>NZ_LGCI01000009.1:17916-179204 GCF_001281525.1 Lysinibacillus macroides | reverse complement strand
ACCTTAAAAATTCTGTCCAACTAAGTGTAGCCTATCCAGATTTTATCTATGAGCAGAAGTTTTATCTCGTAGTTTAAGATAAACCTTTTCAATCAAATGAATTGATATATTGTTTTAATAACATAGCAATCCCGTTTAACCTAATAGAAAAACGGGATTGGGGATTACGTTATATAGAAAAATGATTGGTACAATTAATTTTATTCTGAGGTAGATTCAATTCTTTCTTCTGTTCGTGGATGTTCGTCAAGATATGGGGATAAATAGGCTTCTCTTAATTCATGTCGCATCCATCCCATTATACCTATTACACAAATGAACACAATTATAGAGGCTAGAAAAGAACTAGCAGAATCTTTGTAGCCTGCTGCATATAGTAGCATACAAAGAATAACAGTCAATACAATAGAAATAATAAGTAAAGAAGTTAACAATAAATCCTCGCCTAAATAAAGCATACGAATATTCGTATCAAATGAAAATAATAATAAGAAACCAGCTACCAACTGTACAATTGTAATCCAAAAGCCTATCTTTGCACCAAGAAGTTTTAATGATTGTTCATGTTCCTCTAATCTATTCTGCTTTCGCTTTTGATAAGCAAAATAGACAAACATATAAAATCCACCTGTTGCTAAACTTGCTAGCATAAAGTGTAGGTAACGTTGCCAGATTTGAGGATAGTAAACTATGCTTTCAAAAAAACTGTTTGCTTCTCCCCAACGATCTGGATATAACATAGAAGTTACATTGACAATAAAAATAAGAGGCACAAAGAATAAAATCAACATTGCCAATAAACCAATACTTATATGAAATAATTTTTTTGTTTGATATTTATCCCAAGTGAACTTGTAAATGTATAACAGAAGAAATGCAGTAATTAGTAGGATTAATAAACTCATCCAAGCCTTTCCTATTAATATAGTTGAAGAATAAAAATATTGTGTATATAAGACACTAACAATCAGTAATGGGCCAACTCCTAGAACGACTGCAATACTCTTATGTATTGAAGCATGAAATGAACAAATTTGCGCCATTTTATCAAATAAACTATTTTTTTTGATCATACTAGTAATTTCTAATCCAACAGCTCCTGCAGTCAATGATATTGTAAAATTCACAAAAATAATATGGAAAATGAATGTTACAACGATAAGAATTTCAAGTAATCCAATAGGTGCAGGTATTGGTAAAGGATTATCTGAAGAAATTAAAGCAAAACTTAAATAGTTCATTTTGTAGACACCTCTTCTTCCTCTTCAAGTTCTGTTAAAATATAAGTAGCTAAAGCTTCAATTTCTTTTTCAGTCCCCATAAATGGAGGCATTGCTACTTGTGCAAAATGCATATTCGGAACAAAGGACATAATGGCTTCCTTATCCCAACCTTCCATTTTACTAGACAAGGCTCTTGTATCTCTCCATCCATCAATTGTATGACAGGTAATACATTGACCAACGAATACATCCCTACCAGCTTCAACCATATTGTTGTCATTTACTTCTTTTTCTTTTGCCCATGTGGCATTAGCCAGAAAACCTTCCTTTTTTAGTTTTTCTTCATTTTTTTCTAACATTCCATTCGCATACATATAGTTATAGATAATATATGGTTTTCTTACAGTTTCCCTTACTACTTCAAATTCCCCGATAAAACCTATGGAAGAGAACATCACTGCTATTGATAAAATCCATGGAACAGTTCTTGGACTTTTTGCAAGCCAAACTAAGAATATAATTAGAATACTAAATCCTAAAATATTTAAACTTTTGAAGATGATCTCAGACATCCCTGTAGACCAGACAATCATATTATATGCCTCAGTTGGAATTGCCCATAAATACCATAAGCCAGCGATAAAAGTCATGGGTAAAGAGATAGCACCCCAGAATGCAAACACTCGAAAAACTTCTGTACGTAACGTATTATCTTTAATACGCCAACGAATAAAAAATGATACTAAAGATATTGCCAACATGATTGCTAAAAACATGCGGAATCCGAGTGAAGGGAAGTAGGTTGGATTGAGAAATGCATTCCAAAATGAAAATGTTTCAATCCAACGTCCAGGTGTTAATTTTGCAGCTAAGACACCTGTAATTATGACCATTGTCACCCATGAAGCAACACTCAGTGCTACGCCTAGCATGATATGTTTACGTTTAAGTTCGCCTTCTTTCCATTTATCCCAAGTATAGTAGTAGATAATAAGTATAATTACTTCTGAAATAAATGCTCCCCATTCAACAACCCATGCCCAGAAAAAAATACGCAATAATGAAGAAATCGAATCTGGTTGTATGACGGTAGTTGAAAACCAAATTCCTACTCCAGTCATCGCACCTATAGTCGTAGTAATTATTAATACCCATTTCAACATTGTTTTTGCTACTTGATCTAATTTATCGTTCTTCTTTTTCATCGCACGATATTCAATTGATACAACTAAAACAGATGTACCTATCGCGACTCCATGGCTAATTACCACATGAATAATTGCAATAAGAGCAATGACAGTGCCATTACCAAACCATGTATAATCCACGGATGGAAAATTCATATTATCCTCTTCCTTTCTTTTTTTAATCAAATTCAATGCAATCATACTAAATAGATTTGAAAATCGAATGAGTAATATGTGAAATTGAAAGTAACTATATTTCATTGTTTTGTCAAAATAGTTCTAAAAAGAATCTATTTACTCTTAGCGCTCTTTATTATTTGTATTTTTATAGAGATTACATAGGTTATGCAGGTGAAATTTTATTTTTTGTTGCTTAAAGTTCATTTGAATTTCTCAATTTTTTTTTATAATAGTCGTATTAAATGGAACAATATAGTCAAGAGATGAAGCTTTTTTACAAATAGGGGGTTAAGGAAATGAGTATTTGGAGTGACCAAGCTAGTCCACCATTATATGTATATGGAACTGAAGCAAATCGATTTATCACCTCATCGGTCCAGTATTTGCCTAAACAAGCTAAGATTGCGGCTTATGCAGAAAACGAGGGAGCTAATGCGGTTTTTTTAGCGAAACTTGGACACCAGGTAACGGTTTATGATTCGACTTCATATGGTCTAGCTAAAGTACAGTTATTAGCAAGAATGAATGGAGTATCAATTGTAACTAAGAGGGTGGAATTAATAGAGTATGAGTTACCTCAAGAAAATTATGATGGTGCAATAATGGTTTTCGGTCATTTCAAACACAAATTCCAATTAGTGGTATTAGATAAAATAATGAATTCTATAAAATTAAATGGAGTTTTTATGTTTGAGGTGTATGAATATGCACAGCTTTTATACAATACAGGTGGACCAAACGATATGGCTTATTTATATAATGCTGAGGATATTTTAAGATGGGCTAGGCGCTATAAGCTAAAACATTACTTCACTGGGGAGATAGAACAACATGAAGCTTCATTTCAAAAAAATACTCGCCGTGTTATACAAGTCATTGTAGAAAAATAAGACTTTTATTTTAAAATTCAAAGTACATTTTCATCCAGAAGAGTTAAGAAAAAAATAGTAAGGTTGTGTAACAAGCTATAATCTTCACTTAATTCATTTTATCGATTCTTACTTTTATAAAAAGAATATTATTGTCACTTATATTTCTAAGTTTTTTCACAATTTTTTAGTAAAGTATATATGTCTAGTAAAATAATTACTCAGGAGGTAAAGGAATGAAGAAAATTTTTCTCATTGTCCCATTTATGCTAGCTCTATATGCATGTAATGATGATAGTACAGCAGGAACAAACAAAGAAACAGATCAGGAACCAAAACAAGAAGAGGTTGTTTCAGAACAACCAAAAAACGAAGTTACATATTTAGCATCCACAGCTGAGTGGAAAATCGATGATCGTCTACAAGAACCAGCAGTGGATACTGTTTGTGAAATTTGTAATATGAAAGTATATACAAAGGATCATGAACTAGGTGTTTTTTCCGCACAATCTGTAAAACCAGATGGTACGATTGCATTTTATGATGACATTGGTTGTTTATTAAATGCAGAATTAGCTCAAAATCAAACGAATGAAAAATTTGTTCGAGATTATATTACACTAAATTGGATTAATGTCGAGGAAGCAACACTTGTTAAAACAGATATTAAATCGCCAATGAACTGGGGTTATATATTCTTTGCTTATGAAGAAGATGCCAAAACGTATATTTCAGAAAATCCAACAGCAAAAATTGAAGCTTTAGACGTAGTTAAACAAGCAGCAAAAGAACGCAGTGAAAAAATGATGCATGAAAAAGGGGACCATGAACAACATAGTGAGGACCAGCATGGAACTGAAGAAACACATAGTCACTAATATGAAAAAGGGCAGTTTACTTGCCCTTTTTTTCTGCATAGTTGGATTTTCAACACCTGCATATGCTCAGAGCGTACAACAGCAGATCGATAGTCTCTCGTTGGGGGATGTTTTAGAGCTAGAACCAGGGCAATATTCAGAAAATTTATTAATAAAAAAACCCATTAAAATATACGGAAACAAGGGGGTTAAATTCACTGGAAAATTAGAAATAAAAGCTGATGATGTAGAGGTTAGTGGTATTCAATTTCTTGGAGAACAAGGGGTTGTTGCAAAGAAAGTTGAAAACATCAAAATAACTCAAAGTTCATTTCAAACAAAAAGATTTCCTATTTATTTCGATGGTGTAGAAAATAGTGAAATTGCTGAAGTAGACATTATTGGTAAATCTGGTCATTATTCAGAAAAAAGCCACGGTATTTCTCTTTATAACGCTAAGGGTATTCATATTAAAAATAGTAATATTACACAAACACAAGACGGAATTTACTTAGAGAATAGCAGGCAAGTTACAATTGAAAAAAATACGATTACGTATGGACGTTACGGTACTCATATAATGTATGGTAGCGATATCAAATTGCTTCAAAATAACTACTCCCATCATATAACAGGGGTAATGTCCATGATGACAAATAATGTAGATATAGAAAAGAACACAGTTAAACATCAAAATGCTTTAAATAGTTCTGGCATTACACTTTATCAAACTTCAAAAGTAAATGTGATCCATAATATCATTCGTGAAAATTCTATTGCTGTTCAGTTACAACAGGCAAATACGGTAGATATGTCCAGTAATATATTTGCTAGTAATTTATTAGTACTTAAAAATATTCAACCAAAAGGTGTCCTTGTTACAAACAATAAACTTTATGGAAATGTGCTAGTTGCTTCAAGTGGTTCTGAAGGTATAACACTTGTAAGGAATGTTTATGATGATTACGAAGGAGAAGATTTCAACGGGGATGGCTATGGTGATAGTGTGTACATTGCAACTTCTACATTTGGTAAATGGGTATTAAAAAATGAATATTATCAATACTTTATTGGAAATACAGCTACTGGATTATTACAAAAAATGGACAATAAAATAACGGAACCAAATACTCTAATGGATGAGAAACCTATTGTTTATGAGGGGCAACCTTGGCAATTATCCTTTTCAGGGAAACATTTTAGCATTGGCATCACTTTATTGATTGTACTAGTTTTTAGTTGGAGGAAATTGAAATGAAACAAATCATTTTATTAGTAATTATTGGACTTTTTTTGATAGGTTGTTCGGAGCAGACCATAGAACCTCGAAATATTGATCCAGAGACGGATATTTGTATAGTTTGTAACATGGGTATCACGCATCCTGATTATGCAGGGCAAGTAATTTTCAAGAATAATGATTATCTAGTATTTGATGATTTAGGTTGTTTAATTGAATATTTAAAAAATCCAGAACAAGAAGTAGCAGCAGCTTTTATCAAATCAAACGATAAACAAGAATGGATAGATGTAAAAACGGCTGCTTATTTATATAACGAGGATTATTGGACACCGATGAATTATGGTGTACTTGCTTTTGCGTCGATTGGGGATGCAACAATTTATGAGCAGGAAAATGGTGCAGGTAAGCCACTTGGGTATGAAGAATTAGTAACGTCATTTAATTGGGGTGTGCATGAACATTGATTAAATCGGAAATAAAGCAACTTTTCCGAAGTAAGTGGATTTACATGTTGCTCAGTATTTTTATTGTATTATTTGTAGCCATTTTAATGTTGCAGCAATTAAACATGGATGCAGGTGGATTTGATCGCTTTCAAGCCTCTCTTTTAAATTTATTACTTTTTTTGTTTCCTTTATTTATTTTGACAATTGGGGCAATGAGTATAGCTGCTGATATAGAATCAGGTTGGTATCAATTAATTCGATCTTATCCTGTTAGTATCACACATTATTTAGGAGCAAAATATGTTGCATTAGTAGCTATTTTCTTATTCGCTTTAGTAACTACAGAGGCAGTTATTTTAATTATAGGCGCTTTCTTTGGTGGCGTTCATATAGATAGTCAATTTATTGTATTAACGGCTGTTATTATCGTTATTTTTAGTGCTATTAGTGTAATGATTGGCACTTTTTCCATACATCGGTTACAAGCCTTAGGTTTTAGTCTAGGACTATGGGCAGTTTTTACATTATTAAGTAATTATATAGTAATGGCAATTGGAACTATTATTCCAAAACATATTTATGAAAATGTAATTTATACTCACGTCCATATAAATATTATTGAATGGTTACGCTATGTCTATTTAATTCAAATTGAACAAACAGGTATTTTAGGGAAGTCGTTTTATTATTTAACACAGTTTTACGAAACAAGTTTAGGAATTGGCTTCATAATTGGGATTACAGGATTATGGTGGATAATTCCCCTCTGTCTTGCTTATTTAAAGTTGAAACGTAAGGAGCGTTATAAATGATAGAGCTACAAGAGGTTGTGATTACATATTGTAAAGGACAACAAATTGGTCCAGTTACTTATCAGCTTACAAGTGGGAAAATTGTAGCTTTAGTGGGGGAGAATGGTGCTGGAAAAAGTACGCTAATGAAATTAATTATGGGGCAATTACCAATAGAGAGTGGAACTATAACGGGTATTCCTAAAGGAAGAGTTCGATATATGCCTGATGATTTAAATTTTCCACCTACATTAAAAGTGGGTGAAATTATTGAGCTTTTAGGAAAATTAAAAGGGATTACTAGCAGAGGTCAAGATGACATTTTAACGCTAGTCGATCTATTTGAGCATAAAAATAGCTTTGTCAGTGAGCTTTCAAAAGGAATGAAACAACGTTTAAATTTTGCACAAAGTTTGCTAGGCGAATGTGATGTTTATATTTTAGATGAACCTACAAACGGCCTAGATCCATATTGGATTAACCGAGTGAAAACAATTTTAAAGGAGGAAAGAAATAAAGGCCAATTGATCTTATATTCTACTCACTTACTATCAACAGTAGAGGAAATTGCAGATGAAGTAATTTTTATGCATAAAGGTAAAATTCTTGCTTCTGGTAATATTTCTAGTTTAAAAAGACAATATTCTGAAGAATCATTAGAATCTATATGGTTGAAACTGTATTTAGAGGAGGCAATGTTTTGAAGAATTGGCTTTCAGTAAGTGTTATTTTAATTTTAATGGGTATTGTCTTTATTAACTATTTAGCTTCAGATAAAACAGAAACTTCTAAAGAAATACTAGATAGTACAGTTAACACAACCGATATCAAACTTTCAGATAGGGCAGTACGAAATTTTGAATTGCCAAATATTTCAGGTGAACAAACAACATTATACAATTATCTAGGTAAGCCAATTGTCCTTGTATTCTGGGCAACCTGGTGTGGACCTTGTAATGAGGAAATGCCGCGATTGCAAAATTATTATGAAACAAAAAAAGATGTACAGATTGTAACAGTCAATGCAACTGATACCGAAGCAAGTATAGATACCGTAACTAAATACGCTACTAAAAAAGGATGGGATTTACCCATTTTACTGGATGAAACTGGAGATATCCGAAAGCGTTTCGGTGGTTTTACAATACCAACAACAATATTTTTAAGTGGTAATGGGGAGATTGTTCATGAAGTGTATGGACCTATAGATGAGCAATATATTGACAATATTATTAATGAACTATAATACGATAAAAAAACAGGTGCTAATTGTGTTTTAACACCTGTTTTTTAGTTAAGTTCCTTAAAACTAATTATTTCCTTAAATAGTTTTTTTTCCTTTTTAGTAATTGAAATAAAAAGTTCGATTATAACAACTATAATAAGAGAAATACCGAAGAGTGGCATAATGATACCTAGCAAAATCATGAAAATACAAAATGGAATAGATATTTATTTTGGCAAAGGTGGTGCAGAAATCATCCCTTTTTGTCTACGTAATAACCATGTTTTGAATCCAAGGTAAATCAAATATAAAAAGACGAGACATACAATTACTCGTTTCATTTTAGCGTCCGATTAATATAACTTGAACTATCCCCACTTATAGAAGGGATTCCTGCGAACACCAGTGTGACATTTGGTTCATTGTATTTGTTCTGTTATTCACTCAATTTCATGATTAAATATATACTTTAATTGACGAGAAACAATTAATAGATTTATTAAATTAACAAGAAGAGATGAAGTTTAAACGTCATAAAGCTTGTATTGTACTATTTACGAGTCCTTGCGAAAAACCTCTTCTTGCATATTCACAAAATAATAGTGAAAAGAAGGAATCAAAACAGGGATGACCACCTTTGAAACAATTGTGCAAAGTGAACAGGTATGAGATGAAAGATATCATGCAACATTGCACTTTGTAGCAGAAGAACACAATAGTGTAATTGGTTGGATTGCCATTACACCTGTTTCAACATGTGTTGTTTATTCTGGAGTGGGGGAAGTTAGTGTGTATATACTAAATGATTGCAAAATGGAGGATATTTCCTAAAAGTTATTTAAAATACTAATACATAAAAAGATGGGTTTTAAATTGTTGGCACAAGAGAAAAAATTGCTCAGTTAAATGGAGATGGCATAATAAAGATTTAATGGAAAGAAGAATATAGCGTAAAAATAAAGTTTCAATTTTTATTATTACTTAACATGTGAGCTAATAATAATAAGGGTTATGCCCGTAAATAGGCAAATGATTCTCGTCACAGAAATTTTATCAGCTAGTCCAAATAATGCAATTGCTGTCGTGACGATTAAAACTGTTGGACCAACCAACGCAAGCATTGTATTAATATAAAATGCTTTTTCTAAATTATTCAACTTTAGCATCAATAATCCAGCACTTACTTCAATACTTCCAGACAACACACGTAATATAACCATAGCAAGAACCGATTTTTCAATAATTGTCATCATCCTATCTTTATAGATAATTTTCACATATATTATAAATTCATCTTAGGATAATTATAGACTTCTGTTTTAATGAAATACTAAAATCAATATATGTATGATTCGTATCTAATATTCTTGTTAGATTATGCTTTATAGTATTAATTTAATAAGTAGTTTTCTAGATAAAAGTTCAAAAAATTTATTAATAGAATCAGTTTTATATATCTATTTTCTATTTTTAAAAGATGCAGGCTTTACAAATATCTCAATTGTACCAAAAAATTATTCCAAAGAATTTATCCGTGAATGAGAACTTAATTATGATGTAGACAATTATATTGTTTCAGCTATTGTTCTAGCTGTTAAATAAAAGGTTTAATTAACTGAAGTTGAACAAAATTACAAGCAAGGATAAGCCCGTTCTAAAGGGTAGTGACCCTCAAAAGTTAGATTTATTACTCTAACATTTGGGGTGCAGTACCATCTTTTCCGGACTTATTTTTCCAACCTTATTTCTTGACGCAGAGAAACTAGTTTGGAAGTTCAATTACTTATTAACAAAGCTTGTTTGTATTTCACTTGTGCATTGGAAAAAAGATTTCCTTTTTAGTTTTATTGGAAGTCTAATATTTATTGTGGCTATACAATTTCTTATAACATAAATAATAATAGACATTTTGAGGTGATGGAATGCTTATTCGACCAGCGAAAGAACTCTTTCTTAAGGGAAATGAAACAGCGATATTATTCTTACATTCTTACACAAGTCATACACGTGACATGAAAAAAATAGCCGAATATCTAAACGAGCATATTGGTTGTACATGTTATGTACCGTTATACAAAGGTCATGGGGGACAACCAGAAGCGTTATTAAATTATGAATATAAATGATTGGTGGAAAGATGCACAAGAGGCTTACTATTTTTTACAACAACAAGGGTATAAAAGGATTTCTCTAATCAGATTATCAATAGGTGAGATCTTTTCATTAAAGCTCGCACAGCAAGAGCAGATTGAAATGTCCGCCCCAAAAGATCGTACACCAGAACCATTAAAGCAACGATTGATTGATTATACAAGAGCGTACAAGCAGCTCGAAGGGAAGACAACTGAAGAGATTGCAAAAGAATTGCTGGCTTTTCAGGAAGTGTCTTTACATTCATTTAAAATGTTCCAGCAGTTTATTCATGACACAGTGGATCAGGTTTCTGCCATTACAGCACCAGTAGCAATCTATTATGGAAACAAGGATGACTCGTTGTATGGAATGAGTGCAAATTATATATATCAAAATATATCCTCAAGTGAAAAAGAAATAAAAGCTTTTCCAAACTCCACACATTTAATGACGTTAGGAAAAGATCAGAAATTAATTTTTGAAGAATCGATGTCGTTTATTAATTCACTTAAAGGCTTTTGCTACGGCTAACAGTTAGAAAGGGAACATAGGGACTAAATGATATGAAGATAGAAGCCACATTTTAGTTATTCAATCGATACAGCTGCTGGTTTTGACTTATAGATTTTATAAATAGATAAGACTAACTGGAATTTATATGAGTGTGATATCCCACCACTATATAATACAAGTCCATTGTTATTAAATGCCTTTATTGGCGTTCATCAAACCAAAGCTCCCTGTATACATCACCCACGATAATAGGCAAACGTTTCCTATCACACTTATCAACAAGCGTTTTTCTTCTTTCAAGTGACATGACACTCCCGTTAGGATTTTGAAAAGTATGTATTGTAAAAAGCATTGCTCCTTTTCTCCGCCTATGTCGATCAACCAATTTATACCTTCTTCATCCAGTTTAATTCCCGAAAGCTGCATTCCGAACGATTGAAAGGTTCTAAGAGAGTATAGGTAGGATGGCTTTTCAACATGTGTGCAAAAGACCAAGGGAAATAAGTTGTAGTGCCTGTAAAACACCAGAGGTAATCAAAATTGAGGATGGATCAGCCTCTATTCCTATTGTTTTAAGGTATGTACATACCTCTCTTCTTAGATGAATATTTCCTTTTGGTTCTTCATAACCCAGCGATGCCATAGACTTAGACAGTTTTTGTAGTACGCCCTGAATCATTTTGTTAGGTATTAATTCAGGGGGAGGTTCGCAGGATCCCATTCGGATGATATCAGGTTGGAATTCAGCCTGATTAATCTGCTGCATTATATTTTGATTTGTTTGATGTAATCCCGAAGATATATGGGGAAGCCAATTGCACAATTTAGTGACTACAAAAATAAATTCGTATGTATCTTCCAAAAAACATATTTGTTTTCTTTTCAAAAATATATGAGCCTAGCGTTAAAACACAAGTGAAAAATTGCAAGCCAACGTTTTGGGGATCAGTTCAACTTTGTTCAAAATGAGATTAATTTTTAGCAGTAAAATCAATTAAAGTAAAGCTTTTTTGATCAATTTTTTATTAAACTAACAAAAATACTTGCAACACCCATTGTAGTACTGTATAGTACTAATCATGACAAAGGTAAAATTAATGAATCAAAAACGTGTAATTGAAGTAGCTGCAACATTATTTTTAGAAAAAGGGTTTGCTTATACAAGCATGGATGAATTAGTTCGTGTAAGCAAAGTTTCAAAGTCTAATGTGTATTATCACTTCTCTAATAAGGAAGAATTGTTGGAAGGGGTCGTTGATTATTGGATTGAAATGTATCAATCTGCAATAGATGACTTACTATCTCAAAACCAATTATTAGTTGAAGATCGTATCCAACTATTTTTAAAACAAATAACACAAGGAGTTCAGACGAGAGAATATAAGGGGAGCTGTCCATTTATTACGCTTTATATTCAAAGTCCTACAAATGCCACAAAAGTAAAAGAAAAAATAGGTCTTTTTTTTAAAGGCTTACAAACAAAAGTTTCTCTGTTACTTAAACAAGGGGTAGAGAAGGGTGAATTTAGAAAGACAATAAATATTGACGAGGTTGCATCTCTTTTTATTACAAATCTTGAAGGAGCGCTATTTATTTCAGAGACACTAGAGGATGCAACTGTAATCATGAAAACAGCAGATCATTTGTTTAACTTGCTTCGGTAAAAGAAGCATTTTTTTTACATCAAATTAGTACTACTCAGTACTACTAGGAGGATTTTTATGAGAACAGTATTTTTAACGGGTGGAACAGGTTTTATTGGAAAGCAATTAGTGAAGGAATTAGCCAAAGAGGATGTGAACATTCTTCTTTTAGTGAGGTCGAAAAGTAAAGCAACACAGATTTTTCAGGAAAGAGGCATCTTAAAAGAGGAAAATATGCACTTTATTGAAGGTGATTTAACGAAAATAGACTTAGGTCTGAGTGCTGAAGATAAGGAGTTGGTATTGAAAACGGATGTGATTATTCACGCAGGAGGCCCGATGGATATTCAAGCGACAAACAAAGAGGCAACTTCTGTATTTTTGAATGGCGCCCAACATATTAGTGAATTCGCAAAAAGTATTCATCAATTGAAGGGCTTGCAGCAATTTATTCATATTGTAGGCTATATGAGTCCCTTTGATGATAATAATAGCAAGGTTGCGAGAGATGTATTTAAAGAAGGAAACAATTTTTTAAAAATAAAAAATCCATATGAGAAAACAAAATTTTTAGCAGATCTTTATATCCGTTAGCAGGCATCAGCAGTAGGTTATCCGCTGTCTGTTATTAATCCGCCAACTGTGGTTGGTAGTAGTAAAACAGGGAGTACAGAGCAGATAGCAGGATTAGGTTTGCTTGTGACAAGTATGCGAAGAGGACTCATGCCAGTGATTCCTGGAGGTAAGGGATATAGGTTGCCACTGATTTCAAACGATGAGTTTGCGAAGTTTATTGTGCAGGTTTTCAAATTGGAGCAGCCGGCTATTCAAACATATACACTTGTTGATGACAAAGAGAACGATCCGAACATTGCTGAATTATTAAGTGTTATGTCGGAAAGTATGAATATGAGGGCACCAAAAATCTCTGTTCCAATGCCGCTTATGAAAACAATAATGAAAAGTGGAGTAAGTAAAATAACAAACATTCCTTCTGATGGACTGAATTTTATCACAAAACGAACATTTTCAAATGGTTCGGTGAAAACCATGAGGGGGGGAGATTGGTTTAAGAAGATGAGTGTCATGAACTTTTTCCCTGCCGTAGTAGCTGATCTGGATTATCGATTGATATATCAAAATGGTGAGCATCATCACTTATTTGAGCGAACATTATGCGATAACAATACCCTTTACCAATTACAAGGAGAGGGGAAACCGTTTATTTTATTACATGGTTTATTGAGTGATGGAGAGGATTTATTTCCTTTAGCGCTAGAGCTTCATGAAAAAACGGGTCGACCTGTATGGATCTTGGATCTTCCAGGTTTGGGACGTTCTCCTTTTAAACGCGAGAAAAATCTTTTAAATATCTATTTGAGTTAATTTCATAATTCTAATCCCTTTAATATCAAGGGCTAAAATTAAATAAAAATGAGGCACCTCCCCAAATTCGGTATAATGGTAGCGACTAAACAACCCACCGAAAAGGAATGATGCCTCATGACTATTGTAAAACAAATGAGCCTATTTGACATCCGTGAATTATTGAAAATGGAAAGTTCTCGTCGTTTTGATGCTATTTTAGCCACTTTCGATGTGCAGCCAATCTTTCAACTATTTCGAAAGAAGACGATGCGTGGTGCTCCACGAGAATTAAACTACGGTGCGATGATTCAATCATTGATGATCCGCATTGTCGAGCGTATCCCTACCGTTAAAGATTTGGTCAATCGATTAACGCATGATTTCGTCTTTCGCTTAGATTGTGGCTTTTTAGTTTCGGACACGGTGCCATCTGAAGCCTCGTATTCACGTATGGTCGACGTGATTAGTCAATCAGATGTCTTAGATCGCATGCACGATGAACTTATTCAAGCTGCCTTTACAGAAGGTTTTCTTGAAGAGGAACACCTTAGTTTTGATGCAACACATTTTGAAGCGAGAGATGCCGCAAAACCAGCAGAGAAAAAAGAAACACAACCGAAAAAACGTGGTCGTAAATCAAAAGAAGAACGTGCTGCCTGGCTCGCTGAACAAGCAGAACTTGAAGCGAATCAAACGACTTTTGAAAAGAAGTTGGAAGCACAATTAACCATTCCATTGACGACTCTATGGCAAGACATCCCCATTGAACCAAAGTGGGGCATCAAGAAAAACAGCGATGGTAAAAACACATTCTGGTACGGCTTTAAAGGGCATTTAGCTGTTTCGACAAAAAGCCAATATATCGTGGCGCGTCTAATGTCTTCCGGCAATCTGAGTGATAGTAAAGCGGCGATTCCGTTACTAAAAAAGATGAACCATATCATGCCTAACCATTTCACAACGGCTATTTTCGATGCAGGTTATGACTATGAAGCAATTTACCGCCAGATTTCAATACAAGAGATGAAAGCTGTGATTCCATATGTGAAAAGACGTGAGGGCGAAATGATCGGTTTTGATGAACATTTCCGTCCAACCTGTGTGCGTGAACATAGCTACTGTTACGACAGCTTTGATGAAAAGTATCAAACGCTTAAGTTCACACGTCCAAAAGATTGCGCAACCTGTCCATTACGTGATGACTCGCTCTGTCAAAAGGTGTTTAAAATCAAGTGTGAAACCGATATCCGCAAATACACGTTTCCAGCACGTGGCTCCGAGCTATGGAAGAAACTTTACAAGGAACGCACAGCTGTCGAACGAGTAAATGCTTATTTAAAGCAATTTTTTCAGTTAAACAACGTCCGTCACAAAACCGGTAGAAAAGCTAAACTGCACTTCAACCTTGTGACGTTTATTTATAATGCCTGCAAATTAGCAGTCGATCGGATGAATGTACGTTTACAGCTACAAAACAACGCAGCTTAAATTTTAAAAAACAAAAATCAGACACAGGAGCAGTCTAAGCTCTTGAAAAAATCGATTTATGAAATTGATTCATTTGAATGTATTAAAAAAGTTATTGGAGAAAGCTACTAACGGCGCCCATCTAATTGGCCATTCATTTGGTGCGTATATTCTTTTGGAAGCATTAGTACAAAAGTACATAGATAAGAAGTATACAATTACTTTACTTCAGCCACCTGTTACTAAAAAAATGCTAAATCGATATATGTTCCTCAATTTATGAACAAATGGACATTGAAATGGGCAACTACTAATTTGATAGAGCGATATTTATTAAGTAATGGTTTATTTGAAAGTATAGAGAGCATCCCTGAACATTATATTGAAAAACTAAGTAAAAGTTTTACTTCTCCTAGAATTTTAAATACTACGGTTCAGCTTAACACTTTACTATCGAAAAACGTTCAAGGTGATTTCAATGAAGTAACAAAGTATAATCTTCACATTATTTGGGGGGATTCTGACAGAGGCTATTCTGCTCCTTCGCATCTGGGTAAGGTTGATTTTGTTCCATATGGTCATCATTTTCCTCTTAACCATCCGAGTGAAACGGCTAATTTGGTAATAAAAAATAGTAGTACTAGCAGATGAGAGTATGGAATAAATAAAAAGTGGGTAGTAAGATCGTTGTGTCTTTGAAATAAAGTCGTACTGTTTGAAAAAAAGATTGTCTACATGAATGCTGGATATATTTACTAAAGAATCTAACAGCTAATCAATTATATAAACGTCGAAATAAATATGTACAAAAACGCTTGTTTAACCAAGTACATTTTTGATTACCTCTGTATATTACAACTTTACATGGAGTGGCGAGCATGATAGCCTAAACTGGTTAGCCAGCCCTTGACATAGCTGGGTTTTGGCTACCGAATCATGCGAGTAGAGGCTCCATGTCAAGTTGTAATTATTCACACACTTGTATAGAAAAGAAGTTAATCAGCAAAAGTGTACATGCTTAGACAAGCAAAAATGTACATTGTTATTTTGACATTTATACAATTACAGCGTACATATCAGTATGCTGAGGTAGTAAAATGCAAATCGAACAAAGTATTGCTCTTCACGTATGGTATGTAATCACCTAGGGTTTTCTTATTTTTATTGAACTTTCTTTAATAAAAATAAGGTAGCCCTTTTCTTATGTGACTACAAGGTTGCATTCCCACAATACGATAAGTGAAAAATAAACAAGTTTGTGAAAGAATACACTTAAACTATCGAGATGCTTTACTTCAAGATGGAATTCCACAGAGATCCTATCTTTTTCTTTTTCAAATAATAGGAGAAAGTCAGCCACATACCGCATTGCTTTGGTGACATATTCATTTGACTTTAGTGACCATTTACATTGAGGTATTTCAACTTTCCATAAAAATATAATGTCTAAAAGTTCTTGTCCAAAGAATCAAAATGCTTTAAATTTCTCGCGTACAAAGAAGGCTGGTTTGTGGCAGTCTCTAAAAGTTTTTGTCCATATACATATGGGTAGTTGACGTATCCAAGCCCTCCTCCATGCCAAATGATTTTAGTTTACATAATATAAATTATAGGAAGTTATATTTCATTGAAAAGTATACTAATAATAGTGAGACAAATTAAAAAATACGGTTGAGACATCCTAGCCTGTAAACAGAAAACCCAAACTATTACGAGTTTCCTCACTCTAACAGTTTGGGTTTTTCACTGGTTAAACGCTTTATTTACTTTCTTTAATAAGAGCTTTCATATCTGCGACAATCGTTTCAACTGGTACATCTGTTGCGCCATCATAATCCTTTACAACTGTTCCATCTGCGTTCACTAAATAATAACGTGACATATGTATGACCTGGTCTGAATTTGGATCATTTCTTACCACCGAATTAAAAGATTGGCGTGCAAATTGCTCAATGAATTTTTGTTCATAGCCCGTTAATAGTTGCCACTTGCTTTGATCCACAACATTATACTTACTTAGGTAATCTGCTAATACTTCAGGTTTATCTACCTCAGGATCAACACTAAACGCAACGATCTCATAATCTTCAACATTTTTGTCCTCTAGTGCCTGTTGAACTTCTGTCATATTAAATGTCATTGGTGGGCAGACTGTTGTACAGTTTGTAAAGATAAACATTGCCAGCCATGTTTTTCCCTTTAAATCATCCAAACGAACCTGCTCATTTTGTTGATTCGTCATAGAAAAGTCTTGAACCTCTATATTTAACGACGGTTCAAACTTGTAGCTTCCACAGGCAGTTAACACGCTGCTTATTACCAGTATTAAAATAAGCATGATACTTTTCTTTTTCATACAATGGCTCACTTCCCTTCAATCACCATTTTTATTTTATGCATTATAAAAGTTAAATACAAGCTAATAACCTTATACACCTATTACTTTTTATGTAACAAATGAACATTCTTCATACTAAATTTTCCAAACAACGCAATCTTTTTAAAAATTCTTTCAAAGCTTATTTTTACTATTTTTATTATTTCTCGCAATAGCAGATAGTTGTTATATAACAAAGTTTTTCTACTTTTTAACATTTTATGAATTTCAATTGTACAATAATAAATTACAGAAAATTCTCTTTTATGTTTAAATTTTGTCCCATACTTCTTATTCTCCATCATAAACTATTTTAACAATATTATTTCCACAGAAAACTTCTCTTACTTTCTAATAAATCATTTCTATTAAATCCTTATTATTTCTATGTTCTTCCAACCATTTTGATTTGACTAAAAATTATTAAAAATCAAAATTTAGTATTGCATTATAGGAATCTCCACCATAAAATAAGTGAATATAACGACGAATCAAAAAGAAATATGTCGTTTAAAACAGAAATATATAACTTTAGGGGGAATAATAATGGCGAACGTTTCAAGCAAAAAACAAGCGCAAGCAATTGATTATGATGCAATTGAAGCAATGGAATCATTCAATAGCTTTGTCAAAAGGAAAAATACCTTCCTTTTCTCGATTACAGCAATATTTTTAATCCTTTATATCTTGCTGCCCATCCTTGCTTTCCAGCCTGTACTACAACAAAAGTTCATCGGAAATATTACGGGTGTTTGGGTTTATTCTGCAGGATTATTTATCATGACTATTGTGCTCTGTACAGTATATGTAAAAAAAGCTGCTTCATTCGATAAAGCTGCAGCTGCTGTGCTAGCAGAGTATCAAGCGAAAGGCGGAAAATAAATGAATTTAGTATCGGTTGGTTTCTTTTTAGCAATTGTTAGTTTAACGCTTGTTGTTACATATATTGCAGCTAAGCGTACGTCCTCGGCGGCTGATTTCTATACGGCTGGCGGTGGTTTAAAGGGCTGGCAAAATGGGTTTGCCATTGCAGGTGACTATTTATCAGCAGCAGCCTTTCTTGGGGTGTCTGGTGCTATCGCTTTAACAGGTTTTGATGGTTTCTTCTTCTCTGTTGGTTATGTAGTAGCCAATTTAGTGTTGCTTTATGTTATTGCTGAGCCTATGCGTAATTTAGGTCGTTATACATTAGCAGATATGCTGACAGCACGCTTTAATGAAAAGCGCATTCGCGGTGTGGCTGCATCAGGCACAATTATTATTGTGATTCTGTATATGATTGCACAGCTAGTTGGTGCTGGTGCACTTATTAAACTATTATTTGGTATTGAATATTGGGTTGCCGTGTTAATTGTCGGTGTAATGATGACAACTTATGTATTATTTGGTGGTATGACAGCTACGTCTTGGGTACAAATCATTAAAGCAACATTGCTATTATTTGGGACAGGCTTATTAGCAACATTAGTATTAGTGAAATTTGATTTTTCTCTAGTGAAGATGTTCGATACGATTGCTACAGAGCATGGTGAGGAATTCCTTGTACCAGGTATTAAATATACAAGTACAATTGACTCTGTTTCTATGATGATGGCGTTAGTTTTAGGAACATCAGGCTTACCGCATATTTTAATGCGCTTCTTTACTGTAAAAGATGCAAAGACAGCACGTGCTTCTATTTCTTGGACAACTTGGATTACAGCTATTTTCTTCTCATTAACAATTTTCTTAGGGTTCGGTGCATTAAACTTTGTAGGACTTGATCAAATTCTTGCTGAAAGTAAAGCTGGCAACACGGCTGCCCCACTGCTTGCACAATACTTAGGTGGAGATGTATTAATGGCATTTATCGGTGCTGTAGCCTTTGCGACAATTTTAGCAGTTGTATCAGGCTTAGTATTAACAGGAGCTTCTGCTATTTCTCATGATATTTATGGGGAAATTATTAAAGATGGAAAATTAACAGAAAAGCAGCAAGTAATCGCTGCTCGTACAGGCTCTATTTCAATTGCGATTGTATCGATTATTTTAGCTTTATTTGCGCAAAGCTTAAATGTTTCGTTCCTCGTATCCTTTGCGTTTTGTATCGGTGCATCTGCGAACTTACCTGTTATTCTTTATACAATTTACTGGAAGAAGTTCAATTCAACAGGTGCCGTAACAGCTATGGTGACAGGGTTAGTATCATGCTTAATTTTAGGGGCGATGGGACCAAATGTTTGGAGTCCTGTTGAAGGTGCTGCTATTTTTGTTGGGACGCCGCTTGTTCCGCTTGCTGTACCAGCTATTATTACTATTCCACTGGGCTTTATTGCGGGATACCTTGGTACGATTCTGTCATCCAGTAAAGTTTCAGATGCAGAGGCAGAGCGTATTTATAAAGAAATTCGTGTAAAAGCGAATACAGGTGTCTCTGTATCAGATATTTCTCATTAATAAGTTAGGTAAGCAATGAATCTTCATTCAAAATATACAAAAAACATGCGAAAAAACCGATTTTTTGTCGATTTTTTCGCATTTTTTGTTATTGTTTTCTACTAAATTACTTATCGAACAATATTATTTTTCTTCCAAAAAACAGAAAAAAACCAATTTTCACTAGGATAATAGTGGGCACTGACCTAAAAAAATGAGACAAATAAAAACACCTTTCGTTGAAAAACGGGTATTGTACCTTATCAAATCAATGTGGAGGTGTTTTTCTATGGGGACAAGAGTGAGTTACCCAGTGGAAGTGAAAATGAAAGCAATTGAAATGAGATTAGCAGGCATTCCTGTAAAACAAGTACTAGAGGAGCTAAATATTCGTAACCATTCTCAGTTAAAAACATGGATGAAATGGTACAAGAACGGCGAATTACATCGTCTTGAACAGCCAGTAGGAAAACAATATACATTTGGCAAAGGGCCTGAATATGAAAGTGAAACCGCTAAGTTACAAGCAGAGAATCGTTATTTAAAGCAACAAATTGAAGTGTTAAAAAAGTACGCAGAGTTGGAGAGGAAGTGGTCCCAAAAGTTGTAGTAGAGCTAGTAGAGGAGTTAAAAGAAAGGATGCCGATTGGTGAAATCTGCCGTCATTTAGGTGTAGCTCGTTCGTCGTATTATCGCTGGAAGGTCAATGAAAATAAATTCACTCAAAAGGATCTTCGAGACCAACAAATTGGCGACTTGTGCAAGTTACACAAATTCAGATACGGCTATCGAAAAATCACAGAATTACTTACTGACATTAGTGAGAAAACGGTGCAACGTGTGATGCAAAAATACGGCTGGCAATGTCGTGTAAAGGTAAAGAAACGTAAACGTACGGGACAACCAGCTCACATTGTTCCTAACTTATTAGCACGTGATTTTACGGCATTAAAACCGCTAGAAAGGCTCGTAACAGATATTACTTACTTGCCTTTTGGACAATCTATGATGTACCTTTCAAGTATCTTAGACCTATTTAATGGCGAGGTTATTGCGTTTACAATTGGTTTTACACAAGATACCGACTTTGTCTTAGATACGCTAAATCAATTACCCGATCTACCAGAAGGCTGTATCCTGCATAGCGACCAGGGTTCTGTTTACACATCTTATGCATATCAGAAGGCAGTCAAAGAAAAAGGAATGACCATGAGCATGTCTCGTAAAGGCACGCCCGCTGATAATTCCCCAATTGAAACGTTTCACTCCTCGCTAAAGTCTGAAACGTTCTACCTCGATGATATTTATCGCACAACAAATGCGTGTGTCATAAATATTGTCGAAGAATACATTTACTATTATAACAATATTCGGATTAAAACGAAATTAAACAACCAGTCGCCGGTTCAATACCGTCAACTGGCTGTATAATAAGGTGTTTTCATACTGTCTCAAAAATAGTATTCAGTGCCAGTGTTTAATTTCACTTGAAAAAATCGATTTTTTTTGTAAATTTACCATCCATTTTTTATGAAGAACGTAGATTTCTCTTCACTTCTTTTATTTATCTGAATATTCTAAAACCCTTTGTCTGCTTGACTTTAGAGCATTTTTTCTCCCCTAGGACTATTTTCTAGGAAATTTTTTTTGCATAATTTTTCTGAAATGTATTGCAATTTTGTAAACTGTTTCATAAAATGAAAATGTGAATTCACTAAACTAGCAAAAATAAGTCTTAAGGCAGTAAAAAAACACACAAATGGGAAATGTTAATGGCGAACAATCTAACAAAAAAAGAAGTTGTAATTGACTACGATGCAATTGCAAAGCAGGAGTCGTTTAAGTCACTTGTACGAAAGAAAAATGCTTTTCTATGGTCTATGACTGTCATATTTTTAGCAGCTTACATGTTGTTACCAATTTTGACATCATATACGACAATTCTACACCAAAAGGCTATTGGGGAAATCACTTGGGTGTGGATCTATGCTGCAGGATTATTCATTATGACTTGGAGTTTATGTCATCTATACGTAGCAAAAGCGAACAGCTATGATAGAGAGGCAAAGGCGATTATCGCTGAATATGAAAATGGAGGTGGCCGCCGATGAGTTTTACAGCTATATTCTTCTTCGTAGCCATTGTTGGTTTAACATTAGTTGTTACATGGTGGGCATCTAAACGTAATTCTTCAGCAAGTGACTTCTACACAGCTGGTGGTGGTTTAACAGGCTGGCAAAATGGACTAGCTATTGCTGGTGACTATTTATCTGCAGCGTCTTTCCTAGGTATTGCTGGTGCAGTAGCACTATTTGGATTTGATGGATTCTTCTTCTCTGTTGGTTATTTAGTAGCTTACTTAGTGGTACTATACATCGTAGCTGAGCCATTACGTAACCTTGGGAAATTTACACTAGCTGATATGATTACAGCACGTTTTAATAATTCAAAGGTTCGTGGAACAGCAGCTTTAAGTACAATTACAATTGTTTTATTCTACATGATTGCACAGCTAGTTGGTGCAGGAGCACTTATTCAATTACTTTTAGGAATCGACTATTGGATTGCCGTATTAATTGTAGGTGTTATGATGACAACTTACGTATTATTCGGTGGTATGACAGCAACATCTTGGGTACAAATTATTAAAGCTTGTCTTTTAATGATTGGTACAGTAATTATTTCTTTCTTAGTATTATTGAAATTTGATTTCAGCATTGCTACAATGTTTAGCGAAATGTCCAAAGCTACCGATAATGGTGCTGCTTATTTAAACCCAGGTCTTAAATATACAAATGGTATTGATACAATTTCAATGCTAATTGCCTTAGTAGTAGGTACTGCAGGTCTACCACATATCCTAATGCGCTTCTTTACAGTAAAAGATGCAAAAACAGCTCGTTCTTCAGTTATTTGGGCTACTTGGATTGTAGGTTTATTCTATGTATTAACAATTTTCTTAGGCTTTGGTGCAGCAGCATTCGTTGGAAAAGAAGATATTATTGCAGCTAACCCTGCTGGTAACATGGCTGCCCCACTTCTTGCAGAAGTACTTGGTGGCGATATTCTATTCTCATTCGTTTGTGCGGTAGCATTCGCGACAATTTTAGCGGTAGTAGCAGGTCTTGTACTTTCTGGTGCATCTGCCCTATCTCATGATATTTATGGTCAAATTATTAAAAAAGGTAAAATTTCAGAGAAAGAGCAGGTTCTTGCAGCTCGTATTGGTTCGATCACAATCTCTGTTGTCTCTATTTTATTAGCACTTGGGGCACAAACATTAAACGTTGCGTTCCTAGTATCACTTGCATTCTGTATTGCAGGTTCTGCTAACCTTCCAGTAATTCTTTACACAATCTACTGGAAACGCTTTAATACAGCAGGTGCTGTAACAGCGATGCTAACAGGATTAATTTCAGCATTAGCAATCGTAGCTGTGTCACCAAACGTATGGAATCCAGTTGAAGGTAAAGCAATCTTTGTGGGCGATCCGTTAATTATGTTAACGAACCCAGCCCTTATTTCTGTACCGCTTGGCTTCCTTGGCGGCTTTATTGGCACATTGCTTTCTAAAGAAAGCGATGAGGCGAAATATCGTGAAGTTGACGTTAAAGCAAACACAGGTATTTCTGTACAGGACGTATCTCACTAATATGTGTAAACACCTCGTAAGTATCATGCTTACGAGGTTTTACTTTTGGAAAGGTAGGAAACAACTATGTCACAATCAAAGGCAAAAAAGAAGCGTAAGCATAGCAAACGGATCAGTGGCAAGGATGTTGAAAAAAATCGACAGTCTACCCTATTCAGTACGCATGAACGAGTGACGAAAACAAAGCGCGAGCAATTAGAGCAGGATCACACTAAATATAAAAAGCAGGATCAGGACGATTAAATCGTTGCTGATTCTGCTTTTTAAGCGTTAAAGTTGATAGAAGTTTTTTGCGTTTTGCGTCAATATATACGCCGCTTCCTGTGCAGTTAACCCCTTGATTACCGCAATCATACCAATGGTTGAATGTATCATCCATGGCGCTGTTCGTTTACCTGCAAAAGGTCCTTCAAATGGCCAAGGCCCATCTGTTTCCACCATCATCAACTCAATCGGATAGACTTGAATTAATTGCTGAATCTCCTGCTCATACAAACAATCAGGAGTAATAGAGATAAAATAACCATGTCGAATCATTCGTTGTACGACTGCCTGATCCCCTTTAAACCAATGGAAATGCGCTTGATTGATCTGATGCTTTTCAAGCAAATCACAGGCAATGGCGGCATCCTCATAAATTGCATGTAAAATAATCGGTTTATGGAGCTCTTTAGCCAAGACAATAAAACGCTCTAGCAAAGCGATATATGGAGCATTATCAATTGCTTGTTCCTTCCTTAAATAATACGGTAAACCTACCTCGCCCACAGCGACCATATCAGCTGCATGACAACGAATCCACTCAAATAATACAGTCTCATCTTTTGAACTTGGCAAAGGCTGCTCCGGATGAAAACCAAAGGCAGCCTTCACCTTATGATATGTTTGGGCTAACAGCCATGTTTTTTTACAAGAAGATAGCTCCATACTCACGGCAATCACCGCATCTACCTCATCTAGCAAGGAAGGAATTTCCTCAGCCATATACTGCTCTAAATGAATATGGGCATCAATCAGCATAGACATCTCCCTTTTCTTCCTGTAAGTATGTAAATAACTGTTGCTTCAACGCTGTAAATGTAGTAGAATGGCGAATTTCCTCTTGCCGTGGTCTAGCAAATGGTACAATCATTTCCTTTTTGATAGAAGCAGGGCGTTTCGTTAATATCAAAATACGATCTGCTAAAAAAAGTGCCTCCTCAATACTATGGGTCACAAATAAAATCGATTTGCGATATTCCTCCCAAATGGATAAAAGCCATGCCTGCATTTCTAGCCTTGTAAATTCATCCAGTGCAGAAAATGGTTCATCTAAACATAAAATAGGCTTATCACTGACCATAGCCCGTATAAAAGATACGCGTTGTTGCATTCCCCCTGATAATTCATGTGGGTACGCATGAATAAATGACTCAAGCCCAACCTTTTTTAACCATATCTTAGCACGCTCTGTATTAGGTTTACGCTGAAGCTCCTCGACAATGGTTACATTCTCTAAAACCGTACGCCATGGCAGTAAAGAAGGCTGCTGTGGCATATAGCCAATTGTTCCCCTTTTTTGCTGAATATCCCCTTCATTTAATAAAATAGCTCCTTTATCAATGGATGCGACACCACCAATTAATTGAAAAAGTGTACTTTTGCCACTGCCTGAGGGTCCAATAATTGCTACAAATTCGCCATCCCTCACCTCAAAGGATAAATCCTCGAGAACTTGAAGGGCGTCAAAGGACTTAGCGATGTTTTGAATGCTGAGCATAATAGCCTCTCCCCTTCACCATGAATTTTTCAATCAAACGAATACTGCTAAATAACAATAAGCTTAATAAAACAATCGCAAAAATTGCCACAAACACACGATCTGTGCGGAAGGAGGACTGTGCTAAGGTCATATAAACGCCAATGCCCTTTTTTGCACCAAGCCACTCTGCAATCACCGCTCCCATCACGCTGTAAGTAGCAGCGATTTTAATGCCTGAGAAGATCGCTGGATAGGCATAAGGCCATTCTAGCTTCCAAAAGGTTTGTGCCTTTGATGCACCAATCATTTCAAAATAATGCTTTAACGCAGCGTCCGTTTGACGGAAACCATCCATCGCGGCAATCACAATCGGAAAAAAGCATACAAGACAAATGATAATCAGCTTTGGTAATAAGCCAAAGCCAAACCAAATAATAAGCAGTGGTGCTAATACAAGAATTGGAATATTTTGCGACATAATCAGAATCGGATAAAATAGCTCACGAATAAATGTAAAACGATGTAAGACAATGGCAACTGTTAAACCGCAGCCAATCCCAATGGCAAGCCCTAACAATGCTAATTGCACCGTTGCAAAAGCATGTGGTAGAAAGGCCTGGTACGACTGAAAGGCTTCCAACAAAATACTACTTGGTGCAGGTAGTAGCCAATGGGGAACTTCAGCCATATGCACAATTAGCTCCCAGACGAATAAGAGGAAGGCGATAAAAAATATCGTCCTTCCCTTGTGCAATGCTTGTTTCATTACTGATATTTCTCCGTTAATGTACTCATGGTAATACCAGATGGCTGATATAAAATTTTCACCTGTGTAATCACATTGATGGCACCAAGTTCAATCATTTTATCATTCATTTTCTCAATAATTTGCAGCAATACTGACAGCTCACCCTCCATTGTTGTTTCAAGTGGATGTACCTCGTACTTCACACCTGAAGCATCGATAACAGCAATAGCCGCATCAACATAAGGAATAATATCCTCATATTTTTCTGTTTTTGGGATAATTTGAACACTGATTAATGAATTTGCCATATTAGTTTTTCTCCTTTTTTGGTAAAAAGTCATTGGTAAAAGCTTGCTCTGCATGGAAGTCGCCCTCTAATACCTGATTGCTGGACATCCAGTTTGCATAGTTTTCCCAAACAGCTAGCTTTTGCTCTCCCCATTGTGCTGCATCATCCTGATACTTATCCGCTAACCATTCTTGACTTTTATGTACCAGTTCTTTATCTAAATCAGGAGCCGCTTCTAGTAAAATATCAGCTGCCTCACTAGGATGCTCGATTGCATATTCATAGCCTTTTGCTGTAGCAGCCACAAATGCCTTCACCATGTCAGGATTGTTTTCAATCATCTTTTCATTTGTTGCCAAGACAGGTGTATAATAATCAAGCTGCTCACTATAATCCGTTAAATACAGCATATTAATCTGTTCACCACGAAGCTCTGCCTCAATACCTGTCCATGCATAATAAATCCACGCAAAATCAATATCCTTTTGCATCATGGTAAAGAAATCTAAATCGCCTGCATTTACAATATCAAGCTTATCGATATCGGCGTCCTCTGTTTGCATTAAGGATTGCAATACTGCTTGCTCAAGTGGTGCACCCCAGCCACCATATGTTTTTCCTTCAAAATCCTTTGGCGACGTAATACCCTTCGAGGCAATAGAAGCAAAGCCAGAGGTATTATGCTGAATAATCGCAGCGATGGAAACAAGTGGCACATCCTGTACACGAGCCTGTGTAATGCCCTCCTGATAGCTAACCCCAAACTCCGCCTTCCCAGATGCCACAAGCTGATCAGCTCCCGCCTCACCAGGCATAATAATTTCCACATCTAAGCCCTGTTCCTCAAAATAGCCAAGTTCTTTTGCTACATAAAGCCCTGTATGATTGGTATTCGGTGTCCAATCAAGGACAACAGAAACCTTTTTGGGTGCATCATCAGCTTGCTTGTCCTCCTTCTCCCCACAGCCAACAAGTGCAAGCAGTGCTGCGAATGTCAATACAATAAATGCCCATTTTTTCATGCGAAATCCTCCTAATTTAAAATATGAAAGCGTTCATAAAATGAATGTTAGCACCAGAAGAACATTGGCAAAATGTAGCATGACGCCATCTTGATAACCGCTGAACCAAAATAAAAAACGCCTAGGATTTCTCCCAGACGTCTCACAATCAATCTCCAAAATAATGCTTTTTTTTGAATAGATGTTCCCTACGCTGGTACGAGCCAAATCAGGTTCAAAGGGTCAGTGCCTATCGGACACAATCTCAGCTAGCCGCTACTAGCCCCCCTACATTCTTTCACTATGAACTTTTCGATGATTATTATACCCATAGTTGATTGGAAATGACAAGGGCAGGTCTAAATTTTAGATGTATAACTAAAAAAGCACCGCCCTGTAACTGGTACAGAACGATGCATTCAATTATACTAACTCTCTTTTGCGTCAGCTGGCTCTTTTTTTGCGATTTGTACATGTGAAATCGGCCCATCTGTTGCAACATCCACCTTAAAGGAACCGTTAGAATGACGATCTGCACGTGTTAAGGCTTGTACATCTAACACCTCCTGCATCCCTTTTTCGGTTTCAATCACGACCTGCTCCTTATCCGTTGCTTGAACAATCGCCACAATACGGTGTGGATTTGCCTTTAATTCTGTTAATATTTTAAGCCCACGCTTTGCTCGATTGGCCATCTCTACTTCAGCGACATTCATCTTCTTTACTGCTCCACGCTGTGTCACAATGACCACATACTGTGTTTCATCAGGCTGTAACACATTCACACCAACTAAGGCTTCTCCCTCTTTTAGCGTAATACCTTTTACTCCGCCTGTTTTTACACCTGTTACAGGTAATTCTTCAATTGGGAAACGAATGGCATACGCAGTATCTGTTGTCAGCATAAGCTCTACAGCATCCGTCACAAGGGCGGCATAAATCAGTGTATCGCCAGCCTTCACATTCATCGTTTTAATTGGCTTCGAATAACGTGTCACAACATAATCTACTAATGGAGATCGTTTAATTTGCCCATCTTTTGTGGCTGTAAGGATATAGGTATTTGGCTGCTCAAATGTAGCAAAGCCATAGACTGCGATAATGGCTTCATCCTCACCTGTTGGCACAATACTGGAAATATGCTGACCAAGCTCCTTCCAGCGAATATCAGGAAGCTCATGAACAGGCTGATAAATATAATTTCCTCGATTTGTAAAGAGTAACAGATGATGCTGTGTATTTAAGGTTGCTTCATACAATAAGTAATCCGAGTCCTTCATCGCACAATCCTGTCCATTCGAAGCGGCATGTGAACGCGTGGATGTACGTTTAATATAGCCATCCTTTGTGACAGTGACCACCACTTCCTCACTTGGCACAAGCACATCTAAGGTAATTTTAATTTCTTCAATTTCTTGCTCAATTTTGGAGCGACGTGGCTCTGTAAAGCGCTTTTTAATGTCTTGTAATTCCTGCTTGATCACACGTATAAGCTTTGCCTCACTTTGCAAAATGCCTTCTAGCTTGGCAATTATTTTATTCAGCTCATCCTGCTCTTTACGAAGCTCTGTAATATCAGTATTGGTTAAACGGTATAATTGCAGGCTGACAATTGCCTCTGCTTGTATTTCTGTAAAATCAAACTTTGCTTGTAAATTTTGCTTAGCATCTTTTTTATCATTAGAGGCACGAATCGTAGCAATGACCTCATCTAAAATAGACAGTGCTTTTATAAGACCATCTACAATATGTGAACGATCCTTTGCCTTTTGTAAATCATAAATGGAACGATTTGTGACAACTTCCTTCTGATGGGCAATATAGGCATCCAGCAATAATGGCAATGTCATCATCGTTGGACGACGATTATGAATCGCAATCATATTAAAGTTATAAGCTATCTGTAAATCGGTTGTTTTAAATAGATACTGTAAAATTCCTTGTCCTGGTATATCCTTTTTAAGCTCAATGACAATACGTAAGCCTGTGCGATCTGATTCATCACGAATTTCGGCAATGCCTTCTAGGCGTTTATCCACGCGTTGCTCATCGATTTTTTTCACAAGATTCGCTTTATTAACATCGTATGGCAATTCAGTAATAACGATTTGCTCCTTGCCACCCTTAATCGGCTCTACAACCGCTTGTGCGCGTACAATAATTTTGCCACGACCTGTTTCATAAGCCTTTTTAATACCGTCAACACCTTGAATAATACCACCTGTTGGGAAATCAGGTCCTTTTATTACCGTCATCAATTCATCCACTGTCGTATTTGGCTTGTCTAAGCGCATTAAAACCGCATTTAACACCTCATCTAATGCATGGGGTGGAATATCTGTGGCATAGCCAGCAGAAATCCCTGTAGAGCCATTGACCAATAAATTTGGGAAACGTGCAGGTAAAACGGTTGGCTCCATATCCTGGTCATCAAAGTTCGGCACAAACTCCACTGTTTTCTTACCAATATCTCGCAGCATTTCAGCCGCAATAGTAGAAAGCCTTGCCTCTGTATAACGCATCGCAGCAGGTGGGTCTCCATCAACTGAGCCATTGTTGCCATGCATTTCAATTAGCATATGGCGTGCCTTCCAATCCTGACTCATACGTACCATCGCTTCATAGACAGAGCTATCGCCGTGTGGATGGTAATTACCAATAACATTCCCGACGGTTTTAGCCGATTTACGAAATGGCTTATCATGTGTATTGCCCTCTGTGTGCATCGCATATAAAATACGACGCTGCACAGGTTTAAGACCGTCGCGTGCATCAGGCAACGCGCGGTCTTGAATAATATATTTACTATAGCGACCAAAACGGTCACCCATTACTTCTTCTAAAGGTAAATCTTGGAATACTTCTATACTACTCATGCTTGGCCCTCCTCTTGTTGGATGAATTCATTATCTAAAATATTGGCATCATCCTCCATACCGAAGTCTACATTCGCTTCGATCCATTTACGACGTGGTTCTACCTTATCCCCCATCAACGTCGTGACACGTCGTTCTGCTCGTGCACCATCCTCAATTGTGACACGAATTAATGTACGTGTTTCAGGGTTCATCGTTGTATCCCACAGCTGGTCTGCATTCATCTCACCAAGTCCTTTATAGCGCTGTAGTATGTAACCCTTGCCCACTTTTTTGATGGCCTTTTGTAAATCGCTTTCTGTCCAAGCATATTCAACCACTTCTTTTTTCCCTGTTCCTTTAGACACTTTATATAATGGTGGCAGTGCAATAAAGACTTTCCCATCCTCAATAAGCGGACGCATATAACGATAGAAGAACGTTAATAGCAAGACTTGAATATGCGCCCCGTCTGTATCCGCATCGGTCATAATGACAACTTTATTGTAGGCGGAATCTTCAACAGAGAAGTCTGAACCAACACCTGCACCAATCGCATGAATAATCGTTGAAATTTCCTCGTTTTTCATAATGTCCTGCAGCTTTGCTTTTTCGGTATTAATGACCTTTCCGCGCAACGGTAAAATCGCTTGGAATGTGCGATCACGGCCTTGCTTGGCAGAGCCACCAGCAGAATCGCCCTCGACTAAATACAGCTCATTTTTCGCCGCATTGCGTGACTGAGCTGGCGTTAGTTTTCCAGATAGAATCGTACTACCCTTTTTGTTTTTCTTGCCATTTCGTGCATCCTCACGTGCCTTTCGAGCCGCTTCTCGCACTTGCTGGGCACGAATTGCTTTACGGACAAGAGAGGCTGATAATTCCGCATTTTCCTCCAGCACATATAAAATTTGCTCTGATACAACACTATCTACAGCGGAACGAGCCTCACTTGTGCCGAGTTTACCCTTGGTTTGTCCCTCAAACTGTAGTAAATGCTCTGGAATTCGCACAGAGACGATGGCCGCTAAACCCTCTCGAATATCTGTTCCTTCTAGGTTTTTATCCTTTTCCTTCAGCAAGCCAATTTTCCTTGCATATTCATTAAAAACGCGTGTGAGTGCCGCTTTTGCACCTGTTTCATGTGTCCCACCATCACGTGTACGCACATTATTGACAAAGGATAAAATCGTTTCGGAATAGCCATCGTTATATTGGAAAGCAAACTCTACTTCGATATCATCTTGTATGCCTTCTACATATTTCACAGGATGAAGGACATCTTTTTCTTCATTCAAATACGCAACGAAAGCTTCAATACCGTTCTCATAAAAGAACACATCCTTTTTGCCTTCCTCGCGCTCATCGGTTAATTCAATTTTTAAGCCCTTTAATAAAAAAGCTGACTCACGTAAACGCTCTGCTAATGTATCATAGTTAAATTTCGTCACAGAGAAAATGGTCTCGTCTGGTAGAAAATGAACAAGTGTCCCTGTTTGCTTTGTTTGCCCGATTTCTTCAAGCGTTGTTACAGGATGTCCGCCATTTTCAAAGCGCTGACGATATTTTTTCCCATCACGATGAATCGTTACCTCTAAAAAGGTTGATAGCGCATTCACAACAGAGGAGCCTACACCATGCAAGCCGCCACTTGTCTTATAACCGCCCTGTCCAAATTTCCCGCCAGCATGTAATACTGTAAAAATAATTTCAGGGGTTGGCTTGCCCATTTTATGCATACCTGTTGGCATTCCACGGCCAAAATCACGCACACTTACACTTTGATCTTTATGAATCGTGACAATAATATGAGCGCCAAAGCCAGCCAGTGCTTCATCCACCGCATTATCTACGATTTCATACACAAGGTGGTGAAGTCCACGGCCATCTGTTGAACCGATATACATGCCGGGTCGTTTGCGTACCGCTTCTAATCCTTCTAATACTTGTATAGCGTCATCATTATAGACGCTAGGTGACTGTTTATTCGTCAAAAAATTCCCCTCCAAAAACAAACGCATGTTCTATTACTATTCTCATCCTAATCAATCATAGCATTTCCTGTCAAGATCTAGCGACAGGTCTTATTTCATTTTACTTTTTTCAATAGTAAACATCTTCAACACTTTCTTAAAAATGGGATTTAAGCAAGTTAAGTAGCTGCTCTTCTCTTAATCGTAACATTTGACGCATCATTACGCATTTAGTTGCAAAATAAGCTACACACCAATCCTCTATACATCATCAGCAAACATGTTAGAGATAGACTTCTATTCTATCAAAGGAAGGAACAATTGACAAAATGACCATTATCCCTATCTTTGCGTTGCCGCTCTCTAATGATTGGATTGTCTAACTATTTGAATTCAAGGCTTCCTGTGAATTCTCCTTCCGAACATTGTAGATTCACAAGAAAAAGTGTAAAATACTTGTGACAAACTATTCGTATCAAGTGAAGGAAAGGTGTCTACCTTATGGTGAATGGATTTATTATTTTATGCGCTTATCTAATTGGCTCTATACCTTCTGGGCTATGGATAGGCAAACTTTTTTATCATACAGATATTCGTGAGCATGGAAGCGGTAACCTTGGTGCAACCAATACCTTTCGAATATTAGGGAAAAAAGCAGGGATTGTTGTCACGGTGATGGATGTTTTAAAGGGAACAGCGGCTGTTTTACTAGTATCATTGCCCGTTTTCGCAGACAGCCCTATCCATCCATTAGTGCTTGGTCTAGTTGCAGTAATTGGTCATATGTTCCCTATCTTTGCTAATTTCCGCGGTGGAAAAGCGGTGGCAACCTCTGCCGGTGTGTTACTTGGTTATTCATGGCCCCTATTTGTCCTGTTATTTATAACATTTATTGTGACCTTAAAAATAACAAAAATCGTTAGCTTAACCTCGATGATCGCCGCATTAGTAGCACTTATTTATGCAATCGTTTATTATTTTGTTACGGGCGATTTTGCATTAGGCATCCTAGTAGCCTTTTTATTTACCTTTATTATTTATCGTCACCGTGCCAATATTGGCCGTATTAAAAATGGCACGGAGCCAAAGGTAAAATGGCTTTAAAGAAGAGAGGAGCATATACGTATGGATATTGCATTAACAGATCAAGCGCTACAATGGTTTAAACAAGAGATGGAAGTCGAGCCTGGTGATACAATTCGTTTTTATGCTCGCTATGGCGGCTCTAGCCCCTTTCATGAGGGCTTTTCACTCGGTATGACACGTGAGGAGCCAATTGCGATTGGTGTTGAAACCGTTATTGATGATGTAACCTATTACATTGAGGAAAAGGACTTATGGTTTTTCAACGAGCATAGTTTATATGTAGACGTTGATACAAATAATGATGAATTACAATACGACTATCGTACATAAAGCAGTATATCTCCTTCGAGCTACGTGGGAGATATACTGTTTTTTAATGGCTTCCTTCGTTTATCTCCTTCTAAAGTTGTCTATTCTATAAATAATGAACGTCCATTTGAGGAGGAACGCACATGTCTCTGTCTAACAATACCAATACCTCCCCATTCCATGAAGTATTAAACGAATCCCTAGAAAAAAATCTAAAGATAATTGATCATACACTTGGTCATAGTAACGATATCATGGTACGTAAAATAACCGTTGGCCACCATACCCTGGCCATGATTGCTATTGATGGCTTAGTCGATAAAACGATGATTGCGGATGCAGTGATTGATAAGCTGATGATGTATAGCGAGGAAGAGCATGAGTTTGATATTTCCACCATTCATCAACATATCCGAAATTCCTTTTTAACAGTTGGTGACATCGCCAATGTCGAATATTTTACAGCACTCTATCAAGCGATTCTTAATGGCGAAACCGTAATCCTGTTGGACGGCTTAGCATCAGGCTTTACTACAAACACAAAACATGCTAGAGATCGTGCTGTCACTGAGCCCTCCACCGAATCAGTGATTAGAGGGCCAAAGGAAGCCTTTACGGAAACATTGCGTACCAATACAGCATTAATTCGTCGCAAAATTAAAAGTCCTAATCTTTGGATAAAGTCTCGTGTAATTGGCGATGTCACACAAACAGATGTAGCCATCGTGTATATCAATGGCATTGCTAATGATAAAATTGTCGCTGAGGTATTAGCACGTTTAGATCGCATTGATACAGATAGCATACTAGAAAGTGGCTATATTGAGGATTATATTCAAGATGCTAAAACCTCTATCTTTCCCACTATCTATAATTCTGAGCGCCCTGATGTCATTGCTGGCGAATTATTAGAAGGCAAAATAGCAATAATTGTTGATGGTACCCCCTTTGTTTTGGTTGTACCTGCATTATTTACATCTTTTCTACAATCAGCAGAAGATTACTACCAGCACTGGTTTATTAGCTCACTCATTCGTATATTGCGATTTTTTGGTATTAGCCTAGCCTTAGTCGCTCCCTCGCTCTATGTAGCGATTACCACCTTTCATCAGGAAATGCTACCAACACCAATGCTGATTAGTATTGCTGCCCAACGAGAAGGCGTGCCCTTTCCTGCTGTAGTAGAAGCTCTTATTATGGAGGTAGCCTTTGAAATATTACGGGAGGCAGGACTTCGTATGCCAAGAACGATTGGGCCTGCTGTCTCCATTGTTGGTACACTTGTTATTGGGCAGGCAGCTGTAGATGCTGGGGTTGTGTCAGCCGTAATGGTTATTATTGTAGCCTTGACAGCGATTTGCAGCTTTTTATTTCCAGCTTATGGCTTATCAAATACTATTCGTGTGCTACGCTTTCCCCTCATGATTGTAGCTGCTATGTTTGGCTTATTTGGTGTGATGTTTGGCATTATGCTTATTATTCTTCATCTATGTAGCATTCGTACATTCGGTATACCTTATTTAAGTCCATTTGCCCCATTTATCCTAAAGGACCAAAAGGATGCATTTTTGCTGTTCCCACGCAGATGGTTGCGAACACGACCTCGCCTGATCAATCAAAAAAATATGGTAAGAGCGCATGCCTATATCAATCGCAAAGGTCGAAAGGAATAAGATATGGCTAAAGTAAAAGGGATTGGTTTACTATGCATCCTTACCTTGCTTCTAAGTGGATGCTGGAGTAAACGTGAATTAAATGAATTAGCGATTGTCGTAGCACTTGGCATCGATAAAGTCGAGGATCACTATGAAATAACGGTGCAAATTGTTGATCCTAGTGAGATTTCTGTACGACAGGTCTCCACTCAGCGCGCCCCAGTCATTACCTATCATGCACAGGGTGAGACTATCTTTGAGGCAATCCGAAAAATGACAACGGTTGCGGCCAGAAAGCCGTATTTTTCCCATCTTCAAGTCGTTGTGTTAGGAGAGGACCTTGCAAAAGAAGGGATTGATGAATCACTTGATTTAATTGCACGAGATCATGAATTTCGAAATGATTTCGATGTCATTATGTCCTATGAGGCGACAGCGAAGGAAGTGTTAAATATACTAACACCCATTGAAAAAATACCTGCCAATAAAATGGTCAATTCTCTGCGAACCTCTGAAAAAGCTTGGGGCTCTACAATTGCTGTCAATATAGATGAATTAGTCGATATGCTTCATAAAGAAGAGAGAGGTGCCATTCTTACAGCTATTGAAATCCATGGTGATAGGAAATTAGGAATGGATCAAACAAATGTACAACGGGTAAAAACCTCTGCTTGGCTACAGTATGCAGGTTTAGCTGTTTTTAAAGACAATCAATTCGTGGGATTACTATCAGAGGAAGATAGTAAAAGCATTAGCTTTCTGAACGACACCATTAAAAGTACGGTGGAAAGAATCGCCTGTCCTGAAAAAGGAACTTTGTCTATGGAAATCACGCAATCCCATACCAAAATAAAAGGTACTTTTGAGCGTGGAGCACCAAAAATTGATGTACAAATCAATATTATTCAAAATGTGGATGAAGTGGGCTGTACGATCAATCTCATGGAAAGTGCTACCATGGATTATATTAATCAAAAGACCGCGCAGGGCATTCAGAAACGAATTGAAAAAACATTAGAGACGATTCAACAATACTATCAAGTCGATATTTTGGGATTTTGTGATGCCCTACATCGAGCTGATGCAAAGCAGTGGAAAAAAATCAAAGGGGATTGGCCTACTATTTTTCCAGAATTGCAGGTCAATATTGATGTAAAGGTGAAAACACAAGGTGTAGGTACCCTACAAAACTCCTTATTAAATATGCCAAAGGAGGAAGAATAGTTTGATTCTAGCAATAGCGTTTGTCCTACTCTCCATTATTATTGCTTTTCTCATGATACCAAAGCTAAAAAAGCAACAGGAGACAAAGACGGTTGTGGTTTTTTCTATCCTCTTACTGATTGGTACAGCTTTAAATATAGGCATCGCCCTTAAAATCAATATTCCAAGTCCATTAGACGTTATTACCTTTATCCTTACACCTATTAAAGAGTATATTGTTTCATTCACCAAATAGCTACATGAAGGAGACATGAGATGGAAAAAGAAATGATCAGTTCAAGACAATTCACTATTATTACGATACTCTATTCCATCGGTACGGCTATCTTAATTATACCTGCCAGCATTACGAATATGGCCAAGCAAGATGCGTGGATTGCGGCAGGTATTGGTGTCATACTCAGTTTACTCATCGTGAAATTATTGCTAACCCTAGCTAAACAAACACCTACCCTGACATTTGTTGAGGCAAATAAGCAAATTTTAGGCCGCTTTTTTGGCACGATCACAACAATTTGCTTTTTAATTACAACCATTCTTTCAACAGGCGAATTATTATATTTTATTGGTATTTTTATGCAAACAGAGGTTATGCCAGAAACACCTACGATGGCCTTTGCCCTGCTGTTTAGTATTATTATTATGTATGCAGCCTACTTAGGTATTGAAACATTTGCACGTTCTGCTGAAATTCTCTTTCCACTGTTTTTCTTAATTTTTATTTTTTTCGTGATTTGTATTGCCCCACAAATTACGTTTGACAATATACAGCCAATGTTAGAGGCTACTAAAGCGTCCATGCTCTATAGTATTACACGCTTTTTAAGTATCTTCTCATTTCCATTAGTGGTGCTATTAATGCTTTATCCAATAACGGTCAATGTTCAGCATTCTGTACAAAAAGGCTTTTATATGGGCACTATTATTGGTGGGATTGTGCTCACAACAATGGTAACACTCTGCATACTTGTCTTAGGACCCGATAACACCGCTGCTCGAACATTTCCTAGCTATGCACTTGCACAAAGAATATCAATCGGTAATTTTTTGCAGCGTATTGAAGTGATAATGGCTTTTATGTGGCTTACAACTCTTTATATTCGGACATTTATGTACTTTTATGTAAGTGTGGTAGGACTTGCACAAATATTAAATATCAAGGATCATCGGCCAATTATTTTGCCAATGGGCTTAATGATACTGGGACTATCGCAAATTGTGCATCCAAATATTATTCATTTCAATAATTACAATAATGAGATTTGGCCTATTCTATCATTTATTGTGATGATTTTACTGCCTGTTCTACTGCTGATCGTGGCTGCTATTCGAAAGCCAAAGTCACAAAAGGAAGAAGAAGTCTAATTTCCTCTGCATGGCAAGAAGAAATTAGACTTTATGGATGTGCTAAATATGGTATTCAAGCTCTTCTACTAAATCCCATTCGTACGGTGTTTCTTGGTAAACATAGTAGTTCAGCCAGTTTGAAAATAATAAATGTGTATGGGCACGCCATGTATTAATGGGCGCTTGTGCTGGGTCATCATTCGGGAAATAATTGACAGGCACTGCCGTATCAAGCCCCTTCGCAATATCACGATGATATTCATCCGCCAAAGTTGTCGCATCATACTCTAAGTGACCTGTAATCATAATATTTTTATTATCCTTCGATTGTACAATAAAGACTCCTGCATCCTCTGAATAGGACAATAAGCGTAAATCAGGGTGATTACGTACCTCGTCAATGGAGACAGAAGTATGGCGTGAATGCGGCGCTGTAAACAAATCGCTAAAACCACGCACTAAATCAACCGTTAAATCGGTAATAACATGGGAATAAACCCCTGAGCATTTAGCAGGAAGCTCGAACTTACCAATACCATAATGATGATAGAGTGCTGCCTGTGCTCCCCAACAAATATGAAGAACAGATGTCACATTAGTTTTGGACCAATCCATAATTTCCTTTATTTCTTGCCAATAGTTCACGTCCTCAAATTCCATTTTCTCAACAGGCGCTCCTGTAATAATCATGCCATCATAGCGGCGATGACGAATTTGCGAGAATGTTGTGTAAAATAGCTGTAAATGCGATTTACTCACATTCTTTGATTTATGTGTCGCCGTATTTAAAAAGGTAATATTGACCTGGAGTGGCGTATTCCCTAATAAGCGTAGCAATTGCAGCTCTGTTTTTTCTTTTTCAGGCATTAAATTTAAAATTAATATACTTAACGGACGAATTTGCTGTGTTCTTGCGCGATCCTCTTCCATCACGAAGATTTTTTCCTCACGTAAATGTTCTCCAGCTGGTAAATTTTTCGGAATATTAATTGGCATCTTGCATTCCCCTCTCTGTTATTGCTTACAATTAAAAAATCCCCCTCATTCCATACGAGATAGAATGAGAAGGATTTTTTCACGTCCACTCTTATCTCTCAAAGGATAAATCCTTTGCTGGAATTAGCACCTTTCTAACTGTTGTTAGAGGTTGCTGAAGCGTCATCGGGCCAAATCCCTCTGCTTTCTCTTGATAAGGTTTATTTAACTACATCGAATTGTAGCACTATTTAAAATATTTGACAATAGGGTTTAGCATTCCTCTGTTGAAAAACAGCCTATTTAGCTTCATCCCTAATTTTTCATTAGCAAACGAATATCATCTACCAACCACGCTAACCATGCTTCCTGATATGCCGCACGCTTCTCTTGCTGCATGCGCGCAACAAGAGATGGAGCAATCTTGATATTTTTCAACTTTAATAATTGCACATCGGCTAATGGTTCAGCTAACCCTTGCTCGTAACAAGCCTCATCCATGCGCCAAAGCACGACACGTTCCCCATAACGCCTACTAATTTTCTGGGCAATCAGTAAGCCTTCTGGGTCTAAATCACCTGCATAGTAAATTTCGACATTTTCAGCAAGCAAATCAAGTAATCGCCAACTAGCCATGCGTAGCTGACCATGTGTACAAAGAATCGGTGCGGTTGGGTGTGCGTCCATTAATGTCGATGCAACACCAGAATTTTCAACAACCCATACCGCTTCGCCCGTAACCGGCTGAACAAAGTCAATTTTCATTAGCTCACGCATCGGCATATTCAACACACTGTTTTCTTGAATAGCCGCTTTCCATACAGCATTCTCCTGCCCTTTCTCAAAAGCACGCAAACCTTGACAAGTCACAAAATTCCATAAATCATCTTGTACAATCCCTAATGTTGCTAATAACTCACTGCGTTCTTCACTTGTTTTTGGGAATTCTCCTTCATTCAAACTAAATGCCGCATGAAGAAGTAACCTTCCATATAGTGTTTGTGCATCGAAGGCATGTGGATTGCCCGTTGTACGCTGTGCGAAAATTGGTAGACGTTCAAATTGCCCTGCCGGTAGCCGATTTTTGATTGCCTGTGCCACACATTGAATAGCAGGTAAAATAGATGCTTGCTGTTGCCAAATAAAGCGGCTATCTGGTAGTTTCTCCAAAATTCGTGCCAACCATTGTGGCAATGATGCTAATACTAAGCGAAGCTGACAAACAAATTGTTCTTCACTTTGTAGCTTTGTTGTTTGTTCTTGTTCTTTTGTAGTAAGTGGCTCATTTAATATGGCTTCGACTAGCTGCACGAGCGATAAATCATGGAAAGCGGAGGTGGCAAGCTTTTCTTCAAATTGCGCTAACACTATGCTACCCTTGCGTTGTAAAAAAGCAGGTGACACCGCTAAAAAGCCTGCAATTTCCTCTATTTCCTCTGCGTTAAATGTACGCAATGAAACAGTTCCGCGCATTCTGCCCAACGAGTAATATTTTTTCTTAAACAACACAAATAGTTTATGAAATGCAGCATGATGAAATGCGGATAGATTAGCCATTCAATACACGTTCCTTACCATTCCATACATAGTTTAATACCGTGACGAAATCCGCGTTTTTCGGTCTAACTAGCTCCGAGATCGCTAAACTTGAAACCGTGTCATAGTCGCCCCAAATGACTTGTGAATTCATAATATAATTAAAGCCAAGCTGCTCGACTACTTCAAACATATCTCGAATATTTTGCTCATCGACACCTGCAAAAGCCTCGTCTAACGAAATGATATATGGCGCCATGGCATCTGCTTCCTTATAGCGAGAATAAGCAGCCGTAAATAGCGGAATATACATCGCCATAGCCTTTTCCCCACCACTGAATTTGTAAAAGGCATTGTTCGTTAACTCTTTTTTCGTTTCGTTTTGGCGTGTATATGATAAAACAAAGGAAAACCATTTACGGTAATCCAACACCTCTTTTAATACTTGATGCAATGTATTGCCCTCATTGCGTAGACCAATAATTTCCTTCGCACTTTCAATACGTGAACGGAAATGCTTTGTAATTTTTTGCAAATCTTCTTCACTTAAAAAGCTACTTTTACGCTGTAGTAGTTGCACGAGATCTTTTGTATCAAGCTCGTTCTCCCCTTCCGCAGTGCGCGGCTTCCAGCTAATCGAAAAAATAAGTCCCGATGAGTTGTCGCGCTGTGCCATAATTTGATCCATTTCCTTCACCCATTGTTGTGCACGAGCAACGCGCTGACGTAAAATTCTGCCAACTGAATTAACGATAATATCCTCGTACAACTCGCGGTCTTGTGCATCTAAATAATGGCGGCGTTCCTCTAACTCTGCGGTCAGTGCACGATCTATTGTATATGGGCTTACACGCTGTCCACGATATTCAAGCTCTATAATGCGACGTCCTCGTAACTGTGTAAAGCCTTCTACACGATCATCCTCTAGCATAGCAAATGCTGCTAGCATCTCCGTTTCCTTTAAATAACTGCTGACATGATACTCAGCTAAAGCATTCATCTCTTCATTGATGATTTTCGATAATTGCTCTTGAAGTTTTACACGGTCGTGTTGCAAAGCTGCTTTCAATTGCTTATCAATCGCTTGTGGTGTTTTGTCCTCCAAAGCGATAAATGCTAAATCTAGTTCGTCCTGTAACGCTTTTTGCCACTGTGCATACATATATTTCGCAAAAGTAACTTCCTTGTCAGCATTTTCAAGTTGCGTAGATAATAATGTTTGCTGTGCCTCACATGTTGGCAACGCCTTGCGAATCTCATCATCACGTGTTTTCAATTGTTGTAATGTTGCTTGGAGTTCTGCAATGCGTGCCGTGATTGCATCGGCTCCTTCAAGCTTTAGCTGTGTTTCGATTGAAGAAATTTCCGCTATAATTTTATCAAGCCTATTTTCCGCATCGACAAATTCATCGTGATATTCATCAATTTTCGCTTGTACTTCCTCAAGCTGAAACTGCCCATCGCGTATACGGTCATGCAAATTTTGTTGATTTAAAATCGCAAAGCGTAAATTATTTAGCTCCTTTAAATAAGTATCCATCACTTGAAGTGCTTCATTGATGGCGTCTTTCGTTTGGGCAATATTCAATGTATCCTTTACTTCAAGCAGCTGTTGACGAATATCACGCAAACTTTGTCTGACAGTCTGCCACTCTTGGTCAATCAGTTGCAATTGTTCCTTCAATCCCTTTTGCTTGTTTTTCGTTTGCACCATTTCCTCATAAATATCATAAACAGTACGGTCAGATGGGATTGCTTGCTGCCAGCGCATCACATCATCAAATGTCTGCATAATTTCCTCCTGCATCTTGACAAGTTGCGCTTGGCGATTCTGCAAGTCTGTTATTTCTGCCAATACAAGCTCTATTTGCTCTTGCTGATAACGTTTGCGCGATGCACGTCCAATGTATTTTGAGGGACCTTGCTGTGGAGCATGTCCACTGACACAACCAATTCGATAAAAACCGCGCTCATCCACAGAAAAGCCTTCACTATTTTGTTCAACGGGAATACTGCGCAACACTTCATCGACAAGTGTTACTGAAATGCCATCCACATCGACGTCTGGTTGTAAAAAATCAGCAAGTGTATGACCAAATAACTGGGCATTTGGTAAAATTAGGGCATCCTCCGTCACCTCGAAAGTTTGTGGTGAAATTAAACTATCCAGCACACCTGTCGTTGCAAGTGCCGCCTCTAAGCGACTTTTTTGTTCATCTGTTATATGCGGTTGAAACTCTACAGCCGCATATAATGGCACAAACGGGATTTGTTGCTGTACAAGCTGCTCCCGAAATAACACCGTTCCCACCACACGCTGTGGCTCTGCTAATTCCTCATTGCGCAATTTTTCAAGCTGCTGTTGCTTGTCCTGTAACGCAAGCTCGTTTTGTCGCTGTGCCACTTCATTGGCTGTGCGCTCAACTGTCAACTCAGCACGATAATTATTGAGTGCAGCCATTAATATATTTGTCACCTCATGATAAGGTGCTTCATTATACATTTTATTCAAGATATGTGAAATTTTCTGCTGTTCTTCTGCAGTAAATGCTAATTTGTCATGCTTTTGCATCCAAACAAATAGCGCTGTCTTCAGTTGATGTAACTCCTCATCATACCAGTGACCTGCCTGCTCCAATTCTTTTTGCAACATATCAATTTGCCTCGTTTTTTCGGAAGAAGCACGCTCTAGCTTACGGTCTTCCTCCGCTAAACATAACTGCTCAGACACGAGCTTTTTCATCTGGCGTAGCTGCTCTTTATGCTGCTCCACCTCTTGCCCCCAATAGGCAAACTCCATCGTACCACGTGCCAAACTATCAACATTTAAAGCATGTGCCTGAAACGCTGCATCTTGTGCTAAGTCGTGCATTTCCTGTAGTGTTTCTCGTTGCTCTTTTTCAGTAGAGGAAAGCTCGTCCTGCTGGTCGCGCAACCTATGTAATAGCTTGATACGCTTGGTTTCCTCATCACTTTTTCGATTGCTTAGCTTTTTTATAGTAGCCATCGTTTCATGATGTTCTTGCTTTTTATTCGTTAAACTATTTTGTAAATCCCATACTTTATGCGAACGAAGACGCTCCTCCTCATCCATTGCTACAGTTAAATCACGTTGCACATGACGTTCTTCTTCTTTAAGCTGTTTCGCAGTTTCACGCACTTCATCCAACTGCTGTTGCTTTGTCATACGCGCCTCTTCAGCTTTTTTCAATCGCCCCTCCACAGCAACTACTTTGAATGCACGTTCTGCTAAAATATATTCATTGTAAGCATGGTACTTTTTTAAAATTTTTGTATTGGCTTCATATTCGATCGTTAATTGCTCCAACTGTTGCTGCGTTTGATCCATACTTTCAATCGTATCGGATAAATGGCGCAATTCATCATCCGTTAATGGCGGCAAAGCAGATTCTAAAATTTCATAAATAACAGTTGGTTTAAAATCCTTTGATAGCTTCGGTGCACGCAGTTGAATTAACAACTTCACTAAATCTTCATAAGCCTCCATCGTTTCAAAGCCAAAAATATATTTATTGACAAGCTCGGCATAGTCCTTTTGTGAATCGACCACTACCCCACCAACTCCGACACGATTTTGCAACTCCTTTTGTGAGAAAGGGATAATTTCCGCTTTACTACGATGCGCAAGTTCAAAATCAATGCCAATCCGACGATTATCGGTCAGCACGAAATACCATGACTTCAAATCTTTATGGCGACGTGCCTGCATACCAATGCCTGTCGTTATATATTGCTCCGAATCAGCCATCTTATATTCAATAAACAGATAGCCTGTACGCTCCTCACGCTTAGAAATTTCCTCCTCGCCAAGCAAGTAATCGCTCATTTTACGTGCTTTCGAACCAAATGGGTCTAATCGGTCCGCTGTTTTTCTGCCATCCAACAACACAGGAATAAAGCTTTGCATCGTCACTGACTTTCCCGAACCATTTGTTCCACGTAACAACAATTTTCCTTGCTCAAAAGAAAAAATTTCATCATCGTAATACCAAAAATTCAGCAAGCCCGCTCGGTTCATTTGCCATTTTGTCATTTTTCAGCCTCCTTTTGATAGTCTGGTGGGTATGTACCTGCCAAAACGCCCAGCAATGCATGGATATGTACAAAGCCATCATCAAGTGTCGCCATCCGCCAATTCATTAGCTCCTCCACAACTTCCTCACGCACCGCTGCTGTTGTTTTATCGCGATATAATTTTGCCCAGCCCTCGCCTAACTGCTCACGTATTTCTTCAAGTACTGCTTGGAGTTGCCCCTCTGTCAACACAATATCGCCATTTTCCCGCGGTGGATAGCTTGCTAAATGCGTATGTAAATAATGGGACAGCTGTAACAGGATATCTGTTATTGCCCGTGTATTTGGGAATAGGTCATAATACTTTTTCGGCTCTGTGACCGATAAAAATGCTACATTTTTAAAAACATGTAATTTAAAATCACTATGCCGTTCAATATCATCATTAATGCGATTACGGAAATTACGAATATATAAAAAGTCTTGGTCTTGCCCATCTTGTCGATATATGGCTGGTGAGGTAAATAATTGCCGATATACTCGCTTGCGTCTTTCATCTTCACCCAACATATTGCGGTCGCCTTCGATTAATTGCTGGACATGCTCATACTGGGTAAATTCTTCAGGAAATGCCCGCATAAAATAACGGCTATAAATCGTGACTTCATACAATACCTCTTGATTTTCATGATGGTCAAAACCTTGTACATCCCCATCAATTGTTGCAATTAAATGCAAGTCTACCAATATTTTCATCACACGAATTAAGGCTTTACGATGCTGATACACTGTCCAATCTAGCTCAATTTGCTCATAACCAATCGCCCGAATATTCTCACATAATTCCGATAGTAAAAACTGCTCCTCAATGCTTTTGCCTTCGATAAATGCTAATGCATAGCAGAAAATCATATAATCCATTGGCGTTTGAAATGTCTGAATACCCATCCAGCGCTCAGGCACAATCGGTATTTTTTCAAGTTTAATAAAGTGTTGGCGTATATGTAAGTGCAAGCCGAGCTTGTCATTCGCATAGCGCTTCAATACTTTTTGACGCTCACGAATCAACTGATACATCGCTGGGTTCTCTTTGCGCAATACCCAAAAATGATGTAGCAAATAATCGAGCCCTTGCACAGCCTTTTCATCAAATAGCCCCTCCATGCTCCCCCTCCTTCACTAACTCAAAACGCACATCTGGCATAGACAGTTGCCCATCCTCTGCATGTAATACGATGTTTTCCTGTAGAACATGCACACGCAATAACATGCCGTTTTCTGTTTTAACAAGCCCTTGTTGATTGGTACGTGCCTTTGCCATCCAGCTAAGTAACAACTTCCGTACAAATGACTCGACCTCATGAAGTTGTGATAATTGCACATAGCCCTCGTTAAAATAAGAAGAAAGCACCATCTCTTGTTGCTGACGTTCCTGTAAATACTGCTCACGCTGCTTCTGCTTTTGCGCTGTTTGCAACATTGTACCCGTTGCTTTTGTTTTCTCACGATAACGATTTGTACGTGGTTTCATTGACACAAGCTCTGGCTTTTCATCCCATGTATCACTATGTAAATCGTCTGTTGTATAGGTTTTTAACTGAATATGTTGCACTTGCATCATGCCAAAAACAACGGAAGAAAGCTTATGTGCATCTGCTACATTTTCACAGTCTCCAAACCATTTCGCTAAATGAATATAGTCATTGCGGCGGCTTTTAAAATGATGCTGACGCTCTCCTAATCGTTGTACATAACGAGTAATGCGGCGAATCATCTCATTCGTTTGCCATTGCAATATTTCAAGCTCGCTCTTTTCTCCGCCCACTTCTAAAAACCAGCGCTGGATAGACTGCCAATACTGTTCATACTGCTGACATAATTCCTCATCTGTCAGTTGAATTTCCTCAAGGCGAGGAATCAACCGTTCCTTATTGACAAGCTCTCGAAAAAACGGCTGCATCACTTCAAGTGATAACTTTTGTAACAACTCAACAATTTGAAATGACGTTTTCTGCAATGACACAATAAAATCGCGCAAATAACTCGTAAATTGTGCCTTATAAATTAAAAATGCCTCCGTCTGCATACGTTGGTCTGTCTTTTCACTATTAATATAAGCAATATAATCCGCAGTGCTTGTACGAATTGTTTTAAAGTACTGAAGAATATCCTCCCACAATGCCATACAAGCATCAGGTGTCATCGGCTTTGCTTCTAGCTTTTGCAACGTCTCCAATAAACGTTCAAATTGCGAGCGCTCTAGCGACCCTTTAAACGTATCGTCTACCATCTTCTCAAGCTCAATTAACATACGCTCAATTTCAATTGTATAAGGCGTTGGCTGATAACGGAAACGTTTCTTTTTATACTCCTCAATAGTACGCGCATTCGTCATATCCTGACGTGCCGTCAAGTTATTCCATTCGACAAGCTGCGCTAACTGCTGATGTAGCTGTTCTTCGTCATACTGTTCAAATTGGGGAATCGTTCGTAAATGCTGAAGAATTTCCTCAGGCGTAATAAAATCACGCATACGCTCATGCTGATCATAAAAATAACGCAAAATTGTGCGGTAGTGTGCGGCAGATTGTGCAGTCAAATAACTCGCTTCCACCACTCGCTTCATCATCCGGCTCATAATTCTCCTGCTTTCTTTTTATTTTAGCCTTATTGTAGCGAAGAAAGGCGGTAGATGCTAGTATTTGTCGAAGTGGCGTATATACTCCATCAACTAAAAAGTCAATTTAGACCAAAGTTTTTGGTCTAAATTGACTTTTTAGTAATCATGCTCAAAAAATACAGCAAGGTTAACACAAATTGCAAATTTCAGCGTGTTACCTCATCCATTTTCGCTCGTTGCTATGCATTAAGCTTCTTCAGGATAATAAAGGTTTTTTCGCAAACAAACATCTCTATGTGTTAATGTTTCTCCATCAAATCGCAACCAAATTTCATCATCCGCCATCACCCCATGCGTTTTTCGCACAATACCCCACCGATTAAACGCCTGCATACCAAGACTTTCCAACAATTCAGCCGCATTAGCACGAGTAGGAGGGAAAGTGCGCCATTTCAACCATTTCTCAAGCTCCTCGATTGTAATATGCCCCTCCCTATTCGGTAAAAACTGCTTATTAAAATCATCAATATAATTGATAACATACGGTGTGCCATCATTCATAGGCTTTACTACAGGAACGAAAAGAAAGAGATGGTGCGACAGGAGATCTGTGTATTTCTCATCGAACGTGTTTCTTAACCTTTTCACTGTAGGAGGAAATGTCTTTATAGTGTATCATTAATGCGAGGTGAAACCATGACAAAAATCGCAGTAGTTGAAGATGATGAGCTGTTAAAAAAATACATCAAGGAATATTTACAAGCCAACCAATATACGGTTTTTTTAATTGATGAGTTTGGCGATGTGCTTATGCAAATTGAAGAAATTCAGCCTGATTTAATTTTATTGGATATTAATTTGCCACAATATGATGGCTTTTTTTATACAAAAATTTTGCGTAAACGTCTGACAACTCCCTTGATTATTTTATCAGCAAGAAGTGATGAATCTGAGCAAATTCGGGGTATTACGCAAGGGGCTGATGATTATATGACGAAGCCCTTTAGCATGGGCATTTTGCTTGCCAAAATCGAGGCGGTACTACGCAGAGCAACCCCACAAACAACACAGTTAGCCATTGATGCGCTTGTCTTAAACTGTGATAAAATGGAACTTTCCTATCATACAGAGGTGTTAGAGCTTAGTAAAAATGAGTTTAAATTAATGAAGCTATTTATGCAAAGCCCTCACACGGTCATCACAAGAGAAGATTTGCTAACAGCGCTTTGGGATGATGGGCATTTTGTCGATGATAATACGCTGTCCGTTAATATGACACGCTTGAAAATCAAGCTAAAATCCTTACAAATTGTGGATGCATTTGTCACGAAAAGAGGAGTCGGCTATGTTTTTACACCGCCTATGGCAAAATAGCAAATGGTTTATTTTGCTGTACTTTATTAATACAGCAATGCTCACACTGTATTTTTATTTATACGGCACATTAACGGAAACTTGGTATCCCTTTGTGTTAAGCAGTTTTTTGCTTATCATTGCACTCGTGATACAAGCAATGAAGCTATGGCAATTTGAACAAAACTTAGCAAGTGCTAAGGCAGGCACTATGGTAAAAAATACGCATATTGCGATTCAAGCATTGCAAGAAGTGCATCAGCAATACCGTAACAAGCTCAATCGACAAAGCCTACAAGCCGAAGAACAGCTCGCTATTATTTCACAGTGGATTCATAATTTAAAAGTTTCGGTAAACGTTATCCAACTAGCAAGTGAGAGCAACCATACACAGGCAAAGGAGGATATCCTAAAAGAAAGCGAGAAAATGGCCCATAATTTAGAACAGTGCCTGCAAATGCTACGGCTTGCTGACTTTGTACAGGATTATATGGCAAAGCAAACCACTATAAAAGCAATACTTGAAGCTGTATTAAGGGACAATAAAACGCTCTTTATTTATGAAGGCATTTTCCCTAAAGTTTCGCTAACAGAGGAAATTATTTATACAGACGAAAAATGGTGCAAGTTTTTGATTACACAGCTTCTCACAAATGCCGTGAAATATAGTAAAAATGGGCAAACAATATTGATTTGCAATGAGGGCAAGCAGCTTTATATCAAAGACACAGGATTAGGCATTCCAAAGGAAGATTTACCACGTATTTTTGATCCCTTTTTCACAGGACAAAATGGACGACTTTACCGCAATTCCTCAGGTGTCGGACTGTTTTTAGCGAAGCAAATTGCCGATAAATTACATCATCAACTTACAATCACATCAGAAAATGGCACAACCGCCATGTTATCTTTCGAAAATGAAAGATAAGGTCACGAAATTCACTATGTAGAAAAGTTGCACCTGCGATAAGCTAAAAGTGAAAGGAGTGACTGACAATGATTACAGTCCAAAAACTAACAAAGCATTACCAAGCCTTTCCTGGCGCAGCAATCGTCAAAGCGGTGGATGGCATCTCGCTCACAATCGAAACGGGAGAATTTATCGGCATTATGGGCGCCTCAGGCTCTGGGAAAACAACATTATTAAATATGCTTGCAGGCATTGAACCTGTGACATCAGGCGAAATTACTATTGCTAATACCGATATCACAAAGTTATCAAAGGATAAAATGGCTTTATTTCGCAGGGGAAAATTAGGATATATTTTTCAGGATTTCAACTTACTCGACAGCCTTTCTGTTAAAGAAAATATAGGACTACCCCTTATTTTAGACCGTCAGCACCCTAAAATCGTTGAACAAAAAACGCGAGAATTAATGAACTACCTAAATATTGCCCGTATCGCTGACAATGCCCCTGCTCAAATATCAGGTGGACAAAAGCAGCGCGTGGCAGCCGCACGTGCATTAATTACAGAACCAGCCGTTATTTTTGCGGATGAACCAACAGGCAATTTAGATTCAAAATCAGCCAACGATTTAATGCTGATGCTTGAGCGCTTAAACAATGAATTGGCAAATACAATCGTTCTGGTCACACACGACGCCTTTTCCGCCTCATTCTGTAAAAAAATTATTTTTATGAAAGACGGCAGACTAGAAATGACCATTGTATCTAATGGCAATCACACACAATTTTTTGATCGTATTTTAGAAGTACAGAGCGCGATTGGTGGTGCAAAAGATTGAATTTTCAAGGCATCATGAAGAAAAATATGCTATTCCATGCACGTAAGTACATTTCCATCTATATTGTCTATGCGCTGATTGTGACACTGCTCTTTTTATTCGCGAGCCTACTGTATAATGAAGCCATCATCCAAACACTAAAACCAAGCTATTATCAAAACTTACAGCTCGCACTTGGCATGGTAGTCGCATTTTCAGTTCTCTTTATTACCTACGCTGCTGTATCTTTTTTGAAATATCGTGGACAGGAATTGGGTACATACATTACTTTGGGCATGACATCCAAGCAAGTAATTCGCTTACTTAGCTTTGAGCAATTGATGATTACAGGCATTTCACTTGCAACAGGCTTGTTAGCAGGCATCGTATTCGGCAAGCTATTTTATTTAGGCTTCCAGCAATTTATACGTATTCCTGAATTAACATTTCAATTGAATACAGCCTCTTTCAGCATCACCATCGCCATCTTTTTAAGTATTATGATGGTCACATTTTTCCTTAGTGCGCTTTATATCAAACGTCTAGCGCTGGTCCAATTAATCCGTGCAAAAACGCTCAAAGATGCAACAAAGGGCAGCTACCTTCTAGGGTTCATCAGCATCCTTTTATTTGTTGGCAGTTTATGGGTAGTTCCTTATGCGATGGAGAATAGGCATGAAACATTACTTAAAATTGCTATTGCCCTTACGTTGCTTACACCTTATTTCATGATTGGTGCAGGTCTGTTAGTTATGAAGCGTATAATGAAGATATTTCCATTATTCTACCAACGCCTGATGTTGACCTTATCAAATGTTACACATCGCCTACGTGCTTTCCAAACAACGCTGTATCTGGTGATGATTATGCTAGGTGGCTCTATTGTATTTATAGGGCTTGCGTATGTCCTATATGCCTCGACAGAAGAAATGAACGACGCTAGTAATCCAGCTTCTTATATGTATGTCACATCAAAAGATTGGCAAGGGCTTGATGAACAAAGCGAAACATTCGATTTTGTGGTAGACAACTATGCAAGGCAGATTCAAGGCGAATGGGGAAAGCCACTCGATATTATTGTCGTATCAAAAACACAATATGAAAACTATATGCATGAAAAAATCACCACACCTGCCCTTATTCGAAATGACAAAGAGCTTAAACCATTTAAAACACCTATAAAATGGAACGGCACAGTATTAAAAGATGTTCAACATCTATCACGTGCTGTCACAAACAGCAGCTTATTTGGCTATAATATACAGGAAATCCTTGTAGTCGATGACCCAAGTATTTATCAAGGAGATATCTTTACAGTGCATAAGTTGGGGCATAAGGTAAGCAAAGCCGAGGCATTAGCTTATGAAGAAAAGCTAAAGAGCATCAATAAAGTAGATCAAATCCCATCACAGTACGAACCCGCTTCCAAAGAGCTTGAACTCGAAAGCGATTTTCAGCGTACAGGCTTAGCTCTATTTATCGCAAGCTTTATCGGTCTGCTATTCGTACTTGCAAGCGGCATCGTGCTTTTTTACAAAGTACTTTCTGACCTACCAGCACAAAAAGAATATATGCAATCTTTAGAGCGCATCGGTTTACGTAGAAGAGAGAAAAAGCAACTCATTCGCAATGAGCTACGTATCCTCTTCTTCACCCCTTTCTTCTTAAGCGTCATGCTTGTCTCGTACTATTTCTATCTATTTTTTCACCGATTCCCAAATACATGGGATTATATGCAGAAGCTAGGGCTTGTGGTAATTGTGTTCTTTGTCATTCAGTTTATTTTTTATAGCTATAGTCGGGTGAGGTGTGAGTGGGAAACAAATTTATAAATAAAATTTCCCTTTATGGTAAACATACCATTAGTATGGTATCATAAAGCTTTAGGGATAGAGAGGAACGTGAATAGCTTGATTAAAATTGAATTTCCAAAGCCAGATGTAGTCATTCGTCAACGTGAGCAAGATCTAAAGCCTGGTGATGTGCCGATTACACCTTACCATGGATTTATTGATTTCCATAAAATCACACGCGAAAATGGCGGCATTTTCTTATTTTATAATGAAAAAAATGAACTTTTATTTGTTGGAAAGGCCCGTAAAATCCGTCAACGCATTAAAAAGCATTTTGAAGACAATGTATCACCTGTGAAAAACCACCGTGATGAAATTTTTAAAATTGAAGTGTATGAAATAGAAGATCCAATGGAACGCGATATTTACGAAACATACGCCATCAATGTCTTCCGCTCCAAATACAATATCGATAAAGTATTTTATTAAGAAAAAGTGAAATCTCTTGCAATAGGGATTTCACTTTTTTTGCTTATACGCTAGAGCTCTAATCTAGGAAAAAGGCTTGTCGCTCTTTTGTAATCCACTCCTCCAATGCTTGATCATCGCGCTTGATTAAACGATTGACCAGTACATCATGCCAAATATAATCCTCCAGCAAATAAATATGAACAGGATCCGTTGTAATAAAGGCGATTTCCTGAGTAGATGGTACATGTCCATAAATCATTTGCTGTCCATCTACGGAAATAATAAACCAATGCGGTGTGGAGGGCTTTTGTGTATAGCGTGTCATGCGATGCTGTTCTAATGTAGCAATTGGATTTTCCACATAGAAGGTAATGCCATGAATCGGTACACGCTGCTCTGCCTCTTGAATGTCTTCATATAACGCCTCATACATATCTTCCCACATTGATAACAGCACTTTCTGCTTAGCATTTTGGAGCAGTGATTGACAATAGTTGACAATCGCCTCCTTGCCCTTTAGCATCACTACTTTATGCTCCACTTCTTGCTCCTTTGATTCTAATTTGGCTAATTTTATACCAATGGATGTAAAACTAGCTTGCCAACGCTGCTGCATTTGCTGTAAAAAAACCGCGACAGGTAGCGCAGCATATATGGTTTGCTCGGCTGTTTCCTCCTTAAGCACAATCCCTTTGTCAACAAGACCTGTTAAAATATCATAAACTCTAGCACGTGGTATTCCTGAATTTTTACTAACCTGATAGGCATTTACATGGCTATGCTGTACCAGGGCTGTATAAGCCTTTGCTTCATATTCAGTAAAGCCTAGCTCTTTTAATTGGGCGATTAATTCCTCCATCAAATCCCTCCATTGCTCTTATTATAGACGAAAAATGAAGGGTTTACAGTATTCATTAAATTAGTTACTATTCTAGTAGTAACTAATTTAATGAGGTGTCATCATGTTTTTCGATATGGATATACATATTTTTCTTTTATTAATTGCCTTTGGTTTTTTAGCAGCCTTTATCGATTCTGTTGTAGGTGGCGGTGGCTTAATTTCATTACCCGCTTTACTATTTGCTGGGCTAAATCCAGCTGCTGCTGTTGCAACGAATAAGCTTGCTGGCTCGATGGGTTCGCTTACCTCCACTATTTCCTTTTATCGCTCTGGGCAGCTTGAGATTCGCCCTGTTCTTAAATATTTCCCACTTGCCTTTATTGGCTCATTGTTCGGTGCGTGGACTGTGCATTTAATCAACCCAGCACTGTTAAAGCCATTAATGCTTGTGATGCTGGCGGCTGTGGCAGTTTATACAATCTTTAAAAAGGATTGGGGCGCTATAGCAGCCGTGAAAACTCTTTCGCGCACGCATTTACTATTGTTCATGGCTTTATTATTTAGCATTGGCTTTTATGATGGATTTCTTGGTCCTGGGACAGGCTCTTTTTTAATTTTTAGCTTTTTATTGGTAGGCTTTGATTTTTTAAAGGCTGCGGGCAATGCAAAGTTTTTAAATTTAGCAAGCAATGTCGCAGGTCTTTGTATGTTTGCTTACTTAGGGCAAATTCATTATGTCTATGGTCTTGTCATGGGAATTGCACAAATTGCAGGGGCTGTGGTTGGGTCACGCCTAGCGATTCAAAAAGGAAGCGGCTTTGTTCGTATACTGTTTATTGTTGTAACGATCACACTGCTCGCCAAAAATGCCTATGATTATCTAACATAAAAATGCCGCAGAAGCTTATTCTACGGCATTTTTTTATTCAATGATGAGCGCTGTATCTTTCACTTTATGATGGGTCAGCAAACTAACGCTGACAAAAATAAGCAAGGATGCCATAATGGGAATCGTCACCGTATGCATGCCAAAAACGGAAGGATAGCATCGATCAATGACAATATATAAGGTCATTCCCGCAATCATGGAGGCAATTGCTCCATATTTATTTGCCTTTTTCCAATACAGCCCTAGCACAACTGACCATATAAAGACTGCCTCTAGCCCACCAAAGGCAAATAAATTTAGCCAAATTAAAAAGTCTGGTGGATTCAGCGCAAAGAGAATAACCGCTAAACCAATCACCGTTGTAACGATAAAGCTTACCCGTTTAATCTCTGTATCGTTCGCTGCTGGTTTTATATAATTTAAATAAATATCCTTCACAACTGTTGAACTCACAAGCATTAATAGCGCATTGACTGTTGACATTGTAGCCGCCATTGGTGCAGCTAGTACAATGCCCGCTAAAAATGGCGGTAGCACCTTTAATGTTAGTAATGGCATCACCTTATCGCCAATTTCAATCCCCGGTAAGACAGGTCTTGCTAAAACACCAATTAAATGCATCCCAAACATAATTGTCCCTATGGCAACCGTGCCAATGATAATCGCAAGGTGCATGCTTTTTGAATCCTTGTAGCTCATCGCACGTACAGCAATTTGCGGAAGCCCTACAACACCTACGCCAATTAAAATCCAAAATGTTGACACATAGAGCGGTGTTAAATCACCCTCTGCCCCAAATGGCGATACAAAATTAGGGTTTTCAGCAACGAGTGAGGCCATAATATTGTCGATGCCACCCCCTGCCACAATGGTACCGATTAATAAAATAATTGTCCCAATCACCATAATTGTACCCTGGACAGTGTCTGTTAAGGCAACAGCTCGAAAGCCACCAATAATTACATAAACTAAAACAGAAATCGCAAAAATAAAAAGTGCCGCTGTGTAGCTTAAGCCTGTTAATGACTCAATTAAACGCGCCCCACCTACCCATTGCGCCATCATCGCAGAAAATAAAAAGACAATAATACTAATAGCCGATACGATCACAATGGTATGGCTTTGATAGCGTTCACGCAAAAAGTCAATTAATGTAATAGCTTGATAGCGGCGAGCAAGAATCGCAAATTTCTTCCCTAGTATCATCAGCACAAAATACCCCGCAGGCAACTGTGCCATTGCCAGTAATACCCAACCAAGACCCTTTATATAGGCTACACCGGGTCCCCCGATAAAGCTACTTGCACTGCCGTATGTCGCAATCATCGTCATCGCAAGGATAAAGCCGCCCATTTCACGGCCGCCAAGAAAATACTCCTGCAAGAATGAATTGGAAGAGCGAATATGCTGATTAGCCCAAATACCAATGCCAAAAATAATCATTAAAAATAATACCAATGGAAATACAACTTGCCAATGCATTAGCGCTCCTCCTCTTCAAATGGAACCTCTTTGAAAAAGAGCTTCATCACAGTCCAGATAAGCAGGATCATAAAGCCTGTCCCCGCAATACAGCTATAGAAAAACCATGCAGGAAAACCTAGGATATACGAATAATGCGCAGGATCACCTGCACCCAGCCCATAGGCAAAGCCGAACCAAATAGCAAAATTAATTAGAACAAGTCCAATCCCAATCAGCGCCTCTTTATGCGCTATTCTAAAGCGTTGATCTTTCACATGCCAATCCTCCTAACCTACTCTATTTTACTGATATGTTTGCCTGATGGGAAGCATTGTGCCTATTCAGTGGTGAATCCGCTTGGTGCTCCTATCCATCTACTAGAAGGATTTCATTTTTGCATGGCTTCTATCCGCGGGTTCAATGCTTCTATCCGTCAGCCACGCAATTCTATCCATCCCATTAAACCGCTCCTATATAAAAACCCCTGATTATCCAATAAATGATAACCAGGGATTGTTGAGGATTATAGTAATTCTTTACGTAGTTCAGCTGCTGATTTTGGCGATAATAAGCCATATGGGATATCGAATACTGTTTTTGCTCCTTTATCACCCGCTTGGCTTAAACGGTGTGCTGCACGTGCATATGCTACTAATACACTAGATGTAAAGTTTGGATTACTTTCAAGTTTTAATGAGAATTCAAGAATTTGTTTATCGTTAGCGCCACTTTCACCGCTGCGAATGACGAAGCCACCATGTGGCATACCTGTATGGTTGGCTTTAAATTCTTCCTCAGAAATAAAGTTTACTGTTGTGTTATACTCATCAAAGTAGTTTGGCATTGTCACAATTTCCTGCTCAACCTTTGCTGCATCTGCGCCCTCTTCTAGCACAACCCAGCATTCACGCGCATGTTTTTCACGTGTTGTTAATTCGGGATTTTCACCGTTACGTACACGCTCTACAGCTTCTTTAATCGGTAATGTGTATTGAACAGCATTCTTCACACCTTCGATACGGCGAACTGCATCGGAGTGTCCTTGGCTTAAGCCATCACCCCAGAACGTATATGTTGTACCAACTGGTAAGACCGATTCGCCCAATAAACGATTTAACGAGAATAAGCCTGGATCCCAGCCAACCGAAATCACAGAAACCTTCCCAGATTTTTGTGCTGCTGCATCTACAGCCTCGAAAAACTTAGGAATTTTCGCATGTGTATCGAAGCTATCAATTGTATTAAACCATTGCGCAAAATGTGGACCTTGCTCTGGTAAATCGGTTGCTGAGCCCCCACATAAAATCATTACATCAATGTCGTTTTGGAATTTTTCAGCGTCATCTACTAAATATACGCTCGCATTACTTGCTACGTTAACTGTTGAAGGATCACGACGTGTGAACACTGCCACTAATTCCATATCTGGATTTTGTGAAATGGCATGCTCCACCCCGCGACCTAAATTTCCATACCCTACAATACCTACTCGAATTGCACTCATTCAAATTCCTCCTAACGATTTCGTGACTATGTGAAAACTTTCACGTTAAATCTACATACAATAATACTTCGTGTTAGGAAAATTCACAATAGTTTGAGCAGGAGTTTTTTTCAAGAACATATATCTGTTTTCTATGATTTTCATTCCATCCTCAGATGAATACGGTTACATCCATCCTAAAGGTTTTGTTAAAATTCTGTAAATAACGGCTATTTTCATAAACCTTTTTGTACAATAAGTGTAACGACAAAGGGGGCATGTTGAATGAAAAGTATTGGTTACTCATCAAGCACAACATTGGCACAAGGAGAACTACTTGCATTCCATATGACACAAAATACAACGAACAAGCAGAGTGAAGCAATACAAACTGGCAATAAGGTGCACAGAAATTTCCCACCAAACAATCATGTATGTATCGGTGTTTTACCTTTTGACGTTTTGGAAGACATCCCTGACATCTCCATCCGGAAAAATAAGGTTAATAAGGTGGATTTCTACTATAGTGGTAAGGATATCGCCCGCTGGTTCATTAAAAAAAGTGAATACAACAAGAATGGCTTTGACCTCCTATAAAGAAGTCAAAGCCATCCTTATTTTATAGCTTATAAAACTGAATTAATTCCTCTAATTGATCGGCTGTTTGTGCTAGCTGATCTGTACTGTTTGTCACAACTTGAAGCGAGGTACTGGATTGCTCTGCTGATGCGGCTGTTTGCTCCACACTGGCTGCAGCCTCCTCTGTTACAGCAGCTATTTCCTCAATCATTTTACTAACATTTTCACTATCCCTCATGACCATTTCAATTCTCTCAGAAGTATCTTGGATATTAATCGTCACCATTTTAACGGCTTCATTAATATTCTCAAAGGTATGCCCTGTCATTTTCATTTGCTCTGAGCCCTTCGCGACCTCTACATATCCCTGCTGAAGGAATTCTGTCACCATGTGGGTTTCTTGCTGAATTTTCTCCACAATGCCTGTAATTTCAACTATAGAATAGGAAACTTGAGTGGCCAATTTCTTTACTTCCTCTGCTACAACTGCAAAGCCTTTTCCAGCATCCCCTGCACGAGCCGCTTCAATCCCAGCATTCAATGCTAATAAATTAGTTTGATCGGAAATGTCTCGAATCACCCTGACAAGCTGAGTAATTTCTTGTGATTGCTTTTCTAAATTGGTGACATTTGTGACTGTCCCATCAAATACCTGATGGATAATAGACATTTGTAGTAAAGATTGATCCATTAATTCTTTTCCCTCACCAGTCATCACTAATATGTCATGTGACTTCTGAAATATATGCTGACCATTTTCATTCATTTCACAAATATTTTTGGAAAATAGGTCCATCCTAGTGACCATTTCGCTTGCTAAATTTGCCTGTGCTTCAGCTCCAGAGGCAAGTTCTATCATCGTTTCAGTAATTTGCTCTGATCCATTGTAAACTTCTGTAACAGATTGAACAATATGACCAACTTGCTGATGTAATTCCTGTGCAGATCCTTTTACCTGCTGCAATAAACGATTATTATTTTCGCTAACAAAATTAGATGCCTTCATCAGCTCTGCCACTTCGTCTTGAAATTTTACGTTGAATGGTGGATCTGTTAAATCACCTTCAGCAATTTTTTGTAAACGTTTCATTACCAAATTGATAGGTTTCACAATGCCATTTGTTACGAATATAGCAATAATTATTCCTGTTAGAACTATAAGAATAGTGAAAATTGAGTTAAATTGAATATTTTTATTGCCTATTTCAATCACATGAATGCCTTGTTCCAATACATTCTGCTGGCGTTCGTCTGCCATCGTTGTAAAGCCACTCATCAAATCTCTTGCATAGTTTTGGGCCTCACCATTTAAAATAGCTTCAGCTTGTTCAATTTTCCCCTGCTCAAAAAGAGGAAAAACATTTTCAACAATCATTTCATGCCATTTTCTCCCTAATAATATAAGCTCCTTCGTCTTTGGCGATTCCGTTTGTTGCAGCAACTCTTCCTCTAAGGTACTGGCCTGCTCAGCATATTTCTCAAACTCATTTTTATAGGAAATATCACCTGTTAGAATATACCCTCTGGCTAATGCAATTTTTTCTGCCGTGTTAAAGGCCATAGATTGATCCAGCATAAGCAAAGGTAGCTGCTCTTGCATAATATGGTTGGTGTCCTGATGAATATTTTTCATCGACTTGATTGTGTAAATCGACAGAATAATCATCAGTAGCAAGACAAGCAAGAAACCAAATAAATTTTTCTGTCGAACTGATTTAAGTTTAATTATGGCCATTTTTTATTCCTCCAGAATTGTTTAAACCCTATTAATGTTCATATTGTTGTTTCTCACTTACTAAAAGAGCTTTTAATTGCTGTAATTTATTCACTACATTATGAGAAACTAAGGTAATTTCGCGAAGGTAAACTTCCGTTTGATCTTTGTCTCCCTGATTAAATGCTTGTACAGCCTTTTTCGCCAATTCATGGATGCGTATATGAGGTTCTTCCAGCTCTTTAAAAATAACTTTATCTCCAAGCAATGTTTTGCCTAATCCGTAATACCATTTACCGAGACGACAGTTTTGATAGGAGGCGATTTCTTCTGCAGACATTTTTTCAAAACCTAATAGTAAATTATAAATTTTCCAACTCCAGAGCAAATGATCAGTAATCGCCAATTCGATAATATCTTCCTGACTAATGATGTAATTATTTGAAATTGTTTTGGTACGGTAGTCATCAATCATATTGCTCAGTCGATAAATCGAGGAGCCCATCTGAAATACGATTTCCTTACTTTTCGCCATGCTCTCAGTAATATTTTGATTGCACTCGGAAATGTAGTTAGCTGATGCAGCTTGATTTCTAGCTGTCTCAGCAATTTCCCCAAAACGAACGCCTTGCTGCTGAATATTATCGTTTAAATTTGTTAATGTTTCTGTAATCATTGCTGTATCGACTACACCCTTATGCAAATCTTTGGCAAATTGCTGTGTAATCGATTGTATATCTGCCGTTATTAATAGTAATTCATTTATGTCAGCATGAATTGAAAGCACAGACGATTTTGTATCATCAGCCAATTTACGAATTTCTTCGGCTACTACAGAAAAGCCTTTTCCTGCATCTCCAGCTCTTGCTGCTTCAATTGTAGCATTGAGTGCTAGAAGATTCGTTTGATCTGCAATGGCTTTAATTAACGCCATTAACTTTGCCACACTATTTACATGGTTTACCAAAAGGCCGATATTTACCTGCATTGATTTCTGGCTTTCATCCGTTAACTGTAGAAGAGAAGTAATATGCTTTAAGGATGCTAGGTCTTCATTTAATTCACACAATGCTGTTTGAGTTTGAGCTGAAATATCACTTACAGAAACAGCAATTTCTTCAATGCTATTTTCTAAATCCTGCATCGATTGATTTGCGGCAACAATCTCTTTTTGCTGCACCTCTTGAAACTCGATTAGTTCTTTGATTGAGACAAGTTGTGTATTATATTTAATAATTTCTCCTAACCCTGTAACAACAGAATTTGCTTGATTTTCTATATAGGTTTCAAAGATAATTTGCTGATCTATATTCAATAAACTTTCAAATGCGAGTAGGACATCTAGCATGTTTTTTGGATTTCGAGATAATTCTTTCACAATGAGCGGGATGAGCAATTGATTGATTAACATATAGATGGCAATGATCTGGTTTGGTAATATGCCAACGCTTAAAAGTATGGACGATAATTTCCTTCTTTTAAAAACATACTGAAGGTTCAATTCATCCTCAAACAGGCTCTTAAAATAATCATCGATTAATTGCTTTTCTCCTCCTACTTCAGGATACTTCTGAGCTATTTGTGCAAAATCATGTACGTCATACAAACGGTCAGATAGATTGTCTAAAATTTCTTGCCGATTATTCTCATAAATTGTACGTAAATAACGCACTAACTCCCTTCTATTTTTCGAAAAAGCTAAAAAATCTAACTTTTCTTTAAATCGCTCATTAGATTCTATATCGGAAAAATTTAGTGCAGAAAAATAATTATAATCACCAGCTACTTTCCTAGAAAAGAACATTTTTCTTTCGCTGCATAGCCCTAGCAAATGGACAAAAGGCGTCACAGCTCCCCCCTTTTTCTTGTTCATGATTTTTATTATTTTCAAGTGATTCTTAGATGTCATAGTTAAAAATAGTATAAACACAGGAATAGATAAAAACAACCTATAAAGTGTAAGATTTTAGTTCAAATTAAATTCTAAAGAACCATTATAAAAGACCTATTCATTTTTCGATTTCTTCTATTTGAAAAATACAGGAGTTTTATCACAGTTCAATTTTGTACAGTGAAAGAATGCTTATTTTTGCTAGAATACTTATTTTTTAATAGGCAATTACGCTCTCTTCTATAAATGACAGGTACAAAAATATAAAAAAAGGGGACCCAAATAATCTTTGAGCCCCTCCTTGCGTATAATAGTTTTCATTGTATCTCCTGTGCTAGCTGAGCGAGACGCTTTTTATCAATAATATGGTAGCCAGTCTTGCGTTTTTCCACTATCTGCTCTTCACAAAACTGTGCCAATACATATAATAAATGACGATAAGAAACCCCTAAATACTCACAGATTTCCGTATGCTTCTCTTTATAAATACCTTGTTCAGCAGATAATTGAATAAAAGCCGCTAAACGATTTTCAAGTGGATAGGCTTGATTTTGTGTATATTTAGCCGTCATATTCGTTGCTTTTTCCCCTAAAAATAAACAAAGCCTGCGCAAAAATAAAGCATCTACAAGTAACTTTTCCTTACATGACTGCGTAATCGAGTAACAAATGGTCTTGGTGACGGTCTGTATCCCCTTTGTATACCTTGCCTCATTTAACAATTCAATTTCCCCCATAAAAAGAGGCGCTTTTAGGTATTCAATAAGTGAAACCTTGCCATTTTTATGCGTCATATAGAGCTTCGCCTTGCCTTCTAGCATGTAATACAATGTGTCTGGAAAAGAGCCTTCCTGAAAAATCCACTCCCCTTTATCAAATTGGCACACTTCAAGATATGGCTGAATATCAAATGAAAAGAAATCGTCAATAGGATATTTTTTCAAATAATCGCTACGTGCTCTCCCTGTTAAAATATGCATTTTTTATATGCTCCTTTAAAAATATGAGATATCTCACATTATTGTACTGGGGAACGTGCTATGATTCAACATAGTTAATGGAGGTACGGTAATGATATGAATAATCAACGTTGGCTTTCTCAAAGTTTCTTTACATTTTTTATGACATGGGGCATTTTTTTACCCTACTGGACAGGCTGGCTTGTGGATGCGAAACAATTAACCGTTTCTCAGGCAAGTATTGTGATGGGCTGTGGCTTATTAGCTCGTGCAACATCAAATTTATTATTCTTTCCCATGCTAGCAAAATATGTCCATAATAAACGGCTCATTACGATTTTTGCAGTATGCTCACTACTAACTGCGCTGCTGTATATACCAAGCACAGGCTTTACCACCCTATTGATCGTAACGATTTTATTTAGTACATTTTATCCCGCATTATTGCCTGCTGTTGAAAGCAGTGCCGCAACGCTTGTCCAGCATGGCAATATTCATTATGGTAAAAGTCGCTCCTATGGCTCACTCGGCTTTGTCATTGCTGTATTAATCATTAGTATGCTAACAGGTGTTTTTGGCAAAAACGCGATTTTTTGGAGCATGATTATAGGATTAAGTGGTATGTTGTTAATGCAACAATTGGCAACACCAAAGGAATTACTGATTGTACCAACAAAAGAACAACGCGCCAAATCATTGTCAATGAAAGCATTGTGGCAGATAAAAGGCTTCCCGATTGTGCTATTTATTCTTATTTTACTACAGGGGGCACATGCCTCTTACTACAGCTATGGCTATATTTATTTAGAGGATTTACAGGTAGACCCATTCTATATGGGAATGATTATTAATATCGCTGTTATTTGTGAAATTCTGTATTTTATGAAGGCTGATACATTATTCACAAAATGGCGCACATCGTCTTTATTACTGTTAGCAGCTAGTGGCTCTTCCCTACGCTGGTTATTGATATTTATGTTCCCCAATATTTGGGTCTTTATTGCTTCCCAAACATTACATGCACTCTCGTTTGCCCTTGCACACTTCGCCTTTATTCGCTATTTAACACAAACGTTGCCAAAGGAACAAATTCCAAATGCACAGGGCCTTTACTCGGCATTGGCAATGGGCTTAAGCACAGCCATCTTAACATTTTTAGGCGGCTATTTATATGAAATTTCTCCAGGGCTATCCTTTGGTGCTATGCTGATTTGTACCGTGCCAGCAATCGCTATTTCGCTAATGACACGCCAGAAATATCACTATTAATACAAAAGCAGATGAGTTCGCCTCATCTGCCTCTAGGTTTGCTCCACGTTCATTTAATTTAGCAACTATATCTTATGAAATACTCATTTATAACTTTGATTTTTGTATTCTCAAAATACTAAAATAACTATATTGGCTAATCTTAAAAACAATACGCTATGTTTAAGCTAATCATGAAAGAAATATAGTATAAGCAATTCAATTAATATTATTGAAATAGTACCTAATCCTACTAATGCTACTTTTTTTTGAATCTCATTTTCAGAATTATTTATTTTACATACTGAACAACTTAAGGCCACCCGTGAAGGATTAACCATTGTCATTAAAGAAGAACTTACATTCTGAGAACATGCTATCAAGGTTGGTGACATACCTATTTGGAGTGCTGTCTCTGTTTGTAATCTAATAAACATCGTATTTGATGCCGTATTACTTCCTGTTAAAAAACCACCAGTTGCTCCAATTAACGGTGCTATAAATATGTAAAATTCGCCAAATGATCTTGCAGCTACTGAGGAAAGTAATTGTATCATCTTAGCTTCAGACATTATTTCAGATACTACCACATATAGAAAAGTTGTTACAATTACAGGCCAACATTTTTGTATAGTAGAGTAAATACTATCTTTAATCTCCAGTTTCTTCAAACGATAAAATAATATTGTAAAAATACAGACTATAATCAAGAAAAAACCTGGTGAATATAAAAATGCTAGTTGAAAATTATATTTTTCTATAGTCAAAGTAAATGTATTTGTTAAAAAATCTTTAAACGGGACAATCATTCTTGATGAAAATAATAAAATTATTAAAAGTAGATATGGCGTAATATTTTTTATAAATGATGATTGCATATTTTGTTCAGTATTATTATCTAAAGTATTCTTGCTTCGTTGTTTAATTATTAAAAAGATAGAGGAAATCACAATAAGTGATCCAAACAATCCAGCAAGTTCAACGCTAGCAAATCTATTACATAGCCATACCGAGGATCCTAATAAAAATCCAATAAATATAACAGAAAATAGCCTCTCCAATAAAGCCTTTTTTCCCACACCAATATAAACAACTAATATTGCATAATAAATATATATTGGTATACACATTAATGCACTACCCATTCCCAACTCATTTAAGGGGACATTGCCTAATGTTGCACCTATTATCGTCCCCATAGCCAATGTACCCCAAGGTATAATACATAAACTGACTAAGGCAATTAGTGAAGATTGAATAGGGCTAAATCCTAAGGCAATTAGAATAGGAGCTATAACAATAACCGCTAAACCAAATCCACTCACTGCTTCTACTAACGGTGATAAACCTAAAGCTAAGATAAGAATCTGATATACTTTATCACTTGTTGATGTTGTAATAGAGGAGGCTATTCCATCAATAGCTCCTGATTTCTCCATTAATTGAAATAAGAGAATTCCAAAAAATAATATATAGACTATTACAGATGTAGTAAGAATACTTTTTATAATAGGTTCAGGTAATATTTTTATGCTAGTATTAAATACAGGAGATACAGCTATTACTGTCGTTATGATACAAGCTACAACACCTGTAAAAATGGAAGATTTTCTTAAAACAAAAATCATAAATAAAATACTTAACAATGGTAGTAATGCAAAGATAACTTTTAACATTTTTATCACTCCTATTTCTTTTCTACTTTGCCACGCTGAAATTATACTATAGAAAAAAATTTTTTTCTATAGTGTAATTTCGAGCTTTAAATATGTTCTACAAAAATAATCAAATAAAAGGAGAAATCATTAATGGGGTTTGGAAAACAAGTAAATACTATTAGAAAACAAAACAATATGACATTACAAGAACTTTCCACATTAAGTAAAGTAAGCGCATCTATGTTATCTCAAATTGAAAGAGATGAAAAAAACCCAACAATTCAAGTAGCTTGTCAGATTGCAGAAGCATTAAATACTACTTTATCTGCATTACTAGATCAACAAGAAAAAAGAGATATAATAATTATGAGAGCAGATGAACGTCCAACTTATTTTGACGAAAAATTTGGCTTCCAAAGGCATTTATTATCTCCTGCATTTCCATCTCGGGGCATTGAGTTTGTTAAAAACATTATTCCCCCGCATTCGGAATCTGGCATATTTCCAGCTCATAAACCAGGTGTTAAAGAATATATTTATGTCGAGAAAGGTCAATTAGTAGTGGAACTTGGAATTGATGATTTCCACGGAGAATTATTAGAAGGAGATTCATTATTTTTTGAAGCAGATACAGAACATAGATTTATAAATAATTCAATATCAGAATGTCATTACTTTTTAGTGATTGATTCAACACAAAGTAAAATTTAAACCTGATTAATGCTTCATCCATTACAAAATATAGATCCAATACAAGGGAAATAATAAAAAAGTAGGTTTACGCCAAAAATATCGGTGTAAACCTATTTTTTATATCCATAAAAAAAACATATTCATCATAAATAACTACTTTCTTATAGATTTATTAATGACCTTAATAATCAAAAAAGTTGCTTTAAAAATAATTAGGTGGTATTTATATTATAGATACGTTTACAAAAGTGGAAGATGCGGCTAAAGCAGGCTTTATGGCTGACATCCAATACTTACAAAAATAAGAACATAGAATCGGAGGATTTCAATTATGAAAAAGAAGAATTTATTTTTAATGGCAACTACTGCAATGCTAATGACACCAGCACTTTGTGTAGGTTTTAATCCTGTAACAGCTGAAGCTAGTACAACTTTTAAAGACGTTAAAAGCAGTCACTGGGCTTACGGTGATATCTCTAAGGTAGCTCAAAAGGGTTATTTAAAGGGTTATGAAGATGGTACATTCCGACCTAGCAATCAAGTAACTCGTTCAGAGTTTGCAGCTATTCTGTCTCGTATATTAGGAGTAGAAACTACTAAGAAAAACTCTTTCTCTGATGTACCATCTAATCACTGGGCTTACGATTCAATTAACAAAGGTATCAGTGCTGGATTCATTGAAGCAGGAACAGGTAAATTCGAACCTAATAAAGCTATGACTCGTGCAGAGATGGCTACATGGTTAACTAAAGGGTTAGCTAGTAAGAATTCTGAATATACAACTATTGTCAATACAATGGCTAAGTCAGACCTTACACTGATTCCTATTCCAGAAACATATAAAGGCGGGGTAAATAAGAAAGACTTGCCTTATATTGGTGTTGCTATTGGTACAGGATTATTAAATGGTTATTCTGATTTTACATTCAAACCAAATGGTAACACAACACGTGCAGAAGTTGCCAGTATCATCACACGCTATTTAAATGTAATTGAAAAGAAGCCAACCGACTTTTCAGAATTACAAGAACTTGTTGAAGTAGCTGAAACAGGGACTAACATGGTGACTGTTGCTAATATTAAAGTTCATGAGCAATCAGATGGTGACTTTACTGCATTGCGAAAAGAATGGTATGAACAGCGTTCAGGTATCGGTAAAGCTCGAGTTAACCGCACTATCTTAGTAGATACTACTAATCCTAAAAATATTAAAGGCGTTTACCGATACATGTTTACTGCCAGTAGCTTTAATGCTAAAGTGATGGATATGAAACCGGTCTATTTAGCATTTAATGAACATGTATACGTAGCGAGTAAATCTACTCCTAATGCTTACAGTTATACAATGGAGTCTAATAAACCAGAGTTACTAAACAGTACAGTAAATCCTATACCTAGCTACAAATCTTTTGGTTTCCCAGAGGGTTCTATTTACTCTGTTAACCAATGGAGTGATGAATTAAATAAACAAGTTAATGGTTGGAATATTAAACCTGGAGATGAAGTTACTATGTGGTTCAGCTCTTGGGTAGATAAATTCAATGATGCTGATTTTTATGACATTGATCACATAGTTAATGGCAAGACCTATAGTTTCTCGTCTCCACTCTAGGGAGTGATTTAGAGTGAGAATCAAAATTCTCATTTCCATATTAACTATACTAATACTGATTATTGCAATTAGTAATATCGACGATACAGTATATGCAGCGAAGCCTAACACACAAACAATAAAGACTCAAGTAGAATCTAACTCAGTAAATGCTAAACCTTTTGTTTGGTATTACCAACAAGATGCAGGGCACTTCAAAATATTAAATGCAGTTGGTGGAGAATTGACGTCTGCTAATGAGGGGAGTGATAATTCACCGTTCCCAATAATTAATTATCAATAAAAATCCATTGACTTTACAGCACATTCATATAATATTTCTAAGCCTTCCCACAATTCCTCATAGCTTGCATAGGCATAGGATAGGCGAATATGATGATGGTCTTGAGGATTATAAATATAGCCAGGATTGATTAACACCTGCCGCTGTATAAGCCTCATAAAAAACTCTTTATCCACAATAGGCTGATGAAATTTTAACCAAATATAAAAGCCTCCCTTTGGCGTCTGCCAGCTAGCCACTTCTTGAAATTTTTCCTGCAAAATCTGTTCCACAAAATCGGCTCGCTGCTGTAATTGCTGACGTAAATCGCTAAGATGTTGGTCATATTTCCCAGATTGTAGCCAATGCAATACAATTTCTTGAGAAATCGCGCTGGAGCCATAGTCTGTTTGCATTTTAATATCTGCCAGTCGTTCAATAACAGTTGTTGGTCCAATCAACCAGCCGATGCGCAACCCAGGACTTAATGTTTTTGAAACACTGCCAATGTATAGCACCTGTCCACTACTATCCATTGCTTTAATAGGCGGAACTGGCGCTTCAAAAAGTAATTCATGATAAACATCATCCTCTATAATCGGAATACGTGCTGCCTGACAAGCCTCATAAAGTGTCCTTTTTTCCTGTGCTGTCCAGACATCGCCTGTTGGATTATGTAATGTTGGAATCGCGTAAAATACAGCCTGTCTTTTTCGTTGAGTTAATGTTTGTGCAAGCTGTTTATCACGCTGCACACTCATCATTTGCATACCAACTGATTGAAAGGGATGAATAGAGTTTAAATAAGAGGTCGATTCCTGAAAGACAATTGACCCCTGCTCTAGTAAGCCTACTGCAATCAACTGCAAAGCTTGAAGCGCACCTGATACAATGCAAACATGCTGGGGCTCTGCATCAATACCTCTTTTTTTCACATAGTTACAAATAGCTATGCGTAGTTGCTCATTGCCCTGTGGTGAAGAATAGCCCAATGCTTTTGGCTGAAAAGATAGCTCCTGAAGTGATGCTTCAATTTCCTTAATTGGCAATAAGCTTGGTGCTAGCTCCCCTGTTCCTAAACGAATCATCTCATCGCGCTGCTCATAGTCATTGATTAATTGAATCGTATGGTAATTAGGCTTATGGAGACTTGTTTCAATATAGGTTTGCCAATTGGGCTGCGTTTGCTGGATTAATGTATGCCAAGAGTTATGTGTCACATAAATGCCTGAGCCTACCCTTGCTTCGAGAAGCCCAATTGCCTTTAATTCCTCTAATGCTTGTTGAACCGTACTGCGATTGACATCAAACTGTAACGCTAACTGCCTTTGCGTGGGCAGCTTTGTACCTGCCACCCAATCCCCACGTTCCACTTGAGCTGTAATCCACTGGATAATTTGCTGCTGCAATGTCGTTGCACTTTGTCTATTCGGCTGCCAGCTCATACACATCACCCTTCATTCTAAAAAATTGGATGGCTAAAAAACCATCCAATTGGTTGTTTTCTTTTAGTTATATCATATCTACAATAAAGAATGGAAGGAGGGATTATTGTTGGAAGCATTTCTTCATGGGATGATTTTAGCATTTGGGCTTATTCTGCCATTAGGCGTACAAAATGTCTTTGTTTTCTCGCAAGGCGCTACACAGCCTCATGTTTTACGTGCCCTGCCAGCAAGCATCACAGCCGCCATCTGTGATACAATGCTGATTGTGCTTGCGATTTTTGGGCTATCCTTAATTGTTTTACAATTTGAATGGCTACGCATTTCCTTAATGGTTATTGGCATTATTTTTTTACTTTATATGGGCTATACGATTTGGCGTTCAAATCCAGCTACAGCGGGTAACAATAAAGCTTTGCCGATAAAAAAACAAATTGTCTTTGCACTTTCGGTATCGCTACTGAATCCACATGCTATTTTAGATACAATTGGCGTGATTGGTACAAGCGCATTAAAATATAGCGGCACAGAGCAGCTTATTTTCACCGCTGCCTGTGTGTTGATTTCTTGGCTATGGTTTTTCGGACTTACACTTACAGGCGCTTCTTTCAAAAAACTCGATAGCTCTGGCAAATTAATGAAAATTTTTAATCAGTGCTCAGCTATTTTTATTTGGGCAACAGCAGTGTATCTTGCAAGCGGGCTATTGTAGAAAATACTAGCCATTCCTATACATCGAATGGCTAGCTTGCTATTAATACTCCTCCACAATTTTTATCCCTATCGTATCTTTAAACTCGATGAAAGATTGAGCATCGCCGCCAATTGCTTTTCTATATTGCACCTCTACCTGATCGCCAACAGATAATTTTTTAGGTGCTTTGACTAAAGGAAACCACGTACCATTTGTATGCTTTTGCACAATTTCATCCACAGATAATTTTGCTAAATCACTTGCAGAGGCACCTGATACAACTAAAAATTCATACTCCTTTAAAGCAACAACCATTCCACTTCGTGTATAAGTCGCTTGCCCAAATTTTTCAGGAATCTTATATTTCTCTCGTAACGAAGCTAGCTCTCGATGATAATGCTGCTCCAAATACGCCATAGCCTCTTGCTCAACAAACCACATACGAACTTGATCGCTTGTATGCGGATAATCAGCTTTCGTTGCGTCCCATAATAAGTCACCTGTCGCTGCTTTATAGGCAATTGGCTTAGCATAACTTTCAATAAACGCCTCTTCTGACATTTGTAGCATTGACAAACGCTCACTCAGTGTAAGTTCCCCATAATGAAAACTATCCATGACTTCTTCTAATTTCTTAGCTATTTGCGATTGTGTAGGTGCTAGCCCTTGCGATTGTGCATAAACAAAGGCTGACTCTACCATTAAAAAGCTATCAAAGCTATATCTATATAGACGGTTCTTTCCATTCATTTTTGCATCGCTTTGTAAAGCTAGCTCCAACATTTGTTCATCTAATACAGGTGGAATCATAGAAGCTTGTTGTGCATCCTTGTATTGATGATAGATAAACAATCCTATACATACGCTTAAGATCATGGTTAGTACCCTATATTGCCAGCGCTTAGAAGATTTTTTTTCATGTCGTTGCTCTAAATGCTGCATAACATTTGTTATCACACGCTTTTTGCTGTCCGATAAATTCCTTAGCACCCTTATATCCACCTTACTCATGCAGAAGCACCTCCCATTCAATATGCTGAAGCTTTGGCTTTAGTAACGCTCGCCCACGACGCAGCCTTGTTTTCACTGTACTCTCAGGAATATTTAATAGCTCCGCAATATCCATAACAGCCATTTCTTCAAAATAGAAGTGACTAATCACCTCACGCTGTTTTAATGGCAATGCCAGAATAGCATTTTCTATTAACGTTTGTTCATCCTGTTGGACAAGCATATCCCTTCTAGTAATGGCTGGTTTAGCAAAAATTTTCTGCTGTACTTGAATTTTACGATAGCTCCAGCTGCGCAAATAATCTTTACTTCTGTTCACAACTAACTTCGATAAATAAGCCTTTAATTCTCCACGTTCCTCATAATTTTGCTGGTTATTATAAAATTTAATAAAAACATCCTGAACAATATCTTCTGCACTTTGTAAATCCCTAACATAGTAAAAGGCAAGACGGATTAATCTTTCCGTGTGCTGTTCCATAATTCGTTCTAGTTCGCTGATTTGCAACATCTCTCCCCCTCTCTATCCTATAAACGGTGCTCATGGACGGAAGGTTTGCTTTTTTATTAGTAATCATCAGAAAACGGTGTGATCACCATTTTTTCCATTGAAGATAAGATAATGTTGGTAGATGGTGTACCATAGGGCATCGCTGCATCAATAAACTGCTCTAATGTTTCAACTGAATAGGTTGCGAGTTTGACAATATAGCTAATCTCCCCCGCTACCCGATAGCATTCAAGCACATCTGGATGCCCCTTACAAAACGCTGCAAGGCTTTTGCAATCAATGGATTTAAACAAAATAATTGCTTGAATGGTGCGCTCTATCTTTGTTAAATTCAATTTTGCATGATACCCTTCAATCACCCCTTGTTCCTCAAGCTTTCTTACGCGTTCAATAACAGCAGGTGAAGATAAATGAACCGCAGCAGCTAACTCCTTCATCGAGATTTTCGCATTGCCCTGTAGTTGCTGTAAAATATTCATATCAATTTGATCCATGATTAACTCCCTTTCTAAATTAACTATTTTCCCTATAATTCCTGTTAAAGTAAAGTATTTTATCTACATTACATTATACAACTTCTGTTCTTACAATGTTGGATTGCTTACAATAAAAGCAACAAGGGAGGCATTAAGGATATGAAAAAAATATTGTTACTTTTAGCAAATGGCTTTGAAGCAGTGGAGGCAAGTGTTTTTACAGATGTACTTGGCTGGAATAAATGGGAGGGTGATGGTTCAACAGAGGTTGTAACGGTAGGCTTACATGCTCAGTTACAATGCACATGGAATTTTAAAGTTACTCCTGAAAAATTATTACATGAAATTGCTTTAGAGGATTTTGATGCTTTAGCTATTCCAGGAGGCTTTGAAGAAGCGGGCTTTTATACGGATGCCTTTAGTGAGGAATTTCAGATGGTGGTTCGCCACTTCGATAAACAGCAAAAACCAATTGCTACAATTTGTGTCGCTTCGTTGATTTTAGCACATAGCGGTATCCTGCAAAATCGTTTAGCAACAACCTACCATCATCCAACAAGTAAACGCTTAGCACAACTAGAAAGCTATGGTGTGACAATTGTCGATGAACGCATTGTACAAATAGGGCATATCATCACCTCTTCCAACCCAGGAACAGGCTTTGATGTAGCCTTTCGTTTATTAGAAATATTAACATCTACCGCAAATACACAGAAAGTACAGGACTTAATGGGCTTTCATTAGATATCACTATTATAAATACCTAAACTCCCGATTTTTTGGCAAATCGGGGGGTTATTTGTCTATTATTCGTCCCCTCTCTGTCCTATAAAGGAAACAAAAAATAGGCTTACACCAATTTGGCATAAACCTACTTTTTCGTAATGTCTTATTTGTTTGCTGTAACTTCTACTTTTTTGCTTTCTAACGCTGCTGTTGCTTCGCTTAAATCCAATTCTACAGCATTTTCAAGCACATCTTGTGGAATTGTAATCGTTGTAACAGCATTGAAATCATGGTACTTGATTGTTGATTGCTGTCTTGTTTTAATCGAATTGCCCTCTACTTGCATATTGATTGTCATATCCATCGCAATTTCTTCTACATCAAATGTTTCTTTATTGATTACTAATGTAAACGCAAGGTTATCGAAAGACATATCACCTAATTGTGCCTCTAGGTCAGCATCTACACCTAAGTCCATTGCACCAAGCTGCTGCTGCACAAGCTCCATAAATTTATCGCCAGCACCTTTTAATGTTAACTGATAATGGCTTGCCGTTTCCTCTAATGTGAAATCGTCAGCAAATGCTTGTAGCATCTCTAATTGCTCTGCTGCATTTGGCTGCACCCCTGTTTGGCTCAGTGCATCCTCAAATAATTGACTCGGGAATTTCAGCCAAGCTTGCTGCTCTGCCTCATACATGTACATACCATCTTTAGCTGTCATATACATTTTAATTGGCAAATTAATAGCTTCACCGCTTGTTGGATCTGTCATTGACATTGTACCCTCCGCAAAGAACTGCATCGGCTCTGTCACAATATCCATGGACATATTGCCTTTAGAATCCATTGTCATTGTTTCCTGACCATCATTTACTTCTACAGACTGCGATATTGTCATTGTTGCCTTCACGCTTTTTAACTCTTGCTGCTTCGCTAATGTTTTAGTAAATACTTCCTCTAATGTAGAGCTATCATTTGTTGTCTCAGGTTGTTCTTCTGTTGCTGGCTCTTCTTCATTTGTTTGTTCTTCTGTTGGTTGTTCTTCTTTTGGTTCCTCCGCTACAGTCTCTTCTTCAGCTAAGCCTAATGCATTCACAATAAATGTTGCTAGCTGACCGCGTGTTACATTTTTCTCTACACCAAACTCTGTTGCAGTAAGACCTTTTGCAATACCTGCTTCATATAATGCCGTTACAGCGTCTGCATATGGGCTATCTTGTGGTACATCTGTAAATGGACTTTCACCTTCTGCTGTTAAGCCTGTTGCCTGTGCGACCATCACCGCCATTTGACCACGTGTAATTGTGTCATTTGGACGGAATGTATCATCCTCATAGCCTTGTACAACACCAAGATTCACTAATGTAACGATAGCTTCATAGTACGCACTAGATGTAGCTACATCTTTGAAATTCGGGTCTTCTTCAGTTGACTCCGGAGTAAGCCCGAAAGCACCTGCAATCATTTTTGCCGCTTGACCACGTGTTACATCCTGTGATGGTTTAAATGTACCATCTGGAAAACCGTTAATAATCCCAGCTTCGTTTAGTGTTGAAATGCTACTAAAATGTGCAGAGTCTTTGCTTACATCTGAAAATGAGTTAGCTGCTGAGGCAGGTACTACTACTAAAGCTGTCACCGCTATTGCCGTCGTTGCGGCTGTGTAAAGCTTATGTTTTTTCTTCGTCATCATAATCGTCCCCCATGTATGTATATTTAAAAAGGCTTACATTACAATTCTATATAAATTGTGGAGAAAATGCTAGACATTTGGCAATTAATTTAAAATTAACGGAAGAAATAGATTAATTTTTGACAATAATTCGATATATTGCATATAAAAAAACAGCATGCTAGAAAAACTAACATGCTGTTTGATAATTTATATTATTCAGCTGCTTTTGCGCGTAGAACCATTTGTAGGATACCGCCATGACGGTAGTAGTCTACTTCTACTTCTGAGTCGAAACGAGCTAAAGCTTGGAAAGTTTTAACTGTGCCATCTTCAGATTTAGCAGTGACTGTTAAGATTTCACGTGGTTTTACGTTGTCAGTAATGTTAACAGAGATTTCTTCTTTACCAGTTAAGCCTAATGTATCAGCAGATTCACCTGGCATAAATTGAAGTGGAAGAACACCCATCATTACTAGGTTAGAACGGTGGATACGCTCGTAAGATTGTGCGATAACAGTTTTCACGCCAAGTAGGAATGTACCTTTCGCAGCCCAGTCACGAGAAGAACCCATACCATAGTCGTTACCAGCAAGTACGACTAAGCCAGTACCTTGCTCTTGGTATTTCATACATGCGTCATAGATGTACTCTACTTCGCCTGTTGGCCAGTAAGTAGTGAATCCACCCTCTGTACCAGGAGCCACTTGGTTACGGATACGGATGTTTGCAAATGTACCGCGCATCATTACTTCGTGGTTACCACGACGAGAACCGTAAGAGTTGAAGTCACGGATTGCAACACCGTTTTCAATTAAATATTTACCTGCAGGTGTATCTTTACCGATTGCACCAGCTGGAGAAATATGGTCAGTTGTGATTGAGTCACCGAACTTCGCCATAATGCGTAAGCCATCTAAGCCTTTAATAGCTTCTGGCTCTTTTGCAAGACCTTGGAAGAATGGTGGGTTTTGGATGTAAGTTGATTTGTCATCAAATGTGTAAAGAGACTCAGTTGATGTTTCAATTGCATTCCATTTTTCGTTCGCTGTAAATACAGTTTCGTATTCTTTTTGGAATAACTCACGGTTAACAACAGTACCTAATACTGCGTTAACTTCTTCAGTTGAAGGCCAGATATCAGCGAAGAATACTTCGTTACCGTCTTTGTCTTTACCGAATGAATCTTTTTGTAGATCGATATCCACTGTACCAGCAAGTGCATAAGCAACAACAAGCGGTGGAGAAGCTAAGTAGTTCGCTTTTACAAGTGGGTGTACACGACCTTCAAAGTTACGGTTACCAGAAAGAACTGAAGTTACGAATAAGTCATTGGCTTTAATTGCATCTTCGATTTCAGGTAATAATGGACCTGAGTTACCGATACATGTTGTACAACCATAACCTACAGTGTTGAAACCAATTTGGTCAAGGTAAGCTTGTAAGCCTGAATCTTCAAGGTAACCAGTTACAACTTTAGAACCTGGTGCTAAAGAAGTTTTTACCCATTTCGGCACTGTAAGACCTTTTTCTACAGCTTTTTTCGCCACTAAGCCCGCAGCAATTAATACGTAAGGGTTAGATGTATTTGTACAAGAAGTGATGGCAGCAATTGCAACAGCACCTGTTGGAATTTCTACATCACCTTCAGCAAATTTCGCTACAGAAGTTTTTGCGAATTCATCTTCTGTTAAACCGAAACCTTGTGTACCTTGTGGTGCCACTACTGCTTCTTTATAACGAGAACGCATTTGAGATAGTGGAATTAAGTCTTGTGGACGTTTTGGACCAGAAAGATTTGGTTCGATTTCAGCTAAGTTTACTTCTAAAACATCTGTGTAAACTGGCTCTAATGTTGGATCAAAGAACATCTGGTTTGCTTTTAAGTAAGCTTCTACAACCGCGATATGCTCTTCGTCACGACCAGTTAAACGCATGTAGTTTAATGATTCTTCATCGATTGCAAAGTAACCACATGTAGCACCATATTCAGGAGCCATGTTAGAGATTGTCGCACGGTCAGCTAGTGGTAATTGAGATACGCCAGGTCCGAAGAACTCAACGAATTTACCAACTACGCCACGTTGACGTAATACTTGTGTTACTTTTAATGCTAAGTCAGTAGCCGTTGTTCCGTTTGGAAGATCGCCAACTAATTTAACACCGATAACTTCTGGAATTGGGAAGTATGAAGGTTGACCAAGCATACCTGCTTCCGCTTCGATACCACCTACGCCCCATCCAAGAACGCCGATACCGTTGATCATTGTTGTATGAGAGTCAGTACCTACTACTGAATCTGGGAATGTTTCGAATGTGCCATCAGCATTTTCGTTTACGTGTACAACTGGAGCTAAATACTCTAAGTTTACTTGGTGAACGATACCTGTTGCTGGTGGTACAGCACGGAAATTATCATAAGCAGTTTGCGCCCATTTTAAGAAGTTATAACGCTCAGCGTTACGTTCGAATTCTAGGTCCATGTTTGCTTGTAATGCAGATGCATTACCGTATTTGTCAACTTGTACAGAGTGGTCAATTACAAGGTCAACTGGAATAGCAGGGTTGATTTTGCTTGGGTCGCCACCCATTTCCTTCATTGCAGAACGAAGAGATGCAAGGTCAACAACTACTGGTACACCAGTAAAGTCTTGTAATACAACGCGAGAAGGCTTGAATGGTACTTCAGCTTCTGGATCAGCACCATTACCCCATTTTGCTAATTCGTTTACGTGTTCTTCTTTAATTACATACGCATCATATTGACGTAAAACAGATTCTAATAATACTTTAATTGAGTAAGGAAGGTTTGAAACTTTTGCAACGCCAGCTTTTTCAATTGAAGCTAAGTCATAGTAATTGTAAGTTTTACCATTTACTTCGAATGATGCACGACTATTGTGTAAATTACCTTGTGCCATTTGCGGATCCCCCTAATTATATCTTTTTGAAAAGGCTTTAAAAAATGTAGCATCTTTTCTCCAATACTCATCATAACCCATTTATATTCATAAGTAAATTACATTAATATTATCTTTTTTTATAAGTTTCCCTTATGACTCTGCATTCTATCTAAGGGTTTTTAATTTTAAGATTGGTGATATATCAAGGTTTTGTTAATAAGAGGATTTCTATACCTTTCTATTTTTATGTATTTTCGTCTATTTAATTGGGGTACACGGACTTTTTTGTAAAGAGTGTACCACAGTAAGAAATTAGAAGGAGAAATAGCTAAAATAGGTAGTTGTTAATGCTGCCAATTCTATTACTAATATCTATTATAAAATGAAGAAACAGATAACTAACAAAGTTGTCTATTTTTCATTATGGTTATTTATCTTTCAATTTCCTAAAATGCTATTGGAAGAGAGTGTATAAAATAAAAAATAGTACCGGTAGTTGCAATTGTATTAGTGGTGCTTGGAGGAATAGCTTACTTTGGGCTAGATTCAGGATATGAAGAAGGAGAAATAGTAAACGGGTTTCCAGTACCTAAAATGCTGAAGTATTTTCAGAAGATGAAAGTATAGATATTGAATCAAATATATCTAACTCGCTATATTTGGAATGGCCAAAAGTGACGAATGGGCTTCCTTTTAACTATAAGCTTTTAATAATATTAAAAGGCTGGAAAGAGGTCGAGAGTGAAAAATTTGAAGATGGGGGCACAGTAAGGATTTATACAAAAAATGATGCTGAAATTACTTTTGCAACTATTGAAAGTTCTATGGGTATAATGCTAGCCAGATCTATTAAATAATATTTAAAGTTAAACAAACTTCAATAACTTGAATATGCGCTATTTCATACTTTGTTTTTTTAGGCTTTCTCTTTTGTACTGAAGCATCCTTCAAGCTACTTATGAAATGGAAAGCCACTTACTTAAGTAGACATTTCTTGTTTTCTAGTTCTGTTATACGCCTTCTTTCATCCTAAACATATATAGGTTATTTTCATAATAAAAAGCCACATCATAATAGATGTGACCTAAATCGAAATATTCATTAAAAATAACACATGTATAACAGCAAGGATGCCCATTGGATAAATAATGGATCTTGAAAACGTATTTTTAAATTCGTTACGAGGATGTCGTTCAAAAAACAAGTGTAGGATTGCATGAATGATAAAGAATAAATCAAGGACCCAGAAAACTATCGTTTGATATTGGCTAAAAAGTAAGGAAAGTATAAGTATGTAAAGAAAAAGATGAATAAACGTGAAAACTTTATAAGCCCTGGAATCTTCCATATCTTAGATCTAAGTCAAGATACCGGACACATAAAAGTTAAGTTTTTACATTGTGGCAACCACTATTTATGGAGTGTTCCACATCCCGTGTAGCCAGTCAAAGGGAAAAGAGCCTTTGACAGACTTCATGGGATGTAGAGCGTGAAATCCATGGAGGTTGCGCCCAAAATATGAAGGGGAAGATTACTTGAACCCCCAAGTTTTACGACGCAGCTCGGCACATACTTTCGCATTCTTCAGGCGTAAGAAAGCCTATTGCACTATGAATGTGTTTGCGATTGTACCAACCTTCAATGTATTTAAATAGCGCCACTCGAGCTGTTTCATAATTCTCATACCGCGTTCGATATACTTCTTCCTTTTTTAATGTCGCATGAAAAGACTCGATACAAGCGTTATCGTATGGGCAACCTTTACGGCTGAACGACGGAATCATTTCGTGTTTTTTTAGTTTTTCTTGAAATGTTTCACTCGTATATGGCGTACCTAAATCGGTATGGATGATTAATCCTGGGGCTGGTTTTTGTGCTTGTACAGCGTGATCCAATGCCTCAACGACCAAATCTACGGTCATTTTTCGTCCAAACTTATAACCGACTATTTTCTTAGAATGTAAATCAAGAACCGACGCCAAGTAGCACCATCCATCGTGAATTGTATGAATATAGGTAATATCAGCTACCCATTTTTCATGAATCGTTGTTGTTTGGAAATCTTGTTCGAGTACGTTTTCACGCTCTTCCACGGGCTTTTGAGTTGGCGTCGGACGGTACTTTTTTGTGATGTTTGAGCGAATACCCGCTTTTTTCATGAGTCGTTGCACGCGTTTAATACTGACTTTCACGCCTTCCTTGAGTAACTGTGCATGAATTTTTGGCGCACCGTATCGTCCATCACTTTCTTTGTGAATGACACAAATACGCTGCGTAATTTTCTTGTTTTCAACTTCGTACACGTTCGGTTTCTTGTGGAAAGACTGGTAATACGTACTTTTAGGTACCTTTAAAACGCGACACATTAATTGAATAGGATAATGTTCGCTTTCGTTTTCAATATGGTCAATAAGTTCTTGTTCGGTTACTTTTTCGCGAATATGGTCATAGCCTTTTTTAAGATTTCAATCTCCTGCTTTAATCGAAGATTTTCTTTTTGAATCGTAGAAACTTCCGCTGCAGTTAATTCTTCTGCACCTTCAATAGGAGAGTGTAATTTAATCCATTTATAAATCGTTACTTCAGAAACACCATATTCGCTAGACAATTGACTGACCGGTGTACCAGAGCGATATAGCTCCACTACAGTTTGTTTAAATTCTTTATTGTATCGTTTTTGACGCATAAAACAGACACGTCCTCTCTCGATTATAATGATACTAACTTAACCAGAGTGTGTCCATGGCTCTATTCTACATTCAGATATACTAAAAAATATAAAGGAGATGAACCTTAAATGATTGAAGCGAAAACCATATTGTTAGACCAACTTCTAGCTAATGCTAATGATTGCAGTTGGTATAGCTCATTTTGTAAAGTAGCTGATGAGTTAACTGAGGCAGAGGCATTTTGGAAACCTGATCATGCCAGTCATAGCATTGCTGAAATTGCCCAGCATCTAATTTATTGGAATGAAACGTGGCAATTACGCTATCAAGAAAACCAAGTGAATATTGTTCCACAAACTCATAATGTGGATACCTTCCTTGTTCAAAAAGGGGTTCCTTTCGTGGATTTAAAGGAAAAGCTGTTAAACACATTGCTGCAATGGCAGAAGTTGATTGAGGAAGAGCAGCTTTTAGCAAAGGTGGAGGGCTATCCTGTAGAGGCAAAATGGTGGGCAATTATAGCCAATGCCGCTACTCATAATGCCTACCATATTGGGCAACTAGCATATATCCGTAAAATGGTCAAATAGATTAGATTCTTCTAATAAAAAACAACCGAACTCTTTAATACAAGCCAACTAACAGAAAAACTGTAGGCATACACGGAATTTCCAGTGTTTCCTACAGTTTCAAAATAATTACCTTTATTCGAAATCATCGGGATACATAAATGTTTCAATAACCTCTCCCGTTGACGCATCCTTAATAATTATTGTCATTTTAATTTGGTCATGCTCTACATTATTGAAAATATGATAGAACACGCCTGTTAGTGCAAGTTCATCTATTGCTAATGTATCTAAACTATTTTCAAATAGTTCTTTGTTTACCGTCAAAGTAAACTCCGTAAAATCGTTATTGTGAGTGACATCTTGAATGTATGTAAAGTCTTTATCTGTTTTTACTTCTTCTACCATTTCATTAACGACTTCCTTCAAATCTTCCATCAATCTTTGATGAACAGACTTTGACATCCTTAATGTTAGCGAGCCATCCTCATTTTTAATAGCTTCCTCAACGCCATCCTCTTTTGCATCTGCAATCATTTCATCAATCTCTTCACCTTCAAACAAAATTGCTGGTAAAGTGAGCTCCATATCTATAGGCTCTTTCTCTGGCTGTGATGATTTCGTTTCTGCTGGTGTTTGATTAGCATCCTCTGTTTTCTTAGCACTGTCACTATCCTTTTCTTCGTTACATGCTACTAAAAAAATACTAACTAGCAGTGTAAGTGATAGTATGAATAATTTCTTCATTTTTCAATCTCCTCCTCTATTTAACTATATATGGATATTAGGGGAATTTCCACATTTATTTTCTTATTTAGACAATTTTCTTAATTTATAACTACACTCAAATCCCCAAAACGGAAATAATTTGAGTTGATGTACTTTTTTGTTGCATCCAAGCCTGTAATTCAGCAAGTAGCAAGGCAAGTTGTTTGCTATTGATACCATAGCTTTCTTTAAATTCCCGCTCAGAATAGCTAAATGGAAAACCAATCACATCTTTGAATGAATCGGGAGGGGAATTGCTCATTAAAAATCGTTTCATTCCCTCTAATTTCTGATTAATTCATTGCCATGTCTCTACATCTATCTCATTGAAGGCAATTCCTTGTAGCATTTTTCGAAAGCAGGCAAAATATAGTCAAAATTGTCTTCTGTTAAAAAAGAGAGGATGGGTCCTAGCATTTTCTCTTATAGCGATTAGGTAGAATCTCAATATAGCAAACGAATATCATGAATGATTTCAATCATTCTATGCACCTCCTAAAAATTTATTGATAAAGAAAATCGTTAAGCCAAGCATGATTACACTATTGATAATAAAAGGAATTTTCAAATGAAACTTTATTTTGAAGAAAGACAGCAAGACATAATAAAGCAGTAAAAAGATAGTCAACACAATAAAGTGTGCAAATGAAAAGAAAAAGCTTTCTACGATTAAAAAAGAATTGCTAACATCACCAGGATAGCTATCAGTGGCGGTAAATCGCACACTACCGACAACTAACACGGTTAGCCATTGCATCCAGTAGGTAACGAAAATTACTATGGTGAAATAAATCATATAAGTAAAAGATAGTAGTAATGATTTTATATACAATATGACACATCCTGACAATTAAAGTTATTTCACTGACGCTATAGCAAGCTAATTTGTTGCATAGAAAAAGCATCCCCTTAGTAAGAGAATGCTTTATATGACTATGCTAATTTATTATCAATGTCAGAAGTATCTACATCGTCGCCGAACCAGTCTGTTAGCTTGGCTCTTGCCTGTTGCTTCACATCGTCATCAATATACATCGCAACCTGCACAATAGCAGCTAATAGTGCGCCAATATCATCGGCATAGCCTACACCTGCTGCCATATCAGGAATTAAGTCAAAGGGTAAAATAAAATAACCTAATGCGCCAATAATAATCGCTTTATCTTTCTTTGGCACTTCCTCTTTTTGTAGGACAAAATACAAAATTAATACCGCATAGACAACGGAGGAGCCTGCTTTTTTAGCATATTTCTTAATCTTATGCCAAAGCCCATCCTCAGAATAATGCTCACTATGCTGCTTTAGTATTTCTTCATTTATCGTTTCAGGTAGATGGATTAAATTTTCCTCGCTATCTTCAATTTGCTTGTTCTTTTTAAATTTCTCAAACATTTACATCACCCCTCATTATAAGCTATCATATATTATTTTTATAATCGCTTCAAAAATAAGGCTTTAAGTTGTAAGGCATACATAAATAGGCAAAGTCAGTATACCGACTTTGCCTATCAAATAATTTTATTTTTCACCCAGATGAAATACTTGAAGGGTACAGATAACTTGGACGATCCCAGAAGCGCTGCTGAGCCATTATATCAATAAAGCTTTTAGCGAAATCTGGGCTACTATCATTCATTATCCCTATCCTGTTATCATACACTAAATTCAATGGTTCGAGCACTGCCTCGCCATTCTGCATTGTCGCAATTGGTTTAAAATGATTATAGATATTAACCGTGTATTTTTGAACTTCATACGTAAAATAAGGTGTAATATTGCCGCTTCCTACAATTAAAACCCCATCATATGTTAGCGACGAGCCTGTTAAAAAGCTATCATCCACTTCATATTGAACGCCCTCTGTGCCAGTCACAGTGCCTAATCGATCATGCACAATTACCATTTGCAGCTTTGCCTTGACCAATGTGTCTAATAATTTTTTCACACTTGGACCGTCAAACCCTTCCGCTAAGAACACTCCTACACGTAATGTATCAGGTACAAATGTAGTATTCATTAGACTTAATGCAGGTGAGGACTTTGTGACAGTCGATTCCGGTACATCTGGAACAGTCGTGCCTAATTCCTTTGAAACATTTCTCGCTAAATCATGGCTAATATGGGCAAGTACATTGACCATCCCTTGCCGTACAAAAGGTCGACATTTGCCAAGCTCAAAGCAAAAAGCACCGATAATTTGTTGCTTTTCCACATCGCTCATACTATTCCAAAACATTCTAGCCTGAGAATAATGATCTTTAAAGGATGGGGCTGTTTGTCTTACCTTACGTCCCTCTACAGTCGATGGATAAGTAACAAAACCACCCTGTGTACCTGGAACAGGATAAGGGGTATTATTGGCAAGCCCATTGCGATGGTAGGAAACTTTTCCACGATCAATAATTAGTCTCGATGCCCCATCACGCTGATTATTGGCAAATGGACATACAGGTCTATTGATAGGTAGCTGTTGATGATTTGGGCCAAGACGTGCCTGTTGCGTATCTGTATAAGAAAATAATCTGCCTTGAAGAAGAGGATCATTTGAAAAATCAATCCCTCTCACAATATTACCTGGATGGAATGCGCTCTGCTCTGTTTCTGCAAAAGCATTGTCCACATTACGATTAATGGTGATTTTGCCTATTTTCCGCAGAGGTACATCTTCTTCGGGCCATAATTTTGTAGGATCTAATATATCAAAGTCAAAGGCAAATTCATCTTCTTCCTTAATAATTTGAATCGCCAGCTCATATTCAGGATAATTACCATTTGCAATATTTATCCATAAGTCTCGACGATGATAATCTGCATCAGCACCCAGTTGCTGTGCTTCATCCCATATTAAAGTATGGACACCCAACATTGGTTTTATATGGAATTTTACAAAGTGAGCAACGCCATCCTTATTGACTAAGCGGAACGTATGCACACCAAAACCTTCCATTGTTCTAAAGCTTTTAGGAATGGCTCGGCCCGTCATAATCCATAAAGACATATGTGCCGTTTCTTTATTAGCCCCCATAAAATCCCAAAAAGTATCATGTGCAGTTTGTCCTTGAGGATATTCATTATCAGGCTCTGGTTTCACAGAATGAATTAAATCAGGAAATTTAATGGCATCCTGAATAAAAAATACTGGCATATTAATAGCAACTAAATCAAAATTTCCTTCATCTGTATAAAACTTGAGAGAAAAGCCCCTGACATCACGATTTGTTTCATTACAGCCTCTTGAGCCAACCACTTGTGAAAAACGTACAAAAAGTGGTGTTTTTTTATTGGGATCCTGCAAAAAGTCAGCCATTGTAATATCTGACAAAGATTCATACAGTTCAAATTCTCCATGTGCACCATAGCCTCTTGCATGTACAACACGCTCAGGAATACGCTCACGGTCAAAATGCGCTAATTTCTCCCGTGCAAGGAAGTCTTCAATCAGTGTCGGGCCGCGATCACCAGCGGTTAAACTGTTTTCATCATCTGAAATTGGTATTCCTTCATTGGATGTCATCTTTTTGCCTTCTGTTTCATGAATAAACGGTTCTAATTGCTTACGCTTTTTATTGGAAGAATCAACGTTTTCATTCACGCTATTTTACACCTCACATCCGTAATTATTCATTAAGTATAGACAAAGATGTGAAATTATATTCTTCATTCTCGATGATTATACTGTTCCCCAATAAAGTAAGAACGACTTATTCTCAAGTGATTCTTCATTAAGTATGAATGCGCTACTCAATCATCCATATACTCATAAAAAAACTGCACCGCCAATTGCTCTGAAGATTGGCGTGCAGTTCCATTTGGCTAATTCGTTTTTTCTGTTTGCCATCATTCTGGGCATAGAGGAATTACTCTAAGATTTTACAGAACAATATGCGATCTTGATTTTCTCCACCGTAGTTTGTGTAGACTGATATATTATCGATTGTTTTATCACCTTTTTCCATTCTAAACCCCATATTTGTATGGAAAGCGATCGACACCTTATTTGTTGGTGATGTTACACATTTTACGATGTTTCGATTGTATTGCTTGACGACATGGAAGAAAACATCATACAGTCTTTTGGCAATATTCTGTTTTCGGTAGTTAGGATGTACCCCAACAAAATGAATAAATGCTTCATTTGATTGAGACTGCGATAAAAAACCAACGAGAAAACCAATAATTTCACCGTCATTTTCCATAATCAGGCTAGTATTTGTGAAATGCTCAAAAAATAATTTGGGCAGCCGATCTGACATATTTTGTCCGCCCCACCACTCATTAATAAGCGGCGATAAAATAGCATAATCTGAACTTTGTAAACTACGAATATTCATTAGTATTCCCTCCTTCATTGAAGTGGTTACGAAGGTTTAAATGTATCCACTAGATAAATTGGATAACGCAAAGGTTTCTTAAGATCGCCTATGATATAGAAAAGAAAAGCTCCGACACGGTGGCGATGAATAACATTTCTTTACCCCACAATTCATTTGTTTAATCATGCTTATCTTTATCGTATCAGGTTTCCTTCCCCTTTGTCATGACTAATGACTTTAATGTAGCGCTTAATCCTTCAATACGATTTGTTGTAGTTGTCATCATCGCCAATAGTTGATTTTCATCCTCCACTGAACGTAGAATATCCTCTGTTGACGCTGCGTTCTGCTCGGTCATTTCATTGAGCCTTTCAATTTGCATCTGTATAGCCTCAAATTGTGAGATGGCACTGCTTAATTCATGCATTCCTCTTGTTAAATCAGCATTGGTTTGTGTAAAGGAATCTTTTAATCGATCAAAGAAATGACTGACCTCCTGTAACAGTTTTTCACCGTGCTGTAATGCTTTTTCACCATCATCTGAACGCTGATAGACCTCTGTTGACTTTTCGAATAAATTCTTCGTTACATTGGTAATGTTTACTGTGATGGCAGCGCTTTCTTCTGCGAGCTGGCGTACCTCATCTGCCACAATAGCAAATCCTTTACCATGCTCCCCTGCTCGAGCCGCCTCAATCGCTGCATTCAATGCTAATAAATTTGTCTGTTCTGCAATATGAGTAATGCCCATTAACAGACCATCGACAGTTTGCAAGCTGCTTTGAAGATTATTGACAGTTTCTGTGGTTGAGCCTATTGCCTGGTTCATCACCTTCATCTGTGCCATAGCATCCTGCATTTTTTGCCAGCCTGCCAATACCTCTCGCTGAAGATTTGTTGATTTCGCGACAGTATCCTGCGAAATGGTAAAGGTTTCATTGACAAAATGCACAGAATCTCTCATTGTGCCATGAATCATCTGCAGGCTTGATGCTTCCTGCTGGATACTAGCAGAGATGTCCTCTGTTGCGAGCAATATTTGCTTACTAGAGCCTGAAATTCGCTGCATTGTTTGCTGGAATTGTGTCACATGCTCATCCAATGCCTGACTGCTTTGTTCAATTTCTTGAAAGGCATTTTGTAATTGCTGAAAGGATACTTGCACATTTTTCTGTTGAAGTGCCGCATGTTCAATCAATTCATTCCCCCATTTTGCAATTAAATAAAAGGCTATAATTACCCCATTCATAATGGCAATCAGCGTGACAAACACAACGATATCGTCAAATGGCCCTAGCAATGACGGAGAATTTACTACATATAATATGAAAAAACTAATATTTGTTAGTACCCCAAAAAATACAATTAATTCTTTTTTAAAGTACAGAGCAATAATCGCTACTGTGCATAGCAAAATATAATGCTTATTTAATGAAAAACTATCAAGCAAGAACAATGTAAAAACAATGCTGGCAGGAATTAACCCAAAAATAAAGCCTTTTACATAGGTTTTGATTGGTAAAAAATAATTACACACTGCTAGCGCAATTACAATCAGTCCAACAAATAAAAATAGTACCCCTTTTGATAGAATCATTGGTCCACAAATTAAAATGGCCAAAACCGAAATAATAGCTAAATTAACACGATGGACTTTCTGTGTATCATAGCGAAGTTTTTTCTCCATTGCTATCCCCCTAAAAAATGAATGGACATTCATTTCAATTTTCTATTATTATATAGTATAAGAACTACTTTTTGTAGCTAAATATTGCATATAAAAGCATTTACTATATGTTTTTGCAATAAAAGGAGGAAATTGAATTGACGAATGTCCAGCAAATTGCACCAAATTTTTATTGTATTGATACACACGATTTGAATCGCGAGCAACGCACAAGTTCTTATTTATTAGTGGATGAAAAAATCACCTTAATCGAAACATCTGCTAGTCCATCTGTTCCTTATATTATGGCAGGACTAAAGGAGTTAAATATTGCTTTAGAGGATATTCACTATGTCATTGTGACACATATTCATTTAGATCACGCTGGGGGCGCGGGTTTATTTTTGCAGAGCTGTCCAAATGCTAAACTTGTGGTCCATCCACGAGGAGCGACCCATATGATTGATCCAAGTCGATTGATTGCGAGTGCTAAAGGGGTGTATGGTGCTGAGTTTGATCGTCTATTTGATCCAATTGTACCAATTGCTGCCGAGCGCATTATCGAGGTGCAGCATAAGCAGCAATTACAGTTAGGACAGCATTATTTGACGTTTTACCATACAGAAGGTCATGCTAAGCATCATGTGTCCATGCTGTATTCAGCAACAAACGGCTTATTTGTAGGCGATACAACGGGCGTTCGTTATCCAGAAATGGACAGAGAAGCGATTGATTTAATTATACCTTCAACTTCTCCAAATCAGTACGATCCAACTACAATGGAGCAATCCATTCAGTTATATGAAACATTACAGGCAAGTGAATTATATTTTGGTCATTATGGTGCGTATCGAAATCCAGCAGAAGCCTATCGTCAAGTACGCTACTGGACACCGCTCTTTTTAGAGGCAGGCAAAAAGGCACGAACAGTATCAAATGATTTTCAAGAACAAGCTCACTATTTAGATGCTCGTTTAAAAGAGCTGTTATTTGGCTATTTACAGGAAAATGGTATTGCCGACACGCATCCTGTCTATCAAACAATTCCATTTGATACAATTGTATCAGCAATGGGCATCCTTGATTATTTAGCAAAAGTAAAAGCATCGGTATAATGCCGATGCTTTTTGCTATATTGATAATCACCTATTCCAAAAGTTTTACCTACTTTATATGCCTTATAACTGAATTCTATATCCTATTAAAGTTTCTAAACAGTAAGTTCCTTGCGAATGATTTTCAATTGCTCCATAGTTAGATTAGTGATTTCTGCGATAAAAGTATCGCTCTGGCCATTCATTATCAACTTTTTTGCCATTTCAACTCGTTCTGCTTCTCGTCCCTCTTCTCGTCCCTCTTGTTTAAAAGTTTGTAATTGTTCTTTTAAATTCCACTCATGAATCAACATATTTTCTACCCCATATTAAAGTTATTAAACAGTAAGTTCCTTGCGAAGAATTTTCAATTGCTCCATAGTTAGATTAGTGATTTCTGCGATAAAAGTATCGCTCTGGCCATTCATTATCAATTTTTTCGCCACTTCTATTCGTTCTGCTTCTCGACCTTCCCTCCGCCCCTCTTGTCGCCCCTCTTGTTTAAAAGCTTGTAATTGTTCTTCTAAATTCCACTCATGAATCAACATATTTTCCACCTCGCTTGCGTGTTGTTCCAGGAAATCCTGCATGATTCCCTGGCTCTTACAGTCTTGGATTGCTTGATGAATGGCATCTGCTAATAGCAATCCTTCACATAAGTATTGTTCTACCGTGTAGATGAAAAATCCGTACTGATGGAGGGCAATACTTTTCTTTAATATTACGTCATTTTGTCCGTATTTGATATTGATCACTTTGATCGTCAGTTCAAGCGTGTTCTCATGGGGCGTTTCTTTGAAGGCATCTGACAAGTGCAAAATTTGTTCTTTTGGACTAGGCTCTTTCCCGTTATACAGCACAAGAAATTCGGGGGCTGGCAATGGAATTTGCCGTTTTTGATAAATGCTATAGCTGGTCGTCATTTTCTCATACAAACGCCCAATGTACATTAGCATTCGCAATGGCATATTTTGATTGATAGTTGATTGGTGTTCCATTAGCACGACAAATTTGCCGTCTAATAGGAAAGAAATATCGTTGATGCGATCTTTATAAAGCACCTCTGTTAGTGTGTTAATCTCGATTGGCGTATTTGGTGGGTAATCCGTCCCTTGAATGGCATTATAGACTTCAATTAATCGTACAGGCTGCTCATATACAGCGAAAATACACTGGCCTTATGCTGTTTATTAGCCTTCATTGGTACCCCTCCTATTTTGCTCAGTTTACCCGAATTTATTACGGAAAACAACTAGTGCTCCGCCATCTAAGCGTGTATGTCTTAGATAGAAAGTAAATATTTTAACCAAACTTTCTATGATAAGAGATTGCAAAAAAATGCCCTTCAATCAGTAGAGCGTTTTCTTCATTTGTCGTGCTGAAAACATCTACATTTGAATGATCATTTGCCCAATTATTTATGTTTCCTCGAAAAAATAATTATTGCTACAACACCAACTACCATAATCGTCCCTACAATAAATAACACACTTGATATATTGGAGATTACTGTACCATTTATTTCATATATTATACCATATTGCAGCATATAATTTTCTGCAAAAGCTTCATTGCCCTTAAAGACGTTTTGAATCGAATCAGCCATAAACGCATCTCTTAGCAGAACCGTTGTATGACTAATTGGAAAATAGTGAATCATTGATTGCACGTAACTTGGCAAAGCACCCATTGGCACGTAAACGCCACATAAAAAGCCGATCGCTGTACCAATAATGGTATTTAATGTGGAAAAGGCATTCTGGGTTTTAACGAAAAGCACCAAAAATAAATTGAGGGTACTGCTTAATATAACTGCTAACAATAAAATACCTATGATCTTTATGGTAGCATACCATGATAAAAGCTCTCCGCCTGTAGCGACTAAAAAGATCTCACAGCAAATAAAGGCAAGCATTGTCATCATAAAACCAATCAATAAAGCACTGATTACATAGCTCACCTGGATTTTTGCACGTGAGGCAGCCGTTGTTAAAAAATCTGCTGTTGTTTTTGTTTCAAGGTCTTTTACATAAATCCCAAAAACACCAAGCGTTGTCGTTACGGCAATAATCGATAAGAGCCCTGCCACCATCCATTCATTAACCATTTGCTTAATACTTTGTGTAACAGGCATATATTGCTCAATGGCATCTAGTTGTGTTTTTTGCAAAAAAATAGCGTAAAGGGCAATAACGATCAGCACTGATAGCATAGAGAAAAATACCAGCATACGATTTCGTGTAAACACTTTATTATGACGACTCACTAAACTTATAATCATATCCATTAGTGCACCTTCATTTCTTCGTTAATTTGAATAAAGACACGATCGAGCGAACCTTTCATTACTTCAAATGATGTTAAATGCGACGCTAATTCATTGATAATCGGAACTGCTGCCAACGTAGAGGCAATATTCATTTTATACACATCCCCTTGTTTCTCCAATGCATATCCTAAAGATGTGATAACAGCCTCATCCTTAAAAGAAAGAATGAGCTGGTCTGAAGCATATTGCTCCTTTAAATCATTGGGAGATCCTTGTGCTACAATTTTCCCCTCTTTTAAAATAACGATATTATCTGCAACAGCCGCTTCTTCCATATAATGTGTCGTTAGAAAAATAGTCATATTTGTTTCCTTCCGTAGCCTTTCAATCGCATCCCACACAAACTGTCTTGTTTGTGGGTCTAGTCCTGTGGTTGGCTCATCTAAAAATAAAATTTGTGGCTTATGAATAATCGCTCTTGCAATATCAGCACGCCTTTTTTGTCCACCTGAAAGCTGCCCATATTTTTTGTGTGCAATATCATCTATGTGTAAATACGCACAGACAAATTCATAATTTTTCATTAATTGCTTTTTAGCTAGATGATAAAAGCGCCCTCGAAGTAGGATATTTTCCATCACTGTTAATTGTGGATCAAGGATGCTTTGCTGGAACACAATACCAATTGATTGACGGATGGCATGGTTTCCCTTACTTGTTCCTAATGAATGATTGTTAATAGTTACCTCTCCACTACTAGCCTCTAATAATGTACAAAGAATTTCAATCGTTGTGGATTTACCTGCCCCATTTGTTCCTAAAAATGCAAATAGAGAGCCTTGTTCAACGGCAAAAGAAATACCTTTAACAGCCTGATGTTCCCCATATTGCTTGCGTAAATTGTCTACCTGTATCGCCAACTTCATTGTCATCTATCCCTTTCTTTTTTGGATGATTTGATTGATATCCTCAATATCCTTTAATTGCAATACATAAAGAATGCACCACACAATCACGTAAATCACTGCCTCTATTAGCAGAATAAAAGGAATACCTGTATATTGAAACCATTGACCGAAATAGCCAGCGATTAGCACACAAGCTGTAACGCCCAGCAAATGGAGCAGAAGCTGTAGTGTAAAGGTTAAACGCTCCCATTCAAAAATAATGGATAGTAGACCAATAGCAGCACCAAGGATAATAGCAATGACTACTTGTTCAAATAACTCTGAGCCGTTGATTACTGTCCCTTTTTCAAAAACACTACGCGTAACCAATAGATAAGATGAGCTTAATGAAATTAGAATGCCAATAATCATCATGCGTAAAAGTTTCATCTTATAAATCCCTCCCAATCCCTAGGTAACGTTTTAGCTCTTTTAAATATTTGCGGCTTACAGGAATGCTTGTGTCGTTTTCCAGCAATAATTGTGTTGTGCCAATTTTACCCATTTGAATCGATGCGATTTTATGGATATTGACGAGCGTTGATTTATTGACTCTCACAAAATCCTTTACTAACTGTGTCTCAAGCTCATACAATTTACGCTTTGATTCAAACTCATGCTCATTTGTTTGTAAATAAATCTTGGCGTCCTCTGCGTAAATAGAAAAAATATCAGTAATTTTTAGCAAATGAATTTCCTGCTGGTAATAGCCATCTAAGACATTTGCTTGTGTCGTCTGCGAAGCTTGCAGTTGCTTCATTAACTGTTCAATTTGCTCATTATACACCTTGGCATATATATGAACCTCTGTTTCTTCTAAGGCATTATTAATGGTTAATTGAATTTTCAATGGGAGGCCCCCTATCACTTGATCTCGAATTCGGTATTCTTACTGTAGCATAGAAAATTTCCAGAGCCTGCAAATTTTCCATAAGAGGTCGAATTTCAGTGCTAACGTGTAAATTTGAGGCTATAACCTACATGGTGATTTCAAAAAATAATGGATATATCACTTTTTAAGGTTGTGATCTAATGGTATTTGACAAGAAACCAAAATGGGGTGAGCCGCATGGTGAAGAAGCTTGCACATAAATATGTTATGGGCTTTTTTGTTATGGGTGGTGATGGTGAGATTTTAGGTAAAATATTTATTTTTAATGGAGGATAAATACCTATTGGCTTAATAATAAACGTCATATATTGGTAATGTACCCTACTCGCTTTCCATCTTTGCTCATACTTCAGCAAGAGACACATCCCCATTTTATTTGGTCACTTATTTTGAATAGATAAGTGACCTTTTTAAATTTGCACCATCCATGCTCTTTATGCATATGATACAAATACTATCCTTTTTTAAGGAGGATTATGGATTGAATCATAAAAATAACGAGGGAACGAAATCTGTGAGCCAGGCCGCGAAGCTCGCTGTCATCGCAGGAGCAATTACCACACTAGGCGATGCACTAGCAACTATTGCAGCGGGGCTTGCTTTAGAGGATGAAATAAAGGACAGCGATCGTAGCACTCATGACATTGACAAGCTACAAAAACAAATTGATGAATTGCATAATGAAATGAAGCAGTTGAAAAGAATGCTCCGTTAATCTGACAGATAACTCTTCTATGAATATTTCTCAGGCAAATAACTTTTATCTGAAAGGATGACGAGGGTTACACCATCCCATACAAGAAAAAACTAGGTTCCCCCTTCTTGGATACCTAGTTTTTTTGTTACTATGCGTGTTCATTTATAGAATACCATAATACCCTCAACAATTTCTGAACATATTATCTAAAAATACTGTGCTCATAAATGCCATGTTCTTTATTAAAGGTTTTTAAATTTTGAGGACGTAGTATTTAGAGTGATTTATAATTTTATCGACCTAAATAAAGGATTATAAAGGTAAATCAATTGGGGTGCAAATGGGGTACTTATGATTTTTCGAATTTGTACCCCACTTAACTACTAGGGCAGGTGTAGGGAAGTATTAAAATCTCTCATATGTTACAAGAAATCACTTATTCAAAAATAGTGTTATTAATTAAAGTTATTATAACGACAAAAATGCCCAGGCTCATACGAGTACCTGGGCTTTGCTGTGTCATTGCTTACATTTATCATGATATCGCTTAAGCATTGTAACCATCTGCTCGCGTGTTAGTACGCCTGCTGGGTTCATATTCTTACTACCATCTCCCCGAACAAGCCCTTCCTTGATCGCCCAATCCCAAGCCTCTTTATGAGATGCTCCGACAGCATTATTTGATTGTACATCTGCTTTAGTTGCTTCCAACGTTTTGATTTTTGTAGCTTGTACTTCGATTAATTTCTTTAGTTCATTGTATTGGTCCATTGTTAACTCTCCTTTTTTATTGGTAGACGCAAACGGTTTAAATACTGGCATCTTACCGGCTCTTATTTGATTAATAGATAACCCACCGTTGTATTCAATGTGTGGATTGTCCCGTATTTTAGCAGGCCAATCCCCACCCCAAGAAAAACCAAGTTCTTTAGCAATAGCAGCAGCACGTTCCCACTGTTTATTGCGTGTCCAAAAAACGGGTTTTGCTGTAGCATCAGTAAGTACATAATCAAGCGCCAAACCGAAATTGTGGAATGATGTACCTGGTTCAGCATTTGTTACCCATGGTTTTTCCGGTGCACTGTAGTTTACGCCTTTATACCAATAGTTTTTTCTACTTTGACCAAATAGTTTCGCTTGGTCAATGTCTGTTCTTAAACCATCAGTGAATAAAATATAAATGCCTTCATCATAGCAACGGCGCACCATTTCAATACCACGTACTAATATTTCTGGATGTGTTTGTTTTACTTTATTTCTTTTTAAAGCTTGTTCTAAAAATTTGTCGAATGGAAGTTTGTTCATTTAGTTTCTTCTCCCTTATTAGAAATTTCATCAAGACGTTGTTTAGCACGTATATCTTTATGATCTAACTCAGCCGATACCCACTCAAGCGCCCACAGTGGTATCCATTTATCCCATCCAGCTCGCTTTGTGTTAGCAATTACTGATCGAGCAATACTACGTGCTAAAACAGCAATTACTATGCCCGTAACAATAACTTCCGTATGCATAATTAAATCCAGTAATCGAGCGATCACAGGTAAGCATAATAAAAAGACGGTACGCTTCACCCCATCTATACCGTAAGACGAAGTATCAATACCATCCTTTTTAGCCGCTGATGTACCCGTTAACCAATCAAGGCCAATTAAAAATACATACAATAAATAAGCAATTAATATAGCCTGTACTGCCCCAAAGCCTAATTGAAAAATCATCATTCCTGCTGCACCTGCTGATGAAATAACAGGATGTTCTATTATTTGTTTCCCGACATTAATTGATTGTGCAATTATCCAATTCTCCATCTGACACCTTCCTTTTACATTATAAAAAAGGACACGTCATAAAGACGCATCCTTCAAAATCCCAAGCGCTTGGGATTATTCAGCTAAGAAACCTACTCCTGATTCCTCTAAGATTTCTTTAACACCCTCTTGTAAAGATGCAGGCACTTCACTAAATTCTGTCTTGCCTAAAATTACACGTTGTGCAAAAAACATGGCCATCATGGTTTCACCTCCCTTCAAATACAATAAAATCCACTGCCAGAAGCGCATCATTCGTAGACCTTCATTGCAATTTCTGCAATCAATTCCTCGACAAATTCCATGCGTTCAACATTCGCTTGGTTTTGTAATTTTAATAATTTATTTTCTTGCTCTAGCCGTACTGCCTTTTCTTCTGCTGTTTCTGCAGAGCCTACTTTCTCTAATTCTCCAAAGCTACCATCTGCTAATCGCTTACGACGCTCCACTACTCAAGCACCCCACTTATTAAATGAATTTTGTGATCCACATGAACATCTGGATGTGATGTCGATAGTTTGAGAATGATATTATTTTTTGGCTCTGTTGCCTCATAATAAAATTCATCTTCTACAATACCTGCTGTAACTGGTGCTGTATGGTCAGCCGTGAGTGTTACATATTGCTCCTGCTCGCCTTGTAATGTCATGGATAATTCAACTGTCAAATCAAGCTGCTCGTCGCGCTGAATCCACAATAAAACGCCCTTTGCACTCCCTTTCGGTGGCTCGATTTTATAACGAGCGACGGATTGCAAAATAGGCGTTTTCACTTCATTTTTATTTAATTTGATGGTTTTAGAAACTTTAAAATCGTAACTATCCATTAGTTCTACAACAATTGTATTCTGACCCACTTGCAATTGAGCGAGTGTAATATCAAAAGCCCATTTACCCTCAATGATTTCTAACGCTACACTATTTCCTCCATTTAACCGATAAGAAGCTGTCATATCGTTGTCGTCTGGATCACTAGCTGTACCTGATATTGCAAACTTGTCCGTATTAATGATACCTGACGGTTGCACAGTATCAATGGTTAAAACAGGTGGTCTATTTGGCACAACATAAAATGAACGTTCTGCTATTGTAGATTGCCCACCATCACTATCCTGAGCCCATATTTTTAGCGTATGTGGTACGCCATCGGTAAGGTTGCCTGTAATAGCTGTTTCGCCATCATACAGTTGGCCACCTTTAAATTTAAGCTGTTTGTTGAATGTCACCAATGCGTTACTTAGTCCAATCCCTAGTACAATACGTTGTTCAAAATTAATTTGCGCATATATTGTAACTGATTGATTAGCATTTACATCAGCTGCTGATCCAGTAATGTAAAATAAATCATTTTCATACAGAGTCATATTTGCAGAAGGTGATGACACTGAAACCGTTGGAGCTGTATTGGTTACAGTTATAGTAAACCCTTGATTCGTAGTGCCCCCCTTACCATCACTTGCAGTTACTGAAATTACTGCAATGCCTATAGCTTGTCCAGTAATTGTTAATACATTGCCTGATACAGCAACCGTTGCAATATTGGTATTAACTGACGTGGCTGTATAAGATAAGACGTCATTATCAATATCTGTAAAGTAATTATTTAAATTGAGTGTGATAGGTACGTCTTTTTTTGTTGTCTGCGCTGGAATTTGTGTATAGGTTGGCGCTGTATTACCTGTAATTTCTCCGTTTGTAACCTCTGTTGTTGGTGTTATATAGATTGTAGGGTATAAGTAATACCACGCGGTTGCACCCGTATTATTCCCTACAGATACACTAGATCCATTAGTTTTTAAAATACCTCCAACACCAAATGATGTTGTCCAAGCATTACTTACTGCTGTTCCCAACATGCTCTGATATTGATAAAAATCAAAAGCTGATATAGTACCTATATATTGAGGAGGGGACATAACTACATCATAAGAACCTCCGTAACCACCAACATTGTAAGACTTAGCTTCTACTAATTTTTTTTTATAAAATCCATTGTAGATATTGGAGAACCAACCTTGCACGTTAGGGTGACTAAAGCTGAAAGATGACAAACCATCCTCAAAGCCAACATTCCCTCCTTCGGTACATAAAAGAAACCCTGTTTGTGGATTGAGAAGTATCCAATTTTTATTTCCAAATTTGAGCGTTGTACCCGCTGTTACTGCGTTTAACTTTACCATAACTAAACCACCTCTATTAGCTCAACATGATAAGTCTGCCAATCTCCAATACCCATCTCTGACAATGTTGTATCAATTGCTACATTACTACGAGCCACTTTTGCGCCTTTTTTATAGCTGTTTGCAAGGGCTTGTACGGTGATCGTCTTTGCATCCGTGTTGATCGATGTGATAAACACGTCCTCACTATGCACATCATCGTAAATTGTGATTTGCATAAATGGCGTAAATCCTGCCACATTTGCAACAGGCAATACCGTTGTACCAGCTGTGACAGGTGTAGTAATGTCCGCAAGTGTTGTGTCGAGTATGATTTTATTGGTACTACCATCTAACACGTCTGCAAATGTACCACTGTTACCTGGTGCGCGTCCGTCCAGCTCCATTTGCACACGCATACGTTCCATCTGCCGATACATCTCAATCATGAATCGATATAAATTATAGATACCCCATTCAAAATTATTGCCATACTCGGCCCAAAAGATCGTACCTTGTTCTAGCACTTCACCTGTTACCGGATCTTTCAAATCATCTTCCCATTCCACTCGTTTATATGGATTGTTTTTAAAATTTAAAGGAATTTCTCCAGTCATCAACTCAGCCATTTACTTTCACTTCCTTTACTTCGATCATCAATGGGAATGCAATGGCATAACCTTGTGCATCTTTTTGATAATGCATGTCCTTTACATATAATTCTCGGCCATGTGCGTCTACTAAGGCAGCACGCGTAATCAATCCTTGCTCGTTTGTTAATTTCACGTATTTTCGCAATCCATAACGGGTGCTAGTATGTGCAATTGGTTTATCATATACAATCCCGTCAATGGTCACTTTCGCACTCACAACAAGATTATTAAAAAATTCTTCTGTTAGCTGCACTAACAAAGGCTGTATCTCATTCAACTATGCCACCTCCTGCTCTAAATCGCCCACAAACACGGGCGGAAACTAAAAAAGCATACGATTGATCTCGTATACTCAACTGTTCTTTGCCTATGACGGCTGGCTTAGATGCTGTTTTAAACCGTCCACATATCCGATTACTAAAATCCCATGCATATGTGCCTGCATACAGTAGTAAAAACTCATTCAGTTCATTCAATATAATGTAAATGCCTACACCTGCTGTTTTCATCCGTTTAACTAAATCCAGGGGCACTATTTTAGCTGAAGCACGCACATTTAATAGTAGTGTAGCTGGCTCAAACTCTCGCCAACCCTCTTCAAAGCCGATAAAATCATTACCCATATAAGCATCCATGATCTGATTCATTGTTTCAAGATCGCCTTCAGACAGGTTAAGAATGCATTGAATTTTTATCATTTTGCGATACTCTTCATCCTCCCAACCACCCCGAGAAATTCCCTCATCTTTGCCTAGTCGATCTAATCTGTATCCTTCTGCCTGATCTACATCCCAATACTTCAAGATTGTTTGTTGTATCGCTAAGTTTTCCACACCATTTTCAGCAATAATTTTTAGCAATTTATAGTTATTGCTATCCTCAGCACGTGTAAACTGGCGTGGCATACGCTCTAATAATGTTTGTAAACGTTGATTAGTCAAGTGGCAGCACCTCAATCTTGCTCTCATCTGTTTCAGCGACTTCCGGAAATGCGATGGATACATTATGAGGCTCATAGGTTACTTCATCGGTAGAAAACTCCACTCGAACATCCTCCACCCCATTGATCGTTAAGACACGTGCCTCGGCTTTTGCACAAATGACATCCTTACTCATACCAACACCATAGTAAAGTGTGTCATTGTACGTGCCGCCCACGTATTTAACAATCTGACCAATCACTAAATCATCACCATTGAGAGGGAATTGATTGCTCTTTTTTACAAATACACGTACATAAACGCTGACTGTTGTGGCACGTGTAAAGCCAATTTCATGAACAATACCTCTGTTATCTGTAAAAGTGTAAACCGTTTGCCCATAGGCTTGTATGCCACCGCCTTTTTTCCTGAAGATCGCCATTGCCACGTCTTCATCCAACCCTCCTAAAACGACTGTTTCAACGCTATGTGGTGGGCGTCCTTCTGCATCCACAACATTTGTGTCATTTTCAATTGCAATGGCAGCACGTACACCCTCGACTTCATCTAATACATTTGCTTCGATGGATTCGACACGCCTAGCCCCTACTTTCCCCAACGATGCATAGTAACGATCCTGCAATTCCTCGTCTGTTTCCTCGTCTTGACCATTAAAAAAAGCATCTGGATTCGTTACCGAATTGATGCCGCTTTGTGGGTTCACGATTATACTTATATCTCCTGGTTCTACGTTGCCAATAGCGCCATATTCCAACGCTTCAACACTCACACGATAGTTGCCATCTTCTACAGCGTCCACAGCCTCCAACGCCTTAAAATACACATTGTATTTTGTCTTAAATAAGTCGCCTACATTGATCTTTGCGCCTTTATCTAAGTTGACAATAACGTCACCAGTGGCTTTTATCCACCTTTTCCGTGTAAGTAATGCACGCTTGACGTTCGCCTCTAGTGTCGCTCCTTCTGAGGTGTCGACAAAACGAGCATTGTACACCATTTCAAGCTGTTCGTTATCCTCGGCTCTTTGCTGAGCTTGTAAATGAATCATTTTACCAACAGGTGTACGGTCTGATAAATCAGCATCCTCGCCAAATAAATCCCTTGCTTGCTCTTCAATAATGGGCAAATAATCGGCTGTTCGTTGTCGCTTAAATCCCGACTTGGTTAACAATAGCCTCCCCTCCTATCTCATGCCCTTCTGTGGTACGTGCTCTAAAATTAATAGTGAGGTGTCGCTTAATACGATTGAAATCATACTCTACACTAAGCACCTCGGCTATACGCGGTTCCTGGTATAAACAATCATGCATGGCTTGCACCACTTGCTTTTTATTGGGTATCTTCTGCTCCAAGATGGATCGGCGGAAACCATGATTATTATTAAACATCCACTCTCCAACCACGGTGCGTAACAAATGCTTTAAGTTTTGTATAAGTTGTTCATCCCCATGTACCAGTTCATTCAATACCCAATCACCATCGTCATTGTATTTAAACGTATGCATCCTGTTACCCCCTATCATTCACAAAAACGTTTGGGCTGTGTGTATTGCCCATTGATGAACCACACGCTGTTAGATCATCCACACGGCACAATGGCTTTTTGTTAACAAATACATTAGGACTACCTGTTGCGGCTACTGAATCGTGACATAGTGAGCCGCAACAATGTGTCATCCAATGGTCACCCACTCGATGGGCTGATATGCCATTCATAAACACATTGTGACTGCCCTCGTCATTTGGTCGGGGAACAAAACAGCCATGACCTTTACATATATCGCCCTTTCGGATTGCTGCTGGCATAGTAATCCCCCCTAATTAATCCAAACATTTTCGCCTTTTATATTTACATCTTTTTTGGATATGATATTGATATTTTCCTCCGACTCCATAAATATTTCACCTGTTGGAGTTATTCGAATTTTATTTTTATATATTTTATCCGAGAGCAGAAGGTCATCAGGATGCTCATTTTGCAGTGGTTTTGTGAAATAATGAACGCCACCAACTATTAATGCATCATTGGCACTAAATGACCTGCTTGCAGCCTTTCCTCCGCCAAACATCAAAGGGTCAATATCCGCCTGTGAACAGACAACTAACACCTTATCACCCTTTTTAAATGGCACTTGGATAACAAATTGCTCTGTTTGCCAAAATGCCATAGGTACATCTAAAATCGGCGTAGCATCTGGATCATGCAAAGGTAAAACATCGGCTTTATACAAGTTCATATCTACTTCAAGAATTCTACATATAAGGCATGTATTCATATTCATTAGGCTTTCCTCTATATTTTCACTAACAAATTGCGTCATAGAAACTTTGGTCATACTGGCACAACCTCGCATTCTGTGTAATACTCCTGACCAGATGTGTCGCCTTTGTGTTCGCCTTTCGCCACACGAAAAACACCGCTTACTTTACGAGATGTCAATTTGATAATGACATCAGTTGTAATCCTATGGTTGAGCAGTACTTTGATTTTATAACCCTTGATTTTCTTCTTGTCATTTTTCAAAGTGGAACCTTTTTCATCTTTCGTTTCTTCCTCTATTTCTTCTGGTTCATCGATCAAACCAGTTTCTTTTGAAATATCAAGCCCTAAATTGTCACCTTTCACACGATCCCGTACATAGATACGCCCTTTGTTGATGTGTAGCTTTGCCTCACAATCCTTAGCAATTTCGGATACAAGAAACTTAATTTTGCCATTCAGTGCTTTGCCTGATCGATAAATAAAGTCAACGGGTAAATCAATATCCCCAATGGCAAGCCCTGCGTCACGGGCTAGTTCTCGTAAAATTAATGATGCTGGTGTATTTCGGCCATAAGTGCGCTTAATAACAGTCTTGGTATAATCAAGGCTGGAATCAATACACTTAAATGTCGTGATCTTGTCGAGCCCCTCCCACTTCGTTTCCTTTTTCTTAAGCGTGCCACTAAAAATAACGCCATTGTCGTCCACATATCCAGCACTTAAAATAGCTGCTTGGTTAGTAGCAATGGCGTTAATTGTATCATCTTTCAAGTTGTACACCTGAATGTCGATGGTATCAACTTTTTCATTGTCTCCAAATGGCACACTAAATTTAACAGTCAACGGATCCGTGATTTTTCGGTCACCCACTAAAAATGTTGTTTGACGCATATATAAATTACTCATCTGGTTCACCTACATATAAAAAGACCGTCTCATTCAGATTTTCGTAGGTAATACGAGTCGCTGAATTAGCTCGGTCTAACGGTATAATTTGTACTTTTGGTAATTGTATATCTATACGATTCCTGAATAATGGACGATTCAAGATAAGCTTTTCTCCGACAACAAGAGCCCCCCCGTTTTTAAATAAATCTAAGGTAAAGAAATCATGAGCTTGGTTGTAATTGACTTCAAACTCAAACACTTCACCCGCTAGCTCTATCTCAAAGGAATAAGGTATCTCATTTTTATCAATGTCAATATATTCTTCCGTCATTTACGCCCCTCCAATCCAGCCCATCCACCACTTGCTACAGGCTTCGGCGGTGTCACATACTTAGTTTTATTTGTTTGGGCTGTTTTTGCAGGCGTCTTTTTCGTTTGTTGCCTTCCCTTATTGCTCACAGGTTTTGTCTGCTGTTTTACTGGCACTGACACGCTCACAAACCTGGCTACTTTAGCAACTTTAATTTGCTTTAATGTCATGCTAAAAGCGTAGCCATCTTTAATGTCAGCGGAATAATCACGGCTAAAATCAGTAACGACAACATGCTTTAAAGCTGTCATATAGTCAAAATCAATGATTTCGCCCTTTTCTCGATATTCCCTAAGCTTCAGCACTTTTGCTTCCGTATCATCTAAAATTACGCCTGTTAGCGAGATGGTGATAGGATTACTTTGCACATGGTCAGTAATCTGCTGACCATCCTCTAAAGCATGGTCAGTTGTTGTGCTTGACTCAGGCATCGAAACTTTTGTTATGACATCGACTAGTACATCTTTGATATATGGCATCCTGTCACCACCTACGTTATTTGTAATTCTTCTCCTAGTACATCACTTAAAATTTCCCGTACTTTTTGGGCAATGTCCGTTGAATTGTCACCAGTGATATTAAAAATAAATTGATGACCTCCACCACCTGTAGCTGGCGCTGGCTGCGTTGTACCTCCGCCTCCCATGTTTAACTCTGGTGTGCCATCTGAATTTTGAGATAGTATCCCAGCATTTCTTAGGGCATTCGATTGTTGTGCTGTTAAAACAGCCTCTCCTTTGTGCAACTCTGCAACGTAGCCATCGAATGGTACACGTTCAAGCCCAGTAGCGTGGGAACCACTAATAAAATTACCTACTGCCCCAGCAGCTTTACCAATTGCACCACCGATTTTCGAAACCCATTCAGGCGGTTGAAAATTGCTTATGGCATCTTTAAAGCCCATGAATTTGTCATATAGCCCTTGAAAAAAACTTGTTACTGGCTGAATCTTTTGTACGCCCCAATCGTAAATACCTCCGAACACCTCTTTTGTTTTATCCCATAATTCGCCTGCTTTTGTTTTGACAGTATCCCAATTTCGATATAACAACACTCCTGCGGCAATTACTACACCGATACCTACCGCTACCCAAGTTAAGGGACTTGCAAGTAAAGCAGTATTTAAACCCCACTGCGCAAAAGTAGCTGCCATTGTGCCAGTACGATGAGCTGCCATAAGTGTATTAACAACTGACATAATTTTGAATGCTGCAAAGCCACCCACAATTCCGGTTAATGTAGCTATCACCGAATCTTTATTATCGACTATCCAACTGATACCTGTTTTAAAACCTTCATAGGCAGGCTGTACATTGTTTGTAACAACATCACCTAATGATGCAAAGCCAGCTTTTATACTAGGTACAGCCGATTCAATGTCAGTCATGACACTGTTAATGAAACCTTTCATCTCCTCATTTTGAAAGGCTTCTGCCATGCCTATTTGCAAATCTCGCCACACTTGTGTCATGCGTGAACCAAAGCTATTTCTCAACGAATCTGCTGCTTCTTGTGTGGAGCCTGCGAAATCAGCGGTAGCCGTGGTAGCTTCTGCCATAGAAAAAATAACTTTCTCTTGCAAATCTTCAAATTGCGTTCCGAACAGATCCGTAGTTAACTGATTTCGTTCGGTTGCATCTTCAACATCCATTAAAGCTCCTACAATTTCTTGGAATGCTTTATTTCCAGTTTCGCCGCCTTTGCTGATTTTGCCAACGTATTCTTCAGCATTAAAGCCCATCGACTCATAAGCATCTACTGTAGCTTTGTCTAACGCACCCATACGCAAATGGCTTTCCTTGATGGCATCACCGACTTTGTCGAGATTCCAGGCTCCCGCATCTGTACCAGCTTCTAACACGGAAATCATATTTTCAAAGCCCATGCCCATGTCGTTAAATTGTGGTGCATATTCGCGTAAGGTATCCAGTAATTCATCACTATAGTTTAAGCCATTTCGAAAACCATACGTGATTCCATCCAGCGCTGTAGTAGCATCTAAATCTTTAAAATTTCTCGTAAGGACCGCAACCGTTCTGGAAACTTCGTTAAAATCCTGATCGAAGGATTCTGTTACTGTATAGACACCTTTTGCTGTACCAGCCAACTCTTGTTCGGAAAAACTTTTGAATTGTCCTCGTAACGTAGAAATGTCATCAGCAGCTTGCGTAACATTCTCGCTAAAACCTGATCGAAATACATCTTTCACTGCACCCTCAAGCCCTTTTAGTTCAGCCTCAGTAGCACCTGTACGCGCATCTAATCGACTAAATGCCTTATCCATTTCCGTTGCTGTAGATACGACAGATGCACCTACTGCTATCCCTCCTAGAGCTCCGACAACACCTGTGATTGTACCTGCCATACCTGTAAAAATGCTGTTACTTTCGTTACCTGCATTGTTTAAACGCTCAACTTCTTGCCTCAGGTTAGACATTTCCTGTTCAGATGCATCTATACGGCTTTGTAAACTTTGCATTTCTGCTCTCGTGCTACTTAACTCGGTTTCCAATCGATCAACTTCTCTCACCATCGAACGGAATCCATTCGTAGAGGTATCGACTCTACTACCTAAGCCACGGAAATTATTTTCGATTCGATCAACTAGTCGTTCTACATTTCTTAAGGAAGAGGTTGCTTGATCGCGAAAGCGCATAGATACATACATATCACGTAATGTAGACATTGCATCACACCTTTCTGCCAAACAAAGCAGCTAAATACTTTTCAGCATGTTGTCTTTGTGCCTGTTCTCGTTTCCTGCGTTCATTTATGGCTGCTAGATGTTCCAAAATTTCAGCTTGTTCCATTAAATCAATATCTGCTGGCTTGTATGATGGAAAGTACTCAGGAATCAAATATCGCCAATATTGTTTATTTGCTTGTTTGACATAAAAACAAGGGACATGTTCAATGCCCCTCAGTTGAAATAATGCTTTATTTTCCTTGGCGTTGAAATTTATAGGCGGCCATCGTTACCTCTTCCAATTCGGCCCATGACTCGAAATCATCTAATTTCAATCCCGACGGTGTAACAACTACTTTTTCAAGAATTTCAGGCATAGCGACTGATAGTAACATTTTGCCACCTTTATCTGTAATTTTATCCTCTATTTTTGCCCAAACGCTCGGTAAAACAGTCTGGAATGTATAGTGATTTCCACCTTCCGCTGAAGTGTATTCATGTGTTTTTGGTTGATATGCCATGATAAAATTCCTCCTAATGTTTTAGTAATTAATTTTCTTTGTAATGTGCAGCTAAAATAACAATCTCGCGCGGTTCTTCTTCCTCCGCACGTGAAAATGTTGGCCACTTTTGAATACGACAATCTTCTCCCGTTGCACGCACATTTAATTCAGTGTCGTGGATCATAAAATCGAATGATTCACCACTCTTATAAAGTTGGTGAAGTACAGGCACGGATGCTGAACTAGGCTTTAATTTTAATGTGAGTGTTGCAGTCTCGTTAGCTGACTCGTTATAAGTAACGCCACCGTCTGCCCCCACACTTTGCGACCATTTGTCCTCGTTTGCCTCAGCAGAAATCGCATCCCCATCACCGTAGCCAGTGATAATATTGCCAGCTACGATAACCTGTGTATGTTTAAAATTGTGTACAACCAATTAAATCCCTCCTTACAGCGCTAATACGCCATTGATTTGTACTTTTTCCACGCCGCCTGCGATGATTAGGCGGAAATTGATATCTGGTAGAATCCTTTGAGCAATGGTGTTCTTAGGGATGTCTTTGCGGCGTGGGAATGTAATTTGATAGTCTGGATCGCCGTTGTCATCCTCTGCGATGATTTCCTGTCGATAGGCTGCCTTAAAACGTGTATCCATGACAGAAACAACCTGAGCAATTCCTCCATCTGTGTATGGAATCTTTTTCACTGTAGCCAATAAACGGAACACATCCTCACGCAATCTAGCGCGCAAGAAGTAATCTGCCTGGATGACATCTAAATACTCACCGCCAACAGCCTTACCACTTGCATTAATTAGCCAGCCCATTTCGTTAATGCATGTTGTGGCATTATTAGCGATAATCGTGTTAATTTCCACATTAGACAGCTTGGCAGCACGTACTCCATTAACAGCCTTATGGCTAAACACATAGGAGCCAATAACTTGCGGCGCACCATAAGCAATAAGCCCCTCAGCATGATAGGCATGTTCATCATCATGTACTGATAACAGCACATTTTCGTATAGATTTTTTAGTTCTTCTGTTAAGGCTATGTTTTGTGTCGTCACACCGTAAATTTTCTCTTGCGTAGACATCCATTCACACAGTGCCTTGATTTCTTCATCACCATGCTCAGGTGACACTAGGTAAAACCAATCATTATCAGTTTTAACTAGATCATTTAGCGCTGCTGGCAATGCGGTTACATCATCCGTGCCTGAAATGTAGGAAACACCATAGCAAGCCAGCTCTCTGATCTTTGGTGATTGACCAAACATACGAGTAGCAAGCTTATATTCCTTTGTTGTTTCGTCAAAATCCTCTGCTACTTCGGAAATATCCGTGTAGACTTTGTAATCTAAGGCTTTGCTTGTTGCCAACATCAATGGCAAACCGAAGCCCTTTTCACTCACTGGCTTAGTTTCTCGAGTAATATTGACCTCGACAAAACGTGATTTATCAGATGCAGCCATATCCTCACTCTCTTTCTATTGTTATTTCGTATTCCACCTTATCAAAGTAGTCAATTTCATATTCGTCCATATCCATATAACGGATAATGACATCAAAGCCCCACTTTTCATCGTAGGAATCGACTAAAAAAGTGGTGCGATTTTGAACATCTGAAACGCTCGCAACTGCAACGTCCAAGCTGTCCAAAAATAAAGAACCTCGCCCCTCAAACCACTTACGAAGCTGTGAAGCTACTTCATAAGCGTTATCATGCGAAGTCCCGTATATATTGAATGAAATTGTAGCATTGCGTTCCTGTGACTTTGTTTCAATTAGGGCGTTTGGCTGGTCGATGTGACTAAGATTTTCACGACCTCGCCCTTTTCTATCTCCGATAATTTTGTAAGTAGCATATGGCAAAGGTGGAAGCTTTCCGAGCTGATCCGCACGAATAATAGTTATCGACGTATCAGTGGCTACTTCATTGCGAATTAATTTCATTAAATTCATTTTTCTCGCCACCTTAGCAAATATATATTTACATCCGTATATACAGAATAATCTTTAAAAGCTTGCAGCGTATATTTTTGACCATTATGCTCTATCTTAGTGCCTTCTGGTATTTGGTCAGCAGTTAGCAATTTCTTTTCTTTCACTGTATACGTACCGTTTTCTGCATATTTTAAGTCATCATTGCTGAGCGGTAGAATAATTCCTAACATATCTGTTGGTATTTTTATGCCTTCTACCCATTCCCCATTAACATAACCTCCTACCTTTTGTACATATGCCACAAAAGGCGCACCTTGCGATTGGATAACAGAACCAAACAACATTTTTTCAGGCATTAGTGCTTCACCACCTTGTAAGTAATACGTTGGCGCAAGCCGCCTGAATCAATCAGCGGATTACTAGAACCCTTTTTAGCAATGGTTGCTGGCGCATTGGGCGGCGTATCTAAATCCGTCAATTTTTCCTGAACATCTGCTACCATTTTTGCTCCAAGCCTTTCACACAATGTCTTAGCACCAATGCGGCGATTTAACACATGCGCCATTTGCTTTTCCACAAATTTAAACCATTCGTTTTGCTTTTCGTCAAACGTGGAACGCAAGAATGAGCGTTCAGGAATGACAATCGAACCTTTTTCCTTTTGAATCGTAATGCCAAATTCATGGACACTTGCGATCATGGCATATTCAGCATCATCACTGCCAAAAATACCAACATGAATTTCATATTTTTTGAGCTTCTTTAATTCATTTATAAGCTGCGGAATACTATTGCTACTGCTAATAATGCGTACACTCATTTATATCACCATCAAATTCAAGTGTTTTTTCGGCTCTTTTTCCAGCTCCGCCAAATCTTCTAAAATCCGTTGGTATTCCTGTCCGTATTTCGTGCCTAAAATGCCTAGATTTTTGTTAGGATCGCTATATTGACGCTCGATAACGTCAACCTTTTCCCTCACAACTGCTTGCTTGGGTTCTGTTGATAAAATGGCTAAATGTGCAGCTAAATAGCGTGTAAGGCGCTCATGATGCGCCTCATGGATGCCCAAAGAGGACACTTCCAGCGATGCATCTTCAATATACATTTCTAATCGCACATCAGGAATAGCTTCAAATTCTTCTCCTAATAGGCGCACTCGTTCAATTGTTGTTAAAGCAGGCATATCATACACCTCACTTTCATTTATTCGCCTTGAATTTCAGCAATTTGTGCCTCGATAGCAGCTAAGACAGTTTTACGACTTTCATCTAATTTGAAATGCTCTAAATATTCGATGGAAAATGTATCTTTTACCAATTCGATAGCATCATCAGCGTTTAAATCTTTAAGAGAAACCGCGTTAACAATGGTTTGACCTTCCGGGATGACAATTTCACCATGATTGATTAATGTTTTCATCATAGGATGCTTCGTAAAAGCCTTAAAATCATCATCTGTTAATGTATTTGCGCCAGGAATAACCTTTACATCATTAGCAATACGTGTGTAATTACCTCGATTGTGTACTAACATTAGATGCCCTCCCCACGTACGATAGCCATTGGATAACGCACAATTGCACCGCCACAACGCTCTTCAAGTGGAATCTTATAGTTTGGAAACTTATACTCATGCGGATGACGTGTAATATCCATCGAAACGAGCATTTCCACTACATCCGGCGACGAATCAAATGCTAAGAAGCAATCTGCCCCTGCTGTACCTTGTCCGACAATGTCCGACGTATAATCGATGCGTTTAAACCAGTTTTGCGATTGAATGTATTGTAAACACGTTTGCATTGTATGCTGGTTGTAGACTTTTTCTAAATGTTCGAACTGATCAGCGGACACAAGTAATGTATCTGCAATATGACCAGGTAACTTGTTGACTAAGTTTTTCGCCTTTTTGATGTCCTCGACAATTTCAACACCCGTCTTGTCCTTCCACTTGGTCGATGTGCCACCCGCATTGTTTGGCACTGCAAGTACTTGAATACCTACAGCATTAACAACACCTAAAATATTATGGTCTTTGTCACCCATCCATACCAGCTTATTTTCCTTTTCAGCAATAGCTTTACGTGCAGTATCGGCTTTCGTCACCTCAACAGGGCGGCGTGCCATCTGTGCGTTACGAATTTCTTGTACAGATAAATTAAACGCTGCCGCAATTGAGTAAATATGTGCTGTATGACGTGTTAAGTCCGCATCCACTAATGGAATGTCTGTTGCACCTGGAGCTAGGATTTTAGCTGCACCTGAGCGTGTCATAACATCATACGAATATGTTTCCGCCCCCGCTGGCACGTCAGTTTTAACATTAAAAATGGTGCGAGCCTTTAGCTCCTCCTTCTTTGGCTCATAAATCTTTTTGTCTACCGCCTCTAAGTCACGCGGTGTTAATAATGCATCTTCACGAAATTGTGACATAAATTGTGTTCCTCCTTTAAGGTAAGTTAATTTCAATTTGTACTAATGAATCAGCAGTAGCATTAGCGCGAAATACAGCACGTCCAAAAGCAATACCGCCACTTGTTACAAATTTACCTGTGGCAGCATCTACTTGAACAACTGTTCCATTAGTGACATCGCCGCCAGCTACGGCAAAAATATTGCCTCGTTTTACAACTGGCACTGGCTGCCCTACTAAATACTTTTGGTCATCCGCATTCGTCGTATAGTCATGAATTTCACGTGCTAACGCAATACCGATTGGCGTGCCACCCGTTTTTACTGGCACAACTCCTGTACCATCTGGGCTTAATTGTACAGCTGCACCAAATGGAATGACCTCTTTAGCTGGATAACTGTCAGCTGCATACTCCTGATAATTTGCTAATTGCCCAGGTTTACCTGCAATGGGCATATACTGCCCGTATTCTGTAATGGCCATTTAATAGCCCTCCTTTATTGGTTAATCACGCATGTTTAAGCGTTGTGCACGCATTGTGTTGACATCTGTACTTTGACTTGCATCACCTGTCCACATAGAGTTAGCGCCAGTGGAAGAATAGCCATTTGACTGTACTAACTCAATCGTTGTATCAAAACGGGCATCAATATAATCGTCTGACTTCCCATCGCCTTTAAAATCCTTGCTCGTTGTCGCAATGACTGCTTCTTTGATTTCACGGTCTGTTTTACCTGTGAAATCGAACGAATCACCTAGAAGGGGCTTTGTTGCGCTAATAAGTTGGACACGTGCCTCAACTTGCTTGTCTAATTTGTCTGCAGACATTTGCTTTGCCTTTTCATCCGCAAGCTCTTGCTGAGTATTTTGTAGTTTTATTTCTAAAGCATCTAAGCGCCCCAGCAAGGCATCTACAGCATCCGTTTTTTTCTTTTTCGGCTCTTCCTTTTTTTCTGGTTCTGTTTCCTCTTCCTCCGGATCTTCATCTGTTGTTGAAGTAGCAGCTGCTAATTGTTCAATATGAGCCTTTACTGCTGGATCAATCTCATATTCTTTTCCGTTAATTTTGTACTTAACCAAAGTAGTTCCTCCTTTGTTATCACCTGAATCAATTTGCCATGCGTCACTGTCCGCGCGAATGGCTACCTCTGGACCAGCTCGCCCTTGCTCTACGATGGCAATGTGGTTAATTTCAATATTACGTTGGACGTATTCATACGGCTGTCCATTGTAAGAGCCACTTTCAGCAATGACATCCGACATAAAGCCAATGCTAATCTCCCTCTTGCCGTCATGCACTTTTTGGATAAGGTCTTTATCTGTAATCGTGAGCGATACATATAGCTTGAGGTCCTCAACTTGCACATCTGTATGGCTCATGCCCTTTGCGTAAGTCTGATAGTTGTCTAAAGTAACAGGCTCACGAGGGTGCTCATCTGTAATTGGCTTACTGCGTGCGGATCGGATTGTTAAATCGCTGAATATTTCGTCAGGCAGCTTAGCCTCCATTTGAACAGTCCCGTCTTGCCGCGCATAAGGAAAAACACCAGGACGAGTAATCGGCACACGTACCGTCAGATACCCTTCTGATGTTTCTGCATAATCGTTTATTAAACTGCGGTCATAGCGTTGTAATTTCAAGCCATTCCCTCCTATTCATTTCGTGCAATAGCAGCGTTCGCCCACATGACTGCTGTTTCCAACTCTGTAAATGCTACAGACTTTTCACGCGAGTTTGGACATAAGTTGTCAATAAGATAAGCTAGCTCTTTTGCTTTCTCACGGATAGCCCCATATTTTTCTGTCTGTCCCGCTTTTGGTGCATGATACTTAAAATTATTTTCAACAACGGGATTTAGATGTTCTCCTACTTTCGGCATAGGTTCACCCCCTTTCAATTTAGAAATTAGTGCGACAATATCACCTGGAGGGCGCTCCCATCTCGTCCAGCTCATATATCAAGCTCCTCTTCTAGCATTTTTTCGATAACCTTAATTACATCAGCAACAACATTCGGATCAGTCTTTTTTTTACGCTTTGTAGCCTCTAAAACTTTCAATACATCTTCAACACTGCCCTCAATGACAATATCAGTAGAAGCCTCACCCACATAAGATGACTGGCTGTAACGTACTTGTCCAGCTGGTAAAGGCTGCGTAATACCCACTGGTACTTCTAGTTCTTGTATATTCATTAAAATCATCCTCTCTTTCTAAATTCCCAAGCGCTTGGGATTTTGACCAAAATAAAAACACCTAACCTTTTGCAGTTAAGCGTTTTATTCTTCTTTTATAACACCTATTTTTTTAAGATGTTCTTGTAATTTTTTCTTACTTCGCTGTTTTTCCTCTTCTGTAGACTCAACCTTCCCGATAACTTCTCCACCTAAAGGCTGGGTCCAACGTGGATCACTGAATGGTTTTTTCTTACTCATTGTATTCCTCCAATAAGATATGATAAATGCCATTTATTTCTTCAATGGACTCTACTTTAAATTTAGAGCCTCGTTCATACAATATTTCTTGTTCACCTTCATTGAAATGGCTGATATTCCTGCCATTTGCAGAGTCCAAAATATACAATTGAACTTGACCATCAAAATTATAAATATCTCCTTTGGTAGTAGAAATAAATTCATTATACATCACTATAGAACCCAGCATATGACTACTCATAAAATTGTTCAACTCGTCATTACTATAAAAATATAACGAACGGCTTAAATCACCCTCGTATTTCGGCATTTTCTGCAAGGCTGTATCTAAATGGTTAACTAAAACCACATCTTGTTTATCAAGAGGTAATCCATTTCTCAATTTATCATTCAGTTTGTAAGAATCTGAACTGATATATTGATTTATTGCTCTCGTTTCTTCCTCTGTCAGCTCTTCATCCACAGGTTGTTCTGTCGTTGATTCAATTTCTTCCTCATCATCAAAAACGGGAATGGCAATACAACGACAACGGAAGTCCTCACCAGGCAGCCCAACAGCAGGTGGATCATCGTATGAAAAAATCTTATCTTCAAGCTCTTTATGTGATTTCCTTACCCGCTCATCCTTAGATGTACGCCACTTAAAACGCTCTACCCCCATATTTTGATGCCTTTGTGCGGTCATCTGTCCAAAAAGGCTGCCTGTTTGATCTACAGCTACAAATTCTGCTCTACGGCGTGACATGTCAATCTGTTCTTCTAGCTGCTGGCGTATTTGTTTGTGACTGCTGCCATTATTCACACCATTTAACACAATGTTTTCAATTTTCTTGGTGTAGTCATCACGGATATTTGTGATATAGCCAACGTTTTTCTCGACATTCTCTCGCATAAATGGAGTGAGCCAAGGTTCTGTGTCGGCTGGATTGATGCCCTTTATCCTGCCCTGTTGCTCCATGTTGGTTTTATTGTTTTGATTCAGGTTTTTCATGAAGAGTTCAGCCGCTTTTGTCGCTTTCTGCTGTGAAAACAGTTGTTCGATTGCTTTTGACAGTTGATTGAGTACCCGCTTCAAACTATCAAACAAGCTATCGGCAACAAAAAAACCGCTGCTGTCTGCGCGGTTGCTATCAATGTATTCTTTTAATTGTGTATCGTATACGGCTAATGTGGCTTTGCCTACCTCTTGGACCAGTTTATCAATGGAACGGTAATAAGACGCCGTGACAGCATCAGGAAAGCGTGTTGGCGGTACATGTTTAGCCATGTGTGCCGTTTTCCTTCCATTTGCCGTACACTTCGCCAGCCATACGCTGCCAATCTGCATCATCACCGCTAAACTTAAAGTTATCTGCTATCCCAAATTGTCCAAACCTTGCTTCCCGTACTTCATCTGCTGTAATAATGCCATTAGACACATAAATCTGGTCAGTTTCAGCAACAATTTTCCGAATTTCTGCATCTGTTTTTGAATCTACAGACCACAATGGATTGAATTTAATTTCCCATTCGATGCTGTCAGGGTCAATGCGGCCTCCTGGTTCTTTTTCAGCCCACATGAGCATGCGAATTAATTGCTCAAGGAGCGGCTTCATTTCATTTTCTTGGGCGGATGTGATACGAGCATAATAATTCATGACATCGTACTGTGCGCCTGTCAGTGTGCCCGCTTCTTGTCCTTTAATGACACTTTTCGGCATCCGTGCAGCTGCGGCAATATAATCCCATGTAAAGTCGAGCAAATCTTTGATACCCGCCACAGGTGTTGTTTGCTTGGTAAGTGATTCATCCTTACCGATAATTGCTAACGCTTCTGTTCGAAACATGAAATCTAGTAGCATACTCATTTCTTTTTTCTCTGCTGGAGAAACATTTTTGACATCTTCCGATGCATATACCTTAAATGTGAAATCATGCAATATCTGACCGACAGACCACAAAGACGTGTCTAGTACAGTAATGGCATCATACAGTGTTTCTAACAACGACATTCCTTGTTCTTCATCTTCTAAGCGTCTTGTTTGGTCGTGTAACACGCGTGAATAATGCACAAGTGATTCTGTTTCTACTGCCTGGATACCGCTCCGTGATGCTCGGTTAATACGTAATTTCTCTAACTTTCCGTAAGCTCCGTCGAACACATCATCATTGATTAAAAATTCATTGACCTTCATGGAGGAAAACGGGTGCAGATAATCCACAGAAAGCAAATTATCGAATCTTAAAGGGTCTTGTAATTCAAACTTACTTTTTTGCGTAACACCTAGCGAAATGAATCCATCACCACGCATACGCTCATACATACGCGCTTTTTTAAAAGCACCTTGTGCATTAAGATCAGCTAAACGTGCCATAATGTCCTGGGCAAGCTTATCGTCTTGCATTCGCAATGTAAACCAGTGCCTCGTCATATCCTCGGCTGGGATGTCCACAATATTTTGCACAATCGGATTATCTGCATAGAGTGCAGATATTTCGGCATGTGTCAATTTCCTACGCACACCAGGGACTTGCCGAGTAAGTTTATCCTTGGCGTTTGCCTTGCCATGCCCTTGCATAAAGTCCACTACGTATTGTTTAGCCTGTTCAAGCAGACTCAATATTCATCACCTACCTAATACCTAAAAACCCGCCCATTCTCTTAATCGTTCTAACGGATTTGAATTATTTGTATACAATTGATTTAACGCTTGTGTTGTCATATCCACTAAGTCGTCATGCGCCGCATTCGGGAATGACACGAGCTCTTCTATTACATCCTCTGTCCACGAGCATATATTCGGATGAGGTAAATAGACATTGCCCGCTTCAAACAATGGCGATACCGCGTTTGCACGTGCCTCCTTACCACCGTCTGGATTAACTGGCGTAATACCGCTGATTTCATCTTTTAACATTTCGATAATAGCCGAACCGTTTGCTTTATCTTCAACATATTTGCTCCGTGCTTGTGGCCATTTATCAGACATAGCACGTATTGCTTTCATTGTGTCAGCAAATCCCATACGGCGATGATCCACGTCTAAAAGGAAATATTGAGCTTTCTTTCGTGACCATACACCACCAGCAACAAAGTCACTTGTTGACGAATCTTTGAATGTACAATCCCAAGATTGAGCCAGTTTATCAAAATGGGTAGGCAGGACGATCACATCATCACTCAAGCCCCATTGACGCTTTTGTTCCTCCGAGCGGACATAGTATTTAATCCATTCTCGTTTGAAGATGTTACCGCCTGCAGGAGCGGGTCTTTGCTGATACAGTGACGCCCATGTTCGTGAGCCAACCTCAGCTTTTTTATCCTCAGCCCACTGCTTATCAAAGCCAAGCTCTGGACATAAAGGTTCACCTATTTCACGGGCTAATAAATCATCTTCATCCTCTGCTATAGCAGGTAATCGCAATCGCACCCACTTACGAGGACTACGAGAAAGTAAGCGGCCAATTAGATCATCCTCATGCCATCGTGTCATGATGACAATAACAGAAGCTCCATCATGTAAACGAGTTGATAAGGTCGCTTCCCATTCGTCCCAAATACTATCGCGTATCGTTTGTGACATGGCCTCTTTCATATTTTTGATTGGGTCATCAACAATCATTAAGTCAGCGCCTTGACCTGTGATAGAACCACCTATACCAGTTGAAATCATACCGCCTCGCCTGTCTTGAATTCCCCAATCCTTTGTAGCTGCATTGGAATCGGATAAGCGTACATTAAATAGATCATGTGCAAATTCGTTGAATTTATTACGATTTAAACGACCAAATTTAGTCGCCAATCCATCCGAATAGGCAGCAGCTATTACCCTTTTATCAGGATTTTTCCCTAAATAAAATGACGGAAATGATTCTGTTACCGTCATACTTTTGCCATGTCGTGGTGGCATTTCTATTAATATAGATAACTGTTCACCATCGGCCACGCGTTGGAGCACATCACAAATCAATTCGGTGTGACGATAATGCTCATAATGACCATGATGTACGTATTCAACATAATCACGGTAGAAGCGGCGAGCTAATTCTTTATCCGCTTCTGTTTCCAAAGCTCTCATTTCCTCATCGCTTAGAATTGGCAATCGCTCTCAGCTCCTCCATTGTTAAATCACTTAAATCAACGCCTGTGGTGTTGCCACCGCCAGCACCTTTTGTTTCAGAACGTACTTTCATAATTTCCGCTTTTGTTTTGTCAATATTCAAACGTGCCAGCTCATCTTGTAATCGTTTACGTGTATTTTCACCAAGTAGATCATAAAATTTAGCAAGCATATTAAGAGCAGCCATTTTTTCTGTAAGCTTGACTTTAAACATGCCATCTTTACCTTTAGATAATTCACTAATCAACGTGCCATCCACTTCATTGGATGGTTTTAAATAAAATGCTGTATAGGTGTACGGTACTGTACGTGTGATTTCTTTATCGAGGTTCCCTTCTTTATCGAACTGTTGTTCTACTTCTGTAACTGTCGATTCGATATTTTCGAAGCGGATGAAATCATTCATATCCGCAAATGCAATATCAATGTACTTTTGTAATACCGCTTCTGCTGACAACATTAGCCCATCCGCAATGTCTTTTTTTAGTCTGGTAATTTCCGCTTTTATGCCATCATTCGCCATCATCCGATGAGCGTTTGCATGGGCGGTTCGATAATCGCACTCATACGCTTTCTGATAGGCTTTTGTAGCGTTCCAGCACCGCACATAATGCATGCAAAAAAGCAACTGTCTATCGTTCAGACCGTTGCTTTGTATGAGCTCATATTCAACTGTTTTTTGTGGCCGCTTCTTAGGGCTACCACGAGTAGATTTTTTATTTTTAGGTTGGTCATCATCCCAATCATCTTCTTTGCGCCAACGCCGCAGTGTGCTTTCGCTGACATCGAATTTTTGTGCAATTGCTTTGAATGTGACTTTACCTTTATTTTTACAATAATAATCATATGCCTTTTCTCGATTAGTCTTAGCCATCCTGCATAAACACCACCTCCATCATTTGTTTTGACATTGCCTCATTGTGCTAGTAGCTTCGCAAAATAAAAAAGACGTCATAAAAACTAATATATGTTTTTTATAGCTTCTAAAGGACTTGAAGTTAAAACCTTCCTTACCGTTCTATCTATCGCTTCTTGCTCTGTATAACCATAGTCAATACTAATATGGTCTGGATAACCTAAATAATTTACTGTAACTCGATACTTCCCAGTAATAAAATCCTTTTCGCTAATATAAACTTCAAAATCATAACCATACATATGAATCTGCTTCTTAGTGATTTTTTCCAAGCTATTCACCTCCATATAATAATTATAAATTAGTGGGAAGTTAATCGTAATGTATATTTCATTCTAAAGGGAAAATACTGGCAAATCGAGATTGAAAACCACGCTCAAAAGAATGTGGCTGAATAAAATCATTAATTTGATAGTTATTTATTGAATATTTTCTATAATTCTTAACACCAGATTTGTATAATTTGTTTTACAGTCCTTAACATATCTATGATGGTCCCCTATAACACCATCCTTAGAAGTCAATTCAAATATAGGTTTTAACGCTGTCTGGGCCATTGGAATTAATGAGTTATAGTTTTTCATCTGCCCAATTTTATATTGGTTCTCTATATCTGGCTCACTTTTAATATTTTTTGACTTTGAAAGTGGCTCATAGACAAAATTCTTGATATATTTAGGAATTTCTTTTTCCCATTTAACCCATGCTTTAACTGGTTTTCTTCCATATTCATTAAATTGAGACACAATATACCCAGAAAACTTAGGAGCACTTTGAGGTATTATAAAATCAGGGTCTATTGCTGTTCTTTCAATAGAGTCTTGCCATTCCTCTACCCAATTTGATAATGTTCTCCCTAAGTTTTGTGACCCTCTTAAAGAAAATAAATCAGGAATCAGAGGGATAATAAAATGGTCACAACTTAACAATAATGACCGATTCAAGCTTCCTAAATTTGGACCCAAATCAATCAAAACAAAATCAATCTCATATTCTTTTGCAAACTTGGTATAGAGCCTATAGATGGCTGTAGTTACTCTAAAGCCTCTTTCTTGTCTGGCTAAAACTTGTGTCCAAGTTTCTGATAGTATCGAATCAAAATCACTTAATAACAAATCCCCTGGGTAAATCCAAATATTCCTATTATTAACCTTTTTAGGTTGAATAAAGTCTACATCACCAGACCCTTTAATAATTGGTTTTACAGCATCATAAATACTACTTTGTTCAGCATTCCATATATCTTCTATTATCTCTAAATCAAATATATGAGAAGTTAGGTTACACTGTGGATCACAATCGACAAATAATACTCTATAACCTTGTTGTTCCAATTCAAACCCTACATGATATAAAGTAGTAGTTTTCCCGACTCCACCCTTATTATTAAAAAATGAAATTGATTTCATCAAAATTACACTCCTTTCTTTAAAGATTAAAATTCACCAAAACTATGATTTTTTCCTCCATAAAATAATATATTCTTAATTCAGAAAAATTTATTTTAAAAACCCTCATCTAAAAAATAGTAAAGAACCATCTACTCTAAATATTTTTTGCTTGTGCTCCATTATAAATAGAGTTTTTCCCCCTTTGCAAAAAAGGGGTCGGAAGGGGCACGGAGGGGTTTTTTGTGACTCTAGGGGTTTTTCGTGTACTTTGGGACTTTTTGAGTTTTTTGCTCATTTGTAATTAAATCCACAATGTAATGTTTGCGCTTTTTCACATAGGTAGCGCTAACACGCAATTCGGTTGCAATTGATTTATATGTCCAACCATCTAGTATTCGATCATAAATAATATTAGTAGCTAAATCTGGGAAACTGTCTGTATATTTTTCTAAAATCGTAACCTTGGCTCGTAAGATCGTTAATCTTCCAAGTTGCTTTTTTTCTCTAATATCCATTTGTCTTAATTCAGCTTGGCTTTTTCCGTTAGAGCCTCTAGGCATTGCGGCATCAATACCATATTGCGCCACACCCCAATTCTCCATTGGAATCGTAAAGCCGTATAAGATTCTTTCAAGACGTGCAATTTCTTGTTTCATCATTATGTAATCTTTAATCATTTCATTTACTTTGTTGGGTGTATCTGCTAATTGCATATAAGTTGCCCTCCTATGGTATAATGCTAGTATTGTTAGCCTCATAGGAGGGCGAAGGTCATAGCATGGCAGTGCTATGGCTTTTTTATTCTGCTAACCACTGTGGTGTTGGCTGCAAGTCATTTAAGCAGCCGTAATAGATGCCGTCTAATGCATTTTTATTCTTGGCCAACTTTATATTGCATTCCTGGTGCAAATGGAATCGTATAGGTTGTTCATCTTGTTTTGCTATGATGAATACCACAGTTTCGCCTTTGTTAATTGCACCCATACAACCGTAACATTCATGCGTCTTACGAGTAGTGATAAGGCGCTTTTCCGTAATTTCTAACATTTGTTGACTCCTCTCTTTCGATATTGTGATGAATATTTACTCTTCAAATACAATATCCATTACTTTTTTTGCACCCACCTCATTTAAGTCGTAACATGCTGCATTTACTTTATTTTCATCACAGTGACTAGCTAAAAACTGATCGATAGCTTGTTTAAAATTTTCGTCATCTGTTCGGATCACAAATGTGTTGCCTAGTTTTACCTCTTGCATCTATTTGCTCCCTTCCCTTTGGTATTGCACTTAGTTAAAATAAAGTCTGTTGCCTACATCCATGTTCTGCAACAACAGGGTTAATATAAAGCGTTTCTATCCGTGATGCGCCACCCTCTGCCTTTGCTTGTCTATGCTCCTTATGCCAATCTTTGAGCAAGGTACTATAAAGCTCATTTTCATAGCCCGATAAAATAACTGGACCGGGATGACTATTTAAAACTGTAAGTAATTCCTCGTGTTGCTCGTTTGTCATTTCGTGTTTGTAGCTGGTTGTTGTTCGTGTTGATAAGATGTAAGGCGGATCAGCATAGATTAAAACGTTCTGCCTCGAGTAACGTTGGATTAATTCGACTGCAGGCTGGTTTTCAATTTGTACACCGACTAACCTTTCGGCGACGACAGCGATTTTTTCCGGAAACCTAAGCCATTCTTTGCCTGGTAATGGGCCATTCATTTCAATCATTGAGCGCCATCCTGTACGGTGGCTTGTTTTCCCTCCGCGACCTTGCCACAAACGAACGATTAAGCGTCTAGCTCGTTCCAACTCGTTATCCGCTACTAAATAGCTGTTGTAATATTCTTGGCGACTATGTGGTGTAAATTTAATTTGATGGGCCAATTCGTCTGGCCGCTCTCGAATAACCTGGAATAGATTAACAATTTCCCCATCTAAGTCATTGACAGTCTCCAGCTGGCTACGTTTTTTAGAAAAAAGCACGGCTCCGGATCCAAAGAAAGGCTCTAAATATGTTTCGTGGTCCGGGAAGTGGCTGATAATCCAATCTGCTAAGGACCATTTGCTGCCTGGATAATGTAAAATGCGCGGTATGCTACTCATGGTACAAGCGCCTCCTCATTCCACTCCCATAGACTAAGTTGCCCTTTTGCTGGCACTGGCTTAGGTAAAGGTTTTACACTATCAAGTTCCCATTGCTGAACAACATTGACATATAAAACGACACCATTCTTGATAGTTTCAAATTCCTCAATTAGCTCGCCTACGATTTCATTTTTAGTATCTTTTGCAAGCAAGAATTTAAGCAAAGCCTCTGATTTCGAAATTTCGTTAGGCTCACCTTCCAGTAGAACACTTTCTAAAGAATCTCCTGCGACAGCCTCATAATAGATTTCAAACGCTTGGTCTTTATGACTTTTTGCGCTAGTTTTTATTTCGCTTGCTTCTCGGTGTGTTGCCACCAAGCCATAATATTCATGCTTATTGAATTCGAAATATCTCACTGGACACCCAGCTTCAATGTAATCTTTATTAAAAACGAATTTTGGCGGTATGAAATTAACGTCTTTTATCTTCATTTTTCATATCTCCTTTTTTAAAATTGACATTGTGCTTATCTATTTTGTAATTTTTTTATCTAAAAAATATGAAATCCATATCCCTGCCGCAAAGCCTATTAAAATTAACTCCATCCTCTACCCTCCAAATTAGCATTGTGTGTATTAAACCCCAACCGCATATCGACTAGATCGAGCGCACAACTCTGGTAAATTTGCACGAACTAGAGCTTCAGGTAAATCTGGCGGAACGCTATTGCCTACCCGTTTGACTTGTTCTGCTTTAGGAATTTTTTGACCATTAGCATATTTATCTATTAAATAATTTGCAGGAAAACCTTGAGCTGCATAAAGTTCATGAGGCTGTAACATACGCATACCAATATCAACAATTTGATTTTGATAGGGTTTGCCATGCACTGTAATAAGCCCAAATCGATCTTTTGTTGTTATCGTGTGTAAAGGTTCATCTACTTGTTGACCAATGTCTGACCCGTAATATTTGGTTAAAAAAGCATTAACTAATCCGAACCTATTGGCAGTAGGAATTGTAGCAATTGGCTCCTGTAATGTTTGACCTCTTACTCCATTTTTAGTTGTTTCTGTATAATAAGTTGTTAGAAAAGGTGTTATTAATGCATGATGTCCACCTGTAGTTATTGTCTTAAGTGGATCACTCAGTTTACTACCTGGGTGCCCTGATGTATTCACTAGGAATGTAGGAGCGACAAGTAAATGCTCTGCCTTTGTCGTAATCGTTGTAAGTGGCATATTAAGTGGATATTGTAATCTATCTCCCCCAAATCCTGTTTGACCAATACGAACGATAAATGGTGATGGATTATTTACGACAAAGCGTTCTATTCCCCTTGCAATTCTCCTCATAGTATTTTCAGCAAGTGGCTTTTTTCTATCAAATATGGATGGTGTACCAATGGACCAATCAATTATTTCACCTGCTGTGCGCCATGGTTTTAATTTCCCATTTTTCACTTCCTCACTGTTGGGGTCTCCATGAGTGGGGTTTGGCCACACAATAGGTCGCCCATCCGAACGTGCAATCATAAAGAAGCGTTTGCGTGTTGTTGGTGCTCCATAGTCACAAGCTCTAAGATCTTTAAATTCTACATTGTAACCTAGTACCTCTAACGCTTTTATAAAACTATTAAATGTTACACCTATTTGCCATTTAATAGGATTACCATTTTCATCTATCGGTCCCCATGTCTTAAATTCTTCTACGTTTTCTAACATTATTACACGTGGTTTTACAGTGATAGCCCATTTAACAGCTACCCATGCTAACCCACGTATATTTTTGTCTACTGGCTTGCCACCTTTAGCTTTACTAAAATGTTTGCAATCTGGGCTAAACCAAGCAAGCCCAACTTTACGCCCTCGAACGGCTTCTTTTGGATCAACATCCCATACAGATTCGCAAAAATGTTCCGTGTCTGGATGATTTAACTTGTGCATAGCGATGGCTGCTGGATCGTGGTTGATGGCTATGTCTACACTCATACCTGTGGCCATTTCTATTCCTGTACTGGCTCCGCCTCCGCCAGCAAAGTTGTCAACTATGATTTCCCTAAATAAATCTAGCTGCTTCAATTTCACATTCTCCTTCCTGCACATTTTGGTTCTTGTACTTAAAACAAACTAAGCTGCTCATATTTTGGTTGTTTGGCGGCCACGTTTACCTTGACCGCTTCTGGTACAGTTCTTGCCCCAACCTCAAACACGGTAGCCTTGTCTGCTTCTGATTCTTTAATCGGGATCACACGCTCAAAGCAATCCGTACGTCTATACGCGCCAATCGGTGGCCCATCTGAACGGTGCTTATAATACACACTGTAGTAGCCGTCTGTCCTTGGCTCTGTAATGATGTACTCCTCTCCCACTTGGTAAAAATGTGAGGGTGGATTTATTACGCGAGCTAAATATTTATTAGGTGCTTGCGCTGGTGTATCAATAGCAACCTCTACTAGCTCAAAGCGGCTTTTTTGATATATGCCAAATTTTGAGCCAATTCTAGGGAAGCGACTAGCACAGTATGCTAGGCCGCCATGCGGAAATAGGTAGTACACCTCGCCTTTTTTTAGATTAGAAGAAGGCCCTGGATCAACACATCTCCCTAGTAACATCTTCATCTCCTCCATTTATGGTATCCCGTAGTATGTCAAAGATAGTGAGCTGATTCTTTAAAAACTCCTGTTCAAGATCATCTAAATGTCGTTGCCAGCAAGTAGGTCCATATTGCCGTATGATAGATTCGCCGCTTTTTAATGGTCTGTTGCATCGTTTACAATGACTCATGATTATTCCTCGGTTCTAACTCTTGGAGTAATAATTCATCCAATGACTCTTGAATGAGTGTTGCAGTTAAATCTACCGACCTTAATATACTTTTTGTTTTAGCCTTATTTAAGATAATCTCAACGTCTGAGAACGTTCGGCCAATTAAGTGTGGTAGTATTTCACAGATAAGAAAATGATCGGCTAGATTTTTGCCCAAATAGAAAAACATTTCGTCCTCATTAGGCAGCTCGTAATCCATACGATTATGAAAACGGCGCCACACAGCAGGATCTATATCACTATCAAGATTAGTAGCAGCCAGTAAAACTACCTCATCGCTTAGAGCATCTAAGTTTTGTAATAATGAGTTTACGACTCGTTTCATTTCATTTTCTGGACTGTCACCTTGTAGCCTTTTGCGGTTAGTAGCAATCGCATCAAATTCATCCAAAAATAGTACGCAAGGTTGTTCATTGGCCAGATCAAAAATCTTCCTCAAATTGCCCGCTGTGCCTCCAAGGTGACTATCAATTAATGTATCTAATCGCACTAGCATAAGTGGTAAATTTAATAGACTTGCCATATAGTGAGCACTAATTGTTTTGCCTGTACCTGGTGGACCAAATAAGAGTGTTTTGTTAGGAAGCGGGATTTCTGCTTCCCAAAAAACTTCTTTTTTTCTCATAACACTGATAAGTTCAGCGATAGTTGTTTTATTTTTGGACGTTGGTACAAAGTCCCTGGCTTTAACAGCCGCTTCACTTGGGTAAAAAAACTCACACCCAAGACGCTGCGCCTTTTCCCCCAAAGGGTTATTACTCCTCTTACCTCTTAATTTCTCTATTTGTACTCGTATCTTATTTGCTCGCTCCTGCAACCCTTTTTTCTCATACTTTTCAGCAATTTTTTCAGCTTCGTAAGCTATGCTAATTTGGTCACCAGTATAAGCCGTTTTTAATATTCTTAGCAGTTCGTAAAAAAACTTCGGTTCTGTTGTAGCCATAGCCCTTTCCCCTTTCTAAAATGACGGTTATCTCTCGTTATTTTCATACTTGCTACAAGCTCGCCAATTCACTCGTTGATCTGTAGCTGCACCGTTTGTATTTTGTCGTAAACCACATTTGTAATAGGTTCTGGCATATTGCCTAGCGAATAGATGTTTACAATGCTTACAGCGCTTGTCTTCTGGACCATAACCGTATGTATTCACCATAGGGTTATGGTCTAGTTTGCTCTCATCAATCGGGATGCCTAAATCTAACTCTATTTGATTCATAGATTCACCTTCTCTTTTTTTAGAACGGAAGATCCTCATCCATCACTTCTATTGGTGCTTTGCTATTTGCAAATGGGTCCTCATCCACTCGTGTATAGCTTGGCTGGTTCATAGGCGGCTGATTTTGCTGATAAGCATTGTTACCGTATGCCCCTTGACTTGGCATAGTGCTGCCAAATTGTTGCTGTGGCTGTCCGCCATTAGCAGTACCAGCTCGTACATGGTTGTCTAAATACCGTAGCTGCTGCATGGCGTAGTGTGGACATTGGCTGTCGCTTAGCCGCTTGTGGACATCTTGTAAGACCGGTAGCGGGAACTGATACTCGCTAATCAGTTGATTGATATACTTGGCTACTTCCTCATGTGTCATGAGTTTCACCTGTCAAATCCGTCAATGCTTGACGTGCAATCTCTCCACTATTGCGGTTCATATTTGCTTGCATCTGCATAAAATTCAAGTGCTGCATAATACATAACAGATGTGTTGAAATAGAACTCTTTTAATTTCTTGATTTCACCTAGCTCTTTACGTAATTTTGATATAAACAACGCATGTTCAGCTAACACATCTAAATCATTAAGGTAGTCTGACATTAACTGATTCTGTTGTTCACGCAGACGCTCATTTTCCTTCTGTAAACGCTCAATTTTTTGTTCTTGATTATCTTTCATTTCAGACTGTGTCACCGTTCGTACCAATGCTTGATCGGTACCGTTAGTAAAAGTCCCTTTAGCTTGTGCAACCTTGGTAAAATGTTCACGTATTTTCATGTGCTCCTCATGTCTGTTCATCACACTACCCCTTCCCTAACATTTCTAAGATTTTTTGACGTTCTGCTTCAAAATCTATGGTTGACGTTGATTCAGGTACATCATCAGGAACGGTGTCATGGCGATTTTTAAACCATTCAGGTACAGGTGCTGTTTGCTGTTTTGGTGGATAATATCTTGACGACTGATTACGTTGCTGTTTAGCTTGGATTTGTTGATTTTTCCACTGTAGGTCAGCTGCTTCAACCGCTTCCAACGTTAAGAGTTTCTTGTTAAACCAATCTTTTAAGATGGTTTCCACATAACCCCAGTTTGTTTTTCCGTTCAGTACGGCTTTTTCCATCGCATGGATAACTAAAGGCTCTGACAGGTCATTTATCCATTGATCCATTTTGTAAATGATTAAAGAGCCTAGCGCTCCAAAATGATTTTGCTCGTAGAACGTAAATGCATTTTGTGCTGGAGGAGCGGTTTGCTTTTCTGTTGCTGCGTAAACAGGTGGCTCCTTATCATCAGCAGTATTATTAATTAATCTTTCAGTACTTAGTAAATCAGTACTTGGTATATTAGTATTTAGTAGTCCTTGATTTTCCACGAATGGTTTTTCCACTCGTGGATTTTCCATGGATGGTTTTTCGGGGTATGGTTCTACCATAGGCTGATTTTCCATGGATGGTTTTTCAGGTAATGGCTGTTCTGCCTGTTGTTCTTGCTCTCCCTCATCCTCAGCTTGTGGTACTTCGTATACCACCGTCACCCACTCAAACTTCCCCTCTTTACNTGCACCGTTTGTATTTTGTCGTAAACCACATTTGTAATAGGTTCTGGCATATTGCCTAGCGAATAGATGTTTACAATGCTTACAGCGCTTGTCTTCTGGACCATAACCGTATGTATTCACCATAGGGTTATGGTCTAGTTTGCTCTCATCAATCGGGATGCCTAAATCTAACTCTATTTGATTCATAGATTCACCTTCTCTTTTTTTAGAACGGAAGATCCTCATCCATCACTTCTATTGGTGCTTTGCTATTTGCAAATGGGTCCTCATCCACTCGTGTATAGCTTGGCTGGTTCATAGGCGGCTGATTTTGCTGATAAGCATTGTTACCGTATGCCCCTTGACTTGGCATAGTGCTGCCAAATTGTTGCTGTGGCTGTCCGCCATTAGCAGTACCAGCTCGTACATGGTTGTCTAAATACCGTAGCTGCTGCATGGCGTAGTGTGGACATTGGCTGTCGCTTAGCCGCTTGTGGACATCTTGTAAGACCGGTAGCGGGAACTGATACTCGCTAATCAGTTGATTGATATACTTGGCTACTTCCTCATGTGTCATGAGTTTCACCTGTCAAATCCGTCAATGCTTGACGTGCAATCTCTCCACTATTGCGGTTCATATTTGCTTGCATCTGCATAAAATTCAAGTGCTGCATAATACATAACAGATGTGTTGAAATAGAACTCTTTTAATTTCTTGATTTCACCTAGCTCTTTACGTAATTTTGATATAAACAACGCATGTTCAGCTAACACATCTAAATCATTAAGGTAGTCTGACATTAACTGATTCTGTTGTTCACGCAGACGCTCATTTTCCTTCTGTAAACGCTCAATTTTTTGTTCTTGATTATCTTTCATTTCAGACTGTGTCACCGTTCGTACCAATGCTTGATCGGTACCGTTAGTAAAAGTCCCTTTAGCTTGTGCAACCTTGGTAAAATGTTCACGTATTTTCATGTGCTCCTCATGTCTGTTCATCACACTACCCCTTCCCTAACATTTCTAAGATTTTTTGACGTTCTGCTTCAAAATCTATGGTTGACGTTGATTCAGGTACATCATCAGGAACGGTGTCATGGCGATTTTTAAACCATTCAGGTACAGGTGCTGTTTGCTGTTTTGGTGGATAATATCTTGACGACTGATTACGTTGCTGTTTAGCTTGGATTTGTTGATTTTTCCACTGTAGGTCAGCTGCTTCAACCGCTTCCAACGTTAAGAGTTTCTTGTTAAACCAATCTTTTAAGATGGTTTCCACATAACCCCAGTTTGTTTTTCCGTTCAGTACGGCTTTTTCCATCGCATGGATAACTAAAGGCTCTGACAGGTCATTTATCCATTGATCCATTTTGTAAATGATTAAAGAGCCTAGCGCTCCAAAATGATTTTGCTCGTAGAACGTAAATGCATTTTGTGCTGGAGGAGCGGTTTGCTTTTCTGTTGCTGCGTAAACAGGTGGCTCCTTATCATCAGCAGTATTATTAATTAATCTTTCAGTACTTAGTAAATCAGTACTTGGTATATTAGTATTTAGTAGTCCTTGATTTTCCACGAATGGTTTTTCCACTCGTGGATTTTCCATGGATGGTTTTTCGGGGTATGGTTCTACCATAGGCTGATTTTCCATGGATGGTTTTTCAGGTAATGGCTGTTCTGCCTGTTGTTCTTGCTCTCCCTCATCCTCAGCTTGTGGTACTTCGTATACCACCGTCACCCACTCAAACTTCCCCTCTTTACCACGACGTCTTTCTTTTTTGACATAGCCGTATTTCTTTAGTTCTTTCAAGCCTGTATCAAAGGATGAATCACCATCTGTTGCCCATTGCACAAGTTCACTATTATGAAATGTCCAATCATCAGGTTTAGAGAGCATAAAGACATGGATGGCTTTTGCTTTCCAGCTCAGATTTTTATCATAAAGGGATGTATTGTTAATAATTGTATAATCTTTATTTTTGACTACTCTTACGATGTTTTTATTCTCCATCCGTTGATCCTCCTATAGAAATTTATCGAGCCGTTCACAGATGGCGAAGCTACCTTCTATTCTGATGATTTTATAGCCTTGGTAGCTCTGCCATAGGTAGCGGCGCACTAGGCGATACAGCTCTGTTTCATCGCCTGCCGCTTGGTCAAAAATCCACTGTGGCAACAATACTCTGCTTGGCACGTAGCTCATTGTGCTACCTGCATTTTGAGCGCACGTAAGTAATCAATTAGCAGCTTTGCTTCCTTTGACGTTAATAAATCTGAAATTTTATCCGGAATACTACATTTTTGCATTGCGCCGTTATAAACTGTGTTGGGATCTGAACCATAAACTGTTGCTATTTCGCTTAGCAATTGCGCCATTTCGTTAAATTGCTCTTGCGTCCTTAGCCCTGGTTGGCTAGACTGCCCCTGTTGAGCTTGCTGTTGCATTTGTTGGTTGTTCCCTTGCGGCGGATAACCTTGATTTTGCGAACGACCGCTCGTGTTACGTGCATCTGGATCATCGCTATCTGTAGGCAGATTAAAAAATTTGATAATGAAATAACGCTCGCTATAGGTTAAGCCGCTTCCAAATGCCTTCGATACATCGTCTTGTGCCCCTGTGTAGTAAAAAGGAACCTCAATAATATCTTTTGGATCATCTGCATTCATCCAGACATAGGACATACTGCCATAAACGATAAAATCTAATTTATCCTTACCATACTTATCTTTGTACGGATGTTCTTTAAATTGTTGATCTAGCACCTTAGGGATCAGCAATACACCTAACTCGTTCATTGTATGCTGAATTTTGGTTAGCACCTGTGAACCTGAAACATAGCTGTAGTTGTAGCCTTTTGTATCCTTTGTAAAACCGCCAATATTCCTACGAATTTCGACTAACTTTTTAGCTAGACTCATCGGCTGTTGTTGTGAAATATTCATATGTTTGTATCCTCCCTCTTGATTTCTTGGAGCCAATGGCGTACAATATTTGTAACTTATTTGAAAAAAGATTATTTTTTAACCACTGCTGGAACAGTGGTTTTTTAATTGTGATAGGAATAAATTTCTACACCATCAACAATAATGGATGATTTACTATTAAACATTTTCCCTTTATGATTAACTGTTTTCACACCTTTTCCGAATTGCAAAAGTGTATTTTCATTGTTAATCAAAATTTCGACCTTATCTGTATGAGCTATCACGACATTCAATACATCCTTCTCAAGGTCGCATTTTTTAATAACATCTATTGCTAACTGTAATTTCTCGCAAATGGACATAATTTCACCTACTTTCTGATGGAATCCCATCAAGCAGCCTATAACTGCAAAGCAATCCGTCAAGGGGAGGAACGGAGTTGTAGACTGCTTGACGAGAGCGAGATCACACTCGCAAACGTCAAAATTGTGATATAATATATTTGTTATAGGTTATTTGCTGTTTAATCGCTCCAACGGTTAAGCAGCTTTTTTTATATACTTACAAAAGCGATTTAGTAAATTTTGTGTGTTATAAACCTTTGATATAGTGCGTTTGTTGCAATGGAAATATATACACACAAGCTTTTGTTTTAATGTCATGCGCTTCCATGCTCTAGGTTTAATTCGCACCTGTACACCTCCTATCAATTTTCGCAATCCTCACACGTACGAGGATAGCCCGATGCATTACCGTCAATCACACTACCGCATTGCTCACAAATGACGCCCTCTAGTATTAATTCCAGTGTTTCACTCATCCGATTCACCTGCCAGCGCTAAACGTGCTGTTTTCCCACCATCCTCAAGTATTCTTATTGCTATAGGTAATGTTTCGTATGAATCAGCCGCATAAAACTCAAGGGCTTTGTGTAATCGCACCACTTCACTTGTAACGATATGTTGTAACACACCATCCACACGCTCACCACGTTGGGCATAATGATTAACTGCTTCGATTGCATTCATTGTTTATCAGCCCCTCCATATATTTAATGGCGTGTTCCGCCTTTTTGATTCTCCACGTGCATTCAGCCGCCATGTGGTACATTTTTTCTTGTTCATAAAATTCGATAGCCACTAGCAAGTCCTCAATACAGGCTTTTTTTGCTGCTATATCTATTTCCAAGATTCTTTTACGGTCCATAGAATAATGCCTCCTACCAGTATTTATTGCGGTTTTTATAACGCTCAAACAGCCCAATTTTTTTGAGATAATTTACTTTAGTTCGGATAGCGTGCTCTGTTTTTCCAATTGCAAATGATATTGTCCTGGTGTGATCCGCCTCGTAAAATTTGCAAATATACTCTAAATCGGAATCAGAAAACGGCTGACCATGTGCAAAGTGGAAATCAGGATGGTACTGCATCCGATCATGTTTGTCATAGACAATTTCTATTTCTTCCACCATCTAGCTCACTCCTTAAAATTGAATTAACACCCAGATAAAAGCTGGCACAACGGAAATCAATTGGCTTGCATGTGCGATAACATCAGTCCCAAACATGATGATGGCAGCTTGCGCCTCGGCGTTTGTTATCTGCGCCCATTTTAAAAATGTTTCAAGGTCTATAATCTTACGCCCTTGCTCATACTTACTCACATGCGACTGGGTCATATTGAGTTGACAAGCCATTTCTTCTTGTGTCAGCTTGGCATCCTTCCTAAATTTCTTAAGTACCTTTGCAAAATCTAGGGACAAAGCTCTCAACGCCTTCACCCCCTCTCGAAAAGTCGAAAATGGACTATAGTCCATAATGGATTATCTATTTTTTCCAAGTTAACTTAATATAGTGATAGGAAGTGAAATATCCCAAAATTCTTGATACACACCTGCCCGTGTTTATCAAAATTCTTTAATCGCTCCAACGCACAGCCATTCGTTTTGAACAATTTCGTATATCACTTTAGCTGTCGGTTCACGCAACCACACGCGCTTACCACGAGGGACATCTTGCCTTTGATATTGCAAGATTCTAGGGTCTTGAAGAAATTTTGTTTCCAGTGCATTACCTGTAAATGTTGTAGCCTCTTCAAGGTCTTTTAGTTCCCAAAGTATTCTCGAAGAGGAAGCATCCTCTTCTAATTTTTTCATGTATGCTTCCATCACTACTTCTTTCGTAACACCACTCATTTCAAGTAAGGCTTTAGCAAATTGTTGTGGGTCAGTTAAGTTCAAAGCATTCATGCTCTCACCCCTTTCGTTTGGATTGCGTTGCCATCGCTGTGTAGGCTATTTGGATAGATAGAAACTATTAATTCTAAAATTTCTCATATGTTATAATCCACCTAGAAAGGTAGGTGATACATATGAAAAAAACTTTAAAAGATATTGAAAATGAAATCGTTGAAGAGTACACATCTAAACTTGACCTTGAAAATGTAGCTCACAAGATAGATGCTCGTGTTGCTAAGCTTGCTGCATCCATAACACGTTCATTTTTAGAAAAATATGAAGCTGAACGAAATAGTAATTAATCACAACAAAACTTGTTCTTTATCCAAAAAACCACTAATAATTTTTTTAATTTGAATTACATCGAGTTGGTAGTTCTGTTGTTGTAAAGCCTCATAAACTTTCACCATTGCTAATGTAAGTTGAGGTAAATCCGATACAGTTGCTTCATTAGCGCTACGCTCTGCCAATATCTGCAACTGTTGGCGGAGTAGTTCTTCGCTAGATTTCTGTTCCATGTTCTCACTCCTTTCTGTGGATTGCGTTGCCACCGCTGTTTTAGCTATTAGGATGGATTAAATGACGTTTTTAGCTTCATCTTCTAAGAGTTCGGTGATTGGTACACCTAGAGCCTTAGCAAATGAAGAAAGTTCATCTGTCTTGACTTTGCGTTGATTACGCTCAATTCTGCTTATGAGTGTTTGTTCAATACCAACAAGATGACCTAACTCTTCTTGTGACATTTTTTTGCCCTTTCTTAGTCGAGCAATCGTAAGTCCAATCAAGGTAACACCTCCTTGCAAATCTAATTTAGTACATATAGTTCTAAATGTCAACATTAATTATAACTATTTGTTCTTAAATTATATTTTACATGTGTTAAATCTATAAAACCGTTACTATTTAAGTACAAATTGTTCTAAAGGGTGACACTTATGAAAAAATCATTCGATGGTCAAAAACTGAAAACTTTAAGAAAATCCAAAGGCTTCACCACTCAACAAGTAGCTGATAATCTTCATGTTTCGCAATCTTATATCAGTAGATTCGAGAACAATCGAGCTGTCCCAGACGTAGATATGCTTGCGAATATCTTAGATGTACTAGGAACAAGTATTTCTGATTTTTATAGCGATACACCCGACATAGCACCTGATTTGCTTAATTGGCTCGAAGTAGGCAAAGAATTAACGCCTGTCCAACGCCAATCACTCCTAGAAGCTATCAATCAATTACGGGATGTGTAATAACATCTAATGTTGATAGTGGAAGGAGGTGATACATCTGAACATGAATCCTGTGAATTCTAGCCATCTTTGAGCAGTTGGCTACAATTCAGATACGTACACTTTACGGGTTGAATTTAAAGGCGGACGTATCTATGACTACCATTCAGTCCCATTACACCTGTACCATGGATTAATGAGCGCATCTTCTCATGGCGAGTATCTCGACTATTACATCAAAAAAGGTGGTTACAGTTACACGCAAATACGCTAATTTATCGGTATACCAATAACATCTTCCACAACCTTAACTGAATCAGAAGTAATTTCGATTCGACTATGTGGGTGGAAATTATCTTTCACAAATGCTACAAGAGGGGCAGAAATTAATTCAAGCTCGTCCATCAACTGTTTTGAATTTTTTCTGTCCTCTCCCATTGTTTTTGATTTCTGTTCCATGCTCTCACCCCTTTCTACGGATATTGATTGAGTGAAATTATATTTATAACGAAAGGACTCAAACTAAATGCAATATTTCCAAACAAATACTTCTATCGAAAAATTCGATGAAAATATACTCGCTAAATTCAAAAAACTATTTCTCGACTATAGATACCTCAAACTTTTCTATCAGATGATTGATAAAACTCGTAATCATGAAATTTGCTTATTAATTTGCGACAATTTTGAAAAAATACTAATGTCAAATAGAAGTGCATTCACCTTGAATGAATTTGAATCTATTGACAAAAAAATTATTAAATTACGCCTTCATTGTTTAGATAAAACAGACCGCTGGAACAAATACATTGAGTACTTTGAATATGTTTTTAACAATAAAAATTATTATTCTACATACTCTAACGAATCAGATGTTAGCCGTTTTGGAAAATTTTATATTCATACACGCAAATCAGAACATCATATACATTTTTTATATGAAGGTTCATATCGTTATGAAGTGATAGAAAGAAAAATTGCTAGATCTCTTAAAACAGATAAACTCGGTAATCTTCGACATCATCCCCAATCAGAACTAACTGATGAGGAGATTAACCATCGTTATAATGAAGTTTTGAAATGGTCAAAGATATTAGATTTCTAAAAACAACATTTTGTTGTGTTAGTGTTTAAAAAAATTTTTGTCGTTATAACACCAAATAATTCAGAAATTGCGTGAGCTACCTTTAATGAAGGTGTTCTCACTCCTTGTTCAATCATGCCATAATAACTCTCAGAAATAATTATGTTGTAATCATTCTTTAATTTTTCAACAACATCTTTTTGCAACCAGCCTTTATTCTTTCTAAGAGTTATTAAAACGTCTCTTCGAATAGATGTAACCAAGAAATCACCCCCCAACTTTTTGTTGTTTTAAATATACCCAACAAAAAGTTGTTTGTCAACAGCAAATCAGATTTTTAGTTGTTTTTATATATTATCACACAATATACCCAACAAATAGTTGTATAATGGTGTTACAAATATTAAAGAAGGGAGAAGTAATATGGCTACAGTTCCAGAAAGATTAAAGGAGTTGCGTAAGAAATCAAAATTAACCCAAGCAGATGTTGCAAAATATCTAAATATATCCGAAAGCGCTTATGGGTATTATGAGCAAGGACGTAATGATATTTCCATTAGCAATGTCCAGTTACTTGCTGAAAAGTATCGTGTGAGTGTTGGTTATATTTTAGGTGAAACAAATACTAAGAATGTACCTAATGAAAATAACAAAGACGAACAAGATGTTGCCAAACGCCTAGAACAATTTCGTGAAGAAATTGAGCACTCAGACGGACTTGCCTTCGATGGCGAGCCAATGAGTGAGGAAGCAAAAGAATCGCTCATTGAATCTATGGAACATATCTTTAGGCAGACACAGAGGATTAATAAGAAGTACACTCCTAATAAATATAAGGATAATGAATAATCTGTAGGGGGATTTTAATGGATATAGAGGAATTGACAGAAGGTTTAAAGACCTTCTTCCCACCATATTTAGAAGGTTATAGAACTCGTGTAAATGAACTATATATGGAAGAACATAAAAATAGTGATTCATTTTATTTCATGAATCCTGTCAAACTTTATATACTTCTGCATGAAAAAAACACTCATCTACTTTTCTCAGAAAATAATGAGGATCAAATTGTATTTATCGACTGTTCACATATTTCAAGTGAAGAATTTTCTGTATTGAAAAATGGACCAGATAAATTAAAGTACCGATTTATAAAAGAATTGTTAGATATTGATGAATACCATGTTGATATCCCTTTTTACAATTTAGGGAAATGGGCAGGTGTTGCCTTCACAAATGATAATCGTGGTACTCTAGTTGATCGTAGTAATCGCTGGGGAACACACCTTGCTGATTCACATGAAAAGGATTACCGTTTTAACAAGGCTTTTCGTTCAGCTATAATTCCTTCTACAGAATTAGAAGATATTGATACCAACGTGATTATACAAAAAGTAAATAATCCCACTTTTGAATATGAGTTTGGAGAATCTGTTAAAGCTTATAATTCAGGACTCTATTTAGCAGCAGCTTCAACTGGTGGAATTGCTTTAGAAAATATTTTGCGTTTATTAATACAGGTGAAGGCTGAGGCCAAATTACCTCAAAACACATACATCAAAGATTCATTGGCTGTATTAAGACGCGAAAATATATTGCCAAATCGACTAGCAGCTTCCGTGGATAGCTTAAAGGCGATTAGAAACTCTAATGCCCATACTAATTCAGATCCAGTAAAAAAAACAACGTTAGATCATTTATATTCGGTTATTGAGGATTTATCCTATTTGTTTTAATTGATTGGACAACAACTCAAACTGAGCGTGTAATTTTCTACTCAATGCTGAGGTATCGCCACATGGGCTTCCTTCTTCCGAATACCAAAGCGCACGTTGTAAATCTTCTGTTATGGCAATTACTTCTTCTTTACTTAAAGTAATTGTAATGAAATCTGTACCGTTAACAAGCATTGTATCCGCCTCCTGCTGATTTACTTATGGTAATAAGTATAGAACGAAATGATTAAGAAATGAAGTGATTGAATGTGGTTAAAAACATTTATTGAAAAACAAATAAAAAAGTATAATACTTCGTGCCCATTCAAACTAGCAAACTATTTAAACATCCAAGTGATTGAATATGATTTACATGAAGAAATACGAGGTTACTATAAATATGATAGACGTAATAAATACATCGTCATTAATAGTAACCTCACTGACGAGTGGAAGCGAATTGTTTGTGCCCATGAATTAGGTCATGCGCTATTGCACCCAAGATTAAATACACCATTTATGCGTAAAAATACCTTGTTTTTGATCGACAAAATTGAGCGTGAAGCAAATTTATTCGCTGCCCACCTTTTAATTCCCGATGAAAATCTATTTAATTTCTCTGAACAAACAACGATTTATGATATAGCTACCTTACACAACGTTCCCATAGAACTGGTGGAACTAAAATATAAGGGGCTATTTTAATACACATAAAAAGAACATATATTCCCTATTTGAAAGGGGTGATGCCTTACGCTGTATCCCAACACACCTGCCCGTGTTATAAAGGAGAAAAGATATGGCTAGACAAAAAATGACAAAAACAAAAAAAGAAAATATTTATAGTTATATTGATAAGGACAAAAAGAAAAAATTTGCATATCGCTATAAATTTTACGATACTGCAAATAAAAGAAGAGAAAAATCAAAACAAGGTTTTAAAACAATACAGGATGCAGAAAAAGCTTTAATTGCTGTTAAGGCGAATGTTTTGAGTGGTAATGAGCAAACGGTGATTAATGAAAATATTACACTTAGTCAGTGGTTTGAACGATGGTTGAAGTTAAAAGAAGGCAGTTGGGAAGTCACTACATGTAGACATAAAGAGATGTTATGTAGAAGGCATGTGTTGCCCCAACTTGGACATTTAAAGCTTAATAAAATCACTAAACTAGTGGTGCAAAATCTTATTGTAGACAATTTAATTGCAAATAACTATAGTAAAAATACAATAAAATCTGTTTGTTCTACGTTAGGCTCTATGTTAAATGATGCGGTTGCTGAAGAAGTCCTAGACCGCAGACGTTATACCAAATTAGATTTGAGTAAAGCTAAACCCACACGAAAAAAAGATGCGTTAACAGCCGCACAACTTGAACATGTATTAGTTACTACTAAAGTAACTGAAAACGCCACACGCTATGCAATCTTGTTAACGTTGGCAACTACAGGGATGCGTAAAGGTGAATTGGCTGGACTCACATGGAAAGATATAGATTTTGATAAAAATACTATTTCTATTAATAAAACTCGCGATGAGTACGGTGTTCGTCCTCCTAAGACGCTAAATAGTATCCGTACTATCAACATGAGTAAGGAATTAGCAGAGCATTTTAAAAAATTTAAAACATGGTGCTTTGAATCAAAAAAAATGTACAATGCTGAACTAACAGACGAAGATTATGTATTTATTACCGCTAACTTAGAACCTATCAGTAGTAACTATATATCCAAAATGTTTGATGCTTTAAGAAGGAAGCATCAATTTGAACGATTCTCAGCACACATACTTCGCCATACATTTGTGAGTATACTCATTGCCAAAGGTACTGCTGTTACTACAGTAGCTAAAATTGTTGGTGATACACCTGAAATGGTGATGAGAGCATATGCGCATTCTCTTGCTGATGAAGAATTAAAAGCAACGCAAGTTCTCTCTTCTTTAATTAAGTTCGAGTAAATTTGGGGTACAAAGTGGGGTACAATGTTCAATTATACCCCACAACCCTTGATATATAAGCATTCATCTACTTATCTAAAAATACTGTGCTCATACAGATAATCATAGGAAAGGTCCACAAATAAATATTCATGCGCATTGATCGCAATGGAAAATGTTCGTGTAATTTCTCCTGTCTCAATATCACGATATAATTCAGAGACTTCCCCACTTTGATCGTTACGCATTTTTATAATCGTTTGCAGGAAATAAGGACGCCAGCTCCAGTTTTTATTGATGGCCTGTGGCTGTAGTTCCCAATTTCCGTTGATTCGCACAATATTAGGCGTTAGCTGGAATCCATCCTCATTACAAATATAGAGACGGAAGGAATAGCTATCTAATAATTCAGCTAAATGCTCTAGGTGTGAAATATTATCACTTGTAGGCTTCACACGTTGAACGATCGCCTCTAGCTCCTCTCGTAATTGTTTCAATTGAAAGTATTGTGCCTCTAGCATTTTCTTTTCAGAGGTAATAAATTGCTGGCATTCTTTTTTAAAGCGTTCCTTTAATATATTTTTATCCACAAAGGATGTCGCTGGATTGGCGAGGTATGGCCCTTGATAGAATCGTCCTCCATTTTTCCAAGCAAACTGTAGCTGATACACCGTTTCAATATCTTCAAATAATAAATTCGCCCCAATTTTATAAGCAAGGCTGCCGATTGCAGAAATCATATCCGATTGAGCCGACCAAGAATTGTAATTTAAGTCACGTGTATTAACCTTTAAAATATGAGGAGCCAATAGAGCAATGTGCTCTAAATGACTTTCCGCTCCCACTTCCTGAATAGCAATTTTCACGCCAAACGTCGTAAAATAACGTAACGCATGATGTAATTGATGAATGTCTCCTAAAAAACGGTGCTCTGATACAACCAAAACAACACGATGTAAATCTTCTTCCCCTATATATTGCTGGATAATATTAAACTGACTTTCACCAAAATCTTGCATTAATAGATTGGGATTGCTCGGAATATAAATATCAATATCGGATCCAATTTCATCAATATTGGCTAGTGCGGCATGCAAGATTTTATGCTCCATATCGATTCGATATTCTTCTGGAATATCTTCATTATTCACAAAATCCTTTAAATTTATTTGTTGCCCTTCAATTTGTAAATGTCCGGAAATTTCGTAGGCAATCACCGTATGTGCATCTGCACTAAATATCGGTTGATAATACCCATGTATTTGATCTAAATTTGTTAACACTTCAATTGCATCCATATCATCGAAACCTCCATTATGAATAACTTTCGTGTCTGTTATTCAAAAATCCATATCCTAAAAAGCTCTTTGACTGTATCATAAGTCGTTTAACATAAAATCGCAACTTCACCGACCGTCATTTATGGAAATTTTGTTTCATCATCATTGTTTATTCATTTGTTTTTGCACGATCTAGTCACTGTATGTTTTTACTGAAGGCTGTATGCATATTTTCTTTATTACTATAATTTATGCCATGCGTCTTATCAATAGCTAGGATAAAGAGTCCTTTTCCATTAAAAAAGCAGTATTCCAACAAGATATTGGAATACTGCCTACTATTATTCAGCTATAAAAAAATACCATATAACCGCGATAACCAGTAATGATAAAATAACAGCGATTGTTACACGGAGCGGCGAAATAGGAGCATCTCCTCCAACTTGGCCTGTTTGCCCATTGACCATAAAGCGATAAATTTTTTCCTTATAGCGAAATGATGATAGCCAAATCGGTAACATTAAATATTTATAGGTAATATCATCATGATTTGTGGAAAAGCGTAAATTTGCTACTACATCTGCATTGTGCTCCCAGCGAATTTTAGCGGTAATCTGTGCATGAAGGTGGTCATGAATTTCACCCTGCGCTTGATTCCAGCCATCCTGTAGGCCCACACTGTAGCGCTCTGATAAAAATCCAGCTACATATTCTGGTTTATAAGCTTTATTATTTAATAAATGGAACGGTTCAATTTTCCGCATCATCGCACGATCATAGCGAGTGGTCGCACTCACTAAATGATCATCAATAAATTCCTGATAAAAGCCACTTGTTGAATACCAATCCGTTTCTGTACGTGTTTTTCCTTCTTTATCTGTCACTGTGCGATGTCGCCCATATCTTGCGGAGTATCTGGAGCTTGTTTTTGAGTCAAATGTCCAATAAGGCAGGTACACGCCTTTAAATGCATCCGGCTTAGCACTTATTTTCGCAGCTTTTGGTGTAAACCACTTCCCTTTAATCCATTGGTGAAAGTTTTCTCCTGCCTGCTTATCGGTAACCTCAAAAGCACATACACCATTTGGTGCTAATGTATTTTCTGCACTAGCCTCCATGACTTGATTGGAGCCACAATAAGGGCAGCTATCGGCAACCTGCAATGCATCGTATATTGTTTCTGCTGCACAAGCTTTACAAATCACCGTTTTTTTCGCTACACCCCAATTGTAATTACCACGTTCCTCTGCCTTCGCAAAATCCATTTCCTGGGCAACTTTTTCTTCCTCCTGCTCAGGCGTAGCAATTTCAGACTCAAAGCCACAATATGGACAAGTTAATTTTCCAGTTGCAGGATTAAACGCGATTGATGCACTACATGACGGACATTCAGCGTCAAAATCAAGCTTAGCTTGGGTCACATTTTCAACTTCTTGTGTTGACATGCACCATCATCTCCTTATTTCGCATCTCGTTCATCAAAAATATCGCCACATTCAGGACAGAATTTTGGTGGATTTGTTGGGTCCTCAGGTGACCAGCCGCATTTGTCACATGCATAGAGCAAGGCTTCAGGGGGCTTTTTCGCGCCACATTCACTACAGAATTTGCCCTTATTCACCGTACCACACGTACATGTCCAGCCCTCTTCAGCTGGTTTTGCCACACCACAGTTTGAACAGAATTTTCCACTGTTTTGGTGACCACAAGTACATGTCCATGTAGCTGATGCTTTTGCTGTTTGCTCCTGCATAGCAGCCTGCGCCATTTGTGCCTGCTTATTTTGCTCATTCATTTGATAAAGCTGGCCAGCATTGACTCCCCCAGCTTGTGTAGCCATATTCATGCCCATAAATCCTGCCATCGCCCCACCATCATTGTTAGCAGCTGCAATCATCGCCTCAGCCTGAGCGCCTGTTAAATGTGCAGCCGCCATTCCTGGATCACGCATTACCGCATTGCGTTGTAATTGCTTAATCATCGCCTCATCTTCTTCAGAGGCTTTCAGGGTGCTAATCCCAAATGACACAACAGCTAAGCCACGTGTAGCAAGCCATTTTTCTGATAAGACCTTATTGAGTGCATCTGCTAATGCAACCGTATGCGCAGGTATTTCACTATAACGAACGCCACTTGCTGAAATTTGTGCAAAGGCTGGCTGTAACGCTGTCATTAATTCTGATTTTAACTGGCTATCAATGGCATCTCTTGTAAATTCACGCTCCACATTGCCACATACATTTGTATAGAATAATAATGGATCAATAATTTTATAAGAATATTCACCATGGCAACGAATGGCAATGTCGATATCTAAGCCAATATTACGATCAATCACACGGAATGGAATCGGCGCAGGGGTACCATACTTATTCCCAACAATTTCTTTTTTATTAAAATAATAAACTCGTTGATCTTTCGCAGGCTCTCCTCCAAATGTAAAACGTTTACCTATTTGCTTAAATGTTTCCTTAATACTATCTGACAAGTCTGAGCCATACATAATCGAAGGCTCTGTTGATGTATCATAGACATATTCTCCAGCTTCCGAAGAAAACTCTACGACTTTCCCCTGTTCAACAATCAACATACATTGCCCTTCATTGATGGCAATTATCGAGCCATTGCTAATAATATTGTCATTCCCTTTATTGGCACCTCGTTTAGAAGTACGTTTAACACCCTTTGTCACCAGAACATCTGCGGACAATGCCTCACCATAAAAATACTCCCGCCATTGATCCTCTAAAACGCCTGTTAATGCACCAACGCCTGCTTTTAATAAACCCATAAATATTCCCACCTTCACATTGCTGTTTAGCATATTTTATCATCTATCAATACTATGTAATACGCAAAATCAGACAAATTGTTTCATTATTCTTTATCTAAACTAAAAAACGAGAAGCTCCAATGATATCGATCCTCAGAACTGTCTCGTTACATTCTCTTTCTTATGAGAAGGCGGCTATTATAACAAGCACCCACGCAATAATAAATAACATTCCACCGATTGGGGTAATCGCACCTAGCTTTTTCACACCTGTCAGGGCCAGCACATATAAGCTACCAGAGAAGAATACAATCCCTGTAAACATCAAGTAGACTGCCCAAGAAAGTAGACTAGAGCTTCCTAAAAATGCATCATTGGATAGAATGCCAAGCGCAAGAATCCCCAAAGCATGATACATCTGATATTGCACAGCCGTTTCCCAAATGGCTGCATAATGCGGGGAGGCAAACTTATCCTTCAATGCATGTGCCCCAAAAGCACCTAAAATAACACCAAGACCCGCCAAAATAGCGCCTAAAGCTAAAAACATTTCCATCTATTGTTCTCCTATTTTGCCTCAACGGCAATTTCTTTATATTTGGCATCCCAAGCAGGGTCAATCTTACTTAAAGATACCGGTCGCAATGTATCCTTATGCGCAAGAATATGTACGGATTGAGCTGTGGCTGCTACCGTGCCGTCTTCATGTAAAATTTCATAGCCATACGTAGTTCGTAAACGATCATGCTTTAGAACCCATGTACGTACTGTTGCCACCTGTCCATAGTGCATCGCTGCCTTATAAGAAATCGATAAATCCATTACTGGCGATACATAGCCATCCTTTTCCAAGGCTGCATACTCAAAGCCCGCATCACTGACAAGCTGTGTACGCCCAATTTCCATCCAGATAATGTAATTTGCATGGTAGACCACGCCCATCTGGTCTGTTTCTGCATAACGCACTTCAATCTGTTTCTCACTTACAAACATTTTCTTCACCTCGTCCTACATTATAGCGCAAAACAATTGACTTGGTAGGGTTTTTGCTTAGTGGTAAAGTAAGCGGAAAAATTCCTTTCACATATAAAGAAACTCTTGGAGAATAAAAATAGTTTTTACCACTACAAAAAACCAGATACTCCTCCTTGACGAGTATCTGGCTTTATTGTGAAAGTGAATCTTACTAACTTACTTAGTTTTGATTCGTTTTAATACTACGATAAGTTGAGAGGCTTAACAAGTTAAAATATTTTCCAAACCATGTTTTTATATGTTAAATTGATTTTTCTTCTTTATCAAATAGAACATAATAGAATCACGGAACTGTTTAATGGATGGAGACATAATGATGTCGTCTTACAACATAGTATCCAGAAAAAAGTTGTGGCTATAGTTGAGTGAAAACGTATGATTGCGGGATCAGGGGCGTTTTGTTTAAATTGGTAAATTACAGGGTGAAACAACTGAAAGAATCCTAAAAATCTAAGTCATTTCAAGCCTTGTGAATGATACAATTTCATCATGTAAAGATAATAGTTGTACATTCCCACTAGGCATCACAAAAAGACCAGAAGCTCCAAGAACGAGCGCTGGTCTTTTTGCGAAAAGTGAATCTAACTAAGCTTTGCTTTAGCTTTTGTATTCTACTACTGAGTTAGACGGCTAACATTTCGATAAGTTACATATATTTTTTTAAATTTTTATTCCTCCCCTCCTCCATTTTTATACCGTCTATTAATAGGATAAATGTCCATTTAATAGTTAAATAGCTATAGTTTTTCAATAGTAGCAATGTACGATTGCGAACTAATGTTCTTTTCCTTAAAATAGATAATAGAACAATAGTTAATGTATAGCGTAAAATTTTTAACTTATGGGAATAGTTTTGTATCACTGTTTTTACATAAACGATTTAGTAATCAAAAAAGGAGTGGGAATATTGCGAATATATGCAAACGTCAAGTCGATTGGTAAAAGGAAGCCTGTACTAGCACTACAGCCTTTTGATATAGAGGCTGTTGAAACATTGCGAGAACTGATTACGCAAATTGTCAAACAAAATGTTAAATCGTTTAACGAAGAAAAACCATTTACACGCTATTTATTAGAGGAAGATATTGAAGTTGCACACAAGCAAGGAAAAGTGGGCTTTCATCATCGCTATAATGATGCTAAACAATCCGAGTCAGCAGCGATTGATGAAGCTCTATTAGCCTTTAAGGATGGTATTTATAAAGTGTTACATGATGATCTCGAACTCACAACATTAGATGAGCCCCTCACTATAAATGAAGAGGATATCTTTACATTTATTAAATTAACCATGCTGTCAGGGCGTTTATGGTAAAAAGAAGCATCCATGAAAGAACGTCTATTGCTACTTTTCCAGTTAATAGAGCGAAAAATTAACAATACTATCAAAACATTTATAGCAAAGGAGGAGCATCCTATGAAAAAACAATTAGTGCAATTTTTACAGTCAATGGAGCACAAAGCTAAAAAGGAAGGCTATGCTTACCAATATGAGGATTTAGATCAATTTAAAGCTATTATAAAGGAGCATCAGCTAAAGACAGTCGAGGAATTATTTGATAATGGTCTTTTGGATGCATTGATGGAGCTTTACGATCAAGCGTTTGCTGAGGAGCTTAAAATTTATTGCTTAAAGCAAACAACATATGCCTTTCAAAATGGTCTGTATCGCCGTTCCATGCATAGCCATTCTTTAGAGGAGCAGGCTACGAATGTGCTTTCCATTCTTGCCGGTGGTTCATTAAATAAAGAAGCGAATGTTATCGATGTTGTACGTTATCATCAAGCACGTTATTATCAAGGGTTTGTTAATTTTTACAGTGATCAAAAAGAATATGCTATCGCCTCTCAAGAGTTTGTCCATGCAAAGTTTGCCCATTTATTGGAGGAAGATGATGCAGAAGCAATGCAATATGTGCAGGAGGCCATTTTTGGTGAGAATAATGTTGCCCTATTAACACATTCCTTAATTCAAAGCATTGTTCACAGTAATAATATGAAGGCTGTTGAATGGCTTGGACAGCTACTAATCGCCGCACAGCGCCAGGAAGGCACACGCCAAGCTATTTTAGAAAATGCTGATCGAGGTACGCCTCACGTGCTGATTTATTTTATAAAGCTGATAAAGGAGCATGATTTATTACGTTTTTCTGCTGTACAACGTGCAGTGGAAACATGGATAGGGCTGCAATATGTGGTAGATGATAAAAAAACCGTCCAAAAACTACTAGATATTGCCTATGATGTACTCGCTAACGGTGCTGATATTGAGCCGCTCGTACAATCAGAGGATGCCATTAAAAACTATGCAGCACTTTGGGCAATTGCTACGCTCCATGTACAAAATATTGAACCTGCATTACAACAGTTATTACAAGGGAAAAAGCATCAAATATTATCAGCCTTATACTTTGCTCATGCCACAAATCTGGAGCCCTATTTACGCTTTCAGATTTTAGATGTTATTATGGCGCATGATGATTTAGATATCTTAACAATGGCCATGCAAGATGTTTTTCCTATTTATATGCATTCAAAATATCATTTTTATGATAGATCCATCCATCCTGATTATTTTAAACATTACCCAAAAGCTTTGATACCACGTCTCGAACAGATTGTGGAGCTGATGAAAAAGCAAGAATATACCCTGCAAGGTAAGCCGTTTTCATGGATACATTACACGCTAACGAAAGAATATATTATCAACGGTACAATGCTGTTAGCTGTTGCTTGGAATGACCATGATTACATTATGAAAATTTATAATAATCGTCAAGCTTTAACACCAAATCAGCGTGAAAACCTACTGGGCTTTATGGTAGAACAATTAAAAATGTCTGTTGCCGATACATTTTTAATAGAATGCTTGCAGGAGCGTGGCACTCGTGACTTAGCGTTAGAGCTTATTAAAAAGAAAAAGGAGCCCTTAGACGATGCGCAAATTGAGGCTGTCGAGCAGCTTTTTTATTTAAAATCTGGAGCCACGAAGCAGGCGCTTGTCAAAGTGCTTGTAACACAGCCAACAGCAAAAATAGTCGAAAGCACCCAACGTTTAGTAAAAAACTCAAAGCAAGATTTACGCCTAGGCGGATTAGAGCTATTAGTGGAGCTTAAAAAAGCAAATCATATAAGCATTCAGGAAATTACCACAATTGCGGGTGGCATTGCCAAACCTACTAGCAGGGAACGGGAATTGATGAATGTTTTAGTAGAAGATACAAGCAAAAAAACGCTGGCGGGTGGCTACGATATTTTTCAGCCAAATTACGCAAAGGATGCGATTCCCTCACTCAAGGTGGTGATTAAAAATTCGGCACAAACCCTGACATCATTTGATAGCGAAGAGCTTAAGGCAAAATTACAGCGTTTAGCAGACCTATTTGAGGAACATACAGCCTACGAATATCAGGCTCGTACATGGGATAATCGTTCTTACGACGCCATTCTTGGTAGCCATTTAAGCCCGCTATACGGGACAGAAGGTGAACATATTCAAAACTATCCTTTAGCAGATGTTTGGCTACAGTGGAAGGAAGATGTGCAATTTACTGAGCTTGATTGTTTAACAGTCATACTTTTTACAAAGCAAGGTTATTCTGGCAAGGAACCTTGGGATAAAGAATTAATAGACGAAGCAAAAGAAATACTTGCAAAATGGATAAATTTCGATAATATGAATGATTTCAATTATTGGATAAATACATTGGCACATGGCGGTAAGGTGTGCGATATAATTGATTTACTCTACAATACCGAATACGATCATGCGGCGTCGTTCAACTATGTCTATAGTGCGCTTGTTGAGATCTTCCAAGAGCTATCAAACACCGCAAAATGGTTTGAGCGGATTAATATAGGGACAGAGTGGTCAGCTTATAATTATGAGACATACCCACTGTATCAAAAATTAATGAGAATTTGCGAGCGCCACCTAGATACAGACGAGCAATTTACGCAACTATTCTCGCTTTATGCGGCGATTACTACATTACATGAGCAGTACAATCGAGAGACTGAGAAAGGTCCTGCTTATTTACCCATTTTATATGCAAATGATGATATGATTGCACAAGCACATAGCCTGAAGCTTGTACCGGTTGATGCTTGTTATTTAAAAATGTTTAATCCACAAGCCGATCGTTATCGTGTAGCAGATTTGTTTCATTCAAAACAACGCGACCAGCTGATCACTAGTTATCCATTTTTAGCTGAGGTATATGAAAAATCAGTGGAGCGCATTATCGATATCGAATTAAGCCGTGGTGATATGCGAACTGAAGTAAGCCATTTTGCGAATCACGCTGTAAATCCAATTGTCGGTGTTAACTATTTCGCCCGTATTTTGCATGCATTAAAGGGCTTAACATTAGTACGTGGCTATTCATGGGCTGGTGATTATACAAAGCGTGAGGTATTTTCAAGTATGCTAGAGCATTGTCAACCTGCGCCTGAGGATACAGTGGATGATTTAACAGCAGCTTTAAAGCCGTATGAACTAACAGAGGAAGAGCTATTAAATGCCATGATGTATACGCCTGCTTATATTCCGCTTGTCAGTGAATATTTAGGCTGGCAAGGGCTTGAAAGTGCGGCATGGTATTTCCGTGCACATACAACAAATACTTTAAGTGATAAGAGCATGAGCCGTATTCAGCTTTATACCAATATTACAGCAAATGAATTCCGCGATGGTGCTTTTGCTAAGGAGTGGCTACTAGAATGCTATCATACACTTGGCAAAAAGCGTTTTGATAAACTCTATCATAGTGCGAAATATGCTTCTGAGGGTGCCACACATCGCCGTGCCCAAATGTTTGCAGATGCTGCACTCGGTTATTTAAAGCTTAAACCATTAATGGAGGAAGTTGCTGATAAGCGTAATAAAGATAAGCTACGCTGTATTGGTCTTATACCACTTAGCAAACGTAGCCCATTAAAGGATGCCTATCAACGTTACCAGTTTATTCAGGGGTTTTTACAGGAAAGCAAGCAATTTGGCGCGCAACGGCGAGAAAGTGAAGGCTTAGCCTGTCGCATTGCTATTGAAAATTTAGCACGCAATCTAGGTGATGATGTTACGCGCTTCGTATGGCGTATGGAAATCTTTGAATTAGAGGCAATTCAACACTATTTTGAGCCCGTCGAAGTGGATGATATTACATTACATTTACAGGCCAATGATAAAGGCATCGTAGATTTTGTTATTTATAAAGGCGATAAGCCATTGAAATCAATTCCAGCACGCTTAAAAAAGAATGCCATTGTTCAGGAAATAACAGCTGTACGCAAGCAATTACGTGACCAACAAAGCAGATCACGCAAAGCCTTTGAGGAGGCCATGGAAAAAGGGACTATCTTTACCTTTGGCGAAATGAAAAATCTACTCGCCCACCCTGTTTTAGCGCCCATGCTTGAGAAACTTTATATTGTCAGTGGTACAACAATTGGTCTAATTAAAAATATAAAAATTGACGATGATGCAGAGGTTCGTATTGCACATCCATACGATTTATATGCAGCAAAAAGATGGGCGGAAATTCAGCACGAGGTATTTATAGAAAAAATCGTGCAGCCCTTTAAGCAAGTATTCCGTGAATTATATGTTGTGAATGCGGATGAAAACGACAAAAATATTTCATCACGTTATGCAGGACATCAAATTCAACCACAAAAAACGATTGCCCTCTTAAAAACACGTGGCTGGTTAGCGAGCTATGATGAAGGGCTACGTAAAATTTATTATGATCAAGATATTGTTGTTACAATGTATGCGATGGCCGATTGGTTCTCACCAGCAGATATTGAAGCACCAACCATTGAATATGTGGCATTCTATAATCGCCGTACAGGCCAACCAATCCCGTTACAAGATGTACCACCACTTATTTTCTCTGAGGCAATGCGCGATGTTGATTTAGTGGTGAGTGTTGCACATATTGGTGGCGTGGATCCTGAGGCAAGCTTCTCAACAATTGAAACACGTGCAGCTATTGTAAGAGAATTAACACAAATGTTAAAGCTAACACAGGTTTCGGTTGAAAAGCAATATGTGTTGATTGAAGGATCACTTGCACGCTACAATGTCCATTTAGGAAGCGGTACTGTCCATAAAGTAGGTGGCACAATGATTCCAATTTTAGCTGTCCAATCGCAGCATCGTGGACGCATTTTCTTACCATTTGCCGATGAAGATCCACGCACAGCAGAAATTATGTCAAAAATTGTGATGCTTAGCGAGGATAATAAAATCAAAGATCCTTCTATTTTGCAGTGGATTGTGCAGTAAATAAGGTACACTCCCCTTCTCCATTCACTGCTGAGCTTACATCTGAAAACAGAAATAGTTTTAATTTTCTTTCTATTACCCAGGCAATTAACTATTTCAAAATATCAATATTGTATACAATAATAGTGTAAAGCTAATTAGCCTTACACCTCCTAGATTTGTTACTAGGGCTGCTGTTTAAAACAGTAGCCCCTTTATTATGTTTCCTCCATATTTCCTGCTGATTATTTTACTTATTATTTGCTTATCCTTCATAGAGGAGGTGCTTACTATCCGGCATACATTGCCTTTTATCTTATTCATATGCATTATTTTTTTATTAAGCGGTTGTTGGAATAAACGAGAGCTAAATGAGTTAGCCATTGTTACTGCTGTTGGAATAGATAAAACGGACGAGCTACTAGAAGTGTCCGTTCAAATTGTGAACCCTAGCCAAGTAGCATCGAATAAAGCTATAAGTAATCAAGCGCCTGTGTTTACCTATCACGCAAAAGGAAAAACGTTACTTGAAGCTATCCGTAAGTTAACAACATTGACACCAAGGAAGCCCTACTATGCTCATGCTCAAGTGATAATTATTGGTGAAAAGCTGGCTGAAGAAGGGATGAACAGCGTTTTTGACTTATTCCAAAGAGATGCTGAGGGTAGAAATGATATTCATATTATAATTGCCCATCAAGCTACTGCCCAAGAGGTTTTGAGTATTTTAACACCATTAGAAGATATACCTGCCAGTAAAATTATCAAATCCTTAAAGGATTCTGAGGATATGTGGGGTGCTACTGAATCTGTGACATTAGATCATTTAGTGAATGATTTAACTAGTACCGATCATAGCGCCATCTTACCCTCCATTAAAATCTATGGGAATGCTGATAAAGGAAGGTATAGCTCAAATGTAGAACAAACTGAGAGCCCTGCACAATTACAGTATAACGGGCTGGCTATTTTAAAAAACTATCGGCTTATTGGCTTTTTATCAGAAGAAGAAAGCAGAGATTATAATTTGTTAAATAATAATATTAACAGTACATTTGAAACCATTTCCTGTCCTGGACAAGGCAAAATAGCCACTAAAATTTTGCATGCCTCAACAAAAATTACTGGTCATATACAAAATAATCGTCCATCCATCCGTATAGAGCTTGATATTGAGCAAAATATAGCTGAAATAAGCTGTCATCTGGACGTAACAAAATCTGAAACAATTGATGCTTTAAATCAAGAAACGAGCAAAGTTATTCGAGAAAGATTAGTGCGAACACTTCACACCATTCAAAAAACGTACTGAGCTGATCTTTTAAAATTTGATAAAGTGCTTTATCGACAGAATTACAAAGCATGGAATCAAATTAAAAAGGATTGGGCAACCATTTTTCCTGAAATAGCTGTTGATCTCGAAGTATCTGTAAAAACAAAAGGCTTTGGTACAGCGACAAGCTCAAAATTATCGGAAGACATAAAATGACCAGACTCTTTGCAGGAGTACTGGTCATTATTTATTAATTTTCGATATCATTGTTTAGTACCATTTTTATTGATTTAATATTTGTACATATAAATTAGCATAGATTATCAAAAAACATTTTCATTTTATCATTACCATTGAATGTAGAAAGGATGAGGGTATGGATTATTTTGAGCGAATTCAACATGCAATCGACTATATCGAGGAGCACCTCGAGGATAAATTAACGATTACACATATTGCTGCGCAGTCTTATTTTTCCGCTTTTCATTTTCAACGACTTTTTCAAGCAATTACAGGCTTTTCTGTGCAACAATATATTCGCAAGCGAAGGCTGTCAGAAGCAGCAGTCCTATTAGCGACAACAGCTCACAATATATTAGAAATTGCCATTCGCTTTCAATATGGTTCTCAAGAGGCATTTACACGGGCATTTGTGCAATATATGGGGATCACGCCAGCGAAATACCGTAAAAGAGCTAACTTCACCCTACTGCAAGCCAAAATAAACTTTTTGGACTATAAAATGGAAGGAGCACTCCCAATGCAAAAACCTGCAATTATTCACTTGCCAAGCAAGAAAATTACAGGCTATATCTACGAAACATTCTTGCAGGACGAGCAGTATTACAATGATATCTTAGGCTTTTATTTGGACTTTGGACAAAATCAATATTATGAACAACTCTCACATAAAGCTGCGCCTAACATGGCCTATGGTATTTCAACGAACTTTCAGGAAAATGGTGAATTCTCCTTTATTGTAGGCGAGGAGGTTCATACCTTTGAGGAAAATTTAGCAGCAGGCTTTTTCAACCTTGAAATTCCTGCTGGTAAATATGCAGAATTTACAGTAAATAGCACAGCAAAAGGTATTCAAAATACAAGACGTTATATTTATGGCGTGTGGCTACCCAATTCGAATTATGAGCGCGATACAGGCCCTGATTTTGAGATAACAGATGTTATGCATTCTATCTACCCGCACGATATGAAAATGAAAATTTATATCCCTATTAAAGAATACTAAAGGAGCAATAACAATGAATATTGAAAAAGTATTTCACCAATTCCCTACTTTAAGCTCAGCACATTTAGAGCTTAAAAAAATTGAAGAATGTCATGTACAAGAGCTATTTGCTATTTATGATAACGATAAAGTCTTTGAATTTTGTGGAATTATCCCAAAGCACAATCGCCAAACTGTACAAAAAATGATTGGCCACTTTGACAGAGATTATCATAAAAAAAGTAGAATAAAATGGGGTATTTTTGAAAAATCTCAGCATGAAAAATTGGTGGGCATTATTGAAGCAATGGACTTTCAGCAAAAAATCAATATGGTGACAATTGGTTACTATTTAGCGGAGGATTCTTGGGGAAAAGGCATTGCGACAGAGGCAGTAGCAGCCGTTGTAAAGTTTTTATTAGAGGAAGTCCACATTAATCGCATTCAGGCGGAGGTGATGCCATTAAATGAGGCATCTAAAAAGGTTCTTGTAAAAAATGGATTTTCAAAAGAAGGACTGTTGCGTCAAGCAGCTATTTGGTCAGGTAAAGGTGTTGTTGACTTAGAAATATATGCTTTATTAATAGAGGATTACCAATAGATAAGCCTATAAGAGATAGATAACTGATATATTTTTCTTTATTAGTGGTCTATCTCTCAATTTTTTAATAGACATGTTCAAAAAAATCTGAACATTCGCTGGATTTTATGGTATTATTCTTGAATGGAGGTGGAAATGACTTGAATTTATTAATTAAAATTAGTCAGTTTGCTAGCAAAACCTTTGCTGTATGGGTATTGGTATTTGCAGCATTTGCATTTTTCTTTCCCGAACAATTTACATGGATTGCACCGTATATTTCAATTTTACTGGGCATCATTATGTTTGGGATGGGGATGACAATTTCAGCGAAGGATTTTAAAGAGGTTGGAAAACATCCGTTAAAAGTCTTAGTTGGTGTATTATCTCAGTTTATGGTCATGCCGCTTCTTGCCTTTGCTTTAGCAAAAGGCTTGCGACTAGAACCAGAAATTGCAATTGGTGTTATTTTAGTTGGCTGCTGTCCGGGTGGCACTGCATCAAATGTTATGACATTTTTGGCAAAAGGAAATATTGCACTGTCGGTAGCCATTACATCTGTATCTACCCTACTTGCACCTATTGTAACACCAGCCCTTATTTATTTGCTTGCAAGTGAGTGGATGGAAGTGTCTGCGAAAGATATGTTTATATCCGTTATTCAAATTGTCCTTATTCCCATTATTTTAGGGTTTATTGTTCAACTATTCTTAAAAGAACAGGTAAAGAAAAGTGCCGATTTAATGCCACTTGTTTCTGTTTTTGCAATTGTACTAATTGTTGCAGCAGTTGTTTCAACAAGTAAAGATCGAATTATGGAATCTGGATTATTAATTTTCGGTGTTGTTATTTTACATAATAGTCTTGGTTATTTACTAGGCTTTTTAATTGGCAAAATGTTTAAGCTAACCTATCAGGATCAAAAAGCAATGGCCATCGAAGTGGGTATGCAAAATTCAGGACTTGGTGCTGCTCTGGCTACGGCACATTTCAGCCCATTAGCAGCTGTGCCAAGTGCGATTTTCAGTTTCTGGCACAATATTTCAGGCGCATTACTGGCTACATATTGGGCACGCAAAGCGGAGCGTATGAAATAACAACGATAAAAACACTTTTCATAAGTGATCAGACTAGACTCTACTTTGATGAGTCTAGTTTTTTTTATGCTACAGACGAATGGACATATTACTAGCTCTAGCCTGCACTTTTACATAGATTAGAAGTGATGACGAGTAACTAGGTAAAGGAGCGCAGAAAGAATGAATGAAAATCGGTCTTTGACACGCCTAAATTGGGAGTTTAATAACTATCATAAATTTGCGAAATGCCCTTGTGTATCTAAAAGTTATTGCTTAAGTCACGATATGCTCGAAGAAGATTTAGCTAACCTCAAATATTATAACAGCCCTGGCAAAGAAGGAGGAACACATTGTAATAGCTGTGTTTGTCTGCACTTAAAGGATTTGAAACCAGGAACTTTAGTGGATGTCTACCTCTCCAATGGTCATAACTTTTCAAATGTTTATTTTGCCCACCTTGATTTGCAAAATTACTGTGTACACTTTCTTCAAGTCAATAGAGGCAGAACTGTACCTATCATGATTGCTTGCTCTAGGATTGATGCTGTACGTAAAACGAATCCAACCATCTAACTTATCAATAAGGACTAGGTGCTTCAAAAATGAATTTTTTAATATCAAGCATATAACCATATCTACCAAGCCCTACAACGCTAATTGAACGAAGATTTTGTTCCGCAAATTCTACTTTTTCATAGATATTTCATGGCCTAATATTCGTATAGATAACTCCCTATATATAGGCATTATTAATGACGTGTATAATTAATAAAACATACCAATTGTCGTTTTATAAAGGAAGGATTTATATGAAGGAAGAGTTATTAAAACGACTGACAGCCTTTTTATTCAAGGAGGAACATCAAACATTAGTAGGTCAACCAACAAGCCAAGAAGAAATTAACAATGCACAACAACAGCTTCATATCTAATTCCATCAGGATTATGTCCAGTTTATTAAAATGTTTGGCGGAGCATATACAGGACTAGCGATCCATGCTTTTTCGAATGGTTCCAGTATTGGGAATGAAACTGTTATCGATTTAACACTGGCATTCCGTCAACAATTTACAGATTATATATGCCCAAATATTTTAGATACCAGCTATGTCATTTCAATGGATGGGGAAGGCAACCCCATTTTTATTGACGCATCTGGTAAGGTTTTTATTTGTTATCATGATTCAGGAGACATCAAGTTACTAGCGGATTCATTTGAGGCATTGATTGAAGATAATTTCTACGAATGGTAACCATACACTACGTATCTACTAAATCAACAAAAAGAAATAATAAACTGGAAGAAGCACCTCAATGAATGGTAAGGCTCGTCATAAAAAACCATTCATTGAGGTTTAAACTTCGGCTTTATATCTCCTAAAATAACTAAATTTCTACAATAGTTCCTTTTCAAATCCATAAACAAAAAGGGAACATACATTCCCGCCCTTTTTTATTTCTTTTACGTGATTTATTTTGTTTTTTTATTGTAGTGAGGCGAGTGAATTATTTAAAATTACAAATAATAATGTCGGATAATCTGTTTATATCTTAATAAAAAACAGCAACTTTACAAAAAGTAACCGTTTTTTGGCAATCTTTATCGTGTTGTTAAAGCTTGTTGGATAAGAACAGCAGCCATTTTATCCATTTGGGCAAAGCGATCATCTCGTATTTGTCCTTTTATATAGCCGTCATACATTTGTTGACAAATCACGGCCAATTTAAAATAAGCAAATGCACAATAATAGTGAATTGTTGAAATATCTCGCCCGCTTTTCTCTGCATAGCGCTGAATAAATTGCTGTCTTGTATAAAAACCTGGTTGGGTCGTGATTGATGGTTGTCCAAGTGCATACACTAGCATTTCTGGATCATCCGCTTGCATCCAGTAACTCATCGCTACCCCAACATCTGCTAATGGATCCCCCACTGTTGCCCTTTCCCAATCCAAAAGACCCTTCATTTCGGTATAGTCGTTGGAGAACATCACATTATTTATTTGGTAGTCATAATGAATAATCGTTGCCTCCTTATTAGAGGGTAACTGTTTTTTCAGCCAATCTATTAAAACTACTGCCTCCGCATGCTCTGTTGTTTTCACTTGTTCATAGCGCATTAGCCAACCATATACCTGGCGCTCCATAAAACCATCTGGCTTTCCCTTCTTCTTTAATGGAGTATCCTTATAGGGAATCGCGTGAAGCTCTACTAAGGAATCGACCATTATTTCTGATAGCTGATGTGCAAGCTTCTCTGTCTGTTTTGTATCGTTTGGAAAGTGAGTATCGAGAACAATGCCTTTTTTGCGCTCCATTAAAAAGAATTCACTGCCAATTATAGCTGGATCTTCTACATACACATAAGCTTTTGGAACTGCTTTAAAGAATGGTTGTAAGGCTGATAATATTGCAAACTCCCGTTTTATAGTATGAGCTTCCTTTGCTAAAGGTCTACGAAGCACAACTTCAACATCTCCTTTTTTTAAACAATAGGTTAAATGCGAATGCCCACCACTAAATTGTGAAAGCTCAAGTTTCTCCTGCGGAAGCTCAGAGAATTGACTTTGTAAAAATAATTGTAAATTTCCAGTATCTAAGCGATCTCCTGTCCTTACCTCCATTGTATCCATTGTCTCGTCCCTTTTTCCATGAATGAATACTCATTCTTTATTATATTCAATATTACCGTGCCCTTTCTCATAAGGCAATGTTCAATTTCGCGAATTTTCTAATAAAAAGAGGTAGCCTTTTATTCATATAGCAAGCTATAATAGTGGTCAGGATAACAACAATGGAGTGAAGAAGTTTATGTACATAATGACAGAGCAAAAACATTGGAAAGGTCGTGTTGATTCAACAACCAATAAAAGTAGTTTTCGCTTCCATCAAAAAGTAACGAGAATGGCCATTAACGATGTTCGTAATTTCGCTACTAAAAATGCTGCCCTGATTGGTTTTATTTGCGATGAGGGAGTTCGTCGTAATCAGGGGCGTGTAGGGGCAGCAAATGGACCAAATGCATTGCGTGAAGCATTATCTAGCTTGCCATGGTTATTTGATGATCAGCAGCAAATCATTGATATTGGCAATATTCTTTGTCTGAATCATGCACTTGAGGAAGCACAGCGCGAACTCGGTGAAGTTATTGGAGCAGCACTGCAAAAAAATTTACAGTGTGTGGTGCTAGGTGGCGGTCATGAAACCGTCTACGGCCATTATTTAGGCGTTCGTGCAGCGTTACCAAAGGATGCTAAAATCGGCATTATTAATATCGATGCCCATTTTGACTTACGCTCCTATCATGAACAACCTTCGTCTGGTACAATGTTCCGTCAAATTTTAGAGCAGGACCCCTCTGTCAATTATTTTGTTGTGGGTATTCAGCGCTATGGTAATACAAGAGAGCTATTCGAAAAAGCGAGGGACTTACAGGTAGAATACGTTTTAGAGGATCACATAATCATGAATCAACAGCAATTAATGGATGATCTACAGCACTATATGGATGAGCACGATTACGTACTGTTAACATTGTGCATGGATGTACTTAATGCAGCATTTGCGCCAGGTGTTAGTGCCCCTTCACCATTTGGACTTGAGCCAGCAACTGTACGGGCTATTATCCAAAAAGTAACATCACATCCACATACACATTCTTTTGATATTAGTGAGGTCAATCCATTATTAGATGAAAATGGGCGAACGGTTAAATTAGGAGCTTATTTTGTTTATGAAGCATTAAATAATTTATTGAAAGAATAAAAAAGAAGCCATGCAACTCTCCTTTACAGACGATTGCATGGCTCGTTCTATTTATTGTAATATCTCACTTACCGTCACCAATTCATAGCCTTGCTTTTGTAAATAAAGAATAACATTTTCAAGACCATTGGCGGTTGTTTGATGGATATCATGCATTAAAATAATACTGCCATCTTGTACAGTGGCTTTCACATACGCTAAAATTTTTTCTGGATTATGGTGTTTCCAATCCAATGTATCAATCGACCATAAAATCGAAGGGATGGTCATGATTGAACGAACTTGCTCATTTGTAGCACCATATGGTGGACGGAAAACCGTTGGATATTGCCCAATCGCCGCATAAACAGCATTATTTGTTCCCTCCACCTGTTGTTGAACATCTGCCATTGATAAGATTGTTAGATTCTTATGATTCCATGTATGATTACCAATCTCATGACCAGCCTCATTTATTTGTTGCACAATGGCTTTATTGCTAGCAACATTTTGACCTACCATAAAAAATGTTGCCTTCGCATTATATTTCGCTAACGTGGCTAAAATCTGCGGTGTTACCTTTGCATTTGGCCCATCATCAAATGTTAATGCAACACGCTTTTGTGTACCTTTTGCTGCAGGATTTCCTTTATTATAAACTTGGCGATTAAGTATATTTGTTAACTCAGCCGCTTTTATATAACCCTTTTGTTCACCGGCTTCGACATAAGTCCAGCCTGCAAGTGTTGTGTACGTTTGAACAATTGTTTTGTTGGCAAGTGTGCCAAGTATCTCTCCACTTGGGCTAGCTGTCAAACGGAGAGCAGCACCGTCTTTAGCATTTATCTGTTTTTTTATAGCTGTAGGCTTTTTTAGCGTATTTGTCGCAATATAGCCGATATCATGACCATATTGCACAAAAGACCAGCCACCAGGTGCTGTACCATAAACAAAAATCATACGTCCTTCATAAAGCTGTCCTGCTATTTGCGCATGTCTGCTTGGTGCTGTAAATAAGGTTGTGCCACCTTTTGCTATAACCAAGTATCCCTCAGACTTCACCTTAGCTAATGCCTCGGATTTAACATAGCCCTCCTGCTCGGAAGTTTGAATATATGTCCATCCTTTATTTACTTTCATCACTGTCACAAAGCTTCCCTTCGTAAGTTCAGCGATTTCCACACTGTCTATTGATGGTTCTTCAAATAGAATGGTATCTTGTTTAACTTGTTGAATTACAATTGACCCTTCAGCATTTGCTGTTAGCTGTCCTGTAAATAAAGCTATCATACATAATAAAAATAGAGTAGAAGGTAAAAGTTTGTTCATTGTTCCACACCGCCCTTAGATGTCTTTCCATAAGTAAGTTTGAGAATTAGTACATACTAGTAAGATATCGTTTTCTTTACCCCCTTTCTCAAAAGCTACACATAGCTGATGCTAACACTTCCTCTGAAAATATTTTATTTATTGTACAGACATACTCTTTTATCCTAAGACGTTTGAGAAGATAACAAAGTTTACGTTATTGCATTATTTTTCCTCTCTATAGAATATTCGAAACTGTCAGGGCATCCTCGATATGCATAGGTATCCATGTATGCCCTTTTGCATTTGCGGTAATCAATAAAAATTGCTGCCCCTCTTTTTCAATCAGTGACGCTAAACATAATCCTGCCTCAGGTGTGTAGCCTGCTTTGCCTCCTACTATTGTCCCTTCCACACCAGCTATTTTGGTATACAATGAGTTCGCTATTGTCAGCTTAGTTGGCACATAGGTTGTATAGCTTTTGGAGGTAAATATTTCATAGAAGGTCGGATTCTCCATGGCATAACGTAAAAGTTTACTAATATCTCGTACACTTGATTGATGTGCTTCGTGATGGAGTCCACTGGCATTTACAAAATGCGTATCCTTCATCCCCAGTTCATGAGCCTTGTTGTTCATAAATGTGACAAATGCATCCTCACCTCCAACAATGGCTTCAGCAAGTGTTGCTGTTGCATCTGCACCTGAGGCAAGCAATGTACCATATAATAAATCCTCCACCGTCACAAAATCACCTGCACGAAAGCCTGCCATTGAAGCATTTTGTGCAGTAAATTTGGTAATCGTTTGTGGCTCCACAATGGTCTGTACTTGTAAATCTTCCGTCATTTCAATCGCAACAATTGCTGTCATAATCTTTGTTAAAGAAGCCGGATAAATAATCATATCCGCATTTTTTTCATACAACACATCACCTTGTGCATTCAGTAATAAAACATTTTTACTATGTAATGATGGGATTTCTAAGTGCGCAACTTGCTGCGTTTTATTGGCATTATAAAGCATTAACGCCACTATACAGATACAACTAAATAACATAAATTTTCTTATAACAAACGCCTCCTACATATTATAATAGGAGGCAATTTTGAATATTCCTGTAGCTAAGCTAGTCCATGTTTATTTCTCAGCAAATTTTTTGTTTTTAGCATAAATAAATTAAAAAGTATTATCAAATAAATTTTCTGTAATGCCCTGTAGAAGATCCTGCTCTTCAAATGTCATTAATTCATCTTTTGTAATCGCTACCTGCTTAATTAGTCTATTGGATTGAATCGTCACTAGCTTTTCAAACAGGTTACGAATATAGCGCCCATTGGAGAAATTAGGGATATCCTCAACAGGTATTTGGTGGAGCTGTGTTCTCATATGTTGTGCAAACGCCTCTCCAAATTGGTAATCATTCGTCTGACAAAGCATCGCAAAAATATCATAAAGCTCATCTGTACTAAAATTATCGAACTGCACAAAATGATTAAAGCGTGATTTAAAACCAGGATTGGATTGTAGAAATTCCTCCATCAGCTCTGTATAGCCCGCCACAATAATCACTAAATCATCTCGTAAATCCTCCATTGCCTTTAATAGACTATCAATCGCCTCCTTGCCAAATGCATCCTGTTTATCATTCACTAATGAGTAGGCCTCATCAATAAACAGCACGCCCCCCTTGGCTTTATTTACTACTTCCTGAACCTTTAACGCTGTTTGTCCAACATATCCTGCGACTAGCCCTGCGCGATCGGTTTCCACAAAATGCCCACTGGATAGTACACCCAGATGCTTATAAATTTGCCCAATAATACGTGCCACCGTTGTTTTACCTGTTCCTGGATTACCTGAGAACACAAGATGATACGTAATGGGAAAGCTTGTTAAGCCATGGTCGACACGCAAGCTTTGAATTTTTATGAAATTAATTAAATTATGTAATTCCTTCTTTGCATTTGGCAGCCCTACAAGACGATCAAGCTGCTGTTGAAGCTTCTCAATTTCTCGTTCAATTTCAGGGGTAATACGTAAGCGTTCATCATGAATAAACTCACCGCTGTAAATAATTTTTCCTTCCTCATTGAAATAATCGCCTCGACCATGCTTTTTGCCATTGACAAGCTCACCGATATAAGAGGCCTGTCCATTTGCATAATAAAGCGTTCCCTGACCTGTCATCGCATCCTCTTTAAACTGACCTTCTGCTTCGAGAATGCCCTGTTTCGAGTAAACTTTCCCCTTGCCATGCTTCATATCCTCAAAGAAATGACCTTCATAGTGTAAGGTTGTCACACCATGTACTAGCTCCTCAGTAGTTGGCGATTCTGCCGGATAGTACAGCTTCCCTGCTCCCTGCATATGATGCCAAATAAAATCACCTTCATATTGTAAAAAACCATTTGGATAATACTGCTTCCCCTTGCCCTTTTTCATGCCATGTACAAAATCGCCCTCATATTGTGGTTGATCGAGATGAGGATGCTGTGCGCGCAACTCCTGATAGGGCGCAATCATATCCTTTTCATAATATAAAATCCCATAGCCATCCATTAAATCATTGCGAAAATGACCTTCATAATGAATCATGCCATCCTTATATAAAATACCGTTGCCTTGTTTTTTATTTTGAATAAATTCACCTTGATAAATCATTTGTCCCTTTAAATACATAAGGCCATTCCCCTGCTTCATATGGTTAACAAATTCACCCTCGAATAGCACCTCACCTTCTTGGTCAAACAGCATACCCTTTCCATCATAAATATCATGGCCAAAATCATTTTTCTTGACGCCACCTCGGTACATCACTTTGCCATCTGGATAAAATAGTTCTTTTTCTTCATGATTATGTGTCATTTGATTGCCTTCCTTTATCATTTCAGTATATGCTCAATTATAGCGCGGAACAGAAGACATATGTAAGAATATAAGGAGATCGGTATGAAAAAAAGATATAAACTACTTCTAGGCATTTTACTCCCCCTGTTTATTCTCTATATCTCAACTATCTTGTTAACACGTGATACCGATTTTACAAAGGAAGTAACAGAGCGTCTCGAAATAGAGGGCATACAGGCAATAGAAATAATCCGTGCCTCTGATGAAAAAACAATGATGGTGACAGAAGCGAAGAAAATCAATCAAATAATGGAATCATTAAAAGGGCAGCCGCTTAAAAAGGTGTATTGTAAGCCCGAAATATAAAAAAATAGCGCACCTTAATGGTACGCATGACGAATGGCCAGCTAGCTGAATTTTTTTCAGCTGGCTGGCTATTTTGCACATGTGGCTTGAATATTTTCTGACCATGGTAGATAGTTATGTAAAATTTCAGGTTGCTGGTGAAACAGTACATTGGGTAACTCTGTCATCAACTTTACCAAGTACTGATAAAAATCAATTCCGTTTGCCTTAGCTGTTTCAGCTAAACTTAAACAAATGGCATTTGCTTTCGCACCTGCTTCACTAACAGAGAAAAGCCAGTTTTTTCGACCCATGACATTTGGA
>NZ_LGCI01000009.1:0-17461 GCF_001281525.1 Lysinibacillus macroides | reverse complement strand
ACGACAACAGTCACAAACTAAATGAGCAGGGTGATGATGAATTTCTTCCATTTCTATCTCTTCATGAAACGAATCATTTCGTTTTTTATTTGTCTTTTTGCGAGTAATCGTATAACTAACTGCTTCGGTGCTTTGTTCTTCTGTCTGCTCAGATTCGTTAAAAGACGGGTCATTTTCAAATAAAGAAACTTGCCCATCGGGCGCTTGATACTTGGATTTCTCTGATTTGGAGCGATATAAAGCCTTTGTTAATTGGCGGACTTGTTCCGTTAATACTTCAATTTGTTTAAGTGATTGATCCAATTTATTGGTTAATTCGTCATTCTGTTCATTCGAATGTGCTAATTGTTGCTCTAACAATTGAATTAATCGTTCAGTCTGTTTCGTGGAGGCATTTTCCAAATCATTCACCACATTTCGTTCAAGATAAGTTATGGATGATTATACCATTAAGGAAACGTTGATTAAAAGATACTTTTTGCAGATTTTGCAATGGCCTTTGGTTGTTGTAAGGATAATCCTTCTAACAACCAGCGTAGTTCCTGTTGTGAAAGGCTTCGTACCTCTTTTTCATCTTTTGGCCATTGAAGTTTGCCCTGATCTAATCGCTTGTAAAGCATAGCGAAGCCATCTCCATCAAAATACAAACATTTATAGCGATCCTTACTCCATCCTGAAAAGAGAAAAATAGAATCACTATAAGGATCTAATTCGAAAGAATCTTGAATCAGTGTTGCGAGACCATCGATGCCTTTTCGCATATCTGTCTTCCCACAAATCATATAAATGTTTTGCACATCCGTAAAATCATGCCTCATCGACTTTTCAGCTCCTTCATAACCGTTTGGATGATGTGCTCATTTACGCCATGATAAAAGGTAACTTCAGCTACTCCCATTTTTACAATACAAGCTGGTGCAGCGGTCATTCTCGAAGAAGGGAACGAAGAACTTTCCGTTGAAAGAGGATCAAGTTTGACGGGAACTATGGTTAATTTGTTTGTGGACATAAATAGGGCACCTCCTTTAATTGATACGTTTATCGTACCGGAGGTGCCTGGTGTTTTATATGCGTTATTTGATTACGGGCTTACGGTGTATTTTGCGAAGTCGGATTTTCAGGAAGCTTATTGGCTAACATTGTTGATGAATGATGACCGTGAAATAGGCTTACGTTTGGATGATACCAAGCATTTATTGGTGTATTTATATGAAGAAAGCTATCTAAAGGATTATAAGCTTCTCTCTGACTTCGATTTAACAGCAATAGAGCAGCTTTTTCACTAAAGAATAACGGGTTGGGACAAAGTAAAAAGCGTGAGAAATCCATTTAAATGGCTGATTTCTTACGCTTTTAAACTTTTATTTTTAAATTTCATCGTCTACTTTTCAGTATGATCCAGATAAAAAAACAATAGATCTTCTATCACAAGTAAGTCCAATTTCAACACGTTTTCTTTATATAAAGAGAGGTGCTAAGTATAGCATTAACAGACTGTGAGATAAAAAATTTCAATCCACTCTCTTCATACAAAGAGAGACGCTATTAACATGGATTGGTCTAAAATTTTTAGTATTTCAATCCACTCTCTTCATACAAAGAGAGACCGTGTCAAAAACTGACTCGCTGTGGTACAAATCAATTTCAATCCACTCTCTTCATACAAAGAGAGACTATTGACAGGAGGCACAGGCAATCGACCTGGTGATTTCAATCCACTCTCTTCATACAAAGAGAGACATATTTGCGATATTCGTAGATTTCTGGATTCTCTTATTTCAATCCACTCTCTTCATACAAAGAGAGACTGTTGATGGTAAACAAAAGAGTAATTTGGTAAATATTTCAATCCACTCTCTTCATACAAAGAGAGACGATTATTACAATTTTTCCAGATTCCCCCTTCAAAATTTCAATCCACTCTCTTCATACAAAGAGAGACACGCCACTTTGTGATGTGTTTCCTGGGACAATAACATTTCAATCCACTCTCTTCATACAAAGAGAGACGCTGGTGACGAAGGTGATCCTTTAGATTTGGCTATTTCAATCCACTCTCTTCATACAAAGAGAGACCATTCGTAAGATTTTAGACATTTAGCAATGAGGTATTTCAATCCACTCTCTTCATACAAAGAGAGACCTCATCATCGTTACTCCATATCTTATTTTGCAAAGTATTTCAATCCACTCTCTTCATACAAAGAGAGACTAGTTTGGGCTTATAACGAGTTCGATGTGTTCAGAATTTCAATCCACTCTCTTCATACAAAGAGAGACATTCATATCTTTCTCTAATGCGATAAATTCTGCTAATTTCAATCCACTCTCTTCATACAAAGAGAGACTTACCTACATGAGACTCCCACTCGACACTTGCAATTTCAATCCACTCTCTTCATACAAAGAGAGACGAGAAGTTGTAGTATTGGATGATGATGTAATTGATTTCAATCCACTCTCTTCATACAAAGAGAGACGTTGACCACTCGTCTGACTACGCGACTCTAAAAACTATTTCAATCCACTCTCTTCATACAAAGAGAGACGAGACGTTGTAGTATTGGATGATGATGTAATTGATTTCAATCCACTCTCTTCATACAAAGAGAGACGAGACGTTGTAGTATTGGATGATGATGTAATTGATTTCAATCCACTCTCTTCATACAAAGAGAGACGTTGACCACTCGTCTGACTACGCGACTCTAAAAACTATTTCAATCCACTCTCTTCATACAAAGAGAGACTTGGTCCTGCTCAATCAAGATCTCGAGCAAAGGGATTTCAATCCACTCTCTTCATACAAAGAGAGACGAGGAAATCAAAGAAACAGTTGAAATTAGCGAAATTTCAATCCACTCTCTTCATACAAAGAGAGACCTGTTTCCATTGCTATTTATTCACCTCTTTCGGTATTTCAATCCACTCTCTTCATACAAAGAGAGACATTTAACGTCATCAACATCATTAAAACTCTCAGATTTCAATCCACTCTCTTCATACAAAGAGAGACCACTCAACTAACTGATGGACTGACGTTTGAAATTATTTCAATCCACTCTCTTCATACAAAGAGAGACGCCATCTACGATGCACAATTAAAAGACTATATCATTTCAATCCACTCTCTTCATACAAAGAGAGACAAGTGCCGCCTTACGAAGATTTAATGTTTGAGGCTATTTCAATCCACTCTCTTCATACAAAGAGAGACACTGGGAATGATTCTTACTAACTTGAAAAAGAAATTTCAATCCACTCTCTTCATACAAAGAGAGACGGGCGATGAATTTGAGTGGGATTTGATTTTGTCTATTTCAATCCACTCTCTTCATACAAAGAGAGACACAAGCTGGAAAGGACAAGCTTTCCGTGGATTTTATTTCAATCCACTCTCTTCATACAAAGAGAGACTGAAAGCACGTTCAATGCAGTACATATCGAAATAAATTTCAATCCACTCTCTTCATACAAAGAGAGACCTAACTTAGAATCTAACAAAGAGTATGTATATAATTTCAATCCACTCTCTTCATACAAAGAGAGACATACTTTTACATCGATATTTTCTTCAAGTCTCTATTTCAATCCACTCTCTTCATACAAAGAGAGACATACTTTTACATCGATATTTTCTTCAAGTCTCTATTTCAATCCACTCTCTTCATACAAAGAGAGACAATATGCTTTTAACAGTATCCCAAACTTTTTTTAAATTTCAATCCACTCTCTTCATACAAAGAGAGACTGTATCGCAATTCACTATTTGTTCCGTTATTACATTTCAATCCACTCTCTTCATACAAAGAGAGACAAAGATTTGATACAACAAAAGGAGTTGTATATGTATTTCAATCCACTCTCTTCATACAAAGAGAGACCTATGCCTATTGCCTCACCATCGTCTGCTATGCCATTTCAATCCACTCTCTTCATACAAAGAGAGACTGATGCACACCACATGTTTTTACCACGACTAAAAATTTCAATCCACTCTCTTCATACAAAGAGAGACGCGTTGTATCTACAACTACAAAATGATGTTCAAATTTCAATCCACTCTCTTCATACAAAGAGAGACAGCAACCCCAGCCGTAAGCAAATCTTCAGCCGTATTTCAATCCACTCTCTTCATACAAAGAGAGACAATTAATAGATAAACCAAAACTTTATCAAAATAGATTTCAATCCACTCTCTTCATACAAAGAGAGACTTTTGTAGCGATCATTGCAGCAGCATTTTAGTGATTTCAATCCACTCTCTTCATACAAAGAGAGACAGATGTCTTATAATTAATTATATGCTTGGTAGTATTTCAATCCACTCTCTTCATACAAAGAGAGACTTTAGGGCGAAAGTATTTATAGGCTGCTTGATGATTTCAATCCACTCTCTTCATACAAAGAGAGACGTGTTTGGCATATCACGTAAAGTCCTACCAATGAATTTCAATCCACTCTCTTCATACAAAGAGAGACATTATCGGCACTTTCTACGCGTACTGCAACAGTTATTTCAATCCACTCTCTTCATACAAAGAGAGACTACACATAGGGCATTGTATACTAATATAATTGCTATTTCAATCCACTCTCTTCATACAAAGAGAGACAACTATTGTTAACTTTTTCCGATGCACTTGCGTTATTTCAATCCACTCTCTTCATACAAAGAGAGACCTTGCATTTTCTACACCCTCACGGTCATCTTTTTTATTTCAATCCACTCTCTTCATACAAAGAGAGACTAAATGCCAATCGTATGCCACTCAAAAATCATGAATTTCAATCCACTCTCTTCATACAAAGAGAGACAAAGGCAAGGCTTTTTGGTTTCGGTATTTTTAAATTTCAATCCACTCTCTTCATACAAAGAGAGACGCAAAGAAGGTACAACGTATATTTGATTTATATATTTCAATCCACTCTCTTCATACAAAGAGAGACGTCCAGATCCTTGTCCTGGAACAAAGAAAATGCTTTGATTTCAATCCACTCTCTTCATACAAAGAGAGACTTTAACAGTTTACGACGGAGCAGGAAATAAAATGATTTCAATCCACTCTCTTCATACAAAGAGAGACGCGGAATACTCAATTGGGCGATTGAGGGTTGCTTATTTCAATCCACTCTCTTCATACAAAGAGAGACCCAGAATCGACTGACTTTAGGTTCCAAGACCAAATTTCAATCCACTCTCTTCATACAAAGAGAGACTGACCAAATGAGACAGGCGCTTAGACGTGCTGCTATTTCAATCCACTCTCTTCATACAAAGAGAGACTGATATTGTGAGAATGATGCAGTTATTTAATTCTATTTCAATCCACTCTCTTCATACAAAGAGAGACCATTCCAGTAATGACAAGCTTTGAAGCGAATTAATTTCAATCCACTCTCTTCATACAAAGAGAGACAAATTACTCATTTTAAAGGATGGCAGTCTCAAATCATTTCAATCCACTCTCTTCATACAAAGAGAGACGCCTTGAATTGTCTCAATTGTAACTACAAATGTATTTCAATCCACTCTCTTCATACAAAGAGAGACCATGGGCAGAAAAGACCGTCAATCAAATTATCAATTTCAATCCACTCTCTTCATACAAAGAGAGACAATAAAATGGAGGGAATCGTGGATGAAGATTAACTGATTTCAATCCACTCTCTTCATACAAAGAGAGACAAAACCTTTATCAATATCACTAATATATTTAAATATTTCAATCCACTCTCTTCATACAAAGAGAGACGATAGCTTAGCAAAGAGATTAATTGCCAAACAAAGTATTTCAATCCACTCTCTTCATACAAAGAGAGACTTGTTTTCCTTTAAATAAATGATTAGCGTTATTTATTTCAATCCACTCTCTTCATACAAAGAGAGACCGTCAGTCAGACGGCGAATGGCGTTACCGAATTATTTCAATCCACTCTCTTCATACAAAGAGAGACGCAACGCGTTTTGAAATGATTGTTGATAAAGGGATTTCAATCCACTCTCTTCATACAAAGAGAGACCATCATGACTGCATTAAATCATACAGACCAACGAATTTCAATCCACTCTCTTCATACAAAGAGAGACAGTGAAAAACAATATAAAAATGATATTTATAATTGATTTTCATAAAAAAATAAATCTATAAGGTCATATTAACCCAAGCCCCTTTCCATTTCAATGGAAAATTGGTTGAATAATAGGTGCGAATCTCCCTAGCGAATCATGTTTGCTTTACATTCGCACTAGCTCGTTCAAAAAAATAAATATACTTATAGAATCGACATCACCGTAAATACTATTATATCTTTAAAAATTTTAACAAAAAGTCCTTTCAAATAGCTGCAAAAAATAAGCTTCTCATCATGGATTTTCTATATTTTCTTGACAAAAAAACGCGAGAAATCTATTTTAAATGCTGATTTCTCGCAGTCTTTGGAAGGCTTATCACTATTTTAATCTTACGGCTGTGCCATACACGAGTACTTCTGAAGTTCCATCCATGACAGAGGATGTTGCATAGCGTATGCCTACAATTGCATCTGCTCCTAATTGCTTGGCTTCTTCTTCCATTGCCTCTGTGGCGATTTCACGCGAACGCACAAGCATTTCGGCATACTCCTTCATTTCGCCTCCAACAATATTACGAAGACCTGCCATCATATCACGCCCAATATTTCTGGATTGCACAGAATTGCCCTTGACTAAACCAAGTGTTTCGATAATTTCTCGTCCTGCTACACTATCTGATGTTGCTAGTAACATACTTATTCCTCCCTATTGCTATAGTGTTGTACAGCCTCCACCGCTTCTTCAATCGAGGCTGTAATAATGCCTGTACGTTTAATTAAACCTACTACAAATAAATTACGGTAGACAAACTGATTTTCCAGTCCATCTCGTACAAGTGCCTCTATTTTTTGCATATTATCGCGCCCTTGCTGACGAACATCTGTTAGTAAGCCAACAATGGGACGATTTAGCATTGCAAATGCACCGATTTCGGCAGCCACTCCCGAATCAATTTCCACACCGTCTAATACAGCAATTAATAAATCACTGCCTTGTAGCATTGCTAAATCCGCCTCTGCAATGGCTTGGCTATCTGCATAGGCAGATTTATCGTTGATCGCATCGTTCTCCTGCGGGACGTATAGCTCAATGCCTGGTACAGCCTCGCGCATAGCTGCTGCTAGCTGCTCATTTACAAAACGATCTCCTAAAGAAAATAATCCATTTGCTAAGTATGCCTTCATCAGTAAACTCCCTATTCCACTAATTTTTCAAAAATAATTTTATGTCTGCCCTTGTCATCTATAAAGGTTGATACAATATCAAAGCCATGCTTAAGATTGACAATTAGCATTGCTTTGTATGTATTTCTGCCGTATGTACGCACCTTCTGAAAGCCTAATGCCTTCATATGCTTATGCTGTACGATCATTAATTGACTGGCTATTCCCTGTCCTCTTTTGGTATCTCGAACACCGCCTAGCCAGCTATAAAACACGCCATCAGGATGTGGGTAGCCTAACTTAAAGCCAATAAGCTCGTTATCCTCCACTGCCAGCATGCACAGCAAGCCTTCTTTACTTGCTAGCTTTTCCAGTGGGAGATGAGCGCCATCAAAAACATCAGCATAGATTTCCTGTAGCTGGTGAAGCCACGCATAAGGAACACCTTCTATTGCCATTATTTTCAAATGCATCACCTCTACCTATTAGTATAACAGAAAAGATGAGAAAACAAGTGTTAGGTCTATTGCATTAGCAGCATATCCTCTTCTTACCTTTAGTGACAATAATAAATCTTCCCTATACTTATCTACATAGGAGGTAAATAAGTATGGCACCATTTACAAGCTGGTTACACAATGAACTGCGTCCTTATTTTGGACTTCAGTTGCTGGATAAGCATTGGGATATACTGCAAATTCGTGAGGATTACTTTATTTGTCTTGAGGGGGATGTGATTAAAAAAAGGATTTTTGCCGATGAGCAACACTATCAAGAAGCAGATGTCACCATTGTTACCCGTAATCGTGAAGTGATTGTTCCGCAAAGCTCACGTGGTAAAGAGAAGAAATTCAATTACACCAATATTTCCGCTCCGAAAGCAAGAGGCATTATTTTCTCGGCTAGTGTAGGTAATGACACTAATCAAGCTAGCTCTATTAGTGTACGCAATCCGAAAACCTACTACCAGCTTCCACTAACAGGTTTTGAGCATCTTACAACAAAAGCTGATATTATTCAGTGGCTTCAGCAATTTCCAGCACAATTGCCTGCTGATTATGCTACTAAATTAGCAAAGCTCATAAACATGAAAAGTTTACGTTATAAAGCGATGCCAGGAGATATTTTCCGTGTTGAAGTGGATCTGTTTACGGACGGTTATGTGCTAGTAATTGGGGATCTACGTCAAATGCAAAAGGATCAGTTATTTGCAGCAGATAGTATTTGGCATGATGTGATGACAATGCCGCTGTTTGTCCGCCCTTATTTATGTACAACGACAGAGCGTTCACCCCGTTTTGAAGAGATTGTGACAGCGCCACTAGCCAATCAAACATATATTGTAATGGATGATCATTTTATGCGAGGGTGTTATGAAAAAGTTGGTCATAAACCATTAACAGAGGCTGATATTTTATTTCCTTTAGGGTATAGTATAACGATTGACCAGCACAAGGAACCTCAATACCGTCTATCGTGGGGAACAGGAAGCATTCATAAGCCAGCATCTGCAACTGCTTTAAAAACAGCTACTCGTTTTGCTAATCATGGTGTCTATACAAGTGTCGCTAATGATTGGTTGAAGCCGCAGGAGGAGCATGATGATCCCGTGTCATTCGATAATCCCTATTATTATCAAGAGCGACTGCAAGCGTTCGCTAAATTTGGCTTGCCGCAAAATATCACATATGATGACTTTAACCGTCAAACGGGTGGTCTCACACGCATGGAGTATCTTACCTATATTTATAATACGTATCTAAAAATGTAGCTAGCTGCCAAATCATTCATTTTACCTTATAATAAAAAGAGTTCATTAATTGAGGTGCGTATTTTTATGTATATTGGCATTATTCCGCTCATTATTTTTATTGTTTTTCTTTATTCCTATTTAAAAGATCCACGAAGAATAATTAATGGCTTTTTATTTAATCTTTTTATCTGTTCATTTCTATTATTTTGTGTAGTGGCATCCATTCAGTCTGACCATTACTTTATAAGGCTAATCGTGATTATTCCACTTATCGCCCTATTGGTGATGATTCCGTTTGCTATTGTAGCATTAATGTTTGGTTTATTTTTAAATGCGAGGGTGTTAATGAAGCGAGAGGGAAGACGTCTTGCCAATTCCTTAACATTGCTTGTGGCGATTGGGATTTTATTATTTATGCTATTGCCAATTATTAGCCCAGCAAGCCTATTCTCAAGGCATCTCCAGCCGATTTTTGGTGGGATATCACTTATTACATTTTATTTCTTTATCCATCTATCTAATTTTTTATCCGCCTATTTTTTATACCAATTCAATCGGCCAACATATCATCAAGATTTTATTATTGTGCTTGGCAGTGGTTTAATTAACGATAAGGTTCCACCACTATTAGCAAGTAGAATCCAAAAGGCGATTGACTTTTATCATAAACAAGCAGCTCTTACCTCACCGCCAACCATTATTTTTTCAGGCGGGCAAGGACCAGATGAAAACCTGCCAGAGGCTGAGGCGATGCAACAATATGCACTTGATAAAGGAATTCCGATCGAGCACACACTATAAGAGAATCATTCTGTCAACACCTATCAAAATATGCTCTTTTCCAAACAATTGATGGACGAGCAATCGCAGGGTAAGCCCTATCGCAGTATTTTTACAACAAATAATTTCCATCTTTTCCGTGCGGGCATCTATGCAAGGCTAGCTGGGTTAGACAGTCAGGGCATTGGCGCAAAAACAGCCTTTTATTATTGGCCCAATGCTATGATTCGTGAATATGTGGCGATTGTTGTAATGGAGCGCAAACGACATATGAAAGTGGTCGGAACCATTTTAGCTATTTCCATCCTATTCGTGATTATTAGTTATTTGATTACGTAGCACTTTTAGGGGTTCGTGATACAGGTTATAGTCGTGTCACGCATCCCTTTGTCGTTGTATATTTCTTGATATGTTGTTCGTATACTGTCTGATAATAATATTTGTATGGATAACGCTCTTGTTGTAGCACCTTATACAGAACAGACAATCCCTCCTCATAGCGAACAGCAAATTCACAATCATCATAAAACTGCCGTGTTAGCTATCTGATACGATAAAGGTCTAGCTTTGTACTCACCCTCCAACCAAACTGAATGGTATCCTGTTGATCTAATGGATGACGATATGTATCAAGAACAATGCATGTATCTGGCTGGTGCTGATTGCTAAATACCAACACATCCCCTGTATGAATGGATTGTTGAAAAAAACGATGAACAATTTCTTCTATTGGTACATGAATAGCAAGTATATCCATAAGCGTCTGAAAAGTTGACTGAGGTGTATAGTTATCACTTCCATCATCTGGGTAGTCAATCAGCTCTGTAACGGAAGCCATTAGCCAAAAGTCATACGTCAATATTTATCACTCCATTTAAACGATTAATTTCTTGTTCAACTCTATCCATAGGTACTTGCTATGAAGTTTCCTGCTTACAGAATTTTCACTCATCTTTTTCTTTATCAGAATAGACGCTTCTCTTATAAATAGGGACCAAAATAGAGCTCCATTTGCTCTTGTGAGTAGCCATCCTGCCCTCTCCATGTAGCCATTGACATAAAATCCGTGCCTCGTCCACGCTCCTTGCGATAAGGGTTATTGGAAACAAGCAAGCCTGCATATCCCCAAATTTCCATAATAACATCCCGTTCATATTGATTAGCTTTAAAAATATCCTTCCAACGCTTCTCAAGCTGTCTTGCTGCATCTGTAGCTTGACAGGACTCTATCGCCTTAATCATCTGCTGCAAAATGGCGCTATCTTCCTCACATACAGTAAATGCTGTTTGCTCCTTTGCTAAGCATTCAAGATCAAGCAGGCAATATAGCAGCCAGTTTAAACGAATGCCGCCCCATTTAATGCGTTCAAAATTTAACACATTCAAATCTTCATCGTTATATGCTTCATAGGCTATAATTTGCTGTTCATTACAGTAGCCACAGCCGCTATGGGGTACCAGCTGCACAGGTCGCTCATGATAGGTATGGCTAGGTAATTGATATGTAAGCGCCCAGCTTGATAGCGCACTGCGTAAATGCACCTTGCGCGTTGATAAGCTATGCAAAAAGGCTGTAACAGCAAGCTCCTTTGTTAATACTTCACGGTGAAGCTGTTGCAGTCTTGCGATACATTCATCATGTGTAATCGTTAACGGATCAAACATTAGCCCTTTGCTTTTGGCATATTGAAAATCTTCTTCTGCACATGTAAATTTTCCTGCTTTCCATCTACCTGATTGCCAAAATGTTTGCATTAAAGTTTTCTTTGCCTTTTGATCCATAGCTCATTCCTCCTCACGTCTTATCAAGTGCTAGCTTGGCACTTACAATTTGCGCCATCTCTTGCCAAGGCTGCTGCCATTCTGAGGCTGCTACCTCTTCCTCTGGTTGCGCTAGCCAATAATCGCCCTCCATTAGCTCAAACATATCTAGCAATGTGATTGGCGCACATACAGGATTGTGTAACGCTGCTAGCATTGGCTTTGGTCCATCATCCCAGTTATAGCCATTAACGACCGCATGCAAAATGACAGCGGATGAAATCGCATGAATGCGCTGGCCCATTTTATTAATAGATTCCTCATATAAAATCGTATCTACTTGCCTTTGCTCCTCTGCTGTTAACGTTAGTCGGATTGCACCCGGCGTAGCAAGCAATAAATCTGCTATTTCTCTATGCATTCTTGCTGTATACCAAGCGGTTGCCTGAATCCCCCCTGGCGCATCTAATGTCACACCTTTGGCTAGCAATAACTGAATAACATTTTTTTGCTTAAACTTTACAGCCTTTTTTAGTGCTGTATCTCCAAGCTTATCTTGTGCCTCCAAGTCGATATTTTGCGCCAAAAGAAGCTGAATCCCTTCAAGCGGCATTCGATTGGTAATAAAAAGCATTAATGGCGTTCTACCACGTGCATCCCGCTCATGAACATCCAGTTTCTGCACAGCCTTCTGCACTTCCTCCATATTCTTTGATTTACTAACTGTTAGCCAATCCATTAACATCACTCCCTGCTTTATGTATCCATCCATTGCAGTAGCTGCTCCAGCTCCTCCTTTATCGGTGGGGCTTCTTGTTTAAGACGCTGTGCTAGATTATTTGCACGGCCAAAAATGCGATACAATGCAAATGCACGCTCATAGTCCTCTTTCTTTGCTAGCTCAACCACAAGCGCCCTTATACAATCCTGTTTGCATACATTAAGCCCCTTTAATGGTTTAGCTGATTCATTGGCAGCCAATAAAATAGCGATAAATACAGGCATAAGCTCCGCTGCTAGACCATGCGCTTTTAGAAAAGCATCCGCATAAGCATTTTGGACGGACTGATGCTCTGTATCAACAAGTGCCATATAGCTTTGGACAAGCGGAAAATAAGCATCACTGTAAAGCCCTAATCCAAATACTGCATAAGTGCCAGGCATAGCTGATTTTTTGCTTGGCTCAACATCCTGATACCAGGCATATGCCTCCATTGCCATCTGTGCATAGTTTGCTAGCAGCGGAAAAAGGGATGGATATGTGAAGCAGTTGGCAAAAAATTGATGGAGCTTTGATTTTGCTAGTCCTTTCACTGGTAAGTAATGCTTGACTTTGCTTTTCAGCAATAGCTTATAGCCCTTTGGAAAGCCTGCCTGTAAAAGCTCCATTATATAATGAAGTGCTTCTTGATAAGCTTTTTCCTCTTCTACAATGATATGAATCGTTATTGTTTGTAAAATATCATTGGCTTGTCCTCGTAACACATTACTTTGTCGTCTGCTTTCATAACGACCGCTTCCTGCTTGTAAATACATCGTTGCCTTTTCCGAACCAAGTTGCTTAGCTAGCTCCAAATATTTTTGGCAAGTTGCTGGCTCTTGCTGTCCTATTTTTAATGCGCTATAGAGCAAGAAATCTAGCTTTTCCTGCGCTATTTGCTGTGGCGTAATTGCTGTTGTCAGCATCCACTCTTTTGTATACGCTTCTGTTTGCTCAAAATAGTGTGTTAAAAAATGCGCCTCTGCCCACTGCTCCAATGCTCTTGTATAGTAGTAGTTCCATCGTTCTAAACGCTGTGGATTGGCACGATGCTTATCTTGTAAACGGCTAATGAGTGGTTCAATTTCTTCAGCTCTTTGCTGGAAAAAATGCGGATTTACAAGATGCTGTGCAAAGAAAAATTCATCATTATCACTTGGACGTGCTGGTGGCTCAGCCATTATCTTTGTTTCAATAAAGGTTGCTAATTCCTGCTTGGTTAACGCGAGCTTCTGCTGATTTAATAACTCTTTTTGATAGTGGATTATTTTCCCGTTATGCTCAAATTCAAGCACTACCTGACAATAATAATCAAAAAAACGAGTACCATACTGTGATGATTGAAAAACTTGCTCCATTTTGACACATAAAGCATCAAAAAGCTCCTCAATATGAAACGTTTCTGTGAATTCCTCTATATAAGCGTCTGCCTCAATCTTATAGGCACTATCACTCCAATCCAATGGCTCGTAAATATCTAATAGAATCATTCCATAAGCACCTTGTTCTTTATGCCAAGTTACTTTTAAATAGTTAAAGATACCTGCTTGCAAGCGGCTTTGATCGTTAAGTGCGTTTATTCGTTCACTTTCTCGTTTATAAATGGCTGCTAGCTTCGCCCAAACATCCGCAAGAAAATGCTCTATATATGGTTGCAATACACGTTCCCCCCCTTTTTTACCTAGCAAAAATCTCCCGCTAAAATGACTTCCAGCGGGAGAGCAGCCTTACCCGATTGTTTTCACAACCGTTCCTTGTTGATCTTTAATATAGGTTTTCAAAATTTGAAAGTTCACATCTGCTAAGGAAGATAATTCAAATTGTCCTTCTTGTGGTACAAGCTTTTGGCAAAGCTCCTCCACTGCTTCCTTATTTAAAGAAATAATCACTTCCTGCTCATTGACATCGTATCCTGCTTGCTCATTCGCTTGAAACGTAAGGGTCACTTGTTGACCAACTAAGCGAAGGCTTCTTCCTTTTAAAATTCGTCCACGTAATAATTGACGAATCACACCTGCCTGCTTAGCCCCAAGCTGAACAATATGGGAAGGCTTTGAAAACCAGCCCGTTTTCCCCTCTTGCCATGCTAATTGATCGACAAAAAGAAAGCCTGTACTAGAGCCATCGTCTTCTATCCCTCGCTCCACAGCTTTGACAACTACTGGATTTTGTAAAAGGGAGGCTCTTGCTAAATCTGTTACATAGCTTGGTAGCTGCTCTATACCTGCCTGTAGTACACCAAGTGTCTGCCAAGCTTGCATCGCTTCTAGCTCATCCTCTGTAATACCCACCATTTGAATAAACGTCACTTTACCATTTGGCGTATGCATTTTTGCCAGCTCTGGATCATCTGTAAATGCTAATGCTGTTAACAATGTGTCTGCACCAAGACAAATCGGCCCATTTGCATCTAAATAATCACCTGCTACAAATACATTACCACTATTAAAAACATATCTCGCCATATTTTGTAGTAAATTCAATGCCCAAGCAGGAGGCTCTTCCTCATCATCGCTACGCACTAGTCGAAATGTTAATTCAAAGCCAAAGCCACTATATTCTTTATTATTCAATTCTTTTTCATATAATTCAGAAAATCCATAAGTGACGAAGTGCCAATGTGGAATAGGTGTTTCACTTTTATAAGCACTAATACCATCCAGCGGGTCTTGTCCGCCAAGTGCATAGGAAATTAATGTGCCGTAATGCTTTGGCTCTTGCTCCCCGTATAGCTTTACTAACGCATGATCAATTGCATCCCAGCCAGTTGTTGCTACTTCTTCACTCATCTCTACGCCCTCCTAGCAGGTATCGCTCTCTTAAATATATTTACTATTGTTATGATACCAATTTTACAATAGGCCTTTAACAGGAATAGGACTCATTTTTAACATACCATCAAATAGGTTTATTTTCATTCCAGCTAAGGTAATTATTACTATCAAAAAAATCCAGACAATCCGTTTAAAGATTGCCTGAATAGCTAAAATTATTTAACCATATAGCATGACTGGCGCACGTACACCTTGTAAATAGTCAGCCAGCTTTCCAGCGAAGACTTTTTCCAAATAAGGTAATTGTGCTAGGCAGTGAGGCGTCATTAATGCCGGATTTTGATATACTTTTAAACCTCCCACTTTTAATAGCGTCGCTACAAATTGGGAACAAAAGTAAGCACGCTCTCTTCTCACTTCCTTCTGCATCACCACACCAAACAAACCGATAAAATTATATTTATAGCGGTTCCGATTCCAGTACATGTATCGCACAATTTTCATCATATCTAAATATTGATAATGGGATATTGTGCAGCGATAAATCACACAATCGGCTAACTCAAAAAGTCCTCTTTCTGCATCCTCACGTAAAAAGCCTCCACTTAGCGGATTGTTTAGCTGTCTACGACCAAAGCTATACATTTCAAACAGCCCCTCATCAAAGGCTATTGACGCATGATTCATTTCTTTTCCCGTATACATACCGATTGCCTTTGATAATAAGGTTCCTGTTTTGGTTAATACTATGTAGATCGTATGTGTCATTTCCTCACCTACTTCGATATTCTCTGTTACTACCAATACGTTTTAAATCTTTAAATGGTTTCGCAAATTCCCTTATTTTATAAATATATAGGAAGAATCTTAACAATTTCTTTAGTAGAACCTGAAGATTTTCTTAAGATTTTTATGATGGACACAAAACTTTTGCCATTTTTACTATCTATATTATATGTAAGCAATCGTATGCTTATGTAAGATCATCCAACACAGATAGGTATATAGTAACATAAATAACAATAGAAAAAGCGACTCTTTATTTTTATGAGCAGCTTTTACTCTCTTAAAAAGATTTTTCAGTAAATCTTAATAAATATTCTTATAAAATATTAAGAATTTCTGCTTATGATAAATAGAGAGTATTTTAAGGAGATAAAAATATGAAAAAACGAAATTTAATAATGATCATTACTAGTATGTATACAGCGCTCATCTTATTTTTCATGTTCTTTGGCTTTAATCGTTTAGAGCATAGAGACGATTATATGGACGCTGGCTATGAATTTATGCTTATTCCATCAAGCGTTCCTTTGAACTTCCCTAGCCTTACATTTTCATGGTTGTACGATTTTGGCAATATTGCAGCTTTTATTCCCTTTGGCATCCTAATTCCGTTATTAATACACTGCCATTATAAAAAATTTATTGGGTCGTTCATTCTTATGATTCTTGGATTGGAAACGATTCAATCACTCGTCTATCTGGGAACTTTTGATGTAGATGATGTCATTTCCAATACGATCGGTGCAACGATTGGCTATCTTGTATACAAAGTTGGCTTCACTTCAAATTTAACTTTAAAAAAGCTCATTGCTTCATGCTTGTCTGCTGTTCTATTGCTTACATGTGTAATGATCATATCTGAAGTTTTAGAGAAACGCGTTAGTTCTATACAGCCTTTACATGCTATTAAAGAAACAGCAGGCGCGCACCCCCTAACAAACGATATCCCAATTTTCACTGTAGCTGGTCATAAAATAGAGCCTCACTATAATTTATATAGTAATGAAGGAACTACGAGCAAGACCTACACTTATATGATTGATGGCAAGGAGGATGTTATACTTTTTCTACATCTCGGTATGCCGGATGAAGAAGAGCCTCAAGGGAACGTAACCATCGTTATGGATGGAAAGGAAATATTTCAAGCAGATGAAGTGTATTTGCAGGAAACCGAAACACTTGAAATGCCATTAGAAATTCCATTATTTTATGAAGCTAACAAACTGACCATTGCTATTACAGGTCATATAAAGCTATGGGATATCGGCTTCACAGAAATGAAGCATTGGTGGGAATAAAATGAATAACAAGACCAGCTCGGCTAAATAGGCTTTGCTGGTCTTTCAATGTTAGCTCTATCCTAGAAGAAGAGGACGCTATCGTTTCCAGTTCAGCAGTCTTTCCACTATAAAAGTTGCGAAGGATGTTCTCCTTTATATTGAATTGTTATACGGTTCTTTAAAAATCATAGAACATTCCCAGCTTCTCACTCCCTCTTGTACCTTCTCCTTGAAAAACAGTCCCACTCTCTTTACTTTTTTATCAATTATATATAATTCAGATAAATTTTCAGGCGTGTTGATTAACCATAATTATACAGGTTTCCAG
>NZ_LGCI01000003.1:40390-188230 GCF_001281525.1 Lysinibacillus macroides | reverse complement strand
TTATTCAGTATAATGATGGCTTTAAAACAAGGTTAATTGGTACTGCTGAGCAAGTTGCTGATCGAATTATTGAATTAAAGAAAATTGGTATCAATATTGTACTAACAGGCTTTTTGCATTATGAGGAGGATTTGAAGGCTTTTGGTGAAAAGGTCATTCCTTTAGTAAAAGAAAAAGAAGCCCATTTACAATTACAAAAAAATTAAGAAAAGGCAGGTGCTTATATGTCCATACAAGTAACGTTAGGTCCAATTGTCAAACCTAATAGTGAGGAATTAACAAAGCTGTTACAAGAAATTAAAGATGATGCTGCAAAACGGCGTAGGGAAAACCAAACAGCACATCCAAATCATGCGATTCAGTTAATTAAAAAGGCACGTTTAGGCGCATTACGATTACCTGAAGAACTTGGCGGAGCTGGTACAAGCATTCAAGATGTATTTGATGTCCTTATTCAGTTAGCAGCGGCAGACCCAGATGTTGCGCATAGTCTACGCTACCATTTTTATGCAGTCGAGCAGTTTTTATTAGATAAAGAGAATTTACAAAATGTGAAATGGCTTGAAACGATTGCGAAAGGCAATTTAATTGGTAATGGTTTTACAGAGCTAAATAGTACAAATGCGGGTCTTTTCCAATTTGAAACGAACCTAACAGTAGATGGTGAAGGATATCGTCTAAATGGTACAAAATATTTCAGCACAGGCACTTTATATGCAGAGTGGGTAGAAATTATGGCTTCGGATATCAACGGCAAAACGGTTCGAGTGATTTTGCCAACTGATCGAGAGGGCATTGAAGTGGTAGATGATTGGGATGGATTTGGTCAAACCTTAACGGGAAGTGGTACAACAAACTTAAATCATGTATTTGTTGAAAAATCGGAAGTTTTTATTATTCCTGATCATACAACACCATTCAATGCGCATTTACAGTTATTCTTACAGGCTGTTATTGTAGGAATTCTACATACTATTGTAGAGGATGCGGTAAATTTACTATCAACTAGAACAAGAACATTTAGTTTTGCAGCGGCAGAAAAACCAACGGAAGATCCACAGCTACTACAAGTGGTGGGCGAATTATCTAGTCGTGCCTTTGCCGCTAAAGCAATTGTATTGGCAGCAGCGAAGGAGCTAGATGAAGCTATTGAAGCGGCTGACAAGGGCATTATTTCATACAAAGCAAGCCATCAAGCATCATTGCGTGCAGCCCAGGCTAAAGTTGTTGTCGACAAGCTAGCTCTCGAGGCAGCAACACTGTTATTTGAGGTGGGAGGGGCTTCTGCTACACGCAAAACAGCCCATTTAGATCGGCATTGGCGCAATATTCGTACGATCTCTTCTCATAATCCAACCGTCTACAAGGCAAGGGCAATTGGGAATTATGAAGTAAATAAAATCGACCTACCCATTAATGAAGTATATTTCTAAAGGAGGAAAATGAATGAGTATAGTATCAGAAAAAAATCCTTATTCCAGAGAATATGTAGAGGAGATTCGTCAGCGAATTCGTCCAATTATTGAAACAGTCATTAAAGCAAATGCAGAAATTATTGATAAGGAAGCAAAATTCCCACGTGAAAACCTTCTATCTTTAGCAAAAGAAGGGTGGAATTCTGTCACAATTGATGAAAAGTGGGGTGGCTTAGGCTTAGGTTATTTAGGATTTGCCATTGCCGCAGAGGAAATTGGCAAGGTGGATGCTTCGACTGCACTCGTATATGCGATGCATGTTGGTGGTGCACAGGGCATTCATTTATATGGAAATGATGAGCAAAAGGAACGCTGGCTATTGCCGATTCGTGATGGATTAATTGGTACATTTTCGATTAGCGAAAAAGCAACACGTGGTCATGTTTGGTATAGTTTAAGCCAAGCGGAGCGTCGAGCAGAAGATTATATTATTAATGCGGAAAAATCCTTTACAACGAGTGGAGGTCAAGCCGATTTCTATTTATTACAAACAAGAACGCCAGATAGTGAGGATGTTAGTGATCTTAGCTTCTTTATTGTAGATGGTAAAAGTAAAGGTATTACAGCACAGCCCTGGAAGGCATTAGGTGTGCGTGGGAATCATAGTGGACCTATTCGTTATGATGATGTCGTTGTACCAAAGCGAGATCTTTTAGGGAAGGAGGGCTTAGGCAAGGATATTATTGCAGAGGGCATTAATCCTATTTATTTAGTAGGTTTATCTTCGGCTTGGTTAGGAGTAGCCCAGGGAGCATTAGATGCTGCGGTAAATCATGTGAAAAGTGCTGTAAACAAAGGGTTTAATAAACGGCTTGCTGATTACCAAGTATTACGAGCAAGATTAGCAGAGGTTCAAATTCAAATTACAGCTTTAAAGGCTTGGCAGTTAGATTTAGCCCGTCATCATGATGAGCTATTAGCCAAAGGTGAATCTCTCTCTTTATTAGGTAGAGAAATTGTAGAATTTAAGGTGCAAACAACGGAGCTTGCTGATTTTGCAGCTCGTGTAGCGATGGAAGTAGCTGGCGGCTATGGTTATGCAGAAGGTATTTTTGAGAGACTATATCGTGATGCACGTGCGGGTATTCCAATGGCTCCCTCCAATCATATTGGGCGCGATCAAGTCGGCAAACTGATTTTAGATTTGCCATTAGAGCTATGGGGAGAAGACAAGGACGCTTCAACAACTGCATAATTAATTAAAGATAAGCGAGGGTAGAGAGGGCAGACTATTATGAAGAAAAAGCGCATCTATTTGAATGCATTTGATATGAATTGTGTGGCGCACCAGTCACCAGGTCTGTGGAGACATCCAGATGATCAGGCATGGCGCTATAAGGATATTGAGTATTGGGTGGAGCTAGCAAAAACGTTGGAAAAAGGACGTTTTGATGGACTGTTTATTGCCGATGTAATAGGTATTTATGATGTCTATGGCAATGATAAAGAAACAACGATACGGGAGGCAACACAAGTACCAGTCAATGATCCTATTTTGCTGGTATCTGCTATGTCACATGCTACAAAGCATTTAGGATTTGGTATTACATGCTCGACAACCTTTGAGCATCCCTATCCATTTGCTCGACGTATTTCAACACTCGATCATCTGACAAAAGGCAGAGTTGCTTGGAATATCGTTACCTCCTATTTAGAAAGCGGCACTAAAAATATTGATATAGGGGATAGGTTCCAGCACCAAGAGCGTTATCATATTGCCGATGAGTACTTAGAGGTATGTTATAAGCTGTGGGAAGGAAGCTGGGAGGAACAGGCTGTCATTCGTGATAAAGAAACTGGTATATTTACAGACCCTACAAAAATTCATGAGATTCAACATAAAGGGAAGTATTTTGATGTTCCTGGTATCCATTTATGTGAGCCATCGCCACAACGAACACCAGTATTATTCCAGGCAGGAGCCTCGGAGGCTGGTAAAAAATTCGCAGCAAAGCATGCAGAATGTACATTTATTTCTGTACCATCAAAGGAGGCAAGTACGGCATATGTGAAGGACTTGCGCCAAAAAACTCGAGATGAAGGCAGAGATCCACAGAGCTTAAAGGTGTTTGCTTTATTTACACCAATTGTTGGTGAAACGGAGCAAGAAGCATGGGCTAAATATGATGAGTTAGCAAGCTATGTTAGCTTAGAAGGTGCATTAACGCTGCTAAGTGGCTGGTCAGGTGTGGATTTCTCGCAATATGATTTAGATGAGGAAATCAACTACATTGAAACAAACGCCATAAAATCCCTACTGGAAGTCTTAACAAAATTTAGTCCAAATAAAAAATGGACAGTAAGGGAATTAGCTACTTTTGCAGGTATTGGTGGTATGGGACCTGTTGTTGTAGGAACTCCTAAGCAAATTGTTGATAAATTTGAAGAATGGGTGGATGAAACTGATATTGATGGCTTTAACATAGCATATGCTATTACACCAGGGACTTTTATTGACTTTGCAGATTTGGTGACACCTGAGCTGCAACGACGTGGGCTGTTAAAAACAGCGTACGAGGAGGGCGTTTATCGTGAAAAGTTATTTGGAAAAGGTAAAGCCTATTTAGCCCAAGAGCATATAGGTGCAAATTATAGAAAAGATAGTAATAAAGCAAAAGTAATTTAATGATAGATTGAATGGCCAACTATACATAATAGAGGCACTTGTTCATAGCATTGTGAATAAGTGCTTTTTGTTTTGGAAAGGTGAGCTGTTCTCAACAATACAATTTTTGGAGGTTTTAAAATGTCAAGTACAGTCATTATTAATGGAACAAATTCAAGCTTTTCACGTGTAAACGGTGTGAAAAGTTATATTGAGCAAGCTGTGAGAGATATTAAAATAATTGATATTTATCGATTACCCGCTCAGGATTTACTTTCAGCTAATTTTAACCATGAAGAAATTATTGCAGCCAATCAATTAGTGGCAGACGCGGAGGTGGTTATTATATTAACACCTGTCTATAAGGCTGCATATTCGGGTATTTTAAAAACTTATTTAGATTTGCTGCCACAAAAGGGGTTGGAAAATAAAATTGTGATTCCGATTGCAGTTGGTGGAACATTACATCATTTATTAGCGATTGATTATGCGTTAAAACCAGTGCTTGCCTCGTTAGGTGCAACGCAGATTTTACAGGGGATTTATATTTTAGATCGATACATTAAAAAAGCAGCAACAGATTTTGTCATTGATGAGGAAGTCATCACACGCATTGACAATCAGCTAAAGTTAGCCTTAGCAAAAATAACAGTGCATTGAAAGAGGGAATGGAATGATGACAGTAATCAGTGCGATTGTGAGCGACCTCATCGACAAATTTGCAGTAACAGCGAGTGAGCGTGATAAGGAAGGTGGTACTGCTAAGGAGCAGCGAGATTTGATTCGCCGCAGTGATTTATTAGGTCTAATCACACCTAAAGAATTAGGTGGATACGGGCAAGATTGGTTAAATGTGCTGGCTATTATTAAACAAATTGCACAGGTGGATAGCTCGCTGGCTCATTTATTTGGTTATCACTTTTTATGTTTAGCGACTGTAGATCTTTATGGTACAGAGAGGCAATTTGCATATTATGCTCAGCAGACAGCCGAGAGAAATTTATTTTGGGGTAATGCATTTAATCCATTAGATCAACGTGTCACAGCTACAAAAACACAGTCTGGTTGGGAAATTAATGGTGTGAAAAGCTTTTGCTCAGGGGCCAGTGACTCAGACCTTTTATTAATTTCTGCACAAAAGAGAGATGAAGAGGGCGTTTTATTTGCTATAATACCTACTAAAAGAACAGGTATACTTGTTGAAAATGACTGGGATAGCTTTGGACAAAGGCAAACAGATAGCGGAAGTGTTCAGTTTGAGCATGTAGAAGTTTTAGCACAAGAGGTGCTTGTTGCAAATCCCACACATACTATCAGTCTTAAATCAACTATCCGTACACATATCGCACAATCCATTTTAAATCATGTCCTGTTAGGAACGGCTGAAGGAGCATTTCAGGCCGCAAAGGAATATACGAAAAACTTTACGAGACCATGGTTAACAGCAAATGTACAGGACGCTTCCGAAGACCCGTACTATGTCTACCATTATGGTGAGTTTTTTGTTAAATTACAGGCGGCTATAGCCTTGTCTAATATCGCTAATGACCACCTACAGGCTACTTGGAATGACAGACAGCAGCTCACCATCAAGCAGCGTAGTGAATGCAGTATTGCTGTGGCAACAGCGAAGGTTCAAATTGTTAAAACAGCATTAGACATTACAAATGGCATGTTTGAACTAATGGGTGCACGTGCTACATCGGCAAAGTATAATTTTGACCGTTATTGGCGTAATGTTCGAACCCATACGCTACATGATCCTATTGATTACAAAATAAGGGATATTGGACAATTTGCATTAAACGGGAAATATCCAGAAATTTCACCATATTCATAAGGAGGAAAAATAATGGAAGTATTTTGGTTTATTCCAACGAATGGCGATGTACGCTATTTAAATTCATATGAGGGGGCACGACCAGCGACCTTTGATTATACACGGCAAATCGCACAGGCAGTCGATCAGCTTGGATATACAGGTGTACTCATTCCAACAGGGAAAACTTGTGAGGAGGGCTTTGTTGTTGCGTCGAGTTTGCTTGCTGCTACTGAAAATCTAAAATTTTTGGTAGCCGTACGACCTGGCTTAATGTCCCCAAGCTTTGCAGCTAGACTGTCATCGACATTAGATCGTTTTTCAGGTGGTCGGTTGCTGATTAACGTAGTGGCTGGAGGAGACCCTGTCGAGTTAGCAGGAGAGGGCTTCTTCCTTGATCATGATGAACGCTATAAATTAACAGATGAATTTTTAACCATCTGGCGCAATTTATTCACGGAAAATACTGTTGATTTTGAGGGGGATTACTTGAAAGTAGCTGGCGGTCAATTGCCATATGAAACTATTCAGCAGCCCTATCCACCTCTGTATTTTGGGGGGTCTTCAGGTATTGCGATGCAAGTAGCTGCAAAACATATTGATGCCTATTTAACATGGGGAGAGCCACCAGTGCAGGTGGAGGAAAAAATTATTAAGATGCGCGCATTAGCGGAGGAACAAGGACGAACAATTAAATTTGGCATTCGTCTTCATCTGATTGTCCGCAGAACAGAGGAAGAAGCATGGCAGGCAGCAAATGATTTAATTCAATATGTAGATGATGAAACGATTGAGCAGGCTCAAAAAGTATTTAGTCGTATGGATTCAGAAGGGCAGCGTTTAATGACAGAGTTGCATAAAGGGGATCGGACTAAATTAGAAATTAGTCCAAATCTTTGGGCGGGTGTAGGTCTTGTTCGTACAGGAGCCGGAACTGCTTTGGTTGGTGATCCAGATACAGTTGCCGCACGTATTCAGGAATATGCCGATTTAGGAATTGAAACCTTTATTTTCTCGGGCTACCCACATTTAGAGGAAGCCTATAATGTTGCGGAATTATTATTTCCTAAACTACCAGTTCAGAAGAAAGATAACACAAATGACCGTGTGTTTTTTAGTCCGTTTGGTGGGGATATACAATCCGTTACACTGAAGTGATAGGGGTATTTTGACTAGGAAAAATAGTTTTACCGCAACAAGTTTAATAAGTGCAGATATTAAAGATAACAATTCTTATAAAAATACTTTACTTTGGTATTCAGGTTGAGTATTATAATAACTACCTACTTTAAAAGTTTGAAGTCATTTATGCTTATTTGGCAACAATCGTACGCAGGCAAAATGAACTTAACCCATATACTATACCTACTAGTCGACTAGAGGTTCCTTGTCTGTTAATTGATAAGGAACCTTTTCTGTTTACATATAAAGAATAGTAAAGGAGGAGCAGGAATGGATAAAAATATAGATATTGAGGAAATTTATCATGTACCCGATTTAAAATTTGCGAAATGGTGTGAGATGACGTTTTCGATCAATCGAGGCGTATACAATACAATTGATGAAAAGCTCTTTGATACAGGATTTCATCATATTTATGACCGTAGAAAAGCCATCGTCGTTTTTTTGAAAAAGTATGTTCAGCCCAGTAAAAGAGCTAAATTTTATAAGTTTGGTCAAGGGAATCTTGCATATGCATTACAACAATTTAGTACAGAAAGGTTTGATTCTAAAACATACTAAAATTATGAGTTTAATTAGTAATGGATAGGTATGTCAGATTTTAAGAGGAGGGAATCATATGACAGCATTGCTTCAATTGATTGAAGGAAAAGTAAGACACGGTAAGCGACTTGGCAGAACAATAGGCTTTCCAACTGCCAATATAGCGACTTCAGCCAGCTGTATTCCGACGAATGGTGTATATGGTGTAGAGGTTTATTTAAAGAATCAGTTATACAATGGTGTGATGAACATTGGTAATCGTCCAACATTTAATGATGGTAATCATCAGACAGTAGAGGTGCATATTTTAGATTTTCAGGATAGCATTTATGAAGAGCATATGAATGTTAAAATTGTATTTCCGATACGACCAGAGAAAAAATTTAAGAGCATAGAAGCGCTGATTCAGCAGCTCCAACTAGATGTACAATATGCTCGAAATCAATTTAAAAGTAAAGCATTGAGGGGTGTTTCATGATGACAAATATAAAAGCAGATGTATTCAAGGAAATTGTAGATCATTTATCGAACATTAGCTATGGAGCAATCACCATAACGATTCATAATGGCAGTATTACACAATTAGATGTAACAAAGAAGAAACGCTTTGAGCAAGAAAAACCTCAGCAGGTGCTTGCTAAACAATCAAAGAGATAGTCTTGAATGAAATAATTACTTTTAGCCTATAAGAACTCGATTGGTGAAACGTCCAATCAGTAGGAGATGAGGAAAATCTCCGCTGAATGAAGGTTCACTTTATGTACCATGCAATAGCTAATGATACACGTTCATAAAGCATTCGTTTTTACAAGTGGATAAAATTTAAGCGGCTGAGGTTTCCATTCAAACTTCAGCCGCTTACTATTTCTAAAATTCAAGGGCATTTCTAAGATTCGTAATATAGGACTGACTTACCGGTAGCTCACTACCATCAATCAATGTAACAATAAAGTTTGATGTAAGGTCACGTGCCATCTTTTTTATAAAATGAATATTAACAATATAGGATCTATGAATCCGTATAAAATAGGATGGCAATCTCGTTTGTAGTTCTTTAAGTGTAATAGTCGTTTTAAATTGTTCACCATCTACATAAAACCACGTTTTTTTCTGCAGACTTTCTATATGAGATATTTTATTGATAGCTATAGGGTTCCATTCTTCTTCTTGCTTGCCAGTTAAAAATTGAAATGGCTCTGTTTTTTTGGCGGAGAAGGCTGGAGGTAAGACAACTACCAATGCTGCTGGTTGATTTTGCACGTTAATGGGATAACCAATTCCATAATAGGGTGTATCAAATAGAGAGTTATCTAAAATGGCTTCTGTTTTTTGGCGTGTCTGTAACACCTGCCCAGCGATACTACCTGGCAATACAGGTTGTCCCACCTCTAAGCGGATATTTTGATGGCTGGAATGAAAATAAATGTACGTATTTTCAACAGCAATGGCTATGGATGCATCAGTAGGAATCCAGTCCTTCAACATCATAATATACTGTTGTGAAATATCTTTTGTGCAAGAATTTAACTTATTATTCATTGTGAATATCCCCCTTGTTTGTAAACAGTTTACCAAATTTCGTCGCCGAAAAAGCGGTTTCATCTTGAAAATCTGGCCTTTTATCAAAAAATAATGAAAATTTAAATATTCTGTTATATATTAATTTACAACAAATAAACCTGTTATGGAACAGTGAATTAAAAAGTTTTTTAACAGAGTATATTGTACACAAAGGGGAAGGTGGAATTTCAATATGTCAACTCGTCAAGAAAGAATCGAAGCTTTAGAAAAACAATGGGCTGAAAACCCACGCTGGGCTGGGATTGAACGCACATATTCAGCAGAAGAGGTTGTTAAATTACAGGGAACTGTTATAGTTGAGCAAACATTAGCACAAAAGGGCGCTACTCGACTTTGGAATTCATTACATGAAGAGCCATTTATTAATGCATTAGGAGCATTAACAGGTAACCAAGCAGTACAACAAGTAAAAGCAGGTTTAAAAGCTATCTATCTATCAGGCTGGCAAGTAGCTGCGGATGCAAACCTTTCAGGACAAATGTATCCTGACCAATCATTATATCCAGCAAACTCTGTACCAGCAGTAGTAAAACGAATTAACCAAGCACTTCAACGTGCAGATCAAATTGACCATGCTGAAGGACGTGCAGATGAATTCGACTGGTTCGCACCAATCGTAGCAGATGCAGAGGCAGGCTTTGGTGGTCCACTAAACGTATTCGAGCTTGTAAAAGGCATGATTGAAGCTGGAGCAGCTGGCGTTCACTTAGAGGACCAATTAGCTTCTGAAAAGAAATGTGGTCACTTAGGAGGAAAAGTTTTACTGCCAACACAAAATGCTGTGCGTAATCTAGTAGCTGCTCGTTTAGCAACAGATGTTATGGGCGTAGATACAATTTTAATCGCTCGTACAGATGCTGACGCTGCAGATATGGTTACATCAGATATTGACCCACGCGATGCAGAGTTTATTACTGGCGAACGTACACCAGAAGGTTTCTTCCGTACAAACCCAGGTATTAAACAAGCGATTGCTCGTGGTTTAGCTTACGCGCCATATGCAGATTTAATTTGGTGTGAAACATCTAAGCCATCACTTGAGGAAGCTCGTGAATTTGCTGCAGCTATTCATGCACAGTTCCCAGGTAAAATGCTTGCATACAACTGCTCACCTTCATTCAACTGGAAAGCAAACCTTTCAGAAGAGGAAATTGCAGAGTATCAACGCGAGCTTGGTAAACTAGGTTACAAATTCCAATTTGTTACATTAGCAGGCTTCCATGCGTTAAATCACTCTATGTTTGAACTTGCACATGATTATAAAGATAATGGTATGGCTGCATACTCTAAACTACAGCAAGCTGAGTTTGCTTCTGAATCAAAAGGCTATACAGCTACACGTCACCAACGTGAAGTAGGTACTGGATACTTTGATGAAATTTCTCAAGTAATCTCTGGCGGTACTTCTTCTACAACGGCAATGGCTGGTTCTACTGAAACAGAACAATTTGTCTAAGCTTTCGTAAATTACATGTATTCCTAAATTCATAATCATAGAGCAGTCACCTCTGCTTCTCCTAAAGCAGAGGTGACAAAATTGCAAACGTAAAGGTAAAAGAGCTATTAGAGGCTCGTCAAAATAAAGGGATGCTGCGACAGCAGAAATTCCTCATTCGACATCCAACAGGTATTTTAGAGGATGGTCGCGATATTACATTAGTAATGGTGCTAAAAATCTTGGAGGAAGAACTTGTGAAAATTAAAGAGGCTGTTGGGGAACAAGCCTATAACGATGGTCGCTATGAAGAAGCTGCTGAATTGTTTAAATCTTTAATTGAACAAGATGAATTTACGGAATTCTTGACACTTCCAGGGTATAAAAAATTAGCGTAAACGATAAATCTACTATCTTAATCAAACTTTCCTAAAATGAACGATACACAAGTACAGTTCAACCTACTTCACTTTATCTAAAGAAATGAGCATGCGTTATAAAAGGGGTCTATTTATAAAAAGTAAAGAGATTTAAAAAGGGGGAAGATGTCTTACGAGCTTAGATGGGGAGCTTGTAAGGCATCTTTTTTTGTACAATAATCTGCGGGACGATGTGTCGATGCAGATTTTTTATTTTGCAGAAGAAAATTTTCTAAAATATCCTTCACATAATTATTTTTCAATGACCTTTATATTTGTTATACTATATATATAACAAATGTGGAGCTGATAACAATGTTTATTCAAATAGAGCCAAATTCTGCTATACCTATCTATGAACAGGTGACACGCCAAATTATTGAAGGGATTGCAAGAGGTGATATGCAGCCAGGGGATACATTGCCATCTGTGCGGAGCTTAGCTGCTGATTTAGGGGTAAATATGCATACGGTCAATAAAAGCTATCATGAATTAGAGGCAAAAGGTATTATTAGCATACGAGCTAAGTCAGGGGCAGTTATATGCTCCACAGAGGAGAGAGCTTTAACGCCTGAACAACTGCGACAAATCGAAAAGAATTTAAAGCCTGTTGTGGCAGAAGGTATGGTGCTCGGCGCAACAGCGGAACAGATTGAGCACATGATGAAAAAGGTATTTGCCGATTTACAAATACCAGTAGAGGGAGTGTAGCAAAATGGTACTTGGTGTTTTTAGTACAATCTACATCATAACATTAATTTTGCAAATCATTGTGCCCTTTATTGTCCGGGAAACGATTGTTTTTGGTGTGACAGTGCCAGAGCAAAATATTAAACATCCCACTTTAGCTAAGATGAAAAAGCGTTATGCTCAAATTGTAGGAAGTGTAGGTTTTGTGTTGTTCATTTTCATGGTTGTGAGCTATAAAATACTAGTTCCATCTGAATCCATGCAAAGTATTGTTCTAGCTGGCTGTTTATTCGGTATGTTAACAGTAAGTATGTTGCTGTACTGGATGAATCATCAAAAGGTATCTGCGCTAAAAAAGCAGGAACAGTGGGGACTGCATATTAAACAAGTGCGTGCAGTTGACTTAACAGCACGTAGTCGTGATGAAATGCTACCTTGGTCATTTTTTGCTGTACCTCTAGCCATCTCTCTATTTTTAATGATGTATACAATGTTGCATTACGACCAAATGCCGGCAAATATAGCAGTACATTGGGGACCAAGTGGGGAAGCGGATGCATGGCAAGATAAAACATATTTCACAGCTATGTCATTGCCGATACTTATGCTGCTCATGCAATGTATGATGTGGGGAATTACAGATTCTATTAAACGATCTGCCATTAAGCTAGCAGTTAATCGCAAGGAGGAATCATTGGAAGATCAGCTTAAGACACGGAAATATATAAGTTGGAATCTTCTATTGGTAAGCTATGCTTTAACAATTTTACTGACGGTGCTGCAGTTAAGCAATATCTATCCTTCTGTTATTGTAGGTTATAAACTTTTACCATTGTTTATTTTATTTTTAGTGGTTGTGCTTGGATCACTAATCGTGTATGCAATGAAAAAACATAAGCATAAAGTACACTATAAGGAAAATATTGATTCACATGTAATGGATGTCGATGAAGACCGCTATTGGAAGGGTGGTTTAATTTATATGAATCGACATGATCCATCAGTTTTTGTCGAGAAGCGCTTTGGTGTCGGCTGGACAATGAACCTTGCCAACCCTAGAGGTTATATTGTGATCGGCTTGCCATTTATCTTATTACTGTTGATTTCCATTTTTTCATTATAAAATAATTATAACTACTAATAAAAATTCGTTCCAAGTGAGCGGATTTTTTGTTTTGATTGAACGGAGGCAGGCTAATGAAAATACTTGTTGTTGATGATGATGCACATATTTTACAGTTAGTAACGATTTATTTAACAAAAGAAGGCTATCAGGTGCTTTGTGCGAAAAATGCACAGCAGGCGTTAGTACTAGTGGAAGGAAATCTGCCTGATCTCGCTGTAGTCGATGTGATGATGCCAGGGATGGATGGTTTTACATTAACAGAGATATTAACGAAGGAATATGATATTTCCGTTTTATTATTAACAGCAAAGAGTGAGTTAGCTGATAAGGAACGGGGCTTTTTAGCAGGCTCAGATGATTATGTTGTCAAGCCCTTTGAACCGAAGGAATTACTGTTTCGTATAGCAGCTATATTGCGCAGATTGGACAAGAAAAATCAAGTAACCCTTCAGGTAGGTAAGCTTATCATTGATCGTCGAAGCTTTGAGGTCGTTATAGGGGAAGAGACGCTTCTATTACCTTTAAAGGAATTTGAATTACTGGCATTACTAGCATCACGGCCTAGTCAGGTGTTTACGCGTAGCTATATTATGGAACAAATATGGGGCTATGATTATGATGGAGATGAACAAACGTTGACTACTCATATTAAGCGCATTCGTGAACGATTAAATCGTTATCAGACAGCTGTTATCATTACAACAGTGCGAGGCGTCGGTTATAAGTTAGAGGAAATCATATGAAAACACTCTACGGTAAATTTGTTATTATAACGATGCTTGTGATGGTGGGGAGTATGTGTATTGGCTTTTTTGCGACAAATACTTATTATCATCAAGTAGTAAAAGCTGAAAACGATGCGAAAAATGTGAAAATTGCGCAGAGTATTGCCAACTATATTGAAATGGCTAAACCACTGGATTTAGATAATTATTTAGCAACACTTGGTGATATTGGCTATCAAATTTATGTAACAACTGGTGAGGAAGAGCGTTTTTTTGGTGGGCAATATCGCGAGCAAGCCTTGCCGTTATGGGTTGTTGAGCATGTATTAGGTGGGGAAATCTATCATGGTATGCGGGACTTTCCGAAAGCAACCTTTGTCACAGGCTTTTTTGCGAACGAGCTAATTAATACAATCGGTGTACCCTTTCGCTATAATGAGCAATCCTATGCGCTGTTTGTCCGACCAGATATTCGGCTATTATTTTCGGAAGTGCATACAATACTTGCTGGATTAGTTTTAGTGATGACAATATTGAGCTTGCTTGCCATGCTATTATTTGCCAAGGCATTGATTCGGCCAATTACAAAGCTAACAGCAGCAACGCACCAGCTTGCACATGAAAAATTTGATACGCCATTGGACATTGAGCGAGCAGATGAAATAGGCCAATTAGCAAAGAGCTTTACCATTATGACTGAAAAATTACAGGAAAATAACCGTATACGAAAGGAATTTATTAGTAATGTATCGCATGATTTTCAGTCCCCTTTACTTAACATTCAAGGCTATGTTGAGCTTCTTAAAAATCCTTTACTAACAGAGAAGGAACGGCAAGAATATGCAACAATTATTGAGCTTGAAACAAAACGTTTATCTACATTAACAAAGCAATTATTATTACTAACCTCACTCGATCAATCAACAAGAATGATCAAACGAAAGCCCTATCGATTAGATGAACAGCTAAAGGAAGCAATAAGAAAATATCGTTGGCAGATTGAAGAGGCACAGCTCCAACTCACTTACAAGATGGAGCAAATAACATATGTGGGAGATGCAGAGCTGCTCCAAAATGTATGGGATAATTTGCTGACAAATGCTATTAAATATAATAAAGTGCATGGACAAATATATATAAATTTGCAGGAGAAGGCAAACTCTATTAATATTCTTATCGAGGATAGCGGTATAGGAATGACACCGGAGCAACTGTTAAAAGTATATGAACGTTTTTACCGTGCAGATACCTCTAGGACGAAGCAGGGAACAGGGCTAGGATTATCTATTGTCCGGGAAATTATTGAGCTGCATGAGGGCACGATACGGATGGTAAGTACTATAAATGCTGGCACAAAGATTTATATTCAGTTCCCAAAACTGTTATAAGAAGTTCATATAAAGTTTATGTTCCCACGATAAATTGCTAATTAAGTGACAAAAGCTTAGGAGGATTTATCTTATGGAACAAAAATGGGGTATACGTCTTATTCGATTAGCAGCAATTTTTGCTTTGATTGGAACGTATTTAGGTACACATATGTCAGGCTCAGGTAGTTATGAATATCGGCCAATCCATGCGCATATTTTACTTGTTGGATGGCTGACTATGTTTGCATGGGGCATTTTTTATCGTGTTTTCCAAGTAAAATCACAAAAATTAGTAACCATTCATGGCTGGACAGCGATTCTCGGTGTTTTTGGTTTAACATTAGGCATGTGGTTCTATCACATCAATCCGTTTCATTTAGGTGATACCTTTACATTGGTATTCTTTATTATAGGTGGTACTACATTGTTAATTAGCTTTGCTTTATTTATTGTTGTTACATTTATGGTTCGAAAATAATGAAAACGCCCATATCACTTTATTGTGATATGGGTCATTTTGGTTTATTCCATATTTTCAAGTGATCTTTTTAGCCATCTTGTTGCCTCTTGGTAGTCTTGTGCGACACCAAATCCTTTTTTATAGAGCATACCAAGCTGGAATTGTGCCTTTTGATGCCCTTGATTGGCAGCGAGTCGATAAAGCTGGGCAGCCCTTGCAAAATCCTTTGGCACGCCTTGCCCATGACTGTGCATTTGTGCTAATTGGTATTGTGCCTTGATATGGCCCTTGGCTGCAGCCTGCTCAATCCATTTTGCAGCCTCTGTGTAATCCTGCTCGACACCTTTTCCTTTATCAAATAAATTACCAAGCTGGTATTGTGCACCTGCATGTCCTTGAATAGCAGCGAGTCGATAGCATCTACGTGCCTCCTCAAGGTCCATAGCAACGCCTAACCCTTGTTCATACAGTAATCCTAATTGATACTCGGCTTGAATATGCGATTGATCGGTTGCTGCTCTCCACCATTTCATAGCCTCCTTATAATTTACAGGAATAGCCGTTCCTGCTGTTAGTAATAACCCAAGCTCATATTGTGCATCTGCATAACCCTTTTCAGCCGCAGCCTTTAAGTAGGACAATGCTTTTTTCGGCTGCTGTAGTTGATAAACATAGATGCGCCCAAGCTCAAAGCCTGCACTAATATGTCCTTGCTCCGCAGCTAATAATAGCCATTTTTCCGCTGAAGCAAAATTTTGTTCTTTTTGATACAGTAGTCCAAGGCAATATTGAGCATTTAGATGCCCTTTGTGTGCTGCAAGCTTAAACCATTTCATAGCCTCTTGTTCATCCTGCTCAATGCCTTGCCCCGTATTGTAGAGCATGGCCAACTGAAACTCTGCATTTGTATGGTCCTGCAATGCAGCTATATGAAACCATTTTGCTGCTTCTTCAAAATTTTGTAAAATACCGCGACCTTTCAGATACATATAGCCCAAATTATATTGAGCACTGGCATCCCCTGCTAGAGCAGCCATTTCAAAATAAGCAATCGCCTCCTCATAGCTTTGCTTAACCCCTGTACCATTATGATAGAGAAAACCAAGATTATTTTGAGCACTGGTATTTCCTTGATTTGCTGCTAATGTATACCATTTTGCAGCCTCCTGAAAGTTTTGCATCATGCCGAGCCCTTGGTTATAAAGCACACCAAGGTTATACTGCGCATCTGCATAACCCAAATCTGCAGCAATTTGATAATGCTGTGCTGCCTTCTGGTAGTCTTGTGTCACACCGTGTCCAAGATGATAAAGCACGCCAAGACTATAATAAGCATTGGCATCATTTTGCGCTGCTGCTTTTTCATACCACATTTTTGCGAGTGCATAATCCTTTTTAACGCCTCGCCCATGATTATATAAGGCACCTAAATTATATTGAGCGCTAGCATCTCCATTTTTTGCGGCAATCTCAAACCAGCTAGCCGCATGTTGATAAGCTTCTGTAGACTCCTCTTGCTGTAGCGCGTCATTGAATAGATGGGTCGACTCCTCAAAGGGAAAGGCTTGGCGAGACGACTGAAACCTTCGATCATAGCGCTTAATAAACCATTCCACAATATCACTTATATAATCAAATACAATTTTTGCTGCCTTTGCTTCCACAAGCTCGTTGTTATTACTATTGGTCATTTTATAAACAAGGTTCATTAATAAATAAATACGGCGTGGATGAATTTGTGCGATAAAGCTTCGATTATTAAGTAATACACGAACATTTCTTTGTTTTGGCTTAGTATGCATTTCCAAGCGATAAACCTCATATAAAATTTCTTCTATATAGATTGAACTTTAGAACCTAACACAAAGTCGGTCGATTATACCTTGTGTATCTTCACTTTGACAACGGATAAATTCACGAACAGCGAGTTTGATTTGCGATGTACTTGAAAAAAAGACATTATGAATGACGCTGTCTTTCAACCATTTCCATAGCCCCTCAATTAAATTCAATTGCGGGCTGTAAGGTGGTAAAAACACCAGTTGTAATCGATTTTGATGCAGCTTTAAAAAAGGCTGAATGAGCTTCGCATGATGAATGCGAGCGTTATCGAGGATCATGACAATTTTTCCATTTGGGTAATGAGCAATGACTTTTTCTAAGAAACGCAGGAAGACTTCTGCATCGTATTTCTCTTCTTCGACGCAGAAGATTTCACCTGTTTCATAATTTAACGTACCGATTAATTTCACGCCTTGATGCTTACCGTATGTGGGGATTTGACGCTGTTTCCCTTTTGGAAACCATGACTTTTGAATGGCTTGGTAGTCACGAATCATGGACTCATCTTGAAAGAGAAGGTGATCGATTTCCTCATACAATAGCTTTTTTTAAAGCAGGAAATGTTTCTTCTTTAAATGTTTTTTGCTTTTCTGGGTCCGCATTCGCCAACGTATAGGTAGGGCGCGTATGACTAAATTGCATGCGTTCTAATAATTTAGACATGCCACGTAAAGAATAGGACACAGCCCATTCACGTTTCACGAGTGAAACGAGTAACGCGAGCGTCCAATTCGTATACGGTGCAAATCCCACATCAGCAGGCGTTTTCGTTGTGACAATCTCAGCCAACTCAGCACGTTGTTCGATGGTCAAACGATGTGGTTTACCTGTAGAAATCCCCATGCGTAAACCTGTTATGCCTTCTTTTTTATAGGCTTTAATATATTCACCAACAGTTGCTCGATTGCGTTGAATGATCATCGCAATTTCAACGTTATTTTTTCCTTCAAGGTGTAGAAATACAGTCTGATACCGCTCAAATAGTCGCTTATCCTTTGTTTGTCGCATCGCCGTTTGAAGTTCTTCTCGTTGTTCATTGCGTAACATGTGGGATCATCCTTTCGACAATAAGTTTGTATACTTTACCCATTTTGAAGGAGATAGAAGCTTTAGTTCAATTTATATAGTACAAGAAAAGATTTTTGAAGAGATAGCGTTGGCTTTGAAACAGCAAGCATACGAGCCTCCTGGAAATTTTTAGCCAATGTTATAAAGGACAACTGCTTTAATTTTTGATAGTGCTTTTTGAACATTTCATTATGTATGACGATAACACTCACCTCTTTCATTAAATGCTCTTCTTTCATATATCGGAAAAATAGCAGTACTATTGATAAGTTTTAAGGGTCTTCATCAGTTGAATTGTTATTATTACATGATACTATTTGATATAAGGAAAATGCATAGAACCTGTCAGCCGGTAGTGGAGGAGAGAAATGAAAAATATTGCAGCTATTATTCCAGCATATAATCCACAACAATCACTTATTACTTTTGTCCATCAGTTGTTAACAACAGCAATTACACAAATTATTGTTGTTAATGATGGCAGTGATGCAAAATATAAAGATATTTTTGAAAATTTAAAACAAATAGATGGCTGCCAAGTCCTTCAACATGATAGCAATATTGGAAAGGGTGGTGCATTGAAGACAGCATTTACTTATATACAGGAGCATAGAAGAATGTTTCGGGGTGTTCTTACAGTAGGCGCTCATAATCAACATACATTACAAGATATCAAGCTTATTTTAACAATGACCAAGGTATTTTCAGAAGGAATTGTGCTGGGGGTTCGTAATTTTCATTCAACTGATAGTACATTTTTTTCCTATTGGGGTAATCGTGCAACAACCTTACTTTTTGAACTATTGTACCATCGTAAATTAATGGATACCCAGACAGGTTTACGTTATATTTCAATCAATGAGTTGCCTTGGTTGATAAAGGTAAAAGGTGAGCGCTATGATTATGATACAAATATGCTGATTACGGCACTTAAAAGAAAGTGCCCTATTTTTGAGGTGGAGATTGGACAGCTACGTGTAAAGAAAAATACAATTATCCAATATGATGAAATTGCAAATGCAGGAACTATTATTACGAAAATGCTTATGAATTATTTAAAACCCAGGTTGTAGATAAGTATAAACAAAAGGAGCAAAGCTTATGGAATACTCAGACCAAGTGAAAAATCGTGTGAAGCGGATGGAAGGGCAGCTACGTGGTATTTTAAAGATGATGGAGGAGGGAAAAGACTGTAAGGCAGTGATTACCCAACTATCAGCTGTACGCTCTGCTGTAGATCGTACAGTCGGTGTAATTGTCAGTACAAACCTATTGGAATGTGTACAAAATGCTGAGGGCGATGGTGAAAAAATGAATGAGGCCATACAGGAGGCTGTTAATTTAGTGGTGAAAAGCCGGTGATAGTAACAAAATAGTAAGGATTTTGAATTAGTTAAATATAATTTAAAATCCTTACTATATTAGCCGCTATTATTTATTTTGCCTCATCTGAATATTGCGTATTTGTGCGCTCAATTTCTTCTTTTGTTAAGCTTGCGGTAATATCATATTTTGCAGGATTAAAGGCTACCTTTAACAGTGCGAAAATAATTGCTAAGCATAGAATAAGTGCAGGAATGCCGCCAAGATTTGAAAGGATTTTAATACCATCAATTTTAGCGAAGCTTAGCATTACCCATGCAATAATTCCAACAGATGCGCCCCATGCAATTTTAATACCGATATGTGATTCCTGACTGTCCGCAGTAATGCCCTTTGTACTAATACCACCCATTGCAGAAATATTAGAATCGGAAGCGGTAACAAATGAAATAAAGACGATAAATAAATAAACAGGAATAACAATTGCTGATAATGGAACATCTGCTAATACTGCATATAACACAGATTCTGCCCCCTGTTCACCTAAAATAGTACCCAGGGTATTATCTGTTATTTGTTTATAAATTGAAGTCCCACCAAATATAGTCATCCAAAGACCGCCAAATACGGATGGAACCACGAAATTGACAATGATAAACGTGCGAACAGAATAACCATAACTAATACGTCCTAAAAACATAGCTGTTATGGCTGCCCAGGCAAACCAGTTTGCCCAATAAAATACTGTCCATGCCTTTGGCCAAGCATCACCACCAGATGCCCCTGTAAATAAACTTTTTTCGAAGAAATGTGTTAAATAAAACCCAAAAGATTCTGTTCCTAGATTGACAATAAATGCAATAGGTCCTGTAATAAAGATAAAAATAATAATAATAATGTAGGCTTTAGTATTTATATCCGATAAAATACGAATGCCATTCATCAGACCTGTTGAAGCAGAGATTGTAAACACGATCATTGTAATGGCTGCAATAATAGCCCATAGTGTGGCATTACTTTCGATACCCGTTAAATAGTTGACGCCTCCAGCCATATTTAAAACGGCTGTACCCATTGCAGAAGCCATACCTAATGATAATGTATATAAGGAAATGGCATCAATAAAGGAGCTTAGCTTTCCTTCCATTCGATTTCCTAGTAAAGGTGTTAATGTGGAACTTAAGCTAAAGGGTTTACGCATATTATAAAATGCAAAGGCGAACATTAAAGCTGGTACACAGTAGATTGCATAGGGTGTGACTGTCCAATGTAAATACATTGTAGACATTGAAAACATTATAGCATCTGGACTGTTTGCTTCAATTCCTGATGATTCTGGAGGGTATACCATATGATAAATTGGCTCTACAATGCCCCAAAAGGTAACACCAGCAGCTATTGTTGTACAAAGTGTGATAGCAAGCCAGCTTTTCATCTTGAGCATTGGTCGAGCATGTTCACCACCTATTTTGTACTTGCCGAGAGGTGAGAAAAATACAATGACAACAGCAGCTAGCATCGCTAAGCCCCCAAGACTAAAAAGCCATCCAACGTTTTCTAAAAGCCAATTGTTGGCGATGTTTACTTTATCTAAAAACCACTCTGGATATAGTAGACTAAGTAATCCAGCTATTAAAAGTAGTATAAACGGCGGCCAAAATACCCCATGTCTTAAATTCAATTTATTCATCCGCTTTATCCCCTCTGTCAGTTAGTTTTTCTACTATCTTAAATATCAACCCCAAGTTTTGGCATAGAGCCAAGTATGATGCGTTTAGCAAAATGCTGTAAATCATCCTTAGATGGTAATGCACAGCTATTCTGTAACATAGGCTGATTTTCCTCAGCTTGCATAATAGATACAAATTGTTCGATATCTTGTTCTGTAAGTGAGTTAATTGTTAAAGATAAGTGTCCCTTTTCTACCATCTGCTGATAACGCTTGGCAATTTCCTCGATGGTATTGACATTTAATGCTTTTTGTATAGCTACATAGCTTTGAGGGGTTGTTGTAACTAACCATTCAATGCAATGATAAAGTGATATAGCGACTGCCTGACCATGTGGTACTTTTGCAAGTGTACCTAGAGCATGACCGATACAGTGACCAAGGCCTGTTCCACCTTGTTCAATGGCTAAACCAGCAAGTGTTGCTCCTAGCGCGATCTTCCCACGCGTTTCAATATCTTTTGGATTCTCCAATAACTGTTCAAAGTTTTCATTAATTAATTGTATAGCTTTTAATCCAACTGCTTCGATGAATGGGTTAGTTCTTCGTCCAGACACAGCCTCCATTGCATGAATAAATGCATCAAGAGTAGTTGGAACTGTAATGGACAATGGTAAGTTCACTGTAAACAGTGGATCAAGTATAGCTATATTTGGAGCCATTTGCTCATCCCAACCCCAAACTTTACGTCCTTCAGGTGTTGAAAAAACAACTGTGCTTGTTACTTCCGCTCCTGTGCCAGCAGTTGTAGGAATTGCAATTGTCAGTTTATCCGATGTGCTAAATGGATTTACCATAAGGGCATAATGCATGGCATTATATGTGTCACTAGCTACCAAGGCTGCCATTTTTGCTACATCCATGGCAGAGCCTCCACCTAAACCGATTACTACATTACTGTTATTCTGACGGATTAGCTGTGCTACCTCATCAATTTGTGCAGCTGAAGGATCTGGTCTTACACCATCATATAGTGAATAATCAATATGAGCAGTTTTTAAAACCTTCTCTATATATTCACTAATACCAACAGATACAATGCCTTTATCAGTAACAATTGTGACATGAGGATTAGCCTGTTTTTCTAAAATATATTGCCCAAGCTGTTGATGGCTGTTTTCACCATAAATAATTTTTGTTCTTGAAAAATATTCAAACGACATCTAGTCCATCTCCTATTCAAAAGCTAAATATACTGTTTTTTGCTGTAAAAATTCCTCAAAGCCATGTTTTCCATCATCGCCACCAATACCTGATTTTTTCCAACCAGCATGGTAGCCTTGATAAGCCTCTCCTTGTTGACGATTAACATAGACCTCACCAAATTCAAGTTCTTTTGTTAACTTCATAACAGATTGATAAGAGTTTGTATAAATATTGGATGTTAGTCCATAGTCTGAGTCGTTTGCCAATGCAATCGCCTCATCAATTGTTTTAAATGTTAAAATGGGTAACACTGGTCCAAAAACCTCTTGCTGAACAATGTCCATTTGTTGATAACAGTTTGTTAAGATAGTAGGAGCATAAAAGCTATCACCTAATTCGTGCATAATATGACCACCGCAGGCGATTGTTGCCCCTTGTACAACAGCCGTTTGTACCATTGTGTTAATACGAGTGGCATCTGCTTTCGATACTAACGATGCAACCTCTGCATTTGGCTGTAAGCGCCCATCTGCTACTTGCACGTCTTGGAATGCTGCTACAATTTTTTCTATAAATGCTTGTGCAATACTTTCATGCACATACACACGCTCTGTATTACTACATACTTGACCTGAATTAGAAAGGCGTCCTCCTTTAATTGCTTGCACAGCTAAATTCAAATCTGCATCAGGCATTACAATAGCAGGTGCTTTACCACCAAGCTCTAAAGATACACGAATCATTTTTTGTGAGGCTTTTTCCATAATTTTTTTACCAACGCGAGTAGAGCCAGTAAAGGTAATCATATTAACTTCTGAAGATGTCAATGCTTCACCGACAATATCATCACTACCTGTAACAACGTTGACAACACCTGCTGGGAAGCCTGCTTGATGAAATAATTCAGCGATTGCTAAGGCTGAAATAGGTGATTTAACGCTTGGCTTAATCACTACTGTGTTCCCTGCTATAAGCGCTGGAATGACTTTACGTGTTAAAACATAGATTGGGAAATTCCAAGGAACAATAATAGCTACTACGCCAAGAGGTTCTTTTTCAATTAAAATCCGTTCATTTGTACTGTCACTGGTTACAATTTCTCCATCAATGCGGCGAGCCCATTGTGATTGATATTCAGCTAAATCAGCACTATAAAATGCCTCGTTATTTGCTGCTTCTAGCGGCTTACCCATTTCTGCAGAGATGAGATTCCCAATGTTCTTATAGGTTTTTTCTTCTCTTAGCAATGTTATCCATTTTTTTACATAGTTTTCACGCTCATAGGCAGGTGTACGCTTCCATGCTTGAAACGCAGCTTTTGCAGCATGAACAGCATCATGTACATCAACCTCTGTACAAGCCTGCACTTGTCCAACAATTTCCCCAGTAGCAGGATATGTTGCATCCATCCACTGTGCCGATTGATTTGCTATAAATTGCCCATTTATATAGGCTGTCCATTGTTTCATCTTTCATCGCTCCTTATTCTGTTTCACCAACATATGCATGATGAATACGATATTTCATTATCGCTTCACGATTTAATTCAAAGCCAAGACCAGGTTTTGCTGGAGCCCGTAATAAGCCATTATTATCGATCATTAATGGTTCAGCTTGGATAAAGTCACGACGCTCAATTGCCCATGCTTGCGGATCATATGGGAATTCCAAAAATGGACAATTACTTACGCCTAAAGCCAACTGTAAATTTGCTAATACGCCAATGCCATTTGTCCAAGTATGCGGGCTAAACCATGCTCCATTAGCTTGTACCATTTCTGCAATTTTTTTAACTCCTGTGATACCACCAGAAAGTGCTACATCTGGCTGATAAACATCTAATGATTGATGACGATTCATTTCTCTAAAATCATACCAATTACGGTTCATTTCGCCACCAGCAATGCGAATTTCTACCTTATCACGCAACTTCGCCATTGCTTCAAATTCATGGCATGGTAGCGGCTCTTCCAACCAAAAAACATTTAATTGCTCAAGTTCTCTTCCTACTTCGATAGCTTTCTTTAAATCCCAAACACGGTCAGTATCCCATGGCATTTTCCAGCCTTGGTTCGCATCAACCATAATTTCTAAACGATTGCCAACAGCTTTACGGACAGATTCCACTACTTTAATATCCTCACGCACATCTTTATGATGAAAGCGAATTTTCATCGCTTTAAAGCCTTGGTCAATGAATTGCAATGCTCGTTCTGCTCGAACTTCAGGTGTAACCATCTCACCGGTTGAAGCATATGCATATATCTCCTGATTTTTAGCACCTAGCAATTTATAGACTGGCTGATTTGTTGCTTTTCCTATTAAATCCCATAATGCTAAATCTAGCGGCCAGCAACGCCCATAATGGAAATCAATATTGGAAATAATTTGGTGATGACGTTCAATATCAAATGGGTCCTGTCCAATAAAAAGATGCTCATGTCCTTGGAGACCCATCATTAAATCACCAGAGCCCACTCCTGTAATACCAGCATCTGTATGAACAAATACTAATGTAGATGCAAAATTTTTACGTGGCATCGGATCCCAAGCAGCTTTAAATGGTGGGTCTAATGGTAATAGGTATTGCTCTATTTCAATTCCAGTAATTTTCATTGTACATATCTCCTTTAGAAGTATAGCGCTTTCAAATTTAAACTTTATTTTATAGAATATTATGAAAAAGAGAATGTACTATTTTTTCATATCTATATACTTTTTTTCACTTAGGAGTTGTTTTTATGTTGCAGTTACTGATTCAAAACACATGGATAAAAGTTCATCAGCATTCATATTGGAATTCGATAGAGGCATTTTTATTGGATTATGACACATACCCGTATTGGTCATTTTTTATTGTTTCTGAGGGAGTGTTGGGCTATGAATTTACAACAGCAAAGGGACTAGCACAATTTGGAGATATCATCGTATGTCCACCACAGTTCCCTTTAAAAAGAAAAGTAGTAGAGAGATTGAAATTCCATTTCTTTCAAGTTGAGCTGTCAGAAATGGTAAAGTTACAGGCTGGAATATATAAAATAATGGATTTAGAACGGTTAGGTTCAACGTTAAAGACATTTGAAAATTATGCTTTTCAACAAGATGATCAGACAAATCAGTTAAAATCTCATTACATTTATGATCTACTAGTACATCTTGTTGTACAAAAGCAATTAATCAAGTTGGAGGAGAAGAAAGTTGTATCTGATGTAATGGTTGAAAATGTAAGAGTATATATTCATCAAAACTTCCATTCCAAAATAAATTTTTGTGAGCTAGCAAAGGAAAATTATATTTCACAAGTGCAACTTACACGAAGATTTGAAAAAGCTATGGGTATTTCACCTATGAAATATTTGACAAACATTCGTTTGCGCCATGCACGTACATTGTTGGTCGAAACGAATGACACTATTGACACAATTGCGACAAAATGTGGTTTTCAAAATGGATTTTACTTAAGTAAACGATTCCGAGAAATCATGTATCAGTCACCTAGTGAATTTAGAAAGCAATATCGTATGTAAGGGATTACAAATAAAGAGAATGATAAAACCCGTATGAAAACAAGACTTTACAGTTCATTGATTTCATGCGGGTTAGTTATGGTAATAATGTTTTGTTTTAGCTTCAAGTACACTATGAAAGATTAATTTCAATTGATTCGGTAATGGCTAACAATCGGTGCGCAATGGAATGTAGTTTTTGCTCTGTTAAACGGTAAGCTGGACCACCTACAGAGATAAATCCAACAGGGCTCCCCCGATAGGTAATGGCTACAGAAATTGCATTTTCCTCTACATCATATTCACCAACTGATAGGCTATAGTGCCTTTGACGTATAATCTCCAGCTCTCTTCTTACAGTTTGAACATCGGTTAGTGTATTAGTCGAATAGACATCTAGCTCTTGTCGTAAAAAAATATCTAACTGTTTATCGTCAAAATAGGCTAATTGTAATTTACCATTTGATGAACAATGTAAAGGTGAACAACTATTTCGGTAATCCTTTAGGATAATTGATTGATTAGGGTTTACCTGTTCAAGGTGTAGCATTTGCCCATTATGATAAACACTAAAGAGAATCGTTTCCTGAAATTCCTCCATTAGAGCTATCATATAAGGCCTAATAATTTCCACTAGTTTTCGCTGTACATTATCGACTTGTACTAACTGATATAATGTCCCTCCTATACGATAATTTTTAGTATCTACAACCTTTTCGATATAGCCCCGAGCTTCGAGTGTTCCAATAATACGCCAGATAGTTGTGCGATTTAAAGACGTTTTTTCTATAAGTTCATGTAAGGAAACAGGCTGCTGGCTTTGGGCAATAATTTCTAATAGATCAAGCGCTCTTTCAATAGATTGCACAGAAGATTTATTTTGTGTCGTCATATGTTCATTTTATCATAATTATTAAACAATAAATGATTGACAGTTCAAAAACGTGCTCCTATAATGCAATTAAAGTTCACTATTTTTAATAAATGTTCGTAATATGAACGAAAGAGGTGTGTAATGAGCCGAATTGAGATTGATGCGTTCGGAGAGCTTGAATTAGAGGATGATATGCTCTATGGCATTCAAACAATGAGAACAGTAGAAAATATGTCTTTTTCAAATAAAAGGCTAAACTACTATCCTCGTTATATTCACAATATAGCACGGGTGAAAAAAGCTGCTGCTATCACAAATTTTGCAGATGGATTACTAACAGAAAAGCAATTTTCAGCCATTGTTAAAGCATGTGAAGATATTCAACATGATAAATATCAAGAACAATTTCCAGTAGATGTTTTTCATGGAGGTGGAGGCATTGGCATTCATATGAATATCAATGAGGTCATCAGTTCTATAGCAAATTCCTATTTAAAGAATGATGGGGAATCTGTGCATGCTATTCAAGATGTCAATTGTTCACAATCAACAGCAGATGTGTGTGCGACAACAAGCCGATTAACAATCTATCAGGCAGGATATGGGCTGCTTGCTGAATTACACACACTTATTGTGACAATCCAACAACTAATTGAAAAATATGGGTCGATTGAAACAATGGCAAGAACATGTTTACAAGATGCATTGCCAATTAAATTGTCGGAATTTTTAGATGGCTATACAGCTGTATTGCAACGTCGATCACAATTATTTGAAAATGCCTTAGCACCTTTATTAGAAGTGAGTCTTGGCGGTACTGTTATTGGAACAGGAGACGGGGCTTCCACATTTTATCGCGAACACATTATTAATAACTTAGCGAGCTTACTAGATTTACCTTTAAAACGGCATACTCAACCTATTGATTGTGCTCAAAATATAGATGTATTCGTAGATGTCATGAATGAAGTGACACAAATAGCGAATGTTTATTTAAAAATAGCAAAAGATTTGCGCCTTTTATCTTCAGGCCCATTTGGCGGTTTTAATGAATTAAAATTGCCTGCTGTACAAGCTGGTTCTTCATTTTTTCCTGGTAAGGTGAATCCTGTAATTCCTGAAATGGTCATGCAAGGAGCGTTACAAGTAATAGGTATTCAACGATCTGTTCAAGGAGCGATGGAATACGCAGAATTATACTTAAATGTTTTTGAAAGCTATGCTGTGTTTAATATTTTAGATGCTATTGACATGATGCAGAATATAACGATTCTTTTTTCAACCAAATGTTTGAAGGGGCTTGAAGTAAATAGGGAGCGTTGTGAGGAGCTCATCAACTCACCAATTCCTTATATGGTACGTTTAAAAAATAAAATAGGTTATGCACAAGTAAGTGAACTTTTAAAGAAATATTCAATTCAAGAAATACAAAATCTAAATTTACTATGAGGTGATGTCAATGAGTGAGCAAGCATTTTTTGAAGACATTGAGCAACCAAAATTACAATGGGCAAAACAATGGCTATCAGAAGTAAAGTGTTCGTATGTGAATGGGGAATGGGTGAAAACGAATACAGAGGATGTAATTGAATCAATCAATCCAGCTAATGGAGAAATAAATGGAAAATATGAAATCGCAACAGAGGAAATGGTCAATGATGCAGTCAAAGCCGCACGTGTAGCACTTGAGGGTGATGATTGGAAAAGAGTAACTCGTAAGCAACGGGCAAAGATTTTACAGGCAATTGCGGCTCTTATTCGTGAACATCAATCTGAGTTAGCGACATTAGAAACATTGGATAACGGTAAGCTGTACAACGAATCCTGGGAAGATATGACTGAATGTGCAGAGCTATTTGAATATTATGCAGGTTGGACAGATAAATTTTATACGGAAAATAATCCAGTGGAAGGGGATTTTTTAAGTGTAACAACGGCTGATCCAATAGGAATTTGTGGGCAAATTGTACCGTTTAATTTTCCTTTACAAATGGCAGCGTTAAAAATGGCGCCAGCTTTAGCAATGGCAAATACCGTATTGTTAAAGCCAGCCAATGCGACCTCATTTTCAGCAATTCGGTTCTTTGAAATTTTACACAACAGTAAATTATTACCACCTGGTACAGTGAATTTACTTGTAGGGAATAGTCGTGTAGGCTCCTGGATTAGCCGCCATCCAGATATTGATAAATTATCATTTACAGGCTCTACAAATGTTGGAAAGCAATTATTGCATGATTCCGCTGATTCTAACCTAAAGCCTGTTACATTAGAGCTTGGTGGAAAATCGCCAAATATCATTTTTGCTGATTACCCTAAACTGGATGCTGCAATTGAGCGTTCATTTATTGGATTATTTACACATAAAGGAGAAAAATGCTCGTCACCTACAAGATTATTTGTTCAGAAGCCTATTTATGATGAAGTCGTAGAAAAGATTTCACAGCTTGCTCGTGAATATAAATGCGGTGATCCGTTTAATCCACAGTCAAACCAAGGAGCACAATGTACAAAAGCACATATGGAGTCAATTTTAGCTTATATCGAATCCGCTAAGGAGGAAGGAGCTCGTATTACAGCAGGTGGTGAGCGTGACACAGATGGCTCCAATGCGAAAGGTTACTTTATCAAGCCAACGATTTTAGCGGATGTCCACAATAAAATGAAGGTGGCACAAGAAGAAATTTTTGGACCTGTCCTCTGTGTTATACCATTTGATACAGAAGAAGAGGTCATTGCAATGGCCAATGACACGATTTATGGTCTAGGTGCAGGATTATGGACAGGTGATACATCCCGTGCTCACCGAGTTGCCAACCAGTTGAAAGCAGGGATGGTCTTTGTGAATCGCTACGGTTGCTACGATATGGCAAGTCCATTTGGCGGTATTAAGCAATCTGGCTGGGGTAAGGAATATGCCATCCATTCATTAAATTCATTTATTTCGAAGCGTGCCATTTGGTTTGCTTACTAGGGGGAAAAGGAAATGATACAATCAACAACGCTTGTAATGAAGGCAGCTGTCTTAAGCGAAACAAATGGTAAGTTAGCGATTAAAGATGTTGTATTACATGAACCAAAGGACAATGAAGTATTAGTGAAAATAGCTGCTACAGGCGTTTGTCATAGTGACTTAAATGCTATTGAGGATGAAACTACACCAAAGCCAACTATTTTAGGGCATGAGGGAGCTGGGATTGTTGTGCAAGTGGGGTCAGCAGTACAATCTGTGCAAGTGGGTGACCATGTAGCGCTTAGCTGGGTTCCTTACTGCGGTGTATGTGAGTATTGTTTAGATGGCTCTGTGAACTTGTGTGAGGCAGCATTTGGTCCAATGTTTGAAGGAACACTATTAGATGGCACAACTCGACTAGAATATGAGGGAGAAACAGTGTTTCATAATTCGTTACTATCTACATTTGCCGAATATGCAGTAGTACCAGAAATGTCTTGTGTCAAAATACCAAAGGAAATGCCATTAGCACAGGCAGCCTTGATTGGCTGTGGTGTAGCGACGGGATTTGGCGCAGCAGTTAAGGCAGCACAGGTTACGGCTGGTTCCACTGTAGCAATTTTTGGTATAGGCGGCGTTGGGGTGAATGCTATTCAGGGTGCTAGAATTGCAGGAGCCACTAAAATTATTGCTTGTGATATTAAAGATAGTAACTTAGAATTAGCAAAATCATATGGTGCTACACATACCGTTAATACGTTAGAGTCAGATGCTATTGAGCAAATAAAAAATATTGCTGGTGGACTTGGTGTTCATTATGCTATTGATTGTTCTGGCAATACGCGTGCAACAGAAGCAGCTTGGCATGCAACACGTAAAGGCGGCACAATTGTCGTTGTAGGAGCATTTAATCCATCACAAGTTTTAAATTTACCTGCCGGGGGCTTCCATCGCGTTGGCAAGCATATCCGAGGTAGCTTCTATGGGGATATTCATCCGATGCGTGACTTCCCAATTATTGCTGATCTATACCTTCAGGGTCAGCTAAAGCTTGATGAGTTAGTATTAAAGAAAATTTCACTAGCGCAAATTAATGAAGCAATTGAAGCCTTTCATGAGCACTCCTGTAGCAATGTTGGGCGTACAGTAATTACATTTTAGATAATATAATAATGCTTATTTAGATGACTTCAGTTTACTACTGAGGTCATCTTTTTAAATATTTATAAATAACTAATTTATGAAAGGCTATGGTGAGTGTTTTAGGTCCTTTTTGTATATAATAAAAGGAAGAGGATTGGAGGTGAGGAGTTTGTGGAAGAAGTTAGCGATCATCGTGATGATTATTATTTTTATTGATCCTATTTATACTGTTGGGAAGACAGTTGTTCAACAGGTGAAGACATGGGTAAATAATGATGATATCGAAACAATGCTTGTGTCAACAAAGGACAAAATTATAGATGTTACGGCGAAACTATCAGATAAAGCCTCCATTGAAACAGCTACACCGATAGAGGATGTACATCAAGCAGAGGTGGCCCCTACAGCTCCGCCAATTCAGAAACCAGAAACGAAGCTAGTTGTGACAGATGCCAAAGAAATGGCTGATGCCATGTATGCGTATTATAGTAGCTTTTCACCAAAATTTGAAATTCAATATAAGGGCAGTACACAACGAATTGAGCAAATTGTGGAAGAGGCCTACAATAATGCCATTAAACGAGATGATTATGTATATGGACATATTAGTAAACATACAATTCGTTTTGAATATGGGCGAAATAAGGCAACCATTTTTGGAGAGCAAAGCTATTTAATGACACCAGAGCAGGCTTCTTATGTAGAGATGAATGCTCAGGAAGTTATTGCGAAAATTACGGATAATTCAATGACAGACGTAGAAAAAGTACGGGCGGTTAATGACTATATTGTTGCCAATACGGTTTATACAGAGCACACTAATTCTAGTCCACATAGTGCCTATACAGTGCTTGCAGAGCGTGGAGGAGTATGTCAGGGCTATGCCTTACTTGCTCATACAATGCTACAAAAGCTAGGGATTGAGACAAAGTATATCGTCGGCTATGTTGGTCAGGAAGGACATGCGTGGAATTTAGTAAAGCTAGATGGCGAGTGGTATCATCTCGATACAACATGGAATGATCCTGTACCAGACCGTAAAGGGGCAATTCGCTATCAATACTTTTTAGTGGATGATCGTACAATGGCACAAGACCATACCTGGATAGCTGAAGACTATCCAAGAGCAACAAGCACACTTTATAGCTATTATCATGATATTGATTTCCCTGCGCAGGTTGGTAATCAATTATTTTTCAGTCATATTGCTGATGATAATAAATTGTATGTGCTGGATATGACAACAGGTGAAACAAAGCGTGTCACAAACTCACGTGCTCAATATATTGTTTACTCGGACGGCTGGCTCTATTTTAGTAATTATTCGCGAGGGGCATACTTAACGAAGATTCGCCCTGATGGAAGCGACGAACAGCTATTAAATAGGGAAGATACCAAGGATTTATTTGTGCAGGATGGCTATCTCTATTTTACAACGGATGAACCAAAGAAAATGGCACTATAGTAAGAGAAAAGGGCGTGACTGATTAACAGTCATACGCCCTTTTTGTACGTTCAATGAGATAAGTAATAGGTTGATGTTGGCATAAAGAAATATCAATATGTGGAAACAGAGATATTATTTGCGCTGTAAATGTTTTGAGAATCAACGGATTATGCTTAATAGCACCGCCATTACAATAAAGTGAAAATGGTCTGCTTTGATAGCCAATCTTTTTTAATACGGCACTTGCAAGGAGTGTCAATTCGTGAGCTGCTTGCTGTGATATTTGAATGGCACATGTATCATTTCGTGCTGCTGCTTCTGCGACAAAAGCTCCTATCTTTGCGAGCTGTGCATTGGTATAGGAAGGGTGGAACAACCATGCAGCAAGCTCTGTGACATCTTCTATACCAAGCGAATGATAGACAGCATCCTTTAAAATAGTGGGCTCGCCACGACCATCCTCCATTTTAAAAATAGCTCGTATCACCTCTTGTCCTAACCAAAACCCGCTGCCCTCATCGCCTGCTCGATGCCCCCAGCCGCCTGCACGGACAATTTGCTTGCCATCGTAGGCATAGGCAATGGCCCCTGTTCCAGCAATCAGTAAAGCCCCAGCCTGTCCAGCTGTGACACCTAAGAGTGTAGCCTGAGCGTCATTTTCAATAATTAGCGTCTCAATATGTAGCTGTGTCGCAGATAGGGCCTTTTGAACAATTGCTGTGACCATTTGATGATCCTTTGGAGAATCAATACCCGCTAATGCAAAGGTAGCTACAGCAATGTGAGCAGGGGAATGCTTTTGCAAAAAGGTGTCGATATTTGCTAAAAGCTCTTGTAATACTGCTGTAGCTGCTTCAACACCAATCGCTTGATAATTAGAGCCCCTTGTTGATGTTGTATATTGAATATCGCCAGAATCTGCATGTACAACGGCACATGCTGTTTTGGTTGCTCCGCCATCAATAATCAATAGCCATTTTGTCATTAGTTCCATTCCTCTATAAATATTGTTAATTGCTTCTCTGCTTCGAGAATAGCGCTTTCCTTTAAACGAACCCATTCATAAAGGTGATGTGTATTTAATTTTGAGCGCTCCAAAGCTGCCTTCATCGTAGCTGGGGCAGGACCACCAAGTAATGTTCGAACACCAACAAAAGATTCTGGCTTTAATGTCTCATAAAAGTCCTCTTGAGAAATATTTAATTCCTTACCCGTAATCAATTTGGACTGTGTATTGGCAAGACCCCATGTAAGGCTTGCAAGCGATTCCTCACCATGAGCAAGTAAAACTTTAATACATTTACTCACGATACTATGTGCTTGACGGAATGATATCCCCTCTGAGCGCACTAATGTATCAGCAAGCTCCGTAACATTGGCAAAGCTATTTTCTGCACGATCTCTTAATTTTTTCTTATTCACATCCATTGTGACAACAAGAGAGCCAAATAGGTTATAAATTCCGATTAGTCGGTCAATAGCACGCCATAAATAAGGCTGCATATCATCCTCTGTATCAACAATATCGCCAAAAGGTGTATTATGCACCATTTGTAATACAGTGCTTGCATCGCCAACAACGGCGGAAAGCAGTGAACGTGTATGCTCTATTGATACTGGATTACGCTTTTGAGGCATAATTGAGCTTATTTGTACATAGGGACTTGCTAGCGTAAACGCATTAAATTCCTGAGTAGCCCATAGTAAGAAATCTTGAGATGTACGCCCAAGGTTTAATGCAGCGAGCTGTACAATGCTGGCTGTTTCAGCAATATAATCTGCACCTGCCACAGCATCCCATGCATTTTCGATAATATCATCAAACGCTAGCAAATCACGCATACGCTCACGATTGATATTAAAGCCTGTTGTTGTTAATGCAGCAGCACCCATACTACTACGATTGACTGTTTTATAGGCATGCTGCATCCGTTCAAAATCGCGCTCAAGCTGGTCAATAACAGCCTTTAAATAATGTGCAAAGGTTGTAGGCTGGGCCTGTTGAGTGTGCGTATAGCCAATCATAATAGTATCGATATGCTCTTCGGCAGCAGCAATCAGATCATCACGTAATTTAAGTAATTCATGCATTAATAATAATAATTTCTTTCGGAGTGTCATTCGATAGATGGCGATGCCCATATCATTACGGCTTCTTCCAATGTGAAGATTTCCAGCAACATCTCCAGCAAACGCTATTAATTTATTTTCAATGCGGAAAAATAAATCCTCATATTGGGGATTGTAATCCTCTAAACGATAATAATTTAAGTCTATCTTTTTTAGAGCAACCCCAATTTGCTTTGCTTCATCTGTTGTAACAAGTCCTTGTTCTTCTAGCATTTTTAAATGAGCAATATTAATTTGTAACATGATTGTTAAAAAATTTTTTTTGGCTTCGTCATAAGCTGGCTGTAAAACAATTTGACGGTAGATGTTAGACGGGAATATCATCCCATCCTCTTGCTGTGTTTTGTTGCGAAAATCTTCAAACATTGTAATGGCCTCCTAACAGATTAGCAGCTAGATGGCTGAGCCAGCGCTGCCTTTCGATAATTTTTCAGAAATAATAAGGACAACTAATATTAAGCAAATTTGTAAAACACCATAAGCACAGGCGGTGCCAAATTTAAATGCATATAATTTTTGAAATATTGCGACAGACAATGGAATAGTGGATGTGCTATAGATAAGTATGGATGCAACAAATTCGCCAAAGCTTTGAACTAGTGCTAATAATGTACCTGCTAATATCCCAGTAAATGTTAAGGGCACAACAATACGTCTAAATGAATACCACCAAGTAGCACCTAAACCACGAGATGCTTCCTCAATTGATTGGTCTAGCTGTACAAGGGAAGCTGAGGTTGAACGAAAAACTAGTGGTAAATGTCTAATAAAATAGGCTAATGGCAAAATCCAAAAAGTTCCGATTAACACCTGATTAAAAGCAAAAATATTTTCTGTGCTAAAGGCAGCAATTAAATTAACAGCGACAACTGTTCCCGGTAATGCCCAAGGCACCATAATTAAAATATCAAGCAATGTTTTCCCTTTAAAGTTTAAGCGCACCATAGCGTAGGCAGCAGCGACACCAAAAATAATATTGCCAGCTGTAGCGATAACGCCCATTTGAATAGAGTTCCAAATAGGACGCCATGTGCGTTCATCCGTAAAGAGTGCAATATAATGATCAAATGTATAATCAGTAGGGAGAATTTGCGTCTTCCAAGTGCCATCGACAGAAAAGGATATTAATATTAACACTAATATTGGTAATATTAACATGAATGTACCAACAAAGGAGGCAATTGTTGCAAAAATTTTCATTCCTTTGGAAGATACTTCAGAACGATGGACACTAATTCCTTTACTCAGGTTTTGATAATTACGCCGATTTTGATACCATCGCATAACGATTAAAAACGTAATAGAGACAAAGGATAAAATCATCGACTGTGTTGCTGCCATCTCAAGGTTGCCATTGGTTCGAGATAAATAGATTTGCATAGTCATTGTACGCTCAACACCAAACATTAATGGTGCGGTATAAGAAGCCATTGAAATCATAAATACCAATAAAGAAGAGGCTACAATAGATGGTGTCAGCATTGGTAAAATGACCTTTGTCCATATGCGAATACGACCCGCCCCTAGACTTATTGCGGCCTCTTCTAAAGCAGGGTCAAGTCCCTTAATTGCAGCAGAGGCGGTTAAATAAAAATAGGTATACATCGTAAAGGTGTGAACAACAATAACGCCCCAAATTCCCTTTAATGAAAACGGTACCTGCTCTAGCCCAAATAGCTGCTGAAAGAATCGTGGGAAAATACCACTATCTCCATATAAAAATGAAAAGGATAGTACGCCCACAAGGGGAGGAAGTGCCATAGGGACTAAGACTAAGATAGAAAGTATGCGCCTCCCGGGAAAATTATAGCGTTCAAGTAAAAAAGCCATCGTTATGCCAACAATGGCACAACTTAGAACACTAATAATAGAGATATAAACACTGGTCCACAAAGCCTCTAAATTTGCAGGACTCGCCATATCAAAAAACTTTTTATAATGAACGAAAGCCTCATCACCAGCAAAGCTTTGACTAAAGGTTTGATAGAAGGGATACACCACATAGGCGAGCAACACTAAAAATAACGGTGCTATTAATAGATAGACAAACCAATTGGAATGCGTCATTCGTGTCCATGCATTGACAGGCTGTTTTTCCATATTGGCTCCCTCCTATTCTCCTAAAAAGTACAGTGAATCATAGGCAACATTAATGGTAATATCTTCACCGATGCTCTTTATTTGGTCATAAGAGTGAATAATCATTACTTTAAGTGAAAATGCCGTAAAATCTACAATGTAATTGACACTAATACCTGTAAATTCTACAAATGTAATTTTCCCTGTTAAAGTGTTATCCCCAGCCCCTAAATGAATAGACTCTGGACGAATCGAAATAAATACTTTGTCTCCAATCATATGCGTGAAAGTTGGAGAGCTTTGTTGTTTTCGCCCAATGAAAATAAGTCCATTTGTTGTGATGACTTGTATATCCTCACCATCAATAGCTTCAATTGTCCCTTCAATTAAATTTGTTTCACCAATGAAATTGGCGACAAAGCGATTAATAGGCCGATGATAAATTTCCTGAGGTGTACCAATTTGCTTAATATCACCATTCTCCATGACCATAATTCGGTCTGACATCGCCATGGCCTCCATTTGGTCATGGGTTACATAAATAGTAGTAATACCTAGTTCGGATTGGATACGTTTTATTTCCACACGGGTCTCCTCACGTAATTTTGCATCCAAATTAGATAAAGGCTCATCAAGTAATAAAATATCAGGTTCAATGACTAGTGCTCTTGCCAAGGCTACCCTCTGCTGTTGACCACCAGATAGCTCATTGATCTTTCGCTTGCCATAGGTGGCTAGATGTACTTGTCCTCTAATACGATCAACCTTGTGCTGAATCTCAGCCTTTGAAAATTTGCGTACTTGTAAGCCGAATGCAATATTTTCATCAACGGTCATATGTGGGAAAAGGGCATAATTTTGAAATACCATACCGATATTGCGCTTATTTGGCGGAAGTCGGGTAACATCTTGCTCATCAAAAAGAATATGACCATTTGTGGGATAATAAAAGCCAGCAATCATTCGTAAGGTCGTTGTTTTCCCACAGCCACTAGGTCCTAGAAAAGTAAAAAATTCGCCTGCTTTTATATCGAGGTTCAAATTTTTTACACCATATACTTGACCAAATTGCTTAGAGACATTTTCGATTTTGACACTTTTCAAACACAAGCTCCTCTCCAACAAAGAATTAGGGGATGATACAGGAAGGTAAAAATCCGCTACCTAAGCCGAATTTTTACCCTGATGCTTATTTCCCGCGTCCTTTAATATTGTTATCCCAGTACTCCATCCACTCAGTCTCTTTGTCGGACATTTGCTGCCAATCAATATCAAATGTTGTTAAATTTAATTCCTGATACCATTCTGGCATAGAGGACTTATCAATGTCAGAACGTGTCGGAATTTGATAATAATCATTTGCTAATTGTGTCACCATCTCTTTTTCGAACAAAAACTCTACAAATAGCTTCGCATTTTCAAGGTTTTTCGCATTGTTTACAACTGCTACACCATCAACTAAAATAGGTGCACCACTGTTTGGATAAATATAGTCAAAAGGATAATCTGTTGTATATTTCTTTAATAAAATATCTTGCAAGTTCCACAATGAAACACTGCCTTCTTGACGTGTAAGCTTTAAATACAATGCATTAGGATCTTGTGTATACTCTTTTGTATTAGCATCTAATTGTAATAGCCAATCATAACCTTTTTCAGGTGAAACAGCATCCTGTCGCACAATCATAGAGGAATAAATTGTCCGCATGGTACCCGATGCAAGCACACCCCGAATTAAAATTTGATCCTTCCATTTTGGATCTAGTAGCTCATCCCAATCCTGCGGCCCTGTTTCCTTTGTAAGTACATCGCTATTAATCATAATAACCTCAGGAAGTAGCATTTCGCCAAACCAGCGACCAGCAGCATCTTTATGATCCGGCTCAATAGCATCGATAAAGCTAGGCTGCCAGCTGTGTAGTAAATTCTCATTCGCACCAACGATAAGGGCTGATTGTGTGCCACCCCACCAAAAATCAGCCTGTGGATTCGCCTTTTCACCCCGTAAACGCTCTAAAATTTGCTGAGCGCCCATCGTTAAAAACTCTACTTCAATGTTTGGATACTTTTTATTAAACTGATCAATTACCTGTTGCACCATTGCCTCGTCACGCCCTGTGTAGATCACAAGCTTGCCTGAAGATGTTGTAGCCGTTACCTCTTTTTTGTCATTATTTGTAGAATTTTTACTGTCATTAGAACTACAGGCAGCCATCAACACAAGTATCAACACAAGTAAAAAACTAAGAATGCGTGTTTTTTTCATTATATTCCCCTTTCTCAAAGTAAGGTACTTGCATATTGCAGTATAATACGCAGGAGGAATATTAATGTTAGAATTATTGAAAAAATTGCATTCCCCTACATCATAGTGAAGCCTATCATCGATAACAACGACATTTCAGCAAAAGTAAAAAAACTCCTTAAAAAGGAATATTTCCTTTTTTAAGGAGTTTTAATGATTAAGAAAGAGACATCTTTTTATCAATCAGATGTTTATAAGGCAGTTCATCCTCCGCCTAGATTTTGAAATAGCTTTCGACACAACTATATTACTGCCCGTTCATACTGGGCAGAGTATTTTTTTGTCGATGATGAGCAACGATTGTCGGTAACATCATCCCTATAAGCACAAAAAGTATGCCGATGATTTGCAGCCCCGTTAAAGGCTCATGGAGAACAATCACAGAGACCGTAACCGCCACAGGTAGTTCGATAGCACTTAGAATAGAGGCAAGAGCGCCACCAATTTTAGGGATAGCGATAGAGAATAAATAAATTGGTAAAATAATACCAAAAAGTCCGAGTGCTAGTCCAAATTTCCATAAGCCTTGCATAAATAATTGACCATTCCAAATAATTTCAGGGCTAAGGAAAATGCTAATGATAATAAGGGCCACAAAGGATACGATTAATACCCTCGATGTTGTTGTAACACCCTCTACAGGTCGAGAGTTAAATTGAATAAAGCAGGCAAAGGTTACGGCTGCTGCAAAGCCAAATAACCAACCTTGAACAGGGATACCACTTAAATCCACATTTAATACACCAGCAGCCAAAATGGTTCCTGCAAATAAAATAATAAGAGAAATGACCTCAGCTCGACTTGGCCATCTTCTACGTAGCGCACAATCAATTAACAAACCAATCCATGTAAATTGAAAAAGCATTACCACTGCAAGGGATGCTGGTAAATACTTCAATGATTCACCATATACAATACCTGTTGTTCCAGTAAAAATACCTGACCAAATTAAAATAAATAAGCCGTTTTTAGAGGGCTTCGGTAATTGTCTTTGTGTCACAATAAAAATAACTGCAATCAGTATAAAGCCAATAATATACTGACTGGATACAGCCTCTGCTGTTGTAAAGCCATGCTGCATAGCTACTTTAACAATTGTTGATAAAATACCATAGCTACTAGAAGCAATCACAATCAATAGAGGGTAAATAAAGTTTGTTTTCATAGATGTATGTTGTCACTTCCTAAAACTGTTTCACCATATGATGAAAAGGCTCATCAATAATGGACCATGGCTCTGTAATCACAAAGCCTAATCGTTCATAAAGACGGCGAGCATCCTCTTTTTCAGTTTCCACATTTAAAGAGAGCTTTGTATAGCCCCGTTGCTGTGTTAGCTCCTCTGCAAATTGCAGTAATAATGTACCAATACCTTTCCCGCGCGCTGCTGGTGCTACACAAACCGTATCAATATAAGCTTCATCCTCATAAGCTTCACGTTCAATTACAACGGAAGGAGCATTTTTTGCTGCTAGCCATTGCATGAGATGGGCGTCCATTTCCATGGCATGTGCACCATAATAATAAACAAGAATCCCTAATATTTGTTCATCTTCCGTAGCGACAAAGGTATTTAAGTATGAGTGTCGATTGTCGTCACGTTGAAAAAGAATTGTTAGTTCCCGCATAACAGCTTCCGCTGATTGCTCGCCTGTTAAGCGATTAGCAATATCACCAATGGCATCGATAATTAAGGGGACAACGGCATGGGCATCTTGGGGCTGCGCTTGTCGAATTGTAATAGTCATCTTGAAAATCCCTACCTTTCTATAGGCAAGTATAACAAAGATAGGGGATGACTCAAGTTTTCTAGCCTATCATAAAGAAGTGTCAAAAGTAAAAACCTTTATGGAATGATAATTTTCGTGGTAATCTATATTGACTAGATTTTCAGGAGGCCAATCATGACAAAGCAAGATAAGGAATTTATAGTAGTCTATGGAGATGCTTTTATTGACTATATTGCAGATGATGTGACAAACACATCTTTTACGAAATATATGGGGGGCGCAACCGTAAATGTTGCAGCAGGAATTAGCCGCATTGGTGCACCTTCCGCATTAATTACGATTACTGGGGAGGACGAGGGCTCTCAATTTGTACGTGATGGACTTGCAGAAGAGGGTGTAAAGCTAGATTATGCCGTATTTCATCCAGCTAAGCGTGTTAGCGGGGTTTACGTGCATTTAACAGAGGCATGTGAGCGTATTTTTAAGGATTATGTGGATGAAACCCCTAATTTACAAGTTGAACCAGCACAACTAAATGAAGAAGCTTTTAAGCATGCCTCTGCTTTAACCGTGTGCTCAGGTACAATGTTCCATCCAACAGCACTGGCTACAACACGAGCTGCTGTAGCAATGGCGAAGGACAAGGGAGCGATTATTGCAATGGATGCCAATATTCGCCCGTTACGCTGGAGCAGCGAGGAAATTTGCCGAGATACGATCACATCATTTTTTGAGGATGTCGATATTTTAAAGGTCACGGACGATGAATTATTCTTCCTGACAGAGACCACTAGCTTAGAAGAAGGGATTGAACAATTAAACAGCTATTTAGTGCCTATTATTTTAGTAACAGTAGGAGAAAATGGCACATATGCTGTGTTAAATGGTGAGGCTATCCATGTGCCAACGGAAAAAGTAGTGCCTGTAGATACAACAGGGGCTGGAGATGCATTTATGGCAGGAGTATTACGCGATATTCACTATAACGGTTTACCTACAACAAAAGAAGAGCTTGTGCGTTGTACAAGCTTTGGCAATAAATTAGGTGCTTTAGCCGCGACAAAAGCAGGCGCATTAACAGCTCTACCGTATTATCAAGATATTAAGCATTTGCTGAAATAATCGTATGGAGTGTGTAGAAAATGGAGAAAAACTACGATACTTTAATAAAAGATAAAGTATTTTTTGGCGGTGCCAAAGAGGCAGAAGCAGCCTTTGAACAAGAAGCCGTTGATATTGTAATAGATGTACGTGTTAATGGGCTATCCTCACAGGAGCAAGGGGCAGTTTCTTACCCCTACAAGCATCTACCTATTGCGGATGAGGATATCGCTGTGGCCTCTTCAATTGAAAAAGTAGCGAAGGAAATTGCTGCAGCCTATAAGGAAGGGCAGAAGGTATATATTCATTGTGGAAGTGGTGAAGGACGTGCAGGCGTAGCAGCAACAGCTACGTTAATAGAGCTAGGAATGGCACAGTCATTAGAGGAAGCCGAAGCCACAGTCAAGAAAGCACGCCCGCAAGTAACAATTCGCTCAAAAATGGAGAAGGCTTTGCAAAAATTATATAAATAGTGAAAAAGATGTACCGGTCCATGGTGCATCTTTTTTGTATGGATAGACTGCTCAAAATGACGGATAGGACTACAAAATAAATAGATAGCACCACCAAATTAATGGATTTAATACATTTGTTATATACATATTAGAACAGTTTTGTTATACTGAATATATAACAAATTATTATGGGGTGATTTGTATGATGGAGGAGTTAGCAAAGGTTCCATGGGCAGTAATAGCACCATTAATCGTTGTTCAACTTATTTTAATGATTGTAGCACTGGTCGATTTGCGCAAAATTCATGCAACAAACGGACCTAAAATTTTATGGGTGTTTATTATTATCTTTGCCAATCTTATAGGCTCTATTGCGTATTTTATAGTAGGGAGAAGGCAGTCATGACAACATTACTTCAAGTAACAGGTTTAACAAAGCAATTTGCAGAGCATAGAGTTGTAGATGATGTGAGTTTTTTGTTAGAGGAAAAAACGTCAACGGCATTAATAGGACCTAATGGTGCTGGTAAGACGACAACTCTCTCCATGCTAACGGGACTTTTAAAGCCGACTCTGGGCAGTGTCAAGATGCGAGCAGGTGATTTGCGGGCAAATATAGGGTTTTTACCTCAATATCCTCAGTTTCATCCTTGGTTAAGTGCAGTGGAGTTTACGGAAATGGCTGCAAGGCTGAATGGTGTAGCAGCAAAGCAGGCGAAAATGGAGGCACAGAAAACACTAGAATTTGTAGGATTAGGAAATGCTGAGCATAAAAAAATCGCAACATTTTCTGGTGGTATGAAGCAACGTCTTGGTATTGCCCAAGCAATTGTGCATAAGCCTAAATTATTGTTATTAGATGAGCCCGTATCAGCATTAGACCCAGTTGGACGTAGAGAGGTGCTTGATTTATTAAAAGGATTGCAGCAAGAGACAACCATTTTATATTCAACACATATTTTAAATGATGCAGAAGAAATGACAGATCAGCTGTTATTTTTGCAAAATGGCAGGCTGGTGGAGCAAGGAACATTACGTGAGGTACGACAACGTTTTGATGAGCAAAATTATGTTATTGAATTTGATACCGAAGAAGAGGCAAAGCTTTTTGCAAGCTCATCTGACCGTGTAAAAGGCTGTTATGTATTTGTGGCACTTATCAATGAGGAGCCAACGATGAAAGAACTGCTCCAGCGTTTAAGTGAATGTCCGTATACAATACGAAAAGTGGAAAGACAAACAGCATCTTTAGAAGAAATTTTTATGAAGGTGGCGAAAAAAGCATGAGAGGATTCAGTGTACTTCTGCAAAAAGAGTTTAGAGAGGCATGGCGGGGTTGGAAATTTTTATGGATCCCTCTTGTGTTTGCTTTGCTTGGAATGAATGATCCACTAACGAATTATTATATGATGGATATTTTAAAGGCTGTTGGAAATGTACCTGAGGGCTTTGAAATGCTAATACCAGAATTAATGCCAGTTGATCTACTGCAAGCCTCTATCGGACAGTTTCAAACAATAGGCTTGTTAATAATGATGGCTACTTTTGTAGGCTCAATTAGTAAAGAACGTGCTAGTGGTATGGCGACATTATTTTATATACGCCCCATTTCATTTAGCGCTTATTTTTTGAGCAAATTTATTGTAATGAGCACAGTCAGCTTTATCAGCATTCTCGCTGGTTTTACAGCAAGCGTATACTACACAAGTATTTTATATGGAACATTAGATATTGGCTCATTACTCGCAAGCTTTTTTACGTATTATATTTGGCTATTATTTGTGATAGCTGTAGCATTGATGATGAGTGCTAGCTTTAAAACTGTTATCGCCACTACATGTGCATTCACACTTATTTTTCTAGGGCAAATAGTAGATATGATTGTAGGTATTTTCTGGACAGTATCTCCATGGAAGCTAGCAAGCTATGGAACATTACTAATTCGAGGGACAATGGATATGTCTGATTATTGGTGGAGCCTTTCAACTACAGCGATATGCACAATTATCTGCATTAGTATTGGCATTGTGATGATGAAAAGGAATGCCTCGATGGTGAAAATTTAATAAGATAAAGCGAGGAAAATCCGTTCAATAGGATTTTCCTCGCTTTTTCTAGTTGAAACTACCTTGGAATATCCAATATATAGGCATATAATGTAGCTATAGCTCGAAATTTGTCAAATAACTCGGAAAATATATAGATTACTATAGAAAGAAGGTACATAAAAAGTGGGGACTGAAAATTCCGATCGTTTCCTAACAGCGTTTAATCGGATAGACCATCGATTAAGAGATATTATTGGCGCAAAGGATTTTATACCATTTTCTCGTCTTATTGAGCAAGCTAAGAGAAAAGATGTACTGGTGAAGAAATATGAGGATGATTTGCGATCTTATGCAGATTTACGCAATGCAATTGTGCATCATCGTATTTCTTTAAATTATGTAATTGCAGAGCCACATCCAGACGTAGTAGAGAGAATTGAATACATAGATGCTACCCTAGCTAAGCCAACACTCGTGGGACAAATGTTTCGTAAGCGTGTGCTTGTTTTTCAAGAAAATGATTCCCTTAGGCAGGTATTAAAAATTATACGACAACGAAAATATACACAATTCCCTGTTTATCATAATAAGCAATTTAGAGGACTTATCACAACAGTAGGTATTACTAATTGGCTTGCCTCAACAATGGGAGATCATCACAGTCAAGTGCCAAATAGAATTCCGACATTGCATGATATTTTAACACATGAGAAAAATAGGGTAAATTATAAATTTGTCAGTAAGCATATTACGATTTATGAGGCGGAGGAGATTTTTAAGCAAGGGGTCGAAAGAGGCAAGCGATTTGAGGCATTATTGATAACCGAGCATGGCAAACCGCATCAAAAATTAATCGGTATTATTACACCATTAGATATTGTAAAGGTAAACTGACAAAAGTCGAGACAACAAGCAATTATGGGCTTGAATGTCTCGCTTTATCTTTTAAGCTGATATATAAAGAACCATTTGTTTGAATTTGTGCAAAATAGACATCCTCAACAGCCTGCACATTTTGTTTTTTCAGTTTTTTCATTACCCAGTCTTCTGTTAATTCAAGCTCCACAAGGTTTTCTTTAATAAGCTGTCCATCAGAAATAACCTCAGTAGGCAGATAAGTAGGCGGTGATACGTCTGCTTTTACGTCCTGCTTTGTAGCAACTTGCTCAGAGGTTTTTTGTAGTACACTTAGTTTCCCATTTGTTTCAAGTAGTGCGTACTGGACATCCTGAACAGAGAAAATTGCCTGTTCACGAAGCATCATCGTTAGCTCATCTAAATGCAAACGATTTTTCTTTAAGGCAGATTCTAAAATAAGACCATTTTGTACGACAATTGTAGGCTTATCATCAATGAGCACACGGGCTTTTTTAGATTTAATAGTAATCAGGGTCATTAAATACGTTAAAGCACTCCACCAGATAAGAGAAATCATGCCATCTAAAAAAGGTGTTTCTTCTTGTGAGGCAATTTCAGAAGCAATCGATCCAAATGTAATACCTGTAATATAATGGAAGAAAGTTAGTTGACCCAATTGTTTTTTCCCTAGAATACGGGCTAAAATTAGTAACGCAAAGAAGGAAAGTGTTGTTCTTAAAATCATTTCCCAAAAATGAGCATGAATAAAGCTTTCCATATCTATATCAACTCCTTTTACGGCTTGTCATTTTATAGCTTGTGCAAAAAGGTCAATAGTATGCGACAATCATGGATACACATCAAGTGAAAAAAGAGGTGGCAGCATGAATAAACAATTAAATATAACAAATCCAGTCTATCCCATTATGATTGCAATAGGCATTGCGCACCTTATCAATGATACAATGCAGGCTGTTATTCCAGCGATGTTCCCAATATTTAAAAGTGAATTAGGACTTACCTTTACACAAATAGGTCTTATATCGTTTGTCTTAAATATATTTGCCTCCGCATTACAGCCTGTAGTAGGCTTTGTCAGTGATAAAAAGCCAATGCCATATGCATTGCCGATAGGAATGGTTAGTTCCTTTATTGGTATAGCAGTTATAGCGTTGACAACACAATATTGGATTATTCTTATTGCGGTATTATTTTTAGGCTTTGGTTCAGCAGTATTTCATCCAGAGGGATCGAGAGTATCATTTATGGCAGCGGGCTCTAAACGAGGGCTAGCTCAGTCAATTTATCAGGTTGGGGGAAACTCAGGACAAGCACTTGCGCCATTAATTAGTGCCTATATTTTCGATATTTTTGGTCAGCGTGGCGCAGCCATTGTCTTGGTGGCTACAACGTTTGGCATTATTTTATTGAGTAAAATTGCAGGATGGTACAAGAAACAATTGGAGCAAGAGCGCATTGCGAAGAAAAAGCGAGTATTAGTGTCAACATTGCCGCCTTTAACACAAAAACAAGTCGGGATTGCATTAGCATTATTATTTACAATTATTTTTGCACGATCATTTTATACAACAAATATTACAAACTTTTATGTGTTTTATTTAATGGATCATTATGATGTAAGCCTTCGATTGGGACAAATATTAATTTTCACCTTTATGGCTTTTGGTGTAGTGGGGACATTTTTTGGTGGCTCCTTATCAGACCGTATTGGTAGAAAAAACGTTATTATTTTATCGGTAGTAGTGCCTATGCCATTTTGTTTGGCCTTACCATATGTGTCTTTATGGGCAGCGGTGCTATTTTTAGTCATTATCGGTACATTGATTATGATTAGCTTCTCTGTTACGGTTGTCTATGCACAGGAGCTAGTGCCTACAAAAATTGGTACAATGGCTGGACTAACCACTGGCTTTGCCTTTGGGATGGGAGCAATAGGAGCGATGGTGATCGGCATGTTAATGGATCATAAAGGAATTGATTTTACAATGATGATCGTTTCTTTATTACCTTTATTATTGCTAATAGCTTTCTTCTTACCAAAAGACAAACCAGCTTCAACTATAGCCTAGCAAAAAGGGACTGTCGAAAAGGATTTTTCTTTTCCAACAGTCCTCACTTTTATTTTAAATATTTCTTAAAAACATGGCGTACCTGTACCTCCACACTCGGCGTAAAGGGTGTCTCCATATTATTGTCTTAGTGGTGATAAAAATTCTCCAGGAAGCTTCTCTTGATCGACTACATAGCCTTCAGAAATATGAACCTCATGCATTTTATCGTTGTAAGTAAACTTAAAAATACCATTGTCAAAATCCGTACCAATTTCTTTGAAAAATATACCCTCGATGGATACATATTTCGGACATGTAAACGCTACTTTAAAATTCTCCTGCTCTTTGATTAAGTAAGCACGCACACCCTTTTCATATGTTTCATTTGCATCATCATCAGTAGGACGTTGAACAGCAACAATATGAAAATCTACAAAAGGCACCTCTTTTAACAGCACATTTAAGAAAGAGCCCTTCGTGATTTCCTCCCAGCGGCTTTGTGCACTTTGCCCTACAATAATTTGGGATATGCCATAATTTTTTGCGACCTCTGCAATCACCTTTTGTATTGGGCGTTTTTCATTATCTTGTAAAATGAATTTTTCAACCTCAAGTTCCTCTGCTAGCTCTTTCCATTCTTCAATGTAATTAGATTTCTCTGCGTCAAATGCATCAAGGGGCTGCGAATCGACTGAAAGAATATAAAGTGGACAATCTAGCATTGTGGCCATTTTGTGACCACGACGTATTAAGCGTTCGCCATTTCGTCCATAGTAAACACAAACTAATATACTTTCATCCAAACGCCCTTTTACATGCTTCATAAAAAATCTACACCTCTTATCTGTTGGTATTTTACTCACTGTTAATTTTGAAAAAATTATCCTAAAACAGCTAAAATCAATGCTGTTACAGTGCATTCTGTTCACTAATATTGTATACTTAAAAATGTATAAAAGTTAACGAAAATATATTGGAAAACCCTTGAAAAATTAAGCTTAAATCAATAATTATAAGTTATTTAATTTATGCATTGTGCGCATTGTAGGTAAATATGTTGTCATATGAAACACTATTATGCAGGCTGTTAATTAGATAGTCAAGTGTATTTATAATGCTGATATGACTGATTTTTATTTGTATAAATTATTTGATTTTTCACAAGTTATTTAGGCTTATAAAGGGTTAGAGGTGATGAGTCTGTAACCTCTTTGCATTTTGTGTTTTCAACTATCACCATGCTATCTTTTAAGAAAGTAACGATCGTCACTTTCTTACCCCATGCAGTTTGCAAAAAATTCAAGATCACCATCTGATATGTTCCTTAGCTTGAACAAATTTCTCTAGTGTTAACACTAAATATTCCAATCACCACAAATTTTTAGATGATTTTGATAGTAGGAGGTTTTTATTTGCTTACAATACTTATCGCAATACTTCTGCCATTTGTTGGTGCTGCGCTTATCCCATTGCTTTATAAGCGACTAAGGCGTGTCACACATCTTGGCTGGTTTGTTTTATCAGTTCCATTGCTTTTATTTCTTTTACTTATACGCTACATTCCACAAGTTGCCAAGGGTAAAACGTTTATCCATACATATGAGTGGATTCCCTCTTTTAATATAAATTTCACAACTTACCTTGATGGACTCAGTATGATTTTTGGCTTGCTAATTACAGGTGTAGGTAGTTTAGTCATTTTATATTCTATTTTTTATTTATCAACGAAAGAATCTCTTCATCATTTTTACTGCTATCTATTACTATTCATGGGTGCCATGCTTGGTGTTGTCTTTTCAGATAACTTAATGGTATTATACACATTTTGGGAATTAACAAGTGTATCATCATTCCTATTAATTGCCTATTGGCATCATCGAAAAGCATCGCGTGCAGGTGCTAAAAAGGCAATGATCATTACGGTCTTTGGTGGACTATCCATGCTTGCTGGTTTCCTCATGCTTTATGTAGCATCCAATACATTTAGCATTCGTGACATTGTAGCAAATGTAGAAGTCATACGCGATCATGCTTTGTTTACGCCAGCACTAATTTTAATCTTATTAGGGGCTTTTACCAAATCCGCCCAATTCCCTTTCCATATTTGGTTGCCTGATGCGATGGAGGCACCAACCCCTGTTAGTGCCTATTTACACTCAGCAACAATGGTGAAGGCCGGTATTTATTTAGTTGCCCGTTTTTCTCCAGTCTTTGGCGGAGAGGCGATCTGGTTCTGGCTAGTTAGCACTATTGGACTTGTCACACTATTCTGGGGTTCCTTTAATGCTGTACGTCAAACAGATTTAAAAGCCTTATTAGCCTATTCAACAGTGAGTCAGCTAGGCTTAATTATGAGTCTATTTGGTCTTGGCTCCGTTGGACATTATTATGGCTATGCAGAAAGCTCTATTATTTACACACAGGCAAGCTTTGCAGCATTGTTCCATCTTGTGAATCACTCCACATTTAAAGGTGCATTATTTATGATGGTTGGTATTGTCGATCATGAGGTAGGTACACGTGATATTCGTCGCTTAGGTGGTTTAATGGCCTTTATGCCTGTCACATTTACGATTGCTGTTATCGGCAGTTTGTCAATGGCAGGACTACCGCCATTTAATGGTTTCTTAAGCAAGGAAATGTTTTTTGCAGCAGTATTAGCTATTCGAGATGTGGAAGCATTTACGATTGCTGACATGGGGCTTTTATTCCCAATCATCGCATGGGTAGCTAGTGTCTTTACGTTTGTTTACAGCATGATTTTAATTAGCCGCACATTTTTGGGGAAACTACAGCCCGAGAAATTGGATAAAAAACTACACGAGGCTCCATTTGGCATGTTGATATCACCACTTATTTTATGTTTGTTTGTAGTGGGAATCTTTTTCTTTCCAAATATATTAGGTCACTATATTTTAGAGCCTGCTATGGCAAGTATTTATCCTACTTTCCCAACAGCGGGTGAATTAACCCCACATATTCATGCCTGGCATGGTATCTTAAGTCCAGAATTATGGATGACAATCGGTGTAATTCTTATCGGTACGATTCTCTTTAAAACATTAAAAAGCTGGAAGCCGCTCTATCGCATATTTTCACAAAAATATACGTTTAACACCTATTACAATCGCCTGCTTGAAATGAGTGAAAGCGGCTCAGCCACATTCACTCGTAAATATATGACAGGTAATTTAACACATTATTTTATCTATATATATGTATTCTTTATTGCACTGATTGCAGGCTATTTTATTTGGTCAGATGCTATGGTATTTAACTTTGACAATGACTCTGTTGTGGAATACTACGAATTAATTCTTGTCTTTGTAATGATTTTTGCAGCTATCTGGATGATTTTTGCCAAAGGGCGCGTAACAGCTATGTTGTTAAATGGTGTATTAGGTTATTCCATTGCCTTTTTCTTTGTGATTTTCCGTGCACCCGATTTAGCATTGACACAGTTAGTGGTTGAATCCGTGACAACTGCTTTATTCCTATTATGTTTTAAATATTTGCCAGATTTAATGCCGGAGGCTCCTCCTAAAAAGGTGCAATGGTCAAAGGCCATTATTTCCATTTTTGCAGGGGCAACGGTGACAATTGTAGGCTTAGCAGTAGTACATTATGACCGCTTTGAATCAGTAGCTATCTATTTTAATGATTCCTATGAGTTAGCTGGTGGTTCAAATATTGTGAATACAATACTCGGAGATTTCCGTGCATTTGATACCATGCTAGAGGTTGTTGTTCTTCTTATTGCTGGCTTAGGGGTTTATACATTAATAAAGCTTAAGCCACGAAAGGAGGAAGCAGATCATGAAAATTAATGATGTGATATTAAGAACAGTTACCAAGGCAGTTGTGTTTATTATTTTAACGCTTGGTGTGTATTTGTTCTTTGCGGGACACCATGCGCCAGGTGGCGGCTTTATCGGTGGACTTGTATTAGCTTCCGGTATTGTGTTGCTCTATCTTGCCTATGATATTGAAACAGTGCATAAAGGGATGCCATTCGATTTTAAAAAGGTGGCCGCTTTGGGGGTTCTGCTTGCTACAGGAACTGCGGTAGGCTCCTTGTTTTTCGATGTGCCATTTTTAACGCAAACACATACGTATATAAATGTCCCTATATTTGGGGAAATGGGATTTTCAACTGTAACCATCTTTGAAGCGGGAGTAGCTTTAACGGTTGTGGGTGTTGTGGTAACAATTATTTTAAGTATAAGTGAGGATGAGTAGCCAATGGAATCTTTAATACTGGTTTTAGTAGGTATATTAGTAGCTGTTGCGACGTACTTAATCCTCTCGAAACAGTTATTGCGTGTTATTTTAGGAACGGCTGTATTATCACATGCTGCTCATTTGCTTATATTAACAATGGGTGGTCTTAAAAAAGGGGATGTACCATTATTAGGAGAATCAGAGGGTCCTTATACCGATGCATTACCGCAAGCATTAATTTTAACAGCCATTGTGATTAGCTTTGCAGTCACGGCATTTGTTCTCGTATTAGGCTATCGAGCGTACAAAACAAATGGTTCAGGGAATTTTGATGAATTGAGAGGTACGCCAGATGAGTAATATGATTGTTTTACCATTAATCGTGCCAGTTATTACAGCGATTTTACTCGTGTTTTTAAAAGAGCATGTCTTTTTACAGCGCATTATTAGCTTATTAACACTGAGCTTTATCGCTGTGATTAGCATTGTTTTATTGCTAGAGATCCAAACACAAGGGGTAATGCGCATTGATTTTAGCGGTTGGGCACCACCGTTTGGTATTTCATTTGTTGCAGATTCATTCGCAACCTTACTAGTGCTAGTTGCCAATCTTGTCGCAGTGATCTGTTTGCTATATGCAATTTTTACGATGGAGCTAGCCTATGAAAAAATGTATTTTTATCCATTTACCTTACTGATGGTAGCTGGTGTGAATGGTTCATTTTTAACAGGTGATATTTTTAACTTATTTGTCTGCTTTGAAGTAATGCTGCTTGCCTCCTATGGGCTTATTAGCTTAGGAGGCGAAAAAATTCAACTGCGTGAAGCATTAAAATATGTCTTAATTAATATTGTGGCATCGTGGATTTTCTTAGTGGCGCTAGCATTCTTATATGGAACTATTGGAACATTGAATATGGCACATATTTCACTTCGTGTTATGGAGGCAGGAGCGAATCCACTAATTACAACGGTGGCACTCATTTTCTTAATTGTCTTTAGCTTAAAAGCTGGACTCTTGCTCTTCTTTTGGCTCCCAGGCTCCTACAGTGTGCCTCCAACAGCTGTCGCAGCATTATTTGCAGCATTATTAACAAAAGTAGGGATTTATGCACTTGTACGCTCCTTCACATTGCTGTTCCCAAATAATACAGAAGTGACACACACCGTACTTGGGATTATGGCAGGACTAACCATTATGGCAGGCTGCATTGGCGCTCTGTCAGGACGAGATGTAAGAACGATTGCCTCTTATAATGTGCTGATTGGTGTTGGATTTATCGTAGCAGGTCTCGCCATTGGTACAGAATCAGCTTTGCAGGGTGTTATCTATTATTTAATGCATGATATGGTTGCAAAAGCTATGCTGTTTTTAGCAGTCGGCATGATGATCTATTTAACTGGGGAAACAGTGATTGATAAAATGAGCGGGCTTATTCGAAATTATCCTTTCTTTGGCTGGTTATTCTTTATTGCCATGTGTTCGTTAGCGGGTATACCACCATTAAGCGGCTTTTTAGGGAAGGTATTAATTGGACAAGGTGCAATAGAGGGTGGCAATTTTGTGCTATTAGGTCTAGGATTTTTATCTAGTTTAGTTGTTTTATATTCACTGTTACGAATTTTCCTTTCCTCCTTTTTTGGAGAAACCATTATTAGCTTAGAGGATGAAAAGCCTTTGCCAAAGCGTGTGATGCTCCCATTAACATTATTGGCTGTTTGTACAATTGGCTTAGGGGTTGGCGCCGAAAAATTAGCACCCTTTGTAACAGATGCAGCGGAAACGCTTTATACGCCTTCGATGTATATCGATCCAGTATTGGACGGAGAATTATGGCAAGGTGAGGTGAATAAATAATGGCGATGCAGTTTATATTAAATTTATTTATCGCGGCACTTTGGTTGCTTTTGCAGGATGAAGTAACACCACAGTTTTCAACGTTTTTAATGGGCTTTATCGTAGGAATAGGAATTTTATATGCGATGCATCGCTTTTATGGCACTCAATTTTACTTGCGACGAGTTTTCTCCATTCTAAAATTATTATGGCTTTTCAATTGGGAGCTATTTTTATCAAGCTATAGTGTATTAAAGCAAATTATGACACCAAAGCTGAATATTACGCCTGGTATTTTTACTTATAAGACCGCGTTAAAAGGTGATTGGGAGATTACAGCACTAGCGGTGTTACTCACATTAACACCTGGTTCTGTCGTGATGGAAGTATCTGAAGAGGGCGATGTGTTTTATATTCATGCAATGGATATTGAGGAATCAAAGGACGCTGTTATTCGCTCAATTGGGAAATTTGAACAAGCAATTATGGAGGTGACACGTTAATGATTAACAATATCTTATTACTAGCTCTTGCTTTCTTTAGTATTTCCATTGCGTTGTCACTGTATCGTGTTATTCGTGGGCCATCCATGCCGGACCGTGCTATAGCACTTGATACAATTGGCGTCAATCTGCTATCAGCCATTGCCATTGTTTCGATTATCTTAAAAACAAAGGCTTATTTAGAGGCCATTCTGATTTTAGGAATATTGGCGTTTATTGGAACGATTGCCTTTAGCAAATATATTGAAAGAGGTGTGATTGTTGAACGTAAATCAAATGATTGAATGGGCGGCAGTCATATTAATCTTAATCGGCTCAATTGTCAGCGTGATTAGTGCATTTGGTATGATTCGCCTGCCAGATGTTTATACACGCTCACATGCTGCTACCAAAAGCTCCACATTATCCGTATTAACATGTCTATTAGGTGCCTTTATTTACTTTTGGGTGCATGATGGCTATGTTAGTGTACGACTAATTTTAGGGATTCTTTTCGTCTTTGCCACAGCACCTGTTGCAGGACATCTAGTCTGCCGTGCTGCTTATCGTTCTCGTGTTCCTTTAGCAAAAGGCTCTGGGGAGGATGAGTTAAAGTCAAAGCTATTTCCAGAAGAAAAAAATCTAGGCTAGGAAGAAGAGCACTGAGTATCATTTTTGAGACAGTAAGAAAATATCTTACTTTACAGTCAGTTGACGGTATTGAGCTAGTGACTGGTTGCTTCAGCTGTACGAGCTAATCTCCTGATACGCATTAGATGTGTAAATAGATTGGGCATTCGGTGAAATTCAAGCAGCCTCAAAATAACAAGCATAAAAGGAAGTTGTTCATAAAACGAACAGCTTCCTTTTTACGATCTATTCACGCTGAAAAACTAATTGATAGCCGGCGCCTCTTGCCATTACAATCTTAGCTGGCTGCCCTGGAATCGCGTCTAGCTTTTTTCTTAAATTGCTAATATGCACTCGTAATGCCTGTGTTTGTCCAATGCTATCCTCATCCCAAATACGTCGGTATAGCTCAGCCGCCGGAAAGGCTTGATAGTTATGCTGTGCTAAAAAGAATAAAATTTGAAATTCCTTTGTGGATAAAGTAAGTACACTATCACCAATTGAAACTTTTCCAGAATGTATATGGAACAGTAATGTATGAATAACTTTAGTCGACTCATGTTCAATCGACATGATTGAATTCATAGGGTATCGTCGTTCATATAGCCGCTCAATCGTTTTTAATAATCGGTTATAATCAAGCGGCTTTAAAATATAGTCTGTAGCCTGTACATCAAATGCCTCTAAAGCGTAATGCTCATACGCTGTCACAAAGACGATATCCATTTGATGGGAGGCATCTTCTATTTTAGAAGCAAGTTCAAGACCCGTCATTTCAGCCATTTCAATATCTAAAAATAAAATATCAGGCTTTAATGTATCAATGGTAGTTAAGACATCCTTTGGGTTTAGAAAGGTTTCGATCACCTCAATAGAGCCACTTGCCTGTAACATGGATTCTAATAAACGGATTGATAAAATTTCATCGTCTACAATGATTGCTTTTAACAAGACGTTCACATCCCTTCTATTGAAATAATTGGAAAGCGTATTTCGACAGTTGTTCCTTTATTGTCCATGCTTTCAAAATGGATCGTTGCATTTTCAAATTTTTTTAATCGTTTCGAAATATTGAGCAGACCGATCCCTTGACTGGCAGTTACTTCACCATTTTGAATTTGCTGCAAAAGTGTGGGAGACATGCCGATTCCATTGTCTGTGAGTTTAAAGATTACCATTTGCTGCTCCTGTCTGATTGATAATTGCAGCCTAGCATCCTCTTTTTTTACCTTCAGCCCATGCAGAAGAGCATTTTCCACTAATGGCTGAAGCAGAAGTGGTGGAATAAGACAGTGAACAGGCTGATCCATACAAATTTCCCATTCTAATTGTTCAGGATAGCGTGTGCAATGAATATTGATATATGCCTCAATAAGACTAAGCTCTTTCTCTAAAGGAACAAGACTATTGGCATTTTCAAAGGCAAAGCTATTGCGTAAAAAGGTAGCGAAATTTGTAATCATTATCCGTGCCTGCTCCAAATCTAAATAGCTAAGCGATAAAATAGAATTTAATACATTATAAACGAAATGCGGTTTAATTTGAGCTTGTAAAAAGGCTGTTTCCATAGCAATTGCTGTTTCGGCTGAATCCTTTAATAAAATAAGATTGCGTACACGTGTCTTTAGCTCTGCTATATCGAGTGGCTTATGTAAAAAATCATTCGCTCCCGATTGAAAGGCTACAATCATATCCTCTGGACGTACGGCTGCTGTTAACATTAAAATAGGTAGCTCGGTAGATGTATAATTTTCTCTAATTTGTTGACAAATCTCGTAGCCAGAAATAGTAGGCATCATAATATCTAAAATTAATAAATCAATATCAGGATGTTGGGTGAGCTGGTCAAAAACATGCTCCCCATTATCAATAGCGATAATGGAATAGCCCTCCTGCATCAAAATATCAATTAATACTTTTAAATTCACAGCGTCATCATCCACGATAAGAAGTTTTTTCTTCCCTATTCTTTCAACAATATGCGGGAAAGTTAGGAAAGGCTGCTGATAGGTTTGTACGGGCATTGCTGTTAGCTGCTCGTGGATTGGCTGGGCTTTTAGCAGCTTGACCGAGAAAGTTGTACCTTGTCCGACAATAGAATCTACACTAATTTTACCACCTTGTCTTTCCACAAGTTCCTTTGTAATGTGTAACCCTAATCCAGTACCGTCAGTGGAATGCTTGACTTGCTGAAATGGGCTGAAAATAGCTTTTAAATTTTCGGGTGCAATCCCACAGCCAGTATCCTGCACATTAATTACTAAAAATGCTTGCTCCTCATAGCAAGTAATATCAACTTGCCCTTTATTTGTATACTTCACTGCATTATGAATTAAGTTATAGAGAATTTGTCGAAGTCGATTTTCATCTGCTTGGACAAAGCTCCCACGTGCAATATGATTATAGATTTTTACATTTTTACTAATCGTATAGGACAGCACCTCTATAGTCATATGTGTAACCGCAAATAAATTCACAGATGTTATCCGCAATGTTAATTCATTTTCCTTTAACTTTGAAAAATCAAGTATATCGTTGACCAAATAAGAAAGGCGTTCAGCGATATTAAAAATAAGTGTTACTTTTTCCTTCTGCTCCGCAGCTAAGCTAGGCATACTATTGTCATTTAACATCGACTGGGAAATGCCGATAATGCCATGCAAGGGTGTTTGAAATTCATGAGATGTTTTAGCAAGAAACTCATCCTTTAATTGATCTACACGCATAAGTGCCTCTGTGAGCTTACCTTTCTCTAAATAGGAATCTGCAAAACGATGAGAAATATATAAAGAAAGCATTATTAAGCAAATAAATGGCAGTAAGGGCGGTAGGGCATTCAATTCAAGATTAATATGTGTATTCAATGTAGCAACGATAAAATAAAGTAGAATCGCTAACGAGCTTAGTGTTAAATACATGACACCGGGGGCACGTCGGTAGATAGCAATAATTTGTACATAGAAAATATACACGATATTGATAAATACATATAAGGAATTAACATTTTGTAATTTGGAATTGATGGATGCTGGCAGAATCAGTGTGAGCATCATTAAAATACCGATAGCAGATAATACCTTTACCACTCGATTATTCATATATTGTGGTAAAGCGCGATAAAAATAGAGCAATATCGAAAAGCCGACAAGCTGACTTGAAGCCATCTGTATGGGTTGAAATGGTGCATAGCTCATATCTACAAAGGCTAGTAACAGTTTTTCACCATGTGTAAGGGTATAGAGCGCACTAGCAAAACAAAATAGCGCAAAGTAAAGCTGCTCAATACCTAATTTTGAATAAAGATAAGAGCCAAAAAAATAGATAAACATTGTTAAAAAGGCTGCTAGTGTAATTAAATCGTAGAATAGTGCCCCTTCACGAAGCTTTGTAATACTCGATGGATCCCCTAAGAAAATGGAGCTAATAATACCCCCGCCTGGTGCATAATCAAAGTTTGCGACATGCACAATTAATTCCAATTCATGTTGATCAGGTGAAAAATAAGCAGTATAAGGTGTATTGTGTGGCATATAGCTCGTATCCTCAGCAGGCTCTCCACTTTGTCCAATGCGTTGCCCATTTATATAGATGGCATTGGACATACGAATAACGTTCGTTTTAATCCCTAAAACATCCTCCTGATCATTTATTAAAATCTTTAGTCGATAAGTTCCACTTCCTAATGAGGGGAGTGATTGTCCATCAATCGTATACTTTGTCCATCCTGAAGGAACATCGACGAGATAGCTTTGATAGGTGTCAAAGCTTGCCTGATCAACTAAATGATTCGGAATAAATGCCCATTCTCCGTCTAATTTCACAGGGGCATTATCGTGAAATGTATAATGACGTAAATCCATCACGCCTTTAACCGCTTGTGGTCCATGTGAGCTAGGTTGAGTTAAGTAAAAGGTAACGCCCGTTAGCAGCAGCGACCCTATAATAATCGCAAACAATAGTGATAATTTTTTCATTCTTAACAACCCTTCTACTTTTCAGTTTTACCAATTATTTAACACGGTTTTAGTTGGATTATACAAGATAGCCTATTTTATTAAAATAGACGCAAGCTGAACGTTAAGAAATCTTAACGCCAAGAGTATTCATAATTCTTTTATACTAAATAAAACAACACACAGAAAAAGGCGTAGAGAAATGCTATAAGATAGGCGACAATTGAACATAGTTTTTAGAAATTAGCAGAAGTGACTCTTTAAATAGAATGGGGGTTAAATTAGATGAAAAAAATAGCCTTGATTGTATTAATGGTGATGCTTATATTATCTCAATTACCTGCATCCCCGGCAAAAGCCAATGACAGCTTATTTGTGTTCGATAATGGGACGATTACAGGCTATAACGGGATTCCACCAGCTAATCTGTTGATTCCTGATAGCATTGGGGGTATAGCGGTTACAGGAATCGCTGATGGTGCATTCGCTAATAAACAATTAACAAGTGTATTTATTCCTTTTGAAGTGGTGAGTATTGGGGCTGGAGCCTTTGCCAACAATCATTTACGAATGGTTGTATTTGATGAGATAGTTGCTACAATTGGCAATGGAGCATTTGATAACCAGGATATAAGCGGAGGCTTTAATGGCTGGTATATAGATCCTGAGTTGAATGAGGTATGGGATGGTCAGACTACAGGTAGTTATTTAACAATTTATTCAGCAAGACCCGCAACATATACGGTAACCTTTGATACGAATGGGGGTAGCCCCGTTGCTTCAAGAACCTTTACTGAAAATGATTTTTTAACAATATGGGAAAGACCAGAGAAGCCAGGCTTAGTATTTGATGGCTGGTATAAGGACCCAGAGTTAAAGAATAAGTTGGACTTCTTAGACACGATAACAGAAGATATTACATTATATGCGAAGTGGATTAATCCATTTATTATCGTTAAAAATAATGATAATACACTGACAATAACAGATTATAAAGGCGATGCCCCAGCAAATTTAGTAATTCCTGAAGAAATTGATGGATTTATTGTCAAAAGAATAGGCAACGAAGCATTTAAGAATAAAAATTTACAAAGTGTTACATTGCCAAGCACACTTGAATGGATTAGTGAGCAGGCTTTTCGTGGAAATCAACTAACAAATGTAGTGATTCCCGATGATGTAAGCTATATAGGGCAATTTGCTTTCTCAGCTAATAACCTGCAAAGTGTCACATTGCCAAGCGAACTTGAGTTAATTGCCGACTATGTTTTCAATGATAATCAACTAACGAATGTGGTGATTCCTGATAGCGTCACCTATATTGGTTCAGCCGCATTTGCTGGCAATGCCCTAACAAGCTTAACGATTTCTAACAGCGTACAAGCTATAGGAAGCTATGCCTTTCAGAATAATCAATTAACATCACTTATTATCCCAGATAATGTGCTATGCTTGCCCCACAAGATATCCTAATTATGGAAGGAGATGTTGGTAATACTCAAGTACGGTATAGAATCGGTTGAATCCTCGCCACAGGACTTTGACACCCGGGTCCCCATCTGCTTTCCGTCCGAGGAAGCCGCCCATCTTGGCTAAGGAATCAACGGCTTCTTTGATGCTTGGTGGGACAGAAGGGAGAGTGGATGTTTTATTCGAAATACGATAGAGCACCTGCCATTCCTCTTCGGTTAGAAATGGCGCACAGGAGGCTGTTGGTTGCTGTCTTGCTAAGTAAGTCATGCCGAGGATTCGGACAGCGATGATACTGTACACGTGTAGCTGTTTTTCTAGTCGTTCGGCTGTACGATTCTGCTTCTCCTCTATCTTACAGCCGCTTTTCAAAATGTAATGAAATCGCTCAATCTTCCAGCGATGTATATACCAGCTCACTTTTTCTATCGCTTCCTCCAGTGTAGTCACCGCTCGGTTCGTGATTAAATACCATTCGATTGGTTTTGATTTGGACAAGGGAGTTTCTTCTCGTACATGCAGAATGGACACGGCGATGGTTGCCTTTTGCTTCGGTGTTTTCAAGCCATTCATTGGCGCCGTCATGTGTACATGCTTGAACCGAATCGCTAAAGTTGCCTGTCGTTTGGGCAAATTTCTGCGTGTATCTCGTGGGATTTCTACGCAAATTTTTCCTGCTGGAGGGGTTTGCTTCACTGCATCAACTAATTTGCAGGCTTCTGTTGTTCTTCGATTTTGCACAACACGCACAAGGAAGTCCTGTTCTTTTTCGAGGGCATGTTGAAAAAATTCATAGATATCGGCTTCACGGTCACCAACATGAACGTAACGAACTCCTTTTGGTTGGTTCTTGCAACTATTATCCATACTTTTTAACCATTTGTAACTTTCCTTCGCTTCAATCGGTCTCTGTCGTTTGGCTGTCCGTTTCCCTCGTTCTTCTACAGGACGTGTCCAAACAAATTGATCAAGTAAACCGAGGGGAATACCATCTGTCGTCACCGCAATAGCCGAATGAAGGAGAAGTCCTTGATGATGGGGACTTGCGCCAAAATCACCCAATCCTTCTGTCTTTTTGTGAGCTGTATAATTAAGTGTGGTTGTATCTTGCACGACTAAAATAACAGATTCTTCTCGTTTTTTGATGTGTGCCATCGTTGCTTTTCGATGTGTTTGTAAGAGGACAGAGGGCGTGACTTTTGGATTTGCCAGTAGACGGTAGATTGCTTTCGCTTCGGCTTTATCTGCACTGGCACTCGCAATGGATGCGCCCATCTGTTTAGAAAGTGTCTGCATGGATCGAATCACCCGTTTAATCGTCCTTCCACAAGCAATGCCCATATCTTTGAATTCGTTATAGGTCCAGTGGTTCGTGTCTAGTTTTTCTGTCGAGAATGCCATTTCCCTCTCCTCCCCCTTCACGATTTTGTTTCTTCTATTCTACTATTTTTGTGTGGGTTTGAGGAGAAAGGAGCTCACAGCAACATCCATTTATTGTATTCATTGTGGGGCAAGCATAGGATAATGTGAGGGAGATAGGTATGTTTGCTTTTGAGGATAATAATTTAACAAACTTGCAGCTATCCTCAGGCTTGAGTAAACTTGATTTTTCTTCCTTTTCGAGAAATGACTTAACAGAAGTAACGATTCCAAATAGCGTCACATATATTGATGAGTTTGCTTTTTACAATAATAAGTTAAGGAATGTAACACTACCTGATAGTGTTACATATATTGGTGCTTTAGCATTTGGGGAGAATCAATTGACGGGTATCTCATTACCAAATAGTGTGGAAACTATTGGGGTTGGTGCGTTTATGGATAATAAACTAACCAATATTGTTATACCTGAAAAAGTGACAATTATTGAAAGTTCCGCATTTGAAAGAAATAAATTGACTAGTGTTACAATGCCAGAAGGGATAACAGAAATTAAGGAGTTAGCGTTTACGAGGAATAATTTGACAAGCATCCAGCTACCATCCTCTGTAACGCATATAGGAGAAAAGGCATTCCAAAGAAATAAATTAACAAATTTAACGCTACCAAATAGTGTGATCTCTATGGGGGATTGGGCATTTAGTGACAATCAATTGACAAGTGTCCATATACCCGATGGCATCATAACAATTAAAGACTATACATTCTTTAATAATAAACTGACAGAAATTACACTACCAGAAAGTGTGACACAAATTGGGGAATTTGCTTTTGATGGCAGTAATTTAACAAATTTAGTGATACCGAAAAATGTAATATCCATTAGTCAAGGAGCATTTCTGTCTAATAAACTGGTAAAGGTAGTATTTGAAGGAACTATTGATACTATAGGGGTCATGGCATTTGGACAACAGAAATTAAGTAGTCCAAAATTTAAAGGCTGGTTTACAGATTATTCCTTAACAGAGCACTGGAATGAAACTGTGCCACAGGCGATGACGATATATGCTGTTGCACCAACTGCGTATACAGTGCTATTTGAGACAAATGGTGGAAGCACGGTAGAACCAAAAGCAGTAGTGCATGGAGAAGGAATAATAGCACCTACAGCACCAACGAGAGCAGACTATGTATTTGCAGGCTGGTATAAAGATAGCGCATTGCAAACACAATGGAATTTTGCATTAGATAGGGTGACAGAAAATATCACACTTTATGCAAAATGGCTTACTAGCTCACAACCACAACCATCAGTTCCAGATACTACGCCAACATCAAATCCACCAGCACCGTCTACATCAAACCAAATCACGGTCAATGTGGTAGACGCAAATCAACCAGATTCGGTGCTTGTACAAACAGTGATTTCACGTGATAGTAGTAGTGGAGTTATAAAGGATACGGTAAACTTTACAACTGCCAATGCCAGAGAGTCGATTGAAAAATTAGCACTTCAAGCAAATAAAAAATCACGTATTATTATTCCAGATGAGCAGCAGCAAGTTAGCGAAACAACAGTTAGTATCGCAAAAGAAGCAGCACAGCTATTGTCAGAAGGTCAAACAGGTCTAGGCATTGATATGGAAACCGTAAAGCTAGATATACCTTCAGCCTCCTTGGCGAATTTTAATGCAGATTTTTATTTCCGTGTTGTTCCTATAAAGTCATTAGAAAAGCAACAGCAGCTAGAAGCGCGTGCAAAAACGGAGCAAGCGGTACAGCAGCTAGCTGGTAGTGCAACTGTAACATTACTTGGGCAACCAATGACGATTGAAACGAATATGCAAAATCGTCCTGTGACATTAACATTGCCATTACCAAAAACTATCACACAGGAGCAGTTGGATCATTTAGCGGTGTATATTGAGCATAGTGATGGCACAAAAGAGGTAGTACGTGGTCAAATTGTTGATTTCAAGGAAAGTACAAAAGGTATTCAATTTGAAGTAACAAAGTTCTCGACGTTCTCAATTTTATATACATCAGTGGAAGAAGAGGAACCTGAGATCGAAGAAGAGGTTGTAGTAAAAAAGCCTACCTCTGAGCCATATATCCAAGGTTACCCAGACGGCACATTCCGCCCGAGCGCCTCTGTCACAAGAGCGCAAATGGCAAGTATGTTGGCACGAAATTTAAGTAATAATAATGTACCGAATACGAAGGTTGTATCATATTCAGATACCGCACAATCATGGGCAAAGAATGAGATTGAGTATATACACACGCAGGGAATGATGCGGGGCTATAGTGATCATCTTTTTGGACCGAATGATGTAATAACACGGGCACAAATGGCAGTAATTGCAGTGCGTTGGATAGACAAACAATGTGAGGTATTGTCTAAAGAGTATCCTTATTGTGAGATCAATAAGCATAGGATCACTTATCAGGATGTAGCACCCCAATATTGGGCTGCTGAAGAAATTGAACGCATTAGTCAGATGGGGATCATGACTGGAATGGGAGAGGCTCAGTTTGCTCCAGATAGGCCGTTAACACGTGCACAAGCTGTAAAGGTACTGAATCGTTTATTTAATCACCCAGTAGAAGGTCAAAGTGAGGAATTTTCACTATTTACAGATATTACAAATAAACATTGGGCATTTTATGAAATTCAAGCAGCAGCTATAAAAGAATAACCATTTTGAATGGCATATGAGTGATATGGTAGCATATCTTTCATATGCTATTTTTTAGTTTAAAAAATTGATTTATTAGAAGATTCTGCGTATAATATTTCGTTAAAAATTTTAATATTTAGCTTGATTATTATTTCAAAAGAGTATATCTTAATTAGCAGATAGATTTTTTATTCTTAAATATGAATAAATATCCATCAAGTATATTCGAGAATTGTAGACTCATACACAATAAATAGTAAATAAAAGGAGTGAATAAAATTATGAAAAATAAGATATTCATAATGATGCTTGTAGTCATTATAGGGGCCCTTGCGGCATGTGGCACAAAAGACGATAGTGCAAGTAATTCAGGTTCGAGCACTGATACTATAGAGGGCAAAACAGTATTAAAAGTTGGTACTTCAGCAGATTATGCACCATTTGAATATGTGGATGCAGCAAAAGGCGAAGAAATTATTGGATTTGATATTGATTTAATTAAACTAGTTGGAGAAAAAATCGGCGTTGAAATGCAGGTCCAAGATATGGACTTCAACAGTCTAGTACCAGCTTTACAGGCAGGTAAAGTTGATGTTGTTATTTCTGGTATGACGCCAAACTCAGAGCGTGAGAAAGTGGTTGACTTCTCTGATAAATACAATGAAACAGAGCAAGTAATTATTGTGAAAAAGGATAGCGGCATAAAAAAAGAAGCTGATCTAGCTGGTAAAAAAGTTGGTGTACAGACAGCATCTATTCAAGAAAATCTAGGTAATGAAATTGCGAAGAAGATTGATGTCACAGTAGAAGGGCGTACGCGAATCCCGGAAATTATTCAAGATATGATGTCTAAACGTTTAGATGCAGGTATTTTAGAGGGTGGCGTTGCGAAAGGCTATTTAAAAACAAATGATCAACTAGTAGCTTTCCCTGTGGAAGAACAGCCTGAAGATTTTAAAGCGATCGCTGTTCCAAAAGGAAGCGATTTGAAAGATAAAATGAACAAAGCTTTAAAAGAGCTAGCAGAAGAAGGCAAAATCCAAGAGCTAGAAGAAAAATGGTTAGAAAAAGTTGAATAATAATTGCGTGCGATAGCTCTACTTTTGGGCTATCGCTTGTGCTTTTCATTTCTATTAAAAGAAAGGAGGAAGCGCTGTGAATTTAGATTTTACAGCTATCGTTCCCTCTATTCCTTATATTTTAAAAGGGATAGGTGTTACACTTCAAATTGCAATCGGTGCATCCATCATTGGTTTTATCGTAGGTATACTTTTAGCATTATGTAAAATTGGTAAAGTGAATTTTTTACGTTGGTTTGCTGATTTCTATACGTCGATTTTCCGTGGTACACCTCTTGTATTACAATTACTAATTATTTATTATGCAGTACCACAATTACTAGATATTCAAATTGAACCCATTCCAACGGCTATTATTGCTTTTGGTTTAAACTCAGGTGCATATATTTCAGAGATTATCCGTGCGGGTATCAATGCAGTTGATAAAGGACAAATGGAAGCGGCACAAGCACTGGGTATTCCATATGCAAAAATGATGAAGGATATTATTATTCCACAAGCAGTAAAAAATATTTTACCATCCTTAGTAAACGAATTTATTACATTAAATAAAGAAACGGCAGTTGTGACAGTAATCAGTGCATTAGATATTATGCGTCGTGCCTACATTGTAGGGGGTTCGACATATCGTTATCTTGAGCCATTACTTTTTGCAGGAGTAATCTATTACATCATGACGCTTGTTTTAACGTTCCTTGGTAAACGAATCGAGAAAGGAATGAGAAAAAGTGATTAAAATTGAAGATTTACATAAATCTTATGGACAGAATGAAGTATTAAAAGGCATTTCAACTGAGGTTAAAGAAAAAGAAGTAATTGCTATTATTGGACCTTCAGGATCAGGTAAATCGACATTTCTTCGTTGCTTAAACTTATTGGAAACTCCGACAAGTGGAAAGGTAACGATTGCAGGGGATGTCCTAACAGATAAAGGGACAAATATTATGAAAATACGTGAAGAAGTAGGGATGGTATTTCAGCATTTTCATCTTTTCCCTCATAAAACAGTGCTTGAAAATTTAACATATGCGCCAATTAACGTAAAGGGTATGGATAAGGCTACTGCTGTCAATAAGGCAGAAGAGTTACTGAAGAAAGTAGGTCTGTTTGAGAAGCGTCAAGAATATCCAAATCGCTTATCGGGGGGACAAAAGCAGCGTGTTGCCATTGCGCGAGCACTTGCCATGGACCCTAAAGTTATATTATTTGATGAGCCTACATCGGCACTTGACCCTGAAATGGTGAAAGAGGTATTGGCTGTAATGAAAAACCTCGCAGATTCTGGTATGACCATGTTGATTGTGACACATGAAATGGGCTTTGCTCGTGAGGTTGCTGATCGTATTCTTTTCCTTGATGGCGGCAAGCTTATTGAAGATGCTTCACCAGAGCAGTTTTTTACAGCGCCATCAACACAGCGTGCGAAGGATTTTTTAGAAAAGGTATTATAAAAAATAAAAGGCATTTAGCTACCCCGTATAGGAAAGTGCTAAATGTCTTTTTTATTGAATGGACATTTCGAATTGAGCCTGTAAGCTCTCTAATGTAAATAGCTCCTCAATATGATAGGCTCCTGCTGGATGTTTGTTGCTAAGGAGTTCTTTCACAACAAATGCTGCAACTTTCGCTGTTACGAGAGATTCATCGCGTTCAAGAAAGTCTAATGTATAACTTGCTTCTTTGTGATGTTTTTTCCCAATAGCTTCTATTTGTATGCCACACACATCTGAACCAATTTTAACTTTTTGAATAAGTGAAGCGAGCAAGGTTTGGATACGGTTAAATTTTAATAAGTAAGCAATTCTACTTTTTTGTAAAAAGGATACGAATCGATTGAGCGACTCTACATCAAAGCCTAATCTTGTTTCGATAGGAATAGAAGGAAAATGCTTTGTTAATGTATGCTGGTCAGAGAAATTAAATTGATATACACTACACTTTCCAATCTTCTTAAATTGCACAGTTCTCTTATTAGTAAAATTAGCAACGCTCTGATTGTTGTAGCTACTAAACGGTTGATTTAACTGATGCAATATCCAAAGAATTGCTGCGGTGCCATGTATAGCGCCTGCCCCGATTAGGATTGAAATATGCAGCTTCTCTAAGGTGGATAATTGCTTTGCAGCGTGCATGGCCATTAAATTGGTCAATCCTGGAGCCATGCCAACACTAAATACGGCTGTCGCATGATTCTGTGCAGCTAGTGGATGAAGCTCCTCTAATTTTTTTAGGAAGGTATAGCTTGCAGTAATATCAATATACATAATCCCTTTCTTTAAGCAGAGCTGTACAAATGCAGTATCTTTTTGCTCTAAGCACATAATGACCAGTGCTACGCTTTCTAATTGCTCTGGGTGCACTTTTTTTGATACATCCATTTGTATAGGCATTGCAAGACGATCCTGTTGGATACAGAATTGTCTAGCCTTATCTATATTTCTACCGGCAATCCATATTCTGTTGGGATAGCTTTGCAACAATAATTTTGCAATTTTCCCTCCCACTTCACCATAGCCTCCGATAATTAAGATATTCCCATTTTTCATATAGTAGTTTCTCCCTTAATAGCGACTAAAGCGTCAATCATATGTGTTTTAAAATAGGGAAAGATTGTTGTAAAGCCAGCCTCTTTCAGTAAATTAATAAGCAACTCAAGAGTAATCGGATGGGTTGTCGTGCTAAAGGATTGTTCAAAGCGTTGCCAATGATCCTCGCTTATTCCGTTATGGAGCATGGAACTTCGCCAATAGTAAAGCTCCTGTTTGAACGTTTGAGAAGATAAATCAGTATTTATCGATGAAATAAATAACACGCCATTGTGGTTCAAGCTATCAGCTATTTTTTGTAGCATGTCTCTTTTTTGATCAAGATCCTTCATAAAATGTAAAACTAAATGACAGGTAGCTACATCAAACAGTTCTTTACTGTTCAAGCTCAATAAATTTCTTTCAAGCCATTCGATAGTAAGTGCATATGGTAGGGAATCAATCTGTTTAGCAGCTATCTCTAGCATTACTTTGGATGTATCAACTGCCGTGAAATGAACAGAAGGAAATGATTTACCTAATGTTAATAATTCCTGTCCACCACCGGCCCCTACTACTAAAATTTTGTGCGTAGTAGGAAAGTTATCAATTATATTTGCCATCATGTCATAAATAAGGTCGTAGCCAATAATTTTTTGACGAATGGATTGTTGATACGTAGAGACAGAAGGATTGTCCCAGTTGTGTAATGATTTGTTCATTAAAATGCCTCCTAAATTTTGAGGGGAATAGATGAGGAGAGTAACTCCTTCATCTTTAAGCAATCATCCTTATGAAAGGTTGCTGAGTGTCTTGTGAAGTCACCTACTATTTGTATTGGGCCGTTACTTAAAATAAGTATTCGTTGTCCAAGATAAAGAGCCTCATTTAAATCATGTGTAACTAATATAACTGTGGGCTGATAGTCCAACCAAAGTGTATGCACTAATTGCAGCATTTCCTGTTTTAGATGAATATCTAATGACTGGAATGGTTCATCCATTAGTAAAAGTGCTGGCTGGTTGACCATTGCCCGAACAAGAGAGACACGCTGCCTCATACCGCCACTTAATTGATGTGGATAGTGTGTTTTAGCATGATAAAGACCTGCAATTTCCAGTAATTGATCTATTCTTTCTTCAGCTACCGCCTCGCCCACCCACGCAATATTTTCAAATACAGTAAGACTAGGAAGAAGTCGAGGCTCTTGAAAAACATATCCTAGTGAGTCAATAGGAAAGCTAATTAATCCTGCATCTGGTGGAATTAAATTCGCAATAAGCTTCAATAATGTTGTTTTCCCAATACCTGAAGGGCCTAAAATACACGTCACAGTATGAGGACTTATTTGTAAATGAAACTGTTGGAAAATCTGCTTTTGATTTCTTGAGAAAGATAGATTTTCTATGGTTAACAATAGGCTGGGCTCCTTTCTATTCAAATCTCACTTTATGAATCTTTGTAGGAAAATCTCCATAGCAAGACCAACCAATGCAAGTATGACCGTCCAAGCAAATACTGTTGGCGTATCAAAGAAAACACGTGCTTGACTAAGCTGCTGACCAATTCCCCCATGTCCTACAATTAATTCTGACATGACAATTGTCTTCCACCCCATTCCAACTGCTATTAATAGAGCCGAATGTAAGTAAGGTAATATTTGAGAGAAATAAATATCTCTTATCACTTTCTTTCGTGAAACGCTAAAACATTGGGCCATCTCGAGCAGTTCTTGAGGTGTTTGATGTATCCCTTTCATAACATTAAAGAAAAAAATAGGTACTAAGGTGACGAAAACAATAAAGATTTGAGCACCGCCCTGTTCTCCAAACCATAAAACAGTAAATAACATCCACGAAACGGGAGGGATGGATTGAGCTAAGGTAATAAGCGGCTTTATAACATCCTGTAGCATGTTGGATAAACCTGCTATGATTCCTAAAATACTACCCAATAACAAAGACAGCAGTATCCCCATTAGAAAAGACAATACTGTAATAAAGAAGGAAGACCAAAATACAGGGCTTCCTAATAGTTTGAATAGAACAGAAGCAACTACAATAGGACTGGGTAATAAGACATCAGGATATTTAGTAGCCAATATAAACCAGGCAAGAACTAGTATGGTGATGCTACCTGCTGAACGAAGTAGACTATTCATTGTAATAGAAGTCTTCATTAGGTAATGCACCACCTATAGAGTCAGGTGCAATCTCTAGTAAAATCTTAAAATAGGCTTCTATATCATTTCGGGCTTGTGAAGCAGTTTGAAAGTGTATGGAGCTATTTGCTAATGCGCTTTGCATAATTTTTTCATTACTTTTGAAAAAATCGCTCAATAAAGGCAAGGAAACATCAGGCTGTTGATATAAATCAGTAATGCCTGTTTCAGAAAGAGCTTGAAAGTGTTTAATCGCGTGTTGGTTACTAGCTGCCCAAGCCTTATTTACAAAAATCCCGGTTTGAGGTAGCTGTTGATTAAATTGTTTCTGCCATACTTCTTCAAAATTGATGACGATATGTAAATCCGTCTGTAAATTTGCTTGTACGATACTTAACAAGGGCTCTGGAATAACAACATGTTGGATAGCACCTGATGCTAGCTGTTGACCGATTTCTGAGATATTGACAAAGGATAGCTTCACATCTGGAATATTATGTTGAGCGATTAAGTAATTTGTTAAAATATCCGGCGGACCACCCTGACTAGGGACGAAAATCGTTTGATGTGCTAAATCTTCTATTTCGTGAACATTATCATCGGTTGAAACAAGAAACATAGAGCCAAATGTATTGACTTGAATAAGCTGTAAGGGCATACCCTTCGCATATAAATTTGCGCCCATGTTAAGAGGCATCGCCATAAATTGAGCTTGTTCTTTCTGAATTTGAGCTAAAAGGGTATCTGCTGTTTCCCATGTGATAAGCTTAATATCCTTTTGTTGATGTGCCAGCAAGATGCTTGGAAAAATGGCTGGCGATTTTGGAGCACTAATGGTTGCCTTGAGAGTATGAGGCTCATTTGAATCCTGATCATTAGTAGTTGCAGGAGATGACTGCGTTGAGCAGCCGCTAATAAGGGTAGCGGCTAGTAGGATAATAAAAAATGTGTAATAAAACTTCTTCAAAATAGTATGCCTCCTTGTGAAACTCTTGTACAATTTAATTAAGAATTATTCTCAATTATAAAGGCTTGGAAAAAAAGAACTATCCCATATTTCTGGGGGAGGTAGGTTTTGATGAAGGAAACACAATACTGGCGAAGAAAATCTGAACAATGCTTAAAGCACAGCAAAAATTCGTTTGAATATCGCCAATTGATGATAGAAGCTCTACGAAAGCAAATAAATTTTGCTGCTTATTGCTGCACATTAACGGATGCTCATACACTTTTTTCAGTAGGTGCTGTAACGGAGCATTCTATAGAGGCTATTCATCATAAGATTATGGAACTGGAATATGCTACAGAGGATATAAATAAATATGAATTTTTAGTATGCAGTGGTCAGTATTTAGGAAGGCTAAGTGATTCGACAAGCCAAAGTTTGCGTTATAGAGAAGTGTTAGCCCCCCATGGTTTTAGCGATGAAATACGAGCTGCATTAACATATCAAGGGCAATGCTATGGCTTTTTAACCCTATTCAAAAAGGCTGAAAATGAGCAGCCCTTATTTCAAGATAAAGATCTAGCACTGATAAAAATACTGATGCCAGTCATGGGAGAGGCGTTAAAGGAGTTCCATCATTATATTATTGAGGAGCGAATTCCAGCTATAGAAGGTGAACAAGGTATTATTATTTTTGATAAAGAGTTAAGAATTCTTTCAAGTAATACCAAGGCTAGTGAATTGCTATTCATTCTAAGAAAGCATGAAAGCTTATCTGATATACAAGTGCCTAAACCTATTCAAGCGATATGCGCAAAGCTACTTGCTGACAAGTACAAAAGCAGTTCTTCTTTAATAGTCCCTATCAAGGATACAGGCTATATTACTATTCATACATCACTTATGCTGACAAGCCAACTTGAACAGCAAATTGCTCTATTTATAAATGAAGCATCACCGAAAGAAATGTTAAATTTTTTAATAACAGCCTATAACCTTACGCCTAGAGAAAAGGAAGTGGTGTTTGAAATTATTAAAGGGATTCCTACAAAAGAGATTGCCTATAATCTTCATATTTCAACCTATACAGTACAGGATCATTTAAAGATGATTTTTCAAAAAGTAAATGTTTCGAATCGCAATGAGCTAGTATGGAAGATCTTTTCGCGGTTCCAATTAGATTAATAATATGAACAGTTAAAGGAATCTGCGAGAAATATAGCAGATTCTTATTATTTGTTAACAGTCATTTTGATTACATGACAGTGCAGGGAGCACTATTTTTTTAATCTAGCTCCATTTCATAACAAAAGGTTAAGAAAAATTAACCTAAAAAATGGAATGATTTCATGGTGGAATCTATAGACCTATAATATAATTAAAAAAAGTTAAAAGTCTCCAAAAAAACGAAACCTTTGAATTTTCTAGTAGGTATTAAGAACATATAACTCATAAACAGGATATCAGTTTTCTGAATTTTAAAACTAGATAAAAAATTGATTAGAGTATTATTTAGAGCTAGTGATACCATATTTTTCATAAGAGATATTAGAATACTGATTGGCAAGGGAGAATAATCTAATATATCCAAATTGAGTGAAATAATAAGGAGTAGAGGCTAGGTCGGCTTACAGACTAAATGGCTATAAATACTATTGCTCTTCGTGAGGCATTATTGGAGGGAAAATTCTACAGCATAATCTAGCTAACATTAGATGTCTCACAAAAAAAGTAAAAATAGAGCTGAATATCTATTTCATATTGTTAGCCGGGAAGATCTACTGAAAAAAGGCCATTCTCCTAAGCATTTTAGGAGAGATTGGAGCGATAAGATGAGAGTAGAGCTTAAGATGATAAGCTATTTCTCTACAAAGTCTACTCTTCTACCCGAAAGAAAGAACTAGACTCATAGGGATGGTCTGCTGAACAAATACCATGGAGGAATCCAATAGTGTACTTTCCGAAAGGCTCAGTATGTACTTAGAAAGAATTAAAAAGATTAAAGCAACGTATATGCTATTTAAAATGCGTACCCCCAACGAAATTATAAGAATATTGGAAATATATGTCAGTGATGTTGCTACAATTCAAGAGACAAATCATGACTTAATAGCGATGGTTAGTTAAAAAATAATTAGAGAGGATGGATAGATGTGGCGATTACAGAAGCAACATTAGGAATCTATGTAGAAGAGTTGCAGCCTTGCCTAAAAAATATTTATGAGCTAGAAGACAAGATGACTAAATGTAAAGAGGGAATTGATAGCATTATTGCCAAGTTAATAGACGAGGATTTAGAGATTAGGGCTTGGATAGGAGATCAGATATTTCGCACAGATAATCCAGAGCGAAAAGCAGTGGCCATTAAACTATTAAAAGAGCTGAAAAATGAGTTAAGTAGAACAACCATTGACTTAAATATTTTAAAGCACGATATTCAAGATGAATTAAATAGTCTTTTAATGGAGTTTCAAGATTGGCGAAAGTACTTTAAAAATACATTGCCGCTGATTTCTTTATCGATCGTTATGCCTTCTTATAAAACCGTCCATATAGATAAAGGTATCGCGTTTATTTTATTCGTTGCAAATCAATGCTTTGGAAAAATAAAAGTACTGAATAGTTTAATTAGGAAACTTAGTGCGCTTGCCGCTTTAGCCGCTGTACTTTATCTTATTGCTGGAATTATTCAAGGGGAAATGCGGAAAACATATTTTGAAAATATTCAAGCAGAAACAAATCAAGCAAAGAAGGATTTAGCTGAGACGAAGCAGCAAATTGATGTTGTACAAAATCAAGTGAATGCTTTCTTTAAAGATGTTACAAAGGCATTTCAGGCAACAGGACTTTTGCAGGTTATTTATACAAATCATCGAGAGCTCGTTTTCTTAGTGAAAGAGCAGAGCAATGTATTACGTAGGTGGTCTGATCAATTTAATGCTATGAAACGAATGAGTGAAAGAGGAATGGAGTTGGCTACTGCGGCTAGCATTGCGGCTGAAGTATTATGCAAAAATCCTGCTGATCACAACGAATTACAAAAGATCACAACTATTTTATTAGGATCATATTTAATGGAAAACGAAGCGACTTTAACAGAAGTAGCTAATATGCTGAAGATATCCGTAGAACAGGCTAAAAAAGTCAAGGCTATGTATCTATTGTTTAATAAACATGCACCGATAGAGATTGCAGAAGCTTTAGATATGGAAATCCAAGAAGTGGAGTTTATAGAAGAAGCAAATAAGGAGGTGTTAGCAAGCGTTGCCTAATGTGTTTTTTTGGCATTCATTGAGGGAGAGTGTGCATAATGTCAGATCAATATATAGGCGAAATTCGCATGTTTAGCGGTAAATATGCTCCTAAAGGATGGGAGTTATGCAATAGGCAATTATTGTCTATTGGGTATAATGGTTAGTTTTCTTATTAATGGATATAAAATGCGGAGGAGACGGTAAAAAAATTTTGCTTTACCGGATTTACGTGGAAGGTTACCGATTCATAAAAGTTCTCAATATCCATTAGCAAGTACAGGTGGGAGCGGAGGCAGTTACATTAACGAGCATACTGTGAAAGCTAAGAGGAATCAGGCAGACGCACTGTTGTATACGATGGTAACGGTAGCACGGGTGGATCTATGAAATAGAAGAAGCTGCAAGAGAACATACATTTACAGTAGACGTTGATGGAAAAGGAGTATTAATGGAATAAAGGCAAAAAGAAGGATTAACTTGGCATGTTCAAATAATCCTTTTCCTCTATGGGGAATTTCACAAATAATTGAACATCCCAGTCTTAATGGCAGTAAGACTCCTGTTTCAAGGATGCAAGGAACAAAGCAGCATAAGTGGGAGCTCAACTGGCAAGTATTGTGTCCGACTGGTTCAACTAACAATTAGTGAGGGATGAAAAAACCACTGATTGAAGTTTCACTTTAGTTACTATCTATAGTATGGGAGAGAGAATGATCAGTTATTGAAGGAGGATACGTATGTGTAAAAAAGATGAGGAAAATCAAGTGCAAGCTAATGCTAGTGAGGAAACAGCTAATAAGCAGGAAGAAAAAGAGAGCAAGGAAGCAGATAACAAGCAGGAAAAAAACGAGAGCAAGGAAGCAGATAGCAAACAGGAAGGAAACGAAAATAAGGAAGCAGTAAAGGAGGAAAAGGACTCCTTTTTAGACGAAAAAGAAAAAGATATTTTTGAAGCGCTTAATAAAACTATAAAAAAGCTTGAATATGAGAACAAGCTAAAAGAACAACAGTTAGGGCAACTTGAAAAACAAAAGAAGTTACAAGCACAATTTGAACGATTGAACGAAAAAAATATGAAGGAAGAGCTTGAGGTAGATGAAATAAGAAAGAAATTGCAGAATCGCGCCCAGCTTCTCGCAAAATTTCAAGTACCGTTGCCAGATTTAAAGGAGAATATTGGTACTAAGATGGGAGAAAATCCGTTGGCAGCGCTCGAATTTACAGAGGAGGAAAAAGCTTTCTTAAATCTCCCGAAAATAAATAAGGATGCAAAGATAGGAGATGATTTCTATAGCTTAAATTATACGGAACGGGAAGATTTATATGATCGTATAGGAATTTATCGTGGATTAGTAATCCATAGCACTATAAAGGATACTGTAAGACAAAGCTTCTATAATGTATTGAAACGTTCTCCTGAAAGTATCGAAGTGTTAAATAAAATACGAGCTAACAACAATAAAGATGAGACTAGGGTAGGTACGAATTCCGATGAGACTTATGCTGCTACTGTTTTGTACCGAAAATCTCAATACACAGGAATGTTAGATAGTTCATATACCTTCTCCGAAATTGAGCATCAGCTTCAGGTAAACGGTATTCAAAATTTAAGTGTATCAGCCGCAGTAACGACTCTTTTTGGTTCGGGTGTTGGTGCAGGTTATGGTTATAATCGTCAAACAGAAGAGAGTAAAGCACAGGTAAAAAAATGATGTATATGACAAGCAATTATTATTTGCCGAAGATTGAGTTATCCTTTGATAGTCTTATTCCGTGTGCTAGTGATGAGTTTGTGAATGCAGTACATCATGCGCTAGCACTTGATAATGATAAAGGAGTAAGGAGTTATCGTCAGCTAGTAAAGGTACTGGAAGCATATGGTCATTTTATACCAACAAGTGTGACATTAGGTGGTAAATTAATTTCAACACAAAACAAAGAGATAAGCAGCTTGCAGGCAGCAAATGAGGAATCAAGCCGACATGCAGCTGAAGTAAAGGCGGCAATTAATACATTAGGTGTTTCTGCGGAAGCAAACATTAAGGGACAGCTTGGTAAGCGTGAACAAGATAAAGACAAGCAAGTTTCAGAAGAGCAAGCGATTCAATTTACAGCTATGGGAGGAGAGGGATCATTTTTACGCGATGCAGGTCAATGGGCACAATCCCTTAATAGCTATAAGGGTTGGACAATGGTGAAGTCCGATGAATTGATTCTTACTATTAGTATGCTTCCAGAAGCGTTATATCACGAATGTATTACAATGATGCGAAACTATGTACAGAAAAAAACAGTGCAGGAACTTATTCTTGAAGGTTCTCATTTCCTATTTTACGGACAATATAATGACATTATTAGTCAGTATGTTCGAAAAGATTACTGTCATATTCGTAGCTTGGACTGTCAAGTAGGGGAGGTGAAGTTATTAACATGCACAGCATCGATTCCTACAGATGGGGCTGAGTTAAAGGCGGAACCCTATGAATATGATGCTAACTCTCAAAAACGTCAAGTGTGGTATATGACAGCAGAAGGTTATATCGTGTGTGGTGCACTTAATAATGGGAAAGAATTTGTACTGACCGCAATGGGATCTAAGGTAGTTCTGGGGGAAAAGGGGCGATATCCGAATCAAACATGGGAAATGACAGGATCTGGTCATATTATTAATACAAGTTTAGATTTTAAACAGGTGCTAACATTAAGAGATAGGGATGTTAGATTGGATCAGCAAAATACTACTGTAGCGAAGGATCAATTATGGTCGTTAGTGGATGCAGGACAGGATTGTGCCTCACAACAATTAAAATCCATGGAGAATATAGAAGAAAGCAGTAATGAGTTGGTAGGACAAATCGATCCATTTCCTGTTAATGAAGAAGAATTCTTTGTCATTGCAGGTGAGGGTGGTCATGTATTATCTATTAATAAGTCGAGTTGGAATTTTTCGCGTCTAGTCAATAATGATGAACTGGTTGTTACTATGCTAAATAGTGACGTGGATTATCAGCTTTGGAGATTTACTAAGGACGGCTATATAGTGAGTAAGTTGTATGGTGAGAATGAAAAAGAAATGGTTCTTACATTGGCTAATAATGAACTTGTTATGCGGGTAAAGGAAGAAGGAATGGATAACCAATTATGGGAATTCAAAAATAGGGAGACTTTCTCACGAGGAGAGGTGAATCGAGGTGGTATAGGTCTGAAAGGGACAGGAATGATGATTGCGTTTTCATCTTTGCTCGTTGAGAATAATAATGTTACAACGTACCATAGAAAGGCTGTTAAGTTGTCCCCTAAATTATCTGGTGAGGATGAAAAGCTTCAAAGATGGAGACTTATTAGAGCAAGGGATAATCAAGCCGTATTTATTCCTAGGACACAATATCGTTTGATCAACCAGGGAAAACGTGATGAGCAGTTAGTATTGGCTGTAGAAGGCGGAAAAACGGACGAGAATACCCGTACTTGCCTTCAGTCATCTAGTCAAGACGGAACCCAAAAGATTGCACAGTGCTGGCAGTTACGAGAGAACTTAGATGGAACCTATACCATCTATCTTGACGGAACAGATAAGGTACTAGATGCGCTAAACTATGGTAAAGATAATGGAACAACAGTACAAATTGTACGTAATGTACAGAATAGTGCACAAAAATGGTACTTATGGTTTGAAGAAGATGGTGTTTTGCTACTTCGCAACCAGCATAGTGGCAAATTTTTAACGGCAGCCGGTACAGAAAGTCGCTCTTATGTTCAACTTTTTGATGAAAGTAAGGATAGTAAACTACGGAAATGGAAGCTCTCTGTTTGGAGTTGAGAATTAGTATATTTTCTAATTAAGTACAATAGTTGTATAAATGTAAAGAAACACGGCTCTTTTAACAACAGATGATGCATTTTTATTTGGGAGGTGAGTAACTTAGCTAGATGAAAGATAAGGTGAAATTGCGAGTAGCATTACCTGAAGAGGAAGAGATTCTTTACTCATTATATGTATCTACAAGAAAAAGTGAATTTGCCATATTGGAATGGGATGAGCAACAAATAGAAGGATTGTTGCGCATGCAATACGATGCTCAAAAGGTGTCTTATCAGCAACAATTTCCTAACGCCAAATATGAAATCATTATGTATGAAGATGTTGGAATTGGTAGATTAATAGCCGAAGTACAACAGAAAGCAATACGTCTGATTGATATTTTCATACTTCCTGAATATAGAGGAAGAGGAATCTGTACAACGCTATTGAAAGAATTGCAACAAATAGCTGCTGAATTGAGATTGCCTTTAGAATTGAATGTGTTGATGGGGAATCCTGCACAGAGGTTGTATGAGAGATTGGGGTTTGTTGTTACGGATGAAACGCCCCCGTATTTATTAATGATATGGGAGGTTGATAGATAAGAGGGTGTATTCGTGAATAAGAATTTTTGAATTTAGTAAGATCAATTGATAGTATATAATTTTAAAAAATAATTTATAAGAGTGAGAGGAGAATGGTATTAATGGATGCTTTTATAGGAACTATTTTACCTTGGTCTACAGATTGGGCTCCTAGAGGATGGTTTTTATGCCAAGGGCAAGAATTACAAATAAGAGAGCATGCTGCACTTTATGCAATAGTTGGATTAAAATACGGAGGGAATGGTTCAACTACGTTTAAATTACCTGATTTGCGAGGTAGAGTACTAGTAGGAATGGGGCAAGGTGAAGGATTAACGAATAGGCCAATTGGACAAAAGGGGGGCAGTGAAGAAGTGACCTTGCTAACTAGTCAGATACCCCCACATAATCATTCAGTTACATTAAATAATACATTTAGTGCAGGAATTAGTGGTGGAAGTATTAGTAACGGAACATGTGAAGTTACTGTGAATTTACCAAATAATGCAACCACGGTAGCAGGGAACGCGACATCTGTGCCAAGTTCAAATACATGTTTAGGTGTAGCAAGAACGACTGCTAATCAACCTATAAACATATACAGCACAAATACACCTGATACGACACTTCAGCCTAATTCGGTGCAGGCCACAGGAACGGTAGCAGGAACAGTAACAGGAACCGTAAATGGAACGGTTACAGGAACAGTAAATACTGGCGTAACAGGCTCTGGCACTCCTGTTGCGAATATGCAACCTTATCTAATTTTAAATTATATTATATGTTATCAGGGTATTTTTCCAGATAGACCATAATTAGTAAACAAATTAAACGTTTTATAAAGCTAATTATTTAATAATTTTATATTTTCATAGAAATGTGTAGTGTATCTAATGATTTGAGGTAGATATTTAGAACATTTTGGATATCCGTAGAGGAGTCTTTAACAGTAAAGTTCTTATATAGTGAGAATACGAATTTTCCAAGTGTTTATATCTTGATTTGTATAAACAATCCTTACAATCAAGGAACTAAACTTATTTTGAGGAGAGGATTGGATGGAAAATAAAAAGTGGTTGAAAATTATTTCCGTATTTGTAGTTGGGTTATTGCTTTTTAATTTAATTTCTTTTGGTGGATTTGCAGATATAGAAGTAAGTGCAAGTTCGGATACGAATGTTGCGTTAGGGAAGCAATATTTGGCTTCAAGTGTAGAGGGAGATTTGGCAACAGCCGATATGGCTTTTGATGAAGATGAACTTACTTATTGGGGGTCTAATCCAGGTGAGGGAGAAATTACTGAGAGTAATCCCGCTTGGCTGATGGTGAATCTTGGTACACCACATACGATAAACCGTTGGGTTGTGGTGGGTGCAGCATTCAAGGACATAGCAATGGAATCGTATACCGTAAAAAATATTAAGTTAGAAGGTAGTAATGATGGTGTGAATTTTACCCAAATCGATTTTTCTGATAATAATATAGAAATTGATTCTAGTGGATATACAACAACAATTGATAAAACATTTTCTTCTTCAGTAACATATCAATATTTTCGAGTGAAAGTTACAGAAACTTTTTCGAGTATGCCAGGAGAAATCTTAACGGCTATGATTTATGAATTTGAATTATGGGGGTATCCAGTTGCTGGAACAGTAGATGCGGAGACGCCAGCAATCGGTACGCAGCCAGTAGGAGCGACTGTGAACCAAGGAGCTACCAGTCCAACATTAAGTGTAGGAGCAAGTGTAGGTGACGGAGGCATATTAAGCTACCAATGGTACAGCAATACGACGAATAGCCCAAGTGGAGGAACTGCAATTAGTGGAGCCACAAATGCGACCTATGAAGCTCCTACCTCTACAGTAGGCACGGTGTATTACTATGTAGTAGTGACAAACACAAATAGTGGAGTAAGTGGCAATCAAACCGCGCCAGCTACAAGTAATGTAGTAGGGGTAAGCGTGAATGCATTGGTGGATGCCGAGACGCCAGTAATCGGAACGCAGCCAACGGGAGCGACTGTGAACCAAGGAGCCGCAAGTCCGNTGAAAGCAGGTTACATGTTTGCGGGCTGGAACACGCAAGCAGATGGTAGTGGAATAGATTATGCATCAGGTTCAACTTTTCCAATGGGAAGTGGAAATGTCATATTATATGCAAAGTGGAATCCTGTAACTGTGACATATACAGTGACGTTTGATGTCGCTGGAGGGAGTGCAGTATCGAACCAAACTGTAGCACATGGGGAAAAGGCAAGTCAGCCAACGCCAGCCCCAGCAAAAGCGGGTTATACATTTGGTGGCTGGTATACAAGTAATGCCTACACAATGCCTTATAATTTTGATAATGCAATTACAGCGAACACCATGATTTATGCAAAATGGATTAGCAGTAATAGTAATACAGGTGGGGGCAATACTAATTCGTCCTCGAACCCTGAATCAGGTTCAACCACACCTTCAGCCAATGTAGAGGAAATTGTGGTGGATGTAGAGTCTGGTGATGGTGACTTAGTTTCTAAAACAACGATAAAACGAACGAAAAATGTAGATAACACGATGAAGGATGAAGTGACATTAACAGCAGCAAGCGCAACAGAGACAATTAGGAAATTAAAGGAACAAGGGAATGATAAAGCACGGATCATTATTCCAGACCAGCAGGATCAAGTAAATCAAGTCCAAGTGTCTGTACCAAAAAATGTGGTGACACTTCTACAAAATGGTGCAGTCCATCTTGAAATTGTCACAGATAACGTCAGAATTGAAGTGCCTAAAACTTCATTGGAAATGTTTCATGATGATCTCTATTTCCGATTGGTTCCTATAAAGGGGCAGGATGAACAACTAGAGATTAAAGAGCAAGCGAACAAGGAAAGCATTGTGCAGCAGTTAGCAGGAAGCGCAGTTGTGGAGTTACTTGGTCGCCCAATGACAATTGAAACGAATATGCAAAGCCGTCCTGTAACATTAACTCTTCCATTGCCTACAGATATTACACAGGAGCAACTTGATCATTTGGCTATCTATATTGAGCATAGTGATGGCACAAAAGAGGTTGTACGTGGAACAGTTGTAGAGTTTCAAAAGGGAATAGCAGGTTTACAGTTTGAGGTAAATAAGTTCTCCACTTTCTCGATTCTCTACTTACCAGAAAAGGATGAGGTGAAGGAGCCAACTACTGACGCTGTTACACATCTACCTTATATTCAAGGCTATCCAGATGGTACCTTCCGTCCAGAAGCGCCTGTTACACGCGCACAAATGGCAAGTATGTTTGCCCGTCATATAACGAACAATGACATCCCTGAGGCAAGTGCAACATTTACAGATACTGTGAAGCATGATGCTAAAGATGCTATAGAATTTGTAACAGAAACAGAGCTATTTAAGGGAATTACTGCAACAAGTTTTCAGCCAAACGGCTCGATTACGCGTGCCCAGATGGCAACAGTGGCTGCTCGCTGGATAGAACAGCAATGTGAAGATCGTCCTGATGCAGATTTCTGTCAACCAACCTCACAAAGTGTGGAATTTAAAGATGTGAGCGACAATCATTGGGCAAGGAAAGCGATTGATACTGTCAATACAGTAGGGATTATGACAGGGATTAAGGCAGATACATTTAATCCAGAGGGCTTCTTAACACGTGCACAGGCGGTGAAGATATTAAATCGACTGTTTGAACGTCAAGTTCTAACAGAAGTCCAAACACCATTATTTCCAGATGTGCCAAGACAGCATTGGGCATTTTATGAGATTCAAGAAGCAGCAAAATAATAAGCACAAAAACACGACGATTTGTTAGGGAATCGTCGTGTTTTTTGTCATGACTCAAAGAGGAGTTGATAGCCAGAACCTCTCACGGTTACAATTTTAGCTCTATGGCCAGGGGCAGATTCAAGCTTTTTTCGTAAATTACTAATATGGGCCTTTAATGCCTGTGTATGTCCGATACTTTCCTCCGCCCAAATGTGCTTATACAGGTCCGTGGGATGAAAAATTTGCCCTGGTCGTTGTGCTAGAAAGAAAAAAATTTGGAATTCCTTTGTAGATAACACAAATGCTGTATGGTCAATATAAACTCTTCTTGAGTGAACATGAAAGTGAAAATTCTCTATACTAATACAAGCATCTTCCTCTATTAAGTTTACAGTAGTTTTCGATTGAAATTGCTTTCTACGCAAAGAGATTCTTTCGATTGTTTTTGTTAAACGTTCTCTGTCAAAAGGTTTTAAAATATAGTCAACAGCCTGAACAGTAAAAGCCTCTATTGCATACTGTTCATAGGCAGTTACAAAAACAATGTCTATTAAATAAGAAAGCTTTCTTACTTTACTGGCAAACTCAATACCATCCATTTCAGTCATTTCGATATCTAAAAAAAGAATATCTGGTTTGAGTGTAGGAATGTTTGTAAAAGCTTCTAGTGGATTTAGAAATTTCCCTACTACACTAACAGCACTATTGCCCTGTAACATAGCCTCTAATAAATCGATTGCCAAAATTTCATCGTCTACAATAATGGCCTTTAACATTTTTTACCTCCTTTCATCTAAAATAAGTGGAAATTTTATTTTTACAGTTGTTCCTTCATCTACAACACTGCTGATATGGAAAGTGGCATTATTATATTTTTTTAAACGTTTCGAGATATTACGAATTCCAACACCTTGATCAACAGCTGATTCTTCCATTAAAAGTGTCTCTAACAATTCCTGAGTCATGCCAACGCCGTTATCTTTAATCTCAATATCAATCATTTGCAGTTCTTTTTTTATAATCATTTTCACTTGACCGTTTACTCGCTTCGTTTTTAATCCATGGAAAAGTGCATTTTCAACTATAGGCTGAAGCAGTAGGGGTGGAATGAGAATATTCAGATGCTCCTCAATATGAACATCCCATTCAAGCTGTTCAGGATACCTCATCTGATGAATATTTACATATGTTTGTATAAGAGTAAGCTCCTTTTCTAAGGGAATGAGGCTATTCGTATTCTCAAATGAAAAGCTATTTCTTAAAAAAGTTGCAAAATCGGTTATCATGCTACGTGCTTTATCTAAGTCTAAATAACTAAGAGATAAAATAGAATTTAGAACATTATAAATAAAGTGTGGTTTAATTTGTGCTTGTAAAAAAGCAGTTTCCATTTTAATAGCTGTTTCTGCAGAGTCCTTTAATAAAATAAGGTTTCGAACTCTTGTCTTCAGCTCTGCTGTATCTAATGGCTTATGCAGAAAATCATTAGCTCCTGATTGGAAGGCTGCAATCAAATCTTCCGGACGAATAGCTGCTGTAAGCATTAGGATTGGTAGCTCTGTAGAAGAATAGTTTTTCCTAATTTTTTGACAAACCTCATAGCCAGAAAGGTTAGGCATCATGATATCTAAAATTAATAAATCTACATCTGGGTGTAATGTCAATTGTTCAAAAACGTGATGACCATCGTCAACTGCAATGATAGAGTAATTTTCTTTTTTTAGAATATCGATTAATACGCTGAGATTAATATGGTCATCATCTGCAATCAAAATTGTTTTGTCCGCTTTTTCTTCCGTAAAATAGGGAAATGTTACGGGTGAATATTCCTTTGCTCGTATAGCATTTTTCTTCTTGTGTTTATCCAGTTGTTCCTTTTTTAATTGTTTTAAAGGTAATTTGACAAGAAAGGTCGTTCCTCGCCCAACAACTGAATAAACAGTGATGTCACCCCCATGAAGTTTGACGAGCTCCTTTGTAACATTTAGACCTAGCCCTGCACCTCTACTCATCTTCTCTAATTGGTGAAATGGCTCAAAAATCATCTCTAAATGTTCTGGAGCAATACCTCGTCCAGTGTCACTTACCTTTATAACCAGAAATTCCTGTTCTTCGTGGCACGATATTTCCACTTTTCCCTGCGGTGTATATTTAACAGCGTTTTCGATTAAATTATAAAGAATTTGGCGGAGTCTATCCTCATCAGCTAAAACGAACTTTCCCCGTTCAATGTAATTATAAATTTTCACATCCTTATTTCCAATGTACGATAAAATTTCCACGATGACATGTGTGACAGAATATAAGTCAACATTGGTAATACGAAGCTTTAGTTCACCCTCCTTTAATTTTGAAAAATCCAATATATCGTGGACAAGGTGCGATAACTTTTCTGTGATGTTAAAGATAAGTGATATTTTTTCCTTTTGCGCTACCGTCAATGATGAACTTTCATTTGGCTCTAACATGGACTGAGAAATAGCCATAACACCATGTAACGGTGTACGAAATTCATGCGAAGTTTTTGCGAGAAGCTCATCTTTCAATTTATCCACTTTTAGTAGTGCATTTGTTAATCTTCCCTTTTTTAAATAAGAATCTGTAAAACGATGGGAAATATAAAGAGAGATCGTCGTTAAACAAATAAATGGCAACAAGGGTGGTAAAGAATAGAGCTCTAAATTTATATTGAGATTTAAAGTAGCTACAATCATATAAATAAGAATAGCCATAGAGCTAAGCCATAAATAGCGTGTCCCTACTGAGCGTTTATATATAGCAATGACTTGAATGTAAAAGATATATAAGATATTGGTAAAAACATAAATAGAATGTACAACCTGTAAATAAGAGCTAACGGATATTGGGAGAGGAACCGTAGCTAATAATATAAAACCGATCATACAAAGTCCCAGCACAATTTTTTTAGAAGCAAATTGCTGTAAGGCATGATAAAAATATAACAGCATAAAGATGCCTGTGGAGATACTTGAGATAATTTGAATTCTTATAAGCAGCTCGTAGCTGATAGGAAGAAACGACATTAAAAGCTTCTCACCGTGAGAGACACTGTATAAAAAAATCATGAAACAGAATAAGGAAAAATAGAGCTGTTCAATTTCAAGCTTTGCATAAAAATAAGAGCTAGCAAAATAGATAAACATTGTAAAAAATGCAGCAATAGTTATTAAATCATAGAATAAAGAGTTTTCCCTTAGTTTTCCAATACTTTCTTGATCGCCAATGAAAATAGAGCCAATAATTCCCCCACCTGATGCATAATCAAAATTGGCTACATGGATGATGAGCTCAATCTCTTGTGATTCAGGTAAAAAATAGGCAACATACGGTACATTTTCTTGTACATATGTTGAATCTTCAGCAGGCTTACCACTGTGTCCAATGCGTTTTTCATTTATATAAATTGCATTTGACATACGAATATTCCCTGTTTTTATACCTAATATCTCTTCTGTACTATTAATTAAAATTTTTAGTCGATATGTACCGCTGCCAAATGCAGAGTATCTTTCACCATTAAGATCGTAATTTGCCCACAACGAAGGAACATTTACTAAATAGGTATCATTGCTATGGAATTCCGAATAATTCACTAATTTATCAGGTACAAAATCCCATTCTCCATCCAATTTAACTGGATTATTATGGTGAAAATCGTGTTGTCGAAGATCGATAACCCCTCCGACAGCTTTAGGGGCATCAGTGCTCGGCTGTTTGAGTAAGCGAGAGCCTCCTCCAATAATAAAAATACTAATAATGACGATAAATAATAGTAATAACTTTCTCATTCTTTTTCTCTCAATTCAATTATATTTTAGAGATATTGAGCGTTTATACCTATTAATACAACAGCGATTCTGATTAAAAAGACCAATATGTTCCCAGTATATCATGTGAAAAGTTAAGTAATAAATAGGTGAAATTGTATAATTATCTATGAAAAAAATAATGTAGATGGTATGAATATCAAATAAAGAGGGGCCTGAGGTCATAATACGAAATCAATAGAGTATCATTTTTGAAGATAGTCTTTTTATGCATTTAAGGGATTTAAAGTGCATATACTTACAATCACTCTCTTTTATGCTTATAATAAGGGAGTCAGATTTTTTCTGAAATAGTAGCCACAAAGTGAGCGATTGTGATTGAAAAAATTATTATATGTAGTTTTCTTTGTTGTTTTTATCGTCATTTTTTTGTACGTAAACAATCACTGGCTAGTCGTAAGTAAGCATGTATTCGAATCAGAAAAAGTGCCAGCTAGCTTCGATGGGCTACGCATTGTACAAGTATCGGATCTACATGATGCTCGCTTTGGTGACGATCAGCAGAAACTGATTGCTAAGGTCCAGGCCACAAATCCTGATTATATTTTTATCACAGGTGATGTGATAGATAGCAATCGCTATGATTTACAGCAAAGTTTACAGGCGGTGAGGGGGCTAGTGGATATCACGGATGTGTATTATGTACTTGGCAACCATGAAGTAGCGACGAATAAGGTGAGTGAAATTTATGAGGCGCTGTCATCGTTAGGGGTACATATACTGGCCAATGAATCGACCGTATTAAAGCGCGACGGGGAGCGCTTGGCGATTGTTGGCATTGAAGATCCGTTAATGGGAACATCAACAGAGGATATGCTGGATATAGCTACAGCCAATTTACCAGATGATATGTTCAAGCTATTGCTAGCACATCGACCTGAAATGTTTCGTACGTATGTAAAGGATGGCATAGATTTAGTGTTTTCTGGACATGCACATGGTGGGCAGATTCGTATTCCAGGTCTTGGTGGGCTTATTGCGCCAGGACAGGGGCTATTTCCAAAATATACGGCTGGTGTCTATGAAGAAAACACAACAAAGATGGTGGTTAGTCGAGGGCTAGGGAATAGCTCAGTGCCTTATCGCATGTTTAATTTACCAGAGATTATTGTGATGGATTTAAAGAAAAAGTAAGCACTGCGTAGCTTTTACGCGGTGCTTTCCATTTGTTTGCGTTCTGTTCGTTTCACAAGATAAATACTGATTTCATATAAAATAATCATCGGTATTAAGACAAGTAGTTGACTTATAAAATCGGGTGGTGTGATCAGGGCAGACCCTACACCCATTGTGATATAAGACCAGCCTCGTATTTTTTTCATGGATTCAGCAGTGAGTACACCGATTGCTGATAAAAATAAGGCGATAATTGGAAGTTCGAACAATAAACCAAGCGGCACAGTAGTCATAATTAAAAAGTGCATATATTCACTAGCTGATACCATAACATCAAAATTGGTAGCTCCTATGCTCACTAAAAATGAATAGCTAAGTGGATTGACAACGAAATAGCCGAAAATGACCCCTACTAAAAAGAGTACTAGCATCATCGGTGCATAGAGACCTAAAAAGCGACTCTCGTCTTCCTTTAAGCCCGGTTTTACAAAGCTCCATAAAAAATGAACGAGAAAAGGCATTGAAAAACCAAATGCTAAGGTCGTTGAAATAGTCATATAAAATTTCACAACCTCAAGCGGACCTAAAATAATAAGTGAATGGCCTCGTGTAATAAACGGAAACCAAATATTAATCGTTGAAAAGACCACAATAAAAAATACAATAAAAACGGCTAGCCCTTTTATAATTTGCTTTCGTAGCTCTGAAAGATGTTCTAGCAAAGAGGTAACAGGGGTAAGAGGCTCCTCTACCTCCTGTGTAATGGTTGTTGAAGCTTCCATAGATGTGAAAGGCTTATCGAGAGGGCTTATATATTTTCTTTTTCCATCTTCATATGGATCCATAGGAAACCCTCCTACGAAACATCCGATTTTTTGTTAGTCTTTTTCACTGAATCATCATCCTCATCATCGATAAGCCCTTTCGTAGACTTCTTAAATTCTGCAAAGGTTTTGCCAACTGCGCCACCGATTTCTGGTAATTTTTTTGGTCCAAATACAATTAAAACAATTACTAAAATTATGATTAATCCAGGTACACCAATTGCTCCAAGACCGCCCATTTACCTTACCTCCTTATCAATTTTTATACTAAAGAACCACCTGACTGACTATATTTAATAATGCCCTCTGCACAGCGATAAGCAAGCGCTCCTAACGTACCTGTTGGATTGTAGCCGCTATTATGTGGAAAATTCCCAGCACTCACCGCAAAAAGATTATCCACATCCCAATGCTGTAGGTAATTATTTACAACGCCTTCCTCAGGCGTTAAGCTCATCACAGTGCCTCCTGTATTATGAGTTGTTTGATAGGGCACAATATTGTAATCCGTGATTTCAGCGTTTGGCACAATTGTTTTTGCACCCATTTCCTTCATAATCTCCGCTGCTCGTGCAGAAATATATTTATGAAGTGCACGATCCTGATCCGTAAAATTGTATGTTAGCTGCATCAATGGTAGCCCGTAAGCGTCTTTGTAAACAGGGTCCAGTGACAAATAGTTTTCCTTATGAGGCATACATGCACCTTGCGCACCAATCCCGAATGAGCGTGTATAGTAATAAATTGACTGCTTTTTAAATTCGGGACCCCAAGTCGGTGTATCTGGAGGTGTTGGGTTCGAGCCGATTGGTCGTGTACCGGTTTGTGTCAGGGCAATATTTCCACCATGAATAAAATCTAAATCGCTATGGTCAAAATTATCACCATTGTAGTCGTCTATACACATCCCTAATGAACCTGCGCCCATAAATGTATTGTATTGTTCATCGAAAAATCCAGCGGCACCAGGTAAGATTTGATAGCAATAATTTCTGCCAAGTGTGCCTTTGCCAGTAGTAGGGTCATATCTTTCACCGATATCTGAGACCATTAACAGCTTCGCATTATTAAAGACATAGCTCGTCAGAACAACAGCATTCGCAGGTTGAATAAATTCCTCTCCTGATACTGTATCAATATATCGAACACCAATGACTTTATTGCCTTGCTTCAAAATTTCAACAACATTGGAATTATAACGTAAATCAAAATTACCTGTCTTTAATGCAGTTGGCACAACCGTAATTTCTGCAGAAGATTTTGCTCCATATTCACAGCCAAAGCGCTCACAGAAGCCGCAATATTGACAAGCATTTATCGTTTCGCCATCAGGATTTTTGTAAACCTCTGAAACATTGGCTGAGGGCACCATGTAAGGTGTTAGCTTTAAGTTTTTTGCAGCTGTTTCAAATTGTGCAAGCATCGGCGTTTTTTTCATTGGTGGTGTTGGATAGGGATTCGACCGTTTTCCAGCAAATGAATTTTTATCATCTCCTGAAATACCAGCCGTTTTTTCAAATTTATCGAAATAAGGCTCAAGCTGATCGTATGTTAAAGCCCAATCCTGAAGGAGATAATCAGGACCAAGCTTATTAGGCCCATAACGTTTATCTGTTAAGGTTTTTATTTGAAAGTCATAGGGTAAAAAACGATAGGTCATCCCATTCCAGTGGGTTCCTGAGCCTCCTAGCCCTTCACCAAGTAAAAATGAGCCTAGCTGACGCATTGGCAAAGCTTTCATATTGCGATCATTACGAAAGCTGACCGTTTCCTTGGATAGATTTTGCATTAAATCATAGCGAATGGCATAACGGTATTCATCATGCACATTTAAGTAATCTTCAGTACCACGTTTTTGCCCACGCTCTAAACCAACAACCTTTAAGCCTGCTTTGGCACATTCAGCAGCGACAATCCCGCCTGTCCAACCTACACCAACTGTTACCACATCTACACTTGGCAATGTTTTAGCCATCTTCTAACCCCCTTAGTGATTGCCTAATGAATTAGGCTCAATTTTTTGAAACTTTGGGTCCTCAATTTGAGCAATATAAGCCATTTGATGACCAGGGAAATTCTTCATACGCCAGCCATCCATATTGCGATTGCCCCCATACATCGGGTCGGAATAGGCTCCCTCTAGTGTGGCTGCACGTAACAAAGTAAAGAAGAATGCGGATGTTACACCAACCATTTCTACCTCCCCCTTTTGAAAGGCGGTGAGAATTTCATCCATTTGTGAGCCCTCTAAATCATTAAAGCTTTTTTGATAACGTTTTTGAGCTTCATCCTCTAATTTCTGAATGCCCTGTCTAAAGATTTCCGCTCGTGTTAAGCGACTTTGATACCCTTGTGTAGGAGCCCCCACATCAAAGGGACCTTGCATATATTCTTTAGAATTACTGCCATATTGTCCTGCCAGTTGATGATCGATAAAGTAGGGAACATCCAAGCCTATCGCGCCTGGGCCTAAATCATCTTCTGGGAAAATTCGTTCAGTCGCTTTTGCCAAAATATTAAAATCTGTATCCCTTCTAAAAAACATTTTAGCCTTTGGTGAAGCAGTCGCTTCATTTGTAGCACCATGCCCACCATGCTCCATAGTAGAAGTTCCCTTACCATTGATGTTATAGCCTACTAGGCCACCTATTAATCCACCGCCGACTAATGTCCCCGCTGCAATACCAGTTGTCTTTAAAAAATCACGGCGCGAAACATTATTTTTATCTGTGCTCATAGAAAGCCTCCCCTCAAAATGTTTGAAATCCTTTCTATCTTTAATCATCAGCAAAAAATGTGAATTATAATCAATTTTTGTTGGAAAAAGTATTAATTTCAGTTAATAGAGAAAATGGCGAGGTATTGCCATTGATTACGCCTTGGTGCAATAGGACCTACCGCTTCGCTTTTGGTACAACAAACATCTGCTGAACCAAGATAAAAAGAGAAGTTGTTCAATGAACAGCTTCTCTTTAGGATAATTAAATATTTTGCATAGCTTTTAGTAATTCTTCTTTAGTCATTGTACAGTCACCGCCACCTTGTACCATTTGGTCGCTTCCGCCACCTTTACCATTGATAAGTGGTAGTACCTTGTCAGCGATATCCTTCATGCTTTTTTCTATATATTTCCCTTTCGCAGCAACAAATTGTAGCTTGTCCTCATTTTGAGATACTAGGAGAGCCATCATATCTGCTTGCTCCGTCACAATGATACGAGCTATTTTTTGCAGTTCCTGCATTGTTCGCTGATCAAAGACTGCTGCCACAAGCCTAGTGTTTTGTGCCATAAGTACCTGCGCTTCATATTTTAATAGCGACTCTTTTGCGGCTGTCAGTGCCTTTTCTGTATTTTTTTGAGCTTTCAGTATTTTTGTAAGTGCTGTTGCCGCTTCAATTTCAGGCACACTTAATTGGCGCGCAACATCAGCTAATACTTTTTTTCGCATAGCCAGCTCAGCTAACACTCGTTGTCCACAAACAAAGGAGACACGTACATGGCCTTTTATTTTTTCAGTGCCGAGAATTTTAATGGCACTAACCTGTCCTGTAGAAGCTGGATGGGTTCCTCCACAGCCGTTGTAATCAAAATCAGGTATAATCACAAGGCGAATATCTCCTGATACGGCTACTTTCTTTCGAAGCTGATAGGCGACAAGTTCATTTTCTGTAACCCATATTGTTTCAATTGGACGGTTTTCTAAAATAATAGCATTTGCTCTAGCCTCTGCTGCTGCAAGCTGTTGCTCTGTCAGTGTATCTACAGCAATATCAATGGTCACCTGCTCCTTTCCTAGATGAAAGCTTACCGTCTGTGCATCAAAAAGCTCGACAAATGCAGCTGTTAAAATATGCTGCCCTGCATGCTGCTGCATATGGTCGAAGCGTCTTGACCAATCCAATTTTCCATGCACAACACCATCTAAAGCAGATAACTCACCTTGAATATAGTGGCGAATTTCATCGTCTATTTTTTCAACATCTACCACAGGCACATTATTCAAAGTACCTGTATCGTGAGGCTGACCTCCGCCAGTTGGGTAGAAGGCTGTATTCGATAACACAACATATGGACGACCAGCCTCATCCTTTTCTTTGCGAACAATGCTTGCGTCAAATTCACGTAGCATCACATCTCGATAATATAATAGCTCCTTCAAGAAAAAGCCTCCTTATTATATGAAATAACTGCCATTTAATTGTGGCATAATTATTTAAAGGTGTATATGGCTTTTCTAGTTGACCCATGCTGAAATTGATTTAATATAGAAAAGAACAGCTAAAGATAAAGGAGTTAGAAGAATGGACATTACACAATTCTCAATGGAAGAAATTTTAGACCCAACCAATATTATTGAAGGTAAGCGTTATGAATTTATTCTGGATGTAGAAATTGATGAAGAGGATGAGCTTTACCACGAAGCTGGCATTGAAATTCGTGTTCTTATTGGTGAAAAAGACGAAGAACCATTTATATTAAATTACTTCATCATGGAAAAGGCTGAAGGTGAATATTTAGACTTTGCATTAGAGGATGATGAACTAGAAGAAATTTTGACATTCTGCAAAGAAGAAATAGCGAAAGCATAGTAAGTAACAGGTAGAGAATATATATTCTTTACCTGTTTTTTTATTGAATTAAGGATTATGTAAGCTTGATGAAATATACATGTAGTATGGAAGGATTAAACTTAGTTTTAGTGTTTAGAAAATAGGGCAATTTAAAGAGAGAGGTGTTTCTATGTCAACGTACACACAATCCATTTTTATAGCATTTTTCATAACCATTATTTTATCCTTTGTACTATTTATACCATGGCTGATTTATACGTATCGCAAGTATGGATATTTATCGATGTCCAAAACCATTATCATGTTCTCATTTATTTTTTACTTTTTAACTGCGCTTTGTTTAGTATTATTACCATTTCCATCTACCAGAGATACTTGCTCACTTCAATCCCCGGACACCGTTCATACTAATTTGCGTCTTTTTCAATTTGTTGATGATGTTTTAAAGGATAGTGGCGTTGTTGTCACAAATCCATCTACATGGCTTGCTATCACAAAACAGCAGGCATTTTTTCAAGCCTTCTTTAATTTTTTACTACTAATGCCATTCGGCGTTTACTTGCGCTATTTTCTTAAAGAAAGAAGGTACTGGAAACGTGCATTTTTAATTAGCTTTTTGCTAACATTGTTTTATGAGGTCACACAAAGAACAGGCATTTATGGCATCTTTAATTGCGCATACCGAATCTTTGATGTCGATGACTTATTACTAAACAGTGTAGGTGCGCTCTTAGGCTTCTTCTTAGCACCAATTGTTTGGGCATTATTCCCCTCTCATGAAGAGGTTGAGGCTAAAGCTGCTGAAATGGAAAAAAACGATATTGTTAAGCCAATTTCTATTTTACTAGCTCTGGTCATTGATTTATTTATCGTCCAATCAGTTTGGATGATTATTGGTGTTCTGACAGAGTATAGCGGTACTTTTGAATTCTTAGTGAAAACGGCTCTGTACATGGTACTCTTTGGTTTGATGCCAAGTATGATGAATGGAGCAACGCTAGGTATGAAGGTGATGCGTTTTACAATGGTCAACAAGAATGGCAAAAGTATCGTAAAGCAATCATGGCGTCGCTGTATTGCTATTATCGCTACCTTGTGTTTATCAGAGGCTATTACAACATTAGGTGACATCCAATTAGATATGGATTCACCATTTTATGTTCTGCAAATTGTCATTTCTCTGCTTACCGCAATAGCAGGTTTTGCACTTACAATGATCATAGCTATTCATATGGTACGCGTCATCGTAAGTGGTGGAAAACGACGTTTGTATATCGATCAATATGCAGATTTAATGGCAACAAGGAAAAAATAAGGGGGCTTGTAGAATGAAATACGTCATCATTGGGGGAGATGCTGCAGGTATGTCTGCAGCAATGGAAATTTATCGGAATGTTCCAGGAGCAGAAATAACTACTTTAGAACGTGGTTTTATTTATTCATATGGGCAATGTGGATTGCCTTATGTTGTAGATGGTCGTATTTCATCAACCAAACGTTTAATTGCAAGAGATGTCGAGACTTTTCGAGATAAGTATGGCATTGATGCAAGAGTTGGCTATGAGGTAGAGCATGTAGATATAGAGAAGAAGGTTATTACAGGTACACAAGCAAGTGGCGATCATTTTGAGATTACCTACGATAAACTTCTTATTGCAACGGGAGCTAGTCCAGTCATGCCTGTGAAAAAGGGGATTGAGCTAGAAGGTATCCATACGGTAAAAACAATCCCTCAACTAGAAGATTTATTGGCAGATTTAACACCAGATATTGAGCAGGTAACCATCATAGGTGGTGGCTATATTGGTTTAGAAATGGCTGAAACGATCCATGCCTGTGGGAAAAAGGTAAGACTAATTCAACGGGGAAGTCATGTAGCACGTATTTTAGATGAGGAGCTTGCCCAACATGTTCATGAGGAAGCAAAAAAGAACGATGTAGAGCTGTTATTAAATACGAGCGTTGAAGCATTTGAAGGAAATAAACGAGTGGAACATGTTATTACAGATAACGGCGTTTTGGAGACGGATTTAGTGATTGTTGCTTCAGGCATAAAACCAAATACACAGTTTTTAAAGGATACTGGAATGGCATTTGCAAAAAATGGAGCGATCATTGTAAATCGTCATTTAGAGACGTCTATTGAAAATATTTATGCAGCTGGCGATTGTGCAACACATTTCAACATTGTGAAAGAACGTTTAGATTATATACCTTTAGGAACGACTGCCAATAAACAAGGTCGTTTAGCTGGTCTCAATATGTCAGGGAAATTTGCGCCTTTTAGAGGAATTGTGGGCACTTCTATTTTAAAATTTTTCAATTTAACTATCGCTACAACAGGTATTAATGAGCGCGATGCTAAAGAGCTTGGCTTTGACTATGAGGCATTTAAATTATCTGCACGCCATATAGCTGGCTATTATCCAGGTGCACAACGTATGTTTATTAAAGTGATCGTTCGCAAGCGTGATCAATTGCTATTAGGTGCGCAAATCGTGGGACCAGCGGGAGTCGATAAGCGTATCGATGTGTTTGCGACGGCATTATATAGTAAAATGACCTTACCTGATTTGCTAGATTTAGATTTGGCCTATGCACCACCATTCAACGGTGTTTGGGACCCTTTGCAGCAGGTGGCAAGAATGAATGGACGTTTATAATAGGAGGTAGAGCGATGAGCATTTATGATATTAACGTAACCTTAGAGGATGGTACGGTCTATAGCCTAGAACGTTATAAAGGAAAGCCTATGCTAATTGTTAATACAGCTTCCAAATGTGGCTTTACACCACAATTTGAAGAATTAGAAGGGCTCTATGAAAAATATCAGGAGGAAGGTCTTGTTGTACTAGGATTTCCATCCAATCAATTTAAACAGGAGCTAGCGACTGCTGAGGAAGCGGCCTCCCAATGTCGATTAACATATGGCGTGACCTTCCCGATGCATGACATTGTTGATGTAAATGGCAAGAAGGCACATCCTATTTTCGATTATCTCACTTCTCACTCCAAAGGATTTTTAGGCAATAGTGTTAAATGGAACTTTACAAAATTCCTTGTAAACCGCAATGGAGAGGTTATTGGACGCTACGCCCCAGCAGATAAGCCAAGTAGCATTGAGGAAGATATTAAGCAAGTTTTAGAATCATAAAATTGGAAGGATTCATGCACAAAGCTGTGCATGAGTCCTTTTTGGTTAATAAACCTTAAAAATTGGTCAATAAAATGCGAAGTTTGGTCAATAAAACATAGAAATGGGTCAATAACAAATGATTTAAGGTTGCTGTAAGCTTGCGACAAATTTGCTGTAAGTTTGGACTCGTATACTAAAGTCAGAAAGAAGAGGTGAGCGTAAATGACGCCAATATTAAAGGTACAAAACGTTGGAAAAACTTACGGCAAAGGCGCAAATACTTTTACAGCGCTATCGGATATATCATTTGAAGTAGCAAAGGGAGAGTTTATTGGGGTAATGGGTCCTTCTGGAGCTGGTAAATCTACGCTTCTTAATGTATTAGCAACGATTGATACGCCAACGACTGGTGAAATTATTATTGAAGATACTAACCTAGCACGTATGAAGGACGCTGAATTAGCAGATTTCCGCCGTGAGAATTTAGGGTTTATCTTCCAGGATTATAACTTGCTCGATTCTTTAACAGTGCGAGAAAATATTGTTTTACCACTGGCGATTGCGAAGATGCCAACAAAGGCTATTAACGCAAGGGTTGACCGCATTGCTGCATTGTTTAGCATAAGTGATTTACTTGATAAATATCCTTATCAAATTTCGGGTGGACAAAAGCAACGTACAGCCTCCTCACGAGCATTAGTGACTGAGCCAAAACTAATCTTTGCTGATGAGCCGACAGGTGCGCTTGATTCAAAATCTGCAACAGATTTACTAGAAAGCCTAAGTGATTTAAATCAATCCCAGGCAGCTACTATTATGATGGTCACGCATGATGCCTTTGCGGCTAGTTTCTGTCAGCGCATACTATTTATTCAGGATGGGCAGTTATCGAAGGAAATTCATCGAGGAGCCTTAACAAGAAAGCAGTTTTTCCAAGAGATCTTGCAGGTGCTGTCCAGCATCGGGGGTGGAGTAAATGACGTTATTTAGTTTAGCGCGTAAAAATATTCAGCGCAATTTATCGAATTACTTTTTATATATTGCCTCGATGGTATTTAGTATCGTTATTTACTTTACATTTGTCACACTGAAATATAATGATGACCTTGCAGCTTTAAAGCAATCCGCGCAGCAAATTAAGGGATTAATGAGTGCATCGTCAGTAGTGCTTCTGTTCTTTATTGTTATCTTTATGGCCTATTCTAATTCATTTTTTATGAAGAAGCGGAAAAAAGAAGTAGCCCTTTACTCGTTACTAGGTGTACGTAAGCAAAAAATTGGCTTAATGCTCTTTTTTGAAAACCTAGTCATAGGGCTTGTCTCTCTAGTGTTTGGTATCATTCTAGGTTTCTTTATGTCCCAAGGGCTATTAATGATACTAGTACGCTTAATGGGCTATGAAGTGGTTGGTAGCCTGACATTTTCAATGGAGGCACTAATTAATACAACGGGCATTTTTACACTAATGTTTTTATTCACATCCTTACAGGGCTATCGTGTGATTTATCAATTTAAGCTAATTGATTTATTTCATGCAGACAAACAGGGGGAGCAAATTCCACGTGTATCGTTGATCGCTGCATTATTGGGAACTGTACTGATAGCATTTGGCTATTATACGGCTGCCTCTGATATGTTTACAAGTAGTATTTGGAAATTATTCACGTTCTTAGGTACGCCGCTGCTAGTAATTGGTGTAACAATCGCAGGCACCTATCTATTATTCCACAGCGTTAGCGTATTTGTGTTAACAGCCTTGAAAAAAGCGACATCATGGTCATGGAAGGGCTTAAATTTAATCGGTGTCTCTCAATTATTATATCGTATCCGAGCCAATGCAAAATCGTTGTCAATCATTGCAATTTTAAGTGCCACAACGATTACTGCTGGTGGTGGTGTCTTTGGTATGTATTACAATGCAGAAGCAAGTGTCCGTCAGATGCTACCCAATACCTTTATGTGGAAAGGTGATACCGTAGAATTTCCTCAGCAAGATGTCTTATATCATGAATCACTAGCTGTGAAAAATTTACGTGTTGATAATGACTTCGCATTTTTTGAATACACATTATTGAAAGAAACGGACTATAATCGTTTAGCGCAATTACAAGGCAAGGATGGAGAGCAGCATATTGCAAATGGCTCAACCATCTTACTGGATGCAGCCTTTGATGAACGTTTTTCACATGATTTTACGGGTGAAGACTTTAAGCTAGAGAATGGGGATTCCTTTTATGTTGATAAAATGCTGACAGAAAGCGTCCTAAATTTTATACCAGCAGGAACAGTACTCGTTGTAAACGATCAGGAATTTGCTGCTACGGATGCCGAAGCTGTGACAATGCAGGTTGTTGGCATGGACAAGGATTTAAAGCAGCAGGACATATCACAGATTATTTATAAGCAATTGTCTAACGAGCAGCAAGAGAACTTCTCTAGTGTTCCCCAAAGCTATGAGGATAGTTTGGCTACGGTCGGTGCATTATTGTTTGTCGGAAGCTTTTTAGGTCTGGTGTTTCTAGCAGCAACAGGAAGTATTATTTATTTCAAAATTTTAACGGAAGCTGAGGAAGATCAGGCGAAATATGCAATTTTAAATAAAATAGGTGTGAATAGTAAGCAAATCCTAAAGACAGTGGCAGGACAGGTAGCTGTTATCTTTAGTGCACCGCTTATTGTGGGCATCATGCATAGCGTCTTTGCCTTACTAGCATTTTCACAATTATTTAATATGAATATTACAAAGCCCGTAATTCTATGGATGGTTGCATATTCAGCCATTTACTTTATTTACTATATCTTTACAGTACGTGCGTTCTACAAAATTGTGAGACGGGAGAATTAATATGAAACAAGCATTTTTAGGAATCGGCGCATTATTGATGTTATTTATTGCCGGCTTAATTGTACTAATAACGGTAGATTTTAATCGTTTAAATAAAGATGCATACTACGTTCAAATTACAGCAGATGGAGAAGCAGAGGAGCACAAGGCAGATAACGGCGAAATTTTTACAACATATTGGTACGAACTGCCCGCCCTTAATGACAAGGGAGAAGAAAAAATATTGAAGTTTTCAGCGCAAAAAAACTTACGCCAGGATGCCTATTTACAGCTCTATGTAAAAAAGGAATCAGAGGTCACTTCCTATGATGAAATCCAGTTCAATAAATTACCTGTAAAGGTGCAGAAGCAAATAAAATAGCAAGCAGGTTAAGGTAGAGATAATCGTCTCTACCTTTTTTTATAGAAAAATTCGGTGATTTATGTATGGAAATATTGTTATAATATACATGATAATGTAATTTCGAAATAGGGGGATGGAGATGAAAAAGGAAAGCAAGCTACTGCTATTGATTTTAACGATAAGCATTGCCACAGTTCTGATCATTCCTGTTTCTGTAAACTTTATGGCTCAATCTAAGTATAGCCATCAGGTTATCACGCTACATGGCATAGATATTGCAAGAGGTACATATTCTGGTGGTCAATTTATAGATAAATATAGAGTATCCAAAAGGAATGGCGAAATGCTTAACTTTTGGATTAAAAATACAGGAAATACGGATATTAAAATTACGATAGATGAAAAGGGTGGAGCGATTTTTCAACCAGGGGAACAGGGGCATATTTCTACCTCTGTTGGATTTTTTGCGAAAACCTATGAGTTTAAAGCTGCCCCTTTACACAATGGCGGAAATATCCGAATGGAATATGGACTTAGTCAAAGGTAATAGGGGATAGCGATGAAATGAAGAAAAATGGGCAAGGTAATTCTATTGATAATTGCGATAGGAGCTACTCTTGTACTGCTCCTGCTTTTTTGCTAGATAGAACAGAGCTACAAGAAAATTACTATATAGGAATGCCAGAGGGTATGGATATTGATTCTGCTAAACTAACGAGCTTGGTAGGATTCCAAAGGACATATTTATTAGAAAAAACAATGAGGAGCTAGACGTGATAATAAAAATCAATGAGAACATAGAAAAAAGCTAGCTCCAGGAGAACAAGGCGATATTACAATTCCAGCTAAACAATTTAACCGTAAACATACATTTAAAGCGGGGTATTGCGATTGACTATAAAATTGCACAAAGGCATAGTTAAACTGTGGGAGATTCCTGTCTAAATGAACAGAGCTAAATATAGGGGGAAACGAATGAAAAAAATAATAGGGATTTTTCTGGTAATAGCGATACTATTAATAGTATCAGATCTTCTTCAAGGAGTTATTTTAACGATACTGTATAATCCAGTAGGGTCAGAGAATATTTATGAACCTACATGGATTGTGAAGTATAGTTTAACTGCGGCTATTATCACTATTATGATTGTGCCAGTCATTAAATTTTATAGCCGCATCACTAAAAAAGATGTACCTTTGAACTAACCCCACTTATAGAAGTGTGGGATTCCTGCGAACACCAGACCAATGTCTAGTTATAGTAGCAGGCTCTACCCGTAGTCCCTACGGTGAAAAACTTGCAATGATTGTACGTTGGACTCCGTTGGCTAGCGTACTGCTTAGTTTTCGCTTTTCGGCTAGACAGAGCGATAGAACGTTGAAGATTTTATATAACAGACGAACTTTCCTGTTACAACCTCATATCTTCAGTTTTCAAAGAGCAAGCTGTACAGGTTCGTTATAGCATATACGTTCTAATTGTGCGACGATTTAAGCGAACGCCTACCGACATTCATCTTCCCCTTACTCAAAGGACTATCCCCTTCACGTTCCTTAAAGTGGGCGTCTTCTATCGGAAAATGATAAATTAGAACGATACCAACCTTCATGACTCAAATAACGAGAGTAATGAAGGCCAAATCTGGATAGTTATATGGCATGAAGGACAGTCAATCTTGCTTGCTAAATAGGGCAAATGGCGGATAAGTTTATCTTCGCCAATCGCCTGTGCTTGCTCTTGCAATATTTTTTGTTCTCTATTTGAAAATTTTGTTGCGGGAATAATGGTGTGAGCATTTTGCTCCTCATTAAACACAGGGTCCTGCGTAAATGCCTGTATGCATGTATCGTCTTCATTCGGCCATAAATACATCTCCTCTTTACATTTTGGGCAGGTAACAACGTATTCATCGCCCATTGTAAATGTCAGTAGCATATTAGCCAATGTGTATAACCCTTGATAAGCAGCATTAGCACTAAGGATGTAACGCTTTTCCACAGGGTTCTCTAAAGCATGGGTTGCATAAGCAAGTACTTCTGGTCCTAGTAATGCTATCTTACGTATAGCCTTGAGGTATTCACTGTAGATATCCGTACAGGTTGATGCCCCGATATGTTCGGCTAATTCCATCCATGTTGCGGGGAATGGAGCTGCCTCATTGTGATCCCGGCTTGCCTCGATAATACCGCATGTAATAAATAGCTCACATTGCACTTTAAGGTCTTCTGTTGAACAAGCAATGTGTACTAAATAAGGAACAGCGGCATAAGTAACCGTGTAAATTGTGTTTTGATGAAATAAATATTCTTGAAAAAGCTCATCAGCCCTTTCTTGATGATATTCCTGCGTCAACTGCTGTAAGAATGCAGGTACCTCTGTTCCAGAACCATATGGCCCCATTAACTTGCCCCACACATTGCTCGTCCATTCAAGCATCATAAGCGCCTCCCTATACAATAAATTCTACTATGACTGCTCCTTTTTTAGATAAATGCTTACAGTTGTCCCTTTTCGCACCTCAGAGGTGATGGTGACAGTTCCACCATGTGCTTCAATAATATCTCTAGCAATCGCTGTGCCTAAGCCAGTGCCAGCCGTTTGCTCGGTATTTGTACCTCGATAGTAGCGTTCAAAAATGTGCTCTAAATCTTCTACATTCATTCCCTTGCCAGTATCAGCAATTGTAATGGAATCCTCGTCAACCATCACTCCAACAGCTACATCTGGTGGATTATGAAGCAGTGCATTGTGTAAAAAATTGATAATTGCTCGACGCATAAAATGCTCGTCAATACAATACTCGATATTGTCAGAGGTAGCCTCAAAGTCAATGTTTGCAAGTTCAAATTGTGGTGAATTTAAAGTATCAATCACAATCTCACGAACAAATGGTACGAGATTGACCTTATTAAATGTTAGGGGAAGCTGCTGATGCCTTAGACGCATTGTTAAATTAAGATCATCCAGCAACTCCTGCATATGCAATGCCTGTCTTTCAATAATTTTTGTATACTCAGCTTGCTCACTAGGTGCGAGTGGACTATCATTTAAAAGCTCTGCATAGCCTCGAATGGAAGCGAGCGGTGTTTTCATATCGTGTGAAACATTACTTATCCATTCCTCACGCATCAATTCTAGTTGTTTTCTCTCCTGCTCATGGGCAGCTAATTCTTGTGATACCTCATCTAAATTATCAAAAACCGGCTTATAGACCCCACCAGGTGTTTTAATAGGAGTATATTTATGATTTTTTAAGTAATGAATACGTTCAATCATGGCATAGAGTGGCTTTGTTAATGTGCGGCCAAAGAGCCAGCCTACTAATGCCGCGATCAATAAATCCACAATGATAATAACGAGTCCAAATTTACCAATAAACTGTAGGGTGGATGAGCCAGAAATATGCATAACTAAGCGCGAAACGCCACTGCCTTTAATGCCAATGAGATAGCTAAGCTCATCCTTCATTCCCATATAAACCGTTGTGTCTATATCAAATTCTTTATATTTATACACTTGAATAATATCGATGGGCGCGTAATGTGTAAGGGCATTATCTGGTGCAAAATAGTCTTCAAGCACCTGCCCATTTTTATCAAGTACCTGAATCCATGCATTTCGTTGATGTAATTCCTGAAGACCCTCTTGGTGGATGGTTGCTGTATCACTATCAATATACTGCTGAAAATCACGAACAAATTGTTCCTCTGAATAGGAGGATACATCATAATTATGAAGCTGTTGAAGCATAAAAAAGCCTATAAAGATAATGGAGTTAACGACAATAACAATAAAAACAATGGAAAGCACGGATAGAAGAAAGCGAGCGGTGAGCTTCCATTTCATCGCTGTGCCTCTTGCGGTATAACCAATTTATAGCCAAGCCCCTTAACCGTTGTAATATACATAGGCCTTGAAGCATCCTGCTCAATTTTTTCACGCAAACGTCGAATATGCACCATTACTGTATTATCAGAGCCGAAAAAATCCTCGCCCCACACACGCTCAAATAGTGTTTCTTTACTTAAAATGCGATTCGGATTGCGCATAAAGCACGCCATTAAGCCAATTTCCTTCGCTGTTAGCTCCAATAAAACTCCGTCCTTCTGTACCTCAGTTTCATCGGTATTAAGCTGAAATGGTCCAACCTGTATAGCTTTTTCAGAGCTGCTTGGTGGAGCATCCTGTGTTTGATAGCCCGCTCTTCGTAATTGTGCCTTAACACGGTAGGCAACTTCTTTAGGGCTAAAAGGCTTTGTAATGTAATCGTCGCCGCCAATAGCTAGTCCTACAATTTTATCAATTTCTTCTGTTTTCGCAGACATAAAGAGTACAGGTACATGTGATACCTCTCGAATTCGTCTACATAAATCATAGCCCTCACCATCTGGGAGCATTACATCGAGCAGCACAATATTGGGTGCTATTTGCTGAAAACTTGTCCAAGCCTCCTGTATAGTGCCTGCTATGGTAATTTGCTGATAGCCCTCCTTTTGCAGACTGATTTTTAACAGATTGGCTAAATCAGCTTCATCCTCTACAATTAAAATAGTTGGCTCTTGCATATGCCTACACGTCCTTTCTTTAAAAGCCTTCACTGACAATTATTATAAATGAAATATCCATGAAAGCGAGAATAGAGGTATTTGTTGAAGGATTCAGATAAATTAGCGGATAGGGTAGTAGAACTGGTGGAGAGAACGGAGAAAGTGACGGATAGTATTGCAAAAAGGAAGAATGGGCTAAAAAATTTATTTGCGAAAGGAAACCTTTAGAGAGCCACAAGCGTAGAAAGAGTAATCATACATGAGGAGGAATCAGGATGTTTAAAAGAATAGCAGCAGATGCACTTGGACTTTCAGATATTGGGGTAGTTGTCCCACGAGAGGATTATGACAAAACAGATGCAGATGATTTTATTTTGCATGAAATCGACGAGAAAATTTACTTTTTAATTAAAACAAAGGCAGATGAGTACTGCTTTACCAATCGTGCCATTATTCATGTAGACGGTGAAAGTGCCCTGAGTAAAAAGCGATTACTGCGACGATACGATTATTCAATGTATTCAATTACAGATGTTTTTCTCGAAACAGCAGGAACAATAGACCTTGATGTCGAAATTAAATTTACAATCAATAATTCTCCACTATCTATCGACATCCATAAACGCTTTATTGATGATATTAAAGATTTATATAAAGCACTACATGCGATTAGCTATGAACAAAAACAAAATGCCTACAAGCTAGAGGTAGCAGAAAGAAGCTTAAATATCGCATCTTCATCACTTGGGCGAATTGGTAATAACAATATTACGCCAGCATCATCATTCAAGGAAGTTACGCGCTTTGCAAACGATTGGATGATTGACCACAAAAGCAAATACAACAAAGATGATTTCTCACATATTTTTAATTTATATATAAACAATTAATGAAAATAGCTCTCTGCACATGTGGAGAGCATTTTTAACATAGCACTCTATACATAAAAATTAGAACTAGGAGCGTGACAAATATGGCCAATGAATTACATGTACTAGAAAAAGAAGAAATGGAAAATAGCAACTCTATCAAGCGACCTCAAGCCGTTGAGACATTGTTTGTAAATGAGTTTATAAACGGAATTTTAGATCCAGTAGAACAAATGCTAGGACCTGTGAAAAATGGGGGAACAATTATTGCCAATACAACGCCTGGATGCTGGGGACCTATGCTAACACCAACTATTCGTGGAGGGCATGAGGTCACGAAGCCTGTTTTTGTAGAAGGTGCTGAAGTAGGAGATGCCATTGTTATTAACATTCAATCTATACAGGTGACATCATTGGCAACCTCATCTGGTCATGATGAGGCAATCACAGATCGATTTATTGGTGATCCGTTTGTGTCTGTAAAATGCCCAGGCTGTGGCAAGCTACATCCAAGTACAGTTATTAAAGGCATTGGCAGACAAGCAATTCGCTGTTCCACATGTGATACAGAAACAGCCCCATTTAAAATGACGAATGGCTATACAATGGCATTCGATCACAAAGGGCATATAGGTGTGACCGTTGGGCGGGAGGGTGCACGTCGTATCGCGCTCGATGCGAAAAACTATATGAGAACACCTGAAAATTCAGTACAAAATCCTGTTGTTGCATTAGCACCAAGTGATTTAATTGGGGTGATGGCTAGAATGCGTCCATTTTTAGGGCAGCTTGGTACAACCCCCTCAAAGGCAATGCCAGATTCTCATAATGCGGGCGATTTTGGTTCGTTCTTAATTGGCGCACCGCATGAGTATGCCTTTACACAGGAAGAATTGGACAAGCATCGTACAGATGGGCATATGGATATTAGTAGAGTTCGTGAAGGAGCAACCATTATTTGCCCTGTTAAAGTTCCTGGTGGCGGTGTCTATATTGGGGATATGCATGCGATGCAGGGAGATGGGGAGATTGCAGGACATACAACAGATGTAGCAGGTATTGTCCAGCTACAAGTGAGTGTCTTGAAAAAAGTTGCGTTGGAGGGACCGATTTTATTACCAAATGAAGAAGATTTGCCATATACAGCAAGACCTTTTACAAAGGAAGAAAAGCGCCGTGCACGCGAGCTAGCGGAGGAATTTGGTGTGAAGCAGGTAGAAGAAGCATTCCCTGTATCTGTGGTAGGTTCAGGGAAGACGTTGAATGAGGCAACGGATAATGCCATTCAACGAGCTGCTAAGCTATTTGATATGAGTGAGCCTGAAGTATTAAATCGAGCAACCATTACAGGCTCCATTGAAATTGGACGTCATCCAGGTGTAGTCACAGCAACCCTCCAAGTTCCAAAAAGCATTTTGAAAAAAGTGCGCCTTTTAAAGACAATTAAGAGGCAGTACGATTAATACGAAGAGAGAAATAAATGACCAAGATAGCTCGGTGGCTGTCTTGGCCTTTTTGTTGCTTTACAGAAAGGGTCACCGTTATTGATTTTATAATATAAATGGTTAACGCAATTATTGTCAATTCTTGAGGAATTGTAAATATTTATCTGAATTTTTAAATTTGAATTGAATTCTTTTGTTGTGTTGATATAATAGTTTAAAAATTAAACGTCTATAGTAAGGTTGGTGACAAATGGAAGAAACGATTCATGTCCAAAATAAACTAGAAAAAAAGAATACGATAAAACCCTTTATTGCAAAAATGAAAGGGGGAGGACGGGCTCCTTCGCGTACAAACTTCGCTGATGCCTTTACAGGAGCACTAGGTGGTTTGATATGTATTTTTGTTTTACTATGGTTAACGAATTATACGAATGCTCCTTGGCTAATGGCATCACTTGGCGGAAGCTGTGTGCTTGTTTTTATTGTTTGGAATGCCCCATTGTCCCAGCCTCGCAATATTATAGGCGGTCATTTAATTTCTGCATTTATTGGTTTAACGATGTATTCCCTACTAGGCTCCAATATGCTGTCCATCAGTCTTGGTGTTGGACTAACGATATTTTTTATGGCTTTTTTAGGAACCATTCATCCGCCAGCAGGGGCCAATCCAATTATTATTATTTTAGGAGGCTATAGCTGGAGCTATCTGATTATGCCTGTGTTTATAGGAGCTTTAATTATCGTTTTATTCGGGTTGTTAATCAATAATTTACGAGATACAAGAAAATATCCAGTTTTTTGGTGACGGTGTTTGTCCATCTATAAAGTGCTTATTTTATAGATGGATTTTTTCTGTGTGCCAGCTATGTATATCACAATTTTTTTAGCATATGTTGGAGAAGATTTGTTATATTGAAGAAAGACAAACAATGTAAGGGAAGATGCATAGTGGTTAAATTGGATGGGAGGCTCCAATGGTATGTTGTTGGATTGTGATGAGCAATTATTCATGGCATATAAACAAAATAGTGAAGAGGGTGTAGAAAAGTTACTTGCTGCATGGGAGGAGGCAACGTCTACCCTACAGGAAGACCCTCAAATATTAGGTACTTCACTTTCACCGCAACTATTTCTAGTAAATGAAGAAGCTGCTAAGAATATTGCCTTTTCCACAGCACGTAAATATTGGGGACATGTATCAGGAGAAATGCAATTGTTGTTTGAGCAATATGGCTTCGATGCAAAATTTGTGAATGAACGACTCTCTGCGTTTTTTTATACACAAAAAGGAAAAGAAACATTTTTTGAGCAGCTTTTTGCCCAGCATACCATGGATTTAGAGAGAGTAATTTGGCTAGTTTTTGGGAAACGACTGCAAATACCGATGCCTGTGAATGAACTGCAAACGATTATTTTATATAAATTTCAAGATGAATATTTTATGCATATGATGTATAAAGAGAAAGCTCCATTCTGGCATTGGCTGTTTGCAAAAAAGGTTTATTCACTGCTTATCCACAGACCTTTAGAACAATTCACATTTCTTTATGAAATAATGGGACATTTTGAGCAATCTATTCGAGAAAATTGTGAACATGTGGATAACTTTGTGAATAACTATAAAGCGATACTGGATAAGTGTATAACTTATGTGGATAAGCATAATCCCTCTTGCCTAGCAAAAAAACAATTGCGACTCTATCAAATTGTGACCCATTATTGTTTAGCAGAAGGGGATGTTCAAAAGGTGAAAGCGCTGATTACGTCCTTTGAAACGGAATGGCGCTATTCGATGTATGCATTAACAGAAAAGGAGAAGGTGTTAATTGCCTATATCTTATTTCATATCGCCAACAGGGAGCAACAAAGTGAGGCAGCTATACGCTATGGTGAGTATTTATTAGAGGATGAACGCTTAAATAATTATGCGATAGAAATTTTATTGGAATATAGAGAGCTTCTGCCAAACCGTAAACCAACACCACCTGCCATTATTAAAAATTATCAGCTGAATTATTTAGAAAATTTATATGCAGTGTTACTTGATCATTATGTAAAAATGGAACGTTATACAGATGGCCTAGCATTGTTAAAGGAGCATGTATTAGCGTCCAATAAAAAAATCCATACCTCATTAGTACAAAAAAATTATAGCCAAGAACAATTTATTACAATTGAGGCATATGTTCAGCAGGACATTGCTCTACATGTGAATAATTCACTACAGCATATCGGTTTATCTGTGGAGGAGTGGCGACGGCATTATTATCAACCAGAAGCACCGTATCATATTGTCGCACAAAGCGCTTCCTTGCATATGCTTAATATTTTACGTGTATTATTTGTCACCGAGCAGTTTGAGCTTTTTGAAAAATTAATGGAAATCTATAAAAAATATTTGTTAATTGATGAACATTTTGAAAATCTTCGTCGATTCATTAGTGCTTATGTTTAATGGCAAAAGGGCCATCGAGAAAGAAAAATTTTCTCGATGACCCTTTTAGGTTATTCTAAAACTCCTTTTTCTGTTAAAACGCTAATTTGTTCATCATCGTAGCCTAATGAATGTAAAACCTCTTCATTATGTTCACCAAGCTTAGCACCAACATGTTTATATTCAGGATGTGCACCGCTAAACTTAAAAGGAGAAGCAATTTGCTTTTGTATCGTTCCATCATGCTTTGGAATATCTACAATCATTTCTCTAGCTTTTAGCTGTGGATGCTCACAGGCTTCGGGGAATGTCAGTACAGGCTCTACACAACCCTCAAAGTCCTCATTAAAAACCTCCAGCCATTCATCGTACGTTTTGGACAAAAATGCATCCTGTACAGCCTCTTTAAAACGAATTTGTGTGTAGTAGGAATCGTTAAAGGTATTATCAATTAGCTCAGGAATATCAAGCGCTTCACAGAGCAGCTTTCGAAATTGGGGCTCTAAGCTTCCAACAGAGAAAAAGCGACCATCCTTTGTTTTGTAAAAATCATAATAGCTACCACCGTTTAAAATTTCTTGCTCAGGCTGTGGTACACGACCACCGCCAATAAAAGCAGCGCCATACATCGCATTGAGAGAAAAAACAGCATCCGTCATACTAATATCAATAAATTGACCTTCACCTGTCTTTTCACGATGCAGTGCAGCAGCAAGCACCCCAATGGCTGCATGCATCGTACCCCCTGCAATATCTGCTAGTTGAAGTCCCATAGAGACAGGCTTTTTATCCTTGTGACGTGAATAATCAAGCAAGCCTGATAATGATAGATAGTTATTATCATGTCCAGGACGATGGCTGTACGGACCAGTTTGTCCATAGCCAGTAATCGCACAATAAATAATTTTTGGATTGACTTCCTTTAGTGCTTCATAGCCAATCCCCAGCCGTTGCATAACTCCTGGTCGAAAGCCTTCAACAATAATGTCATATTCTTGTACAAGCGACTTCACAATTTCTACAGCTTCTGGCGACTTTAAATTTAATGTAATTGATTTTTTAGAGCGATTTAAATGTTGATGAATATATGCCTCATGATCATTATCATAGGGAGGCATAATACGCATTAAATCAACACGTTTTGAAGATTCAACATGAATGACATCTGCTCCCAAATCAGCAAATATCATTGTTGCCATTGGTCCTGGTAGTAATGCAGAAAAATCGAGAATTTTTAGTCCCTTTAAAATACCCAAATCTTTCAACCCCTTTTTGTGTAGGCTACATGACCATCCATAGGATGACAGAGTAGCGCTTTTCCCATCATGTGTATTGTTATAAAAAGTGTATTTCTATTTCTGTAGTAATACAGTTTATTTTAATTTATTCAGTATTATAACAGAATGAATCATGGCTTGCCTATGTTATTTTTTATTATAAAATAAACAATCTAAATTTTATATATCAGAATAGCAAAAAAAGTAAAAAAATTTAGAATTTAGATTACCTAGCAAAATTCAGATAAATAAAAATCATTTATTTGAAAATTCAATCGTATGATAGCTCTTAAATAGAAAAAATATTATAAAGTTTTTTTATAAACATTTTAATGAATATTTAGTAAATATCCATATGATTTGTAACTCTTTGTTGATACAATCTTAAGGATATATTGCGGGTTGCTTGGTAGTAAATTATTATATGTGTTGGAGAATTCATACTTTTCTAATAATAGGTCTTTATTTGTAATAAATGACGATTTGTGAAGATACATCTAAAAATAATATAGGAGGTAATTAGTAAGTATGCATCGGGTGAAATTAAAGCATTTAATTATGGGGGTAGCGCTAGCAGCATTCTTCTTTACAAGCATTGGGAGTATTTGGAGCGGATATAGAATGAATGTTGATTCGATAAAGGAAAATACACTTGAAACAAATCGGGTGTATGCTCAGAAATTGGCATCAACTGCAGATGACTATCTCAACGAGGCCTTTCAAATACTCAGTTATAGCGCTAAGCAAATAAGTACAAGGATGGATAATGAACAAGTATTATTTCAGGAAACAGATCGGTTGAAAATGCAAAATCAGATGTTCAATTCTGTGGTTATTACCAATGCAGAGGGTCTTGTATTGGCGATCTCACCACCATCAGTTGATATTAAGGGAGAGGTTTTAACATCTGCGGGTGCTAAAGAAGCGTTAGCTAAAAAGTCACCAACTATTTCTAAACCCTATGAGGCGATCACAGGACGTCTCATTATTTTTATGTCCTATCCTATTTTCTCGGCTTCAAATGAGTATTTAGGCATGGTAGCAGGCTCCATTTATTTAAAGGAACCAAATATTTTTAAAACATTATTAGGAGAACATTATAGCAAGGATGGCTCTTATGTATATGTAGTGGATGCGGATGGGCGCATCATCTATCATCAAGATCCGGCACGTATTAATGATGTGGTGACAGAAAATAAAGTCGTGCAAGCTGTAATGGCGGGAAAAAGTGGTGATCAACTTGTAGAGAATACAAAAGGAATAGAAATGCTTGCTGGCTATAGCACAGTGACCGCTGCAGGCTGGGGTGTTGTTGCCCAAAAACCTCTACAGGTAGCATTAGCTCCTTCATTTGATCGTGTAGAGGAATTTATTGTGAAATCGATACCCCTTATGGTGATTTCGATTATTATTGTACTTTGGGCAGCAGCACGTATTGCCAATCCACTACAGCAATTAGCGACATTAACAGAGGAAAGCCTAGATAGCAAAAATGTAGATGACTTAAAAACAGTTAGTGGCTGGTATTATGAAGCCAATTTCTTAAAGAGTGTCTTGATACGAAGTTTATCCTTTTTACATGGACAAATTACATTTTTCAAGGATCAATCAACCGTTGATCCACTGACGGGCGTTACGAATCGGCGTACGATGGATGCCTTGCTTACTGAGTGGCTGGCAAAGAAGATGCCCCATGCTATTATTTTGCTGGATTTAGACCACTTTAAAAGTGTTAATGATACATATGGTCATGCAGTAGGTGATAAAGTATTGCAGTTTTTAGCAAGACATATGGAAGCTGTAGTACGTGAGGGTGATGTTTGCTGCCGATATGGGGGCGAAGAATTTATAATACTTCTGCCAAACGCAACAGCACAGGAGGCAGAACAAATAGCAGAGCAATTACGAACAAGATTAGCCCAAGCAGACAGTCCATGTGGCAGATCTGTAACATTATCTGCAGGCGTTGCTGTTTATCCAGAAATGGCTGATACGACAGAGGCACTAATAGAGGCTGCTGACAGTGCATTGTATCTTGCAAAGCAGGCTGGACGTAATCAAGTAAAGATGGCTAAGTAAAAAATTATTAAAAACGCGCTTATTTCTTTAATTTTTAGGGTAAATGATTAATGCAATCATCATTTGGGCAAGCTATTTTTGAGTCATCCGTCATATGACTTCTAAGCCATGTTCAAATGAATATGTAACTCGGGCTGCATCTTTTACTCATCTTGATAAAACATAAGGTTGTCCCCCTTTCCCTTATGACATCGCAAGGACGAGTAGATGTATGCCTATATATCGCGAAAACCAAGAGGCACCGATGCTTCTTGGTTTTTTTATGGTGGTGTTGGATATTTACTTGATTGGGGAAAGAGGCGGCTTCGCTTGAGGGCGCTCAAAAAAGAAAAGGTTAGTGAGAGGTAATTAAACAGAAAAGACATCAATCAATGCCTGTAATCAAGGATTTTAGCTTTGAAATTATATTTTATTTGAATTTCTTATATTTATCTATGAAGGTTCGCTAGCTATTGGTCGATATAAAGAATATGAGAAAAATGATATTTGTACGTATCAGCCTACATAAATGAAAGGACGAGTGAGATGGATAAAACTAAAATCCAAAAAGTAAACAAAGCCATGATTGCTACGGTATTTGCTACAAGTGGGATTGCTGTTGTTGTGCCTCCACCGCAAAAAGCGGCAGCGGCTACATCACCCTTCAAGGATATTGACCAATACTCAGATCATTATAATGATATATTAAAATTATATTCGCAAGGTGTTATTGATGGTTTTTTGGATAATACATTCCGACCAGATGTAAGTGTAACGCGAGGGCAGGCTGCCAAGATGCTGGCAACTGCTTTAAAACTAGATACTAAAAATGTGCAAGATCCTTATTACAAAGATGTGCCTAAAAGTAGTGAATTTTATCGCTCTGTAGCGGCATTACAAAATGCAGGCATTATGTCTGGCTATTCAAATAGTACATTTATGCCAAACGAGCCTATTACTCGTGGCGAGCTAGCTAAAATTATTGTATTAGCTTTCCATTTAGAGGTATCTCCTACGTATAATCATATATTCAAGGATGTTGATAGCAAATCGAGCAATGCTATTTATATTCAAACATTAATTGATTTGAATATTACAGAGGGAACAACACCTGTTACATTTTCTCCATTTGAGCCTGTAACGCGGGGACAATTTGCATCGTTTGTTGTTGGTGCACAAGAGAAAAAGAGCAATGAAACATCCTTTAAGATTACAAAGGTCGATGAGGATGCTATTTATATTAACGGAGAAGCCTATAGAGTTTCAGATAGCCTTGCGCATATTTTCAATGAGGACAATGCAGAGGTTTTAAAAGGCGCACTGATTGAGGGTAACCTTTCAGGGAAAAGCCTCCTCTCTGTGTCAAAATTAACTTTAAATGCAAGTGGCACAAGTTCAAGCTTCCTTGAATTCGATGGGGATTATGGTTCTCTTGGCGCGTCCATCGTTGTGAATGGTAACTATATTGAGTTTTCAAATATTACACTAACAGGTACAGTGTTTGTTAATGAAACAGTGCGTCCATCCTTACGTCTAGGTACTACTTATAATCAGCCATTAACAATGGGACGCGTGGCAAGCTTAAATACTTCCTTTATCAATTGGTCTAATCCAGATAACGAGGAAGAAGCTTCATCTACTAATAATCCAACAAATGATTTGCAAAATTGGACTAAACCAGATGCTGAACAAGAGAAGCCTTTTGTGAACTGGACAAAAGAAAAGCAGGAAATGAAGAATGTTGAAAAGCATCTTATATTCTATAACAGTACAGTGTCACGCCTAGTCGTATCACAATCAGGGACAAAAATTGAAACAAATACAAAGCTACCACGTGTAGATATTAATGGTAGTGTACAAGAATTTGAAATTCAAGGTGATATTGGTACATTAAATATCAATACAGAAACAAAGCTTACCATTTATGGCGAAGGCAATATTGATTGGATTAATTACAAGGGTAACAAAGACCTTGAGCTATATATTGATGGGCGAGTGGGTACATTATATGTTGAAAATAAATACGGCAAGATTGATATTGGCGACTACACATATATCGATAAAGTAGTTATTCCTAAGGGCGAAACGCCAAATAATATCTTCGACGACTTCCTAGAGGATAAAGACAATGTAGGTAGTATTACAGACCCAGATGGTAAGCCGATTGATAAAGATGATATTGACAATCAGCAGCCTGATGATAAAACAAAGCCTACTGTCAGCATTACCGATCTACAGGTATTAAATGGCAGTGAGATTGAAGTGAAATTCAATTCAAATGAAGTGGGCACATACTACTATATTGTACGTGAAGCGGATGCAGATGCACCAACAAGACGTGAAATGATTGACCGTCTTTCCAATCAAAATATAGCGCATGGCACCGCTGCAGCAGTCAATGGTACAAATACCATTAGAGTTTCCAATCTAGGGGAGAAAAAGGAATATGTAATCTATATTCTAGTTGTGGATGGCGCGAAGAATGCCTCGGATATTGTGTCAGAATCGTTCCAGATGAAGGATGCATCACCGCCAGTTGTAAGATCACTACAAGTTACACCTTTACATGGGGGCACACGTGCAGAGTTTACATTTACAGCGAGTGAGCCTGGGGATTACTACTATTACGTACGTCCAAAAACAACAGCCCCAGATCCAACAACAGAGGATATTATCGCGAATCCAACAGGTAGCGATAAAGCAGTAGCTGGTAAACTAGGTGTTGAAGGAATGCTCACAGGTTTAGAGGCTGAAACGGTTTATCAGCTTTATGTTGTTATGCGAGATGCTTCGGGTAATTTATCAGTAGACCCTCCTGTGGCACGAGAATTTACAACATCGGAGTTGGATCTTGTTCATCCATATGTGGGATTAGGACAATTAGAACGGAAAAATAATAATCAGTTCGAGCTAACGGTGAGTGAGGCGTTAGATCCAGAAAGTGCCAACAATATTGATAATTATTTATTAACAGGTACTGTTATCGTTAATGTTACAGGAGAACGGGGCATTAAACCATCAGCAGTAAAATATGAAGCAGGCAGTAGAAAAGTATTGCTAACGATTCCATCTGATACAGGTTTTGTTAATGGTGATACATTGCGTGTAACTGTATTACCTGGTGTAAAAGATTTAGCAGATAATGCATTTGAAAATATAAATACCGTACAGCCGGGTGACCCAGTTCGTAACTATGCAGAATATAAGCATGCAGACACAGTAATGCCTGTTATAACGATTGAAAATGTTATCAATAGAGCTGATGAATCGGACGGATTTAGACGAGCGGAAGTTGAATTTAGTCCAAATAAGGCCGGGACATACTACTATATGATTTTACCGAATGTGGTGATAGATAATGGTGTAACAAAAACATTACAGCAATATTTAACAGATCATGAAATTACAGCGCGTGATTTTATTAATGAATTTAACAGTACAAATAGATCGAACAAGTTCCAAATAAATGGAAATAATATTTATGTGACAAGCGGTACAGGTACAGCCGATTTAGAAGCAACTACACAAAAATTCCCTGTATCTGTAGCACAGAATGCCTTAAATCCATTTAATAATTACTCCGTTTATATGGTATTAAGAGATCGTGGTGGTGAGCTTTCGCGAATTGCGGGTCCTAGAGAAGTATTTAATGATGTGAAAGCACCGCTTATCCGAGGCTTGGAAATTAAGCCAATGGCAAATAATGATACAAAAGCAACAATTAGCTTTGAAACGAATGAAACAGCAACGGTGCATTATTGGTTTGTTGAAAAGAAAATTCAAGATGAAGAGGGGAATTGGATTGACAATCCAGATGCGAACTTAAGTGTTCCAGCAAATGAGCAACGTTTAGAAGCTGAGTTAAAAGGTAGACCATCTGTTGAAAAAATAGGAAGTGGTCTTTCTGGAACAGTAGAGGCAAGAGGTGTAACATTAAAGCCTCATACAGATTATGTTGTTTATGTGGGAGCAGAGGACACATATGGTAACTTTACAATTTATCAGGCAAATAGTGACTATAATGACCATAATCGAACAGCAACAGGCTTAATGAAGCAAAATTTCTATTCGGATGGTACGCCACCAAGAATCGGTATGAAATCACCAATGGATAATAAGGATTATCCAGGATTAATTTATCGTAACAACAGCGATAATACACTGACTCTCACATTTAACGAGACGATTATGCGTGAGAATGCAGAAGGTAAATCGGAACTTATAAGTACAGGAGATACAGTAAATCTGGATTTAGCAGAGGTTCTTACAATTACAGATAGGCTTGGTGCGGATGTGACAGATCAATATGAACCTGTTAGCTATACGGTAGGAACAAATACAACGGAGGATAGTCAGCTAATTATTAGACCGAAAACACCAATAGATATAAATCGCACAATAACAGTAACAATGAAAGATGGTACTAGAGACTTTATGATTCTGCCAAATTATATAGGGCATAATTTCATAAATACAGGTCTTTATAAGTACCGAACTTTAGATGCAGGATTTGTGTTTATTAAGTTTGAACCTAATACAAATAACCAACAATTAAATATACTCTTTGATTTAACTTCCACAACCGAGCAAAACTATGAGCCTAATGAAACATTAAAGTATTACTTTGTGACAGAATCAAGATTAAAAGATGAAGCAGTAATTAGAGATCGAAAACCATTAGACGTACTTAACGGAATTAAAGACAAAACAATTGAAGCACTAGCGACAGGCACAGGGACAATGCAGATCGGCAATGCACGTGCGCAGGCAAAACCTAGACATTCAATTCAATTTGTTGAAAACGATTGGATAACGATAGTTATAGAAGATAAATATGGTAATTTAAATAAGATTTATGCAAGAGTAGGATACGATTCTACTACTTCAACTCCATAAATATCGAAAACCAAGTAGGCTCCTACAGGTCTACTTGGTTTTTATTTTTATTCCTTCCACTGACTGAGCGGATATACCCATATTTTAATTAGAAATATAAAAACCGAGGAATTCGACCAAGCATGCTAGGAAGAACACTCACATGGTCCTCCTCATCAAACTTCACATAAGTAGTATGAATGTTTTTGCCACTTAGCCGCTTCATTTGTTCAGCCGCTTGATCAGCTCCTTCGAGCATATCTGACAGCTCGTTAGCACCGATTGTAAGTAGAAGATGAATAGTATACTGACTGTTCCAAGCTTCAGCAAATCTGTCTATTTCTTTTAGTACGGCATTGTTAGCCCACCAAACAGAGGGACTTCCGACTACTACATGACTAAATAAATGGGGACTTGCACATAGAGCATACAATGTGAAAAGACCGCCTAAGGAATGACCAACAATTGCTTGTTTCTTTTTATTGATAGGCCATTCCTTTTCGACAGTGGGCATAAGCTCGTATTCAATAAAATCTAAGAACTCATTGGCTTTGCCGTTTGGAGGCCAAGGCGTTCCATCTGGGCGTGGTGGCAGATGTTCTTCACTAACAGGTAGTGTAAAATCGTGACAGCGTCGCTCCATATCAAAGGGTTCTTTTGAGGGATAGCCGATGCCAATAACAAGAATGGGATCATAGCCTTTTGGTTTACGTGTTTGTAATTTCACTGCCTCAGCAAGCGTTGGAAAAAGAGCGTCCCCATCTAAGACGTAGATAACAGTATAACCATCTGCTGGTGGCGCATCTGTTGGGGCTGCAATTAAAATGCGATAGGCTAGCTGTTGGTGAGACGACATGGCAAATTCAAAGTAGTTTTCGGATGTATATGGTTTCTTTGTCATTATTGTCATAGCGCTAGAAACTCCAATACATCCTCTATTACTTTACCTTGTGCATGAATACCACCATTTAGCCAGTAATCCTCGGATGTTTCAAATACTTGATTGTTTTTGAAGGCTGCCGTACTTTGCCATATTTGACTGTTCTTCAGCTCATTTAAAAATTCATCGCCAAGGTTACCATCATTAATTAAGAAAATATAATCTGCATCTAGTTCAGGTAGAATCTCTAATGATATTTCGAAGGCACCGTTTTTCACGTAGCTGCTTTGTTCGAATCCTAATTCATGTGTTAGGACATACCCGCTGAAATACTCATCCGTCATAAAAAACATACCTTTTGCATTAAAGCGAATTAACGCAACTTTTTTACCCTCTGTTATGGAGGAAAGCTTTGTTTTTGCGGCATCTACTTTTTCTTGATAACCCTGTAAAGCTTGCTCAGCTTTGTCTGTTTCATCAAATAGTTGTCCTAAAATTTTAATAGAGCTTTCTAAATCACTTGCAGCATTATTGAACACGTAGGTTGGTGCGATTTTTGCGTATTTTTCATATGTGCCATTTTCCATATAAAATGAATTGTGCAAAATAATTAAGTCTGGTTTATCTGCCATAATTGCTTCGGCTGATGGGGGACCACTTGCAAAGCTAATTTCAGGTACACCCTGTAGCTGATCTTGTAAATAGAGCTGTGGTTTAACACCGTTGGACCATTGCATAGTAGGCTTGATACCAAGAGCTAATAACGAATCCTCCATGACAGGTGCAAAAATTTTAGTAGGCTTAGCTGATAGTGTTACCTCATTACCGACCTCATCTTTTAGTGTTAACGGATAAACATTTTGCTCCTTTGTACTTTCGGAGGTTGCCTGCGTTTCTACCTGTTCCTCTTTATTGCTTGATTGGGTATTGCAGGCCGTTAATATGCCAATAGTTAGCAAAAACATCGCTAATAAATAGGCAGATTTTATAATTGTATGACATTGATTACGACAATTTTGTTTCATTGTTCATCAAAGTCTCCTTCCAGTGATAATCATTCTCAAATAGAATTATAAATCACCGTCAGATACGTTACCATGGACGGGGACAGGAAAAGGATTTGGATTTTTTCCGGTTAGCATAAGCAACATTTCATCTAGCATTCGGTTTATAGCAATAGCTGAGTATTCAAACCAAGGATTCGAAGGTAAAACATAGACATGTCCATTTTTTACGGCATGGAGCTCTTTCCATCGATCAAGGTATTGTAAAGTAAGCCAATAATTTCGAGTTGGCGAATCTGGACAAATGATAAATAGCAAACGGTCAGGGTTTAAATTGACTAGCCGATCAAGTGTAATAAGCTCGTTATATGTTTGTTGTTGCGCATTGACAGGACGCAGCTGCAAATCTGTAAACAGTACATCCTGAATCCCTTTATTACAATATAAAAATAATTGATCACCGCATAAACGAAGAACGGCAAACGTATCGTTTCCAGTAACTTGATTAATTTCTAACCTTGCCTGTAATACCTTTTGTTCATATGTTTGAATGAAATGCTCACCCACGCTTTGCTTTTTGACAGCTACAGCTATTTCTCTCAGTTGTGTTCGCCAATCCTTTGCTTGTATATAGACATTTTTGATGCCGATTGTTTGAAGCCAATCAAGCATGGAGAGGGAGGGTTCCTCTTGAAAAATATGAATGTCTGGCTTAGCAGAGGCTAATTTTTTGAAGTTGTCCTCTGATTCTGCATCAAATATATTAACATGCACTGGAATTTTCTCTTGGTAATGATTGTAATAATAAGGACTCCATTTAGCATTCAGCGGAGCTGCTACTGGTATGATACCAAGCGCTAATAAGTTTCCAGTAGCGGATACCGAAAAAGTAGAAATTCGCTGGCGAGCCATTTTACTATAAGCAGAAGGTGAAATCCCAACTTCCTTTTTAAATTTTCGACTAAAATAAAATTCGTCACTGTAACCAACTTTTCTAGCAATCTCACGAAGTAATAAATCGGTTTCACGCAGTAATTGCTTGGCATGTCCAATGCGTAGCGCCGTTAAATAATCTGTGGCACTTTGACCGAATGCCTTTTTAAAGGCCTCTCCAAAGTAGCTGGAACTCAGACCAGAAATGAGTGCTAGATGCTCAATTGTGAGAGGTTGATGATGGTTTTTAGCAATATAATCTCGAATATCCTTTAGTGATATTTGAGTTGTCGTATCTGTTCTACTTTCCGTTTTCATATATGAATGTCACCCCTTATTATAAGTATGAGAATTACCTGGCAGTAACCAATAGCTTTGGCAATGCACCGAGTAACTTCTCTCTTGTAAAGGCATCTCCGTAATTCCACTTTGTTGCATCCACTAAATAAGCATGGTTAGTTTGTACAGCAGGGAGTCCTTTCCAAATATCGCTATTAATCAATTCAATCGTAGCCATTTGCGATTCGGGTTTATCAGATAACAACATAAAGATGCGGTCACCAGCATACTGAGGTAAGTGATCTATTGGTATTTCTCTATACCCCTCGCCTGCTTGAAGTAGTTTTTTGACTTGTGGGTGAGGCTGAAATCCATCTGGATGGAAAAGGGCAGTGGATAGACCTGTACAGCCCATAATAAAAAGGCGTTTGCCATGATCAAAAGTCAAAACAGATGCCGATTCACCAGGCTCTACAACTGTTTGAAGCTGCTGCCACATCGTTTTTTCTTGGGTTTTAAAGTGTTCTAGCCAATCTTCTGCACGCTGTTGTTGGCTAAGCCACCGTCCTAATAAAAGAACCCGTTCCTCTAATGAATCCCAGGAATTTAGGGTAATCGTTGGTGCAATAGAAGATAGTGCTTGATATTGCTGCTCGTCATTATTTGTAAAGATAATTAAATCAGGGTTCAGCTTCGAAGATTTTTCAAGATTGATTGGAAAGGCAACATCTTGAATATAAGGAACATGGTTTTTATAGAAGGATTTACTAATAGAGTTTTTGTCACCACCTATTGGTTGCACATCAAAAATCAACATATCCCCAAACGTTTCTCCATGATAAATAACACGATGTGGTGAGCGAGGAATGGCTACCTCGTGTCCTGTCCAATCTTTTACAACAGTTTTTTGTTTAGATTGTCGTGCAAACTGTTTTGGCGGAATCCCAACCACTTGTCGGAAGCGGCGATTAAAGTAATATTCATCATCAAATCCAACCCGCTGTGCAATAGCCTTTAACGGTTCATTTGTTTGTAGCAATAATTCCTTGGCCTTTGTAAGACGTAAATCTGTAATATAATCTAGCGGTTTCTTTCCTGTTAAAGTTTGAAAGATTGTACTATATTGCCAGTGAGCGATATGGGCAAGTTCCGCTAGCTTTTTCACTGTTAAGGGCTGTTGATAATAGCTATGTATATAGTTGATGGTCTCCTCAACGGCCTTTGTCATCGTTAATTGGTAGTTCATATGAAGCTGATGTTCGAATAGTAAATTTAATAGTTCATACAAGGCCCCCTGTTGCTTAAGATAATCTAAGTTAGGTAGATCTTCTATGAGACGAATAAAGCGCGTATTTGGGTAAAGGGTATACTCTACTTCCTCAGAAAAAATGGGACCTAGATAGGGTGAAGGGGCCCCTTGTTTTAACTGGAAAGCTGTAAATGCTATTTTATAGAAACGGAATTCTTTACTGAGCTCCGATAAATCAATCATAGACTGAGGCTGTACGAGGAAAATTTTCCCCTTCGTCACCAAATAGGGACTATCATCAATCGTTAATGTCCCACAGCCATCTATAAAAAGTATCATCATATGATGAGAAGTCGAGATAAACGGATAGCTCTGTGAAATACAGTCAATATCCTCTAAATGAAATAGTAAATCATTGTGAATAGAAGCTGATTTTTTGTCTTCCATTTGTTCACTTCCTTACTAAATGAAAATGATTATCAATTAACTGTATTGTATAGAAAGTAAAGAGACATTTCAACAAAGATGAAATGTCTCTTGTTATCTATTTTTTTAGCATAGTAGGTATTTGTGTTAACAGCCATTCTCTAGTTGAGGCATCGCTATCACTTTTTTGAATATCGATCGTATATACATGCCCATTTTTCACAGCAGGTAGGTTCTTCCAAATGCTGCTTTCCATCATTTCCTCAGTCGATTGTTTTGCATCATCAACCACTGGTGTTAGGACAAAAATATGATCCCCTGCATAGTCAGGAAGAAGCTCTGTAGAAATTTCCGCAAATCCTGTTTCCTCATCAAGGATTTGTTGTATTTTGTCCCCAGGCTTCAAGATATTCGAGTCATAAAGAACCTGTGAAAGCCCTGTACGTGCCATTACAAACAGACGATCGCCAGGATAATAGGTTAAAACAGTAGCCGTTTCATTTTCTTTTATAACGCCTTCATCCACTAAGGACTTCCACATTGTATCTGCTTTTTCCTTATAATTATTTAGCCAATCCGCTGCTTCTTGTTTTTTATTGAATATCTCCCCAAGTTCAGCCAAGCGCTCTTCGATAGGGGCAAAGGTATCCAGCACAATAGTTGGTGCAATCTTTGAAAGCTGTTCATAGGTTTTTTCATCAGACGTGGCAATAATAATAAGGTCTGGCTTTAGCTCTAGTGTTTTCTCAACATTGATAGGAAAACCTACGTCCTCCACATCTTTCACACGGTTTTCCCACGCATAATTTGTAATCCAAGAAAAACCAGCACCAACTGTTTTGGCATCTAGGGCTAATACATCACCATAGCCTTCACCGTGATAAACCACTCTTTCCGGATTTACTGGAATTTCAACCTCATGATCTAAATAATCCTTATACATACGAGTTGTTGCTTCTGTCTTTGTTGTCTCTTCCTCATTCGTTTCATCATTGCTAGAGCTACAAGCAGCCAGTAGCATTCCTATTAATAGAAATAGGCTGCAAATAAGCATATGTCGATTTAATTTTTTCATGTCTTTTCCTCCATAAATGATAATCATTATCGATATAGGCTAGCATAAATGAGTCCATGGTCTAGGACAATGGACAAATTGAAGAGGGAACATTGAGGTTTGTCCAAAAATCTAGTTGCATTTTTAAAGATGAGAAACTTTTGAGTGTCTGTCATAACAGGTATGCTATTAATTGTTACAACTAGGGGGTTTTGGTCGTATAACTTATGGAATTACTTTACCATTTATTCAGGAGGAATTGGGCTTTACGACCTCGTAGTCTGGTTACTTAAGTTTTAGGCTATTTACTAACTGTTAGGCTTTCAGGTGTAGTCACGATGCGCATTGGTACAAAATATGTAAGGAGGCTGTATCATTTTAGGCTTAAGGGGTCTAGTATTCTTCACTAACTTTTGGTAGGCTGCTATCGCTCTATTTTTTGCAGGGCTGAAGTTTATACGACATTACTAGCTATAGCAATTAACTCATATTGCTATGAAGCGAGATATATAGATCCTATTAGAAACTACTTATAGTTACCTTTCTACTATAAAAATAGTAGTACAAACCATGGTCTTGGTTTGTACTATTAATCTAATATGTCTTTAATGCTAAATAGCTGTATTAGTAATTTTTATATCTGGTTTCATTTTCGTAAAATCATTATCATCTAAAATATGAATCTTAGCATTTAACCATTTTAATTTCTTTTTTAAATCATCTTGTAGAGCTATTTTGATTGCGATGTTTTCACGCTCTGTATAAAATGGAGGTGGAATTAATAATAAAATAACTTTTAAATTGATATTATGTTTTAAGATATTTTTATAAGAACTTATTTCGCTTTCTTGAGATGTACGAGTAGCTCCTAATATACATGAGATAGAATCCCGGACTTTCAGTGCAACTTCCAGTGAAAGGCTATCCTTGTTACCTGTTTGAAACCTATTTTTAGTATCTTTATTTTTAAGAGCTAGTTTGAAATTCTTCACTTCTATTAGTAAAAAGTTATTATTATCCTCTATTAAAAAATCAATACTTTTAGAAGAAGGAAGCTTCATAAAATGTTCTCTATAAAAGGTTGTATCATCTAGTTTAATAACTTTGATATCTTCAGGAAATTCAAAGTTCATATTACTTTCGATTAAATTAATCACGGAAAAACAACTCCTGCTGCTCGTTATAAAGCTTCAAAAACTCATCTTCTATTGGGTTATAATTTAAATCTGCTACTTGTGAACAACTTTCTATAAGAATATCGTCTGTGTCCTTAGCATCCGGATTTTTATACATAGAAATAAAGCGAATATCTAATTTACTTTTATCATTTTGATATTCGGCATACATGCCTAATCTTTTTAATAAAAAGTAACTATGAGTGGAAATAAATAATTGAACGCCCATTTTTGCTAATTCAATAAAAAGTTCTGTAATGATAGGAATCATTTTGGGGTTCATATTTGACTCTGGCTCATCCCAAAATAAAATAGAGTCTTTTTCAAGTGTGCCATTGGCAATTAAATAAAAAATAGTTGCAATTTTTCTGTATCCTTCTGCTAAAAGTCCCATTTCTAATTTTCCCTGTTTGGGCTTTACAAAATAAAAACGACCATTCTCTTGTACTATTTTTCCGTCTATTACATCTTCTAGAGTTTTTAATAGTTTTTTTTGTGTAGAATTACTTGGTCCTTTTTTCAATGGACGTAATAATTGTTTGTTTAAATCATAGTAGGTTTCTTCAAAAGCTATATGATATTCTTCGTAGAGCGCAGAAAAATTTTCAGTTGCTGAAATAATTTCCTTAACCGGAATAAATATAGCATTATTTATATGTTTGAAATTTTCATCATGTTCAGTGCTGACAGATTTGGAGCTACTAGTAGAAAAAGAAAATGCAAGTGTGCTATTATTAGTTAATTTAATTTTTACATTAGCTCTATGCCTTCCAGGCTTTCTTTTCACTAATCTGCCGAGTTGATCTGGTCTAAATACACCAATTAACTTTTGGGCTAAGTATTCTTCATGCTTTTTTGTATTATTTAATTCGTTATTAGTAGCACATACACTATATAAAGTTTTCATTAAATGAGTTTTTCCTACACCATTCATTCCACATAAAACATTAATGTTTTTTGAAAAGTTTACTTTGGTAGAATTAAAAATTGTGAAGTTTTCTAATTCTATTTTTTCAATGACACCGTTAGTCATAGTTAAGACCTCCATTAATTATCAGAAGTAGAAATTTAGAAAATGGAAAAAACTACTCTTATTAATCTTGTTCAAATTTTATCATTTTAAACTAATTAAGTGAAATATTCTTTAGAATCAGCCAAAATTTGTTTAACAATCGAGTACAATTGTTAAACAGTAATATGTGAAAATGACCAAACTTTTTTATAAAAATTGTATATTTAGTTTACCGTAAAATATGAGGTTGCTGGATGTTTTTGATTAAACTTTATTCCGAAGTAACAGTTTTTAAGGATAAATTCACGAGAATTTGTAAGATATAGAGCATAATAAAACCCTTCAGCTTTAGGACGCTGAAGGGATTTTTTTACTTTGCTATGCTATCTACAACATTTTGAATAATTTGACGGTTGGCAATAGCTCCTGAATATAACCAGCTTGAACTTTGATCAAATTCATAGACATGGTCATTTTTAATCGCAGGGATATTGGCTAAAAGGGGATCGCTTAACAAATCAGCGCTTCCCGCACTAACACTATTGATAACAAACAGATAATCGGCATCGATTTGTACAAATTTTTCTAAAGATACTTGTGACCAATCACTTGTTGCAGAGGCTGATACTTCCTTTACAAGGTTCGGTACTTGCAAACCAAGGTCATTGTATAGTACGACACCACTAGAAGCTGTGTCACTCACCATATAAATTGTATTTTTAATATTCCAGATGACCGCTGCTGATGGATGATCAATCTGACTTTCAATTTTTTCTTTAGCCTCTTTAGCAGCTTGCTCATATTCAGCTAGGACTTCGTTAGCTTTTTCTGTTTGTCCAAAAATTTCGCCTACTTTTAATAGCTTATTACGCCAATTACTATCCTCTGTTCCCATTACATAGGTTGGGGCAATTTTGCTATATTGCTCATATTTTTCACCCTCCGCAATATCAGGTGAGCCAATAATAATTAAATCTGGATCAAAGCTCGTCACAGCCTCAAAAGGAAGATCAAATTCAATCGTTGGAATATCCTTTAAAGAATCCTGAAGATAGCCTTGAACGGAGCCACCCTTGACAGACCATTGGGCAACAGGCATAATGCCTAATGCTATAAGATGATCCTCTAAATAAGGTGCTATTACACGCTGGGGCTTTTCAGGAATTGTGACCTCATGTCCTAATGAATCTGTTAATATACGATTTTGCTCTGTTTGACTGTCTTTATCTGATGTAGAAGATTGATTTCCACAGGCAGCTAATACAATGGAAAACATAAATATTACAGTCAAGATAAGATGCTTCTTAGTCAAAGTGATAAGCCTCCTAAATATATTGCTTTCTCTTTATTTATTTCATTATAATGAAAATGATAATCAATATCAATGAGTGGGAGATATAATAAAAATGACTAGAGATGATCGTTTACTACCCTATACTTTTTATCAGCCTATTCGAATCATGCGATTAGAAGAAATGCTCCATCACAATGAAGAATCCACTTTATGGCCTTGGATCATCATTGTTTATGATGGCCATGTAAAATATTGCTTTCAGGGTAGGTATAGAGAACTTCATGCACGCTCAGTTTTACTATGGAATCATCCTGATGATTTTCAGCTATTAGAACCGAATCGAATTGCAGGGCTTGCTCTTCAATATCGTCCATACGGAGCAAAAATAGCCCATGATATAGCTTTGATTGCAAAAGGTTCATCCAAGCTTATAGATATAGCAATAGCATTAGAAAAAGAAGCGAGAGTTTTTGAGCACAATCATCCTTTTCGTTTACAAAAATTATTCGCTGAACTATTAGAAACTGTTTATAGCGAACTATGGGCTAGTAAGCAGCAACAAGAGGGAATGTGGGTTCAAAAGGTAGTAGACTATATTTCCATACATTTCCATGAGGATTTAACAAGGGAGCAAATGGCTACAAAAGCACAAGTAAGCCCAGAACATTTTTCACGTGTATTCCGTAAACATACAGGCTATACATTCAGTAAATATTTAACAATGCTGAGAATACGAGCGTCACAGAAAAAACTACTTTATGATATGCCCAAACTAGATGATCTTGCGCAGAATGTAGGCTATAGGGAGGGGACGTATTTAAGTCGAAAGTTTAAAGAGCTGGTTGGTATATCGCCTAAGGTCTATTATCAGAAGCCAAAACGTGTTATTACCCTTAACACAAACCATACAGCATGCTTACTGGCTCTCGGTATTATTCCAGAATTAGGCGTATTTTCTCCATTTATAGAAAATATAAAAACAGTACCATCTCGGCATAAATTGATAGGTTATGAGCACAATGTGGTCTCCAATTATCAGGAAATCACAGCAGCCTGCCCAGATGTCATTATTAACTATAACAAGGGGCATGACAAACAATCCTTACTAGCATTAGCACCAGTAGTCGAACTACCCTGTCAGCAATTAAGCTGGCGAGATCAATTTCGTCTTATTTCTAATATTGTCAATAGGCAAGAGCGATTTGGTAGCTGGCTACAGCAATATGAGGAGCAAATCCTTGCCTGTAACTCTCTGTTAGATCAACAGATCGGTTCAAGAGGTACAGCAATTGTTTGGGAATTAGGCAATAATGCCGCAGCTTATTGTATAGACAGCAGTTATGGTAGGGGAAGTCATATATTATATGAGGATTTAGGATTTCGGCGTCCAGATGCAATTATTGCTGAAAAAATTGAGCATACGGGGTTTTTTACAGTAGAGCTTGAAGAGATCGCTCATTATCCGGCTGATTATATTTTTATCACAGCTCTTCCTACTAACGATCTAGCTAAAAAACGCCTTATCAAGCTGTTACATTCAGAAGAATGGCGGACAATGGAGGCTGTACAAAAGCAGCGAGTGTATTTTATCAATCAGTACGAGTTATTTTATGGCTATGATCCGTTATCTACAGCAGCTCAATTGAAGGAATTAATGAAGGTACTGACATCATAAAAGTGCAAGATGGTAAATCATTCTTGTGCATAGACAAATTTTTCACCCTCTTCTACAATGAATGAGAATAATTATCAATTGATATGTATGGAGGGAAAAAGATTGCTGAAGCAAAATAGAAAATTCTTAGCACCACTATTTCTATTATTACTGCTATTGTTAACGGCTTGTGGAGAAAAGGAAAAGGTCGCTAGTCCAACTGCAGAACAAGATATAAAAGAAGCAGAAACAAAAACGGTTCAGACAACAAATGGTGAAATTGTTATTCCGACTAATCCACAGCGTATTGTAGCAGAGGAGTATATCGCTAGTTTACTTGTATTAGATGTGAAACCTGTGGGAGCGCCTGGATTGGCTCTTGAAAACTATTATTTAAAGGATGCATTAAAGGATGTAGAAGAAATAGGTGATTATGGGAAACCGTCCATTGAGAAGATTATAGCGCTCAAACCGGACTTGATTATTACTGGCAATGGGGAAAATTATGATGCTTTAAGTAAAATTGCTCCTACAGTTGTCATACCTTATGGTGAATTGAAGGATGCACACGAAGAACTTACTTATTTCGGTGAGTTGCTTGGCAAAGAGCAAGAAGCTAAGGATTGGCTGGCGCAATATGATCAAAAGATTGCCGATGCCAAAGTACAGGTAGATGCGATTATTCCAAAGGATGCAAGCTTCTCTATTATAGAGGATGCAGGCAAAACGTATTATGCATATGGTGATAATTTTGGACGTGGTGGACAACCCGTCTATCAGGCTCTTGGTCGCAAACCACCTTCTAAAGTAGCGGATGAAATTATGGAAAAGCAGTGGGCTGAAATTTCCGAGGAGGTACTGGCAGATTATGCAGGAGACTACATTATTTTGACTTCAGATGATCGCACAGTTGAAGATTTTAAGAAGGATCCAATATGGGGTAGCCTGCCAGCCGTAAAAAACGATCATCTTTATGTTTGGCCTGAGGAGCGTTCATGGTATTATGACCCAACAGCCGTGTTGGCTCAGGTAGAAGAATTAACAAACTGGCTAACGAATAAAAAATAAGCTAAATAATTAGAAGTATCTTTAGTGATAAAGGTGCTTCTTTTTTGTTATTTTATTTTAAGATATTATTGAGAATGTTTATCATTTATAATAGTTATAGAGGAACCATTCTATGATTTGACTAGAAAGGTGTGAAAGCAAATCGTGAATATAGATGATCATATCCTTCTGTGGAAAGCTGCCTCCATTCAAGTGTTTGATATTCGTTTTATAAGGATGCAATATGATGAACAGCATAGCTCGTATCGTTTACCAGCTAGCGGTTTTTTGTACACGATAAAAGGAAAAGCTAATATATTGCTAGACAGTAAACCCTATAAGATAGAGAATTTTTATATAGCTCATATTGGTAAAGGGAGTTGCCTACATATCAGTGCTGTAGAAGATAGTGTGGAGTATTATTTAATTCTCTATAAAGCAACCCTACCTCTTCCTCATAAAAAAGGTTTGCTACCGTTGTGGGAACGTGAAAAGCCTTTTCAGCTTCAATATGTTTTTCAAGTTTCCAATGCACTTACGTTACAGCAAAAAGCTGAAAGTATGTATCAGGAATGGCTCAAACAGGGCAAGCTAGCGCATTTTCATGTCAAAGCCCTTTTTTATCAATTCATTTATGAACTTTTGCAGCAGTTATATCAACAGCAGGTGATTGTTCGGCAACCAGACCTTGTGGAGCAGATTCAAAATTATATAGAAGAATACTATTATCAGCCGATCACACGAGAATCGCTTGCCCAAATGTTGAATTATAGTGTGCCCTATATAGCGAAGCAATTTAAGCAGAAAACGGGTAGAAGTATCATTGATTATCTTATCTATACCAGAATTCAAAAAGCACAACAGTTATTATTACATACACCTTTAAGTATACAAGAGATAGCATCGAGTGTTGGCTACGAAGATGTTTCTTATTTTATTCGTATCTTCAAAAAATACAGCGGGCAAACGCCAATGCAATTTAAACAACAGCCAGCTAAGCAAAAATCGTATCGTCCTATGTATCGGCTTGCTTTGTCTAATGATAAAAAGTGGCTACGACCTTATATTGATAATGATAATTATTATCAATATAAGTTAAAAGGAGATTTACCGATGACTAAAAAAACAAAGTCCTCTATGATGGCGACTTTATTGCTATGCTTCACTTTATTGCTTAGTGCATGTTCTGGTACTGCTATTCCCACTTCTACTAATGGAGAAACAAAAGCATCAGCTAATGAGTCAACGGAAGTGCAGTCGACAACAAAAATTGTATCCACTGTGAAGGGGGATGTAGAGATTCCTGTTGATCCCAAGCGTATCGTAACTGATTATTATCCAGGTTTTTTATTAACTATGGGCATTAAACCGGTAGGAACACAGGAGCTTTATATGAAAAGCCCTTATCTGAAAGAGCATAATGAAGGAATTACTTATTTTGAGGATTCCCTTGAAGCAGTAGTTGAGTTAAACCCTGACCTTATTATTACTGGAGACGATAAGAAATACGAAGCATATGCCAAAATTGCGCCTACAGTCTTAATACCCTTTAATTTAGAAATGGATGTAACATTGGAGGAGTTTAGTAAAATTTTAGACAAAGAGGAAGAAGTGAAAGCTTGGTTGGATGACTATAATCAACGAGTAGAAAAAGCCAGACAAACCGTTCAAGGTATTATTGGTAAGGATCAAACAGTGACGATTTTTGCTGGTGGCGCAAAAAATAACATAACATTATATGGTAATGGTTATACAGGGCGATCATTTTATGATGGGCTTGGGCTAACTCTACCCGCAAAAGTAGTAGAGGATATTGATCCTGAAAAGCCGTGGCTGGAATTATCACCTGAATTACTTCCCAATTATGCGGGTGATTATATTTTTATAGCTGTTGATAAAGCGACAGAAACATATGATTATAAAAACGAACCAGTTTGGAAAACGTTAGATGCTGTACAAAATGAACAAATTTTTGAAATTGATGGCTGGAGCTTCTGGTTTTCAGATCCTATTTCAATCCTAGGACAGATCGAAGAAGTGACAGAAATGCTAGTACAGCATGCAAAGGAAAAATAAATGAAATTCCATAAGATCACTCAAGCATTGGATTGTTTGAGTGGTTTTTCTATATTTTATACAGAATTTATATTGAGAATGATTATCAATTGTAATAAACTTGGAGGTAGTGAAGAATTGGAAGGAATGATGTAGGATGCTACCAAAAGAGGAGTTTCTATTTCTTTGGAATCATGCAACGATCAAAGTGCTCGATATAAGATATGAGCTATTAAAACCTGAGGAAATAGGAAAAACATTTAAAATACCTGCTAATATGTTTCTTTATGCCACAGGTGGTGGTGCGGAAGTCCAGATCGATTTAACAAACTACACATTAGAAGGCTTTCATCTTATTCATGGTGGAAAGGGCTCTACTTTACAAATAGTGGCTACAGACAAAGGCTTTGAATATTTTTTAATATTTTATCGAGCTTCCGTTCCTTTAACCTCAAATAAAATGATAGCAAGTGCCATGCAAAGAAATAATCCTTTCAACTATCAATATAGTCTTGTTCCTAACTCACCTATTACAATGTTTGAAAAAATATATTATATGTATAAGAAGTGGGAAAATGCTAATAACCTTAGCAAATTTACCGTTAAATCGCTATTCTATCAATTATTGAATGACATTTTCATGCAATTAGATCAGGACAGTGGTAACATTCAAAAGCTGAATGTCCCTAGTCAAATTAAAGCCTATTTAGAAGAAAACTATGCACAGCCATTGACTTTAGAATCAATTGCGAGGGCGCTACGCTATAGTCCGTCTCATTTATCCATTCAATTCAAGCAACAAATAGGATGTAGTCCAATCGAGTATCTCATTCAGTTACGTATTGAAAAAGCTTCAATTTTGCTTGAGAAGACAAATGCTAGCTTACGCGATATCGCTATGGGTGTCGGCTATAGCGATGTTTATTATTTTAGTAGACTTTTCAAAAAGAGAGTGGGCGTTTCACCCACAAAATACCGTCAAAAGGAACAAGTAAGGCATCTAGTAAAAGATAGTCCTTCAATGTCTGAAAGATACTCCATTGTTGATTGGAGCTTCCAAGATTATATTGAGAATGGTTATCAATATAATGAAAGGAAGTATGAACCGATGAATAAAAGAGGATTATCAGCTATTGCAACACTCTTTCTATGCCTGACGCTTTTATTAAGTGCTTGCAGTAGTGGAGCATCAACCAATGCAGGAGGCGGGGAAAAACAAGCTTCTACCACTCAAGCAGTCAGCGAATCACAAACAAAAATTGTCTCTACTATGAAAGGAGACGTAGAAATACCCGTTAACCCTGAGCGAGTTGTGGTGATGTATTATACAGGTGATGTACTAGCAGTTGATGTGACACCAGTGGGCTCCTCTAAAATACAAGAGGGAGCAGCATTTGAGGAAGAATTAAAAACAGTTGAAAGTTTAGGTGAATGGTTTGAACCAAATGTTGAGGCAGTGATCCAATTAAAACCTGATGTCATCATTATTCCAAGTAAGGATGAGCTTTATGATCAAATGCAAAGAATTGCACCTACTGTTATGATTGATTTCTCAATATCACTAGATGAACGTTTAACGAAGATTGGTGAAGTACTAGGGAAAGAGAAAGAAGCAAAAGAGCTTTTAGTTAATTTCTATACAAAGGTAGAGGATAGTCAAGAGAAATTAAAAGAGGCAGGTATTTCAGATAAAACGGTTAGTATTATGGAAGGCGGCAAAGGGAAAATGTCAGTTGTGACAAGTTATACCTTTGGACGCGGTTCCCAAGCTATTTATGAGTACTTAGGAATGAAAGCACCAGACATTATTCAACAGAAAATTGATAATAAAAACAACACCGATGAGGCAATTGATGTTTCTTTAGAAGTATTAACGGATTATGCAGGTGATTACGTGATCCGTTCATCCTATGAAGGCATGGTGGATTTAACGGATCATCCAGTTTGGTCTAATATTCCTGCCATTCAAGAAGGAAGGCTTATTGAAATGGATTTTGGTTTTTGTTACTACAACGACATCTATTCATTATCGAAACAGCTAGATTTCATTGTGGAGCAACTAGTAGCTAAGACAAAATAATTTTAAAAAATTGATGATTCGCCTGATAAATCTTTATTGATGCCTAACATTATGGAGCGTATATTTTTAGTTAGTAATAGACAAAGTAAAAAATCGACTTTGTCTATTACTTTTTTATTAATATATAGAAAGCTTACGTTCTTCTCTTTTAAACCTATTTTTAATTGGGGGGAAACCCACATAGGTCTCGTTAATATTTCTTTAGTACTTTTAATTTAGTTGTATACGATTTGGAACGTATCCGATATAGTTGTTTGGACAATATGTCGATTTCCACTGATAATGAAATCGGCAGGTACTCGATTGCCTAACTCATTAGAGTGGATAATAGATGAATTTGCTGTTAAACCCTCAATTATGATTTCCATATTGGCATCAAATACCACAGGCTCTTTATTGAGTGTGACTGCAAGTGTAATACGATTGCCTCTTTTGGTTACTTGAATCTCCATTACTCCTTCATCTTCATTGACTAGTGTATAAAGTGGCGGAATAATAATCGTTATTTTGTCCTTTGTCGTTAAAATAAAGCGTTCTGTGTTAACCTCGGAGGCGGCGACGTTAATTTTGGCTTTATACGTCTTTTTACTTTTTGTCATAGCTGTGATTTCACCAGGAATGGCTGCACTAGCTGATGAGTCAGGTTTTTTAGGTATATTTTCTTTTGTCGGCAGTGTATATTCGCCCTGTATAAAATCCACTAACGTCCAAACATTTGGCACAAGCTGCTGCTGTACAGGCGTTAAAGCTTCAAATGCTGTTTTAACGGTCTGAACATCATGAGCCGTAGAGGTTGTAGAGGATAAAGCAGCAATAGCATCCTCTACTTTCTTGGCAGCAGTCTTGTCATTGGCAACAAGCTGTTCAGCATCTAGCAATAGCTGTTCAATGCCAGAAGGTAAAGAGACATTTGAAAACCTACGCAAGGCATTCAGCTCTGCACGAGCATCTGCTACATCCTTATGGAAGGAGGAGCGAGAGGCATTGAGTAATTGAATTTTAGCGACAACTGTATTGAGTGATGTATTGGGTGTAACAGTGGATGTTAATATTTTTCGCGCAGCCTCACTAATAAAGGATTTTTGTGCAGCATTTAATGTATTATACCAATCCCTTGTCTCCACCACATTTGTATAATAATTAGCAGATGTAGCGTCTACAGAAGCCAGCTTTTCTTCAATTTGAGTAGCAAGCTTACGATAAGTCAGCCTTGTTTGCTGATGTGCTGACAACGTAGCATGGTTTGTAACATATTGCTTCTCCACTTCTGTTAAAGCATTATAGGCTTTCAGCGCAGCCTCTAAATTGGCTTGGAAGGTAGCGGTTGTATTATTAATATTGTTAATAAGCTGTACAGTATTTGCTACATTGGCATTGTAAGAATTATTTGCGATATAGGCTGTTTGTGGGTGTTCTATCACTTCAGCCGCTAATGTTGGCGTACTGTAAAGAAGCGAAGGAACAGCCACAATAGACAATAAAGCCAACTTTTTTTTATTTTTCATATGATAAGATGCCCCCTATTTTATGATGAATAGTCGATGAAACGGAAATTTGCCCAATATATGGTGTTATCTTAATTTTAGCATAGCCTAGAAATTTTGGATGAACTTTTTGGCTAAATGATATTCGCATGTCAAACAGATGATGGTAGGACATTATCTGTTTTTTCTGTGAAAAAAACTTTTCATGTATGGGTTAACAGCAATCGCATATGAGTGTTTTATACCTAGTAGGGCCCTTGTATATTTTTTGTATATATCGGTTTTATATAGTTAAAGGTGGAGGTTTCTAATTTCTTTTAGAAAAATCTAATGTAGAGGGGGAGATTACATACTTAATGAACTTTTTTATAACTAAATAAAGAATAGATAGGAGGGCATAGTATGTACAAAACAAAGCAACAAAAATGGTGGAGGTGTTCACTAAACACCTTTCTTGCAACAACATTAGTCGCCAGCAGTTTGTCTTTTGTAGGAGCTCCACAAGCCAAGGCTGATACTGAATACACAGCAGGCGTTTATCCTGGGGAGTAGGAGTGAGTGATGGACTAATTTCATGGGTGGACGTAGAGAAAAGTGTAGATTCAGAGTTAGGTGATGGAGTTCCTGTTGAAAAACTGCAAGATTTAGCTATAGATAGAGTATGGGATAATTATAGTGGGAGAAAAATTAAAAAGAATGATCCTCAATCACTCATTAATTTCAATTACGGGTTAAGAAGCTTTAGGGCAGATGGCAATGCACTTGATGGTCAATATTCTGCACCGTGGACTACCTTTGATAGTAGTAACGCAAGAGAGATATTCTCTGTGCAAACACCCGTAGGCGCTAACGCAGGCAATAGCGACAAAGGGATACCATGGGAATTCGGTGGTGCATATGTAGCCAATAATACGGAGTATACGTCATCAAATATTAGAACGTATTTTAGTAGTACGGGAAGTATTAGTTATGAAAATCCTGAATTAGGAAAACTCGATGTTCTAAATGTAATTAGTAGTGGAGATAAAATGAAGCTCACTGTTAATGGTATAAATTTAGAAGAAAATTCAACTAATACGATTAACTATGCATCATCAGCTACTGAAGGAGCTTATTACCTAGGCTCTTCTCATTCCAAACGCTACGACGGTATACTAGGCGAAGTATTATTATATAACAGAGAGCTTACTCCTTTAGAACGTCAAAAAGTCAACAGCTATCTCGGCTTAAAATATGGTTTAACAATTAAAGATGAAAATGGTAATGCGACTGATTATGTAGCGAGTAATGGTAGCACAAACATGTGGACAGCAAGTGAGAACACAGGTTATGGTCACCGTATCACAGGTATTGGTCGAGATAATAATGGTGCATTGTATCAAAAGCAATCTAAATCACAAGCAGAGGGTGCGTTTGTGACGATTGCACTTGGTGATACAGTTGAAGTATCGAATAAAGATAATAGCAATGAAATCGACAATAACTTAACGTTCTTTACATTTAGTGATAATGACCAATCAGGTCTTTACTCGATAGAAATTCCTAATACGGATTTACCTTCTACAATTGCTCATACTGAATCTACCACAAATACAACAAAGATTATGCCACGTGTGTTTAAAGTAGAGAAAAATGGAATATGGACTAACGAAGAAATTACATTACAAGTAGAAGAAGCAAAATCAGCCGACTATCAGTTATATCTTTATGTGCATGAATCTAATAATAACTTCCCTAAAGCAACAACAAAAGCATATCCACTTAACCAAACAACAGGCACAGTCACATTACCAAATAGTGAGTTTGTAAATGGTGGATTCTTTACGTTTGTAAAACATGTGGATAAAAAAGCTTTAGAAACACGTGTTAATGAGATTAATGATGAAAACTTACAAGAGACAGACTATACAGTGTCAACATGGACAGTCTTTAAACAAGCGTTAGCAGAGGCAAAGGTTGTATTAGAAGATGTTAGTAAAACAATTGATGAGGTAGCAACAGCATTAGCTAATTTAAATGCAGCAAGGGACAATTTGAAACAACCGATAACTGGAGCTGCTATTACAACATCTCCTGGAGATACAGTAGCGGTCGTTATCAATAATGTACTTGAGAATGTTCCTATAATAATAGACACAGGTGTAACAATTGATTCAACTGTTTTAGCAGGCTATGAGAATGATTTAAACGGTGCAAACGTAGCAATTGAGAATTTCAAATCAGGAGATAGTCTTATATTTACGAATACACCTAATATCACAGGTAATTATGATAGTACAACAGGAATTTTAAAATTAAGCGGTGCAGCGTCTATTGCAGAATATCAAGAGGCTTTGCGTAATGTTCAATTTATGACAACCTCAACTGATCGTAGTGAGCGTAATATTATCTTTACCTTAGGAAACGCCTTAGCCTACAGTGCAAATGGGCATTTCTATGATTATATAGATACTCAGGCAACGATTTCCTGGTTTGCGGCAAAGATACAAGCAGAAGGAAAAAGTTATTTTGGACGTAAAGGTTATTTAGTAACAATTACAACTGAGGAGGAAAATACGTTTGTAAAGGATAAAACACAAGGTCTTGGTTGGCTTGGTGCAAAAGATATTAACCGTACAGAGGCAAGCCCTGAAAAAACAATGCGTGGTGATTGGCGGTGGGTAACAGGTCCAGAAGGTTTAGCTGATGATGGAAAAGGCTTAGCTTTCTATGATGGCTATCGTGCAGGAACTCCCGCAGATCTAAATCCAGGACCAGTAAATAACGCTTATACAAATTGGGATGGAACTGTTGAACCAAATAATTCTGGCAATATAGAGTATGTAGCACATATCTTTGGTCCAGGAGCTAAAGCTGGAAAATGGAATGACTATTCTCCAACAAATAATACTGTTAGAGGCTATGTTATCGAGTATGGCGGTATGCCAGGAGATGAAGCATTTATATTAAGCGCATCTAAAAAAGTGGTATTTGTGGATAAAACAGACCTTCACAAAGAAGTAGATGAGGTTGATGCGTTAGTTGAGGAAGAATATACACCAGAAAGCTGGCAAGAGCTAGAGGAGGCGTTAGAGGAAGCAACACTTATTTTAACAAATCCAACAGCAACACAGGAACAGGTAGACGTAGCACTAGGAAAATTACAAGAAGCACGTGGGAAGTTAGTAAAAGTAGTGCCACAACCAACAACAGCCTTGCTTGAGCAAACAGCAAGTGGCAATAAAATCACAGTGGACTTCAATAAAGACATTACATTAACGGATTTAACAGGCTTTGCAATTGATGTAGATGGTGTGAAAGTAACACCAACAAATTTTGAAGTAGTAGACGGTAAACTTGTGTTAACATTCCCGAACACACCAGATGTAACTGGAAAAACAGTAACGGTAGAATATGATGGTACAGGCTCATTAGAAGGCACAAATGGAGCGAAGGTAGCAGCCTTTAATAAAGAAGTAGAAAATCCATATAGCGCAGCATTCCAAATTACACAGCCAGACACAGTCACAACGAATCCACGACCAGAAATCAGTGGAACAGTAGATGTGACAACGACACCATCGACAGTGACGATTACACTCACAAAAGAGCCAAATGGTGAAGTAGTGGAAGTAGATGTAAATGTCGATGTGGACCCCGTAACGGGTGAATGGAGCTATACACCGCCAGTAGATTTACCAAATGGCACATACACCGTCACAGCGACAGCAACAAATGGTCAGCAAACGGTTACCAAGCAACATACGTTTACAGTAGCTACAGTAGATAAAGCACCTCTGATTGCCAAAGTGGGCGAGGAACCACAGGTAGAAGCAGCGGGACCCTACACGCCAGCAACTTGGCAGGAATATCAGGCAAAGCTAGCAACGGCGAAAAAGGTCATTAATAATCCAACAGCTACACAAGAAGAGGTAAATCAGGCACTCGCCCAATTAACAGCGGCACAAAATGCCCTTGTAAACGTTGGACAGGGGTTAAGTGCTTTAACACTATCAACAGGTGGCTCGTTAAGCCCAAGCTTCCAAACGGATACAACGGATTACACAATGAATGTTGGCTATCCAACAGCCAGCATTGACTTTACAGCAATTCCAGTCGAAAATGGTGCAACCGTGACAACAACTGTGAATGGGCAGCCAGGTACACTCAATCAAATCCCGCTTCAGGTAGGCTGGAATACGATGGTTATGACAGTAACGGATGCAAATGGCAATGTGAAACAGTATACAATTAAGGTATACCGTGAAGCGAGTTCTGGTAGCAGTGGCAATACGGGCGGCGGTGGCGGTACAACAACGCCAGCACCAACCCCGACACCAGAAGCACCAAAAGAGACAAAAACAATCATCCATGTGGATTTAGAGGTGGATGGTGAACATCCACTGGAAAAAACAACGGTAGAAATTGAGCGTACAACCCATCCAGATGGGCGTGTGACAGACTTTGTCAATTTAACAGCTGAGCAAGCACAAGAAGCAGTGGCAAAGGCAAAAGAGATTGGCAACACCATTGCACGTATCGTTATTCCAGATGTACAGGACGCTGTCGATCAAGCAACAGTAGAAGTACCAAAGGAAGCCTTACAAGTTTTACGTGACAATGGTTTAGATTTAGAAATTGCGACAGACAATGCCCATATTGCCATTCCAAATAGCTCGATGAATGGGGTAGACGATAACTTCTATTTCCGCTTAGTACCTGTGAAAAAAGAAAGCGAACGTCAGGCAATTGAGGAGCGTGCCCGTGCAGAGCGTGTGGTACGTGAAACATTGGCAAGTAATGATGTGCATGTGGTCGCACGTCCAATGACGATTGAAACCAACTTATCGTCTCGTCCAGTCGTGGTGACATTACCATTGCGTGATGTGACTTTGCCAACAAATGCAGCAGAGCGTCAGGCCTTTTTAGCTAGTTTAGCTGTATTTATTGAGCATACAGATGGGGAGAAAAAGGTTGTTCATCCAGAAGTGGTAACGATGCAGGATGGCAAACCAGGTCTGCGCTTTACAGTAGAAAAATTCAGTACCTTTACGATTATTCAGGTAGCCAAGGAAGCAGAGGGCACACATGCCGCGTATATCCAGGGCTTCCCAGATGGCACATTTGGTCCAGATAAAAACGTAACACGCGCGCAAGTAGCGTTCATGCTAGCACGTATTTTAGGCTATACAGAGGAACAAGTGAAGCAAGCCCCATTTAAAGATGTCCAAACCAATCATCCAGCAGCAGGCGCGATTGCGTTTGTCAAGGAACAGGGTATCATGAACGGTGATAATGAAGGCAACTTCCATGCAGGCGCGAATATTACACGTGCGGAAATGGCAACGGTCGTGTCGAACTTCAAAGAACTGGCTGTGGAAGAAAATATAGCTTTAACATTCAAGGATACAAAAGGACACTGGGCACAGTGGATTATTGAAGCAAACCGTGCAGCAGGCATTATCAATGGGTTAGACAATGACCGCTTCGCACCAAACGCTGCCTTAACACGTGCACAGGCAGTGGTCATGATTAATCGTATGTTTGAGCGTGGTCCATTACATGGTGTCACTACACCAAGCTTCCCAGATGTCAAAATGACGCACTGGGCATTTAAAGAGATTGAAGAAGCAGCAAGTTCACATGCTTATTATGTAGACAAGGATGGTAACGAACAGCTAGCTGAATAAGCAAGTAGGAAAAACAGGCATGGGGAGTAGCTCTATGCCTGTTTTTTCTAGGTTGTACAGAAGCCAAAAGCATTGCATTGTTTTCCGAAGAATTAAAGGATAGAAGCTTACATCATGTAATGTATAGAAGAGCTAAGCCAAAATACAGAGGAGCTAGTTCCCGCATAAAGTTCATTGTTGATGAAGGTAATTCAGCGTGTGGGCGTAAAGAATTAAACGAAGACAGAAATATAGATAATATCGGGTTTTCCATACCATAATATACAAGGTAACTTTAGCTTTTTATCATTGTTCAGAACTTGTTGAGAGGAATATGGTAAGTTAAAGCTGTGATAATTACGAACATCACAACGTACAAATATCAAAATGGACTGGGTGTTTTAGTGCCTAGTCTTTTTCTGTTTATCGAGCATTGTTCAGAACTTGTTGAGTCCATTGGCGTAAGCTAGAAGTATTATTCTTTAGTTTAGAAATAGTAAAGAATTGCGAATGTATTCAATGTAAAAAATGTCAATGATGATTTGAGGGATGGGATAGAATGGTGGTATGGCGTCAATATTTAGTTCCCGAAGCACAGGCAGCTAAAGTAACGTATGGAAAACAAAATACAAAGAAATATATTGTTATTCATGAAACAGATAATGAAAAATCAGGGGCTGATGCAGATGCCTATGCACGATTACAGTTTAATGGTATGCATCGAGAGGCGAGTTGGCATTTAACGGTGGATGATAGGGAGGCTGTTCAGTCGTTTGAATTTGACTATGCCTGTGGAGGGGCAGGGTCAGCTAAGGGGAATTTACAAGGTATTCAAATTACGATATGTGTAAATTCAGATGGAGATTATTTGCAAGCTGTCCATAATACGGCTGAGGTAGTTGCTAGAATTATGAGGGATGAAAGCATTCCGATCGAGAATGTCGTTCAGCATTATTATTTTAGTGGCAAAAATTGTCCGCGAAAAATGCGAGAAGGACAAGCCAATTGGTTACAATTTCTCTCCTATATAAAAAATACACCAACAGGAACTGTACGAAAAAGAAAAATGCTGACTGATATAGAGAAGTATCATGTTGTAACAGGTACATATGAAACGCGACAAGCCGCTGAAAATGTCCATGATGTATTGAAGTATCGCTTTGGCTGGGGTGTATATATGGAGCAGATAAGTGATAAATGGAGACTTAAGACAGCATACTTTACAAGTAAAGCTGAAGCAAAGGCAGCTGAGAAGAAAATAAAGGCTGCCCAGCTTTCCGAAGTTACCGATGTGATTGCTGAATAATACTTTGTTCAGAATTTGTTTAGGAGCATATGGTAAGCTATGCTATGTAATCTTGTCAATGTCTTAAACCTTAAACAAACCAAAAAAGACTGGGCTTCTTTATTGTAAGCCTAGTCTTTTTTGGTTTTATTTTCTATCAGTCTTAGGAACAGAGAAGGAAATCTTTGTGCCCTGACCGATTACACTGTCTATTGTTAATGTGACACCAAATAACTGCTTTAGACGTTGTTCTGTGTTGACAAGACCAACACTTGATTTCTTTTTAGGACCCTTATGCTCAAAGCCAACTCCATTATCAGAGATAGCTATTGTAAAATGCTTCTTATCCTCTTTAATAGAGATCGTGACAGTACCCCCTTCTCTCTGTTGTAAAATACCATGTTGAATAGCATTTTCAACAAGGGTTTGTATAGTTAGAGGTGGCACAAATAACTCGATATGCTGAGGAATATCCCACATTACCTGTATTTTATCGCCAAAGCGAATTTGCTCGATAGCAATATAGGCACGCACAAGCTTTAATTCGTAATCGATTGGCACGATTAAATCAGCATTTTTAAAATCGAAGCTCATTTGTAAATAATCACTAAAGGCAAGCAATAATTCCTCCATTTTTTCATCATCTACACCATGTAACGAAATAATAGAGTTTAGTGTATTGAAGAAAAAGTGAGGCTGTATTTGTGCTTGAAGCCATGCAGCCTCGATACGCAGGCGTTCCTCACTGGACTGCCTCATTTGAATAAGTGCCTGCACGCGTGATTTTAGCTCCATGTATTCCATTGGCTTTTTTACATAGTCATTGGCTCCACTTAAAAAGGCAAGTCGAATATCCTCACTTTGCTGTCGAGCTGTTAAGAATAGTATTGGTAGCTCTGAAATAGAAAACTTTTCACGAATATGCTCAGCCAGCTCATAGCCAGACATATGCGGCATCATAATATCAGAAATAACTAAATCAAAGCTATTTTCTTGCAGTTTTTCGAGAGCCTCAGCTCCACTTAAAGCCGTTTCAATTTCAAAGGACTCCGTCGAAAAAGCATTCACAAGTATTTGTAGGTTTACAGCATCATCATCAACGATAAGCACGCGTGAACGGCTTGTTACCAATGAATCCTTATCCATAGTAGCTGTAATGCTAGGCTCTACTGATAAATCATCTAATAATGGAGCATATTTGAATAATGTTGTATCCTGGTCAATATTTAATCCATCATTTTCGATATTGCGTGTTTTAGCAACTGGCAATGAGAAAGTAAAGGTTGAGCCTTTTCCGATAATGGAGGACATTGATAGTGTTCCCCCATGCAAGGACACAAGCTCCTTACAAATACTTAAACCTAATCCCAATCCCCCACCAACAGATGTTATGGTTGAATCAGCCTGCTCGTAAGGCTCGAAAATTCTTTCTTGCAGCTCTTTTTCAATGCCAGCTCCTGTGTCTGTAACAGATATATACAGCTTTTTACTAACTACTTCAGCATCAATTGTAATAGAGCCCTGTTCAGTAAATTTAATGGCATTGTGGATTAAGTTTGCAAAAATTTGAATGAGACGTGTTTCATCTGCTAAGACAAGAGGAGCATCTTTTGGTATACGCACAATAAGCTCAATAGGCTTGCCCTTTAGCATAAAACGAAACATATTGCATACCCCACTAGCGAGATTATACGTATTTAATGGTTTAGGCTGTAGGCGTAATGTTTTTTCTTTTAATTTCACTAAATCCAATAAATCATCCAGCATAGAGGTCATATGATTACCAATTCTTACAAGTAGCCGTAAGTCATCTTGATCTTGTTTAGCGAAGGCTTGATCCTGCTTAGCCAACAGTGTTTGAGCAATACTCAGCATGCCATGCAGAGGATTGCGTAGTTCATGAGAGGTATTTGCTAAAAAGTCGTCCTTTGTATGAATTTCTTTTTGTAATTTTACAGAAAGCTCTTCCGTTTGCATGGTTGTTTGGAAGTAACGTGCAAACCAAAATGCTGATAAAGCAGTAATACCGATTAGTAAATCAAAAGGATAATGACTATATGGCAATATTTTATTTTGCTTTAAAGAGTAAAATAATGAATTGGTTACGATAGCTGTTCCAGTTAATAATAAAAAGATTACACCTCTTTGGCCTTTAATAACTATATTCAAGGTGAAGATAGTTATAATGATAGGAGAGAGAATAAAAAGTATGATAAATATAATTTTTGTTTTAAGAATATTTTCAATAGGTGCTGTTAAAATAAATAATAGATAGGCAGCACAGATCAATGGGACAATCGTCAATATTTTAGGCTTAGCATATTCCCTCATCAATTCACGTAGAAATAATACAAAGAACATCATGGTATTGATGTATGAAAAATAAAACAGCCTATTTGCCCAAATCCAGTTAATCGGTATATAGTTATATAAAACTTTATTGCTGGAAATGAGTACCGTAATACATGTAAAAATAAGAATCATTGCAAAGTAAAAAAGCGATCTATCTCTAATACCTATAATCCATAGTAAAATTGTAAAGAGTAAATAAAAGGAAAAAATTAAGCACACTGCCAGTTGAGTAGTAATAGAAAAGAATGTGGCTTGTTCCATTGAGTGCAAATCACCAAAAATTATTTCTCGGCTAAAACCACCCGGTACATAATGATTTATTTGCACACCTTGTATAATAATTTCGCTTTCGCTTGTATTTAGCGTAAAATAATGCGTAATAGGTCTGCCAATAGGAGCGTTATATTTATTATCTAAGGTCAGGTTTCCAAGCCCTCCAATTAATTGACCATTTACATAAAGCTCATAAGGAGCTAAGCCCTCAGGTATTGTGATGCCATACATCTGAGGAGAAGCATGTTCCTTTAAAATTTTTAAGCGATAAGAGCCATAACGAACTTCATCATTATGTGGAAAATACTGATCCCAAGCTTCGGGCTGATCTGTATAAACCTTTTGTGACCCCATTGATTTGGTGTTTTCTGAAAAAAGAAGGGTGTTAGGATAAAGCTCCCATTCCTTTTGGAGCCTAACTTTAAAATCATGACTAGTATCTATGCTTGTTAAATCGATCGCTCCTTGTTTAGCAGCGACTCCTTCTGAAATATTTGTAAAATCCATCCAAGTAAAGCGAAGAAGGGTAAGAAAGCAAAAAAACAGCCCAGAAAACAACAGTATTTTGAAATTTTTGGATAATATTTTCTTTTTCATCATAACTATAATTTTTCGACAAACAGCTTCAATTCACCTTCTAAAGTAGTAAGTTCTCTATCAAACTTTATAAAAAGTAAACGATAATAATAAGGAATAAGCCAAAAGGAGGGGTACACATGAGAATCGTGCTAATAGATGATGAGCATTTACCATTAACGAGACTAAGAACTTTACTTGAGAAAAGTAAGGTTCCTGGAATTGAAATCGTTGGCGAATATACCGATTCTCTAACGGTGTTAAATCATATTGAAAAACTACAACCAAACGTTGTATTTTTAGATATAGTGATGCCTGGTATGGATGGCTTAGCATTAGGCGAAAAAATTCAAGAATTATTACCTAACGTGGAGATTGTATTTACTACAGGGTTCGATCAATATGCAATTGATGCATTTAATCTACATGCCATTGATTATTTATTGAAGCCTATACAAATTCCGCGTTTAGAAAAAACCTTAGAACGGCTTGGGAAAATCTCAAATAAAAACAAAAAGGCTACAGCACAACATACAATGCTTAAGCTTTTTGGAGGGCTATATGTTGTGTCACCAGACGGTCATACACAGCTTATGAAATGGCGGACATCTAAGGCAAAGGAGTTATTTGCCTATATGCTGAATCATCGTAATGAAGTCATCTATCGTGATACCATTTTAGAGTTATTTTGGCCAGAATCTGATATTGATAAAGCATCCAAGCAACTTTACACAGCTATTTATACAATACGTCAAACATTAAAGCACTATGGATTGGATAGCATTCAAATTTCAAGTCCTTTGTTAAATTCCGGCTATAAATTATTAGTTGAAAATGCGGTCGTTGATGTAGAACAATGGCTATCTCGCTTAAAATTATTATCGCGCGTCCAAGCAACGACCTTAGAAGAACATGAACAGGTATTTCAAATGTATACGGGTGATTTTTTAGGAGATTGCGATTATCTATGGGCTGAAGGTGAGCGAGAGCGCTTGAGGCGACTATGGTTACATCATGCCTCTCAATTAAGTGAATTTTATAGTATAAATCAAAACTACATTGCTGCTGTGAAGGTACGGGAAAGGGTTCAAGCACTTTGCGCTGATGAGGAGGAAAACTATTTCACCTTGATGAAGCTATATGATTTGCTGAATAATGCGGCTGCTGTGGAGGAGCAATATTTGTTATTAAAGAAAATGCTTCGGGAGCATTTCGCAGTGGAGCCGTGTGAGGAAGTAGAAAGCTGGTATCGAAGCTGGAAGCAGATTAACGAGCTATCACGAATGGATGCTTTTAGTTAGCATAATAGATGAAAGGGACTCTGCGGGTTGCAGAGTCCTTTTTCATTAGTAGGATTTATACCTTTTTGCTAGATTAAAGTTACTAAGTGCGCTATTTAAATTATTATAGGCAGTAGAAATTTCATTTTGAGTGGAATAAGGATTGTTAAACACTGTATTGGCTTGGTTAATATAAGAATTAAGCGTATTCAAATCATATTGAGTAGTCCAGTAGTTGTAAATAGAAACATCACTACCGTCTCCGTAAGCAGAAATAATTACACCATAGGATGCAGCATTAGCTGAATTAATTAATGTTTGTAAATTAGTTTTATCAACATAATAGCCATTTGTTCCATATTTATAAGCATTTTTATAGATCCAAATGGCATTGTTTAACTGCGTAGTAGCATTGACGATTTCATTTTGCGTTGCATTATAATTATTGACAACTGCTTGTGCAGATGAAACTGCGGATTCCAATGCATTTTTTTCAGCTTGTGTTGTCCAAGGAGCATTATTATAAACATCTGAGCCGTTGTACCAAGAAACCGATACATATTGAACTGAATAAATTAATGATTGTAGTGAGGCTTTATCGCCATAGCCATATTTTGTGCCATTTTTTTGCACAGCTTGATAGACAGCTAGTGCATTTTTGTAGTGTGAAATAGCATTTTTCACTTGTTCTTGTGAGGCACTGCTATTGTTAGCGACAGCTCTTGCGCTTGCTACTGCTGTTTCAAATACAGTACGATCTGCCTGTATTGTCCACTTTTCTGTTGTTAAAACATCATATCCGTTAATAGATACGTGGACATATGGTGGGGAGGCAAGTAATGTATTGAGTTCTTTTTTATCAACAACAGGTAGCGTCACAGAGACATTTTGATTGTCTACCTGTACCTTGTTTACATGGTGGTCTGAATCTAAGGCTACTTTTTTACCGCCTTCCACAATAACTTGTTCAATTTTCCCTTCACCGTAGAGGCTGAAATTACTGTCCACATCTATTGTGAGCTTTTCTACATCTCCCATCACTTCAAAGGATGGCACGTCACCTGTTATATCCACCTTTGCAATCGTTTGATTAGAAGATACACTGACTTTAGTACGTGTCAAGTCGATATGGGCAGCTTTTGTATCTATTAAAGTAACATAGAGCCAATTTGCTTTTTTTGTTAAAAGAGGCTTTAGTGTAATTGTTTCGCCAACGGATACCTCATCCAATGTAATTGCCTTTTTCACTTTATTTGTAATAATAAGCTGACCATCAACAGTGACTTCTTGAATTTTCATATAGTCCGCATTGACGGTAAGGTTACCTGAGATTTGTGCATCTCCAGCGTCAAAGTATACAGATTTTTTATTTGTACCTGCTTTATTTAATGTTAGTGCTGTAACGTCTGTAATTTGACCATTTTTTACGACAAGTGTAGCTCGAGCATTTGTTAAGGCTGCTTTATTTGAAGTATCGAAAAGAGGCTTCAATGAGTCTTTAACTCTAAATGTGCCATTGGTTGTCAGAACCGTGTCTTTTGTAACGCTTCTTATTGTGACAGATTCACCTTTCACCGTTGTTTTTGCTGCTATCTGGGCCTCATATAAATTTGACTGATTGAGAGAGGAAGTAGCATTGGCAGTAGATACTGGTAATACTAAGGAGGCTGTAATGGCCGTAGACATTAATATGGATAGCGTTTTATTTCTCATTAGTGGTCACTCCAATCTTTTTTCGAATTAATAGATAATATATCATATTCTTCTATAATATAGAATTGTTGACGCATGTTTTACTATAAATATAAAATTAAATAAGGCATAAGTCCTTGTTTATACCTTCTAAATCCTTGCAATAATATCCGCAAATTTATCTATAATAATGTAATTTTCTACTGTATTCGATAAATATTTTATTGTGCTATAAACGGGCATCCTTTATGATTAATAGCAAAGTGAGGTGTTAGGGATGAAAAAGGGTACTGTCAATATTTTTGTGTAAATGACGATTCACCCGTTCAAGGGAACTCATCACCTGTGTATTCAATTGTACTTGTTCGAAGTGTTGATTTGAGTGTGTAGGAAAGGGCTAGCCCTTTCCTACACACTCAAATTTCGCGCTGGCGCGTCCCGGTCTAGTTTGCCGGTTCGTGCAGCTGCTCAAACATTTCTTCTAGCTTTGCACGGGCCTGATTGAAGCCGATGTGGCAGCGTGTGGCGAAACGTTGATTATAGTCTTCGAACTGCGTCACTAAAAAGCGCTCCAACGATTCTTCGTTCGGGAACTGTTCCTTGCGCTTTGTATATTTTTTGATTTGCTTATTGAACGACTCGATTAAATTCGTCGAGTAGATGCTTCGCCAAATCGCCTTGGGAAAGCCGTAAAACGTCAGTAAATACGGGTTTTCGAGTAAGCCTTGTGCGACTTTTTTATACGATTTGCCCCATTTTTCGCAGAACGTCTCGAGCGCTTTTTTCGCTGCTTCAGCGTTCTTTGCCTGGTGAATCGTTTTAAAATCCTCGCACACTTCCTTGCGATCTTCTACTCGGACTTTATGCATGATATTGCGTGCCACATGGACAAGGCACACCTGATATTTTG
>NZ_LGCI01000003.1:0-40123 GCF_001281525.1 Lysinibacillus macroides | reverse complement strand
ATTGCGCAATTTCCGCCATCGTAATGCCTTTTTTGAACAAGTGAATGACCGTTTCTTCCAGCGTATCGTTCGAGCGCTTATATGGTACCACTGTCTGTTGTTTAAACTCACCGTTGCGATCCCGCGGGATTTGAAGCGTTAAATCGCCGTACTCCGTGTGAAGTGTACGCGAATAAGACCCATTGCGAGAATTGCCTGAGTTGAACCCGATACGATCGTATTTTTCGTAATCCAAAAATTCCGTCAGCTCTGTCGCCAGTAGCGAGTTGATCGCCATTTCCAAGTGCGAACGAAAAACCTCGGTAATATCTTGTTTTTTGACTAGTGCATCGACAATTTCTGTTGTAAACTGATTCATAGGGAAGACCTCTTTTCTAGGATTGGTTGTGGTGACTTAATTCTACCAAGAAAGGGTCTTCCTTTTTCTATGGAATTTTCTATTTACACAAAATATTTTATACTCTCTGAAAAAGTACAGAAGTATTGCTTTAAAACTATCTTCTCTTGTAATAGGACTATTTTTAGTATTATTTATAACCTATACAGTTATAACGGGTGTGATGATCAAAAAACAAAGTATAGAAGATGCAGAGTATGGAGCATTGCAAACGGCTGAGTCCTCAGCAGCTATTATGAGTGAACGTTTTAAAAAAGCAAATACGACATTACTGACAACAAAACGAATAGTTGAAAGTATGGAAAAGAATAATACATTATCTACAAAAGCGATCTTAGACATAATGGAAAGTAATTTAGTTAATAATGATGATTTAGTAGGTGTAGGAGCTATTTTTGATCCGGATACCATTCCCCTTGAACCAAATGAAGTTCCTGCTTTAGTCGATCCAAAAAAGCGTTTTAGCCCTTATTTAAGTAAAAGTAATAATGACATTACATCTGCTGTTGTGGAAGGAACTGACGATAGAGCTGTCTCCGAATGGTATTGGGTGCCAAAAGAGGAAGGGCGCTCGGTTTTAACGGAGCCTTATGATTATAATGTGAATGGACAGACTGTATTAATGACAACCATTTCAGTGCCATTAGTCGATGCTTCAGGTGCATTCTTTGGGGTGTTGACAGCAGATATCTCCATTGATTACTTAAATGAATTAACAAAATCTGTCGCACCTGAAGGCGGTTATGCTACCATTATTACGAACCAAGGTATGTTAACAGCCAATAGCTTTGGTGAAGAGCTAGATGGGCGTAATATGCAAGAGGATACAGCGTGGACTAATATAGGCAAAGCAATGGAAAGTGGCCAAATCACAACAATGTATATAGATTCTGCGCAGTTAAAGGAGAAAGCTTTTAATGTGTTTGCCCCGATGCTTTTAGAGAATACTGATGAAGCTTGGATTGTTCAAATCGTGCTGCCTGAGTCAAAAATCCTAGAAACCTATCACTATATATCCATGTTTGCAGTGGTAGCAGGCATTATTATGGTGGCATTAATGGCTGTGGCAAGTGTGCTGTTTATCTATCGACAGCTAAAGCCGTTAAAATTCTTACGTGCATCGATTGAACGAGCAGCAGAGGGTGATTTAACGCAAAAAGTAGATGAAAAATATATTAAGGCTGATGAAATTGGAGAGGTCGCATCTGCTTATAACAATATGCTCGATAAAAATACTGATGCGATGCAAACGGTCTTAAATGCTACGGCATTATTGAACCAGTCTTCCAACCAAATTCATGAGGCTTTTAATGAAATCATTGCTTCGAGTCAAGAGGTTTCAGTAGCTATCAATGAAATTGCACAAGGAGCCTCTAAGCAATCAGAGGATACCGAAGAAACGAATTGTCAAATGATGGATTTAGCAGAGCAAATTGATGCGATTACTGCACTTTCTAATGAAATGGAGAAGATTTCTCGTCAAACTAATGCAACGACAGAAAAAGGGATGGAAGAAGTTAAAAACTTACACGAGCGTAATAGTGAAACAAATGAGATGAATGGACGGATTCAACAACAAATGGAGGCATTGGGATCTAGTATTATCAATATTAATCAGATTATTTCCTCTATTCAAAATATTACAGAGCAAACAAATCTATTAGCTTTAAATGCCAGTATTGAGGCTGCACGTGCTGGCGAACACGGCAAAGGGTTTGCAGTGGTAGCGGAGGAAGTAAAAAAGCTAGCGGAGCAATCGAGAAAAGAAACAGAAATGATTCAAAATACTGTAGAGAACATCCTAAATAGTTCTTTTCAAACAATCGCTGTTATCACTTCAAATGCAGATTTAATGCAATCTCAAAGTGAATCCGTACAAAGCACACAGCGAGCCTTTAAAGACAGCAGTGAATTATCTCATTCCATCGCTACTTCAATTACGGAGTTAATGAATAAGCTTGCTCATATATTGGAATATAAAAATCAGGCAATTATGGCTATCCAAAGCATTTCAGCGATTTCAGAGGAAACTGCTGCCTCTGCTGAGCAAGTAAGTGCCTCTGCAATGGATCAACAAGCAGAGTTGCAAAAGGTAGCAACGTCTATTGACAATATGAATCATATTTCTCAGGAGCTACAAGAGGTCGTGAATCGATTTAAACTTGCATAAAGAATGGGGAAGGCTGCCTAATCGGAGGGTAGCCTTTCTTTTATCTGATCTGTGGTGGCGGATAGAAGACGGGAAGAGGAGGATAGCCAGAAGAAAGCCACGGCTAGCTAAGTGAAAAGGGAGGATAGATAGACAAGCATAACAGAAAGAGCCTTCGCAAAAGGATAGCTATGTAAAGGAATGGATAGCACACCATAACGAAAGGATAACCGTGCTATTATTACGCTTTAATTGACCTCATGAATAATCAGCACTACTATTAGGGATGGAAAGGAGGGCATTTATATGGCTTATCTTGGTATGATTTTCTTTCAAATTGTCGCGCCTATCTTAGTGTTGCTTGTACTAGGAGCGATCTTGCAAAAGAAATTTCGATTTAACTTAAAAGCATTATCGCAGCTTATTACCTATTGTTTTATGCCAGCAGCTGTTTTTATTAATTTATATGAAACAAGTGTAGAATTATCTGTGCTTGGAGAGGTAGCGCTATTTATTGTGCTGTTCATGGGAAGTCAAATGCTGCTTAGTCACCTTTTAGCGAAAGGGCTTGGATTAGTGAAAACAGAGGCAGCTGTCTTTAAAAATAGTGTGGTACTTATTAACTCGGGTAATTATGGTATTCCTGTTGCTCAGATGATTTTTGCCATGCAGCCCATTGGTGTAGCCATTCAAGTCATTCTTGTTATATTTCAAAATATGACAACTTATACATATGGTTTATATAATTTAATTTCCTCTACAAAATCAGGTCTCTCAATTATCAAAGACTTTTTTAAAATGCCGATTATTCACGCACTTATTATTGGAGTCGCTATGAACTATTGGAATATTGGTATTCCACAGTTTATTAGAATTCCGATAGACCATGTAGCAGATGGTTTTATTGCGGTGGCATTAATCACTTTGGGTGCACAGCTATCACAGCTTGAAATAAAATCAATGTTTAATAAAACGGTTTTTATTAGTTGTTTTACGCGTTTAATTATTGGGCCAGCTATAGCATTAGCAATTATTTTTCTATTGGGCTTGGACGGAGTTGTTGCACAATCATTGCTGATCGCCAGTGCTTTTCCAACATCCCGCAATAGCTCTAGTTTAGCATTAGAATATGATGTGGAATCAGCAATCGCTGCACAAACCGTATTGTTTTCAACAATTGTAAGCTGTATAACGGTAACCGTTGTTATTTATCTAGCAGAAATATTATTTGCGTAGGGAAAGGAAAAAATAAGCTTCCATCTCTTAGCAATATCTGCTACACTAGCATCAAACTAAATAGTATTAACTAGGGGAGTCTGATGAGTCAGGCTGAGAGGGAAACGCTAAAAAGTTTCTTGACCCTTTGGACCTGATCTGGCTCATACCAGCGTGGGAAAGTTAAGAAGCTATTGCATCGTATAATGTATGCAATCAATAGACCTTTACATTGACGGCCGGATCCAAATGATTATTTTGGATTCGGCTTTTATTTATTTTGTTGGGGTGAGCTAGATTCGGTCCTTGTATCACAATATATGTAAGGGAGAGAAGTAGTTCATGTCAGCAATTAGTGAAAAGAATATTACCATTATGTCCAGCTTTGAAGGAAGCAAAAAAGTATATGTGGAAGGATCACGCCCAGATATTCTAGTACCTATGCGAGAAATTGCATTAAGTCCGACAACCGGAAGTTTTGGAAATGAAGAAAATGCCCCTATTCGAGTATATGATACGAGTGGGCCCTATACAGATCCAGCCTACCAAATAGATATTACGAAAGGTTTACCTACCTTACGAAATGCATGGATTCAAGAGCGAGGGGATGTAGAAGCATATGAGGGACGCTCCATTAAACCGGAGGATAATGGCTTTCGTCGTGTTGATGACCCGCGCATTCAAGAAAATGTCTTCCCTGAGTTGGCGAGAAAGCCTTTGCGTGCTAAAAAAGGTAAAAATGTGACACAGCTTCACTATGCACGAAAGGGGATTATAACGCCTGAAATGGAGTTTGTAGCGATTCGTGAAAATATGGAACCTGAATTTGTTCGGTCAGAAATTGCAGCAGGGCGTGCTATAATGCCTTCTAATATTAATCATCCTGAGGCAGAGCCAATGATTATCGGTCGTAATTTCCATGTGAAGATCAATGCGAATATTGGGAATTCTGCTGTAACTTCTTCCATTGCGGAAGAAGTTGAGAAAATGACTTGGGCAACTCGATGGGGTGCAGATAATATTATGGATCTTTCAACAGGTAAACATATCCATACAACAAGAGAATGGATTATTCGAAATGCTGCAGTGCCAGTGGGAACAGTGCCAATTTATCAGGCTTTAGAAAAGGTAAATGGTGTAGCAGAGGATTTAACATGGGAGGTTTATCGTGATACCCTCATCGAGCAAGCTGAGCAGGGTGTGGATTACTTCACTATTCATGCAGGTGTCCTTTTACGCTATGTACCGCTTACAGTAAATCGTGTAACAGGTATTGTATCTCGAGGGGGCTCTATAATGGCACAGTGGTGTTTATATCATCATCAAGAGAATTTCCTTTATACACACTTTGAGGAAATCTGTGAAATTATGAAAGCTTATGATGTTGCTTTTTCATTAGGGGATGGCTTACGTCCAGGTTCCATTGCAGATGCCAATGATGAGGCACAATTTGCAGAGCTTGAAACACTAGGCGAACTAACACAAATTGCTTGGAAGCATGATGTTCAGGTGATGGTTGAAGGTCCGGGTCATGTACCGATGCATCTGATTAAAGAAAATATGGACAAACAATTAGAGGTTTGTAAGGAAGCGCCCTTCTATACATTGGGACCACTCACAACAGATATTGCTCCAGGCTATGACCATATCACCTCAGCTATTGGGGCAGCGATGATCGGCTGGTTTGGTACAGCAATGCTTTGTTATGTGACACCGAAGGAGCATCTTGGTTTACCGAATCGCGAGGACGTTCGCGTGGGCGTGATCACTTATAAAATTGCTGCACATGCTGCTGATTTAGCAAAAGGGCATCCTGGTGCACAACAGCGGGACGATGCATTGTCTAAAGCACGCTTTGAATTCCGTTGGCGCGATCAATTCAATCTGTCACTAGATCCAGAACGTGCAGTGGAGTATCATGATGAGACACTGCCAGCAGAGGGAGCAAAAACAGCACATTTTTGTTCTATGTGTGGGCCTAAATTCTGTAGTATGCGAATTTCACAGGATATTCGTAATTATGCGAAAGATAAGGATTTGAATACAACTGAAGCGATCCATCAAGGCATGAAGGAAAAGGCCGAGGAATTTAAAAAAGCAGGTAGCCAAATCTATCAATAAGGGAAAAGACTTGTGTTGGTTTCATTTGACACAAGTCTTTTTTATACAAAAAAGCTCCATGTGAATAATAGATTCACATGGAGTAAAAGTTGAATTTGGATATCAATAATAAGTGGAATCTTAAACGTTTGTCGGTTGTTTTACGTATGGGTTTGTAAGGTCCATACCTTCTAATGAAAGACCCATCGCTTTTGCGACACCTTCACCATATGCTGGGTCAGCTAGATAGCAGTGAAGGATGTGGCGGCGTTTGATGAACTCTTCAACAGCAGCCATATCATTTGCTGTATTTTCAAACAGGCGTTGTTGCTCTTCCGCAGTCATTAGACGGAATAGCTTACCTGGTTGCTCAAAGTAATTGTTATCGTCTTCACGGAAGTCATGAATCCCTGCATGACCATCAATGCGTAATTCAGGCTCTTTATGATCTAAGTTATGCTCCCATTCACCATAGCTATTTGGCTCATAACCTAACGTTGAACCAAGGTTGCCATCAAAGCGCATAGCCCCATCACGATGGAATGTACGGAATGGGCATTTTGGTGCGTTAACAGGTAGCATATAGTGATTTACACCAAGACGGTAGCGTTGTGCATCAGCATATGCAAAGATACGTCCTTGTAGCATTTTATCTGGTGAGAAGCTAATCCCAGGAACAATGTTAGACGGTGCAAATGCTGCTTGCTCAACCTCTGCAAAGTAGTTATCCGGGTTTTTATTTAACTCGAATTCACCTACAGGAATTAATGGGAAGTCTTTTTTATACCATACCTTTGTTAAATCAAATGGGTTGTATGGTAGCTCACGCGCTTGCTCCTCTGTCATTACCTGTACGTACATTTTCCATTTAGGGAAGTCGCCTTTTTCAATTGCTTCATATAAATCACGTTGTGAAGATTCACGATCTTGGCCAATGACTTCATTAGCCTCAGCACCTGTTAGGTTTTTAATGCCTTGCTCTGTACGGAAGTGGAATTTCACCCATACACGCTCGTTATCTGCATTGATAAAGCTATACGTATGAGAGCCAAAGCCGTGCATATTGCGGTAGCCAGTTGGAATACCACGATCAGACATAACGATTGTGACTTGGTGAAGAGCCTCTGGTAATGAAGTCCAGAAATCCCAGTTTGAATTAGCGTTTTTCATATTTGTACGTGGATCACGCTTTACCACGTGATTTAAATCTGTAAAGTGTAATGGGTCACGGAAGAAGAATACAGGTGTATTATTTCCTACTAGATCCCAGTTACCTTCCTCTGTATAGAACTTAAGAGCAAAGCCACGAATATCACGCTCAGCATCTGCAGCACCACGTTCACCAGCAACTGTAGAGAAGCGAGCGAACATTTCTGTTTTCTTACCAATCTCTGAGAATATTTTTGCTTTCGTATACTTTGTAATATCATGCGTTACAGTAAATGTACCAAAAGCACCAGAACCTTTTGCATGCATGCGACGCTCAGGAATTACTTCACGGTTGAAGTTTGCGAGCTTTTCAACCAACCATACATCTTGAAGTAAAAGAGGGCCACGTGGACCTGCTGACATAGAGTCATGGTTACTTACTACTGGAGCACCACCTGCTGTTGTAAAACGACGGCTACGATCATTTGCATTTGTCATATTAGTTTACCTCCTGAAAAAAATGTGAATCAAACGCTTCGTCTATAACTATAACAAATATAAACTAGAATTGCTAGTACATTATAATAATTATCGTTAAAGAATTTATATATTTAAAGGTCAACTATAATAATATGTTGAAAGGAGAAACTTTATACATAGTTTCTACCTTATTATCAGTAATTTTGAATGACATTATAAAAATTTTTATAGAAAGAATGAAAGAAGCTTATAAATAATAACTAGTATTATAAAAAACGCTATTGAAAATAAAACAAACTAATTGAAAATTACTAATAGCGCTAGTATATTGCTTTTCGATAGCGATTAGGCGTTATACCAACTTGCTGTTTAAATATTTTAATAAAATAATTAGGGTCATCAAAGCCATTTAATTGAGCGACTTCACTAATTGCAAAATCTGTTTCTACAAGCATTTTTGTAGCATGATGAATTCTTGTCTGCTGTAAATAACGTTTAAATGGTAGACCTTGCTTCCTTGAAAAAATGGTACTTAAATAATTAGGGCTAATGCCAAGCTTCTGTGCAACATATGGTAGAGAAAGAGCACTATCCTTAAATTGCTGATCAATGATTTCTACAGCAAGTTCCACATAATCAGCTCTTTTTTCCATGCGGGCCTCACCAGCTAATTCAATTAATCTTTGTGTAAAGGAAATGATGCCATTGAGAATGGTATACAGTATAGGATGTTCAATGATTAAGTGAAATAGCTGACGATAACTTTGCTCTACCGCTGCTTTTTCATGTAATTTATATTTCAACATAAAACGTCGAATTTGTGCTAAAACACTTGTGAGATGAATGCGTAAATCATCTTGCTCATAATAAATGCCCTCATTCGCCAGACGATACAAAAATGCCTTTACAGCCTCCAAATTACCATCCTCTAAGCTACTTATTAATAATTGCTGCTCCTCAGGTGTTAATAAGGGATCGAAAGGCTGTGCTTCAAATTGTTTGCTAGCATAAAAAATTTGCCCAAAGCCTTCATAAAAGCTTTGATGAAGTGCACGCTTTGTTAATGTATACATATTTTTGATTGTTGCTGGTGCACCATCATAAATACCTATATTTAAAGAGCTATTACTAATGACATGCCATTCCTTCATCAATGTTCGTACATCCTTCTCCACCATTTTAAGATCAGCTGTTTGGAAAAGGCATACTATTTTATCTGATAACGGATAGCTTCTCATATGAAAATGAATAGGTGTTTGTTGAAGCCAGCTATAGAGCTTATGAAAGGCTTCAATATGCTCAGGTTCAATCATTGTGAAGATAATCTCTGTTTCAATAGAGCTGGATTTATGATCTAAAAATAATTGATAGTAAAAGGTTTCATTTGTAGCTTCCTGCGCATATTCCATAAACTGTGGTGTGCGAAGTGAAATAGCTGTCAGCTGTTGCTTTAATACCTCTAAATCAATCGGCTTTACAAAAAGATGCGCTACTTGTAATTCAATTGCCTTTAGTGCATTTTTAAATAAAGGCTCTGTTGTCATGGCTAAAATCGCAATAGCAAGCTGTTGTACATCGCGATAAAGAGCAGTCAGACGTTGCTTAGAAAGTAAGTCGATATTTACAAGAATGGCATCTGGCTTACATTGTTGAATGCTTTGGGATATTTCTGAAATAGTTGTACATATTTCAATAACAATATCGCCAGGGAAATATGTATGTAAAAACCACTTTATTCCTGAGAGTTCCGTAGAATCTCGATCAATTAATAGTAGCCTCATCTACCTCACCTTTCCTTAAAATATTCTAGTTTTGGATAAAAGTACGATTATATTATTAAAAATAACATAGAAATCTGAAAAAAATTATATTTCCCCTTTTAAAATTCTCTATATTCCGAAAAAGGGAGTTAGTACAATGTAAATAGAGTAATGAATTATTTTTAAATGTATGCGAAAGCGCTTAATAAAAATTTTTATATAGCCATATAAGAAACAGGGGGATGTCATGTGAAGTCAATCATCGAGCTTGATGGCAATACATTAACAAGACAGCAAATCGAACAAATTGTGAAGGGGCATGCAATGGTTGCATTGTCTGCGGAAAGTGTGGCGCGTATTCGTTTAAGCAGGGAGCGTATTGAGAAGCGTTTAGCAGAAGGACAAACGATTTATGGTGTCAATACAGGATTCGGTAAGCTGAGCAATATCAAAATTGAAGAAAGGGATATTGAGCTTTTACAGTTAAATTTATTACGTTCAGATGCAACAGGGGTTGGCAAGCCATTCCCAACTGATGTTGTGCGGGCCATGATGGTACTGCGTGTGAATGCTTTAGCAAGAGGATTTTCGGGTATTCGGGAGGAAACCGTACAGCTATTAGTAGAGTTTATTAATAAAGGGATTCATCCCATTGTGCCGTCACAGGGTTCCGTGGGAGCGAGTGGCGATTTAGCGCCATTATCACATTTGGCCTTAGTGCTAGTGGGTGAAGGCAAGGCGGAATTTAACGGGCAAGTAATATCTGGTAGTGAGGCATTACAGCAGGCAGGACTTTCCCCTGTGCGACTTCAAGCTAAAGAAGGGCTGGCACTCGTCAATGGTACACAGGCAATGACAGGTATTGGTGTATTAACAGTCAATGAAGCTGAACGTATTGGGCTTGCTGCGGATATGGCGGCTAGTTTAACGCTTGAAGCATTAAAAGGTATTATATCGGCATTTGATCCAGCGCTTTTAGCAGTAAGACCACATTCAGAATTAGAGCTTGTCGGGGGACGTATTCGTAAGTGGCTTGAGAATAGTAAACGCGTCACACAGCAAGGAGAAATTCGTATGCAGGATGCGTATTCACTGCGCTGTATCCCACAAGTACATGGAGCTTCCTGGCAATCATTTTTCTATGCAGAAAATCGTGTACAAACAGAAATGAATGCGACAACGGATAATCCAATTGTTTTAGAAAGTGGTGAGGTGCTGTCAGGTGGACATTTCCATGGTCAACCGATTGCTTTAGCAATGGACTTTTTAAAAGTTGGGGTCAGTGAGTGGGCAAATATTTCAGAGCGTCGTACAGAACGAATGGTAAATCCTCAGCTAAATGAAGGGTTACCACCGTTTTTAGCAACAAATCCTGGGATTGAATGCGGGCTTATGATTGCTCAGTATACAGCAGCGTCCATTGTGTCAGAAAATAAGGTGCTGGCGCATCCTTCTAGTGTAGATTCAATTCCTACATCTGGTAACCAAGAGGATCATGTGAGCATGGGAACAACTTCTGCTCGTCAAGTACGTCAGATTGTTCACAATGCTGCTCGTGTCATAGCAATTGAAATGATCTGTGCATCGCAGGCTATCTATTTAGATAAGGCTGAAGGCGAATTATCTCCAACAACTCGCAAGTATTTAGAGAAGGTACGTGAATACTGCCCACCATTACTAGCAGATCAACCAATTGGCGAGGAAATTGAAGCACTAGCACAGTATTTACTAGATAGTAATGATTTAGTGGAATTATCTAAATAATATGAAAGGGGATAGGCGTATGAAAATAACAACAAATATTCGTGCACCACGGGGAAATACATTAACATGCAAGGGCTGGACACAGGAAGCGGCAATGCGTATGCTGATGAACAATTTAGATCCTGAAGTAGCAGAAAATCCAGATGAGTTAATTGTTTATGGGGGAATTGGCAGGGCCGCCCGTAATTGGGAAAGCTATAAACAAATTATCGCTTCGTTAAAAAAGTTAGAGAATGATGAAACATTGCTGATTCAATCTGGGAAGCCTGTAGCGGTATTCCGTACACATGAGCATTCTCCTCGTGTGTTGATTGCCAACTCAAACCTTGTCCCAGCATGGGCAACTTGGGATCACTTCTATGAATTAGAGGATAGAGATTTAATGATGTATGGTCAAATGACTGCGGGTAGCTGGATTTATATCGGTGCTCAAGGCATTTTACAGGGAACTTATTTATCTTTTGTAGAAGCGGGTAAAAAGGTGTTTGGCACTGCGGATTTACGTGGGAAATTTATTCTTACAGGTGGTATGGGTGGCATGAGCGGTGCACAGCCTTTAGCGGGGAAAATGGCAGGTGCTGTGATTCTAGTAGTTGAGGTAGATCGTACCCGCATTGAACGTAAAATTAAAGAAGGCTACTGTGATTACCTCGTGGAAACTGTGGACGAGGCGATTGCATTAGTTGATAAATTACGTAATCAAAAAGAGCCAGCTTCGATTGGTCTTGTTGGTAACTGTGCAGATGTTAATCGTGAGCTATTGAATCGTGGCATTATTCCAGATTTTGTGACAGATCAAACATCTGCACATGACCCGATTAATGGCTATGTACCAAATGGTATGACCTTTGAAGAAGCATTGGAACTGCGCAAAACAGATGTAAAAACATATGAGCGTAGAGCAAAGGAAACAATGGCAGAGCATGTGCGTACAATGCTAGCATTCCAAGAGGCAGGCGCAGAAGTATTTGATTATGGCAATAATATTCGCGCCTATGCCAAAGAAATGGGTGTGACAAATGCCTTTGATTTCCCAGGCTTTGTACCCGCATATATTCGTCCATTGTTCTGTGAAGGCAAGGGCCCATTCCGTTGGGCTGCTCTTTCAGGAGACCCAGAGGATATTTATAAAACAGATGCACTTGCGAAAGAGATGTTCGCTGAAGATGAAGGCCTTGTTAACTGGATTGATATGGCGCAAAAAATGGTGAAATGGCAAGGCTTACCTGCACGTATTTGCTGGTTAGGCTATGGTGATCGCCACCGCTTTGCATTAAAAGTAAATGAAATGGTGGCCAATGGTGAATTATCGGCACCAATTGTCTTTGGGCGTGATCATTTGGATTCAGGCTCCGTGGCATCGCCAAACCGTGAAACAGAGGGCATGTTAGATGGTTCGGATGCAGTATCGGATTGGCCAATTTTAAATGCACTAGTTAATACAGCAAGTGGTGCAAGCTGGGTGAGTGTGCATCATGGTGGTGGTGTAGGTATGGGATATTCCCAGCATGCTGGTCAAGTGTTAGTAGCAGATGGATCAGAGCTTGCTGCTGAAAAAATAGCACGTGTATTAGTTTCTGATCCTGGGATGGGTGTTGCTCGTCATGCTGATGCAGGCTATGATATTGCCGTTAAGACTGCGAAAAACAAAGGTGTCCATATACCAATGCTAAAGGATGATGTGAAGTGACCATTCTAATAAAAAATGCCAATGAAGTAATTACGTTAAAAGACCATGTGCAAGGGCCTCGAACAAAGGAACAGATGCGAGATATTGCCATTGTAGAAAATGGCAGTGTGTTAATAGAGGATAACCGCATTGTAGCAGTAGGTGCCTTTGAGCAACTTGTCGTAGATTTCCCTGATTTCATAAAAAATGCTGAGCTTGTGGATGCTGCTGGTAAGGTTGTGATGCCTGGCTTGGTGGATTGTCATACGCATTTAGTGCATGGGGGAACACGTGAGCAGGAGTTTAATATGCGACTCAACGGCTCAACCTATATGGAAATTATGAATGCAGGCGGCGGTATACATGCCACAACAAAGCGTACAAGAGAAACAAGCTTTGAGCAATTATATAAAAAGACGATGCAGCATTTAGATGTATTTTTAAAGCATGGTGTGACAACCGTTGAGGCAAAATCAGGCTACGGCTTAGATTGGGAAACTGAAAAGAAGCAGCTAGAGGTTGCAAAAAAATTGCAGGAAACACATAGCGTTGATGTTGTCAGCACCTTTATGGGCGCTCATGCCGTACCACGTGACTATAAGGGGCATGAGGATGACTTTGTTGAGCTTGTAATTCAGGAAATGCTACCGAAAGTGGCAGAGCTAGAATTGGCTGAGTTTAATGATGTATTTTGTGAAAAGGGTGTATTTACACCCGAGCAATCACGGCGTATTTTAGAGGCTGGTAAAGCACGTGGCTTAACACCAAAAATCCATGCGGATGAAATCGAGCCCTATAAAGGAGCGGAGCTAGCCGCAGAGGTAGGTGCTATTTCAGCAGAGCATCTATTAGTAGCCTCTGATGAAGGCATTCAACAAATGGCTGAAGCGGGCACAATTGCTGTGTTATTGCCAGGAACTGCATTCTTCCTACGTGCGCCCTTTGCAAGAGGACGCCTGATGATTGATGAAGGTGTACCTGTAGCTATTTCAACAGACTTTAACCCAGGCTCGTCACCAACAATGAGCTTGCCGTTTATTATGAATTTAGCTTGTATGCATATGGGCATGACCTTAGAGGAGGTATTAACTGCAACAACGATTAATGCAGCCTATGCAATTAATCGGGGCGCACAAATAGGCTCCCTTGAGGCAGATAAACAGGCGGACGTTATTCTATTAGACGTTGCCAACTATAAGCAATTACAATACTTCTACGGCATGAATCATACAAATACAGTCATTAAAAATGGTCGCATCGTTGTGCAAAATGGCATTCTATTAGAACAAGAGCATTGAAAGAGAGAGGTTGCTCAATCAGTATAGAATGGTTGACAAATAAATTAATAATTTTCTCCCCCCATTGTTGACAAATGGGGGGATTTTATATATTTTTTGGTGATTGAAATCAAAAAATAATTATAATGGGGTTATACACTTTAAATATATTAAGACTATTTAGAGGAAAAGTCTTCACATATTTGAAGATAGGGTTATAGTTAAATGTATACTTAGTATTATAAGCGTTTGTGAAAATAATGAATTATAGGGTATTATATTCTAAAAAGAAGTGGGGTAGATGATTATTCAAACGAAACCAGCCTATCAAAAAATTTATGACTCAATTAAGGAAAAAATCGTGGAAGGCACATATGTAGTGGGCGATATTTTACCTTCTGAGGCTGAACTGGAGAAAATGTTCAATGTCAGCCGTACACCTGTAAGGAATGCATTGAAGCAGCTTGAAAATGATAAGCTTATTCATAGGGTGCAAGGGAAAGGTTCTTTTGTGAGCAACCAACAGCCAAAACAAACATGGACGAGCATGTCGGGCTTTAGAAATCATTATTCAAATGATTGGGAAAAGATATCTGTTAAAACAATTGAAGTGAAAAAGGTGGTCAATCCCCATTTTGCTAAGCTATTGAAACTAGAGGAAGAGACAGGGATCATCTATTTAAAAAGAATTCGCTATTTAAATAATCAGCCCATGTTTTTCTTAGAGCACTATATTCGCCCTGTACTTTCTGCGGACATCTATCAAGATAATACAACAATTTCCTCCGTACAACAGTTGTTGAAAGAGAAAATGGATGTGGATATTGTTGAGGTAGAGGATGAAATCGAGGCTGTTATTGCGACACCATATATTGCGGGTGCTCTGCAAATTTCCGATACGGCAGCTGTATTAAAAGGAACAAGAATATCTTATGCAAAAAATAAGGAGCCTATGGACTTGAATATATTCTATATAAATACAGATAATTGGAAATATTACTCTTATTTTAAGTTCTAATAGACTAATTAGCCAACGAAACGATGAAAGTTGGCAAAATGAGCATGGAACTCGATATAATACTTAGTATTATAAGATGTTGACATTCTTAGTATTATATTTTAATATCTAATTATTCGGTATTATCAGAATTAAATGAAAGTGAACAAAGGGGATGAAGAAATGTTTAAAATGAGAAAATTGCTTTTTTTATTAGGGACGGTTGGATTGTTATCCATGAGTCTTGTGGGGTGTAGTAATAACAATGATAAGAGTGCGGATGGTGCAGAAAAAGTAAGCGTAGCTGCTTTAAATAATTATCCACCACTTATTTTTAAACAGGATGGTAAATTAACTGGTTTTGAATACGATTTATTGTAAGCGATTGCAAAGGAAGAAAATTTGGAGCTTGAATTTAAAGAAATGAAGTTTGATGGTTTTATCCCAGGCTTACAATCTAATCAGGTAGATATTGCCTCTTCCATTTTAATACGCGAAGAACGAAAAGAAGTAGTAGATTTTACGGATATCTTTTTAGAATCAGGTCTAGTGCTTGCTGTAGCAAACGATAGTTCCATTCAATCTTTCGAGGATTTAAAAGGTAAAACAATTGTTGCGACACAGGGTTCTACGACATATGAAGAAGCGAAGAAATTAGCAGAGCAATATGGTGGACAAGCGAAGCCATTGAAAGAAACTGATGCATTGTATTTAGATGTAGAGAACGGAAATGCAGATGCACTTGTATTAAATTCTCCAACAGTAGATTATCGCTTGGCTGTAGATGGGGACAATGTAAAATTCCGAATTGTTGGCGAGCATATGACAGTGGATGAGCATGCATTTGCGGTGAAAAAAGGAAATAAAGAGCTAGCTGATAAAATCAATGATGGTTTAAAAAAGGTTCAGGAAAATGGTGAGTATGACAAAATCCATGAAAAATGGTTTGGTAAATAAGATTCGTTAATGATTCATTTAAAGTGAGGTGTTTGTATGGAAACAACTTTTAACGTTATTGTAGACGCACTGCCTTATCTTTTAAAAGGCTTATATATGACAATATTAATATCTGTTTTATCAATTATTTTCTCGCTTGTAATTGGGCTTATTGCCTGTTTTATGCGAATGTCAAAGTACGCAGTTTTACGATATCCAGCAGCCATCTATGTCAATCTTATTCGTGGTACACCAATACTTATTCAAATACTATTTATTTACTTTGGTGCACCAACAGCTTTAGATATTCATCTTTCTGCTTTTACAGCAGGGTTGATTGCCATTAGTTTAAATATCGGGGCTTATAACACAGAGATTTTCCGTGGAGGAATTGAATCGATCGGCAAAGGTCAAATGGAAGCGGGTAGATCATTAGGTTTCTCTTATGCACAAACAATGGCTTTAATTATTTTACCGCAAGCTGTACGACGCATGATTCCATCCTTTGTAAACCAATTAACGCATGCAATTAAGGATACATCGATGCTGTCAGTTATCGGTATTGCAGAATTAACAATGGTTGGACAATCCATTTATGCGATGAATTTCAGATCCTTTGAAATATTAACGATGGTCGGATTATTCTACTTTATCACAATTTACACGGTTTCCTTTATCTCAACTAAGATGGAACGGAGGTTCGTTATCTCATGATAAAAGTAAATAATCTAGCAAAATCCTTTGGCGAGTTACAGGTTTTAAAAAATATTAGCACAGAGATTGCAGCAAAAGAGGTTGTGTGTATTATCGGCTCCTCTGGTTCAGGTAAAAGTACATTTTTACGATGCTTGAACCTATTGGAAGAGCCAAGTGGTGGGGAAATTATTATAGAAGGCGAAAATATTTTGGATAAAAGCGTTGATATTAATAAGCTCCGTCAAAAAATGGGTATGGTGTTCCAACAATTTAATCTATTTCCACAAAAAACAGTTTTAGAAAATATTACATTAGCACCAATGAAGCTGAAAAAGAAAAGCAAGACAGAAGCTGAAAAGCAGGCAATGGAACTGCTAGAGAAAGTAGGATTAGCAGCAAAAGCAGATGCTTATCCAACGAACTTATCAGGTGGACAGCAACAACGTGTTGCCATTGCAAGGGCGTTAGCAATGGAGCCACATGTAATGCTATTTGATGAACCGACATCTGCCTTGGACCCTGAAATGGTTGGTGAAGTTTTACGAGTTATGAAGCAACTAGCGCAAGAAGGAATGACAATGGTAATTGTCACACATGAAATGGGCTTTGCGCGTGAGGTAGCTGATCGTGTGATCTATATTGACGGGGGTAATATTGTGGAAGATGGAAATCCAAAAGATATATTTACAAACCCATCTCATGAAAGAACAAGAGCATTTTTATCAAAAGTATTATAAAAGGCAATGGAGTCTTTGTATTGAGAAACGAAGACTTCCATTCCTAAAAGGATATATTTTTTTATGCCAACTTAGTATACTAAGTATTATAACAGAGTGTTTAGAGGAGAAATTACATGACAAAAACAGTTCTATTAATTGAACCTACTATTCGAGCGAATGGTGTTAAGTATTTAACGAATCTCTTTAATGTAGTGTTAGCACCGCATGGTTCAGAGGAAACCATTATTCAATATATCAATGAACATCAGGCACATGCGGTGATCGTCAGAACAGAGAAAATAACAAAAAAGATTTTAGAAAGCTGTCCTTCCCTAGAAGTTGTTGGGATGCATGGTGTTGGGCTAGACCATATAGATGTTCAAAGTGCTACAGAAAATGATGTAGTTGTACTAAATGCACCTTCCAGCAATTATACATCTGTTGCGGAGCATGCAATGATGTCCGTTCTAGCTTTAAGTAGAAATTTAAAAATTAGTGATGCAAAAGTTCGAAATAATGAATGGCATTATCGAGAAACATATTTCCCAATGGAAGTGAATGGAAAGACGCTTTTAATCGTAGGAATGGGCAGAGTTGGACAGGATTTAGCTAAAAAAGCAAAGGCATTTAATATCAATGTTTTAGGATTCGATCCATTCGTCACAGAATCCGAAATGCAGCTACATGGTGTTGTGAAAATCAATGATTTAAATATGAACCTTCCAATATGTGATTTTATCTCCTTACATGCACCACTGACGAAGGGTACATATCATTCATTTTCTACAAAGCAATTTGAGTTAATGAAGAATTCAGCATATGTCATTAATTTGGGGAGAGGGCCATTGATTGATGAAGAAGCACTCTATCACGCATTGGTGAATAAGCAAATCGCTGGTGCAGCATTGGATGTTTTAGAGCAAGAGCCCCCAGCTAGTGATAACCCGCTCTTTGCCTTGGATAATGTTATTCTTACACCACATTTCGGGGGCGATACATTAGAGGCGAAGGATAGATGCTCTGAATCGATCACACAAGAGGTTGGTGTTGTGTTACATGGGAGAATTTCTAAAAATGTGGTAAATCCGCAAGTATTAGGCTCTGCAAAGACCTATAAAATACTAAATAACATTTAAAAGGAGCGTTTTAATTATGAAATACAATGGAATTATGACAGCATTAGTAACACCTTTACATCAGGATGGGACAGTAGATCAAGAAAACTTTGCCCATTTAATTGAAGATCAACTGAACAATAATATTCACTCTTTACTCGTACTAGGTGGAACAGGTGAATATGCTGCGCTTACTATGGAGCAGCGAAAAGTTGCAATTGATGTAGCAATCAAAGCATCAGCTAGTCGTGTGCCAGTGGTAGTAGGCTTACTTTCTCCAGGAATAGGGGACAATGTAGAATTAGGAAACTATGCTAAACAAGCTGGTGCTGACGCTGTGATGATCGTGACACCATACTATGTAAATCCAACACGACAAGGCTTTATCGAATACTATCAAGAACTTGATAGACGTTTAGATATGCCAATTATCCTTTACAACATCCCTTACAAAACAGGTATTCATTTAGCAAACGATGTTGTAAAAGAAGTAGTTGAAAAAGTACCAAATGTAGTAGGAATGAAAGTTTGCTCAGATAATATTGGTGATGTTCTTGAGCTGCTTCAAACAGTTGGGGATAAAATCGCAGTTCTTTGTGGAGAAGATTTCAGGGCGGTATCTTCATTTATCGCAGGAGCACCAGGTGCTATAACGGCTAGCTCAAACCTTCTTCCAGATGTATGGGTACAAATTTATAACTTCGTTCAAGAGAAAAAATATGATGAGGCAGTAGCATTACATCAAAAATTCTTCCCATTAATGAAGGCATTATATAAAGAAGGCAATCCAGGACCTGTAAAAGCAGCGTTAAGTATGATTAATGTACCAGTTGGCTCAGTTTCAGTGCCATTAGTGGATGCTTCGACTGACCTTCAAGAGGAATTGAAACAGCTGTTAACAGAATTAGAAGTACCAGTAAGATAAGTGAAGAAAGTACACATTCAATCAGTGGAGGATTCTCTTCTCCCCTGATTGCTAGTGGAGCAAATCAAACTACCTGATTAATCGGGATAAAAATACTGGAGGTCATTATGGTAATAGCATATAAGCATGAGCCTTTTACTGATTTTAGTGTGGAAGAGAATCATTTAGCATATACAAAGGCTTTACAAACAGTTGAGGGATATTTAGGGCAAGATTATGATGTAGTCATTGGTGGGGAACGAATTACAACAGAGGATAAAATTGTTTCCCATAATCCTGCTAATAAAAAAGAAGTAATCGGGCGTGTGTCAAAGGCAGACCAAGAGCTAGCTGAAAAAGCAATGCAAGCAGCTGTCAAGGCATTTAAAACATGGAAAAAGGTAAAGCCTGAATTTCGTGCGGATGTTTTACTCAAGGCTGCTGCTATTATTCGTCGACGTAAGCATGAATTTTCAGCATTGCTAACAAAAGAAGCAGGTAAACCGTGGAGAGAGGCGGATGCGGATACAGCAGAAGCGATTGATTTCTTAGAGTATTACGCACGGCAGATGCTTCTTATAAAAGATGGCGCACCTGTCCAAAGCCGTCCAAATGAATTTAACCGTTATGATTATATTCCACTAGGTGTTGGCATTATTATTTCACCCTGGAACTTCCCGTTTGCGATTATGGCTGGCACAACTGTAGCTGCGATTGTGACAGGTAACACAGTATTATTAAAGCCAGCTTCAGCGACGCCCATTATTGCTGCTAAATTTGTTGAAGTCATGGAAGAAGCAGGTCTTCCTAAAGGTGTGCTTAACTTTGTACCAGGAAGCGGTGCAGAGGTAGGGGATTACCTTGTTGACCATAAAGATACAAGATTTATTAGCTTTACAGGTTCACGTGATGTTGGTCTTCGTATTTTTGAGCGTGCTTCAAAAGTTAATGACGGACAAATTTGGATCAAACGTGTTATTGCCGAAATGGGTGGAAAAGATACAATTGTTGTTGATAAAGAGGCAGACCTTGAGCTAGCAGCGAAGTCGATTGTCACTTCTGCATTTGGTTTCTCAGGGCAAAAATGTTCTGCCTGTTCACGTGCAGTTGTTGTAGAAGATGTCTATGACCAAGTGCTAGAACGTGTGGTAGCATTAACAAATGAATTAACACAGGGCGATCCAACTGACTATGCAAACTATATGGCAACCGTTATTGACCAAAGTGCATATAATAAAATTATGGGCTATATCGAGATTGGCAAGCAGGAGGGCAAGCTATTAACAGGTGGAGAAGGAAACGATTTAATCGGGTACTTTATTCAACCTACTGTATTTGCTGACCTTTCTCCAGACTCAAGAATTATGAAGGAAGAAATTTTTGGCCCAGTTGTTGGCTTCACAAAGGCAAAGGATTTTGATCATGCCATTGAAATTGCTAACGACACGGAATATGGCTTAACAGGTGCAGTTATTACGAATAACCGCGAGCATATCGAAAAGGCTCGTGAAGACTTCCATGTTGGAAATCTTTACTTTAATCGTGGCTGTACAGGAGCTATCGTTGGGTATCAACCATTTGGGGGATTCAATATGTCAGGTACAGATTCTAAAGCTGGTGGCCCAGACTATTTACTGCTGCATATGCAAGCAAAAACATCTTCAGAGATGCTTTAATTATAAAAACCAACCAATTGTCAGTATTTTTATTAACAGTTGGTTGGTTTATTTTGAATACAGTTATTAAAAGCTTGCAATAATGAGGATCAAGGATTATTATTGCATTAAGTAGTAATTATATAATTACAAATTACTTCATGCCGTTTTAATAAAGGAGTAAGATAATGGCAAAATTTCGTAATGAAGAAGAAGTGCTTGCGAACTATGATTCTTCCAAATATCAAACACCTGATGGCTATACAGCAGATATTGCAATTTTTACAATTGTATCAGAGAAAAAAGAAGAAAAAGCACCACCCAATATGACGTTAAAAATTATGCTCATCAAGCGTGCAGCAAAGGATGCGGAAGGCAATCCAAATATTGAAGGTGGCAAATGGGCATTGCCTGGAGGCTTTGTAGATGCGAGCCAAAGGGAAACAGCCTATATTGCTGCGAAAAGAGAGCTAAAAGAAGAAACAAACGTAGAGGGATTGCATTTACAACATTTTGGCGTTTACGATAAGGTTGATCGTGACCCTCGTGGATGGATGATATCGAATGCCTTTTATGCAATTGTGCCAGAAATGTTTATTGAGCAACGGCAGGCGAACGATGATGCCGCTGAGGTGGAGTTATTTGGGATCGAGGAGGTATTTACACTCCAACTTGCCTTCGATCATCGTCAAATTATTGCCGATGCATTGGCATTTATTAAAAGAGATATGATTCAAACAACTGTTGCAAAAAACTTTTTACCATCAGAGTTTACGTTATCTGAATTACAACGGGTGCTGCTAACCGTTGGGAAAGACCCAAGAATTGCAAATGACTCTGTATTTTTTGCAAAGGCTCCTAAATTACCTTTTATTGATAAGGTATTGGATAGGGAAGGAAAGCCAAAGAAAACAAAGCGAAATTCATTTAGACCTTCACAATTATATACATTTAATGACCGTGAGATTGTGGAATCCATTTATCACTAGGAAAGAGCTGTCTTTCCTGATTATTTTAAATTTTGTAATTTGTAATATTTGCATTACTAATTAATAAAATGGAGTGATGAAATAATGACAAAGCGTGCATTGATTAATATTGATTATACAGTGGATTTTGTTGCATCGGATGGAGCTTTAACCTGTGGAGAACCGGGACAGCTACTAGAGCAAGCAAATGTAGCGTTAACAAAGGAATTTATTATGAATGGGGACTTTACGGTATTTGCGATAGATGTTCACGAACAAGGAGATATTTACCATCCAGAAACAAAGCTATTTCCACCGCATAATATTCGGGAGACAAAAGGTAGAGAACTGTATGGGGCTCTACAGTCACTATATGAAGAAAATCGAGAGCAGGATCATGTTTACTATATAGATAAAACACGATATTCTGCTTTTGCAGGAACAGACTTAGAGCTAAAATTGCGTGAAAGGGGCATCACTGAGCTGCATTTAGTGGGTGTTTGTACAGATATTTGTGTTCTTCATACAGCAGTAGATGCTTATAATAAAGGATTTAAAATTGTTATTCATAAAAATGCGGTTGCATCCTTTAACCAAGTCGGACATGAATGGGCTTTAGGTCATTTTGAGCATACATTAGGTGCAACAGTTATTTGATAGACAAATGGAGGGATAGCCATGACATACACAGATGATAGCTTTATGCTACACACAGATTTATATCAAATAAATATGGCTCAAGCCTATTGGCAGGATGGTATTCATCAACGTAAGGCTATTTTTGAGCTATATTTTAGAAAACTTCCGTTTGACAATGGGTATGCCATCTTTGCAGGCTTGAAAAAAGTGATCGAGTTTATGGAAAACTTTGGATTCTCCGCTAGTGATATTCAATATTTGCGTGAACAAGGGGGCTATCCAAAAGAATTTCTACAATATTTACAGGATATGAAGTTTACAGGCACAATTGTAGGAATGAAGGAAGGAGAGCTAGTCTTTGCAAATGAGCCAATTTTACGAATCGAAGCACCATTGGCACAGGCACAATTAATTGAAACACCGTTATTAAATATTGTGAATTACCAAACGCTTATTGCTACAAAGGCTTCACGTATTAAACAGGTAACAGGCGAGGAAATAGTGATGGAATTTGGTACTCGACGTGCTCATGAATTTGATGCGGCTATTTGGGGAACTCGTGCGGCTTATATTGGTGGCTTTTCTGCTACAAGCAATGTGCGGGCTGGAAAATTATTTGGCATTCCTGTATCAGGAACACATGCACATGCGATGATACAGGCTTATCGCGATGAGTATACAGCATTTAAAAAATATGCGGCGGCTCATAAGGATTGTGTGTTTTTAGTGGATACCTATGATACATTGCGTTCAGGTGTGCCAAATGCTATACGTGTAGCGAAGGAGTTAAGCGAGACGATTAATTTTATTGGTATTCGCTTAGATAGTGGGGATTTAGCGTATCTTTCAAAGATGGCAAGAAAAATGCTGGATGATGCAGGCTTTACACAAGTAAAGATCATGGCTTCAAATGATTTAGATGAATATACAATTATGCATTTAAAGTCACAGGGAGCTCAAATTAATGCTTGGGGAATTGGCACAAAGCTGATTACAGCGTACGATCAAGCGGCTCTTGGTGGCGTCTATAAATTAGTGTCCATTGAAAATGAGGATGGCAAAATGGTTGATACGATGAAAATTTCAGCTAATCCTGAAAAGGTGACAACCCCTGGGTGTAAGCGTGTATATCGTATTATTAATAATGAGAACGGTCATGCTGAAGGGGACTATATTGCATTGGATGGGGAAAATATTCAGGAAGTACAACGCTTGAAAATGTTCCACCCTATTCATACGTATATTAGTAAATTTGTCACAAACTTTACAGCAATTGAATTGCATGAAAGGATTATAGAAAATGGTAAGATTGTTTATCAGGAGCCGACACTGCAAGAAACACAGGCATATGTAAAGGAAAATTTGCAATTGCTATGGTGTGAGTATAAGCGAACGCTCAATCCGGAAGAATATCCTGTCGATTTAAGTCAGGCTTGCTGGGACAATAAAATGGCAAGCATTCAGGCAATAAAGGAAAACGTTTTGAGCAGATAAAAGACAATGGGAGGCAGTGACCAGTAATCATATGTAGCGATCACAAGAATTTGCGGAACATGCAGCAAGTGTATGAGCAGTCTATGGACCCTACAAGAGTGCAATAATCCCCCTTACATGTATTTGGAAGGGGGACTGTTTAACAGTGAGGTTTTTATTTCAGTTGGTAGATGAAAATTTATTTAGTACAGGTACCATTCAGCAAAGACCAAAAAACTTCTGAATAAATATTCACTTTATTACACCTTAAAAATATTTACGTTATTCTCAAGCTCCTGAGACATATTGGTTAATGCTTTAGTAGCCAAGGCTATTTCAGCAATTGTGGCTAGCTGGGCATCTGAAGCTACTGTCACATGACTAGATGAGTCCGCAGAATGCACAGACATAGAGGCAATTTCCTGTATAGAAGCTGTAACCTCCTCACTTCCAGCAGACATCTGCTCAGATAACGCTGATAAATCATCAATATCTGTTGAGAGGTTTTGTACAGCATGCTGAATAGTCGTGAATAATGTACCAACTTTATAGATAAGCTGAGTTCCTTCCTGTATTCCCGTACTACTAGATTCCATTGATTGAACAGCAACTTCAGTTTTTGCTTGAATTTCATCGATTAACGTGCGTACCTTAGAGGCAGAGTTTGAAGTTTGGTCGGCTAATTTTCGAATTTCCTCAGCAACTACAGCAAAGCCTTTGCCAGCTTCTCCTGCTCGAGCAGCTTCAATGGCTGCATTTAAGGCCAGTAAATTTGTTTGCTCTGCAATACCTCTAATTAATTGCATAATCTGCCCAATTTCATCTGAATCGACCTTTAATTCGCCAATAATTTTGGCAAATTGGATGGAGTGTTGCTGAATGGCCTCCATTTGTCCAATGGCGGATTGTACAGAGCTACTTCCTTGTGTAGTCATGTCATTCATTGTATTCGTTGCCTCTGCAATATTGGCTGTATTATCAGCTACACGAACAATTCCCTGCGAGATTTCGGTTACTGCCTTAGCTGTTTCTTCACAGGCCACTTTTACTTGTTGTGTATTATCATTAATCGATGCTATTGAGCGTACGATTTCATTCGTTTCATCCTTAGATTCTAAAACATTGTGACTGATAGAGGTAGCGTTTTGAGATAACTCCTGTGCTTTTTGTTGAATACCTAAAATAAGTGACTTTAAATTAGCTGTCATTTTATGAAAGCTGGAAGATAGAATACCGATTTCATCCTTAGTGGTATATGTTTTTGGTTCGATTGTAAGATTCCCATCAGCAATTTGCTCCACATCACTTGAGATAATAGAGAGTGGCTTTAAAATTTGACGAAGGAATAAAAAGACAATAGCAAGACCAATAACACTAATAATAATCCCTGCCATCAAGATCGTGTATAAATATGAATTTTTCTGTGTAATCATAGCTGCATAATCGATTTCGCTTTCTAAATACCATTTCACTTTACCCGAAAAATCAGTTAACGGAAATGCTAATATTTTTGTTGTGTTGTCCAAATACTCTATTTCTTCGCCATTCAATAATTTATTAATATTTTCTTTAGGAATAGAGGATTCTTTTTCTTTCCCAGTGCTAAGCATAAATTGGGAGCTTTCATTTTCTATGGCATATAGGGTCCAATTTCCACTGTAATTTTCCTGAAATTTTTCTAGCAAGCCTTCTGTAATGCCCATCCCAAGCTCCACCGTACCAATAGGTGAACCGTTGTAAAAAAGAGGAACAACATAACGGAATCCTACACCCGCAACGCCGCCTTCAAGCCCTTCAACGATTGTTTGCTCATCGTTCGCTTTGACAACCGTATGACGGAAGGAGGATAAATCATCTCCGAATTCCTCAGGGCTATGAACGCGGAAAAATGAGGTGGCATTAGGTAAATGAAACTGAAATTGTTTAACTCCTTGCTCTTCTAATTGCTTCATTAAGGGTAAAGTTAAGTTCGCTAATGTTTCTCGATCACGATTAGCAAAGGCTTTCAAAATTTCTTGGTTATTTATGATAGGTGTATTTCCAATGCTTAGTAAATCAAATTGGTTTTTAATTTCATTGTTTAAACCAATAGAGATATTTTTTGTTTCAGAGGATTCTAATTGGCTGATAACCTTTTGTATATTTATGGTTGAATTGAATGTCAGGATTGTAATGATTAAAACTAAGATGATAGCCGATACGATTGATACTTTTGCCGTTATTTTCATAAATAGTACGTCCTTTCTTAAATCAAGTGATAAAGCGTAAAAATGTATAGGTAATTAAAGGGTGGGCAAGTAACTAATAGTGAATAGGGTGAAACAAGCTAATCTCACAATTAACTTCTCAAAGTGAGAGGATTTTCATTTTATTATTGTATAGAAAATATATAAATGGTTTAGTGTGAATACTGCTTATATCTTGGGGGAGAGTCACCATTAGTTAGAGAGCATTATGTAATTCTAGTGGATGAATGTTTTAATGTTGTAAAAATATTACTTTTGATGAAGTGGAATGTCCTTTATATATCTAATTCTATACTATTAATCTGAAAATTTAGATACTTTATGTATGATATTAATTCAATATTTTATGTGAATAGATGTAAGTTAGCAATGTATAATCCTTGAATGTCACATAAAATTCAATGGAAATATTAGTATTTTCGACTTACTGATTTCTATAAAGGCTGTAAAATATTTTGGCCTTCTCAATTACGGTATAGTAAACGCTGTATGAGTAACATGTAATTATTATGTAGTGAAATGTCGCTATGACCTAATACAAACCAAAAGTATTTACAGAAATGATGAATATACCTGTTCAAACATTCCACAGATTAGGATAGAGAAAGGATATGAACAGCTTACAGAGGAATATTAGCAAGTGGATAACGCTCTTTTTCATAAGAATACGAACAGCTAAAAAAGAGAGGTGAAAAATCTGCTACTAAACAAAGAGCGAATATAAATAAAAACATTTTAAGGGTTCAAAAACTAATACTTGGTTAACAGATAGCCGATTAGCATATGCAAATTCGATAGTGACTGATCAGTGTATATCACTATCGAGGGGAGTATTATGAATAATTAGCAGTGGTTGCACACCAATATTTTTTGCACTTTTAACATGTAGCTAGCCTCTTTCTCTAAACTATGTAGGGAATTGATTGGCTAAATTGAACGTACTGCCTGTGGAATGTTCTAGCAAGCGGGAAAACCTTAAAAATGTACACTTTTTATATTTTTAGTAGCGGAGAATACTAATGGCGAGAATAGGTATTTATGGTTCATCCTTTGATCCGATCACCAATGTTCATCTATGGACAGCTAGTACAGTTGCACATCGTTGCAAGCTAGATCAGGTTATTTTTTTACCGTGCTCGAGTAAACGTAAGGATAAAACAATCAAAACAGAGGATCTGCATCGTTGGAATATGGTTCAGCTAGCAATTGCGAAAGATCAGCGTTTTAGTGCAGATTCCTATGAAATGGAGCAAGAAGGCTGGAATATCTACACCTATGATACGATGAAATATTTTAGGGAAAAGCACCTAGAGGATGAAGTCCATTTTATTATGGGTGCAGATTTATTAGGAGATATTGGCGCAGGGTTATGGAAAAAAGGTGATGCGCTCATAGCGGAAAATAAATTTATTGTGATGGCAAGACATGGCATTGATATGCTATCCACCATTAGCCGTTCTCCTATTTTAAGAAATCATGATGATGGACGGTTCCATCTTATTGACAAGGGGTTGGCGATGGAAATTAGCTCTACCTATATTCGAGAGGAATTGGCAATGGGGGGAGAACCAAGATACCTTCTGCCTGATGCATGTTACGACTATATTAAAGAACATCATCTTTATCAGAAATAATCAATATGCAAAGAAAAGTATGGTTAAACGCCATACTTTTTTAATTTTGAAAAGACGGTGAACTTTATCATATATCATCTTGCCTAAGCTATAATAAAAATAGATATGGATTATAAAAATGTTTTTAATGTTAGAAAGGAATTCATGGATGTGCAGCTTACATTAACATTTCTTATTTTAGGAGCAACAATTTTTGCATTTGTGACCAATAAAATACGCGCAGACCTTGTAGCGATTGTGTCACTTTTGGCATTTGTTATTACAGATATTCTAACACCTGCTGAGGCATTAGCCGGTTTTTCCAACTCAGTCGTGTTAATGATTGCAGGGCTATTTGTGGTGGGTGCAGGCATTTTACGCACCGGTCTTGCAGGGATGGCAGGGCAATTATTGCTGAAATGGTCAGGCAATAGTGAGCTGAAATTATTTGTACTACTGCTCATTATTGTAGGAACAGTTGGGGCTTTTATGAGTAATACAGGTACGGTAGCATTAATGATGCCGATTGTTGTTAGTATCGCGATCAGCATGAAAGTCAGCCCTTCTCAATTTTTATTGCCATTGTCTTATGTCGCAAGTTTATCAGGTCTGATGACATTGATTGCATCACCCACTAATTTAATTGTCAATCAATTATTGGTGGATCGAGGCTATAGTAAGCTAGGCTTTTTTGAAATAACACCTATTGGCATTGTTGGGATGATTGCAGGAATTAGCTACTTAGTGCTTGTACGTAATATTTTATTACCAAAAGATCAAAGTCGTACACAAACAAATGAAGGCTACAAGCTTTCACCTAAGAAAATCATGAAGCAATATGATTTAAACAATCGGCTCTTTAAAATTTCTGTACCAGAGGATTCACCCATTATTGCAACATCATTGGCAGAATTAAAGCTGCCAGCTAAGTATACGCTTTGCATGATGAAAATTCATCGAAAATCACAGGAGGGTATCAATTTACTGCCAATGACCTATCAGGAAATGGCAGGTCCAACAAGTGTAATCCAGGCTAAAGATGAGTTATATGTACAAGGTGAGGAAGAGGATATTTACCACTTTGCCGAGGATTATCATCTTGAGGTGCAGGGCTTGGTGAAAGGTGAGGCAGATGAATTAGTATCCAAACATCTAGGTATTGCCGAGGTGTTGCTTACACCCAATTCAAGCTTTATTAACGAAACAGTTAGCTCACTTGGATTCCGCGAAAAATATAACTTAAATATTATTGGGATTAACCGTAGAGGCGGTTATAAGCTTCAAGATATGGTTTCTCATAAGTTGAAATTTGGAGATGCGATATTAGTACAAGGTGCTTGGGATGAAATTTTATTACTGGCAAGGGAAACGCAAGATGTTGTGGTTGTGGGTCAGCCGAAGGAACATGCCAGTGTCGCAGCCGCTACGGGTAAAGCTGGTATTGCGGGGATTATTATGCTATTGATGATTATATTAATGGCATTTGAAATTTTCCCAACCGTTATTTCGGTTATGATTGGCGCGGTGCTTATGATTTTAACAGGCTGCTTGCGCAATATGGAAGATGCCTATGGGAATATGAACTTTGAAAGTATTGTATTAGTTGCAGCCATGCTACCAATGGCAACGGCATTAGAAAAAACAGGGGGCATGACCCTTCTATCGGATGGCATTATCAATGCATTGGGTGATTATGGCCCTTATGGCGTGTTAATTGGGGTTTATCTATTAACAGCCGTTTTTGGTCAATTTATTAGTAATACGGCGACTGCTGTATTATTTGCCCCCATTGCAATGAGTGCTGCTATTGCAATGGATGTTAGCCCTACCACCTTTATGATTGCTGTAGCAGTCGCAGCCAGTATGGCATTTGCTACACCAATTGCTTCCCCTACAAATGCATTAGTTATGACAGCGGGGGGCTATAAATTTATGGACTTTGTAAGAATAGGTATCCCACTACAAATTGTGATGCTTATTGTTATGATGGTAGCCATTCCATTCTTCTTCCCATTTTAAACATACTAACACAGAGTAGTGCAAACCAAAGCTAAGGTTTGTGCTACTGGTGTTAGTATTTTTTTATTTCAATTTTAAAAGACCTTATTCTATCTATAAGGCTTTAAAATCTAATTTTTCGATTTTAAAACTCAATATATTCAATTTTACAATTAATAAAAGAGCTATTATCATAATGAAAAATAAGAAATTTCTGAATAGACAGAAATCAAAGGGGTTTTAAAAATGATTTATCGTATGGAATCTGTAGAGAAAAGAGTTTCTAAAGAATTAGTGGATGCATTTGGCGAGATTAGTACAACGATTATCGGAGATGCTTTAGGACGTTTCAATTGTATGAGCTCAATTGGCCATTTTAATAAACCTGGCATTCGCTTAAAGGGCACCGCTTTTACAGTAAAGACATCGGCTGGCGATAATTTAATGATTCATAAGGCAATACATATGGCGGAGCCTGGAGATATTATCGTCATTGATGGGGGTGGTTTTGAAAATCGTGCATTGTTAGGAGAAATTATGAGCTCCATTGGGCAGAAAAAAGGACTTGCTGGATTTGTAGTTGACGGTGCGATTCGTGATCCAGAGGAAATTAAGGAGTTAGGCTTTCCAGTATATGCAAAGGCAGCAACACCAGCTGGACCATTCCGTGAAGGCCCCGGTCAAATCAATGTACCTATTATTTGTGCAGGAGCTATCGTAAAGCCGGGAGATTTAATTATTGGTGATGATAACGGAATTACTGTTATTCCTTATGAGCGAGCAAATAACGAAGTATTACAGGAGGCTCAACGAATCGAAGCGATGGAAAAAAAACAACTAGAACAAATTGAAGCAGGCACTCTTAATTATGACTGGATTGATGAAACATTAATGAAAAAAGGTGTATTAGGAGGTACGAATGTATGACGTTATTAAATGCTGAGGTGTTTAATCATTTATCAGAATCTAAAACTGTCGCAATAAATGATAAAGCGAGATCTTTAATTGAACAAGGGAAAGACGTTATTAATTTAGGCGGAGGAGAGCCAGATTTTGATACGCCGCACAATATTATTGATATTGCTGAGGAAGCAATGAAGAAAGGAAAAACACATTATGTAAATAGTCCGGGCATTCCTGAGTTACGTGAAGAAATTGCTCTCAAACTGCGTAATGTGGATAACTGTAATTATCATGCCTCACAAATTATCGTAACGCCTGGAGGAAAATTAGCCCTTTATATCGCACTTATGTCAATGATTAATCCAGATGATGAGGTGATGATTGTTAATCCAGCTTGGGTAAGCTATGAGCCATTAATTACAATGGTGGGAGGAAAAACGGTTTATGTTAACCTCGATCAAAAAGATAACTTTACATTAAAAGGTCAATTAATTGCTGAAGCTTGTACAGCAAAAACGAAGGCGATCATTATTAATACACCAAATAACCCGACAGGAAGAGTATTAAAGCAGGAAGAAATCACTGAGCTTCGCAAAGTGGCCGAGGAGCATAATTTAATCGTTATCTCTGATGAAGTGTATGATCGCCTAACATATGAGGACCATCCATTTATAAGTGTAGCGAGCGATCCTGAGCTATTAAAGAGAACGATTACTGTTCAAAGCTTTTCAAAGGGCTATGCTATGACAGGCTGGCGGCTAGGCTACCTAGCATTACCTGAGGAATTATGTAGTGCAGCGCTAAAGGCACAGCAACATATGATGACGTGTACAACATCCTTCGTACAAATTGCTGGCATTGCTGCATTAAAAAATAGTGAAGAAGAAGTAGTAAAAATGAAGAATCGTTATGAGGAAAGATTAGATTTTGTTGTGGAAAGCTTAAATAAAATTCCTGGTGTAACGTGTGAAAAACCTGAGGGAGCTTTTTATGTATTTCCAGAAGTAGACTTTGCAGGCTTTGATTCCTATCAACTAGCAGAATATTTATTGGAGGAAGTGGGTGTAGCTGTAACGCCAGGAGAGGCATTCGGACCAGCATATAAGAAAAATGTGAGAATATCTTGTGCCAATTCAGATGAGATGTTGAAGGAAGCGATGAAAAGAATGGCAAAGGCATTTTCATAAGCAGTGATTATCATATATGAAAGGAAGGGTAGGACAAGCAATGAATATCGTTATTTTAGATGGCTATACGCTGAATCCAGGCGATTTAAGCTGGAGGAAATTATCAGAAGTCGGTGAAGTGACTGTCTATAATCGCACGCCAAATAATTTAATTGTGGAACGTGCTGTAGAAGCTGAAATTATTTTAACGAATAAAACACCACTTCCAAAAGAAATTTTAGCGCAATTACCCAAATTAAAATATATTGGCGTACTCGCCACTGGATATGATGTAGTAGATGTTGAAGCAGCTAAAGAACAGAATGTCGTTGTAACAAATATTCCGGCCTATGGCACTCATTCTGTAGCACAAATGGTCTTTGCTTTATTATTAGAGCACTGCCAACGTGTACAAAGACATAGTGATGCAGTAAGAGCGGGAGAATGGACAAATCATCAGGATTGGTGTTTCTGGAACTATCCATTAATTGAGTTAGCTGGCAAAAAGTTTGGTATCGTTGGTTTTGGACGTATTGGTTATCAAACAGCACAAGTAGCTTCAGCATTAGGCATGTCGATTATCGCGTATAATCGTCAACAGCGTGAGGTTGATTTACCTAATTTCCAATGGGCAGATCATTTAACAGATTTGTTAAAAGAAGCAGACGTTATTAGCCTACATTGTCCATTAACGCCAGAAACAGAAGAAATAATCAATCGAGATAATCTGGCGATAATGAAAGCTTCAGCGATTATTATTAATACGTCCAGGGGGAGGTTAATAAATAACCAAGATCTTGCTGATGCTTTAAATAATGGCGTAATTGCAGGAGCTGGCTTGGATGTTTTGGATGTTGAGCCGCCGTCCGCATCAAATCCGTTATTATCCGCTAAAAATTGTATGATAACTCCCCATATTTCATGGGCAACGAAAGAAGCCCGTGGACGATTATTGGATATGGCAGTAGACAATGTAAAAGCATTTGTGGCAGGAGCAGCAAGAAATATTGTATAACTAAAAAGCTAACTAAAATTATGGTTATAATTATATTAAAATATTTGTAATTTATAGCTAGCTAACCATCCAAATTACACTTATATACAAAAAAGTCTTCATATTTAAGTTTACATAAATATGAATAGCTGTAATGAATATTACTTAAGGAGGGGAATATGCTGTGGCAAAACAAAATGATATTGGCGCAAGAATGGATCGCTTACCCATTTCAAAATGGCATCAAAGTGTATTCTGGTTAATCGGGATTGGGATCTTAATTGATGGTTTTGACAACTATATGGGAGGAGCCATTTTAGCTCAATTAATTGAAAATGGATGGTCCAATAACTACTTGAATGCTGCTTTTACATCCGCAACAATGGCAGGATTATTTATTGGTTCAATTTTAGCAGGACTGCTTGGTGACCATAAAGGAAGAAAATTCGCCTACCAAATTAATCTGTTAATTTTTGGAATAGCTTCAATTGCAGCAGCTTTTGCCACAGATATGGTTACGTTAATTATTTTACGTGGGATTATTGGAATAGGGCTAGGAGCAGAGCTTGTGGTAGGATTTGCAACGTTCCCAGAGTTTATTCCAAGTAGAGTTCGTGGGAAGTGGTCAGCAAAATTATCATTATTAGCAAACTTTGCCCCACCTATCGCAACGTTAACAGGTTTATTGGTAATGCCTGCTTTAGGGTCAGAGCTAGGATGGAGAGCTATGTTTATGATTGCTGGGGTAGCAGCATTAATTTTATGGGTTGCTCGTCACGGCTTACCTGAATCACCTCGCTGGTTTGCATCACGTGGAGAGCTCGATAAAGCCGAGGCTATTTTATCGAAGGTAGAGCAGGATATTGAAAAAGAAACAGGAGCTAAATTACCTCCTGTAATGGAAGCCGATATTGTTGGAGGGCAAGAAGTAAAATCATTACCTTTTTCAAGTTTATTTAAAGGTAATTTATTAAGAAGAACAATTTTAGGAAGCTTTGTGTTAATTGGGATGAATACAGCTATTTATAGTATTATGACTTGGATTCCTACATTATTTGTTCAATCAGGAATTACAGTGACTAAGTCATTATTAATGACAACCATTATTTTATTTGGAGCCCCTTTTGGTGTGTTTGTGGCAACCAAAATTATTGATAAGTTTCCACGTAAATGGTTAGCGGTTGGATTGTTAGTGACAATTGCTATTCTTGGATACATTTATGCTCTACAATCATCTGAAATTTTCATTATGATTATAGGCTTTATTTTAATTACAGTGCTGTATATATACGTTTGTTTATCTTCTGCGGTGTATATTCCAGAAATTTGGCCAACAGAGGTGCGTTTAAGAGGCTCAGGTTTTTGTAATGCAGTTGGACGAGTTGTGACAATCTTTACGCCATATGGCATTGCTTGGGTGTTAACGCAATTTGGGCAAGTAGCAGTATTTGTTACAATTGGCTCTGTATTAGGTGTTGTAGCCCTAGTTGTAGCAATTTTAGGGGTAGAGACACGTTTCAAATCAATGGAGGAAATTGGTAGAGAAGCCTTTGGTGAAGATTAAGAGATCCAAGTAAGAAGAATGGAACAATAAATGATGATTTTAGAAAGTAGTAATGTGATATTGGATGAAGCATAGGATGCCGATGTAAAAATATACTCATCGCTATTTCATGCTGATTCCAATATTTTCATCTTCGTAAGAAAGTGGCTGGGAGGGTTAAGATGTTTAAGGAAACTACAGCAGAGCACTCTGAAAAAAATATAATTGCACAATATCCTAAGTTTTTGCCATTAGGAGATCAAGTAATCGTGGCTCAATTTGAGAAAGAAATGGGAATCAGTATAAATCAAAAAGTATTAAGCTTTGCGCAAGAAGTTGAGGTAGCAAAGATTTCAGGTGTCACACAAATTATTCCTACATTTTGTACAGTTGCGATTCGTTATAATCCTTTAAGCATAGCGTATAAAGCATTAACAGAAGAACTTGAAATAATAAAAAGTCGCCTCGTTTTTGAACAGTATAAGGAACATAAGCCACAGAATATTATTCATATTCCAGTTGTGTATGGAGGGGAATATGGTCCTGATATCGAATATGTTGCTGAAAGCACAGGATTAGATATGGATGAAGTTATTCGACTACATACGTCTAAACCATATTTTATTTATATGTTAGGAGTAATTGGCAGCTATCCATATTTAGGGGATTTAGATGAACGATTAGCGCTAAAAAGAAGAAGTAGTCCAAGAATAAAAGTAGAAAAGGGCTCAATTGTTATTGCTAATCGACTTACTGTGCTCCATCCGTTAGCATCACCGAGCGGCTGGCATGTAATCGGTCAAACCCCTATGGAAACATTTGATCCACATCAAAATCCCCCAAGTACATTGCTTGCTGGAAACTATATTAAGTTTGAGGCAATTAGTGCAGAAGAAGCTGAACAATGGAATGACAATAAACAGAGAGAGTGGATTAAAAAATGGAATTCATTGAAATCATTAAACCAGGATTAATGTCAACAATTCAAGATCTCGGACGAGCTAATTATCAAAAATATGGTATTTCAGCCAGTGGTGCAATGGATAAATTTTCATTGAGAATTGCCAATATTTTAGTCGGCAATGACGATGAGGAAGCAGCAATCGAAGTAACTTTGATGGGGCCACATCTAAAGTTTTTAGAAGGTGGTATTATTGCAATTACGGGTGCAGATATAGGTGCGAAGTTAAATGGAAAACATGTACCGCTTTGGACTTCCATTAAGGTCGAGAAAGGAGACGAATTAACGTTTGGCTTTGCAACTGGCTATGGTTGTCGTGCATATATTGCAATTGCAGGTGGTATTGATGTTCCCATAGTTATTGGTAGTAAATCTACTTCCTTAAGAGCTGGCTTTGGTGGCATGGATGGGAAAGCCCTACAGTCCAAGGATATTATATCAATTGGGAATTCTATGTATACATCAATTGGAAGAATACTTCCAACGGAATATAGGCCAAATTTTGGAGAGGATCGTCCGATGAGATTCATTTTAGGACCACAGGCAGATGAGTTTAAGGCGTCAGAGCTTGAAAAATTTTGTACAAGCCGCTACAAGGTATTAAATGAATCTGATCGAATGGGCTTTCGTTTAGAAGGAGCAGCAATTTCACATAAAGTTGGACCAGATATTATTTCGGATTATATTACAATGGGGTCAATTCAAATTCCAGGAAATGGGCAACCGATTGTATTAATGGCAGATTGTCAAATGACAGGTGGGTATACAAAAATCGGTGTTGTCATTGATGTGGATTTACCATATTTAGCGCAAAAGAAGCCAGGAGATGTAATCCATTTTGAAAAAATAGAGATTGAGGAAGCACAAGAGCTTTATAAAAAAAGAGAGAGACTTTTATCTTTAATAAAGGTAAATAACAAAATGGCAAGCAAATAATTAGGATAAATATAAAGCCAAATCTTTAACGAAAATTGAGTAAAAGGTGTTGTTCCATATGAAAATAGTGATTGCACCCGATTCCTTTAAAGGAAGTATATCAGCCTACGACGCAGCAATCGCGATAGAAAAAGGGGTAAAGAAATATTTACCGAGTGCTGCAACCGTTATTGTACCAATGGCTGATGGCGGCGAAGGTACAATGGATGCACTTGTAGCAGCCACTAACGGAGTAATCTATCACGCACAAGTGAAAAATCCGCTTGGTAGTGATATCACAGCAGCCTATGGTGTTTTAGGAGATGTTCAAACATGCATTATTGAAACAGCAAGTGCATCAGGCCTATATCTTATTCCAGAAGATAAACGTGATCCTCTAAAGACGACAACCTATGGGATGGGTCAGCTAATAAAACAAGCATTAGATCAAGGATATCGTCATTTTATTATTGGCTTAGGCGGCAGTGCGACAAATGATGCAGGTGTTGGTATGTTGCAGGCATTAGGCTTACAGTTTTTAGATTGTAACGGTCATGAAATTGGCTTTGGAGGTGGAGCATTAAATAAAATTACCATGATTGATAATCGTAAATTTGATAAAAGAATTGCCGAAGCAACATTTATCATTGCCTCAGATGTAAAAAATCCGTTTATTGGTTCAAATGGTGCTTCAGCTATTTTTGGTCCACAAAAAGGGGCAACACCTGAGATGGTGGAGCTTTTGGATAATAATTTACAGCATTTAGCTGATTTAATTGAAAAGCATACTGGCATTCGTATTCACCACAGTGAAGGAGCAGGAGCTGCTGGTGGTTTAGGAGGGGCATTTCAGGCGTTTTTTCCAGCTGAAATAAGGGCAGGCATCGATATTGTTATTGATTATTCGGGCTTTACAAAAGCTGTAGCAGGAGCGGATTTAGTTATCACGGGAGAAGGGCAGATTGATTGCCAAACAGCAGAAGGGAAAACGCCAATGGGAGTTGCACAGGAGGCGAAGAAATATAATGTTCCTACAATTGTTCTTGCCGGCTCAATTGGTGAAGGAATCGATGTGCTGTATCAATACGGTATTATTAGTATTCACAGCATTGTAAATGGTCCAACCACTTTACAAAAGGCGGTGGAGCAGGCATCTGACTTACTTACTAATTGTGCAGAACAAGTTGTTAGAACCTTTTTTGCTTATAAAGTATAAAAAATTGGGAAAGTTAGACTTCGTTCTGACTTCCCCTTAAATCTGTTAAAAGATATTCTAGTATAAAACTTTTTTAATAACAGAATCTAAAATTTTTAACCCTTCCACAGCGCTTGGACGCGGGTATATAGATTGAATTTGATAGCATATACGATCGGGAGGTGGGTTTTTTAATCGATATAATCCATATTTGCCGGTTGCTTTAAAGTTTTCCGCCATTGATAAAGGGACAATTGCCCAATAGCCAGGTGTCTCCATAAATGTATGTAGCAATATAGAGGTATCAACACGAATAGGTGGATACTTTGTTGCTGAACGATATTTATTGTACCAGGCGTGAAATGACGCATGCCAGTTCATGTACAATTCTTTGTCTGGATCTAATTCTAAAATATCAATCATTTCATGAGTTTGGGGTGTTTCTTCCCTACGAATTACAACGAGAGGTTCAGCTAAAAATTTATCAATAATCATTCCTGGCATGGGTTGTTCAATTAGACCAAATGCGATATCAATTTCTCCGCGTTCCAGTAATAAATATAATTCCGTAGATTGTTGTGTGCGAATGCTTATTTCCAAATCCCTGCTTAATTCACTAAGCGCTCGGTATACAGGTGGCAATACATAAGAATTGATACTATCTACTGCACCAATCGAAAGGCTAATTGATTTTTTTCGCGAGCGTATTTGTGTTGTTTCTAATAATAGACCTTCCCATCTTTTGGCTAATAGCAAAAATTCTTGTCCATCTGCTGTTAACGATAATGATCTTATGCCGCGTCCACGTTCTATTAAATTGACCCCTACATCACTTTCCAGCTTTGCGAGACGATGACTTAATGTTGATTGTGAAATAAATAATGCGTTGGCAGCATCTGTTAGAGAGCCATGACGAATCACTGCGAGAAATGCTTCGATTCCAATTGAATCCATCGTCCACACCTCAATATATTAATTTTATTGATATTATATTTCGAATTATCTAATTTTACAAATATTCTTTCAATGCCTAAAATTAAAAGTAAATCGTTTAAAAGACTTTAATTGTGAAAAAAGGGGAGACGTACATGGGGCGTGTAATTGATATTATTTCGGATTTAGGTGAAGGCTTTGGTCTATACGAGGCTGCTGATGATGCTAGTATTATTGAACTTGTTAGCTCAGCAAGTGTTGCTTGTGGATTTCACGCTGGAGATCCTAGAACGATGGCAAAGGCTGTTTATGAAGCAATAAAAAAAGGCGTAGGTGTAGGAGCACATCCTGGCTTTCCGGATTTACTAGGCTTTGGGCGTAGAAATATTAGTGTAACACCATGGGAAGTAAAAACAGACGTTCTTTATCAATTAGGCGCATTAGAGGCATTCGTCAGAGTGGCAGGGGGCAAATTACAGCATATATGTCCACATGGTAGTTTAGGTGATCTTTCTATGGTCGATAGAGAATGTGCTACCGCAATGCTTGAAGCGGTAATCGAATTTGATCCCTCATTAATTATTGTTACACAGGCAGGTGAATTAGAGCGGCTTGCTAGAGAAAAAGGAATGAAAGTAGCAAAGCTAATTTTTGCTGATCGTGCTTACAATGATGATGGTACATTAGTTTCGAGAAGAAATTCGAATGCTGTAATCCTTAATAAAGATATTGTTATTGATCGCTGTGTTCGGATGGTAATAGAAGGTAAAGTAGAGACGATTACAGGAAAAGAGATAGCAGTTGAGGGCGAAAGTATTTTAATTCATGGTGATACAGTTGGATCTTTGACGTTAGCCAAAGATATTAAAGCCGCTTTAATCGACAGGGGCGTAGAAATAAAAAAGTTAGCTGATTGGTTATAAAAGTAGAGGGTGCATGTGGGATAAGTTTTTTCATCATTGCAATTTTAGAATGCCAAAGCGTTGTTTTAATAGCGTTTAGGCATTTTTTATTTGTACATCTTAGATTGAAATCGCATTTTTGTGAATGGTTAATATATGGCTAGTAACGGCTCTATTTCAAGCATGTGACTAATAATATGTTTCGAGGTGGTTTATTGAAAATTTAACCTTTTTTGTATGCAGTATTTATTTGGTTTTATATTTTATTTTTTGTACAAGAATAGTGGTGCCCTTTTGAATTTTTACTTAATGGATAGAAGATAGGCGGCAAGGGTGAACTTGTAAGCTTTATGCTAATATGTTTTTACTCAATTTTTCTGTAGAATCTATTATTTTTTATAAAAAGATATGATAAAATTACTTTCTAACTAACTGTGGATGTAAAAATATTTTATGGTCATTAATAATAGGAAGTTTTTCTATAGCAAGAAAAAACTTAAATTTTTTTAGGGAAAAGTATTGACCTTTTCGAAATAAGGGTATAATATTATACAAGTCGCCACGTTGACATGCTAAAACAAAGCAAAACATGAACCTTGAAAACTGAACAAGCAAAACGTAATCAATAACGTTTTAAGTAGCTAGCTTCGGCGAGTGAACGAAACAAAAATTTTGGACATCAAAATGGATGC
>NZ_LGCI01000011.1:274288-303469 GCF_001281525.1 Lysinibacillus macroides | reverse complement strand
TTGATTACGTTTTGCTTGTTCAGTTTTCAAGGTTCATGTCATTGTCTCTTAAGACAACTTCTTAATAATATCATACATCTAAATGAATGTCAATACTTTTTTGGAGCGGGTGATGAGAATCGAACTCACGACATCAGCTTGGAAGGCTGAGGTTTTACCATTAAACTACACCCGCATATATAAAATTTGGCGCGCCCGACAGGAGTCGAACCCATAACCTTCTGATCCGTAGTCAGACGCTCTATCCAATTGAGCTACGGGCGCTTATTAAAATTAGTTGACTTGGTGCGGCCGAGAGGACTTGAACCTCCACGGGGTTGCCCCCACTAGGCCCTCAACCTAGCGCGTCTGCCGTTCCGCCACGACCGCATTCATGTAGTAACTTTTCTATTATACTATACCAACTTGAAAAGTCAACTCTTTTCTTAAAAAGATGAGCCATGAAGGACTCGAACCTTCGACCCTCTGATTAAAAGTCAGATGCTCTACCAACTGAGCTAATGGCTCGAATTAAGAAATGAATGGCTGGGGTACTAGGATTCGAACCTAGGCATGACGGAATCAAAATCCGTTGCCTTACCGCTTGGCTATACCCCAATAAGTGGCGGTCCCGACCGGGATCGAACCGGCGATCTCCTGCGTGACAGGCAGGCATGTTAACCGCTACACCACGGGACCAAAATATTATTTACATTAAATTATGAAAAATGACCCCTACGGGATTCGAACCCGTGTTACCGCCGTGAAAGGGCGGTGTCTTAACCACTTGACCAAGGGGCCATGGCTCCGAAGGCAGGACTCGAACCTGCGACAACCTGATTAACAGTCAGGTGCTACTACCAACTGAGCTACTTCGGAATAATGAATGGGCCTAAATGGACTCGAACCATCGACCTCACGCTTATCAGGCGTGCGCTCTAACCAGCTGAGCTATAGGCCCCTTGGAGCGGGTGATGAGAATCGAACTCACGACATCAGCTTGGAAGGCTGAGGTTTTACCATTAAACTACACCCGCATATATAAAATTTGGCGCGCCCGACAGGAGTCGAACCCATAACCTTCTGATCCGTAGTCAGACGCTCTATCCAATTGAGCTACGGGCGCTTATTAAAATTAGTTGACTTGGTGCGGCCGAGAGGACTTGAACCTCCACGGGGTTGCCCCCACTAGGCCCTCAACCTAGCGCGTCTGCCGTTCCGCCACGACCGCATTCATGTAGTAACTTTTCTATTATACTATACCAACTTGAAAAGTCAACTCTTTTCTTAAAAAGATGAGCCATGAAGGACTCGAACCTTCGACCCTCTGATTAAAAGTCAGATGCTCTACCAACTGAGCTAATGGCTCGAATTAAGAAATGAATGGCTGGGGTACTAGGATTCGAACCTAGGCATGACGGAATCAAAATCCGTTGCCTTACCGCTTGGCTATACCCCAATAAGTGGCGGTCCCGACCGGGATCGAACCGGCGATCTCCTGCGTGACAGGCAGGCATGTTAACCGCTACACCACGGGACCAAAATATTATTTACATTAAATTATGAAAAATGACCCCTACGGGATTCGAACCCGTGTTACCGCCGTGAAAGGGCGGTGTCTTAACCACTTGACCAAGGGGCCATGGCTCCGAAGGCAGGACTCGAACCTGCGACAACCTGATTAACAGTCAGGTGCTACTACCAACTGAGCTACTTCGGAATAATTCATGTTATGTTGTCGCCGTTATCTTGTCGACTTTTACTATTATAGGGACAACTCAACAAAACGTCAACTATTTTTCAAACTTTTTTTACTCCACTAATTTTAATTTCCCCAAACACTTACTGCAACAATACTTTTCCACATTCATTTTTATTTTCCGTATATATAATTGGTGGCAATTGACACAAGTATATGTATAGCGTCGTCGCTGTTTTTTAACTGTAGCTTTCGGGACATGTAAAACTGCGCAAAATCGGGGGGCATCTACTTTCCTTAATAATTCTCTAAAATCTTTATCTCGATGCTGATACCCTTTACCTTCAATATGTAGGTGATAATGGCATAATTCGTGTAAAACAATACCTTGAATCTCTTCCAAACCGTATAACTCATAGGCTTTAGGATTAATCTCAATATTATGGGATTGTAAAAGATATCGTCCTCCCGTTGAACGTAATCTCGCATTAAAGTAGGCTTGATGCAGAAAAGGCCTCTGAAAGTTTTCTAAAGATAAGCGACGAACAAGCTCTTGTAATTCTTGATTGTCCATAGTAATCACCTCTAACAACAAGAATACCACACTGCGTAGTATAGACAGTGTGGCAAAAATTTAGTACTTAAACTAATGCTTGATTTTTAGGAGGAAGCATCGTTAAAGAGATACGCCCTTTCGTTACATCTATTTGTTCAACCCAGACAGTTACAATATCCCCAAGTGCCACAACTTCTAATGGATGCTTAATACGTTTATTTTGGAGTTTAGAAATATGCACAAGTCCATCTTGCTTCACGCCAATGTCAACAAATGCGCCGAAATCTACTACATTTCTTACCGTCCCCTGCAATTCCATACCTACTTTTAAATCTTCCATTTTTAATACATCAGTCTTAAGCAATGGTTGTGGGAATGCATCACGTGGGTCACGACTAGGTTTCATTAAAGTATCCACGATATCTTGAATTGTCACAACTCCTACTCCAAGCACATCACTTAATTTTTGGATATTTAGTGCTGCAATAGCATCCTCTGCCTTCTGTGTCCCTAACTCTTTTTTATCTATTTGAGCCTCTGCTAATATTTGCTCAGCAAGATTGTAGCTCTCAGGATGAATACCTGTAGCATCAAACGGATTTTTTGCTTCTGGGACACGTAGGAAACCGATAGCCTGTTCATACGTTTTGGCACCTAACCTTGGAATCTTCTTTAATTGCGCACGTGTAGTAAATTGACCATTTTCCTCTCGCGTCTTTACGATATTCTCTGCAACAGTTTTTGATAAACCAGAAACGTATTGTAAGAGTGATGATGAAGCCGTATTTACATCAACACCAACTTGGTTAACAGCTGTTTCTACTATAAAAGTTAACGATTCATTTAATTTTTTCTGAGAAACATCATGTTGATATTGACCTACACCCACTGCTTTTGGCTCAATTTTCACCAACTCTGATAAAGGATCCTGTAAACGGCGTGCAATCGAAACGGCACTTCGTTGCTCTACCTGCAAATCCGGAAATTCTGTACGTGCAATGTCAGATGCTGAGTACACAGATGCACCCGCTTCATTGACAATAACATACGCTACATCTGTAGAAAGCTCATTTAATACATCTGCAATAAATTGTTCAGTCTCACGAGAGGCTGTACCATTACCAATAGCAATAATACTAATTGGGTATTTTGCTAAAATTCCTTTCACGATCGCTTTGGATTTTGCCACATCCGGTTTAGGTGGATGCGGGTAAATAGCTGTAACCTCTAGCATTTTCCCTGTTTCATCAACAACAGCTAATTTACAGCCTGTACGGTAAGCTGGATCAACACCTAATACATATTTCCCTTTCATAGGTGGCTGTAATAAAAGGTTACGTAAATTTTCAGAGAAAATATGAATTGCCTGGGCCTCTGCTTTTTCAGTAAGCTCGTTTCGTAGCTCTCTTTCGATAGATGGTTGAATTAAACGCTTGTATGAATCCTCTATTGCTAGCTTTACTTCCGCAATAGCAGGGGAAGAGCCAGTCGCGGGTATCCATTCCTTCCACATAATCATTAATACTCGGTCTATGGGCACATGAATCGAAACCTTTAAAATTTCTTCTTTTTCTCCGCGATTTATTGCTAAAATACGATGAGGAACAATGCGGTTGACTGGCTCCTCATACTCGTAATACATTTCAAAAACATTTTTTTCATCTATCTCGGCATTTTTTACATTCGTTACGAGCATGCCATCTTTCCATGAATACGCACGAATTTTCTCACGTATAGTGGCATCGTCAGCAAAGCGCTCTGCTAAAATATCTCGTGCTCCTGCTAATGCATCGTCGAGATTAGCCACCTTGTCATGGTCTACAAAATCTGCTGCAAGTTGCTCTAATGAATCATTACTATATGCTACCAGTAAGTCTGCAAGCGGTTCTAAGCCCTTTTCCTTGGCGATTGTTGCCTTTGTGCGCCGCTTTTGCTTGTAGGGTCTATATAAATCCTCCACACGCTGTAAAACCGTTGCTGCAAGGATGGCTTGTTCCAATTCAGATGTAAGCTTGTCTTGCTCTTGGATCAATCGTATAACCTCTTCCTTGCGTTGTTCGAGCTGCTGTATGTAATGATAACGATCCTCTACAGCCTTAATTTGCACTTCATCGAGAGAGCCTGTCACTTCTTTTCGATAACGTGCAATAAATGGTACCGTATTTCCTTCTTCTAATAACTTAATAACAGCATCGGCTTGCCCTGTCTTTATTACAACATCCTTAGCAATAAGCTGTAATACTTGTTTATGTTCCACATTATCCCTACCTTTTTCTTTTCATTTTACTAAACATACAAAAAAATAGTCTACTCAAGCGACCATGAGCAGACTATTTTTATTCATTTGACATAAAATTTTTAGAGTGAGACACCACCGCTTGCTAGGATGGCCTCTTGCAATTTCTTTATGGCTTTCCTTTGGATGCGTGATACATGCATTTGGGAAATGCCTAATCGTTCTCCAGCTTCTTTTTGACTAAGCTGCTCTAAATATGTAAGCTGAATAACCTGTTTTTCCCTCTCATTTAACAAGACCATCGCATCGGAAACAAGCATTCGTTTATTGGTCATCTCATAGCCATCGTCTTCTCTACCCAAAATATCGAATAATGTGACTGTGCTACCATCTGAATCAGATTCTATTGAATGATCCATTGAAAGAGCTTGATAGCTACGCCCCATTTCCATTGCCTCTAATACCTCTTCCTCTTCTACTTCTAATCGTTCAGCAATTTCTTGAATAGATGGAGAACGCTGCAACTCAATGGTCAGCGCTTCCACTGTTAATTTGATTCTTGGCCCTAACTCTTTTATGCGTCTAGGTACATGAACATCCCATGTTTTATCACGTAAAAAGCGCTTTATTTCTCCAACGATAGTTGGTACAGCAAATGCTTCAAAACTACGCCCAACATTTGGATCAAAACGTCTAATTGCACCTAATAAACCCAACATTCCTACCTGAACAATATCATCATAATATGATTTACCATTCGAATATTTACGTGCTATTGACTCAACTAAATATCGATAATGAATCACTAAGTTGGTTTGTGCTTCATCATCCTCGTTTGATTGGTATAATGCAATCCACTTTAATACATCTTCCTTGGATGAAGATTTACGTAGTGATTCTTTCGACATTTTTTTCCACCTGCTCCCTAGAGACATACTTTGTCATGAAAACAGTTACGCCACCATCGTTATTAATCATCACCTCATCCATTAAAGTCTCCATTAAATAAAGCCCTAAACCGCCTTCTCTTAGCCCTACGATACTTTCCTCTGGGTGATACGGTCCAATTTTCGACTTAATCTCTTCAAAGTTAAAGCTATTGCCGTAATCTGCAATCATCATTTCTATTTTATTGTCATACAATGCACACCCGATGACAATTTCGCCTTCCTCGTCTTCTTTATAGGCATGATGTACAACATTGGTTACCGCCTCACTTGCCGCAATTTTTAAATCTTCAATATCATCATAATGAAAGCCAACTCTACTAGCTAAGCCAGAAACAGTTAGACGAATGACACTGACAAATTGCGGTTTTGCAGGAACTCTAATTTCTATATAATCAAATTCCTTCATTAGCGTAATTCCACCTTTTTATCAGTTTCGATATCCATCAAATCACTTAAACCTGTAATTTCAAATAATCTTTGCAATCTATTGGATAAACCAACAAGCTTTACTTTGCCCTTTTCACGAACTGCTCTTTTATAGAAGGCCACAAAAATACCAAGACCTGTACTGTCCATATAACTGACCTTTGATAAATCCAACTCGATTTCTAAGCCCTCAGTGATCTTAACTGCTTCTAATTCTTCACGTAATCCTGAAGCTGTAAACGTATCAATTTCCCCCTCCACATAGCCATATAATTTATGATCAATTTCTTTAAAATGTATTGTTACGTCCATACAGCACACCTCCACTATATTTATTAGACTGTTTCCTGTTCCCTCTTCATTCAAAACATAAACCTATTTTTTTAAAATTACTACTGTAAAATCATCTGATAAGTCAAAGCCATGTATTTTTTCTATTTCTCGATACAGAAGCTGGCATAATTGTTGCGCTGATAAATACTTGTTATCTCTAATTACTGATGTAATAATCTGTCTTGAATTTAAGTGATCGTTCCCTCTAAATTCTGTAACTCCATCAGTCATCATCGTAATAATATCATTGTCCTCCAAAATAACTTCTTGGTAGGTGTACTTTGTGTTAGGCAATACACCCAGTAATAGCCCTTTTGCCTCTAAGGCAACGAATTGGTCCTGTTTGGCGTTATAGTGTAGAGCTGGCTCATGACCTGCTGAGGCATAGGAAAACATATTTCTCTGCGTATCTAAACAACCATAAAACATGGAAACAAACATACTGTCATCAACACCTTTTTCAATAACTCTGTTAATAACCTCTAAAACATAGGAAGGTTCTTTATAAGCATATTCCAATGTTTCAAGGCCATATTTCACCATCGACATACATAAAGCAGCAGGAACACCTTTCCCTACTACATCTGTTACAGCTACACTTAAATAGTCGTCCCGATGATAAAAAAAATGCACATAGTCACCGTTCATTTTGCGAGCCGGTACGGATAGCATTCCTATATCAACAGTCGATAATTTTGGTATATGTGTTTTTAACAACGCCTTTTGAATGCTTGTCGCAATTTTCATTTCCATCTCATATTCAGCCTGTTTTTGCAATAAACTTTGATGCTCTCTATGGGCCATGCCATAATGCACCATCACTTCAATAAGAAAATCATAGGCTGGCTGTGCTTCATTCATTCTGTCAGGAAATATTTCTGCTATAGCATTTTTATGAATGCTAATAACATCCTCCGGTGATATGTTTTTTTGAATTAACTGACGTGTGAAATTTTGAGCAATATATAAATTTTTTTCAGTTTGATTAACAATGTAATCTGCTAATATCTTTTTATACTGAGCCTCTAATTGTTTCATTTTCTCACGTCCTAACGCAGCCATTTTTCCGCCCTTATCGTTGTACCTTCTCCAATAACAGATTGAACTTCCAAGCTATCCATCAATCGCTTAACGCCTGGTAAACCAGCTCCTACACCACCAGATGTAGAATAACCCTCCTCCATGACCTTCCGAATATCGTGAATGCCTGGTCCTTGATCGGTAGCCGTTACTACTATTTTCTTTTCAGTTTCTGTGTCCACTCTTTCAATTTCAATCCTACCTATATTTGCATATAAATAGATATTTCGCGCTAATTCACTAATTGCTGTGGTAATGCGAGCTTGATCAACAGTGCCAAATCCAAGTGCTTTTGCTTCATTACGCCCCAGTTGCCTTGCTGCAACAATATCCCACTCAGTAATAATTTCAACCGAAGACTTACTTGCCACTGCTGTCCCTCCAATTCCTTAAGGCGTTACACCCTTACACGTTCATTTAACCTGTTTATCGTCAAATAGTAGCTCTTTCTATGTAAAATTTTACATACCTCTTAAAAATTTTTTCAAAAATCTATTTTTTTGATAAATCTTGAATCTATCTTAAAGCTTTTTGTACCATTTTTAAATAGCAAATTCAAATTATGGTAAGGAAGTAACTTTAGCATATAGGACGAAAAAAGCATCGAGATCTCGGAGATCTCGATGCTTCTATACATATATGTATATCAAAATTTAACTAAGCCTAAACTAATCATCAGCGCACCATCTACTTTTTCCATCACAGCCTGATCCAACTGTGTAATCCGGTCTGTCAATCTTGACTTATCAATTGTTCGCACTTGTTCGAGCAAAATAACCGAATCACGTTCGAAACCATACTTTTCAGCATTAATTTCGACATGTGTCGGTAACTTTGCCTTTTGAATCTGTGCAGTGATAGCTGCGATGATGACAGTCGGGCTAAATCGATTGCCAATATCATTTTGAATAATCAGCACCGGTCTAGTGCCTCCTTGCTCAGAACCTATTACCGGTGATAAATCTGCAAAAAAAACGTCACCACGTTTTACATTCAAAGTGTCATCCCCCGCTAACGAGACGCTCCACCATATGTTGTGCTTCATATTCTACATGCAAGCATTCACTTGCAATTGTTAAGTTAATATGAGACATTTCAACATACCCTTTAATCATAGCTTCCCGTATTTGATTTGGTTGCCCCTGCATTAAACTTTGGCGCGCCAAATTACGCCCAAAAGATCCACCTTCAATTACTTCCTTTGTTTGTAGAAATAGTCTATCTTGAACAGCAATTGTAGCTTCTTTTAACTTCTTTTCATACACAGCAAGCACCTCCAACGGAACCATCCACTTTTCATTACTTCTCATTCTATCATCGAAAGATATTGTTGAAAAGACATGAAATGACAATATATCTGACAATTTAAAGGACAAATTGTAAAGATATGTCGGTTGTCGACGGTATATGCTGTATAATTATTATTTCAATATACTACCAAACGTACTGCACTCGCTTCAAGCCAAGGACAGATTCGCCTAAACAGTCATTTGGCTCTTTGCTAAAATATGCTTCTAATTGTTGTAGATCACACGATAAGGGAACATTTTCTGTGAGCATGGCTTTTATTAATTTTCAGCACATGCTGTTGTAGCTTTGTTTTTGCACAAAAAACATCTGTTTTCGTAGGAGTCATTTTATTCCATATACAAATTAGTACATATTTTAGAATTAGCGCAATTATTTATTGACTAAATTCAACATTTTTCTTTGGTAGAGTTGCTATTCAAATGACGATTTCTTCTAAAGGTTTAAAGGTATATTCTAGGAACTCTTGCTGTAATAATGCATGGTACTTCATAATTAATGGTTTCAAGCTTAACTGCCCATTCATCAACAGAAACAATATGTTGCCCTTGTTGACCAATAAGTGTTACCTTCTCACCTATAGGATATGCTTTTGGCAAGGCAACCATACATTGATCCATACAAATTCGTCCCACAATCGGTACTCTTTGTCCATCAATTAATACTTCTTGTCCGCCTAGCTTACGAATAACACCATCCGCATAGCCAATTGGAATAGTTCCTAACCACATATCAGTTGGTGCAACATATGTAGCACCGTACCCTACACAATCACCTGCTTTTATTTGCTTGACATGGACAAGCTCACTTTCCAGTGAAAACGCAGGTTGTAATGAAAAAGGTGCGATACTGTCTACATAGGAAGACGGTGCTAATCCATACATAGAAATGCCATATCTAACAGCATCATATTGTAAATATGGGTCTTTCACTAAAGACGCTGCCGTATTTGAAGCATGAACAAGTCTAGGCTTAGAAGGTATGATGGATAAGCATCTTTCAAAAAAATGTACCTGTTCTTCAAAATGTGCTGTATCTTCCTCATCAGCTGTTGCAAAATGTGTAAATAAGCCATCCAGCTCCACATTATCTGTAGATTGGATCGTTTGATAGATTTCTAATAACTCTTGCTCGGAGCGTATACCAATTCTATTCATGCCACTATCCACTTTTATATGTAGACGGAGAGGAAGCGCTTCCTTATCTATAAAGGAAGCTGCTTGCTGTACCCACTCACTCGCAAACACTGTGAGAATAATGCGTTGCTCAGCCGCATAAGGGGCAAACGAGGCTGGAGATGCGCCTAATAGGAGTATGTCTGGTTCTGTAAAATGTGCTCGGATATGTAAAGCTTCCTCTGGTGTTGCCACTGCAAGTATTGTAGCGCCCGCATCAAGTGCTGCTTGTGCCACGGCTACATCTCCATGTCCATATGCATTTGCCTTTACTACAGCAATGATTTGAACAGTAGGTCGTAAAAACTTCTTTAAATTTTCCACATTTTGTTGGATTGCTTGTAAATCGATTATTGCTTTGGTTGGTCGAAAGTGCTGCTGTGTCTTCATTAGAATACCCTCTTTATTTTTAATTAAAACATTATGTATTACATACATATATTTTGTGCAATTACATACACCTTCATTTTAAATGAAAGCACTTAACATTTTCCAAAAATTTATATTATCAATAAGCTACAGCCCTCTTTTCTTAGAAAGCTGTAGCTAGAAAAGTTACTTCATACTACTTATCGTCATAGATGTCGCAACTTCAACCATTTCTTCTCGTGTTAATTTACTTGATGCTACAAAGAATGCAACACCATCTTTTTCCCAGCTAATGGACGTGTCTGTAATCGCACCGATTGTAAAGCCTAGGTCAACTGGATCACCAGATGTGGATACTGGTAGCATTGTGCTTTCCTTTGTCACTGGTTGCTGCATCACTGTAAATGGTTTCTCCCCATCAAATGTTAAAATAACGCGTTCCATTCCAGCTTCTTGAACGACTTTTTCATTTGATAATTGTGCCCAATTGACTACAGGATAATGTGTTTGGAACTCTTCATATTCTACCTCTGCACCAACTGCTTCTTGATCGTCTTGCTCTTGTTGCCCATCCTTTTCGGCTGGTGTAGCTTGTTCACCTTGTGTGTCATTCTGCTCTGTAAATTGTTCAACAGCGTACTCTTTTGCAGCATGTTGCACACCTAGCTTAACTTTTTTAAAGGTAATGCGAATTTGCTCTTCCTTCACATCATTCATAATGACAACAGAAGTTGGTAACAATGTTTTCTTATCTACCTTGATCACTTGGTGGGGCATACTATTTTTATAGCTATTTCTAGTAGCCGCTTCAAATATATATGCTTTTTCTTCCTCTTTCATGACAAGATTTTTATCTTCTGCTAAATCTTCTGCTAAAGCACCGATTAAATAAGCTTGACTATTTTTCTTTGGCCAATCACTTTGGAATTTATACATTTTATTTAGTGTTGGTGTGACAACAAAAACACCATCTGCATTACGCACAATCATTTGCGAAACATCTTTCCCACTTTCAACTACTTCCACCCGATAAAAATCAGGCTTCGTATGCCATACAGTAACATCATAATTTCTTGGCTCTCCACCAGATTTTATTTCCATCGAGGCATTTAACTCATACCCATTTGTCTCAGCCCATTTATCATTTACTTTCTTTAACACTTTTTCCTGTGAGGCTGCACCACATGCCGACAGAAGTAATATCGTACAAAGTAAGACGAGCCATTTAACTATACGGTTGCCCACGCTTTCACCCTTTCTTCTTTCAAATCCACTACGACAATATATGAACCGTATTTGTCAGTTATGTCATTTGAAGAAAAGGCAATATATTTATATTTACTAAGCAACCTGTTAGACAACTTCAGCATTATGTTAACAAAATTACTTGGGCAGCCGCATATTGCTTGGCGTGTGTAATACTAACAAAGCCATTGACAGGCGCTCCTTTAAAATATAAAACAGGATTCCCTGCCTCGCCTTTTAGTATTTCCATATCATGAAGCTTACATTGTGCCCCAATGCCAGTGCCCATTGCTTTTGAAAATGCTTCTTTTGCAGCAAATCGCCCTGCTAAAAATTCTATTTTGCGCGTTTCAGTATAACCATCAAATAAAAATTTTTCCCTCTCGCTTAAAATACGATCTTTAAATTTGACTGTACGTTTCATTGCCTTTGCAATACGGTCTATTTCCACAATATCGAGACCAATTCCTTTAATCATCTGACACCTTCTCCTTTACCTATTTCCAAAAAGGCATGTATAATAATTATAAATTGAGGTGGAGCCATGTTTAGAAGAACAGAAAATTTTAAGCAATACACAACGTATTATCCTGTTGTTTCAATGTTAATCGCAATCAATTTAATTCTTTATGTATTATCTATTGTACCTGGCATAGGGACACTATTATGGAATTATGGCATTCAAGCAAATTTTCTCATTCAAAGTGGTGAATGGTGGCGTGTATTTTCTGCAATGTTTTTACATGCTGGATTTCTACATGTATTTTTTAATATGTTTTCCTTGTTTCTCTTTGGACCAGAGCTTGAAAAAATCGCAGGCAAGGCACGTTTTATAACAATTTATTTAGTATCAGGTATTGTAGGTAACATGGCAACCTATGTATTCTATGATAGTGGTTATACGAGCCTTGGCGCAAGTGGGGCTATTTTCGGAATTTTTGGGGCATTTGGGGCACTCGTATATTATACACGACGTACAATGCCAATGCTGCGTAAGCTTATTTTACCCATCATTATTATTAGTCTAGTCATGACATTCCTTCAACCGAATGTGAACGTCTATGCACATTTAGGTGGTTTAGTAACAGGCTTTATTCTTGGGCTTATTTATTTACATCCAAAAAGAATTTTAAGCTGGCGTAAACAAAAAATGGCAGGTAGATAAAATGAATCTTCAATTAGTGAGGGTTTTGCACGTCTCCTACTGATTGGACGTTTCAGCTTTACCTTATATCCTACAGCCTATACCAAGCGCTATGCTTTCGGTGTAAAAAAGATTGTTAATATGGGATAAAAGGCGCCACCTATATGATTAATCAATCGTATAGGCGGCTTTTTTATTGATATTATAAAATAACCGTATCCTCATTAGTTGCTTTAATCTTTCTCCAGTCAGCTGCTGTTAAGCCATAGACAACTTGGTCTACATAATGATCATGAAGCCATTCCGCATCTCTTACTCGTCCTTCTTCATAGAAGCCTAAAACCTTTGGAATGGTACGGCTTCGAATATTGCCTACTGCTACACGGACTTCAATACGATTTAATTTTAAATAACTAAAGGCATACTCCATTAATGCTTTCATAGAGTTGGTCACAAGCCCCTTCCCCACAAATTCATTACCTAGCCAATAGCCAATGCTTGTCCATTTATGCTGCCAATTAATTTGATGGTAACCAATCACACCTGCAAGCTTGCCTTCATAATAAATCCCTGCTTGCAGGCCATTATTATCTGCATATTGCTGCATCGCATTTTTGACAAAGCGCTCTGTATCTTTTACTGTTTTGACGTCATCAACAAAAAGCAACCATTCACGTAAAGTCTCTCTTGTACGTTCTGTTAAAGCGAATAATTCTTCCACATCACTTAAATCCAATAGCTTTAAATAGGCATGTTCATGAATATCATATTTAAACAAATTCTCCACCCCTTTTGTTGTATTTATTCTATTATAAACATCATTTTCGTTTATTTATAGCTAAAAAAGCTAACCTTTCCATATAATTGAAAGGTTAGCTTTTATAATTTAATGTTCATACCAAGAAAAGATTGTTTCTGCATCTTGTTGCTCTAGGCTTGGCACAGTTCCTGTTGTGCCTGACATACCTGACATAACGGTTGCTTTAATAGACATAACATTTTTTCTTTTTTGAAAATAAGATTGTGTACTTTCGATGGACTGTATTCTTTTTTTCTCCATAATCAATGTAGTACGGCTAAATACACGGTACTGCATAGCAAGTTGTTTGCCATCGATTTGATAGCCTGCTGTTTTATGCTGCCAAACGCCCAGTAATATCGTCAGTGGAATTAACAGCAATGACAATAGTCCATATGGGTAGAGGAAATAGCTACATGCACCAATAACAGGAACAAGCCAGATAAAATCAACGCGATAGAAAAATGGCCTCGCTCTTTTTGGTGAGCGAACAAAAGCTGGGTGCCAATTCATTTCTGGGAAAAGCTGCTCTAATGTTTGTAGACAAGCCTGCCTCTTAATAAGTGGGAACAAGGTGATTTTTTTATCATTACCATTCTCCCCATTCCCTCCAGCACTTTCCACAACAACCGTTGCAAAGCCTGTTAATTGACGTAATGGATTTTCAACAATACGAATAGCCTGAATGCGATTTAACGGCAACGTAATGCGTTTTTTCTCCAAAAGCCCCTTTGTAATAATCAATTTCTCTTCCTCAATGCGAACTGTATAATCATAATAATTAATTAATGTAATCACTACAGAGACAACCCATGCTGCGATTAAAATAAACATTACCGTTAATGCTATTAAAAACACACCGACTTTTACAAAATCCGTAAGCTCATGAAAAACAGCCTCATACGGAATAATATCCGAAAACTGCGATATAACAGCAGCAAGTCCTGATAAGACAACACCTATTCCACCTGAAGTTGTCGCCAACACAAGTAAATCCTTTATAGCCATATGATAAATCATCGGTGTGGATACTGTTTCTTCCTTTATCACCTGCGTGGATTCCTGCTCCAGTTGCTGCTGAGCGTCTTCATTTTTAGCACGTCGCATTTCTAATTCAATTGCATCTGCTGCCGCTTTCCGAATGGCGGTAAGCTCTACCTCTGGCTTACCGCCCTTATTCCCTGCCGTTTCTACCTGAACTTTCACTAAACCAAAAATACGGTGAAAAATACCTTCATTGTAATTTAAGCTTTGAATGCGTTCAAAGGGAATATAGCGCTTCTTTTTTACAAACAAGCCATATTTAACGCGTAATTCACCGTCCTCAAACCAATAAACAAATGTCCGCCACTTAATAATACCTCCTATTAATGCAAGGAGTGCTGCTCCTCCCCATACACCGAAAAGAAGAATCGTCTGCCAAAAATGCTCGCTATGAAAATTCAATGAAAAATTAAAGCCATTACTTATAATAATAATAGCAATCGGTAGTATCATGCTCTTCAATGCTTTAAGGCTTGTAATAATAGCTGACACAGGATGCAAACGATTAATTTCTTTAGACATCATCTTCCGCCACCCTTGCTAACTCAGAGATTCGGGCACGAAGTCTATCTGCCTCGTCCATCACAAGTGCAGGTATTGTATGTACAGTTGCAGCAGTTGATATAGAAATATTACCTAAATCGTATTTTTTTAAGATTGGCCCCTGTGTCGTATCAACATGTTGCACTCGCACCATTGGTATAAGTGTACGCTTTACCACAAATAATCCATGCTGTACTTCAATCTCATGCTCACGTACCTCATAACGCCATCGCTCCCATCTTATTTTCGGAAAGATAAGCACCAATAATAGAATTCCCAGCACCACAATTGCAGCAGCTATCCAATAAATAAATGATGGCCATTCAAAATAATAAGTGCCGTAGCTAGCTAAGCCTGCCACAACTAATAGCGCCAAAGTTTGTATAACACCATATAAACGCCATACCGTTAACCCTTTACGGGAAATTTGATGAATTGGTTGTGCCCTCATTGTCGTTCCTCCTTCTCTCTCTTAGATATATACGGAAGCAGTTACCTTTTTGTTTCAACTATATCCGAAAAAAAAACCTTACAGCTATTATAACTGTAAGGTTTAAGACAGAAAGCTACATTTGTTTGAAATTAATCTTCATGACGTCTAGGAGAGCGAGAACGTCCTTGTCCACCCTCACGGCGGCCGCCCTCACGACGAGCACCATCACGACGACTATTATTACGGCGATCTCCACTACGAGTATTCTCACGACGGCCACCACCACTAAAGCTACGATTACCACCACGGCTACGATCATTGCTACGTTTATTTGAACGTTCACGACGCATTGGTAGTGGACGTTCTTCTGTAATCGTTACTGGTGTATCATCTGGTTCTTTCGTTAATGAACGAAGAGCAGCAGCCACAATATCAACTGCTTCATGATTTTCCAGTAGCTCAGCTGCAAACAAACGATAATCACCTAAGTTATTATTAGCAATAAGTCCTTCAAGTGTTTCTACAGCAAGGCGTTGTTGACCCTCTAATGCTTCATCAGTTGTTGGCGGACGAAGTGGTGTCATACGTTTTTTCGTAGTTTCTTCTACAATACGTAAGTAACCCATTTCACGCGGTGTGACAAATGTTACAGCAAGACCTGATTTTCCCGCACGACCTGTACGTCCGATACGGTGAACATAAGATTCAGGATCTTGAGGAATATCAAAGTTATAAACGTGTGTAACACCAGAAATATCAAGTCCACGAGCGGCTACATCCGTCGCAACAAGGATATCGATTTTATTTTCTTTAAATTGACGTAATACAGAGATACGCTTCGCCTGGCTTAAATCACCATGAATCCCTTCAGCTAAGTAACCACGAATGGATAGCGCCTGTGCAAGCTCATCCACACGACGTTTTGTACGGCCAAAAATAATGGCAAGCTCTGGTTGGTGAACGTTTAATAAACGAGATAAAACATCGAACTTTTCACGTTCAGCGGATTTCACGAAATATTGATCGATATTGTCAACTGTTAACTCTTTTGCTTTAATTTTTACGATTTCTGGATCACGCATAAATGTCTCTGCAATTTTGCGGATTGCTGGTGGCATTGTTGCTGAGAACAGTAATGTTTGACGCTCTGTAGGCACGTTTTCTAAAATTGCATTAATATCATCGATAAAGCCCATGTTTAACATTTCATCTGCTTCATCTAAGACTAATGTTTGTACATCTTCTAATTTTAATGTACGACGATTAATATGGTCAATAATACGCCCTGGTGTACCAACAATGATTTGTGGTCTATTTTTCAGTGCACGAATTTGGCGACCAATTTCTTGACCACCATAAACTGATAATAATTTTACACGTTTATCATAGCCAATTTTGTATAGCTCCTCAGAAACTTGAATCGCTAATTCACGCGTTGGCGCAATAACTAATGCTTGAATATTAGGGTTTTTTGGATCGATTTTTTCAATTAGTGGAATCCCGAAAGCGGCAGTTTTACCAGTACCTGTTTGTGCTTGACCGAGTACGTCACGGCCTTCAATCGCAAAACGAATAGTACCTTCTTGGATTGGTGTTGCTTCTTCAAATCCCATACGCTTTACTGAGCGTAATGTAGATTCGCTAATATTTAATTCTGAAAAATTTGTCAAACTTCTCAATCTCCTTTTTCCTTTTAAGTTGACAAATGGTTACATTTTCAGATGAAGTTGTCGGCAAATTCGAGCCTGTATAGTGGAACGTTTCCGTTACTTAACAATTTTCTCTATATGGTGTTTCACATAGAGCTCTCTTATATGAAAAGGAAAGCCCGGTCTTTACCGAGCGGTTTGATTCTGTCGTAATTATTCACTTTAGAATAAAACCGTTGTGTTCAAAAAAAAGTACTCTTCAACCAATTTATGAAGAGTCTTCGCACAAAATGTATCCATTGCTTACACTAGTCTAACACGGCTTTCAATCGTATGCAACGATAACGCATGAGTCGTAATAATCTGACTACTTTATTTCTTCCTTAAAAAGCATAAAGCTTGTGAAAACCATTGAAAACAATCTTTTTCAAAACATATATGATGCTTACCATTATCAGAAAAATACAAATCCTTATCAGTAGATGCCAATTGATCAAAAAGAAATTGTGCTGTGTGATAAGGTACTATGCCGTCTAATTTCCCTTGGACGATATAAACAGGAATTTGGATATGCTGATAATACGGCTCCACCATTCTAACGAGCTTCATAAATTCGATGGTTGATGCTAGGGGTACATTGTTAAACTTATGCTGATAACGCAAAAATAACTCATTATTTGCTAGGTTACGGTGATATGCCTCAGTAGCAAGCATTTTAAAATCCTTCACTAGCTGCTTAGGGCTCACATACTTAGCTGCAGCACTAAGTAAAACAAGCTTTGTTACTCGATAACGCTTTGCTAAATATAATGCAATAATACCGCCCATTGAAAAACCAACAACCATCACCTCATCTACCTTTTTAGCTAATGCTCGAAAAGCAAGCTCTGCATCCATTAACCAATGCCTCGCAGTAAAGCCATTCATATGTAATTTTTCTCCATGCCCTGACAATGTGGGCTCAACAATTAGCCAATCTGTATGCGTTCGCAAATATTTCGCGAAGGGCTCTACTTCATAAGGCCCCCCTGAAAACCCATGAATACAAAGGACACCCACTGACATTACATTCCCCTCGTTTCTATAGAAAAACTTGAAATAAAGATAAATAAATCGGTGAGCTTAGTATCCCACCGATTCATGATTATTTATGCTATAAATGCTTTTAAAATCGTTTCTAATTGCATACCACGTGAGCCCTTAAGTAAAACAATGGATGATTCATTCGCTTGTTTTAGTTTGTCAATAATAGCCGTATAATCATCTTCTACATACAATAAACGCTCTGCCCCAAAGCGCTCTTTTAATACTTTATAAAGATATGACATCCGAGGGCCAAACAAGCAGATGTAATCAATTTCACGCTCATTTATATGCGCTGCTAATCCTTCATGAAAACTTTGCTCATTTGGTCCAAGCTCCAGCATATCTCCTAACACCAGCCATTTTTCAGGTCGAATCGTTGATGTGGCTATAAATTGAATCGCCGCTTTAACCGAGGTTGGCGCAGCATTGTAGGCATCATTGATAAATAGGGCGCCATTCGTGCCGTTTACTTGTTGCATACGCATATCCGTCAATACCACATGCTCTAAGGATGTACGAATTTGCTCATTATTTAAACCTAGCTGATGCGCAATTAACATCGCCACTAATGTATTTTTCACTTGATGCTTGCCAAGCACTGAAATAAAGAAATCGCCCTCTATTACACCATGCGCTGTAAAACTACTTCCCTTCGTATTTGCATTAATATTTTCAGCATATAAAGGGTTACTTGGTTCTAAGCCAAACGCTAATGCGTTGAGCTGCGGGTTTTGTGCCACTAGCTCCTGCAGCAATGGCTCATCTCCATCATAGATTAGTAGACCCTTTGGCTGCATTCCTTGAATAATTTCAAACTTCGCCTTAGCAATGCCTGCACGTGATCCTAAATCCTGCATATGTGCCTCACCGATATTTGTAATAACTGTCATGTGAGGTTGAGCAAGCTTTGTTAAAAATTCAATTTCACCAAATCCACTCATACCCATTTCCAGCACAGCAATATCTGTATCCTCATCAAGTTGTAAAATGGTAATTGGTAAACCTAGCTGATTATTAAAGTTACCTATTGTTTTTTGTACTTTAAAAAATGGCGCAAGTGTTCCTGCTAAAATATCTTTTGTAGATGTTTTACCATTTGAGCCAGTAATCCCAATAAATTTTGCTTGATGCTCATGACGGTAAGCTCGTGCCATTTCTTGTAATGCTAATTCAGGATCATCCACAAATAATAATGGGAGGTCTTCTGGTGGATTTGGTTCATCTTTTTGCCACAAAGCAGCACCAGCTCCCTTCTCAAATGCCTGAACAACAAAGCGATGTCCATTTGCATGCTCTCCACGAAATGGTACAAACAGATCTCCCTGTTGAATTGTTCTTGTATCAATGGAAATTCCCGATACCACTGTATCACCAAAAGCTGACATATCCTCATCGAGCCATGCAGCTAATTGTTTTAATGTTTTTTTCACAATAATCCCACTCAGTCTTTTTTATAGTGAAGCTGTTGTTTTTCCTCATAACGTTCAATGGCTAATGTAATCAGACGATCAATCAATGCTGAATAACTCACATTTGTATGCTGCCATAATAATGGATACATACTAACAGGAGTAAAGCCTGGCATTGTATTCACCTCATTAATATAAATCTGGTGATCATCTGTCACAAAAAAGTCTGCACGAACTAGGCCACTACCATCAATTGCTTTAAACGCTCGCTTTGCCAATTCCTTTAAACTTGATACGGTTGCTACTGGAAGCTCTGCTGGAATAATCAGGGCTGTAGAGCCATCCTTATATTTCGAATCATAATCATAAAACTCTGTTACTGGTTTGATTTCACCTGGGACCGAAATTTCAGGATTGTCATTCCCTAAAACTGCCAATTCAATCTCGTGTGCAACAATCCCTTGTTCTATCACGATTTTACGATCATATTGCAAAGCAACCTTTATCGCTTCCACCAACTCATCTCGATTTGTGGCTTTACTAATCCCAACGCTTGAGCCTAGGTTTGCAGGCTTTACAAACATTGGCCAGTTTAATGCTTCTTCACAGCGCTCAATCACCGCCTGCTGGTCACTCTTCCATTCACTACGAATAAAGTACGTATAGGGCACCTGTGGTAAACCTGCAATTTCAAATAATTGCTTCATTACCACTTTATCCATACCAGCAGAAGATGCCAAAACACCATTTCCTACATACGGTAAATTTAATACTTCTAGTAAGCCCTGCACCGTTCCATCCTCACCATTTGTACCATGTAGTAATGGGAAAATAACGTCAAACTGTATCGCATTACCCTGTTTATCAATTAAAAAATCAGTAATATTATTTTCTAAAATAGTTGTAGGATCACCAAATTGTAATTCTTCAATAGTGCTGACAGGCTTTGCCAAACGCTCTCCACGTCGCCATTCCCCTTCAGGTGTAATGAAAATCGGATATACTTCATACACCTCGAAATTTAAGGCTCCAATAACTGCACGTGCTGTCGATAATGACACCTCATGCTCCGCTGACTTTCCACCGTATAATAAACCGATTCTTTTTTTCATGTTTTTGTGCCCTCCACATACTTCTTGAGTATTATTAGTTTATCATGAAATGTCTTGACAAATGACATAAAAATCTCACCGTAATTTTTTAAACGGTGAGATTTTTATATGTGCTTTACCTTGATTCAACCTCTATAGATAGTAAGATGAATGCACGTTTTCACTCTATTCAGATGGCTACATACATCAAGATAAAAGCTCTGGCAGATGTCACGGATTTTGTAGAGAGGCTTTTCGAGTGACCTCGAAAAAATCCGAACGAGAGTTAGCCAAGGCATAATTGATTAGATAATATAAATCAATTCATCGTACTTCGTTTTTAAAATCGTATTTAAGTCATCCCAAATTTCATCGAGAAAAGAATATTCAGACAGATTACGCACCTCTATTCCATAAGCTGCCTTTGGCTTTTCAATACGATACAACGATAATAATGCACCTTCCTTCGCAAAGGAGCGATAGGAACGCAAAAAGTCAGGTGAAATAGCAGGAATGCTTGATTTGACCTTTCGACGCCAAAAGCCCGTGCTCCGCTCCTTTTCACGAATCAAACTATTAAAAACATTTGCGACCAATACATCTGAATCACTTAAATGCCGAAAATAAATTTTAGTCATTTTCTCCGCTTCTGAAGAATAGTAGACAAATCTATTTTGTAATTTATTGAAAAATGGGGATGTAATGGGTTCCTTTTTATGACTTATGTAAAGCAACTCCCCTTGCTCCATTGGTGTTAAATGATCTAACCTTTTTTCATCCATAAAATCAACCCAGCATAACTGCTTAGACTCTGCTGATTTTTTGACAAAGTGAGGAACTTCTTCGTCCAATACATATTCGAACTGTGTATGCATATTAAAAGAACCATCGTCATAGGAATGCTTTAACAATAGTAAGTGATGCAGTGGTTCAAGTGCAGCTGCAAATTGCGAGAATTTTAATCCGCTAAAAATGACAAATTTATCGACCTCATTCATATGAACATACATATGATACATAAAATCATCAGCTGACTTTAATTTTTTAGCCACAGCCATCACCCCATTCTTCACTACATTATAAGTCTAAACACAGATTTTTGAAACATTTTATGTGAATTGTCGTCACAACTATATACGCAGGCATAAAAATGGTTTTTGCGTTATAATAGGAACGTTACACATGCACTTGCATACAAAGTTTTAGATTACTCAATGACCATAAGTAAACGTAGTATATTACAGTTACTTATATTGAGATACTATTTTAATTTAGGTGGCTTTTATGGAAAATAAACGAAATTTCGCAAATCGTTTTGACTGGACACTTGCTTTTATTCTTTTCACTTTTCTAGTCATTAGTTTGTTAGCTATTGCCTCTGCACAAACATCTGGTCAATATGGTATCAACTATGTACCTAAGCAAATACAATGGTATGTAATTGGTATCATTATTATTAGCATCGTCATGTTTTTTGAGCCTGAGCAATATAAAAAAATGTCATGGTATATGTATGGCGCAGGAATTGCCTTGTTAGTATTGCTTATTTTTATGCCTGAAGGGCCCAATCAGATTGGTCAACCTGTAAATGGGGCAAAAAGCTGGTATCATACACCCATTGGGAATATTCAGCCCTCTGAGTTTATGAAAACTTTTTATATCTTAGCACTTGCACGGCTTATTAGTAAGCATCACGAGGTCCATCCATTGCGTTCGGTTAAAACCGACTTCCTACTATTAGGAAAAATTGCTGTAACATTAATCGTACCATTGGCAATTATTTTGCAACAGCCTGACCTTGGTTCGGCACTAGTATTCTTTGCCATTACTGCCGCACTTATCATTGTAGCAGGCATCTCTTGGAAAATCATTTTACCAGTCTTTTTCGGTGGTGTTACAGCAGGTGGTGCACTCCTTTGGATGGCACTGTATATGCAGGATTTCTTAGAAACAACATTTGGCTTTAAAACATATCAATTTGCTCGAATTTATTCTTGGCTAGACCCATATTCATATTCCTCTAGCGATGGCTATCATTTAATAACGTCGTTAAATGCCATTGGCTCAGGTGAAATTTTTGGGAAGGGCTTTAGAAACCGTGAAGTATATGTTGCCGAAAACCATACTGATTTTATTTTTACAGTCATTGGTGAGGAATGGGGTTTTATTGGTGCAAGTATTGTTATTTGTATGTTCTTTTTATTGATTTATCATTTAACAAAAACAACACTTTTATTAAAAGACCCATTCTCAACATATGTATGTGCTGGTATTATCGCGATGATTACCTTCCATGTCTTCGAAAACATAGGAATGACGATTCAGTTACTGCCGATTACAGGTATTCCATTACCATTCATTAGCTATGGAGGAAGCTCATTGATGGGCAATGCCTTAGCTATCGGTCTTGTCTTTAGTATGCGATTCCACTATCGCACGTATATGTTTACAACCTATGATGATGATGAATAATTATAGAAAAAGGGAAATCTCTTTACTAATAAGAGACTTCCCTTTTCTATTGTAAACGAGTTAAGCTTGAACTTGCGGAGTCTGTGTTGGTGGTGTCAGCACTTTTAAAAGTTCTAGTCGAGACTTTGTTACAGTCGCTGTTACACCCAACTTAGATAAATTCGAAACAATCTTTTTCAAATCTACTTCTTTCGTCATACATTCCACCTCAATCTTTCCTCGATTTTATATAACGTATCATTTACAAAAAAGTTTCATTTTTTTACGAGTATGATGTCTGACAAATTTATCATACCATTTAACTCGCCTTTAAAATTTATCATTTTTGTTACAATGTAAATCTTTCATCCATACCCACAAACTTATACTACCCTGAATACTGCTCTTTTATGCCTCTTTAATGAATTTAGCTATGCTATTTACCCTTCCGTTCCTTGTAATAGTGAGAGCAAGAAGGGTAGAATAGACATATTGAAATTATTGTATGAAAGCAGGGAACTGTATGAAGAAGGCAATTTTATTGTTAATGTCTGTTCAATTCCTCGTTTATTTAGGGTTTGGTATTATTATACCTGTCTTACCAGAGGTGATTGTCCAGCAACATTGGGCCGATCTCCATGTTGGTGGTTTATTGACAGTATATTCGCTTGCAAGCTTTTTCACCGCTCCATTTTGGGGTATGCTATCCGATAAAATAGGACGTAAACAACTGATTTTAACAGGACTAATTGGCTTTAGTCTTAGCTTTGTTATTTTTTCATTATTTATAGATAATTTAGCTATTTTGTATGTTTCACGTATGATAGGTGGTTTATTTTCAGGAGCACTCTATACAGCTGTAACAGGCTTTATTGCAGATATGTCTAATGAGGAAAATCGCAATAAATATATGGGCTTTATGGGCATGTCCATTGGTCTCGGCTTTATTTTCGGACCCGCAATCGGAGGCATACTTGGTCACTATAGTCTGCAATTACCATTTATTACTTCTGCCTCATTAATTGCACTATTATTTATTTATGCAAGCTTCGTCCTAAAAGAACCTGATAAACGAAAAGATTCAAATAAACGTGCTATTGTACCACACGGCGCTGGAAAAATGCTGCAATACCGTGTGCGTTATTTATTTATGTTTTCCTTTTTAGTAACCTTTTTGTTGGCAGGTGTGGAGGCTACATTTCAATTATTTCAAATCGAGAAAATTCAAATTACACCATTACAAATTGGCTATTTATTTATGTTTAGTGGCTTTGTAGATGCAGCCATTCAAGGGGGCGTCGTTCGGCGAATAAAAAATGGCAGCGAGACAGCTTGGCTAATCGGTGCACAAATTATTACAGCTATTGGAATGCTGTTATTTACACTAACAACAAGCCTATTGATAGCTGGACTAGCCCTGTGTATCTTTACAGCTGGAAATGCACTTGCTCGAACTTGTGTTGTATCACTCTCTTCAAAAGAATCAGGCGGACAATATGGCACAGCAGCAGGACTATCTTATTCAATGGACAACCTAGGGCGTATTCTTGGTCCGTTATTTTTCACTTGGCTATTTACAGTACAAACAAACCTTGGTTACTACATATCAGCAGCCATCGCTATTTTTTCTATAAGCCTTATTTATCTCTATAAAGCTTCCCGAAAATCTTTGCGTTTTGAAGAAGTGCAAGATTGAAGAAATAGCGAATAGCTTCTTTCCTTATTTAAAGTAGGCTATACTTATATGTTGTGAAATACAGTAAAGGCAGGTATAGGAATGAGCATTTTTACAGATGTACAATATTTAGTACCGTTAATTTCGCTTTTTAATATTTTAGCAGCCCTGACCATTATTTTTTTAGAACGTAAAGATGCTACCTCTACATGGGCATGGATTCTCGTACTATTTTTCTTACCGCTAGCTGGATTTGTTTTGTATTTATTACTGGGGAGACAACTACGAAAAAAGCACTTATTTCGTTGGGAAGGACGTAAGGATATCGGGATTGATAACCTTATTAGCTATCAAACGGAAGCGATTCGAGAAGAATCGTTTGAATTCCGCATTGCTAATGCTGAGAATTATCGAGAAATGATTTATATGCATCTGAAAACAAATAACGCTGTCTTAACACAGGACAATCATCTCGATATTTTTGATGATGGAGCCAATAAATTCGAACAGCTTCTAAAAGATATTGAAACATCCAAAGACCATATCCATATTCAGTATTATATTTTCCGTCTCGATGACCTAGGAACACGTATTGTCAATGCCCTTATAAAAAAGGCAAAACAAGGCGTGAAGGTACGCCTTCTGTACGATGAAATGGGCTCACGTAATGTAAAAAAGCGCCATTTTAAAGAATTAATAAATGCTGGTGGTGAAGTAGAAGTATTTTTCCCATCTATTTTCCCTCTTCTTAATCCCCGCCTTAATTTTAGAAATCACCGGAAAATTGTTGTCATTGATGGTCGAATTGGCTATATTGGGGGCTTTAATGTTGGTGATGAATATCTAGGCTTACAAAAGAAATTTGGTTACTGGAGGGATACACATTTGCGTATCGAAGGTAGTGCTGTCCATCCGTTACAAACACGCTTTTTATTAGACTGGAATCAAGCAAGTGCCCATCAGAAAATGGGTTACTCAGATCGCTACTTCCCTGTTATTCCGAAAAAAGGGAATGTAGGCCTACAAATTGTCTCCAGTGGGCCAGATTCTGACTGGGAACAAATTAAAATCGGTTACTTAAAGCTCATTAATATGGCACAAAAATATATTTATATTCAAACGCCTTATTTTATTCCAGATATAAGTTTTTTAGATGCTATTAAAATTGCTACATTATCAGGTATCGATGTCCGCATTATGATTCCTAATAAACCTGACCATATGTTTGTTTATTGGGCTACTTATTCTTACGTAGGGCAGTTGTTACGGGCAGGCGCAAAAGTTTATATCTATGAAAAAGGCTTTATTCATGCCAAAACGATTATTATTGATGATGAAGCATCAACCGTTGGCACAGCGAATATTGATGTCCGAAGCTTTAGCCTAAACTTTGAAGTCAATGCCTTTATTTATGATGCTACTATCTCGCATCAACTTGCTGAGCTATTTGAAAAGGATATTTTTGATTGTACAGAGTTAACATGGGAGATGTACAAAAATCGTTCATCTCTTATTAAATTTAAAGAATCTATTTCGCGTTTATTAACACCTATTTTATAAAGGAAAGAAGGGAAGAGAGCCACACGCTCCTCTTCCCTTCTTTTATTTCACACCTAAATACTCTTCTAATGTAATATTTTTCGTAGTAATTTCTTTTGCGATGTCCTTGCCAACATAACGATAATGCCATGATTCATACATATAGCCTGTGATACCCTCTTTATTTTGTGGGAATCGTAAAATAAAGCCATACTCTGGTGCATGTGCAAATAACCATTGCCCTGCTGGTGTTTCGCCAAATTCCTCTGTTAACCATAAATCCTCTTTACCACGCTCTCCAATATCAAACGCCAGACCTGTTTGGTGTTCTGAATAACCAGGTCGAGCACTATAACGATCTGCTGCTGCTTGTCCATCACGCTGCACATAATTGTTATATAAGGTTGTTTGATATTCAAACGAACGATAACCACTAAAGGCAACCAAATCAAAGCCCTGTTGCTTGGCAGCCGCTAACATTTGATCTAATGCTTGCTTTGCTTCCGGATTTTCACCAGGTGCAAAGGTAGAGGGCAGCGGATAAATTTTATTTGCTAATAAAATATCATTGATATATGTCGGCTCTGTTGGTAGCTCTTGATTTGGCAAATAACCATTTTCATCTGGTTGCTGCTCTGGCTTAGTAGGATTTTCAGGTGTATTTTCTGGCTCATCTGTTGTTGATGCTTCATGTGATTCGTTTGGTTCTGTTATTTTAGGTTGCTCATTCAATGCAATATTTGCTTGATTATTTTTATAGTTATACACTACAAAAATAGCTACGATTAATGCCATGGAAATAAAAGCACCAATGATAAGTGGAAGATGTTTATTTTTCACTATTTATGCCCCTTTTAAAAATATCAGGTACGAAAAGGATGATTGGCTCACCGCATAGCAAGAATCCCATCCACACCTGTTCTACTCTTATTTTAACACTGTTCACATTTTTAGGTGTAAATTCCTACATAAATATTTAAACTAGTTTGTAAAAATAATAATCAATACGACAATAGACGCAATCGAGAAAAAGATTGCCATATATTTCATCCACTTTGCCTCTTTTATATAACCCTGCTCTTCAAAGCTTTTTGCTCGAAACCCATTCGATAGCGCAAACATGATCGTCATGGCTAGTACAGCAAAATTAAAATTCCCTATTATAATAAAGACAAGTGCAATAATACTAAAAATTGCCACTAAAATTGATGATAGCCATTTTCTGTTTAGCATGGTGACCTCCTAAAAAAATCGAGGCAACAGAGGCGCCTCGACATAATAACTAATTTATGATGTTGCTTTTTCGGGATGCTCCGAATAATATTTACGTCCAATATATGTTTGAATAATTAGCAATGCACCGCTGACAGACCAATACAGAGGGAGTGCAGCCATAGAAGACATTGAGATAAAGACAATCATAATTGGTGAAATATAAATAAACATTTTCATTTGAGCCTTTTGTTGCTCTGGTACTGTCCACAATGATACACGTGCTTGAACAAGGTAAACAATCCCTGCAATAATCGTCATCGTAATATCAGGCGATCCTAAACTAAACCATAAAAACTCATGTGATTTCACATCCGCAGAATATAAAATCGAGAAATAAAGACCCATAATAATTGGCATTTGAATTAACATCGGTAAACAGCCCATATTCAATGGATTAATGCCATGCTTTTGATAAAGAGCCATCATTTCTTGTTGGTACTGCGTTTGCTCTTCTTTCGTCTTCGCTTCTTTCATTTTTTTCTGAACAGCTTCCATCTCAGGCTTAAATGCGTCCATTTTTGTTTTCATTACTTGTTGCTGGCGATAGTTTTTTAACATAATCGGCATTAGCACTAAACGAATTAGCACTGTGATCGCAATGATTGCTAAACCATAGCTTCCTGAAAAAATATCATGACCAAAAAATTCTAATAAAAACTCCATAGGTTTTACAAAGATACTATAGAAAAAACCTTCTTTGTTTTCCACAGCTTGACAGCCGCTAAGAACAAAAACAGCAAGCCCAAGCATTGAAAATAACTTCATATTTTTCATTTTTCCACCTACTATTATTTATCAACTACTGTGAAGTATACCTTATAGGTTCTAACTTTATCAAATAGCAAGTGCTACTATTTCCCTTTGTCAATGATTCCATATTCTATGAGCAAAAAAGATGCGAGCCTTAGCATTGCTAATCCATTCGCATCTTTTTCGTTTTTATGTTTAAGAATTATACATTTTGTAACTCTGCCTCCGTCATTTCAAAACGATAAAACTCATGGTGAAGCTCATCTCTAAAATGCTTAGGGGTAACACCTGTATATTTTTTGAAGATACGTGTAAAATAGCTTTGATTACAGAAGTGGAATTGGTCAGAAATAGAAGTAATGCTTTTGTTTGTATGTCGTAGGTAGTATTGTGATTCTTCTACACGTCGGACATTTAGATATTCAACAAGTGTAATACCTACATGCTCCCTAAAAATACGTGATAAGTGACTAGGGTACTGTCAATATTTTTGTGTAAATGACGATTCACCCGTTCAAGGGAACTCATCACCTGTGTATTCAATTGTACTTGTTCGAAGTGTTGATTTGAGTGTGTAGGAAAGGGCTAGCCCTTTCCTACACACTCAAATTTCGCGCTGGCGCGTCCCGGTCTAGTTTGCCGGTTCGTGCAGCTGCTCAAACATTTCTTCTAGCTTTGCACGGGCCTGATTGAAGCCGATGTGGCAGCGTGTGGCGAAACGTTGATTATAGTCTTCGAACTGCGTCACTAAAAAGCGCTCCAACGATTCTTCGTTCGGGAACTGTTCCTTGCGCTTTGTATATTTTTTGATTTGCTTATTGAACGACTCGATTAAATTCGTCGAGTAGATGCTTCGCCAAATCGCCTTGGGAAAGCCGTAAAACGTCAGTAAATACGGGTTTTCGAGTAAGCCTTGTGCGACTTTTTTATACGATTT
>NZ_LGCI01000011.1:27391-273978 GCF_001281525.1 Lysinibacillus macroides | reverse complement strand
AGCGCTTATATGGTACCACTGTCTGTTGTTTAAACTCACCGTTGCGATCCCGCGGGATTTGAAGCGTTAAATCGCCGTACTCCGTGTGAAGTGTACGCGAATAAGACCCATTGCGAGAATTGCCTGAGTTGAACCCGATACGATCGTATTTTTCGTAATCCAAAAATTCCGTCAGCTCTGTCGCCAGTAGCGAGTTGATCGCCATTTCCAAGTGCGAACGAAAAACCTCGGTAATATCTTGTTTTTTGACTAGTGCATCGACAATTTCTGTTGTAAACTGATTCATAGGGAAGACCTCTTTTCTAGGATTGGTTGTGGTGACTTAATTCTACCAAGAAAGGGTCTTCCTTTTTCTATGGAATTTTCTATTTACACAAAATATTTTATACTCTCGTGACTAGTGCTTATATGAAAGTGATTGGCGATACTTTCCACCGTTAAATCATTTTCTAGTTCGTCATTTATATACATAATTACTTTATTGACTGTTTGATGTCGGAAAGTTGGCTGTTTGCGATCTGCAATAAAGTAGACAAAGAAATCAATTAGATCATCCGCAAATTGTAGAAATTCTGCATCTTTCATCTGGTTTTCAATCATATCGTTACAAGCAATATTAAAAGCAAATGCCTTTTTCGCTGGTACTTGATTGTCTAGCAATTTGCGAGCAACAATTGATGATAAAACAGAAAAATAACTGCGTACAATTTTAATGACCTGCTTGCCAAAACGTATTGAAAGAATATCAATTAATTCATGTAAAGATTTCTTAGCTTTTGCAGATTCTAAATGATAAATCTCAAAAATTAATTTCGACTCAATATTAAAAAATTCTTCGACACCGATATATTGATTAATATTATCGATTTCTTGGAAGTATCTTTTGGATATCGTTTCTGACATAGAATGTTGATGTAGTTGCATAATCTTCCCCATCTTTCCTCAGAGTACAAGAATTGATTAACAATATTTGACATCAATCTCGACGAATTAAAAATAAGAAAATAGTATTTACTTATCTCCCATAAGAACTGAGACCTATTTCATAATTTTTTATAGAAAATAGCTTAAAAATACCCCGACTAAAACACTAGATTTTTAAAAAATAGACTATACAGTGAATATTACCATATTCTGCGATTTCCTTTCAACCACATTTTAATTGTAACTCTAGTTCTAATTTATCACATATGCATCGTAAAAACCTTATAAACTTATTCCTAACAATTAGATTTTACCATATACCTATTAAAAAAATTAGTTATTAAATAAATGTATTTACAAATTATACAAAACATATTACACCATTTTATTCAATCAATCGACATTTTTCTATTTCATTCCTAAATCTTCTCTATATAATTTATATGAATATGTAGTAAAATAGATGATAATACTATTTTTAAAAGTTTAAACGAGGTGTTTAACGTGGATCCAAAGCAAATAGAAGAAATTATGGATATTATTAAAGAGTTCTTCCCTGAAAATACTTCCATTGCAATTTCTGATACAAACGAATATTTATATTACCAACCAAGTAAAAAAGTTGATTTAAAAATTAAACCAGGCGACCCTATTAAAGAAGGCTCAGCGGCTCACAAAGCATTAAGCTATGGTCAAAAAATCAGCTCTTACATTGAGCCTGATGTTTTCGGTGTAGCCTATTATGGCATGAGTATTCCTTTGATGGAGGAAGGCGAAATGAAAGGTGCCATTACGGCTATCTTCCCACAAAAACCATCAGCTTTCTTAACAAACTACATTACCATCAAAATTGATGATTGCTGGTATCCAATTCAACATGATCAAGTTATTTATTTAGAAACACAACTCCGTAAAACATTTGTTAAAACAATGACTCGAGAAGGTTATCATCGTTTAAACCTAAGTGATCTGGAGTTATTTTTAGCACCTGATTCATTTATTCGTTGTCACCGCTCTTATATCGTCAACATTGACTATATTGATGAAATTCAACCAGATTCTCACTCAACGTTTTTGTTAATTATGAAAGACGGGACGCGTATTCCCGTTAGCCAACGCTATGCAAGCTATTTCCGTCGTTCTTTAGGCTTCTAATTTTTAAGTACAGCGAGCAATTTTTTGCGAATTGTTCGCTGCTTTTTTACGAAAATAAAGCTGCTTTCTATCTGTTCATCATCCTTCATTAACAATTTTTACATAGTTTTTATGTAGAAACCCTCTAAATTTATACAGCTCTACAATAAAACGTTTTCTCTGTCGAAAAATCATTTTAATGCTCGTTTTTTCTTTTTTTACTTAATTTAATGCTATTCATAGAGTTTTTGTGACCTTTTGGTGATAATATTATTCAAATGGTTGGAGTTATACTACAACTGAAGAAACAGAAAATTCCGAAAGATTTTTCTAGTTTATAATTCGGTTTCCATCAAAATTATTTAGGGGAGGATTTTTTTATGGATGCAAATGTTCAAAAACGCCTAGGTTTAAAAGAGCTTGAAAGTAAAATTGTTACTGCTGAAGCAGCAGCGGCACTTATTTCTGATGGTGATGTAGTTGGGATGAGTGGTTTTACTCGTGCTGGGGATGCAAAAGTAGTTCCTATGGCCTTAGTAGAACGTGCTAAAAATGAGCAATTCAAGATTGATGTTTATACAGGTGCTTCTTTAGGACCTGAAGTAGATAAATACTTGGCTGAAGCTGGTGTAATTCGTAAGCGTGGACCATTCCAAGGAGACGCTGGCATTCGTAACTTAATTAACTCTGGCGATATTTTATATGTGGATGCACATCTTTCACATAACGCTGAATTAGTACGTCAAGGTATCATTGGACCAATTAAATACTTAATTCTTGAGGCTGTGGCTATTACAGAAGATGGCATCATCGTGCCAACAAACTCAGTAGGTAACTCACCAATTTTTGCTGAATATGCTGAAAATATTATTATTGAACTAAATATCTCTCATCCAGAAGCATTAATCGGCATTCATGATATTTATGTACCAGCAGAGCAAGGTGCTCGTGAGCCAATTCCAATGACAGATGTACAACAACGTATTGGCGACATCGGTATCAAAGTAGACCCTTCGAAAATTAAAGCAATCGTTATTTCTGAAGAGCCAGATGCTCCTTCACTAATCGTACCACCAGACGAAGAAACACAAACAATGGCGAATATTTTATTAGACTTCTTCCGCGATGAAATTAAAGCAGGTCGTTTAACAAATAGCTTAATGCCATTACAATCTGGTGTGGGTTCTGTTGCTAATGCTGTATTAGATGGCTTCGCAGATTCAGAATTCGAAGATTTAGTTGTTGCTTCTGAAGTATTACAAGATGCAGTATTCAACTTAATTGATGCAGGCAAAGTAAAATTCGCTGCAGCAACATCCATTACACTTACTGAAGAATTACAGAAAAAGGTATATGGCAATTTAGAAAACTATGCGGATAAAATTTGCTTACGTCCACAAGAAATTTCTAACCACCCAGAGCTTATTCGTCGTTTAGGTCTAATCTCAATCAACACAGCGCTTGAGTTAGATATTTATGGCAACGTAAACTCTACGCACGTATCAGGTACAAAAATGATGAACGGTATCGGTGGTTCTGGTGACTTTGCACGTAATGCTCGCCTTGGTATTTTTGTTACAAAATCATACGCAAAAGGCGGCGCTATTTCTTCTGTTGTTCCAATGGTATCACATGTTGACCATACAGAGCATGATGTAGATGTTATCGTAACAGAGCAAGGAATTGCAGACTTACGTGGCTTAGCACCAAAAGAGCGTGCAAAATTAATTATTGAAAACTGTGCACATCCAGACTACAAAGAGCAGTTATGGGATTATTACAACCGTGCTGTTGAAGCAACTGGTGATCAGCAAACACCACATATTTTAGAGGAAGCCCTTTCTTGGCATGTAAACCTTGCTAAAAATAAAACAATGAAGCAAAGTGTACCTGCACAAGCTTAATATCACTCACTGCTGCCCCCATTATGTAAAGTAATGGGGGCAGCAGCATTGAGTAGTGAATTCTATTACGAAGAACATGCTTACTTTTAAAGTCTCAGGGAAAGCTCTCAGACTATCCTACTTGCCTTGTTACGCCGAAAATCATCCTCTTGTTAAAAGATAATTCACCGTCAATGGTATAAATTTTTCAACTCACTCATAAGCAAGCCCCATACCAAACACTGGAATATGATTTTCGTTGCTCCCTTCTTCTGCTTCTTTTTATGTAATTACCTGACCCCATGCTGTAAAATATTTTTAAACACCCCTATGAACTATTAATATTATTACTCATCGATATCCCATTATAGCAATTTAAAATCTCTTCATACTTTAGGCTACTCTATGGGCATTTAAGAAGTCTTTTTTGTATTCCCTCCTTCTATAGAACTTCAGATAAAGATAATCTAAAATCCTATCAATTAGTGCGAAGAAGTCATTGACGGATTGATTTTTCAAGATTGCGAATCTCTTCCTATAGATTATATCTTTTTTATATTTAAAAAATGGTATAATCAATTATTGAGAACTATTATCAAATGGAGGCTTGCTATGCGAAACTTTATCTATGCAATTATCTTCTTTTCATTTTTTGATCTTTTCACCCAGCTTCCTGTGATGAGTACATATGCCGAATCCTTAGGTGCATCAGCATTCCTAACGGGTTTAGCAGTAGGTATGTATTCATTATCCAATACATTTGGCAATATCATTTCAGGCTTTTTAACAGATCGCAAAGGGCCCTTTATTATTCTGGTTATAGGTCTTTTTACAACAGGACTTTCATTAATACTCTATAATTTAGTAGAGGAACCTATTACGCTGTTAATCATCCGGTTTATTCATGGGCTTGTCGCTGGCTTTATTGTCCCTGCTGCCTTTACGTTTTTAGCAAATGCTACTGCGCAAGAAAAACGTGGAAAAGGCAGTGCTGTTTCTGGAGCATTTGTTGGTATTGCAGCGATCATAGGCCCAGCATTTAGCGGTATTTTAGCCACTCGAACAAGTGTCCCATTTGTATTTAATATTACGGCAAGCTTTATGCTTCTTTTAGGTGTTCTTGCATTTTTTATGCTGAATACTAAACAAATAAAAAAAGAGAAATCAGCGTCTCATACATATATTCCAATCAGTGTATTTTTTAAGAATACTGGAACACTCAAGGCATTTTTAGGAGCCTTCTTTTTAATGTTTTCTCAAGGTGTCATCGCCTATCTATTGCCACTGAAAGTTCACCTCTTAGGCTTTGATTCCCGTTTAAGTGGAACATTAATGAGCACATTTGGCATTGTCGCTGTACTCGTTTTCCTGTTACCTACTAATCGGATTTTTGATAAGGTAAATCCTTTGAAAACATTGTCCTTTGGTATATGCTTAATGGGACTAAGCCAATTGTTAATTAGCCAAGCAAATGCCAGCACCCTACTCTATATAGCAATGGCTTGCTATGGAATCGGATTCGGCTTCCTCTTCCCGTCTGTCAATTCCCTATTAATAGACTCTACTACTGCCGAAATACGAGGAAAAGCATATGGCTATTTCTATGCATTTTTCTCTCTAGGCGTCGTTATAGGCTCTTCATTACTAGGCTGGTTATCCTTAGGTGTTGTGAGCGGCTTTATCTTTACTGGCATCATCTTATTACTTTTCGCTAGTGTTATCCTTATCCCACATAAAAGACCTTCTCATGCTTAAACGAGAAGGTCTTTTTGTATTGAAAAAATACCATCAATAGCAGAAAGAATACGTTTGGCTAAGCAACGGGTGATCGCCTTTATGTTGTCGCTTTATGTTCATAAACCTCAACATAAGTTTTCAGATACGTTCCTTCTTATTTTTCTTTTTCTTGGATTTCTTCATTATAGAAATGGACACCTGTATGTCCTCCACCTTCAGCTACCATTTCATTTGAAGCAATTTTCGTTGGTGAAGTACCAGCCTCTGTTGCTACCTCTGCTGCTACTCGTTCCACAACCCTATCATCTATATCAGGCTGAGGTGTAAGATACGATTCTACTTTGGATTTCATGCTATTAAACATCGTCAATGCTTTATCACGATTTTCTTTTTTACTTAAATAAGATGCTGCTAAACTCGCTAAACCTACAATTACAACACCTGTTCCTTTACGTTTTGCCATCATTCATTACCTCCTAAAAATTTAGAAACTAGCTATGTAGTATAGTTTTTCCCTATTCTTAGAAGGCTAAACATTATTTTTTCATCCCCTCTCGCCTCTATACATATGTGGACTAAAAACTCTTTTCTTTTTTCACAATTTTTCAACTATTTATGATTAAAGCATTAAAAAATGGGGAATAAATGCATTAATACTAAATTAGGAGTGTGATGATGATGAAGAAACTTGATTTAGCTTATGATTGGATAGATATGGCTTCGTTAATTGGTGGTGCAGGTCTTTTAACATTACTCATTTATAGTGTCACTTTACTGTAAGGAGCTGCTCAAATGACTTGCACACTATATTAAAAAGGCAATCCGCTTTTCCCATAAGCAGATTGCCTTTATTTTATTGTTTTACATCATTATATGCATCTGATTTTTCAAATGCTGCCACTACATAAGAGCAAACAGCCTCCATTTTATAACCTTTTTCACGTGCATAATCAGCAGCCTGATCAAGTAATTGCTTAGCCACTCCTTGGCCTCGTAGCTTATCCGATACATATGTGTGATCCATGACCATCACTTGTCCTTTTTGCTGCCAAGTGATTTCTGCTAACTTTTCCCCTTCTTGTACATTCAAAAAAGCAAACTCATTTTCCGCTAATTGCTGTAATTGGAATTCCATTTCTCACCACTCCTTTTATCCATAGTACCATAGCTTTTTATATTTTCACAAAATTTGTGTTTACGCTTAAGCCAAAACCATGTACTGCTGTCGCTTCGCTTTCGCACAAAAAAGAATCTGCCATTCTACTCTATTATTTTGAGTAAATATGGGAGATTCTATTCTAGTAATATTATTTAAACCATGAAGAAACAGTATCTTTTAAATTAGCAAAGAAGTTTTTCACACTTGCCCAGAATCCTTCGTCTTCCATAAGGGAGCCGAATTTTTCTTGAATTGTGTTACTAATATCATTTAATTGCTCAGACCATTTACTAAAATCAATATCAAGCTTACTGATTTTATCCATTAAATCGACGAGTAATTGACGATCTTTTTCACTTAAATTAATTTCAAGCTTAGTTAATTGCTCCTGAACAATTTTTTCTACATCTTCACGTGTAGCTGGGTTTAATTCAGCAATTTGCTTTTTTATTTCTGTTAGTAGCTCTGCAACTTTCGCGTCATCTACCCCTGCTGATTCTGCAATGGATGTTGCTACTGATAGCTCCTCATTTGCTACATCTGTACGCTCAATATCAAGTGTTTCACCTGTTGTCACCTCATAAGCCTTATAAATTCCTACTAATGCTGAATGTCCTGTCACAGCTTTTGGTGCAGCTACCTGTACAGTTGCATCCTGAATGCCTGCAGTTAACATTGCATTGGCATACATTTCTGAGGTTACTTGTGTAATATTGTCGGGTGTAACAATCTCTATTACTAAGCCTTCTCCTGCATCTCTACGTGTAATTTTAGCAGAGGAATACATACGAGAGCTTGAGTTACTATCTTTAATATATTTAACTAAATCCTCACCTGATACAACAATTTCTTCAATTTCAGGTTCTTCACTTACCTTTAATGATTTTTTGACTGATTCTTTTTCAGCCTCAGATAAATTTGCGCCATATACTACAATAGGTGCACCTAGTTTTTCATCAATTGCTTTCGGAGGTGTATTATCAGCCGCAAAACCTGTTGCTGGTGCCATCACTCCCACTACCAACATTGTAGCTGTTAGTATTTTGATCCATGTCTTTTTCAAATTATGGGACCCCTTTCGCTAAAAGCTCATATTAGCCTATACAATGTATTGCCATTATACAATTATTAGTACGAAAAAAAGACGAGAAGGTTTCAGGGATATCTCTCGTCTTTTTTCTGTGATCCATGCTTGCGCTAGCCTATTGTAGACTGATCTTCCACTATGCTTCTTCCGTCCAGCCATCTTGTTGTTTCACCTTACCAGCTTTCATCAGTGTGCCTAAAGCACGCTTAAACGCACCCTTACTCATATTAAACATTTCTTGAATTTCTTCAGGTGAGGATTTATCACCAAATGGCATTTTACCACCAACATCTCGAAGATAATTCAAAATTTGCTGCGCATCATCTGAAAGACGCTCATGCTTACGCGGCAAAAGTGAACCATTCATTGAACCATCTTCTTTTACATCGATAATACGTACCACGATATCTTGTCCAAGTCTTGGCTCAGCTTTACGCTCTGATTCATGAACAAATACACGGTAAGGATGATCTACACCTAGTAAAAATGAGCCAATTGGTAATAGACGGTAGGGGCGTGCTAAAATATTTTTATTGTGCATATCTTCAAAGGCACCCTCATATAGCTCTGAAATTTTTTCTTCTGTTGCTAAGCGGCCAAATAAATCACCGTTACGATCCGTGCGTAATGTCATAAATAAATGATCGCCTGGTTCTGGCCATACCTCTTTTAATGCAGGTAAATCCTCTGCCTTTACTAATACCTCACGAGATGTACCAATATCCACATAGGCTCCTTCACGCTCCACCACTTTTAAGACGCGTGCCCAGCCGTATTCACCTTGTGTAAAAGCTGGAATAGCAGTTGTAGCAGCTAGATCGCCACGACGATCTACAAATAAAAATACTTCAAGGCTGTCACCTATTGTTAGGGGCTCTGTTACCTCTGAAGCATTTAAAGGGAGTTCTTCCACTCCATTTGTTAAAATCCATTTTGATGCCTGTTGCTCTAATACTGTTAATGTCACAACTTCACCTGATTTTAATACGTTCATATTGTCTTCCTTTCCTTTACACCATCATATTGAAAAAATCCTTAAAGATTGTGCTGTGTCTTAGATGCCTCTAATTTTTTCACGATGTCTGGATTCTCTTCCATTACTTGCACAAGATCTGCAATACGATCGATTGAATTCCAACTTAAATGATGTTCAATTCCCTCAACATCATCATAAATACGTTCTTCATCTACACCAATCATTCGTAAGAACTGCTCGAGCAATTCATGGCGCTGCACAAGACGTTTGCCAAGCTTTTCTCCCTTCGACGTCAAAGTCAGTCCACGATATTTTTCATAAACTAAATAACCATCTTTATCTAATTTTTGAACCATTTTTGTAACAGAAGAAGGAAGAACAGATAATGCTTCAGCAATGTCAGACACTCGCGCATAGCCTTTATTGGCAATTAATAAATAGATTTGTTCGATATGGTCCTCCATACTAGGTGTTGGCATATCCTTTCCCTCTCTTTCCTTTTCTTACTCTCTAGTTTACTACAAGCTTGGCTTAAAAGTTAACTGAAAATACATATGCTAGAAAAACACTTCTTGTAGCACTAAAAAAGAGCCTCTTCCCTTAAGAAGTAGGCTCGATTTTGTGTCGAGGATGCTTATTTACCACATGTAATGCATGAATAATCTCTTTGTTAATACGTTCAATACTTTCAGGAGTATTCATCTCTCTAAATGCGTCATCTCTAGTTTCCATAGATGTAACATACTTACTTGGCAATGCATTTAATGTAAGCGCCACGGTGTCAAGCTCGCAAGTTTTGCATTTACAAAATGTTTGATATTCTGGTCCTCGTAGTAAAAAGCTTACTAAACCACGCACAATTTCTTCTGTAACATTTACTAAAATAGGATCTGACATATTCAAACTTTCGCCTCATTTATATTGAATTGTTACATTACTCCTACAACTATCATAGCGTGCCGAAAAATCTTTTTCAAGAATCGCTAGTAGCATCTATATACGTAAAATTTATAGTGACAAAGCAGGATTAAATTCCTACATTTTATATTTGAATCACACTTTTTTCATTATTTTTTTGCTTTGATTAGTCTTAATGAATTAAAAACAACTAAGAGTGTAGCACCCATATCTGCGAAAATTGCTATCCATAAAGTTAACCATCCTGGAATCACCAGCAATAACGCAATTAATTTTAAAGCTAGGGCAAATATAATATTTTCTTTAATAATACGTAATGTTTTTCTGCTTAAACCAATTGTATACGGAAGCTTTGTTAAATCATCACCCATTAAAGCAATGTCTGCTGTTTCAAGGGCAGCATCTGTTCCAGCACCTCCCATAGCAATACCAACATTTGCTGTAGCCAGTGCTGGTGCATCGTTGACACCATCTCCAACCATTGCTACTGCGCCAAATTGTGCATGTACATTCTTTATTGCCATTAATTTTTCTTCCGGTAATAAACTTGCACGCACATCTGTTATCGCTAGAGATTTAGCAATGGCCTGTGCTGTTGGCTCTGCGTCACCTGTCAGCATTACGATATGCTTTACTTTTAAGGCATTTAATTTTTGTAATACATTCTTACTCTCATCACGCACTTGATCTGCAATACCAATCAATCCAATAAGTTTATTTTGACAAACAACTGCTACTACTGTTTTACCTTGTCTCTGTAGTTTTTGCACCTGGTTTTCTACATCTTTATCGACTGTTGCTAATGTAGCCATCCATGCTATGCTTCCTACATAAATAATGTGATTGTCAACAGTAGCATAGGCTCCCTTACCTGTTACTGATTGAAATTCTGCTGGGATAAGCGCTGGTAAGTTTTTATTATGCAATAAATTTAAAATAGCTTTAGCTAGCGGATGCTGTGATTGTTTCTCTACTGCAGCCACTAATTGCAACACGTAGTCCTCTGACCAACCATCTTTTGTTAGAATATCTGTTACTGCGGGCTGCCCTTTTGTTAATGTGCCTGTTTTATCAAAAGCGATCGCCTCAATATGCCCTAATTGCTCTAAGTGAATACCACCTTTAATCAGAACACCTTGCCTTGCAGCATTGCCAATCGCTGTTACAATAGCTACAGGTGTAGAAACAACAAGTGCACAAGGACAGCCTACTACTAAAACCGCTAAACCTTGATAAATCCAATGTTGCCAATCTCCTATGAGCAAAGGTGGGATAACAGCTACTAACAAAGCGACAATCATAATAGCCGGTGTGTAATATTTAGCAAAACGATCTACAAATTGCTGAGAAGGTGCCTTTTCTGCCTGCGCCTCTTCTACAAGATGAATAATTTTGGCAATCGTTGTATCCTCAACACGTTTTGTCACACGTACCTCAAGTGCACCTTCCTCATTCAATGTACCTGCAAATACTTCATCATTTACGGTTTTATTAACGGGAATTGATTCGCCTGTAATCGCTGCTTGATTAACCGCTGAAATACCACTAATAACAATACCATCCATCGCAATTTTTTGCCCTGGCTTAACAATTAAAATATCACCAATCTCAATATCCTCTGTTGGTAACTCAAGCTCATGAAAATGCTCACCATGTGCTCTTTTAATAATAGCTGTTGGTGGAGTGATATCCATTAATCCGCGAATAGATTGTCGTGCTTTATCCATAGAATAGGCTTCAAGTGCTTCACTAACAGCGAATAAAAATACGACAACTGCTGCTTCTTCCCATTCACCGATAATTGCAGCACCAATAATCGCAATGGTCATCAATGTTTTCATATCAAATTCAAAACGAGCTAGATTACGAAAGCCTGTTTTAAAAATACCAATACCACCTACAAGAATAGCAACAATAAACATTCCTACTGGTAGTGGATGTGCCTCTCCTTGCAGAGCAGCCAATGCATAGCCTAATATAACAAATAATAAAGAAATTCCTGCTAAAATATTTTCCTTTTTACGGTAGAAAGGTGTAGATTGTTCAAGCGCTCTTGCTGCCGATTGGGTCACCTTGATACCATCAAAGGCACCAGCTTTTTCAATTTGGTCTACACTAATAGCGCCAATTACAGTAATTTTAGAAGCACCAAAATTGACTTGTGCATCCTGTACTTCTGGAATAGCCTTTACATTTTTCTCGAATTTTGCTGCACAGCTTGCACAGGATAAATTTTGTAGCCTATATTCTTGTTTAATTGGTGTCGCCGCCATCCGCAATCCCCTCTTTCGCGTGTTCATAGGCAATTGTTACAATTTGATATACATGCTCATCCGCTAAAGAGTAATACATTTGCTTACCTTTACGGTGTGATTTCGCTAAATTATTATCTTTTAAATATCGTAAGTGATGGGATGCTGTGGCAACTGAAGAACCAATAATAGTTGCAACATCACAAACACATAATTCATCTTCTACCGTTAAAGCATAGGCAATTTTAAGCCTTGTTTCATCAGATAATGCTTTTAAAAATTTGGCGACACCTGATAAATCTGGCATTTGCTGTTGTACTCTTGTCACTGCTTCTTCGTTTATCTGTGTTGTCTCACATAATTCCTTCGACATTCGCTCACCTCATTCAAATATTCGTTTGATTGTAATCAATGTAACATATTACCTTATTATATTCAAATGAATCTTTGAATGTTAGGGATGGACATCATAGGAGGATAGCCAAAAAAAATTAGCGCACTTTTGTACGCTAATTCTTGTTTATTGAGCTTTTAGTTGCACTGTTTTACCCTTTATATCTTCTTTCCTTACAAACGTTTCATGATAATTACCTTCCACCCAGTCCAATACTTGATCTTGATACCAAGCAGATTTTACATGACCACTTTGCCCTGGACCAACGATATGATGAGCCGAGCTTAGGTCACCTACATCTACCACAAAGCGCCAAGATGCTCCATGGTCTACATTTCCTGCTAAATCATTGTCTGCCGCCTGTACAGTAACCTTTGAGCCACCAATGGCAACCTTTTTAGCATCAAAATAGGCTGCAAGAATTGGTGATGCACTTCCTAATGTATGGTTAAAGGTAAGCTGATGGAAATCTCCCCACTGCCATTTTGATGCGTTTTTTCCAAATTGCTCTTCTAATTGTGTAATGGTTAACTTAAAAGCTTTATAAACAGCTGCATCAACACCACCCTGCTCCTCCAACCAAATGCTTTTCTTTCCTGCATATGCTGTACGCAAAAGCTGATCGGTAATATTAAATTTACCCTTCATCAGATAATACATATCTCGTGGCATCTGATCTTGAAACAATACTTCCTGCAGCTTTATCATAAGCGTATGAAAGACAAGCGGTGCACCTGCTTCCTTAGCATCTACCATATCCCAATTTTCAAGCAATGCTATCATCTCTGTATACTTTCCATCCTGATCCTGTGCCTTTATAGAGGTTAATAAATTTGGTAAAAACTCTCTTGCATACAGATTATGCTGATCCATTTGTAAATTCATCATATCTTCCACGGTAAGAGCATTATTCGTCTCAAGCACTTCCTTAATACGCTCAAAACGATAAGGCTGTGCCCAAAAATTGGTTATATGATAAGGATACTCTTCTCCTATTACTTTATTGTTCGCAGTTGCAATAAAGCCTTCCTCTGGATTTACAACAGTAGGAAGCTCATCCCAAGGAATAAAGCCCTCCCATCCATAATCACTTGAATCACCTGGAACTGGTAATTGACCATCCCCCTGTTTACGAATAGGAATCTGACCATTCGCTTTATAGGCGATCGTACCGTCCTGTGATGCAAATACAAAGTTTTGCGCTGGTGCTTTAAAATCTTCTAGTGCCCTTTCAAAGTCATTCCAGGATTTCGCCTTATTAAAGCCAAGCACTGCCCTTAGTTCTGCGGTAGGCTGTAGTGCCGTCCATTGCATTGAAAATTGTGCTGTTGGCTCCGTCTCCTTAAAAGCTAAATCTGTCATAATCGGTCCATGACGTGTGACAACTACTTCAAAGTCTACCGTTTCGCCATCTTTTACCTTGATGGATTCATCACGTACCTCCGCTTGCTCCCACTGACCATCGTAACGAAATTGCGTTGGATTATCTGGATTCGGTATTTCAATATATAAATCCTGCACATCAGGACCCACATTTGTAACTCCCCATGCAATATCCTCATTATGCCCCAAAATAATACCAGGAATCCCAGCAAAAATAACACCACTTACATTTTGCTGAGGCGATTGCAGATGCATTTGATACCAAATAGATGGTGTGCTTAACCCTAGGTGTGGGTCATCTGCCAAAATAGGTTTTCCCGATTTTGTTTTATCACCAGAAACAACCCAGTTATTACTACCATTAAATTCATTTGGTAGTAATTCCACATTAAATTGCCCTGCTACTGCCACAGGATTATTGATATTGGCCTCAATGATCAACGAAGCATTTTCAGGATATTCGATAAATAACTCTTTCGCCTTTTCTTCTTCAAAGTTTTGTAATGCCCAATGACGGAAGGCCAATATATTCCAATTTCCACCTAAATCATAGGCCATATATTTACCAATTGTTAAGGAATCAATCACTGTCCATTCCTCTGGCTCATAGCCTAACAAAGTAAATTCATAACTTAGGGTATTGTTTTCCTTCGCCTGTGCAATAAAAGCATTTACCCCTTCAGCATACCACTCAAGCACTTGTTTACTTTCTGCATCATAGGCAGCCAATGATTTTTCAGCTGCTTCCTGTAAGCTAAATGTACGGAAGTGTTTGTCTGAATTAATCGTTGCCTCCCCAATAATTTCAGACAAGCGACCACTTGCCTGCCTGCGTGCTAAATCCATCTGAAACAATCGATCCTGCGCTTGAACATATCCTTGTGCACGATATAAATCAGCATCTGTCTCCGCAAAAATATGTGGAACCCCTTTGTCATCTCTTGTCACCGTAACATCCTGCTCTAAAATATTCACCGTTAGCTCGCCATCAATCACTGGTTTTGATTTATTCATAAACCATGTAAAGCCAATAAAAGCCGCAATTGCTACTACTGCTAATATTCCAGCAATAATGAGCAGCCACTTTTTCCATCGAAACTTTCTCACCCTATAACCTCCTCGTATATTAGTAGTAAGAGCTCTTTCCGATAGAATTTCCAGTTGATCCGGACAGCTGGAGGATCTGTTGGATTTCCTATAGGAAGTGGTCGCCAATTGGCTCCCTCACTCCTGTTTTATGTTTTACCTGTTTGCCCCTGGTTTGACCGAGGGAGCCAAAAGGAAATCACTATTTTCATTATTTATCATCTTTTCTTAAAGTATTGCTCACAGGTGCTTGCCTGTTTATTTGTCATACACTTTTTTAACCCAATTTTATAGCACAAGGGCGAAGGATGGAGGAGGCTCCATTTCAGTACTTCGTCCTTTTTTATGACAACTTTTATTTCACTCAGACTGTGCCCATGAGACAATGGAACGGACAAGGTATTCGCAGGAAATAGCTTTTCCTCCTTGCGGACACGCATGTGTACTGCTTCATAAGCCTGCTACCCATCGTTCATTATGGAAGGTCTAACCACTGGCTGCGACGCAATGATTGAAGAGAGTGTAGCGCTCAATTATGGTCTTCTCCATGCGATTGCTCATCACGAGGCAGACATCGATGATTCGACTGGGCACCCAGGTCTGCGTGTATCTTGATTAATTCCCCCTTTAGGAGGTGATTGGCATGTCACAAATGCTAGTCGGTATTGACGTGAGTTTGCGCTCCCATCATGTCCATTTCATGCATGGAGAGGGTCACACACTCGCTGATTTTTCTGTTCGAAATGATGTAGAAGGTGCGGACACCTTGATTCAAAAAATTATACGAACAGCGGAAAAAAATCAAACAGATCAATTAAAAATTGGGATGGAAGCCACGGATCAATATAGTTGGCACCTTGCCCATTACTTAAAAGCACAATGTAAGAAAGTAGTACCACATCTTCAAACAGCGATTTATATGCTCAACGCACGTAAAGTTTCCCGTTTTAAGAAGGGCTATGATATGTTACCGAAAAACGACAAAATAGACGCCTGGGTTATTGCGGATCATCTACGCTTTGGACGATTGCCACATGAAATGCAAGAAACCTTAATTTACGATGCACTTCGTCGATTAACACGCACGCGCTTCCATTTAGTCCATGAAATTGCCCGTAATAAAACATACATGTTAAATCAACTGTACTTAAAATTTAGTGGCTTACGCCAAGATAATCCGTTCTCCGATACATTCGGTGCGACAAGTGTCGCGGTGATAGAAGAACTAGATCCAGGTATCATTGCCGATATGCCTTTAGAGGAGCTCGTAGAGTTCCTACAAGAGAAAGGCAAAAATCGTTTTGTGGCGCCAGAGGAGATGGCGAAATATCTCAAGCAGCTCGCTCGCAATTCCTATCGTTTAGATAAAGTGATGGCGGATCCCGTCAATCTTTCTTTATCAGTCATTCTGAGCACGATTCAGCACATGGAAACCCAAGTAAAGCGTTTAGATAAAGAAATCGAACGCATGATGAAAGGTATTCCGCAAACATTAACATCAGTAAAAGGCATCGGTCCCGTGTACGCAGCGGGCTTAATCGCAGAGATTGGCGATATCCATCGTTTTGATGATCACCACGCTTTAGCGAAATACGCAGGTTTCGTATGGACACAGCATCAATCAGGTGAATATGAGTCTGAAAACACCAGTCGGATGCGAACCGGCAATAAGTATTTACGCTATTATCTTGTACAAGCTTCAGACGCCATACGAAAACATGACACCGAATATAAAGCCTTTTATCAAAAGAAATATCAAGAAGTAACCAAGCATCAACACAAACGCGCTCTCGTCTTAACCGCTAGAAAACTTGTACGGCTCGTGCATTCGCTACTACGCACGAAACAGCTGTACACGCCCAAAGAAGAAAGGAGAGAATAACGAACACTTTCTCGCTTTTCTTTAGTTAATTTGTAACTTCCATTTTTTAACTTTTTAAGTTGGAAAACGTGAGGTTTATTTGAGTGCGCCTTAAAGTGGCGATGAATAAGCTTTCGCACTTAGGAATTTCCAATTTTGATGTTTTTTATGGTTGACATTTCACCACTGGGCTTTTTGCACTATATTCCCATACAACCTTGCTAAATCCTTTACACAGACCTCAAACAGCGAATTTTACTATGTTATGTAAATAAAATTGTCTTTCAGCATAAAATTTTATGCTTATCCGCTATGAAAATAGTATAAATAATAAAAAATATAGGGACTACTGAGCAATGTTAAAAAATCGTATTTTCTTGTTGAAAATACGATTTTTTTCAGGTGAGACACTTTCTTCAGTGAATTCGCCTGCTAGATATGCAATTGTAATTCAATTGGACAATGATCGCTGCCCATAATATGAGGATGAATTGTGGCTATATCAATTTGTGCCTTTAAGCGTTCTGACACAATAAAATAATCAATACGCCAGCCAATATTACGCTCCCGCACTTTATTCATATAAGACCACCATGTATAATGATCCGTTTCCTCAGGATATTTATAACGGAAGGAATCTACAAAGCCACTTGCCAATAACGCAGACATTTTTGCACGCTCTTCGTATGTAAATCCTGAATTGCCGATATTCGACTTAGCATTTTTTAAATCAATTTCTGTATGTGCTACGTTTAAATCACCACAGTAAATAACAGGCTTCCTGCTATCAAGCTCTTTTAAATACATGGCTAAGCGATCCTCCCATTCTAAACGTAATGGTAACCTCGCTAAATCACGCTGTGCATTAGGCGTATAAACATTTACCAAATAAAAATCATTATACTCTAATGTAATAATTCTGCCCTCCTCCTGAGCATCCTCATCGCCCACTCCATAGCGAACAGATAATGGTGTGTGCTTGGTAAATATAGCCGTTCCTGAATAGCCCTTCTTCTGTGCATAATTCCAATATTGCTGGTATCCATCAAGCGCAAGCTCTACTTGTCCAGCCTGACATTTAATTTCTTGCACACAAAAAAAGTCAGCATCTATCTGATGAAAAAACTCTAAAAAGCCTTTACTGATACAGGCTCGTATCCCATTGACATTCCAAGATATAAACTTCATCCTATCTCCACTCCTTAAAAAAACGCCCTTCGACAATAGCGAAGGGCGTTATATTATAGATCATCACCAACAATTTTCACTTCTGTCTCTAAATCAATGCCAAACTTCTCCTTAACAACACGTTGAACCATTTGAATTGTTGCAATATAGTCAGAGGCAGTGGCATTTCCTTTATTCACAATAAAGCCAGCGTGCTTAGTAGAGACTTCTGCACCGCCTACACCCTTACCTTGTAGGCCGCTATCTTGAATGAGCTTACCTGCAAAGTGACCTGGAGGGCGTTTAAAAACACTACCTGCCGAAGGATATTCTAATGGCTGCTTAGACTCTCGCTGAAATGTTAAATCAGCAATCTTTGCATCAATTTCCTCCTGTACACCTGGTGCTAACTGAAATTCAGAAGACAGCACATAGTAGCCTTTTTTAGCAATAATACTTTGTCGATAGCCAAGCTCAAGCTCATCTTTGGCTAATGTTAAAATATCGCCTTCTTTTGTTAACACTTTAGAAGACACAATAATATCTTTAATTTCACCACCATAAGCACCGGCATTCATGGCCATCGCTCCACCAATTGATCCAGGTATACCACAAGCAAATTCAAAGCCTGTCAAAGAGGCCTGTGCAGCAAGCTTTGAGACATCCTTAATAAGTGCCCCACTTTGTGCATAAACATGTGCATCATCGATGCGAATGGCAGCTAAGCGTGAAAATGTAACAACGATGCCTCGATGACCGCCATCGCGTACAACCAAATTGGACCCGTTACCTAACATTAATAAAGAAATATTATTTGTATATGCATAGCGAATAACGGATGCTGCTTCTTCCTCTGTTTCGGGAAGCACAAAAACATCTGCTTTGCCACCTAATTTTGTCATTGTGTATTGTCGTAATGATTCATCCAGCTTAATATTGGCAGGATTAATGCTCTTCGCTAAATCCTTAACCCATTGTTCTTTTGTCATAAGAGCTAATTCCTTTCTAACGTCCTTCTTACTCTACACTAGTATGGATTTAGAACCCCAATTTGACAAGTAAAATGAAGGGTATTTTTATCGCTTATTATCGCTCTGTGTAGAGGCGATACATAATTACTAAAGAAAATGGACAGTCCTTCCAATTTCAAGGGCTATGTTGGCACAATTAGCTTACATTAGAGCCAGTTCGTTGCCCATATTTCAATATTGCGTATAGCTCCCTCTAATGCCTGCCCTTTATCCGTTAAGGAATATTCAACACGTACAGGAACCTCAGTGTACACTTTTCGTTCAACAATCCCTTCCTTTTCAAGCTCTTTTAGACGCTCGGATAATAAACGTCCACTTACAGGTAGTGCAGATTCTATTTCATTGAAGCGCTGTGGGCCATCAAGTAATTGATATAATATTAATCCGGTCCATCGTTTTCCGATTAAATCCATTGCTTTTGCTAGACGAGGACATAAAGTTGTCTCATTCATGATTTTTCACCTCTATATAACCTATTGTAACGATTATTATAACAAATGTAAATTTAGCGTAACTTATGTATCTATTATAATTTATATACCTTTATTTATTTAATTACTAAAAGTAACTAATCAAAATATAGACTGGTTAATGTGTGAAAGTTGTTGATAAAATACAGTTCTTTTCTAGCATATGCCCCATTTATCACGATATACATCTTTAAATAGAAAAAAAGCCTACTGTTCTTATATAATGGAGAACATCTATGCAAGCATATTCCCTACATATAGAAAGAGACGGAAAGCTGTTCTCTATCAATAGAATGTCAATAAATGTTTTGGCATTTGCTGATTGTGCGTTTATTTTGTAAAAACTCATTGAATATATAAATTTTTTAATTTATTATTCGTTGTAGAGTGCTGTTTTTAGGGAGGTTTTCTAATGAAGAAATATGCGATTGATTATAGCCATTCTACTATTGGCTTCTCTGTACGTCATATGATGGTTTCACGAATACATGGTACGTTCGAATCGTACAGTGCAGAAATAACAGCAGCTGATATTGTAGAAATGCAGGATGCTGCTGTCACTATTATCATTGCTGTAGCTAGTGTCTCCACAAAAAATCTTGATCGTGATGTCCATCTTGTATCTCCTGATTTTTTTGATGCAGATGTCTATCCAAAGATAGTATTTACCTCTACATATATTGAAAAACTAGATGATCGAAAGTTTGCCATTCACGGAGATTTAACAATTAAAAATGTCACAAAGCCAATCGTATTTACAGCCGTGTATACAGGAAACGGTATTAATCCGTGGACACAGGAAGTATATGCTTTCCAAGCAAAGACGAAAATTAACCGCCGAGACTTTAATTTACTTTATAATACAGCTCTTGAAACAGGTGGTGTATTAATTAGCGAAGATATAGATGTTGTTGTAGATTTGGAGTTAAACCCTCTTTAAGTAAATATTTATCCATATAAAAGGAGAGCAGGGATGGATTCGCACTCTCCTTTTTAAAACTTATAAGCATGTTATAAAATACCTTTTAGAGAAATAAACAACAAAATATATGGATTTTTTCATTCCTTTGACTGTGGAAAAAGCAGCTTCGATAAGCCTCCACCGAGGAACATAGCCATACTATTAAATATCGTAACAAACAGATGCAGATTCTCACCCACAGGTAATAGGATTAACATGAATAGGGTTGTAATAATGATGCAAACAGACGTAAAAATAGCCTGCTTCGTATCTAGTTTCATTAAGTTCATAATACACCCAGTCTCCGTATATTACATGTTTTGGTAATTTTACTTTAGTTAATTTTATCATACTATCTTTGTCTCATGCGTATTAAGTGATGCTAAATGTCCTAAACAAAAGCCCCTCTTTTAAAAAATTCATTAAAAGAGAGGCTTAGATATTGCTTACATTATTTAATTAAATATTTAGCAAATCCAGCTTCTGTATCTTCTAAATATTCAATACCACTACCTGCTGGTATGAACTTTTGTGCATCTTTTGCAGATAGGTAGATAACCTTTGTATTGGCTGGGAACGGTACAAATGACCAGTTATTATCCGCAGCTGGGTTAATTGTTTTATTCGCCATAATATAATCTACAACAGCTTGTCGATTTTCATAAGCATAGCTAGTTATGTTAGAGCCTTCTGCATTTTTAAATGTCGCCCCATATGATCCACCAACACGATAATTGTTTGTAATGATGATGAATTCTTGTTTTAAATCGATTGGTTTACCATTATATTGTACATTCTTAATACGATTTGCCTTTCCATCAGTAAGATTACCGCGGCGGTCATATTTTGCTGGCGATGTGACATCAATTTGATATGTTAAGCCATCTAACACATCAAAGTTATAAGAACGTGCTTCTGCATCGATAATATTTTGCTCTTCTGTTTTAGTCGGATCAATTGTTGCAAAAATACCAGCAGCCATCTCTAACCACTCGATTGCTTGTGCGCCTGTCACTTTAATCGTAGCAACAGTATTGTCATAATGATAAATGTCGGCCATATTTTTAATAGCAAGCGGTCCTACAGGAATATTTGTATAATCTAATGGATTATTACGAGATCCTGCTTTGAAAGGTGCTCCTGCTGAAAGAATTGGTGTCTTTTCATCAGCCGTACCTTTTAGCTCTTGTTCGATAAACCATTTTTGAGCTTGCGTGACGATTTGAATGGATGGATCATCTTGCACCATTGAAAAATAACTATGGATTGGTGCAGTTGTTTCTCCAACAGGCTGACGGATATACGTTAATGTGCCATCATGTGCCTCTTTAATAGCCGCTAAAACCGTTGTGGATGGTTGTAAACCTTCTTGCTTGATCGATTGCAATGAACCTTTACCATCTACCACTACCCACTCTGATCCTTGTTGTTCTAGTTTTAAATCAATTACACCAAGATGACTACCATAGCTACCTGCCATAACAGTAGGAACACCGTGAATTGTACCCTTCTCTTGGTCAACATCTTTCAAATCCTTATAGTCACCAGGGAATGTTAAATGAGAGTGCCCTGTAATTAAAGCATCAATACCATCAATTTCTGCTAATTGGTAACCAACATTTTCAGCACCCTTCACATAAGTATCTTCACCGATACCTGAATGTGACAGAACGACAATCACGTCTGCTCCAGCCTTTTGCATTTCTGGTACTACCTCTTTCACAGCTTCTACTGGCTCTTGCATTTCCACTTTACCTGCTAAATGAATGGCATCCCATTCAACAATTTTCGTTGGAACAATCCCTGTTACACCAACTTTAAGTGTATGCTTTTTGCCTGAACTATCTACCACTTCTTTATCAAGAATGACATAAGGTGTAAACATACGCTCTTTTGTTTTTGTATCATAAGTATTAGCATTTACGACTGGATACTTTGCATCGTTTAATACTTCATCTAAAAAGTCTAGACCATAGTTAAATTCATGATTCCCTAAAGTTCCACCATCGTATTTTAATGCATTAAGTGCAGCAATAGCTGGATGAACTTCACCTGGCTTTAATACGCTTTCTAATGCTTTATATGAGCCAAGTGGTGTCCCTTGAATTAAATCACCATTATCAAAAAGTAATGTGTTTGGATTTTTAGCTCTTGCTTGCTCAATTAGTGTTGCTGTATTAGCCAAACCAAGCTCTGATGATGGAGCATCTAAATAGTAATTGTAATTAGCTAAATTGGTATGAATATCTGTTGTCCCTAAAATCTGAAGATCTACTGATACGCCAGTTGAAGGTGCTTTGTATTCTGCTACAAAGCGCTCCACAATACTCTCCATCTGTTCCTTTGTCACATAGTCACGAGGGCGAATAGTGTTATCCTCAAATGCTTGTAAAATGTTTGCTGCAACAGCATTCGCTAAATCTTGTTTATATGCCGCTGCAATTTGATCTGCATCCTTAAATTGCTCTAAAACTGTGAGGGAAGCGTTTTCACTCACTAGTCCGCGAGCAGAAATAACAAATGCTTGTTGACGTGTTAATTTGTCATATGGACCAAATGTCGTTGCTGTTTTACCTTTAATTAGTTTTAATTGAACAGCTTTTTCTACATAAGGTGCTAAATCCTTGGAAACATCTTTAAAGGCTAGAGAAGATCCATCGCCTATCTCTACATCTAAGCTTTCTACCAATTCCTTTACATAATCTGCACGTGTTACATCATTGGAAGCAGCATCAGCAGAAACTCCAAATGGTATAAACGCGAAAAGGACTAGTAACATCACTAAGAAATTAGTTATTAATTTCTTATTCATACAACAACCCCCCTGATAATCTATTATTTCCCTACAAATCCTATTATATTAAAACCATATTAATTTTTACTGAATAAATAGTCCTGATTATATGTATTTTTAAAAGAATGGTTAATTACTTTCCCTCAAAATCACAGATTGCTATCATTTTTCATTTTTCTATCTAATAGGATGTTAGTAAATGTAAATTCTAAATAATAAGTTAATGTCAATATGCCCGACCTCCATACCACACCATACATCTGTTCATAAAATAAAAAAGTCCTCCCAAAAATGAGAGAACTTTTATTAAAAAATATTTTTTATGCATTCACAGTTTGTAGTGATTGAGCAACTTTTTTCACTTCTTCTAGGCCATTTGCAATAATTTCTTGTGCTTTATCTGGTGAAGCATTGTGCCCTTCAATAATGACTTCTTCGATAATTTCCATACCGAATACGCCACCTACTACGTTTTTAATATAGTTTACTGACATTTCCATTGGTTGAGCTTCTGGTGATGAATAGTAGCCACCACGAGCATTTAAAATAATTGCTTTTTTGTCAGTCATTAAGCTAATTAGTTGACCATTTTCACCATATTTGAATGTGAATCCCGCTTGGTATACATAGTCAATAAATGTTTGTAAAGGTGCTGGAATTGTTAAGTTCCATAGTGGGAATGCAAATACAACTAAATCAGCTGCAGTTAATGCATCCATTGCTTTTTGTTTTGCAGCTAATAGACGTGATTCGATGTCTATTAACTCTCCACCATTTTGTACTTTACCAAAAGCATTGAAAAGATCTTGTCCAAAATAAGGCATATCTTCTGCAAATACATCAAAAGTTGTGACATTCACGCCTTGGACATTTTCCATAAATGTATCATACATTTTTGTTGAAATACCGTCTGGACGGTTGTTAGCTTTTATTACTAAAACGTTCATTATATAAATTCTCCCTTAAAGTGCATAATTTAATATCTCGAATTCGAGATGTATATTTATCTTAAAAAATTTCATGCAAAATGTCAACGCTCCCTGCCTCATACTTTTGGCTGAAATGCGATGCTAATATACGATTTCTAAAATTTACAGCTATCATCTGTACAAATACCACTATCTTCGGAACCAGCCATTGTTAACTTTGGTTTTAAGCCCTCTTCCTCAGCTACTTTGTGCAATGTTTCCTCAAAAACCTGTTGTGGCTGTGCACCTGATATACCGTATTTACGATTTAAAACAAAAAATGGTACACCTCGTACTCCTAGCTGGAGCCCTTCCTGAATATCCGCTTCTACTTCCTCTTTAAACGTATCTGCTACAAGAATCTTTGCTACCTCCTCACGTTGTAGACCCACCTGTTCAGCGATAGTTAGTAATACCTCGTCTTGTCCAATGCGCTTACCTTCAATAAAGTGACTGTATAAAAGTGACTCTACAAGCGCTGTAACATCCCCTTGCTGTTCTGCCCATTTTACAAGTCGATGAGCTTTTAGGGTATTCTCTTCCATCAAATTACTAAAATTGTAGTTTAAACCCACCTCTTTAGCACGAGCTGTTACGCCTTCTGTCATTTCTTGTGCTTTTTCAAAAGATATCTCGTACTTTTTCGCCAATGATTCATAGACCGAAACATTTGAATCTACTGGTGTTGTTGGATCAAGTTGATAGCTTTTATAAATGAGCTCTACCTGCCCATCATAGCCTGTATCCTGAATTGCCTTTTCTAGCTGTTTTTTACCAATATAACAAAATGGACATACATAGTCAGACCAAATTTCAATTTTCATCATCCACACTCCTTTTGTTACATTGTAACGATAGAGCAAAACGCAAGGCAATTTTTATGCCTCTTGCATAAATCTTCAAGCGAACCTACATACTGAACATAAAAACATTGTGAGGATTATCTATGACACAGTCTCTTTGGATCGCAACATCTGAATCTGTCTCCCTATCGTCACTGACTTCATCCATTACTTGTGATGTCTGTATTATCGGTGGCGGTTTAACTGGACTATACACGGCCTATACTTTAGCAAAGGCAGGCGTTGATGTAGTATTACTTGAAGCAAATACTCATTTTGGCCACGGTACAACTGGTCATTCAACAGGAAAATTAACAGCGCAGCATAGCCTTATTTATGCAAATCTTTTAGAAAAGCTTTCATTGGAGGAGGCAAAGCTTTATTATCAGCTCAATCAGCAAGCCATTGAGCGAGCAAGACAATTACTTCCTCAAGAAAGTGTGCGCCAAGTAGATTCATTGCTATATTGTCAAACAAAGGAAGGCTATGCGCAATTATTAAAAGAGTGGAATGCCTATAAGGTATTAAATATCAAATCAACACTTACTTCTGAGACTGAGCTGCCTTTTCCTATTACAAAAGCGTTAAGCATGTCTCAGCAAGCTCAAATAAATCCTATAGAGGTTAGTAACTTCCTTGCCAAAGAGGCACAATCAATGGGGGCAAGACTATATACAAATACACGTGTACAGCAATTAAACATCTCACAAAATAACTTATATACCGAAAAAAACATGTCGGTTCAATACAGTAAGCTTATTTTGTGCTCCCATTATCCAATTGAGGCATTTAAAGGGCTTCAACTTTTTAAACTATCCAATAGTCGCTCTTATATGGTAGCAAGTAAAATCTCTGAAACCATGCAGGGTCAATATTTATCTGTCGACTTTCCTTCACGTTCTATTCGAACGACTACTATTAAGGATGAGCATTATTTAGTGTTAGGAGGAGCCAATCATATTGCGGGGGAAACAGTTCATACAGAGCCCTATTATGAAGGGATTACGAATGAGCTAAAAGAACATTTTGAGCAACAGCCACTTTATCGCTGGTCTGCTCAGGATATTGAAACACCTGATATCGTGCCGTATGTGGGGAGAATTACAAATTCCTTACCAAATGTACTAATTGCCACGGGCTATCGCAAATGGGGTATTTCCAATTCCTTTGTGGCTGGTGATATTTTATCCTCATTAATCACCGGTGCACAAAGTGAGGAGGGCGCTATTGCTCTTTATTCACCATCACGTACAAAATTCGGTGCTCAATTTATGCAAATGCTGAAAGTCGGTGGCTTTGTCGCAAAGGAATATATCGCTGGCTACATGAAGCATGCTGCTGCCCCTACCTGCACGCATTTAGGCTGTAAAACAAAGTGGAATAAGGCTGATGAAACCTGGGATTGTCCATGCCATGGCTCACGCTTTAATGCCAAAGGCGAGGTGCTGGAAGGTCCTGCAGTACAACCATTAAAGCTAGATTAAAAAAGAGGTTGCCCTATAGACAACCTCCTTCACATTATTTTAAAGCTTCTGTTAATACTGGTACGATTTGCTTTTTACGAGACACAACGCCTGGTAATACAACACGGCCCTGGCTAAGCTCAGCACCAAAGCCTTTCGCTGCTGCTTCTGCTACTTGCCCAATAGCAATAGCTGTAGAATCATTGTTTAAAATATCTGTTACAACGAAGAAGAATAAATCTAAACCATTGTCAGCAACATTTTTATTTAATAATGCCTCTAGTTCCTCTTGACGATGTAGCACATCATTAATATCCACTGCATTCACTTGCGCCACAACGGATTTGTACTCACCAAATTGGAACTCTTTAGCATCTAATGATAAGAGATCTTCTAAAGATTTATCAGATAGATCAGCACCTGCTTTAAGCATAGCTAAACCATACTCAGCAGTATCTACCCCAGCAATTTTTGCTAACTCTTCACCAGCTTTTACATCCTGCTCTGTGCAAGTTGGTGATTTGAAAAGCAATGTATCTGAAACAATTGCAGATAGCATTAAACCTGCAATATTCGCTGGGATTTCAATATTATTTTCTTTAAAAATTTTATTTAATATAGTAGCTGTACAGCCCACTGGTTCTGCGCGATAGTATAGCGGGTCTGCTGTTTGGAAGTTGGCAATACGATGGTGGTCGATTACCTCTGTAATTTGAACCTCCTCAATGCCATCCGCTGATTGTTGGAATTCGTTATGGTCCACAAGTATAACCTTGTCCGCTTCTCCTGCTATAGATGCGATTAAACGAGGTGCTTCAAAGCCGAATTTATCCAGCGCAAATTGTGTTTCATTATTAACATCTCCAAGACGTACTGCCTCAGCCTCTTCACCTAGTTGCTGCTTTAAATAGGCATATACAATAGCAGATGTGATTGTGTCTGTATCTGGATTTTTATGTCCAAAAACTAAAACTTTACTCATTGAATCAATTCCTCCTAAAGTGACACTTACATTTATATTTTATTTTATCATACATATTATTGAAATACGATGGGATCAATGGCAGAAAGATGTCTTTTGTCAAGCAAGTGATTTCCATTATAATGAGGCACGCCCATTTTTTATTTTCCTACAAATCTGTGACCTCTTACCCTGTGCACAAAGATAGCCATTCACTGTCTGTGTTATCTTTTAATAACAAAGTCATAATAGACAAAACGAAAATAGTAGCATAGCATGAGCCCATACAAATAAGGTGTAAAAGCTTCATCTCGATACTCTAAAATCTTTATCTCAAAGCTACTTTAATATCCTAGTTTGCAAATAAACTATATATATATTATAACTTATTTGAGTACTATTTCATATATCTTTCTTTCAATTTATGATTTCCCTAATTATCTATCCTTTATTTAACATTTAATAGTAAAAAATGCATCTTTTTTTTTAGTAAATTAGTATATATAGATATTTAGTTGGGTTTTATATTTAAGTAAGCATAATTTTATGCTATCATCAAATAGTCTATATTTTTAGATATACAAGAAATGGGGATTACGATGATAAAAAAGATGGAAAAAAAGTATATTCCTTTAGCAAATTATTTTGAAGTAGCCTTACAACAAGAAATCACACTATCCTTTAATGAATTAGAAAATATTATGGGACAATCCTTACCAAATGCTGCATACTTAAATAAAAGCTGGTGGAAGAAAACCAAGCCCCCTCTTTCACACTATTTGTCATGGACAAATGCAGGTTATTATGTCATTGAAGTGAAACTCGGTAATAGTGTAACATTCTCACGTACACAAATGAAGTCTACTGAAAGCAATGCTTCTAAAAATGAAGAAAATCCATCTGCATATATAATTCGAGGGATTGAAGCATCTGACGCTAGATCGTTTATTCACTTACAGGAAGAAATTCTTCAACAAACCGACTTCATGTACAATGTACAAAATGAATTAAATTTAACAGTGCAGCAGCTACGTAAAAATTTAACCTATTGGAAACAACTAAAAAATCGCACAATATTACTTTGTGTATTAAATGGTATTTTTGCAGGCTATGCTGTGATACATGGCTATAAGCAATCAAAGGTACAGCACGTAGCCTCTGTGCGCGTAGCAGTAAAAAAAGAATATCAGCAAAAAGGCATTGGTTCTGCCTTGATGAAAGCAGTTGAAAACTGGTCTAAACAACGTGATATTTCGCGACTAGAACTATCTGTTATGGAGCATAATGAAATTGCCTTACATCTCTTTAATAAACTAGGCTTTCAGCAAGAGGGTATTCGACAAAATGCTATAAAATTAAATGATTATACCTATGTTAATGAGTATAGCTTAAGTAAAATGATATAATTCACTCTTCCTAGCTAGATGTCTAAATCATATTTGGACATCTTTTTATTATATAAAAAACGCATAGAGCTGTGTGGATCACACGTTATCTATGCGCAGTTGTTTGTATTAAAATATCTGCTTCTCTCTAGCAGCGTCAAGGAATAGTACATTACTCTCTACTTGCTCATAGGATTGTTGATATTTTTCATATTGAGCTTTGTCTTGACTGATCATTTCCTCTATCAAAGCATGCAAAAATGACACTAAAACAGGAGCGATATCTAGGGAAGAATGACTTTTTGTGCCAAGCGCAAATAATGCACTAGCATATTCTCGAATAGGTGAAAATGCAGAGCCTGTGATGACAATAATTTTTACTTTTTTCATCTTGGCAATTTCAACAATTGTTTGAATATCCTTTATCTGTTTATCAAAAGTGAATACAATGAATGTTGTATGTTCACCCATATTATTTATTTGTTGTAAAATATCATCAGAATTTAAACGCAGCTCCTTAATATTGGAACGTAACGTTTTTAATGTATGTGATAGCCAATCTGCCATAGATGCCACGTGATGAGTACCTAAAATATAAATATTGTCTGCCTCATGCATCCATTTTGAACTTTTTTGAATAAGCTTATCATTAATAAATTGAATCGCTTCCTGGATATTTTGACTATCACCTTGCATAACCTTTCCAAAGCTAGATTGACTTAACTTATTAGCAGCATGTGAACGTTGTAAATGCATTCCATCATTTTGAGACATCACATAATTTCTTACCTCTTCCTGCAGTTCTACATAACCCGAAAGATCCATCGCATAACAAAAACGAATAACAGTTGACTCACTTACATTTGCCATCCTCCCTACTTCTGCTGCACCATTAGCAATAACAGTTGTGGGATTGTCCATTACAAATTGCGCTACCTTACGCTGCCCCTTTGACAGCCTTACAAATCTTTTCTTTATATCCTCTTGAATACTCATATCTAACAACCCTTCTTTCAATGACCTTATCACGAACAGGAGATTGTTTCCTACTGCCTCAAAATTCGATTAGCAATACAGTATCACGATTACAATTTGAATACAATGACTTTTCTGAAAAAACTTTAGCGCTTCAACCTGCTAATACGATAATACGTTTTAATCCTTGTTTTATACGCATTTGTAATTTCAACAAATTTATGAACGAAATAAAAAATGCCCTGAATCATCTATTTATGAGCCAAGGCATTTATGATGTATGACTATTCTAATTCTAGTTGTTTGGTTTCTTTTCCTAAGAAAACTACGCCTATAACCCCAATCATGATTGCTACACAGAAAATGGCAAAAATAAAGCCAATTGTATAGCCTGCTGTTAATAAAAAGCCAACTAACAGTGGTCCAAAGATACCACCAATACGTCCAACGGCTGCTGCCATCCCCGCACCAGTTCCACGAATAATAGCCGGGTACTGTTCAGGTGTATAAGCATAAAGGGCACCCCATGCACCTAAGTTAAAAAATGATAAAAACATGCCTGAAGCTAAGAGTATACTGAGCGTTTCTGCATTACCAAAAATAGCAGCACTAATTGCTGTACCTATTAGATAAGAAACTAGCACAAATTTCCGTCCAATTTTATCAATAAACCATGCTGCTGTAAAATACCCTGGTAATTGAGCTAATGTCATAATAAGAACATATTTAAAGCTAGTGATCATATCAAAGCCCTTACCAACCATCACACTTGGTAGCCATAAAAACATGCCATAATAGGAGAATACAACCGTAAACCATAATACCCATAGCATTAGCGTGGAACGCGCATATTTCTTCGACCAAACATCCTTTATATTTTGACCAATACTACGCTTCTTGGATTCTTCCTTCACCGTAAATTGCGGTGAATCAGGGAGATGCCAGCGAAGATAAATGGCATAGAAGGCTGGAAGTGCTGTTAATATGAGGGCTACTCGCCATCCCCATGTTGGAATAACAAAATAGGAAATCAATGCCGCAATTAACCAGCCTGCTGCCCAAAAGCTTTCCAGTAAAACAACGACACGTCCTCTTTCCTTTGCTTTTACACTTTCAGATACTAATGTCGATGCAACCGGCAATTCTCCGCCTAATCCCATCCCTACTAAAAAACGTAGTAGTAAAAAGGCTACTAAGGTCGTTGTAAAGGCAGATAAACCACTTGCTACTGAAAAAAGTACAAGTGTCCACATAAAAATTTTCTTTCGCCCTACTTTATCAGCAAAAACACCGAATACTAGCGCTCCTACAGCCATTCCGATTGAATTAACACTACCAATCCAACCAGATTGACTCGGCGATAGTCCCCAATCAGCTGCCAATGCAGCAATCACAAAGGATAATATCCCAACATCCATTGCATCAAAAAGCCAGCCTATTCCTGCTACACCTAAAAGCTTATTTCTCGAAATAGGTTGTTGAGATTTATTTGTTCCTATAGTATTTGTTGTCATCCTAACCACCTGTCTTTACATTTGACATTACAATGTATAATTACTATACAGTTGTTTCAAGAAAGTGACAAGTAAAATTCAAATTACCAAATTGTTTCGACAATTTATGAAATGCTATTGAAATTACAGGGCTGTTTGCGTTAAAATGTCTTTTATACAAAAACAGCTGTTCTTTCTATAAGAACAAAAGGAGATCATACTATTATGTGGAAAGGCCTTATTGAAGAATATAAACAATTTTTACCCGTAACAGACAACACACCTGCATTAACGTTAAATGAAGGCAATACGCCTCTTATACATTTAGTGAATTTATCTAAAAAATTAGGTATTGAGCTTTATGGAAAAATTGAAGGTGCAAATCCAACTGGTTCATTCAAAGACCGAGGCATGGTATTTGCTGTGGCAAAGGCCATAGAAGATGGTAGTAAATGCGTTATTTGCGCTTCTACTGGAAACACTTCTGCTGCTGCTGCTGCCTATGCAACACGAGCTGGTATCCAGTCTATCGTTGTAATTCCCAAAGGAAAAGTCGCTCTTGGTAAGCTTGCACAAGCAACAATGTATGGTGCAAAAATCATTGAAATCGATGGTAACTTTGACGACGCTTTAAATATCGTTCGCCAGGTAAGTGAAACAACACCTGTCGCTCTTGTTAACTCAGTCAATCCATATCGCATTGAGGGACAAAAAACAGCATCCTTTGAAATTGTTGATGCGTTAGGTTCAGCACCTGATTATCTCTGCATCCCTGTTGGTAACGCGGGAAATATTACAGCATACTGGAAAGGCTTTAAAGAATATCATGCTGCAAAAGATAGCGGTCTTCCAAAAATGTACGGCTTTGAAGCCGAAGGTGCTGCTGCAATTGTAAAGGGAGAGCCAATTGCAAACCCTGAAACAGTGGCAACAGCTATTCGAATTGGTAATCCTGCTAGCTGGAAACTTGCAGAGGCTGCTCGCGATGAGTCTGGTGGTATTATTGATTCCGTTACAGATGAAGAAATTCTAGCTGCCTATAAACTAATTGCAAATACAGAGGGCATTTTCGTTGAGCCAGGTTCGGCTGCTTCATTAGCAGGTGTCATTAAATCAGTGGAAAATGGCAAAATTTCAAAGGGCGCTAAAGTAGTAACTATTTTTACAGGCAACGGACTAAAAGATCCTGATACAGCGATGGACACATCTACTGTAGAGGTTGTAGCCCTAAAAAATGATGAACAAGAAATTCGCACGTATATTGAAGGTGTACTATGAGTAAAATGTGGCAAATCTCAGTTCCTGGAAGCACAGCCAATTTAGGGCCTGGCTTCGATTCAATAGGACTTGGCTTGTCTCTTTACTTAAAGCTTACAGTTTCTTTGCAAGATACATGGGAGATTATTCACCTTGATGACAACGGTCCTAAAGAGTTTGAACTTGAAGAGCATTTACTATACGTGATTGCTAAAAAAATTGCAGATCAATATGGCAAACAGCTACCTGCCTGTCGGGTTGAGATGGCGAGTGAGCTCCCATTAGCACGTGGTCTTGGAAGCAGTGCAGCCGCTATCGTTGCAGGTATTGAACTGGCAAACCAAGTATGTGAGCTTGGCTTAACCGTTCAAGATAAGCTTAATCTATCTTCACAAATTGAAGGTCATCCTGACAACGCAACAGCCTCTGTCTTAGGCGGTTTAACTATTTCTTCGATGGATGAAAACGGCATTGTCGATACATTTCATATAAATGATATCCATGCATCCTTTGTTGTATATGTGCCAGATATTGAGCTTAAAACAAGCGAGGCACGCTCTGTATTACCAGAGAAATTCGACCGAGCTTATGCTGTGAGCGCTTCAGCAAATGCAAATATGTTAGCAGCCGCTTTAATGGCACGTGATTTTGAACGTGCTGGTCGTTATATGGAAGCTGATTTATTTCATGAGCCATTTCGCGCCAAGCTAATTCCTGCCTATACAGAGATTCGCACGGCTGCAAAGGAAAATGGGGCTTATGGAACAGCACTAAGTGGAGCAGGCCCAACATTAATCTCTATTATTCCTACTACCATTGCTGATGAATTCGTACAAACAATGAAAACTAAATTCCCAACGCATCGAATTATTCTAACAAAAGCGGATGAACATGGGGTACAAATAAATGAAACAGGAAAACGTCTGCTATCATAGTAGGCGTTTTTTCTTGAATGCTTATCCATATACATCTATCATTGTAACGCAGCATGATTGGAATGGATGCTTCACTTAAAAGGGGAATGATCTTGAAACCAATTATTTTCTGTGATTTCGATGGCACGATAACAGAAACGGATAATATTTTTTCCTTGATGACTCAATTTGTGCCAGAAGAGTCTCAAAAAATTGTAGAGGCTATGATAACACAAACACTCTCATTTAAAGATGGTCTCTCAGCTATGTTTCAGCTACTCGCTACACAACAAAAAGATGACATCATTCAATATCTTACGGATACAGCAAAAATTCGTGAAGGCTTTGGAGAGTTTGTTCGCTATGCGCAAGGTCGCCACAGATGATCATTTTAAAATTGTGATTGGCGATTCTCTATCGAATTTTGAGGCAGCCAAACAAGCAGGCTAGAGATCACCTTATTCATCGCTGTGAGGAGCTTCAAATTCCTTATAAACCCTTTACTACTTTCTATAATTGCTTACAAGCTACACAGAAAATTATAGAGTCACACAAGACAATGGCTACATCCTAAAAAAACAGGAAAGGGAACCGACTTTTACGTAGTTGGCTCCCATTCTTCTTTATTATGCAAGTAATACTAGACTAATGGCCATAACCGCCATTCCTCCTACCAAACCATACATCGATAAATGAGTTTCATCATATCGCTGTGCTGCTGGTAATAATTCATCTAATGAAATAAAAACCATTATACCCGCAACACCTGCAAAAACAATTCCGAACATGACATCCGTTAAAAACGGCATAAGGATTAAAAATGCTACTAATGCACCGACAGGCTCTGCTAATCCTGATAAAAATGATAACTTAAAGGCTTTTCGCCGATTACCCGTGGCAAAGAAAATCGGAACAGATACAGCGATTCCCTCTGGAATATTATGAATAGCTACTGCAATGGCAATTGCTATACCTACATTTGGATCATTGATCGCTGACATAAATGTTGCAATACCCTCTGGGAAATTATGAATGGCAATCGCAAGGGCTGTAAAAATCCCCATCTTCATCAAATGATCCTCATTGACCTCTGGCTTAATCGCATTTACCTCTTCAACAAGCTTTACCTCATGTGGATTAGTAGCCTTTGGAATAAATTTATCAATAAGCGCAATAAATAGCATGCCGCCAAAGAATCCAAGAATGGTCATCCAATAACCATTAGTTGTGCCTAATGCATTGGTTAAAGCATCTTTTGCTTTTACAAAAATTTCAACAAGTGATACATAAATCATGACACCCGCTGAAAAGCCTAGTGCTAATGACAAAAATTTTGTATTTGTTCTTGAGGTGAAAAAGGCTATTAAACTGCCCACACCTGTTGCCAGCCCAGCAAAAAGGGTTAGCCCTAATGCTAGTAAAACGTTTCCTTCCATTGCCTTCTTCCTTTACTCTTTTTCTTATTGTACTCATCTTAACGCAAAAGTTTCCTATACGCAATTCTCTTTTATAAGGCAAATATCGTTCTTTACAATATAAAAAGCAGTATTGATTCATGTGAATACAAATACTGCTTTGACTTATTGATGATTTGATTGAAACAATTTCTTGCGACGTTCATACCAAATAACACAAATGATAAACCAAGTATAGCCCATACACCAGCCAGCGAGAACATCTGACGCAAAATGCCTAGCTCCTGCAACACGAGATAATCCAATAAGCATTGTTAATATGATTGCTCCAAGCCATAATAATACTTTACGACCTTTACTATTATGCTCAGCTAAAATATAGGCTGTGGTGAATAAATATAAAATACCCGTCATAGCATGTCCCGATGGAAAACTAAAGGATGTTAGCTGGTCTTCAATTTCAGGTCGTGGTCGTTGAATCCATTTTTTTAATAGCTGATTTAAAACATTCCCTGCTGCAAATGTGAAAACAACCAATAACATGGCACGGTAATTTTTTACCCGCCAAGCTAAATACGCCAGTAAAACTACCGCTACAGCGACCACAAATTCAGGTTCACCTATATAATGAAAAACATCAATTAAACGATTACCAAAAAGCACCTCTGCTATAGCAGCATCTAATTTATTCACAAAATTACCTTGATAAGTAACCCTTAATACAATAAATACAATGAACGTTATAATTGCTAATGGATATGCCCATTTTTTCATCTATTTCTTCACCTCAAAACATTCATAATATGTTGTTCACATCATAACATAATTCAGATTATTCGAGATGATGAATAGGTGTAGTTTTTAGAAAAATATATATCCTTATATTCTCGGGCAAAAAATAAGCAATATTTCCTTCACTCTATGCAAATAAGTAAATACAGCCAATGAAGGAATTACTACAATCAGGTCGTATAACCTTTTTATATCATTGTTCAACATCCACTACACTACTGTATTAACACAGGATCAAATAGCCAATCTTTCGGTCCAAAGTTTGAATCCTTTTCTCCTCTTACATCACGAGAAATATTATGTCTAATAATTGCTTCTCTAAATCTTTTACTAAATAATGTTTTCCTATACAAATATCTTCCATCATGGCTCCATTCAGCCGCATAAAAAACATCGCCTTGTACATTGCTTAAATCCTTACGATGATAAATATCTGGACCATTAATGACACCATTTAAACCACAGCTACATGGAGGCTGCTCAGTAGCAAAATATAATTTGATTCTATCACTACTACATGAGGGTAAAATTTGTGTCGGAATAATTTGATAGGCAAGTTGTTTACCTTCCTCAGGCCCTTGATGAATTACCTCTAGTAACTCATAGCCCCCTAGGTTTTCCTGTTTCATTATTGATACTAAATTCTGAGAGGCAACCCAATAACCACTTACATGTACTAAATGACGGTCCTTCATTTGCGATGTATCGATCACAATTGGTGATAGTTGTTCTTTGGCCATAAGTCCACAAGATTTACAATGTGTACTTAAAGAAAATAATGTACCCTTATCCTCGACAAACATTTCTGGTGAATTGCCTGTCGAATTTAAAGTAAATAATGGAGCCTGCTTATATTCTTGTTCTGAAAACTCAAAGTAAAAACGTTCTCCTATTGAAACAATACCTAATTCACGCTCTAAAGATTCATATAAAGCGGTTACGTGTTCATATGTTATTTCTTCATTTAATGTAAAAATGGGATTAAATTTTGTTTTTAAATTTCTTTTTTTAATTTCAGGCGCACCAACTGCAATACCATGACGATTATAAACATTAATCACTTGATCTTGGCTAGATTCGTCTATAGAAAATAAATTTTCGAGTTCTACTTTCACACTACACGCCTACCTTTATAAAGTTTTATGGTGAAGTATATTTTTACTAGCTAGTAATATTGGGCAATCTACGTTTCCTACTTTATGCACAGATAGTCTGGCTGCTTATTTTAAAGCATTTTTTTATAGCAAATCTACTTAACCATCCTTAAATTAAGCGTACCAGTAGTTATACCACCATTTCAACTTCGGGTTTACGCCAATTTTTTGGCGGTCTTTGCATATATTTCTGGCGGGATTTGGCGGGCATATAAAAAACACCGCCACTTTTTGGCGGTGTTACAATTTAGTGATAGGCTATTTCTCATAAGAAATAAGCAATATTTACTAATGGAAATATACGGATTTATTAATTCCCAAAAAGGCCCCTATTAATTGAAAATTATACCAATAGTATAACATAGAAATAGCTTACAGTAAATTCATTTTTTCAGCCAGATTTACAGCTTCTGTACGTGAATCTACATTAAGCAAAGAAAAAAGTTGTGTTAAATAACGTTCAGTTGTTCGCTGCGGAATATTTAGTTCGATGGCAATTGCTTTATTTGTATGCCCTTCTGCAATGAGCCGTAATATTTTCTTTTCTTTTTCATTAAGATGAATATCAAATTTGGCATTTTGCAATTGAAATTTATCATCCAGAAAATCCAAAAAATTTTGGGGTAGAACAATTTCACCATTGGCAATGGCTCTTACTGTTCGTATAATTTGCTCTTTAGAAGCCGTTTTAGCTAAAATGCCTTCTATTTTTCTTTCTAAAATAAGGTGATAATAATCAGTAATATCATCTCCCGTATAAAGGATAACAGAAGCATTTGATTGAATTGATTTAATATGACGAGCTAAGTTTATCCCATTTTCTAATGGCATATTAATATCAATTAAATAGATATCATATGGCTTAGTTTTTATTCTTTGGATAACACTCGTTGCATCGCTTTCTGTATCAATAATAATATCTTCGTTTTCTTGAAATAAATTTTTCGTTCCCTCTAACACAATTGGGTGATCATCCACTATGAGCATCGTAATCAAGTGCTTCACTCCCTTCTTTTACCATAATTTGAATAGACACTCCTTGATTTATATGTGAATCAATGCAAAATTGTCCGTTAAATGCTTTTACACGCTCCTGCATACCTCGAATCCCCATCGATTCTGCTACAACAATGTCTTCCATATTACACCCTACACCATTATCCTCATAAATAATTTTAAAGCCATCCGCCTTCTCTTTAAGATGGATCTCGACTGTTGTTGCACAGGAATGCTTTAATGCATTATTTAACAATTCCTGAAACAATCGATAGATCATTAAATTCATGCGTTCATCCTCTAAATAAAGGCGATCAATTGTGTAGATTAAGACAAAGTTTGCCCGTTCCGTCACATTTCTTATTAACTTTTCTAATGCCGCATTTAAGCCTAATGTATCCAATAATGGGGGCTTTAAATTTTCGCAATATGCTCTTAGCTCATGTAGGGAGGCAACCATTTGCTGATGAATCTTTGCAAGCCTGGCCTGAATATCTTCTGTATCCTTTGCGTTTATTAACACATCTACCTCTCGTGCAATATGTAACTGCTCCTGTAGATTAGTGTCATGTAACTCTTGTGCCAGCTGATATTTTTCTTCTTCAAACCTTAACCATAATAGCTTATTTAGCCAAGGTAGCTGGCTATTATCAGTCTGTTTCATATGCTTTAGTTCCCCTAGTAACTCTTCTACCATTTTTGTATTTTCAATAAAATTATTCACATACAGCAGAAGCAATTCAAGCCATAATAGCTTGTCATCCTTGAGATAAATGGTCGTATTATACCCTAGTGCTAAGGCTCTTTTATAATGTGTATCCTGATGGAGAAATGCTACATACACTTTATCAACCTTTCGTATTTCTCCTAATCGTATTTCTTCTATCACTTCAGGTAATATAGTGATGTTTTCCCCAGCCTTTGTTATAAATTCATGGGTTTCATAGCTATATGTTAAGACAGAGACATCATCTAGTTCGAGATGTATAGAAACTTCATCGGCAAACTTCTCTAACAATTCATCAATCTTAATGGTTTTTCCAATTTTATCAACAGCCGTATATAGTTGGTGGATATAATCGCCCTTTGTTGAAAATAAAATTTTTCGTTTTCGGTAATCAACCTTTTCTTTTATATAAAAAAGCACAACTAATGATAAAAATGTAAAAAGAGTAATGCCTGACATAGCAGAAATGCCTAATTTTTTTCCTGCAAATAAATATAGCCCACCTGCAAACCACAGTGTAAAGATTGTTGAAAAGATAGTATAATAGCGCAACCTTGTAATATGATATTCAATATTAAATAATCGCTCGGCTAATTGCGTAAATATAAAGCTAAATGGGATCATCAATAAAAACAATGCACTAATCTCGGTTGAAAGAATATATGTATTAAATAGAATTTTAGGGAGTGCATATAAAAAAAGAAATGGTAGAAACGGTATCAATATACTATTCAATAAAATTTTCAACTGAGGTGAGCTATATTTGAAATAGCTTAGCAGTAAAATGCTAAGAATCAGCACAAGGAGAATAAAGAAAAATGCTAATACAGTGTAAGAAAGAGCACCGTTTAAAGCAGGATAAATAGCACCCACACACCCTAGTATAAAACCAAGCAGGGGCAATACATAAAAAAACTTTATCTGACTGGTAAACATCCAATTTGTTTTCACAAATGAATAATAATTTCTTAAAAAGTGTAATAGTATCACTAAACATAACAACATACTACTACGATTAACAATAATTGCAATTTCATCTAATTTACCCGAAGCGCCACTACTTACATAGGCTAATGAAACTGTTAACATAAAAAGAATCAGCAAATTCGTTAATGTTGTATTTCGTTGTTTAAAATGTAAATATAAAGCCACGAAGAATGTTATAAAAAAATAGCACGCTGGGATCATTAATATATAAGTAAATTGCTGAGGAATATCTAACTGTTTAATATGTATAGTGATAAGGGCTCCATCTGGCTTCATAATTGTTAATTCATTCGCAGATAATATGCTAGATTTATACTTTAACTGGTTGTGATCCTCAAATGGGCCTCCATCTACCGCTAAAATTGTATCACCAATAGCTATATTTTGTCTGGTTGCCCAGTCTTGATAATAGAGTTGAGATACGAGCCATCGATCATCCTCTTGTTCTACCCCTATTTCTATATAAGGCGCGCTATAATTTACGTAATTAAGATAAAGACCTATCATTAAATAGAGAATTATAGCGGGCCAAAATAACTTACTATACAAAGTTTTTAGTTCCAAATTTGGCTTTCTGTATTCAGCTCACCATTAAATGCTTCTAAAATGGCTTGCTGCTCTATAGATGAGATTCCAATTAATGAGGCTTTATTCTGTTCCTTTAATAAAGTTACTAGGCTCGAATTCTGTTCTAAATACTGAATTACATTCATTCTACTTATTTCTCCTCATTTCATTAGTTTTTGCAGGTAATCTTTACCCAACTCATTTATAGCTACTTGTTCCAGATCCTTCAATGCTTTAAACTTGTAGACATTTTTAATGGTAATTGCATAACGTATGGCTCCACCATTTTTCAACTCATTTTCGATTGAATTATTATCCAAAACTGTAACTATATTATCATTATAATAGTTCACAACTGATTTTGAAATATCATTTTTTTGTGATAAAAGATAAATAATAGGGAGAGAATATCTTTTATTTAGCAGATCATTTTTAGGTCCCCAACTTTTTAAACTTTGAATATCATTTTTGATTTGTTGGATAATGCCTATGTATTTCCCATATTCCTGTACTTCTCTCGATACCTCTCCTTTTGCAAGCACTTCCCCAATCAAGCAGCTCATTGCTGTTAAAGAACCTGATTTCTGCGTAATCATTTGTACATAGGAATCTTCATCACGACAATTATTAAGTAAATCTAATTGCTGACCATTTATACTTTTCAATGCGTATTCCTCAAGCAGTCTAATAGCAGACCTTTTATGTTCGAAGGAAGTATCCTCTATTGTTTTTGATGCCATCACTAGCATGGCTAAGGCTACATTTAGTGAGAACTCAGGTATTTTACACCAACTATAATCTGAATCCTTATCTTGCAGATCATCAATAATATCAAAAGATAATATTAGTAGTTCGACGGCTGCAGCAACCTTATAAATATCCTCATGTACGTTATCTACAAATGCTTCATAATGCAAAAAACATAGCTTGCCAAAGGAAAAACCTACAGCTATTTTTTCTTCTTTAAAGCTATGAAACAGCGTTTTTAACTCACGTCCAAGTAACTGCTCATTTTCAATAAGAAAGTCTAATGATTCATTAATGCGTTTATCTAATCCCTTCAATAGTCCCCTCTCCCCTCTACCTTTATTAACAAATATTATATAGATTAATGGGAAAAAATACTAGACCCGCCCCTGTATAATACAGTTAATCCCATTATTTCCTTCATAAAGATAGAGACCGCCAAAAAATGGCGTTATTCTTGCAAACCACGCCAAATTATTAGCAATTATTAGCAAAAATTTGGCGGTGTAGTATCAAACACCGCCATAAAAGTGGCGTGAACTCCCCATTGAAATGGCGTTCTTACTAATGTTACGCTTATATAAGAGCATTGGAGAAATGAAAGTCTTTTGTACTAGGAGTGATTCATAATGAAAAATGCACTAAATGAAAATGTTTTTATACTTACTGCTACTTTTTCCTGTAGCATCGTTGTTACAATGGAAGAAATTTCGATTAAAAAACCTACAGCCGAACAGTTACAGATTGAGAAAATCATTATTCAATCCGAGTTAACAGCCTATCGAGAGACGCTAGCGACCTATAAAAACATCTCAGCCTTTTCGAATTTTATTAGTGATACTCCTGGATTTGAAGAGACTTTTCAACAAAAGAGGGATTATTATATTGCACAATATGGTATTCACAGAATCTCGAACGAAAATTTCTCCAATATATCCATGGTAAACCCAGACACCTTTGGCTTGGCCATCGATTCACCAACAATCTATTTAACACCACATTATACAATTATTAATGCACGAGGGTTGGAAGTAGAGAAAGACTCTAGTAGCAATGCCGAGAACAAGAACGAGACACACTATACAAGTATCTCTGGGTTATCAATTAATGAAAGTACCATTTCCTTTAATATGGGCACAACCTGTCATAGATGGCGAAAAACATCAATGGAGCATTAACTAAAAAACGAACAAAGTAGAACTGACTTAATCCACTTAGATTTTCACCAGATAGTGTGACCCTCAAAGAGAAAACTAAGTGGTTTTTATGTATTTTTCTTGATTTTATCGATTTTTAATTTAATCATTCTAACAGAAAAAGAGGCCTCAAATAACTTGAGACACCTTTTTATCATTAGCCTTTTATATAATAGACCTCTTGTCCGCTTTCAATTACATACTCAGGCTTTGGTTTGCCTGCATTTGCCTTATGACCAGCGATATGCTCGGGGCTCTTCTCCCAATTTTTCCATGCTTCCTCTGATTCCCAACGAACCATTACTAGCACTTCTTCATCGCCACGTCGTACCTTCTTGACAAGCACTTGCTTATCGATGAAGCCAAGCTGTTGTTCAAGCAATGATGGTCCATCTGCTTTAGCACCAAAACGCTCTACAACCTTATCCGAATTCCCTTCCGTTACAACAATACGTTTAATTTGTACAAACATATTAGTTAAACGCCTTTAACACATCATCAGCTTTTAATGATTCTGATTGTAAACCACCGCCTGAAAGATACCAAACTTCTGGGTCTAAGTAGAATACTTTACCATTTTTAATTGCATTTGTTGCACTTACGATTTCATTTTCAATTGCAGCTTTTGTACCAGATTCGCCATTTTCGTTTACTACTGCGTCACGATCAACTACGAATAAAATATCTGGGTTTTTCTCACGTACAAACTCAAAGCTTGCATTATCACCATGTGAGTCAATTTTAAAGCCATCAGCTTCAGCTACAGCTTTTACACCGAATACATCATGAACAACACCAAAGCGTGACCCAGGACCAAATACAGATAATGAACCTTCGCTACCTAAAACGATTAATGCTTTTTCTTCTGATGCAGCTGCTTTACCTTTTACTTCTTCTACTTTTGCTTCATAGTCAGCAAGTGCAGCTGCTGCTTCTTGCTCTTTACCGAAAATTTTACCTGCTAATTCTACATTCACTTTAAACGATTCTAAGAAGTTTTTATTATCTACACCAACATATACTGTAGGTGCAATTTTAGATAATTCAGCATAAGCTGCTGATGCACGGCCAGAAATGAAGATTACATCTGGGTTGATTTCAGATAATTTTTCATAATCAGGCTCAAATAATGTACCAGCATTCACATACTTGCTATCTTTATATTTGCTTAAATACGCTGGTAATGAATCTTGTACAACAGCAGTAGGCTCAACACCTAAAGCGTCTAATGTATCTAGGAAACCATTATCAAACACAACTACTTTTTCTGGAATTTTGTCAAGTGTTACTTCTTCAAATGTAGTGTTACCATCGCGTCCTTCAACTGTGCTACCTGGAATTGTTAATGGGAATATTGAAGACTCTTCGCTTTGCTCCTCTGCTGGCTTAGCAGCTGAATCATCACCTTTATCTTCCTCTTTTGAGTCTTCTTTTGAGCTACAAGCAGCTAATACTAATAGCATCATTGCCATTAAAACCGTAAGTAATTTCCACTTTTTCATTTAAACTTTCTCCTTTTCCTTTTATATAATTAATGGATGGTTATTCCATCTGTTACTACCTCTAAGAATTAAAATAAACACAAATTCTACAGCCATCTTGCTCTTGAACAGGAATATCCATATCATAGATTTCCTTTAAAGCATGTGAGTTGATGATGTCATTTGTAGGACCATTTCTCACAACACGTCCATCTTTTAATGCCACAATATGATCTGAGTAGACAGAAGCAAAGTTAATATCATGTAACACAATAACAACTGTTTTCCCTAACTCATCAACCAACTTGCGTAAAATTTTCATAATCTGTACAGAGTGCTTCATATCTAAGTTATTTAGCGGCTCGTCCAGTAATATATATTCAGTATCCTGCGCAATAACCATTGCAATAAAGGCACGTTGACGTTGACCTCCTGATAACTCATCTAAGTAGTTGTGTTGAATTTCCTGCAAATTCATATAGAGAATAGCTTCGTCAACCTTTTCTTCATCTTCTGGCTTGAGATTGCCCTTTGAATATGGGAAACGTCCAAACGATACAAGCTCACGAATCGTTAAACGTACATTCATAAAGTTAGATTGCTTTAAAATAGATACTCGTTTCGCAAAATCATCTGATTTCCAGCGACGCACATCTGCCTTATCGAGTAGCACCTCGCCTGTATCTGCATTCAATAATCGGCTTACCATCGAAAGTAGTGTCGATTTCCCTGCACCATTGGGGCCAATAAATGAGGTAATCTTTCCAGAAGCAATATCAACGCTTACATCTTGAACAACAGGTTTTTTTCCAAAAAACTTGGTAATCTCTTTGACTTGAATCATCCCGATGACCTACTTTCTTTTAATAATAAGTAGATGAAGTATACTCCACCAACAAAGTTAATAATCACGCTAAGTGTTGTATTGAAGCTGAAAATTCGTTCCACCAGCCACTGTCCACCGACCAAAGCAATAATACTCATCACACAGGCACCAGCAATCAATATGGAATGCTTGTATGTTTTAAAATATTGATACGATAGATTGGCAACGATTAAACCGAAGAATGTAATTGGTCCAACAAGTGCTGTGGAAACAGCAATGAGGATAGACGACAAAATTAACATACGCTGTACTAATTTATCATACGGCACCCCTAAATTAATCGCTGTATCTCGCCCTAAAGACATAACATCTAATTGATGCATATGACGCCAGCCATAAATAAATGCTAATACAATAATAATACCTGCTGGCCAAATCAAATCAGAATTGACATTATTAAAGCTTGCAAACATCTTACTTTGTAAGCCTAAAAATTCATTAGGATCAATCAACACTTGGAGGAATGTTGTAATACTACCTAAAAATGTACCAACAATCATACCAACAAGCAGTAAAAAATGAATTGGGCGCTTGCCTTCTTTAAACAATACTCGGTAGAAAATTAACGCAAATACAACCATAGCTGAAACCGCTACTAAGAAATTGTAGTGAACATTAATAACCAAGATAGATATCGAGCCAAAGAAGAAATAGATTAATGTTTGGATTAACATATACAAAGAATCTAATCCCATAACACTTGGCGTTAAAATACGATTATGTGTAATTGTTTGGAAAACAACTGTCGAATAAGCAATTGCTATACCTGTTAATCCCATCGCCAATACTTTCATTAAGCGACGTGGAAATGCATAGTGATAGTTTCCATTTAACTGATAAAATACATATAGTAAAACAAAAGCTACTGCTAGTCCTATTAAAATGAACATTCTTGTACGATTACGCATATGCTCTCCCCCTAAACAGCATGAATAGGAAGATCGCACTTCCGATAACACCAACCGTCATACTAATTGGTATTTCATAAGGGAAGATAAGTACGCGCCCTAAAATATCACAGAATAACAAGAAGGACATGCCAAGCAATGCTGTATGCGGCAATGTTTTTGCTAAATTATCACCTTTAAACAGTGAAATAATATTCGGAATGATCAAACCAAGAAAAGGTATTAAGCCAACTGTCAGCACCACTGTTGTTGAGATCAGCGCTACTAATACTAACCCAAAGTTCATCACAAATTTATAGGAAAGCCCAAGGTTTTTAGCAAAATCTTCGCCCATTCCAGCCACTGTAAAGCGATTTGCATAAATGTAAGCTAAAATAAGTACTGGTACACTTATGTATAACAGTTCATAGCGACCTTTCATGATTAATGAGAAATCTCCTTGTAACCATGCAGAAATGTTTTGGATAATATTCGCCTTATACGCAAAAAATGTTGTAACCGACGATAAAATATTTCCGTACATTAAGCCAATAAGTGGTATAAAGATCGCATCTTTAAACTTAATTCGATTTAATATTTGCATAAATAATAGTGTGCCGGCTAAAGCAAATATGAAAGCGAAGGAAATTTTTTGAAAATACGTGACATTTGTAAAAAACATCATCGAAATCAAAACACCTAATCTAGTGGCATCTAAAGTACCCGCTGTTGTTGGCGATACGAACTTATTCCTACTTAAGCTTTGCATAATTAAACCAGCAATACTCATACCTGCACCTGCCAGCAAAATTGCTACAAGCCTAGGTACACGACTAATTAAAAACAGTCTCGTTTCTTCTGAGTGGAAGTCTAATAGATCACTTGGTTTAATATCGGCTACACCGATAAATAGTGACACAATAGACAGCACAATCGTTGCTGTTAAAAGATATCTTATTTTCATATGTAATCCCCGGTAGATTTCATTTTTGTGTGTAACGTACTTTTAGTGAAAATGATTATCATTACTCACGATTCTCATTATAAGCATGTTTTTATTCTCAGTCAACCAACAAATGAGAATTATTCTCGCTTTATTTAAGAATTTCTTAAAAAGACGTATTATCGACAAAATCTCCGTAATTCCGTTAGCCTTTCAACGTTAATTAATTTATCATTCAAAAAAAGGTAGCTGAGAACAAACGAATTTTCTCAACTACCTTTTACTAACCATCCGATTTTTTTATTCCTCTTATCCATGCTCCAACAATAAAGATAATTAACACTAGCCCTACATAACCCATCACAGCATAAAGCTTTGAAACAAGCGTTGTAAAACCTACCAGACTTGCTAGAAAGCCTAGACCTCCTATAACAATAGCAGCTCGTTTAAAATGCGATTTACTAGGTTCAATAAATCTCACTATAAACGAATAGAGCATGCCCACCGCAGTATTATAAATCATGCCTAAAAGAGAAAGTGTCATCAACAGTCCAACGATTGGATGAATTTCATTTGCTAATGCTAGCATTGGAATATCTAACCCAATGACAATATTCATTTTTGCTAGCAATGATAAATGAATAAGCAAAATTAGCGCACCTAACAAAATGCCGCCGATAATGCCACCTATTCCAGCCACCTTATCATTGCGTACTGCTCCACACATCACCGTGAGGAGAGAAAAGCTCACTCCTATATTAAAGGACATATATAATAATGCAGTAAGCCACCAGCTATTCGTGCTAATTTGAGCCTGCTGTGCAATAACTGCCTGCTCCGCAAAAGTAAGATCCATCGTAGCAATTGCGTAGATAGCAATAATGGATACAATTGTTAACAAATATGGTGTGGCAAGCGCGATTATATTAATAATGCTTTTCACATTCAACATAACCGTCGCTACAGTCAACACAACCATAGATATACTCCCTAGCCAAACTGGTAATGCAAACATTTGTTGAAAGGTCGCTCCTGCCCCAGCAAACATAATGACCGCAACCCCAAATAAGAAAATTGATAATAGAAGGTCTAATAAAAAGCCCATAAAATTCCCGGAAATTTGATAAATCAAATCCTTATGGGATGTTGTGCGTAACCTTGAGCTAACCTGAGCAATGCACATACCAACAAGTGAAAAGCCAAAAGCCGCTAATAATGCACCGTAGACCCCTTTAAGACCAAAGCTTGTAAAATACAGAATAATCTCCTGTCCAGAGGCAAATCCTGCACCAACGATAATTCCTACATAGGCACCACCGATTTGCAAGCTTTTTTTCAAGCAGTTCTCTCCTCGTTTTTATATGGTTGATGATCGATAAACCTCTGTACTAATTGTTAGTTTATCAATAACAGCTCGATTAGGTGCATAACCAATACCCGCTGATTGCGGCACATCAATATAGCCGCTTATTGCCTTTACTTCAGGTACAATAATATCCTCATACCAATAATGGCTTGAGCCCGCAGTATCCCCAGGCAAAACAAAATTACTAAGCGATGTTAGGGCAATATTATGTGCTCGTCCGATACCCGCCTCCAGCATACCACCACACCAAACAGGAATATTGTTGTTCTGACATAAATCATGAATCCGTTTTGCCTCTGTTAAGCCACCTACTCGTCCAATCTTGATATTGATGACACCACAGCTGCCAAGCTCAATAGCCTTTCTGGCATCTTCCACGGACGTAATGCTTTCATCGAGACAAATAGACGTTTGTAGCTGCTTTTGCAATGTTGCATGGTCAACAATATCGTCAGTCGCTAACGGCTGTTCAATCATTAATAAATTATAGGCATCAAGTTGCTGCAATATCTTTATATCGTTCAATGTATAAGCTGAATTAGCATCAACCATTAAAGGAATGTCTGGTAGTTCAGTACGTATAGCTCGTACCACCTCAACATCATGATTAGGCTTAATTTTTATCTTCACCCGTTTATAGCCATTATGCATATGTTCCTTTATTTGATCGATTAATTTAGCCGTAGATGATTGGATACCTACACTTACTCCCACCTCAATGCGTTGCTTGTTTCCGCCTAAAGCCTGTGCAAGAGATTGCTTTGTTTGTTGGGCATAAATATCCCATACAGCACCTTCGATCGAAGCTTTTGCCATGCAATTTCGGCGAATAGACGCAAACAATGCAGATACCTCATCAGGATGCTTGATCTCTTTATGTAACAAGAGGGGTATTAAAAAATCCTTCAACATATGCCATGTTGTCTTTACTGTCTCCTCTGTATACCAAGGTGCTACAAAAGCAACTGTTTCTCCCCATCCTGTTATACCTGATTCATCCATTGCCTCTATTAATAACAGCTCTTTTTCAGCAACTGTACCGAAGCTCGTTGTAAATGGTGCTTTCATCGGCATTTTTAAGTGCCTCAATGTTATTTCTGTTAATTTCACAGTAGTCACTCCCTACTCTTTATTATAAAGCTAATAAGGAGCGTCTGACTAATAGATAGCTATGGACATATTCAGGGTGCTTTTTCATGCGTACAATTGCATAATTTTGATTGAATAATGTTGTTAAAATTGTTCGTACCTTATAGCGCCAATCCTCTGCAAGCTTTGGGCTCTCGACTTTCATTTTCTGTAAATATTGAGGTATTGGCAATAAATAGGCATCTCTGTAAAAGGATTGGTTTAGTTGAAACGTATTATCCACATCAAGCACAGGCAAGCCATCCACCGTTAATGTCCATGGTACAATTTCCTGTGCAAGTTCCTCTAGTTCATCCAAGCTATCTGTCCCTCGTTCACGTTCAATCCACCATTCAACAACGAGTCTATCAGAAGGGAGCCCTTCATTAAAATCATCCTGTAGCGCGCCATAATAATCTATATTATAGTGATAACTAATGGTATTGAGCTTGAAAAATGCTAGATTAGCTAAATGCGCTTCTAGTGGATCAATTAACCAACGAATTAATTGAAAGCCATGCTCTTTTGCATATTCTTGTTGTGCGTGCTTCAATAACTCACCTACACCTTGTTCACGATATGCTTTCTCTACACCAATCATGTGTGAATGTAAGTACATTTCTTCATCCTGGTAGCCAACAAAGCAATAGTTAAAGCCAATAAGCTGTTCTTCTAAATAAGCACCCAGTACTAAGCCACCATTTTGTACAGCAGCCAATAGTTGATGGGAGGGTATAGCCTGAGTTCCCCATATCTCAGCATTTAGCTTTTGTACTTCTGCAATCTCTATAGGTGTCATGATTTTATGAATACGCACTTTTTCTAACATTATGCCGACGCCTCCTTCGTATGTCCTCCTGATTCTAACGCTAACAACACTGCTTTGGTAAGAATTTCAACACCTGTAACAAGTCTAGCCTGTTTAAATCTCATTTTTGGATGATGTAGCCCTGGTGTTAAGCCACAGCCTAAGCCTAACATGGTCGTTTTCACACGAGGTCTCTTTACTGCATAGTGATGAAAATCCTCTCCTCCCGGTGTGTGTACAGGCTTTCTTAAATTTGATAATCCTGCTGCCTGTATAATTGCCTGCTCCATAATATATTGTGCACTTGCATCAACCTCAGCCGCCACGATATTTGCTACGGTGCGTAAATCGATTTGCACCTTATGCAAAATCTTAGCAGAATCAATAACACGCTTTACTCCTTGTGCTAAATCGTCCATTACATTATTTTGCTGTGCACGTATATCAATTGTAAACGAGGCATTGCCAGGAATTATATTGCCTGATTCTCCCCCAGCTTGGAATTTTGTCATTTTAATAGAGACAGGAACCATTGGGTCTGTGTGAATTGTTCGTAGGTCTTCAATAATGGTTGCACCGACTTCAATTGCATTGACACCAAGATGTGGTCTTGCAGCATGAGCATCCTCTCCAATAATTTCTCCTTCAAGTAAACGAGAAGCTCCATGATATAAGGCAGCACAGTATGTACCATCCTCCAGTTCATGAACAGGTCTTACATGAACACCAAATAAAAAGTCCAAATCATCAATCACGCCTTCTTCTAAAACAGCTAATGCCCCTGTTCCCTTTTCTTCAGCAGGCTGGAAAATAACACGGATTGTTCCATTAAATGATGATTTTTGCTCCTTTAAAAGTAATAGCGTACCAATGGCCATTGTCATATGTCCATCGTGTCCACAGGAATGGTTTGCCCGAAAAGTACCATCAACCTCCTGCCATAAGGCATCGATATCTGTTCGTAATCCTACCTTTGGTGTCCCATGTCCGACATCAACATAAAGCCCTGTAGAATTTTTAAAACGTTGAGGAGAAAACCCTTCTTGTGTCAATAAATTGAATATATAATTGGTTGTTTCTATCTCATGCCAGCTAATCTCTGGATAGGCATGTAAATGTGCAAAAATCTCCATTAACCTTGGCCTTAAACGATTCAACTCTTCTTTCATGACGTTCATCCCCCTGAATTTTCATATTATTAAGATTATTATAACGAAAATAATAATGTTCTACATAAAAACTTATACCCTTATTCAGCAAAATAACTACTTAAAATATAATATTCATGCCAAATTTTAATGGCTGATGAGTTTATAACAACATAAAAAAGATGTAAGTCTAGTCTTCGTGAAGACCATACTTACATCATAACGTTAGTTAATGCCTCGCATCGCTTTTGAAATAATCGGTGAAATGATTAATAAAATAATGCCAATCACAATGGATAGTGACCCTAAAAAGCCAAAATAAGTAAACTCACTTACTACCTCATAGACCCTTACAAGCTGTGCATTAATAGCTTGTGCTGCGGCGCTTGTTAAAAACCATAATGACATTGTTTGTGCCGCAAAGGCTTGTGGTGCTAGTTTTGTCGTAGCAGATAAACCAACTGGTGATAGTAATAACTCTCCAACAACGACCAAGAAGAATGACAGCACTAACCACCATGGACTCACCAATGTTTCCCCACCAGATAAATGTGCCGGAATCATCATAACTAAGAATGATAAACCTGCAAAGAATAACGCATAGGAAAACTTACGCGGTGTTGTAGGTTGCTTATTTCCCCATTTTAACCATAGCATCGCAAATAAAGGTGCCAATGTGATGATAAATAATGGATTCAACGATTGGAACCACGAAGATTGAAGCTGGAAATTGCCAATGCTTAATTGTGTGCGTTCATCTGCATAGGTTGCCAAAATTGTTGCCCCCTGCTCTTGAATAGCCCAGAACATAACCGCTGCTAAAAATAATGGAATGTAAGCAAGCAGGCGTGATTTTTCATCCTTTGTTGTTTTTTTACTACGATACATATAGATAAAAAACACAGTGGGAATTACCACACCTAAAGTCGTAATGATTAAACTAAATACATTCATGGTTAATGTACCTGTTTTAATACCTATAATCCCTAGAAGCACAATAAGTAACGCTACAATCCCAAATTGTGTAAAGATTTTTTTGCGCTCTTCAGGCTTTAAGGGGTTATTTACTTGCAACCCTGCTAAGCCTAAATATTTTTTCTCAGTTAATTTATAAATTATTAAACCAATTAGCATCCCAAGCGCTGCTAAGCCGAAGCCAAGATGGAAGCTGTACTTTTGTCCAATTGTTCCGACAATAAATGGTGCAATAAACGCGCCCATATTAATACCCATATAGAAAATTGAAAAACCAGCATCACGACGACTATCTGTTTCCGCATAAATGTCCCCAACAATACTTGAAACATTTGGTTTTAACAAACCAGTTCCCATAACGATAAATGCCATTGAGGCAAAGAGCATCGTCACACCACCTGGCAGTGCTAACAGTAAGTGACCGACCATAATTAATACGCCACCATAAAAAATAGTTCTACGTGTTCCTAAAATTCTGTCAGCAATCCAGCCACCTATAATACCAGACATATAAACAAGTGAACCGTAAATGGCCATAATCGAGTTCGCTGTTCCTCGCTCTAAGCCTAAGCCACCTTCATTGAGTTCATAATACATAAAGAAAATAAGAATGGCGCGCATCCCATAATAGGAGAAACGTTCCCAAAATTCTGTGAAAAATAAAGTAAAGAGCCCTTTAGGGTGTCCAACAAAGCCCTTTTGAGGGACGGATTTTACCACTTCATCTTTACTAGACATATAATACCCTCTCCTGATTTTTTAATATAATTATTTCACAAAAATATAATTACCCTATTTTAAGGGTAAAAAACTTTGTTTCATCATACTAAAGTCTTTTATAAACTTTCGCAAGAGTTTTTAAAAATGTTGAAAATTTATCATTTTTCTATAAATTCCGATTGATTATTTAGGTAATTATTTTATCCTTTGATATATCTAAGTTTTCTTACTCTTTCCTAAAGAAAAAATGTTACGCAGTCATCAAATTATTCTAAAATATAAAAAAATCAGATTTACAACTCTTTATACAAATTTAACCTATTTATACTATAATAGAGAGTAATTATGAACTCCTATCATTTTTTTAAAATCAAATACGCTAATATGTTTAAGTTATCCACAAGTATAAATTTTATTCCCTACGAACAAGCAAAGGCCAAGACATTATTTAATGATTTCTTTGTTATTTCTTTCACAAAAATAAAGAAGGCTGACTAGAAAGAAAGCTCTTTCTAGTCAGCCTAAACTTCCATTAAAATTAGGTACTTCTATAGTGGTGACAAAGGAGCTATCTCAAAATGACTTTTCAGACAGCTCCTTTGTTTAGTTCACAACATAGTGTTGATATTTTCTGTAGTCTGCTTGCTTTAGCTCAAGTGAAAGCCATGTACCATTCTCTTCGTATGCTGTTTGATGCACAGAGGCATGCTCATTCAAATAGGAAACAATATTGCCCTGGTCATAGGGTATTAACATTTCACATGTGACATAATCAGAGAAGATATGCTGACGGATTAGCTGTAAGAGCTCCTCTAAACCTATCCCTTGCTTGGCGGAAATCCAAATATTATCACCGCTGACTACAGGATACGGCACATTCGCTATATCAGCCTTATTGTAGACATAAACAGTTGGAATGGCTTCAACACCAACAGCTTTTAATGTTTCATTTGTTACATCCATCATAAAGCCATGCTCAGCATTTGAAACATCGACAACATGAAGTAAAAGGTCTGCATCTCGTGCCTCTTCTAATGTAGAGCGAAATGCCTTTACTAAATGATGCGGTAATTTACTGACAAAACCGACTGTATCTGTTAATAGAAAAGTCTTTTTATCAGGTAGCTCTATTTGACGTACAGAGGTTTCCAGTGTGGCAAAGAGCATATCCTTTTCAAAGACTTGTTTATGCTCCTCTTGTCCAATTTGTGTAAGTAGCTGGTTCATGATTGTTGATTTCCCAGCGTTTGTATAACCTACAATTGAGACAATGGGCAATGCATTTTTACGGCGCTGTTTCCGCTGTGTGTCGCGTTGCTCTTGGACATGCTCAAGATCTTTCTTTATCTTTGCAATCTGGTCCTCAATTTTTCGTCGATCCAGCTCAAGCTTCGTTTCACCAGCACCCCGGTTTTTAAAGCCGCCTCCAGTTCCTCCACCCTGACGACTTAGAGACGCATGCAAGCCCACTAAACGCGGCAGCATATATTGTAGCTGTGCTAATTCCACCTGCATCTGTGCCTCACGGGTTTTTGCGCGTCGCCCAAAAATATCTAAAATTAGCATCGTGCGGTCAATCACCTTTGCCGCTAAATCACGCTCTAAATTACGAATTTGCGAAGGAGATAGCTCATCATTAAAAATGACAAGATTTGCTTGCGCTTCCTCATAGAAATTTTTAATCTCCTCTATTTTACCTGTGCCCACATAATGAGATGGTGTAACACGCTCTAAATTCTGTGTCACAACTCCAACTACTTCTACATGCAAAGCCTCTGCTAAGTTTTGCAGCTCCTCCATTGAATACTCGAAATGCTCATCATTTCGTATATTAACGCCCACTAATATGGCTTTTTCCATCAATACATCGACTTCTTTCATTCTATCCATTCGCAACCTCCCACAAAAGCCTTGCTGTCTCTACAACAAATTTCCTTTATCTTACCATACAATATATTACTCGTATTCATGAACAATTATCAATTTTCCAAAAAATGCGCCTCTTCAGCAAGGCGCATTGACGTTGTTTATGTTCTTTCTTCTTTTAATAATTGCTCTGAGCGATTAAATTCCTCTTCAATTTCTGGATTTGGTTTGTATGTCATGATACTGACAACAACTGCAACAATTAAACAAACAAAGAAGCCTGGTACAATCTCATAAAGCGTATCAGATAAAGCATCAACCTTCCCCCAAATAAAGGCCGTGATCGCACCTGTAATCATTCCACCAATAGCTCCATAATTCGTTAGCTTGCGCCAATATAAGGACAGCAGGATAATCGGACCAAATGCAGCTCCAAAGCCTGCCCATGCAAAGCCAACTAAATCTAAAATTGAATTATCCGGATTCCATGCTAAGATAATGGAAATAATGGCTACGACAAGTACAGCCATACGACCAGCAAAAACATAATGTTTATCGTCTGCCGTTTTATTAAATAAAGCCTTATAAATATCCTCGACAAGCGCTGAGGACGTTACAATTAATTGTGAGGAAATGGTACTCATTACAGCAGCTAAAATCGCTGCTAGCATAATACCTGCTATAAACGGATGGAAAAAAATTTGTCCCATTACAATAAATACTGTTTCAGCATCCTTTAATTCGCCAGCATTTTGCTCATAGTACGCAACACCTACCAATGCCGTGCCAATCGCACCAAACAAACTTAATATCATCCAGCCAATCCCAATACGTCGAGCCTGCTTTGTTTCCTTTACAGAGCTAATCGCCATAAAGCGTACAATAATATGCGGCTGGCCAAAATAGCCTAAGCCCCAAGCAACAGAGGAAATAATACCAGCTGCTGTTGCTGTAGCAGGTAATAAATTTAAATGATCAGGGTTAACTGCTTTAATGGAGGTGATTGTATCTCCTAATCCACCTGTTACAAACATACCGAATATGGGTACACTAATAAGGGCTAAAAACATAATAAGTCCTTGTAAAAAATCTGTATAACTTACTGCTAAAAACCCACCAAATAATGTATAAGCAACTACTACGCCTGAAACAATTAGTAAACCTACATGATAATCATAACCAAAGGAGCTATCGAAAAACTTGCCCCCCGCAACCATCCCTGATGATACATAAAATGTGAAAAACACTAAAATAATAATTCCCGAAGCAATTCGAATCAGCTTTGTATGATCACGTAAGCGACTATCTAAATAACTGGGAATTGTAATCGAATCATTTGTCACCTGTGTATACACCCGCAGCCTTGGTGCTACCAATAACCAGTTTAAATAAGCGCCGATTGTTAAACCAATAGCAATCCATGCCTCTACAAGACCTGATAAAAAGATCGCACCCGGTAAGCCCATTAAGAGCCAGCCTGACATATCCGCTGCCCCTGCACTTAGCGCTGTTACCGCTGGCCCTAAAGAACGTCCGCCAAGCATATAGTCTGTTAAATTGGATGTTTTCGCAAAAGCATACCAACCAATCGCCAGCATAGCGACCATATAAATAATAATGGCTAATAATTGATACATGTTGTCTGACATATGTTTCCCTCCTTGATCTATGTTTAGTATCACCCATTTTTGCGATAATAAATGTCCTTATCGAGATATTTAACAAAACTATAACCGTCTTGATTATCGTAAAATATGTTAAACTAGGGCCATCTATCACAAAATAAAGTAGGCGAAAAATATATGACATTTGAGGAAATGAAAGCTCAACTTATCGAGCAAATTTTACAGCAGCAACTTATTACTGCTACAATCAGTCAACCACGCATGAAATCCAATGACATCAAACGCATTAAATTAAAACCTTTAATGCTTAAAAATACTTACCATATACAAATGGAATACCAATATGAACGGATTTTGAAACATGAAAATATCCTTTTAGCAGACTTTCCCGCTAGGCTTGAAGCATTTTTTGAGAATTATCGTCAAGCCCATATTGATTTTATAGATGAAAAAGTACATGTACAATTATCGAAAAAAAATAAGGTGCTTTGGAAGTCTGATAAAGCTGCTGCACCAAAGCAGGTCAGTCTTACCCATAATCGTAAAAAGAATTATTTACTCTCTGATAACCAGCCCTATCCTTTTTTAATTCGACTTGGCGTACAGACAACAGAAGGAAAGGTTAAAAAGCAAAAGTACGATAAATTTAAACAGATTAATCGCTTTATTGAATTTATTGACGATGCTTTAGCTTACTTACCGCAAGATCGGCAGGTGCGAATTTTAGACTTTGGTTCGGGTAAATCTTATTTAACATTTGCTTTATACCATTATTTAAAAATTGAAAAGGGCTTAGATATTCGTGTGACGGGCTTAGACTTGAAAAAAGAAGTGATTGAGGAATGCTCACAAATTGCACAGGATTTAGGCTATGACCAGCTTGAATTTCTTGTAGGGGATATTAATGATTATAACGATGAATCTGCTGTTGATATGGTGGTAACCTTACATGCCTGTGATGTTGCTACAGATATGGCTTTAGCTCGCGCAGTTAAGTGGGGAGCGAGCGTTATTTTAAGTGTCCCTTGCTGTCAGCATGAGCTAAATCGCCAGCTTCATACACCAGCTCTCGATATTATGCTACAGCATGGGCTTGTGCGCGAACGCTTTGCTGCACTTGCGACAGATGCTATTCGAGCAGAAATATTATCATTGGTTGGCTATGAGGCACAGCTATTGGAGTTTATTGATATGGAAAATACGCCAAAAAATATTTTAATTCGTGCCTATCACACAGGTAAAAAGCCAACTACACAACAATGTGCCAACTATGAAGCCTTTTTAAAACTTTTAAATGCCACACCGTTTTTAGCAAATGAACTAAAGGATTATTTAGAGTAGGTATATAAAATGGGAGCTCAAAAGTTTTTCTGAGCCCCCATTTCTTATAATTCTTGTCGTAAAGCTTGAATCACATCAATTTTTGTCGCCTTGCGAGCTGGTCGATAGCCAGAAATCATTGCTACTCCAATACTAATAGCCGCTGCAATTACTACTAGCTGCCATGGAATCAGTGAAAACGTAATATCATTCGTTGCAAAGACATCCTCACCTGTTGCTGCTTTTAAAATTAACGGCAATGCTAGATTAGCCGTAATACTGATCGCATAGGAAATAATAACCGCAATCAGCGTTCCTAAAATACCAATAAATGTACTTTCCATTAAAAATAGACGTTTGATAAGCTTTGGACTTGCGCCAATTGCCTTTAGCACACCAATTTCACGTGTACGCTCTGTAACAGCCATGGTCATTGTATTAAAAATACCAATGGAAGCAATTAATACCGCAATTGTCCCAACAAAAATTAAACCAATTTTTAAGACAAGGAAAAAGACATTCATTTGTTCTAATTGCTCTGTCACCGAATAAACACTGTAGCCTTTATCTTTTAATGTTTCTAAAATTGGCTTTACATTTTCCATTGTATCCGCAAAAATATTAAATTCTGAATAAAACAGCTCATCCTCTGGAAGTGCTAAGCTCTGTGCTAATGCTGCCTTTTGTGCTTTATCCATATGAATAGAGCTATCAATCATCCAGTCATAAGAAGGCTTCTCCATAATCCCAACAATTGTATAGGTCATTTTTTCTGTTTCATTATTTGGGGCATCATGAGTTGCTAAGGACAAGTCAATCTTTTGACCAACAAGTGATTCCTTATAGCCTTCTTCTCTTCCATCATAATAAGTGCCTTCAGCTTCAGCCTTTTTACTTTTCTCAGCCATTACATTGCGCTCTTCTTCATTCAATAATGTTTGAGCAAAATGGTAGCCTACAATAATTTCATTGGGCTTTGATGGATAGACACCTTCTGCTAATTTGCCATTGACTTGCTCAAAATCCTGCATATCTGTCAATGTGACATTTGAATGTGTATCACGGTCTTCAAAAAATGAATGTGCCGCAGCATTGACGTTTATCGTTTCCAACACTGTTTCCACATGCTCTATTTTTTTTATCTCTTGTATTTGATCTTCTGTTAATTGTGTAGTATCACCGTACACTTGAATTTTTGTTACTGTTTCATTTGAAAGAATTTCATTGCGTAATGATTCCTGTAAGCCAAAGCCCACTGATGCTAAAACAATTAAAAAGGCACAGCCCATGGTTGCTGCTAATATCGTCATAAAAACACGTAATTTATTTTTCTTAATATGCTGTGTCACAAAATCTACTTGATCCTTAAATAACATAATTAAGCCTCCTCCTTTACAAGTTCCCCATCATACATACGGAAGCGTCTATGTGCTATTGTCGCAACCTCTTCATCATGGGTAATCATCACAAAGGTTAGCCCCAATTCTCGATTTAAACTTTGAATCAGTAGCAAAATATCTTGCTCTGTTTCAGAATCCAAACTTCCTGTTGGCTCATCTGCCAGCAATATCGGCGGATTGGTAATTAGGGCACGCGCAATACTTACGCGTTGCTGCTGACCACCTGATAGCTCATTTGGATAATGATCTGCAACCTCTGTTAAGCCAACCTTGTCCATTAACTTTTTTACTTTTTCTTGTCGTATAGCCTTGCGTAAACCTTGTAGCTTTAGCGGAAGCTCAATATTTTCAAAAGCCGACAAACCCGGCATCAACTGAAAGTTTTGAAATATAAAACCGAATTGGCGCAAACGAAACGCAGCACTTTCTGTTTCATTGAGATTAGCGGTTTCCTTACCATTCACTAAAATAGAGCCCTTTTCTGCTTTCATAAAACCAGCTAAAATTTGTAATAAGGTGGATTTACCAGAGCCACTTTTACCAACAATGGCGACAATTTCCCCTTTATGAACCTCAAAGTTTACACCTTTTAATACAGGAACTTGTTTTTCCTTCCCTCTTTTTCCAATTAAAAATGTATGTTGTAAGTTTTCAACCTGAATCATTCTTTATAAACGCCCCTTTCTTACTTATTTTCCATTGTAGAAAATAATTCTTAATAAAAAGGAAGGATAAAAATGAAGATATTCTTAAGAATAAGAAAACATACGGATTTACATTATCTCTTCAATTCTACATACAATACCTATAATTACTGTTATTTTGTGAACAGCTTATATTACAAGAATGTAAATTTTCATGTCAAATATAAAGTTTTTATGTAGAAATCCTAAAGATTTTGTTATGATAGTAAAGTTTAGAAGCTGATTAATTTTTATATCCAGGAGGATTCGATTTACATGCTTAACTCAAAAAAACAGGACCCTTTCTTTATATCTCTGCATAAAATTGCTGAAAATATGAGAGAGGCTGTCCATTACGCAAATGATTTTCGTATTAACAGTGTAGCTGACCTAAAAGAGATTAGCATTACGATGAAAAACTACGAAACTGCTGGCGATAAGCTTATTCATGAATTGATTGTCATGCTCAACAAATCCTTTATGACACCTATTGAACGAGAGGATATTTTAGAGTTTGCCATTCGTATGGATGATGTATTGGATGGTACAGAGCACTGTATCGCACACTTTGAAATGTTTTCACTGACAGAGATTGACGAATCTATGCGTATTTTCTTAGGCTATATTTCTAAAAGTGCTGATGAGATCGTGAAGGCAACAGAGGAGTTAAAGAAAAAGAATCTAATTGGCATGCGTCCACATGCAATTCTTATTAAAGACTATGAACGTGAATGTGACGAAGTCCAACGTTCATCCATTAAACAACTGTTTTTAAATGAAAAAGATCCAATTCGTATCATTAAATTTAAAGATATATATGAACAACTTGAAGATATCGCTGACTATTGTCAAAATGTAGCAAATACAATGGAGACAATTATCATGCGTAACGCATAATTAGGAGATGGGCATTTTACAATGAATACAATCATTATATTAACCGTATTGGTCGTCATCTTTGCCCTAACATTTGACTTTATCAATGGTTTCCATGATACAGCAAATGCTATCGCAACTTCGGTTTCCACAAGAGCGTTGCCGCCTCGAGTGGCAATCATCATGGCAGCAGTTATGAACTTTATTGGTGCAATTACCTTTGTAGGTGTTGCAAAAGCGCTGACAAAAGACATTGTAGATCCGTTTTCTTTAAATGCCTTTGCAGGAGATACAACAGGCTCAGTCGTTATATTAGCGGCCTTAATTTCAGCCATTATTTGGAATTTATTAACATGGTATTTCGGTATTCCATCCAGTTCTTCCCATACATTGATTGGCTCGATTGCTGGAGCCGCTATTGCATCGGCTGGCTTCAATGTTTTAAACTATGGCGGCTTTACTAAGATTATTTTGGCTTTAGTTATATCGCCAATACTTGCTATTTGTGCAGGCTTTATTATGATGACACTGTTTAAATTATGGTTTAAAAACTTAAACTTGTATCGCACAAATAAAGGCTTTCGTACATTGCAAATTTTCACAGCGGCCATCCAATCATTTACACATGGTACAAATGATGCCCAAAAAGCAATGGGTATTATGACAATGGCGTTAATTGCTGGGGGCTTGCATACAGGAGATGAAATTCCTTTCTGGGTACGAGCAGCGGCAGCTACAGCAATGGGGTTAGGTACTTCCATAGGTGGCTACAAAATTATTAAAACGGTGGGCGGAAAAATTATGAAAATCCGTCCTGTTAATGGGGTTGCAGCTGATTTAGCATCAGCTACTGTAATTTTTGGCGCTACATTAATTCACTTACCAGTATCCACAACACATGTTATTTCTTCATCCATTATGGGTGTTGGATCTGCACAGCGTGTACGTGGTGTAAACTGGGGCATGGCTCGAAAGATTGTTACCACTTGGGTTATTACAATGCCAATTTCAGCCGTTATGGCATCCGTTATTTATTTTGTATTATCATTATTCTTTTAACAATAAGACTTCTGCCCAAAAGATGGACAGGAGTCTTTACTTTGTCACACGACAAAATACGACACATCCTTTACACTAATTGAAAAGGAGGATACTGAATCAACTATGAAAACTTTTTCAGCTTTTATCACAGCACACGCTAAAGCAATCGTTATGATTTGGCTTATTATTTTTCTGGCAATGGCTTATTTTGCTTTACAGCTTCCAGGCAAACTTCAAGGTGATGGCTTTTTTGTGGAAGCCGATCATACCTATGTGACAAATGAGCTAGCAGAAAATTTTGATTTACCATCTGATACGATTTTGATTGTCTTTGATCCAGTAAAGGATCAAAAAATTGAAGACACTTTAAAAAAATTAGATAGCGTACAAGAGATCCATTCCATCCAGTCACCCTTAGAAGATCCCTCTTTACGTAAAGATGACATTGCCTATGCGATGGTTCATTTAAAAAATGATGCGGAAAACCTTTCTGGCATTGTTGAGGAATTTCGTTCATTAATTGAAGAAGACGGTATTCACATTACCGGAGGGCCGGTTATTTCTGCTGACATAAATACAGCCAGCCAAAAGGATTTAGCATCTGCTGAAACCATTGGGCTACCAATTGCCATCGTTGTGCTCTTATTGGCGTTTGGTACAGTAATTGCTTCTATTTTGCCCATCATTATTGGTGTTGTAACAGTTGTTACGGCGTTCGGTATAATGACGCTACTTAGTGGTAGTGTAAATAATCTATCTATATTCGTTTTAAATATTGTCCCAATGCTTGGTCTCGCCTTAAGTATTGATTTTGCGCTATTGTTCATTAATCGTTATCGTGAGGAGCGGGCTCGTAGCTCTATTGCACAAGCTATTCAAATTGCTATTCAAACAGCTGGACGCTCGATTATTTTCTCAGCAGTCTGTGTCATGATTGGCTTAGGTGCAATGATTGTAATTGATGTAGAAATTTTTCATAATATCGCCCTAGGAGGCACAATCGCCGTCCTGTTAGCCGTTCTTTCTGGCTTAACACTATTACCAGCTACAATGATGCTCTTAGGTGACCAACTAAATAAATGGCGCTTAATACGTGTTAAACCAGGTGGGGCAAATCGTTGGCGCGGCTTTGCAGGCTTTGTGATGAAGCATCCTGTTGCCATTGTGATTGCAGCCTTGCTATTACTTGGTGTTGGTATGCTTCCATTAAAGGATATTCAATTAACGATTCCACAGGTTGATTCTTTACCAACTAAATATGATGCCCGTACTGCCTATGATCAATTAGATGAAGCATTTGGCCTTGGTGAATCCTCTACTGTCTATTTATTAGCTGAACGACAAGAAGGCTGGGAGGATAATGAAGGAAGACAGCTTATTTATGATATCCAGGAAAAGCTATTAAAAGACTCGCTAGTTAGCGAGGTTTCAACAATCTATACGGCCGCTCATATCCAAACACCTGAGGAGCTAGCTGCAACGTTAGCCATTCCACAGGCTGCGGCACAATTACAACCGGTTATAGATACATTTTCAAAGGGTTCCCAGCTCTTTATGCCCATTACCATCGATGCAGCAGGCTCCTCCCCGACTGCTCAAGATTTTGCTCGTACGTGGATGGACAGGGATTTAGGTGTAGAATTTGCACTTGGCGGACCTGCTAAATTTAATCAGGAGATATTTGATGAAATTGCCAATAAAATCGTGTTGGCACTAGCGATTATTATCATTTCAACATTCTTTATTTTAATGCTGGCATTTCGCTCTATTTTAATTCCACTCAAGGCCATTATTATGAATATTATTGGCCTATCCTCTGCCTTTGGGATACTAGTTTATATTTTTCAATATGGACATTTCGGAATTGAAGCAAGTTCAATTGTCTTAATTATCCCGGTAATTGTTTTTTGTCTTGTGTTTGGCTTAAGTATGGATTATGAAGTCTTTTTAATTTCTCGTATCCAGGAGGAATATTTAAAGGGTGCCGATAATACACGTGCTACTGTAGATGGATTAACTTCTACAAGTCGTATTATTACATCGGCTGCACTTATTATGATTGTTATTACAGGAGCATTCGCCTTCACAGATGTGATGCCTGTGAAGCAAATTGGCGTTGGGATCGCTATTGCTGTTGCTATTGATGCCACGATTATTCGTCTGATGCTTGTGCCAAGTCTTATGAAGCTATTTGGCGATTGGAACTGGTGGCTACCATTCTCAAAGAAAAGTAAATAAGATAATGAAAATCCGCCTCCTTCATATAAAAGGAGGCGGATTTTTCAATTAAGCGTAGATGCTGTTATACCATTCTTTTGCCGCTTGTACTTCAGGCATTGTTAGCTGATGACCAAAATTAAACCATTTCGTCGTTACCGTTGCACCGGCCGAACTTAAAAGTGTTTCTAAATCCTCAGATTCCTGTGGTATACACATCGGATCATTTGTACCTGCGCCAATAAAAACAGGAGTAGCGGAAAGCTTTGGCAGTTCAATTCCGCGTCTTGGCACCATCGGATGGTGTAAAATTGCGCCCGCTAGCGCATCCTCATAATGGAATAATAAGCTCGCTGCAATATTCGCCCCATTTGAATAGCCTATTGCTACAATTCGCTGACGATTAAAGCCATACTGCTGTGCTGCTGTGGGTAAAAAGTCATTCAATTCCTTTGTACGGAAAATTAAATCCTCTATATCAAAAACACCTTCAGCTAAACGACGGAAAAATCTCGGCATGCCCTGTTCAAGTATATTTCCTCGAACACTTAATAGATTTGCTGTCTCATCTATTTCCTGTGCAAGGCCCATTAAGCTTTCTTCATTACCACCTGTACCATGTAACAATAATAAAGTCGGTTTTGTTTCATCTGTGCCCTTTTTAAAAATATGCTGCATGAACAGCCCACCTTTCAACTATCTTGAATTCGAGATAATTGTAGCCTGAGGTAGAATTAAATTCAAGCTCTTTGACTTATTAATTTCACGATTTTCACTATTTGGCTGTTCCTGATGTTTATCATAAAAGTTTTTAATCGTAAAAACTGAAAATAAACATGCCGCAATCACCACAACAATCACAATAACGACTAATTTCTTACCATTCATTTTATACCTTTCCCCCGTATGATTTATTTCTTTGTACGAAAGCCTTCTTCCAGTAAATATTCTTTTGCCGCGTCATATGTACCGAATGCTTCCTCGAGATTGTCCTCATGATAAACATTCCAAGAACGCTGCTCAAATGCTAGCTGTAATTGCACACCTTCTCGGTTATGCCAAATCTCTACAATCGGCTCCTGCTCCTCAGCTTCTTCTGATAAATACTGAATGGCCTCCTCAATAATTTCACGAAGCTGTTGCTCATTGTAATCACGGATATTGACTAATCCTTTATCATTAGCCTCATTCTCATAGCGTAATAAATCTCCAGCAAAGACAAAGCCATTGCCATTTGGGTGTAGCTTTTCAACGACAATTGTCTTTTCATAAAGGCTGTCCATATAGTGATAATTTAAGCGCTTTAAAGAAATTTCCTTTTTTGTTAGCTTAGAAAACGATTCAATAATTGCTTGCTTTTGTTCAAATGTTAGCATATAAAAAATGCTCCTTTTCTTTACAATCTATCTAACAGTATAACTCATTTTTTCCTATTATATCGTGTCGTTTCTAAATCATTTTTACGCAAGAAAATAGGACAAGCACTATAGCTTATCCTATTTAAACTTATGAGGTTTGATTAAATATTTTTTCACGCGTAAATTTTATCACCTGTGCAACATACAATTCCCGATAAGGAACAAATTGTGCGTTACCTACTGGTCTCACAATTCTCACACGTTGACCATCAGGGAAATATTCGTATCCTTCAATATTCAGTGTCGTTGTTTCTCCCAAGAAGAACGCCTCCGCCTCACTTAGCCTCGCTCTCACTACACCGGATACTTCCTCATACTGTAAGACAAAGGCATCCCAATCATGCTTAAAATGATATATGTAGACATGACAAAATTCATTATCAATCATATTTTCAGAAACGATACTACAAGAGGTCATGCCCATTTTGACAACTTCATGGACATCGACATTAAGCCCCAATTCTTCTTTTACTTCTCGAATGCCGGACTCCACTGTCTCGACCGCTAAAAGATGACCTGCTGCGGTAATGTCAAGTAACCCTGGATAATCCTTTTTTTGTGAGCTACGTACTTGAAAATAAATATAATCTTCATTGACAAGCCAGCAATGAAAAGTCTCATGCCAAAGCCCTTTCTCATGAACTTCTGCTCTCGTAGCTGTCCCAATTTGCTGATGCTGCTCATTAAACACCTTTACAATTTCTTGTTCCATTGTTTCGACTCCTATACTGACTTCGTCGCTTTTTTCTTAATCGCATTACGCTGATCATAAATATTGGATGCAATCACCTTTAATACGGCATAAAATGGCACAGCGATAATAATCCCAACAAAACCAGCAATATTCCCTGCTGCTAAAATAATTGTAATAACTGTTAGTGGATGAATATCGAGAGATTTCCCCATCACATTCGGGGTAATAAAGTTACTATCTATTTGCTGTGCAACAAGTGTCACAACGGATACCCAAATGACTAAAACAGGATCCTGAATAACTGCCACAATAAGCGCTGGTGTAAAAGCGATCCACGGTCCAATAAACGGAATCATATTCATAAAGAACGCAAAAATGACTAGTAATAATGAATATTCTAAGCCAATAATTAAATAGCCTACGTACATAATAAGTGCTAATAGGAAGCTAATTTGCAGTTGTCCTTGAATATAGCTACGCAATACATCATCAATTTCACTTAAAGTCTTCTTTACCCATTGTTGACGTTCGCCACTGAAATATTTATAAATGGATGGCGCAAACTTCTCATGATCCTTTAGCATAAAAATAAAGAAGAATGGAATTAAAATGGCTAATAATGATACAGATACAATGGATTGTAAAAAGGAAACAAGCCCTTTACTCGCCACTACTGCGATATCTTGTACAGAATCTGCCGTTTTTTCAATAACATCATTTAACTGCTTCGGAAAGTTATCCTGGTTTTGCAGCACATAGATGACCTCTTGAATGCTTGAACTAATGCTCGCTCCAATCATAGGTGCATTTTTCACTAGCTTATTGACCTGTTCGGCAATTGGATTCCCAATAATCCAACCAAAACTACCGACAATGGCAATTAACCCAACAATAATCGTTAATATGCTCGCCCATCTTGGCCATTTCCGCTTTTCTAAAAATCTTTGAATAGGTTCAGTTACATAATACAATACCCCACCAAGTAGTAAAGGCACAAAAATGGCTTTTAAAATAATAACTAGTGGTGAAAAAATCCAATGAATCTCTATAAAATATTTAATAATTAATAGGGCAAGGAGTATCCCTACACCGACTTGAAACCAAACCTTCCTCGTCACTTCTATTCACTTCCTTTTATTCGATATTAACAATCGTTTTTTGTACCAAAAGCATCATGCCCGGTACGGCCTATAAAAACCCGCTTACTGAAACTAACAATCCGCGAGGGATGAAGAAGACCCTCTCATGGATTGAAGGTTCACTTTATCACAGTTACTGAAAATACTACTGATATATTAACCATTTCGCAAGTATCCTAGTATTTATTGTCAAAATAAAGTTACAAATAGCGAACAAACTAAAAAATCCGCTTACTTCCACAACTTTTATATCGTGGAAGTATTGCGAATTTTAATTATCAATTATAGTGACATATCGTCTACTGAATTTAAGTATGCCTCAATTTCACCAATCACCGATTCAACACAACCATCCTCGAATGGGGAAATTAGGCCTGCCTCTTTCACAAGCTTTGTAAAGGACATAGAGCCACCTAAACGACATAGATGAAGATAATCCTTCCAAGCGGCCTCAAATTCTTCACGTGAACGTTTCCAGAACTGGAATGCACAGATTTGTGCTAGTGTGTAATCAATATAATAGAAGGGACTTGCATAAATATGTCCTTGACGCTGCCAAAAGCCACCAGCCTCTAAATAGCGATTATGATCGTAGTCACGATGTGGTAAATATGTTTCCTCAATCTTTTTCCATGCTGCCTTACGCTCAGCTGGGGTCATTGTTGGATTTTCATAAATCACATGCTGGAATTCATCAACCGCCACACCATAGGGTAAAAATAATAAGCTACTGCTTAAATGTGTAAATTTATATTTTTCTGTATCCTCTTTAAAGAATAGCTCCATCCATGGCCAAGTGAAAAATTCCATACTCATCGAATGAATCTCACAGGATTCATAGGTCGGCCATAAATACTCAGGAATACCAATATTACGGCTTGAATAAACTTGGAACGCATGTCCAGCCTCATGTGTTAACACATCAATATCGCCTGACGTACCATTAAAATTAGAGAAAATAAATGGAGAATGATAGTTTTCAATAAACGTACAATAACCACCGCTTTCTTTCCCTTTCTTCGCCACTAAATCCATCAATTCATGATCAATCATAAAATTAAAGAATTCTCCTGTTTCAGGTGATAGTGCCTCATACATTTTTTTACCGTTTGCCACAATCCACTCTGGATCTCCTTTTGGCGTAGCATTGCCTGATAAAAAGTTTAAGGCCTCATCATAAAATTTCAAATCTTCAATACCAATACGCTTTGCCTGACGCTGATATAGCTTAGTCGCTACAGGAACAATTAACTCACGCACTTGATCACGGAATTTTTTCACCATTTCTGCATCATAATCAATACGATTCATGCGAATATAACCCAATTCCACATAATTGTTGTAGCCTAGCTTCTCAGCGATTTCATGGCGCACCTTTACAAGCTCATCATATAAACGGTCGAATTCCTCTTCATGTTCAGCAAAAAATCCAAAACGAGCATCCGTAGCTGCCTTACGTGTAGCTCGATTAGTTGATTCCGCAAATGGACCAAGCTGTGCCAGTGTTAAGCTCTCTCCATTAAATTCAATTTGTGCAGAAGCAACAAGCTTATTATACTCAGAAACAAGCCTATTCTCTTTTTGCATTAAATCAATCACTTCTGGTGCAAAGCCTTTAATTTGATAGGTTGCTAAATCAAATAGCTGCTGTCCCCATTTTTCTTCTAATTGCTCACGGAAAGGTGAGACGATAAGCGCTTTATAATATTCTGTGGTCACTTCTTCAAGCTGTGGGCCCACTTCATCAAAATAATCACGCTCTGTTTGATAAAATTCATCATTTGTATTAATGGAAGCACGAATATATACTAAATTAGCCATTGTGGCAAAGTCATTGCTTATAGCATTTAAGCTTGCAATAATACGGTTTTGCTCGTCCATCGTCTGTGCATTTTTAAATCCTTCGATTAAAGCTAATTGCTGCTCCTTCATCGCTTCAATATTTGGACGGCTATATTCATAGTCTTTAAATGTTTTCATAAGTTCCCTTCTTTCTTGTCATATAACTCGTAACATTTCTATTATATGCCAAAATTTTATTATTAACCAATTATGTCTCAGGGTAATTACGTCCATAGGCTTATTTTACTTTAATCGATGTTCAGCGACTTCCTTGTTTAATATCCCACAATGTATGTTTTTAATAAAGCAGCCCTTTCTCTCAGCCTTAATTTAGCCTCTACCGATTTCGGCGTTTCGGCTGCTAGAACATCTACCTCAAAATCTAATGATTGGGCTAGGTATGTTGCACGTTTGAGATGGAAGTCATTCGAAACAATCGTAATTTTCTTCGTTTCTTTTGGTAATAATTCTTTAGAAAATGCTAAATTTTCAAAAGTAGATGTAGATTGATCCTCCACAATTATTCTCGTTGTATCAATCCCATGTTGCTCAAGATATTCCTGCATAACAGATGCTTCTGTACGATCTTCATCTGGTCCTTGCCCTCCTGAAACAACAACCTTGACATGTGGATAGTTCGTCAAATATTGAACAGCTGTCTCTAAACGGCTTTTTAATGACAGCGAGGGCACGCCACCAGGCTTTACTTTAGCCCCTAATATGATCATATATTCTGCTGAACCATCTGCATTTGATGTAGCATTTCGCTCAATTTCTTCCCCCAGCCATATATAAAGTAGCGTTCCTGCCCCTACCAGTAGAATACTTACACTAATCACCCATTTTTTCACAAACTATCCCTCCTTTACCTTTTATTAACGTTTAGAAAGAAAAAAGGATGCTTGTACACAAAGCATCCTGATGTTATTAAAATATTATTTTTAGCAATATATATTAAATCAAGCAAAACAATCTCTTCAAATTATCTTAATACAAAGCGCTTAATAGATTCCTGAAGAGCCACTATTTCATCTGTTAAATCATTAGAGGACTCGCTCACCAATTGAATTGCTCGTTGCTGCTCGTCCACAGAAGCTGTTACTTCCTCAGAAGAAGCAGCATTTTTCTCACTAATTGTAGCAATACTTTCAATGGATTGAATGATATGGTTTTTGGAGCTATTCAAATGCTCTACACCATTTGTCATTTCTCCAATAATAGAAATAATTTTTTCCACAGCCAGCTTGATTTCTTTAAAAGATGACTCTGTAATCACAACAGAATCGTTTTGTTGACGCACAATAACATGTGTTTTCTGCATTTCATCATTCACTAAGTTTGTCTCACTTTCAATACCCTTTAACGTAGTGTGAACAAGCTCTGTGGCAGCTGATGTTTGATCGGCAAGCTTACGTACCTCCTCTGCTACAACCGCAAACCCTTTCCCATGTTCACCAGCTCGTGCTGCTTCAATAGACGCATTTAGTGCCAGTAGATTTGTTTGATCAGAGATTTCCGTAATTGTGCCAACAATGCCTTCTATCTCTCGCACCTTGACAATTAAACTACCGAATACAGCTTGTATATTTTCGATAAGTGTAGAAGATTCTTGTGATTTCGCTTTTAAGCTATCTATATTCATAAGCCCTTCTTCATTTGACTTTCGCATATGCTGTGAAGCATCATACATTAATTCATTTTTATCATGCAATAATTCAATTTGCTGAGCAAAATCGATGGCTGTTCGATTTGTATCCTCCGCATCTGATGCTTGCTTTACCGCACCCTTTGATACTTCATTAATTGCTTTGACAATTTCATCACCATAGGCATTTGTTTCTTCCGCGACTGCCGTTAAATTCGTCGATGTAGACTGGATTTCTACAATGGCTTCCTCCACATCTGAAATCAGTGTTTTCAGCTGATTAACCATTTCGTTAAAACCATCATTTAACTGTCCAATTTCATCTGAACGCTGTAAATGCTCGATTTCTACCGTCAAATTCCCCTTTGCTACTTCACGTACACGCTTTGATAACTTTAGCACCGGTAAAGCTAAATGCCTTGACACTAAAATGACAATGATCGTACCAACAATGATCGCTCCAACCAATGTCAGACCAATAACAAATAATAAAGAATTTGCTTCTTCATTAAAATCTTGCATATATGTACCTGATGCAACAATCCATCCCCAATATGGATCTTTTGCCGAATAAATAATTTTATCCGCTAGCACATCCTGACCCGGTAGCTCAAATTCATACTCTGTAAAACCGCCACCATCAAGCGCCTTTTCCGTTACCTCTCGAATAAAGTACTTGCCACTGCTATCCTGATCCTCCCAAAGATTATCTCCTTCACGAGTAGGGTGTGTTGTTAATGTCCCCTTATCATCTAACACATAAATATAGCCATATTCGCCCAAATCGCCAGGATAATTAATAGGTCTTTTACCTTCGTTATCTTTAGGACCAAGAAACGCTTCACGTACTCGCTCCTGTGCCTCCTCTAAAGAGATATCGCCCCTTTCAACACTTTCATTTGCCAATTCAATTAATTGCAATGCTGATTCAACACTGTTATGAATGACTTGTTTCCCGATTTCTTCCATACCATTCTTTGCTTTACCATAACTCACTATACCAATAATCAAGCTTGGTATAATTAATAGTGCTAATGAAATAATAATGAGTTTCCCCTGGATTGAACGTAAAAACTTCATATATGTACCTCCCCCTATTTTCTTCGTTCAACAATATATTAATTTCTATTATGTTATGGTTTGAAAGTTTTCTCAATGGGTAAAGCACAAATTATTTTCTTAATTCCCTTAATATGGATCAACTCTATATAGAAGGATTCATAACTTTAGTAAGAAATTCACTTACTCAGCTTTGAGGAAAAGCCTATAATAATGGCTTTTCATGCATAGAAAAACCGAACTTTTTTGAAACGCTAAAAGGTAAAGTGTTTCAAAAAAAGTTCGGCTTTTTTAATGTAAACATTCATTAGTTTAGTTTAAATGTATTTATCACTTTCATCACTTCTTGGGATGTTTGATCTAAAATGACTACTACTTCATTTAATTCAGAAACCATGGCTACTTGTAAATCTGAGGCTGTTGCTACTTCCTTTGTACCTTGTGCACTACGCTGTGCAATATTACTCATCTGTTCTGTAGTCGCTAATACTTCCTCAGAGCCCGCTGACATCTCTTCAATGACCGCTGAATCATCCTGAATTTTATTGTTGACCTCAATGACAGATTGCAGTATTTGCTCTAAGCTTTCACCAATGTGCTGTACTGCTCGATTGCCCGCCTGAACATCCTTCGTACTACTAGACATTTCCTGCAATGCTCGATCTGTAATATTCTTAAAGCTTGCCAATTGCAGGTGTATCTTATCTGCAGATGCTTTCGACATTTCCGCAAGTTTACGCACTTCATCTGCTACTACAGCAAAGCCCTTACCCGCTTCCCCAGCTCTTGCTGCTTCGATTGCTGCGTTAAGTGCCAATAAATTCGTTTGCTCTGCAATGCTTGTAATAATGGTGACCATCTCCTCAATAGAACGGAACTTTTCGCCCATTTCCTCTACATGATTGGCAGTGCGGAAGACAGAAGACTCTACATTTTGAATTTGTGAGACAACCTTTTGAGAATGACCAAAGCTAGTTTCTACTAAATCGGTCATCATGGAGGAGGATTTGGCAATGTCAGATGTTGTATCCGCTAAACGTTGAATCCCCATCGACATTTCATTCATCGTTAAGACAACCTCTCGATTGCTTTGCTGTTGCTGTTCACTACCAGCAGCAATTTCAATAATACGATCAGCAATTTGAGAATTGGAGGCCTCCACACTATGTGTCGTTGTATCTATTTTGTGAATAACATGTTGTAAAGCTTCGGCTTTCTGTTGAATGGTTTGGAATGTTTCTTTTAATTTTTGCAATGATTCCTTAAAGGCTTCGGCAAAAATCGTAATTTCATTGTTTCCTTTCAGGTGAATCATTTCAACTTCCTTCGTTGCCTTTACAATATCTCCTTGTGCAAAGCTTTCAGCCACTGCTCCTAGAGTCGTTAATGGCTTTAAAGCTCGATTTATGTACCTATATATAATAAACATAATAATGCTTATTAAAATTAATATCACTGTAATTAATGTAGGCAAAATAGAGGTTAATACATCGCTCGCCACAAAGCTTACCTCTGTTGCCTCAATATCTACACCTACAAAGGCAACAATATTACCAGATGTATCCTTAAGCGGTACAGTACCCGATATATAATCACCAAAATCACTATGCAACATCTCGCTATAATAACTGCCATCATTCAATACTTTTTCAATATCTTTATAGGTTGTAGAAGATGACTCCTCCCCTATAGCCCCAGCATTTTCTACATCATCTGCAGGCATACCATCTACTAAAAATCGAACCTTTTTATCATCCTGTGGTACTGCGAAAGTATAGGCATAGAGAACACCATTCATTTCACGCAATTCATTCAGTTCCTCTCGCAATTGCCAATATAACTCCGACTCTGCTGGCTCTTTGGAAAGTTGGGCATACTTATCTGTATCTAAATACTTTGCAATATTTTCAGCTACCACAACTGCCTGTATCCCCATTGTTTTATTCACAGAAGATTTTGCCGTATAAATCGCCATGATAATAAAAAAGACTAATAAAGCTCCTAACATCACGAGTGACATTAACACGATTTTATTACTCAACTTATGAACCCTCATACTTTCCTCCTTTAATACATTGATATCTTACCATTACCTATTGTACTATTTTTTCATCTCATTGGACAAAAAACTATGGTAATAGTGTTATTCAAATAACGATTAATAAATAAGACTAACTTGCCCATCTAATTGTTTCCCTAACAAAAAACCAGTAGCCATATGATAGCTACTGGTTCCTTTATTCGTATAGGTTTATTCACCTAGATCTGCATTATGGAAAACGTTTTGTACATCCTCTAAATCTTCTAACGCATCAATTAATTTTTCAAATTTTGCTACATCGTCACCAGTTAAGGCTACCTCTGTTTGTGGCAACATTGACAACTCTGCTACTGTAAACTCTTCAACACCTGCAGCCTTTAATGCTTCTTGTGTCGCAAAGAATTGGTCTGGCTCTGCATAAATAATAACCGTTTCCTCTTCTTCTAAAATATCACGAGCATCAATATCTGCGGCCATTAAAATTTCTAGAACCTCATCAGCTGTTTTACCTTCTAAGCCAATAACAGCAGTTGAGTCGAACATATAAGCTACAGAGCCACTTACACCCATATTGCCATTATTTTTACCAAATGCTGCACGGACATCGGACGCTGTACGATTTACATTGTTTGTTAAAGCATCCACGATAATCATTGTGCCGGCTGGTCCAAAGCCCTCATAGCGTAATTCATCGAAGCTTTCATCGCCGCCACCTTTTGCTTTATCGATGGCTTTTTCTATAATATGTTTTGGAACACTGTATGTTTTTGCGCGTTCAAGCACTACTTTAAGTGCACGGTTTGACTCTGGATCTGGTTCGCCTGATTTAGCTGCCACATAAATTTCACGCCCAAATTTGGCATAAACACGGCTTGTGCTTTGATCTTTAGACGCTTTCTTTTCTTTAATATTATTCCACTTACGACCCATTGTTTCCACTCTCTTTCAAAGAATAAATTGATCAAAATTATAGATATGCCCTTGCATATCTGAAAATGGTAATTAAATACTTATCGTATCTTTACTCTGCAAATAATAACACAATGATGCCTGCAAAGCTAGATAGAGCGATGTGTAAGGCAATAATTTCTGAAAAATTAGCTTATAAGCTGTTCTTGTTTAATTTTTGCCAATAATGCCTGACAGCCCTCTAAAACTAGGTCATAGGTTTCTTGAAAATTTCCTGTGTAGTAAGGATCAGGAACGTCCTTGCGATGCTCTGTTAAATCTAAAAAACGAAAAATCTTTGCTGAGTCAGGGTTGCCCAGCATTGTTCGGATATTGCGAATATTACTGTCATCCATACCAATAATATATGTGAACGTCTCTAAATCAGCCTTTTGCAATTGTCGTCCTTGCATGCCCTTTGTAGAAATACCAAATTCTCTTAGCTTCTCCTGTGTCCCTTTATGAGGCGGTTCACCTATATGCCATGCACTTGTAGCGGCAGAGTCCACTTTAATTTTATTCTCCAAACACTCTTTTTTTACCAAGTCACGCATAACTGCCTCTGCCATTGGCGAGCGACAGATATTGCCTAAACATACAAAAAGCACTCGAATCATATCATTATCCTCCTATGACAAAGCACTCAAAATCAAATTGATTCTGAGTGCTAGTTTTTTTATTTTGCTGTAATACGCTGTTGTAATTCTTCTGTTAAAGCCTGTAGCTGGTGTTCAAGATGCTGTGTAAATTGCTCACGACCCTCTTTGCCTTTCCCTGTTACATAAAACGGCTCTCCATAGATTAAATAACCTTTCCCGCGCTTTAACACATCCCCAGCATTACGCGCACCTACATAAGCTGCTGGCACAATCTGCGCTTTTGCTAATTGTGCAATGGTAATCGCCCCTTGCTTTAAATCCGTTCCTTCTGCATTACGTGTGCCAGAAGGGAAGATTCCTACAATTTTTCCTTCTTTTAATAGCTGTGAAGGTATTTTAATAACGCTTGGACCTGGATTATCACGGTCTACTGGAAAGGCATTTAAATGCTTAACCAGCCAGCCAAGACCCTTCATATCAAATAGTTGCTTCTTCGCCATAAAGTGAACTTCCCTTGGATACATGGCTACCCCAAGGTTTAAAATATCAACATAGCCTGTATGTGTACAAGCAATAATAAACCCACCATCCTTCGGTAAGTTTTCTTCACCATATACACGAGCCTTTGAGCCCATTAGTTTTAATAGTACTTTGACAACATTTGCTGCGAATTTATACACCGTTACATTCCTACCTTATTCAATAGTTACTACCATCATTGTAATCGAAAAGACCAATATACTGCAATCGCAGATATCATGCTTAAGCTTCCCCTATCAATATCTCTACATCAATCGTAATTTCATTTAATAGGATATCTGTATTATCTTTTTTATACCAGCCCATTGGTGTCATTTCCAGTAATGCTGCCACAAGCTCCTTCGCAAGCGGCACTGTATAGGTGATACGCTCTACATCAACCTTATGAAAGCTTTCTCGAAAACGGGCAACAATTTGTTCATTGGAATACGTCTCCTTGCTAGAGTCAGCATATAATTGTGCACGAAGCTCCTGTAAATAGCCGCTCTGTGGTACAACCTTGATGACACAGCCATTTGGAGCAATAAGTCGTTTAAATTCATCATAATTGGCAGGCGATAAAATATTTAAAATCGCGTCAAAGCTTGAGGGGGCAAATGGGCTTTTCGCTAAATCACCCACACACCAAATTTGCTGGGGATAATGGCGAGCGGCAGCTACAATACCCTCTTTGGCAATATCAATGCCAAAACCAATACCCTTACTTTTTTCAGCCATAATACGGGCTAAATGCGAGCCCTCTCCGCAGCCAGTATCGAGGACGGTATTCGCAGACGTAATACATTCAGCAATTTTCGCCTCTATCGCATCATAAATACCACTATCAATGATAGCCTTACGAGATTCAAATAAGCTCTTACTATATTTCGAAGTAGCACCATGCGTTAGCATATTGACATAACCTTGCTTGGCAATATCAAAAGAATGATTGGCGGCGCAGACAAGTCTGCCCTGCTCATAGACATGCATGGAACTTTGACAAATTGGGCAAGCAAAAAGTGTAATATACTGCTCCATTAATGCTGCTCCTAGCGCACGTTTAGAAAGTGCTCCCATACCTATACCTCCTTCTGTTCATTAGGTGAAACGAGTGCAAACCGCTCCCATTTACGGCTTTTCCATCTAAGATATACAAGCGTTGCGCGTAGCCATTCATCAGCTGAAATAGCTAGCCAAATACCTATCAAGCCAAAATCCAGTACAAAAACAAGGAAATAGCCGAGCGGAACACTTATACAAAGCATAGATAGGAAGCCGATTTTCACTGGAAATCTTGCATCGCCTGAAGCACGTAAAGAGTTAATAATAACAATATTCATGGTACGCCCTGTTTCAAGCACAACACTTAATGCTAAAACAGAGGCACCTATCGCAATAACCTCAGGATTATCCGTAAAAATATGCATAAGCTGCTTTCGGAAAAGTGTTACAAGCGTTACCATGATTATTGTAAAGACAAATGCTGTACGTACACTTAGCCATAGCTGTTGATAAGCCTCTTCCTTTTTCCCTGCACCAACAGAGCGTCCAATAATAATTGCCGTCCCTGTACCAATAGCAATCGCAAATAAATAGGTAAACATGGAAATATTCATCGCATACTGACGGGCTGCTAGGGTTTCTGCCCCTAAATACGTTGCATAGTATAAAAAGATGATTTGACAAAATTGATAAAGCACTTGCTCAAAGGCAGATGGCAAGCCAATATTTAATATTTTTCGTACATATTCCTTGGAGTATTCAAAATAATAACGTAGCTTGATGCGTACTTCCAATGCTTGATATAGCAGCCAGAAAAACACCACTACTGCGACCCCACGGCTAATAACAGAGGAGATTGCTGCACCCTGTACACCTAGCTCTGGCAAGCCGAAATTCCCAAAAATAAGGCCATAATTTAATACCACATGCAGTATATTCATGCCAAGCGATACATACATTGTTTGTTTCGTCCAACCATGTACACGAATAATCGCTGCAAGTGCATTAATAATTGCCTGTAAAAAAATAAAGCTACCGATAATAACCAAGTAGCTTTGTGCATACTGGAGTACCTCGCCCTGTAAATTCATCATCGTCATTAAACGACTAGAAAACATGAGGAACATTAGACTCATTAAACACCCAAGAGCTAAGTTCAACGTTACGGCTAATGCTGAAATTTTTGCTGCCTCAAAAAAACGTCTCGAGCCTAAATATTGTGAAACAACAATAGACGCGCCATTCCCTACCACTTCAAGAATTAAAATAGCGATATGGATGTATTGATTGGCTGCACCAACGCCCGATACAGCATTATCTGATAAAGCACTAAGCATAAAAGTATCAGCCAGTCCCATTAACATAAATAAAAAGACCTCTAGGAAAATAGGCCATGTTAAATGAAATAAACTCAACTTATTCGCTGTTTTCAATATAGTCGCCAATCCAGTCACTTCTCCTATAGTTTGTTAAAAATCTATTGTATCTTATCACAAAATTTTAAGCTGTAAAGGTTTTTTTATTGAACATACAAAAATCCCTCTCACATCATTAGTGAAAGGGCTTTAAGTTAGTTTAAACAGTAAGATTGCAACTGTTCACGCTTTTCAGTAGTTAGACCAAACTCCTGCTCTAAATAGGTAGCCTTTGAACCATATTGCTTGTCAATTGCATCTAATGCCGCTTGTAAATACTCCTCACGAGCAGACATTAATGCATAAAATTGCTGTAACTCTCGATCATTATATTGATGTTGAATAGTTTGCGCCATTTTCTCTATCATTGGCTTTAAACATACATTTGTAGCGAGATAGTTCTCCATAATGGTCTCCTCAGGCACATCTAAAGCAAGTAAAATAAGGGCGCTTCCGATACCTGTTCGATCCTTGCCAACTGCACAGTGATGAACAAGCCCTAAATAATCAGGATTTTGAATCGTTACCATCAATTTCTGAAATGAAGCATTGTTAAAAGGCATTTGGGCATAAAAACCTCGAAACATATCAGCATTTATAACCTTATAAAAATCTCTAGCACCGGTATTCGTTGGCATCTCAAATGTATGCTCACCCTTTGCTGGTATTTGAATATAATGCGTGTGGGGAAAAACTGGATTTGGATTATTTTGCACCTCATGAGGATCACGATAATCAAAAATCGTTTTGATACCTAATGTTGCAAATAGCTTTTTATCTGTCGCTGTCATTTTACCGAGTGCTGCTGAACGATAAAATAAACCATTCTTGATCACTCGACCATCCCTTGCTTTATAGCCGCCCATATCTCGAAAATTATAAACTGCTTCAAATGGAATAACCTTTGTCTCTAAATGCTCCAATTTGCGGTACCTCCTTTAATAGTTGCATATACTTATTTCTATTTTATAAAACAAACTTTATTCCTTCCATTGTTTGCCCTTCCTATTACAAGGTTCATAAAAAAATTCCAATAATCATTCTATGAAATGATTGTTGGAATTGGTGTGTATATTTAGTCAAAGCGTTCTAAAAATTTTAGTAATTTATGAGCTTCTACTGAGAAAACATCTTGTGTACCAAACATCTCCTCTCTTTCATCTATAATCGTGGCAAATTTTTTGTAAAGACGATGGATATAGCTATGATGGCGATAGGCATAAAATTGAATTTCTGTCACTTCTGAATGTTCTGCTAACATATGTTTTATCATTTTTAGAAAACCCTTCACAAAAAAGCGACTATTTTGATATTCTTTCTTTAATAGCGCACAATCAATAAAAATAATCTCCTGATTTTCAAAATTATTTTCTCGTACTCCTAATGTATAGCTAGCAACTGCACTAACTTCCTCGTGCTCATTATAAAAAAGCAACACATTTGTCTTCTCTATCATAACAAATAAACTACCAAGCGCATCCAAAATAGCGTATACATCATCAAATAGCCTGCGATTTTGTAAAAAGAAAATAGCGAATTTTTCATAATCCTCTTCCGTCTGACATTTCACACACTCCATTAGGCACCCCTCCTAAATATTAAAATCCGTTTCCCACTTACCCTTCACTAAAATCGCTTTTACCGAACCATCCTCGCTTATCCCGTTAACATGTAAATGCTCAGAGCCAATCATAAAATCAATATGAATCATACTCGAATTAATGCTACTGGCATCATTTGCTCTATGTTCCTCTTGTAAGCCTGAGATATAGCCTTGCCCAATCGCTAAATGACAGGATGCATTTTCATCGAATAAAGCATGGTAAAACATCAAATTACTTGCTGAGATCGCAGAATCATGGGAAACTAACGCAACCTCACCAATATATTTGGCACCTTCATCCGCCTTTAGAATACCTTGCAAAGCGTCCAAGCCGCTTTTAGTCGTATAGTCAATAATCTTTCCATCTTTAAATATAAACGTAAAGTCATCAATAATTTGCCCATCATAAACTAATGGTCTCGTATTTTTTACTACACCATTAACGCCCGTTTTAAGTGGTGTTGTATAAATTTCTTCTGTGGGTATATTACAAATAAATGGGATGCCATTGTTGTTTTTTTCCATCCCGTGAACCCAATGATGATGCTGTGGTAGCTCGATTGTTAGATCCGTGCCCTCAGCTTTAAAATGTAAATATCGAAAATGCATATCGTTTAATAATGCCGCTCTTTTATTTAACCGTTTCATATGCTGCTCCCATGCGAGGATTGGATTTTCACTATCCAATTTCAATATTTTAAACAATTCCTCCCATAGCCGTTCTAGTCTATCATTTGGCTCCATCTTTGGAAAAATAGTTGCAGCCCATGCCTCTGTAGGAAGCGCAATAACCGTCCAGCTTACCTGCATACTCGTTAATTTTTCAGTAAAAGGGCGAAAAGCCATCGCCGCAGCATATTCCATTTTATCTAGTCTCGCAGGATCTATCCCTTTTATATCCTGTAAATGAGGAGAAAGAATATAAAGAAAAGCTGCCCCCTCATTCGCCATCTCCTCATAGCCTTTTACAAGCCAATCAGGTGTATATTCTAAGCCTTGCTCACTCATTAACTCACATTCAAGCCGCAATAATTTTTCATCATTCCACTTTACATAAACATAATGAGCGCCATTAAGATAGGCATAGCGGCAAACCTTTCTAACAAAATCAGCAGTATTAATGGATGCAGAAATAACCAATATCTGCCCTTGCTGAATATTGATACCTACCTTAATGACCAGCTCAGCATACTTATCTAGCCTATCCTCGAAATTTTTCATTCTATAAAACTCCTATTATTTATTCTATTGCACACGCCAATGTATTTTTTTACTTATTAATAAATAGGAAGCACAGGAAAAAATAATTAAAATCAGCACCTCTCCTAAGGTAGATTCCGTCCAGCCAACCGTTAACATACTGTGCAATACATTTGCAACATACGTTGTCGGCAGTACATAGGAAATCCATTGAAGAATAACAGGCAAGTCTTTGAGTTCAATCATTACAGGTGTCAAAAAAGTAACAAACATCAAGAGGAACTGTGCAACAACATTTGTAAATTGAGGATTTGGCGATAAAAAGCCCATTAATACACCAATCCCAACAACACTAAAAATAGCTAGGAAGGAAATTGGCAACAGTAACCATTCAAAATGCAAATCCACGCCATAAATTCGCTGACCTAAAGTAAAGACAATAATAAAGGATGGCGACGACGTTAAAATACCATAAAATAACAAAGACAAAATAAAATTCATCTTACGAATGGGCAGTGATGAATAATAAGTAAAATAGCCTCCAAATTTTTGATAGGAGATATCCTGCCCTAAAATATTCATGCCCATTAGTAAAATACTAAAAATCATATTGCCGATAATTAAGCGTGCCAATTGCTCTGGATTTGTTTCTCCAAGTAAAAATTCCATAAAAATTAACGTAACGATCGGAAAAATGGCAGACATCGCAATAATCCATAGCAATTGATGCCGCACAATGGCAATTTGGATTCGAAAAAGAATAACTAACTCAACAAAAAATTGTGTAAAAACATTCATTGTTCTCATGCACTATTCGCCTCCCCGCTGCTTTTGGAGCATTGAATAGACATCCTCTAGGCTTGGGGGTAGTAATGAATACTGGTTAATGTTTAAAGACTCATCCTGAATAATGTCAATCACTGTACGGACAGCACTTTTTTCAAGTGCCATTGTGAGCTTTGCATCCTCCACTATTTCGACATTGCCAAAAGCCTTCAGCCGATCTCGGATTTTTTGAACAGCAGCCTCCTGCGCATAAATTTCAACACGCATTCTTTGGTCCACTCTTTTCTTCAAATTTTCGATATGATCAAGCGCTAAAAGCTTGCCATGATCTACAACAGCTACACGATGCACAACCTTCTCAGCTTCTAAAATATTATGGGTCACTAAAATAATCGTCGTGCCTTTTTGATTTAGCTCACGAATAATATCCCATACTAATTTTCGCTTTAATGGATCCAATTCATTTGTAGGTTCATCTAAAATCATTACAGATGCCTGGCCAATCAATGTTGTGCCAAAGCTAATGAGCCGTCGCTGCCCACCAGAAAGCTTCGATAATATTTTATCCCGATATTCGTACATCCCTAATCGTTGCAAAATAGCATCCGTCTGTTGCTTAGCCTCCTTTTTAGATAGCCCTTTTAGTCTGCCTGTAAAATAAAGAGCTTCTTTTGTTTTTAAAAATGATAAGGCAAAGGTCTCCTGTGAATAATAAGCAATTTGTTGAATAACATCCTTTACATGTCGTGACACCTCATATCCCCGAAATTTCACTGACCCTCTTGTTGGTGCTAATTGACCAATCATTTGCTTAATCAACGTTGTTTTCCCTGCCCCATTCGGACCCAATATCCCAATAATTTCTCCTTGATAGATCGTTAGTGAAATATCATCATTTGCTTTAAACTTACCTTTTTTATAGTAAAGGGTTACATTTTCCAACTCATACACTGGTTTAAGCATCGTAAACAGCCTTTCCTAGTAAAATTCCTATAATTTAAGGCCTGACTCAATAAGCCAGACCTTAAAATAATACGCTTTGTAACAGCTACTATTTAGCTACTTATTTTCTCCTGCATACAGTATCTCCATAAGGTGTATTTGCAGGCGGTAGATACAGCGCTACTTTACGCTTATTTGTATACACTCAATATGCAGCAGCCCTTCCACCCGCCATTACTTTTCACCTCACTTTCAATAAATTAAAAAGCTGCCTCAATTTATATTATTTATAAGTAATATAGTGCTATAAAAATAAATAATATTTATTTTACCCAAGCACCTATATTACTATATGGTTGCAGCAATTCTTTTTCCTGATTCTCTCTTATTCAATCAATTGAATAGCAATGATGATAGGTATTTCTTTCTAACCTTATTTTATGTTACTAAAAAGTAATATTCAACTATAAAAAAGAGAAAATTTAATTTTTTCACTAGTGACGTTATTTAGGCTAATCAATAACCAAATCGAGGGACATATCTAGTATGAACAAAATCTCCCTTTCAGTATTAGCAATAGAATTAATATTATAAGGGGCTAAATTATTTATATTTTGTTATACCTTACTTATCTACTGTTTGTATCACACGATATAAAAATGTAATAAACTGTGCACGTGTAACAGGGTCATTCGGTCGGAATTTACCATTATCTCCAAGTGCAATACCTTCTTGCTCTAACACCGCAATATAGCCTGCACTCCAATGCTTCTGGTCTACATCCGCAAAAGAACTTATACCTTCAGGTGTTCGTCCCATTAAACCTACTAGCACCTTTGCCAATTGTGCTCTTGTCATCCTTTCGTTTGGCAGGAACGCACCATTTGTCCCATCCACAATACCCGCCTGCTGTAGGGCCATGATGGCTTTATAATAAGGATGAGTTGGAGAAACATCCTTGAAATCATTACCTTCTCTTACTTGTTCAAAAGAAAATGCTCTTGTGAGTAATGCTGCGACATGCATGCGGCTAATCGATTCATTCGGTCGGAAAGTACCGTCCTCAAAGCCTTGAATAATGCCTTCTGTCGCTAGCTCCTCAATCATTTCTTTTGCCCAATGGCGTTCGATATCGCTAAACGTCACGGTTAGCTTTGGTGGTTCAGGTTGTGGCTCTTGCGGTGGTTCAGGCTCTTCTACAGGCATTGCCGTCCATTTGGCATAGAGCGAAATATTTTCACGCAGCACCGTATCCGCTGCCCATGGCTTTGTTAATTCCTCATCCTGATACCAGCCATCAAAGCGATAGCCTTCCCTTGTTGGGACAGGTAAGTCACTAATTTTTGTATTATAGGCAATATCAATTGGTGCAATCGCTGTGCCACCATTTGTATGCAAGGTGATTTTTACCTTTTCAGATGGCGAATTGTCATTTGAGATAGGTGTCGTATTACTGCCCCCATCTGCTGGTGGTGGATTTGAATTGACTTGCCACTTGGCATACAATGTAATCGCCTCAGTTACAACATCTGCCGTAAAATCCCATTTCATTGTGAACCTTGAATCCTTATACCAGCCAACAAATGTATGACCTTGTTTGCTTGGCATAGGTGGTTCAATTACCCTCTCATTATATGGAACCTGTTGTTCGGCAACATCACTACCACCATTGGGTTCAAAGGTTACTGTATAGTTATTCGTTATCCATTGGGCATACAGTGTGGTATTCGTTGTCACTCGAAACGTATCATTTGCTTTGTATGATGTTCCTTTCCCATCTACTTGCGTGTTCCAATCGGCAAATGTATAGCCTACTCTTGTCAGATCACCACTATTGCCTTGCACTGTCACTTCATCATTTTCTTCATATATTTGGTCATCTTTTGGCACTGTACCATTCATTGCATTATTTGGATGGTAGTCTACGTAATAAGTAGTAGCCTCATATGCGCCTAAATCAATAGCTCTTCCTTGGATACGTGGTCTCTCCGCTAGGTCTGTCTGTAGTGCCCTGCTTAGTATCCCCTTTAGTTCCTCGGTTGAAGCCCTGTCTAGTAGCTCTTTTTCTATATCTTTATAAGTCGTTGTATTTCCTTTATCAATAGCTGGTGATTTTATTTTTAGTCGATAGTCTTGATTAGCTGGATCTAAAAAGATGTCTGTAGGTGTATATGTTTCGGTTTGTATATCTCCATTCGCATGAAATTTCGCTACAACCGTCCCACTTTCCTCTACATCCAATAAGCTATTTTCAATCGTACCTATAACGTCTGAATGAAGTGCTGGTTCTCCATTATTATTACCAACAATGATACTATTGGATATTCGGGGATTACCACCATAGATACTGCCTTTATTCGCTGATTTTGTTTCATTGCCACTCATTGTGACATTAATTAGCATTGGGCTACTCTCCTCAATTGGGCTATTACTATCAGCTGGGATAAACTCCTCATTGTACATGCCGCCGCCCAATTCCGCTGTGTTGCTACTGAATATCACATTCGTTAACATTGGGCTACTGCCCAGATTGTACATGCCGCCTCCTTCATTTGCTGCTGTGTTGCTACTGAACGTCACTCCCGTTAGCGCTGGGCTACTATTCTCATTGTACATACCGCCGCCACTCTCTGCTGTATTTTTATCAAATGTCACTTCCGTTAGTGTTGGGGTACTATTAGACATATTGAACATGCCGCCGCCTTCGAAAAATGCTACGTTGCTACTGAACGTCACTTCCGTTAGTGTTGGGCTACTCTTACCCCCATTAAACATGCCACCTCCCAAAGCTGCTTCGTTACTCTCAAACGTCACTTTCGTTAGCGTTGGGCTACTATTAGGCTCATTGTACATGCCACCGCCTCCGACATATGCAATGTTGCTCTTAAACGTCACTTCTGTTAGCGTCGGGTTACTCTCCTCATTGGCCATGCCACCTCCCAAATCCGCTATGTTACTCTCAAATATCACTTCTGTTAGTATTGGGGTACTATTAGCCTCATTGACCATACCGCCGCCTTGCCAATCTACTTCATTGTTACTGAACGTTACATTTTTTAGCGTTGGACTACTACTCGCATTGTACACGCCACCTCCTGCATTTGCTGTGTTACTCTCAAACGTCACATTCTGTAGTGTTGGGCTACCACCATTATTGTGCATACCGCCTCCATAATTATGTGGATCATCTGGATCATCTATATCTATCGGATCCTGTAGTTCATCTGAATTGATATCTGCATTTCCTTCTTTAATAGTTACACCATCTAAAATCGCTGTTTCATCTAAATCCAAGCCAGCGGGATGATAAAATACATGGTAGACATTATCGGTGTTATCACCTACTGTCCCAATATCACCGCTTAAAATCGTTTCATTATTTTCCCAATCACGTGCTGCTAAATTAATTTCTGTTCCATCAAAGCCACCATAAATCGCTACATTATTTTGCATTTGGAAGGTCGCAGTACGTGGGTCACTTGAATCTATTTGCTCTGTCGGTTTATATGTGCCTGCTGCCACCCAAATTTGTACAGGTTGTGCCATAGTAGATGCTTCAACAAGTGCCTCCTGCAAATCTCCAAAAGCATCTGTCCAGCTTGTGCCATCTTTATTTCCATTTCCATCTTCTGTAACATAAATAATCGCACTTGTCATTCGCAAAGGTTGCGCTAGCTGCGAACCAATTTTGATAATACGTCTTTCCTCCACATCTGCTAGGCGGAACCATAGCTCATGCTTGCCTTCCTCTGTGATAACCAATGGCTGTGTATCGTCAAAGGGCTGCCATGTTGTGCGCGCATCTTGTGAAATTTCAATTCCTGCGCTATCGCCAGAGGTCGTTGTTACCTGTACTTCTACAGGGCTTGTGGCAGTGTCCCCTTCATTATATGGTTGTCCGTTTGTTGTCATTGTGATATGCAAGGGGGACAGATTTCCTGTTGCCATGGCTGGTAAACTACCAAATAGCGTTTGCATAAACAAGGCAACAATTGCTATAAACGCCAGGGCTTGTTTTGTTTTTCGTTGCATGTAGAATCTCCTTTCTTTCTATAGTAGTTTTGTTGTTACATGGAGGCATGATATAGAGCAAAGATTTATGCACCATAAGCATCCTTTCCTAGTAAAATTCCAATAACTTAAGGCCTGACTCAATAAGCCAGACCTTCAAATAATACATTTTGTAGCGGTTGTTAGTTAGCTACTTATTTTCTACTACGTACATTGTTCCGATGAGATGTATCGGCAGGTGGCGGAAGCAATGCTATTTTACGCTTATTTCTATACGCCCAATATACATCAATTCCTCATCCTGCCATTACTTTTCATCTTACCTTCCAATGCCTGAGCCTCGTTTAAGATCCTGAGGAATTGATGGTGACGGTGGGTACATCATCGCTGCTCACCTCGCTTTCAAAAAAATTAAAAGGCTGCCTCTTTTTATATTATTATAAAGTAATATAATACTATAAAAATAAACAATATTTATTTTGTCCAAGTACCTATATTACTACGTTGGCAGCTCTTTCTAATTTTATTTTATATTACTAAAAAGTAATATTCAACTATAAAAAAAGAGAAAATTCAATTTTCCTTTTTCACTAGTGATATCATTGATAAATTTATGACAAAATCGAAGGACGTTTCACGCTACGTGCAATGTCAGTTGATGAAGAATCATTAGTTTGAATCCAAGACTCTTGACCATGCTGCGCTTTTTCTTGCTGTGTTTCTGCATCATTTGCATTAAAACCAACTGCTACACCTGCTACAAAAGTAAAACCAATTAACAAGCCCCATTTTCGCTTCATTTTTTCACCTCCTTAGAAAGTGATGTATTACAAACTTATCATACCACATCGCCATTAGAGAACAAGTAGAAAATACAGAAATATTAATACAAAGTAATATTTACCTTGTTTATTCATGGCAATAAAAAAACCATCTCATTACTTTGAACGGATGGCTGACTTGTATTTTCTTTTAGATTGAATTTCTTGCTCCTCGTCGATTAAACGATAGGCAATCTCTAATAATTTTGGATCATGTAATTCAACATATAAATTTTTAAAAGATACAATAATATCATAGCGGATAAGCGTTGGATGTTTCTCGTCTAAGCATGTTTGAAATCTTTTCGCTAAATATGATACGACTAAGTCTCTTTGTACTGGACCTGCTAGACCAATTTTCCAAATAGCCTGTAATGTAAGTCTTGCTGTAGTTGTTTTATCGTCATAGGTTACTGCCCAAATTTTTAAAAAATCCTCTAATACTCTTTCCTCTGGATCACTTTTAGCAGCTAAAGCACATAAAATTTGTGCTGCACGTGCGCGAGAATGATGATTGCTATATGTAAGAGCTTGAATAAGCTGTTCCCAAACGCCATATGTCCAATCCACAGGTTCTTCCATAATCTTCAGCAATTTCTCATAGGATTCATATTGAGTAGCTTGGTCACGCTCTGTTAGATTACTAAAAAGTTGCAAAATCTCTTTTTCCATAATATATCCCTACCTTTATTGTTTCAGAACCTATTACATTTTTATTTATGGTACACTTAACTTAATTTTTGTCGCAAAGAAGGTGAGTTTATGAATAAATTGAATATTAGGAAATGGCTTTTTCGATTACTTGTGATTCTTTCCCTAAGTGTAGCTGCTTATTTTATCATCCCTGTATCTATGCCTTTACTACTCGCAGGTATTAGTGCATTTCTCTTAGAGCCACTGGTGATGTTCTTTAAAAGACGATGGAAAATGTCGAGAAAAATTGCAGTTGCTGTTATTTATATATTAAATGTTATCCTAATTTCTGTTATTTGTTATTTTTCCATTACACAGATGATGTCGCAAATCATTTTAGTATCAAAGCAGGCTCCTTACTATATTTCCAAGCTATCAGATATGTGGCTTCATATGCAAGAAAATATTTCTAAATACACGGAAGACTTTCCACCTGAAGTAAGTGCCTCGCTTCAACACACTACAATGGACTTCATCAAAAAAATAGAAGAATCCTTTTTAGACTTCTTTAATTATAGCAAAGTTTCAACCTTGTTTTCTGAGATTCCAAACCTATTTATCAGTCTTCTCGTTTATATGATTGCCCTATTTCTTTTTATGCTAGATTTACCTAAATTAAAGCAAATGACCTATAACTATTTAAAGCCTAACACTGCACAAAAAATAAAAATTATTATAAACCGCTTAAAGGATGCAACAGTTGGCTATATGAAGGCACACTTATTGGTTAGCTTTATTATTGGAGGCGTAACGCTTATCGGGCTACTGCTAATCCAGCCTAAATACGCTATTACAATGACTATCATTATATGGCTTATTGATATTATTCCATTTCTTGGTTCTATTATTATTTTGGCTCCATGGGGGCTCTATCATTTATTGATGGGAAACACAGCGATTTCTGTAAAATTATTCATCCTAGCTGTTATTTTACTCATTATTCGTCGTGTAGTCGAGCCTAAACTAATGGGAGAGCATATTGGCTTATCTACGTTGCCCACCCTTATTGCTATGTTTATTGGTCTCAAACTATTTGGCATTATCGGTCTTTTAGTCGGACCTTTCGTGATTATTTTCTTTATTGCATTAAAAGAAACAGGTGTTATTAAGCTAAAGTTTAAAATTTAAAAAAGGTCATCTTTGTATGTTATTTTACAAAGATGACCTTTTTATAATGTTGATGTTTATTAAATACGACCAAAACCTACTAAGTATTGATTCCACCAGTCAAGTGATTCAATAACAACACCCTTATTTTGAGCGTTGATCATTGTGTTATTGCCTAAGTAAATACCTACGTGGGCTACACCTGAGCCATAGCTAAAGAATACTAAGTCACCAACACGTGCTTCACTTGCTGAAATACGCTGTGTTGATAAATATTGTTGTGATGCAGTACGTGGTAATGAAACGCCTGCTTGTTTGTAAGACCATTGCACAAGACCTGAGCAGTCAAAGCCTGTTGATGGATTGCTACCACCCCAAACATATGAACGACCTAGGAACTGCTTAGCTGTTGCAATAGCACCGCCTGACGATGCCGTACCAGCACCTGAGCCAACAGCGATTTGTTGTGATGCACCATTTTGAACAACTGGTGTTGCTGCTTGCAGTGCACGTAGACGAGCTGCCTCTTCTTCCGCTGCCTTACGCTCTGCCTCTAAACGCTCCTCTTCCTGCTTTGTTGCAATTTGAGCTTTTAATGCAAGCGATTTGGCTTCATTTTCAGCCTTTTTCACTTCCATTTCGCTCTCTTTTTGTTGAAGCTCTTGGAATTGTTTTTGAAGCTCTTTTTGTTTTTCATCTAATGTCGCTTTTTGTTGCTCTAAGATAGCTTTATCCGCTTCCTGTTGATCCACTAATTCTTGGTCAGCATCCATTAATGTTTTTACGGCTACAACACGGTCCATTAAATCTGCGAAGCTTTTTGCTTCAAGCACAACGTTTAAATAAACGCCTACTGTGTTATCTTGTGCTTGATAGGCAGCCATACGTTCACTTAAGATTTTAGAACGTTGCTCAATACGTTTTTTTGTTTCAACAATACTTGCATCCACTTCTTTAATTTCAGCTTGTACTTGGTTAAAAACTTTTACTTTTGCGTCGATCTCTTTTTGTAATTTTGTTAATTCTTCTTGTAATTTTTTAACTTCAGCATCTATTTGTGCCTTTTTCTCGATCATTTGTTGAGAAGTCTCTTCAGCATGAACTTCTGTTGGTTGAATTGTATTAAATAATAAGCCGCCCGCTAGTGCCAACGTTAGCACCATCGACTTACGCCATTTATTGCGCTTACCCACGTTTTCTTCATTCCCTTTCATCTATCAATTTCGCTCTTGGTATTCTCTACTCATCACTTGAACGATTTTTATTTTAATCAATTGTTCTTATATTTATCTCAGCCTTTTAAAGTTTAGCATTATTAACATAACTTTTATACTATTTCGTATCTATTTAACACATTAGTAAAACTCGAAATATTTCTGTAATATTTGCACAATTAATTATTTATTCTACAAAATACAACATTCTTCTATCTAACGTCATTGTTCGCTTATTCGACAATAGACCTATATATAATTTTGTAATGTTTTTGTAACATTTCTCTAAAGTTTTTATAAAAGAAAAAAGGTAAAGAAAAAATTCCCTACCTATTGTTTCATTGATCGCAATGCCTGTATGGACAATCTTACTAATAAAATTGCACATAAAAATAAGCCTAAATATGCTGCGGTGTTCAAGTAGATGGCATAGGAATCGTGAATAAATTGCGAAATAGCTAACAGCGCCACAGATATAATGCCAAATGTAATCCCAACGAGTAGTAGCACAAAACGAGCAAATAAATGGGTAATAAAACGGGCATTATGCTCATCTGAAAACACATCATGATGTAAAATAATTTTTCCACTTTCAACACGCTGAATAAGCTGGTCAACTCTTCTTGGCATTTTTCTTAATGTTGGAATGAGCATGGATAGCTCTTCTTGTAGACGTTCCTTTGTCGCCATTGGTTCTTTAAAGGGCTTTAGTAAAGATGCTCGCATATAAGTAGCAGAAAAATCCTTTGCCTCTGTAAAAATATCAAAACGTGAATCAATTACACGTAATGTACCATCAAGTGTCACCAAAGAACGAAGCGCCAATCCTACAGCAGGATAGAAGGCTAATCCAAAATCACGTACAACCATAAATAATGCATGAATTAATTCCTCAGTTGGTATACGATCTACATAAGAAATTTTTAATAAAATTTGATCAATCGCCTGCTCCATCCTTGCACGTTCCGCATGATCTGCATTTTCCACTAGTAATGTTAGGCCATCATAGAGGATGCTTGAATCATTGAGCTGAATGCCCATTAAAAATAGCTTTAAGCCCTCTTGCTGTGTCGCTCCTAAGCGTCCCACTGCCCCAAAATCAAGCAAAACCGGGGTACCATCTTTTTCATCAATATAAATATTTCCTGGATGTGGGTCTGCATGAAAAATACCAGAAAAAAGCATCTGCTCAAAAAAAGAATAGAGTATTGTTCTAGCAAATTGTCTGCGATTAATCGATAAACGCTTAAATTCAGATGCGCCATCTGCTACACTTTGTCCACGAATATACTCCATTACAATAATATTTTCATTGCTATATGTCGTATAAATCTTAGGAATTCGAACCTGATAGTCACTTTTAGCCAGCGCATTCTTCACCTGCAATGTATTACGTACCTCAATATCTAAATGGATTTCCTCACGTAACCCATCGGCAAAGCCAACAGCTAGCTCTCGAAAGCCTAGTGACTCTGCCCACGTTGATTTTGCCGTTAGCCAATTGGCGAATTCCTCCAAAATCTCAAGATCATCACGCATAATCCCCTTCACTTCCGGACGCAGTAGCTTAACAACAACCTCATCATAATTTTTTAGTCGTGCTTTATGCACCTGCCCAATAGAAGCTGATGCAATGGGCTCCATTTGAAATTGGCTAAATACCTCATTGCTTGGTTGAGGGAGTGAGCTTTCTAAAATTTTTGTTACCTGCTCAGCTGGTAAAGGCTTTACACGGTGTTGCAGTCTTTCTAATTCTTCGATAAATACTGGTGTAAATAATTCTTTACGTGTTGATAAGACCTGTCCAAATTTAATGAAAATCCCGCCACATTGCTCTAAGGTCGCTCGTAGTGCAACGGCAAGCTCTTTTTCATTTTCACGCTGTCTCGCATATTTAATCGTTTGTACAACACCATTGGTTACAGCAATCCGCAGCACCTGACGTAAGCGCTTCTGCTGTCGCCAGTAACTACGCAGTCGAAATAGCAATGATTTTTGGCCATTGCGGCGCTCTCCAGCCGTAATACCACTTGAATCAAATAGCTCGAAAACTAAATAAAGCAACATTGAAATAAGTAGCATGCTTCCAATCCAAATCAGTGTACTGACCTCTGTAACAGTTTGCATCATCGTTTCTGATAAAAAATCAGTATGGCGCAAATACGAATACCAATAAACAAAAGAAGTTAACGTTACACTAATCACAACGGACAGCACTCTGCGCATAAAATGAATCGTTGAACCAACTAAGCGTCCACTAACAATATAAATCAATCCCGATACGAGGATGATCTGAGACAGAAATTTCAAAAAAACCAACAGGGCCACCTCCATTTCCTCCTACCGCTAGTATAGCAAATTTAGGCATCAACTTTCTTTTACCAAAACCCTCTTAGCAATTTCATATACCCAAACCTGCTCCCATACAAAAAAGAGATGCCTGTGTGAGAGCATCCCTTTTGCTATTTTTTAGACCATCAATATATCCATCCATATTTTAATGGCAGTTGCTAAAATAAGTCCTGCTAAAATTACTTGTAAGATTTTTGTATGGATGCTTTTCCCTGCTTTTGCACCAAGAGGAGCTGCAATAAGACTGGCTATAATCATGAGGAGCGCTGGATAATAATCAACTTGACCTGTCATTAACTTTCCTATTGTACCTCCTATTGAGGAAATAAACGTAATGGCAAGGCTAGTCGCAATAGTCATACGTGTTGGGATACCTAGAACCACGAGCATAATCGGTACTAATAAAAAGCCCCCAGCTGCCCCTACAATTCCTGAACCAATCCCAACAATAAATGCTAATATCGCTGCAAGTAGCTTGTTAAATGTAACCTCCTGCATTGGTTTATCATCTATGTGTTTTTTCGGGATAAACATCATGACCGCTGCAATCAGCGCAAGGATACCATAGACAATGTTAACCCCAGATTCTGATAAAAATGAGGAGCCAAAGCTACCAACAAAGCTGCCAATTAATATAGCTCCTCCCATATAGAGAATCAGCGATTTATTTAAATAACCACCTTTGCGGTATGCCCATACACCAGCAATCGAGGCAAAAAATACTTGCACCGCACTAATGCCTGATACCTCATGTGCCGAAAATGCTGCAAAACCAAACAATGGTGGAATATATAACAGCATTGGATACTTAATAATTGAACCGCCAATACCTAGCATTCCCGATATATACGAACCGATAAAACCGATCAAAAATATGGTAATGACCCATGCAATATCCATCAAATTTCCTTCTTTCTAACCAGATGAAGAGAGGGCTGTTCTACTTTTATAGACAACCCTCCATTAGCCTTAAGCCTTCTGAATTAAAAATGTAATGACGCCAGCAGCTTCAGCTTGCTGTAAAATTGTATGACCACCAGCTTGTGCCCAAGCAGGAATATCCGCTAAAGCTCCTTTATCCGTCACATGAACTTCCAAAATTTCACCATGCTCTAATGTATCCATTGCCTTTTTTATCTTCACAATCGGCATTGGACAAGTTAAACCTTTTGCATCTAAATATAAATTTACCTTCATGATGATCTCCTTTGACATCGCAAAAATTATCATTGATTTTGCCGATTTTTTAGAATAGTTACCTTTCATTTATATGCTGTTTAACTCGTGCTATCGTACGGCACAGCGATTTGGCCCGATCTCCATCTCTGTCTGTTCATCTGGTGTAGGTGTTATTTTCCCCATATTCACCTGACGAATTTCTTGATAGGCATTTGGCTGCGGAGGTAATTCATTTGTCACTATACGCTTAAACTCTTCTTCATTTCGAATATTTAAGCCATGGTTTTGCGCAAATAAATCTCCTAATCGTTTTGCAACCGTCCCATCCCCATTAAGCTCTTCAATGATCATAAAATGCGCTGGTAATACAATAAGCTCATCGGACAATTTACGATAACGCTTATAAAGTGTATCTCGTAAATCGCCAACCCAATCTTCGGCAAGACCTGCTAAATCTGGACGCCCAATCGAATCAATAAATAAAATATCTCCTGTTAATAAATAGTTGTTATCAACAACAAAAGAGGTAGAGCCAATTGTATGTCCAGGAGAATAGATAGCTCCTACATCTATGTTCGATGCCCCAATTTGGACAGTCATGCCATCCTCTAATGGTGCATAGCTGAACACAACCTCTTCTGCATCTTTTGGTGGTAAATAGTAGGTCGCACCAGTTGCCTCTGCGATATGACGTCCACCTGAAATATGATCAGCATGTAAATGTGTATCAAAAACATGTTTAATTTCAACCTTTTTATGGGCTGCAAAGCTGGTAAACACCTCTGTAAAACGAACTGCATCAATAATAGCTGCTTCCCCTTCAGAAATGACCATATAAGACAGACAGCCCTTTCCTAAACGTACAAATTGGTAAAGCTCGCCACCACCTGTTAAATCACCAACTTTAATGGGCTCTAAATATTCACTCCAAGTTTTCATACCTCCAGCTAAATAAGCAACGTCACGACCAGCTTCTGACAGCATTTCAGCAATCATCAAGGATGACCCTTCTTTTGCACAAACTACCAAAACTTCTTTATCTGTTGGAATCTTAGGTAAAATATCCTCAATTCCATCTAACAATTCAAAATACGGTATATTTAAATATTCAAATTGATGACCATCAATTTTCCAGTCTTCAAATGCATCCGCATTACGAACATCTAAAATAAACAGCTTTTCATTGTGAATAACCTTTTTAGCAACGAATGATGCGTCCCATTGTTGAACCGACATTTATCTTACCCCCATAGGTATTATATTCAATATTTTTATAGTGGAGAGCTATCCTCACTTTCCGCCTCTACATCTGACATTCATTAGAATGATAGTGAAGGTGCTGCATCTTTTGCAAACTCAAGGAACGTTACAGCTCCACCAACCTCTATCCCTTCAATAAAATCATCAGTAGATAAGCCCATTACATCCATCGTCATTTGACAAGCAATAAATTTTACACCTAATTCTTGCGCCATCTCCACCAGTTGTGGGATAGCTGGCACATTCGCCTTTGCAAAGCCTTCTGCATAGCGCTCTGCTCCAGCGGGCATTGGTAGTGCATGCATACCTTGCTTATGAATAAAGTTCAACCCCTCAAATGTAAAGAAGATGGCTACCTCTTTATCAGAAGCTGCCGCTGCTGTTGCAATATTAAACACCTTATACGCATCAAATAACCCACCATTACTTGCAATAATTGCTACTTTGTTTGACATAATCAATTCCTCCAATTAAATATTTTTTATTAAATCGCCCGTCCAAGATGTCATTCCCGGCAGGACGTTAAATACCTTTGTAAAACCATGTAATACTAGCTTTTGTGCAGCCAGATCACTACGTTTTCCTGTGCGGCAAATCACATAAATCTCCTGTTCCTTATCAAGCTCTGCAAGACGTGCCTCTAGTTCACCCATAGGAATCGACTTCGCACCTTCAATATGTCCAAAAGCAAACTCAGCTTCCTCACGTACATCCAGGATAAGCCCCTCACGATTGGTAACTTGCTCTAGCTCAATTGTTTGATCAAATGTCATTTCTTCTGTTCGATCGTTTGTACATTTACGAATATAATGCTTTAACACATCATCTGTTTCGATCATGCCAATGTATTGATGGCCTACTGTTTCAGCCCATGCTATAAGATCAGCCTTTGAACCTTTGTCTGTCGCACATACTTCTAAAACCTGACCATCTACTAACTCAGCCATTGCCTTTTTTGTTTTCACAATTGGCATCGGACAGGAAAGCCCTTTGGCATCAAGTTGAAAATCTGCCTTCATATTTACGAAAACCTCCTTATACCTATAAGGGTATTATTTTTAACAAAAAAATATATGTTGTTCTATTGCTGCACTTGCCCTTTCCAGGCACTCATACCACCAGTCATATTAGCAACATCAAAGCCATAACTTGCTAATAATTGAGTAGCACGACCACTACGAGCCCCTGATCGACAAACCATAATATAAGACTTATTTTTATCTAATTCCTGCATTCGAAATTCCATTAGATGAAGTGGAATATGAATGATTCCTGGAATATGTCCAGCTTCAACCTCATCACTCTCTCTTACATCAATAAGATTTAGCTTTTTTCCTTGTTCTATAGCTTGTTGGACTTCTTTCACCGTAAATTCCTTCATTTTCGCTCCTCCTAATAGGCACTCATACCACCACGAACATTGACAACACGCTCAAATCCTTGCTTTTTCAGCTGCTTACATGCCTGATTGCTCCGCATACCACTTTGGCAAATCACAACAATTTCTTTGTCCTTCGGTAACTTGTCAAATTTTGAACCAAGCGGCATATTTTTGAATTGCGGGATATTGCGACCTTTATATTCAGCTGGTGTACGTACATCAATAAAAATCTTATCTTTATCATTCAACATGGTTTTTAACTGTTCTGCTGAAATAGATCGAACACCTTTCGTTGGCATGAGTCGCCAGAACAAAAATGCTGCGATCATTGCAATAATAATCCATGTTTCCATATTTATTATTCGCTCCCTTTATACGATAATGGGTATATTGAATTTATCGACTTTTTACAACTAAATCCATTGCCTCTTGGATGGCAGCATTCATTTTATTCGTATCTCCCTCAGCATTTGCTACACAATCCAATAGGTTTTCACTAACAATAACACCTATTGTTCGATCAACCGCAGAACGTACAGCAGATAGCTGCGTAATTACATCTTTACAATTTTGTCCTTCTTCTATCATGCGTAGAATACCACGCATTTGACCTTCAATTCGCTTCACACGATTTGCAGTTTTAACACCATAAGCCACCCTTATTTACGCCTCCTTTCCAAACGATTGATTGCACCTGCTTATGCGATTTATAATATACCCCATAAGGTATATTGTCAATAAGCAAACTTAAATTTTTATTTCGTTATCGCTCTATCGGCTCATTATTACGTCCTATCCGCTATAATACTGGTTCTATCCACCATAATATTAATTTAATCCACCAGTTCGCCCTATTTATCCGCCCAACAAAAAACCCTGTTACCGTCATATCGACAGATAACAGGGAAATCCATTACTTTATTAAGCTAATTGCATAGCTGGTCCAAAGAATTCATAGTGAATTTTCTCATCCTTCACACCAAGCTCCTGTAAATTTTTAATAACGGCTTCCATAAAGCCTACAGGTCCACATACATAAACATCTGCATTATCAGCTACTTTTTCTGCTAATAACTCTTTAGTAATCAGCTTATCTTCATCAGAATATAAAGCTGTATAGGATGCATTCGGTAGTACATTTACTTTCTCTTGAATATCATCACTGAACGCTACAACTTTTTCATTACGAGCACACTGAATAAAGTTTACTTCATTGGATGCATCCTCTTTTAAGGATTGCAGCATACTATTCAACGGTGTTACACCAATACCGCCACTTACAAATGTAATTGGTGCAGTTGTTTCTTCTAATACGAATAATCCTGCTGGAGCACTTACATCTACTAGATCTCCAACCTGTAAATGGTCATGAATATAGTTGGATGCTTTACCATTCGGTGTTTGGTCGCTCTCACGCTTTACCGAAATACGATAGCCATCTTCTGCACTTGCCTGTGAAAGTGTATATTGACGACTTAGTAAATACTCTTCGCCTGGTACATTCAAACGGACGCTAATATATTGACCAGGCTCATAAGATGGTAATGGTGAACCATCCTCATTGACAAAGTAAACAGATGTTACTAAATCATTTTCTACCACTTTTTTCGCTACTTTTAAAGGCTTAAATAAACGCCAGCCACCATTATTTTCAGCCTCTTTGTATAAATCTTCTTCTACTTGAATGAACACATCAGCAATAACACCATATGCCTCAGCCCAAGCATTAATAATATCATCTGTTGCCGCGTCCCCTAGTACTTCCTTAATCGCCTTTAATAAGTTTTCTCCAACGATTGGATAATGCTCTGGTAAAATACCTAGGCTACGATGTTTATGTGCAATAAGCATCACGGCTGGTAAAATTGCCCCTAAATTTTCAATATGAACGGCAGCAGCATACACTGTATTTGCTAATGCTGTTTGTTGACGACCTTTTTCTTGATTTGCATGATTAAAAATATTCAATAATTCTGGATGAGCTTGAAACATATTTTTGTAAAACGTCTTTGTAATTTCTACACCATGAACTTCTAATACAGGTACAGTTGCCTTAATGATTTGAATAGTTTCTTGTTTTAACATATCGCTTACCATCCTTTCGTGATTATAATATAACGCTTTCATCCTCTTAAAGCAATATGTAAAATACATCTTTAACAAAATAGACATAATTAATGTATTTTAAATACATCTTTTAATAAGGATTGAACATATTATAGTTTCACGTAAAATGCTATAATAATTTTGAATCATAGAAAGTAGGGTGTGCCTATGCGCTTAACTTTATACACGGACTATTCGCTTCGAACACTTATCTATCTAGGTGCAAAAGAGGATGGTCAATTATCAACAATTCAAGAGATTTCAGAGGCTTATAATATATCAAAAAACCATTTAATGAAGGTGACGCATCAGCTTGGGTTGTTGGGCTATATTGAAACAATTCGAGGACGTGGCGGAGGTATTCGTCTAGCCATTGATCCTAAAACCGTGACAATTGGTGAAATTGTCCGTCATACAGAGGAGGATTTTCATCTTGTAGAATGTTTTGACAAGGAAAATAATCTATGTAAAATAGCGCCAGAATGTCAGCTTAAAGGTGTTTTATATGAAGCTTTGCAAGCCTATTTAAACGTGCTGGACCGCTACACATTAGATGATTTTCTACATTCTAAGGAAAAATTGCTGGCTCTTCTACTTGGTCAATAAAATGCCCGCTCAACCTTTGTTGAACGGGCATTTTTTTATAATAGCTTTGAGAAGAAAATCATATCCAATGCACGAATACCATTTTCATAAATAGGCTCTGGGTAGTGGTAAAAGAAATCCTTTTCAATAGACTCCATGCGAAAGCCTGCTTTTTGGTAGAAGGCGATCGTATCAATACTAGAATTTGCGGTTCCAACTAAAATCATTTGGTAGCCCTGCTGTTGGCAAATATCCGTAAGTTGCTGTAATACTTCTTTCCCTACTCCCTTCCCTTGATAGCGTGAAACAATAGCAATATTTTTTAACTCAATGACTGTTTCAGATTGTGGAATCAATAACGCCAAACCCGCTAAATCTTTTCCACACTTAATTTCATATAAGACGCCCTGATATAAATATTTCCGAACCATCTCTTCATTTTTATCTGCCAATAAAAGCTGTGGTAAAAAAGCTTCTCGCTTCCCCTTCACTTTCTTGAGAGATATACGATAGCGCACAAAATCCTCACGTTCAAAAACATTTAATACGCATGGCTGCTTTTCCTTTACCTCTAGCCATGAATGCTCATCTGGATAATCATTTTCTACCCCTAATCGAATAAAAGGTAGCTTTTCCTGTGCTTTTTGCGAACGAATATTCACCTTTCGAGCCCCAGCAAAGACACGCAATAAACCAAGCTCAAAAAACGCAATATCTAAAATAACCTCTTTTGCCTCAAGATTATAGCCCTTTCCCCAAAACTCGTAGCCTAGCCAAGATCCTATATGACAGCTCATTTTATGACGATCGATAAACATTAATGATGTCACACCAATTACTTGCCCCTCCTCATCCAAAATAACACGAGGCACGGTCTTACCTTCTTCTTCATCTATACATTCACGCTTAATAAAATGAATCGTGTCTTCTACCTTGCCAGCAGGTAAGCCTAGCGCATCTCGAACCTGTGGCATAGAAGACAACGCATGAATAGCCTCAGCATACTTTAAATCATGCTTTACTAAAGTTACCGTCATCTTCTATTCTCCTTTATTTCTTGTTAACAATACATTTTCTTCATTGCAAAGCGTACGAAAGAACATTTCATCCATTGGAGCATACATAAAAATCCCTGCACAAAGTAATAATCATTGTAGCCTTACAATCCACTTTAAAATAAAGGTAACGAAAACTCCAACAAAACCGATTATAAAAAAGTTGATTTTCCTATTCGTTTATTATTCCTCTCTTTATTTTAAAAAATCAACTATATTTTATACGTTAGTTAATTCCTAATTTTTTACCAGTGATTTTTTATAGGTTCATCACCCAAAATTGCGGTTGACAAAACACAAGACAATTTCCTAAAGAGATAGATGTACTCATTTACTTTTTTTAGAGAAAGCTAATAAAAGTTGATTTCCCTTACAGGGGACGCTTTCTACATATAGCATGCCATTGAGCCTATCAACCCAAGTCATGATAAATAACCTTTTTATAACTTTGATTATAAAATGCTTGATATAATATTTTGGTAAGTTAGCTTCTGTAGCCTTAGCTACAACTATTGTCGGAGGTGGATTTAGTATCAATGCCAATGCTTCTGAATTAGAAACAAATGCAATAGGAAATACATAAGAGGTTCCTGCATCAGCCTTAGAAGAAGCAATTAATTCAACTGATGAATTTACAGTTATTTTTGAACCTGCAGATAGATCTATCAGCACTCAAAATCAGCAAATTCAAACATTTGTTGGCTCTAAAATCCCGATGAATGGTGATTAGTGGGTAATTTCGAAAGGACAGAATGTTGTCTGGCTTGAGGGTAATGTAGCTATTATGATTAATACAGGAAAGGCTGTAGTTCAAGCTTATAAATCTAACGGAGCCCTACTTGGTACTTATTATTTTATGTAAAAAGATAGTTTGAAGTACTAGACAGTAAAGAAAGTGAGCTTTGCCCCACTTTCTTTACTTTTTTATTCTTTTGAGTTAATTGGTATTGTTATTTCTAACTCTGGAATGTATTGAATGATCGGGTCTCCGTTTTCATCCAGTTGGTATGATCCCTCATCGTCATAAAGATGAATATACGGTTTGATTGTAATAGCTTTTGGTAAGGTTTCAACTGGATGAACCCGTAAATCCATGATCAAATCGCTAGTTCCTTTATTTGTCTCACGTCTACCATTGCCATGAATTAGTTTTAGTTCGTGTCCTTGTTCATCATAAACTTCGATACTTATTCCTTCCCGGAAATCTACAGAAGTTGATTTATCAAGCAAGGCTATTCTTGTTGTAATACTAGTTGTTATGGGAGTTAGTATAATTTGTTCAATAGTAAACTGATTATTTTTGTATTTTCTACTTATATTAGGTTGTAGGTTTACATAGTTACCAATATCACTCACTGGAATATTCATTTTAAAAGGTTCAGAAATTCCAGTTATTGTAGCGGATAATGTCAAAATAAATTGCTTTGGGAAAGGAATCCCACCTTGGTTTTTCAAATCTGCAAATTCAAATATTGCTGAATTCTTATCCTTACTTGGCTGTCCAAAAACACCACTAAAATTGGTGTGATTCAATAGTTCACCATTTAGTAAAAATTCAATATTACTAATTTGATCTGATAAACTTTCTTTGGCATTTTCACCTTCTTTATGATGGCGTTCAATCCCGATTGCAACACGTGTACCGTCATAAACTACTTCTGTTACATTTAATGTAAAGCCTTCATGCGTAACGCTTATATTCAATTTTGTTGAGAGTCCCTTTTCATCTGCGGCATGTAGACCAAGATCCCTTGTTGTAAGTTTAAAAACAGATGATAATAAAGGCACTTCTTTCATCGTCGCAGCCATCGTTGGCGAAATTAAACCCGTAACAATAATCAAACTAAAAATCATTGCTGCGGAGGCGGTAATCAGCATGACTCTTTGACGTAATTTCTTACGAGTTCTAAATTTTTCAGACGGCTTTGTATCACGACTGCTTTCATATTTGCCCATTGTCCGATTTACTAAATCCACTTCCACAGGTGTTTCTCGAATAAATCTTTCTATCTGAGCTAACTCCTTATCCTCCAATTTTGAACGAGTGTCCATAAATATCCCCTCCTAACATATTTTCCTTCATCAATTTTTTACGTAATCGTTCATACTTTTTTCTTACTGTAGCTGCTTTCATATCCATAATGGCAGCAATTTCATCAAAGCTATACTCCTCAATAGAACGAAGTAATAAAATCCTTTTTTCATCTACACGTAAGTTTTCCAATAGCCTATGTACCATTTCATCGTATTCAGGTATCGGAGCTTGCGTCTGCTTCACCTGTTCTTGCTTCATATTTAGCCAAAATTTATAACCCTTATTTTTGGCTTTTATAACATCAATACAATGATGGTGGGCAATTTTATAAAGCCATGCCGATAAGGAAACCGTATAAGAAAATCTATGAATATTCTCCAATCCTTTAATAAAAATATCTTGTGAAGCATCCTCCGCCTCCTCTTTGGTTCCTAGCATATAGTAACAATAAATATAAATTTGCTTTTGAAAACAACGAATGATTTCTGCATAGGCACGCGTGTCACCTGATTGAACTTGCTCCACAATGGATTCAATATCTATATCAGCTCGCTCTTTTGATTGATTTAGTGCAGTCAAAGTTGTTCCCCCCTTTCTAATCTATATAACTGAAATTAATAGAAGTTTGTGACACTAGAAAAGAAATTTTAAAAATATTATTTAGATCTTGAATGTCATCGGGTTACTTGGAGAAATCTTTTATTTCGTACTATCAAAGCTGTTTCTTCCCTTTTTCGCCTATATAACTGAAATCAACAGCCATTTGTGACACGCTATAAAAATTTTTCTGCAAAAATAAAACGCTTAAGGGTGTCCTAAGCGTTTTAGACTCTCTATTTTATTTTGGAGCTTGTTATAAATCCTTTAATCGTTGGAATAAATGCTCCTAGTAATACCATCGGTAGGAACCACCAGCCTAATGAATCTGCGTCGCCAAGACCAATGCGTACCATTTGAAACGATAGAAAGGCAAATAAAATCAAACACAGATTCTTCACTTCATTTAGTATTTTTCTGCTATTGCGATAAAATGCCTCCACATTTTGCTCATTTAAACGTGTTGGATAATTATGCATGTGTGGTGCTTTTTCTAACAATGTCATCACTAGCCATAAAAATCCGCCAATAATCGGCAGAATAATTAATTCCATTTTTGAACCCCAGCGATCCACCTCTCCTATTCCATTGAAATGACCCGGGATTTTATCAGGTAATTTAGACCACATCACTACAATATAAAAAATGGCTAGAACAAATAAACCACCACCAATACAGTCCCATACTTTTTCAGATTTTGTTTTTGGTATTTTTAAAATTGGCCTATACATATTTCCCCACCTTTACCTTTCTCATATTATCTGTACGTTATGACTACTGTTGAAGTTTCAAAATTTATGTGAATAGACTTAATAACCAATATCATTTGTCAATAATCTATATAAAAACATTATTTTTATTATTAATTGATGCTTTTTCATCATACGGTTCCTAACTCCTTTAATTTTTAACACTATTACAGAAAGCAATGCTACTCTTAATACTTTGTAAAACGTTGATAATCTGATATAAATGTTATAGATACATATTTCATTAATTTGTAACATTTTGACTACCTACGGAGAAAGGATATTACATCTATGCGGTTTACTATCTACAAGAAATTATTGCTCGGTTTTTTTATTGTGATTTTAGTTCTCGTTGCAACAATTGGCTTAAATATTAAACAGCTCGATTCCGTTAATAAAACATACCGTGCTTTGCTAGAGGAACAAACAACCACATCCATCAGTATTCAGGAACTACGTGTACTAGCAAAGCAAGAAATTGTTAGTATGCGCGGTTATTTACTACTGGGCGATAAGCAAAACCTTCAAAGCAGTCAGGAAGCACGGGAACAATTTAAGCTTAAATCAGAAGAATTACTGGACACCTTTCATTCTAAAAAATCCATTGAATTACTAGAAGCTATTATTAAAAGTGAACAAAGTGTACAACAGTTTGCAGATCGTATGTTTACATTAAAAGCCCAAGGTGAAACAGAAAAGTATGAAAAGCTTGATAGCACGCAAGGTCGTTTAATTATTAAGCAATTTGATGAGCGTGTTGAAAACTTAGCGAACTATCAAAGGGAATATCTCGATAGCAAAATCGCTGCTACAACAAAGGGAATTCAACATATTAAGCTTCAAATGATTTTACTTGGGGTATTTGCCGTTATCATTAGTCTGACAATTGCTATTTTGGTCGGTAATTTCATGGCTCGGCCGATTAATGGCATGGCAAGAGCAGCTAAAAAAATAGCAGCTGGTGACTTAACCACAGAACAGTTACATATTAAAAATCGCGATGAAGTTGGGGATTTAGCTCTAGCCTTTAACCAAATGGCTATTAATCTAAAAGACTTAATCACAAATGTCCGTCATAACACGGTACAAGTTAGTAGCTCAGCAGCTGAATTAACAGCTAGTGCCGATCAAACAATTCAAGCGACTGAGCATATTACTTCTTCGATTCAAGAGGTTGCAAGTGGCTCTGAAACACAAGGTAAAAATGCTACAGAAAGCTCCACAGCCATGAAAAACATGACAAAAGGAATACAACAATTAGCTTCTACTACAGCAGCCGTTTCCGAACTAGCCATAGAAACAAATTATGAGGCAAAATCTGGAAATAATTCGTTACAGCGAGTGATTACACAAATGCAGACAATCAATACTGCTGTAGCAGAGTCTGCTAGCGTTGTGAAAAATTTAGATAGGCATTCCATTGAAATTGGAAATATTATTAGCATTATTACAGAAATTGCGGAACAAACAAATTTATTAGCGCTTAATGCCGCTATTGAAGCAGCCCGTGCAGGAGATCATGGACGTGGCTTTGCCGTAGTAGCGGATGAAGTGAAAAAATTAGCCGAGCAATCAAAGCAATCTGCTGAACAGATCGCAGTCTTGATTGCTGAAATTCAACAGGATACAAATCATGCAGTGACAGCAATGCATGCAGGTACACAAGAGGTGCAAACTGGTATGCAAGTCGTGCAGGTTGCCGAAAAAGGCTTTGCGAAAATTGTAGATCTTATCGAACAAGTATCGATGCAAATCCAGGACGCAACAGCAGTTTCGGAGGAGATGTCATCGAGTGCACAACAAATTTATGCAGCCTTCGATGAAATAGCGACTATTGCTCAAATGTCTTCCACTAATTTGCAAAACGTGGCCTCTGCCTCAGAGGAGCAACTGGCAACGATTGAAGAAGTGGCAGCTTCAGCAGCAACATTGTCCAATATGGCTGAAGAGCTTCAAACGCAAGTGTCTCGCTTTAAATTAGAATAAATATAGAAGCTGCTTATTTTCGGAGAAATCCTTCTTATAGAAAATAAGCAGCTTTATCTATCATTATTTTTTTGATGGGTAGCCTACCTTTCCCCCTTTTATAATAATGATTCATCCCTTTCACTAAATGTTAAAATATAGCTCATACAAGTACAGAATAAAAATAATTTTTAGAAAATTGTTGACAGACTACCGATATCCAATGTATTATTGCTTTCAACAACACATTACAGGCCAAGATTGGAAATAGTAAAAGTGTTTGTGTACTTATAGAGAGCCGATGGTTGGTGGAAATCGGTAGACACACATTTTGAACTCGTCCATGAGCTACTCCCTGAACAGTAGTTAGTAAGGGATGTCGGTTTCCTCCGTTAACAGGATAGACAGTGATAGCTGTCGATAAGAGGACTTTTTCTGCAAAGAAAGGTCAATTAGAGTGGTACCGCGAGCAAAAACTCGTCTCTATTTTTAAAATAGAGACGGGTTTTTTTATGATTATTTGGCCTACGTGTAACCTTAGATACTGATAACTACAAAAGGAGTGTTTGAATAATGGGAAGAAAAATTTGGGTGTTTGATACAACTTTACGTGATGGCGAGCAAGTCCCTGGTGCAAAGCTGAATTTATATGAAAAAGTAGAGATTGCACAGCAACTTAAAAAATTAGGTGTAGATATTATCGAAGCTGGTTTCCCTGCTTCATCACAAGGTGACTTTGATGCCGTTAAAGCTGTAGCTGAAAAGGTTGGTAATACAAGCGACATTATGATTACAGCATTGGCACGTGCTGTAAAAGCTGATATTGATTCTGTTTATAATGCTGTAAAATATGCTGAAAATCCTATGATTCATATGGTACTTGGAACGTCCGATATCCATGTAGAGAAAAAATTCAGCAAATCTAAAGATCAAATTTTACAAATTGGTGTAGATGCTGTGAAATACGCTAAAACACTACTACCACAAGTACAATATTCTACAGAGGATGCATCTCGTTCAGACTTTGAATATCTTTGGAAAACGATTGAAGCCGTGATGAAGGCTGGTGCAACGATGATTAACGTCCCTGATACAGTAGGCTTTGCAGAGCCAGAGGAATTTGGGGCAATGATCTATAAATTAAATGATCGTATGAAAAACCTAGACGATAGCGTTCTTCTTAGCGTTCATTGTCACAATGACCTTGGTATGGCAACAGCTAATACACTTGCAGCTATTAAAAATGGTGCAGATAAAGTGGAATGTACTATTAATGGTATTGGTGAACGTGCAGGAAATGCAGCATTAGAGGAAGTTGTAATGGCACTAAAAACTCGTGGCTCTGTCTACAATGCAGAAACACGTATTAATACAAAGGAAATTATGAATACATCTCGTCTTGTTTCTAGCTTTATGGGCTTAGATGTTCAAGTAAATAAAGCAATTACAGGGGACAATGCTTTTGCCCATTCATCTGGTATCCATCAGGACGGCTTACTAAAATCTCGCGATGCTTATGAAATTGTACATCCAGAAGATGTAGGTCTTGATGATATGGAGCTAGTGCTAACAGCTCGCTCTGGTCGTCACGCTGTGAAAAATGCACTTGAAAAATTAGGGTTTTCTAATCTTTCTACAGATGAATTTGAAGGAATCTTTGATGGCTTCCTAAAATTAGCAGATGCGAAGAAGGAAGTATACGATCACGATCTATATGTTATTGTTGAAAGCTATTATGAAAAACATGATGCCACTAATAAGAATGCTACACATTACAGTGACCAATTCTTTGATTTCGATGATCTACAAGTCGTCAGCAATGCAAGCTTCCCTTCTGCAAGCGTAAAAATTCGTAAGGGCGGCGAAACATTTAAAGCAAGTGCTGTCGGCTCAGGTCCAATTGATGCACTATACTCAGCAATTGCCGAGATTACAAATATTGATGTGAAACTAGTCGAATATAATATCAACAGTGTTTCACGCGGCAAGGAAGCACTTGGTAAAGTAAAAATTACGATTGAGCACGAGGGCGAAAAATATATCGCAAAAGCAGCCGATACAGATATTTTAAAGGCAAGTGCGCTAGCTTATATTAACGCTGTTAATAGCATCGTTGTAGCAAAATTAACACCTGTTCTGAATTAAGATAAGATAAAGCAGTATGGCATACAAATCCATACTGCTTTTTTAAATATTGGTCAATAAAACTGAAAAGTTGGTCAATAAATATAAATTTTTAGTTAATAAACCTTTTCGTCTAGCTGTATCTTTAATAGTTCTGTTAAATCATCGATTACTATTTCTGCCTTTTCTAGCTCTTTATCTTGTGCAAAGTCGAAGCGAACGCCTATTGAGAGAAGCTGGTTATCCTGGGCAGCCTGAATATCCGAGGCACGATCTCCTACTACTGCCCCATACTGTATGTTGTTTTCTTCAATCACTTGTTTAACCAAGTCCGATTTATGCCCGCTCGCAATGGATTGAATGCTATATACTCCCTTGATAAAACGCTCTAAATGATAGGTTTCCACAATTGCTTGTAAATATTCAACCTGTCCATTACTCGCTATGTATAAAGGATAGTCTTGTACCAATGCTGCAAGGGTTTGTTCAGCATATGGATACAATGCACCGTTATGATTGCGTATTTGCTCAATTAGCTTTACATGAAATAACATATTGCTTTCCTCACGTATTTCCAATGAATGCATAGGACATAAGGTTTCCCAAACGACTGGCAATGGAACACCCATAATTTTCCGATATTTTTCAATTGGTGTATCGCCCTGCCATAAGCCCTTTACACGCAATATATCAAATGTAGCAGCCAATGCTGGCTCTAAAATAAGATTCGTTTGAAATAAAGTCCCATCCATATCAAAAATAAAAGCTTTTACCATTAAATCACTCCTTGGTTAGATATCAAAAAACTTCATATGAAATTTTTCCTTCTTATTTAATAATCCAAGCGATATGTGTATAGAAGTAAAACAGTGTCGGGGACTTGAAATAAAAAGCTATAGTATCTAAAAAGAGGGCCTATCTATATATAGCTTGCTTTTCTCCCTCTTCATTACCACGCTCTTTCAATGCTTTACTTTAAATATCGAAAAGTTCTTTTGGAAATTATAAATAATAGCATAAATAAGGCTAAAAGAATAACTAAATAACTTGTTAACTCCATCCATGGAGTTTCAGTTAGTCCTAAAATATGCTGCAATGTATCATTTAAAAATAGCATTGGGTTCCAGATTAAAAACTTATAATAATTTTGTGGATCGTTACCGCTTAGTGATACGAATAAATCTGTCATAGTAACTGAAAATAGTAATATTAACATTAATGGTACTAACATACTTGTTGCCGTTTTTCCATTTGGAAATAACGATGATAGTAAATAGTTAATGGGATATAATGCAAAGAATGTAAAGTTAGAAATTAATAAAATATGCCCCATATCTATTAATTCGAGTGTCGTAATTGTACTGAATGCTAATAAAATAATTATTAAAAATACATTTAATATTATTAAAATGCCGATTCCTAAGCCTACAAAATACTCATAATACTTAATATTTGTTTTATCTAGCCACTCAAAAACCCGCTCATTTCTCTTATCTGTTAAATAAACAGTACCTCCAGAAAATACCACAGATAAAATAGTGAATAATATGCTAGAAGTAAGAAATTGACCACGAATCATAAAATCAAGTGTTTCTGAACCGATAGAAGCTGCATTTTTTACAAATATAGATACCACAAAAAACATTATGGCAGGTAATAGAATACCAATAAAAGCTCCATAGTTGCGAAGTGTTTCCTTTAAATAAATCTTAGTAATCATTAAAGTCATTTATTGAACACCAGCCTTTTTCCAGTCACTGCATAGAATAGATCTTCGATACTAAAATTATCTGTTATTTTATATTTATTTGATAGTTTTTCCAAATGATCTGATTCCTTTATAACCCCATCATCTAATATTGAAATCGTCTCAAATAATTCTTCATATTCATTTACTTCATGGCTAATTATCAATATAATTTTCTCTTTTTCTTTTACATAATGAGTTAAAAATAAACGGAGATCTTTTTTCTTCTTCAAGTCTAAATCTGCAAATGGCTCATCCAGAATAATAATAGGTTTATTAAGTAGAAAAGTGATAAAAATTGAGACAGCTTTTTTCATACCACCAGAAGCATTTCTGATTAGGGTTTTTTCGAATTTTTTGAGATCCAACAAATTATAGAGATCTGGATTAAAATCGTATTGTTTTATCGTTTTTTTAAAGAGCTCGATAACCTCTTTAATTTTTAGATATTGAAAGGCTTCAAAATTTTGATATTGAATGGCACAATTCACTTTATTTTTTTGGTCAGTCTTTAGATAAACTTGACCAGAATCTACAGGTAATTTACCTTCAATAATCTTTGTTAATGTAGTTTTCCCTGCACCATTTTCACCTAGTAATAAATGGCATCCATTCGATGGGAAATTCAAATTTACACATTTTAGGATAGTTTGATTATTAAAGCTCTTACTAACGTTTTCTAGGATTAAATTCATTGTTATTTTGCCCTCCTCCAAAGAAAATTTTTATCTGTCTACTTTGTTGAATCTCTGTAAAATATTCTATTCATCAATTATGCCCCAGCGTAATTGCGTCTGCATTCAGTAAGCATTTGGACACTCACTGAAGAGAGGTAAAAATAGCATTTCTCCCCTCCCTACAGAGAGAAGCGGTCTTCAGTATCTGCTGCTGACGCCTTGCTTTGGATACAAAAAACATTTGCTGAATCAAGATAAAACAAAATTATATTTCAACCTTTTATGTTGATCGAATGAATACATTATTTCAGGCACAATAGCGAGCTGTCGAAACCTTTGATGAAATTGAGCTATACTAATAGTAGTTAAAATTTTAAATGATAGTAAGCTATCGAAAATGTCCATCCTACCATATGAACCAAGAAGAGAATGCCTAATACTTCAAATTGAACACCAACTATTACTAAAAATAATAGATAAATAGAGATAAGCGTTATTTTCCATCCACTTGCTAAAGATTTAACCGTAATTTCTTCATATCTTTTATCAAGCCCATTTTTACGAGCCGCCCTTTTTCGCCCCACCAAATACCCCTAACATTAAACCAGCTAATCCTAAACATTGATCCAAATTCATACTTCATCACTCCCTTTCACAAAAATAAATACTTCTTCAATCATTAGCTGAAATAGCCGTGCAATCTTATAGGCAAGCTCTAATGAAGGCTTATAACGACTATTTTCAATAGAAATAACTGTTTGCCTTGAAACATCCAGTTTTTCAGACAGCTGTTCTTGTATCCATCCAAATGATGCTCTTAGCTCTTTTATACGATGTTCCATATTCCACCACCCTTAAGTAAAGTAAACTTTACGTAAAGTATACTTTACTATTGATTTATTGTAAAGTTCACTTTACATTTATTATTTGAATAAGGGATAATGAGATTGTAAAGCTATCAATCCTTTGTAATCTAGCATTTATAAAATTAATCATTTTATGGATAATTTTATTTATATTAATTCTCTCTAATTCCAATAGTCATTTAACTACAGGTGAATTTATATAAGCATGTATCCCCTATCTTCCTGCATACAATGAACAAGACCACTAATTGCGAGGAGATGTTGAATTGCCGAAAATCACTTCTATTAGCACATATCAACCACCTTACACATTACAACAGGCAAATGCAGAGGAATTAACAAAGGAGCTTTTTTATGCCAAAATGCCAAAACTAGAGCGCTACTTAAAGGTTTTTGAAAACGGTGGTATCGAAACACGCCATTTTTGTGTGCCACCAGAATGGCATCGTACGAATCACTCCTTTGAAGAACGCAATGATTTATATATTGAATTAGCTACACAATATGGTGTGAACGTTATTCAGACATGTTTAGAAAATAAAGCCTTTTTATCTTCGCCAATTTCACCCCAAGACATTGATGCCATTATTTTTGTCAGTAGCACAGGAATTTCAACACCTAGCATTGATGCACGTATGATGAACAAACTCGCTTTTTCAGATCGACTTAAACGTATCCCGCTATGGGGTCTTGGATGTGCTGGTGGCGCAGCTGGTGTAAGTAGAGCCTATGACTTTTGTCAAGCGCATCCTCATGCAAAGGTGCTTGTTGTTTGTGTCGAGTTATGTAGTCTCACTTTTCAGCCAAATGATTTTTCAAAAAGTAATTTAATTGGTGCTTCACTTTTTGCCGACGGGGCTGCATGTCTACTCGTTTGTGGAGATGAGGTCGCCATCGAAACCATCAAACCAGCACCAACTATTCTTGCTACAGGCTCTAAATGGATGTCAGATTCAGAAAATGTGATGGGCTGGCACATTAAGAATAACGGACTTCATGTTATCTTTCAGAAAAGCATTCCTACTATTATTACCAACTGGCTTGGACCATTCATTGAACAATTTTTGATGGAACAAAATCTCTACAGTGAACAACTTACCCATTTTATCGCTCATCCTGGAGGAAAAAAGGTTTTAAAAGCCTATGAAGACACACTTTATCTTTCTTCCCAAAAAACCGACATTTCTCGGGAAATATTACGTCATCATGGGAATATGTCATCCCCAACAGTGTTATATGTATTAGAGCAATTTATGTTACATGAAGGAAAAGTGAAGGATACAGGCTTACTCGTTGCTCTTGGCCCTGGTTTTTGTGCAGAAGCTGTATTATTAAAATGGAGGGAGTAACATGATCTTCTATCTGATTATGATGCTTGTCATTCTACAAAGATTGACAGAGATTGTCATTGCTAAACGTAATGAAAGATGGATGCGATCCCAAGGAGCCTATGAGGTAGGAGCCTCTCACTATCCTTATATGGTTACAATGCATATTAGCTTTTTCTTATTTTTAATGATTGAAGTGGTGACGAATAATAATGGTGTATCGCCCTTATTTCCATTATTTTTTATTTTATTTTTAGCTGTGCAAGCTTTAAGAATTTGGTGTATTCGTTCATTAGGGAATTTTTGGAATACAAAAATTCTTATATTACCTGACACACAGGTTGTGCGTAAAGGCCCCTATGCCTATATGCGTCATCCTAATTATGCTGTTGTTTGTTTAGAAATTCTGTTGCTACCTCTTATGTTTCAGGCCTATTTCACAGCATTTTGTTTTACACTCTTAAATATTACAATGCTTTCTGTACGAATTCCTATTGAAGAACAAGCATTACGAGATGCAACAAATTATAATCATGTATTTCAAAAAAAGATTTCGGAATCTTAACCGAAATCTTTTTAATATCTGTAAAAACAAGCTTGACAATGCAGCAAGAAAAATATATATTTTAAATCGTAATGATTACTATTTATTCAGGAGGTTCTATTATGCGTGTACAAGTAACATTAGCCTGCACTGAAACAGGTGATAAAAACTATATAACAACAAAAAACAAACGGACAAATCCAGAAAGATTAGAGTTAAAAAAATACTCCCCTCGTTTAAAACGAGTGACACTGCATCGAGAAACCAAGTAATAATCTCTATTTTTTGAGCAGGTTTCCTCACTGGAGCAATAAAAATAACTGTTTCAAAAGTTTATAAGATACTTTTGAAACAGTCTGTATAAATTTTACTATATCTGCGCTCTATTGATTTCCAAAGTTAGCGCGTTTATCTTTTTGTCTAATTCGTCAAGCATACGTAAGCGATCATCTATTTGCTTATTAAAGCTAATAATTTGTACGCCAGTGGATTGCTTTTGAGCATCCACTATTTTATTAGATAATCTCTCTATTTCTTGATTTTTCAGTGTTAGCTCTTGCACTAAATGCTGATAAAGGCTGTCCGACTGGGCTTGCTCCATCGCTGATTTTTCAATTGCTTGTATAATGCTCTCTATTTGTCTACCCGTTGCTATTGTAAAATCATTTAATTTTTTATCTACTCCTTCCATTACCACCTTATAGCTTGCCTCTTTCTTTAGTGATAATAGCTTTTTATTCGCCTCCTTTATGCTTTCCTTTAATACTTTATTGTCAGCTCTCAATTCGACCAATTCCTTTAATAGCGACTCTATGGATGTAATTTGTTTTTTTCTTTGTAATTCTCGTCTCTGTATTTCTTCATTATAAGCTTGTCGTTCCTTTTCATAGTCCCTTGTCAATTTCAATAGCTCTATAGAAAGGTCTTTTTTCAGTTTCGTTAAATGGACATTTTCCCGCTCAAGCCGCAGGATCAATTCGTAATAATCACTATCTCTAAGCCGTTTTACCTCATTTTTATATTTAGCTAATTCTGCCCTTAAAAAAATAATCATTTGTTGGAGCTGTATAGGATCATTGTTTTTAATAACTTCACTGTCCACCCCTGCACCTCCTAACCTGAATAACTTTTCAGTAAATGAATCACCTCTTCAAACTGTGCTTTACTATCCACTAATATTTTATCAAGCTGCTGTATTAGCTTTGTCTCCAATACTGGCTGTTCATTGCTAGTCGTTTCTCCTGAAATAAGGTAGGCAATTAATAGATTTAGCGTGTTTTTTTCGAGAAATGCAAAACTATTATCTTGCCCATTGCGGCGATTTAGCTGCTCCTTTATTAATTGATGAATGGCATGCTTTTGAACATCACTCATTGTCACCCTCCTGTGTCTGACCAATTCCATTGAGATTAATAGGATTTAAAACAGCAACACCATCCGTTAGCTGATCGCAATATGTAAAGCCCATAATAGTGCCTGAATACGATAGGTTATGGGACCATCTTATTTGGAAATTGGTAAATGAAAGAGTTTCATTTTGTTCAAGAATTGTTTTTCCTACTGGTCTCAGCCAATACTCTTCTTTGCTCAATTTATCATTGAAGCGCTCCCAATGCTGCTGCCCCTGTGTTTTTAAATTAGGTGTAAAGTTTTCATGCACATATCGTCCGGAAAAATAAAATGGCGAATCCTTAGGTAGCTGAATACATATAGATGGGTTTGTAATGGGTTTACTGCCAATATTACGAATATGATAGGAACCTAAACATAAACTTTCTTGCTCAGAATCATAGGAAATATTAAAAGCAGAGGTAAAATAGCTAATGAGATTGACCCTATTTGGCATCTTTAGCGCTTCTACCAGCGTTTTAATTTCACGTATATAGGCATTTGTTTGTTGTTGCAACTCATGTATTTTGTCTTCCACAGGTGTTATCACCTCATGCCTCCTTAATATCATTATTTTTCATAAAAAAAAGAGAGGATTACCCTCTCTTCATCATATGACTTGCCTTGTTATGTTAGCACCATTAACCGCCATTTGGGAAAATAACGGAGCACTGTTTTGGACGAACCGCAGTTGGACATGAGAATGGTAAATCTGCTCTTGGTTCGCAGAATGTTGCTAAAAATTCTACAGTAACCGGGAATGTAGATTGAATACTTTGACAAACAGCAACAGTAATTGTTAACGCAGAAAACGTAATTGCACCTGCTGTAGGTGTAAGTGTTCCAGTTGTACATACGAAGCAATCTAAATCTGTATATAAAATTTCTACATCTGTACCTTTAGGTGCACATAATGTCACCTGCTCACAGCGAGAAACTGGAATTTCTGCACTTGTGAAAACAGTGCCGCTTGGTAAAGTAACGACAATCGTTAAAATGAAGTTCTTTTGAATATTTAAGTGTTGCAGACATACTGTTGACCCATCAATAGAGAACTGGCGATTCTCACGATTCAGGATCACAATTGGATTTGTAGGGGCTGGAATTACTCTACATGTAACGACCGCACCTGTTAAATCAGTACCTGGCGTTACACCTGGGAACGTAATTGAGCCAGTTGGAGAAATATCAAATGACATTTCCTTTACAATCCAGTCATACACCTTGTCAACATTTATACAAATTAGTTCCTGCGCCTGGGATGGCATATTCTCCTGCATCCTTTTGACACCTCCATAAAATTTTTATCTTTCGTTTGTAGCATATGTTTTTTCGCTCTAAGTGCATGGGCTAATAAATAATTACAGTTGTTTTTTATCTCTAGATGAAGGCTCTAAAATATGTGAAAGGGCAGGTATATTTGTAACAGAAAGGCAATATTTTTAATAAGATAATAGTGGACTGAAAGGAGTGACATGCAATGAAAGATTCAAAATTGTACTCCATACAAGAGCTTGAGGAATTAAAACAGCGAATTGAAGCCTATAAGGAAGCATTAACCTCTCTGAAAAAGGAAAATTCTATTGAAGATTATCTGTATATGAAAAATGAATTTGATGGATTAAAGACACAAATAGTACATTTAAAGAGCTTAACAGAAACACTAGACGAGAAACAAAATTCACAGATTAAAGGCTATGAGGAGCAAATTCAGCTACTAACCTCACAAGTTGGGTCATTAAATCAAACGATTGAAGAAATGAATCGAGAAATCTTAACCGTTTTAAATAAATTACTAACACTTGAAACAACAGCAGCACAGAAAACACCTAGTAAACCTTCCTCTACAATCCCTAATCTCTTGCAAAGAAAGTCGATGATGACCCAAGCAGCAAACCAAGCCTCTCTCCCACCTAAATCCAATGAACCTTCTTATAAAATGTTACAAGGTTTAGCAGGAAAGGCCATCAATACTCAGTTAAATTTCACCCACTCTCCTCCTTCTACTAGTCAAAATGAGCAACCTATGTATAGACCTGAAGAGCGCCATTTTAATCAACAATACTTTCAATCCATTAATACACATCCAAATCAAATTTATAATGGGCTTTATCGCAACACCAACGTAGGATCAACATTCCATTTCAGAAATGCCGCTGAGACACAAGAAATCCCTATTAATGATTTCATTCCTAACCCTGTCGTACCTGCTTCCGTTCAACCCACTTCTATTGATGAAACACCAACAAAGGATGAGCCTGAAGAGCTTCTTGAATCTGTAAACCTTGAGCATATTGAAGAGATAGACAACCACATAGAATCTTCCCCTGTTTTAATAGAAGAACCAGAAGTTATTGAAGTTCATGATAATCTCATTCCAGAAATCAACGAATCACCTGAACCTATAAACGATTTATCTGAGGAAGAAGCAAAAAAAGAAAAGCATTCATTTCTTCATTTCTTTAAGAAGTGGAGTTAATAAAAAATGATCCAGTATGTATCGCGTGCATATTGGATTTTTTTATGATTGATAACAGGAAAGCCGCAAAACCATTCATTCACCTAGAAGCCTTTTTGCTATGTGCGGTTTTTCACCTTATACAAAATCTTACATCGTCACGACATATGTAGAATAGGGCTTCAATAGTACATTTTAAAATTTTTTAATATGCAAGACAATATTAGATAATTGCCCTTAACCCTTTATCGAATCTGAATAGAATAATGAAGAAAGGGGGTGTAACAATGTGTTTAAATAATTCTATGTGTGGCTGTTCAGGAAATGGTAATGGCAACGGTGAATGTAGTGCACTAGGGCCTTTTGTGGCGATTGATGCTGCATGTATTACTCCGCCTCAAGCAACTGGCTCAATCATTCCTTTCTCTTCTGGTATCACTCCTGTGGTTTTAGCATCATTGGCAACTGGTTTAATTGACACACCTAGTTTGATCGGATTTGGTACAGCAGTTCCTGGTGTTACAGTTTTAGGAAATACAATTGATTTATCAGGTGTTGTAACAGAAGCTTTCTCTGTTCCTCGTCCTGGTAATATTACAGCTATTTCTGCATCATTCTCTGCAACGATTGCTATTGCATTGCTTGGTACAACAACAGTAACTGCAACAGTATACCGCGCTCCTGCTGGTAGCACTGTGTTCACTGCAACAGCTGCAACAGTAAGTTTAGCTCCATCCTTTACAGGGGCTATCGCGTTAGGCCAAACGGCATTCGCTTCTGCAAACGTACCACCAGTACCAGTTGTAACAGGTGACCGCTTATTAATGGTTTATTCCATTACAACTTCAGGTGTTGCTATTGCTCAAGTATTAACAGGTACAGCAAGTGCAGGTATTACAATTGCATAATTCCTTAGAAAAATAAATAAAATAGGCGATTTCTTATTCAAGAAATCGCCTATTTCACATTTTACTGTGCTAAGGCATTTTGGATATGTGCGAGATGATGCTTCCCATGCCATGCATATAGTCCAATTGTTTGTTCTAGTGTTGTCAGTCCAGAATCGGGATGATAAAACATTCTTTGTAATTGTTCCTCGGTTAAGCTTGTGAGTAAATAAACCCAGCGTTCATGTAAGCTTTCAATTAATTTAAAAGAGGTTGCTACTGCCATTTCTGAATCTGGTAATTGTGCCCACAGTGCTTCATTGTACGGCTTAATCGTTGGGGCCTCCTCTGTTAGTGCTAGCTTAAAACGGATATAACTGTTCATATGACTATCAGCAATATGATGGACGAGCTGTGTAACCGTCCAGCCATGCTCACGATAAGTTTTTGCTAGCGCCTGCTCACTTGCTCCGCTTAAAGCCTCTGCAAGCTGTCTTGGTAAAAGCCGAATATCCTCAATCCATTTCTTCACTTGCTGTAAAGTTACTTCTTCTGGAAATTGAAATTGCCCAATCGGGTATCGCACATCTGTCATAGCGCTCGCCTCCATTTTATTTTTATAGTACCAATTTATGATTTTTCTTGCTACTATTTTGAAAGATTCATATCTGAGAGGCTTCATAGGATCATCCTTCTTCTTTACACTTAATTCCATCAATACGACTATTTCCAATAAATGTTAAAACCCTTGTTTTATAAGCCATATCGCTTACAAAACAAGGGTTATTCATATTATTCGTGAATATCGTAAATTAACGTATCAAAATATTCCTCATTCGTATACAGCAAAATAGCCCATTTTCCAGGCTTTGGTATTTTCACACTTGATGGTGCATGTGCATCTGCCCCATTATTTGGTCCACCTAACGCTAGGGTCCATCCATCTGTTAAAATGGGCTGTACATCTTTTGAAGCTTTATGGTAACCAACAATCGTTAATTCCGTAGTGCGCCCTTCCGTTTTCCAAAGATGCCACATCCATTTTTGTGTGCTTAAACTTGGCATATCCGCACCGATAACACTGGATTTATTCACATTGCCAAACATTCCACTATCCTTAAATGCCACCGCTTTACGTTGCCAATCAATAGATGTCAAATCACTCACCTGGACAAAATCAGGAATATCCGCTGGCAGAACGACTTCCTTTTTATCGACACAACCTACTATCAAAAGCAATATCAGCCATAACAGCACAAATCGTTTCATCATACCATCCCCACCTTACTTTCTTAATGAAACGATCGTTTTAGGGCAATTGTTACAGCAATAATGATTTTTGAACAGCTTCAGCTAAGGGCTTCAAAGGATGGTGGATGCTTTGCCCAAACGCCCTTTCAAATTGCTGTGCAGCATCCACCATTGAAAGCTGGGCAACTGACACCGGCATTTGCTTAACTGACAAATGCTGCAAAGTTTGTATAATAGCATTATTATAGGCCCTTTGATCACCCTTCATAACCAGCTCAAAGGAACGCTCAATAACCTGTGCCGTAGCATTTATGGTTTTACCATGCTGTTTAGCATATTGAGTAAGTCTTGTTATTGTGCCATCAACGGTAGCAGGATTTGTAAAAAGAAGCACTTGAGGCTGCTGTTCTTTACAAAGTATTTCAAAATAGGGTTCATCAATCTTTATAATAGGTATTGAAAAATCAATCTCCTCTAACAATGCAATATAATTGGTGCATGTAATTAAAATGGCATCAACATCACAGCTTGCTATCCACTCAATCTGCTCTCTAACCTTCTGTGCTAACCCCGGCTCCCCTTGTGACACATGATAAATAAGCCCAGGGTCAACAAAATGAACAAGCTCAACACCTTTTATGCTCTGTTCCATATATATAATATTAGAATAATGTGCATGCAAACAGCCAAGCTTTTTCTTCAACTAAACGCCCCCTACCCTACTCTTTTTGTTACAATATAGCCTACTCAATCCTATCATTCAAATAGGAACAAGCTGATGGAAAGATCTAATCAAATCAGACTCTCCCTCAGCTCCTTCAATTTTTGTTTTTTGCTTTTGCTTCCTTTTCAATATGCTTTCTTGCTATCTTCAAACGTTGAATATCCTTTTTCTTAACAGGAATAATTTCATTCTTCATCATTTTAATAAAGGCGATCATTAATAACAGCAAAATTACTGTAAATGGTAAAGCAGCAATTAGTGAGGCCGTTTGCAGTGCTTCAAGGCCGCCCGTATACAGCAACACACCCGAAATGGCTGCCATCAATACACCCCAAATCAATTTTGACCATACACTCGGATTTAACGAGCCTTTTGTCGTCATACTCGCCATAATGAACGTCGCTGAATCAGCAGATGTAATTAAAAATATAAAAATAAGCAAAATCCCAAGTGCGGAGGCAATCATTGAAAGTGGCAGATGCTCTAGCATCTGAAATAGGGCAACTGTGACATCATTGCTTACGGTTTGTGCAATTTGAGCATTTTTTTGTAAATCCAACCAAAGCGCTGTACCACCAAAGACAGCAATCCAAAAACAAGCAATTAAAGGTGGAATAATTAATACACCTATAATAAATTCTCGAATCGTTCTCCCCTTTGATACGCGAGCGATAAAAGAACCCACAAAAGGTGACCAGGCAATTGCCCATGCCCAATAAAAGATTGTCCAATCCTTTACCCATGTTCCCCCTACATATGGCTGCATACGAAGACTATATTGAATAAAGTTTGAAATATAATCTCCTATTGCCAATGTAAAGGTTTCAAGTATAAAAACAGTTGGACCTGTAATAAATACAAATAACAGTAGGATAATTGCTAAAGCCATATTAACATTACTTAAAATTTTCATGCCCTTTTGCAGACCTGTAGTGGCAGACACCATATAGCCAATAAACATAATAGCAATAATCATTACTTGTAAAAGAAATGTATCAGGTAAACCAAAGACGAAACTCAAACCTCCGTTTGCTTGTAAAACACCAAGACCAATAGAGGTTGCTACGCCCATAATCGTAGCAATGACAGCTAAAATATCCACTATGCCTTTTACAGCTCGATTTGTGCCCGCTACTGGCTCCAAAGCTGTAGAAATCAATAGATCTCGTTTCTTATTAAATTGCACATACGCCATTACAAGCCCAAGTATGGCATAGACAGACCACTGGCTGAGGCCCCAATGAAAGAATGCGTAACCCATTGCCAGTCTTGCCGCGTCGGCTGTTAAAGATTCTGTGCTACTAAAAGGCGATGAAAAATAATGGCTCATTGGCTCTGCCACACCCCAAAAGACTAGCCCGACACCAAGCCCAGCTGAGAAAAGCATGGAGATCCATGTTAGGAAACTAAATTCAGGACGACCTTCCTGTGATCCTAAACGAATCGTACCGTATTTGCTAATAGCTAGACCAAATAAAAAAATAACAATACTGAATACGGCTAATAAATAAAACCAACTAAAATAGTCAGTCGTCATATGATATACGCTGTTTGCTACATTCTTAAATTGTTCTGGCAGAATGGCTCCAATAACCACCAACAGTAAAATAATCCCACTAGCAATAATAAATACTGGATTTTTTAAAATTTTATTATGCATACAGCGCCTCCGTTAATTCCAGACATAGCAATTACCAAATTTCCTTTATTATGTGTGTATTTGTGTAATTTATGTACGGCACAACAGAGAATACTAACACGATGACCACCACAGAAGTAATATTTATACATAAAGAAATATTTACTATAAAATTAGGACTGTTAGACAAGATAGTTCCTTTCCAACAGTCCCTTCATATTATTATATTGATTGATGCATAAAACGTATAGCTCTGCTCATGACAGTGGGCACAACAGAGGCATGATTTTCATCTAAAGCCTCGTAAAAAGCAACATCCATTATTTTTTCTAACATACTCATCATTTGTCGTGCATCATCCACCATCGTATTTTCAAGCTCTCCCGCACTCATAAACAACGCTTCCCTCATTTCCTGATGCTCATTCAAAAATACGGACGCACAGTGGAATAATTCCTGCTCATTCCACCAAATAGAGGGACTAATAGCCAAATAGCGTTGAAAGCTCGATTGATGGTGAAATAATTGCCAAAGCGTAAAATACCCTGCAAGGGAGTGTCCGAATAATGCCTGCTGCTCTCTATTTATAGGAAATTGCGCTTCAATAACTGGCTTAAGCTCTTTCTCTAAAAATTGACTAAAGTGAGCGGCTCCTCCAAGCTTGTCATGTCCCTTGCCTTTAAATCTTTCCGGGTAAACATACGTTTCAGCAGGAGCTGTAAAATCATAGAATCGTCTTTCTCGCATATCTGCACCATGCCCAATGCCAACCACAATCGATGGGACAACATTTGTTTTTGGCGCATTCCCGCTTTGTAGGCGCACTGCCTCCTTTACAAGTTCAAAATAAGAGGAGCCATCTAGCACATACAGGATCGGAAATCCTTCTTTTGGTACCTCATTGCTTGGCACGTAAATATTAATTGTATACGTATAATCCGTAAATTTGGAGGTCATTTGTTGTGTTGTATAATCCTTTTGTTCTGGGCTCATTTAATAGTCTCCTTTAAAATATCATAGCTGTAACAGACAGGGGTATTTGTTACAGGATCTTCCATAATACGTGCATCAATATGAAATACTCTACGCATCACCTCTGCACATAAAATTTCCTGGGGTGTACCTGTCTGCATAACAACCCCCTTACGCATTGCGATGAGATGATCGGAATATCTAGCAGCATGGTTAATATCATGCAAAACCATTACAATTGTACAAGCATGCTGTTCATTTAAGCTTTTTACAATATCTAAAACTTCTAACTGATGGGCCATATCTAAATAAGTAGTTGGTTCATCTAGCAATAAAATATTTGTTTCTTGTGCTAAGGCCATGGCTAACCACACACGCTGACGTTGACCTCCAGAAAGCTGTGCAAGCTCACGGTTCCTATATTCTATTGTATTTGTCACGGTTAAAGCCCACTCAATCATTTCCTCATCCTTATTTGTTAAACGATTAACATTATTACGATGTGGATAACGACCATAGGCAATCAACTCTTCTACCTTTAATTGACCAGGTGCAACAGGTGTTTGTGATAATATTGCTAGTTTTTTGGCAATATCTTTTGTCGATAAGTTTTGCATATTTTGCTCCTGTAAATAAACAGTGCCCTGTTGCTTTTTTAAAATACGTCCAATTGTTTTCAAAAGCGTTGACTTACCACAGCCATTTGGTCCAATAATTGTTGTGACCTTGCCCTCCTCTATGGTTAAATTTAAACCTTCAAAGACACGAACCTGCTCATAGCCCGACGCTAAATTTTCCATTCTAAATGCAGTTTGCACACTATTTCCTCCTATGCTTTAGATTTCACTAGTAAATATAAGAAATACGGAATTCCAATAATCGAAACAACAATTCCAACAGCCAATTCAGAGGGTGCAAATACGGTTTTACCAATAAAGTCGGCCAAAATTAATAAGCCAGCACCTATCAATGCACTTACTGGCATCACATAACGATGTTGAATACCAACAAGCTGTTTCGCAATATGTGGTGCCATTAAACCGATAAAGCCAATACTCCCTGATACAGATACACAGGCACTGACAAGACCCACGCTAGCTAATAGTAGCTTCATTTTCTCTTTTTCAACCGCAATTCCTAAGCTTGTAATGCTATCCTCTTCAAGTTGAAAATAATCAAGTAAATACGATTTTCTATATACATAAATTCCTAAGATTAAAAGCCAAGGTAACATTGTCAGTGCAAAAATCCAATTGGCATTATAAATAGAGCCTGCCATCCAAATAGCCGCGGATTCAAAATCCTGTGCACTCATTTTTAAAGATAGGAACAAAGACAATGCGCCAAAGCCACTATTAATCGCAATTCCTGTTAAAATTAAGCGCTGCATATCTAAATGACCATTTTTCATAGCAAATGAAAAAATCAATATTGCTGCAATTGTTCCACCGATAAAGCCGAACAACGGCATCATTAAAATAGACATCCAGCTACTCATATCTGCTGTCATCAGTCGTAATTGAAAGAAAAACATAAATATAACAACGGCTGCTCCAGCTCCAGCATTAATTCCTAAAATACCTGGGTCTGCAAGTCCATTACGTGTAATTCCTTGCAAGACAACCCCTGCCATACCCAAACCAATACCAACAAGAGCAGCTATCACAATACGAGGCAAGCGAAATTCAAAGATAACAAGATCAAAGTTTGAATTTGTCTCAAGACGCAATAAGGTTTTGATAATATCCGTCACAGACATATCAAAAACACCATTTGTAATATGAAGATAGCTCGCACCTAAAATCAATAATAGAAGCATTAGCATCGTCATTAGAAATACATTTGAGGCTTTTTTATGCACGTTTTTCACCTCCGTGCTTACGAACTAAATATAAGAAGAACGGTACACCGACCAATGCTGTTAAAACACCAATTGGCGTTTCAAACGGATAATTAACATAGCGACTAAGAACATCACAAAGTGCTAAGAAAAAAGCCCCAATCACAGCTGCACAAGGGATAATAGAACGATAATCCACACCTACAAGGAAACGTGTAATATGTGGGATAACCAAGCCGACAAAGGCGATCTTCCCAACAAGTGCTACAGCTGTACCTGTTAAACATACTACTGCCAGCATACTCACGATTCTTACAGCTTTTGTTTTCTGACCAAGCCCTGTAGCAATATCCTCACCTAGTGAAGTAATGGTAATAGCTCTTGCGGATAATAAGGCCAATATTAAACCTACTAATCCAAATGGAATAGATAGTATAAGCATATCCATATCCACCATATGTACCTTTGTGTTATACCAAGCACTTACTGTTTGCGATACCTGAAAATACATCGCAATCGCAGTAGCAATACTACTTAAAAATGTACCAATAACCGTTCCAATAATAGCTAGCCTTACTGGTGATAAGCCATTGCGAATTAATGAGCCAAAGCCAAACACAATCCCAGCTCCTAATGCCGAACCTAGCATCGATAATAAAATCATTTGATAATTTGGTAGATCTGGGAAGAATACAATTGCCAATGTAATGACAAAAGCCGAGCCATCATTAACACCCATTAAGGAAGGGGATGCTAAATAATTTCGGGTAATCCCCTGCATCACTGCACCAGCTACTGCTAAAAATGCTCCGACTAACAAGACTGCGGCTACTCTAGGAATGCGACCTGTCCGTATAATTTGGTGGTCAACATTGGAAGCATCAAACGCTGTTATTGCCTGCCACACCGTGATAGCATCAATATCCTTTGTCCCGTACAGAATGGAAACAAGAGCCACAAGCGCTATCAAAACAGGCGATAAGGCTAATATTGAAAATGACACCCTATTTGATTTTTTCAACTTTCACACCTTTTTTCTTTAGTAATTTCGGGGCACGGCATGTGATCCCTTAGCTGCTTTTACACGCTTTGAAAACACTGCCTTCAAACTTTGTATGAAACTTACAAAAGGCTGGTAATAGCCCGGTGATATCACCAAATCTATTACCAGCCTGTTTACACTATTCAAGTAATTCTTCAGCTACAACATCTAAAACCACATCTTAGATTAAGCAGCATCGTCTTGTACTAATGGCTCCATCATATTGGCAAAAACCTGATTATTTTGTGCTACTTTTAAACTAAGGGCATACATTCTCAACTATTTATTCATAGATATTCTCCCGGAGAGAGTTATACTTATATTGATAATGATAATCATTTTCGTATATATATGTCAATATATAATTGATATTCATTATCATTTGTAAATACTACTCTTATAAAAAGACCAAGATTGCGACTGGACGTTTTTAAATTAATATAGATTTTCATCATAAAAAACTGCTTCTTTTTTATAAGAAACAGCCTTTTAGACATATTTAACTTCCTTCAATTTTATCTTTTGCTAGGCGAAAGGTGACCTATATAGCTTTATAGTAGTCAATAACGTAGGTTTCATCTCGTTGCAAAGGGTATCTTTTTACTGAAAATTAATTTCAAACCTTGACCATTTTACATGCCAGTATTTTTGAGGAAAATAAATCCACTATGGATGTAGCATTCCCTTTACTTGCGGAAAATCATGTGTATTGGTTGCATGTATATAATGTTCTATTGCTTGGTGATACAACATAAACACCCTTCCTTTTAGAAATGACTATTGCGGTGTGGCCTGTTGCTTTGATAGTAAATAGAAGGCTCCTATAATAAAAACAAAACCACAGCCTTGCAAAAAGGTAATTTTTTCAGCTAATAGAAAGGTGGATAAAATTATACTAGTGACGGGCAGAAAGCTAGTTAATATACCTGCCCAAGATGCTGAAATTACCTGAAGGCCCGACTGCATAAGCAAAAAGCCTAGGACTGTAACAACAATACCAAAATACACTATTAATCCCCACTCAGTAGCTGAAACTTCTTCAAAGGCAAATGATTGACTTTCCATCACAGCAAATGGGAGAAATAAGAGAGCCCCAAAGCAGCTAACCATCGTTGAAACTGTAAGAGCGCTCATACGATGTGACAATGATTTACCAAAGATGATAAACAACGCTTCACAACATACTGCTCCTACAATAAACAGATTCCCTACAAAGGAAGTGGAAAGATGTATAGTAGCAGAGAGACTTGTAATATTCATAAAAATAGTTCCTATTACAGCACAGAGAACGCCGGTCCCTGTATATCTCGTAAACTTCTCCTTCAATATAAAATAGGCTAAAATAGCTGTACAGGCTGGTAAAGTGCCAGTAATGATGCCCGCCTCTATTGCCCCTGTTTTGGAAAGCCCATGTAGCATCAAAACATTAAATAAGAACACTCCTAATAGGGTCTGGAAAAAAATCACTACTAACTCTTTTTTATTACATGTAGAAAATCCCTCAACCTTTAACCATAAAGGCATCAAAACAACTGTGGCCACAGCAAACCTTAGTTCATTAGCTAGAAAAATAGGAAAGCTTTGAACAATGAATTTTCCAGCTACTACTGAACTACCAACGATACTCATTGCTATCATCACTTTTCCACTAGCCCATATCTGCCTATTCAATCACTTTCACTTCTCCCTAAAATAGAGGATTGTAGCATATCAGTGAGTGCCAAGTAGACATTTTCAGGGTGTTCTGCAATACGATGACATAAATATAAATACCACTCACGCCCATATGTTAAATAGACTCTACAACAATAATTCTTCGTCTTTAATTGCTTTAGTAGCTCTGATTGTACGCCATCAAGCATCTCCACTTCCACATTTGATTTATAAAGATATTGACGCTGTTCTAGCTCATTTATAAGAAAATTATCATGTGTAGCAATGGCTATCGGATGATTCGCATTCACCAGTTGTTCAACATATTGAAGATAACGATGATTAAGCTCCTTTGATCTTGCCATTGCTATATACTTAGGTTCCTGAAAAGCTCCTTTGACAAGTCTTATTTTTCCTGGGTATTGAATAAGCTCTTGTAAATCTACCTCTGAGCGATAAAGATGCACCTGAATTGTTATTCCTACATTTGGATAATGGGGGGCTATTTTTTTATAAAGCGTAAGAATAGCATCGGTTTTTGTGGATTCCTCCATGCTGATCATCAAAGTTATTCCATACATCTGAGCTTTTTGTGCAAGCTCTTCGAGATGCTTATAAGCAAGTTCAGCACTAATAGAAAGGCCAATATGGGACAAGTCAAACGAAATGGTTTGCTCCAATGCCAATTCTCCCATTTCCCCAATTAGCTGCAAAAATTCATCTTTTGCCCTTTGACATTCAAAAAAATTGGTTGTATTTTCTCCAATAAATTCTATAGAGATTTGATAATTTTCGCTGAGCCATGTATGTGCTGCTGCAATTGCATCCTGTCTCCTTTCTCCTGTTACATATCGTTTTGCTGCTCTCCATAATAAAGGATAGAGCTCAGTCGACCGTTGAACTACATGTTTCATCTGCTCATTTCTCGCTGCCATTTTTAAGGATTGCGTTGCTAATTCCTCTACTTTTTTCATGTTTATTCCTCCTATTCGCTATTGGTAAGTACTTTATCATGTTAAAATTGGTAACTGTAGAACCACTTTATAATGATTTTAAGGGTACCACTTTCAAATCGGAGGTATGAAACATGTTATGGCTACCTATTGATCGAGCATTAAATATTCCTTTAAATCGCCAAGTCTATCAGCAAATACGTAAAAAAATTTTACAGGGGCAGCTTCAAGCAGGAGAAAAACTAGCATCAACTCGTGAACTTTCTGACGAACTAAAAGTATCGAGGAATGTTATATTAGAGGCTTACGATCAGTTGCTAGCAGAAGGTTTTTTAATTGCACGAAGAGGCTCAGGTACTTTTGTTGCTGATGGGGCATTTTTAGCCCAGCCAGCCAAACCTTTTATTTTTGATAACATAGACAGACAAATGGCTGAAGAAAACATAATAAATTTTCGCTCAGGTATTCCCGCACTCCATTTGTTTCCTCGCAAAACATGGGTGAGGATCGCTCAACAGCTTTGGCATGATAGTGAATCCACTATTTTAGGCTATGGTGCTCCCGAGGGACGTATAGAATTAAGGCAAGCATTAGCACATTACTTATTAAAAACAAGAGGTGTTGAATGTCATCCAGAGCAAATTATCATTACATCAGGGGCTACACAAGCAATGACATTGATATCGAGATTACTGTTAACATCAGATGATATAGCTATTATGGAAGATCCTATTACCAATGATATTCAAACCATTTTCAAAGCTTCTGGTGCTACAATCTATCCTATACCGGTAGATGAATTGGGAATAAAGGCAAATCTATTACCAGACAATTTATGCCCTAAATTTGTCTTTCTCACACCTTCCCATCAATTTCCCTTAGGTGGCATATTGCCCATTCAACGTAGAATTCAATTAATTCAGTATGCTAGAAGGAAGCAATGCTTTTTACTGGAAGATGATTATGATAGTGAGTTTCGCTATGAGGGACCGCCTGTTAGCTCTTTACAAGGCTTAGATCCAGAACTTGTTCTCTATATTGGTTCTTTTAGCAAAATACTCTCCCCTGCACTGCGCATAGGTTATATTGTTCTTCCAACACAGCTTATTGAGAAATGTCGCCAATTGAAATGGTTTACAGACTTACACACGCCTTCCTTGGATCAACTTACTCTTGCTCGTTTTATCCAGAACGGCTACATGGAAAGACATATTACCAAGATGAAGAAGTTCTATAAAAGCCAACGTAACCTTCTTATGCACTGTTTACAGTCAACCTTTTCACATAAAGTAAAAGTATTTGGCTACTCGACAGGTATGCATTTAATTGCAGAATTTGAGCACATCAATTTTACACAAGAGCTCCTACTCAAAATTGAACAATTTGGTGTAAAGGTGTACCCAGTGGAGGATCATACAATCGAGAAAGGGAAGTATAATAACAGATTGATTATTGGCTATGGTCATTTAAAAAGGAATGAAATTGAGCAGGGTGTGACTAGACTATTTCAAGCAATTAATAACTAGGAGGGTACAGTATGTTCGCTATTATTGAAAAGCAATCCAATCATCATATCGCAAAATTTAAACGTCCATTCCCTCATTCAGTTGACACGGTTTGGACAGCTATTACTCAAAATGAAAATCTTCAAAAATGGATGGGCAATTTAGAAATTATAGATCTGCGGAAAGATGGAAAAATTCATTTTAATATGAATGATGGGACAGACGCCTATGAGGAAATAGCTATTACAGATTATGCTGAACAAAGGGTCCTAGAATTTGAGTGGGGTGTAGATACAGTAAGATTCGAGCTGTCTTCTACAGAAAATGGCTCAATATTACTATTAGTGGAGACAATACACGAGCTAACAGTGCATACACCAAAGGATCTGGCAGGCTGGCACATATGTCTTGACCTATTGATCGATTTATTGAACGGCATCGAACATACAAATTTCCCAATGGAGAATTGGCAACAGTGCTTCAACGAATACCAAAAACGGATAGGGGCAGTGGAAAAATTCTCTTAAGTCAGTACCATAAAAGTGTAAGGAAGCGGTCCTGTACGCACGTCGCAGATGTTCATAATAAAATCCTAGAGCTTCGTCACTCTAGGATTTTATTATTGATAAAACGCCATAGCTATTTCCAATGCTTGTAAAGGATCTTGAATGCTATCAAGTGTATAAACAAGCCTTTCATCCTGCCAAACAATTAAATTGCCTGATTGATAAACATCTAGCTGTGCCATACCATATTGCTTGGGAATAGGAAGCATATGACTTTCTAAATATTCGACTACCTGCTTTGCAAGCTGTACCCCTGCCTCTGGGTTATCTGTCCGCGTATGCGTAGCAAGTGCCCAGCGTCCCTCGTTCCAGCCTGTCCATAATGCTCCGGCTCCTGCATCTTGATAACCTTTTATACTATAGCCAAGGTCTACTTCTTGCCCACCGTTTTGACTAAAATCATTATAAGCTATCTGGGCACTAGCACCTTCTGCACTTTGATATTGCTTGACTAACAACCGTCCAATTACCGTTGCTGAATCTTTTAATCGAAGATCATTAATGGGTAAATCCTCTTTGCTTTCATAAAAAATAATTTCAATCTGATTTTCCTCAGCCCTTGTGGTTGCTGTTAAAAATGCATCCTCTGCAACTGGTAACATTGTGGGCATTTTAATAGGGATAGCCGTATTTAACTCATCCTTTATATGTTGAAGCGCTTCAATAGATGCTACATTATTTTCCTTACTAGATTGTGCCACAGATATATGATCCTGATTTTTCCCATTATCTGAACAAGCGCCTATAATACTCATACTTAATAGGAACATGATCACTATTGTTCTTTTCATTATGTTAACCTCCGCCCTCTTCTTAGCATTTTCCCCTAGCGAAGGTTAACTTAAACGTTAGGCTATTTTAGTGTATTGATTTGCTTCGTTAGTTCATTAAACTTTTGATCAAGCATCGCATAATCCTTATCCTTTACTGTCAAAAAGCTTAATTTACCAAGTATTTCTTGTCGTTCTGTTTCAAGTTTTAAACGTAGAGCCTCTTGATCATCAACTTGCTTTGGTGGAGCATTGTCTCTCCATTTCTTCTCGATTCGTTGATTATGAAGCTCCCATATGCTATTCGTTACTTTCTCTAAAAAATAACGATCATGTGAGACGACAAGCAAGGTTCCATTATATTGAGCAAGTGTATGCTCTAACTGTTCACGTGATGGGAGGTCAAGATGATTAGTTGGCTCATCTAAAATAAGAACATTTTTATCTTCTAAAATATAAGCCATTAGTTTACATTTTATACGCTCTCCCATACTCATATCACCAATAGCAGATGTCCAATGCGTAGCTGTAAATCCTAGATTTTTCATAAGGGTCCGAACCTTACCCTGCTCCTCAAATGTTTCTTTATAGAAATATTGCGCTGGTGTTTGGTCAAGTGGTAAATCAAAGACCTCCTGTGTCAAATAGCCAATCTTTGCAGCAGGAGAAAACCATATTTCGCCATTAGCTTCTAGTTGACCTAAAATAACCTTTAAAAAGCTTGTTTTTCCACTGCCATTCTTACCTGTAATCGCAACTTTATCACCATGTTGAGCTGTAATAGTAACATTTTTAAATAGTGTGCGTTCACCAAAGCTCAAAGACAGATGCTTTGTTTCCAATAGGCGCTTGCCAACACGCTGAGTAGTACCCAAAGAAAAGCGAACCTCTGCTTCAGGTGCTATGGCTTCAACCTTGGCCTTTGCAAGCTCTGCCTCCAAGCGTTTCTTCTTTGATTTCACCTGTGAGTCAAGGCGCTTCGCCTTCACACGATGATATTCTTTAAAGCCTTCTAGCTTTGTTGATTGTGCATGACCCTTTTGAGCCCAAGCTGTTAGCTCCTGCATTTGTGCCTCAATGCGTGCAATATTTTTCTGTTGCTTATCGTAGGCACGCTGCTGTGTTAATCGTCGATGCTCCCGTTCCGTCATATAGCTTGTATAGTTACCACTATGCTCAATTAGCGTTTTATCCTCAATCGACCAAATTTTTGTAGCAATCTTATCTAAAAAATAGCGATCATGTGACACAAGAATGATCGTTCCCTTATAGTGCTGTATTTGTTCAATCAGAAAAGCGGTACTGTGTTCATCTAAATGGTTCGTTGGTTCATCTAGCAATAGCAGTTGAGCATTCTGTGAAAAACCTTCTGCAAGGCGCATTTTCAGCTTTTCTCCACCACTCAATGCTGAAAATGATAGATTTGGAACCTGCCATTTCGCGAGCAAATCCGCCTCCTCTGCTGAAATATTCTGCCTATCAAAATAAGCTAGCTCCTGCTCAACATATGCAATTTTTGCCGTTTTCAGCCCTTGAATTTCTCCTGCTGTTGGCAATAATGCTCCTTGCATCAACTGCAATAATGTAGATTTCCCAGCACCATTTCTACCAATAATGCCAATAACCTCTCCTTGCTTCACAGTGCCTGTCACATGCTCAAATAATAATGTATCCTTTACGTCATAACGAACATTCTGTAATTTTAAAAGCTCTTTCATCGTATCCATCCTCTCAAACTGGAGGAACAAAAAAATCCCTCCAAGTATTTTGGAAGGATTAGTCGCAACAATATCATACGTCATTTATAACTCCAATACAAAAAATACTGTGCTTTCTGCTTTGCATATCAAAGAGAAAACCGACAGATATTGAGTATTGAAGCTGCTATATATAGAAAATGGGCGGACTAATCCTATTTTTGTTGTTCGTGAAATATAAAATTTCATGTGCAAAAAATAAGATTAGTTATCCATTAGCCACCCATCGTCCCTTCATCTTTTGTTACCGTCATTATAACACCATTTTTTGAAAAATCAATGCTAGCACTTTATTGGAAACATTCATAGGAACGAATTTGATTTCTTACAATTGTACGGAAATGCCAGCCATATCTGCGACTCCAACGGAACCCTACTATAAACTCTCTACCTATAGCAGTTGGATAAAACCAAAAGCTTCTACCATTATTCATCCAAATATACGTATTTCTAAATAAACAGGCTCGGATTCCACTTGATCCTACTCGCCATGCAGGAATTGGCGGCGAAAAGCCTGGCGGTGTACCCATCGGCATTTGTCCTGCTGGCGGTGATCCAAAATGCGATGGTCCAAAGGATGTTGTTTCAAAGTCATCATAATCATCCCAGCTAGGTCTTATAAAATTACCCTCTCTAAATGGATTATTATACACACAAACCCTCCTTTTACATTACTCAATATATGTAAAAGGGCGCTTAACCGTTGAGCTATTGCCTAAATACCTATTCGGGGGATTTTATCCTAGCTTAAAGGTGTTTTGACATTGAATATCCAACCTTACCTCATGGGTAGACTAGAAGAAATTTTATTTGAGGTGATTAGCTTGACCGTATCAAAAGTAGTTGAAGAAAAAAATGATTATTATAAAAACCGCACTCACTACAAGCAACGCAATATGTGGACAGGCATATTATTTGGACTTGGCGTAGTAGCTTTTATCGATGAAGCTCTTTTTCATCAATTATTGCATTGGCATCATTTCTATGATAAATCTACAACAAATATGGGCTTAGTATCAGATGGTTTATTTCATGTATTTAGCTTTTTTGCTACGATTGGCTCAGCCTTTTTACTGGCGGATCTTCATCGGAAGCACGGATTTTGGCTGAAAAGGTGGCTTGGGGGGATTTTTCTGGGGGCTGGTGTATTTCAGCTATATGACGGGATTATTCAGCATAAGCTGATGAGGCTTCATCAAATTCGCTACAATGTCAATATCCTTCCCTATGATGTCGTTTGGAATGTAGTAGCAGCCATTTTAATCGTTATCGGTATTATTTTATTAGTCCAAACTAATCAAAAAGGACATTAGGAGGTAATTGCTCATGCATTCTCATGATGCCCACACTCAAAATTTTCCTATTATTATGCAGCTTCTATTGGCTGTGCCATTTCTTATTACCCTTATTGCCTATATTGTAGCTGTTATTCTTTCCAATCGACATAAAAAACAATGGTCTTATTTTCGTACCATATGCTGGATTTTCGGCAATTTATGCGCCATGATCACTGTTATTGGTCCATTAGCCTCGCTGATGCATCATCATTTTGTAGCACATATGATAGGGCATCTACTGTTTGGTATGCTTGCACCCCTTCTTATGGCACTAGCAGCGCCCATCACCCTCCTATTAAGGACTGTACCAGTAAATATGGCACGTACACTTTCTCATATATTGAAAAATCCTTATTTTCGTTTTGTGCGTAACCCTATCATTGCATCAATATTAAATGTGGGTGGCTTATGGTTGCTCTATACAACACCACTCTTTGACATCATGCATAACAACCTACTTTTATATGTATTGATTCATATTCATATTTTTCTAGCTGGCTATGTGTTTACGATTGCCTTTATTTATATTGATCCAACTCCACATCCAGACTCATATATTTTTCGTTCACTTATATTATTAATAGCATTAGCAGCCCATTCTATCTTATCAAAATATATTTATGCATTTCCCCCTCAACATGTACCAGTTGAACAGGCAGAGCTAGGTGCCATGATTATGTATTACGGTGGTGACGCCATTGAAATCATACTTGTTTTCCTTCTCTTTTATCAATGGTTTAAAAGCACAAGAAAATCTATCCGACTAAACCGCATTCCTGTTTAGTCAGATAGATAGGATTGGATAATTCGCCAATCCTCTAATTTCTCAGCAAAAGATTTAATATTTTTCCCTGGTATCGGACTCGTTGATGGCATTTTTTGATAGGCTCTTCCCTCTAAAAGCTCTAAGCCAAGATGCTTTTTAAAAACCTCAAATGCTTTTGCTCCATTAAAAAGCACCAATTGAATATTGGGATAATTTTTAAAAAGCGTTTGAAAATCATTTGGCTTTTCATTACGAATCGCCGCATCTAAGCTTCCTTTCCGCTCACACGTTTCAATAGTATCCCAAAGTCCAATCGCATTGTTTTTTAATAATGCGATTCTCTTATCATACTCCTCAGGAATAGCTGTCTCTAATAGTTCACCCATGATAGGCCAAAAGTGATTGCGTGGATTACCGTAGTATTGCTGTTTTTCCAATGATTGCTTTCCAGGCATTGAGCCAACAATTAATACCTTTGTCGATGCATCGACAACTGGCAATAAGACATTTTTTATTGCTTGTGACATCACCCTCACCTCTTCCTCTTTTATTGTAGATAAATACTTTGATGCTCACCATTTTTAAGCTTTATTATAATTTTTTAACGTAATGTAGTTAAATATATCCTATCTGTGAAAGATAGTCCTTTTTCAAGGTTATTTAACATGACTCTAGTTTTCAGACTGTTACAAGGTTAAAAAGTTTGTTGATAATCTATTAGGCATTTTGCTATAATCCAAATGATAATGAAAATCATTATCATTGATTATAAGGAGGAGTTTATTATGCAGCTACATAAAAAAATCTTAGGACAGGGAATGGCCTTATTTTTAATGACGATTTTATTATTAGTAGTTACAGGTTGTAACTCTACTGATAGTAAAAATGAGGAGGCGACTACCCCCAAAGAAGAAGCAGAAGAATCAACAGGCTCTTGGCCACGTTCTATACAAAATGATGATGGGACAACCGTTGTATTAGAGAAAAAACCCAAAAAAATAGCTGTGTTACATTTTGGGTATTCAGAGTATTTATTAGCTCTTGGTATTACACCAATTGCTACAACTAATAAAGATATTGCGCACACTTTTGCAACATTGCAACCTTTTCAAAGTGATTTCAATCAGATGGAGGATTTAGGTGAAACTAGTTCTCCTAGCTTGGAAAAATTAGTTGAGCTTAAGCCTGATTTAATTATTGCAGGCTCTTTTCACAGCGATATATTGGAAGGTCTAAGAAAGATTGCTCCTGTGATTATTGATAAACGTGGTAATGATCCAACTATGAGCTGGCAAGATACAATTACATACTATGGGGATATCTTAGGAGAAGAAGCAAAGGCTGAAGAATATATTCAAAAAACAGAGCAAATTATTCAAGATACAAATAAAGCTTTAGCCAAATATAGCGATCAGACATTTGTATTTTTACGCCCAAGCTCTAAGGGCGATTTTGGTATTGTAGGATCTAAAGCGTTTGGTCATTACCATGAAAATGGCTTTGGATTGAAGACACCAGAAGAGTATCCAACAGAATGGGCTAATATCTCTTTAGAGGGATTAGTTAGCTTAAACCCCGATTATATTTTCTTCCAAGATAATAAAGAAGCTGTAGACAAAGCTATTGAGAACGTGAAAAATGATACTGTATGGCAAAATATAAACGCGGTGAAAAATGGAAATATTTATTTTTTAGATATATCCTTAAATACAGGTAGTCCATTAGCTATTGAATTAGCAGCCAAAACCATTACTGAAAGCTTAGAACAAAAAGAATAGTGAAGCACTTAACTATTAACTAGATCATCTATTTTAAACAACTTAGGCTTAAGACTTTTAATATAGTTGTATCTTTTGGTAGTAACTAAAGACATAGCATCCTGAAAATTTCACTGTTCGTGAAGTTTTCAGGATATTTTGTCTCAATCTTTCTAACTAAAATCTACTTGCCATATATTTGCTATATTATTGTTAAATAATGACTAGACAATATAAAAGGGATACCGGTAGAAATTCTCTCCAGTGCTCGTTTATGCCACGTTTTTAATTCCCTTCTATTTTCTTTATTACCCGCTATGACATAAGATTTTTCAAGGACAGACAATTCACTTAAAAGACAGCAGTCATCCATTACTGACTCTTGCATAATTTGGTCTGTTTAAAGTAGCTTTGCCTTAGAGTTGGAACGTTCAGATATCATAGTAGCTTTGCAACAGTACGCTCCTTTCTTCCTGTATACGGTAGTGGATGTAAGTACAGCAACTCCTTATGTGTATTAATAACTGTTCTTAGCTTGTGCCGATCAGTAAGGAATATGCGAAACCCTCGATGATTGAAGGCGCATTTTCTATTTGCCCTACTATCTCTAATAAAGAAAAAACTATAATTAAATGATATGATAAAATCTCACCATATTGGATAGATTATTATTCATACATGGCTCGCTTAATTACATTATGGGTACTTCCGCCATATTTTATTTACAGAGGTGATATATGAGAAATTGGCTCCAATCTCTTACAGCTAAAATGATTTTTTTAATAAGTGGTCTGATTCTTTTCATATGTGGAATATTTATCTATCTTTTACAGGAACATATCCGTGATACAACAGAAGAGCAGATGGGTATGGAAGCTTTACATATTGCTAAAACAATTGCTTCTATGGAGGAAATCATGGCAGCTTTTGATAAAGAGAACCCAAGTGAAACGATTCAACCACTTGCAGAAGCTATTCGAACTGATATTGATGCAGCTTTTATTGTTGTAGGCAATGCTGAGGGCATTCGTTATTCCCATCCTATCGCAAATAAAATTGGCAGTACAATGGTTGGTGGCGATAATGATGCTGTATTCATTGATAAACAGGCATATGTATCAAAAACAATAGGATCATTAGGTGAATCGATTAGAGGGAAAGCTCCGATTATTCAAAATAACCAAGTGATCGGTGTTGTGTCTGTCGGTTTTTTAACAGACAATATTAGCATAACCATTGATAACTATATGGATCAATGGATAAAATATATTATCATCATCTTTTTAGTAGGTATATTTGGTGCTATTACGATATCCGTTTATATTCGAAGGCTATTATTTAATATGGAGCCTAATCAAATCGCCAAATTATATCAGCAAAACAAGGTAATATTAGAAACAACCGAAGAAGGAATAATTGCTGTTGATCCATGGCATCAAATTACAACGATTAATAAAAGTGCCTACGAGATACTTGATTCAACACATCATAAATCATTACCTGAGTGGATGGGTACAAAAATTGAGCATATTTTTACACCCAAAATTGTTGAAGAGGAAGTGATTCATAATTTAGAGCTCCCTCTCGATCAGCATATTATTATTTTAAATAAAGCTCCATTAGTTGATAAAAAAAGGAAAATTGGTTCATTATATACCTTTAGAAAAAAAGTAGATATACAAAAAATTATTGATGAATTAAAGCAAATTAAGCAATACGCAAATGTGCAACGAGCATATACACATGAATTTGCCAATAAGCTGCATATTATTTTAGGCTTGCTTGTTCATAAGCATTACAATGAAGCGATTGAATTTATCAAAGAAGAACAAAATATTCAGCTTAAAAATCAAGCCTTTTTAAATAGTAATATTACATCGCCACTTTTATTGGCTTTAATACAAGGAAAAATGGCAGAGGCCACTGAACTTGGCATTAAATTGGAGCTTCAGGATATTCCTTCAACAATTCAATTATCGAAGCAACAAGAAAACGCTCTCTTAACGGCACTTGGCAATGTGCTACAAAATGCGATTGAAGCTTTAAAAAATGTCACACTTCCTGAGAAATGCATTCAGCTATCTATCAATGATTATAAAAATCATTACTTATTTGAAATTCAAGATAATGGACCAGGTATTGACAATGATATTTACGCTCAAATCTTTATAAAAGGGGCTTCTACGAAAAAGGGAATGGATCGTGGACATGGACTAGCTATTAGTAAACAAGCCCTACAAGAAATCGACGGGGATATTGTATTAGATACAGGTGATTTACCTGGAGCCTGCTTTTTAATTTTCATGCCGAAAGGAGGCAATGAGCATGACATCGTTACAACATGTATGGATTGTTGAGGATGATTTTAGAGTTGCTAAAATTCATGCAGACTATGTCCACGCTATCAAAGGATTTAGCGTTACTGAGAATTTACGTACAGGTCAAGAAACCATTGATAAGTTAAAGATTACTTCTCACCTACCAGCAATTATATTAACCGATTTATATATTCCTGATGTTGAAGGCAGCTCATTAATCGCCCATATACGTCATCTCTATCCCTCAATTAAAATTATCGTTATATCAGCAGCAACCGAAATAAAGCTGACCAGAGAGGTGATTGATTTAGGCATTTTAGATTATTTAATCAAACCCTTTGAACAACAGCGGTTTCAACAGGCATTCAATAAATATTTGCAGGAGCTTTATTTATTTCAAAAAAGCACAAATGTTACGCAAAATGACCTTGATGCGCTCTTTTATCATGAATCAACAACTAAATTAGAACCTGAAGATACATTTGTGAAAGGGATTGATTTGCATACATTACAGGCTGTCAAAAGCATTTTTGAAGAATCCAAAACACAGGAGCTGACAGCCTCACAATTAAGCGAGCTGATCGGCTCTAGTCGTTCAACAGCTCGCCGCTACTTAGAATATTTAGTGAGTGAGCAGTTTTTACAGACAAAATTGCTTTATGGTTCTGTTGGAAGACCTGAACGAAAGTATGTATACCGTGAAACTTATGAACAAAATTAATTATATGTTCTTTATTTAACATATGATTATATTATTCTCCTCTCTTTTACACTATGTTATTTTTTTAAAATAATCTGAATTGATTGTGATCAAAGGGAGGAGTTATTTTGAGTTTAAGTATAATTGGTTTTTTAACCATTGTTCTTATTGTTGCGCTACTTATTAGCGGTCGTGTATCACCACTTGTTGCGATGGTTATTCCGCCTATTATTGCGGCATTAATCGCTGGCTTTAGTTTCAATGACTTAGGGGAATTCTTTACTTCTGGATTAAATTCTGTTATGAGTGTTGCAGTGATGTTTATCTTTGCAATTATTTTCTTCGGCATTATGCAGGATACAGGTTTATTTGAACCATTAATCAATAAAATGATTGCGCTTTCAAGAGGAAATATTATCGTTGTTGCAGTTATTACAGTGCTTATTGCTGTTGTTGCACAGCTTGATGGGTCTGGGGCTTCTACGTTTTTAATTACAATTCCAGCATTATTACCTTTATATTTACGATTACGTATGAATCCATATTTATTGTTGCTATTAATTGCAGGGTCTGCTGCGGTGGTTAATATGGTTCCTTGGGGTGGCCCATTAGGTCGTGTGGCATCTGTATTAGAAACAGATGTTACTGAGCTATGGTATCCATTAATTATTATTCAAGTGATTGGTATTGTTTTAATGCTAATTTTAGCTATCTCCCTCGGCATTAGGGAGAAAAGGCGTATTCTTAAGCAATATGGCACACTTGAAATCGCTGCTGATGACCAAGTAGAAGGTCAAGGTATGATTACATCAGAGGTAGATACAAGCTTACAACGTCCAAAATTACTATGGGTTAATGCTATTATTGCCATTGTTGTTGTTGGCATTTTAGTGGCGGGTATTTTACCAGCAGGACTAGCCTTTTTACTTGGTGTAGCCATTGTGCTACCAATTAACTATCGTACACCTAAAGAGCAAATGGCACGTGTACAAGCACATGCTCCAAGTGCTTTAACAATGGCATCTATTATTATTTCAGCAGGGCTGTTTTTAGGAATACTAAATGGTACAGGTATGTTAGTAGCTATTGCTAATGATGCTGTCAATATTTTGCCAGCGTTTTTATCATCCTATTTGCATATTATTATTGGCGTACTTGGTGTACCGTTTGACTTGCTATTAAGTACAGATGCTTATTACTTTGCATTATTCCCGGTAGTTGAACAAATCGGATTATCGTTTGATATTGATTCTCTTTCCACTGGCTATGCCATGATTATTGGTAATATTGTTGGGACATTTGTATCACCACTTGCACCAGCAGTATGGCTAGCATTAGGTTTATCTGGCTTGGAAATGGGAAAACACTTAAAATACTCCTTCTTCTGGATGTGGGGATTAAGTATTGTCCTATTATTCACTGCTGTAGCACTAGGCATTATTGCTATCTAATAATGGATAAAAACCCAGCTGTCATGATGATAGCTGGGTTTTATAATGGAAAATCTGAGCCTACAAGTATACTTTGTGAAGGCGTGATTAAAAGATTTTGTGAGGAATGATTTTTGATATACGATTGAACAATGGCATAGCCAATACAATAACCAATCCATGGAGGAAGCCTGCCACCATACAAAAATTCAATATGATTTTCTAGCCCCTCAAGATGAATATTCGCTAAAAAATCTTTCTTCCATAGAGCAAGCATATGATCAAATGCATAATGATTTAACCAAGGTGCTAGCCATTTATCACCATATAGCTCCTGCAACGCACTCTCTGCTAAACCCTCCAAAATAAGTGAATCTAATAACGTCATGTGTTGTAAAGATTTATTCAAATAGTGCATACGGCAAACATGATGATATTCATGTGCAAATAATGCCTGAAGCTCCTCCCTTTCAAGCTTAGCAATCAATAAAAATAGGACATTTGGATAAGCAATGCCGTTTTTATTTGTTATGACTTGCTTTGCTGTTAAAGGAAAAATATAAATAGGTATACTTGGCCCGCTCCATCTTTCTTTTAATTTGATATACTCCTTTTGCACAACTTCCCAACTATTTTGTTCCTGTAAGCTCCGTATATCAATTTTTTCATCAGGATGGAATAATCCCTGCTGTAATAACTCAAATTGTATTTCCTCTAATGAGCTATTATTAAAAAATTCTAGTAAATGACGACAAAGTATGGTGCGCTGTAACACTTCTCCATTAGCCAAATCGTTTGCCTGTTGTTGTATGACAAAGTTATGTAGCCATACCTCTGTTGGTTGAACAGTCATTTTCTTTCCTCCCCTTTATAGCTTATGCCTTATTAGACAATCGGCTAATGATAAATGCATTAATTTGCATATATTAGCTTGTAACAGTGTAGAAAGGAGGGATTATTGTGAGTCCAGCTGATGCTTATAATCTTTGCTGTCAATATCATGGAAAGCGTGTTAAAATTACGGATTCATCTGGTCAAGTACATGTTGGAGAAATTACAAGAGTAGATAGAAGACAGGTATGGATTCTACCGGATAGAAGATATCGTGGTTACGGCTTAGGTTTTTGGGGATTCGGAGGATCAGGCTTTGGCTATGGCATTGCACTAGGAGCTATTTTAGGTATTGCCCTTGCACCCATTATCTTCTTCTAATATAGCCAATGCTATTCATATGAAAGGGCGTGTCTAAAAATAATTGATCAGACACGCCCTTTCACTTACTGGACTTGCTCTTGTTGCTGTTTACGCTCAATCAGCTCGGAGACTGTGACAAATGTATAGCCTTGCTTTTTTAAAGCAGGGATTATTTCCTCAAGTGCCTTAATCGTTTGTGTACGATTTCCACCACCATCATGAAATAAAATAACATCCCCAGGCTTTGTGCCCTTCATCACCTTTTGGATAATTTTTTTAACGCCTGGCTGCTTCCAATCCTGTGTATCTTGATGCCAAGACCACATAACAACCTGATAGCCATCCTTTACAGCAGCATTAATCATTGCATCCGTATAATTTCCACCAACGGGACGAAATAAAACTGGGGAAAAGCCAGTAATACTATAAATCGTGTTATTTGTTTGTCGAAGCTCTTCACGCAATGCCTTGATGGAAACCTTAAATGGGTGTGTATACGTATGATTTGCTAATTCGTGCCCCTCTGTATAAGAACGTAAAACAAGATCTGGATATTTTTCTGCATTTTTGCCGATTATAAAAAAGGTCGCTTTTGCATCATATTTTTCCAGTAAATCCAGCACTGCCGCAGTATATTCAGGATGTGGTCCATCATCAAAGGTAAGTGCAACAATTTTATCCTGTGTGTGGATATCCCACACTACCTCGCCTGTTTCCTCATAATAACGGCGACCCTTATCAGCATGACCTTTTTGCTCTACAAAAATTCCCGAGATGATTAACAAGCAAACCGTCAACACCAATACATATAAACGTGTCATAGCATCACCTCCCAAGTTCAAGTTCACAGAACTCCGTCAACTTACTATTTACGAATTGTAGTGAATTATACTTGTGAAGGTTTGGTCGCCTTGCTATTGTATAATGATTTTGGAAAGGGAATGACGTGAGTAAATTATTAGTATTTTTTTATTCCATTAGCCTTATCATAATCGTTATGATTTTTGTGTTAATCAATGCTTTCCCAGAATCTGCTTTATTAGAACGTTCTTACGTTAGCAATGGTTAGCCAGGGCTTTTCCCTCTTATATTTTTAACACCCGCTTTGATAATCTCAACAATAGGAACCTTTAAGCTTGCTACTATGTTAGCCAGAAGAATGTTAAAGACTAAGCAATTTTATCTAATGATGATTTTTTCAAGTATGATTTATTGGCTCATGCTTCAAGAAGCACAAGTATTACGGTTATTTATTTTCCAAAATAATCATTCTGTTACGGAGATTGCTGAAATCCCACTGCTACACGCCTTTTCAAATGCTATTTTTTTCAATGGCTGGACATTGCTTGCGCTACTATTTACAGCGAGCGGCATCGCTTATATATGGAGATTCATTCGGTATCGTGTAAGGTAACCATTTAATTTTCAAGAAAATGTTGAACACCTTTCCTATCACTGCCATATGTATAGAGGGAAAGGATGTGATTTCAATGGTGATTATTGAACCGATTATGATTAAAGGTCATTTTTTCACGGCAGTAGTCGTTCAATTACCTAAAACAACATTACTAACCGTTTCCAATAATACAGGCTACATTATGTGTGGAGCCCTTGATGTTGGTCTATTAAATAGCCATTTAGCAGATCGAAAAATTGTGGCTGGTCGTGCAGTAGGTGTGAAAACGATTGATGAGCTATTAACAGCCCCATTAGAGTCGGTTACTTACGAAGCAGAGCAGCTTGGCATTACAGAAGGGATGACTGGTGTAGAGGCATTGTTAAAAATGATTTAAAAGGAATGATAACAAAAGCGTCAGTATAAACTAGACGCTTTTCTTTTCGTTACTGAATAAGTCTTTTGCCCATTTCCCATACTGAGGTGTAAAGGGAGCGTGTCATAATGCAGTCGAAAATACATGTAACTCTACTTGTTATCGTTTCAATAGTCTTTGTCTGGTCTGTTATTAAACCATCCTCCTACCTCGATTGGCTTGCTGAAGTTAGTCCTGGAATTGTTGCTATTCTTGTAGTTACCGCCCTCTATCGTAAATTCCGCTTCACAACACTTTCTTATTTTATTATTGCTTTATTAGCCATTCTTACTTTTATAGGCGGGCATTATACGTATTCGGAAGTTCCTCTTTTTAATTGGATAAAAGACGAATTTCATTTACAGCGCAATCATTATGATCGCTTTGGTCATTTTTTAAAAGGTTTATTAGCCATTGTCATAAGGGAAATAGTAATTCGTAAGACCCCTCTTACAAAAGGAGCCTGGTTAACAGGGATAACAATCAGTATTATGCTCGCTATTGCTGCTTTTTATGAAATTATCGAATGGTTAAGCACAAGAATTTCAAAAGGCAGTAAAGGAGCAAAGGATTTTTTAGGCATGCAGGGAGATCGTTGGGATGCACAATGGGACATGTTTTTAGCCTTGCTTGGCACAGTTCTTGCTTTGCTTTTATTGACAAAGCTCCATGATAAATTATTGAAAAGGCTGCACAACTAAAAATCTTTTTTGCATAGCATTAGTAATATAAATCTTACGTAAGGAGGAATTATATGTACTATGCACAGGTTCATCAGCAAGCACACCAGCCATCACGTACGATTACTGTCACTGGTAATGGACATGTAATGGCTGTTCCAACTTCTGCTCAGTTACAAATTGAAGTCCAAACTCAAGGAAAAAATGTTCAAATCCCTCAACAGGACAATGCCGTAATAATGAATCAAGTTATTCAGGCACTCATGGCTCTCGATATACCAAAAGAAAAAATCCAAACAGCTACCTATACCATTACACCATTGTATAATTTTGAGAATGATAAACAAGTATTTAATGGCTACGAGGTGAACAATGCAATTATTGTCAATATCACAAATATCGATAATATTGGATTAATTATTGATACTGCAATAGAAAATGGAGCCAACCGAATTACCAATATCCAGTTTAATGTGGACCATACAGATGATTACTACCAGCAGGCATTAAGCTTAGCTCTTCATAATGCACAAAGAAAAGCGACAACCATTGCGGAAACGATGCGTATAGCATTGCCACCACTTCCCATTGAAATTATAGAGGAGCCAGCTAATACGCCTGTCCTTTATCGCTCTATGGCTGATTTCTCAGGAGCTACCCCTATAGAGCAGGGACAAATCACTATTCATGCTACTGTTCGCGTAAAATTTCAATACTAAAGATAAGGGCCTTCCATTCGCAGAAGGCTTTTACCACTATTTTATCAGTGTATTTTTTTCAATATAAATTTTATCATCCTCTGTCTTTATAACGATATCAAAATGCTTGCAATATGGATGCATAAACAATTCATATTGAATACGCCGTTCATTATGGGACTGCCTTAAATAATCGATAGCTATTCCTCTTTCCCTTACATCACGACTGGATCTTCTCTTTAGTTCCGTAGCCCCGTCCGTATAAAAATAAACTTTTAAATCAAATAACAGCGGATCAATAAATGCTACACTCATACCTTCTACAATCGTAAGCTGTTTTTTGGAAGAAATAACAGCACTTTTCATATAATGTGTATCGATTGTTACTAAATCCATCCCTGCTCTTACCATCTGCACATCCCGTTCCAATGACGGCAGATGATGTGCAGATGGATGGCAAGCCGTCATTTTATAATGATGCTCTTCACTTTGATATGTATAATCGATGAAAGTCTGTTTACGTATATCCGAGCTAACAATATACGGATCAGTGTTTATATAATTCACTTTATCTCGATTCAAACTATTTATAAGCTTATCAGCAAACGTTGTTTTTCCGGCAGCTCCATGTCCTGAAATACCCATAATGATTCTGTTATCCGTTAACTTGATCCACTTTAGGATTTCCTGTACAATCATTTCCATTCTAAATCCTCCTTTTACCCTTTAACGATACTAACACCACTCCGTTTAACTAGCCATTTTCAAAATTAGCATTCATGAAACTATATTGCAATGCATATAGTAAGACATCATAAATTGAGTGAATAAGGAGGATTTAATGCAATCTGAAAAATTGCGGCTAAGAAAAATTCAGCGTCTTGCGTATGAAATTATGGATGAGATGCACAAAGAAAAAAATCAACTGGAATTGCACAAATTTATTCCAATCATTGATAATTTAGCCCGAGCCATTGGCGATTTAACAGATTCTACTGGACAATACTCATTAGATTATGTAGAGGAAAAAGTGAAAAATGCTCATGTACTTTTATTTAGTAAAGAAAAGGTAGATATTTATTCATAGGAACAAGGAAAAAGGGTAACCCTATAATTGGCTACCCTTTTATGCATTAATGCGTTTCAGGTTCAAATGTTTTACAGTCTGTTTCCTCACTGTTGGAAGCTTGTTTTCCCTTTTGGCTAACAACATAAATTTTTTCTGCTGTACATTTATTCCCAGCATCCCAAAATGTGCAGTTATTGACCTCACAAAGAATTTTTTGTGTCATCGTTTCACACCTCCTCTTTGTTAGCTTTAACAAATTAGCGGCAATCAATACGTTCTATCTGTTCTTTTGATTTACGAATACTTCCTAGTAAGGATAAATACTTTACTTCTATTTGTAACGCTTTTTCGATGGAAAAGCATGTATTTTATAAACATCCATTCTGCAATTATGATCGATTTTCCTTATCCAGTTCATAAAATATAAAGAAAAAAGATACGATAAATATCATTAAAAACCATATTATTCGCGATAGTGAGATGACCTCCCCAAATGACTTCAGATCTAATTTATAGAACAAAAAAGTTGCTATAGCACTTCCTCCAACTGTAAACATCGAAATGATGATTGCGGAAATAGCAGAAACGAATATTCGTTTAACAGTTATAGAAATACTCATCCCACCTCCCTCTATAAATAGTTTTCAAGTGTCTGTTATAAAAACAGCCACTAGGGTCGCCAATACAGGCTATCAAATGGCAAGCACAAACTTTAGTGTTGAACCTAGTAAGATAGTAGAACAGCTAGAGGTAATTCAATTTGTATTTCCTGTTTTATTTATCATAAAAATCGTTAGGGTGATGTGTTGGTATAAAAATTGGAATTGTATTATATTGGTGAAGAAATATTAGATAAAAGTAAAAAATATTGGATATTATTATTCATTCTTTACGATGCTATCAACAACAAGACTTTATTCCATCTGAAAATCTAAATTAGCTGGGTGTTTCGGCAAAGATGTTTGTGTCAACATATTTGTGGATGGTACTTTATCGTCAACTTCCTCCAAACGGAAGCCATCTGCCCATACTTTCCCAGAGCCAATTAACAGCACGCCAAAATAAATGGAGTCACTTTCTTCAGGCACATCTAATACGATTGAATAATGATTCCAGTCACTGGTCCCTGTAATCGCACGTTGATCCATATTATCAAATTGAATCGTATCCCCCATACTGTTATCAATCCGCATCCATGCGCCACATTTAGCTGCCTCTTCTGTCTTTAAGTAGCAAGACATTTTCAGTCGCTTTCCTTTATAACCCGCTGCAAGAAAGCCTTGCATCATCGTAGCAAATTGCCCGTTATTTGCATTTGCCGTTGTGGAATATAACACACCTGAACGCTTCCCTGAATGAAATACTTGATCATCTGTATGGAATTGATATAACTCTGGATTCGCACCACTCAACATCCAACCCTTAACCTGTTCACTTGATTCCATAAACTGTTCCTCCTCCATCATATTTAATGATTGCATCAATTTTCGATACTTTCCTGGTGGCAAAGCATATACCTCTTTAAAAGCTCTTGTAAATGCCTCTTGTGATTGAAATTGAAGTGTAACAGCGATCGTTATGATTGATGCATTGGAGTACAATAAATAACTTGCAGCCATAGCAAGTCGGCGTATTCGAATATATTCACCAATTGTCAGCCCCGTTTCTTGCTTAAAAATACGACTTAGATGGTACTTTGAATAGCCCGCATTGCTTGGCAGACAGTCAAATGAAATTTCCTCCAATAATTGCTCCTCAATATAGGCAATAGTTCGCTGTGTTGCTTGACTATACTCCATATCACTCACCTCATCTTTATCATAACGGAGGAGAAATTAGATTATTTGATGGCGATTGCTAAATTTAGCTTACATAGATCAAACCTTTATTTAATAATTAGCATATCGTTTTCATCAAACTGCCACATCTCAACATATGCTACTTCCCATTAATATCCACTTAGGTCTTGGAAATAGCCACTATAACCTCCCCAAAATACAATTTCTGGTGCTTTGACAATCTTTGCACCAGCTTTTTCAGCAAGCTCAAACACCTGACTTTTGATTTGCCATTATAAGCAAGTGTAATCCCTCCAAAGCCTGTATAAATTTCTGGAGGATTCGCTTCATCGATATCCTTTACTAAACGTTCAATAGGAAATAAGGAAATCTTAGTCCCTTTATTATTAAAAAATATGACATCTGGATTTGTGTCCTCGCTATATACAACAACATCAAAGCCAAGCCCCTCTCTGTAATCAAATTTAAACGATTCATTTTCTACTCCCCTTTATAAAGTATTACTACGCTAACATTCGCTTCCAACTCAAAAAACCCTTTCCCTTATATGCAAAGATTTTGTATGCTAATCATTGATAATACACAAAAGCTATCTTGACGTTTCTATAACACGAAAAAAGTGCGTATTTTTTTGCTTAATTATGGCATGTATTATAAAAAAGCAATCAAGTAATTACACATATATAAGAAATAAATACATTAAATCATGACCTGCAAATGTCTAGTATGAAGTTAAGCGTTTTTCAAGTAGGAAACAATGCCACAGCAGAGATTGCCACGTTCAACATTGGCATTTTCTATCGGAGGCTTTCTTATTCGCCATCAATCGTTAGCACATACTCCTTTGTATGGATTCTTAATGGTTATGCTAGTGGCAATTGTTACACTTTTATGGTTGCTTTTCGATAATAATAATTCTCTGAATTTCGTTTTGTATAAAAAAGAAGTAGAGAATGTGTATTGTTTATTGATATATTGTATCCTATAATTTACTTGAATCAAACGAGAATGATTATCATTATGAATTAAGGTGCCATTCTTACTGTTCTAGTAAAAATATAGGAGTGAATTGTAATGCGTATAGGCCGATATTTTTCATTTGTACTTTTACTTGTACTAATGTTCGTATTAAGTGCTTGTAGCTCAAAAGAAGCACAAGAAGATACAGTGAAAGAGGAACAATCAAATGAAGATACAAGAATTGTAGAAGATGAGTTTGGAAAAGTAGAAATCCCTACAAATCCACAGCGTGTAGCTGCCATCTATTTGGAAGATTATTTAACTGCCTTAGAGGTAAAGCCTGTTGTGCAATGGTATCACCCTTCTTGGGGTAAACAAGACTATTTAGGATTAGATGTTCCTAATTTTGATATTACTGGTAGTATGGAGTCATTATTACAAGCTAAGCCTGACTTAATCATTTTAGATGGTGGCGCAGATAAGGCAAAGTATGAGGAATACTCAAAGGTAGCCCCTACTTACCGCTTAAAAGAAGATATTCTACAAGATCCACGTGAGATTGTGAAAACAATAGCTAATGTTTTAAATATTCCTGAGAAAGCAAACGAAATCGTTGATCAATATGAGCAACGTGTTTCCAATTTAAAGGCAAAATTAGATGAATCTGTCGGAGATGAAACAGTTGCTGTTGTACGACTAAATGTTACAGATAATACATTAGCATTATTTGGCGTTAAAAATCGCTACTCTGGCTATATTTACACAGAGACAGGCTTAACACCACATCCATGGGCCCGTGATATGACAGAGTTTCATGAGGTCTTATCAGAAGAGGCTATTCCAGAGTTAGATGCGGATCATATCATTCTTTTCCCTTCAAACGGCACTTGGGAGTCTGAAGAAAACCAAGAATCCATTAAATGGTTAGATAGTACACTATGGAAAACACTACCTGCTGTAAAAAATGGACAAGTCTATATTGCCGATCGAACATATTGGCAATCAGGCGCAATCACAGCTAACTTGCTGAAATATGATGATCTTGAGAAATGGTTCGTGAAATAATTTTCAAAAGAAGGCTCTTAAGGGGGCTTTCTTTGTGTTGTTCTCCAAATTCAAACATGCCAAAGGGGTGAATTATCAATGGGTAACCTAACACACGTCTATACGTTACAAAATATTTCTTATGCGCTTCAATCATCCAAAAAGCAGCAGTTTAGTAGTGATTTCTATACACTTTTCATCGTGATGAGTGGCAGCGGAAAGCTAGAAATAGATCATAACACCATTCATCTTAGTGAAGAAAAGTGCATATTGGTACCGCCCAATAACACGATTAGTATACACATCCAAAACAAGCACCTTTGCTTTTATCAATTACAATTCAACATTGTCCATCTCAGTAATAAACAGACTACTTATAGCCATTTTACACATATCAAAGAACAACGTCTCCTCCCCTTTTCGCAATATCGTAGACTGCTAGAAGCCATTTATCAGAATCGTCTGGCGGTGGATGAACACACGATTTTTGAGCAGCATGTTCACTTTCAAGAGCTAATACTATTGCTCTTACATCAACCCATACCTAAGCTAGTGCAAAAAAATGATCGCCAATCTGTTGAGCAGTCCATTAACTATTTACATAAACATTTTGAAAAAGAGTGGACTGTCGAGCAGTTGGCAGAGTTAGCCGATGTGCCAAGGTGGAATTATACGCGCATTTTTAAAAATATTACGGGACAAATCCCTCTTCATTATTTAAATAACATTCGTATTGAAAAAGCCAAGCAATTATTAATGACGACAAATGATCGAGTATTTGAAATTAGTCAGTCTGTCGGATTTAATAATGAGTATTATTTCAATCGTCGTTTTAAAGAGCATGTCGGTATCTCTCCAGGGCAATATCGAAGAAATCAAAGCAGCCATCTACGTGTATTTGCACCATTCTTAGAAGATTTCTTTGTTGCCCTTGGGATTACGCCAATTGCTCAATTCAGTCATTCAAAATGGGGAAAACAAGATTATTTAGGTCTACAAGAAGTGCCAGATATTGATGTACAAAATAGAGAAATGGATCGCCTTCTCCACTATAAACCAACCTTAATTATGCTAGATTCTGGTGTAGATCGTTGGGAATCCTTTCATCATTTAAATGAAGTAGCCCCCGTCTGCCATCTCTCACACCCTGGCGAGAATTGGCAATCTACTTTATTTAAAATTGCTGATTTAACAGGAAAAACCTCCTTGATGCAAGACGTGATCCTACAATATGAGGATAAGGTACAGCAAGCTAGAGAAATTCTAAGCAAATCCGTTTATGGGCAAAGTGTGGCATTTCTCCGTATTTCAGCCATTGGCATTACACTATACGCGGGTCCCGAATGTGGCTATACCGGCCCCATTTTATATCGGGACTTAGGTTTAATGCCACATCCACTAGTATGGAGTATTCCGCACAATCAGCGTAAAGCACCATTAACATTTGATCAATTGCTGCAATTAGACGCAGATCACTTGTTTATTACCTTTGATAAACAACATTCTATTTATGAAAATGAGGAACGTGCTATTCTAAAAACTTCCACTTGGAAAAACCTAGCCGCAGTTAAAACCAACTGTGTCTATGAAGTAGACTTTTTAACATGGATGAATTATGGCATTCTATCACATAGTAAAAAAATTGATGATGTCTTGAATGTTCTTGGCTAAATCAAGTAGAGGAAAAATAAATTAACTTATTTTCCCTCTACTCAATTTCTAAAAAGGTATGGTCAAAATAAGCATTAAAATTAGGATAAAGATATTCTAACGATGCTTGGATATCCACCCCCTCATTAAATAAAATATCGTGATCAATAGCATAAATGGCACAGCTTTCTTCATCCTCTAAATGGTTGACATCTATACAAAAAATATGACCATACTCTGCGTCCCAACAAAATGGTAGGTAGCCTAAATGGCATAGGGAAGGATTGTACATATCTCGAATATTGTCTAAAGGATTATGTAAATCTTGTTCAGGGATATGATCAAAATAATGAGCGTATGTTGAAATAAATACTTTATACCATTGTGGAAATTTCAAGCCAAATTCTTTTTCTAAGCCTTGAATATCTTGCTCGGTCACTTGAGAGGGGATCAATTTCCAAACAGACCATTCCTCATCAATATCCATTACCTTCATTTCATCAGGAACATCTGGACGCATCCATCTACAAAAGCCTTCATCAGAAATGTGATAATAGCGGTCATAATAAGCTCGAAAGCCATTTTCAATATATAGACGAATATTTATTATATTGCCCTCCTCCTTTGGTAATAACACCTAAAGCCCTTATGATATATAAGTTATCCATTATAAATAGAAGGAATTATATTGTATTACCCTCCTTATCCCCCATCAGCTTGCCATTAAAGCTGTAGCAATGGCCATATTCAAAACCTCAGCTACACGGATCAAGACATTAATCCAGCTAGCACAATTACTGCCAGATAAAATTGATAGCTCCCAACAATTTACCCATGATTTAATGAACGTAAGAATCAGATTCTAAAAAATACAGCTTTCATAAAATTCCTTCATTCCTATATACTAAACATTTAGAAATTCTATTTATTTGTAAGTACTCATAGGAACGTATTGACAATACCATCTTGTAACAATATCATAATATATAAATTTTTAGCAATTTTTCAAAATAGTAATTATGTAGATATGACAGGCAATGAAAATTACTTTTTAAGAAAAGGTATTGATATGCCTTGGGTTTGTTTCACAAAAAAAGAATTAGAGGGGTAAAGATAAGATGAAAAGAGTAGCTATTATTGTAGATAAAAACTTGGAAATCGGAGCGGCCGCAAACGTAACAGCTTTACTAATGGGACAGCTAGTTATCAATAACCCTAGCCTTTATTCTGACCAACCTGTTGTAGATACGGACAATGTACAACATGCTGGTATTAAATATAGTACGCTTATCCTTAAAGGGGGTAAAAATCAAATAATAAACTTTAGTAAAAGTCTTTTAAGTGATAAAAGCTCAGTTGAATGTGTCGTTTTTTCTAAAACAGGGCAAACCTTAAACAACGAATTTGAGGTATATAAAGAAAAAATTTCTAATAGTAGTATAGAAGAAACAGAGCCTGTTGGCGTAATAGTGGCTGGTGAGGACGAAGAAATCAGAAGGTTAACAAAAAAATTCAGTTTATTAAAATAAATTATCTTAAAGGGCGAAACTGTATCCTATAAGATAGACACTTAAAAAAATATCTTATAGGATGCTTTTATTGATAATGAGGAAAAAGCTGGTGGACAGATCACACCAAACGCTTCTTCCAGCTCTGGAATACTTACCTCGTCATGTGAAAGGACATCTATTTCTAAACAGAACCAATATCTGTTACCATTATTTCAGCCAGCTCTCCTCCTTTGAAAATAACACCTAAAACTCTTGTCATACATAAGATAAGATATCAGTTATAGGATAGGAGGAATTACATTGTATTACAATCCTTATCCATATTTTATTCATCCCTACCAGTATCCACCCCAGCAGCTTGCCATTAGACCTTTGGCAATGCCAACCAATAATGGCCCCTTTCCACCCATCGATACACATAAATTCAAAGCCTCAGCTACACGGATCAAGACGATGATACGGCAAGCACAATTACTAACGGATAAAATTGATAGCTCCCAGCAATTTGCCCATGATTTAATGAATGCAGCGCAGCTTTCAAACAAAACACAAGTTGAGCAATTAATTTCATCTGCTGGTATCACCATGAAATTCGAAACAAACTATACGCCAGATGGTTTCCAAATACGTCTTATTGATAGTGGCTGTTGTGGTATCACCTTGAATATGAATTGGTGAAAAACATTAACCTTGTATTCCTATTGAAGTTGTAAACAATAAAAATGTATGGTAGAGTAGTAATAATTATTATTTTTGAATATTCTTATATTTTTTCTTATCGAGAGAGACAGAGAGAGTGGCCCGATGAAGTCTCAGCAACCAGCTTAACAGTATGGTGCTAATTCCAAAGGGCAAGATTTTGTCCTTACAGATGAGAAGACGAACTTCTATTGTTTTATACAGGAGTCCTCTTCTACATAAGGGGATTCCTTTTTATTTACTACTATCAACAGAAAGCAGGGAGCTAAATGGCAAACGAACTTTTACAAGCATTGCAATTATTAAAATCAAAACAATGGGTTGATTTAACACATACATTCGGCCCTAACTCACCACATTTTTTTATGTTTGAAGATGCAAAATTTGAAACATTATTCTCTCATGATGATGGCTTCTTTGCCCAACAATTCACGTTCTCAGGTCAATATGGTACACATATCGATCCACCCATTCATTTTGTGCGAGACAGACGTTACCTAGAAGAATTAGAGCTAAAAGAACTTGTTCTTCCTCTTATCGTCATTGATAAATCACAGGAGGCAGCGAGCAATCATGATTTTACGCTAACGGTTCAGGATATTCTCGATTTTGAAACCCAGCATGGAGAGATTGAAGCAGGTACCTTTGTAGCACTTCGTACAGATTGGAGTAAACGTTGGCCAGATAAGGAGGCCTTCAATAATACAGATGAGCTTGGACATAATCATATTCCAGGCTGGGGCTTAGAGGCCCTGCAGTTTTTATTCAAGGAACGCAAAATCAGTGCGATTGGACATGAAACCTTCGATACCGATTCTGCTGCAGATTTTCGTAAAAATGGTAAGTTAAATGGTGAATATTTCGTGCTTGAGCAAGACACCTATCAGATTGAGTTAATGACTAATTTGGACAAGCTGCCTACGAAGGGCGCTATCATCTTCAATATTGTACCTAAGCCAGAAAAAGCATCAGGCTTCCCTGTGCGGTCATTTGCTATTTTACCATAATATAAAAGTCGGTATAGCGTATACCGACTTTTATTTTTGTACATTTCTTTTTTTGAATAGATAATAAGCAATGAGCATCCCCACAATAAACAATAGGATGAGATAGATACTATAATGGGATAAATAGTATCCAACAAATCGCCACTTCTCTCCAAGCGTCTTTCCTAACGATATAAATGTGAAAGTCCAGATAAATGCCCCTATATAAGCGAAAAGTGCAAACTTTTTATAGGGATAATTATTAATAGCTGCAATATAAGCCGTTAGGTGGCGGACACCTGGAATAAAATAGCCTATTACTAATAAGAGAGGGCCAATTTTGACAAACATTTTTTTAGTAAAAGCTATTTTTTGTTCAGTAATATAAACCTTAGGACCATATTTCTGCAATAATGGTAAGCCAAAGCGATAACCGATATAGTAGCTTAAGGTAATGCCTCCAACTGCACCAATCATGGCACTGATTAATGCAGGAATATGTGCAAGATTTTCTCGATAAACACTATAGCCTATATATGTCAAAAATACCTCATCTGGAAGCGGCAGTCCGACAATACCGCCAATTAGTATCACGATAATACCCAAATACCCATAATGTTCAATTAGAGATTGTATATGATGCACCATAAATCTATCCCACCTAAAAATTTTTAAACAAATGATCAATAGGTTTCATTATAATTTGAAATATCTACTACTTTAAATAATTCAAAGCTGACACAGGGTAAACTCTATACTACCTTGGTAACAAATTTTGTAGTATTTTTTTTAAGTAAGCTATCGTGCCCCATCTTCGTCCCTAATCCTACCTGCTCCAGTATATCATTATTACCATCACTAAAGGCTTATTGCATCCTCTGCGTTCATATTAAAGTAATCCAGTACAACCTTAACAGCTATTGCCCTGGAAACATCCTGCTGTCATACTTCGCAATATAAGGATGTCATCGCTGTTATATATATTCAGAAATTGAGCGGCATATCTTTTTCAGCCTACCTGTCCCAAATAGGCACATAAGAAACACCCCTTCATCCACAATACTTTTATTCATAATCAGAAGATAATATTTCCCACATCGCATATAGATCTATTGGGCTTTGTACACTATTCATCGACATGCGAGGTTATGCTATTGTTTCTGTACAATAGCTTGTACATTTTGAACAGTTATGGGTAACACGATCTTGACGCTTTACAAATGATCCATTTGCTGTAATAAGGGGTTTTTTAACTTATGACCTATGGACAAAGGTCTTCCTGTAGTAGCTAGAAGCTAAAATCCTTGTTTTTATAATATTTGCATACTTCATGCTTTCTGCTACATAGCTATCCTCCTCGTATATTAGTAGTAAGAGCTCTTTCCGATAGAATTTCCAGTTGATCCGGACAGCTGGAGGATCTGTTGGATTTCCTATAGGAAGTGGTCGCCAATTGGCTCCCTCACTCCTGTTTTATGTTTTACCTGTTTGCCCCTGGTTTGACCGAGGGAGCCAAAAGGAAATCACTATTTTCATTATTTATCATCTTTTCTTAAAGTATTGCTCACAGGTGCTTGCCTGTTTATTTGTCATACACTTTTTTAACCCAATTTTATAGCACAAGGGCGAAGGATGGAGGAGGCTCCATTTCAGTACTTCGTCCTTTTTTATGACAACTTTTATTTCACTCAGACTGTGCCCATGAGACAATGGAACGGACAAGGTATTCGCAGGAAATAGCTTTTCCTCCTTGCGGACACGCATGTGTACTGCTTCATAAGCCTGCTACCCATCGTTCATTATGGAAGGTCTAACCACTGGCTGCGACGCAATGATTGAAGAGAGTGTAGCGCTCAATTATGGTCTTCTCCATGCGATTGCTCATCACGAGGCAGACATCGATGATTCGACTGGGCACCCAGGTCTGCGTGTATCTTGATTAATTCCCCCTTTAGGAGGTGATTGGCATGTCACAAATGCTAGTCGGTATTGACGTGAGTTTGCGCTCCCATCATGTCCATTTCATGCATGGAGAGGGTCACACACTCGCTGATTTTTCTGTTCGAAATGATGTAGAAGGTGCGGACACCTTGATTCAAAAAATTATACGAACAGCGGAAAAAAATCAAACAGATCAATTAAAAATTGGGATGGAAGCCACGGATCAATATAGTTGGCACCTTGCCCATTACTTAAAAGCACAATGTAAGAAAGTAGTACCACATCTTCAAACAGCGATTTATATGCTCAACGCACGTAAAGTTTCCCGTTTTAAGAAGGGCTATGATATGTTACCGAAAAACGACAAAATAGACGCCTGGGTTATTGCGGATCATCTACGCTTTGGACGATTGCCACATGAAATGCAAGAAACCTTAATTTACGATGCACTTCGTCGATTAACACGCACGCGCTTCCATTTAGTCCATGAAATTGCCCGTAATAAAACATACATGTTAAATCAACTGTACTTAAAATTTAGTGGCTTACGCCAAGATAATCCGTTCTCCGATACATTCGGTGCGACAAGTGTCGCGGTGATAGAAGAACTAGATCCAGGTATCATTGCCGATATGCCTTTAGAGGAGCTCGTAGAGTTCCTACAAGAGAAAGGCAAAAATCGTTTTGTGGCGCCAGAGGAGATGGCGAAATATCTCAAGCAGCTCGCTCGCAATTCCTATCGTTTAGATAAAGTGATGGCGGATCCCGTCAATCTTTCTTTATCAGTCATTCTGAGCACGATTCAGCACATGGAAACCCAAGTAAAGCGTTTAGATAAAGAAATCGAACGCATGATGAAAGGTATTCCGCAAACATTAACATCAGTAAAAGGCATCGGTCCCGTGTACGCAGCGGGCTTAATCGCAGAGATTGGCGATATCCATCGTTTTGATGATCACCACGCTTTAGCGAAATACGCAGGTTTCGTATGGACACAGCATCAATCAGGTGAATATGAGTCTGAAAACACCAGTCGGATGCGAACCGGCAATAAGTATTTACGCTATTATCTTGTACAAGCTTCAGACGCCATACGAAAACATGACACCGAATATAAAGCCTTTTATCAAAAGAAATATCAAGAAGTAACCAAGCATCAACACAAACGCGCTCTCGTCTTAACCGCTAGAAAACTTGTACGGCTCGTGCATTCGCTACTACGCACGAAACAGCTGTACACGCCCAAAGAAGAAAGGAGAGAATAACGAACACTTTCTCGCTTTTCTTTAGTTAATTTGCAACTTCCATTTTTTAACTTTTTAAGTTGGAAAACGTGAGGTTTATTTGAGTGCGCCTTAAAGTGGCGATGAATAAGCTTTCGCACTTAGGAATTTCCAATTTTGATGTTTTTTATGGTTGACATTTCACCACTGGGCTAATTAATAAGCATCCCATCTACCTCAAAAAATACTATTTTATTCTACATCTTAAATCATCTCCGGAGACATACTTTTGTACCATAAAATATACATCCCTTAAAAATTAATAATAAAATTTTTGTACGTATTTCGACAAACTTTTTACAGACGATATAACGTATGTTAATTACAATGATAAACACTGTTATAACCGTATTTTTAATGATATTTAACTAATAAAATAAACATTATTTTTATTTTAATAATTCTAAAGGAGTATACCAAAGCACATAGAATTGTTAAAATAAAAGATAAGAAATTAAATACATTGAACGATAATTTTATTCGTATAAATAGAACAAAAGAAATAAAATCCTAAGGCATGCAGAAGGAGTTGATTCTTATGGCATTTAATATTTACTACTATGAAAGTAATGTGGAGTGTAAATGTTGCAAAAAGCATTTTACAACATATAAAGTACGCCCTAATCGATATAAAATTATCGAGGAGCAATCTGATTTTATGCCTGTTTATGAAGGCCTAAATCCTTTGCTGTACGAGGTCGCTGTATGTCCACATTGCGGCTATGCCTACCACAAATCAATGTCTCGAACATATGGGCCCTTTATGTTGCTAATTGAGGAATTATATATTAAAGAGCTTCAAAAACCAATGAACATCTGTCAGGAACGCACTATTGACGATGCTATCACTAGCTTTAAGCTCGCCTATTTAGTAGCCCGTGCAGCTATGGAGGAATCGCTGTTAATGGCTAATTTCGCCTTAAAAATTGCCTGGCTCTATCGTTTGAAAAATGAGCAGGAATCCGAAAAGCGTTATCTTTTTGCAGCTAGAGACTTTTATAGTAAATCCTTTGCATCCAATCAGGAGGGTGGGGAAAGAATTCAGTTTTTACACGCAGAACTAAGCCTCCGCCTCGGTGATATTACTGAAGCCAAAAGAGGGTTCTCACGTTTAATTGCTGATAAACATGTATCGCCAAAATATCGAAAGCTTGCACGTACGCGTTGGGAAAATTACAGATATGATGAACAGTCTACAACAGTTAATGAATGTGAGGGAGAGAGGACTGATTATGTTGCTATTTCAAAAAAGAATTGATGTCAGAGAAGAGGATATATTTTCAGAGTTACATCATTTTTTACTAAGAAAAAATAATCGCTACTTAACAAATGATGAGGTTGTCGCCTTAACAGGCATATCATCTGAGCTACTTTATAAATGGGTGAAAACCGGAAAATTAAAGAAATCTATATTTCCTAATTTAGGTGCTCCGTGTGAAAGATGTGGGCAGTTAACGCAAGCAAAAATTTGTGTGAGCTGTTCCTCCTCCATTACTGGAACATTGCAGCAGGAAGAAAAAGATCGTGCATGGTTCAATCAAATTCAACGCAACACTAGAGCAAACACCTATCATTATAAATAATGGAAGAGCATCTCCAGTTGTATAGAATGGAGATGCTTTTCTATCTATGTATCCATTGACATTGTATCCCATTGTTCATTGCGGTAACCAATCATCCAAAATAGGGCTCTACGTCTTTCCATTACAACGCTTTCATTTAATGCTAATGGCGCGGCTTGCCCATTGATACGACTATTTACACAAGCCCAATGCAATCGATAAATTTTATCAGCCTCATCCAAAATTTCTTCCTTACTACGCATGGCTATTTGGGCATAAAATTGCTCAAATGTTTCACAGCTAGAGACTACCTGAATCGCATAGTCACAATCACATACATCATCTGGAAACTCTAATGTTTCCACAAAACCCAATGCCCAAATCAGCGTCCAGTATGCTTCATATTGCCAGGCAATGCTCACTGCCTCTTGTGCATCTGGATATTGTGCATCTGGATATTGTGCCTGAAGAAAGCTCTTTTCATTGTCCGTTAAAAATTGCTGTACATTATACTTATGCAGCATATTTAGAAAGAACTCCCTTGAATCCTCAATATTTCCGCTTTGTGCTACATCACAGGCAAATTGAATAGCAATTAATAAAGCTACTGCTCTTTTCGCAATATCCTCCTGCCTTTTAAAAGCACAGTCCTCTACCGACGGCAGCTGTGGCAATGATGCTACATAAGGTATTCCTTTCTCTACTAAGAATGCAATCGTGTTATTTTTACGTGCTTCCCCTTGTGCTGATGTTGCCTCTTGGACATTGATCATTTTTGTACAGGCATGAGGTCTAAAGTTCGATGGTCCTGATTCTCCATTCGGATAAACAATAACCAAGCCTTGTTGATCAAGCAAAGTACCATCTGGTAAAAAGCCAACACCACCTATACTTGATAATAATTTTATTAATAGCTGCATTTGCTCGTCCGTTATTTCTTTGTCCATCTCAACTGCAATCACTGTGTTGAAAACAGATATTTGAATCATGACAAGTTCCTTTAGTTGTTCATCTTCAAAAGGAATATTATGGTAAAAACTCATCATTCCAGGCATATTTTTGGCAAAATAATCAGGGTCTGTATTATCAGCAATCACATGAATAGCCCCTTGATGCCTTTTAAACAGCCCCTTCGATTTCAATAAATAGCTACTATCATTTTTTTCAACTACAAAGCCCTGTGCCAATGTATCTAAAATTCCCTCTTCAATATCATGTGTATCGTTCTTAGAAGCGCATATTGTAAAGTGATTCAAGCTATCTCCTCCTATGGCTTTCATACCCAACTATCCAAACTATTTAAAGCATGGCTAAAGAGTTGTTTATTTTTTCGTAATACCTCATGCTCTGCCCAAAATATTAATAATGGCTGCCACTTTTCCGTTTCTACAACGGTGGTGGGCGCAATTCCCTGACGCATCATATAATCAATGGCTCGGATGGCAGTAAGCCTCTCTACTTCATGACCGTTTAACCATTCAAATAATAGCGCTGCACTTGGCTGTGATTGCGCTAACAGTGTAGCCCATCCATCGATTGGAAAGGCAAGATAGTCCTTCATCCAATGGATAACACTTGGATGATGGAAATGGCGCAGACGATGTAAGGCTGTATAACTAGTAATCCTATCCTTTTCAATATCCTGAAGAACTAAAGTCAGTCCCTCTTCCATTGGTAAGCAATAGGCTGTTAAATAATCACGCAAGGTCTCTGCTATTTCGTTAGTCTCTTGCCATAGCCCTCTCACCCACTGCTCAGCCTTATCTGCACATATCTTTACTAGCACATCGCTCCATACTTGTTGATGCCATAAGGATGAATCTTGCTCAATCTTCTGACGCAATGCTTGATATACTTGTTCTTTATTGAATAATGAAAATAACCCCTGCACCTCAGTATTTTTCATACCATGCATAGAAACATAGAAAAGCAAGGACTCTAAGCTGGATTTAGCTTGCTGTAAGTCTGATGTTCTATATTGTTCAAACCACTGTAGCCAAATTTGCGAGCTAGCTGAATAAGGATTTAAGCCAGCTGCATCACAGAACTGACGATGCTGCCCGCAATCTACCCCAATACAGCCTAAAGCTGTTACATGATCAACGTAAGCCTGGAAGCTAGATGCAAGGAAATCAAACTCATCCTCCTCATGGCTCCAATACCAAATCGATTCATCTGCCAACTTCATCAGAACAGCATCTCCATTATGCGCTGTGTAAAATTGTAGGTATTGCTGCTTATCTAGCTCCTCCTCACCACCAAAGTCAGGAAAAAATAAATCCACCAAGCTCCATCCAAAATCACCTGAAGGTCTATCTGTCAATTGTTCTGGAAGAATCGCTGTATCTGGTAGAGACCAATAGAGATTCACTTGCTGAGCATAATTTTGTAATATTTGACGAAACTCAGTAGGAATTGGGATGCCAAGCTGCTCCTCAGCTTGCTGTAGCTCCTGCTCCGTCGCTACAGGCTGAATATCAATAGGATGCACAGAGGCTCCTTGCTGCTTTAACTGTTCGATTAAGCTATGCCAACGCTCCATCCACATAAAACTTCACCCCCCTTATAAATTTACTTCTATATCGTCAAAAAACGCCTTCCTAATTAGAGGAAATAGAAAAATATGAAGATTTTACTGATATCTAAAAGACAACATACGATAAAGGGCTCACCTATAAGCATTCCTTATAGCTTATTGAATTTTTTGTACCTCCATCATAATTTTGGTGACATACTCTTCTTCACGATCTTTCATGACAGCATCATAAATGTACTCCTCATAAACATACTGACCTAATTGATAGCCTTGCTCATGCATCACCTTAAATAATCGGCTATATGTTTCGCCAAGCATTTTAGAGGGGCCTATATGATAGCCAATAATAACCTGCCCCTCTATTGCTTTAAAATAAGGATGCCCCTCTCGTGGATGTGGCTGTTCTATATATAAGTAACTATAATTATCATAATTACCCGCTAGCACTTGCTCTCTTGTTGTAATGCCCCCTATTGGATAGCCTGTATCTAATTGGGAGCGGTCTAGCTCCTCAATAAAGTCGGCTACAGCCTTCACAAATTGCTCCTCCGTAGAATTTTCGATATTTTTACTTAAATATAATGTTGCCTCTGGAAAATATTCAATGGTGATGTCATCAAAGTGAAGATGCAATGCTTCCTCTGTTGTTTTCATTTTGACATCAATAATGCCTTCAATGATTTCTAACTCTCGGCGCTTCTGTGCAACAATCTCCTTTTGCTGCTGCATTAATTCTAAAAAATTTTCAGGTGATTTTTCTGCCATATACTGTTGAATGTCTTTTAAGGACATACCTACTGCTTTTAATAATTCAATGACACTAAAAAAATCATATTGTGCAAGGGAATAATAACGATAACCTTTACCGTCCTTTATAGCAGGCGACAATAAACCAATTTGATCATAATAAATTAATGTTTGCTTATTAACTTTACATATTTTAGCAAACTCACCTGTTGTAAAAAATTTCACATTTTTATTAAGCATTTTAAGTTTCCTCCCTTGACTATATAGTAACTATATACTTTAGATTGTACCTATTCACATTAAAAATAGAAAGGTTTTGACATTTATGTTCACGGAAATACGTGACATTACAGCTTTCAGCAAACAGGAAATTTTAGCTTTACGCATTGCTGACAATCAGCAACATTTTATTGAAACAACTAGCCAATGCTTAGCAGAGGCAGAGAGGGATCGTCATTTCACACCCTTAGGCTTGTACAAGGATAATAGCGCTATAGGCTTTGCTATGTATGGTGTATTCCCCCATGATGATCAAAGTCAGCGTATTTGGCTTGATCGCTATTTAATTGATGAACGTTATCAAAAGCAAGGTTTAGGTAAATATTTTTTACAGCAGCTTATTCATTATTTAACTATAAAGTTTAACTGCGCTCATATCTATTTAAGCGTTTACGATAACAACGCTGTAGCCATTCGACTCTATCAGCAATTTGGATTTACCTTTAATGGTGAACGAGATGATAAAGGGGAAAAAGTAATGGTGTTGGAGGTGTGTAGACATGACAACCATTAATCCAATTGAAACAAGACCATTGAAACCATTATTTTTATCGTATTTATTCCCAGCACTGGTCGGTATGCTCTTAATGTCCGTTAATATTTTAGTCGATGGTATTTTTGTTAGTCATGGCGTGGGACCTACAGCATTAGCAGGGGTTAATATTGCTGTTCCCATTTTCTCTATTTTACTTTCTATCTCCCTGTGGATTGGTATGGGCGGCGCTACACTTTTCTCAATCGCTCTTGGCGAGGGCAATAAACAGCGAGCACACCAGCTCTTTACACTAGCATTTCTAACAATGCTTGTTATTGTGCTCACTATTATCGGGCTGCTGTTATTCAATCTAAGGGATATTTCTTATATATTTGGCGCAAGTGATGATACGTATCCATATGTGCAAGACTATTTATATGTTATTTTGCTATTTGGTGTGTTTTATACAATCGAAAATCTTTTAAGCATTTTTATCCGAAATGATGGTAATCCAAAGCTGGCGATGCTTGGCTTAATAACAACATCTGTCTTAAATATTATCTTAAACTATGTCTTTATTTTTATGCTCGATTATGGTGTAACAGGTTGTGCCCTAGCAACAGCCATTGCTACAATTATTGGTATGTCTGTGCTCTGCCTTCATTTTTTCCTTCCACAATCTGAACTTAAGTTTGTTACTTCATTTTTTAATCTAACAGACCTCAAGAAAATTTTTGCTATTGGGCTACCGAGCTTTATCGTTGAAGCTTCTGTAGCTGTAATTGTTATTTTATATAATATAACCTTTTTGCATTATTTAGGTGCAAATGGTGTCACAGCTTATGCGATGGTCAATTATATTCATACCGTGCTATTAATGATTTTCCTTGGGATTGGTATGGCGCTTCAACCACTAGTTAGCTACCATCATGGTGCTAAATTAATGGAGCGATTAACAGCCTTATTAAAAATCGGTTTAGCCACTGCCCTTATTTTAGGACTACTCACATCTATTATTGCGATGCTCGTTCCTTCTCAGTTAATGGCGCTATTTGGTGATAGCACATTTGCAATTCGCAGCATGGCAGCACAGGGCTTTGCTTATTTTGCGATTGGCTATATATTTTTAGGCATCAATATGGTGTTCGCGGAATTTTTCCAATCCATTGAAAAAATTCGTCTGGCTACAATGATTATGCTATTACGTAGTTTAATTCTATTTATTCCGACTCTTCTGATCCTCCCAAAATTATTTGGTGCTAAGGCAATTTGGTGGGCCTTCCCTGTAGTCGAGGGTATTACGGCTTTGCTTATTTACACGTACATTAAGAAAAGACCACAAACCATTGCTTCTTCCTCTATAGAGAAGGTGTAAAATAAAAGGAATCATCTGCATAGCAAGAGATGATTCCTTTTATAATGCTATTCTATTTGCTTTTTGCTTCGTCTTATAGGTTTTTGCTTAGGCGTTTCTGATGAGGTAACACCTAGAACATCCAGTAAGAAAATAAACAACGGAATACCAATGATTAACCCCCATACACCAAAGAAATGCTCTGAGAAGATAATGACCATAAATGTATAGAAAATCGGTAAATCCGTCTTTGCAGACATAAGCTTTGGATTTAAGAAATAGGCTTCAATCGCATGCAATACTGTCACCATTACCAAAATATAAACAATATACATTAGCCCACCAATACTATAGGCAATAATACTCATTGGTATTAATGAAATAATAACACCTGCAACTGGCACTAAACCTAAAATAAAAATCATAATCCCAAGGGCAATTAAATGTGGGAAGCCCATCAGATAAAGCATAATAACTGATAGTACACAGTTAACCGCAGCGATAATAAACTGTGCCTCAATTACTTTTCCAAATGAACGGATAAATACTCTCGAAAAATAATGAAGCTCATCGTATAAAGGTGCAATCTTACTATCCTTAAACTTTGCGGTAAACTCAATAATGCGCTTCTTTTCTAACAGGATAAATAAGCTTAATATTAATGAAATCAAGATTTGCATAATGATTTTACCAATATTCGTAATATTTTTAAGAGTTATATCTACACCCTGCTCTAAATATTTATCAAGTTCGATTTTCTCAAAGGTTGGGGCTAAGTATCTGGCAATCTCATTATCATCTGGATTAACATTAAAGCTTGCTATAAGGTCAAAAAGCTGTGTGATTTGCTGCGTGACAATCGGCAAATATTTATAAATCACTGCTACAATTGCACCGGCAAGTAACAAATACAAGGTTACCGTCACCGCTTTTTCATTCAGTGGTACGTATTTTCTCGTACCCTCTGTTGTTTTCGTTGCAAGCTTATTCATCAAATAGGTAATAATAAACGTAAGTAGAATAATATTAATCATGCTACGCATTAAATATAATGCAATCGCAATGCCGACTAAAAGCATAAAACGTTTAAATCCATGACTTTGAAAGAATTTACTCATTGATTCACTCCTTCTATAAAACGGCCTCGCTGCCTAGGGTTACACGATCAAAATGGATTTACAACAATACGCATCATTCTTATGTAAAAATTTCCTCTTATGCAGTATAGCCATCTATCTATAAGATAAGACGACATTCGTATTTCTTTAGAATTATTTGTAGAAAAACTAAGGGGGTAAAGTGAATTGTATGTTTTAGTAAATTAAAAAGTCAATTTTTTATCCTTGTGAAAGCTTTATCAGCGTATTAGCCTATATTCTATAAATCTATTATAACCTTTTAGACCAGCATATCCAATTTGTAAGTTCTTTTATAATGGTATTTATATAGAATATTTACCAGATGTTATTTTATGCTATTTTGATGAGAAATTCAAACTCAAAATAGGCAAAGAAATTTAGAAAATGTCAATATAGCGATGCAAGATACTGTAAAGCTCGTATTTTATTTGGTAGGAGATATGGTTGTTCCTAAACGTTGAAAATAATCAGAGATTTTTTTGGGAGTCCCTCTTCCATATATGACATTCATGCTTGTTGTCGCACTTACTGCTCCTATCCTAAAGGTTGTGAGCTTGTAAGGAATTATAAATTCATACTATGTTTGTGTAATAGAAATATACTGTATGAAGACACCCTTGAAGTCATCTAAAAAGGGTGTCCCTCTAATATATGGAGAACTTATTTTTGCATACTACCTTATTCATCACTTTAAGAATTCTATCCGTCTACTCCCCTTTTTCTTTAACTTGCTTAGCTATATCTATAATATACCTATTACCAAGTTCCTTTTTCATATTATTCTCAGCCTCTATCATCACTTGCTCGATCAGACAGCCTTCCTTATGAAGAGAATCTTTATGTTCAGAGGAACAGCTAAATAATGAGGTCTGTCCTTCAATCGCATAGATTACATCTAAAAAGGAAATTTCCTGAGGATGCTTGGAAATACGATAGCCGCCATTCACACCTGGATTCGACACAATTAAGCCTGCCTTCACAAGCTTTGTAAGAATTTTTGAAAGATAGGTTGACGATAAGCTTTGCATTTCTGCTAAAGACTCCACACTTATTGATTTTTCTTGAGAAGTCAGCGCCAAAATAACCATTGTATGTAAAGCATAGTTTGTTGCCTTTGAGTATTTCATTTCTCTATCACCCTTTATTAAAGACCGTTATCCTCTACAATATATCAAGAAAAAGCATGTTTGTATCAAAACACGCTTTCTTTGATCATTTATTCTCTCTGTCCATAGCCTGCTTCTGCAGCAATTGCATCCGCCTTTGTTCTATGAATCGTTCCAAATGGATGATTCGGTGGTGCATAAATTGTGTAAAGCTTTAGTGGCTTATTTCCTGTATTTGTCACGTTATGCCAAGTTCCTGCGGGTACCATTATCGCTGTATCTTCTGAAACATTTTTTTGCACATTTAAATAATCTCTTCTAGGTCCCATTTGAGTCACACCACGCCCCTCTTCAATGCAAATAAATTGATCGACATGTGGATGCACCTCTAAACCAATATCTTCCCCTACATCAAGGCTCATCACTGTTACTTGTAAGTTTGCCCCTGTCCATAGTGCTGTACGATAATGATTGTTTCGCTTGGTAGCCTCTTCAATATCTATAACGAATGGCTCACCTCCATAATCCTGCCGCATATGATGTCTAGTTCCTTGCTCCATCTGATTTGGATAAGCCCAATAAGTAGGCTGATAACCATACTGGTACATTGAGTAATTACCATAATAAGGGTGATTCATGTACCTCAATCCTTTCATCTATGATCAATTCATATTATGCAATTGAATGGGAAAAGGTACTTCTTGTGCTTTTATGTACAAGGTTACTCTTTGAACATTAGATATAGATTAGATATTATTGATAAAAAGATTGGGAGTAGTTACCATGGATGATAGATTAGCAGAAAAGCTTGCCAGTACGACAGCCATTAAATGGTTTCCTGGACATGGTGTTGAAGAAAATTGGATTATAGAGGCTGAAGCAGAACTAGGATTTAACTTATCACCCTGTTATTGCTGATGGCTAAAATTTTATGGCAATGCACAGCTGAATGGAGGAAACATTCTTACTTTATCTCTGCCAGCTTATCGAGACATCAATGATACCGATATTCTTTATATTCACCGTCTAAACTTGGCTACTGATTATATTGAATCGCTACAGAAATATCCTCATTCCCAATATTCCCCTTTATAAATTGTACAATATATGCAGGGTCAGCCTTATTCATATCCTTTTGTACCTTCCAAAAAACAATGCTTCTGGCTAATCCCACACTCATACAAATTCCACCAATGACCCAATACAATTTTGTCATCTAATACCTCCCATTCATTCTGCCGCTTCGACTAACCATTGCTGTAGAGCTGGTGATGACGGATTATTTAATCGTAGCGCCATTTGGCTATTGATTTCTTCTGGAGGCATTATTTCAACAGTAATACATATAGCATCCCTTGGCTGATTTAAGGAAAATAGCCCCTCTTCATCAAGCATGTTTAGGGCTATCTCCATTGCCTGTAAGCGTAGCATCAATTCTTTATGCCATTCTCCATTTTCAAGTGTCCAGATAAGTGGCCGCTTTGCAAAGGATTCATATACATCAGCAAAATTTTCTTCACCAAAACAGTAATATGGAGAGTCTGCATACGACCACTTAATAAGATCAGCCATTTCAGGGGCTGGCCTATCACTGTGGATCGCTTGTTTAGTCGCTTCACGTGTCAATGCCTCCCATGACCAAGCAGAAATGCTCGGTGCATGCCCTTCCCCAGTGGTAAAGAATGTACAGTAATAAAACCGTTCACCATTTTTAAAAAGCTCCAAAAATGATTTTCTTGCTGCACATGCTATTTTATTTGCTAATTCTTCTATTTCTTGTGTTTCCGCCATCCCAGTTGCCCCCTTAATGGATTAACGAAGCTCTTAAATTGCTAATGCCATTTTCTATATACCCCTTAAGGCATGTTAATGTATAAACCCAGCCCTCTTTTTGCGCCATCATTTTTGCGACAATTTCTGGGTCATGCGCATCAAATCCTGATTCTACTACCTCAATAATCGTTTCACTTTGCTGTTGTTGCAAAGAAATTGTTACCATCGTAATCTCATCGTGCTCTTCTCCCCATGAAAATACGATTTTCTTGTCGGGCTCTATTTCTAGTACAGTTATTACGCCCTCTGCATGGTACTCCTTATATTTCAATATAATTCTCTTACCGGTGTCCCATCTTTCTGAGCTGCTAGAGAACCAAAAATTACCGATTTCTGTAGGAGAAACAATGGCTTCAAATATTTGATGGGCTGGCTTATTAATTTTTAATTTTGTCGTCACAAGCATATTCATCATCCTTTTATTTTGTCTACCCTACATTTTCGCCAATATTTTCCGATCACCTGCTTGTTTATAGATTTTCAAGAAAAAGGTGCGATTCTCCTAAATATAGAATCGCACCTTTTTGCTTACTTTATTTTTTTATCACAAATCGTGAACTGTAAGTCAGCTACATTCTCTATAAAGCTTTTATCATGTGTGACAAAAAGTATTGTTCCCTCATAGGCAGCTATGAATTGCTCGAGTGCTTCAAGTGCGAGAATATCTAAAAAATTTGTCGGTTCATCCAACAGTAAAATATTATACTCTCCCAGAAATAGCTGGCAGAGCTGAAGACGTATAGCTTCTCCACCACTTAAGGACATCACACTTTTTTGTAAATCTGTACCATCAAATTGCATAGCATGGAGAACACTACGCAATAAACCTTCCTCATAATCTGAACGGTTTTTTAAAAACTGCAAGACCGTTTCCTCACTCGTAAACTGATAACTCATTTGCTGGAAATAGCCTATTTTTGCCTTTGGTGAAATAATTAGCCCTTCGCCTTTATGAAAAATATAACGGAGCAATGTACTTTTTCCACTGCCATTGCTACCCGTAAGCGCTATTTTTTTACCTAATGGTATTTGAAAGCTCGCTTCCTCCAATAGCACCTTATCCTGAACCTGTAAACTTAGTCTATCCGCCATAATCGGAAATTTATTATGCATGGCTAATGCTTTGGATTGTCGAAAAACAATTTTTTGCTCTTGCTGTACAGCCTCTACCGCATGAAGCTTTTCCAGTCGATGCTCAATGGCCTTCGCTGCACGCTGCATAGCCTTTTGACTTGTGCCTTTAGACTTTGTCATAAACATACGATTGGCTGGTGCATTTGCTTCTCTTTTTGACATGCTCCCTGCCTGGGTAATTTTTTCAGCTTTTTTCATTTTTTCATCCGCAGCTTTTTCAAGTCGATTTTTTTCTTTTATATACTGGCTATGCGCTTGGCTTTGTTGCTCACGCTGTAGTTGTTTTTGTGCAGCATAATCACTGTAATTGCCAGAATAGACATGCACCTTACCTTCATCTACTTCCCAAATTGTTGTAACCAGTTCATCCAGTACAGCTCGATCATGACTAATAACTAGCAATGCTCCATAATAGTAACGTAATTCATCCAGTAAAAATGCAATACCTGCCTGATCTAAATGCGTTGTTGGTTCATCCATAAGAAGAGTTTCCTGATAAGTAGAAAACAATTGGGCTAGCTTTAACCTTGTTTGTTCGCCACCACTTAGCTGGGGAGAAGATTTAGGAACCGCTAGCTTTCCTAATAATGCGGCATCTGCCTCGGCTAATGTTGGTGCGTCCATTTGCTCAAAATAGCCAAAGTCCACATAACGCTTTACTTTTCCTCTTGTTGGCTGAACCTTACCCGCAAGCAACTTCATTAACGTACTTTTACCTACACCATTTTTTCCAACAATTCCAATGCGATCAAATTGATGCACCGCTAATTTTTCAATTGTTAATACCTCTTTATCTAAATAAACAACTTCTATATGTTCTAATTCAAAGCATACTTTTTCCATATTGCTACCTCCCGAAATAAATTGATTTCGTATCGATAGCAATAGCATCGATACGAGCTTTTTTAACAGCTCGTATCAAAAGAACAATAACATATGCATGGCACTTCTCCTCCTAAAAAAAATCACAGACAATCTGCCTGTGATAAACGTAACAAAGATATACTATTTTATCCTCACAAAAAAGATGACTCTACAGCCTTATGAAGATGATTAAAAAAGGACAGACCTATCCCGTTTACTCTAGTTTCACAAACAGAGCTTTTGACCATATTTAGTTATTGGGCCAAAGTCGGAAAACGAAGCTTCATAGAATGTGTCATTTTTTAATCATCCTCCTTTAAGTATTACAATTATTATAAATACTTTTTTCAGTAAGTCAAGATTAGAAAATTGACTTTCAATATTGACTTAAAGGGTGTATCAATTGTGAAAAACCTGCTATAGTATGGACTTAAGAAAAAAATCAAATAGGAAATGGTGGTGTTTTATAAATGAAAAAGTATGTCATTGATATGTTAGTAATTATGCTTGGAGCGTTGCTTTTTGCACTAGCTGTTAACTTATTTGTTATTCCAAATGATTTAGGTGAAGGTGGTGTAACAGGTTTAACGATTATTGCTTACTATCTGTTTGGCTGGTCACCTAGTATTGTCAGCTTTGTCTTAAATGCAGCATTACTTGTTGCTGGTTATAAATTTTTAAGCAGACAAACAACAATTTATACAATTATTGCGGTCTCCTTCCATTCCCTATTCTTACATTTAACAGAATCGTGGTCAATTTCCTCAAATGAAATTATTGTCAATACGATTTTTGGCGGCGTCTTTGCTGGTGTTGGTATTGGTCTTATTATTAGAGTGGGCGGTACAACAGCAGGCTCCACAATTTTAGCGAGAATGACAAACAAATATTTAGGCTGGAGTATTAGCTATGGCCTACTATTCTTTGACTTAATTGTTGCGTTTGCATCTTATTTCGTTATTGGTGCAGAAGCATTAATGCTAACGATTATTATGCTATATGTGGCTACAAAGATCATGGAATTTGTTATTGAAGGAGTAAATCCTAAAAAGGCTGTTACCATTATTTCTAAAAAGCCAGAAGCTATTGCTGAACGTGTTACAGCCTTTATGAATCGTGGTGTGACGGTGCTTGCTGGTCATGGCTATTATACAAAGGAGCAAAAGGAAGTCCTGTATATTGTGATTAGTAAGCAAGAGGTTGTAAAGCTTAAAAAGATTGTTAAAGAAATCGATAAAGATGCCTTTATTGCCATTCATGATGTAAGGGATGTCTTTGGAGAAGGCTTTATTGAACTAGCAAAATCTTAAGATAAGCAAAAGCGCCTTTTGTTTCCTTCTTAAATAGACAAAATTAATAAGAGGATATTATGTTCAATATAAGGGCATATATCCTCTTTTTTCATACATATCAGATTGATTCATTACATATCGAACTATTGGTACAATATATAAAATACAAAAAACGTATGTTTACTGAGTTGACAAACATATCCAATAGCTAGATATAATCAGCTATAAGAGCAAGCGTTACTATTATTTTTTGGAGAAGGCAGTGCCATTAGCGTTTAATAGGTGATAATGGAGGTGATATTACATGGATATATCTATTGAAAGATTACAAGTTACAGATGTCGAAGGTTTGTATAAATTTGAACTTGAAAACAGAGCATTTTTTGAAGAAATGGTACCTACTCGTGGAGATGACTACTATAACCCTGAGATTTTTAGAAGAAGACACGAAGCTTTACTTGAAGAACAAGGTCAAGGAGGTTCATGTTTCTATTTAATTAAAGATAAAGATAGTTCTATTCTAGGAAGAATAAATTTAGTGGATATTGATGAATTTCATAAAATCGGTCATCTCGGTTATAGGGTAGGACAGGAATATACTGGAAAGGGAATTGCTAATAAAGCATTGAAATTACTAATAGAAAGAGTAGCTGCTGAAGATATAAAACAGATCAAAGCGAAAACCACAACTAATAATATAGCTTCCCAAAGAGTGTTAGAGAAAAATGGTTTTGAGAGAATAGCTACTAGTAGTGAAGAATTCGAAATGAAGGGTCAGAAGTTAAGTTTTGTTTATTATGCTTTGACTATTTCACCTTATTGAACTAATGGGTTGCATTATTTAAATAACAAAGGGCATAACATATTACTTATATAAAATATGTTATGTCCTTTAATTTAGGTCTTAATCATATTTAAATAAAAGATGTTTTTTTATTTATCCATTTCTTCTAATCTGCAAGGAGGTTTCAATAATTTTATTTAGCAGCTCTGAGTAGCTGATGCCTGCAGCACGTGCACTTTTTGGTAGCAAGCTATTTTGGGTCATGCCAGGTAGTGTATTAACCTCTAAAACGTAAGGAATGCCATCTTTTATCAACATATCCACTCTTGCATATACGCTACACTTCAATGTTTTATAACTCGTCATTGCAGCCTTTGCCACACGTTGATGAATAGCTGATGGAAGCTCTATAGGCTCTTCTATTGTCGAGGCATCGTTATATTTCGCCTTATAATCAAAAAATACTGCCGTATGTTTAATAGCTAGAATTGGTAAAAGCTCGCCATTCAATATAGCACATGTAATTTCATCCCCCTCCATGTACTGCTCAATAATAATTTCTGTATCCCATTTGAGTACCTCCGTTATAGCAGCTAATAGGGATTTTTTATCCTCTACGATTTGGACACCTACACTAGAGCCACCAGCATTCGGTTTGACAACTAGTGGGTAGCCCATGCCTTCTATCTCATGCAAAGGAAGCTCCTCGCCCCTTACATGATGCAGCCAATCAGGTGTTGCAAGACCTTCATAGCGTAGCATTTTTTTTGCTATATTTTTGTCCATACATAGACTGCTCGCGAGAATACCACTTCCTGTATAGGGAATGCCTATTGTTTCTAGGACACCCTGAATCGTACCATCCTCACCAAATTTACCATGTAGGGCTAATAAAGCCACATCAATATCATGGATTTTGTCAATTAGCTCTTTATGATGATCTAATTTAATCACTACAACATCATATTTCTTCTTATCTAAATGGGCAACCATTTCCTTTCCTGTCATCATCGAAACCTGCTTCTCAGAGGAAGTGCCACCCATAATCACGCCAACCTTCATTTTTTCAACTCCCCATGTCATTTTTCAATGTATCACCGATCATTTGAATCCCGTGCACAATATCCTCATCTGATAAACGAGAAAAGCCTAATCGCAGTGTATTGCTGCCTAGCCCATTTGTGAAAAAAACATCTCCTGGATAAAATACAACACCCTTGGTATAGCACTTCTTCAACAACCTACGTGCATCCACGCCCTCCTCTAGCTCTATAAAAAGATGAAGCCCCCCATCTCCTGTCATTCTGCTAAAGGGAATGTATTGATTACAAGCCTGTCGAGCTAACTCATATTTTTTCTTATAGACAGCTCTTGCCTTTTTTAAATATTTTTCAAAATAGCTATCCTGCAAATATTGATAGAGCACAGCCTGATCTAATGTCGAGGTATGAATAGTTCGCGCTCTTTTCATGCTCTCTAAGCAAGCAATGAGCTCCTTGTCCGCTAATATCCAGCCAACACGCAGCCCGGGGAAAAGGATTTTTGAAAAGCTGCTAATATACACCACGTTATTCCCTGCCCCACTAAAAGCTATCAGTGGCGCTAAATGGGCGCTGGAATATCGTAATTCCTCATTAAAGCCGTCCTCTACAATAGGGATTTGGTGCTTGGAAAAAAGTTGAATAATAGCATTTCTTTTTTCAGAGGAAGTGACAATACCAGTGGGATTATGATAGGACGGAATAAGATAAGCAAAATCATACGTCAATTCTGCTAGACTTTTCTCCACTTGATCTATATCAATGCCGTGATCCGTCATATCGAAACCATGTATATCTAGCCCATGTAATCGAAAAAGCTTTAAGGCTGCATGATGTGTAGGATTTTCACATAGCACACGTCCTGTTTTTTTAGCTATGGAGGATAAAAAGATATCTAGCCCCTCCGTAAAACCATTGGTAATTAAAATGTCTTTATTGGAAATATCCACACCTTTTACTTCCATATAGCGAAGAAGATAGTCAATTAAAGGTTTATAACCCTTTGCATAGCCATAATTCAAGACAATATCTCCTTCAATGGACATCCTTGTGAGAAACGCTCTTTTGAAATTTTCAACATCAAAAAGCTTTTCTTCTGGCGCAATACTAGTAAAGGAGATCATTCCTCTTTGCCAATGTAAATCTTGACGTATTAAATCAAGCTCATCTGCAAGCAAAGTCTCTTTATTCAGTTTTGTCTTCCAATCAAATTCAATGGCTGCTGTTTTCAATGTAGTAACGTTTCCTACAAAGTTTCCTTTTCCCTTTACTGCATAGATCATGCCGTCTTGCTCCAACTCAGCATATGCATTCAGCACCGTATTTCTACTGACCACTAACAGCCTACTAAGCTCACGGGTAGATGGAAGCTTTTGATGTGCCAGTAGATGCCCATTGACAATCATGTCTTTTATATAATCCTTCAACTGCACATAAACCGGACTATCATCCTTAAGCTTAAAATCATTAAACATTTCCTAGCCCCCTTGCTTCATTTTTACACAGCCTTTGCTCACCTAAAAGATCCACCCCTTCCGTAATTTGCTGTTACAGTGGTTGCTCTTATGTCTACCCTATTTCAATAGTGGAATAAGCATAAAAAGGAAACCCTATTTTGAGTACTATTTTATCAAAACAGATGTTTCCTTTTCTCTCTTATAATTATTCTAACATAATTTAAACTACCCCCTACCAGCACACTATAGCCCTGACACACGCTTCCACAAAAAGAGCAAAAAGACACACCATTATAAATAACCGAACCTAATTTAATTAGAATAATCATCCTACTCATCACCACAACAAAGCAAGAAAAATCTATGAATCTTTTATGAAAAATACCCTCACGAATAGTCGTCATGAAACTGCGGACAGAATGGTTGCTTATAGTAATTGCTAATTACTAAATTTGTAAAAGGGAAGCAAAGTGTTTCGATATTTCTACAAACTTTAAAGCACCTGGGGAAAGGTGAATACTATGTTTGTGAGCAATTCCAACCTGTCGAACATATGCCTGATAAAATTTTTTTCGTACAAGATTATTCGGTGTATGCAATAAAAGAGAATTTGGCACAATGGATATACCCAAATTTTCATTGACCATTGTTAAAATAACCTGATCCACTGATAATTCATAGACTACATTTGGATGAATTTTATGCTTAGCTAAGAGCTTGGAAACATCACGATCAATTGTACGCTTTGGCATAATCCAGCGTTCATGTTGTAATTGCTCAAGGTAAAGCTTGTCCTCCTTTGCTAACGGATGCTCCTTCGCCATAATACAAACAAGCTCATCCTCAAAAATAGCATCAAATATAAGGTTTTTAGAATTTGGCTGCACTAAAAAACCGATATCTACTATGCCATTATAAAGCCAACCCTCAATTTGATCGTAATCTCCCTCCATCAAGCGAATTTGTAAGTCTGGGTGATGCTGCTCAAAATATGCTAGCACTTTTGGCAATAAAACTAGCGAAACACTCGGAAGAATGCCAACAGATAATGTACCGCCAATCAGATTTTTTAAATTAGCCACAGTGGTTTCAAGCTGTTGTTGTTGCTGCAAAATTTTTGAAATATGCTCATAAATAACTTTCCCCTCACTTGTTAAAGTAATATTATTGCGATTTCGAATAATTAACGATAGCCCTAATTCTGCCTCTAAATTACTAATTGTATGACTAATTGACGACTGGGTAAGATTTAGCTTTAGCCCCGTTTCTGTAAAATTACCCGTATCAATCAATGTATAAAAAGCCATATATTGCGCTAATGTTGCCATTATTACTCCAACTCCTTTTATGATTTTTTTTCATATTTGATTGCTCAAATATTCATTTGATTTATTTTACTCCTCTCCTCTATAATAAAAATAAAATCCAAGTAAATCAATAAGGTTTACGCTGAGGGGGCATCAACATGGCAGAGGAAAAATTAATGATGAAAGCTTTATCCATGGATATTATTACAGCAAAAATGTTTACTGAATTACATCTCTCCATCACGGAGCAATACGGAGAGCATGGTCGTGAATTAATTCAACAAGGGTTGCAGGCATTTGGTTTAAAGGATGCTGAAGCAATGGCGAAAAAGGCAACAGCAGAAGGCGAAAATCATACATTCTTTGAATATTTACCACAAATTGTTGAAGGTCAAGAGCAATATACAGATTTAACAACATTTGCTCGCTTCTCAAAAATGTTTGCACATATTGCAAAGCCAGTGGTTGATACGTACGGTGAAGAAGGTGAACAGGTGATTATGCGCGCCGTAGAACGCTTTGGCAATAAGCGTGGTGCAGGTATTGCTCAACGTGCGCGTACAAATGGCTTAGAAAATTCATTGGAAAACTATTTAACAAACTATGATATGGGGCGCAGTGATTTATTTGAAATTGAAACGGTTTATAAAGAAGATGAGGTTGAACAAACATTTACACATTGTCCACTGGGTCAGCAATGGGCGGATGACGGAATGGGTAAATACGGTATTTTGTATTGTAAAATGATCGACCCTGCAATTGCAAAAGGCTACAATAAAAACTTTGAGGTGGTACATGATGAGTTTGTCCTACGTGAGGGTCAATGCCACTTCCAATTCCAAATGAAAGAGTGATAGCTATGATTAATGGAGAAAGACTCTTACAGCATCTTGAAGATTTAAGTCAGATTGGCCGCAATGAAGCAACAGGCGGTGTTAACCGTTTCTCTTTTACATCAGAGGAAAAGCAAGCGATTGAGTTAGTAATGACTTATATGGAAGAAGCGGGAATGGTTGTGACAATCGATGCTATAGGAAATCTTATTGGTACGTATGGTGAAGGAAACGAAACGATTATGCTAGGCTCACATATCGATACAGTACCAGAAGGTGGTAAATATGATGGCGCATTAGGTGTACTAGCTGCCATTGAGGTTGTCCACACAATGCACGCGCAACAATTAATCCCATCTAAAAAAATTCAAGTTGTTGCGTTTAAAGATGAAGAAGGCACAAGATTTGATTTTGGGCTAGTTGGTAGTAGAGCAATGGCTGGTCTTTTAACAGAGGGGCAACTACAGTTCACAGACAAGAATGGTATTTCTATTGAAGAAGCTATGAAGGCATTTCAATTGTCGCCGTATCCTTTCGAGCAACCACCACGTGATGATATTAAAGCTTATTTAGAAATGCATATTGAGCAAGGAAAAGTATTAGAAAATGAGGGACTACCTGTTGGCGTTGTCACAGGCATCGCAGCTCCAGTATGGTTAGAGATCACTGTAACAGGCGTTAGTGAGCATGCAGGGGCAACACCAATGCCAATTCGTCAGGATGCGCTTACGGCTGCAAGTGAAATGATTTTAGCTATTGAACAGCTATTAAATAACACAACAGGCTCAGTAGCAACTGTTGGAAAGCTCACTGTCTCCCCAAATGGTACAAATGTAATTCCAGGTAAAGTTACATTCACTATTGACCTGCGAGATATTGATGAAAGCAAGATCAATGTATTGGAAGCTACCATTTTACAGCAGCTCCAACAGATTGCTACACGTAGAAATGTAATGCTGTCTTCTAAGGTTTTACAGCGTGTGAAGCCAGCAAAAACTGATGCAGTGTTACAGCAACAATTAGCGACAAGCATTGAAAAACAAGGAATACAGCCTTATTTCCTTGTAAGTGGCGCTGGGCATGATGCCATGAATATCGCTGAAATCGCACCAATTGCCATGCTATTTGTGCGTTCCAAAGACGGTATTAGCCATAACCCATTAGAGTATAGCTCAGCTGAAGATATTGTGATCGCCACAGCTATCTTTTATGATACAGTCGTGGAGCTTTCTAAATAGTCTCTTCCCCTATTAAGAAGCTATCCAGAAATACTTTGGATAGCTTCTGTTTATTTTATAGTTATAAAGAGCTCAATATCTAATTTAATGTATTTCTCCATTTTCATCACAATAAAATTCAATTGTAAACCTTTTTTCATTGCGAATCGTATTGTACTCAAAAATTCCTTCGATTTGAATCTCAATTGTTCGCCCACCATCTAGCAAAGTTGCTTTCGAAGATGTTTGCTTCCAAGCACCTCTTGTTATTTCTGTTAATTTCGTAGAGATATCTTGCACAGAAGAAAATATTTGACGATTTCGAGAGGCATGATAGGCAGTCTTAAAATTCCCTGTCACCTCAATTGCTATTAATATATCGGAGAAATACATATACGTTTTTTTAGTCACATGACCGTTCTCATTCGTTATAACAGGTGCTGGATTTCCTCTTAACATCTCATTGATTTTTTCCCGCTCTGTAGCTAAGTGGTGGTCTACCCATGATTGAATATCTTTTCTAAAATCCCCAGGTGTTACCCAAAAGTCATCCTCAAATTGTTCGATTGGTACAACACTAATATTCATACCTGGTTTTGATGCCATTGCCTCATCGATAATTTTTACATACTCTTGATAGTATTGCTTTTTTACTTCATCCGTTAGTGGTGGCAATGGTGCTCTAACAGGCTTTTCCTCTGGCTCTGGTTCCATGATCACTGCGGCAGAATCGGCAGGAGAGCTACTTTGCATCATTGATAATAAGCTAATCCCTATCAGCATAACGGCAAGGATTGATAGCAATAAAGGCTTCCAATAATAGCGAGATGGAGGAGCTTGTTGGACTTTAGCTTGAATCATTGCTTTTTCATTCTCTGATAGTTCGATCAATGTCGGCAAGGATTTTTCCAATTCATTTTTAATACTCATAATCAAAATCTCCCTCCTCTATTGTAATTTTTGCTAATTTTCTTCCTCTCGCTAATCTGGTTTTCACTGTATTAGGAGAGCATTTTAACACCTCAGCTATATCGGTGATGGATAATTCAACATAGTAATAGAGCCATATTACTTCCCGATATTTAATGGGTAAAGAATTGACTAATGCTCCAATCGATTGATTTTGCTCCTGCTGTAAAAAATCCACCTCGAAGGAATCTCGTTTTAGCCAATTTTTTACCTTCTCTGTGACTTCGAATTTTTTATAATGCCAGCTTTTTAAATAATTTTGACATTCATTCACAGCTATTCGATATAAATAGGTTTTGATGGAGGAACGCCCCTCAAAGGCATCCAAGCTTTTATAAAATTTAATAAAAACCTCCTGAGCAAGGTCTTCTGTTTTTGGTAAATCCTTTACATATGTATAGATTAATCGTTTTATATAATCCCCATGCTGATCCATTGCAGCTTGCAATAGGCTATCTTTCTCATTCTGTGTCAACGCTACATCCCTCCTCTCTTATACAGTTAGACAAGGCTGGAAATCAACTAGTTTCACTTTACTAAAGAAGTTCTACTTTCTTTTATATGTTATAGTGTATTTATGGTTATTTTAGGTTTAAATGGCTTATCACCAAAATAAAGAGTAAATTGTATACACGTTAGCTCTCTTGAACGGAACTGCTAGCTACTTTTAGATAAACGAGATCATACACATACAGCTTCTGAGGAACTTTATAATTTTCCTATTCCAAAGGATACACTAGCTGAACGTGAAAGCCCCACAGAAAAAGGTTTTTAATCTACAGGGACAGCTTTACCACTTCACTATTTGTTTGTTATTAAAATAGGGAGGGAGGTCACATGGTAAGTTGGTTCATCTAACTCTTACTCCAATATTAAAGTTGAAGCATTCATAATAGATACAATAAGAGAGGTGCTGCAATATGGAAGAAATTTTAACGATTACAAATTTAACAAAGAGCTATGGAAGCAAAGAAATCTTAAAAGGCATTGATATCCATGCATCACGAGGGGAAATTATTGGCTATATTGGACCCAATGGTGCTGGGAAAAGCACGACCGTTAAAATTATTTTAGGACTTGAAGGTGACTATGGCGGAGAAATTAAGCTTTTTGGTGAGAATATTAAGCACAATGCCATTGACTATAAGCGAAAAATTGGCTATGTGCCAGAAATTGCAGATGTCTATGATAATTTAACAGGCTACGAGTATTTAACCTTTATCGGGCAACTTTATGGGCTGGAGCTAGAGGAGGCTGCTGATAAATCTCAATCCTTAATGGCTTTATTTGGCGTTGGTGAGGCCTATCATTCTCGCATTTCCTCTTATTCAAAGGGCATGCGACAAAAGCTATTGATTATAGCAAGCCTGATACATAACCCCGACCTACTGTTTTTAGATGAGCCAATCAATGGCTTAGATGCCAACAGTGTGATGATTTTTAAAGAAATACTCACACAATTGGCTGCCCAAGGAAAAACGATCTTCTATTCTTCGCATATTATGGATGTGGTTGAAAAAATCAGTAGTCGTATTATCTTGCTTTATGACGGAAAAATTGCGGCTGATGGAACATTTGCACAGCTACAAGCCAGTAATGCTGAGGGTACATTGGAAAGGATTTTTAACCAATTAACAGGCTTCCATGAGCATCAGGAAATTGGCGAGAAATTTGTGTCCATCGTTCAAGGAGGACAAGCATGACAGATTTTAAAACTTTACAATTGCTTGATAAATTCCGCTTGCTGTTTGTAAAAACAGGCATTGATTATGACATGATGCGAAAAATCCTCCATATCAAGTTGACGATGGATGAACGAAAAGTACCCACACTCTTTAATCAGAACAAAAAGAAGGGCGATCAAAAATATGGCTATATTAAATCGCTCTGGATTTATGTATTATTTGGGCTTGTACTTATTCCATTGATGGGCTTTGGGCAAAATTTTCTTTTTCAAATGAGTATCTCCTATGCCATGATCATCTTTTTAATTATGACATCCTTAATCTCTGACTTTTCCTCTGTACTCTTAGATGTACGAGATAAAAGTATACTTTCCACAAAGCCCATCTCAGCTAAAACCATTAATGCAGCAAAATTTATGCATATTTTTATTTATTTATCCTATTTAACGATGGCCTTAACAGCAATCCCTCTTGTTGTTAGCCTGTTTACCCAAGGAATTATTTTTTTCCTTTTAACAGTCTTTGAAATTATTTTAATCAACTTATTCATTGTTGCGTTTACAGCCATCTTATATATTGTCATTCTACGATTTTTTGATGGTGAAAAGCTGAAGGATATTATTAATTATGTACAAATTGGTTTGTCCTTAGTGTTGATGATTGGCTATCAAGTGCTGATTCGTTCCTTTGAATTTGTTAATTTGGATATAGTCGTATCTTTTCATTGGTGGAATGTGTTTCTCATTCCAATGTGGTTCGCCGCTCCCTATGAATTATTACTAAATGGTAATAGCTCTTTATTCACCATTATCTACACAATCCTTGCTGTAATAATACCGATTATCTCTATAGCACTTTATATTAAGCTGATTCCAACCTTTGAACGCAATCTACAAAAATTGCTCAATACAAGTAAATCGAAAAAAGAGAAAAACAATAGACTTCGAGCATTTTTATTAACACTTATCTGTAGCACACATGAAGAGCGTGCCTTTTACCGCTTCGCTACGCTTATGATGAAGCAGGAGCGAGAATTTAAGCTAAAGGTCTACCCATCGTTAGGCTTTTCGTTTATTATGCCATTTCTTTTTATCTTTACGTTTAGCAGGTCAGGTGGGATTGATTATGCCTCCAGCATGAGCTACCTCAATATTTATTTTAGTATGATGATTATTCCCTCCGCTGTACTTTTGCTGGGTCACTCTGCTAAATATAAGGCGGCTTGGATTTATAAAACCTTGCCACTCAAAAATTATACGGCTTTACAGAAAGGTAGCTTAAAGGCCTTTTTAGTGAAACTCTATCTGCCACTATATAGCGTACTTAGTATTATTTTTTGCTATATGTATGGTATTCGCATTCTCCCAGATTTATTAGCGATACTCGTCACAAGCTGTATGTATACGTTGATTTGTTATATGACAATAAGCAATAAAATCCCCTTCACCAAACCATATGATGAAATCGGTGATGCACAAGGGTGGAAGGTAATGCTGCTCTTCATTCCTATAGGCATGTTCGTAGTCCTTCACTATTTAATTACTCAGATTGCTTTTGGTTCTCTCTTGTATTGCATTATGCTCCTTATTATCAATCTATTGCTCTGGAAAATTATTTTTAAACGTTAAAACAGCTGGTTTCCACCACCGGCTGTTTTATTTTATAATATAAAATATTAACAATTTAGGATATATTTATTACTTCGATTCAGGAAAAAGGATTTTCGATAAAAGTCCTCCATAAAGGGCTACTATAACAGAAATCATTGACGTGTATAATACTATATTTTCATCAAAGGGTAATATTGCTAAAGCTTTGATCAGAGAAATTATGACTATAATACTTGTAAAAATACTCTGCTTCATATTTAATTTCAATAAATCCATGTCATACCTCCATTTCTGATTATTAAATCGCTTTATTCATAATCCCAAAAACGGGGAAGACAAAATAAATAGCCTGTTTCCTATCGCAATTGAAGGGACAGATGAGTATCATTTTGATAACTAAATCTGCGTCTTTTGATGAGTTTAATTTTATTGTTTACCCCTTCCATTATGTCATTTATGAAAGCAAAAAATCGTATACATTCGATACGATTTTGTTACATGCTATAAAGATAATAATAAAGCCTAGAAAAATCCTTTGCGATCAGAGCATCTCTCTCTATAAAAAATTGCAATGTGCCAGAGTCTGCTATCATGGCATATGTCTTTTGAGCATTGCTCTCCATATCTAATTGAAATAGCAGCTCAGCATGGCTATTATTTTCATCAAAGCTATTTGCATCCATACATGCATAGCCACCTATTTTCGTACCGCTCCCATCTGTTTGATCAAAATTGTATCATTCCTTTCTGATTGCTCCTATTATACATAATAAAATCCCATCTACTTTAGACAGATGGGATTTCACAGTATTACTTGCCAATTGTTAACGGTACATGTTGTTCTGCATTTGGATCATTCGTTGTATACTTCCATATATAAATATCAAGCTCTTTGTCTTTAAAGTTCTCATACTCATCTATTTGCATATTATTATCATCACCAAGTAGACTAATAATAAGTGGTGTCCCATAGTTGCGTTTTTTCTGATGCAGATAATAGGTTTGCGTCACACCCCCAAATTCTGCATCTGGACTGGAAGATTCTACATAGAGATTATTATTTTTTGTATAATAAGTCCATGTGATTGGATAGCCGCCAATAGTAGATGTTTTACTTTGAGGTTTTGCTGAGATATTCGTTAGATGAATTGGTTGATCATCACCATCTACTACATCAACTCGGCGTTTGGCGATTAAGGTTATCGGCTCACTTGCTAGCGTATCCATGCTCAATCCTGCCACCTCAAAGCGAAGCTCTGTTTGATACGGATTATTCTCTACCTCCCATCTACCCCCATCTAAAAGTTTTTCCCCAATAGCTAGTTGGTACTTTGTGTAAGGAATATGTGTGTATTTTTCCTCAGATGTAAGCAATAAACGGATTTGTGTAGGTGTCACTCTCATTTCGCGGACTTTTGTTCCACCGGGTACATTCTCTAAAGGAATATTTAATACATCCCTAGATGAGCTGTTTTTTAATTGTTTTTTAGATAACTTCATATCTATACGCCACGTGTCCTTGATAACACCTAAATTATGCATATAGCTTAGCTCAAAGCTAGCATCCTTTGCTCGTATACTATCTGCTGTAAAAACTTGCTGATTTATATATGCACCAGTATCTTCAGGTGTACCAAACACAGGAGACTCCGCTTCTTGAATAGGCTTATTCATAGGATCCATTGCTATAATGCGTACCCATTTGTTCTTTGTATCAGCATCCGAAAAAGTAACAGCCGATTGAAGTACTACCCTTCCCTCACCCTGCTCAAAGGCTTGCAAGGTTACATGATCAATTCCATCCTTATGAATGGGGAAAACCTGTGTTTCATTATTAGTTGGATCATAGTCAATCGACTGTTTACCATCGCCAATAAAATAAATATTCTCTATTGTTAATTGCGTATCCGCGACCTTTTCTTGTGCCACCCAACTCGTTTCAAAATAACCTTGGAAAACGCCAAGCTCCTTATTCCACTGATGTACATAATCCCCTTCAATAAAATTGCCATCCTCATCTTTCAAGCCGATCCGATCAAAGCCGATATGATCTCCCTTCCAAGACGCACTAGGCTTCAAGGTATATAGTAAAATCGTTCTATTATCATCTATAAATGCCGTGTGTACAGTTAATGTTATGTCCTGCTTTGTAATAGATTGTTCAATTTTCTGACCCAAGCCTTGCTCAAGTGCCGTTTGAATACCTTCTCGATAAGACAAAATATCGGACCAATCGTAATTCAAAGCGGCATAGACGGGAGTAGCCATTAAAGCAATTGCTAACCCTGCTACTAAGGCATACTTTTTTCGTTTACGAGGCGGCGGCAATACAAGGCGTTCTGTCTCAGTTATTTTTAACTCATCCTGCTGAATACTGCTCCACATTTTATCAAAATCAGGATATGCCATCTTATCGGCATTTTTCAGCTCATTTTTCAGCTTTTTTTCAATGCGTTCCAAATTGATTCTCTCCCTTCAACCATAGACTTTGATTTTGTTCTAGCTTTTTACGCATGGTTTTCAATGCTTTATGCAGTCTCGACTTCACTGTGCCTACAGGTATATTCAAGGTTTCCGCTATTTCTGTTAATGATAGCTCCCCAATATAGCGGAGGGTAACAACAGCCATTAACTTGTCAGGTAGTTGCTTTAATAGCTCCTCCCATTCCTCCTCAGCCGCTTTTTCTAATACAATGGTATCTACAGATTTAATGGATGCTGTAGCCTGCTCATGAAGTATCTGTACCTGATGTTGTTTTTTCAGCTGTGCTTGCTTCCTTTTTAGCAAATTTAAGCATTGGTTCATCGCAATACGCATAATCCAAGCCCGTGTATGCTCAATGCTTTGCCAATCCTGACGAAAAACGGTGACAAATACATCATGGCAAAGATCTTCCGCATCCTGTGCATTCCGTAGCATATAATAGCAGGTACGGTATACATCCTTGTTGTACAAGTCGAATAATTCACGCTCTGTCAATCCAAGGCACTCCCTTCTATCTTGTTCTACCTTATAAACAAATGACTGCTAAAAAAGGTTCATCTTTTATGTATATAAAACCTCGCATTTGAGCAATATGTTCAAAATGCGAGGTTTATATTTTTCAATATTCAATTGTATATTAAGCCATTCATCACATTAAAGCTGATTGTTAGTTATATTTACTAGTCAATTATAAATTTCGTTTCACAAGCGTCCCTACTTGCTTTGCTACTAATTCAATATCGTCCTCAGTCTCGTTCAACGCATAGGATTCGAGGACACCCATTACAGCTGTTCCTAAAAACTTTAAAATAATATGCCTGTCTATCGTTTGATTTATGGATGTATTGCTATCTAGTTTTTTATCAATTTCCCCCATGATAAATGTTAATAATTTTTTGCGAAAGGATAGTGTACTTTCACTTCTAAATAATGAGGCAAAAAAGAGCTTGTGTTGTTGAAAATAAGCAAACCATATAATTGTACCTTCTATAAAGCCCTTATCTTTTTTATGGTCACATATTTCCCTTAACCGCTTCAAATGGTTATCAACAATTTTATCTAATAAATCATACTTATCTACATAATGAAGGTAAAATGTTTTTCTTCCAATATTAGCCTTTTCACTAATGCTTTTTACTGTAATCTCATCAAAGCCTTCATGTACCAACATGGCTAAAAATGCAGCTTGGATTGCCTGCTGGGATTTTAGTATTCTTCGATCAATTTTCTCCATGTAAAAATCCCCCTTATTTATACACATATTTTGATTTATGTGTAGTAACACACAAATACTTAAATATGGTCATTGCAATGATATACGCTATTTTTTATCATAAATATACACGAGTGTAATAAGTATCACAAGTGTATATTTTAACAAAGGTGGTCTTTATAATGACAGTTACAAAGAAAAATGTAAGATTCAATGCAAGAGGATTAAAAGTTGCTGGGATTTTAAATTTACCAGAGAATGCTGAAGAAAAGAAACAAAATCCTGCAATTGTTTGTGTACATCCAGGTAGTAGCTGTAAAGATCAAACAGCAGGTCTCTATGCTGAAAAATTAGCAGAGCTTGGCTATGTAACGATCGCCTTTGATGCGTCTTATCAAGGTGAGAGTGAAGGAGAGCCACGTTATATTGAAGAACCCGCTGCACGTGTTGAAGATATTCGTTGTGCAGTAGATTATTTAACAACACTTGACTATGTAGATGAAAACCGTATTGGTGTTTTAGGTGTTTGCGCAGGTGGGGGCTATGCAGTCAATGCCGCAATGACAGAGCGTCGTATTAAAGCTGTTGGTACAGTTGTTGGTGCAAATATCGGTCGTGTAAACCGTGAAGGTGACCCTATTAAAACATTAGAGGCTATTGGACAACAACGTACTGCTGAAGCACGTGGCGCAGAAACATTAATTACAAATTGGATTCCTAACAGTCAGGCTGAAAGAGAAGAGGCTGGGATTACTGATATTGATATTAAAGAAGCTGTTGATTACTACACAACATCAAGAGGTCAAAGCCCTAACTCACCAAATAAGCTAAACTTTACAAGCATGGGATCAGTAATTGGTTTTGATGCTTTCCATTTAGTAGAGGAATTATTAACGCAGCCTTTACAAGTGATTGTTGGTAGTGTTCAAGGTGCTTTCGGTTCCTATAAAGATGGTCATGAACTCTATAATCGAGCAGCTTCACAAAACAAGGATTTACTGGTTGTTGAAGGTGCAAGTCACTATGATTTATATGATCAACCAGAGCCTGTTGGTATTGCTGTTGATAAATTAGGGTCCTTCTATAAAGAGTATCTATAAAAGTGAAAACCGAGCTTTATATACGACGTTCGGTTTATTCCTCATAACGCTCAACAAAATAAGCCATCTAGCATTGATTGATTATCAATACTAGATGGCTATTTAGATTGTTGAATCTCGTTCCATTAAAATGGGTGTAAAGCGATATAATTGTGGTTCATGGGGTAGCTGCTCTTTTTTGATTTTGGCTAACAGTAGTGCGGCTGACTTTTGAGCCATTGGTAAAATAGGCTGTTGTAAGGTTGTGATAGAAGGCGTGATAAATTTTGCATAGGGCACATCATCAACAGCAATTACTTGCAAATCATCAGGTACGTGCAAGTTATGCTTTTTTATATACACCATTAATTCTTGTGCAATGCGATCATTTGCTGCAATAATACCCCTTGGTGGTTGCTCCAATGCAAATAACTCATTAAAGATTTCTTCTATCTCTGAAGGGTCGCCATTTTTTATATAACGCTCATCAATTGGGAGGTCGCGCTTTCTTAATGCTTGGCGAAACCCTTCTAAACGTTCAACACGAGGTGTAATCGGTAATGCTAAAGAGGTAGTGACGATGGCTAATGGCTGTTTTTGAAATTGCTCAACAGCCATATCCATTGCAGAAAAATTGTCTAACAGCACAGCAGGAATAGCCACATCCTCTATAAAACGATCAATAAAAACAATCGGCATTTTTTGTTGATTCAGTCGTATATACAGATTTTGATTTTCACCTGTTGGAAAAACAATCAAGCCATCTACTTGCTTTTCCAGTAATGTTTCAACATGCTCCCTCTCTTTTTTAGGATTATCTGCCGAGTTACAAACAATCATATGGAAGCCTTTTTTATCAAACTCCGCTTCAAGTGCATTTATAATTTTTGTAGAAAAGTCATGAATAATATTCGCTACAATAATACCAATCGTAAAGGTAGATTTCTGTTTTAAGCTACGAGCCATTAAATTAGGACGATATTGCAATGCTTCAACAGCTTCTTCAATTTTTTTACGAGTCTCTGTACTCATATACTCATAGCGCTTATTTAAATATTGTGAAACAGTACTATTTGAAACGTTGGCATATCGCGCAACATCGGCAATTGTCGTTTTTTTCACTACAATCAATCCCCTACCTATCAATGTAAAAACTCTGTTTAGTATATATGTAGCATAGCATATTTTTTGGTTAAATTAACTATTCAAATATTGATATACCGGTCCCGGTAAATCTATACCCTTTTCCACTGTCTCCTTGACGGGGTGCAGTTCAATTTAAAAGTATCTGGGCTTTATTATGATGATTGTTTAGTTTTGCTTTTTATCTTTTTTATCAAGGAATTCAAATAATACAAAAATTATACTCATAAGAATTGTATATTTAACAGCTTTAATAAAAGATTCATCGAAAATAAAGTATGAACTTACAAACAAAACTAAAATAGCAGCAATATATCTGAAGAAAACTCTATACATCTGTTCCTCCTAGAATATCTTTAGTCAAACTCTAAAGTTTAAGTTTCATAGCGCATCTCTACTTACAATTTTCCGCTAATATTTGATATATATTCATATCTCATTATTTCATCGTCTTTCATGAATTGTCCATTAGTTGGATTGAATAAACCAGGACCTAACTCTCTCCAAGCATGTTTCGAAGAATAATAAACAGTAGTTTTAGTCACTTCATTAAAAGGAAACGTATCCCATTATCTACTGCTACACATTTATTATAAATACTACCGTGTATATCATCAGTCGGTATATAAATCTAAGTTGTTGAATATAGTGTAACTTGATTCTTATTGTTTTCTTGCAAATCTACTACATCTAAAAACTTTTCCCTACTAGATTATTTCTTATCCGAGTTACTAAATTCCGTATAATAGCATATTTTACTATAAATGAAAATATATTAAGATAATACGAAAGCTAATGACATAATACTTCTTCCTTAATTAACAACCCTATCTATCTTAATTTCTAGTAATTCATTCCTAAAATAAAATGGTCCAAGAACAGGTCGAGGCTTTTCGTAAACATCCGTTAATGCACGTTATGTCTGCGTTTACTTCAATACGACATCTATTCCAGTGCATCGTGAGACAGTGTCCAAAGAAGCTGTTGGTATTCATCGGCTCAAAAGAAGGACTTAGCCTATACAGGAACGTAGAGTCGAAGAAGCTCTTTTGTTTATTTCTGAAAGAGAGCCTTCTTCAAATTAAAATTGAAGAAGGCTACAGACTCTAAAATTATATATATCTTAATTTTTATCTTGATCTATTTCCTGATTTCTATCTTCCCAAAAAGTTGCATTTTTTATCCCTAATTTAGTTGGGTTAAATACTGGATCAACCCCTAACGCCTTTTGCTGTTCGTAATCTTTAAGAGCTTTTAACACTGGTTTTCGTAAAAGGAAAATCCCAATAACATTAATCCAAGTAATAAGCCCAACCCCTATATCAGCAATCGACCAAATTAAATTAGCTGACACAATTCCACCATAGAAGGTAGATAAAATGACAATGATTCGTAATGCATTCTTGAGCATTGTATTATCTCCAAAGATATATACGATATTTGTTTCAGCAACATATGCAATAAATAGTAATGTAGTGACAGCAAAGAAAAATACTGCAATAGCTACAAATATATTACCAAACCCTTGGAATACAGAGTCTACCGCTAATTGAGTGTAACCAACTCCAATTTCAACATTACCTATATGATTCACTACATAACCACCTGCTGGATTTTCAACATTATATTTTCCTGTTATCAAGATCATAAAAGCAGTTGCACTACAAACAATAATCGTGTCGATAAACACACCCATGCCTTGTACTAATCCTTGTTTAATTGGATGTGATACATCGGCAGTTGAAGCAGCATGTGGTGCAGTCCCTTGACCCGCTTCATTTGAATAAATTCCACGTTTTACGCCCCAAGCAATCGCCGCACCAATAAGACCTCCAAATGTCTCCTGAGTACCAAAAGCACTAGAAAAAATTAAAGCAATAATGTCAGGTAATTGACTGATATTCATCACTACAATAATTAAAGCTATTAAAATATAAGCAAGTGCCATAAAAGGAACGACAACTTCTGAAAACTTGGCAAACCTTTTAACTCCGCCAAAGATAACTGCTGATACAAGTATACAAACAAAGATCGCAGTAAAAATAGGTTTAATATTAAATGCTGTGCTAAAAGATGCCGTTATTCCATTTGCCTGAATACCAGTTAAAAGGAATCCATAAGCAAATGCAATAGTAATTGCAAATAATGAACCTACCCATTTTTTTCCTAATCCTTTAGATAAATAGTAGGCAGGACCACCGCGAAATTCATCTCCGACCTTTTCCTTAAAAATTTGACCTAATGTACTTTCAAAAAAGGAAGTAGCCATACCAATAAACGCCATAACCCACATCCAAAATATAGCTCCTGGACCTCCTAAACCAATAGCAGTTGCAACTCCAGCTATATTACCAATACCAACACGCCCAGCAATAGACATTAGTAGTGCCTGATAAGAAGATACATTATTTTTTGATGCACTTCGATCAAGCGTTCTTTTAAACATTTCTTTAAAATGCCTAATTTGAATAAATCTGGTACTTAAAGTAAAATAAAGCCCTACTACCAATATTAAGCCGATAAGAGCATAGCTCCACACAATAGAATTAATAGCATCAACAATCGCTTGCATAAAATTTCCCCCTTTGCATAGCTAATTTCATTAAGTTCCAAATTTAATAATTCTCTTTTACATAGTTTTTAATGCGATTAACTGCCTCTATTAAATTCTCATCTGAATTGGCAAACGAAAAACGTAAATAACCTTCACCCATTTTTCCAAATGCTGATCCAGGTGTAACAGCAACCTTTGCTCCTTTTAAAAGTTCTATCGCGAATTCTTCAGATGGCTTTTTGAACGCTTTGATATTCGCAAAGGCATAAAAGGCACCTGCTGAATTAATACAGGAAAAACCAGGAATTTCATTTAATCCATTTATTAAAATTCCACGTCGACGTTTGTAATGAGTCACCATCTCTTCAACAACAGATTGTGGACCATTAATCGCTGCCACAGCCGCTTTTTGAATAAAAGGCGGTACACAAGAAGCTACTCCTTCTTGAATTTTTGGCATGCTAGAAATGATATCTTTATTACCAATGACAAATCCAACTCGCCATCCCGTCATTGCATAAGTTTTAGATAAACTATTTATAATAAGCACATTCTCTTTCACTTCCGGAATTTGAGCCATACTAAAATGCACTTCATCATCATAAATAATCTTTTCATACACTTCATCAGAAATAACAATTAAATCATGTTTTAACACAACTTCTGCTAGCTCTCTAGTATCTTTTTCATTCAAAACAGAGCCCAATGGATTACTTGGAGAATTTAAAATAATAGCTTTCGTTTTTGAAGTAACAGCTTTTTCGACGTCCTCTGCTTTCAGTTTGAATGCATTTTCTTCATAAACAGGAACAGGTACTGCTTTACCACCAAGCATAAGGATTTGTCCTAAGTAGTTGGGATAAGCAGGATCAGCAATAATTACCTCGTCACCTGGGTTGATTGTTGCCACTAGAGCTAGCATAATTGCTTCCATTCCTCCAAAAGCAACCATAACTTGATCAGAAGTATATTCTTCTCCAAATTCAAGAGTATATTTTCGAGCTACCGCTTGACGGAGTTCATCAGTCCCTGCGTTGGATACATAATGGGTAAGGTTTTCATCTATTCCTATCTTTGCGGCTTGCTTTATATAATCTGGTGTTGCAAAATTCGGCTCTCCAACAGTTAGTTTAATAACATCCTCATATTGATTGGCTAATTCAAACATACGTCTAATTGCCGATGCAGGATAATTTTTTGCAACATTTGATAAATGGTTCATAATAATTCCTCCTGTAATATATAATGTTGTTTTTTTGCTATATCAACAAATTTTTCTACATATTTTATTATGTTTTCTAAGAGGTTATTTGAACAATTTGTTCTAAATGTCATATTCATTATGCATTACCTCCTAGTTTGCTAGATTCTTTGTATACGCCTTTGCTCGTTCAACAACGCCTGCATAACCGTCCTGTGCATAGGCTTTATGAAGATCACTACCAACACCTACTGCAACAGCCCCTGCATCTAGCCATTCATGCATATTGGCTAAACCAACACCACCTGTAGGCATAATCGTTACATTTGGTAAAGGTCCTTTCACCGATTTAATAAAGCTTGGTTCAAACTGACTGGCTGGAAATAGTTTAATAATGTCACTACCACCCTCAAGCGCTGTGACCATTTCCTTAATCGTCAAGCAGCCTGGTAAATACGGGATGCTATAGCGATTACAAATTATTGCAATGTCCCCGTTGTAGCTTGGACTTACAACAAATTTTGCACCGTTTAAAATTGCATGACGCGCTGTTTCAGCATCCAAAACTGTACCAGCTCCAATTAATGCATCGCTATTGCGTAACGCTTTAAATGTGTCCTCTATAAAAGGTGTTGTATACGTTAATTCGATAGCTTGAATCCCACCTTCAATAGCACCCTTTGAAATTTCTGTTGCCTCTTCAGGTGAATTCCCTCGTACAACCGCTACCACCTTTGCTGTTGATAACGCTTTCAAAATTTCCATTTTTTGCATTGCTGACAGCTCCTTAACGCTCAATTAGTTTTTCATCACCAATAAATTGCTTTAATTCCTGTAATGATGGAAGCCCCTCATTATCTCCTTTAATTGTGGCAACTAATGCTCCTGCACCATTTGCTAAACGCAGACGCTCTGGAATATCATCCCCATTTAAGTAGCCATAGACATAGGCAGCATCAAAAGCATCACCTGCACCAACAGTATCAATCGCGCGAATAGAAAAGGCTGCACGATCATATTGTTCAGTAGCCGTATAAACAGAGGCTCCTTGCTCGCCCTTTTTAATAATGATTTCATCTATTTGATATTGCTGCTGAACGCCCTTTACTGTACGTCCCTCAAATAACAGTTCAAACTCATCTTGTCCTGTAAGAAGAAGATTCACAGATGAATATAATTTCTCATATGCTGCACGAGCATCTTCTATTGTCCAGAGCTTTAATCGTAAATTTGGATCAAAGGACACAGGAATATTTTTTACCTTTGCGAAGTGAACTAACTTTAAAGCAACCTCAATATTATGCTCACATACTGCTAAATACACACCGCTTATATGCAATAAATCCACACCATCTAATACTGATTCATCTAAGCAATCTGCTGTTAATTCAAGTAAAGGTGATGGCTTGCGATAATAAAACGATTTACCTGCCCCATCTTCTCCTATTTCCTTAAAATAAATTGAAGTTGGAATATTTGGTGTACGTGATACGTGTGATACATCAACACCCTCACCACGAGCAAAGTTATAAATCACCTTGCCAAATTCATCATCTCCAATACAGCTAATCCATCTTGCTTCCATATCTAAACGCGTAATGCCTATTGCAAAATTTAATTCTGCTCCACCCACAGCTCGCTCGAAGGAAGGAACAAATCGTAGAGGACCTGTTTTCGATGGATTAAAAACGATCATTGCATCTCCAATCGTTGCAATCCGTTTATTTTTCAATTTTTTTCATCCCCTTTACAAGTAAAACGATTTAGTAAAACGTTTTACTAATACTAACATGATTTTTTTTACGTTGCAACAATAATTCGATTATTTCGATTGTTGCAATAAACAATTATTTTTCTACTTTTAATCAACGAGAAAACTAAATACCAGCAATTATGTAGGACGGGGATTTATCACCACCCTAAGGGCTGATTTCTACTTCATCTGTGTTCTAGCTAGCTAATATATCGGTAAAAAAACGGCTAGTGAGTGTAGTGGTTGTCATTTCATTAATAGATTTGCTAGCATTAAATAGCCCGTAGTAGATGCGCATATATTGCTGGTTGATAAGAGGATGAACTTATTTTTTGGAAAATATTAAGTATAAGAACTATTAATAGAGGGTACGGAAATTCATCACTAAAAATTAGCGGATTTTCTCTATTCTATTACACAACAAAAGCCAATTTACCCCAAATATGATGAGATAAATCAGCTTTTTCAATAAATTCATAGAGATGTAATGTGTGTGTAGTATTTATAAAAAAGTTTTAACAACATCCACTAAACTATAACCGCCTAAGAAAATACAAACAGCTACAATAGCAATACCAATAATATTGCTGACTGTTTTATTCACATAATTGCCAAGTAAATCTTTATTATTCATGACAATTAATAAATAAATCGCAACAATTGGTAATAAAATACCATTTAATGCTTGCGCTAATAACAGCACCTGCATTGGTTCAAAGCCTGTTGCAGATGTAATAATTCCAATCAGCATGACAATAGTAAAGACTAGCTTGAATTTTTTATTTTTCATACCATCTTTCCAGCCAAAAACACTCGCTAATGTCACAGCTGCACCAAGAGGACTGGCAAGAGCGGAAGAAAAGCCAGCAGCAAAAATACCAATACATAAAAATACTTTTGCCCATTGACCAAATAGCGGCTCAAGTTGAATAGATAGATCTGCAACGTTTCGTACATCGGAGCCAAGCATTGTTGCACCCGCAGTAATTAAAATCGCTGCTGTAATAAGACCGCCTACGCCAATAGAGAGCACTGTATCGAGGCGTGCATCTTTCAAATCGCTTGGTTTTGACCAATTTTCTTGCACCATAGATGAGTGAATAAAGAAATTATAAGGTACTACCGTTGTTCCAATTAACGCAATAATTGTGACAATCGATCCCGTTGGAATATTTGGCACAACAGCATTTTTGAAAATGCTTGACCAATCAGGCTGTACAACAAACATCGTTGTAAAAAAAGTAATACTCATAATCACTACTAAAAAAATCATGACACGTTCAATAATTTTATAACTACCTGTTAAACCTAAAATAAGAATAAGAACTCCGATAAACGGACTGATCACATTTGCTGGCATACCAAATAGTGTAGACAACCCCATAGATGTACCAATCAGATCTCCAGATATATATGCTGAACAGCCAACCGCAATGGCAATGGCAATAATCCAAATCGAAGCAAATTTTAATAATGGTTGTTTAAATTGTTCTGCAATTGCTTGACCTAAATCTTTTTTGGCAATAATACCGATTCTCGCCGCCATCTCTTGCAAAATAATAGTTGTAATAATGGAAAAGACCACTGCCCATAAAAGTGCAAAGCCAAAACTAGCACCTGCACGTGTAGCTGTTGTGACTGTTCCTGGACCGATAAAGGATGCGGCAATAACTGCCCCAGGACCGATTACTTTTAAACGTTGTAGCATTGTACGTTTACTTACTACAGTTAGTGTGTTGTCATTTAACTCTTGTGTCATAGAACCATCCCCTTGAGATTGAAAGTTGAAAGTATCGAGGACGTCTCAAAAAATCTCTACCAAACAAGTTGGCTTGGCAGAGAAAATGAATCAATTATTCACTTTCTAAATAATTATAGATGGTCTGTTTTGTAACATTTAAAATATCAGCAACTTTATCTGTAGAACCTTGAACTAAAAATATCCCCTTCTTATCTAAGTTCTGTACAAAAGCCACTTTATCAATCTTTGCTGATATCGGTAAGGTTAAATTCAGCTCTAATAATGTTGTTTGAATAATTTGATCAAACATTTCTGTAATTGACGTCGCATAACTTTCATTAATTTGTGACTTAATATCAAATGGCGTTAAAATATTTGTTAATAATTGATGCATATGAGCAAACTGTGTAATGTTGTAGTTGATACCGAATAAGCCAACAACTTTCCCGTTATAATCCTTAATGTATACAATAGAAGATTTAATTTTTACACCGTCTTTTGTTGTTGAATAAGTGCCTAAAACATCCTCTAAATTAGTAGGGTCTTTTTTTAATTGCTGTAAAACATAATCTGTAATGGGTGCACCTAATTTGCGACCTGTCAAATTACCTTTTATATAAATCAATGACTTTTCCATATTCGAAAAATCATGGACAACGACTTCACAGCTTTCATCGAATATAGCGTAAATTGCATCAGCCATGCGCAAATATGGGAGAAAAATAGGATTGATGGTTGGATTCATAAATATACCTCTTTTTTTAGATTTAAGAAAATAGCTGCTTTAGGAAGTGAATACCTTTTGCACTATTTCCTTCATTGTTTAGTAATGGACTGTAAATACCTATCCCTATCTTATCGAAAGTTGGATATTGGTGACAAGAAGAGACATTATAAGAAAGTATACTTCCTGAAATCCCACTTTTCGCAGCGATTTGTTGATTGTTCACCGACAGAGGTGAATCACCATATAAACCACTTGCTAATAGTGCTTTATGTGCGTATTGAGCAGTAGCATCATAAGCAATTAGCTGTTGAAATAGATAACCAATTTTCGCTAAATCCTGTGTTGACATTTTTAATGAACATAAGGCCAGATAGCTTTCTAGGGTATTTTCAATCGTATCTTCTAGTAAATCCAACATTTTTAGTGTGTGTAAAATGTCTTTGTTTTGCTCGCTATGCTGCCTCTCATAGGATAAGACATCCTCATCAATTATGGTGACAACATTAAATTGCTGAGCTATAAATAATTTGATATTTCGAATTTTTTCAGGTATTGAATGACCATCAATCATAGAAGTAATCGTTAATGCACCCGCATTAATAAATGGATTTAAAATCGCACCATTTACATAAAATGCTGTAGCAGATTTTGTATTATAAGCAATAGAGGAGGCTGTAATCCCTACTTTTTGCCTCACCTTATTTACACCGTGTTGTTTTAATACATAAAACAGTGAGAAAAACTTTGAAATACTTTGAATCGTAAAATATTGTGGATATTGTCGATTGCTGAAAATATCCTGTTCTGAAAAAGCAATAGAAACTTCAAAATATTGAGAAGGCAAATGCTCTAATATCGGTAAATGCGAAGGAAAATAACCTTCAACTTGCTTTGTTTCCCACTCATATGCTTGGGCTAACCACTTAGGCGTGAACTGAGGCGTGTGCAGTTGTTTCATCTTGATTTTGCTTATAAACGATATCGCCTGCTAAAGCATAGAGTAAAAGTGTTGAAGCAAAGTGTGCCGATAATTGAGTAGGGTCTTGTTGAGGATAAATTTCAACAAAGTCCATACCAACAATGCCTTGTTTTGTTAATTCGTAGACAAGTGTTAATAGTTCATAGGACGTTAAGCCGTTTCCATCCACTGGACCACCTGGATTAAAAGCAAAATCTAATACATCACTACAAATACTTAGGTACACAACATCAACATCTTTAGAAGCTTGTGCATAGATATCCTTTGCAAGCTGACGAATATCCTGATGTTCGCGAATATCATTGACTGTAATTGTCACTGCCCCAGCATTTTTAGCATTTTTTCCGCTTTCAGGCTTGTTACGTGGACCATGAATACCTGCATGAATAATGCTTTCATTACGCACATTTTCCTCTTCATATAAGCGTGCAAATGGACTGCAACGTGCAAATTGATCGCCATTGTGCGAAGGAAGATTATCATAATGTGCATCTAGGTGAACAATACCGACTTTTTTGCCCTTTTGAGTAAGTCCACGAACAATCGGATAGGTAACACCATGATCTCCGCCTAAACCAATAATAAATTTCTCTGAATCCCACAGCTCTGAAGCAAAGTTTGTAATACGGTTCATTGTTTCATCTACATCCGCAGGAACCACATCAATATCCCCTACATCTCCTAAACGAACATGTTCAAAAACATCGATATCATTTAATTCTGGTAGATAACCAGAATAGCGTCCTGAGCATAGGCGCATCACTTTTGGTCCTAGTTCACACCCTGTATAATCACCCCAAGTTACAGCGCCCTCCCATGGAATACCATAAATAACTGCATCCACCTGTGAGTAATCTTTTGTTTTTGAGAGATTTGTAGCACCTAACATACAAGGTGTATTGCCATAAATATTTGTCATATTTCCAAACTCCTTTTAAATTTTTTAAAATTATTTATAAAATTATTAAAATCTAATTTTTAATAATTGTCAAACTATTTTTATTAAATTTCAAAATAAATAACTTAAATAATCAGAAATATGAAGGTATTAAAAATAAAAAAGCCTGAAAATCAATATTTTTATCATTGATTTTCAAGCTTTATTTTTAAATCTATTGTTGCGCTAAGGCAGCAGAGAAACGTTGTACAGCCTGTTCTATAATGGCACGAGGCGTCGCAATATTCATACGCACAAAGCCCTCACCCTGTGGGCCATATTTTGAGCCCGGGTCCAGGGCTAGTCCCACTGCTAAAAGTTTTCCCATCATTTGCTGCTCATCAATCCCTAATGGGCGATAATCAATCCACAATAAATAAGTAGCATCAGATTTAGTGACACGAATACCAGGAATTTTTGATAATTCATCAACGGCATAATCCATATTTTCAGAAATATAGCTTAAAACCTCCTCTAACCAAGGTCGTCCATCTCGATAAACAGCGGCAACTACAGCATCAGCAAAAACATTTAAGCCATGGATACCATTGCTCATGGCATGCTCTGCAATTTGACAATGATTCTCTACTGTAGAAGAAACAAGCATGGCAGCCTGAATACCAGCAATATTAAATGTTTTTGTAGGGGCAATCGCAGCAAAAATCATTGCTTTTTCAGCATCCTTAACAGTTAACATTGGCGTATGCTTTACCGTTGGATTAATTACCAAATCACAGTGAATTTCATCAGATAAAATCACTACATCGTAGGCAATGGCTAGCTCTACAATTTTTTCTAATGTTGAACGTGACCAAACAACTCCCCCAGGATTATGAGGATTACATAAAATAAATAGCTTACTATGCTGAAAGGCTTCTTCAAGGCGTACTAAGTCTAGCTGATAGGAGCCATTTTGTTCCTGTAGATGGCAAAACTCTACATGCCGTTTTTTTTGCTGTGTAATTTGAAAGAACGGCGGATAGACAGGAGGCGTCACCACAATCGTATCCCCTACATTTGTGAAGCATTCGATAACATTTGCAATAATTGGAATCACGCCTGGTAGAAATAACATTTGCTTATCTGGAATTGTCCACTGATGATAGTGCTGATACCAATTTTGAATAGCTTGAATCGTTTCAGAGGACACAGTAGAATAACCAAAAATCGGATGCGTAAGACGTTCTGCTACAGCTCGTTGAATAATAGGAGGTGCAGCAAAATCCATATCAGCAATCCACATCGCTAGCATATTATCTGTACTTTGCACATTGTATACCGTGTCTAAAGTATCCCATTTAACACAATTTGTTTGTCGTCGACTAATAACCTCATTTAATATCAAGGAACACACCTTCTATTCTTGTAATTTTTTTGATGGGAGGCAAAGGCATTTTTAGAAGTGGTTTATGGCGAGAAAGCCTATTATTTTAGCTTACCTGTGAACTGGTGCTTCCAAACGCTTTACCTCTCCATATCTTCAAAATCATGATTGAATTTATTATAGAGGGCACACTAACTATAAATCAAATGAATATTAGATAATTAAATATGAAAATAATTCATAGAAATTTCAGATAAATCATTGTTACAAGTTAGCGATGGATGGCAGGTGCTTTAACTTTTTAACCCCATAAAAAAAGAGGCCGTAGCACCTCTAATTCTAACGCATTGTATAAGTCCCTTTTGTCTTAAAAGGTAACTTTCAGATCTTTTGCTGCTGACACTATGATTCCTTTTCATTTACCACCACAGGACAAGCTGTTTTATCAGGACATTGTTCAGTTTTAAATTCCTTCACAGTAACACTTTAATCTTTTAAGAATCAAATTAACTTCCAAAATTAATACTATTCAACGAAAATATGCGTACTATAAATTTTATTTTACATAAAGTAATATAAAGTTTATAAAAGAGACTAAATATTTTTCTATACGCTACGATCGATTTTAGAGGAGACTATTACAAAGTTTGAACTGCCTACCACTCTCTTTGTATTTACTAGATGTTATTTAACAAAAACAAATTAGCTAAACGGCGTACTTCTAATCGATAAGTACAGAGAGCCAAGGAATTCAAACTCACGCTAGCTGGATTGTACCCATTTCTAATACAATAGCATGAAAGTAAAATTTTAAAATTAAAGGAGTGACCCATATGAAATCGCAAATTATTCGAGCTTTTGGTAAACCATCCGTCTTTCAATTAGAAAATATTCCTAAACCCGTACTAAAACCTGGACATGTACTTGTCGAAGTAAAGGCTTCAAGTGTAAATCCTATTGATACGAAAGTCCGTGCTGGTGTTGTGCCAGCAGTCGCTCCAGAATTTCCAGCAGTCTTACATGGAGATGTCGCTGGTATTGTATGTGCAGTAGGAGAAGGTGTCACTAAGTTTACAATTGGAGATGAGGTATACGGTTGTGCAGGTGGATTTCAAGGAACCTCCAGTGGGGCACTTGCCGAGTTTATGCTAGCCGATGCTGATTTACTTGCTTATAAACCGAAAAACTTAACGATGGAGGAGGCTGCCGCTTTACCATTAGTATCCATTACTGCTTGGGAAGCATTATTCAATCGTACACGCCTTAGACCTGGTCAAAATATATTAATTCACGGTGCTACAGGTGGTGTGGGACATGTAGCCATTCAACTAGCAAAATGGATAGGCGCAAATGTTTACACAACCGCTTCTAGCGAGAAAAAGCTAGAGATTGCTAGACGTCTTGGTGCCGATGTAGCTATTAATTATCGAGAAGAAAGCGTGCAAGACTATGTACAAAAATATACAGATGGAAAAGGCTTTGATGTTGTTTTTGATACTGTAGGTGGTGAAAACTTAGATCGTTCTTTCGAAGCAGCTGCCGTGCATGGAACAGTAGCTGCTATTGCTGCCCGCTCCACACACGATCTCTCTCCTGTACATGCGAAGGGGCTCTCTCTTCATGTTACCTTTATGCTATTAAAAATCTTGAATCCCAATCTGCATAAGGATTATGGGGAAATTTTACAAAGGATCACACATGTAGTGGAGGAAGGAAAGCTACGTCCACTTGTGGATGCAACGATTTTTACGTTTGATGAGGTTTCAGAAGCCCATCAATACCTAGAGTCAGGCAAAGCATTAGGAAAGGTAGTTTTGAAAAATGAATGGTAAATATGTAATTTAGTAACTTTGTAAGAAAATTTGAGTACATTAATAATATTAAAACCAATTTAAAAGAGCATGTTTTGAAAATTAGTTAACCAAAACATGCTCCCTATCTAATGCAGAAAATTCACTAGAATAAATCAAAAGTGAGCGCTAAGTAATATAAGGTACCTGTCATTAACTTTTTATTCGTTAAGAAATAAACTCCGCATTGGCATTGATTTGGTCTATGATCGCAATAATTGATCTTACATCTCCCATATTCTCTTTAAAAAGAGATGTTAGACTACCTAGTGTACGGAATGGATCTTGTTGGAGTACTTGTTTATCCAGTATGCCGTTTTTCACGACATAGTCCACAATTAACCCAACGAATTTTGCCTGTTGCATATTCAAGCGCTCTTCAGATAAAAACTCTGAAAATTCTTCTAAAGCTGCTTGTCGATCTAAGCCTACTATGTTACGAACCAGCTTTGTAATCGGTGTTTGTCCAAAATCTTTTTCATATTGCTCTTTTGAACCTAATTCATGCCATAGAATATTTTCTAACGTGTCAACATCTTGCTTTGTAAGTCCCTTATTATGACGTAATTTATAAATAGCGATTTGATCTTGATGCTCTTTTAAATAATGCTCCACTTTCAAACGATAGCTTTGTAAATCATTCACATCCAATATAGAATCGTTCTCTGTTTGTTCAATGATTTCATCTTTAAAGTCTGTATAATAAATTTTTTGTTGCCCTCTTTCGATGAATTTAATTAAATCTCGTAACGCTTCACGCACCTTCTCTAAATCTTGAATAGATGAATCTCTCCAAAATTCTTCTTCCTGCACTTTTTGAATCATGTCTTTTTGCGCTACTACTTGTGGAATAGAGCCTAATTTAGCTAACATCTCTGCTGTACGCATTACTCGCCTAATAGGTTTTGTTGCATTGTGTGAATTTAATTTAGCTAATTCAATCGTGTACATTAATAAATCAAACCGCTTAGCTAGTTCATCATCTTCATAAGGGGTAACTAAAGGTGATACATGCTCTTTAATTTCATTTGTTTGGACAACAGATAATGCATACCAATTATTTTTCTCCTTGTACTTATGCACATATTGAATATGCTGACGTACTCGGAAATTTTCATCATTTAATGCCTTGACATCTGTTACTAATTCCTCGACAGTTTCTTCTCTCAATTCTTGATATGGACTTACTTGATATTCAACATCTTGTAATTCACGGACAATATCGACTTTTGAATTAAATAACTTTTCAGTTAATGTTTTTGATAACTTCGCCTCTGTACCATGCTGATTGGCACGGAAATATTCAAAATTACTACACCAATCAAATATTAAAAAGCTATCCTTGTGCTGCCCTAAACCAAATAAATCTTCACATAAGCGTGTACCTCGTCCTATCATTTGCCAGAACTTTGTTTTAGAACGTACCTTTTTAAAGAACACTAAATTTACTACTTCAGGAACATCAATACCTGTATCTAACATATCTACAGAAATTGCAATTTGAGGCATTTTTGAAGTAGTAGAAAAATCATCAATTAAAGATTGGTAATAATTTATACTATAATCAATAACCTCTGCAAAATTACCACCATATTCAGGAAATTTCAAATCAAATCGTTCTTTGATTGCTAGCGCATGTCGATGATTTTTAGCAAAGATAATCGTCTTACCAAGTTTATCGCCACCTTCAATATGAATACCGTTCGTCATTAAACTTTCTAAAACCATATCAATAGTATTGGCATTAAATAACCAATTATTTAACGCTGAACTATCAATATCACGCACATTTGGCTCATCTTCAAAGACATCTTCAAACTCAGCCTTTTCCTCTTCTGATAAACTATCATAAACGATACCATCCTCAAGGAACTTTGTTTTTGTTTCCAATGTTTTGTAATCTACTAAAAATTTATCTTCAACGGCTTGTGATAATTCATAAGCATATGTGGGCACACCATTTTCTAAATTAAAAATGGAATACGTATTTTTATCAACCTCATCTTTTGGTGTTGCCGTCAACCCAACTAACATCCCATCAAAATAATCAAAAATACTACGATATTTCTGATAAATACTACGGTGAGATTCATCAATAATAATCAAATCAAAATGCCCAACTGTAAATAAACGTTTGCCTTCTTTTGTTTTAGTTTCATCAATGGCATTCATCATCGTTGCATACGTTGAAAAAATCATACGACTTTCTTCTGGATTTGCTTTACGCTCAAGTAAATTACATAATGATAAATTAGGCATCAATGCATTAAAATTACGCATTGCCTGCTTCACTAAAGCTGTACGATCTGCTAAAAATAAAATATTTTTCACCCAGTTATGCTTTGTTAAAACATCAACCAATGAAATAACGGTACGAGTTTTCCCACTTCCTGTCGCCATAACAAGTAGTGCCTTTCTTTGATAACGCTCAAATGCATCACAAACAGCAAGAATCGCTTGTTTTTGATAGTGTCGATTGGTAATTGCATCATTGATAACTATATTTTGCAGAGGTTTACGTAAAGTTCGCCGATCAATAAGCAATTGTGTTTCTTCTTTATTGTAAAAGCCTGATGTTTTACGTGCGCTATAGTGATCGTGCCAAATATAGGTTTCATAACCATTTGTATAAAAAATAACAGGACGTAAGCCTTGCTCTTTTTCAATACAATCTGCATAAAGCTTCGCTTGCTGACGTCCTTCTTTCGGATCTTTTGATGTACGCTTTGCCTCTACAAGCGCAATGATTTTACCATTATCGCCACGTAGCACATAATCAACAAATCCTTCACCCGCAGTATTCGGCATACCATTGACTGGATACTCTTTCTCAATATCTTGATCAAACAACCAGCCTGCCAATTTTAAATCTAAGTCAATATACATTCTACGTGTATCAAATTCACTAAATGTATCTACCGTAAAGTGTGCCTCTTTTGTATGTTCAACACGCTTCTCTGTATATTGTTTACGCAGAGCTGCATTCTCTTTGCGCAACTCTTCCAAGTCTTTATCTTTCGCACTTAAACGCTCATATAAATCTTGCAATTCTTCAGGGCGTTCACGCTTTTCATCATTAGCATGCAAAATATTTTCATTAAAGGTTGGCGCTGTATAGTCATCCGCATAGCAGTAATCAATCCATGCTATAAATTGATGAAGGTGATGCAATGCTAATACAGCTTCATCATGTTTAATTGTCGCATTTGTATGTACAGCCGTATTTCCTAGCTTGACCACATATTTCATCATCGGCAATAACTCTTCATCAATAATACTTAAGAAATTGCGATCATGAATTAAACTCGATAAATTATCACGATACGGTACAACTACAGCATCATCAACTTGATACACCCATTTCACAGCAAGCTCAAGCGCACGACGTGTCAAAATCGCACACGTCGCAGGACTAATCAACATGGAGTTTTCCGCCTCTACACAAGCTGTCGCAAAGTTCTTAAACTGCTCTTTTTCTACTAGAAACCCAAAATTCGTCATTCACCTAACCACCTTTGTGACTAAAGTTTTACACTAATTCTTGGAAAAGCTCTCCTTTGAAGGCTTTTTGGAGGAGGGAGTTATATAAATTATTATAACTTTCCAGTGAACCTTTTAATTGCTCTCGGTATTTGAGAATTGATTGTATTTTATAAGCATAGTCATCTTGTAATTTCTTAGGTGGTAAATAAATATCTATAGCTTTCAGTTCTTGAGCGTTTATATTAGCCATTCCTACAATGCTCTTTGCTTTATTTAATAAAACTCTTTTCCCATATGCCGAATTTAAGTATGCTGCAATAAACTCAGCATTTGCCTCAATATTTGGAATTAATTTTACTAGATATCCTGCATAAGCAGAAGGAATATCATTTCTGTATACTGCTGTTTTACCTACTAATTCCCTACTGTTTGTCCTATTAAATAGTAATTCTCCTTTATGAACTAAATACTTCTCTTGTTCTTTTTCATCTAAGTCTATATATTTTAAAGCAGAAAAATCCCAATTTCCATTATACGTAATATTATTCATCCGAAGAATTGGAAAGTCTCCTGAGCCTTCATTAGCCTTTGAACTCGTTCCGTACTGTGTAGATTTAGTTAAATCAGCTATTTTACCAATCTTCCACCCTTTAGGATTATAAAAAGGATCGCCAAACATATCTAAAAACACACTTTGCGTTAATTCATCTAATGCTACGATTTGAAATTGGCGTTTTTTTATAATTCCATTAGATTTCTCCAAAACATTTACTATTTTACGTTGAATATCTATCTCAAATAATGGAATTTTAGCAGATGTTAAATTTCCTAATTTAATATATTTAATTACCCCACCTATAGTCTGTTGTCTCAATTTCTCAATATATTTCTTCATAAACCAATATAGGTATTTTACATCTAATATACTCTTATCTTTAGATTCAATAATATATGTTCTTTGATAAGCATCAAACTTCCCTTTATAATACTTTACGTTTAAATCACCATTACCTGCTACTAAAACACATTCAGTATCGTAAGAATATGTTGAAATTCTTAAAGGTTGAATCGAGCACGTAAAGAAGGGAAAAGCACCGTCAATAGTACTAGCATTAGCATCTAATCTTCCTGTCTTTATATTAACTAGAGACCCTAAATCTATTAAATTCATCTTAGTATCTCCTTTAGTTTTATTAATTCATTACATATTTCACTTTCCATTTTTTCTATTTCTTCTATAATTTCCACAGGATCTTTATATTCAATATTTTCATGTTCAATTTCCTTATACTTATTAATCGACAAATCCCAATCATTTTCTTTAATTTCTTCAAATGGCACAAAGAATGATTGCTCTGTGCGTTTGCGGTCTTTTTCGTTTTCTATATTATTATAGCGTGCAAGTATATCGGGAATATCATTTGCTTCAATTTCATTACGTTTATCGTCCAGTGAATAACCATCTGCTTTCATATCGTAAAACCATACATGATCTGTACCACCAGCATTTGTTTTCGTGAAAATCATAATTGCTGTTGATACTCCTGCATATGGTTTAAATACACCACTTGGCATTGAAATAATGGCTTCTAATTTATTATTCTCAATAATCTCCTGACGAATTGCTTTATGGGCATTTGAACTACCGAATAATACACCATCTGGTACAATTACTGCTGCACGACCACCTGGCTTTAAAATACGTAAAAATAGCGTTAAAAATAATAATTCGGTTTTCTTTGTTTTCGCTACAGCTAATAAATCGTTAGCAACCGCTTCATAGTCTAACGAACCTTTAAATGGTGGATTTGCTAACACTAATGTATATTTTTCTTTTTCCTTATTGTCCTCTGAAAGCGAATCGCGATACGAAATATTTGGTGCATCCACACCATGCAGCATCATATTCATTGCTCCAATACGCAGCATTGTTGTATCCATATCATTGCCATGGAACATATTTTGATGGAAATGCTCTTTTAAACCTTGGATCAGAAATAAATCACTATGATTTTTACGTAAATACTCACTTGCTGCTACTAAAAATCCTGCTGAACCCATGGCTGGATCAATAATAATATCCTCTGGTGTTGGCTTCATTAATGCCACCATCATATTAATGATATGCCGCGGTGTACGGAATTGGCCGTTTGTACCTGAGGTTGCTAGCTTTGATAATAGATATTCATAGACATCGCCCTGCGTATCACGGTCTTCCATTGGAATATTATCAATGGCTGATACAACACGCTGTAAAGTAGACGGCTTATTTATTTGGAAAATCGCATCTTTCATATACTTAGAAAATGCCGATTCATCTTCTCCACCCAAACCTTTAATAAATGGAAAAATTTCTTGTGTCATCTTATTGTACATATCTTCTGCATCGCCTAAGTTTTTAAAGACATTCCAGCGAAGATATGACTTCTCTTTCGGAAAAATTCCGTCATATGCTAGCCCTAACAGCTCCGCATCTTGCTCTTTCGCTAATTCTGCTTCATCCAAACCTTTCATAAATAATAAGTACGTGACTTGCTCAATATTTGTTAAAGGATTCGTACTCCCCTCTGTCCAAAGCGTTGTCCAAATTCCATCAATTTTATTTTTTAATTCGCCTGTAATCATCCTATGTCACCTATCCATTTTTATTGTTTAGTTCAAGTATAATACAAAACAAAAAAGAAGACTGCATTCTATTTTTAGAATAACAGTCATCTCACCTTGTCTACTTTAAAACCTTTAAATCATCAATTGAAAAACTTTTGAAATCCTCTTTAGAATATTTCTCAAAAAATGCCTCTTCAATTCCTGTAATAATTGCTAGAAAACGAATATCCACTTTTAGTTCTTCCATTAATTGCCCTAAACTGATTATTTTTTTATCGAAAAGCAATTGCAGAATACTTCTTATTTTCATAGGCCTTTCGAGAGGAATACTCGTATCTAAGGGCTCTTCTGTTCTATAGCCTCTTTTATTAATGGACATATAAAAATATCTGAATTGTTGATGTGTGATTAAATCCAAATTTCTCGCTCTCATCGCCATAGCTTGTAAAGATACTAGCCATTTCTCTTTTAACTCTTTATAAGCATCGGGATTTGAAATTTTCGCCAGTTTAAGAACATCTTCTGTAAAAGCTTCTGTAGGCATAAGAAACTCTGATGCAAATAAATATGCTTCATCTTCTTTAATTTTGTATGCTAGTTTGTCTAACATATTAAACTCTGTTTTATAATGCAACAATAAATGACCAAGTTCATGTGCCAAATCAAAATTCCTTCGCACAGCAGATTTTTTTATATTGCCTAAAACAATGTAAGGAATATCATCTTCCGACCATAAACTATACGCATCTATCGTATCACCAATCGATTTTTCAATGATAAATATTCCCGACTTTTCTAAATAAAACAATAAATTTTTGTTATCTATTTCAGATAACCTCAAATGTTTCCTAGCCATTTGCGCAATACGACGAATTTGTAATTCACGCTTTTCATGTTGGTTTCCATTTAGATACTCTAATACCTTTATACGCAAAGTTAAAATTTCATTGGGGGGATATTTTATTTTATTACCAATTTTTTTTATAAATGCATCTAAAAATTTCACATGCATTAACTCACTTTGAGTCTTCATTGCTGAATTCACTGATTCGGAACGATATGCAATTCTCTCTATACAAATATTCCTTGGCTGGTTATTCTCTAATAAATCATCTCGAAAAAAATAGGATGATTTGACATTAAATAAAGCTTTCATTTTATTTACCACTTCTAGCTTAGGAGACACATAACCATTTTCATATTGCCAAACAGCTTGTTCTGTAATATCCAATTTTTCTGCTAATTGAGATCTACTTAGCTCATTTAAAATTCGGATATTTGTTAAGCTTTTACCAATAAACAAATTAGTAGCTCCTCTCTTTTATTACTGTTAACTTTCTCTAGTTGTTTCGTCAATTTCATCCTCTGTAAGGGCAATATCATATGAGCTTGCATCATACTCTGCATCCATTGAGCTTTGTAATATCGCTTTTGTTTCTTCTTCCATTTCAATGATATGAGATGGTTTAGTGTTAATTAGCATGGACAAATCCTCAACCAAATATGCTTTATTATTTACTGGATTTGGCATCCAAAGCATAATAGAATGAATTAAAAATTCTTCATCAATTTCATATGTTATAATATAAAATTTTTCAAATTGCTTTACTACTTCATCTGCCTCTTCCTTAGAAATCAACATTTTTTGTGGGTCTTCAATCAATTCCAGTTGAATTGACTTTCTGTGATTTGCAGAATCAACTTCTTCTGGAAAATTTACATCTTCATTTATATAAACTAAATTTTCCATATAGGTTGCTTTTTTTGTCCTTGGACGACCGTTAGCATCTACACCTTTATCTACCGCATTAGGATCAAAATAACGTGCGTTCTTCACCAAAAATAAAGCTTTTTCGGCTTCATTTTGAAATTGCAGATACTGCCATGTAATACCAGCTTTAGATAGTTTACTAACGATGCCTAATTTTTCACATTGAACTGCTACATGATGGTCAATATGATTCCCTTTAACCCAAGCATATGCTCCATGTATTTTTAAATTTTTTGCGGCTTCTTTTCTAACTCTTAAATAATCCTTATACCCATCAATCACCCCATCCACAAAACCCACATTTAGATCCTCTGACAAACGAAATTTCTTCATTAAGCTACTCTCTCCTTTGTCTTTTACAAAAAAATGATTTAGATATATTATAATTAAAGTAAAAGTGATTTAAAAGTTATTTTCATTAATTCCCTTCTAATAAACTACTATGAAGGTAATTAAAAATGTTAATGGTCCAAGTGGAAAAGAGCCATTTGGAAATCAATTTATTTTCCAAATAGCTCCTTCAGTAAGCCTTTTATAAATGGTCTCTTAATTAACACGAAAAACGTTGACCTATACTATATTTCCGTAGAAAATATGTTTTTGTTTTAATATTTGACCACAAATCTACATTATTTAAAATGCCTTTCTAAATACAATTGAATCATTCCTTTTATAGAAATGCTAATTTATTGTGCCTCAAATTCCCTACTGTTGATTAGAAATTACCCCAAATGTAGAGCCTTTTATATATGGCTGATTCTTTAATAACATAAGCTGCTCTGGTGTACCAGATACAACAGCCCCAATAATTTTTATATCATCGCTCTCCAATTTGCCATTCTTTCCTACTAAAGCCTGATAAACCTGATTCGTTTCCCATTCAAAGTTCTTGCTTTTACGCAGAAGTTCAATATGCTGAATAAAACTATCAACTTCATTGTTTGGAGAACGTCGGGCTATTGGCTTTGATTGCTCTGATTGAAAGCCATAAATAAATGGAGAATTAGCTTGAATTGTACTCTGGTCTTTCTCCAAAAATGCCATTATATCTTTTGTAAAGGCGTCCACCCACCACCAGTCTGCCTGTACCCCCGATGGCAGCTTGCTTTTTATTTCATCAAAATCATATGCTGAATCAAAGGATACCGCTAACTCAACTAAAGTATTTTCCCCCAATTGATTGAGTTCACTTATACTATCTTTATAAATGTCATATGAAATTTTAGGATGGTAAAAGAACATTTCTCGATCGCCCGTATATTCATTAAACCGTTCCAATTGAGAAGTTTCTGCTAATGATTCTGAGCCTTCAAATTGGATTGGACTGGAAATATAATTTTGCGTAAGTTTGCCAAATAGACTGTAATCACTGTTAAGAGGCTGCCAAATATAAGGACGATGCTGCTCTCCAAGCACTTTATAAGTTGTTGTTGTTATTTTTCCACCGAACAAATTGTAATCATATAGCTGATTACTAATTTGAACATTTGGGGCACTAATTTCATTAAATAAATGAATATCATCCATTACCTCTTGGGCACTATTTATTGATGCATGGCGAAGACTGTATAATAATACTACGATAATAATTGGCGTAATGAGAATTGTTATTCCCACTATTTTAATTGTTGACCAAAGCTTTGCCTTTCTCATTATTTTTTTCGTCTGCTTGTCATCGAATAAAAAATTAGGCTGCTCCTTATTCATCATCCATCTCCTCCTGAAAACGTTTTGTAAATTCTTCCCTCGCCCGTCTAACATGCGTCTTTAATGTATTTTCATTTTTACTCATTAAGGCTGAAATTTCTTTATACGATAATCCTAGCTCATATTTAAGGACTAACAATTCCTGATGTAAGCTAGACAACGTTTCAAGCGTGCTTCTTATATCCTTTAATCTTTCATTTTTTAGCGCTTGAATTTCAGGGATATTCGTCAATGCGGTCCATTGCATTTCATCCAATTCCGTTGTGGGATGACGCTGCTCTTTTCTCTTAATATCATAAAATTGATTGGTGGCCACGCGATATAGCCAGCTCATGACTTTATCTGATTGAATGCCATCCTTATGTAACAAAAATTTATAGCATGTATCCTGCACAATATCTTCCGCATCCTCATGGGCTAATCCCCGCTTTCTTAAATAGCGGTATAGCAGGATTCCTACCTGCTGTAAAAACTCATTCATTGATTGCTTCGCCACGTCCCCCTCCCTTCTGCCTATACAACGCACAGCTTAACGAAAAGTTTACATGTACTGACAAATAAAAATTTTTATTTCATATAAAAAGAATGGAGGCTTCTGCTTTAGGCAGAAACCTACAGAAGCCAAGCTTATAGGAGTTTTTATTATGAGAGGATTTAATATAATACCTAATTTCGCACCAAAAATAATCTAGGTAAAGGCAGCAGCGTAATTTCTTTCTTGCACAGCAAAAAAATTATCCCCCCTCATAGAGGAGAGATAATTTTCAATGAACGTGTAAGCCTTTTGACGATCAGGCATATTATTTTGCTAAGGCGATTTTTATATGGGCTAGGTGATGTTCTTCATGCCAAGCAAGTTTTGCGAGCTTTGTTGCGACCTTAATTTCACCCGCTTGCTGATGTGTAAAGGTGCGACTTAATTGTTCCTCTATTAAGCTATTCCCTAAAGCAACAATGCGCTCATTTATGCCTTCTAGCATTTTAATTGAGCTTTCTACAGGAAGCTTTGTGTCTGGTTGAATCGCCCATTTTTCCTCATCAAAAGCAGGCACAGTCGGATTATGATCCGTTAATGCAAGCTTCAAGCGCTGATACATATTGAGCTGTGAATCGGCAATATGATGGACAAGCTGACGCACATTCCAGCTACCATCACGATACGTTTTGTTCAGATCAGCATCACTTACACCATCCACTGTTTCACGTAAACGCTCTGTATATGTTGCGATTTGCTTTAACCACTGCTGCACATCTTCTAATGTAACATGTTCAGGAACTTGCAGTTGACCAATTGGGTATTTGACATCCATTTTCAATCTTCCTTCCTTATTTTGTCTTAGCTTTAACTATACTTAATAGACTTAGTGGTTGCACTCTTTTTATTTTTCATTTATGCATTCTCAGTACAAGGATATAATTTAACTAGCTATTTATAGTTTATTAACAAGCATTGTAATCTTAGAATAAAGTTTGTTTAAAAATCTTCACATACTGTGCCTGAAATAGCACTTTCCCTTTTGTCTTCAGGAAAAAATTCAAAAAGCATATTATCTAATACAATTAATATAATCTATGTATCGACAAAGTACAGTACACTATTACTGTTACTTTATCAACCAATTCCATATATTCAGATATTTCAAAGCAAAAATATTCTCTACTAACTTAAAAAGAAATGACACCTAGTAGGACTGCCGTAATGGTCATGATGAGGTTCGCTCCAAATGCCCATTTTAAAAGGAATTTTTGATGCTCTCCAAACCCTACTCCAACTAACCCAATGAGAATAAAGGTCGCAGGGACCAAAGGAGACAATGGGTAGCCAACTGTTGAATGACCTAACAAAGCTGCACGTCCTATTTCAACAGGATCAATGCCAAAACTAGTGGCGGTTTCACTGATAATCGGAAGAATTCCAAAGTAATAGGCATCAGGTGAAAAGACGAAACTAAGAGGGATAGTGGTTAATGCCACCACTACAGGTAAATGTGCACCAAGCCATTCGGGAATCACCAAAACGATTGTAGAAGCCATTGCATCCATCATACCAGTTCCACTAAATACACCAGTGAATATGCCTGCAGCAAAAACTAGTGTACTAATCAGCACAAAGCTATTAGCATGGCTTAAAATCATTTTTTGTTGTTCTACTGGATTAGGGAAGTTGACAAGTAAGGCAATCGCAAATGCCGCAGCAAACAAAATCTGAATTGGTAACACTTCCATAACTAACAATACCATAAGCATAATTGTCAAAATCAAGTTAAACCAGAATAATTTCGAAGCTGGTTTACTATCCTCCACTGTAGCGGCTTGTTCTGCTACAGCCCTAAAAGATTCCGACTGCATAACCCCTAATCTTTCTCGTTCCTTCTTACCTAGTATATAGGCGACAAAAAGTGTCCATAACAGACCCGCAATCATCACTGGGATAAGCGGAATAAATAAATCATAGACTTCTACCTGAAGGCTAGCTGCCGCCCTTACTAACGGGCCTCCCCAAGGAATGATATTCATAACCCCAGCCGCTAACGAAACAACACATGCTAAGACAAGTAGGTTTAAACCTAGCCTTTTGTAAATCGGAAGCAATGCTGAAATTGTAATCATAAACGTTGAAGAACCATCTCCATCCAAACCTACTAATATTGTCATAACCGCAGTAGCTAAAACCAGTTTTAATGGATCTCCTTTTACGAAATTAAGGATTTTAGCAATTAGAGGATCAAATAAACCAACATCTATCATCAGACCGAAATATAAAATAGCAAAAACAATCATCACTGCCGTAGGTGTTACTTTTAAAATACCATCCATCATCATCTGCCCCATGTCAACGCTAAACCCACCAATTACGGCAAAAGCTACGGCAACCAAAACGAAAGCTACTACCACTGATAGCCGCTTCGTTAGCACTAACAGCAGAAAAGTTGCAATCATACAAAACCCTAAAAAAGACAACATTTATACTACCTCCACTTTTGTATAACAAGAAACACATATTTTATCGTCTGAATATGAGGAAAATCCCTTCTATCTAAGAATTCTCCCCCTACGAGTTTCCACTCTTAATAAATAACAATTGTCTGGAAAATATAATAATAAAAATATTCAAATAATTCTATTTAAAAATAAATTCTCCCTCATGTTGTCTATTTTCTACTCCATCTGTTTTATTGTTTATCTGATTTAAAAAACACTATCAATGATATTATCCCCTTTAAGTAGACAATGTTAAAAAACCTACAGTACGCTGTAGATAAACATTTTACTTAAAGGGGATTTTCTCTATGTCGCGAAAAAATAATACGTATTCAAATGAATTGAAGTTAGAAATTGTACAAGCCTATTTAACGAGCAATGAAAGTATGCAAAAGATTGCGGATCGATATGAAATTCGCAATGTTTCACAAGTGAAGGCCTGGGTGAAAAAATTTAAAGAAGTTGGATCAATTGAAGCCTTTAATCGCCTTCCATCTACGGGTTCTGGAGCGAAAGGTGTGAAGAATCCGTTAAAAGGAAAACGTACCCACTTTAAAACTGTAGAAGAAGAACGTGATTACTATAAGGCACAGGTAGAATACTTAAAAAAGCAGTATCCAAATCTGTAAATGGAGGAATACCCACTTATCCAGACCGTTATCATATTATCGAAGAAATGAAAGATCGGTATCCGATTACATGGCTCACTGAAATGGCGAAAGTTGAACGTTCAGGTTATTATAGATGGCTTAAAAATGGCAAGGTATCGTTACGTAAACGTGATGATATCCTTTTAAAGGAGCATATTTTAGCGATTCATCAAACGCATAAAATGTATGGTTATCCTCGTATGAAAATCGCTTTACGAGACAAAGGATTTCATGTGAATCATAAGAAGGTCTATCGTTTAATGAGTGAGTTGGGTATTCAATCGATTATCCGTAAAAAGCATCGTATATGGGGAAATCGACTATCACGTGTATTTGATAATGTGCTAGCGCGTAATTTTAAGGAGCGTGTAGAAAATGAGGTGCTCGTGACAGATATTACATATTTACCGACGAAAAATGGTTTTCTCTACCTATCAGCTGTACAAGATTTATATAACAACGAAATTGTCGCCTGGAAAATTAGTGAGCGTAACGATTTAGAATTAGTCATGGACACACTACAGGAATTGACGGCAAAAAGAAAGGTGTACCGAAGCATCATCCATTCGGATCAGGGCTTCCAATACACATCGATTAAGTATCATCAGACCGTAAGTCAACTTGGCATGATTGGCAGTCATTCTCGCAAAGGAAACTGCCATGATAACGCTTGTATCGAGTCGTTCTTCTCGCACTTTAAAAGCGAGTGTTTGTATCTTTTACACGATAATACGGAAGAAGCAGTGAGGCAAGCCGTTGAGCAATACATCTACTTTTATAACTTCCAACGCTTCCAAAAACGACTCAACCACCTGGCACCGATAGAATATCGACACCAGATGGCTGCTTAGTCTTTTTTAAAGCCGTCTACTTGACAGGGGTAAGTCCACAAACAAAAAACAAATGCTTTTTATTATATCATCTTAAAAGGTAAAGTTATACAATAAAAATAGTGAAAGAGAAATTCTTTATAGTAGCTTATATACATGTTTGGAATAAGCTTGATCATTTTAGTGAGCTTTACGCTATAAAAACGCTAAAAAGCAATAGTAATATTAGAGGATAGTAACAAACGCGTGTACCAACATCACCGACTATAATAAAAGTTCCCCCCAGTGCGTGATACATAAATTTGTCCTTATTCACCCAAAGCCTGAAAGATACTATTTTTTAGTTGGTAAAAAGCGGGATAGTCGTGACCCATACTTCGTTCGCTCCACATACTGAACACGATTTCAGATACTGCTTTGGTAGATCGATAATAAATAAGAGCCTTACTACATTAAACATGTAATAAGGCTTTTAAAGCAGACAGAATTGAATTAACACGCCCAAGCGTTGCATGAATAATCCTTCTTACCTGTACTTATTTAATAGTTCTTCTGGAATATGACAATAATCATTTGGACATTTAGCTAATCTATCTTGATGTTCTTCTGCACTTCTTATGTAGTTGGTAAGCGGTAATACTTCAACAGCGATAAAGTCATAATCATTTCGCTCACGAAGAAACGCTTTTGCCTCTTGTAAGTGTTCAGATTTTTCACTATAGACGCCTGTTCTGTATTTCTCCCCAACATCCTGCCCTTGTTTATTCAAGCTATAAGGATCAATAATTTCAAATAAATACCCCATTAATTCCCTAATTGTTACAACTGTCGGATCAAATCCTGTTTTTACACATTCGGCGTATCCATCATAATCTCCCTCAAGTGTATGACTTGTTCCATTCGCTCTTCCTGCTTCTGTAAACTGAACGCCAGGTAAAGTTTTTACAAAAGCCTGTACACCCCATAAACATCCACCTGCCAGATATACTACTTCCATATGGATTCCTCTCTTTGTTTAAATTGGTAGTGCCATACCTTAACTCCCTTTAATTAAAAACAGATTTAGCTATTTAACTGCTAGAATAGTAAATTCCCATGGTATATTTTCATTTTTCCAACCACGATGCTCATCAAATTTCATTAATTTGAAACCAGATGTGATGACAGAATTGATGATCTCACTAAGTGTATAAAATCTTACAGACACATCAGGAAAATCCTCTTGTTCATGCTCATCAAAGAAATGCTTATATGCTAAGTCTCCATTTTGTAATTTCTTATCAAAATAACCTTGTTGGATTTGATATTGGATTTCAGCGTTAGGCCCTTTAACTATACATCTTCTTAAGGGATGAAAATCGCTTAGAAGCATTTCACCACCATCTTTTAGTAATGAAAACAGAATAAACATGAATTGATCAATATCATGAAAATAGTGCAATATACCACCCTCTAAATAAATCATGTCAAAATGATTTCTATACTTTGTTAAGTCAATCTCATAAATATCAGTGACAATATAATGAATCGAGGTATTTGCATATTCTGCTAATTCTAAGGCATATTTTTGGTTTTCTGCTGAAATATCAAATACTGTTACCTCAGCACATAATAATGCTAATGGTACTGCTTTTCTGCCATTTGAACCACAAATATTTGCAATCCTCTTTCCTTCAATATGTTCAAAGTATTGTTTGTGCTTTTTAAGACATGCTCTCGGGTTTTCTAATATCTGAATAGCCAAATCCTTTGGCGTACCGTTACTTTTGTTCCAAAATTCATATGCTCGGTATTCCCAAGCCTTTTTATTTTTTATGCTTTGCTCATTCATCTTCAGTAAGACCCCTCCTCAACAGAACTTTGATAAGCTTTTACTATTCGTTATGATATTCGATTATCCTGCACATAAAATGAAAATGACGCTTATCCTTGTTCTAGGATAGCGCCCTATAATTGAATGGCGTTCTATATGGAAGAATCAAGTTGTTTTGCCCAATCCAATATCCTTAATATCTGATAAACTTCCCCTTCCAACTCTACGTTTTACAATAAATAAGAAGAGCCCATATTGACCTTAGATACTGTTAGCACTTGAAAATCAAACTCAAATTATCTTAGATACCCTCCATTATTTATATCAAATGTCGCCCCTGTGTAATGCTTGGCTCTATCTGATAATAAGAAGATAACGGTATGTGCAACATCCTCAGGCATTACAGGGGTTTCGATGAGTTGATGATTGAAATACTCTTCTTTTCTCCAATCAGGTATTGTATCCATCATCGGAGTGTTTACCATCGTAGGCGTAACAGCATTAACTCGGATGTAAGGGAGAAATTCATTGCATTGCTTTTAGTTAAACCTAGTATCGCAGCTTTTGATAACTCATAAATTGCAGCTGAACTTCCTTCAATCCCTGACACTGAAGACATATTTACAATTACTCCTTTTCTTTGGCTCTTGAGTAGTTTTTTCCCAAACATTTGTGAGAAATAAATAAAGTCCTTAATGTTTATATCTAGGACCTTATCAATTTGATCTGCTTGATAATCCAGTATATTCTTCGCCAAATAAATCCCTGCATTATTAACTAAGCTATCTACATCAGCATGTTCTGTTTCAACATATACAAAAAAATTGGTCACTTCTTCATATTTACTTACATCCAACTGATATGTATGCAGTACATAATGGTCATCCATTGACCGCTTCAATTCCTGTAAGGCGTTTTCATTAATATCACAGGCAATTACTGAAGCGCCTTCATGTAAACATTGTTTAACAATTTCTTTGCCAATTCCAGAAGCCGCACCCGTTATTATTACTGTTCTATTTTTAAGCATTTCTATACGCTCCCTTTCTATTTTTTTGATTGTAGCAGGGGCATAACCAATTTTAAACTGCTCCCCATCAAGTAGACAGGTGTAGTTTTATAAAAAAGTTTGATCATTCATAATAAAGTTTGATTAAAAATCCTATGTTGATATGTAGGATTTTTTGTTCAACAAACGGGGCATATTGTTGAATAAATAAACCCGCCTATTTCCGTTATATGGTCATAAAAGATCAGTTTAGTATAAGAACGATATTTGACTAACATTGTTAAATGCACAAGATATAGCAATAGACAGTGTTGATTATCGTTTAAGTACATGTATGTCATAGTAATCGTCGTATACGTAAAGTGTATAATTAATTTCATAATTTTCATATTTTTCTGAATAATAAAATAAATATTATTTTATTATTCAGTGTTATTATTACCTATGAAAGAAAAAATTGAAAAGATGGTATATATTACATTAAATTCATAACAAAATTAGTAGCATTTTTTGCGCTTTGCTTCTTTACGGTAGTTTTACCTATGGGAACAGTTCAAGCAGCAGAAGAAGTATCAACTCAGACAATTACCTTTGAAGATGGCACTACAGCTAATATCTTAGTTGATAATGCAAGTACACGAGTAGTTGAAGCAAAAGATGATAGTAATATCTATATTGCTACAAACGATAAGCAGACTAATAACATTACAATCGAAACTTATGACTTAGAAAGAAACCTATTATCAACAGAAGTTTTAGATGGTAATCAAATCCCTACAGAAGAAAATGATTATAACTTAGACAATCTTCCATTTGAAGAAATTCAAATTAGTGAGGAAGATATTCTTTTTGAGAATGTCATGCCACTTGCTGCACAATCCAACTATAAACTTTTACAAACTGTAAACTTACAAGAAGCTTATGGTTATTGGATCTATAGCACTAATCAAGGTGAAATTTGGATGATTAAATTACGTACTGGTGAAATGAAAAGTACGTTCTACAAAGGGGATAACAAAACACACTTTAATGATTTCAAAAGATCAGTAGACAATTTTATGGCTTCAAAGAATCAACTTGTAGCTAAAGTTGGGACTGGAATTCTTACTACTATCGCCACTTTATATCTTGTTCCAGAACCAGTTTGGACTAAAATTGTAGCTACTTTGATAACTATAGTGGGCGCAGCAATTGCTTATGCTGAGTGTAAAGCAATGTTTGACGCTTATAGTAACTCACGTCTTTACTATTCTCGTGTAGTTCAATAAATAAAAAGCAGTGGAAGAAATTCCACTGCTTTTTATTTAGAAGTTCCAAAAAATAGCCAATACTATCAAGAATGAAACAGCAGAAGAACCCGTAAATAAAACTTTTGAATCTTTGACGATGCTTGATTTTCTTAATAATAGCCCAAGTGTCCACAGTACGATAATAATTAATAATATTGTTATAATAAATTGTGCATTTATAAATGAGTCGCTCATGGCGCTATAAATCAATGCTTTTAAAGATAAGTATAAAAACATTATTAAAAATAAGTTATATCCAATAACCATCATTAACTTTTTCATAATATCACCTCGAAATTAATCATTTCTTACATACATATAAGTATATCATTCCTTTGATAAACAACCAAATATTAATCGTAATGTTAAAAGATAACTCTATTTCCATATTACTGAAATTGAATAAAATATGAATATCATGATTAATAAAAAAGTCACAAGTGTTTTATACTCTCAATGGCCGCTCCTATTGAATATTATAAAGAATAATTAATTGTTAGTTAAAATCCTAATTATTTGATTCTTGAGTCAACATGTTAGATAAAGCTTATTTTTAGGATTCTATTAAATTAGCTAGTAGCAGCTTATCTTGCCTCTAAGGGATTTAATTATAAAGTATTGTCCGTCATTCATCGAAAAAGATAAGGAAGATCATCAAATTTTCATTCAGAGTGACCTAGGTTATCAACATACCTCCATCTATTTCAAGCGAATGATAGAAGATGCGAAGATGGTTCACAGTATGTCTCGAGTTGGTCGATTTATGGATAACGGACCAATTGAGGCTTTGTGAGGTCCACTTAAAATGGTAAAATATTACTTAAATAATATGATAGGTACACCGCACTCGAAACAGCCATTGAGACATATATTTCGTTTTACAGCAATAAACGTTACCAAAAAAAGTTAAACAGCTTGAGCCCTTTAGAATTCAGGGATCAAGCCGCATAAAGTAGTTTTATTATTTCCACTGTTCTACTTGAAGGGAAGCACTTCATTTAGTTAAATGTAGTTAACTCCTCTGAAATAGTATTTAAAAAGTCTTGCTCAAACCTATATATGTGTTTACCTTCAGTGCTATTTAATGTGATTGAGTCTGATATCATTCCATCCCTTAAAGCAATCGATTTTATAGAATTTATTTTTATTTGATTCTTCAACAACGCATCAAGTGATACATTGGCTTCTATTTGAGTAAATAGTTCATTTAATTGTGGTTGTGGGATATTGTTTTCTGCTTTCTTCCAAATAGCGTTCATTAGATTTATTAGGTCTTCTTCATCTAAGCTATTTCCCTCTGTAGCAGCCATCATTAATGACACAAGCTGTTCTCCGTTCAAATGATTTGTGCCCTTTTTGAATTCAAAGGCCACTTGTGATATCGCTCTTGCTCGCATATCTTCTTGCAAGTCGTATTCTATCCCATTCATTGAATCCATTAGCGTTGAAATAGTTTCTAAATCGATAACGGCATAATCATCAATTGGTAAATCAAATAGCTTTGAAACAGCGGTTCTTACATTTTCAGCACCGCCAAAACGATAAGCAAATAGCAATTTATCGTACAAAGCAGTTCCATCATCTTTATCCCCTACTTGTGCATATGTATCATAAGGAAGCGATACTACCTTCATCATTTTCTTATCTTTACTATAAGTAAGTAAAAGATTAAGATATATTCGATTATCCATGTCTTTCGACTTCACCGTAATTAAAGTAGTGAAATATTCAGCTTCCTCAGCTTCTGGTTCATTTACAACACGTTCTCCATTAAAATTTCCCGAAAGAATGGATGGCATAAACAAAAATATACACAAGCCTAGCACGAATAAAGAAACTGTCAGTGGCGCGAATTTTTTGGAGGAAGAAATAAAAGATTTTTTGGGCGTATTATTATTTTTTTCCAGTTTATGAATTTGTTCAAATACTTCATCACGGTCTTCTTTCGAAAATTTTAGTTCTTGGGTAGATGTGTGACCAAATTTATCTCTTAATCGTTTATCTTCCATTCAGCTCTTCCTCCTTTATCATTGGCGCTAATCTTTGTTTTGCTCTTCTTAATCTCGTTTTCACTGTATTCACCGAAACCTCCAAAACCTCGGCAATTTCCTCTGTCTTTAATGAATCATAATAGTAGAGATAAACCACTTCCCGATACACCTTTGGAAGAGCAAAAACTGTATCTTTTATTTCTTCATGATTATATTTATCGATAACGGCCTTTTCTGTTGATGGTAATATTGATTTTGCTGTGTCATGTATAAAACTTTTTACCTGTACCATTTTGTGATGCCAGCTTTTTAAGTAATCTTTACATTGGTTAATGGTTATACGGTAAAGCCATGTTTTGATTTGTGCATCAAATCGAAACGAATCAAGGTTTTTATAGCATTTAATGAATGTATTTTGAACCATATCCTTTGCAATCTCTGTATCTTTCACATATGAAAATGCTAATCGTACCAACTCATTACCATATTCAATCATTATTTTTTCTAGTAGGAAATCTTTTTCTTCTCTGTCCAATCGACTACCCTCCCTTTCAACCTACTTCAAATTCTGCTATTAGACGATTACCAAATCATAATAGGTTCAATTTTAAAAATATTTATTGCCAAAATACAAAGCCTGTATCTTAGATGACCAAGGAATCATCGATACAGGTTTTTTGATTATTATTATTCCATTAAACGGACCGTTAATTTAAATACACTTATCTCCCCTCTAAAAAATGAACAGCTCCCTATCAAGTAGACAGAGAGCCGTTCAAAAGTTAGGGTTTATGATTTTTCAAGTAAGCGCCAAATACTACACACCTTCTAATAATTGCCGAGTTTTGTGATAATCACATTAACATCAATTGTTAGGAGGTTTTTTATGTCACCAGAGGAACGAAAACAGATGTGGCAAGAACGCATCGATGCCTGTAGATCCAGTGGAGTGCCAAGTGTAAAAGCTTGGTGTAAACAAAATCAAGTAGGTGTCCAAAGTATGTATAGCTGGATGAAACGATTGGATACTGAACCGACTCACGTCGCTTATCCTCTTACACAATGGGTTGCCATCGATTCATCCAATTCGATTGAAGAAACATCTACTTTAACAGTTAAGGTAGGAGATGTTTCAATTGAAATTAAAGAAGGCTTCAATCATGCACTTTTTAATGAAGTGCTTCAGGTTCTTCAGTCACATGTTAAGTAAAACACCCATTGAACGAGTCTATTTAGCGACGGGTTCAACAGATTTGCGAAAGTCGATCGATGGATTGGCAGCGATTGTTCAAATGAGTTTTCAACTGGATCCTTTCTCTTCCAATCTATTTGTCTTCTGTAATCGCAAACGAGATAAGTTAAAGATTCTCCATTGGGATCATAATGGGTTTTGGTTGTATTATCGCCGTCTTGAAAAAGGCATTTTTCAATGGCCAGACGAACAAACATCCAACCCTCAATGCATTAGTCCTCGCCAATTAAATTGGTTGCTTGATGGACTTCCATTAGAACAAAAACAAGCACATCAAAAAATGGATGCAAAATTTATCATTTAAAGAGAGTTGACAATCCATGTCACCTCTCTTTATGGTATTCTATTTTCATGGAAAAAAATACGCATGAACTACAAGATACAATTGAAGAACTCGCAGCAAAAAATGCGGATTTAGAAAAACAAAAAGAAGTCCTAGAGGCAAAAGTAAAATGGTTGGAAGAACAATTCCGACTAAGCCAACAAAAGAGATTCGGGACATCTAGTGAAAAAACAAATCCGGATCAAATCGAACTATCTCTTTTTAATGAAGCTGAAATCACAGCGGATGTAAAAGTGGAAGAACCTACGCTTGAAACGATTACGTATAATCGAAAGAAGTATGTAGGACAACGAGATGCGAAACTTGAAAACTTGCCTACGGAAACGATTCATTATCGTTTATCCGAAGAAGAGCAGGTCTGTTTGTGTTGCGGTGAAACTGTGCATGAAATGAGTACGGAAACGCGACGAGAATTAAGGATTATCCCTGCTCAAGTGAAAGTCGTGGAGCATATTCAACATATTTACAGCTGTCGTAAATGTGAACGTGAAGGAATCGAAACACCGATTGTCACAGCTAAAATGCCTGCGGCAGTTTTTCCAAAAAGTCTCGCTTCGCCTTCTTCAATGGCATATATCATGAATCAAAAATACGTAGAAGGAATGCCATTGTACCGAATTGAAAAACAATTTGAACGACTTGGTGTCTTTCTATCACGCCAAACGATTGCCAACTGGGTAATATATGGTTCAATGAAGTGGCTCTCACCGCTTTACAATCGCTTGCATGAGCTTCTACTTCAACTTGACCGTCTGCACGCAGACGAAACAACAGTTCAAGTTTTAGCAGAACCCGGAAAGGCTGCAAATTCCAAATCCTATATGTGGTTATACCGATCTGGCCGTGACATAACACCGATTGTTTTATACGATTACCAGACTTCGCGCCACAGTAAGCACCCAAAGGCATTTCTTAAGGGGTTTTCGGGATACCTTCATGTCGATGGTTATGCAGGATACCACGATTTGAAGAATGTGGAGTTAGTTGGATGTCTAGCTCACGCACGAAGAAAGTTCGATGAAACGCTCAAATCGTTGCCTGCCAATGTAGATAAATCTACAACTCTAGCGGCTGAAGGACTCCAATACTGTAATCAATTATTTAAAATTGAGAAACAGATAGATGAGGAAATCAAAAATTGTAGCCCAGAACAACGGAAAGAAGAACGTCAAAAACGCAGTCAACCCGTGTTGGATGCTTTTTTAGCATGGCTAAAATCAAAACGCCCTCAAGTTCCACCAAAAAGCAAACTAGGTGAAGCAATTAACTATAGTTTAAACCAATGGCCTAAACTTATTACCTTTATGAAAGATGGGCGTCTTGAAATTGATAATAATAGAGCGGAGCGTTCTATTAAACCATTCGTTATGGGGAGAAAATCGTGGCTGTTTTCCCAATCTATGAGAGGTGCAACTGCCAGTGCCATTATCTATAGCATTGTAGAAACTGCCAAAGAGAACCGGTTAAATCCCATGAGCTACTTAAACTATCTTTTTGAACAATTACCACAAATAGATCTAGATGATCAGGAAGCACTTGATCAGTTCCTTCCGTGGTCAAAAACCATTCCAAAGGAATGCCGTATTCCTGATAAAGTTAAGTAAAGAATACACCAATGCCCACCTGAAAAACTAGGTGGGCATTATTTTACGCTTACTTTTTCAAAACTCATATAAACCATGCGCTGGTCTTTCATTATAAGTAGAGTAGGACTGGGAATGCGTTTGTTCTCCTTCATTTACCTTAATTCTTATAGACATACCCTTTCCTATATCAGTATCCATAGAAAATTTGCCATTAAAGGAATGAACCCTCTCCTGCATACCTCTAATCCCCATAGAATCAGCAATGATGATTTCATCCATTTTACAGCCTACACCATCGTCAGAATAATTGATTTCAAAGCCATCATCTGTTTCCAAGAGATGAATTTCAACAATATTGGCATATGAATGCTTCAAGGCATTGTTCATTAACTCTTGGAAAATCCGATAAATCATCAAGTTTAAACGCTCATCCTCTAAATATAGACGATCCATGGTATAACTTAAGACAAATTCAGCACGTTTACAAACTTTTTGAATAAGTTTCTCAAGCGCTGCATTTAATCCTAATGTATCTAATAGTGGCGGCTTTAAATTTTCACAATACCCTCTTAAATCCGTCAAGGATGCGATCATATTGTCATGAACTTTAGAGAGGTCCATTTGTATATCTGCTATTTTTTTGGCATGAATAGCGCCATGCAATTCCCTAGCAATATGGAGTTGCTCCTGTAAAATCGTATCATGAAGCTCTTGCGCTAATTGATATTTTTCTTGTTCAAATCGGAGCCAAAGTAGCTTATGAAGCCACGGGAATTGGTGATTATCTGCTTCCTTCACCTGCTTTAATTGTTCTAACATTTCTTCAACCATTTTCGTATTTTCTATAAAATTATTTAAATATAAAAGCAGCAATTCCAGCCATAATAATTCCTCTTCCTTTAGATAAATAGATTTATTATGATTTACGACTAGTATTCTTTTATAATTTATATCTTGGTGAATAAAGGCAATATAAAAATGCTCTGTTTTCTTTATATCGCCCAAGCGTAGTTCTTCTAGTAATATTTCATCAATTTGATTTTGTGAATAGCCTTTTGATTTGTTTAATGAAGTAACCTGCTGTGTTTGAAAGTCATAGGTTACTACGTTAATATGTTTAATTTCAAGATGTAAAGTGGCCTCTAAAACAAATTTCTTCAATAAGTCTTCAATTTTGACGACCCTGCCAATACTATCAATGGTTGTATACATTCGATGGATATAATCCCCTTTTGTTGAAAATAGGATTTTTCGCTTATGATAATCCATTTTTTCTTTAATATAGAAAAAGGCTATTAAAGAGAGAAAGAAAAAAAAGAAAATTTCCGTTATCCTTAAAATAGAGAGATCAGTAATCCAATATAAACCAATTAAAAGCCAAGCTGTAAAAGCAAAGGAAATATTAAAATAATGTCGGAAGCGAGTAATATAGTACTCCATATCAAATATACGTTCAGTAAGCTGTGTAAATATAAAGCTGTATGGTATAAGCATCAAGAATAAAGAGCATATATCAGCAGAAAGTATATATTTATGAAAAATAATTTGCGGTACGGCATACAAAAAAAGGAATGGTAACAAAGGACTAATAATACTTAATAAAAAGATTTTCAATTGAGGTGTTTTATATTTTAAATAACCTATTCCTAAAACACCAAGAATTATAATCAATAAAATAAAAAATAACCATAGGGTAATACTAGAGAATAAAGGATTCATAGAAGGATCAATAATACTAAAGAAACTAAGAATGGCTATAATTAAAGGGATTATATAGATCAATTTGATATTGTTAATTAATAACCATTTTAAATTCAAGTATAAAAAGTAATTCCTTAAAAAGTGAATCAAAAGAATAAGACAAAGTATCATACTGCTTCGATTCACAACTGTTCCAACACTATCTAGCCTTCCTGATGCTCCAATACTAACATAAGCTAACGATACTATAAGAATAAACAAAATAAGTAAATTGATTAAGCTTGAATTCTTTTGTTTTTTATATAAATGAGTTAATTTCATAATTCTAATCCCTTTAATATCAAGGGCTAAAATTAAATAAAAATGAGGCACCTCCCCAAATTCGGTATAATGGTAGCGACTAAACAACCCACCGAAAAGGAATGATGCCTCATGACTATTGTAAAACAAATGAGCCTATTTGACATCCGTGAATTATTGAAAATGGAAAGTTCTCGTCGTTTTGATGCTATTTTAGCCACTTTCGATGTGCAGCCAATCTTTCAACTATTTCGAAAGAAGACGATGCGTGGTGCTCCACGAGAATTAAACTACGGTGCGATGATTCAATCATTGATGATCCGCATTGTCGAGCGTATCCCTACCGTTAAAGATTTGGTCAATCGATTAACGCATGATTTCGTCTTTCGCTTAGATTGTGGCTTTTTAGTTTCGGACACGGTGCCATCTGAAGCCTCGTATTCACGTATGGTCGACGTGATTAGTCAATCAGATGTCTTAGATCGCATGCACGATGAACTTATTCAAGCTGCCTTTACAGAAGGTTTTCTTGAAGAGGAACACCTTAGTTTTGATGCAACACATTTTGAAGCGAGAGATGCCGCAAAACCAGCAGAGAAAAAAGAAACACAACCGAAAAAACGTGGTCGTAAATCAAAAGAAGAACGTGCTGCCTGGCTCGCTGAACAAGCAGAACTTGAAGCGAATCAAACGACTTTTGAAAAGAAGTTGGAAGCACAATTAACCATTCCATTGACGACTCTATGGCAAGACATCCCCATTGAACCAAAGTGGGGCATCAAGAAAAACAGCGATGGTAAAAACACATTCTGGTACGGCTTTAAAGGGCATTTAGCTGTTTCGACAAAAAGCCAATATATCGTGGCGCGTCTAATGTCTTCCGGCAATCTGAGTGATAGTAAAGCGGCGATTCCGTTACTAAAAAAGATGAACCATATCATGCCTAACCATTTCACAACGGCTATTTTCGATGCAGGTTATGACTATGAAGCAATTTACCGCCAGATTTCAATACAAGAGATGAAAGCTGTGATTCCATATGTGAAAAGACGTGAGGGCGAAATGATCGGTTTTGATGAACATTTCCGTCCAACCTGTGTGCGTGAACATAGCTACTGTTACGACAGCTTTGATGAAAAGTATCAAACGCTTAAGTTCACACGTCCAAAAGATTGCGCAACCTGTCCATTACGTGATGACTCGCTCTGTCAAAAGGTGTTTAAAATCAAGTGTGAAACCGATATCCGCAAATACACGTTTCCAGCACGTGGCTCCGAGCTATGGAAGAAACTTTACAAGGAACGCACAGCTGTCGAACGAGTAAATGCTTATTTAAAGCAATTTTTTCAGTTAAACAACGTCCGTCACAAAACCGGTAGAAAAGCTAAACTGCACTTCAACCTTGTGACGTTTATTTATAATGCCTGCAAATTAGCAGTCGATCGGATGAATGTACGTTTACAGCTACAAAACAACGCAGCTTAAATTTTAAAAAACAAAAATCAGACACAGGAGCAGTCTAAGCTCTTGAAAAAATCGATTTATGAAATTGATTCAAATAGAAAGAAACAATTAAGCTTAATAAAAAATAACATGCTGGTAAAAGAAATATATATATAAATTGTTGAAAAACATCAAATGGTGCTATTTGTAAATGACTTAGCTGTCCATCTTCTTTGTTCACAAATGTTAACTCTCTAGCTGCTCTAATTACAGGATAATATTTTATATTATTATTTAATTCATTAATATTGTGACCATCAATTTCTAAAATAATATCCCCTACCGAGAGATTTTGCTTATTTGCCCATTCCTTAAAATATGGTTCATTTATTAACCATTGTCCATTCTTTTCTTCCAATTTAATGCCCAAATAAGGCGTGCTATAAGTAACATATATCAAATAGCTTCCCAATATAAGATATGTACTTATAGCAAGCCAAAGCCAATTATTTTTTAAAGAGCTTAGAACCAAAATCCATTTTCTAAATCTGTTTCATTCTGATCAAACGATGTGATAATTGCCTGCTGTTCAAGCTCTGTAACACCAATTAGAGAAGCCTTATTTTCTTTTAACAATGTAAGTAACGATGGATCTTTTTCCAAATATTGAATCATGTTAATCATAAAATCTCCTCATTTCATTAGTTTTTATAGTTACACTATTTGGAGTAACCACTTGAGTTTTATATTCTATCAACCATAACCATTTACTTATTTATACGGGATTAATAACCATAAATGTAACTACACCTATATTATACTTTCATTTTACAATTTATATCAACATGTTTTTCTAAAAATTGCTAAAATTCTATATATTAGGCGCAGATTTTGCTAAAAACGCCTTGATTCTCTTTATTTTGACGATAAGCTAATAATAAAAGACGCTGCCTATAGTCATCTCCATACTCAACGTCTTCCGTACATTTAGTATATTTCATTTTTACAAGAAACACCTCCATTGTATATTTATATGAGGAGGTATTTTTTAGAGCAAATTTCTCTCTTAATAGCCCAAATACTCCTCCTAGCCTATTCAATAACAAGAAGATAGCATCTACAGGACCAAGGTTTCTTGGAACTAAACTAAACGGTCCTAAGATGAAACGTAAAAACTCTATACCTAAACTACACAAATAACTATAAAAAAACACCCCCATAGACCACCATATCTACAGGGGAAAAAACGGTACGATATTATATTAAGTCTAGTAGGTGACCTCGGAATCTTTTCGCTTTGGAGTAAGTGCAGTAAAAAGTGCAATCAAACTAGGTGGAATACTACATAATAAAAACAGCCAGTTGGTCGTCAGGATCGAGATTATCGTGAAAACAATAATGGACGTAACAAAGACAATTATGCCAACCTTCACACGAGAGGGCTGCAACGGGGCTGTACTGGACATATTGATGGTCAAAACAATTCCAATGATTCCCCAACTCGCTACGTGTGTTAGAAAAAGGATACCTAAAACCATCGCAGTGCTTAATTCAATCCCAAAATTGATTAACGTAAATAAAACATACAGCGCTCCTAATGACACATACCATGAATAGGATCTCGCCTTTTGCCAAATATGATAGTACAGCTCGTCTAAGCCTCTGTTTTTTCTAGCCTTCTTTCGCCCGAACCACCATCCAAGGAGCCCACAAATCACTCCCCCATATAATCCAATCATACCCCCAATATTAAGCTCCATCATTACATACTCCCCTCTTCAAATATAAACACTTCTTCAATCGTGCTATTGAACGCTTTGGAAATGTTGTAGGCAAGTTCTAAGGATGGATTGAATTTTCCTGATTCAATAGCAATGATTGATTGCCGTGAGACGCCAACTTGTTTCGACAACTCTTCCTGCGTAATCTTCTTTAATTTTCGTAATTCTCGAATTCTGTTTTTCATAAAGCCTCCTTTATAAATGTAAAGTAAACTGTACATCCATTGATAAGTAAAGTTTACTCTACATTATTATATATGTCAAACAAGCTTTACAATTTGATTTTTCTTATGAGGAAAACATAACAAAAGGAATCAAAAGATTTTAAAAGCTAAACAATGTCGAATAAAGGACAACAAAATCCCTTTATCAAAATGGAAATATTATGTATGTTTTTACTACTATATACTATTTTACTCAAATTTTATAAATCAATAGTAAGGAATGTTTTGAGCGTTACAAAAAAGGAGGCTATCCAAATGAGTAAAAAAGAACTCTTACAAAGTGGAATCAATCAAGTTTTTTACGAAGAAGAAAGGTCCCCACCGTTATCAGAAGCATTAAAGAATCTCACCGCTACGCAAGCTTGTTGGCAACCAAAAGGAAATGCCGCTAATACGATTTGGGAAAATGTAAACCATTTACTCATCTTTAAAGAGCGCTTACTTTCTCGCTTACATAAAGATGACACATTTGTTGCTCCACAAAATAATGATGAAGAGGCTTGGCAAGAAACAGTGAAACGAACACTTCACGTATATGATGCCTTACAATCTTCTTTAGTATCCAGGCATTAGATCAACCTAGTCCTTGGCAACAATATCTAAATATCCTGTTGCACGACGCTTATCATACAGGGCAAATTGTCCAGCTTCGTAAACTACAAGGTTCCTGGCCAGCTAAACGCCCATACTTATAAACGATGATAAAAATGGCTTGATTCTTGCACACCACAAAAGCAGATGCCCCCTAAAGTTAGAGACAAGCTACTAACTATAGGAGGCATCTCATTTAGTTCGTGTTCATTATCTATCTTAAGCTGTGTATCCACCATATTCAGATCACTGATGTCGAGAGAGGCTTTATTAAGTTTACAAGTCTATCGGCTTACCACCTGTCACTCCATAAATCTGACCGGTGATATAACTTGCTTCATCGGAGGCTAGAAGAACATACACAGGTGCAAGCTCTACTGGCTGTCCCGCACGGCCAAGAGGCGTATTTTGACCAAATTCAGGAATCTCTCCTTCCAATTTTCCATTATCCAACTGCAATGGCGTCCAAATGGGTCCAGGTGCGACACCATTGACACGCACACCCTTCGAAGCAAAGTACGAGGACAGGGATACCATAAAGTTGCTTATTGCACCTTTTGTGGCGGCATAATCCATTAAAGATGAGGATGGGTCGAAAGATTGAACCGATGTGGTGGTGATAATTGCACTTCCTGGTTCCAAATGTTCTTCGGCAGCTTTTACGGTCTCGAACATGCTGATAATGTTTACTTTGAAAGTGTCCTGCACTTGTTTAATTGTTAAGTCACTTAGGGATGGCTGTGCGATCTGTTGCGCAGCATTTAATACAAGAATGTCCAATCCGCCAAAGGCTTCTACGGTTTTTGTAACAATCTCTGTCGCTGTGCCATCTTCCCTCAGGTCATATGGTAGCAATAATGCTTTGCTGCCTGCTTTTTCAATTAATTCTTTAACGACGTTGGCATCTTCCTCTTCACCAGGGAAGAATTGGATGGCCACATTGGCACCTTCACGTGCATAGGCAATAGCAGCGGCACGACCAATCCCAGAATCGCCTCCAGTAATCAAGGCATTGCGTCCTTCCAGACGATTGTAACCTTTATATGATTCTTCTCCGCAGTCAGGTTTGGGGATCATTTCATGCTGTAGCGCTGGCGTGTCCTGTTCTTGATTCGGGAATTTTTCCGTATAAAATTTCTTACGTGGATCGGTTAGATGTGGGGTTCCCATCAAAAATCATCTCCTATTTTGTTTAATTAGTGAAAAACACTTTGCGAGCTTACACTATTTAAATCCTGTTACCTTTTTTTGAATACCCTGTGATCATTTGCTTTAAACAGCTTCAGATCTATTACCCTCTTTTAGACATTTACTTTTTCCTTACAAAAGAAAAAACACCCTATGGAAGCGAGCAAACTAGTCCAATGTTGAAATGGATCGTTTGAACACTTACATTGAGTGTTTTAAGAACCTCTATAAAGGGGGTTATGAAAGATATTTAATAACGTTTTTTATGTTTAGACAGCTTTTCATGCTTATGCTTGTAACGCCTCAATTGCTTGAGCTACTTGCTCTTCTGTTAAATTGTGACGCACGATATAGCGATTGCGTGCATGCTTTGTACATTCGATTGTACAGCCACCTAAATGCTTGGCTTCATTTTCTTCAGATGCGATGATTTGCTTGTTACATTCTGGGTTCGCACAGTTAATGTAACGTTCACAAGGTTCACCATCATAGTGATCACGACCGATAATCACATGCTCTACTTGATTGATCGGGACCGTTAAACGCTCATCAAATACGTACATTTGACCGTCCCATAATTGACCTTTCGCAACAGGGTCTTTTCCGTATGTTGCCACACCGCCATGTAATTGACCGACATCGCCAAAGCCTTCACGTTTCATCCAGCCTGAAAACTTCTCACAACGAATCCCACCCGTGCAATAGGTTAAAACATTTTTCCCTTCGAATAACTCGCGGTTTGCACGTACCCATTCAGGTGTATCACGGAAGTTTTCCACATCTGGTCGAATCGCGCCACGAAAATGGCCGACATCGTATTCATACGTGTTACGCACATCTAATACTACTGTATTGTCATCTTGCATTTCAGCAAGGAACTGTTCTGGTGACAGGTAGCGACCTGTTAATTCATGTGGGTTGACGTCTTCTTCTAAGCCTAAGTTGACTAACTCAGGACGTGGGCGTACGTGCATTTTTTTGAATGCATGGTCATCCGCCGCATCAATTTTGAAGACAATGCCTTCAAATAATGGGTCAGCTTGCAGGTTTGCCATGTATTGCTCTGTTTGCTCAATCGTACCTGAAACAGTCCCGTTAATACCCTCATTGGCTACTAAAATACGACCTTTTAAACCGATTTCTTTACACATTTCTAAGTGCGTTGCTGAAAACGCCGCTGGGTCTTCAATCTTTGTGTAATGGTAATATAATAAAACTCGATAATTCATTGTTTTCCACCTATCATTTCAATATTTGCAGGATATTCCTGATAGTGTCTTTTACGACCTATTAACCATAAAGGATAATTATTTAACATGCTATCGGTAATTAGGCTGAAATGAGCATAAATATAGTTTTTCCATATTTTGGACCATTAAGATGAAAAAAGACACATTCCTTCCTAAAGAAATGTGCCCGATTGTTGCGGATCATTGATTAAGAAAAGAAACTTTTCAATAAGGTCTTGTTGTATAACTTCCCTGAAGTCTTTCAGCAATTATATCCATACGAGAGTTTGGAATCTTAGCGTGTTCAAATAAAATGTTAACAGCAGGATTTTTCAGCATATATCCAGAGAGAGCCCTTTTCATACAGAGATTATTCACTAATCTAAGATATTGATATCTTTCCGAAATCTTAGTAACTAGTTAAAAATTAGATTTCATCAATTTAGTTTTTATGATTTACTGGGTGATTTTTCGCAAGTAACACCGCTCCAAGAACAGCTATGTGCTCCCATTATGTATTCTAAAGCGACTTAAACGAAAAGGCGCATTCCCCATTTTAAGAATTGCGCCTACTTGTTCAGTTACTTCATGATAAAACTGACAATAACTGAAGTATGATTCCCACATGATTATTAAGTAATCATTTGAATAACAACAATAATATAATAATAAACGAAATAAATATATTGATAAACGATAAAAAATAGACTAATATCGTATTAAATCATATTATCATTAAATCAATGAGGTGCTTCAAATGAATGTTAAACTAAGTTCAACTTTTTTCTTAAAGATCGTTGCTTTTCTAATGGGCATTGCGATACTTGCTGTGTGTATATACTGGTTACCTCAAGCAGCTATACAAGATGCAAAAGTGCGTCCAGGAGATTACTCGATATATCCATTGTTAATATGTGCCTATGGCGTATGCATGACGTTTTCTGTTGCGTTGTATCAAGCATATAAACTATTGAGTTATATCCATATAAACAATGCTTTTTCTGAGTTATCCCTTAAATCCTTGAAGGCTATAAAAAAATGTGCTTTTACAATTATTTTCTTCATTTTGTTGTTAATAGTTTACTTAAGGATTTTTGCTATGTTCACAGGTGAAGACGCAGCAGGTCCGATAGCACTTGGTCTAATAGCGATTTTTGTAATAGCTATCATCGCTGCCATTATAGACGTACTTCAAAAGCCCATAAAAAATATCCTAGAAAAAGTGTAGGTGTTTATTTTGCAAGTATACCTACTTTCCCTACTGAATTATGACCCTTAAATGAAAAATCAGTGCCTATTCTTTTGTAAAATAACACCCAAAATTTAGACACTATATTAAGTTAAGTAGCTAAGAAGGATTGAATTCGGTATAATACCGAGCTCAATCCTTTTATTTTCTCTTTTATACGTTTCTGATTTTAATATTCACTATACAGTACAAGTTCATGCTTATTATTCAACAATATGGCCTGATTGTTGAATATGAAAAACCCTGCTTTGAACTTTGTTTTAAATGATCAATCTCTTCATAATAATTAGTTCCTTTTTTAATTTGAATTGTAAATCAATCAATGTAATAAAGGCTATTCAATTATATATTGTATAATGATGGATCTAAGTCAAGATACCGGACACATAAAAGTTAAGTTTTTATTTTGTGGCAACCACCATTTATGGAGTGTTCCACATCCCGTGTAGCCAGTCAAAGGGAAAAGAGCCTTTGACAGACTTCATGGGATGTAGAGCGTGAAATCCATGGAGGTTGCGCCCAAAATATGAAGGGGAAGATTACTTGAACCCCCAAGTTTTACGACGCAGCTCGGCACATACTTTCGCATTCTTCAGGCGTAAGAAAGCCTATTGCACTATGAATGTGTTTGCGATTGTACCAACCTTCAATGTATTTAAATAGCGCCACTCGAGCTGTTTCATAATTCTCATACCGCGTTCGATATACTTCTTCCTTTTTTAATGTCGCATGAAAAGACTCGATACAAGCGTTATCGTATGGGCAACCTTTACGGCTGAACGACGGAATCATTTCGTGTTTTTTTAGTTTTTCTTGAAATGTTTCACTCGTATATGGCGTACCTAAATCGGTATGGATGATTAATCCTGGGGCTGGTTTTTGTGCTTGTACAGCGTGATCCAATGCCTCAACGACCAAATCTACGGTCATTTTTCGTCCAAACTTATAACCGACTATTTTCTTAGAATGTAAATCAAGAACCGACGCCAAGTAGCACCATCCATCGTGAATTGTATGAATATAGGTAATATCAGCTACCCATTTTTCATGAATCGTTGTTGTTTGGAAATCTTGTTCGAGTACGTTTTCACGCTCTTCCACGGGCTTTTGAGTTGGCGTCGGACGGTACTTTTTTGTGATGTTTGAGCGAATACCCGCTTTTTTCATGAGTCGTTGCACGCGTTTAATACTGACTTTCACGCCTTCCTTGAGTAACTGTGCATGAATTTTTGGCGCACCGTATCGTCCATCACTTTCTTTGTGAATGACACAAATACGCTGCGTAATTTTCTTGTTTTCAACTTCGTACACGTTCGGTTTCTTGTGGAAAGACTGGTAATACGTACTTTTAGGTACCTTTAAAACGCGACACATTAATTGAATAGGATAATGTTCGCTTTCGTTTTCAATATGGTCAATAAGTTCTTGTTCGGTTACTTTTTCGCGAATATGGTCATAGCCTTTTTTAAGATTTCAATCTCCTGCTTTAATCGAAGATTTTCTTTTTGGATCGTAGAAACTTCCGCTGCAGTTAATTCTTCTGCACCTTCAATAGGAGAGTGTAATTTAATCCATTTATAAATCGTTACTTCAGAAACACCATATTCGCTAGACAATTGACTGACCGGTGTACCAGAGCGATATAGCTCCACTACAGTTTGTTTAAATTCTTTATTGTATCGTTTTTGACGCATAAAACAGACACGTCCTCTCTCGATTATAATGATACTAACTTAACCAGAGTGTGTCCATGGCTCTATTCTACATTCAAAGTTGTTTAGCTAGAGTCTACTTATAATGAACATACTTATATTTTGTATAGAACTATATAATTATTTTTCTTCACTTTTTTTACCATCTTACATACTTTCGGTAGAATAGTGGTGGGAATACACTTTATTCCCAAATAAAATATTAAGCAAAGGGGAATTATTATTTATGACTGATTTTAGGCTTAGAATGAAGAAAAGTGTAGAAATTTTAGATATGAAGTTACAAAAAATTATTGATGCTAAAATGGCTATTGGGAGAAAAAAATTTTGGAGCGATACAAAAAGATATAAGTTGAACATGGAAACATTAACTTGGATTATAAATACAGATTCATTACTTTTTAAAAATGATAAAGATTATGAAGAATGCAAGATTAATTTTCAGAAAAAAATAGAAAGCAATTTCAAAGGCACACAAAAGCATCCAATTGTTACTGTAAATGATGCAAGATAAATTTGAAATTTAGAGAGGGAAATGTTACTTGAAAAGAAGCGTGTTATATATTGAAGATAATGAGAAAATAGGCAGTTGGGTAAAAGAAGAATTGGAACATCGAGGGTTTTCAGTTCAATGGCTGCTTTCAGGTGAAGGAGCCGAAAGAGAAGTTAATCAGCATGAAATAGTTATTTTGGATATCATGTTACCCGGGTTAGACGGATTTACTGTGGGAAAACGATTAAAAAAGGCAGCTCCTGCCGTTCCAATATTGCTGTTATCTGCTAGAACATCAATAGATGATAAGGTAGATGGTTTACAATTTGCTGATGACTATTTAACGAAACCATTCCATACGGATGAATTAGTTGCAAGATTGGAAGTATTAATCCGTCGAAGTGGTGGTATACATTCTGAACGAATTGCATTAGGAAATCATATTGAAGTAGACCCAGAAGTCCAAATGGTATATGACAAGTACACAGGAGAAGAAATTATATTGACAGGGAAGCAACATCAAATTTTAATGTATTTCTTACGCCATCCTAATCAAGTGTTACCAAAAGAGCAAATTTATGAAGCGATTTGGAACGAAACTTACATAACTGGTGATAAAACAATACTGGTGCATATCCATCGATTGCGTCAAAAGTTGGAACGTCATCCAGATTCCCCAGAAATTATTGAAACGTTGAAGGGAATAGGCTATCGGGTGAAACTATGAAACAGAATAGATCATTATTTCGTCGTTTTCTAAAAGTGCATTTTTTATTTATCTTTTTTCCTCCTCTTGTGCTTATTTTCTTCAGTGCGTTCGTTCCTGTTAGCACTGAAAAAGAAATGAATACGTTAAATCTGTTTTACTTTACCTTATTTTTGTTTGGTTTTATTATTGTCGCATTTGTTGTGAGGTCTTGGATGTTCTTCTTGAGACTTCATAAACGTCTCACCCGCTTACAGGAAGTCATGTCATTTTCAGCTAATAATAATTCATTTCCTAAACCAATATCTGTTCAAACGGGTCGTCTGGATGAAATAGACCAGTTAGGAAGTTCTTTTAATTGGATGATTCAGCAGCTTGAAGACAGTCGCAAGCGAGAATATGAAGAGGAATTATTACGCCATCGACTCATTGCGAATTTATCTCACGACTTACGAACGCCACTTACCATTTTGAGAGGACATATCACCAGATTAAATAAAGAATCAATGAGTTCTGAAGGGCAAGACTCATTAGCAGAGATGAACCATACGATTACAAGAGTCGGAAATCTAATGGATGATTTACTTTCCTATACATTGCTTACATCAGGGAAACATCCTTTTCATCCAACTTCAACAGATATTGTACGTTTAGTAAGAGCATCTGTCGCTGAGTGGTATCCTGCATTTGAAGAAAAAGAAATTCAGTTAGATGTTGATTTACCGACAGTGAAGACTTTTTATTGGGAAGCAGATCCTAAATGGATGAAACGAGTTCTGGATAATTTATTTCAGAATATTCTTCGCCATGCAGCAGAGGGAAAATATACAAACATTGTGGTTGATGTAGAAAAAGAACTAATCATTGTTGCAGACAGAGGTCCAGGTATGGATAACTCTTCCTATGAGGGTGGGTCGGGGATTGGTTTATCGGCTTTAAATCATATGTTGATGTAGAAAAAGAACTAATCATTGTTGCAGACAGAGGTCCAGGTATGGATAACTCTTCCTATGAGGGTGGGTCGGGGATTGGTTTATCGGCTTTAAATCATATGTTGATGTAGAAAAAGAACTAATCATTGTTGCAGACAGAGGTCCAGGTATGGATAACTCTTCCTATGAGGGTGGGTCGGGGATTGGTTTATCGGCTTTAAATCATATGTTGAAAAAAATGAAGCTGAAAGCTGACTTTACATCAAATGAAAATGGTACAAGAGTAGCTATTGGTAGAGCTTAACCTAAAGTTAACCCAGAAGTAAACAGCAAGATAAACGAGATTTAACTTTGCTTTTTTATAATTAGAACCATAACTGAAAGGGAGTGTTATGGTTGCTTACGATTAATAACTTAGTCAAACATCGCGGAACTCAAGAAATCTTATCAGGTATCAGTTTTAAAGCTAGACCAGGTAGAGTAACTGGTTTTTTAGGTCCGAATGGGGCAGGTAAAAGTTCTACACTTCGCATCCTGCTTGGATTAGATCATGCCACCTCAGGGAGCGCACTAATTAATGGAAAGCCATTCGCAGAATTACATAATCCTCTAGCAACAGTAGGTGCCGCACTTGATGGATTTGGAGCTCATCGTATGCGAACGGGACGTGCACATTTGCGTTGGATTGCTCGTGCCTCAGGATTATCTCGCTCACGGGTCGAGGAAGTTCTGGAAATAGTAGGTCTTACGAATGTAGCTGGTAAAAGAATTGGAAATTATTCCCTAGGCATGGGAAGAAGACTTGGAATGGCAGCTGCACTACTTGGTGATCCAAAAATATTGGTTTTAGATGAACCTGTAAACGGGCTCGATCCAGAAGGAATTCGTTGGATTCGGACATTTTTACGTGAACGCGCTGAGTCTGGAAACACGGTGTTACTATCCAGTCATCTAATGGGAGAGCTTGAAGAGACTGTTGATGATGTGGTGATTATTAATCATGGAAAAATCGTTGCAAATGGATCATTGAAAGAAGTAATAGGTAATCATTCCACGCTGGAGAAAGCCTTTTTTGCCCTGACATCTGAAAATACAGGTGATGTTGTATGAGAGCATTTAACGCAGAATTATCTAAATTGTTCTCTCTGCCGGGTATTTGGCTTGCCTTTCTTATTGGAGCATTTGCCCCAGCGGTCATTGCTGCCTTGGACAGTACAGCCCAAAAAGAGAAGATTATAGCTGGAGTTAGCACACGTCTATCAGAAGTTGGCTATATTGGTTTAGCTCTTGGTGTGCAAGGTGTCATTATTCTTGGTGTGCTTGCTGTCAGTAGTGAGTATTTGACAGAGAGCAGTGAGTCTGGTGGAGGGAATCAGATTACAACGAGTTTAACCGTTGTTCCATCTCGTTTCCACTTTTTGCTAGCAAAAGCAGGTGCAGTGACAGTGATTAGCATACTGCTTTCCATTGTTGCTATTCTAACAACTGTGTCAGCAACAAATCTTATTCTTGGTGAATACGCCCCTGCATTTGAAGCATCTAGACTGATTGGCGCGGTTTGTTACTGGATATTTACTGCTCTTTTAGCATTTGGGATTACGGTTCTAACTAAGAATGGCATTATCCCGCTTGCTGTGCTCATGATAAATTCATCTGTTGTGACAGTCTCTTACCTCCTTACTAAGGTTACAAAATTAGCGTTTTACTTACCAGATAAGGCTGGCTTTGATATGTTTATGTTTACGAGCGACAGTTTTCACACCCCATTCACAGGTGGTTTAATCATGTTTGCTTGGGTAGCTGTTCTTTTCATTGTCGCAGCCATTGTATTCCATAGGAGGGACGTTACATCATGAGTGTCTCTTCTAGTAGAAAGATAACACTAATCCTTGGTGCTGAACTGGAAAAATTAGTTACATTACCATTAATATGGCTCATTCTTATGGGGACATTCATTCTAAATTTAGTTTTAGCAGCAGCTTTTACTTCTGCTGGTCTACAAGGGGCAGCAGGAACGCAAAGTATACTGAAAATAGGACTTGCTTCTATGGGATATCTTCAAGCAGGGTTCATTATTCTAGGTATCTTAGCTACTTGTTCAGAGTATACGGGTGGACAGATTCGAACTACTTTAACTACGATCCCTTGGCGAGGGTTTCAACTATTCACGAAGCATTTAGCTTTGGCAATTGTAACCATTCCTTTGGCGTTTATTATTGCTGCATCAGGTGTACTATATGCTTTTATTATGATGAAAGACACAGCATTAGTGATTGAAATAGACGCTATGATAAAAACTTTAGTAGGTGCAACCGGCTATCTAACATTAACCACCCTTCTCAGTGCAGCTATAGGTGCTCTACTCAGACGAACCACTCCTGCTTTAGTGGTACTGCTTGGTCATTATTTCATTGTCAGTCCATTATTGAAAGATTTTTTACCCAGTATTAAAAATTATTTTCCGGATACGGCAGGATATTATATGTATATGCCGCCTTCCTCTGATGAAATAAATGTACTTACACCAATGCAAGGGACAGGTGTTTCAATGTTATGGACACTGATTTTTATTACAGTAGCTATTGTATTTTACCGTAAACGAGATGCCTAAGTTTAGGTTTCAGCAATTACCGGAAAAAGTGATTTATAAGATATACATAATAAACCTAAATAACGTTCCCAAATGTAATCTTGGTAAATATTCAAAAATAGAAATAACTACATTAATGGAGGTAGAAATGGAATCGCAATTAAGGGTTGAAAGTAAAGTGAAAAATAATGATGTAAAAGCAATGATAGGGTTTCTACTCATATTTTATTTGGTATGGACAATTAAAGAATTATGGTTAATTGACTACATTTATTCATTCGGTGAAATAATCTCCCCATTATTAGAGGCGTTGGTTAAGGGGTTCGTATGGATTGTTCCAACTTGGTTATACATAAAATATTATTTACATACTAACCCATTTGACTACTTAAGAGTAAACGTTAATGTTAAAAAAGGTTTATTTTGGGGAGTAGTTCTTTCACTGTTAGTTGGCTTATATTTTGCTTTTGAAACATATATCATTAATCAGCAATCATTTCAATTTTCATTATCCATTGATGATTACCTTAATGCTTTTCTTATGGCAGGGTTAGCCGAAGAAATTGTTTTCAGGGGATTAATTTTACAAGAAATCAATAAAAAAATGGCTTTTTGGAAAGCAAATATTGTAACTGCTTTACTATTTTTGGTCATTCACTACCCAATTTGGATTTACAATGATGGATTGTATGATTTCTTTATAGCTGGGACCCATATATATGTTTTTGCAATAGGTTTACTTTTTGGTTTTGTCTATAAAAAGACAGGTTCATTATGGTCGGTTGTGTTGTTGCACGCGTTGCATAATTTTTTTGTTACTATTATTTAGTGAAAAAATATATTATTAATTAACTAACGTGGTACTTTAGTGCAACAAGGATTTATAATGTATACATCAATAAACTAAAAAGCGTTCCCAAACGCAAGTTTTGGCGCACATTTAAAAACCATCAATGTTGTTAAAACAACGTTTCCCCGGCTTTTCTTATAAACATTATTTATACAGTTTTTTATACATGAGTAAGCGCCAAATACTACACACCTTCTAATAATTGCCGAGTTTTGTGATAATCACATTAACATCAATTGTTAGGAGGTTTTTTATGTCACCAGAGGAACGAAAACAGATGTGGCAAGAACGCATCGATGCCTGTAGATCCAGTGGAGTGCCAAGTGTAAAAGCTTGGTGTAAACAAAATCAAGTAGGTGTCCAAAGTATGTATAGCTGGATGAAACGATTGGATACTGAACCGACTCACGTCGCTTATCCTCTTACACAATGGGTTGCCATCGATTCATCCAATTCGATTGAAGAAACATCTACTTTAACAGTTAAGGTAGGAGATGTTTCAATTGAAATTAAAGAAGGCTTCAATCATGCACTTTTTAATGAAGTGCTTCAGGTTCTTCAGTCACATGTTAAGTAAAACACCCATTGAACGAGTCTATTTAGCGACGGGTTCAACAGATTTGCGAAAGTCGATCGATGGATTGGCAGCGATTGTTCAAATGAGTTTTCAACTGGATCCTTTCTCTTCCAATCTATTTGTCTTCTGTAATCGCAAACGAGATAAGTTAAAGATTCTCCATTGGGATCATAATGGGTTTTGGTTGTATTATCGCCGTCTTGAAAAAGGCATTTTTCAATGGCCAGACGAACAAACATCCAACCCTCAATGCATTAGTCCTCGCCAATTAAATTGGTTGCTTGATGGACTTCCATTAGAACAAAAACAAGCACATCAAAAAATGGATGCAAAATTTATCATTTAAAGAGAGTTGACAATCCATGTCACCTCTCTTTATGGTATTCTATTTTCATGGAAAAAAATACGCATGAACTACAAGATACAATTGAAGAACTCGCAGCAAAAAATGCGGATTTAGAAAAACAAAAAGAAGTCCTAGAGGCAAAAGTAAAATGGTTGGAAGAACAATTCCGACTAAGCCAACAAAAGAGATTCGGGACATCTAGTGAAAAAACAAATCCGGATCAAATCGAACTATCTCTTTTTAATGAAGCTGAAATCACAGCGGATGTAAAAGTGGAAGAACCTACGCTTGAAACGATTACGTATAATCGAAAGAAGTATGTAGGACAACGAGATGCGAAACTTGAAAACTTGCCTACGGAAACGATTCATTATCGTTTATCCGAAGAAGAGCAGGTCTGTTTGTGTTGCGGTGAAACTGTGCATGAAATGAGTACGGAAACGCGACGAGAATTAAGGATTATCCCTGCTCAAGTGAAAGTCGTGGAGCATATTCAACATATTTACAGCTGTCGTAAATGTGAACGTGAAGGAATCGAAACACCGATTGTCACAGCTAAAATGCCTGCGGCAGTTTTTCCAAAAAGTCTCGCTTCGCCTTCTTCAATGGCATATATCATGAATCAAAAATACGTAGAAGGAATGCCATTGTACCGAATTGAAAAACAATTTGAACGACTTGGTGTCTTTCTATCACGCCAAACGATTGCCAACTGGGTAATATATGGTTCAATGAAGTGGCTCTCACCGCTTTACAATCGCTTGCATGAGCTTCTACTTCAACTTGACCGTCTGCACGCAGACGAAACAACAGTTCAAGTTTTAGCAGAACCCGGAAAGGCTGCAAATTCCAAATCCTATATGTGGTTATACCGATCTGGCCGTGACATAACACCGATTGTTTTATACGATTACCAGACTTCGCGCCACAGTAAGCACCCAAAGGCATTTCTTAAGGGGTTTTCGGGATACCTTCATGTCGATGGTTATGCAGGATACCACGATTTGAAGAATGTGGAGTTAGTTGGATGTCTAGCTCACGCACGAAGAAAGTTCGATGAAACGCTCAAATCGTTGCCTGCCAATGTAGATAAATCTACAACTCTAGCGGCTGAAGGACTCCAATACTGTAATCAATTATTTAAAATTGAGAAACAGATAGATGAGGAAATCAAAAATTGTAGCCCAGAACAACGGAAAGAAGAACGTCAAAAACGCAGTCAACCCGTGTTGGATGCTTTTTTAGCATGGCTAAAATCAAAACGCCCTCAAGTTCCACCAAAAAGCAAACTAGGTGAAGCAATTAACTATAGTTTAAACCAATGGCCTAAACTTATTACCTTTATGAAAGATGGGCGTCTTGAAATTGATAATAATAGAGCGGAGCGTTCTATTAAACCATTCGTTATGGGGAGAAAATCGTGGCTGTTTTCCCAATCTATGAGAGGTGCAACTGCCAGTGCCATTATCTATAGCATTGTAGAAACTGCCAAAGAGAACCGGTTAAATCCCATGAGCTACTTAAACTATCTTTTTGAACAATTACCACAAATAGATCTAGATGATCAGGAAGCACTTGATCAGTTCCTTCCGTGGTCAAAAACCATTCCAAAGGAATGCCGTATTCCTGATAAAGTTAAGTAAAGAATACACCAATGCCCACCTGAAAAACTAGGTGGGCATTATTTTACGCTTACATACATGAAGCGTAAACACTTGATACACCAATATTTACACGATTATGGCTTAACGTTTATTTCCTAAGATTGTAATCAGCACTTTTCTGGCGCTAACGGGGCAGTTTAATACAACAAGCATTCTTGTTAAGATTTGAATGAAAAATCACAGGAATCAATATTCGTATAATCGACTTACGAAACATCAAAACAAAAAAGAGTCAATCTACAAACATTTGTAGATTAACTCTGCCATTATGATTGAACAGTAACAATTTAAAAAAACAGCCATAATTTAAAAGTGCCTTCCTTTATACAATAGAGGAAGGCACTAGCTTTTTAAGCCTAAAATCAACTAATTTTATTTTATATACCAGCCCTACATAAATTAGCTACTAACTTAAATATACTAGGGTACAATTGAGTTGTGTACACAACTTACTGAAGAGTTTCAATAAAGTTGTATACTAACAAATGTTCAAACCCGCATTCTTGTGTCTTTCTTATCTTTAAAATGACAATAAAGTCGTATACTTATTTTCATCAAATTAACTTATTTTGCAATAAACTGTTACAAAAAAGTTGTATACCAATACGAAAATTATGTACTTACATTATAGTTTAAATATGTTTCTTCACAGCTTTATTCTATAAGAATTTGTTATTATGGATAGTTACTAAATCCTCTATATATTTTAGTAATTTTTCTCGTTTCTCTATATTAATTCTAATATAGTTTTTAAGATTAGCTGCTTCAATAACCATATTTTTTGTTACAATCTCGTCTTTATATTTGGTATCCATAACAATTTTTATTCTTCTATGCCGAAAATCCTCAACCGTCTCTATATTCGAATTGATATACTTAGTAGTAAGTGGGTATTTTCCACTGAACAAACTATAACTTGCTTTGACATCAAGTAAATTTATTATCCCTGTCCTACTTTTCCTAACCAATCTCTTTAAATTTCCTTCATGTTCTGACCAACTATCTATTATTAATTTTGCTTTGCTTAGTAATTCTTTATCTCTCTCTAAGTAATCTATTTTTTCTCTATTACCAGTACTCCTCAAGTAAGGAGAATTGCGAATTAACCATTCTTTATCATATTGTAAAAGCCATCCGTATATTTTAGTATATGCTTTACCTAAGTCAGAGCGTGAATATTCTGGATTTTCTTTTCGGATTTTTAGAAATTCCTCTTTGTAGTACTCCGTTTTTAATTTTTGTTTGTTCATTAATCCTTCTTTGTTTTTTAATTGAACTGAAGAAAGATGCCCCCTATTCTTAATCCTTATTACTGTATCCCTAGATATATTTGCTAATTCCGCTATTTTGTTCAGTGTTAGATCTTGTTTAAGTAATTCATTAAAATTAAGTTCCCATACTCGGCCTCGCTTTACTATTCTTCTATGGAAATCCCTTATATCAAAAGGAGATTTTTCCCCTTCCTTAATTATGTACTCAAAACCGCAATTACACTTTATGAGTAAGCGTAAAATAATGCCCACCTAGTTTTTCAGGTGGGCATTGGTGTATTCTTTACTTAACTTTATCAGGAATACGGCATTCCTTTGGAATGGTTTTTGACCACGGAAGGAACTGATCAAGTGCTTCCTGATCATCTAGATCTATTTGTGGTAATTGTTCAAAAAGATAGTTTAAGTAGCTCATGGGATTTAACCGGTTCTCTTTGGCAGTTTCTACAATGCTATAGATAATGGCACTGGCAGTTGCACCTCTCATAGATTGGGAAAACAGCCA
>NZ_LGCI01000011.1:6889-27363 GCF_001281525.1 Lysinibacillus macroides | reverse complement strand
GCTCTATTATTATCAATTTCAAGACGCCCATCTTTCATAAAGGTAATAAGTTTAGGCCATTGGTTTAAACTATAGTTAATTGCTTCACCTAGTTTGCTTTTTGGTGGAACTTGAGGGCGTTTTGATTTTAGCCATGCTAAAAAAGCATCCAACACGGGTTGACTGCGTTTTTGACGTTCTTCTTTCCGTTGTTCTGGGCTACAATTTTTGATTTCCTCATCTATCTGTTTCTCAATTTTAAATAATTGATTACAGTATTGGAGTCCTTCAGCCGCTAGAGTTGTAGATTTATCTACATTGGCAGGCAACGATTTGAGCGTTTCATCGAACTTTCTTCGTGCGTGAGCTAGACATCCAACTAACTCCACATTCTTCAAATCGTGGTATCCTGCATAACCATCGACATGAAGGTATCCCGAAAACCCCTTAAGAAATGCCTTTGGGTGCTTACTGTGGCGCGAAGTCTGGTAATCGTATAAAACAATCGGTGTTATGTCACGGCCAGATCGGTATAACCACATATAGGATTTGGAATTTGCAGCCTTTCCGGGTTCTGCTAAAACTTGAACTGTTGTTTCGTCTGCGTGCAGACGGTCAAGTTGAAGTAGAAGCTCATGCAAGCGATTGTAAAGCGGTGAGAGCCACTTCATTGAACCATATATTACCCAGTTGGCAATCGTTTGGCGTGATAGAAAGACACCAAGTCGTTCAAATTGTTTTTCAATTCGGTACAATGGCATTCCTTCTACGTATTTTTGATTCATGATATATGCCATTGAAGAAGGCGAAGCGAGACTTTTTGGAAAAACTGCCGCAGGCATTTTAGCTGTGACAATCGGTGTTTCGATTCCTTCACGTTCACATTTACGACAGCTGTAAATATGTTGAATATGCTCCACGACTTTCACTTGAGCAGGGATAATCCTTAATTCTCGTCGCGTTTCCGTACTCATTTCATGCACAGTTTCACCGCAACACAAACAGACCTGCTCTTCTTCGGATAAACGATAATGAATCGTTTCCGTAGGCAAGTTTTCAAGTTTCGCATCTCGTTGTCCTACATACTTCTTTCGATTATACGTAATCGTTTCAAGCGTAGGTTCTTCCACTTTTACATCCGCTGTGATTTCAGCTTCATTAAAAAGAGATAGTTCGATTTGATCCGGATTTGTTTTTTCACTAGATGTCCCGAATCTCTTTTGTTGGCTTAGTCGGAATTGTTCTTCCAACCATTTTACTTTTGCCTCTAGGACTTCTTTTTGTTTTTCTAAATCCGCATTTTTTGCTGCGAGTTCTTCAATTGTATCTTGTAGTTCATGCGTATTTTTTTCCATGAAAATAGAATACCATAAAGAGAGGTGACATGGATTGTCAACTCTCTTTAAATGATAAATTTTGCATCCATTTTTTGATGTGCTTGTTTTTGTTCTAATGGAAGTCCATCAAGCAACCAATTTAATTGGCGAGGACTAATGCATTGAGGGTTGGATGTTTGTTCGTCTGGCCATTGAAAAATGCCTTTTTCAAGACGGCGATAATACAACCAAAACCCATTATGATCCCAATGGAGAATCTTTAACTTATCTCGTTTGCGATTACAGAAGACAAATAGATTGGAAGAGAAAGGATCCAGTTGAAAACTCATTTGAACAATCGCTGCCAATCCATCGATCGACTTTCGCAAATCTGTTGAACCCGTCGCTAAATAGACTCGTTCAATGGGTGTTTTACTTAACATGTGACTGAAGAACCTGAAGCACTTCATTAAAAAGTGCATGATTGAAGCCTTCTTTAATTTCAATTGAAACATCTCCTACCTTAACTGTTAAAGTAGATGTTTCTTCAATCGAATTGGATGAATCGATGGCAACCCATTGTGTAAGAGGATAAGCGACGTGAGTCGGTTCAGTATCCAATCGTTTCATCCAGCTATACATACTTTGGACACCTACTTGATTTTGTTTACACCAAGCTTTTACACTTGGCACTCCACTGGATCTACAGGCATCGATGCGTTCTTGCCACATCTGTTTTCGTTCCTCTGGTGACATAAAAAACCTCCTAACAATTGATGTTAATGTGATTATCACAAAACTCGGCAATTATTAGAAGGTGTGTAGTATTTGGCGCTTACCTTTATGATACCTTGAATTTTCCTATCTGAATTATTTACTCTAACATTCACATTTTTTATATTCTCTTTTAAATAATTCTTGCAAAACGGGTTCATACAAACCCAAGGTCCTTCACCAAAAGGTTTAAATGAGTTCTCCTTTTCAAAATAATTTTTGGCTGATCCACTTAATAATCTCATTAATAATAAGTGTCTTATCGGATGTAACGACCTATTTTCTTCAATATTTATTAAACTAGGAACCCAAGAAAACTTGTCACTTATCTTGAAAAATGAATCTAATAACTCTAGAAAATCTGTTGGATAATATTCAATTATTAACTTTTGTAAGTATTCTCTTCGCTTTTTAATGGGATATGCAAACCCTTTCTTACCTAATAAATCTACATATTTGCTAATATAATACTCTTCAGAAAACGATTTGTAATTCATTCTAATAATGTATTCAACGTCCTCTGCTAGATCGATCAAATATTTCATTAGTTCCTCACTATAGCTCCTAAGTGGTTCTCTAATATCTTCAATTGTTGGAATTAAATAATTTATAAAGCCCATCTCGGATATTTTTAACGAATACTCTAATAACGGAGTCTTATGCCTAGTACAAACAAAAATCCCTGGAATTTGATGAATCCTGTTCCAAAATCCTTCACCATTTGACTTAAGCTGTTCCTTTAAGCATTCTGCACAATAATAGAAATATTTCTTGTTTTTTACATTGTATTTACTGTAACTAAATAAAAAAATATATAAATTTTTAAAATCACTTTTATAAATTTTCTCATTCCATTCTTCACTTTTAAAGGGTTTTACAAACGGTATCACTGTATGCTGGTTAATAAAATACTCTTTAGTAAATTCTTTCGAGAATATATTGATTTGGGATACTAAATGAGCGAGTCCCATTGGTAATTCTAAATTAATATTTACCTTCTTTCCAAATAGTTCTTTATTTGTATGTTTTCTACTCAAGTTACCTACATGAATGTGATAACGAGCTATTATACTGTAATATAGTTCATCTTCATATGGCGTTGGAAAATAACCTATCATATCCTTACTCCTCTTATTTATTACAATGTTTTTTCAGTAAAGCTTTTTTCATAAGTAAAAACGCTACCTAAAGTATATTTCAATTAGTAATGATGTCTGTCATCCCAAATCTGTTCCATAAGTTTGTCCATCCCATTTCCCTTAGTATTTTAAAAAGACTGCTAGCTTTCACTAACAGTCAATTAATTAAACTTTATAGAATTCTCCACATTAGACTTACCTATTTTACATTTGTATTAGGTATGTTGTTTTTCTTATCCCAAATAATATATATGGTGAATGCTATAGGTCCAGTTAAAAAAACACAAATCAACCATATTAAATAACATTGCTTACTAAACTTATTTTCCAGATATTCATGTGTAATATATGATAACATTAAGATAATTAATATATATACTCCCACTATAAATAACTGATTTAACAAAACATATCCCCCCAATTAGCAACATGTATTTGATTGATTGACAAGATTAATACTACATACGCCTGTTTCTGGTAATTCTAATTCAACACGTTTCGACGCTTCTTCATCTCCTGATAAATAAGCTGTTATTGAACGAACCTGTTCGTAGCCGGTTGCCATTAAAAATGTTGGTGCGCGTCCATAACTTTTAGCTCCGACTATATAGAAGTCCTTTTCAGGTTGGCGTAGTATTTCTTCACCATGCGCTCTGACTGTGCCACAACTATGCTCATTAGGATCAATTAGTGGCGCTAATGCTTGCACACTTTCTGTTGCTGTATCAATAGATAAACGCAGTTCATTGTTCATGGTAAAATCAGGTCGATTTCCTGCATTAACAATAAGTTCATCGAATCCTGTAAGTACTTTTTGTTCTCCATTAATAGTACCTACAATATGGATATTCTCTTCTTTTTTCACCTGTGAAATATAGAAAGGTGTTACTACCTCAATCTTTCCTGTATCTACTAATTCATGGATGCGAATACCGAGTGCGCCACGTGCTGCCAACGCATCTTTTTCCTCCCCGCCATAGGCTTCTTCTACAGATCTTTTACGCATAATCCACACAAGCTTTGTTGAAGGATTATCTTTTTGTAATTCAGCCAAAGCTAATAAGGTATTGATCGCTGAATGACCACCACCAATGACAGCAACCTTCTTATTTGCATATCTCTTAGGATTCGTATTTATATCTGGAATACCATACTCAATGTGATCTGCTAATACTTTCTCATTTTTCAGCCAAACACCTGTAGAATTTGCTGGGTTTGGGTTCCCCCATGTACCCGTTGCATCGATAACTGCTTTTGCCTCAATAATATCGATGTCATCCTCTTTTTCAACATATATATTAAAGAACTGATTTAATCGATTTTTTGATTTCATTTTATCATTTAATTGTCTTGAAATACCTACTACTTTTGAGTTCAATCGGATACTAGGTTTTATTTGTGTTAACTCTGCCAAAGGTTTTAAATAAAGATCAATTAACTCATGCCCTGTAGGTATTGTTTCTAAGTTAGGTTCTACCCAATCAGACCCCTCTAATAATGATTTAGCAGCTCTATTGATGTTATAACGCCATGGAGAAAATAATGTGACATGCCCCCAAGTACGAATATTGTGTGCTATTTCATTGCCAGCTTCAAGTAAAATAAATGACTGGTTTTGCTCTACTAAATGAGCAGCAGTAGCTAACCCGATAGGACCTGCACCAATTATGACAATCGGTAAATTCTTATTGGAATTATTAACAGTCTCTTGGACTTCAATGTCCTGAACAGGAGTACAACAAGATTGATTTTGATTGATTACTTTTAGTGTTTTCATATAAACTTCTCCTCTTTTTTCTTTATATAAGCATTCCCTTATATAAAATATATTTTTTACGTCTAGCAGTAAGCTAGACGTAATTTATTTAAGCTTTTGTGATAGTTATGAACACACTTCCATTTCACACATGATTTTATCAATTTCTTTTATAGCTTTTTCAAATTGCAACCATGTAGAAGTGCCGTAACGATCCATATCTCCTTTAAAGAAGAAATCAAAAGCAAACTCTTTAGCCTGTATCAATGTGTATTCTCTACTATTCATTATTAACTTTAAATAAGCGATAAAATAATCTTTAGTTAATTCGCTAGCATGGTTTACTGTCATTATTGCATCCTCCATTCAACGGATTGAATAATTGCTACGACAGACAGTATATTTAGGATCACTTGTTAGCAAGATGTCGGTGAGTATCCAACTAATACTAAACCTAGCTCACCATTCTCTTCTTCTGCATGGATCGTAACATCTGTTAATTGCGGTGCAATATCAGGATGAATTGCGACTTCGATACCTTCAATTGTTTGAATTGCATCTTCTTCTGCTGGTGCTTCTAAGCCTACACCTAAATTAACCCCACAGCAGCCTGCAATACCAAAGAAACGAAGCGTTTTAACCTCTGAATCAGCTAATACCTGTTCTAAATAATTTTTACCTTCTAGACTCATTTTCATTTGATTTTCTCTCCTTTTAATTCATGTAAGCCTTGTGTTCCAACCGGTGGCGTTTTTACCCATGGAATGGCCACAAATTGATTATTGCTGATGGATCTAACTTCTTTTAGCCATTTCGTTTCAGCTTGTTGTTTTTGAATTAATGTTGGACTTGTTGTATAGATAGATGAAAACGTTTGATTAACAACCCACCAATCAACAGATAATCCAGCACGGTGTAAATCTTCTTGTAAGCGCGAAGCTTCATAAACAGGTGTTGCTTCAGGAAGAGTTACAATGGCAACACTCGTATAAGAGGCATCACGCAACCTTGGTAACAGGTTAGAAACAGCTGGAGGAATATCCCCTTGTGAACGGCTTATTTCCCGATGATAAGCTTCTGTTGCGTCTAGTAAAAGCAACGTATGCCCTGTTGGTGCGGTATCAATAATAATGACTTCATCTTGATGATTTTCTACAACGTTAGCAAATGCTTTGAATACAGCTATTTCCTCTGTACAAGGAGAAGCCAAATCCTCTTTCACAAATGCTAAACCTTCCTCATTCATCGTTTCACTTGCCTTTGCAAGCACTTCTGCTTCATAGTTTGCCACTTCTGCTTTTGGATCAATACGACTGATCGTTAAATTATTAACGTTGTCATCTCCGAATGTCCAATCGAGGTGTGCGGCGGGATCTGTTGTAGTTAAATGTACATGAGTATCCTCTTCTGCTAATCGTAATGCAATATAAGAAGCCACAGTTGTTTTTCCAACCCCACCTTTCCCCATCGTAAAAATGAGTTTCGGTTTACGTTCTAAATAATCTGCAATCATTTCTTCTATCTCAGGAATCTTAGTTTCTTCATTTGATTCATCTGCATGTATAACTTCTTTGTCAGTCATCCATGCTTGCATACGCTCAATACTTGATAATGAGTACGGTACAAAAGGTAAGTAGAAATGCTCAAATTGATTTAGTTCTTCAGGAATTCTTGCTATTGCATCAGCTTGACGCGCAATGAAAGCCTCTTCGATATCATCAGTAGAATTGGCATTGCTCATATATCCATTAATTAGTAGAGTCTGATTTTGAATGCCTATTTCAAACAATTCGTGAGAAGCACGTGCAGCTTCCTTTAAAGGATTTTCTTCTGGGCGTGTCACTAACATTAACGTTGTTTGATTAGCATTCTTTAAACGTTCAACTGCCTCTTTATAGACTTCACGTTGTGGTTCTAGCCCTTTTAAAGGACCTAAACATGAAGTGCCAGTCGTGTTATCGTCTAGAAACGTAGACCATGCAGAAGGCAACTGTAATAATCGTAACGTATGCCCTGTAGGGGCTGTATCAAACACCACAGTGTCAAAATTCCCAATCACTGAAGTATCAGTCAATAGTGAAGCAAATTCATTAAAGGCAGCAATTTCTACTGTGCAAGCACCAGAAAGTTGTTCCTCCATATTTTGTAATACCACTTCAGGTAGTTTTCCACGGTACGGACCAACCATTTGCTCTTTGTAATGTTGTGCTGCCTGTTCAGGGTCCAAATTTATCGCAAATAAATTGTCTATGCCTTCAATTTTTGTTGGACTATTAGAAAGCGTTTGGCCAAAAATATCTTGTAAGTTGGATGCGGGGTCTGTACTAATTAAAAGTACCTTTTTCCCTTCCCTTGCAATGGCTATTGATAGGCTACAAGCAACCGATGTTTTCCCAACGCCCCCTTTCCCCGTGAAAAACAGGAATGGGGTGTCAGGGAAATGAATTCTTGTAAAGCGTTCCATCTTACGCATCTCCTTTTAGTGACAAGCGTACTTTTGGCTTTTGTAGTAATTCGTCTTCTGAAAGTCCTGACCACTGTGAAAATTGTTCATTTGTTGGATAGATTCCTTTGCAAAGTAATTCTCCATCCACAAACGTTGCAGGTAAGGCATCCATTCCTTCTGACACTAATAGTTGATTGATTGCTTCGTTTTCTACAAAAGCATTTGGCTCGTTTGTAAGATTAAATCTTTCAGCTTCTATGTTTGTTTTCTTTAAATTATTCATAATAAATGACATTCGCAATAATTCTGGGTCTATAGAAGGTCCACATAAGCCTGTAGAACAGCACATTGCTGGCTCATAGATATGAATTTTTTTCAATTTATTTCAGCTCCTCAGCTACAAATTGTTCAATGCGTTTACCAATTGCATCACGAACATTTTGGAATACAGCCCACTTCTCTTCATCAGTACCTGTCGCTTTCGCTGGATCTTCAAATCCCCAATGCTCACGACGAACGTGAGGAGGTGTCATTGGGCATTTATCAGCTGCATCCCCACATAAAGTGACAACTAATGTTGCATTGTTTAATGTCTCAAAATCAATTAAATCGGATGTATGATTTGAAATATCAACCCCTACCTCCGCCATCGCTTTAGTAGCATTCGGATTTACGCCATGTGCTTCAATACCAGCACTTTTAACTGTCCAATTGGTAGGTAGTAATTTCTTTGCCCATCCTTCAGCCATCTGACTTCGACATGAGTTTCCTGTACATAAGAAATAAAGTGTATTTGTCATAGTAATTGCTCCTTATAATTTAATGGTTTTAAAGTATTTTTTCTGCCAACGTAAGGCAACCCATACAAGTCCAATGAGGACTGGTACTTCCACTAGTGGTCCAATAACAGCGGCAAATGCCACGCCACTATGCAAGCCAAACACACCCACTGCAACAGCAATTGCTAACTCGAAGTTGTTGCTTGCAGCTGTAAAAGAAAGAGCTGCTGTGACAGGATAAGATGCACCTACTTTACGGGAAGAGAAGAATGACACAGCAAACATGATCACAAAGTAAATAAATAATGGAATAGCAATTCGCACTACATCAAGTGGCAGTTCTACTAATTGCTCACCCTTTAAAGCAAACATCAACACAATCGTGAACAGCAGTGCAATTAAAGTAAGTGGTGAAATTTTCGGTAAGAACTTTTCTTCATACCACTGTTTTCCTTTTGCTTTAATTCCTATCCATCGTGTGAGGAATCCTGCTGCAAATGGTATCCCTAAGTAAATTAGAACGCTCTTTGTAATCTCCCACATAGAAATGGATACATTGAAATTCTCTAAACCAAACCAACCAGGTAATACATTTAAGAAAAAGTAAGCAAAAATTGAATACGTCACAATTTGAAAAATGGAGTTAAAGGCAACTAAACCAGCTACATATTCACGATCTCCACGCGCTAAATCATTCCACACAATCACCATGGCAATACATCGAGCTAAGCCAATCATAATGAGTCCAGCCATATATTCTGGGTAATCTTGTAAGAAGATAATCGCTAAAAAGAACATGAGGAACGGGCCGAGTAACCAGTTTTGTAAAAGTGATAGTAATAGCACTTTCCAATCCTTAAACACTCGCCACATTTCTTCATACTTTACTTTCGCTAATGGTGGATACATCATGACAATTAACCCTATAGCAATCGGTATGGACGTTGTTCCAATAGACATGGACTCTAACGCTTCCCCAACATTAGGCATGGTGATACTTAATACAACACCTATTCCCATCGCAACGAATATCCAAAGGGTAAGGTAACGATCTAGAAAAGAAAGCTGTTTTGTTAAAGATTCATTACTCATTTATATTTCCCCCTACATGGCAGCAATCGGTTTCACAATTGCACCCCTTTAAAGGCTGAATTTGTTCTAAAATGCCCTTCATCAGTGGCGTTTGATTCTCTACTAAACGGTAATGTTTCCAAGTCCCTACTTTCCGTTCCGTAATAATGCCTGCCTCCTTTAATTTTCGTAGATGTTGACTAACGGCTGGTTGTGATATTCCTAGCACATCCACAAAATCACATACACATACCTCCCCGTTTTTCATGCATGCAAGTAATTTAATGCGATTCAAATCCGCTGCTGCTTTTAGTTGTTTTTCAATTAGTGTGTTTTCCATTTATCTGCACTCCTTATATAACTGTTTTCTTATATATTATTTTAAATAAAATCACCTCGTAAGAAGGTGACATAATCAGTATATAACTATATTCTTATATTATGATTTAATGTTTTGAATTGCAACAGATATTTACCCATTTTAAAAAAATTTTTATACTTTGTAAAAAGCGTACGTTCAGTTACCTAAACGTACGCTTTAAAAGATAATGATAAAGATTAATTTATCTCCATTAATTTTTCTTTAGTAACGAGTTATGGAGAAGGTGTACAACACAAATTTGATTTAGCCATAGCTTTATTTAAGAGTTCAATTGAACGTAAAACAGTTTCTTTTTCGAAGTCATTCAAATGTGAAAAAACTTCATTTAAATAATTGTTTATCATTTCATCAATTGTAGTAGCGAGAAATGTACCCTCCACAGTTAATGACAAAATGTACACTCTTTTATCTGATGTTAGAGGAGTTTTTTTGACAAGATTCATCTTAATAAGAGTTTGAATCTGTCTACTAAATGTAGTAATATCCATACCTATTGCCTCTGCTATTTGTTGCATAGAAGGATTATTTTGTTTGTCGATCTCATATAGAATATGGCTCTGTATTGGTGTGATGTCAATTGATCCTACAGTACAACATGTTTTATTTAGTAGAGCAAACTTTTGAGTTAAAACTTGAAAAAGTTCACGTTTATTTTCCATTTAATCATCTCCTATAAAGACATATATATTATTTATTTGCAAAATACAACTAAAATATATTTAACTTTTTTTGAAGATGTTTTTCCTACTTCAAAAGTTTCTACTTTTCATGTGGTGAAGTAACTTTTTCACAACATACTCGGCATCTTCTCCCACACCTCTTAAAGTTGCAGATGCAAATGATCGTTGTCCTTCTAGTCCCACAAAATATAATCCAGGGATACTGCTAATACCTGCCTTTTGTAAAGGCATTCCTTCCCCATCTAATGCACCAAGTAATTTCATATAGGGTAAATGTGGTCTGTATCCTGTGGCATAGATAATGGTATCTACAGGCTCCCTTTCTCCGTCCGGCCAAATAACTCCATCTTCATAAAAAGAAGTAAACATTAAACGTTGTTCCGGACTCCCCTTACTAATTCGATCTTTATATCCTCCTATATCATTCACAGCATTTGATCTGGGTGCCGTTTTTCCAAAGCGCCAGAAAGGAAAGGTATCAAAACCAAATACCTTCAACCAATAGTGTATGTCCCGTCCAAGTAGACGTTGTTTTACAAATTTTATTGGCTGTCGTACTGAAAGAGTAGTTTGGCTAACCTTAGACAATTCAACAGCAATTTGCACAGCCGAATTACCTCCTCCGATTACGATTACCCTTTGGTTGTGATATGGCTGTGGATTTCGATATTCTGAAGAGTGAAGTGTTTTCCCTTGAAAGACTTCTCTTCCTTGAATGTTAGGAATAAAAGGATTATTAAATGAGCCTGTAGCATTTATGATTGTTCTAACTTGAAATTTATCGCCTGTGACAGTTCGAACAATAAAACCTATGTTATTTTTCTCAATCATATCTACTCTCTGATTAATTAAAACAGGTAATTGGAACTTTTTTTTATAATCTTGTAAGTATCGAATAACTTCATCCCTTTTCGGATAGAGATTCTGGTTTCCAGGAAACTTCATGCCGGGCATAGAGGAAAACCCTGCTGGAGAAAACAATTTAAGACTGTCATAATAATTTGGCCAAGAACCCCCGATCTGATTACTTTCTTCTAATATTAAAAATCGTAGACCTTTTTTCAGTAAATGATAGCCTGCTGCAAGTCCAGCCTGCCCTCCCCCAATAACGATTGTATCAAGAATCCCTTTCATTTTTTATCCCCCTTCATTATTTGCATTTTGCAAATATAAATTCATTAAAAATAATAGCTGTAATTAATAAAACTAAGTAAAACACAAAAATATTCTATCCTTAATAAATATATATAGCAATTTTATTTGCAATTTGCAACTATTATTCAAACTAATAATTATTATATTCAATAGCTAACCTCTAATTTAATGATCTACATTTCTTTTTCCATACATATCCAAAAAAATTAACTTTTTTCAAGCTTAGGCTTTTGCATATACTTTTCTGGTCAAAAATAATAAATTGCATTAAATAAATAAAACATTCAAATAACTGTTTGACTATTTGAATGTTTAAGTTTATTATAAAAACAATCAAATAATCGTTTGAACGTTTGAATGATAACTGGAGGAAAATATATGAAAGAAATATGTGAAATCACCTGTATTCATGAGGATAAAGTAAACTATGTTCAAGACAAGTTAAAAGAAAAAAAATCAATGGATGTTGCTAAAGTTTTTAAAGCACTTTCGGATGATACACGTGTAAAAATTGCCTATGCGCTAACACTAGAAGATGAATTATGTGTTTGCGATATCGCTAATATTATTGGGTCAACAACAGCAACTGCGTCGCACCATTTGCGTTTACTACGAAATTTAGGATTAGCTGAATATCGTAAAGAAGGGAAATTGGTTTATTACGCTATTCATGACCCATATTTTAAGAATTTAATCAGTGTTGCATTTGAAGAACATAAAGAAGGTGAAATTAATGACTGAGGAAAAACAGGTATTCCGCGTGAACGGTTTCTCTTGTGCCAACTGTGCAAGTAAATTTGAACGTAATGTAAAAGAAATACCTGGTGTTCAAGATGCAAAGGTGAACTTTGGGGCATCTAAAATATCAGTTACAGGCGATGCGACCGTGGAGGAGTTAGAAAAGGCTGGAGCTTTCGAAAACTTAAAAGTAACGCCAGAAAAACAAAAACGTGTTACTCCACCCCAAACAGATACTACCTATAGAATTGAAGGCTTCTCGTGTGCAAACTGTGCAGGTAAATTTGAACGTAATGTAAAAGAGCTTCCAGGGGTTCAAGATGCAAAAGTAAACTTCGGTGCTTCTAAAATTTCCGTAACTGGCGAAACAACTATTGCGGAACTTGAAAAAGCTGGAGCTTTTGAAAATTTAAAAGTATCAATGGATACACCTTCATACAGATCTAAAGCTCCATCTTCTGACAATAGTGAGGGGCAAGTTGAAAAGAAAGTACCATTTTACAAAAAACATAGCACACTTTTATACGCAAGCTTATTTATCGTATTCGGTTATCTATCTCAATACGTAAACGGTGAAGAAAATCTTATTACCTCCCTATTATTTATAGCTTCAATTGTAATCGGTGGTTTCAATCTATTCAAAGTTGGTTTCAAAAATTTAACTCGCTTTGATTTTGACATGAAAACATTAATGACGGTAGCTGTCATTGGTGCTGCATTTATAGGAGAATGGGCAGAAGCATCCATAGTTGTTATCCTATTCGCTATTAGTGAAGCTTTAGAGCGTTATTCAATGGATAAAGCACGTCAATCAATTCGCTCATTAATGGATATTGCACCAAAAGAAGCTTTAATTCGTCGAAATGGTCAAGAAATCATGGTACACGTAGATGATATAGAGATTGGCGATATTATGATTGTTATACCTGGGCAAAAAATTGCAATGGATGGCATCGTGGTTAGCGGTCTTTCTGCAGTCAACCAAGCAGCTATTACAGGGGAATCAGTACCAGTTTCAAAAACAGTAGATGATGAGGTATTCGCTGGAACACTAAATGAAGAGGGTTTATTAGAAGTTAAAATTACAAAATACGTTGAAGATACAACGATTTCAAAAATTATACATCTAGTTGAAGAAGCTCAAGGTGAACGCGCTCCTTCACAAGCATTTGTTGATAAATTTGCGAAATATTATACACCAATTATCATGGTCATTGCAGGGCTTGTAGTAATTGTTCCCCCACTGTTCTTCGATGGTAGTTGGGAAACTTGGGTTTATCAAGGTTTATCAGTACTTGTAGTTGGATGTCCATGTGCGCTTGTTATTTCAACACCAATTTCAATTGTTTCAGCTATAGGTAATGCTGCTAAAAAAGGGGTTTTAATTAAAGGTGGCATTTATTTAGAGGAAATGGGTTCGCTTAAGGCAATTGCTTTTGATAAAACAGGTACGCTTACAAAAGGTGTTCCAGTGGTTACAAACTTTGATGTAATGAATACCCAAAAAGATTCAAAAAAGATTCTAGCCATAATTACGGCTTTAGAATATCGATCTCAGCACCCTTTAGCTTCTGCGATTATTAAAAGAGCCGAAGAAGAAAATGTTTCATTCAAAAATATCAACGTTGATGCTTTCGCAGCCATTACTGGCAAAGGAATAAAAGGTGAAGTAGATGGTACTTTGTATTACATCGGTAGCCCAAAATTGTTCCAAGAGTTAAATGTACCTATTCCAGAGAATTTAGAAGGAAACATCCTTAAGTTACAAAATGAAGGCAAAACTGCCATGATATTAGGAACTGAAAAAGAGATTCAAGCAATCATTGCCGTAGCTGATGAGGTACGTGAATCTAGCCAAGAAATTATTGAGAAATTGCATAACATGGGTGTTAAGAAAACAATCATGTTAACTGGTGATAATAAAGGGACTGCGAATGCAATTGGTCATCATGTAGGGGTTTCTGAAATTCAAGCTGAATTAATGCCTGAAGACAAACTTTCCTATATAAAACAACTTCGAAAAGACTATGGCAATGTTGCGATGGTCGGTGATGGTGTCAACGATGCTCCTGCTTTAGCAGCTTCTACAGTCGGTATCGCCATGGGTGGTGCTGGTACAGACACTGCATTAGAGACTGCAGATGTTGCTTTAATGGCAGATGATCTACGGAAATTACCGTTTACAATAAAGCTAAGTCGTAAGGCCTTAAATATTATCAAGGCAAATATAGCATTTGCCATTTTAATTAAACTAGCTGCATTACTATTAGTTATTCCAGGTTGGCTAACACTTTGGATTGCCATTGTCTCAGATATGGGAGCAACATTGTTAGTAGCATTAAACAGCTTACGTTTAATGCGTGTTAAAGAATGAATTAACGCACTTTATTCAATAGATGGGCTTTTTATATGAAAGTCCATCTTTTTATTTCTAGTACTTTACTTTCTTAAAATAGCACTTAATTCATTATAGAAAGAAGAGATAAAAATGGAACTGGTAAATGTTTTTTCATTGATTCTGTTTGCTTTGTTTTTATTTTCCTATTCATTAAAGCTAGTTATTCTAAATAAGAAATCAGGGATAAAAGCAAATGTGTTAGGAAAAGGAAATAAGGGGACATCCGTCGATTCTTCCGAAATGTTTGTTAAAATTTCAACTTTCGTATGGGGAATTGCATGGCTTTTAGAGTCAATATTTGATAATTCGATTGATAATATTTTACCTAAACTATTCACCAATGAGGTTATGCATTACTTTGGATTAATGACAATTACCATTGGTTTACTGTTTTTTATTTTATCAATGATAACAATGAAAACCTCTTGGAGAGTTGGTATAGATAAAGAAACAAAAACCTCGCTAATCACCAATGGTTTATACAAATATAGTCGAAATCCTGCATTTGTTGGATTCAATTTAATGTTTATAGGTCTATTTTTGACATTCCCTAACTTAGTTACATTAATTATTTGTTTACTAAATATAGTTTCAATTCATAACCTTATTCTTCAAGAAGAAAAACACTTAGAGAATATGCTTAAAGTAGAATATCTCTCGTATAAGAATAAAACCCCACGATACTTATTTTTTAAATCTACATAAGTAAAGAAATTTTAAAGGTGAAACTAAAACAAAGCACAGACTCTTAATGGCTGTGCTTTGTTTCGTTGTTATCCATTATTCAACTATTATCTTTCCAAAATACATATTCATTCCACAATGAAACGTATATATACCCGGTTTTTCTGGTGTGAATTCGACCAAGTTATCACCTTTATCAAGATCTTTTTCTATTTGGAAATCCTCTATTATTAAGTATGATAAGCATCCACCTGAAAAACTCTTTTGAAAATGAAGTTGAACTGGGATTCCAGCTTTTACTTTTACATTCTCAGGTGTATATCCAAATGGCTCTACCATTATGACGGCTTCCTGATAACCGTCTTTTTGCTCTGCTTTTACTTCATTTATTTTTGTAGAAGAATCGTCTGAAACCGGAGTTGTATCACCCAAAAGATCTCTGAAGTAATGAGAAATGGGTTTAAAGAATACAACAGAAACAACTAATAATACGGCAATTACACAAAAAATAACTTTACTCCATTTATTTTTATTTGATATTACCGTTATTGTATCTGTTCCCTTAACTTCTTGTCTAATTAATTTCAATATAAGAATCATGACAATGATAAAAATTGCATCCACAAATATCATCATAACGACAGGATCTTGAGAAAAAACCATTACCCCCAACATTGCACCCATCATGCCGCCCATGATACCTGCTAATAGTCCATCTAATGAAGCCAATAAACTAAAGGGACGCCCAATAACATATCCAATTATCATGCCAAAAAGTACTGAGGAGATTACTGGGACAGTCATTTTCCCTACTAATATTACTCCTAATATGGTTCCTACTACTATGCTAGCCATCATAGAAACAGCCATTGCAATCATCATAGCAGTCATTTCTGATAAGAACGATTTGGCACGATAGGTAGAAAAAATGACGTAACCGGTTAACAAAAAAATAATACTAAAACTAAATATATATATCATAAACAAATTCCCTTCTATCCTATCCAAGCATTTAAAGTTTCGAATAATCCTGACAATATAAAGAAGATTGCAGAAATATTCCTTGATACATTATGGAATGAATACAAAGTCTTCTTCATTGGATTTAATAACCGTTCACTAATAGTCAGTAGTATCACATATAAAATGAGTGGCATTGCTGTTCCAATTGCAAAAAAAATGGGACCTATCAAATTAAATTCTCCATTTCCTGTCGGCAATAACAAGACAAAAAATAACCAAAACAACGTAGGACAGAATAAAAAACCCATAGCCAACCCAAAAGAAAGAGATGTATTTTTCAATTTCAATCCTTTTTGGACTTTTTGGAAGATACGTTGTGATGCAGAGGAATGTACTGAAATATTTCCAAGGAGAGCTAATCCAATTAGAATAAGAGTAAGGCCAAATAATTTACGGAAAAACATTGTTCCAATGAAAGGAATATCAGCAACTGTACTACCGATGAATACAGACATTATGCCTAACAATATGTACACTAAAGATTTGCCTGTAATATAACTCCCTACATTCAACCACCTTTTATTTTTTTCAGTCTCATATGTAATCAAAGCAACAGCAGTAGAATTAGATGTAAGTTGACATGGTGCAGTTGCCCCAACCAACCCTAATAAGAAAGCCTTCATTCCCCATACATCTAGTTTTAGTGCTAATGTATAAATTGGTTCTGCTACTAAATTGGCTAACTGACTTAACCACACATGTATCTGAAGAAGTACCTCATTCATTTAAATTCCCCTCTTCAACTGTTCTTACAGGACAATTTAAGGTGTTGAGGAAATGATTTCATTATTTCGGAAAATGTAAGGACTTTACCTCCGAATCCTTTTACAAAGTTCTCTGCATATTCTTTAGTCTCAAATACCAACACTTGTGGGTAACAACAACGAATATGGACAGTAGTGTCTAAAACAAACCAAGCTAGATGAGCGCTAATCGTTGTCCCTGTTAAAAAATCGGTACAAATTGCTTGTGCTACCTCATCACCTAACTGTCGATGCCGCAGTATTCCACAATGGCTGCAACAAGCATTTTCACGTTCTCCATTTAAAAGAATTATCCTGTAAACCAATCGATCATCACACTTACGATGACAATACACACACTCGTCTTCCTCAACACGATGTATAGATTGATCCCTTATAAGTGTAATCCCACCATATGTCTTCATAATAAGCCCTTCTTCAATCAGAGGTTTTATATCTCGATGTATTGTCATCTCTGATACCTCAAGTGTTTGACTTAATTCTGAGATTTTCAAATTGTGTCTATATAGAATCATGTCACGTATAAGTTGTTGTCTCTCTGAAAGCATAGTTTCCTCCTGAATGTTATAACTTAACAAGATATAACATCATTTTATTACAGCAATTAGAATAATCAATATAAACCTCGGGATATTTTGTTACATAGTTATGTCAATTATCTATAAAATCTTCTGTAGATGCTCCCCCCACATGAATATGAGAGGTTGCATAGTATGTATTGAACTAAAAAACAGAAGCACAGTAGTTTCAATTACTGTGCTTCTGTTGCTAAATAGAAGAATAAATATTGCTTTGATTACAAACTTGTTCACTGTTCAAGTTCTTCTAGTCAATATGATTTGCACAGCATGCAACGTCTTTTTCCAGACAAAAAGTCATCTCATTATGAGCATTGGTGGATGGTTAATGATAGTAATGGGTGTGCTACTCTATTTTGACATGATGACAAAAATTATTGCTTGGTTTACTCCCTTCTTTGGTGGATTCACAGGATTTTAATTTTTCGATTTCAAAGATGAACAACACCATTATGACTACAACAAAAAAAGCCGTGTTTTCAGCTATGAACACGGCTTTTTGGTATCATTCTTTATATCAGAATTTTTGCTTCGCACTTATTATCTGCCTTTTTATTTCTATCTCTAACCCAGAATAAAATCTTTCACTGATTCCTGCTTTTCGCATTATTTTCCAAACTTCAAGTTCTTCATCTTTTAATTGATCTATAGCCCAACTAATACGCCTCTTTTGAAAATTGGTCGTATTTTCTTTAACACTCTCAATATACTTCATCGTATTGGGCAGTTTATTTACTCTTTTTTCTAACAACGATTTATTATTAATCATTTTACCTATACTGCTTACGGTTATTCTAACTGGTTTTTCTTTAGCACTTATATCTTCCACTGCTTTTTTTACCATGCCCAAGATGTGAAGGTCTCTCTGTACCCAATCAACTCTTTTATTAGTAACCCTATTTACTTTAACAACTGGGGAATGTTCCTTTAACCATTCCTTATCATTTCTATAAATTCGCATATAAAGTGATGGGTCTTTTTTTCTAAGTTCTGTTCTTGATAATATGGGGTATTGGTTAATTAAATCAAGCCATTTTTGCTTCAAATCACTTTTAATATGATTTTCCTTGTTCATAGGCTTACTATTTCTTTGCTTAGAATACTTAATAATTGTTTTGGTGTCGACTTTTAATATTTTTGAGCATGCTTTATAACTCAACTGTTCTATTTCAACCAATTGATGGAGTTTGCTCAACCAAGTATCACCTAACATCTTAATACGCCCTATATTTGTTTTATCCTCTTCTGTTTTATCTGGCCCCTTACGAGAATAAACAAAGCCACAGGCACAGGAGAAGGTTCCTACCGGCCTTTTAGTATCATAGCAACGAGTAACCTTTAAATTAGTTATTACAGGCTGTAGAAAGTGTTCTGCCGCAGGATTCAAACATAGATATGGCTCTTCACCAAATGGACTATATCGTTTATTTGCATACTGTTCAATTGTATCAACCGATTCACCTAAAAAATAAATGAACAGTAAATGCCGTACAGGATGAAAAGACTTTCGATGTTTTCTTGTTATTGCCCTTAACCAACACTGTCCTTCTACACCACTTGGAAATGATTGCATCAATATTAAAAAATCGACCTTAAACTTCTTAATAAAGTCTTCTTCTAATCGCCTTTGGTCGATTGTGCCGTTTGATTTTACATACCCTTCGCGATCCAATAGGTAATGATAAATCTCTAATAAATTTAACTGATCAAATTTATAATCCTTTTGATTTAAGTTGCTACTTTCTACAGCAAAATGACGTAGCAAATCAAAGTTTACTTTTGAAACATCACTTTTATTGCCCTTCTCTAAACTGTTTTCAATGTTTGAATAAAAATACGAAGAGTTTCCTTGCCTAATTAAGATTGAACTGTCTACAAGCAAGACAGAATGCTTTAAACAAATAAATACACTTGGTAATTGGTGATATGTCCGCCAATATGTTTCTCCATTCACTTGAATATCTTCTTCAAAGCAGTTAGGACAATAGCGAAAATACATAGGCTCTTTTACTGTCCCAGCCATTTGACCTGTTGAATAATGCAAGGAAGTATTGCCACAGCCATATAACATTTTATTTCGAACACTCTGTTTTATTTCTTTTGAAGTAAAATTTGTATAGTAGTTATACAATGTATGATAATTTATCCATTCATCAATACTCGAATTTAAAAAAGGATTTACTTTTTCGGTACTGTCAATATTTTTGTGTAAATGACGATTCACCCGTTCAAGGGAACTCATCACCTGTGTATTCAATTGTACTTGTTCGAAGTGTTGATTTGAGTGTGTAGGAAAGGGCTAGCCCTTTCCTACACACTCAAATTTCGCGCTGGCGCGTCCCGGTCTAGTTTGCCGGTTCGTGCAGCTGCTCAAACATTTCTTCTAGCTTTGCACGGGCCTGATTGAAGCCGATGTGGCAGCGTGTGGCGAAACGTTGATTATAGTCTTCGAACTGCGTCACTAAAAAGCGCTCCAACGATTCTTCGTTCGGGAACTGTTCCTTGCGCTTTGTATATTTTTTGATTTGCTTATTGAACGACTCGATTAAATTCGTCGAGTAGATGCTTCGCCAAATCGCCTTGGGAAAGCCGTAAAACGTCAGTAAATACGGGTTTTCGAGTAAGCCTTGTGCGACTTTTTTATACGATTTGCCCCATTTTTCGCAGAACGTCTCGAGCGCTTTTTTCGCTGCTTCAGCGTTCTTTGCCTGGTGAATCGTTTTAAAATCCTCGCACACTTCCTTGCGATCTTCTACTCGGACTTTATGCATGATATTGCGTGCCACATGGACAAGGCACACCTGATATTTTG
>NZ_LGCI01000011.1:1894-6657 GCF_001281525.1 Lysinibacillus macroides | reverse complement strand
ATTGCGCAATTTCCGCCATCGTAATGCCTTTTTTGAACAAGTGAATGACCGTTTCTTCCAGCGTATCGTTCGAGCGCTTATATGGTACCACTGTCTGTTGTTTAAACTCACCGTTGCGATCCCGCGGGATTTGAAGCGTTAAATCGCCGTACTCCGTGTGAAGTGTACGCGAATAAGACCCATTGCGAGAATTGCCTGAGTTGAACCCGATACGATCGTATTTTTCGTAATCCAAAAATTCCGTCAGCTCTGTCGCCAGTAGCGAGTTGATCGCCATTTCCAAGTGCGAACGAAAAACCTCGGTAATATCTTGTTTTTTGACTAGTGCATCGACAATTTCTGTTGTAAACTGATTCATAGGGAAGACCTCTTTTCTAGGATTGGTTGTGGTGACTTAATTCTACCAAGAAAGGGTCTTCCTTTTTCTATGGAATTTTCTATTTACACAAAATATTTTATACTCTCACTTTTTCTAATAATATCTCTAAATCAGTAGGTAAATCAGGAATAATATATGCTTTCTTTTTTCCAAACAAATCTAAAGTTGAATGTTTATTACTTAAATTCCCTGAACGTTTATGGTATCTAGCCAACACACTATATAATAGTTCATCTTTATAAATTGAAGGAAAAAATGCTAACATCTATTTTATTTACACACCCTTACATTATTAAGTCATCTAAAGGATTTTTAATATATCCTTCTTCACATAATGCCTCATAAGCAGAGCGTTTATTCTTCTTTCCTATATCAACTATTGATTGAAGTTTATTTACTGAAATATTGCCTTTCGCTTCATTTTTCTTTTCTTTCTTTCCCTCAATGTATTGGAGTGATAGAGTCATTAGTTGTGGAATTGTTGACTCAGGTGAATTTTTCAGTGCATATTTAGCAGCGTTTTCAGCAATTTTTTCTGAAACATCTAAATTAATTAAGGATAGGATTAATTTTTCTAGTATTGGAAGTTCTTTATTTGTACGATCTTGTGCCATCTTTTCTTTTTTCGCCTGAACCCTGGCCTTAAGGTCTAATACTGGCAATCTATTTAGAATATAATCTTCAATATCCATTGGAACAATATCTTCGTATTTTGCAATGTCGCTTTGATTTCCGGATTTAAGAGCCTCCAACATAGGTTGAAGAAGTTTCAAATCTTCTTTCACTACCTTTTGTATAAGTTTAGGGGTTATTTTTTCAAGGCCAGAATTGATTGCCCTCGCTTGTGCGAGTAAATACAACTTAACAGCAACATCCACAATTCCTTGGCTCTCTTCGTAAATCGTGTTTAATAATTCTTCTGTCAGTTCCGTATATTCATTCGTCCACTGATAATCCCACATACTTGTGATTAATACTTCCCAATCATCATCTTGTTTCATTTGCTGCCATACCATGTCGCCTTGGCCACTGCTTCTACGTGCTTGTCTGAAATCCTTTTGTAATAATGCCTTGGCTTTCATGGTTCCAATAAACATTACTGGTACTCCTATTTCATTCACTAGCGTTACAAAAAAATTCATCATCATTTCTGATGCAGCACCTGATGCAGATAACGAGTGCTGAACCTCATCAATGATTAGAGCGCCTATTGAGTGTAAACGAGCGACTTGCCCCATACGAGTTACCATTGAACTAACTGAATTTGATGGCTTACCATACTTTTCAAAATAATTAGTACCTGTCAACGAATCAACTTTTTTGAAAAAGTCCATACAAAGAGTTTTTAATGATCCATCATGTGGACAATCCAATTTTAACCATACAATTTGAATCAAATTGATTGGATTTTGATGCAATATTACTTGCGGATAAAGAGATAGTACCCTTTCTATCGCAGATGTTTTACCTATTCCTGGATATCCCATTAAAGTGAAACTTGAAGCAGAAGAACGTATATCTGGCGGTAATCCAATTTCCTCTTTATTAACAAGCTTGTTGTGTAAATCAAGTAATGCTTGAACATGTTTTTTATGTAATGGATTTCGATTAACATATCCATACCTAATGAAACCTGAAAAACGCTGTTCTAGATTTAAGGTTTGATTTATAGGCTGATAAAATCTTGATAATCTTAGTAAAGCATGGTAACGATGATGACTTGATAAATTTCTTTCACTATTATGAAACATAGGTATAAAGCTAAGTTGATCAAACGCTTCTTCTTTAGAGAGTATCGGAGGTAACGCTTCAATAAGGGGATTCCCTTTATAATCAATTATTTCTTGTTCACGATACTCTGCCAATAGAACTTCAATACCACTCTCTAATTCAATTGTCTTCCCATTTTTCATTCCTTCTTCTTCCTTCTTTGCTTTTTAAATAATTCCATTATCGTAGATGTTTCAGTTTTTTCATCTTTCTGCTCAGAAGGTGCAAAAGAAATAATGTTTTTATCATTATCAATCTCAGTTACACCTATTTGAAATGCCTCATACTCTCTTCGTAAACTTTTTTCAACTTCCCGATTTTCTCTAATATTTTTTATTTTTTCCGTTTTAGTGATTTTATTATTTTCATCTTGATTTGGTGTCTTAATTGCCTCATCCACTATTCCTTCAATTTTAGAATAAAAATTAATTTCTTCTTGTAACAAACTATGACTTTCAATTTTATATGTGTTTTGTTCAATCATTAATAATTGTTCAATTTCTTCAAGTACTTTATTTTTGTATCTCTCCTGATGATCTAAAAGGAAGCAACTTTCAAAAAGTGATTTATCATTAATGTGCAGATAAATAATGTCCATGTTTCGAGGATCGTATGAAATATCAACTGTCCAACTTTTCTTTGTTCTAGCTTGTACAAACCAAGATTCCTTTATAGCTGTTTCACAGCTAAATAACCTATTTTTAAACTTTATTCCCTTTGAGGTTACTGTAGCTGTATCTCGTGGCAATAAGTAAAACTTTATAGTATTAGGATGTTCCTTCCTTAGCTTACCTGCTCTATTTTTAATGCCCCAATTCCAGAGTTTAAGAGGAGTCGGTTTTACATTTTCCCGTATCATCTGCTCATCTCTTAGATAATCCTTCATATAGTGATTTTTGTTATAAAATAAAACAAAATTGATTAGAATTTTTGTATATTGATCTATAGTTAACTTAGCTTCTAAACGATAATCACTAGCCCCACGTTCCCTAAAATCACTCTGTATGTAACCTGGTAAGAACGGCTTTATTTTACTTTGTGAAGTATCGAACAATTTTTCCACAATTCCCTTCCAATCTGGTCGAAAAGCAGGATTATTCTCCACTACCAAATCCAACCCTTCAATTAAACTATTCACGTTATATCCCTCCAACTCACCTCTATCCCCTAGAATAATTTCAGGAAGATGCGCAGATGGCCACATTTCATTTGAAATTTCTATACCATATCTACTGCAATATTCCTTTTTATCTGATGCTGCATTTGCTATTGCCATCATCATTCCTGCCCAAGAAGGACCTTCAAATCCGATATACATTCCTGTAATCATATGTGTATATACGTCCACCACAAAATATATAATTGGTTTACCTACAATATAATCAGAATTAAAACTAGATACCAGATACACATTACCAATAGTCGCATCTATTTGATATCGTGATCCTGGCCCCATGACTTCATAAGTTGAAGATCCTAATATTGCTCGATGATCTCGTTCAAATTTTTTCTCACCTTCTCGACTTACTATTTTTTGTTCAATACCAAATTCTTTGTTGTGCCAATATCTAAATTGTCTTAATGAAGGAATTTTATTTTCATCCTGTATTACTATATATTTTGTTCCGTTTTCGTAACGAACTTCATCTGCATAGAACTCCTTTATCATCATTTTATATGCGAATGACAATGAGTTTCTCTTGCTTGTAAAATAGTACCTTTTAATCGATTTACGAAATATTTCCCTTGTTTCATCGGTTACATTTATTCCTACACTGTTAGTGGTTCTAGGTTTTCCCCTTTTCAAAGTACCACTTTTTTTATTTCTTCCCTTACCTCCAGAGTTACTATAATCCGGAAGCAAACTATTCATAGTTTTTCCTCTCTGCCAGTACTTTCTCAAATATTTATAAGCAGTCATTTTTGTACATACTTTATTATTTACAAGTTCATTTATTAGCTGCCCACGTTCTTTTTTCTTATAAATTGAAGGTTCATCATTCACTAAGTTTTTGATAATTGCCCACGCTGTGTCTCTCTTTTGTTTCATTCCCTCAGGTAAATTAATGTGGTTAATTAGTATGTTTGTGTGATCAGATTCGAATTTGGAGTATGAATTTTCTATAAATCCTTGATGTATATCTTTAACTTTTAAAAGTAAGCGTAAAATAATGCCCACCTAGTTTTTCAGGTGGGCATTGGTGTATTCTTTACTTAACTTTATCAGGAATACGGCATTCCTTTGGAATGGTTTTTGACCACGGAAGGAACTGATCAAGTGCTTCCTGATCATCTAGATCTATTTGTGGTAATTGTTCAAAAAGATAGTTTAAGTAGCTCATGGGATTTAACCGGTTCTCTTTGGCAGTTTCTACAATGCTATAGATAATGGCACTGGCAGTTGCACCTCTCATAGATTGGGAAAACAGCCACGATTTTCTCCCCATAACGAATGGTTTAATAGAACGCTCCGCTCTATTATTATCAATTTCAAGACGCCCATCTTTCATAAAGGTAATAAGTTTAGGCCATTGGTTTAAACTATAGTTAATTGCTTCACCTAGTTTGCTTTTTGGTGGAACTTGAGGGCGTTTTGATTTTAGCCATGCTAAAA
>NZ_LGCI01000011.1:0-1081 GCF_001281525.1 Lysinibacillus macroides | reverse complement strand
ACTTTTGCCTCTAGGACTTCTTTTTGTTTTTCTAAATCCGCATTTTTTGCTGCGAGTTCTTCAATTGTATCTTGTAGTTCATGCGTATTTTTTTCCATGAAAATAGAATACCATAAAGAGAGGTGACATGGATTGTCAACTCTCTTTAAATGATAAATTTTGCATCCATTTTTTGATGTGCTTGTTTTTGTTCTAATGGAAGTCCATCAAGCAACCAATTTAATTGGCGAGGACTAATGCATTGAGGGTTGGATGTTTGTTCGTCTGGCCATTGAAAAATGCCTTTTTCAAGACGGCGATAATACAACCAAAACCCATTATGATCCCAATGGAGAATCTTTAACTTATCTCGTTTGCGATTACAGAAGACAAATAGATTGGAAGAGAAAGGATCCAGTTGAAAACTCATTTGAACAATCGCTGCCAATCCATCGATCGACTTTCGCAAATCTGTTGAACCCGTCGCTAAATAGACTCGTTCAATGGGTGTTTTACTTAACATGTGACTGAAGAACCTGAAGCACTTCATTAAAAAGTGCATGATTGAAGCCTTCTTTAATTTCAATTGAAACATCTCCTACCTTAACTGTTAAAGTAGATGTTTCTTCAATCGAATTGGATGAATCGATGGCAACCCATTGTGTAAGAGGATAAGCGACGTGAGTCGGTTCAGTATCCAATCGTTTCATCCAGCTATACATACTTTGGACACCTACTTGATTTTGTTTACACCAAGCTTTTACACTTGGCACTCCACTGGATCTACAGGCATCGATGCGTTCTTGCCACATCTGTTTTCGTTCCTCTGGTGACATAAAAAACCTCCTAACAATTGATGTTAATGTGATTATCACAAAACTCGGCAATTATTAGAAGGTGTGTAGTATTTGGCGCTTACTTTTAAAAGGAATGGTAAGGCATTGGAATCTTCTATATCAATTGCATATGTAACGATGTTACTTTCATCAATCCAAAGTAGACGATATACTTTATTACACGTCAAGTCTTTAATTAATTCATTAACTGATATTGTAATCAATGTTATCCTCCTCGTATATTAGTAGTAAGAGCTCTTTCCGAT
>NZ_LGCI01000006.1:224047-331970 GCF_001281525.1 Lysinibacillus macroides | reverse complement strand
TACAGTCAATGCACCGTTTATCCAGTTTTGAAAGAATAAAATATTAAAATATACTTGTAATTTTTATAAGATATGTTATAATAAGTATTGTCTTTCAAATAGTCTAGTGATGATGGCAAAGAGGTCACACCCGTTCCCATACCGAACACGGAAGTTAAGCTCTTTCGCGCCGATGGTAGTTGGGGGCTTCCCCCTGTGAGAGTAGGACGTCGCTAGGCTATATACTAAAATTATTCCGAAGTAGCTCAGTTGGTAGTAGCACCTGACTGTTAATCAGGTTGTCGCAGGTTCGAGTCCTGCCTTCGGAGCCATTCTTGGAGAGTTGTCCGAGTGGCCGAAGGAGCACGATTGGAAATCGTGTAGGCGGTTAACACTGTCTCAAGGGTTCAAATCCCTTACTCTCCGCCAGCACTTTGATTTATTCCAAACGATGGCCCCTTGGTCAAGTGGTTAAGACACCGCCCTTTCACGGCGGTAACACGGGTTCGAATCCCGTAGGGGTCACCATTTATATAACCAGATGGAGGATTAGCTCAGCTGGGAGAGCATCTGCCTTACAAGCAGAGGGTCGGCGGTTCGAGCCCGTCATCCTCCACCATTATTTTTACAACACTATAGTATTATCGCGGGGTGGAGCAGTGGTAGCTCGTCGGGCTCATAACCCGAAGGTCGTTGGTTCAAATCCGGCCCCCGCAACCAATTTTTTCTATGCAAAAGCGAAGCGACAGCAACAAAATGTTTTCTGTGCGAAAGCGAAGCGACAGCAACAAAAAGGTCCCGTGGTGTAGCGGTTAACATGCCTGCCTGTCACGCAGGAGATCGCCGGTTCGATCCCGGTCGGGACCGCCATTTATTTTACAAATATGGGTCAGTAGCTCAGTTGGTAGAGCATTAGATTGAAGCTCTAAGTGTCGGCGGTTCGATTCCGTCCTGACCCATCTTATTTTTTTGCCGGTTTAGCTCAGCAGGTAGAGCAACTGACTTGTAATCAGTAGGTCGTGGGTTCGATTCCTATAGCCGGCACCAGATTTTCCCGGAGGGGTAGCGAAGTGGCTAAACGCGGCGGACTGTAAATCCGCTCCTTAGGGTTCGGCGGTTCGAATCCGTCCCCCTCCACCAGTTTTATTATTTTAGGGGCATAGTTCAACGGTAGAATAGAGGTCTCCAAAACCTTTGGTGTGGGTTCGATTCCTACTGCCCCTGCCAATTAATTTTATGGCGATTGTGGCGAAGTGGTTAACGCACCGGATTGTGGTTCCGGCATTCGTGGGTTCGATTCCCATCAGTCGCCCCATCAACTATAAAATTAATAACTATCATATAATGGCGATTGTGGCGAAGTGGTTAACGCATCGGATTGTGGTTCCGACATTCGTGGGTTCGATTCCCATCAGTCGCCCCAGTTGAATGTTGGGGTATAGCCAAGCGGTAAGGCAACGGATTTTGATTCCGTCATGCCTAGGTTCGAATCCTAGTACCCCAGCCATTTTTGCGGAAGTAGTTCAGTGGTAGAACACCACCTTGCCAAGGTGGGGGTCGCGAGTTCGAACCTCGTCTTCCGCTCCAAGTATGATGGCGGCATAGCCAAGTGGTAAGGCACGGGTCTGCAACACCCTTATCACCGGTTCAAATCCGGTTGCCGCCTCCATATTTCTACTGTTAATCGGTTTAGCCGATTTTTTTTATCTTTATATGCCGGTGTGGCGGAATGGCAGACGCGAACGACTCAAAATCGTTTGGAGAGATCCGTGGAGGTTCGAGTCCTCTCACCGGTATCACATTAATTAATCAGCAAAAGTTCATTAGAGATAATCTCTGATGAACTTTTTTGCATTTCTTGAAAACCTCTCGCATAGCAAGGGATTGTTAAAAGTTACAATAAGACAGACACTTTCTATTCAAATCGAATAGAAAGTGTCTTATTGTTATCCCAATTTTCAGGGCTCTCTTATTACACACTTCACTAATGAAGAAGTTGTTCTTGATCAAGGGAATCAACCTATTGGTAACCAGAACATGTTGGAATTTCTTCGATAAATATCTGATTATATAAGAGTGTGCTTTCAGTTCTATAAGCGGAGGGTATTTGAAATGTCAAGAAATCCAGCTACTTGTTCCAGGACATCTGAATTTCTCTGTTGTTTGAAGTTTGGGCAGGTGTTATTCCTTCTCTTTGTTGCCGATTTGCCAGGCAACACGTTCTCCTAGCTCCTGATTTGCATGGGCCAGATAACCTAATACAATCCGCTGCAACTCCGGAGAGGCAGCCCCAAGATCGGCTGCAATATTATGGACTAGGTGCTTCTGAAGTACAGGTGATAGTGAGTTGTAAAATTGTCCTGGCTGCGTGAAATCATCCCCTTTTGGAGGTGCAGTGCGCTCTAGCCGACCTGCTACATAGCTGCCGGTGCTGCTTGTGACCTCGTCTGATGGCTTCCAGTTCGCCTGATGGTTGATCGGTATACTGCGGAAATTTGGTCCCAACCGATAACGCTGTGAATCCGTATAAATATTGGAGCGGCCTTGAAGCACTCTATCAAATGAAAATTCGGCGCCCTCCAGCATATTGGACGGGGAAAAGGCCAGCTTCTCCACCTGTTCTTTATAATTGTCGGGATTGCGGTTCAGCACCATCTTGCCAACGGGCAGCAACGGATACTGCTGTGCATCCCATACCTTCGTATCGTCCAGAGGGTCGAACGGCAGTGTGGCTTCGTCTTGTGGATTCATAAGCTGTACATACAGCCCGTATTCGACTGGTACTCCTTGAGCAATTGTGTCATAGAGATCCTTGCCAGCGTAATCTGGGTTCTCGCAGGCAAGACGCGCCGCCTCTTGACTATCGATATACTGCACGCCGGCTAGCGGAATCCAATTGTATTTCACATAAGTACGTACATCCTGCTCATTCTTCCAAACATAAGTACTCACGCTGTAACCTGGAATGTGACGGAGGCTCTTGATTGTCCCCAGATCGGAGTACAGCTGTAGCACGAAATGCGTCGCCTCTGGATTGTTCGCATAGAAACTCCAGAACCGATTGGGATCCATCAAGTTGTTGACCGGCGAGGGATTGAAGGCGCTGACCGTCTCTACAAACCGCATTGGATCTCGTACCGTAAACACGGGGAGATGGTTGCATATTAAGTCGAAGATACCTTGCTCAGTATAAAATTTAGTTGAGAAACCCCGCACATTGCGTGAAGTGTCTGGTGTTCCCCTGTTGCTGGCCGCTAGTGAGAATCGGACGGCAACAGGTACTTGTTGGTCTGGACGTTGCAGGAAACAAAGCTTTGTGTAGGCCGCCATGGAGTTAAACGTCTCGAAATAGCCAAAGGCTCCAAAGCCCTTCACATGTAACGGGCGCTCTAATATTGTCTCATGGATAAACGTTTCATTTTTCTCATGCAGCATAGTGTCTTGTTCCAGAATTGGACCACGCTCTCCTACTGTCTGCGAGTAGCGCGACGGTTGTGAGCCGCCTTGCCAACTTTGATTGTTTGTCTGATCGTGGGTGTTCTTGTCGTCCATTCCTCTACCTCCCATATCTATATTCTCCCAATGTATATGCAGGGCTATAGACTGTTATGATTGCGCGTCCCATGCCGATCTGCACATAGAGAGCATCTGCCATCACAGCAAAAAACTGCATAGGAACAAGCCCTTCTTCCATTGTTGATATTTCTAACGTCAGATTGATAGTAGTGACGTATATGGGCTGCTAGTCTGCAGCTATCATTCATTGTCTAAATCAGTAGATGCTGATGATGGGGCATGTAGAGCCGGCTATGAAAGTCTTTCGAGTGTTAGGTGTTTCTTTGCGAGAATATGTAAAATACATAAAAAATATTTTTCGATTTTCATTGTTGAATTGATCGGCCTCATCATTATTTTTTTATAAATTGCGTTTAATGCGGGAGATGAAGCTCTTTTACTTGCTGTTTTCATTCAATTTTTTCAATATCCCTAATGGCGCCTAACCTCAGTGATAACTTTCTCTTAAGGTACTTCAATAGAAGTCTTATAGCCTAGTGGGCATATTTAAAAGTAAATTTAACGACAGCCGGTTGTCCCCAATTTGCAGTTTTTTATTCCTCTTTAGGCAGTGGGAGAACTCCTGTAGCAGTGGATATGAATATATATATATAGTAATTTTTGGAAGATGCTATTGAGTTAATAAAACAATTAAAGCACCTTTTTCTGTACTAAAAAAGGAAATAGGTAGAATAACTAGCTTAAATGCTAGACCAATTCACAGAAATAGTTGTATAGATGGTTTTCTTAAAGACCTGTTTCGGTAAAAATACAGAAGACAAATGAGACGATAGAGGAAGCAGTTAACAAGCTTTTATTCGGGAATAAGAAAAGAGATCGTCTCTTAAAGATGTTAAATAGGGAAATAAACTAACTGCTACCAGATGTTATCGAGGATAATCATTTATCGTAAGCTTGCTTCACATAAATTGGGGGTTCAGTTCAAAACTGCTCTCTTGTTCTTTTTGTTTAATGATTGTTGATCTAACAATGTTTCGGTCGCGTATTAAGATGCGCTTTGCTAAGAAAAATTATATATATTAATTTTGCTATTTATTATAAAATATTTTTACCACATTTGTATGATAGGTAGACTAATAGGTACTGTCAATATTTTTGTGTAAATGACGATTCACCCGTTCAAGGGAACTCATCACCTGTGTATTCAATTGTACTTGTTCGAAGTGTTGATTTGAGTGTGTAGGAAAGGGCTAGCCCTTTCCTACACACTCAAATTTCGCGCTGGCGCGTCCCGGTCTAGTTTGCCGGTTCGTGCAGCTGCTCAAACATTTCTTCTAGCTTTGCACGGGCCTGATTGAAGCCGATGTGGCAGCGTGTGGCGAAACGTTGATTATAGTCTTCGAACTGCGTCACTAAAAAGCGCTCCAACGATTCTTCGTTCGGGAACTGTTCCTTGCGCTTTGTATATTTTTTGATTTGCTTATTGAACGACTCGATTAAATTCGTCGAGTAGATGCTTCGCCAAATCGCCTTGGGAAAGCCGTAAAACGTCAGTAAATACGGGTTTTCGAGTAAGCCTTGTGCGACTTTTTTATACGATTTGCCCCATTTTTCGCAGAACGTCTCGAGCGCTTTTTTCGCTGCTTCAGCGTTCTTTGCCTGGTGAATCGTTTTAAAATCCTCGCACACTTCCTTGCGATCTTCTACTCGGACTTTATGCATGATATTGCGTGCCACATGGACAAGGCACACCTGATATTTTGCCTTTGGAAACACATTAAACACAGCGTCTGCCATGCCTTTTAAGCCGTCTGATACGAATAAAAGTACGTCTTCTACACCACGGTCTTTGAGCTCTTGTAGTAGCTCCTGCCAGTTGTAGGCCGATTCTGTTGGGGCAATCGTATAGCCAAGCACTTCTTTAGAGCCGTCTTCACGAATACCAACTGCAATATAGACGGCCTCTTTTGACACCGTATCACGACGCACGGCAATATACGTCGCGTCTAAATACACGCATACGTAACGATTGTGCAAAGGACGGTTATTAAAGGCTTCTACCGTTTCTGAAACAGCCTTTGTCATATTCGAAATCGTTTGCGGCGTATAGTGATGCCCATACATTTTCTCAATTAATTGCGCAATTTCCGCCATCGTAATGCCTTTTTTGAACAAGTGAATGACCGTTTCTTCCAGCGTATCGTTCGAGCGCTTATATGGTACCACTGTCTGTTGTTTAAACTCACCGTTGCGATCCCGCGGGATTTGAAGCGTTAAATCGCCGTACTCCGTGTGAAGTGTACGCGAATAAGACCCATTGCGAGAATTGCCTGAGTTGAACCCGATACGATCGTATTTTTCGTAATCCAAAAATTCCGTCAGCTCTGTCGCCAGTAGCGAGTTGATCGCCATTTCCAAGTGCGAACGAAAAACCTCGGTAATATCTTGTTTTTTGACTAGTGCATCGACAATTTCTGTTGTAAACTGATTCATAGGGAAGACCTCTTTTCTAGGATTGGTTGTGGTGACTTAATTCTACCAAGAAAGGGTCTTCCTTTTTCTATGGAATTTTCTATTTACACAAAATATTTTATACTCTCGACTAATATCTCTAAAATGAAAAGTAAAAAAGGTGGTTTCTAAATAATTTGGTAATAACTACCCAAAAACCATTGTGGAATTAAAATAAAGAAAGGGAGAAATACCAACTAAAATATAAAGAAAAAGATATCTCACTAGTTACTATTTTTTGTAAAACAGTCACCATCAATAATGAGAGAGAGAATGTGAGACTATGAAAAAAAAGAATAAAAATTTTAATAAGATAATGGCATCTACAATTACAGCGTCTGTTGTAGCAAGTACCTTAGTGACAGTTGTGCCAAATGCTAACGCAGCTACAACTAAATTTAAGGATGTGCAGTCAAATGCATATTTTTACGAAGCAGTGAATAGTTTACATGCGCGTAATATTATTAGTGGCTATGATGATGGCACATTCCGTCCAAACGAAACGTTAACGCGGGCTCATGCAGCAAAAATCATTGCACTTGCTTTAGATTTGGATACAAAAAATATCAAGGACCCAGGATTTAAAGATGTGCCTAAGGAGCACGATGCCTATAAATATATTGCTGCATTAGCAAATAAAGGGATTATTGTAGGATCTGAAGGTCAATACAAACCGAATAATCCGCTAACTCGTGCACAGATGGCTAAAATTATCTCATTAGCCTATAATTTAAAATCAGAAGATTCACAACAACTAACATTTACGGATGTACGTCAAGATGATTGGTTTAGAAATTATGTTAGCGCATTAATTGAAAATGAAATCACATCCGGAACGACTCCCACAACATTTTCGCCTAATAAAAATGTGACGCGTGGACAAATAGCAGCATTCATTTATCGTAGTGAAAACAAAATAACACCTGTTCAAGTAAATGAGACGATCTCTAATATTACAAATGAAACACTTATTACATCTGAAGGAACATATATACTTTCAGATGAACAAAAGAAATGGATGAATCCTAGTAATCTAGCGGCTTTAAAAGGGGCTATCTTAAAACTCACTACAAAAGAGAATCAAATTGAAGAAATACAATCTATTGAATTAACTGCAAAAGGTACATCAAGTACAGATACATCAAATCCATATGCAAACCATGTTGTATTTGATGGAAAAGACGCAATAATTGATGCGAATGTCAATGTAAATGGCGACTATATCACAATGAAAAATATCACAATTAAAGGTGATTTACATGTTGGTAGAGGCGTTGAGAACTCTTTCTTCTCTGAATTCATAAAAGTAGAAGGGAAAACGACGATTGATGACTCCCTGCAAGTAGCAAGTCAAGCTAAATCCTATAAATCGTTTGCAGCAAAGGTTGCATCTACCAATAACCTCCCAGTGGCTGTAAATGAACCTACAGTGAGAGGAAGAGTTGTTTTCAGTGAATTTCAATTGGGCGATGTGGGTGTTGATAAAAACGCAGATGTTATTTTCCTATCGAAAACATCAGGAACATCTACAGTAGGAGAAATTGTTGTTAATAGCAATGTCACGTTAACTACTGATCGTTCAGTGGTGATCCCTAAAGTAGTGATCGCGCAAGGAGCTACCAATGTTATCATCAACTCAAGCGTGAGTACTCTTGAAATCGTTAATAAAGAGTCAAAAGTAACGATAGGAGGGGATGTGAAAATTGGTAACCTTATTATTCCAGTAAATGTAAACCCAGCTGATGTTATTCAAAATTACGAAGCGATAAAGAAAGAGATTGAACTAATTAACTGGGTAAAGAATCAAGTCACAACACCGACAGCCCCATCCGAAAACAACTCAGGTAGTGGTAGTAGTAATGGAACGACGGACACAACAGCACCAACAGCAGTGACAGGTGTAATAGGCTCAAGCCTAGATACAAATCCGCTAGCACTAGGTGGCTTACAAAATAGTATTTCTTGGACGGCTAACACGGCATCTGACCTTTCGTATTATGAAGTATTCCGCTCAACCAATTCAAATGGTACTACTGGCGCAACGAAAGTAAGTAGTAATATTGGAAAAGATATAACAGCATTTACTGATACTTCTGTCGTTTCAGGAACGATATACTATTATACGGTTTATGCTGTAGATACAAGTGGAAATCGCTCAGCTAGTTCGAATGTCGCTATGGTGACAACAGTTACTGATTCCTTTACTTTAGCCCCACCAGCACCACCTGGATTGCAGGGTGTGTCACCAACTCTAGCAGGTAATGATGGAAAAATTATAGGTTTACAGGCAGGTATGTCCTATCAATATAAATTAGCTACTGACACAAATTGGACAAATGTACCTTTATTAGCAACAGAAATCACGGGCTTAAGTGCAGGAAACTATGAAGTACGCTTTGCAGCCAACGGAAGTTTACCAGCAAGTTTATCAGCGCCAGTATCTGTTCCAAGTGCAGGTCAATCACAAGCCCCTTCATCTATACGAGTGATAAATTTTGCGACACTAGGCAATGATGTTGTTGCTGTACCTAGCTTACCAGTAGGCTCAATCATTAACGTCTATGATGCAAGCACAAATGGCAATGTCATTGGAAGTTTGACAGTCACAACTTTAACTCCATTTAATATGGTAGATATTTTAGGAGGGTTTTCTCAAGGGCTCGATAAAGTATATGTGACGATTACAGAAAGCGGAAAGACAGAAAGCGAAAGAGTAGAAAAAGGCATACCAACGACTTTCCCGAATGCGCCAATGGTTAATGATATTACGATTACTGACAATGCTATTGGAGCAGATACAGTGACAGTGAGACTTCCCTCACCAATCAGCGATTATATGATTACTGCATATGATGTGTTAGGCAATCAATTAACTTGGACTTTACTACCTGATGGAGCTGATAGAAAAACAATTTCAATTCTCTCTGGTTTTGTCAATGGGACATCTGAAATTGATGTAGCGATTGTAAAAGTAGCAGATAATGAGACACAATATGCGGAGAGTTTAAGAACGCGCGTGAGTATCCAGCCGTTAGATGTTTTAACCGTTACTTCACAGGATGATCTATTAAGTAACGATAAAGTAAATATCACAGTTGATGAAACAGCAGATTCAGGAAATGAGTTTGCTTATAAAATTTTTGACGATGCGAATGCAGCTAATGCTGGTAAGCCATCATTAAACACAGATGTGTCCTCTTGGGAAACACTTCCATCAGATGGGAAAATTTCAGCGGCCGCTGGTAAGGTGATTGTTGTAGTAGAAAGAACGACAACAGATAAACTTGCGAGAAAGATGGGACAAGTTATTGCAAACACAGTAGCGAATAACCCATTATTAGGAACGGTTACACTAGACGGGAAAGATGGCGTCAGCTCTCAAGATGGACAAATGGAAACGATTCGCCTGAAATTTTCAGCAAATATTGATCCTACGACAGTCGATATTAATTCATTTACAGTCTCTGGCTATACTGTGGAGTCTATAAAAGTAACAGATAAAAATGGAAGAACAGCTCCTCATCCTGTGTATACACAAGGTGAAAACCAATATATCACAATTCGAGTTACACCAGTGGCTGGCACGCACTTCACACCAACAGTTGTTCAAAATCCAAACCAATCAATCGTAGATGTGAATGGCGTGACGATCACGGGAATTAATGTAACAGCAGTGGATGAGGCTGCACCAGTGATTATTAGTTCAGCCTTTATTGACAATGATAATTCTAGTAGTGTGACTTCAGGGGATACACTAACGATTACCTTCTCTGAAAATGTAAATGTTGATTCTGGTAATTTAGCTGATTTAGTGAATGATTTTACGTTAAGTAACGCCACTTATCCTACTTTTGCTTTTGCTAATGATGATAACTTTACACTCTCAGGAAATACTGTAACGGTCACATTAGGAGCAACAACCGTATCAAAAATAACGCAAGACACAACCATTACAATGAGTGCAATTGGTAATGATATTTCCTTAAGAGACGCTGCCTTTAATAAAGCGAAGCCTCAAAAAGTGTTTATAAATGAAAATGTATATTCTGATCCAAAAACAATAAATATAACGAACATACCATTATCTATTGTAAATCCAATTGCTGCACCGAATGCAGGTAAAGCACAAGGCACTGATGCAGGAACAATAAAACTGACAGGTTTGACAGATGGTGTTACGTATCAATATATAATTGATAACACTGCTACAACATCTGTTAGCACAGATTGGACAGGGGCACTCCCTGCAACGCTATCAGGTACAACTGAAATTGATAATATTCTAGTAAATGCGGGTCAGTATGTGCATATTCGTGTAGCGTCATCAGGAGGGCAACCAACAAATGATGTACAAGATGTAGGGCAAATTGAGTTAACAGACATAAGACCCGCTCTAATACCAAATAGTGTTAACACATCATTTTCATCCAATGCTGGATTCACAAAATTAAATGGTTTAGATTCCAATCAGGATTATGAATATTTTGTTGATAGCAATAATAGCGCAGCAGATAATGCACCAGAATGGTCAACTGCTACACCTATAATGGGTGTTTCTTCTCAGGATATTCAGGCTAGCTCACCACAATATATTCATGTCCGTATAAAAGCAACCGCCGAAAAACCTGCATCTTATATAAAAAGTCTTCCAGGGGCACCTACTCCCCCTTAATGCAACTGATTGATGATATAATGGATCACTATTTTAAGTGGTCCATTTCTTTATCTTTTTAATTGAAACTAATTTTATATAGAAGGTAAAAATTATGCAAATTCAAAAATTAATGCAAACAAAAGTTAATGAAGTATTACTATATTTTAAAAATATTAAAGGTGATTTTTTATTAAAAGACATAAACAATAACTCGTTTGTAATAGGCGTTTCAGTTGATAAAAACGATGAAGTACTCGGAGTAATAGTAGCGGAGTACAAAGAGTTAGGCAAAATGGGCGTTGTTTACTCGGTCAATGTTAGAGAAAAATTTCAAAATAAAAACATTGAAGAAAAACTACTAAAGTTTGCTGAAAAAGAACTAAAGGCCAAAGGTGCAAAAGTTTTATATACAAATATTTTTCCTGAAACGAGTCCGAATGTAAAATTTACATTAAGAAAACAATCGTGGACGCCACCAGTTTTAGACAAGACTCATTTTATTATTAATGTTAAAGGCATGAGCCAAGAAAAATGGATTGAAACGAACACTTTTCCAAAAGATTTCTCGATTAAAGAGCTGAATCAAATTCAGGAAGCGGAGCTAGAATCGTTACGCAATGCTGATTGGTACCCTAAGCATTTATCACCCTTAGAGAACTTTCAATTTGGTGAAACGAGTTCACAAACAAGCTTTTGGATTTATTTTAAAGATGAAATTATTGGGTGGATAATAAGTAGAAATGTTAATAATGAATATTTATTTATTACTTCACTCTTCATTAAAGAAGATAGAAGGAATCATTATATGTTAAGACCATTACTGGGTGAGGTTATCAAAAATCAAATTCAACTCACCATTCCTTATGCTTGTTTTGATGTGAGAAACGAAGATAAAAAGGTATTAAATTTTTTTAAGCGTTATTTTAAGGACTATATTCATCATACAATTGAAATTCATAGTTCCTATAAAATAGTAAGATCGTAATCCCCCTCTGTTAGGATAGATATTGGAGGATACTTTAGTGTTATAGTTAAGTAAATAACACGGAGGTCGATCGAAATGACAGGAAGAAATAGAGTGCGATATTCACAAGAACAAAAAGAAGCAATTGTTAAACACATGATGCCACCGAATAATGAAGCAGTGGCACAAATTGCGAAAGAAGAAGGCATTACAGAAGTGACATTATACAAGTGGCGTAAAGAAGCACGGCAGCTGGTGTAGCAACACCAGGCAATGGTCAAACCACTGATAAATGGAATAGCCAAGATAAGTTTTTAATCGTGATGGAGACGTTCTCGATGAATGAGCTAGAGTTGGCGGAGTATTGCCGTAAGAAAGAGTTGTATCGCGAACAAATTGAAGCTTGGCGCAATGTATGCCTTCAAGCAAATGGTCAAGCATTCGATCAAGCTAAACAGTTGAATGGCGCGTTGAAGGAAGAACAAAAGCGTGCCAAGCAATTGGAAAAAGAGCTACAAAAGAAGGAAAAGGCACTTGCGGAAGCTGCTGCATTACTACTGCTTAGAAAAAAGCCCAAGCGATTTGGGGGGACGACGAGGACGAATGATTGGTCCATCCAATCGCGCATTAGCTATAGAACTCATTCAAGAAGCCAATCAGCGCCCACTTACGAAACGTCCTACACCTAAAAACAAGTTGGCACAAGAGGAAAAAGAGAAAATACTAACGATTGTGAAGCAAGAGGAATATGCGGATTGTCCATCTATACAAATTGTGCCAAGACTTGCGGACCAAGGGACCTATATTGCATCAGAATCGACATTTTATCGTATATTGCGTGAAGAAAAGATGCAGCATTACCGAGGACGTAGTCAAAAGCCAGAGCGAAGCATCCCAGAAAGTCATCTGGCAACAGCGTCCAATCAAGTGTGGACATGGGATATCATTTGGCTCAGAGGACCAGTGAAAGGATTATATTATCGACTTTATTTAATACTCGACTTGTTTAGTAGAAAGGTAGTCGGCTGGAAAGTATGGGAAACGGAAGAGGCCAAACACGCCGAAACACTCGTGAAAAAAGCAGTAATCAGTGAAAAAATTCAGGGCAAACCACTTGTGTTACATTCTGATAATGGGAGTCTAATGAAAGCTACGACATTCCTAGGTTTACTAGAGAGAATGGGCATTCAAAGTTCATTTTCAAGACCACATGTGAGTAACGATAACCCTTACTCTGAGGCGATGTTTCGGACACTCAAGTATCGACCCGATTTCCCGCATAAAGGTTTTGAAACACTTGAAAAAGCAAGACAATGGGCACAGCAATTTGTCCATTGGTACAATGAGATTCACCTGTATAGCGGGCTGAATTTTGTAACACCTGTGCAGTGTCATACGGGAGAACACATATCCCTATTAGAAAAGCGAAAAGAAGTGTACGAGGCAGCGAAGGAGAAACACCCAGAGCGTTGGGCACGATGTACAAGAAATTGGGCACCGAATGAACAAGTAACGCTCAATCCAATGCGAGATAAGGGGCAAACCGAAGCAGTGAAAAACCCGTAATAGTCCCCAATTCCCTGGTGATGAAGATTGAAAGCACGCTTTTTCTTTCAACCTTCATCACCAGGCCAGCAAGCGCAGCGCGGTAGCCTTGACTGAACATGAGGATTCATCCAATCTTTCAAACTACTAAAGTAACTAAATGCGACAACTATATTGACAAACACCGATATCAACAATGGAACATGACATGGAATAAGTACCTACTATAACAGGAATATATTTGGTTCTTAGCAAAATGGAGTATTTCTTGCTGGTAACACTAGATGATATCCTTCATATTTATGAAAAGCTTGGTAAAGAATTAGACGTAATTTAAGGGGTATCTTAAAGTAAAATCTAAAAAGCCCAAGATAACTTCTTTATTAGAAGTTATCTTGAACCAATATCAACATAAGGACATCCTTCTATATTTGTATTATAAACCAGGTAACCATAAAGATAGTGCTGGTATATATGTTAATAGAAGTAGTACAATCAGCGCGATTGTTAGGAATGGCCATAAAGATTTTACTAGTTCACCAATTGATACTTTTGTGATAGATGAAGCAATAAATAATCCTGAACCTACAGGAGGTGTTAAAAGTCCAATTGTTAAGTTAATACAAATAATAATACCAAAATGAATTGGATCAACATTATACATAGGTAATAATGGCATAAAAATTGGTACTAAAATAATTAACGCTGCGATTCCATCCATAAACATGCCAACTAACAGTAAGAAAATATTCACCAATAATAAGAATACAATTGGACTATCAGATAAGCTTACCATCCATGCAGCAATTTGCTGTGGCACTTGCTCGAAAGATAACATCCATCCAAAAATGTTAGCCATTGCAATAAGAATAGTAATAACTGCTGTTGTAATTACTGTTTGCACGAGAACACCTGGAATGGAGGAAATTTTTAATTCGCGATATATAAGAGCACCAACAATTATTGCAACAACACAGGCAATGGCAGCAGCTTCTGTTGCAGTAAATACACCCGATAAAATACCAGCAATAATAATAATAGGAACTGATAGGGCAGGTAGAACTTTGATAAGAGAACTAATCATTTCTTTAAATGGAGCTTTTTTTTGTACGGGCCATTGGGTTTTCATACCGATAACTGCAATGATACAAATAAATGAGGAACTCAGTAATAAACCAGGAATTACACCAGCCATGAACATATCCCCAATGGAAGCTCCTGAACCAACACCATAAATGATAAACATCATACTTGGTGGAATAATTGGACCTAAAAGACCGGCAGCAGCTGTTGTAGCAGTACTAAAAGGCTTTGAGTAACCTGCTTTCTCCATTTCAGGAACCATTGTTCGGCTCATCATTGCGATTTGGGCAGTTGCTGAACCAATAATAGCTGCTAACATCGTATTAGCAATAACATTTACATAGGCTAAACCGCCGCGGTAATGACCAAAGAACGTTTTAGCCACGTTTACGAGTCGCTTTGTAATACCACCAGAGTTCATTAATTCTCCAGCAAGCATGAATAGAGGAATTGCAAGTAGTCCGTAGTTTTCCATTCCCGAATATAAACGTTGTGGAACAGTTAGAACTAACCCTAAATTATCTGTAGCAAAAATGTAAATAATTGTTGTCATCCCTAAAACATAGGCGATTGGTATACCTAAAAGTAGTAAAATAGCAAAGGAAATTAGAGCAATTGTCAATTTAGGTCACCCGCCTCGTCAATTGTTTTGAATGAAAGAAAAAGATTGTTAAAAACATGAATTACCATAAATACAAAACTAACAGGAATACATAAGTAAAAATAAAGTTTCGGTATATTCATAGCTGTTGATGTTTGTACCTTAATATTTGGCATTGAAATCCATTGATAAGCTAAGAATAAAAGGTAGCCAATAAATACTAGTAAAATTAAATTACCTACAAAAAGCACAACTTTTTTCGCATTTTGGGATAACAAGTCAGTTACAATTGTTATTGAAGGAGAAGCATTTTTTTTAAGCCCCATACTACCGCCAATAAACGTCATCCAAATTAAACAAAAGATTGCTAACTCATCTGACCAAAACAGAGGAGACTTTAACGTACGGAATAATACGCCACTAGCTAATGAAATAAGCAATACTGAAGCGAGAATGATGGCTATAAGTTTCTCTATGCTGAATATAATGTCGCTCAGCTTATTAATAATTTTCAAGTTAACACCTTCTATCATTCAAAGTTTTAGAAATATCTTCTAAAGGTAGAAATAGGACTTCCTAGCTTGTAATAAATAAGTTAGAAAAGCCTATTTTACATGATTGATCAATTATACCTTGGCATAATGGCATCTAGATTTCGGACTCGGGCTGCACGAGGCAGGTCAGGTAGCCGTTGTCACATGGATGTGATGACCTTCATCTAGGGATTGATCTTCATTTAGCAAAAATTATTTGCTAAATGAAGATCAATTAATTACTTACTTTCAACTGTTTCGATAAATGATTTTACGATTTCAGACTTGTCCGAAAATTCCTTTTTCACTTCATTAGAAACTGCTTGGAAAGGAGTAGTATCGATTTCTTCTAACACTTCAACACCTGCAGATTTTAGAGTTTCTAAGTTTGCCTTTTCACGTGCAACAGCTTCTTGTACGCCCCAATCAACAGCCGTTTTCATGGCTTGCTTGACAATTTCTTGATCTTCAGTTGGTAATTGATCATAAACAGATTGACTCATAACAATTACAGTAGGGAATGTCATTTGGTTTGTTAAAGTTAAATATTTTGCATTTTCATAATATTTTTCAGTTACTAAAGCATCTAAGTCAATATCAATACCATCGATTACACCTGTTTGTAAAGAAGTATAAACTTCTGGTAATGGCATAGCTGTTGGGCCAGCGCCAACTTTTTCCCAGTAAGATTGCATTGCTGGGCTACCGATAATACGGATTTTTTTACCTTTTAAATCTTCAGGTGTTTCAGCAAAACCATCTTTCATAAGAACGTGACGGTTACCTGCAAACATAAAGTCAAGACCTAGTAAACCTTGAGAGCTTAAAGATGCTAACATTTCTTTTGCTTCCTCAGATTCACGCATTGCCACAGCTTCATCTAAGTTGTTGAATAGGTAAGGCATGAACCAAGAGTTTAAAGAATCTTCACGAGTACTCATATAAGCATTTGTAAGGAAAGCAAATTCAACTGCACCAGTTTCCATTTGTTGTACCATATCTGCTTCCGTACCTAATTGAGAAGCAGGGAAGATTTGAACCTTCATACGCCCATTTGAAAGTTTTTCTAATTCTTCACCGAATTTTACCGCAGTCGCATTCCAAACGTGAGATTCTTGTACAACATGTGAAATTTTAAACGTTCGAGATTCTCCAGCACCTTTATTTCCAGTTTCAGTTGAATTCTCTTTGTCGCCACCACAAGCAGCAAGTACTACTGCAAGCGCTGCCATAATTACCATAAACATAAACTTCTTAAGTTTCATCATAAGTCCCCCTCTAACCTTTTTTATATAGAGACTATTTAGGTCCAAAGAATTGATAAAATATGATGTATTCAACTGATACCCTATAGTCTTTATACTGAATGAAATATTAGAATAATATTGAACTAGCTAATATCGAATAATTCCTTATTTTCAGATTTCGATGTCTAAAGCAAATTTCTGCTTTTTACGTCAAAATAATTGAAAATAAAAGATTATCTTTTATAAATTCTCTGAAAAATTCTTAAAATAGTAAACTGTTTACACCTATAATATAAAAATGTCACATTATCGTCAATTAATATTTTTAGAAAAAAATAAAATTCAAAATAACGTTATTATACTATAAAAAAGTTAATAGCACTTTGAAGTTTTATAAAATCACTCTAAAAAGGAGTAGAACAATCAGAGTTTGTAGTCTTTAAGTTCTACTCCTATTTAAATGGCAACGATTAATAATTAACGGAATGCTGCTTTAAATTCACCTGTAACCTTTTGGTGACCATTATTTTCTTCAAGGAATTGCTCTTGTTCTAAATCGAAACGGTCCATAATCGGAAGGTCATTTACTGAGAATAGGTAAGAGTCTTCGCTTGCAACATGTTCATACCAAGCCCAGTTTGGAATAACGAAGTAATCGCCTTTTTTCCAGTCAAAGTGTATGCCATTAATTACTGAGTGACCAGAACCCCGGTGCACTTGATAAACAGTTGAGTGTGTATGGCGAAGCGCTTTTGTATGGAAGCCCCTTGGTAAATGTTGCATACGAGTTCCTAAAGTTGGGTTTGCAGATTTACCTGTTGATGGATTAATATATTCTACCGTAAATGCATGGTGTGGATCTGGATCAAATTCCATCAAACCATTAATACCTTCAATCGTACGGTTCCATTTGTAGTTCGCAAGAGGAGCAACTGTATACTTATCATCGCCCAATGGACGAACCATTCCACCACGATAACGTTTTTCTGTGAAATTGTCTGGAATATTTGGTTGTTGTAAACCGTCTTCATATGGTTCAAAGAATGTACCACCAATTGAATAAACAGTTGGGATATCCAGTGCATCCATCCAAATCATTGGCTCAGTGCCTAAATGCTCATGACCATGCCATAAGTTTTTAGGTGTGATTAAGAAGTCGCCTTCTTCCATGAAAATACGTTGACCTTGAACGATTGTATAGGCACCTGAACCTTCCGAGATAAAGCGTAACGCATTTTGGGAGTGACGGTGAGAAGGTGCTTTTTCACCTGGTAATAGCATTTGAACTGCTGCATAAATTGTTTGAGTTGTTGAAGCCCAGCCCCATGGTTGACGGTACGTTAAGCCAGGATTTTGGAAATAAATTGCACGACGTTCACCACCACGTTCAGGTGTGAAAATTTCAGCAGCTTCAGCCATTTTCTTTTTAATTAATTCATCGCTCCAAAGATAGGCTTCCGCTTGTGGTTTTGGTGTTTTGTTCATGATCTCAGGAATAGCTTCCCACAGTGGTCCTAAGTTGTATTGTTGAATATCCTTTGTGTAATCGGTTACAATTGAACTTTTCATAAACTCTTTAATTTCTTGACTTACTTCAGACATTTAACATTCTCCTTTTCTATGAACATTTTTATAGAGAAAAGGGGGGAGTAGTGACACAACTACTCAACCCTTACAACTCCAAATTAAACAGTTGCAACTCTGTCAGTTGCTTTGACTTTATTTTCAAGAGCTCCAACTTTATCAATTTCGATGCGAACAACGTCACCATCTTGTAAGAATGTTGGAGGGTTCATTGCTACACCTACACCCCCAGGAGTACCAGTTAATACAACGTCACCTGGCTCTAATGTCATTAAGTTAGATAAGAATGATACTAATTTTTTAACATCAAATACTAAGTTCGCAGTGTTAGTTTTTTGACGAACTTCTCCATTAACTGTTAACACAACATCTAAACCAGATGGATCTGCTAATTCATCAGAAGTTACAAGGTATGGACCCATTGGCGCACTGCCATCAACAGTTTTACCTTGTAGCCACTGTAATGTACGACGCTGGATATCGCGGTAAGTCACGTCGTTTGTGATTGTGTAACCAGCTACATAGTCAAGAGCATCTTCTTCAGAAACATTACGAGCTTGTTTACCAACAATGAAAGTGAATTCTGCTTCGTAGTCTAATTGATCAGAGATAGGATAGAATGGAATATCATCGTCTGGACCTAAGATCGTGTTTGCAAATTTTGCGAAAATAACTGGGTTAGATGGTAATTCACGACCCATTTCTAAAATGTGCTCGCGGTAGTTGTGACCAACACAAATGATTTTTCCAGGATTTTGAACAGGTGCCTCTACTTTGACGTCTTCAATATTGAAGATTGCTTGTTTATCAAAGCTTTCAGGGTTTTCTAAAATAAAATCAATCGCACCTTGAGCAAGTTGTAAAGATTCTTTACCACCTTGGTATAGCTCATCTGTATTGTTTGGAACAAATGCGCTAGCGATTGCTTGGTAGCGGTATTTACCTTCTGCTTTTAATTGTGCTTGGTAAGCATAGTTTAAGTCGATTACTTTATTATCAACGATCGCTCCTGCACGTGTATGACCTGCTGCTGTGTAGTTAATAAGTTTCATTGTTGACCTCCTATTTTTCACTAATAAAAAATTTTGTTCACTATTTATATAAAAATGTTAATAGTTTTTTTGAAGAATGTCAATATTATTTGTTTTCAGAAAAAATACATAGCTATTTTTATTTTGCTTCAGTGGGTGGAAGGATGCCTACTGACCCAAGATAAAAGCCTTAGCAGATGGCATAGATTTTGGAGAGGAGTATGTCGAGCGAGCTTGAAAAAATTAGCTATATTGTTTATCTGTGTGAAAGCGAAGCATTAGCGGCAGGTGGTATTACGCCAAGGCATAATTGAGAAAAGCAATAACTTGGAAAGCACAAAAAAAGCATTAAGCCTCCAAATGGACTTAATGCTTTTCTACTTTATTTTGAAAAACCGTAATACGCCGAAATTTCCCTTGCGACATTTAGAACATACTGACCAATTGGTTCGTCTGCTGTTTTGGGAACAGTTTCTGTTATACCAACGACGGTAATTGCACCAAGTAGTTCATTATTAAAATTTAATATGGGAACACTATACGAAGAAACATGTTGAATTAATGGCTCAGTTTTTGAAGCAAAAAATAATTCTCGTGTTTTTTCTTTGTCTTTTTTAAATTGTTCTAACTCTTGCTCACTAAAGTTTGATACTTCATTTTCTGCCCAGCCTTTTAATTGGAGATCTTTTTCGAATGCAGAAAAAATAACACCAGTAGAGGAGGCCAGCGGTAAATGTGTGCCCATTTGAGCACCAATATTGATTCCATAATCAGCACTTAAAATATAGGAGATTAGTGGTCCTTGCATAGAAGGAACTGCTAATAGCACAGTCAAGTTTGTATGTTCTGTTATTTTTTTGAAATAAGGGATCACTACTTCTATAATTGAAGATTGACTCAATGCAACATTTCCTAACTGAACTAATTTATGACCAAGAATGTATGTATTTGTATGTGGATTACGATAGACCATTCCAAATTGGTTTAAAGTAGATAAGTATTTATAGAGATTACTTTTGGTCATAGAAGTTAAGTTTTGAATGTCTGTAAATTTAAGTGGTTCTTTTTCCTTTGCTAAGATTTCTAAGATATTCAATCCAATTTGTAACGATTGAATAACGGTTGCCTTATTTTCAGTTGTCATTTATTTTCACCTACTTATATGATTTTGGATATTATAGCAAAAATATAAATGAAAATCTGAGTTTAATAGAAATTTTAAAAATTTATATTGACGGAATATTATAAAATATTATAAAGTTTTTATGTAAGAGAAACTTAGTTCTCTATTTGTAGACAAATAAACTTTTTGGAGGTTGGATAATATGGGGAATGTAAGCGATATCATTGTAGTTGGTGGAGGGATCGGTGGTTTAGCAGCAGCTTTATCCGTTTCAAATGAAACAGATAAATCTGTAGCTGTGTTCGAACAAGCACCAGAGTTTGGGGAAGTAGGAGCAGGGATTCAATTAGCGCCAAATGCTTTAGAAGTATTAGATCGCTTAGGTGTAAAGGAAGAGATATTAAAACATGCGGTATTACCGAAACGTTTAGTGTTAAAGGATGTATATACAGCTAAAGAAGTTGCGGTTCTTGATTTAGGTGAAGGTTTCCAAAAAGAATTCGGTCAACCATATATCGTTTTACATCGTTCTGATCTACACAGAGTTCTTTATGAAGCTTGTCAAAGAAAAGGTAATATTCAATTCTTTACAAACCAAGTAATTCAAACTGCAGAGCAAGATGATAATACTGCAACAATTATTAATCAAAATGGTGAGAGGTTTACTGCAGAAGCTGTAATTGGTGCAGATGGGGTAAAATCAAATATTCGTAAATTATTTATCGATGATGCACCCGTAAACTCTGCTTATGTAGCATACCGTGGAACTCTTCCGATTGAAGAAATTGCAGGTAACGACAACTTTGGCTTAGATGATGTAATTATGTGGATTGGACCAAACTTACATTTAGTGCAATACCCAGTTCGTCGTGGTGAACTTTACAACCAAGTAGTAGTATTTAAATCATATGATACAACTGTAGAAGACTGGGGTACTCCTGAAGAACTAACTCGTCGTTTCGAAGGTAGTCATCCACAAGTAGAGAACGCATTAAAATTTATTAATCGTCAATTCCGTTGGCAAATGTTTGACCGCAATCCGATCGAAAACTGGACAACAGGAAATATTACTCTATTAGGAGATTCAGGTCATGCAATGCTTCAATATCTAGCACAAGGTGGCGTTCAAGCTTTAGAGGATGCATTTGTTTTAGGAGAAAAATTAAAAGAGTATAACACTTACGAAGAAGCATTCAAAGCTTACCAAGAAGTTCGTATTCCACGTTCTGCAATGGTACAAACAACTGCACGTAAATGGGGAGAAATCATTCATGCTGAAGACCCAATTACAATCGCACTTCGTAACCATATTTTCGAAAAACACCAACCAACAGATTACAATGTAGTTGACTTCTTATATGGCTATTTCAACAAAAACTATCAACGTGTAAAATAATTTTATTTTGGCTGTATATGCTGTTAAGGGTGAAGGCACGACTTCAATTCATTTATTTTGGTTAGCACCGAAATAAATAGATTTTCAGCTTGTGTACCTGACGCTTTGCTTTCGGTACAAAAAACATTGGAGTCGCCACTTTCTACTCTATAGACAGTCTAGTAAATTGCAAACACTTGCCCCTTAATTTTTACGCAAAAAGAAATGCGTTAGAGCAAAACTCTAGCGCATTTCACGCTTTATAGCCGTAGATTGAAGACATTTCTTGTCCTAATTGCAGTACTTGTTGAACAAGAGAGGATGAAGAATCTTTAGGAACTTCATCCGTAAATCCGATAATGGCAACGGCTGCGATCAATTCATTTTTATAATTTAAGATAGGGAAGCTCCAAGAGGAAACATGGTTAACGAGCGGTTCATTCGCAAAGGCAATTTGCTTTTGACGGATTTGCTCCAGTTCTTGTTGAAATGCTTCGATATCTAAATCAGGGTATTTTTTCTGTTCATTCAATATCCATTGTCGTATCTCATCGTTGCTAGCATAGGCAGCAAACATTTTTCCACCAGCAGATAATAGTGGAAGCTTAGTCCCAATTTGGGCACCAATGTTTAACCCGTAATTTGTATTCCAAATATTTGTAATAACTGGGGTATCGTTTAACCAAACTGTTAGAGAAGTAGACATATTTGTCAAGTTACTGATCTCTTTAAAATAAGAAGTTAACTTTGTCACGATGTCATTGTTTTTCATCGCAGCATTGCCATACTCAAGGAATTTATAACCTAACATAATATGTCCTTGCTTGTCTCGGTATAGCAGATCCATATGCAAAAGTGTATTAATGTATTTATAGAGATTACTTTTAGAGATGCCGGATAGTTCTTGAATTTCAGAAAATTTTAAAGGGAATTCACTCTTGGTGACAATATCTATTATGTTGATAGCATGTACAAGTGAGCCAATTGTTGATGTAGATTTCTTCATATTTAGAGTCCTTTCAGAGATTATTATTTTATCAATATAGAAAATTAAAATAATATCAATTTTAGCATATAATTTCCTATTAATAATATACATTATAGTTTATCATTAAAGTGTCTAAAGTTCACTATTAGTAATTTTAAGGAGGCATATTATATGACATCACCAGTAATTAATGAAAAAATAGAAGTATTTAAAAAGTGTATAGAAGATATCATTTCAGTTTTAAAAAGTACAGACGAAAAAAAACTTTATGTAAAATATTCTGCAGAAGAATGGTCAGCAATGCAAGTTGTTTCTCATGTTTTAGAAGCGGTGGAGTTTTGGGTAGCAGATTTAGAGGCATTACTTATAATTCCAGGTGCAAAATGGGGACGTAACCATGAACATGTGCGCCGTTTAGCTGCAGTAGAAGAAAGCATTGTAGCAGAGCTCAAAGTAGAAGATGCAATCGCTAGTCTTCAAAATTTAATACCAAAAGTAGAAGCAGCACTTAGCAAAGTAAAAGAAGAAGATTTAGAAAAAACAGCACCAAGTTACAATCCAAACTTTGATGACAAACCATTATCATTCTTAGTTGATCACTTAATCGTGAAGCATGTGGTAGGTCATCACGGTCAAATTATACGTTGTTTAGCAAAAGTTCAATAGATTTCTTCCAATACTGGGTATAAAAATAATTCTGAATCCCTTTCTATGAAAAGGTGAGGTTTTGATCGGGACAGTGATATACTTTTGCGGGTGAGGGTGCACAGAACAAGGAATGAAGGATTTATAGCAGAAACTAATAGAAAATGAAGTGGGAAACATTAAAAAATTTAAATCATTTGGCAATGGAAAAGTTTTATTACGCATTATTAACAGAAAATTAAAAGTTACTAGCACAATCTCAATACTGAAAATAAATTTGTAAAAGGAATAAAGAAATTTCTAAGTTCGAAGATCGTTTAAAAGCAATTTGAATCATTGGTTATTATTTTCCAGTTTAAAATATTGGATAGCAAATTTATGTACAGAAGGTTTTTTTGTTTCCTGCTGAAATTGATTGAAAAAATGATTGTAGCAAGCCAATTAGGTGAATAAGATTAATCAAATGAAACCGCTCTAAGGGATTAAAGAGCGGTTTTTTATTATCCCTCATTTTTAATAATTAGTTCATGCTCTGTTCATTTAACAAATTTAAGCTATGGGTAATCAAAGAAATGGAGGGGTTAGTGATGAATCTTGCCTGGAAAGAAATGAAGAAGAATAAAGTTCGGTTTTTAATCTTGGGCTCCATTATCTTCCTAGTTAGCTTTTTAACCTTTATGATCTCAGGTTTGGCAAATGGTCTATCACAGGATAATGCGGCTTTCATTAAGGATTTACCACAGGGTCAATTTTATATGGCTGAGGATGCAGATGGCACATTTAATCTTTCAAGAATCGATAGCGATCTGCAGCAGGAGGTCATCCGTAAAGAGAAGGAGGCTGTGGCTTTTTCGATGCAGATGGGCTTTTTAAACGATCAGGATGATAAACAGCAAAGTGTAGCCTTTGTTACATCTACGGCATCAACACTTTTTAGCACTGTATATCAAGGCGAGGTAATTTTGGATAGCTCGCTACAAGATAAAGGCATTCAAGTTGGAGATATATTAACGAATAATCAATACAATGGAAAGTTCATTGTAAAAGGCTTTGTAGCGCAAAAGAAATATAGCCATGCACCTGTCGCTTATATTAGTGAAGAGGCTTACGAGGAGATGTATCGAGTAAAGGATAAGCAGTTAATTTATGTACCAAATAGCGAGCCGCAAAATTTTAAGGGACTCCAAGCATATAGCAATAAAGAGTTTCTTAATACCATCCCTAGTTATAATGCGGAACAGTTATCTTTAAATATGATTATATGGTTTTTAGTGGTGATTAGTGGTCTGCTGTTTGCTATTTTCTTCTATATGATGAATGTGCAAAAAATTGGTTTGTATGGCATTTTAAAAGCGATAGGTGTAAAGACAAGTAAATTATTTAACATGATTTGGACACAAATGGTCATTATTACAGTGGTCTCACTAGTGTTATCAATTAGCCTTAGCCAACTAGTCAATCTAGTTTCTCCAAAAGAGATGCCCTTTTCATTAACAATTAGCACTTGTGTTTTTAGTGATTGGCTTTATCGGAGCTACGTTGTCAGGGCTACAGATTAAAAAAATTGAACCGTTACAGGCAATACAGCAAGGGGAGGCTTAAGCATGACATTATTTACGATTGATAAAGTAAGAAAGACATTTAAAAATGGTGAGGTCGAGGAGGAAATTTTAAAAGGTATTAATCTTTCGCTAAAAGAGGGAGAGATTACAGCATTGGTGGGTGCATCGGGTTCGGGGAAAAGTACGCTGTTAACTATCGCTGCGGGGCTTCAATCAGCCACAGATGGACAAGTGCTATTTGAAGATCAAAATCTTACGACGATGAATACTGAGCAGATACGAAAACTGCGTGCGAGTAAATTTGGTTTTGTCTTTCAGTTTTCTCACCTTGTACCGTTTCTTACAGTGGAGGAGCAGTTGTTATTAATGCTTGATATTGCTGAATCACCATTAAAGAAGCATGAACAACAATCGGAAGTGCATCGCCTTTTGCAATTAGTTGGAATGGCTCATCGTAAAGCAGCTTATCCTGCCGTATTATCAGGCGGTGAAAAGCAGCGTGTCGCCATTGCACGTGCTATTATTCATCAACCAAAAGTATTGTTTGCCGACGAGCCAACAGCTAGTTTAGATTCACAGCGCTCCCAGGAAATTATGCAGCTGCTCAGCGAATTAACGACAACTTTAAATATTACCACATTAATGGTGACACATGATGAAGAAATGTTAGCTTATGCAGATCGTATGATTAAAATAAGTGATGGTGCTGTATTATCAAATACCCTATACTAGTCTTAAACGTACATGCTACAATTATATCTTTTATAATTGTAGTATTTTCTATGTAGAGCATAAAATTTGTTCAGTGGGGTAAAGAGTGATGATGGAGGAGGGAGAATATGAGGAATATTTTGAAGGTGGCTTGTTTGCTTGTACTACTGGTCATTTTTCTACCAAAGGAAGCACATGCAGCGAGTTTTCGAGATTTAACAGATGAAACATTGGCGACAGAAATTGATTATTTGGTGGAGCAAGGTATTATAGCGGGCTATCCCAATAATATATTTAAGCCAAATGACTATGTCACAAGGGCACAGGTGGCGATTATGCTAACACGTGCGTTAGGGTTAAATACAGTGGGGGTAGAAAATCCACAATATCAAGATGTACCAACTACTCATAAATATTATAAAGAAATTGCAGCAGTACAAAATGCTGGAATTTTTAAAGTTGCCTCAAATTTCAAACCGAATGCAACACTTTCGAGAGGAGAAATGGCGATTGTATTGCAAAGAGCCTTTCAGTTAAAGGGGAATGATCCGCATTATTATTTTACAGACGTGACGAAGCAGACGCCAGGCTATCAGGCGATTTTAGCAGTTGCTCATAATCATATCGTGAAGGGCTATAGTGATAGGTCGTTTAAGCCAAATCAACCTTTAACACGTGCGCACTTTTCAGCCTTTTTAGCGCGAGCGATGACGCTAACGAAGCCAAACCTAGTAAAGGATCGTCGCTTTATTTACACATATAATTACTATTCGCTAGGTGATCATAAACGTTATACGTTAAATTATAAATACGATCATTTTGATGGCAAAAATGATGTTTGGACAGTTACTGATGCAAATACGGGAAAACGGGTTTATTATGAGCTTTTATATAATGGTATTGACGTATATGGGGAAGCTTTGGTTACTGATGATGATTATGCTTCACATTATGATTTATACATTCAAACACCACTTCGAATAGGTGTTATTGAACATGAGGATGAACCGAAAGTTACTATGGGTTCACGTATAACGGTTAAATCGACCAATGATACAGTGCAAGCTGGTGAAGTGCAATATACAGGTGCAATCGTTTTTGAAATAACATCAATTTTCACGGATGCTGTGACTACTTGCTATTATGTAGATAATGTCGGTTTAGTAAAGATGCTACATAATGACAAGGTCGTTTATGAGCTGCTTGACCGCACACTAAAGTAATATTTTAGAGAGCTTCAAAATTATTGGAGCCCTCCTTTTTATTGATGTAAAGAGATATGAAAAAAACGTTGAAGTGCGCGAAGCCACTCTTCATCGGTTTGTGTAGTATAGGTTGTAAGGGAGTGTCCTTCATAGATTCTAAATTCGTTGTTGAACATTGTATGACGGCCATAGGGTGTTCGAATCATCGCAATTTTATTTTTTTGCTTGGACAGTCGGGGTGCGAATTTTGCGTCATTCGCATCATCATGGAAGCTGTACAGCAAACGCCAATGATGCTTCATTTGCTCAAAAAGCATCCAACCATTTGCCTCATCGTACTCTATTTTATAAAGTTCTCTGCCTTCACGATGCTGATAGCCAGCAATTAATGGCACAGGCTTACATGGCGCTAAAGCACCAACACCTACATCAGTAATATAAGATTGCCCAGCATCATTTACTACTAATAATTGATGCATTGGGATTTCCTCAGGAGGTGTATTCTCTGTTACATTTCGCCAAAATTGTGCATAGCGATTGGTCACCGAAAAGCCCAGTTCTCGTAAAAGCCAGCTAAATAAAATATTCAACTCAAAACAATTGCCGCCTCGTTGTTCAATAATCATTTTGTGAAATAAATCAGGAATAGCGAAGGAGATACTATGTTTTAAGGCGACATCTAAATTTTCATAAGGAATGGTTAATAAATGGCGAGTTTGTAACTGCCCAAGTAGCTGTATAGACGGCTTTAAAGTCCCTTGAAATCGAATATGCTGTAAATATTGTTGAATTTGTGTATTCATTAAACCGTCTCACCTCCCTATTAATAACATAACCGAAATAGCTTAAGAATACACGCATAATATTTGGCAGTAAATAATAGATAAATAGTTAAATAACTTGTAGAATTAATTTATTAACTACTATAAAGTGAAATAGTTAAAACAATAATTATAAGGAAGGTATATATGACAAATAACATGACATGGATTGAAGTCAATACATATGAGGAAATGAGCAAAGTTGCTGCGGAAATTTTTTTCAAGCAAATACAGAATAAGCCAAATAGTATTTTAGGATTAGCTACGGGTGGCTCACCTGTGGGCATGTATAAGGAATTAATAGCGCAATACCAGGCAGGGCACTTAACTTTTAAAGATATACAAACTTTTAATCTGGATGAATATGTAGGGCTTGATCAAACAAGTCCAGCGAGCTATTGGACATTTATGCACGATAACTTATTTAATTTTATAGATATTCAACCCCAAAATATACATTTGCCAAATGGGAAGGCAGAAGATTTAGCTGCTGAGTGTGTGGCTTATGATGCCAGTATTGAAGCAGCAGGTGGTATTGATTTACAGCTTCTTGGAATCGGTGTAAACGGACATATTGCTTTTAATGAACCAGGCACTCCGTTTGATTCGATGACCAATATTGTTGCATTAACAGAATCCACAAGAACAGAAAATGCGATTTACTTTGATGACCCATCTGAAGTACCAACACACGCCATTACAATGGGGATTCAATCTATTATGAAGGCTAAAGAAATTGTCCTTATTGCTTTTGGTGAAAAAAAGTTGGATGCTATTGAAAAATTGAAAAGTGGTAATATTACAGAAGATTTTCCAGCAAGCCAATTATTAACACATCCACATGTTACGGTTATTTATGGTGGAACAAAATAATAAGAGGCTTTAGGATAGCTCTTCTTTATGTACTGAAAAATAAATCTAATAAGACAATCCCTGTGAATTTTTACAGGGATTTTTTAATTTTCAGTTTGTTTTCTCTGTAGATCGAGTAGTGTCTAACTAGTTGTAGCTTCAATTTTGTTTCATTCACGGTTCATGTTTTGAAGTGGGAGTCTTATAGCCTGTTACTGTCACACAAAGAACATTATAAGCATTTGAACATTCATCAAGCCCTTTTTTGAGAAATAGGGCATTTCATTTTGATGGGATACAATCTATACTATTCATTGAGAGTGAGAATCATTATCTATAAGAGAGGGCGAGATCTGGAGGCATTGAGTCCTTCACATAATGATCTCTACACAAGTCCAAACATTCATTTTAAAACCAAGTGATTAAAGGTTGTGATAATAATGGCTTTATATGAACAGCTAGCTCAGGCATTTGTACACATACCAGTCAATATATTGGGTGTGTATAAAAATCCGATTCCAGCAAACGGCATTTTTCGCGGACATGTTGACTATCCGACAACAAAGTGTGCGCTGCTAATCATCTTATATGGACAGGCAGAGTTTATGTTCGATGAAGTGGAGCATTATCAATTAAGTGCTGGTGAAGGATTTTTTGGGGGTGTTAATAAACGGATGGAAATACGTACAGGTGAAGAGGCTGCTGAATATTTTCTAGTACATTATTTACCTGTATCTCGAAACGAGGCTAATAGTTCATTGCTAACTGAAGTTTCAACCTTTCAAGTTGAATTAACATCTGAGTTATTACAGCTTCAGGAAAAATTGCAGTTGACTGCAGCTCTACCTGATATGGTGAGCCAATTAGAACAAAAAAGCTTGTTTTATCACCTTGTTTCTACTGTTCTTCGAGAAGAGCGTCATGGGCAAAACAAAGAAAGTTCTCCTGTTGTCATAGATGCAGCGCAATATATCCAGAAACATTATGATGAACGATTAACACTTGAGCAGCTTGCGGCACGCTATGGCATGAGCGGTAAATATTTTTCTTATTTATTTCATAAATACATGGGCATTGCGCCAATAGATTATATGATTCGCTATCGGATGAAGCGTGCAGAGGAACTGCTTTATACAACGAGTGCGACAATTCAAGAAATTGCAGAGGCTGTTGGTTACAAAGATCCTAATTATTTTAGTAGAATATTCAAAACGCATATGGGCATCTCCCCTAAGAAGAGACGTGAGTTAAGACAAATGTTGTAAATTACTTACTGTCTGGAAATTATCCAGAAAGATTTCGGGAATTATGATATAGCATCCTTCTTGATGACCGTCTAAACTATATAATAATGATAATCATTATCATTTATAAAATAGTAGATAGGAGAATTCCAGGATGGAGATCGTTTATAGCAATTTTCGAAGAACTTTTCTAATGATATTAGGCTGCCTATTGCTGTTGACAGCTTGTAACAGTAATCAGGAAAAAGAGCAATTGGATGAACAAAGCAAATCATCTAAACAAGAGGATGCAGTGACAGAGATAACCTGGCCACATACATATGTAGATTCAAGGGGCAAGGAAATTACCTTGACGGAAAAACCAGAGCGTATTGCCTCTGTTACATGGATGGTTACAGAAAATTTATTGGCGTTAGAGCGCCCACCTATTGCGGCTGATACAGTAGCAATGATGTCAGAATGGGCTTCTATGAAAGACTACTTTGACAAATATACGATTGAGGACCTTGGCGATATGAACTCGAATCTTGAAAAGTTATTGGCAATGCAGCCCGATTTAATTTTGGCTACCCATTATAATGAAGAAGTTTTGGATCAATTGGAAAAAATTGCTCCTGTAATTGTCTTTGATGGTGATGCTTTATTTAGTAACTGGGTAGAATCGTTGCGAGAAGTTGGCAAGGCGCTTAACGAAACAGAGGCAGCAGAATCGTTTATTAGTGAAACAATGTCCATCGTGGACAATGGCAAAGAGCAATTGAAAGATACGAATATAGGAACAATTGGATTTATGCGTCTTGTGAATAAGGATATGTACTTATTTGATCAAAATCAATTGGCTATGTATTACGATTCAACAAAAGGTTTAGGTTTGCAAGTGCCGCCAAATTGGCCAAAGGAAACGGGCACAATTCAATTAGAGTCGCTACCGGATATTAATCCCGATCATTTATTTGTATCCAGTGGTGAGGATCCAGTATTGTTTGATGAGCTTAAGGAAAGTTCGGTATGGCAAGGATTAATAGCTAGCCAAAAAAATCAAGTACATGCAATTGACTTATCAGGCTTAACAGGCGGTGCACTGGCAACACGATATGGAGTAGAAACAATTCTCTCCGCATTGCAATAGTAGAGTAATAGCTAAAGAATGTAGAAGGCACGATTCAATTATGGATTGTGTCTTCTGCTATAAAGGAGGCAATGATTTGATGAATATAGATATAAAAAATGAAGAGTTATCGCCTATTAGACGTCTTCTCGATTGGATGGGAAAAAAGAGGCGTATGTCCATTGTATTTGCCGCCATGTTAGCTGTATTATCGACAGCACTTGGGCTTGTACCGTATCTTGTTGTTTATGTGATTGCTGAAAAGGTCTTAGGTAGTGGGGAAGGCTGGCTAGAGCACCAGCCCTATATAGCGCTTGGAACTGTAGCATTATTGGCTATATTGGGGAAAGGTTGGTTATTTGCTTGGTCAACCAGAATTGCCCATTTAGTAGCGTTTCCTGTACTTTACGACATCCGAATTTTGCTAGCGAAGAAGCTAGCGACTTTACCGCTCGGTTATTTTCAAACACATTCAACATCAGAAATAAAAGATATGATGAATGAGAAGGTCGAACAATTAGAAGAAGGTATTGCGCATTTTATTCCAGAAATGACGGCTTCTACGGCTGTTCCTTTTTTGACAGTTGTAACAATGTTTTTAATTGATTGGCGTATGGGACTAGCTGCGTTGCTTTATGTACCTGTTGTGTATTGTAGTTTCAAATGGGTTCTACGTAAGCTGGGCATCATTGGTCCAGAATTGCAAAAGCAGCAGATGCGTGTGATGGAAGCGGTGTTGCAATATGTATATGGCATGAAAGTCATTAAGGCATTTGCTCGCGCCGATGCAAGCTATGATTCGTTTCGCACAGTTATAGAGGATAGCTCACAAAAGATATTAACACTCAACCTTCGTATATTTCGCTATAAAGGGCTAGTGGTTGGCTTGTCTCGAGGCGGTCTACTGTTTGTTATTCCAACGGGTATTTGGCTGTATAGCACGGGAACACTTGGCATTCCAACATTTGTATTCTTTGTGCTTATGACTCTCAGTTTTGGTAAGACGATTTTTGATGTGATTCATAGTGGCAGTCATGCGATAGATATTGTCAAACGTAGTATGGACAGTATTACAGCCTTTTTGCAGGAAAAATCTCTACCTGAACCAACTGAACCTTTACAGACAAAGGGTAGTGAAATTCGCTTTCACAAAGTTTCATTCTCCTATGATGAAAAACGTTCTGTATTGAAAGATCTTTCTTTTGTTGCACCAGAAGGCAAGGTGACAGCATTAGTTGGTACTTCAGGCTCAGGCAAATCTACCATTGTTCGGCTGGTATCGCGTTTTTGGGATGTAGAGAATGGCGCTGTATCGATTGGGAATGTAGATGTACGACAAATTGCTTCTCTGGAGCTGGCGCGAAATGTTTCCTGTGTGTTTCAAGATGTCTTTCTTTTTAACGATACCATCATGGAAAATATCCGCATCGGCAAACCAAATGCTAGTGATGAAGAAGTGATGGAGGCAGCGAAAAAGGCAAGCTGTCATGCATTTATTATGGAATTACCAGAGGGCTATCAAACACAAGCAGGTGAGCATGGAAGCCGTTTGAGCGGCGGACAGCGCCAGCGTATTAGTATTGCTAGAGCTATTCTCAAAGATGCACCCATTCTACTTTTGGATGAAGCAACTGCCTATGTTGATGCAGAGAATGAGGCACGTATTCAAGAGGCACTGACAGCCTTGATGCATCCAAAAAGCGGCAAACCGAAAACAATGATTGTTGTGGCACATCGACTAGGGACAATTGCTGACGCAGACCAAATTGTCATTATACATGATGGAGAAATTGAGGCAACTGGCACACATGATGAGTTGCTACAGCAGCAAACACGTTATGCACAGATGTGGAACAAATTTTTAGCGACAGAGCAAGGAATCGTGAATGAGAACAAAGCCGAAGTATTCGCAATCGACCATACACAGGATGTTGCTGTGCACACTGGCTCGTCTACCCATTCTACCTTGCCCCCTACTCCAAATCATCCCTATACAACGCTGAGTGAACCTAATGGGTATTGGCGCAAGCTTCTGCAATTAGCAGGACCTGATCGTAAACAGTTGCTACGTGCTTGTCTGTTTCCTTTATTAGCAGCACCACTTATTAGCTTAACAACATGGTCCGTCATGGCGATTATCCAAGCGTTGACTGTTATGGATATGACTCAGGCATGGGGATACGCTGCAATATTATTATTTTGTTTAATTGGTCAAGTGTTTTTAACCATCGCTTCTTTCCGCGGCTTTGAACGCTATGATAACGCAGTAGGACGACGTTTACGTATTTATCTTGGACAGCATTTGCGGCGTTTGCCAATGGGCTTCTTTCTTACAAAAGATGCAGGCACAATTCAAACAAGGTTGACAACGGATGCTTCTGGTTTTGGAGGTTTGTCTATATTTGACTCGATAGGGACACTGATACGCGGTATAGTAGCCCCTGCCCTGCTGTTTGGCGCTATGCTTTGGCTTGATTGGCGACTTTCTTTATTTGCATTGTTAGGTATACCTGCGTATTTAATTATGACACGTTTTATTAACAGGATGTTCGATGAAACAATGAAGCAGCAAAACGAAGCAAAGAGTGCAGCCAACAATCAAATTCTTGAGTATATTCAGGGCATACCTGTTATTCGTTCATTTGCTTCTAATCATACAAGGCTTGAACGCTATGAAAAAGCGATGGCTGCTTATCGTGATGCCAATATGACCGTTCAAAATCGAATGACACCGTATCAGTTTTGGTATAGCTCCTTATTTGAAGTTGGCTTTGCGGCTGTTTTACTAGCGGGTAGTGTGTTGTATTCAATCGGTTCACTATCAGGAATGACCTTCTTACTCTTTATGATTTTGATGCTTGGTTTTTTTGAGCCCATTCCTTTATTGAATTATACATTATCCCGACGACTTTATTTGGCGGCAGCCAGTCGAGTGTCCGAGGTGCTTGATGTACCTGTGCTACCAGAGCCAGAGATAGCACAAGAGCAGAAGCCAGTAGGCGTAGGAATCGAACTACACAAAGTTTCCTTTTCTTATGAAGGGCGCAAACAAGGGGAGTGTGCCATCATTAATGATCTTACTTTATCTATTCCAGCACATAGTATGACAGCATTTGTAGGGCCATCTGGTGGTGGAAAAACAACGCTACTTAATCTTATTGCAAGATTTTGGGATGTACAAGCTGGGCACATTCGTATTGGTGGTGTGGATGTGCGTGATATGCGGATGGACACATTAATGAGCCATCTATCGATTGTATTTCAGGATGTTTATTTGTTTAAAGATAGCGTGCTGAATAATATTCGTTTTGGACGTCCAGAGGCAACAGAGGAGGAAGTTATTGCTGCGGCAAAAGCTGCCCGCTGCCATGAATTTATTGTCGCGTTGCCAAATGGATACAATACACGGATTGACGAAGGAGGTTCTTCTTTATCAGGAGGTGAAAAGCAACGAATTTCGATTGCACGAGCCATCTTAAAAGATGCCCCAATTGTACTGTTGGATGAGGCTACATCAAGTATTGATCCGGAAAACGAATGGGAGATTCAAGCAGCGCTTCGTGCATTAACCGTCAACAAAACATTAGTAGTCGTAGCACATCGACTGAGCACCATTCAGCATGCAGATCAAATTGTGATGATCAATGAAGGGCAAATCATTCAGCAAGGAACACATGAGCAATTACTTCGTGTACCTGGACTGTATCGCCAATTTTGTGAAGAACGTAATCGTGCACAGCAATGGACCTTATCTAATGATAGGCATACCAATGCTATGATAGGAGGATAATATGATTCGACGTTTTTTTAGTTATTATCAGCCTTATAAGGGATTATTTTTAGTTGATTTTGGTTGCGCTATTTTAGCAGGTTTATTGGAATTGGCTTTCCCGTTAGTCGTGAATCTATTTATTGATGATTTGCTACCTGATGGCAAATGGGACTTAATTATTTGGGCGTCACTTGGTTTATTGGCATTATATGCCCTCAACACAGTGCTTTTGTATATTGTTAATTATTGGGGGCATATGCTTGGTATCCATATTGAAACCGATATGCGTCGCAAATTGTTTGGACATATTCAAAAGCTGTCATTTCGCTTTTTTGATAATACGAAAACAGGGCATTTGATTGGCCGTCTGACAAACGATATGAACATGATTGGTGAGATGGCACATCATGGACCAGAGGATTTATTTATTGCGGTCATGACATTGGCTGGTTCATTTGGCTTGATGATGATGATTAATTGGAAGTTAGCGGTACTGACATTTGTTGTTGTACCAATCATCATTTGGGTTGTCGTTTATTTTAACGGTAAAATGACGAAGGCTATTCATCAACTATTTCGAGACATTGGTGACTTCAATGCGAGAATTGAAGACAATGTAGGTGGCATTCGTGTGGTGAAAGCATTTTCTAATGAGGCACATGAGGAAGCACAATTTGACGTGAACAATAATCGTTTCCGTCTTACAAAGCTACGCTCTTACAAGCTGATTGCCAGTAACGGCTCGATCAGTTATATGATGATGCGATTTGTCAGCCTGTTTGTCATGGTATGTGGTACATGGTTTGTGATCCATCAAGATTTAACGTATGGGGAATTTGTCGCTTTTTTACTATTAACAAATGTATTTTTCCGACCTATTGAAAAAATTAATGCTATTGTAGAAAGTTACCCGCAAGGCTTTGCTGGCTTTAAGCGCTATGTTGAGCTATTAGATACAGAGCCAGATGTGGCAGATGCTCCTGATGCAACTGAGCTAGCACCCCTTCAACGAGATATTCATTATGATCACGTATCTTTTAGCTATGAAGGAGAAAAGCAAATACTAAGCAAGATTAGCCTGCGCATTCGTAAAGGAGAGACCATTGCTTTTGTAGGACCTTCTGGAGCAGGTAAAACCACAATATGTAGCTTATTGCCGCGTTTCTATGAGGTAGAGGAAGGCGCAATTCGTATTGATGGTGTAGATATTCGGCAGGTAACACAGGAATCGTTGCGCCGACAGATTGGGATTGTCCAGCAGGATGTGTTTTTGTTCGCTGGCACAATTCGAGAGAATATTAGCTATGGTAAACTAATAGCAAGCGAAGAAGAGTTATGGGAGGCTGCCCGTAGAGCTCGGCTTGACTCGTTTATTCGTGAGCAGGAGCTCGGCATGGATACAGTTATCGGTGAACGGGGTGTGAAGCTATCAGGAGGTCAGAAGCAACGGCTGGCTATCGCTCGCATGTTCTTGAAAAATCCACCTATTCTGATACTGGATGAAGCAACTTCCGCATTAGATACAGAAACAGAGCAAGCGATTCAGCATTCACTTGCAGAATTGGCTGAAGGGCGTACAACACTCATCATTGCCCATCGATTAGCAACCATTAAAGATGCAGATCGAATCGTTGTGGTAACAGAACAAGGCATTGTGGAGCAAGGGACACATCATGAGTTACTTGTTACTGAAGGCGTGTACAGTCGACTTCATCAGGCGCAATTTGGTCATTAGCATCAACATCAACTCGCACTAAATTTGGTGCGGGTTGTATTTTTTTACATAATACAATTAATAGCTAAATAACTGTTTTAGAGAAGAGGAATGTAAGGAACAAAACTAGAAGATATAATCATTAGAGTCGTGAAAGGATGATGGGATGAAATTAATCAATACCTATGAGGCTTACAAAAAAGAAGCAAGGGAAATGCACAATGAATATGAACGTTTAAAGACACCTTCCTCTTTACTAAATTTTGTACGTGCAGAGGCGCGATTAAACGGCTTTGTCACAGCATTGCAGCATATAAAATTGACAAAGGAAACGACCCTGATTATTGACGATTATCGGAGTGGAAATATTTTTAACTAAATATTCAACAAGTAACGGATATAGCCTAGTTATTTTGATATTACGCTAAAATTATGCATAATAGATTTGTAGCTGAAAAGCTCAATTATACAAGAAAAAGTAAAAAGGAACGCTCATAAACAAAGACTTCTTATGATGGAAGCCTTTGTTTATTTGTTTTTCCAGCTAAAATAACGCCTGCTACAACGGCAAGCCCCCCAATAATTTGAAATGCATGGAGTTTTTCATGAAGAAAGAGAATTGCAAAAATAGTGGCAAAAACAGGGATAAAGTTTAAATAAATGCTTGCCTTGTTTGCACCAAGCTGTATAACCCCATTATTCCAGCATAGAAAGGCAACGATGGAAGCAAATACACCAACATATAAAATTGCTGCAATGGTTGACCATCCCCAATGAATGGTAGCTGTACCCTCTAATGTTTCATATAAATAAAAAGGAAATAGTAGTACCAGACCAAGCACGATTGTTACAAGGAAAGTAGATTGACCTGGTAAACGCTTTGCATACTGTTTAATTAACAATGAATACACACTCCAACAACAGACTGCAATGGTAACAATTACATCCCCTTTGTTAAACGTAAAGCCTACCAAGCTTGCAAATGAGCCACCCGTAATAATAAAGACAACACCACTAAGCGATAAAATCGTCCCAATTAGCTGAAATTTTGATAGCCTCTCCTTTAGAAAAATAAAGGAAAGTATATAAATGATAATGGGTGTGGATGAATTCATCAATGATGCATTAATGGATGTTGTATAGTGTAGGCCAATATAAACAAGTGTGTTAAATGCTGCAACACCAGTTAAAGATAAAATCAGCACAATTAACCAATGTTCCTTGAGTAGAGGCCACTCACGTTTTAAAGAGCGATAAGCAATTGGTAAGAATACCATAAACGCAACACACCAGCGTAGAAAAGCCAACGTTAATGGAGGAATATCATCACTAACAGCCCGCCCAATCACAAAATTACCACCCCATAATAGCGTTGCCAGCAATAATAGCACATACGGTGGGATTTTCATTGAACAATAACTCCTTTATTATGAGAATAATATGGTCAATTATAGGCACTAAGCTTAGCATTAATCAATGTCTGCATTCCATTAATATGCTAAAATAAGGAAAACAGCAGGAGGAGTTTATATGAAAACTACTGTACCACATTTACAAAAGGGCGATTTAGTAGGGGTTGTTGCATTGTCAAGCCGTGTAGAGCCTGAAAAATTAGGAGAGGCATTATCGTTTTTAGAGGAATTAGGCCTTCACTATATTGTTGGTGATACGATTTATGCACAACATCATTATTTAGCAGGTGATGACGACATCAGGTTAGCAGATTTCCATGAGATGGTGAAAAATCAGCAAGTGAAGGCGATCTTTTGTATAAAGGGAGGCTATGGCTCTGCGCGAATAGCTGAAAAAATTGATTATGCGCTATTAGAGGAAAATCCTAAAATTTTCTGGGGCTTTTCAGATGTAACATATTTACATTGCGCGATCAATGAATACGCCAATCTCGTAACATTTCATGGACCTATGCTAATGGCAACTAGTAAGATAGATAATTTATCAAAGAAAATGTTTTTCCAGCTATTTTCGCCAATGGAAATTCAGTATACAGAAGCGATTTCTCCGTTAACAACAATTGCAGAGGGTGTTGCACGTGGAGAACTAATTGGTGGGAATCTTCATCGTCTTGTTAACACAGTAGGGACTAAATTTGAGGTGTGCACGGATGGCAAAATCTTATTGCTGGAGGAGAGAGGGGAAGCAATTGCTAAAATCGATGCAATGCTTCAGCAATTAAAACAAGCAAGGAAACTAGAACAGTTAGCAGGCGTTGTGCTCGGCTCCTTTATAGAGACAGGCTCTGATGAAGAGGAGCTACATGCTGTAATGAAAGACTATTTTGCCGAGCTAGGCATTCCAGTTATGGCAGGTTTTAAATTTGGGCATGAGTACACGAATATCGCCATCCCATTAGGAGCAGATGCCATTTTAGATACACAGGAGAAAGTATTAAAGATTTTACCTGGGGTGTATTAATGGGGTTATAGCTGAATTGATGGATAGAGCTGGGCAGAAATAAAGCTGTGGATAGAGTTCTCAAATTAGTGGATAGAAACCTGAAGGTGGCAGATAGAACTTCGCAATTGACAGACAGAAATCAAAGCCGTGGATAGAACGCTCAAATTAATTGGTATAAAATCTCTAAAAATCCGCTAATCGAAGGGTAACTCCTTCAATTAGCGGATAGCATTCATTATTCCTTAATAAGGCTCAGCATCATGTCCTTTATTAACAGCGTCTTGGGGTGCTTGATTACCATCAGTATTGCCAAGAGGCTTTGAAGCACTAGCATCTTTGCGAGCGTTATGCAAACCTTCCTTCAATAAACGACCATATTCCTCATCGGCTTCCTCTGCCAGAGCAATCATGGCATTTTGAATATCCATATGACAGACTGCTAAATCACGGATTAAATTTTCAAGCAGCTCATCGCGCTCCCATTGTTCAAAGTTGCGGTAGGTTTCACCGGCTTGCTTTGTATTGCTTTGACGATCAATGGATTCACGCACAAGGTTTCCTTCAACGTAGGGTGTATATTCTTTCCCAGCTTGTGTTGCTTCCTTTAAGCCATTTAACATCGAAGGCTCATAATTAATATGCGGATTTTGCCCAGGTGCTAGATCACGTTTATACATCATTTGACCACCGCTTTGATTTGTTGCGACACGCTTTTTCGGTGCATTAATCGGCAGTTGTAAGTAGTTAGCGCCTACGCGATGACGCTGTGTATCCGAATAAGAAAATGTACGGCCTTGTAGCATTTTATCATCTGAAAAATCTAAGCCATCGACAAGTACCCCAGTGCCGAAAGTTGCCTGCTCTACTTCAGCAAAATAATCTTCAGGGTTTTTATTCAACACCATTTTGCCCACAGGATACCATGGAAATTGGTCATTTGGCCAAAGCTTTGTGTCATCCAATGGATCGAAATCAAGCTCAGGATGCGGGCCATCCTCCATAATTTGAACATGTAGCTCCCATTCAGGAAATTCTCCACGTTCAATGGCATCATATAAATCCTGTGTAGCATGATTGAAATTCTTCTGCTGAATTTCTTCCGCTTCCTTTTGTGTTAAGTTTTTAATACCTTGAAGCGGCTCCCAATGATATTTCACCAGAACAGCTTTTCCTTCATTATTCACCCACTTGTACGTATTAACGCCAGAGCCCTGCATCATTCGGTAATTCGCTGGAATGCCCCAAGGCGAGTAAACGAATGTTACCATATGAAAGGTTTCTGGTGAGCTGGCACAAAAATCAAAAAAACGTTCAACATTTTGGATATTTGTAATAGGGTCAGGCTTAAAGGCATGAATCATATCTGGAAATTTGAGGGCATCACGAATAAAGAAGATTTTTAAATTATTTCCGACTAAATCCCAGTTGCCATCCTCTGTATAAAACTTTACAGCAAAGCCTCGAGGGTCCCGCAATGTTTCAGGGGAATGACCGCCATGAATAACGGTAGAAAAGCGCACAAAGACAGGTGTTTGCTTTCCCCTATCCTGAAAGACCTTTGCACGTGTATATTTAGAAATTGGCTCATCACCAACAGTACCATAGGTTTCAAAATAACCATGTGCGCCAGCACCACGAGCATGCACGACTCGCTCTGGAATTCTTTCACGGTCAAAGTGACTCATTTTTTCTAGGAAATCATAATTTTCAAGCGTTGCAGGGCCGCGATTACCTACTGTTCGTAGATTTTGATTGTTTGTTATGGGATGCCCTTGTCTGTTTGTCAAGGTTGTATCTTGCTCATGTGTTGAATCATTGTGCTTTGTCATAATATGACCCCTCTTTCTTAATAGATAGTTCTATATTGTCCGTTATTAGGGCAAATTAGACATAAAATAAAAAGCTCTCCTACATGCAAGATGTAAGAGGGCACTGACCTAAAAAAATGAGACAAATAAAAACACCTTTCGTTGAAAAACGGGTATTGTACCTTATCAAATCAATGTGGAGGTGTTTTTCTATGGGGACAAGAGTGAGTTACCCAGTGGAAGTGAAAATGAAAGCAATTGAAATGAGATTAGCAGGCATTCCTGTAAAACAAGTACTAGAGGAGCTAAATATTCGTAACCATTCTCAGTTAAAAACATGGATGAAATGGTACAAGAACGGCGAATTACATCGTCTTGAACAGCCAGTAGGAAAACAATATACATTTGGCAAAGGGCCTGAATATGAAAGTGAAACCGCTAAGTTACAAGCAGAGAATCGTTATTTAAAGCAACAAATTGAAGTGTTAAAAAAGTACGCAGAGTTGGAGAGGAAGTGGTCCCAAAAGTTGTAGTAGAGCTAGTAGAGGAGTTAAAAGAAAGGATGCCGATTGGTGAAATCTGCCGTCATTTAGGTGTAGCTCGTTCGTCGTATTATCGCTGGAAGGTCAATGAAAATAAATTCACTCAAAAGGATCTTCGAGACCAACAAATTGGCGACTTGTGCAAGTTACACAAATTCAGATACGGCTATCGAAAAATCACAGAATTACTTACTGACATTAGTGAGAAAACGGTGCAACGTGTGATGCAAAAATACGGCTGGCAATGTCGTGTAAAGGTAAAGAAACGTAAACGTACGGGACAACCAGCTCACATTGTTCCTAACTTATTAGCACGTGATTTTACGGCATTAAAACCGCTAGAAAGGCTCGTAACAGATATTACTTACTTGCCTTTTGGACAATCTATGATGTACCTTTCAAGTATCTTAGACCTATTTAATGGCGAGGTTATTGCGTTTACAATTGGTTTTACACAAGATACCGACTTTGTCTTAGATACGCTAAATCAATTACCCGATCTACCAGAAGGCTGTATCCTGCATAGCGACCAGGGTTCTGTTTACACATCTTATGCATATCAGAAGGCAGTCAAAGAAAAAGGAATGACCATGAGCATGTCTCGTAAAGGCACGCCCGCTGATAATTCCCCAATTGAAACGTTTCACTCCTCGCTAAAGTCTGAAACGTTCTACCTCGATGATATTTATCGCACAACAAATGCGTGTGTCATAAATATTGTCGAAGAATACATTTACTATTATAACAATATTCGGATTAAAACGAAATTAAACAACCAGTCGCCGGTTCAATACCGTCAACTGGCTGTATAATAAGGTGTTTTCATACTGTCTCAAAAATAGTATTCAGTGCCGAGAGCCTTTGGATGGCGTTTTCAAATAATTTTCCAAGTTTTTTGAGTATGGCCATTGCCTATGGTTGGTGAGTAGTCAGTGGTCATACAGTAACAGGTCACTTGTTATTGGTTTTCCATAGCTAAGGTTGAAAACAGCACATCCAACTCGGTTTGGAGTCTCACCGCCCCGAGATTAGAAATAACGAGAATCATCAAAGTTAAGTTGTATACTATAATTTTTAGCGTTGATCAGATTGGATAGCTTATGCGCATCTTTTTCAAGCTGAATTGCACGCTCCCGATAGACATCAGGCTCGTACATTGCGATGTCATAAAGCACCGTATTTTCACCATAGCCAAGTCGCACGCTTTCCTTTTCGCGCATGCTAAAGCCTTTGCAGAGCTCTGCCTCAGCACGTAGCTGTGTTGCTAGCTCAATAGCTTCTACTAATGCTAGCTGCTCTCCTTTAAAATCTACACAGTTTTGAATATTTGCTTCATAGACTAAACGATCCAATGTACGGGCATCACGGCGAACTTGTGCTAACTCCGCTTCAATAATGACTAGTGCACGATTACTTGTTTTAGGTGCTTGTCCTTTTTCTACCGTGACAAAAGCACTGCGGTGTAATTCCTCAACAAGCTCTTGAATTTTTTTGCCTAAAATACTTTTTAGTTTTACAGCCTCTGCAAGATTAATCATGAAAACACATCCTTCTCAAGTGTTGTAGATGGTGCATCATTTGATAGGAGAGCGATTTGATAATCACCGCCATGAATTTGATGAAACATTTTACCTGCTGCTGCAAGAAGCTCATGTGCTGCTTCAACTGACAATGATGGTCGTAGATAAAAAATATGTAATGCCTCCGTTGTGTCCTCTGAAACGGCTGTACGTTTAGAATCAACAAAAGGTGAGCCAAATGCACCGATTTCATCATGGCTGTAGAGAATATTTTTTAAGGAATTAAAGCGGCTATTTAAGCCTTCATAGCCAACCTCCTCATCACCTAAAGCAATTTCTACATTCCCTTTTAGTTGGGCTATATCGTATAGACCAATAGGAATCTCGTATTGTAGCGAAAAGAAATTATTTAAATCAACCCCTGAATGAAAGGGTGTTAAGTAGTTTTGTTTACTAACCCGGCGCATTAAGCTTTCTGCTGAGTGGCGATAACGATTTGGGTCAGCGCCAAATTTTTTCCATAGCTGTCGCCATTCTGCAATCCCTTCACGCTGTGTCACAGGTTGGTCCTGCATTTCTATAAAAAGATTTTCCTGATACAATTGCATACGACCTTTAATCATTTGAGGCGATTCTGCCACAACAATTTTGGTATAATGGATAATGCCGATTTTTAGTTCAGGATGTTTTGTTAAGAGAGATTGATTTATTGAAATTTTCAAAAAAACATCACCTACTTTATCTATTTTTATTATTGTACCATGTAAGGAGTTGGAAGCAAAATGAACATACATGACCTACAACGTGATTTTGTGGCATATGCGATATCCATTGGCGTTGATAAAATAGGTTTTACGACAGCAGCTCCCTTTACAGAATTAAAAAACCGATTGCGTCGTCAGCAGGAGCTTGGCTATCAATCAGGCTTTGAGGAAAGTGATATTGAAAAACGGACCGAACCCCTTCAATTATTAGAGGAAGCACAGAGCATTGTGGCGATAGCTGTTGCTTATCCCTCACGTATGCAAAATGCGCCTGTAGGTAAAAAGGGTGCAAGGCGAGGGATATTTTGCCGAGCTTCTTGGGGTGTCGATTATCATACAGCATTACGTGAACGCTTGGCGCTATTATCTGCATGGCTTGAGGAACGTGTTGAAGGTATACGCATTCAATCAATGGTAGATACAGGAGCTCTTGTGGATAGAGCAGTAGCAGAACGGGCGGGAATAGGCTGGAGCGGCAAAAACTGCTCGGTTATTACTCCTGAGTTTGGCTCCTATGTTTACTTAGGTGAGCTTATTACAAATATTCCTTTTGCGCCCGATCAGCCGATGGAGGATGAATGTGGGGACTGTCGTTTATGCCTAGATGTATGTCCGACAGGGGCATTAATCGAGGGAGGACAGCTAAATGCCCAGCGCTGTATTGCCTTTTTAACGCAGACGAAGGGAATGCTTCCAGATGAGTTTCGGAGTCATATTGGTAACCGTCTATATGGCTGTGATACGTGTCAGACGGTATGTCCTAAAAATAAAGGCAAGATTAACTGGATTCACGAGGAATTTCAGCCAGATCCTGAGCTTGCGAAACCATTGCTAACGCCACTTTTAACAATCTCTAATCGAGAATTTAAGTCAAGGTTTGGTCATATTTCAGGCTCGTGGCGGGGGAAAAAGCCTATTCAACGCAATGCGATTTTAGCACTTGCCCATTTTAAAGAGGAGGCTGCTGTGCCAGATTTAATTGTGCTGCTTCAAAAAGATGAACGACCGGTAATTCGCGGTACAGCAGCATGGGCTTTAGGCAAAATAGGTGGAGAACAAGCACAAGCTGCCTTGCATGAAGCAGAAGTGATGGAGCAGGATGAAGAGGTGCTTGCAGAAATACAAAAAGGTTTACAGTTTTTTTATTAATGTTGGAGCGAAGCCGCTCAAATCAGGGGTAGAATCGCTCATAAAAGTGGGGAAACCGCTCAAATCAAGGGTAGAACTGCTCATAAAAGCGTGAGAACCGCTCAAATTAGGAATAAAACCGCTCGAAGTACCAACTAAAATGAACTGCCATTCAAAGAAATTTTTAATAAGGAAGTGTACCGTTATGCCATTGCATATCGTTTTATATCAACCAGAAATCCCCGCAAATACAGGCAATATTGCTCGCACCTGTGCTGGTACAAATACATCATTGCATTTAATTCGTCCCCTTGGCTTTTCCACAGACGATAAAATGCTGAAACGTGCAGGGTTAGATTATTGGCATAGTGTTAATGTTGTCTACCATGACTCACTAGAGGACTTTATCGAATTCTCGAAAAATGGTGATGTTTATTTAATTGAAACATATAGTGAGGAACCATTTACCACACATGATTTTAGCAATCGAGAACGGGATATTTACTTTATGTTTGGAAAGGAAACAACAGGCTTGCCCAAGGAGTTTGCCTATGAGCGCCGAGATATGTGCCTGCGTATTCCACAAAGCGAGCATGTGCGTTCATTGAATCTATCCAATACTGCGGCAATTGTTATTTATGAGGCATTGCGCCAACAAGGTTATCCAGGGTTACATTGATTCTCTAGCTAAATAAATCCATGCTCAAGCGACAATAAAAACTTTTATCGTCGCTTGGGTCTTTTTTTTGAGAATAAATGATAGAAGTATTCGTTGTACTTGATAAGAAAGCTTTTTCAATAAGTTAAGGGGCGAAGTACATGAAAAGTTCACCGACCAATTTTATTGTCAGATTACAAAAACAAAAAGAAGATGCACTCGAATATATCATTGATGCATATATGCCACTTGTTAAAACCATTGCTACAAAAATTTTGCATAATATGAAACGGCCAGATATTGAGGAATGTATCAATGATGTATTTTTAATCGTTTGGCAAAATGCACATCAGTTTCAAGGGGACGCACAAGATTTTAAAAAATGGATTGGTGTCATTACAAAATATAAAGCGATTGACCGATATCGGCAAACGGAAAAACAATTGTCATATGAGCAATCTGATGAGCCCCTTCAGCAACAGGCAAGTTCCTTACAGACAGACACCTCCATTTTACAGCGGGAGCAAAAAAACGAATTATTATTAGCCATCAGTCAGCTAGCAGATATAGATCGCGATATTTTTATGATGAAATATTATATGCAGCTCCAAAACAATGAGATTGCAGATGCGTTAGGGCTGACGAAAGCAGCTGTTGATAATCGTTTATATCGCGGAAAGAAAGTATTAGCGACAAATATGAAGGTAAAGGGGCAATTTGTATGAGCATGAAGGAATGGATGAATTTAGATATTGATGAGCTAGAATTAGTAGAAGTATCTGAGGTCGAAAAGCAGCGTGTGAAACAGCATGTGTTGAAAAAGCGTCGTCAAGCACCTATTTGGCGCCGATTAGCAGCTGTTGCCATTATTATGGTCGGTGCTACTACATTCACAGGCTTTGCATTCCCATCTGTTGCTTCACAAATTCCGTTTATGGATAATGTTATTGATTATTTCCAAGATGGTGACCGTTCATATAAAGATTTTGACATTTTCTCGACGAATGTTGGTCTTACCGAAACAAGTAATGGTGTTACAGTGATGATTGATGATGCCATATATGATGGGACGAATGTGATTGTCTCCTTTGCCTTTGAGACTGAGCATGATTTTGGTCAGGATGTCTCTATATCTGCACCTCATTGGTTTTCTGTGGCTGGTGAAATTGGAGCTGGTGGCAGCATGCAAATAACGAAAATTAGTGAGACAAGTTACGTTGGTTTAGCAAGAGTTACACCATTTTTTAAGGATGAGCAGTATCCGGAAACAGTGAATGTTACTTGGAAACCTAAAGTTTTTTATAGTACTACAGAGGATTTGAAAGTAAAAGGAGACTGGTCGTTCGCTTTCTCATTAAATCGTTTAACTGGTAATAAACAACTTATTAATCAAACTGTACAGCATAAAGATATTAGCTTCACACTTCAATCCATTGAATTTACGGATATATCAACCATTATTTCATACGAACAGCTAGTATCGGATGAATTACTTGAAAAATGGGATGGGGTCACACCGCTATTTTATATAACAGATGATCTTGGGCATATGTATGTAAATGGTCTAAGCGGTCCTAGTACAAGTGTTAATAGCCAAAAAACATTGAATGGTTCCACTACATTTGATGCTATTCAGGAAGGGGCGAGTCAACTAATTATTCAGCCTGTGGAGATGGCAAGCCTTTGGAATGGAAAAGGTCATGCAGACATAAAACTTGATCCAATTATTATTGATCTGAAAAAATAGAAAAGTGCCCCCTATAGTGAGACTATTTATAGGGGGATGCCTATTCAGTAAAACTTCAATAACACCACATTACCAGCAGGGTCTTCTGTCTGAAAACCTCCGTCTACTTCTACTACAGGTGCACCGATGGCACGAAGATTTGCTTTCATCGTTGTGGCCTGTTCTTCATCATTTAAACGCAATGAAAATGCTTTTAAACCGACTTGATGCTCACCAAGCTTCGGTGCATTTGCGGATTGCCATGTATTTAAGCCAATGTGATGATGATAGCGACCTGTAGAAATAAATAATGCCTGAGTGCCATAACGTGTGACAATGTCAAACCCTAATCCCTTTATATAAAATTGTTCTGCATCTGCTAAGTTAGAGACAGATAAATGAATATGCCCCATTACTGTATTAGCAGGTAGTCCATGCCAGTGACCATCACCTTCTGCTAAGATAGAACGAATATGAAGCGGCTCCGTTACCATATGCACTTGATTGAAATGCCATAGCCATTCTTGCTCAGGACGATCTGCATACACTTCAATACCATTACCATCTGGATCATTTAAGTAAAGGGCTTCGCTTACATGGTGGTCAGAGGCTCCAAAGTATACACTTTTTTGATGAAAATGATTAATAATATTAGCTAAATCACGGCGACTCGGTAGTAGTAGGGCAAAGTGATAGAGGCCCGTTGTTTGTCCTACTTTTTCTTCCACGGTTTCAGGCTGAACAATTGTTAATAATGCTGTTTGTCCATCCACTGTTAAAGTTGCTTTATAGGCTTCTTGCTGCAAAATTTGAAAGCCAATTACTTCTTGGTAGTATTGTAAGGAGCGTTGGAGATCACTTACCTTTATTTCAACATTTGTGACATATGTGTTAGGTTTTTGATGAAAATGCATAGAGTATGCCTCCAGACTTAAGTTATCTTTTTTTATTTACTTACTTTATGTAAGTAATGTTAATAGAAAAAGAAAAGAAAGTCAAGGAGTGTTATTGCTCCATAAAAAATAAGAAACTCACTAAGCCTTGTGATAGGCTTAGTGAGTTTCTTGAGCTCTTATTTGTCAGCTTTGTAGTCGCCTTCGTAGCCAGCAGTGAAGATAGCTGATAAGAAAGCAACTGTTACACCAATAATTAATATTAATTTCATGGAAGTACCCTCCTCATGTTATAAAGAAATCTCTTTTTAGTATAGCCTATCTACTATAAAAATGAAATGACATAGCTAAATAAAATATGGCGGAAATGGTTCAAACCTGTAGTTAACGGGAAAACTAGCAGTGAGGTGATCATTATGGAGAAAAAGGTAACAAATATTGAAAATGGAACGATGGCAAGAGATATGAAGGAATTGAAAGATTTAGGCAAGCAAATGGAGCATTTACGAGATGGCTTAGAGCTTGCTGAGGATGAGCGAATTGCCGACCCTATTCAATTGGATGATGCTGAAATGGAAAAAGATAAGTAAAAAACTTCTTTATTTTTCTTAAATCCAATTTTTTGTATAATGGTACTAGGAAAAGAAAGGGGTTGTGATTTTTGCATTTACAATCGACTAAAACATTAGTAAATAGTGTAGAAATGCCTCGATTTGGATTAGGTGTATATAAAATGACAGAGCGTGAGGAAACATTGCAGGCGATTGATACAGCATTAAAGTTTGGTTATCGCGCTATTGATACAGCATCTTTGTATGGCAATGAAGCAGAGGTAGGAGAAGCGATTCGTTATTCGGGCATTCCACGTGAGGATATTTTTGTGACTACAAAAGTCTGGAATAAGGATCAGGGCTACGATGCAACATTACGTGCTTTCGAGGTATCACTCAAAAAGTTAAATATGGATTACCTCGATTTATATTTAACCCATTGGGCTGTCCCAGAAACATTTGAAGAAACATATCGAGCGATTGAACGACTTTACGATGAAAAGTTAATTCGTGCAACAGGTGTATCGAATCATCATGAGCATCATTTAGAAAAAATATTGGCAAAGGCAAATACTGTGCCAATGGTAAATCAAGTGGAATTACACCCTTATTTACAGCAACACCCATTAAGCGCATTTTGTAGTGAACACCAAATTGCTGTTACTGCATGGTCTCCACTAGGACGTGGTGGTATACTTGCTGATCCTACCATTATTGAAATTGGGAAAGAAATCGATAAAACCCCTGCTCAGGTAGTACTGCGTTGGCATTTACAAAATGATACACTCGTTATTCCCAAATCCGTAACACCGGGCCGAATTGAGGAAAACGCACAGATTTTTGATTTTGAATTAACCCAAGATCAAATGGAGAAAATGGCAACATTAAATCGTAACCAACGATTTGGGCAAGATCCTGATCATTTTAAATTTGATTTTTAAAAAGAGTAAATCCCGCACTCCAATAGAGGCGGGATTTTTCTTATTGCTCGTCCTTGACGATAATACGTTTATTTAAAAAAGGATGGTCAAATTCTAATTGTATGGCATGCAGTTCATAGTCATCACTTGCTGTTTCTCGTGCACCATACATTGTATCCCCAATAATTGGATGGCCGATATAGGCTAAATGCACACGAATCTGATGTGTACGTCCAGTCTCAAGTATGAGATGAACGACACAGGAATTTTTGTAACGCGCCACCACTTCATAGTGTGTTACAGCATGCTGTCCAGTTTTGGACACAACACGTCTTGTGGCATGGTGTCGGTCTTTGCCAATTGGTTCTGCAATCGTTCCAGAAGACGTTCGTAAATTACCTTGCACCTCTGCTGCGTACATACGAATAATGGATTTTTCCTCAATCATCCGGTCAAAAATGGATTTTGCTAAGGGATGCTTTGCTACGAGTAATAAGCCCTGTGTTCCTTTATCGAGTCGATGCACATGCTCTGCATAAATGCCGCCTTGTTCCTTCATATGTGCCATAACGTGGTTCATACAAGTATGGGTATCACGCGCATCGTTAGGGTGCGTTGACATACCTTTAGGTTTGGATACGATTAAACAATGGTCGTCCTCATAAACCACATCAATGGCACAAACAGGTGTTGGCTTGTAGCTAGAGGTTGGCATAGAGAACGCCACCTTGATGATTGTACCTGCCTGTAAGGGCGTATTCCATGGAATAAGCTCATCATTAGCCAGTGTGATCGCTTTAGCCATTCGTAACTCATGGACAAGCTTTTTACCAAGGCGCCAATGATTACGTAACAGCTCTTCAATCGTTACATGATTTTCATTGATTTCATAAAGAAACATTCATCTTCCTCCGTAGAAAAGACCGCATTCCATTGGTAGAACACGGTCTCTTAATTATTTTGTAGCTTTTATTAAATAGAAGCTAGCCCCTGCAATTAACAAAAACGCAGTTAATGCTAAAAATGGAATAGTTATAAAGCCTAACCAGTTAATATATTGGCCAGTACAAGCTATAGCACCACAGGAAGGAGCATTTTCAGCTAAAAAACTAAGCTTTTGAATGCCGTAATGGTAAAGCGAGATACAACCGCCAATCACAGAAAAAACGGCTGTTGTAACAGCAATACGTGCATTTTTTTGGATAAATGCCACCGTTATTATCATAACAATAGGGTACATAAAAATACGTTGAATCCAACACAGTTTACAAGGCTCATAATGACGAATTTCAGAAAAATATAGTGAACCAAGTGTCGCTACAACTGAAACAACCCAAATAAATAATAAGCCATTTTCCTCTTTTTTAGACATATGAGTTCTTCCCTTCATCAAACTATGTACTTGTACGATTATAGTTGTTCCCGTTTTAGATGTAAATGAAGTTACACAAAATAAGTCGTATCCATGAAAGATGAATTTCAGTCTAAAGTATGAATGGCTGATGCAGACGTTTCTAATTCCTTAATGGTATGATTAAAGTAGCGATACTAAAGAAGAGGTGTTCTCGTGAAAGAAAATGAACATTCTAATATCAGTATTTTAAAAGAAATTGCTGAGTTGTTAAATGAAGAAACTGAAATTGCCACAATGCTAAAAGGAGCACTGATTCGATTTTTAAATGGCACTAATTTTGAAACAGGTTGGATATTTTTTATTGATGCAAAGGGACGCTCAGAGCTAATTGTTCATGAGAATTTACCAGAGGCATTGGAATATAACAATTGTCATTATTTAAAAAAGGGCGGTTGTTGGTGTGTCTCTCGTTATCGCAACGAGGAGCTAAAGAAAGCCTCTAATATTATTGAATGTCAACGTATTGAAAGTGCTATAGCTGCAAATGTTGGCGATCACGCCGGTATTACCCATCATGCAACAGTGCCTTTACAATCTGGACAAGAGCGTTTTGGCGTATTAAATGTTGCCTCCAAGGATACAGTACGCTTTTCAGAAGAGGAGCTAGCTTTATTAGAATCTGTAGCATTTCAGATGGGCTCTGCCATTAAGCGTATTTTACTGACCAAGCAAGAGCAAGAAATGGCACTTGTTAAGGAACGTAACCGTCTAGCACGTGACTTACATGACTCTGTAAATCAGCTGTTATTCTCAGTGACATTAACAGCAAGAGCTGGTATCGAAATGACAGAGGATAGTGACATTAAAGAAACCTTTAAAGAAATACAGCATTTAACACAGGATGCCCTAACAGAAATGCGTGCACTTATTTGGCAATTGCGACCAAAAGGATTAGAAAATGGCTTACTGGAAGCGATTAAAGTATACGCTGACATGCTTGGCTTAAAATTACATGTTACGGTTTCAGGTGTTCTACAATTTCCTTCACGTATTGAAGAAACCTTATTTCGTGTAGCACAGGAGGCGCTCAATAATATACGTCGCCATGCAGGCGTACTAGAAGCGGCGCTGTACATTACAGTTACATCGACAGATATTTTACTCGTTATTCGTGATGAGGGGCGGGGCTTTGTCATTGATAACAATACAAAGCTATTATCAATGGGCTTACAATCCATCAAAGATCGGGCAAAATCAGTGGGTGGCACTGCTGATTGGGTAAGTGGAATTGGCAAAGGCACAGAGCTACTAATTCGCTTGCCGTATTAAGGGGGAGAAAACATGATACGTGTATTAATTGCAGACGATCATCATGTGGTGCGTCGAGGACTATTGTTTTTTTTAAAGACACAAAAGGATATTGAAGTGGTTGGTGAGGCGAAAAATGGCTATGAAGCTGTAGCATTAGCAGAAAGCATCCAACCAGATATTATTTTAATGGATTTAGTGATGCCTGATATGGATGGTATTCAGGCTACAAAGCGTATTAAAGCAAAGTTTCCACAAATTGAAATTTTAATGCTAACAAGCTTTTCTGATCGAGATCATGTAGTGCCAGCAATGGAGGCTGGGGCAGCAGGCTATCAATTAAAGGATATTGAGCCTGATGAATTGGTCTTAGCGATTCGCCGTATTATGCGGGGTGAAAACACTTTGCATCCTGAAGCTACCACAACGCTTGAAATGGATCGCCAAGAATCCCAAAATGCCCCACATCTATTAAATCCGCTAACACCACGTGAACAGGACGTGTTGGCTGAGCTTACGAAGGGAAAAAGTAATCGAGAAATTGCAGCTTCCTTATTTGTAACAGAAAAAACAGTGAAAACACATATTTCTAATATTTTTACAAAGTTACAAGTACAAGATCGAACACAAGCTGCACTGTATGCTGTCAAACATGGCTTAACAGAGGGCAGCGGCATTTAAAAAAAACGGCGGGTTTCTACAAACGATGTAGCAGCCCGTCGTTTTTATATAGTATTAGCTATGCTGTGCAAATAATTTTTTTGAGATCTCTAATAATGTAGAGCTTGGTGTAAGTGCTAAATCTTCCTTTAATTTTTGCCGATATGTTTGAAAAACGCTGTATGCTTGCTTATGAAGTCCAGCCTGGATTAATGTATATAAATAATGTTCAAGCTTTTGTTCGTTATAGGGATCATATTCTAATACCCTATTTAAAAAAAACATGGCTTTCTCCGTATCAGAAAGGATAGTTATTTGAACCCCCTTTTCTAACAACTCTATGTATGATTTCGTTAGTTTATCTTTATAAGTAGTAGCCCATTCATAGTCATCATATATAAACAAACCATTTTTATAAATTGCCAGACATTGATCAATTAATGAAATGGGAGGAGACTCCAATTTTGAAAATTCCTCATAAAATTTTTGGAAATCATATAAATCACAAACAATATTCGGTTTTTCAAAGACATAGTATTTATTTGAAAAAACAATACAATTATTATAGCCAACCGTATTTAGTGCTTTTCTTAAATATGAGAGTGCCGTATGAAGATTGGATTTTGCACGTACATAGTCTAAATCTGGCCATAAAATTTCAATTAAATAATCCCGATGAATGGGTATATTAGGATGCAAAATAAAATAAGCAAATAATTCCTTTGTTTTTTCCGTTTTAAATGCCACTAAACGATTATTGTTATAGACAGCAAATTGATCAAAGCATTGTACATTGAGTATAGTGTGGGCATGTTGCTTTAACATTTGTTGAATAGAGAACTCATGCTCTATACGGGTTATTGTTTTTGCTAAGCGTGCATGATTGATAGGCTTTAATAAGTAATCAAGGCCTCCAATTTCATAGGCCTGTAACGCAAACTCCTGATAGGTAGTCATAAATACAACACTTACATAGGAACGCTCTGTCTTAATAATATCAGCGATTTCAAGTCCAGAAAGTTCTTGTAGCTTTATCTCTAAAAATATAACATCAAACTCTATCATAGGAAGCTCATTCAAAAAGGTTTCAATGCTTGTAAAGGTTTGAATGACCTGTATTTGCTGAAATGCTTGTAATTTATTTTGAAAATAATGTAAAGCTAAAGGTTCATTATCTAGTAAAACGGCTCGAATCATATCAAACTCTCCTTCTTACAATTAAATTAAAAACTATTAAACTCTAGCTTATTTTAGTCTAAAAGTCTTTGTTTTATATAATAAAAGAGCATATAATGGGAAAATATTTAATTTTTTTGTTAAATATTTGATTTTGTTGAAAGGGAATTTATTATAATGAAATATTGAAGCTAACCCCTTCCCATCTCTTATATAGAAGAAGCTTTTAGCGTGTGTTAAGAAAATTAAAAGAATTATGTAATGATCATTGAACAGCTAGCTATCATTTTGATGATTAAACAATTCTTATAAAAAATAAAACAACACTGTTTCGAGAAAGAATGACTAGTTCTCATAAGCAACAAGTATTATTTGTATGATATTGTAATAATTTACTAGTGGTATTATAGTACATTTGGTTTAAATAAAACTTAAAGAATACTTAAATAACTAGTGTATTAGTAATTAATGTGTCAATAAAAATGGGTATAAGGAAATGTGTAGAAAGTGGGGAGCTACAATGAAATTAGAACGACTACTTGCAATGACGATGATTTTAATTAACAGAAGAAAGGTCAAGGCACAGGAATTAGCAGACCTATTGGATGTATCTGTGCGTACGATTTATCGAGATATTGAAACATTGAGCTGTGCAGGTATTCCTGTTATAAGCCAACAAGGCGTAAATGGCGGCATTTGGTTAATAGATGGTTATCGTGTGGATAAGCAGGTTTTAACAAAGGACGAGCTTACTTCGCTATCAATAGCGATTAAAGGTGCGCTAACAGGCTATGAGGACGTACATGCTGAGGCGGTCCTTGAAAAATTAACAAACATTGCGGATGATACGACTAAACAGTCCATGGAGCACCTATTTATAGATCTTAGTCCTTGGCAGCCAAATACGCTTATAAAGAAGCTACTTACATTATTAAAAAAAGCAATTGAAAGGAAGCAGTGTGTAAGCTTTAGCTATTCCACTACATATGGGGAGCAAACTAAGCGCTTCGTTGAGCCACATACATTAGTGCAAAAAGGGAGACTATGGTATTTATATGGCTATTGCACATTAAGAAGGGATTTTCGCCTATTTAAGCTTGCAAGAATCAACCAGTTACAGCTACAGGCAACAACCTTTGAGCGTAGGGAAGTACATTTATCCGAGCTTCCGTGGAATAAAGACTGGCATCAGCCACAAAACCTCGTCAATTTAGTGATCTCCTTTGATAGAGCCATAACAACATTAGTGGAAGAGTCATTTGGGTCTGAGCATATCGATCATGAGCGTGCAATGATTGTGATAGCCATACCAGAGGATGAGTGGCTCTATGGCTTCTTGCTTAGCTTTGGCCATCGCATACACATCATTGAACCTTCTTATATAAGAGATACTATTCATAAGCGTGCACAGGAAATCGTTAATTTATATAAAAATCCAGACAATTGTTGACAGACAGTTGTCAGGTTTCCTTTGTTACAGTAGAGATAAATAACGAGAAGGGTGGAAGTAAAGATGCAAAGCTATTGCCAAAGTTGTGGTATGCCACTAGTGGATGGGGCATTATTAGGTACTGAAAAAGAAGGTCAAAAAAGCCAGGAGTATTGCACATATTGTTACGAATTAGGAGAGTACAGACAACGAAATTTGACAGTGGAGGAAATGATAGAGTATTGCATCCCGCATTTACAGAAGGACGGAATGTCAGAAGATAGGGCACGCAATATGCTAACAGCTTTTTTACCAAGCTTAAAGCGTTGGAGAAAAAATGAATTAAAAGAGCCAAACATAGTGGAACGAGACGCATTTTATATGATCGGTATCTCAGCTGAAACAAGCAATGCTAAGGAAATCACCTCCAAAGCTAAAATTCCTCAATTATGGGCAGATTTTTATCGGAAAAATATTATGGGTCAAATTACAAATCCAGATAACCAAACGATTTATGCATTATATTCGGACTATCAAACAGATGTCAATGGAGATTATACAATAACACTTGGAATAGGAGTAACCAATAGAAGTGAGGTTCCTACTGGTATGGTGCTCAAAGTAATACCGGCAGCTAAGTATATGGTATTTACCTCTAAGAGGGGAGCAATACCAGAGATTGTTATTCAGGCATGGCAGGATATTTGGGCATGGTTTGCAGGCTCAGATGTAGAACGCACTTACACTGGTGACTTTGAATTATATGATGAACGTAGCACTAATCCACAAGAAGCACAGGTAGCTATTTATATTGCGATTAAATAACAACAAGCCTCCTACCCGAATAGTGGTAGGAGGCTTGTTGTTGGTATAAGTATCTCACAAAAATGCTTTTCGTGTAAAAATGGAGAAACTTTTATTTCAAATATTAACCAAAAAAAGATGTTAATGTGATAAAATACTTTTATAAATAGTGTATATTGGGTAATGTGGAAAAAGATGTTTTATAGAGAGTGTATAAGGATATAGTTAGAAAGCCTTGGTTATCAAGTAAATTTGAAGAGTACTTAACAGATTTATTATAACAGCATAAGGTTCCCTTGTTTAAAAAACAATAAATGTATCTTTAGCAGGGAGATCTGGCGACTTCTTACTAGCCAGCATACGAAGCAAGTTTTATGTTCAAAGATGAGACAAAAGATTAATTGGAAAATAGAAGCATTGGAAAAGCCAAAAGACTTAGGAGTGCCAGCATTACGCAGGTGTTTGAGAATAACTAATTCTTTCAATACGGATTCTATTTCAGTAGGTAGTTGCGTATTTGAATCATTATTCTCTAGCATACATAGGAAAAGACACCTCTTTTGTTTTGATAGAGATTCTAGGCAAATCAACTATACCAAAAGAAGAGGTGTTTTTTCATGTTTGAAATCTTTGGAAAAGAACTTACTACAGGAACTACAAGTACTAGCGGCATTATTTTTTATGAAGCTTGGCGTTCTACTCTTTAGTTGTGTGACAATTTATATTCGCTTTTTATTGAAACGTTTGGTCTCAATAAATCATTGGAGGAATTACTAGAGCAATTTAAAATAGCTGTTAAAAGATTTATCCCTCCAACAAGCCGCTGTTATTTATCGTATGGTACGGAGCTATTGTAGAAGGCAGATAAACATGCAAATGCAACTGTAGTAACATGACAAATTATTTCACAGAATAAACCTAATTAAAAACCGAATATTGGGTTAGGAGGTAGACAAGAAAGAATCAACTATTATGATGGAACTTTTAACGTTTTATCTAACAAACCACAAAAAACGCTTATTACTACAACAATGCAGAAGGGTGAGTATATTGAAGATTATGGTAGTAGATGACCATATAGCATTAGGTGAGGGAACACAGGCAATATTGCAAATGGGAATCGAAAATAGTCAAGTAGATGTCTTTACAGAGCCAACACACGCTTTACAACAGCTAAGTTCAGAACGCTATGATGTATATGTGATTGATTTTCATTTAAAAGATATGAATGGACTGACCTTTGTAGAACAGCTAGTAAAAATTCATCCGAAGGCTGTAGCTATTATTTATACAGGTCATAATATTGAGCAACATATACCTGATTTATTGGAGAAAGGGATAATTGGATTTATTAATAAAACAGAAAGTAAAAAGCGGTTGATTGATACGGTTCAATATGCATATGAAGGAAATGTAATCATTCCATTGGATATACTTCGAACAATCATTCAAAATAAGAAGATCTTCCATTTAACAGAACGGCAAAGAAAAATTATGGAATTAGCAAAAAAAGGTGCAAAAAATAAAGAAATTGCCTCTGAATTATATGTCAGTCAAAGAACTGTGGAAAAGGATTTAACACAGATTTTTTCAAAGTTAAATGTTATGTCAAGAGTGGAAGCTATTAGTAAGTGGAGTGAATTTGAATAGACTTTAAGCTTTTCGCTACTTATTTTTAATAAATATCTTAAATTACTTTAGAGTTAAATAGAGCGAAATCTCTCTTGTGAGGGAGATGAATAGATAAAAAACATTCGTATGAACCAAAGCCTCCTACCATCATTCGGTAAGAGGCTTTGGTTCAATATGTATAAGTGCTTCATAAAAATGATTTTTTCAGTGATACGATGACGATCTATTATAGTTAACATCATTTCTCCAGTTACGGTTACATCAATAAAATACACATTGCCATATGTGTGACTATAAAAAATCTATTTATTAACATTAACTCTTTAATTTGTCAACGTATAAAATAAATGTGGAAAACCGCACTATTAATTTAAATGGAAAAATTGGTAATATAAGTGTGAAAAGAGAGATTCTTTTTAAATTATATAAAGGGAGAAAGAGAACATGAAGAAATTGAGTATGTTAAAGTTAGTGGTTATTGCAGCAATGGCTATGTTTGTAGCAATGTCTGGTTTTCAAGGGAGTGCTTTTGCCTTAAGCGCAGAAAGTCCTAAAAAGCAAGCGAATGTAGGTGGGCATTCATATTCCTACTATTCAACAATTCATCAATATGGGTCAAGTACTTGGGCTCAAGGTACAGTTGAAGTTTCTACAGGGTTGGCCCCTTCAATGGGAATTGATGCAAAGTTATATACAAGTAAGGGAAAACTTGTTGTATCTAGTGGTTGGCAGTTTAGTAACTACAATAGCTCCTACTTTACAATAACTTCACCGATCCTTGTTGGTGAAGGAACGCACTATGCAAAATCGCAGATGAAGTTTTATAAAGGGAATAGTTATAGCACCTATACGAGTAATGCAACACCAATTCTACAAAGTTACTCTCTTCTTACTGCAATGCCAGAAGAAGCATATGCAGTCAATGAAAATGGTTTAACATATGGCACTGATTTTTATGCAGAGTCACTAGAAGATAGTCCAGATTTAGTAGCAGTTATTGGAACAAATGGGGTTGAAGGGTATGTGTATGCGAAAGAGCTTTATCCAGAATTAACGACGTTTGATGAAGTAACAGCATATATCAATTCAGGGCAACAATCTTATACTGTGCCTGTATATGCAGAAGATGGCGTAACAATTGTAGATAGCTTTACAATCGGTACTAAAGAATCATAATCAATCCATTTTCGAGTATGGCTTTTTGTTATTTCAGTAAATCAATGTATCATACTCCTTTGGCAAACATGGAGTGTTGTTATATCTTTTGAATGGAGGAATCAAAGGGTGGATAAGAAAAAAAAGGGGAAGAAGCCTTGGAATCTTTTTTTAGCTGCAACCTTAATGGTAAGTAGTGCGATAGTCGTTAGCGTACCAGAGGAAGCAAAGGCTGATTCAACGATCATTTGTGTATCAGCGGTTAAGGGAGATGATAAAAATAACGGGACATTTGAAAAACCTTTTAAAACACTTCAAGCAGCGTATAATAAAGCGAGAAATGGGGATGTGATTGCGGTCTATACTGATTTAGATATAGCTGAGCAAGCCTTAAACGCTAATAAGAACAAAGAAGTGGTTATAGTAGGTATGAGATATGGAAACGAGGGGAGCGAGAATACGATCATAAAATATACAGGGGGAGATCAAGAGCAGCCTTTTATCAATGTTACAAAGGGTTCTGTTAGTATCCAAAATTTTATACTATCAGGAGATAATATTCCTAGGAAAAAGCCATTTATTGCAGTTTCTAACAAGGCAACCATCGCATTCACTCAAGACATAATTATTAGAGATTCCTCAGTTAACGGGGAGGGGGTAATTCACAACAATGGGGGCATTATAATTATAGATATAGATAAAATAGATACACCAGGTGATGTTGTAGAGATTACAAATCTAAGATCAACAAAAGGTGCTATTCATTTGACGGATAAGGCACAACTTCATATTGGGAATGCCATTATTAGTGGCAATATAGGTAGCGGTTTACGGGTAGAAGGGAATAGTAAGGTATACATTTATGCTAATGCTAAAATTATGGGCAATTATTTGGAAGAAGATCGACAAATCCCTTCTAACGTCTATTTGGCTAAAGGACAGCAATTATTTGTAAGTGAAAAACTAAAGCACAATATGGGTGTCTCTACGGAGGAGGAACCAGTAGCGAATAAAGATGTATTAATAGCTAGTGGGATGAAGGAAGGTAGCAAAGATTACACAGTAACAAGGCAAGATAAAAATAAGTTTATACTTGATAGAGGTCAAGGGACGATTGCATTGAAGAAAAATGATGGGGATACGGAGGATAAAATCTATCTTACGCTTGACGCTGCTAAACCAGAACCACTAGACCCAGATCCCGATGATCCAGAGCCACCAGTAGTAGATGCTTTAGAAATTACAGAACCTGAAGACGGAGCTATTATTACAGACCTTGATACACTAAAATTTAAGGGAAGTGTCACAACAAATGGTACAACAACGATTGATGTGGCACTGGTGGATGTAAGCGATAAACGAATTTTGGGGCAAGTAGATGAGCAGACAGGGAAATGGTCGTTTACACCAAATGAGAACTTAATAAATGGTAAATATACGTTCACTGTAATAGCAAAATCAGTACCTGATGGAAAAATAATAGGGCAAAAAACTCATGAGTTCACGATTAAAACAGAGTTAGTTGACAAAACTGCCCTGCAAAAAAAAGTGGATGAAAGCAAGACCTTACATGAAAAAGATTACACATCGGATAGTTGGAAGAAGTATCAAGAGGCATTAGTCAAAGCACAAAAGGTATTAGCGGATGAGAAGGCTACAAAAGAGGATGTCCAAAAAGCATTAGAGCTCTTAACAACCATGCAAAATAACCTTGTAAAAGTAAATGAAAAAGTAGAACAGGGATTAAAAGTATTAATACCATCCGCAGGTACATTAAGTCCAAATTTTTCACCTGATATCATGAAGTACCGATTAACAGTGGATTACTCTATCTCCCATATGACCTTCGATACAGCAGGAGTCCCTGTTACCATAAAAGTAAATGGACGAGAAGTAACAGGCTCCATTCCATTAGCAGTCGGGGTGAATCGAGTGATGATCCTCACAGCAGACGGCAAGGAATATATAGTTGAGGTGACACGTTTAGCAGATACGCCATCTAATGATCATACAGAAAATGGAGATTGGTGGATTCCATGGACGCCAGCGCCAAAACCTGAGCCAGAACAACCCGTTCCATCACCTCAGCAACCAAAGCCACCAGTAATACAAGCAGACGGTACACATCGTGCCTACATCCGAGGTTTCCCTGACGGTACATTTGGTCCAAATAAAAATGTCACACGTGCGCAAGTAGCTATGATGATTGCTCGTGTTTTAGTCTACCAAGCCAGTACAACAAAAGCTATAAGCGCACCATTTAAAGATATCGCAAAAGACCATCAAGCAGTGGAGGAAATTACCTTTTTAAAAGAGCGTGGCATTATGAATGGTGATAAAAACGGTAATTTTCGTGCAGATGAAAATATTACACGTGCAGAAATGGCAACCTTGATCGCGAATTTCAAAGAGCTAACGATTGACAAAAATAGGATGATTACTTTTAACGACACAAAAGATCATTGGGCACAATGGATTATTGAAGCGAATCGTCAAATAGGTATTATCAATGGTTACTCAGATGGCAGCTTTGCCCCAAATACCTACTTGACACGTGCACAAGCTGTTGTCATGATAAACCGCATGTTTAACTTTGATCCCCTACAGGTGGCAAGAACACCAAGCTTCCTAGATGTATCTACAACACATTGGGCATTTAAGGATATAGAGAAAGCGGCAACGACTCATGACTATATCTTGAAAGACGGGCGCAAATACTTTTTTGAATAAGGGTGCATTCTTTCTAAAATAGTAAGTGTCAATTCCCTACTTCAACCATCAGTTGAGGGGTGACTAGCTGGCTCGATATGCACAAGCACTTCACAGAAACGGTTTTCGCGTAAAACCGTTTTTTCTATTTTTTCAGTAATACGATGGCTATCTATTACATTTAACATTGGATCTACAGTTACAGTTACATCGATAAAATACATATTGCCATGTGCGCGACCACGAAGATCAATCAGTTCTTGGACACCTTCTACATTGCGGATTAATACCGATAAAGTTTCCGCCTCTTCGATATCAAACGCATCTGTTAGGCTTTGTACAGCCTCCCAAAAAATTTCGACAGCAGTTTTGATAATTAATAAGGCAACAATAAGCGCTGTTAGTGAGTCAATAATCGGAAAGCCGAAAATCGCGCCAAAAATCCCGATGGCTGTACCAATACTAACAAGTGCATCTGAGCGATTATCAAAGGCGGCTGCTTTCACAGCGGCACTTTTAATTTTTTTAGAGAGTGCCAAATTATAACGATACACCACATACATCACAGCGGCACTTCCCATAGCGACATAAGCTGTTGAAAGGGAGGGTGTCGTACCAGTAGGCTCCCATAGGCTTTGTAATGAATTGATAAGAACTTGAAGACCAACAATAAGCATAATAAAAGATGCTACTAAAGAGGCAACCGTTTCAGCACGTAAATGACCGTATTGGTGATTGGAATCAGGTGGTCTTTGGGCAATGCGTAAGCCAACTAATACGGCGATGGAGGCAATAATATCTGTCGTATTATTTAAGCCATCTGCCTTTAATGCCTCTGAGGTGCCAATATAGCCAATCGTGAGCTTAATGGAGCTTAGGATTAAATATGTACCAATGGATAACCAAGCGCCTTTTTCCCCTTGACGTAAATTTGTATAGAGCTCCATATTGTTTCCTCCTCACAAAACTTTCGAACATTAGAAAACGACCCCCTTTGAGAAAAGGGAGTCGTTTTCTATTATTTATTATGACAGTATTTGCTCCCACCCCTATAGAGTGTAAGCGAAAAACCATGTTTATAATCGTATCATGGCAAAGGTGATAAGGCAAATTTATATTAGTCAATCACCGTGTCAATTTTATTTAATAAATCACTTTCAGGCAATTTCAGAATTTCTAAGTATAAAATATGGTGACCATCTAATTGTTTGGCGATAAATTCATAACCTTGCTCTTGGATGCTATCTCCTTCGACTGCATCAAAGCGCTTTGTCATAAACCAACCACCAATCGTATCAATATCATCGTCTTCTATGTCAGTACCCAGCATATCATTTACATTTTCAAGCAACATCTTGGCATCTAAAATAAAATGATTTTCTGCAATTTCTTGTACCTCAGGAATTTCATCTTCATCGAATTCATCTTGAATATCACCGACAATTTCCTCAATAATATCTTCGATTGTGACTAAGCCAGATGTTCCGCCATATTCGTCCATTAAAATTGCCATATGAATACGTTCGCGTTGAATTTTTAGTAATAGATCGTTAATTTGTGTGGTTTCCATCACTCGAATAATCGGCTGCATATAATCTATAACAGGTTTATCACCATTTTTCGAGTCTTTAATGTAAGCGGTTAATAAATGCTTCATGTTAACTAAGCCAATAATATGGTCTTTATCACCATCAATAATTGGATAACGCGTATACTGCTCAACCCCCATTAAATCGAACACTTCTTTAATGGTTAGCTCTTTTTCAATACCGACGATTTCAGTGCGAGGAACCATAATTTCCTTTGCAAGACGATCTGAGAATTCAAAAATACTGTTTACATATTCATATTCTGCGTTATTAATTTCTCCACCCTTTAAACTATCCGATAAAATCATACGTAGCTCTTCCTCTGTATGAGCGACCTCTGATTCAGACATCATTTTTAAGCCAAAAAGACCTGTTAAGGCACGAGCAGAGCCGTTTAATAGCTTAATGATCGGATAGGTAATATTGTGAAATAAAATTAATGGACCTGAAAAGGCTAATGTAACAAGTTCTGCTTTTTGGATGGCTAATGTTTTTGGCGCCAATTCCCCAATAACAACATGCATAAACGTTACAAGTGAGAATGCAAGTATAAATGAAAGGATAGATGTTATACTACCACTCAAGTTTAGAAATTCAAACACTGGGTGTAAAATAATTTCAAAGGTAGGCTCACCAAGCCAACCTAAACCAAGTGCAGTAATGGTAATACCTAGCTGACAAGCAGATAAGTATTCATCTAAATCTGACACAACACGTTTTGCGTTTTTCGCTTTTTTATGCCCTTCTGCGAGCAATTGATCAATACGTGTAGACCTCACTTTAACGATGGCAAATTCAGTTGCAACGAAAAATCCTGTCATTATAATGAGCAGGGCGAATGCCGCCAACCTAATGGTTATCTCCAATATGTCTCCGTCCAAATAATCCCTTTGTTCCCGCCCAAATGAGGGAAGTAAACAAAGTGTACACCTCCTATGATTTAAAAAATTGTTGGATATTTCAATCATAAGTTATTTACAAGGAAAACACAAATATTGACAACGTTTTTTTCTTTGTTTTGCAATAAAATATTTAAAGGTGACTAGTTTCAAAAGCACCATAAAATTATTGTAATTTTAGAAGTAAAGAATAGATACTTTATTGGTTCTTCACCATAACTCGTGGTTGATTTTCTATTAATTCAATAATTTTACATTTCACTATAGAAGAAAAGCGAAAACTCTCGTATCGTAATTGTTGTCGAGACAAACCACGAGAGGAGTTTTCGCTTTGTACTCCAAGTTTATCAAAATGCTATTACCGTTACCATCTTTTATCGAAGTTTCTTTTCCATCTGACGAAGAACCAAATGTATTTCCTGTGACAGTAGGTGCTTATTCAGTACCATGTCCTATTTGCCAGGAAAAAACAATTCGTCACGCACAAACATTACGTCGTTTTCGTCATGGCTATGCTGGGCACATTGGATTTATTTGGATTGAGATGGCGATTCCACGTCATCGTTGTGTGGCTTGCGACCTCACATTTACCTATGACTTCGGTTTAGGAATTGTACAAGCGTCTTCGGCTATGTTTCGTAAAGAACTTGTAAGGCGTTGCCTCGGTCGTTCCATTGCTGATGTCGCACGTGAATATGAACTGCCCTACACGACTGTTGAGCGTTGATATTACTCGCTGGCAGCTAATGAATTAACGGAGGAAATTGCCACAACGATCTGTGTAGACGAATTCGCTTTGCGCAAAGGACATCATTATGCGACCAGTGTTTTAAATACCGACACAGGTCGTATTTTGGCGATTGTTCCTCACCAGAATCAAGACGCCATTACCGCTGCTTTACAGAAAGTAACAGGTCCAATTCGTGCCGTGGTCAGTGATTTTGCTCCAGCGATGGTGAACGCAATTCAAGCCGTTTATCCAACTACGATGCATGTGCTAGATCGCTTTCATCTTGTACAATTTTTCACCGATGCCCAGCAGCGAAGACGACGGTATTTAGGAGAAGCCAAAAAGCATCATAAATCGCGATTCATTGACCGTTGTTTGGCACGAAAACCTGAACAATTAACCGATGAAGAACGTGAGTTTGATGCAAAGTGGCACTAGGAAGCTTTACCTGCAAAAGACATTTATCAAGCATTGAATCATATGCGCTATGTACTAAAAGCAACAACGATGACACAAGCAAAACGACGATTAACAGAATGGTTTAAACGGTATCAATTTCATCTGTGTAGTGCTGTTTCTAAAATCGCAAAAACATTCAGTACACGTGAAAAAGCATTGCTAAATACCCTTATTTCACCGCTATCAAATGGCATGATGGAAGGCACGAATAATAAGATTAAGCTCATCAAAAGACGAGGTTTTGGCTATCGAAATGAAGACCGTTTATTTCTTTGTTTACGTTTAGAAACAGGTCGCTGATTTTGTCACCCACGACTTTTGGTGAAGAACCACTTTATTTGAAAAACAAACTATTTATATCTTGTATGGTTAAATATAGTTTGAAGAAAAAGGTTTTATTTTATAGTAAATATTTTATTTGAAAAAGATATTCATCACTGTAACTTGGGTTAACCTTGTATTCATTCAAAATTTTTATTATGAAACTGTAGAATAAAAGCGGAAACAAACTTACATATCGTAATTGTTATCTAGACAAATGTACTTCAAGTTTATCAAAAGGATGCTACCGTTACCTTCTTTTTTTGTAATCTCTCTACCATCCACTGAAGAACCAACTGTGTTTCTTGTCACCGTTCACTCATAAAAAATTGCTTGGCTGATTTGTCAAGTGAATACGATTTGTCACGATTGTTCATGGCGCTGCTATCATCATGACTATATTTGGCGTATTGTGTTGCTTTGGATGGCATTATTTGTCTCGTACCAACATTGTCAAGAGTGTGGTATTACCTTTACATTGACTATGAATTGGAGCTTGTCCGTTCATCGACAGTGTTTTTTCAGCGAGAAATTATAAAATGTTACCATGGACGCTTCATCGCGGATGTAGCATGTGAATACGGTTTGTCATTTGCTCCTTCGATTACATTTGGAAACAGAGCAGTGATTTTGTCACCATGACTTATGATGATGAACTAGAGAAAGTCGATTAATAGTGAAAATTGTCGAACAAAAAAATGTTTATAATTTACATATAATACATTAAAATAAATTTAAAGATAAATTATATTCTAATATATGTATAAAAATCCTTTTAATCTCTAGGTAATTTGTAGAATAATTTAATTTTTACCCCTTTTAAGGGAATTTCGTACTTTTATATGTATAATTAAATGAAATTTTTCTATCTTGTACCTACTTTTTTAGTTTTTAGGCATGTATTAGAATCTTTTAGTTGAGTTAATTTAAAAATGCCGACTCCTTGTCCCCAAGGTTTTAAAACAATAAAAAATGATAAAGTAAATCAAAGTTGAAAGGAGAAAAGGCGATGCTTCTTCGCTGATTAAAGATGATGAAATATATTTTAAATATGATACCTTATATGATAATCGGAGCAGTTTTATATATCATAATTCGTGGAATTGTATTTTGGGTACAGAGAAAATCATTTCAATTAAAAAAAGAATTAATTTTATTTTTCTTTATTGTTTATTGTGTTGGACTTGCTTCTCAGACAATCATTCCTAAATTTGAGTTTGGGAATGTTGAATTTGGGATAATAAGTAATAATTTTGGATTTAACATCAATTTAATCCCTTTTAGGGTGATTCAAGATACATATGAAACTATTTTTTACCGTCATTATTATGATTATTTTATCATTAATTTTCTAGGTAATATTATAATATTTATCCCTTTCGGCTTTTTTATTCCAATATTATTTAAAAAAGTAAATACATTCAAAGAAATTACGATTATTGGGTGTATTCTATCAGTGGGTAAAGAAATTATTCAACTTCTACTTTACCGTAGTTTTGATATTGATGATTTATGGCTTAATACTTTAGGTGTTTGTATTGGATACTTACTATGTTCCTCTAAGACGCCCGCTTCAAGGGAAGATAATTAACACCAATATGGTCTTTAAGGAATTCCTTAAATTTTTTCATTATTGCTGATCACAATGATGAAGTACTAGAAAGAAAGAGGTGATATAGAGGATAATATTCGCTCACATATCTACTATTATATTAATCGAAAGGATGAGTAAAAATGAAAAGAATTATATCTATTATTTGTATGTTAGCAATTCTTTCTTTGACAACATTAACTGCCGATGCTGCCTCTCACAGAACTATACCAGAAGAGGAATTCTTATCTAATTTTTTATCCACTTTGATGAAAGAAAGTACAACTCAAGTGTATTCTCAAATATCTGATGAACGCGCGAATTTAGCATCAGATATTGATATTAATAAATTAAATGCTGTTGAAAAAGAAAAAATTGAGTATGTTTTATCTGGGCAACAATTTCGTGATTCTTATAATAAAGAACCCATTCAATCTTTCGAAATTCTTACAGGAGACAGTGTGGTGAAGGATGAATATACTACGGTGTTAGCAAAACTACATTTTGTTAATGATGGTATTTCAATTGTTCCTTTTAACGTAGTAAAAGATGTTGATGGCTTTAAAATTGTTTTTACCCTTGATGATATTGAAAAGAGCGGGTACAAAGTTATTCGGGAAAGTGCGACTAAAGAAGTTGTTGCTTTAGAAACGCCAGATGTATCTCAAAAGAGTACAATAGTACAACCTATGTATAGTGGATTTAATTTGAAAGATGATTATTCTTTTAGTTATCTGTATGGTACAATCTATGGTATTGATACCTTTTCAATGACTAAATGGGTAGGCAACATTGACGGATCGCAGTATAATGACGCATATCCTACCTGGCAATCAAATGCAAGTGTAATATATTCTATTGTTAAGCAACATTGGTATGGGGATGACGTTTGGGGGGTCAACAACTAATCCAATTGTTACAAATGGAGCGTTTGATGTTTACTTTCAAGGAAAGAATAATAATTTCCAAAATGCCCAAATCAGAATTACTAATACAACAGGAGCATATCCAAGATCAAAAGGCGAGGGGAAAGTTTATCAGTGTGATAACTAATCAGTTTAAGATAGTGTTTTAAATACTTGTAAAGCCTACTTTGTATGATTAAGGACAGTATTTTTCAGATCGGAGCGTTTATTATCGCTCCGTTTTTTTTTTTGTCAAAACGAAGTCTATTTGTTCCTTCGATTACGTTTGAAACAGCACATTGATTCTAACATTTTTTAATTATGGTGATAAACCGTAAAAAGAAAAAGACTCCCAAATTATAGAAGTCTACTTCCTTACGATGTCTTCACATAGCCAAATGCATTAAAATACTTATAAAGGAAATTAGCTCAGTACCTTTTAATCATAAACATGGTACAGCATCAGCTCGTGAATCATTTTTTTTACCTCTTCCTCGTTTGGTGGAATAGATCCCGTCCATTGGATCGTGCCATCCTTTAAATATTCTGCTGCATAGCGTTCACGCTGATAGAAGAAAGAAATCGTCCATCCAGGGAGCTGAGTATTTTCAAATAATGGTTTAAAGCTAAAATGCTGAATCATCATTAAACCCCATTTCTATAAATATGTAGTTTATATTATTCAAGGATAATGGTGATTTTGCAACTATTCATATTTTACATTTTGCAAGGGGTATTTATTTCGTTGGAAATCATTGCTCTGCTATAATGTATGCAGAAGACGACAAAATACGTCAAACGTGAATACAAGTGAAATGAGAGGATGCAAATGGATAATTTTCTAGTAACACTACTTTTTATGGCGATTATTGGTGCTGCTATTGGTGGCGTAACCAATCACTTAGCCATTAAAATGCTTTTTCGTCCATATAAAGCGATATATATTAAAAATTGGCGCGTACCATTTACACCAGGCCTTATCCCAAAAAGACGTGATGAATTAGCAAGGCAGCTTGGACTGACGGTGGTGAATTATTTATTAACACCTGAAACCTTTAGAAGAAAATTTTTCTCGAAGGATATGCAAGACAAGATAGAGCATCTTGTGCAAACAAAGGTTGAAGAAACCATCTTTACAAATGATAAAACCATTCAAGATTGGTTAAACCTAGCTGGATTTTCGCATATACCAGCTACGATTGAGCAAAAGGTTGAGGTAATTGTGGAGGGACAATTTGCGTCAGTCAAGAATACACTATCTACAAAATCAATTCGTACACTGCTATCTGCTGATATTCAACAAACGATTGATGAAAAAATTCCTGTAGCTGTTGATCATATTTTAAAAAAAGGCGAGGATTACTTTTTATCACCTGAAGGCGAAATGACAATTAAGGCCATGATTGATGACTTTTTATCAACAAAGGGCTCTTTTGGTGGTATGATTAGCATGTTTTTAGGCGATTCCTCGTCACTTGTTGGAAAAGTTCAACGGGAGCTTGTGAAGTTTTTACAAGCACCAGGTACTTCAACATTGCTAACGAAGATATTTACACAAGAATGGGAAAAACTTAAAGATCGACCAGCAATGGACTTTTTGCAGGACATTCAATTTGAACCGTTATTAGCGAAATTACAGACGTATGTAAAAGAGCAGCTAGCCATTGCAGAGCGTTTAAACCATCCTATTTCCTATTACTGGCCCGAGGGGAATGACTGGATAAAGCATCAAATAATTCCGCAAGCCATTGAAAAGGGCTTTATAAAGGCAGAGGAAAAACTAGAGGATGTGCTTAAGCGTTTAAATTTACAAGAGGTTGTGCGAGAACAGGTGGATTCCTTCCCAGTTGAAAAATTAGAGGAACTTGTATTAGGGATCTCCAAACGTGAATTTAAAATGATTACGGTATTAGGAGCAGTTCTTGGTGGATTGATTGGGGTTGTGCAAGGCTTAATTGTTTACTTTATTTAAAAAGGGGATTGTGTACATGATAAATATTTATAATGACATTAATGCGTTAGAGGCAACTTTCCGTAAGACACCTGAATTTGAAGCTTTACAAGCAGCGGTAGAAGTTGTGAAGAATGATGAAGAGGCATTAAATGTCTTTAAAAACTTCCGAAAAATCCAAATAGAGCTACAGAAAAAACAATTAGCAGGCGAGGATTTATTGGAGGATGAGCTTGTCTATGCGCAAAAAGCGGCACAGCTTGCTCAACAAAATGAAAAAATTTCAGCGATGCTTGAGGCAGAGATGACATTAAGTAAAGTAATCGAAGAAGTAAATCGCATTTTAATCAAACCGATTCAAGGTCTCTATGAGGGGCTGCAATAAGGAATAATCGTTGCAAGAAATGCACATATAACAAGTAAGAAGAAAACGTGTATCCGCTAATAGTTGGAGCACGTTTTCAATTTATATTGGAGGCTATGTTTATGAACGTCATTATTGAATGGACTTATAAAACACCAAAAGGAGCTACAACTGTTCTACGCTCAGAAGAAATGCCCGCTGCACAAGCACTGTTATTGGCAGAGGATATGGAGAAAACGGGGCGAGTAAAATCATTGTGCTGTATGGATCGACAGGATACAAGCTGGTCATTAAAGGAGTTAAAAGCATATTTAACGGAAATCGCTAGTGAGCCGCATAATATTGCTGTTTATTTTGACGGCGGCTTTGATCGTGGGACAAGACAGGCGGGGCTAGGTTGTGCTATTTACTATGAACAAAATGGCAAGCCTTATCGATTAAGAAAAAATGCTTTTTCAACTGAGCTCAAGTCAAATAATGAGGCAGAATATGCAGCACTTTATTTAGGCTTAGTAGAGCTGGAATTATTAAATGTTCACCGTCTACCTGTACGTTTTATAGGTGATTCACAGGTGGTTATCAATCAACTAAGTGGGGAATGGCCAGCAATGGAAAAGGAGCTCGCAAGCTGGGCAGATAAAATTGATGTCAAGCTAGCACAACTTGCCATCCAGCCAGAATATCAGCTCATCTCACGCAAAGATAACGCAGAAACAGATCGACTTGCGACTCAGGCCTTAAATGGTATCGATATTACTAGCACTAGTGAAATTGTCAAGGACTCCTAGCTGAACAAGAGGTGATAAGAGGGATGTTAAATTCACCTCTTTTATAGTGTTTCTCTGTTATCAATGAAACTTTTTCCATTTTAAAGCTACTACTACTATGAATCCAGATAATAAGGAGAGATACACTATGTATATTAAAAAATTCGCACCTGTAGCTATGACTGCATTATTATTGGGAAGTGTCGTAGTACCAGTAGCTTCAGCAAATGAGTCTACTATTGAAACAGAGGTTCCCAAAATTCAAATTGATCCCGTGCATATTTTTCATGACACACATGGTACTGTTGAGAAAATTCATGCTGGTGAAAAGATTACATATTACACAGTGAAAGATGGCGAGCAAACAAATGTTTTAGAAATCACAAACGATACGCTTGTATTCGATAATACTGGTAAAAAGGTGGAACTTAAAGAAGGAGACAAGGTAGTCGCTTATACATTTGCCAATAAGCCGCAAAAGTATATTTATCCACCACAGTTCAACCCTGATGTTGTAATTGTAGAGTCGGAGCAAGTAGGCTTTGTGGAAGTTGATTATTTCTTTGAAGATTTAACAAATACGTACAATATGTTGAAGTTAAATATTGGAGAGGAAACAACATTGATAAATGTTAAGGATGAGAAGGTAGCGTCGAAAGATTTAGCGGAGAAGCATCTCGTTGTGTTCTATACGGGCTCCACTAAAAGTATTCCAGCGCAAACAACACCATCAAAAGTGATTATTTTGGATGATACTAACGAAAGTGCGGCAAATTCAGTAGAGGCAGATATTGATGCGATCATTGCTTCAGACTTTTACGAGGTAGCAGGTGTAAAAATGGTTCCACTACGCCCGATTGCTGAAAAGCTTGACTATAAAGTAGCAGCAGCAGGGAAAAAGGTGCTCCTGACAAAAGGGGATGTCTCTTATACAATAACACGTGGGGAAAAAATATTTTATCATAATAAAGCATCGTATACATTACAAGTAGCACCTACCTTGCGAGATGCAAAAACATATGTACCTGTTGAATGGATAAGCGATTATTTAAAATAATGCGTAAAAAAGTATGCCATATATCGCTGGCATACTTTTTTATATGGCTGAAATTATTTTCGAGGAAATAATTGTAGGATATTTTTTAGCAAATTGTTGAAGACATTGCTTAAAAGAATGAGTATGCATAAAATTTTTAGCTAGTTTCATTTCATCCGAATACAGTAAAAACTGCTGGAAGTGTTGTTGAACAAATTCTCTAACTTTTTCATAATGCTTGTTGATAGAGATAGCACCATAAATTTCTTGCTGATCAATAATGTAGATAAAGTCACATACAACTTGATGTGTACCGTGTTTCAATAATACTGCGATATATAATGTTTTTTCATCACAGCGCTCTAAATCAAAATTGTGAAATACGACTTCTACATGTTGGTTAAAACTTGAAACGGGCGTACGATTATTTTTTAAAATCATCACTATCAACACCACCCTTTTTAAAAATTATAATAAGAAAAAAATTTTTTGTCTATAAAAACTGAATATTCTGTTATTTATGATTATTATTGTTGTTTTGCTCAAAGTCAATAAAATTTGTTAAACTTAAGTCTGCAATAGATTTGGAATAAGGAAAAGGAAAGAAGAGAGCGAAAAAATATGAAAATTATTCACATAGATCAAAAATATCCTGAGGATTGGATTCGCGTATTAAATCATATAGCGAATTTATTTTTTGAGGATTCTAAGCTAAAGATAGAGCCGGATGAGGCAGATATGTCCGCTTCATTTGAGTATCTAGTTGGAGATGATTTTTCTATAGCTACAAGAGCAGTATTAAATGTAAATGGTAAACAATATACAAATGATTACAGCATACAATATGAATCCGTAGCAACTGATCGTGAATTAAATATTCGCATAAAACGTGCTTTGTCACATGTATTTTTAGATGTTCTTGAACAGCATACAGGAATGCATCAGCAATGGGGTATTTTAACAGGAGTACGTCCAACAAAGCTTTATCATAAATTTAGAAAAGCGGGTAAAAGCGAGCAAGAAATTGCGAAACTATTAATTCGAGACTTTCGTTTGTCTGAGGAGAAGGTGGCGTTATTAAAGGAAATTGTAGATCGTCAATTAATAACCATTCCTGATATAGACCATATTGGACAAGAGATCAGTGTTTATATCGGTATTCCATTCTGTCCGACGAAATGTGCCTATTGTACTTTCCCAGCCTATGCGATAGGGAGCAACCGCAAGCAAGGGCGTGTTACTACTTTTTTAGATGGCTTGCATATTGAATTGCGCGAAATGGGCAAATGGCTGAAGGACAATGATATGAAAATTACCTCCATTTATTGGGGTGGTGGTACACCGACTTCAATTGAGGCCGATGAAATGGATGCCTTATATCAAACGATGTATGAATCATTTCCTAACCCTGAAACAATTCGAGAGGTGACAGTGGAAGCAGGAAGACCCGATACAATCACACCTGAAAAATTAGAAGTACTTAAAAAATGGGGTATTGATCGTATTAGTGTAAATCCACAATCTTATACTGATGAAACATTAAAAGCAATTGGTCGTCATCACACGGTTCAGGAAACAATAGATAAGTTTTGGCTTGCAAGAGAATCAGGGATGAACAATATCAATATGGATCTTATAATTGGGCTACCGAATGAAGGGATTGAAGAATTCCAACATTCATTAGAGGAATCGGCAAAGATGCAGCCAGAGTCTTTAACTGTTCATACGCTATCATTTAAACGTGCATCAGAGATGACGCGTAATAAGGATAAATACAAAGTAGCCGACCGTGATACGGTAGCTGAAATGATGGAAATGGCACAAATTTGGACAAAAGAACATGACTATGTGCCATACTATTTATATCGTCAAAAAAATATATTAGGTAATTTAGAAAATGTCGGCTATAGTAAAACGGGAGAAGAAAGCATTTATAATATCGTTATTATGGAAGAAGTGCAGACAATCTTAGGAATTGGCTGTGGGGCATCCTCAAAATTTGTTCATCCCGAGACAGGAAAAATTACGCAATTCCACAATCCAAAAGACCCCGCTGCCTATATTATGACCTTTGAAGAGGCTATTGAGAAGAAAATTGAGCTTTTGAATGAGCTATATGAAGTATAAAAGAACGTAATTATAGCGATTAGATGAAGAACAGTTTAAGGTTCTTCGTCAACAATCGTATTGATATTTGTGAGTAGACAGTATTATGGTGAATCGTTGTTGAAAGAAAAAGAGAGCTGCCTCCATGGTTAGCTCTCTTTTTGTATAATAGAAAAAGAAAAGGGGAGTTAGTCAATGAAAAAAATAATCGTAGTATTGCTTTGTGTTTTTTTAGTAGCAGGCTGTACAGAGGCAGTAAAGACAGAGAAAATGCCCGTCACAGCTGGTCACGATATGCGTGTCCACTTTATTGATGTAGGACAGGGTGATTCAATTTTAATAGAGTCGCCAAATGGGAAAACGATGCTTGTTGATGGAGGTGTGAAAGGAGCAGGACAAGAGGTTGTTGCTTATTTAAAGGAGCTTGGTTTCAATAAGCTTGATCTAGTCGTTGCAACACATCCTGATGCTGACCATATTGGCGGACTGATTCCCGTATTAAATGGTATTTCCATTGAACAATTTTATGATTCAGGTAAGGTACATACTTCACAAACCTTTGAAGAAATGCTAATGCTAATTGATGACAAAAATATCCCTTATCATGTGCCAAAAACAGGTGACATGCTTGATTTTGATAAGGATTTACGTGTCAAGGTGCTCAATGCCGATGAACATGCAGCAGATAATAATGATGCCTCTATTGTATTAAAAATTACATATGGGAATGTCTCCTTTTTATTAACAGGGGATGCTGGTGTAGCATTAGAAAAAGATATGCTGCAATATGATGTAAGCGCAACTGTGCTAAAGGCAGGTCACCATGGCTCTAATACAAGTAGCTCAATGGACTTTATTCAAGCTGTACAGCCAAAGGTTACGATATTAAGCTATGGGCAGGGTAATAAATATGGGCATCCACATGCTGAAGTAATGGAGCGTTTGCAGGCAGTTGGTAGTAAAGTCTATGCTACTGCTGAAGCAGGAACGATTATTGTGTCAACAGATGGGGTAAACTATGCCGTAAACAATGAGGAGGCATACAAAGTAGAAACAGCAGCCCCAGCAGCTATTGATATTATTAGTAAAGACTTAATGTCGGAAATAGTAGAAATTAAAAATAATGGGCAACAAACGGTATCCTTAAAGGATTGGCAGTTGATTTCAATAGAAGGGAATCAAGTTTTTAATTTTCCTAATATATCATTACAGCCAGGTAAAACCATTTATATTACAAGTGGCACTCAAGCACAGGAGCAGCAAAATTATTTAAAATGGACAACTCAGCAGGTTTGGTTAAACAGTGGAGATGCTGCACAATTACGAAATGAGAAAGGGGAACTTGTCAGTGAGCTCGACTAAATACACGTTAGATCGTATGGAAGATGGCTATGCGGTTTTTTTAAAGTATCCAGATGAAGAAGAACAACTGATTATTTTACAGTCAGCCATGAACAAGCCTGTAGAGGTGGGCGCCCGTGTGCAGATAGAAGAAGTTGATGGGTTCTACTATATTGACATATTAAAAGAGGAAACAGAGCAGAGAAGAGCGAATATGCAGCACTTAATGGACAAATTGCGCAAAAGAACGAACCGTAACTAGAAAGAATATTGGTCAAATGTGTACTGCTCATGGTACGCATTTAACTTGATGATTACTTAGGGAGGGGCTAGATGGCACATTTACAATTAAAGCATATCTATAAAACATATGGTGATGGCACAAACGCTGTGGAAGATTTTAATTTAGAAGTAAGGGACAAGGAATTTATTGTGCTTGTGGGACCATCAGGATGTGGAAAATCAACAACTTTAAGAATGATAGCGGGTTTAGAAGAAATTTCATCTGGTGAATTATTAATGGATGAGGTGCTTGTCAATCAGCTAAAGCCTAAAGATCGTAATATCGCTATGGTATTCCAAAACTATGCACTCTATCCTCATTTGAGTATTTATGACAATATAGCATTTAACTTGAGGTTACAAAAAGTAGCTAAAAAAGAGATTAATAGAAGAGTAGTGCGTATTGCGGAAATTTTGGATTTAACAAAGTATCTAAATAAGAAGCCAGATTTTTTGTCTGGTGGGCAACGACAAAGAGTCGCATTAGGTCGAGCCATTGTAAGGGATGCAAAAGTTTTTTTACTGGATGAGCCTCTGTCAAATTTAGATGCCAAGCTACGAATGCAGATGCGCACAGAAATTATTCTGCTTCATAAGCGCTTGCAAACAACTACAATTTATGTCACGCATGACCAAACAGAGGCGTTAACAATGGCATCGAGAATCGTTGTAATGAATAACGGAAAAATTATGCAAATTGGAACACCGCATGAAGTATATGAAAAACCACAAAATATTTTTGTCGCAGATTTTCTTGGTTCACCACCGATGAATTTTTTCACCGGTATCTTAACTGCTACTGGTCTTCAAATAAATGACATCCTATTAAAAATCAATCCTGAAGATGTGTCACTACTGTCAGACAAGGGCTACTTACAGAAAGAACTAGTGGTTGGAATACGTCCAGAGGATATTTGGCATGGGCAGTTGGAGAAGGAAACCTATAATGCGACTATCACTGTATCAGAAATGATAGGTTCTGAGACGATGCTCTACTGTGATTTATATGGTAATCCTGTAATTGTCAAGCTCCATACTATTGAAAAATTTAGAGCGGATGATTCGATTGCCTTACAATTTAATATGGATAAGGTTCATTTCTTCGATAAAGAAACAGAGCAGAGAATTTTTAGTATGTAGGCATTGATAAGGGAGTGCAGCGTAAAGGCTAATTTGTTATGCTAAATATTTTGAAAATATGCTAAAATAGATGTATCAATGTGAAGCTAGGAGCGGACATAATGGGCATTAACACAATTATTTTTGATTTAGATGATACATTACTATGGGATAAAAAATCAGTTAAAACAGCATTTGAACGAACATGTGATTATGCAGCAACAATACATAATGTGAATGCTGGTGAATTAGAGGAAGCCGTACGCAAAGAGGCGCGTGCGTTATACGAGGGCTATGAGACCTATGATTATACGGTATTAATTGGCATCAATCCATTTGAGGGGCTGTGGGGGTCCTTTGATGACCCAACTGATTCCTTCCAAAAAATGAAGGACATTGCACCAACCTATCGTGCAGCCGCTTGGACAAAGGGTCTGGCTGCTCTTGGTATTGATGATGCGGAGCTAGGCGCGGAGCTAGGGGAGCGTTTTGTGGCAGAGCGTAAAGTGTCACCATTTTTATACGAAGATACTTTTGCAGTGTTAGATGAACTGAAAGGAAAGTATCAGCTTGTATTGCTGACAAATGGCGCGCCAAGCTTACAAAACTTAAAGCTAGAAATTACGCCAGAAATCGCACCCTATTTTGATCATATTATTATTTCGGGGGACTTTGGCAAAGGAAAGCCAGATGCGTCCATTTTTGAGCATGTTATGGAGAAGGCAGGAATTACGGCTAACGATGCAATAATGGTTGGCGATAATCTGAATACGGATATTTTAGGCTCGTCTCGCGTAGGCATGCGAAATGTATGGATTAATCGTGAAAACATTGTGGCAAATAGTGCTGTGACTCCTACCTATGAGGTTAATTCTTTAACGGCATTATTAGCATTGATTAATAAACTATAAATAAAGCATGTTATTATCTGAAAAGCTCTTCATAGGAGTCTTATAATTATTAACAGTAAAAATCCGCTTTGCTCTTCATTTCAGTAGAAGAACAAAGCGGATTTTTGATTTTGCTGAAGGTATACATTTTATAGTTTTTTAACAGACTCTTTTATTGTATTTTGCTTATCCTTATCCCAAACTACATAAATTTCAAATGTTCCTTCTTCAAAAAACAATGGTAATCTTCTTTTAAACCAAGGCTGCATTGGAAGATCGTAGGCTTCATGAATAGAGACCCATAATAATTCGCCTTCTGGAGGATTTTTTAGTAATGTTCCTTCAAAGGATTTTGCTAAATAGTTAAAAACCATATATCTATAATTTTTCTGGGGATCAACGTATTCATCAAGCCCTTTGTAGACTAAATCTTTAACTGTTAAACCTGTTTCTTCCCAAACTTCACGTATAGCTGCTTCGGTTAAGCTTTCAGGAAAATCTACTTTCCCTCCAGCGCCTATGTATCCAGGGAAACCCTTTTGACTTGGTCTATTTAATAATAATATTTTTTCACCATCTTGAATGATACACATTGTATATAAATCAATTTTCGTCATTAGTATGCTCCTTGATAGTAATAGTAAAGATAGAAAAGTATAAGCAGAGAGTGGAAGGCTCTCTGCTTGTTGTGATGGCTATTATAGGTTAATCGCTTTTACTTCATCAATATTTTCTAGCTGTGCAACAAATGCTAGGTCCTCTTCAGTTACAAGGTTATCAACTGTGAGCATCATAACAGCAGTACCGCCAACTTGCGCGCGACCAACCTGCATTGTGGCGATGTTGATTTCTTTTTCTGCAAGCTTTGTTGCTACACGACCGATTGCACCTGGTTTGTCTGTATTTTTAATGTATAACAAGTGCCCTTGTGGAATCACATCTACTACATAATCTTCAACTTTAACAATACGTGCGCCTAAGCCATTTAATAATGTCCCCGCTACTGTATGTGTTTCATTAGCTGTAATAATTTCAATTGTGATTAAGCTTGTGAAACCTTTTGCTGTTGTTGTTTTATGTTCATTGATTTTAATGCCGATACGTTCAGATAGGTAACGAGCATTGACATCATTGACATGATTACCATGATTTTTAGATAGTAAGCCTTTTAATGCATTTGAAGTTAATGGGCGTACATCATAGTTGGCTACTTGACCAGCATAAGATAAGTTGATTTCCTTTACAGGCTCAATTGTTACTTGAGATAGGAATGAGCCAAGCTTTTCTGCTAATTCAAAGAAGGGCTCTACTTGTGCAAGCTTTTCTTTAGGAATAGATGGCATATTAACAGGGTTTGTGACAGTACCTGTTTTATAGAATTTAATAATATCATTCGATACATCAACTGCTACAGATTCCTGTGCCTCAATTGTAGATGCCCCTAAGTGAGGTGTTGCGATTACTTGTGGTAAAGTAAGCAGTCTATGATCTGTTGCTGGCTCCGAAACAAAGACATCGAGAGCTGCGCCCGCTACTTTGCCTTCGACGATAGCGTCATATAAATCATCCTCGTTAATAATACCACCACGTGCACAGTTAATAAGGCGTACACCGTCTTTCATCAATGCAAATTTATCTTTATTAATAAGATTACGTGTCTCAGGAAGAAGTGGTGTGTGTACCGTAATAAAATCTGCTGCTGCACAAATTTCTTCAACCGTTGCTTTTGTTACTCCTAATTCTTTTGCACGTTCATCCGTTAGGAAAGGATCGTATGCCATAATATTCATACGTTGACCTTTGGCACGATAAGCCACTTCAACGCCGATTCGACCGAAGCCTACAACACCTAAAGTTTTATTTTTTAACTCTACGCCAACATAAGACTTACGATCCCATTTCCCATTCTTTAATGTATTAAAAGCTTGTGGAATATGACGGGCAAGTGAAGTCATCATCGCAATTGTATGCTCGGCAGCTGAGTTTGTATTACCATCGGGTGCGTTGACCACAATAATGCCGTGTTCAGTAGCAGCAGCAAGGTCAATATTATCGACACCAACACCTGCACGACCAATCAATTTTAAGTTTTTCGCCGCTTCAATTACCTCACGTGTTACAGTTGTTTGAGAGCGTACTAGCAATACATCTACATCAGCAATTTTCGCCAGTAATTCCTCTGGTGCTAGGCCGGTATCTACAATAATATTTAAATCTAATTCTTGTTCTTGACGTAATGGGAAAATACCATCTTCACTTAGTGGATCAGCAATAAATACGTTAATTGTTTTTGTAGCAGTTGTCATTATAATTAGCTCCTTTTATATAAAAATGTTTTATGGTCTTTTATCTACAACAGTGAGAAAATTCGAACATTTTATTACATATAAACAGTCTCCTTTCCAGATCGATAACAATATAAAAAGCCTTTCACCTCTTACAAACACAGTGAATGTGTTGTAAGGGGCGAAAGGCTGAATCAACAACATTGGCTTTCGCGGTACCACCCTTAATCACTGCTAGAAAAAGCATTCTTGCAGTCTTAGCTATATGCGTAACGTGCATGCAACGGATAGACCTACTGAGCATTGTTCAGCCTATCTATTCAGGAGTGGAACTAGTATCGTAGAAATCACTGATTTACACCAACCATCAGCTCTCTGAGGATTTTCTTGCGATTAGTATGTCTCCGTCATGATATTTCAGATGATTAAATTTGTTAACATCATAATCCCTAATGTTCACCTTTGTCAACGATATTTCTAAAAAACTTTAAAAATATTGACTTCAAGAGTCTGAAAAATAACCATAAACGAACAATGTTATTATATATTTGACTTAATGTTCGTCTTTTTTGGAATGCACAATGTAAGCGTTCACGTTATTTATAAAATTTGATGATATCGGGCTTTAAAGAAGTTGAGGGCTAAAAAACAGCTGGTAATTAAATGGAATAAAATAGATAATTTATGCTAATATTCGATCGTTTATAGAGAGAAAGCGAACATTTTGTTTGTCACATTTTAGACAAATAAAATGAAAAGGAGGTAAACAAGCTGCCAAAACAGAATGTTAGTGAAGGACAATTGATATGGGGGTGTATGAATGACATATGATGTTGCAATAGTTGGTGCAGGGCTTGCAGGTTTAGTTGCAGCTTGTGAGCTAGTCGATGCAAAGAAAAAGGTACTATTAGTCGATCAAGAGTCTGAAAATTCAATGGGGGGACAGGCATATTGGTCATTTGGGGGGATATTTTTAGTAGATTCTCCTGAGCAACGAAGGCTTGGTATTAAGGATAGCAGGGAGCTAGCATGGCAGGATTGGCTCGGAACAGCAGGCTTTGATCGTTTGGAAGATGAGGATTCTTGGGCATATAAGTGGGCAAGAGCCTATGTTGATTTTGCTGCTGGCGAAAAATATGAGTGGTTAAGGTCAAAGGGTATTAAATTTTTTCCAGTCGTTGGATGGGCAGAGAGAGGCGGTTCGTTAGCGGGGGAACATGGCAATTCAGTGCCGAGGTTCCATATTGTTTGGGGAACAGGACCTAGTATAGTAAAGCCCTTTGCTGATAAAGTACAACAGGCAATCAACGAAGGCTTAATTGATTTTAAGCCTAGGCATCGAGTGGATGAGTTTATTCAGCATAATGGGCAAATCACCGGAGTTTGCGGAACTGTGCTTGCAGAAACGTTTGTTAATCGAGGTGAGAAAAGCTCAAGGCTTGGGATTGGGGAGTTTTCCTATGAAGCACGTGCCGTTATTGTGGCAAGTGGTGGGATTGGTGCCAATTTTGATTTAGTACGCAAAAATTGGCCAGCGCGTCTCGGCACACCACCTAAAAATATGGTATGTGGTGTACCAGCCTATGTAGATGGCAGAATGCTAGAGATTACAGAGCATGCTGGTGGACGTATTGTCAATCGTGATCGCATGTGGCATTACACAGAGGGATTGAAAAATTGGGACCCTATTTGGCCAAATCATGGCATTCGCATTTTACCTGGTCCTTCTTCGCTATGGTTTGATGCAGAGGGGAATCGTTTCCATGCACCTAATTTTCCAGGGTTTGATACGCTTAGCACCTTAGAAGCTATTCAAAAAACAGGGTATGATTATTCATGGTTTATTTTAACTGAAAAAATTATTGAGAAAGAATTTGCATTATCAGGCTCAGAACAAAATCCAGATCTAACAAATAAAAGCATTGGTGATGTGCTAAAGCGTATATTGCCAGGTCCGCCCGCACCTATTCAGGCATTTAAAAAGCATGGTGAAGATTTTGTAATTGCCAATGACTTAAAGGATCTTGTAGCTGGCATGAATAAACTAGCGGGCAATGAGCTCCTTGATTTTATGAAAATTAAAGAGCAAATTCTAGCAAGAGATCGAGAAATGGATAATAAATTTACAAAGGATTTACAGGTAAATGCTATTCATGGGGCAAGAAAGTACGTTGGCGATAAATTAGTGCGTGTGGCTAAGCCTCATAAAATTTTAGACCCAAAAAACTGGCCATTAATTGCAGTACGATTGAATATTTTAACAAGGAAAACATTAGGGGGCTTGCAAACAAATTTAGATGGCGCTGTGCTGGGGATGGACGGAGAGCCTATCTCAGGGCTATTCGCTGCAGGTGAAGTAAGCGGTTTTGGAGGCGGTGGTGTGCATGGCTACCGCGCTTTAGAGGGCACTTTTGTAGGAGGCTGTTTATTTAGCGGACGACAGGTAGGACGCTATTTATCACAGCAATTATAGGAGAGAAAAAGAGCATCGTTTTGGTGAACGGTGCTCTTTTTGAACGAATTGATAATGCTAGGGTAGGAACACTATGCTTAAGTTTTTGAGCGGTAAGCACTTTAAAATGATTACTTAGACCACGATATGAGACGGGAATCCATCCGCAACGATGGCTTGGATCAAATGATTGATCAGATCTGGAATTTTCATTTGCTCAAACTACCGAGAAACGATCTTCTAATAATGCATTATCTCACTAATTATTAACAATTTGATTTTTGAACCTCTGCAATCTTAGCAATTTGCTGTTCAACCTGTTTTTTCGTCCAATCGTTTTCTTCCACGAAAAAGTTACGTTCGGCACGGCGACAATCATCTGAACAGCTACGCATATAAAAGTTCTCGTGCTTTTCTTCACATAGCATTAACTTATGACATTCCGGGTTTGCACAGTTGATATAACGTTCAGAAGGCTCTCCTGTGAAATAATCCTTGCCGACAATAACATGCTCTACTTGATTAATCGGCACACTTCGACGGCGGTCAAAGACAAACATTTGTCCATTCCAAAGCTGGCCTTTTACTTCAGGGTCTTTAGCATAGGTAGCAATCCCTCCGTGTAATTGACCTACACTTTTGCCATAACCCTCACGCTTTAACCAGCCTGAGAATTTTTCACAGCGAATGCCGCCTGTGCAATAGGTTAGAATCTTTTTATCGGCAAATTCCTCTTTATGCTCCTCCATCCATGCTGGCAGTTCACGGAAGGTTTCAATATCAGGACGTATTGCGCCTTTAAAATGACCTAAATCATATTCATAATCATTGCGTGCATCAATAATAACGGTATCTTCTTCCTGCATTTGCGCCATAAATTCTTTAGGCGCTAAATAATCGCCTGTCATTTCTAATGGATTAATATCCTGCTCTAAACCTAAATGAACAATTTCATGGCGAGGACGTACATGCATTTTTTTAAATGTATGGCCTTCAACCTCATCAATTTTCCACATTATATCACTAAAACGAGGATCTGCCTTCATATGATTCATATAAGCATCTGTTTGTGCGATTGTCCCTGAAACCGTACCATTAATTCCCTCATGACCTACTAAAATACGGCCGAGAAGCCCGATTTCTTTACAAAATGCTAAATGTGCCTCTGCAAATGCTTCAGGATCTTCAATCGTAACATATTTATAATAAAGCAATACACGATAGTCTTTTTGTGTCAAAATACATAAACCACCTTTATAACAATATTCGTCCTTTAATATAGCATAACAAGCGTAATTTTGCGTAGGGTAGAAGGAGTTTTCTAAAAAAACACGAATAATATATAGTGAATGACTATTCATATGGGGGTAATGGAGATGGAGTTTTCAACAATCACACTAGAAAAATTAGAACGCCGGGCAACACTCACATTGAACAGACCACAGGCGATGAATGCAATGGATGGGGTAATGATGCGTGAGCTTGCAGAATGCTTTGAGGCACTACAGCAGGAGCAAGATATACAGGTGCTTGTGATTCGTGGAGAAGGGAAGGTTTTCTCAGCAGGTGGCGATATTAAGGCAATGCTTGATAAAGACAATCCCCTAGATATTGACGAAGCAATGACCTATCTTACACGTATTGTCAAGGCCTATTATCAGCTACCAATGATTGTTATTGCGGCAGTTCATGGTGCATCGGCAGGATTGGGCTTTAGTCTAACGCTAGGAGCAGATATAGTTGTAGCGTGTGAAAATAGCAAGCTAGCAATGAACTTCATTGGTATAGGGCTTATCCCCGATGGTGGTGGTCATTTCTTTATGAAGGAGCGTGTGGGCACTGTAAAAGCTAAACAAATGATTTGGGAAGGAAAGGTACTAACAGCAAAAGAAGCATTGGATGTAGGATTAATCGATTATATGGCGTCAGATGGCACAGTATTTGCTATGGCAGATCAGCTTGTTGGGAAAATGCTTGCTTCACCTATTGCTGCTATGATTACAACGAAAAAAATTCTACATGCTCAAAATTTAACTCAGCTAGAAAGTATCCTAGCATTGGAAGCGGAAGGACAATCCGCTATGCGTAAAACAACAGATCATTTAGAAGGTATCCATGCGTTTGTGGAGAAAAGAACACCAGCCTTTATTGGAAAATAGCGATAGTAAAAGGCACGTAGCAATATTTACTATGTGCCTTTTACCAGTCACTAAACATGGAATAAAATTAATTTACCTGAAGAGTTAACAAGACGATGTGTTTTTTCAGCAACGCCTTTTTCTTCAATTTGCTGCTGTCCATTTACTTTAGCAATCTCATCATTTTCAAATGTCCATGTTTCATCAAACAATGTTTCCCCTGTTTTTTCAAAAGCTGTAAAACGATAATTCTCCATACAAACCCCACCTTTTTACTTAAATATAGTTCTATTATACATAGAAGATTTCTAAACTTCACGATAAAACTAGTGAATTTTTTGATAAATTACGAAAATTGTGGAAAAAGTAAGGCGAAGGTGTTTTTAAAGGTAAAGTATTTTCCATTCATCAAGAAATATGGTAAAATAGAACAAATATTCGTTTTTATAAGATGCCTCTTTTGTTAGGGTTTGAAACAGCTCACAAAGTGGTCAATAGTTGGGGTGATTGGATGTCAGCAATTCGTTTTTTTCATTTGGCAGATTTACATTTAGATAGTCCATTTAAAGGGTTATTTGGCTTACCTGAACATATTTTAAAAAAAATTCGGTCCAGCACTTTTGATGCCTTTGATAAAATTATTCGCAAGGCAATTGAAGAGAAGCCTGATTTTCTACTGATTGTAGGAGATATTTATGATGGCGAAAATCGAAGCTTGCCAGCACAGCGCAGGTTTCAGGATGCAATGGAAAAGCTTTTTCAGCATAATATCCCTGTGATTATTAGCTATGGTAATCATGATCACTTAAATGGCACATGGACCCGCTTTGCTTTGCCAAGTAATGTTTATGAGCTACCTGCGGAGACAAGTGTAGTCCAATTAAAAATTCGTGGTCAGCAAGTTAATATTTACGGCTTTAGTTATAATAAGCGGCATTTAAAGCAGTCGATGATTGACACATACCCCATTGCACAAGATCAGCAGGTGATTCATATTGGGATGCTCCATGGTAGCGAGGCAAGTGATACCTCCCATGCTATGTACGCACCTTTCACCAAGCAGCAGTTACTTGATAAAAACTATCATTACTGGGCATTAGGGCATATTCATAAGCGCCAGCTTTTGCATCAGGAGCCCCCCATTGTTTATCCAGGCAATATTCAAAGTCGCCATCGCAAGGAACAAGGAATAAAGGGCTTTTATGATGTAACATTGTCACAAAATGCTGCTGAGCTAGAGTTTTCCCCTACCTCTGCGGTTGTTTATAACACGATAGCGGTAGAGTGTGCGAATGTTATACATGCCAATGAATTATTAAATAAATGTACTGAAGCGATTGCTGCTCATCGGATAAAATACGGGGCATCAGTAGTAGAACTACACTTACAACATATTGATGAACAAACGGAGGCTTTATTTGAACATGCAACAGTAGATGCATGGTTAGAGACAATACGAGAGGCAGAAGAAGGACTGGAGCCCATATGCTGGGTGCAAAAAATAATAGTGCAAAAGTCTGCTCGATTAGATAACCATACAGCCATTACTCAAACTGTTGTCGATCTAATGGAGCAGTGGGATAGCAATGAATGGAAGGATATTTTAAAGGATTTGTATCAATATGCAGGTGGCGCTCGGCTGATTGACCCTCTGACTGAAGAGGATATTAAACAATTAGTGAACAACGCTCAGGCATTACTAGTAGAAGAAATTCAAAGGGTGTGAACAGCATGCTGACAATAAAAAAAATCCACATTTATGGCTTTGGTAAGCATGAAAATATCATCATTTCCTTAAACGAGGGTGTCACTATTTTTTATGGCATGAATGAAGCAGGAAAAACGACCATTCAACAGTTTATTTTACAAATCCTCTTTGGCTTTCCAACAAGACAGCAGCCGCAGCGTAAATATGAACCAAAAGTATCGACGAAATATGGAGGTCAGCTTACGTTATCACATCCATTATATGGTCACTGCACAATTGAGCGTGTGAAAGGAAAGGCTGTAGGAGATGTCACCGTTTATTTAGAGGATGGTACAACTGGACAGGAGGAATTGTTAGCGAAGCTATTATATGGTTATCCCAAAGCATCCTTTGAATCTATTTTTTCTTTTTCATTGCATGAGCTACAAGGAATCGAAAAAATGTCAGAGGAGGAGCTCACACATTTGCTACTTGCCTCAGGAACAACAGGAATACAGCATTTGTCAGCCGTTGAAAAGAAAATGGAGAAAGAGGCTGGTGAACTCTTTAAAAAAACAGGTAAAGTGCCAGTAATAAACCAAAAGCTTGAGCAATTAAAGCAGCTTGAACGAACGATTAGACAGGAACAAGTAAAAATTCAAACTTTTGAGGATAAATTACAGCAATTACAGGCACTCGAGCAAAGACTAGAGCAGCTCTATCATACACAGCAATTACAGCAGCAGCAGTGGCAGCAACTCACCATCCAAAAGCAGGCACTACCGTTGATCAAACAGCAGCAGACGCTACAGCAAGCACTTGCCAATGAGCAGCATATCCAGTTTCCAGCAGAAGGCATTAGACGCTATGAGCAAGTAAAGGATCGCCTTTTACATGAACGTCAACAGCTTAAGCAATTAGAAGAGCAGTATCAAGCATTACAGCATAAACTATTCGCTACAGTGGATGAACAAACAGTCAATGAAATGGCTCTCCTAATGCAAAAAGAGGCGACATGGCATCAATTAATTGCAAAGGCACAAAATTTACAAGATGATCTTTATTTACTTGAGCAAGAAATTGAAGCGCAATTTCGTTTACTAGGCGTGCAGGAAGAAGAGGCACAGGAAATACTGCTTGGAGAAACGGTTTCATTGCAGCAGGAAGAGCAATTTCAGCAGCAGCTAAGTATGCTGGAGGAGGCACAGGCGGAGCAACAGTTTTATTTGCGTTCAATGGAGCAGGTTCATATCGATTTAGACAATATGGCAAAGCAACAGCAACGACTCAAGCAGGAGTCATTAACACCGGAGGAGGAACATATTTTAACACAGTGGCCACACCAGAAACATCAACTTGAGCAACTACGTGCCGACAAATGGCAGCGTGCACAACAGCAGCCACAGTATGTAATATGGTTGGCATGTATTATCGGACTTTTAGCAATTATGTATGGTGTAATGGAAAAAAATATGGTTGTGACCATTATTGGTGTAGTAGTATCAGTGCTTATTATTTTATTGACAAAATATAGTAAACAGGCTGATGGGTCATCTAATAGAGAGCATGATCAGCTTATACGAGAGCTAGAGCAAGTGGAAACAAGGGCACAGGCGATACTTGTAAAGAAACAAAGACTTGAGGATCGCTGGGTACATGTGAGTGAGCAGCAACAAGAAAAGGAGCAGCAATATGCTCAGTTGGAATATAAAATTCAGCAGGCTGAAATGGTCAGCGAGGAAGCTACCCAAGTATTGCAGCAATTTTTAAAACGCTACCGATTACAGGGGACTATAGCTACAACCTTAATGCCTGAATTGTTTACGCGAATTCGCACTGTGCAGGAACTAGCAGCCAAAAAAGCGAGCACCTATCACCTTCTGCAAGCAGTGCAGGCAGAAAAGCAGATTCTTTATCAACAGCTACAGCAGGTTGTAGACGGGATATACAGTGAGCAAGAAATATATATGTATTTACGCACAGCCTATCTCGAAGCACAGCAAAATCAGCAGCAGGCACAGCAAACGAATGAGCAACTAGCGAGCCTTCATATAAAAATAAAAGGGATACAGTCACGTATAGAGAGCTATATGGCTGATATCACTCAGTTATTTGGTGCTGCAAATGTGCAAAATGAGCAAGCGTATTATGAAGTACATGAACAATTTGAGCAGCAGAAAAAAATTACAACAGAGCTTCAAACAATTCACAATCAGTTAGCAGCCTTGAATCTTTCTAATCAAGAGGGATTACAAGAGGCGTCTGTTATGGAAGGTATCCGCGCTTTAGAGCAAGACCAAAACTTGGTGCAGCAGGAGCTAGACCAATGCCTTGAGCAACGTGCCACATTACAAATTCAAAAAGATCAGCTCTTAAATGATGAAACCTATGGACAATTACTTCAACAATTTGAACAAGAAAAAGCACAGTTGCAACAGCTTGTGGAGCAATGGGCATCTAAAAAGGCTGTGGCAACAGCTATTCATGAAACATTATTCCGCCTTCGAGAAGAAAAATTACCGCATGTTTTAGCGAAGGTAAATGAGATATTCCAATTACTAACAGGTGGCCGTTATGAGAGACTGTCGATTAATGATGAGGGCTACTTTACGGTGCAAGATGTTGCAGGGTTGCGCTATCAAATGGTTGAATTATCACAGGCAACAAAGGAGCAAGCCTATATTGCCTTGCGTATAGCACTTGCTAAAACATTGATAAGCTCTGCTCCATTTCCACTAATAATGGATGATCCATTTGTCCATTTTGATCGAAACCGTACAGACAAAATGGTACAATTAATGAAAGAAGTAGGATATGAACGCCAAATTTTATATTTTACTTGCCATGATACAATGCTTAGACATTGGCAAAAAGAGCAAATTGTTGATATAACAGCGCTAGCAAATGAAAGGGGAGTGGCGTCGACATGAAAGGCATTACAACGCTTCAAGTAGGAGAGCCAGTTGATCAATATTTACTAATTAAACAAGCGACAAAAGGAATTACAACAGTTGGAAAGCCATTTATGTCGCTGATCTTACAAGATAAAAGTGGCGATATTGAGGCAAAGCTATGGGACACAAACGAGGAGCATGAAAATATGTATCATGCTGAAGCAATCGTGCGTGTAGGTGGAGAAATCCATGACTATCGAGGAAAAAATCAATTACGCATTAAATCAATTCGTGTCGCAAAGCCAGAGGAAGGGATTGCGATCCATGATTTAGTGCCGTCCTCAGCAACGCCAAAGGAACAGCTTTATGAAGAATTAACACAATTTTTCTTTGATATTAAAAATCCGAATATTTCACGTATTACAAGAGCGGCCATTAAAAAGCATCAGGAGGCTATTTTAGTGTTTCCAGCTGCCACTAAAAACCATCATGACTATGCATCGGGTTTATTAGATCATATGGTATCTATGCTAAGGCTTGGCAAAGCGATCACGGATTTATATCCAACGCTTAATCGTGATTTATTATATGCAGGTATTATTTTACATGATATTGGTAAAGTAATTGAATTATCAGGACCGGTTGCGACAATGTATACAGTCGAGGGTAATCTACTAGGGCATATTACGATTATGGTCAATGAAATTGCGAAAATTGCGAGCGAATTAGATATAGAAGGTGAAGAGGTTATGCTGTTACAACATATGGTATTGTCTCATCATGGGAAGGAAGAATGGGGCAGCCCGAAAAAACCGATGCTACAGGAAGCAGAAATCTTACATTATATTGACAATATTGATGCGAAGATGAATATGCTAACAAGAGCATTAGGAAAAACAACTCAAGGTGAATTTACAGAGCGACTTTTCCCACTCGATAATCGTTCCTTCTATAAACCTAAAATTTAGAAATCAAAGGCTACCAAGAAACCTCTTAGTAGCCTTATTTTTGTGCAGAAAATGTTAATAAGAAGGAAATTTTTATTACTTTTTATCTAAATTGAAAATATTTGATTTAGATCTAAAGGTTTGTATATAAAATAGTAGAGCCTATCAATTGTACCAATACTAGTATTTATTTTAGAATATAGAAAGAAATACATAGGAATGGGGAAAAACAATGGATAAAGAGGTACTTTTTTCGCAGGAAATTAAATTTTGGAAAAGCTTAATTTTTAAAATGATACTAGCTATAGGGATAAGTTTATTTATTAGCTCATATGTTTCAGAATTTATTAGTCATCAAGTTGAAAAAGTAGTGGCGTTGAATGGTAGTGCAGGTGTTGCCATCAATACATTTATTTCATTATTCATTGGGACAGTTATTATTTCATTATGTACAAGATATATTGTGTTAAAGCGTGTTAATCGTGTGCTAAAGGCAATGACAAAGGCTGCTAATGGTGATTTAACAGTGCGTATTGACGATAAATTTAAAGATGAGATTGGACAATTATCAGCTGAGTTTAATCATATGTTAGCCCAAATTGGTACAGTTATTGAGAAGGCAAATAAAGCCTCTACAGATGTTTCAGAGTATACAAAGGAATTTACAGCTATTACAGAGCAGAGTAGTTATACGGTTGAAACAATTTCAGGTGCTATTGGAGGTATTGCCTCTAGTGCAGAAGGACAGTTAAGGCAATTGGATTTACTATCTAGTTCTGCTGGTTTAATTATTAAGGATATGGATCATGTCTCCTCTGCTGTACAGGCAGTTGCAGCTACAGCGAATGAAACCAATCAAAAGGCAGGTTTAGGGTTGCAATTAATTAAGCAAACTATCGGAAAAATGAATACCATTAATGAGTCTGTCCATCAATCAACAGAGGTTGTGAATGCTTTAGGTGAAAAATCAAAGGAAATCAGTACGATTGTCGCGTTAATTACAAGCATTACGGATCAAACAAATTTACTTGCATTGAATGCATCCATTGAAGCGGCACGAGCAGGAGAAGCAGGAAAAGGCTTTGCAGTTGTTGCGGATGAAGTTAGAAAGCTAGCGGAGGAATCAGGAAAGGCTGCCGATAATATTCGAACATTAGTGGACGATATTTTAAACCAAACATCAGGTGCTGTTAATGCTATTAATAGTGGTACAAAATTTGTAGATGAAGGTCGGGAATCCGTTGAACAGACAGGCGATGCTTTTAAAAATATTGTAGATTATGTGCAGCAGATTAGTCTTCGTACAAATGAAGTAACAAATATTGTCTTGCGTGTCAATGACAAGGCAAGCCAAACAGGTGATGCCGTCAAAGAGATTGTAGAAATTGCGAACGACACATCCTCAGGTTTACAGCATATTGCTGTATCAATAGAGCAGCAAACTGCGTCAAATGAGGAAATTGCAAGCTCAGCAAATGTTCTTCAATCGATGTCAAACGATTTACAAGCTGAAATTAGCCAATTTAAAGTGAAATAGCTAAAAGGGAGCATCTCGTATTTCAGATGCTCCCTTTTATAGTTATAACAAGTATCTCGATTATTTAGCTTCTTCGTCTGTCTCTTCTGCTTTATCGTCTTTCTTGTCAGCTTCTTTTTTAGCCGCTTCTTCAGCTTTCTTAGCTTCTTCTTCAGCTGCTTTTGCTTGTTCCTCACTTGTTGTTGTAAAGACTTTTAATGATGCTTCTAAATCTTTATCAGATGTTTTAATATCCGTTTCCTTTGCTAATTTTGCCACAATATCCTTCGCAAGGGCTTGATCAGCACCTGTTTGCTTTAATCTTGCAAACATTGTTTCAACGATGTTTTCTTCTTCTTCTTCAAATGAGCCAATACCTTCTACATCACGTTTTTCAGTAATTTCAATCACATGGTAGCCAAAGCTTGATTGAACAGGCTCACTTAATGTATTTAACTCAAGTGCATAGGCAGCATCATTAAATTCATCGACCATTGCCCCAACAGAGAACCAGCCAAGCTCTCCGCCTTTTTCAGCAGAGCCAGTATCTATTGAATATTCTTTCGCTACATCTGCAAATTTAGCGCCGCCCTTGATTTTTTCAATGACTTCTTTCGCTGTTGCTTCATCAGCTACTAAAATATGACGACCATTTAACTCTGTTTTCATTTGCTCATAATATTTTTTTGTATCAAATGAATCTTTTACAGCTTTTTCTTGCAGAAGCTGTACACGTAAAGAATCTTTAAAGCCTTCTTCTGTTAAGCCACTTTCTGCAAGTGCTTGTGCAAAGCCATCGCCAAATTGTGCAGCTGTCATATCATATGCTTCTTTTACTTCTTTATCTGTTACGTCGTATTTATCAGCTAATATTTTTTCAGTAAGCATTTGTTGCATGACAAATGAGCCTGTTAAAGCCTTTGCTTTTTCATTAAAATCAGCTACTGAAATATCGCCTACTTTAGAAGTAATGATTGCTTTGTCATCTCCACCGCTACATGCACCAAGCGCTAAAACAGAAGCAGCTAATGTTAAAGATAAAACTGTTTTTTTCATAGTGGATATTCTCTCCTAACATGGTTTCGTCCATTTTTTACTATAACATAAACGCTTTAAAAACAAAATGGTTCCCCCTTGAGTATTGCCTATATTTCAAAATTCAAAGCGCATAGGATATAGAAAAGAAAGGGGGTGAAGTTATGGGCAACGGAGGATACGGTGGCGGTGGCTACGGCTCAGGCTTTGCTTTATTAGTTGTGTTATTTATTTTATTAATTATCGTTGGTGCAGCGTTCCTATACTAATTAATAAAATTGTGAAAAGCTAAGAGCTTTATACTCTTAGCTTTTCTTGCACTATTAAACATTCGTGCCACATACGGACAATGATAAGTTGTTGCATGGGGGCTCAACTGATTGTCATCTGTATGAGTAGGTGCGAATGTCTTTGTTGTTTCCTTTATACGGCGTATAAAATTTCAATATAGAATGAGACAAGTAATATTGTAATAAGTATATTGATCGTTCGGAATACTTTTGGTTGGTTCTCTTCGGGAATTTCACGTCGCACACATAGCGTATATGTCATGCGGTTTATTTGAAATAAATAGAATACCGAGAATAGCACTACAATCATTAATAGCAAGTCTATTCCTCCCCTCTTTCAATAGTAATAGCATAACAAAGAATATCATCAAAACACAAGTACAAGGAATTTAATGTATGGTCGGTGGAACTAAAATTTCATAGCCCTTAGGTGTTTCCTCAATTTGCGAATTTTTCGGTGAATGCAATAAATATTTCACGTACAGAATATCAATCACACATAAACTACAATGATAAGCTAATAATAATGTACCATAATGTGTATATACTGGTAAAAGTAATGTACCTACTAAAATAGTCGTATTAAGGACGATAAAGGGTGCTAATAATGCTAAAATATAACGATGCTTTGCCAGTGGCTCACGAATACGCATGTGTAACACAGGAATAATATAAAATTGCATACGCACACGTAATTTTAAATGCTGTCGTAAATCGTAAAGTGCAAGAAAGTGTAAAAATTTATGGATCGGATACAGTGTTATAACAGCGATTATAAAGAGCCAAAATAAATGATCTGTATAATGCTCCTCATTGAATAAATTAAAGATTACATAAGACGTGCAAAAAACGAATAAAAACGTTAGTACACTCATTATAATAATACGCGTAGTACCGTAATGATGTTCTAGGTTTAAAATTTTCCAACAATGCATAGTGTATATCAACTCCGAAAATAGGAAGTGTCCTATTTACTGTAATTTGAATACTGTTAGAATGCAAGAAAAAGGAGGCGTTTCAGAAATATTTCTGAATGCCTCCTTTCGCAAAAATAAAACTTTATTTTATCCTTTTACAGGTGTACGTTGTTCAAGCGTGTCAAAGGAATCACGGAAATGCTGGAAGGAGCGTTCGAAAATATCAATGAAATCCTCACCATAGATATTACGAATAACAGCCATCACATCCAAAAAGTCTGGGAAACGACCATAGAGATCTTTTAATGCCAGCGATCCTTCTAGTACAGAATGATACGTATTATGATAGTTTTTATTCATTTCTATAATTAGCTCTGTGCCAGTTTCTGTTAACTCAACATACGTATTACGTTTGTCATCATCACGCTTTGAAAATTTAAGAAGCCCTCGTTCCTCTAATTTCTTGGAGAAGTTAAATGCTGTTGAAACGTGCATTACGCCGAACTTTGCTACATCGGAAATAGAAGCCCCTTTTAGATGGTAGGAAATCCATAAAATATGGTGTTCATTGATATTTAAGTCATAAGGTTTAATCCATTGCTGCCAATCCTTTTCGACCGCTTTCCATAGAGCTTTTGATAATTGTGCGATTCTTTGACTGTAAAGCATCGCTTCTTTTTTTGTGTATAATTCCTCTGACAAAACCATCACCTACTGCTTTCTTTCACATTTTAAAAATATTATAGCAGTAAAGAAAAAGAGTTTAAAGTTCGAAAAATTAAAAAAATAAAAGTTGTTAAAAAAATAACATTATAACAATTTTATTTAATAAAAAAACGAAGTTTTATTTAAACAAAAAGGACTTTAGTCGCTAACCTTTTCTTGAGATTTTTCTTTATTTTTTGTGATTTGTGCGATGTTTTGCTCGATTTCGTTTATTGAATTCTGTAATGCTTCTATTTCTTGTTGTAAATTATTTTTAGTTGGCTCAATTTCCTCTGTAAAAGTTGTAATGGTTTGTTTTAAATCATTTATTATTTGAGGAATATTATTTTTAACTTCGTTTGTCAATGTGTTGACAGATTGCTTAACAGTTCCTGCCTGCTGCTTTACATCCAAGAGCATTTCTTTTGTTTGGTCTACATTTTGCTTTAAGGAAGCACGTAGCTGTTGCCCTGATTGAGGCGTAGAGAAAAGTACAGCGAGTGTTCCGCCAATAATGCCTGTTGTAAGTCCAAGTAAAAATGGTTTTGCTTTCATATGCGTCTACCTCATTTCTTATCTGTTTATCTATTATTAAACCACGAAATGCATAAATACAAAAATAAAAAAGAAACTAACGATGTGATGAATCACCACGCATTAGCTTCTTTTCAATATTTATGAAATTTGAGAAATCGCTGTGACAAACTTAGAACGCTTCACTAATTTTGAAACAATTGGATAAATTACTGCAAAAGCGATAACGTTAAATACAACAGCTGGAAGGACAACGCCAATAAATAGCATCGCAAACGTTGCACCAACATTTGCATTAAACACAAAAAGCGCAACAGTTAAAAAGACAGTTCCAGATAAAATTGTACCCAATCCAACTAAAATTGCTGATACAGCAAAATGATTCACTAATTTTTTAAGGAATAGTAAAGCACCTAAAAAGACAAAACCTGTAATCGCCTTATCAATAATATTTGGCACAAGACCAGCAGGGAATGTTGTAAATAAACCTGAAAGGACCCCTGTTGCTAAAGAAAGTAAAAACGTTTCTTTCACAGTAGGGAATAGTAAAATGCCAATAAACATCATTGTAAGCATAAAATCAGGCTTCATGCCATTTATCATTCCTGGTGTAACCAAATAAAGTGCTGCACCGACACCCACTAAAAGTGCCATTAATACTAAATTCTTCGTATTCATCATCTAATCTCTCCTCAACTCAACTAATCTATTTGTCTCCTAACGTGCCCTCATAGCCGTTAGCGAAACTTATTTGTGATTGTACGTTAAAATTTTGACAATTGCAATACATAATGCTGAAAACGTGATTTAAAGATGTGCTTTAATACTTTCCGCAACCTCTACCAATTGTTCTGATGAATAGGTTTGTGTCGGCCAAATTAAGCCTAAGCCTTCTTTTTCATCGTAACGCGGAATAAAATGTAAATGGTAGTGAAATACAGTTTGTCCAGCAGCAGCACCATTATTATTAATGGTATTTAAACCTATGGGCTGAAATGCTGCTTTAATAGCATTCGCAATTTTTGGCGCAGCAGCGTATAAATTACGTGCCACTTCCTCTGGCATTTCAAAAAGATCTTGGCAGTGCTGCTTTGGAATTAATAGTGTGTGACCTTTTGCGACAGGTGAAATGTCTGTAAATGCATAAACATGATCGTCTTCATAAATTTTTGTACTTGGAATAGAGCCATCAATGATTTTACAAAATAGGCAATCGCTCAAATGAATTTCCCCCTTACTCGTATATGTAAGTATATTCTATCATACTCAAACCTGTATCATTTGCTAATTTTTGATAAAATATAAAGTGCATCTTCAATCAATGAGGGGATTCCTTACCCCTCGCTGATGATTAGTTTCACTAAATGGGTTTTTACAGGCTATTGTCCTACTTAAACAACTAGGGAACTTACAGCCTATAGCTTTCACACATAAAATATCTGTTCATGCGGGATAAAATAAGAAGAGGAGTGAGGATATGTCGGTATTAGAGGTACAACATGTGACGGGTGGTTATACGAGAAAACCTGTTATTAAAGATTTATCTTTTACGATTGGAAAAGGAGAGCTTGTTGGCTTAATTGGCTTGAATGGGGCTGGTAAAAGTACAACAATTAAACATATTATCGGTACAATGCTGCCAAAGGAAGGGAATATTCGTTTAAATGGTGTAACCCTAAAGGAAGATACGGACAAGTATCGGACAGCCTTTTCCTATATTCCTGAAACGCCTGTATTATATGACGAGCTAACATTAAGAGAGCACTTAGAATTAACAGCAATGGCTTATGGCATGAATAAGGCTACACTTGATGCTCGTTCAGCTATCTTATTAAAGGAATTTCGCATGGAGAAAAGATTAAATTGGTTCCCATCTCATTTTTCAAAGGGAATGCGACAAAAGGTTATGATTATGTGTGCTTTTTTAGTGAACCCTAGTCTTTATATTATTGATGAACCCTTTGTAGGGCTAGACCCACTTGGTATTCAATCATTGTTAGATCAGATGGATGAAAAGAAAAAAGAAGGTGCTTCGATATTAATGTCTACGCATATTTTATCGACAGCTGAGAAGCATTGTGATCGCATTATTTTACTGCACGAAGGAAGTGTACGAGCGCAAGGGACAATGGCAGATTTGCGCAACGCCTTTGCTATGCCAAATGCAACATTAGATGACCTTTATATTGCAATGACAAAGGAGCGGGACCATGAAGAACTTGCGTGATGTATGGTCCTCTCGCTTTATGCATTATATAGGAGAAGTACAAAAATATATGCAATTTACTTTTACAGGACATATTGCCATTGTACTTGTCTTTCTAATTGGGGCGGGAGGCTATCAATATAGCGAATGGCTAAAAGTGGTGCAAGCCGATTTTCCAGCAGAAATTTTGATTGCTGTGATTGTTGGATTATTATTAATTTTTAGTCGCCCAACTACACTGTTGCGAGAACCAGACCAAGTGTATTTATTACCGTTGGAGTCAAAAATGTCACAGTATTTTAGCAAGGCTTTAGCGTGGACATTTTGGTCTCAAGTATGGATAGCTGCCATTGTTTATATTGTTAGTATTCCATTGCTAAAGGCAGTAACAGATTTAACAACGCTTAATATTTGGCTGATCTTTTTACTGATTGTTGTACTGAAGTATATTAGTGTGCAAGGTGAATTTAACTATCGCTATAGTGAGCGTGGTCAACTTGTATGGGTGGACAGGCTAATTCGAGCTGTGATATTTGTTGTAGCTATTTATCTGGCTCTCCAAACGCAGCTATTATTAGTCATTATTGCGACAGTAATTAGCGTTATTTATATGGTAGTCTTTCGTAAAAAATCTATTGGTGAACCTATACCATATGAGCATTTTGTCAAGCTTGAACAAAACCGCATGATGAGTTTTTACCGCTTTGCCAATTATTTTACGGATGTTCCTCATTTACATGGCAGTATTCGTCGCCGGGGTTGGCTGGATTGGTTGTATAAATTTATTCCATATGGCAAGGGCAACGCTCAAAAGTATTTAGTATTTCGTACATTTATCCGTACAGATGACCATTTTTATTTATGGCTTCGTCTGACGGCTATTTCAGCCATCATTGCAGTCTTTGTAGATATTCCTGTTGTAACATGGATTGTTGCAGGCGCATTAAGCTTTGCCACAACCATTCAGTTAAAGCAGGCATTGCTAACAAGCGGGGAGTTTCGCATGGACATGCTGTACCCATTGCCAGATAATGCTCGTCGTCTAGCTGTGAAGCAAATTGTACGTCTGGCGATGATAACGCAAGCTGTTATTGTTGGGGTATGTGCCATTACACAGCCGATGTTTTATCTGACGATCGTTATTATAGTCGGTGTAAGTGAATTAACAATGAAAATTTCAAAACCATAAAGTAAACGATAAACCGTCTGACATTAAATGCTGCTATGCGGTTTATAATTTTGGTGCATTGAACCATGGTATAATGAGTAAAAAAGGGGACAAACAATGAACAAACGAGCGCTGTTAAAAATTCCGCTAATGAAGCTAATGGATTTGAAGATAGATTATGCGTTTAAACAATTGTTTGGCAATGAAAAAAATAAAGAGATTACAGTGGTGTTTTTAAACGCAATATTGAAACGCACTGGGCGAGATGTGGTCAAGGACATTACTTTTCACAATGTAGAAGTTGGGGGTGCGTATGAAGATGACAAGCAATCGAGGCTCGATCTACTCGTTAAAACGGCAACTAACGAATGGATCAATGTTGAAATTCAGTTTACCAATCAATATGATATGGTCAAACGCTCCATCTATTATTGGTCAAAAGTCTATACAAAGCCATTACAGAAAAAGATGACCTATAGACGATTGACCCCTGTTATTGCGATTAATATTATGAATTTCACGTTATTTCATCAATCTACACAGTTCCACAGCACCTATCGTTTATATGAAGATACGGAAAAAACATTATTAACAGATGTGATGGAACTTCACTTTATTGAGATTCCTAAGTTATTAAGCGATTGGAAACAACAAAAGCTAGATCCGTGGAATGATGTACTTGCTAGATGGTTATTGTTATTAGGAATTGTGAATCATAAGAAAGAAAAGCAAATCTATGAGGATATTTATAACGAACTGGAGGCGATTGCGATGAAAGATGAGCAATTATTCGAGGCATTAGCTCAATGGCGCGAGCTTAGTTTAACCGAAGCACAATACCATGCCTATGAAGGGCGTCTCAAGCGTATTTTAGACCAAGAAGCTGCTGAGGAAGAAGCAAAGATACGTGAGCAGGAAGCGAGAGCGAGAGGGTTAGAACAAGGGTTAGAACAAGGGTTAGAGCAAGGATTAGAGCAAGGATTAGAGCAAGGATTAGAGCAAGGAGAAAGAAAAGCTTTATCGCAAATGGCAGAGATACTATTAGCCCAAAAATTTGGTGAGTTACCTGAAGAATTAAAGAAAGCAATTCGTCAAGCAAATAGAGAAGTTTTGAATCAAATTACAGCTAATATTTTTACAATTGGTAGTCTTAATGAAGTGAAGGGATGTTTAAAAGGGGCAGCGAAGTAAAATTTATAGTTGCTCTTAGAATTAGATGCAAAAGGGCTTGAGAGGGAGATATTCCTTTCAAGCTCTTTATTTTGGTTTAGAGAGTAACCAACATGACAGCCAATAGTATCGATTTTTTACTCTGCATCTTCTTTCGGTATAGCACTATATGTTGTGATGTAAGAAGCTGCTGAAAAGATATTTTGTTGACGTACGCCTGTTGTGTCTTCATTAGTGGCATGAGCAGCTTGGAAGGCTTTAGAGTTTTTCCATGTTTCAAATGAATGAGGTCCATTCCACTGGGTCAATACAATATAAGTATCACTTTTGATCGGTCGGAGTAAACGAAATGCCACAAACCCTGGTTCATCCTCAATGGCCCCTGTACGTTGTAAAAAACGATGCTCAAATACTGGGCGACCTTCATCTGTGACAGGGATATTATTAAAGACAAAGAAGCCACGTTCTTCTAAATCATTCACCGCATCTAATACCTCAAATTTACGAGGCGTCGCAAAAACAGATTTCCCTGTTGTTTCATGGATTAATACAGAATTGCCGTCTCCATGAATTAAAATCATATGCTCCTGTGAATGTTTGTTTTTTACCTGTTCTAAAAAATCGCCAGTGCCAGAAGTTAAATAAATATACATTATTTTATCCTCCTTATCAATCTTGCTAATTATAGCGTGATTATACCCTTTTCAGTGTAAGTCTAACGCCTTGTGTGAAAAGAAAATACCTAGAAAGAACAATTTTATGACATTTCGTAAGGAAAACTATACAATATTAGAGGAAGCGTTTACTATTGAAAACGGATATCAATAATAAAGAAATAAACAAGACATTTTTTATAATAGGAATTTATTGAGGGGAAGGAACTATTCATGACAACTTTTAATGATACACTTCTACGTGCAGCACGTGGAGAAAGGACAGCACATACACCTGTATGGTATATGCGTCAGGCAGGACGTTCTCAACCAGAATACCGTGCGATTAAAGAAAAATATTCTTTAGAGGAAATTACCCATCAACCTGAGCTATGTGCCTATGTTACTCGTCTCCCTGTAGAAAATTACAATGTCGATGCAGCCATTTTATATAAGGATATTGTCACACCTCTTCCTGGAATTGGCATAGACGTAAAAATTAAAGCAGGCGTTGGTCCTGTTATTGCAAATCCTATTCGTTCAGTTGCAGATGTAGAAAATCTAGGTGAATTTGATGCAAAAGAGCATACGCCATTTGTATTGGAGACGATCAAATTACTTGCCGAAGAGCAATTGAATGTTCCTTTAATCGGTTTTGCTGGGGCACCATTTACACTTGCGAGCTATATGATTGAGGGCGGCCCTTCAAAAAATTATAATAAAACAAAATCATTTATGGTATCAGAGCCTCAAGCGTGGTTTGCTTTAATGGACAAGCTAGCTGATATGATTATTGCGGATGTTACGGCTCAAATTCAAGCTGGCGCTAAAGCCATCCAAGTATTCGATTCTTGGGTTGGAGCCTTAAATGTGGAAGATTATCGTATATTTATTAAACCAGTGATGACACGTATTTTTGCAGAGCTACAAAAAGAAAATGTGCCATTGATTCAATTTGGTGTTGGAGCTAGTCATTTAGCAAAGGAATGGAATGATTTACCGATTGATGTGGTAGGCTTAGACTGGCGTTTACCGATTAAAGAGGCACGTGCACATGGTATTACAAAGCCTGTACAAGGCAACTTAGACCCCTCTCTATTACTGGCAGATTGGTCGGTGATTGAAAAACGTACAAAAGATATTATCGATCAAGGCTTAGAAATGCCAGGACATATCTTTAACCTGGGACATGGTGTTTTCCCAGAGGTTGACCCAGATGTCTTAAAGCGTCTGACTGCACTTATTCATGAGTATAGTGCACAACAAATTCAAGCACATTCTTAATAATATGTCCTTTTCTATGGATGAATGATTGATCTCATTGTAGAAAGGGAGCTGTCCAACATACATGATTGGGCAGCTTCTTTTTGTCACATAATGTATAAAAATAATTTTAGAGGTGAAAAGGGAATGAAAGAAGTTAAAGGCTTATTGGTAATGGCATACGGAACACCTTATAAAGAAGAAGATATCGAACCTTACTATACACATATTCGTCATGGACGCAAACCTTCTGCGGAGCATTTAGAGGATTTACGCAGTCGTTATGAGGCAATTGGCGGCTTATCACCATTAGCAGCAGCAACCCAAGCACAGGCTGAAGCATTATGTGCACGTTTAAATGAAGTTCAGGATGCAATAGAATATAAATTGTTTATCGGTTTAAAGCATATCCATCCATTTATTGAGGATGCGGTAGAGCAAATGGTGGCAGAGGGCATCAAAGAAGCGGTTTCTATTGTTCTAGCGCCTCATTTCTCCACGTTCTCTATTAAGTCTTATAACGGTCGTGCTGTAGAGGCAGCAGGAGATCGTTTAACAATTACTTCTGTAGAATCTTGGTACGATGAACCAAAATTCATAGAGTATTGGAAGCAACAAGTAAATGCTACATTTGATGAGATGTCTGATGAAGAGCGTGAGCAAGCATGTTTAATTGTATCGGCACACTCATTGCCTGAAAAAATTAAAAGCCTAGGTGATCCTTATGAAGAGCAATTGATTGAAACGGCTCAGCTTATTCAAGAAGCAACTGGTTTAAAAAATGTTGAGGTGGGCTGGCAATCAGCAGGGCAAACACCAGAGCCTTGGATTGGTCCAGATGTCCAAGACTTAACACGTGAGCTATTTGAAGAAAAAGGTTTCCGTACATTTGTTTATACACCAGTAGGCTTTGTCACTGAGCATTTAGAAGTATTATATGACAATGATTTTGAGTGTAAAGTTGTGTGTGATGAACTTGGTGCAAAATACTATCGTCCAGCGATGCCAAATACACATCCATTATTTATTGATGCGATGGTAGAGGCAATTCATAAAAAATTAAGCTAAGCGAAAAGAAAGTGATGATGTTGGTGACTCAGAAAAGACGAAAGGTAGTTGTCGTAGGCGGTGGCGTTACAGGCCTTACAGCTGCATTCTATATGCAAAAAGAAGCAAGCGCAAAAGAATTGCCATTAGATATCGTACTTGTCGAGTCGTCATTACGTCTTGGCGGAAAAATTCAAACACTAAGAAAAGATGGCTTTATTATTGAGCGTGGGCCAGAATCCTTTTTTGATCGTGAAAACTATGTCAATGCCTTAGCGAAGGATCTTGGTATCGAACAAAAAATAATGACAAGTAATGCAGGACCAACCTATGTGGCTGTGGGTAGTGCGCTCTATCCAATACCTAGCCACCTGTTATCAGGAGAGACGCCACATATCTCATCTTTTATTACATCAGGCTTATTTTCGCTTAGTGGTAAGGTCCGAGCTGCAGGAGATTTTTTCATCCCTCGTTCTGAACAAGATGATGATCAACCATTAGGAGCGTTTTTTAGAAGAAGGTTTGGTGCAGAAGTAGTGGAAAATTTAGTTGAACCATTACTCGCAGGTACATTTGCGGGAGATATCGAGCAATTAAGTATGAGCTCTACGTTTCCACAGCTATATAGCTTAGAGCAAAAATATCGCAGCTTACTAATTGGTATGAAGAAGTCAGGTGCAAACTTCTTAAGTCAGCATGCGGTTGATGAAAATAAGGGAATCTTTCAAACGTTTAACAATGGTCTTGAAACGTTGATTGAAAGTTTAGAAGAATCACTACTTCCTGGGACTGTGATGAAGGGTGTCAAGGTTGAGGAAATTGACCATGGCAAGGATGGATCGGTTCAGGTGATACTCAACAACTTCTCACATATAAAGGCTGATGCGGTTATTATTGCAACACCATTTAATATGGTAGAAAAAATGTTTAGGAAGCATCATTTGTTAAATGAGCTAGGGACAATGAAGGCAGCAACGATTGCAACGGTCACGATGGCCTTTAAAAGGGAACAGCTTGGAAATGTCAATGCACTTGCATTTTACGTCTCTCGAAATAGTGATTTTTCAATAACTTCCTGTACATGGATGAATCGAAAATGGCCAGGTACAGCGCCAGAGGATCATATTTTATTGCGTAGCTATATTGGACGAGTGGGCGATGAAGCGATTGTCGCCTTATCAGATACTGAGATTGAAAAAACTGTCTTACAGGATTTACAGAAAACCATTGGGATAGATGGCGCACCTATTACAACTGTGGTGACACGATGGAAAAATGCAATGCCTCAATATACGGTTGGGCATGAGGCAAAGGTTCAACGGATCAAGCAGGAATTACAGCAACACTTTCCAACTGTTAAATTATCAGGAAGCTCCTTTGAGGGCATCTCTGTACCTGAATGTGTACAACAGGGTAAAAAGGTAGCAGAGGAAGTACTACAAGAATTATGGAAATAAAAAATAGTACAAACATTCGCTTAGATGTTTGTACTATTTTTATGTTTATTAATAAATAGTGGATAGAATTACTGAATAGACGGATAGAAACTTAAAAGTGGTGGATTGAATCTCTAAATTAGAGGATAATGTATAAAAGCTAGCTAATTTTTACAATAAACAGAAAAATTTCATATAGAAAGGACTGGAGTAGTATGGAATTACGGCATTTAGAGTATTTTTTAATGGTTAGTAAAGAGCTACATTTTACAAAAGCCGCTGAAAAATTAGGAATTTCACAGCCCACTTTAAGCCATCAAATTAAGATGCTTGAAAAAGAGATAGGCTATTCGCTATTTAACCGTGTTGGCAAGAAAATCGAACTGACGAAGGTAGGAGAAATTGTCCAACAAGAAGCATTGAATATTCAAGGCTCTATTCAAAGTATGGCCTCACAAATTGTAGCATTCTCGAAAATAGAAATCGGCGAATTGAGAATTGCTGTGTTGCCTGGGGAAATAACTGATTTAGTATCTACTCTATGCATTCAATTTAACCAGCTATATCCAAACATTAAAGTGTTTATTGAAACGACAGATCAGGTAGAAAAGGCCGTTTTAGAAAATCGAGCTGATTTTGGAATTAGCTTTCACCTTAATCAGTATGATATATTGCAAGTAACAAAGCTGTATGATGAAGATTTTTATTTGATTAGTAATCAACGTCATGAAGAGCCAAAAGTTTCATTTTCTGCTGTTTTAGATTGTCCTCTTATTTTATTTCCAACTATGCATCAATGTAGAAAATTACTGAATAAGACCAGCTTTGAAATGGGCAGACAATTAGAGCCTATTGTTGAAACGTCTAGTATTAAATCTATCTTGAATCTAGTTCGAAGTGGTATAGGCCGTAGTATTGTTTCACGTACTTTATATGAATTTTATGATACAGGAGATTTATTTTTCCAACATATTGAAAAACCATCTTTGACCAGGGGTGTTTATCTTGTGATGAAAAAGAACTGTTTTATTAATTATGCAGCACGTGAATATATTAAGTTATTAGTACGTGAAATCGAAAAGCTTCATTTTCACACAGAGAAAGATGCGATTAATTCTTTGTATAGTTATGTATTATAGGTTTTATCTATCATTATCATAGAAATAATGTAATAGACGAACGGAAGAGCCCTCTTTACAATATAGACAAGACATCTTATGAAGATCACAAATAAATATTGTTAAGGTATGTTTGATTGGGAGTAATGTTTATGAATTTTATCAGGTATTAAAAGGCTGCAAATCCTCCATTTTCAAAACGAAAGGTAACATTAACATGTGGCAGCCTGCAAAAACTGTGGGGATGAGGAAAACCTCACTGGTTGAAGCTTCACTTATACCAAAAATTCATAAAGTAAATGCGCACTACTAAACTAATATGAGGTGATTGTGAATGGGAAAAGATTTAAGTCAATTCATTAGAAATGAAGCGTTTTTAGACAAAGTTGTTTCAGCTGAGGAAGCAGCTTCTTGGATTGAAGACGGAATGAACCTTGGTATGAGTGGATTTACACTTTTCGGTGAGCCAAAAGAATTTCCGATTGCACTTTCTAAACGTGGCGAGCAAGAAGACTTTAAAATCAACCTGTATACTGGAGCTTCATTAGGACCAACTGCCGACCAATCAATGGCTGAGGCTGGCATCGTTAACTTACGTGTTCCTTACCAAGGAAATGCTGTAATGCGTGGGAAAATCAATAAAGGGGAAATATACTATATTGATCAGCATTTATCACATACAGCAGAAGAAGTGAGAAAAGAAACATTAGGAAAAATAAATTATGCGATTATCGAAGCTGCTGCAATCACTGAAGATGGTTATATTATTCCAACCGGTTCTGTAGGAAATTCGCCAATCTTTGTGGAAAAGGCTGAAAACGTTATCATTGAAATCAACACGACTGCACCTAGCGCGTATGAAGGGCTTCATGATATCTATGTACAGAAAGAGCAAGGTGAACGTAGAGAGATTCCGATTTATAATGCTTCAGATCGAATTGGAGAAATTGGCATTAAGGTTGATGCCGAAAAAGTAAAAGGAATTATTTTATCAGAACAGCCTGATGTTCCTTCACCATTATTCGAGCCAAACGAAGAAACACAGCAAATTGCCAATCACTTATTAGATTTCTTTGCTAGTGAAGTAGCAGCAGGAAGTTTACCGCAATCATTAGCTCCGTTACAATCTGGCGTAGGATCTGTGGCAAATGCAGTGTTAAATGGCATGGCAAGTTCTCAATTTAAAGACATTGAAGTGTTTTCTGAAGTATTACAAGATGGAGTCTTTGATTTAATTGATGCGGGTATCGTTAAATTTGCAGCTGGTACTGCATTCTCTCTTTCAAAGAAGCGTGTTGATTCATTAGCGGAAGATTTAGAGAAATACAAAGATAAAATTATGTTTAGACCGCAAGAAATTTCGAACAATCCAGAAGTGATTCGTCGTTTAGGTGTGATTTCATTTAACACGGCAATTGAGGTGGACATTTACGGAAATGTCAATTCGACGCATATTAATGGCACAAAAATTATGAATGGCATTGGTGGCTCCGGTGACTTTGCTCGTAATGCTAGAATTACAATTTTTGTAACATCTTCGTTAGCAAAGGATGGAGCGATCTCAACAATTGTTCCTTTTGTATCGCATATTGACCATACAGAGCATGATGTAGATGTGATTGTGACAGAGCAAGGCTATGCTGATCTTCGAGGGCTTCCACCAGTGAAGAGAGCAGAAAAGCTTATCGAAATTGCACATCCTAAGTACAGACCACAATTACGTGCTTACTTTGAAGAAGCAAAAGAGAAGGTAGGCGGTCAAACACCACATATTCTCGAAAAAGCTTTCTCCTTCCATACCAACCTAAAAGAAAAAGGGACAATGTTAATGGAAGAAGAGGTAACAAATTAATTATAAGACTAAAAAAGGGTTACGATATAAGATGTAGCCCTTTTTTCTTTAAATAATCCTTATGTGAATCAATTTCATAAATCGATTTTTTCAAGAGCTTAGACTGCTCCTGTGTCTGATTTTTGTTTTTTAAAATTTAAGCTGCGTTGTTTTGTAGCTGTAAACGTACATTCATCCGATCGACTGCTAATTTGCAGGCATTATAAATAAACGTCACAAGGTTGAAGTGCAGTTTAGCTTTTCTACCGGTTTTGTGACGGACGTTGTTTAACTGAAAAAATTGCTTTAAATAAGCATTTACTCGTTCGACAGCTGTGCGTTCCTTGTAAAGTTTCTTCCATAGCTCGGAGCCACGTGCTGGAAACGTGTATTTGCGGATATCGGTTTCACACTTGATTTTAAACACCTTTTGACAGAGCGAGTCATCACGTAATGGACAGGTTGCGCAATCTTTTGGACGTGTGAACTTAAGCGTTTGATACTTTTCATCAAAGCTGTCGTAACAGTAGCTATGTTCACGCACACAGGTTGGACGGAAATGTTCATCAAAACCGATCATTTCGCCCTCACGTCTTTTCACATATGGAATCACAGCTTTCATCTCTTGTATTGAAATCTGGCGGTAAATTGCTTCATAGTCATAACCTGCATCGAAAATAGCCGTTGTGAAATGGTTAGGCATGATATGGTTCATCTTTTTTAGTAACGGAATCGCCGCTTTACTATCACTCAGATTGCCG
>NZ_LGCI01000006.1:27557-223840 GCF_001281525.1 Lysinibacillus macroides | reverse complement strand
GTGTTGCATCAAAACTAAGGTGTTCCTCTTCAAGAAAACCTTCTGTAAAGGCAGCTTGAATAAGTTCATCGTGCATGCGATCTAAGACATCTGATTGACTAATCACGTCGACCATACGTGAATACGAGGCTTCAGATGGCACCGTGTCCGAAACTAAAAAGCCACAATCTAAGCGAAAGACGAAATCATGCGTTAATCGATTGACCAAATCTTTAACGGTAGGGATACGCTCGACAATGCGGATCATCAATGATTGAATCATCGCACCGTAGTTTAATTCTCGTGGAGCACCACGCATCGTCTTCTTTCGAAATAGTTGAAAGATTGGCTGCACATCGAAAGTGGCTAAAATAGCATCAAAACGACGAGAACTTTCCATTTTCAATAATTCACGGATGTCAAATAGGCTCATTTGTTTTACAATAGTCATGAGGCATCATTCCTTTTCGGTGGGTTGTTTAGTCGCTACCATTATACCGAATTTGGGGAGGTGCCTCATTTTTATTTAATTTTAGCCCTTGATATTAAAGGGATTAGAATTATGAAATTAACTCATGTAAAGTGTTAAATTAGAATAATTTTTATTTATTATTATCATAGGAATAATTAAATAGCTGGAGAGTAAAATGCTCTTTACAAACGAGACTACGTTCATAAAGTTAAGAACGATCAAATTGTAAAGGAGAATTTTTAGTATGTTTCAAGAAATAGCAGGCATTAAAATTCCAGATTCTCAATTAGCAAAAGATGCAGCAGATATTTTACGTGAACATGGAAACGACTTGTTGTGGAATCATTCAAATCGTGTTTTTTGATGCAGAAAATGGAAAAAATACACAGAGGAATTATGATTTAGACCTAAAAAAAAGTTCAATAGCCCAAATTTACCTTTTGAAGGGGACGGTGCAAATGCAGCAAGAAGCTTCCTTCATCAATATAAAATTCCAAATGAATCGAGTCGTCTTGTATAGGATGCGGTTGCATTACATCCGATCCCTGGTATTGCAGAACATAAAAAGGCTGAAGTAGCATTATTCTTTTCAGGTGTTAGTTTAGATGTGATGGACGATAGCTTCAAATAATTTCCTAATGACCTGTGCGAAGAAATTATAAATGCTTTTCCTCGTAATAGTTTTAAGCAGGAAATTATTCCAGCGTTTTCTGAAGGCTTTAAGCATAAGCCAGAAACTACTATGAAGGAAGATATTATTAAACATTTCAGTCCAGAGTACAACAATAAAAATTTCTATCATTGTATTTTACATTCACGATGGTCAGAATAACAAACTGCCCTAACAACATAACGTGAACAAAGCATGTCTCCTATTTTATAGCAAAATTGAAACAAGTATAACCCCGACTTAATGTTAGAGCGAGGTTATACTTGTTTTAGTTGTTAAGATTAAATAATTTTATTGTTATTTTACAGATAACGCTAGGAAATTCGATGACATGACCAAACGATACCGCCAGAATTCGCACCACCAAGTGTAAGACCAACTGTTAGACCACTAGCTTCATAGTACAAATCAATTGTATCACCAGCATTTAATTCTACTTCACCTGTTAAAGTGACCGTGCCATTTCCAAGAACTGCTCGTAAAGTTAATAATGTAATGGCTACGTTTAATACCGGGAATAAGCCACTTATTAAATTTGTTGTACCATTTCGACGGATTGCAAAGGAAGGATTGATCCCTGATCCTAAGCTTAGGGAAATGGCAGCAGTTGTAGAGTAGTTGATCGTTGCTTCAAAGGAATATCTACCTGTTGTAGGGACAGTGAATAGACCAGTTCCCGGATTAAAGGCAGGTGTTCCAAAGTAAGGTGATACAACACTCCAGTTTGTAATAGTAGTAGAGGCATTCACGGCTAATGTATTTTTAAATGCAGAGAACCCTTCAGTAAATGCAGGCCCTGTCGCCCCAGTAGGTCCAGTAACTCCGGTAATACCAGTAGGTCCTGTTATCCCGGTAGCCCCCGTCGCGCCAGTAGCTCCTGTAGCGCCGGTAACCCCGGTAGCACCAGTTATACCAGTAGGTCCAATTTCGCCCGTAGCCCCGGTAGCCCCTGTCACACCAGTAGTCCCTGTTACCCCCGTAGCTCCTATTACTCCAGTAGGTCCAATTTCGCCAGCAGCCCCGGTAGCGCCTGTCACACCAGTAGTCCCTGTCGCCCCAGTAGAGCCGGTAGCCCCCGTAGCTCCTGTTACTCCAGTAGATCCAATTTCGCCAGTAGCCCCTGTGACGCCAGTAGTTCCTGTAGGCCCAGTAGCCCCTGTGACGCCAGTAGTTCCCGTAGCCCCGGTAGCCCCTGTTACTCCAGTAGCCCCAGTAGAGCCGGTAGCCCCCGTAGCTCCTGTTACTCCAGTAGGTCCAATTTCGCCAGTCGACCCGGTAGCCCCGGTGACGCCAGTAGGTCCAATTTCGCCAGTCGACCCGGTAGCCCCGGTGACGCCAGTAGGTCCAATTTCGCCAGTCGACCCGGTAGCCCCGGTGACGCCAGTAGGTCCAATTTCGCCAGTCGACCCGGTAGCCCCGGTGACGCCAGTAGGTCCAATTTCGCCAGTCGACCCGGTAGCCCCGGTGACGCCAGTAGGTCCAATTTCGCCAGTAGCCCCTGTGACGCCAGTAGTTCCTGTAACCCCGGTAGCCCCTGTGACGCCAGTCGCCCCAGTAGAGCCGGTAACCCCAGTAGCCCCTGTTACTCCAGTAGGTCCAATTTCGCCAGCAGCCCCGGTAGCGCCTGTCACACCAGTAGTCCCTGTCGCCCCAGTAGAGCCGGTAGTCCCCGTAGCGCCTGTCGCCCCCGTAGCTCCTGTTACTCCAGTAGGTCCAATTGCGCCAGCAGCCCCGGTAGCGCCTGTCACACCAGTAGTCCCTGTCGCCCCAGTAGAGCCGGTAGTCCCCGTAGCGCCTGTCGCCCCCGTAGCTCCTGTTACTCCAGTAGGTCCAATTGCGCCAGCAGCCCCGGTAGCGCCTGTCACACCAGTAGTCCCTGTCGCCCCAGTAGAGCCGGTAGTCCCCGTAGCGCCTGTCGCCCCCGTAGCTCCTGTTACTCCAGTAGGTCCAATTTCGCCAGTCGCCCCGGTAGCCCCTGTGACGCCAGTAGTTCCCGTAGCCCCAGTAGAGCCAGTCGTGCCTGTGATACCAGTGGGTCCTGTTATGCCAGTAGCTCCCGTCGCGCCGGTAACCCCAGTGATGCCAGTAGGTCCAATCTCACCAGTCGCCCCAGTTGTACCGGTAGCTCCCGTCATACCTGTAGGCCCTGTTGCACCTGTGACGCCGGTAGCCCCCGTCGCACCAGTACTTCCTGTAGGTCCAGTAATGCCCCCAGTTGTACCAGTGGGTTTTATAGGCCAAATTGGGCATGAAGCGGGTGCGTTGTTACAGCAACAGGGAAATGAATTACACTTACTACAAACACGATTTAAGAAATTTCCAAAATGCATGATTTCACCTCCTCTCTCACATAGCGTATTCGTAGATAGAACAGAGGAGGCAGACATATAACTATTAATTGTTGATAAATATAGCGTTGTTGATAGAATCCTAAAGCTTTGCCTAGCTATTGATAGATAGTTGGAGGAGGGAATGAAATAGCTAGGAAGCAGTATAGGTGACAAATTTCGAAACCTCTCTTTCTATATTTGTTTTCTTGTGGGAGCTTCACTTATATCTACGATGAAACGTCCTCCTGCTGTTGCTTTAAAATACGTTGGAAGTATTTTTTATTGTGTAAAATTTTTGCATCGTTGGGGATAAAGGAACTGGCTAATTCATTATGGGCATGGGCGAGCTCGTATTGTTGCAAACGGTCATAAAGAACACAAAGCTGCAGGTGAGGGAGCCATGTAGAAAAGCTTTTATGTTGAAAAGGGGCGTTTGGATTTTGTTTAATCATAAGTGCTTGTTCATACCAAAAGATAGCTTCATAATTTCTACCTTGCTCCATAAAATGATAGCCTAAACGACAGCAGGCTTCAGGGCGAGGGATATCGTATTCAAAGCTTCGTAAAATAGCACTTATGTTATTTTCGTTATCATGTAAATGTGAATAGCAATCAGCTAGCTTATAACAGGCACGAATATTATCTTCCACCCAGCCTAATTTAGAAGTCAAAAATAACTCATAATAATAAATAGCGTCTTCGAATTGGCCATGATCAAGTAACTCGTTGGCAAAATAAAATGTATCGCGAGGGGTGAGTGTTGTTCCTGACTCAATAAGTTGTTTATAAATGGAAATATTCCGTGAGTGGTCATGAGTCAGTGGTAAATGACTAACTGCTATATCGCTATCAAAGAGACGGCCGCCAACCTCTAAATATTCATGAACAGCGCCAATCCATTGAAATTGCTTCTCTTTTTTGACAAGACGATATCTTCTTATTAAAGTGTCCACGTTGCCTTCAGGATCAAAGCTTAAATGATAATTCATTGATACTGCATCTATATCAGGGGCTAGTGATTTTTTTAGTGCCATCAGTTTTTCTCGATCCTCCTCCAACAAAACGTCGTCAGCATCCAGCCAAAGAATATAGTCCTTTGTTGCCTGTTGAAAGGAAAAGTTTCGTGCAGCTGCGAAATGCTGAATCCATTCAAAATCAAAAATTCGATCTGTAAATTGTTCAACAATTTGTTTAGTATTATCTGTTGAGCCTGTATCCACGATATTTATTTCATCAACTACATCTTTAACAGATGCAAGACATCTACCAATCACATCTTCCTCATTCTTAACAATCATACATAAACTAATTGAAATCAAGGGCTATTCCTCCTTACCATTATCTTTGTAGTATATGAGTTCCTGATAGAAATGGCTGGATGATTGAAATGTGAAATATAATTTGTATGGTTTGTCATAAATTTACCTCTCAAGTTTCACCTCGATTTCACAATTGTAAAGTATAGTAAAAAGGCAGAGGTGATAAAGTTGAAAAAATGGGTATTCTTCATTTTTTCGTTACTACAAATCGTATGGTTAGCAGGCTGTACTGAGAAATCATATGAACCAATTGAACGTGATCAAGAATTTATAGCATCATTCAATATACAGGAGCCATCACTAGATTTTATTGATGAGGATGGCAATACCCTTGCTACATGGGTATTTGATCAAGCCTATTCAGGTGCAGTTTTGCTTGGGGATGATCGAATTCTATTATATGGACACCAAATAGGTGCAATTGATGTTTATACGATATCGACTGGTGAAAAGCGTTATTCTAAAAAAGTAGCGATTGGCACCACGAATGTGTACTATGATGACAGTATCCAGCAATTTTTTATAGCGAATAGTAAGAACAATACAGTGACAAGCTTTGATCAGGAAGGAAATGCGCTGGCGACACAGCAAATTGGCAATTATCCAATGTCAATGACATCCTATAAAGACAAGCTATATATAGTTAATTTTAAGGACACAAAATTATCGGTGTTAAATATGAAAAATTTGATGATTGAACAAGAATGGCCCATCCAAAAATCATCACATGGTATAGCTGTTTTAGAAGAAACACATGAGTTATGGATAGGTGGTCATGGAGAGGGAAGCAGCCCAAATCGTACTGTAAAAAAATATGATTTGACGACAGGCAAGCAGCATGGGGAGATTGAAATGCCTTTAATGCCAGTGGGGTTAAAAAAGACAAACGATACCGTTTTTGTGGTAAGTCATGGTCATAATATACTATATGCTGCTGATTTTGCTGGCACTATAAAATGGCAGCAAGAAGTGGGCGCAAACCCCTTTGTTGTTGAGCAATTTAAAGACTATATTGTTGTTGCTGGCTATGACGATCATACATTACATTTTATAAAAGATGGTCAGCAGGATAAAACGGTTGATGTAGGAAAAGGGGCTTTTCAACTGTTAGTAAGGGAGGAAAAATAATGACAACAGTCTTAATCGTTGATGATGAACAGGATATGCGTAATTTAATTGAAATGATGCTGAATAACGCTGATATCGAAACATTTACGGCGGCAAGTGGTACAGAGGCTTATGATGTTATTGTGCGTGAGAATATTGATTTAGTGCTGTTGGATGTGATGATGCCGCATGAGGATGGCTTTATGGTTTGTCAAAGTATACGTGCCATGTCGAATATACCAGTTATTTTTTTAACAGCGCGTGATGCGAATGAGGATAAGGTGAAAGGTCTTACTCTTGGCGGAGATGATTATATTATAAAGCCCTTCACACATGATGAGCTTGTAGCAAGAATTTATGCTGTGTTAAGAAGAAGTGGAGCTAATATTTCGGAGCTACAGCAAAAATCTATCGCTATTGGTCCTATTAAAATAGATGAAGTTGCTCGTAAAGTATCTGTGAATGACGAACATATTCCGCTTACCTTAAAGGAGTTTGAGCTATTGCATTTATTTATGAAAAATCCAGGCAATGCCTATACAAGAGAGCAATTGCTAGAACGCGTTTGGGATATTGATTATGTAGGTGGTACTCGAACTGTGGATACACATATTAAAACTTTACGTATAAAGCTTGGAAAGGATGCGGCAGTGCATATTCAAACGGTCTGGGGAGTGGGCTACCGCTTTGATCCTGGTGAATGAAAAAGATTGCTACACGTATTTGGCTATTAATCTTTGCCTTTTTAGTGATTACGGTTGTCTTTATGTATGTGCTCACAGACTTTCTCTATCAACGTTTATATGTACAGGATACGGAAGATACAATGATTGAAGTAGGCCTGAAGCTCCAAACCATGTATGATAGTGGAAAAGTGGCGGATGAATTTATTGCAGCAATTGAGCAATATAATGATTACTCAAATTTAAATATCTTTGCTGTAAGAAATCCACGTGAGCTAAGTGCCTGTGTTCCTTTTGATATCGATTATGAAACCTTGATTGGTGCTGAGGAAAGACTAAAGCTTTTATCGGGTAAATATGTGCAAAAAATTGGCTATGAGCCTCGCTTTGATCGGCAGCTTATTTCAGTAGTCATCCCGCTTGTTGATCAAAATAGACTAGAAGGAATTATTTATATTTATTTTCCATTGGCGAAAATTAGTGAGCTAGCAAACAATGAAGTCATTTTATTATTTATTAGTGCTTTCATATTTTTAGTAGTTGTTAGCTATTTAATTTATAAAGGTATTCGCCATATTATGCGTCCATTAAGCGAACTACAAAACGCAGTGGAGCAGATGTCCTATGGTCGTTATGAGACACGTGTGCCTGTCAATTCACGAGATGAAATTGGTAAATTATCGAGTACCTTTAATAAAATGGCAGAGGCTATTCAGCAGGAGGATGAGGCACGAAAAACGTTTTTAGCCACGGTTTCACATGAACTAAGAACACCCATTAGTTATGTAAAGGGCTATAGTGAAGCAATGCAAAATGGTATGATTACAGAACAGCGCAAAGAGGAAACAATTCAGCTGATTGTGCGTGAGGCGAATCGAATGGAACGTTTAACAAATGAATTATTGCAGCTTGCAAGAACAGAAAATGAACAAACAAATATTGTGCTGTATCCAATTCCTCTTGGGGAAACAGTACGAGAGGTTCAACAAATTTTAACGCATCAGGCACATAAAAAGAATATTACATTATGTGTAGATGTAGATGATGCATTAATTATTCAAGCTGATGAAGTGAAGCTGAAACAAATTTTTATTAATATTATTGAAAATGCTATTAATTATTCATATGAAGGTTCTAAGGTGGAAATTATTGCTGCAGAGCATAGTGGCTATGCAGTTATTACTATTAAGGATTATGGGATTGGTATTCCACAGGAGGATTTATCACATGTAACAGAGCGGTTTTATCGTGTTAATAAGGCCCGAAGTCGCGCAGACGGTGGTAGTGGGCTAGGTTTATCGATTGTTGAGCAACTTGTCAAGCAGTTGCAAGGCAAGCTAGAAATTGACAGTGTGATTGAAAAAGGCACAATCGTTAAGATACAGTTGCCATTAATGGAGGAATAGAAGATGAAAAAGTGGTTATTTGCATTAATTGCAGTCCCTGCATTGCTGGTGGGCTGTGGAGAAAAAAACGAACAAGCAGCGTTACCAGAGCCAGAAGTTCCAGAAATTCCAGAGGTTGAAATTTTAACACCAAAAGAAGTAGCGCTTAATGAAACAATTGAGCTCGTAGCACACGTTGAACAAGGTGGGGAAAATGTAGATGATGCCATTGTGAAGTTTGAAGTGTGGGAATCAGGGAAGCGTGATGAAGGGCAAATGCTGGATGGAAAATTAGACAAAGATGGCGTTTATAAGGCAACGACTACATTTGATCATGATGGGGTTTATTATATGTATGCACATACAACAGCAAACGGGGTACACAATATGCCAAAGCAACAAATTATTGCAGGCAGCCCAGATATGACACAGGTCTTGCCAGAGGATGAAAAGGATAATAGCATGGATCATAACATGATGGAGCACAATCATGATACTACTGATAAGGACGAACATGGTGAGCAAGAAAAAGATGAAAAAAATCATCATTAAGGGCTTGCATTTTGGTTAAAATTGAAATATGATAATGACTAGATGACCGAAATGGTTTTCTGGTCATTTTTTAAAGGTACTATTCAGCTGTACATAACCTAGCAGGAAAGGATGTTATGAATGGATCGTAGGCAGGAAATTCTTGAAGCAGCTACCAAATCCTTCACATTGTTTGGCTATAAGGCAACAACGATGGAGCAAGTGGCAAAAATAGCGAATGTTGGTAAAGGTACGATTTATACATTTTTTGCAAATAAAGAAATCTTATTTCAAGAGATTGCTATGTCACTTGTACGGGAAATGAAGGCAGAAGCGGATGCAGTATTGGATGCATCAGCAAGCTTTATGGATAATGCACATAATGCTTTAATGAAAATGCTACAATTCCGCGAAAAACATCTTTTGTTTGCAAAGTTAATAGAGGAAGAAAAGGAATTACGTACACCAGCAGTTAAACAGGTTCTTTTACGCATTGAGACTGAAATTTTATCGTATGTTACTGAGTTAATCCAGCGACGTATTAAAAAAGGTGAGATTAGGAACTGTGATGCAGAACTTGTGAGTTATTTATTATTAAAGGCATATCTTGCATTTGTTGTGGATTGGTACGAGTTACATGGTGAGACTATCCCTGAGGAAAAGATTCTTGATTTATTTAAGGAAACGATTTTTCGAGGATTAATTTTAACTTGATTCGATATAAAAAACGTGTTAAAGTATCGAATCGAGTGCTCTTTTTTTCAAAAATATAGAGAGTGTTTATTTTTTTAACCAAAAATGACCGAATGACGTTTTTGGTCAAAATGTTTAGGAGTGAGAATATTTTATGATTAAAGCTGAATGGCTAAAAATCTTGAAAACCAAAAAAATGCTTATTTCTATTATCGCTGTTTTATTTATTCCAGTGATGTATGCAGGCATGTTTTTATGGGCATTTTGGGACCCTTATGAGGGATTGCCTAATTTGCCAGTAGCTGTTGTCAATGAAGATGCTGGTGCTGAAATGGATGGCGTTCAATTAGACTTAGGAGATACCTTAGTTGATAAGTTGATAGATAGTGAGCAGTTTAACTTTATAGAAGTGTCAAAGGATGAGGCTGAAAAAGGGTTAAATGGCAGAGATTATTATATGATTTTAGAAATTCCAGCAAATTTCTCTGAGCATGCCACAACACTACTAGAAGACAAACCATCAAAATTAGTGATGAACTACATCCCTAACGAGGGGCTAAACTTCTTAGGTGCACAAATTGGTGAGACTGCGATGGATCGTGTACGTGCTGAAGTAAATTCTCAAGTATCAGCGACTTATGCTGAAAAATTATTCGATTCCATTGCAACAATGGGTGAGGGCTTTACAGAGGCAGCAGATGGCTCGAATAAACTAGATGAAGGTGCTAAAAAAGTAGCGGATGGTGCAAAGGATTTAAAAGGCTATCTTGAACAGTTAGCATCAAGCACAGTCGAATTATCAAATGGTACAGATAAATTAACAAAGGGTGCGGGAGATGCTGCAAAAGGCGCGAATGACTTATCTAGTGGTTTAGTCAAACTACAAGATGGTACTGTTCAATTACAACGGGGTGCACAGCAAGCTGCAAATGGAGCAACGAGCCTTGAACAGGGGTTATCACAATATACACAAGGTGTTGCAAAAGTAGGCGCAGGCTTAACAACTTTACATGATAAACAGCAACAAATTAGTACAGGTGCAGCCTCTATTGCTGAAAATGCAGGTGCCCTAAACGGTGCAGCAAACCAACTGACAGAAGGCTCTGCCAAAGTAGAAGCAGGAATTACTGCTTTATCCAACCAGCTACAGGATATGATGGCGACAATGCCTGAAGAGCAGGCGGCCGTCTTAAAGCAAACTTTAGCAGAATTGCAGGCGGGTAGTGCAGGTGTGCATAATGGCTTAAGCTCTTTATCTGCAGGGGCAGAACAATTACAAGTTGGGGCTAATCAAGTAAGCGCTGGTGCAAGTCAAATTGCAGCAGGCCAGGCAGAAGTACTAGCAGGCGCAAATGCATTAACCGCAAAAAGCAATGCTTTAATGGAAGGTGCAAAAAGTTTACAAGCGGGGAATGCAACATTAGCTGCAAAACTAGGAGAATTACATGCGGGTGTAAATACAGCAGTGACAGGTTCTCAAACATTAGCAGCAGGTTTAAATGAGCTAACAAATGGTACAACAACTTTAAATCAAGGTACATCTACACTTGCATCTAAATCAGGTGAGCTAGCACAAGGCTCGGCAACACTTGCAGAAGGGTCTACAGAGCTTGCAGATGGTACGTCTACTTTATCTAGCAAACTAGGCGAGGCAAGTGAAAAGGCAAATGAAGTAAAAGCAAATGAAGACACGTATGATATGGTCGGTAGCCCAGTAGAAGTTGAAAAAGAGTCTGTCAACCATGTGCCGAACTATGGTACAGGTTTTGCACCGTACTTTATTTCTCTTGGCTTATTTGTAGGGGCATTATTAATTTCGATTGTGTTCCCACTTGTTGAACCAGCTATTCGTCCAAAAAATGGAGCCTCTTGGTTTACAAGTAAAGTGACGGTGTTAGCAGTTGTAGGTTTAGTGCAAACATTACTAACGGTAGTCATTGTTAAATGGGGTCTAGGGCTCGAAGTGAATAGCATGGGCTACTTTATCTTAACTGCATTACTAACAAGCTATGTATTTTTAGCCTTAATTCAAATGCTTGTTTCGATCTTTGGTGATCCAGGACGTTTCATGGCAATTGTTGTGCTAATTTTACAATTAACAACGAGTGCAGGTACGTTCCCACTAGAATTAATTCCATCACCATTGCAAGTATTTAACAAGTTATTGCCGATGACATATACGGTTCAAGCATTTAAATCAAGCATTTCTACTGGCGATACCTCATTCTTAATGCAAAACTATGGGGTTCTAGCTGGCTTCTTAGTAGCATTCTTAGCCATCACATTTGGTTATTTCATGTTACTTCACACTAAACGTTACTCTCAAGTAGCTGAAGAAAACTAAAACAAGAAAGCACTCATCCAACAGACGATGAGTGCTTTTTATGGATTAATATCCAAATAAGGGAATCTATGGAATATCAAGGAGCAAGTGAATAAACTGAAAAGGTCTATTAATGAGGGGTTCAGTTCAAAACTGTTTTTGCTATGACAGGAGCTGAGGATATATAAATGGCAATAGAATAAACAGTTAAAATCGTGACTTACGGCGGAAAAGCTGACTTCGCCAACATAAAGCTCCAGCTGATATGAGCGTATCAGCTGGAGCTTTATAAGTGTAAGAGATTTAATTAAGGGTTCATCATAGAAATGATGAGGGGTGTCATAGTTGTTACGTGTGGGGCACGTATATGACAATTACAGAATAGGCAAATGCTTATAGGTGGTTGCAATTTTCACAAGTGTTGCTGTAGCATTCGCTTTGTTCTTCCATTTTTTCACCGCATTCAGTACACTGCTTTGCAGGTAAGTTTTTGAAAAATTCAACTACATTTTCTAACATTGTGGACGCCTCCTTTAAGTTCATCTGTACTATTACTGTTTCGATATTTCATAGTGTATTATAACAGATGGTTTTCGTCAACACAAAATGCCTAATTTACGTTAAAATAAATATGGATATTTTGTGAAGGAGGAAACGTAAACTATGATTTTCGTTGATAATAAAGGGATCCATGACCCACGCATTAACCTTGCTATTGAGGAGTATTTATTAAAAACAATGGATGTTGAGAAGGAACCGGTATTGCTTTTTTACATTAATCAGCCTGCCATTATCATTGGTAAAAATCAAAATACGATTGAAGAAATCAATACAGACTATGTAGAGGATAATGGTATTATTGTTGTACGACGCCTTTCAGGTGGTGGAGCTGTTTATCATGATTTAGGGAATCTTAACTTTAGCTTTATTACAAATGATGATGGCGATAGCTTTATGAATTATAAAAAATTCACACAGCCGGTTGTTGATGCGCTGGCAAAAATGGGTGTCAATGCAGAGCTCTCAGGGCGCAATGATATTTTAGCAGAGGGGCGCAAGGTGTCGGGCAACGCACAGTTTTCAACAAAGGGTCGCATGTTTAGTCATGGTACTTTGATGTTTGATACAGAAATTGATGCGGTTGTTTCAGCCCTAAAGGTGAAAAAGGATAAAATTGAATCGAAGGGTATTAAATCCATTCGCTCACGAGTTGCCAATATTTCTGAGTTTTTGCAAGAAAAAATGACAATTGAAGAATTCCGTCTCGAAATTTTAAAATCTATTTTTGGTGGAGAAGAAAATATCCGTTATTATGAGCTGACTGAGGAAGATTGGGCAAATATTCATAAGTTATCGGCGGAGCGCTATCAAACATGGGAGTGGAACTATGGTAAATCGCCACGCTTCAATATTCAAAAAACACACCGCTTCCCATCGGGTGGTATTGATATTCGTCTCGAAGTCAACCATGGTGTAATTGAAGAGGCACATATTTTTGGTGATTTCTTCGGTGTAGGCGATATAGCTGATATAGAACAGCGCTTAGTTGGGACCAACTACGACAGGGCCGCTATTGCTAAGGCATTAGCAGATATTGATATTCCTACATATTTTGGCGGAATTTCAACTGAGGACTTTTTACAATTAATTTATTAAGGAAAATAAAGGTTTTTTTGACGAAAGGTTCGCTGACAATTATGTCGTCGAACCTTTTTTTGATACAATATAGTAAAGAAAGGAGTGCTAATCAATATGGAAAAGCATCGAATATTTATCGTTGAAGATGATGTGAAGATCGCTTCATTACTAGCGGAAACACTTAGAAAATATCAATACGAGGTTGAAACCATTCAAAAATTTGATCATCTTATTGAAGAGTTTACAGCATTTAATCCACATATGGTGCTGCTTGATATAAATTTACCTGCCTATGATGGCTATTATTGGTGCCGTCAGCTACGTCAGCATACAACATGTCCAATTATTTTTATTTCTGCACGTTCTGGAGAAATGGACCAAATTTTTGCGCTTGAAAATGGTGGCGATGATTTTATTACAAAGCCATTTAACTATGAGATTGTGTTGGCTAAAATTCGTAGTCATTTGCGTCGTACATATGGTGAGTATGCAGCAAAACAGGAGGAGCGAACAATTAAGCAAGGACAGCTTATTCTTCATTTAGAAAGGATGGAATTACATAAAAATGATTTAGCCATTCCTCTCCAGAAAAAAGAGTGTATTATATTGGAGCTTTTAATGGGCAATGCGCCAAAGGTGGTTACACGCGAGCAACTACTGGAGGAGCTGTGGGATGATCAGGCATTTGTCGATGAGAATACGCTGAATGTTAATATGACACGCGTACGCAAAAAATTAGCGGATTATGATATAAAATCAACCATCGAAACTGTGCGTGGTGCAGGCTATCGTTTTATATTAAGTGCAGGTGAGCTGTAGTGGGCTGGAAATTATTTTTACGTGACTATGTCTCATTTATTGTGTTCCAGCTTTTACTAGTTGGTTTTATTATGGTTTTATATGCGCTAGATGGGTTTCGAAATGTCAATACAGCGATTTATTCCTTCTGTATCAGTCTTGTATTATTAGCATCATTTTTACTTATCCGTTATTTAATGCGCCAACGCTATTTATTAAAAATAACGCAGCTTCCTACTACAATGGAGGATGTATTGCAAAAAAATGCGAAAACACCTGAGGCTATACAAACAGAAAAATATATGCATGAATTGTATCGACTGTACCAGCATGAGCTACACTCGCTCTATGCAAGTCAAAAACGGCATGACCAATTTATGAATCAATGGGTGCATCAGATGAAAACACCTATATCTGTTATTGAATTATTATTGCAGGATGATCGTCCTCTCGATAAAAAGAATGTACAGGAGGAAATTGATCGTTTGCGTAGAGGCTTGGATATGGTGCTTGTCAATGCACGCTTAGAAAATTTTGAAGATGACATGCAAGTAGAGCAGGTTCCGTTAAAAGCAATTGTGACTGCAACTGTTAATGAAAATAAACGTTTATTTATTACGAAAAGAGTTTTCCCTGAAATTCATGTCGAGGATGACCTGGTCGTTGCAAGTGATTCGAAATGGCTTCGCTTTATTCTTGGTCAATTTATTACCAATGCAGTTAAGTATACATTTGAAGCCAATAAAAAAATTGTGATTTCTGCTATTCAAAAGGATGACTATGTACAGCTAGCCATTTGTGATGAAGGAATTGGCATTCCTGCCTCCGATCTTTCTCGTGTGACAAAGGCTTTTTTTACGGGTGAAAATGGCCGTAAAACAGGAGAATCTACAGGAATGGGTCTTTACTTAGCCAAAGAAATCTGTGAAAAGCTAGGGCATGAATTAACCATTACATCAGAAGTAGGACAAGGAACAATCGTGACGGTGACATTTACGAATTAGGGGGAATGATGATGGCAGAGGTATGTGTAGCTAGCTGGTTATTAAAGATTGAAAAAGAGAAAACACAGGCTCTTTGTGCAACCCAAATATCAGTACATGATGAAGCAATATATGAAAGCTTTTGTGAGGCAAATCAAATACTTGATGCAGATTTACTGCATTTTTCAAATACGCTTGGGCTAGACTTACAACAACCGACACTATTAAATGCTTTTCCTGTAGAGGGAGGGCAAATGATGTATAGTGGCTATTATACGGTATGTGGTGAAATTATCGAGGGAGAAATGGATGCTTGGGATGTTGTTATTGGCGAACATTGCTTTAGCCTGATTGAGGAAGGTTCCACATTGGCAGAGCCTCATTTTCATATTGGCTTTGAAGTAGTGTTACCAGCATCCTTAGAATTAATAAAGAAATAAGGTGAATACAGTATGCCTATTTTACAAATTAAAGATGTCACAAAAGTATATGAGGGCAAGGTAACACATCGAGCCTTAAATCAACTAAGCTTTGAGGTAGAAGAAGGTGAATTTTTAGCAGTAATGGGGCCTTCAGGAAGCGGTAAAACAACACTACTCAATATTATTTCAACAATTGATGAACCAACAAGCGGTGAAATTATTGTAGATGGCATGAATCCGCATAAGTTAAATGCCACAGAGCTTGCCTTTTTTAGAAGAAGACAGCTAGGCTTTGTGTTTCAGGATTTTAACCTTTTGCATATGTTAACGGTTGAAGAAAATATTGTGCTGCCATTAACATTAGACCAGCAGCCATTAGAGGTGATGGAGGAGCGTTTGGCAAGTATTGTAGAAAAGCTAGACTTAACTTCTTTTCTGCATAAACGACCAAATGAAATATCTGGTGGACAAGCACAAAGAACTGCAATAGGACGTGCGCTTATCCATAATCCAAGCATTATTTTAGCGGATGAGCCAACAGGTAATTTAGATTCCAATTCATCTCGAGATGTCCTTGAACTGTTAACTAAAGTAAATCAGGATAAACAAACGACGATTGTGATGGTGACACATGATCCAATTGCAGCAAGCTACTGTGATCGTGTGCTATTTATTAAAGATGGTGAATTTTTCAATGAAATTTATCGAGATGATCGTCGTCAAATGTTTTTCCAGCGTATATTAAATGTTTTGAGCTTACTAGGAGGAGGGCAAGTAGGTGACCTTTCGACAATTCGCTTACCGTAATGTCGTGCGGAACAGCCGGATATATGGTGCCTTTTTCATGGCAAGCTTTTTTTCTGTGGCTGTATTTTTTATCTATTCCATGCTGATGTTTCATCCTGATATTGAACGAGGAATATTAGGGGAAGTATCACTGATTGGAATGGTGGGTGCTGAGATTGTACTCGTCCTTTTTACACTATTCTTTTTATATTATTCCATGAGTGCCTTTTTGGAGGCGCGCTCACATGAGTTTGCAATTTTATTACATTTAGGGATGGAAAAGCGCCAGATGAATAGGCTTGTCTTTTTAGAGACTATGATTATTGGCTCAGGCTCCATTATTGTAGGAATTATTTTTGGCTTTTCATTTTCTAAATTCTTTTTTATGATTGTGCGCGAGATTTTGCATTTAGAGGAATTACCATTGTATGTTTCTTGGGAGCCCTTTTTACTGACAATTGGTGTCTTTACAAGTGCCTTTGTTGTTATTTCCTTTATTAGTGTGTATTTTACACGAGAACGAAAATTACGTGATTTGATAAAAGGCAGTGATTATTTAAGTAGCTTAGCAACCTATTCTAAAATTCGTGCTATATACGGCGTCGCTTTGATTTTAGCAACGTATATTTTAGCTTTTGTTGTGGGACATACTTCGTTCATTGAATTAACGTTATTAATCCCATTTTCAGCAACTTTTGGCACATATTATTTTTTTAGTGATTCTGTTCCATGTTTTATAGATTTAGCACGTGGCAAACGTAAATTTTATTGGCGACGCTATCGTCTGCTGTCACTTGCTGAGCAAACCCATATTATGATGGATAATGTGAAGATGTTTTTTGTGGTGACAATGGTTTCAACGCTTGCCTTTTTAGCTGTAGGTATCTTAGCCACAATGTCCTCTTATACAATACAATACGATCGTTTAAACCCATTAGGACTCGTATATAAAGGCGATGTCGATAACCCTTATGAGCGGGAGCATATTAATTCTTTACGTCTGCAATTAGAGGACAAGGGATTATCCTATCAGCTGTCTCGTTTTGTTGTGATTAAGCAAACCTCGTCCTTTACACAAAATGAAGTCGAGGTATTTCGAGAGTCGGATATGAATGTTTTGCTTTCGTCCTACAGTTATCCATTATTGAATCTTGCTGCAGGAGAGGCAGTCTTTATACCTTATTCAGAGGACTCACTAAAAAAATTAAAAAATCGAGTTGTGCATACAGTGCTGGAGGAAAATGCGATACCGATAACAATCGATAGCGTCTATCCTAAGATTGTCTTTCCTGGATCAATTGTTAGTGTGAACTCAATTGTGATTAGTGATGAGGACTTTGCGAAGCTTATTCGTCCAATTTTGGATAAAGATATTCGTCAGCCAAGCTATCATTTATTTACATTTGTTATTCCACAATGGATGGAAACAAAAGAGATCGGTAAGGAAATCGCTAGTTTAGAAACAAATTTATATTTTAATAAAAAGGATAAATTTAGTCCCTTTTACTTTGAAAATGCAGGATTAAATTATTCTTATATATTAGCTACCTACTCTCTATTTACGTTAGTGGGTGTGTTGGTAGCAACGGTATTTTTACTTGCAGCGGGAAGCTTTGTTTACTTTAAATTGCATACTTCACTTGAACGAGAAAAGCGTAAATTTGATGTGTTAAAGCGTATGGGTTTAACGGATGGAGAGCTAAAAAAGCTTGTGAATCGCCACTTATTTCCGCAATTTTTCCTACCGTGGGGGGTGGCAATGATGCATAGTGCCTTTGCTTTTTTAATGGTGCAAGGCATTTTAAAAGATATTGCGAATATTTCTATTGTGAAAGAGGTATTTTTCGCGTTTGGCTTTTTTGTATTCATACAGGTGGTGTATTTTTATTTAATTCGTTGGCGTTACATCTCTCATATTCGCTCATAAAGAATTCGTTTAAAAGAGCAAAAAACGGATTACTTAAGCTAATTTACAACATGAAATAAAAAGATTCATTGTCTTTTAGATATATTTCTTATATAATATTACTGAATAGAGATTCATTTTATACAACAAAGGGGATGGTGTAATTGAATTTAGTTTCATGTGTTCGTCAACAGGCAATAGAACAACCAGAAAAAGTGGCATATCATTTTATGGGGAAGGATACAACGTATGGGGAATTTGAACATACGGTTGGACGTTTTGCAAAGGGGTTACAAGACTTAGGCATCGAAAAGGGAGACCATGTGGCGTTTTTACTTGGCAATACACCACATTATTTAATTGCGTTGTATGCAACAATGCGATTAGGCGCAACGGCAATACCTGTTAATCCGATTTATACGCCAGATGAAATTTCTTATATTTTGCATAATGGGGATGTGAAGGCAGTGATTGCACTAGATGCCCTGCTACCATTAGTTGAGAAGGGTGTACAGGCATTTCCAAAGGTACAAGCATTTATTGTTTGTGAAACCACAGCAGATATAGCTGAAAAAGTGGCGGCTTTATCACCAGAGGCCCGTGACAAAACGTATTTATTTACACATGTGATTGCCAATGCTACTGAAGCTTTACAGCCTGTTGAAGTAGCAGAGGATGATAATGCTATAATCTTATACACTTCTGGTACAACTGGCAGCCCGAAAGGAGCAATGCTGACACATGGAAATATCTATTCAAACGCTCGTGATGTTGCCCATTATTTAGGCATAAGAGCTGATGATCGTGTCATTGCTACATTGCCAGTGTTTCATGTATTTGCTTTAACGGTTGTCGTAAATGCACCATTATTAAGCGGAGCAACTGTTTTGCTTGTACCACGCTTTAGCCCAGCAGAAATTTTCGCATTAGCAAGAGAGCAACAGGCAACGGTATTTGCAGGTGTTCCAACGATGTATAATTTCTTATATCAATTACCAGAAGGCAATCCTGAAGATTTTTCAACAATTCGCTTAGCTGTTTCAGGAGGAGCCTCCTTACCTGTTGCATTATTACATAATTTCGAGCAGAAATTTAATGTACGTGTGTCAGAGGGCTATGGTTTATCGGAGGCGTCACCTGTAACATGCTTTAATCCATTGGATCGTGAACGTAAGCCGGGCTCTATTGGCACATCCATTCATAATGTGGAAAATAAGGTGGTGGACGTGAATGGTCAGGAAGTACCTGTTGGTGAGGTAGGAGAGCTAATTGTTCGGGGACCGAATGTGATGAAGGGCTACTATAAGCTACCAGAGGAAACGACAATGGCAATCCGTGATGGCTGGCTCTACACAGGCGATTTAGCGAAGGTGGATGAGGAAGGTTATTTCTACATTGTTGATCGTAAAAAGGATATGATTATTGTAGGGGGCTATAATGTTTATCCACGAGAGGTGGAGGAAGTGTTATTTGCTCACAATAATATTGTAGAGGCAGCGGTTGTGGGCTTCCCTGATCCGAATTTAGGAGAGGCGGTACATGCATATGTTGTGCTCAAAGAGGTAGCAGCCACTTCAACAGAGGACTTACTAGCTTATTGTGCCAAACATATGGTGAAATACAAAGTGCCCAAGGTTATTGAAATTATGGATGAATTACCGAAAAATACGACAGGAAAAATATTGCGCCGTTCTCTTAAAGAGAGGGTATAAAACAGAAAGTCGGCTTCCATTATTTTAGATGGAGGCCGATTTTCTATGTGCTCTTAACATAGAGGGATTTTATTATGTGATATTTATATGACATCCTATAAATAGTTGTTTTAGGTGTTAGATCTCTTGGCATTTGAGCTAGAAATCAGTTGAAGGGCTCTATCGACAAATGATAGAATCAGTCATGGAACATAACTTCATGCATTCGAGCATATAGTAGCTAATGGAATTGCAACCTTTGGACAGCTATAACGTCAAAGTCTTCGGAGTGACAAATGAGCGACTTATAGCTCGATGTAGGTTAGTTAATAAATAAACCGATAATAGAGAAAGAGAGCCTATATGCAATGATTGAGCTTATTCGAGATTTAATTAGTTTTATTGTACATATTGATGTGCATTTAGAAGAGATTATTCGTGATTTTGGCAATTGGAGTTATCTTATTTTATTTGCAATTGTTTTTGTGGAGACAGGCGTTGTTATTTTCCCATTCTTACCAGGAGATTCATTGCTATTTGCTAGTGGAACGTTAGCAGCGGCAGTGGGAGCCTTTGATATGTGGATTTTAATCCCTGTATTTTTAACAGCAGCGATTCTAGGTGATACGATGAACTATCATATTGGTCATAAGGTAGGAACATCGATTCCTCCAACTAGTTTTCTTGGCAAGGTAGTGAAAAAGGAGCGTATGGAGGCAGCTGAAAGATTCTTTAATACACATGGTGGGAAAACAATTGTTATTGCCCGCTTTATGCCCTTTATCCGTACATTTATCCCATTTGTTGCGGGTGCAAGTAGAATGAATTATGGCTATTTCCTACTTTATAATGTTGTGGGTGCATTTTTATGGGTATTCAGCTGTACGTTACTTGGCTACTTCTTTGGTAATATTCCTATCATTAAAGATAACTTCTCAACCGTACTTATTTTGATTATTTTTATCTCTGTTGTGCCTGCGGTAATTGGAGCTATTAAATCTAAAACTGGTAAATAGTAAGGACAGTCCTAAAGTGAGTAACCATCACTTGGACTGTCCTTTCATTTAGCTATTGTAAATATTGAATAAGCCCTTGACGATCTTCAAGGGTTGTATGAGGAGAGATATCAATCACAATAACATTGGAAGAGGGAGCGAAAAGTGTATATCCACCTTGCTCGTGATAGCGATGAAAATCTAAAAGCATGAAGGATGCTTTTGCTCGATAATATTGAACACGATGCTCAGGTAATGCTTGAATCACTAATTCGTTCTGCTCCATGTAGAGATGAGGTAGTGGTATTTCAGCAGAAATATCAATACCATCAACAATATCTTGAAATTGATAATAGGATACAAGCGCCTTACCTGCTGGCATATCGTCATTATAGCGATAACGAACATTAAAGTGAAAGCCAGGAGTATTGTTATCGGAAATTACAGGTAATTCCGTACCTTGGAAATCAAATTCCCATGTTTTCCGTAGATGATCCTCGGTTAAATAAGATGCATTGTATTCTTGATCGTATGCTTGAATAGTATGGCTATTCTTTTCGATAGTTTTTAAGTCCGTTCCAGATAATACTTGGATGGGTGACTCTGCGAAAAAGCTTACATAAAGAAAGGCACACAACCCAAGTAGAAGATAACCTGTAATCCCAATGATAATTTTTCGAGGTGACCAAAATTTTTGTGTGATCCTACTAAATTTGCTTAATAGAAAAGTGATAACCAGAAGCATAAATAAAAATAGCATCATAAAAGAAGTCATAGGGCAGACACCTCCGATTGATGAGCAATCCAAATTGTGAGACCAAAGCATAGAATCGCTAGAAGGAAACAGCAGATGCTAATCTTAAGATTTGACAAAAGAATAAATGATTGCAAATTAATGAACTCTGGATAGACAATAAGGACAAAAAGGCTGACAATAAAGAAAAGTATAGTAGCTAGTTTAACTATAATGGGCCCCTGGAAACAATAGCCTACCAGTAAGCCAACTGCTCCAAATAAACAAATACTACCGAAGCATACGAGTAAAATGGACGGTGAGATAATAAGCTGATCAATGATGAAAGCATCCTTTTGTCGTAAGAACAGCCCTATTAATTGAATATAATAGGAAGCAGCGATAATCATAACCGCTATCATACTATATAAAATAACTACTAAAATAGTAGCTATAGCACTAGATGCCTGACTTGAAATAATAGCTAAATCATCTCGGCGATACGCCTTTGTAGAAAAAAGCAGCCCTGTAATAAAAGCCCACAGCATAGCAACCATTACATAAACATCCAATGAATAAATAAAAAATTGTACATTTACATTTCCACGACCATAGCCCTCTGAAGCATTACCATGGTTGAAAAATAGCAAAGTGAAAATAATTTGCAAGATAACAAGTGAGCTAAGAGCTGAAATATAGAGCTTTGCCTTCCACTTAACTTGTTTTTTTATAATAAGGATGGGAGATAGCTTAGTCAAAGATTGCATCAATATCACTTCCTTCTTCATAGGTTAAATATTTGCATACATCGCTTACAGATAGTGCTGTCTGAGTGATTCCTCTTGCTTGTAATTCCTCATGGGACAGCTTGAGCTGATAGGCATCAACAATAATAGAAGATAAATTAGCCATCGTCTTACGGGCATAGATGGGTAGATAGGCACATAATACATCTATTTCTTCATTTGGTCCGGTTAAAGAAATAAGCTGTTCTCTCAATTCATCAATAGTAGCATGAGTAATTATTTTCCCCTTATGAAGTAATAAAATTTCCTCTAAAATCGTTTCCATCTCTTGTAAATGGTGACTTGCAATTAAAATCGTGCGAGGAAAGGCGATATATTCTTTTAAAATAACTCGATAGAAATCCTGGCGTATCGCTTCATCCATGCCATTCATCGGCTCATCTAAAATCGTGAAGGCACAACGAGCAACTAGCCCGTAAACAACATTAAAAATAGCTCTATGTCCCTTTGATAGCTGTTGGTGTTTCACAGCAAGATCAATTTCGGCATACTGGAGCAAGCGATAGGCTAAGTCATTTTGCCAATTAGGGTAAAAATCAGCGGCCATTGTTAATATATCTGATAGTGATAAATAATTAGAGAAGCTTAATTGATCGTCAATTAAAATGGTATTAGCAGCCGTTCGAATATTATTAAATGGGTTTTGATCGAATAGTTGACATGTACCATTTGTTGCTTTTATATGCCCTGAAAAAATATGTAGTAATGTTGATTTACCAGCGCCATTTCGCCCAATAATCCCTACAATTTTTTGACCATCGATAGCACAAGTGACTTGCTGAAGTGCCTGCCGATGCCCATAGCTTTTACTTAACTGTTCACATCGAATAACCTTCATTTTAATTCCTCCTGAGTTTTTTGAATAAGTCGTAACAATTCTTCATCCGACACAAGTAAACGTCTAGCCTCTAATACAAGGTCCTTTGCCATTTTTGTTAATATTTCATTGCGCCGCTTTCGTAAAATTTTGTCCTTCGCATCGGCTATCACAAACATCCCTAATCCGCGTTTTTTGTAAAGTAGCTGCTCTTCAAGTAAAAGTGTTAATCCTTTACCAGCTGTTGCTGGATTAATATTGAACAACTCAGCAAGCTGATATTGTGAATAAACTTTCTCATCTGCCTGTAAGCGATCAGCAATGATTTCGTGTTGAAGCCACTCAGCAATTTGGAGGTATATGGGTATTGAATTATTTAGCTGAATATGCAATCAAAAAACCTCCCCTCTGTATTATGTAATATAGTACATTACTGTTGTAATGTACTATATGCTAAATAATAGAAAATGTCCAGATTAAAACTAACTTAAAAAGCCCTCCATATAAGGAAATGGCTTTTGTATGATGATAGAAAATTGTAGTGAACAATAAGCAGCAGGTCATAAAAAATGATATACTATTAATTACTAGAATATGGAGAAATGGGGGCAACGAAATGGAAGTATTTATTGGCAGGCAGCCTATTTTCAATCTGCATGAACAGATCGTTGCGTATGAATTATTGTACCGTGGTAATAATACAAAAAATGCCTTTCCATTGGTCGATTCAGATGCAGCAACGATTGATGTATTGGTGAACTCATTTCTTTCAATTGGTTTTGAAGAAGTAACAAAAGGCAAACCTGGTTTTGTTAATTTTACTGAAAACCTATTAATGAGCTCCATTCATGAATTTTTAAAACCTTCTCAGGTTGTGATTGAAATCTTGGAGGATGTACCACTTACGCCAGAATTGGTAGAGCGTGTTATCGAGCTAAAAAAATATGGCTTTCACATTGCATTAGATGATTTTATGATGAAGGAACAGGTGGAAATCTATGATGAATTATTTCAACAAATCGATTATATTAAAGTCGATTTTCTAGCATCATCCATCGTGAAAAGAATGGAAATTGAAAATAAGATCAAAGAAAATTTTCCACATATTCGATTATTAGCAGAAAAAGTGGAGACACACCATCAATTTGAAGTGGCCAAGTCTTCTGGCTATGTATTATTTCAAGGCTACTTTTTTGAGCAGCCTCAAATTATACAAGCAACAGATATTCCAGCGAATACCCTTCAGTATATTCATATTATCTCGTTATTAAAGGAAGAAGAGCCAAATATTCAATTACTGGCGGAAAATATTGAACGAGACATTTCATTGACGTATAAATTATTACAAATGATTAATTATTCATCTCAGCGCTCTAAATCAAAGGTACGCTCCATTAAACAAGCGATTGTCTTACTGGGAATACCGAATTTACGTAAATGGATTTATTTATTGGCGATGCGTGAAATTGATAGGAATACCGATTCTGATATTTTTAGGGAAATCATATGTACCTCATTATTCCGAGCAAAAGTCTGCGAAAAATTAGCAAAGCTGTCCTATAAAAGGAATTTTTCGGAATACTTTTTAGTGGGGATGTTTTCACTGATCGATACATTATTACAAAGACCAATGGATGCTATTTTACAGCAGCTTCCTTTTTCAGAGAATATTACGAGGACACTTTTAGGATATGAAACAGAAATGTCTCCCTATTTAGCGTTTAGTAGTGCTTTAGGGAAATTAGATTGGGCCCGTTTAGAAGCATTAGCTCCACAAGTTAATTTACAATTAGAGGATATGGAGCAAGTATATTACGAAGCAATGGAGTGGGCAGAAAAATCCTTTTAAGTAGCGAGTCCCAAGTTTTCTATAACCTCCTTAATAAGTTGTCTTGCTGTTACGAAGATAGCTTATTTTGTGTTGCTCGTAATAGCAGATTCTCTTCATCGAGATGAAGTTCTCAATACAATAAGTATTTGCTATAATCATTTCGTCTTAAAAAAATTCTGATAGTTGAAGTGGGCGTGGAGAAATGAAGCATGATATGAAGGAAAGCATTATAGAATATGTATATGTGATGATAGGAGCGGCAGTGATTGCTATTGGCTTTAATGTGTTTTTATTACCAAATCAAGTCGCTTCAGGTGGCGTAAGTGGTATTAGTACAATATTACATGGTTTATTTGGCTGGAATCCGGGAATTATTCAATATGCATTTAATATTCCGTTATTTATTGCAGGGATCATATTTTTGGGCAAAAAATTCGGAATTAAGTCATTTATTGGAACGATTACCTTACCGTCTGTTGTGTTACTAACAAATAGCTGGGAGCCTTGGACGAATAATCCATTGTTGGGAGCTCTTTTTGGCGGAATTGTAGTTGGCTTAGGAATAGGTCTTGTTTTTAAAGGGAATGCTTCTACTGGTGGCACTGATTTACTGGCGCAAATCATTACGAAGTTTACTGGATTATCGCTTGGGACAAGTGTACTGCTTATAGATGGCATCATTGCGATTAGTGCAGCAATTGTTTTTGATTTAGAAAAAGGTTTGTATGCGCTTATTGGACTTTATGTTACAACAAAAACGATTGATATTATTCAGCTTGGCTTTAGCCAGTCCAAAATGGTTTATATTATTACAGTGAAACAAGATGAGATACGTGAAGCCATTTATGCTGAAATTGATCGTGGCGTAACTAAATTACCTGCAATTGGCGGCTATACAGGAGAGGAACGACCCGTGTTAATGGTTGTCGTCTATCAAACCGAATTCACAAAGCTGAAACAACTCATTAAAAGCGTTGATCCATCAGCGTTTGTTATCGTTTCTGATGCATATGAAGTGTTAGGAGAAGGTTTCAAACGTGCATAATTTTGGTATAATGGCGGCGTAAGGTATTTATTGATGATGAGGAGGGGTACTAATGAAAAAAGCAATGTTAACATTAGTGTTCGGATCAGCAATCTTTTTAGCTGCATGTGGTGGCGGAGATAAAAATGCAAGTGATAATGAAGGTAGTACGACTCCAGATGGTGAAGCAATTGCGATGAAATCATGTGTTTCCTGTCATGGTGGCGAGCTACAAGGTGCAAGTGGACCAGCATTAAATGATGTAGGTTCTCGTTTATCAGAATCAGAAATTTTAGATGTTATCAATAATGGTAGACCTGGAATGCCTGGTGGTCTGGTAAAAGGTGAAGATGCAGAGGCTGTTGCTCAATGGTTAGCAACTCAAAAATAAGAGCATAAAAAACTAGCGGGCTGGAGAGCCGCTAGTTTTTTTATGCTCGTAAACGCTTAAGCGTAAATATATTTCTTTTGTACATAGTCATGCTAAAATAGAGAGAACCTTATCCATTGATTGGAGGCTTTTTTATTGGGCGTAGTATTAACAAGAGATGTTATGGAGAAATTTAAGTTAGAGTTAATAGCTGGTGAGGAAGGAATAGGAAGAACGATTGTGACAAGCGATATTTCAAGGCCAGGACTTGAAATGGCAGGGTATTTTACACATTATCCAGCAAATCGTGTACAATTATTGGGTAAAACGGAGCTGTCCTTTTTTGAAATGTTACCAGCCAATAGTAAGCTTGAGCGTATGCGTTTACTTTGTTCACAGGATACGCCAGCAATTATTATTTCAAGGGATTTAGAAGTACCTGAGGAGCTTATTCAGGCCTCCAACGAAGAGCATGTTCCCGTCTTTAAAACACATATGACAACAACCAAATTTTCGAGTAGATTGACAAACTATTTAGAGGGACGCTTAGCTCCAATGACAGCAGCACATGGTGTGCTTGTCGATGTTTATGGGATTGGTGTACTTATAATTGGCAAAAGCGGTGTGGGGAAAAGTGAAACAGCGCTTGAGCTTGTGAAAAAGGGGCATCGTTTAGTAGCGGATGATTGTGTGGAAATTCGCCAGGAATCTGAAAATTTATTAATCGGCAGCCCCCCGCCCTTATTAGAGCACTTACTCGAAATACGAGGCATTGGCATTATTGATATTATGACATTATTTGGTGCAAGTGCCGTGCGTCCCTATAAACGAATCACACTCATAATTGAGCTGGAAATTTGGGATCCAGAAAAAGTATATGATCGCTTAGGCTTAGAAGAAGAGAAGATGAAAATTATTGATACTGAATTAACGAAATTGACAATTCCGGTAAGACCAGGACGCAATGTCTCCGTTATTATTGAAGTGGCTGCGATGAATTATCGTTTAAAGAAAATGGGCGTAAATGCGGCAGAGGAATTTTCAAGGCGTTTAGATGAAGTTATTTCATCGAATGATGTGTTAGACGATTAAAGCCTTGTATTGTCAAGATATAATGGGAAGGAGTAGACGATGGATTTATTACTATTACAGATTAACCCCGTTGCCTTTCATTTAGGGCCTATTCCAGTACGCTGGTATGGATTGCTTATTGTCTCGGGGATTATTTTAGCGTATGTTGTTGGACAAAGAGAGGCTGTTAAGCGAGGGTTACCAGAAGATTTCCTTGCCGATTTATTATTATGGGCAGTACCTATCTCCATCATTTGTGCGCGTATTTACTATGTATCAATGCGTTGGGATTATTATAGTGAAAATCCTGGGAAAATCATTGAGATATGGAATGGCGGTATTGCGATTCATGGCGCACTGATCGGGGCATTTGTCACAGCCTACATATTTACTCGCATAAAAAATGTGAGCTTTTTACGGGTAGCAGATATTGCAGCTCCAAGTATTTTAATCGGACAAATTATAGGACGATGGGGCAACTTTATGAACCAAGAGGCTTATGGAGGGGCTGTATCTAAAGAATTTTTAGAAAATCTTATGTTACCTGATTGGATTATCAATCAAATGTATATAGAGGAATTAGGCACTTATGTGCATCCTACATTTTTATATGAATCTGTATGGAACCTAATTGGGCTGATCATCTTATTAGTATTACGTAAGGTAAATTTACATCGTGGGGAAATATTCTTCGGCTATTTAATTTGGTATTCAATTGGCCGCTTTTATATAGAAGGGTTGCGTACAGATAGTTTATATCTAGTTGGAGATTTACGCTCAGCTCAGGTTGTATCCATTATTGGTATTGTAGTTGGTCTAGGTGCCATTATTTATCGTAGAATAAAGGTGAAACCAGCCATGAAATACTTAGATAATAAATAAGGGGTTGTAAAAAATGGCTGTAAAAGCACTATTATTTGATTTTGATGGGACTTTATTGAATACCAATGATTTAATCATTCAAACATTTATGCATGTATTAGATGAACGATTTCCCGGGCAATATTCGCCAAAAGATTGCTTGAAATTCATTGGTCCATCATTGAAACAGACATTTAATGACATTGCACCAGGGGAAGAAGAAGCTTTGATAGCAAAGTATCGAGCTTGGAATATTGAGCATCATGATGAACTAGTTAGCCAATATCCTGACGTTGTGTCAACACTAGAGCGATTAAAAGCTCAAGGTATGCGATTGGCTATTGTGTCGACGAAACGTAATGAGACCATCGATCGTGGACTTGCTATTCTTGGAGCAACGCATCTATTTGATGTGCGTATTGGTACAGATGATGTGAACAATGTGAAGCCCGATCCAGAGCCTGTACTGCTTGCGTTAGAACGCTTAGGTATCAACAAGGAAGATGCCATTATGATTGGTGATAATTCGCACGATATTGAAGCTGGGCATCGTGCTGGTGTAAGAGCAGCTGGTGTCGCTTGGGCAATTAAAGGAGAGGCTTACTTACAGCAATTTAAACCTGAATATATGCTACAGCATATGTCAGACTTATTAGATATTGTGAAAGAGGGGTAAGGTTAGATGGCACGTAAAACAGAACGCTATCGTGTCGAAGGAGCCAATTCGCTTTGGCATATTTACGACACGGTGTCCTTTTGGAAGGTGATGAAGTGTTTCATTATCATTCAAGTTGGCCGCTTCACACCATTTTTACGTGTGAAAAACTGGCTTTATCGTACGTTTTTAAAAATGACAATAGGTGAGCAAACTTCATTAGCTCTAATGGTTATGCCAGATACGATGTTTCCAGAGCGTATTTTTATTGGCAAAAATACGGTAATTGGCTTCAATACGACTATTTTAGCCCATGAATATTTAATAGAGGAATATCGCTTAGGTGATGTTCATATTGGTAATAAAGTAATGATTGGTGCGAATTCAACGATTTTACCAGGAGTGACAATTGGCGATGGAGCCATTGTTTCAGCTGCCACTCTTGTACATAAGGATGTGCCTGCTGGCTGCTTAGCAGGCGGAAATCCAATGCGAATTATTTACACTGCTGAACAAATGGCAGAGCGTAAGCGCAATGAAGTTGTCAAATGGTGCACCCCTAAAAACTAATAAAAAGCTACCTCAACATAGAGTAAATCTCTAGGATTGAGGTAGCTTTTACTATTTATCCTGTAAAAACAAAGGTGAGTGAAACGTCCAATCAGTGGGAGATGTGCGAAAATCCCTACTGTATTGAAGATTCATCTTATAATCGATGTTGAGAAATGATTTTATGCATGGACTGCATCATATTCAGGTTTAAATTCACAATTATCATGATCACCTAAGCAAGTTGATTCAACAAAAGTAGATTTAATCGCCGTGCCATCAATATCTTCTGCAGTATGAAGTGTTATTTTGTCACCTGGATAAAACTCTCCTTTACAAATACTAACGATCATTTGCTCACTAAGTTGTACGAATGGACATGCCATAATATATCCCTCCAATGTGTAATGTGTATATTTTTTATGATTAATGTTATTCTATATTAAGCTTTTAGAAATGTAAAAGAAAAAATGAAATGAGAGTAATAATCAATATAGATATTGATAGTAAAGTGTTTAGGGTGATAATGAGATTGAGAATCGTTTTAATTAAAAGAGGTTTATTAATTATATCAATATAGTTAATAATTAACTTTATTGAGAATAGCTCATTGAATTATTAGTATTTGTGCCAGGAACACTATAAGAGATAATCATTCTCATTTTTTGAAAATTTAGAATAAAGGGTGCGGATTTCTTTGTCATAAAATAGACATATTCTCATTCTCAATAAAGAATTTTGCTCTATTTTAAAAGAAATTATGGTATTCTTTGCTATAATTTTTCATTCTATAGCGTGTATAATTAACGGAATAATAAGTATTTTAAGATTTTAATTATTTATGAGAGATAACGTTGACGGTTGAAACGAAATGCGTTAGAATTCTTTCATAATCTGATTCTCTAATACTCTAGTGAACTAAAGTGAAGTGTGAGGAAGTGTCCATATGTCGTCGATAAAAATGTTTGAAAAACCACTTGGAATGCGCGATACATTTCCGCAAATATATGAAAAAGTTGAAGCAGTCAGACAGACAGGCAGAGATTTTTTATATAGAAGGGGTTATGAATTTATTAAAACACCTGCTGTTGAGTATTTCGATACAGTCGGGAAGGCTTCAGCGATTGCTGATGCTCATTTATTTAAGCTGGTGGACAGTCAGGGAAATACACTAGTGCTACGTCCTGATATGACAACGCCAATTGCTCGTGTAGCGACATCCAAATTATTAAAAGAAAGAATACCACTACGACTTGCTTATTTTGCCAGTGTTTTTCGAGCGCAAGAAACAGAAGGTGGGCGTCCAGCAGAATTTGAGCAAATGGGGATTGAGCTAATTGGAGATCAATCTGTCTTTGCCGATGCAGAAGTGATTGTGACAGCAATGGAGCTATTAAAGCATTTCCACTTGGAAAAATTTAAAGTAACAATTGGTCATGCAGGCATTCTTAATTGCATTTTACAGGATTACACAGAAAGTGTGGAGCAACAAAACATATTAAGAACATTGCTTGTTCAACGAAATTATGTAGGGTTTGAAGAAGCTATTGAGTCATTCGATTTACCAAAAGCAAAATCTGACGCCCTGCTACAATTTATTGAAGAAGCTATGCATGTAAAGGAAATCCGAGATATCGAAAAATATGTGCGTAAAAATGACGCATTAGAATATATGCAGCAGCTTGCTCAACTACTTGAAGTGGCGGACTTAGCTGATTATGTAGCCTTTGATTTTACACTTTCAAGTCATATGAGCTATTACACAGGTATGCTATTTGAAATTTTTGCCTCAGGCAGTGGTTTCCCATTAGGTAACGGGGGTCGTTATGATGGCTTACTAGAGGTATTTGGCTCAAAAGTAGGTGCTACAGGATTTAGTATTCGAGTGGATCGTTTATTAGAAACGCTCAATGACCAGTCTGACAAGCGTCCAGAAGCAACAGTTGTGCTCTTTGAGGAAGTACAATTTGAAGCGGCTTTAGCAAAGGCTAAGGCACTACGAGCAGTAGGAAAGCTCACTACTTTACAGTTGCGGAGTAGCTTGGTTAATGAGGCAGCCTTTTTAACAAACTTTACAGAAGTAGTTGTTGTTGGACAGGAGGAAGTTGGCAGTGAATGAGTTAACGATTGCGATGCCTAAAGGGCGAATTTTTGAAGAAGCCTACCAGATGCTATTAGAGGCAGGCTTTAATTTACCAGAAGAAGTAGAAATGTCACGTAAATTAATGATTGAAATACCGAAGGAAAAAATTCGTTTTATTTTAGCAAAGCCAATGGATGTGCCTGTCTATGTAGAACATGGTGTTGCCGATATCGGTATTGCTGGCAAAGATGTTTTGCTAGAGCAACAGCGAGAGGTGCATGAATTACTGGATTTAAAAATTAGTACATGCTATATCGCCTCAGCAGGGCTACCAAATACAGTGATGAATGAAATTGCCCCGAGAATTGCGACAAAATATCCAAATATAGCGATGAAATACTATAAGGGTATTGGCGAGCAGGTTGAAATTATTGAGCTAAACGGGTCAATTGAGTTAGCGCCGATGATTGGCTTGGCAGATCGAATCGTTGATATTGTATCTACAGGACGAACATTAAAGGAAAATGGTTTAGTAGAATATGAATTTATTGCAGCGGTATCTTCACGATTAATCGCCAATCCAGTTAGTTATCGTATGAAGGGTGACCGTATTATTGATCTTGTGAAGCGACTAAAGAAATGTGTTAATGAAGAAAAGTAATCATATCTAGTAGATCAAGTGACTAAAGGGGTTTATCTATATGAAAATAACAAAGCTAGCACAAGGCATATCGTTAAAACGATCGCTTGAGGGAGGCAATGAAGACCAATTAGCGGTAGTACGGCAAGTATTAGCCGATGTGAAGTCACAAGGGGATGCAGCGTTGCGTGCCTACACTGAAAAATGGGATGGTTATGCTCCAAAGCATTTACGCGTGACACAGGAGGAAATTCAGGAGGCGATTAATGCTTTCGATGACCAGCTCTATCAAGATTTAACAGAGGCAGCAAATAATATTCGCCTTTATCATGAGCAGCAGCAACGTTCAGGCTATCGTGTAGAACTGGGAGATGGCTCGTGGCTTGGGCAACGCATAACAGCGCTCGATGCGGTAGGTTTATATGTGCCAGGTGGAACAGCCGCCTACCCTTCATCTGTGTTAATGAATGTCATTCCAGCGCAGGTTGCAGGTGTATCACGAATCGTTATAGCATCCCCAGCAGGTCGCGATGGGAAGTTACCAGCAGGTGTTCTAGCAGCGGCACATATCTTAGGCATTGATGAAATTTATAAGGTTGGTGGCGCACAAGCAATTGCTGCTCTTGCCTATGGTACAGAAACAATCGCACCTGTTGATAAAATTACAGGTCCGGGCAATATTTTTGTAGCATTGGCAAAACGTGAGGTTTTTGGTGAGGTTGCTATTGATATGATTGCGGGTCCAAGTGAAATTGCTATTTTGGCTGATGATACAGCATATCCTGATGAAATTGCAGCAGACCTTTTATCACAAGCTGAGCATGATCCATTGTCCTGTGCTGTACTTGTGACGACCTCTGAGCAATTGGCTACTAAGGTAGCAGAGCAGGTGGAGCAACAATTGATGACTTTACCACGACGAGAGGTAGCTCAGGCTTCTATCGAAAATTTTGGAGCCATTTATATAGCTGAAACATTAACAGAAGCCGTTGCAGCTATTAATTCACTAGCGCCAGAGCATTTAGAAATTATTACGGAAAATGCGGAGCAGGTGGCACAACAAATTCGACATGCTGGTGGTATTTTTATTGGCCGCTATAGCTCTGAGCCTGTTGGTGATTATTTTGCAGGCACAAATCATGTATTACCAACGAATAGCACAGCTCGCTTTGCCAGTGGTTTAAATGTCGATGATTTTGTAAAAAAATCAAGTATTGTTTATTACAGTGAAGAAACTTGGGCAAACAATGCACCAAAAATAGCACGTCTAGCAAGGATGGAAGGCTTGGAAGGTCATGCACGTGCAGTTGAATCACGTGGATGGGAAAAGGAGTAGCACAATGACAGAAAAAAAACGATATGCAAAAATAGAGCGTACAACGAATGAAACACAAATTTCAGTGGCAATTGATTTAGATGGTGAAGGCAAGGCTGAGATTCAAACAGGAGTAGGTTTTATGGATCATATGCTTGATTTATTTATCAAGCATGGTCTATTTAATGGCACAATACAGGCGAATGGCGATACTTATATTGACGACCATCATACAACAGAGGATATTGGGATTGTGCTAGGGCAGGCGATTCGTGAAGCACTCGGCGATAAAAAGGGCATTAAACGCTATGGAACAGCATTTGTGCCGATGGATGATGCACTGGCTCAGGTGGTTGTAGATTGCTCAAATCGTCCACATTTAGAATATCGTGTACCAGAGCTAAAGGAAAAGGTAGGCACTTTTGATACGGAATTAGTGCATGAGTTTTTATGGAAATTTGCCCTAGAGGCACGTATGAATGTTCATGTGATTGTACCTTATGGACATAATACACACCATATTATTGAAGCTATTTTTAAAGCGTTGGCGCGTGCCATTGATGATGCGGTGGCAATTGATCCTCGTGTTAAAGGAGTACCGTCAACGAAGGGGCTGCTAACATGAAAATAGGTGTGATTGATTATGGTATGGGCAATTTATTTAGTGTAGAGCAGGCATTAAAGCGTCTAGGCTGTGAGGTTATTATCACAGCTGATGAAAGCGTGCTGGATACAACAGATGCTCTTTTATTGCCGGGGGTAGGTGCATTTCCCGATGCTCGAAAGCGTTTAGCAGAAACAAAATTAGATCAGTATTTACAAAAAGCACAGCGTGAAAATCGACCTTTACTGGGGATTTGCCTAGGGATGCAATTATTGTTTGAGGAAAGTGATGAAGTAACGCCAACAAAGGGATTAGGCTTTTTTAAGGGGCGTATACAACAGTTTAGTGGTATGAACGAGAAAGGACAAACCTATCGCGTGCCACATATGGGCTGGAATGAGCTGGTAATTTCGAACCGTCCTGCATGGCTACAGCAGGAAGCCCCAGCTAAGCATGTCTATTTTGTTCATTCCTTTTATGCAACAGATATTGAGGAGGCAGAGCTTGTTGCCTATGCTGACTATTATGATATGAAAGTGCCAGGTATTGTTGCGAATGGTGCTGTGACAGGTATGCAATTTCATCCTGAAAAATCGGGTGAGTTAGGTGTTTATTTATTAGAACAATGGCTGAAAGGTGTGAGGGCATGCTAACAAAACGTATTATTCCATGTCTCGATGTGAAGGAAGGACGCGTTGTGAAAGGAATACAATTTGTCTCTATACGTGATGCAGGTGATCCCGTAGAGCTTGCGAAGTTCTATGATGAGCAAGGGGCAGATGAGCTTGTATTTTTAGATATATCTGCCTCTCATGAAGGTCGAGAAACAATGATTGATGTTGTGCGTCAAACAGCGGCTACGCTTGCTATTCCCTTTACGGTGGGTGGCGGTATTCGCACATTGGAGGATATGAAACGTATTTTACGTGCAGGAGCGGATAAAGTTTCAGTCAATACCTCTGCCTTAGAGCGACCAGCTCTTATTCGAGAGGGGTCTGACTTTTTTGGTGCACAATGCATTGTTGTAGCAATTGATGCCCGCTATAGCGAAGAGGATGGCACATGGATGGTTTATACACATGGTGGGCGTAATAAAACAACTTGGTCAGCTATTGAGTGGGCAAAGGAAGCTGTACGCCTGGGAGCTGGTGAAATTTTATTAACAAGTATGAATCAGGATGGCGAAAAATCTGGCTTTGATTTGGCATTGACGAAGGCGGTAAGAGAGGCTGTCACAGTACCAGTTATTGCTAGTGGAGGAGCTGGACATGCCGAGCATTTTTACGAAGTATTAGCAGAGGATGTGGATGCAGATGCAGCACTTGCAGCGTCTATTTTCCATTACAAAGAAACGAGCGTAGCGCAAGTAAAACAATACTTGCGTGAAAAAGGAGTGGCAGTAAGATGATAGAAACGATTCAATTTGACGAAAAAGGGCTTGTGACAGCAGTCGTGCAGGATGCTAATACAAAAGAAGTACTGACAGTGGCTTATATGAATAAGGAGTCGCTTGCTAAAACAATTGAATCAGGAGAAACTTGGTTTTTTTCTCGTTCCCGACAAGAGCTTTGGCATAAGGGAGCAACAAGCGGTCATACACAGAAAGTTGTGTCGATTAAAGCCGACTGTGATAAGGATGCGTTAGTGGTGGAAGTGTTACCTGCTGGTCCAGCTTGCCATAATGGGACAACATCTTGCTTTACAGAGATTGTGCAGCAAAATGATAAGGTTGGCTCTGTAGAAATGATCGCGAAGCTTGTGGAGGTTATTGAGAAGCGCGAGCAGGAAATGCCTGAAGGAGCTTATACTACATATTTATTTGATAAAGGTATCGATAAAATCTGTAAAAAAGTTGGTGAGGAAGCAACAGAGGTTGTCATCGGTGCTAAAAATCGTGATGCAGAAGAAGTTAAATGGGAGGCAGCCGATTTAATTTATCACCTTCTCGTATTATTACAAGAGCAAAAAGTAAGTATTTACGATGTCCTGTATGTGTTGGAAAAACGTCACGAAGAGAAATAGCAGCATATTATAATTGTATGGTATAATAAGAAATACTGTGTAAAGGAACGTGAAACGCGTTCCTTATTTCTTGTTTCGGAGGAAATATATTGGAAAAGAAACGTCAAAATGAGAAGCAATCGAATATAGTGTCGTTTATTCCAACAGGCGACTATTATTATAAGAAGTCAATTCAGGCAATGAATAGTGGACAAATGAATAAGGCATATAAATATTTACAACGTGCGATAGATTTAAGCCCTGATGATCCAATGATTATTTTACAGCTAGCCATAATCGAATTAGAAGGTCAACGTTTTGAAGAAGCGTATGATCTGCTTCGTCGTGCCTATCAGCTCGATCCAGAGAATCCAGAAATCATTTTTTATATGGCAGAAGTATCGGGCTGTGTAGGGATTATGCAGGATGCTAAAAATTTTGCAGAACGCTATTTACAGTTAGAGCCAGAGGGTGCTTACGCAGATGAGGCAGCAGAAATATTAGAGTTTGTCGCTTTTGAGCAGGATGATTTTGAGGAGCTTGAAGGATCTGGTGAGGATTTATATCGACAGGAGCAGGCTCGTCGTTGTATGGAAAAGGGAGATTTCCCGGAAGCTATTCAGATTTTAGAAGAGTTAATTGAGGATCGACCAGCGTTTTGGTCAGCGTATAATAACCTAGCGCTCGCATACTTTTATGTGGGAGAGGAAGAGCAAGCAAAGGTCCTCTTACATACAGTACTACGTGAAAATAAGGGAAACTTACATGCACTTTGTAATTTAACAGTCATTGCCTATTATGAAAAAAATGAAGAGGATCTACAGGAGCTTTTAAATATTCTTGTTAAAATTCAGCCCTATACATGGGAGCATCGTTATAAACTAGGTGCTACATTAGCATTAATTGGACAATATGAACTAGCTTTTAAATGGTTGCGTAGCATGCAAAAGCGAGGCTATGTAGGGGATGCGGGATTTTATTTCTGGCTATCACATGCAGCTTATTTCTCAGGGCATAAGGAAATTTCCAAAAGTGCGTGGGGGCAACTTCTGGAGCTAGACCCAGAGAAAGAGGGATTTGAACCTTGGCGTCAACAGGAAAACGAATTTGCATTGGATGCATTGGAGCATAACCGCGATTTTATTGTTGAAATGTTAGAAAGTAACTATACAAGTGAACGTATTTTTGGCTTGTTTTTACTAAAGGATACCGCACATAAGCAAGAGATTATTGCACATCCTAAATGGATAAATACAGAGCAATTAGGTGCATTTGAAAAGCTATTTTTAGCCTATGCACTTGGTCATGAATTTGATATGAAAAACAAAATAGAAGCAAGCTTTTTACGTGCTGTTCATGTGCCAGAAATTTTATTGGCGCAGTATGGCAAGCTATCATCACTGATTGTACCAATGTTTCAAATGTGGTTTGTGCTATGTGAGCAAGCTTTAGAACAAAATTATCGTTTTACAAATCCCGCAGCTATTGCAGGAGCAAATGATTACTTATTCAAATCATCACAGATGCTAAAGGTGACAAAGAAGGAAATCGCGCAGCAATATGGAATAGCAGTATCCACGTTAACAAAGTATATTGATGAAATTTTAATGTTCTTACCAAACGGTCAGGATGAGCAGGTGTGAGCAACTTAGTTGAATAACTTTAGACTTTCACATACGATGAACCTACAAACGTTTAATAACTGCATGAAGATCCAAAAGTATTTTGTTTAGGGGGAAGTATTGATGTCAGAAGAAAAAATTTATGATGTTATTATTATTGGGGCAGGACCTGCGGGGATGACGGCCGCTGTCTATACATCACGTGCGAATTTGTCAACATTAATGATTGAACGAGGGATTCCTGGTGGGCAAATGGCCAATACAGAAGAAGTTGAAAATTATCCAGGTTTCGATACAATTTTAGGTCCTGAGCTTTCGACAAAAATGTTTGAGCATGCAAAGAAATTTGGGGCAGAATATGCCTATGGTGATGTAACGGAAATCATCGACGGCGAAGAATATAAAACAATCAAATCAGGTGCAAAAGAATATAAAACACGTGCCATTATTATTACAACGGGTGCAGAGTATAAAAAAATGGGTGTGCCGGGTGAAAAAGAGCTTGGCGGTCGTGGTGTTAGCTATTGTGCCGTATGTGATGGTGCGTTCTTTAAACAAAAAAATCTTGTTGTTGTAGGTGGCGGTGATTCCGCTGTAGAAGAAGGCGTTTACTTAACACGCTTTGCTGATAAAGTCACAATTGTTCACCGTCGCGATAAATTACGTGCACAAAAAATTCTACAAGATCGTGCCTTTGCAAATGAGAAAATTGATTTTATTTGGAATGCAACAGTCAAAGAAATTAATGAAGCTGAGGGAAAAGTTGGCAGTGTCACATTGCAATCGACAATCGATGGCAGTGAATCCGAATTTGCTACAGATGGTGTCTTTGTCTATATTGGTATGTTGCCATTAACAAAACCATTTGAGTCTTTAGGGATTTTAAATGAAACGGGTTATATTGTAACTAATGATAATATGGAAACAGAAATTCCAGGTATCTTTGCTGCTGGAGATGTGCGTGAAAAGACCTTGCGTCAAATTGTAACAGCAACAGGGGATGGCAGTATTGCTGCACAGGCTGCACAACATTATATTGAAGCGCTATTTGAGAAAATTAATGCTTAAAGGGGCTGCTCTTGAGAGAACAGCATCAGTTTTAATATGGTTTTAATATTACTGTAACTTGAATGACATATAAAAGGTGTATCATAAGAATTGTAATTAGCAATCCCCCTTTTATTTTGTTTTAGTAGGTTGTTTCCGCCTTAAGTAGGTGAGAGCAGCCTACTTTTTTTGTTAACTGTGCATAAATTGCTAGCTACTAAAATCACTTCATTTTTTTGATCACGGCAAGCGATCATCAGGTCTATCTACGAAAAGTTGTAAATGAGGACAAATCTTGTGTGGTCTTGTTATAATGAAGAGTAGAATGCAAAAGTGATTAGAGGTGTGCCTATGCAAAGAATTGCAAACTTAATTGCCGTAAAAGACGGTAAAGTATTATTACTTCAGAAACCAAGACGAGGCTGGTATGTCGCACCAGGCGGAAAAATGGAGAGCGGTGAATCCATCTATGAGGCAGCTGTCCGGGAGTTTCAAGAGGAGACCGATGTCACACCATTAAATGTACATTTAAAGGGTGTTTATACGATGGTGATTAAAGAAAATAATGATGTAGTGGACGAATGGATGCTTTACACATTTATTGCGAAAGATGTGGAAGGAATACCCCCTGTAGAAACACGAGAAGGTAAGCTTGCATGGCACCCCGTAGAGGATTTAGCGCATTTACCCATGGCAGAAGGAGATCGAACGAATTTACAATTTGCCGTTTCAGAATCGGGTATTCAGTATGGAACGTTTGACTATACAACAAATTTTGAATTGCTTCATCAGAAAATACAAATAACAAAAGAACAATAAAGGAGTTGCATAGCAGTGGTGGTTGAAGGCCAACAAAGTACACATGAATTGGTTATTATTACAGGGATGTCTGGAGCTGGGAAAACTGTAGCGATTCAAAGCTTTGAGGATTTAGGGTATTACTGTATTGATAATTTACCACCAGCGTTACTCACAACTTTTTTGACCTTGCTAAGGGATTCGGGAAAAAATAGCACACGTATTGCGGCTGTAATGGATATGCGCGGAGGGGATTTTTTTGATTCTCTTATTGGTGCATTAGACCATATACTAAAAGAAGGCGATATTATGGCTCGCATTTTATTTTTAGATGCAGATGACGCAACCTTAGTTAGACGCTATAAAGAGACAAGACGTGCCCATCCATTAGCGGTCGATGGTTTACCATTAGATGGCATTCAGCAAGAGCGTGCCCTTCTAGCTGAAATAAAGGGCCGTGCGAATTCTGTTTATAATACATCCAAAATGAAACCAAAGGAATTACGTGAAAAAATTGTTAAAGAATTTGCTAGTGAGGCAGATACTATTTTTTCTGTTAATGTAATGTCCTTTGGATTTAAGCATGGTATGCCGATTGATGCTGATTTAGTATTTGATGTTCGTTTTCTTAAAAACCCTTATTATGTGGAAGAATTGCGTTCCAAAACGGGCCTCCAAACAGAGGTATCCTCTTATGTATTGGCATTAGATGATACACAAACACTGATACAAAAATTAACCGACTTATTCGATTTTATTATTCCACTGTATCGGCAAGAAGGAAAATCTCAGCTTGTTATTGCTTTTGGTTGTACCGGGGGACAGCATCGCTCAGTGACATTAGCAGAATTCTTCGGGGCATATTTAGCTAACAAAGAAAATACGGTTATCACACATCGTGATATTCATCGTAGAAAGGATTGAGTGCATGGGAAAAAGGCAGACAAGGCTTGTAGTGATAGGGGGCGGCACAGGCCTTTCTACACTGCTTCGCGGTCTAAAGCACCACCCATTTGATATTACTGCTATTGTGACGGTTGCAGATAATGGAGGGTCTTCAGGACGCTTACGGGATGACTACGACATTCCACCACCTGGTGATGTTCGCAATGTGATTGCCGCATTATCAGATGTTGAACCACTTGTAGAGCAAATGTTTCAATATCGTTTTTCAGCATCGGAGGATTTACGTGGTCATTCATTAGGAAATCTAATGTTAACAGCATTGACGGATATTACAGGAGATTTTAACCATGCGATCAGCGAGATGGGGAAGGTGTTAAAAGTTCATGGCCGCGTTATACCAGCTGCAAATAAAAAAATAAATTTACATGCAGTGCTCGAGGATGGCTCCATTATTGAAGGGGAATCTAAAATTCCAACAGCAACAAAACGCATTGATCGTGTTTTTTTAGTACCTGAAAATGTGCAACCGCTACCAGAGGCAATTCGAGCAATTCAACGTGCAGATTATATTTTAATTGGCCCTGGCAGTCTATACACAAGTATTATTCCAAATCTACTTGTAAAGGAGATTGGGCAAGCGATTGTCAAAGCAAAAGGCAGAAAAATATATGTTTGCAATTTAATGACACAAAAAGGTGAAACGATTTCTTATACAGCAGGTGATCATGTGAAGGCGATTTACAAGCATGTCGGTGATGCCTTTATTGATTCCATTTTAGTAAATAATGAAGAACTCCCTTATCCTGTAAAAGAATTGTATAAAGAGGAAAGAGCCGAGCCCGTGACATTTGATGTTGCGAAGCTTGAAAGTATGGGATTAGAGGTTATTAAACGTGATATTGCCACAATACGATCAGATGGTACAGTTCGACATAATGCTACGAATGTTGCAGAATGGCTGGTGGATTATGCAGATATTTACAAACATAAAGTAAAAGACCAGTGCTAGAATTATACTGTATATATTGTATATGGTAAGAAGAACATATACATAGAAATTAGGATTGAAAGGAGGGGTGTGAAATGTCTTTTGCTTCTGAAACAAAAAAGGAATTAACTCAAGTGGAAGCGGACAATCATTGTATGAAAGCAGAGGTATCTGCTCTAATTCGTATGAATGGTTCATTATCTTTTGCGAATAAACAACTAAGCTTAGACGTGCAAACTGAAAACGCTGCAATTGCGAGAAGACTATATACGATTATGAAAAAGCTATATCCGTACAATGTAGAGTTACTGGTTCGTAAGAAAATGCGACTGAAAAAAAATAATGTATATATTTGCCGTGTAAGAGAAGGTGCACGTGAACTGTTAATTGATTTAGCAATCATCTCAGACGACTTTCAATTTAATCACACTATCTCCAAAAAGCTTATTAAAAAAAGTGGGCAAAAAAGAGCTTATTTAAGAGGCGCATTTTTAGCAGGGGGCTCTGTTAATAATCCAGAAACCTCGGCTTATCATTTAGAAATCTATTCTTTATATAAAGAACATGGCGAGGCATTAATGGATTTGATGAATGAATTTGATCTGAATGCCAAAACCATTGAACGCAAAAAAGGCTTTGTTACTTATTTAAAAGAAGCAGAAAAAATTTCAGATTTTCTGAATATTGTGGGTGCACATCAAGCCATGATGAAATTTGAGGATGTTCGTATATTGCGAGATATGCGGAATAGTGTGAATCGTATTGTGAACTGCGAAACAGCCAATTTGAACAAAACCATTGGTGCAGCCTTGCGTCAAGTAGAGAATATTCGATTTATTGAAAATGCAATTGGCCTCGATCAGCTACCAGAAAAGCTACGAGAAATAGCACGTCTTCGTGTAGAATATCAAGATGTTACATTAAAAGAGCTTGGTGAAATGGTATCAAGTGGGACCGTTAGTAAATCAGGTGTTAATCATCGCTTAAGAAAAATTGATGAGATTGCGGATGCTTTACGACGCGGTGAAAAAATAGGTGGTTAGGCTTTTATACTTTTTAGGTATGAATGTCATGCGTAATCGCTTATTGTTCTTTTGTTAGGAAGTAAGGTAAGATAAAACTAATAGATGAGCGGTAGTGAAAGGGAGTTTTGAGAATGGTTGAAAGAAAAGTCCAAGTCAAATTAAAATTAGGACTGCAAGCAAGGCAGGCAGCGCTATTTGTACAGGAAGCAAACCGCTTTAGTGCTGATATTTTCTTAGAAAAAGGTGGAAAGAAGGTAAATGCGAAATCTATTATGGGTATTATGAGTTTAGCCATTGCCAAAGGGACAGAAATAACATTGAGCAGTGAGGGTAACGATGCTGAGCAAGCGGTTACAGCATTAGCCAAGATTATTGAAAATGAAGTTTAATCATTGTTAATTGAACATAAAAGGCATCACAGAGCTGTTCTGCGATGCCTTTTCTGCTTATTTATTGTTACTATGCATAATATGGTCGATTAAACCGTATTCTTTTGCACGTTCAGCCGTCATAAAGTTATCGCGGTCTGTGTCGCGTGCAATGATCTCAAGTGGTTGCCCAGTACGTTCAGATAGAATGCCATTTAACTTTTCACGTAAGAATAGAATACGTTTTGCAGCAATTTCAATCTCTGTTGCTTGCCCTTGTGCACCGCCTAGTGGTTGGTGAATCATCACTTCAGCATTTGGCAATGCAAAGCGTTTACCAGGCTCACCAGCCGCAAGTAGGAAAGCACCCATTGATGCAGCCATACCAATACAAATTGTTTGTACCTGTGGTTTAATTAGTTGCATTGTGTCATAGATAGCCATACCAGCCGTAATGGACCCACCTGGAGAATTAATATAAAGAGAGATATCTTTATCTGGATCTTCTGCTTGTAGGAAAAGAAGTTGTGCAACAATCGAGTTTGCAACATTGTCGTCAATAGCACTTCCTAAAAGGATAATGCGGTCTTTAAGTAGTCGTGAATAAATGTCATATGCACGTTCACCACGGCTTGTTTGTTCAATAACTGTAGGAATTAAATTCATGTTAAATCCTCCTTAAAAAACTAAATTCGAATACCCTTGCTGAAAAATGCCATTGTTATTTCAGCTGTATCCTTATCATACACATTATAGTCAGGGAAGGTCAAATATTAACCCTGCTAAAGTGAAATTAATTCAAGAAAAAAAATAAAATTGTTTTTGCATTCTATGGTTGAATTATAGGCGAGACGTTTGTATAATGATTAAGGTCATAAGTTTAAAGTACGTTACACTATTTTGCAGGTATGCTTCAAAAATGAGGGTTATCTACATCATGCTTTTCGCAAGCCTAGAGTGAGTACTTTTTTTTGTGTTTAATTGCCCTCGTGGTGTAATGGATAACACGTAAGATTCCGGTTCTTGCACTGGGGGTTCGATTCCCTCCGAGGGCGCCATTTTACTGATTATTGATAGACTGTTATAGCTCAATCTCCTAATAAGTAGTTTAGCAGCCTGCTTAGTGGAGATAGAGAGGAAAAATATCGGGAATATTGCTCTAGTTGGCATTATTCCCCTATTTCTTCCTTTCAAACCTTCAAGAAAGCAACAACTCCAAATTATTTTTTAGTGAACATACTGTACGTGAAGACTAGTGATAGTCAAAAAAAGAATCCTATCTGAGGGGATTCTTTTTTTTGCCATAAATTCGCAAAGTTGAATGAAAATATTTTCATAAAAACAGTCCATGGCGATGAGAGGTCGCCATGGACTGTTTTTTAATGAAGTGGATTGGATGTTGTTTCGTGTGCATTGAGCATGATTTGCATATCCTGTTGAGAATATTGAGGAACCTGATAATAACCATGTTTATTTTGATAAATCGATAGTTCATAGCCCATTTCGATACAGTTAGGAATGCTATCAGCCACAACACGGCGTACAACAGGGTTTGTTGTTTCCAAAGCAGCCGTAGTCATACATTTTGCCGCTCCTTTTTGCGCGCCCAACAAGAAGCCAGAAATCATTTCATCATTGATTTCATTCGCATTTTGCATTGGCTTTTTCGGTTGACCAGGCGTCATGCCATATTTAAAATTATTTCCTGTCTCCATTTGGTAGCGCCCTGTAGGAACAGCTGGGTCATGACCTGTTTTAAAAGATTCAACAATTGTGTTATACATGCCTAATGTAAAATTGTATTGGCGATCTAAAATGCTTAATAATTCAGGGTCCTTTATATGCGGACGTAAAATAATGGCTTGGTTCATACCAGCCGTAATCTCACCAATTGTTTCGTGCATATCCATCATTTCGTGACCACCATGATTTAGGCTTTGCTGTTGATTAAAATTGTTTTGATTGGATGATTCGTTATAAAACGATTGTGACAAAAGAAACGCCTCCTCAATGTTATTTTGTTGCAGTATTTAGTATGTCAGCTTAAGTCCATTTCATACATCATAAATGTTAATTCATTGGATTTGTTTTTATGGAGGAAAAGGAAATTGTCATAAGATACTATCAATTATTGACAACAGTTTGAGAGTTGTTATAATTTATGTATATCGAAATTCGATATAACGTAAACTGATATAAGGAGGAATCATTTTGAAAAAAAGATTTTTATCAGCATCATTGGCGATGATTTTAACAACATCTGCTGTACTTCCTGCAACCATACAAGAGGTACATGCCGCTAATGAAACACATGGTGTAGTTATTGCACAAGAGGAACAGTTATCAGCGCAGGAATTTTTAAATTTAGCTGTAACAACTTTAACATTCCAGCATGGATCAGATTCAATGCGTCAGCAAATTATAGATAAATGGGTAAAAACTGAGGAGCTTACAGATTTAACTGTAGCGATTAAACGTGATGAAGCAGCCCGTATTTTAGTAAGAGCTTTAAATAAAGAAGACCAAGAAGCCTCACTTGCAGCCTATTGGGAAAAAGCAAGTAAACTTGGCTTATGGAATGGTGTTTCCATTAATAATGAATATATTTCAACACAGGATGCAAATAAAATTTTAAGCAATGCTAAAAATATTAAAAATGCTACAAATAACGAAGGTGTTCCAGAAATCTCTGTGGAGGATTTTATGAAAAACCCTGGGAATTTTGGTTATGAGCTTTCACCTGATGGCAATTATATTACATTTTCCTCTGCATGGGAAAATCGCTTCAATGTATTCGTAAAAAAGATGAATGATGATAGTGAGCCAGTTCGTGTTTCCAATTCAACAGACCGTGATATTGCAGGATTCTTCTGGAAGGACGATACATTACTTTATTTAAAGGATAATGGGGGCGATGAAAACTACCATATTTATTCAACGACATTTAATGGTGCTAAGGAACAAGATTTAACACCTTATCCAAATGTAACAGTAGGGATATTAAGTGGTCTTCAAGGTGTTAAAGATGAAATTCTAATTATGATGAATAAAGAGGATGCAACCGTTTTTGATGTGTATAAGCTAAATGTTAAGACGGGTGAAACAACACATGTTACTAAAAACCCAGGAAATATTGCAGACTGGTTAGCCGATCGCAATGGAGAAGTGCGCGTTGCTGTAGCTTCTGACGGTGTAGAAGGAACTATTCTTTACCGCGATTCTGAGCAAGACGAATTTAAACCATTTATTGAAATCGAAGCAGGCGATGACGTGATGCCCTTAGCTTTCTCAAAAGATAATCAATATATTTATGCTACATCTAACAAAGGCAGAGATAAAGTAGAAGTTGTGAAGTATGACTTAGAAGGTAATGAGCAAGTGATTATGTCCAATGAGGAAGTCGATGTTGCAGGCGTGTTATATAGCGCTGAACAAGATAAGGTATTATATGGTGCATATATTACTGATAAACCGCATTATCAATTCTTTGACGAAAACTTTGAACAGCTCTTCCGTAAAATTCAAGACAAGCTTGGTGTTCATGAAAGTGAATTAGGCATTAATGATTACAATAAAGAGATGACAAAATTTATTGTCAGCATTTCAAGTGACACAGTCTATGGGAAGTATTACTACTATGACTCAACAACAGATGAACTGACAGAGCTAGCCACGTTAAGCCCTTGGTTAAATCCTGAAGAGCTAGCTGAGATGCATCCAATTTCTTATAAGAGTCGAGATGGTTTAATAATAAATGGCTATTTGACATTACCGAAAAATAAAGAGGCAAAAAATCTGCCGCTTATTGTCAATCCACATGGTGGACCATGGGCTCGTGATATGTGGGGCTTTAACCCAGAAGTTCAGCTTTTAGCAAATCGTGGCTATGCTGTATTACAAGTGAATTTCCGTTCTTCCACTGGCTATGGTAAGGAATTCCTACAGGCTGGTAATAAGCAATGGGGTCTAAAAATTCAAGATGATATTACAGATGGCGTGGAATGGGCGATTGACCAAGGCATTGCAGACCCTGAGCGTATCGGTATTTATGGTGCATCATTTGGTGGCTATGCGACATTAGCTGGTATTACGTATACACCTGATTTATATGCCGCAGCAGTGGATTACGTAGGTGTATCGAATATCTTTACATTACTTGATACGATTCCGCCATACTGGGAAACGATGCGCAATATGTTTTATGAACGAGTAGGTCATCCAGAGGAAGATAAAGAATTATTAACAGCTGTATCACCTGTCTTCCATGCAGATCAAATTAAAACACCATTATTTGTTGCTCAAGGTGCAAATGATCCACGTGTTAATAAAGCGGAATCCGACCAAATTGTGGAAGCCTTACGTGCTAGAGGTGTAGATGTAGAGTATATGTTAAAGGATAATGAAGGGCACGGCTTTGCAAATGAAGAAAACAGAATCGAATTTTATAATGCTATGATAAAATTCCTTGATACACATTTAAAATAATCTAAACAACAAGGCATTGCTGTGTAGGTCATCTACACGCAATGCCTTTTATAATAGATGATGGACATTTTTATAGCTATTTTTATGGCGTTCTAATAATGAAAGACAGTAGACTAATTCTTTCATTCCCTCTTCAATAAGATGTTCATCAACCTGGGAGATACTTAAGCGAATAAGATGATCCTGTTGATAGGCTGGCAAAAACATTCTGGCGGCATCATCCATCCATATATTTTTTTCGTGTAATAAATGAACAAGCTGCTTGGCACTTATATGCGCTGGCAGGATAATAGAAAGATAAAATCCAGAAGTCGGCTTCGTGAAAAAAGTATGGCTAGGTAGCAATGCTTCGCAGGCTATCTGTAAAGCGTTCATTTTTCTGCTATAGAGCTCTTTTATCGCTTTAATATGGCTGTTAAACATACCACTTTTTAAATAAATATCTAACGCACCCTGTGAAAGCACAGAGCTATTGAAATCAGCACTAAATTTATAGCGGGAAAAATCATTAATCATTAAAGCTGGAAGTACCACTACGCCTACTCGTAAGCCAGGTAAAAATACCTTTGAAAAGCTTTTAATATAAATCACTCTGCCAGAAGGATTATAAGCAAATAATGGATCTGACTTCGTGTTTGGATCTAAATCCCCTAAAAAATCATCCTCCACAATATAAACATTATACTTTTCGGCAAGCTCTACAATGCGTTTTTTCTCATCATTTGTATAGCTATGGCCAAGTGGATTATGAAATCTCGGTACAATATAGAAAAATTTTATATCATTGTTGCGAAAAATATACTCCAGCTGCTCTAAATCAATACCCTCCATTGTTAGATCAATGCCAAACGTAGTAGCTTGCTGAAGACGGACAGACTCGATAAAGCCAAAATAGGTGGGCTGCTCAACTAATATATTGTGTTTGCCGTTTGGAAAGGGCATGGACGCTAATAAATGCAGTGCTTGCTGAGAGCCTGACACAATAAAGAGCCGCTCAGGATTGGTAAAGACCTGCAAGCCTTGCAAATACTTTGCTAATTGAACACGTAGAGAAGAAAGTCCCTGCTGATCATTATAACTAAACAATTCCTCCTTGTAAGTGTCAATGGCTTGGTTTATACAATGCTGAAATTCTATATACGGCATAATGCGTTTATCTGGCCCAGCAGATAAAAAATCAATGATCTGTGGCTGTGTGCTAGGCTGGGTAGCTTTATTGACAACGTAATAGCCACTTTTGGGGATAGAAAAAATAAGGTGCTCTTTTTCTAGCTCATTATAGGCTCGTATCACTGTATTTTTACTACATGAAAATTGCTGAGCTAATTGTCTTACCGATGGCAGCTTGCTACCTGTAGTCAATATGCCCTTCGCAAGCTGGGTCTTAATATCCTTAATAATTTCTAAATATTTGGTCTGCATTATGGCTCTCTCCTTTAACTGTACCAGGACAGATGATAGAAAATTCTATTTATTTTTGATATGGCTCCTTTTACTATTGAGTATACTAGGGACAGATGGCATGGAAAATAGGAGGTCGGGAATAATGCAGGAACGAAAAACAGAAAAAGTAGGATTACTGTTAGGATTATTAGGGGTTATTTGCTTTAGTTTAACATTGCCCGCAACGAGTGTAGCTGTACCCTATTTTGGCGCAACCATTGTAGGCTTAGGGAGGGTCGTGCTGGCAGCAATCATTGTAGCGATTGTGTTATTTATGAGAAAAGAAAAATTACCCACTGTTCGTCAATTTAAAAGCTTATTGCTTGTATCGTTTGGGGCAGTATTAGGCTTTCCTTTATTGACTTCTTGGGCGATGGTTAGCTTACCGGTTTCCCATGGTGCTGTAGAATTAGCGCTTTTACCTCTAGCAACAGCAGGCTTTGCCATCATGAGAGCAGGAGAGCGGCCTTCCTTGAAATTTTGGCTTTCTAGTGTTACGGGTGCGATAGCAGTTATTGTTTATGCGGTTTATCTTGGACTAGGGCAATTACATTTAGCCGATTTAGCATTATTAGCAGCAGTGGTCATATTAGGTCTTAGCTATGCAGAGGGTGGTCAACTAGCGAAGGAATTAGGAAGCTGGCAAGTGATTGCCTGGGCTATTCTCATCGCTGCACCATTCTTTATTATTCCAGTTTTCCTGCATTTCTCAATGGAGATGCTTTATGCTCCTATAACAGCGTGGATAAGCTTGTTATATTTAGCTGTTGTTAGTCAATTTTTAGCCTATGTAGCCTGGTATAGTGGTATGGCACTTGGCGGCATTGCAAGAATAAGTCAAATTCAATATTTACAGCCTTTTTTAATGATTCTTTTTGCCACACTCTTTTTAGGTGAATCCATTACTTGGTTTACAATCGCTGTAGCTATTATTGTGGTGACATCGGTGATTATTGGCAAAAATACGACCGTTACAAAAACACAGACTACGGCTGTACCATCAAAAGCTCTGAATAAGTAAAGGATACGGCTCTTCCTATATAATAAGAGAAGGAGGTGCACAATGCTGGTAAAGTTTTTTAGTCGGGTAAATTGTCCATTATGTGTCGAGGGCTTACATACATTAAAACTTGTACAGGAGGATATACCCTTCGACATTGAGGTTATTGATATTGAATTGGATGATCGTATTCATGAAAAATATATGCTGATGATTCCTGTAGTTGAATTGGGTGATCAAGTCATTCAGTACGGTAAGCTGGATTATGCCACATTGATGGAGTATTTGAATGAGGCATAGCCCATATATCAGAGCTTTTATTCGCTATAATCCACACAATTCACAAATTGTTCAATGAAAGCGTTTTGAATTTGAACAGTTTGTGAAGACCTTCACATTGGGCTTCCTTTTCCATAAAATCGGCGTAGAATAGGTATCAAGCAAGAAGTTGTTATAAAACAGTCGGTGAAAATTATTATAGATTTTGGAAGTTGTTATATTACAAAAAAACAATATTGAAGGGAGATTTTACAATGTGGGTTATTACAGTATTTGAGAAGAAGGATGTTCGTATTTTTGAATTTACAAATAAAGGTGAAGCAACAAAAGCGTTAGAAGGATTTAAGAAAAACGCAATTTTATCCTTTACAAAATAAGCAAATCAAAGCCTCGTAGTGTTTTCAACGCTGCAAGGCTTTTTTTTTATACAATAATTTTGAATCTACTTGCTCTTTCAAATAAAGCATATTATAATTAAAGTGTAAGTGGGACACAATTTAAAATAGTGGGACTAAAAATATCCCATTATGATAAAAAGGGAGTAGATAAATATGTTAACTGTTCCTGAGGCACAGCAAAGGCTACTTCCTGAAATGTATCCGCTTCTGCAATTGAGATATCGAATTTTACAAACCGTTCAACTTATGCAGCCTATCGGACGACGTACTCTCGCAGACACCTTAAAAATGACGGAGCGAGAAATACGTAAAGAAACGGATATTTTACGTGAACAAGGGTTATTAGATTCACAAAAATCGGGTATGGTATGTACAGATGATGGTGAAGTAGTAATTGAAAAATTAAGAGCACTTGTTTATGAATGGTCGGGTCTAACCCAGCTAGCGAAACAGCTCGAAACGCATTTTGGTATACAACGTGTAGTTGTTGTGCCAGGTGATTACAACGAGGACGATACGATATTGTCCTTGCTTGGCAAAGAAGCGGCGTTACAATTTATGTCAACAGCTTTTGAAGGACAGGTAGTAGCCGTCACAGGTGGGAAATCAGTAGCATCTCTTGCGCAATTTCTTCACCCATTAGAAACAACAAAAGATATCACATTTGTTGCTGCACGCGGGGGCATTGGACATGATATGCAAATGCAAGCAAACACACTTGTTGCAACATTTGCCATGCAGATGGAGGCGCAGTACCGTACATTATTTTTACCTGAGTATTTAAGTGAGCAGGCTTATCAAGCATTGTTAACAGAGCCGATGGTAACAGAAATGATGACGTTTTATGATCATGCAGATTGTGTCATTCATGGAATTGGCTCTGCAGAGGAAATGGCGATTCGCCGTAATTCTTCTCCTGAGGATTTACGAATTTTAGAGGAGAAGGGCGCTGTCAGTGAAGCGTTTGGTTATTACTTTAATACTGAGGGAGAGATGGTACATCGGATACGTACGATTGGCATTCAGCTTGAACAGGTGAAAAACAGTCAACAAGTGATTGCAGTAGCAGCAGGAAGACAAAAAGTCAATGCCATGCTTTCTTATTTTAAGGTAGCACCAAAGCAAACAATATTTATCACAGATGAAGCGGCTGCAAAAGCTATTGCTGCTCGTTTACCAGCTAGTGAAAATAGTTATTTTGAATAACCAGATAAAACCAGTCACTCATTTTCAGAAGTGCCATAGCATTTTTTGAATGAGCATAAATTAACTTTGATGTCTCTCTTACTTGAGACATATACTACACATTATTGGAGGAATTAACAATGGCATTAAAATTAGCGATTAATGGATTTGGACGTATTGGACGTTTAGTATTTCGTGAGGCAATGGAGCATAATGAAATTGAAGTAGTAGCTGTCAACGATTTAACGGATGCTGGTCAACTTGCACATTTATTGAAATATGATTCAGTACACGGTATCTATGATGCTGAAGTCAATGCAGATGAAGATTCTTTCGTAGTAAATGGCAAACGCGTAAAAGTATACGCTGAAAAAGACCCAGCACAATTGCCTTGGGGCGAACTAGATGTAGATGTAGTGCTTGAATGTACTGGCCGCTTCCGCTCAATGGAAGAGGTAGGCAAACATGTAGAGGCAGGTGCGAAAAAAGCAATTCTTTCTGCACCAGCGAAAGGCGCGATGCCAACATTTGTAATGGGTGTAAACCATACAGACTACAACTCAGCAACGGATAATGTAATTTCAAATGCTTCTTGTACAACAAACTGTCTTGCACCAGTAGCAAAAATATTAGATGAAAAATTTGGCATTGAGCGCGGTATGATGACAACAATTCACTCTTATACAAATGACCAACGAATCCTAGACTTCCCGCACTCAGACCCACGTCGTGCGCGTGCTGGAGCAGTATCTATGATTCCAACAACAACAGGTGCAGCTGTAGCTGTCTCAAAGGTATTACCACAATTAAAAGGGAAGTTAGACGGCTTCTCTATGCGTGTCCCAACACCTAACGTTTCATGTGTAGACTTAGTGGTAGAGCTAAAAGAAGAAGTAACAAAAGAATCCATTAACGCAGCCTTAAAAGAAGCTTCTGAAAATGAACTTAAAGGTATTCTTGGTTACAATGAGCTACCATTAGTATCAATTGATTACAATGGTAACCATCACTCATCAACTGTAGATGGTCTTTCTACAATGGTGTTAGAAAATAAAATGGTAAAAGTTCTTGCTTGGTATGATAATGAAATTGGTTACTCTACTCGCTTAATGGACTTAGCTTTATACATTGCAGATCAAGGCTTAAACAATAAATAAGCATCACATTTCAACACTTTTCGCAATAAGTGTGACATAATACTACTTTTATGTACAAAAAGTATAGCCTTTATAATATCTAATCGATATAATATACAAGGGTAAAGGGAGTAAGGGAATTTACCCTTACTCCCTTTTTAGTAATTACAAGACATCAATCGTAACTTTTGCTACTATAAAAGCAAGTATAAGGGTTCATGATCAAAAGCTGGAGATTGACGTTACTTTTTGACAATGTACCAAAAAATACCTTGATAAAACACTAACAAGCTTTGAAGGGAGTTTCTTCATGTTAAATAAGAAGACAATGACAGATATTGATGTAAAAGGTCAACGCGTTTTTGTGCGTGTAGATTTTAATGTACCGATGGCAGACGGCACTATTACGGATGAAACACGTATTCGTGCAGCAATCCCTACAATTGAGTATTTAGTAGAGCAAGGTGCTAAAGTGATTTTAGCCTCACACTTAGGTCGTCCAAAGGGTGAAGTAAAAGAGGGTATGCGCTTAACAGCCGTTGGTATCCGCTTAGCTGAGTTAATCGGTAAGCCTGTGACAAAGCTGGATGAATCAATTGGACAAGAGGTAGAGCAAGCGATTGCCAATATGCAAAATGGTGACATTGTGTTACTTGAAAACGTGCGCTTCCATGCAGGTGAGGAAAAAAATGATCCAGCATTAGCACAGCAATTTGCACAACTAGCTGATATCTATGTCAACGATGCTTTCGGTGCAGCTCACCGTGCACATGCTTCTACTGAAGGAATTGCTAAGCATATTCCAGCAGTCTCAGGCTTCCTTATGCAAAAGGAGTTAGATGTACTTGGCAAAGCATTGTCAAACCCTGAGCGTCCATTTACAGCAATTATTGGAGGAGCCAAAGTAAAGGATAAAATCGGTGTTATTGAGAACCTCTTAGAAAAAGTAGATCACTTAATTATTGGTGGTGGCTTATCGTATACATTCATCAAGGCACAAGGTTATGATATTGGTAAATCTTTGTTAGAGGAAGATAAAATTGAGTTAGCAAAATCCTTTATTGATAAAGCACAAGCAAAAGGCGTACAACTACATATGCCAATCGATGCGGTTGTAGCAAATGAATTTTCACAAGATGCCGAAACGCAAGTTGTCGATATAGACGCTATTCCAGCTGATTGGATGGGACTTGATATTGGACCTAAAACTGCTGCTCACTTTGCAGATGTTATTCAAAACTCTAAGCTAATTATTTGGAATGGACCAATGGGTGTCTTTGAAATAGATAAGTTTGCAAACGGCACAAAAACAGTTGCTGATGCAATGGCAGCAACAGCAGGCTACACAGTAATTGGGGGTGGCGATTCAGCCGCTGCTGTTGAAAAATTTGCAGTAGCCGATCAAATGGATCATATTTCTACAGGTGGCGGGGCTTCCCTAGAATTAATGGAAGGTAAAGAGCTTCCAGGGATTATTGCACTAAACGATAAATAAGCCAAATAAAAAATTCGGAGGCAAAACAATGCGTAAACCAATTATTGCAGGTAACTGGAAAATGTTTAAAACATTTGAAGAAGCTATTCAATTTGTAGATGCAGTACAGGATAAGCTTCCTTCGAATGATAAAGTAGATGCTGTTGTTTGCGCACCAGCTCTTTACCTACCTACACTTGTGCAAGTTGCTAGTGAGTCAGAGCTAGCAATCGGTGCACAAACAATGCACTATGAAAATGAAGGTGCCTTTACTGGTGAAATTAGCCCAGCCCAGCTAGCAAGTGTAGAGGTTGACTATGTCATTTTAGGACACTCAGAACGTCGCGAATACTACAATGAAACAGATGAAGCGATTAATAAAAAGGTAGCAGCAGCACTTGCACATAATATTGTACCAATTATTTGCTGTGGTGAAACGCTAGAGGAACGTGAAGCTGGCACAACAGAGCAAAAAGTTGCTGGTCAAATTAAAGCAGCACTTGCTAGGTTTGAAGCACAGCAAGTAGAGCATATGGTCATTGCATATGAACCGATTTGGGCGATTGGTACTGGTAAAACTGCTACAGCAGACGATGCAAACCAAGTATGTGGAGCGATTCGAGCAGTAATCGAGGAGCTATATAATGCTGAAACTGCGAATGCTGTGCGCATTCAATATGGCGGTAGTGTGAAGCCTGATAACATTCAGGAGCTTTTATCGAAAGAGCATATTGATGGTGCTTTAGTTGGTGGAGCAAGCTTACAGCCAGAATCTTATTTAACATTATTGGAGGCGGCAGCAAATGCCTAAAAAGCCAGTAGCATTAATTATTTTAGACGGCTTTGCATTTCGAGATGAAACATTCGGGAATGCAGTAGCACAGGCGAATAAGCCAAATTTCGATCGATATTGGAGCCAATTCCCTCATGCGACATTAACAGCAGCGGGAGAAGCCGTTGGATTACCTGAAGGACAGATGGGAAATTCCGAGGTGGGGCACTTAAACATCGGTGCTGGACGTATTGTTTACCAAAGCTTAACACGCTTAAATAAATCCATTCGCGATGGAGATTTCTTTACGAATCAAGCCTTTTTAGATGCAGTAGCACATGTTAAAGCCCATCAGTCAAAGCTACATGTTTTGGGCTTATTGTCAGACGGTGGTGTTCATAGTCATTATGAGCATATGTTTGCATTGTTAAGGCTTGCTAAGCAACAGGGTATAGAGGATGTTTTTGTACATGGCTTCTTAGATGGCAGAGATGTTGGACCAACAACAGCTATCGGCTATATAGAGGAAACCGAAAAACAAATGGCTGACATTGGCGTTGGTCAATTTGCGTCTATCCATGGGCGTTATTATGCAATGGATCGTGATAAGCGTTGGGATCGTGTAGCCCTCACATATAATGTACTGGTTGATGGTGTTGGACAAACAGCAGACAGTGCAAAAAGTGGTGTAGCTGAATCCTATGAGCGTGAAGTAACTGATGAATTTGTCATCCCATTTAGCATTGAAGAGCATGGTGAGCCAGTAGCAACAATTGGCGATCATGATGCAGTGATTTTCTTTAACTTCCGTCCTGATCGTGCGATTCAGCTATCAAAAGTGTTTACAAATGAAGCATTCGATGGTTTTGCAATATCTGCAAAGCATCCAAAGAATTTAAAATTTGTATCCTTCACACATTATAGTGATGAAGTCAATGCACAGGTTGCTTATGAAAATGACAACTTGAAAAATACAATTGGTGAAGTATTAGCGACGAATGGGAAAACACAGTTGCGGATTGCGGAAACTGAAAAATATCCACATGTTACATTCTTTATGAGTGGTGGACGTGAGGAAAAATTCCCTGGTGAAGAACGTATTTTAATTGCTTCTCCAAAGGTGGCGACATACGATTTAAAACCTGAAATGTCTGCCTATGAGGTGACAGAAGCCTTACTTGCAGAAATTGCGGCTGAAAAATTTGATGGCATTATTCTTAACTTTGCCAACCCTGATATGGTTGGTCATAGTGGAATGCTGGAGCCAACCATTAAAGCCATTGAAACAGTAGATGAATGCTTAGGGAAAGTAGTAGACGCACTCCTTGCAAAAGGTGGCGCAGCTATTATTACAGCTGACCATGGCAACTCTGATGAAGTGTTAACTTTAGCAGGTGAGCCAATGACAGCTCATACAACAAATCCTGTTCCAGTAATTGTGACAAAATCAAATATAATGTTAAGAAATGGTGGTATTTTAGCCGATTTAGCGCCAACCATGTTAGAATTATTAGAGGTGTCACAGCCTACTGAAATGACAGGACAATCATTAATTGAAAAAGAGGAGAATTAATTATGCCATTTATTACACAAGTTTATGCGCGCGAAGTTTTAGACTCACGTGGGAATCCAACAGTAGAGGTTGAGGTATTTACAGAATCAGGTGCTTTTGGCCGTGCCATCGTACCATCAGGTGCATCAACAGGTGAATACGAGGCAGTAGAATTACGCGATGGTGACAAAGCCCGTTACCTAGGCAAAGGTGTATTAAAAGCAGTTGAAAATGTCAACACAACGATTGCACAAGAATTAGAAGGTAACTATTCAGTCCTTGATCAGGTTGTCATTGATAAAGCTTTAATCGAGCTAGATGGCACAGAAAATAAAGGCAAGCTAGGTGCTAACGCAATTCTAGGTGTATCCATGGCAGTTGCACATGCTGCAGCAGATTATTTAGATGTACCTCTTTATCAATATCTTGGTGGGTTTAACTCTAAGCAATTACCAGTACCAATGATGAACATTTTAAATGGTGGGGCTCATGCAGATAACAATGTAGACATTCAAGAATTCATGGTTATGCCTGTTGGAGCTGAATCTTTCCGTCATGCATTACGCATCGGTGCTGAAATTTTCCATAACTTAAAAGCTGTTTTAAAAGAAAAAGGCTATAATACAGCAGTTGGTGATGAAGGTGGTTTCGCACCAAACCTTGGCTCTAACGAAGAAGCGATTACAGTCATCCTAGAAGCGATTGAAAAAGCGGGCTACAAACCAGGTGAAGAAGTTAAGCTTGCAATGGACGTTGCATCCTCTGAACTTTTCAATAAAGAAGATGGCAAATACCACTTAGATGGTGAAGGTGTTGTGAAAACTTCTGAAGAAATGGTTGATTGGTACGAAGAGTTAACAAATAAATACCCAATCATTTCAATTGAGGACGGCTTAGATGAAAACGACTGGGCTGGACACAAGTTACTAACAGAGCGTATCGGTAGCCACGTACAATTAGTAGGGGACGATCTATTTGTAACAAATACAAAAAAATTAGCAGCAGGTATTGAGCAAGGTGTAGGAAACTCTATCCTAATCAAAGTAAACCAAATCGGTACATTAACAGAAACATTTGAAGCAATTGAAATGGCGAAACGTGCTGGCTATACAGCAGTTATCTCTCACCGCTCTGGTGAATCAGAGGATGCAACAATTGCTGATATTGCAGTTGCAACAAATGCTGGACAAATTAAAACAGGTGCGCCATCACGTACAGACCGCGTAGCTAAATACAACCAACTTCTTCGCATTGAAGATCAGCTTGGTGTAACAGCAGAATACCTGGGTTTACAATCGTTCTATAACCTTCGATAATAAATAATTGATGAAAATTGCCTCAAAGCCTTTGGGGCAATTTTTTATTTGGAAAATAGTAACGTCCCCTTTATTTATTCGCGTATAATGAAGAAAAAGTGGAAGGAGATTGGCTATGGACATTATTCAATCATTAAAGGAAACTTTACCGATTTTTCATGAGATTTTTAACAAAGAAATAGCGTTAACCATCAATAGCGCGGAGGAAAGAAAGGTTCTCTTTGTGTTAGAGGGAACAAAAGTGAAAACGAATTTACAGGTCGGCACGATTATTGAGGATACACCTGATTTTCGCAGTGTTACGAAAGGTGAAATTTTAAAACGGGATATTCCAAAAGAGTATTTTGGTGTTCCAATGCATACAGAGCTTTATCCTATTCGTGAAAAAGGTAAAGTTGTTGCTGTCTTAAGCTTGCTCTTTCCAAACGATGCGCAGGAAAAAGTAGAAAACTTTATGGACAACCTCCAAACTACGATTCGAGGGCTGCAATTAAAAGTACATACCATCGCGGCACATTCAGAAGAATTATCCGCAACAAGCGAAACCATTACTGAAAAATCTCGCCATGCCTTGGAAAACTCTTCACGCTCTAATGAGATTACAGATTTTATTAAATCCATTTCGAGACAAACGAATTTACTTGGCTTAAATGCCTCAATAGAAGCAGCACGTGCGGGGCAATATGGTGCAGGATTTAATATTGTCGCACAGGAAGTTCGTAAGCTTTCAAATGAAACAGCCACAGCGACAGAGCAAATCGAAGCCTCTCTTAAAACCATTACAAGTAATGTGCATGCACTTATGGAAAGCATGGAGCAAATTGAATCAGCCTCCAATGAGCAGGCTGAGCTTGTTCAACAATTTAGCGAGGCCATCGAAACATTAAGTGAAATAAGTGGACAAGTGGAACTTTATGTGAAAGGAATATTGCGCTAGATCAAAAAAGGGTGGGCTTCGGTCAAAGGTAAGGATTCAAATGATCAAAAAAGAGAAACTTCGCTCAAAAACGAGGAGCAAGTGATCAAAAAAGAGAAATTTCGCTCAAAACGAACAGTAAGTGATCAAAAAAAGAAGAACTCCGCTCAAAAGTAAGGGACAAGTGATCAAAAAAGGCGTATCTGAAATGCGACTTTCAGATACGCCTATAGTTTTAGTTAATTGCTTGTAAAAGTTTTTTTGATACATAAAATTCAGTGCCATTATAGACATTGATAGTGTCAAATATATGCGTTTTTGCTGTATTTGTAGAAGCTTGCTCATAGCTCATTGTATTTTTGTTAACAGGAATTTTGACTGTAATATCTGCTTTTTGTGCCACAAATACTGGATTTTCCTTATCAGCTAAATCAATTTTTGTTATAAAGCCTTTTTCTGTTAAAGCCTTTGTTGCTGGTACATATAAATCATTTGTTAATGTATTTAAGTCAAAGCCCATAAATTGCGCCATAGCATGGGCTAAATCCGTATTCTCTACCAGTCCTGTTACTTTAGTAGGTCCGAATGAATATAAGAACACATCATCACCTGTATGTCCACCTGTTGTAAAGCCAATATTAGCACGATTTGCAAGCATTTTAACCATTGCATTGCCTAGGTTTTCAGCGGATTGCAATGTAGCTAGCTCGTCCTCCGTTAATGCATCTAATCCATAAAGTGTTGCAACTTCTACTAAATTAGAACGATCCTCTTTTAATTGGCTTAGTGCACCTTCAATTGTCATAGATGCCTTTTTCAATGGATCAATATAGGAAGAAACTGGGATGCTCGAGTAAGTGCTTGTGGTGTTAGCATTCCCCATTGTAATGCCGCTATTGCCATGGTCTGTTACAGCAATAACAAGGGTGTTGCCATCTTCCTTCGCAAAATCAACTGCCTCCTTGACAGCATCATCAAACGATAAAATATCACTAATCATACCAATCGTATCGCTGGCATGTGCCGCCCAGTCTACCTTACTGCCTTCAACAAATAGGAAGAAGCCATCTTCATCCTTTTTCAGTGTATTAATTGCTTTATTTGTCATTTCAGCTAATGTGGGCTCAGAAGGCCTTGTGGTTGTACGGTCAAAGTCGTAAGCTAGATCACTTGGTGCAAAGCTACCCCAAATTTTAGAGGCGTTTGTATTTAATAATTCATCGCGTGTTTGGACAAAATGATAGTTCTTTTGTTGTAAAACATTTAGCAAATTTTCACCATCTTTACGAGCATTTTTCACTGAGCCTAATTTGAAGGCAGATGTTTCATCACTTAGCTCACCAGGTATTAATGAATCTAAGCCACCACCTAAAACAACATCGATATTTTGATAAACTTGTTGCTCAGCAATATCGTCATATTGACTTCTATTTGTAGCATGTGCTGAAAAACCTGCTGGTGTTGCATGTTGAATTTCAGAGGTAGCAATTAAGCCTGTTGCTTTTCCTTGCTGCTTTGCTCCCTCTAAAACATTTGCAACAGGTCTAAAAGCATCCTCTTGTGCAATTTGCGTCAATCCAGGTGAATTCACTACAGAGGGTAATACACCTATATATTTATCATTTGATTTATGACCAGTTGCTAATGCTGTAGCGGCAGGCGCAGAGTCTGTAATTGCTGATTCTGCTGAGTATGTACGCACAGCACCTGATAAAATTTCGTCCATTGCTAAGTCTTCGCCTTTATACCAACGAGAAAGGGTTACAGCATTATTACTGCTGCCATCCATTACAAGCATAATAACATTTGTTGGCTTTTCCCCTTCAGCAGCTTGCACCTCTTGTTGTGGGATACTAACTGCAGATAAAGTCACTGCACTTGCTAAAAACAATGAAGTCCATTTTTTTGTGTAGTTCATAATTATCCTCCTCGTATATTAGTAGTAAGAGCTCTTTCCGATAGAATTTCCAGTTGATCCGGACAGCTGGAGGATCTGTTGGATTTCCTATAGGAAGTGGTCGCCAATTGGCTCCCTCACTCCTGTTTTATGTTTTACCTGTTTGCCCCTGGTTTGACCGAGGGAGCCAAAAGGAAATCACTATTTTCATTATTTATCATCTTTTCTTAAAGTATTGCTCACAGGTGCTTGCCTGTTTATTTGTCATACACTTTTTTAACCCAATTTTATAGCACAAGGGCGAAGGATGGAGGAGGCTCCATTTCAGTACTTCGTCCTTTTTTATGACAACTTTTATTTCACTCAGACTGTGCCCATGAGACAATGGAACGGACAAGGTATTCGCAGGAAATAGCTTTTCCTCCTTGCGGACACGCATGTGTACTGCTTCATAAGCCTGCTACCCATCGTTCATTATGGAAGGTCTAACCACTGGCTGCGACGCAATGATTGAAGAGAGTGTAGCGCTCAATTATGGTCTTCTCCATGCGATTGCTCATCACGAGGCAGACATCGATGATTCGACTGGGCACCCAGGTCTGCGTGTATCTTGATTAATTCCCCCTTTAGGAGGTGATTGGCATGTCACAAATGCTAGTCGGTATTGACGTGAGTTTGCGCTCCCATCATGTCCATTTCATGCATGGAGAGGGTCACACACTCGCTGATTTTTCTGTTCGAAATGATGTAGAAGGTGCGGACACCTTGATTCAAAAAATTATACGAACAGCGGAAAAAAATCAAACAGATCAATTAAAAATTGGGATGGAAGCCACGGATCAATATAGTTGGCACCTTGCCCATTACTTAAAAGCACAATGTAAGAAAGTAGTACCACATCTTCAAACAGCGATTTATATGCTCAACGCACGTAAAGTTTCCCGTTTTAAGAAGGGCTATGATATGTTACCGAAAAACGACAAAATAGACGCCTGGGTTATTGCGGATCATCTACGCTTTGGACGATTGCCACATGAAATGCAAGAAACCTTAATTTACGATGCACTTCGTCGATTAACACGCACGCGCTTCCATTTAGTCCATGAAATTGCCCGTAATAAAACATACATGTTAAATCAACTGTACTTAAAATTTAGTGGCTTACGCCAAGATAATCCGTTCTCCGATACATTCGGTGCGACAAGTGTCGCGGTGATAGAAGAACTAGATCCAGGTATCATTGCCGATATGCCTTTAGAGGAGCTCGTAGAGTTCCTACAAGAGAAAGGCAAAAATCGTTTTGTGGCGCCAGAGGAGATGGCGAAATATCTCAAGCAGCTCGCTCGCAATTCCTATCGTTTAGATAAAGTGATGGCGGATCCCGTCAATCTTTCTTTATCAGTCATTCTGAGCACGATTCAGCACATGGAAACCCAAGTAAAGCGTTTAGATAAAGAAATCGAACGCATGATGAAAGGTATTCCGCAAACATTAACATCAGTAAAAGGCATCGGTCCCGTGTACGCAGCGGGCTTAATCGCAGAGATTGGCGATATCCATCGTTTTGATGATCACCACGCTTTAGCGAAATACGCAGGTTTCGTATGGACACAGCATCAATCAGGTGAATATGAGTCTGAAAACACCAGTCGGATGCGAACCGGCAATAAGTATTTACGCTATTATCTTGTACAAGCTTCAGACGCCATACGAAAACATGACACCGAATATAAAGCCTTTTATCAAAAGAAATATCAAGAAGTAACCAAGCATCAACACAAACGCGCTCTCGTCTTAACCGCTAGAAAACTTGTACGGCTCGTGCATTCGCTACTACGCACGAAACAGCTGTACACGCCCAAAGAAGAAAGGAGAGAATAACGAACACTTTCTCGCTTTTCTTTAGTTAATTTGCAACTTCCATTTTTTAACTTTTTAAGTTGGAAAACGTGAGGTTTATTTGAGTGCGCCTTAAAGTGGCGATGAATAAGCTTTCGCACTTAGGAATTTCCAATTTTGATGTTTTTTATGGTTGACATTTCACCACTGGGCTTAAAGTGAATTCATCTGTAAGTGTAAAGGAGGATTGTGAAGCTACCGTTAAACCATTGTTAATAAAGGATGGTAATATTGTAAATAAAAAGGGGTATAGAATCTGGGAGGAAATCACGCAGATTCTCTGGATATATTATAACTTTTGCTGATGCTCTAAACCGTCTAGTGTTTCATAATATAAAATACCCTCATGAATGTATAAGTTAAGTACCTCATCTTCGTATAATATTTCCTCTGAGCCATCTTCAACATTAATTTTTGTTAAATAACCTGCATTATCATAATCACTACAATAAATCGCATTATTAGTAGCAGCTAAATAATAACAGGCTGTTTCGGAAATTTGTGTACGCTGCTTTTTTATAAGATCGTAACTATAAATCATACTATCTTCAATACTATTGTAATAGATAACATCCTCAATTGTATCTGCATACCAAATATCATGCATAAAATCATAGTCATTGCTAGTAGCTGCAAAATAATTTTCAGTCGCCCATAGATGATCTTGGCTGAGTTTTTCATCATTCACTAAAAAATATTCATAGGAAATGGTATAGGGCTCCTCAGGGGCGACATCATTCCAAGTTGTATCGAGATGATACCAATTGTCATCAACACTCACTAAATTCCAAGCATGTAGCTGATCCTCACTATAGCCATAAATATATTTCGCTTTGAGATCAGCCGCTAGTAATAGACGATAAGCAAGCAATGCATAAGCCTGACATACCGCTGTTTGTTCATTTATCAATTCAAAAGCCGTTTGTCCCTCTGTCGATCCTTCTTCTGTATAGGTAGCTAGCCGAACAATATAATCATTAATGACTTTAACGCGATCAAAATCAGCCATGCCAGTCGCTATATGCTGCTCAGCAAAAGCTTCCACATATTGGTCCACTTGTTGCTCCTTCTTAGCATCTGTTAAATAATCAATGGACAGCTCTACTAAATAGCCATCATTGGTTTCCCAAGCTGTCCATTCATAGTTAAGGAAATAGCCAGCCGTATAAGGATTGACAAAGGTAAGTAGACTATTTAAGTCATTGAGCTGTACTTCAAAATCGTCAAAGCTAAGCTTTCCTGTATAAGGAACTTCAAAGTGTTGCTCAAATTTTGCCACCTGCTTTTCTACCTTCTTCGTAAACTGTAGTAAGGCTGGGTCGTCTTTAAATAATGTGGTGGAAAATAGCTCGGAGGGTGAAAAAACGGTAGATAATGCTTTGCTCTCAGGCCTTTTTATCTCCTCATTTTCTGTATCATCCGTAAATGTTGCTGTGGTAGTATCTTCTTCCTCAAGGAGTATATTGAGTGCTTTTGAGCATCCTATCAGAGACGTAACCATACAGCATAGGAAAAGCACAGCAATTATTTTTTTATTCATCGCTTAAATCCCCCAAATAACTATCAGTATTTCTATTATAATCCAATTATAGAATGGTTTATATCCACAATTAGTAGCAGAAATCGACAAATAGTCGTGTGTAAAGTAGGTAATTTTCTCCTAATCCTCAGGCTATGTTTGTCATGCCAATTTTTTTTTGTTATAATATAGTCTGTTGTGATGTTTCAAAGTTCGGGAGGTGCAGTGTATGCATACAGTATTGTTAGTTTCATTAGTAATCATATCATTAGCATTGATTGTTGTTGTCTTACTTCAATCAAGTAAAAGTGCAGGCTTATCAGGTGCCATCTCGGGTGGAGCTGAGCAACTATTTGGAAAACAAAAGGCACGTGGTATGGACTTAGTCCTTCATCGTGCAACAATTGTGTTAGCTATCATATTCTTTATTTTAGCAATCGCTATTACAAAAATCTAATAGTTGAAAATAGATCGCCTAACCAAATCGGTTGGGCGTTTTCTTTTATCATTCGCAAATGGAAAATTTTCTCTCTGTTATAAAAGAAAAGCCAAGTGCCATTTGCTCAAGTATGGTTAAAATGGCTATACTAGAGAGAGGTTGAATGTTTGAGAATAAAGGAGTATTTGCAATGAAAAAATCACTATCACAGCCATTTTTCTTTCAATCAGGGCCACGTGCCGTTTTATTATTACATGGCTTTACAGGTAGTTCTGCAGACGTGCGTATGCTTGGTAGATTTTTAGAGAAAAAAGGGTATACTACATTAGCACCTCACTATAAAGGTCACGGTGTGGAACCCGAAGAACTGATCACAACAGGACCAGCAGATTGGTGGCAGGATGTTGTAACCGCCTACCAACAGTTACGGGATGCTGGCTATGAGGAAATTGCCGTTGCTGGTTTGTCATTAGGCGGTGTGATGGCATTAAATGTGGCATTGACTCATCCAATAAAGGGGATTGTCACAATGTGCGCTCCTATGACAATGCGGACAACAGACATAATGTTCGAGGGCGTTTTAAAATATGCCAAGGACTATAAAAAATTCCAAGGTAAGTTGGATTCGCAAATTGACGAAGAAATTTTGCTAATCATGGAACAAAGTATGCCATCATTGCAGGAGCTACGTGAATTTATTGCACGTACACGTCAAGAAATTGATATGATTTATGCGCCTATTTTTGTTGTACAAGCAACAAATGATGAGGTGATAGATCCAGAATCTGCAAATATTATATATAATCAAACTGAGTCACTGGAAAAGCATATCAAGTGGTATGAAAACTCCAAGCATGTTATTACATTAGATCAAGAAAAAGATCAATTACATGAAGATATTTATCACTTTTTAGAAAGCCTAAATTGGGCACAATAATATAGAGGATTTTTAAATGAAGGAGGGAAATATATGAAAGATACATTACAAAGTCGAATACTCGACTTTTTGAGTCAAGAGGATTACCAGCCATTAACCGTTGGTGAAATTGAGGAAGAGTTTGGATTTGAGGACGCTGAAGAATTTAAGGAGCTTGTAAAAACGCTTGTCCGCATGGAAGGGCAGGGCTTAGTTGTACGTTCTCGCTCCAATCGCTATGGTCTACCAGAGCGTATGAATTTACTAAGAGGCAAATTTATTGGTCATGCGAAGGGCTTTGGTTTTGTCACACCCGATATCGAGGGCATGGATGATGTATTTATTCCACCGCATGAAACAAATGGTGCCATTAATGGTGATACAGTTTTAATTCGTGTCCTAAAGGAATCATTTGGTGATCGCCGAGAAGGAACCGTGACGAAAGTCGTCGAGCGTGGTCAAACAAGCTTTGTCGGTACATTCCAGGCAAATCGTGGCTTTGGCTTTGTTGTCTTAGACGATAAAAAGCTACCAATGGATATCTTTATTGCAAAGGGTGATACATTGGGCGCAGTCGACGGACACAAAGTTGTTGTGGAGATTGCAACATGGCCGGAGGATTTAAAATCGGCAACAGGCTATATTACAAAAATTTTAGGGCATAAAAATGACCCTGGGGTAGATATTTTATCAATCTTATATAAGCATGACATTCCACCTGAATTTCCAGACGAGGTCATTGCTGCTGCCCAGCGCGTGCCAGATGAAATTACCGAGGCCGATTTAGTGGGTCGCCGTGATTTACGACATGAAACAATTGTAACGATTGATGGTGCAGATGCAAAGGACTTGGATGATGCGGTAACCGTAACGAAAAATGGAGATGGTACTTATAAGCTTGGCGTACATATTGCAGATGTTAGTTATTATGTAACGCAGGGCTCTGTCATTGACATTGAAGCTTATGACCGTGCTACAAGTGTTTATTTAACAGACCGTGTCATTCCAATGATTCCACATCGTTTATCGAATGGTATTTGCTCATTAAATCCACAGGTTGATCGTTTAACACTATCCTGTGAAATGATTATTGATGCGAATGGAAATGTGGTTGCCCATGAAATTTTCCAAAGTGTCATTAAAACGACTGAGCGCATGACCTATAAGGATGTTTATAAAATTTTAGAGGAGCAGGATGAGGCATTACTTGAACGCTATGAGTCACTTGTTCCTATGTTTAACAATATGAAAGAGCTGTCCAATATTTTACGTCATAAACGTGAAATGCGAGGGGCAATTGATTTTGATTTTAAAGAATCCAAAGTCATTGTCAATGAAGAGGGCTGGCCAGTAGATATTGAATTACGTGAACGTACAGTAGCTGAGAAGCTAATTGAAGACTTTATGCTCGCTGCCAATGAAACCGTGGCAGAGCACTTCCACTGGATGAATGTACCGTTCATCTATCGTATTCACGAAGATCCAAAGCCTGAAAAGCTACAACGCTTCTTTGAATTTGTCACGAATTTCGGTATTTTAATTAAAGGTACAGGCAATACCATTCATCCTAAGGCATTACAGGATGTATTAAAGGCGATTGAAGGTATGCCAGAGGAGCCTGTTATTTCAACAATGCTACTACGCTCAATGCAACAGGCAAAATATTATCCAGAAAGTCTTGGACACTTTGGTTTATCAACGGATTTCTATACACACTTCACATCACCAATTCGTCGTTATCCAGACTTAATCGTCCATCGTTTAATTCGCACGTATTTAATCAACAAGGATACGTCGAGAGAAACAATTGCACAGTGGAGTATGGCGATGGATGAAATTGCTGACCACACATCCGAGCGTGAACGTCGTGCTGTGGATGCTGAACGTGATACAGACGCACTGAAAAAAGCACAATATATGTCGGACAAAATTGGCGAAGAATTCGAAGGAATTGTTTCATCCATTACAAACTTTGGTATTTTCGTGGAGCTACCAAACACAATCGAAGGACTTGTCCATATTAGCAATATGACAGATGATTACTACCGTTTTGATGATCGTCAAATGATTATGATCGGAGAGCGCACGAATCGTCAATTCCGTATTGGTGATGAAGTGAAAGTCCGCGTGGCTAATGTCATTATTGAGGAGTCATCCATTGACTTTGAAATCGTGGGAATGGTAACTTCATATGGACGAACACGCAAAGCAACACCTACTGTTATTCATGCACGTAAAAATTACAGCGATAACAAAGGTGGCCGCAGTCGCCGAAGCACACGCAGTGATGAGGAAAGAGGCGGACGTAGAGGCAGTCGTCAAGAGGAAGACAGAGGTAGTCGTGGCTCCAAGCGCGGTGAAAATGATCGCGACCCACGTGGACGTCGCAAAGACGACTCAAGCCCAGGTCCTAAAAAACGCGTAAAACAAAAGCAAAAGTTCTATGAGGGCATTGCAAAAAAAGGCAAAAAGAAAAAAACAAAGCGTAAATAAGCATAAGCGAAAGCAGCCCGTCAACGGGTGCTTTCGACCTTTTAAGTAGAGGGTGAAAGATATGGCAAAAGGTACGGGTAAAGTATTAGCACAAAACAAAAAAGCAGGCCATGACTACTTCATCGAAGAGACAATTGAAGCAGGCATGGTACTAACAGGCACAGAAATCAAATCCATCCGTGCAGGCAAGGTCCAGCTGAAAGACTCCTTTGTCCGCATCCGTAATGGCGAAGCATGGATTAGCAATATGCACGTTAGCCCATTCGATCAAGGCAATCGCTTCAACCACGATCCACTACGCGCGCGCAAGCTGCTGCTCCACAAGAAGCAAATCGGCGAGCTAGTCGGAGCCGTAAAACGTGACGGCTACACAATCGTCCCATTAAAAATGTACATCAAGGACGGCTACGCCAAGCTCCTAATCGGCGTAGGTAAAGGGAAAAAAGACTATGATAAACGCGATGACATGCGTAAAAAAGAAGCAAAACGCGAAATGGAACGTGCCTTCAAAGCAAAAAATCAATTTTAATAGATTGAAAGAAAGCTCACTGCTGGATCACGGTGAGCTTTTTGCTTTTGGTGGGAAGCGGATGAAGGCGTGTGGTGTGCCGGGTCAGGCGGATGGAATGGATAAAGTGACGGATAGAACAGCGAGAGTGATGGATAGGAAAACTATTGATGATATAGGAAGCTGCCGTTTTTGGGTAGTAGGCTCTTTGCTTTGAGTATAGGGAAGCAGAACAAGGGGAGTGGATAGAATGGAGAAAGTGATGGATAGGAAAAACTAAATGATGATATAGGAAGCTGCCGTTTTGGTAGTGGAATTTTTGCTTTGAGTATAGAGAAGCAAAGCCAGGGTAGTGGATAGAACAGCAAAAGTGAAGAATAGAAAAAACACACTGGTAGATAGTTTGTAATATTCAAGCCAATTTTTTCTAAGTTGGCAGGAAACTTGAACTATCATCCGTTTTGTTTTATAATAGGTATTACTGATTGCCAGATTTCATGGAAGCGTACTTTTAAGCTCCCACCGTACTAGAAGCAATTCTAGCTCTTTGTTTGAACGAGGCTAATCTGCTTTAGTTCATGTTCAAGGGGACGTTACGGATTCGACAGGGATGGTTCAAGCTTTAGTCGCGCGTCGGAGGGCTCGGCTCCGTCATCAACGACAGTTATATAATAACTGGCAAACAACAAAACTTAGCTTTCGCAGCGTAAGCTCTTAAGCGCTCTGCCTCTCTATCGCCCATGTAGAGAACGTGGGGCCCAACTTTAGTGGGATACGGTCGATGGTGCCACCTGAGTCATCGGCAAGAGATTTTCAGGTTAGCGTACAGGACGCCTGTTTGTCGGCATAATGTTACGTGAATCGTAAATAGGCAAACTACACGCGTAGAAGCTGAAGTATTGGAGTCTTTGGACGCGGGTTCGACTCCCGCCGTCTCCATACATAAAGATGAGCAATATTGTAGCGCTAAATAAGGATAAAGGTACCAGCATCTAAAATGAGTGCGGATACAGATACTTTAAATACATTTGGCTATGAATTATTTACTAAACTTTTACTGAAATTAAGGTTAAGCAGTACACCAATATAGGAAAAAGGTTTACATCAACAAAATAAGGTATACTATATTTGTTGAATAGATTTCTTTAAAGGCAGGAAAAGTAGGTGAACCAAAGTGGGGAAATATCAATTGGATACTAAAGGTAAGGTGGCTGTGGCAAAGTATCAAGAAAAACACAAGCCAGCCAAATTTGATAAAAAGCAGCAACTTGAGAAAATACGTGTGGAGTATTTGAAAAAGAAGCAAGAACAAACAGAACAATAATTTGAATGAAAACATAGGAAGACAAAAATCTCCCTATGTTTTTCTTTGATATTGACGGTAGAATTGATTATTTTCAAATTGCAGATTCGGTGACAGAAAACTTGTCATTAGATATCCATTCCTCATTAATTGATTTTGACATCTCTTGTACCGCCCTAATATCTTTTTTTGCTCATACTCCGTTCATATGTTGTCATCGGAAGACATCTTCATTGGAAAAACAAATAAAAGATTTGGTATGAACTGACCTAGTCATTTGAGACACACATAAAACACCTAATTAGGCTGCTTGCTTTCCAAATTCAAGGGGAGTTAAATAGCCTAATTTTTCTTGTATTCGCTCCTCATTATATTCTTTCATATATTTAATTACACGTAATCTAGTTTCCTCATTTGTTAACGAATGATGTTTCACTCGTTGAAATTCCTCTGTTTTTATATTGGAATGGAACGATTCAATCACCGCATTATCCCAACAGTTTCCTCGACGTGACATGCTAGGGCGACACTTCATCTCCTCCAATAAATTTTGATATGCGTAAGATGTATAAACACTCCCTTGGTCCGAATGCACAATCACTCCTTTGGGATCATTTCTAGCTTCTAAAGCCGCCTTTAATACATCCATTACCAAGAGGTGTCTGTTGATGGTCATAAAGTTTGTATGCAACAATCTCGTTATTATATAGGTCCAAAACCGTCGCTAAATACATGGTTGTTGATCCATACTGAATGTACGTAATATCTGTTACCCACTTTTCATTGGGCGCCGTAGCTGTAAAAGAGCGAGCTAATAAGTTAGGGGCGATTATTTCGGGTCCCTGATCCGCTTTAAATCGACGTTTCTTTTTCACCCGACATTGGAGGTTGTGCTTTTGCATCCATTTTTGAACGGTATTACGGTTCAACTGATAGCCATATTCTTTGTGTAATAAATGCTTAATTTTACGGTGTCCATAACGATACTTCGTTTTCTCACAAAGCGTAATAATGGCCGTTTCAATGGGAGAATGTTCATCAACGCCTTCTTTCGTCCAACGATAATATGTTGCACGTGGGATATCTAACACCTCTAAAATGAGTGTGACTGTATATTTCTTACGTAACTTCGCCACGGTTTGTAAGATTACTTTCCGTTCAACTCCTTTGCGATTTCCATAAACTTTTTTAAAATCTCATTCTCCATTTCAAGATGCATCATTTTACGATCCTTCATTTCTTGTTCACTTTTTCCTTCGGGTCCATGCCCATACGTATACTGCTTGCCTACTGGTTGATCAAAGCGATAAAGCTCCTTATTTTTGTACCAACGCATCCATGTTTCCACTTGCGATTTATTTTTAATCCCGTATTTCTCCATAATCTCTTTCGTCGTTAATTTACCTGCTAATTTTTCTTTCACAACGGCCCACTTTACATCAGAAGAATAACTACTCCTTGTCATAGAAAAACACCTCCAGAATGATTGAATATGTACATGTTTATACATACCCATTTCAGAGGTGTTTTATGTTGTCTTATGAAATTAGGTTAGTCCATAACCATTTAATAATAGCTAGCTCTTTTTGGTCCATTCTTCTGCTAATTTTTCTTTTATTTTCCTAAAAAGAAAAGATATAATTTAATAAAGTAATTGGAAAAGAAGACATGCGAAAATGAAATCATTAGATGGTGGGGGATAATTAAAAATGGGGCATAATTTTTTATTGGATTTTGTCAAAAATATAACACCTAAAATGCTGGAACTAGCTAAGCAAATTGAAGACACACTATATGATCAGCCACAGGCAAGCCTAATGCAGGCGCGTCTATATACAGAGCAATTAGTGAAAATGATTAGTGATATGGAAGGAATAGAGACTATTTATCCATTAAAACATTCTGAGAGAATACATAAATTATATCGCACCAATGCTATCGAAGAAGCAATCTATGTAAAGTTGGAATGGATACGAAAAAAGGGTAATAAAGCAGCTCATGAATTCAAGGAAGTGCATATACAGGATGTATTACAAGCACATCGATTTATTTATGATATTAGTGTTTGGTACATGCAAATTTTTGTGAATCATGATTTTGAAGCACCACTCTATAAAGAACCTGAAAAAAGCAAAGGAAATGATGCACTAAATTCAGAGAAAATAGAAGAAATGGTCAAGCCAATAATCGAAAATAAATTACAACAAGTAGATGAGATGTGGGCAGAAGTACAAAGAGAGTTAGCCTATTTAAAACAAGAAAAAGCCAAACAAATGGAGCCATCTAAAAAAACGACAGTAGGCGTAAGTGTGACCAAAACAGAGTATCCGTTAATTCAGTATTTAGAGGAGCATAACTTATCTTATATTGATAAACGAGATAAAGGTGGTGCATTATGGGTTATTGGCGGCTGGGAGATTAACAAATTTTTATTAGAATTGAAAAAACACAAGATTTATTTCCGTTTTTCTAAAAAAGGTGGACGTGTGACAAAAAATAAACCAGCTTGGTTTCTATTAAACAAATCGTTCATTGGTAGTGCCGAGGCGACGGTAGAGGGACAAGGAAATTTACAAACACCAATACAGGAGATCGATGAGGCTCAAACACAAGATGAGGTAGAAGCGATTCTTACTCAATCTGATGATAATATCTCTCAACCAATGGCTACACTAGATATAATACCAGATGATTTTTGGAGTGTAAAAGAGCAAATAAAAATGCCAGTGCATCTTAAATCTCAATTATTTAGGGAATGGGTATCACCTCATTTTGGAAAGCTATCAGCTGCTATGCAAGTGACAGAATTCAATGAAATAACAGTAGAGCTTTTAAGAGAATACTATAAACAATCCAAAGAAGATTTTTATTTATTAATGCCAGATTTGTATTGGCTGGGCTTTCGTTTTACAGGGGCATTACAACAATTTCAACCAAAGATTAATGAAGAAAATGATGGAATATTAAACATAAATCCACAAGCACAACATATTTCAATCAGCAACGTAACAACGAGTATACCTGCCAATCAATTAAAACAATATGGTGTAAAAGAATTGAAAGATTTACAAAACTTTATGCTGTCATCATTAAGACTTCATCTAAAAGATGACTTGGACCAATTTTTACAAGGCTTACAAAAAGAATGGTCAGAGGAACTAATATTACAAAGCACTGATGAATCACAACATACTGAAAAAAGAGTTTATAGACTGCAATATTTTAAGGAGCAGCTATTTATTCATGAAAAGTACAAGGATCTTTTATTAAACAGTATTGGTATTAATGGTTGTAATAAATTGATTGAGGAGTTAGCTCAAAATGGTATTCAAACATTGGCTGATTTTATAGAGCCACTTGATGGTATTCATATGAAATTAGATGGTGTTGGTCCAAAAGCAGTCAGGAAATTTTGGGATCAACTAGGTCGTTATGCGGACAGTATAGTACAAGATGATGTGGAAGAAGTAAAAGAAGGACCAGAGAAGGTAGTTCGTTTTGAACAAGAATCTTTTGAAATAGAAGAAGTATTTTTCTCATATCCTCTAACAGTAGCCGATTTTCCAGAATATCAAGGAACAATAGAACAACTGCAGCGTGAAGGAAATATAAATAGAATTGCTGATTTACCAAACGATTTTAGCGAATTACTCTCAATTAAAAAAATAGGGAGATTGAAGGTAAGTAAATTTTTCCACGCGTTGCAAACATATATAGATAAGCAAAGAGCATTACTTGAAATTAAACAACTACCAGATCATGAAAGGTTTCATCACGAAATTAATCTTTTCAAAAAATGGTATTTAGATGCTGAACAAAATCGTTTATCTAATCGATATCAGGCTTTTATGCAAAAAAAATATCAAACATTTGCTTCAGGGAAACATTTAACATTGGAAGAATTGGGGCAATCTGCTGGTATCACAAGGGAAAGAGTAAGACAAATATTGCTAAAAGGTGATGAAATAGTTGTCAGTTCACTTGATTGGATACGTCATTTTATTCAAGAGAAAATAGCGAAAAAAACTTTTATAATGAATGTTTGGTTTCACCAAATGACAGAGGAGACTGATTTTGTTATTTTACAAGCTTTAGGCCAAGTAGGCATAAGGGAAGAAAGGCGATTTAATCACCTACTTCTTACTACATGGACCCAGGATCAATTTGATGAATATTTAGCGCAATTTAAACAGGATATCAAAGAACATTTTGCTTTACAGCTTATATCTCATGATGCTTTAACAGCGTATTGTATGGAGCATGCAGAAGAAGAATCACTGCCGTATGAAGCAGTTTGGATGATAGCTAATACATTTGTCACTTGGCTTTCAGAAGATCAAGCGGTATTAAGCGGCTTGAAGAAAATCGATATAGTGGAGATGGTATTTTTACAATTCCCTGAAGGAGTTGAAATTTATAAAGAAGAGGGAATGCTCATCGAACGAGCGAATGATTTAATGCCTGGTAGCTTTCATGGAGAGCGTTCCTTTAACTCTGTTTGTTTACGAGAGGGCATTCAAGACAAATTATTACTATGGGGTAGAGGCGTTTATATTCATCATAAATTTGTCACAGTTGATCTGGCATGGTTGAGATTGGTGAATGAGCTAGCAAGCAAATTATTAGAAAATGAAGACTTTATTCATATATTGAAATTATATGAGTCAGTCAAGAAAGAAGCTCAAGCACAGAATGTTCCTAATGAATATGCATTGTATACTCTTTTACGTCTCTATGCAAATGAAGGTATTATATTGCCTAAGTTCCCGAATGTATTAAAAGAGGGCGATGAAAGACAATCAAATGCAGAGTGGATTATTCAATTTATCGAAGAAAAAGGCCGTGCTGTTTCCTATGAAGAATTAGAAGATCTATTTATTCGTGGGAGAGGCTGGAGAAAATTCACTCTCGATTACAATTTAAGTTCCAATTCAAATATTATACAGTTTAAATATGGATATTATACGATTATTTCTAATTATGAGCATATAACAAAAGAACAGCTAGAAAAACCTATAGCTTATTTGAAATCACAAATGTCCGAACAAAAGATCATAACAATTCATAGTGCTTATGAAAAATTTAAATTATTAATACGAAGTGTTGGAATTGAAACAAGACAAGTATTTTACTATGTATTGAGGCGAATTGGAATCGAGCAATTGCAATTTTCAAAATTCCCCTACATAAATGATGAGGGAGTCCATCCCGACGAATTAACGGCTGAACAGTTTGTCAGCAGCTATTTAAAAGAGCAGGAAGATATTGTTGCACGTGAAGAGGTAGAAGAGTGGTTAGAGGATGTATTTGGTGTGCAGCAAAATACTCGAATGTTGGATATTGCTTTAGTGCGCTCAAACGATATTCTTTACTATGCGAAAGGTCAATATGGGGAATACATCCATCGAGATATTGTTGGATTAACAGAGGATGGTGTAAATGAAATTGTTTGTACGATGTCTCAATTAATGAATGAAATGATAGTAGAAAAAGAACGCTCCTATATCTTATTACCAGAATTGTATAAGGTGGATAAATTACCGGTATTAGATAATCATATAAGCTGGAGTAAGGAACTATTGGGTGATGTATTGAAAAAGGCAGAGGCCTTTCATATTTTTGGCTCCTATAAAGAAATATTTACATTGAAGGAGGGCAATATTCAATCGGAGGTAGATTTGATTGAATATATTTTAATCAATTCTTTTAAAGGGGCAGTGAAGGTTCAACAATTGAGAGAGTATTTAATGAAAATTAGATACTCTAAATCAGGTATGCTGTTAAACTCGATTGAGCAAGCCATAGAGAAAGGTCAGGCACGCTTTGAAATTATAGGAGATGAAATGATTCATACAAAATTATTGGAGGAAGTATAGATGGGAGATAATTTACTAATTGCCAAGCTATCCTCTTTATTGGAGGAAGAAGATCCGTTAGTCAATGATCTGATATTGGAAACAGTCAAACAAGTAGACAAAAAGAAAACCCTATCAGTAGAGGCACATGCTAAAAAAATTGAACGAGTTCTTGACAATAAACTCAGTCAGATAGGGGGATAAAAGGTGATTGTTAAATGTTTGCAAATGACGAATTTTCGTCAGTTTTATGACACAGAACAAATTGAGTTTGCACACTCCAAAGAGCATGAGGTTGTAACAGTTATTCAAGGTGAAAATGGGCGTGGGAAAACAGCTATTTACCGAGCGATGATGTTCGCTTTGTTTGGTGATACTCGTTTGGAGCAAGATGAACATTCATCAGATATTGTGCTGGCTAATATTAAAGCGATTGAAGAGCAAGCGCTTATTAATCAGGGAATTAACAGTAGTGTAACACTATGGTTTACCCACCAAGATCAAGATTATAAAATTACACGCACATATTTTTCAATAAAAGAGTTGGATGGGAAAATACGTGAGGAACTTCATGCTGTTCAATTGGTGAATGAAACAACTCATCATGAATGGCACACTGAAAATGAGATTGAATTAGAAATTATGATGATCATTGATCCACGTGTAAAACATTATTTCTTTTTCGATGGAGAGCGAATTGAAAGATTAACAAGAGTTTCACCACAGCAAAAAGAAGAGGTAGCGACAGGGATCAAAAATTTGCTGAAAATTGATCAAATATTAAAGTCAAAAGATGTTTTGAAAAAATTATTGCATCAAGTGAAAAAGGATCTTCAAAAACATTCAACAGGGGAACTAAGAATTGTGCTAAAAGAATTAGAGCAGCTGGATACGGAGGAAGGACAACTACAATTAGCGTACAATCAATTGTTATCGAATCAAAAAAGAAATGAACATGCAGTTTATGAAATTGAAAAGCAGTTAGAGCAGTTTGAAACAATGAAAAAGGATATTGACGAACGGCGAAGTATCGAAACAAGCTTAGAAGAATTGACAACACATATTGATGCTGAATTTCAAGAAGCAAGAAAAGTAAATAAATATCTACCACTACTTATGAGTGAAGATTTATTATTGCAGCAAATGACAATGATATCAACAGAATTATTGGATAAGAATTTTATGGGGATAAATGCGGAATTTGTTGCAGAATTAATCGATAATATGTTTTGTATATGTGGTAGTCAGATGGAAGAGGGAGATCGTCGCCATCAAGAATTAAAAAAATTAGAGCAGCAACTTCGATCTTTTGAAGCAAAAAAAGATATTCATCAGTTATACCAGGGTATTCAAATCATCATATCGTATTTAGAGGAACGACAAGATTTTATTATAAAGACGAAAGATGGCATCGAGCGCTTGATGAATCAAAAGGAAAGGCTGCAATGGGAGCTAGAGCAACTTAACAAAAAAATCGGAACTGTTAATACAGATGAAATCAAGCAGTTAAATGCAGAACGAACACAGCATCAAGAGGAAATTACCACTATTAAATTACAAATGAAAGAAAATCAACAAACACAGGAGACTGTAAGCATGAAAAAAATCAAGCTTAACAGTAGTAGAAAAGAACTGGAGAAAAAAAGTGGCATTCATCAAGTACTTATTAAAAAACATAGCATATTGGAGCAGGCGACAAAATCAATGGAACATATTATTCGTCAGTTTGAGGCAGATTTAATTGAAGACCTTCAATTGGCTACCCAACAGAACTTAATGTATTTACTTGATAAAGCAGGTCAAGATATGATAAAGCGTGTAAAAGTAGAAAAGGATTACTCGTTAGAGGTATTAAACGCCTACGAGCAACCCTTCTTAGCAAATATTTCTCAAGGGCAGAGACAGGTCCTTTCGCTAAGTTTTATTACCGCATTAGCGCAAGTAGCTTCAGGTAGTAACATGATGGAGATGCCATTATTCATGGATACCCCCTTCGGAAGAATCTCATCTCAACATCAACAAAATTTGCTGGAGTATTTACCGAAAATAAGTAGCCAATGGGTGTTACTTGTTACTGATCGAGAATTTGGCCATAATGAAAAAGTGCAATTTGAAGAAACAGGAATAATTGGCACTTACTATCGACTGGAATCAATAGGTGCAGGGGAGACGAGAATTATGAAAGTGCAGGAAGGGGCTGTTTTGCATGGATGAATTAGGTCAATTGCGCGTGTATGTATCGAGCGAGCATTTTCCTCTGTATCACCAAATAGCTAAATGCAGACTCTTTCAGCAAAACAGCGAATTTTTTATACTATGTGCAGTCATTGGTGAAAAATATAAAATACCAGTGGATGTAAAAAATAAAAAAGAGCTTTGCCGTGCTGTGACATTATCTGCATATGATCGTACAATTGTTAAGTCGCTCTATTACAAAGGTCATAAACAACTAGTAGACTTTAAAACGATGCTACAGTATGCTGAAAAATGTGCATATGCAGGATTTCACTATCTCATGATAAATGAATTTACTTCCTATATTTATGTAATTAAGAATGAAGAAGGCCAAGAAGAATATCACCTTAAGCAAGAGCAAGAAAACGATCTACAACTCGCTCTATTTAATTATGTATTAGCAGCAAAGCAAGAAGTACCATTTTAATAGGATATGAATGTAGCGCATTTTATAAAAGCGATATATTGGTAGATGCGAAAAGATCATTGTGCATTTTTTACATAAAGTGATGCAATAATGTATACATCCTTAAAATATTATTTGTAGAAGTACGATTCATATGAAGAGTTAAAACTAATAATTGACTATGTTCATTTTTATAATCACTATTGTTATCAGAGACGATTAAGCGGCTTAGGTCCTTTAGAATTCAGGACTCAAGTCGCTTAATACAATTTTTATTATTTCCATTGCCTACTTGACAGAGAGAAGTTCAAAAACAGGTTTTTATCATGGCATACCATTCATATAAATAATATAAAAGCTAATGGGAGTAATGATTATTGGATAGACAGCATGATAAGTACAGATGGATTGTGTTTGCTTCTGTATTGTTTACGTATTTGATTATGGCAAGTCAACGAACTGCTCCAGGGTTAATTACAGATCAGTTGATGAAGGATTTCGGTGTGACAGCATCGACAATTGGGCTATTGACGAGTGTACAATTTTTGGTGTATACGAGCTTGCAAATTCCAATGGGGATTTTAGCAGATCGCTTTGGTCCGAATTTTTTTCTCATCGTTGGTGCTGCTCTTACGGGCTTAGGGACGGTTTTTTACAGTCTTGGTACACATGAATTTGTGCTATTTTTTTCGAGGCTGCTGATTGGGATAGGCGATGCGACGATATGGGTGAATATGGTGCTTATTTTGGCGCAATGGTTTCAGAAAAAGGAGTTTGTTCGGTTAATTGGCTTTGCAGGTATGACAGGAAGCTTAGGCTTTTTATTAGCAACAGTGCCTTTTGCTACAATGATCCTTTTATTTGGCTGGCGAATAACATTTTTTGCAGCAGGAATCCTATTATGTTTATGTGGTGTGCTGCTGTACGTTGTGCTTGTGAAAAGTCCAAAGCGTATCTTACCAGAGGAGCAGGTAGCGGTAACGAAGGAGATACAACGAGAGAAAACGGCTGTTTTATTACAAAGAATCTGTTCAAATCGGCAGGCATGGGCTTTATTTTTTTGCCATTTTGGGGTTGTTGGGGGATATGTTGGCTTTATCAGCTCGTGGGCAGTGCCATATGGAATCAATATGTATGAGATGACACGTTCAGATGCAAGTCAGCTAATTATGATTGGTCTGATTGGGGCATTGATTGGCGCCCCATTCATGAGCTGGGTTGCAGGCTGGCTAGCTACGATTAAAAAGCCATATATAGCCGTTCATATTACTGCTTTATTGAGCTGGTTATCCTTTCTGTTCTTTAAAGGACAGCCGCCGTTTTTCTTACTTGTCGTACTTTTCTTTATCATCGGCTTTGGCTATGGGGCAAGTGCTTTAACCTTTGCAGCTGTTCGTCAGTCTTTTCCCCTAACAGAATCTGGCATTGTTTCGGGCTTTGCGAATACAGGGGGCTTTTTAAGTGCCGCATTGCTACCGATGATTTTTGGTTATGTTTTGGATATAACTGGACGTTTAGGGGATGGATATTTCTATGGTTTAATCATACCAACTCTCTTTTCCGCAATAGGCTTAATTGGCGTTATTTGTTTAAAGGAGAAGCGATGGAAAGCAGAAAATAATAGTCTTTAACAAAGAAAACAGGGGATAGTGAATGGGAGTTAAACTCTTATTCAATATCCCTCTTTTATTTTACTAAAAATGTATTTAGTAAAAGGATAATCACCAAAAAATTTATTAAAAAATCAACAACTCTATTACTTTTATGCTATATATTACCTGGAGATAAGGTATTTTAAGTGCTACACTAGTGAAGCAAATCTTAACATTCAGAATAAGAGGGAGGCGTTGAGGAAATGAACAGATTGAAAAAAGGTATATCCATACTTAGTATAGCGGTATTGGTTCTGGTAACAGGTATTTTCTTTAGCCAAACAACTGTCAATGCACAAGAGAAGGAACAGGATATTCAGATTACACTTCTTGCTACATCAGATATTCATGGGCGCTCTATGCCTTGGGATTATGCGACGGATGGGCCAAATTTAACAGGAAGCTTAACACAATTGTATACAATTATTAAGGATATTCGTAAAGACAATCCGAATACAATTTTATTGGAGAATGGTGATTTAATACAGGATAATTCGGCTGAGTTGTTCAATGATCAACCAAAATCTCCAATGCTAGCTGCTGTAAATGAAATGGGCTATGAGGCTTGGACATATGGCAATCATGAGTTTAATTTCGGTTTGGATGTATTGGACAAGGTTTCGAGTCAATTTAATGGAGCAAGACTTGCTGGTAATGTCTATAAAGAAAATGGAGAGCGTTATTTACCTGCGTCCACAATTATTGAACGTGAGGGTGTTAAAATTGGCGTTATTGGGATGGTAACACCGCTTATTACAGAGTATGAAAAGGGTACGAATCATTTAGACGGATTAGTTGTTAAAAATCCCATAGAAGAAACGAAAAAAGCGGTCAAAGAATTAGAGGGTCAAGTAGATGTGATGATTGGACTTATGCATATGGGCTTGGAAAATGAAAATGGTGTTCCAGGAACAGGTGTCAAGGAAATGGCCAATGAGATTCCAGAGTTAGCCGCTATTTTTGCAGGTCATAATCATGTGCTGATTAATAAAGAAGACGTGAATGGCGTTCTCATTACAGAGCCTAATAAATATGGTTCACATATTTCACGTATCGATTTAACATTTACTCGTCAAGGGGAGCAAATTGCATTAAAGGAAAAAGATGCGTCAACAATTCCGGTTAAGAATGAGGATGGAACTTTTGTTGAATCTGATAAAGAGCTAGAAGAAATATTAAAGCCATATCATGAGTTTGCACGTGCCGATGCTAATATTGAGGTGGCACAGCTAAAAGGAACAGATCTTGTGCCGAAAAATGAAATTACTGGCATTCCTTCTGTCCACATTCAAGAAACACCTTTATCTGACTTCTTCCATGAAGTCATGCTCCATTATAGTAATGCGGATGTAGTTGCACACCAGATTGATAATGATAAAGCAGCATTAGATATAGGTCCGATTAAGAAAAAGGACATTGCTTATAATTATCAATTTGCTGGTGGAGAGGTATCGGTTTATGAGGTAACGGGCCAAGACTTAAAGGATTATATGGAATGGGCTGTTGATTATTTCAATAGTACACGTGATGGGGATGTAACAGTGAGCTTTAATCCAACACGCCGTGCCTCTAAATATAGTACAAATGATTATTTTGGGAATGTTAAATATGATATTGATTTAACAGAGCAGACTGGTAAGAGGATAAAAAATCTTCGTAAATTAGATGGCACGCCAATTCATATGGATGACCAATTAAAGCTAGGCATGAACGCCTATCGAATGGATTTCCTTGTGTCAACAGGTCAAGCACTTGAAGGACGTACGTTTAATATGATTTGGTCTTCGAAAGAGGAAAGTGCTTATGGAGAAACAGGAGGTACAATCCGTAATTTAGCGATTCGTTACTTGCAAGAGGAAATGAATGGTGTATACGAGCCTGTTATTCAAAATAACTGGAAAATTATTGGCGTCGATACAAAATCACCTGCTCGTGCTGCTGTTGTGGAGCTAGTGAATAAAGGTATTTTAGCTATTCCTACATCAGAGGACGGAAAATATACAAATATTGCTTCGATTAATGTCAAAGATGCTATAAAGAAAGAAGAAATTGAAGCATTAGCAGCAAAAGCGGAAGTCGATGCGAGTCAATTTGCTAAAGTGAAAACAACAGGAGAGTTTTATCAGAAGCTTGTCAAAGTGTTGAATACTCCTAAGGATAAAGAAGAAAAGCCAGCACCAGATAACTCAAAGCCAATTGTAACACAACCAGAATTACCTAAAGGCATTGTGACTGCCTATCACTTAAATGTTCGTTCAAAGCCATCGAATGCTGGAAAAGTATATGGTACACTTGCCAAAAATACAGAAATAACGATTTTAGGTAAGGAGCAAGGCTGGTATAAAATCTCGTATAAAGATAAAACAGGTTATGTTTATAGCCGTTATGTAAAAATTAAAAAGTAAGTAAGACGAAAAGAAGCGATCCTGGACGGCACTCAAAAGTTAGCGTAAAATATCTAATTTTTGTGGTGTAGTGCCTTTGGTTGCTTCTTTTTGTTTCTTACAGTATTCATTTTTTATTTATAGTTCTCATATAAGTTAATTCATCCTATAAAAGCCGTATAATGATCGCTGTTCCACACTGTACACCTCTTCTAAGCTTACAAGCCCTATCTGTCTAACCAAGTGTAAACTAGTAAATTACGAAAATTCAGAAAATAAAGGAATTTTGTTAGAAGATGTCGTATTTTAACTAATATAGATATGTATTGGAGGGATTTTATTATGTGGAAATTATATGAATCTGGTGTATTTTATGATGAAATGCTAGATGGGAGCAAACCTAAAAAGCATTATCAAACGTTCTATCAACAGCTGCAGTCGTTTTCTGAGCAGCAACTGTATGATAAGCATCATGCAGCACAATCCAGCTTCTTAAGACAAGGAATTACATTTACTGTATATGGAGCAGAAGGTGGAACAGAACGCACCATGCCATTTGATTTTATTCCGATAATTATTCCAGAAAATACATGGAAAATGATTGAGAGTGGTATGAAGCAGCGAGTCAAGGCATTAAATCATTTTTTACAGGATGTTTACCATGCTCAAGACATTGTCAAGGCAGGCATTGTCCCCAAAGCGCTTATTGAGAATAATCCATATTACTATCAGCAAGTTGTTGGAACAAATATCCCGCTACAAAATCATATCTTTCTTGCCGGTATTGATTTAATTCGAGATGAAAATGGCAAGTATTGTGTGCTTGAAGACAATTTACGCAACCCCTCAGGTATGAGCTATGTCTATCAGAACCGCTATGTGATGCGGAAAATTTACCCTGAATTTTTTGATGACTACGCTATTGAGCGGTTGGAGGGGCAATTGCAGCATCTACAGGAGGCATTACTTTCACATCGTCCAATAAATATGCCAGTGGATGAAGAGGTCCATGCGGTTTTATTAACGGCAGGTATTTATAATTCTGCTTACTATGACCATGTGTTTTTAGCAAAGCATTTGAATATTCCGCTTGTGGAAGGGCGCGACTTAGTGGTGAAGGAGAATGTTGTTTATTTAAAAACGATTCTCGGTCTTAAACGAGTAGACGTAATTTATCGACGGATTGATGATGATTTTCTTGATCCTGTTTATTTTAGAGAAGATTCTATGCTTGGTGTACCACATTTACTAGATGCTTATAATAAGGGCAATGTGGCGATTTTAAATGCGATTGGTAATGGTGTTGCAGATGATAAGGCGATGTATCAATATGTACCAGAAATGATTCGCTTTTATTTAAAAGAAGAGCCGATTATTGATAATGTGAAGACCTATTTACTTGAAGATGATGCAACAAGAGAATGGGTGCTTACACATTTAGCGGAGCTTGTTGTGAAAAATGTTGGTGCGTCTGGTGGCTATGATATGTTAATTGGACCACATTCTACGGAGGAGGAACGGCAAATCTTCTATGAAAAAATAGTAGAATCACCCCATCAATATATTGCGCAGCCAACGATTAAATTATCACGTGCTCCTGCATTTCAAAATGGACATTTTTATCCATGTCATGTGGATCTGCGTGTCTTTGTGATGAGTGGAGAGGACATATATGTGTTGCCAGGAGGATTGTCACGTGTGGCTTTAAAAGAAGGCTCGCTTGTTGTGAATTCCTCTCAAGGTGGAGGCGGTAAAGATACGTGGATTGTGAAGGGGGTTGGTGAACATGCTTAGTCGTGTAGCGGATTCATTGTATTGGATTGGACGTTATGCTGAACGTACACAAGCAAATGCGCATATTTTATATGCACAATTAGAGTATACACTAGAGTCAAATCATAAGGATCTGATGTATGAAAAAGAATCGCTTATTGTGCCTACAATTTGCGGGTATATTGAAGATTATCAAATGCGTTATCCACAAAATACTTTAGAGGATATGGTGCATTATTTAATCTATGATCGTGATAATTTCAATTCGTTAATAGCTACCATTACGAGTGTGCGTATGAATGCTCGTAATACAAGGGATTGTTTGCCGAATGAGCTGTGGGAGGAATGGAATGATTTGTATTTAGATATTCAAGAGGGTGCCTATCCAGAGACATTTGCATTGCTAAATACGACAAATTTTTTAACACATATTCGAAAAACGGCTTTGACAGCAACAGGTGTTATTGATTCATTGATGACCAGAGATATGGGCTATAAATTTTTAAAGATTGGTAAATGGCTGGAACGCTCTGAGAAAACAGCATTAATTTTGCATCATTTATTGGAAATAGAAGGTCAATTAGAGCCAGATCGTGCGATACGCTTAGGCTTGCAGCTTACGAATACTGCTGAGGAATATGCCTACCGTTCTCGTGTGTTAACAGTAGACAGTGTGTTGAATTTTTTAATTAGTGATGTAAAATGTTCTCGCTCTGTGGCGTATGGGCTATATAAAATTCGAGATACAGTGTATGATATAGAACAGGGATTAACAAATCAAAATGTAGAAAATATGTATCGTGCGTTAGATGAACTGATTGCTTTAACCAATGTTGATATGGCGACGTTAACGTTAGCAGAGCAGAAGCAGAGGGTAAAAGATATTCGACAAAATTGTACAGATTTTGGTCCTATTCTAGCTCAAGCCTATTATTTAACACCACCTATTCTGGCTGTGTAAAGCATGCAACACGCTACGCATACAAAAGGAGAAACGTATGAAGTACCATATCACACATAGCAATATTTTTCTTTATGAAAGTGAAGTGGAACAATCACTGAATACAATACGTTTAAAGCCTAGAGCGGGCGAATGTCAGCGTGTTTTATCGTATAATTTAAATATTTCACCACCGTCAATGATAAAGGAATATATGGATATTTGGCTGAATAATGTTGGCAGCTTTTTTATTGCAGAACCACATAAAGAACTTGTCATTACAGCAACCTCTACAGTGAGTGTGCAAAAAGCGCCGTATGTTTATCAAATTAATTTTTCAGAAGAAATGCGTAATATTTTTCAATCACAGCTATTTAAAAGTCATTATTTACCTTATCTGAATACATCAAAGCTGACATCCCTACATGAAGAGCAAATTCAGGAGGTTTTAACGGCTATTGGCGGTAAAAGTGACAATCCCTTAAAATTAGCATGTGATGTGATGACGTACTTACACCATGCGATTAAGTACGATCCACATGCCACAACAGTGAACACAACAGCGACAGAGGCATTTGAGTTGAAGGCTGGTGTCTGTCAGGATTATACACATATTATGCTTGGGGTATTGCGTTATTGTGGTATTCCAGCACGTTATATAAGTGGTTATTTATATGTTGGCAAAGACGATGACCTTATTGGAGATACGGCAACACATGCTTGGGTAGAAATTATGGTACCTGGTATCGGATGGATAGGTCTTGATCCGACAAATAATGTAGAGGTGCTAGATAATCATATTATTTTATGTGTGGGACGTGATTATCGAGATGTAAGCCCTGTAGAGGGTGTTTACCAAGGAGGGGCACACGCATTAACCGTCAAAGTGGATGTGACAAAAATTGAGCATTTATAAGATGGGAAGTTTAACTCTATGAAATTTAATAAGATAATATAAGACTGGGATAAAAGGATTTTAGCCAATAGAAAACCCGAACGATATTGCCAAATGCTTAGCTAGCATTTTGTAATAGTTCGGGTTTTCTTGTTCTATTGTTTCTTTAATTTGAGAATTATACGGCTTTTATAATAGACAAATTAATAATGCCCAGCCTTTTCATGGCATGACTAAGTATTCATTAGACTGTTTGAAAAAGTGAATAAAAAATCATGGATTAAAAACGAAATGTTAATAAAGTTTATAATACTATATTTTCAGTGTTAAAAATATAGCTACTTTAATGCTACATACATTAAGGTCTTGAAAGATAAAAATTTCACCTTCATTTTCATGGTAAAGTATACTATTATTATAATTGATATTGATTATCGTTATCAATTTAAAAGGATGGAGAAAGACAAATGATTTCAATTAAATATGAAAAAATTAATCAGTATGATGTTTCAATCGTATTACCATCGGGATATGATCCAGCAAAGCAGTATCGTACCATTTATATGCATGATGGTGGGAATGGTGCTATACAGGCGATGAACTATATTGATCATTTAATTATTACAGCGCAAATTGAGCCACTGATTATTATTGGTATCGTACCAATTGATCGGAATAATGAGTATACACCATGGGAAGCGCCGTCTCTTATGCCAAATACACCTAATTTAGGTGGGCAGGTGAAAAATTATTTGGATACGATTGTTCACCAAATAAAGCCGTATATAGATACACACTATGCTACCAATCCTGCCCCTTCCTATACAGCTATTGCAGGATGCTCATTTGGCGGGCTTGCTTCAATCTTTGCTTCGTATTATTATCCAGAAGTGTTTCATCAATATATTGTGCTATCCGCTTCGTTTTGGTATGAGGATGTTCTACAGTATATACGAGGAGAGGAAGTAAAACGTCAAGGGAATACCTATATAAAGCCAGCTGTGAATCGTCAAAATCATCATTTGTATTTATATGTGGGGGAGTTAGAAGGCATTTATAGAGATAGCATTCAAAAGAATATGGTGGAGGCTACGAAAAAAGCTTATCAAGAATTGACAAAGGAGGACTATTTGGAAGGAAATCTATTATTTGAATTAAACCCTGAGGGCACACATGATGTCTGCTTCTTTAGTCAGCACTTTATTCGTGCGCTTCGTTGGTTGTATGGTGGAGGTACGCATCAAGAAGATTAATTTCACTATTTGTCATATAAGCTGTTATGATACCATATATGAAAATAACTAATGGAGGCTATTATGGCAGAGATCAAATACGAAATTATCGAGCAAATTGGCGTGCTCTCAGAATCAGCAAAGGGCTGGAAAAAGGAGCTAAACCTCATTAGCTGGAATGGTCATGCACCGAAGTATGATATTCGCGAATGGGCACCGAACCGTGAGAAAATGGGGAAGGGCATCACATTGTCAGAGGACGAGGTACAAGCATTACAAGCATTGTTGAAATAAGTGAAAAGGGAACACTCGCTAGATGAGGAGTTCCCTTTATTATATCTTACCCCATATAAACACTTTCACATGTTCCAGCTGCTGGTTCATAAAAGCAATGATTTTTAAATTGCCCTGTAAATGGCTGACCATACCATGTTGGCGGGCATGGTGCATATGGATTGAAATACCACAGTGCATATTTTGCTGGGTGCTCTCTCCAAAAATCCAAGTTTTGCTTCGCTAGCTTTTTTTCAGATGAGCGGGCCCGCTGGTAAAATAAATTGCCCTTTTGAACGGCTTCAAAGGAATAATTATTGCCCTGTACTTGAAAAATTACTTGCTCAATGGTTCTCACATCATTGAAATCTAAGCAGTCAGCAATAGCACGATTGACAATAACATTCCCAACGTATAGCATTCCTTGATTTCCTTCAGCTTCAGCCTCGGCCCTCATCATTCGTGCCATCAAGGCAATATCAGCATCACGATATTTTACTCTTGGCATTTTATCACCTCCATCCTATAGTATGAAAATGGACAGGACTCATGTCACTAATAAGCAAATAAAAACATGCCACCTTATTATGGAGATGGCATGTTTTTATTAAAAGTTTCTTTTAAAGTATGGTGTTTTTTTCAATACAATACATACAGGAATGGCAATAATTAAGCCAACAATATTTTGAATAATATCTCCGGGAATTGATGCCAGTGGGGCAATCCAGCTATTGAACATAATAGCTTGCCCGATGTAGTACACGGCAATCATCACAGGCATTGATAGAACGGCTCCTAAAATATTTAGTCCAATATTGTCGCCTCTATAGCCTTTAGACCAAGCGATTTTACCAACAATAAAGCCTTGTAGCGCACGCGAAATAATGGTAGTTGGTGCCCAAATTAACCAGCCACCCACGATATCAAATAAGCCCATCCCGATTGCGCCGGCAAGTGCTCCCTTTTTAGGGCCAAATAAAATAGCTGAGATAAACAGCATGGATGTCCCTAAATGAATAAGTCCACCCTGTCCAAATGGTAGCTTTAGATTAATAAACATCGTGGCCACAAAAACAAGTGCTGCTAAAATGGCTGTAATCACTAAATCAAATGTTTTTGTTCGCGGTTTTGTATAGGTATATCGTTGAATACTGTGCATGGATCTCTTCCTCACTATAATGAATATTTTGATGATTTTTACTTTAGCAAAGGACTGACTATAATGAAAGTGCCAATTTTGTAAAAGAGTTAGTGGTCAGATTGAGATTATTTTCGTATTTATTTAATTGTGATACGATGAGAGCAGTATAAGTAGGATGAGTTAGGTGGAGTGAAGAATGAAGAAAGTTGCGGTTATTCAGGATATGTCCTCGTATGGGAAGTGCTCCCTAACGGCTGCCATACCTGTTTTATCAGTGATGGGTGTTCAAGCAGTGCCTTTGCCAACAGCCATTTTAACGGCTCAAACGGGATATTCTAGCTTTTATTGTGAGGATTTAACGTCAAAGATGGAATATTTTACTGAGGAGTGGAACAAGCTTGGGGTAGCATTTGATGGCATTCATACAGGCTTTGTCACAGGCAAGGAGCAAATCGATAATATTTTTCGTTTTTTAGATGTGTTTCATTCAAATGAAACAACATTGCTTGTTGATCCAGTAATGGGCGACCATGGCGAGGTTTATAAAATGTTTACAGGTGAGCTGCTTGATCGTATGAGAGCGCTTGTGACATGTGCTGATCTGATTACACCAAATGTGACAGAATGCTGCTTGCTGACAGGTCTGTCCTATGATAAGCTACAGCATTATCAAAATAAAACAGATTATATGCAGGCACTTGAGGAGGCAGGGCAGCAGCTACAGCAGATAACGGGAGCAAACGTTATTATTACAGGCTTGAATCCGCCGCCAGCAGATACGACTAAGCGTTATGTAGGCAATATGTATATCAATGCAACTCGTTCATTTTCTAGTATTCGTGACTATAATGGTCAAAGCTATTCTGGTACAGGTGATTTATTTGCCTCTGTTATCATGGGCGGTATGATGCGTGGGCAGGATTTAGTAGAGTCTATGAAGCTTGCAGAAGCATTTTTAGCTACGGCTATTGAGGCCACAGCAAAGGAGCAAATACCCAGTGAAGCAGGTGTCCACTTTGAAAAGTTTTTGCGCATGTTGCTATCGTAGGCTTTTTGATAAATAGAGTTATTTGAAATAAAAATAATGACTTAAAGGAACAAAAAAATATTGCGTTTGGCAGATAGAAGCCATCTTTGTTGTCTATGCACACAAAGATGGCTTTGTTTTATTTGGTGTAAGAGAATGTTTTTTCCATAATTTTAAAATGATGCTGTTCATGAATAGCGAGCAATTGGATCGCTTGAATAAGATTAGGATAATGAGCAATAGGGTCTGGAAAGCGAATATGCCCTGCGATATCTTCCTCAATATTTTTTACTAACCACTGTAATGCCAATGTTTCGTTCATAAGTGTTTGCTCAATATCCTGGCTGCTGAGCGCAAAGTATATTTTTTTAGGTGGTATTAAGATTTTAGGTGCTGGCATTCCTTTTCCTTTTTTCAATTTATAGGCAGCATAAATATCATGTATTTCAGTAGCAAAGGGCTTGTTTCTTTGTAGTTTCGCAATAGGTGTGAGGAATAAAGAATATTTGGTTGCTGTATGGAGCATTTTGAGAATTAAATATAAATGATAAAAATGCTCACCAATAGACCATTTTCCTTCATAGGGTCGATGCCATAGTTCTTCCTGAGAAAGCGTCTGAATAGCTGGTAGGTAGTAAATCCGTTGCTCCTGCAATAGCAGGAAATGCTTAGCCATGCTGTGGGATTTCATAAATTTTCAGCTCCTTTATTGCTGTTATTATATGGTAATGTGTATATCGGTGCAATTGCTTTATTTTTATCGTGCTAGATAATTTAGGGCAGACCCTAAAAATTTGTAAAATTCACATAGTTTTGTGGTATTATAGTTGGAATTCATAAAAAATGAGCTGACATAAAAAGCTAAGGAAAGGTGGAGGATTCGATGGATACGATAATTGTTCATAAACGTAATGTATACATAGTAGGGGTGGGAAGCTTATTATTGTCAGCGATTTTAACCTCTGTTAGTCAGGTTTATTATTCAAATCGTGTGCAGGCAGTGCATCCATTTCTTTTTACAGGCGTTAGCTTTTTTATAACCACTATATTTTTTCAGCTTATTACAAGTAGACAAAAGATAGCACCAAACTGGCGTACAGCAAGATTACCATTATTGAAGTTAAATGCTGCTTCCATTTTAGCCTTTATGGGATTTTACTTTGCATTGAAATATATTGAACCGGCAATTGTCAGTTCATTGGAGATGGGATTGGGGCCGTTATTTGCCCTGATGCTAGTCATTCAGCAAAAAAAGCATGTGTTAAAGGCGCAATGGGGTATTGCATTTGGTATATTTGCGGCAAGCTTATTATTAATTGTTGCTATTTTTACAGGAAAATCCGCCGTACAATCGTGGGATCAATCTAGTATTTTGGGTGTTGGTGCAAGTATACTATGTGGGCTTGGTGCTGTATTCTGCACAGTCTATTCTAAACAGTTAAGCCAGCTAGGTTGGACAAGCTCTATGATTTTATCAAAAAGATTTTACGGTATTATTGGGCTATCCTTTATAGCTACTTATGATGTGTTGTTCACTTATTTATTCGAAAATATTGGCTGGATTTTATTGATGACTGTGATGGGCGTATTAATACCAATGTATTTACTACAAAAGGGTATTCAATATTGTGAGGTCTTTTTAGTGATGATGTCACTATGTTTTATTCCTGTATTCACCTTCTTTTTCCAGCTTTTTGATCCAAGATTGCAATGGTCAACGATTACATTGATTGGTGTACTATTACTTTTAGTTTTTGGTATTTTAAGTGTTATAGTGGAACAGAAAAATCGGAATGCTGCTTAGTTAGAGCATTCTTTAAAAAAGGAGATAAACGATGGAAAAGCTTCATGCCACGATTGACGATGAGGGGCGTTGTAAACATTATCATCAACAAAATGATACAACGCTGATTAAGTTCAAGTGTTGCGATAAATATTATCCTTGCTATAAATGCCATAGTGAAAATGAATCCCATGGTGCACAAGTATGGCAGGAGAACGAGTTTTATGGAAAAGCTATTCTTTGTGGGGTATGTAGAAATGAACTAACAATCCATGAATATTTACAAAATGACACATGTCTATACTGTAGTACTGAATTTAATCCTAATTGTGCAAAACATTATGATAAATATTTTGCAATCACTGTTGCGCCAACAAGCTGTGCGAATGCTAAATAAGTAAAATCAGAAAAAGAGCAATTGCCCTTTCTAAAGGGTGATTGCTCTTTAACTATGATTAGCCTTTTAAAAAATCTGTTTTTTCAAAGTTGGGATTTGGATAAGTATAGAAACCTTCCCCTGTAGCACGACCAAGTTTGCCCTTGTCGATATACTCTGTTTTTAAAAGGGTTGCCAACTTTTTCATGTTTTCATCACCCGTTGCAGCTGCTTTGGCTTCCACAATATTATGGGCAGTATTAATACCAACAATATCTAGGATGGCAAATGGTCCAAGTGGAGCGCCTGTCCCAATCATCCATGTTTTATCGATTGTTTCAGGATCAGCTACTTCTTTGATTAACAGTAATTCTGCTGCATCTAAAAATGGCACTAGCAATGAGTTTAAAATATAGCCTGGCTGTTCTTTGTATAATGGCAGTGGCACCATGCCGATTGCACGTGCAAATTCTACAACCTCCTCGAATACCTTCATATCTGTACCAGCATGTTTCATAATTTCAGCCGTGTTGTTTTTCCAAATCGTATTGGCAAAATGTAAAGCTAAAAATTGCGCTGGACGACCAGTTGCAGCTGCAAATTGGCTAGGCAATAACGTAGACGAATTTGTTGCAAAAATAGTTTTTGCAGGGGCTACTTTACCAAGCTGTGTGTAGAAGTCTGTTTTAATTGCTACAACCTCAGGAATAGCTTCAATCACAAGGTCTGCATTAGCAACCGCCTGTGCTAAGTCACTTTTAAATGTTAGACGTGCATACGCGGCATCTACTTCCTCTTGTGTTACACCTAAGTCTTGCTGGTAAAGTGGTTTTAATTTGGCAATACGATCTTGGGCATGCTGTAATGCCTCATCATTAATATCATAGACGGTTACCTGAAAGCCTTTAAAAGCTGTTTGATAAGCAATTTGACTTCCTAGTACGCCACTACCTGCTACTGTAATATTTTGATAATTCATCTGACTTCCTCCTCGAAAATTAATACATTGATATAGCAATATAAAAATAAGTTTATTTTGATACAAGTATATCCTACGTCTTTCAGCGATTTAAAATCAAACAATAGCTCTTGATATTATATATATATATTAATTACAAAAAGCATTTATATACTAGGTGTACCCTATAGAACATCTTTTTAGAATGGGGATTGGCTAGCAACAAAAGAAGTAGTGATGATAAGTATGGGTAAAATCAATCTTTTTTATAATTGAATCAATTTCATAAATCGATTTTTTCAAGAGCTTAGACTGCTCCTGTGTCTGATTTTTGTTTTTTAAAATTTAAGCTGCGTTGTTTTGTAGCTGTAAACGTACATTCATCCGATCGACTGCTAATTTGCAGGCATTATAAATAAACGTCACAAGGTTGAAGTGCAGTTTAGCTTTTCTACCGGTTTTGTGACGGACGTTGTTTAACTGAAAAAATTGCTTTAAATAAGCATTTACTCGTTCGACAGCTGTGCGTTCCTTGTAAAGTTTCTTCCATAGCTCGGAGCCACGTGCTGGAAACGTGTATTTGCGGATATCGGTTTCACACTTGATTTTAAACACCTTTTGACAGAGCGAGTCATCACGTAATGGACAGGTTGCGCAATCTTTTGGACGTGTGAACTTAAGCGTTTGATACTTTTCATCAAAGCTGTCGTAACAGTAGCTATGTTCACGCACACAGGTTGGACGGAAATGTTCATCAAAACCGATCATTTCGCCCTCACGTCTTTTCACATATGGAATCACAGCTTTCATCTCTTGTATTGAAATCTGGCGGTAAATTGCTTCATAGTCATAACCTGCATCGAAAATAGCCGTTGTGAAATGGTTAGGCATGATATGGTTCATCTTTTTTAGTAACGGAATCGCCGCTTTACTATCACTCAGATTGCCGGAAGACATTAGACGCGCCACGATATATTGGCTTTTTGTCGAAACAGCTAAATGCCCTTTAAAGCCGTACCAGAATGTGTTTTTACCATCGCTGTTTTTCTTGATGCCCCACTTTGGTTCAATGGGGATGTCTTGCCATAGAGTCGTCAATGGAATGGTTAATTGTGCTTCCAACTTCTTTTCAAAAGTCGTTTGATTCGCTTCAAGTTCTGCTTGTTCAGCGAGCCAGGCAGCACGTTCTTCTTTTGATTTACGACCACGTTTTTTCGGTTGTGTTTCTTTTTTCTCTGCTGGTTTTGCGGCATCTCTCGCTTCAAAATGTGTTGCATCAAAACTAAGGTGTTCCTCTTCAAGAAAACCTTCTGTAAAGGCAGCTTGAATAAGTTCATCGTGCATGCGATCTAAGACATCTGATTGACTAATCACGTCGACCATACGTGAATACGAGGCTTCAGATGGCACCGTGTCCGAAACTAAAAAGCCACAATCTAAGCGAAAGACGAAATCATGCGTTAATCGATTGACCAAATCTTTAACGGTAGGGATACGCTCGACAATGCGGATCATCAATGATTGAATCATCGCACCGTAGTTTAATTCTCGTGGAGCACCACGCATCGTCTTCTTTCGAAATAGTTGAAAGATTGGCTGCACATCGAAAGTGGCTAAAATAGCATCAAAACGACGAGAACTTTCCATTTTCAATAATTCACGGATGTCAAATAGGCTCATTTGTTTTACAATAGTCATGAGGCATCATTCCTTTTCGGTGGGTTGTTTAGTCGCTACCATTATACCGAATTTGGGGAGGTGCCTCATTTTTATTTAATTTTAGCCCTTGATATTAAAGGGATTAGAATTATGAAATTAACTCAATTATTAACTGAATTCCATAATTTTATAGATTTATTAATAGTTGTTTTTATACACTTTATTTAAGGAATAAAGGAGGAAGAATAATGAAAAAGATAATGTTAGCTGGAGCACTAAGTATTGCATGTTTTACAGGAGGGGTTGGTGGACAAGCCTCTGCACAGGAAGCTGTAGATGTTGCGAGTCTTATCCATGCAAAGAAGGCTGTTGCAACAACGGGTCAATCACAAGCGATGTCCTATCAAGATATTTATAAAATGTTATTACTCGTTAAAGTAGGACTGGAAAACGATAAAATGACACTTACAACAACAAGCAATAGTATTACAGTAAAGGTTTCGTTAGCAGCAATTCTTCAAGCTTATATAGATGGTACACATGCATATCCAGAGGGAGCAATAGAGTTTAAGGAAAATTATGAGAAATTTAAAAGATTATTTGGCAATGCTATTGAAATAAAAATTACGCAAACTGGAAATTCTTTTAAGAGTGAAATATATGTAGCTGGTAAATTGGGAGGCTGTTAATGCAGAAGATTTGAATGACATGCTAGCAGTATTTGCTCGTGCAGAGATTGACCTAAAGTCAGGTGGTTATTTTAAGGATGCGATTGGTCACTGGGCTGAAAGCTATATTCAATGTTTATCGTTTTTCGACAGAAGACGTCCGCTTCAAGGAATGTGTAGGGCGTAGCCGAATGCGTAAGGGGGTGATGAAGGGCGGTTGGTGATAGCCAAAGCCCCGCCCTTTCGGTTAAAATAGAAACAAACATTCCGGTAAAGAGGGAGGTGTTTCGTGTGTTGGTCAACAAAGCATACAAATTCCGTATCTATCCAAACAAAGAACAAGAAATCCTCATAGCTAAAACAATCGGTTGTTCGCGTTTTGTCTTCAATTATTTTTTAGCAAAATGGAAGGATGCTTACAAAGAAACAGGAAAAGGGTTCACTTATCATACTTGTTCTTCTCGGTTAACACAACTGAAGAAAGAATACGTTTGGTTGAAAGAAGTAGACAGCATTGCGCTTCAATCCTCCCTTAAAAACCTTGCGGATGCGTATGCACGATTTTTCAAGAAACAGACTAAAGCACCACGTTTCAAGTCTAAAAACAATAAAGTACAATCCTACACAACAAAGCACACGAACGGCAATATTACGATTGTAGGAAACAAAATCAAGTTACCCAAACTTGGATTTGTCAAGTTTGCAAAAAGTCGTGAGGTTGAAGGGCGTATTCTTAACGCGACAATCAGACGAAATCCAAGTGGAAAATACTTTGTCTCGATTCTTGCTGAAACAGACGTGCAGCCACTAGAAAAAACAGGCTCTTCTGTCGGTATGGACGTTGGTCTTAAAGATTTTGCGATTCTTTCTACTGGAACGGTGTATAAAAATCCGAAGTTTTTCTGTTCACTTGAAAAGAAACTGGCGAAAGAACAGCGTATTTTGTCAAGGCGAAAAGAAATGGCATTGAAGCAAAAGAAGTCGTTAGAGGAAGCAAGAAACTACCAAAAACAAAAGGTGAAAGTCGCATGCATTCATGAAAAAATAACGCATGCAAGAACAGACTATTTGCAAAAAATTTCTACTGACATCATCAAAAACCACGATGTCATCGGTATCGAAGATTTGCAAGTATCCAATATGTTAAAGAACCATAAGTTAGCGAAAGCAATCAGCGAAGTATCTTGGTCACAATTTAGAACGATGTTGGAATATAAAGCAAATTGGTATGGTAAACAGGTAATTGCAGTATCTAAAACATTTGCTAGTTCTCAACTATGTTCAGCTTGCGGACACAAAAACAAAGACGTTAAGCATTTAAATCTTCGTGAGTGGGATTGCCCTTCTTGTGGCACACATCACGATAGAGATATGAACGCAGGACAAAATCTGAAAAACGAAGCGATAAGGCTTCTAACCGTAGGAACTACGGGGATAGCCTAATCCATAACTGGCAGTTACGCTGGTGTTCTTAGGAATCACCCACTTCAATAACTAAGTGGGCGTAGTTCAAATCAAACAGACATTATTAATGGAACGTCTGCAACAACATTTCATCCAAATGGACAGGTTACGCGTGGGGAGCTAGCGGCTATTATTTTCTGAGCATCAGGCTTAGATGTAAATAAGGATTATGAAGGAGCTGCCACTTATACAGATCTCGATGGTTTTTGGGGAGCAAAGGAAGTAGCTATTTTACAAGAATACGGCTTAATGGATATTTTTGATGGTGAAAACTGGAACCCAAAAAACCTGTAACACGTGAAGAAATGGCCTATGTGACTGCTAAATATTTAGTAGGAATGGAGCTGGATGTTACTCAGGTAAGCAACAACAATACATTTACAGATAAAAATCAAATGCGTGAGGATACTGTAGAAGCAATTGGTTTATTACAACAATTGGGTATTTTAAATGGGACAAATGGTAAGTTTAATCCAAAGGGAAATCTTACACGTGCAGAAATTTCTAAAATTTTAACAGTTACGATCATGTTATTAGGAGAAGAAGAATGACGGTTATAAACATATAATGGAAAAAATCCGCTTTTCTTTCTATGGACAAGATGCGAGCCGTCTCATAGAAAACTACGCGGATTTTTTTAACTTATTCCACAAGTATATGGAAGCTATAGCTTAATAGATAGCCTAAAAAGAGATAGATAATAAAGGATTTCACACTAACTGCTCGAAGATGATGCAAAATAAATTCAGAAACGCTGGCAGTGGCTATTAATCCTATAGAAATCCCCATTAAAATGCCCTGTGCTTTATTTGTTAACACCCAATATTGACCAAACCAAATAAAAACACTAAAGAAAATAGAGAAAATAAAGAAGTACATAAAGAGCTTCCATAGCCTTTCTCCTTGAGCAATCAGTGCCGTTGACAAAGCAAAGCCCTCAGGAACATGATGCAGAATAATAGAGGCTGTGAGCGAAATACTTAATGCGGCATTGCTAAGTAAATTTCCAACAGTAAGGCTGATAGGAATTGTATGAATAATCATGGCAAGCGTTAAAAGAGAGACAGAGGAATGCTGGGTGGAAGATGTATGCAATAAGCTATCGAGTATTTGAAAGATACAGTAGCCAATAAAAATACCAAGTATCATCCCAAATGGCTGGTAAATATGAACAGAGGAAGGGATGATATCGAGGATAAGCAGACCAACTAAAAAACCACCACATAATAATGATAGCCCCTGTGTTGTATGCTGAAAGAGCTTAGAGAAAATCCAGGCAATAGCGCCACCTATGCTTACACTAAAAAATAAAAATCCACCAAGTACCATTGCACTCACCTGTAAAATTCCTCCACTCTATTATAAACTTCATGCCGTTTTATCAAATGTATGCGAAATAGCCCGGAATATGCTTGCCCTTCTATAGCAATGTAGAAGGAGTATGACTTTTGAAAATAGTAAAAATTAAATACCATAGTTGTTTGATTGCAAGAGTCTACAATTGGTAGTGTATTATTCCATCGCTGCTCTGTGAAATATATCCTTTTTTCTTCCAAATCAGTACTCGTTCTGCAAGTTTGTGACATTGTTTTTTCAAACATTGCTTGTTTTTGTACATAAATGAAAAACATCCTATTTTCTCAAATTCAATAATGGTACTATATAAGAATATTTAGGTAATTCTAAATGAACAGAAACAATTACTATACTTTCCATGTAATAAATAAAAGCTTATGAGATGTCTACAGGATAAAGATCTCACATATAGCACAAAGAGGAGAAGGCTGAAGTTAAGCCGGTAGAAAGCGCCTCTATTTGAATAGAATGGACATAGTAGTTGTAGAATTTGCCTATTGTCAGTAGGTAATAAAATAAAGCGGGGAGTGTGTTTATAGGTTGATTAATGTGCTTGGAGGCATTGGTTTATTTTTGCTCGGCATGACAATGCTAACAAATGGTTTAAAGGAACTTGCTGGTGATGCATTAAAGAAATGGTTGAATCGTTTTACTGGCGGAACCATTAGCTCTGTTTTATCGGGTGCATTGATGACAATGCTTGTACAATCCTCTACTGCCACAACATTGATTACAATTGGCTTTGTTAGTGCGGGGCTACTAACATTTGTGCAATCTATTGGTGTGATTATTGGGGCGAATATTGGTAGTACTAGTACGGGATGGATTATTTCGCTTATAGGTTTTAAAATTAATATGCAAACCATGTCATTGCCCTTTATTGCGCTTGGTGTCTTTGTACAATTGCTGGCACCTCGTGATTATAAAGCGATTGGTGGGCTATTTACAGGTTTTGGTCTATTATTTTTAGGTATTGATATTCTTCAAGGTGGGATGGCAGCTGTACAGGATAAAATTCCGTTTGATGCCTTTGATGCCAATTCGATTAGTGGAAAACTGATCTTAATCGTGTTAGGTCTTGTGATGACGGTTATTATGCAGGCATCCAGTGCAGCAATAGCGGCAACATTAACCGCTTTATATGCAGGCGCTATTGATTTTGAGCAAGCGGCTTATTTAGTCATTGGGCAAAATATTGGGACGACCGCAACTGCATTATTTGCAGCAATTGGGGCTTCTACGGCTGCGAAACGAACAGCTGCTACACATGTGCTATTTAATGTCGTAACCGCCATTATCGTAACACTTGGTGCAACATTTATCTTTACATTTACTGAATTTATCACAAAATCCATTAATGGTAGCTTTGATGAAACATTAGGTATTGCGATTTTCCATACATTATTTAGTGTGATTGGTGCGATTATCTTTATGCCATTTGTTCGTCTATTTGCAAAGTTAATTGAAAGAATGATTCCTGAAAAAGGAAATCATTTAACACGTAATTTAGATGATAGTGTCACAAAATTACCTGGTGTAGCGGTAGAGGTATCCTTTAATACATTGCAGGAAATTACAAAGGAATTAACAACTGTTCTTATAGCCCTTATTCGAGGGAAAAAACGAACAGCCGAAATTGAAAATCAATTAACACAAATTGATGATGCGATTGAAAAGACTCGTTTATTTATGGATGCCATACAGTCCTCCTCAAAAAAAGAGCGCTCTAAGCATATTGCGCTGTTACATGCTTTAGATCATTTATATCGTTTATCAAAGGCACTACGTGTACAAAGTCCTAATACTTTTCAATTGCAGGACGCATTAACACAGCAATGGTTGGAGGTTTTGGAGAAGGTACTAGTGATAATTGATGAAGATGAGCGTTTGCCTGAAATAGCAAACTTATTAGAGGCGACATCTTCTGAAATGGCTACTGTAAGACGAGATAAAAGAAATGCCTATTTCGAGCATACTGTTGAAAATGTAGTAGAGTTAGAGATTGCAGCATCGAAGGTGGAGGCTTTGCTATGGATTGATGGTCTTGTTTACCACTATTGGCGTACAACAGCTCGCTTAGCTGAGTACCAGACTTTCACAAAAAAAGGACGTCATACAGAGACAGAAAAAGCACATACTGCTACGGCTGAATAGTGAAAATGCTCGTTTCGCCAAGGTGTGGAGCGAGCATTTTTCTAGCCTTTAAAGGAATAGCGGAAAGGAGAGAATATGACGCAACATAAATTTACAATGGACTTAACATGGTCAGAAGGAAGAAATGGTATAGGGAATCTTATGGCGCATAATTTACAAACAAAAATTTCTATTCCGCGGGAAATGAATGGACCAGGTATTGGTACAAATCCTGATGAAATGCTACTAGGTGCAGCAGCAACCTGTTATGTAATTACATTTGCCACACTACTTGAAAATTCAGCCATTGCTGTGGTTGACTTATCCCTACAATCAGAGGGCTTTGTCAATGTGATAAATGGTAGTTTTACTTATGAAAAAATTGTACATAAGCCACGTATTGTTGTCGAAGAGCTTTCAGAGCGTTTGGAAAGGAGAATTACGCGTTTAGCACAAAAGGCAGAGCAAACCTGCATGATTAGTAAGGCATTAAAGGGCAATGTTGCCATTGAATATACTATTCAACTGATCAAAGCAAACCTATAATTAATACGAAAAAGAGTTTATCAGCCTATCATCCTGATAACTCTTTTTTTTTCATATTTCTCTAATTATTTAATATACATATAGAACGGTACGTACAATATTCGTGGATGGTGAATAATGAAAAGAAAGGGGATTTTCTTGCAATTAATTCGTATTCGAACAGATGATGAGCTGATGTGGTACAAGGAAATTTGGGATGATATGTTAGAACAAGAGGACAATGATAACCCCTTTATTGAATTTGCTTGGTTTTATAATTGGTGGCAAATGCTAGGGCGTAAAGAACGTGTGGAGCTTTACGCTGTTGAACATAAAGGGATGATTATTGCCTTTTTTCCTTTTACTGTAGCTATTCGTTGGGGGATAAGGGTGTATACTTTTGCAGGTGAAGATATTGCTTATTACACAGGAATTATCGCCAAAAAAGAATGGTTTATGCAAGCTACAACCTTTGTCTTTGATGAGCTTCGTCGTAAGCATCAACATATTATTTTTTCATTGCATGGCTTGTTAGAAAGTAAACAATCTACAACGACGATTGAGCAATACTTTGTGGAAAAACAATTGCCTGCCCATATTTTTCGTATTGTGACACCCTATCTCGCTTTGTCAGAGCAACAACAAAATGTGCATACAATAGATCAACAGGCAAGTAAGCTGCGAAATTTAGGCTTATTAACAAAGCATATGCCTTTGCAGGACGAGCTTTGGCAAATGTTTCGATTATTTGATCGACAACAGCGGAAAAGGGTTGGGACAAGTGGTTTTATTAGAGGCAAGAATAGGGAATTTTTTGAGCGCTTAGCAATGCTGCAAGGGGAAGCCTTAGAGGTGAAGATCCATGCACTTTTGTTTGAAAATCAATGGATTGCCTGCACATATGGGCTTTGTTGCCGTGGGCGTTATATAACGTATGCACGTGCATATGAACCTTTATTTCATATATTTGGTGTTGAACGTATGGCTAATCAGGAAACGATTCAGCGAGCTTATGCTGCAAACTATCGCCTGTTGGATATGGGGATTGGCTATGAGCCCTATAAATTAGAATGGCGCTCTGGCGTTGATTTTACCAGAAATATGCTTGCTAGCAGTGGTACAAAGCGTACAAAATTACTGGCAGGTTTTTTAACATTAAAGGAACGACTGAAGAATTTTGCTAAAGGCAGTCAGCACTGGCAGCAGCCTCTACTGGGACAATTACGACTTTTAGTAAAGTATGGAAAGGTAAAAGATTGGTTAGAATATGGACAACAATTCGTAGAAAGATTTATTCGTTTGCAACAAGTGACTTTATATGAGTTATCCCCCTCAGAGGCTATTGCTCCACAGCAGCCTGTTGGTAATTTATTTATGGAAATGTCTATTCAGGAAGCGATGCAACTTGAACAAAAAGAGCTGATGGACCTCTTTTATAAGGGATATACGCTTTATAAAGACCCCTTTGCGGAAACGAATAAGCTGGCGTTTGCGTTACATGCCTCCCATTGGCATATGGATACACTGCAAATTACCGAGGCTTTGCCAAAGCAAACCTGTTTTTTAAGCCATGACGATGCTACACAGATTGATATTATTACGGCTTATTTTCGCCATAGCAAACCTACACAGGCACTATGGATAACGGCAGGCTTTTGGCAATGGCGGAAACGAAAACGCTTAATACAGCTAGGCTATCAACCTATTTCTCGAATAAAGCATTATAAAATGGCTTATTATAAGCGACATCATGTAGAAAAATATACAGAGAGTGGGGGCGATGTTCATTCTGTCCATTAAAAGTAAGCGATGGAATATCGCAATGCAGCATTTTTATTTTGTCGAAAAGCCAGCAAATATTCGAAAGTCCATGAGGGTTGTAGGTTATACACATTCACTAGTACCGAGCCGCAAGCTTGTTCGAAGTGAAACGATTCATATTTCGCTTCGAGAGTCTGAGCTTTCCTTGTATTTAGCACTGTCAGAGGGAAATCGGCAACTTTTGCGATGTGCGCAACAGGAATTTTACCAAGTGATTTTGTATCGTGAGCCTTCAGCGGTGAATTTGCAAGCCTTTCAACAGTTTTACAATCAATTTGCTAAAAGAAAGAAGCTTAAAGGTATTGGCAAATTACAAATGGAAACGATACTGCTATTAAATCAGCAGGGGGCTTTATTATTATCTGAAGTCCAAAGTATTTGTGGACAAACAATGTGTTACCGGCTTGATATTGTACATGCAAAAAAAGCGATGTCTTATTATGAGGTAACATGTGATGCGGCAGCTATGGCAACTCATTTACAACGACCTTTGCGTTATGTGAATCGTTTCTTGCTATGGCATAACTTACTGCATTTAAAACAGCAAGGTTTTATTTTATATGATATGGGTGAATTAACAGATGATCCTCATGTACGAGCCTTGAAGCAAAGCTTTGGTGGACAGGTTGTGAATGTTTATTCAGGCTATATTACACTATCTAAAATACGTGCACGTTTGCTTGGTGTGAAAAAATGGAGGAAGTAGCAGTATGAACGGTGGGGGTCTCGTTATTTCATTAGATTTTGAGCTAAAATGGGGTGTCCATGATGTTTTTCGCTATGGACGATACAATAAAAACCTATATGGTGTACGCAAAGCCCTGCCTAAAATATTAGCGTTATTTGAGCAATATCATATTCATGCAACTTGGGCGACAGTAGGCTTATTGTTTGCCGAATCAAAGGCAGAGATGGCTCATTATTTACGAGGTATCCCAGTGAAGTATGAAGACATGCGCTATGCTGCCTATACACAGCTTGCGAAAGTAGGCGAAAATGAGCAAGAGGATCTTTTGCATTTTGGTAGATCTTTAGTTGAGGAGATTAAACGTACACCCTATCAGGAAATTGCCAGTCATACTTTTTCTCACTTTTATTGTTTAGAAAAAGGGCAAACAAAGGCGGATTTTTGTGCAGATTTATATGCAACGAAAACGATTACGGACGGCTATATTGCCCCTATGAAGTCCATTACCTTTCCACGTAATCAAGTAAACAAAGACTATTTTCAGGCATGTTTAGAAGCGGGGTATATTTGCTATAGAGGACCAACTAATCATGCTTTGTACAATACTTCAAAAGGCAGATGGCTAGGCGCGAAAAAGTGGTTAGATAGCTATTTCAACTTAACTGGTCATCATCTGGTGACATTTAAGGATATGCAAATGGCTCCGCTGATTGATATTCGCTCAAGTGCTTTTTTAAGACCTTATTGTAGCCCATTGCGTGTATTTGAAGGGTTAAAGATAAAGCGTATAAAGGAAGGGATGCTAGAGGCTGCTAAAGCACAGGCATTTTATCATATATGGTGGCATCCTCATAATTTTGGGAAGCATATTGATAAAAATTTAGCGATACTCGAGGAGCTACTACGTTATTTTCAGGAATTGCGTAGCCACTATTCTTTTGAAAGCTATTCCATGTATGAGGTGGCAAAATTGTGTCTCCATCCAGAAAGAGGTATCTCAAATGATTTTTGAGATACCTTTTTTGCTGTGTTAAACAGTAGAGGTGAAGAAAATTTTGTAGAATAAGAGAAAAACATAACGAAGATAAGTGTACAAATGGTACTATAACGTTACTAACATATATATTAGGTCATTTTAAGGAGAATATCAGGTGGCATATAGGCCGATTTGACTTGAATGAAAATGAGATAAAGGTGGAGATCAATATGTTTATACGACCAGAATGCCAATGGCAGCAAGAAAAAGGCTCAGCATTGCATCAATGGATTAAGCAACAAATAAATCCCAATCCAAATGACGTGGATATTATTGTATATGGTGCTTTATTATCTTATGCCACTGAAGCATCAACGAAAGCGCAGTATCCAAATGCATTTCGGAAAGCGTGGCCCAGCTTCCAGTCTTACAATTTAGATGAACAGATAAATTTACGTGCGCTGGCAGTTGTGGATATTGGCGATGTGGCGATTCATGAAAAAGATAGAATGCTTTCAGAATCTGCCATTGAGGCAGCAGCAGAAAATTTAAGTATAGCCTATCCAAGGAGCCTTACGTGTTTAATAGGGGGAGATCATGCCATTACAGCATGTTCACTAAAAGGCATTAAAAATGCTTTTCCACAGGATCGTATTGGAATCATTCAGATTGATACACATTTAGATGCAAGAAACCAAGAGGAAATTGGCTTAGCGCAAGATTCACCCATACACCAGTTAATAGCAGCAGGAGTAGTTGAAGGGAGACATGTGTATAATGTAGGGTTACATGGCTTTTTTAATTCACCAGAAATGATTCATTATGCGAGAGAACAAGGTATTCATATGATTACATTAAAGCAAATGCGACGTGATGGTATTCAGCTCACAATACGTGAAATGCTGCGTCAACTCATGTATGAGGTAGACCGAATTTATGTTTCGGTTGATTTAGATGCACTGGATATTATGTTTGCGCGAGATGTCCCAGCAGCGACACCAGGTGGTTTAACAGCCTATGAATTATTTGATATTCTCAAGCTTATTGGTGAGAATGAGGGGGTTCGTCATATTGATTTTGTCTATGCAGACCCAAAGGAAAGCACACTTCGACCAGAAACCGTTAAGATCGGTGTGACAGCATTTTTGCAATGGCTAACAGGTATTCAACTGGATTACCGTAATCGTATTTCCAAAAAAGGAAAGGCGATGCTATAAAAACAGTAGATGGACAATGCCAGTAATTGAAAGTTTGTTATAATACGCAAGAGCAAACTTTGTATTGGAATAGAGAGGATTTTAGTATGACAACAAAACCAAAACTATTAATTATTGACGGTATGGCACTGTTATTTCGTTCCTTTTTTGCTTCGGCAGCAATGGGTCATTTTATTCGCCTTGCAGATGGCACACCAACAAATGGGGCGCAAGGATTTGTGCGTCATGTACTAACAGCACAATCCATAATGAAGCCAACTCATATGGCTGTTTGTTGGGACATGGGGGCACATACATTCCGCAATGATCTATTTGATGGCTATAAGGCGAATCGTCCAGCACCGCCAGAGGAGATGCTGCCACAATTCGATATGGCAAAGAATTTAGCACAGCAAATTGGCTGGAAAAATTTTGGAGTGCAAGGAATGGAGGCGGATGATTTAATCGGCTCTATGATTACAAAATGGCAGAACGAGGCAGATATTACCGTAATTAGTGGTGATAAAGATTTGCTTCAGCTTTTAAGACCATCTACAGAGATTGCTTTTACGAAAAAAGGCTATACAGAATATGATATTTATACACATGCGCGCTTTCATGAGGAATATCGTATTGAACCAGCACAATTTGCACAGGTGAAGGCCTTTATGGGAGATACAAGTGATGGCTATCCAGGTGTAAAAGGTATTGGCCCTAAACAGGCACTTACCTTAATTCAAACATACGGCTCTATTGATAATATTTTGGCATCATTGGCTGAATTAAAGCCTGGGCAACGAACAAAAATTCAAGAAAATATAAAGATGTTGCAATTATCGTATGAGCTTGCAACGATTCAAACCGATGTCCCAATAGAAGCGGATTTTACAAGCTTAGTATTGCCGAATTATCAAGCACAAACCTTTAAAACGATTGAGGAGAGTGGCTATACACTTATTGCGAAGCATGCACGTTCCTTGTATTCGGTGTAATTTTAACAAATGATAACACCTTTGCGTTATTGTGAAATAGTGCTTGTTGAACTTTGCTATTACGATTTGGACCACCATTATCATGAAAAATTAACGATAGCTGGTCATTTTTTATTTCATAGCCAATAAGGGGAACCCAATGGTAGGCAAAGGTAGATTGTTGATCTCGCCAATTCAGACTAAAATAGCGGTCAAAGCGCATCGCAACAGGGCGACCTGCATCAATTTCCTGTAAGGCTTCCTTTAAGGAACAGTCACGAATATCCCAGGTTGGCTGTAAGCGACGAAGATAATAAATAAGCCGCCATTTAAATAAACCAATTTTTGTGCTACCGAGCTGTTGATATAGCTCGTTAATGCTAGGGGCTGATTTGTTGAAGTAGTTTAAAATCGCATAAATTGTTGTCGGTCCACAGGCAGAGTTGCGATAGCTTGGTGCAACAGCTGCATCATATTGTGACATTCCAGCTAAAGTCAATTGTTGGTGCATCATATCGTGTCCTTTCAAAAAGAGCTGCATTCCATGAAAAGAATGCAGCTCGTTGGTTATTGTTGGGCAGCTAAAAATTCTGTTACTTGCTGAGGTGTTTTAGCATTTGCACTATGCAAGTGTGCAAGCTTTTCGCCGTTTTGGAAAATTAGTAGACTTGGAATGCCCATCACATCATATTTCTCTGCAATTTCTGGTAGCTCATCGCGGTTTAGCTCATACCAAGCGTATTGGCTATATTCCTCAATAATTGGATCAATAAACATATTCATACGTGTGCAATCTGGACACCAGCCTGCATAGAATTTTACTAGTACCTTTTGGTCACCAGCAATCAGTTCATTAAATTGTTCTGTCGTAGTAATTGTTTTCATAGTATTCACGCTCCTTGCTTTCCATTCTACACATTTTTAGCGTAACCTGAAAGTTTTCTGTTTCGCTGTATTGCTCGCTACTTCTTGCATGCTTTTCGCTCGTAAAAAACAAAAAAAGTTATATATTGCAAAAATAAATAGTGAAAAAAGATTGCTAAATTAGACAAAATAATCTACACTAAAAACAGAAAAAGTAGTTTTATCTTCATTACCTAATGGAAATGGAGATAAGCCTTAGCTGGATTCGGTTGAAAAATTCAACACAGAATAAAAAATCACTAAGGTAAACTTGATATTTTTTTAGTCAAAAAATGAATGGCTATTCATTCAATGGGAGAATAAGGGGGAATTGCTTGTGACTTACAACATTCAAAAAGCAGCTGTTCTAGGTTCTGGGGTGATGGGCTCTGGAATTGCAGCACATTTAGCAAATATCGGTATACCGACACTTCTATTAGATATTGCACCAAAGGAACTGACGCAGGAGGAAGAGGCAAAGGGGCTTTCTTTAGAGCATCCAGCTGTTAGAAATCGTATTGTAAACGGAGCCTTGCAAAAGTTATTAAAGCAAAAGCCAGCACCACTTACTTCTAAGAAAAATTTATCACTACTATCAGTTGGCAACTTTGAAGACGATCTAGGGAAACTAAAAGATGTAGATTGGATTATTGAGGTTGTTGTAGAAAATTTACCAATTAAACAAAGTCTTTATGAAAAAATTGATGCGGTTCGTTCACCAGGAACAATCATTAGTTCAAATACATCTGGTATTAGCATTAATGCGATGGCAGAGGGACGTTCAGATGATTTTCAAAAGCATTTTCTTGGCACACATTTTTTCAACCCACCTCGCTATTTAAAATTATTAGAAGTGATTCCTGCCAATACAACTGCACCTGAAGTAGTTAGCTTCATGAAAACGTTTGGGGAAGATGTGCTTGGTAAAGGAGTTGTACTTGCAAAAGATACACCAAACTTTATTGCCAACCGCATCGGAACATATGGTTTACTTATCACTTTACAGGAAATGTTAAAAGGTGGTTACTCTGTTGGTGAGGTAGACTCTGTAACAGGTCCGCTTATCGGCCGTCCAAAGTCTGCAACTTTCCGTACGCTAGATGTAGTTGGTTTAGATACATTCATTCATGTAGCGAAAAATGTTTACGATCAAACAACAGGTGAGGAGCAGCAAGTATTTGCAGTACCTGAATTTTTACAAAAAATGGTCACAAACGGTTGGCTAGGAGCAAAATCAGGTCAAGGTTTCTTCTTAAAACAAGGAAAAGAGATACATGAGATTGATCCAGCAACCTTAACGTATAGTCCAGCCAAAAAATTAAAAACACCTTCTATTGAAATGGCAAAACAAACTCGTGGATTGGCTAATAAAGTGAAGGCGTTAACCTATGCAAAGGATCGTACAGGCGAGCTATTATGGGGGATTTTTGCACCAACGCTCCTTTATTCTGCACAGCTACATGGGGAGATTGCAGATGATATCGTAGCCATTGATAACGCGATGAAATGGGGATTCGGCTGGCAACAAGGGCCATTTGAGATTTGGGATGCTATAGGCGTAAAAGATTCTGTGGCGAAAATGGAGGCTGAGGGCCGAGAGGTACCTGCTTTTGTCAAAGAGATGTTAGCAAATGGCGTGGAGACATTCTATACAGAATTAGACGGAGATTTAGCTTACTATAATGGTTCACAATATGTGAAAGTGCCAGTCAATGAAAAAGAGATTAACTTAAAACGTTATAAGAAAAAGCATGGTGTGATTAAATCAAACACAGGGGCTAGTTTAATAGATTTAGGCGATGGTATTGCGTTGTTAGAATTCCATTCCCAGTCAAATGCGATTGGCTTAGATATTATTCAAATGATTAACTTTGCAGTGAGTGAGGTCGAGGCTAACTATAAGGGCTTAGTCATCGGTAATCAGGGGAAAAATTTCTGTGTTGGCGCAAATCTAGGGATGATTTTAGTAGAGGCACAGGATGATAATATTTTCGAGCTTGATTTCGTTATTAAATCATTTCAAGATGCCATGCAAAAAATTAAATATTGCCGTAAGCCAGTTGTAGCAGCACCATTTGGTATGACATTAGGCGGTGGCGCAGAGGTATGCTTACCAGCCACACATATTCAGGCAACAATGGAAACATATATGGGCTTAGTAGAAGTCGGTGTTGGTTTAATCCCTGGCGGTGGCGGCAATAAGGCGCTTTATGAAAAGTTCCTAAAAGGTTTACCAAATGGTGTGGAGGTAGACTATCAACATATTGCTAATAAAGTATTTGAAACAATTGCGATGGCGAAGGTTTCAACATCTGGTGAGGAAGCACGCGAAAATAACTTCTTAAACTTTGCGGATGGTATTTCTGTGAACCCAGATCATCAATTATACGATGCAAAGCAGGCGGCATTAGCGCTTTATGAGGCAGGCTATCAACCACCTGTGCCAACTAAAGTGCCAGTGGTCGGTGCATCAGGCTACGGTACATTACTGATTGGTGCACAAGGGATGTTTGAGTCAGGCTTTATTAGCGAACATGATTTAAAAATTGCTAAAAAATTAGCCTATGTTATTGCAGGTGGTAAGGTTCCTTATGGCACATTAGTCGATGAGCAATATTTATTGAACTTAGAGCGTGAGGCATTCCTTAGCCTTGTTGCTGATCCACTTTCACAGCAAAGAATGCAACACATGCTGTTAAAAGGTAAACCACTTCGTAACTAGTTGACGAAATAGATCAATCTTGCACATGAAACAAAGGGGGATGAATACGATGCGTGAAGCCGTTATTGTAGCAGGAGCACGAACTCCAATTGGAAAAGCAAAAAAAGGTTCTTTAGCAACAGTAAGACCAGATGATTTTGGTGCTGTTGTAGTCAAGGAAACATTGAAAAGAGCAGGCTATGAAGGGCCGATTGATGATTTAATTTTAGGCTGTGCGATGCCAGAAGCAGAGCAAGGGATGAATGTGGCACGTAGTATTGGGGCACTTGCTGGATTACCAGATACAACGCCTGCTCTGACGATTAATAGATTTTGTTCATCAGGTTTACAGGCGATTGCCTATGCAGCAGAGCGAATTATGCTAGGACACTCAAAGGCTATTCTTGCTGGTGGTGTAGAATCCATGAGTATGGTGCCGATGGTAGGGAATACACCACGTTTAAATCCGACTTTAGCGGAAACGGCTCCACAGTATTATATGGGCATGGGGCATACAGCTGAGGAAGTAGCTCGTCAATATAATGTTAGTCGTGAAGACCAAGATGCCTTTGCAGTTCGTTCACATACACTTGCTGAAAAGGCGATTAAAGAAGGTAAATTCAATGATGAAATTGTACCAATCGACGTGGAACAGCATTACGTAGACGAGAACAATAAACCGCAAGTGGAAAAATTTACATTTAGTATGGATGAGGGTGTGCGTCCAGGAACATCTGTAGAGGGCTTAGCAAAGCTACGTCCAGCCTTCCATGTGAAAGGCTCTGTAACAGCTGGTAATGCTTCTCAAACATCTGATGGAGCAGCAGCTGTACTAGTAATGGATCGTGAAGAAGCTGACAAGCAAGGACTGACACCAATGGCAAAATTCCTAGGCTTTGCAGTTGGCGGTGTACCTCCTGAAGTAATGGGTATCGGGCCTATCGTGGCAGTGCCAAAAGCGTTGGAAATTGCAGGACTATCAATAGAAGATATTGATTTATGGGAAATTAATGAAGCATTTGCCTCACAATCATTACAGGTAGTACGCCATTTAGGCATCGACCAAGAGAAGGTTAACGTGAATGGTGGAGCGATTGCATTAGGTCATCCACTAGGCGCAACGGGAGCTATTTTAACCCTAAAACTAATTCATGAATTAAAGCGTCAAGGGAAGAAATATGGCGTTGTAACAATGTGTATCGGTGGCGGTATGGGCGCTGCTGGCGTATTTGAAATTTTATAATTTTGCTAGATCAGCTTGAGGTATACTGTTTCCGGTTGCCTCCGAACATTGTGCCTCAGGCTTTTCTATATATAGGGGATTACATTCGATATATTGGGAGGAATATAACATGACAGAAAAAACAACGGATTTCATTAAAGGCGGCGGATTTCTTATTGAAGATGTGGAATTAGATCGTGTGTTTACACCAGAGGATTTCACAGATGAGCATAAAATGATTGCAAAAACAACAGAGGAATATGTAGCAAACGAAGTATTGCCAGTCGTTGAGAATTTAGAGCATCATGAATTTGAGCATTCCGTACGACTGCTAAAAAGCGCAGGGGAGCTAGGTTTACTTGGAGCAGATGTACCTGAAGAGTATGAGGGTCTTGGCTTAGATAAAGTGTCTTCAGCTTTAATTGCAGAAAAAATGTCTGTAGCAGGCGGTTTCTCTATTACACACGGTGCACACGTTGGGATTGGGTCATTACCAATCGTATTATTCGGTAATGAAGATCAAAAGCAAAAATACTTACCTAAGCTTGCTTCAGGTGAATTAATTGCTGCCTATGCATTAACAGAGCCAGGTTCAGGTTCAGATGCGTTAGGTGCAAAAACGACTGCGAAGCTCAACGATGTAGGTACACATTATATTTTAAACGGTGAAAAGCAATGGATTACAAATGCAGGCTTTGCAGATGTGTTTGTTGTCTATGCGAAAATTGATGGCGATAAATTCTCAGCGTTTATTGTAGAGCGAGAATATAATGGTGTGTCAGTAGGACCAGAAGAAAAGAAAATGGGGATTAAATCTTCATCTACACGTACATTAGTACTAGAAGATGCGGAAGTACCTGTTGAAAACTTATTAGGTGAAATTGGTCGTGGTCATGTTATTGCGTTCAATATTTTAAACATTGGTCGTTATAAATTAGGTGTTGGGACAATTGGTGGCTCTAAGCGTGCATTAGAGCTTGCAATTCAATATACAAACCAACGTCAACAATTTAAAACAAAGCTTTCTGACTTCAATTTAACAAAAGAGAAACTATCCACAATGGCTTCTCATTTATATGCATCAGAATCACTAAACTATCGTACAGTAGGTTTATTTGAGGATCGTTTAAGCCAGCTAAGCCCTGAGGAGCAAAAGCAAGGGAAAGTAATTGCAGGAGCCGTTGCTGAGTACGCAATTGAATGCTCTATTGCCAAAGTATTCGGATCAGAAACATTAGACTATATTGCGGATGAAGCGGTACAATTACATGGCGGTTATGGCTTTATGGCTGAATATGAGGTAGAGCGTATTTACCGTGATTCTCGTATTAATCGAATTTTCGAAGGCACAAATGAAATTAACCGTATGATTGTACCTGGCACATTTATGAAAAAAGCGCTAAAAGGTGAGCTACCATTATTACAAGTGGCGCAAAACTTACAGCAAGAACTGCTAATGTTAATGCCAGAGGATATCGGTACAGAGCCGCTAGCACAAGAAAAATATTTAGTGAAAAATGCAAAGAAAATTGCTGTATTAGCAGCAGGCTTAGCGGCACAACGCTTTGGTGCAAAGCTTGATCAAGAGCAAGAGGTATTGGTGAATATTGCGAACATTGCCAACCAGTTATTTGCAATGGAATCCGCAGTGTTACGTACAGAAAAGGCAATTGCTCGTGATGGCGCTGAAAAAGCACAGCAAAAATTACTATATACGCAAATTTTCTGCCAAGAGGCATTCGCAGAAATCGAAAAAGAAGCAAAGGATACAATTCTTGCTTCAGCAGATGGCGATGCAGCACGTATGACATTATCGGCACTGCGTAAGCTAACACGCAATAATCCATACAACTTAATCGCCAAGAAACGTGAAGCTTCCGTAAAGTTAATTGAAGCAGAAAAGTATATTGTTTAATTGAGTTAATTTCATAATTCTAATCCCTTTAATATCAAGGGCTAAAATTAAATAAAAATGAGGCACCTCCCCAAATTCGGTATAATGGTAGCGACTAAACAACCCACCGAAAAGGAATGATGCCTCATGACTATTGTAAAACAAATGAGCCTATTTGACATCCGTGAATTATTGAAAATGGAAAGTTCTCGTCGTTTTGATGCTATTTTAGCCACTTTCGATGTGCAGCCAATCTTTCAACTATTTCGAAAGAAGACGATGCGTGGTGCTCCACGAGAATTAAACTACGGTGCGATGATTCAATCATTGATGATCCGCATTGTCGAGCGTATCCCTACCGTTAAAGATTTGGTCAATCGATTAACGCATGATTTCGTCTTTCGCTTAGATTGTGGCTTTTTAGTTTCGGACACGGTGCCATCTGAAGCCTCGTATTCACGTATGGTCGACGTGATTAGTCAATCAGATGTCTTAGATCGCATGCACGATGAACTTATTCAAGCTGCCTTTACAGAAGGTTTTCTTGAAGAGGAACACCTTAGTTTTGATGCAACACATTTTGAAGCGAGAGATGCCGCAAAACCAGCAGAGAAAAAAGAAACACAACCGAAAAAACGTGGTCGTAAATCAAAAGAAGAACGTGCTGCCTGGCTCGCTGAACAAGCAGAACTTGAAGCGAATCAAACGACTTTTGAAAAGAAGTTGGAAGCACAATTAACCATTCCATTGACGACTCTATGGCAAGACATCCCCATTGAACCAAAGTGGGGCATCAAGAAAAACAGCGATGGTAAAAACACATTCTGGTACGGCTTTAAAGGGCATTTAGCTGTTTCGACAAAAAGCCAATATATCGTGGCGCGTCTAATGTCTTCCGGCAATCTGAGTGATAGTAAAGCGGCGATTCCGTTACTAAAAAAGATGAACCATATCATGCCTAACCATTTCACAACGGCTATTTTCGATGCAGGTTATGACTATGAAGCAATTTACCGCCAGATTTCAATACAAGAGATGAAAGCTGTGATTCCATATGTGAAAAGACGTGAGGGCGAAATGATCGGTTTTGATGAACATTTCCGTCCAACCTGTGTGCGTGAACATAGCTACTGTTACGACAGCTTTGATGAAAAGTATCAAACGCTTAAGTTCACACGTCCAAAAGATTGCGCAACCTGTCCATTACGTGATGACTCGCTCTGTCAAAAGGTGTTTAAAATCAAGTGTGAAACCGATATCCGCAAATACACGTTTCCAGCACGTGGCTCCGAGCTATGGAAGAAACTTTACAAGGAACGCACAGCTGTCGAACGAGTAAATGCTTATTTAAAGCAATTTTTTCAGTTAAACAACGTCCGTCACAAAACCGGTAGAAAAGCTAAACTGCACTTCAACCTTGTGACGTTTATTTATAATGCCTGCAAATTAGCAGTCGATCGGATGAATGTACGTTTACAGCTACAAAACAACGCAGCTTAAATTTTAAAAAACAAAAATCAGACACAGGAGCAGTCTAAGCTCTTGAAAAAATCGATTTATGAAATTGATTCAATTATATGATAATGCGAAACCTAGCTCCCATTTCTTAATAGGAGCTAGGTTTTTTGGGGTGAAGAAGATGACATTGTAAAATGGATAGAGGCTCTAAATAGATGGATAGAAGAGCGAAAGTGACGGATAGAGCTCCAAAAGTAGCGGATAGCCTAAGAGAAACGGATAGCAGCTTTAAATAAATGGATAGAATGGCAAAAGTGATAGATAGAAGCCCGAAAGTACAGGATATTCGGCCAGTAAACCATCATTAGAACCCCCAAAATAAGAGAAGTTCCACCCTTCAAAACACTTATGATGGTATACTACAGAAAAAGACAGTAGAGGAGCATTTTAATGACGATTCAATTTATTCATTATCCAAAATGTACAACATGTAAAAAAGCACAAAAGTGGTTAAATGATCATGATATTTCCTATGAAGAAATACATATTGTAGAGCAAACGCCAACAAAGGATGAAATCACAGCATTCTGGCAAGCGAGTGGGCAACCTTTGAAGAAGTTTTTTAATACATCTGGCATGAAATATCGTGAGCTTGGATTAAAGGATAAGCTTGCTGAGATGCCAGAGGAGGAGCAGCTTGAACTACTTGCTTCTGATGGTATGCTCATTAAACGCCCAATTGTGACAGATGGAAAAAAAGTAACTTTAGGGTTTAAAGAATCAGATTTTGAACAAGCTTGGAAATAACCGCATTTCTCCTTGTTTTTATAGGAGAAATATGGCACACTGAAAATGAATCGATTACATATTTATGGAGGGGTTTTGGCATGAGCACACCGAAAGATTTACGATATTCTGAAGAGCACGAATGGGTAAAAGTAGAAGATGGTAAAGTACGTATCGGTATCACACACTTCGCACAATCTGAGCTAGGAGATATCGTATTTGTGGAGCTTCCGCAAGTTGGCGATGAAATCAAAACAGATGATCCATTTGGCAGCGTAGAATCAGTAAAAACAGTTTCTGAACTATACGCACCAATCTCGGGTACTGTTGTTGAAGTCAATGCAGATTTAGAAGATAACCCAGAATTCGTAAATGAATCACCATATGAACAAGCATGGATGATTGTTGTAGAGCCTGCTGATGCATCAGAAGTTGACAAACTTATGACAGCAGAACAATACGAAGAAATGATTGCAGAATAAGACAAGCTCTAATCGAAAACGTCGGCAACTACCGGCGTTTTTTATTATATACTGACTTATAAGTGGGGATGTTTAAAATGGAGGTGGCGTAATGTTCCAGGGAAAATGCTTGATAGTAGAGGGGCGCTCAGATAAGCTTCAAATTGCACCTATTTTAAATGAGCACGTTACAATACTATGTACGAATGGTACGATTGGTGTACATCAATTAGAGGAACTCCTCGATCCTTATGAGGGCTGTGAGCTTTTTACCTTTTTTGATGCAGATACTTCAGGCGATAAACTACGTGCATTAATGGACAGACATTATCCAGAGGCTGAGCATTTGCGTACAATGCCTACCTATAAGGAAGTCGAGACAACACCAAGGAAAGTGTTAGCAATGATTTTATTGCGCGCACATTTCTCCATCCATAATGAATATATTTTGTAAGTAAGGTTGCGTGAATAATGGAAGAATGGTCAATAAAGCAGTGGGAAGCGGCTGTACAGTCGGGAGAGCAAGCTGCATTTTATTTATATACGCCCATTTGTGGCACGTGTGCAGTGGCTTCAAAAATGATGTTAATTGTTGAACAATTAGTGCCACAGCTACAATTAGGCAAAGCTAATATTAATTTTGTTGAGCAGATTGCCCGTGAGCATCAAATCGAAAGTGTTCCCTGTTTGCTCGTCTGTAATGGCGGAAAAGTGACAAATAAAATATATGCTTTTCAATCCGTACCATTTTTATATGAATTATTAAAAAAAGCAATTGACTGAACTTTGCTGGCATGGTAAAGTAACACATAGATTACGAAAACATTAAATATATCGAACTCTTATAAAGAGTGGCGGAGGGAAGTGCCCTATGAAGCCCGGCAACCATCACAGTGTGAAAAGGTGCCAAATCACCCAAAGATTTGTCTTTGAAAGATGAGAGAACGGTTAAACGTATAAGTACGGTAACCCCTTCTGCTTGTCTCTGAGTGAAGGGGTTTTCTATATGAGAAAAGGAGTATTGGCAATGATCCAGCTTCAAAATATTACGAAGAAATATAAAACAGCAAATGGTGAATTAACAGCAGTCAAAAACGTGGACCTCTCTATCGATAAAGGTGAAATTTTCGGCATTATCGGCTATAGTGGTGCTGGTAAAAGTACAATGATTCGTTTATTAAATGGATTAGAGAAGCCAACAGCAGGAACAGTAATGGTGAACAATCAACAGTTTTCATCCATTAAAGGGCAAAAACTTCGAGCTGCTCGACAAAAGGTAAGTATGATTTTCCAGCATTTCAATTTACTGTGGTCGAGAACAGTTGCTGAAAACATTGCTTTTCCTTTAGAAATCGCGGGTGTTTCCAAGGCTCAACGTGAAGCACGAGTGAAGGAATTGATAGCGCTTGTTGGCTTAGAGGGACGTGATAAGGCCTATCCCTCACAGCTCTCTGGTGGACAAAAGCAGCGTGTAGGCATTGCACGTGCATTAGCCAATAATCCAGAGGTTTTACTATGTGATGAGGCAACCTCTGCACTTGATCCTGAAACGACAGATGCGATTCTTGATTTACTTGTGGATATCAATGAACGCCTAGGCTTAACCATTGTGCTAATTACCCATGAAATGCATGTGATCCGCAAAATTTGTCATCGTGTAGCTGTTATGGAAGCGGGCGAAATTGTAGAACGTGGCGAGGTATTGCAAGTTTTCCAATCACCTCAGGCAGCTATTACGAAAAAATTTGTAGCGCAAATTACAGATACAAAGGAAACGCTAGAGACCGTGGCACAAATCAAAGCCAATTATCCAACTGGCCAGCTTGTGAAGCTTATCTTTGTCGGTGAGAATACAGAGCAGCCTGTTATTTCACATCTTATTAAACAATTTGATGTGGAAGTTAGCATTGTCCATGGTAATATTTCACAAACAAAGAATGGGGCATATGGTACATTAATTGTACAAGTTGACGGTTCACAGGCAAATGTCGCTGCAGCACTTAATTATTTAAATACAGTCGAAGTACAAACGGAGGTGATTGTAAATGCTAAGTGATCTCTTTCCGAACGTAGACTGGGAAAATATGTGGGAGGCTACATATGAGACGCTGTATATGACAGCTATCTCAACGGTTGTAACATTTATTCTAGGATTAGTGATTGGAATCGTATTATTTTTAACAAGCCCCAATCAGCTCTGGGCTAATAAAATTGTCAATTTTTTAACTGGTTCACTTGTGAATATTTTTCGCTCTATTCCATTTATTGTGTTGATTATTTTATTAATTCCATTTACAAAATTTTTACTTGGGACAATTCGTGGAGCCAATGCGGCATTACCAGCATTAATTATTGGGGCAGCGCCCTTCTATGCACGTATGGTTTTAATAGCTTTACGTGAAATTGATAAAGGTGTGATTGAAGCGGCTCGCTCAATGGGTGCAAAGACGTCGACAATTATTTGGAAGGTACTCATTCCTGAATCTTTGCCAGCATTAATCTCAGGTATCACCGTAACGGCTGTTGCCCTTGTTGGCTATACAGCAATGGCAGGAATTATCGGGGCAGGAGGTCTAGGAAACTTAGCCTTCTTAGACGGCTTCCAACGTAATCGTACAGATGTGACATTAATGGCAACTATTTTGATCTTAGTAGTTGTATTTGTGATTCAATGGATTGGTGATTTTATTACCGAAAAAATTGATAAACGCTAAACAATAGAAGGTTATTCCGGTTTTTACCGCTAACATATTTTGTACAAAATAAAAGGGAGTGTTATACATGAAGAAGTTATTAGCAGGATTATTTTTATCAATACTTGTACTAGCTTTAGCAGCTTGTGGTGCTGATAAAAAAGAGGATGCCAATTCAGCAGCTGATGGGGAAAAAACAGATAGTAAAGAAAATGTAACATTAAAAGTAGGTGCTTCTAATACACCACACGCAGTAATTTTAGAAAAAGCAAAACCGATTTTAGCTGAGCAAGGTGTGGATCTTGAAGTTGAAACGTATACAGATTATGTACTGCCAAACCAAGATTTAGAATCAAAAGACCTAGATGCAAACTATTTCCAACATATTCCTTACCTTGAGCTGCAAATTAAAGACAATGGCTATGATTTCGTAAATGCTGGTGGTGTTCATATTGAGCCAATCGGTATTTACTCTAAAAAATATAAATCTTTAGAAGAGCTTCCAGAAGGCGCAACAATTTTACTTTCTAACTCAGTATCTGACCATGGTCGTATGTTATCATTATTAGAGGCTAAAGGTTTAATTACATTAAAAGAGGGTATTGATAAAACAGCAGCAGAATTAAAGGATATTGAAGAGAATCCTAAAAACTTTGAATTCGATGCAAATACTGCTCCTGAAATGCTAGTACAAATGTATGAAAACGATGAAGGCGATGCGGTTTTAATCAATTCTAACTTTGCCATTGATAACGGCTTAAATCCAATTGAGGATGCTATTTCTCTTGAGGATAAAGAATCTCCATATGTAAATATTATCGCAGTACGCGCAGGCGATGAAACAAAAGAAGAAATTAAAAAATTATTAGAAGTATTAACATCTAAAGAAATCCAAGACTTCATTTTAGAAGAGTGGAAAGGTGCAGTAGTGCCAGTAAAATAATAGTAGATTTTAGAGTACATAAGCCTTAAACTTATGTACTCTTTTTTTATTGGAATTGCGATAGGCGAGAGAAGAAGTTTTTTACAAAGTCTAAAAAAATGATTTCGGATGGGGCAATTTCCCGATTAATAGGTGAAATAATACCAACCGTTCTAGGGATTGTAGGTGCTTGAATAGGCACTTTTACAGTAAAACGAGCCGCTGAATCATAAAGAGAGCTTTCAGGTAGGAGACTGACACCAATGCCGGCAGCAACTAAACCTTTCAATGCATCCAAGTCCTCTCCTTCGGAAATCACATTTGGTAAAAAGCCCGCAGCACGACAAGCATCCATCGCTACTTTATGCAAAATATAGCCATCTGGAAATAACACAAAGAGATCATTTCTTAACTCTGCAAGCTGGATACTTTCTCTTTTTGCTAATGGGTGATTGGCTGGGAGTAGGGCTGCGATATTTTCAGTAAATAATATAGTTGATTGTATGGATTCATCCTTAGGGGGAAGCGGTCCTAAAAAAGCCAAGTTTAAATCGCGATTTTTAACAGCCTCAATTAAAAAGCGATAGGAGCCCTGCCGTAGCTGGAATTGTAAACCAGGATATTCGCGTTTAAAGGCAGAGATAACGGTTGGCAGTACATAGCTCGCTAAACTTGTAGGAAAACCAATTTTGATGGAGCCTTTAGCAGGATCAAGATACTCCTCTACCTGCTTGGCAGCAAAATCAATCGCTTTTAAAGCTGTAATCGTATGCTCAAGAAATATTTTTCCGATCGGTGTTAATTTTACATTTCGGCCAACACGTTCAAATAAGGGTGTGCCTAATTCATCTTCGAGATTTGCGATTTGCCGACTAATGGCAGATTGTGCTACATGTAGATGCTCAGCAGCCTCTGAAATATGCTCACGTTCAGCAACCTCAACAAAATAGCGTAATTGACGTAACTCCACTAACTTTTCACCTCTATTAATCTAAAAATAAGATTGATTTTATTTTAATTATAGTATTTAAGACGAAAAATAACTATGAATGTTTACATGTCATTTCAAACAAAGAGCCAAAATATTTGTTTTCTTAATTGATTTCATTATCATGAAAAAGGTTATAGTATAGATAGCGTTGTCTATGTATTTTTGTTATAAAACCGCTACAATTAGCCCTTTTCACGAGGTTTTCACTATGTAGCTAGATGAAATTCATTCTCAATTAGAAGTGATTTATTGAAAATGAAGAAACGTTATTCTCATTGATAAGTTTGACAAGTAATAAGCTGAAAATGCTTACAAAGTCTTTGTTTTTCAAGATTTTATTTAAGAAAACCGAAAGTAATTGAAATGGTTTGCATAGAGAACGATTTTCAGTTAAGATTAGAATGATGATAATTAAGGAATGGCTATCCATTCACTGAACACTATGGAGGTATTTTCATGTCAACTTTAGTAATTAAAGATCTTCACGTTGAAATCGACGGGAAAGAGATTTTAAAAGGCGTAAATCTTACAATTAATACAAATGAAATTCACGCGATTATGGGGCCGAACGGAACTGGTAAATCCACATTAGCATCTGCTATTATGGGCCATCCTAAATATGAAGTAACTTCAGGTACAGTTGAGCTTGATGGTGAAGATGTACTTGAAATGGAAGTAGACGAGCGTGCTCAAGCTGGTTTATTCCTAGCAATGCAGTATCCCTCTGAAATCGCAGGTGTTACGAATGCTGATTTCTTACGTTCAGCAATTAATGCACGTCGTGAAGAAGGCGATGAAATTTCATTAATGAAATTTATTCGTGAACTAGATAAGAACATGGAATTCCTTGAAATGGATGAAGATATGGCACAACGTTACTTAAATGAAGGATTTTCTGGCGGGGAGAAAAAACGTAATGAAATTCTTCAATTAATGATGATTAAACCAACATTTGCCATTTTAGATGAGATTGACTCTGGTCTCGATATTGATGCATTAAAAGTTGTGTCAAAAGGTATCAATGCTATGCGTGGTGAAGGCTTTGGCTGCTTAATGATTACGCATTATCAACGCCTATTGAACTACATTACACCAGATCATGTACACGTAATGATGCAAGGACGTATTGTAAAATCAGGTGGCGCAGAGCTTGCACAACGTTTAGAAGCAGAAGGTTATGACTGGATTAAAAAAGAATTAGGAATCGAAGAAGAAACAGAAGAGCAAGAAGCATAAGAGGGAGGACGAACTAGCATGACAGTGGAACTTAACTTGCCTGTAACAGTACAGGACGTGCGCTCGTTCTCAGAAGCAAATGGTGAACCAGCTTGGTTTACAGAGCTTCGTGCGGCAGCACTAGACAAAGTAACTGGTTTAGACTTGCCAAAACCAGATAGAACAAATATTACAAAATGGGACTTTGTAAATTTCCCAACACATACAGTTCATAGTGAGGCATTTTCTTCATTAGATGCATTACCTGAAGAAGCAAAAGGTTTAATTGACCTTGAAGCACAGGAAAATCTATATATTCAACGCAATAATACACCAGCTTATTTAAAAATATCACAAGAGCTTACTGATCAAGGTGTTATTTTTACTGATATTTTAACAGCAGTTCGTGAGCATGGTGAGCTTGTGCAAAAATACTTTATGACAGAGGCAGTTAAAGTCGATGAGCATAAATTAACAGCACTTCATACAGCACTTGTTAACGGTGGTGTATTTGTGTATGTACCAAAAAATGTAGTGATTGAACAACCATTACAAGTGATTTTCCTCAACGATCATGCGGAAGCTTCACTTTATAACCATGTTTTAGTCGTAGCAGAAGCAAATGCCGCTGTAACTTATGTTGAAACATATATCTCAACGGTTGAAGAAGCAAAAGGTCAAGCGAATATTATTGCAGAGGTAGTTGTTCAAGATAATGCACAGGTAACATATGGTGCAGTAGATGTACTGGCTAAAGGCTATACAACCTATGTAAATCGTCGTGCACGCCTAGCACGTGATGGAAAAGTAGATTGGGCTCTTGGTTTAATGAATGACTCGGATACAATCTCTGAAAACATTACACACTTAGTTGGTGACGGTTCGCATGCTGATACAAAAACAGTCGTAGTTGGTCGTGGCGATCAAAAATTGAACTTCACTACGGAGGTTCGTCATTGGGGTAAAAACTCCATCGGGCATATTCTAAAACATGGCGTTATGAAAGATGCAGCACAATCCATTTTCAATGGTATTGGCTATATTGAACATGGCGCAACAAAAGCAGATGCACAGCAAGAATCACGTGTATTAATGCTATCAGAAAAAGCTCGTGGGGATGCAAACCCTATTTTATTGATTGATGAAGATGATGTAACAGCAGGACACGCAGCCTCTGTTGGTCGAGTAGATCCATTACAGCTTTATTATTTAATGAGTCGCGGTATCTCGAAAACAGAAGCAGAGCGCCTTGTTATCCATGGATTCCTTGCGCCAGTTGTTACGCAATTACCAATTGAAGGCGTTCAAAAGCAACTGACGGAGGTTATTGAAAGGAAAGTGCGCTAATGATGAATAAAGATATTAAAAGCTACTTCCCAATTTTAAATCAGGATGTAAACGGTCATCGACTTGTTTATCTTGATAGCGCAGCAACGTCACAAAAGCCTGTTCAAGTGATTGAGGCAATAAAATCTTACTATGAATTTGATAATTCCAATGTGCATCGTGGTGTCCATACATTAGGAAATCGTGCTACTGATCGCTATGAGGGAGCACGTGAGAAGGTTCGTAAGTTTATTCATGCAATGTCAACACAGGAAATTATTTTTACACGTGGTACAACAACATCTTTAAATACAGTAGCAGCAAGCTATGGTCGTGCAAATGTTGCGGAAGGTGATGAAATTGTTATTACACAAATGGAGCACCATTCCAATATTATCCCTTGGCAACAGTTAGCTAAAGAGAAAAAGGCAACATTGAAATATATTGAGCTAGAAGCAGATGGCACTATTAGTTTAGAAAAAGTACGTGCAACGATTACACCTCAAACGAAAATTGTTGCAGTCTCAATGGCATCAAACGTCCTTGGTACAATTAATCCAATTAAGGAAATTGCGCAGATTGCACATGCGAATGGTGCTGTGATGGTTGCCGATGGCGCACAAGCAGCCCCACATATGAAAATTGATGTGCAAGATTTGGATGTAGATTTTTTAGGGTTTTCAGGGCATAAAATGTGCGGACCGACTGGAATCGGTGTACTATATGGTAAAAAAGAACACCTTGAAAAAATGGAGCCAGTTGAATTTGGTGGCGAAATGATTGACTTTGTTGGGCTTTATGACTCAACGTGGAAAGAATTACCGTGGAAATTTGAGGGCGGTACACCTATTATTGCAGGTGCAATTGGTTTAGGTGCTGCGATTGATTTCTTAACGGATATTGGACTAGATACAATTGCAGCGCATGAGCATAAGCTTGTAGGTTATGCAATGGATCAGCTTGAAACAATTGATGGTCTGAAAATTTTTGGCCCACGTGACCCAATGAAGCGCTGTGGACTTGTAACATTTAACTTAGATGATGTACATCCACACGATGTAGCAACAGTTCTGGATATGAATGGCATTGCTATTCGTGCAGGACATCACTGTGCACAGCCATTAATGAAATGTCTTCAACAAGTAGCAACTGCACGTGCAAGCTTCTACCTTTATAACACAGAGGAAGATATTGATCGTCTAGTTGCGGGGTTACGTTCTGCGAAGGAGTATTTTGGCGATGTCTTTTAATAATTTAGATCAACTATATCGTTCCGTTATTATGGATCACTATAAAAATCCTCGTAACAAAGGGTCTTTAGAGGGTGATGCGGTAACAATTGATATGAACAATCCGACATGTGGCGACCGTATTCATTTAACATTGAAGGTAACTGATGGCGTTGTGGAGGATGCAAAATTTGATGGAGAGGGCTGTTCTATCTCCATGTCCTCTGCATCCATGATGACACAGCTTATTAAAGGAAAAAAGGTAGAGGAAGCATTGGAGCTTGCTGACATTTTTTCTAAAATGATGATGGGCGAAGAGTACAGTGATAAATACGATCTTGAGGATGTTGAAGCTCTACAGGGCGTTTCACAATTTCCTGCACGTATTAAATGTGCCACATTGGCTTGGAAGGCAATGGAGAAAGGCGTAAAGTAAAAAATTCCTTGTGAATGAGTGAAAGTATATTATACTTTCACTCAAGGCAAGGGTCGAATATTTTGAGAAATACAACTCAATGAACGGAGGAGAAACGATGGCTAAAAAAATGCCTGATATCGGCGATTACAAATACGGATTCCATGACAAGGACGTATCAATTTTCCGTTCAAAACGTGGTTTAACTGAAGAAATCGTCCGTGAAATTTCAAATATGAAACAAGAGCCAGAATGGATGCTAGAATACCGTTTAAAAGCTCTTGAAACATTCTATGCAAAACCAATGCCACAATGGGGTGGCGATCTGAGTGACTTAAATTTTGATGAAATTACGTACTATGTAAAACCATCAGAAGCTACCCAAAAATCATGGGATGAAGTACCTGATGAAATCAAAGCAACTTTTGATAAATTAGGTATCCCAGAAGCAGAGCAAAAATATCTTGCAGGTGTATCTGCGCAATATGAATCAGAGGTAGTGTATCATAATATGAAACAAGACCTTGAAGACCTTGGTATTGTCTTTAAAGATACAGACTCAGCGCTACGTGAAAACGAAGATATTTTCAAAGCACATTGGGGTAAAGTTATTCCTTACACTGACAATAAATTTGCTGCACTGAATTCAGCAGTATGGTCAGGTGGCTCATTTATCTATGTACCACCAGGTGTTAAGGTAGAAACACCATTACAAGCATACTTCCGTATTAACTCTGAAAATATGGGGCAATTCGAACGTACTTTAATTATTGTGGACGAGGGTGCACATGTACATTATGTGGAAGGCTGTACAGCGCCTGTTTACACAACAAATTCTCTACACTCAGCAGTTGTAGAAATTATCGTGAAAAAAGATGCTTATTGCCGTTACACAACAATTCAAAACTGGGCAAACAATGTCTACAACCTTGTAACAAAACGTACTGTTGTTGAAGCAAACGGTACAATGGAATGGATTGATGGTAACATCGGTTCTAAATTAACGATGAAATACCCAGCATGTATCCTAAAAGGTGAAGGGGCTCGTGGTATGACATTATCGATTGCCTTAGCAGGTAAAGGACAACACCAACATGCTGGCGCTAAAATGATCCATATGGCACCAAACACATCTTCAACAATCGTTTCTAAATCGATTGCTAAACAAGGTGGTAAGGTAACGTATATGGGACAAGTTCGTTTCGGTCCTAAAGCAAGCGGTGCACGTGCCAATATTGAGTGTGATACGCTCATTATGGATAATGAATCAACGTCTGATACAATTCCATACAATGAAATCTTTAATGATAATGTTTCGTTAGAGCATGAAGCAAAAGTTTCAAAAGTATCTGAAGAACAATTATTCTATTTAATGTCACGTGGTATTTCTGAAGAAGAAGCCACAGAAATGATCGTAATGGGCTTTATCGAGCCATTTACAAAAGAACTACCAATGGAATACGCAGTAGAAATGAACCGCCTTATTAAGTTCGAGATGGAAGGTTCTATCGGTTAAAAGCTCATAAATATACATTTGAAGGCTATTAATAAAGATGTCGAGAACGGTGCGTACCGATTTCGTGCCGACTCAGTTTTTAGATATTTTTTTCTTGCAGGTGGCGAACTTCTTTAGTTCGTCATCTTTTATTTTTATTGTTTTGTGATCTTAGGGCAGCTATAAATTTAGGATCTGCACCTAGTTCTTATAATAAGACAGCATACATAGGACGAAAGCCGTATGTACCTTTAAATTTTGAGTCTGGTTTTTATATGCTTATTCATCATCGCAATTATCAAAACAATTTTGACATGCGCCACCCTCCACTAAGTAATCTATCATACAACCGTAATGTGAACATTAAGCTCTCCCACTCCCTCTTTTCATGCCCATTTTAAGTAATATTAAAAACGTATATACAAAAAACAGACAACCAATATTAGTTATCTGTTTTATAAAAGAAAGTTTATTTGGTGATTTTTACATGATTAAATCTGTAGTCTTCCCATTTAACAGTCAAAGCAATGTTAATGGAATCAGCATTGACAGGTTCAAAGAAAATCACATTTTCTTCAGTAACACCTGGTTCAATATAAGAATCAGCGTGAGGAACGTCTTTTTTATACCATCTTTCAAAATTGAATTCAGTGTTGTAACTGTATTGTTTTCCATTTGCAACGATCCTAGTTAAAGAATCGGTAGTGTTTATTTTGTTATCTGAATTATTTATATATGTTACATACACTTTTAAAGAATCTGAATCTTGCACAACCTTATCAATTTTAACTGTTACATTATCAATTGTTTTTGATAATCCATTTTGAGCAGTAGTTGAACCAGTAGAATTGGATGTAACAGCATACGTTTTAGATTTACTATCGTAAGTTACCTCCCCCCCAAATAGCTCTGTAACAGCATTTAAAGGTACATATGCCTTATTATTAATTAATTGCACATCCATAGATTGTTTTTTACCGTCAAAAGTAAAATTATATTTAGTTGCAGCGTAAGCACCTATGCTAAAAGTTAAGAGTAAAATAAATACACTAAATATCATTGTTGATTTTTTCAAATTAAATTCCTCCTTTTTTAACTATAATAGGGAATTTAGTAAGGCTTGTACAGTATAAAAACAGAGAAATTTTTTTAATAATTTGTTCACTAAACGTGAGAGTCTTCTACAACACACTTAAAAATGTTGATGATCTTATTGAAGCTTTAAGAAACGGAGGGATAAAATCTTCTCAAATACCAAGTGATTATATTGAAGGGGAAGGAAATTGGAGGTATAACTTGGGGAAATTAGAGAAAAAAGACCCTGGGTATATTAGATAATTATTCTCTTTTATTGTCATTACACCACCGATCGGGTTACTTATTTTAGTCAAACAATTTAATAAACTTGAACTAGGATGGCACAATGCCTATTTTTTTCTCTTTGTACTATGCTACTTTGGACAACAGCAAGACTGTATGATGTTCAGTTAATTACAAAAGGAATCTCCATTAGTATTATTGGTACATTTATTATTTTCTCAGCTTTTTTATTTGTCGTTGGGTCTACTACAAATCAAATGAAAGTTGTGGGAGTATTTATGCGCTTGCTAGAAACTGGCTAGTTTTTTAGGATAAGCTGGCTGTGATTGGGATCTACTATTGTTTTGATAAGGAAGTATCTTTAATCACAGTATACTTAATTCAGTACGGAATTGAAGTATTGACAAATATATCGACTTATTCCATTCATCCTTCCAACCATTTTAGGAAAATCAACATATGTTGAATATAACTAATTATCTAATAGTAGCTAAAATTAGCACTACACCTTGCTACGAGAGACCTTTTTATTTTTAAAAAGAAGGTAATGGTAAAAAATTACGGTGTAATAGATAGTAATTTTAGTGAGTAATATTGAGTGCCTCTATTTAAAAGTTTCTAGCTTTTTTGTTGATTATTTTGACAGAGCAATGGAAGATTCATCGTTTAATACGCTTCATCCCTTGTCCCAATTAAAATTATGGCAAGGGTTTTTTATTGGAGGATAGTAAGCCTAATCGAGCATTAATTTCACAATATATTAAAATAGTGCTGGATTTTTTAGCGTATACATACTAAAATGATAATGATAATCAATATCACTTAAAAGGAATGGAGTTGATTCATAAACGATACCTATTTTAGAGAGCATTCGCTAATTATTATCATTAAAGGAGTCTGGAGCAAATGAAAAAGAAGTTTTTTTTTATTAGTTTAATTGCATTATTTACGCTTATTCTAGCTGCTTGTGGAGAGAAAAAAGAAGCAGAGGAAAATTCATCTGCCGATACAACGAGTGAAGAGGCAGCACCAACAAAGGATACATCTAAAGAGGACAATGGTACTAGAACAATTCAATATCTTGGGGAGAGCTATGAAGTGCCAGAGAAGGTTGAAAGAATTGTGGTAACAGGTGCAATGGAAGCGATGGAAGATATGGTTGTACTTGATGTTCATCCAGTAGGAGCGATTGCTGTCGGTGGTGAGTTCCCTGAGCTTTATGCATCAGTGACAGATGAAGCAGAGTCAATTGGTGAGAAAATAAAGCCAAACTTTGAAAAAATCCTAGAATTAAAACCCGATGTTATTTTAGGTTCCACAAAATTTCCGGAAGAAGTGAAAAGTAAATTAGAGAAAATTGCTCCTACAATTTTAGTGTCGCATATTTCTACAAACTGGGAAGCTAACTTAAATTTATTAGCAGAATTATCAGGGAAGCAAGCAGAGGCAGAAAAAGTATTAACTACATATAAATCTGATATTGAAGCTGCTAAATCAACATTAACTGAAAAGCTGCAAGGTGAAACAGTAGCTGCCATCCGTATTCGTGGTGGACAAGCCTATGTTTATCCAAAAGAAGTATTCTTTAATGCTGTGCTATATGAGGAACTTGGCTTAGAGGTGCCTGATGCAATTGCAAAAGCCAAAGCACAGGAAGCTATTTCTGTTGAGCAACTTGCAGAGATGAATCCAGATTATTTATTTGTGCAATTCTCGGCAGATGAAAATGCAGATGCGCCAAATGCTGTTGAGGATTTGAAAAAGAATCCAATCATTCAAAATATTAATGCCTTTAAAAATGATCAAGTATTCGTCAATATTGTAGACCCATTAATGGAGGGGGGACCAGCTTACAGTCGCATTGAATTTTTAAAAGGTGTTCAACAAAACCTTACTAAATAGTAATAAATAACATAGATTGGTATGAGTTCAAAGAAATATGGACTCATGCCTTTTTATTTGTCAAAAGTGACATAATGCTTCCATCATACTAAAATGGAAAGAAAGCGATATTTTTACATGATATTTATTTGTAGTGTGAAACAGTATGCTATGATTATGTACATAGAGGAGGGGGTCACATGATTGTAATTGGATTAACAGGTTGGGGAGATCACCCTTCACTTTATAGTGGAGTGACTACCTCAAAAGATAAATTATTTGATTATACAGGACACTTTTTAACGGTGGAGGTGGATACTTCTTTTTATGCCATACCATCTAAAGCGCATGTTCGTAAATGGTGTGAGGATACACCAGAAAATTTCCGCTTTGTTGTGAAAGCCTATCAGGGCATGACAGGGCATTTACGTGGTGAAATTCCTTTTGAAACTAAAAATGATATGTTCAATGCATTTATTGAATGTGCCAATGAGTTTAAACGTTATGGTAAATTAGGGATGATTTTAACTCAATTTCCACCCTGGTTTGATTGTCAGTCAAAAAATGTTCAGTATTTACTGTATATTCGACAGCAGCTTAAGGATTTTGAGGTGGCGATTGAGTTTCGCAATCAAACTTGGTATGCAGATAAAGTAGTGCAGCAGACGATGAATTTTTTACGAGAGCATCAATTTATCCACACAGTTTGCGATGAACCACAGGCTGGCGTAGGCTCAGTTCCCTTTTACCCTATTGCAACTGCCCATAAGGGGCTTGTGCGTATCCATGGGCGTAATATTCATGGATGGCGGAATACAGGAAATGCAGAAAATTGGCGTAAAGTTCGCTTCTTATATGATTACAATAAAGAAGAACTACAGCAGCTTGGACAAAATATTCAAAAGCTCCATGTTGAAGTCAAGGATTTATTCGTATTATTTAATAATAACTCAGGGCAGCATGCAGCGAAAAATGCCAAGGAGCTACAAGAGATTTTGAATATTAAGGATGAGGGGTTAGCGCCTAAACAATTAAATATATTTGAAGGGGAACTATAATGGCATTTATTTTATTAATGATCATTGCATTATTTGCCGGTCTTATTGGAGCATTGGTGGGGCTAGGTGGAGGCATTGTATTAGTACCGGCTACCTTATATATCGGTTTAAATTTAGGCATGATACCAGATATAACACCTCAAAAGGTTGTGGGTTTATCCGTAATTATGATGATTTTTACTGGGCTTGCTTCAACTTTAAGCTATATGAAATCAAAAACGGTAGATTATAAAAGTGGTCTTATCTTTTTTATTGGGAGTATTCCAGGAACAATCCTTGGTGCGTGGGTAAATAAAGGATTAGATTTACCTTCATTCAATTTATATTTCGGTATTTTATTAATTATTTTATCAATTATTTTACTTGTTCGTGATAAATTAAAGCCTGTCAAATGGTTTGTTAAAAATGGTACACAGCAAACATTTACAGATGCGGAAGGAAAAAAATATGTATATGGTTATCCCATTTGGTTTGCTATTATCTTTACATTTGGGGTAGGCTTTGCTTCTGGTTTGTTTGGTATAGGTGGTGGCTCGATGATTGTGCCAGCGATGATTATTTTATTTTTATTTCCACCACATGTCGCAGTGGCAACATCAATGTTTATGGTATTTTTAACGTCTATTATCAATTCCGCCAGTCATATTTATTTAGGACATGTACCATGGCTCTATACTATTCCTGTTATTCCAGGCGCCTATTTTGGTGCTAAACTAGGGGCAGCATTAAATAAGAGAATTAAATCTGATACACTTGTACTAGCCCTTCGAATTATTTTATTATTATTAGGAATTCGTTCCATTATTGAAGGTATATTAGCTTAAAATAGATAATAGCTAATTGAAGTGAGGTAGCTTAAATGCTTGAAAAAATCCATATTTTTCACACAAATGATTTGCATAGTCATTTTAAGTATTGGCCACGAATGCAAAGCTATGTGAAAGAGCAGCGCAAGAAACTGGAAAAACTAGGGGAAACAAGCTATTTGTTTGATGTTGGAGACCATTTAGATCGTTCGAATGTTTATACAGATGCCACCGTCGGTAAGGGCAATGTGCAACTGCTAAACGAGGCGCACTATGATGTTGTAACAATCGGTAATAATGAAGGCATTACATTGTCCCATCAGGAGCTCTTTCATCTATATAATGATGCCAAGTTTGAGGTCGTTGTTGCTAATCTTTATGCTGCTGATGGCAATAATCCAGCATGGCTAAAGCCCTATATCGTATTAACAACCGAACAGGGGACAAAGCTCGGAGTCATTGCTGCAACAGCTATGTTTGAGGTGTATTATGAGGAATTAGATTGGCAGATGGACGAGGCACGCAGTACACTACTACGTTTGGCACATCAGCTGCGGAAAGAAGTAGATATTGTTGTATGCTTATCACACTTAGGTATTACAGAGGACGAGCTATTAGCGGAAGAGTGTCCTGAAATTGATGTGATATTTGGCTCTCATACACATCATGTCTTTCCTGAGGGTAAATATATCAATGGTGTTTTATTGACAGGTGGAGGCAAATTTGGACAATATATTGGACATGTAACCATCATGTACGATAAAAAAATAAAAAAAGTCGTTAAAAAAATGGATATGTTAATGCATAATAAGGATTTGCCAATTGTGCAAAATGAGCAAGATATTGTACAATTTTTAGAGGATGAAGGAAAAAGAATCTTGAATACGCCAGTATTTATAACAGAGAAATCCTATAATAAGGAATGGTTTCATTACTCACAGCTTTCTGATTTATTTGCACATGCTATTTTAGAAAAAAGTGGGGCAGACTGTGCCTTATTTAATGCAGGAATTTTTTTAGATGGTCTTCCCAAAGGAACAGTAACAGCATTAGATTTACATCGAATTTTTCCACATCCCATTAATTTATGTACAATTGAATTATCGGTTACTGAAATGAAGGAAATTTATCTACAATCTAAAAATGAAGAATGGCCCTATATTGAATTAAAAGGATTAGGCTTTAGAGGTGTTATTTTCGGGAAAATATTGACATATGGGTTTTCAATGAATGACGATCGACAATTGCTGATGAATGGTAAGTTAGCAGATCAAGATCGTATTTATAAACTTGTGACATTAGATTTATTTACATTTGGCTATTTTTATCCAAGCTTTAAATATGCAAAAAAGCAATATATTTTACCCGATTTTTTACGAAATATTATGAGAGATTATGGTCAAAGATTCTTTCAGCAGTAAAGAAAGCTTGAAGAATGGATTGGGGAAGAAATCATGCGATTAATTTCAATCGATGTATTAAAAGAAGGTATGGTTTTAGGAAGAACCATTTGGAATGAGGCAGGTCATCCACTTTTAAAAAAAGATGTTATTATAAATACCCGTATTATGCAAAGGCTTCAACAGTTAAATATACATTATTTATATATTGACGATGAAATTTCTAAGGGTATTGAAGTTGAAGAAACAGTGCCACCTGCTGTGCGCAATAAAGCCATTACAACGATTAAGAGTTCGTTCCAATCAATGGATGGCTGTAATCCAGTAAATGCTTCCTATATTTTAGATCAGCAGTCCAAAACAATTGTCTCTATTGTAGATGAGTTACTTTCAGTAGTAGGTGGAAATGATGAAATTTTAACAGTACTAACAGATGCTTATTTATTTGATGAATATTTATATCAGCACTCTTTTCAAGTAACGCTGTACTCTATAGCGATTGCAAAGGAACTTGGTTATTCTGTCGAGGATTTACGCTTAATTGGTATTGGGGCTTTGTTGCATGATGTTGGCAAGCTAATGGTGCCGAAGGAAATTTTAACAAAGCCAGGTCGTTTAACCAATGATGAGTTTAAAGCAATGCAAATGCATGCTCGTTATGGCTTTGATTTATTACGAAATTTACATTCTATTTCACTGCTTGTGGCACACTGTGCTTTTCAGCATCATGAACGTATTGATGGCAGCGGCTATCCACGAGGTCTCGTAGATTTTGAGATTCACCCATTTGCTAAAATTATTGGTGTTGCAGATGTTTTTGATGCTGTCACAACAAATCGAGTATACCGGGAAAAAATGCTACCTTCACAAGGGTTAGCCATTGTAGAATCAGGTTCTGGTACGCTTTATGATCCACGCATTGTAAAAGCTTTAAAAAGAGCAGTCGTTCATTATCCAAATGGTGTGATCTTAAAATTATCAGACGGGCGCCGTGGAATTGTCTCAAGGCAAAATACATTGGATGCAGCATTGCCATGGATTCGCATTTTTGAGGAGCAAAATCAAATGCTAACAGCTACATATGAAATTAATTTAGTGGATTATCCAGCTGTTATGATTGAAAGCGTTGAGACAGATTATGTGGCGCCTCCCAAAGTAGAATAAATTGCTCCTCCTGTTCATACGTTATGGAACAGGAGGAGATTTTTTTGTTTTTCCCTCGAAAAAGAATGAAATTACGCTCTTATAGCAAAAGGGGAGTACGTCTTAATCGCTTAACGATTTTAATTGTAAGTCTAGTTATTTGTCTGATCTTATTTATTTATTACTTAAATGAACGGCTTATGCCAACCTATTTGCAATATGCTGAAGTACAAACGAATAAAATTGCCTCTTATGTTGTTAGTAAAGCAATTAATTCTCGTACTTCAAATGTTTTAGATGTCAATGATATTATTGAAGATATTCCACCAGGTGCATCTAATATGATGACGACAAAGTTTAATACAGAAATTATCAATCGTGTTCGAGCTGAAACATTAGAGCTTGTGAAAATGTACTTGGAGCAGGCTGAACAAGGGGATCTTGCTCATTTACCTGAATTAGAAAATGTAGAATATGATATGAACAGAATTCAAGAAGGGGATGGTATCGTCTTTTTTGTACCATTGGGTCAGGCTGCCAATATTCCTTTACTGGGAAACTTAGGACCAAAGATTCCAATTCGCTTTCATGTAATTGGGAATGTCCATAGTGAAGTCACCGCATCTATCGAAGAATTTGGTATTAATAGTGCCTATGTAGAGGTTGGTATTCATATGGAGGTAAATGTCCAAATTATTGTGCCATTTGCCAGTAAATCGACGACCGTGTCCCAAAACATCCCTGTAGCAATGGGCTTAACAAGAGGACCAGTTCCGAATATTTATACCAATAGCACAGATGCACCTCAGCCTTCCATTGAAATACCTGTCCCTTATAAGTAGAAATGTATGCTGTGATAGTTGTTGGAGTTCCTTTAATATGTTACATTGACAACAGTGAAGATAGTTACTATAAAAAATGTATATTTTCGATAGGGGCGATATTTATATGACATCTTGTAAACCTACAAGTAAAGAAGAACATTTACGAAAACCAGATTGGTTAAAAATAAAACTAAACACGAATGATGAATATAAAGGGCTTAAAAAGCTGATGCGTGAGAAAAATCTGCATACCGTATGTGAAGAGGCGCGTTGCCCAAATATCCATGAATGCTGGGGAGAAAGACGTACAGCTACAATGATGATTCTTGGCTCTGTTTGTACACGTGCTTGTCGATTCTGTGCGGTGAAAACAGGCTTACCAAATGAATTGGACTTAGCAGAGCCAGAGCGCGTGGCAGATTCAGTAGCCATTATGAACTTAAAGCATGTTGTTATTACAATGGTAGCTCGTGATGATTTAAAGGATGGCGGAGCGCAAGTTCTAGCAGAAACAGTACGTGCCATTCGCCGTAAAAGTCCATTCACATCGGTGGAGGTATTGCCATCGGATTTAGGTGGTATGCAGGAAAACCTTCAATTATTAATGGATGCAAAGCCAGATATTTTAAATCATAATATTGAAACAGTACGCCGCTTAACACCAAGAGTACGTGCGCGTGCAAAATACGAGCGTTCTTTAGAATTCCTTCGTTTAGCCAAAGAAATGCAGCCTGATATTCCAACGAAATCTTCATTAATGATTGGCTTAGGGGAAACACATGAGGAAATTTTAGAAGTAATGGATGATTTACGTGCAAATAATGTGGATATTATGACAATTGGTCAATATTTACAGCCAACAAAAAAACATTTGCCTGTTAAAAAATATTACTCCCCAATAGAATTTGGCAAGCTACGTAAAATTGCGATGGAAAAAGGCTTTAAGCATTGTGAAGCGGGTCCACTTGTACGTAGTAGTTATCATGCAGATGAACAAGTAAATGCTGCAACAAAAGAGCGTCAGTTACAAGCAGAGCTTTAAGCGAAAAAGGTGGGGTCACGTTGATCATAGTTGACGGAATAGAGTATGAGCTTATAGAAGAGTATCGAGATGCCTTTCAGCAGGACGTTCTTCAGGAAAGATACTCCGATATATTAGCCAGATATGATTATATCGTAGGGGATTGGGGCTATAATCAATTACGTTTAAAAGGCTTTTTTGATGATAAAAATCAAAAATCGACATTTGATACGAAAATAAGTACACTACAAGATTACTTATATGAGTATTGCAATTTTGGCTGTGCTTATTTTGTTTTACGCAAGATAGGGAAAGTGGTAAAACAGTCTGAAGCATTAGAGCCCACTGATAATGAACCATTAACTGAATAATCGATAAAAACCTGATGTGATAGGCATCAGGTTTTTGTTTATTTATATAGATGCTAATAGAGATAGCCAGGCAAGCGGAAGTAAAAAAAGTGCCGGATAGAACCCTGAATAGAAGAAAAATCAGAAAAGTGGAGGATAGAACACCCTGATGGATAGCATAAAAAAGTACGGAATAGATTGCTAAAAATCATCAATAGAACTATCGAACTGTATCATTTTTTATACATAGGGCAAAACTAGGAATAAAGGGTGTGTTGTCTATGAAAAGAGCTGTATTTTTAGATCGTGATGGTGTGATAAATGAGGTGCTAACTGATCGAGTGAAATTTGTGAATAAGCCTAAGGATTTTTATTTTTTACCGAAAGTGCCTGAAGCGATCAAGACATTAAATCAGCACTTTGATTATGTTTTTGTTGTAACCAATCAGGGTGGTATTGGCTTAGGGTTTATGAAGGAAACGGATTTACAGAAAATACATGCATATATGATAAAGGAGCTCAAGAAAAAAGGAGCGGTGATTCATGAGGTTGTTTATTGTCCACATAAGCCTAAGTCGGGCTGTGCGTGTAGAAAACCTAATAGTAAATTAATTGAGGATCTAGGAAAGAAATATAATGTGGATTTAGCACAATCCTATATGGTAGGAGATACGGACACGGATATTATTGCAGGGAAGCGAGCAGGCACAAAGGGCGTTTTCTTAGGTGAACAAGAACCGTTAGCAGATGCTGTTTTTTCTGATTTACTAAGTGCTGCACAATGGATCATTCAGGATGCGATCGCTTAAAAGAGGTCAATAAGTATAATTCATTGAAAAAAGCACAGTTTATAAGTAAGAGGTGATGAAATTGACAAAGGAAAAGCATAATAAAAAAACAGTGGATCGAGAAGAGTACGGTTATGGTTTTGATATTAGTGTAGATGATTTAGCTGTTATTGGACAAAATCAGCAAGCTAAAAAGCAACATAATAATGAAAATAAAGACAAGCCACATAATAAAGATAATCCATCCACCCTTAATCAATAACAAATCATCAAAAGATTTCGCAAATGCCCCTTGGCTATATAGATTGAACTTTAGAACCTAACACAAAGTCGGTCGATTATACCTTGTGTATCTTCACTTTGACAACGGATAAATTCACGAACAGCGAGTTTGATTTGCGATGTACTTGAAAAAAAGACATTATGAATGACGCTGTCTTTCAACCATTTCCATAGCCCCTCAATTAAATTCAATTGCGGGCTGTAAGGTGGTAAAAACACCAGTTGTAATCGATTTTGATGCAGCTTTAAAAAAGGCTGAATGAGCTTCGCATGATGAATGCGAGCGTTATCGAGGATCATGACAATTTTTCCATTTGGGTAATGAGCAATGACTTTTTCTAAGAAACGCAGGAAGACTTCTGCATCGTATTTCTCTTCTTCGACGCAGAAGATTTCACCTGTTTCATAATTTAACGTACCGATTAATTTCACGCCTTGATGCTTACCGTATGTGGGGATTTGACGCTGTTTCCCTTTTGGAAACCATGACTTTTGAATGGCTTGGTAGTCACGAATCATGGACTCATCTTGAAAGAGAAGGTGATCGATTTCCTCATACAATAGCTTTTTTTAAAGCAGGAAATGTTTCTTCTTTAAATGTTTTTTGCTTTTCTGGGTCCGCATTCGCCAACGTATAGGTAGGGCGCGTATGACTAAATTGCATGCGTTCTAATAATTTAGACATGCCACGTAAAGAATAGGACACAGCCCATTCACGTTTCACGAGTGAAACGAGTAACGCGAGCGTCCAATTCGTATACGGTGCAAATCCCACATCAGCAGGCGTTTTCGTTGTGACAATCTCAGCCAACTCAGCACGTTGTTCGATGGTCAAACGATGTGGTTTACCTGTAGAAATCCCCATGCGTAAACCTGTTATGCCTTCTTTTTTATAGGCTTTAATATATTCACCAACAGTTGCTCGATTGCGTTGAATGATCATCGCAATTTCAACGTTATTTTTTCCTTCAAGGTGTAGAAATACAGTCTGATACCGCTCAAATAGTCGCTTATCCTTTGTTTGTCGCATCGCCGTTTGAAGTTCTTCTCGTTGTTCATTGCGTAACATGTGGGATCATCCTTTCGACAATAAGTTTGTATACTTTACCCATTTTGAAGGAGATAGAAGCTTTAGTTCAATTTATATAGCGAAATTTTTTTGTATTTCTATGGGGGACTCCTAGATAGTAGCAAAGGCAAGCTTGTGAAGAAGCTTCATTATTATCATACAAAAACACCCTATAAAAAGGGTGTTAGTTCAGTAATTCACGTAAATATTCACGAAGTTCGACTGTTTCTTCTTCAGTGCGATTGTAGATATGTTCTAAGTAACCAGGCTCCTCTACATCATCAGGACCGATAATGGCAAAGCGGCCAAATTGAATATCCATCACAAGCACCTTCCCAAAGAAGCGGCCTGATTGTAAAATCGCTAAATCATAGCGTAACTTTTCCCCAGCAAAACTGACAAAGCGTGTTTTTGTATCTTCTACATCATCGTATAAAAAAAAACGTTCCATCTTTTAATCTCCTTCCAGTCCTATAGATATGGTACTATAGAAAAGAAAAGACTATCAACTTTTAATGATTTGAATGGGGGCTTTCCTTGTGTATTTTGTAGATCGTAATAAAATTACAAAAAATTTACAGTACTTAGATGAGCTATTAGTTATTTTGGAGACAGAGGATCATTGGCTTCAAAATGATATAAAGAAATTAGCGATTGAGCGCATTGGACATAATATTATGGAGTCCATGATGGATGTAGGGAACTTAATGATTGACGGTTTTATTATGCGCGATCCAGGAAGCTACGAGGATATTATTGATATTTTAATCGATGAAAAAGTCGTAGCTGCTGAAATGGAGGCGCCATATAAAGCAGTTGTTGGCTTGCGTAAAATGCTTGTGCGTGAGTTTATCGATGTAGATAGCCAAGAGGTTGTCCATGTACTAACAACCAATTTAGCAGCTTTAAAGCAATTCTCACCCGCAGTCCATCATTATTTAACAAATGAATTAGGGCCAGTTTCGGCATTCTTACCTGAGGATTATCAATGAGAGAGTATAAAGCCTATTGCTTTGACTTAGATGGCACTGTTTACCGAGGCAAGAAAGGGATAGCTTCTGCGATCACTTTTATTCAGCGTTTGCAGCAAGCAGGAAATGAGCCGTTCTATGTAACCAATAATGCTTCTAAGACGCGAGAACAATTACAAGAAGCTTTAATGGCTGTGGGTATCCATGCACCATTAGAGCATATTTATTCGAGCGCATTAGTTACAGCGAAGTATGTAGCTATTCATTTTAAAGACAAAAAAGTAGCTATGATGGGGTCCGATGGTCTTCGTCAAGCATTACTGGAGGCAGGAATTAAGCCTGTCGAGGATGAGCCAGAGGTATTTGTGATGGGAATTGATCGTAAGCTTGATTATATGGCACTTGCAAAAGCTGCACTCTTTATCCAAAAAGGTGCAATCTTTATTGCCACCAATCAAGATATAAAATTTCCGACAGAATATGGCTTCTTACCGGGCAATGGCTCTTTTGCCCGCTTAATAGGTGATGTTGCAGATGTGGAGCCCATCTATATTGGTAAGCCATCATCTGCTATACTAGATATAATCGCTATAGAGCATGGCTTTTCTAAGGAAGAGATGGTGATGATTGGCGATAACTATGATACAGACATTATGTGTGGGATTAATTTTGGCTGTGATACCATCCATGTGAATACAGGTGTTACACCAACGAATGTTGTGCTGGAGAAGGAGCAGCAGCCTACATATATAGTGGATACATTATAATAAAAGGATGTTATGCGAAAAATAGCATAACATCCTCTTTACTTATGCATATAACTTTACCATAAAGGATTTTCTTCAATAAATTGATAAATGGCTTTCGTTAGGGCTTCTGGAGAATCAGCCTCTACCAATTCGCCATTGACAATTGCATAAAAAGTTTCTGAACACTTTGTACAATAACTGAGGCAGCCATATTCCAAAACGTCAATATTCGGATCGCGTTCAAGCGCTTCATAAGTTGCCTGAGAGCCATTTGCTAAATTGCTAATACAAAATTCAACCATTGGGTTCATATGTGTTGTGTCACCTCACCAAAATAATGCTACTCGCTTTTACGAAATTCGTCAACGTTTTAAATATTAGGCTTATGAGAGGCATAAGGCAAATGCATCAATTCAACGTTTTGGTGACAAACTTTAAAAAAATGGTTATTATTTGTGCGAAAATCAATCAGAACAGAAAATTCATATTTATTTTGTGAAATCTTTCACAAAAAAGCATTCTTATATTGTGAAACTTCTCACAATCGGTTATACTCATTTGTGGATACTTTGTGAACAAGGATTATAAGATGTATAAAAGGAGACTATTATGGGAAAATTAGTACTTTTAGGTGGCGGCTACGGCAATATGCGAGTGATGCTGCGTCTATTAAATAACCTTCCATTAGACAGAGAAATTGTGCTAGTAGACAGAGCCCCTTTCCATAGTTTAAAAACAGAATTTTACGCATTAGCAGCAGGGACTTCAACAGATAAAGAAATTCGTGTAAGCTTCCCAGAGCATGAACGCTTAACGGCTGTATATGGAGAAGTCGTTGCTATTAATCGTGCAGAAAAAGTAGTCATTTTAGAAGATGGCCAACGTATTGAGTATGATGATTTAGTAATTGGTCTTGGCTGTGAGGATAAATATCATGGTGTTTCAGGTGCAGCCGAGCACACATATAGCATTCAAACAATGGGGAAATCACGCGCAACGTATCAAGCGCTATGTGGTTTACCAGCAGGTTCTACAGTCGGTGTTGTAGGTGCTGGCTTAAGTGGTATTGAGCTTGCAAGTGAGCTACGCGAAAGCCGCTCTGATTTAAAAATCAAGCTATTTGACCGTGGTCCACGTATTATGAAAGACTTTCCAGAAAAATTAAGTAAATATGTAAAAGATTGGTTTACTAAACATAATGTTGATGTGATTTCTAATTCAAATATTACAAAAGTGGAACCAGGGAAAATTTACAACCATGAAGAAGAAATTGCTCTCGATGCTGTCGTATGGACGGCTGGGGTACAGCCTGTAAAAATCGTGCGTGACATGGATGTGGAGAAGGATGGGCAAGGGCGTCCGCTTGTTACACAATATTTTAATGTACTTGATGATGAGCATGTCTATGTTGTGGGTGATTGTGCTTCTTCGGAATTTCCACCAAGTGCCTATTTAGCAGAAGCACAAGCGGAGCAAATTGCGAAAGTACTTCGTATGCGATGGAAGGGGGAGCTCTTGCCTGAAACAATGCCAGAAATTAAAATAAAAGGCTTTGTCGGCTCTCTCGGGAAAAAACAAGGCTTTGCCTATTTAGCAGATACAACGGTAACAGGACGTATTGCTCGTTTAATGAAATCAGGTATTTTATGGTTATATAAATATCAAAACGACTAATAACACGAAGATTTAAAGAGTATGGCAGGATATTTCTTACCATACTCTTTTACTTTGGAGTGATTAAACCGTTTGATCTGGCATAAAGCCTAAATTTTCAAGTGCTGTAAATACAGGCTTTAATTGTACATAGCCCTCGCCAACAACTTCATTATTAATAAGAACAAGTGGGTAGAAGAACTCATCTTCCTGAATACGCGCTGCATACTCTTGGTCGCGTTCATTCTCAATTGGTCCTTCAATATCGATATAGCGAATATCATAGGCTTGATTTGGATATTTGCGATTGATGGCAGCTTGTAGCCATTCGTATGTATCCTTGGAGGATGGAGCATTGACGCAGCTTGCACAGATGACAGCTGTTCCATAAATTTCAATCATAGGTTTTGTTGATGGCATGGTATTTTCTCTCCTTGTGATTCAATATTGGATTTTTTCTGTTGCTAACATTATAATCATTATAAGGAAAGGAGTCGAGATAAATGGCAGAAGCAACAATTAACGACCAAGTTCAAGAGGTATTAGATAAATTACGCCCATTCTTACTACGTGACGGTGGAGACTGTGAATTAGTAGATGTTGAGGATGGCGTTGTGAAATTACGTTTATTAGGTGCTTGTGGCAGTTGCCCAAGTTCTACGATTACATTGAAAGCTGGTATTGAACGTGCATTATTAGAAGAAGTACCAGGCATTGTAGAAGTAGAGCAAGTATTTTAATGGATTATAACAAGCCTATCTGATTATCAAGTAGTCCCTTTGTCGTAGGGTTTGGTTTGGAACAAGCTAGGCAACTTGAGGGAGATGCTGTCTGTATATTTACAGACGGCATCCTTTTTTTAGTATGATTGCCTTATCAACAGCGTTATGAAACAAGGCATGCGGTTGTAGGAAAATAGCTCCTTTTTTTATTATATAAATATTGTAGTTATTCTCTAAATATAATCATTTTTAACATTATTTTATAGAGAATTAGTAAAACAATTTCAACCACTTACCAAATATGATATTATGCAAGAAATATGCTTTTATAAGCGAGGGGAAAACTTTATGAAAATACTTGTAGCGGATGACTCTATGTTTTCTCAAAAAACAACGATCAAAACTTTAAAATCTATTTATCCAGGTGCTGTGTATGAAACAGCAAATGATGGTTTTGAGTGTATTCAAGTATATGCAGCCTTCCTACCGGATCTCGTATTCATGGATTTATTAATGCCCAAGATGAGTGGGCAAGAGGCAATTAGACAAATACTTGAGAGATACCCAACAGCTAAAATTATCGTGCTTTCGGCTGATATTCAATTGGCAGTTCGTGCTGAGGTTTTATCTGCTGGCGCGTTAGCATTTATTAATAAACCAATAAATGCTATAAAGCTAAAGGAGATTGAATTATTGATAGAAGGGTGATTTCGTTGTTAACACCAACACAAGAGGATATACTAAAAGAGCTGTATAATGTATTTGTGGGCGAGGCGGCTAACTTATTATCAGAAATTCTTCAAAAAAGAATTTTTTTGTCAGTACCAGAAATAAAGTTACTGTCATTGCATGAGTTAAAGTCTAGCGAGAAAGAAAATCTTATTCCGGTATTAAATGGCACGGTATTATCTACTTCTTTAAAGTTTGGCAATGTTTTTTCAGGTAGAGCGGATTTTATTTTTCCAGCTGAGCAAATTAAATATGTAACAGCGCTTTGCCTAGGAGAAGAATACATAGTGGAGGATACAGAATTTTCATTTAATGATGAAGATTTTGATATTGTAAAAGAAATAGGCAATATTATTCTGAATTCTATTATGGGTGGTATGGGAAGCTTGATGGAAATGAAGCTAGAGTATGACGTACCACAAGTAATTTTACATAATGCAGGAGAATTTTGTAAAGCACTTGTTAGTTCAGAAGAGAGTAATTTACTATTGCTCTATGTGAGCTTTGGTGTGGATAATTCAAAGGTGCTAGGCTTAATTTTGATTAAGTTTTCATTAGAATCAGTCGAATTTTTAATACAAAAAGTGAATGAGATTAGTAGGGATTTGAATGAATGATTTATATGTAGCAATCATCAATCAACTAGATAATGGCATAATTTTATTAGATGAGCAAATGAATATTCAATTATGGAATAAATGGTTGGCCAAGTATACCGGTAAAAGCGAGGAAGAAGTGAAGGGCTTGCCGATCACAATGGTCGTTCCACGCTTCAATAAAAAGGTGTATGCTTATATGTTTGAGAAGGCTTTATCAGATGGACAAAAAAGCTTTTGCTCAGCAGCAATGCATCGCTATTTTGTGGACAGTCACTGTGCGGATATGAAGCAGCCCCATCAAAATATTTTAATTCAGCATTTACAAGTGGCGCATCAATCCTATTTAATGATAGAGCTTTATGATGTAGCCAATCACTATAAGCGTATTCAAAATTTAAATAAATCCTTACAAAGTTCTATTGATTTCTCCAAAAGCTTGGAGCAATTCGTTTATTACGATAGTTTAACAGGTTTACCAAATCGAAAATTTGTTTTGGACCGTTTAGAGCATTTAATCAAAGAAGAGGATAAGGTATTTTCACTATTTTTCATTGATTTGAATGGCTTTAAGGCTGTTAATGACCAATATGGGCATTTGCAAGGAGACCTGCTATTACAAATGTTTGCTGAACGCTGTAAGCAAGTTGTTCAAAAGCAGGAGGTTGTGGCACGACTTAGCGGAGATGAATTTCTACTCTTAGTGGAAAATAGAACGTCTATCGAGGCTGTGGAACAGTATGTAGCAAAAATAAATAAGCTGTTACAGGAGCCATTTATTATTGAGGAACAGCAAATCACCATTTCCGCAAGTATTGGCTATGCATGTTTCCCACAGGATGGGGTCACAGCGAAGCAACTATTGAATGTTGCAGATGATCAAATGTATGTGCAAAAAAGAGCGAAGAAGAAAGGTTTTTAACAAGAAAAGATGTTACTGCTGTCGATCATGAAGCAGGGCTGGTATATAACTAATTAAGCTGTACAAAGAAAAACCCAAACGATTACAAAATACTTAAATTTAGTGTTTTGCAGGATGGTTTGGGTTTTTCTTTGGTTGAAATATATATCTATATTAGTCTAGCATTTTCACTATGCATCATGGTCATGCTTTTTTTCTTCTCGTATAAGCGCCCACTGTTCTTTGACCATATCCATAATTTTTGCCTCTCCACTAACATTTTGTTTTTCAATGACTCTGGAAAAGAAGCGTGTGGCATTTTCGATATCACCAATACGTCTCGATAATTCAGCAATCATATAAATAATGCGTACAGTGGACATTTGAGTTGAACTATAATCCTCTGTAGAGTATGAGTCCATATATTTATCCCGAGCTAATTTTAAAAAACGCTCCTCTTGCCCTTTATTATTGAGGGAGCGATAGAGCCACGCAAGACGTAGAAGTAATCCAGCAATAGCTACATTCTTTTCTTTTTTTATTGTGCCACAAAGAAAGGCAAGCTTATAGGCTTGAATAGCCTGAAACACAGTACGTTCTCCCTTGAAAGCATGATGTACCCATTTTTCGGTAATTTGCGTACGAATTTCATCCTGAATACCTGGTGCAAAATATTTGGTAAAATCTTCAGTAAAGGAAAAACCACAATGCTCACACACAAAGACATTGTAGTAAAGAGCATTAACATCATTAGCGTAGATAGGTTGAAAGTCCGTTTCTGTATGATCTATTTTAATAAATTTTGAGCGCACTTTTAATGTTGGAAATTCTTTTTTACAATTTATACATTGAATTTGTTTTTCGTAATATGGTGAAATCTCCATATCTAATTGCCCCCTCCAGCGAAGTCATTGTAACTATTATACCAATGAGCAGTATAGAAACATGAATAAAAAATACTAAATATGTGAAAAAAATAAGAATTATAACGGAAAATTGATTGGAAGCGGAATATTTGTCATACAATAGCTGAAATTGATATGATAATACATAAGAAGGAAGGTGACTGGGATGACAAGTGTAAAGCAAATAATTGAAATCACACAGGCTGCTGGGTTCCATATTCAGGAGATGATGGAGCATAATGAAGAGCAGGGTGCTTGTTTACGTGTAGTCGTAAATGGAGGCGGCTGTAGCGGCTTATCTTATGGGATGCATTTTGATAAAGAGAAAAAGGAAGACGACTTTGAAGATGTACAGCATGGTTTAACAGTTCTTGTTTCCCGCGAAGATGCGCCGATTTTAATGGGAACAAAAATTGACTATAAACAATCGCTCATGGGCGGAGGCTTTACCATCGACAATCCAAATGCCATTGCATCATGTGGCTGTGGTACGTCATTTAAAACAGCAAAGCGTGAAGGCTCGCCTGAAGTTTGTGAATAATAGAAAATAACATGCTAAAATAAGCCTCTTTGATTTGTTTAGTACACAACAAATCAAAGAGGCTTTTTGGTGTAGGAGGTTTGTGCTTCTATTGCACGGTCTTGTTGATTTGTCACATCTAACTTTACGATGGATGTGTTGTTCTACGTTCCAAAATCTGCTGTAATTGTTCCTGTTGACCAAAAAATAATATAAGCAATATCCTTCCCTTCATTAAGTAATTGAAGTGTATATTTTTCATCCATTACTTCTTGGACATTATCAGGAGCAATACTACGTTATTTTGACGAATAACAAGCTGTTAAATGAAATCCAGTATAACCCAGTAAAAATAATAATTTTTTTAATGCGTCTTCACCTGCCATACAGGATTAACTAAAAGGAGCGATGATGATAAGCAAGATAAATAAGCTTACACCTGCAAGCATCAAATAACCGATGATTTTTATTGGTTTTGGAAGTTTTTTGATGTTAGCTTGGTCAGGTATGCCGATATGCTTCTTTAAAAAATCATTGCCGTCATCGAATGGGTTTTTATGACTCATAACATCCCCCCATAGTTTTTTTACATATATTCCACAAACACCACCTTTACGGAAAAAGCAATATCATGTGGAAGTTCCTCACCTTCTACTAAATTTGTACCTGTATTGACTATAGACACCTTCGTCTTCAAAACTCCATGCGTTGTAAAATGTGTTTTACTTTCACCGATAGCAGATGTAATTTGCTCATCCACCTCATAAGCACGAGTTTCTTCAATTTGATCTTTTAATAGCGCAGTGCCCAATAAAATCGGTCCCTTTTGGATTGCTTTCTCCTCTTTTTTAGAATGGGTCTCCTCCTCAGGTAAGTTTGTACTACAGCCTAGCAATATAAAAATAATAGAGCTGATACTTATTAATTTATAAATATTCATTATCTCCTCCTAAGTGATTGTTTTTATCTATTATAGTGAAATATTATAATATTTATAATTATTGCTTGTTCCCATCATGATTGCATTTATAGCAAGAAGCTTTTTTCTGGTAAGAATTCGCTATAAAATAGTGAATAAAGCTTCAATCTAAGAAAAGTAAGCAGGTATAATAGCTATACAGAGGTGAGAGGTATGAGAAAAGATCGAGGAAAAATTTGGTTAGGTGTATCAGGTGTGACGGTGAATCAGCTTGGGCAATGGTTGGTGGTGAAAAAGGCATATAGTGGCTTAAAGGGACGTTGGTCATTACCAGCAGGCTTTGTGCAGGCAGGTGAAACAGTTGACGAGGCGGTTATCCGTGAAATAAAGGAAGAAACGGGCATCGACTGCAAGGTATCGGGTTTAATTGGTTTTCGGACAGGGGTTATCCGCGATGAAATCAGTGATAATATGGCTATTTTTTATTGCCAAATGCAAGATGAGCAGCAGCAAATATGTATTCAGGAAAATGAAATACTAGAGGCAAAATGGTTATATCCACAGGAGCTTGCACAAGATGAAATGACATCTGTTATGCTAAAGGAAATGGCCTCCAATCAATTTGAAAGACATCAATTAGAAGTGATAGAAGGCATTAATCCAGGAGACATTTTTGGCTACACTTCTTATCGCTTGTTCTTTAAAAAGTAAAAGCACCGTTACTTGCGACAATAAGCTACTTAAATATGTCGAACAGGCGAAAACAAAGCTATGTTCATTGAAAGCGTTGTCGTAATCATGTAAACTAATGAGAGGAAAACGGAGGTTATACATACATGGAAGGTCCAGTTTCATTAGTACAGTTAATCATTTCTATTTTGCTATTTTTCGTCATGTTCTTTGGTATCGGTTTTTTGCTAAATATGCTGTTACGTATGACATGGTTAATGGCGATTGTGTATCCAATTGTTGTCATTTTTATTGTAGATGAGGTAAGCTTTTTAGATTATATTTTTAAGCCAGGCTCTGCATTTCCTGCGTTAATGGATAAATTCCAGGCTCTGCAGTTTGTTGATATTGCCATTTTATCAGGGGGCTTTGCAGGCTCCATTGTGGCAGGTATTGTAATGATTTATTTACGAAAAAGCGGATATCGAATGTTCTAATGTGTCTAGTATTCTTCTTTCAATTGAGGGAAGAATACCTTTTTTATACAAAAGAACACAGCCTCCGTCAAGAGGATGTGTTAATAGCGCTATAGTAAAAGCTCATAGGTGATAATGGCGATAAAAATACCTGTAAGGGCTCCGAAAAATACCTCGCTTCGTTTATGACCCAATAATGTTTTTAATTCCTCCATTTTCTCTTGCCCATCCATCTGTGGCCATTTTTTTAAATCATGGAGCAATGTTTGAAAATCTTTACGTAGCTGATTTAAGACTGCCGCATGTTGTCCCGCCTGGTAACGTACACCACTTGCATCATACATCACGATAAAGGAGAACATAGCAGCTACTGCAAAAATAGGCGAGCTTAGGCCCGTCTCATAGGCAATAGACGTGGTCAACCCCGTAACAGAAGCGGAGTGCGAGCTAGGCATACCCCCTGTTGAAGTAAAGAGGCTCCATTTTATTTGTCTCGTCATTAAGAAATGGATAGGGATTTTGACAAACTGTGCAAAAATAACGGCAAAGAGAGCAACGAGTAATGGGGTATTTTGAAGTAAGCTCAAATTCATCACGACCTTTGCAAATAATTACGTTTATTATAACATTCATTATTTTCTAAAAGAAGGTATAGGCAAATATTACGCACCTTTCAGAAACTTCGTTATAATAGTATATGGAATGGAGGCGTTTACATGCATATTGTAAAAGAGGCAAAAACATTTGAAACGATTTCTACTGAACTGGTAGTCGTAGGAGTCACCAAACATCGTGAACAAATGCAGACTTGGGCAAGCTTTTCATCCTTTTATGGTGAATCCCTTGAGACATGGATTAATGCAGGAGATGTATCGACTGCATTAAAAAAGCTAACAAAATTACCATTTGTCAAAGATCATGCCAACCTTAAACGTATTTTATTTGTTGGTTTGGATGAACGTAAAAACTTAACAGAGGGCGATCTTCGAGCAGCATTTGGCCTAGTAGGGAAAGAGCTAAGAGCTTTAAAAGTGAAGGAGTATTCGATTTGGCTCGAATCATTTACTACAGAATCCATCACAGTAGCAGATGTAGCCTTTTTAGCGGGTGAAGGTATAGGGCTCGGCTACTATGCAATTCCTCATTATAAAACAACTTCAAATGAGGTGGATAAACGTATAGATGCCGTTCATCTTGTGACAGCAGCAGATGATTTAGATGCAGTAGTAGCGAGCTTTGAAGTTGGTGTGATTTATGCGGATGCCGTAAATGAGGCACGCAGTTTAATTAATTTACCGCCAAATTTATTAACAGCTACTGATTTAGCTCATTATGCAGAGTCGCTTGCTGCTAACTATGATTTTGAAATAGAGATTTTAGAGAAAGCACAATTGGAGGAACTTGGGATGGGCGGTATTTTAAGCGTAAACCAAGGCTCCTATGAAGAACCTCGTTTAATAACATTAAAATATAAGGCGACAGAGGATTTTGAAGAGTCAATTGGTCTTGTTGGTAAAGGTGTCACATATGATACAGGTGGCTATTCTTTAAAACCAAGAGATGGAATGGTTGGCATGAAAGGTGATATGGGCGGTGCAGCTGCTGTACTTGGGGCAATGAAAATTATCGGTGAGTTACGTCCCGCTAAAAATGTTATCGCTGTTATTGGCTCTACGGATAATATGGTATCTGATAGAGCCTTTAAACCAGATGATGTCATTACAACATACAGCGGGAAAACAGTAGAAGTATTAAATACAGATGCAGAAGGACGCTTAGTGCTAGCGGATGCTATTACTTATGCGAAACAGCAAGGTGCTACAGCGCTAATTGATGTTGCGACATTAACGGGAGGCGTTATTACTGCACTTGGTATGGATAAGACAGGTGCACTATCTAACGATGATGCATTTTTTGCAGCATTTATGGAAGCAGCCAAAGAGACAGATGAGTTTGTGTGGCGTATGCCTTTAACCGAAAATGATAAAAAACGCATTCGTAAATCAGATGTGGCTGATTTAAATAACTCACCTGGTCGTGATGGTCATATGATTTTTGGTGGTGGCTTTGTCGGTGAATTTGCTGGCGATACCCCATGGATTCATTTAGATATTGCTGGTACATCTGATGCAGCGGCAGTTCATGATTTAGGACCTAAAGGCGGCACAGGTGTGATGGTACGTACACTTGCTAATTTTGTCCAACGCTTAGGCGAGGAAGCATAGAATAGAATCATCAGCGAGGCATTTATTCTCGCTGATTTTTTTGTGATTCAAGCGCTAATTCTGATAGATTAGGCATTGCACATATGATAGATGTATCCTCCTTCATACGATAGAGTAAAAAGAGGAGGTAGCATATGCGCAATTTCGGAGGTTACCCGGGAGGCGGATTTGGAGGGTTTATTTGGCCATTTGGGGCACCGTTTTTTGGGGGATTTTTAGGTAGCTTACTAGGCTCACAATTTAATCAATATCCAAATTATCCGTACTATCCAAATTATCCAAACTATCAGCCATACCCACGAGGTCCATATTTTCGACCAGGCCCACGATCTCGTAGACCTTGGTAAGAACATAAAATAAATGACCAGTTGTCAATCTGTAAATCGACAACTGGTTTTTTTATGTTTAAAGAGCAGCATTTCACGAAGTATCAAAATATATGTTGACAGAATATACTGGATTATATATTATTCTTATTATATTACTAAGAATTAAATAATGTGGCTGACTAGTAAACTAGAGGCTTTTATTGTTGATAGGCGTTTTTGTGCCTAGAAATAATAATGGCCTTTTTTCTTTACATAAGGAGTGAAATAACATGGGAAAAGTTTATATTGTAGGGGCTGGTCCTGGAGATATTGATCTTATTACAGTAAAAGGATTGCGCTGTATTGAGAGCGCAGATGTGATTTTATACGACAGACTGATTAATAAAGAGCTGTTATCCTATGCTAAAAAAGATGCTAAGCTGATCTTTTGCGGTAAATTGCCACAACAGCATGCCATGATTCAAGAGCATATTAACCAAACACTTGTCAGTTACGCCCAACAAGGGTTAACCGTTACAAGGCTCAAAGGAGGAGATCCATTTGTTTTTGGAAGAGGTGCAGAGGAAGCAGAAATGCTAGCGAAGCATCAGATTCCATTTGAGGTTATACCTGGTATTACATCAGGCATTGCTGCACCGGCTTATGCAGGCATTCCAGTGACACACCGAGATCTAGGCTCAAGCTTTGCTATGGTCACGGGTCATATGCAAGATGATAAGGAAGATGAAATTCGTTGGGAAAGCCTTGCAAAAGGAATTGATACGATTGCCATTTATATGGGGGTTGGTAATCTGCCATATATCCGTCAGCAGCTACTGAAATATGGACGTGATCCAGAAACACCTGTTGCGCTTATTCATTGGGGCACATTTTCTGCTAAACAAAAAACCGTTACAGGTACTCTAGCAACAATAGAAGATATTGTGCGTACAGAAAATATTCAAAATCCAAGTATTATATTAGTCGGGAAGGTTGTGACATTAAGGGAAACTATTCAATGGTTTGAGGATAGTCATTCACAGCTAACCGAAATTTCTGGATAAGGATGTGAAATGATGCAAGCCATTTTATATATTGCGCATGGCAGTCGTGTAAAGGCAGGCGTAGAGCAAGCTGTTACATTTCTTCAGGGGGTACAACAGGAGATTTACACCCCTATTCAGGAGATCTGCTTTTTAGAGCTTGCAACACCAACCATTGCAGAGGGGATTGCTACCTGTGTTTATAAAGGTGCAACAACGATTGCCATTATGCCGATTTTACTATTAGCAGCCCAGCATGCTAAGCATGATATTCCAAATGAAATTGCTAAGGCTCAAAAACAATATCCCTATATAAAATTTACCTATGGTGCGCCTCTCGGTGTTCATGAATTATTAATTGATACGTTGCAGACAAGAGTTATAGAAAAACAGCAGCCAGATCAGCATGCTCGTGTTTTATTAATAGGTCGTGGTAGTAGCGATCCTGTTGTTAAAAGAGATCTAGCTAAAATTGCAGCAAGATTGCAGACTAAATATAACTATAAGGCTGTAGACACATGTTTTTTATATGGAATGGGACCAACTTTTGAGGAATGGCTACAGCAAGAGCATCATCAGCAGCAAGTTTTTATTGTGCCCTATTTATTATTTACAGGTATTTTACGGCAAAGCATCGCCAAACGATTACAGGAGGTTGACAACCAAAACATTATTTTATGTGAAAGCTTAGGCTATGACAACAATGTAAAAAAAGTGTTAGTGGAGCGTATTGATGAATTACTACATTTTAAAGAGGAAGGTGTTTCGTAATGGTAGATAAAAAGACTGAAAACGTAAATCTAGCATTAGAAAATGTCCGACAAATATTAAATACTGTGAACCACGGATCTATTACATTGATTGTACAAAACTCCTATGTGGTTCAAATTGAGAAAAAAGAAAAAATAAGACTGCGATAATCGTCAATGATTACTATTTTGTGAGGTGGCAAAGATTGAAACTGCAAGTAATAAACAGTCCATTTAATGAAGAGCAGATAAAGCTATTAAACGAGCTTCTGCCGAAACTAACGATTGAACAAAAAATTTGGCTAAACGGCTATTTAAGTGCATCACAAGCAACACAGGATACTCTGCCTGTTGCTGAAAGTGCACCGCCAGTAGTGCAACCAGTGGCACAAGAATTAACGATTTTATATGGCTCTCAAACAGGTAACAGTCAAGGCTTAGCTGAAAAATATGCCTCAGCTTTAAAGGCTCAAAACGTTGATGTTACTGTTGCATCGCTAGGAAAATTTAAAGCAGCTAATTTAAAAAAGATCACAAATCTTTTACTCATTGTTAGTACACATGGTGAAGGGGATCCACCAGATCAAGCAATCCAATTTTACGAATTTTTGCATAGTAAACGAGCACCTAAGCTAGATCATCTGCATTATTCAGTTCTTGCCCTAGGCGATAGCTCCTATGAGTTTTTCTGTAAAACAGGAAAGGACTTTGATGAACAATTTGCTAAATTAGGTGCAACAAGGATAGCTCCACGTACAGATTGTGATGTGGATTATGATGATGATGCAGCACAGTGGTTCTCAGTTGTACAAGAGAAGTTTTTGCAACAGCCTACTGAAGTAGTGACAAGCCCAGCACAAACTGAGCAAACACAAGCATCGGATGCTACTACATACACGAGAAAAAATCCTTTTTATGCTGAAGTGCTAGAAAATCTTAATCTAAATGGTCGTGGCTCTAATAAAGAAACACGTCATATTGAGTTATCCATTGAAGGGGCCAATTTCCTGTTTGAGCCTGGCGATAGTATTGGTATTCAGCCAGAGAATGATGAAAAGCTAGTAGATGCCTTATTGACAGCATTACAGTTTGATCCAATAACGGAGGTATCTGTTTTTGATGAAACATTGTCAGTAAAGGATGCTTTACAGAAAAAGCTTGAAATTACGGTACTATCAAAGCCAGTGTTAGAAAAAATTGGTGCTTATACAGAGCATCCTGCATTTTCGGAGCTTCTTGAAGAGTCAAATGCATGGAAGGACTATGCCAAGGGCAGAGATTTACTTGATGTAGTAGAGGATTTCGCACCATTTACATGGACTGCACAGCAATTTGTTGAAATATTGCGTAAAATTCCTGCTAGACTTTATTCTATTGCTAGTAGTCAAAAGGCGAATCCTGATGAAGTCCATTTAACGATTGGCAAGGTAAGCTATGAAACAAATGGACGACAACGTTTAGGCGTTTGCTCAGGCAGTGTGGCAGAGCGTATTCAAATTGGAGATACATTGCCAATCTATGTTCATAAAAACCCGAACTTTAGCTTACCAGAAAATGAGGATACGCCAATTATTATGATTGGTGCAGGCACAGGGGTAGCCCCATATCGCTCTTTTTTAGAGGAACGAGAGGAATTAGGCATTGAAGGGAAAGCATGGCTTATCTTTGGCGACCAGCATTTTGTCACAGATTTTCTATACCAAACAGATTGGCAACGCTGGCTGGCTGCGGGTACATTAAGCCAAATGAATGTGGCCTTTTCACGCGATACCGATAAAAAGGTATATGTACAACATAAATTGGAAGAAAATGCGGCAAGCTTTTATGAATGGCTTGAGCAGGGTGCTGTTATTTATGTATGTGGTGATGAAAAAACAATGGCGGCGGATGTAGATGCAACCATTCACCATATTATTGAACAGCAGGGACAAAAAACACCAGAGGAAGCAAAAGCCTTTGTAAACGAATTAAAGCAACAAAACCGCTATCAACGTGATGTTTATTAAGTTTTAAGTAGAGGAGCGATAAAGAATGACAGAAAAAATAGTTTTACCTCCACAGCCTGGGAACCCCAGTGATGTAGAACGTATTAAAACCGAAAGTAATTATCTTCGTGGAACACTTGAACGTACTATGAATGATCCACTAAGCTCAGGTATTCCAGAGGATGATAATCGCCTTATGAAGTTCCATGGTAGTTATCTACAGGATGACCGTGACCTTCGCAATGAGCGTCAACGTCAAAAGCTAGAGCCTGCCTATCAATTTATGGTACGAGTCCGCACACCTGGAGGCGCAGCAACACCAGCACAATGGCTTGTGATGGATGAAATGGCGAGAAAGTATGGCAATGGCTCCTTAAAGCTAACGACACGTCAAGCATTCCAAGTACATGGTATTTTAAAATGGAATGTGAAAAAGTATATGCAGGAAATTAATGATGTCTTATTGGATTCCCTTGCAGCCTGCGGAGATGTAAACCGTAATGTAATGTGTAATGTAAATCCGAATCAGTCAGCCTTACATGAGGAGGTTTATAACTGGTCGGCCAAACTAAGTGAGCATTTACTGCCTCGTACACGTGCTTACCATGAATTATGGCTGGATGGCGAAAAGGTAGTAGATAGTCAGGATGAAGAGATCGAACCAATTTACGGTGCTCAATATCTACCACGTAAATTTAAAATTGGTATTGCGATTCCACCAAGCAATGATGTCGATGTTTTTTCACAGGATATTGGGCTAATTGCAATTGTCGAGAATGATGCGCTTATTGGCTTTAATGTAGCGGTTGGTGGAGGCATGGGTATGACACACGGTGATACTGCTACCTATCCACAGCTTGCACGTATCATTGGCTTTATTACGCCAGACAAGCTGCTGGAAACATCGGAAAAAATTATTACGATTCAGCGTGATTATGGAAATCGCTCTGTGCGTAAAAATGCTCGCTTTAAGTATACAATTGATGCAAGAGGACTTGACTGGTTTAAAGAGGAGCTAACACGCCGTCTAGGCTGGGAAATTGGAGAAACTCGTCCATTTGAATTTGAACGTACGGGTGATGAGTTTGGCTGGATTAAAGGAACAGATGGCAAATGGCATTATACGCTATTTATTCAAAATGGTCGTATTAAGGACTTTGAGAATTATCAGCTATTAACGGGCTTACGTGAAATTGCTAAGGTCCATACAGGTGATTTCCGTTTAACACCAAATCAAAATTTAATGATTGGTAATGTAACAGCGCAAAAAAAGAAAAAAATTAATGCGCTTATTGAGCAATACAAGCTGACAGATGGCGCTCATTATTCAGCCCTGCGCCGCAACTCGATTGCCTGTGTATCCTTACCGACATGTGGCTTAGCCATGGCTGAAGCAGAACGTTACTTACCTTCGCTTATTACAAAAATCGATGCCATTATTGATGAGGCTGGCTTACATGAAACAGAGATCGTTATTCGTATGTCTGGCTGTCCAAATGGCTGTTCACGTGCAGCAATGGGCGAGATCGGCTTTATTGGCAAAGGACCGGGCAAATACAATATGTATTTAGGTGCAAGCTTTACAGGTAATCGTTTAAATAAAATTTATCGTGAAAATATTGGCGAAGAGGAAATTTTAGCAGAGCTACGACCAATCCTTCTGCATTTTGCCAAGGAGCGTTTAGAGGGCGAGCACTTTGGAGACTTTGTGATCCGCACCGGCTATGTAACGGCTGTCCACGATGGACGCGAATTCCATGCACAATAAGAAGATCAAAGCCATATCAAACACAATAATAGATAAGAGCTGTAAGGAAAGATACTACGTTTTCCTTACAGCTTCTTTTTGTTCACTAAACCTTGTTCTAAAGCTTTGACAACAGCCCCTACACGCGAATGGACACTAAGCTTGCGGATAATAGAGGAAATATGATGTTCGACGGTGCGTTTACTAATAGCGAGTTCTTTGCTAATCATGTCACTTGTTTTCTCTAGGACAATAAGCTGTAAAATTTCTAGTTCCTTTGGTGTCAATAATGTTTTTTCAAAGGAAGGAAACAGAGTATAGCCAGCATAAACTTTTTTCACTACGTCAATTAATTCTTCATTAGATTGCTCTTTTTTAATAAAGGCTTTAGCGCCAGCATTTTGAGCAGCCTGGATATAGGCATCGTCATCATAGCCTGATAGTATAATAATTGGCATAGTCGGAATATTTTTTAGAATAGTTTTGGTTAAGGTGAGCCCATTATATGTTTTGATACGAATATCCATCAATATAACATCAGGCTGTAAATATAAAATTTCCTCTAAAAGCTGCGAAGGATCAGCAATAGTGCCAACTACATGAATACTTGGCTCAGCCTCTAATACTGTTGCTAAGCTCTCCAATAGTAACATATGGTCATCTACTAATAATACGTTAATAGACATATTCTTCACTCCATTCCAGAGGTAATGTAATTGTAATGGTTGTATATTGATTTAGCTGGGATTCAATCATGAATTCTCCCTCTAATTGCTCTACCTTCTTTTGAATCGTCAATAATCCCAAATGTTGCCCTGTGTGTAATGTTTGCTGCTCAGGGATGATGAAGCCTTGTCCATTATCAGTGACAGTCATTAAAAGCTTCTGCTGTTTATCGTAAATAGCAATATGAATTTCTGTTGCTTCTGCATGTTTTATACTATTATTGACAAGCTCCTTTAGCATACGAAATAAATGTACAGCAAGAAAAGAAGGAATGCGCTCATCATCTATATCATATGTTAGATGCACATCAATAGCATGCTGTTGTTGAATATTTTGCTGTAAGGACTGTATGCTTAATGCAAGACCTAAATCCTCCACCATGATCGGATGCAAATCATGACACATAGCACGAATGGCTGTAATCGTATCTAATAAAGGTTGTTCGATTGCGTCGGTTGAACTTGTCTGTATTTTACGCATTAATAATAATAATTGCTGTAAAACATCATCATGAAGGAATAGAGCTAGTTGTTTACGCTCTTCCTCGATAGCTCCTAATAATTGTCGATTATAGTTTGTAAGCTTCTGTGACATTTGCTGTGCTTCCTGTGTGACTTTATCTATTTTTTGAATGGATTGTGCATGGGCAAATAATTGTACTGCTTCTGTATGAATGCTTTTTAGCAAGATAAGCTCATCTTTTTCCCATTTGGTAAAATTACTTTTGCGTCCAACAATAATAATTCCGCTAATTTCTGTACCATTGATAAGCGGCAATGTATGGTAAAGCGACTGCTTCAAAATTTCAGCATGATTTTGCTGTTGTTGTAGATAGTGCTGTATATCTTGTTGTGCTGTTGGAGAATGCTGAAATAAGCCTGAATCATAAAGAATTGTTGAGGTAGGCTGTGACCACACAATACATACCCCTTCTACATCAAACATTTTATGAAGTAATTGTGCAACACATTTAGCACAGTTGGGCAAAAATGCTTCAGAATTTATTTGCTGCAAAATATGCTGTTTTTCCTGCTGGATAGCTTGAAGCTTTGCTAGCAATTGTTTTTCCTCAAGATACTTTAGGATTTTGTAAAAAATAGAAAACAATAATCCACCAATGATAAAATTTGTTAGTTGTTGAGTAGAAAAGTGCAATAGCCCTATTAAAATAGCAAAGGTAATCAGGCAGGCTAAAAATATGGGCAGTAATTGTCTAATAAGATAACTAAAATTGATAATTTCCTGCTTTGTTAATAAATAAGCAAGTGTAATAGGAAATAAAACAACAGAGATAATCGAAAATTCATAGGGCACACTTGGAAGAGAAAAAATAGAAAGTTGAATCATACTTATTAAAACGGGTGTAAAAGATATAAAGAGGCTAATAACTAATATACGCAATTGATTCTGCACCCATTTTGTATGTGACAACCATTGCTTACTAAGATAATAGCTACATAATATAATGGAGATCATAATATTGAGAATGATCATGATCGGTATAAGAGTTGCTACCCGAGATGTTACTTGAACTATGTCTAAAATAATAATCGTCATCGCTATTATTAATGTTAACCATTTAAAGAATGATAAATGATTTATTGCTTTAGGGATAGGAAAGTATTCAAAAAAATGCATAAGAAAAAAAGGTGCTAGACTAATAGCCAACGCTTCAATCAAGGATGCAATCGGTATTTGATAACCTGATAGTTTAGCATAAGTAATCGCTATACCAGTGACACACATCAATTGAAAAAAACGTTGAACGATCACAGCTTTAGACTTTTTTAGATACGCATAAAAGCCAATACTTAAAAATAATAGCCCTATAAAATTTGTTGAATGGTTATACAAAATAAGCAATATCGTATTGAGATAGTCATTGCGATGGATTTGTGTATCGACTAGATGGAAGGGCTGTGTACGGATAACTGCGAAAATCCAAAGACTAGACAGAACAAGAAATAATAAAATACGCTGATACAATATAATGGACTCTCCTCTAATCTATTAAGTGAATAAGCTGTTTTATATAGGGTGATTTATCATTAAAATAGTGTTGTAATAATGATTTAGCTTTTTGAGTATAATATTTTGCTAAAATAGAGCAGTAGTCAATAGCTCCTGTTTGGCGTATATAATCTCTAATTGTAGTTAAATGCTTTGCGGTTATATCATGACTATGGATTAATTGTAACTGTGTTAACAACCAACCATGATCGTATGTGTTACTATGCTGTACTGCTTTAATCAAAGGAAGCGTAGCCTTTTGGGAGAGTAAATCATTTTTATGATCAGAAAAAATATCTTGTATATCATTTTGAAGCTGTGCCGCATAACCAATATAGGTGGCGATTTCCTGCAAAACAGGTAAGGGAATCGTTGAACGATGTAATTCAAATATAAGTTGTAGAAATGAACAAGATTTTTGTTGAATAATATGAAAATACTGCTCCTCTGTTGCTGCTGGATGTTCCATAGTAAGATGGAAATCTAGCCATTGTCCATTACCAGCATTGCGTAAATGACGGTGAATAATAGCAAATTGATCTATTGCAGAGGTAGCAGTATGCTGGATTAGTAAATGTAATGCCTCCACTAGTAATAAATTTCCAAGCATTAATAATTGAGATTTGGCTAGAGCAGTGTCTAAATGATTGTCATGGTCAACAACATCGTCCAATAAATCGGTAGCTAGCATCAATAATTCAATACCAGCAGCGTGTTTTACTTTTGTAGTATGCGATACAGTATTGATATCAGTTAAGAGAGAAAATGCATAGTAAGAAAATTCGCCCCAAGTAAAATCATCTGTATTTTGACTAAATATTTTACCACTTTGATGTAATAATTGTAAAGTAAGCTTTTGGATATCATACTCTAAGCCACTGGTAAGTAAGGTATTTTTAATAATAAATTGAATAGTAGGGCGCACATCTATTTCCAACCTGGTGAGACTATATTCATCTTTCCATCAAATTGTAGTGCTAATAATTGAAATACCTCTGGCTCTAGTACTGATTCTGCATATACCCAATCCTCTGTAGAAAGCTCCTTTTTCTCTTTAAATAACTGAACAATTTCCCATAATTTTTGATTCATTTTCAAAAACACTCCTTAATAATAATAATTTTCCAATTTATATCATACTATAAAAACAAATAATAGTAAAATATTATCTTTATAGACAATATTATTAAATAGGTATATTCCGCAAGAAAATTACGGAATATACGGATATTTTTTTATGTTTTATTTTGTTATGCTTTAGGAAATTAGCGAAATAATTGTAGACTTTTGTAAATTGATGAGAATAGAATAGAGGGGTTTTTCATGTTTAGAAATAGTTTACGCAGCAAAACATCATTGATAGGAATCGCCTTATTGTATATCCCTATGATTTATCTATTTACAAATCCTGATGTACCACATGTAGGTGAATTTTTACTTTACACTAAATATTTAATAGGGTCTGGCATTGTGGCTTCTATTTTATGGGGATACTTTATGGTATCAGTCATTTATGTAAAGGTCGATCCGTCTAGTATGTTCTATTATGCAAGTTCTGTTAATTATTTTCGCCAAAATTTAATGCTATGGTATTTGAAAGTAATAACAGGTTTTACAATTTTACATAGTATATTCCTAGTTCTTTTCATTTGCTATTATAGTTATTTATTCCATTTTTCTTATGAATTAGTTGTTAGTATAGGTAGTGATTATGGTAATTATTACTATATGCCATTTTTAATAGGATTACTAATTGGTATGTTTAGTGCTGATATTTCCTATCGAAAGCTCAAAATGCTTGGAGCAATCTATGGATTAATGTTCTGTATTCCTTTGTTTATCAGTTTACTAATCGAATGGAAGAAGCCCTACTATGATTTATTTATTATGAATAGTCTACCTTATTATCCCGTACTTTCTGGATCGCTTCAGGCAGATGAATCATTGTTGTTTAAAGCACTATGTCTTATGTGGATTATTATTTTATGGCTAGTGTATTTGAGAATAAAACAGACAAAAGTATTGGTAGTAGCGATGTTTTTGGGATTACTTGTAATGAGTGTAGGGGTGGAACGTTTATATGCAGATGTCTTTCAAACTGCAAAGCATGCATTCTATTTCGAGCAGTATATTCATCTAAATACGGAGTTGTTAGAGCAAAAAAATAATTTATTTTGACAGTGACATCATCAGGTCCGGCGTTTTACGTACAGGGCTATGCTAAAGTGTATAAAAATTGGTGGCCAGATACGATTAAGGCAAACTTAATTGCAAACCCAGGAACATCCACATCCACACCTTTTACAGCAACAAGTGGAGATCAGTATTATGCACAAGCAAATACACAGGCGAATACAACACAAATTTCGGGTAGTGCTAAAGTCACGGTGAATTAAGCTAAAAGATGCATCGCAGTTTATTGCGATGCATCTTTACTAGTATAGGATGAAAGGATGGAGCGGATGAGTCGATGGATAAATTTAGTCGCTTTTTATAGCAGACGTCTAATAACAAGTAAATTTTATATGGGGTCTCTACTTGTCTATACGGTGATGCTATCTGTCCGGTATATTGTCCTATATAATGGAACTTCAAAAGACTATGGCAATGTATTAGGTGAGCTTTTTGTGCCTGGGCAAATGCTTTTTATGATCTATATGGTCTATTTTTACCGCTTATTTGCCGAAGAGCGTGCTTTTGGGATGGAACGTTATTTCTCAGATGCCTACCGTATATTATGGCAGAAAATAGTAGCAATGGCATTTGTACATATGAGTATTCAAGGTATATTTTTTATTGTCCAAACACTGCTTGTATGGGGCTTTTATAGGGCTGTTTCGGTTCCGTGGTCAAACTTTTATCTAGAAGTAGCTCTATTTATTGTGCTCTATTGTTGGCTACCAACCTTGATTGGTTTAGCGATTGGTGTGCTGATTGCTAGTGTAGTGGGCAAACATAAGATAAGCTTTGTGATTTTACTGATAATTTGGTTTTTACTAGGACCGATAAATACAGAAATTTTTATCGACTATTTTCGACAAATTCAGGCGGATGATTGGCGTAGCTTTTCATATTTATCTACAATGAGTCTCTACCAAGTCTATCAATCATATATGGGCTATAGTTATTCAAGTGGGACAGCGTGGAAAGGAATTGGCTGGATATTGGTGTCGGTCTTATTACTTTTGATTAGCTTATTGCGTTATAGCATGTTCCGTCAACAGCGGATAGCTACTGTAATTGCTATATTGCTAGTAGGTGGGCTAACAATAGGAAGTATTGAGCAGATGACACGTAATGAATCAAGAGTCTTTAACTATGCAGATGAAGAAGCTGAAAGTCTTTATTATAAAAATTATACTATACCGCCAGCCGATTTACGTTATCATATTGCTAATTATACAATTAACATTGGTGATACAGGCAATCAATTATCGACAACAGTTGCATTAAAGCAAGTACAAACAACGACACCGACCTTTCAGCTTCATCATGCCTTTCCAATTCAGCGCATTGTAGATGAGCATGGGAAGGAGCAATTTTTTCAACGTCAAGGAGATACAGTGAGTGTTACGATTCAACCAACAACAACTGCTTTAACTTTTGACTATACATTAACGAGTCAATTTTTTGTTAAGGTGCATCGAGATCGTTGGCTATTACCTGCTACAGTGGACTGGTATCCAAAAAGAAGTGCGGAACCGCTTGTACAGTATGTTGATTTTATAGGCTATAGTCGAGCTATTCTTAAGCCAATTCAGGAGCCAGCAGTGAAATTTCAGGTGCATAGCAAGCAAAAATTACTGTTAAATATTCCTAAAATACAGCCAACCATTTATGAGGGCGTTGTAGATGGCCTAGCAGTAATCAAAGCACCGTTCCAACAGCAAACAATTGGGCACTATCAAGTAGTCTATCCATTAGATGGAGTGGATACAAAGGAGCAATTTGAGGTGATGATTACACGTATGGAGCAGGTTAATCAAGACCTTCAAAAGCTAATGCCTGCTAGTCGAGCTTTGCCAGATTTGCTGGTTTTTCAATCAGGAGGGGGAGCAGTACAATGGCACGATAATTTCCTGTTATACCCAACGGATTCTCTCTATGCTATTGACTCCATTGATGGGACAGCTTATTTAATGCCAAGTAAGCTGGCATTTGCACATATTAATCAGCAATTGAGCAATCCAGCGGTTGCTGAGGAATGGCTGGATTTAACAGGCCAAATTTTAGCAACACGTCATAAAATTAACCAACCAGGATCTGAATTGTTCCGCCCAAGCCCATTTTATTATCATGAGTTCTCAGCTACAGATCAACAATCGGCTGATTTTGTTTATAGTCAGGTATTGCAAGCAGACGAAGCATTACAAAATCGGTTATTAAGTGCATGGTTTAGTAATATTGAGCAGGTGCAAAATGACTGGCAGCAAATTGAACAACTTGTACGGGAGGTGCTTCAGCATGAGAATGGAAATTGAGAATTTAGCAAAAACGATTAAAAAGCGCAATATATTAGATGATGTTTCATTAACGGTTGAAGGGATTTATGGTTTAATTGGTCCAAATGGGGCAGGTAAGACAACATTAATGAAAATATTAGCAGGATTGCAGACGTTGACGGCTGGTTCAATTAAAATTGATGATCAACACTATGTCCATCGCCATGCTAGCTATATTACTGCTAATACCTTGATCGGTTATTTACCACAGGATTTTATGATTTATCCTGAAATTTCAGTCTATGAGGTGCTTGATCATATTGCTGTTTTGCAGGGGATTGTGAAAAAAAGCGAGCGACAGCAGCAAATAGAAGAGGCATTAGCGATTGTAAATTTAAGTGGACAGCAACATAAAAAAATGAATGAGCTATCAGGAGGGATGCGAAGAAGAGTCGGTATTGCCCAATTATTAATGAGAAAGCCATCTATTTTATTGTTTGATGAGCCGACTGCAGGGCTTGATATAGAGGAGCGAATTCGCTTTCGTAACTTATTATTAGAGCTAGGAAAACAGCATACGATTGTTATCTCCTCTCATATTGTTGAGGATATTGAATTTCTTTGTACTAAAATTGGCATCCTCACACAAGGACAGCTACGTTTTGAAGGTACACCTGAGGAGCTAAAGCAGCGAGCGGACGGTTATGTCTATCATATGGATGTGCAGGCAGAGGCATTAAGTGAGCTCTTAATGACACAGGATGTTACACAAATTAATGAAGAGGAACAACATTTAAAGGTGCGTATCTTTTCAACGGAAGCTTTAGATCAGCCAAGGGTGATTCCTCGTTTAATGGAAGGCTATTTAGCGATTGTACGAGGTGTTGATAATAATGGAAAATAGTAGGCTATTGTTTGCATTTGATAAAAAAAGCATGAAAGGGGCATTTTATGTGCCGTTTTTCATGTGGGGAGTAGCTTTGCTAGGGATTTTATTTTATGCCTCAATGGAGAAAGATTATTATAATCATTTTATTATTGTGCAAGGTATTTTTTTGCCATTTTGCTGTTGGCATCTAGTGTATCGTTATAGCGAGCTATTAGTGCATGGAGCGGAGGATACATTGTTTCCCTATTATCGCAAATGGTTTTTTTATGATATTGCTCGTTATGGTATTCTCTATAGTTTCTTGCTAATTGTGCTCTTGCTAATTATCGGAATAAAGGGAGGTGGAGGGGCTGCTGTTTTTGATAACATTACATTAGCCCATTTACCTGTACTACTGTTGTTTTATTTGTTTGGCGGACTTGCCTTGCTTTTTATGATGAGGAGTGTTGAGCTAACCTTAGCGATTATCTTTATTTATACGGTGATTGAGGTGGTGACATTGGGAACATCAGGTCTGCCATGGCCACATATTTTTATCTTTTTGCCACCTCTACCAGAAGATCCAGAAATGACGAAGAAATTTACATTCTTATTGTTAACAACAGTCAGTATGGCGTTGTATGTAGCAAAGAAAATACGACTATTTTAATAGAAAATAGGCTGCATGAACCCCAAGAATTTTAGAGCTTGGATTTCATGCAGCTTTATTAAATAGAATAATCCTCAGGAATAAACACCTTTAATTGCTTTGGCTTGATATAGACTTGATCGCCAATTGTAAGCTGGAGCTGAAAGAATTGTTCTTTTGTTAATTCAGCCTCTAAAAATTCATCAAGGTCTTCACGCCGTAGCTCAATTTGTACAATCGGCCCTAGTAAATGAATATGACTGATTTTTGCAGGGACTGTACCTGGCATATTGGTTTTCTCAATATGGATATCATGTGGGCGGACATAGCCTATGGCGTTATCGTCTGTATGTGTGTGGCTATCAGGTACATCAAGTGCAAATTCGCCATGCATTAGCTTGCCATTCGCTAAACGTCCCTTAAAGAGATTGACATTACCTAAAAAATCATAGACAAATGGACTCTTTGGATTTGTATAGACCTCATCAGGGCTCCCAATTTGCTCGATTTTGCCGTTGTTCATCACCACAATGCGATCTGCTACATCTAGGGCTTCCTCCTGATCATGTGTGACAAAAATACTTGTAATATGAAACTCATCATGCAGCTTGCGTAGCCAACGACGCAATTCCTTGCGCACTTTGGCATCAAGCGCTCCAAAAGGCTCATCGAGTAAAAGCACCTTAGGCTCTACAGCAAGCGCTCGGGCAAGTGCTACCCGTTGCCTTTGTCCACCTGATAGCTGTGTAGGATAACGATTCGCAAAGTTTTCAAGTTTAACAAGTTGTAGCAATTCCATTACTTTCGTTTTGATATCTTGCTTAGAGGGTCTGGTTTTTCGAGGACGAACCTTTAGCCCGTAAGCAACATTATCAAAGACGGTCATATGGCGAAAAAGGGCATAATGTTGAAAAACAAAGCCCACATTGCGTTCCTTTGGATGTCGCTCCGTCATAGACTGCCCATCAAATAAGATTTCGCCCACATCAGAGGATTCAAGACCTGCAATAACACGTAATAATGAGGTTTTTCCTGAGCCAGAGGGACCAAGTAACGCTACTAGCTCCCCAGACTGAATATCGACTGAAATATCCTCCAATGCTTGAAAAGAGCCATATTTTTTCGATACGTTGTGAATGTGAATACTCATACTAAACAATCCCCTTTAAACGGATTTTGATTTCCATGCAATAATGTCTTTTATAATTAATGTTAAGATCGCCATCACACTCATTAAGGATGCGACAGCAAAGGCGGCTGAAAATTGATATTCATTATATAAAATTTCAATATGCAGCGGCATCGTATTGGTCATGCCTCGTATATGGCCTGATACAACAGAGACAGCCCCAAATTCCCCAATAGCCCGTGCATTACATAATATCAAGCCATAGAATAAGCCCCATTTAATATTTGGTAATGTGACATACCAAAATGTCTTAAAGCCACTAGCACCAAGAGAAATAGAGGCTTCCTCCTCAGATGTTCCCTGTGTCTGCATTAAAGGTATCAATTCACGTGCAACAAAAGGCAATGTTACAAAAATAGTGGCAAGTACAATACCAGGTAGTGCAAAAACAATTTTAATATCGTGAGCGAATAGCCAATCACCAAATAGCCCCTGAGAGCCGAACAATAAAATAAATATTAGACCTGCAATAACAGGGGAGACCGCAAAGGGTAGATCAACAATAGTAAGTAAGAGATTTTTTCCTTTAAAATTAAATTTAGTGAGTGCCCAAGCAGCCATTACACCGAAAATAGCATTCAGCGGTACAGCAATAGCGACCACTATTAATGTTAGTTTAATAGCTGCTAAAGCATCTGGATGGGTAATTGCTGCAAAGTACACCTCTACGCCCTTTTGAAAAGCCGTGACAAAAATAGATACTAAAGGCAATACGATAAAAAAGGCTAAAAACGCTAAAGCAATAAACGTTAATAGATATCGAATAATACGAGGCTCTTGTAAAGCAGCAGACTTTGATAGAGCTATTGATTGTTCCATATAATACCTCCTAATGGACAAAACGGCGATTGGTTAGCCATTGTATGAAATTAATAATGAATAATAACACAAAGGATGTCACAAGCATAACGACTGCTATTGCAGTAGCACCAGTATAATCATATTGTTCCAGCTTTGTCATAATAATTAAAGGTGTAATTTCCGTTTTCATCGGCATATTTCCAGCAATAAAAACAACGGAGCCATATTCACCTAATGCACGAGCAAAGGCTAAAGAAAAGCCTGTTAAAATAGCAGGTGCTAGCTCAGGCAAGAGGATTTTACGAAAGGTTTGTAAACGATTTGCGCCAAGGCTAGCAGAGGCTTCCTCGACCTCAGCGCTAATATTTTGTAAAACTGGCTGTACTGTTCGAACAACAAATGGTAGCCCAATAAAAGTAAGGGCGATAATAATGCCAAGAGGCGAAAAGGCAATTTTAAACTCAAAAAATTGACCAATCCAGCCATTTGGCGCGTAGAGTGAAGTCAAAGCAATACCAGCTACAGCAGTAGGTAAGGCAAAGGGCAAATCTACTAGTCCATCAATAATTCTTTTAAAGGGAAATTGATAGCGTACAAGTACCCAAGCAATAATTGTGCCGAAAATAGCATTGATAATACCAGCGACCAGCGCTGTGCCGAAGCTTACTTTATAAGAAGCAACAGCACGAGGATCTGTAATGATTGCAATAAATTCAGTCCAACTTAAGGACATGGTATGAATAAAAATCATTGATAGTGGCAACAACACTAGCAAACTAACATAGAGCATTGTATAGCCAAGTGACAAATGAAAACCTGGAATAATTCTACGTGCTTTTTTAGGAAGGCTTACATTACTCATCAAAACACCCCTTATTGTGGTACATAGATTTCATCAAAAGTACCGCCATCTTTAAAGTGAGTGGCCTGTGCCTCTGACCAGCCACCAAAATCGTCAATGGAAACAAGCTCAAGCTGCGGGAATTGATCTTTATACTTGGCTAAAATATCTTCGTTGCGTGGTCGATAGTAGTTTTTAGCAGCAATTTCTTGACCAGTATCACTATATAAATGCTGTAAATAAGCCTCAGCGACTTCACGCGTACCTTTTTTATCAACAATTTTGTCAACAACAGCTACAGGTGGCTCTGCTAAAATACTTAATGAAGGAGTGATGATTTCAAATTCATCTTTGCCCAACTCATGAAGTGATAGATAGGCTTCATTTTCCCAAGCAATTAACACATCCCCGATTTTTCGTTCCACGAATGTTGTTGTAGAGCCGCGAGCACCAGAATCTAGTACCTCTACATTGCTATAAAGTGCATTCATAAACTCCTTTATTTTCGTTTCATCGTTGTTATATAGTTTCCCAGCATAAGCCCAAGCGGCTAAGTAATTCCAACGAGCTCCACCAGATGTTTTGGGATTAGGTGTAATTACTGATACATCATCCTTTGTTAAATCATCCCAATCGTGAATATCTTTTGGATTACCCTTGCGCACTAAAAAGACTATAGTTGATGTGTATGGAGTAGAATTATTATCAAATTCTGTTTGCCAGTCTTCGTTTAATAGATCGCGAGCTTGTGCAATTTCGTCAATATCATAGGCTAGTGCAAGTGTGACAACATCTGCTTCAAGACCATCGATCACGGCTCGACCTTGTTTGCCAGAGCCACCATGGGATTGCTTAATCGAGACCTCTTGACCTGTTTCATCCTTCCATTTCTTTATAAAATCTTGGTTGAACTCATCATAAAGCTCACGTGTAGGATCATAGGACACATTTAGTAGTTCCACAGATTTTGCTGTCTTTTGGCCATCTGCATTTTCTTCTGAAGTAGTGCCACAGCCTGTTAAACCCAACGTTAATACAGATAGCAGTGCTAATGAGCGGAAAATATGGTTTCTTTTTTTCATATCGTTTCTCTCCCTTTTCTGAATTCAAGAATACAAAAAGCCATCTCCTACAATGATTAATCACATAGGTAGATGGCCTTCAGATCCTCTGATCAGCATTATTTTGTTTGCGTTATCGCTTAGTAATACATTAAACATACATTTCCTATTAGTCAACAAGGAATTTTGAAAATAATTATTGATGGGTGTTAAATTTTGTAGTAACAATATGGAATAGGGTGGGAGGTTGTAAAGGAGAAATCAAATGAATCTTCAATTCTGGTGGATCGCTGTTGTCGCGCAAAAAAGAGTGTAAGTTCGCTCGGAAGTGTGAGGGATGCGCTCAAAAGCGAGGAGGACTCGCTCAAAAAAGGAGAGAGAACGCTCAAAAGTGGGAGGATGCGCTCAAAAATTGTGAGAGAGCGCTCAAAAAGTGAGAGAAAGCGCTCAAAAGTGTGTAGAACTTGCTCAACAAAACATGTACCGCTTTGAGAGGGATAATCGAAAAAAGCGTTAAAATTCAAAAAAATAAAAAACCTAGTTGACTACTTGGTGTACTGTGTTATATATTATTAAATAAGAAAAGCGATTGTGACATGAAATAGTGAGCAATCATAAAATAATGAGCTGACTAGTTAAACTAGAGGCGTTTTAACAAGGACCTGTTTTACGGTGTCTTCTGTTAGAACGCCTTTTTTCGCAAGTGAGGGGGATTTGATGTTAACATACGCAACTTGGCAGGAGCCAACCATTGATTTTCAGGTTGATGAAACGTATAAGGCTGCACTGGAGGTTTTACGATGGAGCTATCAGGAATATGGGGATGACATCGTTTATGCATGTAGCTTTGGCATTGAGGGCATTGTTTTAATTGATCTTATTTCAAAGGTAAAGCCTGATGCCACCATTGTCTTTTTAGATACAGATGTTCATTTTAAAGAAACATATGAGACGATTAATCGTGTCAAAGAAAAATATTCACAATTAAATATTGTGATGAAGAAGCCTGCACTTACGCTTGAACAACAGGCGGCTCAGTATGGTGCTGAGCTATGGCAATCGAATCCAAATCAATGCTGTGATATTCGGAAGATTAAGCCTTTATATGAAGCATTATCAGGTACAAAGGCTTGGATATCAGGCCTTCGCCGTGAACAATCACCAACACGCCAAAAAACAAACTTCCTTAATCGTGACGATAAATTTCAGTCAATTAAGGTATGTCCACTTATTCATTGGACTTGGAAGGACGTTTGGCGTTATGTTTCAAAGCATGATTTGCCGTACAATCCATTGCATGATCAAGGTTATCCAAGTATTGGCTGTGAGCATTGTACAAAGCCGGCCTTTACGATGGAGGATTTACGTTCAGGCAGATGGCAAGGTTCTGGTAAAACAGAATGCGGATTACATGAGTAAAGGAGTTGTGCCATGCTTGAATATTTTGCAATAGCGATTAGCTTATTTTTTGCGATGAATATAGGTGCAAGTGGAGCAGCCGCTTCTATGGGGGTTGCTTATGGCGCAGGTGCTATTAAAAAAGCTTGGCAAGCCTTACTATTGTGCGCAATTGGTGTCTATAGCGGTGCTGTATTAGGCGGAGGAGAAGTGGTTAAAACAATTAGCTCAGGTATTATGCCTACAGAGTATATTACGGTGAAGGTCGTTATTATTATTTTAATTTCTGCCACAAGCTCACTATTTTTCGCCAACCTTTTAGGTATACCGTTATCAACAAGTGAAGTAACGGTAGGTGCTGTTGTTGGTGTAGGGATTGCTTACAAAGTATTATTTGTAAAATCCTTACTTGTCATTATGTCATTTTGGGTGATTGTGCCGATTGTAGCCTTTGTGATTGCCCTTGTATTTGGGCGACTATTATACAAATTACAAGGCAAGGGATTATTAAAAGATCGCCCAATTTTGACTATTCTTTTGATATTAGCGGGATTTTTTGAGGCTTTTTCAGCAGGGATGAACAACGTTGCCAATGCAGTTGGGCCACTCGTTGGTGCTGGTATGATGGATGTGACAACAGGTATTGTGCTTGGCGGGGCTTTTGTTGCGATTGGAGCTATATTACTTGGAAAACGAGTGCTTGAAACAAATGGTAAAAAAATTATGCGCTTTAAGAAGGCTGAGGGAATTTTAATTTCCAGTACAGGTGCACTGTTGGTTGGGATTAGCTCGATATTTGGGCTTCCAGTGCCGCTTACACAAGTAACATCTTCATCTATTATTGGTATGGGAATGGCGCAAAATGGGGCACAAATTTTCCATAAGAATATTGTGAAAAAGATACTTCGTATTTGGATTGTTTCACCAATTTTTTCATTAGCCATTTCGTATTTTTTAGTCCAGTTATTTTTGGAAAAGGATCTCTATGCTATTGTTCTAATTGGTAGCATTATTATTGGAACGCTCGGTGTCATAAGCTTAATGCGTATGATGCGTGAAGAAGAGCAATCTATTTATGATGCAGGAGAAGGTATTTAACATAGCTTATTGTCATTAAAAAACATAGTATTTAACTAGATTTAGGAGGAAATTAAAATGAGTTTACAACCACATGGTGGATTACTTGTACAGGCATTTAACCCTGAGAAAGATTTGACAGCTATTCGCAAGGAGATTGAGCTGGACGCGATTTCACTTAGTGACCTCGAATTAATTGCAATAGGTGGCTATAGCCCAATTGAAGGCTTTTTAACACAAGAGGACTACGAATCAGTTGTGGAACAAAGTCGTTTAGCATCAGACGTTGTGTGGAGCATTCCGATTACATTACCTGTAACAAAGGAGAAGGCAGCAACGCTACAGGCTGGCGACGAGGTAAAATTAGTTTATCATCATGAAGTTTATGGTGTGATTCAAGTAGCAGATATTTATGAGCCAAATAAGAGAAAAGAGGCTTTACTTGTCTATGGTACAGAGGATTTAGCACACCCTGGTGTTCAAAAGCTATATGAACGTCCTGCGATTTATGTTGGCGGCAAAATTACATTAGTAAAACGTATTGCTCAAAAGTTCCCTGCCTATTCATTTGATCCAGTTGAAACACGTCAATTGTTCGCAGAAAAAGGCTGGAAAACAATTGTTGGCTTCCAAACACGTAATCCAGTGCATCGCGCACATGAATATATTCAAAAGGCGGCACTTGAAACGATTGATGGCTTATTCTTAAATCCACTTGTTGGTGAAACAAAGTCAGATGATGTTTCTGCAGCTATTCGTATGGAAAGCTATGAGGTATTACTGCAAAACTACTATCCAGAAAGCCGCGTGCAATTAGGGGTATTCCCAGCAGCTATGCGTTATGCGGGACCAAAGGAAGCTATTTTCCATGCACTTGTTCGAAAAAATTATGGCTGTACGCATTTTATCGTTGGTCGTGACCATGCAGGTGTGGGTGATTACTACGGCACATATGATGCACAAAAAATCTTTGAACAATTTACAGAGGATGAGTTGGGCATTGTGCCATTAAAGTTTGAGCATAGCTTCTACTGCAAAAAATGTGAAGGGATGGCTACAACAAAAACTTGTCCACATGATAGCACTGCACATGTCATCTTATCAGGTACAAAAGTACGTGAAATGCTACGCAATGGTGAAGTGCCACCAACTACCTTTAGTCGTAAGGAAGTAGTAGATATATTAATTAAGGGTATGCGTAAGGAGGCAGTAAAATGAGTTCAAATATAGTTTGGCATGAAGCCTCCATTACAAAAGAGGAGCGTCGTTCAAAAAATAAACATCAAAGCTTTATTTTATGGTTTACGGGCTTATCTGCCTCAGGAAAATCATCTGTAGCCAATGCATTTGCTCGTCAATTATTTGAAAGCGGTAATCAAGCATTTGTATTAGACGGTGATAATGTACGTCATGGCTTAAATAAGGATTTAGGCTTTGATGAGGTAGGAAGAAAGGAGAATATCCGCCGTATCGGAGAAGTTGCAAAGCTGTTTGTGGAAAGCGGTCAAATTGTTTTAACAGCGTTTATTTCTCCTTATCGTGAGGATCGTGAAGTTGTGCGTAAGCTTGTAGCGGATGGTGAATTTATTGAGGTTTATGTAAAATGTTCCGTGGAAACTTGTGAACAAAGAGATCCAAAGGGTTTATATAAAAAGGCAAGAAATGCAGAAATCCCTAACTTTACAGGTATTAGCGCGCCGTATGAGGAGCCAGAAAATCCAGAAATCACCTTAAATACAGAGCAATATTCTATTGAAGAGTGCGCTCAACAGCTTACACAGATTTTAACAGATAAAGGCTATATTTAAGCAAACCAAAAGCTGCTCGATCTCTATGTATCGGGCAGCTTTCTTATGGATTATTTAATATTTTGCTCCTTCTTCATTCTTTCAATTTCAGGACCTAGCTCGTCACGTACAGTTCCTTTCCAGGGTTTGACGCCAGCGATGTAGGAGGAGCGCGTCATAATATGTCCGCCGACAGGACCTGTAATAAACAAGAATAATACCCCTAGTAAAATACGTGGATTAAAATGACCCTCAATTAACCAAAAGTGAAAGAATACACCGATTAATACACACATCACCCCAAGCGTTGCACTTTTAGAGGCAGCATGGGCACGTGTGTACAGATCAGGTAAACGAATAAGCCCAATAGCAGTGACCACAATAAAGAGTACCCCAACGGTAATAAAAAAGATAACTAAACTATTAGCGAGAATTGTCACGTTTTAAGATATCTCCTTTCTCTATAAATTTAGAGAAAGCCACTGTACCGATAAACGATAAGATTGCTAGCAATAAAATAATTTCAAGGAAAAAGCTTGTTTCTACTAATATCGAAAACAGCCCAATAAGCGAAATCAGTGATACACCAAGTGAATCCAGTGCAACAACACGGTCTGATGCAGCAGGGCCTTTAATCATACGATAAATAACCCCAATCATTGATAAGCAAATCACTACAATGACAGCGATAATAAAGATTGTCATGATTTACTCACCTCCAAAATAGCTTTCTCAAATGAATCGTGAATCGCAGCAATCGCCTCATCTACATCACTAATATCAATCGCATGGATATACAACGTTTTAGCATCATCAGATACATGCACGACCACTGTTCCTGGTGTTAACGTAATTAAGCTGGATAATAGCGTGATTTCCCAGTCTTGCTTTAAAACAGTAGGATAGGCAAAAAAGGCGGGCTGCATATCTAGCTCTGGCTTTAAAACAACTCGAAGTACTTGAACATTGGCTAATACTAATTCTTTAAAGAATAGCAAGGTTAGTTTAATAATGGCCCATATACGGTAAATATAAAGGCGTGAAGTGAAAAAGCGTCGCATCATCATCAGTAAAATAATACCTAGTAGGAACCCAATAATAAAGCCTGCTGCTGTGTAATTAGAGGATAGGAACATCCATACAAAGGCAAGTACAAAGTTTAAAATGATTTGAAATGCCACCGTCTTAATCCTCCTTCATCACAGCATCTATATAAATAGATGGATCATTTAATAATTTTGCGGCATCATCCATAAATGGTGTAATCCATTCGGAGCCAACACCATATGCCACGCTGATGCATACTAACAGGGCAGTAGGTATAAATAGCATTTTATAAACCTTTTGATCGACAGCAGCGTTTGTTTCTTTTTCTTCACCCCAAAAGGCATAGATAAAAATACGAATCACTGACAATAACACAAGCAGTGAGGAGGCTAAGATAAAAATACTGCCCCACATGCTACCAGCCTCAAAGCCACCTTGGACAATTAATAGCTTGCCAACAAAGCCACTAAGCGGTGGAATACCTGCTAGGCCAAAGGCTGCAATTAAATAGCTCCAGCCAAGAACAGGATATTTCTTAATGAGTCCACCCATCTTACGCAAATCGGATGTACCTGTAATATAAATAACAATCCCGATTAACATAAAGAGCGCTGCCTTAATTAACATATCGTGAATAAAATAAAACATTGCTCCTTTTAAGGCAACCTCATTCATTTGGGAAACCCCAAATAAAATAACACCTACTGCAATGACAATATTGTAGATAATAATAAGCTTGACATCAAAATAAGCGAGTGCCCCAATACAGCCAGCTATAATTGTAGCTATAGCTAGCACCATCAGTAAATGATGCGTGTATGATAAATCATGCACAAAAAACAATGTATAGGTGCGGGTAATCGCATATACCCCGACTTTCGTTAGTAGCGCACCAAATAGGGTTAGCACAGGAATCGGTGCTGCTGCATAAGAAGTTGGTAGCCAGAAATATAAGGGGAAAATCGCTGCTTTTAAGCCAAAGACCATTAAAAAGAGGACAGCGATGACCGTAATAATGCCTGGCTGCTGAATATCCGCTATTTTCACAGCAATATCTGCCATATTTAATGTACCAACTACAGAATATAAAAAGGCAACTGTAATGACGAAGAGAGCAGATGAAATCACATTAATTAAAATATATTTAATCGACCCTTTTAGCTGACCCTTTTCTCCCCCAAGCACAATGAGTAAATAGGACGCCATTAATAAGACTTCAAAGAATACAAAGAGGTTAAAAATATCACCCGTTGTAAATGCTCCATTGACCCCTGTTAAAATAAACATAATGCCAGGATAATAAAAGAAGTGTTCCCGTTCCTTCGTAATGGAGCCAAAGCCATACCATACAACAAAAAGAGCAATAAGCAATGTTGTTGTAACGAGCAATACAGACACCATATCAGAAACCATTGTAATCCCATAAGGTACAGGCCAATCGCCAAATGTTACCTTTTGGATGCCGTCATGCTTTACTTTGAAAAGAAGCGTAAGGGCTGAAATAAGGGCAAGTCCCACGCCTAGTAAGGCAAATCCGCGTTGATAGGTTAAATTTTTTCTGCCAAGCATTAAAATAATCCCAAAGAAAAATGGGATGATAATAGGCAGTAGAAGGAAGTTATTCATCCTCGTCACTTCCTCTCATTAGACTAATATCATCTGTTTTTAGCTCTTGATAGGAACGATAAGCAAGAACAAGGAAAAATGCTGTTACCCCAAAGCTAATAACAATCGCTGTTAAAATAAGTGCCTGTGGTAAGGGATCAGCGAATGTTTTAGCACCCTCGCTTAAAACAGGAGGAGCCTCTCCGCCAAGACCACCCATCGTTAAAATAAGCAAATGTGCTCCATGACTTAATAAGCCTGTACCAATAATAATGCGTAATAAACTTTTTGACAGCATCAAATAGACAGCTGCCATAAAGAGAAAGCCAATGACAAAGGCCATAATTATTTCCATTATTCATCCTCCCCAATCGTTTGAATAATGGTCATCGTAACGCCAACAACAACCAAATAGACGCCAGTATCAAACAGCATAGCCGTATGGAGTGACTGCTTGCCTAGCAATGGTAAATCAAAATAATCAAAGAAATGTGTAAAAAATGGCTTGCCTACAAACATTGGAAATGCTGCTGTTGCAAGAGCTAGCAGTAAGCCACCAGCAGTAAAATACGTGTAATTGATCGGTAAAATATGACGAACTGTATTAATATCAAACGTTATGATCAAAAGTACAATGGCACTTGATGTTAATAGTCCTCCAACAAAGCCGCCTCCTGGTGTGTAGTGACCCGCCAGAAAAATATGAATAGAGAAGAAGAAAATAATAAAGAATACAATTTTAGCGGTAAACTGGATGATCACATCATTTGTTTTCATGTATTTTCTCCTTTCGATTCATACGTAATTTAATCATGGCTAAAATACCCATGCCAGCAATGCCTAATACTGTAATTTCAAATAATGTATCAAAGCCACGATAGTCTACTAAAATCACGTTTACAATATTGCCTCCACCTGCTAAAGAATAAACAGTTTCCTCATAATATTTAGAGATGGATGGAATAAGTTTTTGAGAATGAGCAGACAGCGCAACAAGAGTCACCATAATACCGACTGCAATTGAGATAATAGCGCGATTTAATTGGAATTTCATCCGTTCTTCACGTTTGCCAAGCTTCGGTAGGTGGTAAAATGCCATTAAGAATAAGGCTACTGAAATCGTTTCGATAACAAGCTGTGTAAGGGCTAGATCAGGTGCATTAAAAATAACAAAGAATAAAGCGACTGTGTAGCCGACAGCACCTAGCCCAATAATGGCTGTTAGTCGTGATTTTGCCAAGATCACAATGGCTGTGCCAATTACTAAAACCACCGCTAGGATAAGCTCATATGGTCGAATAGGTGATGTCTCCTGCCAAGCAATGCGAAAGGCATCTTTAAGAAAAAGAGAGCCGATCACAATAATCGTAATCCCACTAAACATATAGAGTAAATAATGGCGCATAGACTCCGTCATAAAGCGCTGTGATAGACGATTTAAGCCAACATCTAATCCCTGCATTATTTTGTTATAAGCATTGTTCAATGTGAACGCTTGTGGGAAGCGTCGATACAGCCCCTGCCATTTTGGTAAAGTGACAAATAATAAAACACCGACAATAATAATGCCAACCGTCATTAATAGCTCAGGCGTAATGTGTCCATGCCAAGCAGATACATAAATATCAACATCTTGCGGGGTTGTATATAAAAATGGTTGGATTGCTTGAACAGCTGGTTTTACAAAGGTATCACCAATAAAGTTTGGCACAAAGAAGATGACAATTACGCACGTTGCTAAAAGTATTGGTGAAATAAGCATACCAATTGGCGCCTCATGTGGCTGATGTGGCAATTGTTCTGGTTTGTAATTGCCCATAAATGTTCTAGCGACAAAATAAAAGCTATAAATAAAGGTAAAAATGCTAGCAATCCAAGCGATAATTGGGAAAAGCGCACCCCAAGTATCAAAGCCGAAAAATTCAAAATTTTGCAATGCCAGCATAGCTGTTAAAAACATTTCCTTACTTAAAAAGCCGTTAAATGGTGGAAGACCAGCCATTGATAAGCTTCCAATTGCGGCCACAGTAAAGCTAATGGGCATAATACTCATTAAGCCTCCGAGCTTTCGAATATCACGCGTACCTGTTTCGTGATCTACAATCCCAGCAATCATAAAGAGGCTGCCTTTAAAGGTTGCATGGTTGATAAGGTGGAAAATAGCAGCAAAAGCCGCATATTTAATCGTATCGATAGAGTCATTACTATGAAAAGCAACAGCGCTTGCCCCAAGCAATGACATAATAAGTCCAAGCTGACTGACTGTAGAAAACGCCAGAATTCCTTTTAAATCTGTTTGCTTTACAGCAAAGAAGGAACCCCAGAAGAGTGTTAAAATACCAACGCCTGTTACCAGCCATACCCAAAGCTCAGACGCCGCAAAAATAGGTGTAAAGCGCGCAACTAAATAAATACCTGCTTTCACCATTGTGGCAGAGTGAAGGTAGGCACTCACAGGTGTTGGCGCTTCCATTGCATCTGGTAGCCAAATGTAAAATGGGAATTGCGCAGATTTTGTAAATGCACCTAACAGTAATAATAGTAATGACCAGGTAAACAAAGGATGCTCTGCTAAATTAGGCGCCATTGTAATCAGCTCACGAATGGAAAAAGTTCCACCCATTAAATAAAGAAGAACAAACCCACCTAGCATCATTAAGCCGCCACCAACTGTAATCAACATTGATTTTAATGCACCTAGGCGTGAGGCATCTCGTGTATACCAATAGCCGATCAGTAAAAATGATGAAATCGATGTGAGCTCCCAAAAGAAATAGAGTGTAATTAAATGGTCCGACTGTACAACACCCAACATTGCAGACATAAATAACAGTAAGTAAACATAAAAGTTATGTAATTTTTCTTTATGCTTGTCTAAGTAAAAAATAGAGTAAAGTACAACTAAGGAGCCGATGCCAGTAATTAGCAGTGAGAATAATAAGCTAAGTCCATCTAAATAAGAGATAACCGAAATATCCAGTGATGGAATCCAAGGCAGCTCTGCAGTAAACACTTCTCCTTTGGCTACTTGAGCAATATAGGTTGCATAAATGATTGCAAGTGTAGCAGGTACAGCAAGAACGAACCAACCTGTGTGAATATGTTTCATGCGTTTATAGAAAAGGGGCACAAATAGAGCCGCTACTATTGGCATGAAAATATAAAGTACTTGTAACAAAAAAATCCTCCTTTATGCAAGTAAGTACACCAATTATAGCGTACTTTTATTATGAATGCATATGTACAAACAGGATTTAGCTTGCAGTAGTGGAAGAGTTTTGGCTATATTATAAATAGGAAGTTATTAAGAAAAATAGAGGAAAAAATTTTTTTATGAGGAATCCGTATATCTATGGTTATCTACCATTAATTACAATTTTATTATTTAGTTTAACATTTGGTATGTATGCTGTGGGGCAATCTTTACAAATTTTTCAAGCAATCGGTGTTTACTCAGGCATGCGAGAATTTTTATCTGATTTTGAATTACGTGTATTTTTATTGATTGTTTTTGCCATTGTTTTCTTTATGGTATTTTCAGCGCTTAAACTAGTAGGGGAAACGATCCATGAGCTAGGGATGCTCTTTTTTTCGAAAGATAATGATGGGGCAACAGTAAATCAGGCGCGAGGCGGCTTTATTATATTATTTATTGGTGCGATGTGCTCAGCCTTTGCTATTCAATTTATTTATGTGCTCATCGGCATCTTTGTCTTAACGATATTTGCCTACTTTATTTATTTGATTTATAAAATGAGCCATTTTATGTCGATGGGCAGCACAATCGGGCTGTTAGTTTTTGAGCTGTTTATGTGGACGATCTTATTAACATTAGTGGTCTATGTTATTTTAAAATTGTATAATGGTATTTTGGCAAGCTTACCATTTGCAAGCTAGATACATAATAGCAAGAGAAGTTGTCTGAAAAGCCATTTTGAGATACTCCATAGCATCACCACAGAAGCAATATTTATGGTACCGAAAGCATAGCAACAGGTACAGCTATATTTACTATAAATATTGGGACTGTTGGAAAAAATTACATTTTTCCGACAGTCCCTTTTCTTGTAGTATGTGCTATTCCAGTAAAACATTAAATAACTGATGATGAATTTTATAGGCTTCTAGTCGCTGCATAGATTGTGGTTTATCATAGCCTAGCCATACTGCCGCTGTGTAACGATCATTGAGACCAGCAAGCCAGTAATCACGATAGTCATTCGTTGTACCTGTTTTTGCCCCAATGTAGCTGCTAGGGCTATAAACACCCTGTCCTGTTCCGTTTGCTACAACATCTGTCAGAAGCTCACGCATATATTTGACTGTTTGTGATGACCAAATTTGCTCGCGCTCTGTATCCCAGCTATAAAGTGTTGTCCCCTCTAGGGTTGTTACTTTACGAATACTATGTGCAAGCCCGTAAGACCCATCAATAAAGCTTGTATAAGCATCAGCTAGCTCTAAGGCTGTTACCCCATATGTTAGCCCACCCAAGGATGCAGCATAATTACGATCTGCATCCACTATGGAACGGAAGTGGAAACGATCTAAATAATGAAAGGCCGTATCAACACCCACTGTTTGAAACAGTCGTAATGCTGAGGTATTGTAGCTATGGCGAAATGCTGTGCGTATAGATACATTACCATATACATAGCCTCCATAGTTTTGCGGACAAAATGAGCCAATGCAATAATTACCCCCATTCACAATAGAATCGGGCGTATGCGTTGTTGTTTCAAAAAAAGGTGCATAGACAGCTAATGGCTTAAAGGCTGATCCTGGCTGTCGTGTCCCTTGAAAGGCACGGTGGTAATCAAATTTTTCATAGTTTTTCCCTGCATAGAGACTCACAACTTCTCGTGATTGATTATCAATAACAGCTCCGGCTGCTTGCAGTTGCCCTGTACCTAGAATAGCTGTCATATTATTTTCATCATGCATTTGTTTAACTGGATCAAGTGCCGTATGAATAATGAGTCCATTTTGAAATAATGTTTGAAGGCGATTATCTAATTGTGTTTTAATCTTTTTCTTATCTTCTTCATTATCTGTATGGTTCAGTCGGTCTGTATAACCTTCCTTTTCTGCTATTAACCATTTGAGCTCTTGCAAAACATAAGTACTGTACATCGGATAGTTTTGAATTTTATCTTTAATCGTTAATGTAATGGTTTCCGTCTTATATGCTTGTGCAGCTTCCTTGGTAATAAAGCTATTTGCTGCTAATGTGTCCAATAAACGCTCCTGTCTCGCCTTCGTTTGATCGAAATTTTTTAATGGGTTATAGAGGGATGGATTATTTGGAATAGCGGCAATAAAAGCAATTTCAGCAATGGATAGTTCTTGAAGAGGCTTTTGAAAATAATAGGTAGCTGCTCCACCGATACCATATACCTGATTGCTAAAATAAGCTTCATTCAAATACATTGTTAAAATAGCTTCTTTATCAAACTCTTTTTCTAATTCATAGGCATAAAAAAGCTCTGTTAATTTTCGTTCATATGTTTTTTCCTCTGATAAATAACGCATCCGTACAAGTTGCTGAGTGATGGTACTTCCCCCCTGAGAGGCTGTATTCGTATTGGAATTGGCTACAACCGCACGAATAATTGCACTTAAATCAAAGCCAACATGTTCATAAAAGTCAACATCCTCACTAGCAATAAATATTTCCTGGGCAATTTTGGGGATTTCTTGTAATGTAAGTGGCTGTCGCCATTCGACATATTCCTCACTAAATGTTTGTCCATGCTGATCGATAAGCGTTACAGGGAGCTGTTTTTGTACTTCAGGTAAATGAATAGCATGGGCAATTTGCTCCTCATGTGCTAGAGCTGTTTGGATCTCTGTCCGAATATTTGCGCTAATCAACCAAAGTGTGGGTAGTGATAGCAGTATAATAAAAAAACCAAAAGCTTTTTTCATATAGGCCTCCATAATTTCTATCAATCACTCCATAGAATAACATATTTTGGCTTAACGCCAAATACGTGTTCAAACGACTGCTATAAAAAGTGCAAAAATCGTCAATACTTTGATGAAGAAAACAGTTGGGAAGTATGTTAGACTAAAATGAGGTCAGATAAGGATGCACCATCATCTTTTTCATTAACACTGAAATTTTACTTTTAAAGGAGAGACTTTGATGTTTCCACAATTAACAACAGATGTACAAGCAGGCGAAGTGCTTGTAGAAATGAACACAACATTAGGTACAATTAAAATTAAATTATTCCCAGAGCAGGCACCTAAAACAGTTGAAAACTTTTTAGGTCATGCAAAATCAGGCTACTATAACGGCATTATTTTCCACCGTGTGATTCAAGATTTTATGATTCAGGGCGGTGATCCAACTGGTACTGGTATGGGTGGTGAATCAATTTGGGGGAACTCCTTTGAGGATGAATTCTCAGATGAACTGTTTAATCTTCGCGGTGCATTGTCAATGGCAAATGCAGGTCCAAACACAAATGGTTCTCAATTCTTTATTGTGCAAATGAAGCACCTTCCAAGTGATATGCTTCGTCAATTACAGGGAGCAGGCTTCCCAGAAGAAATCATTGAAGCTTATGCACAAAATGGTGGTACACCTTGGTTAGACCATAAACATACAGTATTCGGTCATGTTGTAGAAGGAATGGATATTGTAGATAAAATCGCGGATGTAGAAAAAGATTTCCGTGATAAGCCAGTAGAAGATGTGAAAATTGAGTCAATTACAGTCTTTGAATAATATATAAAAGGACGTGTAGTCTATGGAAAACTTAATGTATCAATTTTTATATTTCCCTGAAGATAAATCAGGCTATCTTCCAGCAGCGTTTGAATTTTTAATTATGCTTATTTTATGTATTGCTGTCTTTATGCTTCTTCGTAAAATTTCTAAAAAGCAAGAAATAAAATCGAAGGAAATCGAAGCGCGTATTTTGGCTGAGAAGAAAAATACAAACAATCAACAGAATATCTAGTAAAAAGAATCTGCTTCCGTGGGGGGCAGATTCTTTTTACTTATATTTTTCTTTTAGAACGACGCAAAGTATTTTGTAGCGTTTTGATGGCAGTGAAGAAAACAAGGATAATTGACAGGCCAATCCCACTTAACGCGGTAATAAAGGCTACCCATTCAAAAAGTGTATAACTCCAAATATTACCTAAATCACTGCTATCCTTCCAGCCTTCAATTACTAAATTCATACCGTAAATACCAGATACCACAGTAAATACAGTTAAAATGAACAGTAAATTGTTGCTTCGATTATCGGATTGATCCTCCTGTATACGATACAAACTGTCCAATGTCTCTTTTGTTTCTAAATAGTGCTCCTTAATACGGAAAAACTTCCGAAGCATCTGGGAAAGTTCTCTACCCTCAGTTCGGACAATGACTTCTTTAAAATAATAGCGTGCAGAAAATTTTGTAATTAGCTCGATTAATGCATTAACAACTTGCTTGTCCTTGCCCCACTTTATTTCACTATATTCATAGGAAAGCTTTAAGAGCATCATTTTATAAAAATAATGAGTAAAAAGATTATAGTAGTGAGTACCCATAAATTCCTGAAGGCTGTGTGTACATTTTTCTAAGGGCATATTCGTAAATGTCATTTGTGCCTGTGCAGAAGTGATGATATAACTGTTTGGTGCCCATCGTGTATAAGCGTGTTCTTTCACATAGTTTGAGATATATTGAGGATTCGTACTAGAAATAAAGGGCTTACCATCAGGTGTTCTCCCATCAACTTGCCCTAGTCGAAATAAATGTTCAGATAAGATCTCTGCTTGTTCATCCCCAATTAAATAAGCAGAGGAAAACATTCGTTCATCTTCAAAAAAAGGTAAGCCTTCATAGCTGTGATCCTGCTGATGCAATAGAAAAGGCTTTAGGTAGGGAATAAAATAATTAAATAATAGTTCGCTCGTGGAAGAACAATGGCCAAATGAAAAATGATGGCTTGCTCCTTTTTCTTCTCTTAACTTTGCCTCTAATACTCTAAAGTAGTGAATAAAAGTTAAAATATCACTAATATCATGTGGGGTATCTGTAATGCATGTACGAACTGTTACAATACCGTTTCCGAAAGGACAGAGTGTAACATCTATACTCATTACTTCATAATTTATATGATTTTCTTGATGATGTAAGGATCCTTGGGTATAAAAAGCTTTTGAAAAGCGTATAAAGTCTGGGCTGTCCATGTCGTTTGGAAATAGTTTATCCTCGAGAAAGGGATAGAAAAACTGGGCAAGCTCCTCATGTACAATGGTAATATCTCCGTAAAAAGCATTTTCAAGAGCGGTGTTATCTAATGTAAAAAAAGAAAAACCTTCGTGTTGAAGTACATCACAAATTCTTCGCCGGTTTTTCGAATGATAGGCAAAGGGAAGTAAGAATGTCATATAGGCATGTTTAATCATTAATGGAGCTAAATCCAAAGGAAAACACCTCTTCTCTATCCAATCGTTAAGAAACTTTTCCACAAAATAATTATTTTAAACATTTAAAAAAGGATATCTCGAAAAGTGGAGATATCCTTTCTTTATATTTTTTTATTTTGCAAAAGCTTTTTTAAAGCGTTCTACGCCATCCTGAACGGTTTCAAATGAACAGGCTACGTTCATACGTAGGAAGCCTCGACCTTCTTCTCCGTACTTTGTTCCTGGTTCTAGTCCTAGCTTGCCTATTTCTAATAAACGCTTCATTACTTCTTTTTCCTCAAGCGCTAATTGTCGATAATCAATCCATATTAAATAAGTGGATTGTGGCTTCATAACACGGATACCTGGAATCTTCTCTAATTCAGTCTTCACATAGTTTATATTAACAGAGATATAAGAAAGCAGTTCCTCTAACCAAGGAGAGCCTTCTGTATAAGCAGCGTGAAGCGCTACAGGAGCAAATGCGTTTAATAAGCCTTGTCCACTCGCCATATTGACTGCCTCTAATTGGAGACGTTTTTTCTTATCGGTCACAATCATATATGACACCTGAATACCAGCTAAGTTAAACGTTTTGGTAGGTGCCATACATGTGATGATACGATCCATTTCATCACCTGCAATTTTTGCTAATGGGATATGCTGTTCACCATTTAACATTAGATCAGCATGGATTTCATCAGAAATAATCATAACATCGTGTTTAGCACAAAGGCGTATAATTTCCTTTAACGTTGCCTCATCCCATACATAGCCCCCTGGATTATGTGGGTTACATAATATATAGGCCTTTACATTTTGAGCAAGTGCCTGTTCAAAAGCTTCAAAATCATAGGTAAAGGTGCCATCTTTTTCAACGAAAGGACAGCTAACCACTTCACGAGCATTGCTTTTCGGTATAGTAAAGAATGGTGGATAGACTGGTGATGATATCAATATTTTATCACCAGGCTCCGTTAGTGCAACAATACAGTTCGCTAAAGCAGCAACAACACCGCTACAGAATAGAATAGCATCTTTTTGAATTTGCCAATCATGACGAGTATTTTGCCAGTCTACGATGGACTGTAAGGTTTCTTCGCCAATAAAGCTATAGCCAAAAACAGTGTGCGCAGCATGTTGCTGAAGAGCCTTTGTAACAGCGGCTGGAGCAGCAAAATCCATGTCGGCTACCCACATTGGTAAAATATCTGATGCATCTTGAAGGCCATAAACTTTTTCCATAGCATCCCACTTTAAAGAATTTGTGTGACGACGTTTAATCGTTTGATCAAAAATAGACAAGCAAATCACTCTTTTCTTTTTTATTTACTATGGTATCATACGAATATGATTAAAGGATAATAGGTGAGTATTTTGGAAAACATAAAAATGAATCAAGCTGCTGTCCATCTATTAGCGGAGTGGGACCCCTTCCACTTAGGTCCAGATCATTATGATACGGAAACAGCAGATGTGGTGGCAGCATTGCAAGGAATTGACGACCCATCAACACTTGCAAAGGTTATTCAAGAAACATATGAGCATTCGTTTGAGCAATGGATACCGTTTGAAGAGTGTGTAGCCATTTCCTACAAGCTAATTGCCATTAAATTTGCAGCAAAATGTATTATTTAAACTATTTTTCATATTTGCCATCAAAAAAAGGCTGTCATGTGCATGACAACCTTTTTTTAGTGAATTATTTAAAGAGCGGTAAAATACCCTGAATAAAAATAATTAAAATAGCAAGCGGGGAGATATAACGAATTAATATATACCAAATATTGAACATCGTACTGGAGGCGGCAAGCTCCCCACGTGAAATATCTTTTGTGTAATAATAGCCAGCAAATATCGAAATGAATAATGCGCCTATTGGCATACCAATACTATTAGTTAGAAAATCAACAAAATCAAAAATAGAGCGATCTAAAATTTGTACATCTGCTAATATACCAAATGATAATGCACTTGGGATTCCAACGATAAAGATAATGATACCGCCAATCCAAGCAATCTTTCTACGTTTTCCTGGCTGATCGCCAATCGCAATGGCTACAACAATTTCGAGCATAGAAATCGAAGAAGTGACTGTTGCGAAAAGTAAAAGTATAAAGAAAATCGTTAAGAATAGCCCACCAAGAGGAAGCTGCTCAAAAACAGCTGGCAAAATAATAAAGACAAGACCAGGTCCTTGGTCAGGTGTGTAGCCAAGCGCAAATACTGCTGGGAAAATAACGAGACCTGCTAGTAAGGAAATAATAATATTCATGGATGCCACATTGATGGCTGAATTGCCAATCTTCTCTGTTTTAGAGAGGTAAGAAGCATACGTAATCATCACGGCAATACCAACGCTTAATGAGAAAAACGCTTGTCCTAAAGCCATTAAGAAAGTTTCTGCGTTAAAATAAGACCAATCAGGTACAAACATAAATTTAACGCCTGCCATTGCCCCATCTAATGTTAACGAGCGTATAACGAGCACGATAAAGAAAATAAAAAGTAAAGGCATCATCCAAGTGCTTGCTTTTTCAATGCCGCCCTTGATCCCTGCTGAGACAATAACGACTGTTAACAGCATAAATAGCCCTTGCACAAGAATAGCTTCAAAAGGACTCGCAATAATACTTGTAAATAAATCTGCATAATTAATCTCAGCATGCGTATTCGTTAGCTTAAATGTAAGGGCACGACCTAAATAGCTTAAAATCCACCCACCTACAACGCTATAGAACGATAGGATAAGACCAGCAATAATCATCCCAGCCCAGCCGATAAAATACCATGGTTTTTCTGGCGCTTGCTCCTTAAGGGATGTAACAGCATCCTTTTGGCCTCGACGTCCAATCATAAACTCTGCTATGAGCACGGGTAAGCCAATAAAGAATGTACATAAAATAAATAATAAAATAAAGACACTACCGCCATTTGTGCCAGCCATATAGGGAAACTTCCAAATCGCTCCCAGCCCTATAGCACTTCCAGCGGCTGCTAAAATAAATCCAATTTTAGTTGTAAATTGATCTCTCGACGACACGAAACAAAATCCTCCTTATAATACTAAAGTTTTATTTTACCGCAATATTTTTATAACACAAGCAAATATCTGAAAATTGATGCTAGCTATTTCTAAAAGGAATACGAGTCACCTACTTCCTTTTTGCATAAATAACAACTAAATTATGTAACAATTAAAAAGGTTTCCTCGTTCCATAAACAAAAGGGGGGATTTTTTTGATAAAGGCTGAATTAATCTTAAAAGCACAGCAAGGAGAGAAAGAGGCATATATCGAGCTTATTCAAATTCATCAACGAACCGTAGAAAAGTTCGCCTTTCAATGTGGCGTACATAGCAATGATTTAGCAGATGTATCACAGGAAGTATTTGTGAAGCTATATCGTTTTTTACATCAATTTAAACAGGATCGTTTTACAACATGGCTCTATAAAATCACCTTAAATGCTACTCGTGATTATTATCGCAAGGAGCAACGACAGCAAGCAAAAGAGCAAAAGCTTCATGCGCAACCACAGCGTACATCATCTTCCTCCGCAGAAGAATTTATGCTGTTATTTGAGGAGGATAGACTGCTCCATCATGCCATTCAAGCACTCGATGAAAAATATCGATATCCGCTCATATTGTATTACTTTCATGAATTAAAATACGAGGAAATTGCAGAGGTACTCAATATTTCATTATCAACGGTGAAGGTGCGTTTATTACGAGCGAAAGAAAAGCTAAAGGTAGCATTAATGCAGGAGGGGAGTGTTGAAAATGGATGATAAACAATTTGAGAAACGGATGGTATTGCTAAAAAAATCCTATGATCGTATGGATACACAGCTAGACCCAAATAAAGTGCTACAGCAAATTGACGAAGAGAAAGCGACACACAATACACAAGTAATTCAAAAAAACCCTGTGAAGCGTCAGAAAGCTTCTGTTTGGCTGGTCAGTATTGCAAGTGTGCTTTTACTAGGTATTTTAGGAACCTCCTATATGATTCAACAGCCAGAAGAACTTTCAAATAGTGAGCAACAAATTATGCAGGAAAAGCAGGAGGAACAACAGAAAACGTATAGAGATTGGGCGAATGAGCTAACAGAGAAATATGAGCATCAAAAAGAGGAGATTAGAAAAGAATTAATGGTTTCATTAGATGAACTTAATGCTTTTTCATATATCCAAAATATAGAAAATGAATTTAACAATTATACAAATAATAGGTCTGCTGAACGAATAACAGCAGAAATGGCAGAAAATTTACAACGCATGGAAGATAGCTTGCTTGAAAAATTAACAACGCCAAGGCGAGTATTTGAAGCCATTGACGGTAAAAAGCCACTAACGTTTGAAGAATCCTATAAAATTTATGATTTATATGAGCAGCCAGCCATTCAATTAGAATCATTTTACAGCGGTTTACTGGAACCATATGAGCATCTACTTAAGAAAAAAGTACCTAGCAGCCAGTATCCATTGGAATTACAAACTATTATCGAAACAGCCAGCGAGCAGGGGATGGAGCTTTCTATTAATGATAATGGCTCCTATGCTTTTAAAGCGAACCCCATTAATGGGGCATTTGCATTTGAGGAAGCTAAATATCTTCACCCTGATAGTTTAGGCTATTTTGAGTACTCACAAAAAGGCTATTTAGTAATGGATAAGGATGATGTACGTTATTCGCTTGAGGAAACATTAGAAATACTAACATCGTTTGAACGCGCATTATTAGCGGATAAAAATCCAGGTTCAAGGTATTATTATATGCTGCGAGATAGATTTGAATATACATGGACGGCATTGCTAAAAGGCACACCAAAGCATCCTGCATTGTTAGCGGATGGCACGATTAACAAAGACTATATTACATTTTTACAGCAACTAGCAGATGGTAAACATAGCAAGGTTGTGAAGCAAATTGCTGCAACGATTTTACAGGAGCTAGCGCAGCAACAAACATCCACGACACGAGATGGATTAGCTGCCTATGATATTTGGCAAGCCCTTTTACAAGCAAAAGGGGAAAAAGCAGGATTTAGAAATTATGATACGTTTCACTTTAGCTATATGGATGAAGCGGAGGCTGTACGGATTGACAAGCTATATCAGCAATATAGAGAAGGTGGCAAAGAAACATTGCTTAATCAATTAAGCCCGATTGATATGGTTGCGCTTTATTTATATGCCATTATGGTTGGAGATCACGCTTTACAGCAAGCATTAGTTATACCCAATACAGTAATAGATACAAGTCGATTCAACCACCTTGACAACTTAACGGCTATTAGTCAATTAGGAGAATCCAATGTGCCTCACAAATATCCATTAGTATCTGTTCGCATGAAGGAGGATTCGAATGATAAAGCAGTCATTATTAAATTAATGAAAAATAATAATGGTCATAACCGAATCATTGGCATAGCGGATTAATGAGACGATTTTTTGCCCCGATTTTACACGTATGTTATAATCTAAGCGATATATACGTAGCAAACAAAAAGAAAGTGGGCAAAGGTTATGGCAAAAAAATATGAATTAGGAGACGTGTTGACCGGAAAAGTGACAGGTATTCAACCATACGGTGCATTTGTGGCACTGGACGACAATACACAGGGTCTTGTGCATATTTCGGAGATCACATACGGATTTGTAAAGGACGTTAGTGAGTTTTTAACTGTTGGGCAAGAAGTAGAAGTGAAAATTCTTGAAATCGATGAAGAGGCCGAAAAAATTAGTTTATCGATGAGAGCGCTTCAAGACCGTCCAACAACAGTACGCAAAAAAGATACACCACCACGTAAATCATTACAGGATCGCGTGGATGAGTCAGATGCCAATGGTTTTAATTCTTTAAAAGATAAATTACAGGACTGGATTGAACAATCAGGACAATAGAGGATAGGGATACTTTCGATGAGGAAGGTATCCCTATTTTTTTATTGCTCAGAATGTAGGTTATTTTTGATTTTTCTAATGCGATATTGCAGGTTTTGGCGACTCATACCAAGTGCATTGGCTGCCTTTGTAATATTCCCCTCATATAAATTTAAGACATTTTGCACATAATAGGATTCGGCTTCACGTAAATAGGCATCAAGTGGCATCACATCATGATTTTGATGAAACATAAAAAATTCTGGCTCACGATTATTGGTATTTTGCTGCTGTACTTTAAAGCGAAAATGCAAGGGCAATAAATCTGACGTAACGGTTGATTCATTTGTCATAAATGACACAATTTCATCCAGTAATAGCTCAAGCTCCTTTAGATTACCTGGCCAATCGTATTGTAAAAATAATTCCTGAACATCTGGTGCAAGCTCCATGACCTGAGAGGCAAAGCGCTCTCGATGACGGCTAAAATAATCATCCACAAATGGCAGAATATCTTCTTTACGATCGGTTAAGTTAGGAATCGTAATCGCCATCTTGGCAAAGAAATAATATAGTGACTTGGACAGCTTTTTTTCGGCAATTAATGTAATAGGGTCACTACCAACACTGCCAATGAGCATATATTTAGACTGTGGAAGAGATTGCAACATATCCAGTAGCTGTTCCTGAATGTCTAAGCTTAAAAAGTCAATGCGTTCAAAGAAAAATGTATAGTCTTTCTCTTCGTCCAACAACTGCTTTAATTTATCGAGCACGGACTGAGCGGAGCGGCGACTAACAAGTGTAACAAAGGCTTCAGGGTCGGGAGAGGCTGCATGGTGAATACCTTCTGCTACCAAATCCTTCCCTGTGCCAGACTCACCAATTAATAAAACAGGTAATTTCACAGCTGCTGCTTTTTTAGCATCTTCAATCACTTGCTGCATGGATTCAGAGGCTGCCTTAATCATATCGAATGTTAGTGGCTCATCATAACGGCGAAGGGGCTGATAAACAAGCTTTTCAAGTGATGTAATATCTCGCGCAAATTCAATCGCACCAATTAGTTTATTTTCAACAAAGAGTGGAAAAGTATCATTGATGGTCGTGATTTCATGCCCGTTTTTATTCCAATAAGTTTGTTTGACATTAATTTCTTTTTTGCCTGTTTGCAAGACACGCATTAATGTACTTTCATGCTGACGGAAGGAAAACATTTCGATAATGGAGCGATCTGCAAGCTCATCAAAATGGAATCCTTCAATTTCTTTCATTTTTGTATTGTAAATAATTGTTTTGCCAGATAAGTCTACTGCATGAATGCCAACGGATACATTTGTTGCAATAAACTCATAAAAAGGTAGTAAGGGTTCAGAATTTTTCATAAAAATGTACACCTCAAAAATTTTTTACTTGAAATATGCAACTAAATTTTGCATTATAATAAGTGTAAGAATATTTTATACGCAAAAATATTTTGCGTCAATGTTTTTTGCAGACCCAAATACATCTCACTAGGGAGGATTAAGTATGATTCCATACAAACACGAACCATTTACAGATTTTACACAAGAGGCGAACTATAATGCTTATGTAGAGGCTTTAAATAAAGTAGAGGGGTATTTAGGGCAAGACTACCCACTGATTATTGGTGGCGAGCGTATTACAACAGAGGATAAAATCGTTTCGTATAACCCTGCCAAGAAAACAGAAGTCGTGGGTCGCGTATCAAAAGCGAGCCAAGAGCTAGCTGAAAAAGCGATGCAAGAGGCAGACCAAGCATTTAAAACATGGAAAAAGGTTGATCCAGCTATTCGTGCAGACGTGCTCTTCAAGGCAGCAGCAATTGTCCGTCGCCGTAAACATGAATTCTCGGCTTTATTAACAAAGGAAGCGGGCAAGCCATGGGCAGAGGCGGATGCAGATACAGCAGAAGCAATTGACTTTATGGAATATTATGCGCGTCAAATGCTCCGTATTAAAGACGGGCAACCCGTAGAAAGCCGTCCAGGTGAATATAACCGTTACGACTATATTCCATTAGGGATTGGTATTGTGATTTCTCCTTGGAACTTTGCCTTCGCGATTATGGCGGGTACAACGGTTGCAGCATTAGTAACAGGCAACACCGTGTTATTAAAACCTGCTTCGACAACACCAATTGTTGCGTATAAATTTATCGAAGTATTAGAAGAAGCTGGTCTTCCAGCAGGTGTGGTGAACTTTGTACCTGGTAGCGGTGCTGAAGTAGGGGACTACCTAGTAGATCATCCAAAAACACGCTTTATCAGCTTTACAGGTTCACGTGATGTTGGCTTACGCATTAACCAACGTGCCTCCGTTGTCAATGAAGGGCAAATTTGGATTAAACGTGTTATCGCTGAAATGGGCGGTAAAGATACAATCGTTGTCGATAAAGAGGCAGACCTTGAATTAGCTGCCCAATCCATTGTGAAATCAGCATTTGGCTTCTCGGGTCAAAAATGTTCCGCATGTTCTCGTGTAGTGATCGTAGAAGATGTGTATAACCAAGTAGTGGAGCGTGTGGTGGAGTTAACAAACACTTTAACAGTGGGCGATCCAACAGACTTTACTAACTTTATGGCGACGGTGATTGACCAAGCAGCGTTTAACAAAATTACGGAGTATATCGAAATCGGGAAAGGCGAAGGCCGTCTAGTTGCAGGTGGTACAGCAGACGATTCAGTGGGTTACTTCGTGCAACCAACTGTCTTTGCAGATGTAGACCCTTCTGCTCGTATTATGAAGGAAGAAATCTTTGGGCCAGTAGTAGCGATTGCTAAAGCAAAAGACTTCGACCATGCGATTGATATTGCAAACGATACAGAATATGGTTTAACAGGTGCTGTGATCACGAAAAACCGTATGAATCTTGAAAAAGCACGTGAAGAATTCCATGTGGGTAACCTGTACTTCAACCGTGGCTGTACGGGGGCAATCGTTGGCTACCAACCATTCGGTGGCTTCAATATGTCAGGGACAGACTCAAAAGCGGGTGGTCCAGACTACTTACAATTACACATGCAAGCAAAAACAACTTCTGAAATGCTTTAATTTTCATATTACTAATAGGGCTGATCAATTAAGTAGAAATTAAAGTATTTTAACAATAATTTGCAAAGTTTCTCCAGGTAATATTGCCACTGACTAAAACCGTAGACACTCATGAAAAGGTAGTTTACCTTGGAGAAGCTAGCAGATGTAGAGTTGACATTGATGCTAAATTTTAAGCATTCTACTTACTAAAGATACATAGTCCCTTCCTTCCATAGATTTTTTAACATGATTTTATAAGGAGAGAATAGAAGATGACAAAAACACAACAAGTGATTGAACAAACGCAAAATTTTGGTGCTGCAAACTATCATCCACTGCCAATCGTAATTTCAGAGGCTGAGGGTGCTTGGGTGAAAGATCCAGAAGGCAATAAATATTTAGATATGTTATCAGCATACTCTGCAGTCAACCAAGGACATCGCCATCCAAAAATTATTGCGGCTTTAAAAGAGCAAGCTGATAAAGTAACATTAACTTCACGCGCGTTCTACAGTGAAAACCTTGGTGAATGGTATGAGCTTGTTGGCAAATTAACAAATAAAGAAATGGTTTTACCAATGAATACAGGCGCTGAGGCAGTGGAAACGGCATTTAAGGCAGCTCGTCGTTGGGCTTATGATGTAAAAGGCGTAGAGGATGGCAAAGCTGAATTTATCGCATGTAATGGTAACTTTCATGGCCGTACGATGTTAGCGGTTTCGTTATCTTCTGACCCAGAATATCGCCGTGGCTTCGGCCCGATGCTACCAAATATCAAATTAGTGGATTACGGTGATTTAGACGCATTAAAAGCAGCGATTACACCGAATACAGCAGCATTTATGATGGAGCCAATTCAAGGTGAAGCTGGTATCGTTATTCCCCCAGAAGGCTTCTTAAAAGCAGCTCGTGAACTTTGTCGCGAAAATAATGTACTATTTATTGCTGATGAAATTCAAGCTGGTTTAGCGCGTACAGGTAAAATGTTTGCTTGTGATTGGGAAGAAGTAGAGCCAGATATGTATATCCTTGGTAAAGCATTAGGCGGCGGTGTATTCCCAATTTCTTGTGTAGCGGCAAACCGTGATATTTTAGGTGTATTTAACCCAGGTTCACATGGTTCAACTTTCGGTGGTAATCCTTTAGCATGTGCAGTTTCTATTGCATCTCTTAAAGTTTTATTAGATGAAAAATTAGCTGAACGTTCACATGAGCTTGGTGAATATTTCAAAGGTAAATTACAAGCTATTAACAATCCAGTGATTAAAGAAGTACGTGGTCGTGGTTTATTTATCGGTATGGAATTAACAGAGGCTGCTCGTCCATATTGTGAAAAACTAAAAGAGCTAGGTCTATTATGTAAAGAAACACATGATACAGTGATTCGTTTTGCACCACCACTTGTTATTTCACAAGAGGATTTAGATTGGTCAATCGAACAAATTGAAAAAGTATTTAAACTTTAACAAAATGTTCACATTTTAATTCGGAAGTATGTTACAATGATGCCGATATATTATCATTAAAAAAAACAAAGAGGCGATTTAATATGTCTGAAAACTTAAATCTGTTCACATCAACACAAGACGTCATTCAAGAGGCTTTAAATAAACTTGGCTATGATGAAGCAATGTACGAATTATTAAAAGAACCGCTTCGTATGCTACAAGTACGTATTCCCGTGAAAATGGATGATGGTACAACAAAAGTATTTACGGGTTACCGTGCACAACACAATGATGCAGTAGGACCAACTAAAGGTGGCGTTCGCTTCCATCCTCAAGTATCTGAGGAGGAGGTTAAAGCGCTTTCAATGTGGATGACATTGAAATGTGGGATTGTTGATTTACCATACGGTGGTGGTAAAGGCGGTGTCATTTGTGACCCACGTCAAATGTCTATGGGCGAAATTGAGCGTTTAAGCCGCGGATATGTACGCGCCGTAAGTCAAATCGTAGGGCCAACAAAAGATATTCCTGCGCCAGATGTATTTACAAATGCGCAAATTATGGCATGGATGATGGATGAATATAGCCGCATGGATGAATTTAACTCTCCAGGCTTTATCACTGGTAAGCCACTTGTACTTGGTGGTTCTCAAGGTCGCGACCGCGCAACAGCACAGGGTGTGACAATTGTTATTGAAGAAGCAGCAAAAAAACGCGGCATTGATATTAAAGGGGCACGCGTTGTGATTCAAGGCTTTGGTAATGCAGGTAGCTTCCTTGCAAAATTCATGCATGATTTAGGTGCAAAGGTCATCGGTATTTCAGATGCTTATGGTGCACTGCATGATCCTGAGGGTTTAGATATAGACTACTTATTAGATCGTCGCGATAGCTTCGGAACAGTAACAACTTTATTTGAAAATACAATTTCTAACAAAGAATTATTAGAGCTTGATTGTGATATTTTAGTACCAGCGGCTATTGAAAACCAAATTACTGCTGATAATGCACATCATATTAAAGCAAGCATTGTTGTAGAGGCAGCAAATGGTCCAACAACGGCTGAAGCAACAAAAATTTTAACAGAGCGTGGTATTTTACTTGTACCAGATGTACTAGCATCTGCTGGTGGTGTAACTGTTTCTTACTTTGAATGGGTACAAAATAACCAAGGTTATTATTGGACTGAGGAAGAAGTGGAGGAACGTTTATACAAAAAAATGGTTGAGGCATTTGACAATGTCTATACAACAGCAACAACACGCAATATCAATATGCGTTTAGCTGCATATATGGTAGGTGTACGCCGCACTGCAGAGGCTTCTCGCTTCCGTGGTTGGGTATAAACAACTAAAAACAAGCCGTTCTCCAAATAGGGAGGGCGGCTTGTTTTGTTTGAAGTAAACAGTGTGAAGAAATTAGCAAGCTTGCTATTTCTAAAAAAGATATCCATATTTGCACTAGTTCTCAGTAGACGTATTGGATTTTTTTTTATTTGTATGCATTAAATGTTCAAGGCGTTGCTCCAAAAGCTTTTTCTTCTCCAATCGTTCTTTTCTTACACGAATCATGCGTACAATCCACAATGTAACAATTATAATTCCGCATCCAATAATGAAATAAATAAGCATATACAAAATCCCTTTATTTTATGTAGTAATGTTTACTATACAAGTCCTGTCTATACAAAATCTGAACAATTTCTCCCTTGTGTAGCTATAAAAATACTACCATAAACATACCTTTTTAATATATTAAATTTCTGCTTATTTAGGGCTTTTGAAACATTTTAATGATATTTTTTATTTGGAGCACTAATTTTTAAAAATTTTCAATAAAAATATCTGAAATTGAATCAATTTCATAAATCGATTTTTTCAAGAGCTTAGACTGCTCCTGTGTCTGATTTTTGTTTTTTAAAATTTAAGCTGCGTTGTTTTGTAGCTGTAAACGTACATTCATCCGATCGACTGCTAATTTGCAGGCATTATAAATAAACGTCACAAGGTTGAAGTGCAGTTTAGCTTTTCTACCGGTTTTGTGACGGACGTTGTTTAACTGAAAAAATTGCTTTAAATAAGCATTTACTCGTTCGACAGCTGTGCGTTCCTTGTAAAGTTTCTTCCATAGCTCGGAGCCACGTGCTGGAAACGTGTATTTGCGGATATCGGTTTCACACTTGATTTTAAACACCTTTTGACAGAGCGAGTCATCACGTAATGGACAGGTTGCGCAATCTTTTGGACGTGTGAACTTAAGCGTTTGATACTTTTCATCAAAGCTGTCGTAACAGTAGCTATGTTCACG
>NZ_LGCI01000006.1:0-27116 GCF_001281525.1 Lysinibacillus macroides | reverse complement strand
GCATCTCTCGCTTCAAAATGTGTTGCATCAAAACTAAGGTGTTCCTCTTCAAGAAAACCTTCTGTAAAGGCAGCTTGAATAAGTTCATCGTGCATGCGATCTAAGACATCTGATTGACTAATCACGTCGACCATACGTGAATACGAGGCTTCAGATGGCACCGTGTCCGAAACTAAAAAGCCACAATCTAAGCGAAAGACGAAATCATGCGTTAATCGATTGACCAAATCTTTAACGGTAGGGATACGCTCGACAATGCGGATCATCAATGATTGAATCATCGCACCGTAGTTTAATTCTCGTGGAGCACCACGCATCGTCTTCTTTCGAAATAGTTGAAAGATTGGCTGCACATCGAAAGTGGCTAAAATAGCATCAAAACGACGAGAACTTTCCATTTTCAATAATTCACGGATGTCAAATAGGCTCATTTGTTTTACAATAGTCATGAGGCATCATTCCTTTTCGGTGGGTTGTTTAGTCGCTACCATTATACCGAATTTGGGGAGGTGCCTCATTTTTATTTAATTTTAGCCCTTGATATTAAAGGGATTAGAATTATGAAATTAACTCAATTAGATAATAAATTAGCATTTTATAGAAATGTTCAGATTTTTTAGTTGAGCTTTAGTAAGTTGAAAGTGCCAAAAATAAAGCAGGCGATAACGATAAATAATACTACTTAATTTTATTCGAGATAAGGCAACAGTAGCTGTTGTTGCTTTTGAAACAAGTAGCAATAAATTAATTTTAATGATGAAAAATATAATTATTATCTTCTCTTCTCTTCTTCATTTTTGAAATATTTCTAATAAAAAACGGGCATAAAAAGCACTAATTTTATATAAAAGATAATAAAAAAACACGATTTTAGTTAATAAATTAGTTCTTTAGGAAAAATGTTCAGATTTTGTTTAGAGAGACTATAGTAGATTGAAATATGGCGATAGTAGAAAAATAGAAGGGAGTGAAAATCCTTGAGATAGACAATAAAAAAGAATAGGAGGAGAAAGGATGCAAACTATAAAGAAACAGAAAAAATGGTGGAAGCGTTCAATTGCCGTCATGCTTTCACTAACACTTGTGACAAGTAGTGTGACGATGATAGGTGGAACTGAAAAAGTGCAAGCAGCAGGTTCTGCCAACCCTGGTGGTATAAGCACTCAACCTGTGCTGTGGTTAAAGGCAGATGATGGAGTGATCGAAAGTAACGGGAATTTAACAGATTGGGTAGATCGATCAGCAGCACCTGTTGATTTTACACTCGATGTACCAGCTGGACAAGAGGCAAGAATACCAAAATATAATGAAAATGGGGTAAATTTTAACCCGAGTGTGCAATTCATTAATAATGGAAGTCGTGCACATTATGGGTTTTCAGCTAAACTTATTGGGGATACCGAAATTAGTGTCAAATCAGGATATGCAGTGTATAAGTGGTCAAATAGTGGTGATGCTGGTGCATTAGTAGGAAGAACAGAAAATAAAGCTACGAATAATACAATTATTTTAGGTGGAGAAGGTAACTACTATGCAACCGGACCAGGCGTAGCGGGAATTTACAGTTATTTTGGAGCCAGTAAAGCAAGAGAACAGCATCAAATAGTTAACTATGAAATAGAAAATGCATCATCACAAAGAGCAAGGATAGATGGAAGAGAAATAACAACTTGGAATAGGAAGGATAATTTTGAAATACCAAAATTCACACCAGTTATTGGAGCTACTGCAGGGACAAATACAACCTATAACTGGTATGGTCTTAATGGACAAGTTGCCGAAATTATTTTATATGACGAGTTAACAAGCGATGAAGGAGCAAAAATCGAAACATATTTAGCTATTAAATATGGTATTACATTAGGTGAAGGTAATGTTGACTATATAGCAACGAATAATGCGACTGTTTGGTCTGTTAATAATGTATACAAACATAATATTGCAGGTATTGCTCGTGATAATGCTCAAGGTTTACATCAAAAGCAAAGCTATAGCATCAATACAGGTACACAGGTTGCGATAGGTATAGATACATTAAGGGAAACAAATGCAAACAACCCTGCACAGCTTACAGATGAGCAATATCTTGTTTGGGCAGACAATGGCGAGGACTTAACATTCACACAAGCGATTTCAAATACAACAGCAAAGTACCATGCTGAGCGTGTATGGAAAGTGCAAAATACAGGATATGTTGGCCAAGTGCAAATTGCCATTCCAGCAGATGCCGTTGAAGAAGATATAACGCTTCTAGTAAGCGGTTCTGAAAATTTCGATATCAGTCAAGAACGATCATTAAATAAAATCACATTAAATGGTGTGGATTATTATGCGGCTAAAGAAACTTTAACAGATGGACAATATTTTACATTTGCAGCACCTGCTCCAAAACCAACAGGAGCAACGATTAAAGAAACAGTAGTGAATAATAATCAAATTACATTAATATTTGATAAAGAAATAGAACCAACAAATTCAGCAGGATTTACAGTTGAAGTTGATGGGTTTGCTATTGATTTAACAGGCTCAACTTTTACAGTGGATCCTAATGATAAAACAAATTTAGTTATTACATTACCCAATGGTACAAATGTGATGAATAAAGAAGTGAAAGTTTCCTACGATGCTAGTCAAGGGAGTTTAATAGGGGTAAACGGTGCGCCTGTAGATGCTTTTACAATGGAAGTGGAGGATGCATTTAATTCAGCTTTGCAAATCAAAACGCCAACAGAGTTGAAACAGCCCGGTACATCAACTATTACAACATCCACACCAACATTTGGTGGGACAATGCCAACAAGTACAACAGCAGATACAACGACAATTGATGTGGCACTTGTCAATATAGCAGATCCAGCATCTTCTATTGAAGGTAATCTCGTTGCGGATCCAATAACAGGTGAGTGGACATTTGTTCCGACAAATCCGTTACCAGACGGCACATATACATTGACTGTAACGGTAACAGAAGGAAATAAAACAGCGGTTAAAGAGAAAACATTTATTGTATTAACAACGCCGTTAGTGGATAAAGTTCCCCTAATAGCTAAGGTAAATGAAGAAACACAGGTAATAGCAGCAGGACCATATACGCCAGCAACTTGGGCAAATTATCAAACTGCTTTACAACATGCAAAGGATACAGTAAATAATCCAAATGCAACACAGCAACAAGTGAATAATGCATTAGCACAATTAACAGCAATACAAAATGAGCTTGTAAAAGTTGGGCAAGGATTAAGTGATTTAACACCATCAATAGGCTCGTTAAGCCCAAGCTTCCAAACAGATACAACAGATTACACAATGAATGTCGGTTATCCAACATCAGCGATTGACTTTACAGCAATTCCAGTCGAAAATGGTGCAACCGTGACAACAACTGTAAATGGGCAGCCAGGCACACTCAATCAAATTCCGCTTCAGGTAGGCTGGAATACGATTGTTATGACAGTAACGGATGCAAACGGCAATGTGAAACAGTATACAATTAAAGTCTACCGTGAAGCAAGTTCGGGTAGCGGTGGCAATACGGGTGGAGGCGGTACAACAACGCCAGCACCAACCCCGACACCAGAAGCGCCAAAAGAGACAAAAACAATCATCCACGTTGATTTAGAGGTGGATGGCGAACATCCACTAGAAAAAACAACGGTGGAAATTGAGCGCACAACCCATCCAGATGGTCGTGTGACAGACTTTGTCAACTTAACACCTGCCCAAGCTTTAGAGGCAGTAGAGAAGGCAAAAGAAATTGATAATACAATTGCACGTATTGTCATTCCCGATGTACAGGATGCCGTGGATCAAGTGACAGTGGAGGTACCAAAAGAATCCCTACAAATTTTACGTGACAATGGCTTAGATTTAGAAATTGCCACAGACAATGCCCATATCGCCATTCCAAATAGCTCGATGAATGGGGTAGACGATCACTTCTATTTCCGCTTAGTCCCTGTGAAAAAAGAAAGCGAACGTCAGGCAATTGAGGAGCGTGCCCGTGCAGAGCGTGTGGTACGTGAAACGTTGGCAAGTAATGATGTGCATGTGGTCGCACGTCCAATGACGATTGAAACCAACTTATCGTCTCGTCCAGTCGTGGTGACATTACCATTGCGTGATGTGACTTTGCCAACAAATGCAGCGGAGCGTCAAGCCTTTTTAGCTAGTTTAGCTGTATTTATTGAACATACAGATGGCGAGAAAAAGGTTGTTCATCCTGAAGTGGTAACGATGCAGGATGGCAAGCTTGGTCTACGCTTTACAGTAGAGAAATTCAGTACCTTTACGATTATTCAGGTAGCCAAGGAAGCAGAGGGTACACATACCGCGTATATCCAGGGCTTCCCAGATGGCACGTTTGGTCCGGATAAAAACGTAACACGTGCACAAGTAGCATTCATGCTAGCACGTATTTTAGGCTATACAGAGGAACAAGTAAATCAAGCCCCCTTTAAAGATGTCCAAACCAATCATCCAGCAGCAGGCGCGATTGCATTTGTCAAGGAACAGGGTATCATGAACGGTGATAATGCAGGCAACTTCCATGCAGGGGCGAACATTACGCGTGCGGAAATGGCAACGGTCGTATCGAACTTTAAAGAACTAGCTGTGGAAGAAAATATCGCCCTAACATTCAAGGATACAAAAGGACACTGGGCACAGTGGATCATTGAAGCAAATCATGCAGCAGGCATTATCAACGGGTTAGAAAATGATCGCTTCGCACCAAATGAAGCTTTAACACGTGCACAGGCAGTAGTCATGATTAACCGCATGTTTGAGCGCGGTCCATTACATGGTGTTACTACACCAAGCTTCCCAGATGTCAAAGCCACTCACTGGGCATTTAAAGAGATTGAAGAAGCAGCAAGCACACATTCTTATTATATCGATGAGGATGGTAACGAGCAGTTGGCACAATAAGGAAAACAGGCTAAGGACAACCCTTAGCCTGTTTTTTTAGGTTATATGAGGAATTACCATATAAAGAGCTAGTAATAGACTATAGGTAAATTTAATCAATTTGAAGAAATTTTTAGTTTTTAACCTAATTTTAACCTTCTAGGAGTAATGTGCTGTGTAAACCAATACATTTTAAAGGAGGGTTTACGAATGGAGCCATACGTTGGGGAAATTCGAATGTTCGCAGGTAATTATGCTCCGCAAGGATGGGCTTTGTGTAATGGTCAAATGATGTCGATAGCTGAAAATGAATTGCTCTATTCCTTAATTGGTACAATTTATGGTGGGAATGGGCAAACAACATTTGCATTGCCCAATTTCCAAAGTAGGGTCGTGGTGCATCAAGGTCAAAATCCACTGACTAGCACAAATTTTGTGATGGGGCAGGCAGGAGGGGTAGAAACTGTCACTTTAACATCTGCTCAACTTCCTGCGCATACACATCAAGCAATAGCCTCTTCACTTGAGGGTACAGCTCCTAGTCCAGAAAATGCTGTGTGGGCAAAGGGTATACAATATTCTACTCAACCACCGACTAGCACAATGAATCCAACTATTATTTCAAGTGCTGGAGGAAGTACTTCTCATAATAATGTAATGCCCTTTTTGACAATTAGTTATATGATCGCGCTTTATGGTATTTATCCAATAATCGAATAGGGGGTATGAAAAGATGAGTGAACCATTTTTAGGGGAAATTAGACTATTTAGCTTTGGGGGAGTACCAAGAGGATGGATGAGATGTGATGGGCAAGTATTACAAATTAATACCCATCAAGCCCTGTATTCATTAGTAGGAGCCACTTATGGTGGGAACGGCGTCACAACATTTGCATTACCTGATTTAAGAGGGAGAGTGCCTGTCCATGTAGGAAATGGCGTTACGCTTGGACAAAAGGCTGGGGAAGAGATACACACATTAACGATTAATGAAATGCCAGCTCATAACCATGTTGTCAATGGTGGCTCAGAAAGTGCTACATTGAGAGCGGCTGCTGGTCATGTATGGGGAGCTACTTTGAAAGATACTTATGAAACTGCACAGCCTAGTACACAAATGAATATGCAAGCTTTATCAACAACAGGCAACTCACAGCCACATCAAAATATGCAGCCATTTAGTGTAGTAAATTATTGTATAGCGATTACTGGGATTTATCCAACAAGAAATTAAGAAAGAGAGAAGGTGAAGAAAAATGTCAGAAGCTTATATTGGAGAAATTAGACTATTTAGTGGTAATTTTGCGCCGAAAAATTGGGCTTTGTGTGATGGTCAGCTATTATTAATTGCCTCGAATACGGCATTATATGCTATTTTAGGCACAATATACGGCGGGGATGGTAAGGCAACCTTTGCGTTACCGAATTTAAATGGTAGGGTAGCGATTCATCAAGGCACAGGGGCAGGGCTAACGCCAAGAAATGTAGGAGCGTCTGGAGGCACAGCTACTGTTACTCTATTAACAACCCAAATGCCTAATCATAACCATCTAGCTACTTGTAACAATACTCAGACATCAAATACTGACCCCACTGGAGCACTATGGACTGAACAACAAGGGAGGGGCTCTGTTCCTGCCTATACAACACAAGTAAATACACCAATGAGTCCATTGGCGATTAATATAACTGGTGGGAACCAACCGCATAATAATATGCAGCCATATTTAGGGCTAAACTTTATTATTTGCTTAAATGGGGAATGGCCTCCTAAAGGTTAGGAATGAATGAAATGAAAGGTGTGAAATCATTAAGAGGGAGCAGTATAAAAATGAGGAAAAAGATACTAATCATAACTTTATGTTTGCTATTAATTGTTTCTAGTCAATTGACAAGTATCTTGTTTGTTTCGCCTTTAACAGCAAAGGCAGCTAGTTGTGGAGCAGCTAATTATCCAGTATGTGTGCAGGATTTAACACAGGCTAATTGGATAGATGATACAACGAATGGATTTGAGGTATCTGGCCCTGACCTTAGTTTGTTCAAGTATGGTAATGACCCAAATTCCCCTGTTGGTTATTATTTTGATGCGGATTACTATGCAACGCCAAAATCCATTAAAATTTCAGCAGGGGAGGGGTTTGCTGGTGGTATTTTTGATTTACAAACGCTAACGATTAATACAACGAATGTCCACGATGAAGATGACATTTTTTCCTTATCTATTCAAGGTCTTGATACGGCAGGAAATCCTAAGGGAAGCCCAGTACTCTTTTCGACAGTTAAATATCAAGGTCCTGTATATAATATACCTGTTAATTTACAAGGGATTCATGCCTTTGAAATTACGGCCAGTGTTAAGTATATAGAAAGGATACAGGCAGGGCTATGGGATTTGGTATTTACACAATTTACGATTGATATTCCAGCTAATAATCCGCCAACAGTATCAACAGGGGCTATTACTGCTTCCAATATTACTGCAACAGGCGTGACATTGGGCTGGACTAAGGCATTTGATGATCTAACAGCTCAAGAGAATTTAGCATATCGTGTCTATCAATCTAGTAGTAACAATATGGATACGGTGGATGCCATTGAAGCAAATGGGACACCATTAGAAAATGACTATACGAAAGATATTCATTCTTTTAATGTGACAGGACTTACAGCTAACACAACCTATTATTTTAATATTATTGTACAAGATGCGGATGGCAATAAAAGTGCCTATACAACACAGCAGGTCACAACGCTTCCATTAAATAGACCGCCAACATCCAGCAATGGAACTGTGAATGTAAACGAAGGGCAAGTATATATATTTAACAGCGCTTCCTTTGCATTTCATGATGAGGATGCTGGCGATAGTTTGCAACACATTCAAATTGTAACCATCCCGAATAGCGGACAGCTTTATCTTGATGATAATAACAATCAGCAAATGGATGCTGGGGAAGCTCTGTCAAATGGAGCAACGATTAGCAAGGTTGATTTAGATGCGGGGAAATTAAAATATCTAACAGAAAATAGCTCTTCCTCATCTTTTTTATTTATAGTAAGTGACGGTAGTGATGATAGCAGTGCTTATACGATGAACTTAGCTGTTAGTACACGTCCTGCTGTAACAATTTCATCAGCAGTACCTAGTCCAACAAATAGCAGTCCAATTCCCATCAGTATTGTTTTCAGTGAGTCTGTGACTGGTTTTACATTGGGGGATATAGCTATGACAAATGGAACTGTTCAATCCCTTACAGGGGGTGGGACCTTATATGTTGCGCAAATAGTACCGAGCGCAGATGGCACTGTAAAAATCCAAATTCCTGAAAATATTGCGACTACAAGCAGTGGGGCATTCAATCAAGCATCCATAGAGTTCGAAATAATCTCTGATCGTACCCCACCTACAGATATTATGCTGAGTAATAGCACTGTACAGGAAAAGAAGTCCATTGGTACAACTGTTGGCACATTGACGGCAACGGATTCAGGAGGCCCTCAAGCCTTTACGTATTCACTAGTATCAGGTGATACAAATTTCTTTGAGATTGACGGCAATGAATTAAAAACGACAACGGTATTCACCTATGATGCGAAAAATAATTATCAAATTACGATTAGAGTAACAGATGGGGCTGGCAATATATTCGAGAAGGAATTGACAATCGAAATTACGAAAAATCATCCACCAATGGGCTCTATTACGATAAATAATGGAGCAGGTTATACAAGTTCTACTAATGTAATCTTAACAATGACGGCAAGTGATACAGAAGGAGAAGCAATCACAATGCGCTTTTCAAATGATGGTACTACATGGTCTAGTTGGGAATCATATGCATCGACGAAAAGTTGGACATTAACAAATGGTGATGGTAGTAAAACCATTTATATGCAACTAAAAGATACCACTGATAATATATCAAATACATTATCAAATACAATTATATTAGATACAACACCGCCAGTCATAACAGGCGTTACGAATAGTGGTGTGTATAACGCAGATGTAACAATTAGCTTTAATGAAGGAACAGCTACATTAAATGGAGCAGCCTTCACAAATGGAACGACTATCAGTACATCTGGAAATTATACTTTAGTAGTAACAGATAGCGCAGGTAACACAACAACTATTACATTTGCCATTGATAAAACACCGCCACAAGCAACAGAGGTCAATATTCAATCCAATCATGTAGACCCGACAAAGGCTAAAATAGGCGATACAATTACGTTAACAGTAGAAACAGATAAAAATATCCAAGCACCAGTAGTGACGATTGCAGAAAATACGGCAACTGTCACTGGAGCGGCACGAAATTGGCAAACAACATATGTTATCGAAGAGGGCGATATCGAGGGAGCAGTACCTTTCACATTGAATTTTCAAGATTTACTCGGTAATACGGCAATAGAGGTAACAGCCGTTACGGATGGAAGCTACGTTATAGCAGATAGTACAAAGCCAGCTTTAGATCAGGTAACGATGACCTCTAATAATGCCAATCCAGCAGTTGCAAAAATAGGTGACATCATTACAGTAGATGTTGTTGCGAGTGAGGATATTCAACTGCCACTTGTAACGATTCAAGGGCAACCTGCAAATGTACATGATAAAGATGATGGCGATGCCAAGACTTGGCAAGCAAGCTATACATTGCAGTCAGGAGATGCTGATGGCGCTGTTTATTTTACAATTGATGTTCAAGATTTAGCAGGGAATTTAGGTTCACAAGTAACAGAGGTTTCTGCTGGAGCAATTGTGATAATTGATAAAAATCCACCACAAGCAACAACGTATTCTCCAGCACATCAAGCAATGGATATAGAGCCTACAGATAATTTAGTATTAACTTTTGATAAGAGCGTTGTACCTGTAGCAGGCAAAAATATTATGATTCGCAATGCTTCAGACAATCAAATAATTGAAACAATTGAGGCTACACAGGCAAATGTTTCAGTAGCAGATAACATTGTAACGATTAATCCTACAATGGATTTCGCCTATCAGACAATGTATAGCATCGAAATTGAGGCAGGGGCATTTATAGATCTTGTGGGTAATGCTTATGAAGGTATTATAGATCATACGATATGGAATTTTACGACAAAGGCACAGCCAACATACACGGTTACGTATGTAGGTAATGGAGCTGAGGGAGGAAACGTTCCAATCGATTTGAAACAGTATCAATCACAAGAAACAATTACTGTTTTGGGGAATACAGGGAATCTGGTGAAAGCAGGATATACTTTTGTAGGATGGAATACGAAGGCTGATGGTAAAGGGGTTATGCATAAAGCTGGGCAAACAATGCAAATGGGAGAAGAGGATGTAGTATTGTTTGCTTTATGGTCGAAAAATACTATACCAAATAATAATGGGGGATCATCGACTTTGACTTCAAGTCCAGACCCAGTTACTCCAAGTGATCCATCCCATGTAAGTATTATAGACCCAAACAATTTAGACAAAGTATTAGCGCAAGCTATTGTAACGCGTGAAGACAACAATGGTAGTTTGATAGATACCATCAATGTTACTGCAAACAATATAGATGAACTGTTACAACAGCTAATGAACAGAGAAGATAGAAGCTTTAATATTGTGATCCCAGACTCAGAACCATCGGCTAATGAAACAAAAGTAATACTTGCGAAGGAAGCGGTTGAACGATTGGTCGAAGGTAAGCTAAACTTTGGGATAACGATGGGAACTGTTAAAATTGAAGTTCCGTTTACTTCAATAACGGATTTTAATGAGGCTATCTATTTCTATATTACCCCTGTAAAGGATACATCATTACAGAATGCTATTGAAGAACGCGCTCAACAAAGAAATAATTCACAGCTAGCGCTTATGGGTCAACCAATAACGATTACGACAAATCTACAAAATCGTGATGTAACATTATTACTACCGTTACCAATAAATCTGTCATCCATACAGCAGGAAAATATACTAGTGTATGTAGAGCATAGTAATGATACAGTTGAATTTCTACATGATGGACGCTTAGTGGAATTCGATAAGGAGCAAGTAGGTGTTGCCTTTGATGTCCAGCATTTCTCTACTTTTTCTTTATTATATAGAGAACAGGAAGATGAAATAGAACAGGAACCAATAGAGCTAGAGAGAAAGCCTGCCCCATATATTCAAGGCTATGAGGATGGTACTTTCCGTCCAAATGCAAAGGTTACACGTGCACAAATGGCAGCAATGCTGGCAAGGAATTTAAGTGATAATCATGTACCAGCAGCATTCCAGCTATTTTATACAGATATAGCCAATTCATGGGCTAAAAATGATATTGAATATATCCGAACAAAAGGAATTATGCATGGACTTGGTGACCATTCATTTGGACCAAATGATAGTATGACAAGAGCCCAAATGGCAGTCATTGCAGTACGCTGGGTGAATAAGCAATGCACAGAGATGTCTACAGCTCTCTCGTATTGTGAAATGACAGCAAACGATACAACGTATACAGATGTGGCATCAACACATTGGGCAGTAAATGAAATTGAGCGTATTAGTCAAATGGGCATCATGGTTGGCTCAGGTGACGGACAATTCAAACCAGAGGAGAAGCTAACACGTGCGCAGGCAGTAAAGGTGTTGAATCGAATCTTTGCTCGTTCAATCTCGACAGAAGAAAAGGAACAAATTTTCAAGGATATTCCGAAAGGACATTGGGCGTTCTTTGAAATTCAAGCAGCCACAGCGAAATAATATGAAAATAATAAGCATGCTAATAGGTTAGATAATCATCTAACGTTTAGCATGCTTTTCTTATTGGCAGCAATTATATTACTACAAAGTACTATGCTGTATAGATGGAAGGCTTTCAAAAACGGATGAACGAATGATGACGAATCAGGTTGAAGGTATGCATCTATTATTGTCTACTTACAGGTTACATAAGCTACTATTAATAATATTCTTTCAATTGTACTAGTTTTTATGATGTTGATTAAGATTTTTCTTATTGTTTGAGGCGTTGATCCAAAAGCTTTTTTCCCCAGATGTTTTTTCGAATACAGATGACTTGTAGCACCCGCAATATACCAATAATAATGCCACATCCGAGTATGAAATAACTACCTGCAAAATTCCTTTGATTGATATAGTAATTCTACTATCTCCAAAATCTGAACAATCGTTTACATCTTATCGTGAATAACACGGTAATTATCATTTAGAGATAATTTAGCGTGTAAAAGTACAAAATTTAAACGAAGTTAGAAAGATAGGGAGAGAATCTCATCAATGCCTGTTTTTCTATACAATAAAAAAGGTGGACGTCTAATATACGTAAAGACGCTGTACTTTTGGTACAAAAATACCACCAAGAATAAATTAATAAAGAATGTATGTTCTGTTCAGATTTTGTTTAGGTACTTTTTGATAAACTTATTAGAAAAAGCTTAAAGCTGAGTTTTTAAAATAAAGGGAAGAACGAGTGCTGAAAAATAGCATAGTTCTACAATCAGCCCTCGCTACTGTAATAGCAACTACTGTGTAGACGATTATTACACTAGTTACGACAAAGGCAAATCTCGATAAAAAAATAGTGAGAGATGTAAAATCGTCCTTCTACAATTATAAAGAGATCTACGTTAATTGAACGTGGTTTTGTCCCTAGTTGTCCAGAAACCTATGGGATTATTAATGCTTGCTCAGGCTAGGCGATTGATCATCCTAATTATAAAGTAGTAGACTCAGAGAAATCCTATTTCTATTACTATTGGGAATTTAATATATGGTGTTAGAAGTTAGGGTGGCTATAACCATGTGAAGCGTTGTGAGTTGAGTATAACTCCCTCCTATTTGATAGGCATCTTGTAGCTAAAGAAAGGCAAATAAGGTTTATGAAAAAAAATATTGTTATAACAGTTGGCATTATAATGCTATTTGCTATCGTTTTCATCATCGGAAATGGACATTATTTTAAAAAAAGTAATGCTCCGATTGTGAAGCAAGGAATAGCGATGGTAACGACCGAACAACTTGAGAATAATAAAATGATTAAGCTAAATGGCGAATGGTTCTTTTATCCGAATGTATTATTATCGCCCCAACAATCGTTAAATGACTATACGAATCAACGTATACCGTTAAATGTTCCTGATAAATGGGCAGGGGATTTTCAGTCAGCTGAGAAGGGACCTATTGTTGGAACCTATCATCTTAAGGTAAAGGTTCCCATAGAAGATCAATACGGTTTGTTTTTTGGGGGTATTCATAAATCTAGTCGAGTTTTTGTGAATGGCATTGAGGTTGGCGGAAAAGGAAATCCCAATACATCTTTTGTAGAGTTTCGACCAGAGAATGATGATCAATTTATGGTCGTTGGGCAAAGTAAGGAGCAAGTACTGGATATTTTTATACAGGTAGCCAGCTTTAGCGAATTTTCAAATTCAGGAATTGTTGAGTCTGTTGAACTTGGTACAAAGGATGCGGTACAGCATTTTTATGACAGAAAAAGATTGACTGATATAGTAGTGATTGCTGGTTATATTGTCTTTGGTATTATTTATCTAATTAGCTATGGGCAGAATCGCAAGCGGAAGGAAGAATTGTTTTTCGGGCTGTTTATGGTTTTAATGGGCTTGCAATCCTCCTTTGTGAATATGAAAATTTTCTTCCAGGTTGTGCCGAACGAATGGATTACCAGCCAACTACAGCTCCAACTGGGAATTATACCTCTTCTATATAACTGTATGGTACTTTTTCTTCATACAATGTACCCACAAGTGACAAATAAGAAAGTGGTTTATACATTGGTTGGTTTTCAAAGTTTTATTTTTCTTATCTATGGTATTTATAATCCTATTTCTTCTGATCTAAGTAAGATGACTGAACGTACTGTGATTAGTCAACAAATCACCTATCTATTATTGATAATACCGGGAATGATCTATATCGCATTGATTTTAATTCGTATTATTTTGCGAAATTTAGAGGGGGCTTCTTATGTATTAATCGTATTTGTGGCGACCTGCTGCTATTCATCATTAATGATCGTGCATATTTTAACAGAATTCTCTGTTGATTATAGTGGGTTAGTGCTTTTTTTATGTATACTGGTGGGCTTTTCCTTATTATTAAATTATCGTACAAATGCTACGTTTACGAAACAAGAAGCGCTTACAGAGGAATTGCAAATACATAATTATATGAAGGATGAATTTTTGCTAAAAACATCTCATGAATTACGCACACCTTTAAATGGTATCTTAAATTTATCAAAATTATTAATGGAAGGGGCAGAAGGGTCTTTAAAACGAAATCAGCAGGAGCAAGTGATATTAATTCACAAGATCACACAGCGCTTAGGAGAGATAGTAGAGGATTTATTATTTTCATCTAATCACAATATATCAGGAGAGCTACGTGTGTCGCCTCGTGTTGTACCAATCAGTATTATAAATGATGTAGTAACAGAAATACGTAGTGTGATGTCTGCGAATAGTTATGTACGATTACTCGTGGAAGTAGATGTGACATTACCGCCCATGCTGACGGATGAATTGCGCTTTAAGCAGGTATTGTACAATCTGTTGCACAATGCTCTCCAGCATACCGAGCTTGGAGAAGTAATTGTAACGGCTTATCAGCGACAACAGCACATGGTGATTGAAGTGAGTGATACTGGAAAAGGAATACCCGCTCAGGATTTAGAGCATATCTTTACGGCATTTTATCGGGTAAAAAATGAGCATCATCTGGAAGGGCTTGGATTAGGATTAAGTATTGCCAAAAATATTGTAGATAAATTAAATGGTACGATTGATGTCAAAAGTACTCTTGGTGAAGGCACTACTTTTACCTTTACAATGCCACTTGCCACAAAGAGTCAAATAGATTCAGAGGCTTCACTTGTTACCACTGAACAAACGCCATCAGCAATACTGCAGCTTGAGCTACCGTTGATCCATCAAGGTAACGATAAAAAAATACTTGTTGTCGATGATGAACATTTCAATATAAAGGTGTTAACGGATGCATTGGCTTTAAAGGGCTATACAGTGATTGGGGTGGATAATGGCTTTGACGCTATCGACTACATCAAAACAAATCAAGTGGATTGTATGTTAGTCGACTTAATGATGGAGGGAATGTCAGGCTATGAATTATGTAAACAAGTGCGCAAGCAGTATGATATGTTAGAGCTTCCAATCATTGTGTTAACGGCTATTATGAAGCATTCTGACTTCATGTTAACTTTGCAGCTAGGAGCTAATGATTATTTACAAAAGCCTATAGCAATGGATGAATTGCTATTACGCATTGAATCATTATTAGCTGTTCGACAATCGTCCTTAGATGCAATTGAAGTAGAAATGAACAATTTATATTCACAGGTGACACCTCATTTTGTCTATAACACACTCACGACAATTATTGGGTTGAGTTATACGGATATGGATAATGCAAGGGAAGCGCTATACTGTTTAACAACCTACTTCCGTGCAAAGCTTAATGTACATTCTCGCAACAATATGATAATGCTTGAAGAAGAAATAGAGCTTGTAAAGGCATATCTTGCTATTGAAAAGATGCGGTTTGGTGAACGTTTAACCATTAAATATAATATTGATGAATCTATACAATTGATGATACCAGCATTATCACTTCAGCCTTTAGTGGAAAATGCTGTTTTTCATGGTATTTCCAAAAAGTCAGAGGGCGGTACAATTGAGGTGAGTGTCCAACGCGAGGGGCAATTTATTCAGATTAAAATATATGATAATGGAGTCGGTATACCTGCTAAAAAATTACAACAATTAATGAATGAAGAAAGCTTGCGCATTGGTTTTACAAATCCACTTAAAAAATTTAAATTAATGAAAAATGTGAGCCTTCGTTTATATAGCAAGGAGGGGAAGGGAACAACAATTTTAATACTTTTACCTGAGGGGGATGACGCATGAATATTGTCATTATAGATGATGAAAAAATAGTTATTGATGCTTTACGTTTCACTTTAGAGCAGCTTACACAGTTTCAGATTTCTATTAAAGGAACATTTACCAATGCAAATGATGCACTGCGATTTTTAAAAAGAGAAGCAGTCGATGTTGTTTTTTTAGATATAGAAATGACGGATGTGCATGGCTTACAGGTAGCAAAACAATTAATCATGAATTCCACTATTCAAATAATATTTGTAACAGCCCATGCACAATTTGCAGTAGATGCTTTTGATATAGAGGCAACGGACTATTTATTAAAACCTGTCCATGAGAAACGCTTGATTAAGGCATTGATGAAAGCACAGAAGAGGCTGCCACCGCAAGGCAATGTCAAAAAAGAGAGCAAAGAGCATCTCTTTTATGCCCATACACTCAATCACTTTTATCTATTGAATGCACAACATGAGGTGATTAAGTGGCGTACAAGAAAGGTGCGAGAACTATTTTTATATTTATGGTTTCATCGAAAAAAGCCCATGCTAAATGTTGTCATAATAGAGGAGCTTTGGCCTGATTTAGAGTTTGAGAAGGCAGCTAGTAATTTGCATACAACGGTTTATCTATTGAGAAAGGTGTTTAAGGACAATGGTATTCAAGAGCCAATTGTACTAGTTAATAATCAATATCAACTAAATGTGGAGGTTACCAGTGATTATGATAAGTTGATTAGTTTGCTGGATCAGGAAAGGCATGATGACCTATCCATCCAGCAACTTTTAAATTGTTATGAGGGTGATTTTTTAGCGGAAGAGGGTTATTTTTGGGCTATTCAAACCCAGTTGCGCTTAAGGCGTCAGGTTTTACAGGTACTCGAAATGTATGTGACTACAGCAAAGTCTAATAATGCCTTACCAAAATTAAATTGTTTACAAAAGATGCTAGAGCTAGATGAGTTTAATGAAAATTATATGTTTCTACTACTAGAATTTTTAATTGCACAAAACAAAAAACAGGATTGCATAAAGTGTTATGAGAGCATAGAACAGAAATTATCAAAAATCGGAATTTTAGTGCCAGAGGAAATTCATCGTATTTATCATACATATATAAGACAATCCTAAATCTTTGCATTCTACTGATAGGTGTACCGACCACTCTGTTTTCGTTACAGGAAATACTACTTGTTTTTATGGTATAAAATATAAAATGAGGATATAAAATCCTTTTAAGCATATTAGTCAATGGACAATTCAAGCCAGAGGAGAAGAATATGTAATCAAGCAGTAAAGGTATTGAAGCCCGTTCAATCTCGACAGCAGAGAAAAGAATATTCAAAATGAGTATGGGTATTCTCTGAAGTTCAATCACCTATAGTGAAATCATATGACACCAATCAGCGCGCTAATGGGTTAGGTAGGCATCTAACGATCAGCGTGCTTTTCTTATTGGCAGCAATTATTATTATAAAGTGCTATGTTGTAGGGGGGAAAGGCTTTCTAAAAGTGGATGGATGAATGATAACGAATCAAGCTGAAGGTATGTATCTATTATGACCTACTTACTGGCGCTCCAACTATACATAAGCTACTCTTACTATTAATAGTAAATTAAATAATGTAGGAAAAGGATCATTTTGAGGCTAACCATATAAATGAATCGGTGTATGGTTATGCACAGCATGGGATAGTGAATGCTTAAATTTCACAATTTACGGATTGTATGGTGGGAGTTGATAGGCAATGCTGACTACTATTCTCATTTTTAATAGATATTACGTTATAGGCTATTTCGAGTTGTTCAGATTTTGTTCAAAAGCTCTATGCTAATATGCTTAAGGAGGGTAATAAAAGGAGGTAGTTGAAAACTTAACTGTAGGGAGACATGATAATGAAAAAAAATATCTTAATAATTGCTTGTATTATCATGCTGTTTAGTATTGTCTTTTTTCTTGGCAATTGGCACTACTTCTCTGATAAAAACCCTCGAATTGTAGAAGATGGTGCAGTAACAATTGAAGCGGAGCAATTACAAAAAAATAAAATTGTTAAATTAGATGGTGAATGGTCTTTCTATCCGAATGTTTTAATTCCCCCACAAGCATCACTAGATAGCTATGAAGATGAACGTATAGCTATTCCAGTCCCTACAAAGTGGCATAAATATGTTCAGCCCAATGAAGAGGAGCAGGGCTTAACGATTGGAACATATCATCTTAAGGTGAAGGTTCCAGTGGAAGGGCAATATGGCTTGTATATTCGGACAATTCGACAATCCAATCGCGTTTTTATGAATGATATAGAAGTAGGGGGAAAGGGTAATCCTAGCGAAACCTTAAGTGGGTATCAAGCTGAAAATGATGATAAATATACTGTATTTACACAAAGCCGCAATAACATACTTGACATTGTCATACATGTTACTGGTTTTCATCACCCACAGGCAGGCATTATTTACCCTATTGAATTTGGGACAATGCAAGCTATTCAGCATCATTACCGTATAAAGGTGTTAACAGATGTTTTAGTAAGTGTAGGCTATGTCATATTTGGCATTATTTATATTATGTCTTATATACAAAATCGTAGACGGAAGGAAGAGCTGTTTTTTGGGCTTTTTGCCATTTTACTAGGCTTGTATATGTCATTTATTAATCAAAAAGTATTTTTTATGATCGTGCCTATCACGCATGCACTTGGTCAATTACGTTTACAGCTTGGCAGTGTGCCTTTAGTGATTATGTGCTTAACACTATTTATTTATTATATGTATCCGCAATTGACAAAAAAAAGAACTCTTTATGCCCTCTTAGTTTTAATGGGGATTACCTTCTTTATGTATGCTATCTATAATCCATTTACACATAATACAAGAGCTACCTCAGAAGAGGAGGTTACTTTTAGAAAGCTAGTATATATTGCTCTTAATGCTCCAGTAGTCGCGTATAATGTATGGGTTCTTATTCGTGTATTGCTGAAACGATTAGAAGGTGCGCGATATATTTTAATTGTATTGATTGCTATTTGCTGTTACAGCGTTTTATTAGCCATAAATTTTATCACAGATATACCGTTTGATTATAGTGAAATTTTGTTGTTTTTATTAATGCTATTTGGCTTTGTCCTCTTATTAAATTACCGTGCAAATGTGGCATTTATAAAGATACAAGCATTATCAGAAGAATTGCTAACACATAATCAAATGAAGGATGAATTCTTACTGAAAACCTCCCATGAATTACGCACACCATTAAATGGTATTGTTAATTTGTCCAAATCATTAATGGAGGGGGCACAGGGACCATTGAAGCGTGCTCAGCAGGAACAGGTTATCTTAATTCATAATATTACCCAGCGTTTAGGGCATTTAGTGGAGGATTTATTGTTTTCTTCTACTCATATGACTGGAGAAATACGTGTTTCACCACGCGCTGTTCCGATAACGGTCATTAATGAAGTAATGACGGAAATACAGAATATTATGCCTAAAAATAGTCATGTGCGTTTAATTACAGAAGTAGATAAGGCATTACCAAATATGCTGACAGATGAATTGCGCTTTAAGCAGGTGCTTTATAATTTATTGCATAATGCTATACAGCATACAAAAATAGGGGAGATTATCGTCACAGCACATGCTCAACAATCACAGATGGTCATTCGAGTTAGTGATACAGGTGCTGGTATTCCGACACAGGATATAGAGCATATCTTTACTGCTTTTTATCAGGTAAAAAAACAAGGTCAAAAAGAAGGGCTTGGTTTAGGCTTGAGCATTGCTAAAAATATTGTAGAAAAATTAGATGGTGCTATTTATGTAACAAGCTCATTGGGGGAAGGAACGACATTTACGTTTACAATGCCGTTAGCGACAGAGACCCTCGTAAATAACGAACAAATATTCACAACAATGGGTACACAGGCAGCTACTGAAGTGCTAAAACTTAATTTACCATTGTTTTATAAAGGCAATGATAAAAAGATCCTTGTGGTAGATGATGATCATGTCAATATTAAAGTATTGGCTGACAACTTAGCCTTAAAGGGCTATACAGTGATAGCTGTAGATAATGGCTTTGATGCAGTAGCATATCTTAAAACAAATGAAGTAGATTGCTTACTGATTGATTTAATGATGAATGGTATGTCCGGCTATGAATTATGTAAGCAGGTGCGTAAACAGTACGATATGTTAGAGCTCCCTATTATTGTTTTGACAGCTATTATGAAGCATTCTGATTTAGTGCTCACATTGCAGGTTGGTGCTAACGATTATTTACAAAAACCTGTGTCAATGGATGAATTACTGATTCGTATTGAGTCTTTATTAGCAGTTCGTCAATCATCAATTGATGCCATCGAGGTGGAAATGAATTATTTATATGCGCAAGTAACACCACATTTTGTTTATAATACACTAAATACGATTATTGGCTTGAGCTATACCAATATGAATGATACAAGAGAGGCACTTTATTGTTTAGCGACTTATTTCCGAGCCAAGCTTAATGTCCATTATCGCAATAGTATGGTGCCGATAGAGGAAGAAATAGAGCTTGTAAAAGCCTATCTCTATATTGAAAAGATGCGTTTTGTCGATCGTTTAACGATTAACTATGATATTGATGAATCTATTCAGCTGATGATTCCTGCACTATCTATCCAGCCACTAGTAGAAAATGCTGTTGTTCATGGTATTTCTAAAAAATTGGAGGGTGGTACGATTGAGATAAGTGTGCAGCGAGATGGGCAATTTATTCGCATTAAAATTTATGATAATGGTGTAGGGATACCCGATGAAAAGCTGCAACAGCTCTTGAATGGCGAAGGATCTCGTATTGGCTTTATGAATCCATTAAAAAAATTCAAATTAATGAAAAATGCAAGCCTACGTTTATATAGTGAAGTAGGAAAAGGAACAACGATACTAATACTATTGCCAGAAGGTGATGGAGCATGAAGGTAATAATCATTGATGATGAAAAAATAGCGATTGATGTTCTACGGATTATGTTAAACCAGCTGGAACAATTTCAAGTTTCTATTAAAGGGGCATTTACGAATGTGATGGATGCTCTTACTTTACTGGAAAAAGAGACTGTGGATATAGTCTTTTTAGATATTGAAATGATTGATACACATGGCTTACAGGTAGCAAAGCAATTATTGGTCAAGCAACCATCCTTACAAATTATATTTGTTACTGCACATGCGCAATTTGCGGTGGATGCTTTTGAAATAGAGGCAACGGATTATTTGTTAAAGCCTGTTCATGAAAAGCGACTTGTGAAAGCCTTAATAAAGGCACAGCAAAAGTGGCAATTGCAGCAAATTGAAACAACATCAACGAAAACAGAACATCTATTATATGCACATATATTTGGTAGTTTTTATTTACTGGACGCACAACAAGAAGTAGTCAAGTGGCGTACAAGAAAAACCCGTGAGCTGTTTTTATATTTATGGTTTCATCAGAAAAAGCCAATGTTAAATGCTGTTATTATAGAAGAACTTTGGCCAACACTAGATTTTGAGAAAGCAGCTAGTCATTTACATACGACCATTTATCAACTACGAAAACTATTAAAGGAAAATGGTCGTAAAGATCCTATTCAATTGGTAAATAATCATTACCAATTAAATATTAAGATTGCTAGTGATTATGATGAGCTTATTCAACTATTAGAACGACAAAAGCATGATGAACAGTCCATTCAGCAGCTTTTAAATTGCTACGAGGGTGATTTTTTAGCAGAAGAGGAGTACCCGTGGGCGATGCCAATCCAGTTTCGCTTAAAACAAATGGTGTTGCATTTACTTGAAACCTATATCCAACATACAGTAGTCATTAATTCACTTTTAAAATTAAATTGTCTACAAAAGATGCTCGAAATCGATGAATTCAACGAGCATTATATGTTCTTACTATTAGAATTTTTAATTGAGCAAAATAAAAAGCAAGATTGTGTCAAATGCTATAAGCAAATACAGGAAAAGTTAAGAGAAATTGGTGTGCCGATACCGAAGAAGATTCAAATGATGTATAACGATTATATGGCTCGTGCCTAAATGAAACTTAAATCTTTGCGCTCCACAATAACATTATGAGAGAATTCAACTAGAAAGGGGCGAATGAAATGGATTCATTTACATTTTATAATCCAGTAAAGTTACACTTTGGTAAAGATGCATTAGAAAAGCTATCAAAAGAGTTAGCACAGTATGGCCAGAAGGTGCTGGTTGTATATGGTGGGGGAAGCATTAAAAAAAATGGTGTTTACCATGCGGTGATGGAGAAATTACAAGAGGCAAATAAAACTATTTTTGAATTAAGCGGCGTAGAGCCAAATCCACGTGTTGAAACAGCACGCCTTGGGATTGACATTTGTAAAAAAGAAGGAATTGACCTTGTTCTTGCTGTTGGCGGGGGCTCTGTGATTGATTGTTCAAAATTAATCGCTGCGGGTGCAAAGTATGACGCGGATGCCTGGAATATTGTGCAACGTAAAGTGTTTGTGCAAGACGCATTGCCGCTTGGTACTGTCTTAACACTTGCCGCTACTGGCTCAGAAATGAACTCGGGCTCGGTCATTACAAATGCTGCTACGGAAGAAAAGCTAAGCTGGGGCAGCCCTGCAACGTTCCCAAAATTTTCAATATTAAATCCAGCATATACAGTGACAGTCCCGAAAAACCATACTGTTTATGGCATTGTTGATATGATGTCGCATATCTTCGAGCAATATTTCCATAATACAACAAATACACCGGTTACGGATGAAATGTGTGAAGGCGTATTGCGAACAATTATAGCAACGGCTCCAAAATTACTAGAGGATTTAGAGAATATTCAGTTGCGTGAAACGATTTTATTGGCAGGGACAATTGGTTTAAACGGATTCCTGTCGATAGGTTCACGAGGTGATTGGGCTTCTCATAATATTGAGCATGCTGTATCAGCTGTGTACGATATTCCACATGCAGGTGGTTTAGCCATTCTTCAGCCACATTGGATGCGCTTAAATGTACCTGTTAATCCAGAGCGTTTTGCTGGTATTGCAACACGCGTGTTTGGGGTAGAGGCATCTGGAAAGACTGTAGAAGAGGTTGCTTATGAAGGAATTGATCGTTTAGCTGCATTTTGGACATCACTAGGTGCACCAAATCGTTTAGCTGATTACAATATTGATGATGCGAAATTTCCGCAAATTATTGAACATGCCATGCAAAACGGACCTTTTGGAAACTTTAATAAATTACAAGAAGAAGATGTACAAACAATTTTACAAAATTCTCTTTAATTATAAAAAATATGAGGCTATCTATTATAGTCTCATATTTTTTTGTGCCAAAAGGTTAAGAAAAATTAACGATTTGTGTTGTATTTTGTCGTAGAAGTTTCTTAAGACCTATAATATAATGTTGAATATAGATTTTCAGCAATTTTAGATGGGTATTATTGTATTATATGATGATTTTATTTACTCATATGAAGTGTGAGGTGTGTTTTGTCGTTTTTCTGCTATTTTTGTAATTTTGTTCAGAAATTGTTCAGTTGTTTTTATTAAAATAAATACACGATTAAACAAAAGGGAGAGAGACCAAATGTTGAAACAATTGCTTGAGGACCGTATTGTTACATTAAATTGTAGAGAGATGCCCTTTCAGCCGCATGTCTATAAAATGCAAAATTGTGTAGAAGTATTGGGAATTGAAGCGAAATCACTACAAATTGAAAATGATAAAATTGTCACAGGGTATATTGTTGATCAAAGCATATTTTTCAAAAGTTTACGTTTTGGACAAACAAATATTATTTTTTCAGATGGTGTGAATAAGGCAATTGTACAATTATTTGTTCGTCCCGCTGGAGAAATTATTGTGGAAGTGAAGCCTTATCTAGGGAAGGCAGAAATTGTGCCTGTTCATTATCGCACGATTTTAGCAGACACAGCGATTGCCATTGACTTGAAAGGTGCTTTAAAACATTATTTAATCGCTCATCATTTGATGAATGAGGAAGATTCTATTACAGAAGTTCACTATCAATCCATGCATCCCAATGTTTTAAAAGATTCTTTTGCAGGAAATTTTGTATTGGGTTGTCATGTGGATGGTAGGGCTCTTCAGAACGCAGAAGAATACGCTTTAGCGAATCGACAAGCTACCTTAAAATTTTCAAAAATCGCTATTCAACAACAAGGTGTACGAAAGGTTATTAGTTTTCATAAATTACTGACTTTTATGATTACAAATCATGTTTTTATGAGCTATGAGCATATACCTGAATACTTAAATAATGACGAGAAAAATCAGCATGAGCAAGACCACTTAAGACTCGTATAAAATATAGCCAACTGCCTGAAATATGGCAATTGGCTATTTGTCGTGTCAGTTGCCAGCATGCACCCAGCTTGTTTTTCCATCATCCTCATCAAATAATATCGCTACTTTAGCTACACCTTTTTGACTTAGTATGATCTCTGTTAAATGGTCTCGGACATCATCTAAAAAGGCTAAGGATAATTGGGGATCTGCTTCAGCTACTAATTCAACATGTAAAAACTCTCCTTCCTTAATCACCTCGAGACGTACAATATCCTTAATATTGGGATCATCCATGACAAGATAGGCAATATGATTTAGCATTTCTTCATCTGTTTCCCCGATAACACCACGAGCATTATCTAAGAAAACTTTCCCAACAACATAAAACATCATCGCTCCAATAATCATTGACACAAGTCCTTCTATTCTTCCCCACCCTGTGAAATAAGCGATCACAATTGCAGCAAAGGCTAAAATATTCCCGCTGGTAGCTACTAGGTCTTCCATAAACACTAACTTGGTTGCGGGTTTTGCACGATTCAAATAAGGAAATGCTTTTGGAATAGCTGTAAGGCCAGCCTTTTCTTGTCCAGCTTCATGCAAAACTTCTACAGCTGCTTTGGCGAGCACCGCACCTTCTAAAACAATCCCTATCAATAGTACGCCAAGTGCAATTAGTATCCCACTAGATTCTCCTGAAGGATGTATAAAATGATGCCAGCCTTCCTTGATCGTTTCATAAGAGAGAATGGCTACAATAATAACAGCAAATAAGCATACTAAATTAACAATACGGCCAAAACCGCTAGGAAATTGCTTGGTAGGCGGCTTTTTGGAAAGGGCTGAGCCGATATAGACAAATAATTGGTTTGCTGCATCACCAAGAGAGTGCATCATTTCCGCAAACATTGCAACATTTCCAGTAAAGAAAAAAGCAATTCCTTTAATAATACCTAAAAAGGTATTCACACCTGCTGCTAGTAGAGAAGGTTTGTTACCGTCCTTTAGTAGTTTAAATAGTTCTGTCATAAAAGTCCTCCAACTAGTTTAAAATTTCCATTTCGATTTTTTCTATATAAGATAGCTCTCGTAATGAATGATAAAATGATAATAAATTATCGGAGACGATTAAAGATAGACGTAAATCCAGCTCGTGTAAAACATCATCGTTTTTTAAAGGGATGTCTTTAATACGAATATTTTCAATGATGATGTTATTGTCTTTCAAAAATAATAAAAAGAATTCGGTGTTTGTAGCATCTTCAATTTGAACCTTTAATAAAATTTCTCGCATACGAATACGCTTAGGACCAATCTTCATTAGGAAGGGTGACAAAACTTCAATGCCAAAAACAATGATAATTACTGCTAATGTTGCGTCCATATAAAAGCCTGCGCCAACTGCGATCCCAATACCAGCAGCTCCCCATATCATGGCAGCGGTTGTTAAGCCTGTAATACTGTCATTCCCGCGTCTTAAAATAACACCTGCCCCAAGAAAACCAATTCCACTCACGATCTGTGCAGCCAAGCGAAGAGGGTCCATCGTAATATTGATGTCATCTCTAGCAGGGGTTGAGTAGGCTGTTTCAATGGAGATAATGGTTAGTAAACAGCTGAATGTAGCAATGACTAAACTTGTTTTTAATCCAACGGGTTTCTTTTTTAATTCCCTTTCAATACCGATAACTAAACTTAATGTGGCTGCAATCACTAATTTTATGCCAACCTCATATGTAATCATATTTTCTAATAATGTTTCCATACGCAATCCTCCCTAGATATTTCGTATTGCTAAGAGATATGTAAGCTGTCATTATTATATGTACCTTGTTTTTTGTATTGTACACTACAAAAATAAGGAAGTATAAGTATCTTTAATGGAGGTGGGACATGATGGATAAGCCTAAAATGCATCCATATATCCCTATTATAATAGGGGTTATCTCAGTATCCTTATCAGCTATTTTTGTTAAATTAGCACAAGCAGAGGCTGGTGTCATTGCATTTTATCGTATGTTATTTTCTGTGCTAATTATGGCACCATTGTTTTTGGGGAAGTACACAAAGGAGTTAACGAAGTTAAGTAGAAGAGATTGGCTATTTTCTTCAATTGCAGGAATATTTTTAGCATTTCATTTTATTTTATGGTTTGAATCACTAAACTATACATCAGTAGCAAGCTCAACCGTGCTAGTGACACTACAGCCATTGTTTGCATTTGTAGGTACTTATTTTTTCTTTAAAGAAACGATAACGATGAAAACAATTCTAGCGGGAGCAATAGCGGTTGTCGGAAGTGTTTTAATAAGTTGGGGCGATTTTAAAGTAAGTGGTACTGCATTTTATGGTGATATACTAGCTCTTATTGCCTGTGCACTTGTGACAGCCTATTTTTTACTGGGACAAGATGTACGTAAACGATTATCTTTGATGACCTATACAATGATTGTGTATGTTGTTAGTACGATTACTTTATTTATCTATGTACTGATGAAAGGAGAATCGTTGGCACCTCATTCTTCAATGGATTGGCTATGGTTTTTATTATTGGCGTTAGTACCTAATTTTTTGGGTCATACTCTGTTTAATTGGTCAATTAAATACGTTAGTACCAATGTGGTCTCAATAGCCATATTGTTTGAGCCTGTAGGAGCAGCTATTTTAGCATGGTTTATTTTTAAAGAGTATTTAATTGTCACGCAAATTATCGGGGGAGTTATTGTACTAACAGGCATTCTATTATTCGTCGTGGATATAAAAAAGATTTTTAACTTTTTTGCAAAAAGTACTTGATTTTTAAAATGCTATATTATATATTATTACTTGTCCTTAACAAGAAGGAACACTTAAAAATAAAGTTTTTAAGAAAAATGTTGACTTCTTGTTAAAAACAAGTTATAATAAAAAAAGTCGCTGAAAACGACTGAAACAACATGAACCTTGAAAACTGAACAA
>NZ_LGCI01000014.1:76939-332266 GCF_001281525.1 Lysinibacillus macroides | reverse complement strand
TTGATTACGTTTTGCTTGTTCAGTTTTCAAGGTTCATTTTAATTTAGTGTGTCACCTCTTGGCGACTTATACATAATAACATCGATTGTTCATGAAAGTCAACACTAAAACATAAGTTTTTTTAAAGAGATTTATTTTTTATTTAAAATCTTAGAAGCGAGGTAGTTATTATGATTCGCAAAACATTGATTTCACTGCTTTTAATCGTAACACTTTTTGTCTTTTTAAAGCCTATAAATTCAACAATGATTTCTGTATTTAATATTGCCAATGCACCAACAGTAGTCACGAAAGGACATTACGGTACATCTCTTATCATGGAGATTTCATTCTCTGATGAATCTCTATTGGATTGGCTGCAAACATTGAAAGAGCCTTATCCGCTACTACTTTTAGATGCAGCATGGATTAAACGTTCACCAGAACATATCAAAGTCATCCAGGAGCGGAAACTACCAACAGGCTTACTAGGTCCAGCAGATTCATTAGATAAACCGATTGATATTGCTGTTGTTCAAAAAGATATTAATACGTATGAAAAATATTTAAAAGAAGCACCACTATGGTTTGCTACTCAAAATCATCAATATTCGCAGGATTTGCAAAAATCTTTGTTTCAACAGCAAATGAACTTGCTGTCGCCTTCTTTGATTTGGCAAGGCGAGCAAACACCTAAAATACAAAAGGGCGATTTTGTCTTTATTCCATTACATCGAGATCATCATATTTCTTTTAAAGAACTTAATGCATTATTACAGCAACATAAATTTATGTCCATTGAAGAAAATATATTTGGCTATAAGGTGCAAACTAAAAAATCTCCATAAAAAATTGCCTCTATCCATAGAAGGCACTGAAAAGTCGATTTAGCTCGAAATTTTTAATAGCAATCGACTGTTTACATCCATAGAAATAACTAATTAGGCAATTTCTATGGACTTGTAATTTTTTCAGTGCCCTCCATTATCGAGAGGCAATTTTTTCTTATGCATTTTTAACTTGTTCGCGACGTGCTTTACGGCGTGCTTCTAATTTTTGACGATCTTCATCTGATTTTGCATTATATTTAGGTAAGACTAACAATTGATACGCATTAACAGCCAATAACGGGAATAATAATAATGCAACATACTCATTAATATTTTCATCACGACCCATTAACGCAATTGTCCATTCTAATGTTGTAATAACAATCATAAAAAATAACGCAGAAATGAATACATGTTTTTTGCCCGTTAACTTTACCTTTTGAACTGCTGTTGCTATTGCTCCAAAGATCAGAACAATTAATAATCCCATATAGAATAACCAGCTCTGTCCTTCTTTCACGCCAGGTATAAAGCGGAAGAAAATAATATCAAAAATAGTAATTGCAATCAGTAATAGCTGTACCCAATTCCACAATGTAAGTGTTCTGAAAATATTTACACCTACTTGATGAAGGGTTAAATATGCAAAAAAGCCAGCTTGTGCAATAACACTCATTGTAAACCCTAAGAACACCATCCATAAAAGTCCAGCGAAAAATTCGCCCCATTGACCATTTGCTATGTATGGTTGGAAAAATTCCCAACGAATAAATAAACTACAAACGCCATTGACTACACCACCAACGAGCATTGCAAAGAAGAAAAACTTTGCCCAATTTCGTATCGTCACAACTAAAAGTCCCCCAATTTCTCAATATATCTGTCCTTATTTTATCAATGCATTGTTAAAAAAGCTATTTCTCATCTTAACCAATACATAAAGTCATCAGAAATGTGAACAATAATTGAAAGAGTCTATCTATAGAAAGGACTGATTGTCGATGCGAAAATTCACCTTATTACTACTGCTGATGCTTTTTCTTTCTGCCTGTGCACAAGATAAAACTTCTACCATGTCCTATGATGAAATCAAAAAAATCATGATCGACTCTTTGCAAACAGAGGATGGTAAAAAGGCATTGCGACAGCTTTTAGAAGAGCCAAGCTTCCGTGAGCTTTTGATTTTAGAGCATGATGAAGTGAAAAAGGCTACTGAGGAAACCTTACTTTCCAAAGAAGCAGAAGACTTTTGGAAGAAGACATTTGAAGATCCAAAGTTTAAAGAAACTGTTGCAAAAAGTATGCAAAAGCAACAGCAAGATATTATGAAGGCTTTAATAAAAGATCCAACTTATCAAAAAGATATGGAAGCTTTTTTTGGGCAGCCTGATATGCAAAAGCAATTAGAAACCATCCTAAAATCATCCAACATGCGCAAGCAAATGGAAGAGGTGGTAAAGGAAACGATCGAAAGCCCTTTAATGCAGTCTAAATGGCAAGAGCTGATTAAAAAGAGTGGTGGTGATACCGCTTCATCAGAAAGTGGCGATAAGAAAGAAGCAAGTGGCGGAGGTAATAACGAATCAGATACAGAGCAAAAAAATACGGAATAACCATGCATATAAAAAACGGATTTCTCTCAACAGCGGAGGAAATCCGTTTTTTATTACTTATTTAATTTTTGAGTGATCTTCGCCGCGATATCTAAATAAATTTGTCCTGTTGGATGGTCTTCTCCATAGACAGAAGGTGCAAAATCCTCATCCGTCCAATCTGGTTGACCTAGTGGAATTTGTCCAAGCAGCTCTGTACGTAGCTCCTCTGCTAACTTAGGACCTCCACCTTGCCCAAAGACCAATTCGCGCTCACCTGATTTAGATTCAAACCAAGCCATGTTTTCAATCACGCCAAGAATTTCATGATCTGTCTGTAAAGCCATTGCCCCCGCACGAGCTGCAACAAATGCTGCTGTTGGATGCGGGGTTGTCACAACGATTTCTTTTGATGATGGTAACATTTGATGAATATCTAATGCAACGTCCCCTGTGCCTGGTGGTAAATCTAATAGTAAATAATCAAGTTCACCCCACTCAACATCGCGGAAGAACTGATCTAATACTTTTCCTAGCATTGGACCACGCCATACGATCGGTGCGTTATTTTCCACAAAAAAGCCCATTGAAATCATTTTTACACCAAAGCGGTTAACTGGAAAAATTCGATTATTGGATACTTTCGGCATATCCGTAACACCCATCATATCTGGTACACTAAAGCCATAAATATCTGCATCGATTAAGCCAACTTTTTTTCCTAAACGTGCTAAAGCAACTGCTAAGTTCACCGACACTGTAGATTTCCCTACACCGCCTTTACCAGAAGCAATCGAGATCACTTGAACAGTGCTTAATGGTGATAAAATATCCTGTGCTTCTGATTCTGTAGCTGTGCCACGGAAGCTTTGAAGCTTTTCTGCTGATAGCTCTTCAAAACGGATACCTACCGTATTTGCACCCGCTTCTTTTAGTACCTCCACAACCTTCATTTGTAACTGTAATTGTTCTGGTGTATTCAGCTTAGCAATCGCAATTTTTACACTGACATGATTTTTTTCTTCCTTAATTGCTACGTTTATAATACCGTCAGTTTCTGCAAGTGATTTATGTAAAAATGGATCTTGTAGTTGTCCTAGTATTTCTCGTACTTGTTGTTCAGTAATCACGACGAACACTCCCCTTATATTGTCTCAACTAGTAGTATATCATAATGACTTGATTTACGTTGCAGATGGTGCTCTACTCAAATTTAGCTAATAAATATTCTTCGATACCTTCCACAATAGCGTCTGCCATCTTTTTCTGATAGCCCTTATCGATTAATAATGCACGTTCCTCATCGTTGCTGATAAAGCCCGTTTCCACTAAGGCAGCAGGCACTTCCACTTTTTTTAGTAAATAAATTTGCTTAATCGACAATGCTTCTCGATCTGTATTTTTTAAATTAGTCCGAATCGATTGTTGAATGTTTTTGGCAAGAAGTTCACCATCAGCATGTCCTTCTTTATGGTAAAATACCTGTGCACCTCGCCACTTTGTCTCAGGAATAGCATTTGCATGAATTGTAATAAATATGTCTGGTTTTTCTTTTTCCACAATATCCTTTCGTAAAAAGATATCCTGCTTTTTTCGTTCCCTTAATGTTCCATATTTTTCTGAGGGCGCATGCTCATCAATCACATCCCCATTTTTTGTTCGTGTCATGACAACTGTTGCGCCTTTTTTCTTTAATTGCTTCTCCACATGCTGAGCAATTGCCAGTGTAATATCCTTTTCAATTACTTCGCCCTTTGAAGCTCCTCCATCCTCACCACCATGCCCTGCATCAATGACAATTTTTATGCCACCAAGTGGGTCTGGTAAGAAGAAATTACGGTCCGAAGCATTTGTTTCATATGCCACGACCACTATACTCATCAGCATAATTACTCCTAGTGCAAGCCAGCGCTTCACCCATATCCACCACCCTTTTACATTTAGTGTACGAAATTGGTGGATGATCTATGCTAGAAAGTGAAAAAAACTCCCAAGTATTGAACTTGAAAGTTTTTAATTTCTTCTATAATGAAGTAAGAAGGAACAATTTTATTGTAATGTGAATTCAGGTTTAAACTCACCCTCGTAAGGCTCATGCTCAACAAACACTGTGAGAACATTACCATCTTTGTCTTTGCCTGCTCTTTTATACGTAAACTTCTTATCATTCAGTTCTGTAATTTCAAGAGCGACACCATATTTATTATCACCAACAGAAACATGAGCTCTAATTTTATTGCTATGCATGACATCAAAATATCCATAATCCCCACGACTCTCACCTGTTTCAGGATTGAAAAATTCATATTTATTTGTATCTGCATCATATTTTGCAATACTGATGAAATTTGAATTGAACTCTGTTACATCATTACCCGCTTCATCTAATACAACAGTTCCATGCCATAGTGTATCAGCTAAAATTTTGTCTCCGTCAATGTCTGTAACAATTTTACCTGTAGAAGCATTCAGTATCTTGTCTGGATCTGTAAAGGTCAGTTCATTTTCTTTATACGGGATATGCTCCACAAATACCTCTATATCATTACCAGCGCCATCTTTGCCCATCCTTTTATACGTAAAGAGATCATCGTTCAGTTCTGTAATAGCTACAATTGCTTGATAGTCTTTGGATTCAGATATTAAAATTCTTTGTTGCCCATTATTTGTGATAAAGAATGTTCCTTGATCATCACGACTTTCTCCAGTAGCAGCGTCAAAGAATTCATAATGACCTGTCTCAGCCTCGTATTTTGCTAAACCAATGAAGTTTGTGTTCTCCGCAGTTAAATCATTATGATCCTTATCATACACTTTTGTACCTTGCCAATTTGTACTACTTAGGAGATTGGCCATTTCTTGCCCTTTTGTTAATTGTTTCTGTGCTTGACCCTTTGTTGTATTTTCTGTTGCAGTACTTTCTGTCTTTACTTCCTCACTATTCGCATTGTTGCCTTTGACAGGCTCCTTATCTTGACATGCTGCAAGTAGTGCCATTGCCGCAACCGATATTATCAATAATTTTTTCATATCTCCTTACCTCCGTTTTTTACATTATATTTTTGAGTTACATCAAGCCTCGACAAAATACAGGGTTTGTTGTACCTTCAAAAACTATACTAAAACGGAATGTTAAACTCCCTCTAAATAATTTCTTAAAAAAGAATAAACTTATACGAAAATATTTTTAATCATTTGAATCCATATGGAATCATATCCGCTAAGTGCAACAGAGACCTCCATAATTTTATACCGTGTTTAATCGTTGCATTCATCAACAACATCGCTAAAAAGTCTTGCTATTTTGCATTGCTCAGGCGGAATGATTGAATCTCAGTGCATGAAGTAACTTGAAGCTCAAGGAAAGCTGCCGCAGCCGAAAATATTGAGTGGCTATAAAAAGCTGTTGATTTAATATGCTGCTCTATGCGCCCCATTTTTTGTATACGACTTGTGTATTACGTACTGAATTTTATACTGTCACTTATATAGTAAAACTCCATAACTATGGAAATTTCGGTATAGTTATTTCACAAACATCTTATACAAGGGAGAGATTAACATAGGTATTCTACTCATACTTTTGAGCACTACTGGTATTTTTATAGGTTTGATTTTATTAATAGTAGGAATTGTTATAAAAAAGAAAAACAAAGGTGGCATTATCTTAGGAGTTTCGATTGCTCTTTTTGTTATTGGATTTATCATGATTCCTACTGGTCCAGCAGCAGATAAAAAGAATGCAGTTGAGTCAACTGACAAGCAGGAAATCAAACAAGAAATTGAAAAAGAAAAACCTGCTAAACCTAAAAAATTATCGTTGGAAGAACAAAGCAAACAGTTTATCGATGAAAATTTAGAATTAGAAGGTAAAACAATTGCGGATTTTACCAACAAATTACTAACTGTAGAAGATGAGAAACTAGTAGATATGATTATTCTTGGCCATAAAAATGGTCAACAGTTCACTGATGATTTTGATTTGCTAGGCAGAACTGCAACAGTAACTGGCGTAATTACTGAATTTGCTTTTGAAAGTTCTAACATTGGTCAAAAAAGAAGAAGAGAAGGTTCAACTACTGTGGTTCGTACAGATAAATTTACTATTTATATGGATGATAAAGATATTTCAAGTTTTGATAACATTTCATACGATGAATTAGTACATAAAGAAGAAAAGGATCAGCGATTTTTAGGTAAATATCCTGAAGAGATTATTAATTTTGCTGTTATCGATTTAAAGGAGGAAGTTGACTTGAGTGTTGGTCAACAAATCACTGCTGAAGGTATCATTGCTAATTATGTTATCCGTAAAGATAGAGATACAGTTGAGGATTTTAGTGTCTTGATTAATTATGCTATAGTGAAATAATCGTAGTTTTTATAAACACAACAAAGCCCAGAGACTCAAATTAATTGAGTGTCTGGGCCTTTTTTGGTGACTTAGAAGTAATTCTTCCACTTGCGTTTTAAGGGCTTTATTATGTTCTATTTGTTAAATATCCTACTACATTGATTTTCATAATAAACTCAAAATCTATTTACCTCTGATAATAAGCTCTCTACAAATTCATTAATTTGCTCCATTTTTACTTTTAAACATAGCGCAGGACCAGTTTCTGATGCACTATGATTATTCTTCTCTCCTGCATCAAGCACAAAAATTAATCTATAATATGGCTCCCATTCATCTCTTTCATGTTCAGGTATTTGAAGAAAACCATGTCCAGGATAATAATAAGAACCAAATAACGGGATATGATAAATACACAAACCAGGATCATGAGTCTCTAACATACTTAGATGTTTGGTATCGATTTGTCTTAAATCGTCTAATAATTTTAAAAAATCTTTTCTCATACAAACTATTTCAGAACTTATTTCAGGAAAGCAGTTACCTGATCGTAATTTAATATTAAATTTAACACTAGATTCATTAACTACTACTAAATTTATTTCAACCTCACAAATAGGTTGATCAAAATAATCTTGTAATAAAGCCATAAATAAATCCCCTTTTCACTATTAGCAATGGTTATACTAACTAAATTACAACAATCCACAGTACTATACCATGGATTGTTGTAAGATATATATGAATTACCAGTAAGTTTTTTATACTGGATCTCCTATAATGCTATTTTTATTTAATATCTCCTTTGTACTGCCAATTGCTTTTAAACCATTTCAATTTCTTATCTTTTTGATCATATACTGTATCAATAACATCAGTATTTTTATTAAGTAGGACTGCAGTTCTTTGGTTCATAGGTGCTCCATCTAACCAACTGATACGTTCTCCACTCAAAATATCTACATATTTTGTACCATTAGACAAAGCCTGATCTATCATTTCCCCTGTAATTTTACGAGCTACGGCTTGATCAGCAGCATGAGCGCTAATTTTAACTATACGACCTGCAGATGTCTTTACAATATATTCAACACCTTTTTTAATAACAATGCCTGCTAATAATGGAACTACAGGTAATGCATATGGTTGAGCTTCGATTTCATTATTAATACTAGGTGGATTTATATCATCTATTTGCGTAGTTTCATCTTGAATTATTTCTAGATTTTCAGCTTTTGTATCATTATCACTTTCGTTAACAATTACTGTTTCTTGATTTATAGGACTTATTAAGTCTGCATCCTGTGATTCACTTGCAAAAGCCAAACTTGGAGAAATTATACTGAATGCTAAAACAAAACAAACTAATGCTACAAAACCTTTTAAAAATTTTACTTTCGTCATTTTTTGATGTCCTCCATTTACTACATTTTGAAAAAATGTTATAACATTTTCACTTTCCCTCGAGTTATTAACATCCTATCATTGGAAACTTTTTCATTTCAATTGTTGAATCACGCCAGTTTTTGGCGTGGAATTTACATTAAATTTACATAAACCGCCGTTTCACGCCACTCCTTCCGCCACTTTTTGGCGGTCATTGTACATTTCAATACTAAAATGCTATTTTCAACACTTTCACATCATATATTTAGATACCATTTATATTATAGCGACTACTCATTTTGTAATATAAAATTAACAATTTGTTCCATTTTTTTCATTGACTTTCTATGTCATTCTATGTTTTCAACTTAAAAGCCCATTACCAATTAAGGTAACAGGCTTCTGCTATTAAGCACTACGTTGAGCAATAATAATCTTCAAGCCTTCATAATCGCCACTTGTTAAAGAGCCAGCGTCAAATTTATCTAACCAAGATTTGTCGATCAGCTTTTTGTCTACAGCCTGTTTAACGTAATCACGTATAGCAGCCTTTGTTGTTGGGTTTGTAAATTGCATTGTATCATCATTCTTTTCTGTTTTATCATCTATAGTAAGTTGCACCCTTACAGCACTGCTTATTGGCACAACAACTTGCCCTTCCAATTTATATTCTGCTGGCACTTTCCAACTTGGCTTGATCTCAAAATGGGGCGCGTCATACCGATTAGCAGGCCAATAGCCGCCCCATTCGATGCCTAGTTTTTTAGCGATGGCCCCCACTTTTGACAATGTGGAAATATCATATAATTTTTTAGGTGGTGCTACAGCTATATCCCAAGCTAAACGGCTACTGTGATTACTATTGAGTGTCCATGTTACTACTTGTCCTAGGCGTGATCGACCTTGAGCATACAAATAATTTTGTCTCGCTTGCGAGCGATATGTCTCTGTGATAAAAACATCTACAATGCCAGCTTTGAAGCATTCCTGAAAGAGTAGCCGACAAGCTGTTTGAGCAGCTGCAGTTAATTCGCTTAAATCTCGGCATGTTTGAGTTACGCTTGTGCTCATTTCGTTTCACCTTCCAAATATTTATTCTTTTCTACTAAGCGCTTATTAGCACGTGCAGTTTTGTGCTCAATTTCATCAGCTACACGCTCCAATACAAAACCAGGTATCCAACGTTCCCACCCTGCGCGATACACATTAGCCGTCATGGATTTCCAAGTTGGCGAACCGAAATTAAATAGGAAGTATGCATATACGATATAAGGTAAGCCCAACGCAATATCTACACGATAAGCTAATACAAGAATCCCTACCATAAACGCTGATCGATACGCACCATTAATACCGTATTCACTCGCCATTGTGCCATCTTTTTTGGATGCAGCCCGACCAGATACCCAATCAAGTGCCAGGACTGCTAAAAATACTAATCCTGCTGTGAGTGTAATGCCTGTACCAAACATAAAATTAACCGTCATCATTGCCACTGTACCAACTGCACCTACGGCAGGATGGGCAACTAATAATTGTGAATATTCTTTAACTAAATTCATTGCAACACTTCCTTTTTCTCCATATTAAAAAGGACACGCAAATGCGTATCCTTCAAATTCCCAAGCGCTTGGGATTTTCAATTAAAAATCTTTTCCTGTAATGTCCTTGTATTCTTCGGAGGAAATTTCTCCAAATGGATTACTCTCAGTAGTAACCTGAAGATGATCTGAATGATTTGAAAGTATTTTACGACACTTTTATTGTCAAGAAGCATTCGAAATAAGGACTAGGACATTTTATAACTATGTTCTAGTTCCCGACCTATTAGGATATTGGAGGTGATAGATTATAGTGATAACATAAAAAAACAATAAAATGCTCTTTTTTAGTTTTAAAGCTCGCATGGGCTATTTTTTTCTAACCAAAAAAGAACAAACGTTCTTATTTTATTTATTATAGAAAGTGTTCAAAAAATTTTAGAGCAGCACGAGGAATATTTGCATATCAATTATTGGGAAAAAGATACTAAAGTGATTAAATTCGATGGCATGTATCTTGTTTTACTTAATTCGTTGCAAACAGAAGAGCAAAATGTAAATTTCTTAATTAAGTTATTAGAAATTTAGAAGGAGATTATTATGGCATCCTATCAAAAGTATAAGACTAAGTCCGGAGAACGGTGGCTATTTAAAATGTATGTCGGGAAAGATCCAAAAACCGGTGAAGCTGTGCGTATTACGAGGCGTGGTTTTTTAAAAAAAGGCGAAGCTGTAGCTGCAGTAGAAAAAATATTAAAAGAAAATAAAATGGAAGGGTATGCAAATAACAAAGACCTTACTTATCAAGGTGTTTTTAAGGAATGGTGGGAAGGTCAAATTCAAACGCTTAAACCATCAACTATTAAAGCAAAGAAAAATAAATTTAATAAGTGGATTTTACCTCATTTTGCTCAACTGAAAATCTGTGAAATAAACAAAAAATATTTTCAAGACTTTGTGAATAAAATGGCTGCTTCCATGCCTTCTTTTAAAGATTATGTCATTCAAGCACGTTTAGTATTCAAATACGCCCTACAAGAAGAATATATTTCAACTGATCCTACAGAGCATATTATTTACCCTGTGCTAGATAAACACATAGCAAAAGATGAAGAACCATTTGATGGCGTATGGACTAGAGAGGAAACTACAAAATTCTTATTAATGGCAAAGGAAAAATGTGATTTGCGTAATTATGCTATGTTCCACACTCTGATATGGACTGGTTTGCGTAAGGGTGAATTACTAGCCTTACAAGACCAAGACATTATAAAAGAGTCACAGGAGCTGTATGTGCGTCGTACACTGTATTGGGAGGATGGTGAATACCTTTATACTCACTCCTAAAACAAAGAACGCTAGACGTAAAATTAAGCTGGATGACACAACGTTTGAATTGTTGACTAGGTTAATGAAAGTAAATAGAGAAATCCGCTTCTCACTTGGCCGACAAAATGATAGACAGAAGTTTTTATTTATTCGCGATGAATTACAACCACTACGATTAGGTTATCCGAATGAAACATTAAAATCTTTATGTAAACAATTTAAGATTAAATATATTAAAGTACACGGACTGCGACATACCTATGCATCATTATTATTTGCAGCTGGAGCTCAATTAAAAGAAGTTCAAATGCAACTTGGTCATGCTCGACTCGAAACTACTGCAAATATTTATACTCATATATTAGAGGATACTCAGCAAGGGGTCACAGAAAAATTAAGCGACTTTATGAAAAAAGATGTTCTTTAAAAACTTTTAATTGATTGCGGGGTCAAAATGGGGTCAAAACGTAAAATCGACAATAAAAATGGCTCTCTCCCGGACAGGGGAAAGAGCCATTAAACATTGGTATATTAACGTTTTGAGAACTGAGGTGCACGACGAGCGCCGCGTAGACCTGGTTTTTTACGTTCTTTCATGCGTGAATCACGAGTAAGTAATCCAGCTGATTTTAATGCAGCACGGAAATCTGGGTCTACTTGAAGTAGAGCACGAGCGATACCGTGACGAACAGCACCAGCTTGACCAGTGTATCCACCACCATTAACATTTACGTGGATATCATAGCTTCCTGTAGTTTCAGTAGCTACTAATGGTTGTTTAATTACTTCGCGTAATGCAGCGAATGGTACGTATTCTTCGATTTCACGTTTGTTGATAACAATTTTACCTGTACCTGGTACTAAACGTACGCGAGCTACAGAGCTTTTACGGCGACCAGTGCCGATATATTGAACTTGTGCCAAAGTAATATCCTCCTCTTAATTTATATTATCCGCGTAGCTCGTAGCTTTGCGGTTTTTGTGCAGCATGTGGATGCTCTGTTCCAGTGTAAACATTAAGTTTAGTGAACATTTTACGACCTAAAGAGTTTTTAGGAAGCATGCCTTTAACTGCTAATTCGATCATTCTTGTTGGGTATTTATCTAACATTTCACCAGCAGTACGAGTTTTTAAACCACCTGCAAATTGAGTATGGTGACGATAAAGTTTACCCTCTAATTTGTTACCAGTTAAATGGATTTTGTCAGCGTTGATGATGATTACGTGATCACCTGTGTCAACGTTTGGTGTGAATGTTGGTTTATGTTTACCACGTAAGATTGCAGCTACTTCAGAAGCTAAACGTCCAAGAGTTTGGCCTTCTGCATCAACTACTAACCATTGACGGTCTACTTCGTGACCTTTAGCCATGAATGTTGTACGCATGTATATATCCTCCTAATCGATTCGATTACCGTTATTTTTCATTAGACTACACTATAAGTTTCGGGGCTTATTTGTGGTGGTAATGAAAATACCATCTGTTATCATATAATGAATGACTTTTAAAGTCAAGCAATTTCATTAAACACCTGGTGAAGTTGTTCAGAATTATAAAACGCTATGAATAGAACACTTTTTCTAAATATAAACCTTGTGGTGATGCGGTTTTTCCTGCTTGATCACGATCCTTTGAAGCAATAACAAGTGCTATGTTGTCAATTGTACGGCGACCTATGCCAACCTCCCAAAGTGTGCCTGCAATAATGCGCACCATATTATATAAAAAGCCGTTTCCTTCAATCACCATATGAAGCTCTTCTCCCTGCCATTCAAACTGTAGAGCTGTCACTGTGCGTACTTTATCCTTTACGCTTGTATTGGCTGCACAGAAGCATGAAAAGTCATGTGTACCAATGATGGCCTTTGCTGCTTCCTGCATCACCTCTACATTCGGCTTCACCCCATTCGTCTCAACCGTGTAATGTCTACGAAACGGGCTTTGAATCGGCTCACAGGACCAAATATAGCGATAGCGCTTTCCAGTGACGCTATAACGCGCGTGAAAATCATGTGCCACTTCCTCTATCGACAATACGCGAATATCTCTAGGAAGCTGTACATTTAAAGCTTTGCTATATTTTTCAACAGGAATAGCAAGTGGCGTATCGAAATGCACAGTTTGCCCTGTTGCATGCACTCTTGCATCCGTACGCCCACTAGCCGTTACCTTGACCTTTTCTCCTTTATGCATAATGGCTAGCACACGCTCAAGCTCAGCCTGTACGGTGCGCTCCCTAGGCTGTACTTGATAGCCTGAGAAATGTGTGCCATCATAGCTAATAATACCTTTTAATCGTCGCATACAGCCTACTCCTTTAACCTCTATAGAAGAATAGCAATACACCTATTGCTGCTAATAGCACAAGCGCCAATGTATCACCCATATCCCATTTTAGCTTGCGATATCTCGTACGCCCTTCACCGCCACGGTAACCCCTTACTTCCATCGCTGTGGCTAGGTCCTCAGCCCGTTTAAAGGCGCTGACAAAGAGCGGTACTAGCAATGGTACGACAGCTTTGATACGATCCTTAATTGGGCCAGAGGATAAATCCGAGCCTCGTGCCATTTGTGCCTTCATTATTTTATCTGTCTCATCCATTAATGTTGGGATAAAACGCAGTGAAATAGACATCATTAACGCCAATTCATGAACAGGTACCTTCAATGCCTTTAACGGATTTAAAAGCACCTCAATACCATCCGTAATAGAGATCGGCGATGTTGTTAATGTTAAAATGGATGTCATAAATACTAATACTAAAAAGCGTATTGAAATATAAACGCCTCGCCTAATCCCTTCATCGTAAACGGTCATAAATTTCCACTCGAAAACAGGAACGCCTTCCTTCGTCATAAAAATATGAAGAAGAAATGTAAAAGCCATTAAAAAGAGCACAGGCTTTAGTCCATTAATCAAGAAGTATAGGCGAATACGTGCTATAAAAACAATCAGTAGCGTGAATGCCAATAGTATGGCATATGTCACTGTATTGTTCGCCAAAAATACAATAATAATAAAGGCAAATACAAAAATTAGCTTTGATCGTGGGTCGAGTTTATGAACAGGGGAATTTCCTGGGAGGAAGCGTCCAAAAATCATTTTTTCCATCATGGTTTTATCCGCCCCTCTCTTAACAATCGCGCTATTTCAGCGGCAAGCTCTTCCTCCGTCAAACAAACCTTGGAGAAGGGTTGCCCTATCATTTGCTCAACTTTTTGCTGAAAGCGAACAATACGTGGTGGCTCTAGGCGGAAACTCTTTAATGTTTCAACATCTTTAAAAATATCCCTTGGTGTTCCTCTTAACACATTTTTGCCTTCATGCATAATAACAATATTATCTGCATATCGAGCTGCATCCTCCATGCTATGTGTTACTAAAATCGTTGTCAGTTGACGTTCTTTGTGAAGCTNAATATCCCTTGGTGTTCCTCTTAACACATTTTTGCCTTCATGCATAATAACAATATTATCTGCATATCGAGCTGCATCCTCCATGCTATGTGTTACTAAAATCGTTGTCAGTTGACGTTCTTTGTGAAGCTCATAAAACATATCCATAATTTCCTTCTGCCCTCGTGGATCAAGACCAGCTGTCGGCTCATCTAAAACGATAACCTCAGGGTCCATTGCTAAAACACCTGCAATCGCAACACGGCGCATTTGACCACCTGATAAATCAAATGGTGACTTTTCAAGAACATTTGCTGGTAGGCCCACTAAGCGAACAAGTTCTTTTGCTCTTGCTTCTGCCTCCTCCTCGGGTACACCAAAGTTCATAGGACCAAACATAATGTCCTTTAACACGGTTTCTTCAAATAGTTGATGCTCAGGGAATTGAAAGACAATCCCAACCTTTTGTCGTACTGCCTTTAAATCCTTTGCCTTTTTTCCAGCTACTACTAGACGATCTCCAATATGTACTTGTCCTGAAGTAGGTCTTAGAAGTGCGTTAAAATGCTGAAGAATAGTGGATTTACCAGAACCAGTATGTCCAATAATCGCTTGATACGTCTGTGATGGAATATCAAAATTCACATCAAATAATGCCCGTTTTTCAAATGGCGTTCCCTGTGCATAGGCATAGCTTACTTGTTGAAGTTTGATGTCCATAAATCATTCACCAACTCTTCTTCTGTCATATGTTGTCCCATTAATGGAACACCTTCCTTTTGCAGTAACTTTGATAACTTTAAGGCAAATGGTAAATCCAGTCCAAATTCAACGAGTTTATCGCCAAGGGCAAAAATTTCAGCAGGTGGTCCTTCTGCATATTTCTTGCCATCATTCATAAAAAGCACACGATCTGCTAGCATTGCTTCTTCTAAATCGTGTGTTATCGATAACACGGTAAGTCCTGTTTCAGCACGTAATGTTTGGACAGTTTGTAGCACTTCTGCACGCCCTTGCGGATCTAGCATGGATGTAGCCTCATCTAAAATAAGAAGCTTTGGCTTTAACGCAAGTGCTCCAGCAATGGCTACACGCTGTTTCTGCCCTCCCGATAAATGATGTGGCTCATGGTCTAAAAACTGGCTCATTTTTACTTGTTCCAGTGCCGCATGTACACGCTTCACCATCTCTTCAAACGGCACCGCATTGTTCTCTAATGCAAAGGCAACATCATCCTGCACTGTGGCTCCTACAAATTGATTGTCTGGATTTTGAAACACCATCCCCATTAAAGAGCGTGATTGCCAAAGGTTTTCCTCATTTAATGGCTCACGTAATATTCGTACATCCCCCTGTTGTGGAAATAATAGTCCATTCATTAGCTTGGCAATGGTAGATTTACCAGAGCCATTATGACCGACTATCGCAATCCATTCGCCTTCTTCCACTGCAAAGCTGACATGTTCAACAGCATTACGACTGTTTGGTTCTTCTGGTGTATATGAAAAAGTGACATTATTTAAAGATAAAATTTCAGACATAACTAGAACTCCTCTCTACATGCTCCACTCTACTAACTAACTTACACTTTTTTATGTATGAATTCTACTACAATCCATATGTCGATCAAGAAAAATACTAAAAATACAAAACCATTCTTCTAACCATCCATGCTGCTTCCATTTTTGAGCTTGTCCGGAAAATTTCCTGCTAGCTATTGCTTTCACACCGCAAAATCTTAGTGGCTAGCTAGCCTATATCCTACCCCAGATATTAAAAAAAGCACCACAAATTGGCGCTATCTTTCATAATAAAAAAGCGCGCACCTCATTCGATAGAAATGCGCTAGTCGTTACATTTACAAGAAATACGGGTGCTCAAGCCCTTATTTCTCCTGAATGAGGTGCGGAGAGCTAAACAAGACGCCACACGTTCAAGTGTCCGCTCATCATAACGCTCAGCTTAATTATTTGTCGTATAAATCGTTTATAAAGAAAGAGGGTGGTGATTCCCACCCTCTTCACCACAAGTTTTCTCTTATGATTAAACTAGTTCAATCACAACAACAGGTGCTCCGTCACCACGACGAGGACCTACTTTAAGAATACGAGTGTAACCACCTTGACGCTCTGCATAACGTGGTGCAACATCATCAAATAACTTTTGAAGTGCAAATGATGTTGATTCGTTACCTTCTGCATCAGTCGTTGTTACTAGTTCACGACGGATAAATGCAGCAGCTTGACGGCGTGCATGTAAATCTCCGCGTTTCCCTAAAGTAATCATTTTTTCAACAGCTTTACGTACTTCTTTAGCGCGAGCCTCAGTAGTTTCGATACGCTCGTTAATGATTAAATCAGTAGCTAAGTCACGTAACATCGCTTTACGTTGAGAACTTGTACGACCAAGTTTTCTGTAACCCATGGATGTTTCCCTCCTTTATAGAAAATATCTGATCTTATCAGTTTGGTATAAATCGCTTAGTCTTCTTTGCGTAATCCTAAACCAAGCTCTTCTAACTTCGCTTTTACTTCTTCTAGTGACTTACGTCCAAGGTTACGAACTTTCATCATATCGTCTTCTGATTTGTTCGCAAGTTCTAGTACCGTATTGATACCAGCGCGTTTCAAGCAGTTATAAGAACGAACAGAAAGATCAAGTTCTTCAATAGTCATCTCTAAAACTTTTTCTTTTTGATCTTCTTCTTTTTCGACCATGATTTCAGCAGTTTGTGCCTCATCTGTCATGCCAACGAAGATGTTAAGATGTTCGGTTAAAATTTTTGCTCCGAGCGAAATCGCCTCTTTTGGACCGATGCTACCATCTGTCCACACATCAAGAGAAAGTTTATCATAGTCAGAAGACTGACCTACACGAGTATTTTCCACTTGGAAATTGACGCGTGATACTGGAGTGTAAATAGAGTCGATCGGGATCACGCCGATAGGAAGATCCTCACGTTTGTTTTGATCAGCAGGAGTGTAACCACGACCACGTTGTGCATACATACGCATACGTAAATGACCGTTTTTAGCGATTGTTGCAATATATAGATCTGGGTTTAAAATTTCTACATCACTGTCATGTGTAATGTCAGCAGCCGTAACTGTACCATCGCCTTTTACATCAATCTCAATAACTTTTTCTTCGTCAGAGTAGATTTTAAGAGCTAGTTTTTTCACGTTCAAAATGATTGAAGCTACATCTTCTACTACGCCTTCTACAGTTGAGAATTCGTGAAGTACACCGTCAATTTGAATTGAAGTGACAGCAGCCCCTGGTAATGAAGACAGAAGGATACGACGTAAAGAATTACCCAAAGTGTTTCCATATCCGCGCTCAAGCGGTTCTACAACAAACTTTCCATATTTGGAATCTTCGCTGATCTCCACCGTTTCAATCTTTGGTTTTTCAATTTCGATCATTTCATTTACCCTCCTTCAAAACATCGAATGTATAGGTTCTTTCCATCATAGATGCGATCGTCAATGACGTATCGTTTATTATCTGCACAAGACAGTCTGTACAAAAAATGATGTTCTCATACAATATGAGACGCACCCATTACACGCGACGACGTTTTGGCGGACGGCAACCATTATGAGGAACTGGTGTAACGTCTTTAATAGCAGTTACTTCTAAACCAGCAGCTTGAAGTGCACGAATAGCAGCTTCACGACCAGCACCAGGACCTTTAACAGTTACTTCCAACGTTTTCAGACCATGTTCAAGGGATGCTTTAGCAGCAGTCTCTGCAGCCATTTGAGCAGCGAATGGTGTAGATTTACGTGAACCACGGAAACCAAGAGCACCTGCGCTTGACCAAGATACAGCGTTACCTTGCATATCTGTAATCGTTACAATTGTATTGTTAAAAGTAGAACGGATGTGTGCAATACCAGCTTCGATATTCTTTTTCACACGACGTTTACGAGTTTGTTGTTTACGAGCCATGTTAAGAAGGAACCTCCTTTACTAATTATTTTTTCTTGTTCGCAACTGTTTTACGAGGACCTTTACGCGTACGCGCATTGTTCTTCGTATTTTGACCACGAACAGGTAAGCCACGACGGTGACGGATACCGCGGAATGAACCGATTTCCATCAGACGTTTAATGTTTAATGAAGTTTCACGACGTAAGTCACCTTCAAGTTTGTAAGAATCTAATTGTTCACGGATTTTGTTTAGCTCATCTTCAGTTAAATCGCGTACGCGTGTATCTTCTGAAACACCTGCGTCAGCTAGTACTTTTTGAGCTGTATTTTTACCAATACCGTAAATGTACGTTAATGAAATTACCACGCGTTTTTCGCGAGGAATATCAACACCAGCAATACGTGCCATTCGCTAGAGCACCTCCTTTAGAATTAACCTTGTTTTTGTTTGTGTTTAGGATTTTCACAGATTACCATTACTTTACCGCGTCGGCGAATTACTTTACATTTTTCGCAGATCGGTTTCACAGATGGTCTCACTTTCATCTAACCTAACCTCCTTAGTAGTCCGGAGCGCAAAAGATTATTTAAAACGGTATGTGATACGACCGCGAGTTAAATCATAAGGAGATAACTCGATAGTAACCTTATCTCCAGGTAGAATACGGATAAAGTGCATACGAATCTTACCAGATACGTGTGCTAGAATCACATGTCCATTTTCTAATTCTACCTTAAACATCGCGTTTGGCAAAGTCTCAACAACTGTTCCTTCGACTTCAATTACATCATCTTTCGCCATCTACTCTGTCTCCTCTCTATATGCAAATTAAAGTTCTCATCGTTACATCAAACGGATATCTGCTGCAACTATAGAAGCAACCTCGTTTCAACATATGTTTGGATTGTATGAGAGATGTTTGAAAGACGCTCGTCTGGTTTCGCTTCACACAATCCACGGAAAATACAGAACCAGTAAGGGCACTGAATCCCCCATGTTTACACGAATACCGGAATGTCTTGGATGAGATATTCATACCCGTTACACAGACGCTTCCACGAAACCCATTATACTCTTCTAAAAGTAATGTTGCACTTTTTAAAAGAAATATATACCGGGCACAATATGCTTTTGCAACTCTCAAAAAAATTATGTTTCGTTGTTGCTCCCGCATGCCTCCCGCGGAAGCAGTATTCTGCGCCCGGAGCCGGGTATCAGCTGCGGCTGCCCTGTAATAGAGCATCAAGATCAGCAAACACTTTGTTAATATCTTGCTGTCCATCAATATTAGTTAATACACCTTTAGCTTCATAGAAATCAAGTAAAGGTTGTGCTTGATTCATATTTACTTCCAGACGGTTCGCAACAGTTTCAGGATTATCATCTGCACGTGTATAAAGCTCGCCGCCATCTTTATCACATTTTCCTTCCTCGGCAGGAGGATTGAAAATTAAATGATAGGATGTACCACAAACTTTACAAATACGACGACCTGACAGACGAGCAATTAACTCATCCTTTTCCACTTGAATGTTTATTGTATGTTCAATCGCTTTACCAAGATCAGCAAGAATGCTATCTAATGCTTCAGCCTGAGGAACAGTACGTGGGAACCCATCTAATAGGAAGCCCTTTTCACAATCAGGTTTAGCTAGTCGCTCACCAACAATACCAATCGTTACTTCGTCAGGTACAAGTGCACCTTGGTCCATATACGATTTAGCTTGTAAGCCTAGTTCAGTACCCTCTTTAATAGCGGCACGGAACATATCGCCTGTAGAAATATGAGGAATTGCGTACTTCTCAACAATTTTATCTGCTTGAGTGCCTTTACCAGCACCTGGCAGACCCATTAAAACGATATTCATTAGGAAATATCCTCCCACAAAAGGTTTGCTGATTTAAGGAAACGATATCACGTTCCCTAAAAACCAACATTATTTCATAAAGCCTTTGTAGTGACGTTTAACAAGTTGAGATTCTAGCTGCTTCATCGTTTCGAGCGCTACGCCGACTACGATAATAATACTTGTACCACCGATTTGCACTGAGGCAGGTAAATTCATGAAGTTCATAAATATAATCGGCATTACTGCAATCACAGTTAAGAATATCGCACCAACAAATGTTAGTCGATATAACACGCTTGTTAAATACGTTTGAGTGTTTTCACCAGGGCGAATGCCTGGAATATAGGCACCTTGTTTTTTCAAGTTATCTGCCACATTTTCTGGATTCACTTGTACGAATGCATAGAAATATGTGAATGCAATGATTAAAATAACGTAAATTGTCATACCAATAGGCTGCGTATATAACAGATTATTAGCAATCCAAGTTGTCGCGGTATTTTCACCAAAGAATACAGCAAGCGTTTGAGGTGTTACAAGAAACGCTGATGCAAAGATTACCGGAATAACCCCCGCAGCATTTACTTTTAACGGTAAATGTGTTTGTTGTCCACCAGTTTGCTGATTACGTCCAGTAACTCGTTTTGCATATTGAATTGGAATTTTACGCAGTGCTTGTTGCACATAGACAACACCAACTACAACAGCAAGTAATACTAACACAAGTAGAGCAAGGATAACAATGTTGATAAATAATTTATCGCCAGCACCCTCGATTTGTTGTGCATAAATTTGGTTAACTCCTGTAGGCAATGCAGCAACGATACCTCCGAAAATAACAATCGAAATACCATTTCCTACACCATGTGCAGTAATTTGCTCTGCAAGCCATACAAGGAAGGCTGTACCCGCTGTCAATACAATAGCGATTGTAACATACGTTAGAATCCCCTCGTTTTTAATCAAAGATCCGCCATACATTCTATTAAACCCAAATGACATTGCGAATGATTGAATAAAAGCAAGAATAATTGTAAAGTAACGAGTAAATTGTGCAAGTTTACGTCTTCCAACTTCACCTTGCTTTGCCCATTCAGCAAATTTCGGTACTACATCCATTTGCAATAACTGAACAATAATTGAGGCTGTGATGTAAGGCATGATTCCCATCGCAAAGATGGAGAAGTTCATTAAAGCACCACCGCCAAAAGTATTGAGGAAACCAACGAGACTAAACTCATCAGTTGCCTTTAATACGTCAGCGTCAACGTTTGGTACTGGAACAAATGTCCCAATACGAAAAACGATTAACATTAAAAGGGTGAAAATGATTTTATTTCTTATATCTCGAACACGCATAAAGTTAGAGATTGTTTGAAACATTAAATCACCTCAGTAGATCCGCCGGCATTCTCAATTGCTTCTTTCGCTGAAGCTGAGAATTTATGAGCCTTAACAGTAAGCTTTTTATTAAGCGTTCCGTTGCCAAGAATCTTAATTCCAGCTTTTTCATTGCTCACTAGACCAGTTTCAAGTAGTAATGCAGCAGTTACCTCTGCACCGTCTTCGAAACGGTTTAAAGCATCAAGGTTAACGATCGCGTATTCTTTACGGTTAATGTTCGTAAAGCCACGTTTTGGTAAACGACGGAATAGTGGGTTTTGACCGCCCTCAAAGCCTGGGCGTACACCGCCACCAGAACGAGCGTTTTGACCTTTATGACCTTTACCTGCTGTTTTACCGTTACCAGAACCGATACCACGACCAACGCGGTTGCGTTGTTTACGAGAACCTTCTGCTGGTTTTAACTCATGCAGTTTCATAGTGGGTGGCACCTCCTTGTTCAATAATTGAAAATTAAATTTCTTTTACAGTAACTAAGTGAGCTACTTTATCAAGCATACCGCGAGTAGCTGCGTTATCAGCTTTCTCTACAGTTTGGTGTAATTTACGTAAACCTAAAGCTTCAACAGTTTTGCGTTGTGCAGGTTTAGAGCCAATCACAGATTTAGTAAGGGTGATTTCTAATTTGTTAGCCATTATCTTTCCCCCCCTTATCCTAATAGTTCTTCCACTGATTTACCACGTAATTTAGCTACGTCCTCTACGCGTTTTAATTCAGTTAAACCTTGAATTGTAGCACGTACCATATTAATTGGTGTGTTAGATCCAAGTGATTTTGAAAGAATATCAGTAATACCAGCTAGTTCTAGTACAGCACGTACTGGACCACCAGCGATAACCCCTGTACCAGGAGCAGCAGGTTTAATTAGGATTTCTCCTGCACCAAAGCGACCTTGCACTAAGTGTGGAGTTGTTCCACCTACGCGTGGCACTTCGATTAAGTTTTTCTTCGCATCTTCAACAGCTTTGCGGATAGCATCTGGCACCTCTTGAGCTTTACCAGTACCGAAACCTACATGTCCATTTCTATCGCCAACTACAACTAATGCTGTGAAGCGGAAGCGACGTCCACCTTTAACAACTTTAGCAACGCGGTTAATAGTAACTACGCGTTCTTCAAGTTCTCCAAGTTTGTTTGCGTCAATACGACTCATGAAATGTGTCCCTCCTTCTTATTAAAATTCTAAACCGTTCTCACGTGCAGCTTCAGCTAAAGCTTTAACGCGTCCATGATATAAGTAACCACCACGGTCAAATACTACAGCAGTAATATTTTTCTCCGCAGCGCGTTTTGCGATTGTTTCACCGACTTTTGTTGCAGCGTCAACATTGTTACCAGCACCTTCGAAACCTTTTTCTTGAGAAGATGCGCTAACAATTGTTACGCCTGCTACGTCATCGATAAGTTGCGCGTAAATGTTCTTGTTAGAACGGAATACGTTTAAGCGTGGACGCTCAGCAGTACCCGAAATTTTAGAACGTACGCGTGCATGACGTTTTTTACGAACCTGATTTTTATCTTGTTTCGTAATCACAAGGGTCACTCCTTTCTAATGCTTAGGCCGCATTATTTACCTGTTTTACCTTCTTTACGACGTACATATTCGCCTTCATAACGAATACCTTTACCTTTATAAGGCTCTGGTGGACGAACGTCACGAATGTTAGATGCTAGAGCACCAACGCGTTCTTTGCTGATACCTTTAATGATGATTTTAGTGTTAGAAGGAACTTCAATTTCTAAACCATCTTCTGGTGTGAACTCAACTGGATGAGAGTAACCAACGTTAAGTACAAGTTTTTTTCCTTGTAATTGCGCACGGTAACCAACACCGATAAGTTCTAAAGCTTTTTCGAAACCTGCAGAAACACCAGTAACCATGTTCGCTAGAAGCGCACGAGTAGTACCGTGGTTTGTGCGGTGTTCTTTTGATTCAGAAGGGCGTGATACAGTGATTACGTTGCCTTCTTGCTCAATTTTCATATCTTGGTGGAAAGAACGAACAAGTTCGCCTTTAGGACCTTTAACCGTAACGTTGTTGTTTGCATCAACAGTAACAGTTACGTTAGCAGGTACCTCGATAATTTTTTTACCTACACGAGACATTTAGTTGCACCTCCATTCATTTATTGCTAATTACCAAACGTATGCTAGAATTTCTCCGCCAACTTGTTTAGCGCGAGCTTCTTTATCTGTTAATAAACCTTGTGAAGTTGATACTAAAGCGATACCAAGACCACTTAATACTTTAGGTACTTCATTTGTTTTAGCATATACACGTAGACCTGGTTTAGAAATACGTTTTAAGCCAGTGATAACGCGCTCGTTATCTTTTCCATATTTTAAGAAGATACGGATAATACCTTGTTTGTTGTCTTCCACGTATTCTACGTCACGTACGAAACCTTCACGCTTTAAAATTTCAGCGATTTCTTTTTTCACGTTGGAAGCTGGTACTTCTAACTTCTCGTGACGAACCATGTTCGCATTACGAATGCGAGTAAGCATATCTGCAATCGGATCAGTCATTGTCATTACATTTACCTCCTTCCCAAATTAGGGGATTACCAGCTGGCTTTTTTCACGCCAGGAATTTGTCCCTTATATGCAAGTTCTCGGAAACAAATACGGCAAAGTTTGAATTTGCGATATACTGAATGTGGACGACCACAGCGTTCACAACGTGTATATTCTTGCACTTTAAACTTTTGCTTACGTTGTTGTTTAACGATCATAGATTTTTTAGCCACGTTTTCGCCCTCCTTGTTTGATTACTTTTGGAACGGCATACCGAATTGTGTCAATAACTCGCGAGCTTCTTCGTCAGAGTTCGCTGTCGTTACGATCACGATGTCCATACCGCGTACTTTTGAAACTTTATCGTAATCGATTTCTGGGAAAATTAATTGTTCTTTCACACCTAAAGTGTAGTTACCGCGACCATCGAATGCTTTTTTAGAAACACCACGGAAGTCACGTACACGAGGTAGTGCGATAGAAATTAATTTATCCAAGAATTCATACATACGCTCACCGCGTAATGTAACTTTAGCACCGATAGGCATACCTTCACGAAGGCGGAAACCTGCGATCGATTTTTTTGCTTTAGTTACAACTGGTTTTTGACCAGTAATAGTTGTTAATTCTTCAACAGCTGCATCTAACGCTTTAGAGTTTTGAACTGCATCACCAACACCCATGTTGATAACGATTTTCTCAACTTTTGGTAGTTGCATAACTGATTTATATCCAAATTTGCTCATAAGAGCAGGTGAAACTTCACTTAAATATTTTTCTTTTAGGCGGCTCATGTTTGTACCTCCCTTCTTTTATACTAATTAGTCGATTACTGCACCTGATTTTTTTGCTACACGAACTTTTTTACCGTTTTCGATTTTGTAACCTACACGAGTCGGCTCGCCAGATTTAGGATCGATTAGCATTACGTTCGAAACGTGAATTGCAGCCTCTTGGCTTACAATACCACCTTGTGGATTCAATTGGTTAGGTTTTACGTGTTTTTTCACGATGTTCACACCTTCAACAAGAACGCGATCTTGTTTTGGGTAAGCAGCAAGAATAACGCCCTCTTTGCCTTTATCCTTACCAGTAATTACCTTAACCTTGTCACCTTTTTTTACATGCATGCTGTCGCACCTCCTTGATTGGCACTATCATGAAATTAAAGAACTTCTGGAGCTAGAGAAACGATTTTCATGAAGTTGCTGTCACGTAATTCACGTGCAACAGGTCCGAAAATACGAGTTCCGCGTGGTGATTTATCATCACGAATAATTACACAAGCATTTTCATCAAATTTAATGTACGTACCATCTTTGCGACGAACGCCTGATTTAGTACGAACGATAACAGCCTTAACAACGTCACCCTTCTTGACAACGCCACCTGGTGTTGCTTTCTTAACTGTACAAACAACGATATCACCGATGTTAGCAGTTTTACGACCAGAACCACCAAGTACTTTAATTGTAAGAACTTCACGTGCACCTGAGTTGTCAGCAACTTTCATACGACTTTCTTGTTGGATCACTTAGGTTACCTCCCTTCGGAAATTGGTTGTTCCGAAATAGTTATTAAATAATAACCGCTTTTTCTACAACTTCTACTAGACGGAAACGTTTTGTAGCTGATAGCGGGCGAGTTTCCATGATACGTACGATATCACCGATTTTCGCTGTGTTTAACTCATCATGAGCTTTAAACTTTTTAGAATATTTTACACGCTTGCCATAAAGTTTGTGCTTTTTGTATGTTTCCACTAAAACAGTAACAGTTTTGTCCATTTTATCTGAAACAACGCGGCCTGTGTAAACTTTACGTTGATTGCGCTCAGTCATACTTGAAAACCTCCTTTATCAGTTATTTGCACTGATTTCTCTTTCACGAATAACAGTTTTCATACGCGCGATTGCTTTACGCACTTCACGAATACGAGCTGTGTTTTCTAATTGACCAGTCGCCAATTGGAAGCGAAGGTTGAAAAGCTCTTCTTTCAGTGATTTCACTTTTAATTCTATTTCAGAAGTAGCAAGGTCACGGATTTCATTAGCTTTCATTAGATTCACCACCAGTTTCTTGACGTTTTACGATCTTACATTTAACAGGAAGTTTGTGTGCTGCTAAACGAAGTGCCTCACGTGCAATTTCTTCAGATACGCCAGCAATTTCGAACATTACTTTTCCTGGTTTAACTACTGCTACCCAACCTTCAGGAGAACCTTTACCAGAACCCATGCGGACTTCTAGTGGTTTTTTCGTGTAAGGTTTATGTGGGAAGATTTTAATCCAAACTTTACCGCCACGTTTCATGTAACGAGTCATCGCGATACGAGCAGATTCGATTTGACGGTTTGTAATCCAGCTAGCAGTTTGAGCTTGTAAGCCCCATTCGCCAAAAATTACTTCTTTACCGCCTTTCGCTTCGCCACGCATTTTGCCGCGGTGCTCACGACGGTATTTAACGCGTTTAGGCAATAACATATTATTTGCCTCCTTCCACAGATTTCTTCGTAGGAAGAACTTCACCACGGTAGATCCATACTTTAACGCCTAATTTACCGTAAGTAGTGTCAGCTTCTGCGTGTGCATAGTCGATATCAGCACGTAGAGTATGAAGTGGAACAGTTCCTTCACTATAATGTTCAGCACGCGCGATATCAGCGCCACCTAAACGACCAGATACTTGTGTTTTAATTCCTTTTGCACCAGCGCGGATTGTGCGTTGGATCGCTTGCTTTTGCGCACGACGGAATGATACACGATTTTCTAATTGACGAGCGATGTTTTCAGCTACTAGACGAGCGTCAAGATCAGCACGTTTGATTTCAATAATATTGATGTGTACACGTTTACCAGTTAAATCGCTAAGGTATTTACGAAGGTTTTCAACTTCAGTACCACCTTTACCGATTACCATACCTGGTTTCGCAGTGTGAATTGTGATGTTTACACGGTTTGCAGCGCGTTCGATTTCTACTTTAGAAACAGAAGCGTCTTTAAGAGCCGTTTCAATATATTTACGCACTTTGATGTCTTCGTGAAGTAGAGTTGCATAGTCTTTTTCAGCGTACCATTTTGACTCCCAGTCACGAATAATACCAACGCGTAGTCCTATTGGATGTACTTTTTGACCCACGGATTAACCCTCCTTCTTCTCAGATACCACTAGTGTAATGTGGCTTGTGCGTTTGTTAATTGCGCTTGCACGTCCTTGTGCACGTGGACGGAAACGTTTTAATGTTGGACCTTCGTCAACAAATACTTCAGATACTACTAAAGAGTTGATGTCAAGATCGTAGTTGTGCTCAGCATTAGCAACTGCAGATTTTAATACTTTCTCAACGACTGGAGACGCCGCTTTTGGAGTATGACGTAAAATTGCAACTGCTTCACCAACTTGCTTACCTCGGATTAAGTCTACAACTAGACGTACTTTGCGAGGAGCAATGCGTACTGTACGAGCGATAGCTTTAGCTTGTGTCATTAGGATTTACCTCCTCTCAAAATTAGCGTCTTGTTTTCTTGTCGTCTGCACCGTGACCTTTATAAGTACGTGTCGGTGCGAACTCACCAAGTTTATGGCCTACCATATCTTCTGTTACGTATACAGGAACATGTTTACGTCCATCATATACAGCAATCGTTAAACCGATGAAGTTCGGGAAGATTGTAGAACGGCGTGACCAAGTTTTAATAACTTGTTTTTTCTCAGAAGCCTCTTGTGCCTCCACTTTTTTCATTAAGTGGTCATCAACAAAAGGTCCTTTTTTCAAGCTGCGACCCATGTAGGAACCTCCCTCCGTGATTCTACCACGGCTCTCCCATAGAACCGTAGTTTAATCACTTTATTTTTTACGACTACGGATGATAAATTTATCCGATTTGTTTTTCTTCTTGCGAGTTTTGTAACCAAGTGCTGGTTTACCCCAAGGAGTCATTGGTGATTTACGTCCGATTGGTGAACGTCCTTCACCACCACCGTGTGGGTGATCGTTAGGGTTCATTACAGAACCACGTACTTCTGGGCGTTTACCTAACCAACGGCTACGACCTGCTTTACCGATGTGTACAAGTTCGTGTTGCTCGTTACCAACTTGACCGATTGTAGCGCGGCAAGTCGCTAATACTAAACGTACTTCACCAGATTGTAGACGAACGATTACGTATTTGCCTTCACGACCAAGTACTTGCGCAGAAGTACCAGCAGAACGTACTAATTGTCCACCTTTACCAGGTTTTAACTCGATGTTATGGATAGTAGTACCCATTGGAATATTTGCTAATGGTAATGCGTTACCTACTTTAATATCAGCATCTGGACCAGAAACGATTGTTTGACCAACCTCTAATCCTTTAGGTGCTAAAATGTAAGCTTTTGCTCCATCAGCGTAGTTGATTAATGCGATATTCGCAGAACGGTTTGGATCATATTCAATAGTAGCAACTTTTGCCGGAATGCCATCTTTAACACGTTTGAAATCGATAACACGGTATTGCTTCTTATGACCACCACCATGATGACGAACAGTGATTTTACCTTGGTTGTTACGACCAGCTTTGCGTTTAGTTGGTTCAAGCAATGATTTCTCAGGCTTGTTCGTTGTAATTTCCGCAAAGTCTAATGACGTCATGTTACGACGACCATTAGAGGTAGGTTTATACTTTTTAATCGCCATTGTGTTTTCCCTCCTTCTTGAGTGTTCAAATCATAAATCCCTTAAGGATTACATTTCGAATAATTCAATTTCTTTGCTATCAGCAGTTAATTTAACAATCGCTTTACGGCGTTTGTTTGTGTAACCACCATAACGGCCAACGCGCTTGAATTTACCTTTGTAGTTAAGAACGTTTACTTTCTCAACTTTTACGCCAAAGATTTCTTCTACAGCGTCTTTTACTTGCGTTTTGTTAGCGCGAGTGTCTACTTCGAAAGTATACTTTTTCTCTGCCATAAGTTCTGAAGAACGCTCAGTAATGACCGGACGTTTTAAAATATCACGTGCTTCCATTATCCAAGCACCTCCTCAACTTTTTCTACTGCAGATTTAGTAAATACAACTTTATCATGACCTAATAGATCAAGAACGTTGATACCATTTGCAGTTAACACTGTTACACCTGGAATGTTACGTGCAGATAACGCTACGTTTTCATCTAGGTCAGCAGTTACGAATAAAGATTTTTTCTCTAAAGAAAGATCTTTAAGAATTTTTGTGAATTCTTTTGTTTTTGGTGCTTCTAAAGTTAGAGCATCAAGAACTAAGAAGTTTTGTTCTACTACTTTAGCTGATAAAGCTGATTTAAGAGCTAAACGACGAACTTTTTTAGGTAATTTATAAGAATAGCTACGTGGAGTAGGACCGAATACGATACCACCGCCGCGCCATTGTGGAGAACGGATAGAACCTTGACGAGCACGACCAGTTCCTTTTTGACGCCATGGTTTACGACCACCACCAGCAACTTCAGAACGGTTTTTCACTTTGTGATTACCTTGACGTAGAGAAGCGCGTTGTGCAACTACTGCGTCGAATAATACTGCTTCATTTGGCTCGATTCCGAAAATCGCATCGTTTAATTCGATTTCGCCAACTGAAGCACCTGTTTGACTAAGTACAGATACTTTTGTCATTCCTGTTTCCTCCTTTCTTTAAATAATTACTTCGCTTTAATCGCAGTTTTTACTGTAACTAGAGCTTTTTTAGAACCAGGAACATTACCTTTAACAAGTAGTAAGTTACGTTCCGCATCAACTTTTACGATCTCTAAGTTTTGGATTGTAACTACATTGCCACCCATTTGACCAGGTAATTTCTTTTGTTTGAATACGCGGTTCGGAGCAACTGGACCCATTGAACCAGGACGACGGTGGTAACGAGAGCCGTGAGCCATTGGACCACGAGATTGTCCGTGGCGTTTAATTACACCTTGGAAACCTTTACCTTTAGTAACACCTGTTACATCAATTACATCGCCTTCTGCGAAAATTTCTACATTGACTTCTTGACCAACTTCGTACTCTTCCACGTTCACGTTGCGGAATTCACGAATGAAGCGCTTAGGAGCAGTATTCGCTTTTGCTACGTGACCTTGTTCTGGTTTGTTAGAAAGCTTAACACGCTTATCTTCGAAACCAACTTGGATTGCTTCGTAGCCATCTGTTTCAACAGTTTTCTTTTGAAGCACTACGTTTGGAGCAGCTTCGATAACTGTTACTGGGATTAAATCACCGTTTTCAGCGAAAACTTGTGTCATACCAATTTTTCTACCTAAGATTCCTTTAGCCATCTGTCACACCTCCTGTAAATTTTAAAAAGTTATATTGTTTTTACCATTAAAGTTTGATTTCAATATCAACGCCAGATGGTAAATCAAGTTTCATTAACGCGTCAACAGTTTGTGGTGTTGGGTTAACGATATCGATCAGACGTTTATGCGTACGCATTTCGAATTGTTCACGAGAATCTTTATACTTGTGAACAGCACGAAGAATTGTGTACACAGACTTCTCAGTTGGAAGTGGAATTGGACCTGATACACTTGCACCTGAACGTTTTGCAGTTTCCACAATTTTCTCAGCAGATTGATCTAAAATACGGTGATCATACGCTTTTAAACGAATACGAATCTTTTGTTTTGCCATTATTTTCCCTCCTTCTCGCCTATTTTCTAGACATTCTCCACGAAAATTTTCCCACACACCGCCATGGCAAAGCGGCCGGGTGTGTCGGCAACCTCTCGCTTCATCGCAGTCAAAGACCAACATTCAACATTATATACAATAAAAAAAGAATAAGCAAGTCTTTTCGCTAAATTCTTTTAAATGTTGCTGATATTCTTACTACTACTAAATTCTCCGCTTATTTAAGCCGTTTATTAGTATATAAAATTTTAAGACATATTGCAATACTTACGGCTATCTTATTAATATTTTCAAACTTTCAAATAACTTTAGCTAAAGGAGGGCTATTAAAAAAGTCCATGTTATCTGACTTTCTTGATAACCCCTTTGAATTTCTTCTTATTTAATAGTTATAATGATTCTCGCACTACCCTTTTATAATAACCGACTGAGAGAACAGCAAAAATAGCGTATAGTGCGATATAACAGCACATTGCTAGCCAAAGTGGTGTTGTTAACTCTGTACCAAATAAAAACCATCCTGACTTCACAGCAAAGTAACTATGCAATAAGCCAATCACTAATGGAACACCAAAATTAAAGGCTTGCTTCATATAAATACCTTTCATAATATCCTTTTCTGCAAAGCCAATCTTTCTTAAAATTGTATAGGAATCACGTTCTTCCTCTGCCTCGGACATTTGTTTAAAATATAGAATACTACCTGTCGTCATTAAGAAAGCTAAGCCTAAAAATGCTGTGATAAAAATTGTAAGTCCTAAAGATTCAATATTACCCTTACGTTGCATCTCATAGGAGGATTGTTTATATTCGTGCGTATCCCCTTCATTATCTACAATTGTTAAAATATCTGCACCTGTTTGCTGGTATAATTGCTCTGCTGCTGCTCTATCGCTTTCTGCTTGTAACGTAATTGTTGTTTGCTCATGCCAAGGATATAGCTCTGATTGTGTTGCAAGATGCTCAAACATTTTGTCTGTCACAACGAAGATTGGGCCACCACCCCCAGCTGTTATAATACCGCTAATAAGACTATGCTCCTGAATATCAACAATATGAAGAGTTTCCTTAAACTCCCCTGCTGATACATCAATATCTCGATCTTTCTCTAGCGGAAACATCTCTGCCATATAGCCACCATAGTTTGTTAGAATAGCATCATTACCTGATAATGAAGCTGTAGGAACCTTTTGCTGGTAATCAGAGAGTGGAATCGTATAAATAACGCCTTCCATTGTATATAAAGGATTGTCTTTTTGCTCTTCAGACATTAATTGACCTACAGTAGCTGACACACCTTGTAAACGGTAATCCACTGCACCATATGCAATATTATGTTGCTCTAACGCCTCTACAAATGCCTGACTGTTATTTTCCAGCAATACAAAATCACCCGGTACTTGACTATAAGCAGATGCCTCTGATGAATAGTAAGCAATATAGGACAAAGTTGTAATACCTAGAGATACACCTGTTAATACAGTAATAAGTGTTAATGATTTTGCATTGCTTTTCATACGATGCATAATTGGCGTTAATGCTAAGACATCCTGAACCGATAAATGTCCTTTTTTCTTTAAGCGAATTATGTTCATAATAAATGCTATAGAGAAACGGAAAACAAGGAAGGTTCCACCAATGGTCGTTGCTAAAATAATAAGCATGCTGACCAATAAATTACTAGTTGCTTCAATGTCAAATAGCTTAGTTGAGGCATAATAGCCGTAGCCAATTAAAATCAGTCCTAAAAACCCAATCACCATTTGTAACGGGCTAAAGCGTCTTACACGCTCATCAGCTTGTTTTGCAGCGCTAAATAATGATAACAATGAAACACGATGAATCATCCAAGCCATTTGGATAAGCACAATGATCAAAAGAACGGCAAATACAAGGATGGACTGCTGTAATGCCTGTGTACTAAATGCCATTGTGACAAGAGCTTCTTTTTCGAGTACACGTAATAAAATCATAGCAAATACGCGTGAGCTAAAGAAGCCTGCTAGCATACCTACTATAACAGCCCCAACGAATAATAATATATTTTCAATCGCCAATAAGCGTACAATCAATCCCTTTGTCATGCCAATTAATTGATATAAGCCGACCTCTTTACTGCGGCGCTTCATAAATAGGTGATTGGCATAGAGCACAAAGAATAGCACAATAAAGTATAAAATATACGTTGCTGCTTTAAAGCCTGCTGTAGCTGTTCCACTTATTTGAACAGCCTCCCATACTTCAGCATTATATTGCAATGTGACAAAGGAAAAATACAATGTAACACTAAAAATAAGTGCAAAAAAGTAGAGATAGTAATGCTTCATATTTTTCTTCATACTGCGTAGCACAAGTTTGCTAAGACTCATAGCCATCACCGCCTAGCACACTTTGCGTATGCATAATTTCCTGGAAGAATACTTGTCTTGTTTTATCGCCCTTATAAAGCTCACTATAAATCAAGCCATCTTTTAAAAATAGCACACGTGTACAGAAGCTAGCTGCTACAGCATCATGTGTAACCATCATAATTGTAGCTTCTTTTGTTTCATTGATGCTTTGTAAATTTTTTAAGAGTGCTGTAGCTGATTTAGAATCAAGCGCACCTGTAGGCTCATCTGCAAAGACAAGAGATGGATTTGTAATCAATGCACGAGCTGCTGATGTACGCTGCTTTTGACCACCTGATATTTCATTTGGGTATTTATTCAAAATTTCTGTAATACCGAGTAAGTGTGTTAGTTCTTTCACACGACTTTCTGCGATAGCTTTAGAAAGCTTACTAATAGCTAATGGTAAAAGAATATTTTCCTTAACTGTTAAAGTATCCAATAAATTATAATCTTGAAATATAAAGCCGAGTTGTTCTCGACGGAAATTTGCTAAGGCCTTCTCCTTCATGCCACGTAAGTTTTGCCCATTTATTTCAATAACGCCTTCTGTTGCAAAATCGATCGAGCATAAAACATTTAAAAGCGTTGTTTTCCCTGAGCCAGATGGTCCCATAATCCCTACAAATTCACCCTTATTTACTTCTACATCAATGCCCTTTAATACTTCTTGAGCTGTTGATTTTTTTCCATAAACCTTTTTTATTTTACGACCAATTAAAACTGTCAACTTGTAAACGCCCCTTTCTCTCTTTCAAGTGTACCCTGTTGTTACTAGTAATTCGTGCGTTTTACATGACAATATAAAAAGGTAGGTGACAATTTTGTCATCTACCTGTTAGTTTGGCGTATGCATTTTGTAGCGGAAAGCGTAATGTAAATAATGAGCCTTCCCCAACTTTTGATTGTACATGAATACGAATACCTAATTTTTGGGCTACATTATATGCTAAATAAAGACCCATACCTGTCGATTGTGTGGATTCTCTTCCAATTGTACCCGTATATGATTTTTGAAAAATACGAGGTAAGTCTTCTAAAGGAATACCTATGCCTATATCTTTGATATGCAATAATATCGCTTCTGTGGCATCCACTTCTGTCCATATTATTATTTCAGAATCTACTGGACTATACTTAATAGCATTGGAAAGAATTTGTCGAACAATAAATGCTAACCACTTACTATCTGTTAGAACAGTCTCTGTAAGCTCATCAACATCAAAGCCAACACCTTGTTCGATACACCAAGCCTGCATGGCTCGAATTTCCTTATAGATAATTGGCTTTAATTCAACCTCTGTTAAATAATTATCCTTTTCGATGGAGTGTAGTCGTGTTTGATGCAGCTGTTGGTCCACTAATAAGTGCAGCCTTAACCATTCATTTTCTAATTTTCGACGCAACTCTAAGTCTTCCACATGCTCTAGCATTAAATTAATAGCTGTTAAAGGGGCTTTTACTTCATGTACCCATGCCAGCAGCCCATCCGAATATTCCTGAAGCTGCACTTTCGCTTGATTTAACTCCACTTTCTTCTCATCAAAAATAGCTCCCATTTTCCGAAAATAAACTTCTTGAAAGGGGGACAAAGCTAGACGATTTTTATGAATCTCATCTAAATAACTCTCCATATTTCCCAGGAAATCTTTTAATTTCCCAACTTCAACAATATAACGCCATACAAAAAAGAATGTAAAACTAACCAGCAAACTAATATTTACATACCCAATAGAAATGCTCTCTAACCCTATATCTAAAGTAAATAATAGGTTCAATATTGCCAAGATAAAGGCAAAAAGGCCTAACCATGCTAACCGTTCTCGTATAAATAATAGTAGCAATTTTATTCACATCCCTTGGTTTACTGCTAGATAGCCAAGTCCCTTTTTTGTCTGAATCACTTCTTGTAAACCAATCTCCTCAAGCTTTGTGCGTAAGCGATTAACATTTACTGACAAAGTATTATCATTTACAAAACGTTCATCATCCCAAAGCTTTCTCATTAGCTCATCTCTCGATACTATTTGATTTGCCTTTTCCACTAAAATTCGCAAGATAAAGAGCTCATTTTTCGTTAACGAGGCAATGGCTCCATCATAGACAATCTCACTTCTTGCATAATCAATTACAGCATCGTTAAAGCGACTTATATCCATTTTCTCCTCAACATAATCGTATGTACGACGTAAAATAGCCTGTGTTTTAGCAAGCAGTACTTCCATATGAAAAGGTTTTTGTATAAAATCATCTGCCCCCATCTGCATAGCCATCACCATATCCATTGGGTGATCACGAGAGGATAGGAACAAGATTGGAACCTTTGAAAGATGACGAATTTCACGACACCAATGGAAGCCATCATAGGCAGGTAATTGAATATCAATAAGCACAAGATGAGGTTTTTCCTCTATAAAATCATCCATCACCTTTTGAAAATTTTTTGGACCGACTACTTGTAATGACCATTTTGCAAAGCGTTCTTGGATCATCTTAGAAATGGATGGATCATCTTCAATAAGTAAAATCTTCATCTCCATTTTCGAATCCCCTTTCTATTTAATAATGTATCCTAATATAACGTGCTAGCTATTATGTATATAAACATTCATTAACACCTTATAATTTCCCTTATTTTAACACAAAAAACAATCTGTAGTCGTCCCTACAGATGCTATAATAGGGTTAGATCTAATAAAGGAGGTTCCCACAATGGATATTCGACAGCTAGAATACTTTGCTGAAGTAGCAAAACAACTCAGCTTTACAAAAGCGGCTGCAATACTTCATGTATCACAGCCATCTATTAGTAAAGCTATTCAACAGTTAGAAGCAGAGCTAGATGTCCCACTATTTTATCGCTCCTCTAAGCAATTAGAATTAACAGATGCAGGACATGCTGTTCTCATTAATACTCAGCAGGTCCTAGAAGCATTTAAAAATATACGTTCAGAGCTAACAGATTTAATGGAACTCAAAAAGGGAAAAATTCGTATTGGTATTCCCCCTATTGTTGGTGCTGAGTTCTTTTCAAAGCTCGTTAGTCAATACAAAGAACATTATCCATATGTGGAAATTGTGCTAACAGAGGTTGGTACAAAAAAGATTAGAGAAGGTGTTGAATCAGGAGACCTTGATATTGGACTTATTTGTAATTTGTGTGTGGTAAATGATTACGTAGAAGTCATTAGTATTTTAAAAGATCCGCTCATGCTAATTGTCCATCATGAACATCCACTTGCTCGGAAAGAGACAGTCGATATGATTGATTTACAGCATGAAATGTTTGTTCTTTATCGCAAAGATTTCACACTCTATGACCGTATTATTGAAGAGTGCTCCAAAAATGGTTTTTTTCCAAATATCGCTTGTGAGTCCACGCAGAAGGATTTAATGATTGAAATGGTAGCTGCTAAGCTCGGTATCGCTCTTTTACCAAAAAGGATTTGTGATAAAATCCAATATAATACAATAAAGGCTATTCCATTTAAAGAAGAAAACATTTATCTGGAGCTTGGTATGACATGGAAAAAAAATAAGTATCTCTCTTATGCTGTACGTGAATTTATTGCGCTTGCCTATGACTTTATTCCACATTAACAAACCTATAGATTATTTATGCCAAGAAGAAATGTATGTATATACGTGCTTTTATAACTGCCAATGCTTCTAAAAACAGCTTAACCATCTGGCACCAATAGACGATCGATACCAGATGGCTAGCTTAATCTTTGTTAAATTTGTTTTTGCTTATTTAGAGACTTTTATACATTTATTTTTGCATTATATTTTGCTTTTGCTTCTAAACGCTTTTTGTGTAAGATTGGCTCTGTATAACCACTTGGCTGCTCATAACCCTTAAACACTAAATCACATGCTGCTTGGAATGCCACAGATTCATTTAGATTGGAGGACATTGGTCGGTATTCAGCATCGCCAGCATTTTGACCATCTACTACTTTTGCCATACGCTCCATTGTTTCACGCACCTGCTCCTCTGTGCAAATCCCATGATGCAACCAGTTTGCTACATGTTGACTAGAAATACGTAGTGTTGCACGATCTTCCATTAGACCAATATCATTAATATCTGGTACCTTCGAACACCCTACGCCCTGCTCTACCCAACGTACTACATAGCCTAAAATACCTTGTGCATTATTATCTAGTTCCTGTTGAATTTCCTCAGCACTCCAATTTGTTTCTGCTGCTAATGGGATTTCAAGTATACCGTCTTGTAAATCCTCTGAGCTAGAAATGCCCTTTTGCACTTCCTTTACATCGACTTGATGATAGTGTGTGGCATGTAAAGTTGCAGCAGTTGGTGAAGGAACCCAAGCCGTATTAGCACCGGCTTTTGGATGACCAATTTTTTGCTCTAGCATTGCTGCCATTAAATCTGGCATTGCCCACATACCTTTTCCAATTTGCGCACGTCCCTGTAATCCTGTATTTAAGCCTACGACTACATTGGATTTTTCATAAGCTGTTAGCCATGTAGACGACTTCATTTCACCCTTACGAATCATAGGACCTGCTTCCATTGATGTATGAATTTCATCGCCTGTACGATCAAGGAATCCAGTATTAATAAAGACAATACGATCTTTTACTTCCTTTATACATGCTTTTAAGTTTAACGATGTACGACGCTCCTCATCCATAACACCGATTTTCAATGTGAAACGTTCTAAATCCAATAAATCTTCGATACGGCCAAATAGTTTATTGACAAACGCTACTTCTTGTGAGCCATGCATTTTTGGCTTAACAATATAAATGGAGCCTTTTTGTGAGTTTTTGTATTGACCATTACCAAGCAGTTCATGCTTTGCAATTAAGCTCGTCATAACACCATCCATAATTCCCTCTGGTACCTCATGACCATCCTTATCTAAAATTGCTGGGTTTGTCATTAAATGCCCTACGTTTCGTACAAACATTAACGAGCGTCCCGCAAGTGTTAGGGTATTGCCATCAGCATCTTTATATATGCGATCTGGATTCAGTGTACGTGTCATTGTTTTACTGCCTTTTTCAAATGTCGCTGCTAAATCGCCTTTCATTAAACCAAGCCAATTCGTATAGACTTCCACTTTATCTTCTGCATCTACAGCCGCAACAGAGTCTTCACAGTCCATAATAGTAGTCACGGCTGACTCTAAAACAACATCCTTCACGCCTGCTGCATCATCCTTACCAATTGCATGATTACGATCAATTTGAATTTCAATATGAAGACCATTATTTTTTAGTAAAATAGCGCTCGGTGCATCTGCCTCTCCTTGATAGCCAGCAAATTTATTAGTTTCAATAAGTGTTACTTCATCATTGTTTAGCAATGTTGCCACCAATTGACCATTTACAATGGCATATTTGGCTACATCTGTATGAGAAGCGTTTGTTAACGGAACAGCTTTATCTAAAAATTCTCGTGCATAAGCAATCACTTTCGCACCGCGTACGGGATTATAGCCTTTTCCTACTTCTGCTCCATCTTCTTCACTAATGGCATCTGTACCATATAAAGCATCGTATAGACTTCCCCAACGGGCATTCGCTGCATTAATGGCATAACGTGCATTATTTACTGGCACTACTAGCTGTGGTCCAGCTTGGACAGCAACTGCTTCATCAACATTTTCAGTAGTTACACTAAAGTCTTCTACTTTTGGCTCTAAATAACCAATTTCCTCTAAAAATGATTTATACGCAGCAAAATCAAATTCATGATCTTTATGCCATTGGTTAATTGTCTCTTGCAGCTCATCACGACGAGCAAGTAATGCCTTATTTTCAGGTGTAAGTTCCTCAATCAACTGTTCAAAGCCTGTCCAAAATGCTTGTTGTCCAACACCACTTTCAGGAAGCGCTTGCGTATTAATAAAATCAAAAAGAATGGATGCCACTTGCAGTTTTCCTACTTGAACATAATTTGACATAAATATATAGTCCCCCTTGTTATGAAGAGTGTTCTACTCCTCTTTCCGTTATGTTTATTATAATAGGAAACCTTTGCATAAATAAAATATATATTTAGAATATTCATTATTCTATTTAGCTATATTGAATAAATCCTATTCATTTAGGCTTTAAAGAATAGGGCAGCATACAAAAAACCAATCTGTAGGCGTCCCTACAGATTGGTTTAAGAAAATTAGCAAAAGCTAAAATTATTTTTGGATAGAAGAAACTACGCCAGCGCCTACAGTACGGCCACCCTCACGGATAGAGAATTTAGTACCTTCTTCAAGAGCGATTGGAGCGATAAGTTCAACTGTCATTTCGATGTTATCACCAGGCATTACCATTTCAACGCCTTCTGGTAAGTTACAGATACCTGTTACATCAGTTGTACGGAAGTAGAACTGAGGACGGTAGTTAGAGAAGAATGGAGTATGACGGCCACCCTCTTCTTTTGATAAAACGTAAACTTCAGCTTTGAAGTTAGTGTGTGGAGTAATTGAACCTGGTTTAGCTAATACTTGACCACGTTGGATTTCTTCACGAGCAACACCACGTAGTAAAGCACCAATGTTATCACCAGCTTCAGCATAGTCTAATAATTTACGGAACATTTCTACACCAGTTACAGTAGTAGATTTAGCTTCTTCAGCGATACCGATGATTTCAACTACGTCACCAACTTTAACTTGACCACGTTCAACACGGCCAGTTGCAACTGTACCACGACCAGTGATAGAGAATACGTCCTCTACTGGCATCATGAATGGTTTGTCAGTTTGACGTTCTGGAGTTGGGATGTAAGAATCTACAGCGTCCATTAATTCAACGATTTTTTCTTCCCATTCTGGTTCACCTTCAAGAGCTTTAAGAGCAGAACCTTTAATTACAGGAATATCGTCACCTGGGAAGTCATATTCAGATAGTAGGTCACGGATTTCCATTTCTACTAATTCTAATAATTCTTCGTCATCAACCATATCACATTTGTTCATAAATACTACTAAGTATGGAACACCTACTTGACGAGATAAAAGGATATGCTCACGAGTTTGTGGCATTGGACCATCAGCAGCAGATACTACTAAGATACCGCCATCCATTTGTGCAGCACCAGTGATCATGTTTTTAACATAGTCAGCATGTCCTGGGCAGTCAACGTGTGCATAGTGACGAGTTTCAGTTTCATACTCTACGTGAGAAGTATTGATTGTGATACCACGCTCTTTTTCTTCTGGCGCGTTGTCGATATCAGCGTAAGATTTAGCTGTACCACCCATTTTTTTAGAAAGAACTGTAGCGATTGCAGCAGTTAAAGTAGTTTTACCATGGTCAACGTGTCCGATTGTACCAATGTTAGCATGCGTTTTAGAACGGTCAAATTTTTCTTTAGCCATTAGAGATTGCCTCCTCAAAATTATATGTTTATTTTTTAATTTATAGTATGAATGCTGATAGAGAACGGGCCCTTTCCCTATCCTGCAATCATAGCTTACAGATTAGTTATACTTGATGCAAGATGAAATTTCAATTATTCACCTTTATTTTTTTTGATGATCTCTTCAGAAATTGATTTTGGTACTTCTTCATAATGATCGAATACCATTGAGAATACACCACGACCTTGCGTTGCAGAACGTAAAGTTGTTGCATATCCAAACATTTCTGAAAGTGGAACCATTGCACGAACAACTTGAGCGTTACCGCGAGCTTCCATACCTTCTACGCGTCCACGGCGAGAAGTGATGTTACCCATGATATCACCAAGGTATTCTTCAGGAATTACAACTTCAACTTTCATCATTGGTTCAAGTAAAACTGGGTTACATTTAGAAACCGCGTTTTTAAGAGCCATAGATGCAGCGATTTTGAATGCCATTTCGTTAGAGTCAACATCATGGTAAGAACCATCGAATAATCTCGCTTTGATGTCGATTAATGGGTAACCAGCAAGTACACCGTTTTGTAGAGAGTCTTTAAGACCAGCTTCTACAGCAGGAATGTATTCACGTGGAACTACACCACCAACGATAGCATTTTCAAATTCGAAGCCTTTTCCTTCTTCGTTTGGAGAGAATTCAATCCAAACGTGACCAAATTGACCACGACCACCTGATTGGCGAACGAATTTACCTTCAACTTGAGCAGAGCCGCGGAATGTCTCACGGTAAGATACCTGTGGAGCACCAACGTTAGCTTCTACTTTGAATTCACGGCGCATACGATCAACTAAGATATCAAGGTGAAGCTCACCCATACCTGAGATGATTGTTTGACCAGTTTCTTGGTCTGTATGTGCACGGAATGTTGGATCTTCTTCTTGTAGTTTTTGTAAAGCTTGACCCATTTTATCTTGGTCTGCTTTCGATTTTGGTTCTACAGAAAGAGAGATAACTGGTTCTGGGAATTCCATAGATTCAAGAATAACTAAGTTTTTCTCGTCACATAATGTATCACCAGTTGTAGTATCTTTAAGACCTACAGCTGCAGCGATATCCCCTGCGAACACTTGAGAGATCTCTTCACGAGAGTTAGCGTGCATTTGTAGGATACGACCTACACGCTCACGTTTACCCTTTGTAGAGTTCTGAACGTATGAACCTGATTGTAAAATACCAGAGTACACACGGAAGAATGTTAATTTACCAACGAATGGGTCTGTCATAACTTTGAATGCAAGAGCTGAGAATGGCTCTTCATCAGAAGAATGACGAATAACTTCTTCATCTGAATCTGCTAATGTACCTTTAATAGCAGGTACATCTGTTGGAGCTGGAAGGTAATCGATTACTGCATCAAGCATTTTACGAACACCTTTGTGTTTGAATGCTGTACCACAAAGAACAGGGTAGAATTCTACCGCAATTGTTGCTTTACGGATTGCTGCTTTCAGCTCTTCCTTTGTAATCTCTTCACCAGCAAAGTATTTTTCCATGATATCTTCATTAATTTCAGCAATTGCTTCAATTAATTTTTCACGGTATTCTTCTGCTTGTGCTTGATGTTCTTCAGGAATTGCTTCACCTTCACGTAATGCTGTACCTTCTTCGTTATCGTAGTAAGTAACATTCATTTCGATTAAGTCAATGATTCCTTTGAACTCATCTTCAGCACCGATTGGTAATTGAATTGGATGTGCATTTGCTTGTAAACGCTCATGTAAAGTGCCTACAGAGTATAGGAAGTCTGCACCCATTTTATCCATTTTGTTAATGAATACGATACGTGGAACACCGTAAGTAGTAGCTTGACGCCATACAGTTTCAGTTTGTGGCTCAACACCTGATTGAGCATCAAGAACTGTTACTGCACCATCAAGTACACGTAAAGAACGTTCAACTTCTACAGTGAAGTCTACGTGTCCAGGAGTATCGATGATGTTAACACGATGGCCGTTCCATTGAGCTGTTGTTGCAGCAGAAGTGATTGTAATACCACGCTCTTGCTCTTGCTCCATCCAGTCCATTTGAGAAGCGCCTTCATGAGTTTCACCGATTTTGTGAATCTTACCTGTGTAATAAAGGATACGCTCAGTTGTTGTTGTTTTACCAGCATCAATATGAGCCATGATCCCAATATTACGAGTATTCTCTAGTGAGAATTCGCGTTTCATTAGGTATTTCTCCTTCCATATTGGGCTTATGCGATGTTTAGATTACCAACGGTAGTGAGCGAATGCTTTGTTCGCTTCTGCCATTTTGTGCATATCTTCACGTTTCTTAACTGATGCACCAGTATTGTTAGAAGCATCAAGAATTTCGTTAGCTAAGCGCTCTTCCATTGTTTTTTCACCACGAAGACGAGCATAGTTAACTAGGTAACGAAGACCTAAAGTTGTACGACGTTCTGGGCGTACTTCAACTGGTACTTGGTAGTTAGAACCACCAACACGGCGAGCACGTACTTCAAGAACTGGCATTACGTTATTTAGAGCAGCTTCGAATACTTCAATTGGATTTTCACCAGAACGTTCTTTTACTAATTCGAACGCACCGTATAAAATCTTTTGAGAAGTACCTCTTTTACCATCAACCATCATTTTATTGATTAAACGAGTTACTAGTTTTGAATTATAAATTGGATCTGGTAACACGTCACGTTTGGAAACAGGACCTTTACGAGGCATGTGTTTTCCTCCTTTCAAATAGTTATCTTTTTAAAATCAGATTATTTTTTTTCTTTAGGGCGTTTTGTTCCGTATAGAGAACGTGATTGCATACGACCGTTTACACCAGCAGTATCAAGAGCACCACGAACGATATGGTAACGAACACCCGGTAAGTCTTTTACACGACCGCCACGGATAAGAACAACACTGTGCTCTTGTAAGTTGTGGCCTTCACCAGGAATGTACGCTGTAACCTCGATTTGGTTAGTTAAACGTACACGAGCGTATTTACGTAACGCTGAGTTTGGTTTTTTAGGCGTCATTGTACCTACACGAGTACAAACACCACGTTTTTGAGGAGATTTAACATCAGTTAAAGATTTTTTAAATGAGTTATATCCTTTGTTTAACGCTGGTGAATTTGATTTCGTGATTTTAGATTTACGAGGCTTACGTACCAATTGGTTAATTGTAGGCATCGATTTTTCCTCCCTTCATTCCTTCTTTTTTAATACCACACATCCAGGTGGTTCATTTTTTGGGTAAAAACAAAGTCTTTGTGCTTTTTACACAAAAACTACTCTACAGTAATCGCAACTACTGCAGCTCCAACATGGATTCCACAGGCTTTGCCCAGCTCTTTTTTTGACTCAACAAGAATAACTGGTATACCGATTTCTCTCGCGAAAGATATGGCCGAATCGGTTACCCAATTGTCTGCATCAAGTGCCACAAAAAGTTCTTTCACTGAACCAGCTCGCATTGCTTTTACTGTTTGCTTTGTACCTATGATTGTTTGACTAGCCCTTACTTTATCATAAGACATTCACATATCCTCCGAAGTACAGACAGTTAACTATCAACCTTCAATATATTATCATTACCTATTTACACTGTCAACTATTATCTTGAAAAAGTCCGAAGAAATGCGTAAAACACATTTCTTCGGCCCTATTTTAATGATTATTCAGCAGAAAGAACTTCCGCGTCAAGCTCATCTTTTTCGATACGGATTTGACGATAACGTTGCATACCCGTACCTGCTGGAACAAGCTTACCAATAATTACGTTCTCTTTTAAGCCAAGAAGCTCATCACGTTTACCCTTAATTGCTGCATCTGTTAACACACGTGTTGTTTCTTGGAACGATGCTGCCGATAAGAATGATTCTGTTTCAAGAGAAGCTTTTGTAATACCTAGGATCACAGGACGACAAGTTGCAGGGTTTTTGCCATTCATCACAGCATCTGCATTTGCCTCTGAGAATTGGTGAATATCTAATAATGAACCTGGTAGTAACTCTGTATCACCGGCTTCAATTACACGCACTTTACGAAGCATTTGGCGAACCATTACCTCAATATGTTTATCCCCAATTTCTACCCCTTGCATACGGTATACTTTTTGAACCTCTTTTAATAAATATTCTTGAACAGTTGAAACGTCTTTGACTTTTAACAATTGTTTTGGATCAATAGAACCCTCTGTTAACACTTGACCACGCTCTACATTATCACCTTCGATAACTTTCAAACGTGCATTATAAGGTGCTTGATACTTACGAGTTTCTACGTCACCTTGAACTGTAATTTCTTTTAAACCTTCACGGATTTCAGTGATATCTGAAACTGTACCAGCGATTTCTGAAATAACCGATTGACCTTTTGGATTACGTGCTTCAAAGATCTCTTGGATACGTGGAAGACCTTGTGTAATATCATCTCCGGCAACCCCACCTGTATGGAATGTACGCATTGTTAATTGTGTACCTGGTTCTCCGATTGATTGAGCCGCAATAATACCAACTGCCTCCCCAACCTCAACCTTTTCACCTGTTGCCAAGTTCATGCCGTAACATTTTTTACATACGCCATGTTTTGTATTACATGTAAATGCTGAACGGATTGTCACTTCTTCGATACCAGCTTCAATAATTGCACGAGCGATATCTTGGTCGATTAAACCGTCTTTTGCAAGAATAACTTCACCAGTTTCAGGGTGGAAGATTGTTTTCTTCGTATGACGGCCAACAATACGTTCATCTAAAGCCTCGATTAGTTCTGTACCTTCCATTAACGCACCAATTGTTAAACCACGGTCAGTTCCACAATCATCTTCACGCACAATAACATCCTGTGCAACGTCAACAAGACGACGTGTTAAGTAACCTGAATCGGCTGTTTTTAGGGCTGTATCGGCAAGACCTTTACGAGCACCATGCGTAGAGATAAAGTATTCTAATACTGTTAAACCTTCACGGAATGAAGATTTAATTGGAAGTTCGATAATACGACCAGCCGGGTTGGCCATCAAACCACGCATACCTGCTAACTGCGTAAAGTTAGATGCGTTACCACGGGCACCTGAGTCAGACATCATGAAAATTGGATTCGTTTTCTCAAGTGACTTCATCAGCTTCGCTTGAATTTCATCTTTCGCAGCACTCCAGCTTGAGATAACACGATCATAACGCTCATCCTCTGTGATGAAACCACGACGGAATTGCGCTTGCACTTTATCCACTTTTTCTTGAGCTTCTGCTAAAATTTCACCTTTATCAGGTAATACCACGATATCAGATACACCTACTGTGATACCTGCACGTGTTGAATATTTGAAACCTAGGTTTTTCATGCGATCAAGCATTTTAGATGTTTCCGTAATATGGTAACGTTTAAACACTTCAGCAATGATATTCCCTAAGAATTTTTTACGGAATGGATTCACAACAGGTACTGATGCAAAATATTTACGCAGTACAGCCGAACGTTGTGCAGCAATCTTCCCTTTTTCATCGAGACTGTTATAAGCGCTATCTGTTTCAAGCTCCTTCAGCGTTTCTTCATCAATTGTTAACTTAGCAAAGTATTTATCTGGTGTTGCTTGCTCTAAGTTAAAGTCAGTTGGCTCGTTAATATATGGGAATGATTTTGGCAAGATTTCGTTAAAGATCACTTTACCAACAGTTGTTAATAGGAACATATTATTTTGTTCCTCCGTGAATGTTGGGTTATTTAACGAACCTGCTTTAATTGCAATACGTGTATGCAAATGTACATGACCTGTATCATAAGCAATTAACACTTCATTTGGACCATAGAAAACAGAACCTTCACCACGAGCATCTTCACGCTCAAGTGTTAGGTAGTAGTTTCCTAATACCATATCTTGAGATGGTGTTACAACAGGTTTACCATCCTTTGGATTCAGGATGTTTTGTGCAGCAAGCATTAGAAGACGAGCTTCTGCTTGAGCTTCTGCTGATAATGGTACGTGAACCGCCATTTGGTCACCATCGAAGTCAGCATTGTAGGCTGTACATACTAATGGATGAAGACGAATAGCACGCCCTTCAACAAGGGTTGGTTCAAATGCTTGAATACCAAGACGGTGAAGCGTTGGTGCACGGTTTAGTAATACTGGATGCTCGCGGATAACATCTTCTAAAACGTCCCATACGTCGTTGTTTAAACGCTCGATTTTACGTTTAGCAGATTTAATGTTATGAGCAAGACCACGTTCTACTAACTCTTTCATAACGAATGGCTTGAATAATTCGATAGCCATTTCTTTTGGTAAACCACATTGATACATTTTTAAATTAGGTCCTACTACGATAACGGAACGACCAGAGTAGTCAACACGTTTACCGAGTAAGTTTTGACGGAAACGACCTTGTTTACCTTTCAACATATGTGAAAGCGATTTTAATGGGCGGTTACCAGGACCTGTTACAGGGCGTCCGCGACGACCATTATCGATTAATGCGTCAACAGCTTCTTGTAACATACGTTTTTCGTTTTGTACGATGATGCTTGGAGCACCTAAATCTAATAAACGTTTTAAACGGTTATTACGGTTGATTACACGACGGTATAAATCGTTTAAGTCAGATGTAGCAAAACGGCCACCATCTAATTGCACCATGGGACGAAGCTCTGGTGGAATAACTGGTAGTACATCTAAAATCATCCATTCAGGTGAGTTACCTGAGTTACGGAATGATTCTACAACTTCTAAACGTTTGATAGCACGTGTACGTCTTTGACCTTGTGCAGATTTCAATTCTTCTTTTAAAGATTGTGTTTCATCTTCTAAGTCAATTTTGTTTAGTAATTTTTTAATAGCTTCCGCACCCATAGATGCTTCAAATGTGTTACCGAATTTTTCACGGTACGCACGGTACTCTTTTTCAGAAAGCAATTGTTTACTTTCTAAATTAGTAGCACCTGCATCAATCACAACATAAGAAGCAAAATAGATCACTTCTTCTAAAGCACGTGGAGACATATCTAAAATAAGACCCATACGGCTTGGAATACCTTTGAAGTACCAAATATGAGAAACTGGTGCTGCTAATTCAATGTGTCCCATACGTTCACGACGTACTTTCGCACGTGTTACTTCAACGCCACAACGATCACAAACTACGCCTTTATAACGTACACGCTTATATTTACCACAATGACATTCCCAGTCCTTTGTTGGACCAAAAATACGCTCACAGAATAAACCATCTTTTTCTGGTTTTAATGTACGATAGTTAATTGTTTCAGGTTTTTTTACTTCACCGTATGACCAAGAACGAATCTTGTCAGGTGATGCTAAACCAATTTTCATATATTCAAATTCATTAACGTCTATCAAGGAGCCTACCTCCCTTTAGTATAGGTCTTTATAAAGACTCTTTTACGCAGCTCGATAATCGTTTGCAAAGAACGTTCTTCTTTAACAAATGATTAAAAATAGAATAGTTTATTAAAAGAAAAAGCCAGGCAGGGCGTTAAATCCTGCCCGGCTAGTTTGAAAAATAAGTTTTGCCATATTCACAACCGTGAACCTTGGTTATCCATTATTCAAAAGACTCTACTGGCTCTTCTTCTGTATCTGGCTGTGGTGCAATATTAAGTGCATCAGCAGGTTGAAGATCATCTTCTTCATCTAAATCACGAAGCTCTACCTCTTCATCATTAACTGTTAACATCTTAACATCCATACCAAGCGATTGAAGTTCTTTAATCAATACTTTAAATGACTCAGGAACACCTGGCTCTGGTACACTTTCACCTTTAACAATGGCTTCATATGTTTTCACACGACCAACAACGTCATCGGATTTAACTGTTAAGATTTCTTGAAGTGTATAAGCAGCACCATATGCTTCAAGTGCCCATACCTCCATCTCACCAAAGCGTTGCCCACCGAATTGCGCTTTACCACCAAGTGGCTGTTGCGTAACAAGTGAGTAAGGACCCGTAGAACGTGCATGGAGCTTATCATCAACCATGTGTGCAAGTTTGATCATATACATGACACCTACAGATACACGGTTATCAAACGGTTCACCAGAACGTCCATCATACAGGATTGTTTTCCCGTCACGGTTCATCCCTGCTTCTTCCATTGTCTCCCAAACGTCTTCTTCATTAGCACCATCAAATACTGGTGTTGCCATATGAACGCCTAGGTAACGAGAAGCCATACCTAAGTGTAACTCTAAAACTTGTCCGATATTCATACGAGAAGGTACACCAAGTGGATTTAACATAATATCAACAGGCGTGCCATCTGGCATAAACGGCATATCCTCTTCTGGTAAGATACGAGAGATAACCCCTTTGTTACCATGACGTCCGGCCATTTTGTCCCCAACACGAATTTTACGTTTTTGAACAATGTAAGCACGAACTAATTGGTTCACACCTGGTGGTAATTCATCGCCATCTTCACGGTTAAATACTTTCACATCAAGAATAATACCGCCAGCACCGTGTGGTACACGTAATGACGTATCACGAACCTCACGAGCCTTTTCACCGAAGATTGCATGTAATAAGCGTTCTTCAGCAGTTAGTTCTGTAACTCCTTTAGGTGTTACTTTCCCTACAAGAATATCCCCGTCACGTACTTCCGCACCAATACGGATGATACCACGTTCATCTAGGTTACGAAGTGCATCTTCTCCGACGTTTGGAATATCACGAGTGATTTCTTCAGGCCCAAGCTTTGTATCACGAGACTCTGATTCATATTCTTCAATATGAACAGATGTATAGACATCGTCTTTTACAAGGCGCTCACTCATAATAACAGCATCCTCATAGTTAAAGCCGTTCCAAGTCATGAATGCAACCAGTACGTTACGTCCAAGAGCTAGTTCGCCTTTTTCCATTGATGGACCATCTGCTAAAATGTCACGAGGCTTCACACGTTCGCCTACTTTTACAAGTGGACGTTGGTTGTATGAAGTACCTTGGTTAGAACGAATGAACTTCTGTAATTTATATTTTGTTAAATCGCCTTTAACCTCTTTGCCGTCTACAACTTCAATACGGCGAACATGGATAGAGCGAGCTTCAACATGTTCAACAATACCATCATATTTCGCTACTACAGCCGCGCCTGAATCACGTGCATCCACATGCTCCATACCCGTACCAACAAATGGTGCTTCTGGGTTAAGAAGTGGAACTGCTTGACGTTGCATGTTGGCACCCATAAGTGCACGGTTCGAGTCATCATTTTCTAAGAACGGAATACACGCTGTCGCTGCTGAAACAACTTGTTTAGGAGATACATCCATGTAGTCCATTTGTGCTTTATTGAAGACAGTGTTATCCCCACGGAAACGACCTACTACTTCATCATTAGCAAAAGTACCATCTGGATTTAACGGTGAATTTGCTTGTGCTACATAGTAGTTATCTTCTTCATCGGCTGTTAAATAATCAATCTGATCTGTTACTTTGCCAGTTTCATGATCAATACGACGATAAGGTGTCTCAATGAAACCAAATTTATTTACTTTGGCAAATGAAGATAAAGAGTTGATTAAACCAATGTTTGGACCCTCTGGTGTCTCGATTGGACACATACGACCATAGTGAGAGTAGTGAACGTCACGTACTTCGAAACCAGCACGTTCACGTGTTAAACCACCAGGTCCTAAGGCAGATAGACGACGCTTATGTGTTAACTCTGCTAACGGGTTTGTTTGGTCCATGAATTGTGATAATTGGGAGCTTCCGAAAAACTCTTTAATTGACGCAATCACAGGACGAATATTAATTAATTGTTGTGGCACAATAGAAGCCGTATCGTTAATGGACATACGTTCACGTACTACACGTTCCATACGAGATAGCCCGATACGGAATTGGTTTTGTAGTAACTCACCAACAGAACGCAAACGACGGTTACCTAAATGGTCGATATCATCCGTTGACCCTACACGGTAAAGGAGGTTGAAGAAATAGCTTACTGAAGCTAAAACATCAGCAGGCGTAATATTCTTTACTTCTTCTTCAATGTACGCATTACCAATAATATTAATTTCCTTTTGTGCTTCATCATTCGGTGCATAAATTTTAATAGATTGGATAGTGACATCATCCTCAAGCACTCCACCAACCTGTGATAAAGTACGGTAACCAATACCTTTTGACGCATCTTCAAGGTAAGGTAAAATTTTATCTAAAGTACGGCGGTCAAGCACTGTACCTTTTTCTACTAAAATTTCGCCTGTTTCTGGATCTACAAGCGTTTCAGCAATCGTTTGGTTGAATAAGCGATTTTTGATATGAAGCTTTTTATTCATTTTGTAGCGACCAACATTCGCTAAATCATAACGTTTAGCATCGAAGAAACGAGAGTATAATAAACTCTTCGCACTTTCTACTGTTGGTGGCTCCCCTGGACGTAAACGTTCGTAGATTTCCAAAAGTGCTTTTTCTGTACTTTCAGAGTTATCCTTCTCTAACGTATTACGTAAATATTCATTATCACCAATAATATCGATAATTTCTTGGTCTGAGCCGAAGCCTAACGCACGTAGTAACACTGTTACAGGTAGTTTACGCGTACGATCAATACGTACGTATACTACATCCTTAGCATCCGTTTCATACTCTAGCCATGCACCACGGTTTGGAATAACTGTAGCACCAAAACCTTTTTTACCGTTTTTATCAGTTTTATCATGGAAATATACACTTGGTGAACGAACTAATTGTGAAACGATAACGCGTTCAGCACCATTGATAATGAACGTCCCTGTTTCTGTCATTAACGGGAAATCACCCATAAAGACATCTTGTTCTTTCACTTCGTCTGTTTCTTTGTTGTAAAGACGTACTTTCACACGTAATGGAGCTGCGTAAGTAACATCTCGCTCTTTACATTCATCAACATCATATTTAGGCTCTCCTAATGAATAATCGATGAATTCTAATGAAAGATTACCTGTAAAGTCCTCGATCGGTGAAATGTCACGGAACATTTCACGTAAACCTTCTTCAAGGAACCACTCGTAAGACGCCGTTTGAATCTCAATCAGATTTGGAAGCTCAAGCACCTCTTTAATACGCGCAAAGCTTCTACGCTGGCGGTGTTGTCCGTACTGAACTAGTTGACCTGTCAACTCATTCACCCCTCAATAAAGCGATATTAGGTCTTTGCAAAATCATACAAATAGTGTATGATTTCGAAAGACAAAAAGAAAACGAGTCTTCAAAAAGATCTCATTTTCGGTTAACTAAACTTATCTTGGCAAGTATACCCATATTAAATCATTTTTATACAAAAGGGCATACGACCTCAAAATAATATTTTTGCATTTTACCATACTATCATAGCCGTATTGTCAAGTCAATAAATTATACATATTTCATTTATTTTTTTGCCCGTACTATCCAGTATCCTTTTTTCTTCTCTACAACATCGACTTCTGAAAATTTTTCTTCTAAGTAATTTACTGTTGATGGTGCTCCTTGCTTCTTCTGAATAACTACCCAAAGCTCACCAGATGATACTAATTGATCATAGGCTCCATCATAAAAACGGAAAATTGTTTCCTTCCCTGCACGAATTGGCGGATTCGTTAAGATAGCTGCAGCTTTTACAGCTTTATCAGCCATCGATAGGCCGTCACTCACAAATATTCGCACATTTTGAACACCGTTTACTTGCGCATTTTTTTGTGAAAGCGCAACTGCACGTTCATTTATATCCATCATAAAAACGGTACGGTCTGGATTTGCTTTGGCAATCGATAACCCTATCGGTCCATATCCACAACCTACATCAAAAATTGCACCATCAATATCCGGCATTTGAAAAGCGTCTATTAAAACACGGGATCCAAAATCTACTTCGCTTTTACTAAATACACCTGAATCCGTTTCAAAGGAAAACGTATGCCCTAGTAACTTGAATGTCCAGTGACGAGGTTTACTCTCAGTTTGAGGCTTATTTGTATAATAATGATCCGACATTTTCACGCCTCCTCAGAATGAAGAAAAAAGCTCGCCAAAATGACGAGCTTTCCTTTTGTTAAAAAAGTAATGGTGAGATTACTTAACTTCTACAGATGCGCCAACTTCTTCAAGTTTAGCTTTGATTTCTTCAGCTTCATCTTTAGAAATACCTTCTTTAAGAGCTTTAGGAGCGTTATCTACAACTTCTTTAGCTTCTTTAAGGCCTAAACCAGTGATTTCACGAACCACTTTGATTACTTTAATTTTTTCTGCACCAGCAGCTGCTAATACTACGTCGAATTCTGTTTTTTCTTCAGCTGCAGCAGCACCACCAGCAACTACTGCTACAGGAGCAGCAGCTGTTACACCGAATTCTTCTTCGATAGCTTTTACTAAATCGTTTAATTCAAGAACTGTCATAGCTTTGATAGCTTCTAAGATTTGCTCTTTATTCATTATAATTTCCTCCTAAGTTGGATAATGTTTTATTTTTGTGGGCTATGCCACAGAAGCGTTAGTGCGAATTAAATTACGCGCCTTGTTCTTCTTTTTGTTCTGCAACAGCTTTTGTTGCAAGTGCGAAGTTACGCACTGGAGCCTGAAGTACAGATAAAAGCATAGAAAGTAGACCTTCGCGTGATGGAAGTTCTGCAAGTGCTTTAACATCTTCAACAGAAGCAACTGTACCTTCAATAATACCAGCTTTAATTTCTAAAGCGTCGTTTTTCTTAGCGAACTCGTTGATGATTTTAGCAGGCGCTACAACATCTTCATTTGAGAACGCAATTGCGTTAGGACCAACTAATACTTCATTGATTCCTTCGAGACCAGCAGCTTCAGTAGCACGACGAGTTAAAGTGTTTTTGTAAACTTTGAACTCAACGCCAGCTTCACGAAGTTGTTTACGAAGCTCAGTTACTTGTGCAACATTAAGACCACGGTAATCCACAACTACTACAGAAGAAGCGTTTTGGAATTTCTCAGTAATCTCTTGAACTTGTACTTGTTTGTTTTCGATTGCTTTGCTCATGATGACACCTCCTATTAGAATGGGTCATTTATACCGACAAAAGAAAAGCCCCTGAGTCAAATAGACACAGAGGCTGAAAGTCATCATCTTTAAAATAAGAATCTGAATTCCGATGTCCTCGGTAGGAACATTAAGTGACAAGTCACTCCTACTGTCTACGGTACAAATGGATAATTCACAACAGCGATTATATTATCATATATAACCACTGTAGTCAATACATATATATAAATTATTTTACTACTACGTTAGAAGCGTCAACTTTTACAGCTGGGCCCATTGTAGTTGTAATATTTACAGATTTCATGTAAGTACCTTTAGCTGCTGCAGGTTTTGCTTTTTGTACTACATCAAAAACAGCTAAGAAGTTTTCTACTAATTTTTCTGCCGGGAAAGAAACTTTACCGATAGGAGCATGAATAATACCAGCTTTATCAGCGCGGTATTCTACTTTACCAGCTTTGATTTCTTCGATAGCTTTTGTTACATCAAAAGTAACTGTACCAGTTTTAGGGTTTGGCATTAAACCTTTAGGCCCTAATACACGACCAAGCTTACCAACTTCACCCATCATGTCAGGAGTTGCTACGATTACATCGAAGTCAAACCAACCTTGTTGGATTTTTTGGATGTACTCTGCATCGCCTACATAATCAGCACCAGCTGCTTCTGCTTCTTTAAGTTTTTCACCTTTTGCGAATACTAATACACGTTGAGTTTTACCAGTACCGTTTGGTAGCACGACTGCACCACGGATTTGTTGGTCGTTTTTACGAGTATCAATACCTAAACGGAAAGCAACTTCTACAGTAGCATCGAAGTTTACTGTGCTAGTTTTTTGAGCAAGTTCGATTGCTTCCTGTGCGTTGTATAGTGCGTTACGATCAATTAATTTTGCTGCATCTTGCAGTTTTTTACCTTTTTTAGCCATTATATAATTCCTCCTTGATTGTGGTTATAACGGATTTTACCTCCCACGAATAAAGGTTGCGTGTTCACAGAGAAACTTCGCAACCTTCCAAAAAACAATACATCAAGTAATTGGTATTAGTCTTCGATAACAATACCCATGCTACGCGCAGTACCCTCAACCATTAACATAGCAGCTTCTACTGAAGCAGCGTTAAGGTCTGGCATTTTAGTTTCAGCGATTTCGCGAACTTTGTCACGCTTAACCGTTGCCACTTTTTTACGGTTTGGTTCACCAGATCCAGATTGGATACCAGCTGCTACTTTAAGTAGTACTGCTGCAGGTGGAGTTTTTGTAATAAAAGTGAAAGAACGGTCCTCGAATACTGAAATTTCAACTGGAATAATAAGACCAGCTTGATCAGCAGTACGTGCATTAAATTCTTTACAGAATCCCATGATATTCACACCTGCTTGACCTAATGCAGGACCAACCGGTGGAGCTGGGTTAGCTTTACCAGCAGGGATTTGAAGTTTTACAACTTTAATAACTTTTTTAGCCACGAGACACACCTCCTTAAGTCCGTGATGTGGTAATTGGGTTGCCCCTCCCACTCAATATCTGTCTGTCAGCTAGTGCCGATAACATTAAAATTATCATTACAGACGTCAAAATAAAGTATGACAGTCTGACCTATGAAATGATACCACTTTTAAATTCTTTAAGCAAGTAGTAATTAACAAAATCTGCGAAATATCTACCACTTGGCAAATCATGATTCTGTTACTAGAACTATAATTTTTGAACTTGTTCAAAGTTTAGCTCCATAATCGTTTCGCGGCCAAACATATCAACCGTCACTTTTATTTTGCCTTTTTCTGTGTCAATTTCTTCAACGCGCCCTTGGAAATGAGCAAATGGTCCTTCTAATACTTCTACTGCTTCACCAACAGTAATGTCCACTTCTACAACTTTGTCAGTCATACCCATTTGTTGCAGTAGACGATCTGCTTCTTCTGGTAATAAAGGTGTTGGTTTTGCTCCTCCACCAGATGAACCAATAAAGCCTGTCACACCAGGCGTATTGCGGACAACATACCAAGAGTCATCTGTCATGATTAACTCTACTAACACATAACCAGGGAAAACTTTACGCATCATTGTACGTTTTTTCCCATCCTTCATTTCTGTTTCCTCGTGTTCAGGAACAATCACACGGAAGATTTTATCTTGCATACCCATTGTTTCTACACGTTTCTCTAGGTTTGCTTTTACACGGTTTTCATACCCTGAATACGTATGAACAACATACCAATTTTTCTCCATAACTACTAGGACTCCTCGTCCGTCCCTCCCTTACAAATAAAAGTGAAAATGAATCGCGATATGCTAACCTAAGCACGCCCTCACTCTTTTCCACAAATATCTCATTCGATTAAATACCGCCCCTGTTCACCAGCTAGCAGAAGCACGATGTTCTATACCAAGTCTAGCATCGTCATCTATCGCTACCGCCATACTCTCTTTAGTAGCATATTTATCGTAAACGAGAATAACTTACTGCCCTTCACCCCAGCTATTTCACATGAAGATCAAACAAACGAAAAAACCCGTTATTGCATTGGACGGGCTATTTCAAAAATATTAACATGCTATTTACTAAAGTTTATAAATCTAAGTACCAGCGGAATAATGATGAAATACCTAAGTCAACTAACACAAAAAACAGAGCCATCACCACAACTGTTGAAATTACAACGACTGTATATTTCGTCAGCTCTTTACTTTTTGGCCAGCTTGTTTTGCGCATTTCTGACATTACATTGCTTAAAAAGCCTTTGATCTTGCCCATTCTAGCCTAACCTCCAAATAATTATATCTGTCTATTTACATATCATTTTATAGTGTTTGTTTATGCACTGTATGTTCATTGCAATGCGTGCAAAATTTCTTTAATTCAAGGCGTACAGCGGAGCCTTCTTTAGCCTGAAATGTGTAATTTCTCGATCCGCATTTTTCGCAATTTAGCACGATTTTTTTTGCCAATACAATCACCTTTTTCGGCACTTTATCTTTTTAAGACTAACACCTACATTTGTCAATGTCAATAAAGGCCTATATCCACTAAAACATTTCTTCAAGCACTAAATGTCGTTCTAATTTACGTTTTACCCGTTGCAATGCATTATCGATAGATTTTACATGACGATTTAGTTTTGCAGAAATTTCATGATAGGATTGACCATCTAGGTATAAAGCTAAGACCTGAAGCTCTAATTCACTTAAAATTTCACTCATCTTTTCTTCCAAGTACCCAAATTCTTCTCTATGAATCATTAATTCTTCTGGATCATCCATAATAGCGCCTGTTAATACATCCATTAACGTTCGATCTGACTCTTCGTCAAATATAGGCTTGTCCAAGGAAATATAGGAATTGAGTGGTATATGCTTTTGCCTAGTTGCTGTTTTAATAGCCGTGATAATCTGTCTCGTAATACACAGCTCCGCAAAAGCTCTAAAAGATGCCAACTTATCTCCCTTAAAATCACGAATCGCTTTATATAAACCGATCATGCCCTCCTGCACAATATCTTCTTTATCTGCTCCGATTAAGAAATAGGACCTTGCCTTCGCTCTTACTAACAGACGATATTTCGTAATTAAATAATCCAACGCATCTGTATTACCTTGATGCACCATTTCAATAAGTTCTTCATCATTGAATTGTTCAAAATCTTGTGCCGCTTTTACAATGCTATTTTTAAACATGGTATCACCTCAGTTACAACAGATAATTAGGAACAGTATAACGGAATTGGAAAATATGCGTCAATCAATCATTTCAAGCCTCGCCGCCATTTCTCAAAAGCCAACGCAACATCTGGCTTTAATTCGATACGAGAAGGTGGCTTACTTTCTTGCTTACGCTTCACATCATGCGAAATTTTATGCTGAATAATATTTGTTTCAATTTCTAGCTCTCTAGCTGATTTGCGTAGAGCGCCATTACCAAAAATCACACTTTGCTCCGCCATATCAGATGTTGCTACATGAATTTGAACATTTCTCGCTTTTAATTCATGCGTCATTTTTTCAATACGCTCATCTGCTGTTTCATTTTTTCGAGTATAAATGACTTCTACATCATTTTCTATATAAGATTGCTCAATGCCTGATACAAGGTGTGCATCAAAAACGATAATTACGCGCCACCCCATAGCTGCCTTATACTCAGCCATCAGTTCAATTAACCTTTTGCGCGCATCTTCAAAATTTGTATCGCGTAATGGCCGCAGTTCTTTCCAAGATCCAATCATATTATAGCCATCAACAAGCAAAATAGTTTTCATTGTTACTCATTCGCTTTTTGACGCTTACGATACACTTCATACATTAAAAGCGCTGCAGCAACTGAGGCGTTTAGTGATGTAACATGCCCTATCATTGGTAAATGGTATAAAAAATCGCATTTCTCTTTTAATAAGCGACTCATGCCCTTGCCTTCACTACCAATAATAATCGCTAAGGGTAATGTTGCATCCATTTTTCGATAGTCAACAGAGCCTTTTGCATCAGTACCAGCAATCCAGACACCTCGTTCTTTTAATTCATCGACTGTTTGAGCAAGATTATTCACACGCACAACTGGCACATGTTCAATAGCACCTGTTGAAGCCTTTGCTACTACAGCCGTTAAACTTACTGAACGACGTTTGGGAATAATGATACCATGTGCACCAATTGCATCAGCTGTTCTCATAATTGAGCCTAGGTTATGTGGGTCCTCTAGTTCATCTAAAATTAGGAAAAAAGGATCCTCCTGTTTTTTGACCGCTGCTGTAAATAAATCCTCAAGCTCAGCATATTTATATGCAGCAACAGCAGCAACAATTCCTTGGTGATTTGCATTTGATAATTGATCAACTTTCTTTTTCGGCACAAATTGAACAATAATACCACGTTCACGTGCTAAATCTAACAATTCATTAATACCCGATTTTTTGACGCCTTCTGCAATCCATACTTTATTCATATCGCGACCTGAACGAAGTGCCTCTAATACTGGGTTTTTACCAGCAATTATTTCACTATTTTGTTCTACCATTATTTTAACACTCCTTTCGACTCCTCGATTATTTGAATAGCATATGCAATGATTTCATAAACGCGTTCTAGTTCATTTAATAAATATAAACTGCCAAGCACCGCCTCGAAGCCTGAGCTATTACGATAAGTTTGAACATCTGTATTTTTAGGTACAGAGCCAGATTTAGCATTGCGTCCGCGACGGAACACAGCCAGCTCCTCCTCTGTTAAGTAACCTTCATCCATCATACGATGTACAATCATAGACTGCGCTTTTGCTGATACGTAGTGTGTTGCCTCTCGATGAAGTGTGTTTGGTTTAACTCGGCCCGAGTGCAGTAAATGCTCGCGCACCTTTTGTTCTAGCACGGCGTCACCCATATAGGCTAACGCCAGCGCATTTAATTGCTTAATATCTTCATTACGAAGTTTATCCAAGTTACTTACCCTCGTTTCCATCTAGTTCCTTGTCGCGTATCCTCTAAAATGATACCTTGTGCTTGCAAATGGTCACGAATCTCATCAGAACGAGCAAAATCACGATTTTTACGTGCCTCTACGCGCTCTTGTAGTAATGCTTCTATTTCTTCGTCTAATAGTTCTTCTTCTTTTGCAAATTCAATACCTAAGACGTCACCTAGTACCTCAAAAGTTTCAATAAAGTTTTCCAATACCATTTTGCAAGTATTTGTTTCATTCAAGTAAATATTGGTGATACGGGCTAGCTCGAATAATACTGAAATAGCGTTAGCTGTATTAAAATCATCATCCATTGCCTCTTCAAAGAGTGCTTTTTGATCAGCAATTTTACTTAGCCACTCTTCTGTATGATCGCCTAGACTTACAGTGGTCGTTAAACGATGCTTAACATTGTTGTAAGCTGTACGAATTCGCTCTAAACCAGCTGCCGCTGCCTCTACCAAATCTTTTGCAAAGTTAATTGGATGACGATAATGAACTGAAAGCATAAAGAAACGTAGCGTTTGAGGATCAATTTGCTTACGAATATCATTGACCAAAATAAAATTCCCAAGAGATTTAGACATTTTTTCATTATCAATATTAATATAGCCATTATGCATCCAATAACGTGCAAAGGTTTTATCATTATGTGCTTCTGATTGTGCAATCTCATTCTCATGATGCGGGAAGGTTAAATCCTGCCCACCAGCATGAATATCAATAGTATCTCCTAAATGTTCACGAGCCATGACAGAGCATTCAATATGCCAGCCAGGACGACCAGCTCCCCAAGGACTTTCCCAGCGAATTTCGCCCGGCTTAGCCGCTTTCCATAATGCAAAATCCAATGCATCGTCTTTTTTTTCACCCGCTTCAATACGAGCACCAATTTTTAAATCATCTACTGATTGATGTGATAATTTACCATAACCATCAAATTTACGCGTACGATAATACACATCACCCGCAGATTCATAGGCATAGCCTTTATCAATTAACACTTGAATAAATTCAATAATATCGTCCATATGCTCTGTTACACGTGGATGAACATCTGCTTTTTTGCAACCTAATGCTGTCACATCTTCAAAATAGGCAGCAATAAAACGCTCTGTTAATTCATTTACTTCTTCGCCTAATTCATTTGCTGCTTTAATAATTTTATCATCTACATCTGTAAAATTTGAGACAAACTTCACATCATAGCCTTTATATTGGAAATATCGACGTACTGTATCATAGACAATGACAGGGCGAGAATTCCCAATATGGATATAGTTATAGACAGTTGGACCGCAAACATACATTTTAACTTTGCCTTCTTCTAGTGGTACAAAGATTTCCTTTTGTCGTGTTAATGAGTTAAAAATTTGAATACTCATTGTGTTCCTCTCCTCTTCTAAATATTCAATTTCTTTACCAATCTACCTCTCGAACATATTCTGATGATCTAGCCCTCTTCCCATGTTATCAGAAATGTTAACAACTGTAGCATGGATGGTACTTCTTTTAAAACAACTGCACCTCTGTCAATTACAGGTAATCCTTATACGTTACAAATATCGTATTGCTTAACTTTCTATGCCTCCTTATGTTCATAAAATAAAAAACGCCCCTATCATCCCCAAAAGGAATGACAGAGACGCCTAATTTGCGTGGTTCCACTCTGATTGAAGGCAAAAAACCTTCCACTCTGAACGTCCTTTAACGGGAACGACTCGATAAAGCCTACTATATGTTCAGCTTTATGCTCAAAGGTGCATTTCAGTTTTGCCTAGGCTCAGACCATTTTCAGCCGGTGATGGTCCTCTCTTGAGAGCATGCGCCACTTACTTCTCCTTCTCAACGCTTTTTCAATGTAAATACATTTTACAACGAACATATTAATTGTCAATAAAGTTCTCTTTATTGTGCAAACTTTTCTACGCGATCAATCGTTTTCTCTTTACCAATTAAGCAAATTGCATTTGGTAGCTCTGGTCCATGTGTTTCCCCTGTTGCTACAACACGGATTGGCATAAATAGATTTTTACCTTTATGACCTGTTGCTTTTTGCACAGCTTTAATAGCAGCTTTTACGGTATCTGGTGTAAATTCTTCTAACTCTTCAAGTTGTGCCTTAAATGCTGTCATAACCTCAGGTACTTGTTCACCCGCTAAAACGGCTTTTGCTTCTTCATCATATTCAATATGATCGTTAAAGAATAGGCTTGATAATTCGACAATCTCCGCACCAAAGCTCATTTGATCATGATAAAGTGCAATTAAATCTGTTGCCCATGCATGTTGCTCTGTAGTCAGTTCCTCAGGCACTAAACCTGCTTTTTGCAAGTGTGGTAATGATAACGCCACCACCTCTTCCAAAGGCAATTTTTTAATATATTGATTATTCATCCATGTTAATTTTTGCTTATCGAACATAGATGGTGATTTAGATAAACGTTGTTCATCAAATAGTTTAATCAATTCTTCTTTTGAGAAAATTTCCTCTTCCCCTTCTGGAGACCAGCCTAGCAATGCAAAGAAGTTGAACATTGCTTCCGGAAGATAGCCTAAATCTTTATATTGTGTAACAAATTGAATAATTGATTCATCACGTTTTGATAGCTTTTTGCGGCTTTCATTCACAATTAGTGTCATATGACCAAAGGTTGGGTGTTCCCAGCCAAATGCATCAAAAATCATCATTTGCTTTGGTGTATTGGATAAATGCTCTTCGCCACGGAAAACATGAGAGATCTCCATAAAATGATCATCGAGAACAACCGCAAAGTTATACGTTGGAATACCATTTGCTTTCACAAGTACCCAGTCACCAATATCTTTAGACTCAAATATAACTTGTCCACGCACTAAATCCTCAAATTCGTATGTTACATTTTCAGGTACACGCATACGGATTGTGTATGGCTCACCTGCTGCTTCTTTCGCTGCGACTTCATCTGCCGATAAATGACGACATGTACCATCATAAGTAGGCGCTGCTACACCTCTAGCTTTTTGTTCTTCACGAGATGCTTCAAGCTTTTCTGAGGAACAGAAGCACTTATAAGCTATGCCTTGCTCTAAAAGCTTTTCAGCGTGCTCTTTATAAATATCGAGACGTTCCATTTGGCGATAAGGCGCATAAGGTCCACCAATATCAATGGATTCATCATATTCAATACCTAGCCACTTGAGGTTTTCTAGCTGAGATGCCTCTCCGCCCTCTATATTACGTTCAATATCTGTATCCTCAATACGTACAATAAATTTACCGTTATGATGTTTTGCATATAAATAATTGAATAATGCTGTACGCGCTCCACCAATATGTAAATAACCTGTTGGAGATGGTGCATAGCGCACACGAACTTCTTTCGTCATAATTAAAAGCCTCCTAAATTTTCGATCAAAAAATTGACTTTGTTTATTTTACCATTCTGTTATAGGAAATAAAAGCAAGGTTCACGCCTATTTATTTCTTAATCAAGAGGATGGTAGCCATTGCTGCTATACCTTCCTCACGTCCAGTAAAGCCTAGTTTTTCTGTTGTTGTTGCCTTGACATTTACTTGTGATGGCTCTGCATGTAATAATTCCGCAATACGATTTTGCATTTGCCCAATATATGGGGCCATTTTAGGGCGCTGTGCCATAATTGTACAATCTACATTCCCTAGAACATAGCCTTTATCCTCTACAATTTGCCAAATATGTTGTAATAGCTTGGCTGAATCTGCATCCTTAAATGCAGGGTCTGTATCTGGAAAATGACGTCCAATATCGCCTTCTCCAATTGCTCCTAGTGCTGCATCTGTAACCGTGTGTAACAAAACATCTGCATCCGAGTGTCCAACAAGCCCTTTTTCATGCGGAATTGTAATACCTCCAATAATTAATGGACGTCCTTCCTCAAATGCATGTACGTCAAAACCTTGTCCAATTCGAAACATATAATACTGCCACCTATTAGTAGCAGCGTTCACCTACCTTTACGATTTTTTATGTATAGACAGTTTACCATATTTCCTAGGCAATAAGTGTTAAGACTAATTCTCATTACATGATGGTTAACATTCTAGCTATTTTTGATATGCTTATTTTAACGCTAATTATAATAGGTGGGGGCACAATGAATATTCATACTTTTGAAAAGCACTTTAATAAAATAATTTTGCAGCGTGGTTACGATTACTTCATCAATGAATATGTTATTGATGTTATCGCAATTGACGAACACAATTGGCAAGCTGAGGTCGAAGGCAGTGACCTCTATATTGTAAATGTAGAGCTTGAAGAAAATGGTGATATTACCTATGCGGATTGTGATTGTCCTTATGATAATGATTGTAAGCATATGGTTGCTGTTTTATACACCATACAAGAGCAGTTCAACAAGGCACCTCTCGTATCACAGAAACAGCAATCCACGTTACAGCAATTGTTAGTAGCACAATCAAAGGAGAATTTAATCAACTTAATTTTAACAGTGGGCAAAAGTACGCCTCAATTTCTAAAAGAATTGGAAATACACTTAATGAAGCCGACAGATATTATAGCAGCTTCAGAAAAATTAATTGTCCATCATCTACGAGCTGAGCAAGACAGGCATGATAACTTTATTCCACAACATCGAGCAACAAAAGCGCTCAAAGGCATCTATACAACAATTCATCAGGCTGAGGAACAGCTTGAGAATGACAACTATCTAACAGCTATTGAACTAAGCTTTTTATGTCTACAATACACAATCGAAGCAGGGCAATTTGGCGATGACTCTTATGGTGATTTTAGCCAAGCACTTGATAATAGTATTGCAGTTATTAATTGGGCTATTCAAGACGGTGTTGAGATTTGGACAAAGGAGCAATATGAAACCGTATATCAGCTTGTCATTCACAAAGCTATGCAGCCTATATTAGAAGATTGGGCAGAATATCGAATATCTCTATTGCATGCTTGCGTCCCTCTTTGTGTAGATGATGCAATTGAAGAGCAGTTTAAAGCGCTACTGCAATCGATAGAAAACACTGATGAGACGAGACCTAACAACTATATGCTACAACAAATTAAGCTTCACTTATTAGAGACAAAATATAGTCAGAAAGAGGTAGAAGCATTTTTAGAGCAGCATATTAGTAACGCCGAAATGCGTGATCAACTTATTCAATCCGCTATGAATCGTGGGGATTATGAAAAAGTAGTGCAATTAACAACAGACGGAATGAAGCAACATCAATTATCTTTAAGGAATTTAAGAAAGTGGCAAAGCAATGCCTTTATTGCACATAAGCATTTAGGACATACAGAAGAGATGCGTCAATTGGCCTCGCAGCTATTATTAAATGGAGATTATGACTTTTATCGGGAATTAAAGGCTCTTTATTCTACTGAACAATGGCCCGAAGCTTTAGAGGATCTATTAGATCACCTCAGAAACTCCCATTTATATCCAAAAATAATTGTAGAGGAACAACACACATTACGTATGTTAGCTTATTGCCAAGAACAGCCACAACGCATCATACAATACTATCCATATATCAAAGAATATTATTATGAAGAGGTCTGTGCACTATTTATTGATACTATTACCAATGAAGCCAAAATAGCCTCTAATCGAAAAAAATACCAGGATGTTTGCCATTCGATTAATAAAATGCGTCAAGCCGGTTATAGAGTGGAAGCCAAGCAGCTTATTGAAGATCTGTTACAGGCCTATCCAAAACGACGTGCTTTTATAGAGGAATTGAAAGATATACAAAAATAATAAAATTCCATCGAAGAGTTGATTACATACAACTTTTCGATGGAATTTTTAATAAGCTATGCCAGATCCAAAGCCCTTTTACGCAAAATCGCTTCTCCGAATATTAAATCCTCTTGTGTCGTTATTTTGACATTTTCATAGTTGCTTTCTACAATATGCACTGCATGCCCAAGACGTTCAACAAGCATGGCTTCATCTGTACCAAGAAAGCCTACCTTCTCAGCCACATCCTCTGCCTCGACAATTAAATCGTATTGGAAGGCTTGTGGTGTCTGAATCATCCATAAGCTATCACGATCCACTGTTTCTTCAATAACCCCATTGCGAACCTTTTTCATGGTATCCTTCGCTCGAACGCCTGCAATTGCTGCACCATATGTGTGTGCACTTTGGACAAGATTGGCAATAATATCATGTGTAATAAAAGGGCGTGCTGCATCATGGACAAGCACAATATCGACCTGCTCCATTTCCTTCATACACGAATGAACAGAATGCTGTCGTTCAACACCGCCAGCGGGTAAGCTCTTAACTTTCGTAATACCATATTCTTGTAGCATTGTTTGAATATATAGACGTTCCTCTGGTTTCACGGCTAACCAAATACCTGTGCACAGCGTGTCCTGCTGAAATACTTCTAATGTATGGATAAGAATTGGTTTCTCTAAAAGCTTTAAAAATAATTTATTGTGCCCTGCCCCCATACGCTTACCACTACCAGCGGCAGGTAAAACTACTTCATATTGCATCTCTTCACATCCTAATCGTCCTTTGGCTTCGCAAATATCATCCGACCAGCCGATGTTTGCAGTACACTTGTAACTGTTACTGTAATCGCTTGTCCAATATAGCTACGGCCACCCTCTACAACAATCATCGTTCCATCGTCTAAATAGGCAACACCTTGATTATGCTCTTTTCCATCTTTAATCACGACAACCTGCATATCCTCACCAGGGATAACCACAGGCTTTACAGCATTTGCTAAATCATTAATATTTAATACCTTTACATGATGTAACTCACACACTTTATTAAGATTAAAATCATTTGTGACAATCTGTGTATCATTGCCCATTTTTTTCGCAAGCTTCACCAATTTTAAATCTACCTCTTGCACATCCTCAAAGTCTTCATCTGTAATCTCAACCTGTGTCTGACGTTCATCTTGTAATTTTCTTAAAATATCTAAGCCTCGACGTCCCCTTGTACGCTTTAATGTATCAGAAGAATCCGCAATATGCTGAAGCTCTGTGAGTACAAACTGAGGGACCACTAAAACCCCTTCAATAAAGCCTGTTTCAGAAATATCCGCAATACGACCATCGATAATAACACTTGTGTCCAGCAGTTTATAGCTACCTTGTACTTCCAGCACTTCAGCATCTTCAGCAGCCTTTTTCTTTGCATTAGAGCCACGTAATGTAAAAAGCTGTATCAATTCATCCCTTTTTCTAAAGCCTATACGGAAGCCTAAATACCCTAATACAAATGATAGAATAATGGGCACTATCTCTGTAATACCAAGAATTTGCACACTACCTATAGCAAAACCTAAAAAGTAAGCTACAATCAATCCAATGATTAAGCCTAATGTACCAAATAATAAATCTCCGACTGGAATTTTAAATAGTACCTCTTCCATCCAGCTAATAAGCTTCACAAAATAATCTGAAAATGCAAATGATAATGTAAACAACAAAAGTGCCCCTAATGCTACTGATACATAAGGATTATCTAGCCAAGGATTAGATGATAAATGAAGCAATTCGTATAATGGCGGTAAGAAAACAAGGCCTAGTGCTCCTCCAATCAGTAAAAAGGCAATTTGTACAAATTTTTTCACAAGCTGTCACCTCCTATTGTTATTTAAGATTATACATAGTTTACTGTAGAAAATCCTTTATAAACTCAGCAAATTAACATTATTTTTAACAGTCTTGCCAGTCATCACAACCTCTTTAGATAATTTGCTAAACTTCTATTTCAGATTAGTTTCGAATATGATTCCCTCCTTCCTATTATCCGGTATTTTCTAGGACGCCTATTGCTTTACTTGAGTTTCCGATTTGATGGTCAAAATTGAAAGAAAATACATGTTAGAATACTTTCCAACATGCATGATTTCTTTATAGCTCTCTAAAGCAGAGTTTTAAGGCATCCTTGATCGTTTCTACTCCTACAATTTCAATACCCTGCGGAAAATCCCATCCACCGATATTAGATGCTGGAATAAAGGCTCTTTTAAATCCAAGCTTTGCGGCTTCAATAACACGTTGCTCAATACGCGATACGCGACGTACCTCTCCTGTCAATCCGACCTCTCCAATAAAGCAATCTGTGGCTTGTACCGCTTGATCCTTAAAGCTCGAGACAATGCTTGTCAGCACCGCTAAATCAATAGCAGGCTCGTCCAATTTCACACCACCAGCAACTTTAATATATGCATCTTGTGCTTGCAGCATAAGCCCCATCCGCTTTTCAAGCACTGCCATCAGCAACTGCACCCGATTTTGATCAACACCCGTTGCCATACGTTTAGGATAATTAAAGCTTGTAGGCGTTACTAAAGATTGAATTTCAACAAGAATGGGTCTTGTCCCCTCCATTGACGCCACGATCGTAGAACCCGCAGCTCCCTGTGAGCGTTCCTGTAAAAATAGCTCAGAAGGATTTAGAACTTCCTTTAAACCTCCCTGAAGCATCTCAAATATCGCAATTTCATTGGTAGAGCCAAAGCGATTTTTTTGGCTTCGTAAAATACGATGGTTATGATGTCTTTCTCCTTCAAAATACAATACGGTATCCACCATATGCTCTAAAATACGTGGTCCAGCAATTTGTCCTTCTTTTGTAACGTGTCCCACTAAAAAGATGGCAATCCCCTTTGTTTTAGCTATACGCATTAGCTCAGCTGTACATTCTCGCACCTGTGAAACACTGCCTGGTGCACTCGTTACCTCTGGATGGAAGATCGTCTGTATAGAATCGACGATTACAAATTTCGGCTGCACCTCATCAATCGTTTGATGTAAAAATTCAAGATTCGTTTCAGAATAGATATATAGCTCTTGAGAAACTACCCCTAAACGTTCTGCTCGTAATTTTGTCTGACGAATTGATTCCTCCCCAGAAATATAAAGCACGCGATGCCCTTTATTCGAGAGCAATGCTGAAACTTGTAATAAAAGCGTTGATTTACCAATCCCAGGATCACCACCAATTAATACTAACGAGCCAGCCACAATCCCTCCCCCAAGCACGCGATTCAATTCACTCATTTCCGTTGCGACACGGGACTCTTCCGTAGCCTGGACCTGAATAATGGGCAGTGCCTTTTGGGTCACCGTTGCGGAATGCTGGAATGCTCCACGAGGTCCTTTTGCCACAACCTCAACTTCCTCCACCATCTTATTCCATTCTCCACAGCCTGGACATCTTCCCATCCATTTTGCAGATTCATAGCCACAGCCAGAACAGATAAATTTCGTTTTTTTCTTTGCCAAGTTGCTTCACCTCGAATATTTGTTCTTATATTCATTGTACAGAAAAAAAGACAGCTTGGCACTTAAAGCCTCACTGTCTTTCCATAAAATTATTTAGAGATGGATACTCCCTCTTTTTTCTTTACAATAAATTCATTATCTACATAATCAATCACAACTTGATTCCCTTTTTCTACATTACCTTTTAGTAATTCCTCTGATAAGCGATCCTCTACTTGCTTTTGTAATGCACGACGTAGTGGACGCGCACCATATTGAGGGTCATAGCCTTCCTCAGCGATTTTTTCAAGTGCCGCATCTGTTAGCTCTAACGAAATATCTTGCTCTTTTAAGCGTTTCGTTAATGCATTGCCCATCATCGCAATGATTTCTTTTAAATGCTCTTTTTCTAATGAATGGAAGACAATCATTTCATCGATACGGTTTAAGAATTCTGGACGGAATGCTTTTTTCAATTCTTCTAGCATCGTCCCCTTCATGTCTTTATGCTTAGACTCTGCACCACCCACATTGAAACCAAGGCTCTTTTGGTATTTAAGGGCATCCGCACCAACATTCGAAGTCATAATGACTACTGTATTGCGGAAGTCTACTACACGTCCCTTAGAATCTGTTAAACGACCATCTTCAAGCACTTGCAATAGAATATTGAATACATCAGGGTGGGCCTTTTCAATTTCATCTAATAAAACGACAGAATATGGTTTGCGACGAACTTTCTCTGTTAGTTGACCCCCATCATCGAAGCCTACATAGCCTGGAGGTGAGCCTACTAAGCGTGAAGTCGAATGCTTCTCCATGTATTCAGACATATCAACACGAATCATTGCATCCTCATCGCCAAACATTACTTCAGCAAGCGCTCTGGCTAGCTCTGTTTTACCAACACCTGTAGGCCCTAAGAAGATAAATGAGCCAATTGGACGTTTAGGATCTTTTAAGCCTGCTCTTGCACGACGAATCGCACGAGAAATTGCTTCTACCGCTTCTCCTTGCCCCACAACACGTTTGTGTAGCTCCTCTTCGAGATGTAATAATTTTGCAGATTCTTCAGAGGCAATTTTCGATACTGGAATTCCTGTCCACATTGAGACAACTGCTGCCACATCATCCACCGTCACTTGTGATTCCGCTTTCCCTTGCTCTTCCTTCCAATTCTTGCGTGTTGCTTCAATTTCATCTTTCAGCTTTTGCTCTGTATCTCTTAATGATGCTGCTTTTTCAAATTCTTGACCTGATACAGCAGCATTCTTTTCAGAGCGAACATTTTCAAGCTTATCTTCAAGCGCCTTTAAGCTTGGTGGCACTGCAAATGAACGTAAGCGTACTTTTGAGCCAGCTTCATCGATTAAGTCAATTGCTTTATCTGGTAAGAAGCGGTCTGAAATATAGCGATCACTCATTTTAGCTGCGGCTTCAATTGCTTCATCCGTAATTTTCACACGATGATGTGCTTCATAACGGTCACGTAAGCCTTGAATAATTTGAATAGCCTCTTCTACTGTTGGCTCATCTACCTGGATTGGCTGGAAACGACGCTCTAAAGCTGCATCCTTTTCAATATATTTACGGTATTCATCCAATGTTGTTGCACCGATACATTGCAATTCGCCACGTGCTAACGATGGTTTTAAAATATTGGAGGCATCAATTGCCCCTTCTGCACCACCTGCACCGATTAATGTATGCAATTCATCGATAAATAAAATAATATTGCCTGCTTGGCGAATTTCATCCATTACTTTTTTCAAGCGATCTTCAAATTCACCACGATATTTTGTACCTGCAACGACTGTGCCCATATCCAATGTCATTACACGTTTGTCTCTTAATGTTTCTGGTACTTCATTATTAATAATTTGCTGTGCTAGCCCTTCAGCAATCGCTGTTTTACCAACACCTGGTTCACCAATTAAGACAGGGTTATTTTTTGTACGACGCGATAATACTTCGATAACACGTGTAATTTCCTTGCTTCGGCCAATAACAGGGTCTAAAGAGCCTTCACGTGCAATTTGTGTTAAATCACGTGCCAGGCTATCTAATGTCGGTGTATTGGCAGCTTGTGTCGCCTGTTGTCCAGATTGTGCATTATCGTTATTGCCTAATAGTAATAATACTTGCTGACGAGCTTTATTTAAGCCCACACCTGCATTATTTAAGACACGAGCTGCTACACCTTCCCCTTCACGAATCAACGCTAATAATAAATGCTCTGTACCAATATAAGAATGACCTAATTTACGTGATTCATCAACCGAAAGCTCAATCACTTTTTTAGCACGTGGCGTATAGTGAACAATTGGTCCAACGTCCTCTTTACCTTTGCCAACTAATTCTTCAATACCTGCTTCAATTCTTTGAGGACTAATATCAATAGCTTCTAACGCTTTTGCAGCAATCCCGCCACCTTCACGTATAAGCCCTAATAAAATATGCTCTGTACCAATGGATTCGTGCTTCCAACGAATAGCCTCTTCCTGAGCAAGCTGTAATACTTTTTGCGCGCGTTGTGTAAAACGATTAAACATCATATAAATCCTCTCCCTTTCCACCATTCATAGGCTTATTCGTATATTTTTGAGCTAATAATACTTCTCGAAGCATTTTTGCTCGTACACGGTCGCGTTCAGCAGGCGGCAATACCTCACCTGCATAATGTTGTAAAAATGCTGGTTGCATACTTACAACACATTCATTTAAAGTTGTTGCTTGTATACCTGTAATCAACTGTAAATCTACCCCTAAACGGACATTGGATAGACAGGTTGCTGCCTCCTCACTTGTTAAAATCCTTGCATGTGTAAGGGTGCCTAAAGCTCGATAAACCCGATCCTCTAAGGCGAGCTCTGCTTTTTCCATCAACTTACCTCTTGCATGCCGTTCTTTTTGGATAATTTTTTCAGCGACACTTTGTATATCTGTTAAAATATCCTCTTCTGTCTTGCCAAGCGTAATTTGGTTAGACACTTGATAAATATTACCTAAATTTTCGCTTCCTTCACCATATATCCCTCGTACTGTCATGCCTAGACGTGTCATCGCATTAATAATTTGATTCATTTGTCCAGTGAGTGTAAGTGCTGGTAGATGCATCATGACAGATGCTCGAAGACCCGTACCAATATTTGTTGGGCAGCTTGTTAAATAGCCAAAGGTATCTCGGAATGCATATGGTAATGCTTTTTCTAAAATACGATCAATTTTATTTGCCTGTTCATAGGCACGTTGTAATTGAAAACTTGCGGTCATACACTGGATACGTAAATGATCCTCTTCATTCACCATAATGCTAACGGATTCGTCTTCAGAAAGTAGGATAGAGCCCACTTGCTCTTTTTTAGCCAGTTGCGGACTAATCAAATGTTTTTCTACAAGAATTTGACGCTGCAAAGGCGTTAAATCCTTTATAGCAAAATAAGCATAATCATTTTGAAGCGTTGGGCTATCACTTACAGCATGTGTAACTGCCTGCTCCACCTGCAATGCCTCATTCTCAGAAAAAACTAATGGGAAACGATAGCCATCTAAATTTCGAGCAAGGCGAATACGTGTACTAATGACAATATCTGAATAATCGTCCTCAACATACATCCATGCCGGGGTCGCACGCTCTAAAAACGATTCAATCATCATGACACATCACCACCTTTAAATTGTAGCTGCTTCTCAAGCTCCCTTACTTCATCCCGAAGCTTGGCTGCTTCCTCAAATTGTTCTTCATCCACCGCTAATTTCATACGTTTACGAATATCCTCAATTTGCTTTTTAATGACATATACATTACTGTGAGCACCAGGCATTTTTCCAATATGCTGCGGTCCCGCTTGTATGCGATTAAAGAGCTTCGGCAAATGCTCACTAAAGGTGTCATAACAGTTTGGACAGCCAAATTTCCCCTCTTTTAAAAATTGCTTATAAGTAAATCCACATTGTGAGCATGTTTGCTGTGGCGGCTGTGCCTGCTGCTTTTCCCCCACCTTTTGCCACGTCGGCGAGCCAAACCAGTTGGACAACAGCTGTTGAATGGATACTGGCTCTTGCTTAAACTCTGCATGAAATGGATGGAATTGTGAGGCGCAGACGTCACAATAATGGTGCTCCACCTTTTGCCCATTTTGAACTTGTGTTACAGTAACTGTCGCATTTCGCTGTTGACAATGTTCGCATATCATTTCCATCACCTCACTATTTTTGTTGTTCATATTTTATTGTTGTCAGCATCGCTCGTAAGATTTTAGCTCGAATGCTATCTCTTAAAGGAAGTTGTAAATCGATTGTTGAGCGATCAATTGCTGCTAACATTAATTTCGCCTCTCGTTTTGAAATTACCTGCTCATCAATAAGTCGATAGATTAAATCCTCTGCCATCGTTTGCGATGCCCCACCTTCAATTTGCTTAAGAACATCGTCAATTAAATCAATTTGTGAATTCGCACGGACACGTAAAATTCGAATGTATCCACCACCGCCACGTTTGCTCTCAACAAGGTAACCCCGCTCAGCAGTAAATCTTGTATTAATGACATAATTTATTTGTGACGGTACACATTGAAATTTATCAGCGATTTCACTACGTTTTATTTCAATATGCCCTTCTCCACCTAATTCAAGTACCTGCTTTAAGTAGCCCTCTATGATGTCTGATATATTACGCATTTTAGGAATACACCTCGCTTACTTCACTGACTTTGACTATCTTTGACTTTCTTTGAGTATATTATACAAAACGCTTGAAAATAATTGCAATTAATTCGCCTAAAGAAAAATAAAAAGTCATAAAGGTGGCTATTCAAGCGCAAAACAATATGTCATTTTCGCTAATAGTATGTGTACATTATCAATTACTTGCACACATACTGTACCCTGTTTTGTTATCAAAAAAACGCAAGCATATGCAACTAGCATATACTTGCGCTTATGAAAATTATACCCAACGACCAACAATTGGATAACGCCAAGGCTCATCAGACAATGCTTTCACGATACCGATAATTGGTACGATAAATACCATAATTGCGAAAATCAGTAAAAATGGAAGCCCAATTAGAACAAAGCTTAACACCCCAGCAATCGCTATTAACACACCCATCACAATTTGGAATAACAATGCCTGAATCGAAATCGCTTTTACTTCCTCATCTGAACTAATTAAGAAAAAAATAATTGGCACTAACCATGGCGCAAAAAACGCACTTGCGTGTATGATGACTTTAGACCATTTACTCTCCATATATCTATCAATCCTTTCTTTATGGCTGTTTATGTTTTTATGTACTACTATTTACGGAACTATACCCCTAATAGTTTCATAGTAAAAAGAGATTTTTAAATTTTTTTTGAAAGGTAGTGATGTGAGATGGAATTTAACAACACATTGGCAAACGAATATGAAAAGGGCATTCGACGTACACTTCCAAGCTATGATGCAATGCTTCGTTTAATACAGACTTTTTATTATTCCACATTGCCTGAGAAAGCTGAGCTGTTAATTGTAGGAGCAGGAAGCGGCAATGAAATTTCACAGCTTGCAGAAAAGCGACCGCACTGGTCATTTACAGGCATTGATCCATCTGAATCCATGCTCCGTGTAGCAAAGGAGCGTTTACAATCTCTAACAAATACTCTGTCATTCCATCAAGGAACCATACTCAATACAACATTACCAACAACACAGTATGATGCAGCTAGCTGTGTACTGGTTCTTCATTTTATTCAGGATTATAAAGAAAAGCTGTCTACCTTACAGCAAATAGCACATCATTTAAAACCTGGCGCACCCTTTGTTCTTGTCTCCAAATACGGACAACCTGGCTCATTAGAAACAGAGCTACAACTTGACTTATGGCGCGCTCATTGGCTACAGCATACAAAGCTATCGGCTGAAGATGTAGCAGATATGGAGACATCTATCCGTGCCCTTTCGTTTATGTCGGAAGAGGATATTTTAACATTGCTTCAGCATGCAGGCTTTACAAAACCTTCGAGATTCTTTGCCACTACTTTGTTTGGTGGTTGGGTATGCTTTAAGGAGAAACATTAAAATTTTATACAGTCGTGTTGGCTTCTGCGGACCTACTCTAGCTGAACGGGGCATGTCTGGCTAAAAGCCTTGACAATCTCCCCACGGCTGATTTTGTAGTAAAAAACTTGAGGTGAATGCTGTGATACGCACCATTGGAATTACAAAACAACAACAACTCTTAAAGGATTTCCCCTTGGAGGTTATAGAACAACATGAATTTGAATGGTACTGGGTTGATTTTAATTGCCCTACCATTGAGGAAGAATCATTGCTCGATACATTTTTCCATTTCCATCCACTGGCGATTGAAGATTGCTTGCTGCGATTACAGCGCCCCAAGCTTGATTTTTATGATGATTTTCACTTTTTTGTTATTCATCGCTTAAACGAAGAAACATTAGCGGCGGAGGAGGTCAATATTTTTACTTCTCATAAATACATTGTGACATTCCATAAAAATCCTGCTCCTGAAATAGATAAGCTACAAAAAATGCTGGAAAATCAATCGAAAAATTGGGAACGCGGTACGATTTACTTAACCTATCAGACCATCGATAAAATCGTTGATAGTTATTTCCCGCTTGTCTATGAAATCGAAGACCACTTAAATGTGCTTGAAGACGAACTTACCTATCAAAGCAATGTGAATGCTATGAAGATTGTCTTTGAATTCCGTAGTGATTTGCTCGACTTAAGACGTACTATTTTACCAATGCGAGATCTGCTCTATCGGATATTGAATTCTTACCGCTTCTCATTAAAAAAATCCGAAAGAGCTTACTTTGGAGATATATATGACCATCTACTTAAGCTAACAGAAATGGTAGAATCTAATCGAGAGCTTACTGCAGATATGCGAGATAGTTATATGGCCATAAGTTCAAGTCGCATGAATGGTATTATGATGACATTAACCATCGTTTCAACAATCTTTATTCCCTTAACATTTATTGCTGGCGTTTATGGCATGAATTTTGATCATATGCCTGAGCTACATGGACGATATAGCTATTTTATTGTACTTGCTATTATGATTATTATTGCCATTTTAATGCTCATCATCTTTAAGCTGAAAGGCTGGTTTAAATTATTTAAGCCCTAAAAAAAGCTGCTCGTTTTTCATCAAACGAGCAGCTTTCTAATGCTATTAATATGGGCCCCGGTCATCAATTTTATTTTCGCCTTGCTGCGGGAATAAAAAGTATGCCAACACGCCTGATCCTAAGGTTGCGCAAATCGTTATTAATAATTGTTCAATGGCTGGTACCTCTGCATAATAGTTACGCAACATGTAAACAGAGCCAATTGCCACAATAACCATCACTGGAATAACGAATTTAAAGCGTTTTTTCTCCATACAATACCTCCTCCCCATCCTTTTTTACGCACAGTTCTATGATCTTAAACAGTTCGTATTTTACAGGTTTCTTCTATCAAATTCAAATTTACTTCGCTTCTAGCGATGAGTAAAAAAATAAAGAAATAAACTAAATTTTTAACCAAATATCCAACAAAAAATAGTAAAAGAGAGTATAAAATATTTTGTGTAAATAGAAAATTCCATAGAAAAAGGAAGACCCTTTCTTGGTAGAATTAAGTCACCACAACCAATCCTAGAAAAGAGGTCTTCCCTATGAATCAGTTTACAACAGAAATTGTCGATGCACTAGTCAAAAAACAAGATATTACCGAGGTTTTTCGTTCGCACTTGGAAATGGCGATCAACTCGCTACTGGCGACAGAGCTGACGGAATTTTTGGATTACGAAAAATACGATCGTATCGGGTTCAACTCAGGCAATTCTCGCAATGGGTCTTATTCGCGTACACTTCACACGGAGTACGGCGATTTAACGCTTCAAATCCCGCGGGATCGCAACGGTGAGTTTAAACAACAGACAGTGGTACCATATAAGCGCTCGAACGATACGCTGGAAGAAACGGTCATTCACTTGTTCAAAAAAGGCATTACGATGGCGGAAATTGCGCAATTAATTGAGAAAATGTATGGGCATCACTATACGCCGCAAACGATTTCGAATATGACAAAGGCTGTTTCAGAAACGGTAGAAGCCTTTAATAACCGTCCTTTGCACAATCGTTACGTATGCGTGTATTTAGACGCGACGTATATTGCCGTGCGTCGTGATACGGTGTCAAAAGAGGCCGTCTATATTGCAGTTGGTATTCGTGAAGACGGCTCTAAAGAAGTGCTTGGCTATACGATTGCCCCAACAGAATCGGCCTACAACTGGCAGGAGCTACTACAAGAGCTCAAAGACCGTGGTGTAGAAGACGTACTTTTATTCGTATCAGACGGCTTAAAAGGCATGGCAGACGCTGTGTTTAATGTGTTTCCAAAGGCAAAATATCAGGTGTGCCTTGTCCATGTGGCACGCAATATCATGCATAAAGTCCGAGTAGAAGATCGCAAGGAAGTGTGCGAGGATTTTAAAACGATTCACCAGGCAAAGAACGCTGAAGCAGCGAAAAAAGCGCTCGAGACGTTCTGCGAAAAATGGGGCAAATCGTATAAAAAAGTCGCACAAGGCTTACTCGAAAACCCGTATTTACTGACGTTTTACGGCTTTCCCAAGGCGATTTGGCGAAGCATCTACTCGACGAATTTAATCGAGTCGTTCAATAAGCAAATCAAAAAATATACAAAGCGCAAGGAACAGTTCCCGAACGAAGAATCGTTGGAGCGCTTTTTAGTGACGCAGTTCGAAGACTATAATCAACGTTTCGCCACACGCTGCCACATCGGCTTCAATCAGGCCCGTGCAAAGCTAGAAGAAATGTTTGAGCAGCTGCACGAACCGGCAAACTAGACCGGGACGCGCCAGCGCGAAATTTGAGTGTGTAGGAAAGGGCTAGCCCTTTCCTACACACTCAAATCAACACTTCGAACAAGTACAATTGAATACACAGGTGATGAGTTCCCTTGAACGGGTGAATCGTCATTTACACAAAAATATTGACAGTACCTAGTAAAATGGATTTAATACCATATATTTATAAACGACAAAAGTTTCTTTTATATTTACTTATTATAGATATTAAGAATGGAGTAATTAATCATGAGTTGGTTTACAAAAAATAGTAGTCCTCACTACTCAATTGTCTTAATGCCTGAAAATTTCGAGGATCATGTACAATTAGATGTTTCAAGCCATCCAAGCCTTCAAAAACAATTAGCGCTGTTAAATTTAACAATAAGAGATCTAGCGATTATTAAGCAATTACAGCCATTTGCCAAGGATTTAATTCCAACAATGGTGGAGCAGTTTTATGTAGCCATTAGTCTAAGTCAAGACTTACTCGATATTATTAATCGGACATCGCACATTGACCGTTTAAAAGTTACATTGCACAAACATTTAAGTGATATTTTTGAAAGTTATATTAATAGCGCTTACATTCATGAAAGAAAAGCCATTGCTGAAGCCCACGTTCGAATCGGTTTGCAATCGAAATGGTATATTGCATCCTTCCAATCACTCACTACTACTTTTACTAACTTCGTGAATGATCTCGATATTTCGAAACAAGATGCAATCTATGCGATTAATGCCTTTAGTAAAATTATCAATTTTGAGCAACAGTTAGTAATCGAGGCCTATGAAAAAGAGGAAGAGCGCATTCGTACAGCTACGAGTGAGACAAAAAATGCTCTTGTTACAACGATTCACAAAACGGCTGAGGAACTTAATGCTATTAGTGAAGAAACAGCAGCTTCCTTACTAGTGATTTCCTCTCAAACAGATGATATTGCAGTAGCTACAAAGCAAGGATTGAGTTTCGTTGCGGATACACAGGAAAAGTCGAGACGTGGACAGCAACAGCTTCAAGAACAAAATGATTTAATACAAGTTATTTTAAAGAGTGTCAACAGCCTTGAAGTAACCATGAATCAGTTGCGTACTTCCTCTCAAAAAATCTCTGAGATTGTAGGGCTTGTTACAGGGATTGCTGATCAAACCAATCTATTAGCCTTAAATGCATCAATTGAGGCAGCTCGTGCAGGAGAGCATGGCAAAGGCTTTGCAGTGGTTGCAGAGGAAGTTCGTAAGCTTGCAGAGGAAACAAAAAATGCCGTACAAAATGTTTCCCATCTTATTAAAGAAACCGAAAGCAATATTACAACAATGTCGAATTCTGTGGTAAATGTTGATGAAAAGATTCAGCATAGTGTGACTACACAGGAAAATTTATCGAAATCATTTAATGATATTGCTGATGCTGTCGCTGGTATTCAGCAGCAATATATTCATACATCCAGAGATATTTCAGCCATTTCTAATTTAATTACAGAGCTATCACAGGGAGCAACACTTGTTTCTTCCTCATCTGACTCGCTTATTAATGTTGTGAATGAACTAAATATCTAGCACAAAAAGGGAACTTCGCTGTAAGCAGTTAAGTTCCCTTTTTCTTTAATGTGGCAAGGCACGCTTTTGTTTACGATACTCTCGTCTTACTGGTCCTGTTTCAAATAAACGTTTTTCCTCATCTGTTTCAGGATAAATAGCAGGTACTTGTGTTGGTTTCCCTTTATCATCTACTGCCACCATCGTCACAAATGATTCTGTTGTTAATTTTTCTTCTCCAGTCTCTATATTGCGAGAAATAACGCGCACATAAACCTCCATCGAAGAACGTCCAGTAGAAGAAACAATACTTTCTATTTCAAGAATATCCCCTACATGTGCTGCCGATAAAAAATCAACTGAATCAATCGAAGCTGTTACTACTTGTCCTTTAGCATGTTTCATTGCTGTAATAGCAGCAATTTCATCAATATAAGCTAACACTCTTCCACCGAAAATGGAATTGTGATTATTGGTATCTGGAGGTAATACGAGACGGGATTGAACCGTACGTGATTGGCTCATTGGCACCGTGTTGTTTGTCATGATTCTTGCAACTCCCCTTCATGTATGTTCTTTCGTCATCGTAGCGCAGAAAAAGTGTAGATGCAAATTTAGAACGATTTTTTCATCATAATAAATTTCATATCCGTCATTTCCTCAATCGCCCATTTAATACCTTCACGTCCATAGCCGCTCATTTTTACACCACCATATGGCATATTATCTACCCTAAAGGTTGGAATATCATTAATCATCACAGCACCAGCTTGTAACTCATCTGCTGCATATAGAGCATCTGGTAAAATATTCGTGTAAATCCCTGCATTTAAACCAAGTTCCGACTCATTTACAAGTCGAATGGCGTCATTTAATGTTTCATATGAAACAATTGAGACGATTGGTGCGAATGCTTCCTGACAGACAATTTTCATATCCGCTGTTACATTCGTCATAACAGTTGGGGTTAAAGTACGCTCTGTAAAAACACCTCCTGTTGCCATAACAGCGCCTTGCGTCTGAGCTTCCTCAATCCATTCTCTTATTCGTTCAACTTCATTTGGATGAATCATGGCACTCACATCTGTATTTTTATCAAATGGATCACCTACTATAAGCTTTTCAGTTTCTTCAACAAACGCTTTTGTAAATTCGTTAATAATCGAGGCATGTACATAAATACGTTGTAAAGAAATACATACTTGTCCAGCAAAATTAAACGCACCGCCTACACAGCGCTTAATAATTTTGTGGATAGGTGTCGATGGTTCGACAATTACTGCTGCATTGGAACCAAGCTCCAACGTTACTTTCCGTAAGCCAACCTTTTCTTTTATACCTAAGCCAACATTACCGCTACCTGTAAATGTTACCTTTTTAACATATGGATGTGTAATAAGTGTATCACTCAGTTCGCCGCCACTGCCTGTTACTATTTGTAATGCCCCATCTGGTAAGCCTGCCTCTTTAAAAATCTCTGCCATTATAAGGGCACTTAATGGCGTTTGTGTCGCTGGCTTTAACACAACCGTATTGCCAACCGCAAATGCTGGACCTAATTTATGCGCTACTAAATTAAATGGAAAATTAAACGGTGTAATGGCTGAGATAACACCTAGGGGTTCTCGCTTTGTCCAGCCTATACGATCTCCTGCTCCGGGCGCAGCATCCATTGGTACAGTCTCACCCTTTGCTTGCTTAGCGCCCTCTGCCGCAAATTGATACGTGGCAATGGTACGTTCAATTTCAGCTAGTCCTGCCGCTAGAGGTTTCCCTGCCTCTAATGCTAAAATCTCTGCAAATTCTTCTTTTCGTTGTCGCATAATCTGGACTACGTTATATAATATTTCGGCACGCTCATAGGCTGTTGTCTTTTTAAATGATTGAAATGCTTGCTGTGCACCCTCGATCGCTCTCTCAACATCTTGGATGGATGCCTTAGCTACATGTGCAACGACCTCTCCACTATACGGAGATATTAACTCATAACTATTCTCCGCCTCTTGCCATTGACCATTTATCCATAGTTTTGTTTTCTTCATCCTTCACATGCACCTCCAAATAATCAAGTTCTCCTTTATTTTATCATGAAGAACTGGAATTAGATGCTATGGTGGCTGCACTAACCGCTGCGATCATTGCTGCTTGCTGTGCTTGAATTAATAACTCAATAGAAGCCATTATCGTCATCGACAAAGATTTTTGGACATTTGCCATATCGTAAATAGCAATTTGTACAGCCATAAAGAGGACAAACTCACGATGCCATTTTAACAATTTTAAACTCTTTACTTCATGATACAAATCAATAATATCTTGCAACTGTGTTTGATTAAGCTCAAGTATTGCTAAAAACCCAAGTAGCGGATAATGCATAGTCTTTACTTTTATATGTTGTTTTTTGAGTGTGTCACGGATCGCTACAGTATTTGCTACAAGTTGATAATTATATTGTGGAGATAACAGCGTTAATACCTGTGAAAGCCATTGAAGATCATTCCCCACAGTAAAATTATATGTTCGTAATTCTTTATAGTAGCGATTCATTGTATCTGCACGTAACTCAACATCATCAGATGGATTGCTTAATAAAACTGCATAAGGAATATCCTCATAGGATGTTAAAAATGGGTGGTGCTTACGAATTGCATCAAATAAAGCTCTAGCCTTTTGAGCATGTGCCTTTTTTTCATGTTTGTTCTCCGTTAAAAACTGTGCACCAATAAAGCTAAAATTGCCATTTTTAAATTTAGCTTCTTTCAAAATACTCACATTTGTTAGTAATTCCTTTACTGCCTTTTCTGCATCCTCCTGCTCCATTAAATTTGCAGCGATGCTATAGCCAACGGTTGTTCGTAAAGGGGACATCCATGAGCTCTGCTTTTTCATCTCCTGCAATACTGCTTTATACTTGACTGGATCAAATGTTTTTCCTGAAGCTAGAAATGTACTAGCAATCGCTAGAATAATCTTTCGATCAACCGTCCAGCCAGCAGCTTTTGATACGTCCTCAACTATATTTGTCAATTGATTTTCAATCATCACATCATTCATCATTGTCCACTCCCTTTCTCCATTTACGTTACATATTGCTAGAAAGATTCACCTACCTGTAACAATTCACATAAAAAGTAAACTTAATTTAATATATGTTACCTCATTTATTTGGTTTAATAAGGAATATCAACAACATAAAAAGGGGATGTTGACGTTGATCGCAAAAACTACTAAAAAACTATTATTTACAGTGACTTTATATGAGCGTTTTCAGTTATTTTTATCTTTACGCAACTCGTCGAAGACCATCGCATTACATAGCCTTTTCTCTAAAAATTAAAGGTGTACATACAATAAAAAACAGCGGCATATCTTGCTGCCGCTGTCCCATATCTTATTAAATTAACCCTAGCTCTTGTAGCTCCTCTGATGAAAATGCTCTTGACCTTGTTAAAAAGCGTTTCCCTTCTACACCCTCTAAAGAAAACATTCCACCTCTACCATCGACAACATCTAATATAATCTGGGTATGTTTCCAATAATCATATTGATTTTTATGCATGTAGAAGGGAGCACCGCCTATTTCTCCAAGGCATATATCCTGATCACCTAATAATAAGTCACCCTCTGGATAACACATAGGGGATGAGCCATCACAGCAGCCACCAGATTGATGAAATATAATAGGACCATGCTTTTCTTTTAATAAATCGATGAGTGCTAGCGCCTCTGCCGTAGCTAGTACACGTTCGACCACGCTCATGCACCTCCCTGTAAATTAGAAGAAGCCCAGTTTGTTTTCGCTATAGCTAACCAGTAAATTTTTCGTTTGTTGGTAATGAGCTAACATCATTTTATGGTTTTCGCGTCCAACTCCAGACATTTTATAACCGCCAAACGCAGCATGTGCAGGATAAGCGTGGTAGCAATTTGTCCAAACACGTCCTGCCTCAATTCCACGACCAAAGCGATAAGCTGTGTTCATATCTCTTGTCCAAATACCTGAGCCTAAGCCGTATAATGTGTCATTGGCAATTTCCAATGCTTCCTCTTTCGTTTTAAATGTAGTAACTGCCACAACTGGTCCGAAAATTTCCTCTTGGAAAATACGCATTTTATTATGCCCTTTGAAGACAGTTGGTTTAATGTAGTAGCCATTTTCAAAGCCTTCTCCTACATTATTCTTCTCTCCTCCAATTAGACATTCAGCGCCCTCTTGTTTACCAATATCTAAATATGAAAGAATTTTCTCCATTTGCTCGCTTGAAGCCTGTGCACCCATCATTGTATTTGGATCAAGTGGGTTACCAATTTTAATGGCCTCCACTCGCTGTATCACACGCTCCATAAATTTATCATAAATTGATTCCTGAATTAATGCACGAGAAGGACATGTACACACCTCTCCTTGATTTAACGCAAATAATACAAAGCCTTCTACTGCTTTATCTAAGAAGGAATCATCTTCATCCATAATATCCTCAAAGAAGATGTTTGGCGATTTACCACCCAGTTCTAATGTAACAGGAATTAGATTTTGAGAAGCATATTGCATAATTAAACGACCTGTTGTTGTTTCACCTGTAAAGGCAATTTTACCAATACGTGGATTGGACGCAAGCGGCTTCCCTGCCTCTAAACCAAATCCATTAACAATATTTACGACACCTGGTGGTAATAAGTCTTCAATTAATTCAAACAGCACCATAATAGATGCTGGTGTTTGTTCCGCTGGTTTTAAAACAACACAGTTTCCAGCTGCAAGTGCTGGTGCAAGCTTCCATACAGCCATTAGTATCGGGAAGTTCCAAGGGATAATTTGACCGACTACCCCGATTGGCTCATGAAAATGGTAGGCAACTGTATCGTTATCAATTTGGCTGATTGAGCCTTCTTGGGCACGTAAAACGCCAGCAAAATAACGGAAATGGTCAATTGCAAGAGGGATATCTGCATTTAATGTTTCACGTACTGCTTTACCATTATCCCATGTTTCGGCAACAGCTAGCTTTTCTAAATTTTGCTCAATACGGTCTGCAATTTTAAGTAAAATGTTTGCACGCTCTGTCGGCGATGTTGTTCCCCATGCGTCTTTAGCTGCATAAGCTGCATCAAGTGCAAGTTCAATATCCTCAGCTGTGGAACGCGCTATTTGTGTAAAAACTTGTCCAGTAACAGGAGTGACGTTATCAAAGTATTGACCTTTCACTGGGGGTGTCCATTCGCCACCAATATAATTGTCATATTTCTCTTTGAATTGAACTACCGATCCTTCAGTGTTTGGAAATGCATAAACCATTTTACTTCTCCCCTTTACACAATTTAATGAGAATTGTCTACAAAAAACATTATTTTATATCGGAATAACCATATTTTTATAGAAACCCTCTCATTTAATATATTGTCAGAAACAAAAAATAATTTCAACTTTTTCGAAAAATTTCCCATCTAATTTATTTTTAATAAGAAAGGCTTCTAGCATTCACGCTAGACGCAACGTTAAGGTATACTTAAATTAATATAAAATATAGGAGAACCATATGCGTATTAATAAATATTTGAGTGAAACAGGCATTATCTCTCGCCGAGGTGCTGACAATTGGATAGCGGAAGGGAGAGTAACGATTAATGGAAAGCTTGCATCAGTAGGTAGTCAAGTTGAGGCTGACGATACTGTTTGCGTTGATGGAAAAGAGGTAAAGAAGGAACAACAACTCGTCTATATTGCCCTTAATAAACCTGTCGGCATCACAAGTACAACGGAACGCCATATTAAAGGGAATGTGGTTGACTTTGTTAATCATCCTTTACGTATTTTTCATATTGGAAGACTCGATAAAGAATCAGAGGGGTTATTGTTATTAACCAATGATGGTGATATCGTCAATAAAATTTTACGTGCTGAAAACCACCATGAAAAGGAATATATCGTTCAGGTTGATAAGCCAATTACAGAGGCATTTATTAAAAAAATGGGTGCAGGTGTAGATATTTTAGATACAACAACATTGCCCTGTCATGTTGAAAAAATATCGGACAAAGTCTTTAAAATTATTTTGGAGCAAGGCTTAAATCGCCAAATACGACGAATGTGTACAGCGTTAGGTTATTCTGTTAAGCGTCTACAGCGAATTCGCATTATGAATATTGAGCTTGGAAATTTAAAGATTGGGCAATGGCGCGACTTAACCGACAAAGAACGAACAGAATTATTTAAACTACTCAACTACACACCAAAATAAGCGATTAAAGGGGAGGTGCGAGGACAATGATTGTTATTCGAAGCACGGAACAATTAACAGGGGTACGAATTAGTGGAGATTTTTGGGATTTAGATGAACTGATTAATGCCATTTACAAAATAACTGGGGATGAAAATAAATACTATGATTATCAAGGTCCTCGGCTGCGTATTTTAAGTGTTTGCTATAAACTAAGGCACGCTGCGCTTGGCGAACACCAGTTAGATTTTGTCAATAATGGGCTTAATAAAAATGTTCTTACACAGCATGAGTTAATCTTCCCAAATAAAAATGTCTATTTTGCAACTGAAATACTGTGGCCTGAAATCATTTTTAGCGCAATTGCCTTAAATGATTTTATTGATCTACACCAGCAGTTAAATGATTCGTCCATGTGGGATTATGACATTGCTATTATTCGTAAGTTTCAAGCAGCTATTGCTGATTGCCTAGAGCAAGAGATGAACGAGGAAGATTATGAGGTATTTTTAAAAATGCTGCATGCGAAAAATCCATTAACCTTCCGTTATGCAACACAATATGTTGATGTACTCAATTTAGAATATCTCCAATTAGACAAAGAGGAGCGTAAAGCCCATTTAGCTGCATTTGCAGTGCGATTCATGATTGAGGATCATGACTATGCAGCATTAAAGGCTCAGCTAATGGACGCTGCTATTACAACAAAACAGCCACTACACAATATTCAAATTCAGCTCAAATATCCAGAAGAAATTTTATGGTAAATAAGCGAAAGGGGTGCTGGGAAAGACGAAATCTTCCTCACACCCCTTCCTTCAATTATAAACCACCTAAATAAGCTGCTTTTACTTGTTCGCTTTCTTGAAGCTCTTGTGCTGTACCTGATAAAACTATTTTTCCTGTTTCCAGTACATATGCACGATTAGCAACAGATAACGCCATATTAGCATTTTGCTCAACAAGTAAAACAGTTGTACCCTCTTTATTGACCTGCTCAATAATATTAAAAATATTTTTAACCATGAGCGGTGCAAGACCCATTGAAGGCTCATCCATTAATAACAGCTTTGGCTTTGCCATTAATGCACGCCCCATTGCAAGCATCTGCTGCTCACCGCCTGACAGTGTACCCGATTGCTGCTTACGACGCTCCAATAATCGTGGAAATAACTCAAAAACATGATCCATATCTTTTTTAATTCCTGCTTTATCATTACGCAAATAAGCACCAAGCTCTAAGTTTTCCTCTACGGTCATATTGGCAAAAACACGACGACCTTCTGGAACATGAGAAATGCCTGACTTTACAATAGTTTGAGCAGCCTTTCCTGCAATCGAGAAGCCTTCGTACTCAATAATACCACCCTTTGGCTTCAGCAAGCCTGACAATGTCTTTAACAATGTACTTTTGCCAGCACCATTTGCACCGATTAATGTGACAATTTCACCCTCGTTTACTTCTAAAGAGAGGCCCTTTAATGCTTGAATATTGCCATAATAAACATCTATATTTTGTACTTTTAGCATTAGCCGATAACCTCCTCACCAAGGTATGCTTCAATTACCTTTGGATTGTTGCGAATTTCCTCTGGTGTTCCGTCAGCAATTAATTGTCCATGATCGAGTACATAGATGCGTTCACAAATGCCCATAACTAAACTCATATCATGCTCAATCAGTAAAATGGTTAAGCCAAACTCTTTACGAATAAAGGCAATTAACTCCATTAAATCATGTGTTTCTTGTGGATTCATCCCTGCTGCTGGTTCATCCAATAAGAGTAGTTTGGGATTTGCCGCTAACGCACGAGCAATCTCTAAACGACGCTGCATCCCGTACGGTAAGTTTTTTGCTAGCTCATCCTTATAAACATCTAAGCCAAAGATTTTTAAAAACTCAATTGATTGATGCTCCATTTCTGCCTCACCCTTAAAATGTGCTGGCAAACGGAAAATAGAAGACCACATGGAATGCTTTGCAAGTGAATGGTTGGCTACCTTTACATTATCTAAAACAGATAGCTCTTTAAAGAGACGAATATTTTGGAATGTACGGCTAATCCCTTTTTGTGTTACCTGATAAGGTGCAAGCCCATTTAATTTCAAACCATCAAATGTAATTGTCCCTTCTGTTGGCGTATAAACGCCCGTTAACATATTGAAGCTTGTTGTCTTTCCAGCACCATTTGGCCCAATAAGCCCCACTAGTTCTCCTTGATTGAGGTACATATTCACAGCCTGTACCGCCTTTAAGCCGCCAAATTGAATACCCATATTTTCAACTTTGATAAGAAGGTTCCCAGTCATTATTTTGTACCTCCTTTTTTACCAAACTTAAATAAATCCGTAATTTCCTTTGTGCCCATTAAGCCTGTTGGACGATAAAGCATCACGATAATTAATACTAAACTGTAAATAATCATACGTGTTTCAGGGAAGTTTGCTAGGTATGTTGATACCACTGTTAAGAAAATAGCTGCAATTACTGACCCTGAAAGACTTCCTAAACCACCAAGTACCACATAAATTAAAATATCAAACGACTTTAAGAAGCCAAATGTCGTTGGTTGAATGATGTAAAAGTTGTGAGCAAAAATAGCACCAGCCAGCCCAGCAAAGAAGGAGCCGATAACGAATGCAACTACCTTATAGTAAGTTGTATTAATACCCATCGCATCTGCTGCAATTTCATCCTCACGAATCGAAATACATGCACGACCATGACGAGAATTTGTAAAGTTAGAGATGACTAAAATCGTTAACACAACACCAACAAATGCATATGTCCAGTTAGACAAATACTTTACCTGCATCCCTGCTGCGCCACCCACATAATCCGTATTTAAAAAGATAATACGAATAATCTCTGCGAATCCTAGTGTTGCAATCGCTAAATAGTCCCCTTTTAAACGTAAAGTAGGAATCCCCACAATTAAGCCAGCCCCGGCTGCTGCAAGTGCACCTAAAAGGATTGCCAATGGGAATGGTAGCATTAGCTTTGTTGTAATAATAGCGGATATATAGGCACCCACTGCTAAGAAACCAGCATGCCCAATCGAGAATTGTCCTGTAACCCCGATAACAATATGCAAGCTGACAGCCAGCATAATATTAATACACATCGTAATCAGCATATTTTTATAATAGATATCGATTGCACCTGTTGAAATTAACACTTGGACAACTGCATAGATGACTAGCGCTAATACGGCATAGCCCCAGAAAACTTTAGACTTTTTCATAATACCGCTCACCTACACTTTCTCACGGGCGTTTTTACCAAAGATACCCGATGGTCTGAAGATTAAAATTAAAATTAAAATAACGAATGCCGCTGCATCACGCCATAACGAGAAGCCAAGCGCACTTACTAATGATTCCACAACACCAAGTAGCATACCGCCAACCATAGCACCAGGAATAATACCAATACCACCAAGAACGGCTGCAATAAATGCTTTCACCCCTGGAATAACGCCCATTAATGGGTCAATCTTTGTATAATACACACCAAATATAACACCTGCTGCACCTGCTAAGGCAGAGCCTATGGCAAATGTTGCAGAGATTGTATTATCTACGTTAATTCCCATTAAACGCGCTGCATCCGCATCATGAGAAACGGCTCGCATTGCTTTCCCGATTTTAGTTTTATGTACGATGAATTGTAAAAGAATCATCAGCACAACTGCGACCGTTAAAATTAGAATAGATGTACTACTAATTTGTACACCGAAAATATCCAATGATTTATTTTTAAATACCTCAGGGTATGCTGCTGGTTGTGCGCCTCTGAAGAAAATTGTTGTATATTCGATTAATAACGATACACCAATTGCTGTAATTAACGCCGCAATACGTGTGGCATTCCGCAAACGTTTATAGGCAATACGTTCAATTAACACACCCATAATCGCACAGACTGTCATCGCCAATAACAGTGCAGGAAAGAAGCCAAGCTCCCATTTAGCAATTGCGTAAAAGCCAATAAACGAACCGATCATGAAAACATCACCATGAGCAAAGTTAATCAGCTTAATAATTCCGTATACCATCGTATACCCTAACGCTATTAACGCGTAGATACTACCTAGTGAAATACCATTCACAAGCTGCTGTATCCATTCCATGTGCGTTCACTCCTTTTAATTTTCTGAAAATTGAAAAATAAATGCATACATCTATAAAAATTTATGCTCTCTACTATCATTCTAGTAATCTACAGCATAAAAAAGGAAGGCGTGTTTACCCGCCTCCCCCTTACTTACAAAACATTAAGGATTTACTTTAGAGTTGAACACTTGTTTACCGTCTTTAAATTCAAGAACTGTTGCTGTTTTAATTGGGTTATGGTCTTCGTCAACTGAGAAAGTACCTGTTACTAAAGAAAGATCTTTTGTGTCAGCTAATGCATCTTTAATCGCTTCTCCATCTGTAGAGCCCGCACGTTTAATTGCATCTGCAATATAGTAAATAGAATCATAACCAAGTGCGTTGAATGCATCAGGTGCTTTGTCACCATTTGCCTCTTTAAATGCCTTTACAAAATCTTGAATTTTTTGTTCTGGGTCTTCTGCAGAGTAGTGGTTTGTAATATATGTGTTATTCAATGCCTCTGCACCAGCTAGCTCTACTAAAGTTGGTGAATCCCAACCATCAGCACCCATTAAAGGTACATCAATACCCAATTCACGTGCTTGCTTAACAATTAAACCAACCTCTTCATAATATCCAGGAATAAAAATAAAGTCAGGATTTTTTGATTTAATACTTGTTAACTGTGTACGGAAGTCTGCATCCTTCGCTACGTATGCTTCTTCAGCTACAATGTTTCCACCATTTGCTGTAATCGTTTCTTTAAAGGATTTTGCTAAGCCCTTTGCATAATCAGATGCGTTATCTGCAAAAATAGCTACGTTTTTCACATCTAACTCATTTGAAGCAAAGTTAGCAGCTACAATTCCTTGGAATGGATCGATAAAGCAAGTACGGAATGCATATTCATTCACAGTGCCATCGTCTTCATTTACTGTAATATTTGGTGCTGTACCAGAGCCAGTAACAATCGGAATCTTATTATCATTTGCAATTTGTACAGTTGCTACTGTATTACCTGAAGTGGCAGGCGCTAGCATAGCTACTACGTTATCTTGTGTGATAAGTTTCATAGCTGCTGCAGTTGCCTCAGCGTTTTCGGATTTATTATCTACTTTAATTAGCTCAATTTTCTTACCATCAATACCGCCATTATCGTTAATTTCCTTTACAGCTAGTTCTGCACCTAATCCAATAGAGGAACCATAGGAAGCTACGTTCCCTGAAAGTTCTAGGTTGGCGCCGATTTTAATTGTATCGCCATCTGATGATGAACCACCACCTGATGAAGATGAGCCTCCACCAGAGCCTGAATCGCCTCCATTACCACAACCAGCTAAAACGCCAGCAAGCAATGATGATGCTACTAAAAGTGAACCGAACTTCTTAAGCTTTTTGCTCTCTTTCATAATTAAATTCCCCCTGAAAGTTTTTCAAATATTAGATATTTCTGATAATTATAAACAATAAATTGCATTTGCTCAATAGAAAAATAATTATTTATAACTATCTTTAATAAAAGAAAATATTATTCATTTAAGCCTTTTACATTGTAAAGCATTCTTTATATTTGAGAGTATAAAATATTTTGTGTAAATAGAAAATTCCATAGAAAAAGGAAGACCCTTTCTTGGTAGAATTAAGTCACCACAACCAATCCTAGAAAAGAGGTCTTCCCTATGAATCAGTTTACAACAGAAATTGTCGATGCACTAGTCAAAAAACAAGATATTACCGAGGTTTTTCGTTCGCACTTGGAAATGGCGATCAACTCGCTACTGGCGACAGAGCTGACGGAATTTTTGGATTACGAAAAATACGATCGTATCGGGTTCAACTCAGGCAATTCTCGCAATGGGTCTTATTCGCGTACACTTCACACGGAGTACGGCGATTTAACGCTTCAAATCCCGCGGGATCGCAACGGTGAGTTTAAACAACAGACAGTGGTACCATATAAGCGCTCGAACGATACGCTGGAAGAAACGGTCATTCACTTGTTCAAAAAAGGCATTACGATGGCGGAAATTGCGCAATTAATTGAGAAAATGTATGGGCATCACTATACGCCGCAAACGATTTCGAATATGACAAAGGCTGTTTCAGAAACGGTAGAAGCCTTTAATAACCGTCCTTTGCACAATCGTTACGTATGCGTGTATTTAGACGCGACGTATATTGCCGTGCGTCGTGATACGGTGTCAAAAGAGGCCGTCTATATTGCAGTTGGTATTCGTGAAGACGGCTCTAAAGAAGTGCTTGGCTATACGATTGCCCCAACAGAATCGGCCTACAACTGGCAGGAGCTACTACAAGAGCTCAAAGACCGTGGTGTAGAAGACGTACTTTTATTCGTATCAGACGGCTTAAAAGGCATGGCAGACGCTGTGTTTAATGTGTTTCCAAAGGCAAAATATCAGGTGTGCCTTGTCCATGTGGCACGCAATATCATGCATAAAGTCCGAGTAGAAGATCGCAAGGAAGTGTGCGAGGATTTTAAAACGATTCACCAGGCAAAGAACGCTGAAGCAGCGAAAAAAGCGCTCGAGACGTTCTGCGAAAAATGGGGCAAATCGTATAAAAAAGTCGCACAAGGCTTACTCGAAAACCCGTATTTACTGACGTTTTACGGCTTTCCCAAGGCGATTTGGCGAAGCATCTACTCGACGAATTTAATCGAGTCGTTCAATAAGCAAATCAAAAAATATACAAAGCGCAAGGAACAGTTCCCGAACGAAGAATCGTTGGAGCGCTTTTTAGTGACGCAGTTCGAAGACTATAATCAACGTTTCGCCACACGCTGCCACATCGGCTTCAATCAGGCCCGTGCAAAGCTAGAAGAAATGTTTGAGCAGCTGCACGAACCGGCAAACTAGACCGGGACGCGCCAGCGCGAAATTTGAGTGTGTAGGAAAGGGCTAGCCCTTTCCTACACACTCAAATCAACACTTCGAACAAGTACAATTGAATACACAGGTGATGAGTTCCCTTGAACGGGTGAATCGTCATTTACACAAAAATATTGACAGTACCTTATATTTAGTCTAGTGTGATTTTTCAGTATAATTGTTTCTATGAATTATCTATTAATTTTATACATACAACTAGCAGTAGTGTTAAATGATTATTTTTTTTCCTCGATAAGCTTAACAAATCATTGATTTTCACTACAACAGTCATTAAAAACAAAAGCTGGCTATACAAAAATAGGAGTACCTATTTAATTAATGTCCTCCATAAATAATGATTATTTCCCTGAAAATAATTCAGTAGAATACATCAAAAAAAGATTACTTAAGAGGCAAAATAAAAAACTTAGAGATGACTTTCATTCCTCTAAGCTTTTTTTAAACCAAATACACAAAGGCGTTCATTAAGATTTGTTTCATTTTCTAAATGAATTTCATGAAGTAATTCAAAGGGCGTTCCATGATGTAAGAATTGTAAATAATCATAGGGTGGATAATATAAAATGATATGAATATCTCGCATTCGCTGCTCATAGGATTTCCAAATATTATGAATTACTGTACGGAAAATATGAATCGAAAAGGGATTGAAAAAGAAAAAAACATTATCACATGATTTTACTTCATAGGCTTCAGCAATAGTATGAATAAATGAGATAGGCGCATGAGCATGTTTCTTGTGTAGATAACTTCGCTTATTCTCTTCAGCCTCTCTATAAAATCCTATATCCATTTCTATTCCAATTGTTGGCACACGGAATTTATCATAGACATAAATGGGTACACGTCCTTTCCCACATCCCATATCAATAAAAACAGGATGAGCTGGCATCTCATAGACAGCAAATAACTGTTCTAGTCCAGTATAAGGTGTTGGCTCATAGCGATGATAATGGGACAGCTTAGGGAATCCATATTGTTCCCCAACAGTATTAATATGTAAATATTTATCAAACTAATATTTATCAAACTGATATTCATTCATATAAAAAGGCTCCTCAGCAAAGAATGCTTTATTTTAGCATGAGAAAAGGCAATAACCATATCCAAACGCATTGGATATGGTTATTTTTTAGCGGCCTCTACGTTTAAATTTAACAACAAATAAGATTGCTAGGAGGAGGAATACTAAGGATACCGTTACTGTAAGTACTGTATTTTTATCAATAACAGTTGCTTGATTCGATGGTTCACCATTTGCACCTGGCATCCCCATTTTAAATCCGTTTCCACCAGGACGTTGCATAGGTTCGCCATTCTGTCCCTCCCCTGGACCATTACCTTCCCTGTTAAACGGTGGGCCTTGCGCTGGATCAAAATCCTCTGGAAACTGACTCGGATCAAAGTTTTCTGGCATAGCACCATTTTCATTAGGTGCTGGCATATTTGTCGTTGTAGATGCTTCCACCACAAGCTCTCCTGATAACTGCTTTAAAATAGAAGCCGAGCGTTGTTTAGCAAACTCAGGCAGGCTGTTGTCACCCTCAACTGCTGCTAAAAACTGCTCTGTTGTTGAGAATTTTGTAGGGTCTGCCTCCACATAGGTTGTTAATAGCACCGCTAAATTTTTAGTAATGGATTGTATATACTCCTCTGTTAAATAAGTGGTTGCTAGCTTTTCTAAATAGCTTTCATATTTGGCACGGTACTCCTCATTTACAAGTAAAGCATTGAGCAATGGTCGCTCCTCTAACGTTGTACCAGAAACTGGGGTCGTCACACTAAAATTAATGGCACTCTCATCTAATAGGTTGCCTGACATGCCCATTCCCATATTAAAGACGCCACCTTGTTGCTGTTTATCTTCACCATCTGCCTGAGCAGGTTGTTCATTATTTTGGACAAAAGTTCTTTCCCTATTAGTAGAAGTATTGGCTGGATTTTGATCATTTTCTCCACCCATTCTACCACCACCAGCACCAAAGCCTCCAAATGCCATATTATAATCCCATGGAATAATAGAAAACACCCCATTTTGTTCATACAGATAGTAATTGTGCTTCATATTTCCTTGATAGCTATCTAAATTCACAATTGCTGTATTTACGGCAAAGTAGCGCAACATTTCATCGACATCAATGTATTGCTCAATATCTCCGCCATTATTGATAGCATCCAGCATTTCAATAAGCTTCGATTCATCACTATTGCCTTCATTGGTCTTTAAGCCAATACCTGTATAGTCTGCTAGATCATCACTAATATATTGTAAATCACTGCCTGTTCCATCTGGTTTAAATAAAAAACCATCATTAGAGCCATAGTTATTTGCTAAAAAGGTTTCATCCACGGCCTCCACACCTAAAAACAAGCCGCGTTCCTCACCATTTACAGTGACATACATATAGGAATGAGCTGGCGTTGGTAAGCCCATTTGCTCCATCAATTCATAGGAAATATATTCTCGCATCAATGTAGTGTCACTATAATTATTATTTAAGTTTAATTTTTTCAAACCATATAAGCTTTGTGTATTATCATAATAATCAAAATCAATTTTTAAACTATAGCGATCAGAGTCACTATTCACAACCGAACGTAACGATAAATTGCCCTTTGTGCGAATAGCAACATTTTCTACTTTCTTGCCGTTAACTGTGATAGTGGCCTGCTTTAACTCCTCCTCTGCTGCATTTTCAAGCATATCAGCCCAATCTTCCTCAGCTATTTCAATATCAACGGTTGTGACTTTATTTTTATTAAATACCAAATTCTCATAGGAAAACTCAGTTTTTTTTGTTTCAATGCCTATATTCGGAAGCACCGCATATATCACAGCAAAGAGAACAAGCAGTATCGCCATGCACAGATAGACAATGCGTGTTTTTATCATAGTCTACACCTCTTTTATTACGCCGTGAAATTCCCATCATAGCTAAGCATAATGGCAGATTGCACACCTGGAACCTTTGTTAAACGATCCATCAGTTTAGCATCATTTTGCTTGATACGAATTTCATAAGTTGTTTCAATTTCCCCCATTTGCATAATGGATTTAGACTTCAGCGCGAATTTTTTTGTTTCAGCAGCAATAATGCGCTCTACCTCTGCATTAGCAAGCTCTTCCTCAAGCTTTACAATTAATAAATAAGGATTTTCTACAGTAATTTTATTGACAAATACAAGCAATACAAGTCCAATTAACACAGCGCCAATAATCACTAAGGGTATAAAGCCTGCGCCACATAAAATACCAGAAACAATTGCCCAGAATATATATACTAAATCCATTGGGTCCTTAATTGGTGTACGGAATCGCACAATTGATAGGGCTCCAACCATCCCAAGCGATAGCAGCACATTGGAGCTAATCCCCATAATGACAAGTGCTGTGGCCATTGTCATAATTAACAAGGAAATATTGAAGGAATGTGAGTAAATCACACCATTAAAGGTTTTCTTATAAACCACATAAATAAAAAGCCCGATAAAAAATGCTACTACTAATCCAATCACAGAATCAATCAATGAAAATGATGTTGTTTTTTCTAAAAAATTGGATTTAAAAATATCACTAAAATTAATTGTATCCATCATTCATGTCTCCTTTATATTAGCCGTACATACGACTGAGTTGATATTTTGAATAGGCTTCTGCACGTGTATCCACAGACTGTAGTAAATACTTGATGATATCTGGTAAATATTCATCATATTTCACTTCTAAAATGACAAGGTTTGGCTCCAATACATCCACCATAGGTAACTCTGGATTAAACATATCTGTATTGCGTAGACTTGATTGCACCTTACTATCAAAAGTTACGCGCACATTGCCAAATGGATAGATATAGGCCTCTCGTTCATAATCTACTACTGTTGTTGGCTTAAGCTGGCTATAATGCATCTCTTGGTATAGGTCTCGAATAAGCGCTCGTTTATCTTCCTCCATCCACGCTATATCTCCAACGCGCATTTTCTCATACTCTGCTTGTGAGATGGCACATTTTGTTTTAAAGGTTAAATTATTGCGCTTACTCTTGCGCTCCAAATTAATAATGGCACTGGATTTACCATAGATACGCACTCGATATTTATCGCGATTAATATAGCCCTCTTTTTTCTCATTGAGCACTTTATTGGCAAAATTATCGAAGTATGTGCTCCGAATTAAATATTTGCCATTCTTGCCTGCATGTTTATCTAGTTGCATCACATATTGAAGCTTAGCCTTTAATAACGCATAATCTGGATAGGAGATCGCCTGCTTAATTTCCTTGCGACCATTTGGGTTAAATGAAGTAACAATAGGCATATACATCACCTTTCTTTCGTTTTCTTTAGTCGTGCTAGTGTTGCTTACATGACCTACTATAAAGGGCCTTTGTGTCAGGCAGATGTCAGTCTACTATTTTCTTTTTGTCCTGTTGAAGAAAGCCTGAAACGTTTTCTTAATTTTTCCGTATAGTGAATAAAGAATGGTAGGAGGAATTTTAATGAATCATAATAATAAACTACTAAATAAAAAAAGGTATAATCCCAATATTATAATTCCTATTTTCTTTGGTGCAGGGATAGGTACATTCCTAGGATTAATCGCATATGTAAAAGATTGGCTCTAATTGGACTTAATTCTTTTTATTTTGCCTACAAACATAAGAAAAGGCTACTACGCTCTTATGACGTAGTAGCCTTTTGCAATACAAATTCAAAGCATGTCCCAGAGGTGTCGCTTTCGATTAATCGCAAGTCACCACCAATCGATTGTGCCATCATTTTACTAAGTGGTAACCCTAGACCTAGTCCTCTAATAGTATATTTTTTATTTTCCCCTCTATAAAAACGCTCAAAAATAAATGCCTGATCTTCCAGCGGGATACCATCACCTGTATCTTTCACCACAATAGCTAGTGTAGCCCCCTGATCCATTACAGTGATTGTAATCGTGCCATTGTCCATTGCCTGTTTGGCATTGGTAAATAGATTTGTCATAATTTGCTGAACACGTACAATATCTGCCTGAACCATTACGGCTTGCTCTAGTAAATGTAATTGTACATCTACCCGTTCCTCTTCTTGCATGACTTTCCACTGCATCACCGCATCACGCAGAAGCTGATTAACATTCACAACCTCAAGCTTGACTGGAATAGCATCCACAGCAAATTGATTAAACGCCAGTAAATCACCGACCATTGTTTTCATCTTCATTGTTTCGACCATCGCCATATCAATAAATTCCTTTGCATCCTGTCCAGTTACAACGCCATCTCTAACAGCCTGTAATAAGCCACTTATAGATGTCACAGGTGTTTTCAGCTCATGCGTAACACCTGCTAATAATTCCGTTCGGGTTTTCTCCAGCTGCTCTAGCTTATGTGCCATATTTTCAAAGGAGGTCACAAGCTCATATACCTCTTCTTCCTTACTATCCTGAGGCAAATCAATGGTATAATTTCCTTCCTGCACTTGCTTTGCGGCTTTCGCTACTTGCTTAATTGGATAGGCTAAACGCTTTGATAAAAAATAAATAGCGATCCAGCCTAAAACAGCTAACGCCCCAATTAACAGTGCAAGCTGACCATATGCCTGGTTCACTCTTGTTAAATTGTCGCTTTTTTCCATCACAAGTACCCAGCCCATTAACTTATGATTACTTTCTATTTTTCTTTTCACAACATATTGAATAGATGCTTGCTCATCCGTTATTTTCGCTATGCCCTCTTTGCCATCCAATAAGCTAGCAATATTTTTAACACGATCAGGTGGCACAGGACGATTACTTGTCAATATATTGCCTGCTGTATCTACCACATATAAAATAGGATCAATTTCCCTCATAGTAAAACGTTCTCGATCACCGATAAAGCCCGGAATACCATTTGGCTCAGATGTATCAGTAAGACGATAAACGGTTTCATCTGCTAAAAACGCCATCATCTCTAAGCGATTTTCAAAGGTTGTATGACGAATCCATGCTGCAGAAATCAATGAAATAATCGCTAGCCCGATGAAAAGGGTGAGTAAATAGCGGCTTGTCCAGTAATGGAGTAAGGCAATGCGTTTATTTTTTTGAAACACTTAGCTGATACCCCAATCCACGTAGTGTCTTTATTTCTCCCTCTGCTTCATCCCATTCCTTTAATGCCCTACGTAGCCTCTTAATAGCTAAATCGACGGCTCGATCGCTCCCCTCATATTCCCAACCCCAAATTTGATCGATAAGCTGGTCACGTGTAAACGTTTGGTTCGGATGGTCAGCTAAAAACAACAGTACTGATAAATCTCTTGGTGTTAATATAATTTCTTCCTCTCCTAAAAATACCTGATGTGCCTTACGATCAATTTGAAGAGCTCCATAGCGCTTTATAGAAGTTGGATCAAGATTCCCTGTGGTACGTCGTAACACTGCCTTTACTCTTGCCACAACTTCATCTGCAATAAAAGGTTTAGCAATATAATCGTCTGCACCTTGCTCAAAGCCCTCTAAACGATTATTCACCTCACCTAATGCGGTTAACATAATAATGGGACAAGCACTTAGCTCTCTTATTTCCTTTAAAATCAACCACCCATTTTTCTCGGGCAGCATAATATCTAGCAATACTAAGTCTGGCTGTACCTTATGAAATACATCTAATGCCTGTCCACCATTAAAGCATTGTGTCACCTCATAGCCTACCTTTTTTAAATAAACCGTTAAAACCTGGCTGATTGCATATTCATCTTCCACCACTAATATATTTGCCACAGCCATCCACCTCACTATTAGCCTTTTTTCTATCAGTATAGCACCGAATAATGTCAGGGAAGTGTCAGCTATCGATAATGTCTTTCTACTTTACTTATGATTGATTGCGCATGATAACCCACTCAAAAAATTTCCTCAGTAAAGAGTGCTTTATTTTAGCATGCCCAAAAGTAAAAACCATACCCAAATGCATTGGATATGGTTATGTTTTAGCGACTATTACGCTTAACTGTAACAACAAAGGGCAAAGGTCTTTTTCAACACTAGAAATTTAACAGAAAAGATGGGAAGGCGACAATAAACCTAAAGAATAGATAATCCATGAGCATTTATTCTTTAAGGTATGGAAAAAATGTGCTACTGATTTAAAGGTTTATTTTATTCGCATTTTGTAAGCGTATCCTGTTCGTGCCAATCTAACGTTTCCTTTCTTGTAGTCTCTAATGAACTTCTGTTAGTTGAATATACTGTTTGGATATCCTGGTCTGACATTTTACTAAGATCACAAACTTGCTTTAGCGTATGTCTTGTCTCATTGTTTTCTGTGATTGCTTGTGTACAACCTGGTATCCGATTAAACTTTTTTAATTCTCTTTCATAATAGGGTCTACCATAAACATCTGGATTCCCTGGTGCTGTCAAGGTCCAATCCAACAAATAGACTTTCCCCTCTTTAAACGAATACTTCAAAATAAATTCCTCATTCTCACCAGCTATTTTAGTACAAGTCAAATCTTTATTTTTATCGTTCTCGCACCCTGTTATAATTAACATACAAATTATAATGAAAAATAGAAATATATATTTTTTCATCGTATCCCCCATGGATCAGATCATGTTTTTGACATTATACGATCATGTGTTACCTACGATTCATATCATGAACTAGATTGCACTTTTACATTTATTACATCATTTAACTTGTTCCTATATATTTAAAACCAAAGAATGCTGTAAAATCAACATTCTTTGGTTTCTCATTTTGTCACATTTAGTCGATCATTCAACTTTTTGGACCTTTACATTTATTATCTACAATCTAATGTATCTGTACTCCATGTACATTTACGCCTTGCATAGCATCGTATTTTGATCTTGTAGTTGTATTCGTAAAGTCGATGACTGATCCCAATCCACTACTATTAATATTGTATGCTTTTGAATCCGCTAACGTAACCGCAGATTGGGCATGTTGGAAACTACCATAAGCAGTAAATGGATCCCTATTAGATATAACAATCATGGTTAACCCATGTGACATGGACGTTCCACCGCTTGGTAAAGACATACTAAGACCTACACCACCTGAAATATCTTTTATATTACTATGACCTTTAGTATAATTTTGAACAATAGAACCATTATGTTTTAAATATCCCGTAATACTGCTACGATCATTTAGACCTATACTAAGACCAGGTCTTATAGCGATCACATCGTGGGAACGAGTTGCAGGCATTTGACCCGCTAACCATTCACAGGTCACTTACTCGAAAGTGATCCAGCGGTAACATTAATTGTTAATCGTTTCATAGTCGTTTGGTGAACAGGATATCCTTTCAATTGAACTGGCGGATTTTCTATAAATTCCATCGCTTCCTTTTCAGTAACTTCTGTATCCGTTGTAGAAATTACATTTCCGAGGAAATCAACAACTGTATCTGTTTATATATATTTAGAATGACCTCTTGTTTCTAAAGTTGTATCATTTGCAAGTATATCTACCATATCTTGCGTGAATGTTGCGATTGTATCTTCATCGGATACCCTTGCCAAATTCTTGTATTGATCTTCCGTCAATTCAATATGATTTAAGTTTGTATAATAGGGGAAAGCTTTGTTTTCTGATGTTAGTGCAAATGTGGGCATAGCCTCTGTAAATATTATTATTAACGCCAAACATACTACAGATAAAATTTTTAATTTTGTTCTCCCTCCGTTTTTAAAAATTGAAACGTTAAATTCAAATTTTACTGTATCATGAAGACCATTTATCATCTCAACTCTCCCACTGTTTTTTCGTTTCATGTTGTGGCATCTTGTTAGTGAGGGTGGTGGATGTGTTGTAAAAAGATTTATGAATATTGCGACTACATAATCCGAATTTATTATATAATTCCGTATTATAACATTACTACTCATTTATATAAAAATAGTTAAATAAATATTTTTAATTTAAAAAATGGTGCCGATAAAATTATCATCCATCCCTTAATTAAATTTACAGGAAAAAAGATAACATTTCGATCACCAACACCATGTTTTTTGATGAATTGCATGTTTCCTTCTATACATCAAAATAAATGCCTAATCTTGTTGTTTTAGCAAATATAATTGGACATCTATACATTCTATCTTTTTGCATAACCTTCCACCGCTTCCAATAGAAATTGACTAATATCGACAATCTCATACTTTACTAGAATAGTATCCACCGCAAATCACTAACCAAATACTGTCGGGAAAATATTAGCCGATATAAGGGGCAACTATTGACAATGACTTCTTATGCCACTTATGATTGATTGCGAATGATAATCAATGATAACTCATTCAAATACTTAGTAACTAATAGTAAGGGGGGAAAAGCATGATTATTGTAACGAACCGCATTCAAGTAAAACCAGGCTTTGCTGCAAGAATGGCACCGAATTTTACAAAACCAGGTCCTCTACAACAATTTGAAGGCTTCCATAAAGTAGAGGTGTTAATTTCAACGGATGATCCTACTTATGACGAAATGAGTGTGAATATGTATTGGGAATCCAAGGAGCATTTCCAAGCATGGCGCAATAGCGATGCATTTGCTGCAGCTCATCAACGTCCAGGTTCGGGCTCTGAGGGTGACAAAGCTGATAGTCCGATTATCGGCAGCAAAATTGTAGTTGCGGAACTCGCATCTTCCATTGAAGCTTTACGATAATAAACAACAAGTAACATTTTATACATGATCTTCTGATTCTATCTGAAAAAGCCCTGCATATGAAAATTTTATGCAGGGTCTTTTCTTATAAAAAAATAACGAGTATATAGCCCATTATGGCTAGACAAAGTGAACCAATTAAGCCAGCAATAAAGGCCTTTACACCAAGCTCCTTAAAGGTTTTAATTTCAATATTTAAGCCAAGACCAGCCATCGCCATAGCAATTAAAATATAGGCAATATTCACAATGCTTTGTACTGTATTCGCTTCTACAATACCTAATGAATTAAAAGCTCCCATCGCTAAAAACCCTACAATAAACCATGGAATAATCGATAATGACAAGACCTTTTCCTCACCCTTATCCACCTTTTGATAGAAAGCGCCGATAATAATAGCAATTGGTGCAAGCAGCGCCACACGCGTTAATTTTACAATAACAGCTAGATCCACCGCTTCCTTACCACCAGTAGATGCAGCCGCAATGACATGCGCAATTTCATGTAACGTGCCACCTGCGAAAATCCCGTATTCAGTTGGTGTTAAATGAATAATGGAATAAAGTATTGTATAAATAAGTGTAAATACTGTCCCTAACAATGCCACAATAGCTGCCCCTACTGCCGTTTCCTTTTCATTTGCTTTAATTTGAGGGGCAATAGCTACTACAGCAGCGGCTCCACAAATAGCCGTTCCGCAAGCTGTTAAGATCCCTAGCTTCTGCTCGACTTTAAACATTTTCGTTAATCCATACACAACTATTAATGCAAATAGCAGATCAATAACTGCGATTAAAAAAACGCTGGCTCCTGTATGATAAATATCTACCAAATTTAAGCGCATGCCCAATAAAATGATACCGAACCGTAGCAGCTTCTTACTGGAAAATGTGATACCTGCTTGCCACGAAGCCTGTACTGTAAATGCTGCTCGCCAAGCCACTCCTAATACCATGGCTATCACTAACTGTCCCACCATTGAAAATAACGAAAATGTAGCAATATATTTTGCCGCTAAAGCGATAAAAAATGTTAATAAAATTCCTTTAAAAAAGGCTAGATGAGGAAAATATTTTATGTCATTCTGTCTATTTACCATGATGTTCACTTCTTTCTCCCTTGTTGCTTCCTACTTTATTAAAAAGCTCATCATTAGTAAAATAGATATATATAATTGTTATTATTAATATTTCTAATAATAGGGGTGAGGATATGCAATATGATGCTTTAAAAACATTTGTCACACTGGTAGAGGTCAATAATTTTACAAAGACCTCAGAAATACTTCATATTTCACAGCCAAGTGTCAGCCTACATATTAAAAACTTAGAGCAAGAATTACACACAACATTATTTATTCGTTCACCAAAATCTGTTCAAATTACACCAACTGGCGAAATTCTTTATAAACGAGCAAAACAAATCATGGCTATCACTGAAGCAGCTAGGGACGATATTGCTACCTATCATCACGAGGTACAAGGATCACTCATCATTGGAGCAAGCTTTACCATCGGAGAATATATATTGCCGCCCATCCTAGCCAACCTCCATCAGCAATTCCCACAACTTGAGATTCAAGTTATTATTGGTAATACAAAGGAAATCATTCAATATACTAAATTATTGCAAGTTGATATTGGGCTAATAGAAGGACAAGCTCAGGATCAGGAGCTATTTATACAACCATTTATGCAAGATGAGTTATTTATTGTGAGTGCAAGTGACCATCCTCTAACAAGACAAAAGCCCATTACGGCTGATAAGCTTCAACAACAAAGCTGGGTGGCGCGTGAGGAAGGCTCAGGAACACGTTATTATTTAGATCATTTATTTAGAGCAAATGGTTTACAGATTCATTCGCTTTTAACAATTAGTAGTAATCAGGGAGTCAAAGAGAGTGTTGTACAAGGCCTTGGTCTTTCCTTATTATCTGCCTGTGTAATTGAGCGTGAGGTAAAGAATGGTGATCTGACAACCCTTCCTCTCGAAGGGCAGCATTTTATGCGAACATTTTCCTATCTTTACTCACCAACCATGAAGAATAAGCGTAATGTTGACATATTGATGAATGCATTATTAAAAAAGCTTAGCTGACTTTTACTGTCGCTAAGCTTTCTTCATTGTTTTTCTAGTATTTAACCGCTTATGTTCAATGATCTCCACAAATTTTGTTGCTGCCCTAGAAAGAGGCACAGTTTTTAAATAACATATGCCAATACTTCTTGGTGGAATGCTTTCCTCTAATATTAGCTCATAAAGAAGTCCTCGTTGCAGATAATCCTTAGAAAACTCCTTTGTGACACAGGCAATTCCTAAATTACTGCGCGCAAATTCAAGCACAAGATCATGTGAGCCTAGCTCAAACTCTGGCTCAATATGAATGCCATAACCAACTAAATAATCCTCTACATATCTTCTTGAATTTGATTTTTTCTCAAGAAACACCAGTGGGAATTTTAAAAGGTCTTGATAGCTCAGGCTTTTAGACACTAATGTTTTATATTTTTCACCACAGACAAAAATATCCTGAACATCTGTACATACAGTCAATTGTAATGTTGCATCTTCTATCGGAAAATTACAAAGTCCAATATCTACCTCACCGGATTTAATAAAATTACAAATTTCAGAGGTTGTGCCATTTAGCATTTGTAGCTTTATATTGGGGTACATTGTATGAAATGCCTCTAAATAAGGCATTAAAAAGAAACGAGAAATCGTATCCCCTACCCCAATTTTTAACTGTCCTGTTGTTAAATTTTTAAATTCTAGCAGCTTTTCCTCGCCAGCGTCCAATAGCCCTAATGCAGAGTTGGTATATTCAAAAAGCAGGCTACCCTCTGTTGTTAATGTTACCCCCTTAGGTGTCCGATTAAAAAGACGTGTACCTAGCTCCTTTTCTAATTGCATCATAGCTTGACTAACAGCTGGCTGTGTCATATATAAATCCTTAGCTGCTCTCGAAAAGCTATTATTTTTAGCGACAACACTAAAAACACGATATAAATCTAATTTCCCTATCATATAAGCACCCCTTATAGCTCTTATATAAACTATTAATTTTACTTATATCATTACTGAGGCGTATAGTAAAATTATATGAGTTTTATTTCACTTTACGATTGTCGAATAAGGAGAGATTAAGTTGGAACGTGTAATCGGTACAGTAGTAAGAGGGCTTCGTGGTCCCATTATTAATGAAGGCGATAATATTGAACAAATTGTTGTAGATACAGTATTAAATGCGGCAAAAGTTGAAGGCTATGCTATTGAAGATCGTGATATTGTGACAGTAACAGAATCTGTTGTGGCACGTGCACAAGGGAACTATGCAACAATTGATGATATCGCTGTAGATGTGGCAGCAAAATTCGGTGACGATACAGTGGGTGTGATTTTCCCAATTTTAAGCCGAAATCGCTTCGCAAACTGTTTACGTGGTATTGCTAAGGGTGTTAAAAAGGTTGTTTTAATGCTAAGTTACCCATCTGATGAGGTTGGTAATCATCTTGTAGATATTGACGAGCTAGATGTAAAAGGCATTAACCCTTGGACAGATACATTAAATGAGGTTGAATTCCGTGAGCATTTTGGCTATAAAAAGCATACCTTTACAGGTGTAGATTATATTGAATACTATAAAGAACTTATTGAAGCAGAGGGCGCTACATGTGAGGTTATCTTCTCGAATAACCCTAAAACTATTTTAGATTATACGAAGAGTGTGTTAACATGTGATATTCATACACGCTTCCGCACAAAACGTATTTTAACGGCGAATGGTGCCGAAAAAGTTTACAGTCTTGATAATATTTTAGCTGAATCTATCAATGGCTCTGGCTTTAACGCTGAGTACGGTCTACTTGGCTCCAATAAAGCAACGGAGGATAGCATCAAGCTATTCCCACATACATGTCAGCCAATCGTTGATGGTATTCAAGCAAAAGTTAAAGAAGCTACTGGAAAAACCATCGAAGTCATGATTTATGGTGATGGCGCATTTAAAGATCCTGTCGGGAAAATTTGGGAGCTTGCAGATCCAGTGGTCTCCCCAGCTTTCACAGCAGGATTAAATGGGACACCGAATGAGGTTAAATTAAAATACCTAGCGGATAACGATTTTGCAGACCTGCGAGGAGAAGAACTAAAAGCAGCTATTTCTGATTATATCCAAAATAAAGATGAAGATTTGACAGGTCAAATGGCTGCACAAGGAACAACACCTCGTCGCCTAACAGACCTTATCGGCTCCCTATCTGACCTAACATCAGGCTCAGGCGATAAAGGAACACCGATGATTTATATTCAAGGCTATTTTGATAACTATACAAAATAAACAAAGAGCGGATTTGGCAAATGCATTATTGTCCAAATCCGCTTTTTATATATAGTAGATTCTTTGCTTATACTATTAACGCAAATTTTCAAAAATAGCTGAGCGATGACCTTGGATTGTTTTCATAAAGTTCGTCATCACCTCATTGCGTTTTTTCTTTAGACTTTGTAGATATTGTATTTTCATTTGATGCGAATTACTTACAGCATCTAATTGAGTCGTTAATGCTTCCATCTGTTGGTCTGACGTTGCTACCCCTTCGTTATATAGCGCTGCGATCTGTTCATTTAATCTAACCATTTCTTGATACTTCTGCTCAACAACCACTGTTTGACCTCTTAACTGCTCATCTAATAGCTGTATTCGCTTTGCTTGGATTTCCATTAAAGCTGTTTCTAAATCTATTCCCTCTATATCAAGTGACTGAATTGCTTTATGAGCAGAGACTATTTCTCCTCCACCTATCAATAAACTTAACACTACTGCATTACCAATTAATGTTTCCCTCATATCCATCTACCTCCCATTTTTTATCTACTCTTTATCAAAAATAACAGTTGAAGGTTAAATTTAGGCTAAAAAAATAAAAAAATATCAAAACATTGATTGAACAATACTTTGACATTTGCGTATTCATAGGAGGATGACAGGAGTCGAACCTGTAAGTCCCTTTTATATAGGGCTATGTGACCTTTGCATTCTTCCTCATAATTTAAAATGGATGATTATTTTTTATTCAGTTTTACATTGTTCTCAGTCCCTTCTCGCTCACTTATTAGATGTTTAATTTATTTGGAGTCATTTCTTCCTGTAGCCAATGCTCGCTTGTTAGAATATGTTGTGGTCTAACAAATTTCCCTAAGTTATATTGAAAATCATTATAATGAAAGGCTTCCACATTGCGAATTACATAACCCTCCTGCTCACCATCAAATATTGATTTTCCTGTAAATGTGCGTTTAATTTTCACTTCATCAAAAAGACCTTCATATAAAACAGGAACCGTTTCAATGCCTAATTTAGTTGCATATGCTACTGTTTCATCCCAGCTTAAGCATATATTGTCTTCATTCCAAATACTAAATAAATAAAAATAGCTTGTTAATGCTTGATAGTAATATAGAATGCTTAGCATACACATTTTCACCACATAAGCGCCAACCATCTGGGATTCGATAAGCAAAGCTTGCATGGAATGTTTTCACCCAATTTCTCGAAGGGTGATTTGCTGAATGAATACTTCTTGCATGCATATAATCTTTGTAAAGCGTTGTACCTTCATCGTCTAGCTTTTCAGTTACCACTACTTCCTATCCAATAAAATGGGCAACATTTTTCGCAACCTTATCATCATGTGTATAGCCTCTGCTCCATGGTAAATGAAAGCTCCGTGGATATTTAATATAATTGGTCATTTTCTCACTTCCTTGTTATTTTGCAAATTGGTCTGCCTCACGGAAAAAATAAAGCCTTGTCAATAAATCACCATCTAGTAAATGATAAATTTGGCTACTACCTCTATCACCACCATACTGGAGAAGCATATGAAACTGGACTAAATAAACAACCTTTAGCACAAAATCCTCCTTAAAGCCTAACTCAAATAAAAAATGGCAAACGATTTGTGCAGAAACATTTTCATGCCCAAAATAACCATATCGCTGTTGCAATGGTTTATATTTTTTACAAAATGGCTTGCCAATACCATGAAATAGTGCAACAATTTGCAATGCTAGCTTATCGTTTTCCATATAGTATTCATTTATATAGGAGAAAACAAAATACGTATGCTGGCATAGTAAAAATTGATGGTACGGATTTTCTTGATGAAAGCGATAAATTTCTCTAAAGCATAGGATAGCCTGTAACACCTGAAAAAGCTCCTCATAAGTAGGCTGTCGCTGACTAAGCCCGATAAATTGCTGCATTGAAATACCATAAGGTTCTGTCTCATGTACAATATGTACCTGATCAAATCCTTCTCCTACTGTCGGAAACTCTAAATGTTTTCTCATTTTTTCCATAATCACTAACGGTACTTGTCGCTTGCGCTGTTGATTTCTTGCAACACATTTAGCATAGGGCGTGTCAAAGTAATAGCATTCCTTTTGGAGTGAGCTTGGTAGCTTATGCAATGCAAATATTCTTCGCTCTCTTTCGATATTAGTAGCATCTACAATAACAGAGTGACCCTTTGCCATATGCTGATTCAGCCGCTCATACAAAACACGAAAAACTACCCGCGATTTCTGCTTGGATGCATCACCAAATAACTTCTGGCGTATCACTTGAAAGAATAAATGCATTTTCCTCTTTTGCTAGCTTTTGCACAAATGTACTTTTTCCGCTCCCAGGTAATCCTACTGTAAAAATAACCTTCATATTCTCACCTCTCTTCAAAGATCTATATCGTTTTCATAAAGCAATCCTTTAGCTTTCGCTTGCAATACTAGACTATTGAAGCTACTAGCAGTACAAAAGACAGGAATCATAAACTACCTTATTCCCCTGCCTTCTTGGTCTACTTTCATCCATACAATTTATTATTTCATTCCCCGAGAAATAATATTGTAAATACGTCCTATTCCTACCTTTTTAACCAAATTATAAACACTTTTTTTGAATATAAAGCGAACCTTCAATCAGTGGAGAATTTTCCTCACCCTCACCGATTGATGATAAAGGAATAAAAGTTTAAAATTTCTATTATGTTAATACAGGATTAAAAAGACTTCTCTACCTAGATTAGACACTAAAAAAAGACTATTCTACAGGGTACAGTTTATTAATAGATATTGATGGTAAACAATACTCACTTCATCTGAACGAATTTCCTTACATTTCTGCTGAGATAACGCTGACTACTAGGTTAAAAAATAAAATTATATACGGTAATACACAAAATTGTTCCATTAAATGGGCGTTTTGAAAACAATGAAGGCAGCAAGGGTTTTTGAGGATTTTTCAATAGTGTTCTATTATAATTTTGCTGAAATGAGGAATACTATTGAAATATTTCGCATATAAAAAAGACTGCTCCAACTATTTATGGAACAGCCTCTATCATTCAATTTGCTCTTACTTTGTACCTTTATTATAACATAAATTTACAAAAAATATTAGTCTATATTTCTTTCGTAACTAGCAGTATGATAAATTTCTTAAATGATTATGGAGAGGAATGTGAGGAGACGTTGGAAAATCAAAAGGACTGGTTAGAGGAAAAACATTACCTTGCACATTGTTTAACGATCATTGACGATAAAATAAAGGAGCTTTTGCATAAAGAAAAGGGCTTTAAAGAAAATGCTGGGACGATTAGAAAAACCTTTTGGGATGATGTTCGTGTCAATTTAGATACTGCTGAAGATGTAGATGAAACCTTTATGGCGATTAAACAGCAGGTGGAGCTATTATCAGATTCAGAGCTTGCACAGCAGCGTGCCATTCGTAATATGAAGGTTTATGAACGTTTACAGCAATCGCCCTATTTTGCGCGTATTGATTTTTTACAGGATGGTCAACAAGAGCCCTTAAAGATTTATATTGGTGTTGCTACATTATTGGATCAACAGGATGAAAATATCGTCATTTATGACTGGCGAGCGCCTATATCCAGTATGTATTATGATCACACCCCCGGCGATGCTTACTATACAACAAGTACGGAAGAAATTTATGGCAAGATGCTATTAAAACGACAGTTTATTATTAAAAATGGCGAGCTTCAATCAATGTTTAATACAGGGCTTACAATTGGTGATGATTTATTGCTTGATATTCTTGCGCAAAATGCCAATGAGCATATTCGCAGTATTGTTGCCACAATTCAGGCTGAGCAAAATAAAATTATTCGCCATCTTCGCTCACGCTATCTAATTGTAGAGGGTGTTGCAGGTAGCGGTAAAACAGCTGTTGCGCTTCAACGAGTTGCCTATTTATTGTATCGCTATCGCAATGAAATAACAGCTGATCAAATTTTACTGATTACGCCTAACCAGCTATTTAATCAATATGTCCATACCGTTTTGCCTGATTTAGGCGAGGATAATATGCAGCAGCTAACGTTTACAGAGTATATCGAAAAGCGTTTAGGCCGCCAGTTTCAGTTGGAATATCCTTATGAGCAGCTTGAACAGCTTTTAACGGAAAAGGATAGTACCTTTTATGAAATGAAGCTGAATAGTATTACTTTCAAAGCAAGCCTTGCTTACAAGCAATTAATGGATGAATATATCAGCTATTTGTCTAACAAAGGTTTATTATTTAAAAATATTGTTTTTCGTGGAGAACGAATTATTACAGCTCAGGAAATTGCTGAATACTTTTATTCATTCCCCTCCTCTCTATCCATACCAGATCGTCTACAGCTTGTGAAGAAATGGTTATTGCAAAGGCTCACAAAATTTGAAAAGACGGAATGGACAAAGGAATGGGTAGAGGAGGCCATGGATTTATTAGATACAGAGGCTTACACTAAATCTTATAGTAAACTATTATACGAAGGGCATTTTACGGAAAATTCCTTCGATGACTTCGATCAAGAACAAAAGAAATTAGCCAAGCAAATTGTTAAAAAGCAGTTAAAGCCACTACGCAACTCCATTAAACACTTAAAATTTGTGCATATATTAGGCATTTATCGTCAGCTCTTTGATTTGAATAATACTGTTTATCAAAAATTACAGCATCTTGTGCCAGATCATTGGGAGGACATTTGTCAACAGACACTCCCTAATTTAGCAAAACGTCTAATTACTTACGAAGATGCTGCACCATTTTTATATTTGCAGGATAAAATTGAAGGACAGCAGACTAATACAATGATTCATCATGTTTTGATTGATGAAGCACAAGACTATTCACCATTTCAATTAATATTATTACAACAATTATTTCCAAAGGCGCGTATGACTATTTTAGGTGATGGGCATCAAACCATTCATCCACATACTTTTGATAACCCTTCCCTGCTTAATCCCAAATTATATAGCGAGCAAGCAGAAAAAATGATTTTAACGAAAAGCTATCGTTCGACAAAGCAAATTATCCAGCTTACAGCTAAAATTTTAAATGACGGCAGTGAGGTAGAGGCATTCAATCGAAATGGTCCAGAGCCTTCCATTACCATTGTGCCAAATGAAGTAGAATTAACAGCTCAAATTATCCAAAATATCCACGAGCTATCCCGACAATTCGACACAATTGCGGTTATTTGTAAAACTGCTGCTGAATGTTCTGCTGCCTATAAGCAATTAAATCGCCACGTAGATAGTCAGCTCATTACCCATGATACAAAGCAGTTTAAAAAAGGGATTTTACTGCTACCAGCCTATATGGCAAAGGGAATCGAGTTTGACGCTGTCATTATCTATAATGCCTCTGCTGCTACTTATTCAAGGGAAACGGAGCGTCATTATTTTTATACAGCCTGTACACGAGCTATGCATGAGCTGCATATTTATTCTATCAATAAATTAACACCTTTCCTGCAATAACACTAAAAATCCACCTCGCTATCGTGCTGAGAGTGGATTTTTTACTTTTTATTAAATATAGAATGTATAATCCTCTGGAATGACGCGCTTTAAAAACTTTCTTGTACGCTCCTCTTTTGGGTTTACAAAAATATCATGGGGATTGCCTTCCTCAACGACAACACCGCCATCCATAAAAATAACACGATTAGCAACATCTTTAGCAAAGCTCATTTCATGTGTGACCACAAGCATCGTTGTACCCTCTGCTGCAATATTTTTCATAACCTGCAAAACCTCACCTACTAGTTCAGGGTCAAGCGCAGACGTTGGCTCATCAAATAAAATAATATCAGGATTTAATGCGACAGCACGTGCAATTCCTACTCGCTGCTGCTGACCGCCAGATAGCTGACTTGGATAGGCATCATATTTTTCAGATAATCCTACTTTATCAAGCGCCTTTTTCCCAATGTCCATCGCCTCTGCTTTTGGCACTTTACGTCCAATAATCAGTCCTTCTGTCACATTCTCCAATGCTGTTTTATTGGTAAAAAGATTATAGTTTTGGAAGACAAATGCGACACGCTGACGAATAGCATGTATATCCTTTTTCTTACTATGTTGAAAATCCACTTCAATATCGCCAAATGTCGCATGTCCTTGATCAGCCTTCTCTAAAAAATTAATGCAGCGCAATAATGTTGTTTTTCCTGACCCACTAGGACCTAAAATAACAACCACATCACCTTTATCAATTGCTAAATCAACGCCCTTTAATATTTCATTAGCCCCAAATGATTTATGGATATTTTTAATTTCTAACATGCTTATTCACCTCTTAGACATTCGCCGCTTTGTATTTGCTTAAATATTTTTCATAACGCTTAAATAAGTATTCGACCGTACTACATAAAATTAAATAGACAATAAAGATATCCAAATAAGCCTCTACATAATTGTAGCCTACATTAGCGGCTACCTTTGCCTTCAAGGTAATTTCGGGTAAGGACATAGCATAGCCTAGAGAGGTTGCCTTAATCAAATTAACTGTAGCTGTACAAATATTTGGCAGTGCAACAACTAAAGCCTGTGGAATAATGATACGACGATAAGCTTGGAACGTTGTCAAACCTACAGAATACGCTGCCTCTAACTGCCCCTTTTCAACTGTACTTAATGCAGAACGAAAAACCTCGATCAATATTGCTGTTGAGCTAAAGGCAAAAACGATAAAGGCATACCAGATTGGATTGATTTTATAAATATCATAGGCAATATTATATTTTTCAAAAATCATTTTTAACATTAATGGGATACTGCTATAGATAATAAAAATTTGTATAATAATCGGTGTTCCTCGCACAAAGGACACATAAATTTTTGCTAGATGATGGATAACAGGTATTTTATTAATTCGTGTTAAGGCTAGTAAAAAGCCAAGTGGTAGCGCAATTAGCAAAGCAACAACTGTCACAAGAAGCGCAACTGGCACACCTGATAATGCCACAAAAAATGTTTCAAATAAAAATTGCCAATTCATCGTTACGCCCCCTTACGTTGTTTCTAAGGTCTTCTTACCCTTACCAAATATTTTTTCTAATGTCGTAAAGATTTTTTCAATAATAACGGATAGCACCCAATACACAATGGCTAAAGCAATATAAACCTCTAATGCATGGGCATTAATATTACTTGCAATAATTAAATTTGCCTTACCAACAATATCAATTAAACCGATTGTATAGGCTAGAGCACCCTCCTGTAATAAAGCAATCATGCCATTGCCAAAGTTCGGCAATGCAACAACAAGTGCCTGCGGAAAAATAATTCGACGATAGGCTTGGAATGGTGTGAGTCCTACGCTAACAGCCGCCTCAAACTGCCCCTTTGGAATAGCTAAATAAGCTGAACGAATCACCTCTGACATAATCGCTGCAAATTGTAGTGTAAATGTTATCACGACAAAAATAGCTGTTTCAATTGAATGTAGATTCATGCCAAAATTCTCAGCTAATGCTGGCACACCATAATAGATCAGAAATAATAATACAATGGATGGGGTACAGCGCATAATTGTTGTATATAAATTTGCTAATTTCTGAAGTAGCTTGATAGAAGATAGCTTAGCAGCGGCTAGCAATACGCCAAATATTACACCTAAAATAATCGCAGACCCTGCCACTAAAAACGTAATCTTTAAAAACGGCAATAACACTGGAATCGAATTCCAAATATAGGATGCATCAAAGTATTTATCCATTACCTCACCAACTTTGCTTTTATGAATAGAGACTGCTGAGTGATTACTGACCCAGCAGTCTCTTAAACATTCTTTAGGGATTGACTAACGATTAACGTTCTCTAACACTTCAAATAAATCGCGACCATAAAACTCTGTGCTAATGTCATTTGTTTTCTTTTGTTCTTTAATTTGAGTAATCGCTTTATCGTAGGCATCAGCAAATTTTTGCTCCTTTTTATTGAACAGTGGCCATGTTTTAATAACAGCAAACTCGTTATAAACAACGGCATCTTTTAAATTATAGTAAGGGCCATCTTCCGCAAGAACCTGCTGTTTAAATGGACCTTCAATCATGACACCGCCATCAACACGACCTTCATTTACCCATTGCACAACATCGACCGTAAATGCATCACCAGCCTCTAGCTTTACTTTATTATCTGGATTCGCTGTATTGTACTCATCGATAATTGTGTATTGTGCATTATTAGCAGCAATCGGAGCTAGTGAATAACCCTTTGTCGCAAAATCTGTTAATGTTTTCACGCCCTCATCCTCTTTGCGCAACACAAGACCTGCACTACTTAGCCCTATAAACTCCTGTGGGAAAACAAATTTCTCTTTACGCTCCTCCGTAAAGAATGCATTTTTGACACCTACCTGATATTTACCTTGCTCCACCCCAATTAATAAATCATCACTTGTTGTCCCAACATACTCAAACTCATACTCAGGCAGTAACTCATCTACTAGCTTCATTACCTCTACGTCATAGCCTGTTGGATTGCCATTATCATCAATATAGCTAATAGGCTTAGTCGCCTGATCAAAAGCCACCTTAACTGTACGAACCTTGTCGCCATTACCTGAATCCTTATCAGAGGCTTCACTTGCATTACAGCCTGCTAAAAGTGCAATCGAAGCCAACCCCACCGCTGCAAATTGGAAAATTTTATTCTTTTGTTTTAACATACTGATCATTCTCCTTCATATTCCATGTATTTTCACTGGCAATAAGCCATTTAGCTTTAAGCTATTATTTTTGCTGCTCAAGCGCAGCCGTTGCTAATTTAATAATCGTCATATCATCCATTGGTGGATTATGAAGGCCAGCCCGCCCATTGCGGTAATAGCGTTGTAATGGATTGGACAGTTGCAAGCTTTTTGCCCCAACAACACGCATGGCCTTATCAACGATATCAATAGCTATATTTGTAACGGTATGTTTAGCAACCGCCATTTCATTTGTTAACAGTGCCCGTCTTGCTGGATCATCATAAGCATCAGCTACCCCGTATAGCACAAATCGAGCCTGATCTAGCTTTAATTCAATATCTCCCAAAAGCTGCTGTACATTTGGTAATGTGCCGATTGGAGCATTTAAGCTATTTGGTTGGTAATGGTTGGCAAAATGCAATGCATAGTCACGAGCTGCCTGGGCAATACCTAAATAGGTTGCAGGAATATGTAGTAACCAACCATTTATTTTACCGCCACTAGGATGATTGGGTAATTCTACTAAATACTCTTTTGCGACAACAACATCCTGTAGTACAAGATCATGGCTACTCGTGCCACGCATGGCGGACATTTCCCAATTTTCTTCAATAGATAACCCTTGTGCATCTTTATGGATAAGGAAAAAGCCGATTTGTTGCTGTTCTTCAATCCAAGCAGATGTGAGGAAATAATCGAGCACTGGGGATGCAGTTGTAAAGATTTTGCGGCCATTTAGGCGCCAGCCATCCTTTGTAGAAACTGCATTTGTTCCTGGTCGTCCTCCACGTGTTGGGCTTCCAGTTGCCGCTTCGCTAACAGCTCGGTTGATAAGGGCTCCCTTCTTGATTTTCTGGGCAAACGCTGTTAATAGCTCCTCAGCCCATAGCTTTTTCTCATATATTTCACCCACAACCCCTAGCGTCCAACCAAGGGAAAGGGAGGCATTTTCGTCATAGCTTGCTAGTGTTTCTTGCACAAGCACCATCTCATAGACCGATAATCCTTCTCCTCCGTATTCCTTTGGTAAAGTAAATCTTGGGTAGCCAACTTGTAAAAGTAATTGATGTGCTTTAAACGGAAAACGAGATTGCTCATCTACCTCAGCAGCTTCTGCTTTAATGGGCTCTGCAATAGCTGCTAACTGCTCTAATAAAAACCGTTGTCGCTCTGTTTTTATAAATAAATTTTTCAAATAAATCTCCTTCTTCCTCATGTATCAATTATGTCTTGATGACTCTTATGTCAAAATAATACAAAACTTATAAACTTACTATGATTTAAACGTAAAAAAATTTGCTATTATTTTTATAATGATCGGTACTGAATTTTCTGATTCGTTGAAACTTATCATACGTTTCAGCTTAAAAAATGTCAATGGGTTAATTGCAAGTTTTTTTATTAGTTTAATAAGCATTATAATTTTATGCACCAAGCTTTCTTTTCAACATATGCTAGCACTAAGGAAAGAGGTGGATAGATGACTAATCCTATACATTCGTCACAAAATATAAACGCTGCTGCTTATTCGACTCCACAGGTAATTCAAACAAAATTTGGAGATATTAATGGCGATGGCTTTTTTGAGACTATTTTTTTAATGGGCATAAAACAGCCTGATAGTCCCTTATGGCACAACCTCACATTAGTTATTTTTTATGGGCAAACACAACAAATGGAACAAATCCCATTGAAACAAAGCCTTGGCTATAATCCAACTATTTTTTTAGGCGATTTTACGGGCAATCATATTGAGGATATTATGGCTATTTCTGATACAGGGGGTAGCGGTGGTATTATTAATGGTGAAATATTTTCTTCTGTAAGCAATCGAGTTCGTTCTATTTTTGACGCAGAAACTTTTAGTGATAAGCTTAAATATACTGTCAATTATGTAGATAACTACAAGGCTGTTGTGCAAAGCAAAAGTCCCGCTAAAAGATACACGATTGATTTACAGTATAAGGGCGCCGATTATTTAGCAGAAATTTACAACAAAGATGGTACATTAAAACAGCCTATTGAGGGCTGGGTAGACCCTATTAGTGGGCTATATCCTGTAGATTATAATCGAGATGGTGTATATGAAATTTTGGCATATCAGGCCATTGCCGGTAGATATCATGCAGATGGGCTAGGCTATGTAGAAAATATTTTAACGTGGAACGGTCATGAATTTATTGTAGAGCGCCAAACTGTTGGGATATTCGGAGAAGATTTATCGTAAAAGACAAAATCTGCTCACCCTTTTTGACAAAGGTCGAGCAGATTTTACAAAGTTGTTATTTTTCAATCAAGGCAAAGTAGTTATTTTCAGGATCTGCAAAGTTAAAAACTCTTCCCATTGGCATCATTACTAAATCGCCCACTTTAATTCCCTTTTGCTGAAAATCTTGATACATCTCTTCAATTTGACCTGCGTAAAACATAATAGAAGGCGTACCTAAATTTAGCTCTGGCTGCATTTTGGCAATAAGCCCTTTATTGTGTAAGACAAAGGATGTTTGCGCTTCCTTTGTTGGTGCAATTTCAATCCAACGCATTCCTGCCTCCTCCTGCTCCGCAACAACAACAAAACCTACTTTTTCTGTCCAAAATTTAACTGCGGCATCTTGGTCGTTAACATATAGCATCACTTGCCCAATTTGGTGAATCATAACATCACTTCCTCCTCTTTTGAGCATTAGTATACCTCAATCAACTAACCATTAACACCAGGAAGAGCGCTCATAAAATCCCTCTTATTTTCTACTATATAATACAAAGAAATATCCTTAGTAAATCATCACTATCAAATAGGTATATCGACTTTTACTTCCCGGCTCCAGAAAGCTATATCACAAAAATTTAAGAACAAAAAAATGATCCTGTTCAAAACAAAGATCAACACTTACTATGGTGGAATATGTAAATTGTCTTAAATAGTAAGCTATCTATCAAATCTGGGTTTCTTTATAGCGTAAACCCATATTTTTTCATTATTACATACAAGACTCGCGGAGAGATTTTACGCAGAAAAGCTGCAATAGAAGGTGCTTTATTATAAAAATATAGTAGTGTTAATTTTATTTCCATATTTTTTGGAAGATTATGTTGATTAATAGTCATTTTACTCTTAGAATCAGATTAAAACCTTTGAGCTACTAGCGAACCCAATTAAATGAGTGATGTTTTCTTATACACAGCCCTGTCTATAATTAGCTTATCATTTTCGTGATCTTTTTCGCCTTAGTTGTTCAATAAATACATAGAGACTATCAAGGGAGGGTTACATATTTATGAAACGAATCAGTTTAAGAAAGAAGCTTATCTTTGCCTTTTTAATAATACTTCTTGTTCCTACCATTTTAATTGGTACGATTTCCTTCCAAAGCACCAAGAATCAAATTTTGGAAGAGCAACAAGCGAGCGCAACTGAAAGTGTCCATATGCTGAATACAAATATTACAAGCATGATTGCGCCAAAGGTACATGATATTGAGTATTTTGCAAAAAAATTAAATGAATCTTATTTACAGGACGATAGAAGAGCTGAACTGAAAAGCCTATTTCAGGAATATATCAATACCCATCCAGAAGTAGAATTGCTGTATATAGGTACTGCTGACGGGCGAATTCTCGATGAACCTGTTCATGATTATCCAAGTGATTATGACCCACGTGTTCGAACTTGGTATACGGAAGCCTTTGATAATAAAGGGCAAGTTTCGATTACATCTCCGTATGTAGCAAAATCTACAAATAATATTGTTGTGACCGTTATGCAAACCCTTCCTGACGAATCAGGTGTTGTTGCCCTAGACTTAAATATCTCTGTTTTAAGCGCACTAACAGACGAAACACGCATAGGTAAAACGGGCTTTGCTTCTATTATTGATAACAATAAGCTCTATATTGTAGAGAAGGATAAAGAAAGTGGCTCTGAAGCTACCGAAAGCTACATTGATAAGATTTATGCACAAGATGCAGGTACTGTGATGGAAAATAAGCGTCATTTACAATTTGCTACAAATGAGCTAACCGGCTGGAAAATTGTTGGCACAATGTTTACTGTAGAGGCTACAAATGCTGCCATCTCTACACTTCGTATTAACTTAATCATTATCACTGTTTCTATTATTGCAGGTATTATCTTTATGCTCTATATGATTAAATCAATCGTTCACCCAATTAAAAGTTTACAGCAAAGTGCATTGAAAATTAGTGAGGGTGATTTAACAGAGTTTATTGATATTCATACAAAAGATGAAATTGGGCAGCTCGGTGAAGCTTTTGTTGCTATGAAAGTGAACTTGAAAAAACTTATTCGCAATGTTGACCAAAGCTCACAGCATGTTCAAACAGCTGCACAAGGGCTGTCAGCAAATGCTGAACAAAATATTGCTGCATCCGAACAGGTAACAGAGGCTATGCAGCAGGTAGCCATCAGTACCGAGAAACAAACAACGGGTATCGATCAAAATGCTATTTCAGTTGAAGAAATTGCTAAGGGTGTTGTAGAGGTAGCAGATAGCGCCCTACAAGTGTCAGACCTATCCACTCAGGCTATTCAGTTAGCAGAAGAAGGTGGACAATCTGTTGAGCAAACCGTTAATCAAATGGTCTCTATTCACGACTCTGTTACACAATCAGATACAATGATTAAATCACTGTTTGATCGTACCAAAGAAATAGGCTCTATTATTGAAATTATTAGTGCCATTTCAGATCAGACCAATCTGCTAGCCCTAAATGCTGCCATTGAAGCGGCACGAGCAGGTGAGCATGGCAAAGGCTTTGCCGTTGTAGCAGATGAAGTACGTAAATTAGCTGAGCAATCCCATCAATCCGCAGAGCAAATTTCAGTACTTATTTCAGGAATTCATCAGGATACAGCTAAATCTGTACAAACGATGACAAAGGCTTCAACAGATGTGCAAGAAGGCTTACAATTATCGGAGGATACGAAGGAGAAATTTTCAAGTATTGTCAATAGCCTACGAGAAATGGCACCTAAAATGGAGGATATCTCAGCTTCCGCTCAAGAAATATCCGCAGTTGTCGAAGAAGTCTCTGCAACAGCTATCGAATTATCCGATCATGCTAAATTAAATGCTGCTGCATCTGAGGAAGTAGCCGCTTCAACAGAACAAACCCTATCTTCTATGCAGGAAATTGCTTCCTCTGCCAAAACATTACTTGATATGGCAGATGAACTACAAGGCTATGTAGATCGCTTTCACTATTAAATAAGCAAAGCTGTAGAGAAATTTTACATTCTCTACAGCTTTTTTATTATCTATGCATTTTCCTCATGACTAAATTGCCATTCAATACCAAACTTATCTACCAATGAGCCGTAACATTTACTCCAGAATGTTTCTTGTAGCTCCATCTTCACTTCTCCACCGTCTTTTAGCTTATCAAATGCTTGACGCATCTGCTCTTCGTTATCAGAAACAATAGCTAATGTAATATTGTTCCCTACTGTAAAAGGTGAGCCTGGAAATGTATCTGAGAACATGACCCTACTACCAAAAATGGAAAGTCGTGTATGCATTACAAGGTTTTTAGCTTCCTCTGGTAATGGATAATCAGGACTTTGAGGCGAATCTCCAAATGTCATAATTTCAGCCTTTTCTGTGTTAAAAACATCCTCATAAAATGCTACAGCCTCTCGACAATTACCATTAAAAATTAAATAAACATCTACTGCCATTTCCAACACTCCCTTGCTATATTTTAAAACATCTTTATTGTACATGGATGGCGACTCACAACACAAATTATAAGTAGAAACATCCTTATTTTTAGTCTCCACTGTAAAAACTTTATATTATTTTAGCAAATGCTTTGACATTTACTCAAAAATCATGTAAATTACCAAATGACGAACAATTTAAATTAATTATTAAAAAATATTCGTATTTTAGGAGTGTATATAATGGATAATGTATTTGACTACGAGGATATTCAACTAATTCCGGCAAAATGTATTGTAGAAAGTCGCTCAGAATGTGATACTTCTGTTACTTTAGGAGGGCATAAATTCAAGCTTCCTGTAGTACCTGCAAATATGCAAACCATCATTGATGAAAATCTTGCTACGAAGTTAGCTGAAAACGGTTACTTTTATATTATGCATCGCTTCCAGCCAGAAACACGTATAGGCTTTATACGAGATATGCAAAGCCGTGGCTTCATCGCCTCAATTAGTGTCGGTGTAAAAGAAGATGAATATGCATTTATTGAAGAATTAGCAGCCACTCATTTAGTACCTGAATTTATTACAATCGATATTGCACACGGTCATTCAAATGCTGTTATTCGTATGATTCAGCATATTAAAAAACACTTACCAACTAGCTTTGTCATTGCTGGTAACGTTGGAACACCAGAAGCAGTACGTGAACTTGAAAATGCAGGTGCAGATGCAACAAAAGTTGGGATTGGACCAGGTAAAGTATGTATTACTAAAATCAAAACAGGCTTCGGTACAGGCGGCTGGCAACTAGCTGCATTACGTTGGTGTGCAAAGGCTGCTACAAAGCCTATTATTGCTGATGGTGGTATTCGTACACATGGAGATATCGCAAAATCTGTACGCTTTGGCGCATCAATGGTGATGATCGGTTCTCTATTTGCAGGTCATGAAGAATCACCTGGTGAAACGATTGAAATCGATGGTAAAGTTGTAAAAGAATACTTCGGCTCTGCTTCTGAATTCCAAAAAGGTGAACGTAAAAATGTTGAAGGGAAGAAAATGTATGTAGAGCATAAAGGTCGCATTCAAGACACCCTAATTGAAATGCAACAAGACTTACAATCGTCTATTTCTTATGCAGGTGGTACAAAGTTAGAAGCTATTCGAAATGTTGATTATGTTATTGTGAAAAACTCCATCTTCAATGGAGATAAAGTGTACTAATAAATTGTAACCCCAACTAAGAGTATTACTGCTCTTAGCTGGGGCTTTTTCATTTCTTTTATAACTTTATAAACATTATGGCTATAATGTATTCCAAAATCCCTTATTATATTATCAGAATTTTCTATTTTGTTGGAAATATATATATTATAATAGAACTATCATGCATGTAACAGAGGAACGGAGGTTTTATCTATGATTAAATCAGTGCGTATTAAGCTTGTTAGCCTTGCTATTATTGTTATTTTAATAGCCACTGTACTAGTTGGCACAGTCAATTATTTTATCGCAAAAGGCGAAATGGATGAGGTAGGTCGACAAAGTCTTAAAAACGGCACACTCAGTATACTTGAATTGATTGAACAGCTAGATAGTCAGGTTCAAGAGGGAATCATAACATTAGCAGAGGCTCAAGAAAGGGCCAGAACACAGATTGTTGGTAAAAAAATTGAAGATAATAAACGCTCCATTGATAATCCAGTAAAGTATGGTGAAAACTTCTATTTCTATGTTTTTAAAGAGGATGGTATGGTAGAATCACACCCATCGCTAGACGGGCAAAATATTTCCGATTTACAAACAGAGGATGGACGCTATTTTGTACGAGAAATGATCGAAGAAGCAAAGGCTGGTGGTGGCTATGTTCGTTATGATTGGGCACTACCCACAAACCCTGATGTAGTAGCCCCGAAAATTACGTATGTGGAGATGGACGAGCATTGGGGTTGGATTATCGCCGCTGGTACATATGAAATGGACTTTAATGCGGGCACTAAAAAAGTTTTATATTACACACTCGGTATGACGCTTCTTGCCACAACAATTGGTATGGCACTTTTTTGGTTCTTCTCAGGTCGTATGACGGCTTATATACGTAAAATTATGGTAATGACATCGGATATTGCACAAGGTAAATTAACAGGCGAGAACATTCCTGTTACAACACAAGATGAACTAGGAATACTGGCTAATAACGTCAATAATATGAAACAAAGCTTACATGAAATGGTCAATAATACAAAGAGTAGTGCCACTCAAATGAGAGTCTCCTCAGAGGTACTAAGCGCTATTACAGAGGAAACAACAGCTTCTGCTGAAGAAATCCATCAAGCCATCAATGATATATCAAAGGGAGCTGTCATCCAAGCAGAAGAAGCTGAAATGGCTATTAGTAAAGTAGAAACACTATCAGTACTTATTTCCAATGCGACTGACAAATATAGCGAAATTACAAAAAATATGAATATTATCAATCAATCACAAGAAAATGGTAGACAAAAAGTAGATATTTTACTACAAAACTCAACTGAATATACGCAAGTGATCGAGGAGTTACGCGCAAACTTTTCAAGCTTAACAAATCAAATGAAGGAGATTCATCAAGTTGTCCAAACAATTTCATCAATCTCTGAACAAACCAATTTATTAGCATTAAATGCAAGTATAGAAGCTGCACGTGCTGGGGAGCATGGCAAAGGCTTTGCTGTCGTTGCAGAGGAAGTACGCCATCTCTCTGAGAATACAAATGAAGCTACTAATCGTGTTAGAAATTTATTGCAGCGTATTGAGGTCGATACGGCTAGTTCAGATGAAAAAATGATACACACGCTTCAGCTTTCAGAACATCAGGCACTGTCAATTACTGAAGTAAAAGGAGCCTTTACGTTTTTAGCTGATTCCATTCAGGATATTACAGTACATCTGGTTTCACTCGATAAAGGGATGAATGAAATGGACGAAAACCGTGCAATCGTAATCAAGGCTATTAATGAGATAGCTAGTGTTGCTACAGAATCCGCTGCGGCAACTGAACAAATTAATGCCTCCATTGACGAGCAAAAATCGGCTATAACATCCATCATGCACTCCTCCACGGAGCTTCATACAGAGGCAGAACGCATGCATGACTTAGTAGAACGCTTTACATGACATAAAAAAGAATGCTACACATTGTCTGTAGCATTCTTTTTATTTTTGTTATTTTCCGACAGAAGACTCCCACTTTAAAGAACGTGAAGGAGATAGCCCTGTGAGTAAGTGGAAGATGAATGTCCGTAGGCGTTAGCCTAAATTTCTGCTCAATTAGAACGTATGTGCTGCAATGAACCTGTCCAGATTGTTCTTTGAAAATTGAAGATATGAGGTGGTAACAGGAAAGTTCGTCTGTTACGTAAAATCTTCAATATTCTATCGCTCTGTCTAGCCGAAAAGCAAAAACCAAGCAGTACGCTAGACATCTGAATCCAACGTACAATCATTGCAAGTTTTCCACCGTAGGACTACAGGTAAAGCCTGCTAATATAGCTAGTCGTTGGTCTAGTATTCGCAGGAATCCCACACTTCTACAAGTGGGTAGTTCAAAGTTTGTTAATGAGTGCGTAAAGTGTTTCCTTTAATTCTGCATCATGTTCAGAAAGGCCTACAAGGTTTCCTAGACGTTCACGTAATACAGGGCGCTCAATTACTAGCTTTTCATCAAGCACTTGTACAAGTAGTTCAATAATAAGACGATCACGGACATTTAATGCTTCTTCTAAACGTTCTGGTGTAATTTTCGCATCAGATTTCGCAGATTTTGCCATTTTAAAAACCCCTTTTAAATTTTATATTCATGCATATCTATTTTAGCATACCAGTAAATTATTTTGAAAATTTTCTTTTACCAATTATACATTTGCGTAATAGCTTATGGATTTTTCGAGCATGCAGGGGAAAAGTTTATGATATATGTCTGGGCTTTTCTCTTGATTTTCATAGGCGTCGAAAGCATACACCCATCTCACCACCTAGCGAAGTAGAAGCCTAGTTCTGAATCAAAGCGAAAAATAAACTAAAACTTTACAAAAGGGAAAACAGAAGTTTACAGTAAATTGTTATATTTATATCATAATGTCATATAATGAACTGGAAATATTTCTAACAATGAACGGGAGGAATTGTATGCATCAAAAAAATTCAACATATTTACAGCTTATAAAGGCTATTCCAAAGTCTCTACAACTTTTTCTCAATGCCTGTCTTATCCTATTAGCCCTTATCCTGTCCTTTTTGCTATTTAAAGAGCTTATAGAATTTCTGAAAATCTTAATATTTTCTAAGGAAGAGGGCGATTATAAGCTATTCCTTGCTAATATTCTTATTTTCTTTTTGTATTTTGAATTTATCACAATGATTATTAAATATTTTAAAGAGAATTATCATTTTCCGCTTCGCTATTTTATCTATATCGGTATTACAGCCATGGTTCGTTTAATTATTGTTGAACACGATCATCCTCTTAACACTTTAATGTATTCTTTGATTATTCTTATACTGATCATCAGTTACTTTATTATTAATATCACACCGCTTGAAAGACCCACACGTTCATCGCTTTTTATAAAAAAAGAGCATTAAATGAATTGCTCCTATTTTGCAACCGCTCTTTTGTTAGCGTTAAGCTCCTACAACAATATTTACAAATGTTAAAAAATCCTGTTCCTTTATATAGGCCTCACTCGTTCCCCTCCATTTTCGAAGCTTGGCATATCGTTTAAAAATATTTTATATTCATTTTCATACCCCACAATAACATATATTACCACTATAATTGAATAAGCTTAAAATTTAATGATCGAGGAGGCATCCATCAATGACTTTAATGGATATTTATATTGATGAAGTAACGAAAAGACTCCATAAAAATAAGCGTGAAGAAGTAAGGCTTGAGTTAAAGGCTAGCATTGAAGCTATGCTACCACAGGAATATTCAGAAGCAGAGGTGAAGGCAGCACTAAAAAAGCTTGGAAGCCCTGTAGAGGTTGCTGCAAGCTATCAGAAGATACCTCGTTTTTTTATGAGCGTCAACGTTTATGACCAATATATAAGAACATTGAAACTCGCTATACCTTGGGCCATTTTTATTACAATTGTTGTTCAAATTATCGAGAAGGTTATGCTTTATACAGGAAATGAGGCGCTCCTTTCTGCAGTTATTTCAGCCTTTACCATGACCATTATCGCTATTTTTTCTGTGTTATTTCATGTATTGTTTTGGATTACAGTTATTTTTCTTGTGATTGACCGATTTGGCAAGGACACTATTCAATTGCCCTTTATCCCAAATACGAAGCAATGGACACCTGAGGATTTAGCAGACATTAAAATTATTCCTAAAGAAAAGGTTATTTCTTTAAGTGAAGCTATTTTCAGCCTTATAGGAATCGCTATTTTTTCTTTTGTTTATTGGAATGCCAATCGTCTATTAGGCATTTATACTACGAATGATAATGGCAGCTTAAAATATGTTATGCCCATCTTCAATCAACATGTTTTGTTCCTATTTGCTCCAATCATTTTATGCTGTATCCTCTTAAGTCTTATTTTAGTATTTTTAAAATGGCGTACAGGTCAATGGACAATGCCCATTGCCATCATGAATGCACTGCTTCAAATTCTAGGAACCATTGTTTTTATCCTAATAGCCATTCACCCTGATATCCTTCATAGTGCCGCTATTCCTTACATTGCAGCTATTATCGAAACGACTTCAGCAAAAGTGACTTTTACCATAGATAAAATTTTACTTGTTAGTATTATTATTACCGTTTTAGCCAATGCATTTGATATTTATCAAGGGTTTAAAAAAGCAAAAAGTTAAATTCCCTATACTTTTAGATCATCAAAATACCCTTACTCACTAATGTTTTGTATAATAATAGAATTAATAATAATTGAGATGCATGCCAAATCAATCAGAGTAAGGGGAAATAACTATGACCATTCTTCTAGTAGATGACAATCAAGTCAATTTGTTTGTCATTGAAAAAATACTAAAAAGCGCAGGTTATACAAACTGTGTTTCTTTGGCATCCGCCTATGAGCTATTTGATTATTTACGTTTAGATACACAAAATACAGTAGATTTAATTTTATTAGATATTATGATGCCAGAAATTGATGGGATTGAAGCCTGTAAACGTATTCAGCAAAACGAAAGATTAAAAGATATTCCAATTATATTTGTTACAGCACTTGAGGATAAAAGTAAACTAGCTGAAGCATTAGATATTGGTGGCGTAGATTACATTACAAAACCGATTAATAAAACAGAGCTGCTTGCTAGAATTCGAGTTGCCCTACGGTTAAAGACAGAATTAGATTGGCACAAACAGCATGAAAAGAAAATAACCTATGAACTCGATTTAGCTACCCATGTACAGAGAAGCTTACTGAGTCCTCCATTAGATGAAAAGGATATTCGCATTGGCGTTTCCTATCTACCATGCTCTAATTTAGCAGGGGATATGTATTATTGGCATAAAATAGACGATCATCGCTATGCCATTATTTTATTAGATATGATGGGACATGGTATATCTGCAGCACTTGTTTGTATGTTTATTTCCTCTGTACTAAGAGAGGCTGTGAAACAATTAAATGATCCGGAGCTTGTTATTAAGGATCTGAATCGCTATATGACCCTTTTACAAGACGGAAAAGACAATAATCTCCATTATTTCACAGCGATTTATTTAGTCATTAATACAAAGGAAAAAACAGTTGAATACATAAATGCTGGACATCCTGCTGGGTACGCACTCATTGATGAAAAAACATGTATACCATTAAACCAAGGTAGCTGTGCTGTCGGCTTTTTTGATGAAATTGATGTGTCCAAGCAATTTATTCAATATGAGCAAGATATTCAAATTGTTTTGTTTACAGATGGTGTTTTAGAAGCAATGGGCCCCTGTGAAATAGAGGCAGAGCAACATTTGCAGGCGCTTACATCCACTAAATGGGAATACTCACAAAATCTAATTGATAATTTATTGCCAAAGGACAAACAAAAAAATCAGCCTGATGATATGTGTGTAGTAATGATTCAAGCAAATGCAAGCTCTTAAATGGAAAAAAACCGCACCTTCAATTGTTAGATAGTATCTAACAATTGGGGCGCAGTTTAAAGTAAAGTAGATTTTTATGATCAATGCTTTTTTTGATAAATTCTCTCGTTACATGCAATTTCTGCATAGTTTGAAATAACCTCTTCAAATCGCAATGTTTCTTTATCCCCCAAGCATAAAAACCCCTGATCACTTAAGCTTTCATAAAGCAACTGATGCACATAACTTTGTAGCTGAGGTGAAAAATAAATCAACACATTTCTACATAAAATAACATGAAATTCATTAAATGATTGATCTGTGACTAAATTGTGCTGAGCAAAAATAATATTTTTCAGTAAAGTAGGGTGGAAGTAGGCATATTGATAATCAGTCTTATAGTATTCTGAAAAAGCATGCGCCCCTCCAGCCAGCATGTAGTTTTTCGTATACGCCTGCATTTTATGGATTGGAAAGATGCCCTTTTTTGCCTTTTCTAAAACTTGCTCATTCATATCCGTTGCATAAATCATAGCCCTCTCCATAAGCCCTTCTTCTTGAAGCAAAATAGCCATTGAGTATACTTCCTCACCTGTTGCACAGCCAGCGTGCCATATCCGGATTTCTGGATAGTCTCGTAAAGACGGGATTACCTTTTCGCGAAAGGTTTTAAAAAAGCTAGGATTGCGAAACATTTCCGTAACATTTATTGAAAAATCGTTTAAAAGCTGCTCTAAAAACGCTTTATCATGAATAACCTTTTCTAGTACACGAGAAATTGTTGGGATATTATTTATTTTCATCCTATTATAAATTCTTCGTGAAATGGAGGAACGATTATATTGTCGAAAATCAAAACCTGATAAACGATAAATAGCCTCTAGTAACAACTCAATCTCTAATTTTGTTTGCTTATCTAATTGTATTTTCTGCTCCAAAGGCTGCATTTGTTCCATGTGTATTAACTCCCTTTAGATACTAGCCATACTCTTAAAACCGATAATAATTGATCTAAATTTAATGGCTTACTAATATAGTCAGATGCACCAGCCTGCAATGCTTTATCACGATCATTTTTCATCGCCTTTGCAGTCAATGCGATAATTGGTAAATCTGTTTGTTTCATTTGTTGTCGAATAATGGTCATCGCCTCATAGCCATCCATAATTGGCATCATAATGTCCATAAGAATGAGGTCAACATTATGATTAGCCTGCATAATCTCTATACTTTCAAGCCCATCCTTGGCAACAAGAATATTCATTCCTCTTTTTTCAAGAGCTGTTTTTAATGCATAAATATTACGATGATCATCGTCCACAATTAAAATATTTTTCCCTTGAAAGACCTCTACTTCATGCTGAGAAACTTCTTCTTTTTCTTGTGGCTGTTCTTCTATTAATGCAACTTCCTCAACTGTAACCGCAACCTCATTCATAGCGAGCTTCTGACATTGCTCCTCTTCGATACCATTTGGTAAACTTGGAATCGTTAAGGTAAAGCTACTACCTTGCCCCTCTTCACTTTGTAGTGTAATCCAACCACCAAGTAATTTAGCAAACTCCTTACAAATCGATAAGCCTAATCCTGTACCACCATATTTCCGCACAGTAGCCCCGTCTGCTTGTTGGAATGATTCAAAGATAAGCTGATGCTTGTTCTTTGGAATGCCTATACCCGTATCTGACACTGTAATTTCTAGCCAATCAGCACTCACCTCTTGCATATTGCTTGTTAGCTGCTGCTGTGTAAGCTGCTGAATCGTTAAGGTTACTGAGCCACTTTCGGTAAACTTAAAGGCATTTGATAATAAATTCTTTAATATCTGATGGAATCTTTTTTCATCTGTATAGAATATATCCACAACGTCATTTGCTTTCGAAATCAAGAAAGCTAAATTTTTCTTTATCGCAACCGGTGCAAAGGTATGTTCCATTTGGGTAGGTATCTCGTTCATATTTACTTCATTAAAAATCATATCGAGCTTCCCTGCCTCAACCTTTGATAAATCCAAAATATCATTAATTAGTGCCAGCAGATCCTCACCAGAGGAATGAATAACCTTAGCGAATTCTGCTTCCTCGTCTGTTAAATTATTGTGGCTATTTTCTGCTAACATTTCCGATAAAATCAAAATACTATTTAAAGGTGTTCTTAATTCATGTGACATATTGGCTAAAAACTCAGATTTATAATTGGAATTTAAGATAAGCTGTTCCGCGGTTTCCTCTAATTCCTTCTTCGCCTTTTCTAATTCTTTGGACTTCGACTCTGCCTCTTTTGTTCGTTCTTCAAGCTGTTCATTAATGATTGTTAGCTCCTCTGTCTGCATTTGTAGCTCCTCAGACTGTGTTTGAAGCTCCTCTGATTGAACTTGTAATTCTTCAGTCATTGCTCTCGATTCGTTCAATAAACGCACTATTTCCATACGTCCTAAGACACTATTAATCGTTAATCCAAAGTTTTCAATAACCTGCTTCACCAATTCTTGCTGTAAATCATTAAAGCTAGTCATTGTTGCCAGTTCAACCACTGCAATTACTTCGCCTTCAAAAATAATTGGAACTAATAAAATATTTTGAGGCCTCATTTCTGCCAAACCTGTTCGAATTAAACGATAATTTTGCGGTATATTATCATAAAATAATATTCTTTTTTCTAAAGCACATTGGCCAATTAACCCCTGCCCTATTTTAAAGCTATTTATCCCAAGGAGATCATCTCCATCAGCAAAGGTAGCCTTTTTCACAAAAAGTACTTGATCCTCTATCTCCTCTCGGACGTAAAATGCACCAAGGGAAGCTTCTGTTTTTTGTGCCACCTCTGAGAGAAACGTCTCCGCCAATCCTGAAATCGCTGAAATACCTTGGTATTTCTTGACAATATCAGCAATATTTGTTTGCAGCCATTCTCTTTTTTCAACAGACTCTAATAATAGATTTGTTGCATCAGCAAGCTCATTCACTTCATCATTCGTCTTAACATGAATTCTTCTTTTGAAATTACCCTTTGTCACTGCAATTTCTTGGATTGTTTGCATTACCTCTGTGATCGTTTTCACAATAGACTGGGAAATTCCATTAGCTATAATAATAGAAATAGTAGAAATAACAATTAAAATACCAAATAAACCACTCGTTAACTGACTATTTTTCTTATCTAATTGATGAGCTTTGGCCTGTGTATAATTATTTTCAGCCGAGCGAAAAGACTCAAATAAATTACGCATTTTTTCTATGTCTTGGCGCCCATTATCTACTTTAAAAAATTCATTTAGTGCTGCTGTATCATTATCCTTTGTAAATTGAATCGTTGGATTACCTGAAGTTTCAATCCAATGCTCAATCGTCTCCTCTATCTCCTTTAGTTTTTCCCGCTGGGTTGGTTTCTCTTTTAATTGAAGATAAAGATCATTAAAATCAGTTTTCCAACTTTTAGCCGCATTATCATAAGGCTCCAGGTAACTTGGTTCACCCGTAATAATAAAGGCTCGCTGACTTGATTCCATATCTAATATATATTTCTCAATATTATTCGTAAGCTCCTGAACTTTTGCATCATATTTAATAATATAATTTCTTTCCTCCTGTAAAGAGGTAATTTGATGATTTAATATAATAATTGCTGCAAGTAAGCAAAGGATTATAACGATATAACCTAATGTAATCTTGGAGCGTATTCCTAATTTAAGTCTATTCAACATTTGGTTCTCCTACCTTTACATCTCAATCTATTCTTAATTACTAGTATACAATCAAAAAGAACAAATGTGTTGATTTCCGCTATGGCTCATCTATACCTCTCCTTAAAATTAGCTATATAAAGAGATATTACTTTGACAGGTAGAGTAATATTTGCTAGTATTACTCTGACAGATAGAGCAATAAACTAAAGCAGGTGACTTATGGTTCGAAGTGATATTATCCGAGGACACTTGGATGCAATTATTTTACGGCTAATTTCAGAAAAGGACCGCTATGGCTATGAAATTTCTCAGGAAATAAGTCTCCGTACAAACAATCGCTTTCAAATTAAGGAAGCAACATTGTATGCAGTTTTTCAGCGACTTGAGAAAAAGGATATTATTGAAGCCTATTATGGAGATGTTTCACATGGTGGTAAAAGAAAGTATTACCGCATTACTCCATTAGGTAAAGCCTATTTAAGTGAATTAGTAAAAGAGTGGTCGGCAGTAAAAGAAATTATCGACTTATTTATGGAGGGCTTAGAATGAAAAGAATAAAAAACCATATTGATGAGCTTTTTAAGGATATTCCGCATAACCACGAAACCGAAATGGTCAAACAAGAAATCATTGAAAATCTTGAAGAAAAAGTATTTTATTTGATGGAGCAAGGAAAAGAACAAGAGGATGCCATTCATAAAGCTATTGTAGAGTTTGGCGATATGGAGGATTTAAAAAAGGAGCTTGGTGTTAAAGAGCCTGCCAAAAAAAGCATGGCTAAATTAAATTTGGAGTTTTCTATTTGGGGCAGCGGTCTAATTATTGCAGTTTTTATTTTTATGAACCTGTATTACACACCTCACACAATTTGGGCGATCTATCCAATCTTTGCAATCCTTTGGTGGCCACTATCTATGTATTTCGTATGGTCACGCAAGAAATGGAGTGAATAACTATGAAAAACCTCATTAACTTTTCAATAGCAGGAAGTTTAATGACCATTATTTTTTTAGGCATCGTCAATTACATTACCTCTCCTCAAACATTATGGCTTATTTATCCCTGCTTATTGCTATTGCTATGGCCCATTACGTTAATTTTTATGGTAAAAAAAATGTATAAACAATATTCTCTCGTTTGTAGTGCGATGATTATCGCATTTCTTATCGTAGAAAACTATTTATATGCGCCACATCATCTATGGTTTGTTTATGCCATTTATCCGATTATTTGGTGGCCAATCCTGATGTACTTAGATGAAAAAGCTAAAACATTACAGGTAGCACTAATTGGCTGCGTATCCACGATTATTTATTATTCTTTATTAAATATGATTGTATCTCCTCAATATCCTTGGGTGATTTATCCTACATTTTTAGTGTCATGGTGGCCTCTAGCTTTATATCATGCACAACGAAAAACTTTTGTAGCATTTTCCGTAACAGCTACTTTACTAATTAGTATTTTTTTCATTATAGTAAACGTTGTTTCTTCACCAGGTGTTATATGGGCAGTCTACCCTATTTTTGTTACGTTATGGTGGCCTCTAAGTATGTACTTTTATGTGTATAAAAGAAGAATGTATCATGCTACTTTTATGAAACGCATGTAAAGAAGGTATGCTATGAAAACATTTAAAAAGTTCATTAAATATCTTGTCTTGATCATGACCTCCTTACTTTTATTGGCACTTATATTTCCAACATGGACATCATCTATAAAAGACATAAACAGCATCAGTACGCTAGAACAGGTAGAAATCAACGGTAGTGACCATGAAATCATGATACGGGGCCAAAACAAAAATAATCCTGTAATCCTCTTTGTCCATGGTGGACCAGGTTGCTCTGAAATACCCTACGCTAAAAAATATCAAGATTTATTGGAAACTGAATTTACAGTGGTAAATTATGATCAACGAGCTAGTGGGAAGTCCTATCATTTTTTTGAGGACTACTCAAATCTTTCATCTGATTTGCTTGTGGAGGATTTATTAGCACTGACTGACTATATTGCTAATCAGCTAAATAAAGAAAAAATCATCTTAATTGGTCATTCCTACGGTACATACATTGCCACACAAGCAGCTGCTAAAGCTCCTGAAAAATATGAGGCCTATGTAGGGATTGGACAAATGAGTAATACCATTGAAAGTGAGATGGACAGTTTACACTTTACGATCAAACAGGCTCAACTTAAGAATAACACAGAGGATGTTGCACATTTACAAAGATTAATGGAAGAAACCAGTAATGGTAAAACATTTACGCCTCGTCATTTAGTGAGCAAATATGGAGGGGCTACAAGACTCATTGATAATCCTGATGGAAATATGTTAGGGATGCTTTTTAGTACAGAATATAATTTGCTGGATATTATTCGCTATAACAAGGGTTTATCCTTATCCCAAGAAGTATTAGTAAAAGATGTCCTACAGCACCCACTTTCAGCTAAAGTCAATTCACTAGTCCTTCCCTTCTATTTTGTAATGGGGAACTATGATTATCAAACATCATCGAATAGTGCTAAAAAGTACTTCGACCAACTGGTTGCCACGAAAAAAGAATTCATAGCATATGAACAATCTGCTCACTACCCCCAATTCGAGGAAAAAGAGAGGTTTTTCGAATGGATGCATACGACTTTTAAAAAGTAAATATTTCTTGAAGTACTTCTACACTTGGTATCATTTATTTAATTAATATCACTAGCGTCGCATAAACAAAGTCTGAATTTTCAGTTTTGGTTTTTCCCGATTTTAATGAAAAATCGAAAACACTAAAACCGAGGTAGTAAACATCCATTTTTTTACTATAACCTTTGACGAGTGCAACAGAGACTAGAAAGCTTTATGGGACGCTATTTTCTTGGATTTTGCGTAACCAAATGTGTGCGGATTTCCATAAAGCAGCTTTTAAATACCGACTAATTTGTAAGTAGGTTCGCTTACTTTTCGTGTTCAACTGGGCCAGTACATTCAAACAGTATACAATCATCGCGATGTAAACTTGGTTATGCACAGCTTGCTCGCTCTGCCCGTAAAACTTTTTGATATTCAAATGTTGTTTCATCCATTTGAAAAACAATTCGATTGCCCAGCGTGATTTGTATAGTTCAGCGATTTCATCTGCACTTAAATCAAATCGATTCGTGAGTAATTGTAACTCGTTTCCTTTTGTATCCAGTACTTTTATCAAACGAAACACATTCTCAGGTCGATTTTGCGTCGTTCCGATGACGACCATTTCATCGGATAAAACCGGTGAATTTTCCGCTAACTCAAATGGTTCAATCAGGCGTATAACCGCATTTTTTCTCAAACGAGAGACGAAGAAGTAGCCTTCATCTGTCATGCGATCGAACCGTTCATAATCCAAATAGCCACGGTCAAACACATACATGCATTCTTTGTCATCAACGAGTACTTCAAGCTGACCGCGATCATGTTCAACCGCGTTTGTAAGCACCGCTTTGTCTGGATAGGAACAACCTTTTTCCATAAAGACAAGGCGCAAATGAAGTTTGATTCCAGATTTGGTTTTACGAAATTTTGCCCATCTATGATTATTCAGGTTCAATGGTAAAGTGCTTGAATCAATGATTTTCGGTGGAGTCGTCATTTTTCGTCTATTTTGAAAATCTGTCTTTTCATGAATTTGTGCAACTAAGTCTAGAAAAATCGTTTGAAAAAACTCAGTCGGAATTTGATTCAGTCGTCTACCTAATTGAGAGAAACTGATCGAATTGAGGTTCGTTGCGTTCTGCAATTCTTCCGAAAAGACACAATCACTTAATGCCCGCAAACTCTCCGTTTCGTGGAGTTGTGCAAATAGTAATAATCTCATAAATGAAGCCATATGAAGCTTCTTTGTATAGTAATTTAATCGGGAGGCTTTCACCAGTTCTTCAACTAAGTCAGTCGAAATAGGTGAAAACCATTGTTCAAATGATGTTTTTCGTGTAAACTTATCCATGCGATGTCCTTTATTTTGGATTTGGATAGGTACCTACCACCAAACCATTATAAAGGCTTTTTTTATGCGATTGATAAGTTACAGAAAATTCTAATTATAATAGTAGGCTTAATTATTTTAATGCGACGCTAGTGAATTGCTATATAATTTAATTATTAAATATTTTAACGGACGTGATTATATGGCAGAAAATCTAAACCATGTAGAAATTATTATGAAGGAAATGCTGGAAATACAGCAGAAGTCGAAAATGTTTGTAGATCTTTTATCTGAAGGAGAAGCGTTATCACAAAACCAATTAATTTTGCTTCTACAGCTAAAAATAAATAATGGGATGAAGGCAACCGAAATTGCTGAATTCTTCAGTGTCACTCCTGGAGCTGTGACCTCCATGTGCGATAAACTGGAAAAACTAGCGCTGATACAACGCATTAGAGAAAATAATGATCGTCGTGTCGTCAAAATGGCTTTAACAAATGCTGGTGACAAAAAGGTCCAAAATATTTTTTTAAAGTTTTCTCAGGATAAACTCACAGATATGGCAAGCATCTTACGTGAAGTCAATCAATTAATGAATAAAATTTTTTAGGATTTCAACAAATTGAAATCCTTTTTTTATTGCTTCAATTTTAAGCAATATTTTTATTATTGACAAAGAGGAGTTACCTATAATTTAATTAATATATATTTTAATTATTAAAATATATATTAATTAAATTAAATTGAGGTGAATTTTATGTTTCAACAACTGCGTACGCTAACACTTACAAATGGCCGTATTAAACATTTGGATGTTGAGTATGAGCAATTAAATATTCGAGGAGCTGTAGCGTTACATCAAGAAGTTCGCATGAAAAAGGTGTCTACACATGGTCATAGCTCCTTTTATTTTCCTACTATTGTACAGGTATTTAACAGTACAGGCTCATGTACATTAAAGGATTATTGTGAAATCGATGAACTGACAAATGCCGGTAACATTAAAATAAGCAATGGTTGTGTCCAAAAGATCACTAGTTCTGGGAGATTAATGATTGAAGGAAAATTACAGTGCGAACATTTCGAGGCTCTTGGTATAGTGAAAGCCGCACAATTAGTGGCTAATCATTTTCATTTGAAATTATCAGGAGAAAGTAAAATTGACAGGCTACTAGCTGAAAACGTGGTGATAGAAAAGGATAAAGTGACACTTCTTCCCCTATTTAAGAAAAAGTTAATTTGTCACACGATCAGTGGAAAACAGTTAAAACTATCTTATACAAGTGCAGCGATTGTTGAAGGTGAAGTAGTTATAGTAGGAGAAAATTGTCTAATTGAGAGGCTTTATTATACAGATGAGTATTCAATCGCTTCAAACGCAGTAGTGCATCACATTATTCGGAGAGAAAAAGAATGACATTCCTAAAAATGCTACAAGCTTTTTTTTGCTCACTAGCTTTTATTGTATTGGCCGTTCTTTATGTTGGATTACTCTTAAGTGCTGCATTATCCGTACTCGCTGGTTTTTTACGAACATTCGGATTGGATCAAATTAAAATGAGTATCTGGTATAACGTAGATATTCCTGTTATGTTCAGTATTCCTTTAGCACTTCTAGTAGCTGTATTTCTGCTCTTTTGTGCCATATACGTCAAACGTTCTATCGTATTCTGTATATCAAAGCTTCGAGGATAGAGCGATAAATAAAAGCGTTAAAGAAATAGATATTTTAACGCTTTTATTTAGCTTTTATATCGTCTATAAATATACCTTTAATGATACCTCATCCTCAAAAAGGGGCATTTTAAGCCACCTTGCTAAAGCTCCCCTTCAAGAAAATGAATAAGATATTTTTCCGGTTTAGTAAGGAACTCTTTAAAACTACATAAATCAGCATATTCCTCATGCTCCACATCATAGCATCCAATCTTTCCCTTTGGATTCCAAACAATTTCGATATCAGAATAATTATCAACAGATGCTGAAAGTCGGAGAAGTTTTTGACCGCCGAGCTTCATCTCAATTGTGTCAGTGAGCTTAAAAAACTCAATATGCTGAATGTCATAATCATTTGGGGCAAGCTTAAGATGCAATTGATTTCCTGTCAGAAACTCAACCAATTCCTCTGGTAATTTGTATTTTTTTAATGCCCCTTTTTTGTGCTCTATCGTATGAAGCTCTATAGGCTCACGTGCTTTCAAATAATCCGCTAACTCCCTATTTTTCATACCTACCGCAATTGTGTAAGCTCTTTCTCCACCTTTCTCTGCTAACGTAATATCTGCTCCCTGTTCAACCAAATATTTTACCATACCTAAATTACCCATACGTGTGGCAACAGTTAATGGTGTGGCGCTATAAGGATAGACCATATCTGGCTGTTGATAATTAATATTTACCCCATGGTCAAGTAAATATGAAACTATTTTCATATCATAATTTGATACAGCCTGCCGCAATAATGCTCCACCATGCTGTCGAATATCAAGCCCCAGTTCGTGGATAAGTGGAATATTCCCTTTATTCCCATAGTACGCTTGCGAATAGGCTGCAGATCCAACCTGATTATCTCCATCTAATTTTGCCCCATGCTCAACAATATAGCGAACTAGCCTCTCCTTACAATATCGAACAGCCTTTAAGAAAGCAGGGTTCTTTTCAACATTCAGATTCACATTATGCGCTACCAATAGTTTTACTACATCAAATTGTTGTGAAATCAACGCTAAATCTAATGGACTTAATGATGTGTGCTTACTTAATGGAATAGCCTCTTCAATATTCCAACCATTATCCAGTGCATTTTGTAAAGCAGAAATATCACCATTATAGATATGCATGGCGATTTTCGGTAACTGAGGAAACGTTCCAATATCTTGTAGCTTAATCATCAAATAAATAGCCCCTTTCCTGCATTTACAAATAGTATAGAAAACATACTGCTTTCAGGTAATTTAGTCAATTAAATAACTCTCTTGATTTAAGTTAATGCCTCTGCACAATACTTTCTCTTAAAATAAAAGTAAACATATAGAAAGGGGCTATATTTGCAATGCACATCACTACACAAAAGCTTTCCTCTCAAAGGAAATCCGCTTTTATTGGGGGAATATTTTTGATTATCATGGCTGCGGCTGCATTTTTTTCCTATGGCTATGCTCATCAAAGTCTTGTAGTTAACGGAAATGCCTATGATACTTTTGCTAATCTAAAGTCGTCCTCCACTCTTTTCAAAGCTGAGATTTTCTCTTGGCTTATTATTTTAATTGCAGATATTATTGTTGCTTGGGCATTTTTCATTTTTTTGAAGCCGATACACAAGCAACTTGCACTTCTTGCAGCTTGGCTTCGTCTTATATATACAGCTATTTTGGCTATCGCTATTGCTCATTTAATCCTTGTGCTACTTTTAACAAGCAATTCCGCTCCATTGTTAAATGTCGAAGAGCAAGCGATGTTGTTTTTGAATGGATTTCAAGTAATTTGGGATATGGGATTGATTATTTTCGGAGGGCATTTAATGGTTGTAGGCTATATTACAATGCAGTCTTCTACCATACCTAAAATGATAAGCTTTTTATTATTACTAGCTGGCTTAAGCTATATTATCATGCATACATTGTTGACGTTTTTCCTGCAATTTGAAAAGACGATAGCCATTTTCCAAGCTATTTTAAGCATTCCGATGCTTCTAGGGGAAATTAGCTTTGGTATATGGCTAGTAGTTAAAGGTGGAAAAATCATTAAAAATGGTTATTAAGACGCTTTTTAATCCTGCTTAATGATTCAGGGGTAATGCCAAGGTAGCTTGCCAATTGATGCTGAGGAACACGATTGATTAACGAAGGTCTTTTCTTGATGAATGCTTTATAGCGTTCTTCTGGTGATAATGCAATAAAAGTTGCTAATTCATCTTGCATCTCGCCAAAATTATGCTCAATCATTTTACGGGTCATGATTGCAAGCTGTGTATATTTGTTGTACATCTGTTCTTCAACAATAAGGTCACCTACAACCACTATACAGTCTTCTAAGCAAACAAAAGTATAAGAAGATGCTTTATCCTGCTTATGATGCTGAAAGCTTGTAATAGCCTGCTCCTCTGTATAAAAATTGGAGGTTACCTCTTTTCCTGCCTCATCTAAAGAATATTGTCGAATACAGCCTTGTAAGACAAAGTAGCATTTTGTTGGAATATCTCCTTGTTGAAGAAGTATTGTTCCTTTTTTAACTTCCTCAATTTGTATTTCATTTACAATAGCTAACTTCTGTTCTTCACTAAGGGTTGTATATTTATCCATGTACTTTATAAGGATATCTTTCATTGGGTCCTCCTTTTAAATAAATGGTATATTTTACAGACTATTTTAATATATATAATAATATAAGCTATTTTCCATCAAATAAAAATGGAACCCTCAATCTTTAAAAGATTGAAGGTTCCATATAGAAACGCTTACATAAGTTACCTTTATTTTAACTGAAGTGCTTGATCTGTAGTTTCATTCACTTCTTTTAAAAGCTCTGGGTTTTCTGCTAAAGATAATCCATAAGATGGAATTATTTCTTTAATTTTTGGTTCCCATTCTTTTATTTGTTGTGGGAAACATTTATTGATAACCTCAAGCATAACATGTACAGCTGTAGACGCACCTGGTGAAGCTCCTAGTAACGCTGCAATTGAGCCATCAGCAGCACTTACAACCTCTGTACCAAATTGAAGTGTTCCTTTACCGCCTGCTTCTGTATCTTTAATAACTTGTACACGTTGACCAGCTACAATAATGTCCCAATCATCACTTTTTGCATTTGGAATAAATTCACGTAATTCTTCCATGCGTTGCTCTTTTGACAGCATAAGCTGTTGGATTAAGTATTTCGTTAATGCCATTTCTTTAACGCCTGCTGCTAGTAATGTTGCAATATTATGCGGTTTTACAGAAGCAAATAAATCCATATTTGAACCTGTTTTTAAGAACTTTGGTGAGAAACCTGCGAATGGTCCAAATAATAATGATTTTTTATTATCAATATAACGTGTATCGAGATGTGGAACAGACATTGGTGGCGCACCAACTTTTGCTTTTCCATATACTTTTGCATGGTGCTGATTAGCAACCTCTTGATTTTTACATGCTAAAAATAGACCGCTAATAGGGAATCCACCAATATGTTTTCCTTCAGGAATACCCGATTTTTGTAGCAACTCTAAGCTTCCTCCACCAGCGCCAAGGAAAACAAAGTTGGCTGTGTGATATTCCATTTTACAGCCATCTAAATCATGAACATGCACTTCCCATGAACCATCACTGTTTTGTTTTAAGCTTTCAACACTATGATTGTAGTTAATATCAACATCTTGTGTTTTTAAATGATCGAATAACATACGTGTTAAAGCACCAAAGTTAACATCTGTACCCGCATCGATTTTCGTTGCAGCAATGTCTTCATCTGCTGGACGATTCTCCATAATCAATGGAATCCAATTTTTTAGTGTTGCAGGATCATCAGAAAATTCCATTCCCTCAAATAATGGATTTTTCTTCATCGTTTCATAACGTTTTTTTAGGAATTCAACATTTTCTTTTCCCTGTACTAAACTCATGTGTGGTAGAGGCATAATGAAGTCTTGTGGATTAGCAATCAACTTATTGTTTACAAGATACGACCAAAATTGCTTTGAAACTTGGAACTGCTCATTCACATTAATCGCTTTTTTGATATCAATGGATCCATCTTTTTTCTCAGAAGTATAGTTCAACTCACATAGCGCAGCATGTCCAGTTCCCGCATTGTTCAACTCATGAGAACTTTCTTCTCCTGCTTTTTCTAGCTTTTCGAACACTGTAATTTTCCAATCTGGTGCTAATTCTTTGAGCAGTGTTCCCAAAGTTGCACTCATGATTCCGGCACCAATTAAGATAACATCTGATTTAATTTGTCTGTTACTCATTTTTACCTTCCTTATATATTAAGATTTGCAGAAAGGATGTAAGCTCTCCTGCTTAGAAGTACAGTAAGCCTTGGAGTAACCGTGGAGCACACCATTTCTGTATCAATTATTACCTTCTTGCAGTTTATCACAATTAATTCAAGAATAAAATATCAACAATTTATATGAGGCTTATCCGTTTTTTTCGAGCCTTTCTATTCATAATTCAAGCAAAAAACCTCCTATTATTTTATAGGTAATTTAGATGATATGAAATTATCGGCAGCTAAATAGTTGACATTTTGATATAAACCAATTCTTTATGTTGTTATATCTATATAATAACATAAAAACAAGGAGATCGCCTTTTTTCTAAACTAGCTCCATATTCATAAGAATTTTATCAAGAAACAGCTATTTTGAATTAATCTTTTAACACTATTCCCCTCTATTTTTTTAAAAACATCCCAAGCATCTTTATCTATTCCGTCAGATGCCTCTATTTATTTTTCTGTAATATTATTTTTTAAAAACAATATCATTATATTAAGATATATTTATTCTCCATATTTTTTAACAGTTAATTCCTTACGACTCACTATATAGCTTACTACTACGTTTTCAATAAGAGCTGTATCTTCATATGAAAGGCTTCCTCTAAATTCTAATGTATCATTGTTCTTCCATACAAGATGATCTGCATAGCTATAGCTTTCATGGTCCATGCGAATCCACGTAGTTAATTCTTTTTGTGCCCCGTATTTGACCCTTGCCGACTCTATTAATTCAGGACTTCCCAGCCCTTCTTCAATATTAAGTATCTCCACAAAATCACTTTTATTAGAATTGGTGACAATTGCGACTAAATTCCGATCTGGCGAAGGAATGATTTCTTTAATATACATTGATGGCGTTGAAAAGCTAACACTGGTTTCAAGCCTATTCTCTTTAATACGCCAAAGAACATTTTGACTACCATAATCCGAATAATTATTAAATAATGTAAATATGATACTATCATCTGCCAATTTATATACATATGGACTTTGAAATTTTTGTGATAAAATATCCACTGCAAAAGCCGCCGCATCAGCAATTTTTCCATTATCATCTTGCATAAAAGGCTTAATTTTTGTAAGTGCCTTCTTTCTCATCTTTTGATTATTAAAGCTTTCAACTAACCTATTAATCGCTATATAAATATACTCGTCATTATCACTATCTAAAGCCTTTAAAAACTTATCAGCATCATATTGTGTAACTGGCATTAACTCTATATTTTCTGTTGTTAAATAACGAATATAAAGCTCCGCATTTTGATTTTTATAGTAAACCGCTGCTAATGAGGCTGTGGAAATAGAACTGATAATCATCAAACATATAGCTATAGCTATCCACTTTTTAGGTAAATTTGTTCTCTTTATTTTCTCTCGACCAGCCGCTTCAATTAAATCTTCATCAATTAAGCCAATCTCTTTATATAAATCCTCTTTCTTCATAATTGAATCCCCTCCTCTTCCAAATAAAATCTTAGTTTATTACGCGTCCTAAATAATCTAGTTTCACCTTGCTACTACTCATTTGAAAATGTATTGCAAGCTCAGCAATGGAATAAGAATACCAATACCTATGAATAAATAAATTACGGGATTGCTGATCTATCGTATATAAAAATTGACTAATATACTTTGCTATTTCGCCAGCCTCATACTCTGTTTCAACCGTATATGGAGAGGCAATACACTCTTCCAGCTCGGCTAATATCATATTAAATTCAGGATTTCTCTTTTTAGCTGTATTATAGCTATATCTATCAAGTGCTATATTACGCATAATTTTGCCTAGAAACACTGCTAGTCTTTTCGGTATGGTTGGGGGTATTGTATGCCAAGCTGCCAGATATGTATCATTTTCACATTCTTCAATATCTCTATAGCTTGACAAAATATTCCTTGCTATCACCTTACAGTAAGCACCGTATTTATCCTTCGTTTCCACAATAGCTTGTTGGGAGCGTTGGATATAGAGAGCAACTATTTTTTCATCTTCCATACATTTCTTCTCCTTTTATTCACTGTTACTTATTAAAGTAGAAAATCTTTAAAATTGGTTGCACTTTAGAACAAAAAATTTTTGTCAACCTTCAATGGCCATATGCTATCCATCTCATTCAAAAAGCCGTACTTGCACAGAGCAAATACGACTTTTTCCACATGCCTTTACAATAACTTCATCAAAAGCTGATAAAACAACCCTTTATATTGAATATCAAGTACACCAGCAATAATAATGACGATAATTATTAAAAATACAAACATCTTCTTATTTTCGGAAATCCATTTCAATAGAGACCACTCCTCTAGCTTTATAGTAAACATCTATAAGTATAGATGAGGTTCCTGCATAATAGTAATCCCTATTTATGTAAAAATAATGTCATTACACATAAGAATATTTGCAATAAGCATTAAAGGCTTAAGCCCATCTATTTGGACTTAAGCCTCTCTACATTTTATTGCCCTGTTATGTTTTCCTTCATTTCATGTAATTGCTGCTTAATCTGCGCTAGGTATTCTTTGTTTTGCTGCACTGTATCTAAATGTTCACCATATTGTTCTGCATTGACACGCGCATTTTCCGCATGCTCTATTTGATTAAAGGCATGCTCTATCGCTATCTCCTCTGGGTGTGATTTCGCATGCTTTAACAAACGATCGGCTTTTTGAACAGAATTACTAAACAATGTACTAGGATGATCTTGCTTCCAACTTGTATCTGAGTGTTTCGCCACTTTATCCATCTTCCCTTCTTAAAAAAGTTAAATGTTCTAAATATAGTATTATAAACAATTCAAAAAATATAACCTGAAGAACACCACATATTATTTCCCAGGTTATAAAAAGGAACTAAGGCATACACCTTAGTCCTTCTTCTCAATGTGTTGAATAGCCGTCAAATATATCTTAGTGCCATGCAGTTCGCTCGCTTACAGGTTGTTTGGTATCTGTTTTCTCTCGCATTTGGGCTAAGTTATTTACATTATCAAGCTCAAATTCAGATCCAAACTCCCCCTGCTGAAGCTTTTGGTGATGATGGTTGCTTTTGCTTGCACTTCTCGCCCCATTGACTTTTGCACTGTTACGATTGTTCTTCATATTTGACATAACCATCCTCCATTGATTATTTGAAAGGTTATAGAGCCATTTGGTTTATAAACCTTTCATCCCTAAAGTTTGCCCATGACTAGAAATTTTATGAATAAAAGCTTTGGATGCTTCTCTTGTTAGACATAAAAAGTCATTATTTAGGGTAAATATATTGGCGTATCTTTACTTATTATCATTCCCAAAAGTTTGAAAAAATTTTTTAAGATCCTTGCAATCCTATTTTCTTTTTGGCTATAATACTTGTATACAAGTATACTTAAAAATAAAAAAGGTGATATTATGAGCGAATCTAAGGACTATTTATATCCACAAAAATGGCTTTCTAAGGCTTCGACAGGAGATCGCGTCGCATATGAACTTAGAATGCGGATTATTGCAGGCATAATTGAAAGCGGTACCATTCTTTCTGAAAATAAATTGGCTGCTGATTTTGAAGTAAGCCGTTCACCTATCCGTGAAGCATTAAGAACACTGTCATCTGAAAATATTATCCGCTTAGAAAAAACAGGCGCTGTTGTACTAGGCTTGTCAGAAAAAGAAATTGAAGAAATTTATGATGTGCGTTTATTGATTGAAACATTTGTGTTTGAACGCCTTATCAAAATAGATACAACTAACCTAGCCATGGAGCTTAGTAAAACCTTAGAAATGATGAAGGTTGCCATAAAATATAATGACGCTGATGAATTTTCTTATCAGGATATACTGTTCCATGAAGCCATTATTCGCTCCATTGGACACTCTTATATCACCATGATTTGGAATAACCTAAAGCCAGTAATGGAAGGTTTTATTCTGCTATCAATGCGGATGCGCTTTAAAGAAAAATATGAAGATTTTGATCGGATTATTAAAAACCATGAATTGTACATTGATGCTATTAAAACAAAGGATAGAAAGCTTATGATTAAATCCTTGCATGAAAACTTCGATGATGTCCAAGGTAAGGTAGAAGATTTATGGAGATCTCAAATGCTATCTAAAGGAGTTGAAGCACAAGATGACTAGCTATATGTTAGGGGTCGATATCGGGACTACAAGCACAAAAGCTGTTCTATTCAGTGAGCAAGGCAAAGTAATTCAACATGAGAATATTGGATATCCGCTTCATACACCTGATATTTCAACAGCTGAGCAAAATCCAGATGAAATTTTTCATGCTGTCCTTCAAGCTATTAAAAATATTATAAAAGATCATTCGGACAAGCCGCTTTTATTTATTTCCTTTAGTAGTGCTATGCATAGTGTTATTGCCATAGATGAAGACGATCAGCCATTAACGCCTGTTATTACATGGGCAGATAATCGTAGCGAAGCATGGGCACATAAAATTAAAGATGAATGGAATGGACATGAAATTTATAAAAGAACAGGTACACCTATTCATCCAATGTCACCGTTAAGTAAAATTACATGGCTTGTCAATGAATACCCTGAAATAGCAAGTAAAACAAAAAAATATATTGGCATTAAAGAATACATTTTTAAAAAGTTTTTCGATCAATATGTGGTCGATTATTCATTAGCTTCAGCTATGGGTATGATGAATCTTCATACATTAGATTGGGATGAAGCCGCATTAACAGTTGCAGGTATTACAAAAGCGCAATTATCTACGCTTGTGCCAACAACTAAGCAATTTACTAACTGCAATGCTAAGTTAGCAAAACAAATTGGCATTAACCCACAAACACCTTTTATCATTGGTGCAAGTGATGGTGTCCTATCCAATTTAGGAGTCAATGCCATCAAAGAAGGAGAGATCGCTGTCACAATTGGCACAAGTGGTGCGATTCGTACAATTATTGATAAACCAAAGACAGATGTGAAAGGTAGAATTTTCTGCTATGCCTTAACAGAGAATCATTGGGTTATTGGCGGACCTGTCAACAATGGCGGTATGATTTTCCGCTGGATTCGAGATGAATTTGCTTCTTCTGAAATTGAAACAGCTAAAAGATTGGGCATTGATCCATACGAAGTATTAACGAAAATTGCCGAACGTGTTAGACCTGGTGCTGATGGATTACTATTCCATCCATATTTATCAGGCGAACGGGCACCTTTATGGAATCCAGATGTACGCGGTTCATTTTTCGGCTTAACCATGTCCCATAAAAAAGAGCATATGATTCGAGCTGCCCTAGAAGGGGTTATTTATAATCTCTATACGGTTTATTTAGCTTTACTTGAATGTATGGAAGGCCCTGTCACTCGTATTCAAGCAACAGGAGGCTTCTCACGCTCTGAAATTTGGCGACAAATGATGGCAGATATTTTTGAATCAGATGTAGTCGTGCCTGAAAGCTATGAAAGCTCCTGTTTAGGTGCTTGCATTTTAGGCTTATATGCTACTGGAAAAATTGATTCCTTTGAAATTGTTGCTGAGATGATCGGTGATACGTATAAACATACACCAAAAGAAGAAGCTGTAAAGGAATATAGACAGCTACTGCCTATTTTTATACGTCTTTCACGACTATTAACAGATGACTATACAGCTATTGCCGATTATCAAAGAAACTTAAATAAATAAGCTTCAGAGGAGGAACATATATGCCATTAGTTATTGTCGGTATTGGAATTATTGCACTATTAATTTTAATCATGGGCTTTAAACTAAATACTTTTATTTCATTAATCATCGTATCGTTTGGCGTGGCTTTAGCTCTTGGCATGCCTTTAACAGAAATTGTGCCAACAATTGAAGCTGGCTTGGGCGGAACACTTGGTCACCTAGCATTAATATTTGGTTTAGGTGCTATGCTAGGTCGATTAATTGCTGATGCAGGTGGTGCACAGCGTATCGCCATGACACTTGTTAATAAATTTGGGGAAAAGAATATTCAATGGGCTGTTGTAGCAGCATCATTTATTATTGGTATCGCTTTGTTCTTTGAAGTAGGGCTAGTGTTATTAATTCCCATTGTCTTTGCCATTTCAAGAGAATTAAAGGTTTCCATTCTATATCTCGGTATTCCCATGACAGCAGCCTTATCTGTTACACATGGATTTTTACCACCACATCCAGGCCCTACCGTAATTGCTGGAGAATTTGGAGCGAATATTGGCGAAGTATTACTTTACGGATTTATTATTGCCATTCCAACTGTTATTTTAGCCGGACCGCTCTTTACAAAGGTGGCAAAAAAGCTAGTACCTGAATCCTTCAACAAGGAGGGAAATATTGAATCTTTAGGTGAGCAAAAAACATTTAAAATAGAAGAAACACCCAGCTTTGGTATCAGTGTTTTCACTGCATTATTACCTGTTATTTTAATGTCGATTGCCACAGTTATTACGTTGTTACAAAAAACAATAGGCTTTGAGGATAACACGCTATTAGCAGCTATCCGTTTTATTGGAGAGGCTGGTACTGCCATGTTAATCTCCTTATTAGTTGCAGTTTATACGATGGGGGTAGCAAGAAATATTCCAATTAAACAAGTAATGGAATCCTGTACAACAGCTATCCTGCATATCGGGATGATGCTTTTAATTATTGGTGGTGGTGGCGCCTTCAAACAAGTGCTGATTAATGGCGGCGTTGGTGACTATGTAGCCGAACTATTTAATGGCACTACGTTATCACCTATTTTACTTGCGTGGATGATCGCTGCAATTTTACGTATTTCATTAGGGTCTGCTACAGTTGCTGCGTTAACAACAGCAGGACTTGTTATCCCAATGCTAGGTCAAAGTGATGTTAATCTTGCATTGGTCGTTCTTGCTACAGGAGCAGGAAGCTTAATTGCTTCCCATGTAAATGATGCAGGCTTTTGGATGTTTAAAGAATATTTTGGCTTAAGCATGAAGGAAACATTTGCAACATGGACATTACTAGAAACAATTGTATCCGTAGCTGGACTAGGTTTTATTTTATTACTTAGTTTATTTGTATAACAATCATCAACATCTACTAAAGGAGCGAAAAAAATGTTAAATACAATAGGTGTTATTGGTTTAGGCGTTATGGGTAGTAATCTTGCTCTGAATATGGCCAATAAAGGTGAACATGTATCGATCTATAATTATACAAGGGATTTAACGGATAAACTTTTGGAAAAAGTCGAAGGACAAATGCTTACGCCCTACTATGTCCTAGAAGACTTTGTACAATCATTAGAAAAACCTCGTAAAGTATTTCTAATGGTGACAGCAGGCAAGGCGATTGATTCGGTGATTCAATCCTTAGTGCCTCTCCTTGAAAAAGGCGATATTATTATGGATGGTGGGAACTCTCACTATAAAGATACTGAACGTAGATACAATGAGCTAAAAGCACAAGGTATCGGATATTTAGGAATTGGTATTTCAGGCGGAGAGATTGGTGCGTTAACAGGCCCTTCGATTATGCCTGGTGGCGATCAAGATATTTATGAAAAAGCTGCTCCTATTTTAACAAAGATAGCGGCACAAGCTGATGGCACACCATGTTGCACATATATTGGTCCTGAGGGTGCAGGGCATTTTGTGAAAATGGTGCATAATGGTATTGAATATGCAGATATGCAGCTTATTGCAGAAGCCTATACATTTTTACGGGAAAATGTAGGCCTATCGGTTGAGGAAATTGCTGATACTTTTGAAACATGGAATCAAGGTGAGTTAAAAAGTTATTTAATCGAAATTACTGCGGAAATTTTAAGGAAAAAGGATGATCTAACAGGCTTACCATTAATTGATGTGATTCTCGATAAAGCTGGTCAAAAAGGGACAGGAAAATGGACAAGTATGCAATCCATTGATAACGGCATTCCTACATCCATTATTACAGAGGCACTCTTCGCTCGCTATATATCTGCGTTAAAAGAGGAACGTGTCCATGCGGAAAAGGTTTTAGCAGGGCCTAACAAAAAACATCTTCAAGACCTAGATAAAAATAGGTGGATTGAATCTGTAAGACAAGCATTATATATGGGGAAAATTTGTGCCTATGCACAAGGGTTTACACAATATAAAATGACATCTGAGCTTTATAACTGGAACTTGCCATTAAAGGATATTGCGCTTATTTTCCGTAGTGGCTGTATTATCCGAGCAGAATTTTTAAATGTAATTAGCGAAGCTTATCAAAATCAACCTGCGCTTGCTAATTTATTAATTGCGCCATATTTTGCCGAAAAAACAAAGGACTATCAAAGTGGATTAAGAAAAATGGTTTGTGAAGGTATTCTATCAGGCACTGCCTTACCTTGCTTAAGTGCTTCTCTTTCCTATTATGATAGCTATCGAACTGGATCCTCTAATGCTAATCTGCTTCAGGCACAGCGCGATTATTTTGGTGCTCACACATATGAACGACGTGACCAAGAAGGCATTTTCCACACCAATTGGTAGTGAGAAGTTTGTTTAAGGGCAAATCTTTGCGCTGAAGGGTGACAATTTATTGTGACCACCGCTTGTTTAGCAGAAAAAAGCTGTGCAAAATGATGTTTACTTTGTACACAGTCTATGTCTAGATTTTTGGGGGCTTGCGTGACAATTGAAGCCTTTTATTGAATCAAGAGAAAGCTCAACCATACATCATCCTGTTATGATTGTATAGTTGAGCTTTTTTTACCCTTTATAAATATATACTCGATTCCGTCCTGCCCGTTTTGCTAAATAAAGTGCTTGATCTGCTTTATTTAAAAGTTGATACAATGTTTCCTCGTGATGTATGACTTCTGCTACACCACAGCTAATGGTAGTTGTAATCATTCCCTCAGTAGTGTGCAGGGGCTGTGAGGCTACACTGTGACAAAGCTGCTCTGCTAAGGCCTCACCCTCTGCCAATGTACTACCTTTAAGCGCAAGTACAAATTCCTCACCCCCATACCTCGCAAAAAGCTCTCCCTTTGTTAATTGACTTTGGCAAACCTTTGCAACATGGACAAGGACTTGATCGCCAATCGCATGACCATACGTATCATTTACTTTTTTAAAATAATCAATATCCATTAAAATCACTGTAAAGGCGGTTGATGCTTCTATGGCCTCGCGATAAGCTTGATTACATTGCTTGAAAAATGCACGACGGTTATAAATCTGGGTTAATTCATCATAATAAGCTTGTTGTTCTAGCATTGTTTGTAAATTTTTCAGCGCTGTAATATCTGTAAAAATAAGTAATATTCCTTTGTCATGCTGTAGTGCTGTAATACGAACCTGATAAGTACGGATAGTTTGCTCAGCTGTTGTCAGAGTTATCTCAAACTCGCGCGTCTCTAATGTAAATGGCATGGATTGTCCAGCTACAATAAACCATACTTGAGCAAAATCCATACCAAACATAGATTTTGATAACTGCGGAAACATTTTTCGACATGCTTGGTTAAACTCAATTAATCGATAGAATTGATCTAACACAATCACACCATCATTAATACTATGAAATATTGCATCTTTGGCAACTGGCATTACCCTAAACAAATGAGAAGAATGAATGGACCATAAGTACAATAGCGAAGAAACCCATAAAGTCATTGGAACAGGATCAATTCCTTGAGGTGTAAAACCCATTAAATATACAAAGCCCATGATCATTGGGATAAATTGACCACACATTAGCGCAATTAATTGCCATCGATATGTCTTAACAGTTTCTTTCCAATGGGCTAATACTAATAAAAATGCTACAAACATACTGGCAAATGTAAATACACCATGAATGATATACCATACACCGATTTCCTGATGAATATAAGGAACCCCACGCACAGGATCAATCTCAAATACTCTATAATGAAAATGGTGTATATCATTTGTAGCAACCATGATTAAACTAATAAAGGGAATTACAAGAAGTATTACTATCTTATTTTTCGTAATATTAAAGCCTATATATTGCATAATAAACAATAATCCTAGAGGAGCCGAAATAGCCATACCAGCATATGAAATAGTTGTCCAAAACTTTATAGCTCCTAGTGTTGTCGCAATCATACCAAAAGCACAAGCAAAGCAGTACAAAGCTACGAAGGCTGTGTAGCCAACAAATAATTGAGCAATTTTTGTATAGTGATAGCGCTTTAGAAATACATATAAACATAAATACAAATTTAATACGCCCGATATGCAACTAAGAGTAATAAAAGCAGTCAATTGCGAATTCATATTTATGTACCTCATTAATTTTTAATTTTAATGTAACATAAATGCAAAGTTTTGTAGATTAGTTTATAAAGGTTTTTATTACAAATTATTACAATTTAATCACTTTCATATTTCTTATAGCAAGGAGTATTTCATATGACTAATTCAGATATTAACTTCCTTTCTGATTTATCCGAAAGCCTCGTACATCCTTTTTATCATAAATATATCGTCTTTACAGGTGCGCTTTCCACAATGACACGCTCAAAGGCTACTAAACATATAAATGCTTGTGGCGGGATAGTGCAAGGAGCCGTTACATCAAAAACGGATTTCGTTATTCTTGGTAATAAACATCGAGGCACTAGCACAAAGCAACTCAAAGCAGAGCAGTTGATCGATCTTGGGGTAGATATTCAAATAATTGTAGAGGATGATTTCTTATGGCTAATTTCCATACCGACAAAGCCTCAAATTTAAAAAGTAAGTCGATTTTTGAGCATTCAAAAATCGGCTTACTATTCTAGTAACTATTTATGAACCTTTGGCGCTGGATAATCAAAGCCCTTCGTATCAACCTCTACCTTTTTAATTTGCTGATCTTCTAATGGTTTATCAGCACCATCTCGCTCAACCGCAACAATGGCATCAACTGTTTCCATTCCCTCAATCACTTTCCCAAAAGCCGCATACTCACCATCGAGACGTTTTTCTTGCTCCACCATAATGAAAAATTGTGAGCCTGCCGAATTTAGATCCTGTGAACGAGCCATTGAAATCACACCACGCTCATGCTGTAGTTTATTCTCAAAGCCATTCAATGAAAACTCACCATCAATCGAATAGTCTGGACCACCTGTACCATTCCCTAATGGATCACCACCTTGAATCATAAAGCCCGGAATGACTCTATGGAAAATAAGTCCATCATAGAATCCTTTTTCGACTAAAGAGATAAAATTTGCTACTGTATTTGGCGCTACAGCAGGCTCTAGTTCAATCACGATTTTTTCATCACTGTTCATAGTAATGGTTACAATTGGATTTTCCTTTACCTCTGATGCATAATCCACCGTATAATCTCCATTGTTCACATCTTCTGTTGTGCCACAGCCTACCAAAAGGAGGACAAGTGTTAGTAATACCAGTAACCCTTTAGAGCGTACAACCATTTTTTCAACTCCTATTGATCAATATTTCACATTATTAACTTTATCGCATTATCATTCTATTGTGAACAAAACTCTTAGATAAGCTACCTAAGTCAACCTCTTTTGAATAACCCTTCTCTCTTAATAAAAGTGTATTAGTCATTTTCATAATGGTATACTTCCTGACTATCATGTAAATCTTGATTTATCCTTACTTCCTATTCTTTAGTTAACAAGGTTAGTAGATATTTTAGAATTATATGAATAGCCTTTAAGACTACTAGAAAAGTAGATTTTCACTAAATAAATATGCTCTTTCCATCAATGAAAATAGATTAATTATTGGGTTATTCAGTGACCCTCCTCCTTTTTGTATTCGTCTTAGTTTATATCTTAATTTTCCATACTTTTAAACAACCTTGTTATTCGTACACAACTCCTTTATCGAGCATTGATTTATTTTGTACTGGATTCCCTAAAATATATAGCTTTTTTAAATTAGGTAAACTTACTAAAGGCTCAATATTTGAAATGGCGTTATTTTCTAAATGAAGTACCTCAATTTGTTGCCAATTCTCCATAAAGCTTAGTGATTGCAATGTGCTATCCTGCATTGTAAATGAATGTAAGGCAGTCATATTCTTAAAGTAAGGCATCATTTTGTTCACATCATTCAACCAATCCCCTCCATCAATTTTAAAAGATGGCTTGTAGAGGGCTAATTGCTCTAATGTATTATTTACAAATGGCTTTTCACTGTTGATGCTAAAAGAGCAACTTCGGCAATCCAATGTTTTTATGTGCTGCAAATTAAATAATTCATGTGTTTCATTGAAAAAATATGCCTCACCTACATGTAATTTTTGTAAGTTAGGTAATTGATTTAACGAGCGAATATTAATAAATTCCTCGCCCTCCACTGTGGAAAGCTGCTCCAACTGTGGAAATTTCAATAGTTGCGTTACATCAAAATTCGAGGAAAGATGAACAGTCAAATCTTTTAATGCTGGTGCATTTAATTTAGGAATAAAGGCTTCATCCAATTCTGTCATCTTTAAATTTTCTGCAATAATTGCTGGCACAATCCCTTTATAATAACCTGTTATTTTCAGCTCTGTTAAAGACGATAAGCTACCTATAGCTTCAAGTGAATCTAACTCGAGAAGGCTTTCTAAGCTTAGCCTCGTCAACGACTGCTTATTTCTAATAGGCTCTATGTTTGTAATAAATGTGTAATTTAAGCAGAGCGACTGTAAATTTGGCATGCTTTGCAGAAAATCCACTGTTTTTAAGTTTTTAGCATGCTCTATACGTAATTCACGCAATTGACTTAACGAATATAGTACACTAAAATCTGCTGCATCCGTATACATAATGTTTAAAGCTTGTAAATCTGTTAACGAGGATAACCAGTGAAAATCATCGACACCGTATATGGCAAATGATTTTAGCTTTAGCTGGTGTAATAAATGAAAATCTGTCACCGACTCATCGACATACGTAATTTCTAGTGACTGTAAATTCGGAAAGTCTAGCAATAAAGCAAGCTCTTGATTATTGCGAATCTGTGTCGTTAGCTCTATAATTTTCGATTTATCCCCTATAAACTCTGCTACTTTAGTAAATGATTCGTTGAATGCTGTTGAATAGCTTTTTAAACCTTTTAAATGCTCAAAGCTTATTTGTTCGCTTTGTTCGATTTCATATTCATTATCTAGCTTTAGCTTCGTTAAACCTGTAAAAGCTTCAAAATCCTTTTGCTCGATTCTTTGTTTATTTAACAGCTTATCCATCATTGTATAGTTAAAAATTTCAGCCTGTTCGTTTGAAAATGGATCATCAAAACTATATTCAAAATGCCACTGCTCATCGAAATTACGAGCAGAGAAATAGCGGATTGTCGCAATTTCTTCTTTAGTAGGTAGCGCATCCCCTTTATTGAAAATATCCTGTAGGAAAAATAGGAGCGCTTCACTTTCAGGCATTGTACGAACCTCTACTTTATGCTCACTATCTGTTTTTGTATCCCCCAACGTAAAATATCCTAAAAACATCAGGATAATAATCACTGGTATCAACAACAGTAAAGCTTTCCATTTTGGAGGCGTATGTGCTGTCTGTTGAGTAGGAGATACTCCATAATAATTGTTAATCGTTTGGTTAATATAATAAACTTTATTTTCCTTCAATAATAACTCTGTATCACAATAAGGGCATGTAATTGCTTGCCCTTCCTTGTATTCAAGCTTTCCATTACAATTTGGACAATTTAATTTAATCAACCCCATTAGCCACCCTCCTTTTCATTTATTAAAGCAAATTTTTATATAGATAAAAATAGGAGAAGATACCCCCTTTACTTGGTCTTGCATTTTTTAATACCACTCGTTATTATATATCTAAATGATATATATCTTTTAGATAGGTGTGAAAATATGAAAAGTTATAACGACACAACATATGCAATATTAGGGATATTAACGACGGAATGTAAATCAGGCTATGCCATTAAACAGTTGATTGATAGAAGCCTTCAACATTTTTGGAAAATTAGTTATGGACAAATCTATCCAACGCTTAAATTAATTTCCCAGGAAGGATTAGCAGAGGTACGCACTTCCACGAGTACTGGAAAACCTGATAAAAATGAATATTATCTAACTGCCAAAGGGCTAGAGGTATTAAAAAATTGGTTAGAGCAGCCCATTGAACAATTTCCAAAAGAACGCAATGAGGTTTTACTTAAATTATTTTTTGGACACTATCAATCTGAGGAAAGCCAACTATTGCTGCTACAAAATTATAAGGAAACACTTGAGGGACGCTATCAAACTTATGTAGCGATTGAACACGCAATCCATCAGGAGACAAGTGAAAATTTAAAGTATTGGCTATTTACATTGGATTATGGAAAAAGGACAACTCAGGCCACAATTGAATGGTGTGATTTTACGCTTGAGCAACTTCAAAAGGAGGAATAGAACATGGCTAACAAAGTTTATACTGGGCGCTATACAGTTGATAACGCAAAGGATATGGTCGTTTTTATTATTGGCATGAGAGTAAATAAACGCCTCGCTGTTCACAAATGGTTTCCTGTATTTACAGCCATGCCTGGCATGGTTAAAGAGCTTTATACAAACAAGGAAAAGCTGGGCTTTTTATCAATGGAAAGCTATTTTGGACTAAAAACAACGACGATGATTCAATATTGGCGTTCGCTTGAAGACTTGCTCGCCTATGCTAAAAACGAAAAGCATTTAGCTGCTTGGAAGCAATTTAATCAAAAAGTAAATAATAATGAGGCAGTTGGTATTTATCATGAAACCTACCAAATTCGTAAAGGTGCTTATGAGGCCATTTATGTCAATATGCCACATTATGGCTTAGGAAAGGCTTTGCCACATATTGCGGTGACTGCCGAAAAGAATTCTGCTTCTAAAAGGCTTAACAATGAATAATTTTGTTAATGAAAAAGCTAGGAGATGTTATAAAAACATCTCCTAGCTTTAGCTATAAAAGAAATAAAATGAACCTTCAATCAGTAGGGGCTTACATCCTATAGCCTCTGCTCAAAAAATATCTTTTAATATGGCATCAAAACTTGTTCGGTGCTTTTGTGATAGTCAAATTTAACAGACTTAAGCTTCAATCGAAATAACACCTACAATCAAAGCTACCAATTACTGTGCCAAAATCAAAGGCATTATTGGACATAAAGAATGTTAAAAAGGTAACTACAATTACTAAATAAGGCCCTAATGCAGGCTGTATAACAGTTACGAAAGTTTGAGCATCCCTGTGCTTCAGAGAAAATATCCACTGCAATTACAATCCATTTGATCTTAATGCAAAATCCCCTTTGCTCTTGCCTTCCTCAGCCATTGTGGGAATTCATTAAGAAGTCGATCATATAATTCTTCATCTGTTATTTTATCTAAATCATCCAAAGCAAAAAAATCAGCATTATCAATAAATCGCCCTGGTAAATCATCTAATTTTTGTAGAACACCGTAATTCGCATTCCCTAGACCAACAAATTGCCAGAAAATATTATGTTGTGAAGCATCAATCAAAATTTTAGCAATCTCTTTATCTTTATAAATCCCACCATCACTGAAAAATATAATATATGCAGGTATGTCCTTGCGAGGCTCTTTTTTTACATAGTGACGGATAATATCCTTCATAACAGGTGGCTCATTATTCCCTGAGCCTAAACCACCAAACATTTTGGGCACAGGATAGGTTTGTTGAATATAATCCTCAAAATCTCTCTCCGTCACGCTTCTAGTCTTCATAAATTTAGAGCCAAAGAACCAAACATCTAATTCACCATTATCATCCATACAGGCAGCAACAGCTAACACTCGTTCAAAAGCACGTTGAACTGTACCATTTTGATACAACCTTGTCATTGAGCCCGATGCATCAAAAACAACAGCTATCCGTGATTTCTCAAAGGCAATTTTTTTCTTTTCCAAGGAGATTGAAACTTTCTTTTTCAATAAATCAATTTTTGTTAAATGAACTTCTTGAACAGGCTCGCTAGAAGAAATAGATGGAACTTCAGGCTCTTCAACCTCCACTCCATACGATTCAGCTAGTGGCTTTAGCCCACCATTAAATCCCCTACCAATCGCTCGAAATTTAAATGTTGCTTGATGTCGATATACTTCAGCAAGAACCAATGCCCTTTCTTCAGTAGCATCATCTATTTGATAGCAAACCTCTCCTTGACTACTTTTTACTGTAATACTCAGCCCTTGAACTGTAGCAAATGTTGCGTTTCCCTCTAATGTTGCTGTAAAAAAGCAATGCTGAATAGTTGGTGAAAGCTTCTCTAACTGTATCGTAAAAACTACTTTATTCGTTTCATTCGTTGTTAACCAAACACTTCGCTCTGGCTCTGTTTCTTGATTGTAAAATACCATATAAGCATCTGATGGCACCTTGCCATTAGCGCCTACTAAAAAAGAACTAACATCTAATATCGACGTAGAACTCCATCGTAACTCCACTGTAATCGTGCCACTCTCTGCAAGAATGGTATTTCCACCCTTTTGTAAAGAAACAATATTAGTCATCTCAAAACTCCTTTATATAGTTAATAAATATTGCTATTTTTCTCGCTATAATTGCTATAAACATCTAATACCTTATCCCTTTAAGACTGATGAATTATGCTGATATTTAAGAAAATTATAACATTTGATTCTAAAAAAAGTTCAATTGATATAAATTTTGAAAGACCCTAAAATTACAGTAAACAAAGATTTTAAATATCAAGAGCAGCCACCTATCTAAATTTGAGATAGATGACTGCTCTTTATGTATAACGCGTATTTGTGATAGTTTAAGCTTACTTTATATTCCTTCATAAGCTATAAGACTAAATATATAATTTCTTAGATAAAGAAATTGCTCCTATCTAACTTAGAAAGACGATTTTTCTTATTTTTAATACAATTTATTTAACATCTGCTTAGGAGTTAGTTCTCTATAAAGCTAATAAATTGAAATAAGCTCTTTTGTATAAGCATGACGTTCATTATCAAATAAATCACGACGATTAAATTCATCAATCAGATGACCTTCCTTCATTACTAGTATGCGCTGACACATTTGGTTAACAGCAGCAAGGTCATGAGATATAAAGAGATAAGAAAGATTTAATGTTTCACGAAGCTCCGTTAATAAAGTGAGCACTGCCCTTTGCGAAATAACATCCAGGCTAGCAGTTGGCTCATCCAAAACAATTAGCTCTGGTTCAATACTTATAGCACGAGCAATTGTTACCCTTTGCTGTTGTCCACCGCTTATTTCATGGGGATATCGGTCAGCTAGACTAGATGGCAATTCAACCGCTTCTAATAGTTGTTTGACGAAAGCAGCCTTAGAGGTAAAAGAAAAATAGCTAAGGTTTAGTTCCTTGGCATACTCCAAATAGGGGTCAACCAGTGAATCCTTTATTTTTAGCTTTGGGTTTAGGGCAGCTAAGGGATTTTGAAACACGATTTGCAGCTTTTTTCGATAAGAATATAACTGTCGTCCATTGAGACTTTCGATTGGCTCATTGTTAAAATAGATGGAACCACTGTTAATTGGTTCAATGCGCAATAAACATCGAGCTAGTGTACTTTTACCACAGCCACTTTCCCCAACAAGACCTAAACACTCACCTTTATTTAATGTAAATGAAAGATAATCTACCGCCACTTTTCCTGATTGATAGGATTTGGTCAGTTCTTTTACTGTAAGCAAACTCATTCTTTTCCTACCTCCTGCAAACCTGATAGCAGACCCTTACCTAAAATTGGTGTAGCATGAATTAGCTGCTTTGTATACGCATGCTTTGGATGGTCAAGTATACGATGCTTCCCACCAGACTCGACAATTACCCCATCCTTCATGATTGCTATACGGTCAGCATACCGTCTTACATGCCGCCAATCATGCGTGATAAATAGAATGGTACAACCTATTTCCTTTTGCTTTTTTGCAAGCAGCTCTAAAATGCGATGTCCTGATACACTATCCAATGCAGTTGTTATTTCATCTGCTATCAATAAATCAGGAGATAGTAAAAGTGCAATTGCAATTGAAGCACGTTGAAGTTGCCCTCCGCTTAATTGAAAGGGATAGCTACTATAAAAGGCTTCATCTAATCCAACTGAATGAAGTGCCTCAATTGACTTTATTTTTCTCTGTCTCGTATCCAGATTGCCATGTACCTTTTGATATTCCTCTAAGTGTTGTCCAATCGTTCTAAATGGTGTAAAGGTACCTTGATAGTCCTGAAAAATATAGGAAAGAGTTTGACCACGAATTGTACGCATTTGCTTTGGCGACAGTGAACACAAATCCTCCTCGTTTAAAAGGATCTTACCTTCTACTTGAAAATTTTTAGGAAGCAATTGTCCTATTGCCCGGGAAAGAATGCTTTTCCCACTTCCACTTTGCCCCACTAATGCAAACCATTCGCCTTTATCAATGGAGAATGGCACATTATCAATAATTTTCTTCTCCCCACTACGAATGGAAACTTGCTCCATTGATAAAATCATTGCTCCACCTCCTTCTTCACATCAAAATGATCACGTAAATAATCGCCCAGCATATTCGTTAGTAACACCACTACTACGATTGCCAATCCTGAATAAATCATTAATTCAGGTCTCGTTTGAAAGTACGGGCGTGATTCATTTAACATTGCTCCCCATTCAGGTGTTGGAGGCTGTACTCCTAAACCAATGTAGGAAAAAGCTGAAATAAGCAAAATAATTTTGCCAAAATCAAGACTTGCGAGCACTAAAACATGCCCTATGATATGGGGAAATAAATGCTTTCTTATGATTTTTATTGGAGAAAGGCCATTCGTACGTGCGACCAGTACATATTCCTTTTGAGACTCAGCTAAAACCGTGCTACGTACTAGACGTGCATAACTTACCCACTTAACCATAATAATAGCAAGCACTAAATTACCTATTCCTGGTCCAAGTAAACCACTCAACACAATTGCTATAATCGTATCTGGAAAAGCTAAAAAACCATCTGCAATACGCATAAATACACGATCCACTAGCCCACGTTTATAGCCAGAAATAAGTCCAAAAGGCACACCAATTATAAGCGCAGCAAGAAGGGCTAATAAGCTATAACCAATTGTCTGCTGAGCCCCTAGTAGTAACCTTGTCAAAACGTCCCTACCAAGTTGGTCTGTTCCTAATGGATGCTGGAGGCTCATCCCCTGAAGTCGTTCATCAAGGTTTGTTAAATTTGGATCATGTTGCAAATGGAAAAAAGTATATAAAACTACAAATAAAATAAAGATTAGACATATTAAAGCTGCTATACCTGACCAACTGAACTTTTTTAATTTTTGCAAATGTAAAGATAAACCACTCATCGATTCGCCTCCCTTTCTTTTAGCTTCATTTCAGGATTTAAGTATCTATAAGATAGGTCGACACATGCATTTACAATAAAAATAATAATCGCCATAATTAAAATATATCCTTGGATAAGGGGATAATCACGTTGACGTATAGCATCGACCACAAGCTTTCCTATCCCTGGATACGCAAACAACACTTCAATTACTACTACACCGCCAATCAGGCTTCCTAAGCTAACGCCAAAAACAGTAATAACAGGAGGAAGGCTGTGTCGAAATGCATGCATGAGAAAAATACGTTTTTCTGATAAACCACGCGCTCGTGCAGCACGGATAAATTCCTGACTGAATGAATCGAGAAGGCTAGAACGAAGCAAACGAACATATACGCTCGAAATAGCTAGACCCAGTGTCAATGATGGTAAAATTAAAGATATGAACCCATCTCTTCCCATAGTTGGAAGCTAATGCATACGAACACCAAATAGCTCAATAAGAATAAGACCTAGCCAAAAACTAGGGATGGCTGCACCAAGAACAGATAAGGTTCTCCCTAATTGGTCGATCCAGCTATTGCGGTAAAGTGCAGATAGCGATCCTAATGGAGCCGATATAACCACCATAACAATTAATGCACCAGCCGCTAATTCCATAGTGGCAGGCAAGCCCATTAAAATCATATCCATTACGGGTTGACCTGTAACATAGGATACTCCGAAATCAAGCGTAAAGAATTTTAGTAGCCATAGTCCATACTGTACAAGCAATGGCTTGTTGAATCCCATATCCTCTCTTAATGCCTCCAGCTGCTCCTGATTAACAGATAGTTCATCAACATTTAAAATCGTTAAAACAGGGTCACCAGGCGCAAGTCTAACAACTAAAAAACTAATAAATGTAATAAATAATAGAAAAATTAGAACCTCAAAGATTTTTCGAGCAAGAATTCTTAGCATCTATTTCACATCCAACAGATTGGTAATCATATAATATTCACTTCTCGTTGTTACCCAATTTTTCACTTTATTTTCTTTATAAGCAACAATTGTAGAAGGATGCAGAACAAATGAATTAATTACATGATCATGAACATAATTAGCTGCCTGCTCTGCTAGTACAGCTCGCTCCTCCTGACCAACAGTTTGATTGAGCTTATCGATAATGGCAGTCAACTCTGACTCATGAGCTCCACTAAAGTTAAGCGCACCAGTTGGATGATAGGTTGCATTTAAATAATAGCCTGCATCCCCTCTTGGAGCCGTTAGGTTGCTATAGGTCGCCAAATCCCAATCCCGATTTGATGCCATATATTCCTCGGGTATATCAATTTGACGAATTTCTACATCAACGCCTATTTGTTTAGCATCCGATTGAAATACTTGAGCGATTAATGGCAAATCTGCTCTCGCACTATACGTTAAAAGTGTAAATTTAAGCGGCTCTCCGTCTTTTTGCATCTTCCCATCTTTAAGGGAATAACCCGCTTCTTCTAAGTACTTAATTGCTATATCTGACCCAGTTTCACTTTTCTCATAGGATGGCGCAAACGGCAATGTTGGTAAAAAGGGGCTAACAGCAGGTTCACCATACCCTAAAAGAATATTATCTACAATTTTCTGACGGTTAATTAAGGCATCCACCGCACGACGGACATTTATATCCTGTAAACTTTTTTGTTGCATATTCATCGTCATTTGATGAACACGGAAGGTCGCAGTAGATTCTACTTTTATCCCCTCTAACGCTTCTAACGATTCCAGACTCTCTACTTCTGGGCGATACACAATATCCACTTGTCCAGACTTCAACGCAAGGGAGCGAGCATTTGCATCCTCATTAAAGGAGAATGTTACTGAATCGAGATTGGAAGCACCATCCCAATAATTATCGTAACGCTTAAGCTCCAATTTACTGCCCGGTGAAAATGACTCTAGTACAAAGGGACCTGTACCGACTGGTTTATTGACAATATCCTCTTCTGTTACATCGATAATTGAAACATTCGGATTCACTAGCTCAGAAATAAACTCTGGAAAAGGAACCTTTGTAGTAATATTTAAGGTATATCCATCTGCATCAATTTTGTCTATTTTAAGAGCGTTCTGAATTGCCACGCTCTCCTGCAATGCCCGTTCAAGAGAAGCCTTCACTGCCTCTGCATCCATTGCTTTACCATTCTGAAATGTAATATCCTCACGAAGATGAATCGTCCAATGTCGACCATCCTCCCCTCCCAGCTTTCAGCAAGCCATGGAGCGACAGTTAAATTTTCCTCATCTAAACGCACAAGTGTTTCTGTTATTCCAGCTCTTAATGGAACATAACTTGAATCAACATGAGGATCTAAAGAATTCGTGGAAAAATTATAGAGAAAGTTAAGATGCTTGTCCGTGGTATTCTCTTTAGCTGTTTCCTTAGAGGGTGTTGTACAAGCACTCAATAAGCAAAGGCATACTAGTAAGATACCTACTTTTAATATTGAATTGCCTATAAACGTTGGGGTATCTTTTATATTTGCCAGGCTGTACCTCTTATTTCCATTAACAAATTTCATAGTTAACTACCTCTTTTCTAATCCGCATTTAAAATAGTAATCATTACGTTTTGATTTATATCGTAATCATTACTATTTAACAACGGTTTTTTTAGCAAAAATATAACTTTTTAAACTACTTATACGGAGGATTTTACAATTAGAAGGGAGGAATGAAGGATAGGAACATGTCCTACAAGGTTAAGCTTCATCTAATAAATATGAAAAAGCCATCTACTCAAAAAATTTTCGAGTAGATGACCATTCATCATATCTATCAAAAGACATACTTATAATAAATTTCTACATAATACCCATAAAGGCTCAAAATACCTAATTGAATTTGCTATAACAGCTTTATACTAGGATTGTTAAAGTTTGCCCATGCTATATTACTATCAATATATCTAACCATTCGATAAGCAACTGGCTTAAACCCACACTTAGGCCAAAACGTTGAAGAGGCAAGGTTGGTCATTCTCCAATCTGTTATCATACTATTGTATCCTTTCTCTTTCATAATTCTATAGCCTTCATTCATTAGCTTTTTCCCTACACCTCTTCCCATTTGAGAATGGTACGTGCCTGCAATGCTTAACTCTACTCCGTTGTCAGGTGTCATCAAATCAGAGGTGATCGGACAATAATATTGAAAGCCTAATTCTTCCGTATCCTTTATCGCAATAAGACATATTTCGTCATTTTCCGCTACTATACTTTTATAGGCAGCTTTTATATTCGATACTACTTCAGGTAACGCAGGCTCAAACGTAGGTGCCACATTATGATACGATTGAATGATACTAGACATTTTCCCCATCATGTCACTATCCATTTTATTAGCAACCCTAATCTCTACATCCGACACATTTTCAAAGGATTTATAATCTTTTATGTTCATTACGGCATGGACTTGCTGGATAAAAAAGCTTAATCGTTGGTAAGCATCATAGTATGTCTGATTGCCAAGAGGGATGATTGTATAGTGCATAAAACAACCCTGCTCAAGCCATGCCTCTGAAACCCTTGCATATAGATTTCGTATCAGTTCAGAGGATTGATCCATTCGGATTGCTACACCCTCATAGGGCACCCATGCATATCTGCCTCTAAGAGTATCGATCTTTATCTCTCCAATGATATAGCCTACTAGCTCATTATTCGTAAATGCTCCCATCCCAATCATTTTGTTATTTATAAATAATTCCTCAAGTATGTGTATTGTATATTTGACATTGAGACAACTGTTTTTTAAAAATGGAAATACTTCACCTTCAACATTTTGCCGATGAATTAGTAAATCAGCCATTGCGGGTATGTCATTAATACTAATTGCTTTGAACTCATATACTTTCAACATTATTCCTCCTCACTTATCCTTATTCATTGACAATTCTATAATAGTTAAGGAGAATTAACTTAACTATAATCTTTTAAATAAATTAAGGATGATAAATCTGTGCATGATTATTTAGTACTTATAGACAAAATCAATCAACAATTTGAGCAGTTTAAATTGTTAGTTTTACAAGAAACAAAAGAGGCGGAGGAATTAGCAAGCTTTCATCTAACTCCTCAACAAGAAATGATAATGTATTATATCATTCGTCATGAACCAGTAATTGCAAAAGATATTGTAAATCATTTTGATATTTCAAAAAGTGCAGTGAGTCAAGTCATTTCAAAACTTGAAGAAATGAACATGATCTATCGCCAGGAAAATTTAGTAAACCGTAGAGAGGCCCTTATTTATCTTGGAGAAAGGGGCCAAGAGTTCCATCAACTTCTAAAAAAAATTGATGCTATTCTTGTAGAAAAATACTACTCGAAGGCAAGCTTAACAGAGTTAAAAAATGTTTTGGATACATTAAATAAGATTGTTGGGACTAAAAAAATTTAAAGCTGTTTGATTCCATATTTAGCATTCAACAAATTTTTCTACACTGACTATTATCAATCCTTTTTCATATTCGCTTTAAAATAGTAGAACTCATCTTCCCTTTTCTCCTCCCTAAGTAATGAGTCAGCTTCTTTACCTTTCACATAATGGTCAAAGAAAGCCAAAGCATACTTATTCATAACTTCATGGAATTGATTTACATCTATATTCCATGATAATAGAGGCGAGAGAAAGGGAAAATCTGTAAAAGTATAATGATCGCCTGCTATAAAAGTAAGCATAAAGGTATCTCCCTTTATCCCCTCTTTATAGTGAAAGTCAGCAAGCTCTGTAATTTTACTATGATACCTTTGAAATTCCGCTGGAGTAATATTTGTATACTGAATTTCTTCATCTGGTATATAAAGATAATCTTCATCTAAAATAAACATAAAAGGCTGTTCAAACCCTGAGCTGGCTACCGGTTCATGTAAGGGGCCATCTATATTGATTCCTCCAGAAATTCTGCTATCGTCTAACAGTGCTTGAGCAGCCGTTGAACCTCCATATGAATGACCAAGTATACCGATTTTGCCCATATCCATCTTTCCATTAAATAAACCTTGAGGATCCCTATGATTAATTATTGTTAATTGATCTAACACATAGCTTATATCTTTTGAGCGCCTTTTAACATCTTTCTCATCATCAATATTAAAAGAATAGGAATAGGCATCTGTCTGATTCATGATTTCCCGTCCATCCGGAAACCTTGTATAAGCTGCATCATTTGTATGGTCAACGCTGACAACAATATATCCGTGACTTGCCAATTCCTCCATTTGGGAGAAGCTTTGCATTCTGGTACTACCATATCCATGAGAAAATAAAAGAACTGGAAATTTGTCTTCTCGATTAGAGACAGCTATATCCTTTATGCTATTAGTTTGCCCATACTTTAAATACTCAAATAAAGAGCGTGGAACAGAAAAAATAAATTCCATCGTTCCTGACCATTCTACATAAGGAAAAGGTTCATACTGCATATCCTTCAATGTGTCCCTTATCTCTGCTGGATACCATATTTGAATCATTAATTCCCGAGCTTTTTGTTCCGAGTCATATCTGGATTCATCTATCAAATGTCTTGAATTCATACCTACTTCGAAAGGGCCCGTAGGCTTTGGAAGTTGAAATACAGGCATCATCGTAACTAAGCCCACACTGCCAAATGAATAAATAAGCATACACAAAATATGTACAAATCTTTTAACTTTCCTGTTATTTTTCACGCCTTCAAGGAGGACTTTTTCTGCATTCTTTTGCATATAGGACTTTATTGTAAATACCGTTAAAAGTATAAACAATATATAGGTCAATCCCATCTGCCACCGATCACCCTCAAACCCTAAATGAATAATTAAAAGGAGAAATGCCATCAGATTAAGGGTTCCTTTCACTTTTACATTAATTCTAAATAGAAAAGAAAAAAGCCATACAATATGAACGACAATCAATATACCTTCAAATAATCTCAATAATCTCAACTCCTACGCCATTAGTTAAGTTAACTTTACTTAACCATATATTATAAGAATATAAATGTCAATTTTTTCAGAAACTTTTTACTGCCATCATAATAATGATTTCTTTAGATATATCATTGTTTCTAAACACCGCCTTTATCATAAAATGTTGCGTATCAGAATAATGAAACAATCTTTAACGCTTGTAAAATCTATGTTCTCAAAACAGGCGTGTTGATTAACCATAATTATACAGGTTTCCAGTTGCCAACCTCTGCTGCCAGTCGAGTGTCTCTCTGATTTCCAAACGCCATTCTACCGGTAAGGCACCGCAAAGAAGCAGGCGTAAAAAGCCAGCGAACGATAGGGTTTTGCAGTAGCTCCCCTTGTTACCTTGTGTATGCAAATATTTGAGCAGAACGTAGGCGATCAGCGCCGCAAACAGCTGGTTGAACACGGCGTTTTCTGTCGTGCCGAAGAGAGCCGGCACATTCAAATTCTGCTTCACCCAGCGGAAGAATGACTCAATCGCCCAGCGTGATTTGTACATTTCAGCTACTTCTTCCGCGGTTACACCCATCAGGCTGGTGATCACGCTGATCGTTTTTCCTTTATAATCGGTAAACTGCACGATACGATGCCGGTTTTTCGTTTGTTTCTGCGGCGTGCCCAGTGTGCAAGTGAAGTCAGCGGTCACGTTGGATCCTTCTGGACGGCTGCCCTGAAGTGATTTCTTTCGGTTGAAATGGATATTGTCCTTTAAACGAAAGACAAAATCCTGGTCACTTTTGAGATACCGGTCTACTTTATCAATCGAAAAGTACGCCCGGTCGCCAACCAAAATAAATCGTTCGTCTTCCAGCTCTTTTCCGATCGGACCATCATGTTTTAATCCCGTCGTCTCCACCACATGAAGCGGCATGCCGGTTTCATTCGAAAAGCCAACATGCAGCTTGATGCCTGCCCGCTCTCCATGATAGAGCGCCCAAGGCAACCGGGTTTTTCCGACGGTGATGGTCGTCGAATCAATCGACAGAAGGGCTTTCGGGAGTTTGATCTTGCGGCGGGCCGCGCGGTTCAGTTTGCCGATCACCACTTCCAGCACACGCTTCATGATCGCGTAATCCTGTCCTTTGAGATGCTTGGAAAGAGACGAGTGATCGACGGGTGTCAGTCCGATATGTTCACCGACATCCGCTGCGTGGCGCAAGCTTTTCCATTCATTCGCAGCTGAATGGATCAGATAGGAAAGAATCACGGAGACCGTGCATTTACGGGCTTTTTCTTCGTACTGAAACTCCTCCAGAATCTCTTGGAGTTCTTCTTTGGAAAGAAATTTTTGAATCAATGTCTCGAGCGTGGTATTCTTATTCATGAGAGATGACCTCGTTTCGTAAATGTTGGTTTGGACACTTACATTTTACGAGAGGCATCTCTTTTTTTCATGTATTAAGCTGGTAGTAGTTGGTTAATCAACACGCGTGATCCAAAACAAATTATCCAGACACTCTAAATTTTGGGATATTTTAAACCGCTTTATTGACTATGAAATTAGCGATCGAATCTTAATAAGTAAGTCATGGTCTGATATTGGCAATTTATTGAAATAACTGATTGAAATAGCATCATCAATTCTTAAGTTGATGATGCTATTAATCAAAAAACCTCACTTACTTATGGTACGGTTCACCGTAGTGATTTAAGAGGCAAAAAACACTTGGAATGAACGGTATTTGGTGAAACAATGACCAAATACCGTTCATTTTGATTGATTATAGCTTTACAATTGTACATAAGATTACAGTATATTTTTATAATCATAAACGAAAATATTGACTTCTTTTCTATTTCAGCTATAATTAAGTTACAGATAAGCAGGCCACTACGGATCGTGTGACTTGTTTATACAACAGTTTCAGGTCGGTACGGATCGTTCGGCCTAATATCAAACTCATTACGGATCGTATGGGTTTGACAAAAGGGCCTATCACAGTGATATGGCCTTTTTCCATCTTAAAATACAAAAAAACGTGTATTTTTTCCCTTAAGAGGGCATATTTATAAGTATCCTCACTACGGATCGTGTGGGGATAACCCCCAGGCCACTACGGATCGTGTGACCTGGGGGTTTCTTTTTAACATTGTTTTATCTTTAGAACCCTTTGCAATTTATTATATAAATACCTTACACTTTGGGCATAATCATCACTTCTATTGGTTCCAAGACGGTGAAAAGCTTGAAAGACCCATACACCGATATCTGCAACTTGTAGTAACGGATAATCCTTATGTTTACCGCAAACAAGCTCTCCAAAAAACTTGTTCAAATTAGAACTACTCAGACAATCTTTAAGAACTTCTTTTTCGCCTGCATCACCATCATCTATTACAGTTAAAATTTGAGCGTGTTCAGATGTGTCGCTTTCTATAAAGCTTAAAAATTGTTCATGTAAATGGCGATATTCCCCCATATTATTATTTCTTAAACTAATAGTAGACTGATAGACGGCCTTGTCCAATACACCAATGTAAAACGTGATATCATGTTTAATGATGATATCAATTATATCTTCTAATACTTTGAAGCGTTCTGTTTCATCCAATTTACTCCATAAAGCGGTCCTATTTATTATATTCTTCGCATGAAAATGGAAATCAGTAAGAAAATTTACATTGGTTCCTACCTCCGCTAAGAAGTTTTCAGCTCTTAGGCCTGATTGAAACCTACTTGCTATTATACCAAGGTACTTTGTTTGAATTAATATTAGGTCGTCGCTTAACTTCTTCCATGTCGAAGGTTCAATATATGGACCCCCATAAATTAGTAATGGTTGATTCGTATCCCGTAAACCCGTATTCCCTGCTTCATCTAAATATAAAATTCCCATGGGCATACCTCCTTATTCGTGCATTTCAGCATCTTCATTAATGTCAGCAGGTGAATTCAGATCTACAACTAAGAATTCTCCTTCTTTTCTACTTAAAAACCGCTTCGCTTTATCCAACTTAATCTCTGGGCAGTATCTCAGAATAAACCTTACAAAGTCTTTATTATTAATACGGATAAATCCGTTTTTTTCTTTGCCTATAAATTCAATAGTGTCTTCTGTAGATTCCTCCTCTGTAACCCCTATTACGACAATATATTTTTTCTCACGATCAAAACCTATTTTTATAGAATGTGGAGATCCTAATGTTGCTATTGAAGCCTTATTAAACACAATACCATATTCCGCTATTGAAACTATAGGCGTACCTAAGTTCGGCGAATACCATTCTATATTAAATTCCATCTATATCGGCTCCTTTGTAATTCCATTTACAATTTTACGCCTTTAAACATATTTACATTTCCTCTATGTTTCGATTATATCACGTGTACATATTACAATACAAAATAATCATAATGTTTTTTGTTCCAATGATACTTTATCAAAATCGCTGATTAACATAATTCCAAGAGTATTTCAAGCCGACTACCACTGTTAATAGAGAAATTGACTAATGATATGATTTATGATAAGTATCCAATTAAAATGAAAGGCGGATTGCATAGGAACCAATCATCTTTATGATAATAATTGATTTCTATTTTTTGAAATGTATAGGGAAGAAAGAGGTTACCCTTAAGCATCAAACATCAAATTTAAAGGATAGAAAAATAAAATAAAGTTTCTCTCCTGACGAAATTAACGTTGAATAATACAAACATGGAATTACTTGTCTATGTAGATCTATAATATAACATCGAAACTGACAAGGAGGTGTACACATGAAGAAAGACAGCTTCACTACAATGAGTAGCAAGGAACGGGTTGCAATTGTAAATGATCTTCTAAGTAAGGATGGCTTTGATTTACAAAAGGTGGCAGAAACACTTGAAATGAATTACTCTACCTTTACAAAACTAATGCAGGAAGATGATTATGTATTTATTAAACGAGATAACCAGTATTACAAATTTATTCGGGATGAAAACCAAATTATAAGTGTTACTACCCACAAGGATCCCGAATTGGACTATATTAAGCAAAACTTCTTAGCCCTAAAATCATTAATTGAGCAATCTAAAAATAACAACGACTTCATTTTGGACAAGCGAATCTTCCAATCTCCTAAATTTGCAACGAAAAACTTCCGTATGTCGGACGAGTTGTATAAACAATTTGTCAAAACTTGCGAAGAGCATTTTCCCCAATACAAGCTACAAGATATAATCGCCCAGTTACTTTTCAACTTCAATGAAAAATACTCCAAAAACAATGGTTGAAATATTTAAAGGCAGTTCCAAAAGTTCAATGCTTATGGAAACTGCCTTTTCATTATTCACAATGTCGGTAAGAGTATCTTATTGGGTGGGTCATTTACTTCCAAAAAGAATTCTTTTGCAACCACTTATCACAACCACAGGAGGAGGGGGCATTTCAAAGGCTTTTACGTAACCTTTAGAAATTTGTTTACAACCTTCTTCCATTCAAATTTTTTTATAAGTTGTAAAAACCCTTTCTTTTACCCGCTCCCCTCCCTTGTGGTTGTACTTTAGATGTTACGACGAATCTTTATTCCCTTGAAAATGATCCGTTTGCTATTGGATTCTTCGGTTCTTAGTAGTTGTTTTGGATAATCATTTTGAAGCGATTTGTTGAATTTTGTTTGTGAGATGGGTTGTAATCCATTCTCAAGGCACATTTGCTTGTAATATTGATAAAGTTGGCGACTATATTCAAATTGCTCTGGGATAAGTTCGCAATGCTCTTCTACAAACCAAATGACGTTATTTGACTGTTTGCGATAGTCGGCGAGCAATGCCTTATTCGATTCGCTTTTCGTAAATTGAAATTTGTTTTTAATAAGACGATGAAGTCCTTCCAAAGCCCATTGAATGATTCCATCCAGCTCGTCTTGGAATTTTTGCAATAGAAAAGGATCTATTTCTGTTTCAGGCACTTGTCTTAAAAATGGGAGAATAATCAAACGGCGGTAAAAGCCGTCTGTTCGGTCAACATAATTGGAAGGTAATTCATTACAGGAGAAGACGAGCCTTGCTTTGTTTGAAAAAGAAAAGGGAGTGCCGAACTTTTCTTCTGCAACAATGGAATCTCCACTTACAAGTGTCTTGAAAACGCCTGTATCTTGAATGGATTTATTGGGGAGGTCAGCGTAGATATTTGCAAGTTTTCCAAGTAGAAGGCTTGCTTTAAATCGTTGGGATAGGTCTTGTAAAGCTACGTTGCTAATCTGACTTTTCCCTAATATTTGCTCAATCACCTTTAGGAATGTTGATTTTCCACTACGTCCTGGTCCATACAAAATGAATGCCTTTTCGGCGGCCACGCTCGGAATTAACAAATAACCTACTAACTCTTGGGCAATTAAAGCGTCTGAGGAATCGAGGGATTCTTGGATAAACTTTTTGAATTGAGGGCAAGTTGCAGATGGGTCGTATTGTGCGTTCACTTGAACAGCGGTATAAAAAAGAGGAGAGTGGGGAAGAAGAGTCTTATTATTCAAATCGTACATACCATTTTTGAAGTTGATCATATCCGTCAAGTTGGGATTATCCATTAAATCCCCTTCATAAGCGATGCGTGTTTTCCATTGCTCCAAAGTGTCCTGGATATGATGGCTCTTACTATGCTCATCTAACAAATTTTCTTGTATAAGGCTTTTCACCTTGAGCAACGGCATTTCCTTGTATACGCCATGTTCGTATTTAAAAAACCGTTCACTCGAATAAATGAAATTTGCGGTTTCAGCTAAGTGCTTTGCTAAAACTCCAGGTTTAAACCTCATTGATGTTTGTGTTTGCTCATACCACGCTGGTAAATCCTTTTTTGCATCTTTATTGTCTACTTGCTTAGGCTTAAGAGGGGTTCGTATCTCATTTGTCGTAAAAACTACAGATGTCCCTTCTATTGCCTTATTAATCACAACTTCTCCGTAAGTGGAACCATCTGCATAGTGAATCTGATCCCACTTCTTCCGAAACAACCCAGATTTACGGAACATCCGATCCATCTCATTAGCATCTTTCGCTGTGTAAAAAGCTAATGCATTACATAGGGCTAAGTCAGCCTCACTTTGCGAGGAATGATAGTTTTCCCAGTGTCCATCATACAAACTTCTTAATCGTTCACCCCCTTTACTTGAAAACATAATATCCAGTAATCCTTCTTCAGTAAGTCCTTTATTAAAACTTTCCTTTTGCTTCATTGTCACGTTGTCGTCATCCTCCTTTTTGGTCATATATTTCTGAAAAATCTCATGCACTTCTCTTGTGCAGTCTTGAATTGCTTCTATTGGAAACAAATGATTGGCTGTTACAGTGAAATAGCGTTTATGATCATACATTTCAATACCATGATCGGCATTTTTGGAAGGACCATTCGGCTTCCTTCCAATTGCAATAACGTGAATTCCCCTCCCACTTGGAGAATATTCGATATATGCCTTGTTCGCAAAGCTTTGCACAACTTCATTTGCCAAAGAGGAAAGCTTACCTTTTTCATTAATGCAATCATCCAAATCAATTCCAATAAAAGGATCATGGTCTGAAAATACAAAACCAATTCCTGAAATTCTGTTGTTACCTTGCTCTATTTCGTAAACTGCCTCATTGAAAGTAAGCCAGTTTTCCTTGTTATTCACATCAATCGCCTTGCCATTTGAAGGATTTACAGGTACTTTTGTAATCCTCTCACCTTTTTGAATCGCTTGATAGCAGACCCATTGATTCATTTCTTTTAATTGTTTTGGAATATTTTCAAACATATTAATTCCTCCTTTCGGTTGATACAACTTATTTATATCAGGTTGTCAACACGTCGGGAATGCTTTATTGGTTCGAGCTGGTCGGACCATACCTTAAAGGCTCACTGTTACAAAAGTGAGCCTCAGATAGCTAAGTATATTAATATGTAGATTCACCAATTAACGCCATTGCCGAATCATAGAGATTATCATAGTGCAGTAATAAGATACCTTCCGTTAACTTTTGTCGTTTTAATTGATAAGTTTTTTCGTTGAAGTCATTTCGTCTTCCAGCAATTACAGCATAGTGAATACGGGTACTGTCATATTTCATAAACTCAACTGGTAACAACTTCTTGGGATCTTTATACTTATTAAACGTTTCATAAAGTGTTGCATAATTTGCTTCTAACCAGTATTTCCAGTCGATTACTTGCCTCTCTCCTTTTCTAATTGCATCACCTAAATGACCATCAGCCAATGTAATATTTTTATTCGGATGTTCCAACTCTACAAAAATAAATTCATAACCCCCAGAATTCCTTCCAACAATTAGGTAATCAACTTGATATGTATTTCCTAATTGGAATTCTGGAAAAATAAATGCATCATGATGACCGAAATTATAAGGGCCCTTCATGATAGATGCGATTATAAAGTAAGCTCTGTTTTCACGAATCCAATTGAGAATAGATCTTTCATTTGAGTTAGGATTGTCTATCATTTGATGAAATTTTTCAGTTAACTTCGTAAGCTGTTCTATCTTTTGTAGATCGACTATATCCAAATGATTATTGGGAAACAAACTTTCATAGTGTCTTACTGCGGCTGGATATTCTCTATACTTACTTCTCCTAACGACAAAATTCCCCGACCTATGAACAACCTCTTTATCCTTTAAGATTTCCCATTCCTTCAATTCCTCTTTTGTTAGAACTGTAAAATCTCTTGAATATATTTTCACATCACATACCCCATCCAAATTTTCTTTCGATAATAAGAAAAAGAATCGGCATTACCGACTCTTTCCATTAATTATGGTTACGTTCAAAATCTTTTTCAACTAACCCCCAAAGCCTTAAACACAGCATCAATCGGATCCGCATAAAAAACTGGCTGTACTTTAACTAATAAATCTGGCGGAACTGTTTGCAAATCCATAACCGATGATGCTGGTATCAACACTTTCTTCGCTCCTGCGTCAACACATACCTGCAAGACGTTCGCAAATTCTTCTACTTTTGCAATGGTTCCTCCTACGGTCATGTTGCCAATAACGACGGTACTTTCTTGTACAGGCTTGTCCAAAGCTCCTGAGCAAAGTCCAATCAGTTCTGCTATCGCAAGTTCTTGTGTTAAACCAATCCCTTGTAGATCACTAACATGCATTAAATAATCTTTCGTCTTTGTGCTAATAGTATTGCTTATAGCTTTACTGTTAGCAGTAAAGAAACGAAAAGCTGTATCGAGACTTTCTTTTGCTCCTCGGTGTGATCCAACCCCTGATTTATCGAATTTACCTGTTCCGCCTACGACTTGGTTTTCAAGCTTGTAAACGCCAATCATGCCCGAATCACTTTGACCGACAACATACACATGACCTGGCTTACCCATACCCTCAGGAATCAGTTTACCGCCCCCCTGCTCAGGGACAGAGACGTATTCTTCTTCCATCGTTTCCTTATCAAGATACGAGAACATGACATCGTAGAACTCCATGCCCCCAATTTTCTTAAGCTGTTCCTTTACACGACGGCGACCTTCAAGGGCATATTGTAAAATTTCTTCAATATCTTCTTTCGTGTATTCACCATGAGGATAAATAAGTTTCACCATACCCGACACCGTTTTTCGCACTGCTACGGTATCCCGTTGATTCAAATTGTTCCCAAGCTTGTAATATCGGTCAATTGAATCTGCAAATGAACGTTTTCGCATTTCCCTAAAGAATTCAGCGATGTAATCCACTATGAAGCCGTACTTATCGGTAAAAAAGTCTGGCCGCATTTTCGGAATTTCCCACCCAGGCATGTAATAATGCATCCGATCAAAGAATGCAGTATCATTTGCCATTTCTTCAGGGAATGGGGCGAAAAGATGGGAAGTTTTCAGCAGTACATCTACACTTTGGTTAATATTCCCGACAAATACCATAGATGCCGAGGCGTTCTTCTCTTCCTTCCCTCTGGCAAAAGAGCCAGATGCCATATAGTCCTTCATAATTTGAATGCCGTCTTTATCTTTAAAGCGAATACCAGCTACTTCGTCAAATGCTACACAATCCCACATTCCAACAAGCCCGATTTTACGAGTGGACATATTGTAAAAGAGGTTCGCTACTGTAGATTGACCGCCTGACACAAGGATGGAATTTGGCGAAATTTCTTTGTATACATGAGATTTCCCCGTTCCTCTTGGACCTAATTCACACATATTGTAGTTATTTTCAACAAGTGGAACGAGACGTAGAAGTAGATGCCACTTTACTCTTTCTTCTAATTGTGTAGGCTCCATCCCTGTAGAACGGATAAGAACGTCAATCCATTCATCTTTTGTAAACTGTTTTCTACCTTCAAAAATCTCATTGATGTCCATGTTCGGCATTTGAATCGGCTGTAGGCTACTAACACTGAAAGGATTCATGACTCTTACTTCTTCATCATAGAAGTAATCAATCTTCACCATGCACCAAATTCCGCCCACTAAAAGCTTGTCATATTCCTTTACAAAGTTTGAAGCAATTGGCACTCCCTTTAATCCAAGGTTTGAGAATTCTGCCTCATACGTGTCTATTTTCGGATTCAGTGCAACCGTTACTTTGTCAATAATCGAATACTGCCCAAGCTCCCGAATGCGTGATTTTATCTTTTCCGCTTCATCTGGGCGAACGAAATTATCGGATAAAATCTTTTTAACCCGTTCCACACCTTCCCGAATACTTTCTTCGTCATCTGTTGCACAGTACATTCCTAATAAGTATTCAAGTACATAGACGGGAACATTAGCCCCTTCTTTTATTAACTTCGTCAAATCTTTACGAACAACACGACCAGCAAAAGCTTCATTTAATTTTTTATCAAGATCAAGTGTCATTGTTTCTTCTGCTCTTTCATCCATTCTCTCCCCTCCTCACGTGGAATTCAAAAATCAAAGTCACTAACAATTCCCAAATTAATTTTAAATGGAACTTTTTCAGTTATAATGCCTGTTTCCGTATCCTTAATCATTAAGTAATATGTTTTATTGCGATCATAAGGGATACTCTTCATGACAAACTGTAACTTGAATGTACGTTCGGCTGGATTATCAAATGTGCGATCTCCAATAATCGTTTCTTCATTTGATAGGATGTTTCCTTCAGCATCAGCCATATAAATGATGACTGTACGAGGATTCATCTTTTCCTCCACCTTCTCCGTTTGGAAGAAGTTTAAATTGAAAATACTATTGGTAATTCTTCGAGTCGTACTTGTCAATTTAATATCCACTTTCGAAATAGCTTGTACACCCTTCTGTCCCGCACGTCTATTCTTGAAAGAAAGCAATGGCACAACAATCTCTTGTAAACTTGCACCGCCATGTACGAAGTTAACACCAGTTCCTTGCATCCGATTACGAATCGTTCCATTTGGAACATAGGCCGTCAATTCCAGTTCATTTTTAATGACAGAGGATAAATTAATTGCCATTTGACCTGGAAGATCTCTTTTTTCCTTCGAAAGAATGTAACGTCGTTTCACTTCAAGCTTATCCATTTGTACTTGTTCGATTTTATCGCTTTCTTCTAAAGGTTCCCGTTGATAAAGGAAACCATGGTCTGCCGTAATATATACATTTGTCCCGCTAAGATCATCCCTAATGATTTTCACCAAATCATATAACTGATTCAACGCCGTTTCCACTGCATTAAACGTGTAGATTTCTGTAGATGCTTTGTCACCCATCGCATCAATGGTGTCATGATAGATATAGATGAGCTTCTTCCCTTTGAATGTTTCACGTCTACCTGCTTTGTTCATGTCTCTTATATCTTGATAATGAATAGCAATGCTTTCTTCTACCACAGTTTCAATAATTGCCTTTCGATTTTCGAGACCTGATGAATCCTTGCCATTTACTAACACACGACCAGATGCATCAAAATCAATCGTTTTATGTGGAAGAAGAGAAGCCATACCAAGCTTTGTCACAGATGGAATAACGCTAAGCATTGTCTGTACATCACAAGTTCCCATCGTTTCGGCATTCAGTCGTTCTGCTAATTCTAATCCCACTTCATATCGCATCGCATCCGAAATAATGACAAATACTCGTTCACCTTTACTAATATGTGGGGCAACGATGGAAGAATAAAACCTTTGTTGACTAAGTACACCTGGTAGTGACCATTGCCCTGTCATTTCTGCTTTTACTGCTTGTGACCAATTTGTACTTAGTTCTCCCATATAACTATTTGTATAAAGGTGTTCTACAAGATTTTTCAGCTTCTTTAGTAATTCATGGCTACTTTCTTCGTCATAAGCCACATAAAACTTACGGTAATATGTATCCATGACGTGATATTTTTTGTAGTATGCTTCATATATGTCAACTGCTTGTCCTGAAGGGATTCCTTGATTATAATCTTTATGAAACTCTTGCATTTTCACTGTGTAATAAAGAGCATCATAAATATGGGTATATTTCTCGTAAAAGTGTTTTGCCCGTCTAAGCTTAATTAATTTTGTATACTCTTCATAGTCCTCAAGCTTTTCCAATAAGCTATTCGCAATGTAAATAATGACAGCTCGATCAATATAAGAAAAGGTTTCCGCTTGTTTAAATTCATCAATCGGAACAGACTGCAATATATTCGGAAGCTGAATTTCTTGTTCCACCATTTCTGCATAAGCATTAAATACTTCGTAATCGGTCTTGTGGTGCATCCAATGGTCAATGAAAACAAGGGAATTTGCTTTATTACGGACAGCGATGAAATCTTTTACGTCTGTTAAATACTGCTCGTTTACCGAATGGCTAAATGCTGTCACAGCCAGATGAATAAACAATGTCTTTAACGTCTTCGATTCACGCTCATAGCCATAATAGTTGGCAACATAAGTCCAGAACACATTAATATCAAAGAACTTGTCCATTTGTGCTAAATGCTTATTCTCGCTATCATTCAGCGTATTCATCAGAACAGTTCTTAAGACTGCCTCAAAGTCAGGTGTCCTCACATTGCAAAGAACACTCATAATTGCAAGCTCAATCGTTTCCTCACTATACGCCTCAATCTTAAATGCCTGAAACTTACGGAATCGTTCTTTATTGTTAAAAAACTTCTCATATTTCTTTATTACAGCTCGAAGCGACGGATCTATTTGAAGTTCACTTAAAATGAGCGAAATTCGATCAGCATAAAATGTCTTTGAATACAACACTGTATCCGCTAACCAGTTATCTTCTAAACTAAGTTCCATATTTGTATAAATTAAATAAGAAGATGTAGGATCTTCTTCCTCTAATAAATGCTTCGTATAAAATTGATTGTTTTCCGATAATGTTTGGACTTTAACCCCATCCATTGTCAATTGATCAATTTCCTCAATAAAATCCTCATCCTTGTCCACCCAAAAGACAATCTTACGCTGTTCTCCATCACTTAAAGGTTCCTTGAAGATGTCTTGGAGGGCGGAGACTATTTGAGTCATATTCATTCTACTCACCTGCTTTCTAATACAACAACTATTACTTATTGTAATCGCTATTTATTCCTTCTTATTCCCGTTATGCTTGTGTCCTTTAATTGTTCCTATAAGATAGTGCAGGAAACGATCAGGTCACGTTCTTACCAAGGATATGGCAACATTTTTCTTTATAGGTGATATAAGCTTCTTACATCTGTTGGCTTTGTTCTGGTTTATTTTTTACTGAATACGATAAGTCAAATGAGTAAAAATGATACCTTATTTTTCTTCAATGCTTGAAAAAATTTATTTCTATTGTAGTGGGGTTCTAACTTTTTATAGCACTGCCATTTATTCATGTACCATTCATGCAGTAAAAGCCATTTATCAGATTCAAAATTAAATGTAGTCAGATGTTCTATTTCTTCTTTTAAGAGACTTGATAACTTTTCTTCGCTATCCTTCCCTGATTTATAGATGATGCTTAGTAAAATGATTTTAGTAATATCATCATCGCATTTCTTATATAGATGCTCTAACTCAAAAACAGTAAAGTCGTAATTAATTTTTATTAGTGACCATAATAACCATTGGGATTCATTATGTAGATGGTTATTCATACTGATTTCTAAATTCTTGAATATTTCCTTACTTAACCTTTCAGAGACTAAGTCCATATACTTTAAAATTAACTCAACAATATTTTGACTTATTGAAGGTCGAATTAACAAATGTCCTATCAGGAAGGGTTCAATAGCAGTCCAACAATTCCTCAGGTCAACTCTGTTATAAAGCATTTTATACAGATATTTGTATGCTCCCTTTTCTCCCAAACTTGTAAGTTCGTCCGCTTTAAAAAATAATAACCTTAATGAATGCTCATCCTTTTTCGTATTGTACTTTTCAATATAATAATCATATTCACTTTTAACATCCCTAATCGAGTGATATGGATAAAGCAATAACTGAGATTTATTTTCAATCTGTAAGACTCAAATATTTCAATAATTTTATTTTTCAACTTGTGTACATCATATTCACTTCTAAAATAAAATTCATAATCATCTACATAATGCATAAACTTAAAGTCGATACTATGAATCTTAGATAAATCTTCAAGTTCCTCATTAATTTTAACCAACAGCAATTCGGAAATAATTCTTGAGGTAAAGGGGCCTGTCGGAATGCCTGAGGTTTCATTAGAATTAGTTCCTCTCACTAATTCATCCAAGCTCTTTCCCAAATTATCATTTTTTACCCTGATATTTCTCTTTGCTTCTTCCCTGCCTATTACAGCCCACTCGATGGAATGTGTATAAATACTATCGTAGAAATTTGCCAAATCAAACTTGTAACAATATTTATATCCCATTGATTCATTCATTTTGTCTTTTAGATTCTTAATATAGGTCGATTTTACAATTTTAGGTTTCTTTTCTCTAAATAAGGGAACGTTGAATACCGAAATATCTTCATATATCTCTCCCAAATAATAAAATGGATTGGATAATGAATGTCTGTTATTGGAGAATCTATTCTCTAACTCTTTATGCATAGATAACACATAATTAAATAAATGAATTTGTTTAGCTGGATTTGGTATTTTTATATTTCTTCTCGACAGGTCATTTTTGGAAATAGTAAAACTTACACACTCACAAGCATTCTTTTGAGGAATATCCAGTAAGTTTCTATAGTTTTCGAAAAACTTTTCAGAACTAAATATAGGTGGAAGTTGTTCTGGTAAATAACCATATTTAACCAACTGTTCCTCTATGTTTATCTTCATTTAATCACCTAAATTTTATCGTGAATAAACACTCTATTCTAAATCGCTTTTCCTCCGTATATTAGAAGAGGAGCAAACCAAATCAATCTGCTCCTCGAAAAAGCTAAATCTTTGCTACTAACCCCTTAAACTTTTCATAATTCACTTTCACACCATCATCCAAGTCAATTTCGATTTGCATGTCTGCCATGTGGTGCAATAGTTCATCATAAGCTTTCAACTCGTCAATTTTTTTATCGAGGCCCTTTAGCTCTCTCTTCGCATTGCTAATTTCTTTCGTAGTAAAATCGCCTTCTATAATTTCGAGCAAGTCTTTTTTCTCCGCATCCATCCGTACCTGCACTTCATGTAAATAATCTGTACGAATACGAGAAAGCGTTGTTTTATCGTAACGATGCATATAAATTAGACAATTAAACGCCTTTTCTTTACCAGAAGTAAATAGCCAATAAATCGGTCGCTTCTTATAAACTTGGACATGATCCTTATAGAAATCATTTAAGAAATAACGACGCAACGCTTCCCTGGCAGTTTCATTTGTTTTACGCCCAATTGCATCCGTAATAAAATCAAGATTCTCCTCAAGCGTTTCGTCACTAAACGTTACACGCACAAAATCAACAAATCTTGTCACAATGTCATCCTCGAAATACGCACCTGCTAATATTGGCAAAATGTTATCCTCATCAGCTGTGAATGTTTGATAACGTGAAGCATTAAATTCGCCACCAGCATAGATAAGACCTTCTTCATCAAGAGAATAACGACCGAAAGAACAACCGATAGCGTAGGAGATGAAACTTTTGATATCACGTTCTAAATGAGCTTTTCGAATAGTTACATCTTCATCCACTATATCTGGTGTTAATTCCTCTTGAAGACTGTAGATTTCAATGAAAATCCGATTTATCTCTTCCTCATTCTTTTTTAGCTTATTAAATAGTCCTGCTGTATAGTTCTTCCAGCGTTTAAAAACATCATTAACTCTTGAAACATTTTCAGAAACTCCAATGAAAGGATGTTTTTTATAATCCCAAGAAATTTCGAAAGAATCCCAATCTCTTTTTGAAATATCAATATTTTGATCAACAAGTTCATCAATTCTTTCAATTTGTTCATTATCAATAATTATTGGAAGTTTATTCATATTCCCTGCTGTCAAATTTAGGGTTGGAGCAATAATCTCAAATGATTTTAAAGCTACTTTAGTATTAACATAAGCTAAAATATATTTTAAATATTTCTCCTCTTTTAGAAACATCGAATCTCCCGATTGATCAAAGATAAAATCTGGTGGTAAATATCTTAAATAAAAATCTGAACTACCAATTCTCTTCCATGTAATACCCTTCCGAAAATAGTATGATTCATTCCTAATAACAGATCCTTTTTCTGCTTTTATTTGTTCTCCATCATTTTCCCATAACACGACATTATTATGATTTCCATACCACTTTCTACTTTCTCCACCACAATTATATTTTTTCCACTTATTAGACTGAGTAGAAATACTTGTTTGTTGATATGAAACTTCAAACCAGTTTCTCATATACAAATCATTATTTCCTGTCTGCATACCAGTACAGCAATCTGCAATTTCATTTAAAGTGGTTCCTTTTTCAAATACTGAAATGAAATTATTACTCACCCAATATGCAATGGGGTTACCTGGAATCTTTCTAAATTCTTCTTGATTAAATAAATAACGAAATGGAGTAGCGGAGTCTTGTACTGCCTCAATTGCTCTTACTTTCTTGTCTAATGCTGTTTTTCCGTCAATTAATCGTATATAAGTGCCTTTTATATCTTTTATTTTAGAATTTCTTAATACAAAAGTTGTTGATTGTACGACTTCTCCACCAATCTCCTCAAAAGCTCTCGGTCCGAGGTGGAGCATTGTGTCGATTACTTTGAAATCAATGATGTTTTGACGTAACTTTTCATAACTTGTTAAGAACATCCATGAATGCTGATTAATAGCTGAATATAATCCATTTTCTTTTAAATAATGATCAACTTCCATAAAGGAAGCGAATAAGTCTGATTTGGAATCAGGATAATTCTTTTTCAGAAAATCAGACAATTCATTGTTCATATTTCCAGAACCCATATACGGTGGATTCATTACAACAACGTCATATTGCTGTCTCATAATTTTCGTTTGTTTAATAAGCAATGGAAGTAGTTCTAATGATTGTTGACGTTTTTCCTCTTGAAAGATATCGGTTACTGGATTCTCTTTTATTTCCTTTAATCTATTTTGTAAAAATGCTGTATCTGTTTCCGTTATTTTGATAAGGGAACCGAATGTCTTAGCATTTTTATATTGGTCGAAAAATGCTTTTGTTGTATTAAATTGTTCAGCATTATCTTGACCAGCAATAAAAGTAATTGCTTCATCTGACCACCCATTGGTTTCCTGAATAGATGCTAAATTCATCGTCAACCCATCTCGTTCGATGCTTCGAAGAAATCTACGATTGTATTGGAGTGCTTTCATTACCACTGAAAAACTTGCTAATTGATAGGCACGATCGTCAATATCTAAACCATATAAGTTTTTCTCAATGATAAGGCGTGGAATTTCCCTCTCCATATATCCACACTTACTATAAATTTCATATAGGATATCAAACATATAAACTAAAATATGTCCGCTACCCATTGCTGGATCGAAACATTTAATATCTTCTACATTCAATTCCTTATTTATATAGGGAGCAATTTTTTCTTGAAAATCTTCTTGCTGATGTTTAATGAAAAACTCCCAGTTCATAATTAAATCTTCATGCTCTGGATGTGCTTCAGTCCAATAACGTCCAAGTGAATTTTGCACCATGTATTGCACAATCCAGTCAGGTGTAAATAGTTGTGTAGCATAAGGGATTTCTTCTGCTTTATATTTTGCCTTCGCTTTAAATACACGATCTTTTTCATCGGCAATGTAATATTGATAAAGCCAGCCAATAACCTCTATTTTCTCCCAATTATCCTCTGGAATCACTTCTTTATCCGTTAACTGACGGACAAATGAATCTGTTCCGAGCAAACCTTCTGGGAATAAGATTTCCTTATAATCTTCCAGTGTTTCAAACATGAATGGCATATAGCGGTTCAAATCATTACAATGCATTTTAATGAGATACTTAAATAACTCATCCGTTTTGTTGTTCATTTTCAGGTCATACACATATTCTTTATCCAACTCTAAATCAAGGGATAATGCTTCTTTCATCATATCTGGCTCTGCACTATCACCATGAGATGATGATAAAACCCGAACCTTCGTTGGTAAATAGTCATTCACTTCCATAAAACGAAGGGCAATAAAACGGTTGAACCACGTGTATGCCGTCTCTTCAATTACTCGGTCAAAGCCGATTTCATTAATACGGGTAACCAATTTATTCCTTTGTCGTCTTTCCAAATCAGAAAGCTGTCTGCCGTCGATAAAGACGGCATCGGAGCTTTCGACATTTGCTTTTTGAATAGAGTCGGCAGTAATCCCAATTTTTCTTGCTTGTAGCTCTACCCGTTCCAGCAGTTCTTTACGAGCTTCTGTCGCAAATTTTTTCAATGCACTTTTATTCATCTATTCCACCCTTATTCAACAAACTCTATTTGTTTATTTGCCTTAATGATCTGCTTTAACTTATTGGATAGCGTGTTGATGTATAGGTCTACATCTTCTTCCGTCGATAATGTTTTCACAGTAACAAGTTCGGTTACTTTTACCGTCTGTTTCTGTACGACCGTTTTAACAGGTGTCTCAACAATAGTACCTGCATTTCTTTTCTGTTCTTCTACTTTTTTACGTTGCCATTCTGTAATTTCCTGTTGAATCTCTTTTAACGTTCTATCTCTAAAACTATCGCTCTGAGAAATTGTTGCATCTACTTTAAAGATGTCCGTAAATTGGGCAAGGTTTGCTTTTAACCCATCATAATAACCTTCTACACGCAGTTTTGTTTCGTTTGAAACTCCGTATTGTTTGGCTTGTAGAATTAATTCATTATAATCCGCTTGTAGTTTTTCAAGGGCGTTTGTCTTTTTCTCATCTAATACTGAATTTATCTGTTGCTCCAATGCATGAAGCAACTCTGGGATATCCTTAATTTTACGATAAGGAATTGGATCTTGAATGATATTTCGAAGCTTGTTCATTGCTTCCTCTACTTCATTCCCAGATAAATAGGCTTTATTTTCATCGAATTTGATTAGACCAGCCAAACCTTGATCAAAGATTTCTTTCTGGTTCGTTCCGAAGAAGCTTTTTACATATACAATATCTTCTTCCCAATCAGCTAAATCATCTTCAAGATCTTTTAATTTTGTGAAGAAAGAGGAATTATCAAGCTGGTTATTAAACTGCTCAAAATACTCCAAACCTTTGTTAAGGAGGCTCATGCCAGGGTATTTCCGCCCCTCGAAGCGAGCTTTATATGCGTTAATTTCAGCAATCTGATTAGCAATAAGCGTACGTATATCCTTCACAAGACCGTCTTCATCATCAGCCAAATCTGTTGTATTGAATACTTCCTTACAAACCCGTTTAGCTGTACGAATGAGTGCTTCATCCACTTTCACTCGTTTTGTAATAATTCCTTTGTCCGCTTCAGTTGTCTTTCCAAAGATCGTCAATAGTTTGTTTGTATCCTTCTCTGGCTCCATGTATTCAGAGTTGTAGCGAATACGAATTCTTTGTTCTTTTAGTAACTCAGCTACCAGACGTGCGATATCGAGCTGTTTCCAGCCATATGGTTTGTCCTGAAAACGATCATACACAAGCTTTACTCGCATCTGTTTACCAATTTGCTCTTGTAGGTCGATAAACTCATACACCTCTCGTTTGGCAAGTTCATTAGGATTTGAACTAATTTGTTCATCAAATGAGATTTGTTGATCATCGGATGCCAATATGGAAATCAATTCACGTTCATTATCCAGATGCTCTTTAACATATCCTAATTTCGTATATACGTTATCTACTAATTGTTTTAATGCTGTATTGAATTTCTCTTTTACATTTGAGCCTTTAATATCCATTTTCTCACCATTTACAAAGAAAACAGCGTCTTTCACAGCATCTTCTAACAACTCCTGAACTCTTCGTCTTCGATCACGAACTTCAGCCAATTTATTGTTTAAAATGTTTTGTAAGTTTTCTGGAAGTTGTGGAATATTCTTTTTTCTACGATGTTCTTCAATACGCAATGCTTCTTCCATTTCCTCAACATAGATTTCATTGCCACCAAGTTTAATAATCATTTCTCCGCTTCCCGAACTCATCATCATTAATTCCTGATCCGATTTAAAATATTGCTCAGAAAGAGGAGAGAAAATTTGCACTCCGATACTCGCTGTTTGGCTACCATGATTTTTTTCGTCCATTTTTTGATTGAATGGGAACATATATTGTTTTGAATAAACAAATTTTTTATCACCATATAATCCGTCAAAAATATACGACCTTAATTCTCGCTTTAATATTTCTTCTTCAATTTTTGTATCTTTTATTTCCTTATTTATGTCCTGTTCATCATCAGTTAGGAACGAATAATTATCACCATTCTTCTGGATGAGTGTTTGTGAAATCAGTTTTCGTAAAGAAGCTTTGATTTTTTCTTTAAGCTGAAGTTTGTCCTCATCAATACGTGTAACCATAAGTGTTGCGATATTATCAATGTTTGCAGGAAGTTCCTTGATATACTTAATCATGAATAATACCTTCAACAAATCTACATTAAAAGGATCATCTTTTAGTGCAGGATTTTCTTTAGCACCCTCTATAACCCTTGAAATGGATGGGTTTAGGAATTCCTTAATCGTATCGTAGAAAGCATAGAATGGAATAAGCGAACCCTCTTCAGCATCTTTATAACGAAGTCCTGCTTCCTTAAACGCTGATAGCATAGAACGTTCCCCTTCGGATAAATGCTTCCCTGAAGAACCATGCTTCCGTACCTGTTCAAAAACATTTTGCAATAGCTTGAATTGGTATGGAACAAATGGGTACACATCCCCAAATTCTAAGTCGTTATCATAACCCCGTAAGTCTGCTGTACTCTCTCGGAAGCTGATTAAATTTTTGAGGATTGCACTCTTATTCGGATAATCCGCTCTAAGCTTATTCAATACATGCGGATATTTTTCTAATATACGCTTCTTAATAACTTCATCTACTGAAATGGATGATAGGGATAGTCTTGTATCAAAACGACCTTGAATTCGTGAAAAGTCGTCACCTTTTACCTTCACAATAGAATCAATGCTTTCTTGTGAAGTTACCATGATCCACACTTTACCTTGGGCATATGTTCCTAAATCCTCAGTTAATGTCTGGAGGTTTAGCATTAAGTTGCGACTATCGCCGATATATTGCCCAATTTCATCTACAAGAAATACTAAATGGAAATTAGGGCCTTTACTATCAATGTACTCTTTTACATCCTTGGCAAATTTCTCGATGCTAATTTCAAAGTTATTTACACCATTTTCAAACCAATTTCGGGCTGATTCTTCTGTCATATTCGTCGCCTTCACTAATGCACCGATGACAAAATCCGCATCAAAATAGAAGCTGTTGCGACGATCTTCCCATGACTCACCAGCAAGAGCCTTAAATTCCGTTTTAAACGTTTCATAAACTCCTTGTTTGTCTAAATACTTTTCCATCTCCGCAACGCCAGGAATATCCCCATAATAGCCACGATGCTCGTAAAACACCTTCATGAAGACACGTAGAATTGCATCTTCCTTTGATTTGTTATCGAGTGAGCTTTTTGAATCAATGTTAAAAAGAATCACTTCTGTATCAACATCCGCTGTACGTTTCATATTCGCATATACAAGTGAATCCTTGATTTTTTCCTCAAAGAAATCAACGGGCTTCTTTCCCTGTACAGCTCTGTTTTCTAATAAATACGCAAGAATTTTAAGGAAGTGTGATTTACCAGATCCGAAGAACCCTGAGATCCAAACTCCCATTTTATCTGTCTTGCCATTAATCCCCTTTTGATAGTTTTCATAGAACTTGGAAAAATGTCGATGTAGCTCTTGTGTTACAACATACTCATCTAACTCCTGATAAATATCCGCTTCGTTTGTTTGAGCAACTTTAATAACCCCACGAATATCACGTTCAATATCTTTTAAGAACATCTCTTTTAGTAGCATCTAATTTCCCCCTCTTCCTTTAATCAACTAAGCGGAATGCACGATAGTAGTTATCATCTTTGAATTTACCAAAAAGCTGTAAATCCTGACCGCTGTATTGCCCTGGATAAAACAAAATCACAGGGATCTTATCCAATACCTCTTGAAGATTATTCAAGATATTATGGGATCGTACAAATGGATATACTTTACCAACGCCCGTCAGGAAAACAACATTATGCTCTCCCATCTGTTCTTTAATTTTTTGCAGGAAGATTTCAGGTTTCGCAAATGTTGTCATGGCTTTAAATAAAGCATCTTTCCCCTGCCGTTCTTCCATATCAAAAATACGGTCAAAGATTCTTTTTTCTTTAGTTATCTCAATTAACATTTTGTATAGATCAAACTCAATAATTCTACGATTATAGAGACCATTATTAAATTCTTTGTGAAGAATTTTAATAAAATCCCGTACTTCTAATTCATCTTTTGGATCATAATCAAAGATATAAAAGCTAATTTCATTTCCTAATCCACGTCCCTCGATGAATTTGTCTTCCTTTATACGATTACTAATTTTCTTCAATCTTTCCTTCAAAGTAGCCATATTTACTCTCCCATCGCCTGAACATACTTTGCATCACCAATGCGGATTAAATGATCCTTTATTTGCTCGTCAACAATAAGACGACTTAACTCCTCGCCTCGTCTTTTTTTTAGTAATCCGCTTTCGAATAACACTTGCATAAATGCCCGTTTCAGCTTTTCCGTATTAATGGCACTCCAACTGGCGACCTTTTCACTTTGTTCCGCTTTTGTAGTAAAGAAGACGTTTATGTCTTTCTTTTCAATTAAAAGGTCGTTATTATGGAGTTTCTCGCCTATCACTTCATTCATGAATTCGAAAAACAGCAAATCTGTTTTCATAATGGCATATAAATTGATAACCTTCGCCATCTCAATAGAGCCTTCTAATAAGAGGTCAGCTAAACTTTTGTCAATCACTTCTGCTCTCCGCATAACGGATGGCAATGCACGATTGATTCTACCTTTGTTTTCAAATTGAAAGAGGTTCTCTTCAATCACTTTAGCTCTTATTTCTGATGATGTTAAACCCATTCGCTTTAATTTAATAACTTGTTTAAGTTCAAATAATAAATAGGATGCACCATTCAAACTTGAAGAGTATTCTAAATCTATTGTCATCTGATCCTACCTTTCACACAAGACTATTAACCTATTTCTTTTTCTAAAATTTTTCCAACAATCGCTAATCGTCTTTTTCCGCTTTGCTGTTGAACCACCTTGGTAAACTCATTATTCTTTATCAGCTTCTCCTGATTATGTTCGTACATACTCTTAATACCTTCTATAAGTTCATCTTCCTTTATTTCTTCTTGCCAATATGCATCAACCAATTGATTTAACGCTGTAGCTAAATCTCGTTGAGTGCGATAAAAAAGCCTTACTTCCACGAAGTTCACCTCGTACAATTGAATTTCACTTAACTCTTATTTTACTCTTACTCTATTTTTAATTCAATTTTATCCTGGCCATTCGACTTATTCTCCTAAAATGATACAAGAAACAAAAAAGACTTCACATCTCAACGGACATGAAGCCTTTAATGGTGTTACTTTGTTAACAACAGTTCGGATAATTCCTCCATCTGAATTCTATAACTGTCCTCGGTTGGGAACGGTTGCTCTGGTAACTTAATTGGAAATTGAACAAATTTTTTCTTTGTATGTTCTTCATAATCCTTTTCTGAATGAGGTATGCCAAGTTCTTTTCCTCCAAGAATATAGAGGGAGAATCCATCTATCATTTTCTGAAAGACCTCCGCAATTTTCTCAAAGGTTTGTTCATAATCCTCGTCTGGCTTGAAATAAACCCCAATTCTCCTTTTCCTAAAGCACAAATCCTTGTGAATAGTAGCAACGAGTTCCCTTTCAATACCTTTAAATGATTCGTACCAATCCTTTTCTGCTTTGTCGAAGTATAGCTCGACAAATGCAAGATTCCGAACATCTTCTGCTGAGCATCTATAAATTATCCCTGTTTTACCCGCACCGCAAGTAAGGATTCGATCATTTCGATTTGTCTTTTTATCGTAATGGAAATTTAGAAAGTACGGTATTTTGCTACGTAACACTTGTAACATTGCTCGCTTTACATCTTCAGTTCGGTCAAAGTCAGGTAGTGATGGATTTGTATTAATCTGCCCACAATGCGATGGATGAATTTGGTGGTTCACTAATTCAGCATTTAGCAGGGGATTCAGTTCCCTTAACAGATAAAAGTTCTTATATATATCCAAACGATACATTTCATTTAGTTTTTCCAATACAGCGATGGTATCTTCATGAAGCGAAAGGGCATAAAAATCAACAAACTCTTTTTGATGCGACTCAAACCATTTTTTCAGTTCATCCAAAATTTCATCATCGAATGATTTGGCAATCCATACGATAACTGATTCATTATTTTTTTCAATCATCTCTATTACTCTGTTCAGATACTTCTTATTTGCTTTCGTGACCTGTACTTCGATAATAACAGGAATTCTTCTCTTAGAATCAACTCCACGAATATCCATGTGATTGTATGCAATACGTTGTTCAAGCGTAATATTATTGACCTGAAATCCAAGTGCATCTGAAAGCAATTGCGGATTTTCCTTCAAGAATATAGATAGTAAATTTTCTTTCTTCGTACCACTCTTACCCATGCCATTCCATCCTTTCAAAATTTGATTATTCCTTCTCTTTTGGGTTTGGTAAAAAATAAATACATGAAAAAAGCACCTACCAGATTCGTTAGCCGATTCGGTAAGTGCTTTGCCTTTTATTTATATAATTATTCTTCAATTGATTCTTCAAAACCATCTTTTTCACCTCTTTTTGCTATTTTCTGTGAATTATAAAGGGGTTATTGGCTATAGTCAAGTATTCTAATCGAACACTTACTCGACTTAAAAATCATATGTATATCTTCTATATACTTTCGATATATGTTATATAAAGTTTTGTATACCTGGTATCACAGAAATGAGAGTATAAAATATTTTGTGTAAATAGAAAATTCCATAGAAAAAGGAAGACCCTTTCTTGGTAGAATTAAGTCACCACAACCAATCCTAGAAAAGAGGTCTTCCCTATGAATCAGTTTACAACAGAAATTGTCGATGCACTAGTCAAAAAACAAGATATTACCGAGGTTTTTCGTTCGCACTTGGAAATGGCGATCAACTCGCTACTGGCGACAGAGCTGACGGAATTTTTGGATTACGAAAAATACGATCGTATCGGGTTCAACTCAGGCAATTCTCGCAATGGGTCTTATTCGCGTACACTTCACACGGAGTACGGCGATTTAACGCTTCAAATCCCGCGGGATCGCAACGGTGAGTTTAAACAACAGACAGTGGTACCATATAAGCGCTCGAACGATACGCTGGAAGAAACGGTCATTCACTTGTTCAAAAAAGGCATTACGATGGCGGAAATTGCGCAATTAATTGAGAAAATGTATGGGCATCACTATACGCCGCAAACGATTTCGAATATGACAAAGGCTGTTTCAGAAACGGTAGAAGCCTTTAATAACCGTCCTTTGCACAATCGTTACGTCTGCGTGTATTTAGACGCGACGTATATTGCCGTGCGTCGTGATACGGTGTCAAAAGAGGCCGTCTATATTGCAGTTGGTATTCGTGAAGACGGCTCTAAAGAAGTGCTTGGCTATACGATTGCCCCAACAGAATCGGCCTACAACTGGCAGGAGCTACTACAAGAGCTCAAAGACCGTGGTGTAGAAGACGTACTTTTATTCGTATCAGACGGCTTAAAAGGCATGGCAGACGCTGTGTTTAATGTGTTTCCAAAGGCAAAATATCAGGTGTGCCTTGTCCATGTGGCACGCAATATCATGCATAAAGTCCGAGTAGAAGATCGCAAGGAAGTGTGCGAGGATTTTAAAACGATTCACCAGGCAAAGAACGCTGAAGCAGCGAAAAAAGCGCTCGAGACGTTCTGCGAAAAATGGGGCACATCGTATAAAAAAGTCGCACAAGGCTTACTCGAAAACCCGTATTTACTGACGTTTTACGGCTTTCCCAAGGCGATTTGGCGAAGCATCTACTCGACGAATTTAATCGAGTCGTTCAATAAGCAAATCAAAAAATATACAAAGCGCAAGGAACAGTTCCCGAACGAAGAATCGTTGGAGCGCTTTTTAGTGACGCAGTTCGAAGACTATAATCAACGTTTCGCCACACGCTGCCACATCGGCTTCAATCAGGCCCGTGCAAAGCTAGAAGAAATGTTTGAGCAGCTGCACGAACCGGCAAACTAGACCGGGACGCGCCAGCGCGAAATTTGAGTGTGTAGGAAAGGGCTAGCCCTTTCCTACACACTCAAATCAACACTTCGAACAAGGACAATTGAATACCCAGGTGATGAGTTCCCTTGAACGGGTGAATCGTCATTTACACAAAAATATTGACAGTACCACAGAAATCTATGTTTTATATGAAACTTATATTTATATTATTAATATTCTGTATCTGTTCTTTATGTAAACGGCAACAGAAAGCCTGTTACCGCCGAAGAACTAAATCTCCTTTAATTCGCTGATCAATTCTCCGATCACCTGCAATTCCTGCAAGAGACTTTCTTTTGACCAGTCCGCATCGAGGGTTGCTTCAAGGATTTCAAGTAGTATTTCTTTTACCTCTGCACTTAGTATTTCCCCGTCATGCTGTACCTGGTGATTGAACAATAATTCTTTTAAACCTATTGTCTCGCCTTTGTTCCAGTTAAGACTCGAACCCGCAAGTACCCATGGTTCGACTCCTAATGCTTCTGAAAGTGCCACAAGCTTGGGAAAGCTCACAGATTTTCTTTTTGATTGCTCAAGCCTATAGATGTACGAACTTGAGATGCCAGTTTTAATTGAGAGATCATTTAAGGAAAGTAAGCGCCAAATACTACACACCTTCTAATAATTGCCGAGTTTTGTGATAATCACATTAACATCAATTGTTAGGAGGTTTTTTATGTCACCAGAGGAACGAAAACAGATGTGGCAAGAACGCATCGATGCCTGTAGATCCAGTGGAGTGCCAAGTGTAAAAGCTTGGTGTAAACAAAATCAAGTAGGTGTCCAAAGTATGTATAGCTGGATGAAACGATTGGATACTGAACCGACTCACGTCGCTTATCCTCTTACACAATGGGTTGCCATCGATTCATCCAATTCGATTGAAGAAACATCTACTTTAACAGTTAAGGTAGGAGATGTTTCAATTGAAATTAAAGAAGGCTTCAATCATGCACTTTTTAATGAAGTGCTTCAGGTTCTTCAGTCACATGTTAAGTAAAACACCCATTGAACGAGTCTATTTAGCGACGGGTTCAACAGATTTGCGAAAGTCGATCGATGGATTGGCAGCGATTGTTCAAATGAGTTTTCAACTGGATCCTTTCTCTTCCAATCTATTTGTCTTCTGTAATCGCAAACGAGATAAGTTAAAGATTCTCCATTGGGATCATAATGGGTTTTGGTTGTATTATCGCCGTCTTGAAAAAGGCATTTTTCAATGGCCAGACGAACAAACATCCAACCCTCAATGCATTAGTCCTCGCCAATTAAATTGGTTGCTTGATGGACTTCCATTAGAACAAAAACAAGCACATCAAAAAATGGATGCAAAATTTATCATTTAAAGAGAGTTGACAATCCATGTCACCTCTCTTTATGGTATTCTATTTTCATGGAAAAAAATACGCATGAACTACAAGATACAATTGAAGAACTCGCAGCAAAAAATGCGGATTTAGAAAAACAAAAAGAAGTCCTAGAGGCAAAAGTAAAATGGTTGGAAGAACAATTCCGACTAAGCCAACAAAAGAGATTCGGGACATCTAGTGAAAAAACAAATCCGGATCAAATCGAACTATCTCTTTTTAATGAAGCTGAAATCACAGCGGATGTAAAAGTGGAAGAACCTACGCTTGAAACGATTACGTATAATCGAAAGAAGTATGTAGGACAACGAGATGCGAAACTTGAAAACTTGCCTACGGAAACGATTCATTATCGTTTATCCGAAGAAGAGCAGGTCTGTTTGTGTTGCGGTGAAACTGTGCATGAAATGAGTACGGAAACGCGACGAGAATTAAGGATTATCCCTGCTCAAGTGAAAGTCGTGGAGCATATTCAACATATTTACAGCTGTCGTAAATGTGAACGTGAAGGAATCGAAACACCGATTGTCACAGCTAAAATGCCTGCGGCAGTTTTTCCAAAAAGTCTCGCTTCGCCTTCTTCAATGGCATATATCATGAATCAAAAATACGTAGAAGGAATGCCATTGTACCGAATTGAAAAACAATTTGAACGACTTGGTGTCTTTCTATCACGCCAAACGATTGCCAACTGGGTAATATATGGTTCAATGAAGTGGCTCTCACCGCTTTACAATCGCTTGCATGAGCTTCTACTTCAACTTGACCGTCTGCACGCAGACGAAACAACAGTTCAAGTTTTAGCAGAACCCGGAAAGGCTGCAAATTCCAAATCCTATATGTGGTTATACCGATCTGGCCGTGACATAACACCGATTGTTTTATACGATTACCAGACTTCGCGCCACAGTAAGCACCCAAAGGCATTTCTTAAGGGGTTTTCGGGATACCTTCATGTCGATGGTTATGCAGGATACCACGATTTGAAGAATGTGGAGTTAGTTGGATGTCTAGCTCACGCACGAAGAAAGTTCGATGAAACGCTCAAATCGTTGCCTGCCAATGTAGATAAATCTACAACTCTAGCGGCTGAAGGACTCCAATACTGTAATCAATTATTTAAAATTGAGAAACAGATAGATGAGGAAATCAAAAATTGTAGCCCAGAACAACGGAAAGAAGAACGTCAAAAACGCAGTCAACCCGTGTTGGATGCTTTTTTAGCATGGCTAAAATCAAAACGCCCTCAAGTTCCACCAAAAAGCAAACTAGGTGAAGCAATTAACTATAGTTTAAACCAATGGCCTAAACTTATTACCTTTATGAAAGATGGGCGTCTTGAAATTGATAATAATAGAGCGGAGCGTTCTATTAAACCATTCGTTATGGGGAGAAAATCGTGGCTGTTTTCCCAATCTATGAGAGGTGCAACTGCCAGTGCCATTATCTATAGCATTGTAGAAACTGCCAAAGAGAACCGGTTAAATCCCATGAGCTACTTAAACTATCTTTTTGAACAATTACCACAAATAGATCTAGATGATCAGGAAGCACTTGATCAGTTCCTTCCGTGGTCAAAAACCATTCCAAAGGAATGCCGTATTCCTGATAAAGTTAAGTAAAGAATACACCAATGCCCACCTGAAAAACTAGGTGGGCATTATTTTACGCTTACTAAGGAAAGCCCTTGTTCTACTCTCAACCTTTTTAACATTTTGCCAAAATCATCTGTCATTTGTTGTGTTTCCTTCTTCAAAAACAATCATCTCCTCATTCACGTTTTTCCAAAACGGAAATCCTGTTTTATGATCGACTGATCCTTATTATCATAGATAGGAGATGTGTTTTAATAACACAAGATAGAAAAAAAGAAAGAACCATCCGAAGCCTCGAAAGCGGAATGGTTCTTCAAATGGATCTACTTATTGCCGTACTGAACTTCAAGTTCAGTTATCGCAATATCGTGCTTACTAATATTATAACCACAATTAGCCATATATCAACTGCAATAATTTTGAAGATATTACAGCCTTCGTTCATGCATCACCATACTTCACCGCTTTAATGTACGAAACCTCAGACACATATGCTATTTACTTTTTTCTACAAGTTCTTATAATGTGAGTTGTAAGTGCTACAACCCCTATTACTACACATCTCTTCGAAACAATACCTCGAAACAAAACCCCGAAAGAAAGGAAGATTCATTTGCAAAACAACTATATCTTTGACTTCGACACCCATTATAAAGAACTGATTTTTGGCGAAAAAGATAAACAAAAAATAAAGGCAAATAACTTTCTACACCTATTTGTGGATTTGATTATCGACAATCTCGATGAATATCAAAAGACAACCGAAAGAAAGGAGAAAGTATCTTGAAAAAAGCAGTTGGTTATTTAAGGGTAAGTACAGATATTCAACTTGATGGCTATTCTATTCCTAAGCAAGATCGGGAAGTAAGAAGACATTGCGAGTATGCCAATTTTGAATTACTGAAAATCTACAATGAGGGATCAGGTTCTGGATCTTCTATAAAAGAAAGACCTGAATTTAGGCAACTCCTTCATGACGTTCTTTCTAATGAGAAGGAATCTATCTATATTGTTGTATGGAAGCTGGATCGGTTTGCTCGTAATTTGAAAGAAGCAATGGTTTTATTAGATGAAATCCACAAAAAGGGTCACTACTTGGTTAGTATTTCTGAAGGAATTAACACTGAAACGGAGGGATCTATACTTTTACTCCAGGTTTTATTTGCAATGGCAGAGAACGAACGACGGAACATTTTATTCCATTGTAAAAATGGAATGAGAGAACGTGCGGAAAAGGGCCTTTTTAACGGCGGAAGGGTGTTTGGTTATTCTTCTACACCTGCAAAGAAGCTTCAAATTAATGAACATGAAGCGAAAATTGTTAGATTTATTTTTGATAGGTATGTGGTAGATGGATGGGGATATAAAAAAATCGCCTCCTATCTGAATAACCATTATACTTCGGATGAAGATAATTCAAGAAGTTGGAGTATCTTTTCTATAAAATCAATCGTAACCAATCCTATTTACGCTGGTTTTATACGATGGGGTGAAAAAGGGAAAGAACGGAAAATTTACAAAGGGCAACACCACGCAATTATTAGTGAAGAGCAATGGTTTAAAGCACAAAGCTCTTATAGTGAACGTAGCTATCAGCCTGTTAAAATTCATAAGGGATCATACTTTTTATCTGGTTTCCTTAAATGTCCAGAATGCAATTCTTCAATGGTTCAGCACAAATCATCAGGTGGCAAATATCTTTATTATCAATGCAGTCAAAATAAGAATAAAGGTTTATGTAAAGCAAATTTAATCAATAAAAACGATGCTGAACAGAAGGTCCTCACCGAACTATCCTCGAAATTAAAAGCCACCGAAATAAGAACGTTCCTATCTTCAAAATTATCTTCCCAATTAAAGTTGGATATACAACCCAAACATGAGCAATTCAAATTCTTTAAAAAGAGATTAAAGGAATTACAAACAAATAAAAAGCAGTTATTCGATTTATATTACAAACAGATAATTGACGAAGATGCATTGTCCGATCAACTTAGTCATTTACAAAATTCCGAAAAGGATATCAATGATAAACTAAAAAGAGTGGAATCAAGCATTGAATTAGAAAATAATTTGAATGTAGGGTTAATTGTTAATAACATTTTAGATAACTTCGAACAGTTTTTTCAGTCATTGGATGATATAAAGAAAAAGGAACTGTTGAAGGAAATCATTCAAGATATTCAAGTTACAACCGTTCCCCTTGGGAAAAAGAGAGTGAAAAGGGTCGTGAATCAAATCAATTATAACTTTGAAATAAATTCTATTTCAAAACTTGTGTCATAATATAAATTCTTTGTTGGGAAAGAGAACGTTCTTTCCCTTTTTCTTTTTCCATTATACACTGTTATCGAAAGGAGGCATTCTAATGAATGAAATAAAACGAGTCGCTATTTATTGTCGTGTCTCTACAGAGGAGCAGGCAAGTGAGGGTTACAGTATTACAGCTCAACTACAAACCCTTCGCAATTATGCAGGTCTGTATGGTTGGCAAGTGGTAAAAGAATATGTCGATGAAGGGGTCAGTGGTAAAAACATTTCAGGTCGCCCCGCTATGCAACAATTGGTGGTTGACGTGGAGAAAGATGAGTTCGATGCCGTTCTTGTTTGGAAAATCTCTCGGCTATCCCGTAACATGTTAGATACACTGACTGTGCTGGATAAGTTTGAAGAAAATAGTGTTAAATTTATCTCTTACTCAGAGAACTTTGACACTGGAAGTCCCATCGGCCGACTTGTTGTGCAATTAATGGCTTCCATTGCCGAAATGGAACGCAATACACTGTCAGAAAATGTAAAACTTGGAATGAAACAGCGTGCTTTGGAAGGGTCCTGGAACGGCGGGGTCGTCTTTGGTTACGATTCTGTTAAAAAGGAACTTGTTATCAATGAAAAAGAAGCAAAAGTTGTACAACTTATCTATGAGCTATACCTTTCAGGAAAAGGATTAAAAGCAATTGCAAACCACTTAAACAAGCATGGCTATCGGACAAAAAGAAACAGATACTTTTCTATCAATGGGGTCGCTCAAATATTAGATAATCCCGTTTATGTTGGAAAAGTCAGTTGGCTTAAAGTTGAAAACTGGGATACGAAGCGACGAAAAGGTAAAAATCCCAATCCTATTCTTGCAGATGGTAAACACCAAGCCATTATTGCTGATGATGTTTGGCATCTTGTACAGGCAAGACGTAAAAGCAAATCATTCAAACAACGCCAATCAAATGAGCCGTTTTTATTAAGTTCCTTACTTCGTTGTCCTGACTGTGGACAGGGTATGGTTCCTGCCATCACCACTTATACAAGAAAAGATGGTTCAAAACGAAAACATCGTTACTATGTCTGTTCTGACTTTCATAATAAAGGTTCGTCCGCATGTAGATCTAATGGAATCAAAGCATATGATGCGGAAAATCAAGTGATTGGGCGAATTGAAAACTTCCTTGCCAACAAGGAATACTTCGTCTCAATAATTCAATCTTTAAATAAGCAATCTGTTCACTCCATTTCCGCTCTTAAAAGGGACTTAGAAGAAATAGAAAAGAAGCTAATAGACATACAACAGCTTCAAGAAAAGTATTTAGAAGCATTTGAACAAAACCTTTTCCCTGTCGCAATTTTGCAGGAACGACTACAACAAGTTGCTAAAGAAAGAACACAACTGGAACAAAAGAAAAATGAACTCAGCATACAACTAAGTTCATCAGATACAAAAGTCATTCCGCATGAATTGGTTCGATTTCTATTAGAAAAGTTTGTAGAAGTCTACCAAAGCTCCACAAGAGAAGGAAAAAAGCAGTTGCTCCAGCTACTCGTAGGAAAAATATCAATACGGCAACTGGAGAATCGTTCAAGAACTATTCATCAGGTTGAACTGGATTTCGATTTTACAGATGTTAATATATCAAAGACTTTTACACTTATTCATTTGCTATATCGTGAAACGGATAAAGAAGTTGCATTTTCCCAACCCTTACCCGCTTCCGACAACAAAATACCACCTTATCTTCAACTTTTTTTGCCTCTATTTATGGTACGGTTCGCCCTTCATAATCCTAAAACTCCGATAAATCTGCTCGACTAGCACGAGCTTCATGAGCTGGTGAGGAAGTGTCATCTTACCAAAAGATTGCTGCTCATCTGCACGCTTTAACACATCCTCATGCAGGCCGAGGGAGCCGCCAATGACGAAGGCGATTTTGCTTTTGCCGTAGGTCATAAGGGCTTCGAGGTCGGCTGCCATTTGTTCGGAGGTTTTCATTTTGCCGTTGATGGCTAGGGCGATGATGTAGGTGTCTGGACTAATTTTGGCTAGTATGCGCTCGCCTTCTTTTTTCTTGACGATCTCCATTTCGGCATCGCTTAGTTGTTCAGGGGCTTTTTCATCTGGCACCTCGATGATCTCTATTTTTGCATAGCTACCTAGACGTTTGACGTATTCATCAATACCCATTTTTAAATACTTTTCTTTTAGCTTGCCGACTGATACAATCGTTATATTCACACGTTATCCACCTTTACAATTCATTTACAAACAATTTATCCCCAAAAGTTATCAACATATCCACAGGCACATCCTATATATTGTGTAAAGTTATTTACTTGATACAATATATTCTGCCGGCTGTTCACAGTAGCTGCATTTTGTGGATAACTTTTTATCCTCATCGATTTTATCCATAATTGGGAATACTTTTTGCTCAGCCACAAACATGTCTAAAGCGTGATCTATATGGTTTTCACAGCTGTACTTTGTCATTTTTTCATACCTCCTTATTTTCCGAAATTTCCACAAACTTATTCACAATCCGGTCTATGTTATCCACAATCTATTGTAACAAAGGAATAGCTTGTATGGAAGAAGTGCCTTTTTCTCTACATTTTCTGTGTAAAGTTATTATTCACAATTTTCAAGTTATCCACATAACTATAAAAAGCGATGGGGATTTTTAAGTCCTCATCGCTTTTTGTTTACAGTGTGTTACCATTTGTTAAAGTTAATGTTAGTTCCTCTAATTTACCTTGACGGTATACTTTTAATGTAAGTTTATCGCCAATTTTTTTATCATTATATAAATGCTTACGTAAATCAATGGCTGTTTCAATTTTTTGACCATCCATTTCTACGATAACATCATATTGTTGAACACCCGCTTTTGATGCTGGTGAGTTATTAATGACATCTGTTACAACCACGCCTGTTGTTACCTCTCCAGGTAATTTTAATGTTTGTTGCTGATAGAATGCAGGGACATCTGTTAAATCTGCTAAAGATACACCCATTGTTGGACGTTCCATTTTGCCGTTTTTCTCTAATTCCTCGATAATTGGAATAGCTGAGTTAACAGGAATGGAGAATCCTAAGCCTTCAACAGAGGATTCAGCAATTTTCATGGAGTTAATGCCTACTAATTCTCCAGCTAAGTTAACAAGGGCTCCCCCACTATTACCCGGGTTAATCGCTGCATCTGTTTGTAAAACTTCTTGTTGCCAGTCTTCTGTACCATCACCATTTAAGTCAACAGGTACAGAGCGATCTTTACCAGACACAACACCTGTTGTAACAGAGCCATAAAAGTCTAAGCCAAGCGGATTTCCGATGGCAATAACCGTTTCACCTTGCTTTAACACATCAGAGTTACCAAAAGTTGCGACTGTTTTTACATTCTTTGAGTTAATTGAAATGACAGCAAGGTCTGTCCAAACATCAAGACCTACTAATTGGGCTTCCTCTTTTGTGCCATCTGGCATTGTCACCTCTAACTGTTTAGCTCCTTCAATTACATGGTTATTTGTGACGATAAAGGCTTTATTTCCTTCCACTTTATAAATAACACCTGAGCCGCTTCCTGCCTCCTGTGTTGTTGTTGATGGTGGACTCCAAAAGCCACCACTTGTTACTTCTTGAATATTTGTGATGCCGACAACTGCTGCTGAAGCTTTATCCACTGCTGCTGTCACATCCGTTTGTACCTCTGTTGCTACTTGATTAATCGTTGTATTATGATTTGCGGCTGAGTTACTTGATGTTGTGCCTGGCATTTGATTGACAAGGCCAGGTAATAGCAGCCATACAAGTAAAGCGCCTATAATAACACCAATTAGGCTACTGAAGAAATAGCCTCCCTTGCTTCCGCCACCTTTCTTTTTATGGCGCTTAGCCTGCAATTCTTGTTCCTCTCGCTCTAGTCGTTCTTGAAGAGGTGTTTTTGATATTTCATCGTTCTTTAGGAAATCATTATTTTTATCATCATCTTGAAAATAACTCATATTCCTCATCCTTTCATATACTGCTATTTGTTAATTGTTACCCTAATCTTACAATTCAAACATTAAAATTAGATGAAAAACAAATAAAATGGACATAAAAATAGCTGTCCAATGCATTTTGTTAAAAATACAATTGAACAGCCTTATTTTTTTAAATACTTACAATAACTTATCTTCATTCTATTACAATCAAAGCGCTTTTAGTTTCTTTTACATCGATAAGGTTTATGCTATAAGCTCTTGCTTTTCATAGGGAAATAGCCGTTATTATTTTACTTATCAAGCAATCCTTACACTGTTACTAATTTTGTTGGTTCGTCTGCGTCTGTATCAAAAAGATGGATATGCTCGCCTACAATAATGCCACAAGATTGCAAGGTTTGTGTAACGCTCATACGTGCAAGCTCCTTCATATTATTATCCTTACTTAAATGGGAAAGATAAATATTTGTAGGTTTATCAAATACAACCTCACTCATAGCAATGGCAGCATCCTCGTTGGATACATGCCCTACATCGCTTAAAATACGACGTTTAATGGACCATGGATAACGGCCCATTTGCAACATATTCACATCGTGATTGCTTTCAAAAACAAAAGAATCTGCCCCACGAATAATGCCCTTCATACGGTCGCTAACATAGCCTGTATCCGTAATAATCACAAGCTTTCGGTTATTTTCATGAAAAGTATAGAACATCGGGTCAGCTGCATCGTGTGATACGGCAAAGGATTCAACAGCTAATGAACCAAAATGCTTCACTGTATCCATTTCGAATTCAAAACGCTGCTCGACAGGAATATCGCCCACAAGTCCATCCATAGCCTGCCATGTTTTGGCGTTTGCATAAATGGGGACATTATATTTTCGTGCCACTATCCCAATACCTTTAATATGATCGCTATGCTCATGCGTGACGAAAATGCCACTAAGCTGCTTCATATTACGGTCGATTTTTGTAAAAAGCTGCTCCATCTTTTTTCCACTAAGACCGGCATCGATGATAAAGGCATATTCATCATTTTCTACATAAATTGAATTTCCTGTACTGCCACTTGCTAAAACACTAAATCGCATTATTCAACTCCCCAGTCTTCTTCTTCAATCTCTTGCTTGTCCTCTTGAATTTCGATAACTTTCCCCTCAACAGCATTCACAAAATACTCCTCTGTTGTGCCATCTGATAGCTTTACTCGTACTTCCCATGTTGGCACTAATACCTGCGTACGAGTTAATTTAACAAGCGTTGAATAGCCTAATTTCATTTGCGTAATGCGTGAATCTGGCTTTAATGGCCCTCTTGCATATAAGGTTTGAATAATTTGAAGTGGTGGAATCACACTTTCCTGTTGTTCCATTTCTTCAATATTATCAAGCATTGTTTGTTCATACATTGTTACTTCGTTATTAGCATTCCATTTTATTTTTAATGAACCGCTATAATAGAACATTCGATTGTTTGTCTTTTGGAAAAAAATTGCGACTCGTTCTTCGTGATCTACTTTCCATAAAGCATAAGATGCTCCTTCAATTATGTTTGCAAGGACGAAATCTGTAAAGCTTGCATCATCACTCACATTACGTAATTTAATAGGCCTCATAAAAATAACACGTGCCTTTGTATTATTATCATCCTTAAATTCAATTTGTTGGTTGTTATTACTAAATTCAGCTGGTGTGAATTTATGCACTTGACCCGTCATATACGAAGCTGATTCAATATTATTTGGTAATGTGCCATACGTAATATTATCTTCTTTTAATCGAGCTTCTATTGTCTTTTCACCAGGTACTTCAATATCCTTTGCTTCATTATAACGATTTAAATATAGCGAATAGAGGAAGATATTTAAAATTAAAAAAACAAAGATAAAAATAGATTTCGTTCTACTCCAATCCATTTTTGACACCTCCCAATATTTCAGGTGTCAGCTTTGTCCATGTACCTTTACGAATAACAAACCAACAAGGCTCAAATGTAAATATATTTAATTCTTGATTTTGTGTGATTAAATAATAGCCTAGCACAATTTCATCAATATCTGATAATACGAGATTGTTGGATTGTTGGATAAGCTCTACAATCTCTGCACCCGACGGTAATTCTATAATTTCCTTTTCAGATGGAATATCCATATCCAAAGAAAAGTATGGGCGTTTATAGTGGAAAATCCGGCTATCTCCCCAAATTGTTGTCATTCGGGTAATAACGTGCTTACTATAAACGGGTAACCCCTGCAAATACAATTGATAATCCATTTGATTTTTATTGGTTCCAGCTGAGACGTAACGGAAATCAGATGTATATCCCCCATGTTCATTAATAAATTCAAAGCTATCCTTTAATAATTTGGATGGCTCAACTCGTATACTACTTTCTGCTGCAGGGTAGACATAGTTTAATGACTTAAGATTTGTATCCAATGTCATTAACGACATCCCATCTGTATATTTCTCAGAGGTTGCGCTTTCAACATTGCGCTGTACAATGTTTGCATCTGGGAATAATATATTTTTAAATAGCTCTGGTGTGATATCTTCAATGTAATACGTATATTTTACAGATTCAATGTTACTATTAGCGAGATAAAGTGATGTGTAGCCACCTCGTTCTATTTCTTTAAACGTGTCATATTTTTTGGCAGGTTCAATTACCTCTTGCATAAATTGAGTCATATTTGAAACACTGACATGTGAGCGAAATAAAGATTGGTTATTACTACTAATATAATAAAGTGTTAGCTCTTTATTATCATAATTACTCCAATCAATAATCATACGATTAAAAGTAGTTTCTGGTAGTTCTTTGTCTGTAAACTGAAAAATGGTGTTGAAGGCTGAGAATGGCACTTCACCTGTAAAAAATACTGTCATACGCTTATCTGCACGAATAATTTCATTGATATAATTGGATGAAAGACTATTATTAATAGGCGCTAAATCGAGAATATGCCAGCCTTTAAATATTTGCATGATTTCTTTCATAGCTGTGTTAGATATTGTGCCTGTAAACTCTTCTTCGGAACGGAAAATTGCCTTGTATGGACGAATAACGTCTTCTATATCTTTTTGAGGCTTAATTAAAATTTCTTCTCCCTCAGTTTTTTCAATATATTTATAATCAGGTGTATAGGTCCAAATTAAAAAGGTTAACACAACGCTTAGCATAACAAGTAGGAATAATACAACAGATTTAACTGGCTCTACATATCTCATTCCCACTCACCTGCCTCATTAAATTCATCTGCATCATAAGGTAATGTAAAGAAAATGGTTGTACCTTGCCCTTCCTCACTTTCAGCCCAAATCTTACCACCATGGGCTTCAATCATTTCCCGCGCAATAGCTAGTCCTAAGCCAGTTCCACCCATAGAACGAGCACGTGCACGATCCACACGATAGAAGCGATCAAAAATTCGGCTTACATTTTCTTTAGGAATCCCCAAGCCATCATCTGAAATCATGACCTTTAGCATGTCCTCTTGTCCAGTAAAGCCAAAGCGAATATTCCCACCGTCAGGCGAATATTTAATAGCATTCGAAATGATATTATCAATAACTTGTGTCACCTTATCGGTATCAATTTCTACATAAAAGGAGCTTTCAGGGAATAATCGTTCAAATTGTACTTTGTCAGACTTAGACATTTCAAATCGGTCAATAATGCGGTTAAAGAACGAATTAAATAACACAATATCCTTATTCAGCTCATAATCTGAACTATCCATTCTCGATAACTGCAATAAATCATTTACTAGACGAATCATACGCTCTGTTTCGGTTTGGGTCACATTTAAAAATGTAGGTGCAATATTTTCATCTTTCCATGCCCCATCCGCGAGCGCTTCTAAATAACTGCGCATGGTCGTCAATGGTGTTCTTAACTCATGTGAAACATTCGATACAAATTCCCGACGATCCATTTCTATCTTTTCCTGCTCTGTAATATCATGTAGCACTGTAATCAGACCATTAATAAAGCCTGTTTCTTTTTGAATCACAGAGAAATTTGCACGTAAAATATAAGGTGCATCCACCGTACTAAAATTTAAATTAATAGCATCGTGCATATGAATTAAATCTTCAAAGCTATATTCCTGATCAATCCCTAACACAGAGGCAATTGGGCGTCCTAATGTAATATCTCTAGAAATATGCAATAACTCTAAGGCAGGGTCATTAATCAAGATAATACGCCCCTTGCGATCTGTTGCTATAACGCCATCTGTCATATTACTTAGAACCGAATCCAGCTTACGTCGTTCAGCTTCTGTGGTAGATTGAGCCTCTTGTAAACGATTCGTTAAATGATTAAAGGTAATAGCGAGCTGTCCGATTTCATCTGTACCATATACTCGTACTTTTCGAGAATAGTTCCCCTTTGCCATCGCCTGTGCTTGCTTTCGCATATCAGCTATTGGCTGTGTAATTGTGCGTGCAACTAAAATACCTAAAAAAACCGTAATCACTAAGGACATAGCTGTACCAGCCAGGAAGATACGGTTAATTTCATTCATTTGTTCAAAAACCGATTCAATATTGGCTTCAATATAGAGGACACCAATAATTTCATCATCAGGTCCTGCACCAGCACGAATCGGGTTCGCTAATACCCACACTCGATTTCTCGTTTTATTATCCAATTTAATAATATCAAAGAGGGTTTCTGCAGAAATTGCTCGACGTACAAGGTCTGTATTGGAGCGTTGCCCTATTAAATTTTGATTTTCAGTCTCAGATGTTGCAAGGATGCGTTGTCTATCATCAATAACACGAATTTCTAAAATATCACCATTCGAAACATCCTTTAATCCTGTAGAAAACTCCATAACAATTGACTTAAGGCTTTCCTCCAGCTTAGGCATGCTTTCATCGCGTTCCTTTAAAATTTCTTCACGAAGACTATATTGCATCAAGTCAACTCGCTGAAAAATAGAATCTTGGAAGTTGCTCTTCAAATTTTGTTCTAATTGGCGAGCAAAATAGATACCGATAATTTGCAAAGCAAGTAATATTAATAAAATATAAATCAGCACTAATTTGACATGAATGGATTTAAAGAAGCTTACTTTTTGCATTCCTTTTACTCCTGTTCAGGATTTCGTAAATAGTAACCTACACCACGTCGTGTCACAATCCAAGCTGGATGACTAGGATTGTCCTCAATTTTTTCTCGTAAACGGCGAATTGTCACATCAACAGTTCGAACATCTCCAAAATAATCATAACCCCATACTGTTTGTAGCAGATGCTCACGTGTCATAACTTGACCAATATATTTTCCTAAATAATGTAATAATTCAAACTCACGATGTGTCAGTTCAATGGCTTCATCACGCTTCATCACTAAATAAGCATCTGGCTGAATAACAAGCGATCCTACAACAATCTCATTCGACTCTTCCTCAGCCTCCTCTGCTACAGGAGCCACTACCTGTAAACGTCGCATATTTGCTTTTACCCGCGCAATCAGCTCACGCGTACTAAATGGCTTTGTGACATAGTCATCTGCGCCCATTTCTAAGCCTAATACTTTATCAATCTCAGAGCCTTTTGCTGTTAGCATAATAATAGGAAAGTCATATTTTTTGCGTACCTCTCTACAAACTTCCATTCCATCACGCTTCGGTAGCATAATATCTAAAAGCATTAAATCTGGCTGCTCCTCCTCAACCTTTTTTAGTGCCTCATCACCATCATAAGCACAAATTACCTTATAACCTTCTTTTATTAAATTAAATTGCAAAATATCTGCAATTGGTTTTTCATCATCAACAACTAATATTGTTTTGTTCATACATTTTCATCCTTTCACTTTTTCTCTATATTTAAACAATGTGTATTGGCAAATTCACTACCCTTAACTCTATCATGCTTTCAAGATCTATGCATTAATTGGAGTCCTATCTTTCTTATACTGTGACATTATAAGCTATATTTCAACAAATATTTCTCGGGAAATAATAGCAAAAGGGCTTGCCTCAAAAGTCATTTGAGACAAACCCTTTCTGTGCGAAAGCGGAGTGTAACGAAGCGTCAGCAACAAACCCTTTCTGTGCGAAAGCGAAGAGACAGGTACAAAAATATATGAAAATTCTTCTTTTTTCAGAGAAAACTACTATACTAAATTTTTTGTTTTTGACCTATTGGACTGCTCTCTATTCATTATACTTATCGACCTACATAGGATAAAGGATTTTCTAATGAGCCATTTTTTTCAATTTCAAAGTGTAAATGTGTGCCTGTTGAATAGCCAGTGGAGCCCATAATACCAATCACTGAACCTTTTTCTACAACTTGTCCTACTTCCACATTTATTGAAGATAGATGTCCATAAAGTGTTGTGTAGCCATTGTTATGATTAATAATAATGCGGTTACCATAAGTACCTGATAAACCAGCTGCAACTACTACACCATTATCGGCTGCTAAAATATTATAGTTGCTTGGACGAGCAATATCAATTCCACGATGGAATTCTCCCCAACGCTCACCCATACCACTTGAAACATAGCCCCCAACTGTCGGCCATACAAATTCACCTGTTCCACGTGAAGAAATTACTTTTGTCCCTACCACTTCAATTTGATCGACTGGCTGTTGAATAACTTTTTCTTCTAGTATCGTTTTCGAGGTTTGTGCACCGTTTTCAGATGTTAATGCATAAATAGTTTCTTTTTTGCCATTCGCACCTTCTTGCCTCACTACTTTTTCACCTTTATACATTGTTGGATCTTCCTCTACTACTGTTTTAAACGGAACAACATCTACAACTTTCTTTGCCTTTTTAATCTCAAGTGTTACAAATGGCTTGGCGACTGTTACATTTAGCCCTTGCCCAATTTGCAAAACTGTATCAACGGTTATATCAGGATTTAATGCTAGCAATTCGGCTGTTGTTAAATTATGTTTTTTAGCAACTGATCCTAAGACGTCACCTGCTTGAATTTGATAAGTCTCTTGCTCAAGATAACCCGTCATTAAATATTGAACTGCCTGCTCAGGTGTTACAATTTGAGATGGCGCAACTTTTTCTGATAATCCTGAAATTCCCTGCTTAAAGGAAATGTTTAACAGACTCGATTCATCTGGTTGTAATTCTGATAACTGATTAGTAGTTTGCTGGTTTTGCTGTAATGTATCTAACTCTCGTTGAGAAACGTATTGTAGCTTTAACATACGAACAACTTTTTCATATGCCTCTGTATCTTTTAAAGATATAACTGGTTTATGATCTACTAATAGTGTAAAAGCATCAGATTTGACCTCTAAAGATTGCTCAAGTTTCGATAATGTCTCTGCATCTTTTGTTTCATTTGCAAATACTTGCTCTGGGATTATTTTAATCGCTGAACTTGCATCAATAGATAATTCCTCAAATTTCTGGCTTACCTCTTGTTCTTTAGCTGCAATGATTTCTTGAACGGCTGTTTCATCAGATACAGCACCAATATATTCATTCCCTATGTAAATATGGTAAATTTTATTTAAATTTTCTTTATTAGGTTCTTTTGCAAACCCCATATTAAGCATTAAGCTTGTCATTAGAACGGTAATGATTGAAACTTTTTTAAAAGAAGAAACACTGTAGCTAAATCTATTATTTTCTTCTTTGTTATTCCAAAACGAATTCATCAATAAAGCCCCTTCCAACTTCACCTTAAGGTAGGATGATTTACCCATAAGGGATTTTTGCACCCTTATAATGTACCATAAAGAAAATACCGTTTAAATGATTTCACCCTTTTGTAATATAAATGTATTATTTCGTCGATAATTGTTACATAGCCGTTTAAATAATGTGCTTCTTCGTCAGCTAAGAGCACTATAAATGGTTAGATGATATTAGTGCTAAATAAAGTGTAGATAGGAAAAAATTGGGCTATTGGTATACTTTTCTATTATTTTTTTGTATGAATTTTGCCATAATACTTTCACTTTTCTAATATTTCGATAAAATAAAAAAGAAAGATACTATTGGATTGGAGCGATTAAATTGAGTGATTCCCAGACCTCTGAGAGTACAACAAAAATGTTGAAATCTCAGAAAAAAAACATGCAGAAGATTTTTGCTAGAATTATTATGGTATCATTAGGTGCTATCATTATGGCTTTAGGCCTAGAGCTATTTTTAGTACCTAATCAAATTATGGATGGTGGCATCGTAGGTGTTTCCATTATTACAGCGCATTTATTAAAATTACCCCTCGGTATTTTCATCTTCATTTTAAACTTACCTTTTATTTATTTAGGCTACAAACAAATTGGTAAAACCTTTGCACTATCCACAGGGTTGGGTATTACCGTACTCTCAGCGGCAACACTTGTCTTACATAATATACATCCATTTACGGAAGACACATTATTGGCTACAGTTTTTGGAGGAATGATTTTAGGAGTTGGGGTTGGTATTGTCATTCGTTATGGTGGTTCATTGGATGGAACTGAAATACTAGCCATTCTTTTTAATAGCAAGACGCCTTTTTCAGTTGGCGAAATTATTATGTTCTTCAACGTTATTATTTTCACAGTGGCAGGCTTTGTTTTTAATTGGGAGCAAGCCATGTACTCCATCATTGCGTACTATATTGCTTATAAAATGATTGATATCGTTATTCAAGGATTAGAAGAATCGAAATCCGTTTATATCATAAGTGATGACATTGATGAAATTGGTCAAACCATTATGGATCGACTTGGGCGTGGGGTTACTTTCCTTCATGGGGAGGGAGCTTATACGGGAAACGATAAGAAAGTCATCTTTACTGTGATTACTCGTTTAGAGGAGTCGAAGCTAAAATCAATTGTCGCTGAAATTGATGACAATGCCTTTTTAGCCATTGGTAATATTGCAGAGGTTAAGGGTGGCCGCTTTAAGAAAAAGGATATTCACTAAAAAATGGGTGTACCTTATACGGCACGCCCATTTTATTTGTAATTATACTTCCCAAATATCGATTAAAACGTTCGTTTGCTCACGAGCAGGTCCAACTGAGAAAGTAGCAATTTGAATCCCTGTTAATTCACTAATACGCTCTACATAGCGTCGTGCATTTTCAGGTAATTCCTCTAAAGTTCGGCAGCTTGTTACATCCTCTGACCAGCCTGGAAGCTCTTCATAAATCGGCTCACATTGTTCAATAATATGAAGATTTGCTGGATATTCTGTAATGGTTTCGCCTTTATAGTTATAGGCTGTACAGATTTTTACTGTTTCTAAACCAGCTAAAACGTCGATAGAGTTAAGAGCAAGATGAGTAATGCCACTTACACGACGTGAATGACGAACAACGACTGTGTCGAACCAGCCTACACGACGTGGACGACCTGTTGTTGTACCGTATTCGCGACCAACCTCACGAATTTGTTGACCTACTTCATCGAACAACTCCGTTGGGAATGGTCCATCTCCTACACGAGATGTATAGGCCTTAGATACACCAATAACACTTGTTACGCGTGATGGGCCAACACCTGCACCAATCGCTACTCCTCCAGCCACAGGATTTGAAGATGTTACATATGGATACGTACCTTGATCGACATCAAGTAAAATTCCTTGTGCACCTTCGAATAGCACTTTACCGCCCTCATCGAGGACATCGTTCAAAATTTTAGACGTGTCCGTAACATACTTAGCAATTTCTTGTCCGTAACTATAGTATTCCTCGAAAATTTCTTCGAATGTTACGCCTTCAACTTCATAGAATTTCTCAAATAACTTATTTTTAATGGCTAAATTATGACGTAGTTTTTCCTCAAAGATTTCCTTATCAAGTAAGTCAGCCATACGAATCCCAATACGTGCTACCTTATCTTGATAACAAGGTCCAATACCTTTACAAGTTGTGCCGATTTTATTATCGCCACGACTTTCTTCATCCGCTATATCTTGCTTAATGTGATAAGGCAAAATAACATGTGCACGATTAGAAATACGTAGATTATCTGTGTTAATGCCACGCTCTTGTAAGCCTTTCAGTTCCGTTACTAATGACTTTGGATTGACGACTAAGCCATTGCCAATTACTGACGTTTTATCTTTATAGAAAATACCTGATGGGATTAAATGTAGTTTATATGTTTCACCATCAATTTTAATGGTATGTCCTGCATTATCTCCACCTGCAAAACGAGCAATCGCATCGGCTTTATGTGACAGAAAATCTGTAATTTTACCTTTTCCTTCGTCTCCCCACTGCGTTCCTACAACTACAACTGATGTCATAATCAGCACCTCCGTTAGATACCTTTGTATCTCAATTTTCAAGCCTCAATCATTGTAACAATGATCGAAACACCACGTCAATAAAAAATAGCCAAAAACACGAACATAAAATCAATAATTTTGATCTAACGTTCGTGTTTGATAACTAAATAATATGAATATTATCGAATATTCAGATGAATGGCAGATAATAAACTAATCACGTGGCGGTGGTGGTGGCATTTGTGACCAATCCACATTGATAAATTTATTGAATTCCTTTTTAAAGGCAAGGGTAACAGTGCCTGTTGGACCATTACGTTGCTTTGCAATAATAATTTCAATCATATTTTTGTTCTCAGACTCTTTATCATAGTAGTCATCACGATATAAAAAGGCAACAATATCAGCATCTTGCTCAATACTTCCGGATTCACGTAAATCACTCATCATTGGTCGTTTATCTTGACGTTGCTCCACACCACGAGATAGCTGTGATAATGCAATGACGGGAACTTTTAATTCACGGGCTAACCCCTTTAATGAACGAGAAATCTCAGATACCTCTTGCTGACGGTTTTCTCCTGGCTTGCCACTACCCTGAATCAACTGTAAATAATCGATTAAGATCATTCCTAGTCCATTTTCCTGTGCTAAACGACGACATTTTGCACGAATTTCATTGATACGTACTCCTGGTGTATCATCAATAAAAATCCCTGAATTCGATAAACTCCCCATTGCCATCGTTAGTTTACCCCAATCTTCTGTAGTTAAAGCACCTGTACGTAAAACTTGTGCATCAATATTCCCCTCTGCACAAAGCATACGCATAACGAGCTGCTCAGCTCCCATCTCTAAGGAGAAGATCGCCACATTTTCTCGTGCCTGTACAGCAACACTTTGCGCCACATTCAAGGCAAAGGCTGTTTTCCCTACAGATGGTCGTGCTGCCACAATAATTAAGTCATTGCGTTGAAAGCCAGCAGTAATATTATCTAAATCACGGAAGCCTGTTGGTATACCTGTTACTTCTCCCTTTTGTGATTGAAGCTGCTCAATATTATCAAAGGTTTCTACAAGTACATCTTTCACATGCTTAAAGTCGCCCGCATTTTTGCGATTGGCAACCTCCATCATTTTCTTTTCTGCTTCGCCTAGTAATGCCTCTACCTCGTCTTCACGTGTGTAGCCATCCTCAACAATTTTAGTAGCTACACGAATTAATCGACGTAATAGTGCTTTCTCTTCAACAATTTTGGCATAATGGGCAACGTTTGCAGCTGTAGGGACAGCATTGGCGAGCTCTAATAAATAGGATAGCCCGCCAACGTCTTCAATCTCTTTTTTAGCTGATAATTCTTCCGTAACTGTTACAACATCTATTGCCTTTCCTTGGTCACTCAAGCGTAGCATCGTTTCGAAAATCATTTTATGTGCGTTAATATAAAAATCATCTGCTAGTAAAATTTCAGATGCTGTAATAAGTGCTTGAGGCTCAAGAAAAATAGCACCGATAACCGATTGCTCCGCCTCGCGGTTATGCGGTGGAACGCGGTCTATCATCGGTTCGCTCATGCATAGTCGCTCCTTATTCTTCTGTTACATGTACTTTTAATGTAGCTGTTACTTCTTGATGTAGTTTTACAGGAACATTTGTAAAGCCTAGTGCACGAATTCCTTCAGGTAAAGTCATTTTGCGTTTATCAATTTTAATGCCATGTACTTTTTGTAAAGCATCTGCAATTTGCTTTGTAGATACAGAACCAAATAAGCGTCCACCTTCACCTGATTTCGCTTTTAGCTCCACTGTTAAAGCCTCTACTTTGTCCTTTAAAGCTTGTGCATCTGCTAATTCAGCCGCAGCATTTTTTTCTGCCAATTTTTTTTGCCCTTCTAACTGGCTTAACGCTTGAGCATTTGCTTCAGCCGCATAGCCATTTTTAATTAAAAAGTTTTGTGCATAGCCATCAGCTACGTTTTTAATTTCACCTTTTTTTCCTTTTCCTTTAACATCCTTTAAAAACACAACTTTCATTCGTCAAAACTCCCTTCAAAGACCTCATTTATGGCTTCTTCTAAATATTCTTTCACCCTATTAATGGATTTTTCCTCTATTTGACACGCTGCATTTGTTAAATGTCCACCGCCGCCAAGCCTTTCCATAATCAGCTGTACATTCACCTCACCTAGCGAACGTGCACTTATACCGATTTTGCCATCTGCACGATGCGCAATAACAAAGGAAGCACCCACATCCTTCATTGTCAGTAAAATATCTGCTGTTTGTGCAATTAAAACAGAATCGTATATTTTCGATTCTTCACCTACCGCTACAGCTACCCCAGGTTTTATAAATTGAACAGTTTGCACAATTTTTGAGCGCTCAATATAGGTGTCTATATCTTCTTTTAAGAGACGCTGTACAAGCACGGTGTCTGCACCATTTGTGCGCAAATAGGAGGCTGCCTCAAATGTACGCGCCCCTGTACGAAGTGTAAAGCTTTTCGTATCAACAATAATACCTGCTAATAATGCCGTAGCCTCTAGCATATTAATTTTTGCACGCTTTGGCTGATATTCTAGTAACTCCGTCACCAACTCGGCTGTAGACGAGGCATATGGCTCCATATAAACTAGTGTTGGATTTTCAATAAAATCCTCACTACGGCGATGATGGTCAATCACAACAACCTTTTCAGCTATTTTCAATAAATGTGCATCAATCACTAAATTAGGTTTATGTGTATCAACAATAACGAGCAATGATTTTTCTGTCATTTTTCCTGCTGCTTCTTCAGGTGTTAGGAAATTTTCGTAGAAGTCTGATTTACGCTCAATCTCATTCATTAACCGTGTAACACTACCATTTAATTCATCAAAATTAATGATAACATAACCTTTTACATCATTCATTTGTGCCATCTTACGTACCCCTACAGATGCACCAATAGAGTCCATATCAGGATTTTTATGTCCCATTACAAACACTTGGTCACTATCCTGAATTAAGTCACGTAATGCATGTGAAATAACGCGTGCTCTTACACGTGTGCGTTTCTCAACTGGATTCGTTTTCCCACCATAGAATTTAAGCTTTCCAGTTGGCTGCTTGATCGCTACCTGATCGCCTCCACGCCCTAATACAAGGTCTAGGCTAGACTGTGCCAATTCACCAAGCTCTACCAGTGAAGATGACCCTGCACCAACACCAATACTAAGTGTTAAGGATAAATTCTTTTGTGCTGTTTTTTCACGAATCGTATCTAAAATAGCAAATTTTTTCTTTTCCAGCTCTGTTAAAATAGATTCATTTAATACAGCTAAAAAGCGATCAGATGATATTCGCTTCACAAATACACCATGCTCTGCCGCCCATTCATTGACAATGGAGGTGACCATTGTATTGGTTAAACTACGTAGTTGATCATCCATTGCCTGGGTAATTTCATCATAATTATCAACAAATAAAATCGCAATAACTGTACGATCCGCATAATATTGTTTTTCTATAGCAATTTGTTCTGTGATGTCAAAAAAGTATAGTAGTCTTTCTTCTCTTTTATAATACACTCGATATTTACGATCACGTAATGTAATCGTAGCTTCATTGGTTTCTTCAGTCTTCATTAATACATAAATATCATCCGATATATCAACAATGCCTTCTCCTACTAATGTTTCTTTATTTAAAACACCTTGCATATACGGATTTGACCATTCTATTTCATATTGCTCATTCACGAGCAATATTCCAATCGGCATTTCCAGCAATGCCTCTTCACCGACTTTTTTCATACGGAAGGAAATGGATTCTATATGCTTTTCAGTTTCTACAAAGACATTTTGCTCCACCTTCCATGTATAGACCATTAGAACCGCAAAGCCTATCCCATAACCGATACCTATCCCGAAATTCCATATACATAGAAGTGCGAACGTCACAATGCCAAAAATGGAAAGAATAAAAAGCGGATAGCGAATTGGTCGTTTTCTAAAAGTCCCCATTACAATCAGCCCCTTATTCTTTAGTCTTCCCCTTTACAAGTGAACGTACGTCAAAGCCTAAATCAATAATACCTAATAAGATAATAAAGGATGATAATGGAATAGCTAACACGGTAGCCACCCATTTAACCGCATTCGGCATACCTTTTTTAGCAATAAAGTAATGGATAAAAGATATCCCCTGTAGAATAAGTAACATCCATAAAACATAAGAGACATTTAAGACGATAATATCTAATGTAGAGCCAGCCTCTGGGTGTATAAATAAATTAATGCATAAAACAATCATATAATACCATAAAATAGAACGTGGTAATCGCATATGTTGAAATGGAGCAAATTTTGGAACATCTACACCAAGTCGTTTTAAAACCGGTAAATTTACCGTTATAATGATAAACGCTACAAAAAATGCTGAAATCGTGATTGTTGCAGGCATCGTTAACTCAATGGTGTTAAACATCGTCTCCAACTGTTCGGGCGTAATCGCTACCTGACCCGTCACACTTTTGGCAAATTCATTAGATTGCTCATAATTTTCACGAACCATCTCTAAGCTCATGCTAATAAAATTGATGCCTGCAAGCTGTACATAAGCCATATAAATAATTGCCATAGAAATTAGATTAGTGATGCCAGTTGATAAAAATAGATAAAGCTTACTTTTCTTCTGGTAAATAGCGCTCCCCATAACAACACCCACTAACCCTAACATAAAGGCAAATGGCAACATTGTAATGCCACTTGTAAGTGTTGTTAAAATACAGCCTACTACTGCTACAAGTATTGATGCAGAACGCTTGTAATTTGCGCTATACCAAGCAATTGGCAGTGGAGCGAATAGTAAAGCTACTATAAAGATGAATGGTACATATGCAGAAATGAGCATTAAAATTGTAAAAATTGCGACCATCATCGAGCCTTGTACAAGCGCTTTTGTTTGATTATTCGGCATTGAAAACCTTCCTTTTTTCAGTCAAACTTACTACCCTTTATTGTACCATTTTTTATAGCATTGAACAAAACACGCTTCGCTTATAAACAGCCTGTTGAACAATAATAAAATACCAGCATACTCCGATAAAAATATCGTCATATGCTGGTATTTGAGGTTGATGTAAGGTCATTATTACCTTAACGTCATCAATCTTATTTATCTTCTGCTACGAATGGAAGTTATGTTTAGTATAATGTGTATAATTTGTTGGTATACGATTTCGGAATTTAGTATATCATTCGTACTATATTTTGGAAGATATTATTCGTATGTAATTGAACGTATCTAATTAAATTTTTGGTCGATTTAAGGAAAATTAAAGGTAGCTTAGATCAAGATGGGAAGCTCTCCATAAAATGCAGGTTTACAACGCTAAAAATATACAGGATTTTATACAAAATAGATAATCAAAAACAAAGCTGGATCAACCGTTTAAGACGTTTGCATAAAAAAGCTGTATAAAGAGTGTTCCACCAAAAAAGCCACAAACACTGTCAAATCAGAGCTTGTGGCTTTTTAGTACATTTCTAAATTTTCATTTGGTAACGTTTTTTTATCGAGTTGAATAGAAAATATGCAGTTAGCGTTAGTATTTCTCAATTTTTATTGTTATATTTTCTTCGTTAATTTTTATGTTTTCTGTTTCAGAAACTTTCTTTATAGAATCTTCAACTATTTGTTGAATCATTGTATCGTCAACTTTTACATCCTTAGGGAAACTTACTGATACATCTATAATCTCTTTAATGGGGCTACCACCTACCATAATTACTATTGATTCACTATCAATTCCTGTTTGCTCTGCAATAGAATCTATTATTTCATTTTTTAACCCCTCTAACAATCCAGTATTTTCCTGTCCATCAACCGCTACTTCCTGCTCGCTATCAGTTAATACTAATTCTGATGTTTTTTCTTTTTCTTCATTACACCCACCTAACAAAATTGAACTAAATATAATTCCCGAAATTATAGCTTTTTTTAACACTTCTACTCCCTCATTTCAAATAAATTATAAATTGTGAAAAAATAACCCTTGTAAATTTAACGTAAATAAAAAATAAATGTTCCAAAATATCCCGATTAAGTGCTAACAAAAAATGCACCTGAAGCGTCGTTTGAAGACTTTTCTTTGCTTAACGTTATAAATCCGTATTTTCCTGGTGTTACCCCATATCCATCAAGCTAAGCACATCAATACCCCAAAAATGAAAAAAACGTTATTCTTTCTTTAACAGCAGTAGTTTACAAGAAAGGATGGCGTTTTTGATGAATCGAATCCTATCCAATGAACTGAATCTTTTTGCACAAGAGTTACGTGCGTGTTTATCTCCAACCGTGCTAAAAGACATTGCGAAACGCGTTGGCTTTGTAAAGCGCGCGAGTAAGTATCAAGCGAGTGAACTCATTGCCCTTTGTGTCTGGTTGAGTCAGGAAATTGGCAGTACATCCCTTACACAATTGTGTAGTCGGCTAGAAGCTTCAACTGGCGTATTGATGAGTGCAGAAGGTTTGAATCAACGCTTTAACCAGGCAGCTGTCGCTTATCTTAGAGAGGTCTTTCGCACGCTGCTTGCACAAAAGCTCTGTGCCAACCAATCACTCCCCGACACCTTGATGTCTCGGTTTAAGCGAATCCGTATTTTAGATGCGACCGTGTTTCAACTGCCAGATGCGTTCGCTCGTGAGTATCAAGGATCGGGTGGCAGTAGTAACACGGCGGGTGTAAAAATCCAATTGGAATACGACTTACTCAGTGGTCAATTTCTGAACGTACATGTTGGACCAGGAAAAAACAATGATAAAACGTACGGAACCATCTGTCTTCAAACGGTCGAGGCCGGCGATGTATGCCTGCGCGATCTTGGCTACTTCGATTTAGGCGACTTACAGGTCATTCATGAGAAAAAGGCGTACTATATCTCACGGCTGAAGCTCAATACACGGATTTATATCAAGAACCCTGCGCCAGAAACGTTCAAAAATGGGACGTTGAAAAAGCATACCGAATATATTCAACTCGATATGGCACAAATGATGGCTGAACTTACGCCTGGTGAAACAATTGAAATTCAGGAGGCTTACATTGGGCAAAATCAAAAGCTACCAGCACGTGTCATTATGCATCGTTTAACCGACGACCAAACGCAAACACGCTTGAAAAACCAAGCCATTCGTGAAAAGAAGAAGGGCATTGTCATGAAGGAGAAAAGTAAACGCTTAATGGGCATGAACGTCTACATCACGAACACATCACCTAAAGAAGTCCCAACGAAGGACGTGCATGCCCTGTATTCGCTTCGCTGGCAGATTGAAATTTTATTTAAAACGTGGAAGTCTTTTTTTGAAATTCATGCCTGTAAAACGATGAAAAGAGAACGCTTAGAATGCCATTTATACGGACAGCTCATTGCCATTCTCCTGTGTTCTTCGACGATGTTTCAAATGCGACAGCTCCTGCTCGAAAAGAAAAAGCAGGAGCTGAGTGAATACAAGGCGATTTATATGATTAAAGATTACTTTCCGTTATTCTTCCGAGCGATGGCAGCCGGTGCAGAAGAACTGGTAAAAATTTTGCATCGCTTGTATCAGCTACTCTCAAAGAACGGTCGGAAGTGTCATCGAGCTAAAAAGATGACGGTCTTTGATATTTTAGGTGTTGTGTATGAAACGACGGTGAAGCCTAGACAAGCTGCCTAGCGAAAAAAAACGCTTTTTTCGAGGCTTATTTGGCATGCTTGTTTTTCGTGCACTGGTTAGTTATCAGAAAGAAACGATTCGAATCTAGCTAGTTACGTTGTTAGATTGATGGGGATGTGGTGTTACCCCCACTTGTTCTCATTATATATAACGTGTATATTTGCACTCTTTATTCCAAATCACCTAAAATATGAATTTAGGTCAATTGATTATACATAAATTAGAAAATAGGGACCTAGCTGATATTCAAAAAAGAGAAATCAATGCCGTTTGATTTCTCTTTTTTTATCTGAATCAATGAAACCTCTTCGTTTTGCTCCATGCAGTGTTTGATACATATTCTCTCTACCAACAGGGTTGTCCGTATGAAGATATATTTTGCTTATAACCCTTTTTCACAAATATATTTAACTAAGTCATAACCTGTTGGCAATGGATTACTTTGTAGATCTTCGCCTAAATCATGGGCAAGAGAAAGTATATCTACTTCGTGAGTTTCAAGTAAGTGAATGGCTTCTTGAAACGTTCTTGCCATGACAAAACCAATCGGACAATCTCTTAAATCATCCACATATATATTAATCATCATATTAATTCCATTCTTCACAAGATGTTTCCACTACATTATTACGAATAGCCAAAATAAAAAAGTACAACACAGGTTAATTAAACCTCGTTGTACTTTTCATATTTTTATTTATCTTCTGCTACGAAGGGAAATGAAACAATCCGATTGAGAGTTCGGCTTAATATATAATTCCTGATAATGTAGAAGTATGGGTTAAAGAATGGAACCAAGTAATCCAAGAAGTTCGGGGTAAACATCAATTTCTACAAAAACAGTTAGAACTTGAAATACAGAATGATGAAGAGGGCCTTGAATATTTACATTCACGATATAAACACATTTCACCAAATATTGATAATTAATTCATGACAAATACAACCCTATAATAAACTAATACCAATTTTTAAAGGTTTTTTATCTGCTAAACAACAAGTGGTCAATGGAATAACAGCAAATTAGGCTAAGGCTATTGGGTTACAAATTAAAAATTCTTTTAAACGTTTCCATGATTCAAGTCAGTTCAACTTGCGTGGAGAGTATATGGAAACACATGGGTGCGGTTGATTTAAGTAAAATACTTAGTCTAATATAAAACTAAGTATTTTTTCATTCTAAACATTCATTTGTTACTTTCCATGCTGGTAACCTAACTTTGTTACGAATAGAATTATTTAAAAATTAATATTAAACTTGCTTCGATATTTTATTAAAAATACAGAACCTAAGTAAAGAATTATTACAGCAATTAATTGCCACCCTATGAAATCATTTACTTCGGTAAAGGCTTTTGGCCGATACCATTGAGACAAATAAAACGGACCTTGTCCCATACCTGTCGTAAACATTCCAAATGTCAAATAAAATAAAGGAAAAATTACCCCTAGACCTGAGTGTTTGAAAAATGAAATGGAAAAAGAAGCAATTGCAAAATAAAATAATATAGATGTAAAAGCACTTAAGAAAAATGCATTATTAATATACTTACTGACAAGAAGAGTAAAAGCTAAACCAACAAGAACACTTAATATTAAAGGCCGAATCATCCCAGTCTGCCAATGAGAAAGAGGTAATGTTATGAGAAGTTCTTTTTGTTCCAGTGAACCTATATGACTAAATAAAGCTACTATTGGTAATATTGATAGTGGAAATAACAATAAAACAATTGTTCCTTCTCCCATCTCGTTCATACCCAATTGAAACTCAAGAAGGATAAATAATAAGGTAAGTATAGGTATTAAAAAAAACGCCCAATATACTTTTATTATATAAATAAGATAAGTTAGTTCTTTTGTAACCAAACCATATAACCTTCTTCCAATGTAGGATGTACTTGAACTGCTAGCGGATGCGGTTGTTCATTATGAATAATTCGTAACGTTATTTGATTAGAACTAGGTTCATCCATAATATTACTAATAAAGAATTCCTTTTTCATAAGCATGGAGTTATAAGCAGTTGAATCAACTGTAACTGTCCAAACAAGTTGATTCGCAATACTGACAACATCTTGCACATGAGAATACTTCATAACCGTCCCCTTGTTCATAAGTAATACCTCGTCACAAGTCATCACAATATCTTCAGTAATGTGGGTTGAAAATAGAACAATTCGTTCTTGAGCAATTCGTTTTAATAAATTTCTAAATCGAATACGTTCTTCTGGATCTAAGCCAGCAGTTGGTTCATCCACAATTAACAATTGTGGATTATGCATAATAGCTTGAGCAATTCCAACTCGCTGCTTCATACCACCAGAAAGATTCTTTATTTTAATATTTGCTTTGTCTTCCAAGTTAACTTCGATTAATGTTTTTAAGGCAAGTTCTTTTATTTGCTCTAATGCCATCCCTCTTAATATCCCGATATATTGTAGATATTCAATAATCTTCAAATGCGGAAACAGTCCGATATGTTGTGGCATATAGCCAATATGTTTTCGAATTTCTTCTTTGTTTTTGTCCCAATTTAAATTACCTAATGAAATTGTTCCGGTTGTTGGTTCAAAATATGTGGATAAAATACGTAATAAGGTTGTCTTTCCAGCGCCATTAGGACCTAACAATCCAACCACACCCTTATTTAGGTTGAAAGAGGTTTTTTTTAAAATATCATGATCCTTAACTTTTTTTGAAATGTCATTAACGATTAGCATTATTAGCCTCCAAATCTTCCACCATTTGTTGTAATGATAAAACTCCCTTTGTTTGCTGATACCATTCTATAATTAAATGTTTTTTTTCTTCTTGTGATAGTTTTGGATAATAAGTTAATAGTGTATTAATTTGACCAGGGTCATATTTATTTTTTAAAAAATTGATCCAAGATTCATGCGTTATCACATCGAAAAATACAGCTTCGAATAAACTTGTTTCTCCTACATTCAAAAATAGCTGATTTAAAATGGCACTATTTTGTACAAGATTTTCATCTTCAAAAAAGTAACATTCATCTGGATTAGCACTAAAAGTAGTATAAGTTGTTAGAGTATAATAATTTTGGCATGTCATAGTAACTTCTGTTAATAATTTTTTATTAATCTTGTCGATTTCCGTTTGAACACGCTGTTTATTTAAAATAATTTCATCTGTATTTTTGAAATATGGATACGTACTTTTATCTTTTGTTATAAACTCTCCTTTTAATAACGTTGGACCGTACATGTAACCTTTCCAATTTCCGGTATTATCTAATGATAAATTACTAATAACTTTATCATTATTTTTGAATTTTATATTGTAGTGTTCTTTTCTACTTTCATTAAGAGGATTTGCTGCCTCTAGTGGATTCATTGGATACCAAGGAGTTGTACCAATTAACTCAAAAGTAGTAGGACCAACAGATAAGTATTCTTTTGTTTCTACTAAAAAAGTTAGTTCCCCGGTTGATTTAGGAAGTGATAATGTCACAATATTATTTTTGTGTTCAAAGTTAATTTCTTCGGTATTAAAAAGAACTTTTTGTATTTTAAAATCATCCCACAGCGCTAAATGAACTTCATTGAAATCAGAAAAAATTTCAAATTTCACCTCATAACTTAGTTCTTGTCTATTTTTATGATGGTCAATAACAAATGAATAATTATCCAGATTATAAGAATAGGCATTCTTATTTTTAAAATTAGTTATTTCAAAAACTTTTCCACTTAAATAAGAATGTTGTTGCTCATTAATAATTTGCGGAACAAAGGGTGAGATAAACGGAATTAAAACACTTGCTGTTAATAGTAGAAAAAGTCCACCTTTAACAACTTTTTTTACTCTAAATCTTAAAAGTATAAATGTTGTAATTAAAATTAATAACATGAAAATACGCTGTACATATATACCATTATTTATATGCATATTTTCTAACGGGAGAATAGAAGGTATAGAAGTAATGTTAGGATCTCCGTTTATTAACCACGCTCCAACAGATGTTGGAATAAAACCTAACATAGAATTATAAGGCATAATTAAAAACCAAATAAAAATCATAAAAATATAACTAAAAATATTTGGGATGAATGTAAATACGATATAACCAATAATTATTGAAAAATAAAATGGTAAAAACCACATAAAGAATGTATAGAGTAACGTGGTTTTAAATAAATAAAATGTTAACTGTTCAGATGAATTGTAATGAATATAGGCTAGTAAAGTAGTGTAAAAAATTGCGTAATATCCAAAAGTAATAAAACCCCATATAACTAGTTTATTTATACTCATCTGATTATAAAGAGGTAGTTGCTTGAATTGTTCTATGATGAAATTCTTTTTTTCTGTCCGGACTTCTTCAGCACCGTAGAATAAAAATAATAGATTAATTGTCATAACAAAATAAACCATTAATGGTAAAACCGAAAAACTCGTTAAATTATTTTTTGGTAAAACAATACTAACAATAATAGATGTAATAAATAATATAGACCATTTGGGTTGTCTAAAAAAATTATATAAGTCGTATTTTATACTATGTAACATTGGTTACCCTCCCAACTGACGACTAAGTAGAAAAAGTGTCCTAGCAAGATTATTAAACTTTTAACTAATAAGTTGGTTCGTGTAAGCTAGATAGTTATTCTTTTAAAGTCGCTCTGAGGTTAAGTGTCGTATCGCCTCTAGCAACTACATAATACCCATCGCTATTATTTAAATAATAATTAATATTAGCCGCTGGCTTATTTTGCGAATTAACATTAACCGAATACAATTCATTATCTGGCCACCATGATATGGATTGCATTAAAACACTTTCCCCAAAGCCTGTTCCACCCAATATATCTGCTCTAAGTTCTGCATATCCTCCCACAGCATAAAATATACTACCTTCTTTTCTTGATTCATTAATTACTTTGTTCGCAGTAGATGTTGCTGCGAATGCTTGTGCTGAAAATAAAATTGTGATTGATAAAATTAAAAGTGAGATTATGGATACTTTTTCTTTGCTAATTTTTGAAGTCAATTTAAAGCCAACCCCTTTTTTGTATTGTTTTGCCAAGACACAACTAAATCTTACTTTATATACCTAATTAAGTCAAATTTTATATATTATTATATATTTACATAAATATGGATCTATCAATAAATTATAGTTTATTTAGTATTTATTGAATAATTTCATGTTTTTATATAGAAGAAAAGCGAAAACTTACGTATATGAACAATCGTTAGTTGTCTTCTTTTAAAATGAGTTGCGAGACACATTCCATCTGCTATGATTGGGTGACAAAATAATATACTGAGATAACCTATTTATATTATTGGTTTATAATTATATTTAGGGTAACAAATACCTTGGATGCGATTTTTTCTAGAGTTTATGATAGAGTGCTAAAAAATAAAAATTTTGGATGATAAATTTATTTATATCAGTTACCTTTTTATTTGTTTTATTTTGTATACTCATTAGAGTCATGCGACGCAACTACTACTACACAACCTTTAAGGTTGAATCTAAATAGGACATTTTTGCCCTATTATCAGATTCCCTCAAAGGTTTTTTTGCGTTTCCAAATAAATAGTTAAATACTTTGAGGACAAGTGAAAATGTATGACAACATAACAATTGGAAGGTCGCTTTAATGCGAAGAAAGAGGGATTTATATTGATTTTTGTGAATCAAAGGACCTGAATTTTCAAAATTAATGAAATTAGTTTTGATGTTTACGTCTTCACAATAACCTAACTGGAGGATTTTAAACGAATTAATTGCTAAACAAGGGATGGTTCAATAAATTTGAAGCGTCCCTCTATTTTTGAATTGAATACTCTAAAATAGCACTATTGATCTGCTTTAATCTAAAGCTTAAAAATTAATTTTCTTCTTTTATATATAGTAATTCCACCATCCTCGGAAATTTTAATTGAGAGACCAAACGTTGAAGCTTCATAAGTTGCAATAGATCTTGCTCCACCTTCAATACTATATTCATTTTCTAATTCTTTTAATTCATTATTTTCACATGCTATTAATTGTTCTACAACATTAGTAGCTGATACGGCTTTCTCTTTCAATAGCTGTAAACATTGTTTCTACACATTTCCTACTAATTGGTTCGCTAGTATTACCTTTTGAATGAGACACAAAGATATAATCAACGGCAGCTTTTTGAGGGCGATGGTATAATATAATCATCCACTGCTTGTAACAAATCTCTTGATACGGGTACAGTTCTCTCACCTGTTTTAACAGTCTATCAAGTGATTCATTTGCCCTCTCAATTAAATAAATGTTGCCTGTTTTATCTATTGGATCTGGGTAATCAACATCATTAATTCTAAGATGCAATAGTTCTGATACCCTAAAACACCGTTTCATATAACAATCTAAACATCAACTTATTTCGAGCTTTTAACGATTCGTTTTTCTCTCAAATTATATCAAAGACACTGTAATACTTCTCTACAGTATTAGGATATAATCTCTTTCGATCACTTTTCCTCTTTAATTTTCTTTTAAAATAATTTTGGAGGTCTTTATCCCAATTATTAGTTACATGTCGTAAATATCTTCGGTTCTGTTGTGGTGCATATCCTCTTACTTTGACTAATGGAGATTCTTCAACAAATCCTCCCATTGCTTCAAAATGCCTGAAAAAGGAACTTAACGTCGCTAAATATCTATTAAGTATTGGAGGGGAACTCTACCAAATGCTTTTCTACTATCAATGTATTCGACAAAACTAGTTATGGATGTTGACTTTACATCATAAAATTTTAAATCTTCACGTTCTAACCATAAATAAAAGACTTTCAAATTATCTAAATAGCTTTTAATTGTGTTGGGTGAATAGCCTTTACTCTGTAAGGTATTCGTAAAATCTAAGACTTCTGAAATAATCCTCAGATTATAATCAACTAATACAAAAGATGAAAATGTTTTCTCAACTTTCATAATAACCCCCCATAAACTGAATAAAGATTAGGTATTTCACCAGCAACTATTTATTAAATTTTTTAGATATTTTTTACAATAATTATACCAAATATCTAATTAAACAACCTTCACCTTTGCAACAATTTCATTTATATAAATAAAAAAAGCACAACAAGAGTTGATTAAACCTTGTTGTGCCTTTATTTATATCTTATTTATCTTCCGCTACGAATGGAAGTAATCCCATAATACGAGATACTTTAATAGCTGAAGTTAATTTACGTTGGTACTTTGCACTTGTGCCAGTTACGCGACGTGGTAAAATTTTACCGCGTTCAGAGATGAATTTCTTTAAAAGATCTACATCTTTGTAATCGATATGCGTAATATTGTTTGAAGTGAAGTAGCAAACTTTACGGCGTTTGCGGCCTCCGCGACGTGGTGCCATAGTGTGTCTCCTCCTTATCTTTTTTTATCTTTTAGAAGCATTAGAATGGAAGATCATCCTCTGATACTTCTATTGGTCCTTTGCTATTCGCAAATGGATCCTCATCTACACGTGTATAATTCGGCTGATTCATAGGTGGTTGATTTTGCTGATAAGCATCGCCGCCATAGGAACCCTGCCCTGGCATAGCGCCACCAAACTGTTGTTGTGGTTGACCACCGCCATATGACGGTTGGTTATTACCGTAAGTTTGTCCACCACCATATTGAGGAGCAGGAGCACCGCCACCACTACGGGGTTCTAAAAACTGTACGCTATCCGCTACAACATCTGTTGTGTATACTCGTTTACCGTCTTGTCCTTCATAGCTGCCTGTTTGGATACGACCTTCTACCCCAATCAAACTTCCTTTTCGCATAAAGTTCGCTAGGTTTTCAGCCTGTTTTCGCCATGCAACACAGCTTATAAAGTCTGCCTCACGTTCACCCTGTTGGTTTGAGAATGTACGATTAACAGCAACTGTAAATCGTGTGGACGCAATGCCATTTGGTGTATAACGTAGCTCAGGATCTTTTGTTAGTCTTCCAACTAATACGACACGGTTTATCATCAGAATACAACCTCCTTTTCAGCATTTTGTTAAAAAATGATTAAGCTTCTTCACGAACAGCAATGTGACGAATGATATCTTCACTGATATTAGCAAGACGTGTATACTCGTTGATTGCTTCTGAAGTAGCGTTTACTTTTACGATTTGGTAGTAACCTTCACGGAAGTCATGAATTTCATAAGCTAAGCGGCGTTTGCCCCACTCTTTTGACTCGATAACTTCTGCACCGTTAGAAGATAGAATTTCGTTGAAGCGTTCAACTAATGCTTTCTTCGCTTCGTCTTCAATGTTTGGACGTACAATGTACATTAATTCATATTTTCTCATCTATTTACACCTCCTTATGGACTTAGGCTCTCCTCTAGTAAGGGAGCAAGGAGTAAGTAATTAATTATTACTCACATCAATGAATTGTAACACATAGATAGGTGTCTTTCAAGTCGCAAAGTAATAATTCATTTTATATAATGGAGGAGCGGAAAGGAGAGCTTTTATGCTACCAGACAAAGAGCCGATCATCATTGAAGTCGATTTAAAAAAGCTAATGATGGACAATATTGTTGTTACAATTGGTCTTGTGCTATTATTTACAGCCATTCAATACATTTGCTTTAAGGATTTTCATTTTTCTATTTGGACCATGATGGGCGGTACAGTATTATTTGCTATTTTATATATTGTTTTTATTGTTCTGCATGAAGCCTTTCATTTAATCGGCTTTATGATTTTTGGGAAGGTGCCTTATAAATCTTTAAACTATGGCATTAATTTAAAGCTTGGTATTGCCTATGCAACAACTAATCAGCCTCTCCCTAATCATGCTATGAAAAAGGCTTTATTATTACCATTTTGGACAACTGGCGTCCTACCAACTATCATTGGGTTTTATTGTAATAGCACCGTTTTTGTATTGATCGGCGCTTTTTTAATAGCAGGAGCTGTAGGTGATTTTGCTATGTATAAAGAATTACGCAAATATCCAAAGGATGCGCTTATCCAGGATGACCCCCATTTGCCTAAGCTATATGTATATCTCCCTTAGCAAAAAGAAAAGTAGGCTGTTAGGAAAGTAAATGTTCGCTAAACAGCCTACTTTTCTTCTAAGGTGTTAAAAATCCATGCTGTGCTGCTGTATATAGGTTTCGCCAAATGCGGTTAATGGTAGCTGTTTCAGTAATAGCATCCATCCCTAAGCTACGCACTAAACTATTTGCTAATTCCACGCAAGCTGCAGCGATTTCTTTACTCATTTGCGTAAACTGTAATAGTTCTTCCTCAGTTAATTGACTACCTTGCTGATGCTTTTGCCAGTATGTCGATAACATTGTATAGAACCGCTCTTCATATTGTTTAAAATGCTTCTGCTGCTGTATCACTAAAAATTGCAATGCACCAATACGTTCAATTCGGCTAACGTCATGTTGTCGTTGCTTTATTAAATGAAGCGATTCCTCTAAGAAATTTTCTGTTATTCCTAAGCAAACACTTAAAAAAGATGCCTCTGCAAAAGTGATAAATGGAAAGCTATGTACTGAATTACCATAATTATTTTTAATCGACCCTAATTGGAAGGTAGCCTCCTGTGGCACCCATATATGATGAACACGAATGGTATGGCTAGCTGTAGCCTTTAGCCCCATTGCTCGCCAATCATTTAACACCTCAACATGCTGACGATTCATCGAGCAACTAATAATATTTTCTGTTTTTACACCATCCTGTTCCACAAAGCAATTCATTGTAAAGGTTGTGGCATAATCAGCGCCACTACAATATTTCCACTGTCCCGTTACATAATAGCCGTTATCCGTTTTAACAGCGATACCTGTTGGATAGCCACTACCTGCTATCACAGCATTTTTAGGTGTATAGACCTTTTCGCAAATATCTTTATTGAATGCTGGAATAAATGCATTACCACCTGTCCCAATTGTAATAAGCCAGCCGAAATTACCATCAAGCGCAGACATTTGCTGAAATATCTTTATTCCCTCTAATAAGTCTAAATCTTTACCGCCTAATTCTTTCGCTGTAAATAATTTAAACAATTGCTGTTCATAAATAAAATTCAACACATCCTGTGGTAGCTTACCTAGCTGCTCAAATTCTAATCCACGTTCTTTAATTCGTATTGCATCCATTTCTTCGCCTCCACATGTTAAAAGTTCAGCTAATTCTTTATAAAAATAAAAATCCGCATAGCTACTGTAGGAAGAGCACGAGATTTAGCTGATACGTATACAACAGATACACCTCGTGCCTTGCTCACAGAAAGCGATGCGGATTTTTATAATGTGATATTAAGGGCTTTTTAAGTCATTGCACAAAGCTTATACATTAAAGCGGAATAACATAATATCGCCATCTTGAACTTCGTAATCTTTCCCCTCGAGACGTACTTTACCCGCTTCTTTCGCTGCTGCTTGAGAACCAGCCTCTAGTAGATCATCATAGGCAACTGTTTCTGCTCGAATAAAGCCACGTTCAAAGTCCGTATGAATAATACCTGCACATTGTGGAGCCTTCATCCCTTTACGGAACGTCCATGCACGTACCTCTTGTACACCTGCAGTGAAATATGTGGCTAAGCCTAATAAATCATAAGATGTACGAATTAATTGATCCAAACCTGATTCCTTAATACCTAGCTCTTCTAAAAACATTGCTTTTTCTTCATCATCAAGCTCAGAAATTTCTTCTTCGATTTTTGCACAAATTGTAATCACTTGAGCACCTTCAGCAGCTGCATATTCACGCACCTTTTTCACATACTCATTGTTATCAGCATCTGCTACTTCATCCTCAGAAACATTTGCCACATATAGCATTGGTTTAATAGTTAACAAATGAAGACCTTTAATAACCTTTAGCTCATCCTCTGATAGTTCAGCAGCACGGGCTGGACGACCATTTTCTAATTGTTCTTTAATTTTTACCAACACAGGCTCTTCCATCATCGCATCTTTATCTTTTTGCTTTGCCATTTTGCTAACACGTTGTAAGCGTTTATCGACAGATTCTAAGTCTGCAAGTGCAAGCTCTAAGTTAATAACCTCAATATCATCAATTGGATTCACTGCACCTGATACGTGTGTAATATTTTCATCTACAAAGCAACGAACAACTTGGCAAATTGCATCTACTTCACGAATATGAGCGAGAAACTTATTTCCTAATCCTTCGCCTTTGGAAGCACCCTTTACAATTCCTGCAATATCTGTAAACTCAAATGCTGTTGGGACTGTTTTTTTGGGTACCACTAATTCTGTTAACTTATCTAAGCGTGCATCAGGGACCTCAACGATACCAACGTTCGGATCAATCGTTGCGAATGGGTAGTTTGCAGCCAATGCGCCCGCTTTTGTAATTGCGTTAAATAATGTTGATTTGCCAACGTTAGGTAAACCAACGATTCCAGCTGTTAATGCCATGGATGGACACAACCTTTCTATACTCAGTTCAAATTTTCTCTTATATAACCTTATCTATTATATTGATTCGCTTAGGAAAAGTCTAATATGCTTGATATTAAGCCTCATTAGCAGAAATTAAAACCCTTTTCATTTTTTTCTCAAATTCACGGCGTGGAATCATTACGCTATGCTGACAACCCTCACATTTAATACGTACATCCGCGCCCATCCGAATGATTTTCCACTTATTTGTACCACATGGATGTTGTTTTTTCATTTCAACAATATCATTTAAACCAAATTTCTTTGCTTCCATTTTACTCACTTCTCCCCTCATCTTTACCATAGAACATCATTTTTGGATAGGCCATTGGTATATTATTTTCTTCAAAGAGCTTTGTAACATCTCTACGAATAATACGGGCAATACCATATTGTTGCTGTGGTAATGTTTCAGCAGCTATACGAATGGTTACCTCTGTTCCTTTAACATTTTGCACACCTAAAAATACTGGAGCCGCTATTAATTCCTCATGCAATTTAGGCAATGTCTCTAAATACTTATGAATAACCGTTTCAGCCTTTTCAAAATCAGCATCTGTAGTCATTTGTAAATCTATAAAAATTTTAGAGTTGTTAATAGAATAATTGACGACTTCGCCAATAGCACCATTAGGTATGATGAACTGCTCACCAGTAGCCCCATTAATTTTGGTTGTACGTAAGCCAATTTCTACAACCGTACCTTCTGCCGCATTAATTTTTATATAATCCCCAACACCAAATTGGTCTTCAAAAATAATAAAGAATCCTGTAATAACATCCTTTACTAAGCTTTGAGCGCCGAAACCTATTGCTAAACCAACAATTCCCGCACCCGCTAACAAACCAGCAACTTTAATTTCTAGTGACGAAAGAATACCAATAATGGCTGAAAAATAAACAACATAGGAAATGACGCTTTGCAACAATCTCGCAATTGTGCGCTGGCGACGCTCTGAATGATTTAATGGTGAACGCATACGCATTAAAAATACTTTATTAATAAATTTTTTCCCTAATCTTACAGCTAGCCACGATACTAATAAAATGATGATTATTTCAATGGATGCATCAATAATTCGTTCCCATAATGCCTGAGATGTTAGCTTATCCCAGTATCTATCCACTAATTCCTTACTCTCTTCCATTATTACCACCTCTTGAATAACATGTTAAAAATTTGTGTATACTGCATAAAAATTAGGCACTTCTAAATTTAAGAAGAAAGTGAGTTTTTTTATGAATACTATACCAAATTTATTACTACCTTATTCCCTTCATCACGAAAGTAAAAATACTGTTTGGCAATTAAGCACATTATTTTTAGAACATATACCATTTCAACATGAACGATTAATTTTTTGTTGTATTGGCAGTGATCGCTGCACAGGCGATACACTTGGGCCATTAACAGGTAGCTTCCTAAAAAAATCCGTTAGTTTTCCCTATGAAGTTATAGGTTCTTTAGAGGAGCCCTTACATGCTCTAAATTTAGGTACTACGATGCAACAGCTATATAATCATACTACAAAACCATTTATTATTGCGATTGATGCCTGCCTTGGCAATGAAGAAAATGTGGGGCATATTTCAGTACAAAGTGGACCTATTTTTCCTGGAAAAGCAGTAAAAAAAGAATTACCTCCAATTGGAGACATTTCCGTAAAGGGAATCGTCAATATTGGAGGCTTTATGGAGATGCTTGTGCTACAAAATACAAGACTTCATATTTCTTACGCAATGGCTGAAAAACTTGCAAGAGCCTTTTTACTAGCTGCTCATCGTTACTCATTGAAAAATGTAGAAGATAGCAACCATAACCCCAACAACGATAATACCTGGCAGCAGGTTAGCAGCCTTGATCTTAGTTAGGCCTGCTATATTTAAGCCGATCGCCATAATCATTACACCGCCAACAGCTGTCATTTCTGTAATAAACATTTGTAGTGCAGCATCGGGAATAAATAAACTAATAACCCCAGCAAAAAGAGCTATTAACCCTTGATAAATAAAAACAGGCACTGCAGATAGCAGTACACCTATACCTAATGTAGATGCTAAAATAATAGAGGTAAAACCATCTATCAATCCTTTTGTAATAAGTACATTATGATCATTACGAAGACCGCTATCAAGTGCCCCAATAACAGCCATTGAACCAACAACAAATATTAGTGAGGCTGTTACAAAGCCCTCTGCTATACTAATTTGATTTTGAGCGTTACGTTTTGTATGAAATAATGTTTCTACCCATTTTCCAAGACGATTCATTTGTCGGTCTAAATCTAACCATTCACCTACTACTGTTCCTACCACTAAACTTACTACTAATATGATAAAATTATCGCTTTCAAAGCCCATTTTTATTCCTAATAATGCTACTGCCAATCCAATAATAGATAATACAGTAGACTTCATTGATTCAGGAATATTTTTAAAAATACGCCCAACTAATGCCCCTGCTACAATTAGCCCTGCATTAATTAATGCTCCAAGTAATACCACGCTAAAGCCTTCCTTCTCTCTAAAAAATAGAGAGCGCCTGCTTGCTCGGCGCTCTAATTAAATTATAGAAATAATCATTCCTGTTCCTGTAAATTTAATATTTCTAAAATACGCTCTAAATCATCTTCAGAATAAAATTCGATTTCAATTTTCCCTTTATTGTTTGTTTTTTTGATTTGAACATTCGTTCCAAAGTAATCACGTAGCTGTGATTCTTTAGCTGCTACAAAAATATCCTTTTTCTTCGGTGGAATTGTTTCACGTGAAACTTCTTCGTTTAGGTTTTGTACAAGCATCTCAACCTGCCGTACATTTAAGCCTTGTTTAATTATCTTATCAGCTACCTCTGATATTCTTCTTTTATTTTTTAAGCCAAGTAATGCACGCCCTTGTCCCATTGATAGAATGCCTTCATTTAGCAAGTGACGCACATCTGGAGGTAAAGCTAGCAGGCGAACATGATTGGCTATATGTGGTCTACTTTTCCCTAAACGCTTAGAAAGCTCTTCTTGTGTTAAATGCAAGTTTTCCATTAGGCTTTGATAAGCTTCAGCTTCTTCAATTACGGTTAAATCTTCGCGTTGAAGATTCTCTAAAATCGCTAGCTCCATCATTTGTGCATCTGATAGATCTTTAACAATAGCTGGAATTACCTCTAAACCAGCCATTACACAGGCTCTATAGCGACGTTCACCCGCAACAATTTCAAATTTACGTGCTTTTTTTCGTACAGCAATTGGTTGTAAAATACCATGTTCCTTTATAGAATCTGCTAACTCTTGTAAAGTTTCTTCATCAAAAACTTTCCGAGGCTGAAATGGGTTCGCAACAATACTATCTAATTGAATTTCTTCTACCTGTCCGCTTTGTTCTAATGACTCTCCTGGAAATAATGCACCAATGCCTTTTCCTAAACCTTTAGCCATTTTTAATCACTTCCCTCGCCATCTCTAAATAAACTTCTGCACCTCTTGACTTTGCGTCATAAGTGATAATTGGTTGCCCATGACTCGGCGCCTCACTTAAGCGCACATTACGAGGAATGATTGTTTTATATACTTTATCTTGAAAATATTTTTTTACCTCATCAATAACTTGTAAGCCTAAATTTGTTCGTGCATCCAGCATTGTAAGTAACACACCATCAATATATAGCTGCTGATTCAAATGCTTTTGGACAAGACGAACTGTTGATAATAACTGACTTAACCCCTCTAATGCATAATATTCACATTGTACAGGGATAATCAATGCATCCGAAGCTGTTAAGGCATTAATCGTTAATAGTCCTAAGGATGGTGGACAATCAATAATAATATAATCAAAATCATCTTTTACATTCTGAAGTGCATGCTTTAAACGCACTTCCCTTGAAATGGTTGAAACTAATTCAATTTCAGCACCTGCTAGTGAGATGGTTGCTGGTACTATTGATAAGTTTTCTACACTTGTTTTTTGAATGACATTTTCAACATCTTCATCGTCAATTAGCACATCATAAATACATCCTTGGACTTCTCCCTTATCGATACCAAGCCCACTTGTTGTATTCCCCTGCGGATCTGTATCGATTAATAGCACTTTCTTACCTAAGTATGCTAGGCAAGCGCTTAAATTGACCGAAGTTGTTGTTTTACCTACGCCACCCTTTTGATTGGCGATTGCTATAATTCTACCCATTTAAAAGCACCTGCTTTCATCCATCAAAGTTCGCTTTGATAAATCATTTGTAAAATCACTGTTTAATCCGCTCTCTATCTTTCATTCTATCAAAAAAAGAGAAAAGAGTTGTATAAAATATTGAGAATATAAACAAAAAAGAGACATCTCTCTCGACTTTCTGAGATGTCTCTTTCTATTTTGTAAAGATAAAGTCTTTTAATTGTTTTTTCAATTATTCAGGCGTTGTAGCAGAACTTACGTTTGACTATTAATTGCATTACAGCTTATTTAACTACAGATTCCCCTTTTGGTATTGCCCCAACCTTTATTATAGCTTTTTCTTTTTAGGTATCTTCACTGTAATTTGATAGTATTCCTCTGTATCTTCTTCTTCTGTTTTTACTGTAATACCGCTTTTTGTTACCATTGTTACCGATTGTTTAATCGTATTTAAAGCAATGCGTACATCTTTACTAATAGCCTTACGCTTTGGCTTCGCTTTCTTTGGTGCTTCTTCCTGCTCGTCTGTTTCTGGATGTAATATGGCTTGAATCTGCTCTTCTAGCTGACGAACATTCCAATCATTATCAAGTGTTTGCTGTAGAATTTCTAATTGTAACGGTCGATCCTTAACCGCAATTAATGCACGTGCATGTCGTTCAGAGATTTTACGCTTTAAAATAGCTTGCTGTACTTCATCAGGCAGCCTCAATAAACGTAATTTATTGGCTACAGTGGATTGTCCTTTTCCAAGTCGTTGGGCCAGTGCTTCCTGTGTTAGCTCATGAAGCTCTAATAATTTTTGATAGGCTACTGCTTCTTCAATTGCAGTTAACTCCTCACGCTGCAAGTTCTCAATTAACGCAATAGAGGCTGTTTCCTTATCAGTTAAATTACGTACAATAGCAGGGACCTCTGTCCATTGTAGCTTTTTCATTGCTCGATAACGACGCTCACCGGCAATGATTTCATATTGATATTCTGATGTTTTACGTACAACAATTGGCTGAATCACACCATGTGTATGGATGGTTCTCGATAATTCTTCAATTTTCTCATCATCAAAAATAGTCCGGGGCTGAAAACGATTAGGTACTATTTGATCAATAGGCAATTTTATAACTTCTTCCGCTGCATGAGCCGCCTCTGCTTGTTCTACTTCATTTTTCACAATAGGCTCTGTTTTACTTCCGCCTCCAAAAAAACGTGAAAAAGGACTTTTCATCCAAGTGGCACCACCTTTAAGTAACTATCTTGCTCTGTGTCATTCTATTATTATTTATTATATTTCCTCAAATGTATATAGTTCATAGATGTCTTTTGCGTGAACCATCCCTAACTAGTATGTATGCTCAAAATAGAAAAAATATTTTCTACTTTGAAAAGTTTCACATGAAACACTAATTATTGAATTGGTGTTTTATTTGGTACACCTGGCTTACGCGGATATTTTTTAGGCGTTCCTTTTATTTTATCAAATATATATAAAATGCGGTCACTTTCTTCAACAGGTAGTTTGAAAGAATACTCTTCTTTCAATTGAGCACCGAATGTTGTTAGCGCTTTTTTAGCATCCTTCAATTCTTCTGCTCCGGCTGCGGCTTTTAAAGCAACAAAATATCCACCCTGTTTTGCTAGTGGGACACATAGCTCTGCTAAAACAGCTAAACGAGCTACAGCACGTGCTGTTACCACATCAAATTGTTCACGATAATTTGCATTTTGACCAAATTCCTCTGCCCGAGCATGTACAAAATGCATATTCTCTAATTGTAGCGCATCACTGAGATGATTTAAAAATGTAATTCGTTTATTTAAAGAGTCTACAATTGTGACCTGTAAATGTGGAAAACAGATTTTAATAGGGATACTAGGGAAACCAGCTCCTGCTCCAACATCACATACCGTTACTACCTTTGAAAAATCAAAATAAAATGAGGCACTAATTGAATCAAAGAAATGCTTTAAATAAACGCCTTCTACATCAGTAATAGCAGTTAAATTCATTTTTTCATTCCACTCAACAAGTAATTCAAAGTATTTTTTAAATTGTGCAATCTGCTTTTCGGAAAGCTCAATGCCCTTCTCCTTTAGTGCCTCAATAAATTGTTGTTCATTCATGTAAAGTCTCCTTTATCAATCTGGCGGTACTATTATAGTATAGCCTTAAAAATAGGAAGCGGGCACACTCATATGCCCGCCCCTTATTCACTTTACGGTTATTAGCTACTTACTCGTGCGATTTTACCTTGTTCGATATACACAAGAAGAATTGAAATATCTGCTGGATTCACACCTGCAATACGAGATGCTTGTGCAATGGAAAGCGGTGTAACCTGTTTTAATTTTTGACGCGCTTCTGTAGCTATTCCTGAGATCGCGTCGTAATCGATATTTTCAGGAATCTTTTTATTCTCCATTTTATGCAGTTTTTCTACTTGTTGTAGTGCCTTTTCAATATAGCCTTCATATTTAAGCTGAATTTCAATTTGCTCCTTCACTTCTTCTGTCAGTCCAATATCTGTAGGAATTAATGAAGAAATTAGCTCATAATGCATCTCTGGACGTTTCAATAAATCTGCACCACGTATACCATCCTTTAATTCACTACCACCAACAGAACGAATAGCAGCCTGTGTTGCTTCATTTGGCTTAATAATTACCTCGCGAAGACGTGCAATTTCATTGTCAATCAATTGTTTTTTCTCATTGAATTTTGCATAACGTTCCTCTGAAATCATGCCCATTTTATAGCCTAGCTCCATTAAGCGTAAATCAGCGTTATCGTGACGTAGCAGCAGACGATACTCTGCACGAGATGTTAATAAACGATATGGCTCATTTGTACCTTTTGTTACAAGATCATCAATCAACACACCGATATAGGCATCAGAGCGGCTTAAAATTAACTCACCTTTAGCAAGCACGTTAGCAGCAGCATTCATTCCTGCCATTAAGCCCTGTGCAGCGGCTTCTTCATAACCAGATGTACCGTTAATTTGACCCGCTGTGTATAAGCCTTTAATACGCTTTGTTTCGAGTGTTGGCCATAATTGCGTTGGCACAATTGAATCATATTCAATCGCATAACCCGCACGCATCATTTCTGCATTTTCTAAGCCTGGAATGGATTTTAATAAACGTGTTTGCACATGTTCTGGTAGACTTGTTGATAAACCTTGCACATACACCTCACGCGTATTACGGCCTTCTGGCTCCAAGAAAATTTGGTGTCGCGGCTTATCATTAAAACGCACAACTTTATCTTCAATAGACGGGCAATAACGAGGACCTGTCCCTTTAATCATTCCTGAATACATTGGTGAAAGATGTAAATTCGCTTCAATAATTTCATGCGTTTCAGGGCTTGTGTATGTTAACCAGCAAGGTAGCTGTTCCATTATAAATTCAGTTGTTTCAAAACTAAATGCACGTGGAACATCGTCTCCTGGTTGAATCTCTGTTTTGTCATAATCAATTGTACGGTTATTCACACGTGGTGGTGTACCTGTTTTGAAACGAACAAGATCAAACCCAAGCTCTTTTAAATTATCGGCTAAGCGGATCGAGGGTTGTTGGTTATTAGGACCACTTGAATATTTAATGTTACCAATAATAATTTCACCACGTAGGAAAGTACCTGTTGTCACAACGACTGTTTTAGCACGATAAACGGCGCCAATTTGTGTAATGACTCCTTTCACTTCCCCATCCTCAATCATCAGCTCTTCCACCATTCCTTGATGGATTGTTAAGTTTTCAGTTTCCTCCAACACACGTTTCATCTCTTGCTGGTATAAAACTTTGTCCGCTTGTGCGCGTAATGCACGTACTGCCGGACCTTTCCCTGTATTCAACATTCGCATTTGGATATGTGTTTTATCAATAACTTTTCCCATGACGCCACCTAAAGCATCAATTTCACGTACGACAATTCCTTTGGCAGGGCCACCGATCGATGGATTACATGGCATAAATGCAATCATATCTAAATTGATTGTTAACATGAGTGTCTTAGCACCCATTTTAGCCGCAGCATGTGCAGCCTCAGCACCTGCATGACCTGCGCCAATTACAATAACATCAAACGTGCCTGCCTCATATTTTGTTGGCATGCTCGTATCTTCCTCTCTATAATAAAATTATTTTCCTAAACAGAACTGTGAAAATAGTTGATTAATAAGGCTCTCTTGTACAGTGTCACCAATGATTTCACCAAGTATTTCCCATGTTCTTGTGACATCAATTTGTACCATATCCACGGGTACACCAGCCTGTGCAGCCGCTATTGCATCTCCAACCGTTGCTTGCGCTTGGTGCAGAAGTGCAATATGTCTTGCATTAGAAACATATGTTAAATCGCCTGCTTCGATTTGTCCTTCAAAGAATAAGGCAGCAATGGCTTCCTCTAGCTCTGTAATGCCTTCCTCCTGTAACAGGGAAGTCGTGACAATACGATGCTCACCAGCTAACTCTTTGACACGAGCTAAATCAATTTTTTGTGGTAAATCTGTTTTATTGACAATAACGATATAATCCATTGCTTCAATTGTTTCGAATAGACGCTCATCCTCAGCAGTTAATTCATCTGCGTAGTTTAAGACAAACAGAATTAAATCTGCTCCACGAAGAGCTTCACGTGAGCGCTCAACGCCAATTCGTTCCACTATATCTTCTGTCTCCCGAATACCCGCTGTATCCACTAAACGGAGTGGAACACCGCGTACATTGACGTATTCTTCTATAATATCACGAGTCGTCCCTGCAATATCTGTCACTATGGCCTTATTTTCTTGGACTAAGCTATTTAAAAGTGAAGATTTCCCTACATTTGGACGACCTAAAATAACAGTTGATAATCCCTCACGCAAAATTTTCCCTTGAGACGATGTTTGGAGAAGTTTATGAATTTCATTGCTTACCCATGTACATTTTTCGACTAATACAGGTACTGTCATTTCTTCTACATCATCATACTCTGGATAATCTATATTAACCTCTACTTGTGCTAATGTCTCTAGTAAAGCTTGGCGTAAATCACCAATAAGTCTCGATAATTTTCCATCCATTTGACCCAAAGCAACATTCATCGCACGATCTGTTTTGGCTCTTATCAAATCCATAACCGCTTCAGCCTGTGATAAATCGATACGTCCATTTAAAAACGCTCGTTTTGTGAATTCGCCAGGCTCAGCTAATCTTGCTCCATTCGTTAACACAAGTTGCAATACACGATTGACGGAAACTAATCCACCGTGACAGTTTATTTCAATTACATCCTCACGTGTAAATGTTTTTGGTCCACGCATCAGCGATAGCATTACTTCCTCTACTACCTCATTTGTTTTAGGCTCAACTAAATGCCCATAATGAATGGTGTGCGAATCCTTCATTGTTAAACTTTTACCACCTGGTGATCTAAATATTTTATCTGCAATCGCCACTGCTTCGTCTCCACTTAAGCGAACGATCGCGATGGCACCTTCACCCATCGGTGTGGATATCGCAGCAATTGTATCGAACTCCATTTCATGACCTCCTCAATGTTATCCACATGTGGATAATCGAAACCGACCAATACTTACTAACATCTTAGACTAACATATTTTCAGCAAAATCTAAAGTAAGGATCATTGCCAAATGTGGATAAAATCATTTTTTTGCTACTCTTATTTTCCACAAAATTTGCTATGTCACACTAAAAAAGGTCACTTTATCGCGAAGATAAAATGACCTTTCAAAATATATTGTCTGTATGTGACTCGTTTATTTATTTTTTACAGGTTCAATCACTAAATAGCGATTAGGCTCTGTGCCCTCAGAATATGTTTCAAGATCTAAACGATTGGCTAATTGATTATGAATTATTTTTCGTTCGTAAGATGGCATTGGTTCAAATGCCACACGTTGATTTAAGCGTAACGCTTTGTCTGCCATACGATCTGCCAGTAATTCTAAAGCCTCTTGACGACGTTCACGATAGTTTTCTACATCTAATTTCACCATCAAGAACTGCTTGGCACTTTTATTTAACATAAGCTGTGTCAAATGCTGTAGGGCATTCAGTGTTTGACCACGTTTTCCTATAAGCAGTGCAGCTTTCTCACTTTTCAGCTGAAATAAGACATATTTTCCTTCGCGTGTCGTTGTAATATCAAGATCATCAATAGCCAATTGCTCAGCAATTTTGACTAAATAAGTCTTTGCCTCTTCAATTGGATTGACTAAATTTACTTCATCATTTTGTTCCTTTACGATTTGGTGAATAGCTTCGATTTCACTTGGTTGCTCAGAAACTTGTGAACTTATTGCTTCAACCTCATCTACTGCTAATGGTTCGTCGAATTGAGTTATTATTTGCGGTTCAGCCCTGTCACTTTCAATTATCGGAACCTCAACTTCTTTTACTGTCACACGAACTTCTGCAGAACGTGCGCCAAAACCTAAAAATCCTTTTTTACCTTCTTGTAAAACTTCAACATCTACTTGTTCACGGGTTTTGCCAAGTTTCTGTAACGCTAATGAGATCGCTTCTTGTGTTGTTGCGCCTATTTGCGTAAGTTGTTTCACTTTTTAGCCCCTCCATTTTGAGCAGGTTGTGTTTTATCTTTATTCCAAGGTTTATAAATAAGCAGGTTTTGAACAACCGAAATAATGTTTCCGATCACCCAATATAGTGGTAATGCAGCTGGTAAAGCCATACCAAAGGCAATAATCATAAATGGCATAATATACATCATCATTTTCATTTGAGGATTATCCATTGCTGGTCCTGTACGTAATACAATCAATTGCGTTAAGCCTGCAATGATCGCCAATGCTGGTGCAGGATCTGCTAACGGGAAGATAAAGAAATTCCCTAAATCAAACGTAGATGTAGCATTCATACGACTAATGGCATGATAGAAGCCAATTAAAATTGGCATTTGAATAAGTGCTGGTAAACATCCTGCAATTGGGTTTACACCAGATTCACTCATTAGCTTCATCATTTCTTTCTGATACTGTTGCTGTGTCTGTGCATCCTTAGAAGCATACTTCTTTTGCAGTTCCTTCAATTTCGGCTGAATTTCTTGCATCTTTTTAGAGCTCTTTGTTTGTTTAATCATTAATGGCAAAATTGCTAAACGGATAATAATCGTTACGGCAATGATTCCCCATGCATACGTACCAAGCAGATCAGCAAAGAATTTTATCGCTGATACAAGTGGCCAAACAATGAATTCATTCCAGAAGCCAGTGCTGTCTTTGGAAATTGGTTCATTGAATTCTGTACACCCAGACAGTAATAAGGCTACTGATACTAGTGACAAAATTACCCAATGTTGTTTTTTCAACCTTCTTCCTCCTACAATTACTATTCACTTTTTTCTTAATTCTATATGCATTTTCTTTCTTCACTGACAGTTTCTCACCTCAAAATCAGTGACACCGTTACTTCATTCATTTTGTGCTTAGACGCTCACTATTAAATGAAGGTAAAGCTATCAGTTATTTTATCATGCCTATAACGTTTCACTCTACTAAATATTCTAACTATATATATTTATTCGTTAAGTTTTCTGGCAAATTTACATATATGTCAGTAAACCCCTGCGAAAAATACCCCTACGTGTATTTGAAAGATATAAATTCACTTTTTCTTATTGTTAACAATACAGACCACTTGGTTGCATATATTACACTTTTCTTAATACTTTTGCGATTCGTAGTACATGCTGCAAACTTTGCTTCACTTCATGAAAATCCATAGTGGCCGCCGGATGTCTGGCGATAATAACATAATCCATATTCGGCTTTAGTTCATCTTTTAATTCATGGATACTTTGCCGAATATAGCGTTTTATTTGATTGCGTGTTACCGCATTCCCAAGCTTCTTACTAACTGATAAACCTACACGAAATTCCGTTTGTCCCTCTTTTACTAAAAAATAAACAACAAACTGACGATTAGCGAAAGATTTACCTTTTTTAAACACCTTTTGAAAATCTTCATTTTTCTTAACTCTCTGGCGTTTTTTCATTACTTTCACCTGCTATTAGATAATATCTTTTGATCCTCATTTCTAGGTTTACCAAAAATAAAGAAAAAAAAGACCACTGATGTGGCTCAGTGGACTTATTTTATGCTGATAAAACTTTTCTTCCTTTACGACGACGAGCAGCAAGAACTTTGCGACCGTTTTTCGTGCTCATACGTGCGCGGAAACCGTGAACTTTACTGTGCTTACGTTTTTTTGGTTGGTAAGTACGTTTCATTGTATATAGACACCTCCTGAATGAGTTGAATTTTTCAACATACAGACTCGAATATTATATAAGGTATCTAGCTAATCTGTCAATGTATTTCATAATTTTCTTTTAACCAATTAATCTACAGCGTTGATTTTAACAAAAATAATTATCCACAGACCTCTTGTTTTTTTTACACAGGGTTGTGTATAGTATTTTTTGCAATATTTTTTATCCACAGTGATTATCTACAGCTTTTTCACATAAGCAGATCCTGTGGACAACTCAAAAGTGCATAACTATAAGGTGTGTGGATAAGTTTCACAAACTATTGAAATAGCTTTGTTTTTCTGATACGATTACTGTGCTTCACTTTGTTGAAAACTAAAATGAATAATTTAATTATCCACAGTTGTTAATATGTTGTGGATAATTTTTATCACAGCCTTTGGTTAACTGTTATCCACAATATGTGAGTATGTGGATGAGTTGTAAAATGAACGTATTTACCTTTTCTATAAATGCGCGTTTTTATGTACTGAACATTGTAAAGGAGATTAGCAGCTTGGAACATTTAGAAGAACTATGGAATAATGTCCTGGCTCAGGTAGAACAAAAAATTTCTAAACCAAGCTTCGAAACGTGGCTAAAGTCTACAAAACTACTATCCTACAATGGTAGTGGTTCCACTGTGACAATTGCTGCGCCAAATTCGTTTGCTCGAGACTGGCTTGAAAATCATTATATTCATTTGATTACAGGTATATTAACGGAGCTTACAGGCGAAGACTTGCTTATTAAATTTGTTGTTCAAAAAAGTCAGGGTTCGGACGATTTCGATTTGCCGGCGCCGATTATCCAAGCAAAAAATAACGATCACCACGATATTTCACCAGGTATGTTAAACCCGAAGTATACTTTTGATACGTTTGTTATTGGCTCTGGTAATCGCTTTGCACATGCTGCCTCACTAGCTGTCGCTGAAGCACCTGCGAAGGCATATAATCCCTTCTTTATTTATGGGGGAGTTGGGCTAGGGAAAACACACTTAATGCATGCGATTGGTCATTATGTATTGGAGCATAATCCTAATGCCAAAGTAGTTTACTTATCATCTGAGAAATTTACAAATGAGTTTATTAACTCTATTCGTGATAACAAAGCACTTGATTTTCGCAATAAATATCGGAACGTAGATGTGCTACTAATTGATGATATTCAATTCCTGGCAGGAAAAGAATCAACGCAGGAAGAGTTTTTTCACACGTTTAATACATTGCATGAAGAATCAAAACAAATTGTTATATCGAGTGACCGACCGCCAAAGGAAATTCCAACGTTGGAAGATCGGCTGCGTTCACGCTTTGAATGGGGCTTAATCACTGATATTGCGCCGCCTGACTTGGAAACTCGTATTGCGATTCTACGCAAAAAAGCAAAGGCAGATGGCCTAGAGGTACCGAATGAGGTAATGCTTTATATCGCGAACCAGATTGACTCCAATATTAGGGAGCTTGAAGGTGCGCTTATTCGCGTCGTTGCCTATTCATCACTGGTTAATAAAGATATTACAGCGACATTAGCTGCTGAAGCATTGAAGGATATTATTCCAAATTCAAAGCCACGCACCGTAACCATACTAGATATTCAAAATGCAGTAGGAGAACATTTTAGTATTCGTTTAGAAGATTTCGCTGCAAAAAAACGTACAAAATTAATTGCTTTTCCACGCCAAATTGCAATGTATTTATCACGCGAATTAACGGATTTCTCGCTGCCGAAAATTGGTGAAGAATTTGGTGGACGTGACCATACGACTGTTATTCATGCACACGAAAAAATATCTTCTTTGTTGAAAAATGACGCTCAGCTTCAACAAGATATTAAACAAATTCGTAGCATGCTAGGAAAGTAATAGCTGTGGACAACTCCAATATTTAAACACAAACTTATGCACAGTCTATCTACATGTGGATAGACTGATTTTATTCGCTTTAAATATACTTATCCACAAATCCACAGGGCCTATTACTATATCTTTTTATTTTATATAAATAAATAATATATATATGTGAGGGAAAATAAATGAAATTTGATATTTTACGTGACCGTTTATTAGAGGGTCTAAATGATGTGATGAAGGCTGTAAGCTCTAAAACAACTATTCCAATCTTAACTGGTATTAAAATTGATGTGACAGAGGAAGGTATTCGTTTAACAGGTAGTGATGCTGATATTACAATTCAAACATTTATTCCAGCTGAAGAAGATGGACAACAAATTATTCAGGTTGTCCAAACAGGATCAATTGTTGTCCAAGCCCGTATGTTTAATGAAATTATACGTAAATTACCAACAAATGATGTTGAAATTCATGTAACATCTGGTTTCCAAACACATATCCGTTCTGGTAAATCAGAATTTCATCTAATTGGCTCTGATGCTACTGAGTATCCATTATTGCCTGAACTAACAGAGGATCAAAAATTTACTATTCCTGCTGATTTGTTAAAAACAATTATTCGCGAAACGGTGTTCGCTGTTGCCACTTCAGAAAGTAGACCAGTGTTGACAGGTGTAAACTGGCAAATTAAAAACGAAACGTTAATCTGTGTTGCAACAGATAGTCATCGTTTAGCAAGACGTAAAGTTCAACTGGAAAATTTACCAGAAGTTGAGCATAGTGTTGTTATTCCAGGAAAAAGTTTAAATGAGCTTAATAAAGTATTAGAAGACTCAACAAATCCTGTACAAATTGTTATTACAAGCCAGCAAGTATTATTTAAAGCGGATGATGTACTATTTTTCTCTCGTTTACTTGAAGGAAATTACCCAGATACATCACGTCTAATTCCAGAAGAATATCAAACAAATGTAACGATCAATGGTAAAGCTTTATTACAAGCGATTGACCGTGCATCATTAGTGGCACGAGGTGATCGTAATAATGTTGTACGTTTTGAAATATTAGATCATCAAGCTGTTGAAGTTTCTTCTAATTCACCTGAAATTGGGAAAGTACAAGAGGAAATTCCCGTCGAATCACTAGAAGGGGAAAATCTAAAAATTTCTTTTAGCGCAAAATATATGATGGAAGCATTGAAAGCTATTGATGGCCAAGATGTAGTAATTCAATTTACAGGGGCAATGAGACCATTTATTTTACGCTCTGTTCATGATGATGCTATACTCCAATTAATTTTACCTGTACGAACTTACTAAAAGATTTGAAAATCTAAATGGACTAAAAGGCTAGGGTAGTCGCTTATTGCGGCTATCTTTTTTTACTTATAGTGAAATTTTAGGTATGATAGAGAGAAAGAAAGTCTGTATTCGGAGGGGAACACACTATGCAGGACATTAAAATTGATGAGGAGTTCATTACGCTGGGGCAGCTATTAAAAGTAACAGATGCCATTAGTTCAGGTGGAATGGCCAAATGGTTTTTACAAGAAAACGCTGTTTATATAAATGGTGAAGTAGATGATCGTCGAGGTCGTAAATTACGTAACGGAGATATTGTAAATATTCCTGGATGTGGTCGCTTTCAAATTGTAGGACCAGCTGGACAGTAAATTATGCATATTGAGCAATTAAAACTAACAAATTATCGTAACTATGATGCCTTAGCTTTAAACCTCTCTCCAAAAATTAATGTTTTCATTGGTGAAAATGCTCAAGGAAAAACAAATGTTATGGAATCTATCTACGTATTAGCAATGGCTAAATCGCATCGTACAACGAACGATAAAGAATTGATACGCTGGGATTCAGACTATGGTAAAATAGAAGGGGCCGTTCAAAAAAGGCACGGTATTTTACCAATAGAGCTTACGATTACAAAGAAGGGTAAAAAGGGCAAGATAAATCATATAGAGCAAAGTCGCCTTAGTCATTATATTGGCCAAATGAACGTTGTTATGTTTGCACCAGAAGATTTAAATGTCGTAAAAGGTAGTCCGCAAATACGCCGACGTTTTATTGATATGGAGATTGGGCAAATTTCGCCTGTTTATTTGCATGATTTATTGACCTTTCAAAAAATTTTAAAACAGCGTAACCACTTCTTAAAGATGAACCAAGGCAAATCTATGTCAAATGATGTGATGTATGAGGTCTACAATGAACAATATATTCAGGCAGCTATCCAAATTATTCGTAAAAGATTTCAATTTATGGATTTATTACAGGAGTGGGCTGAGCCTATACATGCAGGGATATCTCAAGGAAAAGAAACACTGGTTATAAAATATCGTACAGTAGCTGGTATTGAAAAAGAACATACCATTAACGAAATTGAACATATTTTACATCGAAAATTGATCGAAGCGAGAGAGCGCGAATTTGACAGAGGTGTAACACTAATTGGACCACATCGCGATGATTTGCAGTTTTTGGTAAATGATTATGATGTTCAAACCTATGGCTCACAAGGACAGCAACGTACAACTGCCTTGTCTTTAAAACTTGCTGAAATTGAATTAATTAAACAAGAAACAAACGAAACACCCATCCTACTTTTAGATGATGTATTATCGGAACTCGATGATTATCGCCAATCGCACTTATTAAACACTATTCAAGGTGAAGTCCAAACCTTTGTCACAACGACAAACGTTGATGGAATTCATCATGAGACAATGGAGCAGGCTCAACTGTTCCACGTGAAACAAGGAGCGATTGAAGAAAGTTAGCCAGGGTAGTTTTTTAGATTACAAAAGAATGGTAATAGTCAGCTCGGTTGACTGTTCATTCATTTACACACAATGATGTTATGAAGGAGTAGATGAAAGCCGTGGCTATAGAGAACGAAGGTTTACAAAACCAAGCTTATGAGGCCGATCAGATACAAGTTTTAGAGGGCTTAGAAGCAGTACGAAAAAGACCAGGGATGTATATCGGTTCAACAAGCTCGAAGGGGCTTCACCATCTAGTATGGGAGATTGTTGATAATAGTATAGATGAAGCACTTGCAGGATTTTGTACAGATATAAAAGTGACAATTGAAAAAGAGAATTGGATTCGCGTAGAAGATAATGGACGTGGGATTCCTGTAAGCATTCAAGAAAAAATGGGTAAGCCAGCAGTTGAAGTTATTATGACTGTCTTACATGCTGGGGGTAAGTTTGGCGGTGGAGGCTACAAAGTATCTGGTGGTCTTCATGGTGTTGGGGCCTCAGTTGTAAATGCCCTTTCTGTTGAGACAATCGTTCAAGTTCATCGTGAGGGACATATCCATGAAATTAAATTTGAACGTGGAAAAACAGTTCAAGAGTTAACAATTATTGGTGAGACTAATCATAATGGTACAACTACACGCTTTAAAGCCGATCCGGAAATCTTTAAGGAAACAACCATTTATGAATTCGATATTTTAGCGCATCGTATTCGAGAATTAGCTTACTTAAACCGTGGTATCAAAATTACGATTACAGATGAACGTGAAGAAGAGGAACGTTCTACTACATATCACTATGAAGGTGGTATTCGTTCGTATGTAGAGCATCTTAATCAATCGAAGGATCCTATTCATGATCCGATTGACGTACTTGGAGAAAAGGATGGTATTTCAGTTGAAATTGCTATGCAATATAATGCCGGATTTTCTTCCAATATTTTTTCATTCGCTAATAATATTAATACGTATGAAGGTGGTACGCATGAGTCTGGTTTTAAAACTGCACTTACACGCGTTATTAATGATTACGCACGTAAAAATGGGCTATTAAAAGAAGCTGATGCCAATCTGACAGGTGAGGATGTACGTGAAGGATTAACTGCTATTGTCTCTATCAAACATCCAGATCCTCAATTTGAAGGACAGACAAAAACAAAGCTAGGGAATTCAGAGGTAAGCCAAATTACGAACTCACTATTCTCAGATGGCTTTGAGCGTTTTATGTTAGAAAATCCAACGATAGCTCGTAAGATTGTCGAAAAGGGTTTAATGGCAGCTCGGGCACGGGTAGCAGCGAAAAAGGCACGTGAATTTACTCGTCGCAAAAATGCTCTCGAAGTATCAAGTTTACCAGGTAAATTAGCTGACTGTTCTTCGACAAATCCAGCTGACTGTGAAATTTATATTGTTGAGGGTGATTCAGCTGGCGGTTCTGCGAAAAGTGGACGTGATCGTCATTTCCAAGCCATATTACCGTTGCGTGGGAAAATTTTAAACGTTGAAAAGGCGCGTTTAGATCGTATTCTTTCAAATGCTGAAATTCGTGCTATGATTACAGCTTTTGGTACTGGAATTGGAGAAGAATTCAATTTAGAAAAAGCCCGTTATCATAAAATTATTATAATGACAGATGCTGATGTCGATGGTGCGCATATTCGAGTGCTACTATTAACATTTTTATTCCGCTTTATGCGTCCGCTTATCGAGGCAGGTTATGTCTATGCAGCCAAGCCCCCGTTATATCAGGTAAAGCAAGGGAAGCATGTAGAGTACTGCTATTCAGATGAGGAGTTAGATGAAATTTTAAATCGATTATCAAGCATACCAAAGCCAAACGTGCAGCGCTATAAAGGTCTAGGTGAAATGAATGCAGAGCAGCTATGGGAAACAACAATGGACCCAGCACATCGTACATTAATTCGTGTTGAACTAGACGATGCAATTGAAGCAGATCGAATTTTTGACCAACTAATGGGCGATGACGTTGAACCGCGCCGTCATTTCATTGAAGAAAACGCTGTGTATGTTCAAGATTTAGATATTTAATCGTTTGGAAGGGAGGTCTATATTTTGTCTGAGATCGAACATGAAAATATTCAAGGAAGAAATATTACGACTGAAATTAAAACATCATTTTTAAGCTACGCGATGAGTGTTATTGTATCGCGTGCTTTACCAGATGTACGAGATGGTTTAAAGCCTGTGCATCGTCGAATTTTATATGGAATGCAGGAGTTAGGCAATACATCCGATAAGCCGTACAAAAAAAGTGCCCGTATCGTAGGGGATGTAATGGGGAAATACCATCCGCATGGTGATTCTTCTATTTATGATGCCATGGTTCGTATGGCACAGGATTTTAGCTATCGCTATATGCTAGTAGATGGACATGGAAACTTCGGCTCTGTTGATGGTGATGGCGCGGCTGCGATGCGTTATACGGAATCGCGTATGTCGAAAATTGCCATGGAAATGCTGCGTGATATTAATAAAGATACAATTGATTATGAGCCGAACTACGATGGTAGTGAGCGAGAGCCAAAAGTATTGCCATCTCGTTATCCAAACTTACTTGTAAACGGTGCTTCTGGTATTGCAGTAGGTATGGCGACAAATATCCCGCCACATCAGCTTGGTGAAACGATTGATGCTGTGCTTGCTCTATCTGAAAATCCAACGATTACTACAGAAGAGTTAATGGAAATTATACCAGGACCAGACTTCCCAACAGGTGGTTTGATTATTGGTCGCTCTGGTATTCGTCGAGCTTATGAAACAGGTCGTGGCTCTATTATTATTCGAGCAAAGGTAGAAATTGAACAAAATAGTAGTGGTAAAGAAACAATTTTAATTCATGAGTTGCCTTATCAAGTAAATAAAGCAAAATTAATCGAAAAAATTGCTGAGCTTGTACGTGATAAAAAAATTGATGGCATTACCAATTTACGCGATGAATCAGACCGTCGTGGGATGCGTGTCGTCATTGAAGTACGTCGTGATGCGAATGCAAATGTTGTATTGAACAATTTATACAAGCAAACGGCAATGCAGTCGAGCTTTGGCGTAAACATGCTCGCACTAGTAGATGGGCAACCAAAAATTTTAAGCTTAAAAGAGGCGCTCTATCATTATTTAGAGCATCAAAAAGTAGTCATTACTCGCCGGACAGAGTTTGAACTTTGCAAGGCTGAAGAGCGTGCACATATTTTAGAAGGGTTACGTATCGCACTTGACCATATCGATGAAATTATCGCGATTATTCGCGGCTCTCGTAGTGGGGAAGAAGCGAAGCCTGTCTTAATGGAGCGTTTTACTTTAAGTGAACGACAAGCACAGGCAATTCTCGATATGCGTCTTGTTCGTTTAAGCGGCTTAGAGCGTGAAAAAATTGAAGCTGAATACCAAGAGTTACAAAGATTAATTGGGGAATTAAAGGCAATTTTAGCGGATGAAGCAAAGATAGTTGAAATCATTCGTAAGGAAATGCTTGAAATTAAAGAGCGTTACAATGATAAGCGTCGCACAGAAATTACTGCTGGTGGCCTTGAAATGATTGAGGATGAAGATTTAATTCCACGAGAAAACTCAGTCGTAACATTGACGCATAACGGTTATATTAAGCGTCTAGCTGCCAATACATACCGTTCACAAAAACGTGGTGGCCGTGGTGTACAAGGTATGGGTACAAATGAAGACGATTTTGTAGAGCATCTCATGAATACTTCTACTCATGATACGATTTTATTCTTTACATCAAAGGGTAAAGTATTTAGAGCAAAGGGCTATGAAATTCCAGAGTTTGGTCGTACAGCTAAAGGCTTACCAATTGTTAACCTGCTCAATATTGAAAAAGATGAAAAAGTAACAGCTATGATTCGTGTTGATTCATTTGTTGAGGATGCGTACTTTATTTTTACAACGAAAACGGGGATTACCAAACGTACACCTGTGTCTCAATTTGCCAATATCCGAACAAATGGGCTGATTGCCATTAGTTTACGAGAAGATGATGATCTTATTTCAGTACGATTAACAGATGGCGATAAGCAAGTAATTATTGGTACACGTGATGGTATGCTTGTTCGTTTCCAAGAGGAAGATATTCGTTCTATGGGTCGTACAGCAGGCGGTGTACGAGGTATTAAGCTCCGTGATGGTGATGAAGTCGTAGGAATGGAAATCGTTGAATCAGGCCAAGAAATTTTAGTTGTTACTGCAAAAGGCTATGGTAAACGTACTGCTGAAGAGGAATATCGTTTACAAAGCCGTGGCGGAGTCGGGTTAAAAACAATCCATATTACCGATAAAAACGGTCCAATGGTAGCTGTAAAAACAGTGGATGGCTCTGAGGATTTAATGCTTATTACAATTAATGGAATGTTGATCCGTATGGATGTTAATGATATTTCATTAATTGGCCGTAGTACACAAGGCGTTCGCTTAATCCGCTTAGGGGATGATGAACAGGTGGCAACAGTGGCCAAGATTGAAAAAGAGGAAGATTCTCACGAAGATGAAGAGAATATAGAAGAATAATGAAAAGCCGATGATGACCATTGAGAGTCGTTCATCGGTTTTTCACTATAAATTATGAAAAATAAGTAACTATTTTGAATTCCGTGATAAAATGGAAATACCTTCAATGAAACAAGCTAAATAGTGAAGAGGTGTTTATTTCATGGAAACTATACATGTACCGATTTCAGAGTTAGGCGTTGGTCGAGTCATTTCTGAAGATATTTTTGCCAATACACAATATCCTATCATTTTTAAAGACACAATGATTTCCTATGTACATTTGCAAGTCTTTCAAGCATTTAATATATCTCATGTACCCGTTTATAAAGGGCAGAGTGATACTCAAGCTGAAAAGAAAGAAACAAATATAGAGGTTATGATAGAAGAAATCCCTACTTTTAGAAAAGTTTATAATCGTTCAGTCGAACAATTTAAAAGGGAATTTAAAAATTGGGAAGCGGGTGCTAAGGTAGATATAGCGAAAGCTAGGACAATTATTTTACCCCTAGTAGAAATGGTACTAGAGGATCGTACTATTGTTTTTGATCTAAATGAGTATTCAAATCCCAAAGACTATTTATATCATCATTGTATAGCGACGGCATTAATTTCTGCAGTTATTGCTCAAAAGCTAGGGTATGATAGAGGCATGACCATTCAAGTAGCGATTGGTGGTTTACTGGCTGATTGTGGCATGGCGAAAGTACATCCACGTATTCGTGATAAAAAATCACCTTTAACAGAGCAGGAATTTGATGAAATCTATAAGCATCCTATTTATAGCCATAATATGGTGAAGGATTTAACGATTTTAAAGGAGACAATGAAAGAAGCTATCTTCCAACACCATGAACGTTTAAATGGAAGTGGCTATCCTAAGGGTGAAAAGATTGCTAATATTTCTGTTTTTGCGCAAATTATTGCTGTGGCAGATGTTTTCCATGCCATGACTTGTGAACGAGTGTATAGGTCTCGGCAATCCTCATTTAAAGTTATAGAAATGATTAATGAATCTGAATTTGGCAAGTTCGATATTAAAGTAGTACGTGCACTAATTGATATTGTGGCAGACTTACCTATTGGCACAATTGTTGAGCTTTCTAATTTAGAGCGTGGCGAAGTCATGTTTGTTAATAAATTTGCACCTACACGACCACTTATTAAATTACTTCATTCAGGAGAGATTTTTGATTTAAGCAAAAATCGTACCTTTTATATCTCACGAATCATCACCAATATGTAAAAAGGCATCTGAATTGTTATAAAAAGAACGATACATCTATCTACTATTAATAATTAATCGATAGTAGATAGGTGATTTTTAATTTTATAAAGATTCATCAAAAATCAAAGGTTACTGTGATTTGAGCCTTACGTTTATATCATTTCTGTTAATTGGTTAATATTATATTCGCAGCAAGTTCAAAATTAAGTGTTAAAAAGATTCAATATACTTGATTAAAGTAATCATGCAAAGGAACAGTCGGTACACTTTGGAAATCTTCGTAATCCTTTGTTTTGAAAAGACTTTTTGACATCCACAACATCAATGATCTATGTGCTCCAATCAAATAAAGTAATGAGGTTTAATTCTGACATGATGTTGAAAAAGTAAGGGACAGTAGTCTGTTATAAATGATTTATCATTGTAGTTTGGAAGTGACGGCAGTATTTATTTACTCACCAATAGTTCCAGGTTCTTAAAAATTGACACATAGAGGATTTAAGGTATAAATAATTGTGATTACTGAAAAATACACTTAACGATGAAAGAAGGTTCTATTATAGTTACTGTTTTCGGTTAATATCACGGTGGTAATTTTCTATATGCTGAATGATGTTCAATCAATAGGGTTGTTCTTAGTAAGGATGTAACAATTGTTTTAGCTAATCTTCCCTTTCTAAAATCGCTGGTTTTAAGCTTTCGATATATCGCCAAGAATGAGACAAATAGGGAATTGATAACCCTTTGTTTTTAGAGTCAATATTTTTCGACATCCTCATTATTCGATGAAGTAACTCGCTCCTAAAATCCCAAGTAAACTGCCATCACCGCTTTCTAATCCTTTTAAGTTCAATTTTTTGGAAGTTCTCGTTGTTTAATCTGAATTTCTGAATTCTAGTATTTCCAGTGCTGGAACAAAACTCTTTTCGATTTAAACTATTCATTTTGTAATCCATTCTGCATCTAAAATATTTATTTTTCTTTTACAAAGGTAATCTTCTGAAAGATTTCCAAACAATAGAATTGATTTCATAAGTTCTAACCATTTTTTATGTTAGAGATACACTTTATCTTCGTGTTGTTTTTAAAACACAGGCAACAAAGCTTTTTATATTGCTCTCAATCAATAACTCATAGAAGATCATAAATCAGTGAGTAAATTTGAAGATAGTGTTTTCTGTGTGTAGTTATTCCAACCATCAAGAGGAGTTAACTACATATAAATAGTTTTATTTTCAAGGGCTAGGCTACCTTCAGAAATCATGATATCCATTCTACTTGGGTATCAATAAGAAATTCTTTCCATGTCTAGCAGGGCAAGAAGACTCTAAATATACTTTTTAAAATAAATTTAGAGAAAGTGTTGACATTATTTTAGTATCTTGGTATTATAAATAAGTCGCCAAGAGGTGACACACTAAATTTAAATGAACCTTGAAAACTGAACAAGCAAAACGTAATCAATAACGTTTTAAGTAGCTAGCTTTGGCTAGTGAACAAAACAAAAATTTTGGACATCAAAATGGATGCCAGCAAAACAATTTGAGCGAATCAAATTTCTTTTTATGGAGAGTTTGATCCTGGCTCAGGACGAACGCTGGCGGCGTGCCTAATACATGCAAGTCGAGCGAACAGAGAAGGAGCTTGCTCCTTCGACGTTAGCGGCGGACGGGTGAGTAACACGTGGGCAACCTACCCTATAGTTTGGGATAACTCCGGGAAACCGGGGCTAATACCGAATAATCTCTTTTACTTCATGGTGAAAGACTGAAAGACGGTTTTGGCTGTCGCTATAGGATGGGCCCGCGGCGCATTAGCTAGTTGGTGAGGTAATGGCTCACCAAGGCGACGATGCGTAGCCGACCTGAGAGGGTGATCGGCCACACTGGGACTGAGACACGGCCCAGACTCCTACGGGAGGCAGCAGTAGGGAATCTTCCACAATGGGCGAAAGCCTGATGGAGCAACGCCGCGTGAGTGAAGAAGGTTTTCGGATCGTAAAACTCTGTTGTAAGGGAAGAA
>NZ_LGCI01000014.1:0-76569 GCF_001281525.1 Lysinibacillus macroides | reverse complement strand
TTGACCACTGTAGAGATATAGTTTCCCCTTCGGGGGCAACGGTGACAGGTGGTGCATGGTTGTCGTCAGCTCGTGTCGTGAGATGTTGGGTTAAGTCCCGCAACGAGCGCAACCCTTGATCTTAGTTGCCATCATTTAGTTGGGCACTCTAAGGTGACTGCCGGTGACAAACCGGAGGAAGGTGGGGATGACGTCAAATCATCATGCCCCTTATGACCTGGGCTACACACGTGCTACAATGGACGATACAAACGGTTGCCAACTCGCGAGAGGGAGCTAATCCGATAAAGTCGTTCTCAGTTCGGATTGTAGGCTGCAACTCGCCTACATGAAGCCGGAATCGCTAGTAATCGCGGATCAGCATGCCGCGGTGAATACGTTCCCGGGCCTTGTACACACCGCCCGTCACACCACGAGAGTTTGTAACACCCGAAGTCGGTGAGGTAACCTTTTGGAGCCAGCCGCCGAAGGTGGGATAGATGATTGGGGTGAAGTCGTAACAAGGTAGCCGTATCGGAAGGTGCGGCTGGATCACCTCCTTTCTAAGGATATTTACGGAATGTTTCGTCTAGGACGAAGCAATGATTACGTTTTGCTGTTCAGTTTTGAAGGTTTATGAATAATTATATAAAACTTCTAAGAGGGCCTATAGCTCAGCTGGTTAGAGCGCACGCCTGATAAGCGTGAGGTCGATGGTTCGAGTCCATTTAGGCCCACCATATATATCTCTTGGGGCCTTAGCTCAGCTGGGAGAGCGCCTGCCTTGCACGCAGGAGGTCAGCGGTTCGATCCCGCTAGGCTCCACCAATTTTTTTGTTCTTTGAAAACTGGATAAAACGACATTGAAATTGTAACAAACACATTTATTTTTAAGTTTTTTTATAGGCTTAATAACTTGGTTAAGTTATTAAGGGCGCACGGCGAATGCCTTGGCACTAGGAGCCGATGAAGGACGGCACTAACACCGATATGCTTCGGGGAGCTGTAAGTGAGCTTTGATCCGGAGATTTCCGAATGGGGGAACCCACTACGTTTAATCGCGTAGGATCTTGACGTGAATTCATAGCGTCTCGAAGGCAGACCCAGGGAACTGAAACATCTAAGTACCTGGAGGAAGAGAAAGAAAAATCGATTCCCTGAGTAGCGGCGAGCGAAACGGGAAGAGCCCAAACCAAGAGGCTTGCCTCTTGGGGTTGTAGGACACTCTATACGGAGTTACAAAAGAGCGAGTTAGATGAAGCGACTTGGAAAGGTCCGCCAGAGCAGGTAACAGCCCTGTAGTCGAAAGTTCGTTCTCTCCAGAGTGGATCCTGAGTACGGCGGAACACGTGAAATTCCGTCGGAATCCGGGAGGACCATCTCCCAAGGCTAAATACTACCTAGTGACCGATAGTGAACCAGTACCGTGAGGGAAAGGTGAAAAGCACCCCGGGAGGGGAGTGAAAGAGATCCTGAAACCGTGTGCCTACAAGTAGTTAGAGCCCGTTAATGGGTGATAGCGTGCCTTTTGTAGAATGAACCGGCGAGTTACGATTACGTGCAAGGTTAAGCTGTAGAAGGCGGAGCCGCAGCGAAAGCGAGTCTGAATAGGGCGAAGTAGTACGTGGTCGTAGACCCGAAACCAGGTGATCTACCCATGTCCAGGGTGAAGGTAAGGTAACACTTACTGGAGGCCCGAACCCACGCACGTTGAAAAGTGCGGGGATGAGGTGTGGGTAGCGGAGAAATTCCAATCGAACCTGGAGATAGCTGGTTCTCTCCGAAATAGCTTTAGGGCTAGCCTCGTGATGAGAATACTGGAGGTAGAGCACTGTTTGGACGAGGGGGCCATCCCGGTTTACCGAATTCAGACAAACTCCGAATGCCAGATATTTATACACGGGAGTCAGACTGCGAGTGATAAGATCCGTAGTCAAAAGGGAAACAGCCCAGACCACCAGCTAAGGTCCCAAAGTAATCGTTAAGTGGAAAAGGATGTGGCGTTGCACAGACAACCAGGATGTTGGCTTAGAAGCAGCCATCATTTAAAGAGTGCGTAATAGCTCACTGGTCGAGTGACGCTGCGCCGAAAATGTATCGGGGCTAAACGATTCACCGAAGCTGTGGATTGACATCTACGATGTCAGTGGTAGGAGAGCGTTCTAAGGGCGTTGAAGTCAGACCGGAAGGACTGGTGGAGCGCTTAGAAGTGAGAATGCCGGTATGAGTAGCGAAAGACGGGTGAGAATCCCGTCCACCGTATGACTAAGGTTTCCTGAGGAAGGCTCGTCCGCTCAGGGTTAGTCGGGACCTAAGCCGAGGCCGACAGGCGTAGGCGATGGACAACAGGTTGATATTCCTGTACCACCTCCTCACCGTTTGAGAAATGGGGGGACGCAGGAGGATAGGGTAAGCGCGCTGTTGGATATGCGCGTCCAAGCAGGAAGGCGTGTGTGTAGGCAAATCCGCACACTGTAACGCCAAGCTGTGATGGCGAGTCCGTATGGACGAAGTTCCTGATTTCACACTGCCAAGAAAAGCCTCTATCGAGGTGAGAGGTGCCCGTACCGCAAACCGACACAGGTAGTCGAGGAGAGAATCCTAAGGTGTGCGAGAGAACTCTCGTTAAGGAACTCGGCAAAATGACCCCGTAACTTCGGGAGAAGGGGTGCTCTGATAGGGTGAAAGCCCGAGAGAGCCGCAGTGAATAGGCCCAGGCGACTGTTTAGCAAAAACACAGGTCTCTGCAAAACCGTAAGGTGACGTATAGGGGCTGACGCCTGCCCGGTGCTGGAAGGTTAAGAGGAGTGGTTAGCGCAAGCGAAGCTGCGAATTGAAGCCCCAGTAAACGGCGGCCGTAACTATAACGGTCCTAAGGTAGCGAAATTCCTTGTCGGGTAAGTTCCGACCCGCACGAAAGGCGTAACGATCTGGGCACTGTCTCAACGAGAGACTCGGTGAAATTATAGTACCTGTGAAGATGCAGGTTACCCGCGACAGGACGGAAAGACCCCGTGGAGCTTTACTGTAGCCTGATATTGAATTTTGGTACAACTTGTACAGGATAGGTAGGAGCCAGAGATCTCGGAGCGCCAGCTTCGAAGGAGGCGTCGGTGGGATACTACCCTGGTTGTATTGAAATTCTAACCCATGCCCCTTAGCGGGGCAGGAGACAGTGTCAGGCGGACAGTTTGACTGGGGCGGTCGCCTCCTAAAAGGTAACGGAGGCGCCCAAAGGTTCCCTCAGAATGGTTGGAAATCATTCGTAGAGTGTAAAGGCACAAGGGAGCTTGACTGCGAGACCTACAAGTCGAGCAGGGTCGAAAGACGGGCTTAGTGATCCGGTGGTTCCGCATGGAAGGGCCATCGCTCAACGGATAAAAGCTACCCCGGGGATAACAGGCTTATCTCCCCCAAGAGTCCACATCGACGGGGAGGTTTGGCACCTCGATGTCGGCTCATCGCATCCTGGGGCTGTAGTCGGTCCCAAGGGTTGGGCTGTTCGCCCATTAAAGCGGTACGCGAGCTGGGTTCAGAACGTCGTGAGACAGTTCGGTCCCTATCCGTCGTGGGCGTAGGAAATTTGAGAGGAGCTGTCCTTAGTACGAGAGGACCGGGATGGACACACCGCTGGTGTACCAGTTGTCTTGCCAAAGGCATCGCTGGGTAGCTATGTGTGGACGGGATAAGTGCTGAAAGCATCTAAGCATGAAGCCCCCCTCAAGATGAGATTTCCCATTACGCAAGTAAGTAAGATCCCTCAAAGACGATGAGGTAGATAGGTTCGAGGTGGAAGTGTGGTGACACATGGAGCTGACGAATACTAATCGATCGAGGACTTAACCAACACAATTGTTACAGTCAATGCACCGTTTATCCAGTTTTGAAAGAATAACACTTTCATGAAAGCTTTAAGATACTATGTATGTTGAAGCTTAAAAAGGAACTTCTGCTACGAACGCAACATCCATGTTGCAAGGCAGAAGCCAGCACATCCATGTGCAAGTCTAGTGATAATGGCAAAGAGGTCACACCCGTTCCCATCCCGAACACGGAAGTTAAGCTCTTTCGCGCCGATGGTAGTTGGGGGCTTCCCCCTGTGAGAGTAGGACATCGCTAGGCAAGCAAAAGCAGTCAGCATATAGAGCTGGCTGCTTTTTTGTATGTGTGGAGTATATTATAGTTAGATTTAATTTTAAATGCCTCTAAGAATAGCCAAGGAGCTCATAACAAAGAAAGTTAGTCAAAAATAATTGACTGTGGGAAGTCAGAGCAGTGATGAAACATCATGAAGGAGCCGAATGACTTATAATAATACTCATACGAAGAGCAAAAGTCTGATAGTTTAAAAACAATAGTATTCAATCTTAAACAATTTTTGTCAATTTTTCTCTTCGAATAAATTTAAGTAGGTAATTTCACCATTGTTCTATTAGGGACATTACCAAATTACGATATAAGATATACTAAAAATATTGATTCCAATACTTTTATTGACAACTTAAGGAGTTCAGGAACTTTGACACCTGTCTAACCTGACCCATATATAGTATTTCAGGTGTTATTTTTTGCTTGAAAGTTCAGGGGAAACTTAAAATAGTTAATTATCAAAAAGGGCTGTAGGAAAGGCAGATACACTTTGATTTTCCTACAGCCTCTTGTATTTTCTAATTATAAAAGTGAAAACCTTATTTATTTATAAACCTGTAAAATGTTAGAATTTAATTAAATAACATGAATATACAAAGGGGCGTAATAAATTGGCGACGGGACAGCATTGGGAAGACATTACTATTGAGAAAGAAAAATTACAGAAGTTTATTCAAAATAGAGGAGAATGGGCAGTTCTAATTCCAGGTTATTTACACCATGAATTTCTAAATGAACAAGATATGATTTGGGTTTTTCAAGGAGATTTTGGCATTATTCAAAAGGCTGTAAAAGTAGAACTTAAGGTGAAACAATCAGATCCAGATCAAGTTTTATTTGATTTAGTAGGGTTATCAGATTCGATAAATGGTGATGGATCATTTGAAATAAAACAAAGCGCAAATCAATCATATCAACTGATGGGTAATTTAACACTGAAGGCTAGTGGCTTTTTAGCAGGAATGATGAACCCTGTGTTAGAAAGATTTGTACCACAGCTAGTAGAGCAACTTGTAAAAGAAATGGCTATGAAAGCAGGGAAATAATAATTTTATTTAGCAAACCGACCATAACAAACAAAGGTCGGTTTTTTTTAAGATAAGATAATTTATCCTGTATTAACCCCTTAATAGTTAAGGAGGGAATCAAGCAGCTTATAAAAACAAAGGTTAGCAAAATGTCCACTCAGTAGGGATGAAGAAAACTCTCACTGATTGAAGGTTCACTTTATTAATAGGTTTTGTGTATAGATGAAGGAGAGCTTTGTTATCATGTTAGAATCCCGTATAATTAAAAGAAGAATATAATGAAAATGGGTGTTTGTTGTGCAAAAGAAAAAACCGATTATCGAGGGATTAGAGCGTTTTCGTCAGCAGCAAAATATATCCTTTCATGTGCCAGGACATAAGCATGGCGAGTTATCCCATCTCCCACAGGCATTCAAAGATGTAATGCGTTATGATGTAACAGAACTATCGGGACTGGATGACTTACATTATCCTGAGGAAATGATAGGAGAGGCTGAAAATTTATTGGCAAAGACATATGGAGCAATGAAGAGCTTCTTTTTAGTGGGCGGCTCGACAGTTGGCAATTTAGCAATGATTTATGCGACTTGCCAGGCAGGTGATACGATTATTGTTCAACGTAATGCGCACAAATCTATTTTTCATGCAATTGAACTTGTTGGTGCAAAGCCTATATTTGTGACACCACAATGGGATGAACGAACCTTAACGGCTACATATGTTACTTATAGAGATCTTAAAGAAGCCGTTGAGAGTTATTCAAAGGCGAAAGCAGTCGTATTAACATATCCAACTTATTATGGGATGACCTCATCTGATATACACCAACAGATCGCTTATTGTCATGAAAAGGGGATTCCTGTTCTGGTGGATGAGGCACATGGTGCTCACTTCCAAGCTTGTACTTTATTTCAACCTTCCGCTTTATCGTTTGGAGCTGATATCGTTGTACAATCAGCACATAAAACATTACCTGCAATGACAATGGCATCCTTTATGCATGTCAATTCACAATTGATTGATGCAGATCGTATCCATTATTATTTGCGCATGCTACAATCTAGCAGTCCATCTTATCTGTTATTAGCCTCATTAGATGATGCCCGTCACTATGTACAGACATATATGGAGAGTGATGGGGCATATATAATAGAAAAAAAGAATCAATGGGTTGAAGCATTACGCACGATTGGTTCATTGGAAGTCATTGAAGTAGATGATCCACTTAAATTATTACTACGTGTCAAGGGCTATAGCGGTTTTCAATTACAGCAAGTATTAGAGGCACAGCATGTGTACGGGGAATTAGCTGATACCAATCAGGTGTTACTAATGCTCCCTTTACTTAAGCAAGGACACACCTATCCATTTGCAGAAATACGTATCCGGATAAAGGAGGCGATAACAATACTTGTCGATACAGCAAAAACAGCTAGCAACGTAGCTCCACGAACAGCTTATCAGTTTGCACCAATTACGGAGCCCATGTATACATTTAATGAAATTGCATCATTAAATAAAGAGTGGTTACCCTATATGCGTACAATAGGACGAATTGCAGCAAGTATGATTATTCCATATCCCCCTGGTATTCCACTTCTTGTTCCTGGTGAAAAAATAACAGTGGCAAAGCTAAGTCAACTGGAAGAATTATTAGCAGTAGGTGCGACATTTCAGGGACATCATCGTTTAACAGAAAAAATGATTCAGGTCATTAAATAGTTGGAGGCAATAACAGCATGAATAGTAATTTATTTATTACATTTGAGGGTCCAGAGGGGGCTGGTAAAACAACCGTTATTCAAAAAATAGCAGAACGGCTTGCACAAGAAAATATTGATGTGTTAGCAACAAGAGAACCAGGCGGCATCGAAATTGCAGAAAAAATAAGAACAATTATTTTAAATCCTGCACATACAGCTATGGACGAGCGAACAGAGGCACTGTTATATGCTGCTGCAAGAAGTCAGCATTATTTTGAAAAAGTTCGACCTGCTTTAGATGCTGGCAAACTGGTGATATGTGATCGCTTTATTGATTCATCATTAGCCTATCAAGGTTACGCAAGGGGAATCGGTGTTGCTGAGGTACTTTCCATTAATGAGTTCGCAATTGGTAAAAAGCTACCTGATGTAACCATTCTATTTGATCTTCCGCCAGAAGTTGGTTTAGCACGTATTCACGCAACTGGAAATCGTGAAGTTAATCGTTTAGATATTGAAAGTGTAGCTTTTCATAAAAAGGTTCGTGAAGGATATTTACGACTCGTGGCGCAATACCCAGAACGTATACATGTGGTGAATGCAGAGCAAGCTATCGAGGAAGTTGTGGAAGATGTATGGTCATTATTATTGGAGGCAATGCAGTAAATGCATGAAGTTGTCTACAACATTGTGATATAATGATAGTATCCATCATTTTATTTTTATACAGATAAAAGCCCTGACAACTGACGTTATGCTTCTCCTGCGCAAGCTCGAAAAATTGTGCAGGCAATTACATCAAGGCGTGTTTTATCTGTATCAATATGGTAATAAGAAATTGATTTAGATGAATTTTATAAAAGGGGTGAGTGCGAATGAAGTTAGTCGTAGCTGTAGTGCAAGATCAGGATAGCAGCCGTTTATCGAATGCTTTAACGAAAAATCAGTTTCGTGCAACTAAATTAGCGAGCACAGGAGGATTTTTACGTTCTGGAAATACGACGTTTCTTATAGGAACTGAAGACTCTCTCATACCCAAACTTTTAGATATAATTCGGGATAATTGTCGAGCACGAGAGCAAATGGTTGCACCAGTTTCTCCATTAGGCGGAAATGCTGATTCCTATATTCCTTATCCAGTAGAGGTAGAGGTAGGAGGGGCTACTGTTTTCGTTTTACCGATTGAACAATTCCATCATTTTTAATGTAGTAGAAAATTGAATATGAGGCTGATTGGTGTAAAGCTTTCAGCCTATACTTTATCAGCTTGATGCAATTTGCTCAGGAGAAATTAATAAAGATAGTGGGGCGGAACCAGCTTGAAAATTAATCAAGATATACGCGTTGGAGTAAATACCAATCGCAAAGAGCCACTACAAAATAATAATCAAAATAACCGTTTTGGAGATTTGGTCGTTAAGCAGGGCACTAAGCTACAAACAGATCAATTAACACGTTTACTAGGTGATATTTCTACTGCTGGTGATCGTGTTGCAAGATCACGTAATTTACGGGAACTTGCTAGGTTTAAAATGCTTGTTAAACGCTTTTTACAAGAGACGGTGGAACATGGTATGGAATTGAAGCAATCACATACTTGGAATCGCTTTGGTGAAGGACGACGCTTAAAAATTATTGACACGATTGATGCACGTCTACTAGAACTTACCGAAGATATTTTAAATGAAGAAAAAGAAGCAATTGACCTGCTCGATAAAATCGGTGAGATTAAAGGCTTACTAATTAATTTATATATGTAAAACCCGTGTCTCACTGTTAAAGATAGACGCGGGCTTTTTTCAAATATTGATTTGTAGAGAAACTTTGAAGCACTACAATGTTTCTCTACAAACGTGAAAAGACACTTTAGGTATTGATATAGGAAGGAATTTAATATATGGGCAAGAATGTTGAAGAGCTATTCACACTACAACCAGTCGTAATGAGGCAACTTCAAACGATTTTTGACAAACATAGATTAGCACATGCATATATTTTTGACGGTGAAAAAGGGACAGGTAAAGTAGATATTATGCACTTTTTTGTCAAATTAATGTTATGTGAGGAACCAAATAACAATGTTCCATGTGAAACATGTCGAAATTGCAGACGTGTTGAATCGGGAAATCATCCAAATGTTCATCAAATTTCTCCAGAAGGCCAGTTTATAAAAATTGATCAAATGCGAGAATTAATTGGGGAAATGAAAATGATGGGTGTGGAGGAAGGACGTAAAATTTATGTACTTCATCATGCAGACCGTCTCAATATAGCTTCTGCTAATATGATTCTTAAATTTTTAGAGGAGCCAGATGGAGAGGTTACGGCGATTTTATTAACAGAGCAAATGCAATCCATACTTCCAACAATCCGATCTCGCTGCCAGCATCTCAAATTTCAAAAACTGCCACGTCATGTTTTGTTGAAGCATTTACAGGACAGCCAGATTTCTTTTGCGATGGCCTCAACAGTAAGTATGATGACAAATGAGCTTGAAATGGCTCTATTTTTAGCAAATGATGAGGAGTTTGCACTTGCTCGAAAAACAGTGTTAAAATTAGTAGAGGCCATTCAGAAAAATGTACACGAAGCAATGCTTATTGTCTATGACGAATGGCTGCCACATTTTAAAGAAAAAGGCGAGATGGAGCAAGGATTGGATTTACTACTATTTGCTTACCGTGATATAGTGTCAATAAAAGCTAATCCCGAAGCAGCTTGTACTTATCCAGACATGTTATCGCTATTTAAAGAAGTTGCGTTACATTCCACTTATGAAAAATTATCTAAACAAATGGAATCTATTTTACAGGCGCGTGCTTCACTACAGCGTAACATGAATAGGACGTTATTGATGGAGCAGTTAATGCTAAATCTGCAGGAGGGATATACATTTGTATAATGTAGTAGGAGTCCGCTTTAAAAAGGCGGGTAAAATATATTATTTTGATCCAGCATCATTTCCACTAGAAGATAGTCAGTATGTGATTGTTGAAACAGCTCGCGGTATAGAGTATGGTAAAGTAGTTGTTCCTCAAAAAGTAGTAGGGGATAATGATGTTGTATTACCGCTTAAACAGGTGCTTCGACCAGCGGATGAGCGTGATCGTATACAAGTAGAGGAAAATGCGGCAGAATCAAAGCGTGCATTTGAACTGGCGAGCACAAAAATTACCGAGCATAAGCTAGAAATGAAGCTCGTAGATGTTGAGTATACATTTGATCGTAATAAAATTATTTTTTACTTTACGGCTGAAGGACGAGTTGATTTTAGAGATCTTGTAAAGGATTTAGCTTCCGTTTTTAGAACACGTATTGAACTTCGCCAAATTGGTGTGCGTGACGAAGCGAAGTTATTAGGTGGCATTGGTCCATGTGGTCGAATGCTTTGCTGTTCCACATTTTTAGGTGATTTTGATCCTGTATCTATTAAAATGGCGAAAGATCAAAACTTATCGTTAAACCCTTCAAAAATATCAGGTCTTTGCGGTCGCTTAATGTGTTGTTTGAAGTATGAAAATGATGAATATGAAGAAGCAAAAGAGGGCATGCCAGATATAGGTGAAATTACAATGACACCAGATGGCCGTGGTAAAGTAGTAGGCTTAAATGTGCTGGAAAGACTTATTCAAGTATATTTACAGGAACAAGAACGTACAGTTGAGTATACATTAGAAGAACTATTAGCATGCGAAAAAAATCTTATATAAGATAGAGAATTTAACGAGGTGGCTTGGGTGAAGGACCGTAATTTCTTAGATACCGTTATGGAGTTCGAACAACAGCTCGAAGCAATGCAGGAGCAATTTGGTGCATTGAAACAATTTGTAGCGCTAATGATGGAAGAACATAAGGCGCTTGAAACAGAAAATCATCATCTTCGTACACGACTAGAAGAACTACTTTCTAACACAAACTCCGTACAAGCTGCTGAAGTAAAGAAAGAGAGTCCGCTAGATATAGGTGAAGGCTATGATAACCTAGCACGTCTATACCAAGAAGGCTTCCACGTTTGTCATGTTCATTTTGGAAGTTCACGTAAAGGTGAAGATTGTCTGTTTTGTCTATCATTTTTAAATAAACAAAATGTGTAATAGAAGACTGATTCCCACTACGGTGGTATCAGTCTTTTATTTTGTAACGTAGGAGGAATAAGTATGGAAAAATGGCTAAAGGGTGATGAGCGATTAGATTATTTACTGGCGGAGGACTTGCGTATTATTCAAAGTCCCTCTGTCTTTTCATTCTCATTAGATGCTGTGCTGCTTTCGAAATTTGTCAATATTCCATATCATAAGGGAAAAATTGTTGATTTATGCTCTGGCAATGGTGTCATACCGCTCTTTTTAAGTGGCCGTACAACGGGGCAAATTATAGGAGTAGAAATTCAACAACGTTTATTTGATATGGCAGAAAGAAGTATTCGTTATAACGAGTTAGAACATCAAATTCAAATGGTGCTTGGGGATGTCAAAGAAGTACCAAAACAACTAGGCATTGAAAAATTCGATGTTGTAACCTGTAACCCACCTTATTTTTTAGCACATGAGGCAAGTGATAAAAATTTAAGTGAGCATTATGCCATCGCACGTCATGAACTATATTTAACATTAGAAGAGGCGATCCAAGCAGCTAGTAAATTACTAAAGCAAGGTGGGAAGGCAGCATTTGTTCATCGACCTGGTCGTTTATTAGATATTGTGACAGCCATGCGTGCTCATCGTTTAGAGCCGAAACGCATGCAACTCGTTTACCCGAAAGAGGGAAAAGAAGCGAATACATTATTAATAGAAGGAATTAAGGATGGAAAGCCAGATTTAAAAATATTACCGCCTTTATATGTTTATAATGACAATAACGAATATACAGATGAAGTGAGAGATATTCTTTATGGAAAAGAGCAATAATCATTATTTCTATGTATTAGAATGTGCAGATCAATCACTTTACGCAGGTTATTCCACTAATGTGGAGAAGCGTGTTGCTGTACATAATGCTGGTAAAGGAGCAAAATATACAAGGACGAGAGGGCCAGTAAAATGTATTTATAGGGAAGTATTTGCAACCAAGCAAGAAGCAATGCGTGCTGAATATGCTTTTAAGCAATTAACAAGAGCACAAAAAATGAATTATATAAGGAGGGGTGAATCATGAAATCACAAAAAAGCACAATGCAGGATAAGCCAGGTTGCTTATACCTTGTTGGCACACCCATTGGTAATTTAGAGGATATAAGTATGCGGGCACTGCGTATTTTAAAGGAAGCAGATATGATTGCAGCAGAGGATACGAGAAATACAAAAAAGCTTTGTAATTACTTTGATATTGAAACACCTTTAATGAGTTATCATGAACATAATTTAGCTGTAGGTGGAGAAAAATTATTAGCTTTACTACATGAGGGGAAAACCATAGCATTAGTAAGTGACGCAGGCTTACCATGTATTTCTGATCCAGGTGCAGATATTGTGGAGAAAGCTATTGCTCAAAATTTCCCCGTTGTGCCAATACCAGGCCCCAATGCAGCACTCTCGGCATTAATTGCCTCGGGATTAACACCACAGCCATTTTACTTTTACGGATTTTTGAACCGTGGAAAAAAAGAACGTCGCCAGCAATTAGAGCTGTTAAAAAAGCGTCAAGAAACCATTTTATTATATGAAGCACCCCATCGTTTAAAGGATACACTAAAGGATATGGAAGCAATTCTTGGCAGCCGTCGTATCGTCTTAGCTCGAGAGCTAACCAAAAAATTTGAAGAATTTTTGCGTGGCACACTAGCCGAAGCTGTAGAATGGTCACAAACTGAAGAAGTACGAGGAGAATTTTGTATTGTTTTAGAAGGCAATAGCGATGTTGAAGAGGAGAATCAGGAAGAAGCATATTGGTATACAATGTCTATCATTGAACATGTTGATTACTTGATTCATCAATCAAATAAAACATCAAAAGAGGCAATTAAAGAAGTAGCAAAACTACGACAAGTAGCAAAACGAGATATTTATAATGAATACCATAATGTTTAATAGTAGGGAGTTGCCTAAAAAGGTGACTCTTTCTTTTGTTAAATTTGGAAATAATTGAAAAGGTGAGTATTATTGACATGAAAAGGGTTAACCTTAAAAAAATGGTTGGTATTTTACCTTCTATTATAATTTGATTGAAGCGATTTATAGAGAAAAGCTATAAAAAGGTTAGCATAAATATTATAAGTAATTTGTCTTATGGGTATATTACAATATATAAATCAATGATGACGGAAAAAGGTAGCAATTTCTAGAAATTGAGCAAAAAATAAAAAACACCTAAACCACTAAGTTGATTTAGGTGTGGGATTATTATTTTTTTAAGTTATTTTGGATTTCTTTTACTAACATTTCAGCGCCTTCTGGGCTTAAAATTAATTTGCCTCCAACTAGACGAAGGTTATCATCTGAAACTTCACCAGTAACAGCACATGTCATATTCGGCATATATTTTTTTAGGATAATCTTGTCATCATCCACATAGATTTCCAAAGCATCCTTTTCAGCAATACCTAGCGTACGGCGTAGCTCGATAGGAATTACTACACGTCCTAACTCATCGACTTTACGTACAATTCCTGTTGATTTCATAATAGTTTTCCTCCTAATTTATAAATGTTATATTGGTATTTCGTCAAATTTCGACATTATTTCTTTGTCTGATAGTTATCATACCAAGTAATGCCATAAACGTCAATTAATTAATACACTAATATTGGGTTTTATAAAAAAAATTTTAAGGAAATTGCAGGGTTTTTATTTTTTTTAAAAGGTTTTTATTAAATAATTTGAGGACTAGTAAAAAAGATTCTTAATTAAGTAAGTAAATGGGTTTAATATATTATTCGACAATTTTCGCAATTGATAAACTTTCATTGAAACGAATTTCGTACTTCGTTAGAATAGAAAGTATATTGTAAAACGATGGAGGCAGTTCTTGTGAGCGAACAACAAAAAACATTCTATATAACAACACCTATTTATTATCCAAGTGGGAAATTTCATATTGGTACGGCATATACAACAGTAGCGTCGGATACGATGGCACGCTATAAACGTTTACGTGGCTATGATGTTCGTTTTTTAACAGGAATGGACGAGCATGGCCAAAAAATTCAAGAAAAAGCAGCTGAAGCGGGTAAACATCCCCAAGATTATGTAAATGAAATTGCAGATGCGGCGAAAAAGCTTTGGGGTTTAATGGATATTTCTTATGATGACTTTATTCAAACAACACAAGAAAGACATACAAAGGCTGTCGAAAAGATTTTCCAAAAATTTTTAGATAATGGGGATATTTATAAAGGCGAATATGAAGGCTGGTATTGTACACCATGTGAATCATTCTTTACAGAGACTCAATTAGTTGATGGGAACTGTCCAGACTGTGGTCGTCCGGTACACAAAGTAAAAGAGGAGTCGTACTTCTTTAATATGAAGAAATACGCAGATCGTTTATTGGCTTATTATGAAGAAAACCTTGAATTTATTGAGCCAGAATCACGAAAAAATGAAATGATTAATAATTTCATTAAACCAGGACTCGAAGATTTATCCGTGTCCAGAACATCCTTCGATTGGGGGATTAAAGTACCGGGAGATCCAAAGCATGTTATTTATGTATGGGTAGATGCCTTAACAAACTATATTACATCTTTAGGCTATCTGTCAGAGGATGAAACATTATTTAATAAATATTGGCCAGCTGATGTGCATGTAGTAGGAAAAGATATTGTGCGCTTCCATACGATTTATTGGCCAATCTTCTTAATGGCGCTAGATTTACCATTACCGAAAAAAGTGTTTGCCCATGGTTTTATTATGATGAAGGACGGGAAAATGTCTAAATCAAAGGGGAATGTGATTTATCCTGAAATGCTCATTGAGCGATACGGACTAGATGCGACACGTTACTTCCTTTTACGCGAATTGCCATTTGGCGCTGATGGTGTATTTTCACCAGAATCATTTATTGAACGTACAAATTTTGATCTTGCGAATGATTTAGGGAATTTATTGAACCGTACTATCTCAATGATTAATAAATATTTCGATGGTGTCATTCCTACAGAAAATCTTGAGCCGACGGAATTTGATACCCCATTACAAGAGCAAGCGAAGTCGGTACGTATTAAATATGAAGAAAGTATGGAAAAAATGCAATTTAGTGTCGTACTTGCGGATTTATGGACACTTGTATCACGAACAAATAAATATATAGATGAAACGCAACCTTGGGTATTAGCAAAAGAAGAAGCTGATAAACCGAAATTAGGATCTGTTATGCGAAATTTGGCAGAAAGTTTGCACCAAATTGCTGTCATGTTACAACCGTTTATGACATCTACCCCAAAACGCATTATTGATCAATTAGGATTAGATGACAAATTTTTAGCATGGGCTACTATTGAAACATTCGGCAATACTATTCCAACAAACATTAAAGTGGTAGAAAAAGGAATACCTATTTTCCCTCGTTTAGAGAGTGAAGTTGAAATTGCCTATATCCGTGAGGAAATGCGTGGTTCTGTAAAGACACCTCAAGAAGAAGAAGTTAAAAAGGCTTCAAAGGATGAGGAGTTTCCAGAAATCCCTGAAATTACTATCGATGATTTTATGAAAATTGATTTGCGGGTAGCAACTGTTACGGCATGTGAGTCTGTTCCAAAAGCAGATAAATTATTAAAGCTTCAAGTTGATTTAGGATATGAGCAACGTCAAGTAGTTTCAGGGATTGCGAAATTCTATTCTCCTGAAGCACTTATTGGTCAAAAGGTGATTGTTGTAACCAATTTAAAACCGGTTAAACTTCGAGGTGAATTATCTCAAGGAATGATTTTAGCTGGTGAAAAAGATGGAATTTTAAAATTAGCTTCAGTAGACCAAAAACTTGAAAATGGCGCAAAAGTAAAATGATAATGTAAAATAAGCCTGCTGAATTTAAAACATTCAGCAGGCTTTTCAAATTGATTAGAAAAATGGTGTATTTGTTATTTTGAGATAGTTTATTCATTGTAAAATTGATAAAAATATAGGTATATAGATCTATTAATGGGTCTAAGACTTAAGTGGAATGTCACAATAGCGAATAGTTTGTAACGAAATTGTAATACTTACGAAAAATATGAAATAATAAATTTTAATAAAATCAATGTTAGGAGAATGAAAATGTTTATTGATACACATGTACACTTAAATGCAGATCAGTATGAAAGAGACCTTCAAGAGGTGATTGATAGGGCCCTTGAAGCCAATGTAGAAAAAATGGTTGTTATTGGTTTTGACCGTAAAACCATTGAAAGAACAATGCAATTGATTGATCAGTATGATTTTGTTTATGGTGTTATTGGCTGGCACCCAGTAGATGCCATTGATTGTACGCAAGAAGATTTAGAGTGGATTGAACAATTAGCCACACATCCAAAAATAGTTGGTATTGGTGAAACTGGCTTGGACTACTATTGGGATAAATCCCCAAAAGATGTCCAGCAAGCACTTTTCCGCAAACAAATTCAATTAGCACAAAAGATAAAATTGCCAATTATTATTCATAACAGAGATGCAACAGGGGATGTTGTACAAATTTTACGAGAAGAAAATGCGGCATCCGTTGGAGGAGTTATGCACTGCTTTGGCGGAAGTGTAGAAACAGCACGTGAATGTATTGCTATGAATTTTATGATTAGCTTAGGTGGACCAGTGACATTTAAAAATGCACGTCTACCAAAGGAAGTGGCAACTGAAATACCTTTGGAGCACTTAATGATTGAAACAGATGCTCCGTATTTAGCACCACATCCATATCGAGGTAAGCGTAATGAACCCGCTTTTGTGCCACTAGTTGCAGAAGAAATTGCACGATTGAAAGGGTTGACAGTTGAGGAAATTGCACAAGCCACAACTACTAATGCGAAAAATTTTTTTGGGATTGACAAGTAACTAGCTAAGATGCCTCCAATACTGGGTTTGTGGTTGGCAAAAACACAGAAGTCAATTTACTGAGAAATACTTTCGGGTTGACAGTGCCAAAACTAGTCCGTATAATCCAACCTTGTATTAAGGAGGCGTTTTTTCATGTCAAATAATTCCATGAAAAACTTGTTCTTAGGATCATTGAGGAGTAAGCAAACGGTGATAAGAATTATTTCACTTGTCCTGTTTGTGTCTGTCATTTCTTTTGTACTTTACCAAGGTACGAAAAAGGCCGTAAAGCTTGAAGCAAACGGAGAAACAATCGAAGTATCAACACATGCCAAAACTGTAGAACAATTATTACACGATCAAAACATAGATGTAGTAGAGCATGATAAAGTCTCACCCTCTCTGAATACCAAAATTGTTAATGGATTAGCAATTACATGGGAACAGGCAAAAGAAGTAACAATTTCAGTTGATGGAAATCAGTCAAAAGTTTGGACAACTGAAACACTAGTGAAGGACATTTTGAAGGAAGCAAATATCGAGGTATCAGAACACGACTCTTTAGCACAAGGACTAGATACTGAGCTAGGCGAAGATAGCAAAATTGATATTCAAAAAGCGTTTCAAGTGGTGCTTGTTGATGGTGTAAACAAAAAACAAGTATGGTCCACTTCGACTACGGTCGCTAACTTTTTAAAACAACAAGGAATTCAGCTAAATGAATTCGATCGTGTCGACAATAACCCAGAGGACGTTATTACTCCAAAGAGTAAAATCACAGTAGTTCGCGTAGAAAAGGTTATCGATGTAGTGGAAGACTCTTTAGATTTCGCAGTTGAAAAGAAACAGGATGCTTCATTGCTAAAAGGAAAAGAAAAAGTAGTAACAGCAGGTGAGAAGGGATCAATTTCTCGTACCTATGAAGTTGTTAAAGAAAACGGTAAGGTTGTAGCTAAAAATTTACAATCTGAAAAAATAGTAAAAGAGCCGAAGACGAAAGTCGTTGCAGTTGGCACAAAAACAGTCGTTGCGAGTGCAGCAACAACTGTATCACGTGGTGCAGCTGAGCCGACGAGTGGAAAGGAATTCTACGTGACGGCAACAGCCTATACACCCTATTGCAATGGATGTTCAGGAATATCCGCAACAGGTATTAATTTACGCTCAAATTCTGGCTTAAAGGTGATAGCGGTTGATCCGTCTGTTATTAAATTAGGCTCAAAGGTTTGGGTGGAAGGCTACGGTACAGCTATTGCTGCTGATACTGGTGGCGCTATTAAAGGTAATAAAATTGATGTACTTGTCCAAAGTGATGCACAAGCACGCAACTGGGGACGTAAGAAAGTCCGCATTAAAGTATTAAATTAAAAAAATTGTAAAATTAATCAAAATGTTTTTTCACGAATGAAGCTTTCCTGTTTTGACTGGCGGGAAAGCTTTTTTTATTAAAATGGATAGCTTACAATATGGAACTGACAAGTGGAACTTTCAAAGAGATAGATAGTCCCCACTACTGATAGCTAACAGTAGGCTCGTCTTGAATTTCTGTACAAACGGTAGCACACAGTTGTAAAATGGTCAGAAGACAAGGTAGAAAAGAGGAGCCTTTGTGCAAATTAAAGAAATTATTGTTGTTGAGGGAAAAGATGATACGACAGCTATTCAGCGAGCCGTACAAGCAGATACGATCGAAACAAATGGATCGGCTATATCAGCAGAGACATTGAAGCGAATCCAGCATGCACAGGAGAAGCGTGGTGTTATTGTTTTTACTGATCCTGATTATCCTGGGCGTCGGATACGTGCCATTATTGAGGAGCATGTGCAAGGGGTCAAGCATGCCTTTTTACCAAAAGCAAAAACAATTGCGAAGAACGGTAAAGGATTAGGGATTGAGCATGCTGCAGATAAAGATATTCGTGAAGCCTTACAACATGTATATACCCCAAACTATGAGGTGCCAAACCAAGACGATATTACGCTGGAGGATTTAATGACAGCGCGTTTAATAGGTCATGCACAGGCGAAGCAGCGTCGTGAACGTCTGGGGGACATTTTAAATATTGGTGCAACAAATGGTAAACAGCTCCATAAACGATTGAAGATGTTTCAAATTACAGAACAGCAATTTGGTGCGGCAGTCGCACAGTTAGACCAGGAGGAAGATCATGCATAAAGATATTGCAACACCAATACGAACACAGGAAATTTTAAAGAAATATGGATTTTCTTTTAAAAAAAGCTTAGGGCAAAATTTTTTAATTGATCCTAATATTTTACGAAATATAGTGAGTCATGCAAATTTAACAGAAAATAGCGGTGCGATTGAAGTTGGACCTGGTATTGGGGCATTAACAGAGCATTTGGCGAGAAATGCCAAAAAGGTTGTTGCCTTTGAAATTGACCAACGATTATTGCCTGTGCTAAATGATACACTTAGCCCATATAATAATGTATCCATTGTTCATGCTGATATTTTAAAGGCAGATGTTGCAGAGGTTATTGCAGAGGAGATGCCAGGGATTGAGGATATTATGGTTGTTGCCAATTTACCGTACTATGTAACAACACCCATTTTAATGAAATTACTTAATGACCGATTACCGATTCGTGGCTTTGTTGTTATGATGCAAAAGGAAGTGGCAGATCGAATAACGGCTAAGCCAGGGACGAAGGAATATGGCTCATTATCGATTGCGATTCAATATTATGTAAAGGCGGATATTGCAATGACTGTGCCAAAAACCGTTTTTATGCCACAGCCGAATGTTGATTCTGCCGTTATTCGTCTTATTAAGCATGATGAACCACCCGTTAAAGTAATAGATGAGGATTTTTTATTTGTCGTAACACGTGCATCATTTGTACAACGACGAAAAACAATCTACAATAACTTGCAATCAGGTTTACCAAATGGTAAGGCGCAAAAGGAACTGATATTAGAAGCATTAGCAGCTGCTAATATAGAACCGACCCGTCGAGGAGAAACACTTACCATTCAGGAGTTTGGAAAATTAGCAGATGCTTTATATCCTGTCTTTGCAAAGTAAAAATTTCTGTTAACATTTTTTCTTAAATGTAAAAAAATATCTATATTTTTATAAAAAATAAGTTGACAAGATTTATAAGAGGCTGATAAAATATTATATTTTGTTGACATTTTTGGGCCATTAGCTTATACTTGTTATTAGTGAGGTGTAAGCGAAAATGCCAAAAACTTTAGCGGACATTAAAAAGTCGTTGGATTGTCATTTGGGTAAACGTTTGCAATTAAAAGCAAACGGTGGTCGCAAGAAAACGGTTGAGTGTGCAGGGATACTACGTGAGACATATCGCGCCATCTTTGTAGTAGAACTCGATCAAGAAGACAATACGTGTAAGCGCGTATCGTATAGTTACACAGATATTTTAACTGAAGCAGTAGAGATTACATTTTTAGACGAAGCAAAAGCTGCTGTCGCAAAATAGTTTCTAGTACTTATTTCTATATTTTAGGAACACTCATGTATGTTAAAAAATACATGAGTGTTTTGCGTTTTCACGGGCATACTAAATTCGTCAGCTGTTAAAGGAGGAGTTACTATGCCTAGAAAAGGTATCATGTCACCTCGATTAAAAGAAGAGATCGCAAAAGAGCTTGGATTTTATGATGTTGTGCAGAGAGAGGGCTGGGGCGGCATAAAAGCTCGTGATGCTGGTAATATGGTGAAACGTGCCATTGAAATGGCTGAACGGGCAAGTAGTGAGCAGGAGCGTAAGTAAACTACACTTGTCTTGAAGCAGCAGGGATAAAAATCCTTACGAACACAACAAATACAGCTGACAACAGGGAACCGTTACACCTAACAGGGTATACGGTTCTTTTTTTCCATTTTCGTATGACCAATATGGTAAAATAAAATGAAAAATCTTGCGCGACAATAACTTTTTATTTTGATTTAGCAGATATACAAATGCCCACTGAATCAAGATAAAGCTTCTAGTGGATGTCATGAATTTGGAAAAAGAGCTTTTTAAGCAGGTTCAAAAAATTCGGATGTAAGGACACGGGGGCGAAGTTGATGCGTGAGCGATAAAGGAGGAAGAAAAATGCTTTATGTAAAGGCGCCTGCAAAAATTAATTTAACATTAGATGTACTTTATAAAAGACCCGATAATTTTCACCAAGTTGAAATGGTGATGACAACAGTCGATTTGGCTGATCGCATAAGTCTTGAATCTCGAGAAGATGGCGTGATTCAAATTATTTCAACAGATAATTTTGTACCCACTGACCATCGTAATTTTGCTTATCAGGCAGCGCGTCTTATCAAAGATACATACGGCATTAGACAAGGTGTATCCATTACTATTGAAAAGGAGATACCTATTGCGGCAGGATTAGCAGGTGGAAGTAGTGATGCGGCTGCTACATTAAAGGGCTTAAATGAGCTATGGGAATTAGATTTGTCCATAGATGAAATAGCGGAGTTAGGAGCTAAAATCGGTTCAGATGTGTCGTTTTGCGTCTATGGTGGCACGGCATTAGCTACAGGGCGTGGAGAAATCATAGAAGAATTACCAGCACCCCCTAATTGTTGGGTTGTCTTGGCCAAGCCGAAAATTGGTGTCTCAACGGCTGAAGTATATGGAGGGCTAAAAGTCGAAGGGCTAGAACATCCAAATACAAAGCAAATGATACGTGCAATTGAAACAAAGGATTATGAACTACTATGTGCTTCATTAGGAAATGTTTTAGAAACTGTAACATTTAAGCTCCATCCAGAAGTTGTGATGCTAAAGGAGCAAATGAAGCGTTTTGGGGCAGATGCTACATTAATGAGTGGAAGCGGTCCAACTGTGTTTGGCTTAGTAGATAGTGAAGCTCGTGTCAGTCGTATTTATAATGGCTTACGTGGCTTTTGTGAGGAAGTTTATGCAGTACGGATTTTAGGCGAGCGGAATACACTTGCTTAAAAACGCATAATTGTGTTAATTTTACCTATAAATATTCGTGTTTAGGAGAGGGTCGCGTGAAATGGAAACGTAGTGAACGACTAGTTGATATGACGTACTATTTACTAGAACATCCACACCAATTGATCCCGCTAACTTATTTTTCAGAACTATATCAATCTGCAAAATCGTCCATTAGTGAGGATTTAACGATTGTAAAAGAAACCTTCGAAGAAAAGGGAATCGGGTTATTGATGACAGTGCCAGGCGCAGCAGGAGGCGTAAAATATATTCCGAAAATGTCCGAGGCAGAAGTACGTTTAGTAATTCAGGATTTAAAGGCAGAGCTAGAACATTCAGATCGATTGTTACCAGGTGGCTATTTATTTATGACAGATTTACTGGGCAACCCAGATTTAATTAACCGTGTAGGGAAGATCTTTGCTTCTGCTTTTGCAGATCAGCAAATAGATGTGATTATGACGGTTGCAACGAAAGGTATATCAATTGCCCATGCTATTGCAAGACATTTAAATGTACCTGTAGTGGTTGTCAGAAGAGATAGTAAAGTAACAGAAGGCTCTACAGTTAGTATTAATTATGTATCTGGTTCTTCCAGAAGAATTCAGACAATGGTATTATCAAAAAGAAGCATGAAAAGTGGACAACGTGTGTTAATTACGGACGACTTTATGAAGGTCGGCGGTACTATGAATGGCATGAAAAATCTCTTAGAGGAGTTTGACTGTCAGTTAGCAGGCATTGCGGTGCTTGTGGAGGCGGAGCATGCGGACGAAACATTAGTAGATGATTACTATTCACTTGTAAAGCTTCATGAGGTGAATGAAAAAGATCGAACAATTGCATTAAGTGAAGGTAACTATTTTTCTAAAAGGGGACATGACAAATGAAAGTAGTAGCAACAACAAACGCACCAGCAGCAATCGGACCATATTCACAAGGAATGATTGTTAATGGAATGTTTTATAGCTCAGGTCAAATTCCATTAACAGCTACAGGTGATTTAGTGGAAGGCGATATAACTGTACAAACAAATCAAGTATTTGCTAATTTAAAAGCAGTTTTAGCGGAAGCTGGGACTTCTTTAGATAATGTTGTGAAAACAACGGTCTTCATGAAGGACATGAACGACTTTGTAGCGATGAATGAAGTATATGCAAGTCATTTTGGTGATCATAAGCCGGCTCGTTCAGCTGTAGAGGTAGCCCGTCTTCCAAAGGATGTAAAAGTGGAAATCGAAGTTATTGCTATTGTTAAATAAATGGAAAGGCTCACTAAAGAGTATGATATTTTCTCTTTAGTGAGCTTTTTTCGTTAATAAATGAAATGTTGACAAACAATTGTCAAAATTGGCGTATATAAGGGAAAATATTATTCTGATAAGTATTCAAATTTTTTAGAAAATTTGATAGACTATAAAAAGGAAAATATTTGGTGACCGAGAATATAATATTTTCATAAGGCATCTAAGAAGAGAGGTGGTGAAACAATGGAAGTTACTGATGTGAGATTACGTCGGGTACAGACGGATGGTCGCATGCGTGCGATTGCTTCCATTACACTTGACAATGAATTTGTTGTTCACGATATTCGTGTAATTGATGGAAACACTGGGTTATTTGTAGCAATGCCTAGCAAACGAACGCCAGATGGAGAATTTAGAGATATTGCCCATCCAATTAATTCTGACACGCGAAACAAAATCCAAGAGATCATTTTAAAAGAATACCATAATTCTAGTGATGTAGAGGAAACGGTTAACGAGGGAGAATTAGAGGAAATTGGTGTGTAATAAAAAGGTAATAAATTCTAATTAAAATATTTATTACTAATTATTATCAGATGTGAAATTTAGGATGATTATTAAGAACTCTTCATAATTTTGAGGAGTTCTTTTTATTGTAATAAAACAAGAAAAAGAGCAATTTTAGGAGAGATGATGCCTTGTTCGAGCAGAAGGCGTAGCGGTTTTTGGTGTTCATCTTTTTGTCAACTCTACATGCCTTGAAAATAGATGGATTTTGCTATATAGTCATAAGAGAAAATGAGCGTATTGGAGGACTTACAGATGAGCAATATTTTTGCTGTCATTTTGGCTGCAGGTCAAGGTACACGTATGAAGTCCAAATTATATAAAGTGCTCCATCCGGTATGTGGAAAACCAATGGTACAGCATGTGGTGGATCATATTCAAACGTTAGATGTAAATCGCATTGTAACGGTTGTAGGACATGGTGCAGAAACAGTACAACAACAACTTGGCGATAAAAGTGAGTATGTTTTGCAAATAGAGCAGCTAGGCACAGCACATGCTGTCCAACAGGCTGAAGCTATTTTAGACAATGAAGAGGGCACAACATTAGTCGTATGTGGTGATACACCATTAATTCGCCCTGAAACAATGAAGGCCTTATTCGAACATCACCAAACGAAAAATGCTAAGGCGACTATTTTAACAGCGATTGCCGAAGATCCAACTGGCTATGGTCGTATTTTACGTGGTAGCAATGGACAGGTTGAACAAATCGTTGAGCAAAAGGATGCTTCAGCTGAGCAGCAATTAGTAAAAGAAATAAACACAGGCACATATTGCTTTGATAACAAATTGTTATTTGAGACATTAAAACTTGTGAAAAATGATAATGCACAAGGTGAATATTATTTACCAGATGTCATTGAAATTTTACAGAAGCAAGGCGAAATTGTAGAGGCATATGTAACAGATGATTTTGAAGAAACGCTAGGTGTAAATGATCGTGTGGCACTGTCACAAGCAGAGACATTAATGCGTGCAAGAATTAATGAAAAACATATGCGTAATGGTGTCACAATTATTCATCCAGAATCAACGTATATTAGTGCAGATGCTGTTATTGGATGTGATACAGTTATCCAGCCAGGTTCTATGATTGAAGGTTCTACAATTATCGGTGAGGACTGCATCATTGGGCCAAATACTCAAATTACAGATAGCCGCATCGGGGATCGTACAACGATTCATTCTTCTGTTGTGCATGAAAGCGCTATAGCGGAAAATACAGCTATCGGACCGTTTGCACATATTCGACCGCTTTCAGACATCGGTAGTCATGTGAAAATTGGTAACTTTGTAGAAGTGAAGAAAAGTAAACTAGATAATGATACAAAAGTATCGCATTTAAGCTATATTGGTGATGCCGAAATAGGTAGCAATGTCAATATTGGCTGTGGTTCTATTACCGTCAACTATGATGGACAAAATAAGTACAAAACAATTATTGAAGATGATGTATTTGTAGGATGTAATTCTAACTTAGTGGCACCAGTGAAGATTGGAAAAGGTTCATTTATTGCAGCAGGTTCTACAATTACAAAAGAAGTTCCTGAAGATGCACTTGCCATTGCTCGTGCAAGACAAGAAAACAAACCGAATTATGTAAGCAAATTAAAATCAAAATAATTATCAATTAAACAGGAGGCCATCATGCCATATCATTATGCAAACTCACAATTAAAAATATTTTCACTTAATTCGAATAACCCACTAGCGCAAGAAATTGCGCAGGAAATGGGCGTTGAATTAGGAAAATCTTCTGTTAAGCACTTCAGTGATGGAGAGATTCAAATTAGCATTGAAGAAAGTATTCGTGGTTGTGATGTGTTTATCGTGCAGTCTACTTCTGCACCAGTAAACGAACATTTAATGGAGCTTTTAATTATGGTGGATGCAGTGAAACGTGCATCTGCTCGTACAGTAAACGTTGTTATGCCTTATTACGGCTATGCGCGCCAAGATCGTAAAGCAAAAGCACGCGAGCCAATTACAGCTAAATTAGTGGCAAACTTACTTGAGACTGCTGGAGCAACACGTGTTATCGTGTTGGATTTACACGCACCTCAAATCCAAGGTTTCTTTGATATTTTAATCGACCACTTAATGGCAGTACCTTTACTATCTGATTACTTTAAATCTAAAGGTATTCCAGAAGACGAAATCGTTATTGTTTCACCAGACCATGGTGGGGTAACACGTGCTCGTAAAATGGCTGAACGTTTAAAAGCACCAATTGCAATTATTGACAAGCGTCGTCCAAAACCAAATGTTGCGGAAGTTATGAACATTGTTGGTAATGTTGATGGTAAAGTGGCAATCTTGATTGATGATATTATTGACACAGCTGGCACGATTACAATTGGTGCAGATGCATTACGTGCTGCTGGCGCAAAAGAAGTTTACGCTTGTTGTTCTCACCCTGTCCTATCTGGTCCAGCCATTGAACGTATTGAAAATTCTTCTATTAAAGAATTAGTGGTAACAAATACAATTCAGCTTGCGGAAGAGAAAAAATCGCCAAAAATTACAGAGCTTTCTGTTGCTAAATTAATGGCTGATGCAATTTCTCGTGTGTATGAAAACAAATCTGTAAGTACATTATTCGATTAATAATAAATAGGATAAATAAAAGGCAAATCTATCTTTAGCGATAGGTTTGCCTTTTTATGAGCTTATTTTGTGTGAAAGTTCTCACAAATGGGTATAATAGAAAGTATGTTATAGTATTTACATTATTTTTTAAGAGGTAAATAGTATAATAGCCTTCGAAAGAACCATAATTATAAAGAAGGCGTAAATAATTTTTCTTGGAAGGGGAATAAAGAGGTATGAGTACAGTATTAAGTGTTAAAAAGCGCGAAACTGGGCATCGTTCGACATTAACCCAACTTAGAAAAGGGGGAGCTATTCCTGCAGTTATTTACGGCTATCAATTAGAGTCAACCCCAATTTCTATTTCTGCAAAGGAACTAAAAAAGTCCATACAAAAAAATGGACAAAATGGTGTGTTTGCAATGGAGCTAGAAGGAAAGAAAGTAAATGCTGTTATTTCAGAAATGCAGCAAAATGCATTAAAAGAACAAGTGAATCATATAGACTTTTTAGCCATTAATATGTCTGAGGCATTAGAAACAGCTGTGCCAATTAAATTAGTGGGTGAGTCAGTTGGTGTGAATGAGGGCGGTATTTTAATGCAGCCTAACTTAGAGCTAACCGTGAAAGTAAAGCCAACTGATATCCCTGAAGCAATTGATATTGATGTGACTGCACTTAAAATTGGAGACACACTAACAGTTACCGATATTCGTGATCGTGTAGCTGTTGAGATTATTAGTGAAGACGATTATGTCATCGCAACAGTGGTAGCTCCAACTGCTACAGAAGAAACGACAGAAGCAGATGATAATGCTGAAGAACAAGCGTAAAAATCAATAAATAGGACAGGCTAGTAAGAAAGTTTCGTCTTTCTTACTAGCCTTATTTTTTTGCTTAAGCTTTTGGAACTGTACCATATGCTTTCTAGCTGTGTGATATGGTAAAATAATGACTATTAGAGTGGGGAAAGAGAGAGGTATTTATGAAAATTATTGTTGGTTTAGGAAATCCAGGTAAACCTTATGAACATACAAGACATAATATTGGCTTTGATGTGATTGATGCATTAGCAGAAAAATGGGGAACCTCTTTAACAAATTCAAAATTTAATGGGATGTATACAACTGTTCATCGACCTGAGGGAAAGGTTCTACTTGTTAAGCCTTTAACATATATGAATTTATCAGGGGAATGTATTGGGCCGCTGATGGATTATTTCGATATTGCTGTAGAAGATTTAATTGTTATTTATGATGATTTAGATTTAGAAACAGGAAAATTACGCCTACGCCAAAAAGGCAGTGCAGGTGGACATAATGGCATTAAATCTTTAATTCAGCATTTAGGAACACAGGAATTTAATCGTATTCGAGTAGGTATTAGTCGTCCACCAGCTGGCATGAAGGTAGCCGATTATGTACTGGCGAAATTTTTGAAGGAAGATCAAGCCCTTATTGAGGATGCCATTAAAAATGCTGTAAATGCTATTGAAGCATCTCTTTCCAAGCCATTTCTTGATGTGATGAATCATTTTAATGCGAGCAAATAGATGGAGCTAGGCTCATTGAGTTCCATGAAAGTCTCAATGGTTTAAAGTGCACTTATTGCTAAAACAATAGTTAGGTACTTTAAAATATTGCAAAGCAGATACATTAGCAAAGTGCATAATCCTTTTTATAAATGTCTATACTTTAAGTAGTAAGTTGCTTAAAGGAGGATGATTTGGAGATGTCAGTTCGCTATCGATGTAGGCATTGTGAAGTAGAAATAGGGACACTACCGTTTGATGCAGATGATACAATTCGAAAGCTACATATTTTCGAATTGGGAGAAGCAGATGATTATGTTGAAAAGGATCAACATGGACAAACAACTGTACACTGCATTTGTGAGCAATGTGAGGATTCGCTGAGACAATATCCAGATTATCACGCACTCAATAAATGGATTCAATAAATGGATTGGAAGGATGCTTTGACGCACTTCGTGTGTGTTCAAGGCTTTTTCCGTTTTATAAAAGAGCCAATAAAGCTATATTTATAGTACTAGGTTAATAGTAGAAATTAATACATTTTTATGCTGAAAGGAGCTTTTGACTGTGGAAATTTTACGACAGCTTGTGTCGCAGGATAAACATATTACATCATTTTTACAGGAGATTCGGAGCGGTCAAACTGCATCACAGCTTATTACAGGTTTAACAGGAAGCGCACGCCCTGTCATGGTTGATGCGTTATTTGAATATGTAAAAAAGCCAATTTATATTGTTTCTCCTAATCTATTGCAGGCACAGAAGATGGTTGATGAGCTGGCGGGATTATTAGGGGAGGAACATGTTTACTATTATCCAGCTGATGAATTTATTGCAGCAGATCTTTCTGTAGCCTCTCCTGAATTACGTGCTGAGCGTATTGCAACACTGGATTGCTTAGCTAGGGGCAAGAGGGCTGTCTATGTTATCCCTGTTGCAGGTTTACGCAAAGTCATGCAACCGAAAGAGCATTGGCTACGATATTTTTTACAAACAGCTGTAGGAGAAGAGATTGATATTGATGTATGGCTACAAACATTAGTCGAGATGGGCTATGTACGGAATTCAATGGTGACAACGCCAGGAGAATTTGCGTTACGTGGGGGGATATTAGATATTTATCCACCTTATTTAGCAGCGCCTATTCGTATTGAATTATTTGATACAGAAGTAGATTCTATTCGAACATTTTCGGCAGATGATCAGCGCTCTATTGATAAATTGCCCAAAATTCGTATTCTTCCTGCATCGGAGGTTATTCTTACTCAATCGGAAAGACAGGCATTGGCAGGTCGCTTAGAGACAGCACTAGCCTCTAGTTTAAAGAAGGTAAAGAAGCAGGAAACAAAGGAATTGCTTTATCAGCATATTCAGTATGATATTGAATTGCTACAGCAAGGAAGTTTACCTGACTATGTTAACAAATATGGCTCATTATTATATGAGCAAACCGCCTATTTGGGTGATTATTTTGCACATGATGGACTTGTCCTTTTTGATGAGCTTGGACGTATTCAAGAGGTTATGGATGCGTGGGAACGTGAGGAGGATGAATGGTTTTTATCTTTAATTGAAGAGGGAAAAATGGTTCATGATGTGAAGCCTGCCTTTACATTAAAGGAAATACTCGCTATGCTTCCACAGCAAAAGCTATCATTTTCCTTATTTTCACGAACATTCTCAGGCATCACATTTAATAAAACAACGAGCTTTTCCTGCAAGCCAATGCAGCAATTTCATGGACAAATGTCACTGCTACAAAGCGAGGTGGAACGCTGGCTACTTGGTAAGTTTACAGTATTAATCGTTGTGAGAGATAGTGAGCGTGTGAAACGTGTGCAGCAAATGCTGGGGGAATATGATATCCATGCCGCACTAGGGGAGCCAACAGAGCCTGGTATTTATATTGTAGATGGAAGCTTATCGAGTGGTTTTGAATTGCCCCTTCAACGTTTAACAGTTGTAACAGAGGATGAGCTATTTAAACAGCAGGCAAAGAAAAAAGCACGTACGCAGAAAATGACCAATGCTGAACGTATTAAAAGCTATACAGAAATTAAACCTGGTGATTATGTTGTCCATGTTCATCATGGGATTGGTAAGTATATTGGTGTAGAAACATTAGAAGTCAACGGTACACATAAGGATTACCTACATATTCGATATCGTGCAGACGATAAATTATATGTACCTGTCGAACAAATAGACTTAGTCCAAAAATATGTGGCCTCAGAGGACCGTGAGCCAAAGCTACATAAATTAGGTGGGGCAGAATGGAAAAAGGCGAAAGCAAAGGTATCCTCTGCTGTACAGGATATTGCTGATGATTTAATTAAGCTTTATGCGAAGCGTGAAGCAGAAAAGGGGCATGCTTTTACGCCTGATAACGATGATCAACGTAATTTTGAAGCTATGTTCCCATATGAGGAAACAGAGGATCAGCTACGTTCTATTGTTGAAGTGAAGCGAGATATGGAACGTGAGCGCCCAATGGATCGCCTAGTTTGTGGTGATGTAGGTTACGGTAAAACAGAGGTTGCCATTCGCGCAGCATTTAAAGCCATCCAGGATGGTAAACAGGTTGCCTTCCTTGTACCTACAACAATTTTAGCTCAGCAACATTATGAAACAATCCGAGAGCGCTTCCAAGACTTTGCTATTAACGTAGGGCTGTTATCTCGTTTCCGTACTAAAAAAGAGCAAACAGCAACATTAAAAGGGCTAAAAGAAGGGCAAGTCGATATTGTTATAGGAACACATCGTATTTTATCGAAGGATTTGATATTCCAAGATCTTGGCTTATTGATTGTTGATGAAGAACAACGCTTCGGCGTAACCCATAAGGAAAAAATTAAACAATTAAAAACAAATGTCGATGTCTTAACGTTGACGGCTACACCCATCCCAAGAACACTTCATATGTCAATGGTGGGTGTCCGTGATTTATCTGTTATTGAGACACCCCCAGCCAATCGTTTTCCCGTGCAAACTTATGTGATGGAGCATAGTGGAGCATTAGTGCGAGAGGCAATCGAAAGAGAAATGGCACGTGGCGGACAAGTGTTTTATCTCTATAATCGTGTAGAGGATATGGCTCGAAGGGTTGAGGAAATTCAAGTGCTTGTTCCAGAGGCTCGTATAGGCTTTGCACATGGGAAAATGACAGAGACGGAGTTAGAATCGGTTATTTTATCCTTTTTAGAGGGTGACTATGATGTACTTGTGACGACAACAATTATTGAGACAGGTGTTGATATTCCAAATGTCAATACATTAATTGTCCATGATGCTGATCGTATGGGCCTAGCACAGCTTTATCAATTACGTGGACGTGTTGGGCGTTCAAATAGGGTAGCCTATGCCTACTTTATGTATCAACGTGATAAAGTATTGACAGATGTAGCAGAGCAACGATTACAGGCAATTAAAGAATTTACAGAGCTTGGCTCAGGCTTTAAGATTGCGATGCGTGATTTATCGATTCGCGGAGCTGGGAATTTGCTCGGAGCGCAGCAGCATGGCTTTATTGATTCTGTTGGCTTTGATTTATATTCGCAAATGCTGCAAGAGGCAATTGCTGAACGTCAAACAGGTGTGAAAAAGGAAGAGAAGCCTGAAATTGAAATTTTATTGAGCGTGGATGCTTATATTCCTGATGCCTATATTCCAGATGGCTATCAAAAAATCCAAATGTATAAACGCATTAAGGCAATGGATCAGGTAGAGGAATATGACGAAATCATGGAGGAATTAGAGGATCGATTTGGCGATCTCCCAATTGAAACAGAGCGCTTGCTACGAATCGCCCGCATGAAGGTATGGGGGTTAGGTGCAGGTGTAGTATCTGTAAAGGATAGGCAAAAAGTGATAACGATACTGTTATCTGAGGAAGGCACAGCCAATGTGGATGGCAGTAAAATTATTGAAGAGTCTATGAAATTCGAGCGTGCTGTTGGCTTTGGTATGGATGGCATGCAATTAAAAGTAACAATAGATGAGCGCCGGTGTGGGAAATACCAGCCGTTCGATATTTTAGAAGAGCTGATGCAGATTATTGATCAAGCTAAAAAGCAATAAGAGAAATGAGGTTAGTTTATCTTTTTAGACAGATAAACTAACCTTATATTGTTAGGGGATTTATGTAAAAACCCTTCTGTTAAAGAAAGAGGTTGATGTCCATTATAAGTATATGTTTTGACGCTATCACCTTGCTTTCACGCAGAAGGGCATCCCTATACAAATAGAATCTTTAGAAAACTGTCCAACCTATAATTATGATAAAAATATAGTACTGATTAAGACAATTGGAGTTAACAACAGACCTGTGTAGTTAAGCCATCGACTTTCCTCTGACTTCTTAAAGGCTAAAATCTCCACTATAATACTAACAGTAAAATATAATATCCCTTTAACACCAAATATTATTAAAAATCACTTGTAGATTGATGAGGAACGCCATTTCACTAGAAGGCATAGGACACCTATAAGCATAAAGAATACTATACCAATAATTTCAAGGATTATTGCATACATAGAAAATTTACTCAATTCCAAATCTCCCTATTCTTATTACAACGTTTCCTTTCTAAAATTGTATAAGAGTATTTAAGAATTTGCATATAAAAAGTAATTTTTTGGGTACTATCATAAGGTGTTAATGGACGTTTGCGTTAGGAAATTAGCGCTTTTTGCAAAATTTTGATGGCTGTGACATCCTTTTTCTTCAGTTTTTTGCATAGATTGCTTCAATAAAAACCATACTGTAGGTGAATAAAAATTTCATTGTAGCGAAAGCGAGGCATTAGAATGAAGGCAACAGGAATTGTTCGTCGTATTGATGATTTAGGGCGTGTAGTTATTCCAAAAGAAATTCGTAGGACGCTACGTATTCGTGAAGGCGATCCGCTTGAAATTTATACGGACCGTGAAGGTGAAGTCATATTAAAAAAATACTCTCCTATTAATGACCTAGGAGAATTTGCAAGAGAGTATGTGGAGACACTTTACGAAACATTAGGAACACCAGCATTTGTCACTGACCGTGATGAGGTAATCGCCGTTGCAGGGATTGGCAAGAAGGAATATATCAATCGTCGTATTACATCCTTTGCAGAGGGCTTTATGGATGAGCGCTCTACAAAGATTGAAAAAATGGAAGCAACGCTTGAAATTGTGCCAGGACAATATGAGCAAGTAAAATCGTATTGTGCGACGCCGATTGTCGTAAATGGCGATCCGATAGGCTGCATTATTATTTTATCAAAAGTGCATTTTGTTGGAGATGTAGAAGTCAAGGTAGTGGAAACTGCTGCTAACTTCTTAGCAAAACAAATGAATAGTTAATGCATATAAAAGTTATTGCGATGGTCTTTTTAGGCTGAACAATAACTTTTTTTGCGTACAGAAAGAATACGAATGAGGAAACTTGAGGCTAGCAAGCACGTCAAACTTTTAAGATCGAACCGTAGGGATCACGGGATAGCTTGGTATAGAAGAGAAATCGCTGTGAGGTAATACATACGCTCGCAAGTAAGCTCTGTCCCAAGAAGCGCCCACTTCAAGCGTAGCTAAGTGGCGAGTGGTTCACGGTATGCTATACTATTGGCATTGTTAAGAAGGAAAGAGGGCAATTTATGGCGCAACATTTCGGCATGAAAAGCTATATGAAGGGAGCGGCCTTGTTAACAATAGCTGCCCTGATTGTAAAGGTGCTTAGTGCTATTTATCGTGTACCTTTTCAAAACCTTGTTGGTGATGAAGGCTTTTATATTTATCAGCAGGTATATCCTGTTATATCGATTTTTGTTGTTTGGACATCCAGTGGTTTTGCTGTGGCTGTTTCTAAAATGCTAGCAGATAATGACTCACTGAGTAATGCACAAGAACGTGAACAAAGACGAAGTGCCATTATGCGTATCGTTTTTTATTATTTGACGGTGTTATCATTGCTATTTTTTGTAGTGTTATTTGGTGGTGCCGAAAAAATTGCACAATGGATGGGTGATGCTCAGCTTGCGCCATTGATACGCACAGGCTCCTTTGTTGTATGGGTGATGCCAGCACTTGCTATTTTAAAAGGCGGCTTTCAATCGAGAGGAATGATGGAGCCGATTGCCTATGCTCAAGTTCTCGAACAAGCGATTAGAATAACGGTGATTTTAGCAGGGACCTTTATTATTATGGCTACAACTAATTCACTTTATAGCGCAGGGAAAATGGCTATTACTGGTACTGTTATTGGGGAAGTAGCTGCTTTTTTCTTCCTTGTCTATCTATTTTATCGACAATTTGGACTGTTTCATACTAAGCAGCAACGACAGCCTGTGTCCAGCTTATCAATTATTAAAGAAGTTACCTTATTGAGCATAAGCGTAAGCATGAGTGGTCTACTATTACTTGGGTATCAATTGGTTGATTCATTTACGATTTATTCACTACTGATGGAAAATGGGATGGCTTCTACAATGGCCAAGGAAACGAAGGGGATTTATGATCGTGGTCAGCCCTTGGTCCAGTTGGGCATTGTTATCGCATCTTCATTGTCACTTGCGATTGTCCCCCTTGTGGCTCATTTATCGAAAAAACAAGAGGGGCGTAGTGCAGTTCCATTTATCCAACTAACCTATAAAGCAGCTATTTTATTTGGATGGGCTGCATCCTTAGGCTTAATGCTTATTATGCCATATTTGAATGAAATGCTGTTTAAAACAAATGCCTTATCAGCAGTATTAACCGTCTATGTATTTCAAATTGTGCCATTGTCGATTATCCTTACATTTACAGCTATTTTACAAGGCTATGGCAAATTAAAAAAGCCAGCTCTATTTCTGCTGTTAGGCTTTATCATCAAAATTGTACTAAATCTATGGATGATTGGTTGGCTTGGTATATTAGGCGCAGCTATCGCAAATGATATAGGCCTATTATTAACGGCAAGTATGCTTATTATCTATTTAAAACGTTTAACAAGCATTCAATTGGCATCAGTCAGCTTTTATAAAAAAGTAGGAATCGCTTCTTTAAGTATGGCAATTGCTGTGCTTCTATGGTTACAGTTTACACCAGCTCTTTTAAGCTATTACCTATCTTCACGTGTAACAGCCATCATTGCCAGCTTTACAGCAGTATGCTTAGGGGCATTTGTGCTGCTAACGATGGTAGCGAAGAAGCGGGTACTAGCAGAAAAGGAGTGGTACCTATTACCATTTGGCCGAAGAATGGCTGTTTATCAACTATGGTTAAATTCAAAAAAATAAGCAAGGATTCCTCGCCCCTCAAGAAGCATAATGAGTAAATATGGGTTAAATTAGAAAAGATAAACGAACGGCAGAAGGGGCGGAACATTAATGATATGCCTTTCTTATAGGTAGTCAATCAACATATAGTGTCGCGTTCCTTAAAATGCCTGTGTGAATTGACATAAAGAAGTAGGTGGGAGTATTGAAGACGTTAACAATTATTGGCTTAGGTGCGGGAGATTTTAATCAACTGCAAATGGGTGTTTATCGAAAATTAAAAAATGCGAAAAAATTATATGTTCGCACAGTGGATCATCCCGTATTGGAGGAATTAGCAGCGGAAGGTGTCGAATTTGAGAGCTTTGATAAGGTCTATGAAGAGCATAATTCATTCCAGCCTGTCTATAAGGAAATTGCAGACAGACTTATTGAAGTAGCAGCTGTAGAAGATATTATGTATGCTGTGCCTGGTCATCCTTTAGTGGCAGAGCAAACAGTGCAGTTGCTTATTGCAGCAGCGGATGAGGGAAGCGTTAATGTAGTTATTGAGGGTGGACAAAGTTTCTTAGACCCGATTTTTGGCGCATTAAAAATTGATCCGATTGAGGGCTTTCAATTACTGGATGGTACTAGCTTTTCCATGCATGATATTAATATGCGCCAGCATCTGTTAATTGCACAGGTATATGATACATTTAGTGCCTCAGAGGTGAAGCTAACCTTAATGGAGAAATATGATGATGAGTACCCTGTAACAGTTGTAACGGCAGCAGGCTCTGCTCAAGAGAAAATTATCACTGTACCCCTCTATGAACTCGATCAAAGTGTCGAAGTTAATAATTTAACAACTGTTTATGTACCGCCTGTGAGATCACAGGAGGCAGCACTGCGTGATTGGACAACATTGCGCCAAATTATTGCAACATTAAGAGGTCCGAATGGCTGTCCTTGGGATCGAAAACAAACGCATGAATCCTTAAAAAAATATTTGCTGGAAGAGGCACATGAATACTTAGCAGCTGTAGATGCTGAGGATGATTATGCAATGATTGAGGAGCTTGGTGATGTGCTATTGCAAGTATTTTTACATGCACAAATTGGAGAAGATCAAGGATACTTTACACTTGAAGATGTTTTAGCCACTCTTAGCGAAAAAATGATTCGTCGTCATCCACATGTTTTTGGTGATGTTGCGGTGGAGGATGCGGATGGCGTTGTTGCCAATTGGGAAGCGATCAAAGCTCAGGAAAAGGGCACTAGTGATAAACCATTATTAAAGAATGAGTATAGAGCCTCCTCTGCGCTACAAACATCCTATAATTATCAAAAGCTGGCTGCAAAGGTAGGCTTTGAATGGCCAGATGTAGAAGGGGCATGGGAGAAGTTTGCAGAGGAATGGCAGGAATTTCGAGCTGAGGTCAAAAAAGGTTCAAGTGTATCTCGTCTCGATGAATTTGGGGATGTGTTATTTACATTAGTGAATTTAGCACGCTTCTATAAAATCTCACCTGAGGAGGCTATGCTACATGCCAATGAAAAGTTCGCAAGGCGCTTTGGCTATGTAGAGGCACAGGTAAAGGCAAGTGGCAAATCATTTACTGATTTTACATTAGAACAATTAGATGCTTTTTGGGATGAAGCAAAGCAGTTAGAAAAGGAGTAGAAAGATGAGATTAGATAAATTTTTAAAAGTATCACGTTTAATTAAACGCCGTACTTTAGCAAAAGAGGTGGCAGATCAAGGGCGTATTACCATTAATGGAAAGGTAGCAAAGGCTAGCAGTACAGTAAAAGTGAGCGATGAGCTTGCCATCCGTTTTGGCCAAAAAATCGTCACAGCACGTGTAGAGGAATTACGGGACACGGTGAAAAAAGAAGATGCTGCAAAAATGTTTACGATTTTAAACGAAGAACGTCTCGAAAAGATTGAACCTGAATTTATTGATGATGAGGAATAGTCTTTCTGTTGCTTCCTTCTTCTTTTATAGCTGAAAGTCAATAAAGTTGTCATGCTTTGAAGGTTGTCCGCATAAAGTGAACAGAAGCTAGGACGACTAAAGGAGGAAGAAAATGACGCTACATCAAGAAAGTAATCGTTACACAATTCCATCTGGAGAGCATATTTTAACGATTCGCAATCGTAAAAGAATGGACATGACTTCTGTAAAATCAATTGAACGCTTTGATCAGGAAGAATTTTTCATTAAGACGTCCCAAGGGCATTTGCTAATCCGTGGAGAGGAACTGCATATCGTTCATTTAGATGTTGACAAAGGCTTATTGACACTTGAAGGAACTGTAAAAACCTTACAGTATGACGAGGAGGAAAGTGGCTTCTCCAAAGGTTTCCTTCATAAATTATTTGGATGATTGTTAGTGAACAGTTTTTTCAATTAATCGTCATGGTTTTGAGCGGTATAGCAGTTGGTTTCATTATTGATAGTGTGAGACTTATTGTTTTTTCGACTCCAAAAAGGTCAAGCCTTCGAAAGTGGATGATGGTTTTTGAATTACTAACATGGATTTTACTCGGAGGATTGACATACTATTTATTGTTTTGGCTAAAGGATGGCGCTTGGCGGGCTTATGACCCGCTAGCGCAAATTGCTGGGATTTTTTTGTACCAATCATTTTTTCAAACCTTTTTACGTTTCGTTGCAAGAACTTTGGTGAATATAACATGGAGACCCTTTTGGTTTATCGTACACTTGATTATTACGGTTATTCGACATATTCTTCAACTATTCATTCATATCGTTATGTTTGTTTTGAGGCCTTTTGTCAAAATTTATTCGTATTTGTCCTACACTTTTTTTAAAAAGTTACGATATTTGAAGTATAATAAAAAGCAACAATAATTTTCGGAGGTGCGGGCATGACAAAACGTCATTCATCAAATGATGAACAACAAAATTTCACGAAGCTTGATAATGACTATGTCCGTAACACGGATAAAGCTATTAATCGCAAGCAGCAAGCACGCAAACGTAAAATGCGTCGTATTATCTTTTTTGCGATTATACCAGTCGTTATTATCGCTCTTCTCTTAAATGTGTTGTCACATCAAAATGAAGTATTAGCAACAAAAGAACAGGCAAAGAAAGAAGCAGAGCAACATCTTGCTGAATTGAAAGAAGAACAAGACTTATTAAATCTTAAAATCAAACAATTAGAAGATGATGAATATATCGCAAAGCTCTTACGAAAAGAGTATTATTTATCTGAAGAAGGTGAAATTATTTTCATTATTCCTGATAAAGAGGATAAAAAAGACGACTGAAAGGCTATGTATTGTTGACACTCTTTTTTTGTTATATATAATGAAAAGAGAAGTATATTGCAATAAAAAGTTTGATTAAATTGATTACATGACTCAAAAGGGTCGCTTAATTTTTAAGGAGGAGCATTTTTTTTATGTCAATTGAAGTAGGCAGCAAGGTACAAGGTAAAGTAACAGGAATCACAAATTTTGGAGCATTCGTTGAGCTGCCAGATGGCAAAACAGGCTTGGTTCACATTAGTGAAGTAGCTGATAATTATGTGAAAGATATCAATGAGCATCTAAAAGTTGGAGATGAAGTTGAAGTAAAAGTGATGAATGTTGAAGCGGACGGAAAGATTGGTCTTTCAATCCGTAAAGCAAAGCCTCAAGTTGAGAGACCAGAGCGTCCAGCACGTCCACGTCGTGATAATCGTTCTAACGATCGCAACGAACGCCATCAGCCAAAAGAAAATTTTGAACAAAAAATGGCACGTTTCTTAAAAGATAGTGATGAACGTCTAGCAACACTTAAACGTGCTACGGAATCAAAACGTGGTGGTCGCGGAGCTAGAAGAGGGTAGTTTGCTGACTGTTTTAATCGTAGAAAAAGTGTATGAAATAGAGTAGGGATTAGCTTTCTTTAAAGGCTAGTTCCTTTTTTTGCGAAAACGAGTCAGTTTACGCTGAAGCAGTGCATCAATTTTTCTAACCTTGTTTGACCAGAAGAAAGATGATTTGAAATTGTTTTGTGATAATCGTTAATTTTAGCTTTTATATCAGAAAAAGCCCTATCAGACAAAAGAGCGAGAAATCAAGGTTTATTATTGATTTCTTGCTCTTTTTTATAGTGCTTATAAATCTGTCTGTTTTGAATGTACCTACAAAGTAGACGAAGGTTTTTTCTTCTTGTTAGGTGGTGTGGTAGTTGTTTGGTGAGAAGGGGTTTTCCTCGTGCTTTCTGTTGGGTGGATGGCCATTTTTACAAGTAAAAAGACGCCATATACACTTATAGCAAGTCCACTAAGCAATAGTAGAATTTGCACAAAAAACGGCAAGCGAATAAGAATCGAAACCAGAATAATCATCGAGCCGCTTCCACAAATAAGAGCGGCTTTTGTTAATTGATTCACAAGTAATAGACCTCCTGAATAGTATGAATTGTCTATATAAGTATGCCATATTTTGAGGTAATCGGCACAAAAGAAGGCATATATACTGTTTCTCTAATTATCAGAATGCTATAGTATATTTTAAAGAAAAGCCTGTTAAAGGAGGAATTTACATATGAAAACAATTGGATTGATTGGGGGTATGAGCTGGGAATCTTCAGCACAATACTACAGAATTATCAATGAAGAAGTGAAAAGAAGGTTGGGTGGGTTGCATTCAGCGCAATCTATTTTAGCGAGTGTGGATTTTGAAATGGTTGAACAGTTTCAGCAATTAGGAAAGTGGGATGAAGCAGGTGAGTTACTTGCAAAGGTTGCGAGCAATTTAGAAACAGCAGGGGCAGATTTCATCGTTATTTGTACAAATACAATGCATAAGGTAGTACCAATTATCGAGAAGGCCATTACAATTCCAATTTTGCATATTGCGGATGCAACAGCCTATGAAATGAAGCATCAAAAGATAAGGAAAGTTGGTTTACTCGGCACTAAGTATACGATGGAGCAAGATTTTTATAAAGAAAAGATTCAGCAGCATCAAATAGAGGTTGTGATTCCTAACGAAGGGAGTCGTACAGAGATTAATCGTATTATCTTTGAGGAGTTATGTTTAGGAGAAATTAAGGTATCCTCTAAAGAATACTATTTACAGGTCATCCATGAGCTTGTACAGCAGGGCGTGGAGGGGATTATTTTAGGTTGTACAGAGATTGGGCTTCTCATTAATGCGCAGGATGCAGCTATTCCTTTATTTGATACAACAATTATTCATGCTACATATGCAGTAGATGTAGCATTAAAATAAAATTTTCTTGATAGAGGGAATTTTAGCCTTATGAAATGATATTGTAGGTATTTTAAAAAATAGAATAAAGAAACTTTCTTTCTACTACTAAAAAGTACAATATTGAGTTTTTTGTATAGTAATAATTCCTATTATATTCCTGTATTTGTTAGAATCATAAAGGACATTTGATGTGAATACAGTGAATATCAGTAATTAATGTTTGATGACGTGATAAACGTATTGAATTATCTGGAAATAGGAAATTTGTTTTAAAAGGGCAATGGTTGCTGTTTTTAAAGTGTCTCCCTGCTGATTGTTCACTATTCGATCTAAGAGTATGTAGTTGTAGATCAGTATAAAGTGAGCCTTCTAATAGATCCGCTTTTATCTACCTGTCCTTAAAATGATCAAACACTATGTTAAGTCAACTCCCACTATGAACTTAGCATATTTACTTCGTTTGGTTAAGTAGAGTACTTCACAAGGTAAATGTATGGTGAAAAATAACATCCAATAATAACCAGAGTATTAAAAATACGGAAAAATTAATGGATATGAAAAGTCAATTTACATTAATGGATTTAGTGTAAATTGACTTTTTCAGTGTTCTCATAATAACTTAAGAAGGATTTTTCAAGCCTTCTTTTTTATAAAATCGGAGTAGACAGTGCCATAAAAATACTGTTGTAGATAGAGATAAATAAAAAGCCCAAAACGATGTTAATGATCGTCTCGGACTTTTGGATGACCCGTACGGGATTCGAACCCGTGTTACCGCCGTGAAAGGGCGGTGTCTTAACCACTTGACCAACGGGCCTAATAATGGTGGCGGCCGAGGGGATCGAACCCCCGACCTTACGGGTATGAACCGTACGCTCTAGCCAGCTGAGCTAGGCCGCCAATAGAAAATGGAGCGGAAGACGAGGTTCGAACTCGCGACCCCCACCTTGGCAAGGTGGTGTTCTACCACTGAACTACTTCCGCCTGTTGTCTAAGCAACAAATTAAATAATACAAGCCAATGATGCTAGTGTCAAGTAGCTTTACAAAAAAATTAACTAAAATGATGTTGTACAAAGTTTGCCACTAAAACAAGGGGATTTTATCCTAGAATTTTTTACTGTTAACATTAAGAAAAAATGTAGTGCTCCTACTACGTTCTACTATGCTTTCATACAAATAAGACCATGTTATAGTAATGAACGTCTGGCGGATTTTTTGTTCTTGCGTAGAAATCTATCGCTAGCCTTGTTCATTGCAAGAGATGTCGTAATTTTTATAAACTTTAGGCTTGGACAAGTGATTATTAAGGCTGCCGCTGCATTTTGTTACACTCTAGTTCAGATAAATTATGTGTGGCTGTCGCTGTGTTTTCCTCCACTGTCGCACAAATTCATATTTGCTGCCGCTTCTCGTATTTATGTATAGCTATTCGTCGAAAAATTTATATTTTTTTATGCCACCGTCAGACAATCTTTCTATACATAATTTTTTATAATAGCCAAAAGTGCGGAAAGGGGATAGTTAAATGACAAGTATCGAATGGTATACTACAACAAATGTAGATGACCAAAGATTAGGAACAAAAAAAAGACAAATACTCATCGGCGCCCTCTTTTTTTTAACATCCTTTTTTTTGGCGCAGTCTGTTGTATTTGAAGCAGCTGTACCGTTCTCAGTTCCTTTTTGGGCTATTATTCGAACAAAGTATCGAGAGTATGCCAAATTTGTGTTATTTGGAGGTTTGATAGGCTGCTTGTTCCTCGGCTTTGGACAAGTCCTTATTTTAGTATTGCAAATCCTTATGTATGAATGTATTAGACGCTTCCGTTACTGGCAGTTGCCTCAAAGTATTGCCGTTTCATTGGCCGTATTGCTGGTACAAATGGTATGGCAGGGCGTAATGTATCAGGGCTTGCCTCCGGTGCTTGTACAGTTTTATGTAGGGTGTGAAGCGGCTCTAGCTCTTATTATGACGTTGTTTATGCAAGTATTATTTGTTAACTCCTATGAGTGGTTTACGAGTCATTGGACATATGAGAAGCTGGGTTCTGGATTAGTAGTATTTGCCGCCATGCTTACAGGAATGCAGGCAGTTGTGTTTAGTTATTTTTCATTGCCTATATTTTTATTACAGCTTTTTATTTGCTTTGGCGCGTTAGTAGGAAGCGTTCCATTGGCAACGGTAATCGGTGCAGTTTTGGGGACCCTTATCGGTGTTGCAAAGCTGTCGTTTACAGGAATGCTATCTGTAGCGACTTTAACAGGATTATGTGCGGGTATGGGGGCTAAAGCAGGTAGATTTGGCGTAGCAATCGGCAGCATTTTGCCCAGTGTCTTTTTTTTATTTTATGATGCCACATTGCCGCTAGATAGTGTTTACTTTACCTCCATTGTTATTGGCAGTGTTGTTTTTTTAACCATTCCAAGGAAATATTCAGATATGGCGAGGGACAAGCTCTTTCCACAGCGCGAGGAGATTTTACTTGCAAGGCAAAATTGGTTAACTGAACATGTTACGTATAAATTAGAGCATTTTCAGCATTTTGTACAATTTATGAAGGAGCTGGTCTTTGATCGTTTTATGACAACACCCGTTGAAGCAACAAAAGAAGTATCACCGATGAATACTTGCTTAAGTTGTTTTCGTTATGACCATTGTTGGGGAGCACAAAATAATGGGATGGACAAGCTTATGACAGATTGGTTTCATATGAAAGGTATGGGGAAGGAGTCAACTCTTCATCGTGTGGAAGAGCAAATACGCTATAAATGTGTGAAGTCTACAAAAATTTTTGAGGAGCTAGATACGGAACTCTACCGTGAACACATTAATGGTCAATATTTTCATGGAAAAAAAATGATCGCACTTCAGCTTCGGGATATGAGCAATCATTTAAATCAGCTAATGGCTGAGATGAAGGAGGATGCGATTTCCTTTGTGAGCGTGGAAAAGGATATTATTGAACGCTTAAAGGAAGCACATATTGAGTGCTTTCAGCTTGATGTGCTGAGCAATAAGCCTGGAGCACGAAAGATTGTTTGTGCTTTAGCACCGGCGCGGGTTGATTGGGAGGAAGAGACGACATTAGCTGAACGGATGATTTTACCGATTCTTTATGAGATTTTTGATGAGCCATTTGAAATTGAAAAGGTTGTTGCTTGTGATGTACCATTTCGACATGTCCAGATATGCTTTAGATCAGCTATTAGCTTTGAAGTAGAGTATGATATATATAGCATGTCAAAAGAAGCAACATTATACTCTGGTGATTCACATGCCCTCTTTCAATTACACCCTGGGCTCTTTGCAATCTTGCTATCAGATGGTATGGGGCAGAGCAAGGAAGCACAACATGAAAGTAGAAAGCTGATCCATTTAATGCGAGAATGCCTTAATTACAATATGAATCCAGAAACAGCGATGCATACATTGCATTATGTAATGTCTTTAAAGCAGCAGAATGATATGTATGCAACGCTTGACTTTGCGCTTGTTGATTTACAGCATGGCGATTTATGGTCTTGGAAGGCTGGGGGAATGTCCACTTATATTTTACGTGGAAAAGAGATCTTAAAGGTTGAAAGTAATGCAGCGCCTGTAGGGTTTTTATCCATTTCAGCAGTTGAGGCTGAAAAAAGAAAGCTAAAAGCAGGGGATGTTATTTTAATGCATTCAGATGGTTTATTTTCCAGCGTAGCTGATTGGGATGAGCAGGAGGAGATGTTTTTAGCTTATGCACAGCAGGTCATAAGTACCACTAAAACTATTCAAGATAAGCTAACAACCATTATGCAGTCGTTCCAGGATTATTATGCTATTGAAGATGACTGTACAGTATTAATGCTGGAGGTGACACATGTTGTACCGACATGGGCTGTCTTTAGACCAGCTCAACATTCACTGAGTAAATCATCTTAATTGTATCGAAAAGGGGAGGAGAAGCGTTTGTCATTTGAATTAAAGGTCAAATCATTTATTGAAAAAGAGCGATTATTACAGCAAGACGACCATCTTCTCATCGCCGTTTCGGGAGGAATCGATTCGATGGCGTTACTGCATTATTTTGTGGACACAAAAGAGCAATGGGGCATTCAGATAGAGGCAGTACATGTCGATCATATGTTAAGAGGGGAAGCTTCTGCTGAGGATAGAGCATTTGTCCAAAAATATTGTGATAATAATGGCGTTTACTTACATGCGAGGGCGATTCCGATACCTGCAATAATGGCACAGGAAAAAGGGAATACACAGCTTATTTGCAGGAGGGAAAGATACCGATATTTTAAAGAGGTCTTACAGCAAACGAATGCGACGAAGCTTGTCACTGCACATCATGCGGATGACCAATTAGAGTCTGTGTTAATGGCGCTAACCAAAAATGCGACCATCAATAGTATGCAAGGAATACGTGCCCAACGATTTTTCGCTGGAAAAACATTAATTCGTCCATTTTTAACGGTTACAAAGTACGAAATAAGGGAATATTTACTTAGAAAAGGTTTAGATTATCGGGAAGATGCTAGCAATGCCAAGGATACTTATGTACGCAATCGCTATAGACATCATGTGGTGCCTTTATTGGAGGCAGAAAATCCACGAGTGAGTGAACAGGTAACCCATTTTACAAAGCAATTGCAGGAAGACGATGCGTTTTTAATGGCCTTAGCCCAAGATGTATTTTCTCAAATTATCGAGAGAAGTAACGAAAATACATACAGCATGAAAATTGATGCTTTTCAATTGATATCGCTTGCTTTACAAAGGAGGCTCATTTTAATACTATTAAACTATCTTTACAAAGATTCAAATACGATACAAAGTTATGCTTTAGTGACATCAATTTTAAAGCTTTGTGAGACGACAGCAGGATATGCTGAAATTCACTTGCCTGAGGATTTTTTAGCAGTTCGTCGTTACGGACAATTAACAATTCAGAAGAATAGGCCATTGGAAGGAGTAGCTTCTTCTGAGAAAAAGATAATTTCGACTGCTAATGGATGGACAACATTGACAACTGGTGAACGTTTATGCCTAGCTAAGCTAGATGATTTAACATCTGAGCTGCTGACGGATACTGCACAACTTTTTTATTTTAACGCTAGCAAACTCTACCTACCGCTCTATGTACGAACGCGCAAGGATGGAGATCGAATGCTGTTAAAAGGAATGGATCAGCCAAAACGCTTATCTCGCCTTTTTATAGATGAAAAGATTCCTTTAAATGAGCGAAATAGCTGGCCGTTACTGATTTCTCAATCTGATGAGGTAGTAGCGGTAATTGGTGTGCGGATGGGCATGTTTTTTTCAACTACCCCGCAACCAAACGATGATACAGTGCTCATCGTAGACTAAGGTCTTTGTAAAATATTTCAACATAAATGATAGGTTGAAGATTTTTTGATACATCACGAGGAGGAATCGATATGTTACAAAATGACATCGAAAAAATTATGATTACAGAAGAACAATTGCAGGAAAGAATTGTAGAGCTAGGTGCACAATTGACAGAGGAGTACAAAGATGCATTCCCATTAGCTGTCGGTGTTCTTAAAGGGGCGATGCCTTTTATGACAGATTTAATGAAGCGCTTTGATTCTTTCATCGAGCTAGATTTTATGGATGTCTCTAGCTATGGCAATGCTACAGTGTCATCTGGTGAAGTAAAGATTTTAAAGGATTTGAATACAAGCGTTGAGGGGCGTGATGTATTAATTATTGAGGACATTATTGATAGTGGTTTAACGTTAAGCTATCTCGTAGATTTATTTAAATATCGTAAAGCAAAATCCATTAAAATTGTGACATTGCTTGATAAACCATCAGGTCGCAAAGTGAACTTAGCTGCTGACTATGTTGGCTTTGAAGTGCCAGACGGCTTTGTTGTAGGTTATGGGCTAGATTATGCAGAAAAATACCGAAACCTACCTTATATTGGTATTTTAAAGCCTGAAGTTTATTCATTCTAAGTTATAAGCTACCCGTTATGAAAAAGAAAGGCCCCCGCGTAGGTCATCAATTTTTCGTGATATCAAGAAGCAAAAGCACATCTATTTTTAATAGAATGGAAATAATTGTTTTGGGATTTGCGTATTATGAATATAATTCAAAATCTTGACACAATATTCCGCTATATCAAGCTTAAGGAACAGGTACAATTACGCTGGGACGTATTAAAGATGATCTAAAAGCTGTTTGAATAACAGTAAAAAATAAACGAAACATTTTTTAAGTAGAGCTTTTCGTTGTATCCTGAAATCAGGGTATGTTAAGATTTTACTTATAATTTTTCTGTTTGTAATGAGGAGGCTGGAGATGAATCGAATATTTCGATATACCATATTCTACCTACTGATTTTCCTAGTGATTATCGGTATTTTTGGTACTTTCAATGGCGGTAATTCGCCAACGCAAGAGCTAACGTATTATGAGTTTCAAAATGCTCTCGATAATAAAGAAATAACAAGTGCTACCATTCAACCTGATAAATCCGTATACATTGTTGAAGGTACACTGAAAGGCTATGAAAAAGGTCAAAGCTTTACGGTAAATATTCCTCGCGATAATCAATCCTTAATGGACCGCATCGATGAGGCTGCTAAGGATAAGGATAGTAATATTAGCTATTTAGCAGCACCAGAAACAAGTGGATGGATTCAATTCTTCACAGGAATTATTCCTTTCATTATCATCATTTTCTTATTCTTCTTCCTAATGAGCCAATCTCAGGGTGGCGGTAATAAAGTGATGGGCTTTGGTAAAAGTAAGGCGAAACTTTATGATGATCAAAAGAAAAAAGTACGTTTTACAGATGTAGCAGGTGCTGATGAAGAAAAGGCAGAGCTTGTTGAGGTTGTAGAATTTTTAAAAGATCATCGTAAATTCACTGAAATCGGTGCACGTATTCCAAAGGGTATCTTACTTGTAGGGCCTCCAGGTACAGGTAAAACATTACTAGCACGAGCAGTAGCAGGTGAAGCTGGCGTTCCGTTCTTCTCCATTTCAGGTTCTGACTTTGTAGAAATGTTCGTCGGTGTCGGTGCATCACGTGTTCGAGACTTGTTTGAAAATGCTAAGAAAAACGCACCATGTATTATCTTTATTGATGAGATTGATGCAGTGGGTCGTCAACGTGGCGCTGGTCTTGGCGGCGGTCATGATGAGCGTGAACAAACATTGAACCAATTGCTTGTTGAAATGGATGGTTTCGGTGCAAATGAGGGAATTATTATCATTGCCGCAACAAACCGCCCAGATATTTTAGATAAGGCATTATTACGTCCAGGTCGTTTTGACCGTCAAATTACAGTAGGGCATCCTGATGTAAAAGGACGTGAAGCAATCTTAAAAGTACATGCACGCAATAAGCCATTAGCAGATACAGTTGATTTAGGAGCAGTTGCGCAACGTACTCCTGGCTTCTCAGGTGCGGATTTAGAAAACTTACTAAACGAAGCGGCGCTTGTAGCTGCTCGTAAAGGTAAACGTTCGATCAATATGACAGATATCGATGAGGCATCAGACCGCGTAATTGCAGGTCCAGCTAAAGCGAGTCGTGTGTACTCAGCAAAAGAGAAAAAACTTGTATCCTTCCATGAGGCGGGTCACGTAGTTGTTGGCCTTGAGTTAGATGAGGCTGATACTGTACACAAAGTAACCATTGTGCCACGTGGTCAAGCAGGTGGTTATGCAATTATGTTGCCAAAGGAAGAACGCTTCTTTACAACAAAACAGGAGCTTTTAGATCGCATTGCAGGGCTTCTTGGTGGCCGTGTAGCAGAGGAAATTGTTCTTGGTGAAGTATCTACTGGAGCACATAACGATTTCCAAAAGGTAACAAGTATTGCACGTGCAATGGTAACTGAATACGGCATGAGTGAAAATCTTGGGGCAATGCAATTTGGCTCAAGCCAAGGCGGTAACGTATTCCTTGGCCGTGACTTTAATTCAGACCAAAACTATTCTGATTCAATCGCTTATGAAATTGATAAAGAAATGCAAAAAATTATTGATACACAGTATGAGCGTACAAAACGTATTCTCACGGAAAATCGTGACTTGCTTGATTTAATTGCCAATACTTTAATGAAAAAAGAAACATTAAATGCACAGGAAATTGAGCATTTACGCACACATGGTGTATTACCAGAGCCAGAAGCTGTTGAAAAAATTGAGGGCAACACGCCAAAGATTGAAGCGAAGCCAACATTAGATACAATTGGTGAACCAGTTGTTGAAAAAGATTTGCTTAGCAAGGACCCAAATCCAATAGCTCTGGATTTAGCAAAAGAAGGTAAAGAATCCAACGATGCTCCAAAGGGTATCGATGAAAAACGTGATTAATAGGGCAAAGGCTGTTTACTAGTTGGGTAAACAGTCTTTTTCTTTGCCTTTTTCTATGATGAAGCAGTACGATGTATAAATGAAGGACAACTACATATGACTCTGTAGAGAGCAAATGATATTGTTAGTGAAAACAAGATAGGAGTGTTGAAGCATGGGAAATGTGACATTGAATAATGGACTGGAAATGCCTTTAGTGGGCTATGGTGTTTTTCGAGTACCTGAGGGAGATGATCTAGCAGAGGCCGTAAAGACAGCTATCACAAAAGGTTATCGTAGCATTGATACAGCACAAGTATACCGTAATGAAGAAAGTGTTGGACGGGGTATACGTGCAGCGATTGAAGAAGGCTTAGTGACTCGTGAAGAGCTATTTATTACCTCTAAAGTTTGGAACGATGCTCTTTCCTATGAAGAAACACTAGCTGCTTATGAGAGCAGCCTAGAAAAAATAGGGCTGGATTATTTAGATTTATATTTAGTACACTGGCCTGGCATCGATGATAATTATATTGATGTATATAAGGCCTTAGAAAAAATTTATCGAGATGGTCGAGTGCGCTCTATTGGTGTAAGTAATTTCCATGTACATCATTTAGAAACATTGTTGAAAGAAGCTACGGTTATCCCTGTGATTAATCAAATTGAGTTCCATCCGCATTTAACACAAAAGGAAGTACGCGCCTATTGCGAAGACAAAGGTATTCAGGTGGAGGCATGGTCACCTTTAATGAATGGTTCCTTGCTAGAAGAGGCTTTGATTCAAGAGCTTGCTGCGAAATATGGCAAAACACCTGCACAGATTGTATTGCGTTATGATGTTCAGCATCATGTTGTAACGATCCCTAAAACAATGACACCTACACGTATGGTTGAGAACCTAGAGGTTTTTGACTTTGTCCTAACAGAGGAAGAAATGGCACAATTAGATGCATTAAACGATGGTCGCCGTTGTGGTCCAGATCCAGAAAAATTTAATTTTAAATAATGATCAGGGGGCTGCCTAGTATAGGGAGCCCCTTTTTAAAGAAGTTGTTACTTCTTGCTATAAAAAATATGGTATTATTTTCTCAAGTGTTTTAATTCATTTTTAGGTTTACGGTATGGGAGGTAGTAGGCTTGATTTTAGTGCTGGATGCAGGGAATTCCAATATTGTATTGGGTGTCTATGATGACAACGATCAATTAGCCTTCCATTGGCGTATGGTAACAGACCTTCATAAAACAGAGGATGAATATGCCATGCAAGTATTATCGTTTTTTCATCATGCAGGTATTTCATTTGAACAAATTACAGGTATTATTATATCCTCAGTTGTACCACCAATTATGTTTTCATTAGAGGCAATGTGTCAGAAATATTTCCAAAAAAAGCCTTTAGTCGTAGGACCTGGTGTAAAAACAGGTTTAAATATTAAATACGACCATCCACGTGAGGTTGGTTCAGACCGTATTGTCAATGCTATAGCGGCCTTAGATTTATATAAAGCACCTTTAATTATTGTTGATTTTGGTACCGCAACAACCTATTGTTATTTGAATGAAAAGGGCGATTACATGGGTGGTGCTATTGCGCCAGGTATTACGATTTCAACGGAGGCGCTTTATACACAGGCTGCAAGATTACCACGTATTGAAATATTGCGGCCTACACATATTGTTGGCAAAACAACTGTTTCTGCGATGCAGGCAGGTATTTTTTATGGCTTTGTCGGGCAAGTAGAGGGTATTGTGCAGCGCATGAAAGCACAAAGTAAAGAGGAGCCATTCGTAATTGCTACAGGCGGGCTAGCGAATCTAATTGCGGGAGAAACACAGATCATTGATGTTGTAGAGCCATTTTTAACATTAAAGGGCTTGTATAAGCTATATAAACGTAATCAATAAGAAATGAGGGACATTTCATTTATGAAAGACTATTTAGTAAGAGGTTTAGGGTTTAATGGACAAGTTCGCGTTTTTGCAGCTCGTACAACAGAGACGGTAGGAGAAATGCAACGCCGACATGATACATGGCCTGTTGTATCAGCAGCTCTAGGCCGTTCTATGACCGCCGCTGTTATGATGGGTGCGATGTTAAAGGGTGAAGAGAAGATCACCATCAAAATTGAGGGGAACGGTTCAATCGGCCCTATGGTGATTGATAGTAATGCACATGGTGAGGTACGTGGCTTTGTCACAAATCCGCATGTTCATTTTGATTTAAATGAGCATGGGAAGCTTGACGTGCGAGCAGGGGTTGGCTCAGAGGGTGCTTTAACAGTTGTAAAAGACCTTGGCTTAAGAGATATGTTCTCTGGACAAACACCTATTGTCTCAGGTGAAATTGCTGAAGATTTTACGTATTATTTCGCTACATCTGAGCAAGTCCCTTCATCTGTTGGCTTAGGGGTTTTGGTTAACCCAGATAATACAATTCTTGCAGCTGGAGGGTTTATTCTTCAATTGATGCCAGGCTGTGATGATGAGACCATTAATGAAATTGAACAACATCTTGCTACAATAGAGCCTGTCTCAAAAATGATTGAAAAAGGCTTTACACCTGAGCAAATTTTAGAGGCTGTATTAGGAAATGGGCATCTACAAGTTTTAGATTCCATGCCGGTTGAATTCAAATGTCAATGTTCAAAAGAGCGTTTTGGTGCAGCAATTTTAGGTTTAGGAATAGCGGAAATTCGAGAAATGATTGAAGAAGATGGCAAAGCAGAGGCACAATGCCATTTTTGCTTGGAAACATACGAATTTTCTAAAGAAGAGCTAGAAGGATTTATTGATGAGCTCAACGCGTAATCGACGCCCTGCACCCGCTGTAACACCAAACCAAACGCCTTTATTGCAACGCCGTTTAAAGACAAAGCCTGCTTTAGCCGTTATGGCGATTTTATTGCTAGGAAATATGATATGGTTCATCGCTTGGTTAATCCCCAATAAAGATCACGAAATTGGCAGTGACGAGCAAGTCGCTGCTATTGGCGGGGATGTTATTACACGACAAGAGTGGATGATTGCTATGGAAGAACGTTATGGTAAAGAAACACTACAAAATTTAGTGAATGAAACTGTAATGGAAAAGGCAGCCAAAGCATATAAAATTAAAGTAACGGATCAAGAGATTGACCTTGAGCTAGCATTGATGCGCTCTGCACAAGACAAATTCGATACAACTATGCAAAATCTTTCAGCACCACAGCTACGTCAAAAAATCCGTTCACAGCTAATCCTTGATAAAGTCCTGACAAAAGATGTTGTGATTAATGAAGACAATGTGGAACAGTACTACGAAGAGAATCAGGGATTGTATAATACAAAAACAAGCTATCGTACAAATTTTATTGAGGTAGAATCTAAAAAAGCTGCTGATGAAGCATTGAATGAGTTAAAAAATGGCTCTGATTTTTCAGTGTTGGCACGTGAAATTTCAGCGGACAGTGCTTCAGCAAGCCTAGGGGGCGATATTGGCTTCCTTACAGAAAACCAGGAAAATATTGACCCTGCCATTATCAATGCTGTGAAATCACTAAAAGCAACTGAGGTAAGTAAAGCCTTTAAGTTAGATAATGGCCATTACGGCATTGTTCAGGTGCAAGAGGTATTAGAGGGACAATCCTTTACATATGACGATGTGAAAGAACATATTAAACGTGAGCTAGCCTTAGAACAATTGCCACAATCTGTGACGCCTGAAGCTTTTTGGTCTGAATTTAACGCAACATGGTATTATGGGGAATCTAAGAAAGAAAAGTAATCACAAAAAGAGTCTGCAGATTTTTGTGGGTAATAGAAGTCCAAACTAGCTTGCGAATGCTGGATATCAATGGCGGTGACTTACCCAAACAAATGATGTAGATTCTTTTTAGTATGCTTCATGGGAATTTCAATAGTATTCTGAAAATATATAGTTTCTTTATTGACAATCGAATGGAAAAATTGATAAAATACAAAGTAAGTAAAACCTATAAAAATAGTAGGAATTGGGAGTGGATGATGAAATGAGTAAATTAGCAAATTCAGTAGCAGAATTAGTGGGAAATACACCGATTGTTAAATTAAATCATGCAACAAATGAAAATGAAGGGACTGTATATGTAAAATTAGAATATTTTAACCCTGGTAGCTCAGTAAAAGACCGTTTAGCTTTAGCCATGATTGAAGCGGCTGAAAAGGATGGCACATTAAAGCCTGGTGGTACAATTATCGAGCCTACATCTGGTAATACAGGTATTGGTCTTGCAATGATCGCTGCAGCTAAAGGATATAAAGCTATTTTAGCAATGCCAGAAACAATGAGCTTAGAGCGCCGCAATCTATTACGTGCATATGGTGCAGAGCTTGTGTTAACACCTGGTCCAGCAGGTATGAAGGGAGCTATTGCCAAGGCAGAGGAGCTAGCTAAAGAGCATGGTTATTTCTTACCACAGCAATTTACAAACCCAGCAAATGCTGAAATTCACCGCTTAACAACAGGTCCTGAAATTGTTGAAGCATTTGAAGGCGTAACATTAGATGCATTTGTAGCAGGTATTGGTACAGGCGGTACAATTACAGGGGCTGGTGCCGTTTTAAAAGAAAAATATCCAAATATTGAAATTATTGCTGTTGAACCAAAAGATTCTCCAGTTCTTTCAGGTGGTCAACCAGGTCCTCATAAAATTCAAGGTATTGGGGCGGGCTTTGTACCAGCCGTTTTAGATACAGAGGTATATTCTTCTGTATTCCCTGTAGAAAATGAGGTTGCCTTTGATGTAGCACGTAAAGTAGCTCGTGAAGAAGGTATTTTATGTGGGATTTCGTCAGGCGCAGCAATCCATGCAGCAATCGAAACAGCAAAACGCTTAGGCAAAGGCGCAAATGTCCTTGCAGTTGTACCATCAAATGGTGAGCGTTACCTATCAACTCCTCTTTATCAATTTGAAGACTAATAGAATAGAAGTGTTAAAGGCTCCTTACTGATATGGTAAGGGGTCTTTTATTATTATTTCTTCTTAAATGATATGGTCTTATTATTATCCATGCTTTACAATTAAAGAGAAGACATATAGGTAAATATAACCAAAATATGACATTAAATAGGGATGTAAAGGATGCCTATTTTGAGTGGAAGGGTGGAGATTTTAATGAAACAAATTTCAATACGCACTAAATTAGGAGCATTGTTAATTATTCCTGTTATTATTCTGACCATTGCATTCGCGATTAGTATCATGTTTAGTAAAGATGTAAGAGATGAACTAAAGCTATTAATTTTCGATAAAGTATACAGTGCGCAAACCAATTTAATTGAAGCAGATCGTGATTTATATCAGGCGAATTTAGCTGTTATTCATATTGTAGAAAGTGACACAGCAGAGGACTTAAAAGATAATCAGGCAAACTATGAGGAAAATATAGGACAAATAGCGAAGAGGGTACAAACTTCTCAACAACTATTGCAAGATTCAGTGGTATATAAAACATTAAGTCATGAAGAATCTGGAAATACTATGGAGCAAAATTTTGTAGCTTTTCAAGAGAATTTTCAACGCTGGCAAACTGAAATGACAACTATTATAAAAAAGGCTGAAACAACGGATGTGGCACAAAGAAAAGAGCTGTTTGCAGAAATCAAGGAAGCTGATCATACTTTTGCCACGGCACGTAACAATTTAGATGAATTAGAGCAGTTGATTGATACAAATGCCAAACAATCCTTAGTATCATTAGACGCTATTTATAAGCAAGGCAATACATGGCTATTAGTGGGCATTTCTATTGTGATTATTATTGTTGTGGCACTAGGCGCATTTGCCGTTCGAGGGATTGTACGGGCAATTCAAGTGATTATGAACGAAACGGAAAAAATTGCACATGGTGACCTTACCGGAGAAAATATTCAGCTACATCGACGGGATGAGTTTGGTAACCTAGAGGCGTCTGTTAATACGATGAAAAATAATTTACGTGCATTAGTAAAATCTGTGGATAATGCGACAGGCGGTGTGGTTGAATCATCAAATGTTGTCAGTGCCGCTGTTGAGGAAACAACGATATCAATTGAAAATGTAGCTAATACACTCCAAACTATGGCGAAAAATGCTGCTCAAGGGGCCATAAATGCAGAGACAACTAATAATCGAGTACATGAGGTATCCCAACAAATTGCACTGATGACACAATATACAACAAGTATGATACATCAATCACAAGATGCTACAGCAGCAAGCGAAAATGGGAGGACACAGGTACAGCAGCTTCGTGAAACAGCCAATGCTTCCAATCAAGTATTAGTAGATGTAAATAATGTCATAAATGAATTACTGTCAAAGGTAACGAATATTGAAGGTGTGATCGATGTCATTACAGGGATTGCTGAGCAAACCAATTTATTAGCATTGAATGCGAGTATCGAGGCAGCTAGAGCTGGGGAACATGGCAAGGGTTTTGCTGTTGTAGCAGAAGAGGTACGAAAATTAGCGGAAGCATCTGCCAATGCCACTACGAAAATACGTGATATGATACAGCTTATGTTACATGAATCGGCGAAAGCTTCAGGTGCCCTCGAGGGGACATTGGACATTTCACAACGCCAAGAGCAAGTGACACTAGAAACAGAGCAAGTATTTACCTCTATTCAAAGCTCTATCGATACAATAATGCGATCGATTCACGACGTATCACAGGGAATGCAAAATATTATGCTACTACAAGGTGAAACGGCGACAGCTATTGAAAGGATGACAGCTATTACGGAGCAAACAGCCACAACAACGGATGAAGTGGCGGCTTCAGCTAATGAGCAAAGTAAAGCGATTGAAAGCGTCGCCCGCACAGCAGATGAATTACAAGTATTGAGTAAAGAGCTCCAAAGTTTGTTAAATCGTTTTTCTTATTAATCATAATGGAAGATAGACATTCACTATTTTTCCGTGAATGTCTATTCATATTGTTGAAAAAAGATAGTGACAATTTCCATGATAAAATTAAGCATGTTCAGTTTAAACGGTACAATGGCTCGGATGTCTTTATGAAACTATTTTTTCACATTACGATTGTCCAATCATCTTATAATTCCCATGAACAATTAAATCGCATCAATAAAAACTTGCCTACCGATTTTCTTAGTAAAAAGAAGGAATAGTTCTGATAAACCCAATAAATCCTTGATAGAATAGATAGAGCATCTGTAGACCTCGCTATGTTGTTTGGTGGTATTCTCAGCTCTAGCGGATACAGGCATTTTTTGTACTCTTTTTTGAGGAAGAACTGATTTTAGTATTAAACCCTCTTTTTAAAACAAAATAGTAAAGGTGTATGAGCCGATGATGGTAGATTCAAGTTCCTTAGCGAAAGATATATAAATGAAATCTTGGAGAGTTTGTGCACCCGTTGAAGGACATTCACATAGTTAGAGGGATGTCTATTTTTTTGATAAACATATTCACTTCTATAGGTGATTCACGTTAAGATGGAATCACATCATATGATTCAAAGGGGAAAAAGAACTTGAAAACAATTGTAACCAAAACAATATCAATGGATGCGGATTCATTTTTCTATAGCTATAAAGAACAAACAAAGACACAACAAGCACATATCTTTTTAGAAAGTGGACGTGGCGGACATGTGACGATAGCTGCATGGAATCCATTAGCTACTGCATACTCAGTAGACGAGGGGCTTTTGGTAAAATGGAGAGATGGGAGAAGTGAGGTTTTGTCGGGTGAGCCTCTTGCATTATTGGAGCAACTGGTAGCGAAATATCAAATTTCATATAATACAGAGCTTCCTGTATTCCAAGGAGGGGCCGTTGGATTTGTAACATATGACTATGCTCGTAAAATTGAACGGCTTCCTGATACAGCACAGGATGATTTACAAGTACCAGATATTTATTTTTATATTTTTGATTGCTGGGCAGTACATGATGTGAAAACGAATGCGATGACACTGATGAAGTTAGAAGATTGCGATGTTGACTTGGAAGAACGGGCTTATAACTGGCAAACTGCAGCACAAGCAGGGCTTGCTACACGCAAATTTGAAAAAACAAATGCTGCTGAAGTGGTCAATGATGAAAATGAGCTACATGTATCATTTGCAGGTACAGATTTTGAAGCGGCTGTTACAAAAATTCAAGAGTACATTGCAAAGGGAGATGTATTCCAAGTAAATTTATCTGTGCGACAATCTAAAAACTTACATGCAACGGCTATGGATGTCTATGAGGCATTACGAGCCTTTAATCCATCACCATATATGGCTTATATTGAAGCACCTGATTTTGCGGTTGTTTCTGGATCGCCAGAGCTATTGGTCAAGCGTCATGGCAATGAGCTATCAACAAGACCAATCGCAGGTACTCGACCAAGAGGGAAATCCGAAGCAGAAGATTTAGCGTTGGCACAAGAATTAATTGATAATGATAAAGAGCGTGCTGAGCATGTGATGTTAGTAGATTTAGAGCGTAATGATTTAGGACGTGTATCGACATATGGAACGGTCGAAGTGGATGAATTTATGGTGATTGAGCGCTATTCACATGTTATGCATATCGTTTCCAATGTACGAGGAGAAATAGCGGAAGGTAAAACAAATGCAGATGTGATTCGTGCAATGTTCCCAGGCGGCACAATTACAGGTGCGCCAAAGATACGCACAATGGAAATTATTGAAGAACTGGAGCCTGTAAGACGTGGCTTATATACAGGTTCAATTGGCTGGCTCGGCTTTACAGGAGATATGGAGTTTAATATTGTGATTCGTACAGCGTTTATTAAGGATGGGATGGCACATATTCAAGCTGGTGCAGGTATTGTCATTGATTCAGTTCCGGCAAGAGAGTATCAGGAATCCTTAAATAAGGCGAAGGCAATGTGGCAGGCAAAGGCAATGGCGGAGGAGCGAGCAAAATGATTTTAATGATTGACAACTATGATTCTTTTATCTATAACATCGTACAATATTTAGGTGAGTTTGGTCATGAAATAGTCGTGAAGCGTAATGATACAATAACCATCGAGGAAATAGAGCAGCTTGCGCCAAATATGATTGTAATTTCACCAGGACCATGTAGTCCAAATGAAGCTGGTGAAAGCCTAAATATTATTAAATATTTCGCAGGAAATATTCCAATTTTAGGCGTTTGCCTTGGTCATCAGTCGATTGCGCAAGTTTTTGGAGGCAATGTTATTCGCGCTGAACGCCTTATGCATGGTAAAACATCATCTGTGCTACATGCAGAAATTGGCTTGCATCAGGGAATGCCAAATCCGTTTCAGGCAACTCGCTACCATTCTTTAATCGTAGAGAAGGAAACATTGCCAGTATGTCTCGAGGTGACAGCGTGGACAGAGGAAGGCGAAATTATGGGGCTACGCCATAAAGAGTACCCAATCGAAGGTGTACAATATCACCCAGAATCGATTATGACTGAGCAAGGCAAAAAGCTTTTGCGTCAATTTATAGATCTGTATGTGGGGAAGTGAGATAAATGCAATGCTGGATGAATGGACAGTATATAGATGAGCAAGATTTACGAATTTCACCCTTTGACCACGGATTTTTGTATGGATTGGGATTTTTTGAAACGTTCCGAACATATGGTGGTCAAGTATTTGGCTGGGAAGCACATATAGAAAGACTACAGCTAGCTTTATCGCAATATCGTATTCACTTAACATATAACGAGCATGAATTACTGGACGTGGTACAGCAATTAAATAAGCTGGTAGATGGACAGGATGGCTATTTTCGTCTGAATGTATCTGCTGGCGAGCATGCAATTGGGCTACAGCCAACAGAATATAGACAACCAAATGTCATTATTTTTCGTAAACAATTACAGCATACAGCTCGTGGCACAGAAAAAACAGCTCAGTGGCTTACAACACGGCGCAATACACCTGAGCAGGAGGTACGGCTTAAATCACATCATTATGGCAACAACGTACTTGGTCGCTTTGAAATGCCGTCATTGGCACAGCAGGAAGGCTTCTTTTTAACACAGGAAGGCTATGTTGCAGAAGGTGTAACATCAAATATATTTTGGGTGAAAAATGATATACTATATACGCCATCCTTAGAGACAGGTATTTTACCAGGTATTATTCGCGCATGGGCTATACAAAAGGCTAGGGTGCTAGGGATGGACGTAAGAGAAGGCCTCTTTACACAGCAAGATGTAAAACAAAGTACAGAATGCTTTATTACTAACTCTATACAAGAGCTTGTACCTATTAGCAACCTAGAAGATCATTCGTTATTAGGCAATAAGGGGCCTGTTTATTCGTGTTTACATGAGGCATTTGTAAAAGAAGTGGAGTGTTTACATGCTTGAAAAATATACAACACCGTTAACGATTAATGGTATTACATTAGACTATAGAAAAGAAACATTTGTGATGGGCATTTTAAATGTTACGCCCGATTCTTTCTCGGATGGAGGAAAGTACAATAATGTAGAGGCAGCGGTTGCACAGGCGAAAAAAATGGTGGCTGAAGGGGCTAAAATTATTGATGTCGGTGGTGAATCTACACGTCCAGGCTATGAGCGAATTTCGGATGAGGATGAAATTGCACGCGTTGTGCCTGTTATTCAAGCATTAGTGAAGGAAGTACCTGCGATTATCTCCATTGATACGTATAAGGCGAATGTGGCTCATGCTGCTATTAAGGCGGGAGCGCATATAATTAATGATATTTGGGGAGCGAAGGCGGAACCTGAAATTGTACATGTTGCGGCTGAATTCCATGTTCCAATTATTTTAATGCATAATCGTGAAAATATGGATTATGGAGCGGACTTTTGGGCAACAGCAAAGGCGGACTTAGAAGAAAGTATTGTGATTGCACAAAAGGCAGGCGTTCCCGACCAACATATTATTTTAGACCCTGGCATTGGCTTTGCAAAAAACACTGCACATAATATCGCCATGATGCAACATTTAAACGATTTAGTAGCAATGGGGTACCCTGTTTTACTAGCTACATCGCGTAAATCAATGATTGGTAATGTTTTGCAGCTACCTGTGGAAGAACGTATGGAGGGTACTAGTGCAACGGTCGTTTATGGTATTGAGAAGGGCTGTCATATAATACGTGTTCATGATGTTAAGGAAATGGCACGAGCTACACATATGACGGATGTTTTAGTAGGGAAACGTGTTTATAAGGAGGAAGCGTAATGGACTATATTCATTTAAAGGATATGCAATTTTATGGCTATCATGGTGTATTAGCGGCAGAAACTACGCTTGGTCAACGCTTCCGTGCCAATATTTCTCTTGCAGTTGATATGACAAAGGCAGGAGAAACCGATGATCTAGTCTATACGGTGAATTATGCTGAGGTATATGCATTATGCCGAGATATTGTAGAGGGCGAGCCTTTAAAGCTGATTGAGGCGCTTGTGGTGAAGGTAGCCAATGCAATATTAACGACCTACCCTGATAAAGTAAAGGGTGTGCGTGTAGAGCTTATTAAACCAGACCCTCCGATTCATGGTTATTATAAAGAGGTATCTGTTGAGGTAACGAGAGGTGAGTTTTAATGAAGGATGTCTATTTATCGATTGGTACAAATATGGGAGAACGATATGACAATCTTCAGCAAGCAATAGCACTTTTAAAGCAGGAGAATAACATTGAGCTTGTCCGCATTTCCTCTGTCTATGAAACGGCTGCTGTTGGCTACACAGACCAAGCAGATTTTTTAAATATTGCTGTTCACCTAAAAACAGATTTATCCTCTGCTGATATGCTGAGTATTTGCCAATCCATTGAACAGGAATTAGGTCGTGTGCGTGAGTTTCGATGGGGCCCTCGCATTATTGATCTTGACATCTTGCTTTATAATCACGAAAATATTGAAACAGAGCGCTTAATTGTTCCACATCCACGCATGTATGAGCGAGCATTTGTGTTAGTGCCGCTAGTTGAAATCACCTCAGCACCACTTGACGAGCAGCTAGAACAAGCACATCGTCTATTACAGCAGCTAGATTGTGAGGGTGTAGCTTTGTGGGAGCATTATGATAAGCCTCTAACAGTAAACTAAGTAGCATCGTATACGAATAAATAGATAAAGTAACGCTTTAGAGGGAGGACATCAACGTTGAGTCAAGCAACTGAAAAGCCGTTTCAAATTGGTGATATCGTAATGGACAACCGTGTTGCATTAGCGCCAATGGCTGGAATTTGTAACTCTGCTTTCCGTTTAACGGTGAAGGAATTTGGAGCAGGGCTTGTATATGCTGAAATGATTAGTGATAAAGGAATCGTACAACGCAATGAAAAGACATTAGGTATGCTTTATATTGATGAGCGTGAAAACCCATTATCACTACAAATTTTCGGCGGCGATAAAGAAACATTAGTAGAAGCGGCAAAATATGTAGAGGAAAATACAACAGCTGATATTATTGACATTAATATGGGCTGTCCTGTCAATAAAATTATTAAATGTGAGGCAGGAGCACGCTTGCTGCTTGATCCAAACAACGTATATGAAATGGTTGCAGCAGTAGTCGATGCGGTCAAAAAGCCGGTATCTGTGAAAATGCGTATTGGCTGGGACGATGAGCATGTTTTTGCAGTCGAAAATGCACAGGCAGTAGAGCGTGCAGGTGCATCGGCAGTAGCTGTTCACGGCCGCACACGTGTACAAATGTATGAAGGTAAGGCAAACTGGGATGTGATTCGTGATGTAAAGCAAAATGTTCGTATTCCTGTATTGGGGAATGGTGATGTAGAAACACCTGAGGACGCTAAACGTATGCTTGATACAACGGGTGTAGATGCAGTAATGATTGGTCGTGCTGCATTAGGGAACCCATGGATGATTTATCGCACAGTGCAGTACTTAGAGACAGGTGAGCTAAAGAAAGAGCCAAGTGTACGTGAAAAAATCGATGTCTGTCTCTTGCATTTTGAGCGTTTAATGCAATTAAAGGGAGAAGGAATTGCAGTACGAGAAATGCGTAAACATGCATCATGGTACTTAAAGGGTATACGCGGGAATGGCAAGGCGCGTAAAGCTATTAACCAAATCGAAAAAGCTGTAGAGCTACGTGCGCTATTAAACAGCCTTGTGGATGACTACGAAGAGCATGATTTTGATTTAGTTGTGCCAGAAGCAAAGCAATTAATTGTATAGTGTGTTTTATAGGTGTCCCTATGTCCGTTAAGGGACACCTATTTATAAATTTTAGAATTATTAATTATTTTAACTGTAGATTGAAAATAAAGTGAAACAGATGATTACCACTTTAAAATTGTGTACAATAGAAATATTATGGACATAAATGTTAAGGAGTGAAACAAGTGTCAAACATAGAAGAATTAAATGATCAGCTTTTGGTGAGACGTCAAAAAATGATGAATATATTAGAAAACGGTCAAGATCCATTTGGCAGCCGTTTTGAACGTACACATTTATCAACAGAGGTACTTGCTCAATTTGCAGAGCAAACAAAAGAGCAACTAGAGGAAAACCTTCAAGAGGTTGTGATTGCAGGCCGTATTATGACAAAACGTGGTAAAGGAAAAGCAGGCTTTGCACATATTCAAGACTTAGGTGGTCAAATTCAAATTTATGTACGTCAAGACCATGTAGGCGAACAAGCATATGAACTATTTAAACAAGCTGATTTAGGGGATATTGTAGGGGTACGTGGCAATGTATTCCGCACACAAGTTGGAGAGCTTTCCGTGAAGGCTGAAGGATTCACTTTCCTGACAAAAGCACTTCGTCCAATGCCAGAGAAATTCCACGGCTTACAGGATGTTGAACAACGCTATCGTCAACGTTACTTAGATTTAATGACAAATGAAGATAGCAAAAAAACATTCATTACACGCTCAAAAATTATTCGCGCCATTCGTAACTACCTAGATAACGCTGGTTATTTAGAGGTAGAAACACCAATGCTTCATACAATTGCTGGTGGTGCAGCGGCTCGTCCATTTATCACACATCATAATGCTCTTGATATGGAATTATATATGCGTATTGCCATTGAATTGCATTTAAAACGTTTAATCGTTGGTGGTTTAGAAAAAGTGTATGAAATTGGCCGTGTTTTCCGTAACGAAGGAATTTCCACACGTCATAATCCTGAATTTACAATGATTGAGCTCTATGAAGCTTATGCGGATTACCAAGATATTATGTCTCTAACAGAAAACCTGATTGCACATGTTGCTCAAGAAGTGCTTGGTACAACGGTTGTTCAGTATGGGGAAGATGAAATCAATCTTGCTGTAGGCTGGAAACGTGTGCATATGGTAGACGCTGTAAAAGAAGGCACAGGTGTAGACTTCTGGCAGCCGATGACAAAAGAACAAGCTCAAACGCTTGCTAAAGAGCATGGTGTAGAAGTGAAAGATGTTCATGAAGTAGGTCATATTATTAATGAATTCTTTGAACAAAAGATTGAAGAGACACTTGTACAGCCTACCTTTGTCTATGGTCATCCAGTAGAAATCTCACCTCTTGCGAAGAAAAACCCAGAGGACGAGCGTTTCACAGATCGCTTTGAGCTATTTATCGTTCGTCGTGAGCATGCGAATGCCTTTACAGAATTAAATGACCCAATCGACCAACGCCAACGCTTTGAAGCGCAATTAGCAGAAAAAGAGGCAGGCAATGATGAGGCACATGAAATGGACAATGATTTCATTGAAGCATTGGAATATGGTATGCCGCCAACAGGTGGCTTAGGAATTGGGATTGATCGTTTAGTGATGCTATTAACAAATGCACCATCTATTCGCGATATTTTACTATTCCCAACAATGCGTCATACTTCGAAATAAAATCATAAGCAGAAGCAGTTTGTTAGAATAAAGTACTGCTAAAGAACTACTCCCATGTCAGGAGAGCGTAACAGGAGAATCTACCGAGGATTCTCCTGTTTTTTCGTGTAGAGGAAGCCGAAAGAGTGATTTGGCTTGTTTTCCTAAATTTATAAAAAGTTGGGAATTATTGTGTTCTCACCTTTACTTTCTGTCACAGTTTTATGAATGTTAATATATATAAATTTTATTCATAAACCATACAAGTGATCTTCTTACCATTCTTACAGGAAATTAGGCTGTTTGTTTATTTAATATAATTTTGGAAATTAAGAAAATAGATTGCGAAATTACTAAAAATTGGGCTAAAATGGTGATATATGATATAAATTTGGCGGTGGTGGAGAAAAATGATATTCACATTTATGTTAAAGAATGTTTTCAAAGCACAAACAGAGGCAGAAATATTAAAATCCTCTGTGATTTATGGATGGTCTTTAGTCGGGATAATGACTATTACTATTGCTTTATTAGGTATATTACCTCAATTTGTACAAGGTGGTTTTGATGCAGGGCCAGCCTTATTTGTATTTTTAATAGCTTGGATTCTTTTTACTGCTCGTTACACCTCATTTAAGCCTATGTTAGGAGCGGCATCAGCAGGAATTACGATTGTCGCGTTCAGTGCGCTTTTAGAAAATGCCTTTGCTCGACGTAATAATGGTTCGTTTACAATGGGGATATTATTTGGTGTACTTTTCGTCCTTCTCACAATAGCGTTAAAAAATAGTTTGGTATCATTATTTTACTTAATCAAAGAGACTGTTAGATTTATTAAATACAAAAAACATCAAATTACTTTAGAAGATACTGTGCTACAGGCTTAAAACGCTAAGAGAGCAAAATAATAGGGGATTAGAGTGTGGTGGGACAAGGGTTATTTCCCCCGCCGTGCTTTTATCGCAAAGAAAGCGTTCCAAAGATTTAAGAGGCTGAAATCAAGTTTATTGTCTCTTATCAGCCTAAGCTTGCACAGACAGGTATTACGCTGTAAAAATATAAGAAATATAAAAAGCTGCGCTCCGATTGTTAACGGTATCTAACTATCGGAGCGCAGTTCATATTCTTGAGAGTTTAAGAGAATATATTGATAATGACGCCTATGACCAGCGTTGCTATTATGAGCAGACACCCACAGCCGATAAGGAATGAAAAGATATTTTTTATGTACCCCGCTAAAAAATACCAGACAAGTGCTACGATAACACCCAATCCTATACTTTCTGTACTAACTGCAAAAATTATACCAAATAGAATTGCCCAAAAGACGGATCCTCTAAAAGCAACCTCTCTCATCTGTGCAGAGACTGGGGAACTCTGATAAGTATGTTGCTCTTGCTTCACAGGTATTTGTTGCGAAAAGGTCTCTTGCGTTTTAACCTGTTTTGGTGGGGTGTTTTTGCTAGGCTTACCGCCATGCTTAATGGCGAAGTCACCATAGTCAATATCTCCAAAGTAGTAAATGTCATCTGTTACATACTGCTGCATATTGCTTGTCCATTGCGCAAAGTCTTGATTACCGTAGTTATTTAAATTATTTACAAATTGAATAGCGTGTCTAAAGCCAAACCATTTTTCACTATGATCTTCTACATGACGAATAATCCCGATGATCACGTCATTTCTATTTTCTATTGCTAAATGCTGGAGTTTGTCTTCAGCCTGCTTAACTTTATTTTCGTAATTATAGTACATGGCATAATCCCACATCATAATGATGATAGGTAAATTGCGTAACACAATTGGATCTTTTAAATGATTCTTAAATAATGTAAAAATATCCTTTATTCGATTATCAATGGAATAAATTCTGGCTAAATCCATTACAAGAAAATCATTCGTTGGTTCCAAGCTCAGGGCTTGTTCCGCATAGTTTGCTGCATCTTTATAACGTTGAAGTTCTATATAAGCATCCATTAGTGAGATTAAAATGCCTACATCATTTGGGATATCGCTTTGCAAGTCCTTTAAAACTTGGATTGCTTGTTCAAATTGCCCATTTCGCATATAACCCTGTGCTAATAATTTTCTTGCATTTAAATGTTTAGGGTTTATGGCAAGGGCTTGTTTGATTTTGACAATAGCATTGGCTGTTTGTTCATTTTCTAACAATCTATCTGCTTCATTTAACAAAATATTAATATCTTCGTGTATAATTTGTTCATCGTATGCTCTGCGTTGTTCAGAATTACTTAAAGTATTATAAGCTTCACGAATTAATTGATATTCTTCATGGTGCTGCTCATTTGTATAAATTCTTACTAGCTTATAAAAAGCTCTTTTTATTTCGTCCTCAGTAGCCTCTTGTGACACATTCAATATCGTATAGTAATTTTTTGTATCAATTTTCATCATATGACTCGTCCACCAACCTACGTTTAGCTTCTATCCCTGTCCAATCTTCAGGGTATAGTTCTACTAGCTTTTGGAGCAAAATTTTGGCTTCATTTAGATGTTGCTCTTGTAATAAACCTGATAAAGAAAGCATTGTATCGTCGCGATAAGGGGAATCCCAAAACGTTTTGTTATCCATATGTAAAAACTGCTGTCCCGTGTTAATCGCCTCATTTGACCTACCTTGTGCAATTTGAGCTTGCAATAAAAAATACATAGCATCATCTGAATAGTAGGCGTCTTTATTTATAGCTAAACTTTTTTCGAATAAAGCTGTGGCGGTAGGGTAATCTCTTTTTTGAAAGGCTTGAAGTCCTTGTTGATATGAAGACTTCTCAAGCGTTGCAGCTATTTGGGCAATTTCTTCAGCAGAAAAAAGGGCAAATGGGTTTTCCTCATCTATTTGTTGTTCTAGCTTAGATGTTTCAGAAAGCTGAGCTTCTAGCTTGTCAATAGTAGCTTTTAGTTGAGATATTTCTGTATCTCGCTGTTTATCAATAAGGGTCTCCTGGTTTTCTAGTGTAGCAGGTATAGATAAAGGTGGAGCCTCCTTTTTGAACAATAAGGGCAGTACTATAATAGTTATGGCAGCTAAAATACTAACTAGAGAGAACATGATCTTACCTGAGCGAAGCTTGTTTTTCGCTACCTCGACAGGCTGTTCAAGGTTTGACTGATGCATAAAAAGTAATATTTGTTTTGTGTCTGGTAGTTGCTGAATATGGACAGGCATATTTTGTAGTAATTGCTTTGTATATTGTTCGTTATGCAGCAAAGCACTAGAAAATAGAATGGCTTTATAGACAACTGTTGGCAAAACATAGCCTATTTTTAATAAAGGTAATAAGTATTCAAGCCCCTTTTCAAACTGGTTTTGTTGAAAGCATATAAGTGCCTTATTATAGGTTTTAGCAATTTCCTCATATACAGGGAGAGATTGAATAACAGCCGTTCGTTGCTCTGCAAGAGGAAAGAGATTTGGTCTTTTTAATGATCTCCATAGGAATAGTGCCTGATAAGGTTCTCCTATAGCTATATAGCATAAACTTAGCGACCATGTGAGTAGGTCGTTTTTCTTTTTAGGTTCGTAGAGTGCTTGTAATTTATCTTTTGCATATAGATACTGTCCTTCTTGAATAAGAAGGACAGCTTCGGTTAATTGTTCTTTTAAGCTTTTCATAGGGCTAAACAAGTTCGATCAGTAAATCTGTTAATTCATCTTCTAATTTACGAACGAAAGTTTCATCGTTATCTTGAACTGCTAGTTTAATTTGTTGCAATAAGCTCTCTACTTTTGTTATATCAGAACCTTGTAAATCAGGAAGTATACGTTCAGCTCGACTGACAACATTTTTCACCGTGTCATACAATTGTGATTTTGTCCAATCAGTATCAGCACGTTGTTTAGCTAATTGAATTTCCGTTTTTGTCATAACGCCTGTCTGTGTATCAATTTGCTTTTTTATACGTTTCCCTGTGCTAACAATCTCCGCCTCTACCTCTAAAATACCATTGATATCATAACTGAAAATAACATCAATCATTTCTTGGTTAGCGGGACGAGGAGGAATGCCCTCTAAAGTGATTGGTTCACTTGAAATAGCTAAATTAGGCTGTACCATTTCCTCATTAGGCTTGCCTTGGAATACGTTAATGTCTACAACTGTTTGGTTATCATGTAATGTGTTAAAACGCTTGCTCTTCCGTATAGGAATTGGTGAGTTCGCCTCAATAATTTCAGAGAAGAAGCCTTTTACAATTTGGGAGCCAATAACAGAACTTGTTTCAATTCCAAGTGAATAAGGGCAAACGTCCAGCACCATAATGCCTTTATCGCTGCTAATAATCCCTGTTTTAATCCCTGCTTGAATGGCTGCACCTAAGGCAACAGCCTCATCTGGATTAATATCTTTACGTGGAGCTTTATTAAATTTTTGCTGTACAATTTGCTGAACTAATGGAATTCGGGTTGAACCGCCTACTAACAACACATCATCAATATCATGTACAGATAAATTTGCTTCTTGTAATGCCTCCTCCACTTGAAGTAATGTGGATTCCGCTAACGGGCGAATTAAGTCTTCAAATTCATCTCGCGTAATCGTCTCGCTAATAGAAATAGGCATACCATCCTTCATCATAAAGAAGGGAATTTCAAATTGAGCTGTTGATTGAGCTGAAAGCACTTTTTTAACTTCCTCAGCCGCTAATTTTAAACGGTTTTGTCTTTGTAAAATTTCTATCTCAGAGCCGCTATCAATACGCACATTTTCTTTGCGCTCAATCACTTTTATTAGCCAGTCAGCTAGCAATTTATCAAAATCTAAACCACCAAGACTATTGTTTCCTGAAGTTGCCTTTACCTCTACTACACCATCAAACAATTCGACAATCGAAACGTCAAATGTCCCGCCACCTAAGTCATAAATAGCAAGCTTCATATTGCTAGTCATATTTTCTGAACAAAATGAGATAGCGGCTGCTGTTGGTTCATTAATAATACGCTCTACCTTTAACCCAGCAATTTCTCCTGCTGATTTTGTAGCCTTTCGTTGGGCATCTGAAAAATAGGCGGGTACAGTAATAACTGCTTCTGTAACGATCGTACCTAATTGGTGTTCAGCCGCCTCTTTTAAATACTTTAAATAATGAGCTGATATTTCTTCTGGTGTATAGGCTTTATCTCCTACCGTGACATTTTCACCCGTTCCCATCAGCCGCTTTACTTCACTCGCTGTTAATTTTGGTGCACCAGCCATTGCATTTTTTGCTGTTGCGCCAATTACAATTTCATTGGTTTCAGGTTTCATATGAAAGATAGAAGGGGTTGTGCGTTGACCATCCTTGTTGACAATAATTTCCGGTCGTTCATTTTTTAAATAGGCTATTGCGCTGTTTGTTGTACCTAAATCAATTCCGATGACTGTCATATAATTTAACTCCTTATCCAACATTAATTACTTTAGCAATTCGAACAATTTTAGTTGTTTTTTGATCCATGAAGCAACGCTCTAGGACATCGACTACAGTGTACAGGGGTACTTGATTATCCGTTGTCACAACGCCGATGCTTTCCATGTAGGCTCCGTCTAAAATTTTCCCTTTGACAGGTATTTCTACAATGCCTAATTGAGCTAAATTGTTCAAATGTTCTGATATAATTTTATCTGTTTCTGCTACCCAATCTTTATCTACTTTTTCTGATAGGCTTGCTGCTCTATGAATCAAATCCATAGAATCAATTCCTTTAATCATTACATGAATATAGGAAGCTCGCTCTTGTTCAAAGGCTTCAATGGTTGCTACCATGTCTGGATCTTCTTGTATATCTAAACGTGTATCTAAAAACTGGCGAAGTTCCTCAAACATTTTCATGTTTACTTTTGTTCCTTTTTTTACTTGAGTATTAATTTGTTCAATTAATACTTCAAGAGGCTGTTCTTCGGGCACATCGAAATCTTCAAATTTCTCCACCATTTCTTCGAGATTTGAAAGGTTTTCTTTTAACAGTTGTTCAATATGACTTTTAATCTCCACATAAATCACTTCTTCCTTAAAGTAGTGAGTTGGCAAGATAGCCAGCAATTTTCTTGCTATGCTATCCAAGTTGCTTTCCCAATTAGGCTGGTCATGGTAGATGCGCATAATGATGGCCAGCTCATCTAATAAACAATGTACTTCCTCCAGATAGCTGATCGTATGACTTTTAAAAATGATGCTTAAGCAATTTTCTAAGGGAAGGTGTTTTTTTTGAAATAATGCAATAAATTTCTCTTGTTCAGAGGTATATTGTTGTATTACTTCCTCTTTTAGCGTATCCTCCTGGGGACAATTTTCTTTAGTAATTATTCTTCAACTCCTATACATCAACTTGATTTCGCACTCTATATCGATCACTTGACTCTACTGCATAAAGGACTTCCTCTGTTAGTAAGTCAAGCTCATGCTCACCTTCAGTTGTTAATGTGTAAGTGGCCTTCTTTAAAATCGCGTCCTCTAACATATTGCGGACTAGTCGCCCGTTCCCGTGATTTGATGGACTATCAATCATATTACGACTAATAATACGTTTTGCTATTTTTTTAGCTGAGGCTGTCATACGATACTGCTTCTGTTTTAACATCAATTCCAATATCTCCAGTTGCTCCTCCAGTGTATAGTCTGGAAATTTAATGGTATATTTGAAGCGAGAGGCAAGTCCAGGGTTTGATTTTATAAAACTTTCCATCTCCTTTGGATAACCAGCTAAAATAATAACAAGTGTGTCTCTGTCATCCTCCATTGCTTTGACAATGGTGTCTACTGCTTCCATTCCAAAATCATTACTGTTTTTTGCTCTTGTTAAGGCATATGCCTCATCAATAAAAAGCACACCATTCTTAGCTTCAGCAAGTTTTCCTAGGGTTTTTACTGCCGTGTGTCCAATATATTCACCAACTAAATCCCCTCTCATCACCTCAACTAAATGACCAGATGTTAAAATACCAAGTGCTTTTAAAATATTAGCCACAATACGTGCAACTGTAGTTTTTCCACTACCTGGATTGCCTGTGAAGACCATATGTAAACTGAGTTTTTCCGCTTTAAAGCCTTGTTCCTGCCTCATTTTAGTGAAGGAAATCCAATGATGTAAGTCATAAATACTTTGTTTAACCGATTGTAGCCCAATTAATGTCTCTAATTCATGTAAGGCTTGTGAAATTGTATGTTCCTCTTGTTTATTGCCCGGTAATACTTTGTTTAGCTCAGGTGATTGTTCCATACATAAAATCATTTCATTAATCCAATGATTCAGTAATTTTGCATCTTCAGAATGGTGTGTGACAGATTGTAAGACAAGCTTGGCTCGTATTAAGTCGCCCATTTTTTGATTTGCCTGATAGGAAGTAATATAGTCAATTTGTTCAAAAGGAGCTTGGTTTAATAGAAAATTAGCACAGCGCAGTATGGTTTTCGCGTAACTAATTGAGTACTTTTCCGTTAATTCAAATGTTGTACATTGTAGCCATTTTGCTTGGGCGGCAAGCAGATTATGACGTTTTTCATCCTCATAAGCCATTTCACTATAGCACTTTGCTAAAAACTGTTGGATGGTTAACTGCAAATGAATAAGTTGAGCAGCTTGTTTTTCTTTTAATAACTGTTGAATTTTTCGGTATACTCGATTTAATCGGAATAAATGATGTGAAATCAATTGTTCATCATAAGGCTTAAATGCTTCTAAGATATCATCTTGTATGGAATAAAATGACTCCTCGATTAAGTGATATTTATCCAGTATAATCATTCCCTAAATCAAATAGTTAAAAAATTGCTGTTTACATTTAAAAAGAGCGGGATATTTAATTTCTAGTCGTTTTACATCTTTTTTGAAGCTTTGATAATTCTCATTTGCATACCATTCGATGTCATCATGTATAAATTGATTATGCTCCTCCCATTCCTGCTCACTTGCATAGTCACTTTTAAATAAGTAAATGTAAAATAATTTTTTGAACAATTTGCCGATTGTTTTGTCATGAGACAATTTTTGAAATTCACTATAAATTATTTGCTTTTTCTGTAACTCTTCTAAGAAGGCATTGTTTGATAAATTTCCTTCATTTCTTAGAAGACATATAATATATAAAGCGTTGTATGCCCAATTGAAAGTATAGGAGTTGCATAAGAATTCGATCCATACTTGTAACTCCTCTATTAATAATTGTTTCGCCTCATATGTAAATGGATGTTTTGCAATAATCTGTTTATATTGTTCATACATCGTCGTGCTATCTGCAGCGCAGCAAATTTCAAAAAATTGACATAGATAGAAGGCATGTTTTTGACTATCGACATGTGGCTTTAATCGTAATTTCTCTATAAAGGCCCATGCTTCCTCATATCGCTCAGTGCATAGATAAGCTTTTATTAAAAGTGATACAAGCTCATAGTTAGCTGGAGCTATTAATAACCCCTGCTTTGTTACTCGTACCATATTTCTATACTGTTCTAACCTAGAATAAAGAATAGCTAGCTGAATATAGGCATCTATAAATTCCTCATCTGTTTGTATAGTAGTGTGTAATAAGTGTTCTGCTTCCTCATAATCTTCTAATTTCATTAACATGAGAGCATATTCGTAATAATGGGTCGCGCTTGGCTGAATTGTAATAATTTCATTAAAAGAGTCTTTTACTTCACTGATAAAGCCTGTTTTACTTGCCTCGAATGCTAATTCTTTTAGGTGTTCAATTCGTTGCCCGTATTCTAATTGAATATCATAGTCTTTCCGTAATTTGGGATCTATCAATATTCGATATGCTTCCCTGAGTTGAGCTGACTTCTCTGGGTATTTTTCATTAGAGTAACGGCGAATCATTATGCTAAATGCTCTTTTAAGTTCGTCTGAATCGACATCAACTGTTACTTCTAATATTTCATAATAAGTACTATTCAAAATATACCTCTTCCTAATGTATACTTTTAGTGAAAGTTCTACTATATTTAGCAATAAATATCGGAAATAATATGTCTACATTTTAAGGTATATAGTGATAAAATACAATTAAATTCTAAATTGTGGGGGTGATATAGGTGAAAGGTACGTTGGGAGAGATACTATTAATTATAACATTGGTCTCTGTTATTTCGTATGCAATTATCCAACCTGTAAGCTTTAAGGCAGCCATCGTGCCACTTGATTTAGCGGAAAAATTACATAGCCTTCCTCGTATTGTCTCAGAGAAGGTGGATGGCCTAATGAATGAAGAAGGCGTAGGGGAAGATAGCGATTATATATTATCTAATAGTAATACGGAATATTTAACGTATGAGCATTTAGCTGATTTAACAGAGAAGGAGCTGCGTATTGCACGGAATGAATTATACGCGCGCCACGGTTTTATTTTTGGAGCAGAGGATTTGAAAATGTATTTTCAGAATCAAGTTTGGTATGAAGAAAATAGTAATTTTTCAGAAACCTCTCTTTCTGATATAGAATTGGCCAATGTTTATCTTATTTCAACTTTAGAAAATAGTTTGAAACATACATCTGAATTTATTATCCCTTACAGTTATAATGCTTATTTGGATACTTCAGATATAGCCAATTATTCTCAAGAGCAATTGAAATATATTCGAAATGAGATATTTGCCCGTCACGGTTATCAATTTGCTAGTGGTCCGTTGCAAGAGTATTTTAGTAGTAAGCCTTGGTATGTTGCAAATCCTTATTTCCACGATGAGCAGTTAAGTGATGTTGAGCTTGCTAATATTGAGTTTATCCAATCATATGAATAACCTAAGAATTTTTTAGAAGTATAGTTTTGAGCAACCTAAATATAGAGTTAGTGGAAAAACGGCTACAGATAAACTTTCTTACTTAACCTATACTGTTGAGAAAGGTTGTTGGGCATATCCAACAGCCTTTTTTGCCATATGACAATAAAATAACATTAATTACCATTTTACCCAATCCTCTTTTGGCTAAATTGAAAATAAGGAAAAGGAGGGCTTTAGACGAAAGGAGGAAAATTAGTCTGATACTGATTGGGATAGGTGTGATCCTTGTCATAGGTTTATTATATTTAGTCCAGTATAAGGGATTAGTAAAAATGGGGAATTGGTCAAAAAGATATCAATAATGGAATGTTAATTTTTGCGACAATTGATCAAGGTGCGGGAAGTAATGTTGTAAGGATTGCTGTTAAGCAAGAGCGAATGCTCGATGAATATATATTTCTTTCTTTAGAAAATGGTGATTATACACGTGCCTTTGCATATGTAGTAGATGCGATTCAAGCAGAAGAAATCGAATATGAAGGGTTAGTGGTAACGGCTGAAGCACCGTGGAATGTAGATGATACTTTATTGCTTATTACACTGATGGTATTTTGGGGGTTTGGCTTTTATGCGGTTATTTGGGGAAAAGGCTCATCCAGGGATGGTTCATCAGACGGTTATGGAAGCAGTGACAGTTATTCAGGTGGTGGTTCAGATCAGGATTTTTAAGTGTATAGAAAGGGGGAAGTAGCGTGAAAATTATGAAGCAGGTAGTATTTTTAATGATGTTGTTACTATTGGTAGGCTGTGGCGAGGTACAATCTGACGGTGAAGTCGTAAAGAGCGTTGCAAGTGAGGTAGAGGATACAAATTCTACAGAGGATGTAGAAGGCACATTGATTCAGGTAAATGCTAAAAGTGACGATGTGATAGAGAATGGTTGTTATGAAGGGGAAATTTATATTGGGGCGGAGGATACTTGTGTTTTACCGTTAGAATGTGAGAACGCTGAAACTTGTATAGCGCGTGGAGATGAATTAGTGCGAATATTAGAGGATGAGTATGGTTCACTGACGGCAGAGGAGTCGGTTGCAACTGACTTAGAGGGTGTTTATGATCTGTATACCTATGAAATTGATAATGACGTTGAACAAATTCTGACAGAGGATGATGTAACGGATGAGGATATGGAATATCATGCGGAACTATGGTTTGATTTTGCATGGTTAATTCCAGAGTCGGAACGCGAAGATATCAATCAATTTATCGTGTTTGAAAGTGGCGATACATTAGCGTATGTCAATTTACACGATGATGATGGGAAGTATTGGACATTAGGCATGAACGCTGAAAATATTGAGTTAGCATCTGAAACAATGATTACGTATATTCATGAATACGCACATTATCTATCATTGAGAGATGGCGAGCAAAATATTTGGGTAGACTTAGAGGCCTGTGAAAATGTGCTGATTGAAGATACAGGCTGTTTTTATGAAGATGCCTATTTAACGGCCTTTTATGAGCAGTTTTGGAATCCAGCAAGCGAATACGAGGAGGATTATATATCAGGCTATGCAGCAAGTTCAGTAGTAGAAGACTTTGCGGAATCATTCGCCCATTTTGTGTTGACACCGCAGCCAACAGACATCAGTACGATGGCTGATGAAAAAATTACCTTCTTTTATGGCTCAGACTACTTCGTAGAATTGCGCGCACATATTTTAACACGTGCGGCAACATGGCTTGTACGTGCCGTTGTGTAGGCAGTAGATAGACAATAGGATCCGTTATAATTTGGTGTGATAGATACTATGGGTAAGAATATAATGACAGTCTATCGTATAAAGTGACTATTTTCGCTACAATAAAAAACATTAGGTATGTATGGGGGATGTTCCGAATAAATTCGAAGCACCTCCCTTCTTTAATATTAGATGGTAGAGTGGCTTTATATACCCTATAGCGCATTTATCGACAATTATAAAAAAGCTTCTTTTCTTTATCATGCTGTACAGGAAGGACTGACTAATGGCATTCAACCTATTATTTGAGCTACAAGATAATGGGAATGAATCGAAAAGTTTAACACTAGGCTTGGGGCTTAGTATGATGAAGGATCGTGTAGAGCGATTAACAAGGTACGTTGTTCTATATAAAGCCAAAACAAGGTGAGGGCTGTTTATTGCATATTACACTAGTATATAAGAGGGTAGATGGATGCTTACAATCTTTAATTACTGATGACTAAATGCTCATACGAGAAGGGCTAAAAACGATTATTGATTTAGAAGACGATATGCAGGTTGTGACCTTAGCGAGAATAGTAAAGAAGCGGTGTCAATGGCAAAGCTTCTTCAGCCACAGCTCGTATTAATGGATATTCCAATATCATTATGGATGGAATCGTAGCATTAATGAAGATAAGGAGCAACTTCCGCATACGTTTGTTTTAATTTTATTCACGTTTTTAAAGGAGGACTAGATTATTAATGGTTTAGCGAATGGCGCAAGCGGTTATTTATTGAAGAATATGGACACAGATAAAATGCTTGCCTCTATTCATGACACAATACTAGGACAGTTCGTGTTGGCGGCAAAGGTGATAGCGCGATTATCATAAATTAGTGCTACACATATAAAAAAGTGGAGCTCACACAAAGAGAATTAGAAATAGCAAAATTAATGGTTACAGATAAAAGTAATAAAGAGAACGCGATAACGCTTTATATCGTAGAAGGTACAGTGCAAAGCTATGTAAGTAATTTATATTGTAAGTTGAAGGATTATTTTTAGTATTGAAATAGTAAAAGCAGAAACATGGATTGACAATGTTTCTGCTTTTCTATTTAAATGAGGTTCACACAAGAGAAGGATATAGAGTATAATTTTCTAGTCTTTTATTTTTACGGGGGGAAATTTAAATATAACTTTAGTGGAGGTCTATAATGAATTATAGAATTATGAATAAACAAGTGTTTGAACAAGCACAAGTTCGCTCTGTTTCAGATGTAGTATTCATGGAAGAGGAACTGGCAAATGGCATGAAGTTAGCTATTTCGAAAAAGGACCCGACACTTACTTTATTTTTAGTGGAGATAGATGGACAAAAAAAGTTTGATGTTCGATGGGATGATTCATCTGAAATTTTCAATGGCTGGTATTCAGCGTGGGATAATTTCTTATGGTGCTTGAGTGTAGTAGATACACAAAGTGTGCAGAATCAAGAAGGGTAGTCAGTGTAGCAGGAATTGGGTTTTCGAGAAATACCTCAGTTCCTGCTTCGTATTAAAGTATAGAAAGAAGACATTTCTATTAAGAATAAAGTTTATTAAAAAAGTACTTGCGTAATATATAGTCTATATGTTAAATTATTAAATGTTGCTAAGAGAGGCGATAAAACATCTTCTCTTTTGAAAAAAGTAACTAAATAAAGTTTTGAAAAAGTGTTGACATAAAAGAGTGTTGATGCTAAGATATAAAAGTTGCTGTTAGAAAAACAGTATGAACCTTGAAAACTGAACAAGCAAAACGTAATCAATCAAGTTTTAAGTAGCTAGCTTTGGCTAGTGAATAAAACAAAA
>NZ_LGCI01000008.1:132071-373654 GCF_001281525.1 Lysinibacillus macroides | reverse complement strand
CCATTTTGATGTCCAAAATTTTTGTTTTGTTCACTAGCCGAAGCTAGCTACTTAAAACCTTATTGATTACGTTTTGCTTGTTCAGTTTTCAAGGTTCATGTTGTTTCAGTCGTTTTTCAGCGACTTCTTAATAATAACATTTCACTCAAATCGTGTCAATCACTTTTTTCAAAAAAGTAATTTATGTTTTCCATTTGAGAAGTTTTTTATTATGTCTTAGCGACAATTAATATAATACAATATTAAAATACTATACGTCAACTACTTTTCTAAAAAAAATATCGAGGTATTTTTTAAATACCCCGATTCCAAGCATACTACAGTCATTGTTCTATTTCCAGTGCATCTTTATCTGCCTTATAATGGCGATGAAATATCCTATCATTTTTCGCAACAACCGGTTCTACTTGAATATAGCCTTTATCCACCAAATACTCTACAAATACCTCTAAATCTACTGAGTAATTAATGAGCTCACGATGATCATGCAATTCCTGAATTGACCACGTTTCCTTCGTTTGCATAACTTCTAATATATGTTGTGCCCCATCTCGTGTACGCGAATGAATTAAAAACTCACTTGCTAAAAATAATAGCTCTAGTCGCTTTTCAATTGGCTCATTACTTGTCACAAGCTCTTCATATAGCTTATAGATAGCAGGCTCAATTTTTTTTACCTGTGCCCAAACCGTTACTTCTGGATAAAGCCCGCTGTCAATAATGGATAGACGTCCTAAATGATGTAAGGAATCAACAACATGATTATAAGCATCAAGGTAGCTTCCTTTATCAAAATATTCTTTCCCCTCTAAATAACGTCGAATAAGCTTTGAGAATTGAATACCTGTTTTAATTTTACGACCATTATACGGAAATTCCTGTAATTCTATTTTTAGCTTATGCAGAAATTCATTGCGGTCAAATAGGACTTTGCCAAAGAAAATCCAATCAACTACCTTTTTATTAGAGCCAACGAGCAGCCATTTTCGTATTAATTTTTCTGTAACAGTATGTAGAGCAACTTTATTTCCTTCATATAAGTAATGTTTCGTAAAAACCGGCTGTTCTGCTTCCTTTACAATAATCAGTAAAACCGTATCAAATGTATCAGTAACATTACTTTGCTCTTCACGCTTTTCCACTAAAATGACACCTAATGTATTCGACTGACTTGCACGTTCTTGATATATTGGACGCAATACTTGTTCCATGCTCAGCTCTCCTTTATTTCTCTAACTTCCCTTGTTCCGTTAAAAATTCGACATACTCTAAAAGTATTCCTGCTTTCATTTAGTTCAAAGCTAAAATACTTTGCCCTTATATGTTATAGTAGATTTTAGATTGGGAGGCAAGATGAAAAATGAAACCTTATAAAAGTAAAATTAATAAAATTCGTTCATTCGCATTAGCGTTAATCTTCATCGGCTTTGTTGTAATGTATGGGGGCATTTTCTTTAAAAACAGCCCAATACTAGTATTAATTTTCATGACATTAGGTGTATTATGTATTATTGGTAGTACGGTGGTTTACGCTTGGATAGGCTTACTATCAACGAGAGCTGTTCAAGTTGAATGCCCTAATTGTCATAAGCATACAAAAGTTTTAGGTCGTGTAGATATGTGCATGTATTGCAATGAACCATTAACACTTGATCCTACTCTCGAGGGTAAAGAGTTTGACCAATCCTATAATCATAAAACAAAAAAATCCTAGCTCTTTTGAGAGCTAGGATTTTTCATTGTACTTTAGCAGTAGCACCTTTACATGATGGACAAGTGCCGTATATCTCTAAACGATGCGAATGCACATCAAAGCCTGTTACCTGTGATGCAAAATGCTCAATTTCGTCGAGTCCAGGATAATGGAAGTCAACAATTTTACCACAGCATTCACAAATCATATGATAATGATCATTTGTCACGAAATCAAAGCGACTTGAAGCATCTCCATAAGTAAGCTCTTTCACAAGACCTACTTCGCGAAATACGCGTAGGTTGTTATAGACGGTCGCTACACTCATATTAGGAAATTTTCCTTCAAGTGCTTTATAAATTTCATCGGCAGTAGGATGTGCCATTGATTGAATCAAATATTCCAAAATAGCATGACGTTGAGGAGTAATACGTACACCAGTTATTTTTAACGTGTCCAGTGCATCTTGTAAATGCGTTGCAGACATCGCCATGCACCTCTTCCATAAGTATTATTAATTTATAATTGTTATAAATAGTGTATCGAATTCGCCCTACTTCGTCAACAATCACACATTTCTTATTCTCAATCAATTACATTTTGGCTAACTCATTATGGAGATTTTTTCGAATTCGCTCAGGAAGCCTTCTTCTAAATCAATGTAAATTTCTCAATAGCCTCTCGATAAATCCACCACATTTTCTAAATCGGTTTCTCCCTTTAACCACTTCGTTAAGCTTGGTTTAAAAATTTCTAGGCTACGTTCCACATAACGAGATGAATGACTTGAGATATGTGGGGAAACAACGACATTTGGTAAGGTCCATAACGGATGGTCTGATGAAAGAGGCTCTTCTTCAAAGACATCTAACACAGCATAGCCAATTTCCTCTGCCTGAATAGCTTGAATCAGTACCTTTTCATCCACTAAGTTACCACGCCCAAAATTCATAAAAATAGTACTGCTTTTCATAGCTGCAAAATGCTCTTCTTTTAACAAATGAGTGGTTTCCTGTGTTTTTGGTAATACCGAAATCACAATGTCCGCATTTGGCAATGCTTCGGTTAATTGTGTAAAGCTAACCATTTTATCCATATAAGGCGCTTCTTTCCCAGAACGATTACAGCCAACTGTTGTTACACCAAAGGCTTGCAATAACCGACCAACCTCCGAGCCAATGGCACCGGGTCCTAAAATAAGCGCTGTGCTATCACGTAATTCTGTTTGCCTTGCTTTCTTCGACCATTCCCTCGTCTTTTGCTGCTCGTATATCCAAGGCACTGCACGCTTAATGGCTAAAATATGCGCAAGCATCGATTCTGCCATTGGTGTTTTATGAATGCCTCGAACATTTGATACTAAAATTCCACGCTCCATAATGGCTTGTGCTGGCATTTTTTCGATGCCTGCTGACGCTACAAAAATCCACTTTAATTTAGTTGCATATTGGATAGTATCCGCTGTTAAATCTTCACCATATGTAACTAAAACATCTGCTTTTTCTAGCTCTTCATTCGATAAACCATTTTCAAAAATAAAGTCCACCTGCGGGAATTGTGCTAACAACGGTTCACGTAAATCAGGCCTTGGTTCAAACGTAAAATAGATTCTCATTTTGTTGCCCCCTGCTCTGCTAAATAAGCATATACTTCTTCAATATGGTTTTTCACTCGTACCTTGCGCCAAGCTTTCTCTAGCTTTCCTTCTGGATCAATTAAAAATGTTGAACGCTCAATGCCCATAAATTCACGTCCATACATTTTCTTTAGCACCCAGACACCATAAGCTTCAGCTGTTGCATGATCCTCATCCACTAATAATGAAAATGGTAGTCCATGCTTATCAATAAACTTTGTATGTTTCTTTGCATCATCTGGACTTACGCCAAGAATAACAGCGTTTAAATGACTGAAATCCTCAAACTTATCGCGAAAATCACATGCCTCTGTTGTACAGCCTGGTGTCATATCTTTGGGATAAAAATATAAAATCACATATTGTCCTTTGAGATCTGCTAAATGCACCCATTCACCTTTTTCATTTATTAAAGAAAAGTCAGGCGCCTTCTGTCCTTCTATTACAGTCATATTCATCTCCTCCTCTGTAGGTTCTATTTTACTCGAAGTCATAAATCAAGTCATATTTCTTCATTTTTTTGGATTTCTTACACTGATAGGCCTACAATAGATAACGTATAAAACTTTAGGAGGCAATACTATGAATCACGCAAAATCCGAAGCACTACATGCAGAGGCATTACAGCATATCGTTGGCGGGGTAAACAGCCCTTCTCGTTCATATAAGGCAGTAGGTGGCGGTTCCCCTGTGGCAATGGCTCGTGGGAAAGGCGCTTATTTTTGGGACGTAGATGGTAATCGCTATATCGACTATTTAGCAGCATATGGACCTCTTGTAACCGGACATGGTCATCCCCATATTGCAAAGGCAATTGCACATGCAGCCGAAAATGGTACATTGTTTGGAACACCAACTAAATATGAAGTAACTTTTGCTAAAATGCTGAAAGAGGCAATTCCATCCATGGATAAAGTGCGCTTTAACAACTCAGGTACAGAGGCTGTTATGACAACCATTCGTGTTGCTCGTGCCTATACAGGACGTACCAAAATTATGAAATTTGCAGGCTGCTACCATGGTCACTTTGATTTAGTATTAGTTGCTGCGGGCTCTGGACCTGCTACATTAGGAACACCTGATTCAGCAGGTGTCACAACTTCTACTGCTGAAGAAGTAATTACTGTGCCTTTCAATAATCCCGAAGCCTTTACAGCTGCAATGGATAAATGGGGAGAGCAAATTGCGGCAATCTTAATAGAGCCGATTGTAGGAAACTTTGGTATTGTTGAGCCAAAGCCGGGCTTCTTAGAGCTTGTTCATGCGACTGCAAAGGAAAAAGGCGCTTTAACGATTTACGACGAGGTGATTACAGCATTCCGCTTCCATTATGGCGGTGCTCAAAACTTACTTGGCTTAACACCTGATCTTACCGCACTTGGCAAAGTTATTGGTGGCGGTTTACCAATCGGTGCATACGGTGGGCGTAAAGAAATTATGGAGACAGTTGCTCCCCTTGGCCCCGCCTACCAAGCGGGAACAATGGCGGGGAACCCTGCATCAATGCAAGCTGGTATTGCCTGTCTTGAGGTGCTACAAACACCAGGTATTTATGATGAAATGGATCGTCTTGGTGGCATTTTAGAGCAGGGCATTTTAGCTGCGGCAGAAAAGCATGCGATTCCAATAACAGTTAATCGTCTAAAAGGGGCTTTAACGATTTACTTCACAGATGTAAAAGTAGAAAACTATGAGCAGGCTGAAAACACGGATGGTGAGATATTTGGTCGCTTCTTTAAATTAATGCTTGAGCAAGGTATTAATTTAGCGCCTTCCAAGTATGAGGCATGGTTTTTAACAACGGAGCATACAGAGGCAGATATGCTTGAAACCATTAAAGCTGTAGATCACGCTTTTGCTCAATTATCTTCATAGCACTACTAAAATTTCATGGAAAACCATTAGCTGTCGAGAAAGATTTTTACCGACAGCTCTTTTTCTTATTTACGCATGCAAATCTATGTATTTTATGAGCACTTCCTTCTATAATGTAAAGAAGCTTAAAAATTTTAGACAGAAAGGACATCCATTTTCTATGAAATTAGGTGCCCGTGTTTTTAAAACTGGTGTAGCTATTGTATTAGCACTGTTTATTGCAGAACTGTTAAATCTATCTTCACCTGTTTTTGCTGGAATTGCAGCAGTTTTTGCGATTCAGCCTTCTATTTATCGTTCTTATCAGACCATTGTAGAGCAAGTCCAAGCAAATATTATAGGTGCCTCCATTGCTGTTCTATTTGGCTTACTTTTCGGTCACCATGTTGTTGCTATTGGCATTGCTGTTATTATTACAATTGGATTAATGCTGAAATTTAAACTTGAAAAATCGCTGTCTTTGGCACTCGTATCCGTTGTAGCCATTATGGAATTTCAGGGAGATGATTTTCTAACATTTGGGCTGCTACGCTTTTTAACAATTTTAGTTGGGGTATTAGCAGCATTTATTGTAAACCTCGTGTTCTTACCTCCAAAATATGAGGTAAAGCTATTCCGTAAAATTTATATTTTACAGGATGATATTATTCGTTGGACACGACTGGCTGTACGTCAGGCTTCTGAGCATACATCCACAAAGGGAGCATTAAGTAAATTTAAAAGCCGTATGCTACGAGTAGATGCGCTCTATGAATTATACAAGGAAGAGCGAAACTACTTTAAAAATAAAACATACGTAAAGGCACGTAAGTTAGTTGTCTATCGTCAGATGATTTTAACTTCTAAACGTAGCCTAGAATTGCTGCAACGCTTGCATAAACATGAAAATGAGTTGGCTCAGCTACCTACACAATTTCATTTAATGATTCAGGAACGATTGGATTCGTTACTAACCTACCATGAACAATTGCTGTTAAAATATACAGGAAAATTAAAGCCCGAGCATTCGGAGTGGAATAAAAGCATTGACTATGTTCAACGCAATGAACTAATGGAGATTTTTATTAAGCAAATTAACTTCGCTCGTGAGGAAGGCGATACAGAGTTTTCAAGCTACCATTTACTTTATATTTTATCACGAATTTTAGATTATGAAGAAAACTTAGAACATCTCGATACGCTGATTGTGTCCTATCAAAACTATCACGGACATGAAATTAACGTAGAATTTGAAGAAGAGTTTATTTAATGGAGAAAACGACAAATGGGGACATTCCCATTTGTCGTTTTTTTAAATGCCTTCCATAAAATTGTGAATTTTTCGATAATTAGCTATAATTATATATGACAAAATTAAGGGGTGTATAGGAAATATGGTAAATTTAAACAAAATTGAATTAACGAAAAAAGGGCAATCAGTAAATTTAACAAAATCGCAGCATCAAGGAATCGGAGAAATTCTAATCAATCTTAATTGGAATCAGCAATCAGCAAAGCCCTCTGGCGGATTTTTCTCTTCGCTATTTGGCACTAAATCAGGTGGGATTGATTTAGATTTAGGCTGTTTATATGAATTAACAGATGGTAGCAAAAGCTGTGTACAAGCTCTCGGCAATGTATTCGGTAGCTTGCATGCCCCACCTTTTATCGAATTAGATGGTGATGATCGTACTGGTATGGTAAGCGGTGGAGAAAATTTACGCATTAACGGAAATAAGGTAAGCGATATTAAACGAGTACTGGTCTATGCCTTTATTTATGAAGGAGTCGCAAATTGGGCTGAGGCTGATGGCATCGTGACTGTCAACTACGGAACAGGCCCTAGTATTGAAGTGCGCTTAAATGAACATCGAAATGGCAAAAATATGTGTGCGATTGCTATGATTGAAAATGTCAACAATGAAACCTTTAAAGTGGAGCGTCTTGTTGACTATTTTAGCGGGCATCGAGATATGGACAAAGCCTATAATTGGGGAATATCTTGGGGTACTGGTAGAAAGTAATAAATGATGTCTCTTGCAGCAAAGTCATAAAGTGAACCTCACTGATTGCTGTACCTGACGCCGCACTTTTACGCATAAAATAACCGATATATTTTTATAGATAGTGATATGAGCTAAAGCCAGCATTAACTTGCACCATAATAGTGTGAGTTAATGCTGGCAGATTAATGGCGTAATGTTAGTAGGCGCTGTTCTGCTTGCTGACGTTGAGCTGTGTGCTCATCACGTAGTTTACGATAATTGGTGATTCCTACAGTAATCATATCCCACATTTCTTCAAGCGTTTGCGTTGTCTTTGGTTGCTGTGCCAAAGTTGTGCTTAATTGCACTGCTTCATGATTTGTGCCTCCATATTGCTTCATGCGATTTTCAAAGGCTGCGGCTGATTGATTTTGTAGCTGTTGGCGTTTTTCATTTATCGCATTCATCATACTCAATTTAAAGACAGGGATGGTCTTCACAAAAGCACTATTAATTTGTTCAATCAATTCGCTATTACCATTACGTAGCATCTCAATCTGTGGTGCTGTTAAAATCGCGACCATACGTGATTTCTCCAGCTCATCTATTTTCTGTGCAAGCATTTCAGCAATGGTCTGCAAGCTAGTAAGCTCCATTTTCGCCAGCTGATTACCTGCCTCACTTTGCTTTTCATACATTGGTATAAGCGTCGTTGTCACTTCCTGTAACTTTAACTCTGCGGCTACAATATATTTTTCGAGTTCAAGGTAAAACGTTAAATCCTCATTGTACAAGTGGGCAAGCAACCGATTATCCTTTGCCAATTCCTCTTCCATTTGCACAAATTGATAATGGATTTTTTCAATATCTCTACCGAAAGTATTGTATTTTGCCCAGAGGTCTTCTTCACTTTTCGGCTTACGTGCGAATAGCTTCTTAAAAAAACCTTTTGGCTGCTCTGTAAAATCATTTTGATCAAATTTTAACATTAACATTTCAAGCTGCTTCAATAACTCACTTGATTCATACGATTTGGATTGGGTCATTACATTTAATATACGATCAGTAAACTGCGCTAATCTCATGGCTGGCTCCTTACCTAAAGCCATTAGCTCCAGTTGATTTTTTATATTGATTCCATTGGCAAGCTGCTGTACTTCCACATTCCCTCGTAGTTGCTGTTTAACGATTGCTGCTGTGTCTGTTGTGAGTTGCTCCAGCATCATTATGCTCATCCCCCCTTTCTATCATTAGAAAAATCGATTAAAGAGCTTTCTAATAATGGTATCAGGCTCATTTTTGTCTTGTTTCGGTTCTTCATAGTGCAAATCAAATAGCATATGCTCTAATCGGTGTACATCAAAGGAATCCTCTGGTAAATGTTTTTCTAAATCTAATTTGCCTGTTGGGTTATAAAACACAATATCCACCCCAAAACGATTTAAAAATGCGAGTAATACGATATCCTCACGTGATAAGGCTGGCTGCTGTGGTGCTTGATAGAGAACAAGCTTAGGGACTTCTTGTGCATAGTCAAAGCCTTGCAGTAAGCGCAATATATCCCGTGGAATCATCGTTAATTGTTTAAAAATAAACAATTGCAAATCATACAATGTTTCGTTTGGCTGGTGTTTGAGCACTGGTTGTTCACATGAAACCTTCATCGTATAGGCAATAGCACGCTGTAGCTCCAAGGTTAATTCCCCATACTGCCACCAATCGCTTTGCATAATGCGCTCTATCGATAGCTCGCCCTTCACTAAGCAATGCTGATAATGAAAATGATAATTGGCTTTGCTTGTTTTTGTATAGGGGAATTCCTTCACAAAAACCGTATGTGGACTTGCTAGTAGTCGATGCATATCCTGCCAGTATTCTTCACGATAGCTGGAAACACCACTAATTTTCGCAAAGATGACGGGAATCACAACCTCATTGCCCACCACTTCAAATTGTGGTCGCAAGAGTGCCTTCACATTCGCATAGATAAAAATATCATCATAGGTCATTCTTAATGTTAATGAACGTGGCATAAAATCTTTAAATTGCCAAGGTTTATAGAAACCTGACGGCTGATCATGCATTAGTTGCTCGAAATGCTGACTAGAACGATAGCCTACAGTCGCCTGTCGATCACGCAGCTTATCAGGAAATGGCTGTAAAGTTGTTTGGTGCGCATACGAATATGTAATGGAAAATGCCTCTGTTGCATCAATGTCTGCAAATTCATCTATTTTTGCTGGATGAAAAATCAACACATCACATCCAAGCTCCATTAATAATAATAAAAAATAACGCTGACTAATCGTTGTTTCCCCATACCAAACCACTTTTGGGAAATCATCTGTTGGCTTCATTGATTTTGTCCATTGAATCCAATGATTTTTCAGCCATTTCACCATATCAATTAAAAAGCGGCGAAAATCATTAGCAAGTAAGCCCAATGCTTGCTGCTGTTGAAAGAGCTCCACAATTTTAATGGTTGCTAGCTGTAAATGTCGATTCATTATACTATCATCATGCTTAGGAATTAACTGATAACCGTACATCATGGCAACTAAGCGATTAATGGATAGCCCTTTAGGAGTTTGTTGATGCTGCGATAAAATTGCTTGGATAGCCTGAAAATCTTTCTGCTCAATATGCCGATTTAATTCCTCACTTAAAATATGAATATGCTTGTTTTGTGACAAGGTAAATAATGAATTGAAATAATCATCCTCCTCAATTGGTACACCTAAGACGCGCACAGCAATTCGGCTAAAGCTTATTTGCTGTACGGTTTCCTCATAATATGCACGATTCTTTGGTGAATCTTGAAACGCCTGTAGCCAATCATCAGCATGACGCTCCAATACTGGTTTAATTGTGATTGCTTGCATACAAACGCCACCTCCTAAAAAATCATCCTTCACATAACCTTTATGCTATTAAATAATTCTCTCCCATCATCTATACAACTGTTTGTTCTGTGGCTACCTGTAGCACTGTTTCCAGCAAATCCTTTGTAAATGCTTCACCAGTGTGTTTTGAGTAGGTAGTATTTGATAACATTTTTGGCTGCTTATCCTTTAAATCTCCATGATACGGTGTGAATGCTACATCAGCCATAGCTAGCATTCCATAATCCATCATCGAATCGCCCGCTGCTATATGCACATCATATGTACAAAATTGTTTGATATATTCGATTGCCGCTTCCTTTGTCAGTACCTTTGGCATAAAGTACAATTTTTTACCTTGTAATAAAACATACCAGCCATAAGCGTCAAACTCTTGAATCATTGCTTGTAATTCATCCTGCTGAAAAATATCGATATCTACATGATGTACATAAAAAAGATGATCAATATACAATGAACGTTGCAGCCACGTATCGGATTTTACCGCATCAAAATGCTTTAACATATCCTCGCGCGGTATTGAGGAATCCTCGATACGCTGTGCTAATAGTGCAGCCCATTTTTCACTAGGCTGCCCCTTTTCTAATATTGTACCCCCATTGCTTGTAATTGCAAAAGTAGGGCATAGATTATCAATAAAATGGATTCTCTTATATTGATGCAACGCTCGAGTTGTAACAGGTACAAATAGTGTTTGTTGGTGCACCAGCTGTAATAAAGCGACTGTTGCATCTGTCATTCTACTTTTGACTTCATTGCCCTTATGTTCAACTATAACAGGTGCTGTCGCTGGCGGAAATAGCTCCATCATACGTTGAGAATAAATCAGTGTTCGATCTAAATCTGATGTAAATAGTATCATTATTAACTCCTCTATAATTCTTTAATTAAGCCACAACACGCATAGGACATATTTGTATATTCTTCTATAGTGATATTTTTTTCTTGTGCTAATAACAAAATATGTTCCAGTTCAGCTGTATGCTGCGGATTAATTAAGATTTTCCAAGGTATTCGTCGCAGTAAAACTCTTGTCGTTTCCCCAACACCAGGCTTAATAAAGTGAATATGATCAATCCCAAAATCTTGTTGAATCCGTTCAACTGATTTCATGCCTTCCCATGTGATGGGCAAAGATGCTTGTATTTGAAGCTGCTCTATAATTTTTTGTTGTACTGTCTCAAAGCAGGCTACAATACGCTCTATATACAGATTGGAAACATCGACAGCCTTTAACTCTCGATAATATTTTGCACCATGAAAATCATCCTTATCCATAAACCGCAAATTCAGCACAGTTCTGCTGACCAAGCCAGATACAGTAGAATTTAAACAAGCAGATGGAATTAAAAAATCCTCACGTGTCCCGTAGATGGAGGCACAATGTCCAGGGTCTGCCAATACAGCTAAATCAGCATCTAGTTGTGTGTTATACTGTGCATTAAACTTTTGACATGATTGTCGTAATTCATTTGTAATAGCACCTTTACCTGTCCAGCCATCAATAAACTGAAGACAGCCTAAAGGGTGTTTTGTCACTATATAACGAATAGCTGTTTCATCAAAACCACGACCACGCAAAATCGAGATGGAATAATGAGGTATTTGCACCTGATAACGCTTTTCAATATAGCGTTTTATTAAAATGCCAATCGGTGTACCTGCTCTTGCTAAACTCACAAGAATTAAATTTTCTAATCCCCTCCTTTTCACAATTTGCTCTGCCACTACACCAACAGCTAGCGCTATTCTTTCTGCGGAAGCATCTAACGCTTTATAAAAAAGATTCATATAAGCTTCTGATGGTTGCCCTTCCACTGGTAGCATTTCAGAATAATGTGTACCTGCTTGGATCAGCTGCTCTCTTTTGTCATTCTCTAGCTCAAGTAACATATAACCAATATCACGCAATAAAAAGATAACATCCTCTGGTGCATAGCTGCCCATTTGATCTGGCTGTAAAGTCGATATCATTGCGCTACCTCCCATTCATGCATACAAATGACATAGATATTTGCATTACTAATAGATTGTAATGCCTCTACCGCTTGCGCCACCACTTTCTTATTTGCTATACGTTCCACCATCAAGAAAAGTTCCGAATAGGGCCGACTTTGAACATTGTATAAATAATTGGTAACGCCATTGTTCTCTAGGCTATCAAAGGCCAGTTTTTCTGTAATTGTATAACCCTTCTCATCTGTACAATAAATAGGACTGCGAGTCGTTGATTGAACATAAACGTCACTTCCTAAGTAAGAGGCAATTTGCATAGGCACATACATAAATTCACCTGTTCCCACAACAAGTGCTGGTCCATCCGTTCGCAAGCTTGTTAATTGCCTGCCAACTGCCTGTAAAGCTTCTTTCTGTTTAAAATGCTGTGCTGATGTCAGCATAAATCTTCCTGTCGCTGTTAGATAGGGTTGCTTATTCACAAGACCATTTTCAGCAATAGAACGATAAGGTTTCTGTTCCATGGATTGTTGAATCGGTAGTATTGTTATCTCTTGCGCATCCTGTACGGCTATTTCGGGTTGACTGCTTGTTAAAGATGGTGTGCCCTGGCAGTTAAAATGCCCACATATAATGGCTAGAAAATCAATCGTAATGCCCCAATCTTGCTCTAATTGCTGAAAAACAATTTGTTGCTGCTCAGATCGCCAGTCTAAAATAGCTAGCACAGCATAATGCTTCACCGAAGGAAATTTCTTGCGTAGTGTATCAATAATATTAATAACTGTATTGCCAGTCGTTAGCTCATCATCAATTAGCACAATACGCTGTGCCTGCATGAAAGCTTCAGACTGCTCCGTATAAATTCGATGACTTGTCGCATGTGAATGCTCTTCCTCGAAGGTCACAAAGGGCTCAAAGTCAGGCAGTACCTCACGTGTTGTATGAATATACATCGCATTTGATTGGAATGTATTAAATACAGCGTGTCCTAATGCAGTTGCTGTTTCAGCAAAGCCAATAAATAATGTAGTCTCATCAAGCTTTAAATAGCCATCCATCGCATTTTGTACATTTTCCAACTCTGTTCCTTCTTTGAGAGCCCTAACAATAGCTGGTGTAGCATCCACATCCTGACCAGTAAGATGCTGATGATACATAATGGCTAAAAGACTGCCAGTTAATAACGGTACTTGCGGGCGAACCGCTAAATGCTTACCCAGAACAGTGCTGACAAATAAAAATTGTCTCTTTTTATTGATGCGGGCTGCCATTTTAAATAAATCTACTAAGTCAAAATGATAAGGATTATGGGTAATATCAATATCAATTGTATAATTTGGCAAAATCCCAAGCTTACTCATTGGTTGTTGCATACATACTACCACCTATTTCAGAATTTAATAATAGTGAGGCAAAATCAACAGATTCGTTATAAACACCATAAATATGTGCCTGTTTTAAAATTCGCTTTGCCCATCTCATATGCGGTTTAAATTCATTCATTTTATTCGCATATTGACTCTTCATTACACCTTTTTGACCATTATTGTTTTCGACAATACTGAGGGCATCTAAATATTCCTCATATGAAATCGCATATAGTGCATGGACAACACGAATATGGCTAGGATGAATAATCGTCTTCCCCATAATGCCATTTTGTTTATCCATTAACACTTCCTTTATTAAGCCATCCAAGCAATCGTCTAATAATGCTTGTCGAGTATTGAGCGCCCCTTTTTCACTAAATGGTGTCACTCTTAATGCAGGCTTTAAAACACGCGGATGACTAAAATACTCCCACACAGGTCCAGAGATAATAAAGCCATCCTCTTCACGCCCTAAAATATTTACAATATCAGCAATGCAATCTCGAATCACACTAATATCATAAATGGTTGAATCCATTCTTCGTCGAATACCATAGATCCCACAAAAATCAGTTGCACCTATACGTACATTTAAAACACGCGTCTGGTACTGCTGCAAAATGGCTTTAATCGCTAATAATGCTTCCATACGAGATTCCTTATATAAGATCTCACGACTTTCTAAAATTGGCATACCGTACAAAGTAACATTATGTTCTAAAATCGTTTGCTCCAGCAACTCAAAATAACGAGCTCCCTCTGTTGCTGTAAATTTTGGAAAGACATAGCCTGTTAGGATTTCTTGTTTTTTTCCTAATATCGTTGTTAAATACCTTAATTGTTCAGCATGACGTACACGTATAAAAATTAATGGTAAATTTTGTGGTAGTAACTGCTTATTACTATACAGTGTATATAATTCACTGATATCGCCAATTAGCTTTGCCTCACAAGCTTGTAATTCTGCATCTCCTACAGCGTCCTCTAAATCAATGACAAGTGAAGTCAGCTCTCGATACTTTTGAGATTGGATTAAGCTCACAATATTCGGCATGGAAGCAGGCATATACAGGGTTGCTCCTAAGGCATATGCCAAAATATCAGCTGTTTCCCATTTCGTAAATGGTTGTGGCTTCTTATAAAAATTTGTTTCTTTATCTGCTGCAAAATGTTGCATTGAACCCTCTCCCCAGTAATTGTCTACCTTCTCTGAAAAAAGCACTGTATCAGTCTGTTTCTTACAGACCAATACAGTGCCTTGTTTACACTGCTGTTTTCTTATTTATTTTGTGTACAACAAATGTCAATAAGAATACAGCAATTAAAATCATAAAAACTATGTCATGTAATAGTTATTGCAGGCCATATGCACTAACTAACGCTGCTAAGCCACCTTGATAGCCTGAGCCTACTGCGGCAAATTTCCACTCGCCATTATGACGATACAGCTCACAAAATACAACAGCTGTTTCAATACTAAAATCCTCGCCTAAATCATAGCGCAATACCTCTGTCCCTGACTCTTCATTTGTCAAACGAACATAAGCATTTAGCACTTGTCCAAAGTTTTGATGACGTCCCTCTGCATCATAGATCGTAACCGTTACAACAATTTTTTCAATTTGAGGAGACACTTGCTTTAAGTTAACAAGAATTTTTTCATCGTCTCCATCCCCTTCTCCTGTACGGTTATCACCTGTGTGTACAACAGATTGGTCAACACTTGATAAATTATTGTAGAAAATAAAGTCTTGCTCGTTACGACATTTCCCTGTTGCATCTAGTAAGAATACAGAGGCATCAAGGTCAAAGTCTTGTCCACCATCNTTGCTCGTTACGACATTTCCCTGTTGCATCTAGTAAGAATACAGAGGCATCAAGGTCAAAGTCTTGTCCACCATCAAATTGCTTGACATCCCAGCCTAAGCCAATACCAACATTATTTAAGCCTGGGTCCTGCTTTGTTAGATCAATACGTTGCCCTTTACTTAATTGAATAGCCATTCAAAATCTCCCTTTCTTGTTCAAAGATGAAATTTTAGTTTACATTTAAGCCATAATCATTACAAAGAGCTGCTAGACCACCTTGGTAGCCAGCACCAATTGCATTAAATTTCCATTCCCCACTATGACGGTATAGCTCACCTACAACAATCGCTGTTTCAATACTAAAGTCCTCACCTAGGTCATAACGAATTAGTTCTTCGTTGGTAGTAGCATTCACAATACGAATATACGCGTTTGAAACCATACCAAAGTTTTGACTGCGTGTCTCAGCATCATGAATCGTTACAGTGAACGCTAGTCGTTGAACATGTGCAGGTACTTCTGGTAATGCGACTTTTACAACTTCATCATCGCCTTCACCTACACCTGTTAAGTTGTCACCTGAATGTTCTACTGAACCGTTGCCGCCTACTGTATTATTATAGAAAATAAAGTCATTTTGATCTGCTACTTTGCCTGTATCTGCAAGTAAAAATACAGAAGAGTCTAAATCGAAATCATGTCCGCCATCATATTTATTTGTGTCCCAACCTAAACCGACAATCACATTTGTTAATCCTGGATTTGTTTTTGTTAAATCTACCTTTTGACCTTTTTGTAATGAAATAGCCATTATCTTTATTCCTCCTAGTAATTTTATTTATTGATATCTTCGAACAACGTCGCCAAGCTTTACATCGTTTGTGCCTGTACCTACCGCCGCAAATTTCCATTCATTATTGTGACGGTAAAGCTCACCACAGATTAACGTCGTTAAGTTCGAATAATTATCCGTTAAATTATAGCGAATTAGCTCATTGCCAGTTCTGTCATCAAACACACGAATATATGCATTTTGAATCATACCGAAATGTTGATTACGACCCGCTGCATCATAAATATTTACAACAAACGCAAGCTTGTTATATTGCGCTGGCACAGACGATAGCTCAATTGTAATTACTTCATCATCACCATCGCCATCTCCTGTTAAATTATCTCCTGAATGTTGAACAGCGCCACAGTTACTTGTTAATTTTCCAAAATAGATCACATCATCGCCAGCTAAAACTTTATCATTCTGTAGCATTAATACAGAGGCATCACAATCAATATTTTTGCCGCTACCACTATTTCTATTAGAAAATAAACCACCCAAGAAGCCACCGCTTTTTTCTTGGCCTACAGGGTCCCAGCCTAGTCCAACCTTAATTCTATTTAATCCCGCATTCCCTTTTGTTAAATCGACACGCTGTCCTTTTTGTAAATTAATCCCCAATTTAAACCCTCCTAAATGATCTGTGATTAACTGAAAGATTATATGTACAGCAATAATCTACTATTGACACTCCCACAGCTAAAGCAATAGGATTCTTGAATGATTAAGCGTTCGCAGTCCATTTCTGTTTTGAACAACCTTCAAGATAGGGGTGTGCCATTCCCCCTCCCTATCCAGTGCATCTAATAGATAGGGCTATGCTACTATGACCATAGCATATAGTTTTCGTTTGAGGTGTTTTTACGTCCCCTGCTTGACGACACCTATCGTTTTACGCACAAAGCGATTCGTTTGTGCAACCATCCTCCGATAGCTTATTTCCAATGAACGAGACTGTTTTAGAAACTTTTCTTGTTTATGAGCTGAGGATAGCATAGATTGAAAACTTGCTATGGAAAAACCCATACCGTTTCCGCCCTCTTTTTCAGCTCATACCTAAAGGTGAGCTACACCCTTTCTCGTTAAAAAAATCTGTAATGTCGAATCTTTTTAATTTTCGAGCTGCTAAAAAGTTAATGGTTTTATCAACATTATATTAAGTCTAAAATAACATGACATAAAATTCAATAAATGGCTCCGAAAAGGTCTTTACTATTTTTTAAGAACGCTTCCGCCATAAAAACTGTTGCTTCTCAAGTCGTGAAAAAACCTTCTAACTGGTAGAAGGCTATTGTTGGTGTACTAACTTTTCATTTTTGGATCCAGTGCGTCACGTAGCCCATCACCCATTAGGTTAAAGCCTAGAACTGTCAGCATAATCGCCAGACCTGGAAAAATCATTGTCCACGGCGCATTTAATAAAAATTGTCGAGCATCCGCCAGCATTTTTCCCCACTCAGGTGCTGGTGCTTGAGCGCCTAATCCTAGAAAGCCAAGTGCTGCTGCTTCAATAATCGCTGTTGCAATAGCAAGTGTCCCCTGTACAATAATCGGTGTGATAGAATTCGGTAAAATATGTGAAAATAAAATCCTTGAATCACGCATACCAATAGCTTTAGCTGCTACAATGTATTCTTCTTCTTTCACGCTTAACACTTTAGAGCGAATTAGCCGCCCGAAGTTCGGTACGTTAATAATCGCTATCGCAATTAAGGCATTTTGCAATGATGGTCCTAGTACTGCCACTACTGCAATGGCTAATAAAATACTAGGAAAGGCCAGCATAATATCAAAGATACGTGAAATAATGGTATCAATCCATCTTCCATAATAACCTGCAATAATTCCAAGCAAACTACCTATAACAACAGATAAAATAACCGCAAAAAACCCTACCCACAGCGATATTCGCGCACCATGGATAACTCTGGAGAAAATATCTCGTCCAAAATCATCCGTACCAAACCAATGCTCCTTAGAGGGTGCCAATAAGCGTTTGGCTAAATCTTGCTCATTGATACCTTGGGGTGCAATTAGCGGGCCAAATATAGCAAGTAGGATAAAAAATATAACAATCCCTGCACCTAATAGAGAGATTTTGCTCTTTTTGAAGCTACGCCAGCCTTCTAGCCATGGGCCTGCCGCACGTTCACGACTTGGTGCAGTCTCTTTTTTTACATTCATCGCTCCAGTCATCATTGCAACTCCCTTCTATTTGTATTTAATACGCGGATCAATCACTGTATAGAGCAAGTCCACGATTAAGTTAATCATGATGAAAATAAATGCAACGACAAGAATACCTGACTGAATAACAGGATAATCCCTGAAGCCAATCGCGTCATAAATATAACGACCAATTCCTGGCCAACTAAAAATTGTCTCTGTTAAAATGGCTCCGCCTAGCAGCAGCCCTGTTTGTAAGCCAATAATTGTTAACACTGGGATGATTGCATTTTTCAGCGCGTGTTTATACACAACCACAAACATTTTTTGTCCCTTTGCGCGCGCTGTGCGAACATAATCAGAGCGCATCACTTCTAGCATAGACGACCTCGTAATCCTTGCGATAATCGCCATTGGAATCGTAGCAAGCGCTATTCCTGGCAAGACAAGTCTTTTTAATACTTCAAAAAATTGATCGAAGCGTCCCTGAATAAGGGTATCCAATAAATAAAAATGGGTGATCGAATTAATCGGATTTCGAACATCCTCTCGTCCAGAGGTTGGAAGCCAGCCAAGCTGATTACCAAATACCCACTGCTCCATTAAACCTAGCCAGAATACAGGTACTGATACACCAATTAAGGCAATAATCATCGCTGTATAGTCAAACCAAGAATTTTGGAACCATGCAGAAATAATACCCGCATTCACACCAACAATAATGGCAATAATCATCGCAAATAAGGCAAGTTCAGCCGTAGCAGCTAAATAAGGAAAAATTTCCTCTGCTACAGGCAATCTTGTTCGTAGGGATACGCCTAAATCTCCCTGAAAAACACCTGCTAAATAACTAAAATATTGTGTATACCAAGGCTTATCTAATCCTAAACTTGCGTTTAATGCCTCGACCGCCTCTTTTGTCGCCTGTTGTCCTAAAATTACTTGCGCTGGATTTCCAGGAATAGCACGTATCAACATAAAGACGATAAAAGTCATTCCAAGCAAAACTGGGATTAATTGTAGTAAACGTCTTCCCATATAGTGAAGCATAGTTGTCACCTCTCTATTATTTTCATAATATACTTTGAAGTCTTTACATACTGTTGAAAGGTTGAGCCTTCACCAAACGGTTTTTATGGTTAGATGATCGTTCTTTCATACAGAAAAATTGTATTTTCTTTACTCGAAAAGAATCTGCAAGCTTTCTACGGCTTACCCGCAGAAAAGCAAGCAGATTCTTTCCATTTCTCTCTAGTAAATTAGAAATTTAAAACTATTGTAAATCCACTTCTACTAAACGATCTGAGCCTTTAGGATGTGCACTGTAGTTAACTACTTTCGTGCTAGCACCTAAGATCGGTGTAGAGTGAGCGATTGGAACCCATGGTGCATCCTCAGAAATAATCTCTTGTGCTTGTTTATACAGCTCATTACGCTTGTCCTCGTCAATCTCAGTTTGAGCAGCTACTAAAATTTTGTGTAACTCTGGATTATCATAGAATGTATAGTTGTTTGAGCCAATATTATCTGCATCTAATAATGTGTATAGGAAGTTATCCGCATCTCCATTATCACCTGTCCAGCCAAGTAAGAATGCATCAGCCTCACCATTTTGTGCTTTTTCTAAATAAGTAGCCCATTCAAATGACACAATCTTAGACTTAATACCAACATCTTCTAAGTTCTTTTGAATTGCTTCTGCAATTTTTTGTCCATCTGGCATATATGGACGTGGTACAGGCATTGCCCATAGCTCGATTTCCTTACCATCATAGCCTGCCTCAGCAAGTAATGCTTTTGCTTTTTCTGGATCATACTCATAGCCTACAGTGTCTTCATTATAACCAGCAATTACTGGTGGCATTGGGTTTTTCGCAGGCTCTGCTAACCCTTCATAAAATGCATCTACAATTGTTTGTTTATCAATCGCATAGTTTACTGCTTGACGAACCTTTACATTATCGAATGGAGGGCGTGTTACTGTTAAACCAAGGTAACCAACGTTCATAGATGGACGTTCGATTAATTGTAAGTTTGCGTCTCCTTCAATTGTAGCTTTATCAGATGGATTGATACCATCCGCAACATCAATATTACCTGCTAATAATTCATTTAAACGTGCAGAGTTTTCTGGAATTGAACGGTAAATAACTTTATCTAATTTTGGTAAACCATCAATATGGTAATCTGGGTTTTTCTCAATTGTGATGGCATCATTACGAACCCAGCTCACAAACTTAAATGGACCTGTTCCTACAGGTTGTGTTGATAAACCTTCTTCATCTGCTTCAAATGCTGTTGGAGAAGCAATCGCAAATGGAGACATTGCAATATTTTTTAAGAATGGTGCTTGTGGTTGACTTAGCTTGAAGACAACTGTGTAATCTCCGTCAGCCGTTACCGATTCAATTACATGCTCACCGCTAACAGTAAATTGAGAGCTATAGTATGGGAATTTATCAGTGCTTGCTTTCCAGCGTTCAACATTTTTTACCACGGCTTCAGCATTGAAATCTGTGCCATCATGGAATTTTACACCTTCTTTTAATTTGAATGTATAAGTTAGTCCATCTTCTGATGGCTCCCATGATTCTGCTAAACCAGGATTAATTGTCATATCTTTTTGTCCAAAGCTTACTAATGTTTCATAGATATTACCTGTAATCGAGAAAGATTCGCCATCTGTTACAACCGCAGGGTCTAATGCTACAGAGTCTCCTCCACGCCCATAAACTAATGTCTTTTCTCCACCACTGCCAGCCGAATTGCCGCCAGATGCGTTATCTTTACTGCCTGAATCCTTATCATCTGAGCCACCACAAGCAGCTAAGATTGTAGAAAGAATAAGGAGTAGCATAACACCTAAAGTTAAAAACTTCTTTTTCTTCATTGAATTTCCCCCTATGATGTTTTTATATCATTTAATGTTGGGTTGCCTCATAAAGATGGCAAGCAACATAATGACCTGGTTTCACTTCTTGCATTTTTGGTACGACCTGTGAGCATTGTTCCTTTTTAAAAGGGCAACGCGGATGAAATGCACATCCACTTGGCGGATTTGATGCACTCGGAATGTCTCCAGAAATAATAATTTGCTCTCGCTCAAACGTAGGATCTGGAACAGGAACGGATGCTAAGAGTGCCTGTGTATATGGATGGAGCGGCTCAGCATACAAGTCCTCACTCGCTGTCAACTCTACTAATTTACCTAAATACATAACGCCCACACGATTACTAATATGGCGTACTACACCTAAATCATGGGAAATAAAAATATAGGTTAGCTTTAAATCTTTTTGGAGCTCTTGCAATAAATTCAATACTTGTGATTGGATAGATACATCTAGCGCAGATACTGGCTCGTCCGCAATAATTAAACGTGGATTAGTCATCAAAGCCCGGGCAATTCCAATACGCTGTCTTTGACCACCACTAAACTGATGCGGATAACGATTAATATGATATTCATTTAAGCCAACAATCTCCAGTAGCTCCAATACCTTTTGCTTACGCTCTTTTGCACTCCCCATTCCATGCACAATAAGAGGCTCCTCTAGTATTTTGCCAATGCTATGTCTTGGATTTAGAGAAGCGTAAGGGTCTTGGAAAATCATTTGAATATCTCTACGTGCCTTCCTCATCTCATCTTTAGATAATTCTGAAATTTGTTGCCCTGCAAATTCTACTTTACCTTCAGTTGGCTCTAGTAAGCGCATTAATAAACGACCTGTTGTTGATTTACCACACCCTGACTCACCAACAATTCCTAATGTTTCTCCTTCAAATACTTCAAAGGAAACATCATCTACTGCCTTTACATAGCCAACCTGCTTATTCAGAACACCTTTCCGAATCGGAAAATATTTTTTTAAGCCTTCAACTTTTAATAACACTTTCGACACGTTGCTCTACCCCCTGCTCCTCTAGTAAAAAACATCTTGATCTATGTTGCTCTGTTGCCTCAAATAAAGGAGGTGTTTCCTGTAAACAGCGTTCCATTGCATATTCACAGCGTGCCGCAAAACGACAACCGACTTTAATGCTCCCTGGCTTTGGGACAGTGCCAGGAATTGAATATAAACTGTCTTTTTTATGTCGCATATCAGGTACTGATTGGATAAGCCCCTGTGTATACGGATGCTTTGGATTAGAAAAAATCTCTTGTACAGGAGCCTCTTCTACAATTTGTCCAGCATACATCACAATCACCCGCTCACATGTTTCCGCTACAACACCTAGGTCATGTGTAATTAGCAGGACAGCTGTATTTAAACGTTTGTTCAAGTCCTTCATAAGCTGTAAAATTTGAGCTTGAATTGTGACATCCAGTGCAGTTGTAGGCTCGTCAGCAATTAACACTTGAGGATCACAAACAAGTGCCATCGCAATCATTACCCGTTGGCGCATCCCACCTGATAACTGGTGTGGGTAATCTTTTAATAATTCCTCAGCACGCGGTAGCCCTACTAGCTTCATAATTTCTACCGCTCTTGCAAGCGCTTCCTTTTTTGACCACTTTGGATTGTGAATTGAAATAGCTTCTTTCAACTGATCCCCAATTGTAAACAGTGGGTTTAGAGAAGTCATAGGTTCTTGGAAAATCATTGCGATATCTTTTCCACGTACTTTTTGCATTTGTTTATCCGTATATTTCGCTAAATTCTTTCCATCTAGTAAAATTTCCCCACCCGTTATTTTCCCTGGTGGCGATGGAATAAGTCCCATAATGGATAATGATGTAACACTTTTCCCACTTCCTGATTCCCCTACTATCCCTAATATTTCCCCTTCATGAACAGAAAATTCGATATTATCTACAGCAGGAATTTGGCCATTATCTGTGAAAAAGGTTGTTTCTAAACCTTTTATTTCTAGTAGCTTTTTCCTCATGTGCAATTTCCCACCCTACGTATATTTTGCTTAAATTATCTAATTTTATTAAAAGAATAACATAACTTTCGTTCAATTCCTTATTTTCAAATAATTCTAGCAAAAATATCTCACTCTTTCAATCACTAATATTCTGCAATTATCATAGATTTTCTCCATTTTTCGACTTTGATATTAATTACATCTTATAAAGCTATATTTTTTCTTAAATATCAAAAAAAAATGTCCTTCTATTTACAGATAAATGAAGGACATTTTTTCACACAATTTATATTTTTGATATTTTTTTTAGTTTTATGGTATTTTTCAATCTAAATGCTGCACCTGAAATAAATTATAATAGGTTCCTTGCTTGCCCATTAATTGTTCATGTGTACCGTTCTCGATCAATTGTCCATGGTCAATGACAAAAATTTTATCAGCATGTGTAATCGTTGATAGACGGTGTGCAATAATAATTGTTGTACGTTCATGGGCAAGAATATCCAATGATTCCTGAATCAATGCTTCACTTTCTAAGTCTAAAGCGGAAGTAGCCTCATCGAGAATTAAAATTGGTGGATTTTTCAAAAATACGCGAGCAATAGCAACGCGCTGCTTCTGACCTCCTGACAGCTTAACACCACGTTCTCCTACTTTCGTGTCATAGCCATTTGGCAGACTCATAATAAAGTCATGAGCATTTGCCGCTTTGGCAGCCGCTATGATCTCCTCATCTGTTGCATCTGGTTTGCCCATTAAAATATTTTCTTTTACTGAATCGCTAAAAAGAATGTTATCCTGTAGCACAATACCAATTTGTGCACGCAGTGAATGCAATGTTACATCGCATACATCATAGCCATCAATCGCTACTGTCCCACCTGTTGTATCGTAAAAGCGAGGAATTAGACTAATAATCGTGGACTTACCGCCACCGCTCATTCCAACAAAGGCAACCGTTTCCCCAGGGTTAATTGTGAAATCCATATTTTTTAAAATAGCCAAGCCATCTGCTTCATACTGGAAGGAAACATTTTGAAAGCGAACCTCTCCATTAACGCGAGGCAACTCCTGTGCATGCTCTTTATTTTTTACTTCATAGGGCTCATCTATTAAGTCAAACATTCGATCCATTGAGGCAATCGATTGCGTCAATGTAGTGGAGGAGCTAACAAGGCGGCGAAGTGGACCATATAAACGTTCAATATAAGCAATAAAAGCAACCATCGTACCAACTGAAAGCGGTCCATTAATCACCTGATAACCCGCATAGGCAATCACTAACAGAGGTGCAACATCTGTAATGGTATTGACAACTGCAAAGGATTTAGCATTCCATTTTGTTTGATCCAGTGCCTTCTCCAAAAATTCACCATTTGCTTCATCAAATAATTTTTGCTCACGCTTTTCCAATGTAAAGCTTTTAATAATGCTCATGCCTGCTACTCGTTCATGCAAATAGCTTTGTACTCCAGCAAGGGCCTGTGAGCGTTGACGTGTTAAAGACCTTAATTTACCAAAAAAGTATTTCACGCTTAATGCATAAAATGGAAACGCTATTAAAGCTACTAATGTAAGTTTCACATCCATAGTGAACATAATCGCAACGGCAATCACAATTGTTGCTAGGTCAAGCCAAACATTCATTAACCCTGTCATCACAAAGTTTTTTGTTTGCTCCACATCATTAATTACCCTTGAAATCACATCACCCGCACGCGTATTAGCATAATACCGTAGGCTAAGACGCTGTAAATGTGCATAAATTTCCTTACGAATATCAAACAGTACTTTATTACTGACATGCTGTGCAAAATATTGGCGATAATACTCAACTGGTGGACGAACAATAAAGAACACAATAATTGTGCCACCTAGCCAATAAAATAGCTCCTTTGTTTTTTCAGCATCTGTTAAACTATTCGCTGCAATAATATCGTCTAATACGATTTTAATCAGCAGCGGAATAAAGAGCGGAATCGCAAATTTTACGATCCCAATAATAATCGTTAAAACAATTTCCCATGTATATGGCTTAACAAAGCCCATATACCTTTTAATGCTTCCCAATATTTATCACTTCCTTAAAAAAGAAACGGGCATTCAATGATGAATACCCTAATAACGAATTATAGCAATATTTCGGTTAAATTACAGTTATGATGACTTTAGCGCGCACTATTTCCTAGCATCTTTAAAATAAAAACACCTATTAGTTGAACTAATAGGCGTTTTTAACAATCATCTGACTGCATATCGAGCTGGAACTTGTAGCGATTTGTCCAGACATCAATAAAGTCGGGTGCAAAGGGTCCTCTTTTTTGTTGAATCCAGCTGATTAACTTATCGACATTGCGCTTTAAAATTTTATCAATCACATCAGGATAGGACATTTCCTTGCGATGAAGTTCATACTCATCCTCATCTAACAGCGAATAGGACATATCAGGAAAAACTTTAATGTCTAAATCATAGTCGATATATTTAATGGCATTATTATCAAATACAAATGGTGAGCTTAGATTACAATAATAATACACACCGTCCTCACGCAGCATACAGATGATATTAAACCAATGTTCTGCATGGAAATAACAAATAGAAGGCTCTCTTGTTAGCCACGTACGACGGCACTGACCTAAAAAAATGAGACAAATAAAAACACCTTTCGTTGAAAAACGGGTATTGTACCTTATCAAATCAATGTGGAGGTGTTTTTCTATGGGGACAAGAGTGAGTTACCCAGTGGAAGTGAAAATGAAAGCAATTGAAATGAGATTAGCAGGCATTCCTGTAAAACAAGTACTAGAGGAGCTAAATATTCGTAACCATTCTCAGTTAAAAACATGGATGAAATGGTACAAGAACGGCGAATTACATCGTCTTGAACAGCCAGTAGGAAAACAATATACATTTGGCAAAGGGCCTGAATATGAAAGTGAAACCGCTAAGTTACAAGCAGAGAATCGTTATTTAAAGCAACAAATTGAAGTGTTAAAAAAGTACGCAGAGTTGGAGAGGAAGTGGTCCCAAAAGTTGTAGTAGAGCTAGTAGAGGAGTTAAAAGAAAGGATGCCGATTGGTGAAATCTGCCGTCATTTAGGTGTAGCTCGTTCGTCGTATTATCGCTGGAAGGTCAATGAAAATAAATTCACTCAAAAGGATCTTCGAGACCAACAAATTGGCGACTTGTGCAAGTTACACAAATTCAGATACGGCTATCGAAAAATCACAGAATTACTTACTGACATTAGTGAGAAAACGGTGCAACGTGTGATGCAAAAATACGGCTGGCAATGTCGTGTAAAGGTAAAGAAACGTAAACGTACGGGACAACCAGCTCACATTGTTCCTAACTTATTAGCACGTGATTTTACGGCATTAAAACCGCTAGAAAGGCTCGTAACAGATATTACTTACTTGCCTTTTGGACAATCTATGATGTACCTTTCAAGTATCTTAGACCTATTTAATGGCGAGGTTATTGCGTTTACAATTGGTTTTACACAAGATACCGACTTTGTCTTAGATACGCTAAATCAATTACCCGATCTACCAGAAGGCTGTATCCTGCATAGCGACCAGGGTTCTGTTTACACATCTTATGCATATCAGAAGGCAGTCAAAGAAAAAGGAATGACCATGAGCATGTCTCGTAAAGGCACGCCCGCTGATAATTCCCCAATTGAAACGTTTCACTCCTCGCTAAAGTCTGAAACGTTCTACCTCGATGATATTTATCGCACAACAAATGCGTGTGTCATAAATATTGTCGAAGAATACATTTACTATTATAACAATATTCGGATTAAAACGAAATTAAACAACCAGTCGCCGGTTCAATACCGTCAACTGGCTGTATAATAAGGTGTTTTCATACTGTCTCAAAAATAGTATTCAGTGCCGACCATCAGATTCTGTTACGAGTGTTCGCTCGTTCGCACCAATTATAATATTTTTTGTGCCTTTTAAAACCATTGTTTCTTGCCAAACACGGTGGATACGGCCATTGTGTTTATAACTATGTATTTGTATCGTTTCTCCTTCTACTGGTAATGCCATTTTGAAGCCCACCTTTTCGTCTATGCTACCTAAATCTAGCAGTCTCTAGTATATTATAGCAATGTGTACGCGAAAGGTGTAGTTAGAAAACCACAAATTTCACTACGCTATTAACAATTTATATAAATTTTCTCACATTACCAGCGAATTTCATAATAATATTCGCTCAATTGGTATTTACTGTTAACATAGTACAAACCTTCAGCAAATAGAAAGGAGCTGTCTTTGTCATCTTTTCGGATTTTAGACAGCTCCTTAGAGGTAAATGCGATTATGCAATTACAAAGTGTTATTCACCTAGGTCTTGGTTTGTTTTAGAGAAACGACCTGAAGCTGAAGCTTTCTTTTGCTCTGCTTTTGCATTTTGCTTTTGCACTTCATTTACGTCTGTTTCATAACCAAACTCTTCACTTTGACGTTGCATGTTTTTATTCGGCTGGAAATTTTGGTTGTTTTGCTTTTTCATCATTCATTCACCTCCACGCTAATTATTGTGTACAGAGGTGATGTCTTTTATGCTTATTATTTTTATTTAATTTGTTTTTTCATTTCTTCCCATACTTTTAGCATCGGAACAGGCATGGGCAGCAGCTCTATTTGCTCTTTTGTGAGCCAATCGCCCATTATAGTTGTATCGCATCTTATATAATAACTATTCAAATGCCATGTTAAATGCGAAAAAACATGCTTAAATGTAAGCAGCTCCTGCTGTGCTTTAATTTCTAATGCATAGTCCTTTGCAAAAGCCTCTACTGACTCTAGGCTAGTATCAATCATTGGGAACTGCCATAGATTTGCAAGTAGTCCTTCCTGCGGACGCTGTTGCATTAAAAATCGTCCTTGATCATCTTCACAGACAAGAACATTGTAGGTAAGATGCTTCATTTTCCCTTTCTTTGATTTAACAGGTAGATTTTCCGGCTCTCCTTCATTAAACGCTAAACAATATTCTCGTACTGGGCATAATAAGCATTTAGGAGAGGTCGGTGTACAAATAAGTGCTCCAAGTTCCATTAATCCTTGGTTAAAAGCCGAAGCATGGGCAGGATCAATTAGCTCTTCTACTGCCGCTTCAAAAATCTTCTTTGTTTTCGGTATGGCTATATCATCATAAATATGAAGCACCCTGCTTAACACCCGCATAACATTGCCATCCACCGCATGTTCAGGCTTATTATAGGCAATACTTAAAATAGCTCCTGCAGTATATGGACCTACACCTTTTAATTTTGATATTTCATGGCGATTATCAGGTACGATACCACCATAGTTTTCGATAACTTCACGAGCACCTGCTTGTAAATTACGAGCACGTGAATAATAGCCAAGACCTTCCCAGTGCTTCAATAAATACTCTTGAGGGGCCTCTGCAAGCAATTCGATTGTTGGAAAACTTTCCATAAAACGATTGTAATAAGGAATAACCGTGTCGACACGTGTCTGCTGTAGCATAACTTCAGATACCCAAATTTTATAAGGATCTGAGGTGTGTCTCCACGGTAAGTTGCGTTTCTCAGCGTTAAACCATTCGACTAAAGATTGTCGAAATTCTGTTACATATGGGTAATTCACAGTGACCTCCAATGTTTTTACGATTTAATTTATACGAAAAAGGGTATACAATTAAGAAAAGAACATTCATACTCTAGCTAATAAAACATGATCGAATGTCAAAGCATAAAATGAATACTGCTTTTTACGTATTACGTATAGAAATAAAGATGTATGCATATTGTACTTGATTTGAATGCATACTAGGAGTGGATATTTTTGGATTCAGGTACACATTTCGTTATGGGTATAGCCCTTGGCGGTCTTGCATTAGCCGACCCTGTTGTGGCCAACCATTCAATGACTTTTACAGCCGTTATGGCAGGTACAATTATTGGTTCACAAGCTCCTGATGTCGATACGGTGCTAAAATTGCGTAACAACGCCATTTATATTCGACATCATCGAGGCATTACACATTCCCTACCTGCAGTAGCCATTTGGCCTATTTTAATTACAGCCGTTTTATCACTTATTTTGCAAGATATAAATGTCTTGCATTTATGGCTTTGGACATTTTTAGCTGTTGCATTACATGTTTTTGTCGATATCTTTAATGCCTATGGTACGCAGGCCATTCGACCATTCTCCAAAAAATGGGTAGCATTAGGTGTTATTAACACATTTGATCCGATCATTTTTTCATTTCATTGTCTCGGTATCGTGTTATGGGCATTTGGCACAAATCCTGTTTGGACATTTAGTATCATGTATATTGTTATAGTGTTGTACTATATTTTACGCTTTGCTGTTCAAAAGGCTGTCAAAAAAGCTGTGCATCATACGCTTCAAGACGAGGAATACGTCATTGTCGCCCCAACAATGCGCTTTTTCCACTGGCGAATTGCAGCTAAGTCTAAAACACATTATTATGTTGGGCGAGCATATGGGCGAACTGTTAATATTTACGATAAGTTTGAAATTAAGCCTTTACCAAAAACGCCTCTTATTGATGCAGCAATGCAAGATCCAAATCTGGCTGCCTTTGTATCCTTCTCGCCGATGTACCGATGGGAAATCTCAGAGCTCGACAATGGCTTAACAGAAGTAAGGCTAATTGACTTACGCTACCGTAGTGATAATCGCTATCCTTTCGTGGCAGTAGCCCATTTAACCGATGATTATAAAATCGTTACATCTTACACAGGCTGGATTTTTACAGAAGATAAACTGCAAAAAAAATTACAAATTGGTGCCAGCAATTAAATAGCGTAGGGCTGTTGAGAATCGTAAAGTTTTTCTCAACAGCCCTTACTTGTTATTGTAACATATCGTCACTAGCATCTAATAAATGGGCGTATTTCGGATTGCGTCCTGAAAAGGCATGTAGTTGATCACCATAGCTTGTAATTAATTGACGCACAAGATTTTCTGTATAATCTGCTCCACGATAATCATACCCTGCTTTAGCGGCTGTTGCTTCAAAGTCACTCCATAATAGCTCTACCCATACCCGTGCACGCCCCACTGACATCTGTGGATTTTTAGCAAGTAACTCTGCTGTTAATTGTTCAATTTTTTTCTCCATTTAGCTGCCCGCCTTTACAGGAGATAGCATAGATACAGGTAATGCCTCCTGGTACTTATCTCCACCTAAGCGATGTCCCCAAGCAAAGCGCCCCTTTAAATAATCGACTTGGAAAAATTCATTGTCCGAGCCATCGATCCGATACATTTCTCCTGGAACGATCGTATCCAAATCCACTAAATAGGCTGCTGCCATTAAAGCTTTACGCTCATACACAGCAAATTCATTGATGATACCTAATTGCTCTGCCTTCCGTGCCTTTTCTTTTAGTCTAGCAATTTCCTCACGTAGCTCATGCTCAGACATAGCAGCATAATTTTTTTCGTTCATTCCTCATTCTCCTTCTCTTCGATAAAACGATCTATCACCTCTATCGGAAAACCCTTTTGATAGAGCACTTGCTTTATTTTCATTTTTAGCTCATAACCAGTATACTTCGATGCGTACTTTTTCCAAATCTTTTCGCCTTGTACATCGAGTAACTGCTGCCAATTATCCTCATCTTGTTCGATATCTACTTGACTAAGCACCTCTTCCACAATAGAAAATGCATAGCCTTTTCTTAGCAGAAAGTCTTGAATTTTTGCCTTTATTTGTGCTGGTGTTTTCTTTTTTTCTGCACGTACAATTTTTTCAGCAAGCTGTATTGCCAATATTACCTGTTCCTCAGAGCTATATGTAGCAAGTACTTCATCCTGTAAGCCTTTATCGATGCCCTTTTTGATAAGGTCTTGTCGAATAGCCCTTGGCCCTTTTTTCATGGTTGCCTTTTTTGTATCAAGCAAGGCTTTCGAATAATTTTCATCATTAATAAAGCCATAAGATTTTAATTTTTGAATTGCCTCTAGCACGACCGCTTCACCAAATTCTGATGCGAGAAGCTTTTTTTTCACCTCATGCTCACTACGCATTTGATATGATAAGAAATTCAATCCTTTATTAAAGGCCTTGCGAATCTCATCCTCATAGGCAATTTCCTGAATTTCAAACTCATCTAATACCTTTCCCTTTGTTAAGCCAAATTGAATAAGAATGGCCTCATCCACTGGAAATGCATACTCTTCATTTAAGTAAATATTATAACGCTCGGGATTGTTTTTTTGACGTGCAATTTTTGTAATCATACGCATAGTAAACACCTCATTGTATATTATAGCATTTCTTTATTTAATACGGTGTTCGCACTGCTTCGCAAGTAACACACTATAGATGTTTACATTTTCATTAAATGGTAAACTTAAATAATAAAGCGTTTTTATTTGATGGGAAATGAGGTGCTTCTTATGAAAATCGTTATTGCCGGTGGTACAGGCTTTGTTGGCAGTGCACTGATCAAGCTATTACAGGAAAATGGGCATGAGCTGTTTATTTTAACACGCCAGCCATCAAGCATTAAAGATGGTATTCACTATATCCAATGGCTGCACCCTGAATCGCAGCCAGCACAAGCATTAGAAGGTGCTGATGCTTTTGTCAATTTAGCCGGCATTTCATTAAACAGCGGACGTTGGACAAACAAGAAAAAGAAGGCGATTTATTGGAGTCGAATGAATGCAACACTTGAAATCGTTCGTATAATGGAAACACTTACAACAAAGCCTAAAGTGCTTATCAATGCTAGTGCAGTAGGAATTTACCCAGCGTCTACAGAGGCTATCTATCATGAAGAGTTTAATGATTATGCAACTGATTTTTTAGGCACAACTGTTTATGATTGGGAACGTCATGCAATGCGTGCACAATCATTAGGTGTTCGTGTGGCACTCGCACGCTTTGGTGTTATTTTAGGGCGCGATAATGGAGCACTTCCGCCTATGCTCCTCCCTTACAAAATGCGTATAGGTGGCACAGTCGGTTCAGGTCAGCAATGGCTATCATGGATACATATTGACGATGTCGCCCGTGCTATTGACTTTGCACTAACAACTGACAGTATGCATGGACCCTTTAATGTTACAGCTCCCCATGCAGTCAACATGAAAGAATTTGGACAAACAATTGCAGGGGTAATGAATAGACGTCATTGGCTACCTGTCCCAAGCATCGCCATGCGCTTAGCACTTGGTGAACAAAGCACACTTGTATTAGAAGGACAGCATGTGCAGCCAACTGTTTTAGAAAAGTATCATTTTCCATTTATGTTCCCTTATTTAAAGCAAGCTCTTGAAGACCTTATTATAAAAAATTAGCTGGATAATTTATAGAGATATGACGCATCCTACTGAAAAAGAAAGGATGCGTTTTTATGTGGAAACAACATATTATAGGTGCGGTAATTGCTACTTTTATTATTGCCGCGGGTATTAGCTTTAATCCGTATTTTGCTGCTGGCTCTGACGAACACCATTGGGGCTTTAAACGTGCTAAAAATGGGGAGCAGGCAGAAGCTGGCGCACAGCTTGACCAATTGCTTGACAAATATGGTGCTATTTATAAAGGGAAATCCGATAAAAAAATTGCCTATTTAACATTTGATAATGGCTATGAAAACGGCTTTACTGAAAGTATTTTGGATACGTTAAAAAAGGAAAATGTACCAGCCACGTTCTTTTTAACAGGTCATTATTTAGAAAGCGCTAGTGATTTAGTAAAGCGTATGGTAAGCGATGGTCATACCATTGGCAATCATTCATATGGTCACCCTAATATGGCTCGCCTTTCACCAGACGGTATGCGTGCAGAATGGCGCAAATTTGATGGGAAGTTACGTGAATTAACGGGTATTGATCGCACAACCTATGCACGCCCCCCTGAGGGAATTTTTAATGCCAAAGTATTAGAGGTTGGTAATGCAGAAGGCTACCGTCATATTTTTTGGTCTGTTGCCTTCAAGGATTGGATGAAGGATGAACGTCGTGGTGCAGATTATGCCTATAATGCACTGATGGAGCAATTGCATCCAGGTGCTGTTATTTTAATGCATACAGTAGCACAGGATAATGCAGAAGCATTACCAATGTTTATTGCAGAAGCTAAAAAGCAAGGTTATACTTTCTTATCGCTTGACGATTTAGTATTAGAATATGAAGATTTCCCTGTTGCTTTGCAATCGTCTGCTCCTTCGTTATAATGGGGAGATGACATTATAAAGCAGGGACGTGGAATGTTTGACACAACAAACAACAATGACCGTGGGACAAAAATTCCCACTAACAATAAAAAGGCTAGGTATTAATGGGGAAGGTGTAGGATTTTATAAACGCAATGTCGTATTTGTAAAAGGAGCTATTCCTGGAGAAGAGATCACAGCTCAAGTAACGAAAACACAGCGAAATTTTGCAGAAGCAGAAATTTTAACGATTCGTAAAGCCTCCAAGTATCGTCAGGAGGCCCCTTGTCCAGTATACAATGAATGTGGTGGCTGTCAGCTTCAGCATATGACCTATGGCAAACAGCTTATCGAAAAGCGTGATATTGTGATGCAAGCATTAGAGCGCTATGCCAAGCCTTTAGCCGAAACAGTTGAGGTGCGTAAAACCCTTGGCATGGAAAACCCTTGGTATTATCGTAATAAAAGCCAATTCCAAGTGCGCAAAGAAGGTAAACGTGTCTATGCTGGTTTATTTGCAGAAGGCAGCAATCAACTACTCAATATTAACGATTGCCTTGTCCAACATCCGATGACTTCGAAAATTACGGTGGCTACACGAAAAATTTTACAGAAGCTCAATATTACGATCTATGATGGTCGTACGCTAAATGGTTTAGTGCGTACGATTGTTGTTCGTACAGGTATTCGTACTGGTGAAACACAAGTTGTTCTTGTGACGACGCGCAAGGAAATCCCTCATGTAGCGGAGCTGATTGCGCGCATTAAAAAAATCGACCCAAGCATTGTGTCGATTGCGCAAAATATTAATCGTGAGAAAACGTCTTTAATTTTTGGTGATGAAACCATTGTGCTTGACGGGAAGGAAACGATTCATGAGGAGCTTGGCGAATTAGCCTTTGATTTATCAGCGCGTGCCTTCTTCCAGCTCAATCCAACACAAACTGTACATCTTTACAATGAAATTAAAAAGGCTGCTGCTTTAACAGGAAATGAAACCGTTGTTGACGCATATTGTGGTGTCGGTACAATTGGCTTATGGCTAGCAGACCAAGCAAAAGAGGTGCGCGGCATGGATGTGATTCCTGAAAGCATTCAAGATGCTCGCAAAAATGCTCGTAATCATGGCTTTAAGCATACAAAATACACAGTCGGGACAGCAGAAAATGTACTAGCGAAATGGCATAAGGAAGGTTTTACACCAGATGTTATAACGGTAGACCCACCACGTACAGGCTTAGCACCAGAGTTTATCCGCACTGTCTTGAAATTAAAGCCAAAACGCTTTGTTTATACATCTTGTAATCCTTCAACATTAGCAAAGGACTTAAATGAATTATCGAAGCTTTATGAGGTAGAATACATTCAGCCAGTGGATATGTTTGCACAAACGGCACAAGTGGAGTGCGTTTGCAACATGGTTCTAAAAAAATAATGCTTTCAACACCACCTGTCATAAGGTGGTTTTTTTATAGGATGATTAAAAAGTGAAGTGATCTTTAAATGCTAGACACTTTGAAAAAAAGTCCATTTTATAGGGGACACTTTTCACGTTTGTACACCTTTGTCCCATCATGTCTCGTAGATTCAAAAATTCAAATTGAACGAATGATAAGTATCTAAATACAAGGTCATTCCCCGCGATTTAGAGTTTTACTTATTGTGGTAATTTGATCCGAAAATTTATCGAATTTATAATTTTCCATTTTACCTTAATGCTATTTGCAGCATATAGGACTAATGTGTTTTTTAATTCACATAGGATTATTTGGTAAAATGATAAACTACCTATAATTTCTTAAAAGATATGTAGATCGATTTGAAAAACAATTTTCTAAACCCATAGAGTACAAAGCTATTTTTTTCAGAAATATTAATGTATTGCTACTCCATCCTCTTTCATACACCTTATTTACGCCGTTTAAAATAAAAATTCTCTACTCTTCAGCTATTTTTCCGATTTTCTTTTCACCACGTTAAAGTAACACACTGTGACCATGGCAATTAATAGGAGTTGCTAAGTGTCTTTTCGAGCTCATAAGCTACATAAGCTCTTGAAAAATCAACAAGGCGCTGCTCCAAATCATAATGGTTGAGCAGCGCCTTTAATCAAATGTGTCTTGATCTTCGTATGGTTCAATTTTTTCCAATTACTGTGCCTCCTGTAAGAATGTCTTATTATTCTCAAGAAGCTGAATCATCGACTGAAGAATCTTTTCCTCCAATCTTGGTGATGAATTAACCTCTTTCGCAATAATCCTTTTTAAATCTAAAATTGTTTGAACTTCGAGCATATGCTTTTCAGCTAATTTGAAAGCCTGCTCTAACTGACCGGTCACCATGGGCAACACTCCTTTTAAAATGTATTCCTTTCTATTATATCAAAAGTTCACGAGAAAATTCACTTTTTTAATCAAAATTTTCTTACAAATCATAAAAAGACAGTGTTTCCACTGTCAATTTTCTTCATGCTGCCAATACTCCGTTAATTGGCTGCTTATATATGCCAATTTTTTAATTTGTCCATGTGGAAAGCCGTCTCTTTTTGTTTTTTGGGTACACATCCAGCAGGAACAATGAATTTTGCCCTTTGCTAACTGTCCAGCATAACGGAACTGCCAATCATAGCTTTTTGCAATTTTTAATTTTCGTTGAATCACTCTTCTACGATGATGTCGATAGTAAGCACGATTTCGATTTTCGCGATGTGGTTTCATTTGCTATCACTCCTTGGGTTACGTGCTCAGCCTGCAATAATCCCCCAAGAGTCATTATGGATTATTACAGGCTAAGCCTTTTGATAGCAAATAACGCAAGCCATTGCATACTTCTTCCTCCTTTGCTCAATACTTCTTTTCTAAAATTATACCTATTTCAAAAACAACATGCTATAATAACGTTTAGGTGCCAAACCTATGTAACTTGGACGGAACATCCTTGTTACGCAAAAAACGCCATAACAGCACGGATTTGCTGGGCGTTTTTTTGTTTTATGAGCGGGAAGATGAGCCCCGCTCTTTTTATTTTGCTTGTAAGGGTTTAGTTCGCCCAAATATGAGTAATACCGTTGCAACTGCTAGTAAAAGCAGTGCCACTAATAAAAGAAAGCTATAGTTTTTAATAAATTCTAAGTAAACCCCGCCTAAAAATGGTCCTGTTAAACTACCAATGCTGAGTGCAATACCACACAGTAAATTTCCAGTAGGTAGCAGCTCCTTTGGTGTTAAATCTGCCATATAGGTAATGCCTAAAGAAAACATGGAACCGACCAATGTTCCTGCTAGGAAAAAGGCGATAGTCACAGCGATTAGGGAATGCTCTAAAAAGCTGGCAATACCAAAAATTATTGCTGCCCCACATGAGCCTACCATTAAAATAGTACGCCTGCCTACCTTATCCCCCAATGCACCGAGTGGCACTTGTGTCACAATCCCGCCAAATGTAAAAACCGATAGAATAATTGGAATCATCTCTACCTCAATACCCTTACGTAATGCATAAACAGGGAATAAAGCATTTAATGAGGATTCAAGAAAACCGTAAACAAACGGACCTAAAAAGGCAAGCCAGCCAAATAATATAGCCCTTTTATAGCGTTGCCAGCCTCTAGCATTTAAGTCACCTGTTAAACGCTCAGGCTTTTCATTTTTCAAGAAAAAGACAAAAGACCATGCACACAAACATAGTATAGATGATGCAATAAATGGTAATGCCTCAGCAATTTCGATCAGTCTTACCATTAGTGGTCCCACAGCAAAGCCTGTGCTAAATGACAAGCCATAGATTGCCATTCCTTTTCCTAGACTTTGATGGTCTGCTGTACTAGTAATCCATGTTTGTGTGGCATAATGCAGGGCATTGTCCCCTACGCCTATTAATAACCGCAAGATAAACCAAAAAGTCACGCTCTTCCATAAAGGAAAGGCAAATAATGAAACAAAAACAAGTGCCCCACCCATTAAAATAATTGGTTTATAACCCCATTTTCGCAAAGGTTGCTCAATAAATGGAGAAATTAATAATGTTCCTATGTATAAACCCGTTGCATGTAAGCCATTTAAAGTAGAGGATACACCATCATGTTCAAAAATAATGGATATAAGCGGTAGTAACATCCCCTGTGAAAAGCCTGATATGGATACAATCAACACTAAAATCATAAATCTTTTTTTGCTGTAATCTGAGAAGTATGTCATTCTTTCCTCCAACATCCTGTCATTCCTTCAAATAACAGCATACCAAAAAGCCTTAGCGCTCACCACATGTGACTTTACGCTAAGGCCTAACTAATACTTATATTCATTTAATTGTATAAACACGAATTTCGGCTTTTGGCTATTACCGATTACTTGTTTAAACTCCCTCCTTTTCCGATTAGTATGCCTATGATTTTTCCCAATCAGCTCCTTTACTTAATCTTAAAACAACTTTAACATACGGTTTTAATATTGTAAATATTCTGTCTATTTATTTTTAAAATTAATCTCTTAGACCTAGATGTTTACCTAATCATTGAAATTTAAGGCTAAATCAGCTACGATAAAAGGGATGAAATGAGGTGTACGAATGTCTAAGCCAATCACTGATAAAAAGCAGCAAGTAACCTATTTAAAAGAGCGTCTCGAAATATTTTTAGAGGTGCTAGATGCTCTTGATCCTGAAACAGCTGAATTAGAAGATATTGATCGCTTAATTCAAATGATGGATGATTTAGAGGATAAGATGGAGCAATTTAATGCTCGTGAACAATAATGGACAAAAAACAAACGAGCACATTGTATGCTCGTTTGTTTTTTTAATAGCAATCCCAATTATATAGTACATTGCTAAAATCTTTATTTTTTAGCTCCTCCACTCCAATAAAGAAGTTACCAACACCGCAATCACCCCAAAGGATATCATCCCCTACACTATCAATTTGTAGCAGTAAAATAGTGGAATCCTGATAATCTCCATATGCTCGTGGATCTTCCTGTGTGAAAAATGGATAGCCACCTATTTTATGACCAGTACTAGCCAAAGTCTCGTAAAAGGCATCCTCTAATTGACTGTCCTCCTCTAAAGTTTTTAAAATAGTTCCATAAGCCTCTTGTCCTCTAAAATCTCTAATTGATAAAGGCTCCATTCCTACGTTGAAGGCTAATGCCATTTCGCGCTCTACAGGAAAATATAATTCCCCATCCTTATTTTCTATAAACGAAAAGTCCTGTATAAGTTGTGCTTCATCCTGCACAATCGTATCATGGAAAATCACACGAAAACCTTCTTGGTTTTGTCCATTGTCAAAGTCCATTCCTAATACATCATCATAGCCATCAATATAAAACTGCAATATTCCCTCTTCTGGGAAGTTCGGGAGATGTTTAGGTAGCTGTGCAAAGTTAATTTGAGCCAGAAGCTTTAATGGCTGTCCATCACTACTGTTTTTAGGATATTCCATTGATAGTGGAAAATAGGGGTCACCTGCAAACTTACTTTCAAATAACGTTGTTTTTCGTACATCCGTATCAATCCAGACAACAGGCTTTAGCATTTCCTCTACTATTGATCTGTATCGCTCCAATTCTTCTGGTAATTCAACTAAATGTTTAGCAGTCATACAAATTCCTCCTACTCGTGGATTTCTTTTATTATAGAACATTTGTTCTTTACTTTCAACTTTCTATTATAAATTTAGCACATTATTTGTCACCATAATAATCAAGGCAAAATTATATTAAGATATGCTTTAATTTAGTGGATACAGAGAAGGACTCTTTTTTTCATTAGTTTAAAAGAGTATAATGTAACGTGGAAATAATCAAATTTTCTATGGGGGGCAATACAAATGAATCTACAAAACTTGGAGAAAAGTCTTTACGATTTAATTACTGAAACATCTACGAATTTACCTAAAGATGTACGTCGTGCTATTAAAAAAGCAAAAGAGGCTGAAAATGCTGGAACACGTGCAGCAATGAGCTTAGACACAATTTCAAACAATATTATTATGGCAGAAGATAATGTGTCACCAATTTGTCAAGACACAGGTTTACCAACATTTAAGGTCTATACGCCTGTTGGGGTTAACCAACTAGAAATTAAAGCTGCTATTAAAAAAGCGATTGCAGCTACAACAGCAGATGCTAAATTACGTCCAAACTCTGTAGACTCTTTAACAGGACAAAATAGCGGAGATAACTTAGGCGACGGTGTACCTGTTATGAAATTTGAGCAATGGGAAAAGGACTATATTACAATTAAGTTAATTTTAAAAGGTGGCGGCTGTGAAAATAAAAACATCCAATACAGTCTACCATGTGAATTAGATGGACTTGGTCGTGCTGGCCGTGACTTAGATGGTATCCGCAAATGTATTTTACACTCTGTATACCAAGCACAAGGACAAGGCTGTTCAGCTGGCTTCATCGGTGTAGGTATTGGTGGAGACCGTTCTTCTGGCTATGATTTAGCAAAAGAACAATTATTCCGTCATGTTGAAGATACAAATCCAAATCCGGATCTTGCAAAATTAGAGGAATATGTTGTGAAAACTGCCAACACATTTGGTATTGGTACAATGGGCTTCGGTGGTGAAGCAACATTACTAGGCTGTAAAATTGGCGTGATGCATCGTATTCCTGCCTCCTTCTATGTATCTGTCGCTTATAACTGCTGGGCTTACCGTCGTATGGCAGTAGATATTAATCCACAAACAGGTGAAGTGATCAACTGGCATTATCAAGAAGGCGAAAAAATTACGTTTAAAGAGGATGAAGTAGCTGCAACTACAGAAGACACTACTACAGATGTAGTGGAGCTTACTGCGCCAATTACAGAAGAACAAATTCGCTCACTAAAAGTTGGAGACGTTGTGGCTATTACTGGTCGTATGTATACTGGTCGTGACGCCATCCACCACCATTTAATGAGCCATGATGCACCAGTTGATTTAAATGGACAAGTTATTTATCATTGTGGACCTGTAATGGCTAAGGATGAAGAAGGCAATTGGACAGTAAAAGCTGCTGGTCCAACTACTTCAATTCGTGAAGAACCTTATCAAGGCGATATCATGAAAAAATTCGGTATCCGTGCTGTTATTGGTAAAGGTGGAATGGGACCAAAAACATTAAAAGCGCTTAATGAACATGGTGGCGTTTACTTGAATGCAATCGGTGGAGCAGCACAATACTATGCAGACTGTATTAAAGGTGTAGATGGTGTGGATTTAATGGAATTTGGTATTCCTGAAGCTATGTGGCACTTAAATGTTGAAAACTTTACAGCAGTTGTCACAATGGACTCACATGGTAACTCCCTCCATGCAGATGTTGATAAATCATCATTAGAAAAACTTGCTTTACATGCAGAAAGAGTTTTCTAATCTGACTTTATAAATAGCGGGATTGATCCGCACAATTTTTATAGGCACAGAATATTCTACATGAATAGACTGTGCCTTTTTGCTGTTGTCATTTTCTCTAAATAATTTCATTCAAACTTGATACTTTATTTTTATAAATTCCTTTGTTATAATAATTCTAAATAAAGGAGATGGTAATTGAAATCCATTTTCAATTAAACATCACATCTAAATACTAATTTATAGATATTTTGATATTGATTTTCATTATCAGGAGGGAAATGAATGGAATATTCTAATCGAGAAAATATTAATTTAATTGAGAAAATAAAAGAACATGCAGAATTAATTGCAGCTCTTATAGCTGGGGTATTTATTTTACTAGCTTGGCGTTTAGATATAAACGAGCAAACAACTGCTTCTGTTCTTCTATACATCACTGCATTTTGTGTAGGTGGCTTTGCAAAAGCAAAAGAAGGCATTGAAGAAACAATAGAAGAGCGAAAGTTAAACGTTGAGCTACTGATGGTATTAGCGGCAATCGGCTCAGCAGCAATTGGCTATTGGACAGAGGGTGCGATTCTTATTTTTATTTTTGCAGTAAGTGGCGCTCTCGAAACATATGCGATGAATAAAAGTCAGCGGGAAATCTCAGCACTTATGAAATTACAGCCCGAAGAAGCATGGCTAGTTCGCGGTGGCTTTGAGCCTATGAAGGTAGCTGTTTCTACATTACAAATTGGAGATCATTTACTGATTAAACCAGGAGAACGTATTCCAGCAGATGGTGTTATTTTCAAAGGGCAATCCTCTATTGATGAATCAGCGATTAGTGGGGAAGCATTACCCATTTCAAAATATCAAGGTGATGAAGTATTTGCAGGAACAGTGAACCTAAATGGTGCTATTACAATTGAAATGACAAAGCCAAATTCAGAAACATTGTTTCAAAAAATTATCCAGCTTGTGCAAAGCGCACAAAGTGAAAAATCACCTTCACAACAGTTTATTGAAAAGTTTGAAGGCACTTATGTAAAATTTGTTTTACTTGGTGTTGCTATTATGATGTTTCTTCCCCACTTCTTGCTCGGCTGGGATTGGACAACAACCTTTTATCGAGCAATGGTGCTATTAGTTGTAGCATCTCCTTGCGCCCTTGTAGCATCCATTATGCCTGCTACACTCGCAGCTATTTCAAACGGTGCAAAAAATGGCTTACTATTTAAAGGTGGCTTGCATTTAGAACATCTTAGTGTTTTACGTGCCTTAGCCGTTGATAAAACAGGGACATTAACACAGGGAAAGCCTGTTGTAACAGATTTTATTATTCGTGATGGATTAGAGCGTCAGGCAACATTAGCCATTATTGCAGGAATTGAAGCACAATCAAATCATCCATTAGCACAAGCTATTACTGCCTATGCCAAAGCACAGGGAATTACAGCTTTTCCACAGGCAGCCATTGAGGATATTCCTGGCTGGGGTATTAAAGGAATAATTGATAAGAAAGAATATCAAATTGGTAAACCTAACTTTGTTGGTACACAGCTTGCCCATGAGTTTGCAGATGGTGCTGCAACCTCCCTAACAGAGGAAGGAAAAACCGTTATTTTTATTCGTGACGCCAATGGCATTGTTGCATTAATTGCCTTAAAGGATATTGTGCGCAATGAAGCTAAAAAAGCGGTGTCTTTATTAAAAGAGCTTGGTATTCAAGTTGTTATGTTAACAGGCGACAATGAAAAAACAGCAAAAGCAATTGCCAAAGAAGCTGGCGTGACGGAATATGTTGCTGAATGTCTCCCTGAAACAAAGGTAACAGAGATGAAGCGTCTGCTTACACAGCATCAATTTGTAGGAATGGTGGGCGATGGCATTAATGATGCTCCTGCCTTAGCTACTGCAACAACTGGTATTGCAATGGGCGAAGGGACTGATGTTGCCCTAGAAACAGCCGATGTTGTCTTAATGAAAAATGATCTATCGAAAATTGCCTATGCTGTACGGCTATCTCGCAAAATGCAGCGTATAGTTAAGCAAAACATTTTCTTTTCCATAGGTGTGATTGTTTTACTAATAGCGTCTAACTTCTTACAGATTGTTGATCTACCTTTAGGTGTAATCGGACATGAAGGTAGCACCATTCTTGTAATTTTAAATGGCTTACGTATGCTCAATAAAAATATCTAAACACCAAACAGCCTCGCTTCGTTATAGAAAAGCGAGGCTGTTGAAGTTAGTCTATTTTTTCCTTTTGTAACGCTCGTTTCTGCATGGTAGCATTTAATACTCCACCAAATATTAAAATAATACCTGTGAAGTACAGCCATAGCATTAAAATAATAACGCCACCTATACTACCATATGTAGCAGAGTAATTTCCAAAATTATTAATATAGAATGAGAAGCCATATGTGACTGCTAGCCATGCAAGTGTAGCAAACATAGCTCCAGGCCAGACACCCATTATTTTTAAGCGCGGACTTGTATTTGGGACAAACCAGTACATGCCCATTAAAACAATAAAGATTAGTAATGGTGGCATCGACCATCGCAAATTATGCCAAATGGAGGCAAATTGCTCCTCTATTCCAACAATTGAAAATAAAAAATGCCCAATTTGTTGTCCAAAGACAGGTAATAAGAGAGCCACTGCAATAACGATAACAAGCGCTATTGTAAAAACTAGAGACAAGCCTCTATCAAATATACCTGCTCGACTTTCTGTATCATAGGCTTTATTTAAGGCTCTAATCAATGCATTAATCCCTTTCGAGGCAGACCAGATTGTACCTAGAACCCCAATCGATAATAAACTACTATTACGATTTGTTAAAATTTCATTTAACGTATTCTCAATAAGACGATACACTTCATCTGGCAAGATGTTTACTAAAAATGCATATACCTGTGTTGTTTCTAAGTTCAAATAGGGCAATAACGTAACCAAGAAAATAAGTAAAGGAAAGAATGATAGCAAAAAGAAATAAGCCAATTGTGCAGCAAGTGCAGATATATCTACTCGCTTTAGCCTACTAATTAAATCTTGGACAAAACCTTTGGAAGTCATAATATCAATCGTTTCCTCATCAGGTGAGACAAACGATTTAACAAGCCCAAGCGTATGATGCATTTTCGCTTTTTTCTTCTCCATAAGACTTTCCTCCTAAAGCTGCCATTACTCCTTATCAGGTAGAGTAAAGGCTGATTTCGTGTCATCAATCATCCCTTGTATGGTAGAGGGCACATCTTTAAATTCTTCTACTTTTTCAGTGATCATATTAACATTATCTGATACAGTTTCATAAAGACCCTTCGCAGCTAATACCTTTTCCTCAACAAGGACCTGCAGTTCTTCACGATTTGCTGCATAATATGAGATGGCTTCCTTCATTTTTTTGGTTGAGGCAATTGTTTTTTCACGAGTAGTACGATCAAACATACTTAATGCAGCACCAACCGCTGCACCAGCTACAATTGAAACCAATAATTTACTTTGACCCATAGTAAAACCTCCTGCTTGTATAATTGCATATTCCCTACTATTTCATAAATAAACAGCTTACTGCATTTATTCTACCCAATAACAGATTATTTTTAAAGCGATGCCCAAATACGCAATTGACATTTTTTATATTCAGTGAAATGATATGTACGATGAGTACGAAAGGTAGGGTAAAAAATGAATTTATCAATTCCATCTAAAGAAAATGTTATCTATATGGTTGAACAAATGAAGGATAAGCTTCGTATGGTGAATGTGGATGCCATGAAATCGGAAAATTTTGATGAAGCAAATTATGAAGATTTAGTGTACTTATATGAAATGGTGATGAAAAGAGAAACATTTAGCCCAAGTGAAATGCAAGCAATTGTTGCTGAATTAGGCTCTTTACGCAAATAAGGCATGAAAAGCTATTAGCGAAAGACTGATGTCTCATGCTAATAGCTTTTATATTATTGAGTATTCGTTGCTTCCGAACCATCCTCTGTCACTAATGGTTGAATTAACACCTCTACACGGCGATTCTTCGCACGCCCCTCTGCTGTATCATTCGGTGCAATCGCACGGTCCTCACCATATCCCCTCGCACTAATATTGCCAGACTTTAACTGAGGGTTACCGTCCAATAAAACCATATAAAACTTTGATGCACGCATTAATGATAGCTCTAAGTTCGATGAAAAATTAGGACCCACAGGAACATTATCTGTATGCCCCGTAATAATAATATTACGTGGTGGGTTGGATACTAAAACATCCGCAAGCTCTTTCGCAATAGGAATATATTCTGGCTTAATACTTGCTTGTCCTGAATCAAATAAAATACTATCACGAATAGTCACAAGTAAGCCCTCAGCTGTCATTTCTGTCGCAAATTGATCCTCCATTTCATTAACAGCAATAAAGTTATCTACGCTATCTTTAATGGCTGCTAACTCTTGCTGATCCTTTAAATAGGCTGAATTTTGACTTTGTACCTCGGTACTCGTAGCATTAGGATCTGATATAGGAGCTGGCTGGTCTAAAAAACCTGTTCCACCATCAAATACCTGATTAAATACCTCTGACATTTTCGCTAACTTTTCCTGATCAACAGAACTAGATGCGAAAAGTACGATAAACAACGCAAGTAAAAGTGTTAAAATATCTGCATAAGGAACAAGCCAGGACTCATCCACATGATCCTCATGCTTATGCTTTTTACGTCTCTTTGCCACCGTTATTCACCCTCATTTCCGCCTGTCACTTTACGACGCTCCTCCATCGTTAAGTAAGATGATAATTTTTGTTCAATAACACGTGGAGCTTCTCCCTCTAAAACCGATAGAATACCCTCAATCATCAATCTTTTTTGCTTTACTTCTATCACTGATTTACGCTTTAGTTTATTTGCGAATGGATGCCATAAGACATATCCTGTAAAAATCCCTAGGAGTGTTGCCATAAAGGCAGCAGAAATCGCATGACCTAACTTTTCAATATCATTCATATCCGATAATGCGGCAATTAACCCTACAACTGCACCAAGTACCCCTAAAGTTGGGGCATATGCACCAGCCTGAGTGAAAATGGCAGCACCACCTGAATGACGCTCTTCCATTGCCTCCACTTCCTCTGTTAAGACGTCACGAATATAATCGGCATTTTGTCCATCAATGGCTAATGTCAGTCCATTTTTTAAAAATGGGTCTTCAATCTCTGAGGATTTACTTTCTAATGCTAGTAAGCCTTCACGTCTAGCTAAATCCGCCCATTGTGAAAACATCTTAATCAGCTCAACATCATCTGCTAATTTTGTTTCTTGCATTAAAATTTTAAAAAGCTTCGGTACACGCTTCAACTCTTTCATAGGAACCGCGATTGTTACTGCTGCAATTGTACCAACAATAATGATTAGAATGGCCGCTGGGTTATAAAAGGCACCTAAACTTACTCCCTTCATGACCATCCCGGTTAATAATGCTACAAACGCTAATATTAACCCTACAACTGTTGATATATCCATTTTAGAACCTCCAAATCTACTACTATTCTTAATTTCGTCTGTATTTCCATATTTTAAAATCTCTAGTTCTAGTATAAATGTATTTGATTAATTTTTCGATGCTATATATGCTTTTTATTCACATTCCAACCATATTTGATTATATTGAATTAAGAATACTACATTAAATTTTCTTAATTTGAAGGGAGATATGATTTTGTTATTATCATTTGATACAAAATTATCAAAATATGCTGAATTAGCACTAAAAATAGGAGTAAATATTCAAAAAGGCCAGTACCTCTATATAAGCTGTTCGACTGATAACTTAAAACTGGCGCAAATAATTACTAAAATGGCCTATAAAAATGGTGCAAAACAAGTATTTATGGACCTAACCGATGATGAATGTGTGCGTGCGCGTTATGAAGATGCTCCAAAAGATTCATTTGATTTTTTCCCTCCATGGAAAGTACAAGAACGTGAATGGTTAGCTGAGCATGGAGCTGCTTTCTTAAGTATTAGCTCACAAAATCCAGATTTATTAAAAGGGATAGAGCCCAATAAGATTATGGCATTTCAAAAAGCATCTGGTAAAGCATTAGCGAATTATTATCAATGGCTACAGGCAGATAAATTTAGCTGGTCGGTCATTGCGGCGCCATCCAAAGCTTGGGCAGAAAAGGTTTTCCCTCATTTGCCTGAAGCGCAACAAGTTGACGCATTATGGGAAGCCATCTTTGCAGCAACGCGTATCAATGTTGAACATTCTGTTGAAGCTTGGCAAGCACATGACAAAGAATTACAAGATAGAGCCAATTACCTAAATAATAAGCAATATAAAGCACTACACTACACAGCTCCAGGCACAGATCTCATCATTGACTTACCGATACAGCATATCTGGGCAGGTGGCAGCAGTGTGAACAAGCAAGGTCAAACATTTATGGCAAATATGCCAACAGAGGAGATTTTTACAGCACCGTTAAAAACAGGTGTGAATGGTTATGTATCCAGCACTAAGCCTTTAAGCTATGGCGGCACGATTATAGACAATTTCACAATAACATTTAAAGAGGGCCGTATTATCGCTGTTAAAGCGGAACAAGGACAAGAAATTTTAACAGCGCTTATTGAAACAGATGAGGGGGCCCGTTATCTTGGTGAAGTTGCATTAGTACCACACCACTCGCCTATCTCACAAGCTAATTTATTATTTTACAATACATTATTTGACGAAAATGCCTCAAATCATTTAGCCATTGGCAGAGCCTATGCATTTTGTATTGAAGGTGGTAAAGAGATGACTCCTGAAGAATTAATGATGAATGGTCTTAACCAAAGCTTAACACATGTCGACTTTATGATTGGATCAAATACCATGAATATAGATGGTATCACTCACGATCAGCAAAAAGAACCGATATTCCGCAATGGGAATTGGGCATTCTAAATCATCCATTTCTACTAATCATATTCTAGGTCAGGTATGTTATGGTTGTCATAAATTATCCTTAGATTTTCCTAGAAACCTATTGTATAATTAAATCAGGGTATTTAGTAGATTATTTAAGTAGAGAGGGGCTCTAATCATGTTCATTACAACAGTACTTGGTTTTTCAGCAGTTCTATTGATTGGTACTGGATTCTTCATCCATTACCTACAAGTAGGTTTAGATGGTAAGTCTTCAGTAACTGTAGACCCAAAACCAGATAATAAATACTAATCTAAAAAAGTAGCTGTTAAGCTGTAGACAAAGTCGATTTTTTCGATTTTGTCTATTTTTTTATTTTTCAAGGATGAAGAAGAGAAAGACTAGCTTGTCGCGTTGATGAGAGAGCTCCTGTCCACCTTACTTGCGTTGTAGAGCAATTTTACAACCATGCCCGAGTCTGTGGAAAGCGCTTCTATATATTAGCAGAATGGGCATATTGTTTCGAATTTTGCTCATTGTAAATAGATGTGAAAGTGCAGCGAACTGCTGTTTTTATTATAAAATTTATGTAAATAACGTCTTTATTGTTTGCATCTCGAACATTTTCCTCTACAATATTTTTGTAAGGAAGGGAGCAATCTTCATGACAATGTTACAAGATATTTTAGCGTTTAACAAAGAGTTTGTACAAGAAAAAAAATATGAACCATTTATTACAACGAAATATCCTGATAAACATATTGTTGTTTTATCTTGCATGGATACTCGTCTTGTAGAGCTTTTACCAAAAGCCATGAATTTACGTAATGGCGATGTTAAAATCGTGAAAAGTGCTGGCGCCTTAGTGAGTCATCCTTTTGGTGCAGTTATGCGTAGTTTACTGGTTGCTGTCTATGGCCTACAAGCAGATGAAGTATATGTGGTAGGGCATTATGACTGTGGTATGAGTGCAGTTGATCCTGAAGCAATGCTTAGTGAAATGGTTGCTAGAGGTGTGGATCCAGAAACAATTAAAATGTTAGAATACTCTGGTTTCGACTTAAAAGATTTTTTACGCGGTTTTGGTGATGTAGCAACAAGTGTTAAGAAAAGCGTGGACACTATTCGCAATCATCCATTAATGGTTAAAAATGTACCTGTGCATGGCTTAATCATTGACCCTAATACAGGTCGACTTGATGTCATTGAAGATGGTACGAAAGAATTGAAATAATGAATAAAACAGTGCCTATCCTTCGCTCTGAAAGATAGGCACTTCCTCTGCTATGCGTCCTCTAAACGTGCATACATATAATGGTCTACCCATTGACCATTAATATATAAAAGCTTTCTTAAAAGGCCTTCCTGTTGGAACCCTGACTTCTCTAAAACACGTATAGAAGCCATATTTTGTGTGGACACATAGGCTTCTACTCGATGCAGACCAATTTGATCGAATGCAAATTGGACTACCATATTCACCGCCTCTGTAACAATTCCCTTTCCTATATACAGTTCATCCATAGCATATCCAACAAATGCACTTGAGTACGGTAAACGTTTTACGGCATAAAGGGCAATATGTCCTATCAAGTTATTTGTGCCATACTCAAAGATACCGAATGTAAATTCTCGCTTTGACTCCATTAAATATAAGCTTTCTTGAATTTTTTTATACTGTGCGTCAACTGTATAGTATTCAGGTCTTTGTAGTGGCTCATATATCGACCAAAAGTATTTATTGCGACTGACGAGCCCCATTAAACTTCGTGCATCTTTTTCTTGGAATGTGCGGATATAGCATTTTTCCCCCTGAATTGTGACCACATTCCCACCCTTTTTTCTTAATAAATTCCAAATTTTAAGCACCATTTCTCCACACTAGCCTTCCAATCAATCTATCTTATGCGTTTATCGGTAATATAAACCCTCACTCTGCTTCTTGCATTATTGTATGTAAAAAAAGATGCCGCTACAACTAAAACAGCTTATGTTTTATTGTTACAGCAGCACCAATGCCCTATTTTACTTTTTGTTTCTCTTTCTTCTCTTGGACAGCCTCTTGACTGGAGGATTCAATATGCTGTGCTTGCCCATTGTCTAATACATTTGTTAAATGCAGACCACGCTTTTGTGCCTCTCGTTCAATATGGGCAATTGTTTCTTGCAGCACATGGATGCGTGCATATTTTTTATCATCTCCAGCAACTAAAATCCACGGAGCATTTTGCTTATCTGTTTTTTCAAGCATTTCATTTGCTGCTTCAATATACTGTGGTGTTTTTTCTCGATTTCTCCAATCCTCATCTGTTAATTTCCAAGCCTTATAAGGATTCGCTTCACGTTCTGTAAAACGCTTCAATTGCTCTTCATCTGAAACATGCAGCCAAAACTTAATAATTATGTAATCTCCTGCAGTCAGCGTTTCCTCGAAATTATTAATCTCTTCATACGCACGAGACCACTCATCCTTTGTTGCAAATCCTTCAATCCGTTCTACTAACACGCGTCCATACCAAGAGCGGTCAAAAATTGCCACTTGTCCATGCTGTGGTAATTTTCTCCAGAATCGATGTAAATAATTGTAGCGTAATTCATGGGGCTGTGGAGCTGAAATAGGGTGTACAACATAACCTCGTGGATCAATGCGTTCAACCAGGCGTTTAATAGCGCCCCCTTTACCAGCCGCATCCAAGCCCTCAAATACTAAAATTAAACCAATTTTATTTTTTAATAAAAATTGCTGTGCATTCAGCATTTCATATTGCAGTACCTTCAATTTCTTTTTATACATCTTTTTATCTAGTTCAATGGAGAGATCAAGATTTTTCAAGTTTTGTGCCATATAAGCTTCACTCCTTTTATTTGGATAATTTTATTGTACTAAAGAAATATATGGATGCCTACTAACATGTGAAATATAAAGAAAACAACACGATACATTGTTGGAAATTTCCGCTATAATAGAAAAAGTGACAGCAGCTATACATATTTGTCTTTCCCTATACAATCTAACTCGAAGGGAGAGGAAAACATGCCTCAGTTTATATTGATGACAATATCCTATATTGTCTCACTTATCCTAACCTTTGCATCCTTTTTTATGCATATAAACGGTCAAACTTCGCTCGAAATTGCTAATCGTTTTTCAGTTATATTTGCACCTATGAATATAAGCTATGTAATTTGGATTGTTATTTACCTATTCCTTGGTTATTGGTTAGCCATGAACATGAAAAAGACATCTATGAAGCAAACTGCACTCTTTAGCTGCATAAATATATTGCAAGCATTAACGATCTATGTATGGCATCATGAGCTATTTATTGTTTCTCTTGGTATCACATTATTATTAGTATTGTATGTATTTATGTTGTATAACTCGTACCCTCTTAATGATCAATCAGCGTCTGGTAGGTTTCCCTTTGCTATTTATTTTGCATGGGCAACAATTACCTTTATCACAAATACTAGCTTTACGTTAACGGCTTATGGCTGGAATGGCTTTGGTTTGAGCACCCCTCTTTGGGCAGTGATATTACTGACATTAGGTGGAGCAATTGCACTACATATTCGCTTCCATCACTTTGATAGGATCTATCCGAGTGTTTTTATTTGGGCTTACATAGGTATCGCCTTACATAATGGTTTTGATGAGTTACTTGTTACTACAGCTGCCTTATTTTTATGTGGTGTCCTCTTTGTTGGCATTTTATTTATGAAAAAAAATCCTGCTCACCAAAAATAATTGGTAGGTAGGATTTTTTGCAGCTCTATTATTCCTCATCTAATGATGTTAAAATAATTGGTTTATCTTTTGTTACAATGATGGAATGTTCAATTTGAGCAACAAGTGATTTATCAGGCGTCACAAATGTCCAGCCATCGCCAGCTTCTACAATATGCTCTGCTTTTGCTGAAATAAACGGCTCCACCGCAAGCACCATACCTTCCTTCATAATTGTAGAATCCCACGCATCATAATAGTTTAAAATATGATTTGGCTCATCGTGTAAAGATTGCCCTAGGCCATGTCCTGTTAAATTCATAATAACCGTTAAGCCATTAGCATTCGCCTCACGCTCAACGGCTTTCCCAATTTGATTTAGTTTAGAGCCAGCTTTTACCTTTGTCATTGCACGCTCAAAAGCACTTTTGGCAACACGGCATAGTTTTTCTTTGTCCTCATAGCCATCACCTACTACAAATGAAATACCCGTATCCGCAAAGTAGCCATTTAAAGAGCCAGACACATCAATATTCACGATATCCCCTTCTTTAATGACACGTTTTCCTGGAATACCATGTGCCACTTCCTCATTGACGCTTATACAAGTATAGCCCGGGAAATCATACTCTCCCTTTGGTCCAGAAATAGCGCCTGCCTCTGCAAACATACGTCCTGCCATTTCATCCAGCTCAAGCGTTGTCACACCTGGTTTTGTAGCTGCCTTCATGGCTTCACGAATTTCAGCACAAATGCGTCCAATTTTTTTAAAAGCTTCAAGCTCCTCTTGCGTTTTTACAATCATCTTTAACGATCCTTTCCTGTTAAATGTCTACCCTTAACTATAACATAACTTGCTAAGCATAGAACTCAAAACGCTTGAAATATTGTATGCTGGATGGAATGACACAGGAGGGACATTTGGCTTTTAGTCATAGTCATTACATTCAACTTTGGTTGCCGTTAATTTTCCCAGCAATACAAGGTTTTCTTATTGTCAAACAATCTATAGCCTTATTATTTTCACGATTATAGTCTATTGTTTTATTAGATAATGTGATCGTAGTATTGTAAAGGCTAGTTGCTCCTCTTATGCGTTACATACGAAGGAAAAATATTTTTGCATACAATTATCTAGTAAAAATCCCACAAAAAGTACTACATCAACTTTTTTGTGGGATTTTATATTGATAAATAAAATTAATTAACGGCGTAATAATTGTGGTGCGGCTGTAAAGACTAATACACTAATAATTACCGTTAAAATTGTGGCAGGCAGCATGTATGTACCATTATAGATAATGGAATAGAGCCATGCGTTTTGATCACCTGCATATTCTGCAAAAAACACTGCGCCTGCACAAGTATGCGCTGCATAACGTAAAAAGCCCGCAAACACAGTACCTATTATAATATAACGTGCCATTTTTGCTTTATTACTATGTTTAGCAGCCTCGAGTAATGGTCGCCGTGCGAATGCCGCTAGCCCCACAACGGTAAAAGCAACACCATAATCCAATAGCCCCTGAAGCCAGTGTACAATAAAAGCGCCAAACATTGTCTGCATCACACCTACGAGTAACCCTGTTGTAAGTCCAGCTACTATGCCCCAGCGAAATGCAATGAGGACAATAGGCACCATAACAAGACTAACAGAGCCACCTTGTGCCCATACTTTAAAGGAGATTTGATCCAGCACAAGGCCAATCGCAGCAAATATTGCAATCTCCACAAGCATCATTAATCTTTCTTTGTCCATAAATATTCTCTCCTTTGTTCCGATGTAGGATACAAGAGCAGGAATAGAAATACATACATGTGCCTCTTACTGACATCTTAGAATAAAAAAATGATGTCAGGACAGAGCCTCACATCATACAAGTGTCGGTTTCTATCCACATCCCTACGCAAGTGTTAACTTACAGGTTCAAAGAGTCAAGGCATTACGTGCCCAGTCTCAGCTGACATCATCAGCTCCCCTTGTGGTCATTACATCTGAATTTTTTTTGAACATCTTTATTGTACGCAAACGTCGTTAAGATGACAACCTCTTCCACACATGATTTTTTGAAACTTTACTATTTTTCATGCGTAAATATTAAAAAAGGAGGAACAACTATGGAGAACCCTAAAATTTTATCTGCCTTTAGCTATCTCAGTATTTTCTTTGCCCCTTTTATTGTGCCATTAATTGTTTACCTTGTTGCTAAAGATCGTGATGTAAAAAGCCATGCTATTCGCGCACTTATTTCGCATTTAATTCCTGTTGTTTTTGGAATACTATTCTTTATTGTCTTTATTTTTTCTACATTTCGTTTGGATCCAGCATCAGGAAATACGTTTCTTATTATTTGGCTTACATCGTTTGCTATTTATACCATCGTATCAATTGGCATTGTGATTTGGAATATTGTACAGGCCGTTCGCGTGATTCGTTAATGTTTTAATCGGAGAATAAACAGGTAGTAATAAAAATAAAAGGAGCTGTTTTTAAATGAAAGTATCGAACGTTGTGAAAACCGCAGTAAAATTAGCACCTATTGTGATACCTATTGTAAAAAAAGTCATGGCCTCAAAGAAAGGAACAATGCCTAAAACGCCGCCTCGTACAAAATAAAAGGTGGGCTCAGGAATTTTGAGCCACCCTTTTTTCATTACTTTACTTCAAAATATGTTTGGCTATGCCCATTTAATGTTTTCTCAACATGTAAGACTGCTGGCATAGCAGATTTTAACTCAGGAACGTGCGAAATAACGCCAATCATACGGCCTGAATCTTGTAAATCAATTAATGTATCAATCGCTTTATTTAATGACTCCTCATCAAGTGAGCCAAAGCCCTCATCAATAAACATTGTTTCAATATGAACATTGCCTTGGAAGCTTTGGATCACATCAGCCATCCCCAAAGCGAGACTTAAGGAAGCATTAAACTTCTCTCCACCTGATAATGTTTTAACATCTCGTAACTGATCTGTATAAGCATCATAGACATCTAAGCCAAGCCCGCTTTGCTTCGCATGCTTCTCAAGCCTATCCGAGCGTCTTAGCTCAAATTGACCATTCGATAAATGAGAAAGGCGCATATTTGCCGCTTCTGTAATTTTATCTAAATAATTAATTTGAATATAACGTTCAAAGGATAACTTTTTCGAATTTTGTCCATTTAACAGTCCATAGAGCTCCTTTACTCGTCCTGCCTCTTGCTCAAGTGAACGAAGCTCTTTTGTTGCTTCCTCTACCTTTTCCATAAAGGCTTGGCACAATTTTGCAAAGTCCCTTAGCTGTTGCAGACGTGTAAAGGCTTCTTCATAGGCAATACGGTAGCTTTCCACCTTTGCCTCCATAGACGCTAAATCCTGCTTCTCTTTTCCTTGAAGATGCTTAGCACCCTCCTTAATTTGGATGTTCAAAGTGTGTACTTGTAAAAAATAATCGCTACATGCCTGACGTAGGGCCTCTAGCTCCATACTGCTTCGTTTAGCCGCCTTGTAATCCACATAACTAGCAAAGCCTACTTCCCGAATGCTTTCTGAAAATTGCTCTTGCTTAGCAGTTATTTTTCGCTGTGCTTCCTCAACAGCTTGCTGCGCCATTTCTACCGCGATATTTGTATTACTTGCAGCTTCCTTGGCTGTCTGTAAATATTGCTGACTCTCCTGCCAGCGTTGTTGAAGCTGCATTTTTTCTTGACGGGTATCCGTAAGTGCTTGCTTTAGTTGCTGGAATGTTGGTAGATTTGCTGGAATTTGCTTGTGTTGCTCCTCTACAACCGCTTGTAGTTTTGTCCATTCCTTCATATGCTCTGCTAAATATTGCTCTAGCTCTACTTGCTTATGCTGTAGCTGCTCTAGTTTATGACGCTGATTTTTTAGTTCCAGTCGCTTATCTGCTAGCTGCTGATTAATAATTTTTAAGTTTGTAATCTCCTGCTCAATATGCTGTAAGGATGCAACAATTTCTACTTGCTCCTCCTGCTTTATTGAATTAGCTATTAGCTGCTGCTGCGCCTCCTGAAGAAGCTGTTGTGTGGAAGTAAAAAATGCTTCTTTCTCTAAATACATACGCTCATCTGAAGAAGCCTTTGCTCGTAATGCTTCTACCTGCGTTAATTCAATCACCACCAATTGCTGATGATTTGTTTGAGCATGGGTTGTACTGCCACAAACAGGACAAGGCTCTCCATCCTTTAGCTGTTCAGCCAATATACTAGCCTGACTTGTCAGCCATTGCTGCTCCATCTGTTGAAGAGCTTGTTTACTTTGCTGATAGCGGGTGTTGAAAATGTCCATGTCCTGCTGGGCTAGCTCAACTGTCTTTGTATATTTCTCAACTTGCTTTACTAAAGCGACCTGCTCACGTAGCCTTGGTAATTGCTCTAAATAGCCTTCATAGGGCTCAATCTGCTGTTCAAGATGCTCGATGGTTTGTGAAAGCTGCTGTAATTGCACTCGCTCCTTCTCTAATAGCGCATGATTATCTGCTACTGCTTGCTTTGCTGTTTCAACATATTGTGCTGCAATTTGTAGCTGCTGTACATTGTCTTCATAAGCTTCGAATTTTGGTAATAATGCTTGTAGCTGTAATTCCTGCTGCAAAATTTGCTGGCGCTCAGTTTCCTTTGCCTCCTCCACTGCATATTTTTCCTGTGCTTGTTGCAGTAGTTTAATCGCTTGCTGCTGTTTATCCTGCGCTTGTTGATACGTTTGCTCTTTTACACGGTGTTCAGCCTGTAAGTCCATACATTGTTGTTCCAGCAGTACAAGTCGCTCTGCCTGTTCAGCTAAAGTAATTTCTTGCTCCTTTGCACGATAGAGGTCCTGCTCCTTCAGCAATATTTCTAGCTGTTGCTGACGATGAGCCTGTTCATTAAATTGTTCATTTAACGTTTTAGCTAAGCGATAAGCTTCCTGTTCTTGTTGATGACGTTTATAGGCTTCCTGATAATGCTGTTGTTCAATTTCTATACATTGTGTATAGTACACTAGCTCCTCCTGAAGTGCTTGCTTGAGCTGGTGCATATTTTCCGTATTGTTAGCTAGCTGTGCAAATAAAGAGGAGTTACGGTGTGGAAGAGCGCCAGCAATTTGACCAAGCAGATGTTCTTTTAATTGTTTAGCACGCTCAAGATCACCTTCTACCTCTTTGCGTTTAGCATCAAGCTTTTTAGTCATCATACCGAAGCGATCTGTTTTAAAGATTTTGCGTAAAATAATTTCTTTATTAGTAGAATCAGATGTTAGTAGCTTGCGAAATTCTCCTTGTGGCAGCATCACAATTTGGCTAAATTGATCCTTTGTTAAACCGATAATTTCTTGCAGCTTTTTATCAACCTCGAGCGTTTGCTGCTTCTCAACGATACTATAATCCAGCTTGCCATCTTTTATTTGTGCTAGCTCTATTTTCTTGCCTGTCACTGTTTTATTTTTTTGCTTTATATGCCCTGGCTGACGCAATATTTGATAGACTTTTCCATGCATTTCAAATAGCAGTTCTACAGCTGTATAAATATCATCATCGGCAAAGCCGCTTCGTAGCAAAGCTGTATCTTGACGGTCTTCCCCACTACCTGCCCCATATAGTGCATAACAAATTGCATCAAAAATAGTTGTTTTCCCAGCACCTGTTTTGCCAGAAATTGCAAATAATCTGTACTCTCCCAACTGCTGAAAATCAATTACTTCTGTATTTTTATATGGACCGAATGCAGTAATTGTTAACTTTAATGGCTTCATTTTACTGTTTCTCGCTCCTCATCTAGTAATTCCTGTAGCATTTCTGTAAATAGACGCTCCGTATCCTCATCAGGCTGTATCCCTATAATATCTGTAAAAAATGAACGGAATAAATCAATATCCTGGCGTTCTTCGCTTTCAATCGCCTGTATTGCATGGGGGATTTCCTGCCGTATTATTTTGCGCTCAATATGCATGGCATAAGGAAAAACCGTACGAATACGTTCCATTGGAGATGAAACAGGCGCTGTATCTGTTAATCTTACAAATATATAGTCATCACTTGGTGGTAGCTTTAATAAATCTTCTAATTGTCCTTCCACTACACGTAAATCTCTTCGTGGCACAAGCTTTCTTTTCATTACTGAGCAATTCCCCTGCTCATCTAAATCAATGACTAAAAAGCCTTTTTCATGCAAATGCTCGGATAATGAATATTTTAATGGTGAGCCTGCATAGCGGATCGTTTCATTTAATACAAAATGCGCCTTATGTAAATGTCCAAGAGCTGTATAGTGAAAGGGCTTAAATAAAGCAGCATCTATGCAGTCTGAGCCTCCTATTGATAGTGGGCGCTCTGAATCACTTGTATTCGCTTCTTCTGCGCCATACTTTGTGACAAAGGCATGTCCAATAAAAACATGACGTTTACTTGTATCCATTTCTTTAGTAATATGCTCAATGATTTTTTGCATCGCCTCTTGATGGGAGCGGATTGTTTCATCCCCTAAAATACTACGAATCGCTGCTGGCTCTGCATATGGTACAAGATGAAAATGTACCTCCCCATAGTCATCATTGATCAGAATAGGTGTATGCTCCTTTGTAAATTGCCCCTTGATATATAAACCACTATTACGCATTAAACGACTACCAAAATTTAAACGCCCTGCACTATCATGGTTCCCTGCAACAGCTAACACAGGAATCCCTTTCTCTAATATAATTTCTGCTAAAACATCATTCAGTAAATTGACCGCCTCAATGGGAGGCATTGAACGATCATATAAATCACCTGCAATTATAATCACATCTGGTTGTTCCTCATCGATCGCTTGTATAAATTGCTGTAAAATATACTGTTGATCCTCTGTCATATAGACACCTTGAACAAGCTTTCCTAAATGCCAATCAGCCGTATGAAATATTTTCATTGTTTTGTACCTCCTGTTCTTTTATTATGACATATCTAGTGCTATCCGTTATTTCGGGCGTTCTATTTGTTACTTTGCTCATTTTATCCGTCACTTCTGGAGCTCTACCTGCTACTTCTTACAATTCTATCGCCGCTTCAAATTTATCCTCCACTTTTTGACCTCTATCCACCATAAAAAGCATCCTATAACATAAGATGCTTTTTATCGTGCCTATTTAATATTTTCTATAAAAGCTATGTAGCCAGGGAAACCCTGAATACGATATGCTGTGCGTGCAGGTTGTGGCGGGGGTGCTTGTTGTTCCTCCGCTTCTACAGACGCTTGTTGCCTTAAAATTTCCTCAAAGGATAAAGGGTTCGGCTTAGGTAATTCGGCTGGAGCAATAGTCAAAGCGTGACTACCACTATATGCTTGTAAAAAGGCATTTGCCATTTGCCGATAGCCTTCCATATTTGGATGCACATCCGTATGATTTGGTAAATAATTTATAGCATTTAATCCAAAGGCATCATAAACATCTACATACACGGCTCCAGCATGCTCCGCTTGCTGTTGCAAAATTGTATTTAGCTTTACCAACTGTGCATTTGTACCCTCTTTTTGTGTAGCATGAACGGCTGGATAAGCAAAATAATAGCCCATCACATAAATTTTTGCCCTTGGTGCACGCACTGCTAGCTCCTCTAAAATCGCCATCCAATTTTTTCTCGCCATATTTAAAGCATAATCTGTTTGAAGCTGGGAAAAGGCTAATGTTCCAGCGTTTGGATTCACTTGTACCAAACGCAATAAATCATTTGCACCGGCTGACACGGTAATTAATGTGGCATCCGCTAATAGCTCCTTTGCTACCTCCGATTGAATACGTTCCAACACATCTGCAGTTGTAAAACCTGGAAAAGCAAGCTCCTTAGTGTAAGCTGTTAATTGCCCTGAGCGCTTTAATTTCATCGCAATTAAATCACTATAGCCCGCATCAATTTGTTGGTAGGGTGTTTGTCCAGCAGCTAAGGAATCGCCAAGCGCTACATAACTTTCTGTTTGGGCAGAAACAGATGGAGCCCAATACATGATGGACAATAGCATAATCCCTATTAAGCTCCCTAATCGCTTCATCTGCTTCTCCTCCTAAAAAGCCCAGCTACCTTTACGGAAAATTGGCTCTACCGTACCATCTGGTAAAACACCATCAATGTCCATTGCGCCACTACCAATCATAAAGTCTTCATGTGTGACAGAAATATTTGCGCCTAATGCTTCCAATTGACCATTTTCTAAGTCTCTACCACCCTCTAAGCAAGTAGGATATGCCTCACCAATAGCTAAATGGTTTGACGCATTTTCATCGAATAATGTATTAAAATATAAAATTTCTGATGCTGAAATTGGTGATTCATGCGGAACAAGTGCTACTTCACCTAAATAGCTTGAACCTTCATCCACTTGGATAAGCTCCTGTAATAAATCATGTCCTACTTCAGCCTCTGCCTTAATAATTTTGCCCTCTTCAAATGTTAATTTGAAACCATCAATGATATTGCCCTGATAGACTAATGGCTTTGTATTCGTAACATAACCGTTTACACCTTGCTTCATTGGCAGTGTATATACCTCTTCTGTGGGCATGTTGGCAATAAAAACATTACCCTCAGGCGTTTTACTGCCGCCAGTAAGCCATTTATGCTGTGGTGCTAAGGCAATGGTTAAATCTGTGCCTGGTGCTGTATAGTGCAGCTTTGCATATTTTTTACTATTTAGCAATTGGGCACGCGCTTCTAAATTGGCTACATGCTCACGCCAGTTCTCTACGGCATTTCCCTCTCCAATATGAACCGTTTTAAAAATGGCCTCCCATAACGCAGGTACTTGTTCTTCTGCTGTTAAATTTGGAAATACCTTTGCTGCCCACTTCGGCGAAGGTACTGCCACAATCGACCAAGCAATTAAATCCTTCATAACCGCATTGCGATAGTTTTTCAATGCCGCTCCTGATACTTTTTGATGTGTCGCTAATCGATCAGCAGGAATACCCGTTAATTTATCAGGGTCTGCAGCATCAATCCATAATAAAGCCCCTTTTCGCTCAATCAGCTCGTCACGCATTTTCACAACCCATTCAGGGAAGCGATTAAATTCCTCATCAGAAGCATGTTCAAAATAGGCACGATCCATCTCATCATCAGAAAAATTGACATGAACACGCCCTGCCCCTGCCTTATACGCTTCTTTCACTACTAAGCGAGCAAAATCCAATGCCTCCACGGATGTGTTCACTAATAAATATTGACCTGGCTGAATATTCACACCAACTTTTACGGCAAGCTCTGCATATGCCTGTAATTTTTCTTCAAATGTCATACTAGTTCCCTCGCTTCTGTCCAATTGTTTTCGAATTACCTTCCATCAGCTTACCATCATGCCATATTTTTTGCACCGGCTTGCCTGGGATTTCCCTCGTCCATTTTTTATACGTTTTTTCATCACGATACGATAAAAGCGTTAGTACCTCACCATCTGCTCCCGCACGGCCTGTACGACCTGAACGATGTAAATATTGCTCTATCGTGCGTGGAACGTCAACATGAATAACATGTGTTAATCCTGCAATATCTAAACCACGAGCAGCAATATCTGTTGCAATTAAAATACGTGCATCTCCTTTACGGAATGCATCTAAAGCCTTTTTGCGCTCTTCTTTCTTCATATCAGAATGGAGTGTCACAATCGGTGCTGAGCGGTATTGCAGCTTCGTTTCCTTCATTAATAATTGATCGATATTATTGACGAAAGCCAGCGCTCTTAAACCCTCTGTATGGGAAAGTCGGCGCAGGAAATCTGTTTTATCACGTTCTTCCACTTTTACGAAGGAATGGACAACTTTACCGACCTTTAGCATATCCTCTGGCTTAATTTTAAAACGAAGTGGCTCAAACATCATACGGCTTGCCACTAATTCAATTTCCTCTGTAATTGTCGCTGACACAACAACCACCTGTCGCCCATAGGCAGAGCCTTCGATAAAGGATTTAATGACAACACGATATTCACGGCTTAGTAATTGATCACATTCATCTAAAATAACCGTTTCAATTTCCTTAAGCTTTAACTTCCCTGCACGTGCCAATTCATTTAAACGACCAGGTGTCCCAACAACAATTGTTGGCTTTTTCTTTAGTTTTTCAATTTGGCGTGCAGCATTTGCACCACCAATCAGCTGTTGAACTGTAATATCTGTACCTGCCGTCCACTCACGGATGACTTCTACGATTTGCATAGCGAGCTCTTGTGAAGGGGCAACAATTAGTCCCTGTGTTTGCTTTTTTGTTCCATTCACCTTATTTAGCAATGGTAAAACATACGCCAATGTTTTACCTGAGCCTGTTGGTGACTCAGCTACAATATCCTTGCCCTCAAGCATGGCTGGTATCATTTCCTCTTGAATTTTCATCGTTGTTTCAAATTGCCATTTTACTTGTAATTCTTCTTTTAATAAACTGATTACTGACATGTTTGTTCCCACCTTCTATCTGCTTGACATTAGTTTAACATACTAAGCACATTCCTACTTTATCTATACGTAAACCACTGCTCGGCGTTTCAAGAAATCATTGAAAAAATCTGCTCAACTCCTACACGGCAAAAGTAAGCTTGTCCACAACTCTATAAAGACTTGTAGCTTACCCGTGAAAAGCAAGCAGATTCATTATTCATTCAATTACGATTCAGCAAGCTCATAGCCGCAAGCTAAAATCGCACATTCCGCTAAAACAATTAAGGAATCAATATATATATCGCTTAGCTTTAAATCTCGATTAACAATTGAAAGCTCTGTACAGCCTAAAACAATACGATCACACTGTAATGCTAGCATCGCTTCTTCAATGGGCTGCCAGTCCTCTACTGTAACATCCTTCCCAGCCTTCACATAATCGTAAATAATGGACATCACATAGGCTTTTATCTCATTGTCTGGCACAACTGGGGTAATGCCATATGTCTCTAAAGCTTCTTGATACATACGTGATGTTAATGTACCTGTAGTTGCTAAAATACCAACACGCTTTGCTCCTAAGTCAGCTGCACGCTTCGCCGTTTCACAAATCATATGCAGCACTGGAACGGGCGAGCCCTTTTCAATTTCGTTATAAAAAGTATGGGCTGTATTACAAGGAATAGCAATCATATCAGCTCCTATTGAAGCCAATTTGTTGGCATCCTCAATGATTACCGGCACTGGATTATCCTTTGTATTATCTAAAATAAAGGCTGTACGATCAGGGATATTTGTATCATTATCGATAATGGTATGTAAATGCTCCTGATCTCTCTGCGCCTTTGTACGTCTTACAATCATTTCACCAATAAACATTGTTGCAAGTGGGCCAACGCCACCAATTATACCTAAAGTTCGTTTTTTCATGAGTTAGACAGACCTTTGTTGTTAAAATATTTCTTATATTTGCGGTAAAAATTTAAATTATCAAGCGTTATGTTCAACCAACGCTTTGCATTCATATCTTTATAATTAAAAATAGAATCTGTAGCCATTCCTTGGCGAATTAAGCTTTTTGCTTCAATTACAAGCTGTTCATTTTGTACATATTTAAACAGCACACCATTTGGTACAATTGTCCAAAGATGCTTATTTTGCACATATGTTAAGGATTGTTTACTGCCACGAATAAAATCATCCGCAACATACTGCAGTAAATTATAGCCACTCGCTGTCACATAATAATTGGAGAGCTCATTATGTAATTCAATACTTAATAATTTATATTGACCGTCACGATCATCATATTTCATATCGAATGTAGCAAAGCCTTGGAATTGTATTGTCTCTAAAAATGACTTCACTGTATCCATTAGCTCTCGATGATAGGTTGTTATAATAGCTACATAACGCCCAATGCCTTCTGGCGAATGCTCCTCTAAAATCGGATTGCCAATAGCTAGTAGCTTTACCTGACCATCCTGACCAACATAGGCATTGACAACCCGCATATTGGCATCCTCACCAGGTATATATTGCTGAATCATCATGTCATCTCGATAGGCTGATTCCTTATAAATCGCATGGAATATACGATCCTTTTCCTCCTTATTATATGCAATATATACTTTTTTCTTACCAGGAAAAATACATGTGGCATACTTTGTCATATTCAAGGGCTTGATAACAACAGGATAGTCAAATGGCATATCTTCATATTCTTCATAGTTATTTACAGTGCACACATGCGTAGCAGGATACTGAAAGCCAAACTGCTCACACAGCTCATACATGCTTTCACGTGTTAATAGCTGATGTGCAAGCGCCTCATCCACATAAGGAATCATAAAATCCTCGGATAGCTCCTCTTTCCGTGCAACTATTCTTTTTACATAAAATTCATCACAGGCTAATAGCAATAATTTCTTAGCAGCAAATTCCTGTGCAATCGCTTTTAATGTAGCAACAAATTGCTCTTCTCTATGAAGCTTGGGTACTTCATAGAAGGTCATTAAATCACTTTGTTGAATTTTTTCCATATTTGTATGGTTTAGTGCAAGTGGCTTTACTCCATAGGCTTCGTAAAATGCTCGAGCCATGCCATATGCATTCATTTCATTCCCTAGTAGAACTGGTAAAAAACTGTGCTCAATGGCCATGCTACTCAACTCACTTTTGCTTTTCTTATAGTGTAACATACTTCCGATTAAAGGATTTGCTTAAAAAATAGCTGGTTTATTTATGAACAGCTACGGCTTGCTTGCCTAATTCCCGATAGCTTTTAAAAAACTGATCGACATTGTACGTTACATAGCCTTTTAAGGGGTCCATCACAACTACTTTATCACCTAAATGACCTGTTAAAACAACGGCATGGAGATTCATATAGGCATCTCGTACTGTTGTTGTTCCTTTGTATATCCAGCCTCTCGATGTGCTTGTTTTTGGTTCTGATAAATCAAGCGTTACCCATACTACAACAGGAACACCCTCTCGCACAAGCTGTAAAAGCTCCTCCTGTGTGGAATTACTTCTATTGGTCACACGTAAATCTATCTGCTTCTCTGCAATCACTGCCTCGGCTGCCTGAACAATCGGTGCAGCAAAAACATACATACCGTTCGCTTTATCGCGCGGATTACCTGCAAAAGCCTTATGTGGGTTAGGACCAAAGCGTTGATCGCCTTCAGCATGTATCTGTTGCTTTGGTAAATAATTATCAGCCATTTCAAGCTTTGATACCTGTAAGCCATAATAATTTAACACGGCTGTGAGTGATGTAATTTCACAGCCATGTGGAAGCTCAGGTTTTTGCATCACAACAGGAATGCCTAGTTCTTGCTCATCTCTCGAAAAATGTGTCTGCAATCTATAGTAAGGCTTTGCTGTATCATACGTAAAATGCTCAATTGTTGTATAACCATTATTCGCTGTGCTATTTTCAAGTGTCGTAGCAGCTATTGCATATTCGCGCCCTGCCTTTAACTGCGAAAATGTAGCCTCCCCTTCTTCTGAGCCAATCGCATCCGCTACTACATTCCCTGTTTTCACATCTGTCACTGTAAGATAGAGATTTGGAATCGGTGCACCACTACTAAATTCCACTGTTAAAACCGTTAATTGATTTTTACTTTTTTCTTGTTGCTGTGAAAATGGCTGACAGCTTGCTAATAGCATCATCGTCAAAATCCCTATCAATATATAGCGCTTACTTCTTGTCCACAAGACAAATTCCGCTCCTATTCCCTCTGTCGTAGACTCTATTATACGATAATTTTCTGGATGTTCCTATGCTATGCTACTTAGATCTCACTTTCGGCCGTAATGTATGCTTCAAAACTTTACCAGAGGCATTGCGTGGCAGCTCTGCTAAAAATTCAATTTCATATGGTACCTTATATTTTGCAAGCTGTGTTTGACAATACGATAAGATCGTTGTTTCCTCAATAGACTTGCCTTCTTTTAGCACAACATATGCTTTTGGCACCTCACCGTATACTTCATGTGGTAGGCCAACGACTGCCGCTTCTAAAACCTCAGGTATTTGATACAACACTTCCTCCACCTCTATAGGGTAAATATTTTCACCCCCACGGATAATCAAATCCTTTTTGCGATCAACAATATATAAATAGCCTTCTTTATCAAAACGTCCTAAATCTCCTGAATAGAGCCAGCCATTTTTAACTGTCCTCGCTGTCTCCTCTGGATTGCGTAAATAGCCCTTCATCACCTGTGGTCCCTTTACACAAATTTCGCCTACCTCGCCCGCTGGCACTGGATTGCCTTCACTATCAACCACCCATACCTCTGTCTGTGCTAATGGCTTACCAACCGACCCAATTTTCGTTAAGGCATCACTATCCAATAAAGAGGTAGCTGCTGGTGAATTCTCTGTTTGACCATATAAGTTTTGCACTTTTACATTAGGAAATGCCTCTTTTATCTGCTTGACAAGCTCATAAGGCATTGGCGCAGCTCCATAGCATAGTAAACGCAAATGATGAAGGCTATGTTCCTTGAATCCTGGTGTATTTAAAATAATGGTATACATGGATGGCACACCAAAGAAAATTGTTGCCGCTGTTGTAGCTATTTGTGCTAATGTTTTAGTCGGTGTAAAGGCCTCTTCAATAATTACTGTGCCTCCTTGATAAAACATCGGCATAGCAAAAACATGAAGACCTGCACAATGAAATAACGGTGTACAAATAAACATTCTATCTTTGTTAGACATCTGCATGGACTCTGACCAAATACATGCTGTTGCGGCGATATTTTGATGTGTTAGCATTACACCCTTTGGTTTTCCCGTTGTACCAGACGTGTACATAACAACTGCTGTATCATGTGGTGCCAATTGTACAGCCTTCCTTACACCCTGATCTTGCTCAATAATAGCTGTCATTTCCTGCAAACTAATGGCATGCTGAAATTCATAAGAAATATCCTTGAATGTTTCCTCTATTCTTTCATCATAAATAAGTCCCTTTGCTTCCGAATGATTGACAATAAATTCGACCTCTGGAGCAGCCAGCTTGGTGTTAATTGGCATAACAACAAAGCCTGCTAACTGTACACCGAGATAGGCGATTAAAAATAAATCTGAATTGAGCGTATACAATGCAATTACATCATCTTTTTGATAGTCCTGCTGTTGCAAGTATGCTGCAAATCTCTCTACACGTTCATAAAACTCATGATAGCTTAGCTTGTTTCCGTTATAGATTGTTGCCATTGCCTTAGGTTGTTGCACCGCATAGTTTTCGAGAATATCTGTCATATACATCGTCATAATAACCCCTCCAACAATTTATTTTTTCAAATGCTCATCACCCTATCCAAAATACTAAACAACGAAACTAATGAAAATTCAGAAAATTACGATTATATTTTAACAAGCAATCCATTCCTTAGCAATTTTTCTACACATTCAAAATATTCTTAGACATTTTGCTTTTCTCCCAATTTCTATTAGGTGTATGATACGTATATGATTATTTTTAGGAAGGGTCGGGTTTACATGCTTTATGCACTTTTAGGAGATTTACATTCTAATATAGAAGATACAAAGACTGTTTTAGCACATATCCAACAAACAGCGGCGGAAGCGATAATCATTGGGCTAGGTGATTTATATGAATGTACGGTTAGTAAGAAAAAGGCTCAAAAACTATCTGGTTTACCTTTGCAAAAAGCTGCCATCGTAGAACATGAATTTGAAAAATTGCTAACCTTCCCTTCCATACGAGGCAACCAAGAAGAACGCATTACACAAGTAACGGGCATTCATCGTTTTCAAGCATTACCTGAAACAATGGAGATTGATGGTGCGATGTTAATGCATGGCCATCAGTTTAAATGGAGCGTCAGCTGGCAACCAACATTTCCAGCCTTTCAAAAATCATTATTATTCTTTGGGCATAGCCATGAATCTGGTCTCTATTACCAACAAAAAAAGCTGCCAATTCGTATTCGTTATGGACAGCCAATCGCATTACAAAATAAACAATACGGCGTGAACGTAGGCTCTGTGGTCGATCACCAGGAATGGTGTCTTTATGATAGTAAAGCACGAACAATTACATTTATGCGCGCTCTGCCTGTAAAATAAATGAATAAAAAGAGCTGCCAGCGATGAGCATGCTCTTTTACCTTTTCAGTCCGTTAATGAATATATTGCTTTTTCTCGTTCAATAAAATACCCTTTAACGTTTTTAGTTTATCAATAACCGCATATGATTCTTCTGTAATTGCCTCGAGATACTTTTCCGCCTCAACTTTATGCCCGACATTGTATTCGCGTACAGCCTTTTTAGCAATATCATGAACATGAATAAAGGGCTGCTCTAGCTCTAAATAGGCACGTTCTTGACCTAATAGCTTTTTACCTGTGCCGTAATACCATTCACCAAGCCGTGATTCCTGTGGTGTACCTACATCCTGCTCAGTCATCGTTTCAAAGCCTAGTAGTAAATTATAAATTTTCCAGCGCCATAGTAAATGATCCGTAATGGCTAATTCAATAATATCCTCTTGACTAATAATAAAGTTTTTTGAAATTGTAGTAGAACGGTAGTCATCAATCATTTTACTTAACTTGTAAATGGCAGAGCCCATATCAAATACAATTACCTTACTTTTTTGTACACTCTCTGTAATGGCATGATTGCGCTCTGAAATATTTGTAGCAGACTGTGCTTGTACCTTTGTCGTTGTTGCAATTTCCTCAAAGCGAGCCCCTTGCTGCTGTAGGTTTTTATTTAATTCACTAAGCGTCTGTGAAATATGAAGGGTATCAGTCACACCTTGATGCAAATCTTGAGAAAATTGATTGGTCATTGCACTAATATTATTGGTAATATGCAGTAGTTCCTGTATATCAGTATGAATAGATTTCACAGATGTACTTGTATCATCTGCAAGTTTACGAACTTCCTCTGCCACAACAGCAAAGCCTTTTCCTGCTTCGCCTGCACGAGCCGCCTCAATCGATGCGTTTAACGCCAATAAATTTGTTTGGTCTGCAATTCGCTTAATCAATTCCATCAGCTGGGCTACGCTATTAACACGTTCTACTAACCGCTGAATATCCTCCTGCATGGATTTATGGCCCTCATCTGTTGTTTGCAAGATTGTCGATACTTGTTGAAGAGATTCTAAATCCTGATCTAATTTGCTTAAAACATGCTTTGTTTGCTGAGAAATATCTCCAACAGATGATGCAATATCCTCAATACTTTCATCTAATTCATGCATCAATTGGTCTGCCGCCACAACCTCCTCTTGTTGGATTTCTTGAAATGCAATAAGCTCCTTAATCGTGTCTAGCTGTGTATTATAGGTGATAATTTCACCTAATCCGTTCACAACAGAGCCTGCTTGAATTTCAATATATGTCTCTAAAATAATTTGTTGATCAATGGTTACTAAGCTATCATAAGCGAGTAAAACGTCTAGCATTTCTTCTTGGTCACGCGATAGCTCTTTCACAATAAGTGGAATAATTAACTGGTTAATCAATGTGTAAGCGGAAATCATCCAGTTTGGCAGTACACCAATTCGAGCATGCACATAGGCGATTTTACGGCGCTTAAATACATAATCTAAATCTAATTCATCGTCAAACAAACTAATAAAATGCGAATCAAATAACCCTTTTAAACGCTCTACTGTTGAATGGGTATTAATGACATGATTAAACTCTGGTATTTCTAGTAAACGTTTATAAAAATTATCGAGTATATACTGTCGGTTATTCTCATAAATTTTACGTAAAAACCTAACCGATTCCCTTCTAATTCGAGATAACGCTAAGAAGTCCAATTTTTCTTTAAAACGCTCATTGGCTTCAATATCTGAATTTTTTGTAGCTGAGAAATAATCATAGTTGCCATTAATATTCTTCCTCTTGAACATCACACCACTCCCATTTGTTTTAAATTCATGCAAAAATTCCAATATTGTAAATCAAAAGAAAGATCTTCGTCATTGCCTTCAACCAATAAACACTTATATTTTACCAGTAATAGAAAAACAAAAGTAGTTTCACAAAAAACTTTATATTTTTTACATAGCAAAACGCTAAAATCATCTAAGATTTTAGCGTTGATATAGGGGCTTTTATTCGTGAAAGCATGCAATTCTATTGATATAGCCTCTTTACGATCCAGCAGATGCTTTCGCACCTAGCAATCGCAATCCTGTAGGCTATCCAGTAGCTTTTCCATAAGGGCTAGCTGTTCACAAAGTATTTGCATCATACACTTTAAAATAGGAATTAGCTCTTGACAAATACAAAATCTTAGCACATTTTGCGCTAGCCGTATGCCTCCCTGATGATGCACAATCATTTCCCGTAAATAATTGATATTAATACTATTAGATACTGGTGGTGCACACATCGCTTTAAACATTGCTTCGGTAATTTGTTGGTAAGCACACATATATTCATAGAGTTCATATTCTGAATTTTGAACAATACAGCATCGATTTTCTAATGCCTCGAGACTTTCAACCATTTCTTTATGCGTTTTAATAATTTCTAATGCAAGGTTTTGCACAGGAATATTTGTTGTATATCGTAAAACATTTTCTGACATTTTAATTGCTGCAACTTGATGTGGGATAATTTGCTTTATAAAATTTTCTGAAATACTACATGTAATGGTCACATAGGACATACCCTGCATCATTTTATCGAGAATTCGTTGATATTCCTCTAAATATGCCTTTGTAACATTACTCAGCTCAATTGGCTTAGTCATTATTAGACACACTCCTTTCAGAGTAATATATGCCTACTAGGTTGTTGCGTGGTAGACAGTTGTACCAATTGAGACTGTTATTTGGGTTCTACCTCTATTTTAGAAATACTTTTAAATAGTACGCTCATTTTATATAAAACACTGACGGATGCTCGTAGGTCACGATGACTAGTCTTTTTTATATGTATTCAAACAGCCTTGACAAATACAGCTCTTTGGCTCCTGCGCCACCGTAGCTAATAAATGCTGAGGGAATTCCACAGCCATACACCAGCACTGTTGCTCCCCCTTTGTCACACCACAATCATTTTCCTCTCCACATAATGGACAACCTTTTTGTTTCACCAACCCTATCACATCCCCTTCTACATTTTTTAACATTATAAAGGCAAAAGGGAAGAGGACTCAACACCTTCCTCTCCCAAATCGTTTATTACTGGTGCTTTTGTATGTCCTGCCTAACCTCTTCTACAGCTGTATCACTATAAATGGCTGTTCCATGTCCACCACTCTGAGCCAGTAATGCCTTTACTTCATTATAGGATAATCCTGCCTCTGCATTTTTTTGCTTTACTTCCTGAATATTCGTACCTGCCGCAGTAAATTGTCTCTCTTTCTCATTATTCATGGTATGTTCCCCCCCTATAATTCATCTGGCTGCATTTCAATTAGCTCATCGCCTTCTCGTTTTACTCGTTTATTGAGCTCTTCAATTGGAATAGCATCTACCGTTTGCATATCTTCATGCAAATCGAAAAGACTAATGGTATCGGATTCAACCATATCAGGTTTGTCCTTGCTGTTTAAATGCAAAAATTTTTTCTTATCCTCTGGTATTTGTTCCATTATGTCACGCTCCCTTCTCTCTTAATGTGTGCCATGCTTCACAAATCATGTGTCTTTTCGATGGTATTCCGCCAATTGAATAATCCGTACATGCCCTGTATGCAATTCATGATAGATGCCTCTGTTATCTGTAAAGGAGATATATTGATCTCGTTCATCTCTTATAAGCTTCTCTGCCTGTTGCTGTGATGCCATATGGACAAATCGTCTAATATAATGTGTGTCATCAAAAAAATACGTGATTTTAAATTCCTTCATCGATAAGCTCCTTCGCAATACAATGGTACTGCTTATTGTATCCAAAGAGCCAAAAAATCTTACATGCCCAAAGTTATCTAAATCAGGCTTTGCATATAGTAGAACAATCACTTTTTTTACAGGAGGGAATAACGTTGATTCATACAGTCAAAGCTGGAGAAACTTTGTCCCAAATTGCGAGGGACTATCGTACTCCGCTGCAATCCATTATTGTAGCCAATCCAGGAATTCAGCCTGATATTCTTTACATTGGTCAGCAAATTATGATACCGGGCTTTCCTAATCCTGCCACTCTTCCTTATCATATCGAAATTTCGACTACTCATCGTTGGCTGCGTTTGTATAATCATCATGTGCTTCAAAAACAATACCCTATCGCGGTAGGCCGTATGCTACATGAAACACCAGCAGGCAGTTTTATTATTATTAATAAGGCTCCAAATCCAGGTGGTCCATTTGGGACGATGTGGATGAGTTTATCAAAAGAGCATTATGGCATTCACGGAACCAATGACCCTAGTTCTATTGGTCATGCTGTATCACATGGCTGTATTCGTATGCAAAACCGTGACGTTGAAGAGCTTGCTAGCATTGTACCTATTGGGACTGAAGTTATCATTCATCCATAAAAATTCCTTCCCCTCCCACACCTAGTCTTTTTGTATAGGATAAAACATTACAAGCTATACTACATAATGGCGTTAGTTAGATAGTTAGGAGGGAGTACATTGTCCACAAAAAAGCAGCTATTATCCATTTTCGCCCTAGGTGGCATTCATGAAATCGGAAAAAATATGTATGTAGTACAGTATGCAGATAACATAATCATTATTGATTGTGGTGCAAAATTTCCAGATGAAACCTTGCTTGGCATTGATTTAATCATTCCTGATATTAGTTATTTACTTGACAATAAAGAAAAAATTAAAGCCTTAATTGTCACACACGGGCATGAGGACCATATTGGTGGTATTCCATATCTCTTAAAAAAAATCAATGTGCCTGTTTATGCTACTCGCTTCACTTTAGGGCTAATCGAGCTAAAATTAAAGGAGCATAAGCTTTTAAGAGAAACCGATTTAATAGAAATTCATGCAGATGTTACACTACAATTTGATCCAATAGCTATCAATTTCTTCAAAACCAACCATAGCATACCGGATTGTTTGGGGATCGTTTTATCTACGCCAGAAGGAAATGTTGTGCATACAGGTGATTTCAAATTTGATTTAACACCTGTTAATAATCAGTTTGCGGATATTCATAAAATGGCAGAAATCGGATCAAAGGGTGTACTTGTGTTAATCTCGGAAAGCACCAATGCTGAAAGACCAGGCTTAACCCCCTCAGAACAGCTTGTTGGGCAGCATATTGAGGAAGCTTTTTTACATGCAGAACGTAAAATTATTATTTCTACCTTTGCCTCCAATGTTAATCGTATTCAACAAATTGTGAATGCGGCTATACTGACCAATAGGAAACTAGCCTTATTAGGACGTAGTATGGTCAATGTTGTTGAAGTTGCAATTGCGCGGGGTTATTTGAATGTTCCAGAGGATATGCTAGTTGATGCTCGTGAAGTAAAATATCTCCCACCTGAAGAAGTGGTGGTACTCTGCACAGGCAGTCAAGGGGAGCCATTAGCTGCACTTGCTCGTTTGGCAAATGGCAATCATCGAGAGGTGAAAGTTTTACCAGATGATACAGTGATCTTAGCTGCCTCCCCTATTCCAGGCAACGAGAAGAGTGTTTCTAGGATTGTTGACCATTTATTTCAGCTTGGTGCTAAAGTGATCTATGGCTCTTCTAGTTATACAGGAATGCATGTGTCAGGACATGGCTATCAAGAGGATTTAAAGCTCATGCTCACGTTAATGAAGCCTAAGTTTTTCATTCCTATTCATGGTGAATTCCGTATGCTCCACCAACACCGTTTATTAGCAGAAGCTGTTGGTGTTGAAAAAGGGCATACCTTTATATTGAAAAATGGCGATGTCGTTGATATTGAAAATTCAGAGGCTCGACAAACACGTAAAATTCCATCTGGAGACACCTATGTAGATGGTATCGGTATAGGGGAGGTTGAAGGCATTGTGCTACGTGACCGTAAGCAGCTTTCCGAGGATGGCATGCTTGTTATTGTCTTAACGCTGAATAAAGCAGATAGCACGTTTATTTCAGAGCCAGATACCATTTCACGAGGCTTTGTGTATGCCAAGGATTTTGAGGAGCTATTAACGAAGGTTAATATGCTCACAAAAGAAGTGGTCAATGAGCTTCAAACAGACAGTCGACAGCAAATACATGTTTTTCGTAGAGAAATCAAAAAAGCTGTTGGACAATATTTATTTACACAAACCAAGCGAAAGCCTATGATCTTACCCATTATTATTGAAATTTAGCAAAGGAGACCTTTTTAAGACCTTCCCCTACACTGAGTATGGTGACATCTTGACTCGCCCACCATATTATTGCACCGAAAATATAGCGACAGAGAGAGGGTCACCAAATTTTAAAAATATTTAATAAAAAGGCTAGAACTGTCGGAAAAAATCTTTTCTGACAGTTCTACTTTGCACCGACTTTATTTTATTATAGGTTATTTAGCTTTTGAAAGAAATTATGTTCTCGTACATCTCTTAAAAAATGGTCATTAAAAATTTTATGTAGTATTTCCATATATAAATATTGTAGCTGTTCAAACCCCTGATGCAAGCCTTGGGATTGTTGCCTTGCTAGTTTTGAAAAGTTGCTAAAATACAATGGAAGTTCTTCTACTGCTGTTATTAAGGAATCTTTATTCACCAGTAATTGTTGAATAGCATTTAAAAGCTGTACGACTTGATATTGGATAGCAATCGATGGTAAATCAATCATGATACGATTGATATTGCATCTTTTTTTATTGTGTTGATGCCATTTTAAAAAATGAAATAAATAATCACTAACAACCATGGATTCGTCTGGTATGATGGCAATAATACCATGACCAATGCACACCTCTGTTGTACATTGATAGATAGACGTGCCCTTCAAATTTATTTTATTCAACAAGATACTGTTAGCAGGTACCTGTAAAATCGTACAATGCTCATGAACATTCTTATTAATTTTCGGTAATAGATGGACATGATTGTCTGTTAATAATTGTTTAAACGTTTCTTTTGTTATAAAAGGAGTTCCATCCTTAGTAAAATATTTATCATTTCTCATCATTTTACCCATTTTAATTTCTGCTACTTCCCCTAATGAATAGTAGTTCACCATATCTCCATCCTCCAATCTTATATTGTATTTTATTACCATCCTTCTAAAGCTTTCTATTTGTTTCGCTTAGGTCATAAAAAGGTATTACTCTAAAGATTGTACCACTTTAATGTAACATTTTCCGCATTATACTATTATAATAGTATAGTCATTTTAGTTGTTTTTCACTAGCTTTTAACATAGAGGTGAATCATATGTCAGATTTTTTAAAGCTAGTAGGTGAACAACTCCGTATTATTCGATTATCTAAAGGGCTGAGTCAAGAAGAGGTAGCCGAAAGAACAGGGAAATTAGGTTTTAGTAAAGGGCGTATTTCCAATATTGAACATGGACAATCCAATATAACCTTAAGTACATTAGAAACACTTATGAAGGCATTAGATATTTCTCCTGAGGAGCTTTTTAATTTTCACAAATTATCTGGCGCTACTGATATTGAGGAAAAGAACCTCATGCTAGACATTCATCGCTCATTACTGAGAGAACGTAATTTAGACGAGGTAAAATATGTAGTACGCATTACAAAGGATTTTTTAGATACGATTGATCTACAAACAAAGAAAAACAGCTCCGATAGGTCATAGCCTTGGAGCTGTTTCTTTTTAGTAATTGTTACATACCAAATTTTTGACGATAGCCGCATTTTCTGCATAGCTCTTCCACAGCCTCTCTTCGTGAAAAGCCATCTACAATACGGTTAGCGCGTTTCCCCTCTATAATTTCTGCAAAGTTTTTCTCATGGACATTTCCTAAATTAATTACACCTTCTCCATCGAGACAGCACGGCACAACCGTGCCATCCACCAAAATAGCTGCTTGACTACGCAGTGCATGACAAAAACCTTTCCCCTCATCCTCAGGCGCTAATAGGCTTGGCCATCTAAATTCATGATCTTGATTCAAATAAATATGAGGACCAATCTTAATGCCTTTACCAGGCTCTACCTTTTCTTCAATATGGTAATCTAAACCATACTCGTTTTCCAAAATTTCCAATGTTCTCCGATTGCGACGTGCTGCAAGGCCAGAAACATGATCCTTTTGTAAATTCCATAAACGATAAGAAATAATCGTGTTATATTCCCTAGAATCACGTACAAAATCCAAAATATCTCCTAAATATTTCTCACGGTTTTCTGAGCCTTCATGACCGTCAAAGCTATGTAATGAAAAGTTAATTTGACGTAATGCTGGCTTACCTAATAATTTTTTTCGATTCTTTTTAATAAGTGTACCATTTGTTGTAATGTTGACTTTAAAGCCTTTTTCATGAGCAGCGTCTAGCAGTTGGTCAATGCGTGGGTGTAAAAGCGGCTCCCCTTTTACATGCAAATAAATATATTTAGTATATGGGCGAATTTCATCTAATATGTTATTAAATTGCTCTACTTTGATAAGTCCTTTCGTGCGAGCTGTTGGCGGACAGAAGCTACATGCTAAATTACAAACACTTGTTATTTCTATATACACTTTTTTAAATGTTCTCAACGTTTTTTCACCGTTCCAGTTCCGTAGATATTCAAATCTTATTTATTTTAACAAATTCATAGGATGGATAGCAAAAAACATACAGCTCCTCATTTTGTCATTAAAAAACTTCTATCTGTTCAAACATCCTTTCAACAGATAGAAGCTTTTGCTATACATGACGCTTATAATTTTTTGTCCCATCATATGAATACAGCATTGGCTTATTATCCACAGAGGTTTCCAAATGGACAGGGCGCCCCCAGAGTCGATAAATATAAGGCAATACATTTTCTAAATAATGGGGATCTAGCTCCATACCCTCATAGCCATGTACTAAATATAGCTCACCATTGCGTAAATAATCACCATTCTTCACAACAATATATGGGAAACCGCCATTAACACGCATAGATATAAGCTGATCTCGTACCATTTCATGATCTTTATCAGTCACACGGTATTCATTGCCCTTCTTTTGAAATAAATATAAATCTTCGCGTTTTGCCAAGTCTTTTGTTAAATAATTGCGTATAAAGGAAATATCAGATTCGATTTCTCTTACCTCAAATATTTTATCTCGCCCAGAGTTTGGTTTTATCCCTAGCTCCTTCATCTCCTCAGTAGGTTGATTATAGCGATGTTCAATATCCTCAAAAATCTTAATACCCAGATAATAGGGATTAATAGACGTTTTGGATGGCTGCACAACCCCTGCATTCAATTTAGCATATTCGATGGTCTCTGCAGTTGTTAGCTGTAACTCACGCATAATACGCTGATGCCAGAAGGAAGCCCATCCCTCATTCATTATTTTTGTTTCTAGCTGAGGCCAAAAATAAAGCATTTCCTCACGCATCATCGTTAGGATATCTCGTTGCCATTCCTCCAGCTCACGGCTATACTCCTCTAAAAATAACAATAAATCCTTCTCTGGCTTTGGTGGAAAATGCTTTATACGTCGTCTTACTGGCTTATAGACCTTCTCTTTTTCCTCTATACTCCATAAATCATCATAGGGTGATTTGGCTACAGGTTTTTCCTCTTCTAGCTCATCCTCCTCATTCCAAGAGAGCTTTGGCCGCATAAGTGATGGGTCAATATGCTCCTGAATAGCTAATACAGCATCCAAAAACTGCTCGACCTCATCCTTGCCATATTCCCTTTCGTAGCTAGCAATGCGCTCAGCTGTTGCAGTCATACTCTCTACCATATCTCTTCTTGTATTGGAAAAACGAACATTATTTTTAAAAAAGTCACAATGTGCTAACACATGGGCAATAATCAATTTATTTTGAGTTAAGGTATTGGTATCAAGCAAAAATGCATAGCAGGGATTAGAGTTAATGACAAGCTCATAAATCTGACTAAGCCCTAAATCATATTGAAGCTTCATTTTATGAAATTGTTTACCAAAGCTCCAATGCGAAAAACGTGTAGGCATACCATAGGCTCCAAATGTATAAATAATATCTGCTGGACAAATTTCATAACGCATTGGATAGAAATCTAAGCCAAACCCTGAGGCAATTTCAGTAATTTCATCAATGGCTCGTTGAAGCGCTTTTGTATCCATTGTACGCCCCCTCCTTTGAACGTGATACTGATCTTACTCTTCCTCTTTTTTGAAGAAGCTCTTTAACGCATCATACACATCACCTTTTTTACGCAAAATATGATACCTAAACTTGGGATCATCTATTTTTTTATACGTATACATTAATGTTGAAAAACGATTATGCTGATTGACCTCCCCATAGCCAAACATACTGGAGACATCCATTAACTCTCCGACCAGCTTCAGACACTTTTCGTTATCCATTGAAATATTTTCACCATCTGAAAAATGTACAGGATAAATATTGTAACGAGAAGGATGATATTTTTCCTGAATTAACTCTAATGCCTTTTTATAAGCAGAGGAGCAAATGGTTCCTCCGCTTTCACCCTTTGTGAAAAACTCCTCCTCTGTCACAACCTTTGCCTCTGTATGGTGCGCAATAAATTCTATTTCAACTGTTTCATATTTCGATCGTAAAAACTTAGTCATCCAAAAGAAAAAGCTACGGGCACAATATTTCTCAAAAGCACCCATCGAGCCACTTGTATCCATCATCGCAAGCACAACTGCTTTAGACTCTGGCTTTTCGACTTCATCCCATGTTTTAAAACGCAAATCATCATGATGAATTGGCGTTATTTGTGCTTTGCCCTTCATTGCATTACGCTTTAATGCATTTAAAATTGTGCGCTTTTTATCGACATTGCCCATTAACCCTTTTTTACGAATATCATTAAATTCTATTTTTTCTGTTTTAATATCTGCCTTTTCCTTCTGTTGTAAATTAGGTAACTCTAATTCGTGAAATAGAACTTTTTGAATTTCCTCAATGCTTACTTCCGCTTCATAGTAATCTTGGCCAGGCTTGTCACCTGCCTCTTTTCCTTTGCCTTGCGCCTGCTTTCCTTGACTGCCATCACGTGCCACTACATCACCGACATTACTATCGCCTTGTCCCTGCCCTACATGTTTAGAATTATCATAGTTATAACGAATTTTATATTCATCGAGGGAACGTATTGGAATTTTAATGACCTCGCGACCATTGGACATCACAATACTTTCTTCACTTACTAAATCAGGTAAATTGTTTTTAATCGCATCTTTTACTTTTTCCATATGCCGTTGTTGGTCTTGGTGCCCTTTACGATGGAGGGACCAATTTTCCTGAGAGATAACAAATCCTTTATTTTCGTGTTCAGTCATTTTTATCCTCACCCATCTATTAAATTCACTTTTTCTATACTATGCTTGGAAACCACGTTCTTGAACTTTTTTCATAAAATCCTTTTTGATGATAAAAGGAGTGCCCTAAAAATCGGACACTCCTATCTAGCTTAGGCCGTTAGCGGTTAAGCAAGCTTCCTACATATTGCAATAATTCATTAGCGGATGTTGTATTATAGCCATGCTCATCCACAAGTCTTGCTACAACCTCATTAATTTTCTTGAGCTGCGATTCATCAGGCATTTTTGAGGAGGTTGTAATTTTCACAACATCTTTTAAATCGGCAAACAATTTCTTTTGAATCGCTTCTCGTAATCTTTCATGAGAATTATAGTCAAAGCGTTTCCCTTTTCGTGCATAGGCAGAAATACGAATAAGTATTTCCTCACGAAATGCTTTTTTAGCATTTTCTGAGATGCCAATTTGCTCCTCAATCGAACGCATTAATTTTTCATCAGGATTCATTTCCTCCCCAGTCAGTGGATCATGAATTTTATTTTTATTACAAAACGCCTCTACATTATCGAGGTAGTTATTCATCAATGTTTTTGCTGATTCTTCATACGAGTAGACAAATGCCTTTTGCACTTCATTTTTAGCAATTTCATCATACTCTTTACGCGCAACTGCTATATAATTCATATATTTTTCGCGATCCTCTTGAGAAATGGACGCATGCTGATCCAACCCATCCTTTAGTGCCCGTAAGACATCTAATGCATTAATAGATGGTATCTCTTTGCGAATAATTGCAGAAGAAATACGGTTAATAATATAGCGTGGATCAATGCCGTTCATGCCTTCGTTCGGAAACTCTTTTTTCAGCTCCTCCAAGTCAACGGAATTAAATCCCTCCACATTTTCTCCGTCGTACAAGCGCATTTTCTTAATCAGATCCACACCTTGTTTTTTCGGCACTTCTAATCTTGTCAGCACCGAAAAGATCGCTGCGGCCTTTAATGCATGTGGCGCAATATGCACATGGGCCATATCACTCTCTTTAATCATCTTTTCATAAATATGCTCTTCCTGACTAACCTTTAAGTTATACGGAATTGGCATCACAATAATACGAGAATGTAATGCCTCATTCTTTTTATTAGAAATAAAGGAGCGATATTCAGTTTCATTTGTATGGGCAACAATCAACTCATCTGCACTAATTAAGGCGAATCTTCCTGCTTTAAAATTACCCTCTTGTGTTAAGGATAATAAATTCCACAAGAACTTTTCATCAAGCTTCAGCATTTCTTGGAATTCCATCATTCCTCGATTCGCCTTATTAAGTTCTCCATCAAAGCGATATGCACGAGGGTCAGACTCTGAGCCAAATTCACCAATCGTTGAAAAATCAATACTTCCTGTTAAATCTGCAATATCCTGTGATTTCGGGTCTGATGGTGTAAATGTTCCTATACCTACACGTTTATCTTCTGAAAAGGTAATACGTTCAATGATCACATTTTCAATGCGTCCCTCATATTCCTTTTCGAGACGCATCGTATTCAAAGGTGATAAGCTTCCTTCAATGCGTATACCATACTCCTCAAAAAAGTCATTACGCAAATGATGCGGAATTAAATGCAATGGGTCCTCATGCATTGGACATCCCTTAATAGCATAAACTGCGCCCTCATCTGTGCGTGAATATTGCTCTAATCCACGCTTTAGCAGGGTAACGATTGTTGATTTACCACCGCTAACGGGACCCATTAATAATAAAATACGCTTTCTAACATCTAACCTGCGTGCTGCTGGATGGAAGTATTCCTCCACCAGTCTTTCAATTGCTGATTCAAGCCCAAAAATTTCATGTCCGAAAAATTTGTACATTTTTTGCCCATCGCGTTCCTCTACACCAGAACTTTTTATCATATTGTAGACGCGTGAATGGGCTGTTTGAGCAACTTCAGGTCTTTCCCTAATGATGTTTAAATAATCAGCAAATGTCCCTTCCCACTTCAGCCTGTTTTCTTCTTCGCGATAGTTTTTCACTTTATCTAAAATGTTAATAGCCTTCCCTCCATTCAGGGCTTGATTTATAACATACTATGAAGGAAATGACATGATGATACCCATTACTTTTTCTTTCCTAAAGTTTCTTCTTATTTATCTTGGCTTAGCAAATATCTCAAACACCTGTTGAATCAAGGCAAAACCTTGGATTGAAAGGTAGCCGAAACATCATTGATTGGTATTTTTTCTACCAATAATCTTGCTGAATGAAGATAAAAATTTCGGTTATTCTAACGTTAGAAAGGAGGTCCATCATTGCAGCGCCATTTTCAGTTTCTTTTAGGCATTACACTGTTAGGCATTATATTGTACCCAACTAGCTCTTTTGCGAAGGAGGAGCTAACAGAAGCAGAAATTTTACAGCAGCGTATGTCCTATTATGTACAATTTGATGAATTACTCATTCCTTGGCATTTTTTAGCGGCTATTGATCAGTACGAAAGAAATCTACAGTCCGTTCGTAAAGATATTCCAACACGAGAAGGCTATTTGGCCATCCAATTTTCTGATGAATATTGGTCAGGTGCATTAAATCCTGTAAAGGAAGATACGCATCCTGAAACCATTAGCTATTTTGGTGGAATGGGCCTAGATGGTAATAATGATGGTATCGCAAGCCCTCAGGACGATGAAGATGTTATCTTCTCAACGGCTAGCTATTTGGGCAAATTTGGCATCACTGATGAAGATTTCAAATTAGCTTTATGGGAATATTATGGAAGTGAAGAAGCTGTTAATCAAATTTTCACCATTTCAACATTATACAGACATTTCAAAACGATTGAGCTGGATGCACATACCTTCCCCGTCAGCATTCAATATAATTACAGCTATAAGGGCACTTGGGGAGCTAACAGAGGCTGGGGCGGACGCCGTATCCATGAAGGAACGGATATTTTTGCAAACTATGGAACCCCTGTCTTATCTACCTCATATGGCGTTGTTGAAGTAAAAGGCTGGAATCAATTTGGTGGCTGGCGTATTGGTATCCGTGACAATCATAACTCCTATCACTATTATGCCCACCTCGGGAGCTATCATAAGGACATTGAAGTAGGTACAATCGTAGAACCAGGCACTGTGCTTGGCTATGTGGGAAGCTCTGGCTATGGGAAAGAAGGAACATCTGGTAAATTTCCTCCACATCTTCACTATGGGATATACAAATTTAATGGTAGAACCGAATGGGCTTTTGATCCGTACCCTTCTTTACTTCAATGGGAGCGACAAGCAAAAAATCAAAAACAATAGAGTTTTTTGTCAAGGGCACTTCAAGCATTTTGCTGAGAGTGCCTTTTTCAATAAATATATCTCGAAGGGGCATCAAATAATTGTTGGATCACTATATATTTTTGATCATTTATAGAATAGCACAATCGAAACTATTGTACTAAAAAACTATTTTTCAATAAAGTTCTTATGTATTTATACAAATAGGTATAAAATAATAATCATTATTGATTAATATACTCTATGCAGAGTTAGTAATGGGGTGGGAAAATGAAGGGTATTTTTCAGTTTAAAACGCTGAAAGCGCGCATTTTAAGTGCATTTATTCTATTATTATTATTCGTAGTTAGCTTTACAATCTATACGTATAGTTCCAATACAACTATGGAAAGGCAGGCGGAGAGTTTAGTAAAGGAGGATTTACTTGTTTTAAATGCTAGTAAAAACTTAGCTTTATCCATGAGTGTCCGTTTATCAGCAGCCCTTAACTATGTCATGACAGGTGATATAGCTCATAAAGAAACATTTAATGATTATCGTGCAATGGCTGAGGAAAATAATGCTATTCTGGAAAAATACGATGACTCTGATGAACGCCAAAAGCTTGTTGAATTGGCACGTAATTGGAGTAATCTTATAAACACTGAAGTATTTGATGTCTATCAAAAGGGGAATAAGGATTTAGCTCTAGCTAATTTGATGGAGGCCCAGAACCTTGTTACCCAAGTTCGCTATGGCTACGAGGAGCTTGCCAATAATCGTGCGGAAGCCATTACAACGATTGGCAATGAGGTGGTAGCAACTAGCTCAAAAAACCGAACAATTGGCATTATTTTTAGCTCACTCTTAACAGTCGCTGGTATCTTCATTGCAGTTGTTACAGCAAGCGTCATTGCTAAACCAGTAACTATTGTCGCTCATCGTATGCAGGAATTAGCCAGTGGTAATTTACGACTTGAACCCTTACCAGTAAAATCACAGGATGAAATTGGTACGCTTATCGTATCCGCTAATGAACTGAGTGACAAATTAAATCAGATGATTCACTCCATCCGTACGGTTTCAGAAACAGTTGCAGCAAGTAGTGAAGAGCTTGCTCAATCGGCAAATGAAGTACAAGCAGGTACTGAGCAAATTACAGTAACAATGCAAGAGCTTGCTTCTGGCACTGAGACACAAGCATCCACAACAGGTGACCTAGCCGAAACAATGACTACATTTAAGCATAGGATCCATGAAACAACACAGGAAGGTAATGAGCTAAAGGACCACTCCACGCATGTCCAAGATTTAACCGTTACAGGGAAAGGCTTCATGGTACAATCTACAGAGCAAATGGCTACTATTAATGGCATTATGTTAGATTCCGTTAAAAAAATTGAGCATCTGAATGAGCAATCCGCTGAAATTTCAAAGCTTGTCTCGGTTATCGATGATATTTCCAATCAAACAAATTTACTCGCTTTAAATGCAGCCATTGAAGCAGCGCGAGCAGGTGAGCATGGAAAGGGCTTTGCAGTCGTAGCAGATGAGGTTCGCCAACTTGCTGAACAAGTACAATTTTCTGTTACAGATATTTCCACAATTGTCCACCGTATTCAAGGCGAAACAGGGAATGTAACCAATGCCCTGCAAACAAGCTATGAGGAAGTCAAAAAAGGCTCCACACAGCTTACTCAAACAAACGAAACATTTGACCATATTTCACATGCAGTAGAGGATATGATGCATAATATTACTGCCATTTCAGCTAATTTGAATCAGCTTGCCGAAAATTCCGAGGCTATTCATGCCTCCATTAATAATATGGCCTCTATTTCCCAGGAATCAGCGGCAGGTGTTGAACAAACTACGGCTACTGTAGAGGAAACTGCTGCAACAATGGAGGAAATAACAAGAAACTCCGATCAACTAGCAGGCATGGCAGAGGAGCTAAATAACCAGCTACAGCAATTTAAAATTTAATAGTTTATTGTATCGAAAGCAAGGCAACAAGCACAGATACAATATTTACTACAAAAGTTAGGACTGTCGAAAAAATCTTTTATTTTCCGACAGTTCATTTTATTGCCAATGTTGAATTGGAACTCTTTCCAATTCATGACGTTTAATAATCACACTTATTTTTTGAAACCATTGCTCACATAGCTCTAATGCCTCCACGTAGTCATCTTCATCTCTTGCCATAGGATGGTCACTATTTTCCATAAATATATATTCGATAATAGGGTCTGCTAAATGATCAACTACTAGCTTTAATGATAGTTGCGAAACCGTATCTTCCTCATCTGGCTCCTCAGCTTCTCCTAATAATGAGCTACTGATTAAGTAGTTTTTCGCTTTTCGTACCATCGCTTCATCTTCCACAATTGCTACTTCATAGATTTTTTTAAATGGAATCTCTGTTATTTTTAACGCTTCATCCAATGCTTCTCGCTGTGCCAGAATAAGTCGATTTGTGTGCTCATTTAACAACAGAGCATTTAAAAAATCATTTGATATCGTGCACTGTGTATGAGGGATAGCTGTTATCTCTGCCTCAATTGCCTCCCTCCTATCAGCTAAACGCTGTAGGGTGATGGAACGAGCTTTTAGATAACGTACGCTGCCTATTCCGACTAATGCGACACCAATAATGAAAAAAAGCTGCTGAACAATGATAATGTCGATAGCATTTGCTAATAAAAGATAGATAATTCCTAATAAAATGAAAAAAATAGTTTTCATTTATCCCCCACCCTTGGCTAGAAAAATCGTTTCATCTACTAGCAATCATATTCCCAATTCTATCTTTTCATGCTTCTTTCCTATAGGCTGCTCACGAAAAAAGGCATCGAGCTGTTGCTTCTCGATACCTTTTACTCTGTTTATATTACTTACCCCTAAGTGTTTGAGTATATTATATGTTTTGTGTAACAAGTAGCACTGATGGTATAAAGGATAGCGCAAACATTGCAACATACCATAGTGATGTACGGCGTAATGAAAAACGAACCTTTTTGCGTTCTGCATAAAAAATATCTAACATAATTGCAACAATAAAAGGCATTGTAATACATGCAATAGCAACTAATAAGATGTCAAAATAAATCATACAAGCACCCCTCTTTGTGAACACTTTTCATCATTTTTGTGAACATTTTGTGATAAATAAATTGTACATAATTTCGTCACAAAATGTCAACAATTTTTAATGAAGATAACGGGATTTTTAGGTTGACAAATGTATTAGCCTCTATATTTATAAGTTAAGCCTCTTAAAAAATTTCGTACGAATGAATCACCACACTCTTTATAATTACGATGACTTGGATTTCTTAAAATAGCACCTAATTCACCTTTTGTCACCTTAATTCCACCATCGTATAAAATCTCAAGCATCTCCTCAGTTGTTAAAGCTAAGGCAATTTTTACTTTTTTTAATAGCATATTATTTGGGCTTTCTTTGCCAGATACAGGGAGCGGTCCTTTTGGCTGTCCTTCCTTTGGTTTCTGTGGCCCACGTTTAAAAGTAATTAATCCGTTTAAAAATGCTTCTAACGTTTTGTTATTACATTTGATGTATTCTTCTGGTGCTTCTTCCTCATCATTAATCTTAATTAGCATATTTAATACTTCTTCCTTTGTATAATTCATGCCACCTAGTTTAAAAATTTCTACCATATCTACATTTTTTATATCGAACGCATAGCGTAAACGAATTAAGATATCGTTATTTGTCATTATGTTGTTCCTCCTTTAATTAACCTTATATAGTAAAGAGCCAGGCTTAATTATAACAGAGAGTTTGCTGATTATTGCTAGCTTTCCACAAGTTGTTGTTGTTAGCAATTAGCGTGTGCATTTCCTACTTTTTAAATGTATGAAAAGTTTAATCGCAACCATTCTAAGCTCAAGGAGGTGAGAACAATGGCTAACAATAATCGCAATTCAAATAAACTTCTAGTACCTGGTGTACATGAAGCTGTCAATCAAATGAAATATGAAATTGCACAAGAGTTTGGCGTTCAACTAGGGCCAGAAGCATCTTCTCGCGCAAATGGTTCTGTTGGAGGAGAAATTACAAAACGCCTTGTAGAAATCGCGGAAAAACGTTCAAAAGGTTTATTATAGAAAATAAAAAGAACGAATCTCCATTAAATGGATTTCGTTCTTTTATTATTACCCTGATTGTTCAATAAAATTTTGAGCGAATTGATAAATGACATGTGCAGGTACAGCTAAATTAAGATTTTGACCATCATTAAAACCTGCTGTAATTAAACCTACTAATCGCCCTTGCATATCCAATAAAGCACCACCAGAGCTACCGTTTGAAATGGCAGCCGTAAACTGAATCATCGACATTTGACGAATATCTCGAAAGCCTGACACAATACCATCCGAAACAGAATTAAATAACCCTAGAGGACTGCCAATCGCAACAATTTTCTGCCCTCGCACTAATTGACCATCCATTTTAACAGGTAACGCTTTGCTTGTTCTGTTGACCTTCAATATAGCCAAATCATGAATATCATGATATTTCACAAATTGGGCTGTTATATACTCATTCGTATCGTTTTCGTAGAGCACCGAATAATATTCCCCACCACTCACAACGTGCAAGTTCGTTAAAATATAGCCATCTCGATGTAAAACAACACCAGAGCCAAAGCATAAAACTTTTTGGTCCGGTCCAAATGTTTTAATCATCACAACAGATGTAGCAAAGGAGGCTAGTTGCTCATAGCTACATTCCTCTATAGGTATCGTCCTAGAGCTTGGAGTCGGAATCATAGTTGATTGCGGTGATACTATACTTAGCTTTGGAATCGTTAGCTCTTTGTCATAGATAGCCTGACACATATGTAAAGTGGATGAAGCCGCTATTATAGGATACACATTTGCCATATCTTGTTTAGGGTTCATATAGCAAATATCACAGCCGAGTGTTGATAAGAAATATAAGAATAATATTTCATGCTGTGTACTATCACCAATAAAAACAATTTTTTGTGACGCTTGCTGATCAGCAAAAATTTGAGGCATATAATAATCTATCCAATATAAAAATTTTACTGCAAAATTCTTAAGCAAGGTGTCATTAGCATCAGGATGATTTTCTTTATAAATATGAATGATTTGTTTAAAGCTAAGCTTTTTTGTCCATTCAATGCGTTCATCCTTTAATTTACTGCCTAAAGATATCTTATTAAGTAGCTGCGGTTGAGCCATAGCGGTCTGCCAATTTTCCCAAACGTCCGTAAATTTCTGAATAGCTGCTTTATTTGTAAGCACCTCAAGCTTATGCAATCGTAAATAACATACATCTTGCTTGTTGGCATAAAAATACGCGTCCATTTTTTGAATATCTTCTATATAATGCTCTATAGAATCAGAGATGCCGATATATCGTAAAAATAGTACTTCCTTTGTAAGAGCATGTGGATTATCATTGGTTTGCATAAACGCTTGAAAAGGGTTTTTCACCTTTTTATATTTGATTTTTAACGGTTTAGTGGTTACAACCATATTCATCCAACTCCTCTAAGCATGTTATCTATTATTTGTAAAAATACGCTTATCGAATATTGCTTTTAGTTCTCATTTAATCCATTAGCTAATCTTGTACCCAATTTTTCTTTATACAAGTTCTCTAATTCAATGACTTCCTTTTGCAAAATAGTTTTTGGTATGACTTGTAGAATTGAAAATTGAAATTGACGATAATAATCAGGATGCTCTGTTAAGTACTTGATTAACCTTTTATTATTTCCATGTTTTGTTTCCACGTACATTTTCCATCTTTGAAATAAACTATCAGCCCCATATGCAGAGCCAACATATTGTCTGCCTTCTGTTAAATCGGTAATCAAATAAATAGCATGAACAGATTTTAAAGCATCATGCCAATTTTCATAAGTTACTTGATTGTCGATGATTTGCTTTAATTGATCGTACATAAGCACAATTTTTTCATACCCTTTAAATTCAAGGCTTGGCACACTTTTAATTGCGATAATAGGTTTATCATTGATTGCTCGCTGGCTCCAGTTAACCGTCCCTTTCCCCCAATCAATATATAATCGGTTTATTAAATCACTATAGTCATTTGTTTCTATTAGCTCATGGTAAATATTTTGGGGATGCGCTAATAATGCTTGTGGTACTTTGTCAGAAAAAAGATGCGCCTCTATTGGCTGTGAAACGAGTGTCGGCTTATAGCAGCCCACTAATCTCGCTGTTGTTCCTTGATCCCCTACAAAATTTAAAACTAAGTCCACATCATTATAAAAACCTGGTACTTGCATTTTTGTATATTCCAAAACACAGTTTGCATCATAGGCTACTTTAAATCGCTTATGATTCATTGAATGACGTAATAATTTAACGCGTTGTAAATCGAAATTTTCCTTTTTCAATAGATCAGAAAGCATGAATGAATAGCTAGTAGTCATGTAAAAATGTCCCCCAGTGTTTTAAAGGTTATCTGAATACCCCTATCAGCTTACGGGTTGCTTGCTTCAAAGTTATCCAGCAATGCACGCACTTCATCTGTTGATTTCGTCTGCATCAATTGATTTCTTAGCTCACCTGCTCCACGGAATCCTTTAACATAAATTTTGAAAAAGCGATGAAGCCCTGTGATGGGACGTGGTAAAACTTCTGCATATTGCTCTTGAAGATCGAGTTGCAATCTTAAAAGATCCAGGTATTCTTTTCTGCTATGCTCTTTTGGCTCTTTTTCAAAAGCAAACGGATTTTTAAAAATACCTCGCCCGATCATCACGCCATCAATACCATATTGTTCAGCAAGCTGTAGCCCTGTTTGACGGTCAGGAATATCTCCATTAATGGTTAGTAACGTATTCGGGGCGATACGATCACGTAATTTTTTAATTTCAGGAATAAGCTCCCAATGGGCATCGACTTGACTCATTTCCTTTCTTGTTCGTAAATGAATCGAAAGGTTGGCAACATCCTGCTTGAAAATATGTGTTAGCCATTCCTCCCACTCGTCTACATCTGTGTAACCAAGTCGTGTTTTTACGCTAACAGGTAGCCCACCCGCTTTTGCTGCTTGAATAAGCTCTGCCGCAATATCTGGACGTAGAATAAGGCCACTGCCTTTTCCCCTCGATGCCACATTTGGTACAGGGCAGCCCATATTAATATCAATGCCCTTAAACCCTAGCTCTGCCATGCCCATACTCATTTGACGGAAATAGTCGGGGTTATCTCCCCAAATATGTGCCACCATCGGCTGCTCGTCTTCTGTAAAAATCAAACGTCCGCGCACACTTTTCATCCCCTCTGGATGACAATAGCTATCCGAGTTTGTAAACTCTGTAAAAAATACATCTGGTCGCCCAGCCGCACTGACTACGTGACGAAAAACAACATCTGTCACATCTTCCATTGGTGCTAATACAAAAAATGGTCGCGGTAAATCACGCCAAAAATTATCGATCATTTTTAATTTCAATCCTTTCGCGATGAAATACATTAATCTTAATTACCCCTACTTTTAAACTGTCAATAGGTTTAAGCCATTATTATAGTATAACCTAGCTATTGTGATTTTTCTTCATATACATAATGCCTTTTTTGAATCCGCTCAGAAGATTCCTAAGGCAATTCAAAGGCGCAATTCACAAAATCAATAGAATAATGGAAGTGACAGTTGAGAGACTTACATGTTAGATTATAGGTATTCACTGTCGAATGTATCAGGGGGGATTGCTTGAAATTTGAGGAACAAAATAGTTTATCTAAAGGAGGGTGTTTAATCTGTGAACATACAAGAAAGATTGAGGACAAAGGAAACTACATGGACATTTATAATTCTATTAATTTTCTTAGTTTCATTCGCTGGAATCGGTACTAACCAACCTGCCAAAGCAAGCGAAATCAGTACTATTTTCACCGACCTAGAGCTAGGTAGTGAGGTTGAAAAAGCTTTGGTAAACTTGGTACAACAACAAATTATTTTTGGCTATTCAGATGGCACATACCGTCCGTCAGAAAAATTGAATCGTGGACAATCTGCAGCTATTCTCGCCAGAGCTCTACAACTCGACTTGGATGTAGTAGATAACAACATCGCTTTTTCTGATGTGGATGAAAGCTCTTGGTATTATAAGTCGATTGCTGCTGTTGTAAATGCTGGAATATTTCAAGGGTATTCAGATGGAACATTTAAACCTGATCAATCACTTACACGTGCAGAGATGGCGAAAATTCTCATAGTTGCTTACCAATTACCAGAAGAAGAATTAGTGATCAACCCTTTTAAAGATGTATCTTCAATCAGTTGGTATGCTCCTTACTTGACTTCATTGATACAAAATAAAATTACAACTGGAACTTCACCGACAACTTACTCTCCTAATGATACAGTTAATCGTGGAGAAATGGCATTATTTATCTACCGTTGTCAACAATTGGTACAACAACCGATTGAGAGGATAATTGATGCTGAAGTGACGACAATCACTTCAGATTCAGTTCAACTAGGTAATGAAAGCTTTACACTAGCTGATGATCAAAAAAATTGGATTACTCCTGAAAACCTTCCAATCTTAAAAAATTCACGAATAAAAGCTCAAGTTATTGGAGAAAAAATAAGCCATATTGAATCTATTACTCTTCATACAAATAGGCAAATAGATGATGAAAATGAAAAAGCAAATACAATGTTAACAGGTAATGGGTCCGTTATTGATGCGACTGTAATTATAAATGGTGACAATTTATCCATTAAAGACATTACGATAACAAAGGATTTAATTTTAGAGAGCGGTGTTCAAAATAGTTTTTATGCTGAAAATGTCTTAGTAAAAGGTTCAACAATCCTATCAAATTCACGAAAATTAATGGCATCAAAAACAGATGATCCATTTATGTTATCAGATATCCACAATAGTCATAAACCTAAATTGCATTTTCAATATTCAACTTTGCAATCCATTGAAGTCACATCAGCGTTTTTCATCATTGAATTAACAGATGAAACGAAAGTGAATGAAATAAATCTTTTAGCTGATGCTAGTATCGAATCAGAAGAAAATATAGCCATCCCTATCGTCAAAGTTAATAGTTCTATAAATGTACTGCTAAATGCAAGGATAGATTCCTTATTCATTGAAAATAGAAATAGTAGAGTTAGCCTTAGAAATAACGCTAGAATTGAAAATTTATATTTAGAACCAGTAAGTGATGTAAAATTAATTTTCCCTGACTATGAATTAATAAAACACAAAATTATTAGAATTAATGGCGTTCCGAATATAGATTTGCAACCTTCGACTGGTAGCTCACCTAATAGCGGTTCGTCTAACTCAGAAGAAAATTCCTATTTAATTGCAGCTAAAAATGCTGTTGCTTGGTTATTTTCGGACAGTTCAAAAACTGCTTTGAAAGCAAGTGTAGACCAAGCTACTATCGACGAGGCGACTGCTAAAGTAGCTCTTGTTGCTGATGGAACCGCAAAATCTGCATTAGTCGCTGATCTTCAAGTAGCTCAACAACTTTTAAATGGAGCCCTTGCTAATTTACAAGCAGCTACTGATGCTGTAAGTCATTTATTCACGGACAATTCAAAAACTGCTTTGATGGCTGATGTAGATCAAGCTGCTATTGACGAGGCGACTGCTAAAGTAGCTCTTGTTGCTGATGGAACCGCAAAATCCGCATTAGTCGCTGATCTTCAAGTAGCTCAACAACTTTTAAATGGAGCCCTTGCTAATTTACAAGCGGCTACTGATGCTGTAAGTCATTTGTTCACGGACAGTTCAAAAACTGCTTTGATGGCTGATGTAGACCAAGCTGCTATCGACGAGGCGACTGCTAAAGTAGCTCTTGTTGCTGATGGAACCGCAAAATCCGCATTAGTCGCTGATCTTCAAGTAGCTCAACAACTTTTAAATGGAGCCCTTGCTAATTTACAAGCGGCTACTGATGCTGTAAGTCATTTGTTCACGGACAGTTCAAAAACTGCTTTGATGGCTGATGTAGACCAAGCTGCTATCGACGAGGCGACTGCTAAAGTAGCTCTTGTTGCTGATGGAACCGCAAAATCCGCATTAGTCGCTGATCTTCAAGTAGCTCAACAACTTTTAAATGGAGCCCTTGCTAATTTACAAGCGGCTACTGATGCTGTAAGTCATTTGTTCACGGACAGTTCAAAAACTGCTTTGATGGCTGATGTAGACCAAGCTGCTATCGACGAGGCGACTGCTAAAGTAGCTCTTGTTGCTGATGGAACCGCAAAATCCGCATTAGTCGCTGATCTTAAAGTAGCTCAAGATTTACTTGACAAAATCTTAACAGCGCCAATCATAACTGCTACTGCTCCAAATAATAACACCGTGCAATTTACCTTTTCCGATGATGTTACATGGAGAAGCAGCATTACTGGGATTTATCTAAATGGCAACTCAGTTCCTATCCACAGCGCTCGCATCAATACATCTACTTCTGGTCTTATTGTTATTGATCTTTCTGGTGCTTCTCTATCTCCAGGAACACATCGATTTCTTATTAAAGCCCAAGGCTATAAAAATGTTGAGGTAATAATTATTATAAATAGTTAAATATGGAGGATACAAAAAATTTATTAAATTGCATCCTATAAGGTAGGCATTTTGAAAAAGTCTACCCTATAGGGTGTTTTTTTATAGTGAGAACAGAAATACTAGAAGAAAAGTTAACACGATTAGAGATAAAATCGTTTATTATAGTCGGAAAATTCCGTTATATAATCCCATTCATCAAAAAATCATCCATAAAAATAACTCTTTGACCAATTCCTCGATCAAAGAGCTATTTCCTCTATAACACCTTAAATTGATTAACAGCATCACTTAATTTATCACTTAGCTCCACCAGTGTTCCTGCTGCATCTGTGACAGATTGGATGGCACGAAGCTGTTCATCTGTTGAAGCACTCACCTCTTCACAGGCTGCTGCTGTTTCCTGTGAAGTTGCTGCCATTGCTTGAATTGTTTCGGTAACATCATCTTTGTGTACCGCTACTTTTTGAATTTCTTCATATACTACGTCAATAGAATCCTGCATTTCTGACATAAGCATCGAGATTTCACTAAATGTTGTTTCAGTGGCGTTGACAACATTGCTCTGTCGTAGGAAGTTTTCACGAGTTTCACTCATTTGCTGCGTAACAAGCTGAGATTCTACTTGTAGCTCTTGAACCGTCATTTTTACTTCTTCTGTCGAGCGTGCTGATTGCTCAGCAAGCTTACGTACTTCTTCGGCAACAACTGCAAAGCCTTTTCCATGCTCCCCTGCACGTGCTGCTTCAATACTTGCATTTAGGGCAAGCAAATTCGTTTGTGAGGAAATTTCCGTAATGGTTTCCATAACCCCGCCAATTGCCTTCACTTTATTTTCTAATGTGCTGATCACTTCAAACATCGATCGCAAGCTTTGCTCCCAATCATTGAAGGACAATTTCAGCTCTTGCATTCTACCTTGTCCATCCTTGTTCATGTCACCTGTTTTTGTGGCAATATCCGACATAGTTCTAGCCTTCACCGTAATTTCGTTAATTTGCTGACTAAGTAAGTCAACACGTTCCGTAGCAGTTTCAGCGTCTTCTGCCGATTTAGCAGCACCCTGTGCAATTTCACCGACTGCGTGAGAAACTTCGATGCTTGAAGCGCTTGTTTCTTCGGCGACTGCACTTAGACTTTCTGAGTTCGCACGGACATTTTCCGCAGAACCATTTACAACAGCAATAATGGTGTTCATATTATCAATCATTCCATTAAAATTATCGCCAAGTTCACCAATCTCATCTTTCGTTTTGATATCAGAACGAACTGTTAAATCCCCTTGAGATACAGAATTCATCAGTGCTTTTAGTGTTTCAATCGGTTTAATTGTTCGACTAATTACGAAATAAAGCACGATAAATAGGATGACTAAAGTGGCTAAGGATACAAATAATATCGTATTTCGCAGTTCTATTGCCGCTGCATTTATATTTTTACTATCATAAAATGTTGCCACTTTCCAATTAAGCTCCGGCAGAGTTGTAAAGAGCAATAATTTATCGGTACCTTCATCGTTATAATAGAGGTGCCCACTCTCCTTGCCATCTTTATACATGTTCTCGATAAAAGGCTGTTCCATCATATTTTCACCACTTAATGTTGGATGAACAATGGCACTTCCCTCTGGGTCTAATAGGGCGGGATAGCCATCATAGCCAAGTTCAATTTCAAGAATGGTATCCGTAAGCGCAGATAGCTCAATGCTAATTCCAACAACTCCTAAAAGTTGCCCATTGCGTTGTACGGCCTTAGCTGCGGTAATTGCATAATCTCCAGTTGCAGCATCAATGTATGGATTCGTCCAATACACAGCATCAGGATTACTAGCGGCTTCTTTGTACCACTCACGGCTTGTTGGATCAAAATCGGAACCTAAATCTACATGGGGAATATGAATCATTTCCCTAGTTGGAAAAGCAAAATAAATAAAAGCAGCATCATCGTATGTATCCAAAAATTGAGAAAGCTCATTCTCAAGAGTCGGAAAAGTATGACTGCCTGGATTTTCTACTTCCATGAGATTCTCAAAATTACGAGAATTTGATAACTGATCAAGCCCTTTTTCATATTGCTGTAGATAATTGTTGATGGAGTCAGACATTTGATTAACAAAGATAGTGCTCTGCGCAATCACGTTTTCCTCCGTTTTATTTTTCATTTCAGTGATACTGATGATGCTCAGCGTTAAAATACCGACAATGAACAACGTCATCACAATGAAAATAATTTTTGTTTTAATGGACTTATACAAACTGAATCATCTCTCTTTACTTTCATTTTAATCAACAGGATATAATTTTATTTAGTCTAATTTACTAGTTTCCTCCTCAAATTCGATATCAAATGATTCATTTTACACACACTTTTTAGAATACCATATTTTCAAAAAATTCAAATATAAAATATTTCGAGAAGCGATTTATTTTTACAAATTAAAAAAGCACCAAATTCAGTACCTCAATCTGAATTTAGTGCTTTAAAGCTCTATTTTGCTATTAAAATAAAACTGTGCGACGCATTGTATATGTGACAACATATGCAATGCTAGTAGGTTGCCCGTTTCTATTTAGGTACCCTTTGAGCCCCTTACGCAACCATTAATTATATAGCAAGGATGTTTTTTCAAAAGGATTTCTAACTATTCTAGTCCTGCAATCCCAAAGCCTCCAGGTCCAGCATGAGTAGAAATCATTGCACCAGCTTGCATCCATGTTATAGTTTTGAAGCCTGTTTCCTTTGCAATTTCATCCATTCGTCTTTTAATATTTTCATCAAGTCCGATTGAGTAGATCAAATACAGCTGTTTTCTATCAATGTCGTATTGGTTTAAGTAATCTCGCATAAGTTTTTCCGCAACGATGCTCATATTCCCACGATATTTTCTAGTTGAAACAAGTTTTCCTTCTTTTAATTCGATGCAGGGCTTTATTTTTAATAATGCCCCTCCAATATAAGCAATGTTACTTACCCGTCCACCTGCTCTTAGAAAATCTAAACTGCCAGGAATGAAAGCCAGCCTTGCTTTAGGAACTACGGATTCTATTTTTTCTATTAGGTGAACATGATTAATGGAAGGTTCTTCCTCAAGCAGAGTGGCTGCATACATCACGATTGCGGCTAATCCACCTGTCACGTTTAGCGCATCAATAAGAAAAATGTCTTCGAAATCTTCTGCTGCAATTAATGCACTTTGAAAGGAAGCAGATGCTTTTGATGTATAGCCAATATGAATAATAATGCTATTAGGAAAATCTATTCTAATTTTCGTAAATAAATCATGATACTCATGTACATTCGTTGCTGCTGTAGAAGGTATTCTTTTTGTACGACTATGATACTCAAAAACTTCCTCTACAGATAGCTTGCCATCTAAATAATCCTTCCCATCCACGATCACGTGCATCGGTACCACTTGAATTTGATGTTTTTCAACCAGATCTTTCGATAAATCTGCTCCACTCTCTGTCGATAAAATAATCCTTCTCATTTTACCTTCCTTCCAACTAACGCAACTATTCCTGCGTATTTATTATAATTCACTTTAAATATACACTAAACTAGGAGATTATTTACTAAAATATTCAGAGAATTCAATCACAAAGCAGAATGTCAGCTCTCGTGCTGTTCTCACTCCAATCTAATTTCAGAAGAATTTTCATATATTATGCACAATACCAGTTTAATAGTAAACGGGTATAATATCTTTGTTTTCCTAGTATATATCAAGTATTTTTGCAAAAATTCCTTTCAATAAACAAACTTTAATCGTTATAAATCTTCCCATAATTCGTTTATATCACTTTATTCTCCTCTTTTGTAGCCCACTTCATTAGCTCAATAAGTTCAACAAAATATCTTTATTCATTTTTTAATAAAAAAAGAACGAATTTCTTTAATAAGAATTCGTTCCTGATAAATGATTATATTAACTACACACGTTTATTAGTAAACAGAGCCAGGCGTTATTCGGTATTAGTGACAGATGGTAAAATATGTCAATTCCCGGTCATTCTTATTATCTTTAAACTAATGTCTAAATACGCATTAATGCGCCATTAGGCTTTGTTATCTCTTCAACTGTTATCTGGTTCATTTTACAAAAATGTTTAAAAAATTGTTGAGCCAGCTCTTGTTCATTTGGATCACTCTTCAACGAAATGATATCAAGTAAAATTTGAGCCATCCATAAATTTTCAAAATAACGATATTTACCTGTCTTCCATGTCATTTTTTCAGGGAATTTTTCATTTATATAATATTGCCAGAAAAGTAGCTGATCTGATTCTTGTTCTGTCAGTTGAATTCTGTATTTTGAATGAGCAGGTATCTGTCCATCTTCACAAAGCTTACCAACAAAATCTTCTTTCACCATATAGACACCTAAGATACGTCTGTCTTTTTCAGACATGCTGGAATCTATTGCTGTTAATAGAACAGCGCTATTTTGGTGCAAGCGGCTCGGTTTGTTTGGCTTTCCTTTGTTATTACCGCTTTTTAATACACCTGAGAAAACTTGCCACTCTGAAAAAGCATTATTCTGTTCTTCTGTGTCACACCAAAAAACCATTTGTGAGGCGGGATGCAGTTTATGGTTTTTCATAAGTTTTTCGTGTTCCAAGCGAAGCACCAGTTTTTCCCGCTGTCGTTTTTGTTCCTCTTCCTTCTTCCTTTCTTCCTCTTTTCGTTCAATCTCCTTTTTTTGTATAATTTCTTCAAGTACCTTAGCATCACTTTTATCATGTAGTTTTAGGTGCTGTCCAAATACATCAGGGAAAACAAACATTTTATTTTCCGATGCGAAATGTATTTCAATACTAGAATCATTATGTTTAACTATACTACCTATACCAAAACGCTTGTGTGTAACTTTCTTATTAATTAGATTCATTATTTTAAGTCCTCCTTATGGAATAAAAATTCGGTTACTATTAGATAGTAAATTAATCATTTTATTCAACTTACTTCCCTTAAAGCTCACACAACTGTTTTGATTTTTCTTCGGCTTCAAAAAGATATAAAAAAAACGTATCCAAATTCTATCTGCAAAAAAGGACAGCGGAATTCGAAATACGATTTCAAAAAAACAATTGTAATACTATTATAACATTTTTTATTAATTTTACAAATTTATTATTGACAATTTATTTTAATGTAAGGTAAAATGATCATTTATTCTCCGTATTTCCTTGAAATAACTATAAAATAAAAGCCGCGAAACTTCTGAAAATCCCTATAAATTAACCACTTGATTACCCATGATAAGTATAAAAGGGCCTCATAATATAAAATCAAGCCAAGCAATCCCTTTCCTAAAAAAGAAACGGACTGTACTAATCATATATGCTGAATATAAGTCATTTTCCAATTAAATTCCATATAAAAACCCCAATTTCGCAAAGGTTATTTGCAAAAAAAATCAGGGTCGAGATTGAAAATGTTTACTTTTTCAAATTATATAGCATAGCTTTTAAATTTATGGAATCGTTTGCGAATTACATGTGTACCAGATACATCATAAAAATTTTAACCAAGCAACCGCTTCACAATGTGTCGTGGTTATTATTGGGTTACCATTCATTGACCTTGTTTTATAGTATTGGAACACAATTCATTAGAAGTTTTTTTTTATTTTTTTGCATTTCTTCTTGGTGTTTTGAAATAATTTCCATCCATTGCACCTGCATCCATTTGACCTCTGTCAGTAGCGTGGCGTTTTCAAGTTTGGCCATCCCTAAACCTTCCGTCAGTCCTATTGAATGAGCGGCCACTTAGACTAATTGTTTAGCCTTTGGTAGCTGTGGACTTTTCATTCCATCTACTTGTCGGTATAAAAAGAGTAATTCTTCTGGTGTTTTCCCTCGAATATCCATTGGTAGTGGCGTTTTTTCCAACACTGCATACGCCATTTTCCTGAAGCTTTTAAATACTTTTGTAAACTCAGGGAAAAAGCAATCTAGCCAACGAATGAAGCGGCTTTGAAGGGCATTTAAATCTACTTGAAACTTGGCGCGTAATGTTGACCCATTGCGGAGTTCTGCTTCCACAACCTCTAAGATGCGTGGCTAACTAAAGCGTCCATCTCGCATTAGACGGGAGATGACAAGCACGTCCTTTTGGTCATTTTTCATTTGTAGGTTGTCATCCAACTCTTTTGAACGGTTGACGTGCATGAGATCGACCATCACAAATGGAATCCCTTAGTTTGTTAAAAACGCCACTAAGTTCATTCAGTAGTGCCCTGTTGGCTCGAAACCAACGAGGATTTCCTGTTTTTCATGCGCTGCTTTTAAGGCAAGCAGATGCTCATAAAAGGCTTCAAATCCTGCGTATGATTGCAGAATCACATATGACTTTTGAAGCACACGTCCTCAATCATCAATGGTACAAGTGAAATGTTTGTGCTTCACGAAATCGATGCCAATAACAAGTATATTTTCAGAAACTTGATTAATTTTTTGATTCTTATTAGAAATTATAAGATAGTCCTCTTTCATAGATGGTTTGAGTCAATTTTCTGGTTGAGACTCATGCATCATACTGAAGGCACTGAAAAAGCCGATTTGCCACAAAAAATGTGATACAAATCGACTTTTTTAAGTTTTCAAATCTAATAAAAGACAGATTACTAATATAAAAGAATGAATTTTTTTAGTTTTTCAGTGCCCTCCATCATACTAGAGGGCTTTTTTTATTTCAAGTCCCTAAAAATCCTTCTAACAGCAATGCTCCTTTTTAAAATTAATTTTGGTTCATATTTCCGCTTCTCATCATTTTGAGATGGTAATGCACAAACTTAAATATTTAAACCAATTTCCACCATAAATTTTATCTATTAGAAATACATAATAAATTATTATATAATGATAGTTAAAACCTATCATTATAAATACTTGGGAGGAATTTTGATGGAACTAAAACAATTGGAATACTTTATCGTATTATGTCAAGAGCTGCATTTTACACGTGCGGCGGAGAAACTAGGTATTGCCCAACCTTCTCTTAGTCAACAAATTGGCTTGTTAGAACATGAAGTAGGGATGCCTTTATTTGATCGTATTGGCAAAAAAAATATACTTACTGATGCAGGTAAAACATTGCTCCATCACAGCTACAATGTTTTTCATGAAATTTCTCAGGCACGTGCTGCAATTAGCGAGCTTCAGGGATTAGAGAGGGGCACGCTCAAAATAGGCTCCCTACTCACAGTTGTTAATTACTTGCTTCCCCCAACAGTTATCGGGTTTCACAATGCTTATCCCAATGTAGAACTTTCTGTACAAGGGTTACGAACTGGAGATATTTACAAAGGACTATTACAAAATGATTTGGATTTAGGTATCGTTTTTTTACCGTTGGAACATGAAGACCTAGAAGCTATTCCGCTCTATAAAGAAGATCTTGCTTTTGCTGCACCTATAGATCACATCATTGCTAAAGAGGCGTGTGTATCACTTCAAGTTTTAAAAGAGACACCATCTATTTTATTACCTGAAACCTATTTTTTACGACAAGTTATTAACGAACAGTGTCGCTTAATGAATTTCGCACCCAAACCAGTACTTGAAATGACGACGATGGAATCTATCATTCAAATGGTGAGTAAAGGCGTTGGTGTCACGATACTACCAAAAGCTTACTTAGACTATATTGATCATATTCATATTAAAACGATTCCTATTCAAGATCCGGTAATCACCACACAGATTGGCATTGCCTATCGAAAGAACAAACATTTATGTGCTGCTAGTCGTGTTTTTATGGACCAATTGATTAAAACAATTAAAGATGAACGCTTTCACTAGAATTTTATCAGGAATAATCTTTATGCTTTTCAATACTTTTTCAGTACAACTTCAATAAGGTCAACGGCTTGGTCAATTTCTTCTTTAGTAATTAATAAACTTGGTGCCAGACGGATTACATGGGTTCCCGCAGTAAGTACGAGCAGTCCTTGTTGCAGCAGCTCTTGAATTATTGGGGCAATTGGTTCGCGACATTCAATACCAATTAAGAGACCAAGCCCTCTTATATTTTGTATACTAGGATAGTGCTGAAGTTGATCTGTCAAGCGCTGCAATGCGTATATCCCAAGTTTTGTAACATGTTCCATTAAGCATCCATCAAGTAGCGTTTCAAGAGTTGCAAGACCTGCGGTTACTGCAAGAGGACCTCCCCCAAAAGTCGAACCATGACTCCCTGCTGAGAAAGCCTCTCGAAGTTCTTTCTTACCCATCATTGCACCGATTGGAAACCCGCTAGCTAGTCCTTTGGCAAGCGTGATGATATCTGGTTCGATACCATAATGCTCATAAGCGAACAAACTCCCTGTACGCCCCATGCCAGTCTGTACTTCATCGATAATGAGTAGCATCCCCTGATCTTTACATAAAGCAGAGAGTTCATCTACGAATTCTTGCTCTGCTGGATAAACTCCACTCTCTCCTTGCACTAACTCCATCATTATCGCTGCAGTTTGATCGGTTATTTGTTCTTTTACAGATTGAAGATCATTTAAACATGCATATTTAAATCCTTGTGGTAAAGGATGAAAACCGTCCTTAACTTTGTCTTGTCCTGTTGCAGTCAATGTTGCTATGGTACGCCCATGAAATGATTTTTCAAATGTAATAATTTCATATTTCCCATTTTTCAGTACACCTTGATGATACCTTCTCGCACATTTGATGGCTGCTTCGTTAGCTTCAGCACCACTGTTGCAAAAGAAAACGAGATCCATACAACTATGATTGACTAGCATTTGTGCAAGTTTCTCTTGATTCGGTATATGAAAGAAATTAGAAACATGCCATACACGATCTAGTTGTTCCTTAATTTTTTCTTTAACTTTCATAGGTACATGACCTAAATTACATACCGCAACACCAGACATAAAATCCAAATACTCTTTTCCCTGTTCATCCCATAACCGACTCCCTTCTCCTCTGACTAGTGAAATAGGGTATTTAGCATATGTCGGGAACATAACATCATTCTCCAAATGACCCACAATACATCACTCCCTAAAATATTCTTTTATCTTATATAGAAACAAAATGCATTGACCGACTTCTTATTCATGATTATAGAAATAAAAAGATGACTATTATCGTTTTATTAGCCTCAAAATGTATTTTGGTAATTCCTAATTATATTTTTATTACAATATAAGTGTCTAATTCCTCTACTACCCAAAACGTTTTTGAAAATCAATCATAAAATCCGTCAACGCTTGACATTGTTCGTATGTAACTGCGTTATAAATAGAAACGCGAAGGTGTCCTGCATCCCGATGACCCCTCACCCCAACAAAACCATTTTCCTCTGCTTCTTGTATAAAAAGCTTTTCTATTTTATTATTAAGGATACTAAATGTCACATTCATCATTGAGCGGCTCTCTAAATGAACTAATCCATTATAAAATCCAGCACTATTATCAATTGTGCTATATATTAAATCCGCTTTCTGATGATTACGCTTTTCAATAGCTTTTACTCCTCCATTATTTCGGATCCATTTCAACATAAGATTTACTATATAAACAGCGAACACTGGAGGGGTATGGTATAAGGATCGACTATTCGCGTGAATTCGGTAATTCATAATATCGGGAATATTTTTTGGAATATTTTCCATTAGATCACGCTTTACAATCACAGTTGTAACACCTGAAGGTCCTAAGTTTTTTTGTGCACCTGCATATATGAGAGAAAAATTTGAAACATCAATATGTCGAGACAAAATATCACTGGACATATCTACAATAAGTGGTACTTTGCCAGTATCTATAAAACTCTGATATTGGGTACCTAGTATTGTTTCATTAGAAGTAAGATGAATATACGCAGTTTCTGGGTCAATCTTCACCCTAGAAAGGTCAGGAACCTTTTTAAAATGAGCGTGCCCCGAACTTCCTCCAATAGTAACCTTGCCAAATTTCCTCGCTTCTGCTATCGCTTTTTCTGACCATGTTCCGCTTTGCAAGTAACTTGCTTTACGTCCTTCGGTTAAAAAGTTCATAGGTACCATGGCAAACTGCATACTTGCACCGCCTTGAAGAAACAACACCTCATAATCAGAAGGAATGTTAAGAAGATCCTTCAACAATTGTTGTGTTTCCTCGTTAATATTCTCATACTCCTTACTTCTATGGGATATCTCTAAGATAGACAAATTAGTTCCCTGTAAATCGAGGAGTTCATCTTGTATTTGTAGCATTACTTCCAAAGGTAAAGTTGCTAGCCCCGCATTAAAGTTATAAACTTGTTTCATACTTCAATCCTCCTATTTTGTTGGAGATATTTTAAACACCTTCATAGTTCACCTTTTCTAATATTCTTATTTCTGAAATTCTATAAATTTCTCTTGGACTCCTACTTCACAATGCCTATGATAAGCGGCAAAGTCAGGAGAACCTACGCCTCGCTTAAATGTAATGGAATGGCGAATGGCGGCTGTAATAAACTTTTTCGCTTCTTTAACAGCTGCTTGGACAGACTTACCTTTTGCTAACTGAGCTGTAATTGCTGCAGAGTAGTTACATCCTGCTCCGTTTGTATGAATTGTATCAATACGCTACACTTCAAATATTTGTAATTTATCTCCATCATATAGCACATCACTATCTGGACCTTTGAGGCGTCCTCCTTTGACAAGGACATATTTTGAACCTAATTTCTTCAATTCTATTGCTGCTAGTTGTAAATCATCAACAATTGTAAGTTGTTGATACAATTTTAACAATAGTTCCATTTCTATCATATTTTGTGTAATGATTGTCGCTAAAGGTATTAATTTTGTTTTAAGGGTATTGATAGCATCGTCTTTTAACAAAGGCGTGTCCATTTTACCAACCATGACTGGATCCACAACAACATTTGTCATGTCGGCTTCTTCAATCCACTTGGCTACATGGGAAATACTCTCCTTTGTATAGAGCATTCCCGTTTTTATCGCATCTACCCCGATGTCACGAAGCACTGTATATGCCTGTACTTCAATAGCACTCAATTCTATAGAAAATACATTTTGATTGGTATATGAATGGTATGTAACAATACCAGTGACAGAACTTAGACCAAACTCACCCATCTCCTAGAAAGTTTTTAAATTAACTTGAATCCCAGCATCTCCCCTTGCAGCAGAATCCGCTATTGATAAAGCTCTAGGTACCCACATATGATCCAATCCTCTCGTGTTTATAAATCTAAATTTTCTTTGTCTTTCATTTGTGGCCTAGCGTTTACCCATCCACCGAAATAGAATATATTTGAGCGGCTATTCAAATACAATTACTTTTTAAAAAACTCTTTCGTTTTCTCTAGTGCTAAAATGAATCGATCGACATCTTCTTCCGTATTGTATAAGTAAAAGCTGGCACGTGCCGTAGCACTAGCTTCAAAGTGTAGCATTAATGGTTGGCAGCAATGATGCCCAGCGCGTATTGCTATACCATAAGTATCGAGAACCGTAGCTAGATCATGCGGATGCACTTTGCCTAAATTAAACGTAACCAACCCGAAACGTCCATCATCAGGTCCATACATTCTCACATCTTCAATTTGTTTCATTCGTTCCACCGCATAGCTAGTTAATTGTTTATCGTGCTTTTCTATCGTATCTAATCCTATTGCTTTTAGAAAATCAATGGCTGTACCTAAACCAATTGCACCTGCGATAATTGGAGTTCCTCCTTCAAACTTCCACGGTAATTCTTTCCAAGATGCATCATATAAATCAACATGATTGATCATTTCTCCTCCAAATTCAATCGGTTCCATCTGCTCAAGCAATTGCTTTTTTCCGTACAATACTCCAATACCGGTTGGTCCACACATCTTATGACCTGAAAAGGCATAGAAATCGCAGTTCAAATCCTGAACATCTACCTTCATATGAGGGACACTTTGTGCACCATCCACTATGATGATAGCACCATGTTTATGAGCAATTGCAGCTATTTGTTTCACTGGGTTTGCAATTCCCAATACATTAGAAACATGCGAAATGGCTACAATTTTCGTGTGGTCAGTAATTGTTTTCTCGACATCTCCAATAGAAAATGTCCCATCATTTTGGAGTGGGATATATTTTAATTTTGCTTTCGTTGCTTTTGCCACTTGTTGCCAAGGAAGCAGATTACTATGATGTTCCATTGCGGAGATCACAATTTCATCACCTTCATTGCAGACAGCCCGTGCATAGCTACTAGCTACTAGATTTATAGAAGATGTCGTACCACGAGTGAAGGTAACTTCTTTTTCCGTCTTTGCATTAAGGAAATTAGCTACTTTCTTCCGTGCTCCTTCATAAGCATCTGTAGCACGTGAACTTAACGTATGTACTCCTCTGTGTACATTAGCATTATCTTGTTCATAGTATTGTTGCAATGATTCAATGACTTGGAGCGGTTTCTGTGTTGATGCTGCGTTATCCAAGTAAACCAATGGATGCCCATAAATCTCTTGATTCAGTATCGGAAATTGTTTTCGTATATTGATTAATTTCATTACTATTCTCATCCTATATTTTTGACATTACTAAGTGCTTGATAATGGGCCTTGATTGTATCTTCAATATCTTCTTCGGAGTGTGCTGCCGATATAAACATCACCTCATAAGGTGTAGGGGCTGTCAAAATCCCCAAATTCAGCATACTCATATAATATTTTTTAAAAACTTGCATATCCGAACTCTTAGCTGTTTCATAATCAACAACCTCTTGTTCTGTAAAAAAGGTAGAAAGCATGGAGCCTACCCTGTTGATTTTTAGTGGCACACTTGTCAATTCAGCGTTTTGTCTGAAACCTTCTTCTAATCTTGCAGCTTTTCTTTCCAACTCATCATAGATTTCAATCTTCTCCAATAACTGAAGGGTTTTATATCCAGCTGACATGGCAAGTGGATTCCCCGATAATGTGCCTGCTTGGTAAATAGGTCCCGCAGGTGCAATTTGCTCCATGATTTCACGTTTACCTCCATAAGCGCCTACAGGTAATCCTCCTCCGATGATCTTTCCCAAACAAGTAATATCAGGATTAACTCCGTACAGACTCTGTGCTCCATGATAGTCTACGCGAAATCCAGTCATTACTTCGTCAAAGATAAGTAAGCTTCTATACTGTTCGGTAATCTCACGTAACCCTTGGAGAAAGCCAGGATTTGGAGGAACAACTCCCATATTTCCTGCAACTGGCTCAACAATAACGGCTGCAATTCGTTCCCCAAATTGTTCAAAAGTATGACGAATACTCTCCATACCGTTATAAGGTAATGTAATAGTATCACTAGCGACGTTATTGGGTATCCCTGGACTATCAGGCAATCCTAATGTGGCGACACCCGAACCTGCTTTGATTAACAAAGCATCGGCATGTCCATGATAACCACCTTGAAATTTAACAATTTTTTGTCTCTTCGTATATCCCCTTGCCAAACGTAATGCACTCATTACAGCTTCTGTTCCAGAGTTAACCATACGTACCATTTCAATAGATGGAACAATTTCACATATTAATTTAGCCATTTTCACTTCAATTTCAGTAGACAATCCAAAGCTTGATCCATCGCTTACTGCTTTCTGTATCTCTTTCTCCACTGCTGGATGGGCATGACCAAGTATCAAAGGTCCCCATGAACATATATAATCAATATACTCATTTCCATCAACATCAAAGATGTGAGATCCTTGACCTTTTGTAATAAAAACAGGAGGAGAGTCAACCAACGAAAACGCACGTACCGGGCTGTTCACTCCTCCAGGAATCACACTTTTTGCTTGTTCGAATAATGCTTTGGAATAAAAATCCACTCTTTTTGTATTCATTTATTTTCTCCTCTCAGTGAATCTTCCCCTCATATAAGGTGAACCTCGAAGTTATTTTATTGACCTCATCACTAAGCTGTTTAATTAATCTTGAATCTTGTGGGTTTTTCAATGCTTGTGAAATAATATGTGCTATCTCTATCATCTCATCTGGTCCCATTCCTCTTGTAGTTATGGCTGGTGTACCAAGGCGGATTCCGCTTGTTATTTGTGGACTTGTCGGATCAAATGGAATTGCGTTTTTGTTTACCGTGATGCCAATCTCATCAAGGAGAAGTTGTGCATCTATTCCAGTGATCTCAATATTGCGAAGATCTAAGAGGATAAGATGATTGTCAGTACCTCCCGATACAACATTTAACCCCTCTTCCATCAATGCTTCAGCTAATACTTTTGCATTCTGAAGTACATATTTCATATATTGTTTAAATTCAGAGGAGAAATTTTCTTTAAATGCTATCGCTTTGGCAGCAATCATATGCATAAGGGGTCCACCCTGAATAGCTGGAAAGACTGCTTTATCAATTGCTTGTGCCCAGGATTTCTTACATAAAATGACTCCTCCTCTTGGTCCTCGCAGTGTTTTATGGGTTGTCGTTGTTACAAAATCAGCATGTGGCACAGGGTTTGGATGTAAACCAGCTGCAACAATACCAGCAATATGAGCCATATCTACAAGAAATAACGCATCTACCTCTTTAGCAATTTCAGAAAAAGCTTCGAAATCAATGGTACGTGGATAAGCACTTGCTCCCACTACAATCATTCGAGGTTTATGTTCATGGGCAAGTTTCCTCACTTCTTCATAGTCTATTAGGTGGGTTTGTTCGTCGACACCATAAGAAACAAAATGATATAGCTGACCAGAAAAATTAACGGGACTTCCATGTGTTAAATGACCACCATGTGATAAATTCATGCCTAAAATCGTATCTCCTGGATTTACAGCTGCAAAATAAACTGCTGCATTAGCCTGCGATCCTGAGTGTGGCTGTACATTGGCATGTTCTGCATCAAATAGATCTTTAACTCTTTCTCTAGCCAATTCTTCTACTATGTCAACATACTCACAACCTCCATAATATCTTTGTCCTGGATAGCCTTCCGCATATTTATTTGTTAGGACTGTACCCATTGCTTCCATAACAGCTTCACTAACAAAGTTTTCTGAGGCAATCAATTCAATTTTATCGCGCTGTCGATATAGCTCCTGCTGAATTGCTTTTGCTATAGCAGGATCTTCTTTAAATAAATTCTCCATTTACATTTCCCCCCTGATGTACAACTTTATTACATAGTGATTTTTTACTTATCAATTTAGAATTCAATTTTATAAATTATTTCACTAGTTACTCTTTTCATTACAATCTTAATATGCAAGTTTAACATTTATGATCTAATATTTAAGGTGGATTAAAAAACTCATTCTTATTCTTAAACAACAAGAATGACATCTTAAAAGTTCTATTTGTTGGATATTAAATAATGTTACTTAACTACTTATTAAATTAATCTCTCATTCTTAATTGTTCATTCCAATAATAACTGTCAGGGTACTCTCTTTCTCCAAATATTGCAGTTCCTACTCGAACAAGCGTTGCCCCTTCTTCTATGGCTATCTCGAAATCACCGGACATACCCATTGACAGTATATCCATTTCAACTCCAGGATAATTTTGATCAATAACCTGTTGCTGAATTGACTTTAGGAGACGAAAACATTCTCTAGTCTCTTTATCATCAGTAGTCAATTTTCCAATTGTCATTAGACCTTTAATATTTAAGGTATCTAATTCAGAAAGTTGTTCTATCAAATTTAAAGTTTCCTCAGGTGCAACTCCAAATTTGCTTTCTTCATATGATGTGTTAACCTGTACAAGAATATCTAACTTTCTATTTTCCTTTGTAAGTTCCCTATGTAATACCCTCCCCAACTTCAAACGGTCAACTGAATGAATGCAAGTTACATATTTTAATACCTGCTTCACTTTATTTGTTTGCAAATGACCTATGAAGTGCCATTCTATATTTTCATTTGGAAATAAAGAATACTTTTCCTGTAATTCTTGAACTTTATTTTCTCCAATCAAAGTCTCACCAGTATCAAGAGCCTGCTTAATTCTATCTGCTGAGACCGTTTTTGTTGCTAATAGTAACTTTACGTTTTTGGGGTTTCTCCGTGCTGATTGACATGTCAAATTTATTTTTTCTCTCACAAATTTCAAGTTGTCCTCAATCCACAAAAAATTCATTTTACTCCTCATTTCTTTAAAAGGAATTTGTTAGGAGGGAGTATCTGGACTCGAACCAGAATATAAGGTTTTGCAGACCTTCGCCTTTCCACTTTGGCTATACTCCCAAAAATAAGTTTGTTACGTTATATTCGATATTACCCACTCTAAATCATAAGTACAATCTCTATTTTTTACTAATAACGATTGGTTTTACCTATCATTATTAGGAAGTCTTTTATTTTAAATAAAGATTTAGAATTAAAACATAAATATTCGTACCTCAAAAAAATAAATTATTTTAGAATATCATCATAAATTATTTCTATGATTATTTTATTATGATAGTTATTGACCATGTCGATAGAATAGTTACAAAATTTTCTAAGTAAAACTCTCATTACTATTTTTTCCTTTTCACTTTTAAAAAGGGGTATGCTCAGGACACTCTTTAAGTGCAGTTTCATGGATTAAATATTTTTGTATTAACTGACAATAATGAGGCGCATTTTCATCGCCATTATCTAGGCGAAAATAAATACAACCTAAACAAAATTCTGATACAACTAGATGCCCTTTTTTCTGTAAAGTAGAAACAACAGTTCCAAGTCCAAGTTCTAATTGAGACAAAATATTTTCAGGTAAAGACTGTAGTGCATCCTCTAATGATCACTCCCTGTCATCAAGATTAGAAATGACCTTTTGTCCTTTTTCAGTTAAAGAAATTAGAGTCACACGCCTATCATCAACCTTTTGAGTTTTATAAATTAGTTTTTTCTACCAATCTATTTAGTATTTTAACTGCTGTTACATGTGTTGTACCGATTGTACTAGCAAAATTCCCTACTGTAGCCATATCATTTCTAGTGTGAGCAGCAAATAATAGTGCTTGCGTTTGTACAGGTGATAACCCGAGTGCATCGCTTTCCTCTTGTGTCATTTTTTTGATTGCCTGCGATATTCGGAATAAAGCCATGCTCATTCTTGCAGATTGATTATCTTTTCGATATTGAGGAGCAAACATTATGATATTTCATACCTTTCCACATTTAATTTATCATATGTGGTAAAAATATAAATTAAAGTCATATTTTAGACAAAATATTAAAAAAAGGGGAAGGTGCCCATACAACACCTTCTTTTAGAAGTTATCCCTTAACATCATCTAAACTTGCACCATAATTGATATGGTATACATTTTCGCCGATTACCAAGGCTGGGACTGATTTTACTCCAACTTTTTCTGCTTCTTCAATACGATTTTGGTCAGTGCCAAGATGTACCACTTCTGTAGTAGTCTTTGATTTGTCAAGATAATCAAGAATCATTTGCTCTGCATCTACACAAATTGGACAACCGGCATGATAAAAAACTGCTTTTGACATTTCCCCATCATCTCCTTCATTTTTTTGTAGCATTGCTACTTAATTTTTATTATAGGAAATGCCAAAAAAGTAAACAATACCAAATCACCTATAGTTATCATAGGTAAATACAATAGATTCATGAATCGATACAATTTACTTTTATTGTTTCAGCCAAGCTCAAACAGACTGCTTTGACTTTCACTCTGGCTATGTAGAGCAAAATAGAGTACTTCCATGTATTACTTATTGAGCAATCCATATTTTAGTAAAAAATTATCTAGGAGTGAATCAAATGCTAAAAGTTATCCGGGGTGATAAAAGTCCTCTATGGCAGCAGCTTCTCGATCAAGCAATTCATACAAATATTACGGCAAGAAAATGACCACCCGGTGAATTACTGTGAGCTAGCCGTATTAGTCGGTGTCTCACACTCAAACATACAAATTGTTTATGAGGAATCATTCAGTCATGGATATACTGTGACAAATCGGTGAGGTGGATCAAGAGGAAATGAGTGGGGTTATAAAACCAAATCCTCACAAGAAGTTATATCTCAGGGGCCAACTACGCCAGAATTCCCCTTATTAATTTCATCAGTCAACCATTTAAGAAGCAAGTTAAGAGGTAAAGAAAATAAAAACTTAGAAATCGATTTTTCTCCCTATGAACCATATGTGGACGATAATTTTCGGAAAATACACCAACAATCCAATCTTGTCTTTGTTACTCCCTCGTATCCGTGTGCCGTTGGGGTTAGTTTCTCCATCGGGTTCAAAATTTCTTTCTATTTCTTCAACATTTTTAACTAGGGTGTGTCTAAAAATTATATGCTAGTTTTGGTAGAATGGATAAAATAAGAAAATGAGGTGCATAAATGGCACTAAGTCGCTACGAATTATCCGATGAACAATGGGATCAAATTCAACATCTATTTTCAGCTTATACCACAGGTCGCCCTTCTAAACGAAGTAACCGCGAAATGTTCAATGCAATGTTATAGATTGCCAGCAGTGGTGCCCCTTGGCATGATTTACCTGAACACTATGGATTTTGGAAAACAGCTTATGCTCGCTTTTGCAAATGGCGAAATGATGGAACCTTAGTACGCATTTTTCAATCCCTTCAACTGGAAGCTGACTTTGAACACCTCAGTATTGATTCGACAAGTATTCAAGCACATCAACACAGCACTGGTGCAAAAAAAGGCACTAAATCACGAATTTGCCCAACATATTGGTGTGAGTCGTGGCGGAAATACGACGAAAATCCATACGGTTGTCAATGCACTCGGTAATCCATTGTTGTTCCAATTAACAGGTGGCCCCGTCTATGATAGTCAACCTGCCCTTGGGCTATTAGCAAACATTTCATTAGAGGGAAGCCATGTCCTTGGTGATAAAGCTTACGGGTCATAAGAAATTCGTGATTACCTAACAAGCCAAGGGGCAAGCTACGTCATTCCGCCACGTGTGAATGCTAAAAAAACGTGGTCTGTTGACTGGTATCTTTATAAAGAATGCCACTTAGTTGAGTGTTTTTTCAATAAAATAAAGCATTTCCGTCGAGTAGCAACCCGTTATGATAAACTTGCGACTTCTTTTTTAGTATTCATTTATATGGCAGCAATCTTCAAGTTAACTCAATGAATCTGAATTTTTAGACATATCCTAGTATATTCTTTAACTAAAAATAAAAAAATCACTTACTTTTTCAGTTAGAAAAATAAGTGATTTTAAACTTTTCACTGCTTATTAGCATCATTAATATTTCTCACAATATCTCTTTTTTAGTTCTATTCTCTTGTATTTCCACACCCCAGATCAATTACCACTGAAACGGTAATGTGGTTTTTTAGTACTTTATTCCTCATTTTTTCACCTTTCCTACAAATACGAAATGCTTGTGAAAGTGTTTAAAACTAAGGATTTCTATATAGTTTCTCTTTGTAGAAACGAGACACACTCCACATGTGTAGAGTGCTGACGGTAGTATAAATCACAAAAATAAAATGAGATGTAGTGGTGTGGTTACGGTTCACCGTAGGTATTTAAGAGGCAAAAATTGGCCCATATTAAGAAAAATATATCTAGCTATATAGATTGAACTTTAGAACCTAACACAAAGTCGGTCGATTATACCTTGTGTATCTTCACTTTGACAACGGATAAATTCACGAACAGCGAGTTTGATTTGCGATGTACTTGAAAAAAAGACATTATGAATGACGCTGTCTTTCAACCATTTCCATAGCCCCTCAATTAAATTCAATTGCGGGCTGTAAGGTGGTAAAAACACCAGTTGTAATCGATTTTGATGCAGCTTTAAAAAAGGCTGAATGAGCTTCGCATGATGAATGCGAGCGTTATCGAGGATCATGACAATTTTTCCATTTGGGTAATGAGCAATGACTTTTTCTAAGAAACGCAGGAAGACTTCTGCATCGTATTTCTCTTCTTCGACGCAGAAGATTTCACCTGTTTCATAATTTAACGTACCGATTAATTTCACGCCTTGATGCTTACCGTATGTGGGGATTTGACGCTGTTTCCCTTTTGGAAACCATGACTTTTGAATGGCTTGGTAGTCACGAATCATGGACTCATCTTGAAAGAGAAGGTGATCGATTTCCTCATACAATAGCTTTTTTTAAAGCAGGAAATGTTTCTTCTTTAAATGTTTTTTGCTTTTCTGGGTCCGCATTCGCCAACGTATAGGTAGGGCGCGTATGACTAAATTGCATGCGTTCTAATAATTTAGACATGCCACGTAAAGAATAGGACACAGCCCATTCACGTTTCACGAGTGAAACGAGTAACGCGAGCGTCCAATTCGTATACGGTGCAAATCCCACATCAGCAGGCGTTTTCGTTGTGACAATCTCAGCCAACTCAGCACGTTGTTCGATGGTCAAACGATGTGGTTTACCTGTAGAAATCCCCATGCGTAAACCTGTTATGCCTTCTTTTTTATAGGCTTTAATATATTCACCAACAGTTGCTCGATTGCGTTGAATGATCATCGCAATTTCAACGTTATTTTTTCCTTCAAGGTGTAGAAATACAGTCTGATACCGCTCAAATAGTCGCTTATCCTTTGTTTGTCGCATCGCCGTTTGAAGTTCTTCTCGTTGTTCATTGCGTAACATGTGGGATCATCCTTTCGACAATAAGTTTGTATACTTTACCCATTTTGAAGGAGATAGAAGCTTTAGTTCAATTTATATATATAAAAGGTACAAATTGCAGCTCAATTTGCACCTCTTTTTTTTGCGGATACATTAAGTTTATCTTACTCGAGTATTAACAATAAAAAACATAGATGATTCATGTATAATAAAAAGTAAAATATTCGTATGGAGCGGGAGAAATTTTATGCAGAAAACTTTTTCAAAGAAGTTTAAAACTTTTGAAGAGCAAATTAACTTATTAAAAGATAGAGGATTAAGCATTAAAGATGAAAAGAAAGCTGTAGATCTATTATCAAAGAAAAATTATTTCGATGTAATTAACGGTTTCGAAACACTGCTACTAAAAGATCCAAAAGCAGCAAACAAAGAATACAACAGTGAAACACACTTTGATCAATTTATGGAATTATATAATTTCGATAAGATGTTTTCAGCCATCGTATTTAAAGCAATCGATTCATTTGAAAACCGTTTGAAAACTTCAATAGCATATCGTTTTTGCGAATCTGTTTTCAATTCAAATCCTAATGCCAACCCAGCATGTTATATGGACATTCTAATGTATGAAAACCCATTTAGCATTCATAACCGTCTGAATACTCTGCAACCGGGCAGGATTACTCAGAAATTCGTTAATGATATTAATTATGAAATTAACAGATTTATTAACAGAGAAATTGTGAATATTGAAAGCAAAATAACAACTATAAATAGCTCAGCTGTTCAGTATATCACCTCCAAAGCTAGAAAAAGATTACTAAAAGCTATGAATAATGTCAATAATTCAATTTCAAAGACCAATAGTGTTATTACTGCAATAAACAATGATATTAGTTTAACACCATCAGTCAGGGGTTCTGGAGATCGTGTTACTAACATAACATACTTTACCAATCCCTTATCAGTATCCTTGTTAAAAGTTTCTTCCAGTGTGGTGAATCCAAACACAATAGAAAACACAATTCAGAGTTTTATTAAGGACTTACAGGAGTTGAATATAAGACTTGATAAAATATATAGTCAAGTGGCTATGAATAGCAATACAGCTATTCATACTGTACCTCATTTTGAATTAAAAAACTTTGTAGGACATAACTTATTTAAGACCAACCATGATAACAAAGATAATAATTACATAGATTCTTCAAAAGCGAAATACAACTATCTACAAAAGTTTGAAGTACCACCTTTTTGGGTTATTATTAAAACTTTAGAGTTAGGTAGTGTTCTTAAATTAATGTATGGTTTAAAAACGAGCATATTAGATATGGTGGTGCAAGATATGGGATTAAACCCAACAGAAAAGCACATTTTATTTAATTCAACTAAAATTATTACAGATTTGCGTAATCATTGTGCGCATTTCGGATTAGTTAACCGCTTCCGCACAAAACATCATATTAAGATCAATACAGATTTAATAAATAAACTCAACCTAAAAACTAAATCTGATGGGAATTCACATTATGAAATACGACTATATGATACCCTTCATGTTCTTGCACAATTTACGAGTCTCAATGAAATAAGTTCATTATTCAAAGAGTTTTTTATGTCTCCAGATTGCTTAATTGATTCAAAATTACTCATGAAGCTACTTGATAGGATGGGAAATGACAACTTTTTAAATTGGTGCAGTTTTTAATATTGACATCTGAATAGTTTCATGATAAATTGAAGATACTTAAATTACGTTAGCGTGACGGCGAGGGAGCCTATATTGGGTTCAACCTAAATAGTCCAAAGTCCCCTGTTTTACTCTCTGGAGTAACAGGGGATACTTTGTTTTATATTGTATTTGTTTGTACCTAATACATACTTACTCTTACCCAAAAAAAACTTTATAACTATTTTTAAAAATAATTTGATTGTTTCTTGAATATACTTGAAATACGTTAGCGTGACGGCGAGGGAACCTATATTGGGTTCAACCTAAACAGTCCAAAGTCCCCTGTTTCACTCTTAGGAGTAACAGGGGATACTTTGCTATTCATAAAAAATACTGAATTCAATAGTCATTATCAATACACAAAATCCCTTACGATATACTCAATAAGTATTGAAGAGTGGTAAATATTCAATTTGTAGTATTAAGCGATATCTTATCACTACTTTGTTCCCACTGGTTTAAAAAGTCAAAGTAAGGAGTTTTATCCGATAAAATTGCAACATTTTTTTTACTTCTTGTAATTGCTACATAGAACTGTGCTATTACTGAATCCGACATTTTGTGTCTACCTTTTATTATATGGTTTTCCATTTCTTTAGTAGGAAGTATTAAAACATTATCAAAGCTTAATCCTTTTGATTTGCCAAAAGTTATTGATTCAAAGTCGATATCTTCTTCTAGTTTAGACATAAATTTGTTAAGAGAACTTATATTATAATAAAGTACTGTTGGCTTATAACGTTCTATGAACAAAGTTACATTGTCCATACTAACCAAGTATGTACCTACATCTTCATTGTCAACTCTCTTTGCTGATTGCATGTTAAGGTCACTATATAATGTATTTGCTAAATCGCAAACTACCTGTGGACAGCGGTGGCAAACATCTAAGCTCTCAAGATCATCGTGCTTTAGTACCTCAGTAAAGAAATTAAATATATTTATCCCTCTGTATCTGCTGAGAAAAGGACCTGAATTTGTTGAATATGTTGCCTGTCGATGGTCTCCAACAACTACAAGATTAAGGTTAGATCGGTAAATAGCCTCAATTATTTTTAAGTCGTATCCTCCCATGTCTTGTATCTCATCTATAAGAATTGTGGTATAAATTTTTTGGAGTCTATCAATGATTACACCACCAGAAGCTTCTAATATTACATGACAAAATTGAGCCAGCCTTTCATAATAGAGCCTTCCTTGAAAATCGTAATAATATCGCCAATTAGCTGCTGTTATACCCTTTAAGCGCGGGATTTCTCCTAACGAACAAAAATTAACCCCTTCAATTTCGGGTCCTTCCATAACCTTTCTATATGGCCTAGCACATTCATTAAGCAAAAAATCCGTCCATGTCTTACATTTTATGTTCGTAGGTATTATTCCTACTGAATCCATAAGATCAGACTTCATAGAGTTTAAATTTGCATTCGTATATGTGAGGTATAATACCTTACCTTCTAGATAGGTTTTTACTGCTTCTCCTATTAATAATGTAGTCTTTCCTGTTCCTGCTGCAGCCTTAATAATTCTTTTATTGGATGGCATCATTTATATACTCCGGAAAATTTAATTGTGTTTCGCTGTTTAAAAATACTTTTAGCGCCCAATCAGTTTTGTTTTTCAGCATAAATTCTAACAACTCTTCTTCAGACTTATCTTGTTTTCCTAGTATAGTTTTTAATTTATCATAATTACCAGCATCACATTTTAACACCTGTGGTTCTAACGTATTTAGCTCATTATTTGTACTAAAACACAATTTAATTGTACCACCCGTATAGTCTCTATATTTGTTGTTAATATTCTTTTCATAATCATGATCGTTATCTGTAACTACTACAGTATTTATATTTAGTAACTTTGCTATATCCAAAAATCTTTTGAATGATAGCCCATTTACTGATATGACATCTATCCCGTCATCTAACGGAAGTTTATTATATCTTTGATGGTAGGCTTTTTGGATGATTAAGTCATCTGCAGGCCCCTCGACCAATATTACCCTCTTAGATAAAATAAATCTTAAAGTGTCATAGTTCGGTAGTTTTTGAAAATAGTCTCTTGTATCCTTTGGCAATTGATTTAGCTTCCCACTTCTATTTTCACCAAGAAGAATAACATTTTCCATTGCCATTTTATTTAATACATATGAACTATGAGTAGTAATAAGTAATTGTTGATCAGAACACTCTGATATTATTTTTTCTAATAAGATTCTCATGTTTGAAAATGACAGATGACTCTCAGGTTCCTCTATTAGTATTAAATTTCTTTTAGGCTTCCTGTTTCCAATAGATAGTGTAGTCTTTATAACATTTTGCTCCCCTTTACCGATATAATCGAAAGGGATATTGTCTAAGAAGGCAGCTATTGCAGATTCCCAAGTAGCCTTTTGAGTAACATCCAACGATATTGATAAATTCCTAGTGTCGTCTAACATAAGATTTTTCTTCTCGTTTAACACTTCATTTATAGAGGCTATATTAGGATCTTCACCAAACTTTTCCTTATAGCTTCGGTAGAGAACTGCTAAATTAGCTTTTTGTTTTTCATCTAATACATCTGAGATAATCTTCATAATATACTTTTGTGAACTAGTAGCTAGACTTGTAGTAGTGGAGTCAATAAGGTGTGATTTTATAGGAATCGATCTTGTAGTTATTGTTAATCCTGCGAAACTTTTCCATTCAACTGTATAGTACTCAGTAGGAATATGTATAAAATTTTCATTCTCAATATACTGCTGATATTCCCCTCGATAATGCTCATTAAATTTAATAGAGAATACAAATCCCGGCACATTCATATTTTCGCTATTCTCCATACCCAATAATTCATTGAGGTCAGAGTCTTCTGACTCTCCGAAGTATAACTCGATTATTGTTTCAGGTGGAGTTTTTTTATTATCATTTTTTACTTCCTCGATAAACTTGTTAACAATTTTTCTATTAAATATATAGGGAGATAACTCATAAAAGATTGGTTTCCCATTGATTGTCCCTGTCAACGCTAAGTGAATTGCTTCTAAAAATGTTGATTTACCAGCCCCATTATTCCCTATCATTATTGAATAGTTACTATCAAAATCTAAAGAAAAGTCCTCGAACTTCTTATAATTATAAATTTTAACCTTTTTCAATAACATTTACTTTCTTCCCCCAATCCATTTCAATAGATGTATTTGCAATTAAATGATTTATAAAACAGAAGGCACATTTCTTCTCCTGAAATGTGCCTAGATCATTGTGTTTAAGGGATCCTTATAAAAAGAAGTTATTTTAGATAATGTTAATTCACCCAAAGGAGGAGTTTATATCAAAAAAGTCTAACTATGTATAAATATTGAATAACTCATTATAAGGATTTTTAGTGGCATAAAGATTTTTATCTATAGCATTACATTGGCAATACTCATTTTCATAGCTTAACTGTTTTCGATAGTTATAATAAAGTAATTCTAAAGAAGGGAAATCCAATTGCTTTAACGCATTTTTAGGAAGCCTTTCCCCTGTTTTCTTATAATAATAATAGTTTATGGATTTATAGACCCATTTATCTAAATTCTTTAACTGATTTGTATCTGTAATCACTAAAAAAAATCTCATCCAATTTCTCGATTTTTCAAAATTTCCGCAGGTTTTACACTTGAAACTCTTATATTCATTACCGAAGTACTTATAACTCATCCTTAATTTTAAAAGCTCTAGTGACTTCTTCTTTTTAAAGTCTGTAGTTTTTAAAATTTCTTCTATTCTTATTTTAAATTTCTTTATATTACTATCTTTGACACCAATATACTTTTGTGAAATTTTGAATCCAACAAAATCTAAACTTCTACTATTAGTTAGTGTACATATTTTTGTTTTTTGGGGGTCTGGGTGTAGTACTAGCCCAATATTTTCAAGGAATTCCTTACATTCCTCTTGAATATTTGTAATACTGTCATTATTTTTTGCTAATATGATAAAATCATCAGCATACCTTGTATACCTTATATCATATTTAGCTTTTAAAACTGTCATTATCCAGAAATCAAATTGATGAAGATATATATTTGCTAGCATTCCGGAAATTATCCCACCTTGTGGAATACCTTCTTTACGCTTTTCTCTAATTACCTTATTTTTATTCTTACTTTTGTATCCGATATCAATATGAATAAAACGATAAAGAAGCTTGTGAGTTTCAGGCATATCTTTAAAAAAAGTCAGAACTTGTTTAAAAAGCTTATCATGAGGAATAGTATCAAAAAATCCTTTTAAATCAGCATCAAGAGCATAAATATACTGATCATTTAGATCATTGAATACTTTCTGTGCTGCCTTCTGAGCATTTACATTTTTACGATACGCAAAACTAACATATGGTAATTCAGTAAATTTCTCTTCAGTAAATGGACTTAGATAGTCATATAACATTTTTTGAATTATAACATCTCTAATAGTAGCAATTGACAATTTTCTTATTTTCCCTTGCTTTTCAGCATCCTTAATATTCAATAATGGATCTTTTGAAATCTTTACTTCTCTCAGCGGATAAAAGTAGTAATTTCCTCGTTGTATCCTTTTGAAGATTGTATCAACTTGATGAGCAAGAGTTTTTTGAAATAACTTGTAATCTATACCATCAAGACCTTCTGGGACTTTAACTTGGTGTTCATCAGTTAAAGTGTCAGTCTTTTGAGCAACATACAGTTCAAAAGTCTCTTTAATTTTATTTCTAGTTACAAATTTTTTAAAAGAATCATCTGTACTCATTACTGTAATTCCTCCATTATATTGCGGCGGTGGACAAGGAGGAATTGGTTTTCAACCGCCTCCCTAACAAAAATGATAGGTTAAAGTTTAACAGTCCTATATTGCATAAGACTGCTGGATAAACTGATAAGTCAATTAATAGTTGCATTAATAGATTCATTAGCGTTATCCTCCATTCAGTTTCAACGTCTATAATTATATTATAAATCATCGAAACGAATGCCCTATACCGATTATCGGGACGCATGTGTATCTAGATACACACGCTTTAGGCTAATACCTACATATAAAATGTTACCATAACAATAGGATTTAAAAAATGCATTTATCTACTTTTTATTGATAGTTGGTCATTAGTGATAAACCCTTACCTCAAAATTAAGATTAGAACTTTGGGCATTAGATAAGCAAAATTCGATGTTTTCCCTGCTCTTGTCTATGCCAAGAAGCTAAGAACACTTAAATTAATATCGTTATTAAAGTATCTTGAAAACCATCTCCTACCACAACCAATATCTAAAGCATTAACGCCATTAAGTAATGTGGGGAGTTCCTTCTTCAATGATTCTTCCAATTCGTCATAAAAAGGGTCTAGATTCTTCTCATCAGCTCCTTATTAATATTTAAATTTGCTTTATAAATACTTTTATGAACTGGGTTCTGAATCCCAAGTAGAATTTATTTTACCTAGTTAAAATTTACCATATAATCTATTTATATTATACAGCACATATCAAACTAACCACACACCGAGAACTAATGCTCTATAATTTGATTTATAATTTATACATAATATTCTAAATTAAGAGGTGAACTATGGAAAATAAGGAGAATAGCTACTCTTTTGAATCCTTAATAATCAAAATCATTCATGAAGAAATGCTCATGCTTAGAAACCATTTGTCCCAAATGAAAAAAACTACTTCAAAAAGGTTTATAACAATGAAAGAAGCTGTAAGTTCCACTGGAATCGGTTCCTCTGTATTGCGGCAATTAACATACTCAAGGGCAATGCCGCATTTAAAAATAAAAGGAAGAATAGTCTTCGATGAAAATGCGATTAAGGATACAGTTTCTGAATACAAAGAATTGGGCTGGTCGGATCCAGAAGACAAATGGGCTGTTGCGAAAGTACAATCTGAAATTCTAGCTTTTGAAAAGAACAAGGAGGATTCAAAAATGATTGAAGATATACTAAGGGAAATAATAAGAGAGGAACTTGATAAATTTTCTAAGGATTTATATGCGGAAGCAAAAAAAGAAAAAACACGTTACTATGGAAGAACAGTGTTAACAGTAAAAGAAGCTGCCGAGTATTTCAGATCAAGTCCTGCCACGATATACAATTTAATAAAAGAAGAGGGTATGCCCCATTTCAAAATTCAAAGCAGATCATTTATCGTTTTAGAAGAGGCAGAAGCTTTTTTATGGCGGGAGACAGCAAAGTCTTACGCCGATAAAGGGAATATTTATTGGCAACGTATACTTCAAAATCTTGATTGGGAAGAAAAGGAGCGAAATGCAGCCTATGCTAGAGCTTTAAAAAGACTTGAAGAGGACTGCTAAAGCTCTAAGGGCCATCTAGATACATTAAGTAATTTTGAAATAGAATCGCTGGTGACAATTTATACCCAGAAAAAAGAAGCCCATACATATGTGCTTCTCTTTTTGCTAAGGAGCATTATCAATGATTTAAGCGCTTATGAAGATTACATTTCAGCTTTTCGATTATTGATTTCTTCTTCTACCCATAGTAATAAAATCACTCTTCTCATAAATAATAAGAGGATCGTTTCACTATCTCAGCGAAACTCATTTCATTGACCTTTAATGGCTGATACTGTTTTTCAATAAGACCACCTTCATGAAGTTTTTTTGATACAATTTCAATCCTACTTTCATATTTCTCAACTTGTATCTTAGGATTTAAACCACGAAAATACTGTTCTAAGCCATATCGAGCATAAGAAATGGCTTTTACTATGGAAGCTGCCAAATCTGTAGTCATATCCATCACACCTTTTTATCTTATAAAATATTTTTAGGCTACATACTTTATCCTTATACATTATTATAGTTGGTTCCCGTTAAAAGAAAGATCAAAAATTGGGATAATGAACTTATTTACAGATCCAAAATTAGTATTAATTTATTATAGATTTGGGAACAACTCAGCGTCTTTTTCCCTCCGTATTTTTAATGCTTGAATCAATACTTCAAAAAGGCTATCATCAAAGTCTGTAATAGCATCCATGATTCGAAATGCCCTATGTCTATAAGTAACTAGCTCTTCTACGATATTAACTAATAACTTGTACGACGAAGGCAAGGAATAATATGCATCGCTGTAATCAGGGGAACCATCCTTTTCCCGTAATATGTTAAAATAGTACTCTAGATATTCTTCATCAGTTTCTTCATCATACATTTCTATATATTCCCCTTTCACAGCATAAACCCATTCATGAGGTTGTTCACCACCTGCGATCCCTTCAATTCTGCTATAAATTTCCGGTAGAGAAACAATATAAATCGCACAACGATAATCGCTCAATTGTTCTGCTGACCGAAAATCTTTTAACATTTTTTCGTAGTTTCCTTCATGACACTCATCAATAAAATATAAAGAGTATTTTTCACTAAACACCCTGATTTCCACCTTTCAAAATTAATTGTTTAATAGAAAAACCCCATCAAATAAATACGCACATTTTGAAATCGTACATTTATTTGATGGGGCTTTCCCTTTTTTTATTAATATAAAATCAGTTTAGATCAAATAAAACTGTATTTTAATACCATATAAAAAATTATTTACGTTAGTTTCTAATTTCCGAAGGTTCATAAGAGATGACTTGTAAACACATTCACGTTATCCCATTACTTTGAAAAACCGAACGATCATGCATCAACTTCGGCAGATCCAATCGAAACACTAAATGTTCCAATTATGTTCCGAATTTTAATCGTATTTAGAACATAATAAATAACCGTAAACCCACGTGTTATTAGGGTTTTATTACTTTTTATTAATTTTGTTCCAAACTTCCAATAGTTTATTTAATATTAAGCAAAAATTTAACTATTTGCCTTTTAAATAAAGCTAATATATACGGAAGCACTAAACAAAAATTTTGGGAGCAATAGAACAATGCCTTCGGAAACCTTGATATTGCTGAAATTCTTTTGTTCCAATTGTTCTTGAATTTTTGGAACAAGACTAAGCTACACGGATTAATTATAAAAATAAACCATTGTATCCGGTAGATCGGGATGTATTATCCCCTCCTTAATTAACTCTGGGTTATTAGGGTGAGTAAGCTGTATAATCCATGCAGTAGGCTGACTTTGTCCAATACGAAGTTTTCGAGTCCCCCAAAAAAATGATTGATTTTGAAGGTCTTTAATTGCTTTATGGCTCGTTGTATAAAACGGAGTTTTTTCATTACTCTTGTATGCTTCTATGACGTTAGAAGGAGCTAAATACAAATAAACATGGCCATCCTTCTGCTTGATACACTTATAATCAATGTCTTTACTTAAAACACCTTTATTCGCAAGTAATCCAATTTTCATTAAGAATTGCATTGACGGATGATCACTTTCCGTCATTCTTTTTGTTTCCTTCATTTCTTCATATATAAAAAGATATATAGTTTTCAACTCATCTTCCGAAATTAGCTCCATTTCAAAATAATTATTCAAATGTTTAATGGCAGCTAAAGCACCAGCTAAGAATATAGCATAGTTGCAGCGTATACGGACATCGATATTTGTCCACCCCTGTTTAATAAAATAAGCTGTAATTTCATCATATAAGTCTAAAAAATATGATTGCCATACATGAGAAGTTCGCATAAGAAATTGACCTATCCAAAAAGGCATTTGACTGTCCTTAACTTTCTTATATACATCTTCATTCTTAGTAATTTTGGAAGAATCAATAAGAATGGAACGTTGTATGATTGATGCAACACTAGTCAACACCTCTCCACCTAAAAATAACGTACCTCTTATCGGATAATAAACCAATCTTTCTTCATCTTTATGTCCTCTTTTTAATATAGAACGCATGTAAATAACCTTTATAGTATCGGACAAATATTTAAAGAAATCTCTCCCACGCGACCTATCATTTTTATCTTCTGCTTCATCGATAATAAACGGAAGACTTGCTTTTCCACTAATACCTTTTCTTAATCCATCTAAAGATGGAGGATTTGTTAGTGATACCTTCATCCCCGAAAATTTAGAGATAATATTAATAAATGCGCTTTTTCCATGTCCAGCTTTCCCGTGAGTATATAAAAATGGGAAAAAGTCCGTTTTTTCAGTAATAGCGTCAACATGAAATGAACTTGCTATATATCCAAAACCTAGATATGAATAATCCTTATACAGCATTTTCAAATCTCTAAAGTATTCAACAATTTCCTTCTTAGATGGTTCAGTTGAAATATGCGGTTGGATAAAATATTCATCATCCTTATCTACCTCTAGCTTGAAATAACTGTTGTCAATTTCAAAAACCCCATCATTATTAGGAAAGTAAACATTTCCTTGAGAGTATGCATGGGTAGGGAAAATCCAAATTTTCTCTTTTGAATTCCAGCCTATATATGGTATCATAGTGATTTCTTTTGAGGCCCCAACCATAATAAAATCGATTAAATCGTCTAAATGATGCTGCTTACCTTTCCAATTAAATTTGCCTTGATTTATACAAAATTTCTTAAAGGAATGATTAATCGCTAAGGTTTCACCATCTAGCTCAACTACTTTTGAATGATTGTTAGAGATAAACTTTAATATAAACTTAGTTATGCCCTTCTTACTTTTGGTAAAATAAAGCGGTTCGATAATGAAGTTTGATAACGGATCTTCCCTAGAATCACCATTATTCCCTTTACCCTCCAAGTAGTAATAGTTTTCTTTATTATTTATTAGTATATTCGAATCAGTATTAAGGGCCATCAGCAGCTCGCAATACAACCCAATACTATTTTCTATACTTGTCTTTTTTCTTTCTATAGAGTTTGATTTCTCCATTAATATTCCTCCTCGTATATTAGTAGTAAGAGCTCTTTCCGATAGAATTTCCAGTTGATCCGGACAGCTGGAGGATCTGTTGGATTTCCTATAGGAAGTGGTCGCCAATTGGCTCCCTCACTCCTGTTTTATGTTTTACCTGTTTGCCCCTGGTTTGACCGAGGGAGCCAAAAGGAAATCACTATTTTCATTATTTATCATCTTTTCTTAAAGTATTGCTCACAGGTGCTTGCCTGTTTATTTGTCATACACTTTTTTAACCCAATTTTATAGCACAAGGGCGAAGGATGGAGGAGGCTCCATTTCAGTACTTCGTCCTTTTTTATGACAACTTTTATTTCACTCAGACTGTGCCCATGAGACAATGGAACGGACAAGGTATTCGCAGGAAATAGCTTTTCCTCCTTGCGGACACGCATGTGTACTGCTTCATAAGCCTGCTACCCATCGTTCATTATGGAAGGTCTAACCACTGGCTGCGACGCAATGATTGAAGAGAGTGTAGCGCTCAATTATGGTCTTCTCCATGCGATTGCTCATCACGAGGCAGACATCGATGATTCGACTGGGCACCCAGGTCTGCGTGTATCTTGATTAATTCCCCCTTTAGGAGGTGATTGGCATGTCACAAATGCTAGTCGGTATTGACGTGAGTTTGCGCTCCCATCATGTCCATTTCATGCATGGAGAGGGTCACACACTCGCTGATTTTTCTGTTCGAAATGATGTAGAAGGTGCGGACACCTTGATTCAAAAAATTATACGAACAGCGGAAAAAAATCAAACAGATCAATTAAAAATTGGGATGGAAGCCACGGATCAATATAGTTGGCACCTTGCCCATTACTTAAAAGCACAATGTAAGAAAGTAGTACCACATCTTCAAACAGCGATTTATATGCTCAACGCACGTAAAGTTTCCCGTTTTAAGAAGGGCTATGATATGTTACCGAAAAACGACAAAATAGACGCCTGGGTTATTGCGGATCATCTACGCTTTGGACGATTGCCACATGAAATGCAAGAAACCTTAATTTACGATGCACTTCGTCGATTAACACGCACGCGCTTCCATTTAGTCCATGAAATTGCCCGTAATAAAACATACATGTTAAATCAACTGTACTTAAAATTTAGTGGCTTACGCCAAGATAATCCGTTCTCCGATACATTCGGTGCGACAAGTGTCGCGGTGATAGAAGAACTAGATCCAGGTATCATTGCCGATATGCCTTTAGAGGAGCTCGTAGAGTTCCTACAAGAGAAAGGCAAAAATCGTTTTGTGGCGCCAGAGGAGATGGCGAAATATCTCAAGCAGCTCGCTCGCAATTCCTATCGTTTAGATAAAGTGATGGCGGATCCCGTCAATCTTTCTTTATCAGTCATTCTGAGCACGATTCAGCACATGGAAACCCAAGTAAAGCGTTTAGATAAAGAAATCGAACGCATGATGAAAGGTATTCCGCAAACATTAACATCAGTAAAAGGCATCGGTCCCGTGTACGCAGCGGGCTTAATCGCAGAGATTGGCGATATCCATCGTTTTGATGATCACCACGCTTTAGCGAAATACGCAGGTTTCGTATGGACACAGCATCAATCAGGTGAATATGAGTCTGAAAACACCAGTCGGATGCGAACCGGCAATAAGTATTTACGCTATTATCTTGTACAAGCTTCAGACGCCATACGAAAACATGACACCGAATATAAAGCCTTTTATCAAAAGAAATATCAAGAAGTAACCAAGCATCAACACAAACGCGCTCTCGTCTTAACCGCTAGAAAACTTGTACGGCTCGTGCATTCGCTACTACGCACGAAACAGCTGTACACGCCCAAAGAAGAAAGGAGAGAATAACGAACACTTTCTCGCTTTTCTTTAGTTAATTTGTAACTTCCATTTTTTAACTTTTTAAGTTGGAAAACGTGAGGTTTATTTGAGTGCGCCTTAAAGTGGCGATGAATAAGCTTTCGCACTTAGGAATTTCCAATTTTGATGTTTTTTATGGTTGACATTTCACCACTGGGCTTAATTAAAACAACCCCCAACAATCCTGAAAACGAAGATATGGCATCTTCTTTTCCAAGCTCATTGGGGGTTTCCCTTGTTTATTAGTTATTAAATTCTGTACTTGTTTTTCCATCGTTTTATCGATTTAGCATTACGCAAGGTCTAAACAGAAAATGTCTATAAATTTATTAATTAACAATCTCCTATCCGGATTCACTTCCTTATTGCGAAATCTTAAATATTATATTATTAAGATTTTTATATTTTAATAGCATTAGCAAAAATTCTTTTTTTGAAACACTTCTTTGATAATCCATATTATTGATCAGCTACATGGATTATTATATTTCTGGCGAACAGATGTTTAGAAAATGTTTTAGAAGGATGATGATATTTTCCACAAGCATTAGGATGATTACAGTCAAGAATGCACCATCTGTGCCTTGTTGTTTACCAGCAGTTGCCACAAAATTTACCACTTGCTGTCAAAGTATTTGCCAATAGAAAAACGTCAACGAATTAGAAGTAAAAAGCATAAATCCTCAATATTTACACCGAGAATTTATGCTTTTGGTATTCCACGATCACACGGATTGTGGGATATCATTTTCTAATAAATATTATCGTTGAACTGTACATTAATATTCTGAGCTATCTAAGTTATTTCCACATTTGTTGCATCTAATTGATATAATGTTTTCTTCAGCATTTAAAATATCTTCGTCATTAAAAACTTCTATATCCCCAGATCTTTTAGAAAAACGATATTCTAATTCTCTAATACACCCGCATTTTAAACACTTAATGCTAAACGCAGGTTCATCCTTCTTTGCATCTAAAAGCCCTATTGCGATTTCCTTTAAAATTGGTATAACAAATCGTTTCATCACTTCACCCCTACGCCGCTTTTCACTTCATATTATCAGTAATCTTCATACTAAAATCATAGCAGATAATAGCAAATTGCTGTCCTTTTTCCTACAAATTATGACAAACTTTATTGGCAGTATAAGTCTACTACGTAATACAAGAGTTAATCTGGACCGTTTGAAGAAGACTGAACTTATTGAAGGTCAATCAAACATTTTCATTCTCAAACTTTGTTTTACATTTTTATCAAAAGACGGATTGCAAGAGGTAAACAGTTTGTCATTCTATCGTGCATTCTTTGTCATTCGGTGGTAAAAACTATGTCAAGGGTAGTACATTTCACTGGCCGTAATCAATAGAAAGCAAAGATTCATTGTGTTATGTATAAATAAAGGTGTAATATACAAATCCGTATCGAACTTGTACATTACACCTAATTTAAATTATTATTCATCTGAATGGATTCCTTTGCCTTTATTAGCAGTTTCCCCCTCTATCGGTATATTATAAAACCGTAATCCTTGCCCCAGTAACACGTTTATTAGTACATTAATTTTCATCGAATTCTTTTTACTAACACCCTTGATTGTATCGTATATTTCTTCAGTTAGCGTGAAGGTTTTCTTCGCAAGCAACTCTTGGTTATTCATATTAATATAATCTTTAAACAACTTGTACTCGGAATCCTTCGTTTCAGCATTATCAACCTTAGCTACTGTTTGTTTATGGCTATCAACAATGCTCTATCTACTCCTAAAACTTTAACAGTTTTGGTAAAGTCCCTATCTAATGATTTTTCTACATCTGATCCATAATAGTTCCATTTTTTGTCCACATCTTCAAACTCAATTGCAGCATTCTTTAATTTATTTTTAAACACCGTCAAATTCATTCCTAATTCTTTTGCCAAATCCTCTTCACTTTTACCGTTATTTAATGCAAATAATATATCTTTTATAAACATTATTTAATCCTCCTAAAATCTTTTTAATATTATAAACGGCAATAAATCATATTTTAATAGGATACTTGCAGGTTTCTAGGAAAAATCTTTTCAAGTTCAATTTTGACAGTATTAAGTTCCGAATAGGAATTAATTTTGATTCTTATCCAAATCCCTTTAAACTTTGAATGGAGTATTTTTTATTTGATTACTTACCACATACATCTATTAAGTACCTTTTCCCCTCAGTTTCATAAGGACAAATGGGTACACTAAGGCATACCCAATTATACATATGAACGACTTCATATACCTGAAGTCCATGAACCCCTGATATTACTGCATTTTCCCACGTAGAAAATCACCCTTTCTTGCCGACTAATAGCTTCTGTAAACCCCTAAGTTTAACCTATTAAAATGCCCTTTAAGCTTATAACTTTGACCTCAAAGATGGTCAGCAGAAACAAAAAAAAACGCCTGCATTCAACGGGTGCAAAGCGTTTCCCTATTTATTATCATTCTGATTGAAACTTCTCGATAATTTCCACTACTTCTTTTGGCGGCATGTTTAGTTTTGAGGATATTTCAATAACTGATTGTCCAGCTACGAATAACTTTATAACATCTACTATATTACTTTGATAGTTTATAAGAAACATCTCTAGACCAGATGAATGTGATGTTCTCGTTGAAGATGGAGAAGGGGTTGGATTAAATAAATCATCTCCCGCAAAATACAGATAATCCTTATCTTGACTTAAAAATCTTACATATAAAGATTGACCAATTTTCAAAGTATATTTGTCTTCAACCAGATTACAGAAGGGAATAAACCCTAGCTGACTTTTGCTAGTTTTCACTTCTACCCCATGTTCCAAGACTTTATTTATCCGAACTTTCGTAGTTTGATATAGTTCAAATTCAGAATCTCCCAAAGTAGACAAATATATCAATCCCTTCAAAACTTATTCTATAATTTGAATAGTATGCGATGTAATATTTGCTTTATTATAAATTCGTTTTACTTTAGCATTCCCGTCTTTTTCACTTTCTTCTAGTGCTTTTAATTGTGCTTGATCTGCTTTACCACAGTTTTCTAAATCTACACCAATTGAAAGTACCTGATAACCTTTTGCTTCAATAAATGCTTGCAATTCCTTAAATAATTCATTTGTTAAATTTTCATGAGCATCATTTTTCATTGCTGCTTCTTCACTTTTTTCTCCTACTGCTGTCACGATATCGAAAACCAATCTCCCTTGATATAAATACAAATGCTACTACCTCCTGATGGCTATCTTTTTTGTGTTAAAATTGTATCCATAAAAAATGACAATGCATCATTAAATGCGATGCGATAAGTAAGTTTGTTTTGATGATGCGTTTGATTAAATATCGCTGTTTGAAAATCTTCGAATAAAGATTCTCTTTCCTCTGTTCCTAACTCGCCAATTTTAGCTGATAATTTTTGTTCGAATTCATGAAAAATTGTCTCAGTCAAAACTGTGTACTCTTCACTTTTATAAATATCCGCTAATCGTGCTTCAATTAAATTACTATACGCATTATAAAAACCGTCAACCATTTTTCCACCCCATTATTCATTTAGATTATATATCCTTATAAAGGATAACATGAAAGAGATTGATTGTAAAATCAGAAAAATGTAGTATGAAAGTGAGAATGAAAATTGCAGACGGAGAGATAAATATATGAATTTACTACAAGTCGGAAGGCTGATTAGAACATTTAGAAAGGAGCATTCATATACAATGGTTGACTTCGCGAAAATCGTGAATATATCCCAACCATCCCTTTCAAGGATTGAGGGTGGTAACCAAGAAGTAACCTTTACTCAGTTGGAGAGAATATGCGATGAGTTCGGTATTTCTATGAGTGAATTTTTTCAAAATATAGAAGAGAGAAATGCCATATTAGCCATTGAGGAAGGCGAGAAAACAGGAATAGATATTGAGGAAGAATTAAACGAGGAATTAAATAAAATAATCTCTACTCTTTCCACGGAACAAAAGAAGGGATTGTATACATTATTGCTGCCGTATATGAAAGAATAACAGTTAGAAGGTGAAGTCCGATGAAAATTTTAATGTGTACCAACTGCATGGACGTTTTTAATCTGAAATTGGAAGAAAAAACATGTACTTGTGGGAAAACTTGCGGAAAATATTTAGACGAACTACATGCGGTGTTTAAAGGTCCTGCTATTCCAATGGGTTTTACAAATTCATCATTAATAAAAGCAGTAAACAACCAGCCCCTCGAAGGACAAGGTGAGGAATTTACTGCTTTTGTTATTCCTAAGAAATGTGATACTTTTGTAAAAATAGATGAAGATTCCTAATCAGTATTCCTATAAATTTGACAGTACAGTAGGTCATTCAAGTATTGAATACAGAAAATCATGGCCAGATGAAAAAATATATTATTTGCCATCCTTACTCTATAATATTTTTCCAATCATCTACTGAACTTGCATTATCGATTTTTTTTGTATGATTCTAATATTATTACTGATTCTTCTTCTAATATCGCTATTTTTCCCTCCTAAATAATCGTCTACATGTATAGACTGGCCGGTACTCTCCTTGATGGGACTTAACACCGTTGTTCTTGAATGCTCGCAAAACTTTTGTAAGGCTTCTTTAACTGTCTTTGGATATACTTGTCTATTCTTAAAAGCTTCAATCGCAAGTGATTCAATGTGATAACCTGAAAGCTGGGCTTTCTTTGGAAATTGATCGTTAATCATCTTAAACAGCTTTATCATCGGAATTATCTTGCCACCATTGGATTGATTAACACTAGTTAATTTCTCAGCAAATTTTTTGGGTTTGATAACATTGCTCCATTCATTTAAACCCGGTTTTGCAATTTTATATCCAGTGGCAGTTTTTATACTTGGTAATAATTGAACCTCATATCCACTGCTAAATTTAACGGTGACAGCCAAATCTCCTTTTTTTACTTCAGTCTTTGGTAATCTGGTCTTTATTTGTTTTGCAAAATAGTCTAAGACCTCTTGTGGTTTGGCATTAGCTAATTGAGTATTGTTAATTCGTACTAACATATCAATGTCACTTAATCCCTGTGCATAGGTGTGTTTACTTAATGAACCACCGAATAAAAGATCAACAGCTCCGTCAATTTCTTTTTCAATTGCAGCCTTTAACGTGTTAAGATGTTTTTGTACCTGTTCAGTATCACGATTATTTAGTTCTTTTAACAAGGATTGTAGAAAGTCATTTATTTCTCTATCATTTTCTTTTTGCCTTTGTTTTGCCTTTTCTTCTAACAGTTCTTTTAATGTTTTACTGGGTACATTCCATCCACCGCTTCCTCCCAATTTAAAACCCCTCTTCTTTAATTATTTCCATAAGGTTGAATATTTCCGTTTCGGTCTGCTGGTCTAATTCAAACACTGATAAATCCTTCTCTTTAATATAAAGTTTCATTTTATGCTTTAAAGCATTTAGTATCTTAATATTTTCTAGGTACGTTATAATCCTGACTTCATCGTTAGTATACATCCACTTTCCACTGGAAATAGCATAGCTATTAATATAAATAGGCCGGTTACTTTGGAATCCATATCTTAACCAAGATAATCCATCAAAAATATCGGCACCGCATAAAAAGTAAGTTATGATATTTAACGGATCTAAACAGCCAAAAATATGAATAGGTTTATTCAACCCAATTTGATTTAGTCGTTTTCTTATCTTATAAATGTTTCTACATCTTTCAAAAACAGATAATCCTAGCTCTTTTTCGGTAAATCCTATGACAGAAAAATTAGAGCAGAGTTGTAAATCCTCCAAAAGTTTTTCCATATCGAATTTTCCAAATATTGTATCAGGCTTTATTAAAAAATCACTAGCAAACGATGGATACTTCGTAAAAATTGATTTTGCTCTATTCACTTGTTCGGAAAAAGGGATCTTAGGATAATCATAGTTTATTAATACAATATTTGAAAGTTCTTCCAAAGTGTCGATTTGATTAAGATATAATTCCTCTTTCCAATCATTAGGATTATGACCAAACCCATATATTTCGGATAAATCAGGTTCAATTGATGCCTCATATCCACCACTATCTATAAACAACATATCAGTTTCATAGATAAGCTCTTTATCAACTAGTTTGTAATATAAATCGTAGGCACTAAATAAGGTTACTTCTGATAGGTAATCTTTTAATGAATAGAAAGTCTTATCAAACTGCTTTATACCTTTGCTCGAAAAGGAAGGTATTAATACTGGAGTACTGGTCTCAATTATACTAATTACTCTTTCTTCACATAAGGTCACTTTTTCCAAGAAATTCTCTCCTATCTAAGCAAGATAAACACTTACCACAGTTTTTTTCATAACCATTTTCACAGCTGTATGTAAGATTTATTGGCACATTTTCTTGTAAACAATATTCAATAATTTGACCCTTTGTAAATTCAACAAATGGTACATCAATTAAAACTGTTCCTTCAAAATAGCCATCTACGATTCTTTGAAAATCTTCAACAAACGTCTTTGAGCAATCATAATAAGGTGTACCTGAATGAATCCCTATAGATATTTTAGAATAATTATTTGGTAAAAAATTAAATGCAGATGTAATAAATAGTGCATTTCTCCCTATAAATTCTCCACTAGTATTTTTTAAAGTGAATCCTAATTGAGCTTCTTCTAGTTTAATTCCATAATAACTACATACTTTCCTAACGGCTTGTAGCTCTTTCGTACGACTAATCTGTCCATAATCGAAAAACAGTGCAGAAACCTTATATTTTTTTGACGCGTAATATTCTATTAAAGCGGTAGAATCAATGCCACCACTTGCTAACACTAGAACGGAGTCATTTTCCCTCGTCATTCTTATCAATATCTCCCTTCTTAAACAGAGAATTTACCTCTTTTCTAAATCTCTTTACTTTATAAAGCCATAAGATAGTATCCGGATTTTTTTCCAATTCCTTACTCAACTCGATTTTTCTGTAGAGTTGTCTTTTGGCTTTAAAAAAGAACTTATCTGGAATAATAGGTGTAGATTCACATATTAATGTGTAGTAAAGAGTTAGTTGTGCCAAATCTTCATCATTAATATTTTCTCGTTTCTCTACTGAATCCGCATATCTGATAAAAGATGTTAATTGTTTTCCTGAGCTTTCATATTCCGATGACTTATTTGACAATTTAAGAAATTCCTCAATTACGGTTAGGATAAATACCGAAGATGCAATTAGTCCAATAGAAAGTTTGTATGTTGAATCTGTTAGGTCCTTTATTAGAGGTAAAAACACATCAAAATTTGCAAAAGTTAAAATGGCTATTATAGTTGATCCAACTAAGATAAAAAAATGTAGCGAATTACTATAAAATTTATACCTTTTGGTTAACATAAAATAAGCATTTCTTGAATTCTCCGCTTTTTTCCTTAGTTTTTTTACTTGTTTCACATAAATATTTTCCTCCATTGACTTATCACCTACAACCTTAACAGGATAAAAATAAGCAGAAGATCCTATTGCTGAGGAACACTTCTGCTTATTCATGATGTTGTTACTTCTAAATCATAGTGTCGTAACAATTGATTAGTACTTGCTTTTAAGCCCCGGTAAACACTTCAGCATTTCTATTAATCTCATCGATAACTGCAATAATACGTTTTGCATCGTCCATATTATCCTTAAACAATTCAACAATACTTCCCACAGTCTTAAACGGCTCTTGCTGCAGCACCTTCTTATCAAGAGTTCCATTTTTCACGACATAATCAACAATCAATTTTACAAATCGAATTTGATTAAGATTTAATCGTTCTTCTGATAGAAACTCAGAAAAAGCTGCATTTGCTGCTTGAGGATCTAATCCAACAATTTGACGGACGAGTTTAGTGATCGGAGTATCACCAAAGTCTTTCTCATAATCTTCTTTTGTTCCAAGTTCGTTCCATAAGATGTTTTCAAGCATTTCTACATCCTTTGCCGTCAATGCCTTATTATTGTTTAATTTATAAATTGCCATTTGGTCCTTATGCTGATTTAAGTAATGATGAACCTTTTTCTTATAACTTTTTAAATCGTTCACATTGTACATTGGACCGTTCTCGTTAACTTCAAGTACTTCATCTTGGAAATTCGTAAAATATATTTTTTGTGTTTCTTTTTCGATGAATTTAATTAAATCCCTTAACGCTGCACGAACAGAATCTAATTCAAAGATATCCGCACTATCCCAGAACTCCTCGGTTAAAACCTTATCAATAATTGGTTTTGCTTCTAACACTTGCGGAATTGTACCTAGCTTTGATAGTGCTTCTGCTGTTTTAATGACACTTCGAATGGGTTTCGTTGCATTTCTTGTTTGTAATTTAGCCAATTCAATTGTATACATTACTAAATCAAAACGCTTGGCAAATTCATCATCATTCATTGGGACAATAATTGGTGAAATATGATCCTTTATCTCATTTGTATCAAGGACAGATAAAGTATTCCAATTCGTACGATTCTTGAATTTTTCTACGTATTGAAGATGCTGTCTTACCCTGAAATTCTCATTATCGAGCGATAAAACTTCTTTAGTCACAACATTAACTAATTCATTTCGATGGGCAACATATTCTTCTGTCTGATAATCAAGACCTTGCAATTCACGAATAATATCCACTTTAGCATTAAAGAGTTTTTCTGTAAGACTTTTCCCAACTTGACCGTCCATTCCTTTCGGATTTTCCCGGAAGAAATCAAAGTTTCCGCAATAATCAAAAATAAGGAAATGTGTTTTATCCTCTCCGATTCCTAATAAATCAGGACAAAGACGCGTTCCCCGACCAATCATTTGCCAGAACTTTGACTTTGAACGAACCTTTTTAAAGAAAACAAGATTTACTACTTCAGGAATGTCAACACCTGTATCAAGCATATCCACTGAAACTGCAATTTGTGGTAGCTTTTTTACTTCAGAAAAATCGTCTATAAGGGTTTGATAATAATTCACGCTATAATCTATAACTCGTGCAAAATCACCTTTATACTCCGGAAATAGAATATCAAAACGTTCAGTGATTCTTTCTGCATGATTATGATTTTTAGCAAAAATAATGGTCTTACCTAATTTGTCTCCACCTTCAACACGAATTCCCTTTTCCATTAGGTTTTTCAGAACAGTATCAATTGTGTTGTCGTTAAATAACCACTCGTTTAAGGCAGAACTATCAATATCTTCTCTGAAATCTTCTTCATCAAAAGTTTCCTCATACTTTTCTTTTTCTTCATCTGATAAATCATCATAATGAATACCATCTTCTAGAAACCTCATCTTCGTTTCGATTGTTCGATAGTCAACTAAGTATCCATCATTTACTGCTTGTTCCAATTCATAAGCATAAGTTGGGACACCATTTTCAAGATCAAATACTTCATACGTATTTTTATCAATTTCATCTTTTGGTGTAGCTGTTAATCCTAACAAAATGCCATCAAAGTAATCAAAGATGCTACGATACTTTTTATAAATACTACGATGTGATTCATCAATAATGATTAAATCAAAATGGCCAACCGTAAATAGTTTCTTGCCATCTTTTCTTCTTACATCGTCTATCGCATTCATCATGGTTGGATAAGTAGAAAACACCATTCTACTTTCTTCCGGGTTATCCTTATTGTCTAGTAGATTGCATATTGTTAAACTTGGCATTAGCGTATTAAAGTTCTTGTATGCTTGACTCAATAACGTTTTACGGTCAGCTAAGAATAGGACATTTTTCACCCAATTGTGTCTAGCCAACACATCAACAATCGATATAGCGGTCCTAGTTTTACCACTGCCAGTAGCCATTACTAATAATGATTTTCTTTGATTACGTGTTAAAGCATCGCAAACTGCTAGAATAGCTTCTTTTTGATAATAACGGTTACTTATCGAATCATTGATCTGAATATCTTTTAAAGGTCGCTTCATTTCACGGCGATCCATTAGTAGGCTTAATTCTTCTTTATTATAGAAACCTGATACTTTTCTTGGTGGATATGGATCATGCCAAATATATGTTTCAAAGCCATTTGTATAAAAGATAACTGGACGTGTACCCGTCATCGTTTCAATGCAATCCGCATATAACTTGGCTTGTTGACGACCAATTTTTGGATCCTTTGAAGTTCTTTTTGCTTCAACCACAGCAAGTGGCTTGCCGTTGTCACCAAATAAGACATAATCGACATAACCTGTTCCTGCATTGTTAGGCATTCCTTGAACTTCATATTCACGAATGATATCTTTATTAAACTCCCACCCGGCAATTTTCAGGTCGAGATCAATGTATTTAAGTCGAGTTTCAAATTCTTTTAACTCATCTACTTGGAAGTTGTAATCTTTCGTATTGTGTTCCCGTTTTTCCGTCACACTCTTACGGAGATGTTCATTTTCCTTCATCACTTCTTCGAGTTTTTTATCCTTTGAACTTAATTGCTCATATAAATCTTTTAGTTCTTCAGGACGTACTCGTTTTTCTTCACCAAATTGAAGGAAAGATTCATCAAATTCTCCTGCAGTAAATTCATCCGAGTAGCAGTAATCGATCCACGAAATAAATTGATGTAGGTGATGAAGCGATAAAACCGCTTCATCACGAGAAATCGGAGCATTTGTATGAACAGCTACATTTCCCAACTTCACAATATATTTCATTAATGGCAATAAATCTTCATCGATAATTGCTAGAAAGTTCGAATCATGTATTAAGCTAGATAAATTATCTTGGTAGGGAATCATTGCTGCACTATCAAAGCTGTATACCCATTTAACTGCTAATTCCAGCGCTCGACGAGACTGAATAGCACTTACTGCTGGACTTACAATTAGAGCCTTTTCCGCTTCTACACAAGCATTAGTAAAACTTTTGTACTGCTTTTTGTCTTTTAAGAAGCTAAAGTTTGACACGTTTACCCCTCCCTTTGATTAAAGATTAGAGACCTTTTCCTCGTTAAATAAATTTCCATTGAAAGCTTTTTGTAACAAGGCATTATACATATTTTCAAGTTCTTCAATACTTGACTGCATTAATGACTTTTGTTTTTCTATTTGTTCTACTTTACTTGCGAAATCATTTTGTAAGTAAAGTGGAGGTAAAATTACAGGTAATTTTTCTATTTGTTGTTTTGTTATAGCCTCTCTTGTTGCCCCACCGTTTGTAGCAATTTGCCATAAATATCTTTGATAAATTTCATTTGTAAACAAATAGCTTAAAAAGATATAATTAACCATTTCCTCTTTAGGTCTGATAATAGCAACATGCTGATTGACTCTTGCGGGTAATATATCAGTAGGAACAATACAACTTCTAGCTACAGATGCCCCGGTAATATTAAGTAAAACATCATTTTTGAATACCTCAACATTGTTTAGCTTTTCTGCTTGCTCTTCATCGATAAAAGCTAAATCTTTATAACTAAATTTATTATTATAAACATTCATACTACGAATCAAACTGATACCACTATCTTTATAACTGGCGTTACCACCTTTAGGTGTAGCGCCTGAACCTATTTTAATAGCAACATCTTTACACGGGGATATTTCCCAACCCCTAACATTTGTAATTGGATCACCAAACATCTCCAAAAACATACTTTGTATTACTTGGTCTAATGCTTCAAGTTGTTGTTTACGTTTATTGATAAGTTCTTGAACTATATCAAGAACTTGAACAACCTTGTGTTGAATTCTTAAATCTGGTAATGGAACAATAAAGTTTTTCACATTAGCTGCAGATAAGTTAGGTTGTGAACTACCCGTATTTGTCTTATTTATCTGGGAATATATTACTTGAGAGTTTAATAAATACATTAGATATGATGTATTTAGTCTCTTTTCATTTTTATTTCTTAATATTACTAATGATGAAGCAATTGCCCCTTTATCAAAATCAATTAATGCACTTTTTCCTAATGAACCTCTTAAACAAAATATAATATCTTTATTTTGAATTTTTCCTGAACCTAACTTTTCGTAAACTTCTTCTGAAATATAATTCATTTTTGAAAAGTTAACTCTTGAATTGTTTATATGCCCTGCATTAATAAACGGTATGCCAGCATCTATGAATTCATTTGATTTAGGATAATTTTTACCTCTATCTCCATTTATAAATTCACATACATCTTCCAATCTAACAAACTCCATGCCTTACTCCCCCAACAATTTTCCAAGCTTTTGTAATCCATTTTGAATCTCAATCTCAACATTATTAATTTTTTTAAATATTTCTTTGGAATCATCGTATTTAATTTCTTCATATTCAATTTCTTTATATTTATTAATTGACAAGTCATAATCATTTTCTCGCAATTCTTCAACTGGTACAAAAAATGATTGCTCTGTCCGCTTACGTTCCTTTTCAGTTTCTAAATTACTGAATCGCTCAACAATATCCGAAATATCATTTTCTTTAATAGGACTACGTTTATCATCTAAAGAAAATCCGTCTGTTTTCATTTCATAGAACCAAACATTATCAGTTCCACCCGCACCCGTTTTGGTAAAAATCATGACAGCAGTCGATACCCCTGCATATGGTTTAAATACACCACTCGGCATTGAGATAATCGCTTCTAGTTTGTGATTATCAATAATTTCTTTACGTATTTGTTTATGTGCATTTGAGCTACCGAATAATACACCATCAGGGACGATTACTGCAGCACGACCACCCGGTTTTAAGATTCGAATAAATAATGATAAAAATAAAAGTTCAGTTTTCTTCGTTTTTGCGATTTTTAATAAATCGTTTGAAACGGCTTCATAATCAAGTGATCCCTTAAAAGGTGGGTTGGCCAAAACAAGTGTATATTGTTCTTTATCCTTGTTTATCTCAGCAAGTGAGTCACGATAATCAATATTCGGATTATCCACACCATGAAGCATCATATTCATAGCACCGATACGAAGCATTGTGCGATCCATATCATTACCGTAAAACATTGTTTTATGATAATGTTCTTTTAAACCTTGAACTAAAAATAAGTCGTTATGATGATCTCTTAAATATTCGCTGGCTGCAACTAAGAATCCAGCCGATCCCATAGCTGGGTCAATAATAATATCTTCAGGAGTTGGTTTCATTAATTCAACCATCATGTTAATAATGTGTCTCGGCGTACGGAACTGACCATTTGTTCCAGCTGTTGCGATTTTTGATAGAAGGTACTCATATAAATCCCCTTGAGTATCACGGTCTTTCATCGGGATATTGTCAATCCCGTCCACAATTTTAGCTAACATATTTGCCGTTGGAATCATAAACATGGCATCGCCCATGTATTTTGAATAAGCTGAATCATCTGTTCCATGCAATTCTTTAATAAAAGGGAAAACTTCTTTTGAAACAACTTCATACATTTCTTCAGGTGACCCTAACTGTTTAAAGCGATGCCAACGTAAATGTTGTTTCTCTTTTGGAAAAACACCTTCAAACTCGATATCTAGTAATAGTGCTTCATTTTCCTTTGTTGTCTCGACTTCATCTAACCCTTTTATAAATAATAAATAAGTAAACTGTTCAATAACCGTTAATGGATTCGTAATTCCACCTGTCCAAAACGTCTCCCAAATCTTATCTACTTTACTCTTAATTTCACCTGTTATCATTCAAAATTCCTCCTATAATACTCTCATTTCAAGTATACAGATTTTTACAACCTTAATAAATGGATAATATTAACGACCTATTTCCATTTTCCTATCATTCAAACTGATTTCTCTTTTAAAATAAAGCTCGATAAAGATAATACATCATCTTGAATTTTCCCCACATCCCAAGCTTCGTTTGCTAATCTTTTTCTGGTAGTTAAAGCAAAACCTACGTTTTCCTTTCTAATTTCCCAATCATAAGCAAAGCTGTTTTCTTTTGAAGCTAAGAATAAAAGATTGCTCATTTCTTTCATATACTCTTGATGATTAAACCACATATTCGCTTCTTTTCTTCCATGTCCATCACAACTCATAGAAGTTTGAAATCCAACTTTATTTAAGGAAAACACCATGATAGCAATGCCATAATCTAATTCTAAAATAGACAAATCATTTCCTTCGTTATCATTCCATAAAGGAGGAATGAGGTTTCCCGATTTAGAGTACTCCACATCCTCTCTTGATGCTGTTTCGATTTGATTTAACAAGCCGGAAGGTAAGGAATCCGAGGTTACTCGAATTCCTTTTTCACCAATTTCGATAGATAATGGAAGTCTAGTTAATAAACGTACTAATTCATTAAAGTTAGATTTGGAATACCATGAATCTAAAATAAGTTCACCATCTACTAAATCAACCCAAAAGCCTCTTCTGCGTATGCTATCTCTTAGTTCCAACAGATTTCTTTTATTCATAAAGGTCATCCTCCCCTAATTTTTGCGAATAGCCGTTCCAAAACCAACGTTTTGATAAGCATTAAAGTACAGGTTCTTTCTTTCTTCCTGTGCCTTGCGGATGATATCATCTGCTCTTTCTAGTTCACTTATAAATTCAGTTTGTTGTTCAATTGATAACAATGGAATCTCAATTGATTTAATGTCATTAGGTGTTAAAACTGTCACAACCGAACCACTTTGATTTACTTCAAAAAAGTACTGGCCAGCTGGGCTTTCTAATATACGCTTTACATATAACGGATTTACTTTATCAGATGTCAATCGAATAATTACAAACATACTCGATACAAGAACTTTTTCCGTATGTTCTGGAACAATGGCAATTTTTTGTTGAGTACCTCTACTGGATACGAGAATATCTCCCGGTTTTGCAGTTATGCGCTCGATATCTCTAGTCTGGATTGGAAATTTATCAATTTTCTCAAATTGAATTTCTCCATCCTCCACATCTCGAATTTGGATAACAGGATATAATTCACCTTCAGCGCTCTCTATTTGTCTACGACTTGGCAGATTAACTCCTCGTATTACCTCTGCAAATTCTTTGATTGGAACTAAATTTCCCGTTTCTGTTTCATATTTTTTTCGATTAAATAATACCTTTCCAAATTCGGTCTCAAGTTCAATATTGACGAAATATAGTGAAGGATTTAAATCAAATTGATTTTCTTCAATTTCTTCTATTGGAACTATTCTTGAATAACGCTCAATATTCTCAAAGCGATCTAATACATCAACGATCTTATCGATATGTTCTCGCTTTAAGAATTTTTGTGTTCTTGTTCGTTCATAATCACCCTCAGCATTGATAAATTGCACCTTTCCTTTTTTCTCATTCGGCTTATTTTTATTTAAAATGAAAAGTGAAACCTGAATCCCAGTTCCTACAAATAAATTAGAAGGTAAAGCGATAATACTTTCGATTACATCGTCTTTTAACAAAATCGAACGAATTTTTCTCTCGGCTGCTCCCCTGACAAGTGTTCCAAATGGTACAACAAGAACTGCTTTCCCTGTACTTTTTAATGAAGCAAGTGCATGAAGAATAAATGCATAGTCCCCATGAGCCTTAGATGGAACATCATATAATTCAAATCGTCCAAAAGGGTCATTCACGGCAAATTCATAACCCCAGTCTCTAACCCCGAAAGGATAATTCATTAATACATAGTCAAATTGTTGAACACGTCCGTTTTCTACCCACTTTGGTTCTCGGATCGTATCGCCATCACAAATATCACCTCGTTCTGGAAGAATTTGATTTAAAAACAAATTCAGTTTACCAAGTACAAATAGCTCCTGATTAAACTCCTGACCAAACACAGTTACTTTTTCGTTCTTATTTGCAGCATTCAAATAAGCCTGAACAAGTAAATTGGCAATTCCAGCTGTGCCGTCATAGACAGAACCATTTAGAGGTTTAACTGATTCAACCATTAATTGAATTAATCCATCGGGTGTAAATTCAAACCCTTTTGCTTCATTTATGAATTCTTTCAGTAAGCTGTTGAAAAATGAAACATTCATTTCTTTACTCTGGTATTCATCTTTTGATAGACCATATCTTTCAAACAAAACAACCAATTTGTATAGATTCTTCTCATCTATCATTGAAAATGAGTTGCTGACAAATACTTTCGCTAACGATGGTTCAAGCTTCTCCAATTCTAAATAAAGTTCAAGAAGTGTCTTTTTAACAGCACTACCGGCATTTTTTATGTCTTCTCTCGTTGCCACTTTTGAAAGTCCATTTTTATACTTTTCCATCCCCATCGCTGCATAAAGAGCATGTAGTTTTCCTACTTCACTGATTAAAGTAAAATCGATTTGCTTTTTACTAAACTGATTCTCTAATTCATTTATAAATTGAAATGTATTTTCAACCATTTTTATTCCTCCTTAATATCCTGTAAAAGTATTTTAAATTCCTTTTTAATTATGAGGCAAAAAAAGAGACTTTATTATTTAGTAATTCAACTGCAGAATTGATCACTTCCGAAAGGCCACGATTTCGTGGATAAGTAACAGGAACTGAGTACTTTTTAGAAAGTTTTTTCACTTCCCACATGGTTTTATGTGAACAAGCAGATTGAATCAAAACTACGCAATCAGCTTTCTTAACCAACTTTTCAAATACTGAAGTACTTTGTCTTTTTATTATACCATTATGAAATAAGATATCCATATTTCCCTTTTTCTTACCCATTTCTTCATATCCCTTTTGATTAAACCCACCAATTATAAGAACAGTACTCATTTTCCCGCTACCTCCTTTTTAGTGATGTATTTTCTTCGTTGATTACCTCTGTGTATCTAATATAACATTTAAATAAATTCTTGTAAAGGGTATTTTAAATTCCTTTTTATTAAAATTAAAATTCCTTACTGAATTACTATTGATTTTTTTATTGTCTGAACCCATATGGATGTGGAGCGAACAAATGTTTAAGAAAAAACTTTCCTAAAGAATTCTCATGTAAAATATTTAAAGCCAGAAAATTAAAACTTTAATTTTTCTATTAGAATATCGAAAATCCGAAAGTATAATGCTTCAGAGCATTGGTTATTCAAAGTTTTTACGTTTGGACATTTTTTTCAAAAAAATTTTATAGAAATTGTTTTTACCTCTTAAAATAGGAAAAAACATGGATACAATGTTTTACACATCAGGAAAAGTAAATTTCCTCTAAAAACTTTAAACTAAAATTACTAAGGAGAGAAGAAAACTATGAAATGCGCAGCTTACGTTCGAACAGCTAGTAAAAATCACGCAGACTTAAATTTAGAAAAACAAACAGAAATCATCATGGCCTTTATTTCTGAAAATAATTGGCAATTAGATACTATTTATGGTGATGTCGGATCTGGAGTTCATAAAAATAGAGGTCTTCAAGCACTAATTGAGGAATGTGGAGAAGGTAAATTTGATGTCATTGTAATAACTGATTTAACTCGAATTTCTAGAACAACTGAATTATCAATTGAACTAATTAATCTTTTTAAAATGGGAAAAGTGCATATTGTAACAACGGATAATACAATCAACACCTTCCGCGATGATATTAGCAAATTAACTATTTATAGTAAGTTTTGTGCAAATGAATTCGAAACTATGAGTCGGAGAATAAGAGCAGCTAAAAAAATTCCAAAAAACAGCCACTAATCGAATAAATAGTGTAACTCCATTTTAGAATCCGCAGAGATTCCTAGTCATTAACATGGACTTGGTAATTCTGCGGATTTTTCTTTTTATATTTGATTACTAAAACACTAGTAACTTTTCTACCACCTATTTTCTTCAAATCGCTAGATATCATAATAAACCTCGAACAGCATTTAATAAACAGAATAGTTAAACTTTATTTTTATATGAATTTGCTCTTAGAATATCAAAAATCCGAAAGTATCATATTTCAGCTAGACCAGTAAGCCGGCTGAAACATCTAGCCACCAAAATAATGGAGGCTAATAAAATGAATATTGAACGTGTTTATAAAAGTGAAACAACATTAGAAAAAATCATAACTGATCTAATCAATAACCAAATTGACCAACTATTAAAAAGCTTATATGCTAAAGATAACACCACTACATCTCATGATGAAGGAAGTGGTCAATCATGAGATTAGCATTGGCAAGTAGTAATTCATATAAAGAAATTGGACAGCAAGAACTTGATAGTACTTTAGCAAACAGACCATTAAAAGTTGCTATTCTAGTTCGTGTATCAACTCATAAAGAAGAACAAAAGTCATCCCTTGAAAATCAAAGAAATTTATTCACACAGGTATGCGCGGAGAATGGATGGGAAATTTATGACTTTTATCAAGAAATTGAATCGGGTACACACAGTAACCGTAAAGGACTTAATCAATTAATCAATGACGCAAAAGAAAATAAATTCGATTTAATTCTATCAAAAGAATTATCACGTTTAGCAAGAAATGTACCCCTTGCCTATCAATTAAAGGAAATCTTAAATAAACATAAAATCCATCTTAAAACACTTGATGGGGCAATTGATACTTTAAATGGAGACCAAGATAAATTTGGATTGTATGCATGGATTTACGAACAAGAATCACAAAAAACAAGCAATCGGATTAAACATACATTCCGAACAAAAGCAAAAGAAGGGGAATTTAATGGTTCCGTACCACCCTACGGTTATTATCTTGAAAATAAAAAGATATTTATTAGAGATGATTATACTCCTGATATTGTTCGTAAGATTTTTCAAGAATATATTGAAGGTAAAGGGTTTGATGGTATAGCCCGTGGCTTATATAACGAAGGAATCCCAACTCCTTCACAGATAAGTGGAAAGGCTAATGCTGGAGATAAGTGGCATGGTTCAACGATTAAGAAAATTCTAATGAACCCTCACTATACTGGGGCGCTTGTACAATGTCGTGATACTAAGCCTACTATCACTGATTCAAGATTATTACTTCCTGTGTCTGAATTTGTAATAGTAGAAAATGTTCACGAAGCTATTATTTCTCTAGATACATTCAACACTGTTCAAGATATGATTATTTCTAGACAACGCATCAGACCCCAACGAGAGTATAAAATATTTTGTGTAAATAGAAAATTCCATAGAAAAAGGAAGACCCTTTCTTGGTAGAATTAAGTCACCACAACCAATCCTAGAAAAGAGGTCTTCCCTATGAATCAGTTTACAACAGAAATTGTCGATGCACTAGTCAAAAAACAAGATATTACCGAGGTTTTTCGTTCGCACTTGGAAATGGCGATCAACTCGCTACTGGCGACAGAGCTGACGGAATTTTTGGATTACGAAAAATACGATCGTATCGGGTTCAACTCAGGCAATTCTCGCAATGGGTCTTATTCGCGTACACTTCACACGGAGTACGGCGATTTAACGCTTCAAATCCCGCGGGATCGCAACGGTGAGTTTAAACAACAGACAGTGGTACCATATAAGCGCTCGAACGATACGCTGGAAGAAACGGTCATTCACTTGTTCAAAAAAGGCATTACGATGGCGGAAATTGCGCAATTAATTGAGAAAATGTATGGGCATCACTATACGCCGCAAACGATTTCGAATATGACAAAGGCTGTTTCAGAAACGGTAGAAGCCTTTAATAACCGTCCTTTGCACAATCGTTACGTATGCGTGTATTTAGACGCGACGTATATTGCCGTGCGTCGTGATACGGTGTCAAAAGAGGCCGTCTATATTGCAGTTGGTATTCGTGAAGACGGCTCTAAAGAAGTGCTTGGCTATACGATTGCCCCAACAGAATCGGCCTACAACTGGCAGGAGCTACTACAAGAGCTCAAAGACCGTGGTGTAGAAGACGTACTTTTATTCGTATCAGACGGCTTAAAAGGCATGGCAGACGCTGTGTTTAATGTGTTTCCAAAGGCAAAATATCAGGTGTGCCTTGTCCATGTGGCACGCAATATCATGCATAAAGTCCGAGTAGAAGATCGCAAGGAAGTGTGCGAGGATTTTAAAACGATTCACCAGGCAAAGAACGCTGAAGCAGCGAAAAAAGCGCTCGAGACGTTCTGCGAAAAATGGGGCAAATCGTATAAAAAAGTCGCACAAGGCTTACTCGAAAACCCGTATTTACTGACGTTTTACGGCTTTCCCAAGGCGATTTGGCGAAGCATCTACTCGACGAATTTAATCGAGTCGTTCAATAAGCAAATCAAAAAATATACAAAGCGCAAGGAACAGTTCCCGAACGAAGAATCGTTGGAGCGCTTTTTAGTGACGCAGTTCGAAGACTATAATCAACGTTTCGCCACACGCTGCCACATCGGCTTCAATCAGGCCCGTGCAAAGCTAGAAGAAATGTTTGAGCAGCTGCACGAACCGGCAAACTAGACCGGGACGCGCCAGCGCGAAATTTGAGTGTGTAGGAAAGGGCTAGCCCTTTCCTACACACTCAAATCAACACTTCGAACAAGTACAATTGAATACACAGGTGATGAGTTCCCTTGAACGGGTGAATCGTCATTTACACAAAAATATTGACAGTACCACCCCAACAGGAGATTCATTTATTCACAAATACAGCTTTCTGTGCTGATTGTGGTAGAGGTTTGCACTTTAAAAAGAATCGAAAAGGCTATGTATGTGGTAATTATAATAAACATGGAATCAAAGCATGTTCAGAACATTTTATTAAGGAAAAGCAACTTGCTGAAATAATACTGGAAGATATTAGATCCATAACAGCTAAATTAAACTTGGATGATGTAATGGGTTTTATCGCAAAGAAAGCTAATAAAGTAACCAATAGTACAAAAAAACGTTTGGTTAAGATTGAAAAAGACATTGCAGATTTAAATAATGACAAAGTAAGACTTACAAAACTTCTAGCTCAATCAAGTATAAAAATAGAAGACTACCGCTTAACTATTGATGATATCGATAATAAATTAAATATCTTAGTTACTGAAAAATACGAGCTAGAAAAATCAAATTCAGTATCAAAGGATACAACAGCAACTGATATAGCTAAAATTAAAAAAGAGCTAAGTTATTTCCTTCAATTCAATGAGTTAACAACTGAAATGTTACACCGTCTAGTAGATCGAATTGAAATTAAAAAAGACGGATCTCCAAGAATCTTTTATCGCTTTTCTAACGAATTACTTTAATCAGAAAAGCTCGTCTAAATAAAGAAGTTTAAACGAGCTTTCTTTTTTTATATTAATTTTAGCAACGCGCAACACTCCACATGGCTCGAGAGGACAGAATGAATGTCATTTGAATTTGCCCGTTCTCGGAAACATATCCACTACGTTTTTTGCACTATCGGTTAGCGGGAACATATCGACATTATGAATGACTTAATCTTAACTAAGAAAGTATAACCTTAACATAACTTGATGGGTTTGGTATCACCAAGTCATCTTTCACTGGATGTTTCTGAGATACCGCACTCTTAAAATCAATCAGATCGTTAATGCAGTCATATAAAGCGTTACGAACATCTTTTAGTTCATTCAATAAGCTATCTAGATCTATTTCTATAGACTCAAAGTCTGATGACTCAGCAATAATATTTCCTTTTCAGGCACGAAACATATAAATTAAACAAACAAATATGTTACAAAAAAGCTTGACCACAACAGAGTTGTTCTTGTATCAATATGTACTTCTCTTATATCTGTGTTGCAATGCCCTCTCAATCATTGAGATATCGTCAGCATCAAATTCCTTTTTAGACATTTCAACCGATGCCAGAAATTCTTTATTTTTCTTTAGTGACTTGGCAAGCAACTTCTTATCTTTATCATCAAGCTTAATTTTGTAGAGCAAATTCGCCATAGAGATTACCATACTCTTGTGATTCTTGAAATACGTTCTGAATGAAACACTCTCGGAGGCACACAACTTTTCAAAATCTTGCTCTGTATATTTAGGCTGTAGACCTAAAATCGGGTTAACAAGCAGCATGGTGGAAGCTTCCATGAGGTTAACATATGCACCTAACTCATACTGTTGAGTCTCAGACATCTTGTTGTAATCAGCCCCAAAAGTTTCAATTTTAATAATGGCCCCTGCTAATTTCCCAGCTTCGTCCACTATCCTCTTAATACGCTCACTCAGCTCCACAATCGCAAGCTCGTACGATTTAATATCTCTATTGCTAATAAGGGTAAAAATGTTCTCCAGTCTTTCCTTATCACTTTTCGTCTTGAAAAACATCAATCCGCTGGCAACAATGGAAAGACCTGCGATTGTCCAACCTACTGGCCCAGCAAGCGCTAAAAATGCATTACCTGCTGCCATTCCACCTCCGCCAGCTACCAAAGCACCCCCACCTAACCATGCCAAAGCTGCATTCGTAGCCGCTGCACCACTTAAAGCGGATATGGCGGTCCCTGTAGATGCTACACCAAAGGTTGTCGCAATACCCATAGCCGCTGTAGGACCAAGGGCAGCAACAGCGACACCTGCACCTACGCCAGCAGCTCCCTGACCTGCAGCCTTTACCTTAGTCTTCTTATATTCCATTTCTATGTTTTCTGCTTGCTGCTTCCAATTTACCCTGATAGCTTTCAGTTCTTCATATTTTAACTTATCCTCTTCAGGCACATTTCGAATACGATCAAATAGCGACTGTATCATGTTTAAAGAAGCATATAAATCACTGGTGTGTTGACCCAGTTCTTCAATTTTCTTATTAGTCTTTTTAGCAGCGGCCTCTGCTTTCTGTTGCGCTATTTGAAGTTTTGATAGTTTCTTAGCCATATCATTTTCCTCCAAAAAATTTGTCTATATCTGACTTGCTCTTTAATATTTTGTTGGCTGGAACATTGCGTAATTCTGCCAATGCTGATGATTTCCCAAAAGCCTCTGCATAAGCATCGCTTTTTTCAAAATCATCAATAAACATCAAAAGGTGTGCATCATCATACTTTAGAGACAGAATTTTCAGACCCTCTATGTAATTATTGACGATAGTGATTTCTTTTGACGCAAAATCAGCTTCTCTCTTTGCACGGCTATACGAAATAGCTCTCTTTGTTTCTCCGTACAAGGATATAGTGAATCGACCGACTCCTACGACGTTGAGGCGCAAAACAAATTCAACTGCATTAAAAGAGCCGCCACCCTCTATAAAAGCTCTACCCACCGCATCACCGATATCAACTAAACAGAATGTTCCGTGTGCAACAGTTAACATTCGTTTAACCGTTGGATTGGAGAATGGCTCGCACTTTTTCCACATAAGTGCAAAGGAACGATCTGCCTTTGGTGTTTCTGAGAAGTAGCTGAAAAGACGTCGGATTGCATAAATGAGTCGAACAAGCAGATCATTCAAAAAGACCGGGATAGCTTGTGCAACCTGGAAACGTGTATCGTAACCTTTCTCAAATATGTTTAAAGCCAACTCATTCATGGCCTTATCTGTTTCTGTTACGCTAAGACCCAACTTTGCTTTTATAGCAATAATATCATTGGTCCAAGTCCAGAGCGGTGATGGGATGCCCATTCCACGATTTCCGGCTCTGGCACTGGATTGGGAACCAGCAACATCCGAAATGAGATGCCCTATCCAGTTCGTAAATCCACAAAATAATTTGCTGGGAACATTCCCACCCCGTAATTCCCATTTTTCATCTGCTTTCTGCAAGGAAACAAGTTGCCCATCTGTGACAAAGTGAGAAGAATTCGTGAATTGATCGAGCATCGAAAAGAACAGACCAAGCAAGCTTGGATTATGAGCAAGGGATTTAAAATGATGATTTTTTGCATTTAAATCAAATATTGCCCTTCCTGCATCACCGAGACCAGTCTGGTCATATGGCACTTTGAATTCATTTTCCAAGAATCGTAGTGCTGATTCGAGACTATCAAAATTCTTCTTTTTTGGATGGAAAAGTTTAGCAAAATCCATTGTTCTGTTGGCAAACCACTTATCGGTAATATCGCCAAGAGGAGACTCGCCGGGCTTTCCAACTAAAAATATATCGATAACACCGCATAATGCTCCGGAGCTTGCAGCCAAAGCATAGTCTAACTTATCACAATTTGGTTTCAATTTTTTGATAGAATCGACTGTGTCATTTAAAACAACAAGCTCTGCTTCTGCTTGTGCCAAAGCATCGGCAATGGATGTAGAAAAACCAAAACCATCATCATCAATACTTAAATCAAGAAAAATATCCTTTCTTGTCATCGTTTTACCCATATTACCACCTCGCATACGAACGTCCATCTGATTGGTCACTCATTTCAGTGTATATTATCCCACTTGAATCAAGATTTGTCGTTATCAATTTATCGCAATCTCAGTGTAATAATATTATCACAAATGCAAATTTCAAAGGTCGCGCCACCGGCGACCCTTGAAATTTGCACTCGTATTAAAACCGACACCCTAAACGACACCCCGACACCCCTGTGCCTATGCCGCATATTTTCGTATTAAATTCTGCCTCAATCAATTCCATAGCTTCATTAACCACCTTACAACCATACTATTAATCTCCTCTTTTTTTCTTTCCGTAGTTCTTCGGGAAATAATCCTTTCCAAGTAGCCAAACATACTGGTCAATTTGCTTCAGGTTATATTTATCCAAGCCATAAAAGGCACGGAAATCAATCAGTATGCCTTTGAATTTAATATAGTCTTTCAAATCGCCATCCTGGAAGTCTGAGAATCTATTACGATTCCTAAAATAGCGAAGCACCCCATCGACATAGCTATCATAAATCGGATAATCGAGTGGATTGTGATGGCTACAATACTTTGTGGCAAAAGAGTAAAAATTCTTCTCTGCATCACCGATAGTTATATACTGAATATCTCGAACTAGGGTAACATCACCAGCTTTAAGTCTTGAATCAATATCCAGAGCGCATATGTGCTTAGCCACCGGATAGATTGAGAAAATATTCGTACTATAAAAGTCGTTAAGCGTTGATGACTTCAAAAGAACATCGATAATGTCAGTATTCTTTGGGCATAGCTCAAAGAACAGTTTATTAAGCGCATCCTCCTGCAGGTGGTAGTTCTCAAGACGATCCCACTTAGCTAGATAAAACTCAACCTGCTCAATCGATGGATTAGGAACATCGACATCCTTTTTCTTCATACGAGTATATGTACGATTAGCAGCATTCTCCTGCTTAGAGGTTAATGGCTCGGCAGTTCCATCAGAAGCTAAGAATAAACGAAACCTTCTTAGATGAGACAAGTAACTATTAACAAGTGATTTAACATTACCGGTCGAGTTCTTAGAAAGAGCCTGTATTAATGAATCTTTTGCCTCATTCTCGAAATCAGTAGCAGTCACTGCATTCCAGAACAGGTCTTTGCTCCCTTTCCTCCAAAGGTAGAAGGTGTCTGTGTAAGCAGTATTGATTGTTAGTTTTGAAATGTTCTGGCTATGTAAGAATTCTCTGTATAAAGAACGCAGCTCATCATATGATAAAACTTTCATTTTGTTTATATCCAAAGTCGAACCCCCCTTTACTTTACTCTTTGCTCCTTTTAATTACAAAAACTCGCTTTATATTTCATGAGTGTATCTTCTACCTCGTGCCAGATTGTTACCGTTTCACCGTCATCCTCAAATACTTTACCGTGGCTCTTAGGCCCATCCAACTTCATCTGCGAATAATTATTCTTAAATGTTGGCACGTAAAGTTCTGGGTTGTTTTCATCACTGCATAAGCGCTCCATCATGTCTATGGTAGCACGACCTGTGGCGGCAACTGCCTTAAAATAAGCACGGATGATTTTGTGGTTATATTGATTTGGCTTAACAGCCCATACTGGGATTCGGTGATTTGCTTTTCCGTAAAAATCCTTGTTTGTATCTTCATTTTGTTTTGCTACTGTTTTTGGGTTATAGGCTTGTGATGCCTTTTCAAAGGTTTTTGCAATATACCAGCGCATACAGCTTTCCACTGCAGCATCTTTTGTTTCATTTGTTAAATTCAATGCGATGCAGAATTTCTCATATACATCTGCATCAACTGTAAAGGTCACGCTTTTATTCATCGTTTACACCTCGCTATTTACTCTATTACAAATTATACCATCAATTTGTATTTTGTAAATACTAATAAACTAATTTGTATTTACTCATAAAAAACACCCTGCATTTCAGCAAGGTGTTAGATCCTAATAATATTTTGTTGTTCAGTTCAATTTTCAATGTCTTTACTAATGCCTGACTTAAATTCCACCTCAATCCTGTCATCGTGGATCGTAACTTTTTCAATAAGCCGCCTTACTAATTGCTCATCATATTTCTCCAACTCGCAAGATTGTTCATTCAAGAAATCAGTCATTTCAGCGATTCGTTGCCTTTTTCCTTCTCGCTCTGCATTTTTAACTAGTGCATTTTGCTTCAATTCTCGAAGGCGGTAAATTTCATCAGCCACATCTTCATAGTCATTCTTGGACTTTGCTTGTATAAGAAGCTGTTGTTGTAATTCTTCCAATTTGCCATCAATATCATCGGTGGTATGATCATTTTCTTCATTAAATATAGTAGCTATGTTTTTCTGCAAGCTTGAGATGAATGGTTCTTTGTTAGCCAAAAGTTCGTTAATAGCCTTGACCACTGCTGTCTGCAATGTTTCCTCATTTATGGTAGGGGCAGTGCATTCAGAGTCCTTCTCCTCCAAACGGCTGACGCATCTCCAAACAATAGACTTGTAGCCTCGGTTATTCCAATGTACCCGTCGGTAAATATCACCGCACTGTCCGCAGTAAACAATACTCGATAAAGCATACTTACTACTGTAAACTCGCTTTTTACCGCCTTTCCCGCCGCGAAGATTTGCTCTTCGAACCATCTCTTCTTGAACCTGCATAAAAAGCTCACGTGGAATGATAGGTTCATGACTGTTTTCTACATAATATTGGGGAACGATGCCGTTATTCTTGACTCGCTTTTTAGAAAGGAAATCAACCGTATATGTTTTTTGTAGAAGGGCATCACCAATGTATTTTTCGTTCTGCAGTATCTTTTTCAATGTTTCTGGTCTCCATTTGGCTTTGCCTGCCGCTGTTAGAATACTGTCTGCTTCTAGTCCTCTTGCTATCTGTAAAAGGCTGGCTCCTTCAAGGTACTCCCTGTAAATCCGTTTAACAACCTCAGCACCCTCTGGATCAATCACTAGCTGTTTATTTTCATCCTTGGTATATCCAAGGAAACGCTTGTGGTTGACCTGTACTTCACCTTGCTGATAGCGATACTGAATACCTAGCTTTACGTTTTGGCTTAAGGATTGGCTTTCCTGTTGGGCAAGGGATGCCATAATGGTCAACAAGACTTCACCCTTGGAATCCATGGTGTTGATATTCTCTTTCTCGAAGAACACAGCAATGTTTTTATCCTTTAACTGACGGATGTATTTAAGGCAATCCAACGTGTTTCTAGCAAATCGGCTGATGGATTTTGTAATGATCATGTCAATATTGCCTGCCATACACTCTTCAATCATGCGGTTGAATTCATCACGCTTTTTGGTATTTGTACCTGTGATGCCGTCATCCGCAAAAATACCTGCCAATTCCCATTCCTTGTTCTTCTTAATATAGTTTGTATAATGCTCTATCTGAATTTCATAACTTGAAGCCTGCTCCTCACTATCCGTTGAAACACGGCAGTAAGCAGCAACTCGTATTTTGGGTTTGCTTTCACTATTTTTATTATTTCCGACTCGTTTAATTGCCGGAATGACTGTTACATTCCTACTCACTGCCACTTGTTACACCTCGCTTTCTATCAAATTGTAGGCATATTCCGCCTGCTTGTATGGATCTTCATATTTTTGCACCAGAGGTTTTGCTTTGAACTTTACAGGGTAATCCCTTTCCGGTTCATCTTTAGGCTCCCATATCCTTCCGAGTTTTTCTGCTCGTTTTCGTTTTTCCACCTCAGCCTTTTTAAATGTCACCTCATCAATAATTGGAGGGTAGAAGTCATCGCCAAGGTATTGCTTGTTCTGCAACATCTTTCCTGCAGTGGCATGATAGCAGTCTATCCCAGCTTTTTTAGCAGCACCCTTCAAAGAAAGTCCTGCCAAGTATCCTGAAAATAATTCTTTTACTTGTTCTGCTGCTATATCATCTACAACAGCCTTTCCATCTTCAATTCTATATCCATAGGGTGTGTGACCCATCTAATTCACCAACCTTTCCCTCAATGTGATTCCACACTTTAATTCAAATCCAACTTCCTCTCGTGAAAAGACAATAATCTTTTCTACGTAATCTTCAAATAGCTTATCCTCATAGGCTGTGAGCATTTTGGATTTAGTGGCAAACTTAAGCAGACGGTCAACCTCGTCTACTTTTGCAAAATTGCCATTGATGGAACGAGTGAGTTGATCCTTTTCAGCAAGAAGCCTTTCTCTTTCTGTTTCCAGTGAATTCTTTTCTTTATTAAACAGGGCAGGTTCCAGATACCCTTTGGCCATTAAACCTGTCAGCACCTGGCTCTGCTCCATGTTGTTTTCAATTTTAGTTTCCAACTCTTCAATTCTACGAAAACTCGCTGCATTGTTCTGGTTACGTAACCCCTGCCAAAGTGGTCTTAATATGAACTTCTGACCAAATATGAGTTTATTCATCATCGTAACAAATGCAGTCTTTATATCTTCATCTCGAATGAACTGCATGGAACATTCCGTTATATTGCTTATGTGCTTACTGCAGCACCAAGCAATGTATTTTCTCGAACCAGATGAATGTATCCGTCTTTTAAAGGTACTGCCACATTCCGAGCAGATAATTTTGCTGGAGAAAGAATATCGGTTTAGATATTTACTGTTGCGCTTTTCGATGCCTTTTTCCTTTGCTCTCTGATTGAGAACAGCATCCACAGCTTCAAAATCTTCGTGGCTGATAATTGCCTCATGGTGGTTTTCTACTAGATACATATTTTTCTCACCATAATTGGTATGCCTGTTAAAATGGCTGTCAGTATAAGTCTTTTGCAAAATAACATCACCAGTATATTTTTCATTGGTCAGAATTCCTCGAATGGTAGTAGATGTCCAACGACCCCCTCTTTTTGAAGGGATACCCTTTTGATTAAGATCATCTGCAATTTTCTGTGTACCTTTGCCCGATAATACTTCTGCAAAAATATACTTTACAATTTCAGCCTGCTTAGGGATTACTATCATTTGACCATCAATGTTTTGATAGCCATAGGGTGGGTAGGAAATTTTAAAGGTTCCGTTTTGAAACCGTCTTTGAATGGCCCACTTCGTATTTTCTGAAATGGAAATTGACTCACTTTCTGCGAGTCCGCTTAAAATAGAGAGCATCAACTCGCTTTCCATTGACCCCGTATTGATGTTTTCTTTCTCAAAATAGATATGAACCCCAAAGCCTAACAGTTTTCTAACCATCTCCAAGCAGTCTGTAGTATTTCTCGCAAATCGGCTGATGGACTTTGTAATGATTAAGTCAATTCTCCCAGTTTCACAGTCTGATAACATTCTAAGCAGGTCAGAGCGGTTTTCCTTTTTCGTGCCACTGATTCCCTCGTCATAATATAAGCCTGCATATTCCCATTCTGGATTCGCCTTTATATAGGTCTCATAATGAGCCTTTTGCGCTTGCAAGCTGACTAGCTGTTCATTACTATCTGTTGAGACTCGGCAGTAGGCAACTACTCGTGTTTTTGCCTTAATAAAAGAGTTGTTCATATTTCCTTCTATTTTCGTTATCTTTTTCATCCTCTCACCTCCTTCTTGGTAGGTCACATATTACCTCTGAAACCCTTATATATCAACGGTTTCAGGGCATTATCTCAGCTAAAAAGGGGGAGAATGTTTGGCGATTTAGTGCATCTATCTTGTTGAATTCCGCTTCAGTTATTAAACCTTTTTGGAGCATCTTTCTAAGCATTTTTTCTGCCTGGATATAATCAAACTCACGCTGTAGCTGTTCCTGTGATACCCTCTTTAATTCAATGCTTTTGTCTATAATCTCGTCTGTAATCTTTGTAACCTTTTTATCCTCGTGCTGATTCACTAGGAATCACCTCCTACCTAATAGCCGTGGGAACAGGTCGAAGTTGAGGATTTGTAGAATTTAATTAAATCAAGGCATAAAAAAAGAGCCTGCAAGGGAAGAACCCCAACAGGCTAGATAAATTAATAGTTTAATATTTTATTTAGAGACTTTGTGAAAATGAGCAACACCGTTTTTAACTTGCCCTTTTGATTAATCATACTTAATAAATGCATCCGTAAAGCCTGCTTTTTTAGCTTTGGCAAGCTGTGCCTCAGCATTTGCTTTGTCAGAATAAGCACCGATCTGCACACGGTAATATTTCTTATTCACCAGCTCAACTGTTTTATTTTCAGCATTTAATAGTTTCTTTACATCCGCTCGAAAGGTGTCCATACTCTTCCCATGCTTAGGAAACCAATGCATCACATCTGCATGATTACTGGCAATGCCTCGTTTATAACCTTCGCTATGACAGATGATATCTTTTTCACTAAACCCATAGAGTTTGCAAAGATGTACACAAAGCTCCACAGCTTCCTTGTAAACAGCAGAAAAATACGAGGCATCGGTCAATCCGTCCTCGCAAATTTCAAATCCAATATGAGTATTGTTCGCAGCTCCTCCAGCATGCCAACCTCGGTGATTCCAAGGCAATGTTTGATAGGTTGCAATGGAGCCATCTGCTAATTTACCAATAAAGGCATGGACACATACTTGACGGCCTCCAGGTTTGTCTTGATTCCAATGGTTGTTATACTGGTTCTTTCCTAGCAAGCCATCGTCTGGGCCAACGTAGCGCTTCAACCATGGGTTGCTTGCACCAGTCGAGTGAACCATAATACCCTTTGGCGTTATGGTTTTACCCGCTTTATAGCAGGCATTGTTCGTAAGTAATAGTTTGCGTAACTTCATTAAAATCACCTCTAATCAAATATTAAGTCAATCATCTTCCACCGCCAGGCTTAGGCGGTTCCCCATCACGTCCATGTAGTTGCTGTAAAACCGATTTTAGGTTTTCTGGAATAGGCAGTCCAATATGTCCGGCGTTCTCTAAAATGGATACTCCTTCATTACTTAGGTAGAAAAAGATTACTGCTGTTCGTAAAATGCCACTATTTTCTCCAATACTAACCAAAATTTGTGTATCGATAATATGAGCGATTCCTACCATTATAAAGTTGAGTACCTTTTTGAAAATCCCCTTAGCACCGATTTCGCTACACAGTTTTTTGTTTGCAATTGCACAAAAGACACCTGTCAGGTAATCAATGATCACAAAGGCTACCAGTGCATAGAGAAATCCGTCATAACCGCCGAGAAACCACCCAAGAAATCCACCGACTGCGGCAATAGCTAGCTGTATCCAATTCCAAATTTCTTTCATTAAAGACACCTCCGTTTCGTGTATTTCCATATAGAAAAGCGCCCCTGCAAATGACAAGAGCGCTGAATTTTATTTTTACATTATTTTTATTAGGTCATGAATTTGTTGCATCACATCTGCCCTAGGTCTTCCTGTACCAATAGGTAGCCATGTGACAGATGGTATATCGAATGCATGGGAAGAATCAAAACTATTAATCATCATCATAATCGCATCAATAGCTTTACGCATTTCAACGATATGGAATAGCCAATTCTTAACAGTGGTCTTTCTTGCGATGATCTCCTCTTTCCAAGTTGCAGGGGACATATTGTAATAGCTACGTACCCTGTTTATAGCAGTTCGAATCGTCTGAATATGCGCTGCCTTTACATGTGTCACATTAGCGGTGATGATTTCAAAAGGTAATGCTAAAATCGTGAAGGTACGTACAACTTCTGTGCTTGCTGACTCGATATCACTGTCAAGGCAACGAAAAGTAACCGTATGATTTCCTACAGAAAGAGGTTCTGCTTGGTAAACCGTCTTGACACCATTACCAAGATAGCCGCTTACAGAAAACCGCTCAGGATTGTCCACGCTATTTTGCCATGGACCAGAGTCAATCCTTACCTCCACTATTTGTGTTTGTCCATCTGGTTCAATTCCTGTTGTAATCATAAAACGTGGTGTAGAGTTATAAGTAAAATTGCCAGACATTGGACAGTCCACTACTGGTGATGCAGGTGGGCTGTTTTTCTTTACCATGTTGCTAACTACAAAGGCAGAAACTGCATCAAGTGCATCTGTAACACTGATTCGATAACGGGTATACCGACCAGCTATTTGTGAAGCATTTACCTGAAGGCTACCTGAGGTATTGCTTGAAATAATAGTCGTCAGTGCTACGTATGCCGACCAATTCACACCATCTGTCGATGTAGACTGTTGTATGACATACTGCTTAATCGCACTGGTTCCAGGTACCGTCCCACTCCATGAAAGATTTATTGTATTAGCTTCATATATAGGAGGGTTTGCGGCAAAAATAGTCGGTGGTACGGGCAGTATGTTTTTACGAACAGTATTGCTGGAAATAGTCCAGTCTGAGTAATAATCCTCACCAGCCGTACCACGAGTTCTTATTCGAAACCGACGATAATGGCCACGTGTAGCAGGTGGACTGACATTTAAAATACTGCTTGTTGCAGAAGTATTGACTATAGCCAATGCCAACCAGGCACCCCAATTGATGTTATCATGTGAATCACTGTACTGTATTTCATAGGAAGTAATAGGGTTACCTGCACCGCCAGATGCTCCGCTCCAAGAAAGAGTGACATTTCCTTCAGATAATGCTGCACTTACCGTGCATAGGGTCGGTGCTGCACAAGCTGTGACATTACAATAGATACTATTGCTGACTTTTTCTATTGAATAAACATCTAATGTATCAATTGTCCAAATACCAAATTGAGTATATGTTCCTGGAGTCCTTGAAACTATTGGGTTATAGCTCCCTCCGCTTGCCGCCAGTGTCAACGTGGTCAACACATTCCACGCACTCCAAGTACTATTATCCGTAGATGTGCGACTGGCAATTTGATATCCCTTAATTGGACTGGTACCGTTAGATGCTCCGCTCCAAGTAAGCGTGATAGTCTCATCGCTATATGCTGCCGGGGAGGCAACAGCAGTCGTCGCTGGCTTTGGCACCGTATTTCTGCGGACGCTGTTTGTGGATACTTTCCAGCTAGAGTAATAACTAGCACCTGCTGTACCACGGGTTCGTACCTGAAATCTACGATAATTACCTCGGGTAGGAGGCGGAGCAACGGATACACTACCACTTGTCGCTGTGGTGGTCACCGTTTTCAGAACAGTCCATGCTCCCCATGTGACATTATCGGCGGAATCACTATATTGAATCTCATAACTGGAAATCGTATTATTGATGCCTCCAGAAGCACCGCTCCAAGAAAGAGTCACATTCCCTTCCGCAAGTGTTGGAGAAACAGTACAAGATGTTGGGGCTCCACAAGCTGTAGTAAGCAATGGAGCACTTAGTACCGTATAGCTTGAATTGGTAATTACACCAGAGGATAATGGCAATCGTCCATCAGATACCACTTTGAATGTGACTGGCTGGGTTGCATTACCTGTAGTAGAAGCGCAGGTCACCGAAACATATCTGAGCCTTGGTGTGGTCCCTTCCCAGTTATCTCCATCCGCCGCTTTAATACGTACCTGTGAAGAAGATCCATTTACAGTCATAGTGCAAAGCAATGCATAACCACTACGGATAAAGGAACCTGATGAACCCAACGCAGCGGATATGGTGAAGTTGTATCTCATCTGACTATTATTTAGACGGCTTTTGGTATAAGTAATTGTGTAATGGACGGTCGGGCTAGAACCCGCCTGCAGAGTGATGCCATTAATATCCGCCACTTACATTCACCTCCTCCTATTCATAAACAGCCGAAACTAGCGAGTTTACCAGCCCACAAAGGCTAGTATTCAATCGGGTATCTATAATGTTATTTGCTGAAATCGATGTGGCAGCCGAAGGTACTAAAACATCAGCGATGCCAAGTTCATAGACATCGCTTGTTCTTGTCAACTCTGGAGCTATGGGTGTTGCTGCGGGAGTACCCGTGACAATGGCAAGCTGAATGCTCCTCGTAATTTGACTTAAGCGAACCACAACCCGGTCTATGCGAGGATTGCTTCCGTCTGCTGTAGAAAGTGGTTTGTTTAAAACATCCGTATTTTCATATCGATAACCATTAATCCACGCACTGCCCGCTGCTATGCTCACTGCCAACCCAATCCCTGGAGACACCAGAAGGTTTGTTGGTGTAGAATAAAATACACCATTCGAGACAAGGCTTCCAAAATATGCAGCGAAATCTGTTGCGTCATAGATTCTATCTCCATCAGATGAGTTGAAAAATCCACTTTTCTCCATAAACTATTCCCTCCTTACTAAACGGTTTTTGTGTACTCTATAACCACATAGCCTGTATATGCAGTTCTATCATTGCCTGGTTCGACTACAATGTCGGTCATATTCACGAAGAGTCCGATTTGAGATGCAAAGTTGTTGTAACGAGCAAGGGGCAGTGGTAAGAAAACACTCCCATTCGTGACAAAACCGGTTAAACTGACAACAGTGCTGAGGTTTGCTATACCATGAGGTACATGTTTTGGTGTTGTATCCGTAAGCGAACCGAGATTTATCTCTTTACGATAAATCGTCTTGCCATCTATCCATAACCGCCCTGTGTTTTGTTCTGTAGTTGAGTAGTCGCTAAAGGAAGAAGCCAGTTTAGTGGCTGTAATTGTACGGTCTGCAATTTTCAAGCCAGTGACTGCTCCATTGGCAATTCTTGCAGTAGTTACAGGTTCATTATTGATATTAAGCCAGTTTGCTTGTCCAGAAGGGTTATTAAATACGAAAACAGAAATCACATAGAATGTCAGCGTATTGCGAGAAATAAAGAAACCCATTGCCCGCTGATATCCATTTCCCGTATTGTCCCCGCTATGTTTTATCAAAAAGACATGGCCGTCGTCACTTGGCTGGTCACTAAACTTATTGCCACTCCATGAGGTGATATAAAAGGCATCTCCAGGTTTCATATAATACAACGCATATTGTCCAATCGATATAGTTCCTCCGCCAACATTGATTTCGAGCGCAGGTAGTTTTCCATACAGATTATTGATAGTAGATGCTACGTTGTCTCCTTGAATCTTTGAATCTACCTCCGTCAAGTCGCCTAAGGTTTCCTCCACAATTCCCAACGTTTCCTCCACGGTCCCTATAGCCTGTGCAATTTCGGATATGCCCGTTGGAGCAAATATCGCTGTTTTAACCTCGCTTAAGTCAGAGCGGATTTTTTGTGCTATCGTTAACTCCGCTTTTCCAAACACTACACTGATGCTCTGGCCGTCTGCGTCATAGGTTTCCTCGACTTCGGTGATACGTGTCGTCATGGATACACCCCATGCTTTGGAAATAACTTTGACGGTCTGCCCAAGATCGAAGTCTATCTTATATGTTAAATTGCCGTGTGGATTGACTGATGTATCAAATGAATAGCGTATTGCCTGCTCACTAAGCTTACTTTGACCTCGAAAGATTAGTGTATCAATGTAATCCGAACCAAAGTCTTCCGCCCGCAAATCCTTAGCATCCACAAAAATTTCATGTCTTGTCTCACCTGAGCCACCTGTAATCGAAATAAAGGTTCGCTCTGTGCCTTCTCCTTCACCAGCAACAAGGGCAGTGTTGGCATAATCTCCTGCACTTATCGTATAAATCTGTTCAGTAAGATTTTCATATTCCTTAGAAAATACTGCTTGTGATTCCTTTCCTCTATACAACGATATGGTAAATCCCCCTGTCGCAGGAGAGAACACGGTCTTAATGCCAATATCTGAAGCAACACATAGTCCTGTCACCGCATCCATCAAATTTCTATACGATATTTGTGTGCTGATGGGAACATTTAAGTTTGGAGCAGAAAAGGTTATGTTTGAAATCTTCCTTGCTGTATCAGAAGGATTGATAAGATTATTATTTATCAACTGCTCCACACAGACAGATATGTCACCAGACAGTTTCTCCGTTTGCCAAACAATGCGGCGGGAGAGGAAGGAAGTTGCAAAACGACCACTTGCAGTAATAATTTCATGCTCGGTTTGAGAAAGTTCCAGATGCTCAATGATCCCGGCTTCCTCATCATCATTTTTCCAGATGATATTCCCTTCCTTTAAGAGTTCTGTATTCTCTGGAGTTGCTATCGCCTTTAACTCAAATGAGCCACACTGGGAATAGCGTCTCGTCCAGCGTAAGTACTCAAAGGATTCAACAATGCCTGCAAGCTCCCGGTTTGAATTGTAGATATACAGTTCCATTTTCACACCCCCAGAAACTGCGGACGAAAGTAAATACTAACCTCTAACAATTCCATATTGACAGAAGCATCGTATCTCAGTGTATTAAGGCCTGCCGCCAGTTGAAAGAACACCGAATTGGTATCCAACAGTGAAAAAGCATTTGTAACCGTTGAACCATCAACTTGGATCACACGCTTACCAGCGAAATGGGTATATACACGAAGTTCATCCCCAGCGCTCATTGTAGTGAGAAGTCGGATATATTCTCCCGTGTCTATGTTTAATAGTTCAGGGTTCGACACAGTACCTAAGGCCCTAAACACTATCTCGCATCCACAAGATACATCCCCTATATTTTCCACCGTAATGATTTGGCTAGGTTGACGCATTCCGAACTCCATCCCAGTCATTGGAATTTCCAATTCAAACTCAAATAGCGGTATCCATGATGCCAGTTCCTCTCGCACCTCATTTAATGTCTCAAAGAAAGGGGATGGGCAGAGCAGACTGACAAAGAAGTTTGGTATTCGTTGCCGATTAGAAACACTAAAACCTGCTTCCTCCACCACGCAGGAAATCTGTCTCTCACGGTATTGAAGGGTTCCTAGTAGCTTTGGGCTGAATATTTGAAGGAAGTGTTGTCTCCTTTTATAAGCTTCATCGGGAGTATCAGCAACAACCGTACCTTCAATCGTTATGTTTCGCATATCTAGTGTGGAGGAAATATAAAAAGCGCCATCTTGGTCTGGCGCCTTGAAAGTGTTAACAGTTTGACGGATGTTGCCAGTACCATCTATCTTCGTAAGAAAGTACGGTCGGCTTTGCTTTAGCGTAATACTCTCTCCATCTCTATTGGTATATGTTAGTTCCATTGCCGTACCTCCTTTACAATTCAAGTGCCAGTTTACGGGATAGGTTCTTAAACTCCCGTGCTAGTTCTTTTTCTGATAGAGCCTTAGGTGTCACTACAGAAATGTTTTGAGTGATACTTGCACCAGTGGCATTGCCTTGCCCAGATACACCTCTGTAATTAAAGTCAAAGCTGGTTGGCACTGCATTTTGCATATCCCTTGAAACTGCTGTCATTGCATCCTCAAAACCTACACCGATACCTTCACCCATGTTGCGGCCAATTCCAGCAAATAGGGTTGAAGGAGAGCGGATACCGAAGAAGTCTTTAATCCTTGAAACAACATTTCCGAAAAATCCAGATATTTTACTCCATAGCCATGCCCCTGCGTCTGAAATACCTTGCCATAGACCTTTAATCAGATTGCCACCCACTTGAGCCATTTGACCGATATAGCCAGTAAAGGCTTTGATCAGTCCAGAGATAATCTGCGGTACTGCTTTAACAATCTCCACGATTATCCTTGGTAGGTTTGCAATCAATGCCACAAACAGTTGTACACCCGCTAAGATAATCTTATCGATGTTACCAATAACGGCATTGACCAGCGAGCTAACAATCTTGGGAATAGCACCTACAACAGTAGTAATAATCTGCGGCAATGCCTGAATGAGTGAAACTAGAAGCCGGATACCTGCATCAATAATCAAAGGAATCGAGCCAATAACAGCATTGATGATACTGTCGATAATTTGCGGAATTGCTTCCACAACTGCTGTAATAATGGTAGGCAAAGCTGTAACCAGTGAGGACAATAATTGAATACCCGCTTCAATAATCTGCGGAATAGATTTAATGATAAAATCCACTATTGCTTTGATGATGACAGGCAATGCAGAAGTAAGCTGAGGTATTGCGTCTACCAATCCCTTTGCTAATCCTATAATCAACTGCAAAGCGGCATCCAAAATGAGTGGTAGGTTATCCATCAATCCTTGGACAATCTGCATAACAGCAGAAACTGCCGCAGGGATGAGTTGTGGTAAAGCGATGCCGATCCCCTCCACTAGTGCTGTTACTAGTTCGATTGCTGCATTTATCAGTAGCGGAAGGTTATCAATTAACGCTCCAACAATCGTCATTAGAGCACTTACTGCTGCTGGGATAAGTTCTGGTAAAAGATTTAAAATTGTTTCCAGTACTTGCGCAAATATATTTGTAACTAATTCAAGAAGCATTGGTAGCAAGTCTGCAACCGCCGCTAATATTGCGCCTGTCGCTGTTGGTAAGGCGGCTACGATATTTTCTAAAACCGGTACTATGTTAGTGACAACCGCCTCGAAAGCATCAACAAGGTTCTCAGTCAGATTCGTCATATCAGCATTGGCATTACCAAGTCCGGCTGTAAATGAGCCAAGTGCGGCCTGTAGCAATCCAATAGAACCGGAGATTGTCTCCGTTGACTCTCTCGCAAAGTTGCCTGCATACTGCTCTGTGTTCTCAAAAAACATCTGCATGGCTACTTCAGCCTTTTCCGCTTGTGTGGCGGTGTTCCAAGTGAAATCCAGACCTTTTGCAAGTGCGTAGGCTTCGATATTGGTAGCGTTCATCGCAACACCCAAGTTATCCATCATATCAAAGTTACCCTTTGCCGCACCTGTGACCGCCTCCAATGCAGAAGACATATCTATACCCATAACAGATGCCATGTCTGCCGCACGTTGCATAGCCTTTTCAGTTAGCTCAAGACTTCTCTGTTGCTGTATACCAGAACCTTGGAACAACGCACCCATTTTGTTGGCGGTCGCAAGATACTCACTTTGGGAAACCCCAAGATTTTTATAAGCTTCCTCACCCGTTTTCTGAATCGATGCAGCGTATGCACCAAAAACCGCCTCCGATCCACCTAGGTTTTGTTCTAATTCTCCGAACTGAGTAACTACCTCTTTACCTAACTTAATAGCCGCGGCTCCAGCGGCAACGGCAACCGCACCCATCGCCACACTAATTCCCTTAAGTACACCCCCAAGCTTTTCAAACCTGCCACCAGCATCCTCTGCACTTTTACCAGAATCCTCTAACTCTTCACCGAGATTATCCGCTTCAATTGTGGACTCTTCTAGTTCACGCTCCATTAGATTCAGTTCTGCCTGAGCCCTATTTAATTGGATCTGCCAGTTTTGGGTGCGGCGGTCATTTTCACCGAAAGAGGAGGAGGCATTGTCAAGGGCAGCCTTAAGGGTTGAAATCTTTTCTTTCTGTGCGTCAATTTCTTTATTTAAAACGGCATTTCGTGCCGTGATCGATTGAATGGATTTATCATTCTTATCAAATTGACTGGTTACAAGGGCCATTTCACTACCTAGTACCTTAAATGATTGATTAATTTCCGAGAGTGCCTTCTTAAATTCTCGCTCACCCTCGACACCTATTTTTAATCCAAAATTGTCCGCCATCCCTTCACCTCCTCCTATATGCCTAGTGGGATAATATCGTCAATGGTCCGAGTTTTCTTTGGTTTTTCAATACCATGCCATTGCTTGTGGCAAGTCCATAAATCAAAAAACAGCCCAATTGGCAGAAGCCAGAATTCCTCTGTCTCCATGCCCATCTGAACTGTTCCATAATAAAGAAGCCGGGTAAAGACCTCAGCGTCCGTTACCCGACTTCCACGTTTTTTGGAGTTTCCTCCTCACTTTCTACATTTCTCTTTGTACCTTTGAACATCGCCTCGGTAATTGCAGTTTTATATGCCGCTAAGTCAAGCGGTGAGGTAAGAAGCTCCACTTCTTCCTCTGTCAACAATTCTTCTGGTGCGTTCTTATTCTTAAGATTGCGAATCAAAATGGACTGGTTTGCAAGCAGCGTGATTAGCCAAACAATCTCGTCCAGTGCCATCTCGAAGTTTTCTGATTTCATCAGTTTTTCTCCAAGGTTTTCAAGACCACCGTAACGACCGGCAATGGCCTTTGTTGCACGTGTAGTTAAAACCAGTTCATACTCTTTGTCACCTATGTTGATTGAGGCACTTCTTTCATTATCCATTATTTCTCCTCCTATGGTTCAGGTGTATATACAGGTTCATAGACCTCAGTGAACCAGCCTGTTATGGTGGTCGATGAAACACCCGGATCACCTTCTGTAACTTCCGCTTTCCATGGGTGCTTGCCCAATCCATCCAGCTTATTCCTACGCATAACAGTTCCTTCAATGGTGGGTGTTGAAAAGGTAATGGAATCAGCCTTTGTCTGTAAGTTGGTAGCTGGTAGTCCAAACTTAACGCGATACAGCCAAAAATAGCGGTATGTTCCGTTAGCCCTTTGCGCACGAAACCCTACTGCAACTGGTGTACCCACGTTTTCACTGGCTGAGATTAATACCCCGTTGTCATCAGTAGAAGCTCCAGTTAAATCCGCTGCGACTGTCGGGCCAATGTCGTCTACACCGAGAGTGAGAGTACCGCTATTAAAGTCTTTCACAACCTCAGCTGCGCCATCGTCAGCATACAGAATTGCTTCCACCAGTTCTACCGAGAGTTCAGCAGTGATGGCTTTTGCAAGTACAGAAGGTTGGGCATAAGTTTCCTCACCGTTAGCGTCCTCGGTTATTTTTGAATAGTACAGTCTATCAAGACCGATCGTTGCCATGTGTTATTCCTCCAATCTATAGTTTTTAGCCACATCGATGGCGTAATGATGATATCCAGTATCATCCTCGTGACCGATATATCTTCGTTCTGTCACAGTAAACTCTGCATTTATTAAAGAAGTTGTGAGCTGTCTTTTCCGCCTTAGATAGTTATTTTTAGAGAACAGTGATATCCTCGCTTCCTGCACATCAAAGCCTGGACGGTTATCAGCATGAACTTCAAAAATATCCGAAAGAGGGAGAATCACGACATACTCATCTGGTGCCAAACCTGAAAAAACCCCGGTTTCCACGGGAAGCGGTATAGTGGAAACAAGGGTATTCAATTCCTCTAAAATATTCATATTTTCTCGATCTCCTCCTCCAGCTTGGCGACCATTGCGTTGATGCAAGGTTTCCTGGATGTATTCCTCGCAGGCTTTAGGAAGGGTTTTGCAGGCTGACCATGTTTGCCATATTCGATGATGCTGGCAAGTTTAGCATTGCTCTCACCGTCAGATCGCGGCTCAGCAAAGCCAACTTTTACATTGAAGTTACCGTTTCTATCCTGCTTTGCACTCGAGAGTCCTAATGAAGATAGCAGCTCGCCCGTACTTTTAGATGGATATTTCGTGCCCTTGCCAACCACCTTACTTAGATTTCCTTTAACTTTATCCAGCACCACTTCACCGCCAACTTCCAAAACCTTAGGAAGAATCACATCGGTCTGGTCAGCTAATCGAGATACCTTTAAAAGGAATTCTTCTGGCATCTTTATATTCGCTTTTGCCATATCCATCACCTCACAGTTGGTTCTAGCTTTTCAGCTAAAACCTCGACATACATTCCTCGATTTCTTACATCCTCAACACTTAAAATCTGATATCTTCCATCATCACAGACGATGACCATTTCATTCGTCACCTTAAGTCCGAAGATTTTCCTGAACCTGAATAGGGAAGTTGCAGATGAAAATGATGCCATATTCGTCCACCGTTCACTGCCATGCCTATCTTCCTTATAAGCAAGTACACTAGCGAGTATGTTGTCACCTTTTGTGGCGAAGCCTTCCTCATCCTTTATTGGTACCGTACAGATGATATCGATGAAGGTGTTCATCTTTCCAAAACTCATACTAAACACCCCACTCTCGGTCAAGTCGTAAAAGTAAGTTCACTGTGTTCCATACTTGTTGCCCCGCCTGTACACTATCTGCAGAGAAACCTGCCGTCGAGCCATCCCTGCTTTCATAGAAATGACTCGACAACATAATCACTGCCTGTTCTGTTGTTGGAGGCATGGCATGGGTTTCATAATAGTTTTCAGGAACATGCTGATAGCTCTGTGCATATGAAACTGCAGCAGTGATAAATCCAATAAGGAGGGAATCATCCTGATCATGCGTTAAAATTAAGTTCGCTTTAACTTTAGGCAAGAGATTATCTGCCACTGCCATACTACCAACCTCCTTTACATTCCACCTTAGTCAGTCTCCATAAGCCCCGCTGCCTTTAGTTTGGCAAGCAGGGAATTGAAGTCCGTAACTAAACCAGCAACATCGGTGGCTATGCTGTCTGCCTGGTTTTCTACAATAGGAAGCCCCATAACCGAGGCCCCTTCTTTAATTTCTAAAACACCTCCGATGACAGTTTTTTCTCCGCCTTGTTCGGTATAATTCTTCGTGTTATAACTCATAAAGTACCTCCGTTAGGCTTTCTGTTGGAGTACCTTAACGGCCTCCGGTAAGATAAGCTTTCCATCAACTCGTTGAGTCGCAATAAATCCTACTTGACCTGTGACAGCAAAGAGTTCATTTAAGCGTTTGAATACTCGTCCTTGACGGTCTGCCACCCAGTAATAACTAAAATCACCGAATACCACAGTCTTTGCACCTGCTTCAATAGTAGGTACATAGGATGACGTGTACAGCGGACGGTTAAGAATCGTATCAGGTGTTCCCGCTTGGATGGAAGGTTGCCATAGGTACTGACCATTACCGTCTTTTAATTTACGGATAGCTTTTATAGTGGCATCATTCATTACGAATACTGCCTTATTACGATAAGGTGCTTTCAAGCTGTAGAATAAATCTAAAACCTCATCCAAAGTAATGGCAGTGGCACTTGCCGCAGTAACACCAACTTGACCGCCGCCTGTGGCATTTAAAATCCCTGTTGGTTTACCTGTGCCATCACCTACAAAGAAGGCTTCCTCCTCCTTGTTCCCAATGCGACGGGCAAATTCTCTTGTGATGTAGCTTTCGAGATTAAACACAGAATCGTTTAGTAGCTCCTCAGAGACTTTAATCATTGTCGCTAGTTTATAGGCCCCGATGGATACTTGACCGAAGCTGTCATCACTTTCTGGGATAGCTCCTTCTTCATCTATCCAGCTTGCTGTACCTTTGCTTGCAACAACAGGAATCTTACGGTCACCAGAAGATGTAGTGATTACATTAGCCAATCTACGGAAAATATTTTCTTCCTCAAGAGCTTCTACTAGAGTACGTTCAAACTCATCTGGTACAAGAAATCCGCCTTCAGAATCAGTGCCAATCTTTAGTGCGTTTCTTACTTCATAGCTAACATTGTCACGCATCGCATTCCAGAAAGCTTTTTTGTATTCAGCACTTGCACGACCGGTCTTTTCCTCTCCAGTTCTAGTAGGTTCGTTGGTAATTGGGTTACTGGTTGCTTTCGACAGTTCCAAGTCGATAGATGCTTGGCGTTCTAAACGTTCAATTTCCTTTCCAAGAGCCACCACATCGGCTTCCATTTTTTCATAGGTGGTCGTGTCCTCAGCGGATAACAGTCCATCACCGCCACGTTTTGAATCAAGGAATGCCTTTGCTGCGTCCCATGCTTTAGCGCGTTTCTCACGCAATTCAAGAATTTTACTCATTGTTATTTCCTCCTTTAAATTAGTGCGAAATTAAAGAAAGCCGCTTATCTAGCGACTCAATGGGTGTACCTGTTTTCTGTTTTGGTTGTTTTGGCAATTTGCTGATAAGCGAGTTAGTAACCGCCATCCTGCTAAAGATAAGACTATCCGTCAAATCTGGTGTTTCACTTTCCATGAACATGATCTTGTCTGCAAAACCAAGTTCAATTGCTTTATTTGCATTCATCCATGATTCTGCATCCATCAGATGGGAGAGTTTTGTTCGGGAAAGACCCGTTTTTAACTCATAGGCATTAATAATACTTTCCTTAACCTCATCTAATAGTGCTTTTGCTCGTAGCATTTCCTCACTGTCACCGATAGCAATAGTTGACGGGTTATGAATCATCAGCATGGAAACTGGGGACATATATACATCTCCACCTGCCATTGCAATAACGGATGCCGCACTTGCCGCAAGCCCATCAATCTTTACATTGACTTTTCCGGTATACTCCATCAGCATGTTATAAATCTGGGCTGCTGCGAACACATCACCGCCAGGGGAATTAATCCACACCGTAATATCGCCGATGCCTGCCAGCAATTCATCTTTAAAAATCTTAGGTGTAACCTCATCCCCCCACCACGTTTCTTCGGATATCACTCCATTTAAATAGAGGGTACGTTCTTCATCAGAATCTCGCACCCAGTTCCAAAACTTCCTCATTTACTGACCTCCTTCGGTTTTGGCAAACGCACCTGCGTCAGCCAGTTTTGTCATATTTCCGTTAACCAGATATAAATCGCCACCTTCCTGAGCTGGTATTCTGTTCATGTCCTCCAGTTCACGGATATCGTTGGCTGACATCCAGCCATTTTGACGACCTGTAGCGTAGCCATTCATACGACTTTGGTAATCACCACGAAGCAGACCGTCCAAATTGAACTTGATAAACAGTGAAGTTTTCTCAGAAGGCAAAATAAGCGATTGCTGGAGACTTTGTTCCCATCGCACGACCCAAGGATCGAGGGTGTATTTTACAAACTCCAAAGACTGCTGCTCAATATTGGAGAAACTGGATTTCTCTAAATCTCCCACCATATGGGGCGGTACTCGGAAAATCCTCGCAATCTCATTAATTTGGAATTTCCGTGTTTCTAGGAATTGTGCCTGTTCAGGCGGGATACCAATGGCTTGGAACTTCATGCCCTCTTCCAACACAGCAATTTTGTGAGCATTGCCTGTGCCTTGGTAGGCACTATTCCAACTATCCTTGACCCTCTGTATATCTTTGATTACTCCTGGGTGTTCCAGCACACCTCCGGGATTAGCACCATTGGCAAAGAATGCCGCACCGTATTCTTCAGTAGCAAGTGACATACCGATTGCATTTTTTGCCATAGCGATTGGGCTATAACCAATGAGTCCATCAAAACCTAAGCCGGGTATGTGTAGAACTTCATCTTTACGGAGTGTGACATAGCCACCTTTTGGGTTTAGACCACTTTCGTCAGTATCACGGTAATAGGTGTAGACCAGCTCACCATTTGTTGCTCGGCTAACTTCCATTTTGTTAGGGAGTAGGGGATAAAGAGCCACTGCCTGCCCACGACCGTTTCTGACCACCTGTGCATAGGCATTGCCCCAAAGCAAAAGATGACTCATCAGTGTTTCTCGAAACACGAATGAAGTCATCTCTGGATTTGGTTCATCATGAAGAAGGTAATACAACGGGTGGAAAGGAATCCTTTCTTTACCTCCATCAGAACGATATCTATATACATGGAGTGGCAGTCCGGCAATCGCTTCAGCTAATATCCTTACGCAGGCATACACTGCTGTTACCTGCATTGCAGTACGTTCATTAACCATTTTGCCAGATGACGTACCGCCAAACAGGAAGGAGAACGCACTACCCACACGATTTTGCGGTTTGTCTCTTGAACGAAACAGTCCTTTTATTAGATTCATAGGCATCACCTCCGAATATAAACATTGTGCTAACCATTAAGGTTTAAAAGACAATCAAACCTCGCTCGTCATACACCGAATCTCCACTATTACCTGAGCCACAACGAATAGCACGATCAAGTGCCATGATAGTTGCCACCGCGCCATCTATTTTTTCTGTACTTTTTTCTTTATCCGGCTTCACGTTGCCCGCCGGATCAGTTTTTATAAAGATGTTGTCCATCATCCAACGAAGCACTGGATGCCCACCGTGTGCTATTCTTTCTTCTAATGTCAATTTCATCAGTTCTTTGGTTGGTGGTGACATATCTTTAAAGCCTTGACCGAAAGGAACGACAGTGAAGCCTAATCCTTCAAGGTTCTGAACCATTTGAACAGCTCCCCAACGGTCAAACGCAATTTCTCGAATGTTATACTTTTCGCCCAGTTCTTCAATAAACCGCTCAATGTAGCCGTAATGCACTACATTGCCTTCTGTGGTTAGAATATACCCTTGCTTCTCCCAAAGATCGTATTGCACATGGTCTCTTCGGACTCGGAGGTCAATGTTGTCCTCTGGCATCCAAAAATACGGAAGAACAATGTATTTATCTGTTTCATCCTCTGGTGGGAACACCAACACAAAGGCTGTAATGTCTGTTGTAGAAGATAGGTCAAGACCCCCATAACATACCCGCCCTTCAAGACTTTCTGGTATAACTGGAAATGCACAGGCATCCCACTTTGCCATTGGCATCCAACGGACAGACTGTTTAACCCACTGATTCAATCTTAACTGCCTGAAGCTGTTCTCTTCAGCAGGGTTTTGCTTTGCACTTTCACAAGCTGCCCTTACCTTGTCAATTCCCACCGTAATTCCTAAGCTTGGATTTGCTTTCTTCCACACTTTTGGATCTGTCCAATCATCCTCTTCTTTAGCACCATAGATTACGGGGTAAAAGGTAGGATCGTATTTTCTGCCCTCAATAATATCAACCGCTTTTTGGTGTGTTTCGTAGCAGATACTTTGAGTATCCGTTCCCGCTGTGGTGATAAGAAAATACAGCGGTTGGGTCCTTGCATCCCCAGATCCCTTCGTCATAACATCAAATAGTTTCCGGTTTGGCTGAGTATGAAGTTCATCGAAAACAACACCATGTATATTGAAGCCGTGTTTGGAGTAGGCTTCAGCCGACAATACCTGATAGAAGCTGTTGGTCGGCAGGTACACCAATCGCTTAGTTGAAGCCAGCAACTTTACTCGTTTATTCAGTGCCGGACACATCCGCACCATATCGGCTGCTACTTCAAATACAATTGATGCCTGCTGGCGATCGGCGGCACAACCATACACCTCCGCCCGTTCTTCACCATCACCGCAAGTGAGGAGAAGTGCAATTGCTGCGGCAAGCTCGCTTTTTCCCATCTTTTTAGGTATCTCTACATAAGCAGTATTAAACTGCCGATATCCATCTGGCTTTAAAATTCCGAATAAATCACGGATTATTTGCTCCTGCCAATCGATAAGTTCAAAAGGCTTACCTGCCCATAAACCTTTCGTATGGGAGAGTGCTTCGATAAAAGCTACAGCGTAATCAGCAGCATCCTTATCGTAATATGACCCATCAGCTATAAAGGCGGTCGGCTTATATTTCTTCAGTTTCCGCATAAACACCGCCCCTTTTATGAAAAAGGACAAAAGAAAAGAGCCTCAATCCTATAGATGAAGCCCTTCTCCTTATCCTAGTTAAATTTTATTTACTTCTTTTCATCCACTTCCCCCGTCAGTATGAAATGAGCATATTCCGTTTTATGGTCTATTAAATAGACTACCAATTCATAAAACCCTCGTTCATTTGCTTCATACTGAACTCGGTTTGCATCAAACATATTTGTGACTCCACTTTCTCGGATGGAAAGGATTTGTTCTTTGATTATCTCATTCATTTATTACCTCCTCCGATTCATGTTTACTCTTCGATTCTCTTGCATAAATCCTCACCAAAGGCCACTCCAAGGGAACCACCAGAATCCCAACTGACGTGAATCGTTCCTATGTCATCAACACTAGTGACCGTACCTTTCGCTCCAGGCTGAAGTTTGGTATAGGGGTCGTTCATTTTAAGTAGCATGACACGTGTCCCTGGAGTGTAATAGCCTCTAAGTTGCTTTAACATTTCTGGGTGAATGATATTCATTGTTCACTCACCTCCTGCTTTGCCGTTCCGCTTTTGAAAGCGGAGCTACCTGACAGCTTGGAGAGGAGAATCTTTCGTTCCATCTTATATTCTGGGCCGATAAAACCAAGCCTTAGCAGGAAGCAACGGAAAGCATACTTTTCATTTTCTACTGATTTCTCGGTGGTGTTGACACGGGTCTGTTTTTTCGCCATTTCGCAAAGTGCCGTGACAAAATGGGTGTATGCCTTAACCTCTTCTGAGGAGCACTCACCTTGAAACCAAGGGAAGGCGACATATTCCTCATCTTCAATGATGGGAATGGAGTCCGTATCAAGTGCTTTCTTTATAAGAGTAGCTTTACTTTCTACTAATCCTTTTAGGTTCTCGATTGCTGTGTCGGTAAAATCCGCCCTTGGCATTTGAATTATCAGATTGATAGATTGTTCAGTTTCATTGGTTTCTACTTTCGGAGATGGTGTGTCAAATTCTTCTGAAATTGCTTTGAAGTCGTGAAGTCCCAATAGATCATCGACCAGTTCCTTATTATCTGGTCCGCTAAGTACCCCGTTTTTGTTAACATTGTAGTCTGCCACCTCATATGCAAATGTAGGTGCCCCGAGATATTTTACAGGGGCATTTAGTTCTTGGCTGATTGCGTTAACCAGTGCTTTTCTTTTTGGTCCTGTAACATTATAGTTAATCTGCATTTTCATACCGCCTTTCTACTTTCGGTACGTACATATATCACTCTAAAAGCTGTTAATATCAAGTCATTTAGAGCATCTTTCTGTAGAAAATACTGTTCCATTAATCGGCGGTATTTTGTGTAGATAACACAATGCCAGTCAGCACAAAACAAACGCATGGAAGTGCTACACCATTACCCCACATTTTGTATTCAGCTGAATCGGAATGAGGATTGTTAAGCCATTTTATAATCTGATTTCTTGTTTTTGGCTTTTTGCTTTTACCTATAATTTTGCGGTGAGTTTCCCAAACCTCCGTCCAGAATGAAATTTCATCTTCTATAGGATTTTCCGTACCAAGGTCAACACACCAATCATCGGGGAAGCCTTGCAATCTTGCACATTCCGTTGGTGTAAGCCTTCGAACAATATAGTCCGGTTCAACCAAGCCATTTTGATAACCTGGATTGGTGCCATTGATAATCGTATTTGATGTACCATCCTGTCTGTAGCATTGACTTTCAGCTTTCATCTGAGGATAAAACGAAGCTGGTTGCGCCACTGCTCCAGGACCTTTAGCTGTAAGCGTAGGTTGCTGTTCTTCATCTATAGTCGGTTTATATAGAGCGTTCTTTCCTTGATTAAAAGCCGCCCGATCAATACCGTAAGAAGGCTGAGTCACAACAGGAGCATCCTTATAATCTCTCGACAATAACGTTGGTGCTTTATCTTCTTCAACCTGTGCATAGGCTCCGGTAGTCATGGCATAGGCAACAGCATGACGATCGGCGGTATTAAGCGTAAAAGAAACATCTTCATCTATACCGCTTCCTTGGGGACCGTTTTTATCCTCTCTACCAATCATCGAGCCTTGCAGAGCAACTACTGCAATACCACCTTGATTACACCCCGGATTTCCTCCATTGGCATCAATAGTTCGAGAAGTATCCGCTTCATATATACCGCTATGTGGATTGCTTGACTGCATGGAATTGCTTTTATCAGAACATATGCCATATGCGGTAGGCACAAAAACGGTTTGATCATTATTGCATCCAAGAGTTGCAGACTTATCATCTTGTATCAATGCACCCTTACCACCGCCTTCACAGCCAGAGCGGATTTTTAACGTTTTAGGAGTGTTCATAATAAGGGGTACATTCCCGCCACCAGTTCCCATCCGAGAGGTTAGCGTCTGTACTTTATTATCCTCCGAGAGTTTCACACGGCTATCGGTTGGATGGTTTTCTATTACAACAGCTGTTTGATTATCTCCCATGTTTGCACGAAGTGATCCACTTAAGTTTTCGTCAGTATGTCCCCCAATGCGAGAAGCCGCACCAGGTTCAAAGGACATGACTGTACCCGGGACAACGCCTGCTCTAAGTGTAGGGGAGCGTTCTTCCTCAAATCCTACACTTCTGCTCTTGGCACTGTGTTCAGTACAAAATCCGCTTGACTGCATTACGCAAGGCTGGTGTCCATGTTCCTCTGCTCGAAGTGTTGCAGTAATATCCTTCGAAACAGACATCACTCTTCCGCCTTGGTCATTTAGGCAAGTTATGCTATCGCCTGTTTTTCCAGTGCATTTTTTAGCATTGTCGGCAGTTCTTTGCCACGGGCTGCCGCCCGACGTAAAATTCCTTGGCATGCCTTCGGACTCAAATAGTATTTCTCCGGCACATCTGTCTGCAAAATCTGCGACAAGGTAGATTCTACGACGACGTTGGGGGACTCCGAAATATTGCGCATCGATAGTTCGGTAAGCCACACTCCATCCGTCTCCCATATAGATGTCTGCGTAAGGCCATCGTCTTTTTTCAGGAAAAGGCACCGAGGTGTTCGGTTCTTTGACACCGATAACCGTTTCGAGGACTGCCCTGAAGTCCTCTCCTTTATTTGACGAGAATGCGCCGGGGACATTTTCCCAGACTGCGTACCTTGGATATTGTCCATTGGTCTTACACCTCATTTCTTTAATAATTCGGATTGCTTCATAAAAAAGGACGGATTGCTCTCCGTCCAGACCGGCTCTTTTACCCGCCACACTCATATCCGTGCATGGAGAACCAAAGGTTATGATATCTACAGGCGGAAGCTCCGCACCATTTAATTTGTTTATATCTCCATAATGCTTCATCTGAGGGATACGTTTAGTCGTAACCCTTATAGGAAACGGCTCAATTTCAGATGCCCATAAAGGTTCGATGCCACAAAGCAAACCACCCAGAGGAAAGCCACCACTACCATCAAAGAGGGAACCAAGTGTTAATTTACTCATCCTCATTCACCTCTGGCAGGTCACAATATCTGAATTTCGAACCATCTCTTAATAGAAATACACCATCAGAATTTCCCACTTGCTCAATATACCTTTTTACAATGACATCGCAGTACTTTTCATCAAGTTCAATGGTGTAACAAATTCTATCGGTCTGCTCACAGGCAATCAGTGTGCTTCCTGAACCACCGAAGGGATCAAGCACAATGCAGTTACTAAGGCTTGAGTTCATAATGGGATATGCCACAAGTGCCACTGGTTTCATGGTTGGATGGTCGCCGTTCTTCTTTGGTTTCTCAAACTCCCAGATAGTGGTCTGCTTACGGTCTGAATACCAAAGATGCTTGCCTTTCTTTTTCCAACCGAAAAGAACCGGTTCATGTTGCCACTGGTATGGGGAGCGTCCAAGAACAAGGGACTGCTTTTTCCATATACAAGTACCGGATAGATAAAATCCCGCATCGGAGAATGCTCTTCTGAAATTGAGTCCTTCCGTATCAGCATGGAATACATAAATAGAAGCGTCCTTTGCCATCGCTGCTTCGGTGTTTTGAAATGCCGCAAGCAGAAAATCATAGAACGCTTCATTAGCCATATTGTCATTTTTGATTTTTCCAGCAGTGCCTTCATAGTTGACGTTATATGGAGGGTCCGTAACTACCAGATTGGCAGCTTTCCCATCCATCAAGACATCAAAGGTGTCTTTCTTTGTACTGTCTCCACAGACTAATCGATGCTGTCCAAGTAGCCAAACATCCCCTAAATGCGAAACAGCGGGCTTTTTCAGCTCACTGTCTACATCAAAATCATCTTCTTTTATATTATCCTTAAGGGAATCCTTGAAAAGATCGTCCAACTCTCCCGGGTCAAAACCTGTCAAAGACACATCAAAGTCTGAAGCATTTAGGTCCGTGATGAGAAGTGCTAATTTGTCTTTATCCCAATCACCACTAATTTTATTTAGTGCAATGTTCAGCGCCTTCTCCTTTTGCTCATCCATTTCAACTACTACGCATTCTATCTCATCTATACCCATACTAAGCAGGACTTTTAAACGCTGATGACCTCCGATAACTCTGCCTGTAGTCTTATTCCATATAACGGGTTCTACATAACCAAACTCCTCAAGGGAGCGTTTAAGTTTCTCATATTCCGAATCACCCGGTTTTAAATCTTTCCTTGGGTTATATTCAGCGGGGATGAGTTGTTTCGTTTTAATCTTCTCTATCAACATACTTTTCCACCGCCTTTCTAAATTCACTGTATTTATTTACATCCTCCCACGGGAACAGACAACTGTTAAAGTGACCATAAGCCGCGGTGTCAGAGTAAATCACATTTCTAAGACGCAGTTTTTCAATGATGGCCGCAGGTCTTAAGTTGAAAGTTTCCTGGGCAGCAAGAGTTAATATTTCATCAGAAATAGTGCCAGTACCCAGGGAATTTATAGTAAAGGCTACTGGGTTTGCCTTACCAATGGCATAGGAAATACTCACTTCACACTTCTTTGCATAACCACACCAAACAATATGCTTGGCAATATACCGAGCCATGTAAGCACCGCTTCGGTCAACTTTGGTTGGGTCTTTACCACAAAAAGCACCACCTCCATGAGATGCAAGCCCTCCATAGGTGTCGACCATGATTTTTCTTCCGGTCAAACCCGTATCGGCAGCGGGACCACCAAGTACGAACTGACCTGATGGATTGATGAGAATTTCTGTTTCATCATCAAAAGGGAAGTCTTCAAAGCACTGCCATAAGACATTGTTAAGGATATCTGCCTTAAGTTCTTCCTGTGTTTTATTTTTATCGTGCTGTACCGATATCACAATCGTCTTTATTCTCACTGGAGTGTCAGCTTCATATTCTACCGTTACTTGTGCTTTACCATCGGGAAGAATCCCTTTTATCAGCTTTCCTTTACGACAATCATCCAGTCTCTTTACGATTCTGTGAGAAAGTACAAGGGGTAGGGGAAGCATTTCCCTTGTTTCCTTTGTAGCATAGCCATACATTGTTCCCTGGTCTCCGGCACCTATGGAACCGTACTGTTCATTTATTCCATTTCGTGCTTCTAGCGCGGTATTCACACCAGCCGCAATATCTACACTTTGATTATGTACATATACATAAATCAAAAATTTTAAAGGGTTGTATCCCACATCTTTCAGTACAGTATTTACAATGTCTCTAATATTCACTTTCTCGCTGCAGGAGATCTCGCCCGCCACGATAATTTTTCCTTTAGTCGCCATAACCTCGCAAGCCACCCTTGATGCCCTATCTTTACGTAAGCAAGCTTCCAAAATGCTATCTGCTATGATGTCGCATAGTTTGTCAGGATGTCCAGCACATACACTTTCTGCTGTTAAATATCTTTTACTCATTACATCATATCTCCTCATTTTTATTTTCCTCTGCGGGCAGATAGCAGTCGCTCCATCACATCGTCCTGTGGGTTTAAACCAGAATACTCTGTAGCACAGTTCTCTCTAACGATTTGATATATCTCCATCCATAGCCTGTTTGTCTGACTCATAAAGTTCTGACTCATCGCTACATAAGGACTTTGAATAGCATTGCCGGTGGTTGGGTGCTTGGCTAGAAAGCCAAACTCGGTTACTGCTTCCTCACACTGTATCCATCTGGCCGCACTCATGGCATATCGCTCTAGAAGCTGTGGAAGTACCAAATGGGCACAGCCACGTTCCTCAAGCCATTTCCATGTAATTTCATAGATTTCACTCGCTACTAGGGTTTTTCCATCCTTTTGCACTGCGGAGAGCATGGCCATTGGCTTTGGCATTTCCTGCCCCTTCAGGTCAGCAGTATTTTGGAACTCAACGACTTCAAGCTTTCTTTTACCAGGGTTTCCCTCTGCAATTTTGTCAGCAAGTGGTTTCTTCTTTTGACCGGAGCCTATACGGGCGCCGCCACGATTTGTTCCATCTTTGGCCATTCACTCACCTCTTTTCGTCGATGGGCCTATTACCCCGTTTGAAACCGCGAATTTTCACGCGTTACCCCACGCCCGTTACACAAATGAAAAGCTGTGGAGATTTGACTCCCCCTATCGGGTTCCCCAACGGTCTCCATCTCTTGCCGTGATTGCAGAGTGGCAAGGAGTACAAAGAGCCATCAGATTACTTCTATCGTGAGTCCCTCCTCTTGCAAGAGGGAGAATATGATGCACTTCGGTTGCTGGGGTCAGCTTTCCTTGTCGTTTACATTCCTCACAAAGAGGATGAGCTGCAATGTAACGGTCACGTATCCTTTTCCAAGCACGACCATAACGCTTACGGGTTGATGGGTCACGATCATACTTTTCATACCGTGCAGCTTCCTTCTTACTATGCTCTTCACAAAAGCGCTTGTCGGTTAGTTCTGGGCAACCAGGGTAAGAGCACGGTCGCTTAGGTTTCTTTGGCATACTGCACCTCCTTTTGCCCATAGAAAAAGCCCTCGCAGGAGTGGTTCTCCCGTGAAGGCTTCTGTTTATTAATATTCCATACTACCATTATATAACTTTCACTACAGACAAACAGTGTCATCGTATGCCAAACTGTGCCAAAGTGTGCCAACCTTTTGCGAGCATTCAGATTACTGCGTACAAAAACCACCAATAGATATTTTCAAAAATATCCAAAGTTATTGACATGTTTATTGTAATTGTTATAATAACAATGTCCAATATCTTTGACATAGGTGATACTGTTGAAAAATAAAATTAAAGCAATACGGAACAAATTGGGGATAACACAAGAGCAACTTGCTAAGAAGTGTGGAGTTGTTAGACAAACAATAAATTGTATAGAGAATGATAAATATGATCCCACACTGGAACTGGCTTTCAAATTATCAAAAACGTTAAAAAAAAAGAGAGTATAAAATATTTTGTGTAAATAGAAAATTCCATAGAAAAAGGAAGACCCTTTCTTGGTAGAATTAAGTCACCACAACCAATCCTAGAAAAGAGGTCTTCCCTATGAATCAGTTTACAACAGAAATTGTCGATGCACTAGTCAAAAAACAAGATATTACCGAGGTTTTTCGTTCGCACTTGGAAATGGCGATCAACTCGCTACTGGCGACAGAGCTGACGGAATTTTTGGATTACGAAAAATACGATCGTATCGGGTTCAACTCAGGCAATTCTCGCAATGGGTCTTATTCGCGTACACTTCACACGGAGTACGGCGATTTAACGCTTCAAATCCCGCGGGATCGCAACGGTGAGTTTAAACAACAGACAGTGGTACCATATAAGCGCTCGAACGATACGCTGGAAGAAACGGTCATTCACTTGTTCAAAAAAGGCATTACGATGGCGGAAATTGCGCAATTAATTGAGAAAATGTATGGGCATCACTATACGCCGCAAACGATTTCGAATATGACAAAGGCTGTTTCAGAAACGGTAGAAGCCTTTAATAACCGTCCTTTGCACAATCGTTACGTATGCGTGTATTTAGACGCGACGTATATTGCCGTGCGTCGTGATACGGTGTCAAAAGAGGCCGTCTATATTGCAGTTGGTATTCGTGAAGACGGCTCTAAAGAAGTGCTTGGCTATACGATTGCCCCAACAGAATCGGCCTACAACTGGCAGGAGCTACTACAAGAGCTCAAAGACCGTGGTGTAGAAGACGTACTTTTATTCGTATCAGACGGCTTAAAAGGCATGGCAGACGCTGTGTTTAATGTGTTTCCAAAGGCAAAATATCAGGTGTGCCTTGTCCATGTGGCACGCAATATCATGCATAAAGTCCGAGTAGAAGATCGCAAGGAAGTGTGCGAGGATTTTAAAACGATTCACCAGGCAAAGAACGCTGAAGCAGCGAAAAAAGCGCTCGAGACGTTCTGCGAAAAATGGGGCAAATCGTATAAAAAAGTCGCACAAGGCTTACTCGAAAACCCGTATTTACTGACGTTTTACGGCTTTCCCAAGGCGATTTGGCGAAGCATCTACTCGACGAATTTAATCGAGTCGTTCAATAAGCAAATCAAAAAATATACAAAGCGCAAGGAACAGTTCCCGAACGAAGAATCGTTGGAGCGCTTTTTAGTGACGCAGTTCGAAGACTATAATCAACGTTTCGCCACACGCTGCCACATCGGCTTCAATCAGGCCCGTGCAAAGCTAGAAGAAATGTTTGAGCAGCTGCACGAACCGGCAAACTAGACCGGGACGCGCCAGCGCGAAATTTGAGTGTGTAGGAAAGGGCTAGCCCTTTCCTACACACTCAAATCAACACTTCGAACAAGTACAATTGAATACACAGGTGATGAGTTCCCTTGAACGGGTGAATCGTCATTTACACAAAAATATTGACAGTACCAAAGTATAAAGGTAGATGAATTGTTTATTTATGAATAAATTTCATTCAAATTATATAATAACAATGAAAGATATTGTAAGGGAAGGTAATGATATCTTACATCGACCAACACTGGAAGTGATGGTACCTCCCCCTGAGGAAGATAAGGAAACATTAACTAGTATGATGAATTTCTTAAAAAATAGTCAAGACCCCATTCTATCCAAAAAATATAAATTACGTGGAGGAGTTGGATTATCCGCGAATCAGATTGGCTTGAATAAGCGAATGTTTGTAGCGTATTTCACTGACGAGATGGGGAAAGAACATGAATATACCCTTATTAATCCAAAAATTATTAGCCATTCCGTTTCTATGATTTACTTACCACCAAGTGAAGGGTGCCTATCTGTTGATCGAGATATAAATGGGTTCGTACCAAGATATGAGAGAATTAAAGTGAAAGGGTTTAATTTAGAAGGAGAAGAAATAATATTAAAACTCAATGGCTATTCCTCTATTGTTATTCAACATGAAATAGATCACCTAAATGGAATTATGTTTTATGAGCGTATCAATAAAGAAAATCCTTTCAAACTACCAGAAAACTGTAAAAGTTTATACTGAGATCATGCATTAGGTCGGTATTCAAAGTGGGTAAGCAATGAGTTGTTGTTTTGACAGCTCATTTTAATTTAATAATCATTAAAAAGGAGAAACTAATTATTTAAATCACTGTAATTTTCATACAATGACTAAGGTAATGGTGAAGAGGGCCTTTTAACCCTCTTCCTGCACTATTTTCCGGTTACTCCTTTTTATTTTGGAACCTTTAAATGTTGCAAAGCGGATGAGTGGAGTCTGTGTACGGTTCTCATAGAAACATTAAGGTTGACACAGATTTCTTCCCAGTTAAGAAAGTTAATGTATCGGTAGCGAAGAAGTAGCTTCTCATCCACGTTTTCCATCTGGTTAATCGCTTCACGGATATCTGATTTCAGCTTTACTAATCGTTCAACTTCTTGCTGTATTTGTTGCTCCAAATCTATTATTCTAATCACATATTTTTCAAAGGGTGGGTCAGTACTCTTGGTTCGACTGACTTTTTCCTCAAGAATGGGGGATGAAATACTTCTTGATAGATTTCTTAAGTTTTGCAACTCTTCAAGGTCGGAATTAATCAATTCATTCAGGCGATAAGCCTGCTTTAAGAATTCCTTAGCTGTCATCATCGCACCACCTCCTCTTGTAGCTGTTGAATTAACATGTCAGGGTTTAGGGAGGTGAGAACATTGAACAATCCAGAATGAAAGAAGCGCTCAACCTCACGTTTTGTATATAAAGCAGAATCATTGCGAGGGTGTTTTGCTAATCTTTTCAGTGCAAAACGATAATCCTTGACTGCCTGTAGAATAATGGCATTTGCCAGTTTTTCAAAAGCGTCCATCATACAACTTCCCTCGCTTTCCCAAGATTTGCTTTGACTGCATTGATAAGATCGGATTGTGTCTTTTCCTTTTGTTTCAAGGCTCTCATCACATCTTCATCAATCGTGCCTTTAGTAATAATGTGGTGGATTACCACGGTCTCATTTTGTCCTTGTCTCCAAAGTCTCGCATTGGTTTGCTGATAGAGTTCCAGACTCCAAGTAAGTCCAAACCAGATAAGCGTTGAACCTCCACTTTGTAAATTCAAACCGTGTCCAGCCGATGCTGGATGGATAACTGCCACAGAAATATCACCATTATTCCAATCCATGATGTCTTTGGAAGTTTTAATTTCTTTGACATTGTATTTTGCTTTAATACGCTTTAAATCGTGATTATACCAATAGGCAATAAGCACAGGTTTGCCGTTTGCACCTTCAATTAGATCCTCAATAGCATCTAGCTTGCGGTCGTGAATAATATGAGGATTTTTATCATCATCGTAGATTGCACCATTTGCCATTTGCAGGAGTTTCCCTGAAAGGACGGCTGCGTTCATGGCATCAATCTCCTTATCAGCAAATTCAAGAACCATCTCTTCACGAAAGTGATCATATACTGATTGTTCTTTGTCATTTAGATACACAGGCACTTCATTGATCATGCATTCTGGCATTTTCAGAAAATCCACTGATTTCATGGAAATGGTGATATCCGAAATGAGCCGATATATGGCATCTTCAGCACCTGGCAATGGTTTATATGAAAATACAATCTGCTGATTACGTTTATCCGGTGTAAAGAAGGAATTGCGGTAGTGAGTGATGTACCTGCCGAGTCTTTTACCCATGTCAAGGATACGAAACTCTGCCCACAAATCCATTAACCCATTACTGGAAGGTGTACCCGTAAGACCCACAATTCGTTTTGCCCTCGGCCTTACTTTTAGTAAACTTTTAAATCTTTTTGCACCATAGGACTTAAAGGATGATAGTTCATCAATGACCATCATATCGAAATTAAAAGGGATACCACTTTTGTTTACCAACCAATCAACATTTTCTCTGTTTATAAGATAGACACTTGCAGGTTTCCTAAGAGCCGCCAATCGCTCCTGTTCTGTGCCGATGGCTACCGAAAACTCTAGCCCTTTTAAATGCTCCCACTTATTTATCTCAGCTGGCCAAGTATCCCTAGCTACTCGAAGTGGGGCAATGACCAGAACCTTTCCAATTTCAAAACGATCAAGACACAGGTCGAATATAGCAGTTAGAGTAATGACGCTTTTGCCAAGACCCATTTCTAAAAACACCGCAGCAATGGGATGCTCTAGAATGAAGTTCGTTGCATAGGTCTGATATTTATGAGGATTGTATTTCACCGAGTATCCCTCCAATCTGCTTAACATCATCAATGACATAGCAGGCAAAGCCTAACTTCTGTAATTGCTTTATTCTTCTAATCTGTAACAGTCGAGGTTTCTTCCCGGGAGCCTTTAATTCCACAAATGCCATCTTCCCATGTGGTAAAAGCACCAGGCGATCTGGCATCCCATCTAAACCTGGGCTAACAAACTTCGCAGCAATGCCTCCCATCTTTTTTACCTCAGTCACCAGTTTCTTTTCGATATATTTTTCAAGCATAAATACCTCCCATGTAAAAAGGCTCGGAACAAGAAAACAACTTTGACCCAATTTTCCTATACGCGCGTGTATGCGTGTATGCACAGGCTACTATTACTTCTTTTTATTATTTATAAATAAATAGGTTACTTCTTGTTCCACTTGTTCCGAACCGTTGATTTTCCTTTTCATTACTAACTTTAGGGAAATAACAAGTATGGGAACAAGGTAAGATACAACTTAGCGTTGTTCCTCGACTCGGGAATAAGCTCGTTGCTTTCCGTAGACAGGAAACGTTACAACACCATTCTTGTTCCCAGTGTACTTGTTCCACTCACTGATCTTTCTCATAATGGCACCGATGGCATAGGAATCTGAAGGCTTTAGCAATGATGCCTCTTTACCGAAACACTCACACCAAATTTCCATATTACAAACAAGGGTCCTTTTTACTGTTCCAACACGGGTGCCGCCGCCAAATTCGCTACCGCCAAGGAAATTTCTACGCTCGTACAAAGACATCGTGTCCCAATCATCCGGCAAGAGCGTATCTAGATAGGTACGAACCAGTCCTTCTCGTTCATCTGTTTCCATCGCATCCGCCTGTTCACTCGTCGCCATGGATACATCATCACCTTCAAGGTAGAGTTTTTCGCCCTTCTCATAAAGCACTAGTGCTTCTGCCCAAATCTGCTGTACTTCCTCTTTGGTCATCTGCCAAGCTTTCTTTTTACCGTTACCGTTAATGCGGACTGGCCAAAATCTGCGGTTGCCCGTGATATCTCGAAGAAATCCACTTTCTGCATTCGTTGAACCTACAATTACACACTGACGGGGATGGCTTTCGACGTTGACCCCATAACTGGCACGGTATTTATCATCCGCCCTTGAAATAAAGGACTTCACAATCTCCACATCCGTCTTACGCATTCCAGCAAGCTCACCGAGTTCCAACAACCAATATCCTTGAAGTTTTTCAGCACCTGATTTATCTTTCATGTCCGTAATGGTCAAACTGTCTGAAAACCAATCTCCGGCAAGCTTAGCAAAGAAGGTTGACTTACCGATGCCTTGAGGACCATTTAAGATAAGAACACTATCAAACTTTGTGCCTGGTCTATAAATACGGGCTACCGCCGCAACCATCGTTTTGCGAATAATTGCCTTTGTGTAGGAATTATCTGTTGCACCGAAATAATCAATGAGTAGATTTTCTACTCGGCTAATACCATCCCATTTTGGCAGGGAGTCTAGGTACTCCTTAACAGGATGGTAGGCTCGTTCTGATGCTACCGCTACCACAGCATCCTTGGTCTTGGTAGGAGAATAGACCCCGTATTTGCTGCTTAAGTACACCTTAAGAAGTGCGTTATCCGAATCATTCCAACCCGCCTTAATCTGGTCCCAAGGCAGACCACCTTTGGCATCAATACCATCACGATGGCAGTTGAAAGCGATATGCTGTAAATCTTCATCATGCCGAATAATCAGAACGATGTTATCCAGTGTGTCTTTTATCCGACCTTGCTTATCTAGTTCCAAACCTGTCTGCCAATCCTCAGCACTAAACTCCTCTTCAGCCTGAGCCTGCCTTTCCTTTGCGAACTCAGCTTTTACCGCTTCATCTTTTATAGAAAACTCGCACATTGCCACAAAAGACGGCATCCTACCAGGAGCCGTAGTCGTGGAAGCTCTATCATCTAAAGAGCCGAATTTATGAATACGAACAAGGTCAAAAGCATTAAGGAGCAGGCCGCTTGCTGGGTCGGTGGCATGGTGGCTGTATGCAAATTTATCATCATAGATAATCACACCCGCACTACTGTCAGCTGGAATATAGTCATAGCGCCCTTCCATAGCAGATGGTGCATAAACGGAACCTAAGAATTTCTCAATTGCTTCATGAACGGAGTAAGCACGACAGAAAGTTCCTACCACACCTTCTTTTAAAAGCGGATCGGCTTGTTCTTTAAGACTACGATTAATAACCTCAGACTGCCTACTTGATACGGGCCAAGTTGATGTATCGTGCCAGTTTTCATATTTTGAAAGATAAATATTCGGGTCAAGTAATGCTCCATCCTGCTCTTCATAGACAAATTCACCATTAGAGGAAGTGGATGGCCAATACATAAGGCGATGTGCTTCATATGTCGTATCATCGAAAAGGTCAATACCGATTTCTTTTGCCACCATACGTCCAACGGCTGCATATTCTTCTTCACTGATCTCACGAGCAAGAGGAACGATAAGTCTGAGTCTCGGATTTTCCGGTGTGTGCTTATGGGTGGAGTAAACACAACATTTGAAATCGAAAAGTATTGAGATTTGTTCCCAAATATCTGGTCTACCGTAATCCATATCGAGGGTAAGCAAAGAACGACACAGAACATTGCCCTTCTTTCGCCTTCCTTCTTTTAAATGTCCTCCGACAAAGCCGCCCACATCCTTGATATCATCTTGCTGGCCTTTTTTAAGTTTCCGATATTCTTCTACCGTTTCTGTAGTACGTTGGGTTGTCTTTACACGGGAGCAAAAATCCTCCCAGGAGATATCTTTGTTTTTCCATTTCCTATCCATCCGGCTATTGCCCACTGCAATTTTCATAAGCTTTCAACCTCCTCATGCTCCGGATTAAAATACCTGACCGTTTGTCTGCGTTTCTTGGCTACTTCAATTTTCCTCGCCATACCGCTTGAGATGGTATTGCCCAGCACCCACACCTCGGAGCATTTACCCATAAGCACAATGTCCATAAATATGGCACGTTCTCGTTCCTCTGGGTTTTCATCATCCATAAACTGCGGAAACATAAGGTGGGGAGCAATTGGGATACAGTTTTGGTCTAAGGCAAACCTGCAAAAACTGCGAGCCTTTTTAATGTTTCCTTCTACATCACCGGAATAGGGAGAACAGATATATACAAGCGGCTTAAAGGCAGATTTTTTCTCTGCCTTTTCCTTTCTTATTATGTTAGTCAGTGCTTCATGGGGAGTTGGGTCATGGTATCCTTCATGGTTAAATTTGTTGATTCCCATTACACACCCTCCATTTCTATCTGAGGCAAAATACCGTCCGCCTTCATCAGTTCGTAAATGAAGAGTCTGCCTTTTTGAGTCCAATATGTATGGACCTTTGTATGCTGCTGCCCGTTACTGCCTAGGTAGCTATGTGTCTTAGTGCTGGTGTAGCCTTTTTCCGCATGCTTCTGATATAAAAGCCAAATGCCGCCTTGTTTAAACTGGATGCCCTTTTTATTAAGATAGCGGTTCATCCAAATAGCTGACTTGCCGTAATCTTTGGCAATTGCTGATGTGGAAATGAGGTCTTTGCAATTTAAAACCACATCGTAATAAGAGACTTTCGGTTTCATTTCTGCAATTTGCTGATTCTGAACAGCAACTGTACCTTCAAGCACTTTATTTTGTTTCCTTACTTGTGTTAGCTGTTGATTGGCAATCTGAAGTGCCCTTGCCATGATTGCTTCTGGGGAATTCCATCTTCTTTCTATTTCAAGAAAGTACCCGCGGCACTCTTTCCCTTTTGGAGTACGCTGTATCATGCATAGCTCTTTTGCCATGTCAATTGTTAACTGATGGTCTATGCTTGGTCTGCCTCCAGTACTTTCGCTCAAAAATGAGCTAAAGTCTGACCCTTCCTCAAATCCGTACTCACACATTCTTGGAAACCAGTCTTTATAAGCGGTCTTTACTTCCAAGGCTTCATGTAAATCACGACCGAGTACGGTGGGTCGTTGATTTTCATAGTTGATTTTTACTAATTCGTCCATACGAATTACCTCCTGCAATATAGTCAGAGAGGAAACCCCTCTACCTAATAGCCACAGGAGGTAATGATTGTTGAGGATTTTGAAAAAATAAATTAGACATCCGGATTGTTGTTCGAAATTTGTATATGTAAAATAGATTTAAATGGTTGATTCAGTAATTTTCTACTTTAAGAAAAGAGAAAAACAGTCATTTTGGGCATCATCTTTGATCTATGACCTGGATGAGTAAGGTTGGTAGAGCCTCGAGGAGAATCAATTAAAATAAAAAATACAGAGCGAGAAATTCTCACTCTGTATTTTTTATTTACATCATTCACTTATCGTTTTTACTAGATGTTATTTTACGAGTGGCTAAAGCTATGATCCCACCAACTACAATAAATACAATGTCCAAAACGATTTCCAACCCTTGAAACGCATCAATATAATTTACTAAAAACCAACTTTTTCCTCCATTAGTCAAATGATTGATTAATCCGCCTACTCCCTGAATAATAAAAAGTAGACTGAGTCCACTGATAATTTCTTTCATGATGAACACCTCTTTAATATTTTTTCTAATTTAATATGCCCCTAAGACCGATATTAAAAAAAACTGCACCTATGACTCCTGTCGCTACCAAGAGTGAAGAGATTGGAGCTTCATTTAATTTTGACCTGATTTTAACAAGAAATTGTTGCAATTTTTCTTTAAATATAATATTAACCCCTAACAGTAACAGAGAAGGAAGCACCATTACTAGATTGTATCCAATTATTATTAAGATAGCAGGTGTAGCATCAATTGTTTGATGATTCATTAAAAAGATTGAATAAAAGTAAGGCAATGCCGTTACAAATTCAATTAGGAAAACAATGATTCCTAATATAATCATCCCTTTAATTGTTGTATTTTTGGGGATAAATGAAATTAAACGTTTTTTTGTAGTCTCTTTTGGTTTACTGAAGCTTATTAGAACAAGAACTGCTCCAAGTAGGATATAAAACCAATTGATAAAGTCAAACTGAGACAATTGTTCTATTCTCTTCAATAATGAATTTCCACCAAAGTAGAGTAATAAACCCGTGATGAAATAGCCTAACTGCGTGATGAATAAAAACACAAATAAACGAGAAGGTAACTGATTCGGTTGTGTCAGTAATAAATAGGCTGTTACAGTCAGTACACCGGGACTTAAAATATCAATTAAAGCACACAAAGAAATAATCATTAATGCTGAAGAAATGTCTAATGATGAAGAAGGCATCAATGCTTCAATAGTTTCGATCAAACAAACTAGTCCTCCTTTAAATGTTGTGGTATTATCTATTTAACACATCGTGCTATAAAAAGATAATAACACACTGTGCTAAATAAAGGAAGTGATTTTTATAATGCCAAAAATTGTTGATCATGATGAAAAGCGCAAACAAATTGCTGAGGCTGCATGGAATATTATTAGGAAAGAAGGGGTTGAGAAAGCGTCTATACGAAGAGTTGCAGCTGAGGCAGGGATATCTTCTGGTGCGTTAAGACATTATTTTTCAACTCAAGATGAAATGTTATTATTTATTATGAATTACTACTTAGAAGAAGGGAAAAAGCGTTCTCAAAATAAAGAATGGTCAGAAAACCCAGTGCAGGCAGTAGAAGAAGTTTTATTAGAGCTAGTACCAATAGATGAAGAAAAGAAAATTGAAACGAGTGTTTGGTGGATTCTTGCATTACGTTCACTTACAAGTGATACAATAAGGGACAAAAAAGATGAAATGACGGACGGTACATATGAATTAGCAAATTCAATGATTGAAATCTTAGCTCTAAAAGGCGTATTATCAGATTCAATGAATGCAGAATTAGAAAAGAGTAGGTTAACGGCATTAATAGAGGGATTGTCGATTCATGCTTTATTAAGACCTGATGTATACTCTCCAGAAAAGGTGAAGGAAGTTATTCGTTATCATTTAGAGACACTCTGCAATAAAATCAATTAAGCTAATCGGTCGATGTATCAATTATTGTCCCATTTGTTTTTAATAGATTTAGTCTTACCCCTTGATTTATTATTAACTTTATAGAGAGAGGAGTCAAAATCGGTTCTTTCACTATATTTCTTCAAGATTCGAATTTTAACCCTTTATTCCACAAAAATGGAGCGTTTATTAAACAAACAAGATAGCACGTACCGGTCATAAAATAAGTGCTATCCTGTTTTCATTATTTAAAAATTGAAGGTCTTTTAACCTCCTCCCACACGATTATCCGATTACCAATTAATTTAATCTTTTTGATAAAACTGACACTCATAACCATCAGCACTAAGCAACAGGCCATTTGCCCATGTTGGTATCTTAGCCATCTGTTCACAGATAGCGGAAAGTGACGTCCCCATATCTGCCTCGATGATAATTTCATCGTGTACATGAGCCACAATGGAACAATTCTTTAATGTCTGCATGGCATGACACAAGATGTCACGACTGATTGCCTGAACAATATTCTCTACAAATTTGGGTCCATAGCTTTCGATTCTATCCCATTTTTTCGTCCCACCGACCCCTTCATAAGTAACCGACTCACCGCCAAACATATTCTCTCCCATACGAGGTTTCACATAGGAAAGCCGCCTGCCGGAAGGAAGGACAATAAAGAGCATTCCGCTTTGATATATAAATTTAATACCGTGTGTTTCTGTAGGAGTTTTCTGCTTAACACAGGTTTTTACAGCGCGGTCAACATCCCACCATAATTTTGTAATATTGGGATTGGATTGTCTCCAAGCCATTACAAGAGGTTGAAGTTCCTCTTCTTCAATTCCCATCTCCAAAGCACCCATTGATTTCAACGCTCCAACAGATCCTCCGTAACCTAGGGCTAGTTCAGCAATTTTTCCTTTCTGACGAAGATGGCCATTCACACCATGCTTTTCAACAGGTACATTAAACATTTGAGAAGCACTGGCACAGTAGATGTCTCCGCCGTTTTGGAAAACGTCTATTCTCCATTTTTCGCCTGCTAGCCAGGCAATGACACGAGCCTCAATCGCTGAAAAATCTGCCACAATGAACTTCATACCTTCTCGTGGTATAAAAGCGGTACGGATAAGTTCCGACAGTACCTCTGGGATTGAATCATAAAGTAAGGTAAGAGCATCAAAGTTTCCGCTACGAACTAAAGCACGAGCCTGTTCCAAATCGGGCATATGGTTTTGAGGGAGATTTTGCAGTTGAATAAGCCTGCCCGAAAACCTACCAGTTCTGTTGGCACCATAAAACTGAAACATTCCTCTTGCCCGACCATCATTACATACCGCATTCTCCATTGCCGTGTATTTTTTCACCGAGGATTTTGCAAGTTGCTGACGGAGTTCTAAAACAGTTCCTAGTGGTTCAGGAGCCGTCTTTAGCATCTCAGCAACTGCTTTTTTACCAAGGGTATCTGTTTCTAGCCCATTATCGGCAAGCCAGTCTTTCATTTGTTGTACAGAGTTTGGATTCTCTAAATTGGTTATATCTTGCATTAAAGCCATTAACTTTTCACGGGAATGTTCATCCATCACAACAGCCTGTTTTACGAAAGTCATGTCAATGGCAATGCCGCGATCATTGATTTCCTGGTCGAGATGATATTCCTCCCAGATATTTTCCGGCACCAGAAACTTAGAAAATCTCTGTTGTATTGACATCTCAGCTTCCACATCCCGAAGATTATAGGCTTTAAACCGCTCCCATTTATCCATGTCATGTTCTGGCAGATTACGAACTCGACCACCATTTGATTTAGTAGGGGAGCAAGGTGTACAGAAATATTTGATGAGGTCTTTACCCTCTGTTAGCTTTTGTTTCTCCAAACCTAGAACCGCCCCAACTCCCTCCAAAGAAAGTGGTAACCCCATATATGCCGACCATATCATGGAGCATTTCCAGGATGCGGGGTCAAGATATTCTGTAAGGTTAAGCCATTTTGATAGACACACACGCTCAAACATTGCATTAAAAGCCCATTTGGTAACGGAATCATCCAAAAGTGCGTTTATAATTTCATCGGGGATTTCCTCCCCGCAAGCAAGGTCAACCACCTGTACTTCACCGCCATCCACCGAGTAGCCAAATAGTAGAATTTCAAAGTCATCACTCTCGGCATAACGGTAAACTCCAGATTTTTGAAGATTGGCGCCACTAAATGTTTCAATGTCAATAGAAATAGAGTTCATGTATTACCACCCTTTCCAATGCAAACGAGGTGGCAGAAGAACAACCTCCACCACCTCATCTGTATTTATTCCTTATGCTAGAAAATCATCATCTTCAATCGTTGTGAAATCATCAGCTGCATTGGTTCTTCCACCTAAAGGCTCCCCATCTCTTATCTTTTGGATGTTGCCAAGACCACAAGCTACACCCTTATTGCCATTAGAGTTAAAAGCGTAGAAATTTAGGGATACTCTTGCATAACAACCACTGTACACCTCGTTGCGTTCCAAGATAGGTCTGACTGCTTTATCTACTATTTGGGGTGGAGTCTTGCTGTTGGCATTTACAAAATAATGCCCTTTATAAGCCTCATCATCACGTTCTACATCACCATCACGAAGTGGCAGTTTGATAGCCGCCTTATTCGGCTTTTTACCACCAAACTTTGCAATGCCCTCTTCAATGGCTGCATCTACGGCTGCATTGATAGCATTGATGGTTTCCTTATCTGTTTTTGGAATCAATACGGATACGCTGTATTTTTCCGCCCCGCCATTGATGGATACGGGCTCCCAGCCATGAAAGTAGCTGAGTCGTGTGTTAACGCTTGTAACAACCTTAGTTTTATTTTGATTATTCATATTCCTATCCCTCCGTAATTTCATTAAATTCGTTTTTTACATTTGATATATTCATAGCTGGTCGCTTATCCGAATTTGGAACCAGCGTTGGCTTGCCCGGTGGTTTATGTATAAGACCACCGAGAATTTGCTCAAATTTCTTTTTACCCATCAGCTTCTGCATTTCCGTAAGGGTAATGAGACTCTGACGATAGATATCCTTATAGCCATTTGCCTTGGCTACTTCAGCCACAGCCTCTTCGTCTTTATATTTACGGATAGACCTGCCCTCGACTACCTTAAAACCGTGCCACTCTTTCCCGTGATTAACAGCAGCATCCGTGGCATAAGCAATGATTTCATTTGCCCACTTTGTAAGGTCAGACAGTTTAGAAAGAACTTCTTCAATTTCGGAGTCCAGAAGTAGGGGTGGCAGTTTAAACTCCATCTGTGCTAATTTCAGCTTTTCTTCAGCCCTTGCACGGCATTTAACAGCCGCTCGGCAGAAAGTACACCACTCACCGGTCAGATATTCACCTTCACCGTCATAGGCCTTTTTCGCCTTTGGTTTCAGTTCATTTTCTGCCCAGTCCTTTAATTCCTTTACCGGGATTGTCCATGTGCTGACATTTTCCCTGCGGGGTTGGAAGATGGTCATGGAAACCTCCTCGATATCGTACAAGCTATCGTAGATTTCTAAAGCACCAAGGGCATACAATTTCATCTGCGGGTTTTCCACTGCATCTACTAACACTCCCATGCCATACTTAAAATCGATAATATGAAGCTTTTTATCGCCAATAATGATGCAATCACCAGTTCCGAACCCCTGGGGTACATAGCAAGAAAAATCAAGACGTTGTTCAATAAGTATTAACGGGTCCGTACAGCTTTGCCTTGCCAGTCCCAGCTGCTCCATTACAAATTCCACATAGGCATCGCTGTGTTCTTCCATTTCATCAGAGTTATACACCGAGACTGGCCGTTTACTTCTCATGTGAAGTGCTTTTTTAAGTTTATGTTCACAGAGAGCATGAGCGGCGGTACCTTCAGCGGCTGCATTGGATTCACTATTTTCAAATTCCAGTTCCAATCTTGCAGAAGGAAGGCAATTAAGCCACCTATGGGACCCCGATGCGGAAAGTACTGCGTGATCACTCATTACCTAGTACCTCCGCATCTTTCAACATATCTGCATAATGTTTCGGGTCAACTTCGCTTAATTTAGAGCCACCGTATTTTTGGATGATTTCTCTCACTTGGTCAGTAAGACCAGCTTGACTCTTCTCAGCGAGTTTTGCTCTGACTTCCTCTAGAGTGATTTCCTTTTTCTTTGGTTCTGGCTCTTTTACAGTTGTGGTCGGTTCTTTTGCTTCGACAGGCTCACTACCCGCCATTGCATCAGCAACCGCTTGTATGCTGTCTGCCAAAGAGCGCATATCAGAAACCACATCAAGAAGTAGTTTGATTTTGCTCATGGTTTAATCCCCCCTCCTTAATCTCACTGATGGCGAGTTCCTGTACGGTGTCACCCGGAACAAGAATAGTCAGCTTCTGCTTATCACCAAGTAAGAAACGAAGGAAGCGCTCCCTTATGGTGACATTACGGCAAGTTACAATCCCGCCAGACTGTGGAGTTTTTGAAACACTGATTTTCAAGTTGTGTTTCATGTTCTTCACCTCTTTCCGAGAGCGTTTATGTACTGCCCTCTATCTATTAGCCGTGGCAAGAGGGGAAAGTTGAGGATTCAGGAAAAACTTTTTTTAAATTCTTCTTAGCGGTAGCCAAGCGATGTGATATGGCACTTTTACTGACACCTTCACGCTCTGCATACTCGGTCATTGTCATGCCATCAAGATATACAGCAATAAAAGGTTCTGAATGTTTCGGCTTAAGAATAGAACGAATAATCTCACAGTAATATTCATAATCTTCCTTTTTATTCCGAGCCACTTCATGGGTGTTATCTGGAAGATAGTCCATATGATCCGTTGCATCCTCTGATTCGTTGTCCTTACGGAATGGTTTTTTCGGCATCCCTCTGTTTCTATCAAACTTGTGCCAGTTATTGTAGTCGGGCTTGTTAAAACGCTCGTCCATAATCTCCTGTGGCGAACGGCGAGTTACCGTTTCCTTATCTTCGGCACAGGATAGCCTGTCCTCGTAATCTGCATCAATCATTAAGGTAAAGTCCTCGTCTGGTACCTCCAAATAGGTAGGTTTGTTGTCGTACATAATTCTAATTTTCATTTTGCATCCTTTCCGCCGGACTGCATTGGCGGCAAAGGATACAAAAATAGGTCTGTGCCTCGAAGTACACAGACCCTTTGTCCTGAAAATGAGCGCAACAAGGTAAGGTACTTCTATTGCAACGCATAACAATCCTAAACGGACTGAAACGTAGCAATATGTATCCTTTGCCCTTATTGCAAATCAGGCATTTGATATTTTTTAAAAGAAAAACTCATTGAACGCTATTAAAATCTCTGCATTCATAAATTTTCACTTCTAGTTAAGTGTCAATTTACGTGATATAATTTAAATAGACTAATTTACTCTTGAATTTTTCATATCACTCAATATCTAAAAAAATTGTATAAAAAAAAATCCTTCCATTTCGGAAGGACTCGGAAAAGTTTGGAACGATTCGGAAACATGGTTAGAGGTGACAGATTATGCTCTTTAGTGAATTTGCGAATATACTATTTAAACATAGTGACAATTCATATAAGTCACATGAATTTTTTCTGTCACTTTTCGACAATATTATGAGAAATCCACAATCCCCTGAAGAAATAATGCTATCTGAAAACGATAAATATAACCCTTTTAGCACCCTTGTTCCAGATTCGTTGAACAGGCTATTTAAAGGAACAAACCCTTTAAATCAGAAGAAGGTACGTAAAGTTATAAGCCGTAAAGATACGGATAAATTTGCAAAATATATAAACGGATTTAATGGGCATAATCAAATGGCAATTGAAGATGAAATCAAAACAATGATTCCAGATTTCAACTCCATTGATAATTTAGGTTATGCTTGCGCTGATTTATTTCTTCAAATTTTAAATGATATTTATGAGGGTAGAGAAACATCTAGTGCTATAGTTTCTAATAACTTGAGTCCCACTCAAAAATTAACATTCTTTCCTGTACAAACTATCTACTACGATGAATCGGACGGAAAATTACATATTGGAAACATAGAGATTTCTATTCCGAAAGAACTAGAGCCACCACAAGATATTGCTCCAGAAGAAGAAATTTACGTCAGTGAACTTCTAGCTGCCTATGCAGATGCCGTGAATTGTAAGGAACTCACAAAATCCGATTTGGATTCTCTTCCACAAAAATATAAGAGGAATTTCTCTGACCAACGAATCAACTATTATAGTGCTGTACGCATTGATCGTTTTCTTCGTGAGTCTTTTGAAAAAGGAGAAGTACATGCAGAAAAGTGGAAATCCGAAACGTTCGATTATATTAAAGACACTCTATGGGATGACTATGATAATGGTTACAAGAGATTAGTAACAGTGATGAAAAAAGTAGTAGATTGCTCCACTACATCAATTGTAAGCAACATACAAAATCTCGTAGGACCAAAAGAAAAGAAAGGAACCTGTCACTTATTGGCAAATGACGGTAGTGTTCGCTGGGTAGACGAAGATGAATAATAAAATTTTTAACACTGAATTTGAAATGTCGTTGAGGTTATTACTTGTCCTATCTTTATCCAAAAATAAAAACCGTACATTAGATGACCTTGTTACAGCAGATTTCATTTCAAATTATTCAAAGGAAATTGGACTATCGGACAGTAATCTTCACGGAGATAATGAATTTAGCTTTTCTGAATTTTCCGCCAGGAGATTATTAGCACAAGGCGCTATAAAGAATCTAGTCCTTGAAAATATGATAAAAGTTTCATACTCAAAAGACGGCTTTCAATACTTTATTTCGAACCGTGGTCAAACATTATGTAGTTCCCTAACTTCAGATTACGCAACTGAATATAGAATATATGCCAAGAAAGCCCTCACATATATGGATTCTAAAAACGACAAAGAACTTCTCAACTTATTCGGACAAGCAGCATCTAAATCACTATGGAAGGAGTAATCCCAAATGACATTTTATATAACTAAGGTTACAGCAACTGGCACCGGGAAAACTCCTTCCACTGTAACATTCAATAAAGGATTAAATATTATTTGTGGGGTTTCAGATTCCGGAAAAACCTGTGTATTAAAGTGTATTCAATTTGCTATGGGGGTTATCAATAAACCTTTTGAACATAATCAAACAGGATATAATAGTGTCAGTCTTGACCTTATGACTTCAGAAGGACCGATTCATCTTTCTCGAAAGCTTGGGAAAAATATAGTAAACGTAGTCACCGAAATCAACTCAATTGAGAGTGGTGACTATGATGTTGATTATAAGACTAATGGGAATAAGCGCCCTGTTTTAAATGAACTATGTCTTAAATTAATTGGTATTAATGAGCTGCCAATGATAATAAGTAATCAAGATTTTGCTAGACAACGTTTAAAATGGAATACACTTACTAGGCTCTTTTGGTTAAGAGAACAGGATATCGAAAATCCAAAGTCTGTACTTTTGCCTTCATCACCTACGCAATATCCTTACTTTTTTTCATCCTTACTATATCTTCTCACAGGTGATAATTATCCAAATATGGAAGAACAAGATAAGGATGAAATCAGCAAAGCGAAAAGGGATGCTGTTCGTCAATTTGTAAATGGTAGAATTGCTCAATTGTCTACAAAAAGAGAAGAACTTCAAAATTCACTATTTGAATATAGCAATTTAGATATTGAAGAAGAAATGCAAAAGTTAATCGATAATCTTTCTGAAACTGAACAGACCCTTGTAGCTGCCACAGAGGAAAGCAAAGATTTACTTAGTACTTTACTAATTTTTAAAGAAAAAGAAGCTGAAACTAAGGTAACTCATTCGCACTTTCAATCACTGAAAAGCCAATATACAGCTGATATAAAGAGACTTACCTTTATCGTAGATGGAGAAGTACATTTACACACTATAGATACAAACCATAAATGTCCTTTTTGTGATGGAAATATTAAACCTTCAGAAAGAAAGTCCTTTATTGAAGCATCGAGAGCTGAGTTGAATCGTATCATCGCACAATTACAAGGTTTAACAGAAAGCGAAAATGACATCGTTTCAACTTTAAATGAACTTCAAAAAAAGATTAACTATTTAGAAAGCCGAAGAGCCGAGATTGAAAAATGGATTGAAATTGAGCTTGTTCCTCAAGCAGATAAATTAAGAAATGTAATTCAGCAATATCGTACTTATATACAATTACAACAAGAATCAACAGTTCTACACAATGTTTCACAGGATTGGATTACGGAATTACAAAAGCAGGAGCAAAACGAGGATTTAGAAAAACCCAAATTTAAACCAAAGGAACATTATCCAGTAGATTTTAATTCCCGTATAGATAAAATAGCATATTCGATACTAACTGAATGCAATTATGAGAATTTGAATACTGCTCATTTCAATATGGGGACTTTTGATTTAGAAGTAAATGGCTTAGCTAAAGAAGTAAGTCATGGTAAAGGTTACTGGGCATTTATAAACACCGTATTAGGTTTAACTTTTAGACAATATTTGCAAGAAGATGCTGTCTATAAGCCTAGCATTTTTGTAGTAGATACACCTCTACTTGGTTTAGATCAGGGAGTTAATGATAATGCTCCTACAAGTATGAGAACAGCCCTTTTCCAATATTTTATTGACAGTCAATCTAAAGGACAAATAATAGTTATTGAAAATACAAAAGATTTACCAGACTTAGAATATGAGTCTGCTGGTGCTAAAGTGATTGAATTTACTCATAATAAATATAAAAGTAAATATAAAGAAAGTCGTTATGGATTTTTACACGATTTATATAAATAACCGAAAAAGTAATTTGTAAAACGGAGGTAGCAAAATGTTACGAATAAGCTACAATAAACTCTGGAAAATGTTAATTGACAAGAATATGAATAAACAGGATTTAAAAAAAATTAGTGGGGTTAGCTCAGCTTCTATAGCTAAATTAGGTAAAGGTGAGAACATAACTACTGACGTTTTACTCAGAATTTGTACTGCTTTAGATTGTGATATCTCAGATATCATGGAAATAATTAGAGTTAAATAATAATTATTCTACAATTTAGTTGGCAATATTAAGAGGTGTGCATAAAATGCTATATTATACTGGTATCGAAGAAATTATCTTTTCAAAGCATGAATTACTTCCAGAAGAACCTGATGAACTAATTATTATAAGTGGTTATCTAGGTCCTGCTCCAATTAAACGTTTATCAGAATTGAAAAATATGAAAATCACAGTAATCGGTGGAATGTATTCCTCTGGTATAGATGCTAGGTTGTTAGATTCATTAAATCGAATAAAAGAATCTAACGACTCATTAACTATTAGATTTGCAGAACAAGAAATACACTCAAAAATCTATATATGGAAACATAGGGGAAAAGTTTTATCTGCACTAATCGGTTCCGCAAACTTCTCTTCTAACGGGTTACGTACTGACTATAGAGAATCCCTTGCAGATGCAACAAGGGATACTTTTAGTCCATTAGATTTATACTATCAATTTATCCTTGAACACTCATCCGAGACCCCGACTATTAAAGCAAATCAGGAAATTATTGATTTTGCAAATCTAAAAGTTGCTGAAACCAAGGAATCATATAATATAAAACATAGTTTTGATATTCCACTATATAGTGAAGCAAGGGGAGTAAAACAAGTGCCTCTTTCTAGTGGACTAAATTGGGGAAGGGCTCGATTAACAAGTAATGCCCATGTCGCAGCCGGTGATGCGTATATTAGATTACCTAAAGAGATATTAAATAGCAATCAGTCACTAATAAATCCCTTTGATCCCGAATTCACTACCCCGGACGGGAGAAGAAAACGAAATTCTGATCCCATTGAATTAATTTGGGATGATGGAACCATTATGGAAGCTTCCCTAGAAGGAGTACAAAAATTTAAGGATAAAAAGTATCCTAAACAATTAGCATCATTTTCATCAAAACAGCCTTTTTTAAATGGGCAACGAATTTCTAAAAAAAGTATTCTTGGCCGGTATTTACGTAGTCGTCTTAATGTAGAAATTGACGATGCCATCACTATGGAAACTCTTGAAAACTATGGAAGGAATACAATAACACTCTCTTTAATTGAAGATGGTGTATATTATGCGGACTTCTCAGTTTAAAAGGAAAACAAGAACTTACTTAAATTGCAAGTTCTTGTTTTCCTTTTTCTACTTGTTCAATTATTTTAAATAAGGTTGGCATAAGTTCACCTAATTTTTTAGCAAATAATGGCGGGACAGCATTACCAATCATTTCAAAATTTGAAACCTGAGATTCATTGAATTCATAATCGTCATCAAAAGTCTGTAACCTTGCTGCCTCTCGAACAGTTATAGATCGCATTTGTTCTGGATCAGGATGTATATGACGTAATCCATCCTTTTTAAGATGTGCTGGAATAGTATTGCTAGGTTCATCCCAACGAAGAACATGATACTTATGAACATTAGTTCTTCTTCCAGTCTTTTGATAATACAATTCGATTAGTGCCTCAGCGGAATTATAATGAAAATATCCATCTTCAATATCTTTTGCAAGACTATAAAATATCTCCTGATCTCTTTTACTATGAAAACGTGAAGAGTGTCCATTAATTTCATTATTATCCTCATAAGCCTGCCGCTTATGAGGATTTTGTAATGGATAAATCGGGGGTAAATCAGAAATAGCATCACGCACTGTACTCTTCTTGGCTACTTTTTTAGTTGAAAGCATTCTCAAATAGAAATTCTTTAGTATCTCTTGATAATCTACTTCTTTTGAATCTCTACGAATACCAACAATAATAACTCTCTTCCTTCTTTGAGGTACGCCAAAATCAGCCATATCAAGCAAGGCATATTTCCGTAAATCGTTTATAATTTCATAGCCCGCTTCATTAAATGCCTTTTTAATCAAATCTGTAATCTTCTCCCCTGTTGGTATAGCCGATAAAATCCCTTCAACATTTTCAAATACAACAAGCTTCGGTTGATAGTGGTTAACTATTTTAATATAAGATTCAAACAAAAAATTCCTATAGTCGTCTTTCATTCCATTTTCATCACGAATACGTCCAGCTAAGGAATAGGCTTGACATGGTGGTCCCCCCGAAATTAAATCTACCCTTTTACCCCCTATAAGTGAATCAAGTCCGATTCCCTTCCCAAACTCAGTATCATCCCAACCACATAGTAACTCATCCGTGCGCTGTATATCAAAGTTTAGCACTTTATCTTTCGCATCTTCATCACCATATTTGGTTTCTAATCTTTTTACCAAAGTACGAACTTGAGGTTTTAACCATTCAACTGCTGCAAGAAGATTAAAGTTATTTGTTTGCTCGAATCCATCTAATAGACCGCCTGCACCTGCAAATAACTCGATACTATTTATTTTTCGCATAGGACTTCCTCCATGAAAACTTTAACACCATTATTCAAATGCTTTTTCATTTCCTCTCCAATTACTTGTGCTAACAAAGGAGGGACAGCATTACCAACCTGTTTATATTGCTGAGTTTTTGTTCCTAAAAACTCAAATGTGTCTGGAAAGGATTGTAGTCTAGCATTCTCCCTTACTGTTGGTACTCGATTCCATTTATAGTGAAAATGATTTCGGTGACCAGTATCTATTGTTTTTGAAGGCTTTTGGCTATGATAACGTGTCCAGGCCTCATTAAATTTTCTAGATTCACCTACTCCCGGAGGTAAGTTCTTATAGTTTCCTCCCTCAGGAACCTGACTAATCACCCATTTTACTTCTTCGGTATGATTGGTTCCAATATGATTGTATATAACATCTGAGTTTTTACGCATCATTTTTTGATAGCTACTTTGTGGCTCACAGGTATACTCCATTATACTCTCTCCAAGAGTATCAACTAAAGATGGTAAATCAGATATAGCATCCGATGTTGTTACATGATGTTTGGAATCTAGTATAGGCTTAGGAAAAGCAAAATAGTCATATCCGAGTTCTTTCTGGTATCCCACAAAGAACATTCTCTTTCTATTTTGTGGTACCCCATAATCTGATGCGAGCAAAGGTGGATCAGTTACACTAACTGCATAACCCATATCTTCAAAAGTATTAATAATCTGTTGTTTGACAGTCCCTTTATATAAAGTTGCCATACCAGGTACATTTTCAATCAAAAATGCCTTTGGACGGAAGTATTTAACAGCATGAACCACGGCAACATAAAGTTTGTTTCGAGAATCATTAATATCTCGTGATCCAGTTAGACTAAATCCTTGACATGGAGGACCCGCAATAATAACGTCAATATCTCGATTTCCAATCGCATTTTCTATACTTTTAATGGACTCCTCTTCTTTATATAAGTCTTCCTTTAAGGCTTTTGCTCCTTTAATATTATGAGCATATGTACGAAGAGCTGCCTCATCAAAATCTATTCCTGCTAATATTTCATAACCTGCTTGTACAAAACCTTGACTAAGTCCACCTGCCCCTGAAAATAAATCAATTACTGTATATCTCTTACTCATCTAAAATCACCTTGTCTTCTATAAATTCAACAATATCCCCTATTTCACAATCCAAAGCTCTACAAATACGTTCTAAAGCCTCGAGTGAAACTCCTTGGTTTTTACTTAATCTAGCTAATGTAGCAGATGTAATCCCTGAACAGTCTCGGAGTTGTGTTTTATTTATTTTTTTGTCTATAATTAACTTCCATAATTTATCATATGATACAGACATGTCACTCTTCCTTTATTCTCTATAAATAGAAAAAAATTCTATATACATAGAATTATTACTAGGATAATACTACCACATTCATTCCATTTCGTAAACTAAAACTCTTTACCATTACTCATCCATTTTTAACAGGATAGTTGGGCACCTAACAATAATGAACTAACAATCAAGAAACTTTTTATACAGTTAGACATTTTAAACGCCTCGTCAATCCAAAAGCCTTACACAATTTTAGATATTTAATATAATCAAGATATTCGATGTATTTCATTACATCTGTCCTATCTCCTCAACCCTACAAAATCATCCATTCTATCTCCTCAACCTTCTGCCGATTTACTCGGTTGATATGTTTCCTCAATAAATAAAAATAAGGATTTTCAAGGTTAAAAGGTACTGCCAGAAATCAGGCAGAAAATCCTCCAACCTTGGAAATCCTTTATTTATCAAAGCCTTATTTCTCCACTCTTGACATCAAGACAACACACTCCACATGTGTCGAATGTGGAAACATATCGACAGGCTGAATTTCCTGCGTTTGATAGCCACCATCCTCTAAAATGCGCAGGTCGCGTGCTAGTGTGGCTGGGTTGCAGGATACATAGACTACTCGTTTTGGGCGCTGCTCTAAAATGGTCTTTAATAAAGCTTCATCACAGCCTTTGCGCGGTGGGTCGACAACGAGGACATCAGCTTCCTTACCCTCTTTGTACCAGCGTGGAATGACTTCCTCTGCTGGGCCAGCTTCAAAATAAGTATTTGTAAAACCGTTCAACGCTGCATTTCGCTTGGCATCCTCAATTGCTTGTGGGACGATTTCAACACCCATTACAGCCTTTGCTTGTTGTGCAAGGAATAAGGAGATTGTACCAATACCACAATACGCATCAATTACTCGTTCATTCCCCTGCAAATCTGCATAATCAAGTGCCTGCTGATAAAGCACCTCTGTTTGCACTGGATTCACCTGATAGAAGGAACGCGCTGAGATTTCAAAGCGCACATCGCCAATTGTATCAATAATCACATCTTTGCCCCACAGATTGATTGTTTCATCGCCAAAGATGACATTTGTTTTAGCGCTATTAATATTTTGCATAATCGATGTAACATTCGGAACAAGTTTTTGAATCACTGCAATGGCTGCTTCTTTTTGAGAGAACTTTTTCTTTTTCGTGACGAGGACAACCATGATCTGACCTGTTGCTCGTGCTTTACGAATCACAACATGGCGTAACATCCCCTCATGTGTTTGCTCATTATATGGGCGAATCCCGATTGTTGCCAATTCTTTTTTTAAGCCTGCCAGTATTGCATCTGCCTCTCCTGTTTGAATTAAGCAGCGCTCCATATCCACAATGCTATGTGTTTTGGTTTTGTAAAAACCTGCAATTGCTTGTCCTGCTTCATTTGTAGCGAATGGAATTTGGGCTTTGTTACGATAATGCCAAGGCTCTTCCATACCTTTTACAGGAAGCACAGGTGCAGTGATTTTGCCAATACGCTGCATGACATTCCGCACCATATTTTCCTTCCATTTTAACTGTCCCTCGTAGGACAAATGCTGTAGCTGACAGCCGCCACATTGCTTGAAGTAGTCACACGGTGCTTCTACACGATCTGGTGATGGCTTAAGAATTTCTTGAACTTTTGCAAAGCCATAATTTTTTAATGTTTTTACTACATGAATTTCAGCCGTCTCATTTGGCAATGCGCCTTGAATAAACAATGGATAACCATCAACCTTAGCGACACCATTGCCATCATGCGTTAAATCTTCTATATAAACTGAGAGTCGTTCATTTTTTTTCACAGGTGCTGACATTTTACTCACTCCATTTCAATCCTCTTATTGTAGCATGTGTTGACGACTGAAAAAAGAGCCGCTATTCGCGACCCTTTTCTTGTTTCTTTGTAATATATTGATCCTTTGGTGCCCACCAAAATGCACACATAATACCAAGGATAACGACTATAAATGGCGCATAAAAAATCAAAAAGCTTTGCATACATCGAGTCCCTCCTACGCATGATTATCTTCTTTTCCTGTCACATAACTTTTATTGAATAAAAATAATTTCATCAATAAATATAGTGATGGCAAAAGAAGACAAAGCCCTAAAACAAATGCAATCACCAATGCAATCGCCATTTGCGTGCTTGTAAAGCTATCATAAATCGTTAAGTATGGATACAGTAAATATGGATATTGTGCAATGCCATACGCAAAGAACGCTACTGCAAATTGAGCAATCAAAAGGCCCACTGCAAGCCCGTACTTTTTACGCTTTGCTATCAGTAGAACAGTGATTATAAATAGTATAGCTGATATGGCGAACATCCACCATAAATCAACCATATGATTGTAGCTTTCTGGGTTAATGGATTTCATTTCATACATAATGCCAAGTGCACTAATCATTAAAGGAACTGCCCAAATAAGTGCATACTTTCGCATCAGCTTTGTTGCTTCTATATCATTTGCTTTATATGCATACCATGTTAAAAATACAGCAGAAATATACAATACAGCGGCAATGCTTAAGACGACAATACTCCATGCAAATGGACTTGTGTATAATGTCCAATAGTTTAATATAGGCTGCCCATCTACCATATCCACATAGCCACCACCTGCAATTGCAAAAACAACAGAAAAGGACGCTGGGATTAGTAAGCCTGCTACACCATATGTCAGTGTATAGCCGATATGTCCACGTGCCCCGTAAGCCTCAAATGCATAGTAAGAGCCTCGAATTGCCAATAGGACAAGTGAAATACTGACAGGCACAAGTAAAATCGTTCCGTAATAAAAGGCGGTTTGCGGGAAAAATCCTACAATTCCTACAAAGAAAAACACTAAAAACACATTTGTTACTTCCCATACAGGTGATAAATAACGTTTAATGATGTTTGTTAATATATGATTTTTGCCAATGAGTAGACTATACGCGTTAAAAAAGCCTGCACCGAAATCAATGGATGCAACAATCACATAGCCAAATAAAAATATCCATAATACAGAAATCCCTAAAATCTCTAATGTCATAGAATATCACCGCCTTGTTCAGAATGGCGATCTTCAATTTCACGCTCAATTGGATTCTTTTTAAACATACGCACTAATACAACAATACTTCCGACTGCTAATACTGCATAGACACCTGCAAATAATAACAGCATTAAATCCACATGCTCACTCGTTGTAGCTCCTTCTGGTGTACGCATTAAGCCATAAAGTATCCACGGCTGACGTCCCACCTCCGCTAGCCACCATCCCGCTTCAATGGCAATTATGGAAAGTGGACCGCCTGCTACAATGACCCACCTGTACCAGCGTGTATGAATAAACAGCCAGCCACGTTTTTGTCCGATTACATAAAGCAATGATATAAGCAGCATAAACATACCGATGGACACCATAATATCAAAAAGATAATGAATATAGAGCGGTGGTAAATCCTCTTCTGCAAATTGATCTAAGCCAATAACCTCTGCGTTAGGATTAAAATGTGCAAGAATACTTAAAGCATACGGAATTTTAATAGCATATTTTACTTCTTCCCCATCTAATACACCAAATAAAACAAGTGAGGCTTTACCCTCTGTTTCAAAATGCCATTCTGCTGCAGCTAATTTTTCGGGTTGATATTCGGCTAAATATTTTCCTGAAAAGTCGCCAATCACAGCTGCTGCTATAGAAAAAATTAAGCCAATTTTCATTAATAAAAGTAGTGATTTTTTATGATAGACATGCTTCGAGCCTTTTAGCATTCTGTAGCCTGCAATAGCTGCTAGCACAAATGCCGATGTCATATAGGCAGTAACAAGTACATGTGCCACCTTTGTTGGCATGGCTGGGTTAAACATTGCTAGTAAGGGCTGAATATTCACAAGCTCACCATTCACAATATCGAAGCCCTGTGGAGCATTCATAAAGGCATTCACAATGGTAATAAAAACAGCCGACATTGACGCCCCTACAGCTACAGGTATTAGTAACAGCATATGCTTTTTCTGACTATCAAAACGATCCCATGTGTATAAATAAATCCCTAGGAATATAGCCTCAAAGAAAAATGCAAATGTTTCCATAAAAAGTGGCAATGCAATCGTTTGACCAGCTAGCTGCATAAAGTTGGGCCACAATAAAGATAATTGTAAGCCAATCGCTGTTCCTGTGACAACACCAACTGCAACGGTAATAACAAAACCACGTGCCCAGCGTCTTGCTAGTAAGATATAATGCTCATCATTCTTTTTATATCCAGTCCATTGGGCAATCATAATCATTAACGGAACGCCTACACCAATCGTTGCATAAATAATATGGAACGATAATGTTAACTCCGTTAATGCCCGACTCCAAAAGACTGCTGACTCATTAATCATCTTATTGCCCCCTTAGCTACCGAATATTTTTCCAAGAATGGAAAGTAGCATAATAATTGCCACACCAAAGCTTAACCACATCAGCTTTTTTTCTTGTGATTTATACAAAGGCAACACTCCCCTTCCCCTATTCATACCCTTATTTTCCACTATAGCAACGAAAAAAACCTTTATAACGGACCGAAATTTCAGTCTATTATAAAGGTTTCAAATTTTGTTCAAGTAATATACGCACATTTGCCAAACATTTTACTTAATTTATTCACAATCTCTTATGGGAGTGAAGTAATCGCTATAATTAAGCGGGAGTGCCACACTTTTGAGTGGAGTACTCCTATTATTGAGTGCATTCTCTCACTTTTGAGCGCTGCGCTACCTTTATTGAGCGGCATTCTCTCGCTTTTGAGCGCTGCGCTACCTCTATTGAGCGGCCTTCTCTCGCTTTTGAGCGCTGCGCTACCTCTATTGAGCGGCCTTCTCTCGCTTTTGAGCGCTGCGCTACCTCTATTGAGCGGCCTTCTCTCGCTTTTGAGCGCTGCGCTACTTTTATTGAGCGGCATTCTCTCGCTTTTGAGCGCTGCGCTACTTTTATTGAGCGTATTCTCCCACTTTTGAGCGCTGGGCTACTTTTATTGAGCGGCATTCTCCCGCTTTTGAGCGCTGCACCTTTATTGAGCGCATTCTCTCGCTTTTGAGCGCTGCACTACCTTTATTGAGCACATTCTCCCGCTTTTGAGCGGCAATCCCATGCTTTCCCACCTGGAGCTTTCAACATTAAATACGGTCATCCTCACGAATATCCGCAAGAGGTACAAATATTTCGATATGACGCTTTAGGTTTTCAAATGTGGCAGGTGCATCGCCGCCATATTCGCCATCTAAGTTGAGATGGACTTCATTTTCTGTCGTAACTTTTACAACGCTTGCTTTTTTATAAATGACCCGATCATCGTTTAAATGCTCACCTCTTAATGCCATAGCAGCAAGCTGAATAAACTCAGGTAAGCTGACCTTTTTTAACACAATTAAGGTAAAGTAGCCATCATTAATGCTAGCATCTGGCGCAAGCTTCTCAAAGCCACCTACTGAATTTGTAAGTCCGCAAAGAAACATCATGGCATCTCCATCAAATACTTCTCCATCGTATTCAATACGCATATGTGAAGCTTTAATGGATGGTATCATCTCTACTGCTTTTAAATAATAAGCTAGCTGACCAAGCATTGTTTTCATTTTACTTGGTACTTCATATGTTAGCTCTGTGATTCGGCCGCCAGCTGCAATATTGATAAAATAACGTTCACCATTTAATAAACCAACGTCCACTGGTAGGGTATCACCTTGAATAATAATCTCTACTGCCTCATCAATATTTCGAGGAATATGCACAGCACGGGCAAAATCATTTGTAGTGCCCATCGGAATTAGACCAATTTTCGGACGATTTTCATATGGACTTACACCTGAAACAACTTCATTTAATGTGCCATCTCCACCAACTGCAATAATTATATCAAAGCCGCGCTCTACCGCATCTTTTGCTGCAAGTGTTGCATCGCCTTCACCTGTTGTTGCATGACAAGATGTCTCATAGCCCGCTACCTCTAGTTTCTCTAACACCTCTGGGAGATGCTTCTTAAATGCTTCACGTCCAGATGTAGGATTATAAATGATTCTTGCTCGTTTCATAACATACCTTCCTGCTTCATAAGATTCTATTTCATTCAACGAATTATACATTGAAATGTTGCATTATTTATTGTAATGCTGCTGTTATTTGCTTTTTAAAGTCCTCATAGACAAAAGTCCAATAAGATTGGTTGGAAATATTTTCTTCACGAATTTCCGTATACAGTGCCTTTTGCGCCTCTTCAAACGCTGGGTCTTCTTTATCTGGTAAGCTTGCTCGCTTCGTTACCACCAGCTCCTGTAATTCAGGTGCACGTGGTCCCCATTTGCCAATAACCTCCCCAGTGTCATCTAATAGCAGATAGATGGGAATCGCACGACCACCATTTGTTAAATAACGATCAATTAAATTTGTATCAGCATCACGTAAAACGGCACGCATGTCTATGCCCGCTGCCTCAGCCACACGGCGAATAATTGGATTATTTAACATTGCATCACCGCACCAATCCTCCGTAATTGTTAAAATCTTTGGCTGCTTGTTCTTTAATAAATCAACAAAGCCATCGTTTGTTGGTACTTCAAAGCCGTCATAAATACGAAAACTCTCTTCTTTAAGTGTTGTCATATTGTCCATGTATTGTTGGATAGAAATAGCTTCATTAAAATATTGTTGTTCTGTTTTCACTGGCTCGTCCCCCTCAGTATAATCTATTCTATATTTTGCTACGAATCCGCATTTAAGACAACTGTAAAGCTCTTTTTATTTACAAAAAATATAAGTACTATTTACTTCTAATTTATAAAATATCTAAGTATTTGAGAGTATAAAATATTTTGTGTAAATAGAAAATTCCATAGAAAAAGGAAGACCCTTTCTTGGTAGAATTAAGTCACCACAACCAATCCTAGAAAAGAGGTCTTCCCTATGAATCAGTTTACAACAGAAATTGTCGATGCACTAGTCAAAAAACAAGATATTACCGAGGTTTTTCGTTCGCACTTGGAAATGGCGATCAACTCGCTACTGGCGACAGAGCTGACGGAATTTTTGGATTACGAAAAATACGATCGTATCGGGTTCAACTCAGGCAATTCTCGCAATGGGTCTTATTCGCGTACACTTCACACGGAGTACGGCGATTTAACGCTTCAAATCCCGCGGGATCGCAACGGTGAGTTTAAACAACAGACAGTGGTACCATATAAGCGCTCGAACGATACGCTGGAAGAAACGGTCATTCACTTGTTCAAAAAAGGCATTACGATGGCGGAAATTGCGCAATTAATTGAGAAAATGTATGGGCATCACTATACGCCGCAAACGATTTCGAATATGACAAAGGCTGTTTCAGAAACGGTAGAAGCCTTTAATAACCGTCCTTTGCACAATCGTTACGTATGCGTGTATTTAGACGCGACGTATATTGCCGTGCGTCGTGATACGGTGTCAAAAGAGGCCGTCTATATTGCAGTTGGTATTCGTGAAGACGGCTCTAAAGAAGTGCTTGGCTATACGATTGCCCCAACAGAATCGGCCTACAACTGGCAGGAGCTACTACAAGAGCTCAAAGACCGTGGTGTAGAAGACGTACTTTTATTCGTATCAGACGGCTTAAAAGGCATGGCAGACGCTGTGTTTAATGTGTTTCCAAAGGCAAAATATCAGGTGTGCCTTGTCCATGTGGCACGCAATATCATGCATAAAGTCCGAGTAGAAGATCGCAAGGAAGTGTGCGAGGATTTTAAAACGATTCACCAGGCAAAGAACGCTGAAGCAGCGAAAAAAGCGCTCGAGACGTTCTGCGAAAAATGGGGCAAATCGTATAAAAAAGTCGCACAAGGCTTACTCGAAAACCCGTATTTACTGACGTTTTACGGCTTTCCCAAGGCGATTTGGCGAAGCATCTACTCGACGAATTTAATCGAGTCGTTCAATAAGCAAATCAAAAAATATACAAAGCGCAAGGAACAGTTCCCGAACGAAGAATCGTTGGAGCGCTTTTTAGTGACGCAGTTCGAAGACTATAATCAACGTTTCGCCACACGCTGCCACATCGGCTTCAATCAGGCCCGTGCAAAGCTAGAAGAAATGTTTGAGCAGCTGCACGAACCGGCAAACTAGACCGGGACGCGCCAGCGCGAAATTTGAGTGTGTAGGAAAGGGCTAGCCCTTTCCTACACACTCAAATCAACACTTCGAACAAGTACAATTGAATACACAGGTGATGAGTTCCCTTGAACGGGTGAATCGTCATTTACACAAAAATATTGACAGTACCAAGTATTTATTTTCCGAAATAATATAAATATTTACATATTATGTTCGATATAGTAAAGGAAGGTCCTTCTAATAAAAAATGTGAGGAGTTTTAATAATGAGAAAGATTTACGCTTTTCTATTTGTTTTGTTTATCTCTTTACCATTTTTCATCGAAGAAGCAGCTGCAGCTATAATTGATGAGACAGAACCAAATGATACATCAGTAAATGCGCAGCTTATTGAGAGAAACAATCATGATCCAGCTCAAATGATTAATGGGAATAATGCGAGTCAAAAAGTGTTAGTTGGCAATTTGTCGAGTGCAACAGACGAGGATTGGTATCAAGTTTATTTACCTGCCAATCCAGAAACCTATTTATCTATCAATGGTCAAACAGGTCCAATCTTTAAATTTGAAATATTTGATGCTACTTTGGGGCAAATTTTTGAAGAGGACTATAGTAAAGATCCTTCTTTTATAGGCGCCTTTCCTTACGAATTTAATGTATCCACAGCGGGGATTTATTATGTGAAAGTTTCAAGTGTTTTTGGAACAGGTGGGGAATATCGCTTTACCGTTGGCAGCCCCAATTATACGGTGGATTCCTATGAATACACAGCAGCAACACCCTTAACATTAACGACGTCAATTAATACTGCTCAAGATACGTATGATCTTAGACATATCGCAGACGTCCCTAAAAAAGCTATTGTTTACCAAGTTACATTTGGTGGCACTAAGGTAAATTCTGCAACAAGTGAATATAGACGAATTAAATTAGCGACCGATTCTTCGTGGATTAACACCTCCTCCTATTCATGGATCGCCAATATTCCTGCTGTTCAAAATAAAGCCTTTCATAGTCAGTGGAGTGTTCAATTACAAGGTAAGGTTTCAAATAGCACAAAGCCCTATAGTTTAACACCAAAATTAAGATTTTCTTATTTTTATCCAATCATTCCTTAATATATTAGGAGGTGAATTTCTATGAAAATGCAACACTTCTCTCTTATGCGAAGCCTTTTCAACAATGGCTCCTCTAAAACAAACATGTTATCAACGATGAAACAATTAAGTCAATACAATCAATTATCTAAAGGGACTATGAAAAAACTGTATGAAAAATTAGATACGGTGGAAATATCACCTAGTAGTCTGCAAAAGCAGGTAGCGAGTAAGCAGGGGATTACAAGCCGTCAAGCTATTCAATCACTCACCCATTTACAAGGAAAAGAAGTAAAGGAAATAAAAGCAAAGAATAACGTGCTTGAATTTGACGATGGTGCTTTATATCGCTTTAGTTTTAATGGCGTTTCAACGGTTATGCAAAGCTTCTACCATGGCTCTGGTTCCATTCTTGGCACTGCTTTCACCGAATTGGGCGAACGACTAGGTGTTGAGACAGGAACTATTTATTCTCAGCAGGATGTAACAAAGATCAATAAAATTGAAGACTTTTTTTCTGGCTTTACAGGGCGATCTGGCTTAATCGGTTCAAGACATTCATATTCTGGTGAGGAAGTATTGGATATGTTCAAGAGCGTTGGGATTGAGCCTGGTTGGTTTACGGTTAAAAGTAGTGGTCAAACTGTGAGACATTATTTAAGAGAGGATGGTCGAACTTTTTCGGAAAAACAGGTTCTGGGTAGCCGTAATACGTTTATGTCCCATAATTTATTTGATATTGGGTATAAACAAGGCGAAAAAATTACTATTGGCGACACTGATTACGAGGTGGATGAAACAGGTCATATTAATTTGCCACCAGATGCAGCCGTTTTCCTCACCCATAATGTCGACCCCATGTACACAAAGCGAAAGCAACTTGCCACAATTAAAGATCAATTAATAAAAACACAGGCAACTCGCCCAGAGGAGCAAGTATTCTTTTCAACGCCCACCCATGATTATACATTGGATGGAAATGGAGAATTATTAGAAACCAAGAATTTAAACAGTAACCGTCAAACGGGCTGGTGGACAACAAAATTGTAATTTAAACTAAAAATGGTACCGGGCTTATTCCATCCCAGTACCATTTTTTTAGCGTTTAGCAATTTCTTGTTGTAATAATTTATTTACCATTGGTGGGTTAGCTTGGCCTTTTGTTGCTTTCATAATTTGACCAACTAAGAAGCCAATCGCGCGATCCTTACCATTTTTGAAATCTTCGATAGATTGAGCGTTATTATCTAAAACTTCTGTTACAATTGCAAGTAATGCACCTTCATCGGAAATTTGCACTAAGCCTTTTGCTTTCACAATATCCTGTGCAGAGCCGCCGTTTTCTACTAATTCAGCAAATACTTTTTTACCAATCTTAGAAGAAATTGTACCGTCTGTAATTAATTTCACCATTTCCGCAAGGTTTTCTGGCGTTAATGCAGTATCTTTAAGATCTTTTTGTTCTGCGTTTAAGTAAGCAGAAACATCACCCATTAACCAGTTAGCAGAAAGCTTCGCATCTGCACCGTTTACGATCATTGCCTCGAAGAAGTCTGAGATTTCTTTTGAAATAACAAGAACGCCTGCATCATATGGTGTTAAGCCTAATTCTTCCACATAACGTTTTTTACGTGCGTCTGGAAGCTCAGGAATTTCTGATTTTACACGCTCTAGCCATGCATCATCAATCGAAAGACGCACTAAGTCTGGCTCTGGGAAGTAGCGGTAATCATCTGTTCCCTCTTTGACACGCATGAGAATTGTCTTACCTGTTTTTTCATCGAAACGACGTGTTTCTTGCTCAATCACGCCACCTGACAACAATACATCAGCTTGGCGTAACTCCTCATGCTCTAAGCCACGACGTACAAAGTTGAAAGAGTTCAAGTTTTTCAGCTCTGTTTTTGTACCAAATTCTTCTTGACCATAAGGACGAATGGAAATATTAGCATCACAACGAAGTGAGCCTTCTTCCATCTTACAGTCAGATACGTCTGTATATTGGATAATGGATTTTAATTTTTCTAAGTAAGCGTATGCTTCATTTGGCGTACGAATGTCTGGCTCAGAAACGATTTCAACAAGTGGTGTTCCTTGACGGTTAAAGTCAACTAATGAGTGGTCACCAGCATGTGATAGCTTACCAGCATCTTCTTCCATATGAAGACGTGTAATGCCAATACGTTTTGTATAGCCATCTACTTCAATATCAATCCAGCCATTTTTACCGATTGGTTTATCGAATTGTGAAATTTGATAAGCTTTCGGATTATCTGGATAAAAGTAGTTTTTACGGTCAAATTTTGTTTCTTGTTCGATTTCCATATTAAGTGCAAGCGCTGCACGCATTGCGAAATCTACTACATTTTTATTCAGTACAGGTAGAACACCTGGATAGCCTAAGTCGATTACGGTTGTATTTGTATTTGGTTCAGCACCAAAGTGAGCAGGTGCTGGTGAGAAGATTTTTGAGTTTGTTTTTAACTCAACGTGTACTTCTAAACCAATGACTGTTTCAAAGTTCATGTTATTTTCCCTCCCAAATCTGAGGAACTTGTTTATGGAAATCCGTTGCTTGTTCAAAAGCATGAGCAGCACGGTAAATAGTCGCTTCATCGAAATATTTACCAATTATTTGTAAACCTAATGGTAGACCGTTTTCAAAGCCACAAGGAATTGAAATCGCTGGTACACCTGCTAAGTTCATCGGGATTGTTAAAATATCGTTAGCATACATTGTCATTGGGTCATCAACGTTTTCACCAATTTTGAATGCAGGTGTTGGCGATGTAGGTCCAATGATGACATCAAAGTCTTCAAATACTTTATCGTAGTCTGCTTTGATCAGTGTACGTGCTTGTTGTGCTTTTTTGTAGTATGCATCATACGTACCTGCACTTAGTGAGTAAGTCCCTAGCATGATACGGCGTTTTACTTCATCACCAAAGCCCTGTGCACGTGTTTCTTTATAAAGGTCCATTAAATTAGTAACGTTTTCTGCACGGAAGCCATAACGGATACCGTCGAAACGAGATAAGTTAGAAGACGCCTCAGATGAAGAAAGGATATAGTACGCAGCCAGTGCATATTTTGAATGAGGAAGTGATACTTCTTCTACAGTAGCGCCTAAGCCCTTTAATACCTCTAATGCCTCTAGCACTGATTGACGTGCTGCTTCGCCAACACCTTCCCCAAGGAATTCCTTTGGTACGGCAATACGTAAGCCTTTAATATCTCCAGTAAGAGCTGCTGCATAATTTGGCACCTCAACATTCGCAGAAGTCGAATCATTTGGATCTAATCCAGCGATAGCTTCTAGTAATAGCGCATTATCTTCAACATTGCGTGTAATTGGTCCGATTTGATCTAAAGAAGATGCGAATGCAACGAGACCAAAACGAGATACACGACCATATGTAGGCTTCATTCCTACAACCCCACAGTAAGCTGCTGGTTGACGGATTGAACCACCTGTATCTGAGCCAAGAGAGAATGGTACTTCACCTGCTGCTACTGCTGCCGCAGATGCACCTGAAGATCCTCCTGGTACGTGGTTTAAGTTCCATGGATTTTTTGTTGTTTTATAGTACGAGTTTTCATTAGAAGAGCCCATTGCAAATTCGTCCATATTGAGCTTACCAATTGTCACCATGCCTGCTTCACGTAGCTTGTTGACAACAGTCGCATCATAAATTGGCATAAAGCCTTCAAGAATTTTAGAGGCACACGTTGTTTCTAAGCCCTCTGTTACAATGTTGTCCTTTACACCGATCGGAAGACCGAAAAGTGGTCCACGCTCTGCAAATGGTACTTTATCCATTTCAGTAGCTTGTGCAGTTGCTTTTTCTTCGTTTGAAGCAAGGAATGCTTGTACATCGCCATCAAGCTTTGCCATACGCTCGTATGCTTCTTTTGTTAAGTCAGCAATTGTTAAGTTACCCGCTTTAATAGCCGCTTGTAACTCCTTAGCTGAACGTTCAAATAACGTCATGAGGAATCCTCCTATATTTTAAGTATTACATGATAGGTGGTACTTTTACTTGACCATCTTCTTGTTCTTTTACATTTAACATCATAACTTCACGATCTAAGCCCTTTACTGCTACGTCTTCACGCATAACATTCACCAATGGTAAAACATGCGTTGTTGGCTCAACGTTTGTAGTATCTAGCTCGTTTAATTGCTCTGCAAAGTCAGTAATTTTTCCTAGCTGTTCCGCAAATTTTTCTGCCTCTTCCTCTGTAATTGCCAGACGTGCTAAATTTGCTACGTGCTTTACTTCTTCTTTTGTTAATTTAGCCATTTTTCACACCTCCAAATACTTACTCAATTCATTGTTTTTATTGATCACAATAGGGTTGGATAAAGTTAACCATGCCAATAATCATAACATTTTTCCTATTAAAAATCACAACTTTCAGCAAAAATATAGAAACTTTCACCGCAATCACAAAGTGTTGTCATTGTCTTTTTACATTGCCCTACTCGTCCGAAAAAGATAGCCAGCACAAAGGCTGACTATCGTTAATCATAAACATGCACATATGGGTCCGTATCATTCGCTTTTTTAATAATTAATGCCTCAGGACCGTTTACTGAAGTAATACTTACTTCAACATGAATATTATTAAATTGATTGATTAAAATACCTGTCAAATATTGTGTGAAACCAATAATTTCTGCTTTACCGAAAAATTGAATAGGAATTTCGATGGTCAGCTTTTGGATTTCTTTATTGTGATAGAAGCCTGTACCAATAACACTTGTATAATTCGAGAAATATTTATCAACGTCTAGTTTAAAGTTTTTGAAGTCTTTGTTTACCTCTCGATAAACATCCTGTGAATCATCTGTTGGGAATAATACATAATTTTCGTCAATTGTTTCCCAGTCAGCAATGTCATTTTGACCAGCCTTCGCTACACCATAGCTAAAATAGGACCCTGGAACAATTGCATTGCGTGCTTGTTGTTTAAACAAACCAACAACAATTGGAATATCCTTTAACTCCTCACGTGCACGCAATCGCGTAACAATTTCAGCGGCCATTTTTTTACCTTGCTCCACAAGCGCAGCCTCTGAAATTGGTTCCTCATAATATTCACCATATTGCTCTTTTTGATAATAATAAATCGAATTGAGGGCAAGACCTATAGACATGCCACCTAATTTGACTTTATTATCATTTGTTTTTGTTAAATAGTTTTGCTCTACAATATGCGCCAAATATACAGGAGCCTTTGTTGCTCGTTCTTCCGCTGGCATTGTTTCTGTTGTGGGCGGATTTAAGCCTGTCTCTCTCTGTGAGCTACGTGCTAGCCAATCCTTCACCGTATTTTCAGCTAAGTATTGCCCTTCTTGGAAGTAATAATTTTCAGTGTCGAACTCCTTTTGTGAAAGACGCATTAAGCCTTCTTCTACTTCCTTCATATCGTACTTTGTATAAATATTTGATACAACAAGCCCTCTACTTGCACTCTCTTTATAAGGAATCAATGTTTTGTAATAGGATTCATCAATTTGTAGGCTTGGAATAATTGTCGTTTCAGCTTTTTCATCTTGCTGCGTTTCCTGTGTAAGCTCTGTTCCCCCATCTTTAGAAGGCACACAGCCGACTAACATTGCAGCTGCTACAATTGCTGGAATGAGTCGAAAAGACTTCATTATTTAATGCTCCTTTACGAATAATCAATTTTAAAGCTGTTAAATAAGACTAAGTTGCTCAATTAAGGTTTCTTCGTTCCAAACGTCAATGCCTAATTGCTCAGCCTTTGTTAGCTTAGAACCTGCATCCGCACCTGCGATTACAAGATCTGTTTTTTTGCTAACACTGCCTGTGACAGTACCACCTAACTCTTCTATTTTCGCCTTTGCTTCGTTGCGTGTCAATTGCTCAAGTTTACCAGTTAACACAATTGTTTTACCTGCAAAAGGATTATCGCCTATAGCCGCTTCTACTTTTTTACCTTTATAGGTCATATTCACGCCTGCTTCAGCAAGACGGCCAATCACTGCACACGCATCTTCATTTGAGAAAAATTCGACTAATGACGAGGCCATTTTATCGCCAATCTCATGAATCACCACTAGCTGTTCCTCTGTGGCTGCCATCAATGCCTCCATTGAACCAAATTCCTCTGATACGATTTTTGCTGCCTTTTCTCCAACATGTCGGATGCCTAGGCCAATTAATAATCGCTCCATCGAGTTTTCCTTAGAGGCTTGAATAGCATTGACTAAATTGGTTGCAGATTTTTCGCCCATTCGTTCTAGCTCAACAAGCTGCTCAACTGTTAAATGATATAAATCAGATACATCATGAATTAAATCTGCACGCAATAATTGCTCCACTACTTTATCCCCTAAACCATCAATATTCATCGCATTACGTGACACAAAGTATTTAATGCTTTCTGCAATTTGTGCAAAGCACGCAGGATTCACACAGCGTAGCGCAACCTCTCCTTCAATTCGAATAAGCTCACTATCACATACAGGGCAGTTTTTTTGTATTACATATGGCACAGATTCTACAGGACGCTGCTCTATTAAGACACCTACGACTTGTGGAATAATATCGCCTGCTTTTCTAATAATCACGGTATCTCCAAGGCGAATATCTTTATCGCGGATTAAATCCTCATTGTGTAAGGATGCACGTTGGACAGTGGTTCCCGCTACTTGTACTGGTGCTAAGATAGCTGTTGGCGTCACAACACCTGTGCGCCCTACTGTTAAATGAATATCAAGTAATGTTGTGATAACCTCCTCTGCGGGGAATTTATAAGCGATGGCCCAGCGCGGACTTTTAGCTGTATAGCCTAGCTCATCCTGCTGTGCGTAGCGATCAACTTTAATTACAATACCATCAATTTCATAAGCTAAATTTAGACGATTCTCTGTCCAATGCTCGATAAACGCCATTACCTCTTCAATCGTTGAACAACGTTGACGCTCTTTATTGGAGGGGAATCCTAAGCTCTCTAAATAGTCGAGCATTTCCGCATGTCCATCAATGCCATATGCCTCGCCATCGCCACCAATCGCATAAATAAAGGTTGATAAATGACGGCTTGCCGCAATTTTAGGGTCTAGCTGACGTAAGGAGCCAGCAGCAGCATTACGGGGATTCGCAAATAGTTCTTCACCATTTTCTACACGCTGCTCATTTAATTTTTCAAATGACCTTTTCGGCATATATGCCTCACCGCGTACCTCAATGGTGATGGGCTCCTTTAAACGCAGAGGTATCGCTCGAATCGTCCTTAAATTGGCTGTAATATCTTCTCCTACAACTCCATCTCCTCGTGTTGCCCCTTGTACAAATAAACCATTTTCATACTTTAATGAAATAGCAAGACCGTCTATTTTCAGCTCACATACATAGGAGAATTGATCACCAATTGCCTGCCGAACTTTACGGTCAAATTCTTGAAGACCCGCTTCATTAAAAGCATTTGATAGGCTAAGCATAGGGTAATCATGCGTCACTTTTTTAAAGCCCTCTACCACTGCCCCACCAACGCGCTGTGTAGGTGAATCAGGGTAGATCAGTGATGGATTCGCTTCTTCTAGTGCAATAAGCTCCTGCATTAATTGATCATAAACGCTATCAGCTACAACAGGCCTATCTAATACATAATAGGCATGTCCATACTCATGCAATAATTGATTTAATTCCTCTATACGTTGTTCGATTTCGTTCATTTATGTTCCTCCGCTTACGCTTTTTCAATAGGTGCAAATTGAGCTAGTAATCGCTTAATGCCAATTGGTTGTGGAAAAGCAATATCCAGCTCTGTATTATCACCTTCACCTTTTACACTCACAACCATACCTGTTCCCCATTTTTTATGAATAGCCTTATCGCCAGCCTTCCAGCCGAACTGGTCGCCACCTGTTGCTTGTAACCGTGCTGTAGCAGGCCGTGTTTGCTGAACAGCTCCAAGTGTTCGTTTTTGAGAGCCACCTGTTGAACGATTGCTTGATGCAAATGGTGTTGTGGATTGAACACCTGCTTTGGAGATAGGTTCTATAATATCTTCTGAAATCTCCCCTAAAAATCGTGAGGCATTATTAAAGCTCGAACGACCAAAAATCGTTCGGCTTTGCGCGCATGTTAAATATAAACGTTCTTCTGCTCGCGTCACGCCCACGTACATCAATCGACGCTCCTCTTCCATTTCATCTGGATCATCGAGAGAGCGTGAATGTGGGAAAATATTTTCCTCCATGCCGATAATAAAAACAACAGGGAACTCTAAGCCTTTTGCAGCATGCATCGTCATTAAAATAATATTGCCCTTGGATGCATCTTCCTTATCGAGCGCATCAATATCAGCAATTAATGCCAAATCAGTTAAAAAGGCAACTAAGCTTTTATCATCACTACGCTCCTCAAATGCCTTTGTAACAGATAAAAACTCTTCAATATTTTCTAAACGACTTTCAGCTTCAATCGTTTTTTCGTTTTGTAGCATTGCGCGATAACCTGATTTTTCGATAACTTGCTCTACAATTTCTGTAACTGATAAATAATCTTGCATCTCTGTAAAGCCTTTTATCATCACATAAAATTGCTCCGCTGAATTAGCGGCTTTTCCTGATAAGCCCATAAATACAAGGTCAGTCATTGCATCAAAAATTGAACGCTCCTGCTCAATTGCATAGCGGGCCATTTTTTCAAAGGATGTAGCACCGATACTACGCTTTGGTTCATTAATAATACGTGCTAGTGATAAATCATCATCATTGTTGGCAATAAGACGTAAATACGCAAGTAAATCCTTAATTTCTTTACGGTCATAGAACTTTGTACCGCCTACGATTTGATAAGCCATATTAGACTTTACCAGCATTTCCTCCATTACACGGGATTGCGCATTTGTGCGATATAAAATAGCAAAGTCATCAAATGAACGATTTTCTTTTTTTATTAATTGCTGGATTGTTTGGACAACAAATTGGGCTTCTTCCTGCTCGTTATAAGCCTTATATAAGACAATCTTGTCACCCTCTACATTTTCTGTACGTAGTTCTTTTGGATAGCGTGTTGTATTATTGTCAATGACGTCATTGGCTGCCTGTAGGATGCGCTTTGTTGAACGATAATTTTGCTCAAGCATAATGACCTTCGCATCAGGGTAGTCCTTTTCAAAGGATAAAATATTACTAATATCCGCACCACGCCAGCGATAAATAGACTGATCAGAATCTCCTACAACACAAATATTTTTAAATTTCTTTGCTAATAACTGTACAAGTAAATATTGGGATTTATTAGTATCTTGATATTCATCCACGTGAATGTATTGAAATTTATGTTGATAGTATTCAAGTACGTCTGGTACACGCTTGAATAACGTAATGGTTGTCATAATTAAATCATCGAAATCTAGGGATTGATTGCGGCGTAATCTTTTCTCATAGCCTTTATAGACGCGTGCAACAGTTTGTCCATATGGATTTTTTTCGTTCATTTGACTAGCATAATCATCTGCTGTGATACATTCGTTTTTAGCTGCACTAATGGCATTTAAAATCGCTCGAGGCTCATAGCGCTTAGGATCAATATTCTCCTCCTTCATCACATTTTTGATCACTGATAGTTGATCAGTAGAATCCAAAATAGAGAAATTACGAGAAATGCCAAGTTGATCGATATTGCGGCGTAAAATTCTTACACACATTGAGTGAAATGTAGAAACCCACATACGCTCACCCGTACCATTCCCAAGAATGCTATCAATACGATCACGCATCTCACGCGCCGCCTTATTTGTAAACGTAATCGCTAAAATTTTAGATGGATATACTTCCTTTTCTACTACTAAATAAGCAATGCGATGTGTTAATACACGTGTTTTCCCCGAGCCAGCACCTGCCATAATGAGTAACGGTCCCTCAGTTGTTTTAACTGCCCTCTCCTGTTCCGGGTTCATACCTGCTAATAAATTTTTTGTTAATTGTTCCACTTTTCTACCACCTCACAAACATTTGTTCTTAAAATTATAGCGTATTTTTGACAGCCTTTACAGTGGCAAGTGCAGCTTTTAGATCTTCATAAATAATATTGCCAACTACTACTGTATCTGCAAATTGGGCTATTTCTGCTGCTTGCTTTGCAGATGTAATACCTCCACCATAAAATAGCTTTGTGTGCTTTAATTCTTGCTTCACGGCACTTACAATTTCAGGATCGCCATACATGCCACTATACTCTATATAAAATACAGGAAGCTTAAAGAAGTTTTCTGCTAGACGTGCATAGGCTACTACATCGTCAATCGTTAAATCTGTTTTTGCTCCTGTTACTTGCGCCGCTTTACAATTTGGATTTAAAATACAATATCCTTCTGCAACCAGCTCATCCCACACCATAATATCACCGTACTCTTTAATAGCTTCATGATGTAAATTTTTAATCCACTTTGGATCATCACTATTTAAGACTGTGGGGATAAAATAATAATCATAGCCTGGTGTAACCGCATCAAGTGTAGAGATTTCAAGCGCTATCGGTACCTCGAAGCGTCTGACGCGAACAAGTAAGTCTAATACACCATCCAATGTCACCTGATCCGTTCCCCCAACCACAATCACGTCTGTGCCAGATTCACAAATTTTTTCAAGATTTTCATCCGAAATTTCCTTTGCTGGGTCTAGCTTGAACACATGTTTCCATTCTAAATAATCCATCTATTGACCACCTATCATTTTCGATTTATTCGCTTACCAGTATAGCTTATGATTCATAACAAAAAAATGAAAAAGACTAGGTAGAACCTCTACCCAGCCTCTGCTCAACTATTCTTTTGGTGCTTGAAATGGCTTTTCATCAGGATACAAACGACCAAGCATTTCATCATATGTATCATTTCCATAATCAAAGCAACGGCGTACCCTTGAAATAGTTGCGGTACTTGCACCTGTTTCCCTTTTAATGGACTCATAGGTTTTCTTTAAACGTAGTAAATGTGCAACCTCAAAACGTTGTGCCAGCGATTGAATTTCACTTATCGTACATAAATCATCAAAAAACTTATAGCATTCTTCGATGTCTTTTAGCTCTAACACGGCTTTAAATAATTGATCTGTTTGATGCCCTCGAATTTTTTCGATTTGCATGCAATTTTCCTCCCTCTAAGACTGCGTTTTCACCATTGCTTGTAACCCTGGTGAAGTTGGCACAAAATGAATCCATGACTTTCCAGGCATAAGTTTTACTGGCTCGCCAGATTGTTCTACAGCCGTTGGTAAGCCATCCACATTAGCCCACTTGACTTCCCTTAAGTAGCCATTTTGAAATACATACGCATTTCCACCAGAAGTTAAATCAATTGCTTGGCGGCCAACATCATCAAGTGTTCGATGGTTCATTTCAAAAAATAGAACATTTGCTAATGTGAGTGTTTCGCCTGTTAATATATCCTTTGTGTCCACGCCTGCCGATTGTCGTTTATAGTGATTACTTTGATGATCATACACATACGAATTATGGAAATCGTTATTATTTCCGTAGTAAACGTCAATTTGACTTGTTTCAATGCCTATTTTACCATGTTCGTCGGATTCATAAAAAGCCTGAAGCACTTTTTTACTGTAATTCATTGAAGCGCCTACCATTTCAGCACCTTTCATGATATTTTCAGATGCTATATAGGAATTATGTGGCGCAACACGATCTTTTGAACGTTTAAAGAGTGTACCATCATACGCCATACCGTTAATATTATCGACTACATGGTTTTCAAGCATTGTTTTCGCCTCTGGGCTATAGCCATGTGCGATATAAAATGCATCATATCCTTTAGCAATATCGATAAAATAAGAGCGTGCACTACGCACTGGTCCTACATTTTCAGGCAATTCACTTTGATAAATCGCTAAAAAACGTGTGACATCACCCTCTGCTAGCATCTCATAAATAATATCTGCAGCAGCTAATCCTGATTGCGGACGTGCTGCTGGATGATTATTAATAGTAACCATAATAGGTCGCTGTGTAATCTCCTGCTGCACAGCTTCTCCTGTAAGCGGTGCTGTATATGTTGGCTGTTGTACGGGCTGCTCAGCAATTGGCTGCTCCTCCACCATATCTTCATCATCGTCTTCCTTAGCCTTTTCAGAGTCTTCAGAACATCCTCCAATCACTAGCATAGTCAATGCCATCGCTATCAATAATTTCTTTGATTTAAACACAAACAATCTCCCCTTTAAGCAACTACACATTTCTCTTACTTGTGTACTCAACTGTCTAGCTGTTCATAAATTAGCGCATAACAGCTGGCAATAAAAGCTTGTTCTTCATTACATCAAAAATCCCTTTAGGTGTTATACGAATATATGGTAAATGGGTGGATTGCAAAAATAATAAGGTATAAATTGCATCCCCTAATTGATAGCCACGCTCTGCTAAAGCTTGTTTTAATGCTTTTTCTTTCTCCATTAACGTCTCAACACTGCCATCATACAATAACCCACCAATTGTTAATGGAATAGTAGTAATGACTTCTCCTTTTTCCACAAGAACAATACCACCTTGCTGCGCCTTCATCTCTTCAAAGGCTTTTATCATATCTTCTTTATTTTTTCCAATCAAGATAATATCGCCCGTGTTGGAATAGGAGGAGGCAAATCCTTGAACATTTGTCGCAAAGCCTTTAATCATCGTATTGACATGCCAACTGCCTTGTCGATTAATTAACATTAAATAGCACTCATCATGATTAGCAAGCTGTCCTTCTCTAGTAATAAGCGAATTATACGGCTTTGTAATCACATCATTGACTAGCTCGATCCCAAATGGCATTGAAAACTGGAAATCCTGTGAATCTAATGAAAAGTCTAAAGTAAATTTAGGGATCGCTGTATAATCAACGTCCGCTAGATTATGCACACGCTTTCCATTACGCTTCAACCAAACACCCTTTGACAGCACACTTTCTGGCACAGGATGATATTCATCTTGCAATATATTCAGGGAGGCAAAGCGCCCTGTTGCGATAAAGCCATGCAAATTAGACATATTATAATAGCATGCAATATTATAAGAGGCCATCTGATAGGCATCTATAGGAGAGACACCAGCATCTAAGGCGACTTGAATGCATTTGTCCATTACACCATCCTCATGAAAGGAAGGTGTTGAACCATCTGTTGTCATCATAAGATGGTCGAAAATAGGTAATTCTTTTTCTACGATTCCTTTTAGTAAATGTGGCAAATCTGGACGAATCGAAGAATGGCGCAATGTGACTGCATAGCCCTGCATAATACGGCGCTCCACCTCTTCCACTGTCATCGCCTCATGATCCCCATCTGCACCAAGTAGCTTCATACGTGCCAATGTTCTTTCAGATGCACCAGGGAAATGCCCTTCAATTTTTTTGCCGAGTCCTTTTGCCATTTGCATCCGATAAAGCATTTGGTCATCGCCATGCAATAACTTAGGCCAGCCAGTCAGTTCCCCTCCTAATAGAACATCACTGCGCTCCAACCACTCTAAAATAGAGGTGTTAGAGAAAATTTCCTCCTCCTGCTCCATTTCTGTTTGTGAATCAAAACGCGTCCACCAATAAAAAGAAAACGGCAGCTTTTTTAAATGATCCAATATTGAAAACGCTTTCTTATTTGTTAAAGATAAAACAAAGCTTAAATTATCAGAAATAAAGGCTGTTGTCCCAAGTTGACCACAAAAATCAGCAAATGATTGTGGATGGTATAGTTGGAATGGATGTACATGCGGCTCAATATAACCAGGTACAATTGTTTTATCTGTACAGTCAACGATTTCTGTTCCCTCTAATAAAGGAGGCATTCTGTCGCCAGCATAGACAATTCGATCCCCTAAAATCCAAATATTCCCTACTACCCATTGTTTCAACATACTATGTAAATATCGTGCATTTTTCAATACAATATCTGGCGCTTTTTTACCATCAATTACAGCTAATTGCTGACGTATTTTTGTTATTTTCCACACTGGATCCACACTATTCGCCCCTTCCTAAATTACGTAATTTTTCATCGTGTAAATCTAATTTGATGTCACATACTATTACTGCATAGGCACATCCTTTTATTGAGGTCTGTACTTATGTAATCATCTTGTTTCAATCGTAACACAGCACTTTCATAAAGCAAAGTGTACCTCGCTTATTTTTTCCACAATGACTAAAGGAGGAACTATTATGATGCAACATACTAATTTAAGCGAAAAGAATGCATTTTGTCGTTTTGCTATGGGGACAAGCTTAACCGCATTTGGAATCGCAAAAGTGTCACGAAATCCTAATTGTACAAAGGGTCGACTGATGATTGCATTAGGTGCGATGAAAATGGCTGAGGGGCTCTTTAAATATTGCCCAACAAAGGCTATTTTAAGCTCCAATATGCAAAGTGCCATGAACACCTCTATGCAAAGTATGTTCAATGGGCAAAATTCTATGTCCTCTGAAAAAGTCGATCAATTAATGAAGGATTTCTCCTCTGCTATTGCTGGTAACTCATCTGACACACAAACTACTGCTGCAAAACAATCTGATACCAGCACTTCTACACAAAACTCCTCAAAAAACAGCAGCAATTCGTCAACGAATAAAGCTCAAAATCCTTCTTAGTCAAAAAGGGTGTCTCAAAGGTCATTTGAGACACCCTCTTTTCCGCATAAAAACGGATTGGCAGCAATAAAAATGGATTAAAATTTTTCTTTTTCAGAGAATACTACTATCCAATTTTTTTATTGAATATCATCTTACATTTTAAATAGTTTCAACTATAAGTGAGGTCAGTTATTATTTAAATGTCCGCCAGCCAATATCTTTACGGAAGAAGAAATGATTCCATTGTTCTGTTGCCATGCCAGCATAGACCTTTTCCTGTGCTTCTTTTAATGTTGATGCCTTCGCACCTACTAGTAGTACACGACCACCATTGCCAACAAATTGATCATCTACTAATTTTGTCCCTGCATGGAATACGGCATACGATGCTGAAAGTGCTTCAAGACTTGGTAATGCATGTCCTTTTTCCACATCACCAGGGTAGCCTTCTGCTGCAATTACAACACCTAGCATTGCTTCATTTGACCATTGTAAATCAAATGGCTGCTCATCCATTAAAGCTGTCATAAATGCGCCAAAATCAGATGTCATGCGTGGTAATACAACCTGTGTTTCTGGATCACCAAAGCGAGCATTAAATTCAATTACCTTTGGTCCATTTTGCGTTAAAATAAGCCCTGCATATAAAATACCTGTGAAGGATACACCATCTGCCTCCATACCTTTTACAGTAGGCTCCACGATTGTTTGATAGGCATGATCCACTACCTCTTGTGAAATTTGTGGCACTGGTGAATAAGCGCCCATACCGCCCGTATTTGGTCCTTTATCACCATCATAGGCACGTTTATGATCTTGTGCAATAACCATCGGGTAAATTTGACCTTTATGCACAAATGACATAAAGGAGAATTCTTCTCCATCTAAAAATTCTTCAATGACAACACGTGATGATGACTCACCAAAGCGCTGATTACCAATCATATCCTGCACCGCGTCAATCGCTTCCTGCTCAGTCATCGCCACTACAACACCCTTGCCTGCTGCTAAACCATCTGCCTTAATAACGATTGGTGCTCCCTGCTGCTTAATATAAGCAATTGCCTGCTCCGCCTCTGTAAATGTTTCGTGTGCGGCTGTTGGGATATTGTATTTATTCATCACTTCTTTTGCATAGGATTTACTGCTTTCAATTTGGGCCGCTGCCTTTGTTGGGCCAAAGATGCGTAAGCCACGTTCTTCAAAGAAATCAACAATTCCTGCTGCAAGTGGCTGCTCAGGACCGACAAATGTTAAATTAACACTATTTTCCTTTGCAAATTGCGCAAGACCAGCAAAGTCCATTGTATCAATTTGAACAATCTCTGCATCATGGCGCATCCCATCATTGCCTGGTGCTACAAATACTTTGTTGATAGACGGTGAAATACTAAATTGTTTAGCGATTGCATGCTCACGGCCGCCGCTTCCAATGACTAATACATTCATTTGAAAAAATCCTCCTCTGTGTACATAAAACCGAGATGCTTCGCCCACCTCGGTCTATACCTTGCTATTTTAATGTTTGAAATGACGTACGCCTGTAAATACCATGGCAATGCCATATTCATTTGCTTTATCAATCGAATCTTGGTCTTTTATCGAGCCGCCGGGTTGAATAATCGCTGTAATGCCCGCTGCTGCTGCTGCCTCAACCGTATCACTCATTGGGAAAAAGGCATCTGATGCAAGTGCAGCTCCTTGTGCTTTTTCTCCAGCTTGCTCAAAGGCAATTTTAGCTGCACCGACACGGTTCATTTGCCCTGCGCCTACACCAAGCGTCATATGAGCATCTGTCACAACAATAGCGTTTGATTTAACATGTTTGACAACAGACCAGCCAAGCTTTAATGCTTCCCATTCCTCTGCTGTTGGTTCACGATCTGTCACTACTTTAATCTCCGCATCACCAAAGCCGTAACGATCTGGCTCTTGTACTAACAGGCCACCTTCCACAGAAACAACATTGAATTGATCTTGGTTTACTTGCTCAAACGGAATGGTTAATAGACGAATATTTTTCTTCTGTGTTAAAATATCTAGTGCTTCTTGAGCGAAGGCAGGTGCAATAATAATTTCTAGGAAAATATGACTTAGCTTTTCCGCAGTTGCTGCATCTACCTCCCCATTTAATGCGATAATGCCACCAAAAATAGATGTTGGATCTGCTTCATAGGCTTTATCAAACGCCGCCTCTAGTGTATCTCCCGTTCCTACACCACAAGGATTCATATGCTTTACGGCTACCGCTGCTGGCATATCAAATTCCTTAACGATTTGCAATGCTGCATTGCCATCCTGAATATTATTATAGGATAGTTCCTTACCATGTAGCTGTGTCGCATAAGCCAATGAGAAGTCAGAGCCAAGACGCTTTTGGTAAAATGCTGCTTGTTGGTGTGGGTTTTCGCCATAGCGTAAGTTTTGTTTTAATTCATATGTCAAGGTTAAGCTCTCTGGGAACGCTTCTTCTGTTAAATAGTTAGAGATATAAGAATCATAAGCGGCTGTGTGACGGAAAACTTTCGCCGCTAATTTACGGCGTGTTTTAATCGTTGTTGCACCATTAGCTTTTAGTTCCTCTAATACGTTTGCATAGTCATTGCTATCTACGATAACTGTTACATACTGATGGTTTTTTGCAGCAGAACGTAACATTGTTGGACCACCGATATCAATGTTTTCAATCGCATCCTCCCAAGTTACATTAGGCTTTGAAATTGTTTCAACAAATGGGTATAAGTTGACACAAACAATTTCAATTGGTTCAATACCATGCTCATTCATTTGTGCTTGATGAGAAGCATCGTCAAACTTTCCTAATAGACCACCATGAATCATTGGATTTAATGTTTTCACACGACCATCTAAAATTTCAGGAAACTTCGTTACTTCATCGACAGCTGTTACAGCGACAGCATTATCCTGTAACATTTTTTTTGTACCACCAGTTGATAAAATTTCATAACCTAATGCTACTAATTCCTTTGCAAATTCTAAAATACCATCTTTATTGGAAACACTAATTAATGCACGTTTTGTCACAACAATATCCTCCTAATTTTTATCGTGTTTGCCACGAACTAACTTGCTAGATTGGTAGAGCTAGGTCTTATTTGTAAGAAGGGACTTGACCTAACTCCTGTCTTCATTACTGTAATAATTGCTGTAAAGCCTTTGTATATAATAAATGCTCTTGCTTGTGAATCTCTGCCTCTGTTGCCTCACGATTGCCTTCAATAACGGGTACAGCAACCTGCGCAATAATAGGACCTGTATCCATTCCCTCATCTACAAAATGCACAGTCACGCCTGTTAGCTTTACACCATGATTCATTGCTTGACCAATGGCATCTTTCCCGGGAAATGCTGGTAATAAAGAAGGGTGAATATTGACAATGCGCTGTGGATATGCCGCTAATAATACATCGCTAATTAAACGCATATACCCTGCAAGCACAATCCACTTCACATTGTATTTATGTAAAGCCTCAATAATAGCTGTTTCGTAAGCTGCTTTTGATACAAATTCTTTTGGATTTAATGCGAGTACAGGAATGCCGAAATTTTCAGCACGTGTTACGACAAATGCTCCTGGCTTATCAGTGACAACAAGTTCAACCTTCGCATGTAGTTCACCACGATCAATAGCCTCTTGAATGGCTTGAAAATTACTGCCGCTGCCTGACGCAAACACGGCGATTTTTGTTGATGCAGTCATTACACTAAACTCCCATCATGTGAGCCGTTAAATACAACGCCATCACCCTTTACAACGCGACCAATTGTATACGCCTTTTCACCATTTGCCTCCACTGCAGCAATCACTTTATCAGCTTCGTTTGCTGAAACAGCAATGACAAAACCAATCCCCATGTTAAAGACATTGTATAAATCCTTATCTGCTAGTTGCCCTTTATCTTTTAGGAAGTCAAAAATACGTAATACTGGCCATGAGCCTAAATCAATTTCAGTCGCTAAGCCTTCTGGCATCATACGTGGTAGGTTTTCATAGAAGCCGCCACCTGTAACATGGGCACAGCCATGTACATCTGCTGCTTGTAAAGCTGCTAATACAGGCTTCGCATATAATTTTGTTGGTACTAAAAGCGCCTCTCCAATTGGGCCTAAATCTTCATAGCCTTCTACAATAGCATCCACTGCATATTGCTGGTCTGCAAAAACAATCTTACGGACTAACGAATAACCATTTGAATGCACACCGCTTGATGCAATACCAATTAGAACGTCACCTTCTACGATTTTTTCTCCTGTAATAATGGCAGACTTTTCACAAGCACCTACTGCAAAGCCTGCTAGATCATATTCATCTTCCTCATAAAGACCAGGCATTTCTGCCGTTTCGCCACCGATTAATGCTGCACCAGATTGGACACAGCCATCTGCAACACCTTTAACAATTTGTTCGATTTTTGCAGGCTCTGCTTTGCCAAGAGCTATATAATCTAAAAAGTACAAAGGCTCTGCTCCCTGCGCTACAATATCATTTACACACATGGCTACGCAGTCCACACCAATCGTATCGTGCTTGTCTACCATAAATGCTAGCTTTAGCTTTGTTCCAACCCCATCTGTCCCTGAAATCAAAACAGGTTCTTGAAGATTTAGTTCTGACAAGTCAAACATACCACCGAAGCCACCGAACGTCCCCATCACACCTAGACGGTTTGTACGTTCAACATGAGACTTCATTCGTTTTACGGCTTCATAGCCTGCTTCAATATTTACACCTGCTTGTTCATATGCTTTTGACACGCAGAGTTCCTCCTTATTCTCCAAATCGTCTTATCCTAGAGATTGCATTGTTTTCTTAACGTAGTAGTTCTTTTTCATGTGGTAAGATGGTATCCGGGAAAATTTCTGTTGGGTATTTGCCTGTAAAGCATGCTAGGCATAGTCCACGGTTATCATCTTCATATGGTCGTGCAATCGTTTCAACCATTCCCTCAGTAGAAAGGAATGTGAGGGAATCTGCTCCAATGGCTTCACGAATTTCATCTACATTATGACTAGAGGCAATCAGCTCTTCATGTGTAGATGTATCGATACCATAATAGCAAGGGTTTGTCATCGGGGGTGACGAAATGACAACATGCACCTCTGCCGCACCCGCATCCTTTAGCATTTTGACAATACGACGGGATGTTGTACCACGCACAATGGAATCGTCCACCATTATTACGCGTTTTCCCTTTACCACTTGCACAACTGGTGACAGCTTCATTTTTACACCGCGTTCACGTAGCTCCTGTGTCGGCTGAATAAAGGTACGACCAACATAACGGTTTTTAATAAGCCCTAGCTCATAAGGAATGCCACTTTCCTCTGCAAAGCCAATTGCTGCAGAAATACTTGAATCCGGTACCCCTGTTACAACATCTGCCTCGATATGCGCACATTCACGAGCAAGCTGTTTTCCCATACGTTTTCGTGCCATATGAACGTTAATCCCATCAATATCTGAATCAGGACGGGCTAAATAAACATATTCCATCGCACACATTGCACGTTTGTTCATATCTGCGAAACGGTCCGATTTAACACCCTCATCATTAATGATGATTAGCTCACCTGGTTCTACAGAGCGAACAAACTCTGCCCCAATTAAATCAAATGCACAAGTTTCAGAAGCTACTACCCAGCCATCTCCTAGCTTGCCAAGAGATAATGGACGTAAACCATGTGGATCACGTGCAACAAGCATTTCATCCTTTGTCATAATTAAGAAAGAATAAGCACCCTTTAATAAGGAAAGGGCATTTTTCACCTTCGCACGGAATGGTGAATGTGAGCTTTTCTTAATAAGATGCGCCAGCACTTCTGTATCAGAGCTTGAATGAAAAATACTGCCTTGGCGCTCTAAATACTGCTTTAAATGTGTCGCATTGACTAAGTTACCGTTATGGGCAATGGAAAGGCTACCAGTTGAGGAGTGGAATAATAATGGCTGTACATTTTCGATACCGCCACCACCAGCAGTCGTATAACGAACATGTGCAATAGCTGCTTTGCCGTTCACTGCCTTTAATTTATCTTCGTTGAACACATCATTCACTAGTCCTTCGCCTTTCACCGCGCGAAGATGCTGTCCGTCTGAAACAACAATTCCAGCACCTTCTTGTCCACGGTGTTGAAGAGCATGAAGCCCGTAATAGCTAAGGTGTGCTGGATTTGGGTTCCCCCAAATACCAAACACCCCACATTCTTCGTTTAAGCCTCTGAGTTCAGCAAGCATGGGATTGCTCCTTTCCAATTAGAACGGAATTCCTCCACTGTACCTTCTACAAGCACACCTTTGTCCCCGTTGATTTTCACAAGTGCGTCATTTGTTACGACACCAATTTTTTGTGCATCTTTCACGATTTCCACAAATGCTGCAGCGTCTTCCTCTTTTACTGTGATAACAAAGCGAGATTGACTTTCACTGAATAAAGCCGTTGTCGCAGAGCCTGCTAAGGTTACGTCTACGCCAAGATCTTTTGCAGCAAAAGTTGTTTCAGCAATCGCAACAGCAAGACCACCCTCAGCCACATCATGAGCAGATTGGACAAGGCCAGCTTTTATCGCCTTTAATAAAGCCTGTTGACGTGCTGCTTCAACCTCTAAATCGATAGCTGGCGCTTTTCCTGAAATAACCCCATCATTTAATAGCTTTTGCAGCTCCGATCCACCAAATTCTGTTTTTGTTTCGCCGATTACGAATACGATATCTCCAGCCGCCTTTACTTCCTGCGTTGTTACATATGCCAAGTCTTCAATAAGACCAACCATACCAATTGTTGGTGTTGGGTACACCGCTTCACCTGAGCGTTCATTATAAAGAGAAACGTTACCACCGATTACTGGAGCATTTAATGCCGTACAAGCTGCCGAAATACCATCCGCAGATTTTTCAATTTGCCAGAAGATTTCTGGTTTCTCTGGATTACCGAAGTTTAAGCAGTCTGTAATCGCAAGTGGCGTACCACCAGAGGCAACGATATTACGAGCTGCTTCTGCTACCGCAATCGCACCACCCACTTCAGGATCTAGGTAAATATAGCGAGAGTTACAGTCCGTTGTCATAGCTAAGCCTTTATTTGTACCACGTACACGAATAACGGCAGCGTCAGAGCCTGGTGCTACAACTGTTGATGTACGTACTTGATAATCGTATTGATCATATACCCACTCTTTAGAAGCAATTGTTGGCGCTTGTAAAAGAGCACTTAATGTTGCTTTGTAATCTGTTACAACAGGCTCTGTATTTTCGATGGCCTGGAACTGTGCATAGTACGCAGGTTCAGCAGATGGCTTATGATACACAGGCGCATCCTCTGCTAGCGCATCAGCAGGCACTTCTGCCACTACCTCTCCATTGTGTAAAAGACGAAGCATTTTATCATCTGTTACTCGTCCAATGGCAACAGCATCTAAATCATATTTCTCAAAAATCGCTTTAATTTCATCTTCGCGGCCTTTTTTCACCACTAATAGCATACGTTCTTGAGATTCAGATAGCATCATTTCATATGCTGTCATCCCTGTCTCACGCTGAGGCACTAAGTCTAAGTTCATTTCTACACCAGAACCAGCCTTCGAAGCCATCTCTGCTGAAGAAGAGGTAAGACCAGCTGCACCCATATCTTGAATACCAACTAACGCATCTGATTTTACAACCTCTAAACATGCTTCAAGTAAAAGCTTCTCCATAAATGGATCGCCTACTTGTACTGCTGGACGTTGGTTTTCTGATTCCTCAGTTAATTCCTCTGAGGCGAATGTTGCACCATGAATGCCATCACGACCTGTTTTTGCACCAACATACATCACTGTATTCCCTACACCTGCTGCAATACCTCGTTGAATATCTTTATGATCGATTAAACCAACACACATAGCATTCACAAGTGGATTGCCTTCATAGCAAGGATCAAACTGAATTTCGCCACCTACTGTTGGAATTCCGATACAGTTACCATACCCTGCAATACCAGCAACTACTTCTTCAAATAAATATTTACCACGTGCTGATTTTAATTCACCAAAGCGTAATGAGTTTAGCATGGCGATTGGACGTGCACCCATTGAGAAAACATCACGGATAATACCACCCACACCTGTTGCAGCTCCCTGATAAGGTTCAATAGCAGATGGATGGTTATGAGATTCCATTTTAAACACTACTGCTTGCTCATCACCAATATCAACAATTCCTGCACCTTCACCTGGTCCTTGTAAAACTTGAGGTCCTTTTGTAGGGAATTTGCGTAGTACAGGCTTTGAATTTTTATAGGAGCAGTGCTCAGACCACATTACTGAGAAAAGACCTGTCTCTGTCCAGTTAGGTAAACGCCCTAAAATTCCTTCCACCATTGCAAATTCTTCGTCTGACATCCCCATACCAGCGTATAGCTTTTCATCTTTAATTTGCTGTGCTGTTGGCTCAAACTTAGTTGTTGACATGATTTTCCCTCCACTGCTTTACAATTGATTTGAATACTGCTAGACCATCTGCGCCGCCCACCAGTGCATCAACAGCTCGCTCTGGGTGTGGCATCATCCCTAATACATTGCCGCGTTCATTGATAATCCCTGCGATATCTGCTAAAGAACCGTTTGGATTTTCACCTGAATATGTGAAGACAATTTGATTGTTATCTTTTAATGCTTGTAACGTTTCCTCATCACAGTAGTAATTTCCTTCACCATGTGCGATTGGAATATTGATGGTTTGACCTTGCTCATATTGATTTGTGAATAATGTATTGTTGTTTTCAACTTTAAGCTGCACTGTACGACACATAAATTTTAAGTTTTTATTGCGTAATAAAGCCCCTGGCAATAAGCCTGCCTCTGTTAGGATTTGGAATCCATTACATACACCTAATACAGGTTTACCAGCCTCCGCAGCTTTTTTAACCTCCGCCATAATATTAGATTGATTAGCCATTGCCCCACAACGAAGATAATCCCCATAGGAGAATCCGCCAGGCACTAAAATACCATCAAAGTCACTTAAATCTGTTGCTGTATGCCATACATATTCTACTTCTTCACCTAGCTCGTCTTTTATCGCATGATACATATCAATATCACAGTTGGACCCAGGGAATACGAGTACTGCGAATTTCATGATTAATTAGCCTCCTCGATTTCGTAACGGTAGTCTTCAATAACAACATTCGTTAAAACTTTGTCACACATTTCTTTGATTAGACTATCAATATCTCGTTCTGTATCGTTCAGTGTTAGTTCAAGATATTTACCAATACGTAAATCAGCTACCTCATCATAGCCTATCTTTGCTAAAGAGCTTTGTACTGCTGAACCCTGTGGATCAAGAATGCTCTCACGTAATGTTACATAGATTTTTACTTTTTTCATTGTTATTTGCCTCCGAGTCTAGAAAGTATAATAGTATAAACTTCAGTTAAATTACCAAGGTCTCGACGAAAAACATCTTTGTCTAACTTTTGCTTCGTTGCTGCATCCCAAAGTCGGCATGTATCTGGCGAAATTTCATCTGCTAATAATACAGTGCCATCTGCATCACGACCAAACTCTAGTTTAAAATCAATCAGTGTGACATTGACTTCTTCAAAAATTGGCTGTAAAACTTTATTAACAGCTAATGCTCCATCATAAATGGCAGTTACTTCAGCAGGTGTTGCAAGCTCCAGTATGTCAATATGCTCTGTTGTAATAAACGGGTCCCCTAGGGCATCGTCTTTATAATAAAATTCGACGATAGGTCGTTTTAAAGGTGTCCCCTCATCAAAGCCAAGACGTTTGGCTAAACTTCCCGCTGCTATATTACGAACAACTACTTCAATCGGAATAATTTCTACTTTTTTCACAAGCTGCTGTGTGTCCGACAGTTGTTTTACGAAATGTGACGCAATTCCGTTAGCTTGTAATTTTTCGAAAATTAATGAAGTGATACGATTATTTAAAATACCTTTTCCTTCAATTTCCTCTTTTTTCTCACCATTAAATGCTGTTGCACTATCCTTATATTCAACAAGTAGCACATCTGGCTCCTCTGTTGTGTACAATTTTTTTGCTTTGCCTTCATACAAAAGTTGACCTTTCGTCATGTCGTTTTCCCCCTGATATTATGAGATCCGCTTGTAGTAATGTTCAGAATTGAACCGTGCCCCCACGATTCAACTCTGAAACATTTAATCAATATTAGTTAAGTCCTAATCGTTCAAAAATCATATCCACATGCTGTAAATGATAGTTGTAGTCAAAGCACTCATCCAGCTCTTCTTTTGTTAAATAGGATGTGATTTTTTCACTTGCATCGACCAATGTACGGAACTGAACTTGCTCGTCCCACGCCTGCATTGCTAAAGGTTGTACAGTATCATACGCTTCTTCACGTACTAAGCCTTTATCAATTAATGCGAGTAAAATGCGTTGAGAATAAATAAGACCAAATGTGCGATCCATATTACGTTTCATATTATCAGGGAATACTGTTAAGTTTTTCACAATATTACCGAATCGATTTAACATATAATTAAGTGTTATCGTTGCATCAGGTAAAATTACACGCTCTGCAGATGAATGTGAAATATCACGCTCATGCCATAAAGCGACATTTTCATAAGCTGTCACCATATAGCCACGCATTAGACGCGACATACCGACCATATTTTCAGAGCCAATTGGATTACGTTTATGTGGCATTGCTGATGACCCTTTTTGACCCTTTGCAAAAGCTTCCTCTACTTCACGTGTTTCAGATTTCTGTAAACCACGAACCTCTGTTGCAAATTTTTCAATGGATGTAGCAATTAAAGCCAATGCTCCTAAATACTGTGCATGACGATCACGCTGTAAAGTTTGTGTTGAAATTGGCGATGCTGCAAGTCCTAATTTATCGCATACATACTGCTCAACACGAGGATCAATATTGGCATATGTACCAACGGCTCCAGACATTTTCCCAGTTTCAATTACTTTTGCAGCAGCGTCGAAGCGCTCAAGATTACGTTTCATTTCTTCATACCATAAACCAAGCTTTAAACCAAAAGTTGTTGGCTCTGCATGCACACCATGTGTACGCCCCATCATTACGGTGTGTTTATGTTCCTTTGCCTTCGCAGCAATAATCTCAATGAAATTCACGATATCTTTGCGTAAAATCTCATTTGCTTGTTTGATTAAATAGGAAAGTGCTGTGTCTACTACGTCTGTAGAAGTTAAACCATAATGTACCCATTTACGTTCTTCCCCTAGTGTTTCAGAAACGGCACGGGTAAAGGCCACAACATCATGACGTGTTTCTTGCTCAATCTCTAAAATACGATTTACATCAAATGAAGCATTTTCGCGAATTTTAGCAACATCCTCTTTTGGAATATCACCTAATTCTGCCCAAGCCTCACATGCTAAAATTTCAACCTCAAGCCAAGCCTGATATTTATTTTGTTCTGTCCAAATTGCGCCCATTTCGGGTCTTGTGTAACGTTCAATCATCGCGTGTCTCCTTCTATTCCGACCAAATGCCAGAACTCTCGATTTGCTGTAGTGTTTCCTCTATGTTTTTTGTCATAACCGTTACATGGCCCATCTTACGGTTGACCTTAGCTTCAGCTTTCCCATAAAGATGGATAGACCATTCAGGATATTTAGCAATTGAGTTACTTAATGGCACGACATGCTGCCCTAATACATTGACCATAATAGATGGTGCCCAAAGCTGTGGCTTACGTAATGGCCAACCACAAACTGCACGAATATGCTGATGGAATTGTGAAACATTACACGCTTCTATTGAATAGTGACCAGAATTATGAGGTCTTGGTGCCAATTCATTAATAATAATGCGACCATCTTCTAATACAAACATCTCTACTGCCAACGTTCCTACTAGATGTAAGTAATCTGCAATTTTTAAAGCTTCACGTTCCGCCATTTGAGCTGTCTGTTGTGTGATACGTGCAGGTACAATGGTTTCATGTAAAATATGATGCACATGAATATTCTCTCCAACAGGCTGACAATATGATTCACCATGACCATTCCTTTGAACAATAACCGATACCTCTTTTACAAAAGGGATAAACGCTTCGGCAATACATTGAGAATGACTAAATAGTTCTTTAGCGAAAGGGAGGTCTTTTGCTGATTTTAAAAGCTGCTGCCCCTTGCCATCGTAACCACCTCTTGCTGTTTTGACTATACAAGGATACCCAATCGTATCAATATTGGCTACTAGTTCATCATAAGTTTTTGCAACAATATAAGGTGCTACTGGACAACCAGCCTTCCCTATCGCTTCTTTTTCTGTGATGCGGTTTTGCGTAATGCGTACCAATTCAGCTCCCTGAGGAACATATGCAATTTGCGATAAACGTTTTAAGCCATCATAATCAATATTTTCAAATTCATATGTGATCACATCACTAACTTCTGCAAGTTCTTCTAATGCAGCTTCATCATCATAAGATGCCACAATGCGAATATCTGCTACTTGTCCACATGGCGAGTCCATTGCTGGGTCAAGCACAGCAATTTTAAAGCCTGACTCCTTTGCAGCAATTGCCATCATTCGACCAAGCTGACCTCCACCGATAATCCCTATCGTTTGTCCAGGATAAATAATCTTCGTCACACTAGGTCACCTGAACTTTCTAATACTTGCTGCTTTGTTGCCTCACGTCTAGCATCTAATGTCGTAGCAAGCTCTGTATCAGTTGTTGACAAAATTTGTGCTGCAAGTAATCCTGCATTTGTGGCTCCTGCCTTGCCAATCGCTACAGTTGCTACAGGCACACCACCAGGCATTTGAACAATAGATAATAATGAATCAAGTCCATTTAATGCACGTGATTGAACAGGTACACCAATGACTGGCAATGTTGTTTTCGCTGCCACCATCCCTGGTAAATGTGCAGCCCCACCTGCTCCAGCAATAATCACTTGTATACCTCGCTCACGTGCTGTCTCAGCATACTCAAACATTAAATCAGGTGTACGATGTGCCGATACAACCTTTTTTTCATAGGTTACTTGTAATTCATCTAAGATATCACATGCATGCTTCATTGTTTCCCAGTCACTTGAACTCCCCATAATGACACCGATTTTCGGATTCATAAATTGTCGCTCCTTTTAAACGATAGAAAAATGATCAATTATTATACAAGCCACTATTCTATAATTGCTCTTGCCATTCTTCTCTTTTTTAACAAAAAAGTCCTCAACTAAACTACTCTCTACTATACAGGTGAAAGCAGCTTACTTGAGGACTTGTGACGACAAGAATATAATCCATGTAAAAAGCTAATACATCGATCTTGGCACTGACCTAAAAAAATGAGACAAATAAAAACACCTTTCGTTGAAAAACGGGTATTGTACCTTATCAAATCAATGTGGAGGTGTTTTTCTATGGGGACAAGAGTGAGTTACCCAGTGGAAGTGAAAATGAAAGCAATTGAAATGAGATTAGCAGGCATTCCTGTAAAACAAGTACTAGAGGAGCTAAATATTCGTAACCATTCTCAGTTAAAAACATGGATGAAATGGTACAAGAACGGCGAATTACATCGTCTTGAACAGCCAGTAGGAAAACAATATACATTTGGCAAAGGGCCTGAATATGAAAGTGAAACCGCTAAGTTACAAGCAGAGAATCGTTATTTAAAGCAACAAATTGAAGTGTTAAAAAAGTACGCAGAGTTGGAGAGGAAGTGGTCCCAAAAGTTGTAGTAGAGCTAGTAGAGGAGTTAAAAGAAAGGATGCCGATTGGTGAAATCTGCCGTCATTTAGGTGTAGCTCGTTCGTCGTATTATCGCTGGAAGGTCAATGAAAATAAATTCACTCAAAAGGATCTTCGAGACCAACAAATTGGCGACTTGTGCAAGTTACACAAATTCAGATACGGCTATCGAAAAATCACAGAATTACTTACTGACATTAGTGAGAAAACGGTGCAACGTGTGATGCAAAAATACGGCTGGCAATGTCGTGTAAAGGTAAAGAAACGTAAAC
>NZ_LGCI01000008.1:63027-129898 GCF_001281525.1 Lysinibacillus macroides | reverse complement strand
GTGTGCGAGGATTTTAAAACGATTCACCAGGCAAAGAACGCTGAAGCAGCGAAAAAAGCGCTCGAGACGTTCTGCGAAAAATGGGGCAAATCGTATAAAAAAGTCGCACAAGGCTTACTCGAAAACCCGTATTTACTGACGTTTTACGGCTTTCCCAAGGCGATTTGGCGAAGCATCTACTCGACGAATTTAATCGAGTCGTTCAATAAGCAAATCAAAAAATATACAAAGCGCAAGGAACAGTTCCCGAACGAAGAATCGTTGGAGCGCTTTTTAGTGACGCAGTTCGAAGACTATAATCAACGTTTCGCCACACGCTGCCACATCGGCTTCAATCAGGCCCGTGCAAAGCTAGAAGAAATGTTTGAGCAGCTGCACGAACCGGCAAACTAGACCGGGACGCGCCAGCGCGAAATTTGAGTGTGTAGGAAAGGGCTAGCCCTTTCCTACACACTCAAATCAACACTTCGAACAAGTACAATTGAATACACAGGTGATGAGTTCCCTTGAACGGGTGAATCGTCATTTACACAAAAATATTGACAGTACCTTTAGTAGTATTTGTTATATATAATTGTAACATTTTATTTAGCGTATTATTGAGTTACTATTTTAGAAATAGTGCTAATTAGGAACATACAGTCCATTAACTTTTACTGATAAAAATAGATTTGGTCTGTCTATTCTATTCATGCCATAAACAGAGAGCTAATGATAGATATTAAAAATAAATGCAGCATTTCAAAGTCGATAATTTTAACAGAAGGATAAGAGATTAATGAAAAACTTAGATTAACTTAGGATTAGACTGAGTAATACCTAAACATCCATAATTTTCAATTAATTTAGTTTAAAAAGAATTTTGTATATAGCTAATGGTCTTCGATAATCGTAAACATATGATCAAGGAACAAAAAAGCAGTTGTCGGTACGGAGCTGATGACTGGTTGTTTAATTTCGCTTGTATTCGGATATAGTTATAATCATTTATTTAGTTTTTGACAGTTTGTTCTACGATAACCGTCGTAGTACGTTTCAAATTGTCTAAGTAAAACGTTTCAGACTTTCATGTAGAATGAAGTAATTCAATAGGAGCATTACCTAGCAGGTGTACCTTTACGGGACATGTCTATGGTAATACCTTTCCTTTTATAGCTTATTGGTAACAAGCTTTTGTAAAGGTGGGGTGCTTCAAAATCACAATTATATAAATTAGCTGCGATAAATGTGTACATATATCTTTTACGCACATCCTTTCTCGGAATGCCTCGACTAACTGTACAGCTACTTCACCAACTCTGCGTACTTTTTTAAGATCTCAATCTATTGCTTTAAATAACGGTTTTCAGCTTCTAATTTTGCTTATTCACTTTCATACTCAGGGCCTTTAGGGAACGTATATTATTTACCTACAGGTTATTTCAATCGATGGGTTTCCCCATTTTTATACCAACGCATCCATACCCATGTTTCCAGTCGTGCTCGATTTGGTATACCTGCTAGTCACATCTCAATGGCCTTCATTTTTAGTTCATATGGATAACTCACTTTTGTACTCATAGAAAAAGCACCTCCTAATTGAAGTTTAGGTGACTAAACCCAAATTTCAATCGAAGATGCTTTTTTTTTGCTCATTATTGCAAAAAAATATTATAGAACTGCTATGTAAAGGGATAAAATTATGTACTTGCACAAAAAAAGCCATGGAATAAATCCATGGTTTTTTTAATTGCCTAGCGATGTCCTACTCTCACAGGGGGAAGCCCCCAACTACCATCGGCGCGAAAGAGCTTAACTTCCGTGTTCGGGATGGGAACGGGTGTGACCTCTTTGCCATTATCACTAGACTTTTTAAAAGACAAGAATTATTATAACATATTCAGCTATAATTGCAAGTTTTTTTAAAAATTTTCTTATTCTTTCAAAACTGGATAAACGGTGCATTGACTGTAACAATTATGTTGGTTAAGTCCTCGATCGATTAGTATTCGTCAGCTCCATGTGTCGCCACACTTCCACCTCGAACCTATCTACCTCATCGTCTTTGAGGGATCTTACTTACTTGCGTAATGGGAAATCTCATCTTGAGGGGGGCTTCATGCTTAGATGCTTTCAGCACTTATCCCGTCCACACATAGCTACCCAGCGATGCCTTTGGCAAGACAACTGGTACACCAGCGGTGTGTCCATCCCGGTCCTCTCGTACTAAGGACAGCTCCTCTCAAATTTCCTACGCCCACGACGGATAGGGACCGAACTGTCTCACGACGTTCTGAACCCAGCTCGCGTACCGCTTTAATGGGCGAACAGCCCAACCCTTGGGACCGACTACAGCCCCAGGATGCGATGAGCCGACATCGAGGTGCCAAACCTCCCCGTCGATGTGGACTCTTGGGGGAGATAAGCCTGTTATCCCCGGGGTAGCTTTTATCCGTTGAGCGATGGCCCTTCCATGCGGAACCACCGGATCACTAAGCCCGTCTTTCGACCCTGCTCGACTTGTAGGTCTCGCAGTCAAGCTCCCTTGTGCCTTTACACTCTACGAATGATTTCCAACCATTCTGAGGGAACCTTTGGGCGCCTCCGTTACCTTTTAGGAGGCGACCGCCCCAGTCAAACTGTCCGCCTGACACTGTCTCCTGCCCCGCTAAGGGGCATGGGTTAGAATTTCAATACAACCAGGGTAGTATCCCACCGACGCCTCCTTCGAAGCTGGCGCTCCGAGATCTCTGGCTCCTACCTATCCTGTACAAGTTGTACCAAAATTCAATATCAGGCTACAGTAAAGCTCCACGGGGTCTTTCCGTCCTGTCGCGGGTAACCTGCATCTTCACAGGTACTATAATTTCACCGAGTCTCTCGTTGAGACAGTGCCCAGATCGTTACGCCTTTCGTGCGGGTCGGAACTTACCCGACAAGGAATTTCGCTACCTTAGGACCGTTATAGTTACGGCCGCCGTTTACTGGGGCTTCAATTCGCAGCTTCGCTTGCGCTAACCACTCCTCTTAACCTTCCAGCACCGGGCAGGCGTCAGCCCCTATACGTCACCTTACGGTTTTGCAGAGACCTGTGTTTTTGCTAAACAGTCGCCTGGGCCTATTCACTGCGGCTCTCTCGGGCTTTCACCCTATCAGAGCACCCCTTCTCCCGAAGTTACGGGGTCATTTTGCCGAGTTCCTTAACGAGAGTTCTCTCGCACACCTTAGGATTCTCTCCTCGACTACCTGTGTCGGTTTGCGGTACGGGCACCTCTCACCTCGATAGAGGCTTTTCTTGGCAGTGTGAAATCAGGAACTTCGTCCATACGGACTCGCCATCACAGCTTGGCGTTACAGTGTGCGGATTTGCCTACACACACGCCTTCCTGCTTGGACGCGCATATCCAACAGCGCGCTTACCCTATCCTCCTGCGTCCCCCCATTTCTCAAACGGTGAGGAGGTGGTACAGGAATATCAACCTGTTGTCCATCGCCTACGCCTGTCGGCCTCGGCTTAGGTCCCGACTAACCCTGAGCGGACGAGCCTTCCTCAGGAAACCTTAGTCATACGGTGGACGGGATTCTCACCCGTCTTTCGCTACTCATACCGGCATTCTCACTTCTAAGCGCTCCACCAGTCCTTCCGGTCTGACTTCAACGCCCTTAGAACGCTCTCCTACCACTGACATCGTAGATGTCAATCCACAGCTTCGGTGAATCGTTTAGCCCCGATACATTTTCGGCGCAGCGTCACTCGACCAGTGAGCTATTACGCACTCTTTAAATGATGGCTGCTTCTAAGCCAACATCCTGGTTGTCTGTGCAACGCCACATCCTTTTCCACTTAACGATTACTTTGGGACCTTAGCTGGTGGTCTGGGCTGTTTCCCTTTTGACTACGGATCTTATCACTCGCAGTCTGACTCCCGTGTATAAATATCTGGCATTCGGAGTTTGTCTGAATTCGGTAAACCGGGATGGCCCCCTCGTCCAAACAGTGCTCTACCTCCAGTATTCTCATCACGAGGCTAGCCCTAAAGCTATTTCGGAGAGAACCAGCTATCTCCAGGTTCGATTGGAATTTCTCCGCTACCCACACCTCATCCCCGCACTTTTCAACGTGCGTGGGTTCGGGCCTCCAGTAAGTGTTACCTTACCTTCACCCTGGACATGGGTAGATCACCTGGTTTCGGGTCTACGACCACGTACTACTTCGCCCTATTCAGACTCGCTTTCGCTGCGGCTCCGCCTTCTACAGCTTAACCTTGCACGTAATCGTAACTCGCCGGTTCATTCTACAAAAGGCACGCTATCACCCATTAACGGGCTCTAACTACTTGTAGGCACACGGTTTCAGGATCTCTTTCACTCCCCTCCCGGGGTGCTTTTCACCTTTCCCTCACGGTACTGGTTCACTATCGGTCACTAGGTAGTATTTAGCCTTGGGAGATGGTCCTCCCGGATTCCGACGGAATTTCACGTGTTCCGCCGTACTCAGGATCCACTCTGGAGAGAACGAACTTTCGACTACAGGGCTGTTACCTGCTCTGGCGGACCTTTCCAAGTCGCTTCATCTAACTCGCTCTTTTGTAACTCCGTATAGAGTGTCCTACAACCCCAAGAGGCAAGCCTCTTGGTTTGGGCTCTTCCCGTTTCGCTCGCCGCTACTCAGGGAATCGATTTTTCTTTCTCTTCCTCCAGGTACTTAGATGTTTCAGTTCCCTGGGTCTGCCTTCGAGACGCTATGAATTCACGTCAAGATCCTACGCGATTAAACGTAGTGGGTTCCCCCATTCGGAAATCTCCGGATCAAAGCTCACTTACAGCTCCCCGAAGCATATCGGTGTTAGTGCCGTCCTTCATCGGCTCCTAGTGCCAAGGCATTCGCCGTGCGCCCTTAATAACTTAACCAAGTTATTAAGCCTATAAAAAAACTTAAAAATAAATGTGTTTGTTACAATTTCAATGTCGTTTTATCCAGTTTTCAAAGAACAAAGCTACTGCCTGCTTCTACTTCTTCGCAGCTTTGCGACGAAAGTGTAGCGACAGGAGCACATATATGAAGTCTTTCATTCGAAAGAATGAACCTTCAAAACTGAACAGCAAAACGTAATCATTGCTTCGTCCTAGACGAAACATTCCGTAAATATCCTTAGAAAGGAGGTGATCCAGCCGCACCTTCCGATACGGCTACCTTGTTACGACTTCACCCCAATCATCTATCCCACCTTCGGCGGCTGGCTCCAAAAGGTTACCTCACCGACTTCGGGTGTTACAAACTCTCGTGGTGTGACGGGCGGTGTGTACAAGGCCCGGGAACGTATTCACCGCGGCATGCTGATCCGCGATTACTAGCGATTCCGGCTTCATGTAGGCGAGTTGCAGCCTACAATCCGAACTGAGAACGACTTTATCGGATTAGCTCCCTCTCGCGAGTTGGCAACCGTTTGTATCGTCCATTGTAGCACGTGTGTAGCCCAGGTCATAAGGGGCATGATGATTTGACGTCATCCCCACCTTCCTCCGGTTTGTCACCGGCAGTCACCTTAGAGTGCCCAACTAAATGATGGCAACTAAGATCAAGGGTTGCGCTCGTTGCGGGACTTAACCCAACATCTCACGACACGAGCTGACGACAACCATGCACCACCTGTCACCGTTGCCCCCGAAGGGGAAACTATATCTCTACAGTGGTCAACGGGATGTCAAGACCTGGTAAGGTTCTTCGCGTTGCTTCGAATTAAACCACATGCTCCACCGCTTGTGCGGGCCCCCGTCAATTCCTTTGAGTTTCAGTCTTGCGACCGTACTCCCCAGGCGGAGTGCTTAATGCGTTAGCTGCAGCACTAAGGGGCGGAAACCCCCTAACACTTAGCACTCATCGTTTACGGCGTGGACTACCAGGGTATCTAATCCTGTTTGCTCCCCACGCTTTCGCGCCTCAGCGTCAGTTACAGACCAGAAAGTCGCCTTCGCCACTGGTGTTCCTCCAAATCTCTACGCATTTCACCGCTACACTTGGAATTCCACTTTCCTCTTCTGCACTCAAGTCCCCCAGTTTCCAATGACCCTCCACGGTTGAGCCGTGGGCTTTCACATCAGACTTAAAGGACCGCCTGCGCGCGCTTTACGCCCAATAATTCCGGACAACGCTTGCCACCTACGTATTACCGCGGCTGCTGGCACGTAGTTAGCCGTGGCTTTCTAATAAGGTACCGTCAAGGTACAGCCAGTTACTACTGTACTTGTTCTTCCCTTACAACAGAGTTTTACGATCCGAAAACCTTCTTCACTCACGCGGCGTTGCTCCATCAGGCTTTCGCCCATTGTGGAAGATTCCCTACTGCTGCCTCCCGTAGGAGTCTGGGCCGTGTCTCAGTCCCAGTGTGGCCGATCACCCTCTCAGGTCGGCTACGCATCGTCGCCTTGGTGAGCCATTACCTCACCAACTAGCTAATGCGCCGCGGGCCCATCCTATAGCGACAGCCAAAACCGTCTTTCAGTCTTTCACCATGAAGTGAAAGAGATTATTCGGTATTAGCCCCGGTTTCCCGGAGTTATCCCAAACTATAGGGTAGGTTGCCCACGTGTTACTCACCCGTCCGCCGCTAACGTCGAAGGAGCAAGCTCCTTCTCTGTTCGCTCGACTTGCATGTATTAGGCACGCCGCCAGCGTTCGTCCTGAGCCAGGATCAAACTCTCCATAAAAAGAAATTTGATTCGCTCAAATTGTTTTGCTGGCATCCATTTTGATGTCCAAAATTTTTGTTTTGTTCACTAGCCAAAGCTAGCTACTTAAAACGTTATTGATTACGCTTTGCTTGTTCAGTTTTCAAGGTTCATAATTGCTATTTTCTTAAGCGATTGTTTTAAATTATAAAATAGTTATTTTAATTTGTCAATAACCTTTTATCTTTTGCTTGTTTCGCAACAACGTTTATTAATATACACCTATAGTGCTTTAAATTGCAAGAGTTTATTTAAAGAAAAAATATTCAGATTTTAATATCTACTATAAAAATTGAGTTTCTACCTATAATAATGTAAATTATTTTATTTATTTCAGCAATTGTTTTGTGTAGCAGCGTGTACAAATAAAGTAACTCTTCTAGCCTCAGAAATTATTTCTTATTAGCTATTTAAAGTGAATGATTTATTCTGTACCTGTCATTCTGCTTTTCTACAGATTAAGTTATTGCCTATTGAACGTAAAAACCCATCTATCAAAAAAAGCCATTCAAACGATTTCTCGTCTGAATAGCTTTATATCATTACCTAATGTGTTGCTGTTGCAAGATACAATAGGAAAATTAAACCGAATACATACATAATCGGATGAACATCCTTTGCACGACCTTTAACAACCATCGTTAATGGGTAAAATACAAAACCAATTGCGACACCTGTTGCAATAGAAAATGTTAATGGCATCATTAACATTGTGAAGAATGCGGGTACAGCTACCTCAAATTTCTCCCAATCAATTTTACCTAGTGAGGCAACCATCAATACACCTACAACGATTAAAGCTGGAGCTGTTACTGCAGATGTAACCACACTTAGTAATGGTAAAAAGAATAAAGATAGTAAGAACAATATACCTGTTACAATTGAAGCAAAGCCTGTACGAGCACCTGCTGCCACACCAGATGAAGACTCAACAAATGAAGTAATGGTTGATGTACCGAAAATAGAACCTACGATTGTTGCAATTGAGTCAGAAATCAATGCTCTTCCTGCACGTGGTAATTTATTATCTTTAACGAAGCCTGCTTGGTTTGCGACAGCCATTAATGTACCTGCGTTATCAAAGAAATCAACAAACAAGAACGTTAAGATAACTGATAGCATTGATAATGTATAGAATTCTGCATCACCAAATGCTGAGAAAAGTGCACCGAATGTTGGTTCAATTGATGGTGGCATTGCAAAAACTTTCTCTGGTAAATCAACTAAACCGAAAATCATCCCTGCTATCGCAGTGATGGCCATCCCTAAAAATACACCGGCCTTCACACCACGAACTAAGAAAATAACTGTAATAATAATACCAAAAATCGCTAATAATACTTCTGGGTCTGTTAAATTACCAACCCCTACAAATGTTGCTGGATTTGCTATAACGATACCTGCATTTTTTAAACCAATAAATGCGATAAATAAACCAATACCCGCACCAACAGCTAATTTTAGCTCCATTGGAATAGCATTAATTAATTTTTCACGTAAGCCTGTTAACGTTAAAATGAGGAAAAATACACCTGATACAAATACCGCTGCTAATGCATGTTGCCATGGGCTGCCATTTGTTAAAATAACTGTGTAAGCGAAAAATGCGTTTAAACCAAGCCCTGGTGCTAATGCTAACGGATATTTTGCCAATATCCCCATAATAAACGAACCGATAGCTGCCGCAACTGCTGTCGCTACAAATACTGCCCCGTAGTTCATGCGAAGTGCCTCTGGTAAATCAGCTACATCTGCAAGCGTTAATGTTAATGGGTTAACGACTAGAATATAAGCCATCGCTAAAAATGTTGTGAATCCTCCAAGAATCTCTCTTCGATAATTCGTTCCAAGTTTATCAAACTCGAAATACTTTTTCATTGTGAATTGTTCCCCCATATAGTCGTCTATAATTATAAGAAATAAAAGCAATTAAAAAGACATGTCTCCAACTGACATGCCTACGAATAAAGTATTATGTATGAGCGTACAATACAAATTTACTTACATCGTAGTCAAATCATTACGGTGATTTGGTAGAAACTTGCGAGCCTATTCCCGCTATTATACGACGACATTATTTAATTTACATTCAATAATATATCACCTCACTTTTCATTTTTCAACTTATTTCCGAACATTATTTGATTTTTTCACCACAAAGTTCGTAAAAAACTTTTTTATTTTAATAATAAATTTGCCTAACCTCCTCTATAAACATTCCTCTTGTTTGAGAAAAATACGAAAAAAGGGCGTGTCACAAAATAACTTTCCTGACACGCCCTGCCTATTAACTTGTTGCTAAATTAAGATACGTATTATTAAAACGACCTTCCTTTAAATCTTTAACATCAATTAAAAACTCCAAATATCCAGCATCCCACCAGCACATATTCACATCACTTAAAGAAGATAATGAGAATAGCATTTGCCAACTTTTTGCTGCTTGTCGATGATCATCCGTATGCTCCTGATACTTAAATAATCGTTCACTCATCCCATTTCGACATAAATAAGCGTCAAGCTGCGTTTCTCCAGCCCAGGTTTGCAGCCCTCCAGCAAGCGCGTCACTAACACCATATATTTCTGTATAAACATCCTCATACTTCTCAAACAGCACATCCAATTCTTCTCCTACATCAGGCAATGATAAATGAGGTTGCCATATAATTTGATAAGAAACGAAATCACGCTCATCAGCATTGACTTCTTCTACCCCTTCTGGCAACTTTGTCAAAGCTAAATTCGTTAAATCCCCATTATAATAAATAACTTGATGATCAACATCATAGGCGGGTTCATCCATACCTAAAAAGAAATAAAGCATCCCTGATGATGGCCAATGATCTGAAGGTAAAAATGGCAATTCACTTAAATTAATTTGTGCAAGAAAAGTATAAGCTTCCCCATCCTCAGTACAAGGCCAGTCGATAGATGGTGGTAAATCAGGACAACCAGCTATACGGCTACTGCCAACCTGCTTATAATTTTCCTTATCCACAAGAGTAAACTGTAACGAAACTTGGACATGCTCTAGTAAAATTGCTTCCAGTTCGTTCTCTCCTGCTAAATGATATTCATTTAAGAGATCTGCAATCGCTTGTTTACGCCAGCTTTCTCGCATCATTCCCACTCCTTTTTATGGCAAACCTTTTATATAATTTTAGTTTAACATATATGCTAAAATCAAATAAAAGGAGGAATGGACCATGAAAGAAATTGCAGCGTTTTTCAATCTGCCGTTTGAAGATATTCAGGAAATTGTCTATGAAATATCACAACCTATGTATGACCACACTGGAGATTGTTTTTTTGAAGGTTCAGCTTATTTTGTTGCCTACACAATATATGGTGCCAGAATTGAAATTGCTGAGATAGACAGCCGTTTTCTTCAAATCAAAAAACTAATCGAAATTGACCTCTCTTTACAAAACAACAAAGTCCTTTATACAAGGAGTTGAAGCAGATGAGTATCGTACAAATCAAAATCGAGCGCGACAAAAATATTGTAAAATACATTACCCTTATTCGAAAATTTAACAATACGCTACCAATGACTATTATTAAAAGCAATATTGAAAGCAAAAATTATGTTATCCACCATGATTTGTATGCCTATGATGTTGTAGATGATTTACTAAACATCGACCATACAGCTCGCTTTAGACAGCTATTAGCAGACTTAATAACTGCTGGAGCAAAGCTGCAAATTTATTGTGATGAAGAACAATGTACATTGGAATATTTAGACAACAGGATAACAGCCATGCGGGAAATTGAAAAAGAATTGCAATTGGAAATGGATAGGGCCTTAAGAGAAGAATAGCGGGCTATAGAGCAAAACCATTCTCCCTATAGCCCCTTTTCATTTCTCCAAGGGTTCCCTTCATTACTATTCAACCACAAAAGAAAATTATCGGTTACATCATTTTCGCTAGGAACACCATATCCATCACTTACCAATTGGAAATGAACTGCCTCTGCTGTAGCCTCCATTAAAAGCTGATAACCACCGTGATCATTACCAATAGAAATAAAATTAGCCGCATAACCCTGCACTTCATAAGCTTTATTCATTTCAATTAGCTCATCTGTTGAATATACCTTTGCTAAATTACCAAGCATACCGTTAGATATATACAAAAACTCTTTATATACTTTTGGCAACACCCTTTGCAGCTTTCGTTCAACTTTTTGAATATCTTCTACAGTTGCTGGAGCATACAACTCAATTACCCATTCTTTGCAACAAAATTTTGCATCATGTTCTTTAGCCATTTATACCTCCAAAATGTAATCTCTTACTTTACTATATAACAAGCGTTGTTATAAGGCCTTGTAAATATGTATCAAAATCAATATTCATCATCCACTACAAAATAAAATGGATAGATTGCTTTGTCATTATTTCTCATGGACAATCTATTAATTAATAAAGCCTTTTACCTATTTGTCATTACATCCTCTGATAGTGTGAATTTGCCTTCTATCTCTACAATTTCTTCCTACACACTTTTTACCATCAGCGCTTATTAAGTTCTTACTAACGGAGATTGTCTAATATAAAAATAAACCTGAACCATTATCAAACACTAAATAAGCATTTCACATGATAGTTCAGGTTGTTTTATAAGGCTTGTTTTATTTTGCTACACGGCTTTGTAATACTTGAATTCTTTTAGCTAATTTTTGTTTCCATTCATCCGCTAGTGCATCTACAGCTAAAATTCGCTGCATCGCCTCAGCATCTTTATTTTGGAAATACACTTCATTACAATACAACACTGAAATACGCGCAGGATCTTTTTCGATAAGCTCAATTGGTGAATCCGCATATATTGTTCCTTCTTCCAGCACACGTGCAAGAAAGCCTGTATAACCTGTTTCAATTAAACGCTTCAATAAAATATTTGCCTCTGTATATTTATCAATCGTGCTACACGGCACACGTCCCTGAGTGATTTGAATCACTGTTTCACCGATTTTATAAATATCACCAATACAAATATCCGCTTCGGTCATATTGGTTACAGTTAAGTTCTCACCAAATGCTGCTACTGGCAATGTTTTCCCAAGCTCCTGCTCCCACTGAGGATAATGCTCTGCTGGATATAAACAAACAGCACGATCTGGACCACCATGATGCTTTTTATCTGCCACATCATCTCCCTCAAAGCCACATGCTGCTAAATAAACCTCAGGTACAGCCTGCTTTTTAATTCCTGTTATTACTGTACGTCCATTGCCATAATGGAGCTCCTGTGGCATACCAACAGCAAGTGTATGAATTGTTGCTATATTTTTTTCCATATGTATCCCCCTCATCCAAGCCTTGTAGCCTGCACTTAGTTTACTATAATTAGCACTTTATCAGTTATTTTTTTATGTAACAACCTCTTATTGCTAAGTTCAGATAGATGTTGTTGCCTTAAATTAAAGACTCCAAAATATTAGTGCCTATGTATGATATAGTGCTAGAGTATGACTTGAAATTGCTAATTCCAATCGTCTTGTCCTCACTATTAACCTACACACTTTATAAAATGAAAGTATTTTAAATAACTCCTACTTAATTTTAAGATAAAAAGCTGTATCCAAAATAAAAGGATAGACGCAAATAGAATTCACTGCATCTATACTGCAAACTCTACTACAACACAAATACAGCTTTTTTCTTTTCAGTATTACATATTACTTTTATTGTGCTGTATAGCCACCATCTAAAATAATTGCCTGACCAGTCATACCTTTAGCAGAATCACTCGCTAAATAAAGAGCTAAATCTGTAATTTCCTTTACATCCAGTAATCTTTTTTGTGGAACAAGGGGGTATAATACTTCTTCTAGCACTTGTTCGACTTTAATATGACGTGTTTTGGCTAAATCTTCAAATTGATTTCTAACAAGTGCGGTATCCACATATCCTGGACAAATTGCATTCACAGTAATTGAATCTGTGGCAGTTTCCAAAGCTGCGACTTTTGTTAAGCCGATTACACCATGCTTTGCTGAATTGTAGGCTGCTTTTCCAGCAAACCCAATAACACCATTAATCGAAGCCATATTAATAATTCGACCAAATTGCTGATTTCTCATATGTGGCAATGCATATTTCATTGCAATAAATGGTGCAGTTAACATTATTTTTACAAGTAATTCAAATTTTTCTGTAGGAAAATCCTCAATCATAGATATGTGCTGCATACCTGCGTTGTTAATTAAAATATCGAGACGTCCAAAAGTAGCTACAGTAAATTTAATAGCATGCTCAATGTCTGCTTCCTTTGTAACATCACAAACAATTCCTTTAGCCTGTCCCTGTAGCTGAGCAACTGCATTATCTACTGCTTCTTGCGTTAAATCGGAAATAACAACGTATGCTCCAGCTTCAACAAATGCCTTAGCAATATCCAAGCCAATGCCTCTCGCTGCTCCAGTAATAAATAAAACCTTCCCCTTCATAACAACATCTCTCCTCACCTACTAAATTAAATAGCTGTCCAGCCACCATCTACTTTAATTGTTTCGCCTGTCACAAAATTCGCCAAATTTGATGCTAAATACAAGACAGCTCCTGAAATATCTTGCGGCTGTGCAAGCTCTCCCAATAAAATTCGCTTTTCTACATCCGTTTTAAAGGCTTGGTCTGTAAACATTTTTTCTGTTAACTCTGTTTCAATAAATGTTGGTGCCACAGCATTTACTTTTATACCGCATTGAGCCCACTCCACTGCCAATGCTTTTGTTAGTTGCACAAGACCACCTTTACTAGAGCAGTAAGCAGCACGTTTATAATAGCCTACAAACGCCATTTGTGAAGCAATATTAATAATTTTACCGCTCTTTTGAGCCATCATATATTTTGCCGCTGCTTGGCTAGCGAAAAAGGCTGACTTTAAGTTCAAATTTAACACAGTATCCCAATCACTTTCTGTTACCTCCATAGCTGGCTTCGGAATGTTAACACCTGCATTATTCACTAATATATCTATTGTATCAAATGTCGCGGCAGTCTTTTCTATCAATGATGTAATATTAGTAACTTGGCTTAAATCACCTTGCACAGCTAAGCATCTGTCATTAAAAACCTGTAACTCTTGCAGTGTTGCATCGAGGCTTGCTTGATCACGTCCAGCAATGACAACATTCGCATTCAATTTCGCAAATGTTAAGGCAATATCTTTGCCAATCCCTTTGTTTCCCCCTGTCACAATAACAGTTTTGCCCGCTAGTTCAGAAAAGAAGTTCGTCATTATTCCTTCTCCTCTCGTATTTTTAGATCATTTTTCAAAAAATGAATTAATGTTTGCTCACGTTCTGTATTTTTCTGTACGGAAAAATCAGCATCCCAAGTGTAAAAGCCTTCACCACTTTTATCACCAAGCTTTCCTTCATCCACTAGCTTTGTCAGCACCGTGCCTGATTGTGATACGGTACTTAAATCTTCAAATAAGTAATTTGAAATAGCAGAGAATACATCTAAACCTCCCATATCTGCTGTCATTAATGGACCTGTTACTGGTAGACGTCTTCCAATACTATACGTAACTGCTGCATCGATATCTTCTTTTGTCGCTACACCTGCATCAAGAATCGACTGTGCCTCACGAAACAGCGCATACTGAAGCCGATTTCCTATAAAACCCAGTATTTCTTTATGAAGTAGGATAGGATGCTTGTGCATTGCCTTCATAACTTGCATAGCACGTTCTACTGTTGCTAAATTTGTCTGCTCTCCTTTCACTACTTCAACTAAAGGAATTAAATGTGCAGGGTTCCAAAAGTGGGTAACAATTAGTCGTTCTGGGTGCTGCATATTCTCTGCCAATAAGCTAGGCTTAAAACCCGAGGTATTGCTTGCAATCACAACATTTTCGTTGATAACGCTTTCAATTTTTTGATATATATCCTTTTTTAAATCCAAAATTTCTGGAATTGCTTCAATAATAAACGTAGCATGCATAATCACTTCATCTAGCTGATCAGATAAAATAATATTTTGTTGAATATGATTAGCTTCCTCCTTCTTCAACATATCATTAGCACATAATACATTTATTTTTTGCTGCAATCCTTTTTTTGCATTATGAATATCTTGCTGATTCATCCCGTGCATCTTTACTTGCATACCTGCCCAAGCCGCTGACAATGCAATTGAATGCCCCATCGTTCCACAGCCAATAATTGAGATCGTTTCCATACTGATTACTCCTTTTCTTTTTTGAAATTTTGAGCTAAACTTCAACTTGCCCAACAAATATTTTTAGATATTATTCACTGTCAAAAAAGTGTAAATAGCTGCCGAGAAATGCCAGAGTTCACCTGTTTTCCCGACAGCCTTCTATCCTAATTACTTAAATGCCTATACCCATAGAAAATAAAATAACTGCTAAAATAACGCCTAAAAGCGGAACTACTACAGTTAATGCACCAAACGCAGGATATGCATCTTTATGAGTTTCACCTGCAATCGAACGAATCGTCGTTACAACATAGCCACCTTGAGGTAGAGAATCAAGTGAGCCTGAAGAAATAGCTACTGTTCTGTGCAATGCCTCTGCATTAACCCCTAAATCTAAATAGTGTGGTGCTAATAACGGTAGAGCAATAGCCTGTCCACCTGAGGATGAACCCGTTAAACCAGCAATTACCGCAACAGCTAAAGCGCCACCAATAAGAGGGCTTCCAGGAATATCTGTCATAAAGTTTACGGCTGTTTCAAAGGCAGGTGTTGCTTTTACTACGCCACCAAATCCTACAACTGCTGCTGTATTAGCAATAGCAATAACAGCGCCTAATGCCCCTTCTCCAAAAGCCTGACCGATATTTTTGAAATACTTTCGATTAATGATATATGTCGAAATAATACCGCCTGTCAACGCAATAATTAGCGCAGAAGTGCCTAACGAATCATGGAAAATAAACGAAATAATCAATACGACTAATAATGGAAGCATACTTAATAATGGATTTGGTAATGCTGTACGATTCGTACCGGAAGGATCGGTTTCTCTACTAACAAAGCGTTCACCCTTCGCTACAGCTTTGGCAATCATCTTTTTTAACCACCAATAGCCAAATACCATCATAAATACTGCTACGATAAAGCTGACCTCTGCTCCCGCATATGGAGATGTACCTAAAAATTCAATGGGAATCCAGTTTTGAATTTCTGGTGAGCCTGCTGAAGTCATTGTAAAGGTTGTGGAACCAAAGCCAAGAGCTGCTGGAATAAAGCGTCTTGGCAAATCTGCCTGTTTAAACAGGCTCAGTGCCATAGGATAGACCGAAAACGCCACAACAAATAAACTAACGCCGCCATATGTTAATACCGCACAGGCAATCACGACTGCTAGAGCAGCTCGCTTCATACCGATTTTATTTACAATCCATTGCGATACACTATCAGCCGCTCCGCTATCCTCCATTACTTTACCAAATATTGCACCTGTTAAAAACATTAAATACCAAGATGCAATAAAGCCTGTAAATCCTGTCATATAGTTCGTTAAAAAGTTGGCTGCACCTTCTTCAGCTAGCTGTGGAAATAACGGCAAACCATTTAAAATCCCAACTAATATCGCTGTTATCGGTGCTGCAATCAGAAGGTTCATCCCCTTCATTGTCAAATAAATCAACAAAGTCAATCCACCAAATAAACCGATCATGCCTAACATTCTACTTCCCCCAGTCCTCTCAGCGATGTTTTACTTTTTACTGTATCTTCTTACACGAAGTAGCGCTTGTTCTGCATGACCTGCAAAATTCTCTAATTGGCATAAACGTGCAGCATACTCCCCTATATAGGCACTTGCTTCTGGTGTAACCTTTTGATAAGTAACTGTTTTGATGAACTTACCTACCCATAAACCACCTGTATAACGAGCAGCTCCTTTTGTTGGTAAAGTATGATTTGTACCAATTACTTTATCACCATATGCTACATTTGTTTCTGGTCCTAAGAATAAACATCCATAATTAGTCATATTTTCAAGGAAATAATCTGGATCTTCCGTTAAAATTTCAACGTGCTCAAATGCCAAACGGTCCGCTTCAATGCACGCTTCCTCAATAGAGTCCACTAATAAAATTTGACCATAATCTTCCCATGAAACTCTAGCGACATCAGCAGTTGGTAATGTTTCCAGTTGACGCTCAATTTCCTTTACTGTCTCCTCAGCTAACTCTTTTGATGTTGTGATAAGTGCTCCTGGTGATGTTGGTCCATGCTCACCTTGTCCTAAAATATCTGTTGCCACCATTTCTGCATCGGCTGTATGATCTGCCACTACCAATGTTTCAGTTGGACCAGCAAATAAATCGATTCCCACACGTCCATATAGCTGACGTTTCGCCTCTGCTACAAATGCATTACCCGGTCCAACAATCATATCGACAGATTGGATTGTTTCCGTTCCAATCGCCATTGCAGCCATTGCTTGAATGCCACCTAATAAATAAATTTCATCTGCCCCAGCTAATGACATTGCTGCAATTGTTGCATGAGGAATTTCTCCATTAATCGGTGGTGTACAAGCAATCACTCGTTTTACACCTGCTACTTTCGCTGTTAAAACACTCATATGAGCAGAAGCCACCATTGGATAACGTCCACCAGGAATATAGCAGCCTACACTATTTACAGGAATATTTTTATGACCTAGAATCACTCCTGGAATATTCTCTACTTCCACATCATTTAAAGAAGCAAGCTGTGCTTCTGCAAATTCTCGAATATTTTTTTGAGCAAATTGAATATCCTTAATTACATCCTCAGGTACTTTGGAAACGATTTCATTAATTTGTGCTTGAGTCAGACGAAATGATTCAGGTGACCACTTATCAAATTTTTCTGATAATTCACGCACGGCTTTATCGCCTCGCGTTTCTACATCTTTAATTGCCTCTGCCACAATTTGTGACACTTTATAATCATTTGCACTTACCTCTTCTTGTGATTTCCCTGCTTTTAAAATTTGCATTCTTCTTATTCTCCTTCCGAAAATCTCATATTTTCAAAAAATGAAATAATTGCATACGTATGCAAAAATCTATATAGAGAAGGTTATGCTAAAACCTTCAGTTAGTCAACCCCCTTTTATGTTGTTTTTCGAACAATTAATTTTCCATCGATTTCAATATTTTTAGCAAACCCAGTATAATGCTCAATTTCCTTAATTAAATAAGCCATCGTTTCTGCAATCATTTTATCTATTGGTTGTTCCCAAGTTGTTAAATTGTAAGTTGGCCAAGCAGCCATTTCAATATTGTCAAATCCAACGACCTTTGTATCAAATGGAATCGAAATATTATTTTCTCGTAAAGCATCAAGCACACCTAAAGCCATAATATCATTTGCCACAAAAAATCCATCTGGTAAATGTTTTTTTGCAATAATTTCATTTGCTATATCATAACCGCCTTTATAGGTATAGTCAGATGAATATTTCTCTAATTGAATATGATGTTTTTTTAGAATAGTAGTAAACCCTTTTTCACGTTCTATACTTGTCGATGTATTTGCATTACCAGCAATATAAGCTAATGTGGAGCAACCTTCTGCAATTAGAAATTCGCCAATAGCCTCACTTGCATTTAAATTATTACAGCACACAGAGTAAAAACTACTCTTCTCAATCTTTCGGTTAAATAGAACTACAGGAATTTTATTATCTTTAAATTCCTCCATTGCATTTAAAGATAACGTGGCATCTGTAATAATAACAGCTGCTACATGATAATTTAGTAATATATCAATATCATCCTTTTGAATTTCATCATTATTGGTATGAACAAATAAAATACTATAGCCTATTTTTTTAAATTCAGAGGTAAATTGCTTTAACACTTCCGGATAAAAGGGGTTCTGTACTCCTTTCATCACTAATCCAATGATTTTGGTTCGATTTGTAATAAGACTACGTGCAAATTCATTTGGTCGATAGCCTAGTTCCTTTGCTGCCTCCAATACCTTCTCCCTTGTTTTTTGGGAGACTGATGCCCCCTCAAAATATACTCTTGAAACAGAGGATTGTGAAACCCCTGCTAATTTTGCAACATCTTTTGCTGTAACCTTTTGGGTCAAAATCACCCCACCCTTTCATACTAAATTGTTTAAATTTAAAACAGTATTATACTGTCTAATAATACTTTCGGAAAACTGTATGCCGTATTTCTAATTATTTGATAAAAGCGAATCACAAAAATCTATCCAGACCTTTTTCTTAGTCCAACAGGCATTTAGACACCTGTTAAGCCAGCATACACATAACAAATTATGCTATACTATAAGAAAAATATGGTATCTAAGGGGAGACTATGCAGTGAAATTAATTCTGCTTCATGGGCTTGGACAAACCATAGTGTCTTGGCACGCTGTTTGTGAGAAGCTTAAGGAAATAGATGTTGTATTATATCCATTATTTCACGAAATTAATAATAGTGATGAACTTAATTTAGATGTTTTAAATCAACAGCTTTCTTTATTTTTAAGAAAAATAAACGAACCCTATATCCTTTGTGGTTTATCACTGGGAGCCGTTTTAACGTTACAACAAGCAGTGCAAGGCTCACCGCTGTTAAAAGGCTTTATCGTCTCCGGCCCCCAATTTGCACCAAGCAAATTTTTGTTAAGCGTACAAACAATGGTCTTTAAATGCCTGCCTAAGAAAACGTTTGACACGATAGGCATCACAAAAAAGCAAGCCATCTATTTAATGGATTCTATAAAAAACTTACATCTACAACAACAATTACAAGTAATTACCCTACCAGCTATGATTATTTGTGGTTCAAAAGATAAAGTCAATTTAAAGGCAGCCAAACAATTAGCAACTATATTACATAATGTCACTTTACGAATAATAAACAATGGTGGACATGAGCTAAACTCTACGCACCCTCATGAATTTGCACAAGAAATACATCATTTCTTTATAAAAAATCAATTTCTCCCATCTACTTAACTTAATTTTTTCTTCAAATACTATAAAAGCTTAGCAACATCCTTCAACAGGGGCTGCTAAGTTTTTTGCTTCTATGTAGAGAACTTGGTATGTCAACACTAAACTAGACAATTTTTTTAAGGTGTCTATGTTTGTACTCAATTGGGCTTTCATATCCAAGGGTTCCATGAATTCTTATGCTATTAAACCAGTGAACATAGTCCTTTAACTCCCTTGTTAATTCTTCTAAACTACTAAAATGTCTGCCCTTCACAAACTCTGTTTTGATGATTTTGAATGTTGCTTCAGCTACTGCATTATCATACGGGCAGCCCTTCATACTTAAGGATCGTTGGATATTAAAAGTCTTTAAAGCATCATCAATCAAATTATTTTTAAACTCATTTCCACGATCCGTATGAAAAAGCTGTATCTTATTAAGATCGACTTTGATAGAAGCTAACGCACGATAAACGAGTAATGCATCTTTATTTGGCCCTGTACTAAAACCGACGATTTCCCGATTAAAGAGATCGACAAAGACACATACGTAGTTCCATTTTTGATTGACTCTTACGTACGTTAAATCGCTAACGATTGTGGTCATTTCTTGTTCCTGTGCGAATGCACGATTTAGTTCATTTGTTTGTTCTGATTCATTACAGGATTTTGTATGTGGTTTAAATTGAGCGATTGTGTATGAAGAAACGAGACCCTGCTCCTGCATGATGCGCCCAATTCTTCGCCTGGAAACAATATGACCGCGCTTTTTTAATTCTACTTTGATTTTACGTGTTCCATAGTTCTGACGGCTTGCGTGAAAAATATCGATTACATCAGAGGTAACGGGATCCTCCGATACTCTTTCTTTTGCTTCATAATAATAAGTACTTCTAGGGATTTGCAGGACTTTGCACATTGCTGATATCGAGTATTTGTGTTGATTATTCTTGATTACATTTACTTTCGTCCTAGTATCAGCGCGGCTTGCTTTAAAATGTCATTTTCCATTTCTAGTTGCTTGTTTCTTTTTCGGAGTTCCATCAATTCTTTTTGTTCATCTGTTAAATTGTCTTTCTCCTTAAAAGAACCTGATTTTTGACTCTGACTCACCCACTTGTCTAAAGATGAAGGAGTAAGATCATATTCACGAATAATCTCTTTTCTTGGTTTTCCATTTTGGTACAGCTGCACGATCTGTTGCTTGAAATCTTCAGTAAATGTTCGGCGTTCTCTTTTAGTCATGTAGATTCTCCTCAAATGTGTTATTTGTAGTCTACTTGACCTTAAAAATTCTGTCCAACTAAGTGTAGCCTATCCAACTTTAGTGTCCATATGCACTATTTATAGAAAGGTCAAATTATCATTGTAGACCGCTTATAGTGATGACAAAATTATTTGAACTTAAAAATTAGCATGAAATCTCCCATTCTTATATATACCTCCATTCATGCACGGGACTCAGTATCATTTTTTAATTCCTGCTATCCCCCCTATACTTAAACCTTCTAGTCTACTTGTTTTTCCTGTCCATTGTCTCCAACAATTAAGGAAAAATTGCCTTCAAAATTTAGAACTTTATTCTCAAACCTCTTAAAACTTTCCAGATGCAAACTAGTGATACGCCTGTATATCCCTCTTCCTCACTTAATCAATCTGAAGCTTACCATTATTATAAATATAACCAAACCTTTTTAACATCAATACTGTTATTTAATAATGCCAAGAGTTGCTAAGGATTTATAAAAAGCTGTTCACACCAAGATCATAAACAGGGATAAGTAATTAAACTATTTATTTATGAATAGCATTCGCGCAATATCGTACAAGAAAAAAGAAAAGATAGATGTTATTATTTGAGAATCATCACTGATGGGCAAGGGGGTCAATTAAATGAAAGGTGAAACTAGAATCGTTTATCAAGATACTAATTTAGGTATAGAAGCATATCAATTTAAGGGCATTATGCAAAAATTCCCTCCTCATTTTCATGAGTATTACGTGATAGGTTATATCGAAAAAGGAAAACGTCATCTTATTTGTCAAGGAGAAGCTTACACGATACATCCTGGAGATTTACTGCTATTCAATCCATATGACATACATAGCTGTGAACAGATCGATGGAAAAACCTTGGATTACCGTTGTCTTAATATAAGCCCAACAATCATGACAAAACTAATCGTAGAAATTCAAGGAAATGCACAACTCCCATACTTCCAACACAATGTTCTATTTCAAAGTGATATTGTAGATATTCTTAGAGCGTCACATATGGCCATACTGCAACAGGAAAAGGAATTTAGGAAAGAGGAGCTTTTTTTAAATTTAATAGAAAAACTGATTCAAACAAATGCTGATCTCCCTATCCAGTCAAACACAGTAGAAATATCACAAGAAATCGAGGTGATAGCGAATTACTTAGAGGAAAACTATCAACGAACAATTAATCTGGAAGAGTTAAGAGCATTAACAGGATGGAGTAAATATCATCTGTTAAGGACATTTACTAAACAAAAGGGCATTTCACCCTATAGCTATCTGGAAACAATTCGCATTAATCATGCAAAAAAACTTTTAGAAGAAGGGATTCGACCCATTGAGGTTAGCTTTTAACAGGATTTAGTGACCAAAGCCACTTTACAAAATTTTTTAAAAGAACATTTGGTTTAACTCCTAAACAATATCTAAAAAGTTTTGAAACAAAAGAAGTAATGTGAATGAGCATAACAAAATAAATCGAAAGCCTTCCGCTACTAACATACTATTTCATAAATGAAACGACAAGGAGATGCAAATGGACAATTTAGTGGCCTATATATTAATGGCATTAGTAATGACTATGCTGCCTGGCACAGATACAATATTGATTATAAAAAACACACTAAACCACGGTGCCAGAGCTGGGCGTTATACGATACTTGGAATGGCGACTGGGCTTCTTTTCTGGACAATCATTACTGTGTTAGGCTTGTCTATTATTATTGCCCAATCAGCCTTGCTTTTTAATATGATTAAATATTTAGGTGCAGCTTATTTATGCTATTTAGGAATAAGAGCATTATTCACACAAGCGACTTTGTCATTGGAAGAGTTCAAAACAGCACAAGCTTCTGGGCAAAACGCCTATTTGCAAGGAGCAATTAGCAATATCCTTAACCCCAAAACGATTTTAGTGTATATCACATTTATGCCGCAATTTATTGATTTGAATGCCAACATCAATCAGCAATTGATTGTTTTGGGGCTCATTCTTACATTTATTGCAGTGGGCTGGTTTTTACTAGTCGTGTATTTCATGGATATTGCGAAGAAATGGATGAAAAAACCGCTGTTCCAAAATATCTTTCAAAAGTTTGCAGGCATTCTGCTAATTAGCCTTGCTGTAAAGACAGCGACTTAATTATGCACTCAAAATAATGATTTATATGTTTTATAAGCTTAAGCATTTATCATTTTATCTTTGTAAATATTTGAACATACGAAACGATAGAATCACACTTCGCCCATTAACCATATTTTTATTTTAGCTCGTCTAGGCTCTACGTGTTCATTAATTTGGCGACGCATATGATCTTTTGGAATGATTATGCCATATTCGGACTGACTTTTGATCAGAAATCATGGTCGCATCATCTCTAGTTAATTTTTTTATTCTACTAAGCTACGAGAAGTGAAAGAAAAAGCGATTACAGAAATGTAAATACGTTCCCGCAATCGCTTTTTTAATCTTTCGGACTTTTTCAGCTACCTCATGCATTACTGAATTCATTTTATCCAAGCTGGCTAAATTTTAGGGGGCACTTCATAATCAACGCTTGGCATTTTTATTCGTTAAAGCATCATCATTCACGCTTGCGAGCGACTACTGCTAATCGACCATTTTCGGTTGAGTACTCACATGTTGACAGAACAATCAGCTTATCTCCATATTGTGCAGTTACTTTTGTGTCATAAAGTGCGAGCTGTTTAATATTTTGAATATATGAATCAAATGCTTCAGGTGTTGCTATCTGCTCAATTCGGTAATATTTAAAAACGTCATCTGCTTGGTTGTACACTTGGGATAAAATAACGGCTATGATTTCATACTCTTCCTGCTCGTAAAGTGAACTGAACTGGAACGTTGTATGCTCCTTATAGTAGCTTTCATTTTTGTACTTTTCCAAATCTGCAAACATTGATCCGCTTTTCATATGATGCCCATGAATAAGCAAAATAGCTGACTCTTCTATCCGGCTATGTTCATCCAAAAAGGGAAGTCCATTTTTGTTTTTTTCTCGATCAAAACCATGATTAAGATAATACTGTGCATTCTGTTGATTCTGCATAATTGGATAATCAATGCGAGTGCCATCTATTTTCAGCCAACCGATAATATCTGAATTTTGCTTATAAAGCTCTTGAAACTCGGGAAGCATGGACGGCTTTTGTATCTTTGTACTAACGGGTGCAGTTGTTCTCTCATCGTTCGTATTTTCTTTATAACGTATCTCTGCTAGTTTTTTTATCTGCTGATTTTCAGCATAATCTTGCAAGTAATTTTTTGTAAGAGCAACAAGCGAATAAACAAGCAAAACTGTGAAAAAGGCGATAAGAAATTTTCTTATTTTACTCATCTTCTTACCGCCTTTCCCATTACTAAATGTGTTTTTTCTTCTTATTACCAAATAACAGGAAGCCTAGCATGATTAAGGACATAAGCGCCAAGGCCATATAGAAGATCGGCGACACACTATCATCTCCTGTTTTTGGAACATTATCAAGTGTACTATCTTCATTTGCTTCGCTGTTATTGATTTGATGGTTAATATCATTAGGTTGGTTGTTGCTATTCGCATTGAATTGAAGATTATTTTTAGAATTCGGCTTGTTGCTAGGTTCTTCAGCATTATTTCCTAAATCAGGCTTACTTCCCAGATTTTCTAGGTTATTCCCTGGATCTGGGTTGCCCCCTGGATTAGTTGGATTATTCCCTAGATCTGGGTTGCCCTCCGAATTTTCTGGGTTATTCCCTAGATCTGGGTTGCCTCCTGGATTACCTGGATTATTCCTTGGATTTGGGTTGCCTCCTGGATTACCTGGGTTATTCCCTGGATCTGGGTTACCTCCTGGATTACCTGGGTTATTTCCTGGATCTGGGTTGCCTCCTGGATTGCCTGGGTTATTCCCTGGATCTGGGTTACCTCCTGAATTACCTGGGTTATTTCCTGGATCTGGGTTGCCTCCTGGATTGCCTGGGTTATTCCCTGGATCTGGGTTACCTCCTGAATTACCTGGGTTATTTCCTGGATCTGGGTTGCCTCCTGGATTGCCTGGGTTATTCCCTAGATCTGGGTTACCTCCTGAATTTCCTGGATCTGGATTGCCTCCTGGGTTACCGCCTGAAGTAATTGGCTTCATCGGTATATCGTGTCTTACAATATCCCATTCAACAGAAATGATTGGACTTGTATAGGTTTCATAGCCTTCTTTTGTTACAACTAAATAGTAATCCGCCTCTGGGAATACCATATATGCATAAAAGCCATTAAGATTACTAAGTTGCTCTGGGCTAGCGTTATCATTCGGCGCAAAGCCTGGAATTGCCGGCAATACTACCTTCGTGCCTGGGACAATTCCCTTTGCAATATTTCGTGGCGTATTTGCATAATACAATGTTACTGTAGCACCTTCGATTTTTACACCAGTGTTTTCATCCCCTGTCGTTTCATCATAAACAGTGCCATATGGGTCAACTAATTCTTCTGAGATATTCAGCTCGTCAATATTTGCCAAGTTAAGCACTTTATCCTTAACAAGTATTAATTCTTCACCTGATTCAAATTCATATCGTACTTCCAGCATGTAATTAGTTGTTGTTAATCCCTCTGCTGAGAAAGTACCATTTTCCTTTAAAGGAAATGCCTTTGGAGTGCCATTTTCCGAAACATAGTTGCCCGCTGTATCCTTTAAATACACATTTAACTTGCCAGCAAATGCCTCATTCAGCAATGCTGTGTTACCATTAGGCTGCTTGAAAAGTACAATCCCTACAGCAGTAATTTCTGCTGGAATTAAGTCACCCTCTGTTGTCACATCTGTGTCTTCAATAATCGCTTTTTGTGTAAATGGAATAGGTGTTGGTACGCCACCAATAGGAATTATTCGAGTATAAGTGATCGTATACTTCTCATCTCGTTGAACAGGATGATAGTACCTTCCTTCTGAATCAGTAGTGATGGTTTCTTCTTCACCAGTTTCTTCATTTTTTACTACAATCTCTGCATTAGGAATGACTTCTCCAGTTTCATTGTTACGTAAAACACCCGTAAGCGCTGCTGGCATTGTGATGACAATTGCATCATCTTCATTATATGGAACACCTGATGGGCTAGTAGCATCCGTCTTCGCAATCACTTCATGCTCCTTCGGTGTTACCTCCGTCAATTTCGGTGGCGTGTATGAAATTGTCACTTTACCATGCTCATCAGTAATTCCTTTTCCTACTTCTTCACCATCCACGAAAAAGACAACTTCCTCGCCCTCTACTGGCGTGCCATCCTCTCCTGTTAAAGTGGCTGTCAACTCAGTAGGTGTTTTACCATCTCCACGCACCTTTTGAACTTTTGGCTCTAAAGCAAGTGTACCTGGAAGATAACGGGCATTTTCAAATGGTGCCTCAGCAATTTTATTATCCTCGATTGTACCTGTGTACGCTCGGCTTACTGGTGCTGTTGTGTAGCCATCTGTCGTATAGTCTGTTGCTGTTACAGTATATGCCGTATCTTTTACAATTTCTTCAATCAGCAATGTTTGCCCGTGTTTCAATTGGAATTTGTCTCCAGATTTAATCGTTCCTGTAGTACCATCCGATTTCGTATAATGATAGATACTGTCTGCACCTGGACCAGTAAAGCTTACTGTGTATTCAAATTCCTTGCTCTCATCACTGCCATTGCCACTAACTGTGTTGCTAATTAGTAAGCCACCCGGCATCTCTCTACTATTAATATAGTGCGCCTCGGCTGTCTGTCCTTCTGCTATCTTACCTGTAAAGATAAAGTCCCCTGGTGTAGTCGTATAATCCTCATTCGTATAATCTGTCTGGTGAACTGTGTAATCAAGACCCACAGGCAGATTGTGAATAGTAATTTTTTCATCATGCTTCAATACAATTTTTTGACCTGATTGGATTGTTCCTGGCGTGCCATCAGGTTTCGTATACGTGTACGCCCCGTTCGCACCTTCTCCAATGAAAGTAATTGTATATTCAAAGTCTTTACTTTTATTACCACCGCTACCTATTACCGTATTATCAATCAACAGCTGTCCGTGTATTGTTCGGTTGTTGACATACTTCAACTCGGTTACTTTACTCTTTTCAATTGCGCCACTATACACCCAAGTTTCTGGGTCTGTTGTATAGCCATCATCTACATAGCTTTGTTGTGTAACAGTATAAGAAAGACCTTCAAGTAGTTTAGGGAATGTAATTGCCTCGCCATGCTTCAGAATGATAGACTCGCCACTTTTTATAGTAGCTTTTACTCCATCCCTAACATATTCATAATCCGCATTCTCGTCTTCCCCATCAAAGACAATTGTGTAACTAAAATCTTTTTCTTGGTCACTACCATTACCTGTTACCGTGTTATCAATTTTTAAGCCACCCGCAGCAGGAGTTGGCACGATTAATGGGTCATTGGAAGTTATTTTTACACCATCTACCCAAATAGGCTTTCCTGGCGTATTCCCTACATATACTTGATAAACTTTTGTATTTGGTAGGTAAGTGTCTTCATCATAACAAGTTTCTACTAATTCGTAGTACCCTGGATCAGGAAACAGCAGATTAAGTTTTCCATCGTTAGCTGTTGTTCCTTCTGCGATCTTTGTTCCATCGCTCTTTTTATACAATTTAAAGCATACGCCCCTCAATGGATTACCATCTGGATCTACCTTTGTCAATGGTAATAATGCATTGGAACTTGAACTACCAGCTACATCTGAGCTATCTAGCGTAGTTTCACTCTTTGCACTGATAGCTTGCAATCTATCATCGCCCATTAGCTTTACTTCATTGCCCATTTTGTCCCCAGCTTTTGGTTCTTGAGATCTATCAACCTCTGTTTGGTACACAAATTGATAAAGTTTATTTGGGTCGCTCAAATGAAACTTGATAACTGTTGTGCCTCCCGCTCCTGATGCAACCTCCACCTGAACTTCAGCGTTCGGAGCACTAAGATCTAATGCTGTGCCCTCCCGTTCCAGAGTACCACCTGCTGTCAGTTTAGCACGATATACTGCCATACTAGGTGCAGCCAGTATAGGGTTGCCACTTTCATCATAACGTAGCTTCATCCCCGCGCCAATCGTATCCTGCAAGTAAACGCCTTGCTCCATGTTGAATGGTGGCGCATAATTTACTGTCCATTCTAGTACACCTGGAAATGGCTTATTAACAGATTTACTTAGTGCCCGAACAGGTACAATCACCTTACGTTGTTCAGTCACAACCTTTTCTACTCCGCCCCATGTCATATGAAAGTCGGCTTTGTTATACAATACTTGCTTTGTTGTACCATTTGTTGTGTATTCCTCTAAATATTGCGCTAATGCTGCATTTGATGGCCTTGCCTTTACTAAAATTATATAAGGGCTTTCCAATTTAGAGAAATTGAATGTTCCTACATTGCCGCTCTTAGAGAAACTTACGACATGGGCAGACGTTCCTGGTTCAATAATTTTTTTCGCATCGTTCCTCAAATCTGAACGACCTGAAGCATATGCACCATTACTTGAGGAACCTTCCCAAAGCTCAAATTCTTTCTCATCAGAAAACGGTACGAACTCCCAACCTTCAGGTAACGTATCGACTAGTTTAATATTACTAGCTACTCGATTCCCACCATCTTTTTCCATTTCATCGGTATTATAACCTGGCATATTTACACTTAAACGGAAGGTAACTGTTTTCGTTATTTGATCATAAGCGGAAATCGTCCATGCTTCATTATTATCATCTCTAATATAGTTCCTCACATCATTTAGCGTAACATTTTCAAGTGTACCATCTACCTTTAATGGCTTTGACGCAAAGAGCATTTCCTTATTTAACATCGTCACATGAAGATTCACAGAATTTTGTGCGATCTTTACCGCTCCACCATCAAATAATAAGGCACGATTCCATTCCACTTTATTTGTATTAATATTCTGTCTAAAAAGAATGTCTGGATTCGTTTCAAGTGCTCGGAAACTGAAAGAAGCATTCTGATCCGTAGTATAGCCTGTCACTTTGATTAAATCTGCTACCACTTCACCACTCACCGTCAATGGAATAGCTTTCACATTTAGACCGTTTGCACTCTTAAGGCTACCTGGATGATATTGCTTCCAAAGCTGTGCATCATTGGTATTTGCTTTTATTTTTGCAATGGTTGCTGCATCCACCTCATTAGTTGCATCCACAGCATGGTCCAAGACACCTAAATCTCCACCACGCACGAGCACATCATATACTACCGCATCTGGCAAAGCATATTGTGGTTTTAAGCTAACTGTCCATGTCACCCCACCAAGATTGAAATCTTCCTGTGAAACAGTTCCGCCTTTTGCAAATGTATGTGCACCAACAGTAACAATTGCCTCGTCAGTTACTGCAGCAGGTCTTAAACCACTCGTCACATCATTGTTCTGAATATCATTTGGTGTATCCAAATTCCAGTTGGCACGTGGATCAATCCTGAAATTAGAGCCATTTATCACCTTACTCTTTATCACTAGCTCCACTCTACCATCAATATCTCCAAACGAATAAATACCATTCGCATCTGGTGTAATTGATGTTTTAACGGATTGAACACCATCTACCCATGTCTGCCATGTAGCTGAGTCAAATTCCAACCCATCAGGGAGCACATTTGTGATGGTAAAGTCCTTTAAGCCTTTTTTGTTATATACGCTGTTGACATTCACTGTCCATGTGATTGTTTCACTAGAATGGTCATACGAGGCACTGGCTTGAATCCAGTCAGGTGCAGTCCACATTTCTCTTGATGCTCCTGCCTGTACTGTATTACTTTCATCCTTTAGTTGTACAGATGGAGTAAATCCTTGCCCATTATTACGACCAGGATCCATCCCCAAACCTCGATACTCCTTATAGTATAACGCCTTATGAAACCATGCTTGGTACTCAACCTTTGGATCTACTCCTGTCCCATCAGGGAAAGTGTAGCTCAGACTGCCATCTTCATTAATAGTTGGCGTTACCAAAGTGCCATTTACTTTGAAAGTTCCTGGCACATAGACCATACGGTAATCGGAAGGCTTCGTGTAAAAGGTCATTCCATCTACTACTAACTTAATTGTTTGATCTAACTGATCAAAAGAAGACGCAATTGACTGGAAAGTTAAATAGCCATCTTTATATGCCTGTTGATTTGGGTACCACCAAGTCCAGCTACCGTTCTTTGGCGCGTTATCAGCAGCCAATGTAATGCTATACGCCGCCGTAACATCTGGATTTCGTAGCTGATAGGCTGCCCCAAAGATATCAATTGGTTTTATCTCACCATATGCCATTCCAGTTACATCAGTATCAGCAGTCGTTTCAAAGCTGAAGACAATATTTCGTCCAACACCATTGAAAAAGTTATCGTCACCATCAAATACAATTCTGATACTATTTGACGTGAAGTAGGCAGTACCAAGTTTTCTCATACCTGACTCAGTCTGTGCATTTAAAACTTTAGTGGCTGTTGGTAGCACGACTTCCTTGAAATGGTCTTCTCGTTTCAATTCAATCCAGTCACCCTTTTGAATATACATTTCAGGATTGGCATTCGTTGGATTTGAATCATCACCATTTACTGGTAAATCAAGACCTTCCGACTTGAGTGTGAATTGTTGTCTACCTTGAATAGTACCATTTGGATCAATAACAGCATTTCCCTGTTTTACCTCTAGCGGAAATGATAAATTAGCTGCCATAAATATCGCTGTTTTATCCGTAGGACCTACTGACATTGGCATAATTAGCTTATTTGGCATATCCAATGGCATTTCTGCTTCAGATGGATCAGCTTCATTATCTGCTGGCTTATCAGTATCTACTGTGTTTTCTTCATCACTTGCTGGTTCATTAGTAGATGCCGAGTCGCCTTCATTACTTGCTGGCTCATCCATATTCTCTGAACCACCTTCATTACTGGTAGGCTCACCCGTATTCTCTGAGCCACCTTCATTACTTGCCGGCTCATCTGTATTGACGGGTTCACCATCATTGATTGATGGCTCATCGGTACTTGCTGTGCTGTCTTCATTGGCTGGTGTATTATCAGTATTAATGGATTCGTCTACTGCAGACACCTCTGTTGTAGGGTCTATTACACTAGTTGCAGATGCAGGGACAGCGAAGGTCAGTGTTTGCAAAATAAGCATGATTACTAGCCAAATTGACAATACCGATATACTGCGTTTTTGTTTCACTATGAAAACATCCTCCTCTCTTTGATAGTTCTTACCGACTATAGGGGTCTACCTCTCCCCTCCTTGAAATGTTGCGGAGTATCAGATGACTAGGCATGATCCCATATGTCAACGTTTTTGACCACAAGTCTCTGCTGTAAAAGCCCATATAGACTATTTGGCCCTGATATACTTTATCATAAGGAGTTGAACAAAAACTAAACATTACCAATATATGGAAGCGAAAACAATTAAGCATATTGCATTGCTGAAATTTTTTCAAAATCAATTACAGGAAAGGAATTGAGAACTAATATATAGCGTAGAGCAATTTTTTGAAACATGTCAAAATATCGGAGAGAAACCTTGGCGTTGGGATTTTAAAAAAAGCTATTGTCATGAACAACATTTCAGTCAACATCATTCAATTGTAAATTTTCTAAAATACAAAAATAAAGAACTTACTGAATGTCACTAGCGTCGCATAAACAAAGTCTGAATTTTCAGTTTTGGTTTTTCCCGATTTTAATGAAAAATCGAAAACACTAAAACCGAGGTAGTAAACATCCATTTTTTTACTATAACCTTTGACGAGTGCAACAGAGACTAGAAAGCTTTATGGGACGCTATTTTCTTGGATTTTGCGTAACCAAATGTGTGCGGATTTCCATAAAGCAGCTTTTAAATACCGACTAATTTGTAAGTAGGTTCGCTTACTTTTCGTGTTCAACTGGGCCAGTACATTCAAACAGTATACAATCATCGCGATGTAAACTTGGTTATGCACAGCTTGCTCGCTCTGCCCGTAAAACTTTTTGATATTCAAATGTTGTTTCATCCATTTGAAAAACAATTCGATTGCCCAGCGTGATTTGTATAGTTCAGCGATTTCATCTGCACTTAAATCAAATCGATTCGTGAGTAATTGTAACTCGTTTCCTTTTGTATCCAGTACTTTTATCAAACGAAACACATTCTCAGGTCGATTTTGCGTCGTTCCGATGACGACCATTTCATCGGATAAAACCGGTGAATTTTCCGCTAACTCAAATGGTTCAATCAGGCGTATAACCGCATTTTTTCTCAAACGAGAGACGAAGAAGTAGCCTTCATCTGTCATGCGATCGAACCGTTCATAATCCAAATAGCCACGGTCAAACACATACATGCATTCTTTGTCATCAACGAGTACTTCAAGCTGACCGCGATCATGTTCAACCGCGTTTGTAAGCACCGCTTTGTCTGGATAGGAACAACCTTTTTCCATAAAGACAAGGCGCAAATGAAGTTTGATTCCAGATTTGGTTTTACGAAATTTTGCCCATCTATGATTATTCAGGTTCAATGGTAAAGTGCTTGAATCAATGATTTTCGGTGGAGTCGTCATTTTTCGTCTATTTTGAAAATCTGTCTTTTCATGAATTTGTGCAACTAAGTCTAGAAAAATCGTTTGAAAAAACTCAGTCGGAATTTGATTCAGTCGTCTACCTAATTGAGAGAAACTGATCGAATTGAGGTTCGTTGCGTTCTGCAATTCTTCCGAAAAGACACAATCACTTAATGCCCGCAAACTCTCCGTTTCGTGGAGTTGTGCAAATAGTAATAATCTCATAAATGAAGCCATATGAAGCTTCTTTGTATAGTAATTTAATCGGGAGGCTTTCACCAGTTCTTCAACTAAGTCAGTCGAAATAGGTGAAAACCATTGTTCAAATGATGTTTTTCGTGTAAACTTATCCATGCGATGTCCTTTATTTTGGATTTGGATAGGTACCTACCACCAAACCATTATAAAGGCTTTTTTTATGCGATTGATAAGTTACAGAAAATTCTAATTATAATAGTAGGCTTAATTATTTTAATGCGACGCTAGTGACTGAATGTGAGAAATTTAATGTCACTCGACAGTCAGGAAAAAATGCGGACTGTGATAAAGAGGCATTTCTACTCTATAAAGCATTAGGCTGGCAGAAAGACAAGTACGATATTATTTGTGGCGACACAATGAATTCTTTTACGTCAAATACTCTTAGGGAGAGGTTGGATTTTAAATAAAAAAGGGGGAGCAATGATAAAAATAGATATTTATTTTAAGGGGTGAGAGATATTTTAAACAAAATTCCAGACATGGGAGCTGGGTGCGTAACTGAACCAAATCGAATGGCTATCGGTGAATTTTTTACCTGATGGACCTCTAATCGTGGAGAAATTGCTAATCGGCTGGAACTAAGTCAGCCTTTTGTAAGTTTCAACCCTTCTTCTCATCGTCCACCTTTGCTCTCTCCATAATTTCCTGTACTATTGAATCTTTTGCATCCGCATAGTCTTGGACGTGTTTCCATTTACAGCGAGCTGAGTTACGCTTTACATTTGCATACTTATCTCGATCGGAATGGTTAATCCTTAGCCAATTGCGAAATCGCAACATTCGGTCTATCTCAGATGAGCCTTTACTAAATACGTGTAAATTAATATTTGTGTCGGGACCTTTCAATAGGCGGTGTTGAAACCAATCTGGTTCTCGAATACGTAAAGTGTAGCCGGCTCCCTCCAAGTCAGGAACATAAGCACTTTCGTCAGCAGAGTTCTTCACAACCAATAAAATATCAATAATTGGCTTAGCACATAAACCTGATACTGAAGTTGATCCAACGTGCTCCAACTGAAGTACCTTTTTACCAAGTATGGAATAAATCCCTTTAGCCTCTCGGTCAAATAACTTCAGCCATTGCGGATCATAGTCAAGGAGTGTAATTTGTGCATTATGAGGTTTTAGCTCTCCAACCATTACTTCTTGGAGTTTTCTTCATTTGTAGATTTTGCATTGTCGTCTGGCAAAGTCAATTAAATCCCCCTCCATTTCAATTTTTAATAGCATTAAAATATACCACGATTTTCAACATACTACAATAGTCTGATCAGTTTAATACCTATCATTAAATGAGTATCATAGCATATACTTATTCCAGTGTACTGCCCGTTAGTTTCCACAAAATCTATATTAAATACCATACAATAATTCGAATACCTCGATACAGTGTTTTAACTTTCTCACAAAGTATTGCACATATTTGATTGAGACTATTATACTATTATTGATTGACACATCATTTCACCAGATAGCCCGATTAAACACTAATTGTTTTGTTTTATTAAAAAAATAATTCCATTATTTATTTCAAAGACCCAATACAAAAAAAATCCCTACCAAAATTTTTTCTTGGCAGGGAACTATATTATTTTTAATGCATTTTCTTCATTTTTGAGTAGGACAAATGCAATTAAATAGACATTCCCACTTCAAATCAAGTTAGCACCTTATTCCCACTCTATCGTTGCAGGTGGCTTAGAAGTAATATCATACAGCACGCGATTCACGTGTTTTACTTCGTTTACTAGGCGCACAGAGATTTTCTCTAGTACATCCCAAGGGATACGTGCCCAGTCGGAAGTCATGCCGTCGATAGATGTTACGGCACGGATACCGATTGCGTAGTCATACGTACGTGCATCGCCCATCACACCCACTGAACGGATATCTGGTAACACCGTGAAGTATTGCCAAATATCGCGATCAAGACCTGCTTTGGCGATTTCTTCACGTAGGATATAGTCAGATTCGCGTACGATTTCAAGCTTTTCTTCTGTTACTTCACCAAGCACACGGATACCTAAACCAGGACCTGGGAATGGTTGACGCCAAACGATTTTCTCGTCAAGGCCAAGCTCTAAACCTAACGCACGCACTTCATCTTTAAATAATGTTTTCAGTGGTTCAATTAATTGGAATTGCATATCTTCTGGCAGACCACCAACATTATGATGTGATTTGATTGTTTGAGCCGTTGCTGTACCCGATTCAATAATATCTGTGTACAGGGTACCTTGTGCTAGGAAATCCATACCCTCCAGCTTAGCCGCTTCTTCATCAAATACATAAATAAATTCATTTCCAATAATTTTACGTTTTTTCTCTGGATCAGATACACCTGCAAGTTTGTCCATAAAACGCTTACGTGCATCAATTTTGATCAAATTCATGTCGAAGTCTTCTGTGAATGTTTTCATGACCTGCTCCACTTCGCCTTTACGGTTTAAGTTATGGTCTACAAACATACATGTTAATTGATCGCCGATTGCTTTATGGATTAAAACCGCTACAACGGATGAATCTACACCACCGGAAAGCGCACATAATACTTTTTTATCGCCTACTGTTTCACGAATTTTTGCGATTTCTAGCTCAATAAAGTTTGCCATTGACCAATCGCCTTTTGCTTCACAAATATCGAACACGAACTGACGTAACAAGTCATTACCATAGACAGAATGACGTACCTCTGGGTGGAATTGTACGGCATATAGTTTGCGTTCTACGTTTGCCATTGCAGCGATTGGACAGGCTGCACTTGTGGCGATGACTTCAAATCCAGCTGGCACTTCTGTTACATGATCGCCATGACTCATCCATACAACTTGCTCAGTTGGTAGCTCGCCAAATAGCTTATTCGATGCTGTTATTTGAATTTCTGCCTTACCGTATTCACGTGTTTCAGCACCTTCTACTTTACCGCCATTTGTATGTGCCATTAATTGCATACCATAGCAAATCCCTAAAATTGGCAAACCTAATTCAAAGATGGCTGGATCAATATGAAAAGCATTTTCATCATAGACAGAGTTTGGACCACCTGAAAAAATAATACCCACTGCGTTCATTTCTTTAATTTCTTCTGCAGTGATCGTATGTGGGTGCAATTCACTGAAAACACCAAATTCACGGATACGACGCGTAATTAATTGGTTAAATTGGCTACCAAAGTCCAGTACAACGATTTTTTCTTGCTCTTTTAATAAAGGGCTAGCTGACAAAATTTCCACCTCTTCTACTATTTTTAAAGGATATGTTCATGTGTTCAAAGAAAAACGCGAAGAAAGTACACCACTCTCTACGCGCTTATAAGTTCTTACATAATTATAAAGGGGGAATGCGCCACAAAGGCATATCTTGTTTAGACATGCTCTTTGCAACGATGATGGTGGCATTTTAGTATAGAAGTTTAGGCAATCTTTCTCAATAACCTCTTTTCATCTAAATAAAACATCCACCCTCATAGAGAAATCATTTATGGCGATTTCGTAGAAACATTCGAACCCTATTATCGAACTTATATGAAAGCAATCCTTGCATTTTATTTTTTTCATTTTACTCTTTGTCTCGCTTAAAATCAACTGATTGTGCGATTGATTAAATATTCCCAACTTTCTTTCAGCTTTACAAAATCAATCTCTTGCGCTTCATTTCCATAAACGTGCTGCTCATATACAGCTGTGAGCTTTTGCATTTCGTCTGTTTCTAACGCTGCATCCACTCTTTCTGCAAATGCACGCAAAGTTTCCCCATCTCTTTTACGTAGACCAATGCGGGCTAGCTGTTTCAATAAAACATGGTAAGAGGAATCAAAGCTAGACCAATCCGCTGCCTTTTTACGGTATGCACGCACATGCATTTTTGGAATCCATTTTTTACGCTGGAAGAACAAAGTAATCGCTGTGATCAGTAGTAAAACCAACAGCACAACCCATACATACGTGAGTTTTTTCAGCCATGTCCAGATAGCATCTAAGCTCAGTGTTGAACGATTCTGTGTTTTCTGAGCCTCCTGTTGCTGTGGCTGCTCTGGTTTTTGTTCAGGCTCTATTACCTCCTGCTGCTCAGGTGTATCTAATGATAGGTCATAATCAATATTGATATTTCCTGTAAATCCGATTGTAGGCTCAAATTCCATCCAGCCTGCTCCAGGTACATAGGCTTCTACCCATGAATGTGCATTATCGTTTGTCACTTTATATTCGCGCATACCATCTGACATTGTTCCTGGTTGCCCAGGTGCAAAGCCCTTTACCCAGCGAGCTGGTATACCTGCTGAGCGTAACAGCACAACCATAGAGGTTGAAAAATTATCACAATAGCCTACCTTTGTATCAAATAAAAACTGGTCGACATAATCCTGATTTTCAGCCGGAATCGCTGCCTCGGTTTTATCATATCTAAAGCCATTTGTTTTAAAATAATTTTCTACAGCCTTAATTTGATCGTATACGGTAGACTCGTCTTGTATAATCGTCATCGCCAAATCTCTTACGCGTATTGGTAATTCATCTGGCAATTGTAAAAAACGATCAAAGGATGCATCTAACGTTTCAAGTGTAGAAGTATACGACATTTGAAGCTGCTCCATACTATAGATAGGCTCACTATAAGATAATGAATAACTTGGTAGTAATAATGATTCGCCATTGTGCTGCTTAATCAGCACCTTTTCAGTTTGCTCATTCTGAACAAATAAAGCAGAATCTTGAGCTGAAACACCAATGAAACCATATGTTTGAATTAAAAATGGTAACGGTACATCCATTTCTAGCTGAGCCTGACGTTCATCCTCAGGCGATCCCACTTGTAAAGACGTTCTAATTAGCATACCTGACTCGTACGGTACTTCATTCATGCCTTCCTCTGACACAATCCAGCCCTTTGTTGTATACGTATCTTTTGTTTCAACACGCCAGTAATGTCGATCACGGGAAGTAGCAGTGAATACTAATGTATCGTCTCCTTGGAAGGGTCCACCGAGCTGACTATCATCCTCGCCATAACCAACCGTTTTTTGACCTATTCCATTGCCCACTTGACCTGTAACCCCTTTTATAAATGGCACTGGATCTGCCCAGGTCGGTCCTGTCTTTGGTAAATAGAATGCTACCGTACTCACAAGCAGGACAGAAACAAGCATTGGAATAATAACCTTCCATTTTTCTACAATATTACTTGTGGCATCCGCTTGAAGCCATAATCGTTTAACAAACAGCACACCCGTCATAATTAAACCTAATACAACAACCTTTACAATAGCCCCTTTACCATCGTAATCACTAAATGTATCCAATGTGGCAATAAAGAATACCGTCATTCCGAAAAAGTAAAATATATTTTTTTTCACTGAAACCCAATGATGAATTAAATAAATTAACATCCAAATAAGAATAAGGAACAACACAGTTCTAAAAGCATCTGATACTTGTCCAAAATCACCCGATAAAATGGCTGTCATATTCCATTTCCATTCTGATAATAAGAATGGTAAGGTCCCGCTTGATAATACAGGACGATCATTATAAATATAAGCAATAAACCAAGTAATATAACCAAACTTCACTACTCCTGATAATAATGGATGCACTTGTAATAAACTCAGCACTAGTGATAAGCCAATAAAGACTAGGAAAAATTGAAATCCTCCAGTATTTGTTAATTGCATAATAGGCACAAGCCATTCACGTAAAATAAAAAATATAATTAGATAAGCAACAGCTAATTCTAAAAATTCCGCTACGGATTGCTTCACGGCTTCATCACCTCCGTGAATAGTTGATAAAAGTCTGTTGGGTCTACATAAATGATCTGCATATGTTTATAACGTGTCATAAGCTCCGATTGTACAGGTGGCTCTTTTGTCACTATAAAGCAAATACAGCTTTTTACTATATTTGCAAGAGTATGTAGTAACTCCTCTGATACATCACTTGTTACATACAGCAATGTTGCAACTTGCTTGAAGGCTTGTTGATCATAGAAACGAAATTTTACATGCTCTGTAGGTTTTATAGCCGCTAAATGATGCATAGCCTGGTCCAACTGTTTATTTCCCTGAATAACAGGAAATACTTTTGTAATTTCTCCTGCCGCAATAAAGGAGATATCTCCACGTTCTCGCACAATCATTTGTAGCATAGATGCCGCTAGCTCAATTTTTTCTTCAAATAATGGTGAATTTTTAGCGTCCAGCACAAGCATTAACTCCGATGATTGTCGATCCTCAAATTCTTTCGATTGTAGAGTTTGCGTTTTCGCAAATGATTTCCAATGTATCCATGAGAAACGATCTCCGGGTACATACTCACGTAAACCAACAGCCATCGATGTGTCTTTCACAATCGAATAAGGAGATAGCATAGGACCAACATCATATTTTGTTTGGAGAGCAGCATATTTCATCTCTCGTATTCTTGGATAAACGAAAATCGTTTGTTCCTTTTCTGCGATGATTAGCTTTTTAGCCCAGCCAAAAAAGTCATAGAAAAGAATGGTCACGCCTAAATAACGATGCTCTCCACGCGGCATATTGTCCAATTCATAATGCCAGCTAAACCTTTTACGAAAGCCAACGAATTTTACAGCATTCACACTCTGTTTTTTAGCTTGAACGAGCCCTTCACTATCTACTTGTTCCTCTATCACCATATAAGCAAAGGGGAAACGTGTATTTCTTTCTATGGTAATGAAGACTTTTGCCGATTGTCCTCGCTCTACATGTCCGGGCTCAATTCTGCGCTCTACTAGTAAGATATTTTCTTTTACAATAAAGAATAATAATGCATACACTAAAAATGGACACACTGTAAAAAATACAAACCAGCTAACAAATCCGCCCTGAAACATGGCATAACAAAATGTTAACACCATTAATAACAGGACTAGTAGGAAATGCTTGGTTTTGTCAAAGAAAGCCTTTCCTCGCTTCATTGTTCTGCAAACCTTTTTGTTGGCACTGGTGTTTGGGCAATAATACGCTCAAGAATTTCGTCCGCTGTTACATGATCATAACGTGCATCTGGTTTTAAAACCAAGCGATGGCTAAAGACAAATGGTACTAAATATTGAACATCATCTGGCGTTACATAGCTACGCCCTTTCATAAATGCATAGGCTTGAGAAGCTTTCATAAGCGCAATAGTTGCTCGTGGGCTTACGCCTAAATGGACATAATTATGTTCCCTTGTTTGACTTGCAAGCTCCACCATATAACTTTTAACTGAATCTTCTACATAGACACCTTGCACAAGTTCCTGTAATTCAATTAATTGCGCGACAGATAACACAGACTTAATTTGCTCAATCGGTTTGCCATTTTCAGCTCTGCGCAAAATCTCTACTTCCTCTCCCCTTGAAGGGTAACCCATCTTAATTTTTAATAAAAATCGATCAAGCTGAGCTTCTGGTAATGGATATGTTCCTTCATGCTCGATCGGGTTTTGTGTAGCCATTACAAAAAATGGCTGATTAATCGCAAGGGTATTCCCATCAATCGTAACAGAGGTCTCCTCCATAGCCTCAAGTAATGCGGACTGTGTTTTGGGAGAAGTACGATTAATTTCATCCGCTAACACAACATCACCCATAATCGGTCCTGGACGAAATTCAAATTCCATTGTTTTTGGGTTATAAATCGAAATACCCACAACATCAGATGGCAATAAATCGGGTGTAAACTGAATACGTTTAAATTGGGCATCAAAGGACTTTGCAAGGGAGCGTACCATCATTGTCTTGCCAACACCAGGTACATCTTCTAGTAATACATGCCCTCTAGCCAATAAGGCCACAATACTAAGCTCAGCCACCTCTCTTTTCCCAATAATTACCTTTTCTATATTTTCTAGAACATTTTTTATTTGAGAATTCATCAGTCAAAAGCCTCCCATTCCATCAAGTAATTAGGCGAATTGCACACGAACTTATTCTAAGCATAGCGAAATCTGCTTAGTAACACAATTATCTGAAACAGCCATGTATAATTTAGACGAATAAAGAAGAGCTGTTAGAAAGACAAAGCTTTTCCGACAGCCCCTACCTATTATATAACGTTATTATTCTTTAGAGTGTTGCAAAATTAATCTTTTTCATCCTATTTTTTCTAATACCTACATAAAAATTAAAAAGGCTATGGAACAGACAAGTACCAATGTGACCGTTCCATAGCCCTTTACTATTTAGATGGAAGATTGGTAACTATCGAGCCGCTTCTTTTGATTGCTTATATGACTTAGTTTTAATGCAGCTTCATTGAGCTCATGACGAATTCGCAAATTATTATTACTTTCTGTAGGAGCAAATGCTATATGACGGGTTGATTGCTGTGGTTTTGACGTAACAATAGCACTATACTTCTTTTTTTTATTTTTTTGCAAATTATTTTTAAAGGGCTGCTGTTGATTTTGCCCAAAATTATGACTAATATCTCCTGCATGTAAATACTGATTTTCCTGTCGAAAAACACTGCTTGTCGTTGCATCTATCCTCGAAGTTCTCATAGATAAGTTACCCTCCTTTACATCTCCTTCTTCTTTATAGGTATTTATATCGGTATTTTATTCTAAAAATTAATACCTTAGAACCAATTTATATAAAAAGAGTTAGCAAAGGCGCTATTTACTTTTGCTAACTCGCTGTCTCTCTATACTATTTCCAAAAATCATCAAAGATTGTAATCGGCATATGTCGTTTATGCTGGGAACGTAAATAATGGCCTTCCACTATTTGACGGGCTATCTCAGGGATTTCCTTTCCTTCTAAATAGTCATCAATTTGATCATATGATATACCAAGTGCCGCTTCGTCTGGCAAGGCTGGACGATTTTCCTCTAAATCCGCAGTTGGCGTTTTCATATAAAGATGTTCTGGACATTGCAGCTCCGCTAATAATTGCTTACCTTGTCGTTTATTTAAACGAAAGATTGGCATTAAATCTGCTCCACCGTCACCAAATTTTGTGTAAAAGCCTGTAATAGCCTCTGCTGCATGGTCGGTTCCTATTACAACCGCTCCATTCATGGCTGCAATCGAATATTGCACCTTCATTCGTTCACGTGCTTTTTCATTCCCTTTTACAAAATCATTCAGCACAATGCCTGCCTCTGCTAATGCCTTTACACTCGCATCAACCGCATTTTTAATATTCACTGTATACGTTTTTGTAGGGTTTATATAATCAATGGCATCCTGACAATCCTGTTCATCTACCTGCACACCGTATGGTAAGCGTACAGCCCAAAATGAATACTTCGATTCCCCTGCTTCCGCATTTAGTTCATCAATGGCAAGTTGTGTAAGCTTTCCTGTCAACGTGGAATCTTGACCGCCAGAAATACCAAGAACAAAGCCTTTTACAAAGCTATAACGTTGTACATATTCCTTTAAAAAATCAATGGATTTTCGTATCTCCTGCTGTGCATCGATTGTCGGTAATACATGTAATTCCTCAATAATTTGTTGCTGTAAGGTCATTGTACTTACCTCTCCTTTTACATTTGATTCACCATATTGTGGACTTCTTCAATATTTCGCATCTTATTATCCCAGCATTTTTGACTTAAATCGACAGGATATTCCTCTGGATTCATTGCACGTTTATATTCATCCCACAGCAATTCTAAATTTTCTGCTGCATAGTCACGCATTTGCTCTAGTGTAGGATGTTGGTAGTTTATTTCCCCATTTTTGATGACATGTTGATGTAAATTTTTAGCCTCAAAATTAGTGACAAATTTTGATACAAATGTATGGACTGGATGGAACATTTTAATGCGTTCCTCTGCCTGAGGATTTTCATCGTGCATTGTAATATAGTCTCCCTCTGCCTTTCCATTTGTTTTATGGATAATACGGTAGACATTTTTCACGCCTGGTGTCGATACTTTTTCAGCATTCGCCGAAATTTTAATCGTATCCTCAAGACGTCCTTCACTATTTTCGATAGCCACCATTTTATAAACCGCACCTAAAGCCGGTTGGTCATAAGCTGTAATCAATTTTGTACCAATACCCCAAATATCCACTTTTGCACCTTGCGCCTTTAAATTTAAAATCGTATATTCATCTAAATCATTTGAAACAATGATTTTAGCATCGTGGAAGCCTGCATTATCCAGCATACGGCGAGCTTCTTTTGATAGAAATGCGATATCTCCACTATCTAAACGGATACCAATAAAGTTGATTTTATCTCCTAGCTCTTGTGCTACTTTAATAGCTGTTGGTACACCTGATTTCAGCGTATTATAAGTATCAACAAGAAATACACAATCTCGATGACGTTTGGCATAGGCATGAAACGCATCATAATCATTTTTATATGCCTGTACTAATGCATGTGCATGTGTACCAGATACTGGAATGTTAAACAACTTGCCTGCTCGAACATTGCTAGTGGAGGAAAAGCCACCAATAAATGCCGCACGTGTTCCCCAAATAGCCGCATCCATTTCATGTGCACGTCGTGTACCGAATTCCATAGCTACTTCTTCTTTAATAATTTGCTTAATACGACTAGCCTTTGTGGCAATTAATGTTTGGTAATTCACAATATTTAGCAGTGCTGTTTCAATAAGCTGTGCCTCCACTAATGGGGCTTCAATACGAACAATTGGCTCGTTCGCAAAAACTAGCTCTCCTTCCACCATGGAATACATATCCCCTGTAAATCGAATATCTTTTAAATAATCAAGAAAGTCCTCTTGATAGCCCACTTCCTCACGTAAATACGCAATATCTGATTCACTAAAGCGGAAATCACGCAGATAGTTCAACATTCTCTCTAGCCCAGCAAATATGGCATAACCATTGCCAAACGGTAATTTCCTAAAATATAATTCAAAAACAGCATTTTTATTATGTATGCCGTCAGCCCAATAGGATTCTGCCATATTGATTTGATATAAGTCTGTGTGTAGCGCTAAGCTATCATCTGTATAGTTTGAACTCACAAAAACCCCTTCTTCCGCTTTGATAATTAGTCCTAGTATACACTATATACCCAAATTCTTGCGTTTTACATCCACCTTATTTGATGTTAGGTTTTCTCACATAAATAGTCAGAAAATTTGGAACCGTACACAATTTAGACATAAATTTTAATACCGCTTTCATTCCTTTTATAAAAACCTTTCCACCAAGTTATTTCGTATGCAGAAATATATCATGTTATAAAACATTACATGAATTTCAAAATAATAATTGCGCTGTTGTCTATAGCGCTTTAACATGTAAATTAAAATTACGTAAGGAGCTGGTAGTGATGAAAAAAATCGAAGCAATCATTCGTCCTGAAGTTTTTGGAGCCGTAAGGGACGCACTTGCACAGGAAGGTATTGCAGGTCTAAGTGTTTCTGAAATTGCTGGCTGCGGTCGTCAGTTAGGAAGAACAGGTCTATTTCGCGGCAATATGTACGAAATCGAATTTTTACCTAAATTAAAATTAGAAATGGTTGTAGATGACGGCAAAGTTGATGCGACAGTTGAGGTTTTATTGCGTGAGGCAGCAACTGGCAAGGTTGGCGACGGGAAAATTTTTATTTATCCAGTAGAACAGGCAATTCGTATCCGCACAAAAGAAGTCGGATCCGTTGCTGTAGAATAAGGAGGCGATTTCAATGGATGAGGTTTTGTTATCTGTTAATTTAGTTTGGGTGATGCTTGGGACGATTTTAGTATTCTTTATGCACGCAGGATTCGCTATGGTAGAGGCAGGTTTTACACGCTCAAAAAACGCAGTCAATATTATTATGAAAAATTTCCTTACCATTTCACTTGGGGGCATTATCTATTTCTTCTGTGGCTACGCAATTATGTTTGGGGACACAGCAGGTGGCATTATTGGCACAAGCGGCTTTGCATTAAAGGGTGTTGATGATCTTTCATTCTTTATCTTCCAAACAATGTTTGCGGCAACAGGTGCAACGATTTTATCTGGCGCAGTTGCAGAGCGTACTAATATCTTTGCTTATGTTGCTATTATTATACTTATGACTTTAGTAGTTTATCCTGTTGTTGGTCATTGGGTTTGGAGTGGTCAGGGCTGGTTAACAGACTTAGGCTTTGTGGATTTTGCTGGCTCAACGGTTGTGCACTTAACAGGCGCTATTGCAGCATTCGTTGCAGCCGTTATGATCGGACCACGACTTGGTAAATACGATAAAAATGGGCGTGTCAATGTTATTACAGGGCATAGTATTCCATTAGGCGCTTTAGGTGTATTCCTCCTCTGGTTTGGTTGGTTTGGCTTTAATGGCGCATCCACTTTAGCAGCTGATCCTGAGCTAGTGCCAAGCGTTATTGCTAATACATTTTTTGCTGCAGCAGCTGGTGTAGTTGCCACTGCCTTCTATACAAAGTTCCGCTACGGACATATTGATGGCTCTTTAACATTAAACGGCGCTTTAGCAGGACTTGTAGGGATTACAGCAGGGGCTGCCAATGTTAGCATTATTGGCGCTCTTGTGATCGGTATGATTGCTGCACCATTACTTGTGGAGGGTGTGCGTTTCCTTGAATGGAAATTAAAAGTAGATGATCCAGTAGGTGCAATTGCAGTTCATGGTATTTGTGGCATTTGGGGAACATTAGCTGTTGGTTTATTTGATATTGGCGGTCAAGGCTTATTTTATGGCGGTGGCTTCGCGTTACTAGGTGTGCAAGCAGTCGGTGTTATTGCTACTATTGCTTGGGTCAGTGTATCTGTCACAGCAGGTTTATTCATTATTAAAGTCTTTATTCCATTACGTGTAACAGTAGAGGAGGAAGTTGCGGGTCTCGATGTGATGGAACATGGAACACCAGCTTACGAATTCCAAGATATCTTTAAAAGCTCTGCTGTACGAGGAGAAACGTTCGCTCATCGTTTAACGCATTTTGGTAAAACACCAAACAATGTACATGAAGAGCACGTATAGTCAGTCATTAAATCTGCGCTGTCATCTCAGTGATGGCAGGCAGATTTTTTTTAGGCTTATAAGTTCTAAGCTCTCTCTAACTCTAATAAAAATTCCTTCATAGCAAGCCCACTTCGAAAGCCTGTTAACTGACCATTTTTACCAATCACACGATGGCATGGGATAATGGCTAATATTGGGTTTGCGCCAATTGCTCCACCTACAGCTCTTACTGCCTTTGGGTTCCCAATTCGTTGCGCAATATCTGCATACGATACAGTTGTGCCATATGGTAGTTCTCTCAATGCATCCCATATAGCTAATTGAAAGGGTGTCCCCTTCACATGGATAGGCACATCAAATTCAGTAAGCTCCCTTTTAAAATAGGCTGTTAACTGTTCTATATAGGGCCAGAGCTTTTCTTTATTTTTCTCAAAGCAATATCCTTTAAATGGCTTTCGTGCCCATACTTCAACCTCCTCAAACGGCATATTTGGTGTGCCAATATAGACAATGCCCTCGTCTGAAGCCACAATATACATATCTCCCTGCTCATATGTAAATTTATCAACATATAATACTGTCATTGCCTCTGCTCCTTATTTTTCTAATTTTCATCTGCATCTTTTACAGATTTCATGCTACAGTTAGTTTACTTAACTATTGCAAAGGGGTACCTATCCATGAATACGCTATACGAGCCTGCTATTCACTTTCAACAAGTTCATTTCTCAGTAAATGATAAAACGATATTAAAGTCAATTACAGGATCATTTCCAAAAGGGCAAATTACGACACTCGTCGGGCCTTCTGGTGCGGGTAAAACAACCCTATTGAAATTATGTAATGGCCTTCTTTCAGCAACACAAGGGCATATACGGATCGATCAGCAACCCATTTCTGCCTTTGAACCAACAGCCTTAAGAAGACATGTTGGCATTGCTCTGCAGGCTGCCCCTATGATTGCGGGTACTGTATGGGAAAACCTGGCCCTTCCTCGCACATTGCAAGGGAAAAAGCTCTCACAACAAGAAGCAACTCAATATTTAGAGGACGTTGGATTAGCTAAAAGCTTTTTGCATCAATCAATCGATGAATTATCAGGAGGACAGCGGCAAAAGGTCTCCATCGCAAGAACACTTATTAATCAGTCCTCCATTTTATTATTAGATGAAATTACATCCGCACTTGACCGTCAATCCGTCCAAGAAATTGAAAAGTTAATTGTCACTATTAATGAAAAATACAATGTCACAATGATTTGGATTACCCATAATTTACAGCAAGCATTAACAATCGGTCATTATACATGGGTGATGATGGATGGTGAGCTAATTGAGGCGGGCAGAAGCACCTTACTTAATGCACCCACAAACCCGCGTGTAGCAGAATTTATACAGGGGGCGAATCTATGACATACACAGCGTTATCATTAACACTAATTTTTGTCTGCATTCCCCTCCTACTATCTAAAACATTAAAGCTAGGGCTTGAAAAAGATACACTTATCGCAACAGTTCGCTCCATCGTCCAATTGCTTGCAGTGGGCTATATTTTAAAATTTGTCTTTAATGCAAATAGTTATAGCTATATTTTTCTGATGGTTGCATTAATGATTATTGTTGCGACATTAAATGCACGGAAAAAGGGAGCAGGTATCAAGGGCATAACATGGAAGATCGCACTTACCCTTGTTGCGATAGAAATTGTTACACAAGGCGTCTTGCTCGGCTTTCATATCGTGCCGGCAACTGCTCAATATATCATTCCTATTAGCGGTATGTTAATCGGCAATTCCATGGTATTATCTATTTTATTTTTAAATCGTTTTATAGCCGAAATCACCAGTCATAAGAATGAAATGGAGCTTATTTTATCATTGGGTGGAACACCAAAGCAGGCTATTCACCGTCAGTTGATTAGTGCTATAAAAGCTAGTATGATTCCTACCATTGAAAGTCAAAAAACAATCGGCTTAGTGCAGCTTCCAGGTATGATGAGCGGACAAATTATCGGTGGAGCTGATCCTATCCAAGCTGTACAGTTTCAGCTTTTAATTATCTTTGCACTGCTCACAACAGCAACCTTATCTAGTATCATGATTGGCTTTTTAAGCTATCCTGTGCTGTTTAATGAGCGCATGCAAATATTTAACACGACAAACACACGTGGGAACAAAATGTGAATATACAGTATCCTTAGTTCTTAAAAGGAAATGAACGAGTGATTCAATTATTTAAATTTAGTAACAGACAAACGCTAAACGAGAAAAGTCCAACAGAAAATGGGCATATTATATACGTATACAAAGACCGTTGAAAAGCACATAGATGTATCGAAAAACGTGAACCCTGGGAGCGTACAGATATCAATCGGCTTCCTCAAAAGTAAGGAATGGACAGGACTTAAACCATAACCATAACACATAATACGATGATCATAGACGGCAAAACAACGATAGAAAAAACTATTACTAAATAGGCACTGAATACTATTTTTGAGACAGTATGAAAACACCTTATTATACAGCCAGTTGACGGTATTGAACCGGCGACTGGTTGTTTAATTTCGTTTTAATCCGAATATTGTTATAATAGTAAATGTATTCTTCGACAATATTTATGACACACGCATTTGTTGTGCGATAAATATCATCGAGGTAGAACGTTTCAGACTTTAGCGAGGAGTGAAACGTTTCAATTGGGGAATTATCAGCGGGCGTGCCTTTACGAGACATGCTCATGGTCATTCCTTTTTCTTTGACTGCCTTCTGATATGCATAAGATGTGTAAACAGAACCCTGGTCGCTATGCAGGATACAGCCTTCTGGTAGATCGGGTAATTGATTTAGCGTATCTAAGACAAAGTCGGTATCTTGTGTAAAACCAATTGTAAACGCAATAACCTCGCCATTAAATAGGTCTAAGATACTTGAAAGGTACATCATAGATTGTCCAAAAGGCAAGTAAGTAATATCTGTTACGAGCCTTTCTAGCGGTTTTAATGCCGTAAAATCACGTGCTAATAAGTTAGGAACAATGTGAGCTGGTTGTCCCGTACGTTTACGTTTCTTTACCTTTACACGACATTGCCAGCCGTATTTTTGCATCACACGTTGCACCGTTTTCTCACTAATGTCAGTAAGTAATTCTGTGATTTTTCGATAGCCGTATCTGAATTTGTGTAACTTGCACAAGTCGCCAATTTGTTGGTCTCGAAGATCCTTTTGAGTGAATTTATTTTCATTGACCTTCCAGCGATAATACGACGAACGAGCTACACCTAAATGACGGCAGATTTCACCAATCGGCATCCTTTCTTTTAACTCCTCTACTAGCTCTACTACAACTTTTGGGACCACTTCCTCTCCAACTCTGCGTACTTTTTTAACACTTCAATTTGTTGCTTTAAATAACGATTCTCTGCTTGTAACTTAGCGGTTTCACTTTCATATTCAGGCCCTTTGCCAAATGTATATTGTTTTCCTACTGGCTGTTCAAGACGATGTAATTCGCCGTTCTTGTACCATTTCATCCATGTTTTTAACTGAGAATGGTTACGAATATTTAGCTCCTCTAGTACTTGTTTTACAGGAATGCCTGCTAATCTCATTTCAATTGCTTTCATTTTCACTTCCACTGGGTAACTCACTCTTGTCCCCATAGAAAAACACCTCCACATTGATTTGATAAGGTACAATACCCGTTTTTCAACGAAAGGTGTTTTTATTTGTCTCATTTTTTTAGGTCAGTGCCATATGAGGGGAAATCGCACGAGTGTTTCGAGGCTATTAGACGGTAGAAAGCTATCATTGGCATTTAATTATGACCTTTCGTGAAATACCTATCATGCACTGAAAAACAAACAGCTTTTTACTTAAATATCATCCGAAAAACAGCTTTACATGTATGAAAACTGGATGACACAGAAAAAGTTGAGACTACCGAAGAAACGATTTATGATTTGTGCCAACCCAACCAAACATTTAGAAAAGTTATTGGATTTATAAGGAATCCTGAAAAAAGATAACTACGAAACGAGACACTTATCAATGAACTACTAAAAAATTTATTAAGACACATATTCATGTGTTTGTTGTGCAATTAGACAAATAAAATATCGCCATTTAAACCTTTATATGGTATTATTATTTTACAAAAACCATAATCTGGGTATTATCTCCATGAAATAAAAGTGTCGTCTATTTTAGAAATGATAAAACTAGCAAGGCTATCTGTTTCTACTGTCATTAATAATTAAAAGTATATCAAGGAAGAAAAGAGAAAAGTGGTATTAAGATGCAAAAATTGAACTATCAACCTATTATTGTTACTAAACCACAAGTAAAAGTTATTGATGTTACTAGTTTTTATGGTTCATGTAGAGTCAAAGTAAGTAAAGGAATTGGAGGAGAATCATGAAGAAATTTTCACTTATGATTTTATCAATATCTATTTCGCTGTTTCTGATTAGTTGTAGCGAAGAAGGTCAGACAGAGGAAAGATTTCTGTTTGCAGGGGAGATTGACAAAATAATTGTGACTGGTAAAGGTGTCAACCGTGATTTAGGTACACGTACTATTGATAGTGATGCTGAAATTAATGTAATTAAAGAAGCTATGCAAGATGTTGCTGTATCTTCAAAATTCCGCACATTCGAAGAAGCCTTATTCGAACTTGAAGTCATATTTAAAGACGATTTAAAGGAAACTATTGATATATGGTACTATCCGTCAGCTAAAACAAGTGTTTTTTATACAGATAAAATCTACTATTCGATGAATGTTTCAAGAGTTCCAGCGTTAATTAAACTCTTCGAATCCTTTAAATGAATAGTGTAAGATAATAAAATTTAAAAAGGAGATGAGTTTTATGAAAAGATTATTTGCTTTAGTAATACCTCTTATTTGTTGTATTGTATTATTGAGTTTTGGTAATCGTGCTTTGGCTAATGAGCAATTAAATAATGCAGAGGAAATAAGTTATAAACAGGAGGCACAAAGGGAATTATTCGATACTTTGGTTAAAAAGTTAACTATGACACATATGAATATGAGTACAGAAGATTACGGTGATTTATTCTTTGATGAAAATGGAAAACTACATTTCAAATATAAAGAAAGTGTAGTTTCTTCCAATAAAATTTTACAACAGCTATTGGTCAACCTTCGGTCAAATGATATAGAAGTGGAGGCAGGCACATATACACATAAAGATTTACTCGAACAACAAGCGGCTGTCTATTAGGAAATAATAGACTACTATGGAGGAGAAGGCAATTTACCTACTATTTCTTTAGTATCAGATATTTTTGATGAGAAGGTAAAACTCTCATACAATTCTTTAGAGGAAGATTTAATAGCAGAACTAAAATCCAAGTATGGAGATATTTTAGTGTTTTCAAAAAAAGAATTTGAAATACTCGAACTTTACAAATCCCAAAAAGGGAATTGGACCAATTTGGGTGCAGGAATTGGTATTAATATTAATGGAGAGGGTTGTTCTGTTGCGGGAATAGCAAGTAAAAATGGAACTTATTTTTTAATAACTGCTTCTCATTGCTTTCATGGAACTGTAGCATCTAATGGAACTGGTACTCTTGTGAAACAATTTACTTATAATGTAGGTCGTCAACATGCCCAAGCAATGGGAGCAAACTTAGATTTTGGCTTAGTAAAAATAATGGATAATGCTTTAAGTGGAGGGCGATATGCTACTAATGGTATTAGAATATCAACAGATAATAGTACATTAGAAATTTTTGATAACAAACTAATAGCTGCTGACTCTACTAGTCCTGCATTTAGTCAAGTAGTATGTCGTGCGGGTATTATTACAACGAAACAATGCGGTAGAGTAATTCAAAAAGGAGCTATTACGAACAATTGGGCGGATGGGAAAACTAGAAAAGTTTCTATAGTAGTTCCTGATGACTCAAGTGGATTTGGTACAAATGGAGATAGTGGAGGACCTGTATATCGTCCAAATACAACTGGAAATACTTTAACTGGTGTACTTGTAGGTGGAAATGCTTCTTACACCTGTTTTACAGATATAATGGATGGGTTAAATTATTACAGTGCATCCTTGTATACAAGTAATTCGATTGTGAAGGTTGCAAATTAACAATAAGTAGTGGTAAATAGGACGTAAGCCAGAAATATAACAACAATATGGTCTTTCGATATGTATGACAAATAGCCGTGTATCCTTTGTTTTTGGATAGCGGCTATTTTGTATAGGTCGGTATGGTGCATTTCTGGGGTTTGCTGAATTGGAAGATTCAGTAACCCCATAGTAACTCCACTATGTATTATATATATCAATGATAAGTGCCAAATAATTTTTGTATTCGCAAAACGAAGTATACACGACAAACACAAGTGAGGAAAAATAGAAATATACAGTATATCCTCAGTTTTTAAAGGGAGCTGAATGAAATGAATGAGTGATTCAATTATTTAAATTTAGTAACAGACAAACACCAAACGAGAAAAGTCTAATATAAAATGAGCACAACACATGTGTATACAGAGATCGTGAAAAAAACGCATAGTTGTGTCCAAAAACGTGAATACTAGCAGCGCCCAGACACCAATTAGCTTCCTCAAAAGTAAAGTATGGACAGAACTTAAACTACGGCCATGACACATAATACGATGATCATAGGGCAAAACAACGATAGACACAAACTATCATTAAATGTGAAGGAAATCACACGAGCGATTCGAGGATATTAAATGGTGGAAAGCTATCATTGGCATTTAATTATGACCTTTCGTGAAGATACCCATCATGCACTGGAAAAACAAACAACTTTCTACTTAAATATCATCCGAAAATCAGCTTTACATGTATGAAAACTGGATGACACAGAAAAAGTTGAGACTACCGAAGAAACGATTTATGATTTGTGCCAACCCAACCAAACATTTAGAAAAGTTATTGGATTTATAAGGAATCCTGAAAAAAGATAACTACGAAATGAGATACTTATCAATGAATAGACAATTAAGTACCTCGTTTGGTAACCTTTTCTCAAAAAGCGAACCATCAAAAAATTTATTAGGACACATATTCATGTGTTTGTCGTGAAATACACTTAGTGCGAAATAATTATAGTTTTTAAAATTTATGCTATACTAAAAAGAAAATGCAGTTAGGAGAATGACCATGTTATTACGCGATTTTTTCATCCATTTATCTGAAAACCAACTATTAAATAGTGCTGCAAAGAAATACGGTCTAAAATTAGGTGCCCAAAGTGTAGTAGCTGGTACAAATGTTGAAGAAACAATTGCAAGCATTAAAGAACTGAATGCACACAATATTTCTTGTACAGTCGATAACCTAGGTGAATTTGTTTCAAGTAAAGAAGAAGCAACGAAGGCAAAAGAACAAATCCTTACTGTTATTGAAGCCATTCATGATAACGGTGTTGACGCCCATATTTCATTAAAGCCTTCTCAATTAGGCTTAGATATTGATGTTGATTTTTGCTATGACAACTTATATGAAATTGTAGAAAAAGCTGCTGCGTACGATATATTTGTTAACTTTGATATGGAAAATTATGATCGTCTTCAAGTATCCTTTGATATGGTAGAAGAGCTATCGAAAACATTTGATAATGTTGGAACAGTGATTCAATCATACTTTTACCGCGCAAAAGAAGATATTGAAAAGTTCAAGGACTATCGTCTACGTATTGTAAAAGGCGCTTATAAAGAGCCAATCGAGGTAGCCTATCAAGATAAATTAGATATTGACTTAAACTTTATTGAATTAATCGAATATCATTTGCTACATGGTAAGTTTACATCCATCGCAACACATGACCATAATATTATCGCCCATGTGAAACGCTTTGTAGCAGAGCATAATATTCCATTTGATAAATTTGAATTCCAAATGCTCTATGGTTTCCGTACAGAAATGCAAAAGGAGCTTGCTAAAGAAGGCTATAATTTCTGCGTCTATGTGCCATTTGGTGAGGATTGGTACGGCTACTTTATGCGCCGTCTAGCTGAACGTCCACAAAACCTTAATCTTGTAACAAAGCAAGTATTTACGAAAAAAACAAATACAGTGCTTGCAGTAGCAGCAGGTGCATTCGTGCTTGGACGTTTAACAAAACGTAAGAAATAAAGCCATGTAAAAAGAACCTTGCCGCATTTTTAGTGCGATAAGGTTCTTTGTTTATTTATTCCAGCCCTTTTCCTTAAAACGTGCAATAGCTTCAATACGATTGCCGACATTTAATTTTTCTAAAATTGTGGAAATATAGTTGCGCACCGTTCCCGCTGAAAGAAATAGCTCTGCCGCAATTTCCTTTGTCGTCTTGCCCTCTGCTACAAGTGTGAGCACCTGACTTTCACGCTCCGTTAAAGGATTTTCACTATCATCCTCATAAACAAAATCAACAAGCTCTGGTGCATAGATGCGCTTACCGTCCACGATCGTACGGATAGCACTTACTAACTCCTCAATAGGGCTATCTTTTAATAAATACCCCCGTACACTTGCTTTGCGGGCACGCTCAAAATAGCCAGGTCTTGCAAATGTTGTTAAGATAATCACCTTACATGTAGAGCTAGCATTATGCAATGCCTCTGCAGCATCTAAGCCCGTTTTCACTGGCATTTCAATATCCATAATACAAATATCAGGCTGATGCTCTTCCACAAGCATTAATGCTTCCTCACCATTTTTTGCTAAGCCAACGACCTCCATATCTTCCTCCATACTCAATAAAGAGCGAAGAGCGCCTAATAGCATCCCTTGATCTTCAGCAATCACAATTCGTATCATGTCATCAGCCTCATTTCTATGTGTTCTTTAGATTTTCTTGGACATTTTGATGCGTAATCGTTACTGGAATGATGACTGTTAAGGTCGTTCCTTCATCACTTTCAATTTTAAAGGAACCATTGATAAACTCTAAACGTTCTTGCATTCCCTTTAAGCCATTACCAGTTTTCCACGCTTGCTTTTTCTTAATGCCTTGTCCGTTATCTCGAACAATTAAGTAAACCTCTTTAAAATTTTGATGGAAAGCAATTTCACACTTAGTAGCACCACTATGTTTCACAACATTATTAACAGCTTCTTTTAAGCACATGGATAAAACATTTTCGACAAGCGGTGGCACATGTAATGCATGTTTATCGCCTTCAAACACAAATTCCATTTCCGCAGCCTTTAATATTTGAGATATCCGCATTAGTTCATCCTCAAATTTCGCTGTCCGCATATCTGACACTAATTCACGAACCTCTTTTAAGGCAATGCTAGCCGTTTGACGTATATCTTTAATTTCTATTAAAGCTTGCTGTGGGTCACGTGCAATCAGTCTGGATGCTAGATCGCTTTTCAAGCCAATCATGGACAATTTTTGCCCTAATGTATCATGAAGGTCACGTGCAATACGCTGTCGCTCCTCAAAAACAATTAACTCCGCAATACGTTCATTAGCTGTTTCTAGCTGTCCCTCTAAGTTTTCACGCTTATTTTTTGAATAAATGGTCAATGGCAGTAAAACAACTGCTAAAATTGTTAACACAACAAATGGTAACTGGGATAAAAATAATTGCAATTCAATAAAAAAGCCAACACCTGTTGAAATAACTGTAAAGCCAATATGCAAGCCGTACATAATATAAAAGCCAACAGGGCGTCGTATATTGCCGATAAAAAAGGCTGTAAAAATAGATAAATATACATAGCCATATAAAATGGTCATCATGATGTTAATAACCATTTCAAAGCTGATCCACATATACACTAAACCGCTTTTCGCATTCACAGAAAATCGATAGAAAATAAAATAAACCATCAAAAAAGTAATACCGATAGATATTTCTATATAGGATGATTTCCGAAAAATAAAGAAAAACGGAAGGAAACAAAAAATAACCCATAAATATATACTGAGCATTGGATTATTTGGAATAATACTATGCCATTTTCTCAACATAATCTCACGCTCTTTCCTACTTTTCCCTTATTATAACAAGAAAATTAAATTTATGCTGATTACGCCTCAAGTAAGCATTTAAAACAGCCATCTCCCTTAAAAGAGATGGCTGTCCTCGACTAAGCAGCAATACTGCCTTTTTCTTTGCGTCTTATAATGTCATTCACTTCTTTAAACGTTACAAATTTACCCTGCTCTTCATCATATAGCTTATAACGTATGGACTCCAAGCTTGTACGTAAAGTAATGGTTGTCGCCATGTGTAATGGTGGTGTTTCATTATGTGCTTTTTCAAGATTATAGTTAGGTACACGAGGAGCTAAGTGATGCACATGATGGAAACCAATATTCCCTGTCACCCATTGCAAAATTTTTGGCAATTTATAATATGAACTACCCTCAACGGCAGCCTTCACGTAGTCCCACTCTGAGTCATGCTCGAAATAAGAATCTTCATATGTGTGCTGGATATAAAATAACCAAATACCTAGAGAACCAGCAACAAATAACGTAACTCCTTGCACTAATAAAAATGCCTGCCAGCCCATAAAGAAAATTAAAGCAGCACAAACCCCTAAGATAACAATATTTGTTAAAATCGTATTCAAACGTTCCTTCTTTTTCGCATCTTTACGGTTAAAGCGATTTAAAATAAGCACCATATATAAAGGTCCCAGCCCAAACATCACAAACGGATTTCGGTAAAAGCGATACCATAAGCGCTGCCCTTTAGAAGCTTGCATATATTCTTCCACTGTCATCATATCAATATCACCGATACCACGCTTATCTAAGTTCGAGCTTGTTGCATGGTGTATTGTATGTTCACGTTTCCATTTTTCATAGGGGAATGATGTTAACACGCCTGTAAAAAATCCAACCCAGTCGTTTGCCTTTTTACTTTTGAAAAATGAGCCGTGTGTACAATCGTGAAAGATAATAAATGTTCGTACAACAAAGCCTGCTGAAATAATGCTTAAGCCTGCTGTTAGCCATGGTGAAACATCTACTAATAAATAGCCAGCTACCCATAATGCAAGTAACGGTACAATGGTGTTAATCATTTGAAATACACTTTTACCTGTATCTGATTTGGCAAATGGCGCTACATCTTGACGTAATTTTTTTGTTTTTTCTTTATCTGTTGCCATCCTTTACTCCCTCGTTTCTTTTTTTCCTTATGACCTCATCATAAAACAAGCGCCTAATTCATAACAGACGCAAACATCATAAAAAGGATATGACAAATGTCATATCCTTTTTATGATGTTTGTTAATCACTATTTCGTTTAGTTAGCAAGATGTTTCCTGAGTGAGATAATACTGTTGGCTGGTAAGGCAATCTTAGCATCAATCTATCCTTTCTGAATCATATTAATGATAGCCAACTCTTTCGCGCTCTTTTTCTAAAGCAGCCCTGGACTTTTTTATTCCATCTTCAGTGATGCCAAAAAATGATTTGGTAGTGTCGATGGTGAACACATAAGTATTCGCTATCCACATTGCAGATAAACGATTATCTCCTTTAAAATAAATTCTAGTACCATGTAAATTTTGAAATAAAAACAATATAAACAATCAGTTATAAGGAAGAGGTAAATATAAAATGCGAAAAATAGTAGTTTGTTCGATTTTCATAATTGTTCTTCTTGCTGCCTGTTCAAATGGGAGTAAAAATAACGCAACTCAGGAAATCGACATTACTAAGAGATTTTTGGAGGAACATGCAGAAATAGGCTTAACTTATAATGAAGTAAGAAAAAGATTTGGAGCAGAGAAACTGGCTGATGTAGTTGATAATACGGAAACATGGCTATACGATTCAACTCAAAACAATGATTTTGAATATAATCGAAGTTTGGAAGGCGTGGCTTTTGAAGAAATTAAAGAGGGGAATCTTGAATATCAGCTATATATTAACTTCATGGATAAAAAAACCTTCATGTATTCTTATTTTTATTTAGGAAAAGACGGGAAAGTATGGCAATATCAAATAACGTCTAACGGTGAACCGCAAAATAATCCCGTAAGCAACTAAGGCACAAACAAAGTGTTTATGTTTTGCAGTATTAATCCCTATGATAAGTATTTTTCAGCAACCTGATTAATTTTTTGGTTCATCTTAAAATTCATAAGATAAGTTTTCTCTATAGATGTGCGAATCCATGGAATAGAAGTGGAAACATGGATGCATTGGTATAACAGAAGTTAAATCTTCTAAATCCTCAATAAACCCTGCACTCCTCTTTTTCCACCTTCTCATCCCTTTAACACAATTGAACCATCTAGTGTGAGACTAGATGGTTCATTTTCTATAACTTCGGTCCTTTTAACATCAATTGATAAAATACAAGATCCAGCCATTCATCAAATTTATAGCCTGCCTGCTTGATTGTACCTGCATATTCAAAGCCTAATTTTTCATGTGCCCTCATGCTAGCAATATTTTCGCCATCAATACCAGCGATTAGTGTTTTCACACCCTGCTCCTCCGCAATGGCGATTAGCTTATGCATTAGCTTTGTCGCAATGCCCTTTTGATAATGCTCCTTGTGCACATAGACAGAATGCTCCATTGTATATTGATAGCCTGGATATGGACGGAACTGGCTATAGGTTGCAAAGCCAGCTACCATACCATTGTCCTCAAAGACAAGCAATGGATTTTTCGCTGCCTGTTGCTCTTTAAACCATTTTACTTTTTCCGCTAATGTTTGAATGTCATAACGATAAACCGCCTTGCTTGTTAAAATAATATCGTTATAAATAGCCAATACCTCAGGCACATCTTTTTCTTCCATCATGCGAATCATCCAGCTCATCTCCTTTTTCTTACAAAATGACCCTCCATAAAAAAGAGGGTCATGTTTATTATAGTTTACGTTTTATACATTAAAGTAGCGAGCATCAGGATGAGCAAAGACAATGGCTGATACAGATGCCTCTGGCTCCATCATAAAGCCTTCAGTTAAATGAACGCCAATATCCTCAGGCTTTAGCAGACCAAATAACTTCTCTTGGTCCTCTAAGTTTGGACATGCAGGATAGCCAAATGAAAAACGTTGCCCTTGATATTTTGCAGCAAAACGGTCACGCATTGTGAAATCCGTTGCATCAGGGAAGCCCCATTGATCGCGAATTTCCTGATGCATACGCTCCGCAAAGCCCTCTGCTAGCTCTAGTGCAGTTGATTGTAGAGCATGGCTTTCAAGGAATTTCCCATCATCTTTTAACTGACGAGCCTGTGCCATAACCCCTTGTCCAGCCGTTACTACCATTAAAGCAATATAGTCCATCTCACCACTATCAACCGTTTTTAAGAAATCAGCAAGGCATAAAAAAGGTTCTACTTGCTGGCGTGGGAACGTAAAGCGTTCAATTTCTGTTTTGCTATCAGCAGGGTCATAAACAATCACATGCTCCCCATCTGCCTGTGCAGGGAAAAATTGATATAAACCTGATGGCTTTAACAAATCGCTTCTTAAATAATCATCCACTAAATCTTTCAACTCTGTAGCCCTTGCATCTCCAGCCTCAAGCAGTTGCTGCACCTGCCCCTTTAAACCTAGATGGTGCCCTAGCAATGTACGCATATTCACATACGGATATAAATGTGAAACAGCATAGTCCTTTTTCACATGGCGGCGTAAATCAGCAGGTACAAATACTGTCGCTTCCTTTACCGTACGTGCAGGCTTAACTAATACCTCTTTAGCAGGACGAGCAGCACGTTTGGCATCTGCCTCGATACGCTTCTGGCGAGATTCCTCGATTTCTGCTAAAAAGTTTGCACGTGCGTCCTTATCCATTAAGCGATTGGCTTGCTCTAATCCTTGCATCGCATCCTTCGCATAAATAACAGGGCCATTATACTCATCTGCAATTTTTGTTTCTGTAAAGCGTCGTGATAATGCTGCACCACCAACCAAAATTGGTACATTAATCCCCGCTTCTTTAAAATCTTGAGCAGTAATCACCATCTGCTGTGCTGATTTCACAAGCAAGCCTGATAAGCCGATAAAATCTGGCTTTTCCTTACGAATCGCTTCAATCAATTGCGCAGGCGTTACCTTAATACCTAAATCAACAACCTTATAGCCATTATTACTTAAAATAATATCAACAAGGTTTTTCCCAATATCGTGTACATCACCTTTTACAGTAGCGAGCACCATTTTACCTTTACCAGCGCTCTCATCATTTTTTTCCATAAATTGCTCTAAATAAGCAACCGCCGCCTTCATGACACCAGCTGATTGTAAAACCTCCGCTACAATTAGCTGATTATCATTAAATAAACGACCTACCTCAGCCATACCATCCATTAAAGGTCCATTAATAATAGCCAGCGGTGACTCAAAGATTTCACGAGCAGCCTCTAAATCCTCAATAAGCCCCTCTTTTGTACCTTCCAATATATAGTAAGCTAAACGACCTTCAACCGTTTTAGGAATATCCGCTTCCGTTTTTTCTTTCTTTTTATCACGATAGAAATCAGTAAATACGGCTAATGTTTCATCATTTGTATTAAATAATAAATCATTTGCTAGCTTAATTTCCTCTTCTGGAATAGACGCATAACGCTCTAGCTTTTCCGTATTCACAATAGCATAATCTAAGCCTGCCTGTGTACAGTGGTAAAGATAGACGGCATTAAGCACTTCACGGCCAACAGGTGGTAAGCCAAATGAAATATTACTGACGCCAAGTACCGTTAATGTGCGCGGCAATTTTTCTTTAATGAGACGAATACCTTCAACTGTTTCTAAGGCGGAGCCAATATATTGCTCGTCCCCTGTGCCTACCGGGAACATTAATGGATCAAAAATAATATCCTCTGGCGCAAGTCCCCATTTTTCGGTTAATAGCTTATAAGAACGTTCAGCAATTTCAAGCTTACGATAACGGTCAACAGCCATTCCCTGCTCATCAATTGTACCAACGACTAATGAGGCACCATATTTTTTCACAAGCGGCATGACCGCATCAAAGCGCTCTTCCCCATCCTCTAAGTTAATCGAGTTAATAATCGCTTTACCTTGTGAAAATTTCAGCGCTTCCTCAATTACCTTTTCATCCGTTGAATCAATTACAAGAGGAACCTTAACCTTTTTCACAACCTCCTGCATAAAGCCACGCATATCTGCTAACTCATCACGGTCAGGATTCGCTAAACAAATATCAATAACATGTGCACCATTTTTCACCTGTGCACGTGCGATTTCTGCTGCCTCCTCAAATTTGCCATCAATAATTAAATTTTTAAATTTACGAGAGCCAATTACATTTGTTCGCTCCCCAATAAATAATGGACGCATTGAATCGTCATATAATAATGGCTCAATACCTGAAACGGCATGACCATGTGTTGCTTCAGGTAATGGACGTGGCTTTTCATCCTTTAATACCTCACGAATAGCCGCAATATGAGCGGGCGTTGTACCACAGCAGCCCCCCACAATATTAAGCCAGCCTTTCTCCGCAAAGCCTTTTAGTTTTTGTGATAGAGATTCTGGCGACTCATGATAACAGCCTTCCTCATCAGGTAATCCTGCATTTGGATAACAGCTAATATAGCCTGTGGACAGCTCTGCCAATGAACGAATATGATCCGTCATAAACTCTGGTCCTGTTGCACAGTTTAAGCCCACCGATAATGGCTGAATATGCTCAATAGAAATATAAAAAGCATCAATGGTTTGCCCTGCAAGTGTCGTCCCCATTGGCTCAATAGTTCCTGAAATCATTACAGGTAGCTTTTTGCCAGTTACCTCAAAGGCACGTGCTACACCAAGTGTTCCTGCCTTTACATTTAACATATCCTGACTTGTTTCCAGTAACAATACATCTGCGCCTGCCTCAATTAATGCCTTTGCCTGCACATAGAAATTTTCCTCAAGCTCATCAAAGGTAATACCACCTGTGACGGACAATGTTTTTGTTGTTGGACCCATAGCCCCTGCCACAAAACGCGGCCAATCAGAAGTGGAAAAGCTTTCTACTGCTTGACGAGCAATTTCCACTGCACGTTTATTGATTTCTTCTGCTTTCGCACCAAGATCATACTCGTTTAATACAAGTGGCGTGCCCCCAAATGTATTGGTACAAATAATATCTGCGCCTGCCTCTAAATATTTGCGATGAACCTTCTCAATAACATCTGGTCTTGTAAGTACAAGATTTTCGTTACAGCCATCAAGCTCCTCGCCACCAAAATCCTCCGCTGTTAGGTTTTCATTTTGTAGCATTGTACCCATTGCGCCATCAAGGATTAAAATCCGTTTCTCTAGTTGCTCTTCAATCAAGTGCTTAGCCATCTATGCTTACTCCTTTTTTCTGTTCGTCCAATTGTTCAATATATTTCATTAACTCTAATGTCACATCATAGCGTAAAAACGGTGTAATAAGGTAAATACCATTGAAATATTGCGTAGCTACTTCTACTAATTCCTTCGCAATGGCAATACCCTCTCGTGTTGCACGTTCCTTATCATCGCCACAAGTCTTCATTCTTGTTAGTGCATCCTCTGATAATTTTATACCTGGCACCTCGTGATGTAAAAACTCTGCACTTTTATAGCTTGTCACTGGCATAATTCCGATATAAATTGGTGCCTGTAAATGCTTTGTCGCCTCATAAATTTCGACAATTTTTTCCTTTGTATAAACAGGCTGTGAAATAAAATAGTCTGCACCATGTTCAATTTTCTTCTCTAGGCGAGCCACAGCACGATCTAGCACGCGCACATTTGGGTTAAAGGCAGCGGCAACTGAAAAATTCGCTTTTTTACGCAGCGGTTTCCCCGAGAATGAAACTCCTTCATTTAACTGCTTGATTAATTGTATTAACTCCATAGAAGATACATCATAAACACTTGTTGCCCCCGGGAAATCGCCTACCTTTGTAGGGTCACCCGTCACAGCTAACACATCATGAATCCCCAAAGCATTCAGCCCCATTAAATGCGACTGAAGACCAATTAGATTACGATCACGACATGTAATATGTGTAAGGGGACGCACACCATATGTTTCCTTGAGTAAAGCCCCCATCGCAATATTACTAATACGTGGAGAGGCTAGTGAATTGTCTGCCATCATCACAACATCAGCACCTGCATTGTATAATTGCTTGGCTCCCTCAATAAACCCATCAATTTCTAAATGTCTAGGTGTATCTAACTCTACAATAACAGAGCGTTCACGCTTAACCTTTTCATAAAGAGATTCATACTTCGCTGGCTCTGCTTCACGAACAATCTCGATTTTTGTTGGCTTTGCATGCTTCTCACTAACGGGTGATAGCTCTTCTAAATATTTCTTCGCAGCAGCAATATGCTTGGGCGTTGTGCCACAGCAGCCTCCGATTAAACGGACACCTTGGTCACGTAATGCGACAGCCGCTCGACCAAAATAATCAGCCTCCGATTCATAAACAACACGTCCATCCTCAAGGTCAAGGAGAGAGGCATTTGGGTAAGCTGACATAAATGCCTTTTCAGGAAGCTCTACACCTTCAAATGCTTGTATGGTATGATGCGGGCCTAGGCGACAGTTCACGCCCACAATATCAGCGCCTAGTGTCTCTAACTTATGCAATGCCTCGTTTAAAGAAATACCGTTTTGCAAAACACCAGGCTCATGCATTGATACCTGTGCAATAATCGGTACATCTGTTTTTGCTCGCAGCATCGTTAATGTCGCTGTTAATTCTTCAAAATCATAATAGGTTTCAAGTAAAAGGCCATCTGGATTCCCTGCTAGTAACACAGTCGCTTGCTCTTGGGCAGCAGCTAATATTTCCTCTAATGTAGCATCACTTTTACGAATGCCACGAATACCACCGATTGTCCCTAATACAAACTGTCCACCATCTGCTGCTGCACGCTTTGCGATGGTGATCGCTGCTTCATTAAATTGCTGAACACGGGACTCTAGTCCATAACGAGCTAATTTAATGGCATTTGCGCCATATGTATTCGTTTGAATCACATCAGCACCTGCTGCAATATATTCCCTATGAATCTTTTCAATTAACTCAGGTTTCTGCACATTCATTTCCTCATGGCAATATTCCAAACCATAGCCATAAAGCACTGTCCCTATTGCACCATCTGCTGTCAATACATGTGTTTTTAATCTCTCAAGCAATCCCATAAAATAGCCTCTCTTCCTTCCTGTCTCTATACATAATAATAAAAAGCCCTCTTTCATAAAAAAGAAGGCTTTAACGATTTGTCAATGTTGTTCCTTCTCATCTTCGACTCAATAGTCTTCTGGATTTAGCACCTGACATAAAGTTGGTTGCTGAAGCTTCATTGGGCCAGTCCCTCAGCTTCTCTCGATAAGAATTAAGTATGAATTTTTATATAATTAAAAGAATCATATCGTTTACAGGCGAATGAGTCAAGACTATTTCACGCAACAAAGGAATTTTTCACTTAAAGTCTTAGAAATCGACTAATTTTTCTGCAAGCTCCACACCGATTTTTTTGCCGTTTTGAATACAAGCACCAATCCCTACACCAAAATAAGAACAGCCTGCAATTGATAAATTTGGATAGCCCTTATCTAATTCCTGTAGCAGCCCCTGTAATGCTTCACGATGTGCCAAGTCATATTTAGGCATTTGATCAATCCATTTTGTCACATTGACAACAGTAGGTTTGTCCTCTATACCTAGGCTTTTTCGAACATCCGCTAAGGCAACAGCCGCCAATTCCTCATCTGTCATTGCACGTAACTGCTCATACGCTGGATTAATACTTTTATAAAAGAGTCGCACAAGTAATTTGCTATCTTTCGATGTATGCTTCCACTTACGGCTTGTCCAAGTTGCTGCATTACAGACAACATCAGAGTTATGTGACACAATATAACCCGTTCCATCTGCTGGTAATCGAGCGTCTGGTACATCAAAGCCTAAATAAATTGTAATTGCTGAGGCTGTTGTAAATTGATCAAAATAATGATCCAAAGCCGTATCCTGTAAGACACCTTGGACAGCTTCGTTTGGCAGTGCTAAAACAGCATAATCTGCTACAATGCTTGTATTATTTGCTAAAGAAATCATATAGTGCTTTTCTTGCTTTTTAACACTGATCGTTGCAACACCCTTAATAATTTCCACATCCGTTAATGTTTGTTCTAATCGATTAATAAAGGAAGACAAACCATTTTGAAATGATATAAACTTCTTATTTGCTGCCTGTGTAAATTGTTCACGATTTGCATCAAAGCCTTTGATAATACTGCCGTAATTATTTTTATAATCAATTAAATACGGTAAGGTAGAGGCAATTGAAAGCTGATATAAGTCTCCAGAATAAACACCAGCCAGCACTGGAGCAATTTGATTTTGCACAAGCTCCTTCCCTAAATAATAGGTTAAAAACTCGCCAATTGAGCTTTCTTTTGTAAATCCTTTATTTGGTAATACTAAGTCTTTTAATGCTTCTTGTTTACCCTGCTCCGAAATAAGCGTACTTTGCTCAAGAGATGCAACGCTCATTGGTATACCAAATGTAGAATCTATAGGAATCGCATGAAGCTCATTATTTGTATAAATATAGGAAGTGCCTGTTTCGTTGTAAACTAGTTGCTCTGCAAAGTCCAGCTCCTGCACAAGCTCCATTACACCTTGATGACGAGCGACAATGGAATCAGCGCCTGTTTCCATAATAAAGCCTTGCTCATAGGTTGAATGTAATTTACCACCTAAATATGTATTTTTCTCTACAAGCACTAATCGTACATCTATATTTTTTTCCTTGACCTGACGTTGCAAATAATGCATTGTACATAAACCTGTCATGCCGCCACCTAATACAACAACTGTTTTCATCATAAACCGCCCCTATTTTTAGTTCTTCCTCTCTACAGTATAAACCTTTTTTAGTGAAAATTACGCTCAACCCTTTACAAAATTAGCAAAAGAGATATGTTTCAAATGATTTCAAAACATACCTCTTTCTGTTGCGAAAGCGAAGCGACAGCAACAAAACGATTTTCTGGGCGAAAGCGTAGTGCAACGCAGCGATAGCACAAAACAGTTTCCTGCACAACAGCACAGCGTCAATTAAAAAACCGATTGGTGAAATTAACAATCATTCGTAATGAGGAAAACCCTACTGATTGAAGGTCCACTGTATAGCCCTCCCTAATCTCCATTCGCGTATTTCCGAGATAGGTAAGATTTCTATAGCGCTTAAGTATTCAATATACATTGTTTAATCATTTAAGTTTTGTGCAAAGCTCGCTAATTTTTCTGCTGAATTGGCGACCTCACTAAAAGAACTACCTAGCTCATTTAAGATTTCTACGATGGCTTGTATTTTTTGCACTATGCAATCATTTTGACCCTTTGCTTCTGTCATCGCTCCTAGTATATTCGTAAATTGGCCCTCCGTCTGTGACATATTTTCCTCACCAGATGCAACCTCATCTTGAATATTTGTCAGTGAGTCTTCTAGTTTCTCCATTCGTTCACTTGTTTTTTGTAGTAACAATGCAACAGCTGTAACTGAATCCTTTGTTTGAATAGATAATTTTCGAACTTCATCAGCCACTACACTAAAGCCCTTACCCGCTTCTCCAGCGCGAGCCGCTTCAATAGCAGCATTCAAAGCTAATAGATTCGTTTGATTCGCAATATTGGTCACTACGCTCATAATCGATTCCATTTCCTTTGACATACCCGCTAAATGTTCTATATTTTCCTCTATATAGATTGAACTTTAGAACCTAACACAAAGTCGGTCGATTATACCTTGTGTATCTTCACTTTGACAACGGATAAATTCACGAACAGCGAGTTTGATTTGCGATGTACTTGAAAAAAAGACATTATGAATGACGCTGTCTTTCAACCATTTCCATAGCCCCTCAATTAAATTCAATTGCGGGCTGTAAGGTGGTAAAAACACCAGTTGTAATCGATTTTGATGCAGCTTTAAAAAAGGCTGAATGAGCTTCGCATGATGAATGCGAGCGTTATCGAGGATCATGACAATTTTTCCATTTGGGTAATGAGCAATGACTTTTTCTAAGAAACGCAGGAAGACTTCTGCATCGTATTTCTCTTCTTCGACGCAGAAGATTTCACCTGTTTCATAATTTAACGTACCGATTAATTTCACGCCTTGATGCTTACCGTATGTGGGGATTTGACGCTGTTTCCCTTTTGGAAACCATGACTTTTGAATGGCTTGGTAGTCACGAATCATGGACTCATCTTGAAAGAGAAG
>NZ_LGCI01000008.1:0-60250 GCF_001281525.1 Lysinibacillus macroides | reverse complement strand
CGTATAGGTAGGGCGCGTATGACTAAATTGCATGCGTTCTAATAATTTAGACATGCCACGTAAAGAATAGGACACAGCCCATTCACGTTTCACGAGTGAAACGAGTAACGCGAGCGTCCAATTCGTATACGGTGCAAATCCCACATCAGCAGGCGTTTTCGTTGTGACAATCTCAGCCAACTCAGCACGTTGTTCGATGGTCAAACGATGTGGTTTACCTGTAGAAATCCCCATGCGTAAACCTGTTATGCCTTCTTTTTTATAGGCTTTAATATATTCACCAACAGTTGCTCGATTGCGTTGAATGATCATCGCAATTTCAACGTTATTTTTTCCTTCAAGGTGTAGAAATACAGTCTGATACCGCTCAAATAGTCGCTTATCCTTTGTTTGTCGCATCGCCGTTTGAAGTTCTTCTCGTTGTTCATTGCGTAACATGTGGGATCATCCTTTCGACAATAAGTTTGTATACTTTACCCATTTTGAAGGAGATAGAAGCTTTAGTTCAATTTATATATATCACGCAATGAATAAATAATATTATGCATATGTTGCGATTGATTTTTTAAATATTCACGCCCTTCAAGCGCTTGACCCTCAGCTCGTACCGACACATCAAGTGATTTTTTGGCTAATTGTTTAAGTTCCTCGGATTGCGTACTTAAAAGACCAAAGGAGTTATTTGTTTCCTCAGATATGGTTGCTAGTGCCTCTGAAGATTCTACAATTTGTTGCTCAATCGATTCCTTCTCTTGCTCGATGGTATCTTTTAGCTCCTCAACTGTATTCTCAAATGCCTCTAACACAAGCTGCTGTTCAAAATTGCATATTTTGAGGACTGCTCTAATCGTATTAAACTGATCATAAGGATGCTCTACATTTTTCTCCACTAAATCAATGAACGATGTGGATAAATCTTGAAAAGCACAAATATACCATTGTGTTCTAAGGCCGATATGAACATGCACCTTTGCAATTTTTACACGCCTTTGATAGAATTTCTCATCAATTGTTCCATTACACATTTCAATAATATGCTGGCGCAATGTTACTTTCAGCCTTTCTACAGAACTATGATGATTAATGATATCTACTAATTGCTGCTCTGTTCCTATCACTTTGTAAAAACGGTTAACGATGTGATCTACATTGTCTACCACATATGGTTGAAATGCCTTTAAATATTGTAAATCTTGCTTTGTTAAATTCAGCATTTCCATTTGCTTCACCATTGATGGGCGATTAGACAAATCCATTTTCACAGTATATTGCTGTAAGTCTAATGTTTTTATCTTTCTCCTTTTTTGAAAAACCACATATTTTCCCTCTTTCATTCCGTTTACTTTCAGTATGCTACGAAACATCAACGATGATTTATAGATCACTATAAGAAAAACTATTCTTAAAGTGGATTTCTATATCCATTGTCAATACTGTTGCGAGTTCTCGCTTCCTCCAAAAGCACATCAATCACTCTTTCTCCAACTTAAATAATAGTGATCTACCCTCAGCAAACAGCCTATTTATTTAATAGAATATTTTTATCAAAATCTCTCATCATACCTTAATCATTTTATAAATTACTGTCAATTTTATAAATTACTTTATTTTACAAAATACATGTAAAAGGTCCCTATTGTTACGCTATTTAATGAAAATACTAAAAAGCTATTATAATATTATTATGCATATTTTTAACTTATTGTCATGACAAATTTCGGTACTGTCAATATTTTTGTGTAAATGACGATTCACCCGTTCAAGGGAACTCATCACCTGTGTATTCAATTGTACTTGTTCGAAGTGTTGATTTGAGTGTGTAGGAAAGGGCTAGCCCTTTCCTACACACTCAAATTTCGCGCTGGCGCGTCCCGGTCTAGTTTGCCGGTTCGTGCAGCTGCTCAAACATTTCTTCTAGCTTTGCACGGGCCTGATTGAAGCCGATGTGGCAGCGTGTGGCGAAACGTTGATTATAGTCTTCGAACTGCGTCACTAAAAAGCGCTCCAACGATTCTTCGTTCGGGAACTGTTCCTTGCGCTTTGTATATTTTTTGATTTGCTTATTGAACGACTCGATTAAATTCGTCGAGTAGATGCTTCGCCAAATCGCCTTGGGAAAGCCGTAAAACGTCAGTAAATACGGGTTTTCGAGTAAGCCTTGTGCGACTTTTTTATACGATTTGCCCCATTTTTCGCAGAACGTCTCGAGCGCTTTTTTCGCTGCTTCAGCGTTCTTTGCCTGGTGAATCGTTTTAAAATCCTCGCACACTTCCTTGCGATCTTCTACTCGGACTTTATGCATGATATTGCGTGCCACATGGACAAGGCACACCTGATATTTTGCCTTTGGAAACACATTAAACACAGCGTCTGCCATGCCTTTTAAGCCGTCTGATACGAATAAAAGTACGTCTTCTACACCACGGTCTTTGAGCTCTTGTAGTAGCTCCTGCCAGTTGTAGGCCGATTCTGTTGGGGCAATCGTATAGCCAAGCACTTCTTTAGAGCCGTCTTCACGAATACCAACTGCAATATAGACGGCCTCTTTTGACACCGTATCACGACGCACGGCAATATACGTCGCGTCTAAATACACGCATACGTAACGATTGTGCAAAGGACGGTTATTAAAGGCTTCTACCGTTTCTGAAACAGCCTTTGTCATATTCGAAATCGTTTGCGGCGTATAGTGATGCCCATACATTTTCTCAATTAATTGCGCAATTTCCGCCATCGTAATGCCTTTTTTGAACAAGTGAATGACCGTTTCTTCCAGCGTATCGTTCGAGCGCTTATATGGTACCACTGTCTGTTGTTTAAACTCACCGTTGCGATCCCGCGGGATTTGAAGCGTTAAATCGCCGTACTCCGTGTGAAGTGTACGCGAATAAGACCCATTGCGAGAATTGCCTGAGTTGAACCCGATACGATCGTATTTTTCGTAATCCAAAAATTCCGTCAGCTCTGTCGCCAGTAGCGAGTTGATCGCCATTTCCAAGTGCGAACGAAAAACCTCGGTAATATCTTGTTTTTTGACTAGTGCATCGACAATTTCTGTTGTAAACTGATTCATAGGGAAGACCTCTTTTCTAGGATTGGTTGTGGTGACTTAATTCTACCAAGAAAGGGTCTTCCTTTTTCTATGGAATTTTCTATTTACACAAAATATTTTATACTCTCCAAATTTCTCATTTCATTTATATTCTATTTAACTATTCTAATATTTTCTCCATTTACTCAAATAGAGTATATAAACCTACATCAAAACTCAGAAAAGCAACCAAAAACCTATTAATATCACAAACATAAAGGGTTCTAAATACCCATATAATTTTCATACAAAATTTACAACCCTTTAAGTTCCTGTAATAATCGAGCTGCTTCTTCAACACCTGCATCTGCCGCAAGACGATACCACTTAAGCGCCTCTTTTATATTTCGAGCAATGCCTTCTCCTTTATTATAAATATGTCCAAGCTGTAGTTTCGCCTCTGCATCACCTTGCAATGCTGCCTGTTTAAACCAATGGATTCCTTTTTCAACATTGCGTATACCTGTTAGGCCATTACTCCATATATAGCCTAAATCATAAAAAGCATCGACATGATATTGCTCTGCAGCTTTTTCATACCAAACTAGGCCACGGTTTACATCTTTCACTTGCCCTAAACGTCCTTCTAAATAAATGCCACCAAGACGATATTGTGCTACTACATAACCTGCCTCAGCAGATTTTTTGTAAGCATTAAAGGCTGCTTCTTGATCCACCGTGACACCTAAGCCCTGTTCATAGATAATCCCTAGTGTAAACATTGCCTCCGCAACTTGATGCTGTGCTGCATATTCAAACCATTTTTTGGCTAATATATAATTCTTAGGGACACCTTCTCCATTAAAGTACATATCCGCTAAATTATTAGCCGCATCCGCATGCCCCTGTAAAGCAGCTTTTTCATAAAACGACAAGGCAAGCTTCTCATCCTCTTTAACGCCAATCCCCTCAAAATAAAAATTCCCTAGCATATACTGTGCATCTACATTTCCCTGAATAGCTGCTCGTTCAAACCATTTTAGGGATTTTTCTGGTTGAAAATGTTCACCTTCTGTAGCATTATAGTATTGCCCTAGCTGATATTGTGCATCTGGGTCCTGCTCCTCAACTGCTTCTTTATATAGGTCAATCATCGTTTCGTAGTCTAATTCCTCCTCACTTAATACCTTGACTTGTGCATCACGGTGCTGACAATACCAATCAAGAATATCAAGTACGTCATCTACTACCTCATTACTGCTCGCTAACTTCTCTAATGAAGAAACCTGCCAAATAAGAATATAAATAGGATGTGGAATGACATCTCGCAACACATCATCATATTCTGCTAACAGAGTCAATACATTTTCCTGAATGGATTGCTCTGCATAGACAATTTGTAAATAACGTTGCTGCTGTTCCTTTAATAGGCCTCGGACTACCTGATACAATATTTTTTGCAAGGCTACTACATTTACTTCAGCAAATACTAATAAATTGATATTTTGAGCAAACCATGAATTTTCTGTTTGTATAAGCTTTTGCAGGGACTCCATTCGTTCTTTATTGCGCTTTGCTAATAGTTGCTCGTACATTATTCTCCCTCCTTGCACATTATGTAAAAAATGATTGACCTTTTTTTATTTCCCACTCGTCATGTAATTCCAGTCAGCTTACATTCCACAGACGCTAAACGAAAAACTGCCTTACCACTATTATATGGAAGACAGTTGAATTTTGGTTACACATCTATTCTGGATGGTAACCGCACATATAACATCAGTATAAAAACATTGTATAGCTAAATACGGCAAACGCCTAGAAGAAAAATACAGCGAAAATCATATTAATTTCATGGAAACCACTATAATACTTAGTTTTATAAGGAAACTGCAACGTTCATACAAAGCCATTTCTTACCTCTATTTTATAATTTATTGTCCTATTACCCTTGTACTGCTTTATTATTGTCACTGCTTATTCAAATTTTTTATTATCCTGTATTTCCTGACAGCGTTTATTTTATTTTTAAAGAAAATTCAGGTACTATTATTATAGGAAACTAATTTATAACCAAATGACATTGGAGGAATGTACGTAATGAAAAAAATCCTTGCCGCTCTTTTTGCAGCGACACTCATCTTTTCGACTGTAGGTGCAACATTGTTGATCTCAGATACGCCAACAGCGGAAGCAAAGAAGTCTTATAAATCAGGAAAGAAAGGCTTCACCAACAATAATAACAGCTCAAATATCCAAAAATCGCAGGATAATTCTAAGGACAATAATGCAACAACAAATAAAAGTAATACAAACTCAACAAATAAAGCGGATACAGCTAAAAAAGGCGGCTTTTTCTCTGGTGGTCTTATGAAAGGCTTGATGCTTGGTGGATTAGCAGGTTTATTATTCGGTAGCTTATTTGGTGGTATGGGGATACTTGGTAATATTTTAGGTTTATTAATCAATGTAGCAGCCATTGCTGTTATTGTGATATTAGTAATGAAAATTGTGAATATGTTTAAAGATAAAAAGCGCAAAGAGGAAACACAATGGCACAAATAATTAATGAGCAAGATATTATTAATGCTATTTGTTTATCCCAAGCTTATTATAAAAATATCCGCCCAGAGGATGTTCTTGTTGAATTAACATACGATGATGATGCTGGCTTTGGTGCTGAGGTTGATGTAAAGGGTCAAATTGAAATGCTCAATACAGCAGCCATGATTGGCGCCTTACGTGTGTGGATAAAGGATGTTTTACATGGCGACCCATTCTCAACAGGTATTGAGCTTGTGTTAGAGGATGAACAGGGCATTATTGCCATACTATCCTAAAAAAATAACCGTACAATGAGTCCTCTATAAGATTCATTGTACGGTTATTTCACTTTTCCAACCGTTTTTTCATTTCTTCTTTTTCATCTTCATTAAGGGAAAAATCAATGATAGAACGACCAAGTATTAATAGCATAATAAACATAACGCCAGTACCAACAATTAAATAGATCATGGTAAAAATTTTAGAGTAGGTAGTAGTTGGATATAGCCCTGTTTCTACGCCTGTTGGAATTAAGCTAATTACCGCAAAGTACAAGGCATCCAACCAATGCCATTTCTCCGCCCCACTGTAAAATAATGTGCCAGATAAAATAATTAAAAATAATGTGGTGAATAACGGAAGAAAATACGGACGTTTAAAGGATCGCCACAGCCCTGTTAACAATCTTTTTACAGATAATATAAACGATATCATACCTTTCCCTCCTTCTCATTGCTTGCTTATATGTACTTTACTCACAACCTGCACATAGCCTAGGAAGACTATACTTTGTTTATCATAAAGATGTCAAAAGGTAGAAGCTTTTATCGCTCCTACCTTTTTCTAGTTATTGAGTAATTAGCTGACTGATATTAACGAGGATTTTTGCTGCTTCACTACGTTTTGTTGGAGCTGCTGGTAGATATTTTTTTCCATCACCTGTTACAATGCCTAGCTCATACAGCATCTTGATTGCTTGTTGTGTTTCAGCATCATACGAAGCAATATCTGTAAAAGGTAGCTCACTTCCTGTAGCTATAGACGGTTGATTGACTTGTTGTTCATAAGCACGATAAAGCATTAATGCTAATTGAGCACGTGTCACTGGCTGTGCTGGATTGAATTTTCCATCTGCTGTCCCCTTAATGAGTCCATGTGCGTAGGCTGCTGCAATTTCTGACTTTGTTTTAGCATCATAATTCGCAATATCCGCAAATGGTGCTTGCTCGTGCGTTGTTAACCCTAAACTTCTTACAAGTATTGCTGCAGCTTGCACACGTGTTACTTGATGCTCAGGTCTAAATGTACCATCTGGATAACCATTCATAATGCCTGTAGCGGCTGCTTGTTGGATATACTCTTTTGCCCAATGTTTGTCGATATCTGTAAAGCTTATTGCTCCTTTTGTTGTAAATGTGACTTCTGGGCTTTGAACACTTTCATTACCAGCTGCATCAACCGCTTTTACCGCAACATGATAAGCTGTGTTTTCTGTTAACTTATCAAGTGTAATCGACGTTGTCAGAGCGTCCACTGTTGATGTTAGTTGGTCATTAACATAGACATGATAATTTGCCACGCCTACATTATCCGTTGCTGCTTGCCAGTGTACCTCTACCGTCGTTTGATCTTTTATATTTACGTTAATTGCCTTTGATACATCCCATAAAGGGCTTTTCTTCATTATCGGTAAAAATGCCTCATTTGCTACTGCTAAATAGCCAGCCTCACTTAAATGAATATTTTCTGGATTTGGTAGATAGCTTGGAACATCCTTTGCCACAATATCATAGGTCGGCACAAACGTTGCTCCTGCTTTTTCAACCGTTGATTTTAATGTTGAATTAAGTGTAGCCAGCAGCACTTTAAATTGCGCTTGTAGCTTTTCCTCATAATAGGGGAACGAATTATAATAGCCCATTACATACACTTCTGCTTGTGGATTCAGTTTTTTAATTTCTGTTAAAATGGTTCCAATATTTGTGACAGCTTCCTTTGTCGTCTTGATAATGGCCGCTGTATTAATGCCTGTTTGCTGTGATTCTTTTAAAATAGGCAATAAATCATTGGCACCAGCCGTTAATGTAATTATTTCAGCATTTTTAATAGCATCACGTAGCTTTACTTGCTCACTTGTATAACCAAAACCTGTCACGACTTTTTCTACATTATTGTGGATATCTGTCAAAATATTTGTCGTTGCATAGCCAGACATCGCAAAGCCCTTATTATAGGAAGCTAAGAAACCCTCATGTTGCAACGCCTGAGCTACAAAATCTGTATAGCCTAGCCCAAGAATACCTAGCTCATTTATCCCTTGAGCTAATGAATCACCAAGTGCCAGATAATCTGCTTGAACGACCCAGCTTGGTGCTATATTGTCACTTTGCTCCTCTGCATTAGCTGCTGTAGGTGCCATGAGCTGTAAAGTAAGTATACTCGCAGCTAAAAAACGAAATTTCTTTGATAATTGCATACACTTCCGCCTCCATCTATAAAAATAGTACATGTATTGACCATTTTACTAGAGAAAGGTTAAAAATGGGTTAAATAATAGCAATTTTTTAATTTCTATTCCTTATTTAGTCCGCCTGTATCTTTCCATAAATGCCACCACCTCCAACGGCAATCGCTAATTGACCTGTTCTTGCTTGGTCTATTAATATTGCAATTTTAGAGGGCACAATTTGTTCAAGCTGCTCTAGGGTTACATTGTGTAAAATATTCATCTCTGTACCAAATGCTTGGAGTAATCGTTCCAGCATCTTAGGTCCAATCCCAGGAATAAAATCTAACGGTACTTGATGAATATAAGGAGGTCTCTGTCGTGTATTCGAAAAATCCTCCGATAGCTCCTGAATGCGTGTTGCTACACCCTTTATAATTTGTGTACTTCCACAATTTGTACAGTGAATTGCTTGATTGACAAGCTGTTCACCACATTTTGCACAGACGGTTTGATGGTATTTACCAAGTAAAGGATTTAATCCATAATTTGCGATGACTGCACGACCTTGCTGTTCATGAAGAGCCTTTTTTAATTCTGCAAAATTGGCTGCTGCTAATCGGAGTTTTTGATATTCACGTGCTATTTTCCCAAGGGAATGAGCATCAGAATTACTCACAAATGTATACGCCTGTAACTCTTTTATCTGATGGACCATCATTGTATCGGAGCTTAATCCTAATTCAATGGCATCTATCATGTTCGGGTCAAATACCTCTGTTAAACTACGTTGCACACCTTTGCCAAACAGACTTTTAAAGGGTGTAAAGACATGCGCCGGAATAAAAAGTCCACCCAATTCATAAACTTTTTGCTGTAATGTCCGTCCATTACAATAGATTCGCTGTGAACTTAAATGGATATTTTTCATATGCTGAGACATCCAATTTGAAAATTGCTTCATTTGCAACAGTGTAGGAAAATAAGCAAGCACATGAATAGGACCATGACAAAATTGATCATAAATCTCAATTTCTGAACCTGGGATGAGTGTCGTATCCTGAAAACGTAGCCCTCCCTCTTCTAGTTCCGTCAACTCTCCTTGTGTTAATAACCTATTTATTTCCTCTATAACCTCGGGTGAATGGCAGTCAATAATACCTACTATATCCAAGCCTTTTCTTGTACTGGCCGTCTCTAAAATTTGTGTTAATGTTAGTGTTTTACTACCTGTAATTTTAACAGCTCGTCCACTGGTAGTACGACCAATATGAATATGTAAATCTGCATAAAATTCTTTCATGTTTAGCACTTCCTTTTGTATGGATTAAAAAGAAAAGTACCTTACATTCCTGCAAGGCATTTTATTGTTTATGATGATGTATGATTGCTGGTAGAGCTAGAATTTGCTTCATAGCCATCTGATCCTTGAGCTGGCATCGCTGATGAATCATACGCTATTAATGTAACACCTATAGCCTGTTCTAGCTCATTAATTTTTGCAAGTTGCTGCTGGTCAAGCTTGGCAAATTTCATTTCTTCCATTGTTTATCATTCCTTTCAACCATACAATTCCCCAAAACTCAGCTATCTATACAAGAAAAGGACTATCAAGAAAGTGAAAATTTTCTCGATAGCCCGTTATGTATCCAGTTACATCACCTTACGTTTACTGCACCTGCTCGGTCTCTGATATTTTTCGTAAATTGTTCTGGAACATATGTAAGATATGGCTTACCTGTCAATGCATGTGTTTGGATATCAGCATACACACCAAATACTTTTTGCAATAGCGCAGGTGTTAACACTTCCTCTGGTGCTCCATAACATACAATCCGACCATGCTGTAACACATAAATTTGATCACAGTACATGGCAGCGATATTTAAGTCATGTAAAGCAGCCACTACCGTTAAATGTAAGGTCTGAATTAAATCCATGAGTTGAAGCTGATGTTGAATATCTAAATGATTCGTTGGCTCATCTAATATTAATACCTGCGCTTGTTGGGCAAGTGCTCGTGCAACCATTACGCGCTTTTTCTCCCCCCCTGAAAGAGAGCTAAAGCTTCGTTTCTCTAAATGACATATACCCGTTTGCCTAAGAGCATCTTTAACAATTCGGAAATCTTGCTCTTGATCAAGCTCTAACAGCTTTTTATGTGGTGTTCTGCCCATACTGACTAAATCATGCACAGTAAAGTCAAATAACACAGGTGTTTCTTGACTCACAACAGCCAGGTTTTTAGCAATCGCTTTACTTGATTGCTTTAAAATATCCTGCTCATTTAACAAAATTATACCATTTTCAGGCTTTAATAAACGATACATATTTTTTAGCAACGTGGATTTACCGCTACCATTAGGACCAATTAGCCCAACAAATTGCTTTTCCTTTATGTGAATACTTACTTCATGTAATATGCGCTGATCGTTAATGGAGAATGATACTTGCTTTGCTTCCAATGTCATGTCTATTAATCTCCTTCACCGAAAGAATAATTGTTTCGACGGAGTAGCCAAATAAAGAATGGTCCGCCACAAAAAGCTGTAATAATACCAATTGGCATTTCCTGAGGAGCAATAATAATTCGAGCCACTGCATCTGCCCAAACTAAGAAAATTCCCCCTAATAAGGCACTAATCGGGATAACGTATTTATAATTGGACCCAACAATTAATCGTACAATATGCGGAATTATTAATCCTACAAATCCGATAGAGCCGCTAACAGCAACAAGCACACCTGTTAACAGCGAGACAAGTAAGACTAGCTGGATACGAAATTGCTGAAGGTTTACACCTAATGTTACGGCAGCCTCTTCGCCTAATAATAGTAGATTTAAGTTTCGATAATAGAGCCAAAGCACTATAAGTACGACGAAAAGTACGATCGCTGGCACAATAATATTCGTCCATTTAGCACCAGCTAAGCTACCAAGCATCCAAAACATTACGGCCTTTAATGCCCCCTCCTGCTTAGCCATCATTAAAATAAAATTCGAAACGGCTGTTAAAATAAAGGACACAGCCATTCCTGCCAACAACAGACGGAAAATAGAGATCCGTCCACCAACACGTGATAAGAAAAATACAAGCACAATGGCAAGCAACGACCCTAAAAATGCAGATACAGAAAGAGCATATATACCTAAAAATGAAAAAGCACCTAAAATAATAACAGAGGTTGCCCCCACCGCTGCGCCTGAAGAAATGCCTAAAATATAAGGATCCGCAATAGAATTTCGCACAAGCGCCTGAATAGCAGCTCCCGCAATGGCTAAACCTGCTCCAACAATAGCCGCTAGTATGACACGTGGCACTCTTATTTGCCAAATAATAATTTCCTGTGAGCGACTCCAATCAGGCTCTATAAAGCTTTGTATAAAAGGGAGCTTTGAAAGAATAACCTTCCAAACATATAATGGTGTTACAGATACAGACCCGACCATTACAGCAAATGTCATTGAAATAATTAATACTAGAACAAGTATTAATGAAAAAAATATAAATTTTTTATTCATCCGTTTAAACTCCTACAAATTTGATGGATGAAGCAATTAATCACACGTAGTTAAACCTGTAATAGTCGCTAACTATTTATCTCAACACCGATAAAGTTGCATCAAAATAAAAAAGGCATTCTATACAAAATTATGCATAGAAATACCCTCGATTAAACAAAGTCAGAAAATAACCAGCTATTGTCCGTAATTGCTTGCATCCTCGTGGGCATTACAGGTCTTACTAATTGGCAGGTCTCCTGGCTTCGATTCTACATCCTTATGACAGCCTTCCCATTCTTCAATAGTGGCATGAAATAGCATAGGACTCCTCGTTACAGTTGCGGGACAGCGTCGGTCTTTCACCGACTTCCCTTTTAAGTGACATAAAAAAGATGTCACACCAATAGTAGCGAATATTATAAAATGATCACGATTCTATCATACAGTTTTATAGCTGGTTAGTCTATAAGGAGCTACTATTTCACAGTCAACACTTTTGTTAACTAAATATAATTTTAAGTTGACACAAATACACTAGTTATTTACACTATCATTAATAACTTTATAAAAACTAGAGGTGAAAGCATGGCAACAGTTACAGAACACACGCATCATAAATTAAGAACCGTAGATATCGCTTATATTGGCTTATTCTCTACACTAATGATGATAGGTGCTAATATTACTTCCTTCGTACCATTTTTAGTAGTGGGTGGTGTCCCGATCACACTGCAAACTTTCTTTGCTATTTTAGCAGGACTTATTCTTGGCAGTCGAAAAGGGGCGCTTGCTTGTACCGTTTATATGTGTATCGGTTTAGCAGGAGCACCGGTCTTTGCTCTCTTTAGTGGAGGCTTTAGTAAAATTTTAAGCCCTACTTTTGGATTTATTGTGTCATATATTTTAGTGGCATTTATTGCTGGTCTTATTGTAGAACGAAGCGGCACAAAAGTGAGTTATATAGTAGCTGCATTAGTAGCATTTGTTATTAATTATTTATTTGGAACAAATTGGATGTATTTTGCGTATAAAATTTGGGCAAGTGCACCAGAAGGCTTTACTTATAAATTAGCGTGGCTGTGGATGGTTCCTCCACTACCAAAGGATATTATTTTATCTATCTTTGCAGGTATCTTCGCTCACCGATTACAAAAAACATTAAAAATCATTCCCATAAAATAACTTCATCCCTTCTTTAGTGACAGACTAAAGAAGGGCTTTTTATAATGACCTTCGATTGAAAGTTCCTGTTCATCATTTCTGCATATTTATTTGCTACAGTAAGGGCAAATAGTAAGGAGGATATGATATGACAGTTAAAGGAAGATGGTCTATTGTACTACTAACGGCAGTCATTTTGCTAGGTTTATCAGCCTGTACAGAGGATATGACAAAGCCTACATCAACTTCAAATGATCATAATGAAACGGCACAACATACAGAAATGGATCATTCTATGATGAACCATTCAAGTTCAGGAGAAGTGCCCGTTACGTTGAAAAATGCTGAAAATCCAAAATTTCCAGTAGGGAGTATAGCTATTCTTACAGATGGGCATATGGAGGGTATGAAGGGTGCTGAAGCGACAATTGTTGGAGCATATGATACAACTGCTTATATCATATCCTACACGGCAGCATCAGATGGTCGGCGAGTAGAAAAACATAAATGGGTTATTCACGAAGAATTAATTGATCCAGAGAAAGCACCGTTAGCTCCTGGTACAGAAGTAAAAACAGCTGCTACTCATATGGAAGGTATGGAAAATTCGACCGTCCTAATTGATGAGGCTATACAAACGACTGTTTATATGATTGATTACACTTCAACCACAAATAGTGAAGCCGTGAAAAATCATAAATGGGTGACAGAAGAAGAGTTAGCAATGCAGTAACACGAACAACCTCTCCCAGTATTTCTGGAAGAGGTTATTTTTCTATCTTTTATGTTTAAAAGGGTTTCTATCTACGGACTTATGCCATTTGTAGCCTATTCCCCAAACTGTTTGTAAGCAATCATCAACAGGGAAACCACTTTTCCGCAATTTTTCCCGTAAGTTACGGACATGCGAATCAATTGTTCGATCTTCAATAGGCTCATCATATCCCCAAACTGTAGCGATAAGATGCTCTCTTGAAAATACTTTATTTTGATAATCTAAAAATAATGTCAGTATGGAAAATTCCTTGGGTGTTAAAGGTATGGTCTCTTGTCGAAAATGTAATTCAAAGGATTCTTTATCTAAGCGTAGCCCTTCAAAGATGATAACCTCTTCTTTTGCTTTTGTTCTCCTTAAGACAGCATGTATACGTGCTAGTAATTCTTCCTCATCAAAAGGCTTTAATATGTAGTCATCTGCACCAATATTTAAACCTTTTACAATATCAGCATGCTCCCCTCTTGCTGTAAGTATAATAATAGGTACATCCGAAAACTTCCTTATTTCTTTGCAAACCTCCCAACCATTCATTTCTGGCATCATAATATCTAAAAGAACTAAATCTACATGCTTTTCATCTAAATAATCTAACGCTTCTTGTACAGACAATAGTGCTTTACAATGACATATGGGTGCTAAGTAAAGAGTGAGTAACTCTAACATTCTTGGTTCGTCATCTATGCATAAAATAGTTTTCATTTGATTCTACCCCTTTGAACGATAATGCGAAAATAGTCCCTTTATTTTCTTCACTACTAGCTGTCACTTCTCCTCCATGTGCCTGTACAAGCTCCTTCACAATAGCAAGCCCCAAGCCAGAACCACCTAATGCTCGACTACGGGATTTCTCTACCCGATAAAAACGCTCAAAAATATATGGCAGATCCTTCTTCGGAATCCCTTTCCCTGTATCTTGAACGATAATGGTTAATACGTCATTATGTTTTGTCACCTTGACAGAAGTCGTATCTCCTGATGCACAGTAAGTGAATGCGTTATTTAAAAGATTCATCATGATTTGTTCGAGTCTTGCTTGATCTGCCCATAAAGTTAACTCCTCTTCACAATGCACAGTAAAATGTATCTGTTTCTCTTGAAAAACAGGGCTTAATTTTTCTTTTAGGCTTGTAAAAAACGGATTTAAATGAAGACATTGTTTTTCTATAATAAAGGAATTTTCATCCATTTTGGCTAAATCAAATAAGTCTTTGATTAATCGAGACAGTCTATTCGTTTCTTCTATTATAATGGCTAAATATTTTTGACGATCCTGCTCCGGCAAATCACGTTTATAAAGAATATCCGTATAGCCCTTAATAAAGGTTAAAGGCGTGCGAAGCTCATGTGCAATGCTTGATAAAAATTCCTTTCTCTCTTGCCTTAAATGATTTAAATCACTGGATAATAGTTTTATAGCATTCGATAAATCTCCAAGCTCATCTTTACCATTCGTAGAAAGAGCAACTGTAAAATCACCTTTGCTCATTTTTAATGCAGCCTCTTTCATCTGAATTAATGGTTTGGCAAGCTTTCGAGATAAAATGATAATAACTACAATTGTTACAAAACCTGATACGATACCAACGATAAGAAAATGCTTATTTAAACGCTTCATCAAAGTATGAATAGAGTCTGTATTTTGAAACATATAGACATAGCCAATCGTCGTCTGTTGTTTTTGAATAGGACTAATAGTAGCAATAGATGCCGCCTCTTGCCAATTATCTTGTAAGACCTTCCCCTCGTAGGGAACATTTCTCTCAACCTTATTTATTATATTCTTAACTTCAGAATATAATTGAGAGGAAGCCAACACTATTCCCTCGTCATCGGTAATTACTACATCTGTATTTTCATCTGATTCCATAAGAACGACATGCGATAATGTTTCCTTATTAAAATTTTGTTCTAATATTGTTCTATGTGAGTTTCCCCTTGCTTGCAAACTCGTCAATTCTTCTTCAACCCTAGAATTGGTCAATGAAGCATGTAAAAAAAACATCATAAAAGTTTCTATACAAAATAATGTGATAAAAAAGATGATGCCTAGCTTAAGGGATAATTTTCTCATCTGTAACCACTCATTTTTCTTAAAAGTATACCGTGGAAATGTGAAGATTTCATGCAGACAAAAAATTCCCATAAGTATCTTGTATACTTATGGGGACAATTATTAATTAAATATATTTTTTTGCCCAGTCGATAAAGTTATCAATCACAACATCAAGGAATTTTACTGTACCTTCATCCGTTAAATTGCCTGCTGCATCAAACTTCGTATGCACAGCACCAACATAAACATCATTCCCGCTTAGTAATGGCGAATTGATGCCAGGAGAGAATAAAATATCACGTAAATGTAATTGTGCTTTTACAGTTCCTAAGTTCCCCATAGATGCACCCATCATGATGGATGGCTTGCCAATCATTACTTTATCTACACGAGATAGCCAATCAATGGCATTAACCATAACCCCTGGCACTGTACCATTATATTCTGGTGTAACCCAAAGGACAGCATCTGCGGCTTTCACTTTTGCTTTAAAATCCACTACTACCTGTGGTGGTTCATTTTCGATATCCTGATTATACATTGGTAAATCCTTCAAGTTTAAAACCTCAAGATCTAGCTTCTCTGCATAACGCTTTTGAATAAATTGAGCTAATTGCATATTATAAGATTCCTTACGGATACTACCAACGATGGCTACTACTTTCATGATGTTTCCTCCCAATTTCATATTAGTCATAGTATTTGCATAACTATTCTATTTTATATCACATTAATAATAAGTGGCAAATTCTTCAACTGGCTTACGATAGCCACGTAAGCGACGACTACTTTCTTTTTCTTTGCCAATCGTAATCATTAGAGCTATTTCATGTGTTTCTGGTATATTGAAAAGCTCACGCATTTTTTGATTATCAAAGCCAATCATTGGACAAGTATCCCAGCCGCGATTTTTCGCAGCTAGCATGAACAACATAGCAGACAAAGAAGCATTCCGAATGGCTTCATCTTTCATAAATCCTTCGCCACGATCTTTGTAAAACTTTGTATTCTCCGCTACAATATCCTCTAGTTCCCCAGTTGTAATTATGCCTAAATCCACCATACCTTGACTTAGCTCAGCAGTATTCTTATAGGCTTCCTTGTCTCCTAGTACAAGAATTACACCTGAAGCCGAATGCACTTTATATTGACCAAATGATGCCTCCCTTACCTTTTCCTTCATATCCTCATCCAATACAACGATATAATTGGCATGTTGTAAGTTAAACGCTGATGGTGCTAGCTTAACATCCTCTAAAATGGGACGTATATCTTCCTCCGTTATCTTAACGCCTTCTACAAAATTATTAGCAGAGCGACGCTTATTAATCAGCTTGGAAAATTCCATACATTAAACCTCCTATTACTCATATTCCTTATCAAACATAATGGAACTTCTTACAGTGTCAATCGGACGAACAAGACCTTCAATCTGCTCACGTTTTGGCTCTAAAAATGGTGGTAATGACAGTTTTTCTCCTAATGTTTCATATGGCTCATCGCCCATAAATCCTGGACCATCTGTAGCTAATTCAAATAAAATTTGCGGTGCAACTCGTGCGTACAATGATTCAAAGAAATGACGATTTACATAGCCAGAAGTGTGGAATCCAAAGCTTTCAAAACGTGCAGTCCATTCATCTAATACCGCACGATCCTCTACACGAAAGGCTGCATGATGAACAGTACCAAAACCTTGACGAGCAACGGGTAACACCGTGTTGTGTTCGACAATAATCTGGGCGCCATTTCCTCCCTCACCTACTTCAAATAAATGAAAGTCTCCTTCTTCTGCAATCTCTGTAAAGAGCATCACCTTTTCTAACACATCTTTAAAGTATTTAAAATTAGCGACACGGACAAATACTGGTCCTAAACCTGTAATGGCATATTCAAGTGGGATGGGGCCATCCTGCCAAGGCGTACCTGCTGCCACACCTGAATTGTGCTCATCAGAAATTAGCTGATAGTGCTGATTATCAAAATCTACAAAAGATAGTGTTTTCTTTCCGAACTGTTCTTTCATACCAGTATGCTTCACATTTAAACGATCGAAGCGCTTTACCCAATAATCTAAAGCAGCATCCGTTGGTACACGGAAGGAAGTCTTTGAAATTTCATTTGTACCATGTACCCCTTTTGGAATATTGGGAAAATCAAAGAACGTCATATCTGTACCTGCACTACCCTTATCATCTGCAAAAAATAAATGATAGGTTTGAATATCATCCTGATTCACGGTTTTCTTCACTAAACGCATCCCTAATACATAGGTAAAAAATTCATAATTTTCTTCAGCACTACTTGTGATAGCCGTTACATGGTGTACACCTTTTAAATGATTCATAGTATGCTCCTCCTATTTATCTCAATATCGAGATATATGCGTAAAATTTTTTATTGGTCAGTGGCGTTCTTGCCAACTTTTTTAAGTGATAAAATCATGTTGTCCAGCTCCTGAGCTTCCAATACTTCAAATATCTCATTTATTTTTTGTTCATGCTTAGGGAAAATTTCTTTCATCAAAGCCTGCCCCTCAAACGTTAGTAATGCGTACGTAACACGTCTATCTCTTGGACATGCCTTACGATGCACATAGCCTTTTTGCTCGAGCTTATCAATCACATAAGTAATACTACTGCTTGCAATTAATATTTTTTTACCAATCATTTGAATAGGTTGCTCTCCACGATGGTATAAAAATTCAAGAACCGAAAATTCAGTTTGATTTAAATCATATTGAAGTAAATCTTTTTTAGTTGCATCTTGAATCGTTTGATATGCTCGGAACAAGACCGTAAATGCTTTTAAGTTACGATTGTTTTGCTTCATACGACTCCCTCTTTTTACTTCGAATTTAATTATCTCTAATTCGAGATAATAATAACATATACATTTTTAAACAGCAAACATTTTGTTTCTTCATGTTTGCCATCTTTTCGTTCGGGTAGAAGGTAGTTGTAACTTATAAAGGAGGATTCTAAATGAAAAAAGATGTCAATCAAAAACAACAACAGCTAGAAGCATTCCGAGTAAGTGATAAAGATCAACCTCTTACAACCAATCAAGGATTAAAAATATCGGAAGATGAACATTCACTAAAAGCAGGTGAGCGAGGACCCACTTTACTAGAGGATTTTCATTTTCGTGAAAAAATGACCCACTTTGACCATGAACGAATTCCTGAACGAGTAGTACACGCACGTGGCTCAGCCGCTCATGGAATTTTTGAAACTTATGAATGTGCAAGTGATATTACAAGGGCTCAATTTTTAAATGGGAAAGGAACTAAAACCCCTGTATTTGTTCGCTTCTCTACCGTTGCAGGGTCTAAAGGCTCTGCAGATACTGTCCGTGATGCACGCGGCTTTGCTACGAAGTTTTATACACAAGAGGGTAATTATGATTTAGTTGGTAATAATATTCCTGTGTTTTTTATTCAAGATGCTATTAAATTCCCCGACTTTGTCCATGCCGTAAAGCCTGAACCAAATAACGAAATACCTCAAGCCCAAAGTGCCCATGATACGTTTTGGGATTTCATTGCAAATAATCAGGAGTCTGCTCATATGGTCATGTGGCATATGTCAGATAGATCGATCCCACGAAGCTATCGAATGATGGAGGGGTTTGGTGTGAATACTTATCGCTTTGTCAACGCCGAAGGAAAAGCCCACTTTGTTAAATTTCATTGGAAACCTGTACTTGGGGTAAAATCTTTAGTTTGGGATGAAGCACAAATCATCGCTGGAAAAGACCCTGATTTTCATCGCAGAGATTTATGGGAATCGATTGAACGTGGGTATTTCCCAGAGTGGGAGCTTGGTGTGCAACTTATTCCTGTTGAGGATGAATTTAAATTTAGCTTTGATATTCTCGATGCCACGAAAATATGGCCCGAAGAAGACGTTCCTGTACGCATCCTTGGAAAAATGACATTGAACAAAAACGTGGATAATTTCTTTGCAGAAACGGAACAAGTTGCCTTTCATGTCGGTCATGTTGTACCTGGTATTGATTTTTCAAATGATCCTTTATTACAAGGTCGCTTATTCTCCTACACAGATACGCAGTTAATAAGGCTGGGCGGGCCAAATTTCCATGAACTCCCTATCAATAAACCGATCTGTCCATTCCATAATAACCAACGAGATGGCTATGGCCGACAAACTATTAATGTAGGACAAGTTAGCTACCATAAAAATTCCTTAGCCAATAATACACCACATCCTGTTTCTGAAGCAGATGGTGGATATACGCATTATGAAGAAAAGGTTGAAGGGCATAAAGTACGTGCACGTAGTGAGAGCTTTAAAGACCATTTTTCTCAAGCAAGATTATTCTGGCTTAGTATGACAGATATTGAGAAAAAGCATATTATCAATGCCTTTAGCTTTGAACTTGGCAAAGTAAAAAGTAAAGCCATTCGAAAACAAGTTGTAGACATGTACGCTCATGTTAGCTACACACTTGCATCAGCTATTGCTGATCACATTGGTATAGTTCCCCCAAAACAAGTAGAAGTACCGCATATTCACCAAACTTCACCTGCTGTTAGCCAAGTAATCAATGCAACGGAAAGTGTCAAATCTAATAAAGTAGCTGTAATGGTGACAGAAAATAGTAATGAAAATTTAAATGAACTTATTGCTACATTTTTAAGTGAGGATATCGAAGTTGAACTAGTGAGTCATAAACAAGGCATAGTAAACGGCTATGAAATTCACGAAACATTAGCTACGACCTCCTCAGTTCTTTATGATGGTGTTTATGTTACAGGAGCCTTTCAGGATTCCTACCAGCAAACACAAGCAGAACAGTTTATTGAACAAGCCTATCAGCACTGTAAAACAATAGGTTATACAGGAAATGTTTCGTTTTTACAGCATATTGCCAATAAAAATGGTGTGACAAACGATCCACAATCTTTTATTCTTTCCCTTGCTAAGCATCGACATTGGGTACGTGAATGTAAATGAATGAAAAGCCAGCTAACGGATTGAATTCGCTAGCTGGCTTATTTCTATTATTTAATTCGTTTAAATTCCTTTTCATTTCCATCTACAAATTCGACTTCCACTTCAATGGATTGATAGTTATCTTCAATATTGAATACTTTGATTACTTGATCAATCACTTCATCATTAGGTGTTGTAGAATCAAAATTCAGCTGCTTAAATAATGGATCTAATTTTGTATATGCTTCATCACCCTGTAGCCTTATATTGTTACGATCATCCTCTAGCTTTGCCTCTATGCCAGACCTTTTATCCTCATACTCTACCTCATAAGATTCCGTAGCAGAATAATCTACATCCAATGAAAATTCTACAAAATTATAGGCTGCTTGATCTGTTACATTATCACCAGCCTGTTGTGCCGTACTTTGATCGGCAGGAGCATTTGTAGGAACATCCGTTACTTTCTCTTTATCATTACAACCAACCAAAAGACTTGCCATAACAGAAATTGTTAATAAATATTTGATACGCAATTTTTTCACTCCTTTCTGTATTAGTCTTTCCCCTTTCTATAAAAAATTAATCTAAAAGGACATCTCCTAATCATAAGAGATGTCCTTAGGTTTTGATTAATAATTGATATTAATATTATTTTCTTGAATAGCACGTGCTAGACGAAATGCTGAGATAGCTAAATCCGCATATGTGACCTTTGCTGTCGCATTAAAATTATTTTGCTGTGCATCTATTAAGCCCATCGCATTTGCTATAGCAATATAACCAGCATATTCTGGGCTAATAGAACTGGCATCTGCAAAATTCAATTTATAAATATCGTTATACTTTGCTGTATAATCTAATCTTAATAGCTTAATATACCATTCTGCAAGCTCCTGACGGCTTAATTGCTCCTGCTCTGCAAATTGATTAGCAGGCTTTAACATACCGATTTTTACAGCTTGTTCCACTACGCTATATAAAGGATGTTCTTTATCAATATTACCGAAGGATTGCTTATCCTCATCCACTCTGAAATAATGACCATATGTTAAAGAATTAAGTAAAATTTTTAATGCCTCACCCTTTGTCACAGCTTGATCTGCATTAAAGCTGGCAGGGTCCTTTACTTCTAAAATATTTTGCTGTAGCAAATAATTCAATTCATTAGCAGCTGTTGGATGTGAGATCGTGGCAACCTCTTTTGAATCATCCTCTGTTATTAACCACTTACCTGTTGTTGCATCAACCATATTATAGGAATTACCATTAAAATTCGGCGTATACACTAAATCATAATGCTGTTTATCCCCATCTGCATTTTGTTCAATATATTGTAATTTCAGTTTCAATGCCTCACTATATAATTCTTTTGCTTGTTCAGCAGGAATCACATTCTTTACGGATGGCCAATTTTGAATATTTGGGTTACTAATAAACATTGAACGTAATGAACCATCGTGACCAATAGTAACCGTTATTTCATCCCCATTCACTGGAAGTTCATTGACAACACGTGGGAATGTAAATGTATAGTCCTTACTATCACGATCTACAACTACCTCATCAATTGGCTTTGAGTATTTATGCAAAGAAGAAGGAGCATATTCTTTTAAGTAGTCAATTGCCTTTGTCAGGGCAGCATCTCTAGTGATCGTTGCTGCATTTTCATCTGACGGGGACAGTTCGTTACTTAAATCATAATAGTGAACAATCTCTCCTGTTGCCTTATCCATTTCTAAAGAAGTGCCAAAGCTATTGCCATTATCTTGTATATATGAATAATGAACAGAATAAATAATTCCACCCTTGCCATCTTCTCTTTCATCAACCATGTCAATTTCTAGCTTGCCCTTATCTGAGCTTTCTTTTAATAAAGATTTGACAAACTCTTCAACCTCAGCTACTGTCATATCCTTTTTACGTGGTGCTAATGGTTGAGCAGAGAGCTTTTCCACAGCCTTCACCTTTGGAACCTGAGAAGTGAAGCCATTTGCTGATTGCCACTGACCTGATAAAGCATGTACCCCATTAAAGCCTGATGATGGTACATAAACAAGCTTGACAACTTGCTCATCTTTTTTATAATCATAATCAATTGTATAGCGTAACTCTACTGATAAATTTTCTTGCAGTTGAGCAAGTATACCGGCTTCATCTTTTTTCTGATCAACAGGATCAAATGTAGCTTGACGAATAGGCATTGAATAACGATAGAAACTAGAAATCTCCCCATTCGCAAGAACATCAATAGAGATTTGCTTATTCATAATAGGTACATTATTATGTGTTGGCGCATACATAAAGGAATAGGTAATTGGCTCCGACAATGGTCTAGCTATATTATAGTAATAGCTATAGCCATATACATCCTGCTGTAGTTGGTAACCCTCTGTGTTTGGAAGCTTTTTCAGGAAATCATTTGCAAGCTTTTGAGCCTCTGCTTCAGAATACTTTGCTGGATAAATAGCTTCTGCTATATTTGCCGGCTGATAATAGAAGCTTTCCAGCTCTAAATCATTCCCCATAAAGGTAAAACTACCATAAAGATCTTTATCATTCACAGTTTTATGGAAGCTAAGGTCATAACGAATTGTTTTATCATTTCTAAAATAATGACCTCTTCCTAAATGAAAATCATTTTCTGTTACAAAATCAAACTTTCCTGGAAATAGTTCATGTACCTTTTTGATAAGTGTACCTTTTGTAACGTTCGTTTCTGCTGAAGCAACCTTAATTTCAATTTTTTCTGCTGGCTCTTGCACATTGGCAGAAGCCTGAGAGATTGGTGAAAGTAAGCTAACGGTAAATGCTGTAGATGTTAAAATAATCCCTAAGTTTTTAAATTTCCCCACAATAATCCTCCTACAATACGTTTACCATAATTATATTATAATTACCTAGATTTAGAAATAACCTTTCCATTTATTTCACTATTTTTTTACTACATCAAAATTTGCCCCTATTAATAGCCAATTTTGTGGGAATGGCAATCCTAGTTTCCAATAACCAATGCCTCGCAGATTATATTGCTTAATCAGATTAAATTTCGCTTGAATCGACCGAGCATCTTCAAACCACACTATATGTGCCCTCCCTTGTTCATCGTAGTATTCAAAAAATGGCGCTTGGGCTCTCCAATCAAATTGAATAGCCGCATGATAACGTTTGGCTACTTCAATGGCTCTTTGGGGACTAAGTGCCTCTGCATAAGGCCCTCCCTGGACAAAAGGCAATGTCCAATCATAGCCATATAAATTTTGGCCAAGCATAATTTTATGAGCAGGTATCTCACTAACTGCATATTTCACAACTGCCTCTACTTCAGGCAGTGGAGAAACAGCCATTGGTGGCCCTGCAGAATACCCCCATTCATAGGTCATCAGCAGCACAAAATCCACAATTTCTCCATGTGCCTGATAATCATGTGCACCTGTCCACTGTCCTGTGGTGTCATCCCTCGTTTTAGGTGCTAGTGCTGTAGATACGGTATAACCTTGGGCGTGAAACTTTTCAACAGCTCTTCTTAAAAAATTATTATAGGCTTGTCGCTGATCAGTAGGTAAATTTTCAAAATCAAAATGAATATCCTTTACGCTGCCTAAACGTTTTGCCTCTGCAACAATATTATCAAATAGTAAATCTTGGACGGCTGTACTTTGAAAAATATCTCTTGCTAGCTCTCCACTAAACGCAAAATCCTCCAGATTGGAAATAACCATTGCAAGAGAGGCTCCCGTGTCATTAGTGATTTGTGTAATACCTTGACTTGGTGGTCTCTGTAAGCTGCCATCTCGTTTCACTTCATAGCTAAATAAAGCTAAATAGGTTAGATAGGGCCCTGCTTCCCTAGCCTGCTCTAAAAGTGCATCACTAACGGTTGTTCCTCTTGGCTCTAAATAAGCCAACGTTTCGGCTGTTGTTTTTGGCGGCTGTGGAATATAGAGCCTTAGCCCCACAGATAATATTTGATTGGGATGAATACCATTTACTTGAGCAAGTGTTAGATAGTTAATACCAAAGCGTTGACCAATTGACCATAAACTATCCCCTGGCTGTACATAATAAAAACTCCCCACAATCGGAATAACAAGAGCTTGCCCCACCACTAATTGGTCTGGCTCTGGAATTTGGTTGGCATCTACAATACGTTGAACTGTAGTCCCATATGCCTGGGCAATTCCCCATAAAGACTCTCCAGCTCGTACCACATGGATTTGAATGATTTTGCCTCCTTCTAGCGTGATAAAATCATACCTATAAAGCTTATGACGCAGTAAAAAGAAAGATGCTATCGTCTAATAAAAAGAGCAGTTCTAAAAAGGAAAGGCCCATCGCTTATTGCAGTGTATGAGCCTTGTTTGTATTAATTTCTTTATAATATTTATGACATGCTCTGTAATACCATGTAAATAATAGATAAGATAGTAATTGCAGAAACAAAGCTATAAGATGAAGATGCTCTCCTATGCTTCTATCAATATTCATGGCAAATGCTTGAATGACAAATGCGCTAAGCATTAATATCATAAATCTTTGATAGGTTTTAAAAGTTTTCATTTCTAATGGTAGGTTATGATGAATATGGAGTAGCAATTGGAAAACATAATACATAAAGGCGATGAATAAAAACTGCATAAGCTGTATCCCGATTTCCCCAAACACCTTATAAGCCAGCCATTGATCTAGCTCCACAACAATTGACAGCACCATTAACATGAGCGCGAATTTTTTTGACCAACGCTTTAAGTTATGGGAAGAGGGTAACAAGTGAATACCAATGGCAAAAGAAAGATAGCCAAGAAAATCTGCTAGGATATCTGGTAAGCCAAATAAACTCATATCAAGAAAAACAAAGCCTAAACCAGTCACTAGATAAGCATAAGGATTCTTAAAATCAGTCATTGCCCTTCCCTCCTTTTGATTTTCTCTTGAACCTCGTTTAGCGGCACTTGCCCTATTAAAAATCGATCAACTGAAGCATCCTTAATTTTATCTAATTCATACAAAAATAATAATTGGCTATGGGCTTCATCAAAAAAATCGCTATGGCTTGGTTGCATCGCAGGATCATCTAATGGCTGATGCTCTGCATAGATTAGGTTCCCCACCCAGACGATAAAGGACAACGAAAAAGTCATATAGACTAGCTTTCCTTTTGTATATCCCTTGTGATATACAAATGCAATAAAGAGGATTACCCCAAGCATTAAAACAATGCACAATACATTTGAGAAGATATGCCCTTGATTGTCGATTACCTGTGCTGCTTGTTTGAGCTTCAATGACTGATCAGTACTAACTATCACTAAAAAAATAATCACAACGCATGTGACTAGCATGGTGACAGTCGTTGTCATAGTAAATCGTTTAGCCGTTTGAGGCTGCTTTTTTAAGAGTTTTTCCCGTAGCTGATATGAAAACTTTCTATCTGGCTCTTTATCAGGACGACTTTTTAGTGTCTGAAATAATTCACTTTGCCGTTTCTCCATCAATCAACCCTCCCTACTTTTTTTCGAAGTCTTGCCATCGCTCGATGAAAATCCACTCGCACCTTCACTTCCGAGATGCCCAATATCGCTGCTGTTTCCTGAATCGTGTAGTCCTTTAACATGCGACAAATAATAATTGTTCGATCATGCGATTTTAATGTCATTAATGCCTCCTGAAGAAATAGCCATTGTTCATGCTGTTCGACCATTTCCAAAGGCTTAGGCGCTTCTTTTATAGGTGGTTGCCAGCTAATTTTCTCGATTAACAGACGCTTTATTTTTTGCTTTCTATGTATATCTACTGCTGTATTACGAGCAATGGATAAAATCCAAGTTTTTACTTTATCTTCATTCTTCAGCTTATCCAATTGTTTAAGCACCTTGAAAAATGTTTCTTGTGTAATATCCTCCGCTTCCTCCCGACTATTTGTATAATAAAGAGCAAAATGATATACATCTCGATGATACAATTCGTATAAATGTTCTATTTTCAATCTATTCTTGTGCAACGCTTCACCCCCTTGTTACCTTACAAATAAGTCGCAGCATGATCTTTTTTGTTACACATTTCCTAAAAGTTTTTTTCGTAACCAGCGTCATATACTTTATGCTGTTTATAATGATGTAACATTCTGTTAGAGGGTTTTTCGGGGATTTAAAACAAAAGAAGCCCTTTCGTATGATGTTTGAATGTCAACAGCCATTGACTCATCCATCTATAAAAGGACTGCATTTTATGAATTCTAATAAGTATATATAAATTATTCAGCAATTAGCTGGCTATTCTTCAAATCTAATTTATAGTACCCTTTGTTTGTATCTTTTTCGGATGAACCCGCTCCAACAGGAGGATAAACCTGTAATATGTCATCCTTTACAGTAGGAAATGGGCTTGCCTCACCGTAGAGAAGTGTTTTAGATTTCCCTTCATTTTTAACAATATTCACATGAAAAGCATCTCCATTCGTCTTATCAATTGCAAATACATACCCTTCAACCCCATGCCCTGTTTGATATTGTGGAGTCAGGATATGAACATCTGCATCAGAAAAGCTCAGCTGCTCAAAGATTAGTTTTTTATCAGTTGGCTGGACAAACAAATAAGCGGGTAATTCCAATAATACTTTCTCTTTTTCTCCTTGCTGATAGATAATGGAGTAGTTACTTTGGAAGGTCTGGTCACCCTCTTGTCCAAGCGTACTTGAAACAACCAAATGACCACGCTCTTCTTTCCCATTAGCAATCATTAGTAACGTTCCCTTGCCTACCTGTTGTTCTGCTCGAACTGAATCACCTTCACTGACTGAATCAATGACAATCGATGCTGTTAGTTCTGATGTAGGAAACATACTAGAAATTTCTTCTTTTAAAGTATTTTGCTCATCCTGAGATGCAGCAAGCTTTACATTTTGTTCATCACTCTTACAACCAACAACCACGCTACATAACACTGCTGCTAAAATCACTAGCAATATATTTTTTTGATAATATTCCTCTCGCTTCTATAAATATTTATATAAAAACAACATTCACTAATCCCTTAATTTAAGGCTGATCTGATATTGCTATACTAGGCTAAAGATCTCCTTATAATCTAAATTTCCTTGCAACATGCTGTAGCTCCATTGCCAGTTCTGATAGCGCTACTGTTGATGACAGGACTTCTTCCATTTTTGCAAGCTGTTCCTCTGTAGAAGAAGTCACCTCTAGTAAGTTTTGCTCTGACATATTCACAAGTTCTCCCATAATCTCATTCATGATAGCCACAACTTCTTGTGTGCCTGCTGACATTTGTTCTGAAGTAGCTGAGATTTCCTCCATTTCAAGACCAAGGTTTTTCATGCTTTCTAAAATCCGTACAAACTTTTGTGCTGTTTCTTCTGTAACGTGAATACCATGCTCAACATTTTCATTTACTACTCTCATCGCTTTCACCGAATTCATCGTATCCTTTTGAATGGTTGCAATAAGCTCTGAAATTTGGATAGTTGAAGCTCTGGATTGTTCAGCTAACTTTTTTACTTCTTGTGCAACTATTGCAAATCCTTTACCATGCTCGCCAGCTCTCGCAGCTTCAATTGAAGCATTCAATGCTAGTAAATTCGTTTGTTCTGCAATATCTGTAATCATGCTAAGAATATTGCCAACTTCTTGAGAGCGGTCACTTAATCCTTGAATGATTTTACTAGACTCTGAAACAGTTGCCTGAATAGTGGTCATCTGTTCAACTGTTTTGGTAACAGATTGATTTCCATCAATCGCATAACTTTCCGTTTCTTTTGTTAATGCCGTAATATGATTACTGTTTTCAGCAATCAGTTGAATACCATCAGACATTTCTCCCAATGACTGTGTGCTCTCAATAATACGTGCTGTTTGCACTTTTGTTCCATTGACCACCATTTCAATCGACTCTGATACGTGTTCAATAGATGCTGTTGTCTCCTCAGCACTCGCTCGTAACTCCTCACTAGATGATGCAACATACTCTGAACTTACTGTGATTTCCTTAACCAGTTCATTCAAACTTTCAACCATCTTATTGAATGAAATTTCGATACTGTGCATCTCATCCTTCGTATGAAAAGAAACAGTCGTAGCTAAATTTCCGTTCGCTACATCACTTGCTGCAATTCCTAACTCATTCACAACTTTTTTAATCATCATATAAAGGGCAACAAACATATATAATGATAATAATAAAATACTAGTTATAAAAGATAACATAAGTATGCGGTTGAATTTAAGCTCTTCTAACTGACTTGTCAATGTATCACTTAAAAACGATAAACTATCTTCGTACAATAGGAGACCCACATCAATCGTAGTCGTAGCAATATCCCAGTATTGGTCTGGTTCCATAGAAATTGTACTAGTCAACAACATTTCTTCCGTTACTACATTTAAAAAATAGTCACTTTGTTTGCTAAATGAAAGATAGTTCTCCTCAAGCGCAGATTTCATGGAAGGATTACCAAAAGCAATATTTAAGTCTGCTTCAATCTTTTTAAGGTTTTCTGTTGTCTGAATAAATAAATTATTGAGCACCCTATATTGCTCATCTGTCATGCTCTTACTACCAGCAATCTTCATGCCATTAGCACGCATCTTCCCTAAGCTCTCTGTTAAATTTGGAATTGTACTGCTCACACTATTGATTAGATTATAGCTTTCCTTCGTATCTGCTAGTAGTAATCCTGTATTATTTGTGACAATATTCATCGCGCCAATGATTTGCTCTGTTAATGCAGAATAGTTAGTTAACACTTCATTGTCATTTTGCCAATTTTTTGATTTGATTGTGGACCACTGACTTTCAATCTTCTTCATCTGTTCTTCCATTCCGTAGCTATTTGTTAAATTTGCTTCAAATTCATGTAGCTCTTCTAACGTATTCGTGATCTGGGTATGCCTGCTGGTAATTTCATCTTGCACTGACGTATTTCCGCTGACAAAGCTTACAGTTAACCCACGCGTTTGTTGTACTACTTTTAGTAGATCCTTCAAAATAAGATTGTATTCTATCCCCTCATTCCGCATAGTCATTTGCTCAATTTTACGGTTAATATCTATCGTCAACATTGTGGAGGTAAAAATAATAGGTATAGCAAGTATACCTCCAATCAAAATAAACTTCTGTGCATACTTCATTTTATTAAGTAGTTGACCAATGGGAACAAAAAGTCTAAACATATTTCCTCCTACTAAGTATGGCATTATTGGATCAGCTTCACTTCACAAAATAGTTTAATACCTTATTCAAGCTGTAAAACTTTATGAAAGTGGAAAATCTTAAGTAACTATTTTTAGAAATTTTGATATAATATCCTCTTTCTGAGACTACTAGATTAAAAGCTGCATGAAATTCCTAGTCAGCTAAAGAAATTAAATTCCTTCAACTTTAGATAGTAAAGTATTACTTATAATTATCATATTTTTGATATTTCAGAAATTTTTAATTATTTATATTCTATCACTCCTTTCACATAAATAAATTATATATTTCGAAGCACGAAGCAAAAAATTATATGGAAGCTCCTTCTGCTAAGTGAAGACATAAACACAAAAACACAGTCCTATTTTTAGTGCACTAAAAAAGGTGACGAGATCTATGCCACCTTTCTTATTGTCCATTCGTTTTAATCATGTCAAATAATAATGGTACATTCGTACCTCGCTGCAAGGAATGACAACCTTCCATTAAATATCTCCAACTTTTTCGCATTTTTTCCTTATAAGGTAGGTTTGGATTAACGGGAAGATAGGCTTGTAAATAGTCCTCAATCGTGCCTGATAAATTTTCGATAAATGCATCTGCTTTTTGGATTTTTTCTGTTGCAATTTCGTTACGCTCATCCCATAATACATGCTCTAAGTTTGTAGAGAAATAAAAAAGCTGATAAGGCACTTTAAAACGTTGAATGCTAAAATGGTCATGGGCAATTAAAATCTTAGCGTTCTTTGCCTTCATTTCATTGCGCTGCTCAATTTGCTCCTTGCGCTTAGCTGACTTTACCAATATCGCATCCTCTGTATAAAACAAGCTTTGCTCGATACCCCCATCTACCTTGACATATTCAGGCGCAATAAAACAGCCATCTGCGTCTGTAATATGCACAACTGCTGTTAAATCCTTTGCTAAAAACTTATATTTTTCTAAGTAGCTTTGAATCGCTTGTACAACACTATTTTTTATATTGGGTATGCGCTTATGCTTATCCCATTTTGTTAACATATCCTCACGCTGTACATCAAAGCGTATGGTTGAATTTGCAAAATGGGCATCTAAATAATCCTCTAAAATAACTTGCTCTGTTTGTCCTTCAACAATAATTAATAGCACCTTTTTAATCATGCTGCACCCCCGCTTTACGAAAGGCACGCTTTATTTTAAATGCTTTTGTTTCCTTATAAATCTCCTCATCCTGCCCACCAAGCTGAATAGCACGAAGGTAAGCATCTCTTGCATTATTTGCTTCTTTCACACCTTTTAACTGCATATACCGATGATTGTCATTAGTTGTGGTAAACCATAGATTGTTAATAGCTAACACCTCTAATACACGTAAATTGTGGGATGTAAAAATAAGCTGCCCTTTCCCATCCTCATCAATTACTGTTAACAGTTCACCTAGTAAATATTCAAAAATGCCCGAATCTAATTCATCAATCACCACACAAGCGTTGGGATTATTATAGACAGCGATAAGCACACTAAGAATGGAAATAATTTTTAAAATTCCCTCTGACTCTGTACGCAAAGGTAATGCTTGCTCCCCACGCTGCGCTAAAAACTCAAAGCGAATTCCTTGTTCACCATTATCCATCGTCTGCTTCGTAATCGCATTAATCTTTATCGCTAGCTCCGGAATAATAGCCGATAACACACGATTACTTTGCTCAATTACTTCACAGAGGGTATAAAATGCAGCCTCTGGCAATAAGGCAGGTCCCTTTAAATCATAAGGAATAAGACCTCTTGTTTTTTCCAGATGAATGCTAAAGGGCATCATTCGCTCCTCAAATAGCGGTGCAATACTTTGGGTATTCACAACATGTAAATCACGCTTAAAATCCATTGCAATATTGTGCAATAGCTGCATTTCCTGTTCAGAAAGCCGTTCCTGTACCAAGGGCTTTAAATCTTTATGGAATAGTAAAGATTGATATTGCTTTCTTGCTAATTGTTGAAGGACAAGGAGTTGAATACGTGCCGCTTCATTCATATTCGTTAAACTCGATTTTCGAATATGCACATCTTTCTCTGTTGCAGTCATCAAAATCTTAGAACGTTTACCCTTCGCATTTTCTTTATAGGAAAGTCGCTCTAACGCTGGATAGAGTCGATGCTGATCTTCCTGTAGCTCCACATAGTAGTATAAAAAAAATGTGCCAAACTGATTCTCCACTAAAAACTCAAAATCAAGGCTTGCCACCTGCTCTCCTGCCATAATCAAGCGCTTGTCCTGTGAAGGTAGCTTTTTATCACCTGAAAGAAGCGTCTTTAATAAAGCAAATGCATCCACAATGGTTGTCTTACCCGACCCATTTTGTCCATATAAACCAACAACATTTGCCTGTAAAAATGTGTCGAAATTCATTGTAAGAATAATCTCACCATGCCTTACATTTCGTACATTCTGTAGTGTTATTTTTTTAACTTTAATAATTGCCATCCACTAAACATCCTTCAGCTTTTTTCTCCCTAGTATAGTGAAAATCAGAAAGTTTTATAACAACGCTAGCCTTTAGCCTATAACAATCACCAGCATAGGCATATGTTAGAAAAAATGAAGAAAGGTGTGTTTTATTGGTTTATCCTAGATTAGCTCCTGAAGATTTTAACAGTCAATTCCATCCAGGTATGAAAATATGGGTGACACTTCCAACAGGTACGTATTCCGGGACATTGATTCGGACATTTGGAGCAAGAGGCAGAACGGCTGAAATCCAGTTAGATAATGGCCAAATGGTTACAGTTGATGTTAGCCAAATCACGGCAGCAGGTACAGGCGCACCACCTGGTAGCTCCTTTCCACCTCCATACCCACCACGCCCCTATCCGCCGCACTCCTACCCACCTCAACCTTATCCACCCCAGCCGCCAAGACCCTATCCACCACATCCATACCCAGGTGGACAATATCCTGGGCAATTCCCTAATTATCCACCTCCACTAATACCAAGATTGCCAAATATACTGCCAGGAATCTTTGGCAATCCAAGATAATGTAAAGAAGGCTTTCCTTTCGTTCAACATTAGAACGATGAAAGCCTTTTTTCATTAGACACGTCACCCTAAAGAAGGATGATAGAACATTTGTTGTCCATTGTATCTAGCCCTGATCCAGAAAAATTTATTGAAGCCAAATCTAGTTAGAGCTATAAACATAACACATTAAGTTCTAAGAAGAGCTATTCCAAAAATCAAAATAAACAACTTTATGAAATAGCTTTTTCGTCCATTATTTAAATAAATCTGGATACATTTCTTTTGCTAAAGCTTCCATACCGTCAATTGTGTTATAGCCGTAGCCAAACATATAATTATAATCGACAATATAGATTTGTTTATTTTTAATAGCCTTCATGCTTGAAAGCTTAGGATTTGCATAGATTTCTTCACGTACCTTTGTTAAATCAGAGCCGTCCCAATTTGGTAAAATTAACACATCTGGATCTGCTGCAATCAATGTTTCAACACTTACATCACCAGTTTCATCTTTGAAAATATTATTTAGTTTCACCATGTTGAAAGCATCATTAAAGAATGTTTCATCATGTGCTGGATAAACAAAAAGCTCTTTTGGATCATTTGTATGCAAATAAGCAAATGTTTTTTCCTCTTTAATACTTTCTAATTTTGAGGCAATATTTTTTTGGCGATCTTTTAATTCTTTTATAAAGTTGTCTGCTTTGTCTTGCACATTAAAAATTTCACCAATATTTTCAATATCCTTATAAATAGAATCATATGTGCCGCCTGTTACTGATGACTCTAAAACATATGTTTTAACACCCATTTCATTAAGAGAATCTACTGTTCCTACACCCCATTCAGCATTATCAAATAAGCCGCCACGACCGAATACTAAATCTGGATTAGTACCCAATGTAACCTCTTTGCCAACATATTCATCACTTAAAATGGGTAGCTTTGCGTATTCCTCCTCTACTGATTGATCAGGTGCACCAAAGTTCGCCCCAACACCTACGATTTTATCGCCTAAGCCTAGATGTAATAATAATTCTGCTGCCGGACGTGTATTTGCCATAATTCTTTCAGGTGCTTTATCAAATACCTGATCTTTCTTTTCCCATGCTGATCCACCTTCAGCCTTTGAAAAGTTTTCAACTGTCAGTGGATAATGCTCCTTTGTTTGTGTTTTCTCAGTTGTGTCCTTTGATGTGTTACCGCAGGCTGTTAATATTAACAAAGCTGCTAAACCAATTCCTAATAATAATTTCTTCTTCATGGTTTTCCTCCTATAGTCCATATGCAAAGCCTAAGCCATTTGTCACTGGATTCGTAAACGTTTGACATTTTATATGATATAAAGTTTCTATTGTTTCTGGTGTTAAAACCTCTTGTGGTGTACCATGTGCATAGATTCCACCATCTTTTACTGCATAAAGATAATCACAATAATGTGCTGCCATCTCTAAATCGTGCAGTGCTGCTAATACCCCAATATTTAAATCTTTTACACAGGATAATATTTCAATTTGATAGCGAATATCTAAATGGTTTGTCGGTTCATCCAAAATCATAAATTTGGGCTGTTGGGCAATCGTTCTCGCTAAAATCACCCGTTGCTTTTCGCCACCAGATAGTGACAGAAAACTACGCCCCCTATATGATTGTAGGTTTGTGCGTGTCAATGCCTCCTCTACAATATCAAAATCCTTTTGATTATCTGACTCTAGCATTTTTTTATGCGGTGTTCTGCCTAACATCACCATTTGCTGCACAGTTAAATCAAAGTGCATTTCATTGAATTGTCCAACTACACCTAAGTGCTGAGAAATCTTTTTTTCAGGACTTTTTAAAACATCTAAATCATCTAAGAAGACCATCCCTTTTTGTGGCACGAGGCTTTTATAAATACTTTTCAATAAAGTTGACTTTCCGCATCCGTTTGGTCCGATTAAGCCCACAAATTGTTGCTTATTCACATGAATGGATATGTTTTTTACGATTTCCTTTTTGCCGATTTTTACTTCTATTTCCTTTGCTACTAATTCCATTGTTCTACCCTCCGAAGTTGTAACCTTTTTTTACAATCATATAGATAAATAATGGTGACCCAATGACAGAAGTAATAATTCCAATCGGTAATTCCACATTTTGGATTAATGTTCGAGACAGAATATCTGCCCAAATCATGAAAAGTCCTCCTAAGAGCAATGTTCCTAACATTAATCGTTTATGGTCTGCACCGAAAATACCTCTCGTGATATGTGGAATTATTAAACCAACAAAACCGATCATACCTGCATAAGCGACCATCGTTCCTGTAATGAGCGAGGTAAGAATCATATACAATTTACGATAAGCACTTAAATTGATCCCTAATGTGATCGCTGATTCATCCCCAAGTAGCATTGTATTTAGCACACGATGCTGGAAAAGGAATAATGCAGCTCCAAGTACAATTACAATTGTTAAAATCGGTGTTTTGTCCCAGCTAGCAGAGGCTAAACTCCCCATAGACCAAAACGTAACGGTTTTGATTCCTTCTGCATTATTGGCAAAAAAGATAATAAGGCTTGAAAACGAACTACATAATGCACCGATGACAACCCCTGATAACACAAGCTTTACTGAGGTTGCTTTACCTCCAATGCTGGATAAAATAAGCACCGCCATAGAGGTAATCATCGCCCCTGCAAATGCACCAAAGGCTACCCCAAATTGTGCGAGCAATGCGCTACTGCCAAAACCAACTAGGATGGCAAAAGTGGCACCTAATGACGCTCCTGAAGAAATACCAAGTATGTATGGATCAGCAAGCGGGTTTTGCACAACTGCCTGCATGACAGCCCCACACAATGCAAGTCCGACACCAATCAATAAGGCAAAAACCACACGGGGCATTCTGACCTGTAAAATAATATTCAAATAGGATTCACTATCCACACTATCAAGCGTGCCCACCTTCCCATTAGTTAGCGTATGTAGCAAAATATCCATTGATTGCTTGAAAGGTATGCTGACTTGTCCTATTGATACAGAATAAACGGCAGATATTATAATGGAGCCTATTAACAGCAAAATAATAACGTAATAAATCTTGCCCATTCCTATTCTGCTCACGTCCTGTTTATCCAAGATTTCACCTCTATTATACAAAATATAGTTGATAACGATTATCATTATCATTTTGTATTGTAAGTGATAATCTGTCGAAAAACAACACAAAAATTTTTTCATTATTAAAAAGATAGAAGCTGTCAGGAAAATTTCTACTTTCCTGACAGCCCCTGATTTTAAAAGAAAAAATATCAATACATCTTCTCAGATACTTACTAGTCATTGTTTTACTAAATATAAAAGATTCAATGTTAGTCGTTATTTTGAGCAATATTTAAAAAGGATTCTCGATATTGTGCATCTATCCCATAACAACTATATGATTCATCACCATCTTCTGCATATAATGAATACTCATAGCTCGCTATATTTCTTCCTCTCGTAAAAAAAGATTGACTCACCGCTGTATGCTGAATATAGGGCACTAAAGTAATCATATGAAACGCCTCTAACCAATGATAGCCCGAATGTCGAATATACTTTTCATCTACCATCAAACCTGCATGCTTCCAACGCATATATCCTACATATAAATAAAATATTAATAACCATAAGCCATACAAAAAACAAGGATGAATATACGCTAAACCACAACATATGACAGTAGGAAACCAAATTACCTTTAATAAATAATCTGGTAACACAGATGCTTTTGCCCTTTCTTGGATTGATTCCACTTGAAAGACAGGTAATTGCTGTTGAATAAATGCTGCTACCCGTTGTTGCTTTATAATAGGACATAAAAGTATACTTCCATCATTTCCAATGACATCCACTCTGATCTGTGCGTATCCAAATAATTGAAAAATCACAGGCTGTAAAATTTGCACAGACCGCACTTCATGTAAAGGTATTTGATCAGATTTTTTATTCAACAAACCATAAGATGTATGTATATACCGCCCCGCATTTTCACTATGAAAGTTCCAATATGTGATCATCATATAAATCGCTAGTATAAAAATTGCTAGTATTGCAAAGGCAAAGAATATCCATGCTAATGGGAGTATATCCTGCCAAGAAAGCTCCTTAATAGTTTGGAAAGCTTCTGTAAACCCCATTTGACTTGCATCTGTCTCCCATTCCTCTACCCAAAAACCTACAAGCTTAAAAGAAAAATTCACCAAAATCATAGTAATGGATAATGAGGCAAGGAACAATTTCCAATCAGTTGTTGCGAGTAATAAACCCTGAAAAAAGGATAGACGTTGTTGTGATTTTTTAGGTTGTACGAAATCATAAGAAGGAAAAAAAGTATTTTTAATTCTTACAATTTCTTTATTGGTTAAAACAAAGGAAATTTCATCTCCCCCGACTAATTCAATATTAAAATTTGACACACCCACTAGGCGCTTTAATAATGAATCTGAAATCCAAATAGATTTCACTCGATTAATGGGAATTTCATGATACTTTTTAGCAAATACACCTTCCGTAATAACAATTTTTTGCTTGTCAAAGGAAAAGATTTTATGATACCACAGCAATATAGAACATACAATAATCAACACACAAAGCAATAAAAATCCTATATTTAATATTTTTTCATAAAATTGATGAACACCAATCAAGCTAAGAATCAACATAAATATAGGATATATTCTCTCTTTAATAATGGCATAATTGATATATATAATTTCAAGAACATGATCTCTTTTCTTGCTCATCCTGATCAATTCCCTTCTCAATCAAGAACCTTGTAATATCCTCTTTTAATTTCTCTGCTACATCCTTTTTGATAAATTGGATGCTATGGTAACCGCCAGCCGTATATATGCCTATACTATATAAATTAAATAAACGTGAATAAAAATTTTGAGTAATATTTACATGTTGAATACGCCGAATTGGGATGGTATTATGCCTAACAGTGAGCCCTCCCTTGATTAGTTGAACTCTTTCTTTCTCCTCTATATATCGGAAATTTTTATAATAAAAAATATTGATAATCCCTTCATAAAGAAAATGCACTATATAATAAATAGTGACAAGTATACAAATTTTTCGCATTAACTCATACTCTTGAAAAAAATAATACACTAGTCCAATTACAAATAATCTTGTTACATAATATTGTAAATCATCTAAAAGCCATATGATAATTGATGCTTTTTCTACTTTTTGCACAACTCCTCACCTCCATTACTCATATAAAGTATAGAGCTTATTACTTTTTCTGTAGCAGCCTCTCTTCCTCGTAACAAGCTCTCGTATATTACAGGGAAATTGTAATCGCATCCTAAATTTTAATATCTACCGCTGAGCTTGAAGTATCTGTATTCAAAACCTCATGGCCATCAGTGCTCCCTTCATTCGTTAAACCTGTTGAAGAGGTATGTTGCTGCTCCTCCTCATCCTCAGATAATTGCTTGTGCTCCTTAGGGTCCTCTTTTGATATACGCAATGTAAGCGATTTGCCATAGAGGGCAGGATCATGTTCAATTAAATATTTATGATCCTTCATTGGAACTTTATCACCAGCTGTAATACGCCTTGCAATTTCCAAACAGGTCATATAAATTTTTAGTGCATCTTTCTCCGCCTCCATTTGTTTTTTAGTAGCCTCTGTTTCTCTCTTTAGTTGCTCTGCCATCTTCTCTTGCCTTTTTAACTCCTGTTCCCGCTCTTGCTGCTTCTTCAATTGTTTTTCGTCATCCATTGCTTGCTTTGATACCTGTGCTTGAACTATAGATGACTGGGGATAACCGTTAGCTTCAATACGCATCTGCCTTCCTCCCTCTCATGTAAAAGAATGTCTTAATATATTATTCGGTTAAAATACTGACAAATGAACTATAAATTTACTTATAAAAAACCTCTTATGATGTTGATTTATCATAAGAGGTGCTGATTTTAAAGTTCTTTAATGGTTGGATAGTGGAAATTTTCTTGCTCATTTAACTATGCTACAATTGCTAAATATTTTATACTCTCAAAGCTTCTTAAGCATGAGAATGAAACAGTTAAAAGCTCCATATCTATTATTTCTTCTGTTTTTAGTAATATATACTATTTCACTTTACTTGCAGCTCGTTCTGAAAAGCGTTTCCCATCGACAATAAATCGTTCATGTGTATCACGACTAATAATATCTATTCCGTCATTTGCCTCTACATCAAATTCTAATCGACGTCCATCTACTTTCGTCAGCTTCACTCGCACAGTTACTTCAAGTCCTGGTGGTGTTGCAACTTCATGATTTACATTAATATGCGTACCGAGCGTCAATTCATTCGGAAAATCAAGGTGAGGATTAATCGCTTGCATACACGTCCATTCTAAAAGACCAACAAGGTAGCTGTCGCAAATCCCTCTGGCATCGCGCAAACTCTTCTGATTCTGGGTAAAGGTTCGGTACAGTTTTTAATTGTGGTACAACAAACTTCATATCATGCTTAGTACCCGCTTGGAGTGATTTATTCATGTTAAATCCTCCTCATAGTATATTTATTTGAATGAAATTTTTTGGTCTTTAATAGAAAGAGATAGCGTCAATGATTTGAAATACCATTTAAGTGCATTCGTATATAGTATTTTATCAACAGCCTGTTCATCAAAAAGTTTTTGAATCAATTCGATATCTGCAACATCAAAAGGTCTTTTTGCTCTTGTAGATGGTAAATCTGTGCCAAACATAAGGGCATCTGGATTAATGGCATAAATCGACTTTAAGGCATTTTCAACATCCAATTCTACACGCCCAAAGCCAGTAGCTTTTACATGTACCCCTTTATCTACTAGCTTTAATAAATGAGGTAAGCCTTCTTCCGATAAGCCTAAATGGTCAATTGAAATAGCAGGTAATTTTTCAATGGTTGATGCGATTTCAGCTAGCTCTTTTGCATCAATATAAAGCTCGCTATGCCACCCCACTAAATCATGCACCCTTCTAGCAAAGTAATCCAGCTTCGATAAATCTTCTGAACCACCTCTTTTAATATTAAAGCGTAACGCTTTTACCCCATTGTCATTTAGGTTTAGTATTTCTTCGTCCGTCACTGTATAAGGTAATTGTGTTACGCCACAAAATGTTGGACCTAATTGTTTTAATGCCTTTACTAAATAGTTTTGGTCAAACCCTTGGAATGATCCAGATACGATAGCCCCACCTAATACATGTAAGTCAGTAGTTGCCTGTTGATAGTCTTCTGCAACATAACTAGGCGGTAAATAGCCTTGGTTTTCGATAATTGGAAAATCAAAATCAATAATATGAAAATGTGTATCAAAAATTCTCATTCTAATCCTCCATTCTTTTTCAATATACCAGTTCTATTCCATAAAAAAAATATAGGTTATTTATAAAAATCCATAAGTTTTTCTTATTTATTGTATTTTTGAAACGTCTATCTGCAATAAAATCCTCATAAGTAAATTTTAAAAACATAAAAAACCACCTCTCATAATTTTTAAAAATTATGAGAAGTGGTAGTTGCTTTATGACATACTATTTCTTAAAAAGATGTAGTTTTTAATTTTATCATCTAACTAAAAGCTGTCTAATTCCTTGTTACATAAAGAATTACATCATGCCAGGCATTCCCATTCCACCCATGTCAGGCATACCACCGCCTGCACCTGCTGGCTCTGGGATATCTGCTACTACTGCTTCTGTCGTCAAGAATAAGGCTGCTACAGATGCTGCGTTTTGTAATGCTGAGCGTGTTACTTTGGCTGGGTCTACTACGCCTGCTTCTATCATGTTTACCCATTCACCTGTAGCTGCGTTGAAGCCTACACCGATTTCTTCACGTTTTAAGCGGTCTACAATAATAGAGCCTTCGAGACCAGCGTTATTAGCGATTTGGCGAACTGGCTCTTCTAAAGCACGTAGAACGATTTTCACACCTGTAGCTACATCGCCTTCTACTGACTCAGCCGCTTTTTCAACCGCTGCATAGACGTTAAGAAGGGCAGTACCACCACCTGATACAATACCTTCTTCAACTGCTGCACGCGTTGAGTTCAATGCGTCTTCAATACGAAGTTTGCGTTCTTTTAGCTCTGTTTCTGTTGCAGCACCAACTTTAATTACTGCTACACCACCTGCTAATTTAGCAAGTCGCTCTTGTAATTTTTCTTTATCGAATTCAGAAGTTGTTTCAGCAAGTTGTGCACGGATTTGACCAATGCGTGTCTCGATTGCATCTGCACCGCCTACACCTTCAACAATTGTTGTATTGTCCTTTGTCACAACAACTTTTGCTGCACGACCAAGAGCAGAAATATCAGCTGATTTTAGGTCTAAACCTAGTTCTTCTGTAATCACTTGACCACCAGTTAGGATAGCGATATCTTCAAGCATTGCTTTACGACGATCACCGAAGCCAGGTGCTTTTACTGCTACAGCATTGAATGTACCACGAAGCTTGTTCAGAACAAGTGTTGCTAGTGCTTCCCCTTCAACATCTTCAGTAATCATTAATAGTGGACGACCTTGTTGTACCACTTGTTCTAACAATGGCAATACTTCTTGAATGTTTGTGATTTTTTTATCTGTGATTAAAATATATGGGTTTTCAAGCACTGCTTCCATTTTATCTGTATCTGTTACCATGTAGTGTGAAGCATAACCACGGTCGAATTGCATACCTTCTACTACATCAAGCTCTGTTGTGAAGCCTTTTGATTCTTCAATTGTAATAACACCATCGTTACCAACACGCTCCATTGCTTCAGCGATCAGTTGTCCAACTTCATCATCAGCGGCAGAAATAGCAGCAACTTGTGCAATTTCTTCCTTATTGCTTACTGGACGAGAAATCGCATGTAACTCTGTAAGTGCTGCAGTCACTGCTTTATCGATACCTTTGCGGATACCTACAGGATTTGCGCCAGCCGTAACGTTTTTCAAGCCTTCACGAATAATTGCTTGTGCCAATACTGTTGCTGTAGTTGTACCGTCACCAGCGATTTCGTTTGTCTTAGAAGCAACCTCTGCTACTAATTTTGCCCCCATGTTTTCGTATGGATTTTCTAGCTCAATTTCTTTTGCGATTGTCACACCGTCATTTGTAATAAGCGGTGAACCAAATTTTTTTTCTAAAACAACATTGCGTCCTTTTGGCCCTAATGTAACCTTTACAGTGTCTGCTAATTTATCTACACCTTGTAACATTAATGAACGAGCGTCTTCTGAGAATTTAATATCTTTTGCCATGTGAATTTACCCTCCTGAAATGGAATATTCGTTAAGCTTTATCAATATGTTTATATTAATTTTAGCTTAGTATAAATTGTCAGTATGTTGACAATAATCATAAGCATTTACCTTATTGGTGCGTAAAATCTTAGTTTATTCAATAACTGCAAGAATATCGCTTTCGCGTAAAATTAGGTATTCATACCCTTCATATTTAACTTCTGTACCAGCGTATTTAGAGAAAATAATACGGTCGTCAACTTTAACGTCAAGCTCTACACGTTGCCCATTCTCTAAAACACGCCCTGTCCCAACTGCGACAACTTTACCTTCTTGTGGCTTTTCTTTTGCTGAATCAGGTAACACAATACCGAATGCAGATTTTTCTTCTACCTCGATTAGCTCAATTACAATACGATCTCCTAGTGGTCTTAACAAGTGAAACAACCTCCTAATAAATTAAATAATAATGAATGTTTTATTAGCACTCAATCACATCGAGTGCTAACACATTTATTATGATAATCAATCACTCTTTTTTTTGCAAGTCAGAACTTCTAAAAATTTTGTTTTCTTTCTATATTCCTCTACAATAGAAAGAGAAGCTTATGAATGGAAAGGATTTTGATTGTGACAAATTCTCAAAAAATAAAGAAACACAAGAAAACAGCTCTGTATGTTTTACTAATTTATATTCTTATGCAAATCTCAGGGCGATGGTTGCTCTTACCGTTTCATATGTTTATTCAGAAGATAACAGGTCTATCTCCTGAACAAGCTGCACCTATTACGCAAGGCTGGTATATTGCTCTTAGCTTTGCCATTGCGCTTATTTTAAGCCTCATCCTAACCTCTCGTGATAAAGACTTTTGGAATGTTTATCAAGGAAAAAAGGAAACCATACCCCTTACAATCGTTTGGGGAATTGTTGGCTTCTTTCTGGTGTTCTTTGGTCAAATGATTGGTGCTGTTATTGAAATGACCCTGTTTGGTGTTGAAGGAGGTTCCCAAAATACCGCAGATATCGTTGCACTTGCGAAAGGCGCTCCTATTGCTATAGTAGCCATTGTTGTATTTGGCCCAATCTTAGAGGAATTTGTTTTCCGCAGAGTCATATTTGGATCGCTTGTCCAAACAACAAATTTCTGGATTGCTGCTATTGTCAGTGCTATATTCTTTGCACTTATACATTTCGACTTTTCCCATATCCTGCTTTATACGATATGTGGCTTAATTTTTGCCTTTTTATATCACAAAACAAAACGCATTTGGACTTCCATTATCGCACATATTATGCTGAATGGTTTTGTGACACTTGTACAATTCTATGCAGAACCCTTGCAAAAGTTTCTTGAAGAACTAGAAAAAATGCAATAAATTTTTTGTAAGGCTCTAATATAATGAAAAAGCTCGACGCCAAAACTTAGGCATCGAGCTTTTATCATTACTGTTGATTCAAATCTTCTATTTGGCGTCGTTGTTGCTCAAGTGCCTCTTCAACTAGGCGCTTTTGCTCAGCTTCTTGTTCTTCTTTCAACCGCATTTCCTCTGATTTTAAATATTTACGATAGCCTATTTTTGCTACCCAAACACTAAATTCATAGAGCAAAAACATTGGTACTGTTACGATTAAATGACTTATTAAATCTGGAGGTGTAATCATAGCTGCTATGACAAAAAGAGCGAAATAAGCATATTTTCTATTTTTTGTCATAATTTGCGGATTTAGAACACCCAAACGTGCAAAAAATAAAAGTATAATCGGCAATTGGAAAATGAATCCAAAGGGTATAGTAATTTGGAACAAAAATGAGAAATATTCATTAATCCCAATTGTTAACTTTACACCTAGACGTTCAGATAAATCAATCATAAAGGTCAGTACGTACGGGAATAAAATAAAGTACGAAAAAACAATTCCAGCTACAAATAAGATAAATGTAAAGGGTATATAGCTTAATGTTACCCTACGTTCCGTTTCATATAGCCCTGGTGAAATAAAAGCCCAGAGTTGGTATAGAATAATAGGAGACGTCAATAATAAAGCTATATAAAAAATCATTTGAAAATAAATTTTGATAGAATCTGTAATTTTGAACGCATTTAAAGAGAAGCTCTGTGCAGTATCACTGCTTTGTAAAAAATGAATAAGCGGCTCTGCCAAAAAAAACGCTCCAGCAACCGCAATAACAAAGAAAACGACTATAAAGTAAAGTCGTTTCCTTAATTCTTCTATATGCTCAATGACAGTTTGATTGTTTGCACTCATATTAGAAAGACATCCTTTAATTACTTATCATCGTTTTTTACTTCGATGACTTTCTTTTTATCGTTATCATCATCATCATCTGCTAACCCTTTAGTAGCATTTTTAAATTCACGCAGTGTAGAACCCATAGCTTTCCCTAACTCTGGTAACTTTTTGGGGCCAAATATTAAAATTGCTACAATTCCAATAATGATAAGGCTCATAGGACCGATACCCATTACAGCCACCTCCTCTTATATATTTTTCATTTTAACTCAATTTCGACAGTTTGGCTAACTATATTATGTGAAAGTTTTACGTCAATCTACTCACCACAGCAGCCTACATACGCTAATGTAAAGATTCAATCTTCCTGATTACGAATTAAATAAATAAGTGCTTGCAACTCTACTGATAGATCAATTGTTAATAACTGCATTCTATCAGGCACAGTTAAACGCTCAGGCGTGAAGTTTAAAATACCTTTTGCATTCATCGCAGCTAAGCGATCAGCCATTTTCTGAGCCGAACGTGAAGACACCGTTAAAATGGCAAGCTCCGCGCCGTATTCTGCATATTTTTCCTCTAGTAAATCTGGATGAAACACAGGGATATTACTAATCATTTTTCCATCTTTAGGGGCTTTTGAGTCGAATGCCACAACAATATGAGTATTATGATTTTTTTGAAAATTATACTTTAGTAAGGCACTACCTAAATTCCCCACGCCAATTAACGCAACCTTTGTCGTTTCATGCTGATCAAGCGTTTGACTAAAAAATTGTAATAGATGCTGGACATCATAACCATAGCCCTTTTTGCCAAGAGCACCAAAATACGAAAAATCACGGCGAATGGTTGCAGAATCTATTTTCATCGCTTCACTCAGTTCCTTTGAGGATATGCGCTCCATACCTTCCTGTGCAAAGTTTTGAATAAATCGATAGTAAAGAGGAAGTCTTTTTGTAGTGGCCTGTGGAATTTTTAATTCTTGTTTCAAACTTTTTCCTCCTCATAGTATACCTAATCCAATTTTACTGTATTTAGCTATAACTATATACAAATATTTATGACCCACTAGCGTATTTCTCTTTAGTTAATAGCGCTTTTTACGCAACTAACTAAAGAGAAATCGTTTCAATCTTACATGACTACTTGGAATAAGTAAAGCACTGACATTGCATGCAAATCGTTCATCCATTACACTAAGGTAGAATTGAGGTGTCAAGAATGATTGTTTTACAGGTCAATCAACTATCGAAATCCTTTCTTGCAGATGAAATTTTAAGTGGTGTTAAATTAGAGGTACAACACCGCGACCGCATTGCCTTAGTAGGGCGCAACGGTGCAGGTAAATCCACGTTATTAAAAATCATCGCTGGTCAAATGTCCTATGATTCAGGCGATATTATTATTCCTAAAGGTATACAAATTGGCTATTTAGAGCAACATGCTGGATTAAACTCTACCTTAACTATTTGGGATGAAATGATGACTATTTTTGCAGCATTTCTCGCGCAGGAACAAACCCTCCGCTCCCTTGAACAACAAATGGCTGACCCGAATGTTTATGAGAATGCTACTGTCTATGCAAAAATTATGTCTGAATATGATCAATTACAGCATACATTTAAGGATGCGGGCGGCTATCAATATGAGTCGGATATACGCTCTGTGCTTCATGGGATGCAGTTTTATCCTGAAGACTATGAGAAGCCTATCAGCTCACTATCTGGTGGACAACGCACTCGTTTAGCACTGGCAAAGCTCCTACTGAGTAAACCAGACCTTTTAATTCTCGATGAGCCGACAAACCATTTAGATATTGAAACACTCTCTTGGCTAGAATCCTATTTAAAGGGCTATGAAGGCGCTATTTTAATTGTTTCACATGACCGTTATTTCTTAGATCAGGTTGTTTCAATTGTCTATGAGGTTTCTCGTCATCGTGTCTCAAAATACACAGGCAACTATAGTGCTTATTTAAATGAAAAGGCTAAAAATTATGAGCGTGATTTGAAGCTATATGAGCGTCAGCAAGATGAGAAAGCAAAGCTTGAAGACTTTATTCAAAAAAATATTGCACGTGCCTCTACAACAAAAATGGCACAGAGCCGTCGGAAAATGCTAGAGCGAACAGAATGGATGGAATCGCCAGAGGGTGATGAAAAATCAGCTAGCTTTGGCTTCACCATCGAACGCCAAAGCGGTAATGATGTTTTATCTATTGACGATTTAACAATTGGTTACAGTCATCAAGCCATATCAAGTGGTATTACCCTACGTACGTTTCGTGAGGATCGTATAGCGCTGGTGGGCCCAAATGGCGTTGGTAAGTCAACTTTACTCAAAACAATTGTAAAGGATTTAGCCCCGATTGCAGGCGATATTCGTTATGGCACAAATGTACAAATTGGCTACTATGATCAAGAGCAGGCAAAGCTCTCCAGCAATAAAAGTGTGTTAAAAGAGCTATGGGATGAATGGCCATTGATGAATGAAAAGGATATACGCACTGTATTAGGACGTTTTCTTTTTAGTGGAGAGGATGTAGACAAAGCTGTCTTCTCTTTATCTGGTGGTGAAAAGGCACGCCTGGCACTTGCGAAGTTAATGATGCAAAAGGCTAATTTTTTAATTCTCGATGAGCCGACAAACCATTTGGACTTAGACAGTAAAGAGGTATTGGAAAATGCATTAATTGATTATCCAGGAACACTTCTTTTTGTATCACATGACCGTTACTTTATTAATCGTATTGCCACAAAGGTAGTGGAGCTATCTGGAACGGGCTCCTTCGAATATTTAGGCGACTATGATTATTATTTGGAGAAAAAACAGGAGCTATTAGAGCTTGCACAATTGAAGGCAGCTACACAGCCTCAAGGATCGCAAGAAATAGCTGAAAAAGCCTCCACCTCTAGGATTGATAAAGAGGCTAAAAAACGTGAACGGCAAATTAGACGTGCCGTCGAGGAATTAGAAGAAAAGATGCAAGAAACAACTGCTACTATTGCACACTTAGAGGAAGCTCTTTGTGATCCCACAATTTTCACAGACCATGAAAAAATTACGGCGCTTCAAGAGCAGCTAACAACTGCTAAAGAACAGCATGAGCTATTGGAATTAGAGTGGCTGGAGTTAAATGAAGAGCTTGAAAATATTCATCTATAAGGCTGGTTAAGACCGAACTATCCACGGAACCTTTATTGTGTGGACTAGTTCGGTTTTGCTTTACTCGCCATCATTTTTCATATATATTGGTCAAGCGCTATTTTTCGACAAAAAATGCCCACAACTTTATACACATCATAAATCTAGCTATATCAACATATCAACAGAGTTTTCCACATTGTCCACAGATAAAAATTATTTTATCCACATTTCTTCTTACAAAATCTACTACTATATATAGAATAATCACAAGTTATACACAAGTTATCAACATTTTGTGCATAAGTACGCCTGTTCGCTGTTTTATTTATCCTCATACCTGTGGATAATTTTCTGAAAAATTTGTCAATTACTACTCCTTATCTCTTGCATTTATCAACAATTTTTTCAACATACAAAAAGAGGCGTCTTTAAAAAAGACACCTCTTCTCTATACTAAACCCAGGATTTTAGCTCCATACCTGGACGTCCATTCATCATTAAGTTCCCACGAACACCTGCTTCATACATTGGCGTTGCTGCTGCGCCAATCATTGCCGCATTATCCGTACATAATTTAAGCGGCGGTACAAAAAATGCAATACCTTCCTTTGCAAATACTGCCTCTAATGATGCTCGCAAGCCTTTATTTGCCGCTACACCACCTGCTGCAATCACTTGTTTTACCTGATAGGCTCGCGCAGCACGCAATGTCTTTGCTGTTAATACCTCTACAACACTTTCCTGAAAACCTTTAGCAACAGCCGTTGGAGAAATTTCTCCTCCTCTTTGGTCCATGTTATGCTTATAATTAATCACGGCTGATTTTAAACCACTAAAGCTAAAATCATACGAATCTTCCTCCAGCCAGACCCTTGGGAAAGTTACAGCCTCTTCCCCCTCATGAGCTAGCTGATCAATACGTGGTCCACCTGGATATGGCAAATTTAAAACACGTGCAACTTTGTCGTAGGCTTCACCTGCTGCATCATCTCGCGTCTCACCGATCACTTCAAATGAACCGTGCTCCTTCATATAAACAAGCTCTGTATGTCCACCTGATACAACAAGCGCTAATAATGGAAACACCATTGGCTGAACAAGTGCATTGGCATAAATATGTCCTGCAATATGATGAACACCAACTATTGGTAAATTATGCGCAAATGCAAAAGCCTTCGCTGCATTAATACCAATCAATAATGCACCTACAAGCCCTGGTCCCTCTGTAACAGCAACCGCAGCTAAATCTGCTGGCTTTACATCTGCTTGTGCTAAAGCCTCCTCAATCACCATTGTTATTTGCTCCACATGATGACGTGACGCAATTTCAGGAACAACACCACCAAATCGCTTATGACTTTCTATTTGTGAAGCCACAACATTTGAAACAATTTCATGGCCATTTCGAATAATGGCTGCTGCTGTTTCATCACAGCTTGATTCTATTGCTAATATCATTGTATTTTTCATTATAACTTCACCCACATGACAAGGGCATCCTCCCCATTATCAGTATAATAGCCTTTTCGTATGCCACCATCTTGAAATTGCAACTTGCGATAAAGATTTTGGGCAACCGTATTTGTTACACGCACCTCTAACGACATCATTTCCATTCCATGTAAACGAGCTATTTGCATTGCCTCACGCATAAGTCTTTCACCAATCCCTCTACCACGCACCTGCTCCACCACAGCTACATTCGTAATTTGGGCTGCATCAATGACCATCCACATCCCACAAAAGCCAATAATGCTCCCATCTATATCCTCGGCTAATACATAATGTGCATATGGATTTTCATGTACTTCATAATAAAAGGAATCTAATGTCCACGGCATAGGAAACGTGGCAAGCTCAATTTCATAGACTGCTGGCACATCATCAGAAACCATTTTACGATACGTTACATTACTACTCATATGCCTGCTCCTTTTGTTCCTTTAGCCAATTTGCTTCCGCCTCAGCAATGCGCTTATATTGCGGAACAAAATGATGGGTAGCCTCTACGCTTGGAAGTGCTACCTCCGTTGCCAAACGAATAACTTCTGTTGCGTGTGGTAAATCATAGCTAAATGGCGCACGTACTGCAACATCACCAAGTACAGCACCAATTTTCTCCCAAAATATATCAACATCTGTTCCCACAAATAAAATAGGTGCTTCAAAAGCCTTTAAACGCTCTAATAGATCATCGATATGTGTATGGTAATCCTCAACAATAGCTTCTAGTGCCATCCCTTGATAAATAGCTGTGTAAACATTCCCTCTACGTGCATCGAAAATAGGACAAATGAAGCCATTATACAACGCAGCATTTGCAGCTAATACCTTTAAACTAGAAATGCCCACTAAAGGCTTTTGCAATGTCCATGCTAGCGTTTTAGCTAATGTTACACCTATACGAACGCCTGTATAAGAACCTGGGCCCTCAGATACTGCAATTGCATCTAGGTCGCTTGGTTTTAAGCCTACTCGCGTTAAAACTTCCTCAATCGCAGGCATAGCACCTGCTGAATGTGTTAATTTTATATTTTGCATCATCTCAGCAACCATCTTTCCATCCCTTACAACAGCAATAGAAAGTGGTGTATTTGCTGTTTCTATTCCTAACCAAATCATTTCATTAGCTCCTCACATAGTGCCTCATAGCGTTTCCCATGGGGTATTAATACAAAGCGTCGTTCCTGCTCTCCGATTCGGTAAATCTCTATCGCTAAACGCTCCTGTGGCAAATCTGGCTCAATTAAATGCGCCCACTCTATCACTGATACTGCATCACCATAGAATAGCTCATCCCAACCTAAATCCTCAACGCTTTCTGCTAAACGATAAACATCTAAATGATTGAAGGGTAGCCGCCCCTCGTACTGCTTCATAATTGTAAATGTTGGACTGTTTACCGTTCTTGTAATACCCAGCCCCTGTGCTAATGCTTTTGTAAATGTTGTCTTGCCAGCACCTAAATCACCTTCTAATGTAATCATGTCTTGTGCTTGCAATAAATTTGCCAACTTCAATGCGAATTGTTCTGTCTCATCCTGTGAATACATGATTTTTTCGTATCTCATCTCATATTCCTCTCTTAGCAACCTTACGTCTAGTTTACCGAAACAATCTGCAATATTCAAAGTATCTACTAATTTTTTAACGTTTGAATAATTAGAACACCACTTCTTACTAGGAGACAAAAAAATAGAGCCAATCAATAGCTCCATCAACAGTTTCTTAAAATATAGCCGTTTGAACTGTCAATATGGCTGTTATTAGCTCCATTTATAAAATATCAATCCATGTTTTAATAGCGGTCCCTAATATTAAAATAGCTAAAATCATTTGTAATACCTTCGTATTGAGCTTACTGCTTATTTTGGCTCCTAATGGGGCAGCGATAATACTGGCAATAATCATCACCGCCGCAGGTACATAATCCACTTGACCTGTTGCTACCTTACCAATCGTCCCTCCTATCGAGGATATAAAAGTAACGGCTAAGCTTGTGGCAATTGTCATACGTGTTGGGATATGCAATACAGTCAGCATAATTGGGACTAATAAAAACCCTCCTGCTGCACCAACAATACCCGAGCCAATGCCTACAAGTAATGCTAATCCTGCTGCTAACGGCTTATGAAATGTCACCTCATCCATCGGTTTATCATCCACCTGCTTTTTAGGGATAAACATCATAATTGCAGCTATTAAAGCTAATAAGCCATACACGAGATTGATGTTTTTTTCTGATAGTAGGCTTGAACCTAAGCTACCAAGCAAACTACCAATTAAGATCGCTGACCCCATATAAAGAATTAATGCTTTATTGAGAAGACCGCCCTTTCGATAAGCCCAAACACCTGCTATCGAAGCAAAAAATACTTGCACTGCACTAATTCCAGAAACCTCATGGGCGCTAAACGCTGCTAAACCGAATAACGGTGGAATATATAGTAGCATAGGGTATTTAATAATAGAACCACCTACACCAACCATGCCAGATACAAACGATCCAATAAATCCAATCAAAAAAATAACAACGATGAAGGCAAAATCCATCATGCCCACCTTCTCTCTAATACTTTTAAATCTGTATCGAAATTAACCAAAATGCTTCTTTCATTCGTTTATCATTATTTTTAAAGCCCTTAATTTATATAAATTCCGAAAAGCTATTTAAGAACTTTTCTACATCAGGAAATATATTTATTGGTAATCGCATATTGTACTAACTCTGCTTTTGTCTTTATATTTAATTTTTGCATAATATTCGATTTATGATTTTCAACCGTTTTAATACTGATGAAGAGTTTATGACCAATTTCAATATTCGAATAACCTAAGACGGTTAAGCGTAAAATATCCTGTTCCCTCGTTGATAAAATATCTATATTTTTTTTACCCTTCTTTTTAAATAACTTCTCCATCTGCTCTCTTGGTAAACCTACCTCATAGTACAGCTTTCCTAAAAAAACACTATTAATTGCTTCGATAATTTCTCCGCTTTTACTATTTTTTAAAATATAGCCATCTGCTCCTACTTCCCTAGCTTTTTGTATATAGGCAATTTCATTATGCATGGTTAGCATCACTATTTTTACATCAGGTAAGCCTTTCTTCAGTTCCTTGGTTACAGTAAATCCATCCATACCATTTGGAATCGAAATATCCATAAGAATAACATGTGGCTGTAGTTGATAGGCTAGTTGCATTGCTTCTTCTCCATCACTGGCTTCTCCAACAACGACTATTTTTTGGTGATTTTCTACCAGTAATGCAATGCCTTTTCGAATGAGGATATGATCATCTACTAGCAATACCTTAATCATTTTTTGGCCTCCAACGAGGAATCACAATTTCTATCGTTGTTCCTCTTGCTAAATTAGATATTATTTTACATGTACCCCCTAATTGATCTACACGTTCCTCTATATGCTTTAACCCCAAGCCTTCACTTTGAATACTATTTCTATCAAAACCTATGCCGTTATCTTTAATGGTCATATAAATATGTGTATTATCTTTGATAAGATCAATAACAACAAGTGTCGCTTGTGCATATTTTGTAATATTATGTAAAGCCTCTTGTATGATTCTATATAAATTGATTTCTACTGCTGGATCACATCGACCTAACCCTTGCGTATTCATCTGTATTTCTAAATTAGGCACTTTTCTTTGTAATAAATCAATCAGATATCGAATTGTTGGCTCTAATCCTAGCTGATCTAAACTTTGTGGGCGAAGCTGATATGCATAGCTTTTTACGTCATTCATTACCTTTTGTAATTCCTCGCGTACCTCATCAATGTAATCAATTAATTTGTCATTTTGCTGTACAAAGGATTCAATTGCCTGCAATGCTAATGATACCGAAAATAATGACTGTCCTACTCCATCGTGCAGCTCTTGGGCAAGGCGTTTATGCTCTTCCTCTTTTGCTTCAATCAATGCTCGAATCATTTTTTTACTGATAGCAGCTTCTCTCACTTGCTTATGTGTTTCATGATCTCGCAGCACAAGCATATATTCCGTTTGGCTTGTTTCCTTATTCACATAAATAGCCGCTACACTCATTTCAACATCGATTTTATCTCCCCGATATGTTGGCATTTTGGATAGTAACCCTAAAACATCCTTATTGGCAATTAGATAGCAACTAGGCTTATGATGTGTTCCTGCCTGCTCTGTACAATAGGAGCAATAGGGTACAAAGCCTCCCTTATGCCAGCCTGTTAGATTTTGGCCAGCTGGATTAATCATAATAATTTCACGGTTTTCCTTCATAAGGATAATGCCATCTTTCATATGGTGATATATTTGCTTTAAATATTCATTCTCACTATTTGATTGCATATAGTAACCTCTCCTCAAGCATGTAAATTTAAATTATGCTATTTAGATCATAACGAAGAAAAAATGAATAAAATAGTTTTGAATAAATTAGGTTAGCTAAAACTATTTAATTTTAGATCAGCATCAAGATATATACAATGAAATAAACTAGCTTCCACCTCTATAGATGGAAGCTCTGTTAAATAGTTAATGCTACACTTCTACTGCTATTTCTTTCACCCATTGACCATAGCCACCCGCTAAATTCACTAGCTCATCAAAGCCATTCGCCTTTAAAATACTTGCTGCTATTGCAGAACGTCCACCTGCTTGGCATTGCACAATTAGCTTTTTCCTTGGTACTTCATCTAAACGATTTTTTAAGGTACCAAGCATAATATGAACAGCGCTCTCAATATGTCCTTCATTATATTCTGTTAAATTTCGAACATCTATTATTGCTATATCCTCATTTTCCAGCATCTCTTTCGCTTCTTGAGGTGTTACATTTTCATATGTTTCTAGTTCATTCGCTTGCTCTAATACTTGTGAAATATCTGCATAGCCGACAACATTATCAATACCAATTGAACGCAATGCCTCTAGCATATCCTCTAATTGTTGAGGATCTCCTAATAAATAGAGAGGCTGCTCGTAATCGACAATCCATCCCATCCAATTTGTAAAGGCCGTATTGTAAGGAACATTGATGGTTCCCTTGATAAATCCTTGTGCAAAGTTTGCTGTGCTTCGTGTATCGACTACTAGCTTACCATCAGCAATCAAATTATTTATATCCTCTAACTGTGTAATTTGAATTACTTGTGGTAAATTTTTAATGAGCTCAATCCCAATTTTATTCACTCTTTTCATCACTGCAAAATAATAGGGCGGTTCTGGTTGGCCATCTAATAATGCTTTTATAAATGGAGCCTCTTGGTCAAATTGCATTGCCCAGTTAAATTGTTTTTCATAGCCAACTGTTGTCGATGGTACAGCACCTAAAGCTTTACCACATGCACTACCAGCACCATGCGCTGGCCATACCTGTAAATAATCAGGTAATTGCTTGAAGCGCTCGATAGACTGATACATCACCTTTGCTCCAGCATCGGCAGTTCCTATCATTCCCGCTGCTTTTTCCAATAAATCTGGTCGTCCAATATCCCCAGCAAATACGAAATCTCCTGTAAAAATACCGATTGGCTTGTCCGCAGCAGCCCCATCCGTTAATAAAAATGAGATGGATTCAGGTGTATGCCCTGGTGTATACATCACCTCAAACGTTAATCTTCCTAATTCAAATTTATCACCATCTTTTAAAAGCTGATGAGATATTCCGTCCAAATTTTGATATTTCCAATTTTCATCTCCTTCATCTGATATATACATCGTTGCCCCGAAGCGATCTGCCAATTCGCGGGAACCTGTCACAAAATCAGCATGGATATGTGTTTCTAATGCACCTGTAATATTCATATTTTCCTTCTTTGCAACTTCAATATAAGGTTGAATATTACGCATTGGATCAACAATAAAGGCTTCTCCTTTTTGTTGACATCCTACCATATAAGAAGCATGGGCTAATTTCTCATCATAAAAATATCGTAATAACATGTTTTTCTCTCCTTCACTCTTATTTTTTTAATACAAGCAATGTCGCTTGTATGTATTTCAACATTTTCTGTACGGATGGGTCTTTCAACCAATTTATAATTGTAAATAGTTTAATAGGCTCTGTTTGAGCTTCAGCCTGCTCTTGAATTTCCTTCAGCAAGGATACTTTCGAGAATACAGGTTCTGCGTATGCCTTTAAGCTATTTGTTGCTACTTCCAATGTTTTCTCATCCTTTAGGACAGCCGATATAAAATCAGTTATATCCTCTAGTTGCTCTAGCAACTGAACAAGCCTTGGTAATTTTTCTAGTAATTGAATAAGAGCCTCGAAAGTTTCGAAATCTATATTGTAGCTTCTCACTAATTCATCATATTTTTGAATCGCCTGCTGATCTGTTAAAGCAGCCTGTCCAAATTCAATGACGTTCCCTAACGTTTCCAAATTTTTCTGGTAAGTAGGTAAATTGGCTAATAAAGCAGCAATAGCTTGTTGTGTTTCAGGTTGTTGCAGCTGCATTTGTATCGGATTTGTTTCCATTGTTTCCATTCATAAACACTCCTCTACATTGTGCCTTTTAACATGCCGTCCCAGTACATGATGGGCAGTAAGTCTTTTTTCATCATATACATACTTGGTCTTTCTACAGCTTGATTAAACGGCATTGATTCTACAGGCTCCTTTGTATAATCAAATTCCGCTAAAATCAATTTGTTATAGCCCGTTACAATCGGACAAGATGAATAACCATCATATTTACTCTGCACCGTCTGTCGGCGCATACTTGCTAAAATATTTTCGGCTACGACTGGGGCTTGTTTGCGTATAGCGGCTCCTGTTTTAGAGGTCGGTAAGTTGGCATTATCGCCAAGTCCAAAAACATTCGCATATTTTTTATGCTGTAATGTATACATATCCACGTCTACCCAACCATTGCTGTCTGCCAACGAACTTTGGGCAATAAATGCTGGTGCGCCCATATATGGTGCAACATGAATCATGTCATATTTTATTTCACTGATTTCGCCCGTATCTAAATTTTCGAAAACAGCTATTTTCTCATCTGCTTTAATTTCAATTAAATTGCTACGAAAGCGGGCATCGATATGCTTTTTTTCGATTACTTTCTCTAATGCTGTTCGATATTTTACAACATCAAAAATCGCTGGATTAGCCGAGCCAAAGATAATATCAATATTTTTACGAATACCCATTTTACTGAAGTAATCCTCAGCTAGATACATAATCTTTTGTGGGGCTCCCCCACATTTAACTGGGGAATTTGGATGCGTAAACAGGGCTGTACCACCTTTAAAGTTACGAATCGTTTCCCACGTGTAATCTACATGCTCAAATGAATAATTACTACATACACTATTTGTTCCTAATGCTTCTTTCAATCCCTTAATAGCAGACCAATTTATTTCAATACCACTTGCCACAACTAAAAATTCATAATTTAATGTGACATCATCATCTAAAACAATTTGACTTTGCTCTGGATGAAAATATTTCACAGCATTTTGTAACCAAATTGCTCCTTCAGGAATAACGGAAGCCATATCTCTTTCTGAATCCTCTTTTTTAGAGGCACCTCCGCCTACTAATGTCCAAAGAGGCTGATAATAATGTTTTGATGCCGGATCAATAATAACGATTTCATTCTCTAAACCTTTGGATTTTCTCAGAAGACGGGCTGCCACAGATATACCCGCTGTACCTCCCCCAACAATAACGACTTTGAAGAAATTTCTCATCGTGTTACCTTCCTCCCTTGAAGTTTAAGAACCTTATACCGTCATCATAATGAAATTAGAGGCTCAAAAATATAGGGGATTTCCCCTAAAATTATCTAATTTTTTTAATTATTAAGCATAATTATGTAGATTTTCTCGTTTAGGAACTATTTTAAGGAAGTGCTCTTTACGATTTAAGAGCTCTAAAATAATATGTGTGAGGAAAAATTACAGATATACTTGATAACTCGAGGGATACGCTGCACTCTATTAACAAGTGCTTTGATAAATTGTATAGGAATAGTTGATCTCACTAGCATCGCATAAATGTTAACTGAAACTTCAGTTTTATTATTTTTCGACATTCGAAGAAAAACAAAGACACGTAAACAAAGGTAGTGAACATCCATTTTTTACTATAACCTTTGACGATGGTAACAGAGACGAAAAATTCTTTATGGTACACATTTTTCGAAGCCAAATGTGGGCAGATTTCCACCAAGACACTTTCAAAAAACGACCGATTTCTAAATATGTATACGAGCTGTTTGTGTGGAGCTGTGTCAACACGTTCAAGCAATAGACAATCATCGCGATCTACACTTGGTTATGCACCGCCTGCTCACTGTGACCGTAGAATTTCTTACTATTCAAATGTTGTTTCATCCATTTGAAAAATAATTCGATCGCCCAACGTGACTTGTACAATTCAGCGAGTTCATCTGCATCTAAGTCGAACCGATTCGTTAGGAGTTGTAGCTCATTCCCTTTTGAATCGATTACTTTCAATAAGCGAAAGGCGTTTTCAGCGCGATTTTGCGTCGTACCAATGACAACCATTTCATCCGATAAAACCAATGAATCCTCGGGTAATTTGAGCGTTTCCATGACGCGTGTTACTGCATTTTTACGCAAGCGCGAGACAAAGAAATAGCCGTCATCGGTCATCCGATCAAAACGCTCATAATCTAAATAGCCTCGGTCGAATACGTACATGCACTCCTTATCATCGACCAACACTTCCAGCTGTCCGCGATCATGTTCTATCGCATTCGTGAGCACCGTCTTGTCGGGATAAGAACAACCCTTTTCCATGTAGACGAGGCGTAAATGCAGTTTGACACCCGATTTGGTTTTGCGGAACTTGGCCCACTTATGATTGTTCAAATTCAGTGGCAGCGTACTGGAATCAATGATCTTTAATGGCGTCGATATTTTCCGGCGTTGCTCAAATTCAGTTTTCGTATGAATTTGCGCCACCAAATCGAGAAAAATCTCTTGAAAGAATTCAGTTGGTACCTGATTCAATCGGCGTCCTAATTGCGAGTTGCTAATCGAATCTAAATCGGTGAGCTGCTGGAGTTCTTCTGAAAACATCGCGTCACGTACAGCGCGCATACTTTCGGTTTCGTTCAACTGTGCATACAAGAGTATTTTTAGAAAGGACGCCATATACAGCTTCTTTGTATAGTAGTTTAACTGCTGGCTTTCCACATATTCCTGCATTTTTTCTGTTGAAATCGGTGAAAACCAGTGTTCAAATGATGTTTTTCGTGGTATCTTATCCATGAGATTGGTCCTTTTTATTGGATTTGGATAGGTATCTACCATCAAGCCATTATAAAGGACTTTTTTGTGCTTATATATAATTACAGAAAATTATGATTAATTCGAATGAGACATTTTTTTAATACGATGCTAGTGAGTTGATCTATAAATATAACAAAGCTGTCTCCAAATCCTTTTTATAAAATTTGGAGACAGCTTTAGCCCACAACAACCCCACAGCTCTCAAGCAAACATTAGAGAAGGGATCGTTATAAGCTCTACTTACAGGCTACTTCGTAAATACAGTCTTTCAATAATGAATTAGACAATGGATACAGCTCAAACCCATCAGCCAAAGAGGTAGTTCAAAGAAAAGCTGAATGAACCCTAATCGTGTAAACACATTATCAGTCGTTTATATAAACATAAGATAGATTTTAAAGAATTATCTATAGCCGTTCTTCGTCAAAAGAACAATGTCAGAAATCTCGTAAAACAAGAGGTTACTACTCTATTAGCACATTGTTCAAAAAAATCATAAGCTTGATTGTTTCAGAATGTGAACAAGCATCCAACGTTCATTTAAATACACATAGCGATATTTTATATAATAGCGGATGGGTTTTACGTAAAGGAGAAGAAGCGGGTATAAAAAATTAATGAGAGTGAAGAAATTCCCCTATTCACTTTACATTAGATATTCAAAAAGAGTGAAATAGTTAAGTTGAGTTTATGGATACATGCTCTTGAAAACGAGGTTATTTTATCGCGTGGGTTTAATAAAATTCCATCAAGTACTAGCTGTTGAGATGAAAACGGCAATAGCAGATGTTCAAAATGGAACAGTTGCATTTATATTTTTTGGAACTGCTACACTTCACTAACGCTTGAAACAGGAAGCTCCTAGCGAAAAATGATAAAAAAAATTCCTTATGATTATATAAATCATAGGAATATCTTATCTATAAATTATTAATATGGCGGTCCCGACCGGGATCGAACCGGCGATCTCCTGCGTGACAGGCAGGCATGTTAACCGCTACACCACGGGACCTCTTAAAGACATTCATAAATATACCATAGAAAAAGAAGAGAAGCAATAAGATTTTTTTAAATAATAATTTTATCTATTTTTTATATGAGCTGCACTAAGTAAATTAGCTAATCTTTGGATAAACGATTTTTATTTGAATAATTTGTACAGTTGTACTAAAATAAGTACATGAATAAAAAAAACAAACCGATTAACCAAAGAGAAATGACGTTCATCGAAAAAGCCCGTAGAACTCAAATTGTAGAATGTGCGATTGAAACCATTGCAGAAGTAGGTTACGCCCAAGCCTCTTTAGGACAAATTGCAAAGCGTGCAAAGATCAGTAAGGGGGTTATTTCTTATCACTTTGCAAATAAAGGAGAATTATTAGAGCAAGTAATTTATGATTACTATACAACCTGTCAAGCCTATATTGCTCCACTAATAGAAAGTCAACAATCACCTAAAGAGATGCTTAGCGTATACATTGAATCCAATCTTCGGTTCATAAATGACAATCAACGACACATGTTCGCTGTTATAGAAATTGTTTCTAATGAAAGAACCGCTGATGGTAAACTTCGGTTTGCAGCAGATCATGATGATACCATTTTTCTTCCAATCGAGAATATACTCCAGCTAGGGATGCAGGATGGGATTTTCCGTGAGTTCACCAAACTGTCAGCAAGAGTGATGGCGTTAACAATAAGAAATGCTATTGATGGGTTCACCATTGAATTAATGAGAAATCCTCAGTTAAATGTACAGGAGTATACTAGAGAGCTGATTACAATCTTTGATAAATCAACTAAAAAGTAATGTGTCACAACTTAGGAGGATAGCAATGTTTTACTATGAGGTAATTTGTTCTAGCTGTAAAAATAAATTCAAAGTATATGAGGGCTCACTAAGATATAGACAGTTAAAGGAAGGAAGCAATAAGATTTTTCGTTGTGAAGATTGCAATCATAAAATACGTATGGATGCAATTAAAAATTTCTTTAGGGATAGATTATAAAATATTGAGGAAGACTTCAAAAAGCCTTATTACATTCTGTACATAATAAGGCTCTTATCTTGTTAGCTAAAATTCAATAATAGAGATTTTAAATAACAATCATAAAAAAACAGCCAGCTAAATGCTGACTGCTTTCCTTTTTA
>NZ_LGCI01000002.1 GCF_001281525.1 Lysinibacillus macroides | reverse complement strand
GTAGTTGGGGGCTTCCCCCTGTGAGAGTAGGACATCGCTTCGCTTATTTCTAATGTGGAGGATTAGCTCAGCTGGGAGAGCACCTGCCTTACAAGCAGGGGGTCGGCGGTTCGAGCCCGTCATCCTCCACCATTANTACAAGCAGGGGGTCGGCGGTTCGAGCCCGTCATCCTCCACCATTATGGTCCCGTGGTGTAGCGGTTAACATGCCTGCCTGTCACGCAGGAGATCGCCGGTTCGATCCCGGTCGGGACCGCCATTATTATGCCGGTGTAGCTCAGTTGGTAGAGCAACTGACTTGTAATCAGTAGGTCGTGGGTTCGACTCCTATCGCCGGCACCATTCCCTTGGAGGGGTAGCGAAGTGGCTAAACGCGGCGGACTGTAAATCCGCTCCTTCGGGTTCGGCGGTTCGAATCCGTCCCCCTCCACCATTTTAGGGGCATAGTTCAACGGTAGAATAGAGGTCTCCAAAACCTTTGGTGTGGGTTCGATTCCTACTGCCCCTGCCAGGTCTTGAGGTACTCGTTCATGTATAGCTGTTATTATAATATAGTGGCGATTGTGGCGAAGTGGTTAACGCATCGGATTGTGGTTCCGACATTCGTGGGTTCGATTCCCATCAGTCGCCCCATTTTAACGTTGGGGTATAGCCAAGCGGTAAGGCAACGGATTTTGATTCCGTCATGCCTAGGTTCGAATCCTAGTACCCCAGCCATTTTTATTTTGAGAGCCATTAGCTCAGTTGGTAGAGCATCTGACTTTTAATCAGAGGGTCGAAGGTTCGAGTCCTTCATGGCTCATCATTTATTTTACATAATATGCGCCCGTAGCTCAATTGGATAGAGCGTCTGACTACGGATCAGAAGGTTATGGGTTCGACTCCTGTCGGGCGCGCCATTAAAAATATGCTTTCGGAATGTAGCTCAGCTTGGTAGAGCACTTGGTTTGGGACCAAGGGGTCGTAGGTTCGAATCCTGTCATTCCGACCATCTTTCATGATAAAATGGGGCCTTAGCTCAGCTGGGAGAGCGCCTGCCTTGCACGCAGGAGGTCAGCGGTTCGATCCCGCTAGGCTCCACCATTTTAATATTTTTGGAGGTATACCCAAGTCTGGCTGAAGGGATCGGTCTTGAAAACCGACAGGCGGGTAACACCGCGCGGGGGTTCGAATCCCTCTACCTCCTCCATTTTCCGGGTCAGTAGCTCAGTTGGTAGAGCATTAGATTGAAGCTCTAAGTGTCGGCGGTTCGATTCCGTCCTGACCCATCATTTATGCGGGTGTAGTTTAATGGTAAAACCTCAGCCTTCCAAGCTGATGTCGTGAGTTCGATTCTCATCACCCGCTCCAAGGGGCCTATAGCTCAGCTGGTTAGAGCGCACGCCTGATAAGCGTGAGGTCGATGGTTCGAGTCCATTTAGGCCCATTCATTATTCCGAAGTAGCTCAGTTGGTAGTAGCACCTGACTGTTAATCAGGTTGTCGCAGGTTCGAGTCCTGCCTTCGGAGCCACGGCCCGTTGGTCAAGTGGTTAAGACACCGCCCTTTCACGGCGGTAACACGGGTTCGAATCCCGTACGGGTCATCAAGCATGTAGCACAATATGTGTTACATGCTTTTTTATTGTTAAAGGAATTATAAAATTTATCTTTGTGGAACATTATAAAGTAAAGTAGGGAGGCTTGGTGGGGTTTCATAATTGAAGAAAGTTCACAAGTATTTTACTTGATCACTTCATTAATTTTCTGGTATTTCATGAGGACAAATTTCTGAATCTAAGCGAAATTTTACGTTAAATATAGAGAATCCATTTTGAAAAACCTTGGTTTATCAACATAACTCCTGGTTGGTATCTTAAAGAGATACTCTGTAGTATAGTGTCGCTATTCCTAAAACACTTCTTTCTTACTAAAGTAGGGAGTCTTATAACTGCATTTTTTGCAGAGGGACCAATAAGTTTCTACAGTGAATTTTCACTCTGTAAATTTGAGGTTGATTTTATAAAAAATTTGATTATTTTAATGATCCTTCTGCCATTTTGTCAAATATTTAAAAAAGAAAATTAAAATAGCTTTTTGGTTATTCTATTAACAGATCCAAAAAGTAACACTAAAAATCAGTATAAAGCCCAGCTTCTATACTCTAAGTATTTATTTTTGCATGTTGGACCATTTCATGTTGTATAAAGCATGAAATCATTGTTCGGTATATTTCTTCAATCGTATTTGGATTTACATTATTTTCATTTGCTAATTTACGAACTTTTTCAATAACAGCTTCTACTCTTTGTGGAGCCTTAACATCTTCAGCATCCTTTTTAAATTTGGCAGCTTGCTCAACAAATCTGCTCCTCTCACTAAGTAACTTTACAATCTGGTTATCAAGGCTATCAATACATTCTCTTACCTCTTCTATGCTTTTACAATCTCTCAACTAAACTATCTCCTCTCAACTTACTGAATTCAATTTAATTTATTTTAACTGTTTGTTTGATTAGTATCAATTAAAATTTACCAATTTTATCCATAATATTTTCTAAAAGATATAAACAGAACTCCCAATTGCTAAGTCTTACATCTTTAAAAGTTCTTAATCTATGAGAAAATAGAAATATCCTTGATTATGAAGATAGGAAAATGCTGATAAAACTACATCTGTGGCTTTAAATACTTGAGAAATCGCTTAACATCAATTGAATGCTAGTATGTTCATACACTTGGGGACGTTTAATTCATTTCGAACGGTTAGCAAAAAGTAAGACTAAATTTCAAGTTTTCTACTTATCTTATGTGTAGTGATCAATTTGTTCAGAAATTGTTCAGGATGGTGTGTTAATCTATAAATGTCATCGTAATTCAAAGCCTAGGTACTCAAGTTGAGTCTAGGCTTTTTCTATTAATGGGTTATAATGAATTCTACTCCATTACAATTTGTACATGATTGATAATAATCACGTATGAAATAACATAACAGCTATCTATAAATTTGAACAAACTATTTCATATATAAAAAATGTATGTTTTTTTGAAAGATATTTTCGTGGTGTAGATCGTTTCCTTCCTCTAATATGAGGATAGATGGAGGAATCGACCTATGAATAGACAGGAGATACAGCAGTTTTTAAGTCTTTATCAAGTAGAACAAAATTACTCATACGATTGGTTAGAAAATAGATTACACCAGATTGAAGCAGCAGGTGAATATTATCCTACAACGGAGGAATTAGTCTTTGGTGCACGAGTAGCGTGGCGCAATAGTAATAAATGTATTGGACGTCTATTTTGGCAGTCATTACATGTAGTAGATGCGCGTAATATTGTAGATGAGCAGGAGATTTTTCAAAAGCTACTGGAGCATATTGGATATTCTACCAATAATGGGAAAATTCGTCCAACCATTACAGTGTTTGCGTCAGGAAGAGTGCGAATTTGGAATCATCAGCTAATTCGTTATGCAGGCTATGAAGGGGCTTCAGGTATTATTGGTGATGCACATTCTATCGCATTTACAAAAATATGTGAATCGTTGGGGTGGAAAGGAGAGGGGACTGCTTTTGATGTGCTTCCGCTAGTGATACAGGTAGATGAACGTGCCCCTCAATTATTTCCAATCCCTAAGGAATATATTTTAGAAGTGTCAATTCGTCATCCAGAGTCAGCAGAGGTAGAAAAATTAGGATTGAAATGGTATGCTGTACCCATTATTTCAAGTATGCGTTTTCAAATGGCAGGAATTGATTTTCAAGCTGCTCCATTTAATGGATGGTATATGGGTACGGAAATCGGGGCACGCAATTTAGCAGATCATGATCGTTATAATATGCTTCCAGCTATTGCAGAGATATTTCATCTCGATACAACGAAATATGCCTCACTTTGGCGGGATCGTGCCTTAGTGGAGCTCAATATTGCTGTGCTTCATTCCTTTAAAGAAAAGGGAGTAAGCATTGTGGATCATCATACAGCTGCTCAGCAATTTAAATTGTTTGAAGAAGCCGAGGCGTCAGCAAAGCGAGAACTTACAGGTAATTGGACATGGTTAATTCCACCATTGTCACCTGCAACCACACATATTTTTCATAAGCCATATGTGAATATTTATCATACACCAAATTATTTTTATCAAAAGCCATGCTATTAAGAGTAGCGGAGTGTCTAAAAATTATTTTAAGACACTCCTTTGTTAGAAAAGGTTTTGCTTTATCTGTCAATACTTTCAATAAATTTATAACATATTGTCCCTATTTTTAAATCAACGTCTTCATTTAACTCTAGGTGTCATCACGTTTGCGAAAATAATGTATATCGATTAATAACTGGAATGATCGTCTCCTGTATTTATTGTAATAATTGTCTTCTTACATTTTAAATCTCTATACGATTTCGAGCAGACCAATTACATTAAATATACTTTACTTTCCAAAAGGAAGTGAATCAATATGTTAAACGAGCATTTTCCGAATATTCCATGGAAGCAATTGACCACGTCTTATGGTAGAGGGACCGCTATTCCACGGCTAATTGAGCAAGAGCAATATCAACAGCTAGCTGAATTAATTGAGCATCAGGGTACACTCTGGCAGGTAACCCCATGGACTTTGTTACTCCTTTTAAAACAGCTTGCTAGCAAAAATGCAGAGGATGTGACATTACAAGAAATAGAGCTTTATTTAGCTGTCGCTTATGCAATTACTAAGGATTCCATAGATAGAGTTCACACGGTTCCAACTATGCAGGAGTTGCTAGCTATTCAATATTTATGGTCGGAAAATGAGGAAGAGGATGAGCTGGAGTGGGAGAAAGATACGCCAAAAGGCTATGAGCAGCGGGCATTTTTAGGCTACTATTATTTTAGTCATTTACTTTTACAAGAGGCTATTCCGATTTTTATGGCCATCATTACTGACCATAAAGAAACAGCAGACAGTCTGGCTGAATTGTTAGCCTTACTAAGACAGAAAAGCAGATGGGAAACATGATTTGTTGTCCCCGTCTGCTTTTATTTAATGAACATATTCATCTCGAGAGGCTCGCATTGAGCAGAGGAAAAGCACTATGGCTACAACAACAAAGAGCCAGCCTGCAATATTCCAACCACCAAATAAATCATGCAAGTAACCAAAAAGAATAGGACCAATTGCCGCAAATAAATAACCTAATGATTGGGCAAAGCCTGATAAATCTGCAGCCTCAAATGCAGTGCGGGTGCGAAGTGTAAAGAGCATCATTGCTAAGGCGAATGAAGATCCACCTGCTAGCCCTAAAAGAATCATCCATAATACCCCTAAACTTGTCCACTCCATTACAACACCTACAAAGCCTACTAAATAGAAGGATGTAAACATGAGAACAAGAGGTCGCTGTGAAGCCATTTTACTGGCAAAAATGGGTACAGCCAATGCCATTGGAACTTGTGAAAATTGCATAATGGAAAACATCCAACCAGCTTTGTCAGGGGCTAACCCTTGAGATATGTAGATTTCCGGAATCCAAGCCGCTGTCGTATAAAATAATAAAGACTGCAAGCCCATTGCCCCTGTTACTGCCCACGTAAGCGGTGATTTCCATAATGGGGTACTTGATTTTTTAGCTGTAGTAGCTGGTTCAGGCTTATTTGATCTCAATTGAGGTAGCCATATTAAAATCGTTAATATAACCAGTACAAGCGCAATAGCTAAGGCTCCTTGCCAGCCTAATGAAGAGTTGGCTATTGGATAGCTAATTCCTGCCCCAACACCAGCAGTTAAATTCATCGACATTGTGAAAAATGCCATGAGTAAGCCTACATGATATGGAAATTTTAATTTTAATAAACCTGGAATCAATACGTTTCCAAAGGCTATTGCTACACCAATGAGTACAGTACCAAATACAAGCAATCCTGTTGTACCAAGTGAGCGTAGGACAATCCCTAAAGCTAACAGAATTGTTGATAAAAATAATGTGAGCTCAAGCCCTAGTTTACGTGCTACAACTGGTGCAAATGGTGATACAACAGCGAAAGCAAGCAATGGAATCGTTGTGAGAAAGCCTGCTAATACATTGGAAATACCAAGATCATCCCGTATAAAGGAGATAATTGGACCCACAACTGTTAGTGGCATTCTCAACGTAGAAGCTATAAAGATGACTCCAAAGACTAATAGTAAAGTTTTTCCTCTCCAGCTAATTTTTCTACTTGAATAATTAGTGGATTGATGATTTGATGTCAAAATAAAGTCCCCCTGTTCATAACCATTCTAATTGGACTACTATAACACTTTATCACAGGATTAAAAATAGTAGAAAATTCATAAAAAATTGAACATTTAACATTGTATTGAAACGGCGAAGGTCTTATGTTAATATAATAAACATCATAAATTTAATAATTATATGCCTCATGTTTGTATTGAGGTAGAGGTCGCGGTATTTATTAGTAAACTAATGGAGATGACAAGCATTGAAGAGATTAGTTGAAAGGAAATACTGCCGAAGTGTAAGGGGACTTGAAAACCTTATGCTGGGGCTGTTTCCGAAAGGAACAGAACTGTCACGTTGACACAACGTGTTGAGCTATCATTTAAAGAAACTGAGGATTAACTTAGCCATCACAGTGTTTATGTGATGGCATTTTTTTGCCTCATTAATAGGAAGGAAGCTATATCGTGAGTGAAATAAAAGTAAATCAGCTTGGTCATAAAACGCCGAAGCTGAAAAAGGAATTAAAAAGTCGCCATATTACAATGATTTCTTTAGGTGGAACAATTGGCACAGGGTTATTTTTAGCTAGCGGAGGAGCCATTGCACAAGCAGGTCCTGGGGGAGCATTGCTTGCCTATGCTTTAATTGGTGTGATGGTGTACTTTTTAATGACAAGCTTAGGAGAAATGGCTGCTTATATGCCGTCATCAGGTTCCTTTAGTACGTATGCTACAAAATTTGTAGACCCTGCTCTTGGCTTTGCATTAGGATGGAATTATTGGTATAACTGGGCAATTACTATTGCAGCAGAAATTGCAGCTGTATCCTTAATTATGAAATATTGGTTCCCAGAGAGTTCATCAGCATTATGGACAGTATTATTTATTGCAGTTGTGCTAACGTTTAATTTATTATCCGTTAAGAGCTATGGTGAGAGTGAATATTGGTTTGCGATGATTAAAGTAGCAACTGTTATTGTATTTATTATTATTAGCATCTTAATGATTTTTGGAATTTTGGGTGGACAAGCACCTGTAGGATTTACGAATTTCTTTATTAGTGATGGGCCGTTTCATGGTGGCTTCCTTGCGACATTTGGAATTTTTCTTGCCGCTGGATTTTCATTCCAAGGAACAGAGCTACTTGGCGTAACGGCTGGTGAAACAGATGATCCCGGCAAAAATATTCCAAAGGCAGTGAAATCAGTATTTTGGCGAATTATTCTATTTTATATTTTAGCGATTGCTGCAATCGGGCTATTAATTCCATTTACAGATGAGCGTTTATTGTCAGAGGATATCGCTGTATCACCGTTTACATTAGTGTTTGATCGTCTAGGAATTGCCTTTGCAGCATCTTTGATGAACGCTATTATTTTAACGGCAATGCTATCAGCGGGGAATTCAGGGCTATATGCAGCATCTCGTATGCTATGGCAATTAGCCGTAGATGGCCATGCACCTAAACTTTTCACAAAGCTAAGCCGTCGAGGAATTCCAATCTATGCATTGCTTGCAACATTGGCTGTAGGCTGTTTAGCATTTTTAGCATCATTTTTCGGAGACGGTGTTGTATATATGTGGCTGTTAAATGCTTCAGGAATGTCGGGCTTTATCGCATGGCTAGGCATTGCCTTTAGTCATTACCGCTTCCGTCGAGCTTTTGAAGCACAGGGCTTAGATCCAAAGCTGTTACCGTATAAAGCCAAACTATACCCGTTTGGACCGCTCTTTGCCTTTACCGTTTGTATGATTGTTGTAATAGGTCAAAACTACACAGCCTTTATGGGTGGTAAAATTGATTGGTACGGTGTTCTAGTCTCTTATATTGGGATCCCACTATTTTTACTGCTATGGCTTGGCTATAAAATTAAGTATAAAACGAAAATGCTGCCACTTGAACAATGTGATTTACGTTAGATGCTAAGCACGCACATAAATTCAGCCCCCGTCCATGAAAGAGGACAGGGGCTGAATTTAACTATAATGGCTGAAGTAGAATCGTTTTTCTTTTTTTCAAGTCCTCAATCATGTCGAGCCAGCGCTGTGGTTTATTGGGCAAGACTGTGTAATAATCCGTGATAAAATCTACAACTAAGCTCGCTTCAATTTCTGTTATAGTAGCATCTGTTGGCATGAAACATAAATCAAGTCCCTCTACCGCCTCTCCATCATTTTTCCAAGAAGGATGGACGTACGGGAAATCAAGCCGCTGATAGCCAAGGTGCGATAGTACCTCGCGGCGAACATAAGGATTCATCGCCATGACTCCACCAAATGCAAAATCTTCACGCTCATAGGGATTATATATTTCTGCAAACATACCATACAGTACTTTACCATGCTCTTTTGCCAATCTCTCCAAATCCGCACTGCGATTTACTGCCAGGTAACGCCCGATACCGAGATTGGGTTTACCGATAATTGTAAAATCTGTCATTGCTATATTCCACGCAGGGTAGTAACGATATTCAGTAGCCCCGACAACAGAGCCTTCATGAACTGCGACAAAAACGCGAATGCTTGGATCTTCCAAAGGCTCTTTCCATAAATCAAATGCCAGAACCTCTTCAGGCGGGAAAATTTCTCCTAATAATGTATGCATTTTTGCAAAAAGTGGATCCTCAATTGTTGTAATGCGTTTATATTCCATTTGTTACTTCCTCCTTGCCATAAAAGGGTTTTTCCATTCCATTAATAAAGCATAGTTTAAGGATGCCTCGTCGTCTAGGTAATTTTCGATAAGTGCGAGTGGCATGCGTCCACAGCGCAATAAAAATGTTAAGACAGGATCCGTTAACTCACCATTGACAACCGATTGAACATATTGAGCTGCCGATAGACGCTCTGCATATTGATGGTATCCAGGCATACGCCCACCGCCAACAAGTCGATTGAGTTTTTGCTCTACAACAATTTGATACATGGCTTGCATCATTTGTTTGCCTAAACTTAGCTTTCGATACTTGGGACTTATGCAAATATCCACTACATACAATGTATTGCCTTTTGGATCATGGCTGCGAATATAGCCGTTATCTGTCATCTCTGCCCAACTATGCTGTGGATGTTCAGGGTCAAATTGAACACGTAATGTTGTCATAGAGCCAACAATTTCGCCTGCGATTTCTACACAAATTGCTCCATCTGGAAAAAGTGTGACATGCTTTTCAAGCTGCTGTTCGTTCCACCATAATTCAGCAGGGAAGGGTGGAGGGAAGCAGGCAGCCTGTAAGCGTATCATAGCAGCAAAATCTGACTCTGTGTAATTACGAATAATAGCAGGAATGGGCTTACCACCATCAAATACATATACGTCACTTCGATAGGTCATGATCTTCATCCTTTTCCCAATCAATATATAAATCTGTTCGCCGATCTCGCCATGTTGTGACAGAGCCTTTTTCTCGCACTTCATACAATAAATTGAGATCAAGGTCAGCGGTTACCAGCATATCATGATTGAGTTCACCTTCTGCGAGAAGCCCTTTTGGTGGGAAGGGGATATCGTTTGGAGAAACAATCGCTGCTTGGCCAAAATTGGCACGCATCAAATCAACAGAAATGGAACCTACTGTACCTGTTAATACAACATATACTTGATTTTCTATAGCGCGTGCATGGCTAGTATAACGTACACGATGGAAACCGTGTCGGTCATCTGTACAGGAAGGACAGAAAATCACATCTGCTCCTTTAGCTTTTGCTATTCTCACGATTTCTGGAAACTCAATATCATAGCAAGTTAAAATAGCGATCTTTCCCTTTTCTGTATCAAAAATATGCAATTGCTCACCTGCTGCCATATTCCATCCCTCTATTTCAAAGGGGGTAATATGTAATTTCGCTTGTTCTTCAATTTTTCCATCAGGATAAAAAAGATGGGCAACATTGTACAAATGGCCCTCGCGCTCAATAATATGTGTGCCCCCTACAATATGTGTATTGGTTTTCTGGGCAAGCGTAGTAAATAAGGTCTTGTATTGTGCTGTAAAAGCAGGTAAAGCTGTGATTTCAAGAGGCTCCCCCTTGTCATTACCGATGGATAGCAGTTGTGTTGTGAAAAGCTCTGGAAACAACACAAAATCCGCCTCATATTCTTGAGCTGTTTTTACATAATGCTCACATTGCTGCGCGAACTCGTCAAAGGAACGAATATCATGCATATGATACTGAATAGCAGATACACGAAGTTTCAATGCCAATCCCCCTCAATGATATAAGATTTACAATCATCATAGCTTGTGTTTCCTTATTTGTCATCAATTCCTAGCATTTTTGTTTGCACCATGAACAACGTCAACAAAATATAATGATGTAGTTACTACTGAAAGAAGCGCTTTTTTACAGATTGTTCATCTAGTGTGAAAGGCCTTCAATTTTTTTTATAAATTAGCCAACATGACTCGGCTATTGAAAAAGGAAAATTGAATTTTCAATTTTTTTGTAGTTGAATGTTACTTTCAGATAATATAAAGTAAAATTAGAAATAAACAGCTAACATCAATTGAATAAAACTTATAGCATTATATTACTTTTAGATAATATATAGATAGTCTTCTGTTTTAAGGAAGTGGTGATATACCTAGTAATTTAAATCTAATGAAAAGGAGTAACTCTGTATGCAACGAAAAACAAAGCAAGCCCTAGCACTTATAGCAATTGTTGCCTTGTTTATGCAAACGCTATTTGGTAGTTTACCAGCCATGGCAACAGGAAATCTGTCCCCCTTGCATATCACAATGACAACAAACGGACAACCATATAATGAAGGGGACACTGCCACAAGCCCTGTAGAAGTACAGGTAACAACGACCTCTGGCGATAGCGCAGGAATTGAAATTTCACAAGATGCGCGCACAACATGGCAGCCCTTTGACGATACACAGCCATTGGTTATCACAGAGGAAGGCAAGCATGAGCTATGGTTCCGCCTAGCAGATGTGGAGGAAAGGCGTATTATCAAAATTGGTTCGCAGCTAGTGCAACCATTGCGAATGACAAGTGCGATTATTTATGTGGATCAAAATAAAAATGGAAATGGCACAAGCTGGGCAAATGCTTTTGGAAATTTGCAGCAAGCACTTGATGAAGCATCTGATATGGCAAAACCTGTACAAATCTGGTTAGCAGCAGGCATATATAAACCGACAGAGAGAACGACTTCAAATGATCCACGTACTGCAACCTTCCGAATGCAAAACAATGTAGCGATTTATGGTGGCTTTAATGGAACAGAAAGCCATTTAGAAGCACGTGATTGGGTAAACAATAAAACGATTTTAAGTGGGGATATTGGGATAGTAGGGGATAACACTGATAATGTTTATCATGTGTTGTATCATCCGAATGGTTTAAATTTGAATACTACAGCTATTTTAGACGGTGTAACGATTACGGGAGGGAATGCAAATGGTAGCTTTTCACATAGATCTGGAGGGGGTATGCTCAATGAGAACGGTAGCAGCCCTCAGCTAACAAATGTGATATTTGATAACAATACCGCAAATTCATATGGAGGCGGCATGTTCAATAATGGGAGTAGTAGCCCTCAGCTAACAGATGTAACATTTGATAGCAATAATGCAAATTCATATGGAGGCGGCATGTGCAATTGGAGTAGTAGCCCCACGCTAACAGATGTGACATTTGATAGCAATAATGCAAATGTGTATGGAGGCGGCATGTACAATTGGAGTAGTAGCCCCACGCTAACAGATGTGACATTTGCTAGCATTAATGCAAATGTGTCTGTAGGCGGCATGTCCAATTGGAGTCGTAGCCCCACGCTAACAGATGTGACATTTGCTAGCATTAATGCAAATGTGTCTGTAGGCGGCATGTCCAATTGGAGTCGTAGCCCCACGCTAACAGATGTGACATTTGATAGCAATAAGGCAAATGTGTATGGAGGCGGCATGTAGAATAATGGGAGTAGTAGCCCCACGCTATCCAATGTGATATTTGATAGAAATAATGCAAATGTGTATGGAGGCGGCATGTACAATAGTAGTAGTAGCCCTCAGCTAACAGATGTAACATTTGATAGCAATAATGCAAATGTGTATGGAGGCGGCATGTACAATAGTAGTAGTAGCCCTGAGCTAACAGATTGTACATTGGATAGCAATAATGCAAATGTGGATGGAGGCGGCATGTACAATAGTAGTAGTAGCCCTGAGCTAACAGATTGTACATTGGATAGCAATAATGCAAATGTGGATGGAGGCGGCATGTACAATAGTAGTAGTAGCCCTGAGCTAACAGATGTAACATGTGATAGCTATAATGCAAATGTGTATGGAGGCGGCATGTACAATAGGAGTAGTAGCCCTCAGCTAACAGATGTAACATTTGATAGCAATAATGCAAATGTGTATGGAGGCGGTATGTACAATTGGAGTAGTAGCCCCACGCTAACAGATGTGACATTTGATAGCAATACCTCAAGTTATGGAGGCGGCATGTACAATAATGGGAGTAGTAGCCCCACGCTAACAGATGTGACATTTGATAGCAATAATGCAAATGTGGATGGAGGCGGCATGTACGATAATGGGAGTAGTAGCCCCACGCTAACAGATGTGACATTTGATAGCAATAATGCAAATGTGGATGGAGGCGGCATGTACGATAATGGGAGTAGTAGCCCCACGCTAACAGATGTGACATTTGATAGCAATAATGCAAATGTGGATGGAGGCGGCATGTACAATAATGGGAGTAGTAGCCCCACGCTAATAAATGTGACATTTGATAGCAATACCTCAAGTTATGGAGGTGGCATGTACAATGATGGTAGTAGCCCCACGCTAACCAATGTGATATTTAATAGTAATACTGCAAATTCGAATGGAGGCGGTATGCTCAATAGTAGCAGTAGCCCCACGCTAACCAATGTGATATTTGATAGAAATAATGCAAATATGTATGGAGGCGGCATGCTCAATAGTAGCAGTAGCCCCACGCTAACAAACGTCACAATGAGTGGCAATAAAGGCACATATGTTATTTATGGCGGTGATGCAAACAGTAAAATTCAAAATAGTATTATCGTAGGCAATAATGGAGAACCAGCACTTCATTCAAACGTCGGAGGTACGATTGGAAATAGCTTATTGGATGTAGAGGAAAATGGGGAAGTTGTAGCCAAATTTTCTGGGGAGATACAAGGAGAAACGTATACACCTGAAGCAATTTTTATGGACCCAAACCAGCAAGATTATCAACTACGAATAAAATCCCCAGCTATTGATAGAGGGCAGAATATTTTGAATAGGACGCAAACTGACCTTGCGGGAAATCCACGTATCCAAGGAAGCGCCATTGATTTAGGGGCATATGAAGCCAATTTCTATGAAGTAATATATAAAGAAAATGGTGCAACGGTAGGCGATGTACCGATTGGTAAAATGACCTATCAGCAAGGAGAGACAGTAACTGTCCAAGCGAATAGCGGCAGTTTGGAAAGAACAGGCTATACATTTACAGGTTGGAATATGCAAGCAGATGGGGAAGGAACGTCATACACAGCAAATGATACGTTTCAGGTGACAGCGAATATCACCCTATATGCCCAATGGACAGCGAATCCAACGTACACGGTGACCTATAATCCAAATGGTGCAACAGGTGGTGATATACCAGAGGACACGCAAAGATATGAAGAAAATACGAGTGTGACAGTGCAAGGTAATAGCGGCAATTTAATCAAAACGGGCTATACATTTGCAGGTTGGAATACACAGGCAGATGGTCAAGGAGATAGTTATGCAGAGAATGGAACTTTCACAATGGGTACAAGCAACCAAATATTGTATGCCAAGTGGATACCGAACACCTATAAAGTAACCTTTGAATCCAATGGTGGTAGCTATGTAGCCGAACAACCAGTTCTGTATAACGAGAAAGCAATTGAACCTCCTATGCCAAGCAAACAGGGCTATACATTTGCTGGCTGGTATACGGATAGAGATGAGAAATGGGATTTTGCCGTAGATGTCGTCACAAAGGATATCACCCTCTATGCCCAATGGAAAGTCATTTCCAATCCGCCACCTGTCTCAAATGACAACGGTAACAACAACGGCAATGACCATTCACTGCCTGCAAAGGTGAAAATCACCTTGCATACAAACGGCGGCACAGCGCTAGCGCCCATTGACATGGCCTATAATACAAAAATTAGTGACTTACCTGTCCCAACACGAGAAGGCTATCGCTTTGATGGCTGGTATCAGGATGAGGCACTGACAAAGCCATGGGTAGCAGATACGGTACTGCGTGAAAATATTTCGCTTTATGCTAAATGGGCAGCATTACCTGTGGAAGAACCTCAGCCACAGCCTGAACCAGAAGCACCAAGTCCATCCGTAACATTTAGCGATATCGAACGCCATTGGGCAAAAGACATGATTGAGGAACTAACGGCACAGGGGATTATACAAGGCTTTGAGGACGGTACTTTCCGACCGAATGAAGCGATTAGCCGCATGCATGTCGCAGCATTAATTGGACGTGCCTTTACCTTTGAGCCAAAAAGGGAAGCAGAGAAATTCTCCGACGTGTCCCCAACTCACCCTTACTACGAAGCAATTATGACCTTACAACAGGCGGGTATTGTTGATGGAACAAATGGTGCATTCCTGCCAGCAGAAAAGATGACACGCGCACAATTGGCAAAGGTACTCGTTGGTTTAATGAACCGAACGCCTGAAGGCATAAGTTCCTTTGCAGATGTAGACCAGAAGCATTGGAGTGCAGGCTATATTGCTGTGCTAGAGCAAGAAGGCATTGCACTTGGGGATAACGGTAAATTTAATCCAAACGCCCCTGTCACAAGAGCGCAGTTTGTGACATTTTTATACCGTGTAATGCAAACAATAGATTCGTAAGATGATGTCGCCCCTTTCAGTATTAACTATACAATTAATACTGAAAGGGGCATTTTTTAAGGCTTGTACATATAGACAGACATGCCCTTCAATATTGAGAGAGGTAAAATCTAATTTTCTCCTTTTTTATAGTTGAATATTACTTTTAGATAATATAGATTAAAATTAGCAATCAATAGCTATTATCAACCGAGTGGGAGTCTTACAGTCTGACCATTTGGGATAAACTTTATAGCCTTATATTACTTATTAATAATATATAGGTAGTCTTCTATTTTTAAAGTGAGGTGAAAAGTGGTGATGTGCCTATCGGTTTAAATCATTGTCTATCTAACATTCAAATCTAATAGAAAAGGAGTGACTCTATATGCAACAAAAAACAAAGAAAACGCTAGTGTTTGTAGCCATCGTTGCTTTATTTATGCAAACACTATTTGGTAGTTTACCAGCCATGGCAATGGAAAATACATCTACCTTGCATATCACAATGACAACAAACGGACAGGCATATAAGGAAGGAGACACTGCCACAAGCGCTGTAGAAGTACAGGTAACAACGACCTCTGGAGATAGCGCAGGGATTGAAATTTCACAAGATGCGCACAACATGGCAGCCCTTTGACCATACCCAGCCATTGGTTATTACCGAGGAAGGCGAGCATGAGCTCTGGTTCCGCCTAGCAGATGTGGAGGAAAGACGTATCATCAAAATGGATTCGCGACTAGTGCAACCGTTGCAATTGATGAAAACAACGGCAGCGAATAGTGTGATTATTTATGTCGATGCAAAAAGCAATGGAGGCAATGGCGAAAGTTGGACAACTGCCTATAATAATTTACAACAAGCACTTGATGATGCAAAAGCAAAGTTACAGGTGGTCCCAACAACAAAGCTAGAAATCTGGTTAGCAGCAGGCATATATAAACCGACAAAGAGAACGACTTCAAATGATCCACGTACTGCGACTTTCCAAATGCAAAACAATGTAGCGATTTATGGTGGCTTTAATGGAACGGAAACCGATTTAACAGAGCGTGATTGGGAAAATAATGAAACGATTTTAAGCGGTGATATTGATAACATACCAACCGATAATTCAGGAAATAGTTACCATGTATTCTATCATCCGGATGGCTTGCAGTTAAACTCTACAGCCATTTTAGACGGTGTAACGATTACAGGGGGGAATGCAAGTGGTGCCAATCAATTTTATTCTAATTCTGGAGGCGGCATGTCCAATGAATACAGCAGCCCCACGCTAACGCATGTGACATTCAGGAGCAACGAAGCATCTTATGGAGGCGGCATGTCCAATAAATATAGCAACCTCACGCTAACAAATGTCATTTTTGAGCACAATACAGCAACACATGTTGGAGGCGGCATGTACAATTATAATAATAGCAGCCCCACGCTAATAAATGTCACAATGAGTGGCAATAAAACAGAAATAACGGATAAAGGAGCCATCTATGGTGGCAGTCCAAAAATATACAATAGTCTCATTGCTGGCAATAATGGCGAGCCAGCGCTTCATTCAAGTGTTAGTGCGACGATTGAAAACAGCTTACTGGATGTAGCGGAAAGTGGAAATATTTTAGCTAAGTTCCATCAGTCAACAACAGATATACAACCAGACACGTATACACCAGAAGCTATTTTTATTGACCCAAATCATGTTAACCCAAGTCAGCGAAATTACCAATTACGGGCAGGGTCACCAGCGATTAATAAAGGAAACAATACACTGAATGCGACAGCCACTGACCTTGCAGGAAATCTCCGTATTCAAGGGGGCATAATTGATTTAGGAGCATATGAGGCATTTCCTTATCATATAACCTATGAGAGAAATGATGCAACGTCAGGTGATGCGCCGATAAATAAGTTGACCTATCAGCAAGGAGACACTGTAACTGTACAAAATAATAGTGGCATTTTAGAAAGAACAGGTCACACATTTGTAGGCTGGAACACACAAGCAAATGGCACAGGCGATGACTATGCTGAAAATACCTCTTTTACAATGGGGGCACAAAATCAGACATTCTATGCCAAGTGGATACCGAATAACTATAAAGTGATCTTTGAATCCAATGGTGGTAGCGATGTAGCCGAACAACAAGTTCTGTATAATGAGAAGGCAATTGCTCCTCCTGTGCCAAGCAAACAGGGCCATACATTTGCTGGCTGGTATACGGATGGAAATGAGGAATGGGATTTTGCCATGGATGTCGTCACGAAGGATATCACCCTGTACGCCCAATGGACAGAGAATCCAACGTATACGATGACCTATGATTCAAATGGTGCAACAGGTGGTGATGTACCAAAGGATACGCAAAGATATGAGGAAAATACAAGTGTGACAGTGCAAGGCAATAGTGGCAATCTGACAAGAACAGGCTATACATTTGCAGGTTGGAATACACAGGCAGATGGTCAAGGGGATAGCTATGCGGAGAACGACACTTTCATAATGGGCACAAGCAATCAAATATTGTATGCCCAATGGACAGAGAATCCAACGTATACGGTGACCTATAATCCAAATGGTGCAACAGATGGTGATATACCAGAGGACACGCAAAGATATGAAGAAAATACAAGTGTGACAGTGCAAGGTAATAGCGGCAATTTGGAAAGAACAGGCTATACATTTGTGGGTTGGAACACACAGGTAGACGGTCAAGGAGATAGCTATGTTGAGAATGACGCTTTCATAATGGGTACAAGCAATCAAATATTGTATGCCAAGTGGATACCGAATCCCTATAAAGTAATCTTTGAATCAAATGGAGGTAGCGATGTTGCTGAACAACAAGTTCTGTATAATGAGAAGGCAATTGAACCTCCTATGCCAAGCAAACAGGGCTATACATTTGCAGGCTGGTATACGGATGGGAATGACAAATGGGATTTTGCCATAGATGTCGTCATGGAGGATATCACCCTGTATGCCCAATGGACAGCGAATCCAACGTATACGGTGACCTATGATTCAAATGGTGCAACAGATGGCATGGTACCACATGACAATCAGGTATATGAGGAAAAAGCTCAGGTGACAGTGCAAGGCAATAGCGGCAACCTGACAAGAACAGGCTATACATTTGTCGGTTGGAACACGCAAGCAGATGGCAAAGGGAAATCATATACTGAAAAAGCAACTTTCCAAATGGGCACAACACATATTATCCTGTATGCTCAATGGACAGCTAACCCAAATCCACCACCAATAAATGGAGGTAGTAATGTCTCAAACGACAATAACGATTCACCACCCGCAAAGGTAAAAATCACCTTGCATACAAATGGTGGCACAGCGATTGCACCAATTGATATTACCTATAATACAAAAATTGGTGACTTACCTATCCCAACAAGGGAAGGCTATCGCTTTGCTGGCTGGTATCAAGATGAGGAATTGACAAAGCCATGGGCAGCGAATACGGTGCTACGTGAAAATATTTCACTCTATGCCAAATGGATGGCACTACCTGTAGAAGAACCACAACCTGAACCACCAATCCCAACTGTGACATTTAGGGATATCGAAAGGCATTGGGCAAAAGAGATGATTAAAGAATTGACAGAAGCAGGCATTATTCAAGGCTTTGAGGACGGTACTTTCCGACCGAATGAAGTGATTAGCCGTATGCATGTTGCCGCCTTACTCACAAGAGCATTTTCTTTTGAACAAGTAAGAGAAGGTAATGATTTCAAGGATGTTTCTCCAACGCATCCTTATTATGAAGCCATCATGACCCTACAGCAGGCGGGTATTGTGGATGGAACAAATGGTGCGTTCTTGCCAAGCGAAAAGATGACACGCGCACAAGTGGCAAAGGTACTCGTTGGTTTAATGGGTCAAACACCCGAAGGCACAGGCTCCTTTACAGATGTAGCGAGCACCCATTGGAGTGCAGGCTATATTGCGGTGCTAGAGCAAGAAGGCATTGCGCTTGGGGATAATGATAAATTTAATCCAAATGTCCCTGTGACAAGAGCGTAGTTTGTGACGTTTTTATATCGGATTTTGCAAAATCAGTAAATGAGAAAAGCTTGGAGGGAATTTCCTTCCAAGCTTTTTCGTCTGCTATTATTCGCATCCCGACATACAAAATTGTATAATAGATGTAAGAAAATTGGTGAGAAATGAGGTGATAAGGTACGTGAAATTGAGGAATCCGCATGATAAGTTTTTCAAGGAGTCATTTGGTAATGTCGAAGTCGCCAAGGATTTTTTGTTGAATTATTGTCCACCAGAAGTATTGCAAGTATTGGACTTAGCGACACTAGCGCCGCAGAAGGATAGCTTTTTAACCCCTGAGTTGGAAGAAAGCTTCTCCGATTTAGTATTTAACGGCTTTCCGAAAGAAGTCTCCCATCCTGAAGGAATGTGAAGGTTCGAATAGCACCAATAGTAGGTGGGAGGTATATTTGGTCAAGAAGCTTCTGCCTACTTCCAACAGGCGGTGTCCCAATAGATACCATCAAAAAATAGATTGAAAATCAAGGTCAAAAGTGAGGTGAATTGATATGACCAAACAAAACAAAGCTTTCAAATTTCGTTTGTTGCCAAACAAAGAACAATCCGTCTTATTAGCTAAGACATTTGGTTGTGTTCGCTTTGTCTACAATAAGATGTTAGCTGAACGCAAAGAAACGTATGAAAAGTTTAAGAATGATAAAGAAGCACTTAAAAAGCAAAAGTTTCCGACTCCTGCAAAGTATAAAGGTGAATTTCCATTCCTAAAAGAAGTGGATTCACTCGCTTTAGCGAATGCACAAATGAACTTACAGACGGCTTATAAGAACTTTTTTGAAGGACATGCTGAATTTCCAAAGTTCAAAAACCGTAAAACAAAACAATCCTATACAACTAACTTTGTCAATGGAAACATCGAATGGAAAGATGGTCATATCAAGTTACCAAAACTGAAACTTGTGAAAATCAAACAGCATAGAGAAATTCCTAAGAATTACAAACTAAAATCATGTACAATCTCAAGAACAAACTCAGGAAAATATTATGTTTCTGTCCTAACAGAATACAAAAAAGACATACAGCCTAAAAAAATAGAAAATGTCGTTGGGCTGGATTTTGCTATGGCTGAATTTTACGTGAGTAGTGAGAATGAGAAAGCCAATTATCCTCGCTATTATCGTGTCATGTCAGAAAAATTAGCTAAAGCACAACGTATTCTATCGAAACGCAAGAAAGGTTCTGCACGTTGGCACAAGCAACGGCTAGTCGTGGCTAAGTTACATGAAAAAGTAGCAAACCAACGCATGAATTTNACAAAACAAAGCTTTCAAATTTCGTTTGTTGCCAAACAAAGAACAATCCGTCTTATTAGCTAAGACATTTGGTTGTGTTCGCTTTGTCTACAATAAGATGTTAGCTGAACGCAAAGAAACGTATGAAAAGTTTAAGAATGATAAAGAAGCACTTAAAAAGCAAAAGTTTCCGACTCCTGCAAAGTATAAAGGTGAATTTCCATTCCTAAAAGAAGTGGATTCACTCGCTTTAGCGAATGCACAAATGAACTTACAGACGGCTTATAAGAACTTTTTTGAAGGACATGCTGAATTTCCAAAGTTCAAAAACCGTAAAACAAAACAATCCTATACAACTAACTTTGTCAATGGAAACATCGAATGGAAAGATGGTCATATCAAGTTACCAAAACTGAAACTTGTGAAAATCAAACAGCATAGAGAAATTCCTAAGAATTACAAACTAAAATCATGTACAATCTCAAGAACAAACTCAGGAAAATATTATGTTTCTGTCCTAACAGAATACAAAAAAGACATACAGCCTAAAAAAATAGAAAATGTCGTTGGGCTGGATTTTGCTATGGCTGAATTTTACGTGAGTAGTGAGAATGAGAAAGCCAATTATCCTCGCTATTATCGTGTCATGTCAGAAAAATTAGCTAAAGCACAACGTATTCTATCGAAACGCAAGAAAGGTTCTGCACGTTGGCACAAGCAACGGCTAGTCGTGGCTAAGTTACATGAAAAAGTAGCAAACCAACGCATGAATTTCCTTCACCATAAGTCAAAAGAGTTAGCTTCTAATTTTGATGCTGTTGTGATGGAGGACTTGAACATGAAAGGAATGTCTCAAGCCCTTCGCTTTGGAAAAAGCGTTCACGACAACGGTTGGGGGATGTTCACTACTTTCCTCGCGTATAAGCTAAAGGAACAAGGGAAACAACTTGTGAAAATTGATAAGTGGTTCCCTTCCACTAAAAAGTGTTCTTGTTGTGGTGCAGAAAAACCAATGAAACTATCTGAACGCACCTACCGCTGTTCCTGCGGCTATGTGGCAGATCGTGACTATAATTCAGCAATCAATATCAAAAATGAAGGTATACGCCTATTAGCGTGATCATAAGCACCAAAACTCTTGGAACAAGAGGGGTAGCTCGGTCAGTTTTCGTTGGCTAGTAAAAGCAACGATAAGTCGAGAAGCCCCCACTTCAAGCGACTCGCAAGGGTGGTAAGTGGTGGGAGTAGTTCACAGTGGATATTTGTAAGCGAGAAGGCTATTTATATTTATTATTCGAGCATAAAAGTTATCGTGATACAGGCACAGCTTTACAATTGCTTCGCTATATGTTGGCTATTTGGGAGGCAAAACAGGTGAAAGAGCATGCCATGAAGCTGCCTGTTATCCTACCCTTGCTCATCTGTCATGACAATCGAGAATGGCGAGTGCCAACAAGCTTAGGGGAATTACTAGAGGGCTATCAGGACTTACCCGTAGCACTCCAAAAATATATTCCGAATTTCGAGTATTTACTCTATGATGTGTCGCAATATAAGGATGAGGACATTCGTGGCTCTGTTCGCAACCGCATCTTGCTCACCCTGCTGCGTGATGCCCGCCAAAAACAAGGCAGTGCCTTACTTGCATCCATTCTACATGCCTTTTATTATTTAGGGGAACTAGAAGATAAACAATCGGCTGTTGGCTATATTGAAACGATGTTGCGTTATATTGCGGAGATAGGAGATCAGCTAAAAAAAGAGGATATGGAGAAAATCATTGAACGCCTTGAAAATTATGAATTAAAAGGAAGTGATATCACCATGACATTAGCAGAAATCTGGAAAAATGAAGGTTGGGAAGAAGGACTGCAACAAGGATTGCAAGAAGGACTGCAACAAGGTGTACAGCAGGGAGAAATAAAAGCCCTCTCTCGCACAGTCCTGATATTGTTAACCCAAAAATTCGGTGAGCTGCCAGAGGAACTAGAGCAGGCAATTAACCAAGCAAATACAAAGGCATTGAATTCAATTACTGCAAATATTTTCGCGATTAATAGTTTGGCAGAAGTGAAGGCGTATTTGCAGTAATAGTCACCAGGACTTGAGAGGATGCTTCTCTCAAGTCCTTTGCTTATCTATGGATGTAGATAAACAAAGCATAATAAGATCTTCCAAATGAGAAACAATGTAGCGATTTAAGATGGGTTTGATGGGACAGAAACCAATAAGAGCGATAATGCCTACCATACATTTTATCATCCAGCCGACTTGGATTTAGATGAAACAGTCATTTTAGATGGCTAACCATTGATAGATGATGTAATCCTTTTTAGTATTAACTATATAGCTAATATTGAAAGGGTCTTTTTTACAGATAGCTTAGATGAGGAAAGCTATGTAGAACTTTATTATTTCAATCAATGAAACGTACTTTTAACCAAAAATTGTTTCCCATAATAAATAAATATTCAAAACAACGACGATAACAACGACAAACCAACCTAAAATTGTTGTAATACGATGGTTGACTAAGCTACCCATGATGTCCCGTTTGCTTGTAAACAGAACAAGAGGGACAAGAGCGAATGCAATGCCGAAGGATAGAATAACCTGACTAAGAACGAGAGCATAGGTTGCATTGACACCAGAGGCAATGATGACTAGCGGAGGTAACATGGTAATGGCTCGACGCAAATAAAGTGGAATTCTTTTTTGAATAAAGCCCTGCATAACGACATCACCTGCTAAAGTCCCAACAGAGGAACTGGCTAGCCCTGCAATAAGTAAGCCAAGACCAAAGGAAATAGCCGCCATTGGGCCAAGTGCATCCTTTAAGCCATTATAGGCGATATCTAAATCCTCCACGACAATGCCTTGTGTATGGAATACGGCTGCCGCAATAATTAGCATGCTCATATTAATTGCACCAGCAATCAGCATTGCGATAAGAATATCAATAAACTCAAAACGGAAGATACGTCGTTTTTCAACCTCATTACGACCTACAATACGATTTTGTGTTAATGAAGAATGTAAATAAATCGCATGTGGCATTACTGTTGCGCCTAAAATGCCTGTTGCTAATAATAAAGAATCTACTCCCTCAAACTGCGGTGTCAACATACCAATGGTTACATCGCCCCAATTTGGCTGTGCTAAAAAGGTTTGGAAGGCAAACGCTAGCACAACGATTAACACCATACCAGAAATACCCGCCTCAAATGCCCGAAAGCCCCTTCGTTGTAATTCCAATATCGCAAATGATCCAACGGCTGTAATAATGGCCGCAGGAAGCATAGGAATATTAAATAATAAATAAAGCCCTAATGCTGCCCCAATAAACTCAGCAAGATCAGTGGCGATAATGACTAATTCAGCCTGTATCCATAAGAAAATAGATGTTTTTTTAGAAAAATGTTCACGTGCTACTTCAGGTAGATTTTTGCCTGTCGCAATGCCAAGCTTTGCTGATAAAGATTGAATGAGCACAGCCATTAAATTAGAAAAGACAATAACCCAAAGCAATAAATAGCCATATTGAGAGCCTGCTGTAATATTTGTTGCAAAATTACCAGGATCAATATAAGCAACAGCTGCTATAAAAGCAGGACCAAGAAACGGCAAAAAGCGTCGCCAGCCTTGTATATCTCCATCTAAAACCGCCTCAGCAGCCGATTTTGTTACTTGTTTGTATGCCATAATGTTCCCTCGTTTCAAAAAAAATCGTAAATGAAATAAAGTTTCCTATAGGAAAATAATATAGTAGTATTCTAACGCTAGGATTTAAAAATGTGAAGTAACTTGCTTAGTAGTATGTATCCTGTAAATAAAATGGCAGGAAAATTCAAAAATATATCGAACTAATGATTAAGATGAAAGGGGGCTAAAAAGATGGAGATGGTCTGGGTAAAATCAAAAGTAACAATGCCACGCATCATACCAAATGCTATCGAGAGAAAGAAATTATTGACCATTCTTACTAATAATCGAATGAAGAAATTAACCATTATACAGGCACCGGCAGGCTATGGTAAGACAACGTTGCTTAGTCAATGGCTGGGACATATAAAGGAAGCTGTGGCATGGTTTACAATTGATCGAAATGATGATGAGCCCATCCGTTTTATCAAATATTTAATACATACTTTATCTTTCAGCCTCAAACAAGAACTATATCATTTACTGGATGAAAGAGCGCCCCTAGAAACAGTTATAGATACATTGTTAAATGAGTTAGAGCTGTATAAGGAAAATATGCATATTGTTTTAGATAATTTTCAAGCAATTCAGCATCCTCACATTCATCATCTTCTGATTCGCTTCATCGAGTATTTACCAGCTAATATATGTATCTATCTAACAACTCGAACTCACCTAGAGCTACCACTAGCAAATTGGCGTATAAAGGGATGGATGTTAGAGGTGGGAAGCCGTCAATTACGCTTTGATTTAGAGGAGCTACAGACTTTTTACTATGGTTTTTCTCATGATGAGCAGCAGGTTAATGCATTGAAGCCCTTGTTAGAGGAAACAGAGGGGTGGATAGCAGGTATTCAGCTTATGAGATTGTCAATTGATACTGATGCGTATATTCATGAATTTTTTATGCAGGAAATTGTGACAATGTTGCCAGCAGCACTACAGGATTTTTTAATTCGTACCTCAATATTAAACCATTTAGAGCCAAGTATTTGCACTGTTATAACAAATGAAGCAACCAGCCTAGCGACCCTTATGAAATTAGAGAGCAATGGTGTATTTATTGAACAAATTGCAAGCCATCCACCTGTTTATCTTTACCATACGCTATTTCGAAAGGCGCTACAGCAGGAGCTTAAAAGGCGTTATTCCTCTGAGACCGTTACCGCTATTTATTGTGAAACGGCTACCCACCTCTGCCAAGGAGGAGATTATGTAGCTGCAATTGAACTTGCCTTAAATGGAGAGCTATATGAACTCGCGCATGAGTGGATTCAGTGCTATTTGGTGGAAATCTTTGCTGAGGGGCATACACTATTATTTGGGCAATGGGTACAAGCATTAAGACATGCACAGTTTTCTGTAGATATTAATTTGCTTGTTTTATATATTACTACGTTGTTTTCGATGCATGAAATAGACAAGGCGAATGAAATTATTGAGGAGCTGCTTTTTAAGCAAGATGCCTTGCAATGGATGGATGGCTTTAAATTTATCGCTGTATCCAAAATCTTTGAAATTATTAATGCATACGTTGCTTATATGAAGGATGGCAATCTCGAAAAAGCCAAAGTAGGCTTACAAACACGTGTCAATGTAAGAAAGGAAAAGTCATCTTTATATCGTATTTCCTTAAAGTATAATCAATTTGAGCCTAGAATTTTGCGTACAATGGCAGGTATGAAAGGGAAATTTTTGCCAGTAGAAAAAATAGATGCCCTTATTCAGGTATTATGTGATAGTGAAATAAAGGAACGAAATATAACAGGCGTTACCTATGGGCTATTGGCAGAGATACTATATGAAATAAATGATAGAGAGAGGGCAAGTAAGGAACTAGAAACTGCCTTACAATACGGTTTGTATTTTCAAGACCCAGGATTGTTTATACCGATGTATCTATTAAAGGCTCGTCTTTATATGACGAACAAACAATTTGAAGAGGCATATATATTGTTGCATGAAGCTATGAAGGAAACAGATAAGTCCTATTGGATTGGTGTATTGTATATAATGAAGGCCCAGGCCTATTTACAGGAAGGAAATATTTCATATGCGCAGCGAGAGTTTTTTAGAGTGACTGATTTTATTAATTACAAAATTGCACGAAGAAATCCATTTTATTTATTTGTTCAAAGCAAAATATATTATGCTAAAAATCAACTAGAGGAAGCGCTGCAAATTGCTATTCGTATGAAAGAGGGAGCGACTCGGGAAAAGCAAGTGAGTACATTGATTGAAGCGAGTTTGGTAGAGGCTGCATGTCATTTTGAACTAGGAAAAGAGGAATCTGCTATATCCATTTTACATGATGCCCTTGAACAAGGAGCTTTGTATGGCTATTGCCGAACGTTTTTAGAAGAAAAGGCCGTATTTCCGTTGCTTCATAAATATTGGCGTATACGTCAGCATCATCAAAAGGATGTCTTTCAATCAGTACCTTTAGCATACGTTTATAAACTATTGCAGAAAAATAATTACACAGATAAATGGCACGATAGCCTTACACCGCGGGAGCGAGATGTTTTACAATTGCTTGCGGAGGGTGCTTCTAATAATGAGATTGCACAGCACCTACAGCTTACGGAGGGAACCATTCGTGTTTATTTAACAGAGATATACGCTAAAATAGGTGTAAAATCTCGTATGAAGGCAATTGTGTGGGCGAAAGAATGGCTGGGCTATTAAACCTGTAAAGTAGAAGGGGGTGACAAGATGCCTACTATTTTAGTAGCCTCAAAAACAACTATACCTAAAATAAGTAAGCAAGTCATTCATCGACAACGTTTAACGGCTATTTTTCAACAAGCTCATGCAAAGCTTATAGTAGTGCAGGCGCCAGCAGGATATGGAAAAACGACCTTAGTAAGTAGCTGGTTTTATCAGCTTGATTCAGCCGTTGCTTGGTATACAGTGGATCAAACGGATAATGATCCGATGCGTTATTGGAAATTACTTATGCATGCGATTAGTCATGCTTTACCTACAGAATCAGTAGCTCGTATTACAGCCATTCTTCATGCTCAGCCACAGCTACCATTAGCCTATTTAGTAGATACTTTCTTGCATGAATTAGCGCAATCTACCAAGGAAATTCATATAATGATTGATGATTATCATCATATTCACAATGAGGCCATTCATCAAATGATGACTCGCCTGATTGATTTCTTACCAGAGCATTGCTTTATTTATATAGCAAGTAGATCAACGGTTTCTCTTCCTATTATAAAGTGGCGATTAAACCATTGTTTAGTAGAAATCAGTGTAGAGCAACTTCTTTTTACGTATAAGGAGATAAAGGAATTTTATAATAGGCTTAATAAACAAATAGATACAGAGGAGTTACAAAAGGTTTTTGATAGAACAGAGGGCTGGGCTATCGGTTTGCAATTAACGAACTTAGCTAGATTTAGCAAGGCTGATGATGAACCGTTAAAAGGAAGTAATTCATATGTGGCTCAGTATTTAGTGAAAGAGATTTTTACCAAGCTTGATCCATCTCTTCAAACGTTCCTTCTTTATACTTCGTTGCTGGAGCAACTAACTCCTGCTACTTGTAATCTTCTAACGGCTCGTCACGATGCTCAACAGGTTTTAGTGGAGCTTGAGAAACAGGGATTATTTATTAGTAGAATTGAAGCACAGCAGCAGGTTTATAAATACCATAATTTATTTAGACAAACATTACGACAAGAGCTGAAGAAGCAATTTTCTCATCAAGATATTTTGGCACTATATGAAAAAGCTGCTGTTTCCTTATACAATAACGGTCATTTTTTATCTGCCATAGAGCTTGCATTAAGTGGTGAGATTTTCACCTATGCAGAACAATGGATTTATGAGCATATTGTTACATTTCTTTCTTGTGGACATGCAACAACTTATATAAATTGGATAGATACTTTATGGACCAATGGCTGTGAGGTCCATCCAGAGCTAATAGTGATGTACGCCTATACACTTGCTGTATTGCACAATTTAGATGAGGCCTATCAAATAATAATGGAGCTGGAACAAAAGAATGAAGCCAATCAATGGATGGAAAAAGCTGAATATGCATCTGCTGTAGATGATTTTTTAGGGGTGAAAGCCTATATTGTTGTTATGAGAAATGGCAACCTTGCACAAGGGGCAGAATACATTCGGCAAAGGCTGGAGAGAAAGCCTGTTGGTTCAAAATGGGATGCCATTTTTATACAATATAATCAAAAGGAGCATATGCTGTTTCGAACAAATATAGGCTCTAAAGGGAAGCTACTTTCAGATGAACAAGCAATGTCCTTTTTTGCAAAGTTTCGAACAGGTGAGTTTAGGGATTTAAGCATGACAGGTTATAGCTATGGCATGCGTGCGGAAAAATTATATGAGTGGCATCGCTTTGATGAGCTATCAATAGAATTAGAGGAGGCTTTACGTGCTGGCCATCAATTCCAAGATGCAGGGTTATTAGTGCCGATGTATATGTTAAAAAGTAAAATTGCTGTTTTAGATAGTCAGTATATCGTAGCGCAAGCTGTATTAGACCATGCAATGGAAATTGTCGGTGAACGTTATTGGATAGATATGATCAGGGTGATGAAGGCACTTGTATTTTTACGTGAAAATCAAATTGTTCAAGCAGAGCAGGAGTTAGCCAAGATTAAAGAAAATGTAGCAATGGATTCGCCATTCTATTCACTTGTTAAAGCACGGATCTTGCTGATGAAGGAGCAGCTTTTAGAAGCACAGCAACTTATTGTAGAAGTAAGATCACAGGCAGAGCAACAAGGACAGCTCTCTACTCATATTGAAGCTATGATTTTATTCGCCATTTGTGTAGCAAAGCAGGAGAAAACAGATGAAGCCTTATGGACATTACATCAAGCCTTAATATTAGCTGAACCCTATCAATATACTAGAACCTTTATGGATGAGCCTCAAACATATGCTTTATTAAACAATATTCGACAGCAGTCCTCTGGTAAGGAGTGGAGGGAAGTTTCCATAAGCTATGTTGAACATTTGCTAGAGTGTGCTCAAAAGCATAAGCAAATCCCAGCATTCGCCACCCTTTCCGCTCGTGAGCAGGAAATATTTTCGTTATTATCAGAAGGGGCTTCTAATAAGGAAATAGCCGAGCAGCTATTTTTATCGGAAGGTACAATACGCGTCTACCTTTCAGGGATTTACAGTAAGTTAGGTGTTAAAAACCGAGCACAGGCAATATTATTAAAACTAATGGAATAAGATCATCCGCTATCGTTTCTAGGTAGCGGATTTTTTGTATGAAAACAATTAACATTCCTCAATGGTGGCATTAACTTTATTTTTTTAATATGAGAGGGAAAGACTACTTGATTTTTTAGATGAAGGAGAGGGGATGCATGAAAAAGACTACAACGATTATACTTATATTGTTCTTTTTGCAATGGAAACAAATTTCGGTTTCTTATGCAAATGAGCATGAAGTAAATGAAGGTGAAGATAGCAGTATAAGCAATGATATAATGCCCTTTAGTAAACCTGAGTTTTATACAACACCAAACGATACAGGCATCACCATTGCAGCCTATTTGTGGGATGGTGGGCATGTTGATATTCCTGCTATTATTAACGGGCAGCCTGTTACGATCATAGGGGAATCCTCATTTTTTAATAAGGATGTGACAAGCGTAACTATTCCTGACAGTGTGACTAAAATAGGGGATAGAGCATTTTTGATGAATCAGTTAACGACTGTGACTATTCCTAATAGCGTTACACATATAGGAAATTTAGCATTTTTTAATAACCAATTAACGACGGTGGATATTCCTGATAGCGTGAAAATAATGGGGGCAGAGTCATTTTCAAATAACCAGCTAACATCGGTGACAATTTCTGACGGTATAACAAAAATAGAGAACGGTGTATTTACGAGGAATAAATTAGAAAGTGTCACCATTCCAAGTAGCGTGACAAGTATAGGGAACTACGCATTTTATCAAAATCTATTAACAACGATTATTCTTCCAGATGGCTTAACCAATATAGGAGATTTTGCATTTTATGAGAATCATCTAGTAAATGTCGATATCCCAGATGGTGTAACATATATTGGCGTCCAGTCATTTTATATGAAAAAACTCACAGAATTAACTATTCCTAATGGAGTGACAAACATCGCAGCTAGAGCGTTTCAAAATAATAGACTGACCAAGCTTCATATCCCAAATACAGTGACACATATAGGGGATTGGACATTCGCCGATAATCAATTACAGTGGGTTCGCTTTCAAAGTCCATTAGTATTACAACCTAATACATTTGTAGACCAAGGTAACACATTTGATGGTTGGTATAAGGATTTAGCATGGACAACGCCGTGGGATGGCAGTATCTCTCAACCGACGAGTATTTATGCAAAGGGAAATGCGCTAACATTTACAGTGACATTTAACGCAAATAATGGTTCAGCCATTGATAAACAAAAAATACTGGCTGGAGAAAAAGCACTAGCACCAGCAGACCCTACAAAAAGAGGCTCTCTATTTGTGGGCTGGTATAAAGATGAAGAGCTGACTGTGCCATGGAACTTTGCTACAGATGCGGTAATAGGGGATTTAACTTTATATGGAAAATGGATGAAAAAACCACATACGGTCGCATTTCATAACGATACAGACATAACAACTGTTGAAGTATTAGATGGAGAGCTGCTCACCAAGCCGCTAGACCCAACCAAAACAGGCTATACATTTTTAGGCTGGTATAAGGATGAGGAATTTAGTTCGCAATGGGATTTTGCGACAGATAAGGTAACAGAGGATATCACACTATACGGACAATGGACAAAAAATAACTATACTGTGCAATTTCAAACAAACTTTGAATTAATCACTAGTAATGTGCAATACGGAGATAAGGTGGAGAAACCAATAGCTTGGATGAAAACAGGCTATACATTTACAGGCTGGTATAAGGATGAAGAGCTGACATTACTATGGAACTTCGATATGGATAAAGTGACAGAGGATATGACATTATATGGAGAATGGATAGCAGATGAATATAGCATTACCTTTTATACAGATGGAGGTACAGCCATTTCTCCTGTGACAGCGATGTATAATAAGCTAATAGACGAACCACCATTCCCGATAAAAGCAGATTATAGATTTTTAGGCTGGTATAAGGATGAGGAGCTGATGAAACCATGGAGCTTTGATACAGATAAAGTGACAGAGAATACAACATTGTATGCAAAATGGGAAAAGGAAGCAGCACACTACTATACACTGGACTTTGTATCAAACGGCGGAAGTACTATCGCACCCCAAATGCTTACTGCTAGCACAACTGCGACACAACCAGCAAATCCAATAAGAGAAGGTTATATATTTGCAGGCTGGTATAAGGATGCTCAATTCACAATACCCTGGAATTTTAAGACAGATGTAGTAACAGCCAATCTTACTTTATATGCCAAATGGCTAGCAAATGCTTCAACTGGTGGTGGAGAAAGTAGTAATCAATCTCCGACACCAATACCAGCAGAGCCAGTACCAATGCCTAAAGAGCCAGTACCAGTGCCTGAACAGCTAGAGCCTCTACCAATGGAACCTACTGAGCTACAACCAACACAGCCTGAGCTTACTTTCCTAGATATTTCTCAGCAACATTGGGCATGGCAGATGATTCAGGAGATGGCGAAGCAGGGCATTATTACAGGTTATCCAGATGGTACATTCCAGCCAAATGTGCCAATTCAGCGCCAGCATGTTGCGTTGATGCTAACAAGGGCATTAGAGCTAGAGCCAAAAAAAGAGGCATTAGCATTTAATGATATTCCAGAAAGTCATATGTACTTTGAGGTAATCAATCAGGTACAACAGGCAGGACTATTTGACGGTATAGATGGAAGTTTTCAGCCAAATGCTCATATGACACGCGCTCAAATGGCAAAAGTATTGGTAGTGGCTTTTAACTTGACTGCTACTGAGCAAAGAACATTTAGCGATGTATCTGCAACACATTGGGCATATAATTATATTGCTATTCTTGCAGCAAATGGCATTGCAATAGGCGACCAAGGCAAATTTAGACAGAATGATGCCGTGACACGCGCAGAGTTCACCACATTTTTATATAGAGCTCTCTTACAATAAGAAGAATCCCCCTCACTGGTAGTTTTACACTAATGGCGGGGGTTTTTTACGTTTAACTAAAAACAATTAACATTCCTCAATAGTAGGGGTAAATGATTATCTTTAAGATGAAGGAGAATTATTTCAATCTTACTAGAAAGGAGAGTTTATATGAAAACCACAAGTGTTAGGTACGGAATATTGCTCACACTATTTTTCTTCATAACGATAATAAAAATGCCAATTACTTTGGCTAATGAAGCGGATTATGATGTTGAAGATAATCCTGATGGATCAGTAACCATAAAGACATATACAGGTGCTGGCGGAGCCGTTGTGCTTCCCAATCAATTGCAAGGGAAAATAGTAACAGGGATAGATCCTTGGGCGTTTAATAATAAAAATCTAACAAGCCTAATAATACCAGAAACAGTAACGACAATTGGCGCTTATGCTTTTTATCAAAATCAGCTAACAAGTGTGACGCTACCAAGTCATCTAACGAGTATTAATGATGGCGTATTTTCCTTAAACCGACTAACAAATGTGATATTGCCAAATAATCTAAGTACTATCGGTAATTATGCGTTTTCTGGCAATGAATTAGCAAGCATAGATATACCTAATAGTGTTACCCGTATCGGAGATCATGCATTTTCAAATAATGAGATTGTCAATGTGAAAATATTGGATGGTGTGGAAATTATAGGGGCAAGTGCATTTGCAGGGAATGATATTGAAAGCTTAGAGGTACCAGAGAGTGTGAAAAGCATTGGGAATGGAGCCTTTTCCCATAATTATTTAAAGGAAATCACTATACATTCTAAGGATGTTGCAATAAGTGATGATGCTTTTATAGGGCATAGTCCTGATGTTGTTATATATGCTCCAGATTCCTCTTCAGCAAAAGAGTATGCAGATAGATTAAATATAAACTTCCAAGTATTTGACCCTCCAGCTCAGGTCAATGAAGCGGATTATGTGTGGACAAATAATAGGGGAACCGTAACGATTAGGGATTATATTGGTACAGATACGGCAATAACCATTCCAAGTCAGCTAGGTGGCGGGGTAGTAACAGCAATAGGTAGTGGAGCATTTGGCGAAAAGGGTCTTACACAGGTGGTTATACCAGACAGTGTAACGAATATTGGAGATGTGGCATTTGCAGAAAATCAATTAACATATGTGAAGCTATCCAATAATCTTACGAAAATAGGTGAAGGTGTATTTTTTGATAATCAACTTACTAGTATAGAAATACCAGATCAGGTGACGCAAATTGGCATATATGCATTTTTAGATAATAAGCTTGCTACTGTAAAGCTACCAAATCAACTTAAAACAATTGGAGATTTCGCATTTATGGCGAACCAATTAACAAGCATTGAGCTACCGACAACCTTGCAGACGATAGGAGAATGGGCATTTTCAGAAAATCAACTTACCTCTTTAGAGATCCCTTCACGTGTTACCAGTATAGGAGAATACGCATTTGCCACAAATCAACTTTCGAATGTGATAATTCCATTAAGTATAACAAACATAGCAGAAAGTGTATTTCTCAATAATCAGCTTACAACTATAGAGATACCTAGTAGTGTAACGAATATTGGTAGATGGGCATTTGGGGAGAATCAAATTAGTAGTTTAGAAATTCCTAAAAATGTAATAACTGTTGAGGATAATGCCTTTACTGACAATAGCCTCAAGCACGTAAGAATATTATCGGATGCAACGATTCTTTTAGAAGATATTTTTAATATGAATCCAAGTGATTTAACTATTTATGGTCATGATGCATCGACTGCACAAGCGTATGCAAATCAATATCATCACCTATTCGAATTGCTTACTTATCAGGTCATCTATCATGGCAATAGCTCTGTACAAGGGAATACGCCAGTAGATACGAATAGGTATCCAAGAAATGCTCAAGCAACGATCCTAGATAATATAGGGGCTTTAGAGAAAACAGGCTTTGCATTTGAGGGTTGGAACAGCACTACTGCTGGGGATGGTATAGATTATGCAGTAAATAGCCTGATTGATATTGAAGAATCAAACCTTACCTTGTATGCGAAATGGGTAGCAAATTCATATGACGTCACATTTCATACAAATGGAGGAACAGTAATTACTCCTGTTACCGTAATATATAAGGGGCAGGTAAGTGAACCAACAGCTCCGACAAAAGCAGGGCATACATTTGCGGGTTGGTATAAGGATGAGGCATTGAATATTCCTTGGGACTTTGCTACAGATGTGATAATAGAAGATACAATCTTGTATGCCAAGTGGAACGTAGTACAATATACATTAAATTTTAATACAACAGGTGGAAGCTCGGTTCCGTCACAACAGGTTATTTATAATACACCAGCAACTAAGCCTGCTGATCCAACAAAAGCAGGCTATACATTTGCAGGGTGGTATAAGGATGCTCAATTCACAACAACATGGAATTTTAGTACAGATGTAATGACAGCGGATCATACTTTATTTGCCAAATGGTTCGCAAATGGTTCGTCAGGTGGGGGAGGAAGCAGTAATTCGTCTCCAGCTCCAACACCAACAGAATCAGCACCAACGCCAGAGCCAACCATGCCTGAAAAGCCAGAACAGCCTAAACCGGAAGAGCCATCAGAGCCACAATCACCAGAGCCAGCACCACAGCCAGAAGCAGCTATAATTTTCTCAGATATCTTACAGCATCACTGGGCATGGCAGATGATTCAGGAGATGGCGAAGCAAGGCATCATTACAGGTTACCCAGATGGTACATTCCAGCCAAATGCACCGATTCAGCGCCAGCATGTTGCGTTGATGCTGACACGGGCATTAGAGCTAGAGCCGAAAAAAGAGGCATTAGCATTTAATGATATTCCAGAAAGTCATCTCTATTGGGGGGTAATTAATCAGGTACAGCAGGCTGGACTATTTGATGGCATAGATGGCAACTTCCACCCAAACGCTAATATGACACGCGCTCAAATGGCAAAAGTATTGGTAGTGGCTTTTAACTTTACTGCTACTGAGCAAGAAACATTTAAAGATGTACCCGCAACGCATTGGGCTTATGATTATATTGCCATTCTTGCAGCCAATGGTATCGCAATCGGTGATAATGGGAACTTTAGACCGAATGACCCTGTGACACGCGCAGAGTTCGCAGCATTATTATATAGAGCTTTGCACCACTAACTAAAAATCTCACCATTAGCGATCAACAAGGCTTTTGGTGAGATTTTTTTCTCATCGTTTTCTAATTAGACTTTAACCTCCTGCATCGTTTACGATGAAAGAAAAGAAGAAGGACTGATTCGACATGCCCCATCGAATTTTAATTATAGAGGATGAAGAAAATATTGCGAGAGTGCTACAGCTTGAGCTTCAATTTGAAGGCTATGAGGCAGAGATGGCCCATACAGGGACAGAGGGCTTGCTACTATACCGTGAGCAGCAGTGGGATCTAATTTTACTGGATATTATGCTACCTGAGATGAGTGGTATTGATGTGCTAAAACGTATCCGTGCAACAGAATCACAGACACCTGTTATTATGCTAACGGCTAAAAGTGAAGTGGAGGATAAGGTAAAAGGGTTGGATCTAGGAGCAAATGATTATGTAACGAAACCTTTTGAAATTGAGGAATTACTGGCACGTATTCGTAACGCTTTACGGTTTTCACAAAAGGCTAGCCCAAAGCAAATAGCTCTTACATTTGGACATTTATCTATAAATGAACAAACAAGAGAAGTTGTATATTTTGATAAGGAAATTCAACTGACACCACGAGAGTATGATTTGTTGCGCTATTTGCTAAAGCATCCAAAGCAGGTACTAACAAGAGAACAACTACTAGAGGCTGTTTGGGGCTATGACTATTATGGGGATACGAATGTGGTGGATGTTTATATTCGTTATGTTCGGCAAAAGCTTGAAGCTGCTAATGCAACGCCTCTTATTCAAACAGTGCGTGGTGTCGGATATGTGCTGAAGGAACAGAGCTATGAGACTTAAGACAAAAATTCATCTGCTAACAACCTTGTTAATGCTCGTTATTTTAATAACAACCAATAGTGGCATTTATTTTTTGTATGAGAAATTTGCCTACAACACAGAGCATAATCAGCTTCAGACACGTGCAAATGAATTAAGCACCACATTAAGTCAATTAAATGCTCAAACCGATCTGCAACAAGTATTAAGAGCCTATATGCCAACAGATGGTGCTGTTTATATTTATGAAGGAGAGCATTTAAAAACAAAGGTTCAGGCTACCCTCGAAATGCCAGATGGTCCCTCTATCAGCTATACAATGCCAGCAATATGGGTTGATGGTACGGTTGTAGCTATAACATTGCAACAATCTATGGAAGCAGTAGCAAGTACATTGGAGCTATTAAAGGTGATATTAGTCGTTGTATCTGTGATGGCAACAATTCCGATTTTTTTAGCAAGCCTAATGCTTGGGCGTCTGATTTTATTACCATTAGAGCGTTTAAATAACACGATGCGTAAAAGTGCGCTGACAGGGAAATATGAAAAAATAGACATTCCAAGTAAAGGCGGGGATGAGTTAGCCAATATTAACCGTACTTTCAATATGATGATGGAGAAGCTTGAACAGCATTATCAAAAGCAACAAGAATTTGTGTCAAATGCCTCCCATGAATTAAAAACACCTATAACAGTTATTGAAAGCTATGCAAAATTACTGTTAAGAAGGGGCTTTGAAAATAGGGAAGTAGCGCAGGAATCGCTACAAGCTATTGTCAATGAATCATCTCGTATGCATGAAATGGTGCTACAATTGCTAGAGCTAGCCAAAAATAACGAGCATCTGGACATCCACTTTGAACAGCTTAATCTTGCGCCATTTTTAGATAAAGTTGCTATGCAAATGCAACAGGCTTATCAACGAGCATTTATAGTCGATGTATCACTGTCAATCTATATTGCCAGTGATGAAAAAATCTTAAAGCAGCTGTTGTTTATTTTACTGGATAATGCACGAAAATATAGTGAGGGTGAAGTCCATATTTCTGCTAAGGAAACGACCAATTGTGTAAGAGTTACGATTCGAGATTTTGGCATCGGTATTCCAGCAGAGCATATTCCTCATTTATTTGAGCGCTTTTACCGTGTAACAGAGGATCGTAATCGAAAAACAGGTGGCTCAGGATTAGGGCTTGCCATTGCTTATGAGCTTGCTAAACAATTGGGCATTACGATAGATGTGGAAAGTACACTTGGGGAAGGCTCGAGCTTTACCTTATGTATACCAAAGGAGGGACAGCGATGAAAAAATGGATGGTGATAATTGCTGTTACTCTCCTTCTTTGTAGTGGGATAATTTGGTTTATTCAATATCGTTATTTTCATGCTGAGCCACTTAGTGAGGCAGAGGCTGTACAGCATATTGAAACAATCTACCAGGCACATGTGACACAGGTGAGGAAACAAGGAAATAGTTATGAAATGCTTTTTACGAGAGATAAAGTAACGTATACAGCTATGTTTGATGCGATAACACAGCAAGTAGCAGAGTTAAAGGTCAAAGAAGTACACAATCAATTATTGCTAACAGAAAACGAAATAAGACAGTTAGTTAAAAAAGAATATAGTGAGATAGAGAGCGTTAGATTAGCAGATAATGTATATACAATGCGTGTTGAAAAAGAGAACAAGCAAAAAGAGTTAACAGTAGATGCCTTTTCAGGTGAAATTATAGCTGAAAGGGATATCGAACCGTCTAAGCAGCCTATAGAGGGACAGATCCTTTCGGCACAACACGCTATTCATATAGCACAGCAGCAATTAGAGGGGGAAGTAGACTCAGTGGATTTTGAAGAAACAGCAGAGGGTGGTTACTATTTAGTCGAAATTGAAACAAAGGACGATGAAGCTACTTTTCAAATTCATGCTGTCTCAGGAAAAGTCATGTCTGTTATATGGGATGACGATCACTAATCCATTCTCATGAAATTCTAATGTTCTCCTTATAGTCCTATCATCTTTCCTTGGTAAGCTAATAATAGATAAAGCAAAGGAGAGATGGACATGAGAAAAATAATGATAATTCCAGCATTAGTGGTTACCCTTGGAGTTGGCGCTGCTATTGGTTCTACAACATTATTATCAGGAAATGCCCAAGAAAAAAAGGTATTAACTATGCAGGAAATAGAGAAGAAGGCTTTAGCGGTTGTGGATGGAACAGTAGTAGACATTGAGCTTGGCCGTTCTATTTATGAAGTAGAGGTGCATACGGATACGGAAGAGTACGACTTAAAATTTGATGCCTATAGTGGGAAGCTATTAAAGCAGAGAAAAGAATATCGAGATAATGATGATTGGGATGACTATAATGTTCCAGCCACTACTACGAAAATGATTACGAAGGAGCAGGCTATTGAAGCAGCTCTAAAAAAAGTACAAGGGACAGTGACAAAAATTAAGCTGGATGGCGGCTTTTATGAAATTGAAATTAGAGATGGCCAATATGAATATGAGGTAGATGTTAATGCAATCTCAGGGGAAATTGTAACGTTTGAACAAGATATTGAAGACTGATATAGAAGCTGGGCTGTTGGGAAGGATTTTATCTTTCCTAACAGCTCTTAGTTTTGTTAGGATAGGATGTTGCTATTTCACAAAAATGTCGTCATTATGAATATACCTTTTTTATTTATCAAAATAATACTAGCAAGCTAGAAAAGAGTCTGCTATAATCAGTACGTTGATTGAAAACACGAACATTTACAAATAAAAAACTATAGAATGCCATTAAATTCCGAAAAATCAAACTTTTTTTGAAGAAGTTACAAGCTTATTCCGAATAAAGTGATAAATTGGGTATTCTGATGGTTTTATACAATTCCACTCATATAATAGCGAGAATAGGGCTCGCGAGTTTCTACCGATTTACCGTAAATAAATCGACTATGGGTAGCAATGCTTTTAGAGAACTTCAATTATTAGGATGTTTTCTATTCGTTTCGACGTTTTTACGCTGAATGCTTTGCTCCACTCGTAGCTGAATGGAATCAAGGTATTCAGCGTTTTTTTATTAATTTTAGGAAAGAAGGATATGACAGCCATGAAGTTATTACACGATAAAATTATGCAAGAGGGTAAAGTATTATCTTCATCCGTATTAAAGGTAGATTCATTTTTAAACCATCAAATTGACCCAATGTTAATGAAGGAAATCGGTCATGAGTTTGCAAATCGCTTTTCTGACCAAGTGATTACAAAAGTTTTAACAATTGAATCTTCAGGAATTGCGCCATCTGTTATGCTAGGCTTAGAAATTGGGGCACCTGTTGTATTTGCACGTAAACGTAAATCATTAACATTATCAGATAATCTTTTTTCATCAAAGGTGCATTCATTCACAAAAAATGAAACAAATGATATTTCAGTGTCACGTAGTTTCTTAAATGAAGACGACAATGTCTTAATTATTGATGACTTTTTAGCAAATGGAGAAGCGGTAAAAGGCTTATTGGATATTGCTGCACAAGCCGGTGCTCATGTTGTAGGTGTTGGTATTGTGATTGAAAAGGGTTTTCAAAATGGCGGTAAGTTATTACGTGAGCAAGGCGTACGTGTAGAATCATTGGCAATTGTAGATTCTCTCGAAGATGGCAAAGTAACATTTGCTCCGGAGGCCGACGCATAATGAATACCTTTAAATCCACAACGCTAGCGATTCAACATTTGCTTGCAATGTATGCAGGAGCTATTTTAGTCCCATTAATTATTGGTGGCGCAATTGGCTTTGATTCAGCACAGATGACCTATTTAGTGGCGATTGATATTATGATGTGTGGTGTCGCTACACTATTACAAGTTTATTCGGGGAAATTTATCGGTATTGGTTTGCCCGTAGTTCTAGGCTGTACATTTACTGCAGTGAGTCCCATTATTGCGATTGGTACAAACCCCGAACAAGGTATTACAGATATTTATGGTTCAATAATTGCTTCAGGGGTAATTGTTATGATTATTGCAGGCTTCTTTGGAAAGCTTGTGAAATTCTTCCCACCAGTCGTAACAGGCTCAGTTGTTTCGATTATCGGTATTTCCTTATTACCAGTAGCATTAAACAATATGGCGGGTGGACAAGGTGCAGAAGATTTTGCATCAGGCTCTAATATTGCGTTAGCATTTATTACATTAGCGATTATTTTAGTTGTTTACCGTTTTTCTACTGGATTTGTCCGTGCTGTTTCGATTCTTATCGGCTTAGTGGCTGGTACAATTTTAGGCGCAGTGATGGGCAAAGTTGATTTTAACCCAGTGACAGAGGCAGATGTCTTCCATATGGTACAACCTTTCTACTTTGGAATGCCAACATTTGATGTAACGGCAATTATTACCATGACACTTGTGGCAATGGTATCTTTAGTAGAATCATCTGGTGTCTATTTTGCACTAAGTGATATTTGTAATAAAAAATTAGATTCAAAGGATTTGGCTCGTGGCTACCGTTCAGAGGGTCTAGCTTCAGTAATCGGTGGTATTTTCAATGCCTTCCCATACACAACATTTTCACAAAACGTGGGACTAACGCGTATGTCAGGCGTTAAGGACCGCAAAGTCATTTACATCACAGGTGGTTTACTTGTAGCACTTGGCTTCCTACCAAAAATCGCAGCATTAACAACGATTATACCAACGTCTGTACTAGGTGCGGCGATGCTTGCAATGTTCGGGATGGTGATTACACAAGGTATGGGTATGCTTGTACCTGTTATGAATGAATCAGCTGAGAATGCGATGATTGCTGCGATTGCAGTAAGCTTAGGTGTCGGTGTATCAGTGGTTCCTGGCATTTTTGATGCACTACCAGAAAAAATTTCAATTCTTACATCTAACGGTATCGTTTGTGGTTCTGTCACAGCGATTATCCTTAATATTTTATTCAACATGATTGGGCCAAAGCATAAGAAAGACCCAATGCATGGGGAAGCTTAAAAAAATATGTCATCCTCTTATAGATAAGGGGATGACACTTTTCTATATGGAAGATTTAATAGCATAACAATAACTAAAAGTAAAATGGACTATTTGGAAATTTCCTCAGGTGTAGCTGTTATTTTTAGTCTCTCCAATTCAATCTTTTCAGATTCTACCTCTAATTCTTTCTGCTTCACTAAATATTCTTTTTTAATTTGATACATCTTTACAGCTCCCAGAACTGCAATAATAAAAGCAAATACAAGCATTAAAATTTGAATATTTGAGAAATACAAATAAAACACCTCGCTTTCAACTTTATCTCGAATTATTTACCGACATTCAAACTGATTCATAAATGTTGCTATAAGATTCCTCTTTTTATAAGAGATCCCTATCAAAATCAAATTTAACAACTTTTTAGGAGATTTTAAAGGATTTGGTAAATAATCTATATTTATTTGGTATTTATGTATAATAAAACGAAATACTTATTATACTTATATGATTTATATTGGGTGAAACAGTAAAGATGAAGCTCTAACAGAACTAATATCGTATAATTTTAACATAAAAAATTAGAGTTTAATGATGAAAATGCCTAATAAAAGTATAATTTTACAAATAGGGAAATAAATTCATACCTATATTTAGAAACATTAACTTCTGAAGAGGTTAATACTAAATTTTTAGAATTAGGAATAGATATGAAAAATTATGATGATGATGTAAACTACAAAGAAGATGAAGAAGGGGAACCTTCAACATATGGTGTAGTCGCATGGCTTGCAGGAATTGGCCTTGGTTCTATTGTTGGATATTTTTTCTGGGAACGATATCTTACACATAAAGAAAAAATGAATTGTATGAATAAATGTTTTGCTCAGAGGGGTAACCCAGAAATTGATTCGAGAGATAATGCTGGTTTAGATGGAACAACTGATGCAATGGCAGCTCAAAAAATTGGTGGATATAGCTTTGCGTGTAAAATACCATAAAGCGATTAAGAATGAAAAGTTCTAAATAAGCAGATACGATTTTAATTATGTTAATATAATAAAAGGGTTTTAGTAACTATGTGAGACGCTGAAAGAGATTGCTTGAGCTAAGGCCTTCAAACATGGTGTAGCATAAGGGAAGGCTGTGGAGCTAAAACTATCAAAGTAAGTCTTAAAGTGAAAGCTCGTTTATTTTAGTAGAACGGAAATAACCATGTTACTATTCGTTCACTATACTTTTAAACATGGAGTTGCTGAGGCTTCTAAATAAAAAGACCCGATATATGGGGAAGTTGAAAGAAAAAATTATACCATCTCCTAATAACTAAGGTGGTGGTATTTTTACGTAGAAAATTCTAAATATAATGCTGTGAAACTAACTAAAAATAAAGGTATTGTCTCAGTGTATATAGAAATATATGCGATAAGAAAGATAAGGGGGAGGATGTTAAATAAATAGAGACACTAAAATTGTACTATTGATAGAGGAAATAAGGATTTAGTGTTTTAATGCTCAGTAACAAGGGGATAGAATAAAATCATTGAAGCAAATATACACTGAAACGATTATTACTTTTAGAAAGGTCTTATGCCAATGCAAAGTATAATTTTAATTTTAATTCTTCAGCTAGTTTATGTACCCTTTTTAACACTACGCACAATATTTTTGGTAAAGAATATTACCTTCCTTGCTGCTATATTTGGTATGGTGGAGATGTTGGTGTATGTATTTGGCCTTTCACTTGTCTTTAGTGGAAAACAAAGTATATTTGCCATGGTTGTCTATGCATTTGGCTTTGGCTTAGGTATATTTTTAGGGGCTAAAATTGAGCGTAAGCTAGCAATCGGCTATGTTTATGCAACCATTAATACGCAAAGTAAAAATGAAGAGCTTGTAAAATTTTTACGTAATGAAGGATTTGCTGTAACCATCTATGTTGGTGAGGGAAGAGATAGTAATCGCTATAAATATGAAATCCTCACTAAAAGAAATCGTGAGGCTGAGCTCTTTCAAATCGTAGAGCAATTTGAGCCTACTGCTTTTATTATCTCCTATGAGCCTAAATCATTTAAAGGTGGTTTTTTAGTCGCTCGCATGAAGGCAAGACAAAAGTAAAAAATTCTATATTAGAAAAGCGCAAAATTTCAACTATTGAAAATTGATTTTTTGCGCTTTTTAACTTTTTGATTAGCTAGGTGGGGTCATTCTCTCTTCAACCCAGTTTTTAAATAATTCAAAGTCTGTATAGACGGTGTTTTTGTAGTGCATCGCTTGTAATATAATATGCTCTATAAAAAGATAATGATTTTTGCCAATAGCTTTTAAGATTTCATCCTCACTATGATAGTCAAACACATGTGAGTAGTCGATATCAGCTCTTGCATGAATTTTTGCGGCAATTTGTCCCATAATTGCAGTTGTTGTATAGTAATCCTCTAAGCTTTTATAGTTTTTTGGCTTCACCTTTTTCTTAAATGGTGAACGCTCACGAATATAAAATTCTTGCCCATCTACTGTTACATAGGCGAGGTGTGGGTCCTCTAAATGGTGCATGGCCTTTTGTGTGCCCACCACGCGTGCGCCCTGATGATTATAGGCATTCCAAAATTCCTCTCGATAGGGGAGGAAGTAGGCTGGAATAGCTGTACGAACCTCCTTCATTTCTAGGACAATATCACCCTCTACTAAAATATAATAGCGTTTTAAACCTATAGAAGCTGTGCCAGAGCCGTATTTAATGGCGATATCCTTAATGGTATAGTTGGTTAAGACATTTGAAATCGCTTGATATTCCTCTGGTGAAACAGGCTGTATTTCCTCATCCCATCGAAAAACATGCTTGCCATCCTCATTCATCTGTGTAATGTCTTGAACGAATTGAGTACCTTGCCGTTTTTCCAGCTTTTTTAACATCTTTTTAATAGGCCCCTTGGTAGTATCCTTTGTAAATAGCATTGTCAATGGATCATCCTGTTTACGCTGAAAACGTTTGAGCTGCTGAAGATAGCTACTCAGAAAATGCTGGATAGCCGTTTCTTGGGCTGTATTATGTAAACCTTGTTCCTCTAAATAAAGTGCAATGCTAACACTCATACGTGTAAGATCGTATAAATAGGAGCCGACATAGCCCTCATCAAAATCATTTACATCAAAAACGATATTGCCTGTCTCATTTTGAAAAGCACCAAAATTGTCCATATGCATATCACCCTGAATCCAAGTTGGTTTTAGATCAGGTGTGTGGAAAAGGGACGAAATTTTTGTCACATCAAAATAAAATAGATACGCACTGCCACGGAAAAAACGAAATGGACTTTCCAGCATTTTTCGATACTTTTCTAAGCGTTGAGCCTTTGTTAATCCCATACGTTGACCATCAAATTCTTCAAAAATCGTTGCTAACAGTTCTTCCCTTAAATGTACTCTTGTTTGTTTAACCTGTTCTAATAAAGCATGTCCCATTGAATCATCTCCCTTTGTTTTTATGTATATACGAAGGATACGTCAATAAGTTTCGAAATCATCATAAAAATGTCTATGTATCTTATGCTATTTTATAACATGTTCAATAATCTGATTTCATACTATAAGACAGGCTTAGTTGTAGAGGGGGGCTATATGTATTTTTTGACCAAAAGTCTTGTCATTATAATAGGAAGTATTTCTTTATCATTAGGTATTCACTTGTTTTTAACACCCTATGAAATTTTAGATGGAGGAGTTGTTGGGCTAGCACTGATTTTACATTATTTGTATAATCTTAAAATTGGCTTAATGATTATTATCATTAGTATGCCAATTTTTATTATAGCTTGGTTTAAATATAGAACCTATTTTTATAATAGCGTGCATGGCCTAATTACTTCATCCTTTATTATTGATTTCCTAAAGCCAGTAAGGAATATTGTACAAATAGATGCTCTTTATAGTGCTATATTTGGAGGAATTCTTGTAGGCTTTGGCATTGGCTTGATGCTTCGATTTCAGACAAGCACTGGTGGAACAGATTTAATTGCTCAATTTATATGTGATAAAACAGGTATGAATGTGGGGCTACTGATTTTTTGTATGGATGCTATTATTATTTTGGTAGGTGGTATCGTATTGTCTTCACATACACTGCTCCTATCTATTGTTACGGTGCTTGTTGGAGGACTTATTATTAGTGTTATGACAGTGACGGAATAAAGGCTACTATTCAGAGAGCACCCCCTCTGAATAGTAGCCTTTATTTTATAAGCTTTGGTGGATCATCATGGATCCTATTGTTTATGAGAAATAGTATTCAAATAATTATTGAATCTTTCTTGCTTAGCTATATATAAATAAATTTTAATAGCAATGGAAAACTGCTTATAATGTTCAACATTGTGATGAAGATCTAAGCTAGCCCTATTGTGGATGATTATGTTCTATGTGATGAAATATAGATGAGCAATAGATGCCATCTATTAAAGGAGTTGCTACGTGCAGTACATCTAAAGTTTTCTAAGTAGCTAGAACGATTGTAACAAAGGATAAAGAAACATATGATTGATTGGAAAATAGAAGATCTTATGACACAATCTGTGATGGTGTATTTGATGAGTTCATTACAGCAATTGCCTTTGAGCATTCTGAAAAGATTTTAGAAAGAGGGCGAAAAATTGTGTACGAAGAGAAGCAAGTCATTGATCAGTGGCTAGAAAGCCGGCCTCATTTATCATGTTAATATAACAGTCTGGTACTAGGGTATTGATTAAATATGATTTTGATATTTCGAGCGAGGAGCTATGTAGAAATTTGTATGAAAAAGAAGGTGTTGTCCTTTGCTACAGGGATTGATTGGAAGTACCACAATCATTCAGAATTGGCTATACGATAGGTGATTTAGAAATGCTAGAACAAGGCTTAACAGTACTAGGTAGATTATTTGAAACAACTAGAAGGGAATGAATACGAGTTTCATATAATACAATCTATTGTATTAACAGAATTTTCTAATAAACGACCTGAGCAGGGTGTAGTTGGGCATTGGAAGCGGTATAGATTTACCCACAGCCAGTTTCTGATATGTGCTATACTAGCTTTACAGACAACAACACTCATTTTTCAAAATTTAGATATAGTAAAAGGTTCGATAGTCTAATTCATACTATTGGTAAAACTATATGTGTCGTCAAGAGCCAGACGTTAAAACATATTGAAAAAAGCTGTACGCTGTGAGGGGTTTAAATGTCTGAATATTTTAGGAATTCTGTATTGACCGCATAGATTTGTTAACGAGGAGGATGTTTATGAAGAAGGTAATGCTATTATTTTTAACTACACTATTAGTGGCTGTTTTAGCTGCTTGTGGGGCAGATAAATCAGGCTCTGACAAGACAGAAGGTGGAGGTTCTGAAAAATTAGTAGTCCAGGTGGGAACTAGCCCTACTTATCCACCCTTTGAATCTGAAGAAAAAGGGGAATTAGTAGGTTTTGATATTGCCCTCATTAAAAAAATTGGTGAAGAAGAAGGTTTTGAAGTAGAGCTTTCTAGCATGCAATTTGATGGTCTTGTACCAGCTTTAAAAGCAGGTCAGTTAGACGTAGTAGTAGGTGCATTAAGTATTACAGACAAGCGACTAGAAAGCGTGAATTTTTCAAATGCCTATTATAAGTCTGGTTTATCTATTTTAACAAAGCCTGATTCAGGCATTAAAGGTTTTGACGATTTAAAAGGTAAACTGGTAGGGATTCAAAAAGGGACTTCATCCTACAACTATTTAACTCAAAATGGCATCAAAGACCAGGATATTAAGCAATATGCTGATATTAGTACAACATATAGTGCATTAGACAATGGTGGTATCGATGCGATTTTATATGACAATCCATCAAACATTAACTATATTACTACACAAGAAACAGATGCAGAAATTGTAGGGGATATTTTAGCTGGTGAATATTATGGTATCGCTATCAATAAATCAAAAACAGAGCTATTAGAAAAGATTAATGGCGGCTTAGAAAAGCTTCAAAAAAATGGGGAATACGAGAAGTTATTTGATGAGTATTTAAACGGAGAAAAGAACGGTTTCATTGAAGATGTTGTAAAGCCTGAGGAAGTAGCAGTTAAAGCTGAATAACATGATTTATCTTGATTCAGCAATATTTTTTGTGCAACCGTACAAATATTTTTGCTGAATCAAGGTAAAACCCATAGCAATGTTACTGATTTTAAATATTGCTAAAAAGGGGTATATTACGTCTCTTTTGTAATATTGATAGTGTTGAAATGGGGGAGATAGCTTGGATGTAGTATTAGAAAATATGCCAATGATTTTAGAAGGTCTTAAATATACAATTTATTATTCAATCGCTTCCATTGTATTAGCAATTATTATTGGTTTAATTGCCGCGATTATGAAATTATCACAATCTTCCTTTTTAAAAGGGATTGCATCAATTTATGTAGAAATTTTCCGTTCAACGCCATTATTAGTTCAATTATTTTTCATTGTTTTTGGTTTAGCGGGTGTTTTGCCTTTAAATGAATGGTTTGGGCAAAGGTCATATCCTATAATAGCGGCTACATTAACGTTGGCATTGCATCAAGGAGCATATATTTCTGAAATTATTCGTGCTGGGATTTTAAGTGTTAATAAAGGACAAAGAGAAGCTTCTGAAAGTATTGGGATGACGGAGTTTCAAACAATGCGTTTCATTATTTTACCTCAAGCTTTTAAACGAATGATTCCACCGTTAGTGAATCAATCAGCGCAAGCCATTAAAGATACGTCTTTATTAGCACCAATCGGTATTATTGATTTAGTTTACCGAGGGCAAATTATTATTTCCACAACATTCGAACCTTTCGCAATTTGGATAACAATAGGGATTATTTATTTTATACTTATTTTTTCTATATCCCAATTTGCTGGTTATTTAGAAAGGAAGATGCGACTTGATACACGTTGAAGATTTATATAAATCATATGGAGATATTGAAGTTTTAAAAGGCATAAACGCACATATTAAACCTCAAGAAGTGGTAGTAGTCATCGGACCTTCTGGAAGTGGAAAGAGTACTTTTTTAAGATGCCTAAATGGATTAGAAAAGGCAACAAAAGGAAAAATTGATATTGTGGGGATGGAGTTAACGAACCCAAAAACAAATATTCCACAATTAAGACAGCATGTGGGTATGTGTTTTCAGCAATTTAATTTATTTGAGCACTTAACAGTGTTAGGGAATATTACAATTGGACCTATTCAAGTGCTGAAAAAAAGTAAAGAAGAAAGTGAAAGTTTAGCGAGAGAATTATTAAAAAAAGTAGGATTACCAGATAAAGAACATGCCTACCCACATCAACTATCGGGCGGGCAGCAGCAACGTGTTGCTATTGCTAGATCTTTAGCGATGAAACCAAAAGTCATGCTATTTGATGAACCAACATCAGCATTAGATCCAGAAATGGTTGGAGAAGTCTTAAACGTAATGGGTGCTCTGGCGCATGAAGGAATGACAATGGTCATTGTTACGCATGAAATGGGCTTTGCACGTGAAGTGGGAGATCGTATTTTATTTATGGATGGTGGTTACTTGGTGGAAGAAGGTACACCAGCTGAAATATTTAATAATCCACAAGAGAAACGTACACAGGACTTTTTAGCAAAAGTGTTATAAATAGTAAAGAAAGACTAGAAATGCTATATTCTATTTCTAGTCTTTTTAGTATTGCAAAAGGTTTTCTTATCAATTTATATTCAAAAAGAGAAAAATTTGCTAAGTCCCTTTAAATATTTCGATCAAGTAGCTGCTTTTTCGGATAGGCTGGTTTAACCTCTGCGATAATAATCGCTAGTAAAATAAGCACTGCACCTGCCATCATGCGACCTGTTAAAATTTCATGTAAAAAGATAACTGAAAATACCATACCGAAGAATGATTCAGTAGATAAAATAATAGCTCCTTTTGTAGCTGATGTATACTTATAAGCTATATTTTGACATAGATAAGCTATAACTGTTGAGAAAATGGCTAAATATACAATGGATAACATGCCTTCTTTCTCTAAGCTTGTTGGCATACCTCCCTGTCCCATAACAATGATAATACCTATAATGGAAGCAGACATAAATTGAATAATTGTTAAAGTAATAGGGTCCTCTTTTTTGACAAAAAGGTTTGTATAGAAAATATCAAAGGCAAAGCCAACAGCGCAGGCCAATGATAAAAGGTCACCTATATTCATTGTCAATGAACCTTCAAGCGATAAAAGCCCGATTCCGAAAATCGCCATAAAAGCACCGATAATTTCGTAGCCATCGATACGGCGTTTGTACACCGCAAGTGCAATGAGCGGCACAATAATAACATTCACAGCAGTTAAAAAAGCATTTTTTGATGGTGTTGTATATTCGAGCCCAACGGTTTGTAGAGCGAATGCTGTATATAAAATTGCACCTAATATTGCACCTTTCCAAATAACCGATTTTGAAGCTTTTCTTAATCTTTTCCCAAATAATAAAATTAAAATCAGCGTTGCTAAAGTAAAGCGAGCGGCCATCAATTGATAGGCCGTTAAATATTCTAAGGCAATGGCTGTCACGACAAATCCGCTCCCCCAAACGATTGCCGTAATGAGCAGCATGCCATCAGCTATGTAAGTTTTCATTTCTCTCCTTCCTCCTGACTTCAATAGAATAGCATAAGAAAGAAGAAAATAATTTGATTCTATTTCTAAATATCCAGGCGTTTTTTGTACTTATTCCAAAGTGATTATGCACCGGTTAATTTATGATGTAATAAGTACAATTTAATGGCTGCAGCAAGACGTTCATAAAAAACATAATCATTATCTATGCATCCAACGAGTTGTCGTATTTTTGCCAAGCGATAGCGAATTGTATTGGGATGGCAAAAGTGCGCTACGGCTACTTCTTTGATATTTCCTTTTTTAATAATATAGGTGATGGCGGTTTCTATTAAATCTGGGTCTGCTTTATCATCAAGGAGTGGGGCTAAAAATTTCGTAACATAGTCCATTGCAAATGCTGGCTCTTTCCGATAGAGCTCAATGAATAAACAATCTGATGCAAGATGGCTATAATGATAGCTTGGCATTAAATCTATCTCGGCAAAAATGCTTGCAGCAAAAGCTTCTCGTAGGGCGAATGGAAATCCTGTTTGGCTATCGTAGCTATTGCTATAGCCAATGGTATATAGCTCAATAGGTAAAGCGTATAAGGCAAGCCATTCATGTAACACTTTTTCGAATTGAAACTGCTGAGATGAATGAGTCATGATAATAAAAAGGCTCTCTCCATAGGAGCAGATAAGACCTGTTTTTAAGAGCGGCTCTAATGCCATAAGGCTTTGTTTCCAATTCGATTGAAAGGAGTCCTTTGCTCGCAAATTAACGACAAATACATATTTTTCAAAGGGCTTGTTCATTTGCTGTAAAAAGGATTTTAGTTGCTCCTGTGTCATATCCTCTTCAATAAGTCTTCGCAAAATAGTTTCTAAAAAGAACGAATAATCCTGTGTGTTTGCATAGGCCATTGTTTCTAAAATAATCTTCTCAAAAAACTCATCTCCACCAAATTTTAATATCGGAAAATTTTCCTTATCAGCATATATCAGCACCTCATCCGGTAAACTTCGGAAAATAACAGGCTTATATGCTAGGGCACTAGCACCAAGCTCAATCAGACTTTTAACAGCATTCAATAAATAGTCAGGCTGTTGCTTAGCAAATAATAAACTGCTTAACACAACACTATTGGGTGAAAAAGCCGTTTCTCGAGCAGGGTGAATATCTGGTGAGAATTCAAAGTCTAAAATCTCTACATTTTGAACAGTTCTATGTAAGCCGTTGTGACCAGCAACAACAGTGAAATTTTTGGTAATGGGTAGCTGTAAAAAGTTTTCTACATTCATCATTCGATCAGGCCTTTCCTATAATAAGCTACTATTTTTCTATTATAAATGAACTTGCTGATAAAAAACCATTTGTATCGTAGACTGTACGAAAGGAGACATCTACTTGTTGAATGGGGAATCATGAAGTAAGTATGTTGGAAATGACTACTGTTGCTTTCTTTTTTACATATGATTCACAGTCTCTTTACAATAAAGGCGTACAATGAAGCATAATAACTATTTGAAGAGGTGCACCAATGGAGTCTGCTGTAGGATATAGGCTAAAAACTAGCACTATAGTTTCCCTATTGAAATATTTATATGGAAAATATCGACATAATGCATTATATATCAAGCGCTTAAAAGCATTAAAGCAAATTATCCAACGTCATGATCTACAGACATACTTTCAGCCTATTGTAGATTTACAATCGCAGCAAACGATAGGGTTTGAAGCATTAAATCGCCCTGTATCTTCAAAATTATTTACGAGTGTCGATCAATTTTATGAGTTTGTGGGACAAACAGATTGCGTATTTTTATTTGAATGCTTTTGTAGAAATCTTTCCTTACAACGCTTTAAGGAGCGGTTATCTGAAAAGTGGAAGGACAGAAGCTTTTTAGTGTTTCTCAATATTCATCCGAATGTATTAATCGATAAAAAATATCATAGTGGAGAGACTCTACAATTATTAAAAGAGCTTGGTATTAAACCTCAGCAGGTAGTCTTTGAATTAACGGAGCGTAGTGCTGTAGTGGATTTTGTGGAATTTGAACGTGTGTTATCCCATTACCGCTCGCAAGGCTATCGTATTGCCGTAGATGATGTAGGCTCAGGCTATAATAGTTTAAAAACGCTTATCTATTTAAAACCAGAATTCATTAAGTTGGATCGTTCATTAATTCAATTTATTGATAAAAATAGGGAACAACAACAGCTTGTTAGTTTGTTGATGGAATATGCGGAACAGGCGAATACTAAAATTATCGCTGAAGGAATTGAACGACACGAAGAACTTGAATATTTGTCTCGTATAGGTATTCACTATGCCCAAGGTTATGCGATAGGAAAGCCCGCAGAGGAAATACGATTAGGGAGAATAAGGATGGGTGACTATGAAGATAGGGGAAGTCATTGAAAAAGGTCCATATATTAGCGAGTTTGTGAAAAATAAAGAAGTAGATAAACTTTTTACAAGTGATCCTACGTTGCGTAGTGTCGTTGTCGTTCGGGATGAAAAACCGATTGGACATATTACACGTACACATTTCTATCAAAAAATAGGTACTCGCTATGGCTACAATTTGTTTATGGAGCGGCAAAATCGACTTGTTGTGAAGGAAGATTCGTTAATAGTAGACTGCAATAGACTTATTACAGAGGTCAGTACGCTCGCAATGTCCAGACCACCAGAGGATTTGTATGATGATATTATCGTTACAAAAAATGGCTTATACAATGGAATGGTTAGTATTCGAGAATTACTATTAAAGCTAGTAGAGATACAGGTAACTATCGCAAGTTTTTTGAATCCGTTAAGCAGTCTTCCAGGAAATAAATTAATTGATGAAAAGCTAGAGGAAGCATTACAGCGACCACAATACAGTTTAATATATTTCGATTTAGATCATTTTAAATCCTATAATGACACGTACGGCTTTAATAAGGGTGATAAAATTTTATTGTATTTAACAGATATTTTAAAAAGGCATATATGTGGTATGGAGGATTTTTTAGGGCATATTGGCGGTGATGATTTTGTGGCGATTCTTCCACATTATCAGATAGAAGACATTTGTCAAAAAATTATCGCTGATTTTGATGCTAATATTTTAAGCTTTTATCATTTAGAGGATTTAACATATGTGCAGGTGGCGAATAGAGTGGGGGAACTACAACCTTTAACATGCACCTCCTTATCTATTGCTGTGATTACAAATGAATGCCAGCATTTTGACTTTGTAGAGCAATTATCTAATGCCATAGCTCATCTAAAAAAAGAATGTAAAAAAATTGCAGGTAGCTGTTACCTGATTAATAAAAAGCCTGCCTCATTACAAACGGTAAAATAGTTTTACAAGATAAACTCTTCAGACGATATAGCATGCTTTGATTAGCCAAGGCGCGGGAAAGCCTAACAGTGAACATTCTATAATGATGGTATCTTTGAATAATTGGCGGCTATGATTAGAAATGAAATTAAAATGTAGCTATAAAACTGCTCCTAGATTGTTAAAAGCCAACAATCTAGGGGCAGTTTATTATTTGTCACCAATTGTAGTGTGAACGACTAAAATATTTATACGATCGAAAAAGCCATCTGAACGAAGTTTTCGAGGGCTATTTTCAGGGCATAATTAAAAGGAAGAGGCTATGTTTAGCGCAAAAATTTATTAATCTCAATAAAACTTACTTGAATTATAGGTATTATAGGTATATAATTCGAATACATTATATTAAAACATCTTAGGAGGCATTTCATTGTCAAATTTACAAATTATCGTGAACGTAGCAGTATTGCTGGTGTTCGTTGGAATTTTATATGTGATGAACAAAAAACACGTTAAATTTTCAAATCGTGTTTTTGCAGGTCTAGGCTTAGGGATTGTACTTGGTCTTGGGCTTCATTTTATCTATGGTATTGATTCAGAGGTGTTAGCGAAAACAACATCTTGGTACAATATTATCGGTACAGGTTATGTAAAATTGCTACAAATGGTGGCAATGCCGTTAGTATTTATCTCCATTTTAATTGCCTTTACAAAAATGAAGATTGGCAAGAACTTTGGGAAAATGGCGGCACTTATTTTAGCGATTTTAATTGGTACAACGGCTATCTCAGCAGCCGTAGGTATTTTTTCAGCAACTGTATTTGATTTAGATGCAACGCAAATTTTGCAGGGTGATGCAGAAACTGAGCGTGGGCAATATATTGAGGAAAGAGCAACAGGCTTAGCAGCGCCAGATTTACCAACACAGATTATTGAGCTATTCCCAGCAAACCCATTCTTAGATTTAACGGGTGCACGTTCTACATCTACAATAGCGGTTGTTATTTTCTCAGCGTTTCTAGGATTTGCTTATTTACGTGTTTCACGTAAGGATGAGGCGACAGCAGCTACTATTAAAAAAGGCTTGGATGCGATTTATGCGCTTGTTATGGGCGTTGTAACAATTATTTTACGTTTAACACCATATGGTATTTTAGCGATTATGGCTCGTACAGTAGCGACATCTGACTTTAGTGCGATTTATAACTTAGGTAAATTTGTTATAGCGTCTTATGTAGCATTAATTATTGTATTCCTTGTACATTTATTAATTTTGACATTAAGCGGTTTAAATCCAATAACGTATGTAAAAAAATCTGCGGAAACATTGTTATTTGCCTTTACATCACGTTCAAGTGCGGGCACATTACCAATGAATATTCAAACGCAAACAGGACGTCTTGGGGTATCTGAAGGTATCGCAAACTTCTCGGCTTCCTTTGGCTTATCAATTGGTCAAAACGGCTGTGCAGGCGTCTATCCTGCCATGTTAGCGATTATGATTGCGCCAACGGTTGGCATTAATCCACTTGACCCTGTATTTCTTATTACGGTTATTGCAGTAGTAGCCATCAGCTCATTTGGTGTAGCAGGTGTTGGTGGTGGTGCAACATTTGCAGCAATTTTAGTATTATCAGCGCTTGATTTACCAGTGGCGCTTGCGGGTGTATTAATCTCTGTTGAGCCTTTAATTGATATGGGACGTACAGCTTTAAATGTCAGTGGTTCAATGACTGCAGGTGTAACAACAGCACGTGTAACAAAAGAATTGGATACAACGATGTATAATAATAAAGAATTAGGTGCACAAGTAACAGACCTATAACATAAAAAGAAGCCTCTTTCAAAGTTTGAATGGTAGAACTTTGAAGGGGCTTTTTTGATAGATCGATTATATTATTTTTACATAAAAATCTTGACCGTTGATTAACTCGGCAACCTCAATGCCGTAGTGTTGCTTATAGTAATGATAAATATTGTAGGCTAAGCCGGAGTGTCCATTTAAGTAGGTGCCTTGTTTAATTTCTTTACGTGGATTATGGAAGTCAAAATATAAACGTGCTTCAGAGTTCATTGTATTCAAAATGGCGAGAAATTCTTGTTCTTCAATATGAATACCACGTGTATACATACACTCTCTACGATACGTATCATGAGTGACATTTATTGGAGACGCTTCAAAAATCATTTCAATATGTTTATTCAAATGACAACAGCTCCTTTCGAATAATTAGTAGCATCCACGACAATCATTCATCAAAACCTCACAAAAGATTTTTATAGTTCTAGTATATAATTGTCAGAAAATTATAGCAATATCTTTCTACCAATCCTGTTGCTGTATTTCCTCTGCTATAATCTGTAAATCATAGGCATTAATAAGTGCGAGTGTATAGTCATGTGTTTCCATATATTTTTCGGCAAGACGTTTGATATACTTTGGTGAGCCTTCATTTTCCTCATCGTAAATTAGCAAAAGACCGTCTGTATTTTGAATAATAAATTTGTCCTTCTCGATAAATTGCCAAGGTGCTTCATACGGTTTCTTTGTAACGCTAGTGACAAAATCGGCTTGGGCAATGACTGTTTGATATTTCTCCTTTTTAGGATCCTGCCAATTCTTCTCTTGTTCTAAAAAAGGGGTAATAACTGCATATTTTAAGTGAGGAAACTCCCTTTTTAGTATCCATATTACTTCAGCACTCCATGTTTCCACACCCTGCTGTCCACTAATAATAACCCACTCAAGTCCTTCATCCAACAGTATACGTAAACGGACTTCTAATGCTTTTTTTATAATAATAATACCAGGATGCTTATCATTAAAAATACCGAGTTCATATGGTTTATAGCCAGTAATTATTATACGCTGTAACAACAAAATGCCCCCTAAGCTGTATAGTTGTACTAACAGTATACAGGAGGGGACAGTTGAAAACGACTTGTAAGGCTAAACTATAACTAGCATGAAAATAAGTGTGATAATCGCTAAGGGTGAATCCTTTATTGAAGCTGTATTTATGAAAGATGATCTATTTCCGCTTGTGCCTTTTTTAAAGCCTTTTGAAGCTGATAAATTTTGAGCATACTGAGTAGTCCGCCTAATAGCGCTCCCAATAAAACGGAGCCGATAATAACAAGGATCAGTGGCCACTGCGCTTCTCCAAATAAATAATTTACGGTTACAGGGTCTACATTGATTACTGAAAAAGCCGCAATAACTAAAACAATGATGAGTGTTAAGATTAAGTTCCATTCCTTCTTCATAAGCCAACCTCCTCATTAAAAGTTTGTAATTATTATATAATTTGAGGTTAATAACTGACAATTATAAGCTTGAAAATAAATAACATTTAAAAAGGATGACTTCTGCTACATATGGAAGTCATCCTTTTACTTATTTTTCTTAGGTTATCTATTTTTAGAACTCTCAGCGGGTTGTTCAATTTTTACATAGCGCCATAAGCTATTGGCGATATCACGTGCTTCCGCTACATGCCCTGTTCCAACGAAAGCTTTACGGAAAGGTGTAAGCAGTGATTCGACAATAAAGAGCTTTGGTTTTTCACGCTGTAGCTCCTCTAATAAAAATTCCGCATATTCTAAGCCTTCTGGTATATCGGTGCTTGACAATCCTTTTGTAAAGCCTTGCAATTGCTCAATAACCATTTCCCTCGTTACGTTTTTATAGTTTACGACATTTTGAATCGTGTTAATCATTTCCACACTTATCAAAATTTCTTTCGATTCCAGCATAGTAGGTATAATTACGCTAATATTGCGTAATGCTACACGTACAATGGCTTCTCGATTGATGTATTTATAATCAGCAATAAAGACTGCACGTAATGTGAGGTTAATCATGCCAAATGTTTGCACAGCACATTCATAGCTAATGGGACTAATTTCTTCTCCAAATACTTGCACAAGACGATTGGCAAGCCATTCTACCTCCTGTAAATGGTAGTTAATAATGATTTTTTTCAGCTCAGCATCCCGTGCATGGAAGATGGATTCAAAAATCTGTACTAAATTTAGCTCTTTATTGACATGCATTAGGACGGCAACTTGCTGTGTTAATACCTCTAAATCAGTGGGGTCTTGCCCATAAAGAAGCTCATGACGACGATTGCTTGCTTCCTCACGTCCCTCATCTAAAATAGCGATTAAGCATTCGTTCTTAGAAGTAAAATGATTATAAAAGGTTCCCTTTGAAATATTAGCAGCGCTGATGATGTCATTAATAGATGTATCTACAAATCCCTTTTTAATAAAAAGTTCGCGTGCAGCTGTAATAATTTGTCTTTTTCTTTTGTTCATAACCTCACCTTTTTTAAAGTATTATACTCTTATTCTATAGTATAAATGTTTATATATCAACATTTATAAAATTTATAAACTTATTTGTTGAAAAAAGTAGACTACGAGTATAAAATAAGTTTTATCGCAAAACACAAGAAAGAATTGAGGGATATAAATGAATAGTGAGCAAACAATGAAAAAGCCCCCTTATGGCATGATAGCTATTCTATTTGTGGGTGCTTTTGTTGCTTTTCTAAACAACACATTGTTGAATGTGGCATTACCAACAATCATGAAAGATTTTGGGATTACCTATTCAAAAGTACAATGGTTAGCAACAGGGTATATGCTTGTGAGCGGTATTTTAGTACCTGCTTCAGCATTCTTTGTGACACGCTTTAAAAATAGACATCTATTTATAACAGCGATGTCCATCTTTACAATCGGTACAATTATGGCAGGCTTCGCACCTAACTTTGGTGTGCTGCTAGCAGGTCGTATGGTGCAAGCAGCTGGAGCTTCTAGTATGTCACCACTTTTAATGAACGTTATGCTAACAAGCTTCCCGAAAGAGAAGCGTGGGGCAGCAATGGGGATCTTTGGTTTAGTTATGATTATGGCGCCAGCAATCGGCCCAACATTATCAGGATATATTGTAGAACATCATGATTGGCGTATGCTTTTCCAAATGATTATTCCATTTGCTGTAATTAGTTTATTATTTGGTGTTTGGAAGCTAAGAAACGTGATGGAGACACGTGAAGTTCACTTAGATTTCCTTTCAGTACTTTTATCAACAGTTGCATTCGGTGGTATTTTATATGGCTTTAGTACAGCAGGGGATAAAGGCTGGTCGAGTCCATGGGTATACGGCACAATTTCCATTGGCTTTATCGCTTTAATCATTTTCATTATTAAACAGTTGAAAATGGATGAGCCATTATTGGAATTGCGTATTTACAAATATCCAATGTTCGCATTAGGATCTGTGATCTCAGTGATTATATCAATGGCGATGTTCTCAGGGATGATTTTAACGCCAGCTTATGTTCAATCTATTCGTGGTATCGAGCCCTTTGAAGCTGGTTTAATGATGTTGCCAGGGGCACTTGTAATGGGGATTATGTCGCCAATTACTGGTAAGCTCTTTGATAAATTTGGTCCACGTGTGTTGGCGATTATCGGTTTAGCTATTACAACAATTGCCACATTTGGCTTAACAAAATTAGCAATAGATTCTACCTACACATATATTGTATCAATGTATACAATTCGTATGTTTGGTATGTCAATGGTTATGATGCCAATTATGACAAATGGCTTAAACCAACTACCACAAATGATGAACCCACATGGTACGGCTATTAACAATACATTGCAGCAAGTATCAGGTGCTATTGGTAGTGCCATATTAGTGACATTTATGAATAATCGTACAAAGGTCAAAGCAGAGGAATTAGTGGCAGAGGCAAAAGCAAATGCAGCACAATCAGGGGCTGCGCCTACGCCAGAGCAGATGCAGCAAATGCAAGATCAAATTATGCAAACAGCCTTATTGGATGGTATTACACACTCCTTCTTAATTGCCACTGCGCTAACAGCGGTTGCTATAGTACTTGCTTTCTTCTTAAAACGTGTAAAAGTGGAAAGTGCAGCAAATGCTATGGATTTAAAAAAGCCAACTAAATAGCGTAGAAATACTCCCTTATGATAATTAATTTATCTACAGGGAGTTTTTTATGATAAGAATCATCACAAGAACACGGACATAGTAGTAGCCTGAGCTGTATGAATGTCCGTGTTAATAGGTTTAAGCATCCTTTTTAAATAATGCACCAGGCCAAAATGCATATTTGCCGAGAACTGTTGTGATGGCTGGTACAAGCAATGGGCGAACAATAAATGTATCGAGCAGTACGCCAATGGCTGTGACAACTCCAAATTGTACCAGCACCTGAATCGGCAATGTTGCCAATACAGCAAATGTACCTGCTAGAATGAGCCCAGCGGATGTGATAACACTCCCAGTTCGAACAACACCTTCTTCTACAGCGGTTAAATGATCAGCTGTTTTACGTTTTTTCCAAATTTCTGAGATCATAAAGATATTATAATCCTCGCCGAGAGCTACTAAGAATACGAAGGCATACAATGGAATAGCTCTGGAAATAGCCTCAGCACCCATGATGTGATGCAAGATTAACCATCCAGCGCCTAATGCTCCAAAGTAAGAAATAATAACAGTCGCTAATAAATACACAGTTGCTGTAATAGAACGTAAATAAACAAATAATAATAATGCGATTAAGGCAATCATGGTTGGCATGATTACTGTTTCATCACGCTTCGTTATTTGCTGTGTATCGTATTGACTAGCTGTTTCTCCACCAAGCCAAACATGTTTCTCAGCATTGTTGAGCCCTTGTGCCTCTAGTATTTTAATCACCTCTGTTTGTAGTTCAGGAATATGAGCTAATGACTCCTGTGCATAAGGGTTGGCATTGAAGGTGAGTTCATACAAGTGTATATTCTTATTTTTTTCGCCTATTTGTACATCTGCCACACTATCAATGTAAGAAATAGCTTCAAGTTGTTGTTGTAAGTTCATTTCAGTACCTTCTGTATCAATGACTAATTGAACAGGTGCTAGCTCTCCAGGAGAAAAATTTTCTTCTATTAAAGTAAACCCTTCTCGAGACGGCATATCTTTTGGGAAGGATGAAAGCAAATCAAATGTATATTGAATACGTGGAACAAATGCCGCCAATCCTCCAAGTATGATTACAGTTATAGCAATAACGACCCAAGGTTTATGGGTAACAAAATGACCAATTTTATGACTGACCTTATGTGAAGGCTTATGCTGTTTCTTGCCCTTTTTAGTTGCCATTTCCTCCGTGCGTGGAGTGAAGGGGAAGAACGCTACTCGACCAATAAGGACAAGAATTGCAGGTAGGACGACAAGTGCTGCAATCCCCATGACTAGTACGCCAAAGCTAAATGGCACGGCAAAGCGTTGAAAAGCGCCATACTGGGCAAGACTAAGGGTTGCTAAACCTATGACCACGGTTAGGGCACTCATTAAAATAGCACCACCCGATTCTTTGACAGCTAGCTTCATTGCGACCGTCTTATCCTCAACATCAAAGAGTATTTCTCTATATTTTGAAATTAAAAATAAACAATAGTCAGTACCTGCACCAAAAAGCAAAACGGTCATAATGGAAACTGCCTGTGAATCCTTATCTATCCATCCCTGTTCAGCAAAAAAACCAAGTGTTGGGCTAATCACACCATAGGCAAGCCCTACAACAATTAAAGGAATAATCGCTAGCAATGGAGAACGATAAATAATAATAAGTAGTACTAAAACGAGTAATACAGTTGCGATCAATAGCTTCACATCTGCTTGTGAAAATAAACTGACAGCATCAGTGGCAATTCCCACAGGTCCAGAAAAGCGCACATGGAGTGCATCGCTTGATAATTTATCATCTAATTGGACTTGATAGCCTTCTATAATTTTTGTCAGCTTATCTAAACTATCCTGTAGCATATCTGTTGCGACACCTTTTTCAAAAAACACAGGTGTCACAATTGTTGTACCATTTTCGGAAGCGGAAGCCATTAAAGCCTGAGGCGGCATTTGATCAAATGGTGGAACCATTGTTTGATGGGCTAAGGGCTTTGCTTGCAGCTCGTTGTATACACCTTGTATAGCCGAAAAATCATCAGGTGTTAAGCCATTTTCGCGATGCCACACCAGCAATAGAGGTGTGCCAGCATCATTAGGAAATTGCTCTGCAATGATGGACGTAGCTTGCTCAGACATTTCCGTGTCAGGTAAGTTTTTGCCTGACTCACTTTCTATACTATTGATTTGTGGCCAAGCAAATGAGAATACAACTACTAATAACACCCAAAAAGCTAGTGCTAATAATCGTCCCTTTTTACTTGCAACCATTGAGCCCCATTGCTCAAGTGGATGTTTTTTCATCAAAAGACCCCCATTTCATGTAAGTAATTTAATTATATATACTAGATGGTTAATTAATCAATCCATAAATATTATATGTTATAATATGCGTAAAAAAAAGATTAATTAAGGAGGCGAACTTGTTGAAACAATCACCGCGTGTTCTCGGGAGACCTCGCCATGATGAAAATGCGAAACCTACAAAAGATATTGTCCTTGAAACGGCCACAAGACTTTTTATTAAAGAAGGCTACAAAAATATTTCAATGGATGATGTAGCAAAGGCTTGTAACGTAACAAAGGCGACGATCTATTACTACTACCCAACTAAAGGGGAATTATATACATCTGCATTAATAGCGATGATGGATCGAATAAAGCTATCGATCCTACAGATTTTAGAACAACCCAAGCCATTTAAAGAACGATTACAGCAGCTCGTTGAAGTTCATTTATCAGCAACTATTGATATTGATATGAAAAATTTTATGAAAGAGGCTACCATCAATTTATCGGAATCACAGTTGAGGCAAGTCCAAGCATCCGAAAATGATATGTATCAAACAATCGAGCGGACTATGCAAGTGGAGATGGAGAATGGCACGATTCGAAAAGGTAATGCTAAATTTTTTGCCCATAACTTTATGGCACTGATGACAGTAGGATATTTGAAAGATGGTGACGGCAAGCCTTTATTAGGAGCTGTAGATAAAACAGCTAAGGAAGTAACAAATTTCTTTTGGCTATCTGTACAAAATAATCATTAATCATTTATGAAAGAAGTTATCTCATTATTTGAGGTAGCTCCTTTCAATTTAATATAAATCGCATTTGTGGATAACTATTGTCATTTATAGTGCTAATCCCATATGACTCATTGGAAGAATATCGTTTCTCCCCAAATAAAAATCATCAGATGGAACAAAACATTGCCTGTTTAATAATGAATCATACTAGTCAACAGTAGAGGCTCTCGAAAAAATGGAAATTTGCTCGCTTGATGGTGAGGAGCTTATGAAAATATTAGCAGGTACACCTATTACCTTGTTTCATATGCTTGCACAACTTTCAGCACGATTAGAGGAGACTGAAAATCATTTGAGTGAAGCAATTTCCAAAGAGGTGAGCGAAAGGCTTGCTGCATTTATTCTAAAATCTTCAGCCATTGCCAAAAGTGATACATTTTTATTGACACTGAGCAAAAAAGATTTAGCTTCCTTATTAAATACTATAAGAGAAACATTAAGCCGTCGTTTACCCACATTTCAAAAAAAAGGGGTATATTGAGATGGCAGGAAAAAATATTAAAATTATAGACCATACTGCGTTGGAAAACCTATTATTGTAAAATAGCAAATTGTTGATAAAAACAATGGATTTTGAAAATAGTGTCGAATATGTGTATTCTCTCATTGAAATAATGGTGGAACAGTCTTATAATGAAGGTTGTAATGTCACCAAGACAAGCTTAAGGATGGTATTATGATGAGCTTTTTGCACGATAAAGTTAAACACGCTAATAACAAGTCATACGATTGCTGTCCAGCCCTTGTGACTGGTGAATGTGTAGGATATACGCTGTAACGACTGTTAAGTTTGACCTTAATGGTCTTTTTTACATGTAAGCAATAAAAAATAGTACTAGTGATGGCAAAGGAGAGTTCAAAATGTCAGAAACGAATAACCAAGCACAGACTGAGCAAGTAACTGTGAGTAAAGAGCAATTAGATGTGCTAGACCAATTATTAAAGCCTGAAGTTCAAGAATCACTCACAACTTTAGTTGAGCAATTACCGAAGCTAACTGAAATGATGACATTAGTAACAAAATCATATGAGTTTGCTCAAGCTGTTGCAACCGATGAAGTGCTTAAAAATGATACTGTTGGAGCAGTAACAGAAATCGCTGGACCTGTAGTAGGCTCTGCGAAAAACCTTGCAGCTACTGCAATTGAAGCGAAAGACCGTGCATCTGAGAGCCAGGAAGTAATTGGTTTATTCGGTCTTATGAAAATGTTAAAGGACCCACAAGTTCAAAATATTTTCCGTTTTGTCAATGCTTTCTTACAAGTAAACGCAGAACGTAAAGCTAAATAAGACTCAAGGTAAATTCAATTCGTAAGGACGGAGGATCAATTAATCATGTCAAAAGAAATCGTCATCTTAGGTGCTGGTTATGCTGGTGTGTTAACTGCACTAACAGCACGCAAATACCTAACAGCTGATGAAGCTAAAATTACTGTAGTTAATCAATTTCCAACACATCAAATTATTACTGAGCTTCACCGTTTAGCTGGTGGTACAATTGCAGAAGGTGCTGTCGCTTTACCACTTAAAAAAATCTTTAAAGGTTTAGATATCGATCTACATATTGCAAAAGTAACAAAATTCAATGTAGATACGAAAAAGGTAGATTTAGATAATGGCTATACATTAACTTATGATACACTTGTAGTATCTTTAGGTAGCCAAACTGGATTCTTCGGCATCCCTGGATTAGAAGAAAACTCGATGGTTCTTAAATCAGTTAATGATGCCAATAAAATTAACAAGCATATCGAAGACCGTATTAAAGCCTATGCACAGTCTAAAGATGAAGCAGATGCAACAATCGTTATCGGTGGTGGCGGCTTAACAGGTGTTGAGCTTGTTGGCGAAATCGTGGACAACTTCCCGAAAATCGCTGCGAAACACGGTGTTAACTTTGCAGATCTTAACATTAAGCTTGTTGAGGCTGGTCCAAAAATCTTACCTGTACTACCAGATACACTTATTCAACGTGCGACTGAAAGCTTAGCAAAACGTGGTGTAGAATTTATTACAGGTACGCCTGTTACAGGTGTTGAGGGGAATGTTATTTCTCTAAAAGACCGTGAACCAATTGTGGCAAATACACTTGTTTGGACAGGTGGAGTAGCACCACTGCCAATCGTAGGCGAATCAGGCTTAGCAGCAGATCGTGGAAAAGCAACAATCAATGAATTCTTACAATCTACATCACACGAAGATGTATTTGTTATTGGTGACGCATCGGTAGCACTACCAGCTGATGGAGGGCGTCCATTATACGCACCAACTGCACAAGTTGCATGGCAAATGGGGGAATGTGCTGGTTACAATGTATTCGCACAATACAAAAACCAAGAGATGAAATCATTCTCAGCAGTCAACTCTGGTACACTTGCAAGCTTAGGTCGTAAAGATGCTGTAGCAACGATTGGTGCTAGCAACACAGAGCTAAAAGGACTTCCTGCTACATTAATGAAAGAAGCTTCTAATATTCGTTATTTAACACATATTAAAGCTTTATTTGGTTTAGCCTATTAAAATGATAAATCCCCTTCAGCGCTATTTTGAGCTGAAGGGGATTTTTTAGATAATGGGGCATCATTGATTAATACCTGTAAAATAAGTAAAATTAATGAGACAGGAAAATTTTACTTGAGGTGATGGGCCGATGTTCACAATGTTTCAATCTAAAAAAGAGGATGTTGAACAATTTAAAACAAAAATTGATGAATTAAATGCGAAGCTTGATAAAAAAGATCATGAATTTCAAATATTTTTAAATGAGTTACATAAAGAGATCATCGAAACCATTGAACAGCATAATAAAGTGAATAATCAGCATGTTATTTTAGGTAAGATGGTTGGTGAGATTGTAGGAGAATTTAATAAAGTAGAAGATAGCACGATTCAGTCCAATAAAATTTCGGAACATGCACTGGATAAGGGGAATTCATTGATTATCTCATCTGATCAAATGATGACATTATCGGTGGAGAGTAAACAGGCTGTCCATGAGGTTGAATTACTCATTGATGCATTGGGAGAGCAATCACAAAAAACATCTTTAAGCATGAGCAATTTAAGTGACCGTTCAAAACAAATTGCAGAAATTGTAAATGTAATTGGAGAAATCTCAAATCAAACCAATTTATTAGCTCTAAATGCATCGATTGAGGCAGCAAGAGCAGGGGAGCATGGCAAAGGCTTTTCCGTTGTTGCGGAGGAAGTTCGTAAATTAGCTGAAAATACGAAAACCAGCACAGAGGATATTGCTAATTTAACAAAGAAAATTGAGGAACAAATTGGGCTAGCTTATGAGGATAATAACAATAATATGAAGCTAGTAGCTGAGGGAATTGATAAAAGTGCTAAAACCTCCACGCAAATTGATGATTTATTGCACATTATGACAAATGTTCAAACAGGCATTAATGAGCTGTTAGGCTATATTAAGGATCAAAAATTATCGAATGAAGATGTCATGCATAAATTTAAGACAACAACAGCTTTATTCGATGAAACAAATCGTGTTCTAACAAGCCATATTGATGAATCTGAAATCGTGACGGAAAAATTATTAGAAGCCGTAGAGCAAGTAAAACATTTTCCAATTGAGCAGTAATAGCGCCAGATGGGAATGGACACAATCTGGCTGGAGATGTTAATAAAAGTGCCTCTTTGCAGGCTGTATATTTAATAATAATAAAATAACAGCTACCAACAACATTAGACAAGAGGCACTAATGACAACAAGCTGGATTGTTAGCCATTCAGCAGCAATGCCAAGTATGGCTGTTAAAATAATACCGAAAAGTGCTCCAAAAAAACCATAAATACTACCAATACGTCCCATCTTGTGGACTGGAATATTATTTTGATATAATGTATAAAAGCCCGTATTTGCAAAGGCAGTGGCAAATCCTACAGTAAAGCAACCTAAAGCTGCGATAGTGAACAGAAAGGATGTGGTAAAGACAACATAGCCTAAAGCTGTTAGAAAAGACCCTATACCAATTACCAAGCTCAAGCATTAATGACTTTGTATAATAAAGGATAGGCTTATTATAGCTATAGCCTGTACCAGAGAACATAAAGCAGATGTTATCGCTATTCTTGTCAAAAAAATCATAGGATACACCGTTATAGGAAAGTTACCTTGGTTTATTTTTCATAAAATTCCTCCGTTTATAGGATCATTTGTATATAATTTTACTATAACAAGGAGGCGAACTCTATGAAAGCTATCATAATCAATGAATTTGGATCAGCGAATGTTTTAACATATTGTGAATGCCCGAAGCCTACAATTGCAAAAGGCGAGGTATTAATCCGTACAACCTATACAAGCGTAAATTTTGCCGATATTAAAAACCGTACAGGTAATAAAGCCAAGGCAAATTTTCCAATGATTCTCGGTTTAGATATCGCAGGTACTGTGGAGGAGTTTTTTGGTAATAACAGTGAGTTTCAAAAGGGTGACCAAGTAATCGCATTTCCGAAAAATGGAGCTTATGCAGAATATGTTGTAGCAAAGGAGCAGTTAGTATTTAAAATTCCACAAGATGTTCCCAGGGAAAAGGTAGCCGCTGTACCAACTGTGTTATTTTTATCATATATGCTAACACATCAAGTAGCAGCTATTACTGAACAGGATACTGTATTAATTCATGCTGCTTCTGGGGGAGTCGGGACAATGCTAATTCAAATGGCAAAAAGGCTTGGGGCAAAGCAGATCCTAGGTACAGTAAGTCAGTTAGAAAAAGCAGCCATTGCTTATCAGCTTGGTGCGCATCAAGTTTTTACATATGATGACTTTAGTACATCTATTAATAATTATACAAATGGTCATGGTGTTGATATCATTTTTGATTCGATTGCAGGGGCAATTACAGAGGAAAGCTTACATTGCTTAGCATCATACGGCACACTTGTCCAATTTGGCAATAGCGGAGGCAGGGCAGGATCGATCAACACATCGGATTTACACAGTAGTTGTCGCAATATTAAAGGCTTTAGCTTAGGTACAACAAGAGCTAAAAGCCCAGCGATGCTACAGCAGGTGGCACAGGCTATTTTTGCTATTGTAAAAGAGGAAAGCTTCCAGGTGCCGATTTCTAAAATTTTCTCCTTAGAGGAAATGCAACAGGCTCATGAATTGATGGAAAGTCGTCAGCATCAAGGTAAAATACTAATTAAAATATAAAAAGTGCAGGAAAGATGATACTCCACTAAGGAGTGTCATCTTTTGCACATTCATTAACGATCTAATTCATTTAACTTTTCCACAATACGTCTTTTACGGTAAAGCATAATACCTGTTTCTGCAACATCCTGAATCATACCTTTATTGGCATAAGCACCAAAAACCATACCAGCGATCGGAATCATTTGAAACAGCTTTTTCCAGCCTAACTGATCTCTATAAGTGTAAAATACCTCCTGCCAGCCTTGAAGCTGAGAAATCATATTTTCAGAAGTCTTGTTTGAGCTATTCATAGTCGATAGCTCTTGTAAAATTGCCTCTTTTCCAACAATATCAGCAGAGGTAAACTGTAGACATTTTACAATAAAAATTCGCTCCATTTTATCATTAGGGTCATAGCCATGGATCATCGCAATTTCTTGCAATGTTTTTAATGCTGTTCCTAAAATCACAGGAATATCAATCGCTAACGTAAAAATGCCACCAAAGCCAGTGGAGGCTCCTTGAACTGTCGCAAATTTCACACGTTCACTTTGTAATTGCTCACTAAGCGCGATCATATCCTCTAATGGTATTTGTCCAACATCAGAAATGGTTAAAAGATGCTCTGTTGAGGAATGCTTGCGAATCCTTTGTAGCATGGCTTGTTCACTAATTAAATATTTTCCACCTGACTGAATATAACTACCTAATTCATCGACTAATAAAGCAATCTTATTTTGAATAAAGGCAGGTGTCATTTTATCTAATATTTTAAACGGTATCCTTCCTAGCTTCTCCCAAAACCATAAACCCTTTTGATCGTTTTCCCATGCGTTGATTTCCTGTAAATGCTGTTGTAATAGCTCACGATTCTCCATGGTTATCAAATCCCCTTACTTGTTCATTTAACTGTACATACGAAAAAATAGCAGGAAAGTTTCATTGGTGATGAAAGCGAACAACTTCATATTGCAAGAGCAGATAATTCAATGACATGCAGAAATTCAAGGATTATTTGGGTTTCCTAATATTCATTAATTTTCACTTAAATTAATGTAAATATTTTGGATGATATTCGTCATTTTTTCATCATAATCAGGGTAAGTATAATTTAATAAAGAGGCGACTTTTTTAGAATAAAATCTAAACATTTCACAACATAAGTTAAAGGAATTCCAAGTCACTTTATAACCAGCCAGGGAAAAGGTTTGAACCAGTCTCTCTAATTCTTTTTCAGGAAGATATTTACCAATAAATTTATAGTTCTTACCTACGCTGAAATGACAGCCTTCTCTTATACCAATATCCCATGACATCATACGTAAAAGCTCAGGTCGAAGAATTTGGTTGAAATGATCCAATGCATAAAGTAGCTCTTTTCTAAGTAAGCCTTTTGCTACATAAGCTGATACATTCCAAAACTCATTGCAGCAATCATCGAACTCTCGCTCGGATGGCCTTTTAATCCAATATTTTGTATCATTTGGAATAATTTTTTCCTTTATTCGTTTATCTTTATCAATCAATACTTCTACTAAGCCATCTGAATCAGCTATATATTGGTCTACTTCGTTTAAAGGAATCAAGGTCAGATCTATCTTTATACCATCGCTAAAATACATAATATAGCTGAACCAATTCCCTAACTCTGCTGGGTATAGCTCCATAGCTTCTGGTTTTTGCATAAATACTATGCCCCCAAATACATTTAGCCAATGGTCACTTTTCTTATATGACTCTATATCTGTGACAAAGAATGAAATATCGTAATCTTGAAAGTTATCTTTTGGAATATTTGTATTAGTTCTCGAACCTTCAAGAACAGCTAGTCTAATTCGATCATCATCTATAATAATAGTTTCGAAAAGTGTAATTAGTTCATTTTCTTTCCTCACTTCAATTCCTCCTTTAAATTTTGATATAACAGAAGCTATTGCCAAACAGCAGCAAGGCGAGCAATGCCATCATTGATTTGCTGAAGCGTTAGTCCACCATAGCCGATAATCACCATTGCTTCACTCGTTTTGTGCTGATAAGAGGTAGCACATGGGTAGACATGAATCCCAATTTCTTCGGCAAGCTGGATAGCTCTTGCTTCTGACAATCTGTTAGGAAGCTTTATCACAATATGTAGCCCTGATTTTTCCCCAATTACTTGGAACTCTGCTGAAAAATGGACTGAAATCGCTGTTAGTAATGCTTGCTGTTTTTTACGATAAATGGTTCGCATTTTGGCTAAATGCTTATCAAATAGTCCTTGTGCCATAAAATCGGCTAAGACAAGCTGATCTACCTTTGAAACCACTGATTTTTGCTCAAGGTAAAAGGCTGTAAATGATGCTACGAGTGATGTTGGTAGAACCATATAACTAATTCGTAGAGAAGGCAGCAATGTTTTTGAAAATGTCCCAAAATAAATCACATGCTGAAGCTGATCCAATTTTGCTAAAGAGGGGATGGGAAGCCCCTTATAACGAAATTCAGCATCATAGTCATCCTCAATAATATAGGCTTGGTTTAAGCTTGCCCAGTGTAATAATGCTGCTCGTCTTTCCATGGTCATAATCATACCTAAAGGAAATTGATGGGCTGGTGTTGTGTATAATAGGTGAATATCTTTTGACGGAATCGTGATGCCTGCATGGTCCACAGGAATCGCCTGAGTGGCTAGACCACATTGCTGTAAAACCGCACGTACTCGTTTAAAGCCTGGTTCCTCTAATCCTACACATGTTTTTGAGCCAAAGAAGTGACAAAGGAACTGAAGCTGACTTTGTGTGCCACTAGAAACAAAAACTTGTGAAGCATCACAAGTAACACCACGTGAACGTTCTACATATCGGGCAATTTCAGTTCTCAAGGCATCCTCTCCTTGCCAAGGGCTAATTGTTAAATTATCCACAGTAAAATGCTTTTTTATTAACTTATACCAAACAGTATAAGGAAAAGCCTTGTTATCCACATGCCCATTATTAAAATCAAATTGAATATCGTTTGGTGTGGACGGCATGGGTGTAGAGGGAAGCTGCTGTTTGTGCTGTAACCAGTCAACCTCAAAGGGAGCGATAAAATAGCCAGCGCGTTCCTTGCTGTAAATATAGCCTTCTGCAAGCAATTGCTCATAGGCTTCCTTAATAGTATGTACACTTACATTCAGCGTTTGAGCAAGTGTCCGTTTAGAAGGCAATTGTTCATGAGCAAGCAGTTTTTTTGTTAAAATAGCCTGCTTGATGGATTGATAAATTTCTATATATTTCGGTGACTTTCCAGTAAATAAAATGGCTAGCTCCATAATGGAAACCTCCTCTGATATGGTTTATTTTTTAGAAATTGGTTATATTCATCATATCAATTTTATCGTTTAATAGACAAAAAAGGAGTGAGGCATCATGGAATTTATTACCCTAGAAAATGATATTGTCAAATTAAAGCCTTTGGAACTAAATGATAGCGCAGGCTTATTAACGGCAGGGAGTTATCCAGAAATTTGGTCTTATATGTCCATGACCATTGAAAAAAGGAAAGATGTGGATAACTTTGTGGAAAAGGCATTAATGGCAAAACAACAACAAACAGAATTTCCCTTTGTAATTGTGGATAAACAATCAGGCAAGATTGTGGGCTCTACTCGATTTATGAATATTGATGAGCAGCATCAGCGTCTTGAAATCGGCTATACCTGGCTAACATCTGCCTATTGGCGTACAGCGATAAATACAAATTGTAAATATTTATTATTGCAATATTGTTTTGAACAGCTTTATCTACGGCGTGTGCAAATCAAAACAGATCATAATAATAGGCGCTCGCAAAACGCAATTGAACGTATTGGTGCGATAAAAGAGGGGGTTTTACGCAATCATATGATTCGTAAAGATGGCACGACTCGGCATACGGTGATATATAGTATTACGCTAGAAAAATGGCCACGGGTGAAAAAGCATTTACAAAAATTATTAGTTCAATCCGCAGTTTAATTGGTTTTTAAAGGAATTTAATCACCTATTAAGTCTGTTTTTTCTTTTAAAAAGTGTAAAGAAATAGGGGGAAGGGTAGAGTACCTAAAACTTGAAAGAAGGTAATCTATTTGAAACCAAAATTTACACTAAGACAAATTTACGGCGATAATGCTGTCTATACACCAAGAACACCTTATAGTGATAATCCATGGATGCTGGATAATCCCCATAAGCTAGATGCTTTAACTGCGAGAGAAGTAGCGATTGCGGATATTCCTGTATTAGTGCATCAAGCCACACAAACAGAAAAAGCCCAGCAACTTCATCAATTAGCAGGATTACCATGGATTGAGCAGCCTTATAGCTACGAGACGGAGGAGGAATATCTAGCACAGCTTCAAGCATGGTGTGCAGAGGGCAAGACCATTGTTTGTCAATATATACATGATTTTGAGCATATGGATCGTCAATGCTATTGGATGGATGCTGAGAAATTTAATGAATTAAATACAAAGGCATATATTGATCATTTAATTGATAGCAAATTTGTCCCGAGTCGTTTAAATGTGGAAACGTATAAACTTTCAGATGCTATTAAAAACTGGCAGCCACCTGTTGTTTTGAAGCCAGGCGACGATTCTCCAACCTCAGGAGGGTACGGGGTGATTATTTGTCATAATAAAGAGGAGCTGACCGAAGGCTTACGTCAATTTCGCATGACAGAGACAGAAAGCATCATTATTGAGGAACTATTACAGACAAAGGATAATTATAGCTGTCAATTTATTTATTGTGAGGAACTGGGCATTCAATATTTAGGCGCTTCACAGCAAATTACCGATGATAATGGTATTTATGAAGGTAATATTATGGTCGAAAAAGTGCCTGAAAAGGTCATTCAAGCGGGGCGTCATATTATGGAACGTGGCGTTGCAGAGGGCTTTGTAGGTGTAGCAGGATTTGATTTAATTGTTACAGAGGCTGGCGATGTTCAGGCAATCGACTTAAATTTCCGTCAGAATGGCTCTACTTCTATGCTGATGTTCCATGATGCTTTAGGTAAGCCTATTAATAAGTTTGCCTCTTATGCAGCACCAACTCCTCAGAAAAATGCTGATTTCTATCAAACCATCACAGCATTTATTGAGCAAGGGGTGCTATTGCCATTATCCTTCTATGATGGTGATTATTTTGAGGAGCCTGTTGCCAGTAGATTTGTTGGTATTTGGTATGCAGATACACTAGAGGAGATTGAGCAACTTGAGGCGCAACTAGAAAAAGAATGATCATTAATCGATCAATCTTTAAAGTGGTACCCAAGTCAAGGACAAACTAAAAAAAGAGTTTAAGCTGCTAAAAGGTGGTTTCTGTATTGGACAGGAGCCATCTTTTTTAGATGCCATTGATAACGATAGTTGTTGTAATAGACCATGTAGTGATCAATTTTTGCGCGTAGTTCGTCCAATGTTTTGACCATGCTGAAATCAACCTCGTCTTTGAAATGTCCGAAGAAGGATTCCTGTGGTGCATTGTCCCAACAGTTCCCTCGACGTGACATCGATTGACCAAGTTTATAGTGGTTTAAAAGCTTTTGAAATTTAGGGCTCGTATAATGAACGCCTTGATCTGAATGAATGAAGGCTTCTGGATGTAGTTTTACACGCCTATTACGGAACAGCTTTTCAACGGTTTTTGTCGCAATGTCTGACGTAATACGGTCTGACACATGATACGCTAAAATTTCATTCGTAGAGCCATCTTTGATTGTCGACAAATAAGCCATTGTTCCGTTGTAAGGAAGATAGCTAATGTCCGTTAATAGGATTTTTCCTGGTATACCTTGCTTAAATTGGCGCTGTAGTTTATTGGGCACGACACGATGTTCTTTCGTTGCTTTCGCGATTTGTTTATATGGATTCGCTTTGCGGTGCGGGCAGACAATTCCATACTTTCGCATAATACGTTGGATCTTCTTGCGATTCATCACGATGCCAAAGTCGTGCGCCAACGTCATTTTAATGGAACGGGAGCCCTTCTTATAGCCACGGCGATGAAAGGCTTTTAAGATGAAATCACGTGCGGCTAAATCATTCTGCTCTTTCGCTGCACGCGCCTCACTTGTCTTTAAATAATTGTAATAGCCCAAGCGTGAGACGTTTAAGAGCGTGCAAAATAAGTTACCATTCGTTCAAATGGAAACAGATTGAGTGTATCGGAAATTAGCTGAAATATCTTATGAGTGCTGAGTTTTTGACAGTGGTTTAACAGCCTCCTTTCTGTCGCTTCGAGCTTTTTTAGCATCTCCACTTGGCCTTCTAATAGCTCAATACGTGCGGCTTGTCTTTCTAAAATTTCTGTCATCATTAACTCACGCTTTAATGGTCTACCGGAACTCGTTTTTCGGGTATCTGTTAGTCCAATCAAGCCATTCTTTTCATACGCTTTTCGCCAACGAGAAGAGGCTTGTTCAACGCGTTTCATACCTAACACCTTAATCTCAAAGCCGTATTCCTCAAAAATCTGTCGAGGTGTTTTGCCTGCTAAATATTCATCAATACATTGACTTTTAAATGCATCGGAATAGGTAATCGTACGTTCACTTACCTTCCATACATGTGGGTTCTTTTGTAATTGTTTGATCTGTTCGAGTGAAAATAATTGTTTACTCATAGCTGTCTCTTTTCTGTCCTTTTTCTCTTGAAAGTCTAGTATATAAAAAATACCTGTGAATCGCACACTCTTTTTCAAGTGTCCTATCCACAGGTACCATATTAGATCCACCTTTCTTTTTTCGTTAAGAATTAGCTGCTGCCACAACCCAAATGCAAATGTTAGTAAACAGGATAAGAAGAAGTGTATAAATTTGATACTTTTTATCTTCCTTCTTCTTTGTTTTAAAGAAGAAAACCATGATTAGCCCCAACACAAACGCAAGACCGGCAAGTATTTTTGCTAGTAGAAACGCAGACATCTATGTTTTTCGCTCCTTTACTTACTAACTCATTAACATTGTGAACTTGTCCAAAATGGCTTATCAAAACTCCATCTTATTAAAACACCACATCCATATGCATTAGCAACTGTTAACGCACCCACTCCTATACCAAGTAACCCAGCAGCAATTCCGAGAGCCATGCCCGCAGGAGGGGATATAGCCGCAGTTACTAGAGAAGCAATTGTCGTAATCCCTGCTCCAATTGTCAAATAACCAATAATTTGATTAGATACACAACTATCGAAGTATGTATCAAAACCATACCAACGATCTTCATACTTATTTGTTCCTCCACAAGCGGCAAGATTAACGATACCCTCTGCTGCTGCTTTATTAATCTTTTCTACATCGATTTTTGTGGCATTTATGAGTTCCTTTGAAACACCCTTTTTTTCTGCTGCTATTTCATCAAATTGAATTTGATTTCCAACGAATGTTAATAAGGGTGAAATTACTAGAACGTCTTTGGTTATTTTATTATACTCTTTAATTTTTTCTTCTGCTTCTTTTATTTTATCGGATGAAATACCATTATTAATGGCTTTTTGCTGATCTAAAACAAGAAATTCTCCATCCACTCCAACGGCTCCAACGAATATTTCATCTAATTGGGCAGCTGTTACCAATGCACTTGAGTATTCATAATTAACTTTCTTGCTTTCTGCGAAAACACTTCCCACCATACTAAATAATAAGACTACTGATAAGATAGAGGTAAATAATTTTTTCATTGATTTCTTCCTTTCTTTAGTGATTTTAATTTAAAAAGGAGATGTCTTACTTAGTGTTATATTTATGTGAGGTCTGGGAGGTTATAGATTTTTCGTAAATGTAATATATTTCATTTACACAATTAAATATACCTAATATTTGTATAATATTCAATACTTTTTTAAAAATGGGAGTGTCAATAATTTTGTGTAAATGACAATCCCACCTTTTCGAGTAGATCATCACATTTTTATTTTAATTACATTTGTTCGAAGAATTGATTTTGTTTTTTAGGAAGGGTTAACCCCTTCTAAAAAACAATATTTCGCGCTGTTCATTCCCTTGCTGATTCTTGCGATTCAAACATCGCTAGTAACTCAGCACGGGCTTGATTAAATCCAATGTGACCACGTGTGGCGAAGCGTTGGTTGTCGTCTTCGAACTGTGAAACAAGGAATCGTTCCAACGCTTCTTCATTTGGGAATTGTTCCTTACGTTTTGTGTATTTCTTGATTGGCTTGTTGAATGACTCAATTAAATTCGTTGAGTAAATGCTACGCCAAATGGCTTTGGGAAAGCTATAAAACGTTAGTAAATGATCGTTCTCCTTTAGTGTTTTCATCACTTTTGGATACGCTTTTTGCCACTTTGAACAGAAGGAATCCAACGCATCTTGGCCAGCTTCTTTGGTATCAGCTTGATAGATTGTCTTGAAATCCTCGCACACTTCTGAGCGATCTTCTACGCGAACTTTATGTGATAGATTGCGTGTTACGTGAACGAGACATGTTTGGTACTGTGCTTTTGGAAAGACCGTAGAAATGGCGTCTACTATCCCTTTTAAGCCATCAGAAATAAACAGAAGCACTTCTTCGATCCCACGTTCTTTGAGTTCAGCGAGAAGTTCCTGCTAGTTGTACGCAGATTCGGTTGGCGCAATCGTGTAAGCCAGCACTTCCTTTGAGCCGTCCTCATGAATTCCAACAGCGATATAAACGGCTTCTTTGGACACTGTTTCACGTCGCACTGGAATATACGTTGCGTCTAAATAAACGCAGACATAACGTGCGTTTAAGGAACGTTTATGAAAGGCTTCTACCTGTTCTGTCACCACTTTTGTTATATTCGAAATCGTCTGTGGTGTGTAATGATGGCCATACATTTTTTCAATTAATCCTGCAATTTCTGACATCGTAATCCCTTTTTGGAAGAGATGAATGACTGTGGATTCTAGCGTGTCGTTTGAGCGTTTATATGGTGCGATCGTCTGTTGCTTAAACTCTCCATTGCGATCACGTGGAATCTGGATGTTTAAATCACCATATTCTGTGTGTAGCGTACGGGAATACGAGCCATTCCGTGAATTGCCAGAGTTAAAGCCCATTCGATCGTATTTCTCGTCATCTAAAAATATCGTCAGCTCTGTCGCCAGGAGCGTATTCACGGCTACTTCTAAGTGCGCACGAAAAACCTCAGTAATATCTTGTTTTTTTACTAGAGCCTCGACGATTTCTGTTGTAAACTGATTCATAGGGAAGACCTCTTTTCTAGGATTGGTTGTGGTGACTTAATTCTACCAAGAAAAGGTCTTCCTTTTTTGTCGTCTTATTCATTTACACAAAATATTTTATACTCTCTTAAAAATATTTGTACCTATAAACCATAATATTTACAGATCAGTAGGTTTGTTTTATGTAAATTTTTATAAATCATTTCTTATTTTCATAGTTCTTCTCATACAAAAATGCAAGCTATTGTTCAATAGCAAGACCCTTCCATGGCTTTACAAGGTGCTACTTTACGCAATTATATTGATTCGCAAAGATGGCACAACACGGCATAAGGTGATGTATAGTAGTACATTGGAGAAATGGACGAAGGTAAAGACATGTCTTATACAACTGCTAACAACGTAAATTACTATCGAATGGAAAAGAATGGTCATTAATCGACCATTCTTTTTTTATAGATAATTGCTGTCATAAACCAAGTAAACAGTGACCAGATAATAATTGTAACCATAGGAATAATGACATCCGATATAGAATACTTACCTTCTAATGCTTCCGCTAATAGGAGTAATTGCGAGCTAGGTAGCCACTCTGCTATTTTTAAAATTGGATAAGTCGAAGATAGCATCATGGCAAGTGGTCCTAGTGAGAAAATAATAATAACAGGTAAGACAATAATCGATGCCTCCATTGTCGATTTAGCAAATAAGCCGCATATAGTGCCTAATGCAATATAAAATACTGTTGAGAGCACTAATGCAAGAGCAATAAGTAGTAGATTAGCGGGCTCGTAGCCTACAAGAAAGGCTGTTAAGGCTACAACAATAATTGTTAAGATAAATGTAAATAAGCTTTTGCCAATTAATATATCACCAAGTGAAGCAGGTGAAAGCATTAAACTACGCAGTGTATTTTTTTCCTTTTCCTCAGCAATTAAGCAGCATTGTACATAGGCTGTTACAACTGCAAAGGTCATATTTATTGGCAGAAAAAGAGTGTCCATTGTATGAGCACCAGTTTTATTGTAGATAAAAGCTAATATTAATGGCAGCAACACCATTAGGGATACAGCATAATTACGTGAAAATTCCTTATAATCCTTTTTAAAGATTGCTTGAATGCGTGTCATTGAAATATTCATACTAAATCACTCCCTGTTATTTGCATAAAAATCTCACCTAATGTTGGCTCATTTGTATAGATACGAGCAACTTCATTCGCTTGCATCCATTGATAGAGCTTCTCTGCGTCCTGCCCACCATTTTGAATCACCTGCTGTCCACCATTTTTGAGCTCTACTGTAATGGAGTCGTCTCCGAATTCTTGTTTTAAATCCTTTGGTGTGCCAATCGCTTGGATTTTGCCATTATGCAGGAAGGCTACACGATCACAAAGTATTTCAGCCTCACTCATATCATGTGTTGTTAAGAAAATCGTTGTCCCCATATCATTTAATTTGCGCAAGCCATTATAAATATGCTGTGTATTCACAGGATCAAGGGCAGAGGTAGGTTCATCTAAAAATAATAATTCAGGCTTATGCATAATAGCACGAGCAAGGGTAACACGTTGAATCATGCCCTTTGAAAGCTGGCTAACCTTCTTTTTACGCTCCGTATATAAGTTGACAAAGTCTAAAGCCTCTTTAATTGCAGTTGCTGGTAGTTGGTATAGTTCACAATAAAGCTGCAAGTTTTCTTCAATTGATAGGCGTGTATATAAACCACTATTATCCGATAAAATACCAACACGTTGACGGTTTTGCTGTTGCTTCATATTTTCAGCAGGTTGTCCGAAAAGTGAAATATTTCCAGATGTTTTAACTATTTGAGCAGTTAAAATTTTAATAGTAGTTGTTTTTCCAGAGCCACTTGGTCCAAGAAAGCCAAATATTTCTCCTTTTTGAATAGCGAAGGAAACATCTTGTAATGCTGCTTCTTTCTGAAATGTTTTTTTCAAATGCTGTACACTGACTACTGTATTCATCTATAAGCCTCCTAGTTATTGTTGATGTCTACACTATAAACAATAAAGAGGTGCTATACAGTAAATTTTAGGTGAAAGGCAGAAAATTGACCTTCAATGGAACAATAGTTAAGGTGACAGGAGTCGTTTATTTCCTGGGAAATCTACTAAATTCCGAGTATTTCTTTTAAATCTGCTAGTTTATTTTTCGACAATGGTACAACCATCTTTTCAGTACTGTTCAATGCTAGACTATAGCTATTGCGTGTCCAAGTAATAATTTCTCGAACTTTTTGTAGGTTCACAATATAAGAACGATGGCTTCTAAAAAAGCCAAATGGTGTCAATTTTTGCTCTAATTCATTTAGAGATAAAGTACATGGATATGCCTCTCCCGCAACATACACCAAAACAACTCCCTCAACACTTTCAATATAATCAATTTCAGGTGGGTTAAATAAAATAATTTTATCGTTTTTCTTTGTAGGGATTTTATCTAAGCGAATAGGTGTATGCTCAGGAGATGGAGGAGTTTGCACATTATTATCCTCCTTTACATCCAATACATGTAAACCTGTTGTATCTAGTCGATAAATATCGCTACACGACATCATTAAGTCCTCCAAGTTATTTGACAGTAAAATAATAAATTTCTGTTGGCTATCAAGAGCAGTAAGCAATTGAAGAACTTGTTGTTTTGAAAATTCATCTAAGTTTTGAAAGGGCTCTTCAATAATTTGTATGGATGCCTCACTGAGATATGCTTGAAGCAGCTTTAATCGCTGCTTTTCGCCATTTGATAACTTACTTATTCTCACATTCTTTTGGTCAATTAAAGACAGGATTTTCAATAAATTATCCCTGCTATAAGAAGCCATGAAAAGCTTTAGGGAGAACTGTACATACTCGTTAACTGTAAGGCGTTCGTATAAAGCACTTTCACGGCTCAATGTATATGTAGTGGTTTGCTTCTCAAACCACTGCATCAATGTATGGATTTTTGTCACATCTGTATATATACCTATAACTGTTCCTTGTTGTATGGGTAATTGAAAGCTAGGATAAATAACATTTCCCACTTCAATATAAGGGTCTATGATTAAGAATGATTGTGGATTCAAAATGGTAGCCTCCAGAAGTTTTATAAGAAATTTTTAATACATCTCTGTGCGGCTAGGGCACTTTCCTGATGAAATGCAGGCTGATAATAATCGATAAATCCGTGTTCGCCAGCAAATTGTATGCTTTGTACAAAAGGTATATGATCAAGCTTCTGTTTTATAGCATGAATATCAAAGCTTTTTTCAAGGCTTGGTAATAAAACGAGAGTAGGGCAACTTGGCTTTACATCTAAATATTGTCGGATTCGAGAACCATAGACACAAATAACACGATGTAAAGGTAATATAGAAAGTCGCCAAGCGAGTGTAGCACCTATGCTAAAGCCAATGACAATAACCTCCTGATATTGTTGAATGGCTATCATTAGCTGCTTTGTTAATGTTTCTAAAGGTGCATCAAAGCCAACCTCATTCATGAAATAGGCATAAGCCTCTTCTTCCTGTGCATAGGAGAAAACTTTATTATTTGGATAAAGTGCTATACATTCGATATCTGTATTTGGCTCTTGAAAAATAAGAGCTTGATCTTTTATAAAAGTATTAACACCATATATTTCATGTAAAATAAATAATTTTCTATCCATTATTTTACCCCTTTGTTGTTTCCAATAGTGTAACAAAAAGTAATAGCAACGTATATTTTTACCACCAAATTAGAAATTTAAAAATAACTTTAAAGAAACCATAACGATGAAGGTGGAATAGTATATCTATCGCAACCTTTATCAAATAAACAAGTATAAAAAAGCTTAGAGGTTTAGCGGTAAATACTTATTTTATGATATATTGAAATAATTTTGCTGGAATTTTTATATTTCGCTAAATTCCCATTAATCAAAAAATAGACTATTGACAATCCACACTTCTTTTAAAAAATAATTTTGACTTTTTTGAAATAATAGTATAAAAATTATTTTATATTAAGGAGGGTGTTGGAAATGAACTACCAAACAGTTAATGTAAATGGAAGTCCATTGCATTTTGCAGATTACCCAGGTGAAAAAGGAACAATTATAGCGGCACATGGCTTAACTGGAAATCATCTGCAAATGCATTATTATGCAGAGTTATTAAAGGGTGAGTATCGTTTTATTTCTGTGGATTTAAAGGGTAGAGGTCATAGTGCGGCTGCATCAGAAAATACGGGAATAGCGTTACATACGGAGGATATCCTAGCACTGATAGATGCATTAAACATTGAACAGCCAATTTTAATGGGTTATTCGATGGGAGCATTTATTATGGCAAATGTTGCCAGTAAGCGCAGTGATGTGAAAGGTGTCATATTGCTTGATGGTGCCGCTACTTGTACAGAGCATCAGCGTCAAATTGTAGAGCCTTCGCTTGGCCGTATTAGTAAGCATTATGAGACAGCTGAGGCTTATATTGAGGAAATTAAAGCCATTTATAATCGCCTTGGCGTTACATGGACAGAGCATTTAGAACATGTGGGGCGTTATGAAATTGCAGAAAAGGATGGGCATTGGGAAAACAAATGTGATGAGGATAGAATCCGTCAAGATTTCCAAAGCTTTTATGACTACAAGCCAGAAAAAGTCTTTTCAAACGTGGCATGTCCTGTATTATTGATTCACTCCACAGGTAGTATTGGAGCTATGCCTGCTTTATTTTTAGCAGAATCATATCGTGAGACACAGCAATATGCTAGGGATATTTGGAAATTGACTTCTGATAGCAATCACTACACATTAGTTTTTGAAGAAAGAAAAGATGTTAATCCAGCAATCCAGCGTTTTTTAGAGAATTTATAAAAAATAGTTGCAGTTTTTTTAATTTTATGTAATTAATTAAATAACAACATAAGTTGCCTATTAAGCAGTTATAGAAAAAAGACCTTTTTCTATTTTCCCTGCTTGACTGTTGGCTACACTTTTTCTAAAAGTACGGTAATGCTGTGCTTTAGGAAGAGTGTGGCCTTTTTTATTTGAATTTTTCAATAAGGGAGTTGTAGATAGTGACAGGATTAGAATATTTTAAACAGGTTTATGATGTTGTACCAGGATGGGTGCAAAAAATGCATGATTATAACCCAGTAATGCTAGATCATTATACTGCGCTTAGAGGGGCTGCGATGGCACCAGGTGTACTATCTGTGAAGGAAAAGGATATTTTGCTAGTTGGAATGAATGCAGCTAGACATTATGCACGTAGTATGCTGTATCACACGAAAGGTGCTATAGACGGTGGAGCAACACTGGAAGAGCTGATCGAATATTTACTTGTTGCATTCAACTATGGAGGAGAAAAGGCATTACAAATCGGATTGCAGTCATTTGATTATGCATTAGAGCTTACGAATACGAATGCTGAAAAAATTTCACATGACGCGTCTGCTAGAGAGATTGTGCATTACTATAGTTCGTTTGCGAAAGGCGATAAAAGTAAGACTTATTTTGAAAAATTAAGCGCTCTTTTAGTGACTAAGGATGAAAACGCTTTAAAACAGCATTTATTAGACGGTAATTGTGTATCCTCACAAATGAAATACATCTTAATGACAGGTATTTACACCACAGTACTGAAAAATGCAGAAACGGACTATTGGGCACAACAAGCCCGTGAAGTAGGGGTAGAAGAAGCTGAATTGGCAGAGTTGGGCTATATTTGTCTACTAACGGCGGGAATTCCAGCGTGGTTTGAAATTAGTGATGCGTTGATACAAAAGTAATGGAGTGAAGCAAATGAAAGTTTATGATTCAGCAGAGCAAGCTTTATCTTGTGTAGCGAGCGGTCAGACAATTATGGTTGGTGGCTTTGGCTTAGTAGGTGGTCCGCTCACATTGATTGATGCACTAGTAGAATTAGACGTCAACAATTTAACAATTATTAGTAATAATTTAGGCGAGCAGGGCAAGGGACTCGGAAAATTATTAGAGCAAAAAAAGGTGAAAAAAGCAGTAGGTTCTTACTTTACTGGAAATCGAGATGTTGGTGAGGCATTCCAACGTGGGGAAATTGCCATTGATTTATTGCCTCAGGGTACTTTAGCTGAATCCATTCGAGCTGGTGGTGCAGGAATTGGTGGCTATTATACAAAAACCTCTGTAGGCACAGATTTAGCAAAAGGCAAGGAAACAAAAATCATTGATGGTGAGGAATATGTTTTTGAGAAGGCATTAAAAGCAGATGTTGCTATTATCCGTGCACATAAGGCGGATCAGCTTGGAAATTTAGTGTATTACAAAACAGCTCGTAATTTTAATCCTCTTATGGCAACAGCAGCTAAAGTGGTCATTGTTGAAGTTGATGAAATTGTTGCAGCGGGTGAATTGGCAAGTGATGCGATTATTACACCACATCTATTTGTTGATCGTGTTGTCATTGCGAAAAAGGTTTTAACGAAGGAAGGTGTCGTAGAACATGGCTAGTACAATACAGGAGCTTATTGCCAAAAGAGCTGCGAAGGAAGTGCAGGATGGGCAAATGATTAATTTAGGAATCGGTATTCCAACACTAGTAGCGAAGTACGTAGACAATGATAATGTTTATTTTCATACAGAGAACGGGATGCTCGGAGTGATAGGGGTCAATGAGGAGGATATTGATCCAAATGTAGTCAATGCAGGCAAGATACCAGTAGGGGAAGCAATAGGCTCATCGTTTTTCGATAGCGCACAATCATTTGGTATGATTCGTGGTGGTCATGTAGATGTTGCTATTTTGGGTGTACTTCAAGTAGATGAACAGGCACGTATTGCTAATTGGGCAGTTCCAGGTAAAAATATTATCGGCGTTGGCGGGGCAATGGATTTGTTGATTGGTGCTCAAAAGGTCATTGTGACGATGACCCATACAGCGAAAAATGGAAAAAGTAAAATTTTAAAGGATTGTACCTATCCTATAACATCTACACGAAGCGTTGATACGATTATTACAGAGCTAGCTGTTTTTAACTATGTGAATGGACAATTACATTTAGTTGAGTTAATGCCAGAAGCTACGTTAGCACAGGTAGAGGCGAATACAGAAGCACATTTTGTCAATGCATTGGAACAGGAGGGACACGCATGAAAGAAGTTGTCATTGTAGATGGTGTTCGTACAGCAATTGGTAAATTAGGCGGTTCTTTAAAAAATGAAACGGCAGATTTTCTTGGGGAACAAGTAATTCGTGCACTTGTCGAGCGAACAGCGTTGGATCCAGTATTGATTGATGAAGTGATTTTAGGACAAGCCAAACAAAGTGCCGACCAGTCGAATGTTGCACGCCTTTCATTACTACGAGCTGGGCTACCAATGACAGTGCCAGCTTATACCGTGCATCGTCAATGTGGCTCAGGTTTACAATCCATCAATAATGCAGCACAACAAATTGCTCTTGGCTACAGCGATATTATGATTGCAGGTGGAACGGAATCAATGAGTACAGCACCTTATTATTTGCGCAATGCACGCTATGGCTATGGTGTAGGCAATGCAGCTTTATTAGACCCTAATACAGAGAGTCAGCCAGGCTCTCAGCCATTTGAGGTTTATGGTATTTCAACAATGGGGGAAACAGCAGAAAATTTAGCCGAAAAATACGCTATTTCTCGCGCGCAGCAAGATGCTTTTGCACATAGAAGCCAAGAGCGTACAGCCCATGCTATACAAGAAGGCTATTTTACGCAACAAATTGTACCGTATGAAGTAAAAAAGAGAAAAGCTGTAGAGGTTTTTGCAATAGATGAGCATCCGTTTTTAACAAATCAGGAAAAGCTAAGTACATTAAAGCCCGTTTTCCGTAAGGGGGGAACAGTGACAGCAGGAAATAGCAGTGGTCGCAATGATGGCGCTTCGGCATTGTTACTGATGTCAAAGGAAAAGGCATTAGCATTAGGCTATACGCCAAAAGTAAAAATTCTTGCACAGGCAGCAGCGGGCGTTGATCCGTCTATTATGGGGATTGGCCCAGTACCCGCTACAGTAAAAGCACTAAAGCAGGCAAACTTAACCATCGAAGATATTGATGTCATTGAATTAAATGAGGCATTTGCTGCACAGTCACTTGCCGTAATGAAGGAGCTTAATTTAGATAGTAATCGTGTCAACCCAAATGGTGGTGCCATCGCCATGGGTCATCCTATTGGAGCAACAGGTGCTATTTTAATGACAAAGCTTATTCACGAATTACAGCGTACAGGTAAACGCTATGGGCTAGTTACATTATGTATTGCAGGCGGGCTTGGTATTACAACGATTGTTGAAAACTGCCAATATTAAATAAACACCGAGCGTGTTTGAACTCGGTGCTAGTAGGTTAATGATCTTTTTGGATTTTTTCTAGGTATCGCTTTTGTGCAGACTTTAATGCAACTGCAACGGAACCGCTGGATGGAGCATAATAGTGCTCATCAACACGGGCAATTAAATCATCAATATTGGTTGTAAAATCAAAGCCAACCAGCATCCGTTTAAAGAAATCTTGTGCAAGCCCAGTGATAAAGGTGAACTCTGCATCAATGATTTTATGTGTTTCTTTATCAATCTCTAAGACAATACCAGCATGCTTGTACATTTCATACATGGACGTGCCTTGGGGTGCTTTGGCATAAGCAGTCACTAAAATACTCGTTAATTTTTGCAAGAACATAACCTCCAAAATGTATAAATGATGATTCTATTTTATCATGTTTTACATGTGGCAGTGCATCTTACGAAAATTACCTAGTAGAACAAATCAAGGGGGAATTAGTTTGGAAAAGTTAACAAATTTTTTCACGGAAATCATGAAGAGGTATTTACCAGATCCATTTGTATTTGCTATTGGTCTTACGTTATTAACCTTTGTTTTGGCACTGTTAATTGAGGATATTAGCTTTATAGATTTAACAACTGCTTGGGGTGGCGGTTTTTGGGATTTATTAGCCTTTACAACACAGATGGCTGTTATTTTGGCAATGGGCTATGTATTAGCAACTGCACCTGTTACAGATCGATTATTAAACAGAATTGCTAGTATGGTGCATACGCCTAAAATGGCTATTATCGTTGCAACGCTTGTTGGTGGGATTGGTAGCTATTTGAACTGGGGCTTTGGTCTAGTAATCGGTGGTATTATTGCTAAAAAATTAGCATTACAGGTAAAGGGTGTTCACTATCCACTTATTATTGCAGCAGCGTATTCTGGATTTACGTTCTACGGCTTGGGTATATCAGCATCCATTCCGATTTTAATTTCAACACCAGGTCATTTCCTAGAAGACTCAATGGGCTTGATTACATTATCGGAAACAATTTTTAGTCTACCGATGATTTTAACGACAATTGTTCTTTTGATTACATTACCGTTATTTAATGCGATGCTGCATCCGAAAAATCCTGAGAATGTGATTGAAATTGATCCAGCATTATATGCAGATAAGCCAAAAACAACATCAAATATGTTAGAAGATAATACATTAGCAAACAAATTAAATAATAGCCGTATTTTAGCATATACAATTGGTGTGTTAGGGCTAATTTACATTGTGATTTATTTCACGCAAGGTAATTCATTAAACTTAAATATTTTAAACTTCGTCATTTTATTCATAGGTATTATTTTACTTGGTACACCAGCACGTTATATTGAGCATTTAGCAGATGGTATTAAAACTATTTCAGGGATTATTCTACAATTCCCGTTTTACGCAGGGATTATGGCAATTATGGCTGCCTCAGGTTTAGTAGATACAATTGCTAAGGTATTTGTTGATCTATCAAATGAACAAACTCTGCCATTTTGGGGGCTGATTAGTTCATTCTTTATTAACTTCTTTGCACCTTCAGCAGGTGGGCACTGGGCAGTCCAAGGACCTTTTATGATCGATGCAGCGAAAGAGCTTGGCACATCTTTAGCAGAAACATCCATGTCCGTTATGCTCGGTAATGCTTGGAATGATTTGGTACAACCGTTTTGGATTTTACCAGCATTAGCACTTTCACGTTTAAAGCTAAAGGATATTATGGGCTTCCTTGTTATGATTATGTTCTATGTGGGGATTATTTATATCGTTGCCACTTTAGCTTGGTCCTACCTATTTTAAAATAACTAGAAAGCCTTTGTAGATGGCAAAGGCTTTCTATATAAGGAGGAGTATGAATGTCCATGATGTATCAGGCTCTTTTAACAGAGGGGGCCTTAACCAAAAAGAATAAAACATTATTAATAGTGGGCTTATTTGCTGCAAGACGTGAAGAAAAACAAATGCTGTATTTTGTAGAGCAAGCAGTTGAAGCTGGAAATAGTGTTACTGAAATTGCAGAGCTTATTGCCTCAGCGATTATTTCGAGAGGAATTCCTACTTGGTTATCAGGCATAGAGGCAATTACCTATGCTATAAACCTTTCTGGTGATAAGGTTTTACGTAAACAACAGGAGGGTGAAGTTATAGTATTTTCCTCACAGCAAGAATGTATAGACTACTATCAATCTGAGTTTGACGTTTTACCAACTTGGATTCAATACTTAATTGATTATGCACCAGATACATTATTGAAATATAGTAATCTACGAACGACTTCCCTACGTGATGGAGTAGTATCCAGATTGCTAAAAGAATTACTGCTATATGCTATTAATGTATGTGAGGCTTATGAAAAGGGGATTTCCATTCATAAATCAAATGCTATAATGCTTGGTGCAGATGCTGCCATATTTGAAGAGATAAAAGCTCTATGTATATATGCAGTTGGTATTAAAGCTATTTGGCATGACACAGAAGGGAATTAGATGTATGCAAAAGGTACTAATTATTGGCGGTGGCTTTATGGGCTCTGCCATAGCTAAATATTTGGCACAATATAATGTAAGCGTCTTCTTATACGAACCTAATAAGGATAGATTGCAACAGCTAAAAGAGCAATTGGACTTGGCTAGGATTGAGCTTTTACCACAGCTTAAACAAATGGATGGCTTCACATATGTTATAGAGGCAATTACTGAACATCTTCAGGCGAAGCAAAATTTATTTGAACAATTAGATTTAATTTTTGAGGAAAATGTAACATTTTGTACGAATACATCAAGCTATTTGATTAGTGATATTGCTGAAAAAATGGTACACAAGGAACGTTTAATAGGCACGCATTTCTTTTCACCAGCTCATATAACTCCTTTAGTAGAGGTAGTTCCTAGCTCCTATACATCCAAGGAAAAAGCAAATGAGGTTATGCAATTTTTACAGGATGTTGAGAAAAAGCCAGTGTTATTAAAGCGAGAAGTGCAGGGATTTGTAGCAAATCGTTTACAAAGTGCGCTTGCTAGGGAGGCCATGTCTCTCGTTGAGAAGGGGATTGTTACTGCTGAGGAGTTGGATTTTATTGCAAAAATGAGTCTGGGTGTTCGCTTAGCGGATACAGGACCATTAGAGCAACGGGATATTAATGGGCTGGATACACATTTTGCTATTGTGAATTATGTATATCCAACATTGGAGAATCGTACAACACCACTTGCGATTCATCAGGACAAAATAAATGCCAAACAGTTCGGTATGAAGTCTAATCAGGGCTTTTATGACTGGTCATCCATTGATAAACAGCAATATTTAGCACAAAAGGAAAAGACATTAATCGATATCATTAAACGATTGAACTTATAGAAGTGGGGATTCCTGCGAACACTAGACCAACATCTAGTTATAGTAGCAGGCTCTACCTGTAGTCCCTACGGTGAAAAACTTGCAATGATTGTACGTTGGACTCCGTTGGCTAGCGTACTGCTTAGTTTTCGCTTTTCGGCTAGACAGAGCGATAGAACGTTGAAGATTTTACGTAACAGACAAACTTTCCTGTTACAACCTCATATCTTCAATTTTCAAAGAGCAATCTGTACAGGTTCATTCTAGCACATACGTTCTAATTGTGCGGCAATTTAGGCTAACGCCTACTGACATTCATCTTCCACTTACTCACAGGGCTATCTTCTTCAAGTTCCTTAAAGTGAGAGTCTTCTGTCGGAAAATAATAAAATGAGATTAGGAGTTGACACGATAGTATGGAATATCAGGCATTAGTGAAATGCTCACCAAAGAAAAAGGATATCCAATTTACCACATATACAATTCCTACATTAAAAAGTAATGAGTGCTTGCTAAAGGTCAATGCAGTTGGGATATGTGGCAGTGATTTGCATATGTATGATGGTCATGATGGTTATAGCTGGGTGAATTATCCGCTTGTCCTAGGGCATGAGGTAACAGGGAAAATCATTGATGTTGGTGCTGAGGTGGAACAATTTCTTGTCAATAAAAGAGTAGTCATCAATCCATATAAAAGTTGTGGTATTTGTGACTTCTGCAAACGAGGCGACACCAATTGCTGTGATTTTAATAACTATAAGTATATTAAAACACCCACTGAGGCATTACGCTATGGGTTTCGAGAGGCTGGTGGTATGGCAGAATATATGATAGTAGATAGCAATAATATTATTGTTATTGATGATGCTGTTACAGATGAGGTGGCAGCTATTTCTGAAGCGCTAGCAGTAAGCTATACCGCAGTGTTAAAAGTTCCTGATTATGTGAATAAAACGATTTTAATTGTGGGACCTGGACCGATAGGATTAGGTGTTGCAGCTATACTCGTCGGAGAGGGTAATCGAAAAATCCATATGCTTGGTGTAGCACAGGATCAGAGCCGTTTAGAATTGGCACAGGAGATAGGGGTACAAGCCATATTTACCTCAGCAAATGATTTGATGCATGAAGAGTTTTCAGGCTATGACGCGATTATTGATTGTTCAGGGCATCCTTCAATTCCAAGTGAAGCCATTCGTTTACTAAAACGAGGTGGACAACTTGTACTTGTAGGTATTAATGCAGCCAAATTTTCTGTACCAATGGACCAAATAGTGCGGGGTGAAATAATGATTAAAGGAAGTTATGGGATTACACCAACCAATTATAAGGCAGTGTTGCAAATGGCAGCAAATCCAGCCTATCCATTCCAGCAATTAGTTGCGCAAACTGTACCATTTTGTGAAAGTTTAGATGGCTTTGAAAGTGCATTAAATAAAGTGAATGGAAAAGTAGTTATAGATTTTAAGGAGGAGATTTAAATGAAGATCATTGATTTAACTTTAGAAATTTTTGATGGCCTAGTTTCTTACACATCACATCCACCAATTGCCATTCAAGCTGAATCTACGTTTGAAAACTCAGGTCATCGTTATACAGCACCGTGTGAAGGATTTGAATCTCGCTTTTTACGTATGTCTGATCATAGTGGCACACATATAGATGCACCAATCCATTTTATTAGAGATGGAGAATCCACAGCAGAAATGGATTTAACAAAAACATATGGGGCAGCAGTAGTACTGGATGTATCCTCTATAAAAGCACCATATGAGCCAGTAACAGCTGATATACTAACAAAAGCTGAGCAAAGACAAGGAATTACTGTTCAGCCAGGTGATATTGTGCTTGTAAGGACACGGACTGCACAATGGGGAGAAGGCGATTTTTTTGCAGAGCATGCCTTTGCTACGTGTGCGGGAGATTGGTTGCTTGAGAAACAGGTAAAATGTATAGGTCTTGATTTAGCGAATATAGATGTTCATGATAATATGAAAAGAGAAGTACATTTAAAGCTGCTAAGTGCACCCATTTATATAGTAGAAAACCTAGTAAATCTTGAACAATTGCCTTTACATGAACGTTTTACATTTATGGCTTTGCCACTTAAATTAAAAAATGCAACAGCTTCCCCAGTAAGAGCAGTTGCATTTATTGCAAATAAATAAGTAATCTATGTATATAAAAATGAAGCTAACAGGTAGTAGATCAATGAAGTATAACAATATTAATCTTTATGTACTCAATAAGTAAGAGCTTTTTAATAAAGTCTGTAAGGCACTGGAAAATGTAGCGAATTTTAAAAGTTGATTTTCTAAGCAAATTAACTTTTTTCAGTGTCCACAGATTTTCTATAGTGACTATTTTTATATATAGTTAATCGATATCCTTTATTTCTACTACTGTGCTTTTGTCTCGGTTAGATGAAATCAGTTTATGTCCTTCACTCTTTAATACCTCACTAGTAGCTCTCTAGCCGCTTGTTCTCCAATATTTGAAGCTTAACTTTCATTTGAATACTAGAAAATATAAGAATTTATTAATAATTTTGTTTGATAATGATTATCATTATCGTATAATGGCTATAGGAGGAGTTAAATAAGTACAGTGGTGATAGCGCCACTGTTGAAATAAATACCAATACAATGAAGGGTGTGCTTAGCGTTGTTAGAACAAGAACTATATGATGTAACGATAATTGGTGGAGGACCAGCAGGTTTATATGCAAGCTTCTACTGTGGTTTACGTGAAATGAAAACAAAGCTTATTGAATCACAGCCACAGCTTGGTGGGAAGATTCATGTGTATCCAGAAAAAATGATTTGGGATGTTGGCGGTGTAACGCCGATTTCAGGAGGACAATTAATTAAGCAGTTAGTGGAACAAGCTTTAACATTTAACCCTTCCATTTATACAGATGAAAAAGTACTGTCCATTGCTAAAAATGAAGAAGATATTTTTGTAATAACAGCTGAGTCAGGAAATATTCACTATTCCAAAACAGTTATTGTTGCGATCGGTGGTGGTATTCTGAATCCTCAAAAAATTGAGATTGAGGGCGCTGAACGCTTTGAAGTATCGAATTTAAATTACACAATTAAATCCTATGAAAAATTTAAGGATAAAGCGGTTATTATTTCTGGTGGCGGTAATACAGCAGTAGACTGGGCATTAGAGTTAATGGAGGTAGCATCCAAGGTCTATTTAACCTATCGAAAAGATACATTGTCCGCGCATGAGGCTCAAATTACAGAGCTAGCAAATAGTACGATTGAATGTCATTTTAACTCTGAAATTACAAAGCTCATTGCAGACGATCAAGCAGGCATGATCAAAGCGATATCTTTAACGAATCATGAAACAGGAGAGGTAACAGAAATTCCAGTCGATGAGGTTGTTATCAGCCATGGCTATGTCCGGGACAAAGAGCTGTTAGATAATAGTCCGTTAGCCATTGAGCGTCAAAATGACTATTTTATTGCAGGCTCCATTAATAGTGAATCTTCTATCCCTGGTCTTTTTGCTGCAGGAGATATTTTGCATCACGATGGTAAAATCCATTTAATTGCCGCAGCCTTCCATGATGCGCTTCATGCTGTAAATAGTGCGAAAAAATATATTCAGCCTGATGCTTCTGAGGGCGGTATTGTATCGTCACATAACGATATTTTCAAACAACGTAATCGTAAGTTATTACAGGAAAGTTTAAAATAAACTATAATATAGCACCGAATGAAAAAATAACGTTCATTCGGTGTTTTTTATATTAAAAGAACATAGCTTTCTCTTTTTTGGATAACCTAAGCTAGAAATAATAATATGAGGTGATGATTATGATCATCGAAAGGTCATCTGAATGGGAAGAAGGCTTTAATAATCGCTTAAATCATCTTGAACAATGGCAGAGCTGGACATTATATAAGATGAGCTACGATACAGTGAAAATGAAATTGATTCCTGATTTTACAGGATTACAGGCAACAAAATATTTGCCAAATTTACAGCCGTTGAAGCACCAGCTAGAAGCTGCTGAGACGGTTATTGAACGCATGAATGGTAAAGCTATTCTAGCGGATGAGGTGGGGCTTGGTAAAACGATTGAAGCGGGCTTAATTTTAAAGGAATATTTAATTCGAGGTCTTGTCAAAAGGGCATTAATTTTAGCACCAGCCTCTCTTATTAATCAGTGGATTGAAGAATTAAATAGTAAATTTCATATACCTGCTATGGCTTATAAAAAAAATTGCCCAATCGAGCGCTATGATGTATTAATTATGAGCATGGACACCGCTAAAAAAAGCCCCCATAAAGAGCGTATCTATGAGCAGGATTATGACATGATTATTATTGATGAGGCACATAAATTAAAAAATAATAAAACACAAATTTATGAATTTGTACAAGGATTAAAGAAAAAGTTTTGCTTATTATTAACGGCTACACCTATTCAAAACGATGTCTTTGAATTGTATTATTTAATTTCTTTATTAAAGCCTGGTCATTTAGGAAATTATGATACATTTCAATCTGCTTTCTCAGCTAGTAAACATCATTTAGAACATGATGATTATTTAAAAGAATTGGTCAATCAGGTAATGGTAAGAAATCGGCGAGAGGATACAGGGATTGATTGGACAAATCGCTGTGTGCAAATTGTACCGATTACATTTACAGACGAAGAAAGAGAAGTTTACGATATGCTTGGAGCTCTCGGAGGTGCAAGTTCATTTTCACTAATTACGCTGCAAAAGGAAATGTGTAGCAGTAAAGAAGCGACAGCTCTCACCCTCACAAATATGCTAGAAGATCATACACACTCACAAGAAATTGAAGCGATTTTAGCAAAATTAATGGCCTTGGAAGTGAATTCAAAGGCACAAAAGACGCTGGAAATTGTTAAACAAGCAAATGACAAGGTTATTATTTTTACAGAATATCGAGCTACGCAAATTTATTTGCAATGGTATTTACATGCGAATGGTATAACAAGTGTGCTGTTTAATGGTAAGTTTAATAAAAGTAAACGAGATTATATGAAGCATCTATTTAAAGAAAGGGCACAGGTGCTTATTGCAACAGAGGCAGGTGGGGAGGGGATAAACCTGCAATTTTGTCATCATGTAATCAACTATGATTTACCATGGAATCCGATGAAGCTAGAGCAACGCATTGGTCGTGTCCATCGTTTAGGACAGGAGCATGATGTCCATATTTATAATCTTGCTATTGAAAATACAATTGAAGAGAAAATCTTGGCATTACTTCATACAAAAATTGATGTATTCGAGAAAGTGGTCGGCGATTTAGATGCTATTTTAACAAACTTTAAAGAATCTGTTTAAGGTGAGGAGAACAAGCTATGTATCCGCAGCAGGTCCAGCATTATTTAAAGGAATTTTTTATGGAAAATAATTGTACAATTTTAGGGGAAGAGCATCACTATTTAACTGTGCAATTAACAGTAGATATTGATAAAAGAATTATGAATAGACCATTTTATTGGCAGTATATAGAGGCTACCAATAGTGAGCCAAATCCAGCGCAAGTCACCTTTATTACCAATCAAGCTGCTATGGCTGGCAATTTGTTTGGAGAAGCTATTCATTATGGTTCGCCGCGTTTAAATCGATTATTTCAAGCAACAAGAGAGCTAGGTGCTTATGTTCAATTGTTTGAAAAGGTTGATGGTGATATGGGACAGGTCATTTTAACGCCTTGGCTAGGGGTTAATTTTAAAGTTTCCTACTGCTGTGATCGTACAAAGGAAATGCTTTATTCATTTGGTATCAATTTATTGACGGGTGTGATCAAGGAGGATTTTCATGATATGATTTGTGCTTCTGAGTTTGATACGGAACCCGCAGAAAATGTATTTCATGTGCAATATATTATTAAGCCGATTCGAGCACTTGAAAGATTAAAAGCGACTATCGACAAAATGATTGAACAGGATGATCATTCATGGGCAACCGAAGCACAAAAGCGCTGGCAACGAGACCAACGTGTACTGGATTATTTCTATGAAGGTGTGGACGATAAACCCGAATGCTATGAAATTGAAAGAAAGGCGTTAGAGGAGCAATATGCATCCAAAATTAAAATAGAGATTATTAATGGAGGAATTTTCTATCTATTTTAAGCTAGGAGCTGCCTATTATAAGAGCAGCTCCTTTTTATTATTCATGATTCTCCACCAAGCTTTGAAGCTGAGCCAATTTATTATCCCAGAATAAATCAAAGTATTGGAGCCAGTCCTCAATCTCTTTTAAACGCTCTGTATGCAGTGTATAGATTTTTTCTCGCCCCTTTTTTTGAGCAGAGACGAGCTGAGCCTGTTCCAATACCTTTAAATGCTTGACAACAGCTGTTCGGCTTATAGCAAAATGCTCAGCAATATTGGAGATAGGTCTATCACTTTTGGCAAGAAGCTGTAAAACATTGCGTCTTGTTGGATCAGCAATTGCTTGAAAAACATCATATTGAACTGCTGCCTGTGTCATTAGACTTCCACAGCTTCTTTTAATTTTTGGTGAACAATCATTGTCCAGCCGCCATCCATATTTTTGCGTACAGCCTCAGCCGTTAAATTGGCTTTAGAAATAGTATGCGAAGCTTCCTTCCAACCGCCATGTGTTAAGGTAAATTCTGTTTGCTGACCTACTTGTTTTAGCTCAAACGTTACAAACCAGCCATCCTGATCCCAAGTAAAACGTAGAAAATGAGGTGCATCTACGCGCTCTACTTTACAAGGTGATGGACCAAAAGGCGATTGTATCGTAAATTCATGACCTTCAATAGGCTGAAAATCATTCGGCATAAACCGAGGGCACTGAAAAAGTCCCTCAGGCACAAGTGAGAGAGTACAGGAACGAATATTCGTTCCTGTACTCTCTTTTTCTTTCGATGCCGTTGATTTCCATTGCGGCGGACGCGTTTCGCGGGCACGGCTCCATCCTTCTCCCTCGCTTTGCTCAGTCCGGGTGCTTCCGCTCGTGCTGTTCCCGCAGAAGTCGCCGCCTCCATTCCAATCAACTGGGACCACTTTCATCACTAGAAGGGTTTTCTTCTCGTATAATCTCACAAATTTCCTGTATAATTAAAGGACTAATAAAAGGTGGTGCGACCATGATTTCTAAACAGGAAACATTCAATTTAAGCCCGTACATGGCGTTGTACGATTTAATTATTCCAAAGGACAATATGCTTCGCCAAATCAATGAACTTGTGGATTTCTCATTTATTCTAGACGAACTAAAATCGAAATACTGTTTAGTTAATGGCCGTAACGCGATTCCACCGATTCGCATGTTTAAATATTTACTGTTAAAAGCGATTCATGACCTGTCGGATGCCGACCTTATCGAACGTTCAAAATTCGATATGTCCTTTAAATATTTTTTAGATATGGCACCAGAAGAGGAAGTGATCGACCCCAGTTCCCTGACAAAATTCCGTCGACTCCGTCTTCAAGATATGAATTTATTAGATTTACTGATTCAGAAAACTGTTGAAATTGCTTTAGAGAAAGGACTACTCCTTAGTAAAATGGTGATTGTCGACGCTACCCATACAAAAGCGCGATATAACCAGAAAACGCCCAAAGAATTTTTACAGGAAAAATCCAAAAATGTACGGAAAGCCGTGTATCAACTAGACGAAAACATGGTCGGAAAATTCCCTGAGAAGCCTGCGTCAAATGAAGTCACAGAAGAATTAAATTACTGTCGTCAAGTAGTTGAAGCAGTCGAAACACAATCAAAGGTTGCACAAATCCCGGCTGTGAAAGAAAAATTAAATGTTTTAAAAGAAGTGATAGATGATTATGAGAATCATTTAAGCTATTCAAATGATGCGGATGCACGTGTTGGCCATAAGTCAGCAGATTCTTCTTTCTTTGGTTTTAAAACGCATATTGCGATGAGTGATGAACGGATTATTACAGCAGCGGTTGTGACAACGGGTGAAAAAAGTGATGGGCACTATTTACAAGAGTTGGTAGAGAAAAGTAGAACTGCCGGCATGGAAATTGACACGGTGATTGGTGATGCCGCCTATTCCTGGAAAGAGAATTTAGTGTATGCAAAATCGGAGCAGTTTCAGTTAATTTCAAAGTTAAATCCAGTAATCACAAATGGCAGCGGACAACGGAAAATTGAATTTGATTATAACAAGGATGCGGGTATGTTTGTTTGTCCAGCGGGGCACATGGCAACTCACAAAAGACGTACGGGCAGGAAAACCCTGAATCAAAGTTTAACGTTTCATTTTGATATTGAAAAATGTAAAGTTTGCCCGATGCGAGAGGGCTGTTATAAGGAAGGGGCGAAAAGTAAAACGTATAGTGTAACGATTCAATCCAATACACATCAAGAACAAGCAGCATTCCAGGAAACAGCCGAATTCAAAGCACTTGCCAGCAAACGCTATAAAATCGAAGCGAAAAATAGTGAATTAAAGAACCCACACGGCTTTAAAACAGCAAAATCGGCGGGTTTATTTGGCATGGAAATTCAAGGAGCCACGACGATCTTTGCGGTCAATCTGAAACGGATACTCAAACTACTGAGTGAAAAAGAGTAGGAAAAAAGAAAGAAATAAGGCACCTCCCATTCAAAAACGAATGGAAGGTGCCTTATTTTTGTTTGAAAAACTAATTCATCGTAAAAAATGTAAGTTTTTCAGTGCCCTCGCATAAACCAAGTAGCAATCTTGTCAGCTGTTGCTACCGTTTCCCATACTTTTTCGATAGGGGCATTGAGCGTAATTGTTTTAACAATATTCTGCAATTGTTCAGTCATCTGGATAACTCCTTTATTTTAAAATATAACCATAAGGTGTTGCAAATATATAACACCTTATGGTTATATGTCAATGGAAATAAATTATCCTCTTTTTGTTAGTGAGTATGTATGCTACAATATTTTTTATAATTTTCTGATAGAGGGAGGGGAAATGATATGGTCAATCTATCTGTTTTCTTAATTATGTGCATTTTGCTGATTATTTTACCTGGTCCTGATACGGCAATTGCCACTAAAAACACATTGACTGTAAGCAGAAAGGGAGGTTTGCAGACAATAATTGGCTGCTGCTGTGGCTTGTTGATTCATACATGTGCAGCTGTGATTGGGCTTTCTGCGATTATTGTAAAATCAGCCTATATCTTTGCCATTTTAAAATATGTTGGTGCTATTTATTTATGTTATTTAGGGATAAAAACACTGTGGTCACTTCGAACAATTCGGACACAATCACCTGTTATACAGGATGAGGCGAATATAGACCATAAATATGCACAGCAATCTTGCTTTAAGCAAGGTTTTCTCACAAATATAACGAACCCAAAGGTTGCTGTATTTTTTCTAACATTTCTTCCTCAGTTTGTAGATGGCAAGAGCGGTACCTTCCTACCGTTTCTGATGATGGGGCTAATGTATATCGCTTTAACAGCTCTATGGTTTGTGTTCTATGTATACCTTTTGGATAAAATTAGTGCCTTTATGAAAAAGCCAACGACAAAGGCTGTTATTGAAGGATTGACAGGAGCAGTTCTGATCGGCTTTGGTATTAAGCTAGCATTTGAAAAGGCTCATTAAATTAATAAAATTTCTAAATAGAAGCTTACGCTGTCGGGAAAGACTTTATCTTACCCGACAGCTTTACTTTATGAAGGATTTTTTAATTGCTGCTTCGCTAATTTTTCATAAAATGTATGTGTTCGTAGCAATTCCTCATGTGTACCAATACCTGTGATAGAGCCTCCCTCTAACACAACGATTTGATCTGCTTCCAATACTGTTGACAGACGATGAGCAATTACAAGGGTTGTACGATTCACCATTAATTTTTGCAATGCTTTTTGAACAAGCAACTCTGATTCGCTATCGAGATTAGAGGTAGCTTCATCCAGTAGTAAAATTTTCGGATTTCGAATTAATGCTCTTGCAATAGCAATACGTTGGCGCTGTCCCCCAGAAAGCTTCATGCCGCCTTCACCAACCTGTGTATAAACTCCGTCAGGTAAACGATTAATAAATTCTAAGGCATTGGCTTGTTGGATAGCTTGTTGAATATCCTGCTCAGTAACATCATGGTCAATACCATATAATATATTTTCTTTAATCGTTCCCGACATCAGGGGACTTTCTTGTGAGACATAGCCAATTTGGTTTCGCCACGATGGAAGGGTGAAATCATAGATATTTGTTTCGCCAAGCTTTATTTCCCCAAAGCCTGGTTTGTAAAAGCATTCTAGCATGGAAAATAACGTTGTTTTTCCACTGCCGCTTGGCCCAACAAATGCGGTCATTTTACCAGGGGGAATTGTTAATGTGAAGTTTTTTATAATCATATCCTTTTGATAAGCAAAGGCAACATTGTGAAAGGAAATGGTTTGTCTAGCATCCTGTACTTCTAATTTTGCACGATTGCCCTCATGGTGAATAGAAAGTATTTCTTGAATTCTTTCCGTTGCACCAAGTGCCTTTTGTAGGGAGGTAAAGAAGGATGCCAGTTGCGTAAAAGGCACAACAATTTGAAACATATAAATAATAATTGCTACAAGAGAACCAGCTGTTAAATGACCAGAAGCTACCTTCACGCCACCATAGCCAATCAAAATAACAAGTACAAGCATCATCACAAAGGTCATAAAGGGTGAGATAAAGGCTTGTACCTTGGCCTCCTTCAAGCCAAATTTAAAAAGATTATGAATATTTTTATGGCCATAAGCACCTTCTGTCTGCTCAGCATGATACGCTTTTACCAGTCGAATATTAGCTAGCACTCGCCCAAGATTAGCTGAAAAGTCTGCCATTTCATCCTGTGTAGCGTTGGCGATTTTGTACATTTTTTGCCCCAATGGAAGAATCACCAAAATCGAAAGTGGCACGGAGACCAGCATAATAACAGTCATTTTCCAATCAATCATTAATAGGAAAATAATAGACCCAATAATGGAAATAATACCAGTCAGAAACGTAATTAAATGTTGTGTGATCAGCGTTTTTATAATATTTGTATCTTGTGTAATTCTACTCATCGTCTCGCCTGACTGCTGTTCATCAAAAAAAGGAATAGGCAGCCTCAGGATATGCTGCCACAAGCTATTGCGAATAGCAGCTACAATTTTTTCACCGATGTAGGTCATAAAATAAAAGGACAGCCCAGAGAATACTGTTTGAACAATGAGAATACCCGCTAGTAAAAACATAAAGGAGATATTAAATGCAGAGCCTGCTAACTGATCGACTAATTGCATTGTCAATAGAGGAACGGCTAGACCAGCAGCTGTTTCAATGAACCCTAAAACAATAGCAAAGACAATCAGCCATTTCGATGGGTTAGAGCTTCTAATAAGTCGTAAAAAATCTTTCCAATGAGCTTTGGTAGCCTGTTTAGCTTGGTTCATTTGAATGCCTCCTCTTATCCCAATAGTATTGTAGGGCTTGGACTAGCCATTTTTCTTCCTCCGGTGAAAAGGGAGAGGGAAAAAGTTGCATATCTTCATCCTCAATCGATTCAATCTCTTGGTTTTCAAGATTCTCCATAAGCTCAAAAGTCTCAGGGTAAATAATCAAGGCTAAATCGAAGTATTGCTTTAGCAATGCTTGAACATATGGGCTTTCCGAATCCTGCCCATAAGCTGCTTTTAGCTCACTAAAAAGAGAGGCTATTTCATTGTTCAACTTCATATATTTTTCTTCAGGTAGATCAAATATTTTTTCAACGGCCTCTTTCGGAAAATAGTTTGTGAACCATTCCTTTTGTTCTTCTTCCTTATGAATATTGTGAATAAGGGCCATAAATATATTTGCGTCTATCGTATTTTGCTCCTCCATCATAAATAACGCATGATCTAATGCACGAATAACCCGATTTAGATGCTCTCTTTTTTGTATCATCTCCTGCCTTTGGAATTCTAACGACTCCTGTAAATCCCAATTTTGTAAATGAATCAGCTCGTGAATTTTTTCCAATGGGTAGCCTAAAAATTTAAGAGATACAATTTTTTGTAACTGCATAATATTGTCCTCTGTATAAAAGCGTCTGCCAGTTGGCGTTATATAGGATGGCTTTAATAAATTTATTTCATCGTAATAGCGCAATGCTCGAATCGTAATCCCCGCTTTTTTAGCAAACTCCCCAATCGAATATTGTATGGACATTCTATGACCTCCTTGAACTTTATTAGCTCCATTGTAAAAGCTAACGTAACGTGAGAAGCAAGGAGGAAAGTCGAAATTTTGAAAAAGGGGGTAGAGGAGGAGGGAATTACAATAAAAACCTTCACGAAAATACAGATAGCTGTACGTTCGTGAAGGTCAATTAGAAGAATAGAAGACCAAGGCTAATAATAATTCCTGTAAAGATTAAAATAAATAAACAGAAGCCCATAATATCCTTCGCTTTTAAGCCAGCAATAGCAAGAGCTGGTAATGCCCAGAATGGCTGGATCATATTTGTCCACGCATCCCCCCATGCAATTGCCATCGCCGTTTTTGCATAATCTGCGCCAAGCGATGTAGCAGCATCAAGCATAATAGGTGCTTGCACAGCCCATTGTCCACCGCCAGAAGGTACAAAGAAATTAACAAGCCCTGCTGCATAGAAAGAAAACAAGTAAAACGTATTTTCATTTGAAATATTTACAAACCACTCTGAAAATACAGCAGCTAATCCAGAAGCGGTCATCATTCCCATAATTCCTGCATAAAACGGAAACTGAAAGACAATCCCTGTTGTTGTTTTAATAGCATCCTGTGCAGCAGCAAGAAAACGTTGTGGTGTACCATGGAAAATAATACCTAATATAATAAAGATTGTATTAACAACATTTAAATCGAGCACAAAGCCTTTTGTTATAAAATGATGGAATAAATAAACCAGTCCAATTAAGCCAACTAAAATCGTTAAAATATAGCTTCGCTCGGAACGACTCGCAAAATTATTTTCAGGCTTTGGCAGCTCTGTTTTGTCTTCCACTAGCAGGACAGGATCAACTTCCACCACATCTTTTTCCTTTGGCATCATCCAGCGATTAAAGAAAGGTAAAGTTAAGACAATAACAATGACAATAAATAAGTTATATGTTGAAAAAAGCGTTATATTTGTAGGCACTACACCCATAATATCTGCAAATGGGTGTCCTTCTGTTGCAATAGATAGTGGAACAGAGCCAGCTAGACCGCCATGCCAAATCACAAAACCTGAGTATGCACTTGCTATTAATAGACGATAGTCCACCTTTTTAACATAACGAGCAATTTCCTTTGCAAAGAGAGCGCCGATTACAAGTCCAAATCCCCAGTTAATCCAGCATGCAATTAGTGAAACAAAGGTCACAATAATAATAGCCATACCTGGTGTTTTTATTTTACTTGCCAACGTTGATAAAGCGCTTTTAAAAACAGGGCTATTTGCTAAAATATGACCTGCCGCCAAGACAATGACCATTTGCATTGTAAAGGATAATAGCCCCCAGAAGCCATCTCCCCAATATGTCACCATATCAAGTGGAGAAGAATCCGTTAAAGTAACCCCTAATAGTAACACTAATACTGTGAGTATAGTGACAAATATGTATGGGTCAGGTAAATATTTTTCCATAATAGCATTTGAAATTCTTGTTAAAGTTTTCATAATCTAAATCCCCTTTCTTTTTCCTACCATCTCCTATTGATAATATTGCATAGAAAAATGGCTAAATAAAGAGAAAAATGGAACAAAGGACAGCAGATAGAACTTAAAATAGAATAAGCTGTTTGTTGATTATTTTGAATTTTATATGAACAAATATTGTTATAATAAATAACAAAGCCTTGTCATTACTATATTCATCGCTATTATTTCAAGGCTAAAAATGAAAGAAGAGAAGTTATTACTTATGAATACATTTTGCATACTTTTTATAACAAATTAGAATAAGTAGGGAGAGTTATATGGAATTACGAGATTTAAGAGCATTTATGGCGGTGGTTGAACATGGGAGCTTTACAAAGGCTGCAAATGAATCATTTGTATCCCAGCCCTCATTAAGCAAAAGTATAAAAAAATTAGAGGACACATTACATGTTGAGCTATTAAACAGGTCTACACGTCATATAGAACTAACAGATGCAGGTAAAATTGTGTTTAAGCAGGGGCAAAAAATCATACGATCTGTGCAAGATTTACATATTTTATTGGATGATTTATTAAATATTAAAACAGGCTCCATCAAGCTAGGGATTCCACCTTTAATTGGGACTTTATTTTTTCCGGAAATCGCTAGAAGATTTCATCAACAATATCCAAATGTCCATTTAGAGCTTGTTGAGCGTGGAGCTAAAATGGTTGGCTCGCTTGTAGAAAATGGCGAAGTCGATATGGGAATTGTTGTATTGCCCACAGATGAAAGGAAGTTCTCAATTCAGCCCTTTGTGGAGGATCAGTTTTTTGTTTTTATCAATGAATCTCATCCACTAGCACAGCAAGATTCTATTCAACTACAACAATTAAAAGATGAAACATTTATTCTTTTTGCAGAGGAATTCACGTTACATGATTATGTCATTAAATCGTGTAAAAATGTTGGATTTACACCAGTAGTAGGCTATAAAAGCTCACAATGGGATTTAATTGTAGAACTTGTATCCTCCAATTTAGGGATAACGCTGCTCCCATATTCTATTGCAGCCAAGCAAACAAATAACAATGTGAAAATTATTCCACTTGATAATTTTAATATGCCTTGGCGTCTAGGCATTATTACGAAAAAAAATACCTATCAATCCTATGCTTTAAAGCAGCTCCTCCAAATGATATGTATGAAGGGAGAAAATTAATTTATTCTTTTTAGGAATAAATGGTATTCAAATTAATTCCTTTACTTATAAATTCGTAATGAGGTAGAATTTTTCTTAATAAACGAGCAATTTTAGGGGGCTTTGAAATGGTGGATGGGAAAGTATGGAGTTCGTTTCAGGAAGCTGTGGCAGATATTAAGAATGGCGATACATTAGCGGTAGGAGGCTTTGGACTTTGTGGGATACCAGAAAAGTCTATTGCAGCGCTTGTACAGCAGGGCACAAAGGATTTAACTGTGGTTAGCAATAACTGTGGAGTAGATGACTGGGGCTTAGGGCTACTACTAGCAAATAAGCAAATAAAAAAAATGGTGGCATCCTATGTTGGTGAAAATAAAATTTTCGAGCAGCAATTTTTAAGTGGTGAACTAGAGGTAGAATTAACACCTCAGGGCACACTGGCCGAACGTCTTCGAGCAGGTGGTGCAGGAATTCCAGGCTTCTATACAGCTACTGGCGTTGGCACACCGATTGCTGAAGGCAAAGAAATAAAGGTGTTTGATGGGAAGGAATATATTTTAGAAGAGGGAATTGTCGCCGATTTTGCACTTGTAAAAGCATGGAAGGCAGATAAGCTAGGAAATTTAGTATATAGAAAAACATCACGTAACTTTAATCCATTAGCTGCAATGTCTGGAAAAATTACGATTGCAGAGGTGGAGGAAATTGTAGAGGTAGGCGAGCTAGATCCAGACCATATTCATACACCAGGCGTTTTTGTACAGCGTGTATTAGTAGGAGAGCATTACGACAAGCGTATTGAGCGTTTAACGGTGACAAAGGGGGAAGCGTAATGGATACAAGACAAAAAATTGTGACGAGAGCAGTGAAGGAAATAAAAAGCGGTATGAATGTCAATTTAGGTATTGGTATCCCAACCCTTGTAGCCAATGCTATTCCAGCTAACTACAATGTGCTTTTACAATCTGAAAATGGACTACTTGGTATTGGCCCTTACCCAACGGAGGATATAGTAGACCCAGATTTAATTAATGCAGGGAAGGAAACCGTAACGGTAGTGCCAGGAGCCTCATTTTTTGATAGTGCTGAGTCCTTCGCTATGATTCGTGGTGGTCATATTGATCTTGCTATTTTAGGCGGGATGGAGGTATCTGAAGCAGGTGACCTTGCAAATTGGATGATTCCAGGGAAAATGGTTAAAGGAATGGGCGGTGCCATGGACCTTGTCGTGGGTGCTAAAAGGGTTATTGTTGTGATGGAGCACGTGAATAAAAATGGCGAATCGAAAATTAAAAAGCAATGTGAGCTACCATTAACAGGTAAAGGTGTTGTTCATCGTTTAATTACAGACCTAGCTGTATTTGATTTCACAGAAAAGGGTATGCAGCTTATCGAGCTAGCTGAGGGTGTTACGTTAGAGGAAGTTAAAAAGAAGACAGCAGCTTCGTTTAATGTAGCTTTAGCCCAGTAATAGGAAAAAGATGAGGCTCATCTAGCAAGCCTCATCTTTTTTAGTCATTAATCCTCTAAAGCCTCATCTTCATGATAATGAGTTGCTGCGGTTTCGACATTAATCTGTGAATAGTTGGCCCAATCCACTCTGTTATAGTCCTCTTCGCTAAAATAAATATTTAATAGCTCTGTCATTGTTTGATCACCATCAGGTTCAGTCAGTGGGGCATACCAAGTAATGGCTGGTGTCTTAACACTTTTAAGCTTTGATAATTCCGCAAAAATTTTAGCTGAATCCTTTAGCATTTGACTTTTTGAGCCCTCAGTTACGTCCGTATCCTGAATAGAGATCGTCACAATACCTTTAGATTCTTCCACAGAAAATTTATTTTTCACAATCGCACCAACAATATCTTCAACAGAAGTGTTTTCATCGACAGCTACCTCCGTTGGCTCTCCCTTTTTTCCACAAGCTGTTAGCAATAATGAGATAGCAAGTAATAAATACATGAATTTTTTCAATAGCATAACCTCCCTTGTTACTCCATATATGGGCAAAAAGAAAGGGAATTATACAAGGAAAGAGGGGAAAGAAAAAATGAATATTTATAAAGCCATTCTAATATTGCTTACCTAGAGCCATAATACGGAGGAAATAAGTAGGTTTATCTGGAATGGATTCGTTGTTCACAATCCTCGTATGGAGCAACATGAGGATATCTTTAAATATGGGGCTGCTTTACATGCTAAAGTAGCTATTGAATGGTTAAAAAAACAGTATTGATAATAGAATAGGTGAATTTTTTAGGAATTCAGCGGGATTTTTCCGTTAATTTTTATTGTGCATGTTCTATTATAAAATTAATAGTGTAGGTTGGTGACAATAAATTACAAGTATAGGAGAGCTGGATATGTTGACATTAATTCAAAATGATAGAAAGTTTATAGAGATAGAAAAAGAAATTATGAATTCAAATAAGGAATATAATGCAATAGCCTATGATAAACAGATTCTTGATAAGGAGGACATTTTAGCAACATTTAAAGAAGCAGATGAATGGCACATTGAGCGATACTTAGTAAAAAAAGATGAAGACTATATAGCCATTTTGGATTATGGCATGTCAAGTCCTCGCTATCAAAAGCCTTGGCTAAGTTTACTTGCACTACACCAAAAATATCAAGGCTTAGGATGGACTTACCCCTGTCAAGTAGACAGTTTTAAAAAGACTAAGCAGCCATCTGACGTCGATATTCTATCGGTGTCAGGTGGTTGAGTCGTTTTTGGAAGCGTTTATAGTTATAAAAGTAGATATACTGCTCAACAGATCGGATCATTTCCTCTTCAGAATGATCTTGTAAAAGAGACAAACATTCGCTTTTAAAGTGGGAGAAGAATGATTCAATGCAGGCATTATCGTGGCAATTACCTTTGCGGGAATGGCTGCCAATCATACCGAGGTGTTCAATTGTTTGATGATAGTTAAGGGATGTGTATTGAAAGCCTTGATCCGAGTGGATGATGCTTCGATGCACATTTCTTTTTGTCGTTAACTCGCTTAATGTGTCCATCACCAGCTGTAAATCATTCCGTTTGCCTACTTGCCAAGCCACAATTTCGTTGTTGTCTAAATCTTGAATGGCAGACAGATAGAGAAAGCCTGTTTTTGTCGGTAAATACGTAATGTCTGTGACGAATATTTCATTCTCTGTACGGTCTTTAAATTGGCGTTCTAACACATTGTCAAATGTACGGGATACTCGATTTTTCCACACGCGACGTTTCTTACGGATGATGGATTGGATGCCTAATTCGCTCATTAATCGATACACTTTTTTGTGATTCACCTTAAACCCTTTATCACGTAAAGTGATTTTATGCGTGGATAGCCATACATTTTATTTGTTTGATGAATCGTTAAAATGTGTTTTTTTAAAAGGATATCATCCTGTTTCCGCAACGATACCTTGCCATTTTTCAACCACTTATAATAGCCGGAACGTTGGATTTTCGCCATTTCAGCCAGCCATGTAATCGGATAACGGTCCTTCATTTCTTCAATTATTTGATAACGATCTGGATAAGTGGGCATTCCTCCATTTACAGATTTGGATACTGCTTTTTTAAGTCTACCTGCGCCTTGTAGTAGTCACGTTCTTCTTCTATATCCTTGAAGTGAATCTGTTTGCCTTTTTAACGGATTTTTACGCCTTTCGCCCCTGACCCTGAAGATGGAAGACGGTTAAACGCTTCAATCGATTCTACTTCTTTAAACTTTCTCACCTATACCTTTACTTGTGAAACATGACGAATCTCGTATTTTTCCGCAATCTTTTGCATACTTTCTTCTCCCGCCAAATAAGCCTGTACTACTTCTAATTTCAACTCATTTGAATACGTATTATTTTTTCTCGACATAGAAAAATCCCCTTAAAGTAAAATGTTATCTACAGCGTACTGTAGTTTTTTTAACATTGTCTACCTAAAGGGGATAATATCATTCTTGTTTTTTTTGCTTATTATTTTTTGATGCCCATGTATATAAAGAGATAAAGAAAATAGTTAATGTGGTTTTCGATATGTTTGCTCCAAAATTTATTTTGTCAAACTTAAAATAATCATATGCAACAAAAGTTAACAGTAAACCAAAGAAGCCAACTACAGCAAAGATAAATTTTCTAATATATATCGCATCCTTTAATAAAATTATATTAAAAACATTATAACAGGAAATAAATTTACATAAAAGGGTTTACTTTACTTTATATTTTCGGTAATATTATACATGTAAGAAAAAATACATAAAAGGGGGAAATAGGAAATGAAGTTTAGTAAGTATTTAGCATCTATTGTTGTTTCAGTATTAACTTTTACGTTGGTAGTGAGCCCAATAGCACAAGTTGTTAAGGCAGAAGAAATTATTAAAGAGCAAGAAGAACAAGAAATTCAAGAATTCGCAGAGCAATTAAAATTTGTATGGGAAGAAGCATCTATTAAAGATGAAAGCGGAAAAATTATTGGTTTTGATATTGAGAAAATGGAAAATACATATGGCCAAAGTGAAGATCCAGAAGCTTTAGAAGCCATTGTTAATTTTAATTTAGAGAATGAAAAGACATCAAATGAAAACTTTAATAACTCCAAGGACGGTTTAATTGTAACTTACACTGCAGCTGTAGATAGATGCGTTGAAAAAGAAATTGGAAATTATTTTGGTTCATTTCTCGGGCCAGCAGCATGGACTGCAGTATTACAGCTAATGTATAAAGGTGATTATACTGAAGCAGCCAAAAAATTGATTAAACTTGGTATAAAAGGGAATGTGTTTGTAATAGCTGGTACACTAGGACATATCTTAGTAAGTTGTATCTATGAAGAAGAAGGTTGGACAGGAAAAACAAACAAGTAAAATTATTATTATTTGCATAAACTCAAAGCCCAAGTACTCATTAATTTGAGCCTGGGCATTTTTTTATTTTGGCTACTATCAGCTGCTTTTTTTCAGATAGTTGGCTAATTTACAGTGAATCTTTTCACAGAGTAACTATAGCTTTCGAATCTCATATTTTTAATTAAGTTATCTTTTCCTTACTCTTTTTTTCTTTTCAATTTTTCTAAATCATAAATAAACTATTATAATTATAATATAAAGTATGACGAAATTTAGAATTACACTATTTTCACTTTTACTAACTATATACATATAACCCTACTACCACCGCTAAAATTAATGATTTATATATTGAATTCATAATCAATCCACCTTTTATTAATATTAGAAATAATTTTACAATATTATCTTGAAAATATATAATTTTTATATTAATATTTTAAATAATGTTATATAATTAATTGTAATATTAAGAATAAAAAGGATTTTGTTAAGGTATCCAAGAAGGTTTTATCAGCTTTAGTAGTTCCTTCATTTTCAACAAATCTAGCAAGTGCAAAAGAGTCAGAGCCAGAATTAGTAGTACCTAGCGTATTAACCGAAAATTCGAACGAAGAATTAGCTAAAGAAATATTAGAAAACGGAATGATTTCTGATGTTGTTGTAATAGAAAATATCAATTTAGAGGTTCCAGAGGATTTTACACCTATCTCTGAATTTTCTTTCGATTTGGGAAGCGTTATACTATATGGAGTTGATCCAGGAGGCGGAACTACATACTGGGATGGTTTTTACTCAATTAACCAAACAATTCCTACATGGGTACTGGCTGCGGGTGCAGCGTATATTGGTACTTGGATTGCGGAAAGATATAAAATTCCAACAAAAATAACAGCTGCATTATTGGCTGGTGTAGGAGCTCTTGTTTCTAAAGAGGTTGTTATAAAAGGTACTACTTACTATAAATTAAAAAGTGCTACAAAAGCAGAATATTATACAATGACATCACTTTATATTGATGGCAAATTACCAAGTAGTACTAGTGGTTCGTGGACAGCTGAAATAGATTCTAATATAGACTAAAATAGTAAATGATCGAATGCAGAAGAACTAACGCAATGTCAAGGGCACAATAAAAAAGAGATTAAACAACTAGAAGATGATTCCTATATTGAATAGACATCATCTTTTTTATGCTGCTAATAGTAATAATTGTTATAGTAAACCATTGGCTATTAAAACCATTGAACACTTCTATAAACTCTACCTATCAGTTCTACTTTGGGAAATTTGGTAATTGTGCCCCGCTAAGGTGGGGTATATTGTGAGCAGGTAATTAGGAGTTATATGATGGATTTAAGTAAAAACTAAAATATAAATACAATAAAGGTTATGTATATTTTGATAAGGTGGGATGGACAATTACAGGAACTATATATCATGAATTAAAAGAGAACTATAAATTAGGTCATGATGCAGCAGTTATAGCATTATCACAGGTTTTGTTAGAAGAAAAGTTGGATAATTTTCTTAGAAAAAACGAAATAAATCCTAGTGGTAATTTCAATTCAAATATTCAACTTGCAAAAAGAAATGGCCTCATCAGTTCACAAGTTAAATATCCACTTAATGAATCTAGGAAGCTAGAAAGAAATAAAATACTGCATCCTAATTTAATAAAAGATAGTAGAACTCTCAATGATTTAGCGAAGAAGTCTTGAAGTGCAGTATCTCAATTATTGAAGACCATTCAATAATGGGGGTCCATTGTTATTTATCTTTAATAGCAAAGAAGTTTAACCTCAAGGATTATTTTGGAATAAAAAAGCACCTTAACCAATTTGGCTAAGATGCTTGTATACATCTTGATATAACAATATTTAAGTAAAAAGCCGCGTATGCCGTAGTTATTATAGAAAGTTTTAAACCACCACTCCTCAAAGTGGGTGTTCGCAGAAGCCTTCCTGCTTATCCTCATGCACCGTGGTGTGAGGCCCGTCATTCCAACTCCAATAATAAAACTCCCTTTTACAGCTTAAAGGTTAAAACTTAATATTATACGAGCAATGCAGCCTTTATGGATATAATAAAACATGATCGCTCAACTTGCAAGTAAGAGGGTTTTAACAAATATGTCAATGGTTAGATGTACCAAAGCCGACAATTCCACTATAGAAATGTTTCCAAGTAGGGACAGGAGCTTCATATTTCTTTCACAAACACGAACAAAAAAGACGAACAACCTTTGCTTATTATGCCTAACTATGTAAAGATAAAGGCATATACAGGGATTATCTTGATTCAATGTTTGCCTCTACAGATGGCATGTGTTACGAGTATCCGAACCTCGATAAATTAAGATAAAAGTCACGAATTTTGAAGAGACGCATTTAGTGTGAACTCGAAAAAAATCCGGACGCCATGATGCCGGGGCATAATTGAACAGGTAGCAAAAATATAAAGGGGGAAACAAAATGGCAGCTTATCCAAATTGTCCACAATGTCATTCCGAATATACATATGAGGATGGGGTTAACTATGTGTGTCCAGAATGTGCGCATGAGTGGAGCATGGAGGCAATTGAGCAGGAAGCAGATGCATTGATTGTCAAGGATGCAAATGGCAATTTACTTGCTGATGGTGATTCAGTTACTGTTATTAAGGATTTAAAGGTAAAGGGCAGCTCATCCACATTAAAAATTGGTACAAAGGTGAAAAGCATTCGCCTAGTGGAAGGTGACCATAATATTGACTGTAAAATTGATGGCTTTGGAGCTATGAAATTAAAGTCAGAATTCGTGAAAAAAGCATAGTGATCATAAAAAGGGCCGAGAATTGAGTAGCCCAAAGCAATAACAGCTACTCAAAATCGGCTCTTTTTATTTTTACAAAAAATTAGTAATGACTGTAACATTTAGCAGGGACATGCGTTTTACTGGTGAAACAGCAAGCGAGGAGGATTGTATGGACAGACAGCGGAAAAATGAGCTTGAGCAACTTTATAAAAAATATGCGAAATCATTGTATTATTTTCTGCTGAAAATGTCTGGATCAGTACATATAGCAGAAGATTTAGTGCAAGAAACCTTTGTACGAGCTACGATATCGCTGTCATTTTACACAGAGGAGGATGTGAGAGCATGGTTATTTAAAGTAGCACGAAATACTTATTTGGATGAATGGCGTAAGCAAGCGAGGCGAAGGACAATACCATTTGCCCATTTATTTTGGAAAGATGAGCTGCTTAGTCCTTATGGGCTGCCAGAGGAAGCTATTGTGAAGCAGGAAAGCACAGAGGATGTCCAATTATTATTAAAATTTCTTCCTGAAAATTACAGGGTGATATTATATTTACGCGAATATGAGCAATTTTCTTATCGAGAGTTACAGGAGGCACTTGATCTATCAGAGGGACAGGTGAAAATACTTTTACATCGTGCACGAAAGCGCTTGGCAGAGGTAGCTAAAAAGAATGGAGGTTTTCAGGATGACTGAGTGGTCGCAAGATATGGAAAAAAGAATTTTACGGAAATACCGTTTTACGTTAACGTTTCGTGTATTACGTATATTGTTAATATGCGCTGTGATTTATGGACTTTATCTTATAGGAGTGTCTATTATTTTCCAAAAAACACAGCCAGACCTTAAACACCTTTATAATTCATTAATTGTCCTAGAGTGGCAACAGCCGAATATTAAAGGCCAGTTTAACTCAAGGTTGCCTACGGAAATAACACCACTTTTGACACAAAAAATAAACTACCCTCTTGTGAAGCAAGTAGGGAAAGAAGATGTAGTTGTGGGCGAAATGCATATAGAAAAATCTATTTGGAATACAGCTTCCACGATGAGAATGGATTTAGCATCGACAGAGGCGTCTGAGAAATTTAGCTTTAATTTACCTGTAGATCCTCAAACAGGGAAAGCAACCTCCTCTCAGCTGAATCATAATGTTTGGAAGACACTCGAAAAAATACCTGAAGGCACGGTGGCGGAGCTGGCCTTTTCTATGTCAACGTTTATGGAGCCAATAGAGCTGGTGAGAAAACTTGCTTCGTACGATATAAACATTGTTTGGATGCCTTTATATACGGGTGAATTAAAATCCTTTGATCCAGCTTTTCACAGTAAAGGTAGTGGCACGATTACAATTTATGATACCTTTGGGCTGTCAGCAGGATTGGAGGTTAGTGATGATTATTCGCATATCTGGATAGGGGAGAATTTTACGAACATTAAAAAAAGTCAGCATATTATGCTAGAAAATATGGAAAAATTATTGAACAATGAAAAACAAAGCTATATTGAAGATTTTCTTGGTGTAGCTCATTTGCAAGAGCGCTATGATTATTTAAAAACGAATGGTTTTCAGGTTTATGGGGCTGTGGTGACAGGGCCAACGAAGGAATTATTAAAGCTCAAAGACATTGAAGGAATTTCTAATGAAGTGCTTGGAGCTGTTGAGCTATGGAATTGGGATAATAGATAGTAATGAGTAGTTGTCTCGGCTTTGTGGAGACAACTACCTCCTTGTAACTCTACGCATCATAATAGCAAAAGCGGCCCCGATTAAGGCGAAAATCGTATGTAAAAGAGCGATATAGCTTGCACCAACTAGCAATGTGCTGATTGCTGTGAGGGAGGAGGCAGTCGTATAAAGCCCATTATACAGATTATGAATAATAGCCCAAACAAATACAGGCACGGAGCTGATGATAACCACAATCCAACTATTTTTATAGAAAAGATAAGAAAGGCAACCGAAAATGGCATAGGAGATTACAAAGCCCTTTTGATTGCCAAGCAAGGATGAGTTAAGGGCAAACATAAAAGACAACACAATAAAGATAATATGAAAAAATGCTAAGGTTCTTTTCATCGGTAAATAGTGATGATTAACTTGTTTTAAGCTAGCGAGCTGCTGACATTGCTGGCAACTTGCTAAATGTTGTTCGACAAATGCCTTTGTTGGTGCTTGCAGCATTTGTTTTTGGTAGAGCGGTAATAAATCTTTGATAATGGCGCATACTTGTGACAAAACTTTTCCTCCAATCTCCTCCTAATTATACGACTTTTTATCGAAAATAAAAAAAGCCTTCCGTGAATTTTTCTTTCATTCGGAAAACTTGTACATGCACCTTGTTAGTTTGCTGTGAGCACTTCATTTGTTAATGCTTGAATATCAATATGTGTTTTTTCCTTGACAGCGTCCTTTAAAATTTCAGTACGGAAATATCGAACTGTGGCCTCAAGAGGAATGGCTAAAAGCTTAGAGAGAGCTGTTTGATACATATAGACAAATTCCTTATCTGTATTGCCTCGCTTTAATTCTGCAAAAGCCTCGTAAAATTGATCAAGCTTATCCGCGAATTCAAGTAGACGACCCTCTAACGTATCATCCTTACCTTCCTTCATACGTTCAAAGAAAACTACCTGAAACTCTTGTGGAATTTCGTTGACAATGAATTTTTCCATCATCTTTTCTTCCACATGGGCTAGCATTTGCTTTAGCTCTGGGCTTGCGTGTTTGACAGGTGTTTTAATATCACCAATAAAAACCTCCGCAAAGTCATGATTGATTGTTTTTTCATATAAGGATTTCCAATCAACCTTTGCCCCATGCATTTCTTCTAATGTAGCAAAGAACATAGCATACTGTGATACTTTCCAAGAGTGGGCTGCTACATTATGCTCTTCAAATTTGAAGCGGCCAGGACAACGAATAATACGTTCTAAATCATTTAGGCTTGTAAAAAATTGATGAATCCCTATAAAAATCACTCCTTTTTGTTCTATATGTGCATGTTACTATAATCTTTACCCTCTTTGTGTGATTTTCAAACAATTTAACAATGTTTCAATCTATGTTTACAAAGGATTCACAAATGCCAATCAAGCAAGCTTAGGCTGGATGTTATAATGGTGGGGACTGCTAAAGAGGGGAGCCGAAATGATGTTTTCAATCTATATATTTTTTCTTTATATACATATTTTAAGTGCTGTCCTTTCGATTGGGCCTTTGTTTGTTATGCTCATGATTGTAAAGAAAATGCGCATCGCTTCAAATGCTGAAATGCCTCCCTATATAGAAGCCTTTCAGGGAGCTATTGCGATTGTCAAGCATTCAGGCCATATTCTTGTTATATCAGGTATTTTATTAATGTGGCATGCTGGTTATGCATGGAATACTTCATGGATTATATTAACTTTTCTTGTAATGCTTGCTTCTATTGTATTTTTGGCGAGAGCCTTTAAGCCGACATTACATACATTTCATACACCAGTCTATCACCACCAACAATTTGTCTCGCTTTTACAGAGAAAGACATGGATGTATATTGTGTTATTGCTTATTATGCTATGGCTCATGGTAGCAAAGCCAATAATTTGGTAAAATCGCACCCCTTAGAGAGTGCGATTTTTTTTGCTTGAGAATCTATAAAAGAAAACTTTAAGTAGTTAGTATTATCTTTTTAGTTATTTAATTTTTCTAGGGAAAAGCATATGGGTGTTATATTAAGTTTTTTTTAAGTACTAAGGCGTATGATGATTGAATAAATATATATAGGTTTATGGGTTGAAATAAGGATAAGAATTAACGAAAAAATTATCTCAGGTGGGAGAAATAATTTATTGTGGGTAAATTCAAGTTAAAGTTATCGTTTCTTATTGTGGGTATGGCGATAATGGTGATGCTCGTCACATCTAGCGTCAGTATTTGGAGTAGCTATCGAAGCTTTTATGAAATTTCATCTATGACTGAAGACGATCTACAAAATCTAACAAAGAATACTTCTACTATGGGGCAAACAGCGAATAATAATGTTGTTTCCTTTAGCTTATTTTTTAAAAAAAGTATTATTCCGATTATTATACTTACAGCTGTTCTATTGGCGTTTGTGATAGGATTTGCGCTAAAGATTGTCCAGCCCTTAAAGGTCCTCACAACAGCTATCGAACGAGGGGAAGGGATCCAGAAGGTTGGGGCTTGGTATTATGAAGCCCATGTGTTGAAAAAAAACGTGCAAAATATGATGATTTGCTCGGAAAGTAAAATTAAGGATTTAACGAATCAATTGAATTTAGATGCGTTAACAGGTATCCCTAATCGTAGACAAATGGATCAAACTTTATATGAATTAATTATCAATAAAGTGCCCCATGCCATCATCTTAATTGATTTAGATAATTTTAAACATATAAATGATACATATGGTCATACAGTGGGGGATGAAGTACTAAAAGGCTTTGCTCATCATATGCAGGAGCGTACACAGGAGCAGGGCATGTGCTTTAGATATGGGGGCGAAGAATTTTTAATTATACTCCCTTTAGGGACAATCGAGGATGCTGTAGAGTTAGCCGAGAATTTACGTATTAAACAAGCTTTACAAGAAACAGTCTGTGGTAAACCCGTTACCATGTCTGCGGGCATTACGGCATTTACACCTAATATACAAAGTCCCAATCAATTAATAGAAATTGCCGATCATGCTTTGTATAAGGCAAAACGTTCAGGGAGAAATTGTATATGTGTAGTGAAAAATATGAGACAAATGATTATTAAATAACAGGTGGTTTGAAGCAAAAAGCATGCTAATGTCATTGACTAGCATGCTTTTTGTTTGCCTTAAACTGAAATATCAATCATTGATCCTTTATAAGGATGAGGTGCTTGCTGCTGAGGCATGTCTTCTAACAATTCGAGAGCGGCAGATGTATTTGCATTGAGTGCACTCTGCATTACACTCATTTGGACAGTTTGTTGAAGCTCCAATAACTGTGTGGACATTAGTGAATTCATTTCCATATTACATCCCTCCTTTTCTCTTTTATCGGTTAAAAATTTGAATAGCTAATATAAAATTTAATTCCTCTTAAAATCGCTCCAACATTATGATGGTTCCTCTAAAATCATTTAAATGGCTAAAAAAATCATCGGAATTGTATATTTTTCCGCTTTTATAGTAATAATTCCTAATATCAGGTAGATAATCCTGAGTTATCAATTTGTGAATTTGTTGTTGCTTGCATAATAGAATGTTCAACTCTAGTGCATTCATAGCAGATTTGCAAAAAATAATAAAATGATGGAGGTATTACGTAAAATGAAGAAAAAAACATTAGCTATAGCAGTAGCGTTGTCCTTTAGTTTCAGCCTGTATGCTAGTCCATCCTCAGCTGACGCTAAATTAATGGTGAATTTACCAAGCAGTATTCTATGGGCTATTCCACAAATTTATAATTTATCGGTTGGTGAATTTCAACAATTAAACGAAATGGAGTCACTAGGACAGTCCTTAGAACAAAAGGCGCATGAGGAAAAAACGGAAATAATAAAAATGCCAGAGGGCCAGTATATGATTGAAAAGGGTGATACATTATTTTCCATAGCACGTACAAATAATGTGTCGGTAGATGAATTAAAGGCATGGAATCATCTTGCCTCAGATTTAATTTACGCGGGTGAAAGCTTGGCTATCAAGGCTTCGGCAGCAAAGGCAAAACCTAAGGCAGTTGAGCGTACTTCTACAAATCCTGAGACAGCAGCACAAACACAGTCTGTAAGTGCTCCAACAAATAGCGCTAGTAAAACATTTACGATGCGTGCTACTGCTTATACAGCATATTGTGAGGGCTGCTCTGGTATTACAGCAAACGGAACAGATATTCGTTCGAATCCAAACTTAAAGGTAATTGCAGTAGACCCGCGTGTAATTCCTCTGGGCACAAGGGTTTGGGTGGAAGGCTATGGTGAAGCAATAGCAGCTGATACAGGCGGAGCAATTAAGGGAAATAAAATTGATGTATTTATTCCAACGAAGGGACAAGCACTCGAATGGGGTGTCAAAACAGTAACAGTGAAAGTTTTAAATTAGGTGGGGTGAGGGATTTCTTAAATGTGGAGAAATCCCTTTTATGTTGCATAAGTAGTAGTGAAGTTGGCAACCATCAGAAATAAAGGAGGTATTGTGGATGAAAAAAATAAGCTTAATCAGTCTTTCTTTATTAGTCTTTATTGGTGGCTGTAGTTTCTTTGATAAAAAGGAGGAGCAGGTGCCTGTAAATGCATCGCAACTAACAGCTACAGCAAAAGTTATTGGAGCTAATAATGAAAGTTACGGAAATGTCTATTTTGAGGAAGAGAGTAATGGCGTAATGCTGACGTTAGCATTAACAGATTTGCCACCGGGTACACATGGTATTCATATTCATGAGGTAGGGAAGTGTGAGCCTCCTAAATTTGAATCAGCAGGTGCGCATTTTAACCCAACTAATAAGGAGCATGGCAAGCTAAATCCAAAAGGCTATCATCTAGGCGATTTACCGAATTTAGAAGTTGGTGAGGATGGGAATGTAGATCTAACCTTCTTAGCAGAGGGGCTTACGTTGCAAAAGGATCAAGTAAATTCATTGTTAGATAACGATGGCAGTAGCATTGTGATTCATGAGTCAGCGGATGATTATAAAACAGATCCAGCAGGTAATTCAGGGGCAAGAATTGCTTGTGGTGTTATTCAATAAAATAATAGATAAACTGTATCTGCTAGCTGGTGGATACAGTTTTTATATAGGATGAAATAGTGGTTTATTGTAGAAAAAAAAGGGTAATTAGAGGAATAACGTATATTGTAAATTAGTAGAAATGGAGAAAGAATATAATTATAAAATACTAAATTTTCTATAAATAGATTGACATTATTATACTATCTTTGATAATTTTAAGGAGATTCTTAAATTTTAACCAAAGGGGGAAGGTTATTTATGAAGAAAAAGCAATTTAAATTATTGATGCTATTGAGTATCTTTGCGCTATTTATTTTAGCAGCATGTGGATCAGATAGCGGAAGTGAGCCAGAGAGCTCTGAGGGAGATGATTCTGCCTCATCTGATAAGCCAACGTCTGATATTAAATTTTTGAGCTTATTAACAGGTGGTACACAAGGAACTTACTATGCACTTGGTGGTACGTTTGCTGATTTAATTTCAACAGAAACAGGTATTAAAACAACGGCTGAGGTGTCACAAGCATCGGCTGCCAATATGACTGCTTTAAAAGAAAAAGATAAAGGTGAAATTGCATTTGTTCAAACAGATATTGCTTACTATGCTACTGAAGGAACGTTAATGTTTGAAGGAGATAAAATTGATACAATTGCAGCTTTAGGGGCACTTTATCCTGAAACAATCCAATTAGTAACAACTGAAGCTTCAGGTATTAAAACGTATGCAGATTTAAAAGGGAAAAAGGTATCTGTAGGTGCGCCTGGCTCAGGTACTTATGCAAATGCCGAGCAATTACTTGAAATCCATGGCTTAACAATGGATGATATTAAAGCTCAAAATTTAGATTTTGGTGAGTCGACAGATGGTTTACAATCAGGTCAAATTGATGCGGCATTTATTACAGCAGGTACACCAACAGCTGCTGTTGAAGCATTAAATGCTACAACGAAAGTAAATATTATTGGTGTTGATGCGGGTAAAGCAGATGAGCTAATTGCTAAATATCCTTATTATGCGAAAGATACAGTAAAAGAAGGTACGTACGGTATTGCAAATGATGTAGAAACAGTTTCTGTGCTTGCGATGTTAGCTGTGAAAAAGGATTTACCAGAGGATGTTGTGTACTCAATGACAAAGGCGATTTATGATAATACAGATAAAATTTCCCATCCGAAGGGAGCGTTTATTAAGCCAGAAACAGGTTTAGATGGTATTAGCATTGATGTACATCCAGGGGCTCAAAAATACTTTGATGAGAAGAAATAATGATAAAGCGATCTAAATATAAATGATAATTGTCTAAAACACAAAGAGGTTCGGGTTGCATAAAGCTTCGAGCCTCTTTCTTACGGCAAGTATAGACGAATAGCTTTTAAAGTGGGGTATAGATAAAATGCGGCAGCGAACATTGATGATAGCAGTTTTATGTTGTTTTTGCCTAGGCATTGCCCTATTGCTTCCTCTTCAAAAGGTGTTCATCTTTACAGAAACACGTACGGAACAGCCAAAACAGTACTACATACCACTTACAACGGAGAAGAAATTTCAAATTAGATATACGCATTCCATCCATCAAACAGATGTGTTGGAAACTTATCAATATGTAGAGGGTCATCGTTTACAAATGTTAGAGATGGAGTATGAGGACTTAGCAATTGGTATGCCTAGCTATGCAGAAGAAAATCAAACGCTAACTCAACAAGACGGCAAGTATTTTCTACATTTTTATGATAAGGTAATTGATAATTTTACTATTTATATAGGGGATTTAGATTTAGAGCTTGTATTGATTTATCAAGATGTTGAATATAATTTAAAAGAAAATTTACAAAGGGGAAAATCCTATTTATTTCAAATTAAACGATTATCATTCTATGAACAGTGGAAAGGAGTTAGGATGAAATGACAACAAGGGGAAAACCGCAAAAAGAAGAAAAAGTAGAAGAGTTCGAACAAATTTCTGCTGAAGAGCAACAAGCCATACTTGAAAAATATGATATCGAATCAAATGTAAGAAATATATCGGGTGTTATGAAGCATGTTATTTTCTTTGGTCTTTTAGCATTTTCATTATTCCAGCTTTATACAGCTATTTTTGGGCAATTTCCAGCTCAGATTCAACGTACGATCCATTTAGGATTTGGGTTAACGCTGATTTTTCTATTGTTTCCTGCTCGTAAAAAGGCGCCAAAGCATAAAATTGCATGGTTTGATTATTTATTAGCGTTGGTTTCTATTGGGGTAGGCTCGTATTGGACAATGAATTATGCAGAGCTTGTGAATCGCAATGGTTCTATAACACAGCTAGATTTTATTGTCGGGCTAGCGGCGGTTGTATTAGTATTGGAGGCTGCTCGACGTGCTGTCGGATTACCTATTACAATTATTGCAATTGTTTTTTTAGCATATGCATACTATGGGCCATATTTCCCAGCGTTTATGGCACATAGAGGACAGGATTTAGAAAGCATTGTGAACCTCATGTATTTTACAACAGATGGTATATTTGGTACACCAATTAGTGTATCAGCCACATTTATTTTTGTATTTTTACTATTTGGAGCATTTCTTGTGAAAACAGGGGTAGGTCAATATTTTAATGATCTAGCAGTCGCACTAGCTGGTAAATTAATTGGAGGACCTGCAAAGGTAGCTGTATTTTCAAGTGCCCTTCAAGGTACAATTTCAGGGAGCTCTGTCGCCAATGTAGTGACATCAGGCTCTTATACAATTCCCATGATGAAAAAGCTAGGCTATCGTAAGGAATTCGCAGGGGGAGTTGAAGCAGCAGCGTCAACTGGTGGACAGCTTATGCCACCAATTATGGGCGCAGCAGCATTTTTAATGGTCGAGTTTATTGGCCGAGGTATCACATATTGGGATATTGCAAAAGCGGCAGCTATCCCAGCACTTTTATACTTTACAGGTATTTGGATTATGACACACTTTGAAGCGAAACGAGTTGGCTTAAAAGGTTTACGAGATGATCAAATGCCAAATCGAAAAGAAGTTTTTAAGAAGATTTATCTGTTACTACCTATTATTGCTATTATCATATTAATGTTAACAGGTACGCCCGTTATGCATGCAGCACTATACGGAATTGTTATTTCAATTGTCGTAACGATGTTTAATAAGGAAACACGTCTAAAACCTAGAGATGTGATTGATGCATTGGTGGAAGGTGCTCGTACTGCTCTAGGTGTTGTGGCAGCTACAGCTTGTGCTGGCATTATTGTAGGTGTTGTTGTAAAAACAGGTCTTGGCTTAAGTCTAGCTAATAGTTTAGTAGCTTTAGCTGGCGGTAGTATTATTTTGACATTAATTTTTGTCATGATTGCTTCTTTAATTCTTGGTATGGGAGCACCTACTACGGCTAACTATGTAATCACATCAACAATTGCTGCACCAGCAATTGTGGCATTATTATCACCAAATACACCGCAAGAATTAGTACCAGTAGTGGTTCTGCTATCTGCTCATTTCTTTGTGTTCTACTTTGGGATTATTGCGGATATTACACCGCCAGTAGCACTTGCAGCCTTTGCAGCTTCAGGTATTTCAGGTGGTGACCCAATTAAAACAGGTGTTAACTCAGCAAAGCTAGCCATTGCGGCATTTATTATTCCGTATATGATTGTTTTTTCACCAGCCTTATTAATGATTGATACAACAATACCACAAATATTATGGGTAATATTTACGGCGATTACTGGAATGATAGCAATTGGAGCAGGGGTGATTGGTTATTGGTATCGTAAACTATTTTGGGTTGAAAGAATCATTATTATTGCTACAGGATTATTACTTATTTATCCAGAGAAGTTTTCCGATTGGACAGGTTTAGCCATCTTTATTGTGATGTTAGTCATTCAATTTTTATCGCATAAAAAGGGCAATCACCATGATAATACGGATAATAAAACAGGTGTTCCAGTATCTTGAAAAACTAAATTTTTAATGTAAAATCTCCTATAAACAACAGGATAAAATATTATTTCTATGTAATAATGAAATGCTTAAGCAGGAGAAAGAGAGAGCACAGGCAGAAAATTTTAGAATTTTAATGAAATTAATTAGTTCTTTTAGCTTATTTTTTTGTAAAGTAAAATATAAATCTGCTCAATTTAGCAACTAAAATTGAGCGGATTTTTTATGGGTTGAAGGGAAATAAATTTGAACAGTATATAGATTTATTTTTAATCTAATTATGAGATATGTTTGATATAAATAATGCATAATGCGTATAAATCATTGCTTTTTATTAATTTCTTAATGTATAATTATTTTATCAGAAAATTCAATAAATTAGGGAGTGATTATAATGGGAAAATTATTAAACTCAAAATTCGAAACATATTTGATGGATCAGGAGTTTGACTTTCAAGATGAGGAAGAGAAACAGGAGGAGCAAACAGCTAAAGTACATTATGAAGAATATCCAGAGGGGTTTTTTACAAGTTTATAAGATTGACCGAAGAGGCTATGCTAAAAGTGGATAACTTTTAACATAGCCCTTTTATATGGGATGACTAAATGGATGGTTAGAGGCATATCTATTGAATATAGTAAGTTTTTTTGATTAGATAGGTCTAAAGGTAGATATGTGTTTATCAAATTGATTCATGTATAATGAAAAACAAAAATGCGTAGAGAGGTGTAGTGATGTCAACAGTGTTAACAATAGAGGAAACCATCTATCAATGGTTTGATCATTTTCACAAATATCCAGAAGTAAGCTGGAAAGAGTTTGAGACAACGAAGAAGATTGCTTCGATATTGGATGAATTGAATGTAGGATATCGTTTATTTGGTGATGTTCCTGGACTACTTGCTGAAATCGGAACAGGCGATGAGATGGTGGCGGTACGCGCAGATATGGATGCATTGTGGCAAGAGGTGGATGGGGTATGGCAGGCGAATCATTCCTGTGGTCATGATGCGAATATCACAATGGTACTTGGTGCATTATTCCTGCTGAAAGACCAACCATTACAGCATCGTGTACGTTTTATTTTCCAACCCGCCGAAGAGCTGGGGAATGGTGCATGTGCAGCCTATGACCATGGAGCGGTTGAAGGGGTTTCACATTTATTTGGTGTACATTTACGACCAATTGAAGAATTGCCACTTGGTAAGGTTTCGCCAGCAATTCATCATGGTGCAGCCTACTTTTTAGAGGGAACCATTCAAGGGATTGACGCACATGGTGCAAGACCACATCAGGGGAAAAATTCGATTGATGTGATTATGGCTGTCCAACAAATGCTACATAGCATCCATCTATCGCCTTTTGAACCACATTCTGCAAAGCTAACAAAAATTATTGCAGATGGTGGTAGTACCAATATTATTCCTGGTAAGGCTAGTTTTTCAATGGATATTCGGGCGCAACATAATCAGCAACTTGAGTTGCTACGCAGTAAAATTGAAGCTGGTTTAAAATCAATCCAGCAACAATTTGATATTGATATGGGGTGGAAGTGGCTTGACTTTACACCAGGTGCTGAGGTTTCACCGATTGCTGCAAAAATGGCAAAGGATGCAATTATTGAAGCATTAGGTGAGGAGCATCTAGCAGATGAAATAACTACACCAGGCAGTGATGATTTCCATTTCTATACAGTGAAAAAACCAGAGTTAAAAGCGGCAATGATTGGAATAGGGGCAAACTTATCACCAGGATTACATCATCCTAAAATGACCTTTGATCGTAGTGCCCTCATAGATGCTGCAAAAGTGCTTGCATGTGTATTGGAAAAAAAACCAGAATAAAAAATTAAAAAAAGCTATATGAAAAAATGTAACGTTTTTTCATATAGCTTTTTGTATGAACACTTTTAAAAATACATGGATATTCAAGGGTTTACTAGGTTTTCAATTGCTACTTGGAAGCGTTTTATTACGCTAAAATAGTGAAATTTGCTTGAGAAGCATAATTTTTTTGCGTTGACTTTTAATTTTTTGAATATTAAGCTAAAAAACGTAAAAAAATATTTGCGTCTTTATAAATTCGAAATAGGGCTTGGTGCAAAAAGGGGATGAAAAGATGAAAAAAAATATCAATGCAGGTTGGGCACTGTTGACTTTTGCTATTATGATTATTGTAATGCTTATTACTGTAGTTGTTTTAGAGCAAAGTCCTCACGTACCTTTACTTGTCGGTACAACTGTAGCAGCAATTATTGCCAAATTACATGGCTATAAATGGTCAGAAATTGAAGAAATGATGTATAAAGGAATACGTCTTGCTTTACCTGCTATTGTTATTATTATTTTAGTAGGTTTAACAATTGGTGCATGGATCGGTGGCGGCGTTGTAGCAACGATGATTTTTTATGGCTTAAAATTAATTTCTCCAGCGTGGTTCTTAGTAACAATTATGATTTTATGTTCAATCGTATCTTTAGCGATTGGTAGTTCATGGTCAACGATGGCGACAATTGGTGTCGCAGGTATGGGGATTGGCTTAAGTATGGGTATTCCAGCGGCAATGATTGCTGGTGCGGTTATTTCAGGCTCATATTTTGGGGATAAAATGTCACCGTTATCAGATACAACGAATTTAGCGGCAGGCCTAACAGGTACAGATTTATTTGATCATATTAAGCATATGCTTTATACAACAATTCCAGCATTGATTATTTCGCTTGTTGTCTTCGGTATTATGGGTAGAAAATTTGCAGATGTTTCAATGCAGTCAGATGAAATTTTAACAACATTAAAAGTGATGGAGGACAGCTTTGTGATTTCTCCATTATTATTACTTGTACCGGTAGGGGTTATTGTATTAGTTGCTAAAAAAGTACCCGCGATTCCAGCCTTAATTATTGGAATTGTAGCAGGCTTCCTCCTACAAATCTTTGTACAAGGCGGTACAGCTACAAGTGCTGTCCAAGCCTTACAGGAAGGGTTTACAATTTCGACAGGCAATTATATGGTAGACGATTTATTTAACCGTGGTGGCCTAGATTCTATGATGTATACGGTTTCAATGACAATTGTTGCCATGACTTTTGGCGGTATTTTAGAGTATTCAGGCATGTTAAAAGCGCTGATGGATGTCATTGTGAAGTTTGCTAAATCTACAGGTAGTCTTATTGCTTCAACAATTGCAGCATGTGTAACAACAAACGCAACATGTTCTGAGCAATATATTTCAATTGTTGTTCCATCGCGTATGTTTGCAGGTGTCTATCAAAAACGCGGGCTTCATTCCAAAAATCTATCACGTGCCTTAGAAGATGGGGGGACATTAACTTCTGTATTCTTCCCTTGGAATACGTGCGGTGTGTTTATTTTAGCAACTTTAGGTGTAGGTGCGATGGAATATGCACCATACGCTATTCTGAATTTTGTAGTGCCGATTATTTCAATTATTTATGGTTATATTGGATTTGCAATTGTGAAGCTAACACCTGAAGAAATTGCTGCCGCTGAGAAGCGTCAAGAGGAACAAGAAGCTGATCATATGATAACGACAGATTAATAGCTTAGAATTCTCGTAGACATCTGTGTATCTACGAGAATTCTACCTTAATATGTAGCAAAATTTAATTCATAAATGGTACGTGGGCGGCCTTGCTGATGCGTCATTTCTTCACCTACAGCCTTAGCATAGCCTTTATCAACTAATTTTTTAATAATACGTTCAGTAGTGCGTCGCGTAACTTGTAAATATTCAGCAAGATTTTGTGCTGTAAATTGAGCTGATTGTCGTTCACGGCTGAAATTAATAATTTTAGAAATATTTAATGGACTTAGGCTTGTTAGCTTTGCCATTTGCAAAACATAAGGGTCATCCGTTTTTAAAGATAATCTGCCTTCAGAATTTGGAAAAGGCCCTAATAAATTTTTATGTTCATCGAGAACATAAATTTCGTAAGACTTTGTAAATGCTAGGGCATGTTGTGCATGTTGTGTGGCTTCCAAAATGGAATGACCATAGCCAAATGCCAGTTTAAAAGGCTGATTGATTTTCTGAATAAGCTTTTCCAAGTTACCCTTTTCAAGTACTTTTTGTAAATGTCCAGCAGTTGTGTAAAGCTCAAAGGAGTGCGAGGTAATTTGCTTATACGTTGAAAAGGTAGCCTTAGCAATATGATTGATAATTGTCGATTGAACGGACGTATCTTCAGGAATTTCCAATAAGCCAACGACAGCTTTAACGGATTCAGATTTGGTTAATAGAGATTTTGATCTGGTTTCCTCGAGACTTTGGATAATAGCATTCGTTGTATCTAACATGCGCATTGCAGGTATTTGTTGTTGTTGTAATTCGTCGAAAACACTATGAATACTTGTAATAACAAAATCGATGCTTTTGGTATTCCATAAAGCTATATGCTGGCGTAAAATAGTTTCAGTTGGCTCTGTGATGGATATATGCTGAACATAGGGTCCTTCCCCATCATATTCTATTTCAGTTAAAACATTATCAACAAATATCGGGTTCATTACATCAATTGAAATTCGATGGATGGGTATTGCATGTTTAGCTACTAGCGATAATAACGTTGTAGAAATCGCTGTTTCATCCTGCTTAATATAATTCCAAGGTATTGGTAGTTCCGAAAGCAATGATTGGGCATGTAAATAAGGCAATGTCCCGCCAAGTAAAAGAGCATCACAAGGTTTAATTTGTTTTAATAGGGCAGGTGCTTCAGCAGGGTGATTGTACAAATAAAATTCTAATTGAATATTGGTTATAGTTTGTGCGATACTAATAATACGTTGCATAAAGGCTTTAGAACAAATAATCGCTATTTTCGTAGACATGGGCATCGTTCCTTTTCTATTTTTTTTAGTAATTAGCGACATATTAACGACCAATAAAGTAATAAGGGGATGAATAATTATGAAAATCCAACAAATAGATATTTTTGCTATCCATTTACCACTAATTGAACCATTTATTATTAGTTATGCTACATATGATACAATGCCTTCCATTATTTTAAAAGTAACAACTGATACAGGTATTGTTGGATATGGAGAAGCCGTTCCAGATGAGCATGTCACAGGTGAAACATGGGAAAGTACCTATGAGGTATTAAAAAATCATCTAGCGCCTGTTGTTATTGGAGAAAGCCCAATGGCATTTGAAAAGCTACATGATAAAATGAATAAAATTGTCAAGGATGTACCAGCCGCAAAGGCAGCTATTGATATTGCTTGCTTCGATATTGCAGGGAAGGCATTAGGCGTGCCTGTATACCAGCTATTAGGTGGACGCTATCATGAGAAATTCCCAATTACACATGTCTTAAGTATTGGAACACCTGAAGCTATGGCAGAGGAGGCGGCTAAGCGTGTAGAAATGGGCTACCGTTCATTTAAAATGAAGGTAGGAACAGAGGTAACGCGTGATGTTGCTCGTATTAAAGCAGTACGTGAGCGCGTGGGAGAGGATATTGCGATTCGAGTTGATGTCAATCAAGGATGGGGCAATGCAGCCACTACATTACAGGGCTTACGCGTTATGAAAGACCTGAATATTGATTGGCTAGAGCAACCAGTTAATAGTGAAGATATTGATGGCATGGTTGAGATTAAATCAAAATCGGATGTAACATTGATGATTGATGAGGGGCTGTGTGGTGTACGTGAAATGCGTGAAATTATTGCTAAACGTGCAGCAGATAAAGTAAATATTAAATTAATGAAATGCGGGGGCATTTATCCTGCTATGAAGCTTGCTGTGATGGCTGAAATGGCAGGCATTGAATGTCAGGTTGGCTCCATGGTAGAGTCCTCTGTAGGTTCTGCTGCAGGCTTCCATGTAGCATTTTCAAAAAAGATTATGACGAGTGTTGAATTAACAGGACCACTTAAATTCTCAAAAGATGTGGGCAACCTACATTATGATGTACCATTTATTTGCTTAAATGAACAGCCTGGCTTAGGCGTAGATGTAGATGAAGCTGTCATTCAGGAATTATGTCAATTCTCAGCAGTTGTCACAGCCTAAGGGGGTAGCGTATGGAAAAGCTTTATACAGGGATGCTTGGTGAAACACCATTTTATGTTATACAATTAGCATCGCAGCATTTACAGCAAATTGAGAGGCTACAGATGGAGGTTTATCAGGCATTAGAAGATCAAACGATTTTACAGCCTTTAACGACAGAGGAATTTGATTATATTTTAAATGGCAATGGTATGATGATTGGTGCGTATGTAGGGGGAGAATTAATAGCCTTTCGTGCTTTATTAAATCCTCCGATTGACGATGAGCATCTTGGATACGACTGTGGCATTGCAGAGCATGATTTCCATCGCGTTTTATATCAGGAAATATCCAATGTTTCCCCGAAATATCGCGGTTATGGCTTACAGCAAACATTAGCAGCGGTGGTGATGAGCCATATTGATTTAGAAAAATACGATTATATATGCTCAACCGTGAAGCCCTATAATATTCCAAGCTTAAAGGATAAATTTTCTCAAGGGCTTGTGATTAAAGGCTTAAAAATTAAATATGTCGATAAATTACGTTATATTTTCTATAAGGATTTACGTCAAAAACTGCCTGTTTTTACAGATAAACAAACCGTATCAATGGAAGATACAGCAGCTCAGCAACAGCTCTTAAAGCAAGGCTATCTAGGCACAGCTATGTTTAAAGAAAATAATGATTGGTTTGTTGTGTACGAAAAATAAAGAACCTTATCCTTCACTAAAGCAAAAGGCACTGAATACTATTTTTGAGACAGTATGAAAACACCTTATTATACAGCCAGTTGACGGTATTGAACCGGCGACTGGTTGTTTAATTTCGTTTTAATCCGAATATTGTTATAATAGTAAATGTATTCTTCGACAATATTTATGACACACGCATTTGTTGTGCGATAAATATCATCGAGGTAGAACGTTTCAGACTTTAGCGAGGAGTGAAACGTTTCAATTGGGGAATTATCAGCGGGCGTGCCTTTACGAGACATGCTCATGGTCATTCCTTTTTCTTTGACTGCCTTCTGATATGCATAAGATGTGTAAACAGAACCCTGGTCGCTATGCAGGATACAGCCTTCTGGTAGATCGGGTAATTGATTTAGCGTATCTAAGACAAAGTCGGTATCTTGTGTAAAACCAATTGTAAACGCAATAACCTCGCCATTAAATAGGTCTAAGATACTTGAAAGGTACATCATAGATTGTCCAAAAGGCAAGTAAGTAATATCTGTTACGAGCCTTTCTAGCGGTTTTAATGCCGTAAAATCACGTGCTAATAAGTTAGGAACAATGTGAGCTGGTTGTCCCGTACGTTTACGTTTCTTTACCTTTACACGACATTGCCAGCCGTATTTTTGCATCACACGTTGCACCGTTTTCTCACTAATGTCAGTAAGTAATTCTGTGATTTTTCGATAGCCGTATCTGAATTTGTGTAACTTGCACAAGTCGCCAATTTGTTGGTCTCGAAGATCCTTTTGAGTGAATTTATTTTCATTGACCTTCCAGCGATAATACGACGAACGAGCTACACCTAAATGACGGCAGATTTCACCAATCGGCATCCTTTCTTTTAACTCCTCTACTAGCTCTACTACAACTTTTGGGACCACTTCCTCTCCAACTCTGCGTACTTTTTTAACACTTCAATTTGTTGCTTTAAATAACGATTCTCTGCTTGTAACTTAGCGGTTTCACTTTCATATTCAGGCCCTTTGCCAAATGTATATTGTTTTCCTACTGGCTGTTCAAGACGATGTAATTCGCCGTTCTTGTACCATTTCATCCATGTTTTTAACTGAGAATGGTTACGAATATTTAGCTCCTCTAGTACTTGTTTTACAGGAATGCCTGCTAATCTCATTTCAATTGCTTTCATTTTCACTTCCACTGGGTAACTCACTCTTGTCCCCATAGAAAAACACCTCCACATTGATTTGATAAGGTACAATACCCGTTTTTCAACGAAAGGTGTTTTTATTTGTCTCATTTTTTTAGGTCAGTGCCAAATTGAAGGATAAGGTTCTTATTTTTTCATTGGACAAAAGCCGCAAGCCATTAAACCAGGGATATCCTTGGAAAAGCAGCACGATTTGCGGACAGGCACATTCACTAAATTTGTTGGGCTCTGATTGCCTGTATATTGTGCCCACCAGGATTTATTGGAGAAGCGTGTCCATGTTTTAGGGTTTTCTAAGGCTTCTATATCCTCCATTGCTTGGTCGGCAAAACCGGGATTGGCTAGTAGTACATGATAATGCCAAAGTAAATAGCCAAAAAAGTTTTCCCAAATTGTTAGAGGGGAGATGGATGTGACCTTTCGTAGCTGCTGCACAATCACATGACCATCGTATAGAATTTTTTCAATCACAGCTTGCCGTTCATCTTCATCGACATAACGCCAGTCATTGGGATTTACGAACATGGCAACGGTAAAGCTATTGAACTCTTTTGCGGCATCAAAGCGCAATTCAATTGGCTTGCCCTCCCACACCTCATCATAGGCAGCAAGCATATAAAATTGCATGGCAAAAAACATACCATAACGGCGCGCAAAATGGGAGATAGCTGCGGTCTCTGTTGCTGCATCTGTAATGCCCATCATCAGGTTTAAAAAATCAGGATGGTAAAAGTCCTTATGTATATCAGCCAATGTAAATAAAGTCCGCTTTGGTTCAGTTGTATAAATACTATAAGAGTTTAGTTGCTGCACTTGATCCATTGTTAAAGCTGGCATGGTCATCCTCTTTTCTTTGAACTTCTCTTCCTTAATTATAAAGTAATCATTTTTGCTTCACAAATAGAATGCAATATATTAAAATATATTAAACATATAGGATATATATGAATTAGAGTTATTCCCTTATATGATTAATAAAAAAATTTTTAAGATTATTATTGACAATTTAATTGATAATGATTATCATTATCGTATAAAGATTATTCCTCCTCTACAATACAGTGTAGAGAGGATGAACTTTAGCTACTTTTCTCCAGAAGTTTGCTAGTTCATGATTACGCTCCTAAAACCCCCCTCATTTTTTGGGAACGTGAAAATCTCTTGACGGCTCATCCATTTATAGGATAGAGTCGTCTTTTTTATATGAAAGGTTTAACGATAATCCTAAAAGGCTGAGCGATAAATCAGAAAAGCGGGGTGATCAACATAGTAACTTGCTTAATGAAAATTAAAAACAGCCCATTCGCATGGACTGTTATGAGGAAGTGGATTGTTGAGTCACGCTTTTTTTACCTAATATCATTGTATAGTAGCTATGCAGCAACATCCCGATAATGATAACACCAAGACCTGCAAGTGCAATAGGACTTGGGAAGGCGATGCCGAGTAGTAATACCTCACCAATAATGACAAACAGTATTTCTGTCGATTGTGTGGCTTCCACAGCAGCTAGTTTACCTTGATGGTCTCTTACACGATCTGTTGCAATAAAAAATAAGATGGTTGCAATAACCCCTGAGCTAATTCCAACAAGTAAAGATTGGAACATCTGACTTATTGATGGAAGACCAACTGTTACCATGGCATAAAGAGCCATAATAATCCATGCTGGCATTGAAGCGATTGTCATACCAAGTACACGCTGAAAGGTATCAATACGTCCCCCGCAAATGTCCATCATTTTACGATTCCCAAGAGGGTAGGCAAAGGCAGCGATGATAACGGGTAAAATACCAAGCATTAAACTCCTAAATGAAGCAGATTGTGCCTGAGGTATTTGAATAAGTAAAATACCTACTAATATTACACATGAAATTAGTAGGGAGATTAACGGAATTTTTTGACGTATCTTTTTTCCAGCAATAACGGAAACAAAGAGGGGCGCTAATAATACCCCAGCAACAATTGTAAATTGCCATGTTCCTGATACAAGCCAGCCTGGTCCAAATGCTGCTGCAAATGTTAATGGTGCATAGAATAATACGAAGCCAACAAAGCTCCAAAGTAGCCATGCGATAGGCTGTGCTTTCATTTCCCCGGATAACTGTGAAAAGCCTTTACGATAAAAGACAATAACCAGTAAAAAGGGGAGCATAAAGAAATATCGTAGCGATGCACTCCATAGCCAGCTTCCTCCCTGCATTTCCATTGCGTGATTTAAAATAAATGTAACAGCAAAGAACAGAGAAGCTAAAATGCCTAATGCAATTTCTCTCATAACGATCACCTCAATTGGAGTTGCATCTTACACTCCGTATGTAATTTTGAAAATTCAGTAATTAGTACTGAAAAAATGACGAAGAAAGGAAAAAACCTTTCTTCGTAATAAAATTATAGACTATTTTGCTTGCTGTTCAAAGAGCTGAACAATTTCAATAATTACTTGTGTTGCTTTTTCCATTGTTTCAGCAGACACATATTCAAATTTACCATGCATATTTTCACCACCAGCAAAAATATTTGGTGTTGGTAAGCCCATATATGATAATTGAGAGCCATCTGTACCACCACGAATTGGCAGGGTATTTGGGGTAATAGCCAATTTTTCCATTGCAGCACGTGCAATGTCAACGATTTCTTTCACAGGCTCAATTTTTTCACCCATATTATAGTATTGATCTTCCATTGTAATGCTTAAGGCTTCCTCACCAAACTGTGCTTGGATTTTAGCTGCTGCATCAAGCATTAATTGCTTTTTCTCTTCAAATTTTTGGCGATCATGGTCACGTACGATGTAAGATAGCTCTGTATGCTCGATCGTCCCATTAAAGCTCATTAAATGAATAAATCCTTCATAGCCCTCTGTTTTTTCAGGAACGGCATCAGCAGGCATTTCATTTTGGTAGGCGATCGCCATTGTAATCGCATTAATCATTTTATTTTTCGCAGAGCCAGGATGTACACTTGTGCCTTTAGTGATAACCTGAACACCAGCCGCATTAAAGCTTTCATATTGTAGCTCTCCAAGTGGTCCGCCATCCATTGTATAGGCATAATCTGCTCCAAATGCAGCCACATCAAATTTATGTGGACCACGACCAATTTCCTCATCAGGTGTAAAGGCTACACGAATTTTACCGTGTTTAATAGAAGGGTTTTGGATAAGGTATTCCATTGCTGTCATAATTTCAGCAATACCTGCCTTATCATCTGCACCTAATAGGGTAGTACCGTCTGTGGTAATTAGTGTTTGACCAACATAATTTTTCAGCTCTGGAAAATCAACTGGTGACATCACTAAATTTTCATTTAACTGAATATCGCCGCCATCATAATTATCTACGCGCTGGGGGTTTACATTTGTCCCTGTATAATCTGTCGCTGTATCCACATGCGCTAAGAAGCCAATCGTCGGCACTTTTTTAGCTGTATTTGCCTCTAATGTAGCAAATAAATAGCCATTATCATCTAATGTAATGTCTGTTAAGCCAATTTCAGCAAGCTCATCTTTTAAGACATGTAACAGATCAAATTGCTTTTGTGTGGAAGGTGTAGTTGCGCTTGTGAAATCTGATTGTGTATCAATCTTTGCATAGCGAATTAATCGCTCAATTACTTGTTCTTTCATAAGTGTGGCCTCCTAAAGTGTATGTGTCATTATTGTATCACTTTACTTCGGTTTTCGGAATATTGAAGGGTGCTTAAAGCAATAAGTAACTGAGCGCTATAATAAGTCAGCATAATAATCTCATGAGAAAAAGCTAGTGGCATGACAAATTTGTTAATAGCTAAATAAGAATCAGAAGCAATAAATAGCAGGGCGCCACTAGTGGCCAAGGTAGAACCAGTTTTAATAGATGACCACCCCATTATGAGAATCACCGAAATATAGGCGATCACTGCACTACCAAGTATTGTTTCACCTGTTGTAAAAACGGACCCAGCAATCCATATCGCCATACTAGCTCCATAAAGCAGTAACATAACTTTTCCCCAAGTAGGCACTTGTCGCCTATTAAGAGTGACGAACGCAAAAATATAAAAAATATGCCCAATGAGAAAGCTCGTGAGTCCGACTAAAAACCACTGCAGTGTATAATCGCCAATCATACAAAAAATAAGCCCTACAATAATTAGTCGTCGATAGCTTTGCAGCGCAACTGCCCTTTCATAAATAGCTAATATAATAATCAATAGCATTGGTAACACTTTAAAAATCAGCGTTAAGCTTTCAGCAATAGAAGAATAACCAAAAATATAGTAAAGACTAAATAATACAATGAATGTGATCAAATATTTTTTTATCAAAATAGCTCACTCCTTTCCTTTTGTTATAATGATCGGGGCTGTTCAATACAATTTATATATGAAACTTTTTTTGCATGTAGCCGTAAATAAGTAGACAGAGAGTTAAAGAGAGGGTGAAATAAATGACTAAGCTACTAATAGCTTCGGCTGTCATCGCATTGATTGCGAGTGTGTTAGTCACGCCGCTTATTACCAAGAAACGAGAAGATGGAAAATCCAAAAAGGTAATTGGCTACTTTTTTATCGGTATTTTTGTACTAGGTTTTTTAGGGACAGGTATCACTTTATATATAACAAAAATTGATGTGAACTGGCTTGTTTTTTGGCCTGCGATTATTTTATTAACATTTTTAGGTGCTCTGCTTGCCAGTGGGGTTGAACGAAAAGTAAAAGGTATTTTATTTTTAGCAAGTTTAGGTGTTGCTATATATGTATTATCGGCGCCTTTATGGAATGCTAATGAAAAGTTTGAGTCCTCAGAAATGAAGGAAGAAGTAGAGATCAAACCGTTCGATGAAACGCAGACACCTGCAAGTGTTCCACCGAAATTTGCGCGAAATAAAATGAAAAAGGCATTTGGGCAAGTACCAAACACTAGTTACTATGAGCTAGGGCGTCTTCAAATTCAAAAGGTGAAGGGTGAATATGTCTATATTGCACCCGTTGAATTTTCAGGATTCTTTAAATGGATGAATGGCGATACAACGCCTGGTTACTTTATTATGAGTGCAACAGATTCGGCAGATAATCCTCGGTTTGTGAAGGAGGAAATGAAATATGTTCCTTCTGCATACTTAAATACGAATTTAGAGCGTCATATTCGCTTACAACACCCATTCTTAATTTTTTATGGGGATGTCCAGCTTGAGGTGGATGATGAAGGAAAGCCATATTATATTCGCTCATATGGAGAATTTATCTCAGCGCGTAATGGCTTTGATGTAAAGGGCATTGTCTTGGTTGACGCATTGACAGGGAAATCTGAAGTGATCAAACTAGACGAGATACCAGAATTTATTGATGGTGCTGTATCACCAGAGACGGTTAGCTTACAAAATAGTTATTTTGGTAATTATATTCATGGATTTTGGAATAGCATGTTTGGGAAAAAGGATGTAAAGATTCCTTCTGATGAAGGAACAGAATCAAATGTTAGCCCAATTTTCGATGAGAAGGGCGATATGTATTACTTTACAGACTTTACAAGTCCAAAAGAGGGCGTAGACTCAATGCTGGGCTATTCCTTAACAAATGCACGAACAGGGGATGCAATGTACTATACAGGAAACCAGGATTCAAGCTATATGGATTCACAAGGTAATTTACAAATTATTGAAAAGAAATTTATTGAGAAAAAGTGGACTGGTGAAATGCCAGTGCTATATAACTTCTACGGGGAAGCCAGCTGGTTAACAGCAGTATTGGATTCTAATGGCTTTTTACAAAATTATTTTATTGTATCAGCAGCAAATCCTGAAATTTCTGTTTATGCGACAACACCTAAAGAGGCACTTAAATTATATAAAACAGCCTTAAGCCGTGGTGGAAATACTGTGGATGGTAGTTCAAATGCAGAGGAAAAGCAAGTCAGTGGAAAAGTATTACGTGTATATAAGGAACGTTTAGGTGATTTTACAACTGTATCGTTCTTATTAGAGAATGGTGAAAGCTATTTAGTGAGTGCTGAAACAGAACCTTTAGCTATTTACTTACAGGAGGGGGACGAAGTCATTGTCACATATGGCGATACAGGTGAGCAGTTCCTACCAGTGCGCTCGCTAATCATTAAAGGATTACAATAAAAGAAAATAACTAAAGGCGATCTTCGTATAGTGGGAAGGTCGTCTTTTGTTATTCGGCATGCTGTTCAATATAAGAAAGCATTTTTTCTCGATGGTTTGTAAAGAGGGTTTTTGCATGATCATTTAATGTATAGATTTCTTGCAAATAGCCTTGTAGCAATTTGTTTTCATATTCAAAAGACGTTTTGTTTTCTGTCTCTAATATATAATCTAGCAAAAGTGCATGTAGGACAACTACCTCTAAGTTTTGCGTATTGGTAATAAATTTTAAATGAAGAATAGTTGTATGTGACACAAATTGATTAACATAGTCAATGGCATGTTGATACTGTGTGAAGTCAATATACGGGTCAAGTCGCTTTCGTAGTTGTGTACAATTATTATTCATTTCTTCCATTTTTAAAAATAAACCTCTTACACTTCTCTTATGTTGGTGTTCTAAGATACGGGCAAGATGTTTATTAACAAAAGACATTTTTCTATAACTCCTTTCGGGAATAGGACTATTATTTATAAATATGAATGGAATTGCTGGAAAAAGAAAGAGCCATTTTCATTAATTTGGGGTTGAATATATGCGGTATAGTAAGAGGAAAATACTAGTTATAGTAAGCAAGGGGAATAAAATGGGGCTGTTATCAGACGATAGTAACCCCATTACATATAATTATATCCAATTATATCCTTTGTTAGCTAAAAATTCTTTGATATGAGGTCGACGTTGTTCAATTAAAAAATCAGCCATCTGTTTTGTCCAATTATCAATTTTTCTATTCGATGATCGGCTATTATAATAGGCTTCCATTGTTTCATTGTATGCTGGTAAAAGCGTCTCATACTTTTCAATGTTATAGTCGTTTTCATGTAAGATAGCAGATACAGGCAGGCGGGGTTTTACTTCATTGCGGCGAGCAGGCACACCGATTGTCAACCCAAATAATGGGAAAACATACTCAGGCAGATTGAATAACTCACTTATTTCCGCAGGGTTGTTACGTACACCACCAATATAGCAAATACCATAGCCCATTGATTCTGCTGCAATGACAAAGTTTTGTGCAAATAATGAAACATCCGCTACACCCACAAGGACATTTTCAGCTGAATCAGCTACGATATCTACACCCTCTAATTTACCAGCCATTTGAAGACGCTTAAAATCAACACAAAAGACAAAGGCACCTCCAGAGGTTTCATATTGACGTGGGTTGTCAGAGAGTAAACCTAATTTTTCCTTTTTCTCTTCATCGGTTACCCATATCACACTATAAGCTTGTACAAAATGTGATGTTGCGGTCATTTGTGCAGTTGCAATCAAATCCTCGATGATTTCTTTTGAAATTGGTTGGCCATCATAAATGCGTACTGAGGAATGGTTGCGTAATAATTCTTTTACCATTTACATGCACTCCTTTGTTTTTTCTATACCAAAAGCATAGCACGCTTTATGGTCAAAATCGAATGAAGAAAGTTATGAAGTAATATAGAGAACATTTGAAAATGTAGAAATTATCTCGTAAAGTAGTGTATTTCATCTATTATAGATAGAATGTTCTAAAATTTTAGAAGTGGCCGTTTATTCAATTGTATGTCTGAAATTTGGATAGTGTAGAAAGTTACTAGGCTAATTGAACAAAATAAAGTGGCAGGGAAGAATAAGGGATGAACGGATTCGCACGTGCTGACGATGTGAAAATCGTTTGTAAAGAAAGCGAAAAAGGAAAACTTGCAGGTAGATGTATACACAACATGTGTATCTCTCTGATTATCGTGAGCAGGTAGGGTATTTAATAATGACATACTGCTTATGATTTGGAAAAATGCTTTCATACCATATCAACTATGCTAAAAATGGCACAATGAAGGATTCTGCATTTGCAAAAGCCTTGAAGGAGCGACTATTATCGCTCTTCCAAGGCTTTTTATAGTGAAAATCTATAGTAGTCCAACCCATTTCCAATAAGTTGCAGAGAAGAGCAAAATCAAAATAAAGCCTACAATGGTTAATGGAATACCAGATTTCAAGAAGTCTTTTGTGGTAAATGCACCCGTACCATAGGCAAGCATATTTTGCGGTGCGCTGATTGGCAGTAGGAAGCCAAAGCTAATAACAAATTGCTGTACAATGACGAAACCAACTTGGTCAACATTCGCTGTTAATGTGGATGCTAAAACGATAAATACTGGTATAAGCGCGGATGCTAAGCTTGTTGCACTTGCAAAGCCTAAATGAATCAAAATATTAAAAAGTGTAACAAGTGCAATCGTGGCTAAAATTGGCATAGAGTCTAAACCAAGTGAGCCAAATACTTTATCGGATAACCATGATGCACCTTCTGTATTTAACAAAACTGTTCCTAGCATAATACCTACTGCAAAGACAATAATTGTACCCCAAGGAATATGCGGTTCCACTTCTTTCCATGTATATACACCGATTTTCGGCAATAGTAAAATAGCGATAGCAATAATTGTGACGGTTGTTGTATCAAATGGATGAAGTCTACCTTCAGTTGCCCAGAAGAACAGTAAGATAACAGATGTAATAATTAAACGTATTTCAGGACCTTTTAATGGGCCAAGTTCTTCTAATTGTTTTTTGATAACCTCTTTACCACCCTCAATATTGCTTGTTTCAGGTTTGATAAGCATAATCATTACAAAAAATAGTACGACCGACATAATAATGGAAAATGGAGCAGCGTAGAGCAGCCATGCTCCCCAAGAAACATTCACATTAAATTGTTCTTGGATAAAGTTTAGTGCCACCATATTTTGAGCTGCTGCTGTTTTTATACCAATATTCCAAATAGAAACAGCTTGTACGGAAGTAATAACAAGTAGAGCAGCGAGTCGACTATCACGCGGTAAACCAAATGCTGCGACCATGCCGAGTAAAATTGGAACAACGGCACCAGCACGTGCTGTAGCAGAAGGGACAAAGAATGCAAGGGCGATTGATACTAGAATTGCTCCAAATACAATAGCTTTCGTTTTTGTTCCTACAAGGGAAAGAATCCAGAGAGCAAGTCGTTTATGCAAATTGGTAAGCTGCATGGCTGCTGCTAAAAAAAGAGCTGCTGCTACTAGAGCGACTGCGGAATTACTAAAGCCACTTAAGGCAAGCTTTAGAGCGCCTGCTGTACCTAATTGTGTTGTAGGGTCATCAATTGTTGGCGCAAGTCCAAGCAAAACAGTAACAAGTGCAATAATCATCGCTGAGCTAACAGGGTATGATACAGCTTCTGTTACCCAAAGAATAACTGCGAAGGCTAGGATGGCTAAAGAGCGTTGTCCTGCGAGAGGTAAATCACCGTCATTTGGTAAAAACGTAATAATAATTAGTAAGGCAAAGGCTAGTGCAATCCAGAGGGGCTTTAAATTACGTTTTGTAGCTTCTTGTTTCGGTGCTGACATATTTTCTCATCCTTTCTACACTATTATTCATAACATCGGTTAGTAAAATACTTTATTAAGATAGGAAATTGTCTATTTTATTGTAGAGTAATCAAGATGTAAAGTAGTTACTTTTTAGAGCATTAAGAGGATGATAAAAAGAAAATATATGGTCATACAAAAGACAAAATAACTATGCAATTCATGTCAGCCTATATATTTGTTATGTTACAGACTGCATAGAGGGAAATATTATAATTCTGATAAATATTTTTGTACAAAAATGTAGAGTATGTTTGTACGATTATGTATCTTATAGTTATTAAAAATAGGAGGATGGAATTTCCAATACCTCCATTGTTAATATTGTACCCGTTTCAAGTAAATCCAATCATAATGGTTTGTTAAATTTCTGTATACTATTTCTTTTTCTTAAATGCTGAGATGACTTTAGGCTCTGTTCCTTTTGCTAATCGCTTTATATTTTCAATATGTAAAATAATAGCGAGGGTAAAAAGACAGAGTGCGATAATAGTAGGACCGATTCCAGGAATCCATAAATAGGTTGCTGTGCAAAAGACAAGATAAAACTCAAGTACCCCGACAATTAAATAGTTTGTTGCAAATGATAAAGTAACAAATAATATAAGTGCAAATAAACCAATTTTCCAGTCAACAGCAAGTAAAATACCGATAATAGAAGCAGTGCCTTTGCCACCATTAAAGCCCATGTAAAATGGGAAGTTATGACCTAAAATAACACCTGCCGCAATAATATATGTGAGAAGCCATCTTTGCTCCTCTGTTAAATATGTGATATCCCCCAAATATAGGTGTGCGCCAATAATGGCGATAACGCCTTTGCCAATATCAATAAGAGCGACTAAAACACCATATTTCCAGCCAAGAGAAAGTGTAGCATTAGAGGCACCAGCATTACCATGACCAGCTTTTTTTAAGTCAACGCCCGATAAAAGCTGTGCCACCTTAGAGCCATGAATACAGCCAATGAAATAGCCGACAATAAGAATTATAATCACGGCTTTTACCATACTAAATACTCCCTTCAAATTTATTTCTAAAATAGTGTATGTGTTCATATTACGAAAAAAAGCAGACTGAAGTTTCGGAAAAAATAAAATTTATAGGTTGACAGAAAAAAACTCTATGTTTATACTGTGTAACAACGATGGAAATTGAATCACATACTCTTATCGAGAGAGGCGGAGGGACAGGCCCTATGATGCCCAGCAACCAGTAAGTGTTAAGCTTACTAAGGTGCTAATTCCTGCAGATTCTTACTTGGATCTGGCAGATAAGGGGAGGAAAACTTGCACCTGCAACCCTCTTCTTAGCTGAAGAGGGTTTTTGTTTTCTACAGAAAAATCCTCCTCATCTCCGGTACCATCGTAAAAAAATAACCATTTGGAGGTCCACAATGACAGATTTTAAACCAGAAACATTATTGTTACATGGTGGGCAAGAGCCCGACCCTGTGACAGGTACTCGTACCGTTCCCATTTATCGTTCAACGGCTTTTGTTTTTAAAGACACTGCTCATGCGCAACGTCTTTTTGCCTTAGAGGAAGCAGGGAATATTTACACACGTATTACAAACCCTACTGTCGATGTTTTTGAAAAGCGTGTAGCTTTATTGGAGGGTGGAACAGCAGCGGTAGCACTTTCATCTGGTGCAGCAGCGATTGCCTTCTCCATTTTAAATCTAGCAGGAGCTGGCGATGAAATAGTAGCAGCTAGTTCTTTATATGGTGGTACTTATAATTTATTCGCAAATACATTACCAAACTACGGTATTAAAACAATTTTTGTAGATGAAACAAATCCAGAAAATTTCAATGCAGCAATTACTGATAAAACGAAGGCTGTTTTTGCTGAAGTCTATGGTAATCCAAGCTTAAAGGTTTTAGATATTGAAGCAGTTGCTAAAGTTGCTCATGACAACAACTTGCCATTAATTATCGATAGCACATTTGCATCCCCTTATGGCTCTACACCAATAGACTTTGGGGCAGATATCGTTGTCCACTCAGCAACAAAATGGATTGGTGGCCATGGTACCACTTTAGGTGGTGTGGTGGTAGACGCTGGTAAATTTGACTGGACGAGTGGAAGATTCCCAGGCTTTACGGAGCCAGATGCTTCTTATCATGGACTACGTTATGGCATTGACACAGCATCTGCTGCTTTTGCTACAAAGCTACGTGTCCAGTTATTACGCGACTTTGGTCCAACATTGAGTCCTGACGCTGCTTTTAATTTCCTACAAGGTTTAGAAACGCTTCATTTGCGTATTCCTAAACATAATGAAAATGCATTAGCAGTGGCTGAATATTTACGAAACCACCCATCTGTGGAGTATGTAAATTACAATGGTCTGGAGGATTTTCCTACGCATGATCTGGCAAAAAAATATTTAAGAAATGGCTTTGGCTCCGTGCTGACATTTGGCATTAAAGGTGGACGTGAAGCTGGACGAAAGCTTATCGATAGTGTCAAGCTATTCTCACATGTAGCCAATGTAGGGGATGCCAAATCATTAATTATCCATCCTGCATCAACTACACATCAGCAACTATCAGCAGAGGAATTGATCCAAGCTGGCGTATCCGAATCGCTCATTCGCTTATCTATCGGATTAGAGGCAGTGGAAGATATTATTGCTGATATAGAACAAGCAATTACACAAGCAACAGCAGCTGAGCAAACAATAGAAGCTTAAGCTAGGGAAGATAAAGGGCAATGTTGTAGCGTTTACGTATTTTCTCATTTGAAGTGCCTCATTTGGTAATGCGTAAAACGTTGCTACATCAGCTATTTACCTCATTCGGTAAATTATCAGAACTTTTTTAAAAATAATACCTAGTAAATTTATTTGAATTATTGACTTATTTAAAACCATGCTGTATACTAGGAAATAAGTTAAAGGAACGAACGGAAGTGCTCCCCACTTTTGAATAGATAAAGGAAGAGGAGTAGTTGCTAGCTAGTAGCTGCTCCTTCCTAAAAGCTGATGATAAAGGAGTGTTTTTAAATGGGTAATACTTATAGTGCACAAAACATCGCATCTTATTTTATTTATGAACTAAACGAAGGTCATGTATTTGTTAATAATAAGGCCATTCAACACTTACTGGCATCAGTTGAAAAACAATGGCAGCAAGCTTTTGGCCACACAGCATTTCATGAACAAACTTATGCGCAAGAGGAAGGCTATATTGTCAAGGAAGTTTTTGAAGCTTATCAAGTTTATGGTGTAAGCCATATTTCACTTCCTGCAACAGAGTATTTCTTAAAGTATGGTGCATTCCAATTAGTAGAGCGTACATATGCTGTACCTAATTTTACCGAAGAAGAAAAAGATCTTGTTCAGCAAGTTTTAACACAATATCGTTATCAATTACTATCAAAAGCAGGCTAAAACAAATCCCCTATATATTGAAGCTCATTCTCTACTGCTACAGGGAATGGGTTTTTTCTTTATATGTATTTCGAACAACATATTTGAGAATACAAACATATATATAATAGAAGAAAGTTGTAGTTTATTTGTTGTAAACAAATCGTCAATATTTGTTCAAATGTTATGGAGACACTTGAAAGCGTATCATAAAGGGATTGGAAACGATTTCTTTTGCACGTCTAGGGGAAACAAATGTACATCCTAGAAAGATTTTTCTTGTGTGAACTATCTATTTGCGTTACAATTTTCTTTAAGTTAAATTTTGAATTATTTGAATTTGTATGGGGTCTAAAATAATAGAGCTTGTACCAAAATAAATAATAATGAGAAGTTTGTGGTGGGTATGAGTACCAGCACAAAATTATATAAAACTGCGGAATGTAAGTTGGAGGGAATAACAGGAATGGCAACTATAAAGGCAGCGATTTTAGGATTTGGAACGGTAGGTCAGGGTATCTACCATATATTAAATGAAAAGCGAGAAGAGCTTAAAAATAAATTAGGTATTGAATTAGAAGTAGCGAAGATTTTAGTCACAGATGCAAGCCGTGAACGTGTACCAGGAACGGCACATTTAATGACAACGAGTATGGATGATGTCTTAGCGGAGCCAGGCATGCAGGTTGTGTTTGAAGCAATTGTCAATGAAGAACCTGCCTATAGCTATTTAAAGCGTGCGGTTGAGCATAAATGCCATGTAATTACGGCTAATAAAGTAATGTTCGCCAAACGAGGCTTAGAATTGCAGGCTCTTGCAAAGGTAAATGGTGTGTTTGTAGGCTATGAGGCTACTACTGCAGGTGGTGTGCCTGTTATTAAAACAATGAAAAATATTTTACTTGTTAATGATGTAAGCCGTATACAAGGAATTTTAAATGGTACAAGTAACTATATTTTAACTAAGATGCGTGCAGAGGGCTGTACATTCGAAGAAGCATTAAAAGAGGCACAGAGCTTAGGCTATGCAGAGGCAGATCCATATAATGATATTTCTGGTCAAGATGCTTTTAAGAAGCTTATGATTCTAAGTGCATTGGCTTTTGATGAGCAGCCTGATTGGGCAGATGTTGAAGTAATTGGTATTGATAGTATTTCGCCAGCACAAGTCCAAGAAGCGAATGATAAAGGTTTACGTTATCGCCATGTGGCCGAGGTTGAAAGGCTCGACAATGGTAACATTGTAGCCAAAGTTGGCCCGCAATTAGTCGATAAGGAACATCCACTTTATCCAGTGGATGATGTTAATAATGCGGTTGCCTTAGAGACAAATTATATTGGTACACTTACATTAATCGGTCCTGGTGCTGGCATGTACCCAACTGCTAGTGTGATGGTAGAAGATTATGCTGAAATCATCGGTAAAAGAGCAGGGTTTGTTGTAACAATTTAAAATAAAGTGAAGAATGTCACGGGAAAGCGTTAATAAAATAATACAAAGTCTGCCATTCAACAATATGCAATTGCTTGAATGGCAGACTTTTTTAATCTTCATCTTTTACATCAATATCCTCTGGAATGGGGGTAGAGCGCCAAATTTCAATTTCCTCTTTAATACGCTCTAATTGCTGAAAATAAGTGCTGAATTGGCTGTTATTTATAAGTATTTGTTCCCCATCATAAACAGAACGGATGCGCCCCTCATACACTAGACGCATAATTTGCTCCTCAGGCATCCCAAGATCAAGAGCTGTCTCTGCCACTGTTTTATACATATAAATCGCCCCTTTTCTTAAGTTCATTATACTGCTCATTGGACAGAAAGCCTACTAAAGTAAAATGCTAATTGTTTGATTCTGGATAAATCTGTATTATTAATAATAATGATCGAATAATAGCAGAAGATGTCTTGCAAGTAGGAGGGAGAAACAAGCTGGTTACATAAGGGTGTGAAAACCTTAAGAAATTCTTCATTTTTATCGTAACTGGTTTTTAAGATTTGAACAGTACACTAATAGTTGAGAGTGAGGTGCATATCATGACGAAATTAACAGTTCTTGTTACAGATGACGATCAAGATATTCGTGATGGTATTGAAATTTATTTAAAAAATGAAGGCTATAATGTGATCAAGGCAGCAGATGGCGTGGAAGCATTGGTAAAGTTGAACAATAATGAGGTACATTTAATTATTTTGGATATTATGATGCCAAATATGGATGGCATTACAGCAACATTTAAAATTAGAGAAGAGCGCAATATTCCAATTATTATGCTTAGTGCAAAGGCGGAAGATGGCGATAAAATACATGGTTTATCAGTAGGAGCGGATGATTATGTGACAAAACCATTCCATCCTTTAGAATTATTAGCACGTGTAAAATCACAGCTAAGACGCTATGTTCAACTGGGAACATATAATGAAGGTGCAGCAAAGGTGGAGATTGACGGACTTGTGCTCGATGAGGATGCAAAAGAGGTCATCTTAGAAGGAGAGCCTATTCGTCTTACACCAATCGAATACAAAATTACAGAATTATTAATGAAAAATGCAGGGCGTGTTTTTTCGATTCGTGAAATTTATGAGCGTGTTTGGAATGAGGAGGCTTACAATGCTGAAAATATTGTAGCTGTACATATTCGAAAAATACGTGAAAAAATTGAAGCAGACCCGAAAAACCCACGCTATTTAAAGGTGGTATGGGGCGTTGGATATAAAATGGAAAAATAAACTAGAGAAGTATATATCGATTACAGGATTTATAGCTGGTGTTATTGGACTTATTTACTTTGGTGTGTATGCGTATCAAATTGTTAATGCTCGCTCCTCAGAGGTTTTACAATTGCTTGAAAGAATTTTTTAGGGGAGTGTTAGGAGTATGGTAAAAAAATGGAAAGCCTTTCTTGTGCTTATATGTTTAATTTGGACAACCTTTGGTATAGGAACTTTTATGCTTGTAGGTCATCAATATATTGGTAATTCCTATTTTGACTCTGAAAATTTCTATGGTGAGAGTAATGATTTTTTTACGGATTTAGGACCGATTATCTTAAATGCACCAAAAGCGAGTGATTTAAAAAGTAAATTAGAGGCTACGCAAGAAGAAATAGATGAGCATCGTAATTATTATGGTACATTAGGAGAGCAAATTGATAGCATTAAAGAACAATATGAGCAACGTATTCAAGAAGCTATAAATGCAAATGCAACTGAATTGCAAAAAAAATTACAAGCTGAGCGAGATGCTAAAATTAAAGATATCACAACAAACTTTGAAGATGATGAGCATGTTCGGAAGAAGGTTCTTGCTGCAAAAGAAGTGCTTGTTGATAAATATGTAAAGGCTGTACAAGAAGAGGCGAAAAATTTTAATAAAGTCTATCATTTTTGGTCTTATGAATTAAAAAATACAGAAACGGGTAAAATATATCGCTTTGGGGATGTTTCAGAAAGCAGCGTTTATAGAATAGAATATACGCAGCAAAACCCATTACGAGTAGATAATATTAGCCCTAAACTCGAGGATATTTTTTACCGTACAGAAACGCATGTGAATACAGATTCTCTTTATGAACTAGCTGAATACACAGGTACCGTGACAATTCCAAAAAAAGCAATCGCACAGTCAACAAATATAATGTGGGATGGCTATAAACAATTTCAGCAAAACCAATATATTTTTTACTTTGTTTGGCTTACAAGTATTGTAACAGCTATTTTTGCTTGGATGGGCCGTAAAGATGTGCTATATGTAGCGAAAAATTTGCAGAAAAAAGAAACGTTAACAAAGTTTAAAGTAGATGTGCAGCTTATTTCCTTATTAATTACAGGCTTTATCTATTTTATTGCCTTTCAAGTTGTTTATGAATCGATTGAGTATCATTATTTATACAATTATGTGCGTTATATAATCGAAATGGCTTTTAAAATAATGGCTTTCATTACAATTGGTATAGCTTTCTTTATGCAAATCATTTGGCTATACGCACGAATCAATACATTAGAAAGGTTTGAAGAAAGCTTAAAATCAAGTTATTTATGGTCATTAGGTGATTCAATTACAGATTTATTTTTAAATCGCTCCATCGCATTGCATTCAATTGTTATGCTAGCGGCAGCCTTTTTCGGTGGAGGCAGCCTTGTTGCGACGATGATAGGAGGCGGCTTTGGCTTCCCGTTCTTACTACTTTGTATGATTGTAGGAATTCCAGCGTTAGTTATTTTCTTAAACAGAATGGGCTACTTAAATCGTATTATGAAGGATACGAAAGATATGGCGGAGGGGCGCTTAAATCGAGATGTAAAGGTTAGAGGTAAATCGCCACTTGCAAGGCATGCAGAAAATCTGAACCATTTACGTGAGGGTGTACGCATATCTATGCATGAGCAGGCAAAAAGTGAGCGTTTAAAAACAGAGCTCATTACAAATGTTAGCCATGATTTACGCACACCATTAACCTCTATTATTACGTATACAGATTTACTTAAAAAACCAAATATTACAGAGGAAGAGCGTCAGCAATATATCCATATTCTCGATAAAAAATCAGAGCGTCTAAAAGTGTTAATTGAAGACCTTTTTGAAGTTTCTAAAATGGCAAGCGGCAACATAGAGCTTCATCGCAGTCGCGTGGATTTAACACAGCTTATCCAGCAAGCTGTAGGGGAGCATAAAGAGGATTTAAACCAGTCACGTTTAGATTTACGCATGACGATGCCACATGATCCAATGTATGCCTATGTGGATGGTCAAAAATGGTGGCGACTGATTGATAATTTAATTGTAAATGTCTTGAAGTATGCATTAGAGGGTACGCGTGTCTATGTAACATTAAAGCGTACAATCGATGGTGATGCTGAATTTACAGTGAAAAATGTTGCTAAGTATGAAATTGGTGAGGATGCTGAGGAGTTATTTGAGCGTTTTAAACGTGCAGATGCCTCACGTCATACAGAAGGATCAGGTCTTGGATTAGCTATTGCACAATCCATTGTTGACCTACATGGAGCCCGCATGAACATTGAGGTAGATGGTGATTTATTTAAAGTAATTGTACGGATTCCAGCCGTATAGAAAAAGATGGTGGCATGTTTCTGTGCCACCATCTTTTTCTTATAAGCCTAAATTTTTGGCAATAATCATTTTCATTACTTCATTTGTGCCGGCATAAATGGACATAACCGGTATATCACGATACCTTCTCGCAATTTTATACTCCTCCATATAACCATAGCCACCGTGTAATTGCATACATTGAGCAGCCAGCTCACGAGCGTTTTCTGTGATCCAGTATTTAGCCATGGATACCTTTGTTACAACATCCTTTCCAGCAATATGCTCCTCAATCAAGGCTTCTAAAAATGATTTGCCAAGCTCAACCTTAGTCGCCATTTCAGCTATTTTAAATTGTGTATTTTGAAAATCACCAATGGCTTTGCCAAATGCTTGTCGTGATTTTACATAGTCGAGTGTTAGTGTGAGCATATCCTCTGCGGCTGTCTGTGCTGCAATAGCTACAGCTAATCGCTCCTGCTGTAGTTTTTCCATCATATAGACAAAGCCTTTGCCTTCTTCTCCAAGAAGGTTTTGAACGGGAACCCTACAATCCTCAAAATAAAGCTCTGCTGTATCCTGTGCATGCATCCCCACTTTTTCAAGCTGCCGACCTTTTGTAAAGCCAGGTGTATCTCCTTCAATAACAAGCAAGCTAATACCACGATGCTTTTTTTCAGTCGAGGGGTCTGTTTTTACAGCAACAACGACTAAATTAGTATGAATACCATTTGTTATAAAGGTTTTTTGCCCGTTAACAATATAATGGTCACCATCACGAATAGCTGTTGTTTGAATATTTGCCAGGTCTGACCCTGTGCCAGGCTCGGTCATCGCAATGGCTGTTATATACTCACCTGTAATACATTTAGGCAACCAGCGAGACTTTTGTTCATGTGTACCATATGCCTCGATATAAGGAATAACAATATCATTATGCAAACCAACCCCGATAAGGCTTGACCCTATGCGTTCAAGCTCCTCCTGAATAATGACCCCAAAGCTAAAATCAAGCCCCAGCCCACCATACTGTTCTTCTACTTGTGGACAAAGATAGCCCATATCGCCAAGTTTGCGCCAAAATGAGAGGGGAATAAGATGGTCCTTTTCCCATTGGGCATAATGCGGCTCAGCTTCCTCTGCTAAAAACTTACGAAAGGTTTTACGAAATAACTCATGCTCTGTTGTTTCAAATTTATAGCGTGTCATGTGAAATAGCACCCCTTTTTGCTCGTAAATGCATAAATTTTCTCTTACAACTATTATGTTACTGAAAGGAATATAAAAATTAAAGTGCTTTTAGTGCTGAAATAACAAAATTGTTATTGCTATACATTAAATAAGATGAATCTAGCAATAAGGGCTCATACTCATAGATTGATGAAGTATCATGATATAATCGACTAAATAATAAAGGAAAGTAGAGGACAAAGATATGCCAAAAGTAATAGGGGGTATACTTTTAATTAGTATTTATAGTGCGTTGACCTTTTATATAGGGTGGGGATTAAAGCAGTGGCTAGTAGCAATGGGCTGGTTTCGACTACCAGTACTATTTTGGTTAGTGTTGTATATAATTGCCTTTAGTATTATTATAGGAAGGTTACATGAGTATTTGCAGTTTTTCTCGGTTATTAGTAACTACTGGATGTTTGTGTTTGAATATGGTTTATTATTATGTTTAACTGCACAATTAATTATTTGGTTAACACCCTTTAAAAATGTACAAATAATTGGTAGTATAGCAATTGCTGTACTATTTGTGCTAGGCGTTGTTGGCTCTTATCTAGCCTATTCTCCAGTAGTGCGCCATTTAGAAGTTACTATGGATAAAAAAGATAGTGAGTTAACATCACTAAGGGTGGTTGCAGCATCCGATTTTCACTTAGGCGTTTTATCACATAAACGGCATCTACAACGCTTTGTTGATCTTACGAATGAAGCGAATCCAGATATCGTTTTATTAGCTGGTGATATCGTGGATGATGACCCTAAATGGTTTGTGCAAGAGGGCATGGCGGATGTCATCAAGCAATTAACATCTACATATGGAACATATGGTATACTTGGTAATCATGAATATTATGGTAAAAAAATTCCTGACTTTATAAAGGAAATGGAAAATGCCAATGTCAAAATACTATTAGATGAAACAATTCGTATAGCAGATGCGTTTATATTAACGGGTCAAGAGGATAAAACGAATATAGATCGGAAGCCACTCGATGATTTAAAGCCTTCAGCTAACTTACCATGGCTTGTCATGAATCATACACCTGATGATTTGATAACACCTTCAAAGCTGGGTGTTGATTTTCATATGTCAGGGCATACACATAAAGGGCAGCTTTGGCCAAATCAATATATAACAGCTCGCGTATTTGAGCTGGATTATGGTTATAAGCTGAAGGAGCAGATGCATACACTTGTGTCATCAGGTTATGGCTTCTGGGGGCCACCTATGCGAATTGGTAGCAGGTCTGAGCTTTGGGTAGTAGATATAAAGCTTCAGTAGTAGCTGTAAATGTATTATTTTATAATAGGTGAGTAATTTTATAAATAAAGGTAAGGTGACATGGTGGATATTATAGAGTTATTAAAAGCATTGATTTTAGGCTTTGTTGAAGGGATGACAGAATTTGCGCCTGTATCTTCAACGGGTCATATGATTATCGTAGATGATATGTGGTTAAAGACAGAGGAGTTTTTAGGGAAGTATCCTGCTAATACATTTAAAATTGTTGTACAGCTTGGTTCAATTTTAGCAGTGATCGTTGTAATGTGGAAACGGATACTCAGCTTAGTAGGATTATATAATATCGATGGTCAATCTAAATCAATGACGAATCGTTTTAACTTAGCGCATGTAATTGTTGGGATGCTACCCGCTGTTGTATTAGGATTTGCCTTCAAGGATTTTATTGATGATCATCTTTTTAAAGTAGAGCATGTTGTGTATGCATTAGTTGCAGGAGCTATTTTAATGATAGCCGCAGATAAATTAGCACCGCGAAAGCCAAAAATAGATTCTTTAGATAAAATCTCTTATGGCTTAGCCTTTAAAGTAGGCTTAGTGCAATGTTTATCTTTATGGCCAGGTTTCTCACGCTCAGGCGCTACAATTTCAGGCGGGGTACTATTTGGTATGAGCCACCGTGTTGCAGCTGATTTTACATTTATTATGGCTGTACCGATTATGGCCGGAGCTAGTTTAGTATCTGTTTTGAAAAACTGGGATACTTTATCTATGGACTATTTTGGCTTCTATGCTGTCGGATTTATTAGCTCATTTGTCTTTGCATTGCTGTCAATCAAATTTTTCCTAGCACTGATTTCAAAAGTAAAGTTAATGCCTTTTGCTATTTATCGTTTAGTATTAGCAGCAGTGCTTTGCGTTATTATTTTTATGTAAACAAAAGCCACTCTTCTTTTCCACAAGAAGCAGTGGCTTTCATCATGTTGATGTGTATTTGTGAGAAATCTTGCAAAAAATTGAGGTAATCATGATTTTTGACGTAAAAGCTAAAGATATGATTACCTCTTTATTTTGCCTGGTAAAGACTTGCAAACATTGATATTACAGCTTGCCACAATTTTCACATATGCCAATAGAGATTTAATCAATTCAACTAAACTAAACAAAATACAGTAAGGCACCTAAATATTCAGTTGAATAAAAATATAGAAATAACAAGACCTCATCAATACTTATTAAGTACCAACTGAACATCTTGCACAATTCATAGCAAAAAAATTAACTACGATGTTCTTAAGTGGATGCCAAGCATGTATATAGTATGTGAAGGATTTAAAAAGGGAAACAAGTTACCCAAAAAGAATAAAAAATTAAGCCGTTTCATCTGTTGCGGCTTCTTCTCCACTTGTCGAGTTCGGTGACGTTACTTTTTTATTATACAGTTCACGAGCTAATAAAAATCCTTCAATGATGCCTTCAAGTTTTAATTTCTCATCGTGTGTAAGTAAGTTGATTTTTTTTGCGAGATCAGTTTCATCAAAGTTTAACGTTTCTTGTTCAATAGTGCGCTCTTCACCAGTCATTAACCAATCTAAAGAAACATCAAAAAAATTCGCAATTGCGATTAAATACTTCGCTGTAGGAGTAGACTTTTTTTTATCATTTTCCCAATCACTGATATTTCCTTGAGATGCGCCTATAGCTTCAGCCAGTTCAATAGCTTTAACATTTCTTTGTCCTCGTAGTTGCTTAATGCGTTTGCCGATTTCATTCATTATAAATAACCTCCTAATATTCGCGTAAACGAATTTTGTGCAAAAAAAAGCGAATTTAAACTTGAGTGAATTCGTATATGCGATACAATGTAATTAAGGGAAACAAGTTGCTCATTAGATTTTACCATTTTTAATAGGTGGAATAATAGCAACCATTATTCTTTGACAACTAAATAGGAGGAGAGGCAATGAGCGAACTAATGTACAAGCAGAATCAGGCAGTATTACAGGAGATGCAAAAGTGCCGTGAGTATACAGCCGAGCAGACAGAGACTATTAGTTGGAAAATCTCACAGGCACATAAAGCAGTGGTTCATCGCATTGATGCTTTTGTCAGAGAAGAATACAAATGCTTAGAGGAAGAAATTGAACAACTAGAACAACAGTTACTTGAAAAAATAGCTGAGAGGAATGAATTATTAGCTTGGTTTTATCAAGTGGGAGTCAGAGAAGGTCTGCAAATGAGCGTGGAAGTCTACCTCGAAAATACAGGAGGTGAGAAACGTGAAACAACGTCAGTTAACGCCCATGGGTAAGCGTGTCGTGAAACGTTTAATCGACATGAATAAGACGCAACAATGGCTCTGTGATGAAATTGGTACAGGCAAAACGTATTTGAACAAAATCCTACATGGAGAGCGTTCAGGTAAAAAATATTGGCCAAAAATTCATGATGTTCTCGATTTGAAAGATGATGAACAGCAATCGGCTTGAAGTACTTTAGAGAAGGATGAAGAAAATGAACTGGTTTAGTCGCCAACATCAGTCATTTGATGAAGAAAGAAGTGATATGGAGAAACACTCCCTGACACAAGGAAAGCTTACACAATTTGTGTGAATACATTGATAGAAGCGGAAGGGCTTACAGCGTCAGAATGTCTTGAGAAAATAGCGAAAGTTGATAGGGCGTATCAAATCTTAATGCTTAGTCGAAAAACTGGGGAGGTGATTTTCTTTATACCCACTGGAGATCATGTGGTTGTAATGGGAAGGTTAAAAGGCATTTTTGTGTCCTTAATACAATCCTTGCTGTTGTTGAAAAATTTACCAAAATGAGAAGACAGAGATTTCTATTCGAGGCTACTTGTATGTCATTTTCGTATAATTATGAGTGTATCATTTTTACAGCCTAAAAATATGTGATGATCATTATAATGAATGTATCAAGATAGTATGGTTGCCATATTATAAGTGTAAGAAAAGGAAATGACCGTTAGCCAAAAGGGCGTTTCTACAATGATATTTTAAGAATACAAGATTTATTAGGTATAAAGTATTATTTTTGAATAAGGTGATAAAAAAGTTATTAATAACATACATTATTTGCCTATATATTGTTCATTTAGATAGTTTAAGATTATAATTGATACATAAAGTACCAGATTATTTTTGTCTTTTAATGGCATTTAGGAGGATGGGATTAGAACGTATAGATTATGATACGAGGTGGAGAGAATGTTTCAAATTGTGAATAGATCAAAGAAAAATACAATTGAAATTAACAATGATACAAATACAGGTATTTTTATTGAAGATCCAGATCGTTTATTACAATTAAAACTCATAGGTTTGAATAACTATGATCTGCAGCTGATTAAAAGCTTAAAGCTATATGTAGAGCGCGATGTTGCGGATGTGGTGGCAGGATTTTATCGTGTGATTGAAAGTGTCCCTACGCTGCAAGAGGTTATTCAAACAAATAGCTCCAGTGAGCGATTACGCCAAACATTGCGTCATCATATTATTGAAATGTTTGAAGGACGAATTGATGAAGCCTTTTTAGAAAAACGCAGACGAGTGGCAAAAATGCATGTAAGGATTCGTCTATATCCAAAATGGTATTTAGCTGCCTTTCAAGTTCTTGAAAAATCATTAAGAAAGATTGTGTATGAGCTTCAATTATCAAAAGGCGAGGAAGAAAAATTTTGTGATGCTATTAGTAAAATTTGCAATTTTGAGCAGCAAATTGTGTTAGAAGAATATGATCACTATGCCAATACATTGATTGAGGAACAGCGTAATAATGTTCTTGAGCATGTAAAAGAAGTGATAGGTGGCATTTCTACGCAATTAGAGACTCAATCTCAAAATACCTCTAAAACCGTATCGGAGCTTATTTATAGTGCAAAGAAGACCAATGATTTTTTAACAAATAGTATTCATGAAGCAGAATCCATGCAGAAAGTATCAAGTGATGGCCACGCTAAAATTGTTTTAATCAATGAACAAACGGGTGAAATTCATCATAAGACAGTTGAAATGGCTAAGATGGTGGAACAGTTGGACCAGTCCTCCTCAAAAATTAATGCAGTTGTGGAAATGGTGAAAAACATTTCAGGTCAAACCAACTTACTTGCGTTGAACTCTGCTATTGAAGCAGCACGTGCAGGCGAGCACGGTAAGGGCTTTGCAGTGGTGGCGAATGAGGTACGCAAGCTTGCAGATCAAACGAAAAGTTCTGTTGAGGAAATTGCTGAGCTTATTATGATGTCTAATGGTATTACGGTACAGGTTGTTCAAGCCATTCAAGATATACAACAACTCGTGCATAATAGTATTGAACGCAATGCCGAGTCTTTAAAAGCTTTCGATGCGATTTCTGACTCTGTTGAAGATTCTATCTCCAATTTTCAGAATGTAGGAAGACAGATTTCGGAATTAGCAAATATTATTGAATCGATAGGTGAGTCCTCAGGAGCGTTAGAGCGGGTAGCTAATCGCTTAAATACAACAATTAGAGAGTTTTAGCATGTAAAATAGTAGCTATGCATAAAATCTATGCATAGTTTTTTTGTTTGGTTTTAGGATAAAGCTATGTATTTCATGGATAAACAAAGAAAGAAGCTGATAAAATTGATAAATGTTAAAAACAGCAAATATTTATAAATAGATACAGACTAGAAAATGCTTGTGGTAAGTGTTACGCTATAGGCGAATTAGGGAATTGACTAGAGGGGTGTTTCAAACATGAAAAAGAAATTATTTATAACACGCAAATTTCCTGCACAAATCGTAGAGCCTTTACGGGAATATTACGACATCTCACAGTGGGACGAGGAAGAAATGGTGATTCCACGTGACAAATTGCTAGCAGCCGTGGCAGATTGTGAGGTGTTATGGGTAACACTTGCTGATCAAGTAAATGAGGAATTGCTGTCACATGCGCCCAATCTAAAATTAGTGACCAATTTAGCGGTTGGCTATAATAACATAGATGTGCAAGCGTTACGGAAGCGAGGGGTTATGGCGACCAATACGCCTGGAGTGTTGACCAATACAACGGCAGATTTAGTGATGGGCTTATTGCTAGCAACAGCACGTAGAATTCCAGAAAGTGAACGCTATTTACGTGAGGGCAAATGGAAGAGCTGGTATCCAATGCAATTAGTTGGGAAGGATGTGTCAGGTGCTACCATAGGTATTATTGGAATGGGGCGTATTGGACAGGCTGTTGCTAGGCGGGCAAAGGGCTTTGATATGAAGGTTTTATATAACAATCGAAGACGCCGTCATGAAGCAGAAGAAATGTACGGCTTTCAGTATGCATCATTGGAGGAGCTTTTAAAGCAATCAGATTTCGTTGTCATTATGACACCATATAACAATGATACAGAGGGGCTTATCGGTGCTGAAGAACTAGCGCTAATGAAGGATGATGCTGTTATTATTAATGCCTCACGTGGTGGTATTATAGATGAGCTGGCATTGTACGACACATTAAAAGAGGGCAAGTTGTGGGCTGCAGGGCTGGATGTATTTGAACAAGAGCCGATAGCTATGGATCATCCTTTATTAACACTGTCAAATGTTGTAGCCCTGCCGCATATCGGTAGTGCGTCCTTAGAAACAAGAACAGCGATGCTTATGTTAAATGTAAAAGAGCTTACGGCTTATGGACAAGGCAAGGCTGTAACAAATCGAATTGATTAAAAAATGGGAGCATATCCAGTAGTGATATGCTCCCATTTTGTTATTTGTTAAATAAATCAAATAAACCGCCAATACCGCCTTCACCTTTCGATTGACCACCACCGCCTTGTGAAATAGGCGCTGCTGCAAAGACGCGGCTTGCTAAACGGCTAAATGGTAATGATTGTACCCAAACTTTACCCGGACCACGTAGAGTAGCAAAGAAAATACCTTCTCCCCCAAATAGTGCCGTTTTTACGCCTCCTACTAGCTCGATATTATAGTCCACGCTGGCAGTCATCGCTACTAGACAGCCAGTGTCCACACGTAAAACCTCCCCAGGCTGCAATGTTTTTTCATGAATAGTACCACCTGCATGGACAAATGCCATACCATCTCCCTCAAGTTTTTGCATAATAAAGCCTTCACCACCAAAGAAACCAGCACCGATTTTTCTCTGGAATTCAACGCCAATAGAAACTCCTTTAGCCGCTGCTAGAAAGGCATCCTTTTGACAAATAATTTTGCCATTTAATTGACTTAAATCCATTGGAATAATTTTGCCTGGGTAAGGTGAAGCAAAATAGACATGCTTTTTACCTGAGCCAACATTTGTAAATGTCGTCATAAATAAGCTTTCACCTGTAATCATTCGTTTACCAGCACCTAATAATTTCCCCATTATTCCGCTTTGTGAGCTACCTCTTGAGCCATCACCAAAAATTGTTTCCATATGAATGGCATCATCCATCATCATTAAAGCGCCTGCTTCCGCAACAACAGTTTCTTGAGGATCAAGCTCCACCTGTACATACTGCATATCGTCACCAAACAATTTGTAATCAATTTCATGGTTATTCATAAAGAGATTCCTCCAATAATAAATTTATTGTTATTATATACGGTGATCCGTCACATTAGTTTCAATGAAAAATTAAATCTTTTAGAAAAAAAGGGAATTAGACAGAAAATGTCGAATATAAAAAACTAGAATGTGTATGATTTATTTTCATTTAATGGAGGGTATGGTGAATATACATAACCTTAAACGGCTATCCCTTTGCATAAATGGATAGGTGAAAGTTTTACGTTAAGTGAAAATAAAGCCTCTGGCAGTTGTCGCTGATATTTGTTTTACGGACGTATTACAAAGGGATAATATATCTTTAAAATTCGGAATTTTGACATAATTAATTCTCACGAAAGTCATATATTCTGTACCTATGGAATACGACTGGTCGATAGCCGAGGCATCATAGAGTATTTCAGGGGGTGTATGAAGTGGAGATTAAAAACTATATCGGTGGTAAATGGAAAGCACATTCACATTTACAAAGTATAGCAGTGACGAACCCTGCAAATGGAGAGCAGTTAGCCACCATACCTCGTTCAACAGCAAGCGAAGTAGATGAGGCGGTAGTAGCTGCTAAACAAGCACAAAAAGGCTGGGCACTTGTACCAGCGCCAAAGCGTGCAGACTATTTATATGCCATCGGTCAAAAAATGAAAGAAAAAAAGGAATATTTGGCGACCGTTTTAACAAAAGAGATGGGCAAGGTTATTGAAGAAGCTAGAGGAGAGGTGCAAGAAGGCATCGATATGGCTTACTATATGGCTGGGGAAGGTCGCAGGTTGTTTGGTGAGACGACACCATCTGAGCTAGCTAATAAGTTTGCAATGAGTGTAAGAGCGCCTATTGGTGTTGTGGCACTTATTACTCCTTGGAATTTCCCTATTGCTATTGCAACATGGAAGTCATTTCCTGCAATTGTTGCAGGGAATACATTTATTTGGAAGCCTTCAAATGAGACACCAATGATGGCCTATGAAATGGGTAAAATTTTTGAAGAAGTAGGCTTACCAGATAGTGTAGCAAATATTGTATTTGGTACAGGGCCTACAGTTGGAACAGCTTTAATTGAACATCCCGATGTAAAGGTTATCTCCTTTACAGGTTCTACAACAACAGGTAGTAAAGTAGCTGAGCTTGGCGGTAAGCATTTAAAGAAGATTTCTTTAGAGATGGGTGGAAAAAATGCTGTGATTGTCATGGATGATGCTGATTTGCAGCTCGCTACAGAGGGAATTTTATGGAGTGCATTTGGCACAGCTGGGCAAAGATGTACGGCATGTAGTCGAGTGATTGTGCATAAAGATGTAAAAGAGCAATTGGAGCAGCACCTCTTGGAAGAAATGCAAAAGCTAACCGTTGGGAACGGCTTAGATGAGGGCGTTAAAATTGGACCAGTGATTAATAAAGCTGCATTAGAAAAAATTAATCACTATGTGCAAATAGGTAAACAAGAGGGAGCCACATTATTAGCAGGTGGCAATATATTAAATGAAGCGCCGTATAATAATGGATTTTATTATGAACCGACATTGTTTACGAATGTCAAACCTGACATGATTATTGCGCAAGAAGAAATCTTCGGTCCAGTCGTTTCACTAATTGAAGTAGCTAGTTTAGAGGAAGCAATTGAAGTAAATAATGGCGTGAAATTTGGCTTATCTAGCTCAATTTTCTCACAGGATGTAAATACAATTTTCCGCGCCCAACGTGATTTAGACACAGGAATTGTTTATGTAAATGCTGGCACAACTGGTGCTGAAATTCATTTGCCCTTCGGTGGTACAAAAGGGACAGGAAATGGGCACCGTGACTCGGGTGTTGCTGCTCTCGATGTATACACAGAATGGAAGAGCATTTACGTAGACTACAGCGGTAAATTACAAAGAGCACAAATCGATACAGAATAACAGATCAGCGAAAGGGGATGTTCTTGATGAAAGTTGTTGTATTAGGTGCAGGTTTAATGGGGAAAGAGGTAGCTCGTGATTTAATAAAAAATGATGAAGTAAAGCGTGTATTTTTAAGTGATATTGATATAAATGTGGCACAGGATTTTGTGGACACACTAGGTACAGATAAGATTGAGGTTGTGGAGCTTCATGCAGAGAGTGATGATTCCTTAATGGAGGTCATTGCAAAAGGGGATGTTGTTGTCAATGCGCTATTCTATTCCTTCAATGAACGAGTGGCAAGAGCGGCAATTGAGGTAGGTGTGCATTCCGTAGACTTAGGTGGACATATTGGTGGAATAACAGAAAAAATATTAGAGCTTCATGAGGAAGCAAAGGCAAAGGGTGTCACAATTATCCCTGACCTAGGTGTGGCACCAGGTATGGTCAATATCCTAACAGGCTATGGTGCATCTAAATTAGATGATGTTGAATCTATTAAACTATTTGTTGGGGGTATTCCAACTGAGCCTAAGCCGCCTCTTCACTATACGCGTGTATTTTCTTTAGACGGTGTTTTTGATCATTATACGGAACCTTCTAAAACAATTCAGAAGGGTGTACTTGAAGAAGTTCCATCCCTATCAGGCATTGAACCTATTTATTTTGATGAGTTTGGTGTGCTGGAGGCATTTTATACTTCTGGAGGAATCTCCACACTGTATAAGACATTCCCAAATGTCCGCACATTAGAATATAAAACAATTCGCTATAAAGGGCATGCAGAGAAATTTAAGCTATTAGCTGATTTAGGCTTCCTTGATGCCACAAATACAGTAGAAGTGGATCATCAGGAAGTACCTGTTCGTGCGGTAGTGCGTGAAGCCCTTAAAAAGAAACTTGAGTTAGGGACGAAGCCAGATGCTGTACTTCTACGTGTTATTGTAGCTGGTGAAAAAGCTGAGCAACAAGTGACATATGAATATGAAATGGTTGTCCGCAAGGATATGACAATTAATGAAACGGCTATGGCACGTGCTACTGCCAACACGGTTTCTGTTGTTGCACAAATGATTGGTGCAGGTGTAATTACGGAGCGTGGTGTGTTTGCACCTGAATCAATTGTGCCGGGTGATATGTATATTGAAGAAATGGCAAAACGTGGCGTGGTGATTAAGGAGACATCTCATAAATCTGCAATGATTGTGAAATGGTAGGTGCTGGCCATGAATTTTGAAATGTCCACTGAGCAGGAAATGCTGCGAAAAACAGTCAGACAATTTGTGGATGATGAAATTATTCCTTTCATCGCAAAGTGGGATGCTGAAGGGGGCTTTGATGCCAAAATCTGGTCAAGACTTGCAGAGCTAGGTTTAATGGGTGTTTGTGTTCCTGAACAGTATGGTGGTAGTGGTATGGATTATAATGCACTTGCTATTGTATGTGAGGAGCTTGAAAGAGGGGATACAGCGTTTCGTACGGCTGTATCCGTCCATACAGGCTTAAATAGCATGACCTTAATGCAATGGGGTACTGAGGAACAGAAGCAGGAGTATCTTGCGCCACAGGCTAAGGGTGTTCGGATTGGCGCATTTGGCTTAACGGAGCCGGGAGCAGGCTCTGATGTAGCAGCTATGTCGACAACTGCTGTTCGCGATGGTGACCATTATAGAATCAATGGACAAAAAACATGGATTTCTTTGTGTGATATCGCTGATCATTTTCTTGTTTTTGCGTATACAGATAAATCCAAAAAGCATCATGGGATTAGTGCATTTATTGTAGAACGTTCAATGGCTGGGTTCTCCTCAAAGGCTATTAAAGGAAAGTATGGTATTCGCGCAGGCAATACAGGCGAGCTCTTTTTTGAGGATTTACGTGTACCTGTGAAAAATCGTCTTGGTGAGGAAGGCGAGGGCTTTAAAATTGCTATGTCTGCACTTGATAATGGTCGTTTTACAGTAGCAGCAGGTGCTGTAGGCTTGATTCAAGCATGCATAGAGGCTAGCGTAAAATACTGTCATGAACGCGAAACATTTGGCAAACCTATTGGAGAACATCAGCTTGTTGGACAAATGATTGCGAATATGGAGGCTGGCTATCAAATGAGCCAACTTCTTGTTTATCGGGTTGGTGAATTAAAAAATAAAGGTGTGCGTAACACAAGAGAAACCTCTTTAGCAAAATGGCAGGCTTGTAATTTTGCTAATAAAGCTGCTGATGATGCTGTACAAATTCATGGCGCATACGGTTATTCAGATGAGTATCCAGTAGCTCGTTATTTACGCAACTCCAAAGCACCTGTTATATATGAAGGCACTCGTGAGATTCATACGATTATGCAGGCTGATTATGTGCTAGGAAGACGTCATGATAAGCCATTAACAAAAATGCTGCCAAAATGGCCATTTGAAGAATAAACGAGAGGGATTTTGATGCCCTCTCGTTTTTTGTATGTAGTAAAAAAATTTCAGAAAAATGTAACTTTCACACTCATTGGTAGTCTAATTGATAAACAAGTATATGAAGGTGAGGGAAAATCATGAAAAAGAAATGGTTAGTTATTCTATTAATCACTGTGTTAGCCATAATGCCTGGCATTTTCACATGGGTTATAAAAACAGATGTAACCGCAAAGGCTGTGAGCACAAGTATGACTACGCAGGATTGGCAGGTATCCTTTTCTGTCGCTTTAAAGAAAGACAAAATCATAGAGGACTATGTCTATGTCACAACAGATAAAGACAAAAAAGTACCTGCAACAATTGAATTGCTAGAAGATCGAAAAACATTAGTGGTCAAGAGCATGGAGGCAGGCAGTTATCAATTACATGTGAAAAAAGAGGCATTTGACCATGGTTTTAAGGTAGACTCACAGGTTATTCCATTTACGATTATTACAACAGTAACAGCCGTAAAATCTGAGCAAGAGCTACAGCAATATTTTGAGCAGCTATTAGCCAATCAAAAGTATACTGTGTGGCTAGAAAGTGAACAGAGTGCCCCAAGTGCAAGTAGTGAGGACAAAGCAAGTACAACGAACGAATCTTCCACAAATAATCAGGTAGAAGGTGTGGAAGAGGGCGATATTGTTGTCGTCAACGCTGGCTATATTTATTCGATCAAGGATCAGGGCATTACCGTTGTGAATGCGAAAGACCCAAACAATTTAAAATTGGTGAAAACGATTAAATTCAAAGAATCTCACTATATAACAAAGCTTGCATTATACGATAATCTTTTAATTGCCATTGGAGATGAATATTCGCAGAAAACAGGCACAAGTATGGCAACAGCCTCTCTGTATGATATTAGCAATCCTGAAAAGCCAAAGCATCTGCGTGATGTAGGGCAAGAGGGGTATTTACAAGATATTCGTATTACGAATGATACATTGTATTTAATCGGAAATATGCATCCAAATTATTGGGTATTACAAGAACAAAAGGTGCCAGATTTAAAACCAAAAACATTTGATAGTGCAGAAGGAAAAGAATTCAAAAGCCTACCTTTAGAGAAAATCTCTATTTTACCAAATACAATGGATGGCACATATAGTATCATTACAGCCATTGATTTAAAAAATGGCGCTAAAGGAACTGTCAATACAAAGGGGTACTTAGGTGGTAGTAGTGGACTTTATATGTCAGAGAACGCGCTGTATGTAACAGCCCCAATTTATGAGAAAAATGTTATTTCTCCTGCAACTGAGCGGGTGATGGATAGAATATGGCTACCAAGAACAACAGATACACAAATTTTTAAATGGACTGTAGATGGTACAGCTATGAATTTTGTTGGAAGTGCAGAGGTAAAGGGAACGGTATTAAATCAATATTCTATGGATGAGCATAAAGGGAACTTCCGTATTTTCACAACAGAAGGAAATACATGGGATGAAAAGAATATTTCACGTAACCATCTCTTTATTTTAGATGAGCACTTACAACAGCTTGGGGCGGTGAAAGATTTAGCGCCTGGAGAAAGAATTTATTCTGCTCGCTTTATGGGGGAGAAGGCTTATGTCGTAACATTTAAGCAAGTGGACCCATTGTTTGTGATCGATGTAGCGAATCCAAATAAGCCAACTGTCTTAGGAGAGCTAAAGATTCCGGGCTTTAGTAATTACCTACATCCATTAGACGATACGCATTTAATTGGCATTGGCTATGATACAGAACAACGTTATGATGCCTATACAAAGCAAAATTTCACGGTAACAACGAATATGAAAATGTCATTATTTGATGTATCAGACTTCCGTAATCCAAAAGAGCAATCAACGGTAAAAATTGGCGGAAAAGGCTCATACTCTGAGGTACAGCACAATCCGAAGGCACTCTTCCGAAATAAGGAATATAGCTATTTTGGCTTCCCAGTCGTTCTATATGAGGCAGCTCAAAAGGATAATATTATTTACAAAGGTCAGGGTGCTCAAATTTACGAAATTACAGCTGACAAGGGCATTACCTTAAAAGGAAATCTTATTAATGCATCTACTGGTGAACAGTATGAAAATTGGGCGCAAACTGTACAACGAGTTGTCTATATAAATGATACTCTTTATACAATAGCGCGCAACGAGGTCAAGAGCTATCAGCTAAAAGACTTCAAACATCTCGATACATTAACAATCAAATAAAAAGAAAAATCCAATGAATGCTGAATTCATTGGATTTTTTATTATTGACGATATGGTAAAATCTCCGAAACTGTAACAAATTCATAGCCCTGCTCTTGTAAATAAGCAAGTACAGCATCCAGTCCATCCGCAGTTGACTGATGGATATCATGCATTAAGACAATCGCATTATTGTGTAAATTATTTTTTATATGCGGTAATAACTGCTGTGCATTACGATGCTTCCAATCTAAGGTGTCGATGGTCCATAATACAACAGGTATAGGGATTTCAGCATTAATTGCATCATTTGTTGCCCCATATGGTGGTCTAAATACAGTGGCTCCTTGGTTAATAGCCTTTTCTATTTCAGCAGCAGTAGCATTAAATTCCTTCATCACCTGCTCATGTGTTAGCTTTGTTAAAACAGGGTGGTTCCATGTATGATTGCCTACCTCATGACCACGTGCAAGGACATCATTGGCAATATCAGGATAATACTGGACACGGCTACCAAGCATAAAGAAGGTTGCTTTTGCATGATATTTATCGAGAATATTTAAAATTTGCTCCGTCACTTTAGGGTGCGGTCCATCATCGAAAGTGAGTGCAATTCGCTTTTTAGTAGGATCACCTGTAGGCGTTGGATTTGTTGGTTGAACGTTTTCCATAGCAATTTGAAAATCAGAGGCTAACAACGGATTAATCAGTGATAGGGATAGTTTCACAACTGGCGCACCAGCTGCTCCACTAGCAATCTCGTACTCATCGAAATAGAATTGTAATGAATCATCTACAATAGCAAAGCGCTCAAAGTTAGACCATTTCGGTTCCGTTGCTTTCAATAGCTCTTCATTCAACAGTGCATCCTTTATTTGAAGATTTTTTTGCAAATCCTTACGTACACTTGCAGCTAATGTGGATAAATTATTTTCATCATTTTGCAACAATATTTGGATCGAAATTTGTTCTCCTGTTTCATTGTTAATAAAGAATGTTTTGATGGAGACTTCGTGATTTGCTCCGCCTAAGTACAGCATTTTTGTTAGCACAAAGGAATAGTAATGCTCTCGATAGGGGAACGTTTCAAAACTAATATTTAATTCACCCATTGCTTCTTTATCTTTATTTTTTTTCATAGACGCTAGATAGTTTTCTTTTGAATCCGATATGTATTGTAATACGGCATCATTAAAGGCTTCATTATCTGTTTGTGGATAGTGAATCGCAAAAGGTGTACGTTGATCGTTCGAAACATCTGTGACAATTCGTATTCCTGGAAACGCAGAACTTTCCGTTGATAAATTGCTATTAACCGATTCTGTATCGGTTTCTTTTGAAGCACTAATTTTTTGAAACTTAAATTCATCCTTTGATAGGATAATAACTAGTATAATCGTTGTTAATGTAACAATAAGGCCAAGTAATAAGAAATCTATTATTGGGCCGCGTCTTCTTCTGCGTTCCTGCATGATGTTGGATACGCTCCCCTCTTTTTATTTTCTATACAATCAGACGTGTTAACTATTGAAAAAGTTATACAAATTGAAAAACTTTTTATGTGAATTTATAAAAATAATTCCAAATAGGATGATATGCCTCTGTGCTCTCGATAAGTAGTGAAATCAATACCAATTTATCCTTTTTGCAGTGATTGCTTAAAACCAAACATAATTGATGGAAAGAAAGCTAAATTTGCGGTTGAGTTTTTATTGGCAGTTCGATACTATTGGCAAGGAACCTTTTGAAGGAGGCAGATAGCTGTAATGGTCTTACAAGAAGCGGATAATGAACTTACAATTGACTGTTTGTTGCTTGCAGGGCGTATTATGATTGAGAGTGGTGCAGAAACCTATCGTGTAGAAGATACGATGCTACGAATGGCTAAATCACAAAAGATGACAAATGCACAATGCTATGCAACACCAACGGGAATCATTTTTTCATTAGGCAAGACACAGCCAACGAGAATTACATCAATTTCTAAAAGGGTAACAGATTTACAAAAAATAGCCCTGGTAAATTCAGTATCTCGGAGACTTACATCTCACATGATAACATTAGAAGAGGCTTATGACGAGCTAAAGTCGATACAAAAAACAAATTATTTTTTACCAACTTATCTACAAGTTCTGGCAGCTGCTTTAGCAAGCGGTTGCTTCCTGATTATGTTTCAGGGAGGGTGGTCTGATTTTCCTATAGCCTGTTTAGCAGGTGGGTTAGGCTTCCTAGTACTTGTCATCATTAATCATTTAACAAAGGTAAAGTTTTTCTCAGAATTTACAGCATCCCTTGCTATTGGCTTTATTGCCTTCTTTTCAGAAAAATATGGTTATGGTACAGAAATTGATAAAATTATTATTAGTTCTGTGATGCCCCTTGTACCAGGTATATTAATTACGAATGCAGTGCGTGATTTAATGGCAGGTCATTTTATGTCAGGGATGGCAAAGGGGGCAGAGGCTTTTTTAACAGCCTTTGCTATTGGCGCAGCAATTGCCGTTACTCTAGGATTTTAGGAGGCAGACCAGATACACATGATGGATATTATTACACAAATCATTGTTAGCTTCTTTGCAACCGCCGGCATTGCTATTATTTTTAATGTTCCTAGAAAAACGCTGCTTCATTGCGGACTTGTCGGTGTTATCGGCTGGATTATTTATTATAGTTTAACAGAGCGGGGAATGGATGTTGTGAATGCTTCCTTTTTCGGCTCATTCGTTATTGCTATTGTGGCTCATTTATATGCCCGACGTTTTAAAATACCGATGATTATTTTTATAGTAGGGGGCATTATCCCCTTAGTGCCAGGGGGCATGGCTTACAATGCGATGCGCAATGTCGTGGCAGATGATTATTTACAGGGCTTACAATATGGCTTAAAGGCATTTTTGATTACAGGAGCGATTGTTATGGGGCTTGTTTTCGCAGAAGTATTTACACAGCTTATTGTTCGTTCCATCCGCTTAAGTAAATTAACATTTCAGAGAGTTTATAAAAAATAACAAAATAGGGAGGCCACGTTACAGACGTAGCCTCCTTGTTTTATGATTGCTTTTGCACAAGCAATGTAGTGATTTCCTCTGGTGTAACAGGCTTGCTAATATAAAAGCCTTGCATAGCATCACAGCCATAAGTGACCAATAGCTTGGCTTGTTCTGCTGTTTCAACACCTTCTGCTACAACTTTTAAGCCCATTGATTTTCCTAGCTGTACCATACCGTGCATTAGCTTTTGTGTTTTCTCAGATTTTAATAATGAACTTGTAAAGGTCTGATCGATTTTTAATGTGTCTATCGGTAAAATTTGCATATATTTAAACGACCCATAGCCTGTGCCAAAATCATCTAACACAAAGGTAATTCCTTCATTTTCAAGCTTCCGCATTTGTTGAATAATGGAAGATGCCGCTTCTGCTTCAAGGGCAAATTTCTCGGTAATTTCAATTTGCAGAAGACTTGCTGGACAACCTGTTTTGGCTAGTGTATTAAGGATGGACTTTGCCATATTTTTATCACGAAATTCTCGTACAGATAAATTGATGGAAACTTTAAAATCATAACCAGCCTTTTTCCAAGTCAATGCCTGTTCACAAGCCTTTTCCAGCATGAAGGACCCGATATTATTAATAAGGCCTGTTTCTTCAGCAATAGGTATTAACTCATCAGGTGACACAACACCGATTATTTCATCTTCCCATCGTACAAGTGCTTCAACCGTTATAATATGACCAGAAACAATATCAATTTGTGGCTGATAAAATACCTTTAAATTTTTTTGGTCCAGTGCTTGAAGCAGACGTTTTTCAATTAAAGCTTTACGATTTAAAGCTTTATGTGTCGCGGTTGACAATGACACAATTTTATTACCGCCAGCCTCACGTACTGTTGAAATTGTCGCAATGGACGCTTTCATAAGCTGAGAGAATGTTGTTTGATCTTCAGGATATCTTGTTATTCCACCGCTAATCGAAAGGGGAACCGCCACATTGCCGCTATAGATCGGGTGCTGCTGTAAATAAGATAAAAAGCCTTGAATAAACCACTCACTTAAAGGCGTAATAACAACAAAATCATTTTCATTAATGCGAGCCATTGTACTATCTTGGAAGTACATTTGGATGCGATTTGTAAATTCAGTAATCAGACTTTGATTAATTTGTTGATCGTGTAATTCTTTTAAAGTATAAAATTTATCAATACTTAAATATACAAAAGAAAAATGTCTTGCTTCTTCTACCATAGTAGCAATGACCTTTTCAAGTCGATGGGCATTCATTAAACCTGTTTCTGTATCAATGTAAGCTATTTTTTCTAGCTGCTGTTGGATTTTCTTTGATTTGGTAATATCTTTTTCAATTAAGATAAATTGCTGCTCATTCGTTTCAAAATTAAATGTCGGGATAGCGGTTAGCAGTACCCAATATACTTGTCCTGTTTTAGTGAGTTTTTCAACTTCACCTTGCCATGGCTGACCATTATTTAAAGTACGCCAAATCGTATTTGTGACCTTTTCATTATCGGGGAATAGCTGCCAAAATGTTTTACCAATAACACGTTTTGGTGTCCATTGGCTTGTTTTTAAAAATTCATTATTACATTCCAAAATAAATCCATCATGGTCAAGCGTCACTGTCATAAATGTAGTATCTATTCCCTGCTTTAAGTCAACAAAGGCACTGCTAGTAGAGATAGTCTTTAACATTAGCTCTGGAAGCATAAAAATAAGAAGAATGAAACGCTCATCTTGTTCTGTAAAAGGCTTAGCTAGTAATGCTGTCGTAATTTCTGTATTTGTAGAGGTGTTTACTTGAATACTGTCTATATACGTACTGTCCTCATTTTGCAAAATAGCATGGAATGTTTCCACTGGAAGCTGACGTAGTAGATTTTCATGTATGAATGGAGTAGTATTTCCTGTAATATCATTAGCTAAAAAACCAATCAGATGTTCGGCGAGCTTCCCCCAAATAATCGCTTGGCCATCTTGATTTATGATAATTGCAGGAAAAGGAAGTGAATTTAGATAATGTTCATCAATCGTAAATGATTTATGCATATGACTCATGATTATTCGATCTCCTTGGGTAATCAATATATACTATCTATTATAGATAATTATCGGGAATTAGTCATTATGAATATATATGTAAATATTTGATAGTAAAGATATTTAGGACTTTCCTAATGAATTGTAAGAAAAGATTTGAAGAAAAATAATATTTTTTAGTATGTATATAGGAAGTAGGCTTGGTATGAAACGTTTAAAAGGGATTATATTTATTGTCATAGGTGCTATGTTATGGGGAGCAACTGGACCTCTGATGGAATGGTTGCTTAACCACACATCAATGACAGTTTCCTTTTTGTTAACAATCCGTTTATCGGTTGCAGGTATTGGATTACTTACATATTTATTGTTAACAGGAAAAAATATTTTTGGTATTTGGCAGCACAAATTATGGGGTAGACAGCTTGTTATTTTTAGTATTGTTGGTATGTTGGGTGTACAATTTTCTTTTGTAGCAGCAATTAATGCCAGTAACGCTGTAGTAGCAACCTTACTTCAATTTCTAGCACCAATATTTGTTGTGGTTTATGTCTCTCTTAGTTTAAAGAAATGGCCACCAAAATATCAAGTGTTAGGTATTATGGGCACACTTATTGGATTATTTCTGTTACTAACGAATGCTTCATTCGATAGTTTACTTATTAGCCCAAAAGCCTTGCTGTGGGGAATAGCTGTAGGCTTAGCCTTTGCATTTTACACATTATACCCTGCTCCTTTGATGAAAGAATGGGGTGTACTTTCAGTCGTTGGATGGGGGATGCTAGTAGGTGGTGTAGCATTAGGCATAGTAAGCCGTATATGGCAGTCTGATCAATGGATGGTTTTGATGGAACTTCAAATTGTTCTGTTAATGATCGCATTAATATTTTTGGGTACGGTCGCCTTTATTTTATTTTTAAGCAGTATGCACTATATTTCGGCAGTCGAAACGAGTGTTCTTTCTAGCATTGAACCGTTAACTGCGATGATTATTTCGGTAATTGTTTTCGGTGCTTCTTTAGGTTTTTGGCAATTAATTGGGGTATTCGTTATGCTTATTTGCGTAACATGGCTTTCAATAGCTGGAGAAAAGGCGTAAGTTCATGATCTTTAAATTTTTTAAATAGGGAGGAAAGAATGTGAGAGAAATTTTTTCCTATGTAAAGCCATATAAATGGACGGCTATTTTTGCTTTATGTTTAATGCTGGTTGAATTATTTGTAGAGCTTGTACAGCCGCTGATTATGGCAAAAATAATTGACGAAGGTGTACGGGCTCAAGACCAAGGCATGATTGTACAATGGGGTGCTATGTTGCTTGTGCTATCATTTATTGCCTTTATGGCGGGGGTGATTAATTCATATTTTTCATCCCATACAGCTCAAAGCTTTTCGTATGATTTACGAAATGCAATATTTGATAAAATTCAATCCTTTACATTAGCAGCCTATCAAAAATTTTCGACGGCATCCTTAATTACAAGGCTAACAAATGATGTAACACAAGTACAAACCGTGTTATTCATGAGCTTGCGTATTATGCTTCGTGCGCCACTCGCAGTGATTGGAAGCATTCTAATGGCTTTTGTCGTGAACGCAAAGTTAGCCTTGTTCTTAGTAATAGGTGCACCAATTATATTTATTTTCCTTGTTTTTATGGTAGCAAAGGGTGTGTCTTACTTTGGGCGTGTGCAAAAGAGGGTGGATCGCTTAAATAGAGTGCTTCAGGAGAACTTACAGGCGATACGCTTAGTAAAGGCTTATTTACGAGGAACCTATGAAGCTGCTCGCTTTGATAAAGTTGCTTCACGCTTAAAAATTGATACTGTTAAAGCTTTACGCACAATGGAATACATTATGCCTGTGCTTTTATTTATTATGAATATCAGTTTATTAGCTGTATTGTGGTTTGGTACAAAGCAAATTGCAGCAGGTACTACGCCGCTTGGCGATATTGTGGCCATTGTTAACTATGCAATGCGTATGACGGGTTCGTTTTCTATGTTTGCGTTTATTATTATCTTTTATGCACGTGCAAAAGCCTCAGCAGAACGTATGGCAGAAGTGCTTTCAATGGAAAATGCGGTAGAGGCTACAACATTGTCACAGGAAGCAGCTCCCCCTACAAATTATGGAGAGCTAGCATTTGAACAGGTTAGTTTTACATATCCGGGAGGAGATAAGCCTGTCCTGTCTAACATAAATTTTCAGGTGAAGTCAGGTGAAAAGCTGGCGATTATGGGTGCAACAGGTGCTGGTAAATCCACACTATTGCAGCTTATTCCTCGTTTTTATGAAGTGACAGAGGGAAGAATACTGGTAGAGGGGCAAGATGTGCGGCAATGGAGTTTACAAGAATTGCGAGAAATGATCGGCTATGTACCTCAGCAATCATTATTGTTTACAGGTAGCATCGCAGATAATGTACGTTGGGGAGATACACAGGCAGATATGGATGCGGTCCTTCAAGCGACAATGCAGGCACAAATACATGCTGCTGTTGAGGATTTTCCACACGGCTATGACACTAAGGTTGGACAAAAAGGTGTTAATTTATCGGGTGGACAAAAGCAAAGACTATCCATTGCCAGAGCACTGCTAAGAAAAGGACATATTTTAATGCTTGATGATAGTACCAGTGCGTTAGACGTAAAAACGGAACAGGCATTATGGGAGGCATTGAGTGAGGAACGGGCAACGATGCTTGTGGTTACGCAAAAAATTCGCACAGCGAAGGGTGCAGATCGCATTTTATTAATTGACGCTGGTAAAGTAGTCGCATATGGCACACATGAAGAGCTTTTACAAACGTCAACACTTTATAAAAAAATTGCAATTTCTCAACAGGAGGTGGAGGAATAATGGGATTTTTCCAGAAGCCTTTTGGTTATGAGCCGATTTTGACGAAAGATGATTTGCAGCAAACTGTGAAGAAAAAGAAAGGTCCACGTGCAGCAAATTCGAAAAATACATTGCTTCGACTATGGAAAATCGTTGATGAGCAACGTGTTCTTTTAATCATTGTTCTACTATTAGTTTTAATGAGCTCGGTATTAGCATTAGTGGGTCCCTACTTAATTGGTCAAATGATTGATCAATATGTGATGCATGGAGAGCTTACAGGTTTAAGCAAGGGCATTTTCCTATTAGTTGGCATTTATGCGCTCTTAGCCATTGCATTGTTCCTACAAAATTATTGGATGATTGGAATAGCACAGCAAACCATCTATCGACTACGTACAAATGTATTTGCTCATTTTCAACAACTGCCTATTGCATTCTTTGATCGTCGACAGCATGGAGAATTAATGAGTCGTATGACAAATGATATTGAAGCAGTGAGTTCTACATTAAATAGTTCCTTTATTCAAGTGTTTTCAAGTGTATTAACACTTGGCGGAACGGTTATTATTATGCTAAGCCTAAGCCCATTATTGACTGTGCTTACCATGACCATTATTCCTGTGATGTTTTGGGCAATGCGCTGGATTACACGACGTACATCCCCATTATTTAAAGAGCAACAAGCAGCAATAGGAGCTTTGAATGGCATGATAGAGGAAACCATTTCAGGACAGCGAATCGTCAAGGCTTTCTCACAAGAGGAACGCATGAAGGCAGAATTTCGCGACAAAAGCTTACACTTAAAAAGAACGGGCTTTTGGGCACAAACATACTCAGGCTATATTCCAAAGGTCATGAACTTTTTAAATAATATGAGCTTTACCATTGTTGCAGGTATAGGAGGCGTGCTTGCATTGTATGGCCATGTGTCGATAGGGGTTATTGTTATTTTCACGGAATATGCAAGACAATTCACACGTCCATTAAATGATTTAGCGAACCAGTTTAATACAGTATTATCAGCTATTGCAGGTGCAGAGCGAGTATTTGCCTTACTTGATGAACAGCCTGAGGAAGAAACGACCTCTGCACAAAAGCATCAACTCCGAGGACAAGTGACATTTAAGCATGTGTATTTTAAATATGAGCGGGAAGAGGAAGCATACACATTAAAGGATGTTCATTTTAATGTGGAGCCCGGTCAAACAGTCGCACTTGTTGGGGCAACTGGAGCTGGTAAAACAACCATTTTACAGTTGATTGCACGGTTCTATGAGGTAACAAAGGGTGAAGTATTGTTTGATGGTGTAAATATTCAGCAGATTGACCGTCAAGCACTTCGCTCACAAATGGCTTTTGTCTTACAAGATCCATTTTTATTTGAGGCGTCCGTACGGGAAAATATTCGTTATGGTCGACTGGATGCAAGTGATAAGGAAATAGAAGAAGCGGCTAAGCGTGCAAATGCACATGACTTTATTAGCAAGCTGAAGGATGGCTACGATACGATTCTTGCTGCAGATGGACGCGAAATTTCACAAGGGCAAAAGCAATTACTCTCCATAGCAAGGGCGCTAATTGCTGATCCGAAAATTTTATTATTGGATGAGGCTACAAGTAGTATTGATACGGTGACAGAAATGGCGATTCAGGAGGCACTCGATACATTAATGCAGGGGCGCACAAGTTTTGTGATTGCACACCGTTTAAATACTGTACATAATGCCGATATAGTTCTTGTTATGCAAAAAGGAAAGTTAGTGGAAGCTGGCTCTCAGCAAAAACTAATCGAGTCAGGTGGTCTTTACGCACAAATGCTCCAGTCTTCCGCCCACCATCTCGAGGAATAGATAATAGACAGATGCTTAAAACTTTTTAGCGAGAGGGTGTGCCTTAAAATAATTTTTCAGACACATCTTCTCTATTATTTATTACATGTTGGCTTCTTTACTAAAAATCAGAAAGGGTATTTTAGCACATACTAAAGTCGATCTCTCTTTATTTAATAAAATGGGATAATTGTGTAAATTAACTAAAAAATCCTTTCCGGTGATTTTATCATATAAATGAATGGAGGCAGCGCTAGTGAGACTATTTGAGAATGAAGCACCAACTTATCTTTTGTTACAGGAAAGTATGCATAGTATGTAGTTTTAAAGTAACTTAGTAAATTTCCTTTTTAAACTTGAATACCATGATTAATAACTAGTGAAATTTAGTTATTTCAAGGATTTGTTATAGTATAAATCCTTTTATTATGCGCTAATTTAAGGTAAAATTTTGATTAGTAGAGGATTTTATTGCCAGTCTATTTTATTGTTATAACAATAAAATAGACTGGCAATAGTCTGAGACAGAAACGGAGTAGAGGATGAATATTTCAGTAATAACAGTGTCTTTCCCATTAGATGGAGAAACACTGAAGGAATTAAAATTATTATGTGAAGAAGCAACAAGCCATGATTATCGTGTCTATGAAACGGTGATGAATATACCAATGGCTAGCTCCTTTGAATCAAAGGGCTTTATGGTGCTTGCATATGAGGATGACAAGGATGTACTAGTAGGAGCTGCGAGTGCTATTGATTTAATGGGACTTCATACATATGAGTGGTCACTCGTCATATCACCTGCCTATCGACAAAAAGGAATTGGCACTGTCTTGGTGGAGGGGATACAAGCAGGTTTAAACGACAGAGGGGCAGAGGGGCAATTAGCCGTTGTTATTGATGGTTCTCCTTATGGTCATACATTTATTGAAAATAGAGGCTTTATCTATAGCTTTTCCGAAGCCACGTTAGAAACAAAAGCAGAGCCAGTTGTATTACAACATAATATAAGTATTCAGCCTTACAATCATGAGCAGGCTGAGCTAATAACGATTTATAGTGAAGCCTTTGGAGATTTACCAGAGGAATCTGTAGAATTGATTGCTTTTAATACATCAACAACTGGGCGAGAGCTTTGGGTTGCTTACCGTGATGGGGAAATAGTCGGAACAGTGACAACAGCCCAGGAAAGTGAGATTCAATGGGTAACTGCACTTGCTGTTCATCCACATTATGAAGGGCAAGGAATTGGCACAGCATTATTAGCATTTTCAAAGGATTATGCAAGTAAAATTGGTGCAAAGTTTGTCATGCTGGATGTAGAAATTGATAATATAAAAGCATTATCTGTTTATGAAAAAGCTGGCTTTATGAAGGCACAGCAAATTGATTATTATGTAAAACAATAGCAAAAAAGGCGAGGAGTGGCGTTTAACATAAACTTCTCGCCTTTTTAATCATATTTGCGAACTATCGTCATATAGTATTAATAAGCATGGTGAAGGGAGTCGTGAGTATGCGTATGCCAGCATTGCCAAAAAAGAAATCTCCTCCAAAAGAAGCCCCTCGTTCATGGTGGAAAGTAGTGAAAGCCTATCTGTCAAAAGGCAAGTTTTATAAGCTGCCACCAAGAAATTGATAATGGATGAAAAAAGTCGCCGTGCTAGCGACTTTTTAATTTTCTAATAAAAATGTACCTTTTGATGGGCCGATTAAATAGAGCTCATGCATAGCTCTTGTAAGGGCAACATACAGAAGCTTTCGATCAATGGCTGTATCATAAAAAGGCGTGTCAAAGGCAGCAACGATTACAGCATCAAATTCTAGCCCTTTAGCAAGATGACTTGGCACAACAAGCAGCATATCCTGATTGATTGTGTCATTTTCAGTTAACAGTTGTGAGGCAATATGCTGGTCTGTAAGTGTCTGTTGCATTGCGGTTGCTTCAGCAGTCGTTTTGCAAATTAAAGCAACCGAACGATGTCCATATTGACGAATCATATTAAAAATGTCTTTAATTTGTAAGGCATCGAAGGTAGCCGCCTGAATAAAGCTTGGTACATTGCCATGACGAACAACTGGCTCTACTAATGGAAGCTGTTCATCCATCTGTGCTAAAATTTGGTTCGCAACTTCCATAATTTCAATGGTTGTTCGATAGCTTTTTTGTAATGTGCAGAAACTTGCACGGGGAAATAAATTTTGGACAGGCTCCCATGAAGTAAGTGAGCGATAGCTATGGATACCCTGAGCTAAATCCCCAACCATTGTGAACATGTCTGTACCGAGACCTGTTTTTAAAGCAGCAAGCTGAAATAGGCTATAATCCTGTACTTCATCAATAAAGACAACACGCATTTTCCATTCATCTGCAATGCCTTTGATCCGTGCCTGTAAATAATAAAGTGCGGCTAAATCCTCAAGTGCCCATTGCTCTTTGCGATGTATCTGCAAAAATTGCTGCTGTTCGAGATAATGCCATTCAGGCGCAAGCTCTGCTACAAGATCTGCATTTGTAAGAAGGTTACGATAGAGCGTTTTGATATTATGCTTGGCAAAGCGCCGCATATAAACGGTTGCTGTTGATTTTGTCTCTTTTTCAATAGCAGGAATTCGTTCATCACGCTCATCAATAAACCTTGTCACAACACGTCGTCGTTTGTCATCATCTCGAATACCGTTTAAAGCTTTACCTAATGCTTCATCATACTTTTTATGGAGTGTAGCCAAGACAGCCTGCTTTTTCTGGCGAACATGGCTGGCTACTACCTTTTTAATATGTGCCAGTCTTTTTTCGATAGGCATATAAGAGAATTCGTATAAAAATAGCTTTTTAAGATGCGAGGCTCGCATAATACGGTATTTTTCGATATAAACATCCTCAAATTGCCCAGCGATGGCTTGCTCTATTTTTTGAATATAGCGTTCAATGATATCACGGTAATAAAGTGAACCTTTGGCTTCAGCTATCCAGGCAGTGGATGGGTTGCTTTCTCCTGCTACAAGCGATTCTAGCCGTTCATTTGGATTTTGAAGCTTTAGCTTTAATTTAGTGGCAGCAAGAACATAGTCAGCAAATGTAGTTTGACAAATTTTATCGACCCCAAGTTCTGGTAAAACATCACCTATATAATCAATAAATAGCTTATTCGGTGCTAAAATCATGAGCTGTTCAGGGTTGAAGTGTTCACCCATTGTATAGAGGAAATACGATATTCTGTGTAGAGCAATGGTTGTTTTTCCACTACCTGCTGCACCTTGGACAATAATAGGTTGGCGTAAATGAGCACGAATAATGTCATTTTGCTCTTTTTGAATTGTTGAAACAATTTCAGTTAGACGAACATCTGCTTTACCTGCTAATGCTTCTTGTAGTAATTCATCATTTGTGGTTAAGTCAATATCACGGATATCGAGTAATTCACCATTCTCGATTTTATATTGTCTTTTGGCAAACAAGTGTCCTTTATGAATTTCGCCGCGTACATTATATTCCATATCACCAAGACGCCCATCATAATAGACATTCGCTACAGGTGAACGCCAATCAACAATGATTGGCTCATGTGTTTCACGATGAAAGAGAGAGGTTTTTCCTATATAGAGAAATTCCTCAGGATCACCTATTTTTTGAAAGTGGATTCTAGCGAAGTACGGCTTCTTTTGAATAGCTTCTAAACCTTCCTTTTGAGTACGAGCCATTTCAAAAAATCTAGCATTTGTTAAAATATTTAGATAGCTTAAACTTGAATCAAGGTAATCAAGGTCTGCCATGGATTGGCGAATATTTTCTTGAGCGGATCGTAAATCTCTTTGTGATTCGTTTAAAATTTGCTGCATATAACTTTGGGTATATGCCAGTCGCTTCATTTCAGCCTGAAAATCTGGATGTGGTACAGTCATTTTTTAGCACCTCCTAGGTACTTACAATTTCAAAGTAGATTACCATACTACTATATAAAATATGGACCAGCAAGTGAAAGCTAAATGCTGATGATGTTGAGGTGAAAATGAGTAAAGAGGGGCTGATATAGTTGGATATTTTTGCACATCGGGGTGTTTCCATACATTATCCTGAAAATACAATTGCGGCATTTCAAGCAGCAGCTGACCTTCCTATTGCGGGAATTGAGCTGGATGTACATGTAACAGCAGATAGAGAGGTAGTGGTTATTCACGATGAAACGATAGATCGTACCTCCAATGGCTCTGGCTATGTAAAGGATTTTACATTGCAGCAATTGCGGAAATTTGATTTTGGTTCATGGTTTTCACCACAATATGAAAATGAGCGCATTCCAACATTGGGGGAAGTATTAGAGCTTTTCGCAGGTACACATCATCGCATTAATATTGAGCTAAAAACAGATGTGTTTGCATATGAGGGGATTGAATCGCTTGTATTAAAGGAAGTTGCTACCCATCAAATGATAGAGAGGGTTATTATTTCCTCCTTTAACCATGAATCCTTACAAACCGTTGCACAGATCGCACCGTATATTGACATTGCACCATTGTTTGCAGAGGTGCTTGTGGATTTTACAACGTATACTGCTCTTATACCAGCTAAAGCATTGCATGTCCATGTGTCCACAGCATTTCGCAAATCAATACGATTAGCTCTTGACGAAGGAGCGATTGTACGTGTGTATACAGTAAATAATAAGCAGGATGCTCGACGCCTGCAGCAGCTTGGCGTACAGGCAATATTTACAGATGATCCAGTCCAAATGTTGGAGGCTTTGCGTTAGAATGACGGAATGGAAGCGTTAGTGATTCAACGCTTCCCTTACCATTTTGCATGATGTTCCTCAATACAGCCGAGCATTTGCTGAATGATTAATGTTTCGCCATTATCGAGTAAAATCGCACCGTCATAATAACCAAATAATTGATGTACCTCTGATTTAACCAGCTTTACATTTGTGCGGGCTACACGTTCAAAAAACGGTGAAAATGTTAATGAAACTTGCTTCGAAAATTTGGTTTTCACTTTCCAGCGCTGCATATAATCCTCTCGATCATATTGAAAAATCAAATCCTCATGTATTTTTGTCATTTTACCATCAACAAACACAGCATTTTCCGTCATACCTGTGCCATCTGTCCATTTACCGCCTAGATTAAGCCCAATACGTCTTCCACGAACCCGCTGAGAGGCCATTCCCCAATTCCATATCGCATCACGAGGCCAGACCCCTCGTCCATAATCTAACACAGCAAAGTTTTCCTCTGGTGTGAAGATAAAACGGCGAGTACCTATTGTAACAGTACCAGAAGTAGGGAGGATATGATGTTTGCCTGTAAATTGAAATGTCTTTCGATTCCAAGGGATGACTACATTTAAGGTTTCATCTGTTGGGGGATGTTGAACGACAAGCTTTGCACATAAAACTTCTCCATCAAAGTTAGGGATAGAAACGGACAAGTAGGTTTTATTTTGCATGTATGTCATATCAATCATCATTTCGCTATTTTTAAATGAGACAGATTCTAAAACTTGTGTAGGCATTTTTAATTTACCACCGAAGGGAATCGTTATTGTTTTTTCAAAATAGCGCTGTGTTTCATACTCAAGGAAATAGACGAAGCAGACCGCTGCATAATCCAAATGACTAATCGTGGCAGAAAATAGGATTTCATCACCATACACACACCAATAATTCCATTTCTTTTTACGCATAATATGGCCGCTTAAATTGCTATGAATAACGGGCTTTCGGGCAAATCCAATGGCTGCGGGGTTTAAATTACCCTTTTTATCGCATAAAAAAGTAGGTTGTAAAATTTCTTTCTCAGCATGTTGCTTCACATTCAACATCCCCTCTGGTCTTAAGCTAGAACTTGATTATTCTATTATTTTTATTGTAGCAAAAATACTCTGAAAAATGGAAAGGATCAAGCTGAATACCCCTGCTTTTAGTAAGAATATGAGTAAGGACCTAACGAGTGAAGTACCCCAATGTTGCGATATACATAGCTCTACTAGAAATACCTCTCTAAACATATGATGGGGTGAGGGGGGGGATGTATGGCAAAGATGTACGATCGACAGGCTGCTGTCCAATACGCCAATTATTGGTGGAATAGACGTAATCCAGCTTTTCCAAACTTTGATGTAGATTGCACAAATTATATTTCTCAATGCTTACTTGCAGGAGGGGCGCCAATGCGAGGAGCGCCAAATCGAGAGAAGGGCTGGTGGATTCAACAAGGAAATTGGAGCTTTAGCTGGTCTGTTGCCCATTCATTAAGGTGGTATTTAGAAGGATCTACAACTGGATTGAAGGGTAGACGGGTCCAATATGCAGAGGAGCTAGAGCTTGGAGATGTTATTTTTTATGATTTTCAAGGGAATGGAAGAATTGACCACTCTGTTATTGTGACAAGTATTCAAAATGGCGTGCCTTATGTGAATGCTCATACCTCAGATAGTATTCATCGACCGTATTTGTACGAGGATTCGACTGCGTATACGCCAAGTATGACTTATTTTTTCTATCATATAGATGATAGCTTTGCTTAGAAAGAGATAGTTTTAAAGCATATGATTTTATGATAATGTGAAAGATAGAAGAGACAAACTATAATATGCTGTCTTATGGTAGAAGGAGAATGGGATATGAGCGAACAAATTTTATCTGTTAAAGATGCCATTATTCAACGTCGTTCCATTAAAAAGTTTAATGGCCAGCCTGTAGATCGTGAGGATTTACTGGCTATTGTTGATGATGCTGTATGGGCACCCAATCATGGCAACCGGGAGCCATGGCGTTTAGTGGTTGCGTGTGGTGAGGAATTAGCAAAGCTTCATGAATTATTGCGTGACTTAGCTATACCTAAATGGCAAGAGCTATCAAGTGAAACATTGGGCAAGCAAATGGAGAAATTTACTACTCCTGGTGGCTATGCCTTTGTGATTGTGCCAGAGGATGTGCGTCAAAAAGAGCGCTTAGAAGATTATGCGGCAGCAAGTATTTTTATTCAAAATATTCAATTGTTGGCGTGGGATAGAGGCATCGGATCTTGCTGGAAAACACCAGCCTTCTTAGATCAACCTAAATTCCGTGAAGCTTTAAAGGTGCAGCCAGGAGAGCGTGTGATTGCCATGCTACAAGTTGGTTATTTTGATGAAGTGCCAAAAGGAAAAGAACGTAAATCAGCGGCAGAAATTGTGACCATTTTTGGTGAGCAATAGTGAAAAGAAAATCCCTTCGCGAATGAGGAGCGAAGGGATTTGTTTATTATTTTTGTAATTCTGCAACTTCGTATAGATAATCGCTTAATACACGTAAGCCCTTATCAAAGTTTTCTAAATGGAAGTGCTCATTTGGTGCATGAAAATTTTCACTTGATAAACCAAAGCCCATTAAGACAACAGGTAATTCTAAAATTTCATCAAATGCAGCTACAATCGGAATAGAGCCTCCACCACGTGTATAGGCAGTTGGGACATTGTACACTTTTTCATAAGAACGTCCAGCCGCTTGAATAAATGGATGATTGAAAGGTGTTAGGAATGGACGACCTTTATCAAATTCAGAAATATTTATTTCTACACCAGCAGGCTTATGCTTTTCAACATGTGCCTTTAAAAGTGCAACAATTTCGTCTGGCTCTTGATTTGGCACAAGACGGCATGTAATTTTAGCACCAGCCTCAGCAGGTAGTACCGTTTTAATCCCTTCACCTGAGAAGCCACCGAATACACCATTCACCTCTAATGTTGGACGAGCCCAAGTACGTTCTAAATAAGAAAACCCAGGTTCACCAACTAATTCTTGTACGCCAACTTCCTGTTTCACAGCTTCCTCATCAAAGCTAAGTGCACGATAAGCCTCACGCTCTTCTTCTGTTAATGGTAATACTTTGTCATAAAAGCCCTCAACTTGGATTGTACCCTGCTCATCACGGAAGGATGCCAAAATTTCAGCTAATGCATGAATGGCATTTTGCACACCTCCACCATAAAGACCCGAATGCAAATCTCCTTTAGCAGCGCGAATATCAATTTGAATACCCGTCAAACCACGCAGCCCGTAGCAGACCGCAGGCTTACCAGGACCATATAGCCCCGTATCAGAAATTAAAATTAAATCTGCTGCTAATTTTTCTTTATGCTGTTCAACAAAGGCAGGTAGGTGGGGGCTGCCAATTTCCTCTTCACCTTCATAAATAAATTTCACATTGACAGGTAAAGTGCCTGTTGTAGCAAATAGAGCCTCAATCATTTTTAAGTGCATAAACACTTGCCCTTTATCATCACTAGCCCCACGAGCAAATAATTTATTATCACGAATTGATGGGTTAAACGGCTCGCTTTCCCATAAATGTAAGGGGTCAACAGGCTGGACATCATAGTGACCATAAAATAAAATCGTTGGCTTGCCCTCTGCGTGTAGCCAATCAGCATAGACGACAGGGTGTCCCTCTGTTGCCATAATAGAGATATTTTCAAGATTTAGTTTTTCAAATGTACCCGCTAGCCATTTTGCGGCATGTTGAATATCTTCCTTATGTTCAGATAAAGAACTAATGCTTGGAATTCGTAAAAACTCCTTTAATTCTTCTAAATGTGCCTCACGATGTTCCGCGAAATAAGCATCTAGTTGCTGTAAGTTCGTCATGATAGAAGCCCTCTTTCCTAAGTATTTCGATAATGGAAATAGTATAGCACAACCAACAAGCAGAAGCCCAATATATCAATGGTTTGGGTATGAAGTAGTCTATAAAGTTTAATCACAGGATGGGGTTATGCTTATTATTAATGATATAGAGGTTTTACTACAAATTTTAGGGTAAGGAAATGTCAGTGGATGAAAATGTACGTAATAGTACGAGAAAGCCCAAACAATTACGAAACCCTTGTGTAAAAGTTTTGTAGAATAGTTTGGACTTTTTTATCTTAGCCTGTTAAAGGGTGAGGGCTATTCACTCTTTTTGGCTTTACTACTACTAATATTCGGTGTTGGTGGTGAGTTATAGACACGAGAATGCGGTGGGATAGAATTCATAAGCCAAATATTACTGCCCAGCACTGAATCGTGACCAATTGTTGTTTCACCGCCTAAAATGGTTGCCCCTGCATAAATAACAACATTATCCTCGATATTTGGATGACGCTTAATGCCTTTAATTGGGTTGCCATTTTCATCGAGAGGGAAGCTTAATGCGCCTAGCGTGACACCTTGATAAATTTTAACGTTTTTGCCAATGCTGCATGTTTCACCAATAACCACCCCTGTACCATGGTCGATAAAGAATGATTCACCAATCGTTGCCCCTGGATGAATATCAATGCCTGTTAAGCTATGGGCATATTCTGACATAATACGAGGCACAATTGGTACACCCATTTCGTATAACTCATGGGCAACACGATGAATATAGACAGCAACGATAGATGGGTAGCTTAATAAAATTTCCTCTGTCGAAAGAGCAGCTGGATCACCATTGTAGGCTGCTTGAATATCTGTTTGCAAAATTTGACGGATTTTCGGGAATTGTGAAATTAAATTCATGACAATCCGATCTGCATCCTCTTGGCATGTGCAATTCTCTGGATCACTATAATCCATATTATAAATTAATACCTTTTCAATAATGTCACGTAAATCTAAGGCCGTTTCACGCAGCTTATTGCTGCTAACAATATTGATACGTGTATCATCAATTGGTGGAACAGTATGGATACCAGGGAACAGTACTTCATGGAAATTATCTAAAATTTTATAAATTTGGTTGCGCCCTACAAAGCCGATGGAGTTTTCTACATCCACATATTGTCGATTCATATCTTTTAATGCATTTGTAATTTCTGGCACTTTTTCATTTAGCCAATCATTTAAGCTCATACTAAAATGGCACCCCTTTAAATTCGTCATTAAACATATAATATTTCTAATGTTTTAATAAAGGTACAAAAGATTTCATCCATTTGCAAGGTAACAATTTTGAAGTAGCCCTTTTCGCTTTAAAATAAAAGAAAACCCCTTTTTATTTGATAAATAAATTACCTACTATATAGATTTATATTTTTATCATGGAATGATGGTAGCTGATGAGCCTGCACTTCTTATTATCGAGAAGAATAGGAATGATCCCTCTTTACTGACACTTTATTTGGTATCGTGACGGTAGTTGTGGCGATATTGCAATGGAGCAAGATGATAATTTTTGCGAAATAACTCTACAAAATAGCTCACTTGATTAAAGCCAACGTCCTCGCTAATTTCGGAAATCGATTTATTTGTATGCAAAATTAAGCCTTGTGCGATATAGAGCCGATGCTTGTTCACGAATTTAATGGGTGATAGGCGTGTGTATTTACGAAAAAGCTGATTACAGGCACTTTTATTAATGAGTGCACAGTTTGTAAGGTCGCTAACTGTAATCTTATTTTGATAGTTTTCTTGTACAAATTGCAACATTTGATTGAAAATAGCAATTTCCTGTTCTTCATGATTTTGCATCATTGCATCATAGTGTGTGAGTAAATGCTCAATAAGTGTTGTTAAAAGGGTGATGACCGAAAAAAGTGTTAGTTTTTTACCTTGTGTCCAATCAGCAAGCTTTGCCATTTGGTTGGGGGATAATGGCAGCAAATAGTAAGCAAATGGATGGTTTTCAAAAAATGGCTGTACATGTTCTGTCACCAGCTTTGGATGCAAAAAATTCAAGTCAAAGTTGATACATAGTGCATTTGTATTTTGATTAATTGTTTTCGAGCTATGAAGCTGTTTTTTGTTAATTAGTAAAAGTGTATTTTCTGAAACCGTTAAAATTTCATGATTAATTTGATAATCAAGTATGCCATGATACACCCAAACAATTTGCAGGGCATCATGCCAATGAATCGGTATATAGTCTGAGCGTAAATGATGATAGGTTTGTGTAAATAAGGCAATCGCATAGTCTTCGAATGTATAGATTATTTGCTCCTCTAAATCCTCTGTTAATGTTATTTTGAACGTTGTTCCATCTAAAATATTCTGTGCAATTGGATTCGATTTCATGGACATCACCTTTTCACTCAAATTTGATAAAAATAGTTACAAAAATTATAGAAGGAATATTTTGATTATATGTATAGTAGTTGTAATAACAACAGTTTAGCGGATTTGGAAACAATCGTTAAGTTTTTTGCATTGTAATTAAATTTGATAAAAGGAGAATGACGATGAAGTATAGTTTAGAACAAGGAGCAGTACGTGTTATTGCTGATTTAAAGGAGCTTGCTGTATTAACGTCAGATGAGCATGGAGCACAGCGAGTTGCATGGACAGCTTTATGGCAAACAGCACGCGATTGGTATCGTCAAAAAGCAGAGGCACTTGGCGCAGAGGTTTCAACAGATAGTGCAGGCAATGTGTGGACGAAAATGGAAGGAGAGAGCGCAGAGGCAATTGTTATTGGGAGCCATTTAGATAGTGTGCCACATGGTGGCTGGCTTGATGGGGCACTTGGTGTATTAGCTGGACTTGAGGCATTGAGACGTTATTCAGCAGAAAAACAAAAGCCAAGGAAAACGTTATATGTTGTTGATTGGGCAGATGAAGAAGGAGCTCGCTATGGCTATAGCTGCCTAGGCTCATCCGCGGCAAGTGGCTCTTTACGTGTCGAGGAGCTAATAGGAAGAGCTGATAGTAATGGCATTACATTTGAAAAAGCTGTATCCGCCTATCAGGTGATGCCAGATAAAATGCTACAGGCGCATCAAGAAATGTTACAAAGAAATATTATAGGCTATTTAGAGCTGCATATTGAGCAAGGGCCTGTGTTAGAAAAAGAGCAGAAGGATGTGGCGTGTGTATTCGGCGCAGCAGGAGTAGAGCGTCATTATATAGATTTTGTTGGACAGGCTGCTCATGCGGGTTCATTCCCTGTGCCAATGCGTCAAGATGCCTTTTTAGCTGCGGCAGAGGCGGCACTAGAATTCAGAAAGCTTGCGTTAAAATATAAGGCGGTTTGCACGGTTGGTCAAGTGCAGGTGCAGCCTAATGTTGTCACAATTGTGCCGGGAAAATGTACGATTTCTTTAGATATGCGTACAATTGATGCGGCTGATTTGCAAAAGATGTATGTGGAAGCACAGGCTGTGACAGAAAAAATTGCGAGCGTAAATGGCGTTTCAGTAGGATGGCGAAAAATTTATTCGGTCGCACCGCAATTATTTGATGAGCAGTTCATTTGCCTATGTGAAAAAGCTGTCCAGAAGGAAACAGGTGAGGCAACGAAAATGTATTCAGGTCCTTTACATGATGCGGTGGAAATGGCGAAGGTTGTGCCAACTGTCATGATGTTTACAATGTCTGAAGGCGGTTTATCCCATACGAAGGAGGAGCATACGCCAGAGTTAAAGCTAGAGGTGGGGATTCGCGCATTTTTACGATTAGTGCATGATGTGATGGAGCAATAGGCAAAATGGGGGCTTATATGCATCAATTAAAAAGCGGTGTAAAGGAACCTGAGTGGAATAAAGAGTCAGATGTTACAACCATTCATTTATCTAATATCAAGGAAGCAACACAAAAATAATCAGATTTTTCTGTGAAAATGGAGGTATATTATGAGTAATATCGAGTTTAAAAAACAATTACTAGAATGGCGACATTATCTGCACAAATATCCTGAAACGGCCTTTGAGGAAGTAAAAACATCTGCCTATATAGCACAGGAGCTTCAAAAAATGGGCTTAGAGGTTCATGAAAATATCGGTACTACAGGTATTGTGGCAAATCTTACTATGGGAGATGGTAAAGGTGTTATTGGGTTACGGGCTGATATGGATGCATTAAATCTAAATGAGGTAAAAGACCTTCCATATCGCTCTAAGCATCAAGGGAAAATGCATGCATGTGGACACGATGGACATATGACGACATTATTAGGCGCTGCTCAATTACTTTCTACCCGAAGAAACTTTAATGGGACTGTTCGATTTATTTTTCAGCCTGCTGAAGAAATCGGCAAGGGTGCTCAAGCAATGATAGAGGATCAATTATTTGAGCGCTTCCCAGTGGATGAAATTTACGGTTTACATAATATGCCGGGATTACCTGCTGGAACGATACACACAAAGTCAGGTCCTATTATGGCTAGTGAGGATAATTTCGTTATTCGAATTAAAGGAAAGGGGGCACATTCATCAAGCCCGCATATGGGAGTTGACCCTTTCGTTATTGCGGCTGAAATTATTCTTGCACTGCAAACAGTAGTGGCAAGAAATCTTGACCCACTTCAAACGGCAGTCATATCATGTACAGAAATACAATCAGATGGCATTCGCAATGCCATTCCTTCTAATGTAGAAATTAAAGGCGATACGAGAAGCTTTACGCCAGAAGTTCAAAAATTGCTGGAGCAAAGAATGAAAAGCTTATGTGAGGGGATCTGTGCAATGCATGGGGCTGAATGTGAGTTTGACTATACACATGAATTCTCTCCTACGATTAACTGGGATAAATGCAATGAAGTTGCGACATTAGCTGCCAAAAATATCGTTGGCGTAGAAAATACAAACAGCGATGGTACGCCAATTATGGCGTCAGAGGATTTTGGCAAGTTTATCGAAAAAATTCCTGGTTGCTTTGTATTTTTAGGAAGTAAGGTTGAAGGTGAGGAAGTAATTCCACTGCATAACTCCATGTATGATTACAATGATGAGATTATAGAAATAGGCGCTGAATTTTTTGCAGAAATTATTAAGCTTCGCCTAGCAAAAGAATAGGAGAGAGTCACGATGAAATTAATAACATATACTAGAAAGAAAAATCCAAGTACAAATATTGACTTTTTAGGACTAGAGGGGGCTCAAAAAGTACACGCATTTCATAAGAGCTTTCCCCAGTATAAACCGACGCCTTTAGCTGTGTTAGATCATTTAGCGGAGGAGTTGAATATTAGCAAATTATTTGTAAAGGATGAATCCTATCGTTTTGGCTTAAATGCCTTTAAAGCTTTAGGTGGATCGTATGCGATTGGCCAATATTTAGCAAAGCAACTAAACATTGTTCCCTCTGATCTAACGTATGATCGACTTGTCTCACCTGAAGTGAAAGAAAAGCTAGGTGAACTAACATTTATTACAGCAACAGATGGAAACCACGGTCGAGGAGTTGCGTGGACAGCCAAGCAGCTAGGGCAAAAGGCTGTTGTTTATATGCCTAAAGGGTCTTCTGAAGAAAGGTTAAATCATATTAAAAGCTTAGGGGCAAGTGCTTCTATTACGGATGTTAATTATGATGATACTGTTCGTTTAGCTGCTGAACATGCTGAGCAAAACAATTGGATATTAGTACAGGATACAGCATGGAAAGACTACGAGGAAATTCCTAAAAACATTATGCAGGGCTACATCACGATGGTAGTAGAAGCATATGAGCAGCTAAAGGGGTTAGATGAAAAACCTACACATATTTTTATTCAGGCGGGTGTTGGCTCAATGGCAGCTGCAGTTCAAGGCTTTTTTGCAGATATGTATGGTGAGGATCGCCCGATGACCATTGTTGTAGAACCAGATAAGGCAGACTGCATTTTTAAAACGGCTGAAGCAAGTGATGGCAAGCTTCATTATGTCAAAGGTGATATGGATACAATTATGGCAGGCTTAGCATGTGGCGAGCCGAGTACATTAGGCTGGGAAATTTTAAAGGATTATGCGGATGCTTTCCTTTCTTGTCCAGATAATATTGCTGCTCAAGGAATGAGAATTTTAGCAGCACCGTTAAAAGGCGATGTACAAGTTACTTCAGGTGAATCAGGCGCAGTGGGCGTGGGAGCTGTAAGTGAAATTTTAAGACGAGATCAGTATACAGCTTTAAAAGAGCAATTAAAAATGAATGAAGATTCAAAAATTCTATTCTTTAGTACAGAGGGTGATACGGACGCCGCACATTATAAAAAAATTGTATGGGATGGAGTTTATTCAATTTAAATGATGTTGGAAGGGGGAATGATAATGAGTATTCAATGGTGAAATTTTGCCTGCACGAGCTGCTTATGCAGTTGATTGTTTAGCTAAAAATGCACTAGTAGAAATTGAAATGATTGCATATTACGGTTAATAAAAACAACAAGGTTTGAGTCCTCATATTACTAGGACTTAAACCTTGTTGTTGCTATATTAATGAGCTGTATAACCGCCATCAACAAGCAGTGTTGTACCATTGACAAAGCTTGCGTCATCACTCGCTAAAAATAGAACAGCTTTTGCAATCTCTTCTGGTTTGCCAAGACGACCTTGGGGATGAAGAGAGGCTAAGTATTCTTTGCTTGCCGTATCTACTTCTTTAAGCAGTGGTGTTTCAATATAGCCTGGACATACAGCATTTACACGGATGCCTTCTTTTGCATAGGCTGTACATAGGTTTTGTGTTAATAATTTTACGCCACCCTTTGCAGAAGCATAAGCTGTTGGATTTGGTAAGGCAACAAAGCTATGAATAGAACCAGCATTAACGATAACACCGCCTGTACCTTGTGCAAGGAATTGTTCAATCGCATATTTATCAGAAAGGAAGACGCCTGATAAATTAATATCAATGGTTCTTTTCCATTTTTCAAACGTTAATTCATGTGCTGGTGCATCGTCAGCTACGCCTGCATTGGCATACATAATATCAAGCTTGCCATATTTCTTCACTGTTGCACTCATCATATTTTTAATATCTTCTTCACTTGTTACATCTGTTTTCACAAACAATGTATCAAAGCCATTATTATTTAATTCCTCTGAGATGCTTTGCCCACGATCTGAAAAATCGGCAACGACTACCTTTGCGCCTTCTTCTACAAATAGGCGAACGGTTGCTTCGCCAATACCACTAGCGCCACCAGTGACGATTGCTACTTTATCTTGTAATTTCATTCGAATAACCACCTTTATTATTTTGCAGTTGCGCCACCATCAATCACAAATTCAGCACCTGTTGAGAATGAAGATTCATCAGAGGCTAAAAATAATACTGTTTGAGCGACTTCCTGAACGGAACCTAAACGACCTAATGGGAATAGATTTTTCCCTAATTCATCTTTAGAGCTTCCTGTTGTTACTGATGCATAATCTGCCATACCTGTATCAATATAACCAGGATGAATAGAGTTGACACGTACACCAAATGGTGCGTATTCCATAGCAACGTCCTTTGTCATAATGCGAACTGCGCCCTTACTAGCTCCATATAATACATGTCCAGCAGCACCTGTTAAGCCCGCAATGGAGGAAGCATTAATAACAGAACCATTATGTTGTTTAGCCATAAATGGCATAATATGCTTCATACCTAGGAAAACACCTGTCACATTGATGGACATTAAGCGGTTCCAGTCAGAAAGTTCGATTTCTGCAAGTGGCTTAATAATATAGATACCCGCATTATTGAAAAGAATATCAACCTTATTAAATGCTTTGATTGTTTGGTCTGCAACCTTTTTCCAATCATCTTCATTGCTTACATCGTGACGAATAAATAGTGCTTGTCCGCCGATAGCTTGGATATCGCGAACTGCTTCGTTACCAGATTGTTCATTTATATCAGTAATAACTACCTTTGCGCCTTCTTTAGCAAATAAGAGAGCAGTTTCTTTACCGATACCTGTCCCTCCACCTGTAATAATAGCTACTTTATTTTCCAATCTCATGTCAAGCACGCACCTTTCATTCTATCTGGATATAGATTTAGCTATAGGACTTAAAAATATTCCCTTTATTTTAGGGATACCTTTATTTTACGCTTCCCAATTTCAAAAACCATCCTATAAGATGCTGTATAATAGTATGACGAGTATCCACCATTTATAGGGGTATGTTTAAATAAAGGAGAAGAGCTGCCTATGACACATCCAATTCAATCCTTTGAAGAAATGACATTTCAAGAGTTTGTGCTAGTTATTAAAGTTCATCATAAGCAAATTGAGGAAAATACCAATATTTATCTTTATCTGGAGTCTTCTATTTCAGAGGAAGATCGCAAAAAAACGGCTATGCTGCTCAATTCATTTTTACATTTACTAACACGTACAAATATTGAAGATTTACAGGATGATTATCAAAATTTTTTAAATACATGGCTGCAATCGCAGCTATCCATTATTGATATAAAAAGCTTTAATCTTTTTCAATTAATTTTTGAAAAATCATTGATTACATTTATGATTCACCAGAAACATCATCGTATGAATGCTGTATTAATGTATGTACTCTCGATATTTACGTACTTAATACAGCTTTATTATGATAAGTTAGTGCATCCGACAAATGATAACCATTCAACAAATCAGCAATTAAGCCATCTTCAATTATTGGATAAGCTTGATAAATTGCTCATTTACTCGTCAGGTTATCATGATTTAGCTTATATTTTAAAAAAGTGTGAAGAGTACTTTAGCTACAAAAGATGTGTATTTTATGCATATGTGCCATGGTCTAATGAATTTTATGGTGTGATTGGTGCGGAGCTGCCAAAGGTACAAAGCATGAAAGGGCATATAACAGAGCAAAACTCGATATTTAGCTCCAGAAAGCCCATTTATTTAAAGAATCCTAAAAATTATATAAAAGAGGAGCATATCCAATTATTTAATTTATCTTCTGTTATTTTTATTCCCATTATTCAACAAGATCAATTATTTGGCTGGCTGACATTTGATCAGCTAGGGGAGGAATTTGATTGTACAAAGGATGAATTAGCATTACTAGAGCAAGTAGGGAAGCGGTTGGGCTTATTTTTATCTCGCAAGGGTGAGAATGTGGAGCAAGCCTCAGAGCTACATTTTACCGAAAGGGAGTCGATGATTCTTGGCTTGCTTGCGGAAGGGTATGATAATAAAAAAATTGCAGGACTGCTGTTTTTAAGTGAGCATACGGTAAGGGACTATGTCAGCAGCTTAATGACAAAGCTTAAAGCCAAAAATCGAACACAGGTTGTTGCCTCTGCCTTTCGTTTAGGTCTGTTAAGCTAAGAAGTATTATTAAAAATATAGTAATGAAAATAAAGAGATAGTGTAATGATAAGGGTATTGATGGAATAAGTAATATAGTAGTAAAACAATTTTTACGAATATTACAAGTGATGATGCTTAAGCTTACATGATTGTAATGAAATTGAAAGCCAATGCGATAGAGTGTAATACATTATTTTGCGAGAATGTGTATAGAAGCAAGAACAAGAAGCGGAGGCATACACAATGAATAAAAAATTAGAAGGCGTATACGAGGAATACAATCGTTATATTTATCACCTATGTTTAAAACTAACTCGCAATAATGTAGAGGCTGAAGATTTAATGCAAGAAGTTTGGGTTAAGGTTGTACGCTATGAAAACAGTGTTGCTGAGGTAGAGCATATTAAAGCTTGGCTGACAACTATCACAATGAATACATTTAGAGATCGCTATCGTAAAAAAGTACGTCGTAGCAAATATATGATGAACCAACCTGAAACATTAGACGTACCGATTTTAGATTTGGTTCCCAATAATGATATTTCTACAGAAGAAAAAATTGAAAAGGATATTGTAACGAAACTAGTGCAGGATAAAATGGAGCAATTAGATGCCATTTACCGCAAAACATTATGGTATTTCTACATAGACCAATATTCACTAGCTGAAATTTCTACGATTATGAAGGTGTCCATTGGAACTGTGAAATCTCGTCTGTTTCGTGCAAAAGCTCGTCTAAAAGAAATGCTTATGTCTGATGAATCGATTGTGGAATCTGTGCTGCCCGCATAATGAAAGCAGATTGGTCGCATGTCACAAATACTTAGACAGAGGTATTTACTCGACAAATCTACCTAAAAAGCTGCATTCGCAAAAAGGGCACTGACCTAAAAAAATGAGACAAATAAAAACACCTTTCGTTGAAAAACGGGTATTGTACCTTATCAAATCAATGTGGAGGTGTTTTTCTATGGGGACAAGAGTGAGTTACCCAGTGGAAGTGAAAATGAAAGCAATTGAAATGAGATTAGCAGGCATTCCTGTAAAACAAGTACTAGAGGAGCTAAATATTCGTAACCATTCTCAGTTAAAAACATGGATGAAATGGTACAAGAACGGCGAATTACATCGTCTTGAACAGCCAGTAGGAAAACAATATACATTTGGCAAAGGGCCTGAATATGAAAGTGAAACCGCTAAGTTACAAGCAGAGAATCGTTATTTAAAGCAACAAATTGAAGTGTTAAAAAAGTACGCAGAGTTGGAGAGGAAGTGGTCCCAAAAGTTGTAGTAGAGCTAGTAGAGGAGTTAAAAGAAAGGATGCCGATTGGTGAAATCTGCCGTCATTTAGGTGTAGCTCGTTCGTCGTATTATCGCTGGAAGGTCAATGAAAATAAATTCACTCAAAAGGATCTTCGAGACCAACAAATTGGCGACTTGTGCAAGTTACACAAATTCAGATACGGCTATCGAAAAATCACAGAATTACTTACTGACATTAGTGAGAAAACGGTGCAACGTGTGATGCAAAAATACGGCTGGCAATGTCGTGTAAAGGTAAAGAAACGTAAACGTACGGGACAACCAGCTCACATTGTTCCTAACTTATTAGCACGTGATTTTACGGCATTAAAACCGCTAGAAAGGCTCGTAACAGATATTACTTACTTGCCTTTTGGACAATCTATGATGTACCTTTCAAGTATCTTAGACCTATTTAATGGCGAGGTTATTGCGTTTACAATTGGTTTTACACAAGATACCGACTTTGTCTTAGATACGCTAAATCAATTACCCGATCTACCAGAAGGCTGTATCCTGCATAGCGACCAGGGTTCTGTTTACACATCTTATGCATATCAGAAGGCAGTCAAAGAAAAAGGAATGACCATGAGCATGTCTCGTAAAGGCACGCCCGCTGATAATTCCCCAATTGAAACGTTTCACTCCTCGCTAAAGTCTGAAACGTTCTACCTCGATGATATTTATCGCACAACAAATGCGTGTGTCATAAATATTGTCGAAGAATACATTTACTATTATAACAATATTCGGATTAAAACGAAATTAAACAACCAGTCGCCGGTTCAATACCGTCAACTGGCTGTATAATAAGGTGTTTTCATACTGTCTCAAAAATAGTATTCAGTGCCAAGATTGCGATGCAGCTTTTTTATTTTGGCTGATTCGAATCAACATCCAGTAAGCATTTTGAAAAAATAGTGCGCAATGTTTGAAGCTCCTCTGCTGTCAGCATACCAAACATATTGTTAATAATGGCACTCACTTGTTGACGAGATTCCGCTAAAATCGTTTCACCCTCAGGTGTAATTACTAATTGTGAAGCACGTCGGTCTGTTGCATGCTGTGTTTTTTCTATAAAGCCCGCATTAATAAGCTTTGTTGTTAAAACCGTAACACCACCTGTTGTTACTTTTAAGCGTTCAGCAATAGCAGAAGGGCGTTTGGGGCCCTCCTGCGCTAAATAGTCTAAAATTAAAATATGGGATTTTGAAAAGCCAAGCGCATTATGATTATTCCACTCGTTTGCCCACTTACGCTCTATCGATGAAACGACTTCAAATAATGAGGTAATGGCTTGTTGTTTTTCTTGATCCATAGAAGGTCAACTCCAAAACTTTTTTAACTTTCTTGTGCCAATCTTGTCATTGCATTTAATTCGTAAGCCCGTACTTTACGTGGAATAAAACGACGGATATCCATCTCATTGTAGCCAACTTGAATGCGTTTTTCATCTATTAAAATAGGACTGCGAAGCATTCTAGGGTGATCTTGAATAATGGCAAATAGCTCTTGAATCGAAAGTTGATCGATATCAATATTTAAGTTTTTAAAATCATTAGAGTTTGTAGCAATAATTTCATCTGTGCCATCTTCCGTCATGCTAAGAATTTCTTTGAATTCGGCAAGTGTAAGTGGGTGTGATGTAATACGTTTTTCTTTATAGTCAATGTTGTGATCTTTTAACCATTTAAGTGCTTTTCTGGATGAAGAACAGCTCGCTTGTGAGTAAATTGTAACTGTCATTCTTCATTCCTCGCTTTCTTTTTTAGATTCTATTTTATGAATATCTTATTAGTAAGTTGATTTCCTTATACATATATCTTACTAGTAAGATATAAATAAATCAATAGTTATTTGAAAAAATTTCATATCAGCATGATATTTTTTACTTACATTAACTTATACGCAGAAAGCAGCAAAAAGTTTCGCTATCCCAGCTTACAATGATGTAAGTTTAGACAAATTACTAGAAATAATGAGCTTGTCTTATTTGCTTGTCCATTGATTATGATATGTTTGCCAGAGACTATTTATGCGTAAGTGCGAGGAAAAATATATACAAAAGGGCAGCCTCAATAATCTTGAGGAGCTGCCCTTTGTAATGAATATTAACCTTGTTGTCCAGATGTAAACCAGTCTTGAACATCCCAAACTTTTGTCACGAGTCCCTCGTAAAAATCAGGTTCATGGCTTACGAGCACAATAGTGCCTTTAAATTCTTTCATAGCCCGCTTTAATTCATTTTTTGCATCGACATCTAAATGGTTTGTTGGTTCATCAAATAGTAGCCAGTTTGCTTCTTCCATCATTAATTTACATAAACGAACCTTGGCCTGCTCTCCACCAGATAATGAATTAAGTGGACGTGTAATATGGTCGGTTTTTAAGCCTGCTCTTGCTAATGCTGCACGTACTTGCGCTTGCTCCATAGAAGGGAAGGCATTCCATACATCATCAATTGGTGTAATTTTCTCCGCTTTGACCTCTTGCTCAAAGTAAGAGGGGTGAAGGTAATCGCCTCGAATAACTTTCCCAGCGAGAGGATTAATTTTCCCAAGCATTGTTTTTAATAAGGTTGATTTACCTACACCATTCATACCAACAAGCGCAATTTTTTCTCCGCGTTCGATGGTAAAAGTAAGGGGAGGGAGCAAGGGCTTGTCTTTATCATAACCAATCACTAAATTTTCAGCCTCTACAACATAACGACTAGTGGAACGAGCTTCTTTAAAGCTAAATTCTGGCTTTGCCGCTGTTTCTGGGCGATCAATACGCTCTAAACGATCAAGCTGTTTGGCACGTGATTTTGCGCGTCCCGTTGTTGAGTAGCGCGCTTTATTTTTGGCAATAAAGTCCTCTTGCTTCTTGATAAATTCCTGCTGCTTTTCATAAGCTTCAATATGCTGACGTTTATTAATTTCAGCAAGCTCTAAAAATTTTTCATAGGTTGCTGTATAACGTGTTAATTTTGAAAACTCAAGCTGGAAAATAACATCTACTGTTTCATTCATAAATTCTGTATCATGTGAAATTAATAAGAAAGCATATGGATAGTTTTTTAAATAACTTTTTAACCACGTAATATGCTCCTCATCGAGATAGTTTGTTGGCTCATCCAGTAGTAATACTTTTGGTTTTTCTAATAATAGCTTCGCTAGTAACACCTTTGTACGTTGTCCACCAGAAAGTGCAGCCACATCACGCTCTAAGCCAATTGCATCGAGGCCAAGTCCGCGTGCCACTTCTTCGATTTTCATATCTAATGAGTAGAAATCTCCTGCATCCAGTGCGTCTTGTACCTCAGCCATTTGCTCTAACAGCACCTCTAATTCCTCAGGTGTTGCTTCAGCCATCTTACCTGTAATGTCATTAAGCTCTTCTTCTTTTTTATATAATGGTAAAAAGGCATCGCGCAATACATCACGCATTGTTCGTCCAGCAGTGAGCGCTGTATGCTGGTCTAAATAACCGTAATGTGTGCCAGGAAGCCATTCAACCTTTCCTGTATCGTGGATTGTTTGACCAGTAATGATGCCCATCAATGTTGATTTACCCACACCATTCGCCCCAACAAGCCCAATATGATCACCTTCCACTAAGCGAAATGATACATCCTTAAAAAGGGTACGATCGCCAAAAGAATGACCTAAATTTTCAACTGTTAATATTGCCATATATGTTCCTCCAACTGTTCCTTATGTTCGTATTCTAAAGTTCTGTTAATTGTTTATTGAGTTCCGCTAGCTTAGCCTCCATATTTGCAAGGCGCTCTTCAGCTTTTGCTACCTGATCGTTATGTCCTGTAGACTCTAATTTTTCAATATCACCTTGTAAATTGATATAGTCCATTTTTAGCTCTCGAATTTGGTATTCAATATCACTTTTTGTTGGCATAATTATAACTCCTTTAGTAAGCATATTGGTATAACGAATGCGTGCAAAAGCGATGAGGGCTTGTCAAATCCCTCACCGCTTAATCATTAACATCAATCAAGTACTCGTTATTTTTGACTTTCCTTATGGAGAGGCAAAAAGTAAAAAATTCTTATATATTGTATCATAATCATCTTTGAAGTAGCACTAAGTAGAGGCGATATTGTGTCGATCATATGCAAAATCTAGTAGCAATGTTTGAAGTGTTTCGTTGTTGTTCGCAAGATTTAATTGTCTTTGCTTTCTGATAGCTCGTTCGCTTCGTGCTTCATGTAAAAGTAGCTCCATCACGGCGTTTTGTATTTGCGATTGCTTCATTTTTCGACCAAGTCCCAAATGAATAAAGCCGTTTTGCTCACGTGGGAAGGCATGTAATAGCTCCGCTTCAGATTGTGCAAGTGTAATGCATGGCACACCATAGGAGGCGATTTTGTAAGGCGTATAATTAGCATTACAAATAATCACATCTGCTTTTGGTAATAGCTGTAGAAGCGCGTTTTTATCACGAAGAATAGCCGTATTGCGACGACTCAGCACCATCATTTGTAAATCATCTGTTGCATGTCGATAGCAATCGTCAATCATCACTGTAATTTGTAGTGGAATTTGTAGCTGTGTTAAATGTCGAAGTGTTCGATAGGTTAAATTATGCTCGTCCCCATCTTCAAAAGCAACGACGATATGAGGAGGATCCTCAGCTATTTTACGATCAGGTATGCTGTTAAATTGTTGATAGATTTCTGGAAGTGCGAAAACAAAGCTGCCACCAATATAATGAGATGGTAAATAATCTTTCACTTCTTGATAGAGGGCCAGCAGTACACAATCACAGGCTTGACCACCCTCGCCAAAATCATCAAAATGGATAATAGCTTTACAGTATGGTCGTAGGTTCTGTACTTGCCAGCCCTCAGAGTTACGTCCGTCTCTTACAATCAAATCAGGCTGAATTTCTTTTATTTGCTGAGGTAGCTCGTTAAAATGATTAAATACAATAGGGGATAGTCCTGCATGTATTAAAATTGGCATCCCGTCATTTGAAGGGCTTTTGATAAATATAACAACTTTCTCATGCGTAAGTAGCCTCGCTAATGTTGAAACCCGTTCAAAAGGATACAGCCCTTTATCAATACAGCTTTCAATAATGAAAACAATTGTTTTTTTTGGTTCTATTGCTTGTGTTTCGTTTTGCAAATGTATCCCATCCTTTCCTCTGTCTCTTTAAACTATGGCGAAGAAAGAGCAAGTATGTGTAAAATTTAGCATTTGATAAAGGATGTTAGTTAGAAAAATATCTAGCAGTGAAGATATGAGAATTAGCTTTTGAAGCATAAAAAATGGTCGATATATAGATTGAGGCTAGAAATACATACACTATACAGGTTTAATAGAAGGAGGGATGAGCAATGGGTATGCGTGCAGCAATTGTTGTTGGGGCAACTGGTTTAACAGGTGCTTCTCTTGTGGAGCAATTATGTGAAAATGATGAATATGTGTCAGTAACGGTTATTGCACGAAAGAAGCCAGTCTTTACGCATCCAAAGCTAGAAATAAAAATTCGAGATTTTGATCGATTAGAAGAACAAGATATTGAATTTGCACATGAACTATATTGCTGCTTAGGTACAACGATTAAAAAGGCAGGCTCTCGTGAGATGTTTGAAAAGGTCGATTTTGAATATCCATTAGCAATTGCTTCGTTAGCAAAAAAACGTGGAATTCCTCATTTTCTTGTCATTACCTCAATGGGCGCAAAGGAGAGCTCACCTTTTTACTACAATCGAGTGAAAGGAAAGCTTGAGCAAGATTTAATAGAGCTTGGCTTACAAAGACTTTCGATTATTCGCCCATCATTATTAGTAGGGCAGCGTCATGAATTTCGTTTAGGGGAAAAGGCAGGAGAGAAAGTATTAAAGCTTGCCCAACCTTTATTAATAGGTCCCCTTAAAGCTGCTAGAGCCATTGAAGCTTCACAAGTGGCAAAGGCGATGATTATTATCGCTTTATATGAAAAGCAGCAGCCTGTTACTATTTATAAATCACCTCACTTAGCGAAATTAGACTATCCTGAAATAATAGTAAAGGAAGATGTTTCAAGAGAGACATTATTTAATTGGGACAAACACAAATTATCGGATACAGTTGTGGATAAGGAAGTCCATTTTCAACATGATGATCAGGAACAAAAATAATATAGCCACTTTTTGGGGCATTCCGTCTAAAGACTGAATTTCTTCCTTTCATCACTGCAATTCTTTTCGAGCTACGTGACATTTGTTACAATATTATTGTAGAAGATGAATGTGGAGGCAAAGTAAAGATGAAAATTTTACTCGTTGATGGCACAATGTTTGGCCGTAAGACAGGTGCTATTTTAGAGCAAGTGGAGCAATATATTAAAGAACTAAATGCTAGTTTCGAATTAGAAATGATGCATTTTAGTCAATATAAGCATCAAATTGTGGATGGTTCACCATTAAATGATGATATGAAGAAAATGATCCAACAATTTGAGGAAGCGGACGCATATATTATCGCAACACCGATTTTCCAAGCATCCATTCCTGGTGTTTTAAAGAATGCGTTTGATTTCTTACATCCTAAAACAATGCGCTATAAGCCAGTATCCATTGTGGCAAATGGTGGCACATACCAGCATCACCTTGTAGTAGAAAATCAGCTAAAGCCTATTTTAGACTATTTCCGCGCCCTTGTAACACCAAACTATGTGTACACACATACATCGCATTTTGATGCAAACAATACTATTATAGATGAGGATGTTCATAATCGTTTACGTGAATTAGCACGTGTCTTTGTGCAATATTGCGAAATGAGCAAAAATCTGCCGAAGGAAACGATTGATCAGCATTAATATGAATTTTATGCCCTTGGACAGTGGTAGGAAATCACTGTTCAGGGGTTTTTTCATTATAAGTATTTTTTTAAAATATGATAAAATAAAACTTTAGTGATACGGAAGGGAGGGCTGCTCATTGCAGGACATCGCCTTACTAGAAAAGCAACGCTGTAGCCTTATTTTGACCAATAAGGCGAAGGAAGCAGTAGAGGAATGCTCAGCAAATGAGCATGCCTTTTTTACGTTACAAAACGCTTTTACGGTTTATATTGAAAAAAGAAAGGCTAAAACAGCGGGTGAAATATTTTTATCTATTTATTTTAATGCTGATGATAATGGAAAACTACATGAGGTTCTTGCAGGGAAAACTGTGATTATGGATTGTGTCCTCAAAGTTGAAGGATTGCTAGCAACAAATATCCGCTTTGTTCATATGCGTGGTCCTATTCATACAAATCGCCGACTAGCAGCTGCATTGCAATTTATTACAAGACCGAATAACGGAGCAGGTATTCCGCTTGAGCTGCATACGACAATAAGACAATTACCGATCGCAGAGGAACGTACAGAGTATGTAAAAAAACGGATAGCGAGCTGGGAAGGCTATTTGAAAATTCAAGAACGTGATGCCACGATAGATGACATTCATACAGAATTTAAACAAAGCTACTTCAATGAAAATTTTACACGCTTAACAATTGTTTGTCCCTACATAAAGAGCAAGGAATGGAAGCAGTTAGAAGGGCTCAGTGTCAGTATTCAAGGCATGCGCGGTGAGATTGGACAAGTTTTAAAGGCTACTGCTAACAAGCAAACGGTTGAAATTGATGTAAAGCCCTTTATACAGGATTTGGCACGCAAGGATCAGCTTAATCTTCGTTCAAAACAAGCAAGCTTTAGTAATTTTGCGACGCTGAGTCAAATTAGAAGATTGCGCAATGGCTTTACAAAGCTGGAAAAGGGTGAGGCAGTTAATCCTCATTTAGAGACAATTTTATTTGAAAAACGCCCAACAGTACGAGCATCCAAGCTACAGCAGGATATTGAATTTCATAATATCTTAAACGAATATCAGCGTCGAGCGGTTTTAGGGGCATTATCTGTTGAGGATTTATATGTGATACAAGGTCCACCAGGTACAGGAAAAACAACGGTGATTTCAGAAATCTGTCAGCAAAATGTGAAGGCTGGTTTAAAAACACTTGTTGCCTCGCAGTCCAACTTAGCAGTAGATAATGCCTTAGGACGATTATTATCCAATCAAGACATCCGAATTTTACGGTATGGTAGAACAGAAAGTATTGAGGAGGAAGGTAAAAAGTTTATCGAGGAAAATGTAGCTTTGTATTGGCGTGAGCAAACACTTGCGGTCATTGAAGAGGCCATTACGACATTTCCTGAACGTGAACGAGAATTAAAAGCAAATCTTAGCAAAGCACAAGATGAGCTAGCCAAATTGGAAAAATGGCTGGAAGCACTAACACAGGAAATCGCTGCAAAAGAGCAGGCAGTCATTGAGGAGCCTATTTTACAGCAGGAAATTCAAGCATTAAAAAAAGAATTGAAGGCTGCTAAAGCTGAGCAGCAAACATATGAAGCACAAAAAGAGCATTATGATAAACAGCTTGCACAAATTGAGCCTCTGGTCCAGCAGCTTACACAAACACTTGCTGACACTCCTTCTTTAGAGGAGCTACAGCAGATCATTCAGGAAACAACACAAAAAATCGGGCAACTAAAAGCAGCTATTCAATATAAGGAATTGCAAGAGCAAAAGCAGCAGCTAACAGAGCAATTTCAAGAGTTACAGCTTAAATATGATGCGGAAAGCCAACGTTTAGCTACAATGAAGGAAGCGCAAAAATATATTCAAACATTAACAGCCTTTGAACGTATTCAACGATTTTTACAGCACTATCAAATTCGGCCAAGCCATGTACTGTCACAGCAAATTAGCCGCTTACAGCATTTAGAGGATGCAAAAGATTTAGTAGCTTGGTCTACTATTAATACACGCTTACAAAAAGCTATTGCAAAGCTGGAAGGATTGGCAACAGAGGAAGTAAAGGAGCGGGCTTTTGCTAAAAGCAGGCTACAGCCAGTACAGTCATTTTCTTTGCAAAACCTTATGGGTGTTTTTGCACAGTTAAACAAGGCATTTGAAGAGGGGCACTCACCAACAGCAGAGGAGTTAGAAAGCTACCTGCTTGGGCTCTATATGCGCCGTGATTTTGTGTGGCAAAAAGGAGCAGCATTGCAGCAACAGCAAGCACATAAAGACCAAGAGTTTGAGTCGTGTCGTAAAAATATAGCAAGCCTTATTCATCAGGAATGCGCCATTACAAGCTTTGATGTGCAAAGTTTACAGCGTCAATTGCAGCCATTTTTACAGCATACAGAGCGACTAAAGCAGCTAGCAAGCACCTTCCATCTGGAAGAAGAGCCGAAAGAATCCGCTGAGTATTTAAAAATAGTAATGGCACAGGAGCAAGAATCGCTAGAGCAAGTACAGCAGCAGCTTGAGGCAGTAGAGCAAGCGAAGGTGCAGCTAGTTCCAAAGCAGGCTGCTCTTCAGACGGTGCAAACAAGCTTGCAGGAGGTTGAGCAACAGTTAACAGCAATAGAAGCACGCATTAAAGATATTAATATTGCTGGACTGACAAAGGAAAAGCAATTAACAGCTTATACAAAGCTTTTACAATCAACACCGGAACGCACGGCAGAGGAGGTTGTAGAAGCGATGAAAGTGGCTAATCAAACTATTGAAGCGTTACAGCGTAAGGAACAACAGCTACCACTTCGTCAAAAATTACAGGAGCAATGGCGTGACAAGCTACAAAATGCTACAGAATATGATTTAGATGAAATCCGAAAACTATATGTGCGCCATGCGAATGTAATTGGTACAACATGTGTAGCCTCTGCAAGTAAGGAATTTATGGAAAATTATCCTACCTTTGATGTAGTGATTATTGATGAGGTCTCAAAGGCAACACCACCAGAATTATTATTGCCAATGCTTAAAGGGAAAAAGGTTATTTTAGTAGGTGATCATCATCAGCTCCCACCATTGCTTGGGGATGATACATTGGAGGAAACATTAAAGGCGATGCAAGAGGAAAATCCTAATTTTGAAGGCGCACAGGAATTAAAAAATCTATTGCGCGAATCATTATTTGAGCGCCTATTTAATAATTTGCCCTCAACGCATAAGCAAATGCTTGCATTACAATACCGTATGCATGAGAAAATTATGCAAAGTATTACACCATTTTATGCGAGAGAGGAAAATGGCTTGCAGTGCGGCTTACCAGATTCAGATGCGGCAAGAGATCATCGCTTAGAGGGGCAATTTGTCAAGCGTGATGACCATTTACTCTGGATTGATATACCAACAGAAAAGCCTTATTTAGAGGAGCAGGTAAAGGGTGGAACAAGTCGCTATAATGAAGGGGAATTGCAAACAATTCGTCATATTTTGCTAGATCTTAATGACGCAGTGAGAGTGGCAAAAGAGGCGGGGCGTATGCCACACGATACTCAGAAAAGCGTTGGCGTAATTAGTTTTTACGGTGAGCAGGTGAAGAGAATTAATCGTCTGCTTCAGCAGGAATTACAGTTACCGCATCTACAATTTAGAACAGGCACTGTCGATAAATTCCAAGGAATGGAAATGGATGTGATCCTAGTGAGTATGGTTCGTAATACAGCAAAAGGCGGCGATATTGGCTTTGCAAGAGATTATCGTCGCTTAAATGTTGCGCTCTCCCGTGCCCGTGAGTTATTACTGCTTGTAGGAAGTGCCGACATGTTTACAAAACGTGCGAAACATCAAGAGACAAGAGATATGTATACGAATTTATTAAATACCGTAAAATCCTACGATGGCTTACGTAATCATAAAGGATTGGTGATGTAAATTGTCAAAATTACAGCAACGACTAATGCGTGAGCTGCAGCAAAATCGTAATATCAAAATTATTAAAACGGCAGAATGGTGTATTCCTATTCGAACTGTCGATGTAGCTTATAAGCCTATGCGTCGTTCAACAATGGATGTTTTAATGACAATGCTGCTGCTAAGCATCAAGGAAGCCGATTTTGCAAGCACACAGGAATTAAGTGAACTATTATTAGTAGATCCATTATTTATCGAGGATTTAGTATCCTTAATGATACGAGTCAACTTAGTGCAACATGAGGCTGGCTTTTATCGGATAACGACTAAAGGGCAGCAGCAGCTAGAACAGGGCATTTTTGAGGAGGAGCTAGATATTGAAACAGCTACCCTTTATTTTAGCCCCTGTCATCAATCATTTCTTTCTATAAAAACAGAGGATATTGAGGAATATGATGACCTGCCACAGCTCTACCGTTATGTTGACCAAGAGGCTGAGCAGCAAGAACAGTTTGAAGAATCGTTGATTATCACAGCATTACAGGAAGAAACAGATGAGACAGCAGGCACTTCTCAAAAAATCATTGCTGCTATTGAGCAAGTAGAGGCCAAGCAAATTAATGATAGTCCATGCTTAGAGTTTGTGCTTTACAATCAGGAGCAGGATATGGTCTATGTGCGCGTGTGGAATACATTGTGGAATCAATGGGATAAACAGCTTGAGCAGCAGCTTACTGACAAAGAACAATTGCAGTGGCGTGAACAGTATTTATAAAGAGTTAGATAATAAACCTTGAAAGTTGGGTAATAACCGGCTGTTATGGGAAGGGCACATTGATGAACATCACATAAATGGCTTGACCAATTGACACAGAGGCAGCAACAACAATGGTCATCAAAATAATATTTCGCGGTCTAAAATTTTTTGCTTCCATAAAAAAACCTCCCTTAGAGTAATTTATTAATTCAAGGTATGTAAAAAGGGCGTCTCAAATGATTATTGAGACACCCTTTTTCTTATTCATCAAATTTTAACCCTTTTAAAGCCTCCGCAAGAGCGTTGTTCACTGGCTCTTCGTTTTTTTGTTGCTTTAAATATTTTTGTACGGAGCGTTTATCAACCTTGCCTCCGCCTTCTTTTTTGCGTCTTGCTTCAAAGGCAGATAATTTTTCACGATAGCCACATTTACAAACAAAAATTTGACCATCGCCTTCTCCACGAAGCTCTAATTTTTTATGACATTGTGGACAACGTGCATTTGTAGTACGTGAGACATTTTTACGGTGACCACATTCTCGATCTTGGCAGACAAGCATTTTTCCTTTCTTGCCATTCACTTCAAGCATCGGTTTACCGCAATCAGGACATGATTTCGAAGAGATATTATCATGCTTATACTTTTTATCACTACCCTTAATCTCCGACACAATTTCCTTCGTGTAATTTTTCATTTCACTAATAAAGACATCTTTTTTTAGCTTACCTTTTGCAATAAGCTCAAGCTTTTGCTCCCACTCTGCTGTGAGGGCAGGGGATTTCAATTCCTCTGGCACTAGATCGAGTAGTTGACGACCTTTAGAGGTAATATAAATATCCTTGCCACCACGCTTTTCAATTAAGAAGGAATTAAAAAGCTTATCAATAATATCTGCACGTGTTGCGACTGTACCTAGACCACCTGTGGATTTTAATGTATCGGCTAGTTTTTTATCATTCGTTGCCATATATTTTGTTGGGTTTTCCATGGCTGATAATAGGCTTGCTTCATTAAAACGAGCAGGTGGTTTTGTTTGTCCAGAAGTTTGCACAAGAAGCTTTACTTTTAACAGATTGCCTTTATCAATGCGTGGCAGTATTTGTTCCTTGACGTCATCTACTGTGTCCTCATCCTCATAGCGATTTTCGTAAACTTCCTTCCAGCCAGATGATAAAATCGTTTTGCCACGAGCAATAAAGCTTTCATCGCCAATTTTTGCACGCAATGTTAATTGTTCATACTCAAAGGCAGGAAGTAAAACAGCAAGGAAGCGTTTCACAACAAGATCATAAATTTTACGTTCCTTATCTGAGAAGGCTGAAAGATTCACATAGCCCTCTGTTGGAATGATGGCATGGTGATCTGACACTTTGCTATCATCAACAAATGCTTTTGTTGCTTTGATTGGCTTTGTCAGCAATTTATGGGCGATGGAGCGATACTCACCAATGCCGCATGCCTTTAAGCGTTCAGGTAGTGTCGCTACGATATCCTGAGAAATAAAGCGAGAATCCGTACGTGGATAAGTTAACACTTTATGTTGCTCATACAGCTTTTGCATAATATTCAATGTTTCCTTCGCTGAGTAGCCAAAGATTTTATTGGCGTCACGCTGCAATTCTGTTAAATCATAGAGGCCAGGAGCAAATGATTTTTTTGGTTTCTTTTCAATATCGACAACAGTTGCATTGCTATTTCCAAGCTTTTTCACTAGCGTATCAATCTTCTCTTTATCAAAGCTGCGACTATTGCCATTTTGATCTTGCCAAGTGAGCTTCAAGTTATCTGTTGTTTGTGCTTCAATACCATAATAGGTTTGTGCTTTAAAGTTTTTAATTTCATCTTCGCGCGCTGCAATAATGGCTACTGTTGGTGTTTGTACACGTCCACAGTTTAGCTGTGCATTAAAGCGCGTAGTCAAGGCACGGGTAGCATTTAAGCCGATATACCAGTCTGCCTCAGAGCGAGCAACAGCAGAAGCATATAAGTTATCATAGGCTCTTCCAGGCTTTAAATTAGCAAAGCCATCTTTAATGGCCTTATCTGTAACAGAGGAAATCCATAGGCGTTGTAATGGTTTTTTTACCTTTACTTTATCAATAATCCAACGTGCTACAAGTTCACCTTCACGACCTGCGTCTGTCGCAATAATGATATTATTGACATCATTGCGCATAAGTTGACTCTTCACCGCATTAAATTGTTTCCCCGTTTGTTTAATAACCGTTAACTTTAAACGATCTGGGAGCATTGGTAAATCCTCTAAGTTCCACGTTTTATATTTTACATCATAGCTTTCAGGGTCAGCTAATGTTACCAGATGTCCAAGTGCCCAAGTAACAATATATTGATCTCCTTCAAGGAAGCCATTTCCTTTTTTATGACACTTCAGCACACGTGCAATATCACGTGCAACAGAAGGTTTTTCAGCAATTACTATGCTTTTTGCCATTTGTTAACACCCTTTCGTTATTCCATGGTTTTAAATATAGCATAGGTTGGAGGCATTAGCAGTTGAACTGTAACGAAATTGATTAAATGCTGATGAAAGAAGTAATCATACCAGACTTGGAGGCATGATAGTATTGAAATTATAATTTCAGAAAAAACATTGAATTCAGAAAATTAATATGATAATCTTATGTACATAAAAATGAAGTTAATACTTCAAAATATAAATTAAAAAAGGGTGTGCTTCTTTTATGGGGAATCAAACAATCCAGCAGCTGATTCAAGAGAAATACCAAGAGTTATCCAAAAGTCAGCAAAAGGTAGCTACATTCATCCTAAAAAATTTACAGACAGTAGGCGTTCACTCAGCTTCATATGTAGGAGAGAAAGCTGGAGTAAGTGAAACGACGGTGATTCGCTTTTGTTATGCATTGGGCTTATCTGGTTATGCACAATTGCAACGTCAGGTAACGATGCATTTATTTAATAAAGGAAATGCAAGTAGTTTGCAAAATTATTTACAATCGAAGCAGGCTCTTTTTGAAAATCCACGTTTTTATGTAAAGACAATGGAAAAGGATGCATCTCGCATTTTAAATATGGCTAACAATATTAATGAGGAGGATTTTAATCGAGCTTCCGTACTGCTACATGAGAAGAAAAAAATATATATTGCAGGGAATGGCTCCTCCCATTTAGCAGCACAATGGCTTCACTTTACATTAAATCTTTTGCGACCAAATGTAGTACTGTTAAATTTTGAGACGAGTGAGGTCATACGTGTGATCCAAGAGATTGATGAGGATAGTGTAGTTATTATTTTATCGTTCCATCGTTACTTTAAAGAGCCGATACAATTTGCGGCTGAAATACAAGAAAAAAAATGCGAGATTATTGGCATTACTGATTCTCAAATTGCACCTATTACCCAATATGCAACCATTACCTTTGTTAACGAGCAACAACAAGAAGTATCCACAATAGATGCTATGCCAGCACTCATAGCATTTTTAAATACTTTAATAGCGGGGATGACTGCACAAAATCATGACTACTATGAAAATCAGCGTGTAAAATATGATGATTTCGAAAATAGCTTTTTAGCAAATCGATGGAGTTGACTACTATGAACCAAGTTTTACAAGAGTTACAGCCACGTCTGGCAAATATTTTTAATCATTTACATCAACATCCAGAAGTTAGTTGGCAAGAACACAATACGACACAATATATAGCAAATTTATTGAGAGAGGCAAACATGGAGCCACATCTTTTTGAAGATATGACAGGACTTTATGTTGATATTGGTAAAGGTACACCTAAAGTAGGATTTCGCACTGATATAGATGCCCTTTGGCAGGAGGTTAATGGTGTCTTTCAAGCTAACCATTCTTGTGGGCATGATGGTCATATGACGATGGCTATTGGGACTGCATTGCTTTTAAAGGATATGGAACATTTACTTTCAGGCGCTGTACGAATTTTATTTCAACCTGCTGAGGAAAAGGCACAAGGAGCCCACGCATTTGTCGAAAAGGGCATTATTGATGATTTAAAATATTTATTTGGTGTTCATGTTCGACCATTAAAGGAATTACAGGATGGGACGTATGCACCAGCGTTGTATCATGGAGCCGCAAAGCTTTTTACAGGGACCATTATTGGGGAAGAGACACATGGTGCACGGCCAGAACTTGGTATTAATGTAATTGAGGTTGGAGCAGCTATTGTTGAAGGCCTTCAAAAGATTTGGACGGACCCAAATATCTCTGCATCTGTCAAAATGACACAATTTAATGCAGGAGGCACCTCTACAAATATTATTCCTGGTAAAGCAACATTTAGCATTGATGCACGAGCACAAACAAATGAAGTGATGGAAGTAATTACAGAGGGTATGGAGCGTGTAAAAGCATCTGTTGAAGCAATGTATGGAGCAAAAATTTTCTTACAGGTAGATGCTCATATTGTAGCAGCAATAGTGAATGATGAAGCTTTACAGCATATGAGGGCAGCTATTACTGATGTAGTTGGGGAAAAGGCTTGTGCTCCACCAGTTGTTACACCAGGAGGAGAGGATTTTCATTTTTATACTTATGAACGTCCAAAGCTTAAAGCTACAATGCTTGGATTAGGCTGTGGAGTTACTCCAGGCTTACACCATCCTCAAATGACCTTTAATCAAGATCGGCTTTTAATAGGTGTAAATATTATTACAAGAGCTATTTTGAGAGCATTATAAAGATTAGAAAGAAGAGATAGCTATGATAGATATTCGAGAAATAAAAACAATTGAAGAACTTGAACAAGTTCAGCAATTAGAGTTTGCTGTGTGGGGGATGCCTGCTATTCCTCTCCACCAAACGCTTACAGCAGTGAAAAATGGGGGTATCGTTGTAGGTGCCTATCAAGAAGATAAATTAGTTGGTTTTAGTTATGGTTTTTCAGGTTTTCGAGAAGGGACAAGCTATCTATGTTCCCATATGTTAGGGATTGATCAAAAATATCGCTCACTTGGTATAGGCGAAAAGTTAAAGTACAAACAGCGGGCAATTGCTATTGAGCAGGGCTATGATTTAATGATATGGACATTTGACCCCCTTGAAACCCGAAATGCTTATCTTAATCTATCTAAATTAAAAGGTGTTTGTTACACCTATATTGAAAATTGCTATGGTGAAATGCAGGATGGCTTCAATAAAGGGCTACCCTCAGATCGATTTGAGGTAAGCTGGCATTTAACTTCAGATTATGTAGTAAACAATACTGAAATAGAAGTAGCAAATGCAATACCAGTGGCAAGCTGTGAGCTTACAAAGCAGGGTTTATTATGTTTAAAAATAACTGAAAATTTAAAATTAACAGAAGAAGCGTATGTGCTACCTGTTCCTAAGGACTTTCAAGCATTAAAAGCACAAAATCCTAGCTTAGCATTGGATTGGCGTTTTAAAACAAGAAATCTGCTAAAGCAGCTATTTTCAGCAGGGTATGCCGCTGTTCTATTGCAGCAAAAAGAATACTTTAACGAATATGTTTTAGTGAAAAAAGCAACTTTAAATTTGGAAGGGACAAATTAATATGAAAATTACAGAAATCACAATACGACAATTGAAGATGAAATTAAAAGCACCATTTACAACAAGCTTTGGCACGTTTCATGAAAGAGAATTTTTGGTCCTCGAGGCTAAAGATGAATCAGGATTGATTGGTTGGGGAGAATCTGTAGCTTTTCATTCACCTTGGTACAATGAAGAAACACTTCAAACAAACTGGCATATGCTTGAGGATTTCCTAATTCCTCTTATTTTAAATAAAGAGCTTCATCACCCAGATGAAGTGAGTAAATTATTTGAGCCGATTCGCAAAAATAATATGGCGAAATCATCGATTGAAGGAGCTATCTGGGATATATATGCGCAGCAAACTGGGCAATCCCTAGCAGCAGCGCTTGGTGGTAAAAAGGATAAAATCGAAGTAGGCATTAGTATTGGTATACAAAATTCAATCGAGGAGTTAGTTGCGTTAGTTGATGGCTATGTGAAGGAAGGCTATAAACGCATGAAAATCAAAATAAAACCAGGCTGGGATTTAGAAGTTATGCGTACATTACGGGAAACATTTCCTGACGTAGCCTTTATGGCGGATGCAAATTCAGCATACCGTCTTGAAGATGCTGAAACATTGAAACAACTTGATGCATTTCAGTTAACAATGATTGAGCAGCCACTTGCTTCGGATGACATTATCGATCATGCTTCATTGCAAAAATTAATGGAAACACCAATTTGTTTAGACGAAAGTATTCATTCATTAGAAGATGCGCGAAAGGCTGTAGAATTGGGGAGCACAAAAATTATTAACATAAAAATTGGCCGTGTAGGTGGCTTAACAGAAGCAAAAAAAATACACGATTATTGTGAGGCCAATAGCATCCCTGTATGGTGCGGAGGCATGTTGGAGTCTGGCATTGGTCGTGCACACAATGTAGCTTTAACAACGTTGTCCAACTTTATATTACCTGGAGATACTGCTGGCTCTAATCGTTATTGGGAAAAAGATATTATCGAACCGGAAGTAGTTGTAAAAGATGGTTATATTGAAGTACCACAGCAAGTAGGGATTGGTTATGAAATAAATAGGGAAACGGTTAATTCCTTCACAGTTGCACAGAAAACATATTAATAAATAGAGTTGAGTTTCATATATTAGAATAGTAGGTGTTCTATGAAAAAAAGTTGGCAGATAGGTGGAGCATTTGTAGGTTTAATTGTTGGTGCAGGGTTTGCATCAGGTCAGGAAATTATGCAGTATTTTACAAGTTTTGGCTTGTACAGTATGATAGGTGCCATTGTCGCTACCGTTGCTTTTGCATTTTTAGGAATGGGTTTAGCACAGTTAGGAACAGATCTACAAACGGTATCACATAAAGAGGTGATCTATCATATTGGGGGACGCTATTTTGGTATTATTTTAGATATTGTCATCACGTTTTTCTTGTTTGGTGTCGCTGTTGTTATGTTTGCTGGTTCGGGCTCGACATTTCATCAAATGTTTGGCATCAATCCAATGGTAGGGAGTATTTTTATGGTCGTTATAACGATACTAACGTTACTATTGAATGTTAATAATATTATTAATTTGATAGCAATGGTGACTCCCTATTTAATGGGTATAATTTTTATTATTTTGATTTATTCTATTTTTACAATGGACTTATCCATTACAGAGCAAAATGCTTTAGCGAAAGCACAACCTTCTGCATCGTCCAATTGGCTAATGGGTGCGTTACTTTATGTTTCCTATAATATTGCTGCAGGTGCTGCCATGTTAATCGTGATGGGTGGGACAGTAAAAGATCGTAAAATTGCTGGTAGAGGAGGCCTACTTGGCGGTCTAATGCTAGGTGTCTTAATCGTACTAATCAATGCCGCGATGTTTGCTAAAATAAATGTTGTCGATGGAGTAGCAATGCCAACATTAGAATTGGCAAAACAAATTCATCCTATAGTAGGTGTCTTAATGTCCATTGCTTTACTAGGCATGATGTATAATACTGCGGTGGGGATGTTCTATTCATTTACTGTTCGTTTTATCGCACCAGACCATAAATATTTTAAAGTAGGTATTATAGTAATTGGATTATTAGGTTTTGCTGCAAGCTTAGTTGGATTTACTACATTAGTTGGTAAAGTCTATTCAACAATGGGCTACTTAGGTTTCGCTTTAATTGTTGCTATTATCATTTCATGGTTACGTAAACTACCGAGAATTTCATAATGAAGAAATTTCCCTTGTGTTAATGCAAGGGGAATTTTTTGTATTTTGTGCTGAAAACAAGATGTAAATCATATAGTTAAATTGTGTTTGAGAATCTTTGTGTGCTGCCTGATGTAAAGGTTATGCTCGAAATTTCAGAAAAAATCTATTTGTTGCTAGACACTTAATTTTATGAATGCTATATTTAAATTGTCATAGTATTTTATAATTTGAAAAAAGTAGTTTTTCTAATTATAAGGAGTGATACAGTTAGATAAAGGATGAGAAGTGCCTATGGGAAAGAAAACGTTAAAGCAAAGAATTGTAGACGCTTCAGTTGAGCTGTTTCAGCAGGATGGCTATCACAATGTAACGGTAGATCGCATTGTGGAGCATATTGGGGCATCAAAGGGTGGGTTTTATCATAATTTCAAATCAAAGGATGAGCTGTTATATGAAATTCATGATGTCTTTATTTCATATGTTATTCAGCAATCACAGAATGCATATGACAAGTATGATACACCGATTACACGTTTATGTGCCATGCTACAAACCTTGACTACAGTATTTGATATGTATCAAGCGCATATCACCATTTTTTATGAGGAGAGTCGTTCACTATCTGATGAATATAGTGCCATCATTCATAAAAAACGAGATGATTATCGTGATATTTTGCAAAAAGTGATTGCAGAAGGGCAAGAAGCCAAGGTTTTTCGTACAGAGTTGCCTTGTACAATTGTTACGATGGCGATTGTTGGAATGATTAACTGGACATACAAATGGTTTAAGCAATCGGGACCATTAACAATGGAGCAAATTACAGAGGTTTTTACAGATATGGTATTACGTGCGATTGTCACGGAGCAAGCAATCGAGGAAGCAAAGCAATTTATGATAAAGAGGTAGCCAGTAGGAAACACTGGTTTTATTATTTGTTCCAACAAACCGACTAGTCGGTATTTACGTTGAAGCATAATGATTTCAGATAAATCTACTATGGCAAATTTACTATCAGGGGGACTGGATATGAATTTTGAATTAACAAAAGAGCAAGTGATGATTCGAGAGATGGTGCGTGATTTTGCTGAAAAAGAGATTAAACCGTATGCTCGTGAGGTTGATGAGACATCTACAATGAGAATAGAGAGCTTTCAGAAAATGGCGGAGCTAGGCTTATTAGGTATCCCATTTCCTGAAGAATATGGTGGCTCAGGTGGGGATACGGTGTCCTACGCTTTAGCTGTAGAGGAAATTGGTCGTGCATGTGGAGGCACAGGGTTAAGCTATGCAGCTGCTGTTAGCTTAGGAGCCTCACCAATTTACAACTTTGGCACAGAGGAACAAAAGCAGGAGTGGCTAGTTCCATTAGCAAAGGGTGAAACATTAGGATCATTCGGTTTAACAGAGCCAAATGCAGGGTCAGATGCTGGTGGCACACGTACAACAGCCGTGATTGATGGGGATGACTATATTATTAATGGAGAAAAATGCTGGATTACCAATGCAGGCTATGCTCGCCAAGTTATTGTTACTGCAGTAACGGGTAAACGTGCGGATGGTAAAAAGATTATTTCTTCTATTATTGTGCCAACAAACACACCTGGTGTAACGATTAACTGTAATTATGACAAAATGGGTGTGCGTGGCTCCAATACATGTGAGATTGTGTTAGAGAATGTTCGTGTCCCAAGAGCCAATCTATTAGGAGATGAAAAACGAGGCTTTAGCCAATTTTTAAGTACACTTGATGGTGGTCGTATTTCTATTGCAGCATTATCTGTTGGTATTGCACAGGCAGCTTATGAGAAGGCATTGAAATTTGCGAAAGAGCGTGAGCAATTCGGTGCACCTATTTCAAGGCTTCAGGCGATCCAATTTAAATTAGCTGATATGGCGATGGAAATAGAGCTTGCCCGTACGCTAGTACATAAAGCGGCATGGTTAAAGGATCAAAAGAAGCCATTTGGCAAAGAAGCTGCGATGGCTAAACTATTTGCTTCTGAAATGGGCTTCCGTACATGTAATCAAGCAATCCAAATTCATGGTGGTTCTGGATATATGAAGGAATACGATGTAGAACGTCATTTGCGTGATATTAAGTTAATGGAAATCGGTGAAGGAACATCTGAAATTCAACGTCTTGTTATTGCTCGTCTAATTGGCTGTTAATCATCATCAATTAAGTTAAATAGCATAATTAAGGGGGATCTTCATGGCAGAACTTGTGTATCAAACAATTGGTCAATTGCTAGATGAACAATCTAAAAAGTATCCGCAAAATGAAGCATTGGTCTATGCTGATAGGAATTTACGCATGACTTATGAGCAGCTAAATCGTCAAGCACGACATGTAGCGAGAGGTTTAATGGCTCTTGGAATTGAAAAGGGAGACCATATCGCAGTATGGACGACAAATGTTCCTGAGTGGGTACAGCTTCAATTTGGTACAGGGAAGATGGGTGCTCCAATTGTTACGGTAAATACCAATTACCGTGCGAGTGAGTTGGAGTATCTATTGAAGCAATCTGATGCTAAAACGATTTTTTTAATTGAAAATTATCGAGACCATTCTTTTATCCATACACTGCAAGAGTTATGTCCAGAGCTTGAACATTGTGAACCAGGTAATTTGCAATCAAAGCGACTACCTTTATTAAAAAATGTTATTTTAATCGGTGAAACCAAATACCCCGGTGTACTTAATTGGTCAGACGTTTTAACTGCTGCCGAGCAAGTAACCGAGGAACAGTTAGATCAGAGAGAGCAATCTCTCCATTATGATGATGTCATTAATATTCAATATACTTCTGGTACGACAGGCTTTCCTAAGGGAGTAATGTTAACGCATTTTAACTTAGTCAATAATGCTGTCAACATTGCAGAGTGTATGCGTTTAACAGCAGAGGATCGTCTATGTATCCCAGTTCCATTCTTCCATTGCTTTGGTTGTGTTATAGGCACATTAGCCATTACAACCAGTGGCGGGACAATGGTGCCAGTGCAGGAATTTTCACCTGAAGAGGTACTTAGAACAGTCCAGCAAGAGCGATGTACAGCGCTACATGGTGTGCCAACAATGTTTATTAGTGAGCTGAATCTATCAAACTTTGCAACTTTTGATCTTTCAACATTGCGTACAGGGGTTATGGCAGGCTCTAACTGCCCGATTGAGGTGATGAAAGCTGTTATTGAGAAAATGGGCATGAAGGATATTACAATCTGCTACGGTCAAACAGAATCATCACCTGTTATTACACAGACAAGAACGGATGACCCGCTAGTGTTAAAGGTGGAGACGGTTGGCCGCGCTTTACCTAACTTAGAAGTAAAGATTGTTGTTCCTGGAACTACCGAGGAAGCTCCGACAAATGAACAGGGAGAGCTATGTACGAGGGGCTATCATGTGATGAAGGGCTATTATAAAAACCAGGAGGAAACAGATCTTGCGATTGACGAGGATGGTTGGTTGCACACCGGTGATTTAGCAACAATGGATGAAGCCGGTTATGTCCGCGTAACAGGTCGTTTAAAGGATATGATTATTCGTGGCGGCGAAAACCTATATCCTCGTGAAATTGAGGAGTTCCTTTATACACATTCGAAAATTTCAGATGTACAGGTTGCTGGCGTCCCTGACCCTGTTTATGGTGAGGAAGCAGCAGCTTGGATCATTTTAAAAGAGGGCGAGCAGGCAACAGAGCAAGAAATTCGAGATTATTGTCGGAATAAAATTTCTAGGCATAAAATTCCACGACATATTTTCTTTATTGATAGCTATCCAATGACTGCATCAGGAAAAGTTCAAAAATATAAATTACGAGAAGATTTTGTGATGACCGTAAAGTAAGGAGGGGCAATGGATATGTTCAAAAAGGTATTAATTGCGAATCGTGGGGAGATTGCTAGACGTGTGATCAGAACATGCAAGCGCCTAACTATTCATACGGTTGCCATTTATTCAGAGGCAGATGCTGAAAGCTTACATGTGAAGGATGCAGATGAGGCTTACTGTGTAGGGAAACCACCTGTTGCACAGAGCTATTTAAATATTGACCGCATTCTTGAAATTGCAAAGGAAAGTGGCGCAGAGGCTATTCATCCTGGCTATGGTTTACTATCAGAGAATGCAAATTTTGCGAAACGTTGTACAGAGGCAGGTTTAGTGTTTATCGGACCTAGTGCTGATGTGATCGCTTCAATGGGCAGTAAATTAGAAGCACGTAAAACAATGAAGGCGGCTGGCGTCCCTATTGTAGAGGGTGTAGAAGCGCCTGTGAAGGATGTAGAAGAAGCCACTGACATAGCGGAGCGTTTGGGCTATCCCATTATGCTAAAGGCATCAGCAGGCGGTGGCGGTATCGGTATGCAGCTAGTTGAAAATGCCGAGGAACTGGCTAAAGCATTTGAGGGCAATCAAAAGCGTGCACAATCATTTTTTGGGGATGGCACAATGTATATGGAGCGATTCATTGCTAACCCTCATCATGTTGAGGTGCAAATTATGGCAGATCATCAAGGCAATGTTGTTCCGTTATTTGAACGTGAATGCTCTATTCAACGGAGAAATCAAAAAGTAGTAGAAGAAGCACCATCACCGTTCATCTCACAAGAGACAAGAGAAAAAATGCTAGAAGCGTCAGTAAAGGCGGCGAAACATATTGGTTATGTCAACGCTGGAACAATCGAGTATTTGGTTGATGAAGATCAAAACTTTTATTTTTTAGAAATGAATACAAGATTACAGGTAGAGCATCCCGTAACAGAGGAAATTACGAAGCTTGATTTAGTAGAAGAACAATTAAAAATTGCGGCAAAACAACCACTTTCATTTACAAGAGAAAGTATTACTAAAGAAGGACATGCGATAGAGGTGCGGATCTATGCTGAAAATCCTTCGACATTTTTCCCGTCTCCAGGCACCATCACAGCGCTGGTATTACCAACTGGTGAAGGGATTCGACATGAATGCGGTGTAGAAGCAGGCTCAGTGGTCACACCATTTTATGACCCAATGATTAGTAAATTGGTTGTGTGGGGAGAAACAAGAACTCTTGCCTGTGAAAGACTGATTCAAGCGCTTCAAACATATAACATAGAGGGTATTCAAACAAATATTCCAATGCTATTGAAAACTGTTACACATGAGCAGTTTTTACAGGGCAATACAACAACTAAATTTGTCGAGCAATTTTATTTATCACAATTAACAGAAACAAAATAACACGATAAGGACATTTGTGCGAAAGTGCGAATGCATCATTAAACATTAGGAGTGGATAGTTATGGCAACAGTAAAAGCAAGCATGGCAGGGACAGTATGGAAAATCGTTGTAGCAGAGGGCGAGCAGGTGACAGCAGGGCAAGACGTAGCCATTTTAGAGTCGATGAAAATGGAAATTCCGATTGCAGCAGAAGAGGATGGCGTGGTAACAAAAATTATTGCCAATGAAGGGGACTTTATTAACGTCGATGATGATATTTTAGAAATTGAATAGGAGGAGGCTTCTTTATGCAGCTACCTAAGCAAGTCATGATTAAAGAAGTTGGTCCCCGTGATGGCTTACAAAATGAAAAAACGCATATTTCAACAGCTGATAAAGTGCAATTAGTTAATTTATTAGGTCAAACAGGATTAAATTATATTGAAGTGACATCTTTTGTACATCCGAAATGGATTCCTCAATTGGCAGATGCGGTCGAGGTGCTGCAAGCCATTAAAAGACATAAGGATATTACCTATGCGGCACTTGTACCCAATATGCGTGGCTTAGAGCGTGCATTGCAGGCTGAGGTAGATGAAGTAAGTATTTTTATGTCTGCTAGTGAAAGTCATAACCAAAGTAATATTAATAAACCCATAGAAGATACATTTCCTATATTAAAGGAAGTAGTGGTAGGTGCTAAGGCTGCAAAGAAACATGTTCGAGGCTATATCTCAACGGTTATTGGTTGTCCTTATGAGGGGTATATCCATCCTGACAAGGTATTACGAGTAACGGAAAAATTATTAGAGATGGGTGTGACTGAAATATCGCTTGGCGACACAATTGGTGTGGGTGTACCGACGCAGGTTGAGTTTCTTTTAGAGGAATTGCTAAAAAGGTATCCTGCTGAAAAATTTGCCATGCATTTTCATGATACACGTGGGACAGCCTTAGCCAATATTATAAAATCCTTAGAGATGGGTATGACCAAGTTTGATAGTGCGCTTGGTGGGTTAGGGGGCTGCCCATATGCAAAGGGTGCCTCAGGTAATGTAGCCACAGAAGATGTATTGTATTTATTCGATGAGATGGGCATTGAAACAGGGATAGATCGACAAAAGGTGCTAGAGGCGGCACTCTTTATTGAAGAGAAGTTAGGCAAAGCTGTTGCATCAAAGCAAATGGCGATTGTCCGCAATGAAAGGAGTGCCAATCAACGATGACACAACTCGTTCGTTTTGAATTACTAGAAGGTAGTATTGGACTTATTACTCTTTCAAGACCAGAAGCTGCGAATGCTATGTCGGTTCAGCTACTCCGTGAGCTGTCTGATACGCTTGATCAAATCAATGGGGATCCAGCAGTGCGTGTAGTCCTTCTAAAAGGTGCAGGCGAAAAGGCTTTTTGTGCAGGGGCTGATTTAAAGGAACGTAAAGGAATGTCTGATCGACAAGTGAAGCAAATCGTGCAGTTGATTGGTGCCACTGTGGCAAAAGTTGAAACGCTTGCACAGCCTGTCATTGCTGTCCTAAATGGTGTTGCTTTTGGTGGAGGCTTGGAGTTGGCACTAGCTTGTGATTTACGAATTGCGGCTACACATGTCAAGCTAGGCTTAACAGAAACATCCCTCGGAATTATTCCAGGAGCTGGAGGAACACAACGGCTTCCACGTCTAATTGGGCTTGGCAAAGCGAAGGAATTGATTTATACAGCACGTAGGCTAAATGCGGAAGAAGCCAAAGAATATGGTATCGTCGAGTATGTTTATGAAGGACATGAGGTATTAGATAAGGCACAACAGCTTGCACAGGAAATGGCAAAAAATGCACCACTCTCTTTAGTGCAAGCCAAGGTTGCGATCAATCAAGGTGTTGAGGTAGATTTAGCTACCGGGTTAAAAATTGAATCACTTGCATATAGTGCACTGATCCCAACAGAGGACCGATTAGAGGGCTTGCTAGCCTTCCAAGAGAAGCGAGCGCCACAATATTTAGGGAAATAAGGCACTAAAAAATAGTTCGGTGTAATTGATTGGGCAAAGGGAGGAATTAAACATGAGCAATATCTCGACAGAAAATACGCCACCAACAATGAAAGATAAAATTTTAGCAGGTGGATTACCAAAATATCATGATAAAAATGCACAACAAGGCAAGCTATTTGTACGTGAGCGTCTTGAGCTATTACTTGATGATGGTCTTCAATCAGAGGATGGACTCTATGCGAACTGTTTAGCAGGGGATTTACCAGCAGATGGTGTTGTTACGGGTATTGGTAAAATTCATGGTCGCACGGTTTGTGTGCTAGCCAATGATTCAACCATTAAAGCGGGCTCGTGGGGTAAACGCACGGTTGAAAAAATGATTCGTATTCAAGAAACTGCTGAAAAGTTGAATTGTCCATTACTCTATTTAGTTGATTCAGCAGGTGCACGTATTACAGACCAGTTAGAAATGTTCCCAGGACGTAGAGGCGCAGGGCGTATTTTCTACAATCAAGTTAAGCTGTCTGGGAAAGTTCCGCAAATTTGCTTATTATTCGGTCCTTCCGCAGCAGGAGGTGCATACATTCCTGCATTTTGCGATATCGTTGTGATGGTAGAAGGGAATGCTTCCATGTATTTAGGGTCTCCTCGAATGGCTGAAATGGTGATCGGTGAGAAAGTAGATTTAGAGACAATGGGCGGCGCAAAAATGCACTGTTCCGTTTCTGGTTGTGGAGATGTGCTTGTTAAATCCGAACAGGAGGCTATTACTTATGCGCGCAAATATTTAGGATATTTCCCGAATAACTATGCAGAGCGTAGCAAGATAGAGGCTCCTAAACCACCAGCTTCATTTGATAAATCTATTGAAGAATTAATTCCTCAAAATCAAAATGTACCATTTGATATGTATAAGCTAATTGATCGTATTATTGATGAAGATTCATTTTGTGAGGTTAAGAAATTATTTGCACCAGAATTAATTACAGGCCTTGCACGAATTAATGGACAATCCGTTGGCATCATCGCTAACCAACCACGTGTTAAGGGAGGCGTGCTATTCCATGATTCTGCTGATAAAGCGGCAAAGTTTATTTCACTTTGTGATGCATTCAATATCCCGTTGTTATTCCTAGCAGACGTTCCAGGCTTTATGATTGGGACTCAGGTAGAAAAAGCAGGAATCATCCGTCATGGTGCGAAAATGATTTTTGCGATGAGTGAGGCAACGGTTCCAAAGATTACGGTGATTGTTCGTAAAGCATATGGTGCAGGCTTATATGCAATGGCAGGTCCAGCCTTTGAACCAGATTGCTGTATTGCCTTCAACAATGCACAAATTGCCGTTATGGGGCCAGAGGCTGCCGTTAATGCTGTCTATGCTAATAAAATTGCTGAGCTATCAAAAGAGGAGCAAGCAAGCTTTATTGCAGAAAAGCGTAAAGAATACCAAGAGGAAATTGATGTATATCGCTTGGCATCAGAGCTTATCATTGATGATGTGATTGAACCTAATGAGCTACGTAAGGTACTAGAAAATCGTTTAGAGCTTTATATGTCAAAATACTTACTATTCTCAGAGCGTAAGCATGGAGTAAATCCTGTATAAATAACGAGCTATAAGACTGTCTCTCACTAGTAGACGAGGCAGTCTTTTTTTGCTTAGCTACTTGCACAGTATAAGGCAGCATATTAAAATATGAGAAGAATACAGGGAAGTGGGTGTGAAGCTTGTCAAAAAATAACATAACGAATATGCAGGGTAATGCCAAGCTCCCATTACCATATCGAAATATAATTGATACATATTATTTTCCAATAAAGGTAATTGGCTGGATTTTATTTAGTATCTATTCATTTATAGCATTTTATAAATTAGTCATTGATCGCTTAGTGAATGTTGTTGTTTTATTGAAAGGTGATTATTCGATAGGAGACTTAGGCTTGTTCGATTATAGTAGCTGGCGACTCACTACAAATTTTGTTCCTTTTGAAACCATTCTTCGCTATATCAACTACTCTCACTATTTTAATTGGGATATTGTCTTGATTAATTTACTTGGCAACTTATTAATTTTCACCCCAATGGGTTTTTTATTGCCATTATTATCAAAGAAATTTCGAAAAGCTTGGAGTGTAATTGGCTTAGGATTCCTTTCTAGTCTTGCTGTAGAAACCATTCAATTTATTTTTACAGTCGGCTCGGCTGATATAGATGATTTAATTTTAAATACAATGGGCGCATGGCTTGGATTCATCGCTTATAAAAGTATATTAATTACACCAAGAAAATAAAAAAACAGTCTACTAAAGAGGCTGTTTTTTTAACCTCTATAAACATTATAAACATCGTATTAATGATAATATTTTTGTAGAATGCCGTATAAACACTATAAAAGAATATAAAAATGGTGGTTCTTTATGAGCCTTTATGCCTGTTTTTTTAAAAAGTAAGCATCTCTTTAGGCGGTTAGTCGCGAATTACACTTGAATTTAGTAAAGAAAATTCCGATAATGAGTGTACAGAAGCTGTTCAGATGGTATAGATATAGTAGTAGAAGGCGCGCATATAATATAAATAGAGAGATGAGGTGAAAAGCTATGAAAATATCCAGTTTAATAGCACAAGAAAAAATTTCATCGCAACAGAATCGTAAAAAAATTATGCATCGTAAAGAGGCAGGGGATGCCTATCGAAAAAATGCTATGTATTTCCAGCCAAAGAAAAATCCATTATTGCTTGAGCTAGAAAATTTACTACTAGGACGGACTGATCAAAAGCTTTATGATCAACAGCAAGAAAATTCCAGCGAAGTCACACCTCAGCAACAAGCTATTATGCAAGATTTGCAGCAAACCGAAAAAAGTGTACGTGCACATGAACAGGCATATAAAGCTGAAAATAATGATAGTTCCCCATCGTCAGTGAGTTCAGAGTCATCTGCCATAACTGGTTCAGAGCTAAATAATACGCTACAAATTTTAGAGCAGGTACGGAGTGCAGCATTGGCATCTGACGTTCCTTCTTCTCAAGATTTACGTGTTGCGGCAAGCGCTGATGCTCAAATAAGACACCTATTAAATGCGGAAGATGGAGCAGAAGACATTGACCCTCCTTTTGTTCATGACACAATAGAAGTAAAGGTTCCTGAGCGTTTTTCAAAGGAATTGAAATTAGATCCATTTACAGATACAATTTTCGGTAAGAGCTATGAGAATGCCTTAAGATCAAATACCTTTAAATTTGCGTCTGAAAAATATGCATCTCATATTCAAATGACGAAAAATGGCTATCGACCAGACCAAGATTCAAAGTTTTCTTTGATAGCCTAATGCTGTAGATAGGAGATTGCGAATATGGCAAAGGCAAAGCATACGAAAACAAATGCAATTAGATTGTTAGAGCAGCAAAAAATTGATTTTGATGTAATCGAATACGAAATTGGAGACGGTCAAGTTGACGGTATATCCGTAGCTGAAAAGATTGGTCAACCTGCTGCACGGGTGTTTAAAACATTAGTTGCAAAGGCAAGCGCACAAAAGTTATTTGTGTTTGTGATTCCTGTAGTCGAGGAGCTTGATTTAAAGGCAGCTGCAAAAGTAGTGGGAGAGAAGAAAATCGATATGTTGGCTGTTAAAGATTTGCTTGGCTACACGGGATATGTGCGAGGCGGATGTTCGCCAGTAGGAATGAAGAAATTATACCCAACTGTCATTGATGTATCCGCAGAGCAGCAAGGAAGTATTATTGTAAGTGCTGGGAAAATTGGCATGCAAATACATGTACAATTAGCTGATTTAATGCAAATAACAAAAGCGCAATTAGCACAGATTACAGCTACCCATGACTAAATGGGTAGCTTTTCATCGTAAGGGAGATCAAGCACAATGAGTAAAGTAAAAAGCTGGCGTTGGGCATTTTTTATTGGAGGACTTATCGTGATGTCCTTAGGGATTTCCATGTCCATTAAAGGAAGAATTTTAGGGACAAGCCCATGGGATGTATTACATATTGGTTTATTTAAAAATTTCGGCTTAACGATTGGCACTTGGTCGATTTTAACAGGCCTATTTATTATCGTAACGACATCGATTATTTTACGAGAGATGCCAAAAATAGGAACATGGTTAAATATGCTCCTAATCGGTATGTTTATTGATATTTTTAATTGGCTATTACCATCTACAACTAACTATGGCTTACAAGTAACTTATTTTATCGTAGGTTTATTTGTTTTAAGCTTTGGCTGTGGGATGTATATAGCGCCAAATATGGGAACAGGGCCTCGTGATACGTTGATGATGCTAATTGTCGAACGATTCGGTGGAACCATTAAAACAGCACGCATGGGTATGGAGATTATCGTGACGATGGTTGGCTGGCTACTAGGCGGTCCTGTTGGGGTAGGGACGATTATTATTGCACTTGCATCAGGTTATATTGTGCAATACTCATTACCGTATTGTCGTAAGCTATTAATAAAGCATGCGGGGAATATTGAAGGTATATAGTAATTTATAGCATATCTACAAACGCTTTGTTGAATGGATTATTTTCAATTCAACAAGGCGCTTTTTTTTTAATAAACCTATAAGTCAAAATAATTAGAAAATTTATCTTACATAGTGTCTAATGGCGAGGAAAGCGTTTTTCATTAAAGTAATAATTATAAAATTCAAAGAGGTGATAAGACGTGACAGTCGCTAAAGAAATCAAGCACACACCACCACGTGTAACCGTACAAAAAATGTATGTAGATGGAGAATGGGTAGAAGCTGTAAGTGGTGCAACGAAGGAAATTTTAAATCCTGCAACAGGGGAAATATTAGCTGTTGTAACACATGGGGATGAACAGGATGCCAAGAAAGCGATTGATGCTGCACATACGCGTTTTTATCAATTAGAATGGCATAAATCTTATGCTCGTGAGCGTGCACAATATTTATTAAAAATTGCAGAAAAACTTGAAAGCCAAAAAGATGAAATTGCTTATATTGAAACATTGAATAATGGTAAAACATTGCGAGAAACTTTAGGGGATGTCGAGGATGCTATTAATCAATTGCAATATTATGCAGGCATAGCGACAAAGCCATTGGGTGAAACGTATGCAGTGCCAGATGAAATTCAGGCGATGACGGTGAAGGAGCCCGTTGGAGTAGTTGGCATTATTGTGCCGTGGAATTATCCATTAGTCATGGCGAACCAAAAAATTGCAGCGGCATTTGCGGCTGGCTGCACAATAATTGTCAAGCCTGCCCAGAGTACACCATTAAGCCTTATTAAATTATTTGAAATTATTGAAGAGGTTGGCGTACCAAAGGGTGTTGTAAATTTAGTGATGGGCTCAGGAAGCGCAGTCGGCAATGAGCTTGTAACGAATCCAAAGGTTGACAAAATTTCATTTACTGGTGGTACGGATACAGGTACACATTTAATGAAAAAGGCAGCAGATAGCATTAAAAATATTAGCTTGGAGCTAGGTGGAAAATCACCTAACGTTGTATTTGCAGATGCAGACTTTGAAACAGCTGTTGACTATGCTGCTTATGCGATTTTTGCGAACCAAGGACAAGTTTGTTCAGCGGGCTCACGCTTAATTTTAGATGAGGCTATTTATGAGCGCTTTGTGGAAGCACTTGTAGCAAAAACAAAGCAAATTAAAATTGGTCCAGGCTGGAAAGAAGGCATCCATATGGGGCCATTAGTATCTGAGGAGCACTTAAATACTGTACTTGAGTACGTTGAAATAGGGAAGCAAGAGGGCGCAACGATTTTATGTGGTGGCAAACGTTTAACAGAGGGTGAGTATGCAAAAGGGTACTTTATGGAGCCAACCATTTTCACAAATACAAAACCTTCCATGCGTATTGTGCAAGAGGAAATTTTTGGGCCAGTATTAGTAATTCAAACGTTTAAAGATGAACAAGAAGCGATTGAATTGGCAAATGGCACAGAATTTGGCTTAGCGGCAGCAGTATTTACGCAGGATGGTGCTAAAGCACAGCGCGTCATTCGTCAAATTCGCGCAGGCATTACATGGATTAATACGTATCATCCAACATTTAACGAAGCACCTTGGGGTGGCTATAAAAAGAGCGGTATCGGCCGTGACTTAGGCACATATGGCTTTGAAGAATACTTAGAAGTTAAACAAATTAACATTAACTTAGATGTGAAGCCTAGCAATTTTTTTGAGTAGGGCTAGGAGGGATTTCATTGAGCTATGATGTTGTCGTAATTGGGGCAGGGGTAATCGGCACAAGTGTTGCTTACCATTTAGTGAGAAAGGGCTTTAAGGTGGCATTAGTTGAGCGTGGTGGAATAGCGGCTGGTACATCCAGCAGATGTGATGCAGTCGCTTTAATTTGCGATAAAAAACCAGGCATTGATACAGAAATTGGCTATCGAAGCATTCAATTATTCCAAGAGCTAGCAAGAGAGCTGTCGGAAGATTTTGAGTTTAGCACACGAGGCAGCTTGTATGTATGCGAGACGGAGCAGGAAATGGCGATTGCGAAAGACTATGTTCAGCAACAAGTAAATAATGGCTATGTTATGCAAATGATGGACAATAAAGAAATATTAGAAATCGAACCATATTTAGCGAAGGATTTAATCGGTGGAATCTGGACAGAGGTTGATTCTACCATGAATCCCTATAAATTATGCTTTGCATTTGTAGCGGAAGCACAAAAAATGGGCTTAGATTTATTTGATTATCATGAAGTCATTGATATTGAGCTAAATGAGAAAAAAGAAGTACAGGCTGTGCTAACAGATCGCGGAAAAATTAAAACAAAAAATGTTGTCAATTGCGCAGGCGTATGGTCACCGATTATTTCTGAATATGTCAATATCCCGATACCAATTAAGCCAAGAAAGGGACTTGTACTTGTATCAGAAATTACATCACTGTCGTTAGCCAAACAAAAAGTGCACGAGTTTGGCTATATGCTTTCTAAATTTGAGGATATTGATTATCAGCGTAATGTAAGTGAGCTTGTAGCAAGCCATAATGTTGCCTTTACAATTGAGCCTACAGAAGTAGGAAATTATTTAGTAGGGGGACATCGGGCATTTAAAGGTTATGATATTTCATCAGAGATCGATGTTATGAAAGCGATTGCAGAGCGAGCTATACGCTTTATTCCGAAATTGGCGGATGTTCAATGTATAAGAGCATATGCAGGTATTCGCCCATGGGTGGAAGACCATTTACCAATTGTGTCTGGTGTAGAAAGTGTACCTGGCTACTATATTGCAAGTGGCCATGAAGGAGACGGCATTAGTATGTCACCAATCACAGGAAGAATGGTTGCACAAATTCTTGCCAATGAACCAACAGATTTTAATATTGATCGTTTAAATTACAACCGTTATTTAAAAACAACCGTTTAGGGGGAATAAATTATGTATAAACCAACAGGAATGATTCCAGCAGTACCAACACCATTTGATGAGAATGAGCAGTTTGATAAAAAGGAGTATAGGAAATTAATTGAATCATTAATTGAGGCAGGTATGCATTGTTTATTAACAGATGGTAGTACAGGTGAATATTCTTTAATGAGCTTAGAGGAGCGTAAGGAAGTAATCGCAACGGCGTGCCAAGTGGCAGACGGTCGTGTACCAATTATGGCTGGCACAAGCTGTGCGCGTACAGAGGATACAATCGCCTTAACAAAATTTGCGGAAGAAGCAGGGGCAGATTGTGCTTTAATCATTACACCTTATTATATGAAAACATCTGAGCAGGGCATTATCGATTACTATACGGCGATTGCGGAAAGCGTATCCATTGGTATTGTTATTTATCATTACCCAGGTGCGACAAATGTGGAATTAAGCCCGCAGCTTATTCACCGTTTAAGCCAAATCCCTGGCATCGTCGGTGTGAAAAATACAACGGATCAGGAGCATACATGTAAAGTAATTGCTTTAGTACAGGACAATCCTAACTTCGCAGTGTTAACAGGCTATGAGCATTTAATTTTACCAACATTAGCTGTTGGAGGAGATGGCGCAACGGGTATTGTGCATAATTTAATCCCGGATGAAATTGTGAAACTATACAATTTATTTAAAGAAAATAAAATTGCAGAAGCAATTGCTTTAAACAAAAAATTAGCACCTTTATATGATTATGTGGAGCAGGAGCCTTCTCCAGGTCCTGTAAAGGCAGGCTTAAAGGTGTTAGGCTATGAATCGGTCTATGTTCGTAAACCACTTGTTCCAACTACAAATGAATTAAAGGCAAAAATCGAAGGGATGCTGCAAGAGCTTGGGAAGCTGGTGGCAAAATGATAGAAAGCGGTCAACATAGAATAGACCTTACAGCAGGCTACTTTGATCCATCCGAGCAAACGGAGATTAAAATGTCAAAAGGGAAATATGTAAGCGGCTATGCTGTAGGAATTCTCTTTTTAGATGAATGTTGGTATCCGATTCTTCCAGGCAATGTAGCAAACTTAACAACCTATAACTTTCCGGTTGTGCTAAAGGTTGTGGATAATTGCACACAGGAGCGCATTCATCGTGGTGATCCAGCATTGGAGCAGGATATTATTCGTGCAGCGCAAGAGCTAGAGCGTTATGGGGCAAAAGCTATTTGTGCAGCCTGTGGATTTTTTGGTAACTATCAAAAGGCTGTTGCAGAAGCGGTCAACATCCCTGTGTTTTTATCGAGCGTTATTCAATTACCGTGGATTAGCAGTGGCTTAAAGTCTTCACAGAAAATTTTAATGCTAACAGCGGATGCAAAAGGCATTACAGACCATGTTTTGGACAACTGTCAGGCACTAGCTTTGAAAGATCGTATTGTTATCAAAGATTTATATCATCTACCTGAATTTTCAGCTATTGTGCAAAGTAGAGGCCATTTTGATAATGAACAAGTAAAGGCAGAGGTGCTTGGTGCATTAGCAGAGGCATTAGAGGCTGATCCCGCAATCGGAGCGATTTTGCTAGAATGTAGCGATTTACCACCATATGCTTATGCGATTCAGCAATACAGTCAGTTACCTGTTTATGACTTTATAAGCATGATTAACTGGGTACATCAATCACAAAGTCAAAAACCATATGTAGGCTTTATTTAACCATATAGTAGATGCGAAAATTCATTCTTAGTATAGGAGGTGGAATTTTCGCATCTCGTTCATTTGATAAGGAATAGTAGGTGAATATACCGATGAAATATGAAAATCCAACAATCATCTGTAGGTGTGAAAATATCACGTTAGAAGAAATTGAACAGGTCGTTTCTACATTTCGTTCTTCTGTAAGGGAAGTAAAAATGCGAACAAGGGCAGGTATGGGGCCTTGTGGTGGACGAATTTGTAAATGCTTAGTGGAGCAAATTGTCACTGAATATCATGCACATTCATTAGATAGCGTAGAACAAAAAGTGCAAGTTCGCCCGCCCGTTCGTCCCATTTCATTTGGAGAGCTAGGTGACTTATATGAAAAATAATGATCGTTTACGTGTTTTAAATCATCCTGTTTTAGGAGCGGTAAAAGCAGAGAGTATTTACCTCAATTTTAATGGTCGGCAAATTGCAGCAATGGAAGGCGATACGATCGCATCTGCACTAATGGCAAATGACATTAAAAATTTCCGACAAGTAAATCCGCAGGCTCAAAATAGAGGAATTTACTGTAATATTGGTCATTGTTTTGAATGCCGTGTACAAATAGAAAATGATGTTACGGTACGAGCATGCTTAACAAAAGTATATGATGGCATGCAAGTAAGCTCCATTATTCAAAATAAGTAGGTGATTGGCATGTATGATTTGGTGATTATTGGTGCTGGGCCAAGTGGATTAGAGGCAGCTATTCAGGCAAGTAAACAAGGTGTAAAAACATTCATAATTGATGAATTTTATCGTGCTGGAGGCAGGCTTTTAGGGCAGTTACATCAGGAGCCGAATGGTGAATGGGTAAATGGTCTAGCAATTGCGGAGAATTTAATAAATGAGGCAAAGGCATTCAACGTCCAATTTAAATTAGAAGCTAGCGTTATACATTTAGAAAAAAGCGATAATGGTTGGATCATTTATACAAATAAAGGCGTATATAAAACAAAAGCATTGCTATTAGCAACAGGGGCTGCTGAAAGAACAATTGCCTTACCAGGAAATACATTGCCAGGCGTTATATCAATTGGTGCGGCACAGGTTTTAGGGAATGTGAATCGTGTATTACCAGGCAAGCGTGGTATTATTATAGGGGTAAATCCCTTGACGATGGCGATTGCAAGAGAATTGCAATTATGTGGAGGCAATTTAGAAGGGATTTACTTACCACCAAAGAATATTATTAATAAACAAGATAGCCAACCGTTAGAGATCATGCAGCGAATGATGGGACTGGGCAATTTAGCACCTTCAATGCTTATGCGTATTGGTAGTAAATTTGTTCCACCTAAATTAGCGATCCAATTTTATCCGAAAAATGGGATGAAGGTTTGGGGCATTCCTATTTATATGCGAAAAGTTGTGACGCGTATTATCGGAAAAACGCAAGTAGAGGCAGTCGAGGTACAGCATGTTGATATCGAAGGTAATGCGATTGGTAACCCTGAATTTGTTCCTGTTGATTTCGTTTGTTTATCTGGTGGGTTAAGACCATTGATTGAATTGGCGGAGCTAGCAGGCTGTGATGTACTGCATAAAGAGGCGCTAAGTGGGGCTGTTCCATTACATAGTGAAAGTATGGAAACGAAGCAATCAGGTTTGTTTTTAAGTGGTAATATAACAGGTGTGGAAAGTGCAAAAGTGGCAAGGGCACAGGGAAAAGTAGCAGGACAAGCAATTGTAAATTATCTTCAACCAACAATCGATCCAAATAAAGAACTGCTCAATCGTTTAGCGGTTGGTGTGAAAAAGGCTCGCCAAGAAGCACTTATCCAGTTTAAACCAAATATCGAACAGGTACGTTCAACGGTTTATCATCAATATAAGCATGGCTAAATGAAGGAGATTATTATATGAAAGAAACCTTAGTAATACTAGCACATCCAAATATAGAAACATCTACGATTAATAGACGATGGAAAGAAGCAATTGAACAGCAGCTACCTAATGTGAAAATTCGGGATTTATATAGCTTGTATGGTCAAAACTTTCAAATTGATGTGCAGGCAGAGCAGGACGCCTGTGAACAGGCAGAGCGTATTGTATGGCAATTCCCATTTTATTGGTATAGCTGCCCACCATTATTAAAGAAATGGATTGATGATGTATTAACGGATCAATGGGCATATGGAAAAGATGGCGATCGTTTACATGGCAAGGAGCTTTTATTAGCTTTTAGTACAGGTAGTGGAGCAGAAAGATACCATCGAGAGGGTAGAAATAAGTATACAGTCGAGGAATTAATCTTTCCGTTTCGTGCTACATCCAATTTAATTGGAACTACTTTTTTACCACCATACTATTTCAATGGAGCCTATGTTGCGACAGAAGAGGATATTCAAACATCCATAGCACACTACATGGAAAGGTTAAGAATGTAGATTATATTTTACCTAAGATTTTTAGTATAATAAGTGTGAAACAGCAAATATAAGCCATGTGAACAAAAAATCACATGGCTTATTATAGTTAAAAAGGGTAGAGCGGACTTTGAATAGTATTTAGCAAAGAGTAAAAGCAATATTCAAATTATCTTTCTAAGAGGACAAAGGGGAGCTTTATATGAAAGGTTTATTGACAATTGAATCAATTTTGCATACGAAGGATTTTAAAAATGCTAAATTGATAGGGGGACATACTGGGATTTTAAAGTCTGTGAGCTGGGTACATATTTCTGAATCACCCCATCTTGGTGATTATCTCAATGGAGGTGAACTCATTTTATGTACAGGGCTGGGCTGGCAAGAGAATGAGGAAATGTTTGTCATCGTTATCAAGAAAGCGATTGCAGCAGGAGCATCAGGAATTTGTATTGAATTAGGGCAATTTACGTTTCATATACCTCAAGCTGTTATTGATCTTGCGAATGAGGAAGGTTTTCCAGTGATTATTTTCCAAGAGCTAGTGAAATTTTTAGATGTTAGTCGTAATATCAATATTCATATTATTCAAAGCCGTTATAATGTCTTGACTGAGCTAGAGGAGTATTCTAAGCTTTTAAACGAGGTGCTACTTTCAAATGCGCCTTATCAAAAGATGATCGATACCCTTTGTTTAACTATTAAAAGGTCTGTTGCGTTTGAAATGATGAATACTGAACCAATCATATCCTTTTATAAAACATTAGATAAGCAAACATTTAAGAAAAATGTAGCAGAAGCCAGTGAATCCATCACTTCTTTTCCAATTGAACTATTAGACAATCAATATGGTGTGTTATATATAGATGGCTCATTGGATGAATTATCGGAAATGGACAGCTCGATTGTTAAAAGAACTGTACAAACTTTAGGGCAGCTTATTTTCCGAGATATTTATTCAAATGATCATCAGATGGAAGCGCCAGAATGGATCAAGAACTGGATACTCGGTACAATCGGTGCGGATCAATTAATGATTAATTTAAAAAAGCTAAATTTGGATAAGGATATTGCTGAATTTATTGTGATGATAATTGATTGTCCAGATAATCAATTTTTGAAGGATGAATTTAAATATTTATCAATATTTTTAAAATCGCAATTCAAAGTGATAGGAATTGATTTACTACCATTTATTTATAATCATCAGCTCACATGTATTTTATTTACCTATAAAAGTTGCAATAGGGCAGATATTGTAGCTATTTTGGAGAGAGTAGAGGAGTATTTTAAAAAGAAGCAGCAAGCATTAAAGGTTGCAATAGGTCGACCAGCTCAATCATTATATAAATTATCTTTAGCCTATAAAACAGCAAATGAAGTGATGTTTTTCCATAATACAATGTATAAACAAACACTTTTATTTTATCAAGATATTTATATTTATCGATTAATTTATCCTCTATATGAAAAAGGGATACTCGAAGATTATGTGATTGATCATTTAGGACCTGTGATTGATTATGACGATCAGTTTAACTCTAATTTAATTGAAACGTTGCGAGTATATCTTTATAATAACTGCTCAAAAAAAGTAACAGCCACAGCTCTTCATATTGTTAGACAATCTTTATATTATCGTTTAGAAAGAATGAAGGAGTTAATCGGTAAAGATTTCGATGAATTTCCAAAGAAAACCGCATTGGAGACAGCGCTAGTAGCATTAGATTTTTTAAATACAATCGGTTATGACTGGAAGTATTCAAAAAAGAAGATTACTTAAAATTGATGATTAGTCCCTTATAACAATAGTAAATCTTCTTCAAAGAAGTTATGGCTAGCTTCTTTGAAGAAGATTTTTTAAATTATACCAATGGTACTTTTTCATGCTCAATTTTTTCGGGCTCTCGTTGTTCTACCGTTCTTTTTTGCTCTAGTTCTTCCCAATAATCAGCATTTTTAATATTTAATAAGCCTGGTCGGAAAATAGGGTCTTCTCCATTTTTCTTTTGTTGCTCATAATCTTTGAGCACTTTTATTGCCGTTTTAGCAAGGAGCACGATTGCAATCATATTAACCCAGCCCATTAAGCCTACACCTAAATCAGCAAGTCCCCAAATTAATGCAGCTGAATTCACAGAGCCAAATACGACCATAAATAGGAAGCCAAATTTAGCGAGATAGTCTAAAAAGTTTCCTTTAATAGAAAGTGTACTTTTTAGATAGACGAGATTGGTATCCATTTTGTAGAAGTACGTGATTAATGTTGTAAAGCAGAATAGGAATAAAGATGCTGTCATGAAATATTTACCGAAAGAGCCGATAACCGTTGATATGGCAAATTGCGTATATAGCTCAGGTCCAGCATTCGGGAGGCTGGAAACGATTGCTGTACCATCTGCGCCAGTAACATTATACATGCCCGTAATTAAGATCATAAAGGCAGTGGCTGTACAAATTAATAGTGTGTCAAGATATACTGAAAACGCTTGCACTAAACCTTGCTTTGCAGGATGTGAAACATTCGCTGCACCTGATTCAAATGTTTCAGAACCGAGACCAGCCGCATTAGAGAATACGCCACGTTGTACCCCTTTAGCAATGGCAAGACCTAATAGACCGCTAAACGTAGCATTCAGATTGAAAGCGCTTGAAATAATTAGGGAAAACATTGCTGGAATTTCAGAAATATTAAAGGCTAAAATAATTATGCAAATTAACATATAGCCAAAAGCCATAAACGGTACGAGAAATTCAGATACTGTAGCAATACGTTTAACCCCACCAAAAATAATAACAGCAATCAACATGGCTAATAAAATCCCTGTAACGAGTGGTGAAATATTGAATGTACTTTGAACTGTTAAAGCAATTGTATTTGCCTGTGTCGTTGGCCAAAGAATACCAATGGCAACTGTTAAAATGATAGCCGCTGCAATTGCAAGCCATTTCATATTTAAGCCTTTATGAATATAGTAAGGAACACCTCCACGATATTCACCATTTATCTTACTTTTATAAACCTGTGTTAATGTAATTTCAATAAACGAAGTGGCACTACCTAAAAACCCTGTAACCCACATCCAAAAGACTGCACCAGGTCCCCCTAAACTAATGGCTAGTGCTACCCCCACAATATTTCCTGTTCCTACCCGACTTCCTAATGACATGGCTAATGCTTGAAAAGATGAAATGCCAGCGTTGTCATCATTTTTTTCAAAAAGTAATGCTACCATGTCTTTAATACGCCTTACTTGCACAAATTTCATTAAGATTGTAAATATAAGCCCCGCTGTTAAAAATAGAAATATAAGCGCATTACCCCAAACAACCCCGTTTATAGCGTTAACAACTTCTAACATACATTACCACCCCTTGATAATTTTCGAAAAATCAGAATATTGTGTTCAGTATATAGGAAATAAAGATTCTTTCATTTAGACAGAGTGTAATGTTCTTTGAAATGAAATTTTTAACTTTGTGTCAGTTGTTTGAAGAATGGTAGATTTAGAAAAATTAATTCATAGTCGAGTTAATTATAGTATTTTCTAAGGTTAAATGTTATTTGAGCTTATGTAAATAACGAAGCTTTAATTTTATGCACAATGTCTAATGCATGGTTTTAGTAAATAGACTATTCTTTTATCTAATTAATGGGGAGGAGATTTTATATGGATGCTCAAGTGGTAGTTATTACAGGTGCAGGAAGTGGTTTAGGTGCTTCTTTAGCCAAGAAGTATTATGGTTTAGGATATTACGTATGTTTATTAGGGCGTACTCGAACTAAACTTCTTAAAATAGCAAAATCATTTGATGATCGTTACGCAATTTATGAAGTGGATGTTTCTTCAAAAAGCAATGTGAGCAAAGTGATGCAAGCCATTAAGCAGGAAGTTGGGCAAATTGATGTATTCATCAATAATGCTGGTGTAGGGGATTTTGATAGCGCTGAACATATAAGTGAACAAGCTATTCATCAAATGATCGACATTAATTTAAAAGGTACGATTTTTTGCACGCAAGAAGTAGTAAAAGATATGAAGAAAAGAGATCAGGGCTGCATCATCAATATTATTTCTTTATCAGGAAAAAGAGGGAAAATAAATGAGTCCGTTTATAGTGCCAGTAAGTTTGGTGCACGAGGATTTATTGAAAGCTTAGCGCTTGAGCTAGAGCAGACAAAAGTTAAAGTATTTGGGGCATATATGGGAAATATGAAAACAGAATTATGGGATGGTGCTAAGGCAGAGGAAAGCTATATGGACCCAGATGATGTAGCAGATATTATTATTGAAAATACGATAGAAAGGAAGAATATAGTGGTGGAGGAGATTATTATTAAAAATAACAAATATAAATATATTTAATATTAATAGAAGAGGAACTGTTTATCGTTAAATGGTTGCCTAGTTTCATATTAGATAGTTTGTGCATTCTAAATTCAGAAGGAACTGTAAAAATATTTGCCGTATAAATATGACAGCATGTAAGTTGATAAGAAAATTTAGAATAATAAAATTAGATGAGTATAATTTTAGGAGGGATGATATGAACTGGTCACGTAAAATTAGTGTTGTTGGTGCACATGCAGAGGGAGAAGTTGGCAATGTTATAGTTGGTGGGATGCCTCATATCCCTGGCGATACGATGTTTGATAAAAAAGAATATATGGAGCAACATATGGACGAGATTCGAACGATGATGCTGTTTGAGCCACGTGGTGGTCCATTCCATAATGCCAATATTTTAGTCCCGCCATGTCATCCAGAAGCACAAATGGGATACATTATCATGGAAACTACGGAATATCCGCCAATGTCAGGCTCTAATACAATATGTGTGGCAACAGTTTTACTGGAAACAGGCATAATACCAATGCAAGAGCCTATTACTGACCTGGTATTAGAAGCACCTGGAGGACTTATTCGTGTAAGATGTATGTGTGCAAATGACAAGGTAAAGCAGGTGGAATTTACCAATGTCCCTGCTTTCCCAATTCATTTAAATCAGGAAATAGAGGTAGCGGGGGTTGGAACAATTCAAGTGGATACATCCTATGGCGGTATGATGTTTGCGCATGTTCATGCTGAGAAATTAGGCTTCCATTTAACGCCAGATGAAGCACATGATATGTGTTTAGTAGGGCAAAAGGTTAAAAAAGCTGTAAATGAGCAATTAGAGATTGTACATCCTGAAAATAGCAAGATTCGTAGTGTATCGAATATTATATTTGAAGGTCCACTTCATCGTACGGATAATGGTATTGAAAGTAAAAATGGTACGGTTGTTCTCCATGGAAGACTCGATCGTTCACCATGTGGAACTGGTACTAGTGCTCGATTGGCTGTGATGGCTGCAAAAGGCTTAATAAAGGAAAAAGAGCTATTTATTAATGAGTCATTAACAGGAACGAAATTTAAAAGCTATATTGAGCGTAGGACAACGATTGCTCAAAAAGAAGCAATAATCCCAGTTATAGCAGGGCAGGCATGGATTACTGGCATAATGGATTATGGTATTGATCCAACAGACCCAATAGCCTATGGTCACCAAGTAAGTGATATTTGGTTTTAAATGAAACAAGGCTATCGAAAAAGTCGCTGAAAATAGACTTTTTCGATAGCCTTATGAATTTAAATAGAGAGTATTGTTTTATTAAAACGATGGTGATGCTATCCCCTTTTTCTTTCGCCTCTTAATTCCTCTATTCTAACAAAGTGGCAGTTGTTTAATCAGCATTGCCATATTTTTTTGTGCTTCTTCATATAATGCATGGCGAAGGAGGAATGTGGTTGAATGGAAATGTGACGTATTACTTCGGACACGCATTGACGGGGCAAGGTGTGAAACATTTATATAAAGAGCTGATGGAAGAGGCGGAGCTTGTTTATTTTTTGCAAGGTGCACCAACCTTTAAAGGGTCAGAGCTTTTAAAGGAGCTAGGCTATTTCTATGTGAAGCAGGGCTTTAGTGTTGAATGGTTTAAGCATGCTTTATTAGAAGATGCTGTAGAGGCTGTTTATATAAAGGGCTGCAATAGACTTTTTGTATGGGCATCTGAATGGGCTCTTGAACCGACATTGCTTGGCACAAAGCATCGTGTGCTATCTTTTTATGAATGTTTGGAGGCAGAGCAGCTTGAAAAAGCAGGTGAACGGCTTGCGATTGCGATGCAGGAGCGTCTATCCTGGCGTGAGAAATGCATTGCTACACTGAATCATGCTATTAAGCTTCATGATGAATGGGAGATTATCACGCAAAGCTGTATGAACTGGCAGGCATTGGATGAACAAGTAGCAAGTTTAAAAACAGAGCTATTTCAAGCTATTACCCTAAATAAAGCAGGTACTCGTACGCATCGTTTACTAGGAACGTTAACGCCTAGAGGTGCAGAAAATACAGTGGATAGCATTACTAAAAATATAACGACTAGACTGATGATTAAAGGCAAGCCTGGTACAGGAAAATCTTCTTTAATGAAGGATTTAGCAGATGAGGCGAATGCAAGAGGGCTTGATGCGCAAATTATTTGGTGCGGCTTAGATGCAGGCTCTGTGGATATGGTGATTATTCCAGAGCTAAACTTCTGTATTTTTGATAGTACAGAGCCTCATGTTTTTGACCCACAAGATGGTCGATTAGGTGATCGAATATTTGATATTGGTCAGCATTGTATGTTATCAAAGAAAGCCGAAACTGATATTGAAGCTGTTCGAGCACAATATAAGGAAGCAATGCAGGATGCGATGGGCTATGCGAAGCGCTATGCAGAGGCAGAATATACGGTTCGCGAATTATTAGATCATTGTCTGTCAACATCTTTATGGCGCGAAAAAACAGCACCACTCTTTGAAAGGGTAACAAAATAATTTAGCAAATGACAGGCTTATGCTAAACTAGGAGCTAGAACAGTTTTCCTAGGAAAGGATGATACGCTTGTCAAAAGTATTAAATGCATTTTTAGATGAAAACCTACAAGCCTTACATGAACAAGGCTTATACAATGAAATTGATCCAGTAGAGGGAGCAAACGGCCCAATTATTAAAGTACGTGGCAAAAATCTTGTAAACTTATCCTCTAACAATTATCTTGGCTTAGCAACAAATGAAGATTTAAAGCGTATTGCCAAAGAAACAATTGCTCAATATGGTGTTGGCGCAGGTGCTGTTCGGACAATTAACGGTACACTTGATTTGCATGTAAAATTGGAAGAAAAGCTTGCGGAATTTAAAGGAACAGAAGCGGCAATCTCCTATCAATCAGGCTTTAATTGTAATATGGCAGCTATTTCTGCTGTAATGGATAAAAACGATGCGATTCTTTCAGATCAATTAAACCATGCCTCAATTATTGATGGCTGTCGTTTATCGAAGGCAAAAATTATTGCATATAATCACTCTGATATGGAGGATTTACGTGCTAAGGCAAAAGCAGCAAAGGAATCAGGCTTATATAATAAAATTATGGTTATTACAGATGGTGTGTTCTCGATGGATGGTGATATTGCTAAATTACCTGAGATTGTGGAAATTGCCAAAGAGTTTGATTTAATTACGTATGTTGATGATGCACACGGTTCAGGTGTAACGGGTAAAGGTAAAGGAACTGTAAAGCATTTTGGACTTGAAAAAGAAATCGACTTCCAAATTGGTACATTGTCAAAAGCAATTGGTGTTGTTGGGGGCTATGTAGCAGGGAAGAAAAACTTAATTGATTGGTTAAAGGTGCGCTCACGTCCATTTTTATTCTCAACAGCACTACCGCCAGGTGATGTAGCGGCAATTACAGCAGCTGTTCAAATGCTGATTGATTCTACAGAGCTACATGATAAGCTGTGGGACAATGGCGATTATTTAAAGGCGGGGCTTAAGAAGCTAGGCTTTAATATTGGAGAGTCTGAAACACCAATTACACCATGTATTATTGGGGATGAAAAGCTGACACAGGAGTTTTCAAAACGCTTATTCGAAGAGGGCGTTTATGCAAAATCCATTGTTTTCCCAACAGTGCCAAAGGGAACAGGGCGCGTGCGTAATATGCCAACAGCCGCGCATACAAAAGAAATGCTAGACGATGCACTAGCGATTTACGAAAAAGTTGGTCGTGAACTAGGTGTAATTCAATAAGAGCAAGCTTCCTCAGAGATGGGGAAGCTTTTTATATTAAGTATGGAGTGTGTTTGCAGAATAGAATGCGAAGAGTGACGGATAGAGCGAGTAAAGTGACAGATAGCTGCCGAGGAAGCGATTCCAAAGTAAGCAAAAGGCTTCCCTCATGGATAAGGAAAGCCGCTTTACTCTAAATTTGCTTATGCGTAATCAATTACTTAATAATGCTTGCTGCTTTGAGCTTCGCAATTTTTTCCTCAGAAATATTTAATGCCTGTAAGATTTCCTTATTATGCTGTCCTAAAGTAGGTGCTGCACTTGTTAGTTGTCCTGGTGTCTGAGAAAATTTCGCAGGAAAGCCTAGTGTGCGCATTGGACCAGCAGTTGGGTGTTCATAGGATAAGATCATGCCACGTTCTAAAATATGGGGATCATTTAAGGTTTGATCATAGGCATAAATAGGGCTTGATGGTACACCATGTTTATCTAAAAGCTCTAGCCAGTAGGAAGCCTTGTGCTGAACCAATTCACTTTCAATTTCTTCCTCCAGTATTTTGACATTTTGCGCACGTAGGTAGTTTGTGGCAAAATGTGGGTTAGTTAGCCAATCAGGTCGATTGACCACCTTTGTTGCAAAAATCTCCCAAAGCTTTTGATTGCCAGCTCCTATTAAAATATAATCATCCTGTGTTTTAAAGCCCTGATAAGGTGCAGACACCCGATGTGCAGTGCCTGTCCGCTCAGGTAGCTCCCCTTGACCAAAGTAAGCAGCAGCCTCCCACACAGTCCACGCTAACCCTGATTCTACTAAAGAAACATCAATATATTGTCCCTCGCCACTACGAAGCTTATAAATATAGGCCATTAAAATGGATTGCACTGCTGTTTGAGCAGCAGCAATATCATTGACAGCAAATCCAACCTTTACAGGGCGACCATCCGCTTCACCCGTCATATGCATTAAGCCGCTTAGTCCCTGCGCCATAATATCGTAGCCACCTTTTTGGCTATAAGGACCTGTTTGACCATAGCCTGAAATTGAGCAATAAATAAGACCAGGGTTGATAGCTTTTAATGTGTCATAATCAATGCCTAGTTTTTTTGTGACACCTGGACGATAGTTTTCCACAAGCACATCTACGGATTGAATTAATTCCTTAAATAATGCTAGTCCCTCAGGTGTTTTTAAATTTAAACAAACGCCTTTTTTATTACGATTGACCATCATATACATATGACTTTCTTCATTAATAAAGGGTCCCATTGTACGGGTATCATCCCCATATGGATACTTTTCAATTTTGATCACCTCTGCACCCATATCTGCTAATACCATTGTGCAGTAAGGGCCCGCCAATACTTGCGATAAATCAACAACCTTTAATCCTTGAAGTGCCTGTGTCATTTAACGTCAGTCCTATCATTTTTAACTAATGTGATGTTACGTAATGCTTTAACAGAGGTAGCGCCTGCTAACGCAATGGATACCTTTAATTCATCATAAAGATTTGTCATCACTTTTTCGACGCCTTCTTGTCCAGCAAGTGCTAGTCCATAAACAAATGGGCGACCAATGGTAACAGCATCTGCCCCTAACGCAAGTGCTTTCAATGCATCCATGCCGCGATATACACCACTATCTAAAATAATAGGTACTTGCCCATTTACAGCTTCTACAATGGCTGGTAGTGCATCAAGTGAGCCAACAACTCCATCTAATTGACGACCGCCATGATTTGATACGATGATACCGTCAATGCCATTAGCAATGGCTAGCTTAGCATCTTCAGGATGTAAAATGCCCTTCAATAAAATAGGAAGATTTGTTCGTCGTTTTAATTCACGAATATTTTCCCAGCTAAGTGTTGGATGGAAAATATTTTGCAAAACCCCTTGGACATATGATTCAAATGAATGATCAGGTAAGGTTGCCATAAAAACAGGGTCATTGATATAATTGCCTTTTGCATAGCCTAGCTTGAGCGGTGAAAATTGATTGCGTACATCTTCTTCACGCCAGCCAAGCATGACTGTATCCACAGTTAACACGATAGCCTCAAAGCCAGCCGCCTCTGCTCGTGCTGCCATACTGTAGGCAATATCTTCATTTGTAGACCAATATAATTGAAACCATTTTGTTGCATCAGGAGCAGCGTGAGCAACCTCCTCCAGTGAATAAGTGGAAACAGTGCTTTGAATATAAGGAATGCGTAAATGATGAGCAGCTTCTACAACGGCAAGCTCTCCTTTATCATGAGCCATACCATTCATACCAACAGGGGCAAAAAGCAATGGAGTTGGGTAGGTTTTCCCAAAAAGCTCAATAGAGGTATCAATAGTTGACACATCATTTAAAAAGCGTGGAACAATTGAATAGCGTTCAAAGGCTGCCCGATTATTGCGCAATGTTTGTTCACCACCAGCCCCTGAGCGTATATAGCCAAAAGGACCAGCAGCTAATTTTTCCGCTGCTGCTTGCTCTAAATCAGCGAAGCTTATAGGGAAGGGGGCTTGTGCATTAATATTTTTTAACAGTAAATCACCCTGAGCAGTATTTGTCATTATTACGACCTCACTTATTTATTGAAAATAGGTTTTCTTTTATTTAAAAAGGCTTGAATGCCCTCGTTATAATCAGCAGAGCTAAATGAATCCAGCACGATTTGTGCAAGCTCATCATTTTCTTCATTTTCACCATCAACAATGGCTTGAATAATTTTTTTAATGCCCGCATTGGCAACAGAGGATTTACTTAATAAATGTTCAGCAAATTGCAGTGTAGCACGTTCAATTTCCTCTGGCTCATGCACAGCTGTAATTAAGCCAATATCTTGTCCTTCCTGTGCTGTAAAAAGGTTGGCTGTATATAAAATTTCCTTTGCCTTAGCGACACCAACAATATTGATAAGGCGTTTTGTGCTTTCCAGATTATAAACAATGCCGATATTGGCAGCAGTAATGCCAAGCTTACTTTTTGGTGTAGCAATTCTAAAGTCGCAGGCATTTGCTAGTTCCAAGCCACCACCAATGGCTAAGCCCTGAATCATGGCAATCGTAGGATGTGGGAATTTATAAAGAGCGTCAATGGCTTTTAAGGCTAAATTATTATAGGCTTTGGCATTGTCTGCCGCGTAGCGAATATCTAAAAACTCGCTAATATCTGCCCCCGCTGAGAAGGCAACCTCATTGACGCCACGAACAATTAATAGCTTGATTGTACCGTCTTTCTGTAATTGTTCAAGCTGGTCTAAGATCTCCTGAAACATCGCTCTCGATAAAGAATTTCGTTTGTCAGGACGGTTTAATACCAATGTTGCGATATAACCACTTTTTTCTATATAAATTTCCTTAGTCATGATGGTCCTCCTAGTCTTTCTTTAATTTTGCAGCAAAGCGGTTGCCAATGGATTGAATGCTTTGCACAAGGATAATTAAAATAAATACGGTTGCATACATGACATCAACCTCATAACGTAGATGTCCGTAACGATAGGCAAGGTCACCCAAGCCGCCAGCGCCGACCATACCAGCCATCGCTGTTGCACCAATTAGTCCAATTGTGGCGATTGTTAAGCCTAAAATAATAGATGGACGTGCTTCGCGTAATAGCACATGCCAAATGATTTGCCGGCGTTTAATGCCCATTGCGGTATAAGCCTCTACAACTCCTGGATCAACTTCTAATAATGCTGACTCCATAAGGCGTGCAATATAAGGGGCTGTATAAACAACGAGAGGTACAATAACGCCTTTGACACCAATTGTTGTACCAACGATTAGCTTTGTAAAAGGTAGGATAAAGAATAACAAGATAATAAAAGGTACAGAACGTACAATGTTAATTAATAGGTTGAAAAATTGATAGAGAAATTTATTTTCAAAGGATTGTCCAGGTCGTGTTAAAACAATTAAAAGCCCTAGTGGAATACCAATTAAAATAGAAAAGAACAAGGAAATTCCAACCATTTGGAATGTTTCGATAATAGCTTTTATAATGACATCTGACCAATCCGTAAAAAAGCTTTGAATATTATTCATTAGACGCACCTCCTAATTCTTCGACAGCAACGCCATTTTCCGTAAAATATGTTAGCGCTTTTTGCACAAGCTGGGACTCTCCGTGTAAATGCACCACGATATTACCAACAATACCATTTTTTAATTCAATAATATTGGCTGTTAAAATATTTGGCTGCACATCATAGATTTTGCTAACTTCGGCTAATAAAGGCTTCCCCGTACTCTCACCAAGGAATGTTAAACGAATCACGCTCCCAGAAACATTCAATTGTTCAATAAGAGAAGGCGATAAGTTACGCTGTGAAATAGTGTTTAAAAATTTTCTTGTGGTTGGATGCTGAGGCTTTGCAAAAAGCTCAATAGCTGTACCAAATTCCACAACCTTGCCTGATTCTAAGACAGAAACCTCATCACAAATTTTTTGAATCACATTCATTTCATGGGTAATGAGTAAAATAGTAATACCTAATTCTCGATTTATTTTTAATAAGAGCGCAAGTATTGCCTCTGTTGTTTCAGGATCAAGCGCACTTGTCGCTTCATCGCTTAATAAAATTTCTGGCTCCTGCGCTAAGGCACGTGCAATCGCTACACGCTGCTTTTGACCACCTGAAAGCTGATTAGGGTAACTATCTAATTTCTCTGTTAAACCAACGATTTCCGCATATTTCGCGACACGACTTTTAACTTCCGCATCATTATAGCCAAGCAGCTTTAAGGGAACGGCAATATTATTATAAACAGTTGCTGTTTTTAATAGATTAAAATGCTGAAAAATCATCCCGATTTTTTGGCGAGTTTGTCGTAATTCATGAAGGGGAAGGGTAGTGATATCTACATTGTCAATTAGCACTCTTCCTGCCGTAGGGCGCTCTAGTAAATTGACACAGCGAATAAGTGTACTTTTACCAGCACCACTATAGCCAATAACACCATGAATTTGTCCCCTTTTTACAGAAAGATTGATGCCATCAACGGCTTTCACAACACCTTTTTTTGATTTATATTCTTTTGAAATATTTTGTAATTGAATCATATGATGATTGCTCCTTTGTCAACTTCTAAAAAGTAAGAATCTGCCCGTCTTCAAATGAGAAGTCTCAGCAGATTCTTAGATTTATAGAAGCATCCTGAATAAATTACCAGCTTGGGATTACAGAACCTTGGAATTCTTCTTCAATAAATGCACGTACTTCATCAGATTGATAAGCCTCAACAAACTTTTTAATTGTTGGGTCATTTTCATTTTCGGCACGTACTACAATGTAATTCACGTATGGTGAGTCAGTAGATTCTAATAGAATAGAGTCTTCTTTAGGATTAATGCCGGCTTCTAGTGCGAAGTTTGTATTAATCGCTGCTACATCTACTTCACTAAGCTGCTTAGGAATTTGTGCTGCCTCTAATTCGATAAATTTTAAATTCTTTGTATTTTCCTCTACATCACGAATAGAGGCTGTTAAGTCTGCGCCATCTTTTAATTTAATATAACCTGCTTCTTGCAGTACAAAAAGGGCACGCGCACCATTTGTTGGATCATTTGGTAGGCCAAATGTAGCTCCATCTGGAATTTCATCAAATGATTGATATTTTTCAGAATAAACACCCATTGGATTTAAAATCGTTTTACCAACTGGTACTAAATCTGTATCATGATCTTTATTAAATGTATCAAGGAAAGGCTCATGCTGATAGCTGTTTGCATCAAGGTCACCTTCAGCTAGGGCTGTATTTGGTAAAACATAATCAGAAAATGATTTAAGTTCAACCTCTAGCCCATTTTCCTTCGCTACCTTAGCAGCTACCTCTGCAATTTGCTCATGTGGACCAGAAGTAACACCTACAACAATTTTATTTTCATCAATTGCCTTGCCCTGTTCCTTACTTTCCTCTTTTGAACCACAGCCTGCTAATGCTGCTGCTAGTGTAAGACTTGCTAAACCTAGTAAAAATTTATTTTTCATGAAAAACTACCTCCAAAAATGTTTTATCGGCTTTGGAAAATAAAAAAACTCTCTTACAAATTAAGAGAGGCTCATGAAAAATGTCCTCTCTTATCTATCAAACATCATCTGTTTGCAGGATTTAGCACCTTCCGAAAAGGAGGTTGCCGAGCTTCATTGGGCCAGTCCCTCAGCTACTCTTGATAAGAGATTTATAATATTTTTATAATTCCGATAGAACTAATATAAATTATAGGGTATAGTAAGTCAATAAATATTTTAAATATTTTTAACCTTATGCAAAAGAAAGAGGGAGAGCCATGTCAGTACGCATTCAATATGGAACGGGTTCATTTGGAAAAGTTATCAGTGCCCGTCTTTTAAGGGGAACAGATATCATTGAGGGAATTGAGGCGCTTTGTGCTGAGAATAATATCGAAGCAGCAACAATTGTTAGCTGTATTGGAAGCTTTCAAAAAAGTAGCTTTGTCTATTTAGTGCCTGATGAAACCTCCAGCATTAAAGTGCGCTTTAGTGATGTTATTGAAAAAGAAGGGCCGCTTGAATTTATTCAAGGTACAGGTGTCATTTGTAAACGTGATGGGGCATATGAAACACATTTTCATGGTTCAATGAGCGATCAATGGGGCAATGTATCAGGTGGTCATTTTATGAAAGGTGGAAATATCGTGATTACGGCTGATATAGTGCTAGCAGAGGTACAAGGCATTCAGCATATTCGAAAATTTGACGAGGAAACAGGGCATGTTCAATTTTATCCATTAGAGCAAGGGCTAATGCAGCCCCGAAAAATTGACAAATAAATGCCCTGTAGCTAGTGAAAGCAACAGGACACTTTAGGAGGAACTAAAATAATTGCAGTTGTTCAATTCTAGCCATAGCTTCACGTAAGCGTTCCTCACTAACGAGTAAGCCAACGCGCACATAGCCTTCGCCGTATTGGCCAAAGCCATTGCCTGCTGCAACTGCAATATCTGCCTTGTCCAGTAATAAATCAGCAAATTGCTCACTTGTATAGCCTACTGGTACAGGCAGCCATGCAAAGAAAGAGCCTTTTGGTGCGGTTACCTGCCAGCCAATGCGATGAGCTTCTTCAATCAGCACATTTCGACGACGCTCATAAGTAGCTCTTAGTTCATCCGCACATGCTTGAGAGGCCGTCAGTGCTACCGCAGCAGCCTGCTGGACAGCTGGGAATTGGCTACAAAATAGATGGTCTTGAATAAGATTAATGGCAGCGATTATATCAGCATTACCGACTGCAAAGCCTATCCGCCAGCCTGCCATATTATAAGTTTTGGATAATGTATACATTTCGATGCCGACATCTTTTGCGCCTTCTGTCTGTAAGAAGCTAACAGGCTTGTTGCCATCGAAGCCAATCGCACCATAAGCAAAATCATGTGACACGATGATATTATGCTCTTTGGCAAAGCGTACCGTTTCCTCAAAAAATTCAAGCGTTGCCGTACCGCCTGTAGGATTGTTTGGGTAATTTAGGTAAAGTAATTTTGCCTTTTCCTTTACCTCCTCAGATAGGGCATGATAATCTGGCAAGAAATTATTTTCGGCAAAAAGTGGCATCACTTCAAAATTTACATCAGCTAATACCGCGCCAGATAAGTAATCTGGATAACCTGGGTCTGGTAAAAGCATGGTATCACCGGGATTTAATACTGCTAAAGGAAGCTCCACAAGTCCGATTTTTGTGCCACCGAGGATGGCTACTTCAGTGTCTGGGTCAATATCCACCTGATATTCACGCTGATAAAAATCAGCCGCAGCTTGGCGTAATTCAGCAATACCGCGAAATGGCGAATATTTATGGTGTTGAGGATTTTCAGCCGCCTCCTGTAATGCTTGAATAATATGAGGAGGCGTTGGTTGGTCAGGATTCCCTTGTCCAAGATTAATAACATCGCGTCCTTGTTCAAGCGCAGTATTTACTTTTTGTGCAAGTGCCGCAAAAAATTGCGTAGGTAGTTGTTGAAGCTTTTTAGAAAATTCCATATAGGTTCACCTTTTTCAGAATATAATAATTATTGTTAAAGAATATGTTGCCAATACTATTATTTTTTTAGTGAATTGTCTAGTCTTTATTATGATTAGTTATAGATAGGTTACTTGGAAGATAAGTACATATAGTATAATGAAAACTATGAAAATTTAGTTAGCTATTTAGAGGAGGAATGGACATGAAAATTGGTTGTATTCAATTAAATGTTGGCTTTGGCAAAGTAGAGGAGAATTTTGCGCGCGCTGAGGAAAAAATTCGTGAAGTCGTGCAGCAGGGAGCAGAGATTGTTGTACTGCCAGAAATGTGGAATACAGGCTATGCATTGGAGAAGCTACCTGAGTTAGCGGATGTGAATGGAGAGCGGACAAAGACATTTTTGACAAATTTATCGAAGGAGCTTGGCGTACATATTGTTGGTGGCTCAGTATCCACACAAAAAGGCGATAAATTTTATAATACGATGTATACATTTAATAAAAATGGTGAACTAGTTGGTGAATATAGCAAGGCACATCTTTTCCGTTTAATGGATGAGCATCTTTATTTAGAAGCGGGAGATGAGATGAATCGCTTTGCCCTTGACGATCTTGAGGCTGCTGGTGTGATTTGCTACGATATCCGTTTCCCTGAATGGCTACGTGCACATGCATTGCAGGGGGCAAAGGTGTTATTTGTGCCTGCACAATGGCCAACGCCTCGAATTGACCATTGGAAAACATTGCTGCAAGCACGTGCCATTGAAAATCAATGCTTTGTTATTGCAGTGAATCGTATTTCGAAAAAGGTAGAAAACTTTAATGGACAATCAATGATTATTCAGCCATGGGGCGAGGTGCTATGGACAGGCGCAGAGGATGAGGAAATAGCTGTCATTGATGTAGACTTTTCCATTGTTGATGAGGTACGTGGCAGAATTCCAGTATATGATGACCGTAGACCAACACTCTATGATGGTATTCTTCAAAAATAATTGATGGAAGGCTATTTAGCTAAGGTAGCAGATAGCCTTTCTTCATTTGAAAATAGACGATAGAAAGGAATACTAACAATCCTATGACTGAATTTTTATTAACAATTGAATCAGTAATGACGAGAAAGCATTTTGAACAGGCGAAGGTCGTCGCAGGGCATGGGAGCCTTCAACGTTATGTAAAATGGGTGCATATATTAGAATCTTTAGATATTGAACCATTTGTAAAGGGAGGAGAGTTAATTTTAACGACAGGTATTCCGATTGCACGAGGTGAAGAGGTTTTTATTGATTTTATAAAAAAACTTTCTCAATTGGAGGCAGCAGGTCTTTGTGTGGAATTAGGGAAGCATATTGAGCGTATTCCAGATAGCGTTATACAGTGTGCGAATGCGTTAGCCTTTCCTATTGTTACTTTTACAAATGTTGTACCGTTCGTGGAAATTACACAAGATCTCCATAAGCTACTGATTAATCAGCAATATGAGCTACTTCAGCATTTAGAGTCCTATGCGCAGGATTTACATAAGCTGGCATTATATGCGACAAATTATGAGCAATTACTAATGAGGATGCATAAGTATTTAAACGTATCGATTGCTTTTGAATTAAAGGGAGAAGACATTCTATATATTCCTAATACACAACAAGCACTATTTCATCATTTAAGGCAGACAGCTCCTAATGACACAGAGCATTTTCTATCAAAGGATATTTATTTATTACAGCAAAAATATGGCACCATTTATATCTATTCTGTCAATCGTATTTTAACGGAGCTAGATACGTTAATTTTAGATCGTACAAGTGTAGCTTTGGCGAATTATTTATTAAGAGATTTATATATTGATGAAAAACAAGGCAATGAAAATCGACTGATTTTGACACAATGGCTGCATAATGAGCTAACAGTGCAGGATATCCAATTATTTTTGGAGGACTATGCGCCAAAAACCATCAAGTGTTCATGGATTGTGATGATACAGCGTATTACAAGGTTCAATAAAAATCAAAATCTAACGTACCATAAATTGTTTATACATAATATTTTAGAGAAATATGGATTTTTTTCTTGTACAGTTGAAGAAAATCGAGAGTTAATTTTTATAATAGCGGATATGTGGGGAAAAAATGATTATAAGCAAAGGCTTGAAGCGGTAGTACGGGAAATGAATGAGAAAAGTCAAGAGGATATGCCAAATATTTTAGGCTTTGGTCATTATGTCAACAGTTTACAAGATGTATTTAGAAGCTATGAAACGGCTAAAAACACGATTTTTATTCGTAAGCATAATAAAAGCCTCTCTTATTTTTTTGATGACCTGCCATTACAGCATATGCTTTTACAATTGCGGAAGGATAAGGTCTTTTTAGATGTTGCAAGACAATATTTGTCCCCCTTATTTGAATATGACCAGCAATTTAATGGTCAACTAGTACGCACATTAACGAAATATTTAGAAATGAATGGTTTAAAAAAGGAAACAGCGCAGGAATTATTTATTGTACGACAAACACTATACCATCGTTTGGAGAAAATTGAATCGATGATTGGGAAAGATTTTATGAAGGGGGATCAGCGCTTAGCGATAGAGCTTATGTTGCGCCTTATTGATGAATAGTATAGTAGGAAAAGGGTGTTTCAAATGTTATTTGAAACGCCTTTTTTATAGACTTGCCATTTTGTTATATGTTTGATCTAAATGATCTTACACTTTGACTAATGAAAGCCCTTCCACTTTCATGCATACTAAATGTACCAACTCATACAGGGAGGTACGATGAATATGAAAAATGCAACGGATTTCGATTGGCGTACAAAGGATGAACAATTTGTTTGGCATGCAATGAGTCCATATAATCCCCAAAATACAATGATTATCGAAAAATCAGAAGGGGTTTGGGTAACAGATATTGATGGCAACCGTTATTTAGATGCGATGGCAGGCTTATGGTGTGTCAATGTTGGCTACGGCCGCGAGGAAATTGCAAAGGCAGCGTACAATCAGCTTGTACAAAACTGCTATACACCGCTTTCCTATAGTCATACTTCAGCCATTTTATTGAGTGAAAAAATTAGTGAGTTGCTTGGTGGCGACTATGTTATTTTCTATTCAAATAGCGGCTCGGAGGCCAATGAGGTAGCCTTTAAAATTGCGCGTCAATACCATAAACAAACTGGACAGCATGAGCGCACAAAAATCATTTCACGCTACCGTGCTTATCATGGTAATACGAGTGCCTCACTTGCAGCAACAGGGCAGGCACAGCGTAAATTCAAGTATGAAGGATTAGCATCTGGCTTCTTACATGTGACACCGCCTGATATGTATCGTTCTCCGGAGGAAGCGGAAAATCCAATTGATTTGCCTTCTGTTCAAGAAGTAGATCGTACCATGACATGGGAGCTATCTGAAACGATTGCAGCAATGATTATGGAGCCAATTATTACAGGTGGTGGCGTGCTTGTACCAAATGATCAATATTTAAAAGGGATTCGTGAGGTTTGTGATAAGCATGGTGCACTGATGATTGTAGATGAAGTAATTTGTGGTTTGGGTCGTACAGGTAAGGCATTTGGTTTCCAAAACTATGGTGTGCAGCCTGATATTATTACAATGGCAAAGGGCTTAACAAGTGCCTATATGCCATTATCAGCAACAGCCGTGAAGCGTGAAATTTATGAAGCATTTATGGCAGCGGGTGATTATGAGTTTTTACGCCATGTCAATACATTTGGAGGCTCTCCTGCTGCGTGTGCTGTTGCCCTGAAAAATATTGAAATTATGGAACGTGAGCAATTATTTACTCGCTCTGAGGAAATGGGCGCTATTTTATTCGAGGAGTTAACAGAGCGATTAGCGAATCATCCACATGTGGGTAATATTCGTGGTAAAGGTTTATTAGTAGGGATCGAGCTTGTTGAAGATAAACAGACAAAAAAACCTGTTGATCTATCTTATACAAATGCAATTATTGCAGCCTGTAAAAAACAAGGTGTCATTATTGGTAAAAACGGTACAACGACAGCGGGCTTTAATAATGTACTAACACTATCACCACCACTTACGTTAACAATTGAAGAGAAAAATACGATTGTCGAAGCACTGGCAAATGCTTTTGCACAGCATCAATAGGAGGAAAGAACATGCGTATTGGTATTCCAAAAGAGATTAAAGTATTAGAAAATCGTGTCGCAATTACTCCAGCAGGGGTGGTATCACTTGTAACGGCTGGACATGAAGTGATCATTGAAACAAATGCAGGAGCTGGCTCTAGCTTTACGGATGAGTTATATACAGAAGCAGGTGCTACCATTGTTTCTACTGCACGTGAGGCATGGGATGTTGATATGGTATTAAAGGTAAAAGAGCCAATTGTATCAGAATACCAATTTTTCCGTGACGGTCTTATTCTATTCACTTATTTGCATTTAGCAGCAGACGAAGTATTAACAAAGGCGCTAATTGAAAAAAACGTTACAGCAATTGCCTATGAAACAGTACAATTACCAGATCGTTCATTACCGCTGCTATCACCGATGAGTGAGGTGGCAGGGCGTATGGCTACACAGATTGGTGCACAGTATTTAGAAAAAATTAATGGCGGTAAAGGTATTTTATTGGGTGGTGTTTCCGGCGTTGAACGTGGGAAAGTCGCGATTATTGGTGGTGGTATGGCTGGGGAAAATGCAGCACAAATTGCTATTGGTATGGGAGCACAAGTAACCATTTTAGATATTAATCCTGTTCGCCTTCGCCAGCTCGAAGCACAGTTTGGTCGCAGTATTCAAACATTGATTTCAAATCCATTTAACATTGCGAAAGCAGTAGCAGAGGCAGATTTAGTGGTTGGGGCGGTATTAATCCCAGGAGCAAAAGCACCGAAGCTAGTAACAGAGGCAATGGTTCAGGCAATGCAGTCAGGTTCAGTATTGGTGGATGTGGCGATTGATCAAGGTGGTATTTTTGAATCCTCAGATCGTGTGACAACCCATGAAGACCCGATTTATGTGAAGCATGGTGTTGTTCATTACGCAGTTGGTAATATGCCTGGAGCTGTTCCACGCACATCTACAATTGCCTTAACTAATAATACAATTCCATATGCATTATTGCTTGCCAATGTAGGCGTTGAGGTGGCTATTGCACAGAATAAGCCATTGGCGCTAGGCTTGAATGTCTATCAAGGTCAAATTGTTTATGAGCAAGTAGCCATTGCGCATAACTTGCCTTATAACCCATTACAAACACTTGTAACAGTTTAGGAGGAGTTCCACAATGACAAAATTAGTTTCAGTGAAAGAATTGACACATTTTATTAACGGTAAGGCAGTAGCGGGTACAAGTGGTCGCTTTGGAGATGTTTATAATCCATCAACAGGTGAAGTGATTGCGAAAGTACCTTTAGCAACAAAAGAGGAAACTCAACATGCCATTGCGACAGCACAGGCAGCTTTTCCTGCTTGGCGTGATTTATCAGTAGCAAGACGAGCGCAAATCGTCCTACAATTCCGAAACTTACTTGAGGAAAACAAAGAGAAATTAATTGATATTATTTGCACAGAGAGCGGTAAAACAGTAGAGGATGCAAAGGGAGAGGTTACACGTGGTTTGGAATCAGTGGATCTTGCTATTGGCGCTCCGCATTTAGTGAAGGGTGAATACTCTGTTAATGTTGGTGGTGGCATTAATGCTTATTCCGCAAAATATCCACTAGGCGTTGTGGCAGCTATTTCACCATTTAACTTCCCGATTATGGTGCCTCTTGCACAAACAAGTATGGCTGTTGCAGTCGGCAATGCAGTCATTTTAAAAGCATCAGAAAAGGTACCGATGACAGCTCTATTTGTCAGTGAGCTTTGGAAGCAAGCAGGCTTACCAGATGGTATTTGGACGGTTGTGAATGGCGATAAGGATGCGGTTAATGAGCTGTTAGAGAACCCTGCTGTTCAAGCAATTTCCTTTGTAGGCTCTACACCTGTAGCAAAATATATTTATGAAACAGGAGCGAAATACGGCAAGCGTGTCACAGCGCTTGGTGGTGGTAAAAATAATATGGTCGTAATGCCAGATGCTGACTTAGAACAAGTAGCAAGTGCCTTTATTGGTGCGGCATATGGGGCAGCATCACAGCGCTGTATGGCGATTTCTACGCTAATTGCTGTTGGCGAAGATACAGCAGAGCGCATCGTAGCAATTTTAAAGCAAAAAATTGATGCTTTAAAAGTAGGTGTGTATACAAATCCTGAAACAGACTTTGGTCCTGTAATTTCACAGCAATCAAAGGAGCAAGTGCTGGCTGCCATTAATCGTGGTGAGCAAGAAGGGGCTGTTGTTGTCTGTGACGGTCGTGAAGCGGAGATTACGAAAAAATCAAACGGCTTCTTCCTTGCACCAACATTGCTAGACCATGTGAAGCCAGGGATGGAAATTTATGAGCAGGAAGTTTTCGGCCCTGTGCGTAATGTTGTACGTGTCAATTCATTAGAAGAAGCTATTACCTTAATCAACAGTCATGAATTAGCGAACGGTGTAACAATCTTTACAAATGACGGTCTTGCATCTCGTAAGTTTACAACAGAAATTGACGTAGGGATGGTGGGTGTCAATGTCCCAATCCCAATTCCAGTTGGCTACTATAATTTTGCTGGCTTTAAAGGCTCGCGTTTCGGTGAAGGGCATATGTTTGGTCCAGACCAAGCGCGTTTCTTTACAAAAACAAAGACGATTTCAGAGCGCTGGTTATCACCTGCTGAAAATACGGGATCAACATTTGCGTTCCCAAGCAACAATTCTTAATATATTAAAATAGAACTACGCAGAAAATGTCATTTTTCTGCGTAGTTTTTCTTTTGGATTCGACAAGATAATGAATAATATTTATGTTTAATGTGTTGTTTTTACTTGTATAAGCGAAAATATGCTATTTTACATTTTGTGTGAAACAAGTGTCTAACATTTTATATTTTGTCTATTACGTAACCATATAAGAACATGTAAGATTTTATGTAAGCGATTACACAATCTTGAAGAAGAGGTGAAAGTATGGAGCAACAAACGCATTTAAAAAGAGGATTAAAGAAACGGCATATGACAATGATTGCCATTGCCGGGGTTATCGGTGCTGGGCTATTTATGGGAAGTGGCTCAGTTATTAACTTGGCTGGTCCAGGCGCAATTTTATCGTATGTCTTTGCAGGATTTATTGTTATTTTAGTAATGCGTATGCTAGGTGAGATGGCGGCTGTTAATCCGACAAGTGGATCGTTTGCCCATTATGCACATGAAGCTATTGGTCCATGGGCAGGCTTTATGATCGGCTGGTTGTATTGGTTTTTCTGGGTTGTTGCCATTGCATTAGAGGCAACCGCAGCGGCAGCCATTATTCAATATTGGTATGACGGTGTTCCTTTATGGCTATTAAGCATGATATTGACAGTGGCATTGACGTTAACAAATGTTCTTTCTGTAAAAGCTTTTGGTGAATTTGAGTATTGGTTCTCTCTTATTAAAGTTGCAAGTATTATCATCTTCTTAGGTCTTGGCGCATTTATTATTTTGGGGATTGCCCCGAATTTTAGTGCTGTTGGTATGACGAATTTAGTTGGACAAGGTGGATTTTTACCAAATGGCTTTGGCGCTGTTTTAATGGGTGTTGTTATTGTTATTTTTTCCTTTATGGGAACAGAAATTGTAGCGATTGCTGCTGGTGAATCAGATGAGCCTTTAGCAGCTGTTACCAAGGCTACAAACTCTATTACTTGGCGTATTTTAATTTTCTATGTAGGTTCTATCGCTGTTGTTGTAACATTATTACCTTGGCATTCTTCAGATATTTTAACAAGCCCTTATGTAGCGGTATTAGATTATATTGGCATTCCTGCTGCGGCACAAATTATGAATTTTGTTGTTTTAACAGCTGTGTTATCATGCTTAAACTCAGCGCTTTATGCAACATCACGTATGGTCTTTTCTCTAGCAGAGAAAGGGGAAGCACCAAAAGCATTTTTGAAATTAAATAAAAATGGTGCACCTGTGAATGCCATATTAGCAGCAACATTTTTCTCCTATATTGCCGTTATTATGAATTATGTATCACCAGATAAAGTATTTATGTTTTTACTAAGCTCTTGTAGTGCGATTACATTAATTCTTTACTTAATTATTGCTTTTTCACAATTAAAAATGCGACGAAAAATTGAAAAGGAAAATCCTGAACTGTTAAAGGTGAAAATGTGGTTGTTCCCTTATTTAACGTATTTCACAATACTAGCTACAACTGCATTATTAATTGCAATGTTCTTTATTGATTCCATGCGCTCGCAAATTTTATTTACATGTGTTGTTGTTGCTGTTGTTATGTTTTTCTATTTAGTGACACAGCGGAAAAAATTAGTGAAGCCAGTAGAGGAGTCTAGCCCTATTCTTCCTAAAAAAGAGTTAGATTTTGAATAATAGAATGTAGGGTTTGGTTAAAAGGCGAGGTTTCTTAGGTTCATCACTTAAGAAACCTTTTTGTATTACAGCATAAGAAAGGCAAGACGAAGAATTAATAGTAGCAAACCACCACCTGCTAATAATAGCAGTAATCGAATTCTTGTGTTCATTTACTTGTCATCTCCTAAATTCTTAAACATATAGCCTTTATAAGATTGATGAATAATCATCACGATGCCAATAAGCATAAAGTTTGATAACAGTGAGCTTCCACCATAGCTTAAAAATGGTAATGTTACACCTGTCACAGGTAAAAGGCCGATCGTCATACCAATATTTTGCGTAATTTGGAAGGCCAATAAACTTGAAATACCAGCTCCCATTAGCGTCATAAATGGATCTCTTGCCTCGACCGTAATTAACACAATCCGATAGATTACAAAAAATAAAAGAATAATAACAATTGCGCCGCCAATAAAGCCAAATTCCTCTGCAATCGCTGAAAAAATAAAATCTGTATGCTTTTCAGGGACATAGACATTGTTATTTAAGTAGCCCTTCCCAGCTATTTCTCCAGACCCTATCGCTAAAAAGCCTTGCCGTACTTGGAATGAGGAATCTGTATATTCATAAGGCTGTAGCCAACCATAAATACGAGAAACCTGATGTCCAGATAAGGCTCCTAAAATTTTCTCCGTAAAAAATTCATTAAATCGTACATAAAGTACAACAACTGTACTGATCATCACTACAGGAACAGCCGTAAAAATAGCAAGGAGCTTCCGTTGAATACCTGAGAAGAAAATCATCGGTAAAATCATCGCCATATAGAGCATGACCATTCCGGTGTCAGGCTGTCTATAAACAAGAAGTGTAGGTGGCAGGACAATGAATCCAATTTTTACTAGTAGCCATAGATCTGCTAGATAGGAGGGGCGTGTGTTTTTCTCTTGATGGGCAATAATCACCTTACTAACGACAATTAAAAAAGCAAATTTTAAAAATTCTGATGGCTGGAATGACCCTAAAAACGGTATTTGATACCATGATTTAGCCTGATTAATCGTCCGGGCTATACTTTCAGGGGCAATAATTAGCCCAGCAGTGAGCGCGACCATCAATCCATAAAATGGCCAGCCAATCTTCTTTAACTGTTCAATATCGAGTAAGGATATGCCAAACAGCATGGCAAATCCAATGCCATAAAATATAAATTGCTTGATAATAAAAGAGCTTGCGTATTGCTCAAAATTGGTACTGCTTGAATAGACAAAAAGGCAACTGATACTGCCAAGGAAAAGAAGCGCCGCAATTAAACTCCCATCCAACCTTTTAAATTGCGTCAAATGTAACACCCCCTATATATACTAATAGTATAAACGGGGGCAATGTATGGAAGGTTGCAAATAGTAGTAGCTGAATACCAATAAAATAAAAAATATGGCATTGCTTGAGATAATTATTATTTGGAGTAAATGACCTATATGAAATGAGACGTTGGGTATAAATTCTTAATTCTTTGTGCAATCTTTACAAAAATATAACACTGGCTTTATATCTTCGGACTATGATTAGTGTTGAGAGTTGGAGAAGGAGCCAAGAAATCATGAATTTGTTTCGTTTTATAAAGGTAAAGGACAAATTATTGATGCTTATGATTGTTTGTGTGTTGTCGAATATTTTGATTGGGATATTCAGTATTGATTATTTAAGGAAAATGTCGTGGCATGCAAGTGAAAGTTACACACAGGGTCTTGTGCCAATCGGAGGGCTTAATGAACTAGAAGAGTCACAGCGTCAATTAGATTGGATGGTCGATTCGCAGGGAGCTTATGGAGAAATGACAGGTATTTTAAAAAATATGGAGCAGCCTTTAGCGCATTTAGAAAGCCAAGAAATCGATAAAAAAATGAATCATCAGATTAAAAAGTATAAATCTTTACTGGTACAACAAGAGAATTTGATGAAAGGCTATCAGCAACTGTCTAAGGATGAACGAGCGTCATTTTATACGCAAGCTTTTTTACCAATCAGTCAAGAGGTCCATTCATTATTAGAGGAAACACAAAATTATTTAGTTCAACGAGCAACAACACAACAGCAGACATATCAAAAGGATGTGCAATTTGGGTATTGGCTATTAGGTGGGGTGTGCTTAACTGTTGTGCTGCTCGTAATGATGATTGGTTTAATTGCAACAAAGGCAGTGAATATACCAACCCGTCAATTGAAGTCAGTGTTAAAGCGAGCCGAGCAGGGCGATTTTACGGCAAACGCAAGCTATGTTGCCCATGATGAATTGGGGGAGGTAGTGCTATCTTACAATCAAATGGTAACAGAGGTAAAACGTCTCCTCCATACAGTAACAGATAGTGCCTATGAAGTAGAAAAAATGACAGGAAGATTACAGGAATCATCAGAGCAATCCTCTACAGCAACAGTAAAGATAGCAAAGGATGTTCAAGGGATCTCGGAGGCGACAGCCGCTTCAACTACCAAATTAGCATCCAATACAGCTTCTTTAGAGGAAGTTTTAAATGATGTACAGATTATTTTAGAAAAAGTTCAAGTGGTTGAAAGCTTTGTCTATAAAACAGCTCAAGATGCAGAAAGTGGCACGGATATTGTACAGGCGAATTTAACACAAATGCAGGCAATTAAACGGGCAGTTGAAAAATCTAATACAGCTATATCTAATTTAGTGGAGCGAGCCTCGTCCATCGACCAAATGGTTGAAGTCATTGAAAAAATCACAGCGCAAACAAATTTATTAGCATTAAATGCATCCATTGAGGCTGCTAGAGCGGGAGAGCATGGAAAAGGTTTTGCTATCGTAGCAGATGAAGTGCGTAAGCTAGCAGAGCAAACCGTCTATTCTACACAAACGATTACGACCATCGTACAAAATATTCATGTAGATTCAAATTATGCAGTGCAAATGATGAAAGGCGTGTTAGCAGCCACTGAAAAAGGTGTGGCCGTAACAGGACAAACAGCATCAAGCTTTGCGCAGATTTTAGAAAAAGTACATACGATAAAGCCTGATATAATGGAAGTGTCTAATACGGTTCAAGAGATTGCTAATCATACCAAAACGGTTAGTGAGGATGCATTAATGCTAACATCATTATCCAATACAAATGCGTTATCAACAAAACATGTGGCTACATTGACAGCCGACCAATTAACAGCGCAGCAGCAATTCCATAATTATATTAAAGAACTACGCAAGGTCTCAAAAGTATTACAAATAGCAGTAAAACGATTTTCCATCTAAACCCTTATGTGAAAAGAAATCTTCTTTGTAAAGAGCTACAAAGAAGATTTCTTTTTTCATGCAAACTTTATTGCTAAAAATGCATATTTGTATTTTTAAGATGTACAAGTGTATTTTTTTGTTTTTGTAGCACAAAATTTTTAAGTGCTCATATACTAAATAGTAAGGGATTATATGTTCCTTTTATAGATATTATTAATATAATAGTTGTATTTTCAAAACGAACACATTATAATTGTTTTCAATGAAAGTGTTATTAAATCAATGTTTATAAATATCTTTTTGTACTTTCTGAAAGTACATTTGTTTATATGTGGAGGTTTTGAGAAATGAAAAAGATTATGGTAACTGGGGCACTTGGTCAAATTGGTTCTGAACTTATAGAAAAACTTCGTAGTATTTATGGAGAGGACAATGTACTTGCTACAGATATTCGGAAGCTTGAGTATACAAAGGGACCGTTTGAAGTATTGGACGTGACAGATGGACAAAGAATGTATGATTTAGCAAAGGACTTCGGCGCAGATACAATGATGCACCTAGCAGCACTATTATCTGCTACAGCTGAGCGCAATCCATTATTAGCTTGGAACTTAAATATGGGTGGATTAATGAATGCCTTAGAGGTTTCACGTGAGCTAAACATGCAATTTTTTACACCAAGCTCAATAGGTGCATTTGGCCCATCTACACCAAAGAAAGATACACCGCAGGATACTTTACAACGACCAACAACGATGTATGGCGTTAATAAGGTAGCAGGTGAATTATTATGTGACTACTATTTTAATCGTTTTGGTGTAGATACACGCGGTGTGCGTTTCCCTGGATTAATTTCCTATGTAACACCTCCAGGCGGCGGTACAACAGATTATGCAGTAGAAATCTTCTATGAAGCAATTGAACAAGGTAAATATACATCCTATATTCAAGAAGGCACGTATATGGATATGATGTATATGCCAGATGCATTGCAGGCTATTGTAGATTTGATGGAGGCAGATAGCAGTAAGCTAGTTCATCGCAATGCGTTTAATATTACGGCCATGAGCTTTGAACCATCGCAACTTGCGGCGGAAATTAAAAAGCATTTACCACATTTCACAATGGGATATGAGGTTGATCCAGTGCGTCAAGCCATTGCAGATAGCTGGCCAAACTCTTTAAATATCGAAGCAGCTCAAAAAGAATGGAACTTTAAAACAGAGTATGATTTAGCTAGAATGACAGCAGATATGTTAGAAAAGCTAAAAATTAAACTGCATAAAAAGGCCATTTCATAGAGCATGGAGGTATAACAAAGAAGCAATATTTATTGTATCGAAAGTGTTTGGATAATATTTACAAAAACATAAGGACTGTCGGAAAAGATTTTTCTTTTCCAACAGTCCTTTTTTTATAGGTCAATAAAATAGATGAATGCCATTTACTCTACCATTAATTATGACTGATAGTGTTGAGCAAAATAAAAATAAAGAAGAAAATTATTGGCAAATATAGATTAAATTATAAAATTAAAATATAATAATATTCGAAATATTAATAGTATTCAGTTTATTAGAAGCTATTATTATTTCACAAAGGGGCATTCACAAAATGAAGGGATGGTTGATAAATTATGATGCAAGAGCCATTAGTTTTAACGAGCTTTTTTAAACGAGCAGAGAGTTATTTTGCAAGAAAGACGATTATTTCACGGACAAGTCCACACAACATACACCGTTTAACATATGGGCAGTGGGCGAAAAGGACACGTCGCTTAGCAGATGCTCTTGCAAAGCTTGGTGTGACAAAGGGAACGAAGGTCGGCTCCTTTGCTTGGAATCAGCATCGTCACTTAGAAGCCTATTTTGCAGTTCCTTGTTCAGGTGCTATTTTACACATGGTCAATATTCGTTTATCAGAAGAGCATTTAGTGTACATTATTAATCATGCAGAAGATGAGATTTTAATGATAGATGTAGATTTATTACCTATTATTGAAAACATTGCGCCAAAGCTAAAAACTGTAAAGCATTATATTATTATGACAGATGATGAAGTATTACCAAAAACAATATTGCCAAATGCCTTGTCCTATGAGGAATTATTAGCTGCTGCAGATGAAGAGTTTCAATTTCCAGACGATATTGATGAAGAGGCGCCAGCTGGCATGTGCTATACAAGTGCTACTACAGGCAATCCAAAGGGGGTTGTCTACTCACATCGGGGCTTAGTATTACACAGTATGATGTTAAGCATGTCTGATTCTATGGGCATTGCAGAAAGAGATGTCGTCATGCCGATTGTACCGATGTTTCATGCCAATGCATGGGGGCTGCCATTTGCTAGTGTGAATGTGGGCGCTACGCAGGTTCTGCCAGGTCCACACTTTACATCAACATTAATCATAGATTTAATCGAACAGGAAAAGGTCACATTAACTGCTGGTGTGCCAACCATTTGGATTGGTGTGTTGCAGGAGCAAGAAAAACAAGAACGAGATATCAGTTCATTAAGAGCGATATGTTGTGGGGGCTCAGCATCGCCAACTCGACTTATTCGCACGTTTGAGGAGAAATATGGTATTCCCTATATTGTTGTTTACGGTATGACAGAAACTACACCAATTGTAGCATTGTCCAATTATATGTCATGGATGGATGATTGGCCAATTGACAAGCGTATCGAAGCAAGGGCGATGCAGGGAATGACAATGGCAGGTATTGAATCTAGTATTGTCAATGAGCAAGGAGAGGTGCCTTGGGATGGTGAAACGATGGGGGAATTGCGTTTGCGCGGCCCTTGGATTTCACATGAATACTATCGGGATGAACGCACAGCCGAAGCTTATCGAGATGGCTGGCTCTATACAGGTGATATTGCAGTAAGAACGAAGGATGGCTTTATTAAAATAACAGACCGTACGAAGGATTTAATTAAGTCTGGTGGGGAATGGATTTCCTCTGTAGATTTGGAAAATGCTTTAATGACACATGATGCTGTCCTTGAAGCGGCAGTGATCGCCATGCCTCATGCGAAATGGCAGGAGCGACCGCTGGCATGTGTTGTATTAAAAGAAGGGCAATCCACAACGGAAGAGGAGCTCTTGGCATTTTTAGAAAGCCAATTTGCAAAATGGTGGGTACCAGATGCTGTTGTATTTTTAGAAGAGATTCCGAAGACATCTGTTGGGAAATTCCTAAAAGCCAAGCTTCGCGATAATGTCGCAGAAATATACCCTAAGTCATTAGTATAGTTAAAAGAGCGACTTCCTAATTTAGGGAAGTCGCTCTTTTGTATGCTTATTTATTTAACATGTGGAAAACTTGCTCCACATCCTTATCTCCACGGCCTGAAATATTAATAATAATGCTCTCCTTAGCTGAAAGAGTTGGGGCTAGTTTAAGCGCATGTGCCACAGCATGCGAGCTTTCGAGGGCAGGAATGATACCCTCCACTTTGGAAAGCACCTGAAATGCCTCTAGTACTTCCTCGTTTGAAACCGTGACATACTCCGCACGACCAATTGTTTTTAAATGGCTATGCTCAGGTCCAGCACCTGGATAATCTAAGCCAGCAGCAATTGAGTAGGTTGGCAGTGGATTGCCTTCAGCATCTTGCAGCACTAAACATTTAAAGCCATGCAATGTACCTGGTGTTCCTTCATTTAATGTCGCAGCTTTATCTGGCTCAATACCGATCAGACGAACCTCCTCATCTGCAATATACTCTGCAAATGCCCCAATCGCATTACTACCACCACCGATGCAGGCAAGCACGGCTGTTGGTAGCTTGCCCTCTTTTTCTAAAATTTGTTCACGACTTTCGCGGCTAATAACGGATTGGAAATGCTTCACCATTGAAGGGAAGGGATGTGGACCAACCGCAGAGCCTAGTAAATAGAAAGTTGTTTTATAGTTTTCTACTAAGTCAGCAAATGCTTCATCCACCGCATCCTTTAAGCGTCCTTGTCCTTTATCGACAGCCACAACCTTTGCACCAAGAAGCTCCATACGGAAAACGTTTAGTGCCTGACGTTTTGTATCTTCTAGCCCCATATAAATCGTACAATCCATACCAAACATTGCACAGGCTGTAGCAGTTGCTACTCCATGTTGACCTGCCCCTGTTTCAGCAATCACACGATTTGCACCCATACGCTTTGCTAATAAAATCTGCCCTAAAACATTATTGATTTTATGCGAGCCTGTATGGTTGAGGTCTTCACGCTTTAAATAAATTTTTGCGCCCCCTAATTGTTTTGTTAAATTCTCTGCAAAATAAAGAGGGGATTGACGACCTACATATTCACGGAAATAATAATCTAATTCTTGTTTAAACTCTGTATCATCTTTAAATTTTTGGAAATTCTCATCTAAAATATTTAAGACATTTTGAAGCTCCTCTGGTACGAAGCTTCCACCGAATTCACCGAAATATCCTTGTTTTTCTACTACTGTACTCATCTTCACTCGACTCCTCTTTTCTAATTTTTCCATAAAAAAAGCCACTCCAATCCTTGATTCAAAGGACGAGTAACCGTGGTGCCACCTTAATTCGCAATGTTTTGCGCACTTTTACTCCGATAACGGGGAGAGAATCGGCCTTACATTGGATAAGGCTGCTCCGAAGTCCATTCACAAGTATGTACTACTGGTTTGCACCCTCCACCAGCTCTCTAGTAAGTAACAACGCCTGCTACTATTCTTCTTCATCGCATTTAGATAGAAAGAATTGTAGAGTATATTCAGAATAGTGTCAAGCCAAAAAAAGACGAATCTAAAAAGACTCGTCTGTTAAATCAAATGTTCAAAATGAAGGCGTTTATTTAAAATATACATAATCGGTGTCCCAACGGCTAGCACAACAAACTCGCCTGCTGCTACAGTGAGCCAAGTCCAGAAAAATGGTAGCTCTAAAGCGAGGTTTAGCTCAAAGGCAATGATAAACATGGTGCATGTGAATAACAATGTATTGATGATTAAACGTGCCCAAATATTTTTGACAACTTTACAGATGACAATAAACAGCCCAAGAGTAATCAAGGAATGACCAACACCAAACACTAAATCGTAAACGCCAAGTGGTGAAAAAAGATTGGAAATAAAGACACCAATAATGATTCCTACGGCAAAGCGTGGATTAAAAGCCACTAAATGATTAAAAATCTCAGATACGCGGAATTGTACTTCTGTGAAACCAAATGGTGCAACAAGCATCGTTACAGCAATATACAAGGCTGCAATAATACCACTTGCTGCTAAAAATTTTATCTTCATATTCATTTCTCCTTAGTTTTTTTGCGTGGGAGGTTCTCGAACCACGGTGCTTTTACACAAATAAATATTTTAATATAAAAGCTTATATAAAGTCAACTGTAAAAAAAAGGTGATCCTTATTGACAAATTAATTAATTAACAATATTATTTTATTTATTAATTGATTAATTAATTAATAAATTTTTGGAGGATGAGCTATGTTGAAGGTAGAAAATTTAATCAAAAGTTATCAAGATGGCAATGAGTTGCTTTATGCGTTAAATTCAGTTTCCTTGACTGTTGAACATGGAGAGTTTGTAGTCATTCTAGGTCCGTCTGGCTCTGGCAAATCTACATTTCTTAATGTGATTTCTGGGCTAGAGTCACCTGATTCGGGAAGCATTCTGTATGATGATTATGAGATTGGTAAGCTACAACAGAAAGAATTGACATTGTTTAGACGGGATAAAACGGCTTTTATTTTTCAAGCGTATTATTTACTGCCATTTTTAAATGTAGAGGCTAACATAAAAATGGGGGCTGATTTAAAAGGGAATCAACATATTCGTGAAATAATTGATGGTGTAGGGCTAGGTGGATTAGAGCAGCGTCTGCCTCATGAACTTTCAGGGGGACAGCAACAAAGAGCTTCGATTGCACGTGCATTAGCAAAGAAACCTGATTTTTTATTTTGCGATGAGCCGACTGGGGCATTGGATGAAGAAACAAGCAAACAAATCTTAACTTATTTAAAAAAGCTTCAAAAACAACTGAAATTTACCATTATTATGGTCACACACAATAGCAGCATTGCTCAAATTGCCACAAAGGTAATTAAAATGTCTAGCGGAAGAATAGTAGAAGTTACTAACAATGCCCATCCATGCGATGTGAGTGAGCTCACATGGTGAGAAGGGCTGGGACACGGATGAAATTAAATAAACACTATTTTCTTATATTAGTCGTTGTCTGTGCAATGTTTATTTGTTCGTTGCTGGTGTTTTATCTTCAAAATACCAGTGCCCTCAAAAAGGTTTTAGCAGAGCAAAATCAGCAGGACTTTACACTTACCCTGCAGGACGAAGCGGATATAACAGAGCTATCAAAAAAGTATTCTTTTATGTATGATCTATTAGCTTACAAAGTTATTTATGATGATAAAAATATATTTCGTTTAATGAAAGATACACGTAGTATAGATATTCCTATGTATTCAGAGGGGGCTGCACCAAAGACAATAAATGAAATTGCGATAGATAAAAACTTTTCTCAGGATAATCAATTGACACTAGGTAGTGCACTTACTATTGGCAATCGAACTTATGTTATTAGTGGCATTTTTACATTACCAGACGCAATTATGCCAATGGTAGCGGATAATGGCCTAGCATATCAAGCAAAAACGCAAGCATTCATATTATGTGATGAAGCTATGTACTCAATTTGGGAAGAACTAGAGAAAGTAAGTTATTCAGGTCGATTTATGGAAGAGTTATCAGAGGAGCAGCAGCAAAACGCATTAGCAGAAATGCGTCTGAATCCAAATATAAAATCAATAGTAAGTAAAGAGGAAAATCCTCACATACTTGCAGCGTTAAATACTAAAGAAAAAATGTTTAAAATTTGTCTGTTAAGTGCTGTATGCATCTTAGTGTTCACTGTAATAATATTGCTAACTACAACTATTATTCAAAATATAAATGAGACAAAATCTGATATGGGTATTCTTAAAGCACTTGGCTATACGACTACACAGATTGCTAAAAAATATTTGATAATAGGTGTTTTTGTGCTAGTAGGCGGCGTGATAGGATATGGAATGTCCTCTATCATCAGTCCACTGTTTATTAATCGAATCAATGCTGCATTCCTTGTTCCGGATATTCCACAAAATTTTAATGGTCTACAATTTATTTTATTTATAATAATGCCGGCACTATGTTTCTCTATTTTGGCTTTTGGACTTGCAGTATTTACCTTGCGGAAGCCGCCATTAGAAATGATTTATAAGACAGAAACAATCAAGGTAAATATTTTTGTAAAGAAAAGACAAAAACGTAGAAAAACTAAGCCTTTTCGTAAAACGGTGTTTAGATCTATTATCACAAATAATATTCTATTGGTCTTTTTAGCTATGCTTACTGGCTTCATGGTTAGTGCAAATTTACAGATTGCTTTTTCCCTTCAAGCAATGGCTGATAAAGTATCCTCCATAACGCTTAAAGGTATCGAGTACGAAAGTAATGTTCGGTATCAGGAGGCTAAGGAAATGGAATCTTTGAACGCAGACACACCTTATTTTGTGAGGGATTGTAAAATGGAATTTCCGAATGGGGAAGTATTAAACAATGGACAATTTATGGCATTATATAATAGCATGTCTCTTTTTAAACTTTATAGTATTCAAAAGCAACATAACATAGACATTTCACAGCAAAAGGGGATCGTTGTGAATGATTGGATGCGTAAGAAATATGACTTAGCAATAGGGGACACGATCAAGATTTATATAAACAATGATATTTATCCGTTACCTATCACAGCGATCGAACAATCCGTGTATGGGGAAACGGTCTATGGTGATGGTGCAATGGCTATCCAAGCTGGTATCTTAGACAGGGCAGTCTACAATGGTGTATTTACGGCTGACAACGTTGAGTTTGACAACAAACAGCATGTATTTGTATCGAAATTCGAAGATATAGTAAAATCCAGCTCTCAGCAAAAGGGAACGTATATAGCTCTGTCATTTTTATTTATTATCATTGGTTTAGCTTTAAGTATTTTAACAATTGGTATTGTTGTCAAGGTTATTATTACAGCTAATCGCAAATATTTAGCATTGATGAAAGCATTTGGCTATACGAATTCAGAGTGCAATCGAATCGTCCTGTCAGGCTTTCGTATCATCGCATATATCGGGTTTGTGATTGGGACATTTTATGCGATTGCTTTATCTCATTTTTTATTTGGTACATTAGCTAAATCTTCTACAATAGCAATACCGATGACACCAGATAGTAAGGCAATCATGCTTTCACTTATTATCTTTGCTATTTCCTATGAACTTATTATGTTACTCTATAAAAAAAGCATTAATGCAGTATCATTGCAGGAGGTTATGATGAAATGAATAAACGCCGCGAACAGAAGGAAGTTAGACGGGAGCAAATTCTAAACGCGGGCTTGGATTTGTTTATAAGAAATGGTTATCATGGGACTACAACGAAAGAGATTGCAGATACATTTGGGATTAGCCAAGGATTAATGTTTCATTATTTCAGCTCAAAAGAAGAGGTATACCTTGAGCTTTTGAACCGAGCGAAAGCGAGTATGTCTACTATCCATATTTCTGAAGCAGAATTAGAGCAACCGCTCGTACATTTAAATACGATGGTGACGATGATACTGGATTCTTTTAGTATGTATCCACTATCAGCAAAATTATTTATGTTGGTTGCCCAAACACAAATTGCAAGTAATTTACCAAACACAATTCAACAAATGGCTAAGGATATCGCAGCATCAAAGGAATTTGAAAGCTTAGTTAAAGCAGGGCAGACGAAAGGAGAAATACGAGAAGGTGACCCAAGAGCTCTTGCAGGCTGTTTTTATTCTGCTATTCAAGGCGTTGCACAAACGTATATTTGTTTTCCTGACATACCGTTGCCCCAAAGTGAGTGGTTGGTAGCCATCTTAAAAAAGTAAAGCACTAAATACCATAACAGCCTGACATCTTTCAAATAGGAGCGTCAGGTTTTTTCTATAGCATTAAAAATAATAGAAGGTGATTGATATGTGGAGCAGAGTCCCACAGCCTTTGATGAATCTTACTTTCTTATTGCTTGCTCTTGTGGCTTTGTGGATGATAGGCGAGTTTTCTAATAGCGTCAATACAACAGGTGAGGGCGAGGTGGGCTATATTGTTTCGTATGAAGGAAGCATTTATTTCATCCAAGGAGAGCATATCCAACAGCCAGATATAGAGAATTTTTCATACGAGGATCATTCGATGGGGGAAAATGCCATCGTTTTTTCTCGCTATGCTAATAGATTTGAATCAGTATCAATGTTAGACAATCCCTCGAAACTGCTTATGAAAAATATTAAAAACGGGGATAAAGTGCGGATTTGGTATTCTCAGGTTTTTGAATCATATCCAGCTAAAATCAAAGTACAGCATATAGAAAAATTTTGATTATCTGTCTATTGTCGAAAAATTGTCATAAAAAATTTCATTATGGTAGAAAAAGATTTTGTTCTGTGAAAATAGCGTAGTTTAGCGGTTTAAAGTGACGAATTGATAGAAAACCTAAAATATTTTGTCAAATTTAAAAGTCAGAACATTCATAATGTTGTTGACGAACCTTCCTAATTAACGATAATATAGCGATACATTCATACTTTGTTTAGATAAAGTGTGATAGATATTTGATAGATAGTCGGGGGGATTATTAGTGAAGAGCAATATGAAAAAGCTTTCATTCCTATTATTTGGATTAGTTTTGCTATTAGCTGCATGTGGCAATGGCGGCTCTAGTTCATCTGATTCAAGTGGAGATGAAAAAAATAATGCAAGTGAAAGTGAAAAAGCAGCAGAGACAACCTATAAAATTGGGATTACACAGATTGTAGAGCACCCATCATTAAATGCTGCAACAGAGGGCTTTAAAAAGGCGATTGATGATGCTGGCTTAAAGGTTGAGTACGATGCACAAATTGCACAAGGTGATAACAGCCTTAACTCTACTATTGCAAACAATCTAGTAGGAGCAGATGTAGATTTAATTTTTGCAAACTCTACACCTTCTGCCCAAGCAGCAGCAACAGCTACAAGTGATATTCCAATTATTTTTACATCTGTTACAGATGCTGTTGGCGCAGAGTTAATTGAATCGATGGAGAAGCCGGGGAAAAATGTGACAGGTACAATTGATTTACATCCTGAAACAATTGCTAAAACAGTAGCATTCTTCAAAGAGCTTGGCGCAGAAAAAGTAGGTATGGTTTACAATGCTGGTGAACAAAACTCTGTTGCACAAGTGACGGAAGTGAAAAAGGTAATGGACGAGCAAGGATTAACAGTTGTAGAGGCATCAGCAGCTACTTCGGCGGATGTAAAGCAAGCTACAGAATCATTAATTGGTAAAGTAGATGCTTTCTATATTATTACAGATAACACAGTTGTTTCTGCTTTAGAATCTGTTATTGATGTTGCTAATACAAATAAATTACCATTGATTGTAGGAGAATTAGACTCTGTTGCACGTGGTGGTTTGGCTGCGTATGGCTTTGAATATTCCGATATTGGCTATGAAGCGGGACAAATGGCTGTGAAAATTTTAAAGGGTGAAGCAACACCTGCTGATACACCTGCACAGTATCCGCAAAACTTAAAGCTACTCATTAATAAAAAAGTAGCGGATGATTTAGGCATCGAAATTCAAGATTCTTGGGGTGCAGAAATTTTAGAGTAATGAAAGCAAAGCGGGGTAAATCATCCCCGCTTTATCTTCATTTAACAACAAGATGAATACAAGAAATTTAGGAGATGATTCAACAATGTTTTTAGCATTATTTGGCGCAGTGGAGCAAGGAATCATCTATGCAATTATGGCACTTGGTGTATACTTAACGTTTCGAGTGTTAGATTTTCCAGATTTAACCGTTGATGGAAGCTTTGTAACAGGGGCGGCTACAGCAGCAACAATGGTTCTGCTTGGCTACCACCCCGTCTTAGCAACTTTAGTGGCAATTGTTGCTGGATTTATTGCTGGATGTATGACAGGAATTCTTCACACAAAAGGGAAGATTAACCCACTATTATCAGGAATTTTAATGATGATTGCTTTATATTCTATTAACCTACGAATTATGGGGTTAACTGCAGAAAATACGATAGGTCGTCCGAATATTCCATTATTAAATTCAGAAACAATATTTTCTAAGTTTCAAGCATTTTGGAGTAACTTAGGTATCGACACTGTTCTTAATAACTTATTATCAAGCATGGGTCTTCAAAAAGTACCTGCTACATGGAGCGTAATGATCATCGTATTACTCATTACAATTGTTATTAAGTTATTAGCAGATTGGTTCTTAAAAACAGAGGTCGGGCTAGCTATCCGAGCAACTGGTGATAATAAGCGAATGATTCGTAGCTTCTCAGCAAATACAGATACACTTATTATTTTAGGGCTAGGACTTTCCAATGCACTTGTCGCATTTTCTGGAGCTTTAATCGCACAATATTCAAAGTTCTCAGATGTTAGTATGGGGATTGGTATGATTGTTATTGGTCTTGCATCTGTTATTATTGGTGAAGCTATTTTTGGCACAAAGACAATTATCCGCACAACTTTTGCTGTTATTGCAGGCGCTGTTATTTATCGTATTATTTTAGCATTAGCATTGCGCGTAGATTTCCTAGATTCAGGGGATATGAAATTAATTACTGCTGTAATTGTTATTTTGGCACTTATCCTGCCTCAATTTATTAATAAGGGCAAGGAACGCAAACGAAAGGCAAAGCGTGCACAGGGAGGAAAAGGCCTTGCTTAAATTAAAGGGAATTAATAAAATTTTTAATGAAGGAACACCAGATGAAAAAATTGCGCTTGCCGAGATTAACCTCCATTTAAAGCCAGGTGATTTTGTGACAATCATTGGTAGTAATGGTGCAGGAAAATCAACGATGATGAATATGATATCAGGAGCTTTAACACCCGATTTCGGTATAGTATCCATTGATGGGAATGATGTAACTGGCTTGCCTGAATATAAACGCTCACAATATATTGGTCGTGTATTCCAAGACCCAATGGCAGGTACAGCACCAACGATGACGATTGAGGAGAATTTGGCACTGGCATACTCTCGCAATAAGAGCAGAGGGCTACGTATAGGTGTAGCTAAAAAACGTCGTGAGTTTTTTAAAGAATCGTTAGAAATGCTTGGCTTAAACCTTGAAAACCGTCTGTCGGCAAAGGTAGGTCTGCTATCAGGTGGGGAGCGTCAGGCTTTATCGCTGTTAATGGCAACCTTCACCAAGCCATCTATTTTATTGCTGGATGAGCATACGGCGGCACTTGACCCCTCTCGTGCAGAGTTGATTACGCGCATTACCAAGTATTTAGTAGACAAGGATCAGCTAACGACATTAATGGTCACGCATAATATGCAACAAGCCTTAGATTTAGGCAATCGTCTGATTATGATGGACAAGGGTCAAATTATTTTAGAGGTCGAGGAAGATCGTAAGCACACATTAACGATCCCAGATTTAATGGCTGAATTTGAACGTATTCGCGGTGAAAAAATGAACTCTGACCGTGCTTTACTAGGTTAATATACGTCGATAAAACAGGTAAGGAGCAATCCTTTACCTGTTTTTCTATGTCTTGATAGTGAAGTGTAGCTAAATAAACCTTTAACCTACTTCACAGCAGCATATCAGCTGGGCTGAACAATTAAGCCGAAAATATATTTTTATCAAAAATTTTTGTAACAAATAGTGTACGAAAGCTATATATAAGTGTTGTCATAAAAATTGTTGGGAAAAGGAGGGAGGAAGGTTGAAGATTTAAGTGACCTTTATGAATCATATGCAAATGATGTGAAACATTTTCTTATTTGTCTAACTTCAAATGTAGATTTGGCTGAAGAACTTACGCAGGAAACCTTTTATCAGGCTTTAAAATCTATTAAGCGCTATAACGGTGAATGTAAAATGTCTGTCTGGCTATGTCAGATCGCAAAGCATACCTATTATAACTACTTAAAGAAAGAGAAACGTAATAATATGATCTACATGGACATGGATAATCCATCTAATGCTAATTTGCCAGATGATGAAATTATCAAACGTAATACATTGATTGCTATACACAAAGAAATTCATTTACTACATGAACCTTATCGTGAAATATTTTTGTTAAGAACATCTATTCATCTTAGCTTTAAAGAAATTGGTGAAATATTTGATAAAAGTGAAAACTGGGCAAGGGTTACATATTATCGTGCCAAACTAAAATTAGTGGAAAGGATTCAGGGTGATGCGTATGAATTGTAATATTATAAAAGACTTGCTGCCATCCTATATTGATGATATTTGTAGTGAGGATACGCGAAAAGTCGTTGAAGAGCATTTAGCACAGTGCGAAAAATGCCGATTGAGCTTAAAAAGAATGCAGCAGCAAACCGATTATATTCAACAGATGCCTGAGGAAGCCAAAAAAGCCATTTCCCCTTTTAAAAAAATCAATAAAAAGCGACGTATCCAAGTGTTTGTAGCTATTGTGTTTACCTTTATAATAACCATTATTAGCATGCTGATTGTTCAAGAAGTAAGTGCTGTAAATCAAATCTTTTTCCCTAAGAAATCCGCCATTGTTGTAGTAGATAGTATGGAGGTATGGGAGAAAATACATTTTAATGATAATGACACTGGGACAAAGACCAAAGATTATCTTATCTATAATAGCATATTTTGGAACAAGAAGATTGTTAATACAGCGGGTAGCCCAAGTGATATTACGCTAAGAGTAAAGGATGAGGATGGCAATATTGTAGTAGATGAACTGCGAGTACGTCCTGGAACAAGTGTTAAAGTAGATAGTCTAAAAAATAATAAAAAATATTATTTTGAGATAAAGGCGCAAGAGGGAAGATTCTTTATTAACGCCGTGTAGTCGTGAGACATGATAAACGCTTATATAAAAATATAGGCGTTTTTTATATTTTAGCTGGTGAATGAAGGGGATTGAGCAATCATCGAGTAAAAGCTACTGTTAAAAATGAAATGGTTGTGATGGTCATTTTATAATAGGGAAAAGGGGGTGAAATAATGTTTGTGAAACAGCGGGAAAAGTCCTTTAAGCAATTAGTCTTAGAAGCACTTGATAGAAGATTGCCAAAGAATCATACGAGGTACGAGTATTTTCAAGAAATGTTAAGGCGAGTAAGGGCTGGCTATGCAGGCGAACAGCACGTTGATAAAGTATGGCAGGAGATAAATCTACAACAGCCTTATGTTTTATTACATGATGTGGAGTTTCAATCCATGTATCAAATGGATACTTTGTTTTTAACACAAAATTTTGTTTTAGTGATAGAGATTAAAAATATGGTAGGCCGTGTTGAGTATATGAAGGAAAAGCATCAATTTATTCGAATACACGCTGATGGGAAAGTAGAGGGCTTTCGCAATCCTTTTGATCAGGTGAAGCGACATGCTCGATTTTTAAGCAAATTTTTAAATGAGCGTGGCTATGTAATGCCGATTAAGTATTTAGTTGTGGCGGCAAATCCAAATATGGTGATGTCCTCTAGCCTATGCTCACAGCCTATTTTACATGTAAGTGGTCTTGGTGAAAGAATTGAGCGATTGCTAAAGCAGCATCAAACGATTTATATAGACAAAGAGGAATTAAGTGAGCTCTGTACCTATATGTTACAACATCATGAGCCTTCACAATGGAATTTTACTATTTCGCGAAATGAATTGCGAAAAGGGGCGTTATGTTCGCATTGTAGCTTTGCATATGTTGTGAGCTACACGTATGGTAGATGGAGATGCACGCATTGTCATAAAGTGGATGAACAAGCATTTTGGCATGCTTTGCAAGATTATCGTTTATTAATAGGAGAGCAAATTTCGAAGGCTGAGTTTTGTGTTTTTTTTAATATGTCCTCTGAAAGGGCAGCTTACTATCTTTTAAAAAAGTTAAAATTTAAAGCGGTTGGTCAAAATAAAAATCGGAAATATATTATACGTGCAAAGTAATAAGTGACAAAACTATCGAGCGGTCAGATAGTTTTGTTGATAATTTTCAAAAGTTGGTCAATAAAATGCTAAGTTTGGTCAATAAACACAAAATTTTAGTCAATAAAAAAGCCTCACTTGCTAAGAAGTGAGACTTTTCGATGTTAAACGAGTAAGCCAAATAGCTGGATATCGTTGTTAACTTCTTTGTATTTGAAGCCAAATTCGTCCATTCGTGCGAGTAAGCCTTCGTACTCATCACGATTACCAAGCTCAATGCCGACAAGGGCAGGACCACTTTCTTTATTATTTTTCTTGGTATACTCAAACGTTGTAATATCATCGTTTGGCCCAAGCACACTTGTTAGGAATTGGCGAAGTGCGCCTGCACGCTGAGGGAAGCTGACAATAAAGTAGTACAGCAAGCCTTCATGAATTAAAGACTTTTCTTTAATTTCCTGCATGCGACCGATATCATTATTACCACCGCTAATAATAACAACGACAGACTTGCCTTTAATGTCTTCCTTATAAAAATCCAGCGCTGCCACTGATAATGCCCCAGCAGGCTCTGCAATAATCGCATGCTTATTATATAAATCTAAAATCGTTGTACAAACTTTTCCTTCAGGGACAAGCACGATATCGTCTAAATAGCGACGACAAACATTATACGTGTGGTGACCAACACATTTTACAGCTGCTCCATCCACAAATTTATCAATCCAATCCAGTGCTACTGCGCCACCCTCGGCAAAGGCAGCCTTCATGCTACCAGCACCCGCAGGCTCCGCGCCTATAATTTTACTAGTAGGAGAAAGGTTTTTCACATAGGCAGAAACACCTGACATTAAGCCGCCGCCGCCAATACTGCCAAATACATAGTCGATTGGCTCCTCCATATCATTCATAATTTCTACTGCTACAGTGCCTTGACCAGCAATAACATCGAAATCATCGAATGGATGAATAAAGATTTTACCATGCTCATCACAATAGCTTTGTGCACTTTCAGCAGAGTCATCGAATGTATCACCTGCTAAAATAATTTCCGCATACTCACGGCCGAACATTCGCACTTGGTCTATTTTTTGCTTAGGTGTTGTTTGAGGCATAAAAATACTAGCTTGAATTTTTAATTGGGCACAGGCATATGCTACGCCCTGTGCATGGTTGCCTGCACTTGCGCACACAACGCCAACCTTACGTGCCTCATCCTCAATTTTTTTAATTTTATAATAGGCTCCACGAAGCTTAAAGGAGCGGACATGCTGTAAATCCTCGCGTTTAAAATAAATACTAGCTCCGTATTTCTCGGATAAATAGTCGTTTTTTTGTAGTGGTGTATGCACAACTACATCTTTTAAAAAATGATGTGCAATCAGGACATTCTCTACTTGCACGGTTTTCGTATCAGCAACTTCCATAATATTCATCCTCCGTTATACGTTTAAAACATTTATCTATGATAGCATATTTTATTAACTTTTTGGCATTAATTTTTAGTAAATTCTAAATTTTCCGTGTCTATTTTGTGATGTAAGCGATTTCTCAAAAAAATCTCATAACGTGCATGGTCAAGCATATACTAGACTAGCGATAGGAGGGTGACTGTTGGAGATTTTTCAAGGGATTTTATCTACATATATGCAATTTTTCGATTGGGCAATGTGGCAGGAGGTGCTAACAGACCCTGTATCCTGGGGGCTTATTTCTTCCTTAATACTTATAGAAGGCTTACTATCAGCGGATAATGCACTTGTACTAGCTGTTCTTGTTAAACATTTACCAGATAAACAACGAAAGCGAGCATTAATGTATGGTATGCTAGGCGCCTACTTTTTTAGGTTTTTATTTATAGGAATCGGCGTGTATCTCGTAGAGTTTTGGTTTATTAAAGTACTAGGCGCTTTATATTTAGGATGGCTTTGTATCGCTCATTTTCTTCAAATAGGGCAGGAGGATCATATGAAGGAGATGAAAAAGTCAGGGCTGATGGTACGCATTTTCGGGACATTTTGGGCAACAGTTATATCAGTAGAGCTGATGGATATTGCGTTTTCCATTGACTCTATATTTGCGGCTTTTGCGGTGTCTAATCAGGTATGGGTGCTGTTAATTGGTGGTATGCTAGGTATTTTGATGATGAGAACCATTGCGGGTGTATTTTTATTGATTATAGAAAAAATTCCTGAGCTTGAAGCAACTGCCTTTATTATTATTGGCGTTATTGGTTTAAAAATGTTTGTGAGCGTCCTAGGTATCCATGTGCCACACTATTTATTTTTCCTATTTTTATTAATAGCTTTTTCCATTACGTTCGTTGTCCATATTATAAATAGAATAAAGGCTGCCTAAGGAAAAAGGTTCCGTTCTCAAATATAGTGAGAACAGAACCATTTTTTTATTTTGCATATTTATCAGGGTCTATAATATAGAATTTTTCAACATTAAGCCAGCTTTCGCTCATTGGTGCACCATCGTCAATACGTTTTTCGGTTTCTTGCATCATCCAGCCTGTTTGGGAGATATGTGCTTGCAAGGCCTTAACTTTGTCCATCTTCATTTCATGAATATCATAGACAATATGGGGCTCACCATTTTTTTCAATGGTATCATTAGCAAATGCACAACCTAGTATTTGAGGCCGAGCAGCTTGTGGCATACGACGCACAGCCTCAACGACAGCGCGTGCCGTTGCCTCATGGTCAGGGTGAACAGCAAAGCCTGGTAAAAACGTAAAGATAAGTGATGGCATAAGCTCCTCAATCAATCCTTCCATAAGCTTTACCATTTTTTCATCATCTTCAAATTCGATTGTTTTATCGCGCAAACCAAGCATACGCAAATCTTGAATACCCATAGCTTCTGCAGCCGCCACCAATTCTTTGCGGCGAATTTCTGGCAAAGATTCGCGTGTGGCGAACGGTGGATTTCCTAAATTACGCCCCATCTCGCCTAATGTTAAACAGGCATATGTAACAGGTGTATTCATTTTCTTTGTATAGTAGGCGATTGTTCCAGCAATTGAAAAAGCCTCATCATCTGGGTGAGGGTAAACAATTAAAATATGACGTTGTGGTTGTAAATCCAAAATAGTCATCCCCCTTAATAAGAAAATGGCGTTTCGCTAATTTCAAGCGCAATAGCCAATTTTCCAGTATAATCTAGTCCAGCCATTAATAAACGGCCTAAATCATCTAATTCATAGTGTGTAATACCCTGTGCATAGACCCAACCATGCGGTAATTTTAAACCAACACGATGGGGTGCATTGTCTACAACTTTAGCAAGCTCATAATTAATCTTAACATTGCGAATAAAGGCACCTGCATTAAAAAATTGTTCATCATAGTGTGCTGCGTAAGAACCGTTTGTCGTCTCGAGATGAATATAAACGTCTTTGTTGGCAAAAGAATTTAATAATTCCTGTAACGTCTCTACTTGTACTTCTTGCATCTTAACACTCCTCTCGGTTATTTATACTTTTAAGTATAGTAAAAAAAATTCATAAAGGGAAATTGATTGCTTTTATGATGACAAATTAATTACTTGTGTAAAATTAATCGTCATCTATATATCTATGATCTATGTGCAAGCAATATTCTTGAAAAAATTATTGTAGTGTATCAATATAGAGGATGTGAAAGCAGTTTGTCTAAAAATGGTTTCACATCTGACAAGTTATTACAACTGTAATTGCTCCCTTATTTGCATAAGTAGACAGCTTCAGCGGTTGAAGGGATTTAGAAAATGACTTCTATCTTGGTACAATAGATGACATTCCTTCAACAGGCTAGAAGATGCAGCTATGAAAAGGGGAGAATAATAACCTGATGATTATTGGATAGAAAAAAACGAGATTCTCTGTCATAAAAGAGAATCTCGTTTTTTATAAGAATATGTATCTGTTAGAAACGATAAAGCTTTCGTTCAATTGTATCTAAACGGTTGTTAACGTTTTGTAGTTGTTTATACATTTCTTGTATATAAAAACTTTGATCTTGTGTTTCAGCTGTTTTACTTTGTGCTAATTCCTCCTCTTCTTGTAACGCTAATATTGTGGCGAGGGTGGATAATGAATAGCCAAATGTTAAAACAATGGAAGCAATGACTTCTACTTTTGCGGAAGTAATGTCTCCAGCTAGTAAACCAGATTCTTCGATTAAGTCCTCTAATTTGTGTTTTTTCATCTTTTCCCCTCCCATATATAGCTAATATATGGGGTAGGCAGGTTTAACGTATCTTGTCCGTTTTTTAATCTTCTAAAAAGGCACTTGGCGGATCAGATGCCTTTTGTTGTTAAATTTCAGTTATGGTTACTGGTGGCGCACCACAGCGAGATTTTGCTCCATGCATAACAGGTCCAACGTAGTTATTAAGCGCCCAGCCATGTGCAATAGCAGCAGAAACAAATTCTTTTGCTTCAACAACGGCCTCCATCACTGAAAGACCATTTGCAAGGTTTGCTGTTACAGAAGCGGCAAATGTACAACCAGCTCCATGATTATAAGTAGAAGCGACTTTTTCAGATTCTAATAAGTAGAATTTTTCCCCATCGAAGAAAAGGTCTGTTGCTTTTTCTGTTGCTAACGCTTTGCCGCCTTTAATGACAACAGCTTTAGCGCCTAGTTCATGAATTTTATGGGCTGCTGTTTTCATTTCATCAATTGTTTTAGGTGTACTAGTACCCGCTAATTGCCCAGCTTCAAAAAGATTAGGTGTTGTGACAGCTGCTAGTGGTAGAAGATGCTGTATCATAGCATCTGTATTACCAGGGTTTAATACTTCATCATCCCCTTTACATACCATAACAGGGTCAATCACAACATTTGGAGTCCCTGATTTGGCAATTGCTTCGCCAGCAATACGAATAATTTCTTCTGTTGATAGCATCCCTGTTTTAATGGCATCGATGCCTGTGGAAAGGGCTGTAGCAATTTGCTGCTGTAAAAGTTCAGTTGGTAATGGTGTGACATTATGTGTCCAGCCATTAGGGTCCATTGTGACAACAACGGTTAAAGCCACCATACCGTATGTACCATGTTCCTGAAATGTTTTAAGGTCAGCCTGCATTCCTGCGCCGCCTGATGTGTCTGAACCAGCAATCGTTAATATCTTTTTAAGAGCCATATATAAAATCTCCTTTATAGTTGAAAATTATTCTCTAGTATAAGCTGATTCTGATTCTATAAAAATAGCCAGAATATAATATTTTTATAAGGTCAGTTTAAGCTAATGCTTGAATTCATCTTTATTTTTTTGTACCGTTGTAAGAAAAGAAGGGGGCTAAAAAATATGAAGCAAATTTTCCCGAACGATTGGCAAACAATACTGGCAGAAGAGCTAGAAAAACCATACTATCAAAAACTACGTCAATTTGTTGCACATGAATACTCAACACAAACCATTTATCCACCAATGAATGATGTGATGAACGCATTTTATACAACAGCTTACCAGGATGTAAAGGTCGTTATTTTAGGGCAAGACCCCTATCATGGCCCAAATCAAGCGCATGGCTTAAGTTTTTCTGTTAAGCCAGGTGTTCCTCATCCACCTAGCTTACGAAATATGCTACAAGAGCTACGGGATGATGTAGGCTGTTCAATTCCTCAGCATGGTACATTAACAAAATGGGCTGAGCAAGGAGTTATGCTACTTAACACGGTGCTTACTGTTCGAGCAGGACAAGCTAACTCTCATAAAGAGCAGGGCTGGGAGCAATTTACGGATGCCGTTATTGATAAATTAGCAGCGAGAGAGGAACCTCTGATTTTTGTCTTGTGGGGAAGACCTGCACAACGCAAAAAGCCATTAATTCGTCAACATCCAACACCACATGTCATATTAGAAGCACCACACCCAAGTCCACTAAGTGCCCACCGTGGATTCTTTGGCAGTAAGCCATACTCAAAAATTAATGAGCAATTAGCGGCATGGGGTAAGCAGCCGATTGATTGGTGTTTAGCTTAGATTGGCACAAATCGTTTACTTTATACATGATAGAAAGCGTGATACAGTTATGATAGAAGAAAGCGAGGGACAACGATGAAGGTAAACTGTTTCAAATGTCAGTTTTTTAAGGTAACATGGGATCCTCAAAATCCACGTTCTTGTACCGCATATGGCTTTAAAACAAAGCAGATGCCATCTGTTGTCGTTAAGCAATCCTCTGGTATGGACTGTTTGAAATTTGTACCAAAAGCAGAAAGTGGGAGAATGTAATGATTCCTTATCAAGCCGTGATCCAGCAACTTGAAAAACAATTAGTGAGTGCCAAAAATGCAGCGACTGATCAGCAAATTTGTGAGGCACTCATAGCTATACGGGCCTTATGTGATGTAGTGTTAGATTCGCCAAGTGATCCAGCACCTATTACACCACCTAAACATTTACCACAAATGCTTGTGTCAGAGACAAAGCCATCAAGCTTATACACATCAAAAATTGAAGAGGATGGCGCAAACGGTGATTCCATTTTTGATTTTTAAGCTATATAAAGGTAGGGTAACGAAAAAATGAAAAAGTTTATCGTGACAGGTGCTCTTCATGGCCTCTTAGCAGTAGCATTTGGTGCATTTGGTGCACATGCATTAAAGGAAGTTTTAGACGATTATAGTCAGGGCATTTGGGAAACAGCTGTTCAGTATCAAATGTTTCATGCTACTGGCTTATTAGTGATTGGCTTATTAATGAGCTGGAAACTGTTAGGTGAAGTTAAACAATTAAATATAGCTGGTATTTTCTTTAATTTGGGCATTGTTTTCTTTTCCGGCAGCCTATATGTATTAGCGATTAGTGGCATTAAGGTGCTAGGTGCGATTACACCAATTGGTGGTGTGTTGTTTTTAGCAGGCTGGGTACTAATCATAGTAGCTGCTTTAAAGCATGCTCGGTAATCGTAGATGAAAACTCTCTTACATCGTGATGTAGGGGAGTTTTATTCTTTTTAAAAGAATTATAGTATACTAGTATTACTTGGAATATTTTGAAAATATAAAAAGTGAGGTTACGAAGTATGCATAAGTTATTTACCTTAATTGATAAAAACTATGATGAGATGGTGAAGATGCGTCGTCATTTACATGAGTATCCTGAATTATCCTTTGAAGAAGTGGAGACACCTGCCTATATCGCAGCATTCCATAGAGAATTAGGTCATGAGGTGCGCGAGCATGTAGGAGGACGTGGGGTGGTAGCTGTATTACATGGAGGAAAACCAGGAAAAACGGTAGCATTACGAGCTGATTTTGACGCTTTAGCGATACAAGAGGAAAATGATGTGCCCTATAAGTCAAAGGTTGCTGGAAAAATGCATGCCTGTGGACACGATGGTCATACAGCAACATTACTAGGGTTAGCAAAGGCATTACATGTCTTGAAGGAGGAAATCGCAGGAAATATAGTATTTATTCATCAGCATGCCGAGGAGATAGCACCGGGGGGAGCCAAGCCAATGATAGAGGATGGTTGCTTAGATGGCGTAGATGTTATTTTTGGTACACATTTATGGGCTCCTACGCCATTAGGAGAAATTTTAGTAAGAGAAGGAGCCATTATGGCCGCTGCTGATAAAGTGGAAATTACGATTTATGGAAAGGGTGGTCATGGCGCAGAGCCGCATCATTCTATTGATGCTGTTGCGCTTGCGTCACAATTCGTAGTGAATGCACAGCAGCTTATTTCTCGACGTATTGATCCTTTAAAGTCGGCTGTGTTAACAATCGGTCATTTTGAAGCTATTAATCCCTTTAATGTCATTGCTGAGCGTGTTGTTTTGGCAGGGACCATCCGCACCTTTGAGGAGGAGGTACGCACACAACTAGAGCAAGAGCTAGAAGCTGTACTGCATGCCACTTGTTTAGCATTTGGTGCAAGCTATGATTATCGTTATACAAGAGGGTATCCATCTGTATATAATCATTCAAAGGAAACAGCGTTTGTCACACACCTCGCCTCCACTGTTCCAGGTGTCGAGCAAGTGAAAACATGTCCACCGTTTATGGTAGGCGAAGATTTTGCTTATTATTTGGAAAAAGTACCAGGCACATTTTTTATGACGGGGGCAAAAAAGCCAGAATGGGAAACAGCATTTCCCCATCATCATGCACGCTTTGATTTTGATGAACGTGCTATGCTTATAGCTGCTAAAACGCTAGGCAAAGCGACATTCACCTATTTAAATAGTCATGAATAATTAAAACCCTCCTACGCTTTCAGTTAGGCATAGGAGGGTTCTTTACTGTCACGGATTAAGATGGATTTTGATTAAAATAAGCCATTTCCTCATCATATTCAGCAAAGTCGAAATAAATCATAGGGAATAGAAAACGGTGATTTGATTTAAGCTCACGAATAATAACATGATCTCGACCAGCAGCCTCTACCACGCCACGTACTGTTTTTGTACTTTTGCCTTGCTCTACTGCATTTTCAAAGGAAAAATGGAAGGTAGCAGGCTTTCCACGATTCAATCGTAAAATATTTTCTATATAGGATTCCTCACGGCCAGGTGGTCGCCCGCTAGGAATCGTGACCGGAGGAGGCGTCATTTGCTGCTGTGTTGTTGGTGTCCAATAATAAGGCATCATTAATCATCAACCTACTTTCTTTTTAAATTTGAGGACAATCTTGTTCAGTTGGCGAGAAAAAGCAATGAGATTTGAATCTGCCTGTATTCCATTGCCCGTACCATTGTGCAGGACAGTCACCTGCTGGCATAAAGAACCATAAGGAACGAGTGGCAGGATGGAATCTTTCTCCTTGAATCACCCTTTTCGCTAATCGAATATCTTGTTCACGCGCTCGTTGATAAAAATAACTCTTTTGTGTGGCTTCAAAGCCTCCAGGACGCTGATAAACCATCTGCTCAATTGTTCGAATATCCCCGAAGTCTAAACAATCTCCTCGTACACGATTCACACCAACATTTCCAACCATAAGCATGCCCAGCTCACCTTCGCCCTCTGCTTCGGCGCGCATAAGCCTTGCTAATAAGGCTGTTTGTGCATCATTTGTCTTAATAACAGCGATTTTCATACCTCCTCGCAGTCAGTATATGCATGCAGGTATTGTAGACATGTTTGATTTTATGAAGAAAGCCGTTCACCTTTCAAATATACTTCGCATATAGTAGTAATAACGAAAATGTACGGAAAGCTATAATTTTTATGAAAATGGGGTAAATAAAGAACAGATAGAAATAGGGGAATATGGGATCAACGAATTGCATGTGTATTTACTACATGTGAGGTGATGTCTTTATGGAAACTGGAGTTTGGTTTGGTATTTTATTAAGCGCGGTACTGGCCTTTTTGTTTGGCAATTTTTACGGACAGCCGCTTCATTGGTATCTCTTTATTTTAATTCTCGTTATTGGTCTTTTTATTCAAACGATTATTTTGATTTTAAAAGTAAAAGACGAAAACTCATAAGAGGGTGTCATCATAAAATGGTGGCACTTTCTTTTTGGTGTATCTGTATATAAATAATGGATCAAGCCATACTAAAGTTAAATTATGTATGAAGGAGCATCACAATGCGTTTTTTTAGTATGGTTATAGCAATTATTATTAGCGCGTTTTTGGCAGTGGGGATAGCCGAATACTATCATCAGCCCTATGATTGGTATTTAATTTTTCTAATGATGCTGTTTGGATTTTTTGTTCATGTTATTATTTTAATATTGGAAACTGAAAATAGTGAGGAAAATGAATATTAAAAATGCGAGTCCAGCAAGGGGGCTCGCATTTTATTTTGAGTATTAAACTGTTAAGAATTTAACCAATTTATCATTATCAAGTAGGTTGCCTACGAAGAATTCACCAAACTCACCATAGCGAGCGGAAACCTCATCAAAACGCATTTCATATACTAGTTTTTTGAACTGTAGCACATCATCAGCAAATAATGTTACGCCCCATTCATGATCATCGAAGCCAACAGAGCCTGTGATAATTTGCTTTACTTTACCAGCATAGCCACGACCAATCATTCCATGAGAGCGCATTAATGATTTACGCTCATCCATTGATAGCATATACCAGTTATCATTTCCTTGACGACGTTTATCCATTGGGTAGAAGCATACATATTTGGCACGTGGAAGCTCAGGATATAGACGCGCACGTACATGTGGATTTTGGTAAGGATCTTCATTTGATTCGCCAGCTAAATAGTTTGAAAGCTCTACAACAGATACATAAGAATATGTAGGAATTGTAAAATCTGCAATAGCTAATTTATTGAATTCTGCTTCTAGCTCTTGTAACTCATCCATTGTTTCACGCAATGTCATAATCATAAAGTCAGCCTTTTGACCAACAATTGCATAAAAAGCATGAGCACCTGTTTTAGCTACATCTGCCTCGTTCAGTTTTTCTAAATAAGCAATAAATTCCTCTACTGCTGCTTGACGTTCCTCTGCAGAAACAAGTTTCCAAGATGCCCAGTCGATTGAGCGGAAATCATGTAAAGCGTACCAACCATCTAACGTAATTGCTGCTTCATTCATTATTGAAAACACTCCTTTATAAGTGAATACCATTCAAAAATTAGTTTATCATAGTTTGTACAAAATCCCTAAGTTCATGACTGTATTTCACGAATTTGACATCAACTAGAGATGTTGTATGCTAAAGAGAAGAGATACGGTTAGAGGAGTACCTATTATGAAAAGTATTTTACAGCAGCCAATTTGGCGTTATTATGATCAATCCATTAGTGCACAACAAAGATCACCGTTAGAGTCCTTTGCCACTGATGATACATTATGCCAATTAGTTGGACAGTTAATATCACCACCAACCATCCGTACATGGGTGCATAAGGCATCTGTTGTGCTTGGTATTCAAGATCATCGTTTGCCTTACGTGCAGCAAGGAATGGATTTGTTAGAATCCAAAGGCTATCATCCGATCGTTCGTAATTCGGGTGGTTTAGCTGTTGTACTGGATAAGGGGGTACTTAATATTTCTATTGTATTATCAGAGCAAGTAGAAGCACTTAGTATCAATGATGGCTATGATGTGATGGTGGAGCTTATTAAACAACTATTTCCAGAAGTAGCTGATAAAATTGAAGCCTATGAAATTGTCGGTTCCTATTGTCCAGGCTCTTATGATTTAAGTATTGCAGGGAAAAAATTTGCTGGTATTTCGCAAAGACGCTTACGACAAGGGGTTGCCGTGCAAATCTATTTATGTATTGAAGGAAGCGGCTCGCAGCGGGCAGCATTGATTCGCGATTTTTATCGAGAAAGTTTACAGGGGGAACAAACAAAATTTGCCTATCCTGAAATTGTACCAGAGGTGATGGCATCTCTAGCAGAGCTTGTTCATCCAGAGTTAACAGTAGAGTCCGTTGTTACTCGTTTACAGCAGCTACTTCATCATTTAGCCAATGAAGTACATCCACAATCCTTTCATGAGAAAGAGCTAACATTGTACGGCTTTTATTTACAACGTATTTTTGAGCGAAATGCCAAAATGCTGGAGAGAAAGTAAGTGAACAAAGAAAAGCGAGTATTGCTGTCGTTGCGTTACACTCCACTTTCGCAATAGAAAAGGCGGTGCTGCTAATTTAGCGCATCGCCGTTTTCAGGTTGATAAATAGAACTACTTGTGACAAGGTTACCGTTTTTCTCCATTTTGAAGACAGGTGCAACTCGTTCTTCCTCTTCATCTAGTGTCACAAGTCGTCTAGCACGATTCATAATTTGTACAAATTGCTCGTAATCTTTACGGATTGCTCGATTTTCTTCTTCTAGTTTGGCAATGGTTTTTTCTAGTTTTTTATTTTTCTCAGATGTAACATGTACAAGCTGTCTCCATTTTGAAGATTCATTGCCTACTTCACCAGAATGCTGTAAACGCAATAGATAGGCTATCACAATATCAAGTGAAAGTGCTGAAAGAGGAATAGATTTGCCCTCAGCCGCGCTGCTATTGACAGTAAACATATTTGAAGCACGACGTCTTGTGGGGGTGCCTAATACTCGCATTCTCTCTTTTCTTTCTTTTTTAGCCTGTGCTAATTGCTCCTCGTACTCTTTGCGAACAACAGCATTCCAACGAAAGCCACATGCTGCCGCTGTACGGTTTAATGCATCACCAGCTTCTTCAAAGGCATTTAACTGTGTACTACCCTCTGTGACATGACGGATCACCGCCTCTGCCAATAATTCATCGTTTTCTTTTAACCAAGCATCTTGTCTTACTTTACTCATCATAAAATCCTCCCACCTTTATTTGGAACTTGTTTTGTAAGATTAGCATGACCAATCTTTTAACCTTTTATTCATCTATGTAGAAGGAATTATGCTTGAATAGAAGGGGAAAAGTACGATACAATACCCGATGTAGGTTTGTGCGTATGCTACATACTTAAATATGTGAAGGTCATACGTTCAATAGAGCGATTTTTTGTTTGATAAAATACTATATAGAAAGGGTTGTTGACAAAATGGCAAACGAGTTTAAAGTTTGCGATGAATGTCAGGCCGTTAACCTCAAAACGTTAATTCCAAAATTAAAGGAAATCGATCCTGATGCAACCATCGAAATTGGCTGTCATTCTTACTGTGGCCCAGGACGTAAAAAAACATTTACCTTTGTAAATAGCCGCCCTGTTGCTGCCTTAACAGAAGATGAACTAATGGAAAAGGTTTTAGCAAAATTGAAAAAATAAGTAAGCACAATGCTGTTTCTATTGAATAGAGGTAGCCTTGTGTTTTTTTCTGGCAGAAATTATGAATATTAGACCACTAGAAAGCAGACGGAATTAAAAAAATAACTAAAATAGGTTGTTAGTATCTATAGAAAATATTTAATAAGTATGCTAGTCCTAGGTTTATCGCATATAATAGAACTATAACAAAATGGGGGTGCTGTACAGATGACACATTATGCAAATGCTAAATTGCAAGAAGAGAAGGTATTTAAAGACCCTGTTCATCGATATGTGCATGTACGGGATCAAGTAATATGGGATTTGGTAGGGACAAGAGAATTTCAGCGTTTACGTAGAATTCGTCAGCTTGGCACAACTTTTCTAGTCTTTCATGGAGCTGAACATAGCCGCTTTAGTCATTCTCTAGGTGTTTATGAAATTGTCCGCCGCATTGTAGATGATATTTTTGCTGGCCGTTCTGAATGGGATGAAAATGAGCGTCTACTAGTACTGTGTGCAGCCCTATTACACGATTTAGGGCATGGACCGTTCTCACATGCTTTTGAAAATGTTTTTGAGCTGGACCATGAGTACTATACAAGACAAATTTTATTGGGAGAGACGGAGGTAAATGCTGTATTAAAAAAAGTGGCAGCTGATTTTCCGGAAAAAGTTTCGCAAGTAGTTGAAAAAACATATCCAAATAAGCAAGTGGTTAGTTTAATATCAAGTCAAATTGATGCAGATCGTATGGACTACTTACAGCGTGATGCTTATTTTACAGGCGTTAGCTACGGTCACTTTGATATGGAGCGAATTTTAAGAGTAATGCGCCCCCGCAAAAATCAAGTTGTGATTAAGGCAACAGGCATGCATGCGGTAGAGGATTATATTATGAGCCGCTATCAAATGTATTTACAAATTTATTTTCATCCAGTATCGCGAAGTGCAGAGGTTATTTTAAATAACATTTTAAAGCGTGTTAAGCAGCTAAGCTTGACAGGCTATACCTTTAAGCATGAACCGACCCACTTCCAAGCATTTTTCCATAATACGATTACATTAGAGGATTATCTTGCGCTAGATGAGAGTATTTTGTTTACATATTTTCAATTATGGATGCAAGAGGAGGATGCGATTCTAAGCGATTTAAGTCGTCGCTTTGTCAATCGTAAGCTATTCCAGTACATTGACTTAGATCCTGGTGTAGAGCTAAAAAAATATCAACAATTACAGGAGCTTTTCAGACAGGCCGAGTTAAATCCAGATTACTATCTTGTACACGATACAACTGCAGATCTCCCCTATGATTTTTATAGACCTGGGGAGGAAGAAGTACGTGTGCCGATATTTTTAGAAATGAAAAATGGTGAGCTGCGTGAGCTGTCACGAGAATCGATTATCGTTGATTCGATTTCAGGTCGTATGAAGCGTGATCATAAGATTTATTTTCCTTTAGATTTTTTAGAGGATCCTTCAACACATGCCGCCATCAAGAAACAAATTTTAACGCTGTTAAGAAAAGATGGAAAATAAAAGATGAATTTTAAAGTTTATTGAGTAAAAAATTTAAAAATTGAGTACATCGTGAGGCAGTAAACACGTTCAAAATGAACGAATGTTTAGTGCCTTTTTCTGTGTAGCTCAAGTAATAAGGTGGAAAAAAATAGGTTGTTTAGAAGTTGTTCAGGTCTATTTGTTATAATGACATACAAAATTGAAAGGGAGGTGAGGATGGGCATTTAATTTAGTACAAAAGTAATGTTATTTTTTGTTTTTGTGAGAAAAGTCTTATGTATTTTAGTCTTTATTACCTAATGTAGAAAGCTGGTTGGCTTATTTAAGCCATAATGACAACTGAATAAAGGGGGATTAGTGGTGATAGGCAATTTTGGTAATAAGGAAAAGAGCATAGTGACTATTACTCACACAAACAGTATCAAGTATCTCTAATTTTAGTAAAGGAGAGAAATATGAAGAAATTTAATTTAGCAATTATTATATTGCTACTTGTATTTCAAACAATCTTATCCCCACTTTCAGTGCTTGCAGCAGAGGGTGATCCAATCCTGCCAGTAGAAAATACGGATACTGGGGATACAGGTAGCGATCCTGGTGATGAGGCTCAACCAACTAATGAAGCCGAACCAGCAGGAACAGAGACAGGAGATAGTTCTGAAACAGAGGCAACAGAACCATCGCCACCAATAGATGAAGAGGCAGGAAATGATTCTGAACCAGTTGTATCAGACGAAGAAGGTGCTACTGATACTGAAGAAGGTACAGATGCCGAAACAGATGAGATAGATGAGGTAACGCCTCCAGAGGAAGAAGAGCAGCTTGAGGATATCCCAGCTGATGTTCCAATGGCAATGCCGATGTCATTGGGGGCCCCGAGTGGTCTAATCCCAACGAGCTTAAAGGAATTTGAATTAACGATGAATGGCCAGAAAATAGATTCGAACTTTTCAGGGGAACTTCAGCAAGGTGTAAGAGGAAGAGCAGATTTTGAGTTTTCAGCTAATACGGAAATGTTTAGTGGAGCAGGCTCATATTTTACTTTCACATTACCAAATTCTATTTTACAGCTTGAGAATCAAAGTTTTGGTCAGGACGATGTACAAGGGAATGGTGTAAGATTTTCTTATAATTATAATGCTGGTTCGAGAGAAGTAACAGTAACGTTATTAGAAGATGCTGATACTGAAGGAATTGGTAGTGATATAATTTTTGGATTTGGGTTTGAATCGTTCTTTGATTTTAGCAGTGCAGGAACAGGTTTAGAACACGATATCTTGATCCCTGATCCAGGCTCAGGTTCATATACGGTTCCAGTTATATTCACACCAATCGTTTCTGGCGACCCAGTAACAAAAGCAGCTACAACAAATGTAGTAATTGATGCTAGCACAGGTGATCGCACGATTGAATGGGAAGCTTGGATTAATCGTGATGGTAAGGATTTAAATAATGCTAAGCTTATAGATCTAATGACATATAACACCCCTGAAGTATCTGGGGGGCATGAGCTTGTAGGCAATATTGAAATAACAGAGTATGAAATGGGATTAGATGGACCTACAAGTGCTATAGCAAGTAACTGGGATGAAATAGGTTTTAGCGATATTTCTTTAAGTGGTAGAAATGCTTATAAATTAAACTATACAACAAAAGTTAATCTTCCTATAGCAGAGCAAGTGGGCAGTAAAGTATTCCACAATCAAATTCTATTAACTGATGAGAATGGAACTGAACTAGCTAGATCAACAAAGCCTAATCGCCAAACAACGTATGGGCAGCCATTAGCCAAGAGCAAGGATGCAACAAAAGTAAATAATACCTATGAGTCAAATTGGATTATTGATTACAACTTTAATAGAGCTACAATTCCTCAAGCACAGGCTTGGGTGGAAGACCGTTTCCCCGCAGTAAACGGTGTACGTCATTTGATTGATAAGGGTTCCATCGAAGTGTACGAGGTGGAGGTAAATGAGTTAGGTCAATTTGTTAGCATGGGAGCAACCCCAGTATCCAACTATAATTTAGAGAACCCTCAAACAGGTGATGCGGAAGAAGGCTTTAGAATTGAATTCACTTCAAATGTCAATAAGGCTTATCGCATTATCTATAAGGCTGAGTATGAAAAGGACTTCTATGCGGAGCAAAATACAACACTTGACAATACAGTTGTAAGTGGCACAAGTACTTTACCATCAGTTTCACATCCCTTAAATGAAGAAATTTTAACGAAAGAAGCAACAGTTGACTTCGAAAAGAAAGTAATTACTTGGACGATTCAAGTAAAGGCAGATAATGAGGCTATTTCGAATTTATCATTAACCGATGTATTTGAATATGACGGTGCGGATGGCGAGCATACATTAGTTGAATGGGATACAAGTTCAGCCGTTACACCAACAAGCTCACTTGATGCAATTCGAATAGTATCTGGAATGACGGGCGGCACTAAATCACTAACAACAGATAATCAAACAGGCTTTACGATTACTGGTGGAAATATTACAAAAGGTACTACGGCTGTAATCAAATATAAAACGCATTTTAAAATTGAAGCGGATGGTTCGGTTGCTGCGAACGGATATGGAAATCAAGTTACAGCAAATTGGTCAACTAGTGAGCCAGAGTCATATACTTTAACAAAAGGCGATAAATATGAAGCGGACGCTACAGATCCTACAACTAAAAACGGTAATAAAAAACTAGAAAAATACGATTATGTGACTCAACGTTTTGATTGGGCAATCGTAATTAACACAAACAAGGTAGATATCAATGGAGCTCAATTAGTGGATACGATTGGGAAAGGTCATGAATTAGTAGGTGACATCACAATCCATGAGTATACATTAGCAGACCCTGATGACGATGATTCAGGTCAAATTGGCGCACAATTAACAAGTGGCTATACAATTGCTCCACCAAACGCAAATAATGAATTTACAATCACGTTTGATAATACATTTGGTAGCCCATACAAAACGTACATTGTTCGATACCAAACGAAAGATATAGATAATATTATTGGTATTGATGATGCTACTACGGCTAATCCAATGTATGAGAATAAAGCTGAATTTACAATACAGGGAAGAACAACAACCTTGGGTGAGCCAACATACCGTATACCAACTGGAAATCAACTGTTGACAAAGCAAATTCAAACGGTTGGTAGCAGTACTAATCCATACATGGAATGGACATTAGACGTAAATAAATCACTTTCTACCTTAGGTCAAACGAAGGTAAAAGATATTCCAGGAATGACGACAACTGATGACAATAAAGGTATTTATGTCATGGAAGGTTCGGTGAGATTAAGACCATATATAGTTGATTCGAATACTGGTATTACAAACGCAGCGAGCAGACCTTATAATAATGCAGTATGGCAAACGGTGGAGAATACACCTGGTGTTACAATTGATTATTTATCAACAGGTGGTTTTGAATTAACATTTGATAACTTGGATAAACAAGGCTATCAGGTAATTTACCGTACAATAGCAATTGGAGCACAAAATGATCGAGTGGATAATAATGCCACAATCGAGTTTGCAGGTTCAGATAGCCTTGCTGATAATCAAAAAGATAATGATAGTACAGGAAGAGGTTTGGCATATAGCTTCTCTGATGCACATTTCAGAGCTATAAAAGGAGACTTATCTTTCACAAAAGTTGCGGTTAATCCATTAACAGGTGAAAAAGAGCCATTACCAGGTGCTGTATTTGCATTAGTGAAAAAAATAGGCAACACAGATTATACAATTGCTACAGCGACATCCGATAATGATGGTCAATTTGAATTCAAAAATGTCAACTATGGGACATATATTGTGAAAGAAACAAGTGTGCCAGTGGATCATCGTCGTCATGGTACAGGGGAATTCCAAATTGTACTAAGTGCAAACAATGATGCAAATGCTAATGAATCATTGCGATATAACCACGAAGTGAAAAACTTTGTAACAAATTTTGATTCAACAGGTGCATGTGATAGATTTATGATTACTATAAAGGATCAAAATGGTAACGAGATTGAAAATAAAGTTATTAAATTACTAGATAGTAATGGTAATGAAGCATTAACAGGAACAACAGGTTCATCTGGAGAAATTATAGTGAAACGTTACGGGGAAATAGGCCCAGAGCCAGTATTGGAAGCTGGAGAATACACTGTGGTAGATGAAAATGATTTACCAATTGATGTAAATAATCCTACGATCATCGTGAAATATAGTAATGGTTGTGAAGTGGAAGTGCAGATACCAAATGCATGTCCAACAGTAACAGTCACAATCAACGATGATAATAGCAACCCACGTCCAAATGTAACAGTCACTTTAAAAGATTCAAGCAATGCTACAGTTGCTACAGAAACAACAGATAGTAATGGTAAATTCACTTTACCAACGACAACGCCTGCAGGGACGTATAAAGTGTACGAAGGCAATCAATATTTAGGTACAGTGACGATTGACTATACATCATCTACTGCACCTTGTGAAGCTGAACTAACAGTAGCAAGAGCATGTGAAATATTTACATTAACAATCAATGATGTAGATGGTAAACCACGTGCAAATGTAGCTATCGAGATTGTTGATAAACAAGATCCTAATACAAAATTCACTGGTACAACAAATGCAAGTGGAGTGGTAGTATTTGATAACCTTCCAGCTACAGGGCTTCCACCATTAGAGTACGAGGTATTTGAAGGTGGCAACAAGATTGATGAATTCACAGTTGATATTAACTGTGAGCACACAGTCCAACCAGCACCATCATGTCCAGTATTTGAGTTGACGATTAAAAATGAAGATGGTCCTTTAAAAGCTGGTACTAAGGTAGTCATTGAAAATAAAGATACACTTGATCGATTTGAAGCAACGGTTACTACAGATGGTAAAATTACATTTGTTACAAATGTAATTGGTCAATTGTATACAATTGACCCAGGTAACTATACAGTCGTTTCCTATGAAATTGAACCTGGAAGAATGGTGTCATTTGGGGAGGATTTCACAGTCACTTACACTACAGATTGTAAGGCTGAAGTGGAAAAACCTCGTGCGTGTACGGAATTCGAGATTACAGTAATTAGTCCAGATGGTGCAACACCGAAGGCAAATACAAAAGTAATTGTAGAAGATGAAAATGGCACTGAAACAGAGTATACAACAGATGCGGATGGTAAAATTACATTACCACCAACTCAAGAGCCAGGAACGGTAATTGTCTATGAAGTAAATCCAGACAATTCAAAAGGTAAGGAAATTGACAGAGTTAAAGTGACTTATGTAGATGGTTGTCAAGGAAAAGCAATTGAAAAATCTTGCCCAGACTTTAGATTAACAATAAATAATACAAATAACGATCCTGTCGGTGCGAATGTGAAAGTTACGATTAAGAACAAAGCAGGCGCAACGGTAGAAACAGGTGTTACGGATGCAAATGGTCAAATCCAATTTGTAGACAAAGCAAAATTAGAGCAGGGCGAAGAGTATGATGTTTATAATGAGTCTGACGTATTCTTAGGTAGCATTACAGTAAGCTACATTGATAATGTATGTGGAGCAGAGGTGCAGGTTCCAGCGAATGCTTGTCCGCAATTTACATTAACAATCCAAGATATCTATGGCAAGAACCGTCCAGGTGTAAACTTTACGATTAAAAATTTCAACAACAAAACGATTGCTACTGGCACAACAAATGAGCAAGGCGTTGGTATTATTCCTTATACGGTTGAACCAAATATGTACCGTGTGTATGAAGGAAATACCTTAATTAATATGATTCATGTAAGAGATTGTGCGGCAGTGGCTAAGCCTGATTATCCAAGTGGTGGTGGATGGTACCCACCTAACCCGAACAACCCAGATCCAAATCAGCCGGTGGATCCGAATAATCCAGATCCAAACAAACCAGTGGATCCGAATAATCCAGATCCAAACAAGCCGGTAGATCCGAATAATCCAGATCCAAACAAACCAGTGGATCCGAATAACCCAGATCCAAACAAGCCAGTGGATCCGAACAATCCAGATCCAAACAAGCCAGTGGATCCGAATAATCCAGATCCAAACAACCCGGCGGATCCGAATAACCCAGATCCAAACAACCCGGTGGATCCAAATAATCCAGATCCAAACAACCCGGCGGATCCGAATAACCCAGATCCAAACAACCCGGTGGATCCACATAATCCAGATCCAAACAACCCGGCGGATCCGAATAACCCAGATCCAAACAACCCGGTGGATCCACATAATCCAGATCCAAACAACCCGGCAGATCCGAATAACTCAGGTTCAAATAACTCAGTGAATTCAGCTAATCCAACACCAGGATCAAGCAATCCAACTGTTTCTGGTAATGGCAATGTGGCTGCACAGGATGTTATTAACCAAGGGAAGCAATTACCATCTTATAATCCATCTAATGCAACAAGAGATACATTAGAGGCTTATCAGAATTTCCTTAACAATTATAATAAGCTATCAAAAGAAGAGCAGGCTCTCGTAGCTCAAGCAATTGATATTGACCAAATCAAAGCGGATGCAAAACGCTTAGAAGCATTGCTAAGAGCACAGGGTAAATTACCACAAACAGATGGAGCCAACCAAACAGCTCTTGTCTTTGTTGGTCTACTGCTTGTAATTGGCGCAGTATTGTTAATGCGTCGTCGTCACACAGAGTCATAACATCAATGATAAAAAGCGCCTCCAATTTGGATGGCGCTTTTTATTATGGCTGAAAGATATCCTGTGCATTTTCTAAAGGGAAGCTTTGCACAAAGTTTGCTTGTATTGCTAGGCGTTTTGAACCTTTCTCTGCACAAGTAATCAGTGTTAGTAATGTTTGGTCAGGAATATCGTTAAGAATATAAATATCAGTCGCAGCAATTATTTTTTTGGTTGCTAATTGATACTCATAAACATCAGTCATATCTGTGACATAGATACGATCGCCTACCTGTGCTTTATAGAGAGGGCTAAATAGAATGTCTTTATTCTCGAAATAATGACCTGCCAGTGCGTAGTTCCCTTGCCCAAGCTGTTGATCAGGCTTCATTGTGCCAGCTCCAGCAGCCAGTACAGCATTGCCCACGCCCTTTAAAATAGGAAGCTGCATCTCTACGCTTGGTACGATAATACTACCTATTACAGGCATATTGCTCGCCTTGACCTGCGCTTGGAGTACTTCTGCGATGGACAGTGATTGTACATCGTCAAACTCAAAATCTGCCTGCGCTTCATTGTTTTTTTCAATAGCTGCTGCACTATAATCGATTGTGCTTAATCGATTACTCAAACGATCAATAATTGCATTTTGGATGGGATTAATAAAAATAAGTAATAGACCAATAATCAGTATTACCATAAGTAAGATTCGTTTAAAGAGCTTCAATCTATCGATCACATCCTGACATTGAAATAACAAATTGCCCTATAAAAAGGGGTAGAGTGCGATTGCTCTACCCATGCTTCTATTATTTATCGCTAAAACGCACGCCTGCAACGCCGTAATGGTTTTTAGACATTTCTTCGATAAAAACGACGATATTTTCTTCGGGTGCATTGACTGTACGAGAAACGGCTTCTGTTACCTCTTTTACAAGTGCACGTTTTTGTTCCTCTGTACGACCTTCAAGCATTTTCACTGTTACGTATGGCATAATGTTGCCTCCTTTAAAGAATAATGTTGTATAGTTAGTTTATAAGAAAGTATAAACTTCTTACTTGCATGTAGGCATTTCCGCTATCACTTTTTAGCGTTCATATGCTTTCCTTTATAATAGCAGAATGGAGGATATTTAAGTATGACAAATGAAGAAAAACCAAAACAAAAAATGGGCTTTACCATTATTAAAAATGATCCAACAGACGGACATAAGGGGTTTGGCATTGGCTCCCTTTCATTAGAGAACGTATCACCAGTGATCATTGATGTAGAGGAGGGAACAGCCTCTGTTGAAATTGGAGCAATGCATGCACGTAGTGATGTTGAACGCGGCATTAAATTTACAACAAATCGCGCTGATTCAGAGGGTGGTAAATCCTATTGGCTCGTATGGGTCACAATTGACCATAAAGAGGATGGGCCCTACTATGCAGGCGTCACAGCTTGTGAAATGGTTGTGAACCGTGAGAAACGCCGTGGCTATAAAATTTTAGCTGACCATGTCAATAAAATGGATAAATCAATGAAGCGTCATATTATCGTAGAACATATGGATGCACCGTCTAAAAAGGTGTTAGCTAGTTTTTTAAAGGAGCTTAATCCGGAGCTATGGGAGCGCAGTGCAGCGCAATTACGTCAAGACTTATTTGTCGAATAGTGACTTAATGATTGAACAATCTGTGACATTTTGCAATCGCTTTCGATATTAGGTTGAAAGTGGGTTTGAAACAAAGTACACTTGAAACAGAGCTTACATTTTAGTAAGCTAGGACACTTGGTATTGCGAATGTGATGAGCGCTATGCGGCATTTGAACAACCCAAACCCAAGCCAAATGCCCCATGATGCTCATACTTCGCGTACCATAAAAAGAAAAGCTTTCTGTTCCCACGGACACGTCTCCGGGGAAGAGAAAGCTTTTCTTATTTTTCGTCTATTTGTTACTTTGTCGAGAGTTTTCATCATATAGAACGTGTGACGATCAAAAAAGGTTTCCATTATTATTGTTTATTTTTTTCATCGTCTTTAAAAATCGAGAAGGGCAGCATATTCCAAAATTCACCCCATGTATTGCTATCAAGAATATCAAAGTTTGTGCATTTTTCAGTTGGTACATCTTTTTCCTCTAAATAGACAAGGCGTTGTTTAGGGCAAGCATCTGTTGCAAGTTTACCTGTTTCAATGTCAATGACAACACCTTTTACACCTTTAGGTTTTTTGAAATCTTCATTTTTTGTGCCCTTGTTCACAGTTTCCATAAAATCAATCCATATTTGCTTTGTTGCAGCAGTATCTTCTTTTGCTGTAAGGTTTTTGCCTTGATCATAACCATTCCAGACACCAGCAGTTAGCCTTGGTGTATAACCGACTAGCCATTGGTCACTGTTCGTAGAGCCTGATTTAGCTGCATATGTGTGTGTCATACGTGAGCGAATACTAATCCCTGTGGCAGGTGAATAATCACTGAAAACAGGATCGAAAATACCTGTCATCATTTCTGTTAAAATAAAGGCATTTTCTTTAGAAATAGCAGTTTTTTGGTTTTTCGTAATATCTTTATTTTCATAAATCATATCACCATGAGCATTTTTAATGGACACAATTGTTGTTGGAGTGGTTTGCTGTCCCTGTGATGCTAAAATATTATAGGCATTTGTCATTTCATATAAAGTGGTTTCAACCGTTCCTAATGCAATGGATAAATTATCTTTAGCACCAATCCCTATATTAAAACGATTAGCCATTTCATGAAATTCCTTAAAGCCAATATCCTCTAATGTTTTTACAGCATAAATATTATCAGAAATCGCAATGGCCTGTGCCATCGACATATCATGATCTGCAAATTGTCCATTAACGTTTTTAGGCGCATACGTTCCTCTGCCATTATCATACGTAAAGGTTGTTTCACCAACATCTAAAAACGTAAGTGGTGTATAGCCATTTTCTAAGGCGGCTGCGTATAAAATTGGCTTAATAGTAGAGCCTGGCTGACGTTTCGCCTGTGTAACTCGGTTAAAGGAGCTGACCGCATAATCACGACCACCAACTAAAGCAGTCACTGCGCCTGTTTTGGATTCCATACTGACGAACGCTGTCTGTAAATCATTCGCAGGCATATTTTTCGTAATGGCTTCTTCTGCTGCTTTTTGATGTGCCACATTGAGTGTTGTTTGGATCGTCCAGCCGCCCTCACTAATATCAAGGTTTTTGGATTTTAAAATTTCACTCGCCTCTTGCCAAGCTACGTCAAGGAAGTAAGGAGCAACCGACTTTGTTGCCACCCAGCTATCATTTTTCAAAACAAGCTGCTCATTTTTTGCACGTGCTTGTTCTTCCTGTGTAATGGCCCCTTGATCAGCCATTAGCTTTAAAATAACATGCTGGCGATTTGTTGCTTTTTCCAAATTAGCAATCGGTGAATAAATGCTTGGTCCTTTTGGTACGCCAGTTAACATTGCAGCCTCAGCCAGCGTTAAATCACTCGCTGATTTTCCAAAAAAGAATCGACTCGCAGCCTCTACGCCATACATGCCATGCCCATAATAAACCGTGTTTAAATAGCCCTCTAATATTTCATCTTTATCATAAAAGACTTCTAATCTATAAGCATACAGTGCTTCATTTAATTTACGTGTCCATGACTTTTCATGGGAAAGGTATAGATTTCGTGCATATTGCTGGGTAATTGTACTTGCGCCCTGTACTTTACTGCCAGCCTTAAGATCCACCAAAATAGCACCAGCAATTCGTGAATAATCAAAGCCATTATGCGTATAAAAATCTTTATCCTCAACAGCAACGACTGCTTCCTTTAGATAGGGTGACATTTCATCGAGACTAACCCAATAGCGTCGTTGATTGGTAAAGTGATCTCCGATTTGGTTCTCATTTTCATCTAAGAAAATGGAGGCTTTCGGTACGGTTAAAGGCGGCGCACCAGCCACTTGAACATAGATGCGTAGTGCGACAATGGCTACGATCATGGCAGATGCAAAGGCCACAAAAAAAGTAAGGGTTTTACGTGTACGCTTTACACGCTTTTGCTTGCGATGATAGCTTTTTCGTTTCATCCGACTTCACCTCGTTTTCTTACAACTTCAAACTTAGCGTTAGTATGTGTCTGAACATTTATCTTTAATCGAAATTTTGGCTAAAAACTATTGCACTTTATACAAAAACATCTATACTTTTTTTGTACTACTTGAAATACTAGCATTCGACATCACCAGCATACTTTGTAGATTTTAATCGAAATTTGTTAGATGTTCCAATAATGTATACGAGGATAAAAGGATACAGGTTTCATTACAATCCTGTAAGCCATAATAGAAGAAATGAAAAACATGATTTTAACGATAATGGAGGCATACTAATGAGATTTGATGAAGCATATTCAGGAAATGTTTTTATAAAAAGTCATCCTACCTATGAGGATGCACAGGCAGTTATTTATGGCATGCCAATGGATTGGACTGTAAGCTATCGTCCAGGGTCACGCTTTGGTCCACAGCGTATTCGTGAAGTATCGATTGGTCTCGAAGAATACAGTCCATATTTAGACCGGGAGCTTGAGGAAGTAAAGTATTTTGATGCAGGCGATATTCCACTGCCATTTGGTAATGCACAGCGTTCATTAGATGAAATTGAAAAATTTATTGAGCAATTATTAGCAGATGGCAAAATCCCTGTTGGCATGGGCGGGGAGCATTTAGTGTCATGGCCTGTTATGAAGGCTGTCTCCGCTAAGTATGATGATTTAGCCATTATTCATTTTGATGCACATACAGATTTACGTGTGGAATATGAGGGTGAGCCACTTTCACATTCAACGCCAATTCGTAAAATTGCTGAACATATTGGACCAAAAAATGTTTATTCATTCGGTATTCGTTCAGGCATGAAAGAAGAATTCGAATGGGCGAAGGAAAATGGCATGCATATTTCAAAATTCGAAGTGTTAGAGCCATTAAAAGAAGTGCTACCATCATTGGCTGGACGCAATGTCTATGTAACTATTGATATTGACGTGCTAGATCCAGCCCATGCACCAGGCACGGGCACAGTAGATTGCGGGGGCATTACATCAAAAGAGCTACTAGCTTCAATTCACGCTATTGCAGCAAGTGGTGTAAACGTTGTAGGCTTTGACCTAGTAGAAGTAGCACCCATCTATGACTCCTCCGAAATGACAGCAAACACAGCAAGTAAATTGTTAAGAGAAATGATTTTAGGCTGGGTAAAATAAAATATTTTATAGTGTGAGGCTAAAATAGGTTTTCGTAATGGACGAGACCGATTTTAGCCTCATTGCTTTTAAGATTCAGAAATAATAGCAACTTTAGTCTATAAATTTATTGACAGAGATAGGGAAATGTCGATATATTATGGGTAACATATGTTACCTATTAGAGGAGGAAAAAATCATTTGGCACCAAAAGAACGTTTTACAGAGGAAATTTTATTAGATTGTGCCTTTGAAATGGTTAAAAAGAATGGGATTGATAGTGTTAATGCAAGGGATTTAGCAAAAGAGCTGGGCTGTTCGACAAAGCCTATATTCCGAGTATTCGCGAGTATGGATGATTTAAAGTATGCAATCTATGAAAGGGCTAGCAAACTTTATAATGAAAGAATGTTTCAGGGCTTACATGAAAGTTCTTTTTTAGGAATGGGGTTGGCTTATATTAACTTTGCACGCGAAGAAAAGAAGCTATTTGAGCTATTATTTCTATCCAATAAATATAAAATCTCCAGCTTTTCAGATTTACTCAATGACGTAGAAAATCAAGGGATTATAGCAATAATTTCTAAATTAACAGGATTAACTCAAACTTCTGCTAAAACTCTATTTATAGATATATGGCTAACTACACACGGTATTGCAACAATGTGTGCGACGAATACTTGTGATTTAGATAGTTCGGAAATTGAGAGCATTTTAAAAGACGTTTTTGAAGGCGTTAAACAAAAACTACTGAATGGAGAAAATAAATGAAAATAAAAAATTCACCTATTTTTTTATCTATACTATTTACTATACTTGCTCTTGTTTTTCCTACAATAGCTGGTGCAATAATAGCTATCAAAAGTATAAGTAGCTTAAGCACAATCTATTTGATTCAATTTGCAGCTTTTACATGTGGTATTCTAATTACTCTCTGGATTATGAAAAAAAGCAAATTTTCTTTACAAGACTTCGGTTTTAGAAAGTTTAAAGCAGAGACATGGCTGGTCGTTATCGTTGTTTTTGAGTTGATTGCTTTCTTTAATGGTATTACAATAAAAGATGGCTTTTCTGTACTTACTTTGCTTCTATTAGTTATTGCCGTTGGTATTTGTGAAGAGCTTATTTTCCGAGGCCTAGTTTTCAAATATTTATCAGCAAAAGGGCTTAAAGTGGCTATTTTAGGCTCCTCAATTTTGTTTGGTTTTGGACATCTTGCAAATTTACTTTCCGGTGCTAATTTTTTTATGACATTATTACAAATAGCTTTTGCATTCCTCTTTGGGTTAGTTTGTGCAGAAATTGTCGCAAAGACAAAAAGTATTATTTTCCCGATTATTTGGCACGCTTCGCATGATTTTATTGCATTCTTGACTGATAGTGAGCCGAATGTTCTCTCTGTTTCTATGTATGTCTTGCATTGTTTATTGTTAATTGGTCTCGCAATTTATTTCTGGCGAGCATTGTTTCCTAAGAAAGAAACAACAGAATTGATGAAATTAAACAATGAAAAACCTGAGATTGGTGTTTAACAAAAAAGAAGGAAGACACCTTAGATTTTTATTACGAATAACATCAAAGGCGTTTACTCATTCATTTGAGCAGATGCTTTTTTTAGTTCTCATTTAAAGATAAACTAACTTATGTTTTACAGCATGAATTGAATTGCAATATATAGGTAATTTGTGGAGATGGAAATATTACTTGGGTACACTTGACTTCTATCTTGAAAAAATATCAGTATTCATCCTATAATAAAAAGGTTATAGTAAAAGACTAAAAAGGGGCATCCGTTATGGCGAACGAAGTAAGATCGCATGTGAACATAAAGCTCATTTCTACCATTCGTCCAAGTGATGGGGAGTCCGAAAGTTATGAAATGTGGCTCAAAGGGCAGCTACTTGAAAAAGCAGGAAGCATGTATTTGAAATATGAAGAGGTGCAGGAGGATAAAACCATCCGCACAACGATGAAACTAGGTCATGAGCGGGCGCTAATTATGCGTGCTGGCGCCGTGAATATGAGGCTACCACTTAATATCATTGAACAACAAATAGGGCATTATGAAAGTGAGTTTGGCTCAATGCCACTTGTTATTGATACAAAGAAAATGACATTTGCAAAACAAGCAGTAAGCGGAGATTTCCATGTACAGTACGATTTACTAATGGGTGGGCAATCCGTTGGCAATTATACATTAGACATTACATTTACGGAGGTACAATGATGAATGCAGTAGAACAAGTACAACAGGCTATTAAAGCAGCGATTGCGCAGGCTGTTGAAAAAGCAGGCTTAGTTGAAGCTGGCACAGAATTAACGATTCACCTAGAAACACCAAAGGATAAAGCAAACGGGGATTATGCAACAAATATTGCTATGCAATTAACGAAGCTAGCGAAAAAATCACCTCGTGCCATTGCAGAGGCTATTTTAGAAAATATCGAGACAGCAGGCACAGATATTGAAAAGATTGATATTGCTGGTCCTGGCTTTATGAATATCACGGTGCGTAAAGATTTTCTAACAGAAGTGGTGTCGCAAGTCCTTGAACAAGGTGCAGATTATGGTCGTTCAAACGCTGGTGCAGGTGAAAAAATTCAAGTGGAATTTGTATCTGCTAATCCAACAGGGGATCTTCACCTAGGGCATGCGCGCGGAGCATCTGTTGGTGATTCTTTATGTAATGTATTAGATATGGCTGGCTATGATGTTTCTCGTGAGTATTATATAAACGATGCAGGGAATCAGATTAATAACTTAGCGTATTCATTAGAAGCACGTTATAAACAGGCTCTAGGGTTGGATGCTAAGATGCCAGAGGATGGCTATCATGGAACGGATATTATTGAAATTGCAGGTAAATTAGCGAAAGAGCATGGTGATACAATTTTATCAAAGTCAGAGGAAGAACGATTTGCATTCTTCCGTCAGCACGGTTTAGCATTAGAATTAGCTAAATTAAAAACAGACCTTGCAAACTTCCGCGTGAATTTTGATGTCTGGTATTCTGAAACGTCTCTATACGAAAACGGTAAAATCGAAGTAGCGTTAGATAAGCTAAAAGCAAATGGTCATGTATTTGAAGAGGACGGTGCGACATGGTTCCGTTCAACAACATTTGGGGATGATAAAGATCGTGTGTTAATTAAAAATGATGGGTCATTCACCTATTTAACGCCAGATATTGCTTACCACGAAGACAAAATTGTCCGTGGCTTCGATAAATTAATTAATATATGGGGAGCCGACCATCACGGCTATATTTCACGTATGAAGGCAGCGATTCAAGCACTTGGCTATGATCGTGATACGTTAGAAGTAGAAGTGATTCAAATGGTTCAGCTTTATAAAAACGGTGAAAAATTCAAGATGTCTAAACGTACAGGAAACGCTGTAACAATGCGTGAACTTGTAGAAGAGGTTGGCCTGGACGCAGTACGTTACTTCTTCGTAAAAACAGCTGGGGATTCTCATATGGACTTTGACCTTGACCTTGCTGTATCACAATCTAACGAAAACCCTGTGTACTATGCACAATATGCGCATGCACGTATTTCATCTATTTTACGCTCAGCAAGTGAACAAGGCTTTGCTGTTTCCACAGTACATCTAAATCTGTTAACAGCAGAGAAGGAAATCGATTTATTGAAAAAAATAGGTGACTTCCCGAAAGTAGTAGCGGAAGCAGCGAAACACCGTACACCACACCGTATTGCCAACTATATTCAAGAAACAGCAGCCGCTTTCCATAGCTTTTATAATGCGGTAAAAGTATTAGATGCTTCAAACAAAGAGTTAACAGAGGCTCGCTTAGCATTAATTACGGCTGTACGCACAACAATTGCCAATGCACTACACTTAATCGGTGTATCGGCACCTGAAAAAATGTAATAGCTATTTTAGCTCCTAACAATTTAGACCTGTTAGGAGCTTTTTATATGGATAAAATGCTGAAAGTAAATGGCTGGCAGAGCAGGTGTGGATATTCCTGCTAAAGTGACGGATAGAATTGGAAAAGTAGCGGATAGAGCCCCGAAAGCAGTGGATGGCAGAGCAAAGTGCGGATAGTCCTGCCAAAGGGGCAGATAGAATCATGAAAATAGCGAATAGAACCGCAAAAATGGAGGATAGCACCACAAAAGTAAGCATTAGCACTTAATATACTCGCTGCTTCATAATTATATTTTTCTCGAAATATCAAAAATGTTGTTGAAGTTTACGTTAACGTCAATGATATACTGTTGCCAACAAGAAAGGGAGAGATGGTAGTGAAGACGATTCAGGAGGTAGCCAAGGAATTTAATGTGTCAGCTCGTACACTACGTTATTATGAGGAACTTGGACTGCTTTGTCCTCAACGTTCATCGACAAATCAACGAACCTTTTCCAAAAAAGAATTAGCGAAGCTCAAGCTTATTTTCCGAGGCAAGCGTTACGGGTTTTCCTTGGAGGAAATCAAAGAAATGGTCTTGCTATTTGATTTTGACCGCTCAGGTATTCAGCAATTAGAGCGAACCGTTGAATATGGTGAGCAAAAAATCCAAGAGATTGATAGCAAAATAGCTGAACTGATGCAAATGAAGGATGAATTGCAGCAATTGCATAGCATATTTAGTGAAAAATTAGCGACTTTAAAGGGAGAGATGCATGATGAATAGTTCCAATCTATTAGCACGTAATGCCCGTAAGTATCCGCAACATGAAGCTGTTATTTGCCGTGGTAGAAGGGTGACATATCGTGATTTAGATGAGCAAGTGACCCGTTTTAGCCATGCTTTAGTTGGGCAGGGAGTAAAGCAGGGTGATAAGGTTATTATTTTTATGCCAAATGTTGCCGAGTTTGTGGTTAGTTATTTTGCGATTCAGCGTATTGGTGCTATCGTTGTTCCAGTTAATGCGAAATTTACCTTGCAGGAGGTTCAATATGTTGCACAGCATGCTGAAGCGACAGCGATTATCGTTCATGAAGCTATCTTTGCGGCAGTTGAGCAAATAACTGTACCATTAAAAATTAAAACTGGGCAGGAGCAGGTTGGTTGGCTTCAATATGACATAATGCTTCAAAATGCCAGCACCCAAACAATTGATTGCCAGCTTCATGAGGATGATGCATCGACTATTTTATATACATCTGGTACAACGGGTAAACCAAAGGGTGTGCTATTTAGCTACCGCAATATTTTAACGGTGGCACAAATGATTGCTGTGGAAATGGAGGTAAAGCCTGAAAGCCGTATTTTGCTGATGATGCCATTAACGCATTCCGCACCGCTGCATTTATTTTTAATGGCAGGTGTATTTGTAGGCTCAACAAGTGTCTTAACGCCAACGTTTACACCAGACCTATTGATTGACTCCATTGAGCAGGAAAGAACGACTCACTTCTTTGGAGCACCTGTTGCCTATTTATTAACAGCACAAATGCCACGATTACAAACGGCTGATTTATCATCGATGAAATGGTGGGTATATGGTGGAGCGCCATTATCTCAAAATGAAATTCGCTTTATTCAGCAGGCTTTCCGAACAGAGCAATTAACATGTGTCTATGGTTTAACAGAGGCAGGTCCAAGCGGTTCATTATTGTTTGGTGAAGAGCATGCAACAAAGGCAGGTAGTATTGGGCAACGAGCGCCACTTGGTACAGAGCTACGAATTATCAATGATCAAGGTGAGGATGTAGGTATTGATGAGGTAGGAGAAATCGTCCTGTTTGGCGAGGGCAATATGCTTGGCTATTACAAGGATGAAATCGCCACAAATGCAGCATTTATAAATGGGTGGCTAAAGACGGGAGATTTAGCACGTATGGATGAAGATGGTTTTATCTGGATTGTGGACCGTAAAAAGGACGTCATTATTTCGGGTGGCGTCAATATCTATCCAAAGGAAATTGAGGATTGCCTATTAAGCTATGAAGGAATATTTGAGGTGGCTGTTATTGGTGTACCGCACCCACAATGGGGAGAAACGGTGAAGGCTGTTTATGCTACAAAGCAGGATATTGAAGAAAACGCTTTAAAAGCCTATTTAGAGGGGTATCTTGCAAAATATAAAGTTCCACGTATTTTTGAAAAAGTGGAAGCGCTACCACGGAATGCATCAGGTAAAATTTTAAAACAATCCTTAAAGGAGCAAGAGGTGAGATAGCATGAAGGTATTACAGCAGGAAGCCAGACGTACAACAAACTTTTTTACAGAGGATGATACACTGCACAAAGTATTAGAGATGATGTTAGATCAAGAGCTTTTAACATATGCACAGCATGAGCTTACAGATTTTGGAGAATTATGTGCGGGTGATATTGATGTGCGGGCAAAGCATACCGATCGACAGGGTGAGCCCAAGCTGCAAAGATATAATGCCTATGGTGAAGAAGTATCCGAAGTTTGGGTCAATGATGGCTATAAAAAAACGATTGAGGAAACGTATAATACAGGTATTGTTGGCTATGTGCATAAAGATATCCCACAGCTAGGTCGCAAGGGGAATTATGTTTATAGCTTTGCACAGGGCTATTTACTCTCACATGCAGAGCCTGGCTTCTATTGTCCCGTTACATTAACAATGGCTACAGCCTATCTGTTAGATCATTATGCGGATGAGGAGGTAAAGCAGCGCTTCTTACCACATGTTTGTGCAACAGGTAATACTGAACTTTACGAAGGCGCAACATTTTTAACAGAGCGTCAGGGAGGCTCAGATGTTGGGGCAAATATTGTAGAGGCAAGAAAAGATGGAGATGAGTATCGTCTTTATGGTGAAAAATATTTCGCCTCTAACGCAGGTATGTGTGGAGTTGCCATGGTGCTAGCACGTATAGAGGGGGCACCGGCAGGCTCTAAAGGCTTAACATTATTTGCAGTGCCATGGCGACAGAAGGATGGCAGCGTTAATCATCTTCGCATTCGGCGCTTAAAGGATAAATTAGGTGTTCGAGCTGTTCCATCAGGTGAGGTGGAGTTTGAGGGGGCGCTTGCCTATGTAGTAGGGGAGCAAAATAAAGGAATTTATTATATGCTGGAGGCACTGAATTTATCGAGAATTTGTAATGCGGTTGCATCGCTTGGTATTATGCGCCGTGGCTATTTAGAGGCAAAGCATTATGTAACAAATCGTTATGCATTCGGTAAGCCGCTAACCCACTATCCGATGATTCAGGATACACTAGGTAAATTTGCAGCGAAGCTACATGTTGAAGTAGCGACTGTATTTGATCTCATACAACTATACGATAAAGTAACAAGTGGGCAGGGAACAGAGCAGGATATAATTATGAATCGCTTATATATTGCCATTATGAAAAAGGAAACAGCAGAACAAGCCGTTCACTATGCAAGCGAGGCCATTGAATTGCATGGCGGAAATGGCTATATTGAAGACTTCGTGACACCTCGTTTACTAAGAGATGCACAGGTGCTAACGGTTTGGGAGGGCACAGCAAATATTCTTGCCTTGGAGTTAATTCGTTTAGTGGATAAATACCATGTACATCAATTATTTGTGCAGAAAATGGAGGAACGATTAGCAGCACTGATAGATAGCCCGTTAGTGAAAATCGTCAAAGAGCAATTAGCGTTATTAGCTGACATATTGCAGCGATTTAGCATCCTAGATGACGCAACCAAAACGTTTGAAGCAAAAGACATGGCGAAAAAAATGGCGCAGCTTTATGAAAGCGTCGTAGCTGTGGAATGGGCACAAAAATTTGGTAGCAAATATGAAAAACTAGCAGATATATATTTAGAGCAAACTTGGTCATTACGACAAATGGGTGCAGAGATGAAGACAGTACGATATTTTTCTGAAATTGTCTAATAACGTAAAGTCGTCTTCTCCACTATAGAAAAAAGGCATCGAGCTTAAATTTTTCGATGCCTTTGTCATTTTTTAATTCAATTAAACATATTTGCCGTGTACAAATGCTATATGAAGCTATTCATTATCCATATACGTACACTGAGTTGCCTTGAGATGGAGGCGACTTTTTTTCTTTTCGTGTATAATAAAATCGATTGAATAATGGATGCTCTGTCAAGCCATTTTTCAAAGATATGGTAGATAAATAAGGAGGATTATAATGAAGAAGTTTTGGAAAATAGGATTATCAGCATTTTTAGCAATCGGTGTACTTGCTGCTTGTGGGCAGGGAGATAAGGATGCTAAGCCTTCAACGGACAAGCCACAAACAGAGCAAGAGACATCGCAGGTGGATGAAGCGACATTCCCGATGACGCTGACAGATGCACTTGGTAAGGACATTACACTCGAAGCACCTCCTGAGAAAATCGTTTCGCTTATTCCAAGTAATACAGAAATATTATTTGGCCTTGGTTTAAATGATGAAATCGTAGGTGTTACAGACAATGATGATTATCCACCAGAAGCTGCGGACAAGGAAAAGGTTGGCGGTATGGAGTACGATATTGAGAAGGTTATTGCCTTACAGCCAGATATTGTGTTTTCACATGAATCAAGTATGTCTTTATCAGAAGCAGCGATTGCCCAGCTAGAATCAGCAGGTGTGAAAGTGTTTGTTGTGAACAATGCACAAGATTTTAATGAGACCTACACAACAATTGAGCAGCTTGGTCGTGCTACAGGGAAGCTACCAGAGGCTGAAAAAATTATTGCTGATATGAAGACAAAGGTGGAAGAGATTCAAGCTAAGGTGAAGGATACTGAGCCAAAGAAGGTCCTAGTAGAAGCATCTGATGAGCCAGATATTTATGTAGCTGGAAATGGTACATTTATGAACGCTATGCTTGAGATGATTCATGCAGAAAATGTAGCAGCAGATGGTAATGACTGGTATAAGATTGATGCGGAGCAAATTATTGCAAAAAATCCAGATGTTATTATTGTGACCTATCACTATGTACCAGATATTTTAACAAAAATTCCACAACGTGCTGGCTTTGATACAGTAAATGCTGTGAAAAATAACGCAATTGTGCAAGTGAATGAAAGTACAACAAGCCGTCAGGGTCCACGTTTAGCAGACGGACTTGAAGAATTAGCAAAAGCAATCCATCCAGAGGTATTTGAGTGAAAAAAATAACAGTAGCCTATGTACTAACATGCACGCTTCTTATGATAAGTATCTGGTGCGGTGCAGCAATAGGCTCGGTTCATATTCCATTTGAAGTTTTATGGAATCAGACGGTTGATGAAACAGCCGCCAATATTTTTTGGAAAATTCGTTTGCCGCGTGTGCTATTAGCAGGGCTAGTAGGAGCCTCTCTTGCGATTGCAGGAGCGGCTTTCCAAGGATTATTAAAAAATCCATTAGCAGACCCTTATACATTAGGTGTTTCCTCAGGTGCTTCTGTTGGTGCAGTAATGACTATCTTTTTTAGTATATCCATACCTATGGCAGGACTGTATGCTTTGCCAATCTTTAGTATGCTCGGTGCTATTCTAACAATGATTATTGTGATGACCTTTGCCAGAGCGGTTGATCGTTCCTTGAAAATGGAGACCTTGATTTTAACAGGTGTTATTTTTAGTTCATTTTTAGGTTCCCTTATTTCTTTAATGATTGCTTTATCGGGCGAGGAGCTACGACAAGTAGTTAGTTGGCTACTTGGCTCGGTCTCGATGCGAGGCTGGCCGTATGTTCAAATGATTATTCCGTTTGTCCTGATTGGCTCACTTATGCTCTGGACACAAAGACGAGAGCTAAATGTTTTATTATATGGTGAGGAGCGAGCCAAACATCTAGGGGTGAATGTAAAGCGTAGTAAGTATTTGATTTTAGCAGGTGGCTCTATGTTAACAGGAGCTGCTGTAGCTGTGTCTGGTACAATTGGCTTTGTAGGGCTAGTTGTACCACATATGACACGAATGATATGGGGCGCTGATCATCGCCATGTATTACCATTATCATTTTTAAATGGGGCAACATTATTAATTATCTGCGACTTAGTAGCACGTACAATCATTTTGCCAAGAGAGCTGCCCATTGGTGTGATTACAGCCTTTATTGGAGCACCTGTTTTTTCTTATATTTTTTATAAGCAGCGTAAAAGCAAGGGGGTGCGGGCATGATTGTTGTTGAACATTTATCGGGTGGCTATGAAGACGTACCACTCGTCAAAGACATAAGTTTTACTGTGGAAAAAGGAAAAATTCTTGGTATTTTAGGACCGAATGGTAGTGGAAAATCCACATTATTGAAAGTATTAAGTGGTATTTTACCAACTACTACTGGCATGGTTATGATTGATGGGAAAGCTATTCACTCGTATAATGCACGTGCATTAGCGAAAAAAATGGCTGTCTTACCACAGCTCCACGCCAATGCTTTCTCCAATAGTGTGCGGGAGGTTGTATCACTCGGACGTTACCCGCATCAAACAGGCTTCTTTGCTAGTTGGTCTGCGCGTGATGAACAGGCTGTTCAACATGCTATGCTACAAACAGGTGTCAAGCGTTATGAACAGACACCAATGGAATTTTTATCAGGTGGGGAGCAGCAACGTGTGTTTGTGGCACAAGCACTTGCCCAAACAGCAGAAATTCTACTGCTAGATGAGCCCACAAATCACTTAGATATTGCCCATCAACGTCAAATTTTAGATATGGTGCGTAAAGAGGCTATGGAATGTGGGCTGACAGTGGTAATGGTGCTACATGATATGAATTTAGCCTCACTTTATTGTGATGAATTATTACTCATGGAGGGCGGGCAGATGCGAGCAATTGGTGCGCCACATGAGGTGATTATCGCTTCACAAATTGAAGATGTTTACCAAGCACGAGTGGCAACCTATGCACATCCTGAAATGCCAAAGCCACAAATTACAATGATGCCTACAGCAGGTGATCGTCAACAACGTGCAATGATTAAAAAGGAGCATTTCACGATAACGGAACATTATATTCAGCTTCAAACAGAAATTCCTTTAAAAATAGTATCATCAGCCGTACATAATCCTGGAATTGGGTGGTTTAGTTGCTTATTAAATCGCTCAGTACCAGGTGATTATGTAATTAGCGATGTAAAACGAGAAGTCAACGAATTTTTACAAAGGGAGAATTTCGCACCTACAAGCACGGTTGTGATGCTAACAGCTGTGCCAACGAGTCTTGTAGCAATCCAAGAATTTTCTGCGTCTTTTGGCAATATGATAGTAGCTGTAACAGCAGGTGTTGGCAATGCAGTGGATGTATCACGTGTACATGAACGACAGGATGAGCCTTATATTGGCACCATCAATACATGGGTCATTATTAATGGCTGTTTATCAGAAGAAGCCTTTTTACAAGCAACGATGACAGCTACAGAAGCAAAGACAAAAGCATTGCAATCAGAAAATATTCGTGATGCGCGCAGTGGAACAATTGCCACAGGTACGGCTACGGATAGTTTGCTAATAGCTGCCACTCAAAAAGGAGAAGAAATGCTGTATGCTGGTCCGATTACAGAAGTAGGGAAAACAATCGCAAAGGGCGTTTTTGAAACAACAGTTCAGGCTATTAAAAATTATAAAAATCAATTTTAGGAGATGAGAGAAATGAAGCTTTACACGAAAACAGGCGATACGGGGAAAACAAGTCTTATTGGTGGACGTGTGGATAAAGATAGTTTACGTGTGGAGGCGTATGGAGCCATTGATGAGCTAAATTCTTTTATTGGCAAGGCTGTTAGCGAATTAGATCAGGCGCTCTTTAAAGATATTTTGACAGACTTAGAGGCAATTCAGCATGAGCTGTTCGATGCTGGTGGTGATCTTGCCAATGTTATGAAGGAGCGTCATTATAAGCTAACAGAGCAGCCTATTGAAGTGTTAGAATCTCGTATTGATGCATTGTCAGATGAAGCACCACCTCTTCAACGTTTTATTTTGCCCGGGGGTGCACCAGCGGCAGCAACTTTACACATTGCTCGTACAGTGGCACGCCGAGCAGAGCGTGAGATGGTAACACTTATGAAGGAAGTAGAAGATGTACCAAAGGTTGTGCAAAAATATTTAAACCGTTTATCGGATTACTTATTTGCAGCTGCACGCGTTGTTAATGTTCGGTTAAAGGTAGCAGATGTTGAATATATTCGTAGTGGTAACGTTTTTAAAAAATAATTTCGCTGGAAGAGTCACTTTGAAATTCAGGGTGGCTTTTTTTCTTGTAAAATGTAAGAATAGAAAATTATCAGTAAGATTTCTTGTTTTGTGTTGACTGAATGCTCACTCATTTATTAGAATAGGAATATAATGATTAAGTGACGTACATTTTTGTATGAACTAGCAATTTCTTTACAAAGAGAGAAATGACGACAAACTAAAGGGGGGGACCAACCATGAGTCCATTATTAATTGCCAATATTATTTTAACAGTCGTGGTTGTGCTTTATGCAGTAGGGTTGTTCTTCTATCTGTTAAAAACACGCTATAAGTATGTGCAATTGGGGAAAAAGGTTGAGTTTGATGAAAGTGTTAAAGAACGACTTCGTTATATTATGATCAATGTATTTGGTCAAAATAAGCTATTAAAAGATCCAAAGAGTGGGCTAATTCATGTTATGTTTTTCTATGGTTTTTTAATGGTACAGCTAGGAGCCATTGATTTAATTTGGAAAGGATTAGCACCAGAATCACATCTGCCATTGGGCATTTTCTACGGTGTCTTTACATTCTTCCAAGAGCTGGTTGTGTTAATGATTTTAATAGCAGTAGTCTGGGCATTTTACCGCCGTTATGTTGAAAAGCTAGTACGTTTAAAACGAGGATGGAAAAATGGGCTAGTATTAATTTTCATTGGTGGCTTAATGGTATCGACATTAATCGCGAATGGTATGGGGTTAATTTGGCATGGTGAGGGATTAACCTATACGGAGCCAGTTGCTTCTAGCATCGCTGCTATTTTTGGCTTCCTACCTACATCGGTAGCTGCTGGCGTGTTTTATGTCATGTGGTGGGCACACCTTTTAATTCTATTAACATTCCTTGTATACGTACCACAATCTAAGCATTTCCACTTAATTGTGAGCCCACTTAATGTCTACATGAATCGTTTAGATCGTGTAGGTACATTAACACCAATTGATTTTGAGGCGTTAGAAAATGCTGAAAGTGAAGAGGATATGCCTGCTATTGGGGTTGGACGCATTCAGGACTTCACGCAAAAGCAAATGCTTGATTTGTACTCTTGCGTAGAATGTGGACGTTGTACAAATATGTGTCCAGCAACAGGAACAGGAAAAATGCTGTCACCAATGGATTTAATCGTGAAATTGCGTGATCATTTAACATTTACAGGTGCTGTTGTCACAAAGCAAAAGCCATGGGTGCCTTATCAATTCTTTGCCAATACAAAGGGCAATCAGCTTGCCATGGCAGCAGGCGCTGAAGGTGCAGTAATTGAAGATATCTATAGTCCATCTTTAATTGGTGATGTCATTACAGAAGAAGAAATTTGGGCTTGTACGACTTGTCGTAACTGTGAGGATCAATGTCCAGTGATGAATGAGCATGTGGATAAAATTATTGATCTACGTCGTTATTTAACAATGACAGAGGGGAAAGTAAATCCTGATGCGCAACGTGCGATGACGAATATTGAGCGACAAGGCAATCCTTGGGGCTTAAACCGTAAAGAAAAAGAAAAATGGCGTGATTTAGATCCAACAATTCATATTCCAACAGTAAAAGAGCTAAAGAAATCTGACGAGGAAATGGAATATCTATTGTGGGTTGGCTCAATGGGTGCATTTGATAACCGTTCACAAAAAATTGCTTTAGCTTTTTGTCGCCTGTTAAACGAAGCTGGTGTGAAGTTTGCAATCTTAGGTAATAAAGAGAAAAACTCAGGAGACACACCTCGTCGTTTAGGAAATGAATTCTTGTTCCAAGAGTTAGCGACAGCTAATATTGATGAGTTTGAGAAGAATGATGTGAAAAAAATCGTTACAATTGACCCGCATGCTTACAATATCTTTAAAAATGAATATCAGGACTTTGGCTGGAAAGGTGAAGTCTATCACCATACAGAATTATTGAACCAGCTAATTGAAGAAAATCGACTAGCGTTAAATTATGAGGTTCATGAAACAATTGTCTTCCATGATTCTTGCTACTTAGGTCGTTACAATGACGTTTATGATGCTCCACGTGAGATATTACGTGGTATTCCTGGAGTTAAACTTGTAGAAATGGAACGAAATCGCGAAACAGCGATGTGCTGTGGCGCAGGTGGCGGTTTAATGTGGATGGAGGAGCATGTCGGTAATCGTATTAATGTAGCACGTACAGAGCAAGCTTTAGCAACGAATGCATCTGTGATTTCTTCTGGCTGTCCTTATTGCTTAACAATGCTAGAGGATGGTACGAAGGCAAAAGAGGTTGAAGATTCCATTGGTACATTCGATATTGCAGAATTACTTGAGCGTTCAGTATTTGGAGAAAAAGTAAAAGCAGCAGAAACTTCTGATGAGGAAACACTTGAAGAAGTAGTAGCTTCAGTAGAAAATGCGCAGCAGAATGAAAATACTGAAATAAACGCAGAAAAATAATCGCTCTTACAGCAATATTTTAGTTATCTGAAAAATATAAATTGCACATTAAAAAATTGTTTTGTAGAATAAGATTAAATGGAAATGGGAGTGGAGTTTAATACTCCCATTTTTCATCGCTAGAAATCGAGCGAGCGTTCAGTCAATTAATTATACGTCGTCGCTTCATTGTGAACGTAAAACAAAAGGGGTGTTTTACTTGAATAGAGCTGTAATTTTAGCAGGAGCAAGAACAGCGTTTGGTAAATTTGGTGGTTCACTAGCAGCATTGCATGCAAGTGACCTTGGTGCGATTGCGATCAAAGGGGCATTAGAGAAAGCCAATCTAGCCTCAGATCAAGTAAATGAAGTGATTCTAGGCTCTGTTTTACAAGGGGGACAGGGGCAAATTCCTTCTCGACAGGCTGCGATAAAAGCTGATTTACCAATCAACGTAAAAACAGAAACAATCAATAAAGTTTGTGCGTCGGGGATGCGCGCAGTCACATTAGCAGATCAACTAATTCGATTAGGGGACGAAGAAGTGATCGTGGCAGGTGGCATGGAGTCCATGTCAAATGCGCCATATTATTTGTTAAATGGTCGAACAGGCTTACGCATGGGAGATTCAACAATGGTCGATGGTATGCTTTATGATGGCCTAACATGTGCGTTCGATAAGGCAAGACCACATATGGGCAACTACGGTAATACGACAGCTAAACGATTTTCACTAAGCCGTGAGGAACAGGATGCCTGGTCAGTGCGCAGTCATGAACGTGCGCTTACTGCCATTGAAAAAGGCTATTTTGCTGAAGAAATTGTACCAGTGGAAATTCCACAACGAAAAGGTGAACCACTTGTTGTTGATACAGATGAGGCACCAAGAGCAGGTACATCGTTGGAAGTGCTGGCGAAGCTAAAACCAGCCTTTGATAAGGATGGTACGATTACTGCAGGGAATGCACCGGGAGTAAATGATGGTGCATGTGCACTTGTCGTCATGAGTGAGGAACGTGCTGCACGTGAAGGTCGAGAACCATTAGCCATTATTCTTGGTCATGAGGAACTTGCGATTGAGCCAGAAAACTTCCCACAAACACCTGGTCTTGTTATTAACAAGCTATTAACAAAGACCAATAAATCATTGGCAGATATTGATTTATTTGAAATCAATGAAGCTTTTGCAGCAGTTGCCTTAGTTAGCACACAGTTAGCCGATTTAGATGCAGATAAGGTCAATGTTAATGGTGGTGCAGTTGCTTTGGGTCACCCAATTGGGGCATCTGGAGCACGCATTATTTTAACACTTGCACAGGAGTTAAAGCGTCGAGGCGGTGGCATCGGCATTGCTGCGATCTGTTCAGGCGGCGGGCAAGGTGATGCGATTATGATTGAAGTACCAAAACAGGGGGACTAAACAAATGGGAATTCACAAGGTAATGGTCATTGGAGCAGGACAAATGGGCTCGGGTATTGCACAGGTTTGTGCACAAGCAGGCTATGAAGTGACATTGAATGATGTGAAGCCAGAATTTTTAGAGCGTGGGCTAGGGGTTATTATAAAAAATTTATCACGCGATGTTGAAAAAGGGCGTAAAACTGAAGAAGAGAAAGCAGCTATTTTAGCACGACTTCATACTTCATTAGATTTACAGGATGCTCGTGATGTAGATATTGTGATTGAAGCTGCTGTCGAAAATATGGACATAAAGCAATCGATCTTTAAGCAACTGGATGAGATTGCACCAGCACATGCCATTTTAGCTACAAATACATCTTCACTGCCGATTACAGAAATTGCAGCAGTGACAAATCGTCCAGAGCAGGTTATTGGTATGCATTTTATGAATCCTGTGCCTGTGATGAAGCTTGTTGAAATCATTCGAGGCTTAGCAACAGCTGATGAGGTCTACAAAGCTGTTGAGGAGATGACAGTAAAGCTTGCAAAAACGCCAGTAGAGGTAAATGATTTTCCTGGCTTTATTTCCAATCGTATTTTACTACCGATGATTAATGAGGCGATTTATGCACTTTATGAAGGGGTCGCAACAAAGGAAGCGATTGACGATGTAATGAAGCTTGGTATGAACCATCCAATGGGGCCATTAACGTTAGCAGACTTCATTGGTTTGGATACTTGTCTTTACATCATGGAAATTTTACACGAGGGTCTAGGAGATAGTAAATATCGCCCTTGCCCACTGCTTCGTAAATATGTGGCAGCAGGCTGGCTTGGGAAAAAATCAGGAAGAGGTTTTTATGTATATGAATAATGCTATGGGGATGGGATTATTCGGATGCTACGGGACAACTTAGAGGGGTGACATTATAGATGCATTTGCAATTTACAGATGAGCAAATTATGATGCGCGATATGGTGCGTCAGTTTGCCCAGGAAAAAATTCAGCCATGGATAGAGCGTATGGAAGCAGGGGAATTTCCACGTGAGCTTCTACAGCAAATGGGTGAACTTGGCTTAATGGGCATTACCACACCAGAAGACTTAGGTGGCTCTGGCATGGATTTTACATCGTATATTATTGCGATTCATGAACTATCAAAAGTAAGCGCTGTAATGGGCGTTATTTTATCAGTGCATACTTCGGTTGGAACAAATCCAATCATTTACTTTGGCAATGATGAGCAAAAGAAACGTTATGTACCAAAGCTTGCAGCAGGGGAATATTTAGGCGCATTTTGTTTAACAGAACCAAGTGCAGGTTCAGACGCTGGCTCTCTACAATCAAAAGCAGTGCGAGATGGCGATGAATATGTACTTAATGGTTCCAAGGTATTTATTACAAATGGCGGAGAGGCTGATGTGTATATTGTCTTCGCTTCTACGAATCCGGCTGAAAAAACACGAGGTATTTCTGCATTTATTGTGGAAAAGGGAACACCAGGGCTTATTATTGGCAAGGATGAACAGAAGATGGGCTTGCATGGCTCCCGAACAGTTCAGTTGACATTTGATAATTGCCGTATTCCAGCCGACAACCTACTTGGGGAAGAGGGGGAAGGCTTTAAAATAGCACTGGCTAATTTAGATGTTGGTCGAATTGGTATTGCCGCCCAGGCTTTAGGAATTGCAGAAGCAGCACTTGAAGCTGCAACAGCTTATGCCAAGGAGCGTGTTCAATTTGGCAAGCCAATTGTTGCCCAGCAAGGTGTTAGCTTTAAGCTTGCAGATATGGCAACGGCTGTTGAATCTGCAAAGCTCTTAGTCTATCGTGCAGCCGATTTACGGGCAAAAGGCTTACCATGTGGAGCGGAGGCCTCAATGGCAAAGCTTTTTGCATCACGTACAGCTGTACAAACGGCAATTGAAGCTATTCAAGTATTTGGTGGCTATGGCTATACAGAGGATTATCCAGTCGAACGCTATTTCCGCGATGCCAAGGTTACAGAAATCTATGAAGGCACAAGTGAAATTCAGAAACTAGTAATAAGTAAGCATTTATTGAAGTAAAAGGCGCTCAATAAAATGTTAGGGTCGCTCGAAAAAGGGAGAAGGGCGCTCAATAAAGTGGTAGAATCGCTCAAAAAGTCACTACAACCGCTCAATAATGAGAAGAAATCGCTCAATCTAGCACTACAATGGAACAGAGTCTAATTAAAAAGGGGAAATGGACAATGAACTTTCAATTAACAGAAGAGCATGAGCAATTGCGTGAAATGATTCGTGATTTTGCAATAAATGAAGTAGCACCAACAGCAGCAGAACGTGACGAAAATGAAGAATTTGACCGTGCGATTTTCGATAAAATGGCGGAGCTTGGATTAACAGGTATTCCATGGCCAGAGGAATATGGCGGAGCGGGATTTGACTACCTTGCATATGTCATTGCTGTCGAGGAATTATCTCGTGTTTGTGCTTCCACAGGGGTAACATTATCTGCACATACATCATTAGCTGGCTGGCCACTCTACAAGTTTGGGACAGAGGAGCAAAAACAAAAATATCTTCGTCCAATGGCGGAAGGAAAGCATATTGGTGCATATGGTTTAACAGAACCAGGGTCAGGCTCAGATGCGGGTGGTATGAAAACGTATGCAAAGCGTGATGGTGATGATTATATTTTAAATGGCTCAAAAATCTTTATTACAAATGGTGGAGTAGCGGATACATATATTGTATTTGCCGTAACAGACCCAGAGGCAAAGCATGGAACATCTGCATTTATCGTAGAAGCAGGATTTGAAGGCTTCTCTGTAGGGAAAAAAGAGAAAAAACTGGGGATTCGCTCATCACCAACAACAGAAATTATTTTTGATAATTGTCGTGTGCCAAAGGAAAATCTGCTTGGTGCTGAAGGAGAAGGCTTTAAAATTGCAATGATTACATTAGATGGCGGACGTAATGGTATTGCGGCTCAAGCTGTAGGGATTGCACAGGGAGCGTTAGATGCAGCAGTTGATTATGCAAAAGAGCGTGTACAATTTGGTAAGCCGATCGCTGCTAATCAAGGTGTATCCTTTAAATTAGCAGATATGGCAACTCAAATTGAGGCCTCTCGATTGCTGACATATCAAGCTGCTTGGTTAGAATCTAATAATTTACCATATGGTAAAGCATCTGCAATGGCAAAGTTAATGGCTGGCGATACTGCGATGAGTGTAACGACAGAGGCGGTTCAAGTATTTGGTGGCTACGGTTATACAAAAGATTACCCTGTTGAGCGCTTTATGCGTGATGCAAAAATTACACAAATTTATGAAGGTACGCAGGAGATTCAACGTCTAGTAATCTCGCGTATGCTAACAAAATAACCAATGCCAGAAAAAGAGAAAAGGCCCCAAGTACAGTCTACCGTAAAAGATGAAAATTTAATCGCCATACGTCGTGAACAAATGATTCAAGGAGCTATTAAGCTATTTAAAGAAAAAGGCTTCCATCGGGCTACGACGAGGGAAATTGCAAAAGCAGCAGGATTTAGTATCGGTACGTTATATGAGTATATCCGCACGAAAGAAGATGTTTTGTACCTTGTCTGTGATAGCATTTATCATCATGCGATGGAGCGGCTTTCAAGCTATGAAATTAAGGCAGGAACGATTGAAGAATTAAAAGAAATGATTCGAGAGTATTTCCTGCAAATCGATCATATGGTTGATGAGCTAACTATTATGTATCAAGAAACGAAATCATTATCTAAAGAAGCACAACGCTATGTTTTTAGTAAAGAGTTTGAAATGGTTGCTACCTTTGAACGATTGCTAAAACGCTGTGTACAGTCTGGTGAATTAACGATGACAGACAAGCAAATCCATTTAGCAGCCAATAATTTAGTAGTTTCAGGGCAAAGCTGGGCATTCCGTAAATGGGCATTACATCGTCAGCACTCTATTGACGAGTTTATTGAGATGCAAATTACATTGTTCATTTCAGGCATAAAGGGGTTCTAATAGTTCGAAAAAGAGGTTGTCGGTAATTGCATACAGCGATCATGCAATTGCCGACTTTTTTAATTCATTTCGGGAGAGAGTGAGGATTTCATATGACAAAGGTAGAAGTATACCGTCCAAAAAATCATGTACGTTTTGTAACAGCATCAAGTCTTTTTGATGGACATGATGCTTCGATCAATATTATGCGACGCATCTTACAATCCAGCGGCGTAGAAGTTATTCATTTAGGCCATAATCGTTCCGTAGAAGAAGTCGTTAATGCCGCGATACAAGAGGATGCACAAGGCATTGCTATATCCTCCTATCAAGGCGGGCATATGGAATACTTTAAATATATGTATGATTTACTCCATGAAAAAGGTGCGCCACATATTAAAATTTATGGTGGTGGAGGCGGGGTTATTTTACCGCGTGAAATAAAGGAGCTTCATGATTACGGAATTGCAGGGATCTTTTCACCAGAGGATGGCCGTATTTTAGGGCTACAGGGTATGATTAACGAACAAGTGAAAGGAACAGACTTCTCAACGGCAACAGGTAATTATTTAGAAAAATTAGCGGTAGTAACGCCAGAAACGCCTGAAATTTTAGCAAATTTAATAACAGCTGCTGAATCAAATGCAGATGAAGAAACGAACAAGATGTTAGAAGAAGCTCGAAAACGTTCAAAGAGCACACCAATTCTAGGTATTACAGGAACAGGAGGAGCTGGTAAGTCTTCTTTAACAGATGAGCTCATTCGCCGCTTCTTGAAGGAATTTCCAGATAAGCGTGTAGCCATTCTTTCGGTCGATCCAACAAAGCAAAAAACGGGCGGAGCATTACTTGGAGATCGAATTCGTATGAATGCCATCTTCAATAACCGTGTTTATATGCGTAGTTTAGCAACACGTGGCTCTCGTACTGAATTATCTGCATCAATTGGTGATGTGCTGGATGTCGTACGTGTAGTAGGCTATGACTTAATCATCGTAGAAACAAGTGGTATTGGTCAAGGTGATGCCGAAATTACAAAATATACGGATTTATCGATGTATGTGATGACAAGCGAATTTGGTGCGCCGACACAGCTTGAGAAAATTGATATGATTGACTTTGCAGATGTTATCGCGATCAATAAATTTGAGCGAAAAGGCTCGGAGGACGCCCTTCGACAAGTACAAAAACAATATCAACGTTCACGTGAGCTTTGGGATAAATCACTGGATAACATGCCAGTCTATGGTACAATTGCTAGCCAATTCAATGACAAAGGAACAAATGCATTATTTGCAGCCCTCGTTAAGATAATTAACGAAAAAACAGGTTTTAATTGGGCAACAAGCTATGAGCAATTTGCCAAAACGCAAAAGCAAGATGTCATTATTCCAAACGATCGCCGTTATTATTTACGTGAAATTACAGATGCTGTTCGTGGCTATCATAAAAAATCAGAGCAGCAGGTGGCATTTGCCCGTCGTCTATTCCAATTAGAGGGTGCTATTGCAGCAGTGCAGGAAAAAGCACCAGATGATGCACTTGTCGCATCACTTACTTCTTTAGCAGAAGGTGTCAGAGATGAATTATCTGCTGAATCTAAGCGTATTTTAGACAATTGGCAGTCTTTAAAAGCAGCATATGCTCGTGATGAGTTTGTGACGAAGGTACGTGATAAAGAGATTCGCACTATCTTAAAAACAACAAGTCTTTCTGGCACAAAAATTCCAAAAGTAGCATTACCGAAATTTGAGGATTATGGTGAAATATTACGCTGGGTCTACAAAGAAAATGTTCCTGGCGAATTTCCATATACAGCGGGTGTTTTCCAATTCAAGCGTGAGGGAGAAGATCCAAAGCGCCAATTTGCTGGTGAAGGAACACCAGAGCGTACAAATAAACGATTCCATTATCTATCAAAGGATGATGATGCAAAACGTTTATCCACAGCATTTGATTCGGTTACATTATATGGTGAGGACCCTGATTATCGTCCAGATATTTATGGCAAGGTTGGGGAATCAGGTGTATCCATTTGTACATTAGAAGATATGAAAAAGCTCTATGCAGGCTTTGATTTATGTGCGCCATCTACATCTGTATCTATGACAATTAATGGTCCAGCCCCTATTATTTTAGCGATGTTTATGAATACAGCAATTGATCAACAGATAAAATTACGTGAACAAGAGCTTGGCCGAACTTTGACAGTTGAAGAATTTACAGAGACACGTGAAAAAACATTACAAGTTGTGCGTGGTACTGTACAAGCTGATATTTTAAAGGAAGATCAAGGGCAAAATACATGCATTTTCTCAACGGAGTTTGCCTTACGTATGATGGGGGATATTCAGCAATACTTTATAGACCATAAAGTGCGTAACTATTATTCCGTATCCATTTCTGGCTATCATATTGCGGAGGCTGGCGCAAATCCTATTTCTCAATTAGCCTTTACCTTAGCGAATGGCTTTACGTATGTAGAGTATTATTTAAGCCGTGGTATGAATATCAATGACTTTGCACCAAATCTATCGTTCTTCTTCTCAAATGGACTTGATCCTGAATATACAGTTATTGGACGTGTAGCTCGTCGTATCTGGGCGATTGTAATGCGTGATAAATACGGTGCTAATGAGCGTGCACAAAAGCTAAAATATCATATTCAAACATCTGGACGTAGTTTACACGCACAGGAAATTGATTTTAATGATATTCGCACAACATTACAGGCATTGATGGCATTACAGGATAACTGTAACTCATTGCATACAAATGCCTATGATGAGGCGATTACTACACCTACAGAGGAATCTGTAAGACGCGCTATGGCTATTCAAATGATTATTACAAAAGAGCATGGCTTAACGAAAAACGAAAATCCTTTGCAAGGTGCATTTATTGTGGAAGAATTGACGGATCTTGTAGAAGAAGCGGTTCTCGAAGAATTTGATCGTATCAATGATCGCGGTGGCGTACTAGGGGCAATGGAAACACAATACCAACGAGGTAAAATTCAAGAAGAGTCCATGTATTATGAAATGCTTAAGCATTCAGGTGAATTACCAATCATTGGTGTCAATACGTACTTAAATCCAAATCCACCTTCAGATGCTGCCATTGATAATATGGAAATTGCACGTGCATCAACAGAAGAAAAGGAAACGCAAATTCATAATTTACAAGCCTTCTGGAAGGAGCATGAAGACGAAAGTGTAACAGCGATTGCTCGTTTACAGGAAGTGGCTGTTAACAATGGCAATATTTTTGCAGAGTTAATGGAAACGGTGAAAGTAGCTAGCTTAGGGCAAATTACCAAAGCCTTATATGAAGTAGGCGGTCAATATCGTCGTAATATGTAACATATCTTATTTGTGAATGTATGCAACTTGCTTCACTCAGTTCAAGTGTCTAGTCTTAGGATTAGGCACTTCTTTTTATTTTCGTTATAATAGAACTGTAAAAAAGAGGAGGCGCGGTAGAGAATGAAATTAATTCTTCACTACATAATTATATTAGCTTTAGTATTGGGAGCCATTTTCCTGTATAATAAGCAAATTGGCGCTATTCCTTTACTGCTGTTATCTGTCTACTTGTTTTATCTAGGTATCAAAAAAATGCGTAATATAAAAAACAGTAATTGACGCTAGCAAAGGGACTAAAACTTTGTATATAATGGGTATTATGCTTATGATATGAAAAGTGACTTTTGCGTAGTTTTTTTGCTGCGCTTGGAAATAAAGCATCATGTAATTTTAAAACCATTGTGATAAGGGAAAGGAAGTGCACGAATTGAATTTTCGTGAAATGACAAAGGAACAATTAGCGGAAGAGTCGTTAATTAACTTAGCGTATGCAATTTTAAATGAAAAGCATACCCCAATAGCTTTTAATGATTTACTGAAAATCATTCAAGAGCTTGTGGGCTATAATGATGAAGCTATAAAATCTCGCCTACTGCAATTTTACACAGATATCAATATAGATGGTCGTTTTTTATTTAATCAAGAAACAGGCTGGGGCTTACGCGAATGGTTTAAAGTAGAGCAAATCGAGGAAGAAACAGCACCTTCTGTGAAGACCCAAAAGAAAAAATCAAAAGCTGTTCTCGATGAAGATGATGATCTTGTGGAAGATATCGATTTGGATGAAGAAGATATTGACTTTGAAGAGGACTTTGAAGAGTTCGTGGAAGAAGATGAGCTTGATGAAGATGATGATAAAGAAGATATCGAATTTGATGATGATGACTTAGAGGACATTGATGAAGAAATCGATGAAGAATTTATTGATGAAGACGAAGAGTTTGAGGAAGAAGAGGAAGAACTCTAAGAACGGTATGCTTAGAATTTTCTTGTTACTAGCAGCAAAAAATCTTGACTTCTATCACGGTTACGTTTAATCTTTTACTTGGGCTCCTTAAAAGAAGGAGAAAAAGACCGTGTATATATACGTTCCCCCTGCAAACCTATGCAGGAGGAGCGTTTTTTTGTTTTTAACGTGATTCAGTCCAGTTCTCCCAATGTATAGCAAACAGTGGCTGAATCCATGTTAAAGTTTAAGGGTTTACAGCAACGTGAAAAAGAAATAGAACCATTTACAGCTTCGAATCGACTACATTTTTGTAGACATTCTCGGCTTTTCTTGTTTTAGGGTATATTCCATACTCGAACAATGGATCTAGCAATTTTAGCACATCATAAGGAGGAATTTTTCATGACGAAGTATATTTTTGTAACAGGTGGGGTTGTATCATCACTTGGAAAAGGGATTGTTGCAGCATCTCTAGGCCGCTTACTAAAAAATCGCGGTTTAGAAGTTACGATTCAAAAATTTGACCCATATATCAATATTGACCCAGGTACAATGAGCCCTTATCAACATGGTGAGGTTTTTGTGACGGATGATGGTGCAGAGGCTGACTTAGACTTAGGGCACTATGAACGTTTTATTGACATTAATCTAGGGAAGCATTCTACCGTAACTTCAGGTCGTGTTTATCAGTCGGTATTGCAAAAGGAACGCCGTGGTGATTATAACGGTGGAACAGTACAAGTAATTCCTCATATTACAAATGAAATTAAAGATCGTATCCAACGTGCAGGTCGTGAAACAAACGCTGATGTAGTGATTACAGAGGTAGGCGGAACAGTAGGGGATATCGAATCACTGCCATTCCTTGAAGCAATTCGTCAAATGAAAACAAATTTAGGGCATAACAATGTCATGTATATCCACTGTACACTAATTCCTTATATTAAAGCAGCGGGTGAGCTGAAAACAAAGCCAACACAGCACTCTGTGAAGGAATTACGCTCTCTAGGTATACAGCCAAATATTATCGTTGTGCGGACGGAGCAGGAAGTACCACAAGATATGAAGGAAAAATTAGCTTTATTCTGCGATGTTCAACCACATGAAATTATTGAATCTCGTGATGCAGAGCATTTATATGAAGTGCCATTAAACCTACATGCGCAAGATATAGATGATATTGTGCTAGATCATTTCGGTATTGAAGCACCAGAGGCAGATATGGAAGAATGGCGCGACCTTGTAGAAAAAGTAAAAAATCTACCGAATAAAAGAAGGATAGCGCTAGTAGGGAAATACGTGGAGCTACAAGATGCGTATATTTCAGTGGTAGAGGCATTAAAGCATGCAGGGTATGCGTTTAATTCGGATATTGACATTGATTGGATTAATGCAGAACAAGTAGATGCGGAGAATGTAGCGAGTCAATTAAAAGGTGCTGATGCTATTTTAGTACCAGGTGGCTTTGGTGATCGCGGAGTGGAAGGGAAAATTTTAGCGATACAATATGCACGTGAAAACAATGTACCTTTCTTAGGCATTTGTTTAGGCATGCAGCTAGCAACAGTAGAATTTGCTCGTAATGTCCTCGACTTAAAAGGTGCTCATTCTACAGAACTTGATGCAAATACAGCGTATCCAATTATCGATTTCTTACCAGATCAAAACGATAGTGTAGATATTGGTGGTACATTACGTTTAGGATTATATCCATGTAAATTAAAAGATGACTCTAAGGCTGGCAAAGCCTATGGCAAAGAGCTTGTATACGAGCGTCATCGTCACCGCTATGAATTTAACAATGAGTATCGTGAGGCAATGGAAGCAGCGGGTCTTGTCTTTTCAGGAACAAGCCCAGATGGAAAATTAGTGGAAATTATCGAGCTGCCAGAAAATGAATTCTTTGTAGCTTGTCAATTCCATCCAGAGCTAGTATCGCGCCCAAACCGTCCACAGCCATTGTTCCGTGATTTTATCGGCGCAACATTCAAATAAGCTAAAAGAGTTGTCTCGTTTATAGAGACAACTCTTTTTTACAGCTCTTCCTCATCCAATTCCAGCATTTCATCATAAGCTATTTTGACAGCTTCATATACAAAAAGCCCAGCAATTGCATGTGGGACAACGATTCGCTGTCCAACATCGTTTGGCAATAGGCCACCTTTGATACGAGTAGAAATATACGTATAAGCTAAATCTGCCAAAGGATTTTCGCTATTATCCACTTCACTGGCAACAGCAGCAAAAGGAATAAAGCGTTGATGTAATTCCTGTGCTAAGGCTAATGCTTCCATATTGTGTGCACTTCGGGTAAAAATACAAACACGATCCGTCTCCGTTAAAACGGTATCTGCTGTCCAACGAACTAATTTAGGAAATGGCTCCACTGCATACAATGCATTTAGTTCAACAACCTGCATTTCACCAAAGCAGGCGAAATATACATGACCCTCGCCAATTGCTGCCTGTGCAAGCAATCTTGCTGTTTCCTCAATGGCGTCCTCTTCATTTTGCGTAATTCTTTGTAGTAACCCACTTAACTGTGTTGTTAGAATTTTTGACATGTTCCCACCTCTATCCATATTATAGGGGTGAACAAGATAGAAAGCAAAAGCAGATAATTTACAATATTAGAAGGTATTACGTTGAAAAAGGCGAATATTAATTAATGAAGAAAAGTTTTATCGAACAATAAAATAAAAAGGGCGGAATGGAATGATGGAATGTGAAAAGATTATTAATTGTCGATGATCAGCAGGGTATTCGATTACTTTTAAATGAAGTATTGAAAAAGGAAGGATACACTACATATTTAGCAGCTAATGGCGTAGAGGCATTAAAGTTTGCCAATGAGCAAGAGATCGATTGTGTATTATTAGATATGAAAATACCGGGAATGGATGGTATTGAAATTTTAAGGCGTTTAAAAGAGCAGTGGCCAAAGCTTCCTGTATTTATGATGACGGCCTATGGCGAACTAGATGTTGTGCAAGAAGCTTTAAAGCTAGGAGCAATTCGTTACTTTACCAAGCCTTTTGATATTTTTGAGGTACGTGATGAGGTTAATAAAACGTTACAGGTGTAAAAAACAGGCGGTGTGGACACACGGCCTGTTTTTTTATGTACAATCAATCGTTTCCATTCTAATTTCAGTTGTCAGCTCATCAACCCTGCCGCTGCGTTGCACTACGCTTTCGGGTAGAAAATAATAGCCCCTGCTTTTCAGGTGTAAGGCCTACGTTGCGTTTCACTTCACTGCGGCCAACCCTGCCGCTGCGTTGCACTACGCTTTCGGGTAGAAAATAATAGCCCCTGCTTTTCAGGTGTAAGGCCTACGTTGCGTTTCACTTCACTGCGGCCAACCCTGCCGCTGCGTTGCACTACGCTTTCGGGTAGAAAATAATAGCCCCTGCTTTTCAGGTGTAAGGCCTACGTTGCGTTTCACTTCACTGCGGCCAACCCTGCCGCTGCGTTGCACTACGCTTTCGGGTAGAAAATAATAGCCCCTGCTTTTCAGGTGTAAGGCCTACGTTGCGTTTCACTTCACTGCGGCCGCCCCTGCCGCTGCGTTGCACTACGCTTTCGGGTAGAAAATAATAGCCCCTGCTTTTCAGGTGTAAGGCCTACGTTGCGTTTCACTTCACTGCGGCCAACCCTGCCGCTGCGTTGCACTACGCTTTCGGGTAGAAAATAATAGCCCCTGCTTTTCAGGGGCTATTATTTTTGCTATGATTGAGGGGCATATTTATGTAGAAAGAAATAGTCCTATAAGGAGGATTTTTAGTATGGCATTAGTATCTATGAAAGAGATGTTAATTAAGGCAAAAGCAGAAGGTTATGCGGTTGGTCAATTCAACATTAACAACCTTGAATGGACGCAAGCAATTTTACAAGCAGCAGAAGAAGAAAAATCGCCCGTGATTCTTGGTGTTTCAGAAGGTGCAGGTAAATATATGGGCGGCTTTATCGCTGTTGTTCACATGGTAAAAGGTTTAATGGAATCTTATGGTACTACAGTTCCAGTAGCAATCCATCTTGATCATGGCTCTAGCTTTGCAAAATGTAAAGAAGCGATTGATGCAGGCTTTACTTCTGTAATGATTGACGCATCCCATCATCCATTTGATGAAAATGTGAAAATTACTTCAGAGGTAGTAGAGTATGCACATGCTAAAGGCGTTTCTGTTGAGGCAGAATTAGGAACAGTTGGTGGCGATGAAGACGGTGTCATTGGCGGTATCATTTATGCTGATCCAGAAGAATGCCGTAAAATGGTTGAACTAACAGATATCGACTGCTTAGCGCCAGCACTTGGCTCTGTGCATGGTCCTTATCAAGGTGAACCAAACCTAGGCTTTAAAGAAATGGAAGAAATCTCTAAATTAGCAGACCTTCCTCTTGTATTACATGGCGGTACAGGGATCCCATTAAAAGATATCCAACGCTCCATTTCATTAGGTACAGCTAAAATTAACGTCAATACTGAAAATCAAATTGAAGCAACAAAAGCAATTCGTGAAATTCTTGATAATGACAAAGTTGTTTATGATCCACGTAAATTCCTCGGACCAGCACGTGAAGCGATTAAAGCAACAGTTATTGGTAAAATTCGCGAATTTGGTAGTGCACAAAAAGCATAGTTTTTGCATTTAATATGTGACAAAAGCATAGATAAATACACATAAATAAGAGAAGTGTTGATGCTATCAATCGACCTTCTCTTGTTTTTGAAATAATGAAATTTGGAAAAGACTTAATATTATAAGAACATGATCAGGAGGAAATACAATGAAGTTTTTTATTGATACAGCAAACTTTGAAGAGATTAAAGAGGCACATGCATGGGGGATCTTATCAGGTGTTACAACAAACCCATCATTAGTAGCTAAAGAAGAAAACGTTTCTTTCCATGATCGTCTTCGTGAAATTGCTGAGCTTGTTGATGGCTCTGTAAGCGGAGAAGTGATTGCACTTGATGCAGAAGGTATGATGAAAGAAGGTTTAGAATTAGCTGCTATTGCTCCAAACATTACGGTCAAGCTACCAATGACACCAGCTGGATTAGAGGCTTGTCGCTTCTTTGCCAACAAAGGCATTAAAACAAATGTAACATTAATCTTTAGTGCCAACCAAGCATTAATGGCTGCGCGTGCAGGTGCTACATATGTATCACCATTTATCGGTCGTTTAGATGACATTGGTCAAAATGGTGTAGAGCTAATCGAAACAATTGCAGATATTTTCACAATTCATAATATCGACACAGAAATTATCGCTGCCTCTGTGCGCCATCCACAACATGTGACAGCAGCAGCCTTAGCAGGTGCTCATATTTCAACAACTCCATTTAAAGTATTAAAACAACTTTTCAACCATCCATTAACGGACAAAGGAATTGAAGGATTTTTAGCGGATTGGAATAAGAGAAAAAGCGAATAATAAGATTATAAAGTGAGCCAATCGCAAAAAACTACTTTCCAATCATGAGGGAGAACGCAAAATGGATGTTTATAAAATTACTGGCGAAAATCGTCTACAAGGTACAATTAAAGTTAGTGGTGCAAAAAATAGTGCAGTCGCCTTAATTCCTGCATCAATTTTGGCGAACTCTCCAGTGACTATTGGAGGGATACCCGAAATTTCAGATGCTTGGACGTTGAAGGCTTTACTAGAGGAAATTGGTGGGGAAGTGGCGTTTGATAATGGCAAGATGATCATTGATCCAACAGAGATGATTGCATTACCATTACCAAACGGCAATGTGAAAAAGCTACGCGCTTCCTATTACTTAATGGGCGCTATGCTTGGACGTTTCAAGAAAGCAGTTATTGGTTTACCAGGCGGCTGCTTTTTAGGTCCACGCCCAATTGACCAACATATCAAAGGCTTTGAGGCATTGGGGGCCAAAATTACCAATGAACATGGAGCTATTTATTTACGCGCAGATGAATTGATTGGGGCAAAAATTTATTTAGATGTTGCAAGTGTTGGAGCAACGATTAATATTATGTTGGCGGCCGTTCTTGCAAAAGGACGTACAGTTATTGAAAATGCGGCTAAAGAACCTGAAATCATTGATGTGGCGACACTTTTAACAAATATGGGTGCTAATATTAAAGGGGCAGGTACAAGTGTTATTCGTATTGAAGGCGTAGCAGAGCTACATGGTACGGAGCATACAATTATCCCAGACCGTATTGAAGCAGCAACATTTTTAATTATGGCTGCAGCAGTCGGTGACGGAATTACCATTGATAATGTGATTCCACTACATTTAGAAGCCATTATTGCAAAGCTTCGTGAAATGGGTATAAAAATTGATATTGGTGAAGAAAGTATTTATGTGCCAAAAACTGACCTTTCTACTTTGAAGGCAGTTGATATAAAAACCTTGGTATATCCAGGCTTCCCCACGGATATTCAGCAACCACTTGCTGTGTTAATGTCACAAGCATTCGGTTCCTCAAAGGTAACAGATACAATTTATACAGCTCGATTTAAACATATTGACGAGCTTCGTCGTATGAATGCTAATGCTCGTGTGGAAGGAAATACAGCTATTATTAAAGGACCAAGTAAATTACATGGCTCCACGGTAACAGCTACAGATCTTCGCGCTGGGGCAGCCTTAGTTTTAGCGGGGCTATTAGCGGAAGGTGAAACAGAAATTCATGATATTTATCATATCGAACGTGGCTATAGCTCACTTATTGAGAAATTACGTGATTTAGGCGCCGATATTCGACGTGAAACAATCCTGGCACGCGTAGCAGAAGCAAAGGAATAATGAGAGCTAAAAGTTTTCATCCAACTATGTTACAATAGAGGTAATTTGAATGTTTCGGCGCAAAAAGCTGCCGATAGCGGGAGGCAAAGCAACAATGGAACGTAGTTTATCGATGGAAGTAGTACGAGTAACAGAAGCAGCAGCAATCGCATCCGGGAAATGGATGGGACGTGGTTTGAAAATTGAGGCAGATGATGCAGCAACAACAGCGATGCGCAAAATGTTCGATACAATTCCAATGCATGCTACAGTAGTAATAGGTGAAGGTGAAATGGATGAAGCGCCAATGCTTTATATTGGTGAAGAACTTGGCTTACGCAACGGCGGTCCCCAAGTAGATATTGCAGTAGATCCTTTAGAAGGGACAAATATTGTCGCAAAAGGTACAAATGGTGCCATGACGGTTCTGGCTATTGCAGATAAAGGAAATTTATTAAATGCACCCGATATGTACATGGAGAAAATTGCGGTAGGACCAGAAGCAGCTGGTAAGGTAGATATTAATGCTTCTGTCACATATAACTTATTACAAGTAGCAAAAGCAAAAAATAAAGATATTTCGGATGTTGTGGCTACGCTATTAGATCGCCCACGTCACCAAGCAATTGTTGATGAAATTCGTGAAGCTGGTGCACGTATTAAATTTATCCAAGATGGCGATGTTGGCGCAGCGATTAACACTGCTTTTGATGAAACAGGTATTGATATTATGTTTGGAACAGGGGGCGCACCAGAGGGTGTAATTGCAGCAGTCGCCTTAAAATGCCTAGGTGGCGACTTCCAAGCAAAGCTAGTACCAGAGGATGAGGAACAATTAGCACGCTGTACAAAAATGGGTGTAGATGTTGAGAAAGTTCTTTATTTAGATGATCTAGTAAAAGGTGACGATGCTATTTTTGCAGCAACAGCTGTAACAGATTGCGAGCTATTAAAGGGTGTTCAATATAAAGGCGCTTATGCATTAACACATTCAGTTGTTATGCGAGCTAAGTCTGGTACGGTCCGTTTTGTTGAAGGGCGTCATGCTCTTGAGAAAAAACCTAGCTATTAATGATATTTTCTTCTAAAATATACCTAGTGCATCTACTTGCGCTAGGTGCCTTCTTCTTACAAGCAATTATGTCTTAGCGTAATTGCCGCTGACGCTTCGCTTTGGCGCAGATAAACAATGTGTCCAGATTTTTTTTCGAGTTCGCTCGAAAAGCTCCTCTTCAAAATCTGTGATATCCACCGGAGCTTTATCTCGATTCAGTAGACATTTATACATGCACTGAACCAAGATAAACTATCCCATAGTTTTGTAGGCTATGTTTCAATGTTTTATTGGTTGTTAAGAGTGCCTATAGCTTGAAACAACCAGACAAACATTAACAGAGCCATTGTAAAAACTTCATTGATAACCCCAAAAATGGCATTATATTTTGAAAAAGACTGGAGTTGTGCATATGTCTGCATTGACAATCGCTCAATTAGAAAACATGACGTTAAAAGAGCTTTACGCCCTTGCACGCCAATACAAAATTTCATATTATAGCAAGCTAACGAAAAAAGAATTAATATTTGCTATTTTGAAAACGCGTTCAGAGCAAGAGGGCTATTTCTTTATGGAGGGCGTACTCGAAATTGTTTCGCAAGAGGGCTTTGGCTTCCTTCGACCGATTAATTACTCTCCAAGTAAAGAAGATATTTATATTTCGGCATCCCAAATTCGCCGCTTTGATCTACGAAATGGGGACAAGGTGTCAGGAAAGGTGCGACCACCGAAAGAAAATGAGCGTTATTACGGCTTATTACAAGTGGATGCTGTAAATGGTGAAGACCCTGAAGTAGCAAAGGAACGTGTGCATTTCCCTGCGTTAACACCTTTATATCCAGATCGACAAATTAAGCTTGAAACAACACAGCGAAATGTTTCAACACGTATTATGGATTTAGTTGCACCCGTAGGCTTTGGGCAACGTGGCTTAATCGTTGCACCACCAAAGGCAGGGAAAACATCTTTGTTAAAAGAAATTGCAAATGCTATTACAACGAATCATCCAGAGGCGGAGCTCATTGTCCTACTAATTGATGAACGTCCTGAGGAAGTAACAGATATTGAACGTTCTGTGAATGCAGATGTCGTCAGCTCAACGTTCGATGAAGTACCAGAAAACCATGTAAAAGTGGCAGAAATCGTTTTAGAACGTGCACGCCGATTAGTGGAACATAAACGTGATGTTATTATTTTAATGGACTCCATTACACGTTTAGCACGTGCGTATAACTTAGTGATTCCTCCAAGTGGACGTACACTGTCAGGCGGTATTGATCCCGCTGCCTTCCATAGACCTAAACGTTTCTTTGGTTCTGCGCGTAATATTGAAGAGGGCGGTAGTTTAACAATTTTAGCAACAGCTTTAGTAGATACAGGATCTCGTATGGACGAAGTAATCTATGAAGAATTTAAAGGGACAGGCAATTTAGAGCTACATTTAGATCGACAGTTAGCAGAACGTCGTATTTTCCCTGCACTTGACATTCGTCGTTCAGGTACACGTAAGGAAGAGCTTCTTCTTGCACCTGAACAACTTGAGAAGCTATGGGCCATTCGCAAAACATTTTCGGATGCCCCAGATTTTGCAGAACGCTTCCTGAAAAAGCTACGTTCAACAAAATCAAATGATGAGTTTTTTGAAAAACTAAACGAAGATATGAAAAAGGCAACAAAGGGTAAAGGGCTTTTATAAACTAACAATCACCATTGACGAGAAATTGTCGATGGTGATTTTTTTATCTTGGTTGAGTAGACATCTGAACGCCTACTCAACCAAGATAAAAGCCCCGGCGGTTGTCACAAATTTTGGAGGGGAGCTTTTCGAGCGAGCTCGAAAAAATCTGGACACATTGTTATTACTGCGCGTCAGCAGCAATTGTGCCAAGATGTAATTAATTGAAACGATTTAGAGAGCTTGTTCATCTCACAAATAGATACAGCAGGAAGAATGTGATGAAATTAAACACAAAGTCATTATTAGCCAAAGCTAAAAAAGGAAATCAACAGGCATTTTTACAGTTACTATAGGAGGAGGAGGTCAAGCTTTATAAGATGGCATATATGTATAGGAAAAACAATAAGGATGCCTTAGATGTTGTGCAGGAAACGGTGGCGAAAGCCTATGCCAATATCCAGATGGTCAAGGAAGAACGATTTTTTGCTACATACCTGATGAAAATTTTAAGCTAAAATCAAAAGGTGCTGGTCATCCATGAAGAACTAAAGGAGCAGGGGCCAAATTGATAGCTGTGATGAGCGATTGGATTTGCTACAAGCTATTGAACAGCTTGAGGAGAAATATAAAACCGTTATTTTATTGAAGAATTATCGGGATTTACTGACAAGGGATATTGCAGAATTAATAGAAGCATCATATGCTTTTTAAAACTAATAAATTTTATAAATCATAGAGGGAGGAGGGTCATTTCACTTTATTTGCTTAAATGAACGTTATGCTACGATTACGTGTGCATATAAAGTTTTTTACCTTTTTCATCAACATGAAAACACAGTTCGCATTTTTGGTGCGAACTGTGTATAAACTTCATCATTAGGGTTGGATATTTTCAATAATCGTTTTAACCCCTAATTCAATGCCTAATGGTCCGCCTGCTGCAATTGAGCTATCGAGCGCATAGACATGTCCATTTTTTACTGCTTCAAGCGAATTCCATACGGAGTCATCTTCTAGGTTTTGTAGATAGGTTGCTAAACTTGTTGTAGAGCCCCGAATATCGGCAACAAACATATAGTCGGGGTTCATGGCTGCTAACCCTTCCAAGGAAATTTCTTCACCTTTTGAGGACATATCTACATAATTGTCTGGTGGGTTCAAGCCAAGCCCGTTTTCCTTATTGAAAACAAATTGTGTTGTAAAAGCCCAAAACTGTTTATTACCAAGCATAATAACGCCAAATGACTGATCGCTGTAAGTTGCTAACTGCTGTTTAGAATCTGTAATTAATGCTTCAATTCGAGCAATTTCAGTTTCAGCCTTTTCTTCTTTGCCGAAGATTTTACCGTATTCTCGCAATGCACCCTGCCAATTATTTTCATTGCTATCAACTGTAATCACAGGCGCTATTTTTTCCACTTTTTCACCGTATTTTTCATACCATCCTGCATACATGATGATAACATCAGGCTTAGTTTCTATGAGTTTTTCCACATTCGGGTCAGTCATAGAACCGACATCTGTTATATCATATTTTCCTTTATAGGGAGTGAGAGATGCCCAATCGTCTAATACATTTAGATCGGTAGCAGCTGTAGGAAACTCATCTAGTAAAAATAAATGTTCGAAGTTACGGAAGAAAAGCAATGCCGTTTTTTCGGGCTTCTTTTCTAAAACAATTTCCCTTCCAAGCGCGTCCACATATGTTCTTGGCCATGCAGCTTCTTCTTCAGTGTTGTTCGCCGTACTTTTCTCCTCTTGCTGTACACTATCTGAAGTATCCGTATTATTCCTTGCAGGTGTTTGCGAACAACCTATGAGTAACCCTGTTAAGAGTAAGATGGATAGCATTAGTACCATCAGTTTTTTCATGACTTTTACCTCCAATATGATGTAGCTTTGCCTGATCTGACTTTGGCAAAGCTAGTGTAACAAAACAATTTTCATATTGAAATGGCTCAATCTTGAATTCAGCATGGATTATTCTTGAACTTCTCTCGGAAATTATTAGGAGAAATGCCGAATTGTTTTTTAAAAACGCGACTGAAATAGTAAGGATCTGCATAGCCGATACTTTTGGCAATTACATAAATAGGTATGTCTAGCTGTAAAAGTAATTTTTTAGCACGATTTAATCGATAGGCAGCTAAGTATTCCCATGGTCCCATGCCTACATATTTTTGAAATAAGTAGAAAAGACGATTTTCATTCATGTTATATTGCTGAGCGAGCATTCCCACTGTTAATGAATCCATATAATGGTCATGTACATAGGAGACAATTTGCTCAAATAAGGCTCTTGTATCATCTTTTGTTTGATTGCGTACATTGACAAACATTTCATCTAATACACAACGGAATAGCGTTTCTGTTCGAAATGCATGGATTCCGCCTGTTTCATTAGAGGTACGCCATAATTGCTGCAGTAATTCTGTTAATCTAGGACTTTGACCTGTTTGTAACTCAAAATGGGTAGAAGAAAGCGAAAAGTCCTTTGGTTCATTTCCTAACACATTGTAAAGCACCAGTAGATACTCCCATTTAGTTGTGCCAATTACGCGACGGTCAAGTTGCATTTGAGCACCACCATGTACGATATTCCCAGTTCTAACGATATAAGGTGTTCCATTAAACACAAATTCTGCTTTGCCCTGTAATGGGAATACAAAGCCAGGAAATGGCTCGGAATAGTCGTTAAACCACATACCTGGTTCACGTTCAAAGCGACGTACCGCTTTTAGCTGAAAAGCAGTATGTGCGAAATGTTCTGCTAACTTATTAACATCCATATTCAAAGCTGACCTCCAATCGATTATTATTTTTCTAAGAAATGTATGTATAGTGACAATAGAAGGTTATTGTTATGTCAACCTTCCCAGAGAAGGATGAAGAAGTTTTGCGCAATATTTATCAATAGAATAGAATTAATTACTGATAATGATTATCATTATTAATTATTGAAGCATATGTCTGTTTTCTGTGCAACATTTTCTTTGTCCATGAATGGGGGAGAAAAGTTTCTTAAATTATCTAAAAATATAAATATTTTTGAAAGTAGTAAGTATTGCTAAATAAAATTATCCATGTAGATGGAAATATTCGTCTTACAGTTGAATTTATAAGAAGTAGTGACATGAACTAAATTGTTAAAGGTAATGAACAAGAAGCAATGAAGAGACTTTGGTCAATTGGCTACCTACTAAAATCTTAGGTCGTTTTTTTGTTCAGCAATAGATTTTGTTTAATATTTTCTAATTGCAATTGATATCGATAATCATTTGCAGTATAGTGAACAGTAAATTATATAGTAGGGCGGTATTGGAGAAAATGGATGTGAAAATTTTATGAAAGCAGAAGATGATTGCCAATAAGTACTATTTTGATAAATAAAAATGGGTGAAATAGTTTCTTTTTGAATAGCTTGCATTCAGAAGAATAATTGTAGTATATTTTGAATGAAAATGATAATTATTCTCAATTGTTTGTGGAATAAATAATAACTGGGATTAGGAGGTTTCATCCATGCTTCTACAGCGATTTTTTTCTTACTATAGGCCCTATAAAGGTTTATTTATTTTAGATTTTAGCTGTGCCATATTAGTAGCATTAATTGAGCTAGCATTTCCAATGGTATTAAATAAGGTAATTGATGATATTTTGCCAGATGGGGAATTAAAGTGGATTATTATGGCGAGCTTATTGCTATTTGTCTTATATATTTTTAATTCCATTCTCCATTTTATCGTTTCCTATTGGGGGCATATGCTGGGAATTAATATTGAAACAGATATGAGGAAGGAGGCTTTTAGTCATGTACAAAAGCTATCCTTCCGCTACTTTGATAACAATAAAACAGGGCATCTTGTTTCACGCTTAACCAATGACTTAATGGATATTGGTGAACTGGCTCACCATGGACCAGAGGATATCTTTATTGCTGCCATGACGATTATCGGTACATTTGGTGTGATGTTCTATATTGATCCTACCTTTACAATCCTTATTTTCCTGCTTGTACCGATTATTTTAGTGCTAACAATTATTTTTGGTAAATTAATGTCTAAAGCATTTCGTCAAATGTTTGGAGATATTGCCGATTTTAATGCGCGTGTTGAAAACAATGTCAGTGGCATTCGTGTTGTCCAAGCCTTTACCAATGAAGAACATGAGATTAAACGCTTTAAGGTCAATAATGAACGATTCCGAATGACAAAGCTTTTTTCCTATAAAGTGATGGCATGGAATGAAGCCGTTTCAGGTATTCTGACAAAGGTTTTATCATTATTTACACTTTTTGTTGGAGCCTATTTTGTATTAAATGGGCATTTAACAAATGGTGATTTTATCGCCTTTATTTTGTTATCGGGTATTCTCTTAGGACCTATTAATAAAATTAATATGTTTATTGAAAGCTACCCAAAAGGCATGGCAGGCTTTAGACGCTATATTGAATTTCTTGAGACAGAGCCTGAAATTGCTGATCGCCCTGATGCAAAGGCTATTGATGAAATTGATGGAGCCATTACATTTACAAATGTGTCGTTCGGCTATGCAGACAACCAACGCGCCTTACATCACATACATTTAAAGGTGCATCCTGGTGAAACAGTTGCACTAGTGGGGCCATCTGGTGCAGGAAAATCGACTATTTGTAGTTTGTTACCACGTTTTTATGAAGTCAATGAAGGCTCGATTAAAATTGATGGTATTGATATACGAGATTTTAAACTTCAATCTTTACGTTCACATATAGGGATTGTCCAACAAGATGTCTTTTTATTTGATGGGACCATTCGTGAAAATATTGCTTATGGTAATTTAAATGCCAGTGATGAAGATATTTGGTATGCGGCACAGCGTGCACAACTAGCCGATGTTATTCATGCGCTTCCTGAGGGAATGGATACATTGATAGGTGAGCGTGGTGTGAAATTATCAGGTGGGCAGAAGCAGCGATTATCGATTGCGCGTATTTTCTTGAAAAACCCCAAAATTTTAATATTGGATGAGGCAACATCTGCACTTGATACAGAAACAGAACAAGCCATTCAACAAGCATTAAATGAGCTTTCTATTGGTCGCACAACATTAGTGATTGCCCATCGATTAGCAACAATTAAGGATGCAGATCGAATTGTCGTTGTATCGAAAAAGGGCATTATTGAAGAGGGTACACATCAACAGCTAATGGAAAGAAAAAATGCTTACTATGGTTTATATACAGCTCAATTTGGTTTACAAATATAAAAATAAGCACGCTTAAAATGAAAGGAAGTTAAACATGTCAGTACTTGAAATAGATCATGTGGCAATTGGTTATTCCTCAACACTTATCGTGAATGATTTAAGTGTGGAGATTCCAAAGGGACAAATTTCCACAATTATAGGCCCTAATGGATGTGGTAAATCTACATTATTAAAAGCGGTTGCACGTGTACTACGAATGCAAAACGGTGCTGTTTATTTAGATGGCAAAGCGATTCATCAATTAAAAACAAAAGAAGTAGCTAAAAGGATGGCGATTTTACCTCAGACAGCAACAGCACCAGGCGGATTAACGGTTTTTGAGCTGATATCCTATGGTCGTTTCCCTCACCAAGCAGGGTTTGGTACATTGCGTAAGGAAGACTATGAGTATATTCATTGGGCGATTGATGTTACGGGATTAAGGGAATTTAGTGATCGACCAATTGAAGCCTTGTCAGGTGGACAGCGTCAAAGGGTATGGATTGCGATGGCATTAGCTCAAGGCACAGATATTTTAGTACTGGATGAACCAACAACTTATTTAGATTTAGCACATCAGCTTGATATTTTATTGCTGCTACAAAAGCTTAATAAGGAAGAAGGACGAACGATTATTATGGTATTGCATGATTTGAATCATGCATCACGCTTCTCTCATTTTATGATGGCCATGAAAGGCGGAAATTTAGTGGTGAATGGTAGCCCAAAAGAAGTAATGACAAAGGAAAATTTACAAACGGTATTCAATATCGATGCAGAAATGGCTGTTTGTCCATATAGTAAAAATCCAATCTGCTTATCTTACCAGCTGTACGACATAAAGGAGTAAATTTTTTAGCATTTTGAATTAGAAGTTATGAGGAGGAAGTTGAATGACTACGTCGACAGGAGTAGGAGGGCTCAACGATTTAGATGAGCTACAAAAACGATCTCATCCGATCCGTGGAGTAGTAGCTTTAATTGTAGGAGTAATTGGATTACTATTTGCCATTGGCTTATCGATTTCATTTGGGGCAGCAGATATTTCATTGGGCACTGTATGGACAGCAGTGATCCATTTCTCACCTGAATTAACAACACATCAAATTATTCACGATATTCGTTTACCACGAGTGCTAGGCGCAGCATTAGTTGGAGCAAGCTTTGCAGTAGCTGGTGCGATTATGCAGGGAATGACACGTAATCCGTTAGCTGATTCAGGGCTACTCGGCTTGAATGCAGGTGCAGCATTTATGTTAGCTGTTTGTTTCGCCTTTTTCCCTAGTCTGCCTTATATGTATTTAATTTTATGGTCCTTTGTAGGAGCAGGCTTAGGTGTAGTGATCGTGTACGGTATTGGCTCGCTGTCTAAAGGTGGCTTAACACCGATGCGTCTTGTGTTGGCTGGGGCTGCTGTTAGTGCATTACTTGGCGCATTAGGTGAAGGACTTGCCTTGTACTATCGTATTGGGCAAGACCTAGCATTTTGGTATGCAGGCGGTGTTTCGGGGACAAAATGGAGCCATCTGCAAATATTATCACCTTGGATACTAGTTGCGATGATTGGTGCTATTATTTTATCGCGTTCTATCACGTTGCTAAGCTTAGGTGAGGAGATTGCCATTGGGCTTGGGCAGCGTATTGGTGTCGTAAAGATATGGGGAATGATCATTGTTTTAATTTTAGCAGGGGCAGCAGTTTCAGTTGTTGGTGCTGTTGGCTTTGTCGGGTTAATTATTCCTCATTTAGCGAGATACATAGTTGGTCATGATTATCGTTGGATTATCCCATGTTCGCTGATCTATGGAGCATTGCTTGTGGTGTTAGCGGATTTTGTAGCACGCATTATTAATCCGCCATATGAAACGCCAATTGGTGCGTTAATTGCCTTTATCGGTGTGCCGTTCTTCCTCTATTTAGCACGTAAAGGAGGAAAAGAACTGTGAGTAACAGCTTTTTAACAGCAAGTCAGCAAAAGACAAGAAGGAAAAATTTTGTGACGATTGTGACGTTACTTGTTTTAATCGTTATCACCTTTGTGATTAGTATGAATACGGGCGTCATTAAATTAACACCAATGGAGGTTTTTCGCACATTATTTGGACAAGGTGATGCACAGCAGCAATTAATATTATTTGAATTCAGACTTCCCCGTATTGTGATTGCCGTTCTAGTAGGAATGGGCTTAGCTGTTTCAGGTGCTATTTTACAAGGTATTTCTAAAAATGCCCTAGCAGATCCAGGTATTTTAGGGATTAATGCTGGAGCAGGCCTTGCTGTTATGCTCTATATTTCATTTTTTCCAACTACGAAAGCAGCACCTGTTTATTTACTGCCAGTGCTTGCCTTTGTAGGAGCAGGCTTCACAGCGATCCTTATTTATACACTTTCTTATAGACGGCATGAGGGTATTACACCGATGCGTTTAATATTAACAGGGGTAGCTATTGCCGCAGGTATTAGTTCAGCTATGATTGTACTAACATTACGTCTAACACCTGAAAATTATCAATTTGTAGCGACCTGGTTAGCGGGTAGTATTTGGGGCTCTAATTGGAGATTTGTGCTTGCATTGCTACCATGGCTGCTTATCTTATTACCATTTGTTTATGCAAAATCACGTGTATTAAATATTTTAAATTTAGGTGAATTAACGGCAATTGGACTAGGAGCTTCTATTGAAAGAGAACGTCGCTGGCTATTAGCGGCTGCTGTTGGTTTAGCAGGAGCCAGCGTTTCAGTAAGCGGTGGTATTGGATTTGTTGGGCTTATTGCGCCGCATTTGGCACGACAGCTTGTTGGTGCAAAACATCAATTTTTACTACCAACCGCAGCACTTTTAGGAGGCTTTTTAGTATTAATGGCTGATACATTAGGTCGTTCTCTTTTAGAGCCATCAGAAATTCCAGCTGGGATTGTTGTTGCTGTATTAGGTGCTCCATATTTCTTATATTTATTAGCACGATTAAAGGAATAAATTTTGCATGGTGCCGATTTTGATAGTTTCTACTTGAAAAAGCTAAGATATCTATGCTATACTTCGTAGGTATGCAACGTGTACATATATAGCTGACATTCCACTTCCGATACAATTTTGTGATCGGCATATTCGGGCTATGTAAGGTACAGTTCGAGAATACTCTGTTCCAGATGGTTCAGGGCGGGAGGAGAAAACGAATATGAAACAAGGAATTCATCCAGACTACAAAGAAGCAACAGTAACTTGCTCTTGTGGGAACACTTTCAAAACGGGTTCAGTAAAAGAAAACATTGTTGTCGAGTTCTGCAACGAATGTCACCCATTCTATACTGGCCGTCAAAAATTCGCGTCTGCTGATGGTCGCGTGGATCGTTTCAACAAAAAATACGGTCTTAAAAACTAATGTTAGTTTAATACCTGCCAAGCATGTGCTTGGCAGGTATTTTTTTCAGTATATGGAATAATAGTCTTTTCAGAATCTAGCGTAATGAAAAGAAGGGGAGAAGACAAAATGGCACAGCTTTATTTTAAACACGGTGCAATGAATAGTGGTAAATCAATAGAAATTTTAAAAGTTGCCCATAATTATGAAGAGCAAAAAAAGCCGGTAATGATGTTTACTTCAGGTTTAGATACACGGGACGAAGTCGGTTTTGTTTCCAGTCGAGTAGGTTTACGACAGGAGGCTATTCCTGTTTATGCAGATACAAATATTTTCGAGCTAGTGAAAAACAATGCGGTGAAGCCGTATTGTGTGCTTGTAGATGAAGTTCAATTTTTAAAAAAGGCACATGTTTTACAGCTTGCAAATATTGTGGATCAATTAGCCATTCCTGTAATGGGCTTTGGCTTAAAAAATGATTTTCAAAATGAGCTATTTGAAGGCAGCCAGTATATGCTTACATATGCAGATAAAATTGAAGAAATGAAAACCATTTGCTGGTTCTGTCATAAAAAAGCAACTATGAATTTACGAGTAGACGAAAGAGGGAAGCCTGTTTATACAGGCGATCAAATTCAAATTGGCGGCAATGATGCTTATTATCCAGTATGTCGTAAATGCCACGCCAATCCACCCCTCTAATGCAACAAGAAAAAGTAGCATACATGCAAAATTTTTCTTATACTAAGTAGGGGAAATATATCAATATTTATGATGCTTGCGTGAAATTTTGATTGAAAATTTCTTTATTCGTAAATAGTGAAAAGAAGAAATATCTAAAAAACTAAATAGAGGTGAAATCCATGTTTGATCGATTACAAGCAGTGGAGGATCGCTATGAAAGGCTAACGGAGCTTTTAAGTGATCCAGATATTGTGAATGATAGTAAAAAATTACGTGAATATTCTAAAGAACAATCGGATATCCAAGAAACTGTGGATAGTTATCGTGAATATAAAAGTGTCAAAGAACAGTTAGCAGATACACGTGAAATGCTAGATAGTGAAAAAGACCCTGATATGCATGAAATGGTCAAAGAAGAGTTTAACCTACTAAAAGCCCAACAGGAAGAATTAGAAGAACGTTTACGTATTCTACTGATCCCAAAAGATCCAAACGATAATAAAAACGTTATTATGGAAATCCGTGGCGCAGCTGGTGGTGACGAGGCCAATATTTTTGCAGGTGACTTGTTCCGTATGTACTCTCGCTATGCAGAAACGCAAGGCTGGAAAATTGATATTATGGAAGCGACACCAAACCCAATGGGCGGCTATAAAGAAGTAATCTTTATGATTAACGGACAAGGAGCCTATTCAAAGTTTAAATATGAAAACGGTGCACACCGTGTACAGCGTGTGCCTGCTACAGAATCACAAGGCCGAATTCATACATCAACAGCAACAGTGGCTTGCTTACCTGAAGTTGAGGAAGTAGATGTTGAAATCCATGAAAAAGATATCCGTGTAGATACATTTGCATCATCTGGTGCGGGTGGTCAATCTGTTAATACAACGATGTCGGCTGTTCGTATGACCCATTTACCAACAGGTGTTGTGGTGTCGATGCAGGATGAACGCTCACAAATTAAAAACCGTGAAAAAGCCATGAAAATTTTACGTGCGCGTGTTGCAGATATGTATATGCAGGAGGCACAAAAAGAAATTGATGCTACACGTAAATCTGCTGTTGGCTCTGGCGATCGCTCTGAGCGTATTCGCACATATAATTATCCACAAAATCGTGTAACTGACCACCGTATTGGTTTAACGATTCAAAAGCTAGATCAAATCGTCGAGGGTAGATTGGACGAAATTATTGATGCGCTTATGTTAGAAGAGCAAGCATCGAAGTTAGAGCGCTTAAATGATGACTTATAAAAATGTGATGGAGGCCCTTGACTGGGCTTCTTCTTTTTTAGTGGATAATGGTCGTGAGCAAACAGCAGCCCGCATTGTGATGCAACATATACTTGGCACTAGCTATTCAGAGGTAATGCTACACTTACAGGATGAATTAACAGCAGAGCAGCAAGTAAAATTTACAACACTTATCGAAGAACATGTCAGTGGTCGTCCTGTACAATATTGTGTAGGGATGGAAGAATTTTATGGCCGCTCCTTTTTTGTTGATGAATCAGTACTAATCCCTCGGCCTGAAACAGAGGAGCTGGTGCTTGGCACGATTACTCGTATCAATAAGCTATTTCAGCATCAAGCATTGAAGCTGGCGGATATTGGTACGGGTAGTGGCGCTATAGCTATTTCAATGAAGCTGGAATGTCCAGCACTAACAGTTGTAGCGACTGATTTATCGAAGGCTGCATTGGCAACAGCACAAAAAAATGCTCAAAGATTAGAGGCAAATATTGATTGTAGGTTGGGTGATTTAACAGCCCCACTTGCTGGGGAGAAATTTGATATTGTTTTATCGAATCCTCCGTATATCGCTTTTGATGAGGCGCAAGAAATGTCCAGTGTTGTCCTAGAGCATGAGCCACATAGTGCGCTATTTGCTGAGGAGGAGGGGCTGAGTTTATACCGAAAATTAGCTGAGCAATTACCTGCTTATATGAATAGGCCAGCACTGATTGGGCTAGAGATCGGTTATACACAGGGAGAAAAAGTAGCTAAATTCTTTCGTGATAGTTTTCCGCAGGCTACAATTTCCATAGAAAAAGATATTAATGGTAAACCTCGAATGATTTTTTGTGAGATTCATGTATAAAGTATCTTGAACTTGCCAACAATGTTGAGCAAGGAGGGATTTTTATGTTAAATGAATACAAGATTAAAAGATTACCGAAACAACATATCTTTTTAGCTTTTGCTAGACTAGTAGTAATTGCGATTACTTTACAATTATGTATTTTATATATTCCAACATTTATAGGGTATGCAAAGGCAACTATGAATCAGGTGCAAGAAGAGGATTTTCGTATACGTGTGATTGCCAATAGTAATACAGCACAGGATCAGCAAGAAAAGGAGCAACTTGTCAAAGAGCTAAAGCCCTATTTTACACAAGTTACTGCTGCTGGAATAATCCAAAATGAGCAAATCCTTTCGTTAAAGCAACAAATAGAAACAGAATTAAGCGAAAGTTATCCACAAATGGATACACAGGTTGTACTCGGGGATAACTTATTCCCACCAAAAAGACAAGGTGCTGTACTTTATCCACAAAATGTCTATCAATCGATTGTTGTGAAGATCGGTGATGCGCGTGGGGATAACTGGTGGTGTAGTATTTTCCCTTCTATCTGTGAGCCTGAGAAAGAAGAGGTAAAAGAGGAGCCAGAAGAAAAAGAACAAGTAACATTCTTTGTATGGGAATGGATTAAAGGGCTTTTTGCATGAATTGTGCACAAATTCAGATAACTTATACACAATTTTTTCTAAGTTATAAACAATATGTGGATAATTCAGTAAAAATGAATAATTGAAGGAAGGTTTTAATGATGAAAACCGTTTGTAAGGTTGTGGACAGTAATGTGAATAGTCAGATTAATTATGCACAAGCTGTGGATATCTTAAATGCAGGAGAGGTCGTGGCATTTCCAACAGAAACGGTTTATGGTTTAGGTGCTGTTGCCACAAATGATTCAGCCGTGAAAAAGATATTTGAAGCGAAGGGCCGTCCTTCGGATAATCCTTTAATTGTCCATATTGGTACAAAAGAAGAAGTGGCACTGTATGTAGCTGATATTTCTAAAGTGGCGAAGCAATGTATGGATTTATTTTGGCCGGGTCCACTAACGCTCATCATGCCGGTTAAACCAAATGTATTGGCTCAAAGTGTTACGGCTGGCTTATCAACAGTTGGTATACGAATGCCAAATCATCCTGTTGCACTTGCCCTATTACAGCAGCTAAAAAAGCCACTTGCTGCACCGAGTGCTAATCGTAGTGGGAAGCCAAGCCCTACTGAGGCAGTCCATGTAAAAGATGATTTGGCTGGATACATACCTTATATTTTAGATGGAGGCTCTACAGGAATAGGACTTGAGTCCACAGTGTTAGATGTGACACAGGAGCCTCCTGTTATTTTACGTCCAGGCGGCATTACAAAGGAAATGCTAGAGACTAAAATAGGATCTGTTATACAGCCAACACAAATAGAACAAAAATTGGATATAACGCCAAAGGCACCAGGCATGAAATATACACATTATGCACCAAATGCGCCTGTATTTTTAATTGACTGTTGTGAGGAGAGTGTTAATAAAGCTGTTCAGCAATTGCAGCGTGAGGGGCATAACGTTGCATTACTTGCACCTGCTAATTTTCATATGAGCAAGGCTGATTTTTACTTTTCAGTGGGGGAAGCTGGAAGCCAGAAAGAGATGGGAGCTACCTTGTACAATGCCCTAAGAGCATGTGATAAAACAACAGCTACCATTATACTAGCTACAGCAACTTCAACCGAAGGGGTCGGGGCTGCTATTATGAATAGACTTGAAAAAGCCTCTGGAGGAAAGTGGTATTCAGCATAAATGAAAGTACTTTATAAAGCTAGCGACAAAAGACAGTAAAAATATACATGTCTTTTGTCCTTTTTTATATGTATTAAAAAGAAAACCATTCCAGATAATGATGATAATAATGTATTTTTAAGCATAAAATGATAAAATATTAGTGAGCGAAGGAGTGCATTCTTGCAGGGAATTCTTGCAGGTATATTAACGTCTGTTGATGTAATTGGTTTATATGTTTTGTTGCCAAATGTTAGATATCGTTTATTGTTATCATTATGGACGGCTGCATTGCATATGGTGTTCCCGTTGCTAGGGTTTGAATTAGGGAGCTATTTAGTACGTTTTCTTTTAGAATGGGGACAATGGATTTCTAGTATTTTATTATTTTGTATTGGTATGCATTTGCTATTATTCTCTCATAGGGATGAAAAAGTAATAATTTCGCCCATACTTTTAGCTGTGACTGCAAGCCTAGATACCTTTTCAGTAAGTGTTTCTTTTGGTATGCTGAACGTAGAAAAAACGATTTTTATACTAAGCGCAGGTGTCAGTGCTCTTATTTGCGCTTATGGTTCATTAGTCATAGCCCGCAGAAGCCAAGTCTTTTTTGGCAATAAAATTCAACTAATAGCGGGCGTTATTTTTATTATAATGAGTATTCTAGCTATACAATAATAGATTAAACAGTGGAGAGTGATAAGTGTGAGAATATTATTTGTTTGTACAGGCAATACTTGTCGCAGTCCAATGGCGGAAGTTATTTTACAACATAAACAGCTAGACAATCTGGAAGTGCGTTCAGCTGGTATCTATGCTATGCCGAATGCACAAATGTCACCTTATGCACAGCAAGTATTAGAGGAAGCACAAATGCCACATCAGCATTTGGCAACTCAATTATCAAAGGATGTAATAGAATGGGCAGATTTAATTTTAACAATGACAATCACCCATAAAGACACCATTATTTTCAATTATCCAGAAGCTGAACATAAAGTATTTACTTTAAAAGAATATACGGATGAAGGTAGCCTAGAAAATATAGTAGATCCTTACGGGGGTAACAAACCACTATACGAAGCGACATTTGAAGAATTAAAAGCTTTAATTGACCAATTAGTACAAAAACTAGAAAAGAATTGAGGGACACTATGAAAAAACAATTTGGTTTACGTCTTAAATTAGTGTTATTTGTTAGCGCTCTTGCATTAGTCACCTACAGTATTAGTTTTATCTACATTGAATTTATACACCCTACTTTTTTCCCTGATACAAACCGAAAATTGTTTGAAGTCATTACGTATGGGCTAGGCATAATATGGTCAGGCATACTTGCAGCTATTTTCAGTATTATTTTAGTGAAACCTCTACAACGACTTGAACATTCTGCTACTCTTGTAGCCGAAGGAAAAATTGGACAAGATGTACAAATGCCAAAGACACAGGATGAAATACGTTCAGTGGCTGAGGCATTTCAACAAATGGTGCTAAATCTACGTCAAATGGTCGAAAGTATCGACCAAAACTTCCAACAAACAAATCAGTCCATTATTCAGCTTTCAGATGAAGCGGGAGTTGCAACAAGAAAAGCAGAGGGCATTGCGTTAACAGTGAAGCATATTTCGACAGGCGCAGAAGCATCAGCAACAGCTGTACAAGATACTGCTGAAGCGATGGAGGATGTAAGAGCACTAGCGACAGAAGTAAATAGTAGGGCAGAGGCATCCGCATCACAATCGAAAGAGATTTTACATAATTTATCAACCACAACAACAGCGATTGAAACATTGGTCAATAGCATTCAGCAAATTGCAGCTGGCAATAACGAAGCATTGAAAAGCATTCATACATTAGAGGAGAATGCAGGTCAAGTGGAACGTATTATTAGCTTAGTTGGTGATATTGCTGCACAAACCAATTTGTTAGCATTGAATGCCTCTATAGAAGCCGCCCGTGCAGGGGATCATGGGAAAGGCTTCGCAGTGGTAGCAGAGGAGGTACGCGGCTTGGCTGATGAAAGTGCCAAAGCTGTACAGGGGATTACAGCCCTTATTCAGTCTATGCAGCAAAATGTGGAAGTAGTTGTAAAGCAAATGAATCAGCAGGTTGCATTTGCAACACAGGAGGCAGCGCGCGTTTCTGAAACAACAGCAGCAGTAGAAGGGATGTCGTCCAATATTCACGAAATGGCAACAGCGATTGTTGAAATTTCCTCTTTAATTGAACAACAAATGCAAAACATTGAAACAACAGCTCGACAATCACAAGAGGTCGCTGCGATTGCTGAAGAAACGTCAGCGGGGGCGCAAGAAGTTCGTAGTGCAACAGAAGAGCAAGCATACGCAATCGAGCAAGTTGAACGTCTTGCCCAAAGCTTAAAAGCACAATCAGAAGCATTGCATAAAATGATTCTGCAATTTGACAGACAAGCATAATTTCAAAACTGTACGTAAAAATGATGAAAAAATCATATTTACGTACAGTTTTTTTTTTCAAATTAACCATTGCTAGCTGTAGAAAAAATACCACTATCGTCCACTGTAGTTAAAAAGTTTAAAAAACCTCAAAAGATAGAATATTACAACAAAAGACCATTATCCGAATTTAGTAACATAATATACATAAAATTTAGTAGAAAACAGCTTTAAAAGTGAATGATTATTTGTTAGTATATAATTAATGTTCGTCTTTTAGGAGAAATCATCATAAAAATACAAGAAAAATCATGTTATTCTTTAGAAAGAAGTGGTACACTAAGGTTGACTATAATTCGAAAAGAGGGAACCCAGTGAGAATAGCAATTTCTTCTGATCACGGAGGCAATCAGCTACGCCGTGAGATTATGCAGCTATTAGATGAACTTCAAATTAGCTATGAAGATTTTGGTCCACAATCTGCGGATTCAGTAGACTATCCAGATTATGCAAAGCCCGTTTCTGAGGGGGTTGCGAACGGAGAATTTGATAAAGGTATTTTAATTTGTGGCACAGGAATTGGTATGTCCATTGCTGCTAATAAGGTCAAGGGCATTCGTTGTGCATTAGTACATGATGTATTTAGTGCCAAGGCAACGCGCTGTCATAATGACTCAAATATCTTAGCAATGGGCGAGCGTGTTATTGGTCCAGGCCTTGCGCGTGAAATCGTACAAGCATGGTTAGAAACAGATTTTGAAGGCGGCCGCCATACACGTCGCATCGAAAAAATTACTGAACTAGAGCAATAAAAGTATTCTTATGAATAGATGAAGGAGCTGAGATTAATGGTTGTGAAACAAATACAAACGCATTTGACTCAGTTACTCAGTGAATTTGAAGAGCAGGTAACCCTACGACCTAATACAATTTTTGTCGTAGGATGCTCCACATCTGAAGTAATTGGTCAGAAAATTGGCACAGCAGGCGCATTGGAAATAGCAGAGGCCATTTTCGAACCATTACAAAAATTTGCTGAAAAACATCAGCTTTATTTAGCGTTTCAGGGATGTGAGCATATTAATCGTGCTATAACGATGGAAGCATCAACTGCTGAGCGATTTGGCTATGATCCAGTGGCTGTTGTTCCAGTACGGACAGCAGGTGGCTCCATGTCCGCTTATGCCTACACCCAATTTACACATCCAGTAATAGTTGAGGCTATACAGGCACAGGCAGGTATTGATATTGGACAAACTTTAATTGGCATGCATTTAAAGGCGGTAGCTGTTCCAGTTCGTACATCCGTGAAAATGATAGGAGAAGCAGTTGTTACGATTGCAACAACACGTCCAAAGCTAATAGGCGGAGAACGTGCAGTATATAAATAATAATCGCTATTTTTAGTGATATAGAGAAATAATGATACTTAGGAGGCTTTTTCAAACATGGCATATGAAAAATTAGCAGTACAAGACAAGGCAGTATTAGACGGAATTCTTGCAGAGAAAAAACGTCAACAAGCAAATATTGAATTGATTGCATCTGAAAACTTTGTATCCGAAGCAGTAATGGAAGCGCAGGGCTCAGTGCTGACAAATAAATACGCTGAAGGCTATCCAGGTAAACGTTACTACGGTGGATGTGAGTATGTAGATGTAGTAGAAAATATTGCACGTGACCGTGTGAAAGAAATCTTTGGCGCAGAATATGCAAACGTACAACCACACTCTGGTGCACAAGCAAACATGGCTGTTTACCACACAATTTTAGAGCCTGGTGACACAGTTCTTGGAATGAATCTTTCTCATGGTGGTCACTTAACACATGGCTCTCCGGTAAACTTCTCTGGTATTCTCTACAATTTCGTGGAATACGGCGTAACAAAAGATACACAAGTAATTGACTATGAAGATGTACGTCAAAAAGCATTAGAGCATAAGCCAAAGCTTATTGTGGCAGGTGCTTCTGCCTACCCACGTGAAATCGACTTCTCCAAATTCCGTGAAATCGCTGATGAAGTAGGTGCGTATTTTATGGTGGATATGGCGCATATTGCTGGTCTTGTAGCTGCTGGCGAACACCAATCACCAGTGCCATACGCTGACTTTGTAACATCTACAACACATAAAACATTACGTGGTCCACGTGGTGGATTAATTCTTGCTTCAAAAGAATGGGAGCAAAAATTAAATAAATCTGTATTCCCAGGAATTCAAGGTGGCCCATTAATGCATGTAATCGCTGCAAAGGCAGTAGCATTTGGTGAAGCATTACAGCCAGAATTTAAAGATTACGCAAAGCAAATTATTGCCAATGCGAAAGCTTTAGCAGAGGTGTTGATTGCTGAGGGTGTAGAAATTGTATCGGGTGGTACAGACAACCACTTATTGCTGCTCAATGTTAAATCTCTTGGTTTAACAGGTAAAGTAGCAGAGCATGCACTTGATGAAGTGGGGATTACAACAAATAAAAATACAATTCCATATGATACTGAATCGCCATTTGTGACTTCGGGTATTCGTATTGGTACACCTGCTGTAACTTCTCGTGGCTTTAAGGAAGAGGATATGAAGGAAGTTGGCGCGATTATTGCAGCAGTTCTGAAAAATCCTGAAGATGAAGCAGTGAAAGCAGAGGCAAAAGAGCGTGTTAAAGCATTAACAGATAAACATCCATTATATGCATAATAAAGTGATAAAGCTGTGTTTAAAGCGGAAACCTTCCTTTAAACGCAGCTTTTTAATAGTTATGACAAAAAATATTTATCACTAATGTGTCAAAAAGATTGCATAAATATAGATAATTTATTTTTGAGGGACCTTCTTTTTTCTGTTATACTAGACAAGATAAAATGAAATCTGAACGGTTAGGAGAGAATCCCTTTGAGCAAAGTCTATGTATTTGACCATCCACTCATCCAGCATAAATTAACGTATATCCGTGACAAAAATACAGGTACAAAAGAATTTCGCGAGCTAGTAGATGAGGTGGCAACCTTGATGGCTTTTGAAATTACACGTGATATGCCAGTAGAAGAAATTGAAATTGAAACACCTGTAACAGTAGCAAAAACAAAAGTGCTTTCTGGTAAGAAGCTTGCCATTGTGCCAATTTTACGTGCAGGTATTGGCATGGTAGATGGCGTATTAAAGCTTATCCCAGCAGCTAAAGTTGGTCATATTGGACTTTATCGTGACCCAGCAACATTAAAACCAGTGGAATACTATGCGAAGCTTCCAGCAGATGTTGAAGAACGTGATTTTATCATAGTAGACCCAATGCTTGCGACAGGTGGCTCAGCAGTGGAAGCGATTCATTCCTTGAAAAAACGCGGTGCTAAAAATATTAAATTCATGTGTTTAATTGCTGCACCAGAGGGAGTAAAAGCGATTCAAGAAGAGCATGCTGATGTCGATATTTATATTGCGGCGCTCGATGAAAAATTAAACGACCATGGTTATATTGTACCTGGTTTAGGGGATGCAGGGGATCGTTTATTTGGTACAAAATAAGAGCAACATATAGTTAGTAAAGGGCGTCCTTCAATTTTGAAGGACGCTTCATAGTATGGTTGAGGATAGCATGCAAGAAGTAGAGGCACACCTTCCATACAATAATAAAAAGGATGGTGTTAATCGTTTTGACAAAGAAATGGAAAGTAATGACGATTTTTGGTACAAGACCTGAAGCAATTAAAATGGCTCCTCTTGTATTGGAGCTACAAAAATATCCTGAGCAAATAGAATCCATTGTAACCGTAACCGCACAGCATCGCCAAATGCTCGATCAGGTACTAGAAACATTTCAAATTACACCAAGCTATGACTTAAATATTATGAAAGATCGTCAAACATTAATCGATGTAACGACAAACGCCTTACAGGGCTTGGATAAAGTCATGAAAGAGGCGCAACCAGACATTGTTTTAGTACATGGTGATACAGCTACAACATTCATTGCAAGCCTAGCTGCTTTTTATAATCAAATTGCTATAGGCCATGTAGAAGCAGGCCTGCGTACATGGAACAAATATTCTCCTTATCCAGAGGAAATGAACCGCCAACTAACAGGTGTGATGGCTGATTTGCATTTTGCGCCAACCGAAGTATCCAAAAAGAACCTACTAGATGAAAATAAAAATCCAGAAACAATTTTTGTGACAGGAAATACAGCGATTGATGCATTAGCAACAACTGTTAGTGAACATTACACACATCCTGTATTGGATAAAATTGGCGCAGATCGCATGATTTTATTAACAGCACATCGCCGTGAAAATCTTGGTGAGCCAATGCGCCATATGTTTAAGGCGATCACAAGAATACTAGCAGAGCATGAAGATGTGCAAGTCGTTTATCCTGTCCATATGAATCCAGCAGTAAGGGAAGTAGCTAATGAAATTTTAGGAGATAATACACGTGTGCATTTAATAGAACCTTTAGAGGTTTTTGATTTCCATAACTTTGCAGCCAATTCCTATATGATTTTAACGGATTCGGGAGGGATACAAGAAGAAGCTCCTTCATTAGGCAAACCCGTGCTTGTCTTGCGCGATACAACAGAACGTCCAGAAGGAATTGCAGCGGGTACATTAAAGTTAGCGGGAACTGAAGAAGAAACGATCTATGCTTTGACAAAAGAGCTCTTAACAGATAAAAATGCCTATGAAGCAATGGCGAAAGCATCTAATCCATACGGCGATGGCTATGCATCTCAGCGAATTGTCTCAGCGCTGCTAGAATTTTTACAAAAAAATAATTAATGTACTATATTTAATGATAAAAATAAGTCTAACATACCTATTGAAATGGGTAAGCTAATTTATGCGCATAATTATGTCGTAAATTAGCTTTTTTTATGCGTAGCGAAAGAGAGAATTTTTAAAATTATGAAGCTCCATACACAAATTTGTCAACAATTTGACAAGACTATAGCGGCTGTGAAGTTTTTCTACATTACCAATTGACTTCAAATATTACCTATTGTATGCTTACAAAGGGTAAGAATGATAAGGGTTTCTGATTAGAAGTAGGACTTTGAAACACTTGTTATATCAACTTTCTACTAAATTGACAGTTCAAAATAAAACTGTCGATTTGCAACGTTTTGTGCGTTTCGGTTTTTACCGAGTAGGTAAGGGGTGTAAGTTATTTTTTTGGGTATTTACACCTGTAATTGAAATGACTCTCCCGTTACTATTCCGCTGTGAGTAGTGCTTTTCACTGCTCTTTTCTGATTTCACATGGTGGTCAGCAAACGTTTTCATTACTCGAAAAAATGATTCAGGAGATTACAACCAATGCTAGATTTGCATCAAATTTTTGCTATGCAGAAGAGGGCGTTATTTTTTTTGCTCGCACTCTGTGCATTAGGCTGGGGGTTTACGCCCTATCAATCTGTATTTGCGGGCATCGCAGTCGGTGCATTCTTTGGTACGTATAATTTTTGGATTTTAGTTCGCCGTATGGAAAAGTTTGATAGATCCATTAGTGAAGGGAAGAAAATAGGCTCACTTGGTACAGCGCTGCGTTTTGCGTCAGGTATTGCGGCAGTCGCCATAGCCATTTCGTTGCCAAACTATTTTCACTTAATTAGCACGGTGATAGGGCTAATGCTTCCGTACGTTTTTCTCTTTGTCGAGAGAATTGTGTCACATGTAAGAAACCGCTAATGTGCTTTAAATTAGAAAGAGAGGTGAAAAATAACAATGAATCATGAAGCTCCATTAAAAACTTTTGATTTAGGTTTCACAACCATAACATTTAACTTATCGACAGTGTTGATGTTACTAGTTGCCGCAATTATCGTCTTTTTAATTGCTTTTATTTCAACTAGAAACCTAAAGTTAAAGCCAACTGGTATGCAAAACTTCATGGAATGGATTATGGATTTCGTTAAGAATATCATTAAAAGCAATATGGACTGGAAAACTGGTGGTCGATTCCACATTCTAGGTATCACGTTGATTATGTTTATCGCAATATCTAACTTATTAGGTCTTCCGTTCTCTATCGCCTATGGTCATGATCTTTGGTGGAAATCGCCAACCGCTGACCCTACAGTGACGATGACGTTAGCAGCAATGATTTTAGTCTTAACGCAATACTATGGTGTTAAAATGAGAGGTACAGGTAATTATGTTGGTACGTTCTTTAAACCAATGTCATTCATGTTCCCACTTAAATTAGTAGAAGAATTTGCAAACACATTAACATTAGGTCTACGTCTTTATGGTAACATTTATGCGGGTGAGATTTTACTTGGCTTATTAGCAGGACTAGCAACATCTGGTGCTGTGGGATTCATCGGAGCAATCGTTCCTATGATGGCATGGCAAGGTTTCTCAATTTTCATTGGCTTTATCCAAGCCTTTATCTTCACAATGTTAACAATGGTTTACATGGCTCATAAAGTGAGCGATGACCATTAATATAAAGCATAAATCTTATGCTTGAATAAAAAAACAAACAATTCCAAGGAGGAAATTTTCAAATGGGTTTATTAGCAGCAGCAATCGCAATCGGTTTAGGTGCACTTGGTGCAGGTATCGGTAACGGTCTTATCGTATCAAAAACAGTAGAAGGTATCGCTCGTCAACCAGAGGCTCGTGGCGTTCTTCAAACGACAATGTTCATCGGGGTAGCATTAGTTGAAGCCCTACCGATCATTGCAGTAGTAGTAGCATTCATCGTAATGAACAGATAATTCAGTTTGCATACTGAATCGTACTAGTGGCGAAGCAGGATTCTCCAGATGAAACTTCGCCCTTCATTTTGGAACAGAGAAAAGCTATGTGTAAATATAGCTTTTTAAAATAGGTAGTTTTTTTAAAAGTTATTAAATTATGTTGAAGTGAAAGCTCTTGAAGGGAGTGAAACAATCGTGTTTTTAGATCATCTTGTACTAGGTGCAGGCACTGGTTTCAACAGTGGTGATATCATCGCAACATTAGTAATCTTCTTAGTATTAATGTTATTACTGAAAAAAGTCGCTTGGGGTCCGCTTATGGGCATCATGCAACAACGTGAGGAATTAGTAGCTAGTGAAATCGAAGCGGCTGAAAAAGCGCGCAAAGAATCGCACCAATTTTTAGAAGAACAAAAGAGCATTCTTAAGGAAGCTCGTACGGAAGCACAAACGATTGTTGAGGGCGCTAAGAAGCAAGGCGAACTACAAAAAGAAGAAATTCTTACTGCAGCACGCACTGAAGCTAACCGCTTAAAAGAATCGGCTTTACGTGAAATTGAATCTGAAAAAGAAAAAGCTATTGCGGCTGTACGTGATGAAGTCGTTTCATTATCTGTACTTGCAGCATCTAAAGTCCTTAGCAAAGAAATTTCTGAGGCAGACAACCGTGCTCTAATTGAAGAGACGATTGCGAAGGCAGGGGAAGCTCGATGAGTAATTCAACTGTAGCAAAACGTTATGCTCAAGCGCTTTTTGAACTAGCGCAGCAAAAAAATATGTTGGCTGAGGTTGGAGCAGACTTAAACGAGTTAACAAAAGTCGTTAACGAATCGCCTGATTTTTTAACACTGTTAACAGCACCTAAGTTCTCCATCGACCGTAAGAAACAAATGGTGGCAAGCATTTTTGCTAGTGCAACACCTGAAGTTGTACACACAATTCAATTACTTGTTGAGAAAAAACGTGTAAATGAGATCAAGCTAATTGCGAAAGCATATGCTGAGCTTGCTGCTAATGCACAAGGTACGGCAGATGCAACAGTATTTTCAACGCGTGTACTTTCGGCTGAAGAAAGCGCAAGCATTTCAACAGCGTTTGCGCAACTTGTTGGAAAACAATCATTAAACATTACAAACGAAATTGATCCATCATTACTTGGTGGTATTCGTGTGCAAATCGGTAACCATATTTATGATAGCTCAGTAGCAAACAAACTAGAGCGTCTAAAACGTGAATTAATCGGTTAATAATTTAGAAATGTGAGAGGTGACATACATGGGCATCAAGGCTGAAGAAATCAGCAGTCTGATTAAACAACAGATTGAGAATTATGAATCTGAACTTAAAGTAAGCGAAGTTGGTACAGTTATCCGTATTGGTGACGGTATCGCTCTTGCTCATGGCCTCGACAACGCCATGGCTGGAGAGCTTTTAGAGTTCTCTAACGGTGTTATGGGTATGGCTCAAAACCTAGAAGAAGGTAACGTTGGTATCGTAATCCTAGGTCCATACACTGACATCAAAGAAGGCGATGAAGTTCGTCGTACAGGTCGTATCATGGAAGTACCAGTTGGTGAAGAACTAATTGGTCGTGTTGTAAACCCACTTGGTCAACCAGTGGATGGACAAGGTCCTATCAACGCTACAAAATCTCGTCCAATCGAAAGTCCAGCTTTCGGTGTAATGGCTCGTAAATCAGTACACGAACCACTACAAACAGGTATTAAAGCGATTGACGCATTAGTACCAATCGGTCGTGGTCAACGTGAGTTAATTATCGGTGACCGTCAAACTGGTAAAACATCTGTAGCTATCGATACAATTCTTAACCAAGCTGGTGAGAATATGCTTTGTATCTATGTTGCGATCGGTCAAAAAGAATCTACTGTACGTGGTGTAGTAGAAACGCTTCGTAAAAATGGCGCTTTAGATTATACAATCGTTGTGACAGCTTCTGCTTCTCAACCAGCTCCATTATTATTCTTAGCACCATTTGCTGGTGTATCTATGGCAGAAGAATTCATGCTACAAGGTAAGCACGTGTTAATCGTGTATGATGATCTTACAAAACAAGCATCAGCTTACCGTGAACTTTCACTTCTTCTACGCCGTCCTCCAGGTCGTGAAGCATACCCTGGTGACGTTTTCTACTTACACAGCCGCTTACTTGAACGTGCTGCGAAGTTAAATGAAACATATCAAAATGGTTCGATTACAGCTCTTCCATTCGTTGAGACACAAGCTGGGGATATCTCTGCATACATCCCAACAAACGTAATCTCCATTACTGATGGACAAATTTTCTTACAATCTGACTTATTCAACTCAGGTGTACGTCCAGCGATTAACGCGGGTCTTTCTGTATCACGTGTAGGTGGATCTGCTCAAATTAAAGCGATGAAAAAAGTTGCAGGTACGCTACGTCTTGACTTAGCTGCATTCCGTGAGCTTGAATCATTCGCTCAATTCGGTTCAGATTTAGATAAAGCAACACTTGCGAAACTTGAGCGTGGTAAACGTACGGTTGAAGTGCTTAAACAAGACCTAAACAAACCGCTTAAAGTTGAAAAACAAGTTGCGATCCTTTATGCATTAACAAAAGGTCACTTAGATGATATTCCAGTACAAGATATCGTTCGTTTTGAATCAGAGTTCTTAAGCTGGTTAGATTCAAACCACACAAACGTTTTAGATCATGTTCGTACGACAAAAGAACTTGCTCCTGACGCGGATTATGAAGCAGCAATCAGTGCATTCAAAAAAACTTTCGCTAAATCAGAATAAGTTCAGTAAGTCACTTGATTAAAAAACAGAAGGTGGTGAAATACCAGTGGTAAACTTACGCGAAATAAAAGGTCGTATAAATTCAACAAAGAGTACGAAGCAGATTACCAAAGCGATGCAGATGGTTTCTTCTTCAAAGTTACGTCGTGCAGAGCAAAATGCTAAAGCGTACGTTCCTTACATGGAAAAAATACAAGATGTAGTAGGTGCAATTGCTTCAGGGACAAAGGACAGCGGACATCCGATGTTAACTGTGCGTCCTGTTAAGAAAACAGCTTACTTAGTCATTGGTTCTGACCGTGGTCTTGCAGGTGCTTATAACTCAAGTATCCTACGTCAAGTACAACGTACGATTAATGAGCGTCATAAGTCTAAAGACGAATACGTGGTTTTAGCAGTAGGGCGTGTTGTTCGTGACTACTTTGTGAAACGTGATCATAATGTCATCAGCAATGTTGTTGGTCTACCTGACCAGCCGACATTTGCTGATATTAAAGAAATCGCTCGTAATGCTGTTGGTATGTTCATTGATGGTACATATGATGAGCTTTATATGTACTACAATCACTTTGTCAGCGCGATTGCTAATGAAGTGACTGAGAAAAAACTTCTTCCATTAACTGATATTGCCTCTGCAAGTGGTAATGCTTCTTATGAATTTGAGCCATCTGGCGAAGCAATTCTTGAAGTGCTACTACCACAATACGCAGAAAGCTTAATTTACGGCGCATTATTAGATGGAAAAGCAAGTGAACATGCTTCTCGTATGACGGCTATGAGAAATGCGACAGATAATGCCTCTGACCTTATTTCAGAGCTTTCATTGCAATATAACCGTGCTCGTCAAGCGGCGATTACACAAGAAATTACAGAAATCGTTGGTGGAGCTGCAGCCTTAGAATAGGCAAGCAGCTTCCCAATGTCGTATAAGAATACGATAGGAGGGTACACAGTAATGAATAAAGGACATGTTATTCAAGTAATGGGTCCAGTTGTTGACGTAAAGTTCGACAATGGCCACTTACCAGCAATCTATAACTCATTAACAGTTAAGATTGAACGTCCAAATGAAGAACCAACAATTCTTGCATTAGAAGTTGCGCTTCATTTAGGTGATGATTCTGTTCGTACAATTGCGATGTCATCTACTGATGGCTTACAACGTGGAGCAGAAGTAACAGACTCAGGAAAAGCGATCTCAGTACCAGTTGGTGAAGTTACGCTAGGTCGTGTATTCAACGTACTTGGAGAAGTAATCGACTTAGGTGAAGAAATTCCTGCTGATGCACGTCGTGATTCAATTCACCGCGAAGCACCATCTTTCGAGCATCTTTCAACTACAGTTGAAATTCTTGAAACAGGTATCAAAGTAGTAGACTTGCTTGCACCATACATTAAAGGTGGTAAAATCGGTCTATTCGGTGGTGCCGGTGTAGGTAAAACAGTATTAATCCAAGAATTAATCAATAACATTGCACAAGAGCACTCAGGTATCTCTGTATTCGCTGGTGTAGGTGAGCGTACGCGTGAAGGGAACGACTTATTCTTTGAGATGAGCGATTCAGGCGTTATCAAGCAAACAGCGATGGTATTTGGTCAAATGAATGAGCCACCTGGTGCACGTATGCGTGTAGCTTTAACTGGTTTGACAATGGCAGAATACTTCCGTGATGAACAAGGACAAGACGTACTTTTATTCATCGACAATATCTTCCGTTTCACGCAAGCTGGTTCTGAGGTTTCTGCCCTATTAGGTCGTATGCCTTCTGCGGTAGGTTACCAGCCAACACTTGCAACGGAAATGGGTAAACTACAAGAACGTATCACATCTACAAACAAAGGTTCTGTAACTTCTATTCAAGCGATTTATGTACCAGCCGATGACTATACTGACCCGGCGCCAGCGACAACTTTCGCCCACTTAGATGCAACTACTAACCTTGAACGTAAATTATCTGAAATGGGTATCTACCCTGCGGTTGACCCACTAGCTTCGACTTCTCGTGCATTATCACCTGAAATCGTAGGCGCTGAGCATTACGCAATTGCTACTGGTGTACAACGTACAATCCAACGTTACCGCGAATTACAAGATATCATTGCAATTTTAGGTATGGATGAGTTATCTGATGAAGATAAACAAACAGTAGAACGTGCTCGTCGTATTCAATTCTTCTTATCACAAAACTTCCACGTTGCGGAACAATTCACTGGTCAAGCAGGTTCTTATGTGCCTGTGAAAGAGACTGTTCGTTCATTCAAGGAAATCCTTGAAGGTAAATGGGATCACCTACCAGAAGATGCTTTCCGTCTAGTTGGTTCAATTGATGAAGTAGTTGAAAAAGCGAAAAGCATGGGCGTAGAGGTTTAATACTAGGGACGAGGAGGAAAAAATATGAAGACAGTTCAAGTCAATATTGTCACTCCCGACGGCCCAGTATACGATTCTGAAGTATCAATGGTAATTGCCAAAACAACTTCAGGAGAAATCGGTGTTCTTGCAGGCCATATTCCAATGGTTGCTCCACTTGCTATTAGTGCAGTGAAGCTAAAAAAAGAAAACGGTTCGACTGATATTGTTGCAGTTAGTGGTGGTTTCATTGAAGTTCGTCCAGAAAAAATCTCAATTTTAGCGCCGTCTGCTGAAATTGCTGAAAACATCGATGTTCAACGTGCTAAAGAAGCCGTTAAACGTGCTGAAGGACGTCTTCAAAGTAAACAAGACGACATTGATTTCAAACGTGCTGACCTAGCATTAAAACGTGCGTTGAATCGTATCAACGTTCATGAGGGTAATATCTAATTCATTTTTAACGGGCAGATATCGCATCTGCCCGTTTTTTAAAGTAGGGAGAATAAGCAAGAAGAAGGAATGGGGAGGAAACATGGAATTATATGAAGCAATAGGACAAGAAGCATTACTAGGTATTTTATCTCATCTATTTTTTATTGCTATTACTTTTTATGCATTACAAGCATTTATGATAGAGAAGTTATTTAAAAAAAATAAAGTTTTTCAAATTCAACTTATTTATATTTTATTAAGTATTGCGATCGGTTCGGCAGTATCTAATTTCTTCCTTCAGATCTCTGGTTGGTCTGGTAAGCTTCCCTATTTATTTTAAAACATTTCCTTTATTCGCCTAATAAAACTTCTACATATTTCAAAGGACTTTATAATCATTTGTGTGGTCCTTTGAGCTATGTAAAAAATCTGTCAATGAGTTTATCATTTGATAGAAATGGAAGTCTGCAACTAAATAAAGATAAAATTTGTTTTTTGTTCACATATTTTTGGGTATGTATTAGAAGTACACAGGGTATTGGTCATTCACAAAAAAAAATTGCCTGCGTACAATAAATAAATAGCAAAATATCCGAAATTGCCTTAAAATAGTGATTTGGACGCTTGAACGAGCGTTAGAAAAGTTGTACTATAGACTTGTTTGTTTACTGATTATGACATTATACTTCTTTTTAAAATAAAAACTTGTTAGGTTAATAGATTGAATTCGGAGGGACATAGGGTGGATAAAATAATAGTGACAGGTGGCCAAAGGCTACAAGGAAAAGTACGTGTAGAGGGCGCAAAAAATGCAGTGTTACCAATCCTTGCGGCATCTTTACTTGCTTCAAAGGGAGAAAACGTAATTAAAGAAGTCCCGAATTTAGCAGATGTCTTTACAATAAATGAAGTACTTAAAAGTTTAAACGCAGCAGTTACATATATACCTGAAGACAATGCCGTATATATAGATGCCACAAAAGAACTTTCTAGTGAAGCTCAGTTTGAATTTGTTAGCAAAATGCGTGCATCTATATTAGTGATGGGCTCTTTACTGGCTCGTAATGGTTATGCTCGTGTAGCACTACCAGGAGGCTGTGCAATCGGATCTCGTCCGATTGAATTACACTTAAAAGGCTTTGAAGCAATGGGTGCAAAAATTACCTTTGGTCATGGCTATGTAGAGGCAAGAACAGAAGGTCGTTTAAAAGGGGCAAATGTTTACCTAGATTTTCCGAGTGTTGGAGCAACAGAAAATATTATGACCGCTGCATCTCTTGCAGTAGGGACGACTGTGATTGAAAATGCTGCAAAGGAACCTGAAATCGTAGATCTTGCAAACTTCATTAATAATATGGGCGGTCGTGTGATCGGTGCAGGTACAAATACAATTCGTATCGAAGGTGTTGATACATTGTATGGAGTCGAGCATCATATTATTCCTGATCGTATTGAAGCTGGCACATTTATGGTAGCAGCAGCGATTACAAAGGGCGACGTTATCATTGAAAATGCGGTACCTGAGCATATGACAGCTTTAATTGCAAAGATGCGTGAAATGGGTGTAGAAATTACAGAGCTAGATGAGGGTGTACGTGTGCGTGTTCCACAGGCTTTAAAAGCAGTTGATATTAAAACAATGCCACACCCTGGTTTCCCGACAGATATGCAATCACAAATGATGGCTTTAATGTTAACAGCAGAAGGTACGAGTATTATTACAGAGACGGTATTTGAAAATCGCTTTATGCATGTGGAGGAATTCCGTCGCATGAACGCTGGTGCGAAAATTGAAGGACGTTCCGTATTTATCGAGGGACCTGTAAATCTTCAAGGCGCGGAAGTGATGGCAACGGATTTACGCGCTGCGGCTGCACTTATTTTAGCAGGTCTTGTCTCTGAGGGCATTACACGTGTAACAAAGCTCTATCATTTAGATCGTGGTTATGTGGACTTCCACGGCAAATTAGCGTCCCTAGGTGCAAATATCGAACGTATTACAGAAGAAGTTGTAGCCAAAGAAAACATAATAATTGAATTACCTGCAAACTAATTTGCTTTCAAAACCCTTTGCTTTTATGAGCAGAGGGTTTTTCATATTCAACTGCAATCTAGCATATTATTTCCTATGAAAAAATGGATGATTAGTATAGCTGTTATTTGTTTAATGGGAGCGTTATATATGCTACCTGTGGCGTTTAGTGAGAGACAGGAGGATATAACTTTGAAAAAGGGGGAAAATTCCTGTGAAATCTTGATAGAAGTGGAGGGACAGCAAGACAAAATTCCTTTAGAAACGTATATCACAGGTGTAGTGGCGGCAGAGATGCCTGTTTCTTTTCACAAGGAGGCATTGAAAGCTCAGGCAATTGCAGCACGCACATATGCATTAAAAACAACAAATTATGGTGAAAAGGCGATTGCTCCAACTGTAGCAAGGCAAGTTTTTTATGATGAGAAGCAAAGAAAAACGAATTGGGCTAGCAATTTCCTGGGAAATGAAAAGAAAATTGTCGAAGCTATCAATGAAACGAAAGGACAAGTTCTGCTTTACCATAATGAATTAATCACGGCTATGTTCCATTCAACAAGCAATGGTAAAACAGAAAGTGCTTATGGCTATAGTGGAAATGAAATACCATATTTACAAAGTGTTGCAAGTATAGCAGATCAAGCATCACCTAAATTTGAGGCACAGCAGGAGTGGACACTAGCACAATGGAATTCATTATGGCCAGTACAATGGCAACCTAGTGATTTTAATCGTATACAGCTATTTTATAATGAGTCGGGGCGTGTAGAGCGCTTGCAGTTAGGGAATAATGTTTGGACAGGGCGAGAGGTTCGCACGCTTCTTGGTATCCCTTCAACTGATTTTACAATGAACTATGATGCGAGCACCAAAAAGGTTCGGGTCAACACACAAGGCTATGGGCATGGAGTAGGGATGAGTCAATATGGAGCTGAGGCGATGGCAAATGAAGGGAAAACAGCTGATGAAATTTTACACTATTATTATCAGGATATTGAAATAAAAAAAATAGATGCATGTTTAAAATAACTTCTAGTTGTTCACACTGCAACTAGAGGTGATGAAAATGAGAGAGGATAAAAATAGTAAAACTTCTCAAAATGAAAATCCAAATCAAAAGGAAAATGGTCAATTACAAAAGAAACCTTGGTTTTGGCCAGCAGTGTACACAGGTGGTGCACTTGTTCTAGCAGGATTGTTATTTGGTTACAATAGTCTCGTATCAAAAGTAGAGGAGGCACCGTTACCAGATTTAGCAGAAGTAGAGCCAGGTCCTGTGGTAGAAACAAATGCACGTACTGAAAAATTAAAATATCCATTCAAAGAAGAGGCACTTAGTAAAGTACAAGTTTTACAAGAGTTTTATGAATTAGAAGCAAATGAAGAATCTCGCGAAAATGCACTAATGGTATTTAATCAAACATTTACAACATCTTCTGGTCTTTCTCTTGCGATGAATGGTGAGGAATTCGAAGTAGTAGCTGCTATGAGTGGAAAGGTGCTAGAAGTGAAGCTAGACGCCTTTACAGGTAATAAGATCGTAATTGAGCATCCAAATGGTATGCAAACGCATTATAGCTCAATCAAAGATATTGCCGTGAAGGAAGGCGATGAAGTATCGCAAGGTCAAGCTTTAGGAAAAGCAACTGATAACGAATGGAATCAAGCGGCTGGCGTTCACATGCATTTCGAAGTTCTTGAAGACGGAAAGTATATTAATCCGAAAAAACTACTAGCCTTTTAATACACAGTCAGGATTTTGACAGGAAAATGTAAAACGTGTTCTGAATAGCTTTGTCCTTACATAAGGTGAAGAAATGCGCAAATGTGCATCTGATTGCCAAAGCATTTTGTGAAATTGTGTGGAAAGGACGAAGAACGTGCATGAGCACATTCGGAAGCGCTGCATACGCCTCGGTGAATTACTGATTGAGACGCGTGAGACTGTGCGTGTCCTCGCGAAAATGACTGGTTATTCAAAAAGTACGGTGCACAAGGATTTAACAGAGCGATTACCAACAATTCATGAAGGATTAGCTGACCAAGTAAAAGAAATACTCGCCTATCATAAGGCCGTACGTCATATTCGTGGAGGAGAAGCAACAAAAAACAAGTGGAAGGAAAGAGCGAGTCAAGAATGATTCGTTCTTTTTTTGTTGTGTTAGTCGAGCCTTGTCTACTATTTTTGACTAGAAAGAAAACAATCCTATTCACTAAATTTAGGTGAAATTACCAATGTAATATGATAAAATAACCTAGATAAAGAGATAAAATGAACGTTATGTAGTTGGAACTGGCGGGAAGGAGAAATTATAGAATGTTTTCGAAGGATATTGGCATTGACTTAGGAACTGCGAACGTATTAATTCATGTTAAAGGAAAAGGAATCGTCTTAAATGAACCATCTGTGGTGGCGATTGACAAAAAGACAAATAAAGTATTAGCGGTAGGGGAAGAGGCCCGTCAAATGGTAGGGAGAACGCCAGGTAACATCATTGCAATTCGTCCATTACGTGATGGTGTAATTGCAGATTTTGATGTGACAGAAGCAATGCTAAGACATTTCATCAATAAATTAAATGTAAAAGGATTTTTAGCAAAGCCGCGTATTTTAATTTGCTGTCCAACGAATATTACAAGTGTTGAGCAAAAAGCGATTCGAGAAGCAGCTGAAAAATCTGGTGGAAAAAAGGTATATTTAGAGGAAGAACCAAAAGTAGCAGCAATTGGTGCAGGTATGGATATCTTTCAGCCAAGTGGCAATATGGTAGTGGATATTGGTGGCGGAACAACAGATGTTGCAGTTCTATCAATGGGTGATATTGTAACAAGTGAATCCATTAAAGTTGCAGGAGATGTGTTTGATAACGATATTTTGCAATATATTAAAAAAGAATATAAATTACTAATTGGTGAGCGTACAGCGGAAGCAATTAAGATGACAATCGGTACGGTTTTCAAAGGCAGTCGCAATGATACAATGGATATTCGTGGCCGTGATATGGTAACAGGTCTACCACGCACAATTTCCATTCACTCTGAGGAGATCGAACGGGCATTACACGAATCGGTAGCAATGATTGTTCAATCAGCAAAAAATGTCTTAGAAAAAACACCACCTGAGCTATCAGCCGATATTATTGATCGTGGCGTTATTATTACAGGTGGCGGTGCATTATTACACGGTATGGACCAGCTCTTAATTGAAGAATTAAAAGTTCCCGTCTTTATTGCAGAACAGCCAATGGATTGTGTAGCGATTGGGACAGGCATTATGCTTGAAAACATTGATCGTGTGCCAGCATCCTTATAAAAATAAAATGAGGTGATTTCTTTGTTTAAAGGATTTTATACAGTTGCAACAGGTATGATCACGCAACAAAGAAGAACAGAATTACTAACCAACAATTTATCAAATGCGAATACACCAGGTTTTAAGGCAGATCAATCTACAATCCGTTCATTTCCAGATATGTTGATGTCGAGCATTGGAAAAACAAACGCTCCTGCCTATCAACAAGTAGGTGCTGAATATATGAGTCAGGTAGGCGCTTTAAATACAGGAACATATTTACAAGAAACTTTGCCCAATTACATACAAGGTCAAATCTATAATACAGATTTTACAACCGATATGGCGTTAATTGATGGAAATTTACCACAGGATGAAGAGGGTGTCATGGGCTCAATCTTTTTCCGTTTAGAACACCCAAATGGTGGTGAAGCCTATACACGTAACGGTAATTTCACATTAGATGGACAAGGCTACTTAGTAAATGGGCAAGGCTTGTATGTGCTAAATGATGCGGGACAGCGTATTCAAGTGCCGAATGATGATTTTCGTCTCGATGAAAATGGCGCTATTTTTGTGAATGATCAGCAAGTAGCTCGTGTTGGTGTATCATTTGCCGCTAATCCGAACAGGCTATTGAAACAAGATAATGGTCTGCTACGCACAGAGGATGGCGAGAATCTACCTACTGCATATGGAGCGGCTGACGTTACTTTTACATTACGTCAAAGCTATTTAGAAGGCTCAAACGTAGATTCTGGTCGCACAATGACAGATTTAATGACAGCCTATCGTGCATTTGAAGCAAATCAAAAGATCTTACAAGCATATGATCGCAGTATGGAAAAGGCTGTTAATGAAATCGGAAGAATTTAACGGGTGAACAGGAGGCATGTTACAAATGCTACGTACAATGATAACGGCAACAAATACAATGGGGCAATTGCAACATAAGCTCGATACAGTGAGTAATAACATTGCCAATAGTAATACAGTTGGCTTTAAAGCACAGGAAGCATCCTTTAATGAGCTACTTTATCAACAATTTAATAATGATAAACGGGATCGCTTTGAGCGCCAAACCCCCGTTGGCATCCGTTATGGAACAGGTGCTATGCTTGGACAAATTCAATCCAATCACAAACAAGGGTCATTGCAACAAACGAATCGAGATCTTGACCTAGCTTTCACAAAACCTAAACAATATTTCAATATTTTAATGCCAAATGGTGAAAATGGAACAGAAACAGTGTATACTCGACAAGGTGACTTTTATTTATCGCCATTAGAAAATGGCACTGTTATGCTAGTAACGGCAGAGGGCTATCCAGTAGCCGATGCAGCAGGACAAGCGATTACACTACCAGATACAGTACAAAGCTTTGCTGTTGGGAATGGTGGTGTATTAGAAGCGTCATATCCGAATGGAGACATTATTCGTACGGAGTTAGCTGTAACAGAATTCCAAAAACCCCAATTGATGGAGCATATTACTGGTTCTTATATTGGTTTACCAGCTAATCTAGCTGAGCTTGGCTATACACAAGCAGAGGTCTTGACAGAGCTAGCTGGTGTAGATCGTCAGCAAATTGGCATGCAAAGTGGTACATTAGAAATGTCCAATGTCAACCTTTCAAAGGAAATGACAGAACTTATCCAAACGCAACGATCTTATCAATTCAATGCAAGGGCAGTTACATTAGCAGACCAAATGCTTGGATTAATTAATGGCATTCGATAGTAAGTTATCCAAAAACGCATAGTAAGGAATGAAGAGGAGTACAATCTATGACAAACGATTCACGTCGACGTTCTGTGCCGACACAAGAAACCGATACGCAACCAGAAGAGAAAGAACGCCGCTCAAATGGAGACCAACGCGAGGTTCGATGGGTGCAAATCCGACTGATTCCGATTTGGTTACGCATTGTAATTGTTCTCATTTTAGTTGTTGCTGCCGCAGCTTTGGGCGCAATGTTTGGCTTCAGTGTTATTGGAGAAGGAAATGCTATGGATATTTTTAAAAAAGAAACATGGCAACATATATTTGATATTATGAATGGTAAAGAATAGTATTATTCTTTACCTTGCTTTGTGTATACATACTTAATTTTGAGGGGGAAATAATATGTTAACAGCAGAACAAATTCAAGCTATTTTACCACATCGCTACCCATTTTTATTTGTAGATCGCATTTTAGAATTAGAAGAAGGAAAGCGTGCAGTAGGCTTAAAAAATGTGTCCATCAACGAGGACTTTTTTAATGGCCATTTTCCAGGCTATCCAGTAATGCCAGGTGTATTAATTGTAGAGGCATTAGCACAAGTAGGAGGAGTAGCTTTATTAAATGCCGAGCAATTTAAGGGACGTTTAGCCTTTTTAACAGGCATTGATAATTGTCGCTTTAAACGTCAAGTCGTACCTGGCGATCAGCTTAAGCTTGAAGTCGAGTTTGTGAAACTTCGTGGTGCAATGGGCAAAGGTCATGGTATAGCAACAGTTGATGGCGAACTTGTCTGTGAAGCGGATATTCTTTTTGCTATTGGACCAGAGCAATCGACACAAGCTTGATTTGCATTTATAGATCAAAAGATATAAAATAAATAAGTCAAGTCAAAAATTGATTGAGTCGGTTCTTAAATTGCGATGGTAAATAAGCGATTGTGAATTGAAATAGATGTGATTTTTAGGTTGTACAAACGTAGGAGGATTATTAAGATGTATAAGGAATTGTCTTCAGGTATTAAAATTAGCATTACTCGTTCGATTTCAACATCTTTTGAAGCATACTTAGCAAGTATTGACTGGGATGAAGAGCGTTTTTCCATGGAAGACTTCATTGCAAGCTGGCAAACGTATTTTCAAGAAAATGCCGCATGGATTGAAAAAATCCCAGCTGACACATTGATGAGTACAGAGTTCCATGAAGAGATGGCACAAAAAATCGATGAGGTCATTGCGAAAATTTTAAATGAAGAACCAACAGCAAAGCAAATTGCAACAATCGAAGCATTGCAAAAAGAGCTAGGTACAAATTATAGTTATGACTGTAAAGCAGAAGCAGCATATATTGAGCAATTATTAAAAGAAAAACGAAAATAGTTTGTACAAAAATCGGATAGTTCCCTCCTTTCCCGGGCAATCTATGTAGGATCACAAATACAGCTGATGTATTTGATGACATAGTACCGAAGAAAGGAGGTTTTTTATTATGTGGAAAATGTCATTTTTAACGATTATTCTAGCTACTGTATTCCTTGGTGGCTGTAACTGGGGTGATCGAGCGGTAGAGGATCGTCCGATGAGGGATGTCGAGAATGATGTTCGCCGTGGTGTGGATGATGTCGAGGATGCATTAGAACCAAATGATCGTAATGGTACCTATGACCGCAATGTAAATGGTGTTGATCGAGGTACGATAAATGAAAATACAACGGTGCCTGAAGCGACGACACCTGGTTCAAATGCCGATATCAACAGTACGAATGGTTATGACAACACACCAAATGCAAATGGAGTAAACGGTGTTGAACGTAATGACAACGTAAACAATAATAATGATGTTGTCGATGAAAAGGTCAACGAGACTGAAAAGTATCGTGATAGCATGAACAACCGATAATAAAAAAAGAGTGCTTCCTAAAAAAGGGAAACACTCTTTTTTCATGTTTTCATACCTAGTATCACATTAAAGTAACATTAAGAATTTACGTAAAATGGGAATTTGTCCAACAAAAAACGATGCAGTCATTTGCATCGTCATCAGTCATTTTTCAATTTTGGCCGCTGTTTCATATCATTTTTAAAGCGTTCCAGTAAATTTTCTAGGGACACACCTTCAGCCAGTAGCTCGGAGAGTAATTGTTCAGCATATTTAGAGCGCTTTATTTTAAGCGTACCTTTTAATAGCACTGAAATATGATCACCAATTTCTTGAATAGTATGTACAATCACCTGAAAAGGAGCAGGTTCATTATCTGGGAATGAGATTACTACACGTACATTAAAGACGGTACCAGTTGCTAAAAGCTCATCAAAGGTTGGGCGATATTGTTGCTCCATAAATAACTCAAGAATCCAAGATTGATGGCTATTCTCCTGATTAATAATAATGCCATCGATTAAAGGGAATGGTTGCACGCCATTTTTTGTGACAAGGTCAAAGGAAAGCATTTTAAAGGTTTTCATTACATATATTCCTCCTTAGTCTGTCATTTCTTTAGTATAACATATGAAGATGCATGTTCTACGTTATTAAAAACTGCAAAAATGCTAATTTAGTGAAATAGCGTTGATCACTACAGCCTCAAGCAATAACACTCCAAAATTAATAAAAAACAGAAAAATAAAAATACGAATTTACTCACTTTATGCTTAAAATTTCCTAGAAATTATCAATATCGAATTTTGCTAATAAAAGCATCCTTTTGTAAGATAAGAGCAATTAAAAGCAAAGGAGGTGAACGAATGAACCAAGTCGGACTGGTCGGAAGGTTTACTAAAGATCCAGTGTTACGCTATTTATCTGGTAATCGTGTGCAGACTCATTTTTCACTTGCCATTAACCGCAATTATAAAAATAGCCGAGGGGAAATAGATGCTGACTTTATTTTTTGCACAGCTTGGGGAAGGCTTGCAGAGCATATTGTCAAATATTGCGGTAAAGGCTCATTGGTTGGCGCAAATGGACGCATTCAATCAAGATCTTTTATAAACGAAGAAAGCACAAAGATTTTTATGACAGAGATAGTGATAGAAGATGTTCGATTTTATCAGCTAAAACCAAGGAATAGTGACGAAGCGATTGCATCGACACAGCCACCGAAGGAACAGGAAGACTTAAAGGATTTTGTACTGCCAGGAACGTAGGTTGTTCAATTTTACATACGGCGCAAGAGAAAAACATTGTCTGATCCGCCATTCTCCTTATATTCCTTGCACCGTAATAACAAGAAAGGGGTGATGTGTACCATTTATAACAACCGTTGCTGAAGACCGCACAGCAATGAACCATTCAACACAACTAAATAGGGAAATGAAGTAAGTAGGGAAAAAGAAGTAAAAGTATGGTTCCACTAAAAGAGCGCCAAGAATATTTGACTCTTGGCGCATCTGATTAGTATATATCCAATGTTAATAAATCACGTAATTCCTGATTCTCTAATTCAGTTAACCATTGACTTGATTGAATTAGTTCTTCTGATAATGCAGATTTCTGCACCAGCATTTTATCAATTTTTTCTTCAATCGTGCCAATTGTTACAAATTTATGGACTTGCACAAACTGTGTTTGCCCGATTCGATAAGCACGATCTGTTGCTTGGTTTTCAACTGCTGGATTCCACCATCTATCCGCATGTAAAACGTGGTTAGCAGCTGTTAAATTAAGCCCTGTTCCACCTGCTTTTAAAGAGAGGATAAATATAGGGAAATCTCCTGCCTGAAAAGCCTCTACTAAGCGGTCACGCTGCTGCTTAGGCATGGCACCAGTTAAGAATGGTGCATCCACATTATATAATTCACTTAAACAATGCTGTAGCAATTGTCCCATCCCTATATATTGTGTAAAGATAAGACATTGCTCACCATTGTCTACAATATCAGCAGCCATTTGCACAATGCGCTCCAATTTTGTCGAACGTGCAAGCATTGTTTCGGCATCCTCGAAAGGTTCCTTCAAATATAAGGCAGGATGATTACATAGTTGCTTTAATTTACTAAGCATTTTTAGAACGCGTCCCTTTTTTTGGAAGCCTGTTAACTGCTCTAGCTGGTCAAGTGTCTCTAAAATATAGCCTTCATATAGAGAGGCTTGCTCAGCTGTTAATGGGCAATACTCATTCGATTCGAGTTTATCTGGCAAGTTAAGCTGTAAATGCGGATCACGTTTTGTACGACGTAATAAAAATGGTTGAATTTTAGCCCGCAGCTTTTGCTTATGTGCCTCAGATTCATCACGTTCAATCGGCATAATAAATTCTTCATTGAAACGGCTAAAGCTACCAAAATAGCCCTTATGAATAAAATCAAAAATAGCCCACAGCTCAGATAAACGGTTTTCTATAGGTGTACCAGTGAGGGCAATATGATGGGCTCCCTGTAATTTACGAATAGCCTTTGATTGCAGGGTTTGCATATTTTTAATGTTCTGCGCCTCATCAAGCACAACGGTTGCCCAATTCATCTCCTGTAAAAACTCAGCATCCTGTGATACTGTGCCATAGGTAGATAAAATAACTTGTGGTTGCTCAGCTGCCACTAGCTGTTTAAACATATCATTCTTTGATCGGTTTGTCTGATAATGCGTATGCACAGTCAAGGAAGGTGCAAAGCGAGCAAGCTCTTTTTGCCAGTTACCGAGTACCGAGGTTGGACAAATAATGATAGAGGGCTTTGGATGATCTGTTATTTCTTCAACATGAAGAAGATAGGATATAAGTTGAACGGTTTTCCCTAGACCCATATCATCAGCTAAGCAAGCACCAAAACCTTGGTGACGCATAAAGACTAACCATTCAAAGCCTTCTTGCTGATAAGGGCGTAATTCTGCCTGTAAAGTGGCTGGAACTCGTACAGCAGGTAATCCTTTTTTCTCTAAAAGCTGCTCCATATAGGCTTTCAAGGATTGCTGTATTTCTAAGGCAAATAGAGGGTCATCTCTCATTGCATCATCGGCATCTTCTTCCTCAAGAGGAGCGGATAAGTCTTCAGGTAATTCTCTAAATAATAATTCGCGAACCGTCCAACTCTCATCTTCAGCCTGTTGCATCAATGCACGCATCTCCTGCATCCAATGAGCATCTACACGAAACCATTCCGTACCGATACGAATAAATTCACGTTTCTCATCGACAAGCTTTTTAAATTGCTCAGGAGAAATTGATTGTCCGTTCATAGAAAATTGCCATTTAAATGTTAAAATATCATCTAATCCAGCTACCTTTTTTGTTGCTACATTGCTAGTCGTGACGCGCACACGCATTTTAGATTGCTTTAAATCCTTTAGCCATGCTGGTAGTACAACATCAAAGCCAAGTGCCTGCAATCTAGCAAGGTCCTCACGTAAAAATAATCGTACCTCAGCATCTTCAAGTGCTGTTCGAATAAAAATATCACTTCTTATAGCATCCTTAGATAATAGGTCTACAATTTGCTGTTGCTGCTGTTCAATTTCATCCGCAAACATTTGCCACTTTGTAGGAAGTGCCTCTACTATCGATAAAGATTGCTTACGAATAGCAGGTGTCCAATAATTTTTAGTTGTCGCTGTACTAAGAACGGTTTCTACTAGCCATACATCAGAATCCTCCTCTGGCTCACTGAGTCGTAAAGAAACCGAAACTGTCCCAGCTTGGCGCGATTGTTCTAATGGCCAACCCCCACGTAAGAAAAAGGGCAAAAGCTTTGGTAAATCAGATAAAATTAAGCCAACTTGTGAGAGCTTTTGTTGCACAGCTATTTGTAATAATGCTGAATCTACATGCTCAATTGAAAATGCTAATGAGGAAAGATCCTCTGCAATAACAGCATATGACCAAAGTGACGGCTCTTGCCAATATTGCTGTAATGCCACTACTTTATCTAGCCACACCTTACTTTCCTCATCCGCGCCATACCAGCTAATAAAGGGATGCTGGTAGCGTGAGGAAAAAATATCGAGAAGCTCAGCACTTGAAACTTCAATTATAAAATCAGCTCGATTTGTTAATAAACCATAAATGTTTGCTTCATAGCTAAAAAATAATGAAGAAATAAAGGTGTCGACATCAATAATTTTGCCGTCAGCCGTAAAGCCCTGTAGCATAAAATATCCTTCCCGAGCTACTTCAATACGAAGCTGTTGTGCTTTGGAAAATGGGGAAGGGGCATTGATAGAGTTCATACTAAGTTTCCTTTCTCAATTTCTTCTTGTAATGCACGAAGACGTTTAAATTCTGTACGAATGGTATTCATATATGTTTCAAAGTAAGCCGTTTTACCTGCTCGCTTTGCCGCACTGCGCATACTTTTCCAAATGCGGACAGCCTGCTTATAATTCATACGTGATTTTTGTGTAATTTCAGCCATTGCATAGACATGATAGAGGGGCAAGACTGTAGCGGGTTCAACCTGTAGTACATCCTTTAATCCACACATCTCTAAATAAGAAAGTGATGAAGGATTTAACTGATGCAGAGCAGCCCATTCACGATAACGTCCTTTCCTTATCAAAAAGTTTGAAAACGGCTGAATACCATATACACCAAAGGCACTATATAACATTGCTTCTTCCTTCTCAGTAAGCTCGATTTCATCGAAAAGTAACTGGAATTGTCGTACATATGGAGCGCGCTGTACAACTGGTAAGACAGTCTGTAAAAAAGCTTCTAACAATGGAAGGATAGCACGTAAAATAACTGCTAGTGCATGGGTTTCACCAGCACGCTGAGCAAAGGTAGCAAGCTCAAATAATTCGTGCATTTGTGATAGATCGACCTGTGCTAAATTTTCTTGTAGTAAATCCTCTTTTTGTAGTAGCACATAAAATAATAGCTGTAACGAGGACAAAGAAATTTCCCCTGAAGGATTTTCTAACTGGTTTAAGTAGACTAGTTCCTGTTCACGCCGTGACTTTTCATAAAAAAGCACTGCCCAAAGCAGCATATACAGGTGAAGTCGAACTGGAAATAACCCTTTCTGCTCCAATAAAAACTCTCTCACTAGCTCCTGCAATGCATCGTAAAACGGATCCGTTGCAAAAAGGCGAGAACGATTGGTGAGTTCTGTTAGGATGCTTTCAAACGATTGATTGCTTTGATCAATAAAATATTTCATATATGGTGAATCCAATGAATGTCCAGGTGTTTCATTTAAGTGACGCCATATTGTATTTAAAATGGCTAATTCCATAAAGAGCTTATAAAGAGGCTGCCATTCCCTCTCATAGGGCATATGTCGACGAAGACGTTCTAACGCATCTGTTCTTATAGCCGAAAGTCCATACCCCTCTATAATTCGGCCAGGTGGCAATAATCGTTTCATTACCTCGTCAACCATCATTCTCCAGCTTTCTGGACTGCGATCAGCGGCTAAGGTTTTTAGTTGGGCAGATTTTTGCGCCCGCCAAGCACTTGACCAATCTTGGACAGAATCAAAATATTGATAAAGAGCAAGCAATGCACCAACTCGATGTCTACACCATTTTATTTGAGGACAGTTACAGCGTAGCTCCTCTTTGAAAAAATCAATTTCAACGGAAGCAGGTCTGACATCCTGAACGCTTGCATATAGTATAGAACTTACGCCATTGAAGCGTTCAAACACAATGGATTTATTCCTTACAGAAAAAACAGCACGACGTACTAGCTCTTCATCTTCTGTAGAGGAAGGATGTAACCCTTGTTCAATTTCTTTTAATTTAGTGAGCACGAATTCTTGATGATCTTTAGCTAATTGCGATATAGACAATGCCATAACCTCACCCCTTTCATCTATTTAACATGGTTAATTGCTATAAAGTGAACCTTCCATCATTGGGGGTTCTTCATTCCCACGTAAACATTTTAGCTTTACCTTACATTTTGTAGTGGGGAACTTACAGCCTGTTAATACGGGATAAAGGAAAAAAAGACTGTCTTTCCATTATACGATTAAAACACGCTAATGATAAGCTGAATGATCAGAAAGAAAAAAATTGAAGCAAAGATAGTTAACAAGACTTTTAATTTGTGTTAAAATCTGAATAATCAGATAACTAGGGAGGGATGAAGGATGATGCAAGTTCAATATATGAAGCCATTTTACACAAAAATTACTGGAGATAAATTACGTCTCGTATTTGCTTATCAATACTTCTCAATCTTAAAAGAGAATGAGATTTTCCATTTCATTCCTATAGAAGGTAAAGAGATGATGATTAACTTGAAGACGCAGCAAATTGAAAACTTATCTGAGGTTTTTGTTTTCCAGAAAGGCAATCGTTTTATCCGTTTGCCACTTTATCAATTACTACTTATTACAAATGTTCATGAGCATCTAGCACCAATTCTCGATAGTGCTGTACCACAGCCCCAAGTTCAACCTACTGTAACAACAGTAAGTGTTGGCGAAATCGATCAGCTTCTAGCAGAATTAGAGGGGAAGAATTTTGATCATTTAATTGATCGAGCATTAGCGGAAAATAATAAAGCACTCTTTTTTGACTTACTACAGCAAAAGAGCCATCAATTTGGAGGGTTCGAAATTGAATAGACGAAATTCCAAGTAAGCACCTACTTTTCATTTAATGAGAAGAAGGTGCTTTTACAATGGAATGTTAAAAAGCCTACTAATTAATAGACCTTCATTTGTAACACAGATACTTAGCTTATGGTATGTTCCTATTTATAGATCGTAATCGCAGTTGGTTGAAGCTGCAGAATAATGCATAAAAAGCCATTTACCATTAATTCCCTCTTTTATATGTACCTCAACTTTGGTAGTATTTTTGCAATAGGTTTGCGCTTTACGGATTCTCAAATTGAAAAAATAATAAAGTTAGCCGATAAAAAGAGGGGAGGAGATGATAAGTGATGTTTGGAAGACGTTCAACAAAAAAAGTGCCGATTTTACGAATTACAGCAGCAGGCTATTCAATGGATAATATTGAAGGAGATTCTGTTGTGTTGGCTATTTCTGAAAGAATACATGCACAAATCCGTGGTTTGAATGTGGCTAGTAAAAACATACAAGAGGGCATTGCACTTATTCAGACAATCCAAGAAGCATTAAATAGCATACATGCTGTAGCCCAGCGGATGAGGGAGTTAGCGATAGAGATGGCTAGTGATACGCTGCCAAATAATGATCGTGAGAAATATGACTTAGAATTTAAAACATTACAGCAAAAAATTCAAGCCATTTCGACGGATACGCAATTCAATAAAAAAGCTTTAATCAATGGGAATTATGCCAATGAGGGGATAAAAATTCATGTCGGGGCAAACTCAGGACAAAATATAGAATTACATATAAGTGATATGGATATAGCCGCCCTTTCGATTGAGCATGTTTCAGTTGCTCTTGGGGAAAATGCAGACCAAGCGATTAATATGATGGATGATGCATTAAATAAAGTATCTTACGAGCGTACAAAATTGGAGACATACCAAAATTGGCTGGAGCAAACTGATAATGGCCATCAAAAGACCATTGCTGATTTACAAAATATAGAGTTACGTATCCAAGATATAAAGGTGCGTATCCGAGAGATAAAATCACGTATTCGTTATAGCTATGTGAATCGAAAATGGTCCCAACGGATACAATGGAAGATGCTATTATACATCAACCAAAGGATGCTTATTTTACATATGCAACGAGCACAATCAACTGTGAAATCATTAGAGAATAGAACAATAAAAAATCCAATATATTGAATAATGAATCTATATTCGACACGGCTCTTTTGCAGTCCTAAATAATTAGTTATGGAAAATAATATAAAATTTAATTAAAAAAGGTGGTGAAGTCATGCTCGGTAAATGGTCAGCAACAGGCATATCCATTCTTCGTAATATGAATCAAAACTACAATACGATGAATAAGGCAATGCTACGAATTTCCTCAGGCTATCGAATCAATAGTGCAGCAGATGATCCAGCAGGCCTTGCAATTTCTGAAAAGATGCGAGCTCAAATTCGTGGCTTGAATATGGCAGCTAAAAATATACAGGACGGTATTTCTCTTGTACAAACGGCAGAGGGGGCACTGAATGAGACACACGCTATCGTACAGCGTATGCGTGAGTTAGCAGTACAGGCAGCCAATGATACCTTAACAGACAATGACCGTGCGCAGCTTGATTTTGAATTTCAAGAATTAAAAAAGGAAATTCAGCGTATTTCAACAGACACAGAATTTAACACAAAGACATTGTTAAATGGAGATCATTCAACAAAGGGTATTAAAATTCAAGCAGGGGCGAATGCAGGGCAGCATATTGAGCTATTTATCAATGATATGGGCGCTGAAACACTTGGTGTACAAGATGTTTCAATTGCTACACGCGAGAAGGCGAATCAAGCTATTTCTTCGATGGATGATGCATTAAAGCAAGTATCCAATGAGCGTTCTCGGCTAGGCGCTTATCAAAACCGCTTGGAGCATGCCTACAATGTAAACGTTAATACTGCAGATAACTTACAAGATGCCGAATCTCGTATTCGAGATGCAGATATTGCGAAAGAGATCATGAATATGGTGAAGGCTCAAATTTTAATGCAGGCAGGTCAGTATGTGCTGGCAATGCATATGCAGCAGGCACAGTCGATTTTAACATTATTAGATGTCACAAAAAAATGATGAATTTCAACGACCGTTGAAATTCATCATTTTTTTAATGTTTACGAAAGGCTTCAAGTGCTAATTTTGCTGTTGCTGTTGCTTCATTTTGTAATGGTTGGACAGCCTGATTTAATTTTTCCTGGACAGTACTATAAGATTCAAGAATGGCTACAGCTTGCTCAAACAATGTGACACCGTTCCAATCATCTATTTCCACATGCCCAATTACAGGCTGCTCTACAATTTCAGCAAATGCATCAATTTTTGGATCATAAGAAATCGCAATAAATGGTGTTGCATAAATAGCAGAGAAGATTAAAGAATGCAGTCGCATCCCAATTAGCAGTTGTGATTGTCCAATCACAGCTATTTTTTCTTCAATCAATAAATCAGCAGGTGCTATTATACTTTTTTCCTTCATGAGCGTAGCTACTTCTTTTGACGTTTTTAAATCATGCTCACCATGCATGGGAACAAAGACAATGTGCTCACCTTGGCGGGCTAACTGGTCGAGACAATGTGCAATTTTCTCCTTATATGCTATGACAGATGGCCAGTCACGAACACTTACAGCAATATAGCTTTCATCTGCTAGTGCTTCTTTGGCTAGCCAATCGCAATGAAAATCAGTACCATTTAGCCCCATCACAGGATCAGGGACCACGATAGCTTCTTTTTGAACACCAATCTCTGTTAACAAGGTTTGAGAGGCTTTATCTCTCACTGTAATTTGAGCAATTTTAGTCAAGGCCTGACGCGTAATAAACTTACTAATCGGGTGATTAATGGGCCCCATTCCTTGGGCATAAACAAATACAGGCTTCTTTAACCATTTTGCTATTTGAATAATGCCCGCATAGTAGGGGATTGTTTTCATACTCGTTTGATCCTGCAACAGACTACCGCCACCGCTAATTAGACCATCTGCCGTTTTCAACAATTGTCGGATTTCTTTTAATTTCCAACGATTCATTGCCTTTACACCATATGTTTGCTCGGTAGCTGCTGGATTGTTGGATAGCACAGTAATCTCGATATCCTGTTGCCATTTCTTTAAAGATTGAATAATGGCTAAGAGAATAGCATCATCACCAACATTATCGAATCCATAGTAGCCTGATAATACAATATGCATTAGGACCACCTCGCAATTGCCTTAGAAGCCCAGCGATAGACAAGTTTAAAAATTAAAATAAAGACAAGTCCTATGACAAAACCAAGAACCACACTATAGCATGTGCGCAATACAGAAACAGCTACTGGAATGTGTAGATGTGTAAAGGTATTTACCATAGATAAGAAGCCGATAACCCCCGGTACAAGCAGGATACTACCCCATTTGCGATTAATGCCCATTACATATAATGCTAAAACAAAGAATGGGAAACCAATTAAAAATTCCTTTGTTCTTGGACGAACATATAATGTGTTTTCAAGCCATTGTCTAAATGCTAGCTCAAGCTCACTAACAGAGCCAGAGTTACCTGTTCGACTAATATAAAATAATCCAACACCTGCAACAATAACTAATAAAAGCACATGCCAATATTTCAACTCTTTATTTAATAATGTCACAGTGTTTGATAATGAGCTTTTAAGATTTTGATCAACTAGTCGATTGATTTCAATCACTGTAAACAGTAATACACCTAAAATTGGAATCACATAAACAAGCTTAACGCCTTTAAACGCTGCAAAGCCTGTTATAAAGGCATTGCCGTTTAATAAACCAATGACAATTACAATCCCAATAAGGCTAATGCCTACTGCCTTTAAGTATTGGATCAATATTTTCGATACTTGTGTAGAACCATTGGCTGTTTTAATTACTGCATAGGTTGGTGCAAGCACTGCAATGATTAAGGCAAAAGCCTGTAAGAATAGCGTGCTCTTCAGTAAAATATACGCAATCGCTAACACAGCCATAAAGCCAGCTGCCACTAAACGTAGAGGCATCCATTTCACTAATTCTGAAACAGCAAAGGTAAATAAAATACCTGCTAGTAATACAAGTGCTGTTACCCAAACTGGTATTGTTACCTTATCAAACAGCTTTGGTTCAGCAAGCTTAAAATGGTCAGGCATATTATCCTGAACCCCTGTTAAGTACTCAACGGTTTCCTTGATATTTTCATTCGGATTACCCGTTGTTTTAATATGATAGAAGATAGAACGGATATTACGCTCTTTAACAGCTCTTGTTGTACGATCAATACTTGCATTTACTGTTAATTTTGTCTCGCGATTCACATTAATGCTATGCAAACGAATTATATTGTAATCTGTGATTTGAGCGATTTTATTTTCGCCCTTTAGTGGATTACTTTCAATTGTATAGAAGTAGTAGCCAGCATCCTTTAATTTTTCTACTAATATATGTCCATTTTCTTGTCCAAAGCCAATTGCTTCATCACCTGCACCAAGCAAACGGCCAGCAGAGGCATCCTTTAGTGCCAATAATTGATGCACGAATTGTTCATTCGCTACTTCGTTACCTGCATTTTCAACTTTAAAAATATGTGCCAGCCCATGCTTACTTATCATATCAATGGCAGGTTGGTCATAGCCAATAGGTGTTTTTAAATCATAATGATGGTTAGATGTAGGCAGGAAATAAAAGACTTCTTCTCCTACTTGTACCTCCTCTGGGTGAATACTATCCACAATTAGCTGCCGATAGCTTGCATGATCAGGCACACGAATATAGTACCCACGCTTTGTTACATCAACCTCATCTTTATAAGGCGTAAACAATAGCTGTGCGGCTAATTCATTTTCTTCATAGATCGTAATCAGGTTTTGCTTTTCCATTTCCTTTAACGTTAGAGGCTCTAAACTAACTGTTGTTAGCCCAGCCTCCTTTAAAGAGGAAAGGATTTCATCCATTGTTAAATCGCTATTTTTACTAGCAGTTTGTATTTCATCAAGGGGAATAACCATTTCATAAGCATCATTGGATTGCTCAGCATTCCACCTCTTCATCATACCTGTAGAGGAAACGACAAGTAAAAGTACAATCATTCCCCAAAGCCATTTCTGTTTTGACATAAATGTTTACCTCTCTTATTTATGAAAATCTTTTTCCGATAATTGGGATTCTCTTTAAATCTTGTTTATGAATTGCTTTCGTTAGCCATAGTAGAAGGAAATAAATAGCTCCTCCCATAATAATTGTGACAATTAAATACCCAAGTGCCCATAATCGTGTCCAATTTGCAATATCAAGCCATAGTGTTGGCAAACCAACCAATGCACCCATAACAATCGAGGCTATAATCATTTTAATCGTATCTTTTCCAAAAACAGTGAAGCGGATCATACGATAAATAAAAATAGAGTTCACAATAAATAACACAAGGTATACAAGCAATGTTGCGTAGGCAGCCCCATCAAGACCAAATGCTTGAATAAAGAAGATGTTGGCAAATATTTTTAGGACAACACCACTTATAATAATCAATGCTCCTGCCTTTGCTGCATTCATACCCTGTAAAATGCCTGTGCCAAGCAATGTTAAGGATGTAAAGACAGCGCTAAAATTAATGATTGCTAACATTAGGCTTCCCTCTAAATCTTTGAAAAGTGCAATGTTTAAAGGTAGCGTTAAGGCTAGAAGTCCGATAGCAGCAGGCCAAGAAATAAGGTGTGTCATACGATGGGTCTGCTCAATAATACTGCGTGTATCATCCAATTTATTTTCTGCAAGCTTTGTTGTAATTAATGGTACAAGAGGCAGAATAATCGAAGAGGCAAAGACTGTTGTGATTTGTACCAACGTTAGCCCTCGACCATAGATACCATAAAGATAATTAATATTGTCAGCGTCTGTTCCTGCACTTCTTAAACCATATGAAACTGTGAACGAATCCACGAAGTTAAAGAGAGCCATTGTTACAGAACCAATTGCAATGGGAATAGAAATTTTTAAAATGGTTTTACTCCAAATAGAAAAATCCCTAGCCGTATATTTCTCCTTGCTTGTTACTTTGAACGAAGAACGAAAATATTTAAAGCGTAAATAGAGCAGTGAGCTAAGCGCTCCAATTACAGAGCCGACCATAATGCCGCCAGCTACAATATTATTGGAATAATTCATAGTAACAAGGCAATAGGCAACAATTAAAATTAAAGCAACACGGACAAACTGCTCAAGTACCTGAGAAATAGCAGTAGGGCGCATATCTCCAAAGCCTTGGAAAAACCCTCGATAAACAGCCATATATGGGGCAACAAGCAATGTAAGAGCCACAATAATTAATGCAATTTCTGTTGAAGGTCCACCAAGTGCATTGGCAATTTGACCAGAAAAGCCATAAATGATGGCAAAACTAATGACGCCAAAGGATAGGGTAAGGATGCTTGCTGTTACATAAATTTTCTTTACTTTAGCGGTATCATTATGCGTATTAGCTTCTGCTATCAGCTTTGAAATGGCGATCGGAATACCTGCAACTGATAAATATAATGCGACCATATAGATAGGGTAGACAAAGTTAAAAATACCGAGTACATCATCCCCAGCAATATTTTGAAGCGGTATACGGAACATACTGCCAATTATTTTCGAAAGTAACGTAGCAATCGTTAAGATCAGCGTACTTTTAACAAATGTGGACTGACTCATTTTGCTGTACCTTGACCTTTAAGCTTTGATGCGAAAACTTTGAGAGCAAAGCGTGGAAGAACAAGCATTCTCACGAAGCGGCTTGGCTGACGTAGCAAGCGGTAGAACCATTCGAGATTCAGCTTTTGCCAAATAACTGGTGCACGCTTGACAGTACCAGCAATAACATCAAAGGAACCACCCACACCGATAAATACACCCTTTGAAAACTTATCGAGATTTTCCGCAATCCATTTTTCCTGTCTTGGTACACCCAATGCTACAAATACAAGGTCAGGCTGTAACGTAGCAATTTCCTGCGCAATACTATTGTTATTCCAGTCAAAGAAGCCATCATGATAGCCGACAACCTCCACATTCGGGTAGGTCTTGTGAATATTAGCCACCGTTTTGTCGATAGTTTCCTTTTGTGCCCCTAATAAATAAATTTTAAAGCGCTTTTGCTGTCCAATCTCTAAAAGTCGTACCATTGTATCATAACCAGTGACACGACCTGGTAACGACTCGCCAAGTATTTGCGCTGCTTTGACAACACCAATCCCATCTGCGCAAATATAAGTCGCCTGCTTTAAATAATTCATCACCGTAGGATTTTCATTTGCCTGCATCACCACTTCAGGATTCGCTGTTACAACGAAAGTCTTTTCTTGCTGTTCAATACGCTGAACGAGTAAATCAACAAACCCTTGCTGATGGATATGTAAAAAGGGTACGCCCATAATCGTTACATGCCTCATATAGTGTTCAAACCTTTCTGTAATTCCTTTTTCACTGCAATCTATCATACCACAAAAGCAATTCTGACAGGAAATTTTCGTTAACTGTAACAATTGAGCGTTTGTATGTTGGAAATGAGCGGTTCTGGTCAATAATTGAGCGGTTACGTCAGAAAAATGAGCGTTTAACTCCTATAATTGAGCGCGTAGTCCCCATGATTGAGCGAACATATAAAAGAAATACCATAATCCATCACAACAGAAAACATCTTAAAAAGATCCCTTGCCATAATTCCATGTCTACCCATAAAATTTGAGTTTCTTCTATTATATTAGTGACAAAAAATTAACATAAAAAAGAGTGCGAAATAGTATCGCACCCTCTTTTTATGATTGCTATAGATCATTTTTTACAATATAATCGCCATGCACCCAACCTGTTTTGCCATTGTAAATGACCTGATACCAATCGCCATCCTTAATAAATTCACCCTCATCATCTACTGCACCAATAATAAAGCCATTTGGTTTCACCGTTCCGACAATACTGCTTGTTGTGGAGGGCTCACTGCGAACATTCAGCATAATCGTCATATTGACAATTTGTAAGCCATTTTCGAGAATGACGTAATCATCAAGTACCCAGCCTTCTTGTCCATCTGCTCTCACTTTCAACCAGCCACCATTTTCACCAAGCACCTTAAAGGTTGTATCCTTTGGCAAATTCGTAATAATTGAAGCATTATCTACGGTATTTGGATAAGTTCGCATATTCAAATTAATAGTCACCATCCCCGCTGTACCAGCTAAAGCAGTGTCTAACGCATAGCGCTTCGATGGGTCTGGTAAAGTAACCGAAGCAGGCTGACCTTGATAAACAGGAACATCAAATACTAAATTCGTTGTTGCATCCGCGCCAATTAATTCATAAAGCTCATAAATTTTCTTCGCCTGAATATCTGCCCACATCACATGTGTTGCATACTGATGAACTGTAGGATTATCCGGATTCCAGCGCATTTTATACAATGTATCCTGTCCTTGATTAATATAACGCTCTGTTACAAACTCTGTGCCGCCAATAATCGCATCCTGCACTGTAAACCAGCCATTTGTATAAGCACGCTCCGCCCCATATTTATTAGCATCTGCATCAATAGCGCCAATACCATAAGCATTATAAGCTGTCTTTATCTCCGTTAGCTGCTCTCGATTGTCAGACGTTACCACAATAGGCTTGCCAGTTTGATCAAGCCCCACCTCAATACCTTTAATAAGTGCAGAGGAGCCATTATTCGTTTCATGCAATGCATGTGATAATAAATAGATCGCATTGACATTGTATTGAATGCCTGCCTCAATAAAGGCATCACCCATGCCACTTAAGCTTCCTTTATTTGCAAGCACTTTTTCATTTAATTCCTTAGCACTTAGATTATTCACGACAGTTGATAGCTTTAAAAATTGATAATAGGATGGGCTATCCTGCATAAAGCTTTTTGGGTGTACATAGTATGACACTAGTGCCTCGCTAGCCGTGAAAGCACCAGCACCATCAACTTTGGGATTATTGCCAGCCTGTTTGCTTACCACGTTCGCATAATTCTGTGAGTAGTTTGTCGTGATATATTGCTTACTGCCAGAAACGGGCGCTTCTAAATGAAGCAAACGATACAGCACAGTTGCTGCCTCTGCACGTGTTGTTTGGGCAAGTGGTGCAAATTGGTTATTAGGCTTGCCACCAAGCAGTCCCGCAGCAACAACAGCTTGTACATCAGCATAGGCCCATTTTGCAATACGTGCATTATCATTAAAGGCAATAGGGGAGGTGGACGTCTGAATATCTAAATAATGAAGAGCCCTTTTTAACATCGCTGCCATTTGCTGACGATCAATATACGCTTTTGGATTGAACTTACCTTGTTCATCTCCTTTAATAAGCCCATAATAACTAGCCTGCTGAACAACACCATAATACCAGTCATCTTTCTTTACATCGCTAAATGTTTGATTACTTGAAGCAGTTGGTAGATTGAGCGTTCGTACAAGAAATGCTGCAAACTCTGCACGTGTAACAGCAGCATTTGGACGATAATTGCCAAGTTCATCTCCCTTCATTAAATCATTGGTAATTAGATAGTTCATTTCATGGTAGGCCCAATGCTTCGAAATATCCTCTGCTGCCGCCGTAGTAGGCGTAAGATATAACATACCCGCAAGCACAGCCCCATAAAGAGGTAACGTATGTTTCATTTTACAAGCTCCCTTCAATCGTTGATAGTCTGATCCTATCAAACTATCAAAAGTGTAGCATAAAAATAAGATATCTATTATTACAACACAGGGACAGATAGAAGGGGTTAGTCATGAAATAAAGAAAAAACAACAAAATACTACCCTATATATTTCTGTTTCTTTACAAATATAACTAAAACATTACGGCAAACTTTAATTTTTGACAATTTCGTAACCAATCCAAAAAATGCTTGGTTATTATGAAGAGTCAGGTATAATAGGTAACGTAGCTATAAGTTACCATTCCAAATGAGACAATAAATAGTAGGAAGTTTTCAGGAATCTACTTACAACCATAATTGTTATGGAAAAAAAAACTTTCATACCTAAATTTATGTTTCAATGCTTGAAATTTGGAAAAGATAGTGTTATATTATTGTAGAAAGTGAATAAGCTTACTAGAATGGTATTCTACTACGCTTTTTCTAGTAACTTAACTAACGAATTTGCTTTAGTTTTGGATTGTTCAAGAAAACTATAATACATACAGTTAGGCAACTAATAAGACAGTAATATAGTTTTCGTTGAATTAATATCATTTTTAGGAAATCTAGGGAGGAATACATTAATGGCAAAGCAAAACAAAGGCCGTAAGTTCTTCGCGGCATCAGCAACAGCTGCATTAGTTGCATCAGCAATCGTTCCTGTAGCATCTGCTGCGCAAGTAAATGATTTAAATAAAGTTTCTGGGTACGCGAAAGAGGCAGTTCAAGCTTTAGTAGACTCTGGCGTAATTCAAGGTGATGCTAAAGGGAACTTCAACCCACTAAATACAATTTCTCGTGCAGAAGCTGCTGAAATCTTCGCAAAAGCTTTAGATTTAGACGCTAGTGGAGACGTAAACTTCAAGGACGTTAAAAAAGGCGCTTGGTACTACAACTCAATCACAGCGGTTGTAGAACACGGAATTTTTGAAGGTGTAAGCACAACTGAATTCGCACCAAGCAAATCTTTAACTCGTTCAGAAGCTGCTAAAATCTTAGTAGAAGCTTTCGGTTTAGAAGGTGACGCAAGTGTAGATGGATTTGCTGACTCTTCTTCAATCAAACCTTGGGCTAAGCAATACCTAGAAATCGCTGTAGCAAACGGCATTTTCCAAGGTACTGACACAAACCGTCTTAACCCTAACAACACAATCACTCGTCAAGACTTTGCTTTAACATTCCAACGTACACTTAACTTAGAAGAGAACGAAGAAGTAGTTGAAGCATCATCTGTAAAAGCAATTAATAACACAACTGTTGAAGTAACATTTGACGAAGCACAAACAACTGTAAAAGCTAGCGATTTCAGCATTGATGGTTTAGAAATCAAAAATGCAGCAATCAAACAATCTAACAACAAAGTGGTTGTCTTAACTACTGCATCTCAAACGGCTGAGCAAGAATATACTCTTTCTTACCGTGATGAAGTAATCGGTGGATTCAAAGGTGTGGCTGCGGTTATTCCAACAGCTGTAACAGCAGTTGAATTTGAAAATCCAGTAGTAGAAGGCGAAATTGGTAAAGAAACAACTACACAAGTTAAATCACACAAATCGCAACAGGCACCACTTGGTACACAAGTGACTGTACAAGCACAAGTAACAGTTGGAGAAGGTCAATCTAAAGCAGGTATTCCTGTAACATTTAACATCGTGAATGCTCAAGGTTCTGATAATAAAAACCCAAGCGGTGGTTTAAACCCAGCAATCGTAGCTGAAGCACTTACAGATGAAAATGGTGTAGCTTCATACGCATATACTCGTTATGCTGCAACATCTCAAGATTTAAACACAAGTGACGAAGTACAAGTATATGCAACGGGTAATCCAACTGCACGTGACTTCACAAAAGTATACTGGGCAAACACACAACCATTAACAATTACTGAAGTAACAACAGGTAATAAATTAAACAATGGTGCGAAAAAAGTTTATAAAGTAAAAGTAGCTGGCGTAAATAATGCCGCTGAATTAGAAAAGAAATATGGCTCGCGTGACATCAACGTTGGTTACTTGGATAACGTAAACGTTGCACCAGATAAAGCAAATAAAAATGTAACAGTAACAGATAATACTACTGGAATTACTTTAGGTTACCCAGGTCAATTCACAACAACTAATTCAACTGAAACAAATCGTTTCAACGCTGTACGAGTTAAATTAGATGCTAAAGGTGAAGCTACATTCACATTAACTGGTTCAAATCAAACTGTAACACCATTTGTATGGGTTGATGATGCAGTAGGTAATACAAATGCAACAATTGATCGTTTTGATAAAACAGAATTAGCAGCATTTGCAGCACCACTTACATTTGCAAAAGAGCAAGTGTTAAGTGTGAAAGTTGAATCACTTGGCACAAAAGATGCATCTGCATATGAAGAAAGCTTTGATCGTACAGGTCGTTACGAATACCGCAACGGAAATTTAGTATTAGTTCGTGATCCAAATGGACAATTAACAGGTGCAAGCCTACCAGTTCCAAATGGCTCAACTATCATTAACAACACTAACCCACTTCGTTCTGATGAAAGAGTACCATCAGGTTTCGTTTATACAGAACTTGGTAATAATGCGGTTGTAACAGGTGTAGTTGCTTTAGAAGGTGCTGGTAAATTCCCAACTAGAAAAACGAACCAACTTTCTAACACACACCTTTCTAAATATTCTTACACTGGCTCAGTAAAAGAGAAAAATGAAGCACTTGCTGCTGATTTAACAAATACAGGTGGTCGTGATTACAAAGTATCTTACACAGATAAAGATGGTAAAGCGGCACAGGCGGGGCAAGTGGTGAAAGTTGAATTAAAATATGGTTCAGCAAAAACTACTGCGACAGCATCAGTAACGCCAATTTACTTCATTGATAATAACTCACACACAGTATATAAAGTGAGTGATTTCTCAAAAGAGAAAGAAACATTCTCTTTATCAACTGATGCGAAAGGTCAAGTATCATTCACAGTAATTGGTGGTCGTGATAGCTATGCAACACCAACAGCATTTGTAGAAACTGGTGATAAAGATGGACTAGATACAAATGATGCACAAGAAGCAGGCGAAATCGTATACTTCGGTGACCGTACAATCAATAGTGCGAAATTAACAATTGATAACGAAGATACGACTTCTAAATCTGTTGCAGAAGAAGTAACATTCTCGTATCAATCAACAGATCAAAACAAAAAGCACTATCATGTAAAAGACAGTACTGATTTTATTGCTACTTTCCAAGTATCAACAACATTCTCGCCAGCTACTGTAGAATACACTGACCGTAATGGTGCTTTACGTGTGGAAACTGTAAATCAAGGTAGCACAAGATCATTTGATGTAAAATCAACAAATGGTAAAGCGGATCTGAAAGTAAAATCTGTACGTGGAAACCGCGTTGATGTAACAGCAAGCGCACACAATTTACCAGTGTTAAACGCAAGCGCTTCATTCACTTCATTAAACAATGAAGGTATCGCATACGGACAATCTGTACGTGGTAAAGTGATTGCTGTAGATAAAGAGAATAACCGTATTTTATTAACAGATTCACGAGGCGAAAAAGTTTACGACTTGAAGTATGAAGCAGATGAACTATATTACAAAGGTGCTTCTGGTGCATCTGAAGCAACATTTGAAGCTCATTTGAATGTTGGTGATGAATTATTCTTCACACAAAAAGCTGATGCGAACAGCAAAGCGAAGTTTGATAACTTAGATATCCAATCAGGAATTCGAGTTGATAATGACAAAGTAATTGCAAAACGTAATACATTCATCATTGAAGGTGACTATACGTCAACACTTAAAGAGTATGATTTTGCTCATAATGCTCCAGCAGGATATCTTGATGCAACTGGTAGAGCATTAGTAGATGCTGATTTCCAAATCAATGGAGATAACATTAAACTTAGCAATGTGAAAATCTATGGTAATGTAACAGTAGGACGCACAAATGCCTCTGTACAACAAGTTCTTAACGACTTTGCATTAAACAATGTAGAAGTTACAGGTACAGTAACAGTTAACCAAGGTGATGGTAATACATTCGTTATCACTGGTAATTCTAGCTTAAACCGTGTGGTATTAAACATTCCAGAACACGTTGCATTAGCTGGTGGTTCTAATATCAGTCAATTACTTGTTACACAAAACGGTTCTACTTTAACTGGTGTAACGGGTGATGGTGCTGGTACAGTTAATGAACTTTCTGTAGCTCCAGGTGTTTCAATCACTCCAAAAGATGTTGATGCAACACCAACTGCAGAAGTACCATTCACTGCTACAACTACAACTGGTGATACAGTAACATTAACATTCACAGCTGGTACGTATGCAAACACAACTAGCTTAACTGTAACTCCAGGTACAATTGGAACAACTTCTGGTGATACAGTAACATTTACACTTGCAGAAGGTGTAGTTGGCAAAACGTTTGAAGTGAAATTCACTCAAAATAATGTAGTAAAAACATTTACTGTAGTAGCAGGTACTGTAGGTAATACAGCTACAATCACTCGTAAATACTAATTCTCAAATTAATAGAACAAGTTATATAATATAAAGACTGTTGACAAATCTAGTTTATCTAGGTTTGTCACAGTCTTTTTTGTTTGGTTATTGGGTTGTCCGTAATCTAATGAAGTGAGTGGAATTTAAGGAAGATCAAGCGTAAATGTGAATTCAAAGTATACATAGTTTTTATCTTGGTTCAGAAGAGGATCCTTTTCTTGATAGGGAGAGTGTGAATATCTTATTTCGTCTAGTGCAATGGGTATTCAAATACACACTGAACCAAATGAAATGCCTCTGGTAGATGTCACAGATTTTGAAGAGGAGCTTTTCAAATAATCAACAGCATTGTTGAGTAAATGCTGTTGATTATTTGAAATATGGCTGAATTCTTTTCTGTTATAGCTTCACGGTAGCTACTTGAACCATCTCGGCTAACGGTTTGAACATGTAGTTGGGATTGAAGCTAAGCTTCAACTAATTCACTTGTTCTTCCTGGTAAGATGGCGAGTGGTTGATGTATCTCTAAATCACAAATGAGCATACCGTAATCATGTCCTTTTCAAAAGGCAAAATCATCAAGACCAATTAACTGTTGTTTGAGATAATTCAATGCTTGTCGTCCGAATGAGTCGCAAAAATGTATCGTAAAGTGGATTTGGCAACTAAAAAATGTATAAAATGGACATTAATTTTGTAGCCACTTGCCAACACTATTTTTACTAACTTCTAATACTTGAATGACGGTATCGATAGCTCTCGCCTGTAAAAATCGTTAGGTGTGAATGATGGATTAACCGATCGATAACTGCCTCTGTTAACACTTGATTGCCGAATACATGATTCCATTGCCCAAATTGCAGATTGGTTGTGATAATGATGCTGCGCTTCTCATAACACATTGAAATCACTTGGAAGAGTAATTCAGCGCCTTCCTTACCTAATGGAATATAGCCTAATTCGTCTAATATCAAGAGGTCCAGCTTATCTACTTGATTCATTAATCGATTCAGCTGGCCTTTTTGATTCGCATCAATCAATTGATTGACTAGTCCAGCGACCGTATAAAACCGAACTTTATGGCCGTATCTAGTTATGGCATTTAACGCAATACATTTACTTAAATACGTTTTACCTGTCCCCACACCACCATACAAAATAAGATTTTCACGCTTTTCCAGAAAAGCCCCATCAAGGAGCTCCTCCTTCGAAATCGTTTTTGGTAATTGGACATGTTGCCATTCATACGGCTCTTGGCCACTTTGCGGCAACTGCGCTTGTTTTAATAAGAGATTTAATTTTGACTGTTCACGTTGCTCAATTTCTCGTGTAAAAAGCTTTTCTAAAAACTGAACTTCTTCCGCTGTTAGTTCCTCAATATGTGACCGCAATTGGCTCAATTTCAAACGCTTGGCGCACTCTACTAATAATTCGCTCATGAAGACACCTCCGAATCAAAGAATACATCGTATCGCTCTGTTCCTCTGGTCACCTCTGGCAAAGTAGGGATCGCCGGTTTCGTCTCAATCGATTTATAAGGCTACTGATTAAACTTCCTTGCTCGGAAAGCCTGTTTAATTTGCTCTACTGATGGATGTCCCATCGCACTTGCCATACGTAGAGCTTCAGTTAATTCATCAAAAGAGGCATGGGTCATTAATTCCGCTAAAAGTGAAAAGGCTGTTTTTTGCTCCGCTTCTTTACACATTTTCAAATACTGCTGCCATTCATCTGGTAACTGATCATAAACACCCGAATATTTAATGGCTCTCGGTCTTTTAGCTACTAATTTTAAATAAGGTTGCCAAATCATTGATTTGGTCTGATTACCGTAAAGCCTTGGATGGCGGACAATACATTGATAGGCTTCATCTAAAATTCGAACCTCATTATAAAGAACTTCAATGAGTACCTTCTTTTGTGCGAAACGAGGAGAGGTGGAGTACAGCTTCGTTTCAAAATGAATAAGTCCCGATTTATCTGCTTTCACTGTTGAATACGGCCACAATGGAAGGGCTTCTCAGGTAAAACAAGATGTTTTTCCACTGTTTGTTGATGTAAGACACGTTGTTCAATTTCTTTTTCATAATGCACACGTAGCTGATCCTTTTCGGCCAGAAGCCATTGTTGTTCATTAAAGTCATCTAGGTCCGTGAAATAAGGGGCTGGCAATAAGAAGTTATTGCGAATATATTTCACCATGTTCTCGACATGTCCCTTTTCATTGCCGCTGCCTGGATTACAAAATTCAGCTTCAAAACCATAATGTAAGACAAACCGTTCAAAACTGTCCGTTAAATCGCGCTCACCATTGTTATGAATTTTCACCACAGCTGGTGATAAGTTATCGAAACGAATCGTCTTCGGGACATTCCCTAATCGCATGAAAATTCGTTGAAGCCCTTCTAAAAAACACTCCGTATTTTCTGATGGAAACACCTGATAATAAAATGTAGTAGAGAACGGAAATGACATCACTAAGAAAGGTAATTCAATGACCGTTCCCCCGTAATGGAAAGGGGCTTTACCAAAATCTACTTGTGCAGTGCCAGGTACAGTTTCAAGCGGTAATGCCGCTCCTTCTGCCTCCTTCTTCAACTCCGCCTTACGCTTACTTACATATCGGCGTACTGAGCGCTCTGAGCCTTCGAAGTTGTGTTCTTCCATTAGTTGCGTAAACATTCGTTTGGCAGTTCGTTGGAACTTCTTCTTGAACTTCAAATCTTCTTCTAACCATTGATCAATAATAGGCTTCACCTTATCCATCACTGGTGATTTACGCTTTTGTTTTAATGTTTGAGGAAATTCCTCTTGGTTCGCATACTTTTTCACTGTACGCCAATCGTGCTTCACACTTTTGGCAACGTCCTTGTAAGAACGCCCTTTTTGATTCACTTCATGTCTGATATAATTAATTTCTACCACTTGTAACATCTCCTATGTTACCTCCTGTCAAACGTTATTGGTCTAACGAGGAGTGTAACTTTATTGGTTAATGTTGGCAAGTAGTTTTTTCATACATAAATTAGTGACCGAAAGGTACATTATTAGTTTGCCATAACCAGGCTGTACATATCTTGATCGAAAATGATCCAAGCTACTTATGTAAAATAGCCATCTCTCTCTGAAAAAAATTACAGGAAACATGGCTATTCGTCGTGTATACCGTGAAGATGTACTATTTTTATTTTATACCTATTTCCCTACAAAGTAAGCGTAAAATAATGCCCACCTAGTTTTTCAGGTGGGCATTGGTGTATTCTTTACTTAACTTTATCAGGAATACGGCATTCCTTTGGAATGGTTTTTGACCACGGAAGGAACTGATCAAGTGCTTCCTGATCATCTAGATCTATTTGTGGTAATTGTTCAAAAAGATAGTTTAAGTAGCTCATGGGATTTAACCGGTTCTCTTTGGCAGTTTCTACAATGCTATAGATAATGGCACTGGCAGTTGCACCTCTCATAGATTGGGAAAACAGCCACGATTTTCTCCCCATAACGAATGGTTTAATAGAACGCTCCGCTCTATTATTATCAATTTCAAGACGCCCATCTTTCATAAAGGTAATAAGTTTAGGCCATTGGTTTAAACTATAGTTAATTGCTTCACCTAGTTTGCTTTTTGGTGGAACTTGAGGGCGTTTTGATTTTAGCCATGCTAAAAAAGCATCCAACACGGGTTGACTGCGTTTTTGACGTTCTTCTTTCCGTTGTTCTGGGCTACAATTTTTGATTTCCTCATCTATCTGTTTCTCAATTTTAAATAATTGATTACAGTATTGGAGTCCTTCAGCCGCTAGAGTTGTAGATTTATCTACATTGGCAGGCAACGATTTGAGCGTTTCATCGAACTTTCTTCGTGCGTGAGCTAGACATCCAACTAACTCCACATTCTTCAAATCGTGGTATCCTGCATAACCATCGACATGAAGGTATCCCGAAAACCCCTTAAGAAATGCCTTTGGGTGCTTACTGTGGCGCGAAGTCTGGTAATCGTATAAAACAATCGGTGTTATGTCACGGCCAGATCGGTATAACCACATATAGGATTTGGAATTTGCAGCCTTTCCGGGTTCTGCTAAAACTTGAACTGTTGTTTCGTCTGCGTGCAGACGGTCAAGTTGAAGTAGAAGCTCATGCAAGCGATTGTAAAGCGGTGAGAGCCACTTCATTGAACCATATATTACCCAGTTGGCAATCGTTTGGCGTGATAGAAAGACACCAAGTCGTTCAAATTGTTTTTCAATTCGGTACAATGGCATTCCTTCTACGTATTTTTGATTCATGATATATGCCATTGAAGAAGGCGAAGCGAGACTTTTTGGAAAAACTGCCGCAGGCATTTTAGCTGTGACAATCGGTGTTTCGATTCCTTCACGTTCACATTTACGACAGCTGTAAATATGTTGAATATGCTCCACGACTTTCACTTGAGCAGGGATAATCCTTAATTCTCGTCGCGTTTCCGTACTCATTTCATGCACAGTTTCACCGCAACACAAACAGACCTGCTCTTCTTCGGATAAACGATAATGAATCGTTTCCGTAGGCAAGTTTTCAAGTTTCGCATCTCGTTGTCCTACATACTTCTTTCGATTATACGTAATCGTTTCAAGCGTAGGTTCTTCCACTTTTACATCCGCTGTGATTTCAGCTTCATTAAAAAGAGATAGTTCGATTTGATCCGGATTTGTTTTTTCACTAGATGTCCCGAATCTCTTTTGTTGGCTTAGTCGGAATTGTTCTTCCAACCATTTTACTTTTGCCTCTAGGACTTCTTTTTGTTTTTCTAAATCCGCATTTTTTGCTGCGAGTTCTTCAATTGTATCTTGTAGTTCATGCGTATTTTTTTCCATGAAAATAGAATACCATAAAGAGAGGTGACATAGATGGTCAATTCTCTCTAAATGATAACTTTTGCATCCATTTTTGGATGGGCTTGTTTTTGTTCATAGCTAATCCCATCAAGTAACCAATTCAATTGGCGAGGACTAATCGCTAGATGCGTAGCTGTTTGTTCATCTGGCCATTCAAAAACGCCTTCTTCAAGACGACGATAATACAACCAAAAACCATTATGATCCCAATGGAGAATCTTCAACTTATCACGTTTGCGATTACAGAAGACAAATAGATTGGAAGAGAAAGGATCCAGTTGAAAACTCATTTGAACAATCGCTGCCAATCCATCGATCGACTTTCGCAAATCTGTTGAACCCGTCGCTAAATAGACTCGTTCAATGGGTGTTTTACTTAACATGTGACTGAAGAACCTGAAGCACTTCATTAAAAAGTGCATGATTGAAGCCTTCTTTAATTTCAATTGAAACATCTCCTACCTTAACTGTTAAAGTAGATGTTTCTTCAATCGAATTGGATGAATCGATGGCAACCCATTGTGTAAGAGGATAAGCGACGTGAGTCGGTTCAGTATCCAATCGTTTCATCCAGCTATACATACTTTGGACACCTACTTGATTTTGTTTACACCAAGCTTTTACACTTGGCACTCCACTGGATCTACAGGCATCGATGCGTTCTTGCCACATCTGTTTTCGTTCCTCTGGTGACATAAAAAACCTCCTAACAATTGATGTTAATGTGATTATCACAAAACTCGGCAATTATTAGAAGGTGTGTAGTATTTGGCGCTTACCCTACAAAAAAGACCCTATAGAGAAATCTCTATAGAGTCTTTTTGTGTAATTATAAGATACTATAATCAAATTCAATATTTGAGAATTAGTATTTACGAGTTACTGTACCTGTAGAACCTACAGTTGAGTTTACAACTACTGAGTATTCTTTAGTAACACCATTTTGTGTAACTGCTACAAATAAAGTTTTACCAGCAACAGGAGCTGCAAATGTTACAACTGCAGTATCACCTGAAGTAGATACAGTACCTGAAGTAGTACCATCAGTAACTGAAATATCATTATTTGTTAAGTTAGAGCCAGTTGCAAAAGTTAAAGTTACTGTGTCAGCAGAAGTAGTTACTACTGAAGCCAATGTTTCAGATGTTGGGTTTGGCGCGTTAACAGTACCAGTCGGTATTGGTGCGACAACATTAGGAGCTGTTGTGATAGCATTAATAGTACCATTAGTACCAGTAATCTCAGCACCAGTAGTTTTAAGAATTAATTCTCCAATTGTTGAGTTCTCAATGTTTACTTTTTCAGCATTTGCTAAATGTACGCGAGCAAAGTTTGATCCATTCACAAGGTTAAATGTTTGTTTAGAAGCTGTGTAAACATATGCATTACCATCTAATGTTACATTATCAGCTGTAAATGTACGAACTGTTTTTTGATCTTGGTCATTAGCGTTTGAACCTTGACCACCAACAGTAATAGTACCTATTACATCAGCATTTTTAACTGTAATATTATCAGCATTTACATAAATATCAACTTTTTCAGTTGCTGTACCTACTACGCCACGTGGTGCTGTAGGAGTTGCAAAGTTATACACTGCATTAGTATTTGTTAAATGGATTTTTGCACCATCTTTAAATTGAATTGCAGAATCAACACCTGAATTTTCCACTTTAGTTGGAGTTGAATCTTTAGCTAATGTGAAAGTTACCTCTTTACCTAATAGGTTGTTAACACCAGCAACCATGTTCTTAGTAGCATCTACAAATGTAGTCTCTGTTACTGAGTTACGAGAACCTTGAACAAAGAATTGTGTATTTGATCCGCTATAATCAACATCACGAACTGTTACACCATCACTTAATAATAATAGTAAACGGTTGTTTGTTAAGTCAGTTGCGATAACTTTACCAGTTACAGGTACACCTGGTTGTACGCCTTCATTGTTGCTTAAGTTAAATACAGCAGAAGCCGTTAAACCTTGTGGTAATGCTGGAGTATTTGCACCAGCAGTAGCTGTTACTGTTGTACCACGTGTAGCTTTTACATATACAGTTGCTTTACCATTAACTGCTGGAATATCGAATGGAGCTGTATTTGAGCTACCCATGTTAATATAACCAATTGGTTGTGCACCAGCAACTAATTTACCATCTACTACTGAGCTTGCTGCATATACCTCTGCACCAGCGAATGTAGATGTAAATTGGAATGTTACACGTAGATTTGCTTGGTTATAAGTGTCATAGTGTTTATTGTTTTGGTCAACTGTTTGGTATGAGAATGCTGCTAAATCACCAACACTTACAGTTTGAGCATCTTTACCATCTACAGTTAATGTTGCAGATTGTACAATTGCATCACCGAAGTATGCAATACCGCCAACTTGTTGTAAATCATTTTTATCTAAACCAGCTTTATCGCCTGTTTCAGTGAATACAGTTGGTGTTGCATATGCATCTTTCCCACCGATTAATGTGAAGGCTACTTCACCTTTTGCATCAGTTGCTAAGTTCACAACTACTTTATCTGCATCAAATGCATTTGTAGTTAGACGGTGAATCGAGTTAGAGTTTTTATCTACTAGATACACAGGACCGCTATTTGTTTTTACACCTGAACCGATTTCAACAGATACACGTACTTGTGTACCAGTTGGCGCAAGTTTACCATTTTCATCTTTTAATACAGCTTTATAGTCACGACCACCAGTATTTACTAATGCGTCAGCTAATTGTTTAGAAGCTGCGTCACCATTAGGAATATTGTAGTATGTGTGAACTGATTTTGTAGCTGAGAAATGAGCATTGAAATCTGGAACTGTAACAGTAGTATTTACATTTTTTTGAGTGAATCCTGCTGGTACAATTTCGCCTGCACGTAGTGGGCTGTTTTGGCTAATGAAAGTAGCATTAGCTGGAAGTGTACCACCTGCTGCAAGAACAGCTAAGTTACCTGCTGCATCACGGTATAATTTCTCACCTGCTGCATTTTCATACGTATATGTTGAAACATTTGAATTTAAGCTACCAATATAAGCAGCTGCATATTCAGTTCCAATTGATTCTAATTGTAAGTTTTGGATTTTACCAATTGTTAATTTTGGTGCTTCTGCAAATAATTCAGTTGCATTGAAGCGACCACGGTTACCCGTTGCATTTTGTGGATTTTCTTTATTATCCACAAATACGATTGGTGTTACTTCAGCATCTTTACCTGTTAATGTGAAAATTGCTTCACCATTTTTGTCAACTGGGATTTTTACAACTTTAACAGTACCATTTTGATCACCTAAAGATGTTGTATATTGAGCTGGGTAGCTTAAGTTTCTACCGTTTGCATCAATAACATCTACAGTTTTCACTGCTTTATCAGGTGTTACATCAACGTTTTCTTTGAAAGCGATATTTACATAGTTACCTGCTGGGTATACTTGACCATTCTCAGTGAAGGCAGAAGTATATCCTTCTGTGTGGTATAACGCTGCTTTAACTTTGTATTGTTTTTTCGCACCATTGTTTACTGAATTACCTTCTGTTAATGCAGTCACTGCTAATGGTTTGATCGACGCCCAGTAAACTTTTGCGAATGAACGCACGGACGCTTTACCAGTTGCATATGCTTGCACTTCATCAGATGAAGCGATTTGTTGGCTTGTTTGTGCATAACGAGTGTATGTGTAAGTCGCCACACCGTTTTCATCTGTGTTTGCTTCAGCAACGATTGGTTGGTTTAACGTACCTGTGCTGTTGTCACCGTAGTTGTTTACGATGTTGAATGTCACAGGAATACCTGCTTTAGATTGTCCTTCACCTACAGTAACTTGTGCTTTAACAGTTACTTGGTTACCTACAACCTCTTGTTGTGATTTTTCAGTGATGTCGATTGCTGTAGGGATGACAGCAGCCACACCTTTGAATCCACCAATTACTTCATCTTGGTAAGAAAGAACGTATTCTTGCTCAGCCGTTTGAGATTCAGTTGTTAAAACAACCACTTTGTTGTTTGATTGCTGCATTTTTGATTTCTAAACCATCAATGCTGAAATCGCTCGCTTTTACAGTTGTTTGTGCATCGTCGAATGTTACTTCAACAGTTGTGTTGTTAATTGCTTTTATCATCTATTGTAGTGAGATACTGTGTTAATGCTAGTTCGATAATGGCTTGAGGCGTGAGATGTAGTTTTTGGCATTGCTCTATTAATGTTGTATAGAGAGAGGATGTAACTGTAAGAGTTATTTCATTAGTTGTAATAGTTTGTGGGATAAGTGTAGCATTTGTTAACATGGCTGTTAGTGTTTGTTGATTAGCAAGAAGAAATTGCATTAATGTTGTTTCATTAAATGAAGAGGGATGTTCCTGTTGAATAGGTGTGGATACATAATAGTAGTTTTGTAGCTCAGGATGCCATATATAGCCCTGCTTTTTTAGATAAAGACCCATTTCCTCCACCGTGTGAAAGCCATGTTGCTGTGCGATTTTTTTAAAGTTTGGTTGCTTAGTAGCTAATCGGCGTAGAAGGGATTGTACTTTTGTGGGAGAGGTTGCTGTTAGCTGTTTTACATAGATTTGCTGAGCTTTGTCCCAACGAAACCCTCGTCTACGCATATGCATATCAATAGATTTCCAATGCTGGTTGTAGGTTTGAGCGATTTCTTGACGTGTTTTTCCTTGCTCAAGCTGCTGTAAAATAGTTGTTGTTTTTTCATCATAGTGCATAAATGTGCCTCCTTAAGATTCTAAAGAATGAACGGCTTGTTGTAGCGCATGAAAATCTGTATGCATATAGATGGAAGTTGTTCGAACATTGGCATGACCAAGAAGCTTTTGGATAATTGAAATATGAATATTGCGTTTCACCAGATTACTAGCAAAGGTATGACGCAAAATATGGCAAGTGATAGGCTGTGGATGCTGCATTTGTTGACTAGCCTTTTTCAAAATACTGTTAATATATTGGGGAGAAATGCTACCTGTTTTAGCAAGCGCAAAAATATAAAGCGAGGCGCTATTTTTAGGGCGAATTGTGTGAAGATAGTGCTGTAATAGCTGAGCCGTACGATTATTTAATGGGATCGTTCGAGATTTATCGCCCTTGCCATGTAAGACATGTACAAGATGTTGCTCAAAATCCACATCGGCTAATAATAGCTGTGTGCATTCGCTAATCCGTAATCCTGTATTGGCAATAAACTGAGCAATCACTCGAATGGTTGGGTGGGGAATATGTTGTAAAAATTGTTGTAGTTTGTCCTCCGTTAAAAAATGACGTTCATGTGTACGGGGCTTTAGTGGGATGATAGCGAGCGCGCAATTATCTTCAAGGATTTTTTTAGAAAATGCCCATTTAAATAAGCTTTTCATACTGTGTGTTTTCCGATTAATGGTTGCAACAGATGAATAGTTGAAAATCAGCATCTGCTGGAATGCCTCTAAATGGTCAGTTGTGATTTCATCCAGCATAATTGGTCCATTAAAGGATTGTGTTAAAAAATTAGCTAATTGTGTTAAATCAATTTGATAGCTTCGAAGGGTTTCGGGGCTATATTGTCTAAACGATAAATGCTGTAAAAATTGTTGTAAAGCATCTGCAAATAAAGTCATTTTCTCTAAGATACCGCCTCCTTTTAGTAGAGGAATACCCTTTTTTTAAAATTATAATCTGATAAGTAGGAATATATCCTTAACAGGGAAATGACTACAAGTAGCAGCCATTTTATAGTATACTAGCTTTATGTGCAAAAGACAGAATGCGAGGAAGGTAGACAAATAATGATATTTACAGATCCTATAAGAAAATATATATTGTCAGGTGTAGTAGCGTTTGTTGTAATTGGTCTAATCGTGGCAAATGTGATGGCAAGTAAGCAAGACGACAAATTTTTAATGACAGAGACTTTATATAATCAAGCCATTCAGCTCCAATCAACAGGTGATTTAGAGGGTTCAGAGGCAATGATTGCGGAGGTTTTAAAGAAACAGCCAAATGCGGAAATTGCCAATTATGTAGCTGCATTAACTATGGCTCAAAATGGCGATATGAAGCAGGCTGCTATTCATATGCAAAAAACATTAGATTTGAATCCATATAAGGTGGAAGACCCAACCTTTATGATTCAATTAGGCGAAGTTTTTGTAGGTGCTGAACGATTTGAGGATGCTAAAACAGTACTATTACGCTGTCAAGAAGCTGGCTGGGCTCCAGAAGAGATTCCTAATTATCAAGAGCATGTAGCATCGTTGCTAGCTCAAATTGAAAATTTACAATTAGAGGAAGGTACGAATAATGAGTAAATTTTACGAAAAAGTTACCTATCGTGACGTAGAAGAAGATCTCCAATCACAAAAGTCTGTAGACAAATGGATTTTTGGCTTACTTCTGATTGTCATTGGATTTGTTCCATTAATCGTAATGGCGAGTGTAGTAGAGGTGCAGTCCCCATTAGTTACGAATGTGAGTGCTTTAACAGGTGGAGCAAAGGGTGACATGTTTACACACTATAAGGCATTAGTAGTTGTTGTTATTACAGTATTAGCAGCTTTACTATTTATGGCAAAAATTTTGTTTATGGATGGCAAAATCCACAAAACAAAATTAAATTATGCAATCGGTGCATTTGCTGTAGCCATTGTGTTATCTACAATTTTTTCACCAAATATTTCAATTGCTTTACATGGTCAATACAATCGTTCTGATGGTGCGATTAGCTGGCTATGCTATTTAGCGTTGTTCTTTATTGCGATGAATATTGACTATCCAAAAAAGGTATTAAACTATGTTTTATACTCTTTATACCCATTTGTAATTATCAATTTATATATTATTACGATGAACTTCTATGGTCATGATTTATTACAAAAAACAGCTATTCAAAAATTAGTACAAGCATTTTTACCTGCTGGTGCAAATATTAGTGAAGGGTCTATTTTGGTAGGTACGTTGAATCAATGGAACTATATGAGTGGTATGTTTGCGATTATGACTGTAATGTTTTTAGCAGCCGCTGTTTTAGAAAAACATATTGGGCGAGCTATAGGGCATTTAATAATTGCGGTAATGTCGATTGCAGTAATGTTAATGTCTGTGTCAACAAGTGGTTTCTTAACAGTTTGTGCAATGATGCTTGTGGTGTTATTTGTTGCATTTCGATCAGAGAAAAAAGTACAAAGCTTTGTAATGATTGCAGTATTTTTAGTAGCCACTGCGCCTGTTTTTCATGTGCTGGCAAGTAAAAATGCTAATGTATGGACTGAATCGGTAGGGTTTGTTGTAAAATCGAATCCTTATGTGAAGGAACAGCCAACACCAGCGACAAGTTTGAAAGATACGGTAGAATTTGACTGGATGATGAAGGCTTATGCAGCAGAGAAATTTGAGTTGCCTGTGTTGCCAGAAAGAGCTACATCAGCAGGGTCTGGTCGTGCTTATATTTGGAGTAAGGGTGTTGATTTAGTAAAAGGACGACCATTGTTTGGTTATGGTTTGGATACATTTATGTATAATTTCCCTCATTATGCGATTGATGCGCGTGCGGGTATGTATGATGAAAATACAATTACCGATAAGCCACATAATATGTATGTTGGCTGGTTATATGGTACAGGAATTGTTGGTTTTCTATCTATAATTGTATTATTAGGGATATCACTATTTAATCCACTAAAAATGGCTATTAAACAAAGTAAATCTAGTGTTTGGGTGTTAGGGATAGCATGGGGAGCTTATTTAATACAAGGGTTCTTTAATGATAGTTTACCAGGTATTTCAGCAGTAATGTGGGCTATTGCTGGGATACTGTTAGCAATGACTTTAAAAATAAGGAGCAGTTAAATGGAAGAGACAATTGAGCTAAGGGAATTATTAGAGATTGTTTGGAAAGGAAAAGCTATTATATCTACATGTATAATTATATGTATGTTGTTAGCAGGAATTGCAAGTTGGTTTGTATTAGATGAAAAATATGAATCCAAGGCAGTTGTACAAGTAGCGAGCAGTGTACAGGATACAGGAGTTATGGCGAACTATGTAGCGACTGAATTTACAACAACAATTTACGCACAACGTATTCAAAATAAACCGATTATGCAACAAGCATTACAGGATGCAGGTATTAAAATTAAATATAATGAAAAAAATTTAGTAGCAACAGCAGATGCTGACCCTGTGAAGAATTTAGTAGAACTAAAATTTATATCTAATTCGGCCAAAGAAGCACAACAACAATTACAAATTCTAATGGATGCGACAAAGCAAAAAATGAATGAGTCTGTTCAATTAACATTACAAAATTTAGAATCTACTTACAAAATAGAAGCTGCTGCTTTAACAAAAGAAATTGATTCAATTATTGAACAGTATAACCAAATAATCCGTGAAAATAATTTACCTAAACTATTAATATTACAAACAATATTAAATACAGAAATGGTATTAAATATTTCTGAGGAACAAGCAGCAACATTATCGAACGTTAATGGCAATCTACAAAATCAATTGTTACAATTGCAGGCACAAATTGAAACAAAATCAGCAGAATATCGTAAAACTCTTGCTAATTATCAATCGGTTAAAACAGGATTAGATAGCTTTAAACCAGACCCTTTTATTCGAGTGATTGCAGAGCCAACTTTAGCTGAAAAGCCTTCTTCGCCAAATAAACTATTAAATTTAGCAATTGGATTAGTTATTGGGATGATGTTAGGTTTAGGTGTAGTATTCTTTAGACATTATTGGAAAAGCAGTGCAGTTGTGAAATAGATATATGGGGGAAGCGTTACATGAATTATCGAATGCGTTACATGCTATTTTTTATTATTGACTCTTGTATCGTGCTGTCAGCGATCTATATGAGCTATTGGCTATTACATCCAACTATTAATGGCTATTCAGATAAAGTTATTTTAATAAGCGCTGTAACGCTATTAGTTAGTCATCATATTGCTGCATACTTTTTCCACCTCTATGATCGAATATGGAGTGTTGCATCTGTTCGAGAGTTATTAACAATTGCCTATGCAGTAACAATATCTATTGCAACTGCTAGTATTATGCAGTATATCATAAAAAATGATGTTTATTTTCGAGTAATGGTTATTACTTGGATGCTTCATATTATTATGATTGGTGGCTCTCGCTTTCTATTACGTGTTTTAAATGATCGAGAATCTTTTGGCAATACAGCTAATCTAAAGCGTGTGTTAATTGTCGGTGCAGGACAAGGTGGTACAATGCTTGCCAAAAATCTACTTCATGCACCAAAACCAGATCGACTACCGATCGTTTTTGTAGATGATGATATTGGTAAACAACAGTTAAAAGTAATGAATATAACAGTAGCTGGCACAACAAAGGATATTCCTAAACTTGTCACTAAGCATAGAATTGATGAAATTATTATTGCGATTCCTTCTCTTGGTCGTATTGGTATACAAAGTATTTATAAAGATTGTGCTAAAATAAATTTACCTGTAAAAGTGATGCCAAGTATTGAAGATGTAATGACAGGAAAAGTAGCTGTTAATGAAATGAAAGAGGTTCAGATTGAGGATTTACTTGGACGTGATGAAGTAAAGTTAGATATGATTGCTATTTCGAACAAATTGACAGATAAAGTAATACTTGTAACAGGTGCAGGAGGATCAATTGGTTCTGAAATATGTCGACAAGTGATGAATTTCCAGCCTAAACAGCTTATTCTGTTAGGGCATGGAGAGAATTCAATTTATACAATTCATATGGAGCTTTTACAGCGTAGTTCAGGCACAGAATTGATTCCAATTATTGCAGATATTCAGGATCGAGCTCGAATTTTTGAAGTTGTAGATCAATATCAACCAGATGTTATTTACCATGCAGCAGCTCATAAACATGTGCCATTAATGGAATATAATCCACGTGAGGCTGTAAAAAATAATATATTTGGAACAAAAAATATTGCGGAAGCTGCGCATGACTTTGGTGTTAAGAACTTTGTAATGATTTCTACAGATAAGGCAGTGAATCCACCGAATGTAATGGGGGCAACTAAGCGAGTAGCAGAAATGATTGTGCAAAATTTAGCGAAAAACAGTCAAACAAAATTTGCTGCTGTACGATTTGGTAATGTACTTGGGTCTCGTGGCTCAGTTATCCCGTTATTTAAAAAACAAATTGCTGCTGGTGGACCAGTGACTGTAACTCATCGTGATATGACTCGATTTTTTATGACGATTCCTGAAGCTTCTCGATTAGTATTACAGGCTGGAACGTTAGGTGGTAATGGAGAAATATTTGTGCTTGATATGGGAGAGCCAGTTAAAATTGTTGGTTTGGCTCAAAACTTAATTCAATTATCTGGTTTCACTGAGGAAGAAATTAAAATTGAATTTACAGGTTTACGACCAGGTGAAAAAATGTACGAGGAACTTTTAAATGAGGAAGAAATTCAGGCAGAGCATATATTCCCAGGCATTCATATTGGACGTGCAAAGCCGATTAGTAGCGAGCAACTAGAGGTGCTTTTAAACAAAATTCGAGTTGAAGAAATTGAGCAAGTAAAAAGTATGCTAATTGATATTGCAAATAATAATATCAATTGTTTAAAGAGTGTGACTAGATGAAAAAAATACTAATGAAAGATGGTATTATTCTTTTTTTAGGAACGGCTGTTAATATGCTGATTATGCTAGTAATGCAAGTGGTATTAGCCAGAAGCTTAAGTTTAGATGAGTATGGTGCAGTGATTAGTGCATTTAATTTTATCAATTTTTTAGCATTATTTATCTCCTTTGGAGCATCAGAATTTATTTTAAAATCCTTTGGACAGTATGGGCGTAATGCATATAAAATTGCCCAAGTATGGATTAAGTTTCTTCCGATTAGCTTAGTATTGTTAGCAATCGTGATGATTGTTACATATATTGGGAATTTCTTGGGCGATCTGACAAATATCTTTTTATTGATCATCATACCAAATATTTTGTTGCAGGGGCTTCTGCCATTAACACTGACAGTTTATCAAATTGAAGCGAATTACCAAAAAATTGTAATGATGAATCTTATTTTATATATGACGAGATTATTAGCAACAGTTATTGCATTGTTTGCTAATGGGAGTATTTATTGGATTGGTTATATATTAAGTGCTTTATCAATTGTAGGTATTGCCTACTATTATGCACAACTTCATCGTTATTTTAAAATGGATATTCATATCCCAGCTGGTGAATATTGTGCTTTAGATGAGCACAATTTATATAAAACGATTATAAAAGGCGTTCTGCCATATGCCTTACTTGCCTTTTTTTACTACGGCTTTTACCAAAGTAATATTATTTTCATCAATGCCTTTTTGAGTGAGGAAGCAGTAGGGTTATACAATGTGGCATTTACAATTATTAGCTTAACATTTATTATTCCTACAATTGTATTAAGTCAGTTATTCAATCCACGGCTACATTTTTGGATTAAAAACGATGTGTCGAAAGTAATTTCCTTGTTTATGAATGGAAGCAAATTGATGCTTGCATTAGGTACAGGCATTGCGCTATTGCTTTTACCACTTAGTAAATTTTTAATTTATTTATTATTTGGCGAAAAATTTGAGGAGGCAGCAATCATTTTAATGCTGTTATTAATTGTTATACCTCTTCGTTATATTCAAGCAGTGAGCGATGCAATTATGAATACAGAAAATCAAATTTATATTAAAGTTCTGATATTTTTTATTATTTTCGTCATTAGCCTTGTTTTAAATATTTCGTTGATTCAAATAATGGGATTAAAAGGTATTGTTTTAACGACGATTATTTCAGAAGTTGTTTTATTTGTACTGACATTCACATTTTGTATGAAATTTATCAAAAGTAAAATTAATTAAAGGGACAAAGAAATGATTATTTTAATTCGAAGTAATGATGCAAACCCTGATCCAAGATTACAAAAGTATATCAATTATTTAGAGAAGACGCAGCAAAGCTATAAGGTAATCGCTTGGAATCGAGGCGAGGATATTTTGGAAAAAGAAAACTATATTTATTTTAACTATCCAGCGGCATTTGGATTAGGCATGAAAAATATACCCAAAAAAATAATGTGGTTTCAATTTATTAGAAGGCAATTATGGAAAAATCGTAAGCAGTATCAAACAATCCATGCTTGCGATTTAGATACAGCCATTCCTGCATTTTTTATGAAATCTGTGCTAAAAAAGAGCATGATTTTTGATGTGTTTGATTGGGTTTCCTCAGAAAATAGTAAAGGTTTTTTAGGAAAAGTGATTTTAACCATAGAAAATCGGATTTTTAAAAAATGCGATTTTACAATTATTTGTGAGGAATATCGCATTAATCAAGTAAGAGAAGATTCTAGGCGAAGAAGTGCAGTGCTCCCTAACATTCCAGATATTCATTTACAAAGAGATGGTATAGTAGAAAAGAAAATTGCGGTACAGCGTCAGCATTTTGAAAAGATTATTAGCTATGTAGGCGTTTTTGATAGCAATCGTGGAATTGAGCATTTATTACAGGTTGTAGCGGAAAGTCCAGATATTTGTTTAAATATTGCAGGCTTTGGCTTATTGGAAAGTGAAGTGAAATGTTATGCGGAGCGCTATGAAAATATTGTTTATTGGGGGAAGGTTGATTATAATATAGGGTTAAATATTATGAGCTATTCCGATATGATTGTAGCCTTTTATTATTTATCAAATCCTGTTCATAGCTTTGCGGCGCCAAATAAATATTACGAAGGTCTTTTTTTAGGAAAAGCATTATTAACAAATGAAGGAACGTTATTAGCTGAAAAGGTTACAGCAGCTAATACGGGCTATGTTATTGCAGAAGGGGCAGCTTCTTTAGAACATTTTTTAAACTTACCATTAGAGACACAACATATTGAACTTAAAAATATTAATTCAAAAAAGCTATGGGATGATGTATATCAATCATATACAGCAAATTTTATGGAAAACGAATATCAAAAAATGCTGAACTAATTCATATGGAGGAAATAATCAATGAAAATACAAACGTATCTTTATGTTGTAGGTTACAGCATTTTATATTTCCTTTTTTCAACAATTATTTATTTCATTAGCTACAATGATGGAAATCAAGGGTTAGCTCTGCCAATATTCGGTGGTGGGGATGATGGACAGTTTTATTATGAGCAGATATTGAAGTTTATTAATGGCGAGCCATATGTTTATACATCCATTCATATTTGGGTTTTAGGAGCTGTCTTGAAAGTATTTAATACTGAAAATGTGATGGTATTAAGGCTTTTCAACTTTGCTGGAAGTCTTTTGTTAATAATACTAGCATTGCTTATTTTAAAAAAAATCACTACACTGAAAGCATTTCATATTTCTTCCTCTTTGTTAGTAGTCTTATTATCATTTTATCCAAGCCTTTTACTTAATTCTACATTGTCCATTTATCGTGATGTATGGATTTACTTCTTTTTCCTTTGGTGCTCCTATTTGTTTATGATTATTTTCATTGAAAAGGGAAGGCGGTCAAGGTTAATTAGTGCTCTTTTATTAATTGTGAGTATGCTGTTACTCGGCGGTTATCGTAGGTATGCATTGCTCAGTTTTTTAATTGGTGCTGGTATTTATATTCTCTTGAATGTTTTAAGTCGGAAAAATGTTAGTTTATTAAAAGTTGGTGGGATTTTGTTCGTTGGCTTGTCTGTGTTTTATATTTTATTTAGAAATGTAAAAATTCCAGTCATCGGCCTATCTTTTTCAGATGTGTTACAATATCGACAACTAGGGCTAGATAGTGGGGGAAGTCAAATGGGCATTTCGCTTGACCAACCAAATGTCCTTCTTTTTTACGTCAATTATTTATATAGCTTGATTAGTAATTTTATTGGTCCATTGCCTTGGCAAGTTACAGGTGGTTCGACACTAATCATCATGGTGACAGAGGGTACAGTATTTTTAGTAATAGCTATTTACTTGCTCAGAAAAATGAAAACCTTTTCTAAAGGAGAGTTTTTTTTACTAATACAGGCTATTGTTTGGTTTTTATTAATAAGTATTTCTAACGATAATTTTGGAACAGGCTCACGTTTAAGAATTGTTGGCTGGCTACCATTGATTATTATTTTTGCAAAACAATTTGGAGAAGGAGTTTATAAAAAAGAAAAAGAAAGGCTGTTTAGTAAAGAATGAGCTTAAAAAAATGTTTAAATTGGATGTTTTATTTTACTTTACCTCTTTTATTGATTGTAAGTATGGAAATGATGAAAAAAGAGGGATTGCCAGAAGTATTCCAGTGGATACTGGATAAACCAAGCCGTCTATTTGTAACATATATTTTTGTATTATGCATACAATCCTGTTTGTTTATTTTTACCAAAATATGTATGTCGTGTACTTAAGTAGCACTATGCTTTTCGTATTTTGGATAATTGCGGATAATGAAAAGCTGAAAATACTAAATGAGCCACTACTGCCATGGGATTTGTTTTTTATTAAGCAATTAGTGAATTTGCTACCAGTAATTTATAAAGAATTAAATATTTTATTAGTTTTAAGTGTGCTCGTTATTTATTGCATTCTTATTTTTGTATTTGTTAAGAAGATGAATGGTAGCTCACTGCAATTAAGGAGTAGACTGATCGTGGTGATTGTCTCTGTCATTGCTATTTTATTCATTGGTAGTTTTAAAGATAATTTTGTTGGACGATTTTTTCAACAAAATAATATCACTGTCATTGAATGGGATCAGAAAATTAATCAAAACACGAATGGTTTAGTGTTAGGGTTTTTATTAAATATTCCAAGTGTTTTAATTGATAAGCCAAATAATTATAATCGTTCAACAGTTGAAGAGATTGCTCATAATTATACAGAAAAGCGCATACAACAAAATAGCACTACACAAAAGCCAAATATCATTGTGATTATGAGTGAGGCATTTTGGGATATTGGTAATTTAGATGAGGTCTTAGCACAAGAAAATTACATACCAAATGTTCAAAAATTGCAAGTAGGTACTGTAGCATCCCCACAGTTTGGAGGGGGGACTGCAAACGTTGAGTTTGAAGTTTTAACAGGCTTATCAGCAAATTTATTACCTGCTGGCTCCATTGCTTACCAGCAATATGTAAAAAGAGAAACACCATCCTTAGCTAGCATTTTAAGTGCTGAAGGCTATCGTTCAATTGCTATTCATACGTATTTTAAATGGTTTTGGGATAGAGAGAATGTGTATAGGCATCTAGGCTTTGACCAATTCACATCTGTAACGGAAATGCCAGATGCACAAAATAAAGGCGTTTACGTTGCAGATAGTGAAATAACAAAGGAAATCATTAAAGAAATAGAAGGAAATGAAGAGCCAGTATTTATTTATGCCATAACGATGCAAAATCATGGTTCTTATTATGACCATCGTTATGAGGATGCAACAATAAAAGTGCCGAGCGAGTATAGTGAAGAAACAACTGTAACGCTTAACACATATGTAACAGGTCTTGTTGATGCAGATCGCGAACTAGGGAGCTTAGTCAATTATTTAAATACTTTCAATGAACCAACGATTATCGTATTTTTTGGAGACCATCTTCCATTTTTAGGTGCGGATTATAAAGCTTATGTCGAAGCAGGCTATATTGATAACACAGTCAATTGGTCACTACAAGATACATTGAAAATGAAAGAAACGCCATTAGTGATGTGGAATAATTTTGGTCAGGATAACAAGCAGCTAGGGGCTATAAGCACGTCATTTGTAGGTGTAGAAATTTTAGAGATGGCAGGTCTTCAAAAGCCAGTATTATTTGAATTCATTCAGCAGTTTTCTAGAGAGTTACCTGTCTATACGTCTACTGTGAAAAAAACAATGGCTGGGAAGCTTATGGAGGAAACACCTGAGCAATTACTTCCAATAGAAGAACAATATAAGATATTGCAATATGATATTCTTTTTGGAGAGTGCTATATCAAATCAGCAACAAATTAATCAAGTAGAGAGGTAAATATTTATATGAAAATCCTATTCGTAGCTTCTGTTTACCGTCATTTAACGTCATTTCATATTCCGTATATACAATATTTTCAAAAGCGTGGCTATGAGGTGTATGCCGCTGGTACTGGAGAAGAAGATAAAAGGAATTTAGAAAAAATAAATGTAACATGCATTGATATTCCATTTTCAAGAAGTCCGCTAAATGCACAAAATATCGCTGCCTATAAAAAACTACAGCAATTATTTATGAAGGAGCATTTTGAATTAGTGCATGTCCATACACCTGTTGCAGCATTATTAACAAGGGCAGCTTTTCGTAAAAGTTCGTATGGGAAAATCGTTTATACGGTACATGGTTTTCACTTTTTTGTAGGTGCTCCAAAGCAAAATTGGCTAATTTATTATCCAGCAGAAAAATTAGCTGTGAAGTGGACGGATCATTTAATAACAATCAATGAAGAAGATTTTAAAAATGCACAAAGACTATTGCCAAGGGAGAAAATTTCATTTGTACATGGTGTTGGTGTTGAAATTGCTGAAAATGATTTCTCACAGCAGGAAAAGCAGCAAGTACGAACACAATTAGGCTTGTCAGATGATGTGATAACAATCGCTTATATTGCAGAGCTAAACGATAATAAAAATCATCAATTTTTATTGAACAACTGGCGGGAAATCAAGGAAAGTACACCACAGTTTGAGCTATTAATTATTGGCTCAGGAGATAAAGAAAAGCAACTAAAGGATTATGTGAAAAAAGAGCAGCTGACAGGTGTACACTTTTTAGGTTATCGACGAGATGTCCCTAAGCTGTTACAAATAACAGATATTGTTGCATTGCTTTCGTACAGAGAAGGGTTACCAAAAAGTATTATGGAAGCAATGGTAGCAAAAATTCCCTGTGTCGTCACAAATACGCGTGGCTTGAGAGATTTAGTGAAGTCAAATGAAAATGGCTTTGTTGTGAATCATCATGCAGATAGTGACTTAATTGCAGCTTTTTATGCACTTAGAGAAAAATCACAAAGAGAAAAAATGGGAGAGCGTGCCAAAGAGTTAGTTGAGCCCTTTTTATTAAACAATGTCCTTAAAGAATATGCAGCTATTTATAATCAATTAGTAAAGGAGTTGGAAAAATGACGATTTTAGTAACTGGCGGATTGGGTTTTATTGGGAGCCATACGGTAGTTGACCTAATTGAACAAGGGAATAGCTGTATAATTATCGATAACCTATCAAAATCGACAATCGATGTAGTGGCACGAATTGAAGAAGTTGTGCAAAAAAAGATTACATTTATACAAGTGGAAATGCTTGAGCAAAAAGCTTTAAGAGATGTATTTACAACATATAATATTTCATCAGTAATCCATTTTGCAGGCTATAAATCTGTTAGTGAATCCATAAAAAAGCCTTTATTATATTATCAAAACAATCTGATTAGCACATTGAACTTATTGGAGGTAATGAATGAATTTAATGTGAAAAAGCTTGTCTTTAGCTCTTCAGCTACTGTCTATGGAGATTTTAATCAACCACCGATGAAAGAAACTTACACACTTCAAGCTCCTAATCCGTATGGGCGTACAAAATTAATACTTGAAGAAATACTTTGCGATTTTGCTACAACTAATAATGATTGGAGTATAGCATTAATGCGCTATTTTAATCCTATCGGTGCACATAAAAGTGGTTTATTAGGAGAATTACCATTTGGCGTACCAAATAATTTAATGCCTCATGTGTTAAAAGCTGCAAGCAGCGAAACGAACAAACTACAAGTATTTGGTGGTGATTATGATACTGAAGATGGCAGTTGTATTCGTGATTTTATTCATATAATGGATTTAGCAAATGGACATGTGAAGGCCCTGAACTATATTGAAAAAAATCTAGGTTGTGAGGCATTTAATCTTGGTACGGGCATAGGCTACTCAGTCTTAAATTTAATTCATACATTTGAAAAAGTAACAGGTGAAAAGATTCCTTATGAAATTGTTGATCGTCGTGAAGGGGATATTGTTGTCAGTGTGGCAGATGTAAAGAAGGCTGAAACTATTCTGGAATGGAAAGCTAAGTATCGTTTAGAGGATATGTGTAAGGATTCATGGAGATGGTATCAAGCAATTAAGGAGTATACAGTATAAAATGAAAAGAATTTTTGATTTTATAGTAAGTTTCTTTATGATTGGTATTTTAAGTTTAATAATATTTGTGACATGGATTTTAGTCTATCTTAAATTGGGCTCCCCGGCAATCTTTAAACAGCAACGTCCAGGATTAAATGGAAAAGTTTTTTATGTATATAAATTCCGTACAATGACTGATGAGCGAGATGAAAAAGGCGAGTTATTATCAGATTCGAAACGTCTAACATCATTTGGTAAATTTCTGAGAAAATTAAGTTTGGATGAGCTACCACAACTATGGAACGTATTAAAAGGAGATATGAGTTTTGTTGGACCAAGGCCGCTCTTGGTAGAATATTTACCTTTATATAATGAAAAACAAGCACGCCGACATGAAGTGCGTCCAGGTATTACTGGATGGGCGCAAGTAAATGGACGCAATGCAATTTCGTGGGAGCAGAAATTTGAGTATGATGTGTGGTATGTAGAAAACCATTCCTTTTGGTTGGATATAAAAATATTGTTTCTAACAGTGAAAAAAGTGTTCGTACCTGAAGGGATTAATCAATCTGGTCATGCTACGATGCCGATATTTAAAGGAAGTGAAAAAAAGGATGACACAAAATAAAAATCTAAATATTTTATTTACTAGTGCAGGACGACGTGTGGAATTAATTAAACATTTTAAGGAGATCTATGAAGAACTACGTATAGATGGGATGCTTTTTACTACTGATGTTAAAAGCAATTCTCCTGCTGGGTTTATTTCTGATAAACATATCTTAGTTCCTCGCGTGGACTCTAAAGATTATATAAGTAAGCTACTTGAAGTGTGTAAAGAACATCAAATTTCACTTTTAATCCCATTAATTGATACTGAACTTGTTTTATTATCAACTTACAAAAAATCTTTTGAGGATATTGGCGTGAAGGTATTGATAAGTGATGTCAGAACTCATGAAATTTGTAATGATAAAGGTTTAACAGCTCAATTTTTTGCTTCAAAAGGTTTTGGCACGCCAAAATCATATAATATTAATAAAGAATTGAAAAACGAGAATATAGATAATCGGTTGTTAATTAAACCTGCTAAGGGGAGTTCTAGCATAGGAGTTCATATTTTAACTACAATAGATGAATTAAAGTTTTATTCTGAAAATATCGAAGAGCCAATCTTACAAGAATTTATTGAAGGTGACGAGTACACTATTGATATTTTTACAGATTTCGAGGGAAATATATTAACTGCTGTACCACGATTGAGGATTGAAACTAGAGCTGGAGAGGTTAGTAAAGGAAAAACAGTAAAAAATCCATTATTAATACAGAAAGCTAAGGAGTTAGTTAGTGCTTTACCTGGTGCAATGGGATGTATTACGGTTCAATGTTTTTTAACTAAAGATAATGAAGTTAAATTTATAGAAATTAATCCACGTTTTGGTGGTGGGGTTCCTTTATCATTAGCTGCTGGAGCTGATTATGCAAAATATTTAATAGAAAGTTTAGCGAATAGAGTTATTTCATTTGATATCAATGACTGGGAAAATAATCTTTTGATGCTCCGTTATGATGCTGCAGTATTTGTAAATGAGGATAAACAATGATAAAAGCTATAATATTTGATATGGATGATACTTTATATCCTGAGCATGAATATGTATTTAGTGGATTTAAGGCAGTAAATGATTATCTACAAGAAAATAAAACATATGACTTTTATAAAATAGCGACTAAGATTTTTAAAACAGGTTATAGAGGCAGAATATTTAACCAAGTTTTAGATTATTTAAATATTTCATATAGTGAAGATGATATTTTAAATTTAATTAATGTATATAGAAATCATACGCCCTCTATTAGTTTATTTCCAGACGCTCTACAAGTCTTAGAAAGTTTACAAAACAAGTTACCATTAGGGTTAATTTCAGATGGATATTTGGAAGCCCAACAAATGAAGGTAAGAGCATTAAGACTAACGAAGTATATTGAAAAGATAGTATTAACTGATGAAATTGGGAGAGAGGCATGGAAGCCATCTCCTATTCCTTATCAAATAGTTAGTGAATACTTTAATGTTAAACCAAATGAACTTATTTATATAGGAGACAATGCGTCAAAAGATTTTGTTACAGCCAATAAACTAGGCTGGACTACTGTTCAAATTATCCGAGAATCTAACGAGTATAGGAATGTTGAAATATCAACTGGTTATAAAGCTCAATATCAAATCAGTTCATTATTAGAAGTTCTTGATATAATTAATTATAAAATATAGGATGTGTTTATAGTGGCAAATCGTATACTGCTATCTTCTCCACACATGGGAGGAATTGAACAAAAGTATATTCAAGAGGCATTTGATACGAATTGGATTGCACCACTTGGAGCAAATGTTGATGGCTTTGAGCAGGAACTGGCTTCATATGTAAATATAAAAGCTGCCTCTGCAACAAGCTCTGGCACGGGAGCAATTCATCTTGCTTTGGATTTATTGGGGGTTCAAGCAGGAGATACCGTATTTTGTTCTACACTTACTTTTATTGCTAGTGCTAATCCAATTCTTTACTTAGGCGCTACGCCTGTTTTTATTGATTCAGAAGAGATAACGTGGAATATGTCACCACAGGCACTTGAACAAGCATTGAAAGAAGCAAAAGAAAATAATACATTACCTAAAGCTGTGATTATCGTGAATTTATATGGTCAAAGTGCGCGTATAGATGAGTTAATGGCATTATGCAATGAGTATAACGTTCCTGTTATAGAAGACGCAGCAGAATCACTAGGATCGCTATATAAAGGAAAGCATAGTGGTACATTTGGTAAACTTGGTATTTATTCATTTAATGGTAATAAAATTATTACTACGTCTGGTGGAGGCATGCTTGTATCAGATGATGAACAACTAATTTCATACTCACGTTTTTTAGCAACCCAAGCAAGAGATGCAGCCAAGCATTATCAACATAGTGTTATTGGTTACAACTACAGAATGAGTAACATCGTAGCTGGGATTGGTCGTGGGCAGCTTGAAGTACTGGATGAACGTGTTGCACAAAAAAGAGCAATTTTTGAGAGATATGAGTCAGCATTTGCTAATGTTGATGGTATTTTAATGATGCCTGAGCTAGAAGAAACATTTTCAAATCGTTGGTTATCAACAATGACATTAGATCCTGAGAAAATCAAAGTAACACCTTATGAATTAATTGATCTACTTGCTGAAGCAAACATTGAAGCACGTCCTGTATGGAAGCCACTACATATACAACCCCTGTTCGAAGGATGCGAGTTCTATCCTCATAGTGATAAAAAGATTGTAAGTGAAGAATTGTTTGCTAAGGGAATCTGCTTGCCATCAGATACTAAGATGACTATTGAAGAGCAGCAATATGTTATTGATGTAGTATTAAACAATATTTAATAGCTTAAAAAGTGATTTTAAAATGAGGAAGGCATGCTCTTTATTATGGGGAGCATGCTTTTTAGCTATCAGGAATATAATTGGTTTTCTCCCTATTCTATGCCATAATAAAGCTATTAAATTTGTGAAAAAACGAGGACTTTTCATAATGAATGAGGAGATTCTAAAAACAACATTACTGAATTGTTCGTTAGATGAACAAGATATATTAACATATAAAGAACGCGTACAACAGATTCATAAGGACTTACCTACTCATTACGCAACAGGCTGGCTCAATGCACCATTACAAGACAATGAGAAGCTATTAACATCCATCAACTATGTTGCAAGTGAAATACGTGCATGTGCAGATGTACTTGTTGTGATTGGTGTGGGCGGTTCTTTTTTGGGTGCGCGTGCGATTCAAGAGGCATTAGCGCCGTACTTTGGCTTAGCTAAGGGTGGTATTGAGGTTGTTTATGCTGGACTTAATATGAGTGGGGCTTATATGAAGGAATTGCTTGCTTATTTAGATAGCAAGCAGGTGTATGTCAATGTGATTTCGAAATCTGGTGGAACGATGGAGCCAGCGCTTGCTTTTCGTGTGATGCGTTTATATATGGAAGAGCGTTATGGTGACAAGGCAAAGGAACGTATTATTGTGACGACGGATGCAGAAAAGGGCATTTTAAAGGACATTGCTGATCAGGCAGGCTATCGTCAATTTGCGATTCCTGATGATGTTGGGGGGCGTTATTCGGTATTAACGGCTGTTGGTTTATTACCTGTTGCAGTGGCTGGGATAGATATTGCTGAATTAATGAATGGTGCTCGACATGCAGCAACTGAGTTGGCACAGTCTGATTTAGCGTTTAATGATGCTTATCAGTATGCAGTGATGCGTCATATTTTGCATGAGCAGGGCTATTCGGTGGAGCTTTTGGCTTCATTTGAACCAGGCTTAAGTAAATTTCACGAGTGGTGGAAGCAGCTTTTTGGTGAAAGTGAAGGGAAAGACCGCAAAGGATTGTATCCGTCAACGGTCAGCTTTTCAACAGATTTACATGCTATTGGACAGTATATTCAAGATGGCCGTCGTATTATGTTTGAAACATTATTGCATTTCCATGAGATTGAAGGCGATATGGTAGTACCTTATGATGCGCGTGATGAGGATGGCTTAAACTATTTAACGAATCGTACATTTAACGAAATTAATGCAATATCGAAACAAGGTACGGCACTTGCCCATGCAGAGGGCGATGTGCCTGTGATTCAGATTGAATTGCCAAAGCTGGATGCCTATCATTTGGGCTATATAGATTGAACTTTAGAACCTAACACAAAGTCG
>NZ_LGCI01000010.1:1007507-1112050 GCF_001281525.1 Lysinibacillus macroides | reverse complement strand
TGATCAATCGCTGGATAGGTTAGCATGACCAAACTAGTGAGGTTCTATCATGAGCGATCGATGAGTATAAAGGCGATGCAAGTAAGTATTCGCTCAACAGTGTAAATACGCGAGCTGATCCATAATTACCGAATGATAAAAAGTTATGGAGATCAGCATAAGGCAGATGTTAAACTAGTAACCATGGGGTAGGAAGCCAAATTTTAAAATAACTGTTTATCAAGCGCTAGATTGAACTATCATTGCAACAGATTGCGTTCATTTTCGTTGTTCTATCTATTGGGCAATGGATGAAGCGCGCTGACAAATATAATCCCACAAAATAGAAATGTATACGTCATGTATTATGTAAATGTCTATCTGGATGATGACCTCAACAACAGCAGTACTTACAGCGTTATACATAATTCCATTGGCTTCTTAGATGATATTAATAAGAAAACAAAAGTGATGAAACGGAAGGCATAGGGCTTTCGACGTTTTGATCACTTTTGGGTAAATCCCTTATTGTATCTAAAGTATAAAGAAATCGGAGTTTATTTAGGCTAACTTTTTAGTTTAAAACTTTTATTCTTGATTCATTGCATTTTCATCCATATAAACTACTTCCCAAATATGTCCATCTAAGTCATGGAAACCCCAACCGTACATAAATCCATGATCTTGTGGCTCACTATATGATTTACCGCCAGAGGCCAGTGCCTTATTTACTAATTGGTCAACCTGTTCTCGATTTTCAGCAGATAGGCATAAAATTGCTTCTGCAGAAGATGTAGTATCGGTAATTTCTTTCTTAGTAAATTCTTTGAAGTGCTCTTCGACCATTATTAAGGCGAAGATATTTTCACTAATGATCATTGATGCTGTTGTTTCATCGCTGAATTGTTGATTGAACGCAAAACCTAACGTCTGAAAAAATGTGATAGATTTGCCCAGATCTTTTACTGGTAAATTGATGAAAATATTTTTTGATTGAAAAGCCATTTTTTATCACCTCCAACTCGACAGTAGCATAGAAATAAAAGTTATGTCAATTTCACCTGTTTTTATAATTCTAGTAATACTTTCTCACTAAAAAAGCAGAAACATTGATTTCCCAACATTTCTGCTTTTAAAATTTATCTTTTGGCTAGCATTCTTTCTAGGGAGCTAAGCGCTTCAGCTGTCGTCCGCTCATCTACCTGTATACGATTATGTGGCTGTCCTTGTTCAATGCTTTCAAGACACCATAACAAATGTGGAAGGTCAATTCGATTCATTGTTAAGCAAGGGCAGAAGTTTTCATTTAACGAGATAATATGTTTGTCTGGATGCTGTTTAATAATACGGTTGACAAGGTTCATTTCTGTGCCAATTGCCCAGGCAGAGCCGCTTGGGGCTTGATTAATAGTATCAATAATGTATTTCGTTGAGCCTGCATCATCAGCTGCTGCCACAACCTCACGACTGCATTCAGGGTGAACAATAATCCTCATATTTGGATATTCTTTGCGAACGTTTTCTGTATGATAAACTGTAAAACCTTCATGCACAGAACAATGACCTTTCCATAAAATAACTTGAATATCTTCTAAGGGCTGCTTTGTTTCTAGTTCATTTGCATGTGGATTCCACACAGCCATATTTTCGAGAGGAACGCCTAAATCATAAGCGGTATTTCTTCCTAAATGTTGATCAGGCAAAAATAAAATACGTTGTTTTTGTGTAAAAGCCCATTGCACAAGCTCTTTTGCATTGGATGATGTGACACAAGCTCCTCCATGCCTTCCTGTAAAGGCTTTAATGGCAGCAGTTGAGTTCACATAGGTTAAGGGAAGAATAGTATCGCCAAAGAATCCCTGAAGAATTGGCCATGCTTGCTCTGTTTGATAAATATCCGCCATATCCGCCATCGAACAGCCAGCTCGCATATCTGGCAAATAAACATGCTGTTGTTTTGTTGTGAGCATATCTGCAGTTTCTGCCATAAAATGAACACCACAAAATACAATATGCTCAGCTTTCTTGTTGGCTGCTGATAATTGGGCAAGCTGTAGGGAATCACCTGTTGCATCTGCAAATTGAATGACTTCATCCTTTTGATAATGATGACCTGGAATAAATAGCTTATGTCCTAATTTCTTTTTGATTGCTAAAATACGAGATTCCATTTCCTTTACGGATAGTGTCCGATAATGCTCAGGCAGTAATGTCGTTTGTTGTAATAAACTAGTAATGGACAAGGGAACGATCTCCTTTCATTTGTACAAGTGCACTAATATCAAAGGCTTTAACGGAATGGGTTAATGAACCAAGTGAAATCCATTGAATACCTGATTGCGCATAAGCCTGTAAATTTTCAACTGTAATCCCTCCTGACGCTTCTGTTGCAATAGAAGAAGGAACAGTAGGGAGCCATGCGCGTATTTCTTCAGGACTACGATTATCAAACATTATAATATCCGCCCCTGCCGTGACGGCTTCATCCAGTTGTGCCTTTGTTTCAATCTCAACTTCAATTTTAACCGTATGACCAACTTTTGCACGAGCGATTTGAACGGCCTTTGTGATGCTACCGGCAAAAGCAATGTGGTTATCCTTTAACATAATTGCATCATATAGACCATGACGATGATTATAAGCGCCACCGATTCTTACAGCATATTTATCAAGCATACGTAAGCCAGGAATCGTTTTACGTGTATCACATATTTTCGCATGAGTCCCTTTTGTTTTTTGAACAGCTTGATGGGTGGCTGTAGCAATCGCAGACATACGTTGAATAAGGTTTAGAATAACACGCTCACCCATTAATAATTTCTGCAAAGGGCCCTTAATAACAGCAAGCACATCCCCAGCCTCTACTGTATCGCCATCTTGCTTATTCAGCTGGATTTCCATTGAGTGATCAAGTAGAAGAAAGCCATGCTCAATAATGGGTGCTCCACAAAAAATCCCACTTTCTTTAGCATAAAAAGAAAAAGCCCCTTCTTGCTTAGCTGAAAATATAAATTCACTTGATAAATCCCCATCACCTATATCCTCATTAAAAAATTGCTTGAGCATTTCCTCGAGCTTGATGATATTCATACAAAGAGTTCCTCACTTTCATTTGACCTTGTGAAAAAATAATCCAGCGGTTTGCCCATTGTGCCTCTATCTTAGGCTGATCCGTACGAATATGGGCTCCGCGTGTTTCTGTTCTTGTGATGGCAGCATGCACCATTAAAGTTGCGACAATATGCATCATCAGTAATTCCAGCTCTGCCTGCTCCAATCCTTGTAAATGAACGTGGAGCAATAATTGTAATGAAGGCAATTGCTGTGCAAAATGCTGCATGTCTTCATTATTTCGAACAATGCCTAAAAACTGCATCATCTGTTGCTGTAATTGCTCCTTACTCAATAAAGATGGCAATGTGTTAGAACATTTAGAGTGATGAAGTATGAAATTTTTTTGATGGTAGCCTTTTTGAATAATAAACTGCGCCATTTTTTGCCCAAATGTAATACCTTCCAATAGGGAATTGCTAGCTAAACGATTCGCGCCATGCACGCCGGTACAAGCAACCTCACCAACTGCATATAAGTTAGCTAGCGTAGTTCGCCCTTTATCGTCAGCAATGATACCTCCCATTAAAAAATGACTGCCTGGTGCGACAGGGATTAAGCCGTTCTGTAAATCAATTTGATTGTCATCACAGAGCTGTGCAATTGTTGGAAATCTCGTTCTAAAATTATTAATGCCAGCAATATCAATAAACGTTTCCTCACCAGCAGCACGCTTGTGATAAAGGGCAAGGGCAGTAATATGTCTGGGCGCTAAGTCAAGCTGTGCATGTAAGCCTTTCATAATGGAATGACGCTGTGCATCCACAAATATACCACCAGCGCCTCGTACAGCTTCTGAAACTAATCCCTTCGCTTTATTTTCACACCATAGCAAGCTTGGATGAAATTGCATAAATTCCATATCACTAACAGCAGCACCCGCACGAAAGGCTAGAGCAATACCATCGCCAGTATTTGTTGGATAATTTGATGTGCAGGAGTAAAGAGCACCTGCACCCCCTGTCGCTAGAATAATATGATGGGCAAAATAACGTTTGATACCATGTCGTCCCTTTGTCAATACACCTACACAGTCACCATCTGTATTCAGTAAAAGCTCATAAGCCATTTCATAACAATTAATCTTTGTTTTAGGGGATAGTTTATGAAGCAAGTAATCGATAAAAATTTGACCAGTTCGATCACCACCTGCATGTAGGATACGATGATGGCTGTGGGCTCCCTCTAAGCCTAACGCAGGTTTTCCGTTGCTATGTCGATCAATCGGAAGCCCCGATTTTAGATAGTTATTTATTATTTTTGCCCCATCTTGTATTAGTGCTTCTACATGTCCTTTTTCATGATGATATTCTCCCGCCTTCAATGTATCCGCAACATGGTATTCAACATGATCTTCCTCACTTGTAACAGCAGCCACACCGCCTTGTGCACGATAAGAACTACTAACATGCACCGCTGACTTAGTGACAATTTGCACCTGAAAATGTTTTTCAAGCAGTAAGGCAGCTTGAAGTGCAGCAATACCACTGCCAATAATAACGACGTCTGTCATTACATCCATAGTTATACCTTCTTTACAGTTGTCTTGACACATATCTTTACATAAAATAAAAAAGAAAACAAGACCTGATAGATAAGAGAGGAAGAATATGATGATTTATATGGATTATGCAGCAACCTCACCTATGATGAAGAAAGCTCTGAACGTATATACAGAGGTGGCACAGCGCTATTATGGAAATAGTGCAAGTCTTCATGATTTAGGAGGGCAAGCCCATTATTTTGTGCAGCAGTCAAGAGAGGTGGTAGCCAAGGCGCTTGGAGTTCATAGTGATGGGGTGATCTTTACAGGAAGCGGTACAGAAGGCAATTTAATAGCCATTTTATCATTAGCATTTGCCTCTACAAAGGGGAAGCATATTATTTCCTCACAGGCTGAGCATACATCTGTACATGCAGCATTAAACACACTTGAGAAAATGGGTTTTACTGTAACAAAATTACCATTGCAAAAAGATGGTGGTATTGATATACAGCAATTGCGACAAACAATCCGTGAAGATACAGCTTTAATAACTATCCAGCATGTGAATTCTGAAATTGGCGCTATTCAACCTATGGAAGAAATAATAGGAGTGGCAAGAGAAGCAAATATTTTCTGTCATGTTGATTGTGTACAATCCTTTGGCAAAATACAATTACCCAAACAAGTAGATGCTATGACAGTCTCAGCTCATAAAATTGGTGGACCAAAAGGTTGTGGTGCAGTTTACATTAACCCAACAATCCGAGTTTCTGCATTAACGCCAGGTGTAACACATGAGCGGGGATTAAGAGGAGGGACGTTAGATACGCCAGCAATAGCAGCCTTTGCAACAGCGATTGAAAACTACCAGTATGATTTGCAGCAGTATAAGGTGTTAAGGGAAATTTTTATAAAAAACTTACCTAAAACATGCCAGCTAATAGAATGTGGTCAGCAATTACCAAGTATTTGTGGTGTGATGATGGAAAAAGTAGAAGGACAATATGTGTTATTAAAGTTAAACGAGGCAGGCATTTGTATCTCAACAGGAAGTGCGTGTGATATTCATAGTGAATCGGGAACAAAAGCAATTTTATCAATGGGCTATTCAATGGAAGCAGCCCGACAATTTTTTAGAATATCTTTTGGCCCTTCCACAACATTTGAAAAGATTGAAAGATTACAAAAAGCACTTTCTGCAGTTTAAAAAAGTGAGATCTATTGAGGTTGTCAGAGAAGGGAGTTTTCAAGCAAAATTAAAAATATCAAAACATCAATTTAATAGCATTTTGATATTCAAGAGATTTTGTGAAAAGAAGCTTATTTGACAACCCCATATATTTCTAAATATGGTGTATCCTTAAGATATTATCTAAGAGCCAACAGCTACATATATACTTTGATGATTGTGGGGAGAATCAACTATGGAAAGACAATTGTGATAACAGAAAGTATTTCTTTGACACCTGAGTTCCTTTAGTAGAGCATCTGAAATTAAAAATTATTGAATATATATAATACGAAACAGTGCAAGGCAACAAACCAAGTGAGTGTACGCTCAAAAGGTATTGATATGCCTAAAAATAGGAAAATTATAAATAATTACGGCTCGTTACCATAGCTTGTGATTGACTTTACTCTACCAAGGTAATTATCCTAGAGACGTCTGAGGAGCCCATTTACTCGCTCCAGTCAGCTATTAGTCAATTTTAAAATATCAATCATATCTCTGGATTTGTATATTTTTCGATGACCTTCTACAATATGGAATATAATTTGTCTAAGGTAATTATACCTAATTGTTAGGTAAAGAGGTATATTTTATCATTAAATGTTTGAAAGAGAGCTATTAAAATATATATTATCACGTCTGTTGATTAACCAATTTTTACCACCAAAAACTAATAAAAAAGAGAGATTCCATGTAAAATGTAAGTTACCACACCAACATTTACAAGGAGGAATCTCTCATGGTTAAGAATACCGCGATTTTCACACTACTTCAAAACTTTATTTCACAGGAAGAAATCAATGGGATTCTAGCTGAGTTTCAGTTTAAAGATACGGCGCGTAAATGTGATGTACCAACACTTTTAAACTACTTGGTTGGCGCTGCTATATTCGAATGGAAAAGCTTGCGTTACGCTTCAGATGTGGCGACGGAGAAAGGCTTGAAATCAGTAGACTATTCTACGCTGTCCAAACGTTTAGGCGAACTAAATTATCTGATTGTTAAACGAATTTTTGAACGAATTATCGGCCGATTAAATCGATCAGCGAGACGTTCACTTAAGCTTGAAAAAGAACTACTGGCAATTGATTCAACAACGATGACGGTCGGAAAAAATCGTTTACCATGGGCGCTGTATCATGGCGAACGTTCAGGTATTAAATTGCACGTCAGCTTTACAAATAACACAGGGATGCCTCTTCAAATCGTTGAAACAACAGGTTTGAAACACGATGGTCCTGTCGGTGTTGAACTCGAAAATAAGCGATTTATTTTAGTAGCGGATCGGGCCTATTTTTCAGTGGATAAAGTCGATCGGTATGTGAAAACAAAGCAAGGTTTTGTCATCCGTTTAAAGGGTAATATCCAGTTAAACCGCAAAAAATCGTTAAAAAGGGCTACTGTTGAAGGGTCCAATATCGTTGCTGATTTCACATGTACACTTGGCTCGGCGCAAAAACAAACAAAGGAACGTCACCGTGTTATTGAGTTTACGGATTATGAAGGCGCCATTGTACGGGTTGTCACGAATCTTCGTGAGGGAATGGCGGAAGAAATCGCTGGCATGTATAAAGAACGTTGGGCAATTGAATCCTTTTTTCGCTGGATTAAACAGAATTTAAATGTGCCTGTGTTATTTGGTACGACGAAAAATGCGGTATTTAATCAGCTATTTGCGGCTTTAATTGCCTATGTATTATTAAAGTTTTTGCATACAGAAGGACACAAGAAAAATAACTGTAAACGCCTATCTTTCGCTGGTTTTACACGCCAGCTTCTTTGCGCTACTCTGCCAATCGAATGGCGTATTGGCATCAAAGAAATACTCGCATTTCATGGGGAACTGACGCAAATAAATACTGGTTGATTTTGGTTAATCAACACGTGTGATATATTATAAAATAATTGTTTTCTTTTGAATTAACTATTGCTATAATGTGTTGCAGGACAATAATTTCTCTTACTTAGCAAAAATATCTTCAAAAAGTAATAATTTCTTTTTTTAATAAAAAAAGTATTGCACAATGTTAGAAAACGTTATACAATAATTCTTGTCTTGAAGGACAGGAAAACAACTTTCAAAACAATGTACATACAAAAAGTCTAGTGATAATGGCAAAGAGGTCACACCCGTTCCCATCCCGAACACGGAAGTTAAGCTCTTTCGCGCCGATGGTAGTTGGGGGCTTCCCCCTGTGAGAGTAGGACATTGCTAGGCATAATACCCAGGAGGATTAGCTCAGCTGGGAGAGCATCTGCCTTACAAGCAGAGGGTCGGCGGTTCGAGCCCGTCATCCTCCACCATATGCCGGTTTAGCTCAGCAGGTAGAGCAACTGACTTGTAATCAGTAGGTCGTGGGTTCGATTCCTATAGCCGGCACCATTTTTCGAGCCATTAGCTCAGTTGGTAGAGCATCTGACTTTTAATCAGAGGGTCGAAGGTTCGAGTCCTTCATGGCTCACCATTTCGAAATAATAAGAAGCGGGTGTGGCGGAATTGGCAGACGCACTAGACTTAGGATCTAGCGCCGCAAGGCGTGGGGGTTCGACTCCCTTCACCCGCACCATTATTTTCATTGCCAGATAAAAAAACGTATGCACATGCGGAAGTAGTTCAGTGGTAGAACACCACCTTGCCAAGGTGGGGGTCGCGAGTTCGAACCTCGTCTTCCGCTCCAAATGTGCCGGGGTGGCGGAACTGGCAGACGCACAGGACTTAAAATCCTGCGGTAGGTGACTACCGTACCGGTTCGATTCCGGTCCTCGGCACCATTTTAAATGCGCCCGTAGCTCAATTGGATAGAGCGTCTGACTACGGATCAGAAGGTTATGGGTTCGACTCCTGTCGGGCGCGCCAAAAGAACAACGGGAAGTAGCTCAGCTTGGTAGAGCACTTGGTTTGGGACCAAGGGGTCGCAGGTTCGAATCCTGTCTTCCCGACCATTTCCTAAAAATTATGGGGCCTTAGCTCAGCTGGGAGAGCGCCTGCCTTGCACGCAGGAGGTCAGCGGTTCGATCCCGCTAGGCTCCACCATAAGTAAATTAACCAGTATAAAGATCCTGGCGGCGTAGCTCAGCTGGCTAGAGCGTACGGTTCATACCCGTAAGGTCGGGGGTTCGATCCCCTCTGCCGCCATCTTAAAGGACCTTTAGCTCAGTTGGTTAGAGCAGACGGCTCATAACCGTCCGGTCGCAGGTTCGAGTCCTGCAAGGTCCACCATTTATATATTGTAACGGAGGTATACCCAAGTCTGGCTGAAGGGATCGGTCTTGAAAACCGACAGGCGGGTAACACCGCGCGGGGGTTCGAATCCCTCTACCTCCTCCAGTTTTCTGTCTTTATAAATGGTGCTTGAAAAACTCGAAACAACATATGATTATCGCGGGGTGGAGCAGTGGTAGCTCGTCGGGCTCATAACCCGAAGGTCGTTGGTTCAAATCCGGCCCCCGCAACCAATTTTATCTGTGCGAAAGCGAAGCGACAGCAACAAAATGTTTTCTGTGCGAAAGCGAAGCGACAGCAACAAAATGTTTTCTGTGCGAAAGCGAAGCGACAGCAACAAAAAGGTCCCGTGGTGTAGCGGTTAACATGCCTGCCTGTCACGCAGGAGATCGCCGGTTCGATCCCGGTCGGGACCGCCATTTTTTTATAGAATGATAGAAAAAGTAAAGCAAGGAAGAAATGGGTCAGTAGCTCAGTTGGTAGAGCATTAGATTGAAGCTCTAAGTGTCGGCGGTTCGATTCCGTCCTGACCCACCATTTATGCGGGTGTAGTTTAATGGTAAAACCTCAGCCTTCCAAGCTGATGTCGTGGGTTCGATTCCCATCACCCGCTCCAAGGGCCTATAGCTCAGCTGGTTAGAGCGCACGCCTGATAAGCGTGAGGTCGATGGTTCGAGTCCATTTAGGCCCACCATTATTCCGAAGTAGCTCAGTTGGTAGTAGCACCTGACTGTTAATCAGGTTGTCGCAGGTTCGAGTCCTGCCTTCGGAGCCATTTTATTTTGGGGAAGTACTCAAGAGGCTGAAGAGGCGCCCCTGCTAAGGGTGTAGGTCGGGTAACCGGCGCGAGGGTTCAAATCCCTCCTTCTCCGCCATGGGCCCGTTGGTCAAGTGGTTAAGACACCGCCCTTTCACGGCGGTAACACGGGTTCGAATCCCGTACGGGTCATACAAAGTGCAGTAGATGAACAATCATCTATTGCACTTTTTTTCTGTTTAAAAAGAAGAGAGTCGGATAGAAGTACCTATTAGCTGGAACGAAGCGTGAAACTGACGGATAGCCCTGATCAATCGCTGGATAGGTTAGCATGACCAAACTAGTGGGGTTCTATCATAAATATTGGAGTTTCCATACAATTTATAAAAAAGTATATGACGATTGAGAATACGTAAAATTAGGCATCTTTCAATAGGGGACATCCCACACAATTGATGTAGAATGCCCTCGTTAAGTAAGTTTATAGTTATAGAAAGTGTTTGATTATAATAACCAGCCATCTAGCGCTTGATGTACAGATGAGATTCTCCTATACTTTATTATAGAATCACGACTATGCATTCCTAAAAGAATATATAGTACTATATTTGTACAAAAAAGATTATTTAGCTTGGATATTAGAGCCTTCTCAATTTACAAATTTGATTAACTAGGTAAAATATTATGCTTGCTTAACTCCACCAAATACAGCCAATTCCATCCATTTAAAATAACAATCTACATGATTAAAACCTATTTCCTCTAACCAATTTAATTGAACATCGACTCTTTCCAATCGATTATCCATTTTATCTGGGCGGCTATAGTATTCGATAGATGCCGTAGATCTATCTTTATTATTATATGCTGCTATATGGTCAATAAAAAATTCATCATGTAATTTTCTATTTTAGGGGTAGCAGAAGCAACATGTTCAATATTAATGAATATGCCTCCTTGCGCTAATATATCAAATATTTCGCTATATAATATTCTTTTCTGTTCATTAGAAAGGTGGTGTATCGCATAGCCTGAAACGATACAATCTACTGTTCCTCTATCAGCATATTCAGTAAGGCTTTCACTAAAATCTCCATTAATCATTTCACATCTTTCAAGATAATCCTTCATATTTATTCTTGCATTTTCAATCATTGGTTCTGAATGATCTATTAATATAGCTATAGCTTCAGGATAAGATTTAAGTAATATTTCAGCTAAAAAACCATTTCCACATCCTAAATCTATAATTTTTTTTGGGTTTGCATTAAAATAATCTACTATTTGAAGCATTAGTTGTGCTTGTACAGCCCCAAACGGTATAGCCCCCCTTACCTCATCTAAATAATGAATACTAATATCTTTCCTTTGCCAATTTGTATTTGCCATTATAAAATTACCTCCATAAATTATATAGCATGTTAAATTTGGTTAAAATTAAGTGTATTCGAGTATATATACCTAAAAATGGAACTTTTTATTCTGAAAACCTTCATTTCCGATTAGCTTGAATATGATGCTGTTTTGATGGTTAAGGCACCATGACATTTAAAAATAGCACTGAATCTGACATGCTATTGTAATTCTGAAAATGACCCATGTAAAATGGCATGCATGCGACTTCGTAAAAGAATGATTTTTTATCAACTGCCATGTAGGGCAATCATATGTCTTATACAAATATTCTTCTTTTTAGCAATCATAGGGTTTTGGCAATGTCTTACTAATTATCTTTGCATAAACGAAACCGCATAAGGATATGAAATTAGCTGGTTTTTCATCTGGATTCTCCATGATTCCCGCGTTTGGTCGATTTTCCTTTACTTCTACGAATGTGTTGTTCTCTATTAGATTGTTACCTGCGTAATTTATAAACTATATGCTCACCTATTTTAGAGCTAGACGGCTTTACATCATGACGGAGGGACAAATAAATGAGTTTACAATCGATAACAGCTAATCAAAGACAATATAGCATCAAAACTAGTGAATTTTAATATTTGCAATTTTATAAGCACCATAATCATCTATAATCACCGTATAGGTCTTATAGCGATCATAGAATTGATAGTTGCTTTGTGCATCATAGAAATCAAACGTTTCATTCATGTCGACATAGTATTGACCGTTTGAATATTGGACATCTAGCACTTCATTGCCTGTAAAATAGAAATAATGTCCTTGATACGCAATTTCATCCATATATTTCTCTAATTCTTGATAGGCGGAACTTCCGGGTGCAAGCATATCGGTAATCCAGTAAAAATCACCTTCATTGAGTGCCATTTCGTAATAGAGTCGAAATGCTTGCACAAATTGTCCTGCTAATTGGGCATCTGTTTCGTTCGTTGTTTCTTGTTCAATAGGGGCTTCTTGGCTACTTACATATACATTTGCAACAGAGCGAATCTCGTTTGCAGACAGGGGCTTAGTAATCCATCCATCAAATTGGTCAAGCATGCTATAAAGAGGGATGGAGAAGGCAAAATTCGTACTTGTTTCAGTTGTGTAAAGTAGCGAATTAATCCCTACTACATTGCTTGTACTGACATCAACCAATGGACCACCACTACTACCTTTATCAATTTGTGCATCGACCTAATAGATATACTTATATATAAAATTTTCAAGTTCCATATCACGTTTATTGCCTGTTATGTAGCCAATAGAAGCCGAATTTTCAAAGCCTTGTGGACTACCAAATGCACTGACCTCTAAGCCTATCGGGGATTCAATGGTTTCAATATCTAGTGGTTCGGTGTCTTGATAGCTAGATACCTGTATTAACACGATGTCATAGCGATCGGATATACCGATGACAGTACCTGGTGATTCTTGGTCCATTGAATTACGAATGATGGCATGTACTTCACCTTCGACAACATGTGCATTTGTAATAACATACCCACCTTTTTTATAGAGAAAGCCAGAGCCTTGCCCGTTGTTAGTTAGGATAGTGAATACCTTTTGCTGGATTTCCTTTATAAGTGTGACACGATCAACTTGCTGTGCATGCGTTTCTTGTTTTTTTGATCAGTTCTTCAGAGGAAACTTGTTGGGCATTTAATTGCTGATGATCATTTGTTTCCGTGTAAGTATTTGAAATATTCTTTTGATCCGTGAAAAAATCCCAATATGCATAGCCAAGCCCACCCATTGCGATAAAACAGACGGATCATACGATAGTTGCCCATACTGGGATACCTTTTTTTGATAATGATGAATACGTGAGTTTACTGCCACAGCCTGAGTAAAATTTACTGTCTGTAAGATTTTTATGATGACAATTTGGACACTTCATCCTTTCACACCCTATGAAATATTTACTAGTTGTATCGGCTTATAAATATGAATTTATAGGTATTTGTGGAATTATATAACTGAAGGGAGAGTTAGGATTAAATTATTTTGTTTTTTTTATTGACTTTAACGTTGCGTTAACGTTTACAGTAGCATTAATGGAGGTGACAAGATGGAATATACCATTCAAGAGCTTGCTAATTTATCGGGGGTTAGTACAAGAACGCTGCGCTATTATGATGAAATCGGGTTATTGAAGCCAGCGAGGACGAATGAGGCAGGCTATCGCTTTTACAGACAGTTTGAAGTCGATATGCTCCAACAGATTTTATTTTACAGGGCATTAGATATGAAGCTATCGACTATTCAAGACATTATTCAGGCGCCTAACTTTCAGCATTTTAAAGCACTGAAAGCACATCAAGCAGCGTTGTTAAAACGCAAGCAGCAGCTTGAGGAAATCTTACAAACAGTAGAAAAAACAATACAATCCATTGAGGAGGAACAACCTATGTCAAATGAAGAAAAATTTAAAGGCTTTAAAGAAAAGCTAATCGCGGATAATGAAAAACAATATGGCCAAGAAATTCGTGAAAAATATGGTGATGAAACAGTGGATGCTTCGAATGCCAAGCTTATGAATATGACAGAGCAGCAGTACCAAGAAATGCAGCAGCTAGAGCAGCAAATGTTTGAGCGTTTAGCTGAAGCAATGGAACTAGGGGATGCCACAAGTGATATCGCAATGGAGGTAGCGGAACTGCATAAACGATGGCTAAGCTTTACATGGAAGGAATATTCGAAGGAAGCACATGCAGGTCTTGCACAAATGTATATAGCAGATGAACGTTTTGCAGCATATTATAATGAGCGTAGTACAGCAGGTGCAGTACAGTTTTTACGTGATGCCATTATAGCTTACACAAGTAAGTAAAAGGAGCTTCCTTATGCTGACATGTTTTAGAAAGCGTAAATTCGGAAAACATGAAAGCATAAGGAGGGGATCTTTGTGGATCAACAAGTAATGCAAAGGTTAAAAAGACAATTGGAGCAAGAATTGCAAGAAATTGAACAGCGATTAGACGAATCTGAACGACCTCAGGCGACAGAGCTATCTAATTATGACAATCATCCAGCAGATAATGCCAGTGATTTAACGGATCAGCTTACTGAAATGGCGATTGATGAGCATCGTGGTGATGATGCGGAGGAAATTAAGGAAGCCCTACAAGCAATGAACGATGGGACATATGGCAAATGTGCTGTTTGTGGTGAAGACATTCCAATCGGGCGTTTAGAAGCTATGCCAAAAGCATTGACCTGTGTGGAACATGCAGAGAAAAAAGAAGAACACTTACGACCAGTGGAAGAGGATTTACTCTCATCAACACCAAAATCAGATGATTTTATAGAACTTGAAGAATTTGGCTCCTCAGATACACCACAAGATAAAATTTAGGAAGCTTTCCCTCATGAAAACAGTATAATAGCTGTAGAGGTGAGAGGATGAAGATTATTGATTTACATTGTGATGCACTGTTAAAATTAACGACACTTGAAACAGCCAACTTTGCAGACGATACCCATATAGATGCGAATCAAAAAAGACTACAATTAGGGCAGGTAGAGGCTCAGGTATTTGCGATCTTTATTAATCCAAACATACCGCAACATCAGCAATTTCTTGAGGTGGTGCGTCAAATTGAAGCATTTCATACCCATGTATTACAAACAGAGGGGATGGTGCATATTACCGATTGGGCGCAGTTAGAGCAATTGGCACCCCATGAAATAGGCGCCATTTTAAGCTTAGAGGGCTGTGGTGCAATTGGTGAGGATTTAACCAAGCTCATCGCCATTTTAGATGCTGGTGTAAAATTAGTAGGATTAACATGGAATGAGGAAAATGCTATAGCTCATGGCGCTGAACAGGATGCAAGTCTTGGGTTGAAGCCATTTGGTGAAGAGGTCATACAATTATTAAATGAGCGCGATATTATTATGGATGTCTCCCATCTAAATGAACAAAGCTTTTGGGATGTCTTGCCGTTAGCGAAGCATATTATTGCAAGTCATAGTAATGCTCGCACACTTTGTGACCATCCACGTAATTTAACAGATGCGCAAGCCAAGGCTCTTGTCAATCATGGGGGACATATCCATGTTGTTTACTATCCACCTTTTATTGGTGAGGAGGCAACATTAGCGCATTTAGTAAACCATGTGGAGCATTTGGCGAACCTCGTAGGTGTTGAGCATATCGGGTTAGGCTCCGATTTTGATGGTATTGATAGGGTTGTCGATGGTTTAGCACATGCAGGAGAGACACAAAATTTAGTAGCGGCATTACGCACACGTTTTTCAGAGGAAGAGGTACTAGGCATTACTAGTCACAATTTTAAACGCTATGTAAAAAAAGCAGCAACCCGTTAAGGCTGCCGCAGCTTTTAAGAAAGAAAATAATGAGCTAATAAACCGATTCCTAATAGGAAGCCGAAAATTGTATTGGTTTGCGCTGTATACTTCATCGCAGGCATTACTTCTTTGGCTTCTTTTTTGTCACGGAAAATTTGAATAGCGCGTAATGGTTTTGGCACACTTACAAATATAATAAGTGCCCAAAATGTAATGCCATCTATGGCAACAAGGGCAATTACCCATAAATAGGACACAATAAAAAAGCCAGATAATACAGAAATGGCATGACCACGCCCTACCAAAATAGCCAAGGTTTTTCGTCCACCCTCTGTATCACCCACAATATCACGTATATTGTTCGATAACATAATGGCACCAACTAGAATCATGCTTGGGACAGAAAGCAACACGGCATCCAGTGTTACTGTAAGCGTTTGAATATAGAAGGCAATTAATACAATGCCCATCCCCATTACTGCGCCAGAGACAATTTCACCAAATGGAGAATAGGCGATTGGGTATGGTCCACCTGTATATAAGAAACCAATCAGCATACAAACAAGTCCGACAGCTGCTAACCACCAAGATGTTGAGGCACATATATAAATGCCAAGAAGCACGGCAATGGCATAAAAGCTTAATGCAATCAACATAATCGTTTTCGGCTGCACTCCATGACGGACAATCGTTCCGCCAATCCCAACAGAATGCTCGTTATCTAAGCCTAATTTGTAATCATAATATTCATTGAACATATTTGTTGCTGCCTGAATCAGCATACTTGCGATGAGCATAGCAAAAAATAGTCCAAAATCAATGGTTTCCTTTTCAATTGCTAGAGCAATTGCTGTTCCTAGGAATACTGGAACAAATGAAGCGGTTAAAGTATGAGGTCGTGTTAAATGCCACCAAACTTTCAAACCCCTATCAGCTTCAATGACTTTGGTCATAAGGTCTTTCTCTCCTTCAAATGTTGTCGACTCTTCTTATTTTAAACGAAGAATGAGAAAATGGGTAGGTTCACAGCTTATTACATACTGTTTAATGACAAAAAGTGATACAATAGAACATGCATTTATGAACTGAAAGTAAAAAATAAGCGATAGGCAACGGTACGAATCATAGAGTTGCCAAGCAATTGTGATAATGTACATTGCAACAACGGAGGTAATTTTCATGCAACAGAAGTGGTACCAAGCCACAGAGGTAGAAGTGGACTCTTTGGGCCAAAACCTTCATTTTTATATGGAAACAATTGAAGTAAGCCGCCTATCTGCATTGGCATTTTATGCAGCAGGCGAAGAGTGTTATAAAGGTGAACGATTTTATTGGCAAAATAGAGAAAAAACAATGACTTTAGTGGGACTTGGACATGCCCATACCATTCAAAACAATGCAAAAGATGAACGTTTTGATGCTGTAGAAAAAGAATGGAAAAAATTAACCGAAAATTGTCCAAAAGGGCAAAGCGAGCTACAGCCTATTTTGTTTGGCGGTTTTACATTTGACCCACAGAATAATGTTGATGGAGAGTGGACGGGCTTTCCAGAAGCTTATTTTGCACTAGCAACCTTTCAGCTTGTCATACGTGATGATAAGGCATACGTCAGCCTTCATCTTTTAACACAGGGTCAGCAGGATGAAGAGCGACTTGAAGCATTACGTAAGGAGCGAGATCATTTAATTCATGCGGCACAGGTTAAAGAAGTGAAAACGTATTCAAAGCCTAAAATTACAAGTTATTTTGAGCCATATAAGGACCCATATTTAGCTTCGATTGACCAAGTAACAGCATTAATTAAACAAAAAAGGGCAGGGAAAGTTGTGATTGCACGGTCGCTTGCATTGCAATTTAAAGAGCCTGTATCTGCGCCACAAGTGCTGTCACAAATTATTCATGAGCAACCTGAAAGCTATTTATTTGGTTTAGAACGTCAGAATTTATTGTTTTTTGGTGCATCGCCTGAGCGTCTTGTAAAAGTGGAGGATGGGCGTGCTTTTTCATCTTGTATAGCTGGCTCGATTAAGCGAGGAAAGACAGCAGAGGAAGATGAAGCCTATGGGCAAAGCTTGTTAAATGACCCTAAAAATGATGGCGAGCATCAATATGTGGTGGATATGATTGCAGATACATTCCGCAAAAATTGTGTAAATATGACGATTCCGGATCGACCACGTTTACTAAAAATACGTGATATTCAACATCTATATACGCCTGTTGAAGGTCAATTGAATCAAGAAGCAACGATATTACAGCTTACAAAATCATTGCATCCAACACCAGCTTTAGGCGGTGTACCACGTAAAGAGGCACTTGCCGCTATTCGTAAATATGAGCCGATGAACCGAGGGCTATATGCGGGACCAATTGGCTGGATGGATGCAGAGGGTAATGGTGAATTTGCAGTGGCTATACGCTCAGCTGCACTATTAAAAGATAGTGCATATTTATATGCGGGTGGTGGTATCGTAGCAGATTCAGAGCCACAATCTGAATACGAAGAGACGTTAGTGAAATTTCGTCCAATGCTTCGTGCGCTAGGAGGACAATTACATGAATGAACGTAAAATTTTAAGCGATTATGTATATACAATGGTTGCATCATTAGTCCAGGCTGGTATAAAAAATGTTGTCATTAGTCCAGGCTCGCGCTCAACACCGCTTGCTTATGCATTTGCCTCAACAAAGCAACTAACGATGTATCGACAGGTAGATGAACGTTCTGCGGCTTTCTTTGCTTTAGGGCTAGCCAAGGCTACTGCAAAGCCTGTTGTTTTATTATGTACATCTGGTACAGCCGCAGCAAACTATTTTCCAGCGATTGTGGAGGCAAGCTATGCACGTGTGCCACTTATAATAGTGACGGCTGATCGTCCACATGAATTAAGGGAAGTAGGCGCACCACAGGCCATCAATCAGCCCAATTTATATGGTGCACATGTAAAATGGAGTGTGGATTTCCCATTAGCAGATGGTGCTGCTCCGACATTGCCTTTTATTGAACGCCATCTTGCGCGTGCAGTAGCCATTGCAACAAGTGCCCCTTTTGGTCCAGTGCATGTAAATGTCCCGTTCCGTGAGCCATTATTAATTGATTTTTCTAATGAATTGCCAACAACAACGTTTAAACATAGCGATATGGGCCAATTAATTCCAACCGATGATGCACAACAGGAGCTTTCTGCTATTTTACAGGCGACTAAAAAGGGCTTTATTGTGATTGGGGAATTAGCACTTGGTACGGATTTAGCCGTTGTCTGGGAATTTGTCCGCCAGTTAAAATGGCCAACTATTGTTGAGAGTCTCTCCAATATGCGTGCTTCTATACCAGAGGATTGTTTACCATATATTATAACAACCTATGATGCCATAATGAAAAGCGAGGACTTTAAAACACTTGTGCAACCTGAGACAGTCTTGCGCTTAGGAGCGCAGCCTATCTCAAAATTCATCATGCAATTTATTTCAAAATCACAGCCAAATGCCTATATCATTATTGATGAAGACGCCATGTTTAGAGATGCTACGGGTGTATCTACACATTTTATTCATGCCAATATTGGGCAATGGCTTACACAATTAGAAATAACAAACGTAGCACTTGAAAAGACCTACTTAGCTGAATGGCAAAAAGCGAATGAACTGGCAGCTATGCATATTGAACAGCATGCAGAAGTGGCTAAGGATGAAGGTGCAATCGTTAGTCGTTTGTTGAAATTAATCCCTAATGGTAGTGATATTTTTGTGAGCAGTAGTATGCCAGTGCGTGATATCGATACATTTTTACTCGCAACACCAAAGGATCTACGCGTTTTTGCCAATCGTGGAGCAAATGGTATTGACGGAGTGGTATCAACAGCGTTGGGCTTAAGTCAAGGAAATCAACGAGAGACCTATTTATTGATTGGAGATTTAGCCTTTTTACACGATGTGAATGGTTTAATTGCCTCGAGATATCAGCAATGTAACTTAACTATTATTGTGTTGAATAATGATGGTGGTGGTATTTTCTCCTATTTACCGCAGTCAACAGTCGAGGCGCATTATGAAGATTTATTTGGTACACCAACGGCATTAACATTCCAGGATGTTGCCAAGATGTATGATATGGATTATATACGTGTGGATACGATAGACGAGCTATCAGAAAAGTTTGCAACAATGAAAAAGCAACCTTTACGTTTAATCGAAATCTTTACGGATCGAGCAGAAAATGTAAAAGCACACAGAAAGCTATGGCAGCGTATTAGTACGGAGCTAAAAGCATGATGATTCGAGGGCTGGAAACGCATATTGATATTTGGAATAAGGATGCCTCTTATACATTGGTGGCTTTGCATGGCTTTACAGGAAGTACAGCGACATGGCGTTATTTAGCACAAGCGTTGCCAAATGTGCGAGTGGTGGCAATTGATTTAATTGGGCATGGACGAACAGCTATACCAGTGCATGTGCAGCGTTTTTCAATGGAGGAGCAAGTCCAGGATTTAGAAGAAATATGCTGTCAGCTTCAGTTAGAGACATTTACGCTATTAGGCTATTCAATGGGTGGAAGAATTGCTTTATCCTATGCTATCTCCTATCCGAAGCGTATTGATAAGCTTATTTTAGAAAGTGCTTCACCAGGCTTACGTACGGTAGCAGAACGAGCTGAGCGTTGTCAGCAAGATGAGGCACTTGCGCAAAAAATTATGGCGAATGGCTTAGTAGCATTTGTGAATGCATGGGAGAATATCCCGCTTTTTGCAACACAGTTTCGTTTACCTAAAAATGTACGAGAAGCCATTCGAGCAGAAAGGCTTTCACAGACGGAAGAGGGACTGGCAGGAAGCTTAAGAGGTAGTGGAACAGGCGTCCAGCCGTCAAATTGGGAGCGTCTGGAGCAGCTAGCCTTTCCTGTCCTTCTTTTAACAGGAGCATTGGACAAGAAATTTTGTAAAACCGCACAAGAAATGAAAGCGTTATTAAAGAATGGAACACATATTACTGTAAATAATGTGGGACATGCAATTCATGTGGAAAATCCTGCTGAGTTTGCTACAATAGTAGAGGAGTATTTAACGTAGTATTCCTCGCTTTATAACGAATTTTTTAATAATAGGAGGCAATTCAATGACACGTCAATGGACTACATTACATACTTACGAAGATATTAAGTATGAATTCTATAACGGTATCGCCAAAATTACGATTAACCGTCCAGAAGTACGCAATGCATTCCGTCCCAAAACGGTGATGGAAATGATTGATGCATTTTCACGCGCACGCGATGACAAAAATGTCGGTGTGATTATTTTAACGGGTGAGGGTGAACATGCCTTCTGCTCAGGCGGAGACCAAAAAGTTCGCGGTCACGGTGGCTATGTTGGAGAAGATGAAATCCCACGTCTAAACGTTCTGGATTTACAACGTTTAATCCGTGTGATTCCAAAACCTGTAGTGGCAATGGTGGCAGGCTATGCGATTGGTGGAGGACATGTTTTACATGTTGTCTGTGACTTAACAATTGCTGCTGACAATGCTCGCTTTGGACAAACTGGACCAAAAGTAGGTTCATTTGATGCAGGCTATGGCTCAGGCTATCTTGCGCGTATTATCGGTCATAAAAAGGCACGTGAAATTTGGTACCTTTGCCGTCAATACGATGCACAGCAAGCACTTGATATGGGCTTAGTCAATACAGTTGTGCCTTATGCACAATTGGAAGATGAAACAGTACAATGGTGTGAAGAAATGCTTCAAATGTCACCAACTGCGCTACGCTTCTTAAAAGCAGCGATGAATGCAGATACAGACGGCTTAGCAGGTCTTCAACAAATGGCTGGAGACGCAACACTTCTTTACTACACAACTGATGAAGCAAAAGAAGGTCGCGATGCCTTCAAAGAAAAACGTCAACCTGACTTCGGTCAGTTCCCAAGGTTCCCTTGATGAAAGGGAAGCATCAAACGGCTCGTATCTTTTGAGAGATACGGGCTTTTTTATCTGTTTGGACGAGAAGTAGAGGTAGATAGAAGCATCAAAGTACTGGGTAGCCATATCAAAATAATGGATAGAGCTTCCAAAATAGTAGCTAGTCACCCTTAAACTGATGGATGGACAAGGAATAGAGGAAAACGATAAGATATAGGATGATTGGAGTGACAAATATGTATCCAAATTGGATTTTACAGCGAGCCTATTTAACGCCGCTTCGCAAGGCATTAGCATATAAAGGGCAAAGTTGGACGTTTCAAGAATTAAATAATTTATCGATCAAGCGCGCTCGTCAATTATCGGCACTTGGCATTCAACAAGGAGATCGTATCGCTATAATGGGACCGAGTAACCCAGATCTTGTCGTGATGCTGTATGCTTGTATGCATTTACAATGTGAGATGGTGATGCTCAACCGTAGACTATCACAGGAAGAAGTGGCTTATCAGCTAGAGGATGCTGAAGCAGTTACGGTGTTTGTTGCGGATGAGGATGTCCTAAAATTACCTCCTAAAACAGCACACCATTTATTTTCAACAATTGCAAAGGGCACCGAAGATACACTAGACATTGACAAAGAATGGCCTCTCCATCAAACAACAACGATTATGTATACATCAGGTACAACGGGTTTTCCAAAAGGGGTTCGTCAAACAGTTGGCAATCATCAAGCTAGTGCAACCGCCTCTGTTTTCAATATAGGGCTACAGCCAGAAGATGTTTGGCTATGTGCAGTGCCGTTATTCCATATTAGCGGTTTTTCGATATTAGTGCGCTCACTGTTATATGGCAATCAAGTGTATTTATATGATCAATTTGATGTAGAGACCATTACCCAAAATATTATAGATGGTGAAGTCACACATATGTCAGTTGTGGCTGTAACATTGGAAAGAATTCTACATACGTTAGAGCAGCTCGCAATGAAAGCTTCACCACGATTTAAGCTCATGTTAGCTGGAGGAGGGCCTGTACCTGTTGATTATTTGACAAGAGCACATGCCTTAAACTTAGCAGTCGCACAAACATATGGTATGACCGAAACTTCCTCACAAACAGCTACATTGGCAAGTGAGGATGCCATAAGAAAAATAGGCTCTGCTGGAAAGCCGTTGTTTTTTAATCAAATTAAAATTGCTGAACCAAATGACGATGGTGAAGGGGAGATTTGTATTCGTGGTCCGCATGTCACACCAGGCTATATTGGGCGTTTTGCACAGAAAAGCGCAACAATAGATGGTTGGCTGCATACGGGAGATATCGGGTATATAGATGAGGAGGGCTACCTATTTGTTATTGACCGCAGAGCAGATTTAATTATTTCAGGAGGAGAAAATATTTATCCTGCTGAAATTGAAAATGTCCTGCTTACACACCCTGCTGTTCAGGAAGCGGGTGTTTGCGGTAAGCATGATAGCCGATGGGGACAAGTACCTATAGCATTTGTAGTGTTAAAGGAGCAAGTATCTATAGAACAATTACAAGCTTTTTGTAGCCAGAAGCTTGCTAAATATAAAGTTCCGAAAGAAATTATACTAACAGACACCCTCCCCCGTAACGGAGCGAATAAGTTAGTAAGACGAAAATTATTGCAATAGTTGAAAGAAGCCTTCATAAATGGAGGCTTCTTTGGTTTGCTACGAAAACATTTATACCTTTAGTATGAAATTCATTTTTCCATAACATAATAAAAAAAGAGAGGCATAAACTATTAGTAAAGGAGAATGACTCATATGAGGAAATATATATATAATGTTGTCATTATATTATTTGTTCTACAAATGAGTCATGTGCAAGTATTGGCAAATTATAAAAAAGATCCTATAGCAACTGCCCATTCCATTGAAACACTACAATCTCTTATTTTCCAAGAAGTTATGCAGTTCTCTACCAAATTTTCTATTCATTATACAGGTGATCTAGCTGATATAAAAGATGAACTCACTGAAATCACGAAAAATGCCATTCAAAACGATTATCTTTATGCGAATATTTCTAGCTTCAAATGGAATTATAATGGAACTAATAATCATCTTGTCATTGACTTTACTTTTACGTATCATCTTTCACAAGCAGAGGAAGCATTTGTAGCACAAACATTGGCAACTATTACTGCACCCATGCATGGATTCAGCGATATACAAAAATTACAGGCTGCACATGATTTTATTGTTTTATCCACGGAATACTCCAAGGAAACAGAAGGAAGTCAATATTCCCCTTATACATTATTAAAAGAGAATAAGGGAGTCTGTCAGGCATATGCTTTAGTGCTTTATCGAATGTTAGAAATGTTGGGCTTTGAGGTGCGCTATGTACCTGGCAACGCAGGTGAACAGCTACATGCTTGGGTATTAGTAAAGCTTGAGCAGGACTGGTATCATATTGATGTTACTTGGGATGACCCTTTACCCGATCGCAAGGGAGAGGTGCGTTATCAATATTTTTTGCTGTCAGATCGTCAGCTAGCACAAGACCACACATGGGATTATGCGCGTTTTCCCGCTGCTACCAGTGAAATGTTTACAGAAATGCAGCAACTCACAAAAACACAAAGTGAAGCGGCTCCTTTCCAAGATCACACATTGATGATGGATAAAAATAAGCTAGCCATGCAGCAACCAAAAAAACCTGTAACCTCAAAACAAAGTGAGCCAAATGAATTCGATATGAGTAAATGGACACAAATAAATATAGAAAGTTTAGTAGCCTTTATAGCGACACATCCAATCTATACTGCACCAAAAACAAGCTGGTTAACGTCTATTGGTCGAGTAGAAAAACGTATGCCCCAAGAAAAATACGTCATACGAAAGGAGGTATCCCATCTAATGTTTGGGACACCTCCTTTCTCATACTATTACTATTAATGTGTGTTCAATGCTTTCTCTAATGTTTGAATATTCTCCTGCATTAATGTAAAGTATGTTTCTTTGTTTTTTTCATCATCAGCTGTTAAGACACTTAGATTATGCAAGACCAGTGATTCAGCCCCAACTTCTTTTTGAATAATCTCTGCTAATTTAGAAGAAACATTTTGTTCAAATAAAATATAGTGAATATGCAATTCATTCGCTTTATCAACAATTTTTGTTAATTCTTTTTGAGACGGCTCATCCTGAGAATTTAAGCCTGCAACTGGCACTTGTGTTAAGCCATATTGACCTGCAATATAACCAAATGCAGCATGAGAGACAAAGAATGTTTTCTCCTGTGCTTGGTCAGCCATTGTTTTAAAGTCATTATCTAAATCCTGTAATTCTTTCACTAATGCTTCATAATTTGCGTTAAATGTAGCTTCTTGTGCAGGCATTTTTTCAACTAGTGTATTTTTAATAGCAAGTGCTAAATCCTGACTAATTGTAGGAGATAGCCAAACATGGGGGTCAATATCGCCATGCTCATGGTCGTGATGATCATCTGCTTCTGCATCGTGGTCATGATCAGCGTGCTCATCATGAGCTTCTGCATCATGGTCGTGTCCTTCCTCATCTTCTGGATGAACATGACCAGTACTGATCGCTAATTTTTCATCTGTTACTTGATCAGCTGTAGCTACCATTGCGACACCCTCATTTGCTAATGTCTTTTTCGCATTTTCCACAAAGCCTTCAAGTCCTAAACCAATATAGAAAAAGATATCCGCATCTGCTAATTTCATCATATCTTTTTGGGTTGGCTCAAATGTATGTTCATTTGCTCCAGCAGGATAAATCGAAGACACATCAACAAAATCACCACCAATACGCTCTGCAAAATAGCTTAAAGGATAGACCGTTGTACGAATGACTAACTGATCCTTGTTCTTATCCTTATCATCAGCTTGCTGGGAAGTGGAAGCTTTATCGCCACAGGCAGCGGTAAATATAGCAAGTACTACAACTAGAAATACTAAATATACTTTTTTCATCTAATTAAATATCTCCTTTAAATAGTAATCATTACGGTTTGTTTTTCAGAACAGTTACTATAATAACGCACAACTTTAAAAAGTACAAGAAAAAATGACCTTCGAAAGCTAATTTTTTTTCGAAGGCCATTTTTCTGGCACAGGATCAAAGCCACCAGCATGAAAAGGCTGGCATTTTGATATACGTATAGTTGTTAATAAAAAGCCCTTTAATGCACCATGCTTTTGAAATGCCTCAAGCCCATAGGAGGAGCAGGTAGGGTGGAAGCGACAAGTAGGCGGAGTCATTGGTGAGATGAACTTTCTGTAAAATTGGATAAGCCAAATAAAAGGATACTTCATAGTTGCCCATCCTTTTGCTTAGGTTTTGCATCAACGGTTTGTCTAAAGGTATGTTTATTTTTTTGATAAATAATAATTGCTGCAACGGCAAACATTAGCATCATCATGACAATCATTATAATAATTGGTAATGGAACACCCATTGTTTTCACTCCAAATTCAATAAATAATTAGTTTTCATCTTGATAATAGCTGTGTTGCGGTTTTTTATCAATGGTATGTTGAAAAGCATATGCACGGTTGACACTAATAATCGTGACAATCGTAATCAAAATAACAATAATAACGGCGACAATTAAAAGCATTATTAAACTCATGGCATTCACTCCATTCATTGTTCATGCTTTCTATTATAAATGATTCGTTAATTGTAATTGTGAAGGAAGTTTGACATTCCAGCGAATAAAATCAAAGGACATAGGGTGGAACCGCTTGTCGTCATAAAATTTTCATTTAGGGAATTTTTTAGAGCGAATAGGGCAGTCGGTGTACAAGGTATTGAAGAAAATAACTAACAAGGGGGGAGGGAATAGATATGTGGAAGTATACAGCCGCTTCAGGATTTGTTGGTTAAAGAGGAGCCCAATTTCCTCATAGAAAAACCTGTTTTTTACTATTTTTTATAAGTGACTTAATAAACACGAAGTCTTTCATAGCTATTGAAAATATGTTGGAAAAAAATGAATTAGCTATTAAATAAGGAAAAACAGGGCTGTCCGTAAACAGCCTTGTTTTCAGTTATTTATTCATTATTGTTTAAAATAACTCAGAAAAGAAGTTTTTCGTTGAATTAGTAATTGAATTGAACGCAGAAGAAATGAACTTAACAGCTTCATTAATTGCTTTTTTTACAGCGTCTACTACACCAATAAAAACATTTGCAACTTCCTTTATAATATCTTGTATAAAAGCTCCAACCGCATCAGCAACAGTAATGATTGCTAATTGCGATGAAGGATGTTTTATTCCATAATCTGTTAATTTATCATAGAGATTATTAATCGTGTCTTCAGCCTTTTTTAATGCTTCTTCTTTTCTCTTACGCATTTTCTCCATAAACTCTGCTTGATTCATCTCCTTATTTTCTAATTGTTTAACATTTTCTTTTAAGGAAGTCTCTTCTTGTTCATAAAAATTATTCACATCCTGCTCATATTCTTGTGTTATTTTTTTCACTTCATCAGGTATATTGGATGTAGAAGGAGCTTGAAGTCCGATATGCTCTATTAAAGAAAATTCAGTAGTAGATTCTCCTACATAAGCATCTCTAATTTGATCCATAATACTGCTAAAATTTTTTACTGCAACTGTCATCATAATTCCTCCCTGGTAATTTATTATAAAAAATGCAATTATCTAACTTTGCAAATACTGTTATGCTCTATCTATAAAATACACCTATTCCTTTTTATTGCAAAAGCATCTTCTATATATTGTATATTAAGGTATAAAAATATATTAGTCAAGAGTAGTTTAATAAAAAATGTATTTACCTAACTTTATAAATCCTTTTTACATTATACCTATAAAATACATTATTTACATTTTAATGTAATTTAGTTGATATATTTCAGCTTAAAGTATAAAAATATATTAGTAAATATTTTTTCCATTTTTAAATGTTAAGTATTTTTAACATAATTAAGCTTTTAATATGAAAGTCTACATATCTCCTACACAAAAAGGACATAGACAACATTCAAGTTCTATCTCTCAATCGTCTGTGAATAATAGTTTCTAAAACCATGAGCATTCACACAATTTCTCGATTGTTCCTTTCAATATCTTTTACATGTAATTCTTTCTTTTTGGTGGCAAATTTCAGTTCATCTATTTTCATACGACATCGATACACATAAAAAGAATCCACTCCAGAAGAGTAGATGTCTTTTATGTGATTATACTTATTCTACATGCATTGTTGTTATATCTGATGCGGTTTATTCCTAAGACTATGCCAATACGTGAAATCACGCTTTAGTGCTTATTGACATGTTCTGTAAGGTCTTGGTGTGTTAATCCCAGTGTCTTTTATTTATTAATGATATTGTGTGCGATTTGATATTGTAATGCTGTTTCTTGCGTTTTCTTTGTTAAGATAAAGCGATCATGCTGATCATGAAAATATAGAATACGATGAATATTAGAAGCTACCTTTGTTCGTCATTCATTCATGTTATCACCGATACAATCAAAACGGAGTAGCTCATTACGAAATTCCTCTAATAACTAAATAGTACGCAATACCTTTGCTTATCACACATTTCAATGAATAAAATAATCATTCTTCCTCCATACTATGGAAAAAGGAGTGAAGCATCAAGATGGAGCGTCAGCGTATATATTTTTCACTTGCTAATAGAACCTTTTATACAAATCCATATGCAGGGCCTTGGAATTTCGAGCTTAATATTGACCGACAAGCATTAAATGTTTTTGAAAAGATTTTTCAGCAAATGCAGCTATTAGAAATCTCCAATGCATGGCGTGCACAGCTACCCTATATCCAATATCACTTAGATAAAGAAAATGATGAGATTGACCGAAGATTGATGAAGATTTATGCATTAGTCCATGAATATGGGGATGATGATACAAAAGCATTTGTTGAGCAACTTCCTTATTTTAATAAGCGCGTCTAACTAAGAAAAAGGTCACTAAACGAGCAGTGACCTTTTTTCCTCCTAACAAATAGCTTTTAGGATGGTAAAAACAGCTTCTCTAGGAACGATTATTGGTATATTGAGTTTATCCTTGATCGTATTTTTCATCGTTGTGGAGTAACCCATACAATCCAGAATAAGCAAATCTGCTCCATGATCTTCTAATTGCTGGGCCTTTGTCAATAAATCCTGTGCATTGAAGTGATAAGGGGAGCTTGCCGAAAAGCTCACAGCAAATTGAGCTTTTTGCCATTTCTCTGCAACAGTTGTTTGTTGATCAGGCTCAGGTCCAATTAAGCCGAGCACAAGTTCTGTCTGTAAACCTTTTACTAAGTTAATCATCATACGATCCGGTAGTAAAAGATTTTTAAAGGGTAATTTATTTGTAAAATCTCCTGTACACATAAGTAATACCCAAGTGAATTCATGAAGATTGCTAATGCATGTCTGAATATAGGGCATGAGCTTTTGCTTACTGAGCTTTACTTGTTGACCATTTGTAAGGAGCGTCACTAAAATATCTGTATCTACACTTGACGGTGCAAGTGTAGCAATTTCAGAAGGAGAAAGTAAGTCAAGGACACCAACTTCCTGAACTTGCAGACCTGCTTCTCGTAATTGCTGAATATCCTCCGCCATATCTTTGCGAGGGGCTTGACCAATTGTGACAATGGCAATTTTTGAATGTCTCATTAGTGCTCACTCCGCTTCGTAATATTTTTGTCCATTTACATAAGTTTGTAAAACCTTTGCTTCTGTTTCAAAAATAGGGTGCGACCAAACAACAAAATCAGCATCCTTGCCCTCCTCAAGGCTACCAATGCGATGATCTAGCTGTACGAGCTTAGCAGCATTGATCGTAATACTTTTTAAAGCTGTTTCCTTATCTAAACCATAACGAATGGCTTCAGTGGCACAATATTTTAAGTATTGAATTGGTACAAATGGATGATCTGTCATGATGGCAAATGGAATATTATGCTCTTTAAAAATGGCTGCAATTGCTGGTGTGGAATGACGCGTTTCATATTTAGATGGCGTTAACATATAGGGACCAAGCGTTGCATGAAAGCCACTATTTTTAACAGTCTCGACAATGAGATAGCCTTCTGTGCAATGCTCTAAATGAAGCTTCACATTAAATTCTTTGGCAATCCTAATAGCTGTCATAATGTCATCTGCTCTGTGACAATGAAGGCGAAGGGGCATGTCGCCTCGAAGCACCTCAATAAATGGACGTAACTCTCCATTTTGCTTAATTTGTTCTGCTCGTTGTTGTTCATTGAGTTGACTGGCACGTTGGAACCCATCCCGTAAAAGCTGGGCAATAGCCATGCGCGTCATAGGCTTACGTTTATATTGATTGCCAAAGACATTCTTTGGATTTTCGCCTAAAGCTCCCTTTAAACCGCTGCGCTCTACTAAAACACGAGAGGCAAGGGTAGGTCCTGCTGTTTTAAGGATGCTCCAAATACCGCCAATAACATTGGCACTGCCTGGCCCAGTTTGCACAGTCGTCACGCCGCCTTCAAGGGCATGTTGAAAGGAAAAATGGCGAATATCTACACTATCTAAAGCATGCATCAGCGGTGTAAAGGGTTCACTATATTCGTTGGCATCATTAATATCTTCCGTTACCTCAGCCCATGTGCCAACATGGGCATGAATATCAATTAACCCTGGTGTAACATAAGCCCCTTGTAGATCAACTAATTCAGCATTGGGAGGAACCTCTTTAGCAGGACCTATATAGACAATACGTCCCTCCTTGACCCACAACTGTTCACAAGTATCGTTTTGTTCATTGACTGTCAGAAACTTTGCATGATGATAAATAATCATTGTGTCAACCCTTCTTCCCGTGCATAAACTTTTGTCCCTTTAATAAAAGTTGCCACAACCTGTGCATCTAAATCTAATGGATGCTTATCCCAAATCACAAAATCCGCAAGAAGACCCTCACAAATAGCACCAGTTTGGTGGGCGATACCAAGGAAATTTGCAGCGCCTGTTGTCAGAGCATACAGCACATCCTGGCGTGTCATACCTTCTCTTATAGCTAAGCAGCCTTCTAATATTAGGTGAGAGGTGCTACTAACAGGGTGGTCTGTACAAAAAACAAATGGTATATTGTGCTTGGACAGCTGGTGATACAGTTTTGGTGATAGGGCCATCATCTCGTTATGCTCGATATATCGAAATGTTGGGCCAGCAATCATCGTATTGAAGGATGTCTCCTGAAGTAGCGGAGCCTCAGTACCATGAATAACATGAAAATCGAAAATCGAGCTAAATTCTTGTTGAAGACGGCTCACCAATTCAAGATCGACGGCTTTATGTGCTCGTATAACAATTTTTTTAATTAGCGGCTCTTGCTGCTGAATTTGCTGTAATGTTTCTCTTAAAATTTTGGCGATCCCCATGCGAGTTAGCGGCTTTTTCTTTTCAGTAAAAAATGTGCTTTTTGCCTGATGTCCGATAGAAAAGGAATACGCCACATCCTTTGAAATAATCATTTCATCAACTGTTGTATGTGCATGATGAATGATAGCCGTTTTTGCACCAATCAAGCTTTTAGGAGAGGGAACGATATGAGATGCTGTTACTCCATGGGAGACAGCTTTTTGAAATGCTGCATCGAATGGATAAATGCCATCGACTACAGAATATTGTAGGTGTGAGTCGAATTCATAGCTATCATCGCCCTCCCAACGAATCCCAATTTCGGCTAGACCGATTTGTGAACAGCTATCGATAAAGCCCGGTGTAATATAGTAGCCGTCTAAATCTAATTCTGTTTTGGTTGTGCTAGTAGCTGGTTCGAAGTATTGCCCTTGTACTTGAAACGATTGTTTAGTAAAGTTGCGAGTCTCAGAATTAAAAACAAGTCCATTTATATAGCGAGTCATCGGATCAGATCTCTCCTTATGAAGAGAAAAGCGGAGACGAGCATCTCCACTTTTCCAGTTTAATTATTTAGAAATAGATACGTTCGTACCATTTGGATGTACAATTTGTACGGAGTTATCAGCAGAAACCTCAAAGCCCTGTACTTTTTTGTTTACACCTGCAACCGTTTGTGTTGCCTCTAATTCAATACGTGGAACATCAGCTAAAATCAGCTTTAATGCTTCTTGGTATAATGTTGCACGTTCTTCTTGTACCACTGTTTCTGATACGGCACGCTCTAATAATTTATCCACCTCTGGGTTGCTGTAGCCTTTACCATTACCTAACGCACCAATTTGGTTTGTGTGGAACAGTTGATATAGGAAGAAGTATGGATCTGGATACCAAGTCCAGCCACCAATATTCATTGGGGCATTTCCTTTTGCGACAGTATCACTGTAAGTACCCCATTCAAGCACTTTAATTTCAACATCAATATTTAAGTTTTCTTTTAATTGGCTTTGGAAAATTGTTGCATAAGGAACACGTGCTTCAGATACAAAAATTTCTGTTTTAAAGCCATTAGCATAGCCAGCTTCTGCTAATAATTTTTTTGCTTCTTCAGGGTTATATTTTGGTACTAAATCCACTAATGCCTCATCATAACCCCATGAACCTGGTGGTAATGGTAAATAAGAAACATCACCGCCACCCCATTGGTTAACGCCAGAAATAATTTCCTCAACATTTGTGGCCATATAAATAGCTTCACGAACACGTTTGTCAGCAGTCGGACCTACCTTATTATTCAAATCAAGATAAACAATGGATAAACCTGGATTTGTTAAAAGCTCAAGATTGCTATCTTGGTTGATAATTTCACGGTTTTGCCCTTTAACATCCATCGCGATATCAATATCGCCAGAGCGTAATGCGTTTGTCATCATATTTTGATCAGAAATAAATTTCATTGTTACATGATCAACGTGAGGTTTATCGCCCCAGTAAGTATCATTGCGAACAAGTTTTACTTCTTGATCTTTCTTCCAATCTGTTAATTGGAATGGACCAGTACCCACGAAATGCTCAGAGAAATTATCGCCCCAGCCTTCAACCTCTTCTTTTGGAATAATGATATTCCCTGCATCTGTTAACATAGCAAGTAGGGCAGCATTCGGTGTAGCTAGATGAATTTCGACTTCATAATCCGATAACACTTTTACCTCTGTTACACCACTTAAACGATTCATAGCGGATTCTTTTGCAGAGCGCTCTAAAGAATATTTCACATCCTCAGCCGTCATCTCACGACCGTCTTGGTACTCACCCTTTTGGAATTTTACACCTTCACGTAGCTTAAATGTATAAACTAACATATCATCTGAAACATTCCACTCAGTTGCTAATGAAGGAATAATATCAGATAGGTCTTTGTTATACACCACTAATGTATCACCCATTTGGCGCATGACCTGTGATTCGTAAACGCCTGTATATTTGATCGGGTCAAATGTTTTGGCATTTGCTGAAAGACCAATATTTAATGTGCCGCCCTCACTAGCAGCTGTTTCTCCGCCTTTTTCATCTGATGAACTATCTTTCTCTGTATTACCACCACAAGCAGCTAAAACACCAAGCATTAAAGTTAAAAACAATAGAAGTAAGGATTTTTTTACGTTTATTTTCTTCATACATACTTGCCTCCTTAGTTTGTGTTTCACAATATGAACCGTTGATTCAAAAATGATAGGTTCGAAATAAAAGTAGCACATTTGTAAATAGAAAGTAAATAAAAAATTATAAAAATTCAGAAAAAATATATTTACAAACAATTAGTGTGGGGTGTAGTATGTAGTTATTCACAATATGAATCACTGATTCTAATAATGAAAAGGAGGTCTTGCTAAGATGGGCTCATTTATTTTAAAAAGGTTAGTAAATCTAATCCCCACACTGCTAGTAGTCGGAATCATCGTTTTTATTATTACGCGGATGATTCCTGGTGATCCAGCTTCAGTCATGCTTGGACCACAGGCAAGTGTGGAAGATGTAGAGAATTTAAGAGAAGAGTTAGGGTTAAATAAGTCAATGCCTTCGCAATTTATTTCATATGTAGGAGACTTAGCACAATTAAATTTAGGATATTCCTATTCTTATAGTGAGTCTGTCATTGGGCTTATCCTTGAGAGGTTTCCTAACACAGTTGTACTAGCATTGGCAGCGTTATTAATAGCGGTCGTGGTAGGTATCCCAGCAGGAATATTAGCAGCTAGGAAACAAAATACCATTATTGATTATATTGTTATGCTTGTGTCATTAGTGGGCGTATCCATGCCGATTTTCTGGTTGGGAATTATGCTCGTTCTGTTCTTTAGCGTTAATCTTGGTTGGTTCCCTGCTACGGGCATGGGGAATTTAAGCGATGGTTTATGGAGCTATTTAAAGCATTTAATTTTGCCAGCATTTGCTTTAGCAACGATTCCAATGGCGACATTTGCACGTATTACACGGTCAAGCATGCTAGAGGTAATTTCGCAAGATTATATTAAAACAGCTCGCTCTAAAGGAATTAAAGAATATTTAGTGATTGGCAAGCATGCCTTTAAAAATGCGCTAACGCCCATTTTGACAGTATTAGGTATGCAGATTTCTAATTTACTGGGTGGTGCTGTTTTAACAGAAACCATTTTTAGTTGGCCTGGAATGGGGCGACTAATTGTAGATGCAATTGATAAACGTGATTTTGTGGTGGTACAGGGAACTGTTATTTTCATTGCGTTCATCTTTGTACTGATTAATTTAGTAGTCGATGTGCTTTATAAGGTCGTCAATCCTAAGGTCAATCTTGAATCGGATGGGGGGAAAAAATAACAATGACTCAAGCAATCGTTAATGAAACGAGGAGAAAAAATACGTTATTGCGCAAGTTGCTAAAAAATAAATTAGCATCAATTGGGCTACTCATTGTAACCTTGATGGGCATTGTAGCTATTTTTGCGCCGTTGATTGCTACCCACCCACCGAATGAAATGATTGTTGGCAAATCATTTTTACCCATGAATACGGACGGACACTTACTTGGCACGGATAACTATGGTCGTGATCTGTTTAGCCGTTTAGTTTATGGTACACGGATATCAATGATTGTCGGGATTGCAGCGGTGCTCTTTGGTGCTGTGTTTGGAACATTACTTGGCTTAGTGGCAGGATATTTTGGTGGTCGCATTGATTCTATTATCATGCGTACAATGGATGGACTGTTCGCCTTTCCATTTATTTTATTAGCCATTACATTAATGACGGTATTAGGGCAAGGACTTGTCAATGTTATTGTTGCTATTGGCATTGCTAATATCCCAGGGTTCGCAAGGCTTGTTCGTGGACAGGTTTTAAGCGTAAAAGAGGAAGAATTTATCGAAGTAACACATTCTTTAGGTGCTACACATACAAGAATTATTTTTAGTCATATTTTACCGAACTGCTTAGCTCCCTTAATTGTCTACGGCACGATGAGTACAGCAGGCGCTATTATTTCAGAGGCTGCCCTTAGCTTTTTAGGATTAGGGGTTCAACCTCCAACAGCTTCATGGGGCAGTATTTTAAAGGATGGGAAAGACTTTTTAGTATTAAACCCCCAAATGGCGACATTTTCAGGTATTTGTATTTTATTAACAGTGCTTGGTATTAACCTGTTAGGGGATGGCTTGCGTGATGCATTAGATCCGAAGATGAAAGTTTAATGGAAGGAGGTGGAGTCATGACTGAACGTTTACTAGATGTAGAAAACTTGACAGTAGAATTTAAAAGTGGCGGCTCTACAATGAAAGCTGTTAATGGAGTAAATTTACAATTAAATAAGAAGGAAACACTAGGAATTGTTGGGGAGTCAGGTTCTGGAAAAAGTGTGACAGCCACGGCTCTTATGCGTTTAATTCCATCTCCGCCCGGAAAAATAACAAATGGGAAAATTCACTTTAATGGACGCGATTTATTAGCCATTTCGGAAAAGGACATGCGCAATGTACGAGGCAATGACATGTCCATGATTTTCCAAGATCCTATTACAAGTTTGAATCCAGTTCTCACAGTGGGCAATCAAATTATCGAAGTAATTCAAGCGCATGAAACGATTTCAAAGAAAGATGCGGCTGCAAAAGCGGTTGAGATGTTAAAAATGGTGGGTATTCCTGAGCCAGAAAAGCGTTTAAAAATGTATCCACATGAATTTTCAGGAGGGATGCGTCAGCGTGTTATGATTGCCATTGCCCTTGCCTGTAATCCAAAGTTACTGATTGCCGATGAGCCAACAACGGCACTGGATGTAACTGTACAGGCTCAAATTCTTGATTTGATGAAAAAATTGCAGCAGGAGCATGACACAGCCATTATTATGATTACCCATGATTTAGGTGTCGTTTGGGAGCTATGTGACAAAGTCAATGTGATGTATGCAGGGCGAACAGTAGAGTCCACAACAACTCGACAGCTCTATGAAAAACCGCTACATCCATATACATGGGGCTTGCTAGAATCTCAAATTACAATGGGCACACAGGAGCAGCAGAGATTGCCAGCTATTCCAGGTAGCCCACCAGATTTAACAATGCCACATAGCGGTTGTCATTTTTCTTCTCGCTGTCCATTGGCAACAGATATTTGCCGTAGTAAAGCACCTGACCTAGTAGAAGTACAAGATAATCATTTTGTTGCTTGCCACTTACAATCAAAAGAACAAATTGTCGCACGGAAGGAGGGAATTTTTAATGCAACAGCACAATGACCCTATTTTAAAGGTAAGTAATTTAAAAAAGCATTTTCCCATTAAAAGTTCCATTCCTTTTAAAAAATCAACACAATTTGTCAAGGCGGTAGATGGGGTAAGCTTTGACTTATATAAGGGAGAAACACTTGGTATTGTAGGTGAATCAGGCTGTGGTAAATCAACGGTTGCCCGTTTAATTAACCAATTAATATCACCTACAGAGGGAGTCGTGGAGTTTAAGGGAACGGATTTAGCAAGCTTAAATACAAAGGATATTCGCTCTGCTCGAAAATCCATTCAAATGGTATTCCAAAATCCTTATGCGTCACTCGATCCTCGTAAAACAATTGAATACTTAGTTGCTGAGCCACTCGTTATTCATGGTATTGGTGATGAAGCATCACGGAAAAAGCGTGTCATTGAATTGCTTGAAACAGTAGGCTTAAGTGCTTACCATGCAAAGCGCCATCCACATGAGTTTTCAGGAGGACAAAGACAGCGTATTAATATTGCACGTGCCCTTGCGCTTAATCCAGATATTGTTGTTTGTGATGAGCCTGTTTCAGCACTAGATGTATCTGTGCAAGCACAAGTTATTAATTTATTAAAAGATTTACAGAAAGAATTTGGCTTAACCTATATTTTTATTTCACATGATTTGAATGTTGTAAATTATATGTGTGATCGAATTGCTGTTATGTATTTAGGGAAAATTGTGGAAATTGGCACATACAAGGAGATATATGAAAATCCGCAACATCCATATACACAAGCCTTATTATCAGCTATTCCAAAGGAAAATCCTTTTGATGCAAAGGAACGCATTATTTTATCTGGTGATGTACCAAGTCCAGTAAATCCACCAAGCGGCTGTGCATTCCATAAACGTTGTCGTTTTGCTATGGAGAAATGTGCAACCATGCAACCAACGCTTGATACAGTGACAGCTACACATCAAGTTTCCTGTCATTTATTTGAAGCAATACAGCAAGAAGTACCAACACCTTAACAAATTATTGAAGCAGAAAAAGGAGCGAACTAATTATGTCATTGAAGCATGTTATGGAATTATACGAGTTAATGGATAGTATCTATGTGAACGGTGAGGCTATCAAGGAGTATTTACACAATATTGATCCGGCAGCAAATATAGAGGTAAAAACGATTCAAGGTGAAAGTGGCTCAACGGATTTTGTCCGCGTGCTTCTAAAAGGAAAAAACGGGAAATCTTCAGGGGGCAATGCGCCAACATTAGGGATTATTGGTCGCTTAGGCGGTATTGGAGCGCGCCCTGAAATGACAGGCTTTGTATCGGATGGTGATGGTGCATTAGCATGTATGGCTGGCGCTGCAAAAGCACTTGATATGGCATTAAAAGGCGATCAATTAGAGGGCGATGTTATTTTTACGACACATATTTGTCCAACAGCACCGACCTTACCACATGAGCCAGTGCCATTTATGAACTCGCCTGTAGACATTAGTGTGATGAATGAAAATGAAGTAGATGAAACAATGGATGCTATTCTTTCGATTGATACAACGAAGGGCAATCAAGTATGTAACCATAAAGGATTTGCCATTACACCAACTGTTAAAGAGGGTTACATATTAAAAGTTAGTGATGATTTACTGCATGTTTATACGCAATCAGCTGGAATTTCTCCTGTTGTGATGCCCATTACAATGCAAGATATTACACCATATGGGAACGGTTTATTCCATATTAATAGTATTTTACAACCAGCTGTTGCTACAACAAGTCCTGTTGTTGGTGTTGCCATTACAACAGAATCGGTAGTGGCGGGCTGTGCAACAGGTGCAACACATATTACAGATGTAGAAGGTGTTGTTCGATTTATCCTAGAAGTAGCTAAAACTTATGGTGCTCATAAATGCTCATTCTTTGATGAACAGCAATTTACACATATGAAAAAATTATATGGTAGCATGAGTCATTTACAAACAAAAGGAAATGAGGTACAGGCACATGAATGATTTGCAAGCACTGAAAGAGCAATTAATCGACGCAGTTGAACAACATCAAGATGAATTAATTGAATTTTGTTCAAGGTTAATTCAAATTCCAAGTGTTAATCCTCCAGGGGATACAACTGAAATTACAGCTTTTATTGAAAACTATTTAAGCGAAGTAGGCATCACGTATGAAAAATATGAAGCTGCGGATAAAATGTTTAATTTAGTAGCTTCTATTGGTAATGATGCTGGTAAAGAACTTGTTTATTGTGGACATACAGATGTTGTGCCTGTTGGAGATTTAGCAAAATGGGATTTTGACCCATTCTCTGGCGAGGTGAAGGATGGCTGGATGCTTGGACGTGGTGCGAGTGATATGAAGGCTGGCTTAGCAGGGATTATTTTTGCTACAAAGCTGCTAAAGAAATTAAATATTGAATTACCAGGAAAATTAACTTTAGCCATTGTACCTGATGAAGAAACAGGTGGCGAATTTGGTGTTCCTTGGCTATTAGAGCGAAAGCTAGTAAAGGGTGATGGTTGCCTAATCGCAGAGCCTTCTTCCCCATTAAATCCAACAATTGGACAAAAGGGATCATATTGGTTTGAACTAGAGGTACGTGGGGAACCAGGACATGGAAGCCTGTCCCCATTGGCTGGACGTAATGCTATTGTCGATGCTATTCGTGCTATTCAAGAAATTCGTACACTATGGGATATGGAAATTACGATTCCAGAAGAGGTACAGCCACTTATCGAGGTATCAAAAAAATACATGCGTGAAGTAGAAAAAGATCGCTTGAAATATCAAGAAGTTTTAGAGAAAATTACTGTAAATATTGGTACAATTGAGGGAGGTACGAAGTCCAACGTTATCCCAGATTATTGTAAGGTGCAGGTCGATTGTCGCTTACCATTTGGTGTTACACAAGAGGAAGTAACAGACATCTTGAAAAATAAATTAGATGCCTTGGAAATTGATTATTCGATCCAACGTTTTGGCTTTAAAAGTGTAGCTAATTTTACGCCTGCTGACAACCCTGTATGCCAATCGATAGTGGAAAATATTTCATTTGTAACAGGACAAGAGGCATATGGCGTGATGCAATGGGCAAGCAGTGATGCTCGGCACTTTAGACAATATGATATTCCTGTCTTACAATATGGTCCTGCTTATTTACCAAGTATTCATGGTTATAACGAAAAAGTGCGTGTTGAGGATATCATACGCTGTGCAAAAGTATATATTACTGCTGCTATTGATTTCCTATATCAAAAGTAAGAGATAGCTACTCTCTTACTTTTGATAAAGTGATATCAGGTGCTGACGGCTGCTAAATCTGTCGATTATTTCCCCCTTAAAAGAGAGATTTGCAGCCGTTTGTACAGATAAATAGATCAAAAGGATGAGAGATATGCTAAAGACGCTAAATTTATCAATTGCAGTTTTAAAAATGTTTACAAAGGAAAAGCCTATATGGGGTGGACGAGAGCTAGCGATGGCAATGAACATGAATCATACAAATTTATATCGCATTCTGGAAACCTTTGAAAATAATGGGTTTATTACAAAGGACCCTGTTACAAAAAAATATTCACTCGGTATTGCTTTGTGGGAAATTGGTATGAATATGTATGATTCCTTAAATATCGATCAGCTATGTATGCCTGCTCTTGAAAAGCTAAAAGATACAACTGGCGAAACGGCTATTTTAACCGTTTTGAATGGACTGGAAGCGCTAACGTTATTAAAAGCAGAGCCTGTCAATAAAGTGAAATTCACTGTTTCAAGAGGAAGTCGTTCTCCCCTTTATGTAGGAGCTTCCTATCGTTCGATGCTTGCTTTTTTAAGTGACGAGCAAATCTCAAAGGTCATTGATAAGCCTTTAACTGCTTATACAAATAATACGATGACAGACGCGACGGAAATACGTGCTGAGCTTGAAAAAATTCGTAATTGTGGCTATGCACTTAGTAATAGTGAATATTCAGTTGATGTGTTAGCCCTGGCGATGCCGATATTTAATAGTGAAGAACAAGTTGTGGCCTCTATTACTGTGTCTGGACCTATCTATCGTTTTACAGAACAACGTGTACCAGAGGTTTTAGGGTCATTAACGGAAGCTAGAAATGAAATAGAAGGAATTATCCGTAGATATCATTTGAATTTTAATTAAGGAGTCCTATTATGCAGCATTTACATGACATTGCACTCAATATTTTAAAAGGCAATTTAAATGTTCAAGCGTCAGAGTCACTCTTGATTCTGACAGATCGTCACAAACAAGACATTGCGAAAATCTTTTATGGAGCTGGGCTGTCAATAACAGCAAATACAATGTTGATGGTGATGCCCTTGTTAGAGAAATCTGGACAGGAGCCAATTCATGCAGTGTCTGAGCTTATGGCGAATGCCGATGTTACACTTTGTATTACCTCCCACTCCTTAACACATACACTGGCTCGTAAAAATGCCTGTGAAAAGGGCGGACGTGTCGCAACAATGCCAGGTGTGACCATGGAAATGCTGGAGCAAGGTGCTCTTCATGCAGATGCACAGGAGATTGAAGCAATGGTAGAAAAATATGTCCATTTACTTGACACGGCAAAAGATATTCGCATTGTCAAGGATGGGTATGAGTTAACGTTTAGTGTAGAGAATCGTTTAGGAATTCGTTCAACAGGTGTCATACGTCAAGCTGGTGAGTACGGTAATATTCCTTCTGGAGAATCTTACGTTGCCCCTATAGAAACATCTGCAAATGGAGAGATTTTAGTAGATGGTTCAATCGCCAATATCGGTGTTTTGAAGGAGCCGCTACTGTTAAAAATACGTAACGGTCGCCTAGAAGAGGCAATTGGTTCTGATGGTCCACAATTACTGGCATTGCTTGGTGAAGAGAATGGCAGAATCGTTGCAGAATTTGGCATCGGAGCCAATAAAAGTGCTATCCTATGCGGTAACGTACTAGAGGATGAGAAAGTATATGGGACAATCCATATAGCATTTGGCAGTAATGTACCTTTTGGTGGAGCGAATGCAGCGGATGTTCATATTGATTGTGTTGTGAAAAGCCCACTTGTTTATTTTGATGGTCAGCAAGTACTGTAAGTAAAAGCGTGTCTTCAGATGAAGCACGCTTTTTTGTTTTACCTGACTGTAGTTTAAAGTTGCTTATCTCTGTAAAATTACACTATAGTTAACTAGAGAAAGGTAAACGATTTGCCTCTAGTGTTCCATCCAAATAGGAATCAAAACTAGATATTGCCCATAAAATAGAAGCAATTAATAAGAGTGTTACTGCTGTTATGTAACATGAAAGAATGTGAGGTAAAAGATATGCTAACATTTACTGATTTACATGGTTTACAAGTAGATTTGAGTTTTACGAGAGGTGAATTTGAAGTAGAGCCCAAACATGTTCTCGTTTTTTTAAAGCGTGACAATAAATGGCTCTGTACTATTCATAAGCATCGTGGTATAGAAGTGCCTGGGGGAAAATTAGAGGAAGGGGAAACATTAGAGGAGGCGGCTATTCGAGAAGTGTTTGAAGAGACAGGTGTCCATGTAAAAAATCTTCAGTGGTTTGCAGAATATGCTGTTCATGATAAGGTATTATTTTGTAAAACGGTTTTTATGGCACAATTTGCAGGACAAGAGCAGATTGAATTTGATTTAGAAACATCGGGTATGCTTTGGCTAGCCGATGAGGAGTTTGTGAATCATCCGAACTTAAGCTTTCATATGAAAGATGAAGGCATGAAAAGAATGCTGGAGGAGTTGAAACGTCGTGACAAACAATGGTGAAATCATTGCCAAGCGTGCCTATCCCTCACCAAATCCAGCCATACGTTTATTTGAAATTACATATTTGTCACAGGGTTTGCGTATCAAAGGCTTATTAGCTGAGCCAAAGGCAGAAGGTACATATGATGGCTTTTTATATTTAAGAGGAGGCATGCAAAGTATTGGCATGGTAAGAGCTTCCCGTATTGCCCAATTTGCAGCACAGGGGTTTGTTGTTTTTGCCCCATACTACCGTGGTAATCGAGGTGGGGAAGGTCGAGATGAATTTGCAGGCGCGGACCGTTATGATGCGGTTTATGCAGTAGATGTTTTAAAGCAATTTTGTAATGATCATATCCACGTTTTTGGCTTTTCGCGTGGAGGCATTATGGCACTTTGGACAGCTATTTTACGAAAAGATATTACCTCTGTGGTAACATGGGCTGGTGTTTCGGATGCGACGGCTACTTATTGGGAGCGTACAGATATGCGTCGTATGATGAAGCGCGTTATTGGAGGGACACCTAATCGTGTACCAGAAGCCTATGATGCCAGAACACCATTATTTGAGGTAGAGCATATTACAGCTCCCGTTTTGATTATTCATGGCTATCGTGATGAAAATGTAGATATCGAGCATGCTAGACAGCTTGCATTTTTCTTAGAGGATGCCAATAAAACTTACGAAACATGGTATGAACAGGATTATGCCCATCAATATCCACCTGCCAAAAACCGAGAAACGGTTCGTGCTCTATGCCAATGGATGAAGCAACAATAGCAATGGCTGTAAAAAAGAAAAGACAAAGAGAACGATTCGCTCTCTTTGTCTTTTTCGTTAGCTGTTATTGTAAGGGGCCACCAAGTTTAGTGATGGCTTCAGAAACGTCTGAGAATTTCTTGAAGTTTTCGTTGAATAGACCTGCAAGTTCAGCAGCTTTTTCATCATATGCAGCTTTATCTGCCCAAGCTTCACGTGGATTTAATACTTCTGATGGTACACCTTCAACAGCTGTTGGAATATGTAAACCAAATACAGTATCTTGTGTTGTTTCAACATTTGCTAATTTACCATCAATAGCAGCGCGTACCATAGTACGTGTATAAGAAAGCTTCATACGGCTACCTGTACCATATTCGCCGCCCGTCCAGCCAGTATTCACTAGGAATACTTGTGCGCCGTGCTCGTCAATTTTTTGTCCTAACATTTCTGCATATACTGTTGCAGGAAGTGGAAGGAATGGCGAACCGAAGCAAGTAGAGAATACTGGTTCTGGCTCAGTAACACCACGTTCAGTTCCAGCAAGTTTAGAAGTGAAACCGCTTAGGAAGTGATACATTGCTTGCTCTTTTGTTAATTTACTAATTGGAGGTAACACGCCAAAAGCATCAGCTGTTAAGAAGATAATTGTTTTTGGATGACCTGCAACAGAAGGATCAACGATATTTTCGATGTATTGGATTGGATAAGCTACACGTGTATTTTCTGTTAGTGAACCATCATCATAGTCACAAATACGAGTTTCTGGATCAACAGCTACGTTTTCTAATACAGAGCCGAAGCGAATGGCATTGTAGATTTCTGGTTCTTTTTCAGCAGAAAGATTGATTGTTTTTGCATAACAACCACCTTCAATATTGAAGACACCATTATCAGACCAGCCATGCTCATCATCACCGATTAATTTGCGTTCTGGATCAGCAGATAATGTTGTTTTACCAGTACCAGATAGACCGAAGAATAATGCTACATCGCCAGTTTCCCCAACGTTTGCTGAGCAATGCATAGAAAGAATACCTTGTTGTGGTAATAAGTAGTTCATAATACCGAAAATAGATTTTTTCATCTCACCAGCATATTCAGTACCACCGATTAAGATGACTTTCTTTTCAAGTGATACGATGATGAATGTTTCAGAAGCTGTACCATCAACCGCAGGGTCTGCTTTAAAGCTAGGTGCTGAGATAACAGTAAACTCTGCGACATGAGAAGCTAACTCCTCTTCAGTTGGACGGATAAATAATTGATGAGCGAAAAGATTGTGCCAAGCGTATTCATTGATGACTTGAATACTTAATTGTGAATCTTTGTCAGCGCCTGCAAAGCCTTTGAATACAAATAATTCGTCACGTTCTTTTAAATACTTGATGACTTTCACATATAAATTATCGAACACCTCAGAAGAAATTGGTTGGTTGACTTTTCCCCAGTCAATTTTATCTTTTGTACTTTCTTCTTCTACCGTATATTTATCTTTAGGTGAACGACCAGTGTATTTGCCAGTTTCTGCACGAACTGCACCATCTACTGTTAACATTGCTTCACCACGAGATGTAGCTTTTTCTGCTAATTGTGGTACTGAAAGTTGAACTTGAACATTTCCGCCGTTTAATAATTCCTTCAGTTCATTTGCAATTTCTACTGAATTCATCGATTAAATACCATCCTTTTTTATAATATTCCCTTGACTCTGAGGGATTTTTTCTTAATTTCAAAAATAGTATAACACAATTACTTAAATAATCTATACTAATTAAGAAATTATTTTCGAGTTTTTATTATTTTTCAATAAACTGACAAAAAATAATGTTTTTCGAGTAGAATTCATTCAATCCTACTGAAATTTATTTTGAAAACAGGGTCACACATATGTTAACACAATAAGTAAGGAAGTTTGTAGGGTTGAATTTGTTTTTATTTCCATCATCATCCAAATTTAAGGGGTTTTATGATAATAATATTCTTTTTATATCAAAAACATTACATATAGGAGTGTGTAGCCATATAACAGTGGAAAATAATAAACAATAGGCATGTATTAGAAAATATTTGACAATAGTCGACCTTTTCAGTAACATGAGTTATTGAACGGATACTCTTATCCCGAGCTGGTGGAGGGTCAGGCCCTGTGAAACCCGGCAACCTGCATGAACTATTTCACGACATGCGTTGGTGCCAACCTGATGCAAGGGGCATTCCCTTGAACGATAAGAGTGAAAGGTTGCGTAGTCATTAGTCCTTTCCTCATGTAAAACAACGTGAGAAAAGGATTTTTTTTATTGTTAAGAATCAATGTAAAGGGCTGCCTCTATAGTTCTTTCCTTATTATAATGACGGATCTTTCGAAACCCTCGTGTTAAAAGCAGCAGTAACGGCTTGAGAGTTCAATCCTTCGGAGCGGACTTGACATGGGTAATGAGTACCGTATTCATACACCAATACTTTTGTAAGAGTAAATAGGAGGAAAACTAAATGACAAACCGTCGATTATTTACATCAGAAAGTGTAACAGAGGGCCATCCAGATAAAATTTGTGACCAAATCTCGGATGCTATTTTGGATGCTATTTTAGCAGAAGATCCAAATGCACGTGTAGCGTGTGAAACAACAGTCACAACAGGTTTAGTCTTAGTAGCGGGGGAGATTACTACTTCTACGTATGTCGATATTAAAGGTATCGTTCGTGATACTGTAGCAGAAATTGGCTATACACGTGGTAAATATGGCTTTGATGCGGAAAACTTAGCAGTGCTTGTGGCAATAGGCGAGCAATCACCTGATATTGCACAAGGTGTTGACCAAGCATTAGAGGCACGTGAAGGCTCTATGACAGATGCAGCTATCGAAGCAATTGGTGCGGGTGATCAAGGCTTAATGTTTGGCTATGCATGTAATGAAACACCAGAGCTCATGCCATTACCAATTAGTCTAGCACATAAATTAGCACGCCGTTTAACAGCTGTGCGTAAGTCTGGTGAGCTTGCTTATTTACGTCCTGATGGCAAAACACAAGTAACAGTAGAATACGATGAGCGTAATATACCTGTACGTGTTGATACAATTGTTATTTCAACGCAACATGATGAAGAGGTAACATTGGAGCAAATTCAAGCAGATTTAAAAGAATTTGTTATTGCACCAGTTGTACCAAGTCAGTTATTAGATGCGAACACAAAATATTTCATCAACCCAACTGGTCGTTTCGTGATCGGTGGACCTAAGGGAGATGCTGGCTTAACAGGACGTAAAATCATTGTTGATACATACGGTGGCTATGCACGTCATGGTGGCGGTGCATTCTCTGGTAAGGATGCAACAAAGGTAGACCGTTCAGCAGCGTATGCAGCTCGCTATGTAGCGAAAAATATCGTAGCAGCAGGCTTAGCAGAGCGTGCTGAGGTACAGCTTGCTTATGCAATTGGTGTTGCTCAGCCTGTTTCCATTGCTGTTGATACATTCGGTACAGGAAAAGTAACAGAAAGCGAGATTGTGGAGTGGGTACGTGAGCTATTTGATTTACGTCCAGCAGGTATTATTAAAATGCTTGATCTTCGTCGCCCAATTTATAAGCAAACGGCGGCATATGGTCACTTTGGTCGTACAGATTTACAGGTTCCATGGGAGCAAACAGATAAAGCCGATGCATTACGAGAAAAAGCACGTTTATAAACTATTGAGCTAAAGCGATAAAGTGATTATAAAATTATTGTAAGATATTATAATTTAAAAATAGAGTAGCTTAAAAAAGCGCAAGAAATTCAATGTTATCATTGAATTTCTCGCGCTTTTTAAGAGTTTAACCTACTTTCACCTAATTTTAACCGTTAATACATTTTTTTGATAATTAGTTATACATATTTACTTTTGAAGGGATTTATAGTATTGGCCTTTTTCGGCATATTCACGTACGATGCGTTCCATATCCTCTTTATCTTCAGCATTTAATTCACGTACAACTTTTGCTGGACGACCTAATGCTAAGCTATTTGGGGGAATGACTTTACCAGGAGGCACTAGGCTTCCTGCTCCGATAAATGCACCCTCTCCAATCTCTGCTCCGTCTAATATAATAGAGCCCATGCCAATCAAGGCATTTTTTCGGATTGTACAGCTATGTAAAGTCACTTGATGTCCTACTGTTACTTCATCCTCAATAATTAACGGATATTTTGGACTTTGATGTAAGCAGCATAGGTCTTGGATGCTTACGCGTTTGCCAATAATAGTAGGAGATACATCGCCTCGAATGACTGTATTAAACCAAATGGTTGTGTCAGCACCAATCGTTACGTCCCCAGTAACCGTGGCGTAATCAGCAATAAAAACAGATGGATCGATCTTTGGCATTTTATCTTTGAATGGATAAATCATGAAAATCGCCTCTTTTCTTTCTATAGATGTAGTATTATCGTATCAAATACACATCTTTATGAAAATATAAAATTAAAATGTACCATGGATGTCGATATAATTATTATGTAATTATTTTTTAGGAGGACTATGTGAATGTGGAAATGGGAAGCTGATGGACAAGCAAAGGCTGTAATTGCTATTCTTCATGGTGCTTATGAGAATCACCGTTGGTATGCATGGCTTATAGAAAAACTAAGAATGGAAGGCTTCCACATAGTCATGGGAGATTTGCCGAATCATGGGGTAAATACAGGATTTGGTCGTGTCCATGATGAGGATTTTAAATTGTACAATAAATATACAAGAAATTTGATTGAAAATGCTTTTTCATATAATTTACCGACCTTTTTAATTGGTCATGGGCTTGGAGCGACATTAATCCTTCATACAATGTATAAAAAGCAATATGAATGTGCGGGTCTTATCTTAACATCGCCTTGGTTGCAGTTAAAGCTATTACCAGGTAAATTAACGAATGCCTTAACAAGCTTAAGTACCTTAACAGCCAATATCAAGATGACGCATCCGATTACAATTGAACAACTAACGCGTCATGTTGAAGGAAGAGAAGAAATGAAGGATGAAAGACCATTTGTATCAGTTGTGACAGTGAAATGGTATCGCGAGCTACAGCAAATGATGCGAAATTTAGTGTTTATGCCAAAGGAAGAATTTCCTAATGTACCTATATTAATGATGACGGCAGCAAAGGATAGCATTACAGAAACGCGACAAACACGAAATTGGCTTCATCAGCAGGCATTTACAGAATTTCAGTTTAAAGAATGGGAAAATTGTTATCATAATTTATTTCATGAAGTAGAGCGTGATGAAATTTTTATGTATACGCGTGATTTCCTTAACAATGGTCTTCGAAGAATTGGTTATATCATTGAGTAATTTTCAATATGCTAGTTACTACCATATCTACTTGAATATTGTTACTTGAATATAATATTGCAATTTTCGGAAAATTGTAATACTATAATGATTCAAAGTAATATTATTTGAATTGGGGGAGTAATATGGAAGTAATTGTTGAGAAATTAAATGGTATTTTATGGGGTCCATGGTTTATTTACGGAATCTTGTTGATTGGACTTTTTTTCTCTGTTATTACTAAGTTTCTGCAAGTTAGGCATATTAAAGATATGTTTGTCTTAATGTTTAAAGGTGAGAAATCAGAAAAAGGGATTTCATCCTTCCAGGCGATGTCCATCGCTTTATCAGGCCGTGTAGGTACAGGTAATATTGCTGGTACAGCAACAGCAATCGGAATGGGTGGTCCTGGTGCAGTCTTTTGGATGTGGGCGATCGCTTTTATTGGCGCGGCAACTGCTTATGTAGAGTCCACATTAGCACAGATTTATAAAGAAGAGAAAGATACGGAATATCGTGGTGGACCAGCCTTTTATCTCGAAAAAGGTACAGGCCAAAAATGGTTTGGGGTTTTATTTGCAGTTGTAGCAGTCATCGCTATGCTAATCTTAATGCCTGGTGTACAGTCAAACGCCATTTCAGTGGCTGTAGAAAATGCTTTTGGTTTAGCGCCTTGGATTACAGGTGTTATTATTGTTGTGCTATTAGGTGCTATTATTATCGGTGGGGTTAAATCAATTGCGAATGCGGCACAAGTTATCGTACCATTTATGGCTGCAGCCTATATAATTATGGCGTTTATTATCATTGCGATGAACATTGCAGAAATTCCATCCGTTATTGCATTAATTTTCTCAAGTGCATTTGGTGCACAAGAAATCTTTGGGGGAATTATTGGCTCTGCTATTGCATGGGGTGTAAAACGTGGTATTTACTCAAATGAGGCAGGTCAAGGAACAGGGGCTCACCCTGCAGCGGCAGCAGAAGTATCACATCCTGCAAAACAAGGGATTGTACAAGCGGCTTCTGTATATATCGATACATTATTAATTTGTTCGGCTACAGCATTTATGATTTTATTTACTGGAATGTACAATGTCCATGATGAAAAGGCAGATAAAATTGTTGTGGAGCATGACGCAAAGGAATACGAAATTTACCCAACGATTTTCACAGGTGAGTTTGGGAAAGATGAGTATTCAGGCGATGCACAAATTTCCTTTGCACAATCCATTAAAGAGGGTGCAGCTTATACACAATCTGCAGTAGATGACGCATTACCAGGATTTGGTGGTCCATTCGTAGCGGTGGCATTATTCTTCTTTGCTTTCACAACCATCATGGCTTATTATTATATTGCAGAAACAAATGTTGCCTACCTCTTATCAGGCTCTGCTGAAAAAATAGGTATTTGGCTTGCGAAGATTGCTATTTTAGTAGCGGCTTTCTACGGTACAATCCGTACATCTGATTTAGCATGGGCTATGGGGGATGTAGGTCTTGGCTTAATGGTTTGGACCAATGTGATCGGAATTTTAATTGTTATGAAACCAGCCATCGTTGCTTTAAAAGATTACGAGAAGCAGAAAAAAGAAGGCAAAGATCCTGTCTTTGATCCTCGTAAGCTAGGCATCAAAGGTGCAGATTTCTGGGTGGATTATAATGAAAAGCGCAAAAATAAATAATTAATCTAAAAAGCTATCTATTAGTTCACACAATGCTAATAGATAGCTTTTTATAACATTTATCGAAATAAAAGCCTGAAATCATTGAACGATTTCAGGCTTCGGATATTCTTTCACTTTTTCTAAGGCAATGACAAAAGGCGGGTCATTTTGCTGATTAAGAAACTCATATTTTAAGACATGGATATATTTTTGTGGAAGCTGACGAACATAGTCCATAACCATATCTCGTTCCTCTTTCCCACCAGGATGCCCATGATAAATGACGAGCACAATTAAGCCGCCAACTTTTAAAAGCTTGAGTAAATCTTGCAGTGCTTGGAGAGTGGTTGTTGGCCTTGTAATAATAGTATGGTTACTACCAGGTAGATAGCCAAGATTAAAAATGGCTGCAGCTACGGGCTTATGGACAAAGTTGGCGACTTCCTCATGGCCTTTATTGAGCACAAGTGCACGATGCTCTAAGCCATGATCTAAAAGGCGAAGAAGTGTTGTATCGACTGCTTCCTTTTGAATATCAAAGGCATAAACTTGCCCATCATCTCCAACAAGCTGTGCTAAAAACAATGTATCATGTCCATTTCCAGCAGTGGCATCTACCACTGTATCCCCCTCGTGCACACTATCTTTTAAGAGCTGCTGTGCATATTGTAAAACACGTTGTAGTTTCATTTCGCAACCTCTGTTTGGTAAAATTTCCCTTGCCAGCTACCACGACGTTCCAGCTCAGCATCAATGCCATTTAATACTTCCCACTTATTAACGCTCCACATCGGTCCAATCATTAAATCGATCGGTCCATCTCCTGTAATGCGATGAATCACGATATCAGACGGTAGAATTTCTAATTGGTCAGCCACAAGCTTTGTATAAACATCCTGATCTAAAAATTCTAGCATTCCTTTTTCATATTGCTTCACCATTGGGGTTCCTTTTAATAGATGAAGTAAGTGAATTTTGATCCCTTGGACATCTAGTTTAGCTACGGCTCTTGCGGTTTCCATCATCATGTCATAGTCCTCGAGAGGTAGACCATTAATAATATGAGAACAAACACGAATCCCATGCTTCCGCAGCTTGTCAACACCCTCTACATAGGTTGCATAATCATGGGCGCGATTAATAAGATTCGCTGTTTTTTCATGCACGGTTTGAAGGCCAAGCTCGATCCATAAATATGTGCGCTCGTTTAATTCCGCTAAATATTCAACAACATCATCAGGTAAACAATCAGGGCGAGTAGCAATGGACAATCCAACAACACCGTCTTGTGCTAAAGCCGCCTCAAATTTTTCCTTTAATACAGGTAGTGGCGCATGTGTATTTGTATAGGCTTGAAAGTAGGCCATATATTTGCCATCCTTCCATTTCTGATGCATTTTATCTCGAATTTCCGCAAATTGCACATCGATGGGATCTACCTTATTGCCTGCGAAATCGCCAGAGCCTGCCGCACTGCAAAATGTACAGCCCCCAAAAGCAACTGTGCCATCACGATTTGGACAGTCAAAGCCCGCATCTAATGCGACTTTAAATACCTTATGACCAAATTGGTCGCGCAAGTAACGATTCCATGTATAGTATCTTTTCCCCTCAGAAGGAAAAGGAAAATTGATTTCTGTCATTTATTTCACTCCCCTAACGCCTTATTTTATCATGAGCATGTCGTTCCGTCATGAGGAAAGGCAAGACTTCTATATAAATACTTGTAAAAAGGGTAATCTTATTTTTCTTGTACTTTTAACGATTTCAGCATACACTAACTATTTAGAGAAGCGAAATAATGGAGGTCATTCTATGCCAAAGAGTGTTTGGTTTTTAATTATTGGAATGCTTGTCAACACAACAGGCAACTCCTTTTTATGGCCTTTAAATGCCATTTATATACATGATTATTTAGGGAAGTCTCTTGCGATGGCAGGCTTTGTTTTAATGTTAAATTCTGCTGCTGGTGTATTGGGTAATCTATTAGGCGGCTATTTATTTGATAGAATTGGTGGCTATAAATCCATCATGCTTGGCATTCTTTTAACAATAGCATCTTTAATCGGCTTAACCATCTGGCATGGTTGGCCACATTACGTATGGTTTTTAGCAATACTCGGCTTTAGTGGGGGCATCGTTTTCCCCGGGATGTTCGCATTAGCAGGTACCGCCTGGCCGGAAGGGGGACGCAAGGCATTTAATGCGATCTATTTGGCTCAAAATGTTGGCGTTGCAGTAGGACCTGCACTCGCAGGTGTGGTTGCTGATTATCAATTTGACTACGTTTTTAAGGTCAATTTAGGCATGTATATTTTATTCTTTTTTATCGCCTTATTTACATTTAAACGATTAGAAGCAGGCAGTATCGCACCCAAGAATGTGGTCAGTGAAAGCAACCGCATCATTAACAAGGCACCGTTCTATGCATTATTAATCATCAGTTCTTCTTCGGTATTATGCTGGTTAGCTTATTCGCAATGGAGCGCAACCATTTCATCTTATACGCAGGATTTAGGGCTAGGATTAAAGCAATATAGTTTACTGTGGACGATTAATGGTCTCCTAATTGTTATCGGGCAGCCACTTATTGCCCCGCTTGTGAAGCGTTGGGAGCATCATTTAAAGCGTCAGCTTGTATTTGGCGTCATCCTCATTGCCTTATCCTTTGGCATGATTGCCTTTGCCAGTGATTTTAAAATGTTTGGTGCAGCAATGATTGTGTTAACATTTGGCGAAATGTTTTATACACCCGCGTTACCAACGATTGCAAATCAGCTTGCTCCCAAGGGAAGGCAAGGCTTCTATCAGGGAATTATTAATAGCGCAGCAACAGCAGGGCGCATGATTGGGCCATTATTTGGTGGTATTATGGTAGACCAATTTGGCATGATTCCACTTGTTCTAATCTTGGTCGTCATCGTCTTGTTTGCCATTATTCCCTGTCTTATTTATGACTATCCTTTAAAAAAGGAAGCAATAGGAGTAGATTAATTTAGAAAGCAAAAAACGGCGTTTACCTACGCGTTTTTTGCTTATTTTTTATGAGTCAACGCCAAAATACATGCTTGCTATTTATATAGAAGGTAATGGAATAGGTAAGCAAGCACCCGTTTTGAAGAAGAGCTTTTTTGTTATTGAAAATTAGCAATAACGAGTGTAAAATCATACATATTCAGATATTTGAATATGTAGTTATATGGAGGGATTTTGGTGGAAGAGGGCTTGCAGCAGTTTAAGGCAGATTTTTTTAAGGCATTAGCGCACCCATTACGAATAAGAATATTAGAGTTACTAGTAGATGGCCAGAAAAGTGTCAATGAAATTCAGGATTGCTTAGATAAAGAGGGTTCCGCTGTTTCTCAGCAGTTAAGTGTATTACGTGCCAAAAATATTGTTTATGGTGTCAAAGAAGGTAAAAAAGTTTACTATTCTTTAAGTGATCCCATGATCGGTGAATTGCTTGGTGTAGCAAAGGATATTTTTAATAACCATTTAATTAACACGATTACGAGATTAGAGGAAATGACCATTAATGAAAGTGACGAGGAGAATACGTAAGCCGAATAATATGAAAAAACAATGCTTTGCTTATTATGTCGAAGGGAAGATTATGTATGAAGTCACTGTTGACAGGGCGCTTTGAAGGGTATTCCGTTCATCATGTAAAGAAGGACTTATTATCGGGAATTATTGTTGGGATTGTCGCTATTCCACTTGCGATGTCTTTTGCCATTGCATCAGGTGTGAAGCCTGAATATGGCATTTATACCGCCTGTATTGCAGGTATTCTTATTGCTATTTTTGGTGGCTCAAAATATCAAATTGGTGGACCAACAGGGGCGTTTGTTCCTATTCTTTTAGGAATCGTCCTTACCTATGGCTATGAGGATTTATTACTAGCTGGGTTAATGGCAGGAGTTTTACTGTGTTTAATGGGCATTTTTAAGCTAGGAACCTTAATTAAATTTATTCCTCGTCCTGTCACAGTTGGTTTTACAGCAGGTATAGCGGTTATTATTTTTATCGGGCAAATTGCTAACTTTTTAGGATTGAGCAATATCACGCGACATGAGTATTTGATTAACAATATCCAAGAAATTATGAAGCAAATTGGCACTACTAATATATATAGCATTGTAACGGCTGCTATTTGTCTTATAACGATTTTGATTACACCGAAATTTTTTCCAAAGATCCCAGGTGCGCTAGCAGGTATTATTGTTTCAACGCTTGTGGCAACAGTGTTATTTTCAGACCAAATAGCAACGATTGCCACTGCCTATGGTCAAATTCCAAATACATTGCCAAGCTTTGCGATGCCCCATATTACACTGGAACGAATCCAGCAGCTGATTGGACCTGCATTTGTTATTGCAATGCTTGGTGGTATAGAATCGCTATTATCGGCAGTTGTAGCAGATGGCATGACAAATAGTAAGCATAATAGTAATCGTGAGCTTGTTGGACAAGGGATTGCCAATATTGTGACACCCTTGTTTGGAGGAATTCCAGCAACGGGTGCAATTGCACGTACAGCAACAAATATTAAAACAGGTGCGGTCTCGCCAATGTCAGGCATTATACATGGTGTTTTTGTGTTAGTGACATTACTAGTATTAGCCCCCTATGCCTCTCATATCCCTTTAGCAAGTATGGCGCCTGTATTAATGGTTGTCGCTTGGAATATGAGCGAACGTCATCATTTCGCACATATCGTTAAATTAAAATCAGGAGATTCGCTTGTTTTACTTATTACCTTTTTATTAACAGTGTTTACGAGCCTTACATTAGCCGTTGAGGTAGGACTTGTATTAGCTGTGCTATTATTTGCGAAGCGTATGAGTGAGAAGCTTGTTGTAACAAAGGTATTACCAGACCATTCAAACAAAAGTGCAAAGGTGCGACCACATGTCGTTCATCAGCAGCATGATTGTCCACAAATAAAAATTTATACGATTGAAGGGCCGTTGTTCTTTGGTGCTGCACAGATGTTTGAAGAAACCATCAACAGCTCGCTACAGCAGCACTCCAAAGTGTTAATTTTACGAATGGGGAAAGTGCCCTTTATGGATTCCACTGGTGAGGCATATTTTAATAATATTGTTGATAACTTTACAGCACAGGGTGGTACGATTTTTGTAACAGGTGTACAAGAAGAATTACAACTAGCTCTGTTGCGTACGGGGATTTATGATAAAATTGGTGCGCATCATTTTTATCAACATACAGGGGAAGCCATTACAAAAGCTTTAACATATTTGGATGCACATCAATGCCAGGGCTGTCAACATTTTGCTTTCCGTGAATGTGCTGATTTATCAGAAAATAAAGAAAAAGAGACATTCCTTGTACAGTAGTGGCTAACCACTGAACAAGGGCTTGTACTTTTTAGCACTTTCCATTAGAATAAATGCAATATCATGTAAAGACAGTGATGAGGAATAGTAGATTTGAGGTTCTTTTTAGAGAGCTAGCGGTTGGTGAAAGCTAGTAGGAAAGCAAATTGAACTCACCTTCTGAGTCTGCCCGTGTGAAAAACATGTGCCGTTTCTTCTGCGTTAAAGAGGCTTGAGCCGAGTGTAATCACTAATTTGGGTGGTACCGCGGGAGTGCAATTCTCTCGTCCCTTCTATCATAAGAAAGGGGCGAGTTTTTTTATTTTTTAAATATTTTGTCAATTCTACTGATAAGTCGTCTATTAAGGAGGAAAAAGAATGAGTTTTAATCATCAACAAATTGAGAGCAAATGGCAAAGATATTGGGCTGATCACAACACCTTTAAAACGGAAAATGAGAATGATAAGCCTAAATTCTATGCCTTAGATATGTTTCCTTATCCATCGGGTGCAGGACTTCATGTAGGGCATCCAGAGGGCTATACAGCAACGGATATTCTTTCTCGCTTTAAACGTATGCAGGGCTATAATGTCTTACATCCAATGGGCTGGGATGCATTTGGCTTACCAGCTGAGCAATATGCACTTGATACAGGCAATGATCCAGCAGAATTTACAGCAAAAAATATTGCGACATTTAAGCGTCAAATTCAAGAGCTAGGCTTTAGCTATGATTGGGATCGTGAAATTAATACAACAGACCCTAGCTATTATAAATGGACACAATGGATTTTTATTCAGCTTTATAAAAAAGGCTTAGCTTATATTGATGAAGTAGCTGTTAACTGGTGTCCAGCACTTGGCACAGTATTAGCTAATGAAGAAGTTATTGATGGAAAATCAGAGCGTGGTGGGCATCCTGTAGAGCGTCGCCCAATGAAGCAATGGATGCTAAAAATTACGGCTTATGCAGATCGTCTAATTGATGATTTGGAGGAAGTGGATTGGCCAGAATCTATTAAAGATATGCAGCGCAACTGGATTGGCCGTTCAGAGGGAGCAGAAGTACTATTTAATATTGATGGCACAGATGACAGCTTCACCGTATTTACAACTCGTCCTGATACATTATTTGGCGCTACATATTGTGTGCTTGCCCCTGAACATAAATTGGTAGAACAAATAACGACGGCTGAGCAACGTCAAGCGGTTGAGACTTATTTAGAAAATGTCAAAATGAAATCTGATTTAGAGCGTACAGATTTAGCAAAAGAGAAAACAGGCGTATTTACAGGTGCTTATGCTATCAATCCGATTAATGGCAAAAAAGTGCCGATTTGGATTGCTGACTATGTATTAGTGTCTTATGGTACAGGGGCGATTATGGCGGTTCCAGCACATGATGAGCGCGACTATGAATTTGCGACAGCATTTGGCTTAGAGATTATTGCGGTGCTTGAGGGCGGCGATATTAGCAAAGAGGCATTCACAGGTGATGGTCCACATATTAACTCAGAATTCCTCAATGGCTTAAACAAGGCAGATGGTATTGCAAAGGCAATTGAATGGTTAGCGGAAAAAGGTGTTGGGGAGAAGAAAATTTCTTACCGTCTGCGCGACTGGCTATTTTCTCGTCAACGTTACTGGGGTGAGCCGATTCCTATGATTCATTGGGAAGATGGCACAACAACAGCAGTGCCAGAATCAGAATTACCGTTAATGCTGCCAAAAACAGATAATATTCGTCCATCTGGTACTGGTGAATCACCCTTAGCCAATATTGCAGATTGGGTAAATGTTGTAGACCCTGAAACAGGTAAAAAAGGGCGTCGTGAAACAAATACGATGCCACAATGGGCAGGCTCAAGCTGGTACTTCTTACGCTATATCGACCCAACAAACACAGAAGCGATTGCAGACCCAGAGCTACTAAAACGCTGGTTGCCTGTTGATATTTATATTGGTGGAGCAGAGCATGCGGTACTCCATTTACTATACGCTCGCTTCTGGCATAAAGTGTTATACGATTTAGGGGTTGTTCATACAAAAGAGCCATTCCAAAAATTATTTAACCAAGGAATGATTCTAGGTGAGGGCAATGAAAAAATGTCTAAATCGAAGGGCAATGTTGTGAATCCAGATGAGATTATTGCATCACATGGTGCGGATACATTACGTTTATATGAAATGTTTATGGGTCCATTAGAGGCCTCTGTTGCGTGGTCTACAAATGGCTTAGACGGGGCACGTCGCTTCTTAGATCGTATTTGGCGTTTATTTGTTAATGAGGAAACAGGTGCACTGTCAGTAAAAATTCAAGCGTCTAACGATCAAACGCTTGAAAAATCATATCACCAAACAGTGAAAAAGGTAACAGAGGATTATGAGGGCATCCGCTTTAATACAGCGATTTCACAAATGATGGTCTTTATTAATGATTGCTATAAAGCTGATGTAATTCCAACAGCTTATGCAGAAGGCTTTGTGAAAATGCTAGCACCAATCGCACCGCATATTGCAGAGGAGCTATGGCAGCTACTTGGTCATGAAACAACACTTACGTATGAGCAATGGCCAACATATGATGAGGCGAAATTGGTAGATGATGAAGTGGAAATCGCTGTTCAAGTAGCGGGTAAAGTACGTGCGAAAATTGTTGTTGCGAAAGATGCTTCCAAAGAGGACATTGAAAAAGTAGCACTTGCTGATAGTAAAGTACAGGAATATATGGCAGGGAAAAACTTAGTAAAGATTATCGTGATTCCAGGTAAGCTTGTGAATATTGTTGTGAAATAAAAATAACATGTCCACCACCCAACATGAATTAGGTGGTGGACATGTTTTATAGTATTGAGATGTAACTTAAATAATTAAACCAACAACAATAGCTGTTAAGATACTGACAAGTGTTGCGCCGTAGAGTAATTTTAAGCCAAAGCGAGCAACGATATTTCCTTGCCTTTCATTCAAGCCCTTTACGGCTCCAGCGATAATGCCGATAGATGAAAAGTTTGCAAAGGATACAAGAAAGACAGAAATAATGCCCAATGTACGCTCACTCAAGGAATCAGTGATCTCTCCAAGGCTAATCATCGCGACAAATTCATTTGTCACTAATTTCGTTGCCATAATGCCGCCAGCAGTAATCGCATCTGCCCATGGCACACCCATTAAGAAAGCGATGGGGGCAAAGATATAGCCTAATATTTCTTGGAAAGACACACCAATTACTATATCGAATAAGGAATTAATGCCATCCATTAAGGCGACAAAACCGATAAGCATAGCACCAACAATAATGGCGACTTTAAAGCCATCCATAATATATTCTCCAAGCATTTGGAAGAAAGCTTGCTTCTGCTCATCCTCAATTGTTAAAATATCCTCATTTTCTTCAACCTTATATGGATTAATAATGGAAACAATAATAAATCCACCAAATAAGTTTAAGACAATAGCTGTGACAACATATTTTGGCTCAATCATTGTCATATAGGCGCCAACCACTGACATCGAAACAGTTGACATAGCGGAAGCACATAATGTATACATACGCTGTGGGCTAAGCTTATCTAATTGCTTTTTCACTGTAATAAAAACTTCAGACTGACCGACCATTGCAGAGGCAACAGCATTGTAGGACTCCAATTTCCCCATGCCATTAATCTTACTTAGTAAGAAGCCAACCCATGTCATAAAGAACGGCAGAATTTTAAAATGCTGCAAAATGCCAATTAAGGCAGATATAAAGACAATCGGTAATAATACAGTGAGAAAGAAAGGAGACTCTCCTTCATTCGTTAACCCTCCAAAAACAAATGAAATACCCGCATTTGCGTATGATAATAAATGGTCAAAGACATTTGTAATGGCTTTAATTAGCACATAGCCAATTGTTGTATTAAGAAGTAGAGCTGCCAAGAGAAATTGAATCACTAACATCAGCAAAATATTTTTATATTTTATTTCTTTTTTGTTTTTACTTACTAACAGCGCTAAAGCAAAAACAAATAGTAATCCACAAAAGGATATTAAGTACCTCATAAGTTCCTCCATCAGTATAGATAATAATTGTGAGTGCTCGAATTCATAACTATCACTCATAACATACGCCAATTTCAATTATTGAATAGTTAGAGTATTTTATTAGTCAGACGTCAGACAAACAATCTCACTATACCAGTTTTTTTACTTGTACTTCAAGAGATAAGGGAAAAATATGCTCACCGTATAGAAACTTTTTTTAGTGTGTGAAGCTTTTGCGATATTATGTTTGTTGATTTCAATAAACTTACTGTACTAAAAGTAATTATTTTTTGTTTTTATGAAACCAGCTATTAAGTAACTACGACTATAGAGTGAACAGGAGGTGTTTGGGTGAGTGAGCATTTAGCAGCCGTTATGGAGGAACATGGGGAATATTGTTTGCGTGTTGCCTATCTATATGTAAGGGATTGGGCGATGGCTGAGGAAATTGTGCAGGATGTATTTCTTGCCTATTATCATCAGCAAGAACGTTTTGAGCAAAGAGCATCCTTAAAAACATACTTAGTGAAAATTACTGTACATAAAAGTCATGATTATCTTCGAAGCTGGAAAAATAAACGACATCTCTTATTGGAAAAATTCCATATTGGTGTAAGTAAACGCACACCAGAGAAAGCGTTAGTGGAAATAGATGAGCGTAAAACATTGACAAACGTATTATTTCAGATTCCTATTTTATACAGGGAAGTGGTCATTCTTTATTATTATCAGGAATTAAAAATTCGAGAAATTGCAGATATTCTTAGAAGCACAGAAAGTACGGTGAAAACAAGATTGCATCGAGCAAGAAAAATGCTATATGAGCTACTAGATGAGCATGAATGGGAGGTGTTAGAGGATGACAGCTTTTAAAAATAAGTTAGATAAGGAGCTTGGCGAAGCACCAAGATTTTCAAAAGCTTTACAAAAGGATATTTTGGAGCAGGCTCGACAAAACAAGCAATCAACAAAGAATTGGCAATATCCAATTATTATGGCTGGGGCAATTGTGCTGTTCTTCTTGTTAATCATAACAGAGCCGTTTAAGCAGACCGATAATGGTCAACAGGCTTCCGTTATTGAATTGGCACAGCAACACGAGATTACAATGTATACAGTAGCTCAAAATGGAAAAGAAACATCATTTCAAGCTGGCAGACCAGGTTGGGTAATAGGGCAGGATATTTTTAAAACTACCGCAGATACGGAGGTATTACAGCAATTATTACAACAGGCTACTGCCACACAGGTACAGGAGTATGATTTATTTGGCTTTAATACGATGGATATATGGGTAGCCTTTGAGAGTGGGCAGGCTGTCAAGTTAAAAATTATGGTTAACGATCAACAATTACTGCTAAAGGATTACACACATCAATCCGTCTATCTTGTCAATGATCCAGAGATGATAGCTACATTTTTAGTCCATATTGATGAAAATAAAAAGGAATTCACGATGGGCAATCTCTTTACATTTCTTATTGTTTTGCTGTTGGGCACATGGTTAATTGAAAAATTGGTAAGGAAAAAATTTAATATACCAAAGGGCTATGCGAATACCGCACATCAACGCGCTACACGAATAATTAAGATTTGTAATACAGTCATACCAATAATGATGCTACTAACCAATTGGTTTCTCTATACAGCAGTAATTGGTAGCTACCTTATCATTACTGTGACTAGCTCTATTTTTATAGATTATCACTATGGTAGAGAGGAAAAAAGACATTACTTATCAATTGCTTGGGTTATAATAGCTATCCCTGCGCTCATTCTGCTTCTGATGTACATTTAATAAATAAAAGATGCCTTAAAATAACTTTAGGGCATCTTTTTGTGTAAGGTGTAATTTAAAAAGAATAGATAAATAATAGGCAGCAGAACTGTAATGATGACGATACCGTGCCATTTAAAATGTAGCCATATTGGACTAAGTAGGGTGCTTCCAGCAGCAACACCAATATAATACGAAACAAGGTATAAGCTTGAGGCAAGTCCCTTTTGGTGGCTGGCTGTTCGACTTACAGTTGCAGATGTTAGGGAATGTGTTGTGAAAAAACCTAAACAGGCAATACAAAGCCCAACAACAATGAGCGCAAGGGAGGTGCTTACTGTACATAAGATACCACCTACTAATAAAAGCACACCGATTGTTCTAATTTTAGCAATACCTACTTTATTGGCAAGGGCATTGGCAATCGGAGAGCCAATAATACCTAAGCCATAGGCTAAAAAAATAAAGGAAATCATTTTTAAGGATAGTAAAAATGGTGGTTCTACTAAATAGTAGGGAATAAACGACCACATACCTGTAAATGATAATTGCAAAATAATGCCGAAGCCAAAAAGAAGTAATAAGTAGGGATTTTTTAAATGCAGCCAAAATCCATATAAATCTTCTCGGATAAAACGACGATGGATTGTAAAGTTTCTTGATTTAGGAAGTGTTAACCAAACAAGAATAAAAATGATACTACCAAAAAAGGCTAAACAGAGAAAGGCTATCTCCCAAGATTTATTTTCTGTTAGATAGCCCATCATCAAACGCCCAATTGTTCCACCTAGCGCATTACAGGAAATATAAAGCGCTGTCGCAAGCCCCATTGATTGTGGGTGGATTTCTTCACTAATATAGGCAAGTGCTGCTGCGGGAACGCCTGCAATAGCAAAGCCTTGAATAAAACGTAAAAAAATAATAACCGCAAATGAATCTGTTAATGGCATTAAAAGAAAAGGAATAATCGTTAAAAGAATGGAAAATCGAACAAATGGTAAACGTCCATAACGATCAGATAAAAACCCTAAAACCATTAATCCAATAATGATAGAAAGCGTCGTCATAGACATGGATAGACTTGCATAGGAAACAGAAATTTGAAATTGCTCTGTAAAAAAGGGAAGCAGGGGCTGTACCGAGTACATTGCTGCAAAGACAAACACCGAAGCTCCACCTAAGCTCATAACAATTACCCAAAATTGTCGGTCTTTCATGGAATACCCTTTTGCGAAATTTCCCATAAGAAACACCTCTTACTTCATTTGCTCTGGTAACCATAGTGATAATTGTGGGATTAACACAACTAGGGCTAAAAAGATAATCATTAAAATAATGAATGGAATAACGCCTTTTACAACCTCACCAAGCTTCTCCTTAGCAATACCACTTACAACAAAGAGATTTAGTCCTACTGGTGGCGTAATCATACCTAACTCCATATTAATCGTCATGATAATTGCAAAATGTAATAGATTAATATCAAAGTGTGCAAGAATTGGTAAAAGAATTGGCAAAGTGATTAAAATAATCGAAACGGCCTCTAGGAACATACCCATCACAAAGAATAAAATATTAACGATAATCATAAAGATCCATTTGTTCAAATCACTTTCAGCAATCCACGCACCAACTTGCTGTGGCACTTGTGCATTTGTTAAATATAAGCCGAATAATGAAGCCGCACCAATAATTAAGAAAATCATCGCTGTAATATTAATGGATTCTACTAAAACCTCGCGGAAATCCTTTAGCTTCATTTCACGATAGATAAATAATGATACAATAAGACCATAGAACACGGCAATCACTGCTGATTCTGTTGGTGTTACAACTCCTGAATAAATCGTTCCTAAAATTAGGAATGGTAAAAATGCGCCCCAAATCGCTTTTAAGGATTTACGACCACGCTCTCCCCAAGAAGCTGGCTCATCGCCTTTAAAGCCATTACGTTTTGCATAAACAATGGCAGCAACGATTAAAATACCTGTTAAACCTAGGCCAGGAATAATACCAGCCATAAATAATTCACCAATAGATTGCTCTGAGGTAATCCCATAAATGATTAATGGAACACTTGGTGGAATTAAAATACCTAATGTACCACCAGCAGCTACCAGCCCCATCGAGTAACGTTTTTTATAGCCTGCTGAAATCATGGCAGGAATCATAATAGAGCCAATTGCCGCGGCTGTAGCAGGTGAAGAACCTGAAATCGCTGCGAAAATAGCACAGGCAACAATGGTTACAACTGCAAGCCCGCCTGGAAGATGTCCAATCCATGCACGTAAAGCCTCGATCAGATATTTTGAAATACCACCACGTGCCATTAATACCCCAGCAAGAACAAAGCCTGGAATCGCCATCATTGGGAAGGAGTCAAGGGCAGTGAAAACGCGCTGTGGAATCATATTCATATTAAAATCAATTTGGAAGAATACCAAAATTGTTGACAGTGCTAAGCTAATCGCGACAGGTACTCGTAAAAATAGTAATAAAAAGAAACTAAGTAAGAGGATTAGCATATTCTTCATCCTTTCCCCGTAGAATATTCACTAATCTTTCTACGAACCTTAGTAAAAATAAAATACCTGAAAGCGGTAATACTAAATAGACAATCCACATTGGTATGCCAATATCAAGTGATACCATGCCTGATGTATAACGATTTTCGACTAATACAAAACCGTAATAAGTGTAAATAACACAAAAAGCAATGCTTAAGCCTGTTGCTACTAAATCTAGTAGACGCTTCATTGAAGGCTTTAATTTGTCATATAAAATATCTACTTGGATATGTTGATTATGTTTTAAGGCTAAGCCAAAGCCCAAAAATGTTCCCCAAATAATTGCATAACGAGCTAATTCCTCTACCCAGGCTTGTGGTTCATTAAATATGTAACGCATAAGGACACCGTAAAAAATAAGCACGATACCTGCTACGAAAAAAATACCAGCAAGGATTTCTTCCAAGTAACCCCAGAGCTTATATAAGGCTTTCATTGTATTGCCTCCTTTAGTTAAAGTTTAAAACGGGTGCTTTATTTGCTGTATCCTAGCACCCGTTTATACAAGATGAATGTAAGCGATTTATAAAAAAGAATCTGCAGGGATTTTGTAGGATAGTTAGATAATCAGTTTTCTATATATTCTGATTATTTTTGATGCTTATCCGTAAAAATATAGCAGATTCTTATTATTAAAAAACGTCAATTAGAATAAAAAGTTATTTTAAATCACGGATACCATTAATTAATTCTTCTGTAATCACATCAGTAAATTCTTCATATACAGGTTCAAGCTGATTCTTAATTGCTTCTTTTTGAGCATCAGTTAACTCTGTTACTTCGATGCCAGAGTTTTTAATATTTTCAAAGGATTTTTCATTTTCTTCCGTTGCTAACTCCCAAGCTAATGTAGTTGCTTCATCTAAGGATTCCTCCACTGCTGCTAATAAATCAGTAGGGATACCTTCCCAGAATGTTTTATTGACAAAGATCGCGTAGTCTAGGCGACCATGGGCAGATACTGAAAGATAGTTTTGTACTTCTTGATATTTTTGCGTATCAAAATTATTAAATGGATTTTCTGCGCCATCTACTGTTCCTTGCTGTAATGCTGCATATGTTTCACCAAAAGCAATTGTTGCAGAGCCAGCATTTAATGCTTTAAATTGTGCTTCTAATACTTTTCCTGCCTGTGCACGGAATTTTAAACCTTTAAAATCTTCGACATTGACAAGTGGACGCTGATTGTTTGAGAAATGCTTAAAGCCATTTTCCCAGAAAGCTAAGCCTTTAATATCGTTTGCTGCTAATTGATCAGATTCTAAAATTGTTTTCGCTAAATCCGAATTAAAGAACTTACGAACATGCTCTTGATTTTCAAAAAGATACGGCATATCAACATATTGCCAACGTGGATCGATTTTCACCATTTTTGTTACAGAAGGAGCAATCATATGAACATTTCCAGATACAAGTGCATCTAATTCATCGTTATCACCATATAACTGAGAAGAAGGGTAAACTTCTACCTTCACTTTACCTTCTGTTTTTTCATCTACTAATTTTGCGAATGCATCCGCTGCTTTCCCTTTCACACTATCAATCGATGTTACATGTGAAAATTTAATCACAAGTGGTTTTTCTTTTGTATAACCACCATCACCTTCCGCTGCTGGAGCAGAGGTTTCTTTTTTGTCACTGCCACCACAGGCTGCTAATGCAAGCACGAGTACAGCCATAAGCGTCATAAGAAGCCATTTTTTCATTACATATCCCCCTAAATGTTATGTTTATAGTTAAAAGGTTTCCCTTCTGAACCCAAGTTAGTGCTGTGATTGATTTTTCGGAAGTGCTTCAATATATTTTTTGCCATAGTTATCGGCATAATAGCGATAAACAGGGTCAAATGTAGATGCCCATTCCTCCATGTCCTTATTAGATAAACGATGAATTTGAATACAATCACATGCTTCCATTTCGTCTAGGCGCTCTGCCGTTAAATCTTCTGCAAGCTGCCACTCCCATTCTTGTACTTCCTCTAATGTCTCAATAAGTAGTGTTTGCACATCTTTTGGTAGCGAGTTCCAAAACTCATGATTCATTAATAATAGGTAGCCTAGATAGCCATGGTTACTAATAGTTAAATAGTCTTGGAGCGAATATAAATTTTTACTTGTAATATTTGTAAGTGTATTTTCCTGACCATCAACATTCCCTTTTTGTAGTTGATGAAAAACAGTATTAAAATCAATACGTTTTGGATAGGCACCCACAATAGAGAATTGTTCAGCTAAAATATCGCTGGGCATAATTCTGACACGTAAGCCCTGTAAATCTTGCACAGTTTTAATAGGACGAATGCTATTGCTAAGCTGCTTAAACCCGCTATCCCAAACCCCCATTGGCCATAAATTATGGGCATTTAATTTGGTCATTAAAGTTTGACCAACGTGACTCTCAACATATGTATGAACTTCATCTGCATTTTGAAATGCATAAGGTAAATCCATAACAGACCATTCAGGTACAAGTGTTGTAATTTTTGAAATAGCAGGGGCAATCATTTGAATATCGCCACGTAATAGCGCGTTTAGCTCCTCGCCATCCTTATAAAGAACACCATTCGGAAACACTTGAACTTCAATATAACCATTACTCCGTTCTTTCACTAGCTCTGCAAACTTTAAAGCTGCCATGCCTTTAGGTGTGTTTTCACCAACTACATGCGAAAAGCGAATAACGATTTGTTCTTCATGACTTAACTGCTCATTATCAGTAGGGTAAACGTCTTCTTGACATGAAACTAACAAAATTGTCAGCAAAATGAGAACGCTACCAGAAATATATATTAAACGATTGATCCACATATAAATTCACTCCTAATTCTTTAAGATGTGAACAGTTTTGATTGTAGCCTATTTCGATAAATACTCAATATTATGGTTTTAATGGACATTTTGGTATTTATGGTATATAACAATTCATTATTTTAATAAACTGTTACAAAACAGATATATTCCTAAATATAGAAAAAGAATCTGTCTTTTTCTTTGGGATAGTAAATAAAAGAGATTTTAATCTCCAAGAAAAAGGCAGATTCTTACTATTTAATAGAATAATATTTTGTTGGACGGCCCACTGCTCCATACTGTAATTCAATTTTGACAGTTCCCTTTGTTGCTAAAAAATCTAAATATTTTCGTACAGTTACTCTCGCCATCCCTACATTTTGAGCAAGCTGCTCAGAGGTAATGGCTGTTTGATGTGTTGTTAAATAATCAAGAATTTGTTGCATGGTTAGTATATTCAAGCCTTTTGGAAGCTCTAAAGATTCGTGCTGAATACCAAGCCATTGATCGATATCCTCTTGACGGAATGTTTGCGAGCTTTGGAGCTTTTTAGTAGAGCTTTTATATTGTTGTAAGGCTTTTTCAAAGCGTTCGAAACGAAATGGCTTAATCAGATAATCGATAGCTCCTAATCGAAGTGCTTCTTGTACTGTTGGCGCATCTCTTGCGGCAGTAATCATAATAATATCAGAGGGCACACGCTCTGCACGAAGCTTTAAAAATAGTTCCATCCCTGTCATATCTGGTAAAAACATATCTAGTAAAATGAGGTTTGGCTGTTTTTTTATAATTTGGTGATAGGCATCATGTCCACTTACGGATTCACCTACAAGCTGAAAACCATTTAATCTCGTTAAAAAACCTTTATTTACCTCGAGTACCATTGGATCATCTTCTACGATAAATACGGAAAGATTACTCATTGTTCTTCAGTCACCCCTATTTCGATTGTAATTATTGTTCCAACATTGACGGTTGATTCTACTTGAATAATTCCATTGTTCGATTCTACAATTTGTTTAACAAGGGCAAGCCCAATACCATGTCCACTTTTTCCTTTTGTACTAAAGCCGTAATCAAAAATTTGCTGTGCGCTGCCAGCAATTCCTTTACCACTATCCTGTACTTCAATAAATAGGTGCTGCTTATCACCAATTAATGTAAGATGAACATCCTTATGTGTACGGTCAAAGCAGGCTTCCATAGCATTGTCCAATAAATTACCAATAATCGTTACCATATCTCCGCTGGAAAAACCACTGATAAAATCCAAAAGCATTGAGCTGTCATCAATGCTCAACTCTACACCAAGCTCTTTCGCACGTGAAAATTTACCAAGTAATAATCCTTGAATAGAGTAGTCTTGAATCTTATCATGTAAGCTTTGAATAATTTCTTCCTCATCTGTTATTTCATCAATAATTAAGCTTAGAGCATCCTCATCTCGTTCCAATTGAATTAATCCTGCAATGCTATGTAAACGGTTCATATATTCGTGCTGTTGGGCACGTAATGAATCCACCAGTATTTTGATACCTGTTAATTCCTCGGCTAGCATATTGGCCTCTTTTCGATCTGTCAGCATAATAAGATAGCCAGCATTTCGTTCCATAATGCGTATAGGGAAGGTACGCACTAAATACATTTGGTCAAACATTAAAAGTGGTCGATAGGCCTCATGCTGCTGCAGCATATCTTCTGCCAACCAAGTTCCTTGAAATAAAGCTTTTCTCGAAATTTGCTGTCCAAAGAAATGCGTATATTGCCTTGCGAGTCCATTAATAAAGGTGACATTTGCATGTTCGTCTGTAGCTAAAATACCAATGTCCATGGCTTGAATAATACCAGAGCGTTCTTCCACTAAACGAGCTATTTCATATGGCTCCAAGTTAAGTGTTTGTCGCTTTAAGTGATTAGCTACCCAGACAGATCCACCTAAACCAATGGCTAGCCCCCAAAACAGAGACATTAATATGTCCAATTGATATTCATCTACAAGGTCATACCATTTTGGAACGAGAAGTCCAACAGTAATAACGCCAACCTGCTTTGTACCATCTTCATCCATAATAGGGACAAAGGCTCTTATTGAATAGCCTAAAACGCCGTGTGCTTTTGAGATATATTCATGTTGTGAAAATGCTTCAATTTCATCGCCTCCCTCAAAAACTGTGCCAAGTCGTTTTTCAGAGGGATGAGAGTAGCGAATACGATTCATATCAATAATCACAATGTAATCGACATCTGTTGTTAGGCGAATACGCTCTGCAATTGGTTGAATAACGTCAAAACCTGTAGGCTTCCCCACATTATTTTGAACATCTGTAAGCTGGGATACAGTTCTTGCAATAGCAATGGCTCGTGCACCAAATTCTTTTTCGAGAGCGACAGCAAGGTTATGAATCATAATCGCTCCACTTGTAGCAATCGAGAAAATAACAATAATAAATGAAAAAATAAACATTTTTAATCGTAACGAAATATTTTTCATAGGACGATGGATACTCCTTTAAGCAAGTTATCACCTCTATTAGATATACAAGAAAAACAAATGAAGAAATTCATTCTATTATAAATTAACATAAATCATTTACTTGTTGTAATACAATATTCATAGAAAAGACTATTTTAAATTGTGTAATATAACAGTTTTCTGCTATGAACAGCAATGTAATTCTTTAGCTTTCTAAAATTTGTATGGTGAGTATAAGCTTGTAGCAATAGTAGGAGAGGGCTTCTGCCGCTCAAATTACAACTACTCGTTTAATAAAATAGGTATCTATTATTTGGAAGTTTTACATTGACAGAGGTTTAAAAATATATATTTGAATAATAAAAAGATTAAAACAAAAATTAGTTATGAGCGAATATACAAAGCATATATTCGAATTATTTTCCTGTAAATTCGTTAAAAAGTGAATAAATGAATTCTTGTGGAGGGTTGCCTTTATTTTATCTCAATAAAAATGATGTATTTGTGGATTAAAATTCTCTCTTATTCTTAATATTTCTTATTTGAAATTTTTGTATGAAGAGGAAATATACATGATATTAAAATTAGATAAGATAAGCAAAGTGCTATGTAATGTGAAAATATACACAAATTTAATTATTTTAATATAATCAATTGATATTTATACAATACATTAGGAAAATAATATTAGCTAAATGATGCTATGATTTTTCTTAGATAAACACGGTTATACTTAGGCGTTGTGAGGTTTTGGTGATAGAGGACAGTGATTTTAAAATAAAATACTTTTTGGAGAAATAATATTTTTTAGAAAAATATCTTGCATTTGAATAATTCTTAGTGGTAAATTGTTTTACATGGACGTTCATAGAATTTTCACAGGTAGCAAAAGAGGGGAGAAATGAGAATTTATGAATAAAAATAGATGGTTAATTGCATTATCTGCCATTGCGATTCACCTTTCAATCGGTGGAGCCTATGCATATAGTGTATATAAGATACCAATTGTTACAGAGATGGGATGGAGTGAAACCGATGTAACGGTTGCCTTTACCATTATGATGGGGCTAGCAGGTTTTGCGGCTGCATTATTTGGTAGCTTAGTAGAAAAAATGGGACCACGTAAATCTGCGATGGTGGCAGCTGTCTTATTTGGAGCAGGACAAGCTGGTGCAGGTGTAGCGATTGCAATGGATTCTGTCGTAATGTACTGGTTAACATATGGCGTTTTAAGTGGATTAGGTATGGGGATTGGTTATATTGCGCCTGTATCGACACTTGTAAAATGGTTCCCAGATCGCCGTGGTTTAGCTACAGGTATGGCTGTACTTGGATTTGGCTCAGGTGCGCTGATCACAGCACCCGTTGCAGCTAATTTAATGGAGGCAGTGGGTATTTCTACTACATACTTTATTTTAGGGGCAAGTTATTTCACGTTAATGATTTTAGGGGCTTCCTATATCGCACCGCCTAAGCCTGGTTATATGCCAGCAACTATGAAGACTGCTGCTGATAGTGGCAAAGCGGTTGTCAAAAAAGATTTAGCTGTAATGTCAGCACGTGAAGCTGTGAAAACAAAGCATTTTTGGATGCTATGGTCGATGCACTTAGTCAATGTAACAGCAGGTATTATGATGATCTCTGTTGCTTCTCCAATGGCACAGGAAATTGTTGGTCTATCAGTGGCAGGAGCTGCAGCAATGGTAGGAATTATGGGATTATTTAATGGCGGTGGCCGTTTAATCTGGGCTGCTGTATCTGACTATATTGGTCGTTCAAATGTTTTCGTTATTTTCTTTACAGCACAGTTAATTACATTTATCGTTTTACCTCATACGACAAACGTTATCCTTTTCCAAGCACTTATTTTCTTAGTTGTTAGTTGCTATGGTGGTGGCTTCTCAAACTTACCTGCGTTTGCAAGTGATTTATTTGGCACAAAGCAACTTGGTGTGATTCATGGTTATTTATTAACAACTTGGTCATTAGGTGGTATTTTTGGACCGCTGTTGGTCAACACGATTAAAAATTCATATGGAAGCTATATTCCTGTATTCTATGTATTTGCAGGGCTAATTGCTGCTTCATTAATTATCTCCATTACACTACGTGCGAATGTGCGTAAACAAATCGCTTTAAAAGCAGCGTCGCAAAACGTTGGGGATGTTTCAACAACACAATAAATCTTTCAGGGACTATATAGATGTCATTTCACATAGGACATTTATATAGTCTTTTTTGCTAATCTTTGTTATATAACAATCTTTATTTAATATATAACAGTGTAGATTTGCTGTCAATCGTCTTCAGGGAAATAAAGAGATTTCATGCATTGAATATGAAAAATTGAATCTTTTTATACAAAACAACGTATATAAGGTAAATAGGGAGGGATTTAGAATGGGGAAATTTTCTTTAAACGAGTTTGTGCGTAAAACACAGCAGGATGATCAGGAAAATGATTATTTCGAGCTAGAAACGGAGCGCGTGTTAGAGGTTAATCTAAATGGTGATGTATGGTCTAAAATGGGCGCGATGATTTCCTATACAGGTGATATTAAATTTGAACGTGAGCGTGTGCTAGAACATGGGCTTGGCAAAATGTTTAAAAAGGCGTTAACAGGTGAAGGCACGCAACTTATGAAAGCGAGCGGAAAAGGTCGACTTTATTTAGCAGATCAAGGAAAGAAAATCACCGTTTTTGATTTAAATAAGGAAAGCATCTGTGTCAACGGCAATGATTTATTGGCATTTGAACCAAGCATTGAGTGGGATATACGGTTAATGCGCAAGATGGCTGGGATTATGTCAGGTGGGTTATTTAATGTCACATTACAAGGAACAGGAAAAGTAGCGATTACCACGCATTTTGAACCTTTAACATTATTGGTGAAGCCGGGCGAGACGGTATATACCGACCCACACGCAACGGTTGCATGGTCAGGTAATTTAACGCCTGAGTTTAAAACAGATATTAGCTTCCGTACATTTATCGGCCGTGGTAGTGGCGAATCCATTCAAATGGCTTTTTCAGGTGAGGGCTTTGTTATTATCCAGCCATTTGAAGAAGTTTATATGTCAGGTGAAAGCTAAAAAAGCGTGTCCATTATTTTTAGGACACGCTTATTTATTATAACGCTGCATGCATACCTGCAATTCTTCCTGTCACAAGAGCGGAGGTGATATTATAGCCGCCTGTATAACCATGAATATCAAGGATTTCACCACAGAAGAACAAGCCTTTCTTTTTCTTAGAAGCCATTGTTTTCGGCTCGATTTCTTTGACAGAGATGCCACCACCTGTTACAAAAGCCTTATCGAGAGATTGTGTACCGCTAACGGTGAATGTAAAGTTGACAAGAAGGCGTGCCAATTGACGTATTTTTTCTTGGGACACTTCAGTACCCGTCATTTGCACATCAATTTTTGCGCGCTGACATAAAAATAATAGCCAGCGTTCAGGAGCAATACCTTTCCACACATTTTTTACAGCCTTTTTTGGATCGTCCTTTATCAGTTTGTTTAAGGATTGCAGGCAAGTTTCTTCATTATGATCAACAAGCGTTTGAATACGCATCATCACGGGCTCATAGCCTGTTTTCATTAATTCCTTTACGACAAATTGACTACAGCGTAAAACAGCAGGTCCGCTTAAACCAAAATGGGTAAACAGCATATCCATTTGATGGGTAACAAGCACCTTGCCTTTTTTGTTCAAAACAGAAACAGCGACATCACGTAATGCTAGCCCTTGTAGCTCACGCGCTTGAATAAAATCCTCCTTCGAGAGTACAGGGACCTCTGTTGGAAATAATGTTGTTACGGTATGGCCCGCACGTTCTGCCCAAGGGTAACCATCGCCTGTTGAGCCTGTCTGTGGTACAGCTTTCCCGCCAACAGCCACGATGACTGCTTGGCTACGAATTTCTGAGCCATCTGCAAGCCGCACACCTAAAATTTTTTCATCATCCATTACAAGCTTACTAACGGCTGTATGCAAACGAACCTCGACATGCAGATGCTGAAGCTGACGAATTAATGCATCCACAACATCTTGTGCACGGTTAGATAGAGGGAACATACGTCCATGATCCTCTTCCTTTAGAGCCACACCAAGCCCTTCAAAAAATGCGATAATATCTTCATTATTATAAACTGTAAATGGACTATAGAGAAAACGACCATTGCCAGGGATATGCTTGACGATTTCTTCAACAGGCAAACGATTTGTTACATTACAGCGCCCACCGCCAGAAATGGCTAATTTCTTGCCAAGCTTTGCGCCTTTTTCTAGCAGCAAAACCTTCTTGTTACGCTCGCCAGCAGCAATCGCCGCCATTAAACCAGAAGGGCCACCACCGATTACAATTACGTCATACATAGTTAGAAACTCACTTTCTGTGTAAATTAGGAACCTTTCCTATTATACATGAAGTCTATAGAGGAGGGGGCTTCTTTCACATTGAAAAGAATAGAAAAGTACTTTATAATTCTTTATCTCTTCTCTTAATGTAAAGAGACATTTATAGTACAATGAAACACAAACAATTTGTTATACAATTGGATTGCTAGCATGAAATAAATGTCTTTTCGTGCTATTATGGTAAAGGTTATGCACTAAATTATGAGGTGAAAAATAGAATGTGCGGATTTATAGGTTATATTAATGGAACAAATGTGATTGATCATCATCAAACAATAGAAAATATGATGAATACAATTATTCACCGCGGACCAGATAGCGGTGGTATTCATAGTGACGATAAAGTAACATTAGGTTTCCGTCGATTAAGTATTATTGATTTATCAGAGGTAGCGAATCAACCATTATATAGTGAAGACGGCAATATTGTGCTTGTTTTTAATGGAGAAATTTTTAACTTTCAGGAGCTGCGTGCAGACCTGATTGAAAAAGGTCATACATTTAAAACACAGTCAGATAGTGAAGTTCTTATTTATGGCTATGTTGAATATGGTGTAGATTTTGTGAAAAAGCTACGTGGGATGTTTGCCTTCTGTATTTGGGATAAAAAGAATGATCTACAGTTTATTGCGCGTGATGGCTTTGGCATTAAACCATTGTATTACTCTGAGCATACAACAGACGGCACATTTATTTTCGGGTCGGAAATTAAATCATTTTTACCGCACCCTTCCTTTATTAAAGAATTAAATAAAAAGGCATTGCGTCCTTATTTAACATTCCAATATTCTTCAATGGATGAAACATTCTTTAAAGGCGTTTTTAAATTGCCACCAGCTCACTATATGCTGATTCAAAATGGTCAAAAGCAGCTTGTCCAATATTGGGATAAAAAATTCCATGCACAAGAAGCGCCAATTGACAAATATATTACAGATATCCGTTCAACTGTTAAAGAATCTGTGGAGGCGCATAAAATTAGTGACGTAAAGGTTGGTTCATTCCTCTCAGGTGGGATTGATTCAAGTTATATTACATCCTTATTACGTCCTGATAAGTCCTTTTCAGTTGGCTTTGCAGACTATGAGGATATGTTTAATGAAACACATCATGCTAAAGCATTATCAGATGAATTAAATATTCAAAATGAACGTAAATATATTACAGCAGATGAATGCTTTGAGGCTTTACCAACAATTCAATGGCATATGGATGAGCCTCAGTCCAACCCATCCTCTGTGCCACTTTACTTCTTATCTGAGCTTGCCTCTAAGGATGTAACAGTCGTGCTATCAGGTGAAGGCGCTGATGAAATTTTTGGTGGCTATTCTTGGTATCAAAACTCAGGGAAAATGCAAAAATATGAAAAGCTTCCATTTGGTCTTCGAAAAAAGCTAAGCAGTATGGCAGAGGCGCTACCGAAAAACTCTTATACAAACTTCCTTGTTAAAGGTGGTCAAACTGTAGAGGAACGTTTTATAGGGGAAGCGGTTGTATGGGATGAAGTAGACGCTATTCATGTGTTAAAGCCAGATTATAAAAATGCACCATCTGTTAAATCGATTACCAAGCGTATTTATGATGAAGTACCAGGTGATGACGATGTGACAAAAATGCAATACTTAGATTTAAATCTTTGGATGCCCGGCGATATTTTATTAAAGGCAGATAAAATGAGTATGGCACATTCTATTGAGCTACGTGTACCATTTTTAGATAAAGAAGTGATGGAATTAGCAAAAAATATTCCATCGAGATACCGTGTCAATGATATCGATACAAAATATGTACTACGTCAGGCTGCACATCAAGAATTACCAGAGGAATGGGCAAAGCGTCCTAAGCTTGGATTCCCGGTACCGATTCGTCACTGGTTGCGCGAAGAAAAATACTACAGTATGGTTAAAGAAATGTTTACAACTGACTTTGCCAATGAGTTCTTCGAAACACAACAATTAGTGAGCTATTTAGATGAGCATTATACAGGGAAGGCAAACCGTGCGCGTTATATTTGGACAGCCTATGTATTTTTAGTGTGGTATAAAAAGTTCTTTGTGGACATGTAATAGTGAGGCACTGTAATCGGTGGGGATTGTCATAATCCTCACCGATTATTTTAAGCCCTTTTTTGCAGTAAACTTTTTCAACGATTTATAGGTTCCATTTTCTAAAATTATGGTAAGATTACAATTGGTTTACTTATCACAGAACGATGTAAAAATGTTACGATAAGAATATTGATTTTACAATGAATGGATGGGTATGATGTCCAATTTAATGAAAGGTACTGCGATATTAACAATGGGGATGTTTTTATCGAAGGTACTCGGATTAATTTATATTTTTCCGTTTTATGCAATTGTCGGCGAGAAGAACATTGCGCTTTACCAATATGCATACATTCCCTACTCGATTATGCTGGCAATCGCCATTTCTGGTGCGCCAATAGCCGTCTCTAAATTTGTTTCCAAATATAATGCAATGGGGGATTATCAATCAGGTCGCAAGCTGATGAAATCCGGCATACTGATTATGATGGCGACAGGCTTTGCAGCATTTATTGCCCTCTTTCTACTTGCAACCCCAATAGCAGGGCTAGTTATTAAGAGTGAGGAGCAGGTCTTTACAGTTGAACAGATTGCTTCAGTAATACGATGGGTTAGCTTTGCCTTAATCGTAGTACCATTTATGAGTCTATGGCGTGGCTTCTTCCAAGGTTACGACAAAATGGAGCCTACCGCCGTTTCCCAATTGGTGGAACAAATTGTGCGAATTGTTGTGTTACTTGGTGGATCGTTCCTAGTGGTTATTGTGTTTAAAGGAAAACCAGAGACAGCCATCTCCTTTGCTGTGTTTGCTGCATTTATCGGGGCAATCGGTGGATTAGGTGTTCTTTATTATTACTGGAAAAAATATCAGCCTGAATTTAACTTATTACGTAGCCAAAGTGTGACTTCTACACAGCTACCAATATCCAATATTTATAAAGAAGTGATTACCTATTCGATTCCAATGGTATTTGTCGGGGTAGCCAATCCATTATTCCAATTAGTTGATATGCTGACGTTTAACGGAGCTATGACGTCTATTGGATTAGCAGAGGTAACAGATACTTATTTATCAATGATCAACTTTATGACCCATAAGGTTGTGATTATTCCTGTTATGCTAGCAACAGGCTTCTCGATGGCACTTGTTCCAACTATCACTAAGTACTTTACGCAAGGTGAGTATTTAGCATTACGTCATGCAATGGATAAAACGTATCAAATTTTAATTTTTATTACATTGCCAGCGGTAGCAGGTATTTCACTATTAGCCAATGAAATTTACTTTATGCTGTATTCTGAAAGTGAAATGGGTGCTACCATTTTAGCGCATTATGCACCTGTGGCAATTTTATTTGCCTTATTCCAAGTCACAGCAGCTTTGCTACAAGGCATTGACTTTCAAAAGTGGATTGTGCTTAGCTTACTATCAGGAATTTTGGTGAAGCTAGCGCTAAATATTCCATTAATCCGTTGGTTAGAGGCAGATGGTGCGATTGTTGCAACAGCTATAGGCTATAGTGTATCTATACTAATTAATATATTAGTGCTACGCCAAACGTTGAATTATCGATCCGACGTAGTGGTGCGCCGCGTAGCATTAATTGTTCTCTTAACAATCACAATGGCTATTAATGTGTTGCTTGTACACAAGCTATTGGAAGTAACAATGGGACCTGTTGATAGTAAACTTTCGGCATTATTAGTTTCTATTATTTGTGCAGGTGTCGGTATAGTCGTGTATGGCTTCCTGTCATTGCGTTTAGGACTAGCACAAAAATTACTGGGTGAACGATTAACACGCATTACAAGCAAACTGGGAATTAAATAGGAGTGGTACGGTGCGTTTAGATAAATTACTAGCAAATATGGGCTATGGTTCTCGTAAGGAAGTAAAGCAGCTGTTAAAACAAAAAGCTGTAACCGTAGATGATGATTATGTGAAGGATGCAGCATTACATGTAGATCCTGATAAGCAGGTTGTTGCTGTCTATGGAGAGCATGTTGTTTATACAGAGTTTGTTTATTTTATGATGAATAAACCACCAGGTGTTATTTCTGCAACAGAAGATTTACGAGAGGAAACGGTGATTGATTTATTAGAGCCTTTACACCAGCATTTTCAACCTTTTCCTGTTGGGCGACTAGATAAAGATACGGAAGGCTTATTATTATTAACCAACGATGGCGTATTAGCGCATAATTTATTATCACCGAAAAAGCATGTACCAAAGGTTTATTATGCGCAGATTGATGGTGTAGTAACAGCAGAGGACGCTGAGAAATTTGCTGCTGGCGTCGAGCTAGATGATGGTTATCTAACAAAGCCAGGCAAGCTCGTCATTTTAAGGTCTGCCCAGCAATCGGAAATCGAGCTTACGATACAGGAAGGAAAGTTTCATCAGGTTAAGCGCATGTTTGAGGCTGTTGGCAAGCATGTAACATACCTAAAGCGTCTATCGATGGGATCTCTAACATTAGATGACAGTCTAGCATTAGGTGAATATCGAGCGTTAACGCCAGAAGAGCTAGATCATCTACAAAGTCAACAGTAACAGTTCCTCGATGCTATCTGATTAGCATCGAGGGATTTTTTGTATACAGTATATGAAGAGTCACTGTATAATATAAAATATGTTATGGTGGTATAGCCATAGAAGAAACCAGTTTCTAAAAAATGATGGCGAAAGTAAATAGAGGACAATGATAATGAAAAACCTACGTATTAAATTATTACTATCTTTAATAACTTTTGCAGTTATACTTGTGGCTGTTGTTTCATATGTAAACAGGCAAATATTAGTAGCAGATATAGAAAAACAAATGGCTATTAATCGAGGCTTAATTGAAAGTCATATTTTGACAGATATGCAAGCGGTAGATTCAGCACAGTTTTATTTTGATGAAAATAGCTCAGATAAGTTAGAGCAGGAACTGAGAAAATTAGCCACCTACTATCGAGAGAACCCGAACATTGCTACTTGGGACCTAGAACAAATAAAAGATAGCATTGGAATGGATATATACATATTAGATCAAACGAATACGGTCGTTTACACAACATTTTACAAGGATCTAGGCTTGAGCTTTGCTAAATGCTGTCAACGTTTTTCTACATTATTGGATGAGCGACGTGCTAGTGGTGAATTTTATACAGATGGCATCGATATTTCAACAACTACTGGAGAATACCGAAAGTATGGCTATCTCGCCACGCACGATAAAAAATATATACTAGAGCTTGGGATGAATTTATTGGATGATCCCATCTTTCAAACCTTTAATTTTGAAAAAACTGCAAATTATTTAATAGGAAAATACACCGATTTAATGGATATTCAAACGATTAATGCAGGTGGTGTATTTTTTAGTAATTCTAAGGCTAAAAGAATTACAGTGCAGGATCAATCAGAGCTGTTTCAGCAGTATTTTGGGCTTGCGTTAAAAAAGATGAAGCCTGTTGAATATCAAAAGACCTTGGATCATGGTCTTACCGAAACACATCTTTTTTTACCCTATGAAGCGGAAGCGGTAAGAGGGGAGTCCTCCAAAAGAATTGTCTATGTAAAGTATGGTAATTTTACAAAATTGGAGGCGCTTCAAAAAAACACGCAGCAATTTTGGTTTACACTGACGATTGCTTTGTTAACCTCCTTTATCATGCTATTAGTGATTAATAAAATTTTATCCAAAACGATGCAGCTTGCCACGTTTGATCCGTTAACAGGTGTTTATAATCGAGCAACTTATCTCAGAAAGTTTGATAAATTAATAAGAAAACAGAAAAACAAGACACCAGGATTATTGTTGGTAGATTTAGATAACTTTAAACAAGTCAATGATCAATTTGGCCATGTCGAAGGGGATACGATCCTGATTGAAACAGCTAGAATTTTAAAGCAGGTAGTAAAAAACAATGGCTTTGTCGTACGGTTTGGAGGAGATGAATTTGCCGTTGTTCTGTATGATACGACAGAGCTTCATATGCAGCAAATCGCCAATGCCATTTTAACACAAATACGAGCAGCTCGATATAGAGGTAAGCAATGGTCTGTATTATCGGTCAGCTTGGGCGGTGCTGTTTATCATCGTGAAGATACGGAAACAACTCTTTTTAAACGGGCAGATCACGCACTCTATCAATCTAAACATGCTGGAAAAGACCAATATTCTAGCTATGCAGAAGTCGCTGCCACCAAAGAATAATAGAAAGCTCCATTCTACGGATCGTTATATGACTAATCCAATAGAAGTGGAGCTTTTTTTAATGGACAACCTTTTTTGCTCTATAAAATAAGCAACTGCACAGTACAAGGATAGCGATAATCGGAAACAGCGCATCCGTATAATGGGTTAATAGCCATCCACCAATAATAGGACCAAGAAAGCCTCCTAAATTTCTAAACTGTGCAGCTCCTAGATAAGTGGCTTTTTGTGTATCAGGTGCAATTTCATCAATCATCACATTCATTGTTGGAAAGGCGAAGATTTCGCCGATTGTAAAAATAATCATTGCTATAATATAGAGTACATAATTATTGGCAAATCCAAATAGTCACGCGTGTTGATTAACCAAAATTATAAAGCCTACCCATTGTTAGACTCTACAGCCATTCCACTAACTCCTTGATTTCTAAACCCCATTCAATCGGCACTTCATCATAAAGAAGTAGGCAGAGAAAGCCTGCGAATGACAAGGGTTTACAGTATGTTCCTTTGTGTCCTTGCGCATGAAGATATTTGAGTAGAAAGTATACGATCAATGCTGCGAACAGCAGATTGAACACCACGTTTTTGGTCGTGCTGAATAGAACTGGTACATTCAGATTCTGCTTTATCCAACGAAAGAAGGACTCGATTATTCAATGTGATTTGTGCATATCGGCAATTTCCTCTGCTGTCATGCCCATCAGGCTTATGATGACGCTAAATCTTCTACCTTCATAATCCAAGAACTGCACAACGCGATGCTATTTTCTGTCTTTTTTTGTGATGTTCCGAGCTTGCAAGTAAAATCAGCGGTCACATTGGTGCCTATCGGACGGCTTCATGAAGTGATTTCTTTCGGTTCAGTTGGATGTTATCCTGGAATATCCAAATCATTAAAAATCTATATGAAAATATTTTTATAACCTAAAATTTTAATGTTTCTACTCTGTGTGCTCATCTAAAACTAGATATTTTGAATCCGGAAGTTCTTTAACTAAGACTGGATTCAAAATATAGTTATCAGAAACTAATTTTGATTTAACTTTAAACAAGCGGCTTGCTGTATGTTTCTCATGTATGTACAATTGGTGTATATTTTTAAATTTTACATAAAGTTGTTTTTAATTTTTTACACTTTACCTTTCCTATATATGAACAAAGATATATTCATTTTCAATTGTAACAGGATAAGTTTCAACTGGATCTTTCTCGATGGTAACCTTATAAGCTTTTGTTCGGCATTTTAATGGGTTAAAAATGGAGTTACCGTTTAATAAATCAAATTCCCAACCGTGCCATGGACATCTCAGAATTTCACCATCTCTTATATATTCGAGTTCTCTGTTTTTTTTAACCACTGTCATGCCCTCTACTCTGCCTTCGCATAAAGGGGCTCCTTGATGAGGACATGAATTTTTAATTGCTGTATATTTTCCTTTTACGTTAAATAATCCTATGTTTCTTCCTTCGATGGTCAATAACTTTCTTTCGCCAGATTTTAAATCTTCTACTTTACAAACTTTGTAGGGTTTCACTTTTTTCTCCTTCTAAGTTTAAGTCTTTGTTAGGAAGTTTATATAATCTTCTTGCAGTTTCGGAGAAAACAGGATCAATTAAATGTTTTGGAATTGAGCGCATTATATAATCAGGAGCGTCAAAATCCCAATGGGAATAATCACTAGAAAACATTAAAGTATTTTGAGCATCAAGAGCTTCAAGCATAGTCCACATATGCTGTTTGTTGTCGGGTACTTCTAACGGCTGTGTTGTAACTCTTACATTTTCAGTGAAGTATTCAAAAGGTCTCTTTTTCATCCATGGTACTTCTTCACGTAGAGCTTTGTATTCAGCATCCAAACGCCACAACACAGGAGGGATCCAGGAAACTCCGCCTTCAACTAGCACAACTTTTAATCTCGGAAATCTTTCAAAAACGCCTTCTGTAATAAAACTAACTAAATGCGACATATAGCCAGTGCAAAGTAGCGTATGATACTCAATAAAAGATGCAGGATATCCTAAGGTGTTAGAATCGTTTATCCCAACGCCATCGGTACCTGGATGAAGTGCAAAAGGTAAATCATATTTTTCGCACATTTCATATATCGGATAAAACTGCCTATGACCAAAAGGAGCTCTTGAACCAGAGTCTACCATCACCTGTACCATGTGTGGATGATTGGCGCATCTTTCGATTTCCTTAGCAGCTGCGATCGGGTCTTGCGGATTCACTAGGATAGATCCTTTAAATCTACCTTGTTTGTTGTTTTTTTCTAACCATTTGTCCATAAGCCAGTCATTAAAACCGATACAAATATTATTTGCCATGTCTATAAACGGATTAGAGCTTACAAATGCACGGGGTAAAAGAATTCCATATTCTACATTATATCTGTCCATATGTTCTTCCATTACAATATCAGGATTAGAGGCAATCCAATCATTACCAGATATTTTTACATCTAACCGAGATTCTTGAACCGGTTGACTATAATATTTATAACTGTCAAATGTGTATCTCCTTCTGTAAGGCATTGGAATATAAGATTTTATTTCATCTTCACTTTTTGGCATAGGATGGATATCTGTATCAATTATTTGTGGCAATTTCATAATTCACTCAACTCCTAAATTTAGTTATATTATCAAATTAAAGAATAATATAAACTAAATGTAAAATACTAGTGTTTTTTTATAAATAAGAAAAATTAACCATATTTTTTAATGAATGTATAAATTGATCACAAAAAACAGGTTTATTTACCCTTATGTTTTTTGAACTTTTTATATTAAAGTTTAAATATGGCAGTTTTAGTAAATTGTTAAAGAGTTAATTTGGAGGATTTTAATCTTGAACTTATTAATGATTTCAGTCAATCGTTCATTTCTGAATTTTCTGAAGGGGTATCCTGAGAAAATTAATGTTTATGTTTTGGAGGAAGATGAAATAGTAGAAGCTAATCCTGAAAAGTACAGTAATAGTATGATAACTGAATTAAGAACAGGTAATTATCAACAAAATATCCAATTTATTGATGTATTAAATGATTGGTACAAGACAGTAAAATTTGATGCTGTTGTTCCCGGGTCTGAGTATAGTGTTCACGCTGCACATTTGTTTGCAAAAAGTATTGGTTTGAAAACTAGTGGGACTAAAGCGATTGATGGATTCACTAATAAACTTAACTTACGACGCCTTTGTTCTAATTTAAATATTCTTCAGCCAAAATTTTCACAAATTAATACTTTAAACGATTTATGCACATTTTTTACGGGTACTCCTATTGTTTTAAAACCTGCTAATAGGCAAGCATCAATGGGCGTGATATTTATTAACAAAGAGGAAGATTTACACAGCGCGTGGGTAGAATCAAAAAATTCAATTGAAGATAATAAAGTTGTTGTTCATTCGAGAGAACTACAATGGGAGTATATTGCAGAGGAATTTATTGATGGAATTGAGGTTTCTGTCGAATCAATTGTGAAAGATAACAATTCTGTTTTTCACAATGTAACTTTAAAAAAGACAATTCATAACAGCAATAGTAAATACTTCGCTGAAACAGGTCATATTGTACCAGCAGATATTCCCTTTAGCCAGTATTCGCAATTGATTAAATCGAAGAACGAATTAATTAAAAATTTGGATGTTGGTTTTGGATTATTGCATTCAGAATGGAAAATTAACGAGTCAGGTGCTTACTTAATAGAATGTGCAGGAAGGGCACCTGGAGACATGATTCCTGAATTAATTTATGAGTCTTATAAATTTAATATTTATGAAGCATATTTAAAATCTTTATTAAATAAGGAAATAGAAAATCCCGGAAAAAACACATACATTAGTTCCATTAATTATTTTGAGTTAAAAAAAGGAAGATTGATCGAAATAAGAGGGAAAAGCTATTTAGCTAATCATCCTAGCGTTGTTAGTTATAATTTTAATGTAAAAGAAGGTGATGAAATAAAGGAAATCACCAATTCCTGGAATAGACTGGGATATTTTCTTGTTAAAGCAAAAACACATGAGGAGTTAAAACAAATAGTACAAGATATAAATAAGAATGTTGAATTTATGATTGTTTAGGAGTGGAGTTATTATGTTAAATGCTTTACTGGTGGGATTTAATCCGAGAATTATAAAAGCACTTGAAAAAACAAAGTATAATCTTAATTTATATGTAATCGAAGAAAGGGAATTGTTCGAAAAAAATTATATAGATTTTTGTTCTCCTATTTTGAAAAAAACTTTATTCGGGGAATATCACATATCCATCAAGCTAAGCACATCAATACCCCAAAAATGAAAAAAACGTTATTCTTTCTTTAACAGCAGTAGTTTACAAGAAAGGATGGCGTTTTTGATGAATCGAATCCTATCCAATGAACTGAATCTTTTTGCACAAGAGTTACGTGCGTGTTTATCTCCAACCGTGCTAAAAGACATTGCGAAACGCGTTGGCTTTGTAAAGCGCGCGAGTAAGTATCAAGCGAGTGAACTCATTGCCCTTTGTGTCTGGTTGAGTCAGGAAATTGGCAGTACATCCCTTACACAATTGTGTAGTCGGCTAGAAGCTTCAACTGGCGTATTGATGAGTGCAGAAGGTTTGAATCAACGCTTTAACCAGGCAGCTGTCGCTTATCTTAGAGAGGTCTTTCGCACGCTGCTTGCACAAAAGCTCTGTGCCAACCAATCACTCCCCGACACCTTGATGTCTCGGTTTAAGCGAATCCGTATTTTAGATGCGACCGTGTTTCAACTGCCAGATGCGTTCGCTCGTGAGTATCAAGGATCGGGTGGCAGTAGTAACACGGCGGGTGTAAAAATCCAATTGGAATACGACTTACTCAGTGGTCAATTTCTGAACGTACATGTTGGACCAGGAAAAAACAATGATAAAACGTACGGAACCATCTGTCTTCAAACGGTCGAGGCCGGCGATGTATGCCTGCGCGATCTTGGCTACTTCGATTTAGGCGACTTACAGGTCATTCATGAGAAAAAGGCGTACTATATCTCACGGCTGAAGCTCAATACACGGATTTATATCAAGAACCCTGCGCCAGAAACGTTCAAAAATGGGACGTTGAAAAAGCATACCGAATATATTCAACTCGATATGGCACAAATGATGGCTGAACTTACGCCTGGTGAAACAATTGAAATTCAGGAGGCTTACATTGGGCAAAATCAAAAGCTACCAGCACGTGTCATTATGCATCGTTTAACCGACGACCAAACGCAAACACGCTTGAAAAACCAAGCCATTCGTGAAAAGAAGAAGGGCATTGTCATGAAGGAGAAAAGTAAACGCTTAATGGGCATGAACGTCTACATCACGAACACATCACCTAAAGAAGTCCCAACGAAGGACGTGCATGCCCTGTATTCGCTTCGCTGGCAGATTGAAATTTTATTTAAAACGTGGAAGTCTTTTTTTGAAATTCATGCCTGTAAAACGATGAAAAGAGAACGCTTAGAATGCCATTTATACGGACAGCTCATTGCCATTCTCCTGTGTTCTTCGACGATGTTTCAAATGCGACAGCTCCTGCTCGAAAAGAAAAAGCAGGAGCTGAGTGAATACAAGGCGATTTATATGATTAAAGATTACTTTCCGTTATTCTTCCGAGCGATGGCAGCCGGTGCAGAAGAACTGGTAAAAATTTTGCATCGCTTGTATCAGCTACTCTCAAAGAACGGTCGGAAGTGTCATCGAGCTAAAAAGATGACGGTCTTTGATATTTTAGGTGTTGTGTATGAAACGACGGTGAAGCCTAGACAAGCTGCCTAGCGAAAAAAAACGCTTTTTTCGAGGCTTATTTGGCATGCTTGTTTTTCGTGCACTGGTTAGTTATCAGAAAGAAACGATTCGAATCTAGCTAGTTACGTTGTTAGATTGATGGGGATGGGGGAATATCAACAATCTTTGGATTGTATGAATGAAGCTGTTAATTTATCTAAAAAAATAAAAATTGATGCAGTAATGCCAGGAAGGGAATATGCTGTATCCTGTGTCAATGAAATTGCTAAAAAACTAAATTTACCTAGATTAGGAGATACAGCAGCAAAGTGTTTAACGAATAAATTTGAACTAAGGAAAAAGGGAGAAGAAATCGGTATTCCTCAACCTCTGTATCAAAAAATTAGTAGTTTAACTGAATTAGAATCTGCTAAAATGCAATTTCCTTATGTTTTAAAGCCTTCTAATAGACAGGCTAGTGTAGGTGTAGTAAAGGTAAAAAAAACTAGCGAGATTAAAGAGACTTGGAATAAAACAATAAATGCTAGCGAGAAAGGAGTTTTAGTTACAGACCGTTCCTTCAATTGGGAATATCAAATAGAAGAATTTTTAGAAGGTTATGAGATTAGTGTAGAAACGTTCGTTCGTAAAGGGGAAGTTGTTTTTCAAAATGTAACCAATAAAATAACAACTAGCTCAGATTATTTTGTTGAACTCGGTCATACTGTACCCGCAACAATAAACGAAGAAACTAGAGAGAGATTAATAGAACTAAAGAAATATTTAGCCAAAGGATTAGAAGTTTCTGACGGTATATTGCATTCAGAGTGGATTGTTACTAAGGAAGGTCCTAAATTGATTGAATGTGCAGGAAGAGCTCCAGGCGACAATATAACTGACCTTATTAGCGAAGCTTACCATTTTAATTTTTTTGAAGCATATTTAAGCATTCTTATTGGAAAAGATGATACTGATATTACTCATCATGCTAAATTTTGGGCAGCAATAAGGTTTTTTAACCCTGGGTCAGGGGAGCTAAAATACGTCAAAGGGTTGGATTTCTTAAAAAAACTGCCAAACATTATAAAATATGATATATCAGTAGAGCCAGGTCAGAAGTTATCAGAAATCACTAGCTCATGGGATCGAATCGGTTTTTATATGGTTCAAGGAGATAGTGTAAATGAAGTTGAAGAAATTATTAAAAAAATTGAGAAAAATATACAATTTAAATTAGTTTAGATAAAAATATAATTTTTAGGAGGTTAATAATTGATTTATTATGATGTACTGGAGCTAATTGGGAGTACGCCGATTGTTAAATTAAAAAATATAACCGGATTAGATTCTGCTCAAATCTTTTTAAAATTAGAAGGGTATAATCCCGGAGGAAGTATGAAAGACAGGGTAGCTAAAGCAATAATTGAGAATGCTGAAGTTGAAGGTAAATTAGAAAAAGGGGGTACCATTATTGAGTCTTCATCGGGTAATTTAGCGATTGGTTTGGCGATTATGTCAAAGCAAAAAGGCTATCGAATGATTGCAGTAGTGGATCCTAAAATCTCCCACGTTAATTTAAGTTTAATTAAAGCCTATGGTGGAGAAGTTTATATGGTTAATGAACCAGACTCTGAAGGCAATTACTTAAAGAAAAGAATAGAAACTGCAAAAAGACTCTCTGAAGAAATTAATAATTGTTTTTGGCCTAATCAATATAATAATTATAATAATCCGAAAGCTCATGAGGAAAATACAGCTTTAGAAATATTCAATGATTTTCAAGGAGATTTAAATTGGCTAGTAGCCCCGGTAGGAACAGCTGGTTTAGCTACAGGTTGCGCACTCGGACTTAAAAAATTAATTAAAGATTTGAAAGTTTTAGCTGTAGATGCGGTTGGTTCAGTAACATTTGGAACGCAACCAGGTAAAAGACTGCAAACGGGTATAGGGGCTGCTATCGTACCTCAAAACGTTCGTCCTGAATTATATGATCAAGTTGAGCATGTTGATGATGAAAACGCCTTTTACATGACAAGAAGGTTAGCTATGGAGGAGGGATTACTTGTGGGGGGATCAACAGGCTCAGCTGTTCATGCTGCTCTAGAACTTTCAAGACGGCTTAATAAAAGTGAAAAAATTTTAGTTATTTCTCCTGATAGAGGAGATCGGTACTTTAACACAATTTTTTCAAATGAGTGGTTAGAAAGAAATGGGATATTTTTGAAGGGGAAGGGGTTAACTGTAGTATGAATAGAGTAGATTTTTTATATCTATCACAAGAAGACATAATTAAAGCAGGTGGATTAGATTTTAACATTTTTATTGATACTCTTGAAAAAATACTTGGTACTCATGCTAAAGGGGATTTTGTTCAACCCCTTAAACCTTATTTAAAAAGAAAAGAACAAACACATGTTGCAGATAGAATAATTGCTATGCCCAGTTATGTTGGTGGAGATTTCGATATCTCAGGGATAAAGTGGATATCAAGTGCTTCCCAAAATCCTGTAAAGTATAATCTCCCAAGAGCATCCGGAGTAATTATTTTAAATGATTCAGAAAAAGGGATTCCCGTCGCGGTTATGGATGCTACTCTTATAAATCTAATGCGAACAGCTGCTGTTTCAGGTGTAGCTACAAAGTATTTAGCAAGGGAAAATTCAAGAAAGATTGGCATTATAGGTGCCGGTATTATCGGTAAAATGCAAGTGAAGGCTGTACATAATGTCATTCCAGAAATTAATGAAATAAAGGTTTATGATCTAAATAAAGAAAGGGCGATTCATTGGTCTAATACATTGGAGAAGGAAATTGGAGTGAAAATTATAATTGCTAAATCAGCTCAAGATGCTTTACAAAATGCTGATATTATTATTACATCTACAACAGCGGAAGAAGGATATATAGAAGGGGACTGGATCAAAAAAGGTTCTTTATTCTTAAACGTATCACTTAACGATCCGAAATTCGATGTTATTCTGAAAGCTGATAAAATTATTGTGGATGACTGGGAACAATGTAATCGGAAAGATAAGGTTTTAAATAAGATGTATAAACAGAAATTAATCTCCGAGCAGGATATTCATGCAGAATTAGGCGAGATTGTTCTAAAACAAAAAACTGGAAGAATAAGTGAAGATGAAATTATTTTCTTTAACCCAATGGGAATGTCTGTAGAGGATATAGGGAGTGCATATACAATTTATAAACGTGCAAAAGATCTTGGAATAGGCACGACCTTATCTTTATGGGAAAAACCGATCGGTGTGTAGGGGATAAACTATGTTAAATTTAATTAATGAAAATGAAGCTATTATTAAAGAAAGTCTCGGACTAATTAATAAGAAAGTTTATAATTTAATTTCTTTAGTGGAAAGTGAAAATACTTTAAAAACTGGAAGATTTCCATTTGTCACCCGAGAGGGTAAGTGGATTTTTAAAGATAGTTGGGCAAATGGTTTTTTTATTGGAGAAATGTTACTTCTTTATAGAATTACAAAGGAAAAAAATTGCTATCATATATAGATAAGTATATTTGGAGTATTGAGAAATATAAGTCAAATGGTAATTTCCAAGACATTGGATATCTAATGCTTTATTCTTTTGCTTTAGCTTTTGACGTTACAGGTCGAGAAGAATACAAAAAGGTGGCACTTGAAGCAGCAAATTCTTTATTTGCCTCTTTAAAAGAAGGAAATTATTTAATTTGTAATTGGCTTGAAAACGGAGAAAGTTATGCCGGAGTAGATTCTTTTATGAACATTGGTTTATGGATATGGGCATACGACCAAACAAGGGAGCCGAAATATATATCGGCAGTGACTAGGTAAGCGTAAAATAATGCCCACCTAGTTTTTCAGGTGGGCATTGGTGTATTCTTTACTTAACTTTATCAGGAATACGGCATTCCTTTGGAATGGTTTTTGACCACGGAAGGAACTGATCAAGTGCTTCCTGATCATCTAGATCTATTTGTGGTAATTGTTCAAAAAGATAGTTTAAGTAGCTCATGGGATTTAACCGGTTCTCTTTGGCAGTTTCTACAATGCTATAGATAATGGCACTGGCAGTTGCACCTCTCATAGATTGGGAAAACAGCCACGATTTCCTTCCCATAACGAATGGTTTAATAGAACGCTCCGCTCTATTATTATCTATTTCAAGACGCCCATCTTTCATAAAGGTAATAAGTTTAGGCCATTGGTTTAAACTATAGTTAATTGCTTCACCTAGTTTGCTTTTTGGTGGAACTTGAGGGCGTTTTGATTTTAGCCATGCTAAAAAAGCATCCAACACGGGTTGACTGCGTTTTTGACGTTCTTCTTTCCGTTGTTCTGGGCTACAATTTTTGATTTCCTCATCTATCTGTTTCTCAATTTTAAATAATTGATTACAGTATTGGAGTCCTTCAGCCGCTAGAGTTGTAGATTTATCTACATTGGCAGGCAACGATTTGAGCGTTTCATCGAACTTTCTTCGTGCGTGAGCTAGACATCCAACTAACTCCACATTCTTCAAATCGTGGTATCCTGCATAACCATCGACATGAAGGTATCCCGAAAACCCCTTAAGAAATGCCTTTGGGTGCTTACTGTGGCGCGAAGTCTGGTAATCGTATAAAACAATCGGTGTTATGTCACGGCCAGATCGGTATAACCACATATAGGATTTGGAATTTGCAGCCTTTCCGGGTTCTGCTAAAACTTGAACTGTTGTTTCGTCTGCGTGCAGACGGTCAAGTTGAAGTAGAAGCTCATGCAAGCGATTGTAAAGCGGTGAGAGCCACTTCATTGAACCATATATTACCCAGTTGGCAATCGTTTGGCGTGATAGAAAGACACCAAGTCGTTCAAATTGTTTTTCAATTCGGTACAATGGCATTCCTTCTACGTATTTTTGATTCATGATATATGCCATTGAAGAAGGCGAAGCGAGACTTTTTGGAAAAACTGCCGCAGGCATTTTAGCTGTGACAATCGGTGTTTCGATTCCTTCACGTTCACATTTACGACAGCTGTAAATATGTTGAATATGCTCCACGACTTTCACTTGAGCAGGGATAATCCTTAATTCTCGTCGCGTTTCCGTACTCATTTCATGCACAGTTTCACCGCAACACAAACAGACCTGCTCTTCTTCGGATAAACGATAATGAATCGTTTCCGTAGGCAAGTTTTCAAGTTTCGCATCTCGTTGTCCTACATACTTCTTTCGATTATACGTAATCGTTTCAAGCGTAGGTTCTTCCACTTTTACATCCGCTGTGATTTCAGCTTCATTAAAAAGAGATAGTTCGATTTGATCCGGATTTGTTTTTTCACTAGATGTCCCGAATTTCTTTTGTTGGCTTAGTCGGAATTGTTCTTCCAACCATTTTACTTTTGCCTCTAGGACTTCTTTTTGTTTTTCTAAATCCGCATTTTTTGCTGCGAGTTCTTCAATTGTATCTTGTAGTTCATGCGTATTTTTTTCCATGAAAATAGAATACCATAAAGAGAGGTGACATGGATTGTCAACTCTCTTTAAATGATAAATTTTGCATCCATTTTTTGATGTGCTTGTTTTTGTTCTAATGGAAGTCCATCAAGCAACCAATTTAATTGGCGAGGACTAATGCATTGAGGGTTGGATGTTTGTTCGTCTGGCCATTGAAAAATGCCTTTTTCAAGACGGCGATAATACAACCAAAACCCATTATGATCCCAATGGAGAATCTTTAACTTATCTCGTTTGCGATTACAGAAGACAAATAGATTGGAAGAGAAAGGATCCAGTTGAAAACTCATTTGAACAATCGCTGCCAATCCATCGATCGACTTTCGCAAATCTGTTGAACCCGTCGCTAAATAGACTCGTTCAATGGGTGTTTTACTTAACATGTGACTGAAGAACCTGAAGCACTTCATTAAAAAGTGCATGATTGAAGCCTTCTTTAATTTCAATTGAAACATCTCCTACCTTAACTGTTAAAGTAGATGTTTCTTCAATCGAATTGGATGAATCGATGGCAACCCATTGTGTAAGAGGATAAGCGACGTGAGTCGGTTCAGTATCCAATCGTTTCATCCAGCTATACATACTTTGGACACCTACTTGATTTTGTTTACACCAAGCTTTTACACTTGGCACTCCACTGGATCTACAGGCATCGATGCGTTCTTGCCACATCTGTTTTCGTTCCTCTGGTGACATAAAAAACCTCCTAACAATTGATGTTAATGTGATTATCACAAAACTCGGCAATTATTAGAAGGTGTGTAGTATTTGGCGCTTACGGAGCCGAAATATATATCGGCAGTGACTAGAGTCGTTGATCATGGTATAAGAACATTGGTATTACCCGACGGTAGGACATGTGAATATGCCAAAGTTGATCAGTTAACCGGTACTTTACAAACAATATATAATAAAAACGCTTTAGATTATGACACAGTATGGTCAAGAGGGCATGCTTGGACTATTTATGGGTTAATAAAAGCATACTCTTTTTGTAAAAACGATACCTACTTTGAAGTGATTAATAAAGTTACAAATATATATATAAATCAGACAAAATGGGATTTAATACCTAATTGGGATCTTTTTGCAAATAAAGATGATATCTTGGATACTTCTGCAGCTGCAGCCGTATGTTCTGCTTTTATCAAATTTGGAAAAGTAGAGAAAGATCTAAAATATTTGAATTTAGGAAAAACAATATTAAATACTTTGCTTACAAATGATTACCTTTCTTCAAAAAAAAGTCATCAAGGGATTTTATTACATGCAAGTACGCCTTTAAGAATAACTTCTAAACCCGGAGAATCTCAAATATGGGGAGATTATTTTTTACTTGAGGCGTTAAATCAAATAATGAAATAAAAGGGTGTATATTTATGATGGTGAATGTTGGATCTATTGATTCAAGTGATTTAATGATTAACGTTGAGTTAAATAGTAATAAAGGCATGCTTAAGATTACTAACTTAGTTCCAGAAATTGAAGATGTGTTAATAATTGAATTAGTTCTACCAATAATTAATGAATTCAATTTACAGAATCTTAAAATAAAAATCTTTTATAACGGAGCAAATGGTTGGGTTATTAGAAGTCGTTTTGAAGCTTTATCTATATTAATTAAAGAACAAAATCTTGTACGAGAAGGTGAACTCCTTGTCTGAAGTAACAGTTTGGGAAAGGCTTAATTTTTATGTACCTGCATATAAACCCGGAAACATCGAGTATGCTTTAAATTTTAATATTAAGAACTTGGTAATATGCCTTGAAGATGGAACTCCTGAGGAAAAAAAACTGGAAGCCAGAGTGTTATTAAAAAATGCATTAAAAGATTTAGGTGAAGTAGACAAAAACTTTACAATTCGAATAAATAGTGTATATACAAAACATTGGAAAGATGACTTACTAGCTATTATTCCTTATGGTCCAAACAGAATAAGAATACCTATGGTAAATAAGCCAGAGGATATACTTTTAATTGTAGATTTCATAAACTCTATTTTTCCAGAACAGAAGAGTTTTCCTTTTTTTGAAATAATGATCGAAAGTGTAGAGGGTTTGAAAAATATTGAAGCTTTAGTGCAAGCTAGTGATAAAATTTATGCTTTAACAATTGGTGGAGAAGATTTATTAAATGATTTTATAAAACTCGGCTATAAAAATCCTAAGCAAGAAGTAATTAATGCTAAAAAACACCTTTGCCGCGTTGCTAAGGCTTACGAACTTTTAAGCTTTGATACAACTTTTATGGATTACAAAAATAAAGTAGGTTTTGAAGAAGATTGTAAAAAATCGATTAGTTATGGTTTTTCTGGAAGATCATTAATGCATCCAGACCAGATAGAAGTAGCTTTTGAATTATATGGAATAGTAAAGGAGTTAAAAAAATGTTTAAAACCTTAGAAAAATCTTTAGATAGGCCTCTTTCAGATCTAGAATTGAAAAAGTTTAAACATACAATTTTGAACAATGTTGATATAGTTAAGGTTCACATTGATCCAGTAACAAAGAAAAGGTTAACAGCTTACTTTGTTTTCAATAAAAACGAAGAAGTCATTAAAAACCAGTTGAATTCTTTTCTTAATAAATGGAATGAAGATTTGTCTAAAAAAGAAAATAGTAAGAATAATGTCAACTTAATAAATGTTAATGAACCACCAATTCAAAAACTAAATAGTTGTTGCAGTAATTCCAATAACTCTAATATATCAAATGAGCTTTTAGAGAAAAAATGGATCACAATTTTAAAAGGAAGGGATATAGGTTATACCGAGGAGATTGTTAGTCTTCTTAATTTCTTTGATAAAAGTTATCAAGATCTTGTTATATCCGAGATGAGTGATTCTCATAAAATCAATAAGGTAGGTTTCTCATCTTTAATTCCTAAATACTACATGGAGAAATTAGGATATTTTTCAAATTCTCCGGAACATTTGTTTTTCGCTTCTCATCTTAGTTTAGATTCAATTGAGAAGTTTACAGAGGAAAGTAAGGCATTGGGAGGGCATTTACCTCAAGAAGAAGTTTTTTTTGAATCGCCAGAATATGTACTACAAAGTGCTCCTTGCTTTAAAGTTTATTTTAGTCTTGAAGACGAAATCTTAAATGAAAATAAAATTTTTAATTTAAAAGGACATTGTTTTAGGAATGAAATAAAAAATACCTATTTGCTTGAAAGGCTTCTTAATTTTACACAGAGAGAATTTGTATTCATAGGCAGCCCAGAATTTGTAGTGGAAGGTAGAGACAAATCGCTTGAACTTACTATTGAATGGATGAGAAAAATGGGCATTTCTGGACGTTGCGAATTAGCAAATGACCCCTTTTTTATTAATGATGATCAAAAACAAAAATTTAATATTCCTTCTAAAATTAAGTACGAAGTAAGAGCGGATATTCCTTATAAAGATGATTCTATTTCCATTGCATCATTCGATACTCATGGGGATTTTTTCTCTAGGACATTTAACTTTAAGTTAGATAATAGTGAAAATACTTGGTCTGGATGTATTGGTTTAGGAATTGAAAGATGTGTTTGGAGTTTTCTGCAACAATATGGATTAGACAAAGAGAAGTGGCCCACTTATGTACGACAAAACTATAATAAATAATGAAGAATTTTTTGTAGAGTGGTTGGCCAATAAGTTCTGTTATTCATCAATTTTAGAAGCCATAGTTTGGCCATCACCTGGTCTGGTGAATTTATTTGACAATGGAAGTCATAATGATATGGATGTTAAAATATTCCTGAATAGTTCAATTTTTCTTAAGAAATATTTTAAACAGGCAGCTGTTATAGGCTATAAAAATCATCACCAAATCGATAAAATATTTCCACATTTACGTGAAGTAGGGAAACAAGCAGAGAAAGAAATGTTTTTATTAAATAAAGGCGTCAATACTCATAAAGGAACTATCTTTTTGGGATTGTTAGTTTGTGCTGCTGCATCTATTGTTTATAAAAATACAAAAGAACTTTCCCCAGTTTCAATCTGTGACCAAACAAGTATAATATCGAAGAAATATTTAGAGAAGGACTTAGAATATGAAGGGAAGAACCTTACAACTGGACTGAAAGCTTATAAAGAATATGGCTTCACAGGGATTAGGGGCCAGGTCATAGATGGTCTGGCTATAATCCACAATTTTAGTTTACCCATTTTAAAAGAAAGTTTAATAAATGGCTTATCTTTACGTCTCTCCCTTGTACAAACTTTAATATCATTGATTTCTAGGTTAGATGATACGACTATTCTTAATAGAAAATTTGAAGTAGATAGAATCCACTTTGCAAAAAAATGGGCATTAAAAGTGTTAGAAGCTGGAGGTATTTATACTAAGGAAGGTAAAAAATTGATAAAAGTAATGAATGAAGAGTTTAAACAATGTTCTATCAGTCCCGGAGGATCAGCTGATCTACTTATTATTACAGCTTCATTATATTTCTGGAATGAAGAACTTCCAGAGGTGCAAGAAATCTTAAATGAAATTAGTTGATATTTTAAAAGATAGGGAAGAATTATCGTCAATTAGGAAATGTTACCTTAATGAGATTGATTCTACACTTTTGCAGATCACTTTAAACATTCCGGGAGAAAATAAAAATATACCTGAGGTTTTATTTCTTTTCAGTGAAGCTTTAAATTCAATACGAAGCCTTTTTTTAAGTGATGATATCAAGTTTAAAATTTTATATTTGTCGGAAAGTTATGTTGGCCCCACTAGCTTTATAATGGTTGATTGTAATGCAAAGGATGTAAAAAATATGTGCTTAGGGTTAGAGGATACCCACCCCTTAAGTAAATATTGGGATTTAGATGTATTTAATAGGGAAGGAATGAAGGTAAGTAGGGATCCTGAAAGAGCAAAGAAATGTTTTATTTGTGAAAAAAAAGCTAAAATATGCGTATTTATGCAGTCACATTCTATTGAAGAATTATTGAATCAATTATCTTTTGATATAGCAAATTATTAAAAATGGGTGATCAAAATTAAAATATTCAACCGTTTAAAAATGCCATTACCAATATTCCATATTTGTCTTAACTACTTTACAACTCATATTGGATTTTTTTCTATTATGCCAATATTGACCATATATTTAATAAATATAAAAGGGTTTTCTGTCACTGACTCAGCCTTAATGGTTTCTATATTTACTGTAGCTTATAAAAGTGCAAGGTTTTTTGTTGGCCCATTACTAGATAACATAAATCCTAAAACAAGTATTGTCTTTGGATGTATGTTATCTGGCATCTGTTTAAGTTTGATAGGATTAGTAAATTCTTTTTTTATGATAGTAATATTATTAATACTTTCTGGATTCGGGTTTTCAGCTAGAGGTTTAGCTGGAAGTACTTCAGTTTCATTTATAGGGGATCAGGATGGTAAAGGAATTCTATACTTTGGAAATATTAATGTTTTTGTTAATATTGCATCTATGATCGGTCCTTTTATTGGAACATACTTGTATACTTCAGGTAATTCAGATTTTATTTTTCCAATAATAGGGGGATTCTATATTGTTTCAGGTATACACATATATCTTTTTTTAAAATCTATTGATGTTTCTGAAAAGAATAATTCAAAAACAACATTTTTTAGTGGTTATAAAACAGCCTTAAAAAATAAACCATTTATGTTGTTTTTAATAATTAATTTATTTGGAGCTTTCTTATATGGTCAATTATTTACAACTTTCCCCTTTTATGTGTCAAAAAAATATGGTCAGGAAGAGCTTTTAGGATTATTATATTTAATAAACGGTTTGCTTGTTGTAGTACTACAAATCCCTATAAGTAATATGCTTCATAAATTTTTCCCAAAAAAGGAAGAATATTATTTAGTAAGTGCTTATTTTATTTTTGGTATATCATTTTTATTTGCATCAATTGACATTGGATTATATTTTTTATATATTGCAATCGCATTTTTTTCAATAGCTGAGATATTTTTTACTCCTACTGTTAGTTCAATCGTTTCTAAGCATGTTACTAACAATTTAAGGACAACTTACTTTAGTTTGATAGGTTTATCAACTGCATTTGGTGAAGGTTTAGGAGCTTTTGCTGGACTAAAGCTACTATATTTATTTGATCAAGTCGCTAAAGCTAACTATTACTGGGTTGTTATTACCCTGTTTGCTTTTTTTTCTTCAATAATAGTTTTACTTTATAAAATAAGAGAGTCCTATACTAATAGTAAAGAAGGGATTAGTGAAGATATATCATGAAAAAAACAATTTTGATGATTGGAATTAATGGTAGATTTATCAGTAGTTTAGAGAAATCTGAAACTAAATTTGAATTAATTCTTATTGAGGAAGAGGACGTTTTTAAAACAAGGACAAAAAAATTGGAATCCCCTCTTATAAGGAAAATTATTTTAGCCCCATATCAGCAATCAAATGAAGCCCTAACAATTATAGATAGTGTATTTAAAAAGTATGATATAGATGCTGTAGTGCCAGGAGTGGAGTACGCAGTAGGTATAGCAGGGGAAATAGCCCGGAAATTTTCACTAAATTATCTTGGAGAAAAATCAATAAGTTATTTAACTGATAAATATATGCTTAGAACAATTTGCGAGGAGTATCTTTTACCACAACCAAACTTTGTTAAAGTGACTAGTGTTAAAGATATCGAAGATTTTTTTGATAATAAACCTATAGTGATTAAACCAGCTAACAGGCAAGCAAGTGTCGGTGTGATAAAGGTTCAAACTAGAGATGAAATTCCTGAGGCCTTTGAAAAAATGATTGGTTCTAATGAAGGTAGAATAACTGCCAAAAGGAATATGAAATGGACGTATTTAGCAGAAGAGTTCCAAGATGGTTTTGAGGTAAGTGTTGAAACTTTAATAAAAGACGGGGAAGTTTTATTTCATAATATAACAAGCAAAGAAGTTACAGGTACTCCTTATTTTATTGAAAGCGGACATATAGTTCCCGGAATAGTAACAAAGCAACAGGAACAAGAAATTATTAAAAATCAAGAAAAATTAATAAATATATTAGTTGCACAGACGGGGATACTCCATGCTGAATGGATTGTGACGAAAGAAGGACCTAAGCTAATTGAATGCGCTGGAAGAGTCCCCGGTGACGATATCTTAACATTAATAGAGCATGCCTATGACTTTAATGTATATGAAAACTACATTAAAATGCTATGCAATATGTCTACAGCGATAAAAACATACGCTATATGTGGAACTGCAATTAAATTTTTTATGCCTAATGCCGGAATTTTGGAGGATATTAGAAATCTTGATATATTAGACAAGTATAAAAATGAGATAATAGATTTCAACATTACTGTAAATAAGGGAGATACTATACCTCTTTTAACTTCTTCATGGTCAAGGACAGCAGGATATATCATTGTCAAAAATAAAACTAATTATCAAGTTAAAGAGTTTTCGGATTATCTTACTAATAATATAAAATTTTTAGTAAGGTAAAATCAGACGTTTCTAGTGAGCTTGTAGACAAACCAAACGTTGTTAGACGAGTCTACAAGCTTTTTTATAATGTTTATTTTTCAGCCCGAATTCTGTGTTTGCTGGAATATCCGCAGAAAATCACTAATTATAAGACATTGGAGTGAATCTATTTTTGTTCACTGCGCCTTTCTTTAAGAATTGTCCATTCCCTTTTCAAAATACTCATTTCGTATAGGTTCCAAAATTCATTTTCATATCTACATACTTCCCTTAATAACCCTTCTTTTACAAACCCTGCCTTTTCGTAACAACGAATAGCAGATTCATTAAAGTCAAAAACCCCTAGGCTTACTCGATTAAGATCATATTTTTTAAAAGCTAACTCTAGAACACGCTGGATCATCATTAATCCGTACCCTTTTCCTCTTTCGGTATTATTAAATACTAATACTTTACCAATCCGAGCAGTCCTGTTTTGGAAATCGATATCTTGCAGTGCAATGTGTCCAATAGAATAATTTAAATCATTTACTGCTTTAAATATAATTCTAGTATTGTTATTTAAGTAATTATCGAGCTGTTGGGTATTTAATGGATGTTCGAAGGCACGTCCTGCCCATTGAAGCAACATTTTTTTTGAGTCTATATTGGCGATTAATTCATTATAATCATTTCTAGTAAAAGGTTGTAGTTTTATCATACAAATCCTCTCCTCCTTTTTTCTCTTGTAAGGAATATTATAACAATTTTTAAGGATAAGTGATAAAAAATGTGAATTATTAAATGTATTTTTAAAGGTACAAATGTCAACCAATCTATATACAAAAACGCTCGCTTAATTGTGTATAAAATCACTCCCCTCCTGTAGAGATCAATAGTGCTATGCCAATGGTCAACCCTATTTGTAATGGAGAGGCTTGGATTTCATTATGTAAATAAATTGCCAAAAAGGGCATTGCCATAAAGCTTGCAATCCGTGTAAAAATCGTTCCACCTAAAATAATCCAGACTAATGGATGAAACAATTTTGATAATTTCATCGAAACTCCCCCTCTCAAGATGTAGAATGTTTCGAGTTTAACGGATTATAAAGTAGCTGTAAATAGTGAAAATTATCGTAAGAGGGTAAATAACGCAAAATAAGCCTGAGATTGAGCGATTTGCCAAAACGACAAAAAAGAATGACCCCGACGAAAGGTCATTCTTTTTCCCTACTTAATGTTTTACATACAAAACATAAAACTAAGACGTTAATTTTACTTTTTTCTTCGTCGTTGTCCATCTGCCTCGACTTGGACTCATCACCAAATCGTTAAAGGCTAACACGTTCAAATCTCTTTGAACGGTGCGAGGAGTGATACTAAACTCTTCGACTAAATCCTGTGTAGACACGGTTCCTTTGTCTAAAATAAACATGTACACGTCTTTAATACGATTAAGCATTCGATCAGTAGTTGGTTTCATAAATGAACCACTCCTTCATCTTAATTCTCTTGGCAAAGACTAGCGGACGACAATATGTGCGGAGTGCACTTAGGCTTTTTAAATAGCTGCCTTAGACATCCCCTTTTCTAATTTGATGATCAGAACAATTATTCTGATAACTTTATTATATAGAAAAACTACTTGATTTTCTAGTGAATGCAAGAGAAATTTACAATTGAAATATAAAATTTATACTGTATTTTGTGGAGGTATGGGTAAATCATGCTATATATGGTAGTGTTCATCTAAGCGATTGCAAATAGTTGTTAGCAAGATAGTTGTCATCTATGTTGTAAAGTGTAGAATAATGTTATGACATTGAAGGAGGTACATCATATGGATTGGTTACAAGCTGCAAAAGACAGACAAGATGAATTAATACAGGAGCTACAGGAGCTTGTGCAAATTGATAGTGTGCTCGATGAGGAAACGGCTACTGCTGAAGTACCTTTTGGTGATGGTCCACTGCAAGCGCTAGAATGGTTATTAGCAAAGGGCCAAAAAGAAGGACTATCAACAAAAAATATTGATAACTACGCTGGCCATATTGAAATGGGTGTAGGTGAAGATTTGTTAGGGATTTTATGCCATGTTGATGTTGTGCCAATTGGTGATGAGGCAGATTGGACATATCCACCATTTAGCGGCACGGTTGCAGATGGTAAAGTATATGCGCGTGGTGCAATTGATGATAAAGGCCCTACTATTGCAGCATGGATGGCTATGAAGCTTGTGAAGGATGCAGGTATTCCATTAGAGAAAAGAGTACGTATGATTATTGGTACGGATGAAGAAACAGGATTCCGCTGTGTCGACCACTATTTTAAAAAAGAGGAAATGCCAACGATCGGCTTTGCACCAGATGCGGATTTCCCGCTCATTAATGCTGAAAAAGGCATCGCAGAGCTTGTGTTCTCTCAACATCAAACTGGCGATGCAGCAAAAGAACAGCTACTACTATTTAATGCAGGAAAGCGCCCAAATATGGTACCTGATTTTGCTAAAGCAGTGCTTCAACATGTTTCAGCATCAGTCGAACAGAATTTTCGAACATTTTTAAGCAAAAATCAGCTAGAAGGCTCTTTATTATTAGAGGGCTCTCGCTATATAATAACTATCAAAGGTAAAGCAGCGCATGCAATGGAGCCTGAAAAAGGTGTCAATGCCGCTGTTTATCTTGCGAAATTTTTACAGCAACTGTTAACGACAGAAGCAAGTAAGCAATTTGTTGATTTTATTGCAGATGTTTTTTATCAGGATCATTATGGACATCAGCTTGATTTACAATTTGAGGATGTAATGTCAGGTCCAACAACATTAAATCCAGGGGTTGTTAGCTATGATGTTCAGCGAGGTAGCAGCTTGATAATAAGTATGCGCTACGCTGTAACGTATCCATTTGATGAAAAAATAACAGCTGCCCAGCGATTAGCCGCTGAAAAGGGATTTTCATTAGATATACAAGACGACTCCAAACCACATTACGTCAGTGAGGATGATCCATTTATTCAAACATTGGCGGCCATCTACCGACGTCAAACAGGTGATACCACAACACCTTTATTGTCTACAGGTGGTGGCACGTATGCACGTGTAATGAAAAAAGGTGTGGCATTTGGCATGCTATTCCCAGGCGAGCCAGATGTTGCACATCGAGCCGATGAGTTTGTCGTGGTGGAAAATCTTGTGAAGGCAGCCGCTATCTATGCGGAAGCAATTGCCGAGCTTGCAGGAAAAAAATAAATCAGAGACGAAAAGGATGAACGAGTTATGGCATATTCATTATGGAATGATCAAATTGTTGAAGAAGGATCGATTACAGTATCACCAGAAGATAGAGGCTATCAATTTGGTGATGGCATTTATGAAGTCGTTAAAGTATATAACGGACATATGTTTACAGCACAAGAGCATATTGATCGTTTCTATGCGAGCGCCGAAAAAATTCGTCTTGTTATTCCTTACACAAAAGACGTTCTGCATAAATTATTACATGACCTCATTGAAAAAAATAATTTAGACACAGGACATGTTTATTTCCAAATTACACGCGGTGCTAATTCCCGTAATCATGTTTTCCCAGATGCAAGTGTTCCAGCTGTATTAACGGGTAATGTAAAAGCTGGTGAACGTGCATATGAAAACTTTGAAAAAGGGGTGAAGGCTACGTTTGTAGAAGATATTCGTTGGTTACGCTGTGATATTAAATCTTTAAATTTACTTGGGGCTGTACTTGCTAAGCAAGAGGCTGCTGAAAAAGGTTGCTATGAAGCGATTTTACATCGTGGAGATATCGTAACAGAATGTTCATCCGCAAATGTATACGGTATTAAAGATGGTAAGCTTTATACACATCCAGCGAATAACTTCATCTTAAATGGTATTACACGTCAAGTTATTTTAAAATGTGCAGAAGAAATTCATTTACCTGTTATTGAAGAACCAATGACAAAAGCAGATGTTTTAACAATGGATGAAGTGATTGTGTCATCTGTATCTTCTGAAATAACACCTGTGATCGATATAGATGGTCATCAAATCGGTGCTGGCGCTCCAGGGGAATGGACACGTAAATTACAACAGGCTTTTGAGGCGAAATTACCACTTGCATCAAATACAAAATAAACACATCTTGGAAGAAGAACTATTCTATATGGATAGTTCTCTTTTTAATGGTAAAATAAAAAACAGAGTAATAGAACAATTTTACATATTGAACATTGCAGTACAAATGTCGATGTAATAACTACAACTGCCTCTTTTTCGAACACAATAATTGTCATAGAAAGAGAACAAAAGATATGGTAAGGAAGAATGGGGTGACCTTTATATGGCACAATTGGTGAAATTACAAGATTATATTTCACGCTATCAAATTGATTTAGCAAGATATCCAACACAATTTGTTCGCCTAAAGAAAAATCAATGGGAGCGCATTAAGCGTCAATGGGAATTGGGGGAGGATATTAGCGAATGGCAACATGTCGACAATGAGGCAGAAACGGATGTTTTTGAAGAAAAGGAAAGGTTTTCTTTCTTGAAAAAAATATTTGCTGGACGGCAAAAAGAAATAGTAGAGGATGTAGAACAATTAGAAATCTCAACTGAACTTGTGAGCGATGAGGACACCATTCCTGAAGAAGAAACAACCTTAACATTTGAGCCTAAAATTGTCTATGCACCACAATCCATTCATGAGCTAAAACGAATGTTTATTGATCAATTTTTCCATTTTCAAATAAAATGGGCGAGCTCAACATTACGAGAGAAATCTTATGTAGATCCTCGCTTTATGCGTGACTCTTTACTACGCATGTTATTGCAAACGTTACCAGATAACTACTTATTGTTTTATTACCCGATATTACAAATAAGAAAAGCACCGATTGAACTTGATGTAGTGCTAATGTCACCGACTGAATGCATTTGTATTACGGTTTTAGAGGCTGAAAATCAAGCTGTATATGTTGGTGGCAGTGATCGTTTTTGGCTAAAAAAAGTAGGCACAAAGGATGCAAAAGTGTTGAATCCAACCATTAATTTAGGACGTATGGAATCGGTGCTGACGCAATTATTTAAACAAGATCATATTAATATGCCTATCCGCAAGGTCATCCTAACGCGTAATGGCTATTTTGACTATCCTGGCTCACCGTTTGGAGTGCGTTTTGTCGATCGTCGTAATTATGGAGAATGGATTGAGCAGTTAAGAAAAGTGTCCTCCCCTATGAAACATATGCAGATTCGTGCTGCCCAAACCATTTTAAATAATGTGCAAACAACATCCTTTAATCGCGATATTTGGCAGCAAACGAACCATTCAGCAGAGGACTAAGCATGCAAATCTTATTTATTGTCAATGAAGCTGCTGGTAATGGTAGAGGGAAGAAGGTTTGGCAACAGCTCCAACAACAGCTAACAATTGCCTATGAAGTAGCTTTTACAGCCTATGAAGGACATGGGCAAGTAATAGTCAAACACTGGGCACAGCAACATCAGGGTAAAAAACTGCTTGTAATTGTTGGGGGTGATGGCACAATTCATGAGGCAGTAAGTGCTATCGTACATAATGAATACGTTTTAATCGGTGTTGTGTGTGCTGGTTCTGGTAATGATTTTGCACGTTATTTCCCTACCTTTCGCAATGCTAGGCAAATCGAAGATTATGTAAAAACAGCTATGGTCACTACAAAGATAGATGCTGGGTTCATTGAACTTGGCGATCATCACCATAAAATCTTTGTCAATAATACAGGTATAGGGTTTGATGCATATGTGACAAAAGCTATCAATACATCTCGCATTAAGCTGTATCTCAATAAATTAGGACTAGGCAAGCTGTCATATGCTGCTGCTGTGATAAGAGGGCTATTTCGTTTTAACGGCTTTCCGAAAGAAGTCTCCCATCCTGAAGGAATGTGAAGGTTCGAATAGCACCAATAGTAGGTGGGAGGTATATTTGGTCAAGAAGCTTCTGCCTACTTCCAACAGGCGGTGTCCCAATAGATACCATCAAAAAATATATTGAAAATCAAGGTCAAAAGTGAGGTGAATTGATATGACCAAACAAAACAAAGCTTTCAAATTTCGTTTGTTGCCAAACAAAGAACAATCCGTCTTATTAGCTAAGACATTTGGTTGTGTTCGCTTTGTCTACAATAAGATGTTAGCTGAACGCAAAGAAACGTATGAAAAGTTTAAGAATGATAAAGAAGCACTTAAAAAGCAAAAGTTTCCGACTCCTGCAAAGTATAAAGGTGAATTTCCATTCCTAAAAGAAGTGGATTCACTCGCTTTAGCGAATGCACAAATGAACTTACAGACGGCTTATAAGAACTTTTTTGAAGGACATGCTGAATTTCCAAAGTTCAAAAACCGTAAAACAAAACAATCCTATACAACTAACTTTGTCAATGGAAACATCGAATGGAAAGATGGTCATATCAAGTTACCAAAACTGAAACTTGTGAAAATCAAACAGCATAGAGAAATTCCTAAGAATTACAAACTAAAATCATGTACAATCTCAAGAACAAACTCAGGAAAATATTATGTTTCTGTCCTAACAGAATACAAAAAAGACATACAGCCTAAAAAAATAGAAAATGTCGTTGGGCTGGATTTTGCTATGGCTGAATTTTACGTGAGTAGTGAGAATGAGAAAGCCAATTA
>NZ_LGCI01000010.1:485970-1007441 GCF_001281525.1 Lysinibacillus macroides | reverse complement strand
AAGAGTTAGCTTCTAATTTTGATGCTGTTGTGATGGAGGATTTGAACATGAAAGGAATGTCTCAAGCCCTTCGCTTTGGAAAAAGCGTTCACGACAACGGTTGGGGGATGTTCACTACTTTCCTCGCGTATAAGCTAAAGGAACAAGGGAAACAACTTGTGAAAATTGATAAGTGGTTCCCTTCCACTAAAAAGTGTTCTTGTTGTGGTGCAGAAAAACCAATGAAACTATCTGAACGCACCTACCGCTGTTCCTGCGGCTATGTGGCAGATCGTGACTATAATTCAGCAATCAATATCAAAAATGAAGGTATACGCCTATTAGCGTGATCATAAGCACCAAAACTCTTGGAACAAGAGGGGTAGCTCGGTCAGTTTTCGTTGGCTAGTAAAAGCAACGATAAGTCGAGAAGCCCCCACTTCAAGCGACTTGCAAGGGTGGTAAGTGGTGGGAGTAGTTCACCTGTTTCGATGTAACAATACATTCAGATAAACAAGCATGGCATTTTCAACAGGTATGGTTTGTGGCAGTAAGTAATCAGCCTTACTTTGGGGGAGGGATGAAAATATCCCCTGCTGCTAGACCCGATGATGGGCTAGTCGATCTAACAATTGTGCATGGCATCTCTCCGATAAAATTATTATTTGCCTTTGTCACTGTATTTTTTGAAAAGCATACAAAATTTAAAGAGATTACCTTTTTACAAGGACCATATTTTGATATTGTTGTACAGGGACATCAAGTGGATTGCCATACAGATGGTAATTATATTGGGATGGTTCAGCAGGATACGCCTATTCATTGTACAGTGAAGCCGCAAGCGTGGCAGGTTATAGCACAAAATAGAGTTATCATTTCGCAATAATTTTAAGCGAATTAAAGAGGAATACGTTATACTATAAAAAATCAATAATTTTACAAGACAGAAATGAGGAAGAGCAGTGAGATTAAGAAATAAGCCTTGGGCGGAGGAAATGATTGATAGTCATCCAGAGGTGATTATTCCAAAGCCAGAGGACTTTAAAGGAAATTGGCAGACTATTTTCGGCAATGACCAGCCTATCCATATTGAGGTGGGTACTGGAAAAGGGCAATTTGTATTAGGAATGGCATTGCAAAATCCGCATATTAACTATATTGGTATTGAGCTTTATGATAGTGTGATTGTTTGTGCATTAGAGAAAATTTTAGAGGCAAAGTCTCCAGCGAATTTACGTTTATTAAAAGTAAATGGCGCGGATTTAAATAAATTCTTCGATAAAAATGATGTATCACGTGTGTATCTGAATTTCTCAGATCCTTGGCCAAAAAAACGTCATGCAAAAAGACGTTTAACGCATGAGGATTTTTTGAAATTATATGAATCGATTTTGGTGGATAGTGGGGAAATCCATTTTAAAACGGATAACCGTGGTCTGTTCGAGTATTCATTAATCAGTATGTCTGAATATGGTATGTTGCTAAAATATGTTTCACTTGATTTACATGCTAACATGCCAGAGGATAATGTGATGACAGAATATGAGCAGAAATTTTCTGCAAAGGGACAGCCGATTTATCGACTAGAATCGCAATTTATCACTAAATTGTAGGGGGAGTATGGATGGATCAGTTACAGTTTCACAGTATGTCATTATCATGGCTAAACGGGGGTGTGACGTGCCTAGATGGTGGTGCAATGTTTGGTGTTGTACCAAAGCCACTATGGTCACGCAAATATCCTGTCAATGAAAAAAATCAAATTGAGTTACCAACAGAACCAATTCTCATTCAATATGAGGGAAAAAACTATTTGATTGATACAGGTGTAGGCTTTAACAAATTAAATGAAAAACAACTACGAAACTTTGGTGTTACAGAGGAAGGTTCATTGGCAGCTAGCTTACAGGAGCTAGGCTTAACAGCAGCGGATATTGATGCTGTCTTAATGACGCATTTACATTTCGACCATGCTGGCGGCTTAACACAATGGGAAGGGGATGTCCTTGTACCCACTTTCCCGAATGCCAAAATTTTTGTCACGAAAATTGAATGGGATGAAATGCGTAACCCGAATATCCGCTCTAAAAATACGTATTGGAAAGAAAACTGGGAGCCTGTACAGCATTTAGTGGAAACCTATGAAGATACATTAGAGGTAGTGCCTGGTATCGAAATGATTCATACAGGTGGTCATAGTGAGGGACATGCCGTCATCAAGCTAACGCAAAATGATGAAGTATTATTGCATATGGCAGATATTATGCCAACGCATGCGCACCAAAATCCATTATGGGTATTAGCTTATGACGATTATCCAATGACAAGTGTATTTGCAAAAGAGCGACTGATGAAAGAAGCTTTGGCGAATAACTATAGCTTTATTTTCTATCATGATGCGTATTACCGTATGATTAAATGGGATGAAACAGGCAAAGAAATAGTGGACAAACTAGAGCGCAGTAGACAGCCTGTTATTACTTTTTAATACAAGTCGAGGTATTTGACAGATAAAATGTCAATGCCTCGCTTTTTTGTTCGTGAACAGGATAAAAAATATGATACACTAAACACGATACTAAACTATAAAAGAGAGTTGAAATAAACATGGCAACTGAGCAACCATTTTTACCTGTTTTACTAGGATCAGATATGAATGCATACGGTATGGCACGTGCATTCTATGAGGCATACGGCATTAAACCGCTTGTTTTAGGTCGTTCTCATTTAACAGCCACACAAGATAGCCATATCCTACAATTTCAAGAAATTGATCGTTTAAATGAACAGGATGTTTTTGCCCCTGCCCTTGCACAGGTTGCAAAAAAATATACAGATAAAAAACTATTGCTATTAGCTTGTGGTGACGATTATGCTAAGCTTATTATTAAAAATAAGCCTGCCCTACAGGAGCATTTTACTGTCCCGTATATTGATGAGTCATTAATGGATGAAATTTTACTGAAAGAAAATTTCTATAAAATGTGCGATCAGTATAATTTTAAATATCCAGGTACAGCAACGGTAACAGCCGATAACTATGAAAACTTTACACCACCATTTGATTATCCGATTATTTTAAAAGCATCCAATTCTGTAGAGTATTGGGCATGTAAATTCCCGGGTAAGAAAAAGGTGTTTGTGGCGCACGATGAGGCAGAAAAAACAGCTATTTTAAAAGCGATTTATAGCTCAACCTATCAGGATACAATGATTATTCAGGAATTTATCCCTGGGGATGATTCTTATATGCGTGTGTTAAATGCCTATGTTGGGAAAGACGGCAAAGTAAAATTAATGTGCTTAGGTAATCCAATACTTGAGGAGCATTCGCCTGAAGGCATTGGCAGTTATGCAGCTATCGTAACAACGTATGACAAGGAGTTAATGGACCAGGTACGCTTCTTTTTAGAGGATATCGGCTATACTGGCTTTGCAAATTTCGATATGAAATACGATATTCGAGATAAGCAGTATAAGCTATTTGAAATTAATTTGCGCAATGGTCGTTCCAGCTATTATGTCACAGCAAGCGGTCATAATTTAATGAAGTATGTAGCAGATGACCATATGCTAAATATTGAGCAGGATGTAACATATGTACAGGACAAGCACTTATGGATGATTATTCCAAAAGGTGTGCTGTTTAAATATGCATCGAATGAAAAGCTAAAATTAGAGGCGAAGAAATTAATTCGTGAAGGCAAGTATACAAATTCCCTATACTTTAATGAGGATATGAATGCCAAGCGCTGGACAAAGCTTACACTTAACAACTTAAATTATTATCGAAAGTATAAAAAATACTTTAATAATAAAGGTTTGTCTGAATAAATGAAGGGAGGGCTATGCAAAAAGATGTTCACTTTTTGCATAGCCCCTTCATTTGTTCTTTATACTTCTGTTAGTTCCACGACAACACCTGAACGTGCATCGGCAGCGAATTCGAAGGTTTGTAGTTCACCCTCATTCATACGAGAGATACCTCCACGATATACTGGGATAGTCATAATACCATTTGTATAATCCTCAGTTTTCATAAAAATCCAAGAGCCATCAATGGGTGCATCCCTTTTAAATTCTTTTTTTATGTTTTCAAGTACTTGTCCTGCGGGTACGAATGGAGAAACTTTTTCACTTGCTTCTTTAATAATGACTGCGGCAGCTAGGCCAGTTGCAACACCGATTAAAAAATCACGTAATTTCATGTTACTTTCCTCCTTTTCTATATTCTTTATTTTAGCATAGCCTATAGAGTGAATGCACGTTCACGATTTTAAAGAAATAGTTCAATATTTCGAATTCAGAAATAAATATGTTACAATAAGTAAAAAAGAATATTCTACTTCGTGGGGAGCGATAGTCATCATGGATAAGGAAACATTACAATTATTTAAAACATTAACAGAATTACCAGGTGCGCCTGGAAATGAACATGCTGTACGCGCATTTATGCGTTCCGAGCTAGAGAAATATTCAGATGAAATGATTCAAGATAATTTAGGTGGTATTTTCGGTGTTAAATATAGTGAAGTTGCTGATGCTCCAAAAGTGTTAGTGGCAGGGCATATGGATGAAGTTGCATTTATGGTGACATCCATCACAGACAATGGGATGTTGCGCTTTCAAACATTAGGTGGCTGGTGGAACCAAGTCATGCTGGCACAGCGTGTAGAAGTATTTACGAAAAATGGTGCAATTCCTGGCGTTGTATCATCTATTCCACCACATTTATTAACAGATGCTGAGCGTTCAAAGCCAATGGATATAAAAAATATGCTGATTGACATCGGCGCTGATAACAAGGAAGATGCGATCGCTCTTGGTGTTCGACCAGGACAATCGGTGATTCCAATTTGTCCATTTACACCAATGGCAAATCCGAAAAAAATTATGGCAAAAGCTTGGGATAATCGATATGGCTGCGGATTAGCCATTGAATTAATGAAGGAAGTACAACATGAACAACTTCGCTCTCATTTATATGTAGGTGCAAATGTAATGGAGGAGGTTGGCTTACGCGGTGCACAAGTATCAGCAAATATGATTAAGCCAGATTTATTCTTTGCCTTAGATGCTTCTCCTGCAAATGATATATCAGGAGACAAAAATCAATTCGGGCAGCTTGGCAAAGGAACATTGCTTCGAATTCATGACCGCACAATGATTACACATCGAGGGATGCGAGAGTTTATTTTAGATACAGCTGAATCAAATCATATTCCTTACCAATACTTTATTTCACCAGGTGGCACAGATGCAGGGAAAGTGCATATCGCCAACGATGGGATACCGAGTGCAGTAATTGGTATTTGCTCACGTTATATTCACACATCTGCCTCAATTATTCATATTGATGATTACGCAGCTGCGAAAGCATTAATTATTGAATTAGTGAAAAAAGCAGATCGTTCGACATTAGCATCGATTCACGCTAATGTATAGGAAGTTAGAAGGATGCCTTTAGCGGGCATCTTTTTCTATGGAAAGAAAGTGGGGATTAGATGAATATAGCAATTGGTACAACCAATAAAGCTAAAATAGAAGCAGTTGAAGCAATTGCTCGACACTATTTTAAGGATGCTACTTTTACTTATGTAAAAGCTGCCTCAGAAGTAGCAGATCAACCACTCAGCCATGAAGAAACTCGAAGGGGTGCTATTAATCGTGCTCAAAATGCTATGATACAAACGGCTGCACAATTATCATTTGGCTTAGAGGGTGGTATTATGGAAATAGAGAATGATATGTATGTTTGCAACTGGGGTGCACTTACTGTTGCAGATGGAGCGAGGTTTACAGCTGCTGGTGCTCAAATTATATTACCAAAAGAAATTGCCCAGGAAATAAGAGCTGGTGGAGAATTAGGGCCCATTATGGAGCAATATACAAAACGTCAGGATATTCGTCAAGGTATGGGGGCTGTAGGAATTTTTACGCAAGGTTTAGTCAGTAGACAAACAATGTTTGAGCATATTGTATCACTTTTAATTGGTCAATATTTGTTCGCATATTTACAAAAATAGTGGATGGTGGTAAGGTAGTGCGGTTGCAACTTATGAAAGATTTTTTTAAAATAGAAAAAACTTTGTAGTGAAAGGAAGAGAGACATGTCATATACATGGCTAAGAGCTGCTGGACTAATGCTTTTACTGTTGGGGCTTTCTGGTTGTAGTCAATCTATTGAGGAACAAATTGCAAATGGACTGCAAATCACAGAAACCGTTTTTGCTGAAGAGCCAGAACAACATACAGAACAAATTGATGATATCCAACTATACTTACCTGCAAAATTTAAAGTTGAAGATAGTTCAGATGACTATAATATTGTTATTTCAAAAGGAAAAGAAAGCTATATTCTTTTTATTAATGATCGTGAAGCTAAAGATAGTAAGTTATACTATAATCTGTTAAAAGACAATGATGCTGACAAAATTATTGAAGAAACAACTTATGAGAAGGATGATCATTTTGGCTTTACTGCAGTGCTAAAAACAGCTAATGAGGATGAAATGGAGCTAGTTGTGAGTAGCGGTGGTATAAAAATGACAACGATTTCACAAGCCAAATATATTGAGGACAACTTACGAGAAATGACGAAAATTGTTCATTCCGTTAAGATAAAGTAAGTGGATGAGATTGAATAGATCAAAGATAAAACTCCTTATCAATATAATAAAATCTGATTAAAAATATTTCAAGATAATATTATGCGTGAGATACGTCAATAAAATCTATATAGATTTTATTGTTAGGAGCTATTTCAAAAATAGGATGTGAACAAAGTGAAGTCAATAAAATCAGAGCAACTTGTAGAGCTATTAAAAAAGCAACTAAATACGGAAAAATTCGAATTTCATGTTGATAAGAAGCACGATAAATTACGTTTAAATCACAAGAAGCTTGGAAAAGGAATGGAGCTTTCTTTACCAGGAATTGCGGCTAAATATAATGATAAACAACAAGCAGCTATTGTAGAAGTTGTCTATACAATTGAGCAAACCTTCTATGCAATGGAGCAAGAGATGGAGCAGGGTTTTCAGAAAACAACACAAATTTATCCTGTAATTCGTGCCACCTCGTATCCGCAAGCATCAAAAGAGGGACATGCCTTTATTACAACAGAGCATACAGCCGAAACCCGTATTTTTTATGCCCTTGATTTAGGAAAAACATATCGCTTTATTGATGAATCCATGCTTGAAGCATTACAATTAACCGTGGAGCAAATTCGAGAAATGGCTAGATTTTCCGTTAAGCAGCTACCAACTACGTATAAAAAAGATGAGGTAGCAGGCAATCTATTTTATTTTGTCAATGTCAATGATGGCTATGATGCAAGTCGTATCTTAAATGAAAATTTTCTAAAAGAAATGCGCTCACAGGTGGAGGGTGATATGACATTATCTGTGCCTCACCAAGATGTGCTAATTATAGGTGATATTCGCAATGAAACAGGGTATGATGTATTAGCACAGATGACTATGCATTTCTTTGCAGTCGGTACAGTGCCGATTACGTCATTATCATTTATTTATGAAGACGGGGAATTAGAGCCCATCTTTATCCTAGCAAAAAACAGAGTGAAAAAGGAGCAAGAAAAACAATGAATGTATTTTACAACAAAGAGCATGTAGGCGACGTTTTATTAGTTCAACTAGCAACGGAGCCAATCGTCAAAACAATCGTAGAACGTGCTGGCGATTTTGCGATTTTAAAAGAGGCACAAACGGGAGAAATCAAGGCTTTTAATTTATTTCATGCAAGTAGCTATGTGCAAACAGATGCAAACGGTGTAGTGGATGTAACGCCAGAATTAGTAGCCCAGTTGGAAGCAGCGATTGAAAAAAATGATGCTGCTCTTCGTCTCGATGTTGACTTTTCCCCGAAATTTGTGGTCGGTCATGTAGAAACAAAGGACAAGCATCCAAATGCTGATAAATTAAGTATCTGTTCTGTAAATATTGGCGATGAAACGTTACAAATTGTTTGTGGTGCGCCAAATGTAGCAGCAGGTCAGAAGGTAGTTGTAGCGAAAATTGGTGCAGTGATGCCTTCAGGAATGTTGATTAAAGCGGGTAATTTACGTGGGGTGGATTCCTTTGGTATGCTGTGCTCCGCTCGTGAATTAGCTATTCCAAATGCCCCTTCTGAAAAAGGTATTTTAGTGTTGTCTGAAGACGCAGTAGTGGGCAGTGCCTTTGAAGTGCCAAGTAAATAAAATGGCTAAGCTATTAAATAGAAAATGGTTCAATTTTTAAGAGCATGAATTCACTAGTTGTTCTCCTATTAAGATAAGATATGCTAAATCGTTATGTTACGAATATGACAGTAACATAACGATTTTTTTTGTTTAGAATCATCTACTAAATGCAAGTTTCTCACACATTTTTATGGTATGCTTTTTGATGTAGACATTGTGCTATTGAAAGAAAGATACATAGACAATGCTATAAATGAAGTGTAAGAGAAATGAGTGAAATAAAGTGAATTGGTTTAAAAAACAAATTAATAAAATTTTAAATAAAGAAGATGATGAATACGACTATGAAGAATATTATGAGGACTACGAACAAGAACAACAGGTACAAAGTGAGCCACCTGTAGCGAAGCAAAAAACTTTCCGTTTCCCATTAATTGATGATGAGGAAGTAATGTCTCAGCAGCCATCACAAAAAGAAGCATTTGATTATATAGAAGATGATTATTATGGACAAATTGAGGACCTCTCTTTACCTAAACATTTAAACCATCATATTGTGGATTCTCGTGTTTATGATGTAGAGGTTTCAGGGATTCGGGAGTTATTGGCGAATCGATCAAAGCGTACAGGTCGAAAAACAACTATGCCAAGAAGTCAGGCTGTGGAGCAGGAAAAGAGCTCAAGGGCAAGCCTTGTTTTTCGAGATGCACAACAACAGCCTGTCCAACCTCAACCATCAACACCAAAAGAAACATTTCAGCAACCAGAGAAAATCGTTAAAAGTAGCCTGCCTGAAAACCGTAAACGATTTGTGCCAACAGATGTACCGTCACCTGTCTACGGCTTTGCAAAACCAAGTCCAATCAAGGAATTATTAGATAAACGAAAGGAAGAGTATGACAAGCAAGCGGTGAACGTTCAGACATCTGATAGACAGGAAACTAATCCGTTATTAAAAGAAGCGACAACAAATAAGGTCAATGCAAATATACTAGAAGAAAAAGAGTCGGTTAGCATTAACCAGCAGGCTGTAGTGGAACAGCCTACACCACTTGAGAAGCAGGAGCCACCTATAAATGAACCGATTATTTTTGATGACGAAGTGTTGGAAGCAGTGAATGATCCGCAGGGGCATACTGAGCCAGACATAGCCGTGCCTCAAACAACCGCCTATGCAATGGACTTTGAAGAGCCTGTACAGGAGGACATTGTGCAAGAGCAAACTATTCAAAAGCTATCAGCAGATCAATCGGAAATTCATGTAAAAGAAATGGTTGTGGAGCAAGTTCAAATTGAAAATTCTACCATTCATATTGGCGAAGTTACTGTAGTGCAGCCAGCAACAAATGAAAAAAACGACCAACAGCTTTCAGCAGAACAATCTATAGCTATGACACAAAGAGACGAAAAAAGTCGAATTCCTTTTAATGTACTCATGTTAAAAACGGATAAAGAAAAGTGGAAAATCAAGCAGCAATCGAAAATGGCACAATCCTCTAATACCGTAGAAAATCAGCAACCATCTTCTAATAAGGTAGTGGATGTCAAACCAGTTGTAGACGAAAAAGATACAGAAGACAGCGTGAACATAGCAGCTAGTCAGCTAGATGTACCACAATATAAAGAACCAGACCATTCAATAACTGCTGTGCAATTGCATGAAGAAACGAATACAAATAAGCTTCAGCCAGATAACCATCAAACGGTTATTACAATGGCTCCTGTCACAACGATGTCCAATGTCGCTACTTTAGAAAAAGCAGAAATGGAGCTAGCAAGTGCGGATGAAATTTCAGCAACGACTGAGTTAATGATAGAGCCTATTACTGAAGTTGTTTCTGCTACTATTGAAGCGCCTGTGCAAGTGGAGGTGGTGGAACAGCAAGAACCACGAGCTGTAGCAGTAGTCGAAAAAACGACAAAGCCTGTACATGTTTACCAAAAACCTGCTGATGAATATTTAGAGCCACCAGAAGAAAAAACACAGGATACAGAGTGGATGGAGCAACAGGGAGATACATTGGTTGAGGCACTTTCTTATTTCCAAGTGTCTGCACAAATTGAATCAATTATGCAGGGACCTGCTGTTACGCAATTTGAAATAACAGTGAGTCATGGTACAAAGGTTAGTAAAATTCGCAACCTAGCAGATGATTTAAAGCTTGCCCTAGCAGCAAAGGATATTCGTATTCAAGCACCGATTCCTGGGAAAAGTTCCATCGGTATTGAGATTCCAAACCGAGTATCACGAGCTGTTCGCTTATCAGAAGTGACAAATAGCGCAGCCTTCCTTGAATCAGATTCACCGTTAGAGGCAGCCTTAGGTCTTGATTTAACAGGAAAACCTGTTACGCTGGACTTGCGGAAAATGCCTCATGGTTTAATTGCTGGTGCGACAGGTTCTGGTAAATCTGTTTGTATCAATTCAATTTTGGTTAGTTTATTATATAAAGCTGCGCCACACGAGTTAAAGCTTATGCTAATTGATCCTAAAATGGTAGAGCTGGCACCATTTAATCATATTCCACATTTAGTGAGCCCAGTCATCACAGATGTGAAGGCTGCAACGGCTGCACTTAAGTGGGCAGTAGAGGAAATGGAGCGTCGTTATCAGTTATTTGCGCATGCAGGTGCACGTGATATTACCCGTTATAATGCAATCGCTGATAAAAATAATGAGCATAGCCTGAAATTACCATATATTTTAATTGTTATTGATGAGTTAGCTGATTTAATGATGATGTCTCCAGCAGATGTAGAGGAGGCCATTTGCCGTATTGCGCAAAAGGCTCGTGCTTGTGGTATTCATTTAATTGTGGCCACACAAAGACCATCTGTGGACGTTATTACAGGATTGATTAAATCCAATATCCCTACACGTATTGCTTTTGCTGTTTCCTCACAAATTGATTCCCGTACGATTTTAGATGGGCAGGGAGCAGAAAGGTTGCTTGGACGAGGCGATATGTTATATTTAGGCAATGGTATGTCAGCACCTGTCCGTTTACAGGGAACATTTGTAACCGATGATGAGATTGAGGCCATTATTGAGCATGTTCGTGAGCAGGGCGAGCCTGATTATATTTTCGATCAGGAGGAGCTTTTAAAGAAAACAGAGGTGTCTGCAGAGCAGGATGATCTATTTGAGGATGTCTGCCGATTTGTTTACGAGCAAGGTGGCGCCTCTACCTCATTAATTCAACGAAAATATCATATTGGGTATAATCGTGCTGCTCGTTTAATTGATATGTTAGAATCACACGGCTTTGTGTCAGAGGCGAGGGGCAGTAAACCACGTGAAAGTTATATTACAGAAGAAGATCTAATCACGATGTTTGAATAAGAATGGCGTCAATCACATCTGAATAATCTTATTGATAAGAAAATTATTTTTTTAGAAAACTTACACATTTATTCTTATGCATAAAAAGTGCTATAATAGACAAGATGTGTTGAATAGTACGTATTTTTTAACACTTGTAAAGGTACTAATACCTAAACAGTCGTGTAATAATACGATACACCTACTAGAGATGATAGATGGGATATTGAAATTCCCGGGGGGTTTAATTAATGACAGTTTTTCATTTCACAGGCATTAAAGGCTCTGGTATGAGCCCGCTTGCACAAATTTTATTTGATGCGGGGGAACAAGTACAAGGCTCAGATGTCGAAAAATATTTCTTCACGGAGCAGCCGTTACGTGAACGTAATATTCCAATTTACACATTTGATGCAGATAATATTCGAGAAGGGATGACGGTTATTGCAGGCAATGCTTTTCCCGATGATCATCCTGAATTAACGCGTGCTCGTGAAATCGGTGTAGAGATTATTCGCTACCATAAATTTTTAGGTGAATATATTGGCAACTACACATCGATTGCTATCACAGGGGCACATGGTAAAACCTCTACAACGGGCTTAATGGCTCATGTAGTAGGTGGTTATAAACCAACCTCTTATTTAATTGGTGATGGTACAGGAGCTGGTCATGAAAATGCTGACTTCTTTGTGATGGAAGCATGTGAATACCGTCGTCATTTCCTAGCATATAATCCTGACTATGCAGTTATGACAAATATTGATTTTGATCATCCGGATTATTTTGCCAATATAGATGATGTTTATTCAGCGTTTCAATCATTAGCGTTACAAGTGAAGAAAGCGATTATTGCATGTGGTGATGATGAGCAACTTCAACGTATTCAGGCAAAAGTGCCTGTTGTTTATTACGGATTTGGTGCTGAAAATGATTTTGAGGCGCGCAATGTTGAAAAAACAACGCAGGGAACAACGTTCGATGTCTTTGTGCGTAATGAATTTTATAGCACTTTCTTTATCCCATTATTTGGAGATCATGCAGTTTTAAATACGTTAGCAGTGATCACATTATGTGAATATGAAGGCATTTCACCTGAGCTTATTCAGGAGCGTCTACACACGTATAAGGGGGTAAAAAGACGTTTTACGGAAACACGGATAGGGGATAATGTGTTAATAGATGATTATGCACACCATCCAACTGAAATTCGTGCAACGATTCAATCGGCACGACAAAAATTTCCTGAGCGTGAACTAGTCGCTATTTTCCAACCACATACATTTACACGTACACAAGCTTTTTTACAAGATTTTGCAGATAGTTTAAGCCTTGCAGATACAGCCTATTTATGTGATATTTTCGGCTCTGCAAGAGAAACACAGGGCGCTCTTTCGATTCAGGACTTAGCGTCACTTATTGAAGGCAGCGCAGTGATCAGCACTGAGGGAATTGAGATATTAACACAACATAGAGGTGCAGTATTTTTATTTATGGGTGCTGGTGATGTTCACAAATTCCAAGATGCTTTTGAAAATGTGTTAAAAAGCAATGAAACAGCTTAGTCCGTATGGGTTAAGCTGTTTTTTTTAAAACTTTAGCAGGAATTTTGTTTTTTTTGTCGAAGTTAGGGAAAGTAATAGTAAAGAGAATTTACTAGGAGGTCAACTTATGGAAGTGATTTTGTATATTGCAGCCATTATTGCTGCAATCGGATTTTTAATTTTATGTGTGAGCTTAGGTATGACATTATTTTCACTCAAATCTATTTTAAACAGCTTAGCTGGGACATTATCAGGTATTGAGGGACAGATGCAAGGCATTACCCGCGAAACAACGTCCTTATTAACAAAAACAAATAGCTTAGCAGAGGATATACAACATAAATCTGAACAATTAAATTCAGTTGTTCATGCTGTTAAAGGTATTGGTGACTCCGTTAATGGTTTAAATAATTCTGTCCAACAAATTACATCCTCTGTTTCGAAAAGTGTCGAACAAAATGAAGAAAAAATTGCACAGGTTGTACAATGGAGTAATGTGGCAATGGGTATTGCTGATAAATGGAAGAAGCGCAAAATCATTGAGCAAGCTCAGGAAGCTGTAGTTGAGAATGCGTATGAATTTGAATCAGTGCAGGCAGAAAAGCCGAAAAGAAAATGGGGTCGTAAAAATTGATAATTATTTGGTGAGTATACAATACTGATCGAATAAAAATAAAGTCTTAGACATAAGTTGAAGATGCATCTGTAAAAGTAGATGAACAACATGTCTGGACAAAATTGATCATTAGATGGGGAGGAATTGTTTGCATGATAACTAACAAGCCAAATTTTAACGAAGTAAAGGAACAGCAACTTGAAAGTTCATTACCACAGCTTTATCATCCGCAGGAATCGATTTACGAAGAGGAGCGTGTAAATATGAAAGATTTTGTGATTGGCGCATTAGTTGGAGGAATCGTAGGGGCAGCGGCAGGTCTATTATTAGCACCTAAATCAGGAAAAGATTTACGTAGCGACGTAGCTGTACAAGCTGTTAGTTTAAAAGATAAGAGTGCAGATTTTTCCACAACTGCCAAAGATAAAACATTACAGCTTTCTAAACAACTTCAAGAGCAATCTTCACAATTAGTAGAAAAGGTAAAAACATTAAAAACAGCGAAAGCACCAACTGTTTTTGATGATGGGACCGTTTCATTTGAAGGTGAAGAACCACTAGAGGATTATACACCTAATGAGGAACCAACGGCCGAAGAAACAACAGTGCAGGCTGCTGAAGAGGCAACTGAAGAAGTGCGTGCATAATGTGATGCATTGTAAAAGGGCTACGTTACATATTTTCGTGTAACGTAGCCCCTTTTTACATAATTGGTGATTGCTCTAATAAAATTTCTAATTTATCTCCACCGAAAATTTCCATATCAAAGCTAGCGGGTTGCCCATTTCTTAAAATCGTGAAATTTCCTTTAAAGCTGGTAGGTAGCTGCCAATTAGAGAAGCGGAACACATCCTGATAAATCCAACGACTGCGATCCTTTTCTCTAAATACAATTGAAGATCTATTAGCCACTGTTGAAAGAGGCGAAACGACCACCTCATTGACAAGTGCCTCATTTGCCGTTTTTGATAGTTCTAACACTTCATTTTGGAAATGAACAGTTATTTTATCCTCCAGTAAAAGATTCATCTGGTCTGCAATTCGTTGTACAGTTGGTAGGGCCTGTTGCTGAAAGCTAATCACATCCCCATCCTGCACGCCATAGCTTAATTTAGCTGCTTTTCCATTAATCAGTAATTGCGAAGAAAATTCTGGCAAATATAAGGGTTGTCCATTCACTTGAATCGTGTAGGACTCAAATTGCTTGAGTAAATGCCAATTATTTGTGATTTTAAAGGCATCTTCGATGGTTTCAGCGATATCAAATGTAACGATATCACGATCCTTTAATACGGTATCTAGTGATGCAGGGGTATGATTCACCGAAATTTTTGGTTCAATCACATACTTGGTATTTTGGATGGTAATGGTTTTAATGGCCGCAGGATCAACAATGTCTCGGACAGTAGCCGTTGCAGGCTGTCCATCTTGCCCTTCAATAAGCTGAATAGCATCTCCCGTTTTAATAAGTGTTTTGGTTGTGGCTTGTTGCCCGTTTACTAATATTTCGGCAGGCTGTCCGTGTCCACCTGGAATAAAAATATCCTGCCCATTCACATGGACGGATAAGCCATGACCAGGTTTTCCATATAATTGCTTTGCTCGAATATTCGCTGCTAGAAAAGCATCTGCCACGGTCATTTCTTTTAATTCAAAAAGACGTACAACCTGATTATTGACGGTTAGACTCATATACTGAATCGGCATTTTTTTAGCAGCAATTGCAATCCCTATTGGCGTCACTAACTCTGGTGAGGTTTTAATATGCTCTTCTTTTGTAAGATTCTGAATAGCATCAATGCCACGAACAGCTATGCGATTTGCTGGTAAATCAAGAATATATCCAAGCTCTGCTGGCAGGTTAGGTGTTAAACTACCACCGCCAACGAGCATCACTGCTTTAGGTGCTGTTTGATTATTTAAACGTAAAATTTCCTCGCCAATGGATTTTGCGAGCTGCTTAACAGCTGGTGCAATGGCTAATAAAACCTCATCCTTTGGAAAATACTGATCAAAGCCTAAAATATCTTGGATCAATATATCTTCCTCTGTTTGGAGTTGTCGCTTAGCATTTTCTGCGACAGGGAAGTCTAGTAAATAATGATCACTTAATGCTTCGGTAATTTCATCGCCGGCTGTTGGCACCATTCCATAGGCAACAACGGTACTTTTATCGGTAATGGCAATATCTGATGTACCAGCACCTATATCGACCAATGCCACATTTAAGCGACGCATCGTTGGTGGAATGAGCACATTAATCGCTGCAATAGGCTCTAATGTTAATGCCTCCATCTCTAAATCAGCACGCTTTAACGCAGCAATCAATGATTCGACAACAACACGTGGCAGGAAGGTAGCAATCACCTCAATTTGTGCCTCATCGCCTTGCTGATCAAGCAAGCTACCAATTTCCTCGCCATCCAAGCGATAATAGAGAACGGAGTAGCCAACACAATAATAATGGCTAATTTTTGCATCCTCTTTTTGCTGTAATAGTTGCTGTTGAGCTTGCTGGACAGCCTGAAGCTCCAAGCGACTAATATCTTCCTCTGTAAAAATTGGTCGATTTCGTATATTGATGGTCACGCTTGCTTGTTCTGTTTTTAAAGATCGTCCAGCTGCAGCCACACTTACCTTTGTTAAAGGACCGTGTTTTTCTTCAAGCTCATGTTTGATTCCCTTAATTAATTCCGCTACATACATGACATTATGTATTTGCCCATCTACCATGGCACGTTCTTTATGCTCTTTCACTAAAATATCTTCCACATGGAAATGGTCGTTTTCCTCTTGGAGGATAATACCAACCACTGAGCGTGTACCAATATCAAGTGCAAATAATTTAGAACTCAATGTAATCGCTTCCTTTCTTATGATACCTGAAAACAATTTAGCGAGTTGAAGCGCTAAATTAAAAATGCGTGACATTCTGCACAACATTGATTATAATATTGCTAATATCTAAAAATGTAACATACATTTCAGAGTTCTGAAAGTGTCTGTCATAATGAGAGGAGCAACAACGCATGAGCCAAAAAGATTTAGAAAGCTTACGCAGTCAAATAGACGGCTTAAATTTAGAAATTCTTCGTCTAATTAACGAACGTGCAGCTGTAGTTGATGAAATCGGTAAAATTAAGGAAAAACAAGGTGTTAATCGCTATGATCCATTACGCGAAAGACATATGCTTGATCTTATTAAGCAACATAATAATGGTCCATTAAACCAAATGACGGTTGATTATATATTTAAGCAAATCTTTAAAACAGCTTTAAAGCAACTTGAAGCAGATAAGAAAAAAGAATTGCTTGTATCACGTAAGAAAAAATCTGAAGATACGATCATTAACATTAATGGTGAATTAATTGGACAAGGTAAGCCATCATTTGTATTCGGTCCTTGTGCGGTAGAATCTTATGAGCAAGTAGCAGCAGTTGCAGCCTCTATTCAAGCAAAAGGTGAAAAATTAATTCGTGGCGGTGCTTATAAACCACGTACTTCTCCATATGACTTCCAAGGTCTAGGATTAGAAGGGCTTAAAATCTTAAAACGTGTATCAGAGGAATATGGTTTAGCTGTTATTACAGAGATTGTAACACCTAGTCATTTAGAGGAAGCATTAGATTATATTGATGTGATCCAAATTGGTGCACGTAATATGCAAAACTTTGAACTACTAAAAGCAGCAGGAGCTACAAATAAACCTGTATTATTAAAACGCGGCTTAGCTGCAACGATTGATGAATTTATTCATGCAGCAGAATACATTATGTCAAAAGGTAATGAAAATATTATTTTATGTGAGCGTGGTATCCGCACTTATGAAAAAGCCACACGTAATACACTAGATATTTCAGCTGTCCCAATTTTAAAACAAGAAACACATTTACCAGTTATGGTAGACGTAACGCATTCAACAGGTCGTCGTGACTTATTATTACCATGTGCGAAAGCAGCCATTGCTATTGGCGCTGACGGTGTTATGGCAGAAGTGCATCCAGATCCATCTGTAGCTCTTTCTGACTCACAGCAACAAATGGATATTCCAACATTTGATGCGTTCTATGAAACACTACAAAAATTCATGAAAAACTATGAAGTTCATGCTTAATGATTAATAGTAAACACCGCTTGCTTACTTTTGCAGGCGGTGTTTGTTGTATCGTGACAAATTAATGGCTAGAATATGACTATTTATACTTGGGTTTATGTAGTTCTTCTTGAAAGTCATATGAAAATTATCGTATGATAGGGCTATCAACGGTTCTTTATCATCCATTTTATTATTGATGATGAATCTTATAATTAGGAAAAGGGAGGCACGTACGATGACTGTTACAATTTATGATGTTGCAAGAGAAGCAAATGTTTCTATGGCAACGGTTTCTCGTGTAGTCAATGGCAATCAAAATGTAAAGCCAGCAACACGAAAAAAAGTATTAGAAGTAATTGAACGATTAGAATACCGTCCAAACGCAGTAGCGCGAGGTTTAGCAAGTAAGAAAACAACAACAGTTGGCGTGATTATCCCAGATATTGCAAATAATGTTTATGCTGAGCTGGCTCGTGGGGTAGAGGATATTGCCACAATGTATCGTTATAATATTATTTTGGCCAATTCAGATCAACATGAAGATAAAGAGTTACAGCTACTCGATACAATGCTAGGGAAACAGGTAGATGGTATTGTTATGATGAGTGATGAAGTAACGGAAAAAATGCAACAAACCATGGACCATTCCCCCGTACCAATTGTACTTGCAGGCTCGGTAGATGAATCTCAAACAATCGCTACTGTAAATATTGATTATTTCCAAGCAGCCTATGAAGCCGTTTCTTTATTGATTCAAAATGGTCATACACGGATTGGCTTTGTAACAGGTCCACTTTCGTATACAATTAACGGCAAATTCAAGCTAGCAGCCTATAAGAAGGCATTACAGGATGCTGCACTACCAATCGATGAAGCTTTAATTGCTGCAGAGGAGTCTAGTTATGATATGGGCTTAGAGGCTTGGGAGAGGTTAGCTGCACTTGATAATGCGCCTACAGCTTATTTTGCAGGCAGTGATGAATTAGCGATTGGTTTAATTCATGGGGCACAGGATGCAGGGAAAAATGTACCAGACGATATTGAGATTATTAGCTTTGAAAACTCAAAGTTAGCGCGAATGGTTCGTCCACAGCTTACAAGTGTGGCGCTGCCGCTTTATGATATTGGGGCTGTTGCAATGCGTCTGCTTACTAAATTGATGAGCAAGGAGCCTGTGGAGGATGAGGCAGTAATTTTACCACACCGTATTGAGCATCGACAATCTGTTAAAAGTAAATAAGGAAATAGCAACACGTAAATCTGATGATAGCGGATTTACGTGTTTTTTGTTGCTAAATGGATAGCATGAGAAGGGGTGGATGGATATCTTCAAATGACGGATAGAGTGGTATGACAGTGCTATCAATCGAATGAAAAAAGCCCCACAAATAATGTGAGGCTTAAGGTTAAACTCGTTTTTCATTACGAATAATATGTAGCGCTTTCGCTAACATTTGTGCATTCTTTTCTTCAATTTCAGCTTTTCGTGGGATTGCCTCATATAAAGGCTTTGGGTCTTCCCAAGTTGGAATTAATGGAACGGGTGCTTCAGGCTGCCAACGATCCAGCCATGCTTGTGGTAATGGACCAGTTGGTAGCGCTTGATTTGTCATTTCGAGCCATAGCATAGCCCAAGCACGGGGCACTACTCGCCAAATATCATAGCCCCCACCGCCAACAGCAATCCATTTACCATCACAATACTCATGGGCTAATTGGTGTGCAAGCTTTGGAATTTCACGATAAATATTCATTGTGCCATGTAAGTGTGTTAATGGATCAAAGTAATGAGCATCAGCTCCATTTTGGGTTAACACAACATCTGGCTTGAAAAATTCAAAGATCTCGCGCATGGATTGCTCATAAATGTCTAGGAAACTTTCATCCTCTGTAAAAGCATCCATTGGAAAATTAAATGAGGTCCCATAGCCTTGACCATTTCCTCGTTCTGTAATATTTCCTGTTCCTGGGAAAAGGTAACGACCTGTTTCATGGATAGATAATGTACAGACATTTGGGTCTTCATAAAAGCTCCATTGCACACCATCTCCATGATGCGCATCTGTATCGACATAGAGTACACGGGCATTGTATTTTTCCTGTAAGTAACGGATAGCAACTGTACTATCATTGTAAATACAAAAGCCCGATGCGCGTCCACGAAAACCATGGTGTAACCCGCCACCAAGATTGAGGGCATGCTCTGCCTTTCCTTCCATCACATAATCTACAGCTGTCAATGTTCCACCAACAAGCTGTGCACCTGCTTCATGCATATTTGGAAAAATAGGTGTATCTTCTGTACCGATCCCATAGCTTTCACCTTGGGCTTCTGATAATTCACCGTGTCCTGCTCTTTTTACGATATCAATATATTTTGGATCATGTGCCAGCAACAGCTCCTCTTCTGTTGCCACACGAGCTGGTACAATATCGACATCATTGAGTGCATTGCTATTTTTTAATAAGTCCATTGTTAGCGTCAAGCGTTTATGGTTGAAAGGATGTGTATCTGAAAATTTATATCCGAGTTGTTCAGGTGAATAAACAAATACTGCCTTTTTCATTATAATGAAACACCTGGTAAATTAGGCCATAATACATCAAAGCCCTCTTTGCGAAGGTCTTCAATCATGGCTAAAGGATTGAGTGTTTTTACTCGGATGCTTAAAATTTTATTTTGTGTATTTTCAGAGTCAGGATAAACTAAGACGCTTTGGACATTGGCATGGTGTTGATGAAATATTTTCGTGATTTCAAATAAAATTCCTGGCGTATCAGATACACGGATATCAATTTTGGAGCCAGGTTCTGTAGCACCTGTTAACTCTATATATGTATAGAGTAAATCAGTGGTTGTGACGATTCCTACTAGTTTTCCTCCAGAGACAATAGGTAAACAGCCTACTTTCGATTCATAAAAGGTAAGCGCTACCTCTTCAACAAAATCAAGCGGATGAGCAATCAGTGGGTTCTTCACCATAATTTCCTCTACGTGTGCATGAAAAATAGGAGAGTTCGGTTCATCTTGTAGTGGTGAAGGTAAAGCTTCTTTAATATCTCGTTCTGTAATCACGCCTAGCACATGATGCTCCTTATCTACTACTGGTAAATGACGAACTTTTTTTTCACGCATTAGCTTTAGCGCTTCAAGCACTGTATTGCTAGGAGCCAATGTGTAAGGATTATCATTCATAATTTCTTCTACGATCATCTATACATATCCCCTTTGTGTTGATTTTAATACATGAAACGATTTCTAAAACGAAGCTTATCAAATCTTTCCATTGTTTCAGTAGATACGCGTTTTCCTTCGCGTGCCATGAGGCAGTTTGCTGGGTGTGATGTAATTTCAGGATCATCTGTAGCAAAATATTCGAAACCAGCTGAACTCATCATCTTCTCCATCATTTTGCGATAATCCCAAACATTTAAACCAGTTCCCTTTAAATCCCAATGCCAATAATATTCAGTAGTAATCACTAGATAATCTTCCATTTCATCCCCCATAAACGAAACGGCTAGCAATGCCTTACCTGCTCCTGTGCCACGATATTCGGGAATCACTTCGATAGCACCTAGTTCAATCATATTATCGATGCGATCCTCAGCCCACCGTTCAAGTGGATCAGGATAAAGGTAAGTAACATAGCCAACGATGGTATCCTCTTTGCGTATAATAACAATGCGCCCTTCAGGAAGTCCTGCAATGTCTATGATGGCTTTCTGCTGTTGTTTTGGGGGTCTAAAGGCAACTAAGCCTTCATGGAAGGAATATGCCGCTAATTTTTCTGGAGGAACAGGTCCTTCCACATACACAGTACCATGCTTTGTTTCCTTTGTGACAGAAAAAAAAGTTTTTTTATGTTCCATAATTACACCACCTGAGTTTAATAATTACATTATAGCTGATTTCTTGCGGAAAAACGTTTATTTTTGCAAAATATACCTATATTTTTGGAAAAATAAAAATATTGAGACATTCTATGTGAATTCGTGTAAAATAGTATTATATTGCTTCTGTTATTTAACAGATGAAAGTAGTATAAACGATATTTTAAGTGTTTTTACTATGTTTATCTGTTATATAACAAATGTTGCATCATTATTTTTCCTTGATGGAAAATCGTGAATAACAGCAGAGGGGATTGCTCATATTCACGATGTATAGTCAAAGGTAAATGCAAAGAAAGGGGTATTTTCATGGGGATGAAAATGAAAGAGAAGTTAGCTGCTTTAGCTGGCCAGCACCATCTAACAAATTATGAGGAAACAGCAAAAACGCATAATTGGGCTGATACGGAAAAAGCATTTAGCTGGTTCGAAACAGGTTTAGTAAATATGGCGTATGAGGCAATTGATCGTCATACAGAAACGTATCGCAAAAATAAGGTTGCGCTTTATTTTAATGATGGGAAGCGTAAAGAGGCATACTCTTTTAATGACATGAAAAGGCTAACAAATAAAGCGGCAAATGTCTTTAAAACAACTACGAATCTACAAAAAGGGGATCGTTTATTTATTTTTATGCCACGTTCACCTGAACTTTATTTTTCATTATTAGGTGCGTTAAAAATGGGCGTCATTGTCGGGCCATTATTTGAGGCTTTTATGGAAGGCGCTGTCTATGATCGACTGGCAGATAGTGAAGCAAAAGCAATCGTTACAACACCAGAGTTACTTAACCGTGTACCTTTAGCTAAATTACCAAAATTAGAACGTGTTTTTTTAGTGGGTGAAGGAATAGAGGAAACAGAGCAAATATTAGATTTTAAGAAGCATTTAGAAGAGGCTTCTAGTCAATTTGATATTGAATGGGTGGATCGAGAAGATGGAATGATTCTTCATTATACATCTGGTTCCACAGGTGCGCCAAAAGGAGTGCTACATGTCCATAATGCGATGATTCAGCAATATCAATCAACACAGTGGGTGCTTGATTTACGTGATGATGATATTTACTGGTGTACAGCCGATCCAGGTTGGGTAACGGGAACTGCTTACGGCATCTTTGGTCCATGGTTAAATGGCGTGACAATGTTAATTGTTGGTGGAAGATTCTCACCACAGGCATGGTATCAAGCTATTGAGGACTATAGTGTAACTGTTTGGTATAGTGCCCCAACAGCGTTCCGTATGCTGATGGGTGCGGGCAGTGGCTTGCTTGAAAATTATGATTTATCATCGCTACGACATGTTTTATCGGTTGGTGAGCCATTAAATCCAGAAGTCATTCGCTGGGGGGTAGAGGAGCTAGGACACCGTATACATGATACATGGTGGATGACAGAAACAGGCGCTCATATGATTTGTAACTATCCTTCGATGGATATCAAGCCAGGCTCTATGGGAAAACCACTCCCTGGTATTTATGCAACGATTGTTGATGATACGGGTGAGGAGGTACCTCCATTTACAATGGGGAACTTAGCTATTCGACGAGGCTGGCCTGCGATGATGCGCCAAATTTGGGGCAATCCAGAGCGCTATGAATCCTATTTCTTAAAAGGTGAATGGTATGTATCTGGAGATTCTGCCTATATGGATGAGGATGGCTACTTCTGGTTCCAAGGGCGTGTGGATGATGTTATTATGACGGCTGGTGAGCGTGTAGGGCCGTTTGAGGTAGAAAGTAAGCTACTAGAGCATCCAGATGTGATTGAAGCAGGCGTAATTGGTAAGCCTGACCCAGTACGTGGAGAAATTATTAAAGCCTTTGTAGCATTGCGTGATGGTGTTGAGCCTTCCGATGCATTAATTGAGGATATACGTGATTTTGTAAAGAAGGGCTTATCTGCTCATGCAGCACCACGAGAAATTGAATTTAAGGACAAGCTGCCAAAAACGCGTAGCGGAAAAATTATGCGTCGTGTATTGAAGGCATGGGAATTAAATTTACCAACAGGTGATTTATCAACAATGGAAGATTAAAAGACCCGTCGATATTTATACAATAGATGCATAAAAAGGGGCAAGAATTCCTTCGATGAACGAAAGGATTCTTGCCCTATTTTTTCTGATACTTACAATTGTATAGAAGTAAGCGGTATCTTTTCTTGAACTACTCGCCACTTAGCTCACGCTTGAAGTGGGAGATTCCTGCGAACACCAACGTAACCGCCAGTTTTTTAGCAGGCTACCCTCGTAGTCCCTACGATTGATACGAGATTCGTATGGTCTTTCAATCTTGTTTTCGGTTTGCCACTTGGTTTTCGTGCCATAGGTTTACAGTGATCTCGTGCGACTCTTGAAAGCTATTGGCGAACGATAGCCAGCAGACGAGTTCTATTTATACACCTACTACTACAGTAGAATCGTTCAAGAATATTATACCCTCAAGAAGGCATGTTGGCTATCGCCAACCGACATTCATCTCCCACTTACTCATGGGGCTACACCTTACACATTCCTTGGAGTGGGCGTCTTCTGTCGGAAAACGATAAAAATTATAATTAAATAAAAATTCAGTTGACTTAATAATTATGCAGACGTATACTATTTTTAACTTATTTCAGAGGTGAGCGCATTGAAAGTAGGTATTGTTGGAGCAACAGGATATGGCGGATTGGAACTTATTCGATTTTTACATAATCATTCAGCTGTAGAGCAGATTGAGTTATTTACATCTTCTGAGGAAGGCGTCATTTTTTCTTCTAAGTTTGGACATCTTGTGCAAATTGCTGATACACCCTTACAAAAAATTGATCATGACGTTTTGGCACAATATGACGTCGTGTTTGCAAGTACACCTTCTGGGGTGACAAGTGAGCTTTTACCACCATTAGTAGGGAAAGGTCCGAAATTGATCGATTTGTCTGGTGACTTCCGATTAAAAGACCCGACAAGCTATGAAACATGGTATGGCAAAAAAGCTGCACCATTCACAAGCCTCCAGCAAAGTGTTTATGGCTTAACAGAATGGAATTCAGAAGCTATACGACAGGCAACACTGATTGCCAATCCTGGTTGCTACCCAACGGCTGTTTTATTGTCGTTATTACCATTGCTAAAAGAGCAGTTAATTGATCCAAACTTTTTAGTTATTGATGCCAAAAGTGGTATTTCAGGAGCTGGGAATAAGCCATCACAAACAACGCATTTTAGTGAGGCCAATGAGAACTTCTCGATCTATAAAATGAATACCCATCAACATATCCCGGAAATTGAGCAAGCTATTTCGATATTTGCACATGTAGATACAACGATTACATTTAATACACATTTAGTACCGATGACAAGGGGTATTTTAGCAACAACCTACGCTCCTGTCTTGCCAGGTATTACGGAGGCACAGCTAGTTGCTTGTTTACAGACAACCTATGAAAAACATCCATTTGTGCGGATTGTGACAGATAGTAATAGCTTAGCAACCAATCGTGTAAAAGGTTCCAATTATTGCGATATTTTAGTGAAGGTGGATAGCCGTACAAACCGTGCCACAATTGTTAGCGTGATTGATAATCTTGTCAAAGGAGCAGCAGGGCAGGCGATCCAGAATATGAACGTTCAATTTGATTTACCCCAAACAACAGGGCTAGATGTTGTACCATTCTTTATTTAGCAACTGTGACTTTTCAATCAAAGGAGGAAATGGAATGACCATGTCGACATCCACAAATAGTATAAAAAAATTATCAAGTAAAAATATTGTTTCACCAAAGGGTTTTAAGGCAGCAGGGCTACACTGCGGTTTAAAGCATAAGAAAAAGGATTTAGCGCTTTTAGTAAGTGAGGTTCCTGCTAGTGTTGCAGGTGTTTTTACAACAAATGCTGTGCAGGCAGCGCCATTAAAAGTCACAAAAGAAGTAGTTTACACAACCAAAAAAATGCAGGCAATGATTGTGAATTCTGGTAATGCCAATGCCTGCACAGGGAAGCAAGGTCTGCAAGATGCACAGACAATGCAAACACTGGCAGCTGAAAAATTGGGCATTGCAGCAAATTTAGTAGGTGTTTGCTCAACAGGAGTGATTGGGGAAATCATGAAAATGGAACCAATCATTGATGGGATTCAAAAGCTAGAGCCAAAGGACAATTTAGAAAGCGCCATTGATTTTGCACAGGCTATTTTGACAACGGATACTGTGATGAAAAACACAAGCTATAGTACGACTGTGGATGGCAAGGAAGTTATTATTGCTGGCGTAGCAAAAGGGTCAGGGATGATTGAGCCGAATATGGCAACGATGCTTGGCTTTATTACAACTGATGCCAAAATTGAAGCAGATGTTTTACAAGCAACACTCGCGGATATTACGAATTTAACATTTAATGCGATTACAGTGGATGGAGATACATCTACAAACGATACGGTGGTTGTTTTAGCAAATGGCTTAGCAGGCAATGATACATTAACACCTGAGCATCCAGATTGGCATCATTTTTACTATACACTGAAAACGGTAGCGGAAGATTTAGCAAAAATGATTGCGAAGGATGGCGAAGGTGCTACAAAGCTAATTGAGGTCGAGGTTGAAGGGGCTATTTCAGACGAGGAGGCACGTAAAATTGCTAAATCAGTTGTTGGTTCACCACTTGTCAAGACTGCTGTATTTGGCTGTGATGCCAATTGGGGACGTATTATTGCAGCAGTAGGCTATAGTGGTGCAGTGGTTGATCCAGATAAAATCACCATTCAAATTGGTGGGGCAACAATGGTTGAAAATGGAGAGCCAGTGCCTTTCTCAGAGGATGAACTAATTCAACTCTTAAAAATGCATGAGGTAAAAATTTATGTGTCTCTTGGTATAGGTGAGGGCAAGGGGCATGCGTGGGGATGTGACTTAACCTATGACTACGTTCAAATCAATGCATCATACCGCTCGTAAACGTATGGTCATCAAGCTTGGAGGCAGTACACTCGCGGGCTTAAATGAAGCATTTTTTGAAAATTTTAAAAAGCTACAAGAGAGCGGTATAGAGCTTATTATTACCCATGGTGGCGGTCCTGCTATTAATCGTGAACTGGCGGCTCGAGACATTGCATCACATACGTTAAATGGCATACGTGTGACAAATGAAGCAGCTATGGAAGTTGTCCAGTCAACATTAATAGGAAAAGTGAATCCTGCATTAGTTCATGAATTAACGAGCGCTGGCATTGCAGCAATTGGCTTAAATGGTTTTGATGGTCAGCTAATGGTCGCAGATTTTTTAGATAAAGATACGTATGGCTATGTTGGCGCTGTTCAAGCTATCAACACATCATTGCTTGAAGCGCTCTTACATGCAGGGATTGTCCCTGTTATTGCTTGTGTTGGTGCACATGAAGAAGGGCAGGCATTAAATATTAACGGAGATACAGTTGCAAGTGAAATCGCATTAGCTGTAGGAGCAGATAGCTTACTACTAGTAACAGATGTGAGTGGTATTCGTATTGATGATGAGTATCAAGCAACAGCCACACCTGCCTTAATTGAACAATGGATAGAAGAAGGGCATATCTATGGGGGGATGATCCCAAAAGTACAGGGTGCTCTCGATTGTTTACATGCAGGTATTCCTGCTGTCCAAATTGTGGGAGAAGCATTAATAGGTACAACAATTGTAGCTTCCAGTAAAAGCTACTCCTCATAATGGTTACATCCTTAAAGTATAGTGTCATAAGAAGAACATTTCAATAATAGTGGAGATGATAAGATGAGTGCTTTATTTGGAAACTATGGGCAACGTCGCGCACAGATTGTGAAAGGGCAGGGAACCATTGTGGAGGACTCTGCTGGGAAACAATATTTAGATTTTACGAGCGGTATTGCTGTGGTAAGTCTTGGTCATGCACATCCAGCCATTGTGCAGGCAGTGCAAGCGCAAAGTGAAAAGCTTTGGCATACATCCAATCTTTTTGATATTCCTGGTCAGGAAAAGGTAGCCCAACGATTAATAGCTGAGACACATTTTGCTCATGCATTTTTTTGTAATAGCGGAACGGAGGCAAATGAAGCTGCCATTAAATTAGCACGTAAGCATACAGGAAAACATCATATTATTACGTTTGAAAAATCATTCCATGGTCGTACGTTTGGAGCAATGTCTGCGACAGGTCAAGGCAAAATACATAATGGCTTTGGACCACTTGTTGAAAAATTTACGATTTTGCCATTTAATGATGCTGCTGCACTTGAAGCCGCTATTGATGACTCTGTAGCTGCTATTATGCTGGAGATGATTCAGGGTGAGGGCGGCGTTAATGGTGTGACGTCGGAATTCGCAGCTGCCATTGCGCAGGCCTGCAATGATAAGGGAATTTTATTAATTATTGATGAAGTACAAACAGGTATTGGACGCACAGGAACACGCTATGCCTTTGAGCAAACCATATTAAAACCACATATTATCACATTGGCAAAGGGCTTAGGTGGGGGCTTCCCTGTTGGGGCAATGCTAGGAACGGCTGAACTTTATGCGACATTTAGCCCAGGTACACATGGTACCACATTTGGTGGTAATCCCCTTGCGATGAGTGTGGCAGAGGCTGTGTTAAGCCATGTTTTTGAGCCAGCATTTTTACAGCAAGTACAAGAACTAGCTGCCTATTTTGTGGAGCAATTAAAAGCTCATTTACCTTCTAGTTATACGGTTCGAGGACAGGGCTTATTATTAGGAATTGACTGCGGTGCAACAGAGGTAGCATCTTATATTGCAGCAGCAGAGGACAAGGGGCTATTACTAGTAGGAGCAGGACCTAATGTTATTCGTCTCTTACCACCATTAACAGTAACAAAGGAAGAGATCGACAAAGCTATCGCTATTTTAAAGACAATTTTACTTTAAAAGAAATCCCAAGAATCTGCTGGTCATTTAGTGGATTCTTGGGGTTTTAAATCGTTATTGTAATTGTTTTACGAATGTCGTTACTAATTTCGGTAGCCAATCATGAAGCTCACTAAATGTAAATCCTGCTGTGGTGGCTTTTGTATTTGACATATACCAATGCGCAGGAACGTTATAAGGTGATTGAGATGCCTGATCGCCGCCAACAAGAGAGATTTTTGCCTGCTTGCCACTTGCTTGTTCAATAAGAGCGATTAATTCTTTTAATGAAATAGTACCATTTGCTGTTGCATTGTAAGGACCTTCAATCGGATACATCCCAGCAAAATATAAAAATGCAGCGGCTTCCTTATCTGTCATATAGCTCATCCGAGCATGGATATTTGAGACAGTGATAGGCTGGCCCCGTAAAATACGCTCAATATGAAAATGCAAACGACGTGTATAATCATGCTCGCCCATAATAATTGGAAAGCGTACAGCAACAACAGGGAAGGTAGCTGTTTGAAATAAAACAGCCTCTGCTAGTCGTTTTCCTTCTCCATAGGAAAAATCCTCACGCTGTCCCATACGAATAGGATAATGGAATGGATCGAAGTCTTCTTCCTTTTTGATTTTGCCATCCACCTCATAGATTGATAGTGTAGAAGTAAAAACAAGCTTTTTTGTTTTTCCTTTTAATACCTCGCACATAACCTGTGCTTCATCTGGGGCATAACAAATATTATCATAAACGATATCCCATGCTGTATGAGCAAGAGCCTGTGCTAATGCTTCGCCATCGTTGCGATCAACAAGTAATTGCTTGATATTTGTGCCGAACAGATGCTTCGTTTGGCCGCGCGTTAAAATGGTAACATGATGTCCCTCCTGAAGACAAAGCTCCACTAGCTTTTGACCAAAAAAACGTGTACCTCCTAAAACTAATATATTCATGATGTGCTCACCTCTTTAAAATAGTAGTCCTCTCTATCATGACAAAAAAATAAACCTACTACAAATCAAAGATGAGATGTAGCAGGTTTGTTGTTATTGAGTTGGTGTATTGGTAGGAGGAGGGGGGCTGGTATTTCCTCCGTTTGACCCCTCACCAGGATTAGCTGTGCCACCATTCCCGTTGTTATTGCCGTTCCCATTGCTATTAGACCCATTGCCATTCGTAGAACCGTTGCCATTCTCCTCAGTACCATTGTCATTCCCTTCAGCAGGTGGTGTCGTTGGTGTTTCTTGATCTGGCTCTTGTTCTTCTTCATTTTCCTCTGGCTCAGGGGTGCTCTCACTACCACCTGTAGAAACAACATTGGATTGGGCAGATGTTAAGCCTGTAATATCGACAGCGACAACAACATAGGCTTGTCCGCTAGCAACAGTAATGCTTTGTGTTGATTCAAGCACAGATGTAACTAAGCTTCTGCCACCATTGGTAACATTGTAAATACGGTAGCCGACCACATCATTAGATGACCCTGACCATGATAATGTGGAGCCATTCACCGTAGCACTCACTGTTGCTGGTGGGCTGCTATCTGCTGGGAAATCCACTGCTGAGACAGACGAGTTCGATAATGATGAATTTTTTGGTAATAAATTAGCAGGGTTACCGCCAAGTCTTCCTAACATTCGTGTAATAAAGGCTTGATTAATCCCTACGCCACCTGATCTCGTGAATTCAGCAGGCGTATTTGATAGGGCGTTATAGGTTTTCCCTTTAATCGTTACAACGCTGCCGCTTCCAGAACCGAAGCTATCATCAGGTTTTGATGGTACAAAGACCTTTGCATTAAATAAGTCTGAACGCACAAGACCAGCACTTGAGCAAGCTGCAGAAGGCGCTAAGCCCGAAATACCACAGAATGAAGCGCTCACGACATTTGGTGGCCTCTTAAAGCTTGTTTGTGGATCAATAAACTGTGGGTCCACATCGTAAACGGCATTCATCAACGTCGCCCATAGTCGATTTACCCGAACGCTAGGCTGTGAATACGTATTATTAAATGCATACAAGGTACGTGGCTGATCATAGCCCATCCAAACGCCCAAAGAAATATTCGGATTATATCCTACTAACCACACATCTTTATACTCTTGAGAAGTCCCTGTTTTTGCGGCGAAATCAGAAGAGAATTTCAATGAATTTCGTGCAAGTGTACCTGTTCCTTGTGTTAAAACATCACGTAGCATATCTGTAATGATATACGATGTTTCTGGGCTAAACACTTGGGTAGGTGCTACCTCATGTTGATAAATGATATTGCCATCTTGATCTTCAATTCGATCAATCATATAGGAATCAACAAACTGTCCGCCATTTGCAAAGGTTGCAAAGGCATTCGTATTTTCTTCAACAGTTACACCTTCATGTAAAGCACCAATACCTGTTGCAAGGTTGGTGAAATCATCAGGATGTAATTTGCTGAAGCCCATTTTGACTAATAGATCGGCAGGACGTCTATTTAAAATATCATTGTATAAACGTAATGCTGAGATATTTTGAGAGTCTGCTAAAGCCTCACGCGCAGGAATAATCCCGCGTTCATCACTTGTAATATAGTTACTTGGACTCCATGAGCCGATGGAGAATTTTACGTCAACTAATGGGCTACCTGCACCGATAACGCCATATTCAATCGCTGGTGCATAAACAAGCAATGGCTTCATTGTAGAACCATTCGAGCGATAAGCTTGTGTGGCATGGTTTACTTGTGTTGTTTTAAAGTCTCGTCCACCTACAAAGCTTAAAATCCGACCTGTTGTGTTTTCAATTAAAATACTACCTACCTGTACAGGCATTTCGATATCAATTTCTTCACCAGTTACAGGGTCCTTCCCTTTTCCAGTATACGTATGACCGTAATATTGGAAGTTTTGCGCAGCTTTTTGCATTGCATCATACATATCTTTATTAATCGTTGAATAAATTCGGTAGCCCTTTGAGCGAACATCACGATCAGCTAAAATTGTATATTTATCTCTTAATTTTTTTTCTGATTTCAAACGCTCTGCATCAATGCCATCTTCTTGTGCTAGCTTTTCCGCAATAATATCTTTGGCGCGATTTTCAAGCTCGTATGTAAGCCATGGATAACGATCCTCCGCGCGCATTTCAGGTCCGCGGAAATCGGCAGTAATATCGTAGTCGAGCGCTTCTTGATATTGTGCATCATTAATATAACCAGCTTCTTTCATACGATAAAGCACTGTTTTCATACGATCAATACCTGGTTGTAAAGCTTTCTCGCTTTTTAGCTCACCTGTATTGGTAAACGGTGTATAGGCAAATGGAGCCTGCGGAATCCCAGCTATATACGCTGCCTGGGGAAGTGATAGCTCTTTTGCTTTGATGCCAAAAATCCCTTCAGCAGCTGTTTCAATCCCTGCGATATTTCGACCTGATGAGTTACGACCATAGGGAATAATATTTAAGTAAGCCTCTAATATTTCTTCCTTTGTCATAAAATGCTCTAAACGCATCGCAAGTAAAATTTCCTTCGCTTTACGTTCATAGGATACTTCATTTGTTAACACTTGGTTTTTAATAAGCTGTTGTGTTAGGGTAGAGCCACCTGTCTGTGTAGCAGAGTTTGTGACATCTTGTAATAATCCGCGGATAACCGCTTTTGGTACGATGCCAGTATGCTCGCGAAAATATTCATCCTCTGTTGCAAGAACAGCATTGATAACGTCTGGCGCAACATTGTTAAGTGAAGTTTCACGACGATCTAAATCTGTCCGTAATTTCCCAATATAAATATCATTGGCAAAATAAATTTCACTGGTTTCTTCATAGCTAAAAATTTGATTTCGCAGCTCTGCTTTTGAACGCAATGGCTCATCTTTTACAAGAGAAGCAAAATAACCAGCACCAACTGAACCGACAAATACAGTACCAACCAATGCAAAGACTAAAAATAGTAAAAATAAGTTCCAGGCAACACTACCTGAAATACGTAATCTCTTCATCCATGTTCGTGCCAGTAATTCATCGATTTTTGCATTGATTTGTTGAATCTTAGCTTTCAATGTATCGACCTCCTAAAATCTTGTTTATTATAGCACATATTGTTTTAGTAGGAACATAAGTTATTGACTTTGAAAAAGATTCGTATAGAATAATGTTTATAGTTTTCTGGTGAGGAAGAGCTTGCAGTAGTATCTATATTCCCTGTTTAGAGAGCCAGTGGTTGGTGAAAACTGGTCATAATGTAGAGACGAATTACGTGCTTGGAGCTTAGACGTGCGCGCCTGCGATAAAGGCGATTGAACGAAGTGGAAGGTGGATGACATCTTCAAGCCGGGTGGTACCGCGTTAGTTTGTAACTTAACGTCCCTGCATGCAATTTTGCGTGTAGGGACTTTTTTTATCTAAATATGTCCTTACACGTAACGAATTTCAACCATTTTAGGAGGAACAAACATGACAAATGAATTATTACAAGATTTAGAATGGCGTGGCTTGCTTTACCAGCAAACAGATGCGGAAGGCATGGCTAAGTTATTAGAGGAGCAATCAGTTTCCCTATACTGTGGTGTAGACCCAACGGCAGATTCTATGCATATTGGCCATATCGTGCCTCTTTTAACATTGCGTCGCTTCCAAAAAGCAGGCCATCGTCCGATTTTACTTGTTGGGGGTGCAACAGGGATGATTGGAGATCCATCTGGTCGTTCTGAAGAGCGTCAATTACAGACAGTAGAACAAATTGATAAAAATGTCCAAGGTATCCGTAGTCAATTAGAGCGTATTTTTGATTTTGCAGAGGATGGCAATGGGGCACAGCTTGTCAATAATCGTGACTGGATCGGCAATATGAACACAATTGAGTTTTTACGTGATTACGGAAAATTAATTAATGTCAATTACATGCTGGCAAAGGATACAATTGCTTCGCGTCTCGATACCGGTATTTCGTTTACGGAGTTTGCCTATACATTAATTCAAGGCATTGATTACAATCATTTATACAACCATTACAATTGCCGCATTCAAGTAGGTGGCTCTGATCAGTGGGGTAATATTACAACAGGCTTAGAGGTTATTCGTAAAACACATGAGGAGGAGACAAAAGCCTTCGGGATTACAATTCCTTTAGTGACAAAAGCAGACGGTACAAAATTTGGTAAAACAGCAGGTGGTGCTGTCTGGCTGGATGGCAAGAAAACATCGCCATATGAGTTCTACCAATTCTGGATCAATGCTGCGGATGCAGATGTTGTAAAATACTTAAAAATCTTTACATTCCTTTCTCGTGAGGAAATTGAAGCATTAGCCGTTTCTGTAGAGGAGGAGCCACATTTACGGAAGGCACAAAAAGCACTTGCTGAAGAAATGACTCGTTTAATTCATGGACAAGAAGCTTTAGAGCAAGCCATTCGTATTACAGCTGCTTTATTCTCAGGCGACTTAAAAGCTCTTTCGGCGGATGAAATGAAGGATGCCTTTAAAGATATTCCTTCTATTGAAATGGCAAAAGAGGACAAAAACATTGTGGACCTTCTTGTGGAGGCGGGAATCTCGTCCTCGAAACGCCAGGCACGCGAGGATGTATCAAATGGTGCAATTAGCGTAAATGGTAAAAAGGTGACAGATTTACAATATGTAGTTGATGGACAAGATCGTTTAGAGGATGCATTTAGCATTATCCGTCGTGGTAAGAAAAAATACCATATGGTGAAATTCATATAAATACTAACAGACTGTAGACAAAAGGAATCGAGAGCTTCAATCTCGATTCCTTTGTATTGTGTGCCAGGCATGGCAACTATCTAGGTGGTGAAAGTCCGCTGTGGGGGTACACATCGACCAACCACTAAGGAAGCGCAAGGTACTTATCGTGAGGGAAGGGCTGGAGGAAGCGTGGAATAAAATCTTGGCTCGACGAACAGAAATCTGATACCAAGGCTCTACAAAGGGATAAGGCTCCAATACAAGTCAAAGTCCAAAAGATGTGCGTAACTTTGTAGGGTAAATCAGGCGAGTAAAAGAGGAAAGATAGGTGTCTTACCCTGGGAGGTCTTGTGGATGTACAGAAGTACAGTCGAAAAAGGTTAGCCGCAAGAAGTCAGCAGAAGCCATAGTAATGAAGCCATTCATGAAGGGCTGAACAATTTATAGTGTTTCAACGCCACGAATGCGTAAGTGACCAACTCCGAATGTGTTAATGGTGAACGTATGAGCGTATCTCAAAGGCTAACCAAAATGGAGCTATCACTTACTACGTGAGAGGAAAGGAGAAACGAGTGTGGAGCTTTTAGAAAAAATTCTAAGTAATCAAAACATGAATAATGCCTACTTGCGTGTTTATAGAAACAAGGGGGCAAGTGGTGTCGATGGAATCACGGTTGATGAACTGAAACAATATCTGAGAGAGAACAAGGATGAACTATGTCAGCGCATCAGAACAAGAAAATACCAACCACAAGCTGCCTTACGAGTGGAAATCCCAAAAGAAAATGGCAAGATGCGTAAATTGGGCATACCAACAGTAGTGGATAGAGTCGTTCAACAAGCCATTCATCAAGTACTCAGCCCGATATTTGAAAAGCAGTTCAGTGAATTCAGTTACGGCTTTAGACCAAAAAGAAGCTGTGAGATGGCTATGATAAAAAGCTTGGAATTTCTGAATGACGGAAACGATTGGGTCGTAGATATTGACCTCGAAAGATTCTTCGACACAGTTCATCATGATAAACTGATGCGAATTATATCCACTACAATTGATGATGGTGATGTGATTTCGTTAATCAGGAAATACTTAGTCAGTGGGGTCATGGTGAAAGGAAAATATGAAGAAACACCAGTCGGGACTCCGCAAGGAGGAAACCTTAGTCCACTATTGAGTAATATTATGTTAAACGAACTGGATAAGGAGCTGGAAAGTAGAGGACTTCAATTCGTGAGATACGCAGATGACGCCCTCATCTTTGTGAAGAGTGAGAAAGCAGCGAATCGAGTAATGGAATCCATCGTGAGATTTATTGAAAATAAATTGGGGTTACTCGTCAATGTAGAAAAGAGTAAAATCTCTCGTCCAAAAGATTTGAAATTCTTGGGGTTTGGATACTATTACGACTGTAAGAATAAGAAATACCAAGCAAAACCCCATTTCACATCCATACAAAAATTTCAAAGAAAGCTTCGAAAATTAACAAAGCGAAATTGGAGTGTTTCGTTGGATCACCGAATCCTAAAACTAAAACAAGTTATACTAGGGTGGGTTAATTACTTTAGAATCTCAAATATGAAAAAAGCAATGATTGAGATAGACAAGAAACTTCGCTCCAGAACGAGAGTGATTATCTGGAAGCAATGGAAGGTAGCGAAGAAACAAATTAAGTCGCTTATTCAGCTAGGGATTCCGGAGGAAGAAGCAAAAGGATTAACCTACTGTCGAAAAGGTTACCGATTTATAGGATTATCCAAAGTTGTCCAAAGAGCCATCTCAAACAAAAGACTAAAGCAGAGGGGGCTTCCCTCTGCTTTAGAACATTATCTAAAAGTACACACTGTAATATAAATTGAACCGCCGTATACGGAACCGTACGTACGGTGGTGTGAGAGGGGCGAAGATAGTTAAACTATTCTCCCTCTACTCGATTAGGCTACGATGCCATTCTAAAATGTTATATTTTCTTTAAATAATTCCAATTTTTATTTCCAGCAAAACGTCTAATAGCTGATCTGGAGTGTGTATCATGCAGTTTGTCTAGTCGGTCTGGATCTACTGTAGAGATGTATTTCAGTAAAAATCTAATATTTCCTAATAAACCTAATACATGTAGTTGTATTCCAGATAATTTATGATGGCTAGGGTGTAGCATATCAATTTTTTTTACGGTATATTCCCCCACAATATCATCTGAACTCTCAACCTCCTCACTATTTTTAATTAAATGATAAAAAAAGTTTCTATTTTGGTTTCGATTACTATCTTTACTTTTAATATAAAAAAATAGGTGAGATTTATTTTCTGAATCTTCGAATTTTATTACAGTGCTAGGTGCAATGGGGGGTATTTGTTTTGTCATTACACACCTTTCAACGTGCAAATCTACTTCTTCTTTATACTGCGAATTGTATCTTCTTAATGCATCAACATTTAACAATAAAGGTTTTAAAGAAGTTCTACCAAAAAATGTAGTTATTTTTAAAATTGAGTCCTCAAATTCAAAGGAGAAAACAATATCGTTATCTAAAATGGCCAAATTCCGAGTCAAAACCCGAATACGATTAGGGTTTATTAAAATAGCTACTCGAAATACATTTGTGAGTAGATCTTCTGTAGTAGGTGGACCGACTCTTTGATGCCATCTTTCATAAGCGTGAGCAACAACCTTCACATCTATAATTCCTTTTGGTAATTTTAAGTCAAGGTATTCAGGTGTTGGATATTTCTTTATTAACATAGAGTAGTTGTTTTTTTGAACATTTAAAAATGACACAGCTTCCTTTATAGATATTTTCCCCACTGGATAAAGGTCTTCTATTTTTACAACTGATTTCTTATCCACAGATGATTAATTCCTTTTCTGTTTTTATGAATAAACTACATATTATTAAAAATCTAAAAAAATTATGTTGGAACAATTTAAAAATAATAGATAAACTCTTACAACATCTCACGTAGCTTGTGGAATGTTGTTTTTTTATAGGAAACTTGGATATTTTATATGTTTATATTCCGTTGGATGTAATAGTTTTGCAAGCTTAATGGCTCCATCAATAAGGCGGGGAGAAGGGCGACAATAAAGCCATTCCTCCATAACATATAGCTGCTGCCTTTTGACAGCCTCTAAATCCTGGGCATGCGGGCGTTTTAATACATGGGCTGGTTTTATTCGCTTAAAAGCAACACCAACCCAAGCCATCATTATATAGTCAGGCTTACGCTGTACCACATCTGCCCAATCTGTTTGGACACTAGCTAGTTCCACATCCCGAAATAGATTCACACCGCCAGCGATTGCACTAATTTCGGTTAGCCAATTGGTGCTGCCAGGTGTAAAAATAGGATTCGGCCACCATTCCCAATAAAGTGTGGGCTTTTCCGTAATTGTTTGAGCAATGTGCTGCATGTTGTCAATTGTTTGTAAATATTCCTGCATGACAGATTGTGCCCGTTGTTCCATATTGCAAACCTTACCAAGTGTGAGAAGATCTTGTGCGATTTCCTCTAAGGAGTTTGCATTAAAAACAATATGTGGAATGCTTCGTTCTGCCAATGCCTGAATATTTTTTTCCATACCCGGTACGCTTAAAGAAGCAAGCACAAGATCAGGCTGCAATGCTTCTAGTGCATCCATATTAATCGATAAATCAGGCCCAAGCTGTGGTAAATTTTTCACTGCTATTGGCCAATCAGAAAAATCATCAACACCAACAAGCTGATCGACCAGCCCTAAATAGGCGACAAGCTCTGTATTACTAGGACAAATTGAAATTAAACGCATATCGCTATCTCCTATTCTTTTTAAGAAAAGTATAACGAGAGTTAGCCCTATAGACAATGAACTTATCATAAAATAGAAAAAAAGGTGGAGAAAATTCCCCACCTTAGCATCTAATACGATTAAGAAAGTGCTACAGCCTCAAGCGATTGCTCTTTCTTTGCAACAGGACCCATTGCATTTGTAATGATTTGTTTAATATCTTCCAATGTTGCTTTACGAGGATTTGTTGTCGCACAAACATCTAACAGCGCATTTTTCGCTAATGTTTCAATATCCTCATCTTTTGCCCCTAATTCACGGAAGCCGCTAGGAATATTTAAGTCCTTAGCTAGCTTTTCAATCGCTGTAATCGCTTTTTCAGCAGCATCGCGCTTACTTAAGCCTTCCACATTTTCGCCTAATAATTCAGCAATACGAGCGAAGCGCTCTGTACGTGCCGTCACATTAAAGCGGCAAACATGTGGCAATAAAATCGCATTACATACGCCATGTGGCAGATTATAGAAGCCACCTAGCTGATGGGCAATTGCATGGACATAGCCAAGTGAGGCATTATTAAAGGCCATACCAGCTAAAAATTGTGCATATACCATTTGCTCACGTGCTTCTAAATCAGTGCCATTTGCATAGGCACGTGGTAGGTATTCTGGAATTAGTTGAAGTACCTTTTCAGCACAAGCATCTGTAATTGGTGTTGCATTTGTTGAAACAAAGGCTTCAATCGCATGTGTTAATGCATCAACACCAGTAGCTGCTGTAAGAGCAGGAGGTAAACCAATCATTAATTCAGGATCGTTAATGGAAAGTAACGGTGTCACATGTTTATCAACAATCGCCATTTTTACTTTACGTGCTGTATCTGTAATAATCGTGAAACGAGTCATTTCACTTGCAGTACCAGCCGTTGTGTTGATCGCAATATAAGGGACAAGTGGATTTTGAGATTTATCCACACCCTCATAATCATGAATACGTCCACCATTCGAAGCAATAAGTCCGATTGCTTTTGCTGCATCGTGTGCACTGCCTCCTCCAAGAGATACAATGGAATCGCAATTTTCAGCATGATATACTGCAACCCCATCTTCTACGTTTTGATCTGTTGGATTTGGTTCGGCTTTCGGGAAAATTGCTACATCAATTCCAGCAGCTGTAATGATGTTTGCAATTTGTTCAGAGAGACCTAATTTGTGTAAGCCCTCATCTGTTACGATTAATGTCTTTTTCACTTCTAAATCATTTAAACGATTACCAACTTCTTGAATTGCTCCAGCTCCAAATAAGTTTGTTTTCGGCATTACAAATTGCTTTAGAACGTCTGACATATGTCCAACCCCTTTAAAATTATTATTGCTTGAATGATGGTGAACCACCTTTCGCAATTCATCGTAGTCTATTTTTTATCAAACTGCAACTCAAATTTTTATCAAAATTAATATTTTTTGTAGTGTTATTATTTTACAAAAAAGTTAACCTTGTAATAGATTCTTTAAAAATAAGGGTTATGTTATTTATTGATTTTATTATGCTTTAGAAAACATTTTATTATAAAAGTAAAATATATTTTTTGGAAAGTGGTTCTATTTTTATGCCTCATTGAATAGTAAATACCTGATAATAGGTTTTTAGCATATAGGTTGTATTTATGCTGCTTTTAAGGTGCGTAAAAATGGAATAAAATCCTTTTTTTATTTAGTAGTGAACATGAATATTAATATTTTACTTTTTTAGTGGAGCTGTGAATTTTGGAAAGTCATAATATAACAACCTGAAAATTCCTCTTGTTTTCGATAATACATAAAAGGTGGTGATTGAAATTCTAATGGAATGCCTCTGTTTGAAAAATTCACTTCTTCTATCTTTTTTTATGAAAGGTGGATATTTAGCAGGAAATTTTTAAATTTTATTGAATATAATTTCAATGAAAATATATTCAATAAATGAGGTGAGAAAATGTCGAATAGACAAGTACAAAAGGAACGGAGAAAAGCCTTAATTTTAGAATGTGCTTTAGATTTATTTATTCGAAAGGGCTATGGTGAAACCAAAGTTGCGGATATTGCGAAGGCTGCTGACATGAGTATGGGCTTGCTTTTCCACTATTTTGAATCGAAGGAGAAGTTATATGAAACGCTCATTCTCATTGGCTGTGAAAAGCTTAAAATGGATTTTTCTCCTTTAGATGAAGAACAACCACTAGCTATTTTTAAAAAAGCTGTAGAAGACATATTCAACATGATTAAGACAAATTCATTTGCTGCTAAAATGTTTGTTCTAATGGAAAGCGCGCAGCATTTGGATTCTTTAGCTCCTGACCTAAAAGAAAAACTTGCTGAAGCTACTAAACTAATGGAAAAAAGCGCTCTCATCATTGAAAAAGGGCAGCTACAGGGTGATATTAAACAAGGAAATGCTCAAGCGCTTGCCGTAGCATTTTGGTGCTCTATCCAGAGTATTGCACAATATATAGCTCTGCATCCTGAAACACCGTGCCCTGATCCCATGTGGATTATTGCCATACTTGACAATAAGGAGGCTAGTTATCCATGAAAAGAAATGTAATAACCTTTACAATTGTTGTATTACTATGTGGATGGCTTGGGGTGTGGGTGGACAAATTACTCCCCGAGCAGCCTCAGGGCGATTCACTTGGTATGGGAATTTGGCTAATTTCACCGTTATTTGCAACGATACTATTGCGTGCCTTTGCAGGGGATGGTTGGCGGGACATGGGATTATCACTTAGTTTAAAAGGCAATGTAAAATGGTATATTACCGCACTGCTGATTTATCCTGTTATCACATCTATTATTGTGCTGTTAGGCTATGTTTTTGATTGGATGGATTTTTCGAACTTTGATATGTCCACAATTGTGTCTGTTTTTGTAAGTGGTTTACTTGTCCAGTTTATTAAAAATTTTTTTGAAGAATCGGTTTGGCGGGGCTATCTCACAAGCAAACTGATACAGCTAAAATTAAATGACTTTTGGCTCTATGTTAGTGTTGGGGGAGTGTGGGGAGTCTGGCATATTCCTTACTTCCTTGTATTTTTAACTGAAAATGATATTACTAGCGTACTTCCCGTAAATCGATGGGTATTTATGCTTGTAGGAATTGTCACTATCATTTTCTGGAATGTTATGTATACTGAAATTTATCTTATGACAAAAAGCATTTGGCCACTAGTCCTTATGCATATGACAGAGGATGCTCTAGTAAATCCGCTTATTCTTGAGGGTTATCTCAACATTGTCCAAGGAAAAGAAATTCTTGTTTCACCAACCGCAGGCATTATTACAACATTTCTCTATTTGCTTGTTGGGTTGATGTTACGCGCTAAAAGAAAAAAGCGGGAAGGCAGAATGATAGTAGCAGACATCTCACTTCAGTAATGTGAAAGTTTAGTGAGAAGCATAAAAAAGTCATTAATAAATACTTCTCATTGGATAGGCGCGGAGGTCGAATTGTCTAAGTAGCACCTGTGAATCGTGTGCAATATGGCTACGGTTTAAAGGACAATATCTATAGCTTTATGCACAGGTGAAGGTAACATAAACGGCTGATCCGCAGCGATTTTAAAAGGATTATATAGCGTATGTTTGGTTACAAGAGAGCTTGCAAAAAAACTGACATCCCTACAGCCTTAGATAGAACGAATGAGCTGCACAAACAATAAAGGATGACAATTTACAAAATTACCTACTAAAGCAATCAGTTGATAAAAAAATTGATAAACAGTTTCACTTTCATTTAAACATTATGGTCTAAAATTGACATTTTTGTGAAAAAATATTCAGGTATAAAAATCATGAATTTTGAAATATTTCAAGTATTTTACTAGATATTCATAAACATTGTTACTTTAGTACTTGAAAATAATAAGATGACCGCCAGATAATGGCGTAAGTTGGCGTGAATTGGCGGGACCTGTGAATATAGATCAAAAAAATGGCGGTCATTACATCAAAAAATGGCGTTAAACGAATGTTGATACCCTATTGTTGGAAATGTTAGGATATCATTATCTCGAGATTAAGTGTATAGGCTATAGCCAAGGCATGATGACATATGTCATAAAAATTTAGAAATATACTTGAAAAATGGAGTGATATTTGTGAAATTTTCTAAATTATTATCAGCATCAACATTAACGTTAGCACTATTTAGCACTAGTGTAGTGCCTGTTTTTGCAAATGAATCTAGTAAAACTGTAGAAACATCTTCTATCACAACAATGGATCAACTGGATGAAAGATTTAATCTTCAAACTATAACAGAAATTCCAGAAGGAGTTATCCCTCTTGAATTCGATTCAATCGAGGAAGCAGCTAAATATTTTTTAGAATTAGAGAATGGTGATGTTACTTCTGATTTAGAAATAAATAATACCACGCAAACACTAGAAATCACACCTTTTTATAACACACCGATTACAACGACTAAAGTGGGGAGGTTTAATGCCACTAGTGCTGCTACACTAAGTGCTACTATTTCATATGTTGCGATGGGAAATGGGATGATTGATTTAGTTAGTGTAAAATCTCAAGCTCAGGGAAATGGGAGTTGGACTTGGTCACAAAGTTCATATACAATAAAAAAATTAGATGGTGGCAGATCAATAGGGATAAATATATCTGGTGTTTTAACAAATATTGTTTATGTGGGCGGAGTATTAAAGCAATATAAGTATAGTGAGACAGTATACGTAGAAATTTGATTTTTAACATAACTCAAACAGCCCTGGTATTCATTTTAAGCCAGGGTCTTTTTACGTATATATTCACTCTCACAAAAATGAAATCAATCTTGTCTGCTTTATTTTTGCTAGATAACTGGTAGATTCAACTAATTTATGTAAATTCTTTTCTTTGATTAAAAGAGTCAACAAAGCGACGCATCACATACTTCTCTCCACTTGTTCTTCTCGAATGGTGTAATCAAGTTTGTTTTCCGCAGTCTTTTCTTCTTTTAAAAAAACTATGACAAGTTTGGACTAGATGAATTATTGATTGGGCTGATTATTAAAGAGATAGAGAAACCACTTCCTTGGAAATAATGATCTATATACATTTATCAGTAATTTTAATGTTTAGGATGTCCCATACCTTAATATACTGATTTTCTTAGAATGAATCCGCAAATTATTGATTAGCTTTGAAGGATTTTGAGTAGTTGAAAATAATAAAAACCGCCAAATACTTGATATACAAGTATCGGCGGTTTACGTTTAAATGTGTTTGAAACCCGAAAAAATTAACGAGAGGAATGTTCTACGATTTTATAAATCCATTGATAACAAGGGTTTGCATCACCTCTTTATAAAGTTGCCCCCAAATTTGCCCCCATAGTGCCCCAAAACACATGATTAACTTAATAATTTTAGAGCATCATTGAATACTTCCACAACTTCTTTTTTAGCTTCATCAAGCACATGAGCATAAGTTTCCCAAATGACTTTTGGTGTGTTACCTAAACGATCAGCTACAACTGTTACATCGATTTTAGCAGTCAATAATAATATGGTTGCGTGCGTGTGTCTGAATACGTGCGGAGAAAATGGAGCGGTAATACCTGAATGCTCTTTTACTCTTTCAAAAGCATAATGCAGGCTATTCTCAGCATAAGGTGCACATGTTTGACTTGATACAAAGACAAGTTCAGTGTCAGAGAATCTCTTCCCGTTGAATAAATATAACTCTTTACACCAGGTCTGATATTTTTTTAGCATAGCCATTATTTTAGAATCCATATCAATAGTACGATAACTATTTGTTGTTTTTAATGGACCTATTTCATTTTTCGTTCGTTGGCGGTCGAAAGTTACTTGGTTATATTTGAAATCTAAATCACGCCACTGCAAACCAAGTGCTTCACCACGACGACACCCAGAGTATGCCAAAAAATGAAATAACGTATTGACGGTGATATTCTCCTTTTCATGTACATAGCTCAAAACTGTCTGTAACTCTGCTTTTGTTAACATATTAGCTTTTTCAATAGCACCTTCATCTTTAATGATAACTTTCGTGAAGCGATTTCTCGGAATGAGCTCATTGTCGACTGCAGCATTAATAGCTACTTTGAATACACGGTGAAACAATCGTACTGTCGAAGGCTTATAATCAATCAATAACTTTTGAATAAATTGACGTTTATATGTCTCTTTATCTAAAGTAGCCAACTTAAACTTCCCTAATGATGGCTTAAACTGGTCACGAATCATATTAGCTCGCTGTTTGACAGTATTAGGCCGCCAAGTTACTTTATTGGACTCAAACCATATGTCTAGCCATTCAGCAACTCTCATATTGTCGTTTTCCACTTCAATATGATTACCACTAACTAACTTTGCACGCACTTCACATAAAGCGCGATAGGCAGCAGCTTCACTCGTAAATGCTTGTTCCTTTTTTTCACGACGTTTTTTGAGTACATCATAATAACGATGTCGATAGAGCCACCTTTTGTTTCCTGATGCGTCCAGATACCAAAACAATTCCTTATCACGTTGACATTTATTTAATTTCGGTTTTTTCGCCATTAGTATCCCTCATTCGTTATCGGGCAGATGTACGGTAGGGGATAGATAAATCACCACCTTTCCAATAATGCTAACAGGTTTCATGAGTAGATAGTATGCTATCTATGCATAATGAGCTTGCTCTTATATTGTAAGAGTCGCTTACTAGCAAATTCATATTCTACGTTAAATATTTCTTGTAATTCTCGTATAACTTGAGGAGCGGAGTAATTTAATTTGAGATCATCCATCATAAATGTTGGCATGCATGCATGGTACATAAAGTGATTAGCTTTGAATTCCTGATATTCACGAAAGAGGGGATACATATGAAATTGATCGCCTGTATGTAATAGAACATGTGAAAGCTCATGGCAAAAATCTTGCCATTGTTGCTTTGGCGATTGGTTTTCATTAAGAAAAATATAATACCGACCATCAATAAACAAGGCCTGACTCTTTTCTGACCAATAAAACACTTTCAAGCCCATTCGAAGGGCCATTTCTTCAAACTGCAGCAGAGTAGGGTCTGTAATGCCTAGACGAGTATAGAACTGTTGGACATAATCTTCCAGATGTGTATAGTGTATGTAAATCAACTCCTAAAACAATTATTTAGAACGTATGTTCTTTTTATTGTATAACAAAACCCTACTTTTTAGAAGTAGGGTAAATAATTATCATTTCAAAATAAATGTAAAATAACATATACTATAGGCATATACATATTTCATAAGAATCATGGAGGTGGTTAGTATGTTAAAAAAAACTTTAGGCTTTATAAAAAAAACTGAACAACAGTCTAAAAAGCAGAAGGAAGAATTTGAAAAAATGGCTAAAAGTAATCAAATGACAAAAAACAAAGTAAAAGAGCGAATTAATACAAAATCAAAAGAGTTTGAAAAAAAGCAAATCAATAAGAAAAAACATTTTGATATTATTCATAATAAATAGCTAAAGGAGTTACCATATAGTCCCCAGCCTCTATGATTTTAAATGAACCTAAAATTATATCCATCATCATGTTAGGTACTTTATCTAAATCTTTTTCTTCTAAATTGGGCATAGCAGAGTTTCCATCAATAACAATATTTTTTTTTCCTATTACCCTAAATAACATTTTTGCTTGCCTAGAATTATCAATTCTAAATGTTAAGGCTTGTGAAGACTCTCTTAAACTATCTTTACTCACAAGACCAATATTTTTCCCCGCTTTTATAAGTGCCATACCAGATAGTAATTCTGAAGCATATTTTCCAAGTGAGTGTAGTTGTTCGTACATTGATACTATGGGTTTAACTCCTTCAACTGTGGCTACAATGATATTTGCTTCAGCCATTTTTGCCCTATCTGCAGCATTAGGATTTTTTTTCGCTAATAATTTCTTGGCTTCTTCGTAGCTAAGGTCATACTGTTCAATTTCCATGAAGTAAATTTTTTTCATTGCTTCTGCATTTATAGAATTTTTTAATAGATCAAAATCATAAAATTTAAAGGTAGATTCATAGAAAAATAAGTCACCCTCTTTAAATCTATTATTTCCTTCAACAAGTAAATTTCTTTCTTTTAATTTTCTTATTAAAATTTCTAACGCATGATCATGAAAGGCTTTATTTAAAATATCTTTTTGACCTTCTAATATCGAAGTTGAATATATTTCTGATTCTGTTCCTCCATTTCCTTTTCTTGCACCGAACCTAAAGCTTCCGCCAGGAAGTATTCCTGTTGAAACTTTTACATTAGCATTTAATTGTCCATTTGAACTTCGTGTTGATTGCGTCGTTTCTCCATTTGTTTCTTGTGAAGAACTTTCCATAGTAAAATTATTAATTAGTCCCTCGTCTAATTGTGCTAACATAGAATTTATTATGTTTGTATCTAAGTAAATAATTTCCTTCATTAGGTATCTCTCCTAGCGTGATATATTTATGGATAAAGAACCGTTTGAACAGATTCGATATACCTGTTTAATTTGAAATAAAGAGGGAAAATTAATTTTCCGTTTTAGGTGTTTTTTGGACATGCTAATATAGCATATCCTATTTCTTTTCATGTTTTATGATTTCCCAAATATCACGTAATCGACGGACTACTTCTTCATTCGGCTCAGGAAGTTCTCTATAAAAAAACTTGCAGTTCAGGATCATTAGCGAAAGCGTGGAACTCAGCTTCGTCTTTTTCTTGTTGTGAAGGTGACGAAGGGCTATCTGTATTACCTAGTAGGTAGTCAGTGGTCGTATTTAATGTATTAGCTAAAAGTACAAGCATTTCATTAGAAAGAGTACTATATCCATTTTCATAGTTGCTGATTGTACCTTTAGTTGTTTGAACTTTAGTTGCTAATTGTTCTTGTGTCATTTTTTTAGCTTTTCTAGCTATTTTCAAACGATGATCCAACATGAAATCACTCCTTGTACAATTAACCATTAATTTTACCTCCGACTACAGATAAATTTGATTAGTTGAGTCAATTCAGTTATTATGCATCTTACTTAGGGTAATTTATCACTCAAATAAATACAGAATAATTAAGATTATATAGAAAATAGTAAATAATTCTTTGAGTAAATACTCCTACATCAACGATAAAAAATATTACTTAAATGATTAATACTCCCAATAATGGTGCTTTTAAAGGACATGTTATTTATGACATGTCCTATTAGGATATAAAATTATACTTAGGGTGCTGGGCGCTCGTGGGTATATTATTGTTTCCTTACTCAATACCTATGCGTTGCACCTTCTGACTACGTAAAAGGATTCGTCAGCTTGGCTCAAAGTTGCCATAGCAATCGTGCCTTAGGCTTCCTTTGAATTCACCCAGTACTTCCTCTATAGTTACTTATAGAGAGGGCATGGTAATACCAACTGCGCTGTTATTAAATGTAGATGCAATTTGACTTGCTGTTTCATATAACTCTGTGTTTGCAAGAGATGACATATGGTTTCCTAAGAATTTATCCATAGCGTCACCCTCTTTTGTGAAGTTACTTACAGCACCGTAAACTGTATCATCAGCGAATGCTCTAGCAGCCATCAATTTGTTATCAGGATCGTCTTTAAGCGATCCTTTCTTTATGTTTCCATAAAGTTCAGCATATGTGTTCACCCTAAGTAGTAATTGGATAAATTACAATTCCCCATTATCCTTCAAAATTTCCCACATCTTCCGCAGCTTTTCTAAATCCTCTTCCTTCGACTTCGGCAACTCTTTGTACCATTTTTGTAAGGTGGGGTTGTTGGCGAAAGCTTGGAATTCCGCTTCGTCTTTTTCAGATTTTGTTTCTTCTGAGGTGTCTGATTCTAAGTAGCCAGCTTTAATTAATAACTCTTTATAGTCATATTTGTATGCTTTTGATAAAAGTTTTAGTGTTTCAGGGGTAGGGTTAACATGTTTACCTGAACGTTTATCAAATCCTTTTTCGATAGTGTCTAAGTATGTATGACTAATACCGATACGTTTACTGGCATCTCGTAAAGACTCACTACCTCTTAATTCTTTCAGTAATTCACCTAGAGTTTTCATGTAATCACCACCTGTAATACATACTTTACAATACTTTAAATAATTTATGTATTTATTTAACTAAAAAAAACGTTAATCATTGTTGACATTTCGGTAAACCTTGTATTACACTAAGTGCACAAGGAGGTGTTATTCTTGGTTAACAAGTTAAGGGATATTAGGATGCAAACAGGAATGTCAGTTTCAGAACTTGCTCGTAGATCTGGTACAACACGTCAAACGATTACTAATATTGAGCTTCATGGACAAGAGCCTGGTGTTAAATTAGCATTACTGATCGCTCAAGCTTTAAATAAGGATGCAAAAGATATTTTTTTTGACGATTTTGTTATACAAGGTTTACAAAAAGGTGTTGTTTAAAATTTCCTACTAACAATTCAATCTCCTCAAACAACTAAAGAGAAAGGGGTGAGAACATGGAACAACGATTGAAAAAACTCGAAGAACGAGTAGCTATGTTAGAACAACATTTAGTAGAACTTGCTTTTCATGCAGGCGAAACAGCAGGGAAGTTGGCTGCTACAACAGTAACTTCCCGTAATGATGAAAACTCTTTAGTTATTGATGAGTTAAGAGAGAAACATGTGCGAGTCAAGTTATCAAATATTTGCTTTGAAAATCCGTACTATCAGTATCAATTAGAGCAATTAAAAGAAAAAGATGAATTAAATGCTATCAAGCAAATTGAATCAGCATTAGGACATAAACAAATCATTATTGGAATAGCTCATTAAGTAATTCATCCATAGAATCGAATGTAGTCTTGGAATATTCCTTCTCGGTATCATTTTTAATAGAAAAGCACCATGGATTTGTATCTACAGTTTCTAATTCTTGTTTCAAAATGTGGATACTTCTCTCGATTTTTTCTATCTCCCATTGTAGTGAATCGCCAGATGTTCTAGGAGCATAACTTCCATCATTCGATGGTTTAGGATTAATTCCGATTGAATATTGTTGGGAATCAAATGTTTTGCATTCTAGCTCAAAAATAAAATGGAAGATGAAATATCTTTTGTCAGAAATGTCGTGATGCAATATAAATTCCGAAGTTCCGTACACAGCTTTAGTAAAATTAGCTGACTTTGAAACTTCAAATCCTTTTGTTTCGAAAAATGATGAAAACTCAGAAATAGAATCTTGAATTAAACGATTAACTTTCACTTCCTCGGCTTTTGTTAGTAATTCTGATATCGTTGTCTGGGTTTGTTTCAGGTCTTCGAGTTTTTTTAGTTGCTCAATATTCATATGTATTACCTCATTTCAATATAGAATAAATGTTCTTACTAATTGAATATAACACATTATATTGTGGTGTTCAAAAAGAAAGGAGCCTATATATTGAAAATTCGTGTGAAAGAACTAAGAGAATACCGCAAGTTATCAAGGTATCGACTTGCCAAACTATCAGGAGTAAATGAATCTACACTCCAAATGATAGAAAACAGTGAAAATCCAAATCCAACATTTCGTGTTATGTGTAAAATCGCTGATGCTTTGGAAGTAAGTTTAGACGATCTAAGAAAGGAGTGAGATGCATGGAACAGCAATCTACCAAAGAGCTTTACGAACAACTAGCTAATCGTGAAGGTGTGACAGAAATCATTATTCCACCTTACGAAAAATTTCAAATTGTACAAGACCAGCGTGTACATGAATTTACTGGTCCTGCACGAGTATTAATTAATATAGATTAGGAGGTTAAGCATGTTTCGTAATATGCGCCATTATCTCATTTTACTTAATGCTTTTCTTAAAAATAGGAAGTGTAGCCAATGTTCACATAAATTTGGCGTTCTTCATTGTTACGAAGAATTTTGGATTTGTGAAACATGTGCACAAATAAATAGTGAACAGGGGTTTGAATTAGAACTTGATTAAATTTTATTCCAGATGACCATAAATTGTGCTGCTTCAGATTCAAGAGCAATTAGGTGATCTTCAGTGGAGGGTTCATCTGAAATTAATTTACCTTTTTGGACGTTTAAAATTGCAGGTTTTACATCAGGAACATGCTCAATGGTGAAATCAGATTGATTTAATAGTGTCAAAGATGAGCGGCATTTATTTTTATCAATTCGTTCGTCCTTCCCTTTGAAATACAACTTGATTAAGTATGAAACACCATCAATTTTTAATCCAAGTTCTGGTGATGAACGGACAGTTATATATTCGCTATACCAATTGGATTTGCCGGGTTCAAACCATTCAATTTTTTTATTTTTAATAAATTTCAAATGTGCTTTGACTGCTTCAAGATAATTCTTTTGTTTAGCTTGAGTCACCTTTTTAGCAAGAGAAAGCAAGTAATCGTTACTATATTCGTTCTCATGAAATTTTCGAATCCCATCTCGTAAAGGTTTCCAGTAATCAAAAGCAGGATTGTATTCATCTTGATATTTTATTTGCCTAACCATTGAGGTTTTTCCAGTAACGCCTTTAAAAGTAAAGTCAGTAAATTGAGTAAGTCCAACAGATATTTTTTTTGAAGACATTATTAACAACTCCTTTCTATCTGTCAATATTCGACAAAAGAGGATGGAAGCCTTTAATAAAAATCGGGAGGTTTTATCATGAATCAATTACCAAGAAATATCTCAAGTTTAGAAGTTGCAGAAATGGTTGGTCGTAGACACGATCAAGTATTGCGTGATATTCGTACAATTGTTAATCACTTAACAGAAGGGAACGACCACAAAAGTGTGGTGGTTGAAAAATACTTCCTTCAATCAGATTACAAAGATAAAAAAGGTGAATTTAGGGAGTGTGTTCTACTTACTAAAAAAGGCTGTGAATTATACAGTACTCGAATGACTGGTGAAAAGGGTACTCAATTCGCTGTTCAATACATCGAGCGTTTTAACGAAATGGAACAACATATCCAACATCAATTGCCAAGTGATCCAGTTGAACTAGCACTACAAACATCACTTAAAAATTATCAGGAAATCAAGATGATAAAAGGCGATGTGGAATATTTGAAAGATCATATGCGCATTGATGGTGCGCAGGAATTTGCGCTTAATGCACAAGGAAAAGCGAAAGTGCTAGAAGTGCTTGGAGGCTATGATTCAGCGGCATATAACGCTGTTGCTCGCAAGGCATTTGCTGAATTATGGCGTGATTTCAAAAGGCACTTCCAACTTCCGCGCTACAGTGAATTACCTAAAACAAAGTTTGATGATGCAGTTTACTTTATTTCCAAATGGCGACCTAGTACCTCACTTGAAATCGAAATTGAGAGTTATAACAAACAACAACTTCAATTAGTTAAATAAGTTTAAAGGAGGATTTCGATGTTAGCACAATCAGAAAGCGAAGTGATTCAAAGTATCTTTGCATTATCTGGTATTACACGCGAAAAAGTATTAGCCGTATTAGACAAAATGCTTATGGATCATGCAAGGCCTGCCCTTATATCGTGGACGATTGAGCAAATGTCTTTGTCCACAGGCATCAAAAAGGAGTACCTTGATAAGCACGTTTTAAAGGACCCACGTATGAAACAATTCGAACGTAGAAATAACGGTAACGGTTTACGCATTTGGATGTACGAAGGTAGCTTTGAAGCACTCCGAGAAATCTTGAATGAATGGGATTAAAAATAAATATATCGGGCAGATGTACAATTCCAACCCATTCTTACAAAGAAGTTGGGGCAAACAACCTCTTATTATCTCAACTATAAAGCTAACTTACTGACGATACCATGCGTGGTAAGCATAATATGCACTTTCTGCATGGAAGGGGGTGTCATTATGCATGTAGATATTGGAGCACTCATCAAAAGATGCCGTAAACGAGCAAAGTTATCACAGGAGGCATTTGCAGAGCTTATGCATACTACGCAGTCAACAATTAGCCGTATTGAGCAAAATATCATCGCTTGCGAGGCTAAATTTCTAGCACGAGCTGCAGCAATTACAAATTCTCAGGATGCAGTTATAGCAGCGTTATTTAGTGCAGATGCAGCAGTACAGTTTTTACAAACAGTACCCATGTTTATAGGAGGATTATTCAATTGGATGCTTTAGAAAAACTGAATCACCAGATTAATAGAGAACTAGCTTGGATTGAAGATCTAACAGTAGAAATCAGGATGCTTGCTTGCAAGGGGCAATTGCGGCTGAGTTAAACTTGCAAGGAAAAAAGCACAGGTGGTGAAGAAACTTGCGGATCAAGCCTAGGGCGTGGCGACATATGACATTAAAGTAAAGATTAATATATGTACATTTCTTTTGTGAAAAGAGGGTGTTGAAGAAGTTAAATGGCAATTGAAGGGCAGGTGAGTAGCAGTGGTGAAGGTTAAAGGCGCTGAAATCACGTATGACAAGCAAGGACGAATGAATTATCATCCTAAATTTCATTTCTCACATGGGAAACCTTTTACGGAAAGGGAACTTGAATATATCTGTAAGTTTTATGAGATTGATCACGTAAGAACGATAGCATTTGCAATCGGTAAAACGGAACGTGCGATTCACACTAAAGTGCAGTGCTTAAAAAGAGGAAATTTATATGATTATTATAAAAATCGCAATAAGTACTGGTAGGAGGGAAATAAGTGGATGCTTTAAAAGTTTTAAAGGATGAATTGTTGGATGCATTCAAGGAAATAGATCATCTACAAGAAATGTTAGCAGGCAATAACGGCATGAGCGTGATGGACATTAGAGCGCAATTTGTGGACCTACATCGTAAATGGTTAGCTGCTGAGCGTGAAAATAAGAAGTTGTTAGCGAAAATCGAGCAACGTTTTAAGCAAGAACAAGAATTGTTAGAAATTTTGATACACCAAGCTAAGAATGCTTCTGGCGAAGATGATTTCTTAGAACTTTGTAATCACCAAGTATCGTTGCAGCAGGCACGTGTGAGTACGATTTTAGACGTACTAGAGCTACTCCAGGGCGGTGGTGAAGAAACTTGCTAACGAGAATCTTTAGAAGTAAAAAATGGGACAAGTTATCGTTACAACAACGGTTGGCAGCTACTGGAAATTGGTGGTTCAGATGGTGAAGTGGTTAGTGAATTATTTTTATATGTCAGATGATGACCGCGATCAAAAACATAAGGAGTTTTGTGTTAAATGTGGTCTATGTATGATTGCCATTGGTATCCCGATCATTATTGCTTGCTGGCAATAAAAAAAGCTGCTTAATCGTTGGCCCGATTAAACAGCGAAACTAAGTTTAGTTATGAATAATTATATCACAAAATTAGACGTTTGCGAGTGTGATCTCGCTCTCGTCAAGCAGTCTACAACTCCGTTCCTCCCCTTGACGGTTTGCCAAGGTTGTAGGCTGCTTGATGGGATTGCCCGTCAGAAATGAGGTGAAATTATGTCCATTTGCGAGAAATTACAGTTAGCAATAGATGTTATTAAGAAATGTGACCTTGAGAAGGATGTATTGAATGTCGTGATCGCTCATACAGATAAGGTCGAAATTTTGATTAATAACGAAAATACACTTTTGGAATTAGAAGGTGTGAAGACAGTTAGTTATGAAGGGAACATGTTTAATAATAAAACTTTTGTTTTTATCGATGGTGTAGAAATTTACTCCTATCACAATTAAAAAACCACTGTTCCAGCAGTGGTTTAAAAAATACCATTTTAAAAATAAGTTACAAATATTGTACGCCATTGGCTTCAAGAAATCAATAGGTTAGGAGGGATACGATGATTTTTTCAGAGAGTAATACCAATATTGCGGCTGCGTTAGCCAAATCATGGGCTGTTATTCAAACGCCTAAGCACAATACAAAGGTAGAAGTGCGTACGAAAACTGGGCGCTCTTACACATTCGAGTATACCGATTTAAACGGCATTTTGGACGCAGTAAAGCCTGTATTTGTTGCAAATAAATTAACTATTATGCAGAACAGCTATACGCAAGCGGAGGGGAATACGATCTTTGCCTGTGTGGAAACGATTATTTTGCACGAATCAGGAGAGTATGCTAAGTCGTTCCCACTTAAATTCCCAGCAGCTAATAGCATGCAAGATTTCGGGGGGCAAATCACTTATATGAAGCGGTATAGTTTGGCAGCCATGTTAGGGCTGGCGACTGAAAAAGACGATGATGCGAACGGCATGAGTGGCAATGATTATGCTTATCAGCAGCAGCCACCGCCGCAAAATCAACCGCCAGTGCAAGAGTCTGCTCAACAATCAATAGATGCAGAAAAAGAAAAAATGTCAGGTGCCCAGTATACAGAACTGAAAAAAGCATTAGCAAAAGTAGCACAAGCTTTTGGGGCAGATGTACAAACCGTTTACAACGGTGCATTACAAGCTTGTTGGATTCCAGACAAGCATTCCAAATCGTTAACAGCAAAAGAGGCAAATATGTTAATCAATCATTTGTTATCTACTAAGGTGACCGAATGAATGACGTGCCACACCGAGTATTGTTGCCGCAGTGGATTTTTGACCAAGCAGCAGGCGATGAAACCGAGCTATATCGCCTAGTGCGCCGCTATATGTGGCAAAGCTACCCACATTACAAAATTATCAGAATCGAAGGTAGCTTCGCCATTTGTGAAAGGCTAGATAAATTTTTATAGGAGGACCAGCGGATGGAGAATAAAAACATCGTAAGAGTAGTCAAAAATAAAGATTATACAGTCATAAATAATACATCACTTTATGATAAAAATCTGAGTTGGAAAGCAATAGCCATCCATGTATTTATGCTCTCTAAACCTGATGATTGGACATTTCATAATAGCGAAATTATGCAATGGGCAACGGATGGTGAGACATCTTTTAATACAGCACTCACAGAATTGAAAAAGTATGGCTATGTCAAAAAAGAAAGACGCCGTGGCAAAAACGGTAAATTCGATTGGATCACAGTGGTCTATGAAGTACCCCAAGTTGAAGGGGATGGCGAATTGGAGCAACAACCAGAGCAGCCATTACCTGAAAAACCATCCATGGAAAATCAGCCTATGGTAGAACCATACCCCGAAAAACCATCCATGGAAAATCCACGAGTGGAAAAACCATTCGTGGAAAATCAAGGACTACTAAATACTAATATACCAAGTACTGATTTACTAAGTACTGAAAGATTAATTAATAATACTGATGATGATAAGGAGCCACCTGCTAACACAGCAACAGCAGAAAAGCAAACCGCTCCTCCAGCACAAAATGCATTTACGTTCTACGAGCAAAATCATTTTGGGGCGCTGGGCTCTTTAATCATTTACAAAATGGATCAATGGATAAATGACCTGTCAGAGCCTTTAGTTATCCATGCGATGGAAAAAGCCGTACTGAACGGAAAAACAAACTGGGGTTATGTGGAAACCATCTTAAAAGATTGGTTTAACAAGAAACTCTTAACGTTGGAAGCGGTGGAAGCTGAGGATTTACGTTGGAAGAATCAACAAATCCAAGCCAAACAACAACGTAATCAATCGCCAAGATATTATCCACCAAAACAGCAAACAGCACCTGTACCTGAGTGGTTTAAGAACCGCAATGACACTATTCCAGTTGATGTACCTGAATCAACATCAACCATGGACTTTGAAGCAGAGCGTCAGAAAATCTTGGAAATGTTAGGGAAGGGGTAGTGCGATGAGCAGACATGAGGAGCACATGAACATGCGGAACCATCTTGCAAAGGTTGCGCAGGCTAAAGGAACTTTTACTAACGGTACCGATCAAGCACTGGTACGAGCAGTGACACAATCCATGACACATGAGGAAGTAGCCAAGTATATCAATCAACTGATTAGCGAGTATCAGTTCCCGCTTCCGGTCTTACAAGACATCCACAAGCGGTTAAGCGACAGCCAATGTCCACACTACGCCATGCAGCAGCTACGGTATTTAGACAACCTATGAACCAGCCAAGCTATACACGAGTGGATGAGGACCCATTTGCAAATAGCAAAGCACCAATAGAAGTGATGGATGAGGATCTTCCGTTCTAAAAAAAGAGAAGGTGAATCTATGAATCAAATAGAGTTAGATTTAGGCATCCCGATTGATGAGAGCAAACTAGACCATAACCCTATGGTGAATACATACGGTTATGGTCCAGAAGACAAGCGCTGTAAGCATTGTAAACATCTATTCGCTAGGCAATATGCCAGAACCTATTACAAATGTGGTTTACGACAAAATACAAACGGTGCAGCTACAGATCAACGAGTGAATTGGCGAGCTTGTAGCAAGTATGAAAATAACGAGAGATAACCGTCATTTTAGAAAGGGGAAAGGGCTATGGCTACAACAGAACCGAAGTTTTTTTACGAACTGCTAAGAATATTAAAAACGGCTTATACTGGTGACCAAATTAGCATAGCTTACGAAGCTGAAAAAATTGCTGAAAAGTATGAGAAAAAAGGGTTGCAGGAGCGAGCAAATAAGATACGAGTACAAATAGAGAAATTAAGAGGTAAGAGGAGTAATAACCCTTTGGGGGAAAAGGCGCAGCGTCTTGGGTGTGAGTTTTTTTACCCAAGTGAAGCGGCTGTTAAAGCCAGGGACTTTGTACCAACGTCCAAAAATAAAACAACTATCGCTGAACTTATCAGTGTTATGAGAAAAAAAGAAGTTTTTTGGGAAGCAGAAATCCCGCTTCCTAACAAAACACTCTTATTTGGTCCACCAGGTACAGGCAAAACAATTAGTGCTCACTATATGGCAAGTCTATTAAATTTACCACTTATGCTAGTGCGATTAGATACATTAATTGATAGTCACCTTGGAGGCACAGCGGGCAATTTGAGGAAGATTTTTGATCTGGCCAATGAACAACCTTGCGTACTATTTTTGGATGAATTTGATGCGATTGCTACTAACCGCAAAAGGCTACAAGGTGACAGTCCAGAAAATGAAATGAAACGAGTCGTAAACTCATTATTACAAAACTTAGATGCTCTAAGCGATGAGGTAGTTTTACTGGCTGCTACTAATCTTGATAGTGATATAGATCCTGCTGTGTGGCGCCGTTTTCATAATCGTATGGATTACGAGCTGCCTAATGAGGACGAAATGTTTTTCTATTTGGGCAAAAATCTAGCCGATCATTTTCTTATCTGTGAAATACTACCACACTTAATTGGCCGAACGTTCTCAGACGTTGAGATTATCTTAAATAAGGCTAAAACAAAAAGTATATTAAGGTCGGTAGATTTAACTGCAACACTCATTCAAGAGTCATTGGATGAATTATTACTCCAAGAGTTAGAACCGAGGAATAATCATGAGTCATTGTAAACGATGCAACAGACCATTAAAAAGCGGCGAATCTATCATACGGCAATATGGACCTACTTGCTGGCAACGACATTTAGATGATCTTGAACAGGAGTTTTTAAAGAATCAGCTCACTATCTTTGACATACTACGGGATACCATAAATGGAGGAGATGAAGATGTTACTAGGGAGATGTGTTGATCCAGGGCCTTCAACTAATCTAAAAAAAGGCGAGGTGTACTACCTATTTCCGCATGGCGTCCTAGCATACTACGCTAGTCGTTTCCCTCGAGCGGAGTCGCATTTCGGGGTTTACCAAAGGAGTCGCTTTGAGCTAGTAACTGTAGATGCACCAACACAAGCACCCATCAGGTACCTAGCTCGAGTAGTTAAGCCACCCTCACATTTTTATCTGATTGGTGAGGAGTACATCATTACAGAGCCAAAAGCAAACGGTTATTACAGTGTGTATTACAAGCACCGTCCAGATGCGCCGATTGGGGCGTATAAACGTGCGGATTGTTTTGAGCGTGTTATATCGGTTGAAGAATCAGGAACAGCTACTGCATTTGAGGTTGGGGCAAGAACTGTACCAGAAGCGGTCAAGGTGAACGTGGCCGCCAAACAACAAAAATATGAGCAGCTTAGTTTATTTTAAGCATAAGAACCAAAGTGTGCAGCACAGAAAGGAGGACATTATGAAAAAGTTTGATGGTGCAACTGACGCTTTAAGAGAAGTGAAAAGATTATCTTCTGAAATAACTAGGTATGACAAAATATTTTTTGCCTATAACAAGTATTCAGAAGAATACTATGTGACTACTGAAAGCGATGAATTAGAAGAGGAAATATACCGACAGTGGTGTGATAGTGGCTGTGATAGTGAACCTGAAAGTGAAGCAGAAGATTATAAATTATGGGAATATATACTCGCTGTAAATAAAGAAAAATATCCCAACACATATAGAGATGCAAAGAAATCACTTATTGTTTCGGAAAATTCTTTGATAAGAAAGGATAAAAAAATCATATGTGAATACTCGGTTAGTTTTATTATTCCATACTGAGGATTGAGTAACGGAATTAATAAATGAATTAGGGTATTAAGCACAATGCCAATTTTGTGTAGCAAGCGAGGTGAAAACATATGAGATTTTTAGATTTATTTGCGGGAATTGGCGGTTTTCGTCTAGGAATGGAAGCCGCAGGGCATGAATGCGTAGGGTACGTTGAAATAGATAAATTTGCAAGAAAAAGCTATGAAGTAATACATGACACGAAAGGAGAGTGGACGGCTCATGACATCGCAAACGTTTCAGATGACGCTATTCGAGGAATCGGAAGTATCGACATTATCTGTGGAGGATTTCCGTGTCAAGCTTTCTCAGTTGCTGGTAAGCGAAAAGGTTTCAATGATACTAGGGGAACTCTCTTCTTTGAAATTATGCGCTTCGCATCTATTCTCAGACCACGCTATTTATTCCTTGAGAATGTCACAGGACTCCTCAATCACGAGGGGGGCGATACGTTCGAGACAATCATCAGAACGCTGGATGAAGTCGGGTATGATGCAGAATGGGATTGTATTAACTCTAAAGAGTACGTACCTCAAAACAGAGAAAGGGTGTTCATTATCGGACATCTTAGAGGAGCAAGTACCAGAAAAGTATTTCCTATCAAAAAAGCATCTGGACCGGTTAATGAAAGCAGAATCACGACAGGAACACTTACTGCCAGATACCCAGAGTCGCAACGTGAAGGCACATATATTGAAACGAATGGGAAAACAGGAGAAATAAATGTAATCGGAAACCTTGAAATAAAGGGTGATGAATACATCAAAAGAGTTTATAGTATTGACGGAATAAGTCCAGCCCTTCCGACAATGCAGGGTGGAATGCAAGAACCAAAGATAATGGTGCCAGGGAACGTTAATCCTTCTGGTAACGGTATTAATGGACAAGTTTATGGTATTGGTGGTTTATCACCTACTTTAACAACAAATAAAGGCGAAGGATTGAAAATTGTTCAACCAGTCCTAACTCCTGATCGATTAGAAAAAAGACAGGATGGAAGAAGAATAAAAGAACCAGGGGAGCCAATGTTTACCCTAACAGCACAGGAAAGTAGAGGATTTAACAAAGGTAATACTTTTAACATTGCTCCTACTCTTACCAAAAATAGTTGGGAACAAAATAATCATTTAATACAAGGGTGTGAAATTAGAAAATTAACTCCACGCGAATGTTGGCGACTGCAAGGTTTTCCTGATTGGGCATTCGATAGAGCTTCAGAAGTCAATTCAGATAGCCAGTTGTACAAGCAAGCTGGCAACAGCGTCACTGTCAATGTGATAGCGGCCATTGCCAAAGAGCTTTATTAAGCACAATGTCAAAAATACGTAGCAGAAAGGAGCTTAACATGAAAGCCATCACAATAAAACAGCCGTGGGCCTCATTGATTGCTTTGGGCGAGAAGAGGTTTGAGACACGTAGCTGGCAGACGAAATACCGTGGGCCATTAGCAATCCATGCTGGAAAGGCAGTAGATAAAGATGCTTGTAAGGATTATTGGATCAATGCCATATTGCAGCAACATGGCATTACATCTCATGAGCAATTACCAACAGGGGTTGTGCTTGCAACAGCCGAGTTAATTGATTGTCACAAAGTGGTATTAAATTTTTGCGAAGATGCAGCCGTTTTGGAAAATGTAGACGGAGTAATAAATGGGTTAGAAATGAAATTCGGAGACTACTCGGAAGGTCGCTACGCATGGGAACTTGATAGTGTAAAGCCTTTATCTGAGCCGGTGCCAGTAAAAGGGCAACTTAGTCTATGGGAATGGGATGGGGAGGCGCTTGCACCATGAGCAGCATACCGCGCATTTTACATTATCCAGGCAGCAAATGGTCTTTAGCAGATTGGATAATCAGCCACTTCCCAGATCATGAAACATATTTAGAGCCTTTCTTTGGATCCGGAGCCGTGCTTTTTTCAAAAAATCGTAGCCAGCTGGAGACTGTCAATGACTTAGATGGGGAAATTGTTAATCTATTTCAGGTTAGTCGAGAGCGGCCAGACGAATTGGCCCATCAAATTAAATTTACACCACATGCAAGGGAGGAATATTACAACAGTTATACGGCTGCGGATGACGAGCTGGAACGAGCTAGACGCTTAATCGTCCGTCTGTGGCAAGGGCGTGGAGGTAAAACAAGCCACCGTACAGGATGGCGCTCAATGATTGAAATGAATGGCCCATTACCAGGCAAAGAATGGCTAGCTTTTCCGGAAAAAATTGCTGTCGTCGCTGAAAGATTAATCGGTGTACAAATTGAAAACCAGCCTGCAGTCGAATTAATCCAACGTTACTCGAGGCAGAACGTTTTAATCTATGCTGATCCGCCTTACATCTTATCAACAAGAACAACAACCAGCTATAAACATGAAATGACAAACGAGCAGCACGAGGAATTACTTACAGTGTTAAACAACCATCCTGGTCCGGTTATTTTATCGGGCTATGAAAATGAGCTATATAGCGACATGTTGCAAGATTGGCATAAGGAGTGTAAGTCGGCTAAAGCGGAAGGTGGGGCTGCAAGAATAGAAGTGCTCTATATTAATCCAGTTGCTGCAGAACATGGATGTAGGCAACAGACGTTGTTTTAGAAACAATGAAAATATGTCCATAGTTTTACCTCATTATGTATTTTACGGAAATTATACCATAGAGAGTGAGTGAATTGAATGAAAGACGCTTGGGTTTTGCGTTTGAAAGATGAATTTAATGATTTAGACGTACCTCAATACTATACAGGCAATGACGATGATGAGGGGCTTACAGATGATTTAAGTCAAGCGAATATCGTCTACAACAAAGAAAACGCTGAAAATTGGATGCGAAATTGGGAGAAAGCTATTTTTGAAAAGTTTGGTGAAGATGCGATTTGTAATGCAGGCTATACGCACATGATGAATCATTTTGACTGGGTGGAGGTAACGGAGGAGTCAACAAATGTTAAAAATTGAACAAGCACGACTTGTGACAACTCATGAGATCCGCGAATGCTTTGGCTGTGCAGGTGGGATTAATAAAGGTGAGACAGCAGTATTTATTACAGTAATGGATCAAAATATAGGAATATATTTACATCAGGTATGCAACGTTAAAATAGTCAACAATAAAAACGCATTAGACAGCATCTATTACGGTTGTCTTAATGATATAGAGCCGACACCACAATGTCAAAAGAAAGGGTGAACAATAATGAAATATAAGTGCGAGAAATGTGGAAATGACCACTTGTTTTATAACGAAGTATCCTTATTAGCTAAACAACTCATTTGTAATGAGGAAAGTGCCATGAACGGGGAGATTGTAGATAAAACTGACGAAGTATCCAACACATATGAAATAGTGTACTGCTACCAATGCAGTGAAGTTGTCGATAGTGGAGAACTATATTAAAAAATCACCGTAGCAAGTTGGCGCTTGTTACGGTGAAACATAAGTTCCCTTATGCAAATGCAAATTTATTATAACACATAGGGGGGCAGCTTATGGAGAAGGCAACAATTAATACAGCAGAGAACGGCGTATATATCGTACAGGACGGCATTGTTACACCATTAAAGCCCAAACAGTATGGGCAAGACACCATCATCTGGCACAAAGGGCAGGTGCTTGACGTCGAGCGTGCTGAGCGTATTCGCATTAAACAAACTAAATAACCGTCCTTACGGAAAAACCGATGGACACTAATAGATTTTGGCAAGCATGCCAGGTCTATTGGTGTCCTTTTTATTTTTACATAACAAGAAAGGAAGATGGTCATGTACTTTCCAGATTTAATTGCAGAGTATAAACAATCATTAAAGGAGTTACGCGCGGCTGGCGGATGCCCAAGTATGGAGCGTGACATGCTAGAAGCTATCAAGTGGATGGAAACGGGTTACGATCCAGCTGAGTACCGTGCGGCAACTCGTCAAGATACGTTTGTCATGGACCATCGCCTTATGCAAGACTTAATTTCATATACAGATGCTGAGAGCTATGTACCCGACTGGATGAAAGAGAAAGAAAGTGATGATGATTCATGGGAAAATGAAATTGTAAGGATGACAAATATGAAAAATAAAATTAATAATGCCTTGAATGGGCTTACCGAAAATGAACGTGCTGCTTTTATTATGATACGCGCCGAACGTATGCCTTATAGTAAAGCTGCAAAAATATTGGGTATTGGTAAAAGTACTATTCAAGGTTATTTGAAGCGTGCGGAAATTAAAATAAGTATAAATATTTCCGAAGAGAGCTCTCTTGACGTACGTTTGCCTATATAGTAAGAAATAAATTTTCCTCTCACTTTGAATAGCCGTTTTAAGTTACTCCATGCAGAGGCTACTAAATTGGTAGTCTCTTTTCATCCTAAATTTCAGCAATATCTTCAAAATCGCAACAGAATAAAATTAAGTATATAAGTGCCCTCCTTCGGGAGTACTTTTTACTTTATTTTGAATCCTTTTCAGATGAGTTATCGTATTAAGAGTAAAAAATAGTTAGGAGGATATAGCATGGAGGATAAAATAAAAATTGCAGAAGGAATATCACTTGCATTGGCTTTCTTCATTTGTTCAATATTATTGTATTTGAATCCAACATTTTTAGGTAATGAGTTTATTACCAGTCTTATTGGTGTTGTGCTAGGATTCATTGGAATTGTAGGTTTTTTATTAGAAATTTCAAAGGTTTTTAAGGAATCATTAAAGTCAGCAATATTAGATGTGGGAGTAGCGTTTTTTTTGGGAATCATTGTAGTATTATTACATTATTTTTTCTCAAATAGTTTTGTTAATTGGGTAATAATTTTTTTATTATTGCTACTTGAGTTAATTTCATAATTCTAATCCCTTTAATATCAAGGGCTAAAATTAAATAAAAATGAGGCACCTCCCCAAATTCGGTATAATGGTAGCGACTAAACAACCCACCGAAAAGGAATGATGCCTCATGACTATTGTAAAACAAATGAGCCTATTTGACATCCGTGAATTATTGAAAATGGAAAGTTCTCGTCGTTTTGATGCTATTTTAGCCACTTTCGATGTGCAGCCAATCTTTCAACTATTTCGAAAGAAGACGATGCGTGGTGCTCCACGAGAATTAAACTACGGTGCGATGATTCAATCATTGATGATCCGCATTGTCGAGCGTATCCCTACCGTTAAAGATTTGGTCAATCGATTAACGCATGATTTCGTCTTTCGCTTAGATTGTGGCTTTTTAGTTTCGGACACGGTGCCATCTGAAGCCTCGTATTCACGTATGGTCGACGTGATTAGTCAATCAGATGTCTTAGATCGCATGCACGATGAACTTATTCAAGCTGCCTTTACAGAAGGTTTTCTTGAAGAGGAACACCTTAGTTTTGATGCAACACATTTTGAAGCGAGAGATGCCGCAAAACCAGCAGAGAAAAAAGAAACACAACCGAAAAAACGTGGTCGTAAATCAAAAGAAGAACGTGCTGCCTGGCTCGCTGAACAAGCAGAACTTGAAGCGAATCAAACGACTTTTGAAAAGAAGTTGGAAGCACAATTAACCATTCCATTGACGACTCTATGGCAAGACATCCCCATTGAACCAAAGTGGGGCATCAAGAAAAACAGCGATGGTAAAAACACATTCTGGTACGGCTTTAAAGGGCATTTAGCTGTTTCGACAAAAAGCCAATATATCGTGGCGCGTCTAATGTCTTCCGGCAATCTGAGTGATAGTAAAGCGGCGATTCCGTTACTAAAAAAGATGAACCATATCATGCCTAACCATTTCACAACGGCTATTTTCGATGCAGGTTATGACTATGAAGCAATTTACCGCCAGATTTCAATACAAGAGATGAAAGCTGTGATTCCATATGTGAAAAGACGTGAGGGCGAAATGATCGGTTTTGATGAACATTTCCGTCCAACCTGTGTGCGTGAACATAGCTACTGTTACGACAGCTTTGATGAAAAGTATCAAACGCTTAAGTTCACACGTCCAAAAGATTGCGCAACCTGTCCATTACGTGATGACTCGCTCTGTCAAAAGGTGTTTAAAATCAAGTGTGAAACCGATATCCGCAAATACACGTTTCCAGCACGTGGCTCCGAGCTATGGAAGAAACTTTACAAGGAACGCACAGCTGTCGAACGAGTAAATGCTTATTTAAAGCAATTTTTTCAGTTAAACAACGTCCGTCACAAAACCGGTAGAAAAGCTAAACTGCACTTCAACCTTGTGACGTTTATTTATAATGCCTGCAAATTAGCAGTCGATCGGATGAATGTACGTTTACAGCTACAAAACAACGCAGCTTAAATTTTAAAAAACAAAAATCAGACACAGGAGCAGTCTAAGCTCTTGAAAAAATCGATTTATGAAATTGATTCACTTATATATGGTTTTTTTAGAGGGGTATTTAAAATTGTTCTTCTTTCTAACTTTAACGGGAAAAATATATTATTAAAGATTCCACTTTTACTTCTTAACTTATCAGTTTTTACAGTATCTATACTTCAAATTTTTAAAATGTTCAAGATACTTTAGTAATCCAGCACCTTTCTAAGATATGTAACTAACGAATACTAAAAAGGGATGGTGGAGGTGGGTGTATGCAGGATGGCTAGAGCAAGAGATCCAAGACGTGACCAAGCCTATGATATTTATAAAGCTCATAACGGTGATATAAAGCTAAAGGATATAGCGGAGCAACTAGCTGTATCCGAAGGCACCGTGCGCGGCTGGAAAAATAAAGATAAGTGGGATGATCGTCTTGAAGCGGAATCGAATGGAACGTTCCAATCAAAGCAGGTGAAAAATACGGAACGTTCCGCAAAAAAGAAAACCAAAAGAACGCAACGGAGCAAAGCAACGCCAGAAGCGGAATCGCAAGCAACTGTACAATTTGAGATCATCGAGAGTGACGGTCTTAACGATAAGCAGTTGCTTTTTTGTATGTACTATGTTAAATATTTCAATGCTACAAAGGCTTACCAAAAAGCCTATCAATGCGACTATATAACAGCCAATCGAAATGCTTATCGTTTGATGGTAAATGAAGGTATAAAAGAAGAAATCATGCGACTAAAACAGCAGCTTGCCGACAGTGTGATGTTAGATGCTCGTGATGTATTGCAAAAGTACATTGACATAGCATTCGCCGATATTACGGACTATTCAGATTTTGGTACAGTTGAGGAAATTGTAAAAGATGAAACAGGTAAGCCGCTTCTGAATTATCAGGGTGAGGAAATGACGTATCAACGTACTTACGTTCACCTTAAGAATTCTGATGAAGTAGATGGCACAATTATTAGCGAAGTCAAAAAAGGTAAGGATGGTGTTTCTGTTAAGCTTGTTGATAAGATGGCCGCGCTTGCGATGTTATCAAAGTACACCGATTTATTAAGTGACAAGCAGCTAAAGCGACTACGTGAAGAGCAGTTGAAGTATAAAAATGAAATTAGCCGAATAGAGATGGAGCAACAAAAACGCGAACAACCAGTAGGAAATGACACAAATAAATATGCCTATATGACGTCAGAGGAGCGTCGAGAAGCGATAGAAAAGTTGAAAGGAATGACGAAACAATGAATGCGGAACAAGCAGAGGTTGAACTATTAGATGCGCTCATTGAGGAACGAAAATACCTTTCTCGTCAATCCTTTTGGGAATATTGCAAAACAAGAGCTCCAGAATTTTATAAAGAAGGTCGGCATCACTTACAAGTAATATGTGAAACCCTGCAAGCTTTGTATGAAGGAAGATTATTAAATAGTAAAGGTGTACCCTACGAAAATTTAATAATGAATATCCCACCGCGTCACGGCAAGTCGCGTACACTTATTCATTTTTGTGAGTGGGGATTAGGCGACAGGCAGGACAATCGCATCATCACCGCTTCATACAATGAAGATTTAGCAACAGTGTTTAGTCGTTATACTCGTGATGGTATCAGTGAAGAAAAGGTTTACCCGCATGAAATTGTCTACAGTGATATATTCCCTAAAGTGAAAGTGAAAAAAGGTGATTCATCCTATCGCCAATGGGCACTCGAAGGACAGCATTTTAGTTATAAAGGAGCGGGACTTGGTGGGTCTATCACTGGTAAAGGTGGCAATATTTTAATTGTCGATGACCCAATAAAAAATGCTGCTGAAGCTCAAAACGAAAATGCTTTGGATAAACAGTGGCAATGGTTCACCGACACATTTCTTTCACGGCAGGAGCAAACAGACCGCTCTATTAAAATTGTCAATATGACAAGGTGGAGCAAGAAGGATATATGTGGTCGAATCTTAGACAGCAAAAGGGCAGATGAATGGTATGTACTGATGATGCCAGCTATGGACGAAGAGGGGAATATGCTGTGTCCTGAATTGCTGAATAGGAAAAACTTTGATGCCTTGGTCGACTTTATGGATGAGGCTATTTTAAATGCTAACTATTATCAACGGCCATTAGACCTTAAAGGGCGTTTGTACAAGGCATTTAAGACATATGATGGTGAATTACCTGCTTTTAAGGCAATTAAATGTTATATAGATACAGCAGATACAGGGGATGACTACCTTTGTGGCATCGTCTATGGTGAGACATTTGATAATGAGGCGTACGTGCTGGATGTTTTATTTACGAAAGCGCCTATGGAAGAAACAGAGCCAGCTACAGCTAAAATGCTATACACTAACAAAGTTAACCATGCTTACATCGAATCAAACGGTGGAGGGCGTGGTTTTGCGCGTTCTGTAGAGAAAATCTTAATGGAAGAGTATGGTAGCAATTACACATACATTGAGCCATTTCATCAATCGAATAACAAAATAGCGCGTATTTTATCTAATTCAACGTGGGTGATGAATCATATTTATTTCCCGATCAATTGGAAAGATAAATGGCCTGAGTATTACAAAGCAATGACTGAGTATCAACGTGAAGGTAAAAATGCTCATGACGATGCTCCTGATGCAACTACGGGGATTGCTGAAAAAGTAGGTGTAGGAGATACATTCAGTTTTGATTAGAAAGAGGTGAAATAAACAGTGGGGTATTTTCCATATCAAGGGGCGGTAACGGATACAGAGGTAATTAATGCGAATATAGCGGCAGGTTCACATAATGTTATAACGGACCTAAAATGGCTAGAAAACGAGATTAATAAGTTTAAAAAGTCGGAGATTCGTAGGTGGATGCTCACAGGTGCAGCTTACTATGAAGGTGAGCAAGAAATATTAAAGCGAGAGCGTTTAGTTATCGGTGAGGGTGGGCGTTTGGAAGTTAATAAAAACTTGCCAAATAACAAGATACTAGATAATCAGTATGCGAAGCTTGTAGATCAAAAGGTAAATTATCAGCTTGGTAAGCCTATAACAATTGAAACTGAAAATAAAGAGTATCTTAAGAGGCTACAAGTCATCTTCAATAAACGATTCCACCGGACAATAAGAGGTGTTGGACAGGACGCCTTAAATGGCGGCATTGGCTGGTTGTATCCGTATTACAATGAAAATGGTGAGTTTGCTGTCAAACGTTTTCCTCCCCATGAAATCATTCCGTTTTGGAAAGATTCAGAGCGAACAATGATTGATTTTGCCATTAGGATATACACTACGAAGGCTTATGAAGGGGATAGAGAGGTAATCACAGAAAAAGCAGAAGTCTATAGTGTAAATGGGATTGAACATTATGAGTGGTTTAATGGACGTTTAGTTTCAGATGTCTCTAAGAACACCGCTTCGTATATCACGGTAGGAGATGGAGAGTCTATTTACATGCTAAATTGGCAACGAACGCCGCTAATTCCGTTCAAATTCAATAATAAAGAAATCCCGCTCATCAAGCGCGTAAAATCCTTGCAAGATGGCATCAATGTTATGCTAAGTGACTTTGAAAATAACATGCAGGAAGATGCACGAAATACACTTTTGGTCCTGTACAACTATGGAGGACAAAATCTAGGAGAGTTTAGGCGTAATTTGGCACAATATGGTGTTGTTAAAGTAGTTCGTAATAAGGACAACCAAGGCGGTGTAGAGACACTAACTGTTGAAGTAAACCCTGACAATTATAAGGCGATCCTATCATTATTTAAAAAGGCGCTTATTGAAAATGGTCGAGGCTATGACGCAAAAGATGAGCGCATGGCAAATAATCCTAATCAAATGAACATCCAATCAATGTATAGTGATATTGAGCTAGATGCGAACGGCATTGAAACAGAATTTCAAGCATCATTTGAAGAATTATTATGGTTCATTAATGCTCACCTAGCTAATACAGGTCAAGGGGACTTTGAAGGGGAGCAGGTTAATATTATTTTTAACCGTGACATTCTGATCAATGAAAAAGAAGTCGTAGAAGTATTGGAGAAATCTCCATATTTATCAGAAGAAACAAAGATTGCACAGCATCCGTATGTAAAAGATGTGCAGCTTGAATTACAGCGTAGAGAAGCGGAACAACGTAAGCAGATGGATATGTTTGATAATTACGACACCACATTCCAGAAAAAACAAGGTGAACTAAATGACGATGAAACCTCGTAATTATTGGCGCAAACGTTTCGAACTGTTGGAACAGGCACAACACGAACGCTCCATTTTTTATTATGATGACCTTGTGAAAGCATACACGCATACCATGGACGACTTGGAAAAGGATATTCTTAAGTGGTATAGCCGCTTCGCTAAGAATAACGAAATCACATTGGATGAAGCGAAAAGGTTATTAAAAAGTGATGAGTTGAAAGAATTTAAGTGGAATGTGCAGGAATATATCAAATATGGCGAACAGAATGCGATCAACCAACAATGGATGAAACAACTCGAAAATGCATCTTCTCGTGTCCATATTAGTCGTTTGGAAAGTTTGCAAATGCAGATACAGCAGCATATCGAAAAACTGTATGGTGGCCAAATTGAGGGCTTTGAGCGTTTTATTAAAGATCAATACCAAGCGCAGTATTATCACACAGCTTTTGAGGTGCAGACAGCTTTTAATGTGGGCTTTACGATGCAAAAATTAGACGAACGTTTACTAGAAAAGGTGATTAGCAAACCATGGACTGCTGACGGCATGACCTTCTCGCGTCGTTTGTGGCGAGATAAAAACATTTTAATCGACACACTGCACAAAGAGCTGACGCGCACCGTTGCTACTGGTAAACATCCAGAAACAATTGTAAATGTGCTGCACCAAAAACTAGGCTCTACCAATACCAAATATCAAATTCGCCGTTTAGTGATGACTGAAGCGGCGTTTTTTAGTGCAGCAGCACAGCGAGAAGCGTATAACGATTTAGATGTAGAGCGCTATGAAATCATTGCTACACTTGATTTTAAAACAAGCACTATTTGTCGGGAAATGGATGGCAAAGTGTTTAAACAAAAAGATTTCATGCCTGGTGTAACTGCCAATCCATTTCATCCACACTGTAGGTCCACAACAGCCCCTTATTTTGTTGATGATTATAGCCAGCGTGTTGCCCGTGATTTGGACGGACAGACGTACTATGTACCAAGCAACATGAAGTATGAAGAATGGTATCAGACTCAGGTAGAGAAGTATGGAGCAGATAAAATTGCTATTACTAAAAAGATACAGGTGAATAAAAGTAAAGACAAACAACAGTACGATAATTATAAAAAGACGCTTGGTCAGAATGCACCTAAATCTTTTGAAGAATTCAAAGATATTAAGTATAGTAAAGGTAACGAGTGGAATAAACTTCAAGATAATTATTATGTAAAATCAAATTTACGAGATGGTACTTTTGGAACTAGGGTTAATCCAGAAAAACAAGCTCCACATATGGATTCAACTCGAACAGAAGGGAAAAGTTATTTCTTTGATACGGAGAATGTACAAAAGATTTTGGATCAATATGCAGGTACAGGAATTGTGGAAAGGGACCGTCACGGAAATAGAACAGTCAAAGAAGTAATTGTTTTAGATCGGATTATCGGGGTAGCTGTCTCTAATAATGGAGCTTACGAAACTAACAAAGTAAAGATTCATCACTCGAAAAAACGGACACATTTAGTGCCGATTAGACCAGATTGAAAGGAGTGGAAGCATGGATATCTTCTATAATCCAGGAGAAAAAATTAAAGTTACTTTTACTGATGACCAAACTCTAATAGGAATAGTTGACCATTGGACTTCTGCAAATGATAGTGATGGTGACATTCAGGAATTAACTATAAAGCCTATAGATGGCGAGCTTAAAGATCAGTTAGTTAATTTTAACGAAAATGAAGTAAGCACAATAGAAATTATTAAGTAAAAGCACCTAACCAAACAAGAATGGTTGGGTGCTTTTAACATTCTTCGAAAGGTGGATAAATATGTTACCAAACAACGTGAAAGTAGGTGGTGTTAACTACACCGTGGAAGAAGTGCCTCACTTAATTGCAGACCAAGAGCTGTGGGGGCAGATTTTAATGCGTGATGCCAAAATACAAATAGATAGTTCGTTGGGGGTGGATCGTAAAAGGCAAACGTTGATTCATGAATTAACACATGCGATCTTTTTAGAAGCGGGCTATAAAGACCAAGATGAGGATATGATTAATCGAGTGTCAATTGTGTTGCATCAAGTATTACAGGATAATCCTAGTTTATTTCATTCCGCTGTTCATATCGCTGAGAAATTTACAATGAAGAAATTAAAAAAACGGGAACGTATGAAGCTCTAAAGCTTAAAAAGCCGTAATGATACAGCTTTTAATTATGGCGTAAAGTAGCGCCAAACGGCTGATATAGCGGAAAGGCTTGGTGGTCTGTATATCTCGTCTTTTTAGCGCTTGCAGACGTTAAAGAACAAGTGTTTTACCTAGCGTGTCGAACACGTAAAAAACGTAATGGGAGGCAAATAATTATGAAAAAAGAAGATTTAATTGCAATGGGATTGAGCGAGGAGCAGGCAACTGCCATCGTTGAGAAATACGGTAATATGATTCCGAAAGAGCGTTTTGACGAGGTGAATAATGCAAAGAAAGTACTTGAAAATCAAGTGAAAACGCATGAAACGCAGTTAAAGAAATTGCAGGATACGGCTAAGGGAAGTGAGGAACTTCAAGCAACAATTACAGAGCTACAGCAGGCTAATGAAACGGCCAAAACAGAATATGAGCAGCAATTGAAAAACGAGCGTATGAGCGCAGCGTTAAAACTAGCGCTAAATAATAAGGTACATGATGTTGATTTAGTAGCGGGCTTAATTAATCGCGAAACAATCGAATTAGATAAGGACGGAAACGTAGCTAAAGGACTTGAGGAGCAGCTTAAAACACTGCAAGAATCAAAGTCCTTTTTGTTTGTGCCAGATAAACCAAATACACCACAGTTTAAAGGGTTTGTTCCTGCTAATGGGATGCAAGGACAAGCTAATGGGATGCAAGGACAAGAGGGCGGTACAGAAATCAGTTTTGGTAAACAAATTGCTGAAGAGCGTTCGAAGGGAACAGAACAATTAGATACTGCTCGCGACAATTATTTCAAATAAAGGAGATGAATTTTAATGAGTAAGTTTGTAGAAACGACTTATACAAATAAAAAAGAAATTTTAAAATTCCCGGATCATTATGTAAACATGGCCATTACAGTTTCGGATGAAGGGATTAGCCCGAATGCGGAAGGGAAAAAGATTGTGCCTGCTGGAACTATCCTTGGTGGTGGTTTCTTGTTAGATGAATCTATTAATGCTGTAGCAGCAAATGATGCAGGTGCCGAGGGAGTTCTTTTCAATGATACAGATGTCACCTATGGTCCAGCACCAGGAGCGGCATTGCTTCATGGTTTTGTTGCATTGGACAAATTACCGCAGCAGCCAACGCCGGAAGCAATACAGGCTTTGCGTCAAGTTACATTTTTAAAATAAGAGAGGATGAAAATTAATGCCAACAATTTTTGATTTAGTAAATGCAAAAGAGATTGCGGATTATTACGAGAACAATCCATCAAATAATATTCCATATTTAGGAGCAACATTGTTTCCTCCCAAAAAACAACTTGGCCTAGATTTAAGTTGGATTAAAGGATCAAAGGGGTTACCAGTAGCCTTAATGCCATCTGAATTTGATGCTAAAGCGACATTACGTGATCGTATCGGATTCAAAAAAATCGAAACGGAAATGCCGTTCTTCCGAGAAGCTATGCGAGTAGGGGAGAAAGACCGGCAAGAATTGAATCGTTTGTTATCGTCTAATTTAGATAGCATGACACGAACTTTAATCGCAAATATCTATGATGACATTACAAATCTAGTGAACGGTGCCAATGTGCAGCCTGAACGAATGATTATGCAGTTACTTTCTACAGGTAAAATTAAAATCACGGCAAATCGCCAAGATTTCGACTATGACTATAAAATGAAAAGTGATCATAAAGAGGCGTTGGCAGGAAACGCTGTATGGAGCACTGCCGATGCTACACCAATCGAGGACATTATTCGTTGGCAGGATACAGTAGAGGAAAATACAGGCGTTCGCCCTACGAAAGCGATTTTAACACGTAAAACGTTTGGCTATTTATTAAAGCATCCAAGCATTCGTTTGGATATGAATCCGTTAGGTGGACAAAATATCATTCTTACAGATGCTATGTTAAAACAGTATTTACAAGATAAATTAGGTATTTCTGTAGCTGTATACAACAAGAAATATCTTGCTGAGAATGGTACTTCAAACAGCTTCTATCCAGATGAATATTTCACACTTATTCCAGATGGCACGCTAGGAAACACATACTATGGTACGACACCGGAGGAATCAGATTTATTAACAGGACAGTCAAATGCCGAAGTTTCCATTGTAAATACTGGTGTTGCTATTACAACAGTTAAAGAGCCACATCCTGTTAATGTTGAAACAATCGTTTCCGAAATTGTAATGCCAAGCTTTGAAACAATTGACAATATCTTTATTGCACAAGTGAATTAGGCTGGTGATGACATTGGCAAATATAAAAGTAAAAATTAAAGAAGGCGCTTTTCCTGTGAGGTACAAGGGAGAGCGCTTTTTAGTCGGTCAGGAATTGACGATTGATGAAAAACATTTTAATGGTGCAATCATGGAGCAGTTGGCAGTAACGGAAGAACCGAAAAAGCCCGCTTCCCGTACCAAGAAAACGACTGAAAGTGAGTGATAACCATGTCAGTCAAAATAAAGTTTGAGGATGTAAAACAGCGAATCGAAGGACTAGGGGGTACTGTATCAAGTGTCCCTAACAGCTCTGATACGTATCTAATTGGCTTTGCAATCGACAAGGTAACAAACTATATCAACAATCAAACCAACCTTTCAAGCATCCCACAGGAGGCATATAACCAAGCTGTGGATATGGTGGTAGGTGAGCTCCTTGCGACTAAAAAAGCAATGGGCCTGTTGGATATTGAAACAATCGATTTTACTATGGTTGCCAAAAAGGTGCAGGATGGCGATACCAACGTGGAGTTTGCAGTCAGTGAAAAAAGTACGCCTGAAGGTCAATTTAATGCCTTTCTTGCATACTTAAAGCATGGTGATCTCAATTGGTCTAAGTATAGGGTGCTTGTATGGTAAGCGCACGTAGAAAAGCCATACAAAGCTTGTACCGTGGCATTTGCACCGTTAAAACATGGGGAAGTGTAACAGATCCCGTTACGAAAATTACTACTCAAAAAGAAACAACAAAGTTTGAAAATGAGCCTTGTAAACTGTCTTATGAAAAGCAAACCACCGCTTCAAACACGGGCGGGCCTGCAACCATCTCACAAACTATAAAGTTGTCATTGGCACCCGAATTAGATGTTCCACCAGGAAGCAAAATTATTGTTACTCAAGATGGCGTAACGAATGAATTTACCCGAAGCGGCTTGCCAGATGTGCATATGGACCATCAACACATCCTGTTAGAAGCTTTTCAGGGGTATACATGATGGCAGGACGAGTAAGAGTCAACTATAGGCAACTGGAGCGATTGCAAAGGCGTATTAATAAATTTGCACAAGTGGATATGGAAGCCTTTTGTGAGGCGATGGCGAAAGAGTTGGCAGCTCGTATGTTAGCGAAAGTAATCAAACGTACTCCTGTTGATACTGGTGTTTTACGTAGAGGTTGGACAATTGGACAAATAAGTAAAATTGGTGATGAATACAAGATTGAAGTTATAAATTCGGTAGAATATGCACCTTACTTGGAGTATGGCCATCGTACTTCAAATCACCAAGGCTGGGTAAACGGCCGCTTCATGATGACAATTAGTGCCGATGAATTAGAACAACAAGCACCAGCAATTATCGAGCGTAAGTTAAAGGCCAAATTAATGGAGGTGTTTAGATAGTGGAAATACAAGATATTATTATTGCTATTTCACGTAAATTAGAAGCAGCATTTGGCGCTGACTATAAAAAGTACATTGACCAAGTGCCGCAGAACTTTGAAACACCTTCATTTTTTATTCAGTTTTTGAATTTGGAACACATACAGCAAATCGGTAAACGTTGGAAGGTAACACCGCTATTTAACGTGCAGTATTTTCCGCAAGCGGGGGCATCAGAGAGCGCAAATATGAGCCTGAAGATACAACAAGCATTAAAAACTATTGAGCTATTAAACGGCTCTATTATGCTTGCTAGAGGAGTTAACAGCGAGGTTGTTGATGGTATCGGACATAATTTCATGCGCTTTGATTTCTTCTTACAAGAAGTGGAGCAAAAAGTATTTATGGAATCGCTTAAACACTACGAAAATGGTAAGGAGTGGATGGTAGTTGGTGAAGAATGAAGCAATTAAAGAGAAAGTAAATGTGACAGGTGAAATGGTTGGAGAGGTTATTGCATCCACCATACCGACATTTACAAAAGAACAACTCGTAAAAAGTAAAAAATATGAACATCGACAAGATGCACTGAACGCTTTGCTACAAGATGGCAAGGCGTATTCTTATGAGCAAGTAGATGAAATTCTTAATAAATTTGATAAAGGGGGTAAATAACGTGGCGTTAGGTGGAGGAACATTTTTAACACAAAATAAAGTATTACCAGGTACTTATCATAATTTCATTAGTGCAGCGCGTGCTTTCGTAAATTTATCTGACCGTGGCTATGTTGGCTTACCAATTGCGCTTGATTGGGGCGTAGACGGTGACGTATTCGCTGTAACACAAGAGGATTTACAAAAAAATTCACGTAAAATATTTGGCTATGACTACACGCATGAAAAGTTAAAGGGTATTCGTGATGTATTCAAAAATGCAATTACCGTTTATTTTTACAAGCTTGCTGTTGATGCTGTAGCCGCTTCAAATGATTTCGCTACAGCCAAATACAAAGGCGTGCGTGGTAACGGTATTACAATCGTTATCCAAGCCAATGTAGATGAGCCTACAACATTTGATGTTAAAACTTTGTTAGCTGGCGTAACAGTTGATGAGCAAATTGCTATAGCAAGTGCTGCTGATTTAGTAGCAAATGATTATGTGACGTTTAAAACTAACGCTACACTTGCTGCTACAGCAGGCACACCGCTTGCAGGCGGCTCGAATGGCTCTGTTATTACTGGTGGCGCACATCAGGAGGCACTAGATGCTTTAGAGGCATATGGCTTTAACACATTGGGTTGTTTATCATCTGACAGCACAATTAAATCACTGTATGTTGAATATACAAAACGCATTCGTGACCAAGTGGGCGGCAAATTCCAACTTGTAGGGCATAAGCTTGGCACTACAGAACATGAAGGTATTATTGATGTGTTGAACAATGCTGTCGGTACTGACGAGGAAGTGTTTGGAGCGGTCTATTGGGCTGTAGGTGCACAAGCTGGTGTGGCAGTTAATCGTTCAAATACGAATAAACGCTACGATGGTGAATACACGCTAGATATGGCTGAAACTAAGACACAATCACAGCTTACGGTACTATTAAAAGCTGGCAAATATGTATTCCATCGTGTGGGTGACGAGGTAAGAGTGCTTGAAGATATAAATACTTTTACTTCATTTACAGTTGATAAAAATGAAGATTTTAGTATGAACCAAGTGATTCGTGTACTGGACCAAATCGCAATTGATACGGCACAAATCTTTAATAATCGTTATTTAGGGAAAGTACCAAATGATCAGGATGGACGTATTTCACTGTGGAATGATCTAGGCTCACATCGTATGGAACTACAACGTATTCGTGCTATTCAAAATTACAATAAAGACGAGCTAACCGTAGAACAAGGAAATTCTAAAAAGTCCGTTGTTGTCAATGAGGTTGTGAATCCTACTGTAGCGATGTCACAACTTTATATCACAACAACGGTAGCGTAAGGGGAGGGAAAAAGAGTGTTCAAAAAAATTGCTCGTTTCTTTACGAATGGTATTGATTATCGCTTGAAAGAAATCTATTGGAAAGATGAAGAGGGCAAGCATTACGTGTTGTGGATTAAAGAGAGTATCTTAGGTGACATAAAAATTGTTGCTTTTGGTACAGGAAAGGGGAGTCAAGGTGGCTGGCCATTAAAAGCGGAATTAACAAGGAGAAGCCCTAACATTCCGACAAAAATAAAAACGTTCATCAGTATGTTAGGGCGACATTTTAAATACTAGATGCCAACTCGAAACCTTCGTCAGTCAGTGTCACATAACTAGCACTCAAAGCCGGGCGAGGTAATTCAATATAGCCATCTTCGTAAAGGTTGTCTAAAGCGGCTCTTACTTCAGTCTCCATTCTCGTAGGAAAAACAAAGTAGCTAGTTAACGTATTTCTTTCGCGGTAGGTTTCGAAAGCATTTTTTAAAATAGCTCTCTCCATTTTACGCATATGTATCACCTCCAATCTATAACCATAGTTTAACAGACGTGGAGTTGTGAAAATGTGTTGAATTGAATAATAACTTATTAAAAAAAGGAGGATTTATATGCCAGAAACAACAATGCATGCACGTGATGCTGTGCATGGTGCACAGGGTGTAGCATGGGTAACAATTGAAGGAAATCGTTATAAGTTTGCGCAACTTATAAATTTAGAAGCTCGTATGGAGAAAACTAAAACACAAGTACCGATTATGGGTAAAACAGGTAAAGGAAATAAAGCAACTGGTTGGGAAGGAACAGGCTCCGCCACATTCCACTATAATACATCGATATTCCGTAGATTACTAAAACGTTATAAAGATACGGGCGAAGATGTCTATTTTGATATTCAGGTTACGAATGAAGATAGTTCTGCAAAAAGTACGGGTCGTCAAACAACTATTTTGAAAGACTGCAACATAGACGGTGGACTAGTAGCGTCACTGGACGCTGATGCAGAATATCTGGAAGATGATTTTGACTTTACGTTTGAGGATTGGGATTTAGTTGAAGAGTTCTCTATGTTACCAGAAATGCAATAAGGGGCTTGTTGCTGCAGGCTCTTTTTTATACTTAAATATTAGAAAGGATATGATGAATATGCCAAAGGTTGAAGATGTAATGGGAACAATCCCTAGTAACGGGGAGTCTATACAGCGACATTTTGCAGAGATATATAGACAAATTGGGATACATTTTATCAATAATGCAGAGCGATTAGGGAATAGCGTATTTGAGGGAACGAGTGGTGTGGATATTTTTATCAGTATGGATCCTAACAATGTGATAACGATTGATATTTCCCAGAAAGAGATTTTGAAAAAACAAGGTTTGACAGCTAATGCGACTTTAGGGAAATTGCAAGTAACACCTGAATTAAAGAACCTCACGCTAAACCGCTTTAACGCAGAGCAAACAATCGAAAAAATAGCTGAAAAATTAACTGAAATTACGGAGGAAATCACACATGAATAACTTACAAGCGTTTTTCTCACATAACAAAAAGCAACAGGACAACATTAAAAAGCCTATTTCAAAAAGCTTCATTGACGAAAACGGAAATGCAATAGAATGGGAGTTTGCGCCAATCAGTCCAGAGCGTGATGCAGAGTTAAAGACTGAGTCAACCAAGCGTTCTTTAATCACACAAGGTAAGCGCAAAGGGCAGTACAACACTGATTTCGACCACTTTAAATATCAACGCTTGTTAGCAGTAGAATCAATTGTGTTTCCAAATTTAAATGATAAGGACTTGCAAGATTCTTATGGCGTATACGGTGCTACTGAGTTACTTGGTAAGATGTTAACGATCGGTGAAATTACAGAAGCTGCTAAAGCGGCACAGGAAGTAAATGGCTACGATTTAGAATTAGATGACCTCGTAGAAGAAGTAAAAAACTAATCGAGGACGGTGATGGTGACGCAAACATTATGTACTGGTGGGTACACCAAATGCGTCGCTTGCCGTCAGAATATATAGCATTATCTGACGCCGATAAAGCCTGTATCATCGCAGCCGTGCAGATCAAAATTGAAGCAGATAAGAAGCAAGAGCGTGAGGCGAAGCGGGCTGGTAAGAAAGGTAAAAGGCGATAGGGAGGGAAGAACTAGATGGAGACTAAAAAACAAACGAATGAAGAACTCCACCAACAAGTTCACCTGTTGGCAGAGCGTTCTCAGGGTAATCTAATGAAAATCAAATTATCACTCAATCTTTCAAATTTAAATGAATTAGAAAGTGTACTTGAAAAAATCAGTAATATTCACAAGACACTAATTCCGACATGCGGAAGTGACCGAGTGTTTGAGGTAGATATTACCCTAAATTAAACTTTACGAAATAAAACAGAGAGAATATCAGATGAGTCAATTGAAAAAATTTGATTTTCACTCAAGAAAGATAGTCGTTGATTTTGAATTAGGTGAAATTTTTCGAAATCGGTAAGTGAAGTAATTGAACTATCAGAACTACTTTGAGTATTTATGCTTTTTAAATCTTGTATTAAAACATCACGAGATTCTCTTAATTTGATTTCTACATTCCAAGCCATATGTATCACCTCCTTTCTACTGTCAATATTCGACAGAAAAAGGGGAATGCCTTTAGTAATGTTTTGAGGGTGTATGAGGCTTGGTGAGAAGCTAAGAAGGGCAGGAAGCGGTGAGGGATGGGGATATGAAATAGAAAATTGAATTTTCAAAAAATATTCTAATAAACAATTGCGTCAATCTACTTGATGGTGTATTCTTAGAGGTAATTACATTACTTCTTAAATGCGGAAGCACCACAAGATTACCGAGTGATCGGGGTTTTGTGGTGTTTTTTAGGCACTAAATATATGTATTTGTGAGAAGTTATGATATAAAGGTAGTAACTACTTTTTTTAAATAGTAAAGATCAATTATTTGTAACTAAAATTGTTGATTTTTCGTAGTCACACCCCTTTTGGGGTGTGTGGATTGAAATATATACCTCTAAATCCACGCCTACGCCTTTTAATCGTCACACCCTGTATGGGTGTGTGGATTGAAATATATACCTCTAAATCCACGCCTACGCCTTTTAATCGTCACACCCTGTATGGGTGTGTGGATTGAAATGAGAAGAGTTGCAGCAGATCGTGAAGGAGCAACAGGTCACACCCTGTATGGGTGTGTGGATTGAAATCGTCCGGAGCAAAGGAGTCAGGGGAAATATTACGTCACCTCCTTCATTGGAGGTGTGGATTGAAATCCAACATCGAAACGATCTGCCATATGACCTGTCAGTCACCTCCTTCATTGGAGGTGTGGATTGAAATATCTAATTGATAAACTAAACCTAGTAAAAGTTACGTCACCTCCTTTATAGGGTGTGTGGATTGAAATCCTGATTAAGGAGGGTTTTCTATTAACTATGTGGAATGTAAATTGTGGATTGTATGTCGGTAACTTTTTATAAAAGACGCGTTTTCTATTAACTACGTGGAATGTAAATTTTGCATAGTAGTGTGGGATAGAGAACAATTAGTAGTAAAAATAGTAGGAATGATTTCGAAGAATTTAGGACAGTTAGATTGCGGTTAGGGGAATTGCTCATGTATAATATCAGTAATATTGAACCCGTAAAACAAGGTTTTAAGTTTCCTGTTTTCTATAAACAAAGTGGAATGTAAATATGGTTCAAATCTTAATAAATATGTTTTTCTTTCTATTAACTAAGTGGAATATGTAAATGCAAAAACACTCTCATAACAAAAGTGAGAGTGTTTTTGCATTGGAAATAAAATTGGGTCTAAATATAGCTATAAAGAGCGGTGGAAAAACTTGATAAATTTCCCACAACTGTTTATTATAAAAATATCCTATATAAAATCAATCCTATGGTGCTAATCTTAATAATATTAGAAATTATTGAACGAGGGCAGGTATCATAGTTCACCAGTATTCTTTAAAATTTCCCACATCTTCCGCAGTTTCTCTAAATCTTCTTCTTTCGATTCAGGCAATTCTTTGTACCATTTTTGCAAGGTAGGATTGTTTGCAAATGCTTGAAAAGCTGCTTCATCTTGTTCTTCGATTGTAAGATTTTGTTTTTCTGTACGGCCAAGCAGGTAATCGGTACTGACTCCAAAGAAATCAGCAAATTTTTCTAATGTATCGAAGTCGGGTTCGCGTGATCCCTGCTCATAATTGGCTATTTGACCCCGTGATAAATTCATTAATTCAGCCAGTGTATACTGACTAAGATTTCTTTCTTTTCGTAGTTTAGCTAAATTTTGTGCAAACATTTGGTTTCACCTCTTACAAATAATTATATAAGTTGCAACCTATTGTTTCTATTAAAAACCCAGATGGAAACAAAAAGTTTCCAAAACCATTGACAGAAACATAATGTTTCTATTAATATTAATTTATAGAAACTTAATGTTTCTTGAAGGGAGGTAGTAACTTGAATGTAGTTTTGAAGGAAAGGAAGGTTTTGATAAATCTCAGAGGTGATAAAGCGAGATCAGAAGTAGCTACTGACTTAAATATTACACCTCAAATGCTAGGAGCAATTGAAAGAGGGGATAGAACGCCATCTTTAAAGTTAGCCAAGAGAATCGCTAGTTATTACGGAACAATAGTTGAAGAAATTTTCTAATATTAAGGAGGTAGTGTAAATGAATCAATTACAAGTAATTACGTATAGAAATAACCGAGTATTAAGAACGGCACAAATTGCTGAAAGTTATGGAACAGATTCAAAATCTATTTCAAAAAATTTTACTAATAATAAAGAGCGCTATGTAGCAGAAAAGCATTATTTTTGTTTGAAAGGTGAAGAACTTAGAACGTTTCGTAAAATTTACGAATTGCCATCAAACATCAGCGCTCTCTATCTTTGGACTGAAAAAGGGGCATGGTTACACGCTAAATCACTTAATACAGACAAAGCTTGGGATGCTTACGAAATGCTAGTGGACGAGTATTACAAGATTATTGAGCCACAACCAATCTTAACTGTTGAACAGCAAAGACGTGAACATTTGAAATTATCAATCGAAACTAGTGAACGTGTTGATAAGATTGAAAGTAAGTTAGATAAAGTGGTTAGTCAAATGCGAATTGATGGGGTAGAGCAGCAAAATATTCAGCAACAGGGTACTTATAGAGTAATACAAGCTTTAGGCGGAAAAGAATCACCTGCTTATGAAAAAATTAGTCGCAAAGTGTTTAGTGCTCTATGGAGCGAGTTTAAAAGATATTTTTGCATTCCACGTTATAGCGAGTTACCGAAAATTAATTACGAGGAAGCTCTGAAATTTATCTCTATGTGGCAACCATCGACATCAATGCAGTTAGAAATAGAGCAGTATAATCGCCAGGCACAATTAAAACTTGTTAAATGAGGGTGTCATAAATGTTTCGAGTAAATAAAAAAATCACAATCTAAGCGCCAACTTAGATCGTGATACAAATTTGAGTGACATCCACTCAAGTCAATTATCAAAATGTATTATAGCATAAATTTGTTACAATTTGAAGTGGATGTTACTCCCAATAGGGGGATTAACCATGTTAGTAGCTGATGCACGACGTATGCAAGCAATGATTACATTTTCGAAATCTTGCAATATAAGCTCTCCTGTGTCTAACGATATTGCAACTTGGTGGCAAAATGCTGTTGGTGAGATGAAAGAAAAAGATATACATTTCTTTTATTTAGCTTTGAAAGGAGCGCTAGTTAATAATTTGGGTAACAGTACATTGGTCTCTATAATGTTTTACGAGTTAGAAAAACGCAAATTGGAATTAGATACAGTCACTTGTAATTAATAAGTGCGAACCACCAGCGAACATAAAGATGCAGTGGATCATTTTATGGAGCAAATGTGCTAAAGACTTGTGCCATAAGGGATAAGCCTACTTTTTAGTACAACTCTATTTTTTTATATAGAAGGTTGACTGCAAAATCACGAAATAATAGAATCATACCCCTCCGTCAAACCTTGAGAGAACAGACTTTTTTAGTTATGATGGAGGTGGGTTTTCTATTAACTATGTGGAATGTAAATAATAAATTTAAAAATTTTAATGAAAAACGACTCCGGTTTTCTATTAACTATGTGGAATGTAAATTCTGGATTAAATAAGTTATTACCCCAATCATAGCCTGTGTTTTCTATTAACTATGTAGAATGTAAATACAGGCGATTATGGTGTCCTCTATACATTTGGCACACAGTTTTCTATTAACTATGTGGAATGTAAATAAAGTATATTACGAGGAGCATTTTAGTTTGCAAGAGGTTTTCTATTAACTATGTGGAATGTAAATTTATGATAGTGGGAGCATTTATTTATGATAATTGGTCGTTTTCAATTAACTATGTGGAATGTAAATTCGCGAGCACAATTTATGTCGTAAACTTTTCCTTCTGTTTTCAATTAACTATGTGGAATGTAAATGAGGAGAGCGATCAGCGCGCCCTAGTGGATGATCAGTTTTCAATTAACTATGTGGAATGTAAATTGAGGAAACACTCTCTTAGGAGGGTGTTTTTTCATTGAAAGGGGTGAGAAAAATGTAGAAATGTGAAAATAATAATAGAATTTCCTCTATTATCCATGTATATTTAAGGAGAGGAGGAGATTCAATAATGAAGAAAATATTTTTTATACCATCAATATTGCTACTAAGCATTTTCTTAATAGCATGTAATCAAGAAAATGATGGTGGCAAGGAAACAGATAATACTAAAGACACGACAGAGGAATCATCTCCAGATGTAAAAGTTGATAAAGGACTTTTAAATGTAGAAGTTACACTACCTGCTTCGTTTTTTGAAGGTCAGGACATTGATACAGTGATTACTGAAGCGAAAAAAGAAGGAATCAAGGAAGCCATCAAGAATGATGATGGATCTATAACATATAAAATGCCTAAATCTGTTCATAAAGAAATGCTGAAAGAAATGGAAAATGGTATTTTAGAAGCGGTAGAAAATATTAAAAAGAGTGAAGATTTTGCTTCTATAAAAGATGTAACTTACAATAAATCTTTTACGGAGTTCACACTAGCTGTAGATAAGGAAAAGTTCGAAAATAGTTTTGATACTATGGCATCTATGGGAATTGCAATTGTAGGTATGTATTATCAAATGTTTAATGGAGTAGACTCTGAACAACTTAAAATTACAGTATTTTTTAAAGATGAAACAAATGGAGAAGTAATAGATACAGTTGTTTATCCAGATGATCTAAATGAAGGCAATTAAAAGGAGGATTTCCATGAAAAAGCTAGGATTATTATTATTGGTGTCTATTTTTTTGGTTGCTTGTGGTCAAAGTGATAAGAGCAACAATTCAAATAGCTCTCCAAAAGAATCTGTTGGAGAAGGTGCAGAAGAAGAAGTTAAGTCAACTGAAAAAGAAACTGAGCCTGAGGTAAAGGAGGTTCTGACAATTGTTAAAGGCGAGGCATTAGTAATTGATGATTACGCAGAAATCACAATTAACAACAATGTTTTCGGTAAACAAATTACACCACCAAATCCGAGTTCTATGTATACATATTACAAAAATGAAGAGGCGGGGGAAGTTTACTTAGATACCATTATCGCCATCAAAAGTTTACTAACATCGGGCCAATCATCTGATGAATTTGTAGATGTAAAAATTATCTATGATGAAAAATACGAATATCAAACTTTCTCCACAATAGAAGATCAGGGTGGAGCAGATTTTACTTATACAAATATCACATCAATCGAGCCTCTGAAAATTGGCACACTACATTTTTTAGCTTCTGTACCAGAACAAGTCGAGCAAGATGGTAAACCATTGAAAGCTATAATTACTGTAAAAGGGAAAATGTATGAACAAATAATTAGATAAATATTCATTATATTAAGCATCCATATTTGGGTGCTTTTTATTAGGGAAAAAAGAGGTGAAGAAATGGCAACAATACGTACAGCTATTAATATGACAGACAATTTAAGCCCTATTTTCCGCTCGATTAACAGCGCATTGCAATTAACAATTAGTGGATTTGAAAATCTTCAAAACGCAAGTGGTGAAGTCGTGGATATTTCCAGGTTGCAACAAGCGCAACGAGAGTTGGCTAGAGTCGACGAAATGTTTAATCGAATCGAAAGCGAAATTAGGGATGCTGAAAATGAGCAAGAACGATTTAATAATAGGATACGTGATGGTACAAGTGCTATGGATGGATTAATTGGCAAAGTAATGACTTTAATTGGTGCATATCTGTCGTTGCAAGGTTTAGGCAAGGTTATACAGTTGTCAGATGAAATGACCGATTTGAAAGCACGTGTGCAATTGCTGGTAGATGATATGCCAGTTCTGCCAGACCAAGTCTCTGAAGTGGATTTTGGGCTAGGGGACATGAGTGAAATAGACCTTGCTCAACAGATGATTCATGATGCTGCTCAACGGTCTTTTTCATCGTATAAGGATACCGCAAATATGGTAGCCCGTATTGGTACAAATGCACGTGATGCATTTGGGAGTATGGGGGAGGTAGTAGCATTTACGGAACTCGTACAAAAGCAGTTCGGCATTGCAGGAGCAAATGCGACTGAGGCTAGTAATGCAACTCTCCAATTGTCACAAGCATTGGCAAGTGGGGTTTTGCGCGGTGATGAGCTTAATTCGATTTTTGAGCAAGCGCCAAATTTAATTGCGACAATCGCAGATTATATGGGGGAGCCGATTGGCGCAATTCGCGAGTTGGCTTCAGATGGAGCAATTACCGCAGAAATAGTTAAAAATGCAATGTTTGCGGCAACAGATGAAATTAATGCTAAATTTGACAGCATGCCTGTAACATGGGGGCAGATGTGGATTGTTTTCCAAAATGAAGCATTACATGCATTTGGACCTGTACTACAAAAAATCAATGATATTGCTAACAGTGACCGATTTAAACAGTTTGCAACGAGTGCAACGCAAGCGCTTTATGTAGTAGCAGGTGCAGTAGAACAAACTCTAGTAATGATAATTAATTTAGGTTCGCTAATTTACGATAATTGGTCAGCCATAGCGCCGATTGTTGGAGCAGCAACTACTGCTGTAATGGGATATGTTGGTGCTCTAGGAGCTGTTGTGGTTGCTAAAATGGCGGTATCGGCATGGGCTGCAATTACTACAACGGCTTTGTGGGGGTACGCTATGGTGACGGGTTTAGGTACAGGTACAACTTGGTCAATGGTTGCCGCCGCATGGGGACTAAATGCAGCATTAGCTGCCAATCCCGTTTTTTTAGTTGTAATGGGGATTGTGGCATTGATAACGATACTGTATGTAGCGGTTGGAGCAATTAACCTTTTTGCCAACAAATCCATTAGTGCAACAGGTGTAGTCGCGGGTGTGTTTTTAGCTTTAGGTGCTACCGTAGCTAATGCGTTTATTTATATCTGGAATATAGCAGTCGAAGTATTTACGAATATTTATAACGTATCCGCAACGGTAGCAGAAGGTTTGATTAATATATTTAGCGGTGATTTAAGCGCTATTGGTCGTATGTTTGCGCAACTAGGTGATAACGCTTTAAGTATTTTACAAAGCATCGCTAAAGCTATGGATTTTGTATTAGGTACTAACATGGCAGATTCGTGGGGGCAATGGCGTGAAAACTTACAAGCATGGACAGATGAAAAGTTAGGGATAAATAAGCATAAAGTTGAACGAATGGTAGCAGAAGATTGGCAACTTAAAACGTTTGATATTGTGGAGGCATACGGCAAAGGATACGATTGGGGAGAAAGAGTAACTGATTTTTCGGTGCCAAAAGCAAATACAGGTAACACAGACGCCCTAATGAAATCCATTAACGACGCACTCGCAATGGGTGATGGTATTAGTGACAAGCTTGACACGGGCAATGATGATGGCAAGAAAACTGCTGGAAACACCAAAAAGGCAGCAGACGGAATCAAGATGCTGAATGAGGATTTAAAATACCTACGCGACATCGCAGAGCGAGAAGCTATTAATCGTTATACAACGGCTGAAATTAACATCGATGCTCGTAGTGAAAACCATATCAATAATGAAATGGACATTGATGGCATTATCGATCGCTTTGCTGAAAAAGCGGAAGCAGCAGCCGAAATGTTAGCAGAAGGGGGGCCAACAGAACATGTATAACTTTTTTGTCGATGGTGTACAGCTTCCTGTTGCGCCTGCTGAGTTAAGTACACGCATCAATGGAAGAAATGACACCATCGTTTTGATGAACGAAGGCGAAGTCAACATTATTAAGAAACCAGGACTAACGGATATTGAGTTTGAGGTATTGCTCCCAAACGTCAACTATCCGTTTTCTGTTTACCCGAATGGATTTCAGCCAGCTACTTATTATCTTGAAAAACTAGAGAAGTTAAAGATTGATGACAAGCCATTTCAATTCATTGTGAATCGTATGATGCCGAACGGAAATCTTCTTTTTGACACCAATATGACGGTGACGATAGAAGATTATGAAATTTTGGAGTCTGCAGACAATGGTTTTGACGTTAATGTACGAATTACATTGAAACAATATCGGCCGTATGGTAATAAAAAAATTAATTTAAAAGCATCTACAACTAGTGCAGCCAATGCAACAAAGACTGCATCTAAAGCAGTGGTAGAACAGAAGCGACCAACAACAGGGAAAGAAACGCCTAAAACGCATACAGTGCAATCAGGCGAAACACTCTGGGCAATTGCTAAAAAGTATTTAGGTGATGGCTCTAAATATACAGAGCTTGCCAAGCTTAATAACATTAGCAATCCCAATATCATAAAAGCGGGGCAGGTGATTAAACTTGGTTAAATCAAAGCTATATATTATGAGCCGTGGACAAATGTATGAATGTGCAGTGGAGGAAGGTATAGAGTGGGAAGTTCACCGTAAAGGCACACCAGGTAAGCTAACATTTAGTGTGATAAAAGACGAAGTGTTGAACTTCCACGAAGGTGCTGCAGTTCGTTTTGAATATGATGGTCATAAGATTTTTTATGGGTTTGTCTTTACCAAGAAGCGTACAAATAACCGCATCATTACAGTTACTTGTTATGACCAGCTCCGCTACTTTAAAAATAAAGACACCTATGTTTATGCCAATAAAACGGCTACTCAGGTGCTTCAAATGATCGCAAAAGATTTCAGGTTAAAGACAGGGACCGTAGATAATACAAAACATGTCATGCCATCAAGGGTGGAGGATGATCAAGAACTGTTCACGATTATGGACAATGCTTTGGCAGAAACGACTTTGCATACGAAGAGTTTATTTGTGCTCTATGATGACTTTGGCGCTTTAAATTTGCGAGAAGCCAGAACGCTTAAAACAGATTTGTTAATTGATGCGGAGTCAGGTGAATCCTTTGAATACACAACGTCCATTGATGAAAATACGTATAACAAAATTAAACTGATACGTGAAGATAAAAAGAAAGGTAAACGTGAAATTTATATTGCTCAAGATGGTAGCAAAATCAATGAGTGGGGTGTCTTGCAGCTTACTGAAAAATTAGGTGAAAAAGACAATGGTAAAGCTAAAGCGGACGGTATGTTAAAGCTTTATAACCGTAAATCCAGAAAACTTCATATTAAAAATGTTTTTGGTAATCCCATTGTCCGTGGTGGGAGCCAAGTGGCCGTACAATTGTATGTTGGTGATCTTTCTGTAGCAAATTTCATGATGGTGGAAACGGTAAAACACATTTTTAAAGAGAGCGATCACAGGATGGATTTGAAGCTAATTGGTGGTGATTTCATTGCGTAGCATGGAGGATATATTAACAGAGTTCCAGCGAATAGTGTTAGGGGTCATTAATGCTCAAAAGCTTTCTACAGTCGTCTATGGCACTGTCATAAGCATTAGCCCATTAGAGATTCAACTTGACCAAAAGTTGACTTTAAAGGAGGAACAATTGAAGTTAACCCGTGCTGTGATGGATTATGAAGTGGAAATGACAGTCGAGCATGTAACAGAAAATCGTGCTGGCGGATCTGGGGACGATGCTTTTGCTTCCCATAATCATGATTACAAAGGGAGAAAGAAATTTCTAATCCATAACGCTCTAATTGTTGGGGATAAGGTTACAATGATTCGCACACATGGAGGGCAACAGTATATTATTATCGACAAAGAGGTGGTTGAATGATTCCGCAAATCGAAAACGATGAGCTGATGCTGGATTTTGAGGAAGTTATTGAGCCAACGAAGAATTACAAATTAATCTATGCAAAAGATCGCTGTGTTGGCTATATTGACGAACTAGAAGCCATGAAACAAGCGATTTTTTTAATGCTTTCCGTTGAGCGGTATGACCATATTATTTATTCATGGAATTTTGGCGCTGAGTTTAAGGACTTGTTCGGCAAGCCTGTTTCGTATGTAGCAAGCGAGGTGAAGCGGCGCATACGGGATGCCTTGTTACAAGATGATCGCATCAATGAAGTGGATTCATTTGTGGTCACTACACGCAAAAGTAAAGTACATGTTGAGTACACAGCGCACACGATATACGGTGATATTACAGCATCGAAGGAGGTGGACTACTGATGCTTAATTTAGATACAACCTATGAAGATTTAATGGCTCAAAAGCTTGCTGGCGTGGATAATTCTTTAGATAAACGCGAGGGGACTTCCATGATTTTTAATGCGACGGCTGCCAATAGTGTAGAAACTGTACAGATGCTCATGACTTTGAAGCATTTTATAGATCTTGTGTTCGCGGATACAGCTCCAAGAGAATACCTAATTCGCCGTGCTGCAGAACGAGGATTAAAGCCACGGCCAGCAACTTTTGCAAAACGTAAAGGGTTATTTAATATGGATATACCAATCGGCAGCCGCTTCAGTTTAGATGAGTTAAATTATGAAGTCATTGAACGTATTTCGTTTGGTCAATTTATATTGCAATGTGAAACGGCAGGTAATGTTGGCAATTTATTTTCTGGCCAGTTGATACCGATTGATTATATCAATGGCTTGCAAACGGCTTTTTTAACAGATGTTTTAATTCCAGGGGATGATGAAGAAAGTACAGAAGCTTTTCGTAAGCGCTACTTTGATTCATTTGATTCGCAGGCATTTGGAGGAAACCGTGCTGACTATAAGGAAAAGGTTGGTTCTCTGCCTGGTGTCGGTGGTGTCCGAGTATACAGGGCATGGAATGGTGGTGGTACAGTAAAACTTGTCATTATCAATTCTTTGTATGAGAAACCTACCCAAACGTTAGTAGATGATGTGCAAGAAGCGGTAGACCCGTTAGATCAGACAGGTGAGGGAATTGGTACAGCCCCCATTGACCATGAAGTTACCGTTTTTGGTGTAAATGAGTCAGTGGTCCATGTAGCTACGGACATCACTTATCAAACGGGTTGGGATTGGGCTGCTATTGAGAATACAGCTCGAACAGTTGTAACAGATTATTTTCGCGAATTGGCAGCAGAATGGGCACATAGTGATGATGATAATGCGGGGCTGGTTGTACGTATCTCACAAATTGAGACAAGGCTGCTAGGCGTGGCAGGTGTGCTTGATATTAAAGATACTCGGTTAAATGGCGCACAATCCAATTTGATAGTAGCAAGAGAAAATATCCCGAAATTAGGTGATATGAGTGGCTAAAGAGGTAGATATTGTTCAATATTGGCCACCAGTATTGTATGACATTAAAGAAATGCTTGCCATAGCAAAAGCCGAAAATCCTGTACTATCAGCTTTGTGGGATTTAATTGAAAGGACGCTGGATGATCAATTTGTTATCACAACATCAAAGGATGGAGCCACTAGATATGAACAAATGTTACATCTACATCCTGCCGATAACGACACAATTGAAACACGCCGCTTCCGGATCTTAACGCGTTACCAGGAGCAACCGCCTTTCACAGAAGAGGTTTTAATTCGTTTGTTAAACAGTCTGCTAGGTGATGATTCCTACGAGCTGACGATTAATAAAGCCGATAAAACATTAGATATAAAATTAGAATTAACTGTACGAAATCAATTCAATGCAGCCAGGGATTTACTCGAGCGTATTGTGCCGCAAAATATGGAACTGACCGTGAGGCTACGTTATATCCAACACAGTGTATTACATGATTATCGACATATAGATTTACGACCATTCACACATGATGAAATAAGAAACGGGGTGATGTAATTGGTAACAAGAACACCAAATTACAATATGATTAAACCTGATCAAACAGATTTTTATAATGTAGAAGATTTTAATAGTAACGTGGATATTATCGACGCTGAACTAAAGCGCATCAGTGATGCGATTGGCAGTGGCGAAGCAGGAGATAACATTCTCGTACGTTTGAATAATCTCGAAACAAAAGTCGGCAACTTGAATAATCTCGAAACCACACAAAAAACTAATTTAGTGGCTGCTATCAATGAGGTACGGCAGAGTGTAATAACGCATATCAACGACGCCAGTAAGCATATGCGTGCTGGGGATGTTGCTAAGATTGATGGTGCGTGGCAAAAAGGTGTTTATAATGATGCGGATATTACAAATTTATCATCAACAACAGTAGAAAAAGTGTGGCCTTTTTGGTACGAATGGCAAGATGTTGCGAGTGTAGAGACATTGGTGATACAAATACCTACTGAACATTTTTGGGGGTCAATTGAGTTAGTTTTAACATCGGTTTATTCTCAAAGTAATGCTGGTGGAGGAGCACATGTAATTTACCATTTAGGAGCGGCTGATGGCACACAGTATGTAAATGAAAAAACAATCGTTAGTATATCTAGTGCTTTTGCTTATCAATTCCACGTCGGGGATGCGGTAAGGGAAACATCACCAAATAGGTTTTATATCCCTATAACAAAGCGAGCAACTGGGAAAAACCCTCTTAACGTACGTCTAAAAATTAATTCGACGCAAGGAGGTGCATACAATATTGTCAATAATGTGGTACTTCAAAAAACTGGACAAATAATTGCAAATATACCAATCCAAAAATCAAGAGCCGATGAAGTATATGATCTGCTTTTTACATCTGTAAGTAATGGTAAAGCCCAAGTCGCAAACGCCATTACTGGTAAAGGTGTGCCAACAGCCACCAATGCAGAGTTTGCGACGATGGCGGCAAATATTAGCGCCATCCAAACATTCAAATACCGTGAACAAAATTTTACACGTAGCGTTGGCTCAGCTCTTCGTCACGAAGTAGAATTTTTATTCGATGCTGGGTTCCCGATAAAGAATGCTGTTATTTTTTGTCCAATTATTTTTTTTAATAATAGTACAGCAAACTCTGGTGTAACTTTGGGGTTTATGCCAAATTCATCAAGTTACACCAGAGCAGGTGGGTCGACCAGTAATGGTTTTGTTTTGTGTGATGTAAGTCCCTATTTTCATAGCAACCCGAATTTTGGCACAGTTATTGATGGCAATTATCTTCGTATAAGATTAACTTTTTATAGTAACACTGATATATCAGCACAAACACTAAGCATTTTGGTACAAGCATGGGGGGTGATGTAAGTGGAAGTTATCAATTGGTATAAAAATGGCAGACGTATATATTTCTTGAAGCAAAACGGTCAAGTTATTTACGATTCTGGCGAAGGGGAAGGAACTGTTGAAATTGAACAGTCCTTTGATTCAGACTATGAAAATATTTTTGTATTAAATGAACACAGCAAAAATGATATTGATTTCATTGACCTCGAATATGGTCAGTATCATGAAGAATTTACTAACTGTGTGTACTATCAAGTAAATCCAATCAACAAAAATGTACAATTTGCTTTTCGGAATGAGAGTGAATCTGCATTGAAACTACCGTTAGAAAAGCGAGTAGAGGAATTAGAAAATGCATTGTTGTTAGTAGTGGATAAACTAAATGGAGGGATTTTATAATGGTCAATCAAGTAGTAGTACGTATTGCAGCGGAGCGTATTTTAGCAGGTGGGCTTAATCCCAAAACTGGACAAACATATGTCTTAGACGACATCACAAATGAAGTTTATCGTCAAGCAGTCGAGGATTACATCTTAACAGCTACTGAAGGTGTATAATAAATAATCTTTCTACCAATCCTGTAAGTAAGGAGTGGGGAAGGTGGAAAATAGGTTTTTCATTGGAGTTTTTAACGGCTTACTATTAAGCATCTACTTTAAAACGCAAGCAGAAGCTTAGCGTTATTTTTATTGTCATATTTAGAAGGTTTACGCTGTTTTCTGTAGAATAAATAAATGAAAACAATAAAAAATGGAGAGTAAAAATGCTTAAGAAATTTTTGTCTTTTATTTTTATCATTACCTTTCTTGTTGCATGTAACGACGATGAAATCAAAATTAAAAGTGCTGAGTGGGAAACATACCTTAATTCAAAATATGGTTTTTCAGTGAACTATCCGCCTGACTGGCATATTGGAGAAGAGTCAGATAATGAAGATGGTATTAATTTGTATGTTGGAAATCCAGATGTACGTATTCTCACCTACGCAGCACACTATATGGAGGAGATATCTGACCCTTATGAAAGTGCTAAAAATTATGGATTCGATATTCAAAGAATAACTTTGGATAATGGTAAGAGTGCAGATCTTATACTAGGAAATTTAGATGAAAAGGTACATTATGAATTAGTCTTTATCGACAATGATGTTATTTATAATATAAATGCAGAAGTATCAAAATCATTTTTTGAAAAAAATGAAGATATACTACTTAAAGTTATAAAAAGTTTAGATACACTATAGCACTCTCAGTTGAGGGTGCTTTTTATAATCCCAAGCGCTTGGGAATTGGGAAAAGGATGTGTCGCATGGAAAATCAAAATGAAATCTTAGCAGAAATTAGAGAGCGTGTAGTACGGGTAGAAACTAAGGTTGACACGATTACACAAACTACCGAAAAAATCGATGCTGTCAAAGATACAGCAGTTAAAGCACGTGACATGGCAAGTAGTGCTCACAAGCGTATCGACAAAATTGATAAGTGGATGTATGCAATTGGCAGTACGCTTATTCTAGCAATTGTCACGGCTGTATTAAGCTTGATCTTTATTAATCAATAGGAGGAAAATACAGATGAAGATTAATTGGAAAGTACGTTTGAAACATAAGCCATTTTTAGTGGCTACCTTTGCATTACTACTATTATTAGTACAACAAGTATCAGCACTATTTGGATATGACACAACAATTTATAACAAGCGAGTAACAGAGTTATTTAACACTGTGCTCGCTTTTTTAGTGCTCATTGGGGTAGTGGTTGACCCTACAACCAATGGTACTAATGATAGCTCTCAGGCATTAAAATATGACAAACCAAAGGATGATGAGTAATGGTTTACACATTCAAACAAAATTTGTTGCCTTCAAGCAAATATTCAATTAAAGCACCGTACGCAATGACACCACAATATATCACAGTACACAATACGGCTAACGATGCTCCGGCAGTAAACGAGATTAAGTATATGCTCAGTAATAACAACCAGGTATCGTATCATGTTGCTGTAGACGATAAAGAGGTTATCCAAGCCATCCCATTCACACGCAATGCTTGGCATTGTGGAGATGGCGGAGGTAGTAGTGATCCGAATGCACTAAAGAAAGGTAATCGCATTTCTATCGGAGTAGAGATTTGCTACAGTAAAAGTGGTGGGTCACGATACCTAGCAGCAGAGGCGAATGCTGTACAATACATTGCTAAACTATTAAAGCAATTTGGTTGGGGGATTGAAAGAATTAGAAAACACCAAGATTGGAACGGCAAATACTGTCCACATCGTATTTTGAGTGAAGGGCGTTGGGAAAGCTTCTTGAAGCGCATAGAGGAAACTATGAAATCAAAGGAGGAAGTAAAAGTGGCATCAACTACAGAAGCGAAAGTTATGCTCAATGATAGTAAATCAGTTCCTGCTATTATTAAAGATGGTAGAACATATGTACAAGTCCGTGAGTTAGCTGACCTTTTAGGGTTAAAGATTGTATATAACAACGAGAGCAAAACCACAAAATTGTATACAGTAAAATGACACAACAAAGCCCAGGTACTCAATTAATTATGAGCCTGGGCTTTTTTAGATAATAAAGAATTCTATTTTAAAGGGAGTCCAAATCCTAAAAATGAAGCAATAGTCAGAATAGAACCCACAGAACCTAATAAAGTGTTTAATTTTTCTAGTGGTTTCTTAGCTTTCTCTTTATCTCCACTTTTTAAATGAGTTTGAAGAAGGTCAAAATGTGGTTCAGCTATTTCTCTTTTATCTTCCGAAAGTTTTTTAATTTCTTCATTGATTTGCTTCAGTGCAGTTGCTATATCCTCATCAGTTTTAGCAACCCCTTGGTTTAAAGTACCATTATTCTCAAGGTTAAAGTTACCATTGTTATTTCCAAAAGTAAAACCGCTGTATTTACTAGATTCGTTCATATAAGCATCTCCTGTATTTATTATAATGTTTACATTCCCAACCTTCGATACTTCTTCTAATAAACCTTCTCTCTTTAATATAGGTATTATTTCTTTTAAACTTAAAGGTTTATTATAAGCTTCTAAACTAACATTAGTTCTCTTTTTAAAGGCTTTTTTTTTGAAAAGCTCTCTCTATAACCGTCATCTAATTCAATTATTGGTATTGCATCCAAAGGATCAAAGTTATTTTCAGTACCGCAATACAAACAAGTAACTTCAGGATCGAAAAAATCATTCTTATTAACTGTTAAAATGCTTCTACAACATTCTTCACAAAGAAATTCATGTTTAATTTTTAGGGCTTCTTGTTCTTCTAATTCTTCCAGTTTATTTATAACTACACCGAGAGGTAATTCAGTCATTTTCGCAATATAACTTGGGTAAAATTTCTTCACTTGACTAACCGCAATTGTTTCAAGTGCTTCATTAAAAATTTTATTTACTTCCCATGGTTTAATATCACGCATAAATTTCACCCTCTCAGTTAGTTAATTAAAAGATTTTTTCTCTAATATAATCTAATACGTGTTCAGACGCAAATACGTTGAATTTAAATGTTTTTGATTTTACACCAATTCGAATCGAATAAACTTGCACAACGCCACTTTCAGCATGCTCAAACAATATAGAACCTTTTTGCTTTGCAAGATAAGGCTCTAAATAATCGTATAAAGGTAGTCCTCTAAGTTCTCGAATACTTCCTAAACCTATCGTTTCAAGACCACTTAAAAGTAGTAAAGTGAATGGAGTAGTTTAAATACCGGTAATATCTTCACTATTTAAATTTTCTTCTAGTAGGGTTAATTCGCCATTATTATAATATTCGTCAATGGCAGATAGTATGCTCACAATTGATTGGCCTTGAGTTTCTTCAAAACTTTCTACCAAACCTTCTGGTCTCCCTATAGCATCAATTAATTGGCCTTGTAATGCGTCAGCTAATAATTCTAAGTCACCATTGTAGCTTTCTAAAAAATCAAACTGTTTAAAGTCATATGTTTCGTTCAAAATTGCAGCTAATCCAGAAATAACTTTTTTTGCTGATGTAGAACTTGCTCTTACTTCGATTATTCCCTTAACTTCATCAATATAAACTGTAGTAATTTCGTGTTTAATGTATTCTCTTCTGTCAGCTAAATAATAGTCAACGCTTACACCTGTTCTATGAATGAATCGAAGAAGATATTTAGAAGGTCCATCAATTTCGGTAGCAGCAATTATAGATGGTTCATTAGGAATTTCTGTACTGTTTGGAGTAATTACCTCTTCAAATGGATTAAACGGCATGTTTTGGATAATATTTTGTTTAAGCCCAACTAAACCCTCCTCGTTTGTAGTACGATACCATGCTAAAGAAATTGCCCCTGCAAAGATATTTTTGTAAATTTTTTCAAGTGTACTTCCTTCGATTTGTCCAAATGATGACCATACTCTATTTGTTAATTCATTGACATTTCCTGTTGATTCTAACGTCAGATCATTACATATGTCCTTTAAAATACTTTTACTTAATCTATTCAGGTCTTGAGGAAAAATTAATGACTTCAAAGTATTCATAGTAAACCTCCGGTAATATTTAGTTTCTATGAAATTATATCCCAAAAACTATACAAATAGTATGATAATAAATTGTTCAGTTTAGTAAAAATTATCGAAAAAGGTAAAAAGGAGAATAAATAATATCTTGAAAGATAGAGAACGTTAGTTCTATAATATATACAAACAAACGTTCTTTTTAAAGAAAGGAAGATCAAGATGGCTAAAAAAGAAATTGCATCAAAGAAAAAGGAACCTAAACATCCATCTCGTGATGAGTTTGAGCTAGAAGAACTTGCCGCCACATTAACAGAAGCAATGGAGGAGGAAGTATATAAAACCTTTTCCGTTTATAAACATGATGAACCATTGAGCGGTATGGTTATAAAAATGGATGCGAACACTAAATTGATTCATATTAAAGATAAATTTATGAATGTTCACAAGATACATTTCCTTGATATTTTGAATGTATCCTTAGTAGAGGGTTAAGTATAAAGGTCACTCATCATATCGACAATGAGTGGCCTTTTAGTTGTATTGTAAAAGGGACATACATCTGCCCGAAATAAATTATATCATTTTAAGTGCCCCCACCAAGCCCCCAATTTAAATTAGAAATAATCATTAATTGTTATAGCTAGAGATTTACTTAAAACATGAAAAAACCCCGAAACTAAAGGGTTTTCCTTGTTTCGAGGTTTTATAAAATCGTTGATTAACAGACCAAAAAAATTAACGAGAGTAGTACTCTACAAGCCTTTGAAATGTAGTTGTATCAAGTGTTTGAGTAGTGCCCTTATAGCTTTATGCCCTAGAAGTTGCCCTATTGGCATCTAAACTGTTACTAAATACCGCTACTGATTCCTGCTCTAATTCCTTTAAAACATGACCATAAATTTCATAAATCATAGCAGGCGTGTTACCCAATCGCTCGGCAATAACCTTAACATTTTGACCATTATTTAAAAGGATAGTAGCGTGTGTGTGACGTAAACCGTGGAGCGTACATTTCGGAATAACTTTTTCCTTGCCGTTCTCTTCAACAATATTAACTAGCCCTGCTGCTTCAAGTACACGTCGTAGCATGTATAGCAAACCACTGTCAGTAATCGGCTCCGCAGTTTGGTAAGAAATAAACACGAAAGAATTTTCAGAATAACGTATACCAAAAGCGAGCATGATCTGTTTACACCATGTTTGATATTTTTTTAGTTGAGCCATAACAAGCTCGTCAACTAAAATAGTGCGGTAACTGTTTTTAGTCTTTGGTGGTCTTGCTCCCTTATTGTCACGAGTTCGCTCAACAGTAATCGTATTATTTTTGAAGTCAATGTTTTTCCATTGGAGTCCACAAGCCTCTCCTCTACGCATACCTGTATAAGCAATTGTAAGAAGGAAGCTATAATTCGTGATGTGCTCGGTCTGTTTCGCAGTTTCAAGCATAAGCTTAAGCTCGGCAGGCGTAAGGTAGTTTTCAATTTCTTCAACCTCATGCTCTTCATTCGTTGTGAAAGATACTTTCGTAAAACGATTCCGTTGTAAAATCTCTTCTTCAACTGCTGCATTAATCGCTATTTTAAATAAGTTATGAAGTAATTTTACTGTGCTCGACTTGTATGTTTTTTCTAATTCTCGAATATATACTTTCTGATAAGTTAACCGATCTAGCTTTTGGAGCTTATAATGACCTAGTAATGGCTTCATATTTAATCGAATAGCCATTTCCCGTTGTTTCCGTGTAGTTGCTTTCCATTTATGAGCATTTGTTTCGTACCAAGTATCTAGCCATTGTGATATAGTTAAGTTATCATTTTCAATAAGTTTTGTTTCACCACGCAGCATTGTAGCCTTTAATTCTAAAAGGGCTTTCAGTGCTGCTTTTTCTGTTTTAAAGCCAATTTTTTTCTTTTCTTTTTGCTTGCCCGTTATTTCATCCGTATAGCGATAACGGTACATAAAGCACTTTTCTTTAGCAGCATTAAAATAATAATAAATGTGCTGCTCTTTAGTTTTATGCAGTTCCATTATTGTATCGTCCCTTCATGCTTGGCGGCGTGTACAAGGTCAGATAAGGTTGGAACGCATTTACTTTTTATCTTGATACTCCGGGAAAAGTATCTCTAACATTTTGAGAATCCTTTTACGGTCTTGCTCGGTTAATTTGTGACCGTTATACCTTGGTGCTATTTTTTCATTCCATAAAGTTTCTTCACTGAGTAATTTTTTTAAATCCGAAGTTTTTTGTAAATCCTCTACCTTTTTCCGTAATTCAATTACGCTTAATTCATTATCTCCTCCGAAATCTTCATAAAGTTGTTTCATACTCTCATTTTTAGCTAATTCGTGATAGCCTGCTGCGTCAAGCAAACCTGCATAAGTAACGTTTCCCATTGCCTCGGATAACTTTTTCAGTAGCTCCGGGGAAGGTGGGTTTTTTCGTTTACCCGTTTCGATTTGAGATAAGTAAGGATTTGAATAGCCTATTAAATCTCCTAATTGAGACAAGGTGAGACCAATCTCTTCCCTAGCATTCTTTAGGAAAACGCCAAAATTTTTCGCATCGTTCATAAAGTTTCTCCCTTTTACTATTATTTTTGATAATTGTACTACTTTACTAACAATTAGTACAGTTTTAAATATTTTAGTTTACAATACATTGTTTTTAGTAAGAATTGTTTTATAATTCACTAACAGTTAGTAAGAAATTATATTTTATTGCTAACTATCAGTTATAAGTAAAGGAGGAATTAATTTGACAAGCGTAACCGTAACAACCCAAAAAGTCATTACTTTAACTGTTGCAGAGGTTTCAAGTTTGCTAGGAGTATCAACGGCAACGATTTATAAAATGGTTCGTGATGGCGAGGTGCCGCACTTTAAAGTACGTGGAAAAATCTTATTTAACCGTGATGTTATTGAGGCATGGACTCGTGGCGAACAGAACGGAGGTGTTTAGGAGTGATCGCGTCAAAAATTGAAATTCAAATTGATGAAAAAGCCATTCAAGAAAAGTTTGAGCAAAAAATTGAGGATACTTTAGCAGCTCAAATTTGGTTTTGCGACGTCGAGCGTTTGAGTTTATTAACGGGAATGTCGAAGCGTTTTTTGGAGGAGAACATACTAAATCATCCTTACATGAAAGCAATTGAACGTAAAAAAAGCCGTAAGCGATTCTACAAGGCTTCCGACGCTTTAAATGTAATAGACGAGATTACTAGAGAATGGTAGCCCAAAAAGGACAAAAAAAATACACGGCTTGGCGGCGTGTACAAGGATTGCAGATATATGTTTTGCAGTTTATTGAAAGGAGGATAAAACCTTGATTAATAACAATAGTATACCAAAGGAAAATAGTTCATTCAAGAACTTTAAATACGACGGTACGCTTCACGTAGCTACTGCCCAAAGCAGGAAGGCGACAACTTGGAAAAACACTGAAATGCTTTGGTCGGACTTCGCCAAAAAAGTTAGTCAAACAACTCGTACGCCGGAAACGGTTGCGGAATATAAAGCTTTAACGAAGGCAACTCAAGACGAGATCAAAGACGTTGGCGGATTCGTTTTTGGGAGCTTGAAAGGCGGAAAACGAAAGGCGGACTCGGTGGCTTGGAGGCAAGCTCTTACGCTTGACGCAGACTTCATTAAAGGCGACTTTTGGGACGGCGTTTCACTTGTATTCGACAACTCTTGTTTAGTTTATTCGACGCATAAGCATTCAAGCTCGACTCCTCGTTTACGATTAATCATTCCTTTAGCTCGACCGGTTTCGCCGGAGGAGTACGTTGCAGTAAGTAAAAAAGTTGCGGAGCAGTTCGGAATTGACTTCTTTGACGATACAACTTATCAACCGCACCGTTTAATGTATTGGCCTTCAACAAGTGCCGACGGTGAATACTTCTTCGAGTACCAGGACGCAGAATGGTTAAATCCGGACGACATTCTTTCTTTATATAATGATTGGCGTGATCCGCACGAATGGCCGGAGTCAAGCAGGCAGCAAGAAAGCCGTAAGAAAATGGCAGACAAGCAAGGAAACCCTTTAGAGAAGCCGGGAATGGTTGGAGCATTTTGCCGTACTTACACAATTGAAGAAGCAATCGAAACTTTCTTATCGGATAAGTACGAGACGGCAGGGGCAGGACGTTATACATACGTTCACGGCTCAACAACGGGCGGACTTATTCTTTACGAGGACGGGCTTTTCGCTTATTCACATCATGGGACGGACCCGGTAAGCGGTCAACTTGTGAATAGTTTCGACCTTGTACGCTTGCACTTATTCCATGAGCTAGACGAGGACTCGAAGGAAGGGACGCCGGTCAATCGAAAACCTTCTCAAGTGGCGTTCATTGAATGGTTGAATTCTTGTAAAGAAGAACGATGTCAAAAGGTAAGGTTAGAACTTAAGAAATCCAATCTAAATACGTCGGCTTTTGACGATTTTGAAGATTTACCAAATGATGATGACGCTTTGTCTAGTATGGATAAGCTGCTCAATGATTTAAGTTGTAACAAAAAAGGGCAAGTCGAACCTACAACTTCGAACATAGAACGAATTATTAAAACTTTGTACAGTCACGCTTTTAGATTTGATGAATTTAGTAATCGAGCTATAAGGGTGGCAAATGTCCCCTGGCGACAAAATCAACAGTTACAATCCAACCAATTTGTTCAGTGGACTGATGAGGATTCGAATTTTTTACTATTAGAGATTGAAAAGCTTTTTGATATTAGTCTGCCGTTCTCGAAGGGGCTTCTTGTAATAGATAAGTTAATTCAAGAACAAACATTTCATCCTATAAAAGACATTATTTTAAGTAAACCTTGGGACGGCATACAGAGGGCGGAGAGCTTGTTCATTCATTATATGGGTGCAGAAGACTGCCAATACGTGCGATTAGCAACAAAACATTTTTTAACTGGTTTATTGAAGAGGTTATGGGAGCCAGGTTGTAAATTCGACGAGGCTTTGATTCTCGTAGGGAAACAAGGTGCAGGAAAGTCTTTAATTGCTTCTAAGCTTGCAATAAAAGACAAATGGCATACAGATAGTCTGACATCATTTGATACTAAAAAAGCAGCCGAGATTCTTGAGTCCAAATGGATAATTGAGCTAGGGGAACTTGCAGCTTTACGAAAATCAGAAATTGAAGAAGTAAAACGCTTCATTACCTCGCAAGTTGATAGTTACAGAGGGGCTTATTCACGTAAAGCAAAAGACGTACCTCGTAGTTGTGGATTTATCGGAACTACTAATGAAAGTGAGTTTTTGTCAGATGGGACGGGAAATCGACGTTTCATACCCATAGTCTGTGATGAAAGTAAACGGATAAAGCACCCTGGTGATTTAACAATAGATGATGTTCAACAAGTTTGGGCGGAAGTCTATGAAAATTGGTTAAAGTCTAATCTATTGAAGCCTCACTTTATGAGTAAGGAATTGAAAGAGTTAGCAGAAGAGCAGCAACGCCAGCATACTATGACGGATTCACGCCTCACAGATGTACTCTTCTATCTCAATAAACCAAGACCAATAGATTTTGATTCTAACGCATTTTGGACTAAAGAAAAGCGTATTGCGTGGATAAATCACATAAATGGCAGTGCAGAGGGTAACTATAATGATCTTTCGAGTGAGGAGCGTTATGAATGGTACAAAAATAATCATGATTATGTGCCTTATTCCGAATTTGAAGATTTTAAAGAATTAGTTATTCCGACTCGTATAAGCTCTCAAGAAATTATGTTTGAAGCACTTGGATTAGACTCGAAATCTCGAATCAGTCCTTATGAAGCCCGTGAAATCACAAAATTAATTCGCCAAACGGGATGGATTCAGGAGAGCTCTCAAGCCAAAAAACGAACGAAAGCATATGGACAAGTGAAAATATTCTCACGCCCTACGCATTAAAAAACTGCACTGAATTAGGTGGGAACTTACTCGCACTAGAAATAAGTTCCCGCTCTTAGAAAATTGGGAACACGGGAACACGTAAAAATTATAAGTTCCCGTATAAGTTCCCACCTTTGAATACAGTAATATCAACGATTCACAGTGTATTGGGAACATGGGAACTTATAAACTTATAAATTTATATTTATTAAGATTAGGCAAGATATACGCTACCTATACCGCCTAAATCGTATAAATAAAGTTTTGAAAGGGTTATAAGTTCCCACCTTAAAAAGACTAGAAAAATTTGTACTTGGGAAATTGCAAACGCCGGTGACGCCTCGCCCTATAAAAGGAGCGAAAACTATGAAAAAAACATTCAAACATAAAACAATAAGCCATCTTTCAATAGAACAAGGAGAGTTCCACCTTAACTTTACATGTCCTTGCTGCCGAACTTTAAATAGTTTACGAGTAGGCAGTAAGGCGATCAACGGCGTTAAGGATTGCGCTCACTGTAAAGAGCCGGTATTCGTTATGCTTCAGCAAAATGACCTACTTTTCCCTTTACTTTTCAACCGTGCTAAAGCTGAAAAGTTCATAACGAAAATGCGAAAGAAATCGGCTTAAATTAAAGCTACTCATGAACGCAGCGATTGCAGCCATTAAATAGCTTCGAATTTTAATTTAAGGAAGGTGAGAATATGTCAGAAGTAGATACAAGGCTCTCCATGCACGACGGCGTTACCGGTCCTTTGATGAATGTTATCAATTCCATGAATAACACCATTCGAGTAATGGAGCAACTTCACAATGCAAGCAGTAATGTAGAAAGTACTATGCGAACTATGACTAGCACTCAAAGCCATATTCGAGTAAACGACACGGCCGTCAATAGTGCCGGTGCAAATGTCCAAGAGCTCATGAATGATTTGAGTCGACTCCGGACTAATACGGATATGCAGCTCGAAGTCGACGCAACATTGAATACGAGAGCTTTACAATCGGCTCAAAATGTTATCAATCAGAATTTAAGCAGACTTCGAGAGCTCTCTACCATGATTGACGTGGACGTTAACACGCAAGACCTCGAGCGTATGCAAGACCTAATGCAACAAGCCGAGTATCGCCTTTCTGCATTGGACGCAAGAGCTCAATTCGATATGGAGTTTGATACGGCTTCAATCGAACGAACGGAGCAGCTTATCCGAGATTTAACGGGAGAGGTCGACCGTTTAGAGCGATCCGCTAACAATGCAGAGGGCGACGTTGACGACTTGGGCGAAGAAATTGAGCAGGTAGGGAACGCAAGCCAACAAGCCGGAGGGAAAGTTTCAAGCTTCTTCAAGATGTTTGCAGCAGCAGCCGGAGCCTATCTTTCCATTCAAGCTTTAACGAATGGTATGAAAAGTTTTATTGCAGCAGCTGACAACGCAACCAATATTGAGGCTCGTCTTAACCTCATTAATGACGGTATGCAAACGACGGCAGAGCTTCAAGAAAGAATTTTCGCTTCCGCCCAGGCAACGGGAGGCTCTTATACGGCTACGGCAGACGCCGTCGGAAAATTAGCGGCTCAAGCCGGGGCAGCGTTTAGCTCCAATGACGAGATTATAGCCTTTACGGAACAGTTGAATAAAACCTTCTCCATTGCAGGGACAAGCGTTATCGGCGTTGAGTCGGCCATGCTTCAATTAACGCAAGCAATGGCAGCAGGTAAGCTCCAAGGTGAAGAGTTGAACGCCATTTTAGACAACGCCCAACCGATTGTACAGAACATTGCGGACTATATGGGTGTACCCGTTGGCTCCATTAAGAAGCTCGCTTCCGAGGGGCAAATTACGGCGGACATTATTAAAAATTCCATGTTTGCAGCAGCAGAAGAAACAAACCGTAAATTCGCTGAAATGCCTATGACGTTTGGGCAGCAAATGCAAATTATGAAGGATAAAGGGCTTCGAGCTTTAGAGCCTCTATTCGGTCGATTCAATGACTTTGTGAACTCGGACGCCTTCACCGTTATGTCCAATAACATTATGGCAGGCGTAAACGTAGGTATTGCAGGCTTAACCATGTTATTTGATGTAGTTGAGTGGGGCTACGGCATGGTTTCAAGCGGAGCTCAATTTATTGCCGATACATGGGGCATACTTGGACCGATTTTCTTAACGGCAGCAGCTGCATTAACGGCATACATGACCGTACTAGCAGTTTATCGAGGTATCGCCATGGCAACGGTTGCTATTGAGGGTATTCGTGCAGCAGCTTTAGCGATTACCGGGGCTTACATGATGTTTGCAACGGGAGCTACTTTTGCACAAACGGCGGCTCAATGGGGACTTAATGCAGCTATTTGGGCTTTCCCAGGTACTTGGATTTTAGCGGCTTTCATTATTGCGATTGTGGCGGTTATCACGGCTCTCATTATTTGGGGAGAGCAAACGGCAACGGTTATTAGCTTTATTGTGGGGCTCTTTGCGGCTCTATTCACTTACATTTATAACAATGTAGCGAACGTAGCGAATTTCTTCCTTTCGTTTGCCGAGTTTTTAATCAATCTTTTCATTGATCCGGTTTACGCCATTAAAAAGCTTTTCTACGATATGGCTCAAATGGTTATGAACAATATGGCTGCTATGGGTATGCAAATTGACTCGGTAGCTAATGCAATCGGAAATGCCTTTGTTTCCGGTGCCAATATGGCAATTGGAGCAATCAATTGGATTGTGGACGCCCTTAATCAAATTCCTGGAATCGATTTAGGAAAGGTCGGAAAGCTTTCCATGAGTGGCTCAAGCGTCGGCAATAAAATTGCGAATATGGCGTCTAGCCTCGAAGCCCCAACAAGCGATAGAGGCGTTGTAAGCCTACCTCGAATGGAGCTAGGCAATTACATGGATAACGTCAATAGTGCTATGGATTGGGCTTACTCGGGCACTATGGCCGTGAGCGACTCACTTAATGGCTTGGTTGATAAAGTGCAAGGGCTTATTCCGAAAAAGAACGGACAAGAGCAGCCAGGAGCTTCACCGGGGCTTGATATGGAGAGCCTTCTAGGAAATGTACCGGCATTTAATGCGGACGGCTTGGACGGTGCCTCTAAAGGTGCAGGAGGGAAAGGCTCGAGCAATCCAACGGGCGGTAAGCTTGATAAAATCGGAAAAATCGAGGACGAGATTAACATTGCAGACGAGGACCTTGAGCTATTTAAAGAAATGGCTACGAGAGAAGCTATTCGTCAAGTGCAGGTTACCTTGAATCCTACGGTTAGACTTGAAGGCACTACGATTAATAATGATGTGGACGTACATGATGTTATCGCTAAAATTGAAAATTCAATCAGTGAAGAGGTAGCACGTTCGGCTCAAGGAGTGTATTCACAATGAGTTTAGAGATTTTACTAGATAACCGGGACGGAAATGTTTTAGAAATGCCTGTTAGCAGCGTGAATTTTAAAACTTCAAGGATAGCAAAAGCTAGTGTTCTTGAAGCCGTCTTTATCATAGAGGAGCCGTTGAAGTACCCAATTAAAAAAGGGGCAGTTATTCGAGTAAAGCACGGCTCAACGGGTATTTTTTACGGCTACGTGTTTGAATCAGTTATTAACGAGAGCTCCGAGTTGAAAGTGAAGGCTTACGACGAACTTCGTTACTTGATGTATAAAGACACTTTTGTTTTGAAAGCCATGACGGCGACGGCAGCGATAAAGTATATAGCCGGACTTGCAGGAGCTAAAATAGGAGCTTTTGAAGATACCGGCTATGTTGTACCGGCTAAAGTGGAGGACGATAAAAACGCTTTTGACGTGGTGTGCCAATATTTAGACGCAACTTTAATTGCGAATAATAGACTCTTCGTTCTCCGTGATGAATTTGGCAGCTTAATTTTGAAACGGATTGACCAACTTTTGATTGATCCGTCCGCTTGGTATTTAGGCGAAGAGAGCCTCATGTATGGCTTTGAGTTTACGGAGTCCATTGATAAGGACACCTATAACCGAATTAAGCTCGTTAAAGACGACGAGGAAACTTCGAAACGTAAGGTCTATATAGCTCAAGATTCTAGCAATATCGCAAAGTGGGGGCAGCTCCAATACTTCAAAAAAGTTGACGAGAACATGACGGACGCTCAAATTAAAGCGTCACTTGAAGCCCTGCTTGCGGTAAAAAATCAAGCTACGAAGGACCTTTCAATTAAATGTTTAGGGCATTGGGGCGTTAAAGCCGGCAATATGATTTACGTTGTTATTGAGAAAATCGGCGTTCGTGAAGCTTTTTTAGTAGAGGAGTGTACGCATGATTGGGACGGCGGCGTTCACACAATGGACCTTAAATTGAAAGTGGTGAGCTAATTGAGTAAAAAATGTGAAGCGTGTGGTCTTTATCTAACGGATCATAACACCCGTAAAATGATAGGTGAAACAAAGCAATTACTGTTATGTGTTAGTTGCTATGACGGCGTTAAGGACCTTGTAGGAAAGCCTCGAGAAGTTGTAAAGCAGGAGCTTGAGCGATTAAAAGGTGTGCCTCCTAAAAAGAGTCGACTTCAATCAATCAAAAAATGGTTTAAAGAAAAGGGGCGTTGATTATGTTTGTGGACACGCATTATAAAGATGCTGAAAATTTTATTAACCATGTTTTAAATATGCTTCCGAAGCACCCAAAGGAAAAAGATTTACGCCGTGCAATTGACCAATTGGACTACTCTAAAAACCTTTGGCAGAAGCAAATTTTTGATGATTTACACAAGCTAGGGAAGCCTTTAAAAGCTGAATTTGCAAGCACATATTCGAAAAAGCAGTTAACCGAATTAACAGAGAAGCTTTATTTGGAAAAATGTTTGTATCAACTTAAATATCTCGTTCACTTAAATATCGGTTTGCTTGATGTACAAATTAGGGGACGTCGGGACGCTTAAGCGTTGCATTAAATGGGCGTTGCGTTGCATAGTAGAAAACTTCATTTTGTCCCATGCTTTAAAGCGTGAGAGCCCTTGAGGTATAAGCTATTGTGCAACGCAAGCACCCTTGCATACCCTAACATTCGACGCAACGCTACAAAACCAACTCGGAAAGAGGTGCTCGGGCATTATGAAGGCACAACGGGACGGGCGAGGTCGTTTTTTACCAGGTAATACAGAGTCAATCGGAAATAAAGGAAACACTCACCCAAAATACGGCAACCAAAACGCTAGAAAGCACGGCTTCTTTTCAAAAGTTGTGCACGGGCAACGTATCGAAGGCGACGATTTAATATTGACCGCTTACCACAAAGGTGTAGCGATCCGTTTCCTTAAAGGCGAGTGGGAGCTTTTGGAGGACGGTTTCATTATTATCGGACCAAAAGCCGAAGCAGCTTCACATTTACTCGGCCTACCATTAAAAAAAGTAAAAATTCATTCATAAAGGAGAGAGCGAAATGCGTTCATATCGAGAAGGCAATGCTTATTTAGACAGTGTTAAAGGAGCTATCGTCAAATATAAAGAGGTGTACAAGCCAGGAGAAGCTTATAAGAAAATGCAAGAGGCTTCGGAGCACGTAAACGCTCAATTAAAGTATTGGCAGGAGGAGCAACAAGCAGAAATTAAGGCTCTTCAAGAAAAGCTTGCAGCAGCTAAACCAAAGAAAAACCGTACTATTTCGGCGGAAGAGGTTGCAGTATTAACGTACAAGGCGAACATTTTAAAGAGCCGTATTTCACAAGCAAAGGGCAATAGTGCAGCTTTGGAAAATCTAAAAGGTGAGATTTTAGCTTCGGGCGATACTCAAATGCTTCAAGCTTTCATGGATAACCTTCACGAATTTACAGAGCTTGCAATGGAAGGGAAGCCGTCTGCTAATGATAGCGATAACGCTCAAAGCCAACATGCTATGAATATGCGAAATTACCGTAGCTTCTTAAGTGGTTTACAACAAGCGGCGGAAAAAGAGCTTTTAACGGACGCAGACAAGGCCTATCGTGAGCTAGAGCAAGAAACGACTAAAGCTCTTGGGGCAATTTCTGCTCAATTCATGGCTTTAGAGCGAAATACAAAAGACCTTCAAGCAGCAATTACTAAAGAATCGTGGGGCAGCGATCACGGGCAACCGAGTGCAGGCTCTACGCCTCAAGAATCTCAATCACTTTGGAGCTAGTTGTTTATGGGGGAGAGGCTTCGAGTCTTTCCCCTCTCATTTTGCTTATTGGGAGGCAGGGCTATGGAATTTCACTATCCAACTAATGAAGAGTTGACCGAGCTTTTTACCGTTCAATTAAAAGAGGCTCGTAACATTTTAAAAGGCTCGACGAAAGCTCCTCAATTAGGTGAGCAGCAACGCTTTTTACAAGTTGTAGAGGCTCAAAAGGTATGCCGTAAAGCCGTAAATGTATTCAAGCTAATACAAGGGCGTATGGAGCTTTGGGACGAAGTAGAGCTATACAATTACCTCATTCGTGACGGTCAATCAACCAACGCCCTATTTATCAGAGTAGCCGAATGTTTGGGAAAGCTGCCGTACTATTTAATTTTTGAACTAGAGCGAGAGCCAAAGCCTAAACCTGCAATAGATATTTCCGCTAGGTTGCAGCAAAGAGGGAAATAGGAAAGCGAGGACCTTACTATGTACGATTATGAAGAAATGACACGTTATTTATTCACGGATCAGAGGCTAAAAGCGATTGAGGAGCATTATGCGAGCCGTCGCATGGAGTTGGACTCGAAAATTAAATACGCTCATTCCATTTTTGACTCAAAGCTAGGTAAGATTTATAAAGCGACTCCGGACCTGGAAAAACACGTTATTGCCTTGGAAGAGCTTGAGGCTAAATATAAGCATGACAAGCGAATTGTTGAAAAAGATAAGGAAATTTTTAAAGAGGCCCTTTCCCTGCTCTATCCAAAAGAGCGTAAGGCTTACCACAAATGGAAGCAAAGCGGCTTTGTAATGGATAGGGAGGTAGCTCCGGTTTTAGCAGCTTGCTTGAATCATGTCATTACGGAAAAGAATTGGCGAAGAAAAACACTATGTGCTATATGAGTTAAAGGGACGTACCTGCTAAATGAAGGGCGTCCTTTAGCAGTTTGTGCAGGATATTTTGTAATAGGGTAGAAGTAAGTAAGTAGAGAGGAGGCTACCACAAAATTGTGGGCACGTATTATATGAATCGAATATCTCATAGCTCCAATCTTTATTGACTATTATAGGAGAGCTGAAAATTCAGCCGTCCTCTTACTTTAGCAGTTTAGAAGTTGCAGAGATGGTTGGACGTGAACATAAAGAAGTTTTGCGTGACATCCGCAATGTTATTAGCCATTTAGGAGGACAGACCAAAATTGAGCAGTCCTATTTCATTGAAACATCTTACACAAACAGTCAAAACAAACAACAACCTTGCTACCAATTAACGAAAAAAGGTTGTGAGCTTTACGCTACTCGCATGACCGGCGAAAAGGGTACGCAGTTCGCCGTAGCTTACATTGAACGCTTCAACGCAATGGAGCGGCAACTCAAGCAGTTCCCAACAACGCCAAACATTGAACAGTTTGAAATGCACTTGATCGGCATGAAATACTCGGCTGACATTTTACGAGTGGACGAGCCTTCTAAAATACGAATGCTTACGGACGTACACAAGGCTCATGGCGTACCGACCAATCATTTACCGCAGTATGTTGAGGAAGAGTTGAAAAAGTCGCTCACGGAGCTGTTGAAAGCTCACGACGTACCTTTAACGGCAGCCAAAGCAAATACCAAACTCATTGAATTAGGCTTACTTGAAATTAAAGAGCGACCGAGTACAAAAGGCGGTCTACGAGAGTTCAAATCTTTAACGGAAGCAGGACGATATTACGGCGATAACGCTATTAGTCCTCGCAACCCAAAAGAAACGCAACCTCTCTACTATCCTTCTAAATTTAGCGAACTGCTAAAGCTATTAATCTAGGAGCGTGAAGGCAATGTCAAAACTATTCTATACGACGCATGAAGTCAAAGAAATTTTAGGTTTAGGCTCTTTACGAACAGCTCAAGCGAGAGTGCAGGCGTTAAACGAGGAGCTTAAAAAGCAAGGCTATTGGACGGAGCGAGGCAAGATTCCGATTGCCTTCTTCCATGAAAAATACCCATACATTGAAAAGCTTAATCAAGAATAAACAGTATGAGGAGTGGTGTTATGTACGATAAGAAAGTATTTCCCATTGATCCGGAGCTAGTGAAAATGCATTCAAGATTACCCGTTTTATTGGCCGAGCTTTCTCATAAGAATGAGGAGGCAGCTCTTGAGCTTTTACGAGCTTGGGGAGAGCATACAAAGCCAATAAGGCAATTATATAAAGAGATTAACAAGTATTTAAACGAAGAAAAATGAATTGAACAAGACAAAAGCACCTACTCAATTATGAACGGGTGCTTTTGTTTTTGGTCGTGTGACCGTATAAAATTAAAGACCGCAATCAAGGAAACCTTGAAGGGTAGTATTAGTATGCTTACTTCTATTACATCTTAAACAAAATTAAAGTAAATGTCAATAGGCGTAACTGTTCGGAGTTATTCCATTAATTTTTTCTTCATGCTTGACCCTAAAAATCGTGCTACCATTTTATTGTCAATTTCGTCTAGCTGCTCATTTGTCAGTCGGTGAATAGTGCTCGGTTGAATCCGCATTTTACTAATCGTTGTAATCTGTCCTAGTAATGCCTCTACTTTGTTATCGTTCAAGCTTTCAATGACGCCTAAATCCGCATCTAGCTTATGTACTGTTTGCCCTTCTTTTACAGATGAAAGAGGCACAACAACGACGGATTTTGCTCGAGCACTGTCTTTATGTAGAATGACGGCTTTATGATGTCCGCCATATTCCGCCCCGATATTAAATCCGAAATCAACTTCTACAACCATACCTCGCTTATATACGAGATGTTTCGAATAATCGTAAGTTTCTTCATTGCGTAAATAATCGTTATGGCGATCTAACCAATGAATGAAAATTCGTTGCTTCTTGACTTGGAATGATTGGACGATAGTTTTCAAATCTTCTAATTTTTCTTTTAGTGTATCAAGTATTGTCATAAGCCCACCCCGTAACTATTAAATTTTTTCTCCTTCTTCTAATACAAAATATGATTCAAAGCCTACATTTAAAGCAGCGGCAATTTCTTGTAACTCTTTCTCGGAGAAATTATCTCGCTTCATTTTATTGTGTAAGTTTTGGCGAGTTTGGCCTAATGCATCGGCTAGATCACTCATTGACATATTCTTTCTGCCGAGAATTATTTTGATTTTTTCACTAGTAGTTAGTTCCATAATAACACCTTCCTTTTTATTGATTATAACACTAAACGCTTTACTAAATATACTAAAAAGTGAATATGTAAAATAAATAGTTTACAAAGTACATTTTGAAGTGTACAATAAAACCAATTAATAATAGCAACTGTGCCAAAAACGACTTGCGATATGTCGGACTGCTTCATAAAACGAGAAAAGTGTAGCACGTTGTTAATTAAAGATAGGGGGTAGAGTTATGGAAGTCAAAGAGTTACTTACTCAAATTCAGCAGCAGTACAATGCTTGGAAACTTGAGCGGGATCAAGAGGAAATAGTTACAGATATTTCAGATGTGCAACAATTCTTAGCTGCGTATATGTACGATTATGTTATTGAATTTGTGAAGGACGTAAAAAACCTTCAATCATTTACGGTCGGCATTTACGAGTTAGAAAAACAATTTTCGTTAGGAGTATCGTTAAGCAGGTATAAATCAATATTTGAGTATTTAGACCTATTAGAAGAGCCGTTTAGAACGGGCCGACTATCTGCTCTTATGAGTGAAATGGAGCGAGAATTTAATATTCCTATGCTAAATAATGAGCAGTTTAATCGTGAAAATATTGGAGTAATGGAGCTGTATTGGAGTATTTCATCGGATAGAGATTTATAAATATAGTTTAAACAAATAACAATTAAAGGAGAATTATATTAATGAATGCAGTAGAACATAAAGACGTAAATGAAGTAATTACAGAACTTGAGAACAGTATTGATAATTTGAAGGTTTATAGTGCTGATTTAGGTGCAGTACAGATTGCAGTAGAACGTATCGCTGCTAAAATGGATCAGTCGCTAGAAGAAGGTTTCTTTGACCGTTGCATTATGGCGAAATCGGCATTTGAAGAGTTACAAAATGATATGCGTGTAGTGGAACGTGCCCTAAAGGGTGTAAATGTGGATATTCAAAGAACGACGAAAGAGATGTTACAAGAAATCCGATAAGACGATTATGCCCCGTAGTTCATTCTTTGGGGCTTTTTATTTGGCTTGAGTATCTGACCTTGTGCACCGCCGCCAAGCGTATTTTGTCTTGCCCTAAATATGCCCTAGTATTGCCCTAATTGTGCCCTAATGAAAAGGTTTTTAATGCATTTTAATGCAAAGTTAATAAAACGAAAAAAGCCTAGTAAACATTGATTTAACAACGTTTCTAGGCTTTTTCTAATCACTCTTTACAGAGCAATTTTATTAACGAGAGTAGTACTCTACGATGAATGCTTCGTTGATTTCAGCTGATAATTCAGAACGCTCTGGAAGGCGAGTGAATGTGCCTTCTTTTTTGTCAGCGTCAAATGCTAAGTAGTCAGGTACGAAGTTGTTTACTTCGATTGCTTCTGCTACAGCAGTAAGGTTTTGAGATTTTTCACGAAGAGAAATCGTTTGACCTGGTTTTACGCTGTATGATGGAATATCAACGCGTTTGCCATCTACTAAAACATGACCATGGTTTACTAATTGACGAGCGCCACGACGAGTACGAGCTAAACCTAAACGGTAAACCAAGTTGTCAAGGCGTGTTTCAAGAAGGATCATAAAGTTTTCACCATGAACACCTTTCATTTTACCAGCACGGTTGAATAGTGTACGGAATTGACGTTCATTCATACCATACATATGGCGAAGTTTTTGCTTTTCTTGAAGTTGTAAACCGTATTCTGATAATTTTTTACGTTGGTTTGGACCGTGTTGACCTGGTGCATAAGGGCGTTTTTCGATTTCTTTACCTGTACCGCTTAGTGAGATACCAAGACGACGTGATAATTTCCAAGATGGACCTGTATAACGAGACATATTGTTGTCTCCTCCTTTAAATTTGGTTTTTTTGTTGTAAAACAAAAACCAGTAGTACCCATTCTTATACGCATTTTATTTTCATGTATTTTCGCCTATGCAGCCGTTAGGTTACGCAATACACCATCTATTTTTATCTTGCTGTCTTTCAAATAGAGGAATAAAATACAATTATAAGCTTATACCACTGCTGCGTTTATTTTACACAACCTCCATTGTAACTGTTTAGGATACGTCCGTCAATTATTAGAATTAATATTTTTAAAACATACATAGTAAAAAAATCCTCATTATTCATATTTATACATTTTCAATAGGGTTAATGCTATGTTTTTTAAGTTAAAATATAAAAGTGGAACAGAATTACATAGTCAAAATGACACAAATTATGTATAATATATTATAAGTTAATAGTAATTGATTTGTACGTTATATAGAAAAGGTGATTTCATGACAGACCATTTACAAACGCTAAAATGTATAAAATCTGATGTTTTGAGCTTGTGGGTGAGTTCTAATGAAGAACAAGCTAGTTTTAATGGGTATTTTTATTCATTTAAACAGTGTCTAAAGAAGCACTTGAAAATTGAAAATGCTGCTTTTCTTAGTTTTGAAAGTAATTCTTTAATTCCTATTGAAGAGGTAGCTTCTTTAACAATTGAGACAAAGTTGAATGCTGTGTCATGGCTAATGGTTGAAGCTAGCTTCTATCAACAAAAAGTAGTGAAAATTCCGTATATATTAAAAGAAAAACAAGCTTATTCCACGATGACAGATATGGTGCTTTTCCAGGCAGAAGGTAAAAATCCTATTGGTGTATTACTTGTAGAGGCAACAGAGTCCTGGACAGACTTTATGACCTCTAGTTACGGTGAAGAATGTATAGAAATACTGACGAAAGTTCTTCAAACAATGAAAGATAATTTAGAACTAAAAATAAATGAAGATCAATACAGAAAGCTATATAACGTGACGGATTTATTTCATTCAACAATGGATATTGATGTAATTTTAGAAAACGTGTTAAAAAATATTAAGGATAATTTTCCAGGGTTTAATGTAGAGCTCATCTTATCGAATGATCAAGACCGGCATACAACCATTGATATTAAACTTTTTGATTACTTAGCGGAAAGACCTGCTACAGTTGAAGCATTTGTATCAGGAGAGTTAACAACAGAGCTTGCGAGTGATTTGGATTGCCGTTTGTTAAATGCGCCTATAAAAGGTCGACAAGCAATTTATGGTATCTTGCAGGTAAGTGCACCAACAACATACCTTTTTTCTACAACGGAAAAAGATTTTGTGCGGATGCTTGCACAAGCGTCAGGAAATGCACTGGAAAATGCAAAATTATATCATCAATCACATCGCCTCGTTAGTGACTTACAGCTTATCAATGAAACATCACATCGTTTAAATATGCGCATTGATGTTTATGAAATGTTACTTTTCTTACAAAAGCAGTTGTTAAAATCTTTTCAGCCAATGGAAGTTTGTTTTGCATTTAAAAAGAATGATACCTTTGAAGTATCAGAGGCCAGTACAACCTTGTTTAGCTCAGAGGCGGGTCAAATCTATATCAAGCATGTTGAACAGCATTTTGCACATACAGATGACCCACTATTTATTGCGGACTTTAGCCGATTAACCCCTAAGCCAATTGATTACCGTTCCATTATGGCCATTCCTATCTTAATGGAAGAAGAAATAAATGGTTTTAGTATTGTATTACACAAAGAACCCTATTTCTTTTCGTTTGATAGCTTTAAATTAATGCAGTCACTTATTCATCACTCATCCTTAGCCCTTGCCAACTCGATTTTACGAACACAGCTTCAGGAAATGGTGGATTTAGATCATTTAACAAAACTGTACGCTCGTAGTTATTTAGATCAATTTGTAGAAAAATCACTCGAATATGATCAATCGGGTATGTTTTTATTAATTGATATTGATAATTTTAAGCGTGTTAATGATACTTATGGCCATCAAGTTGGTGATAATATTCTTGTGCAAATTGCGGTACAGCTAAAGAAAACAATTGGCGACCGTGGTATCTGTGCAAGATGGGGCGGAGAAGAAATGTCTGTCTATGTACCAAATATTGTGGAGAAAGAAGCATTAAAATTAGCAGCAGCGATTGTAGAAGTCATTCCAAAAGCTACAGATCCTCAAGTAACAATTTCAGCAGGTCTGATTATGTGGGATGAACGAGAGCGGCCAGCATTCCAATCTGTATTTTTACATGCAGATACGGCTTTATATGAGGCAAAAAATAGTGGAAAAAATCGTTTTTGTATTCATAACGGTTCCTTTCAAACCAACTCCTGACACTGCTAAACCAAATCATGATAATTCTATAAATGAAGCGCCCTGAAATGACAATAAACAACATTTCAGGGCAATTTTTTTATGACAAAATAAATTTATATATGAGTAAGCAATGTTTTTACAAATTGCTCTAAGCCCTCTCGATCTTGCAGAGAAAAGCGATTTACCAGTGGGCTATCAATATCTAAAACACCAATAACCTCTCCGTGCTTTATTAATGGTATAACAATTTCTGATTGGGAAGCTGCATCACATGCAATATGCCCAGGAAAATCATGGACATCTTTGACAATAATTGTTTCTTGCGCTGCAACAGCTGTTCCACACACCCCACGTCCAACTGGAATTCTCACACAGGCAGGTAGACCCTGAAATGGTCCTAAAACGAGCTCATCTTGCTGTAAAAGATAAAATCCTACCCAATTAATATCGGTTAAAAACTGATTTAATAGGGCAGCAGCATTGCCCAAATTAGCAATCTGATCTGTCTCACCTGCTAGAAGTGCATCTAATTGTTTAGATAATGTAAGATATTGCTCAGCAATAGACCCTTTATAATTGATTTGTGTAAACATGATGATACCTCGTTTCGTTATTATTTATGGTGGTAGAGTATATGATAATGTTGATGCAAATCATCGACAGTATGAGCATCTGAACCAAATACATATGGCAATTCAATGGCTTGACAATAGGCGATGAAAGATAGTGGTGGGTAAGGCTCCTGACAATATTGTTTGCTAAGTCCAGCACTATTTAAGTCCAGCTCATAGCCTGTTTGCTTCATAACAGTTAAAATTTCTTGAATACGCACAGCGTCATTTATTTTTTCACCATGGGCTAGCTGAAATTTATGAATAAGGGATGGATGCCCAATGCGTTTTGGTTTATATGGACCAAGATCTGCCGTAATAGATTGTAGAACAGTATCATAATATAAGTTATAGGTTTGTTCAACAGAGCCCACTTTTTTTGAAAAATCGATAAAGTTTTCAGGTGAAAAGTCGATGCATGTATAAGTATCTTGCCATTGTAAGAAATGGACGGATAAAATGGCATCATCTAAAAAGTGCCCATAAGTATCCAAGAATTGACGAGTTTCCTGTTCAAAGCCTATGATATAGTCAACCTCTAACCCAATTCGTATGCGAATATCCTGTGCATATTGTTTTTTTAGGTGCTGTAACTCTTCAAAATAAGGCATCAAGTGATTTGGATGCATCCCGCTATCTTGCTGGGGGGTAGGGTCCACGAAATTTTTGGGTAATGGGGCATGCTCTGTAAATGTGATATCTGTGAAATGATAAGAAATTGCTTTTTCAACATATTGAATAAATGAATCTGAACTACCATGTGGACAATAAGGACTATGTATATGCCCATCGCGTTTCATAATTTACCACTCCTTTAGCGCTATAGATGCGCTCTTAAAAATTTTCAAAATAGCAAAAATGCAGATTTCCGTAAAACACTTAAATTTTAGTACAAAAGGCGAAAACATAGTATATAATAAATACAACTAGCCAATTCGTTTATTGTAGAATAGGGGGCTTACGATGGAGTATATCATCATTCCGATTATCCTACTATTAATTTTAGCCATAGTAGGATTTATGATGCGAAGAAAACATGTTGCAATTATTGCAAAACTCGAACATGAAAAATTACAAATTCAACATAAACCTATCAATGAGGAAATCTCAAAAGTCAAATCTTTAAACATGAATGGTGAAACCGAAGAAATGTTTGAACGCTGGCGCAATACTTGGGATGAAGTCATTGATGTACATATGACGAAAATTGACTCATTACTATTTGATGCTGAAGAACAAATTAATCGACTTCGTTTTAAAAAGGCGAAGTTAATAGAGCGTGAAATAGAGGATTATATTCAAAAGTGTGACCAAGATAAAGATAAAATTTTAGAAGAATTGAATGAATTAATTGGCAGCGAAGAAAAAAATCGCATTGAAATTGAACAATTAAAAGAGTATTATCGCTCTGCAAGAAAGACATTGCTTGCTCATCAGCATTCATTTGGGATAGCATTACCTGCACTTGAGAAAAAGCTAGAGACATTTGTTCAAAAATTTGATGAATTTGATGTTCTGACAAATGAAGGGAATTACCTGCAGGCACGTGAAATTGTTATTAGTTTAAACCAAGAATCACAAGAGATATTTGACTATATTAACGATGTGCCTACGATCTTAACAGAATTACAGGTAAAGCTTCCAGGGGCAGTGCAAGAATTGCGTAATGGGCAGCGTGAAATGGAAGAACAATCGTATTATTTACAGCATTTAGAGCTAACAGAAGCATTAAATAAGTATGAAAAAGAATTTGCTTCATTAAAAAATGGCTTAGCAGCGCTGAAGATAGCCATTGTGAAGCCTCGCGTAGTAGAAATAAATGAAGAAATTGACCACTTTTATGATTTACTTGAAAAAGAGGTTATTGCGAAAAATTATGTCGATCAAAATTGTGATCGCTTATTAAGCTCTATTACAAATATTATTGCTTCGACTAAATTAGTGGGCGAAGAGGCAGCTTATGTCCAGCAAAGCTATCATCTAAATGAAAAGGATGCTGAAGTGCCGAAGATAGCACTCAAGCAGTTAGAGGCATTGCAGCGCCGCTATGATTTACTAGCAATGCGTGTGAGGGAGGAACAATCTGCTTACTCAAGCTTACAGGAAGAGCTAATTGAGATTAGTGAAGAGCTTGAACGTATTCATGAGGAACAAGAACATTTATCCAATACAATGAAGAAGCTTCGGATTGATGAAAATAAGGCACGTACACAAGTTGAAAAATTAAAGAAAATATTGCAAGAAACAGACCGAATATTAAATAAGGCAAATATCCCAGGAATCCCTGAGGAGATGGATGCACGCCTCGATGAAGCGGCAGAACATATTTATTTAGTGATGCAAAGCTTGCAAGAAGTGCCACTGAATATGGGAACGGTTCATAATAACTTAAACGCAGCAACTCTTTGTGTAGAGGATGTGAATGCAAAGGCACATGAATTAATCGAAAATGTGATGTTAATTGAACGTATTATTCAGTATGGTAATCGTCATCGTGCCACAAATCCAAAATTGAATATGCGTTTAGCAGAAGCGGAGGAGGCATTCCATCAATTCCGCTATGTAAAGGCATTAGAGGAAGCAGGAACAGCCGTTGAAGAAATGGAGCCAGGTGCTTTAAAACGTATTCAAGAAATCGTTGCAGAAGAGTCTATGTCAAAATAATTGAAAAAACATACAAAACTGTCTAAAAGTATAGCGATTACTTTTAGACAGTTTTTTTAGTTTGAATATGAATAATCGTGAAAGTTAGTGGTCATTCCTCCGAGATTGCGTTATGATAAATACCGTTAAATCAACGTGGTGAAAGTGTGTGAATAGTAATGAATAAGGCAATTTATTTAGATAATAGTGCGACAACAAAGCCTTTGCAAGAGGTGATGCAGACTTTTATGGCTGTCAATGAACAATATTATGCGAATCCTGCGTCCATTCATGCCATGGGTGTTGAAGCAAACGACTTATTAATGCGTGCGCGTGAGCAAGTAGCAGATATTTTGCAGGCAGAATCAAAAAATGTGCTATTTACTTCAGGTGGTACAGAATCGAATAATGCAGCTATTTTTGGAGTAGCACGTAGTAATACACATATCGGTAAGCATATTTTAACATCCGAAATTGAACATCCTTCTGTTTTAGAGGCAATGAAACAGCTTGAAAAAGAAGGGTTTGAGATTGAATACCTTCATATTGATAAACGTGGTGTGATTTCATTAGAAGAACTACGGGCAAAAATACGTAAGGATACCATTTTGGTAAGCATTATGCATGTCAATAATGAAATGGGTGCTATCCAGCCTATTTTTGACGCAGGGAGCATAATTCATGAAATGAGTCGAGCTGTTTTTCATGTAGACGTTGTACAAAGCTTTGGCAAATTAGCTGTGTTCTTTAAAGGAGAAAATGGTCCAGATTGTCTATCCATTTCTGGTCATAAAATTCATGGCTTGAAAGGCTCAGGTGTATTAGCATTTCGTAAACCAATGAGATGGCAGCCCTATGTAGTTGGCGGAGGTCAGGAATTTGGGCTGCGAAGTGGAACTGTAGCTGTCCCACAAGCTGTTGCTTTAGCAAAAGCAGCACGGCTAGCAGTTGAAATAATGGAAGAACGTACGAAAAAATATCGACAATGGCAGGCAGATATTTGTGCGCAGCTACAGAGCTATGGAGAGGCTGTGCATATTTTATCGAACCTGCAAGGAGCAGCCCATATTTTATCGTTTAGTGTACGCGATCTAACAGGAGAGATTATTATTAATGCTATGCAAAAGCAAGGCATTATTGTTTCTACATCAAGTGCTTGTTCATCCAAACAAACAAAGACAAGCCATGTTGTGGAAGCTTTACATCTTGAGGAGCATTATAAAAAAGGTGTTATTCGTATCAGCTTTGGTGCACATAACACAAACGAAGATATTAAAAAGTTTAAACAAGTATTAGCAAAAGTAATGATGGAGCTTAAAGGAGAAATAGACAAATGATTTGGAAAGAGATTTTAATTCGATATGGCGAACTTTCAACAAAGGGTCGTAATAAAATGGATTTTATCCGCCGCTTGCGTGAAAATATTCGTCATGCCTTTGCAGATTTAGGACATCTGCATATTCGTACAGAGCGAGATCGCATGTTTATTGCAATTGAAAATGAAACACAAATGCAGACGCTTATAACAGGATTGCCTAAAATTTTTGGTATTCAATCCTTTAGCCCTGTAGCTGCATGTGAAAAAGATATAGAAAGCATGAAGCAGCTTGCTGTAACAATTATGGATACATTTAAAGAGGCACAACATTCATTTAAAGTAGAAGTTAAACGTACAGATAAAACATTTCCCTTAGAGTCACATGCCATTCAGCGTGAGATCGGTGGCTATGTTTTACCACAATTTCAAAATTTATCTGTCAAAGTGAAGCAGCCTGATATTGAACTACGTGTAGAAGTGCGTCATGATGCCACATATATGATGGCACAAGTCATTGATGGCGCAGGTGGAATGCCTGTAGGGTCTAATGGAAAATCATTATTAATGTTGTCAGGTGGTATCGATAGCCCTGTTGCAGGTTATTTAATGATGAAGCGAGGTGTGCGTTTAGAAGCGATACACTTCTTTAGTCCACCATACACAAGCCAAAATTCATTAGAAAAAGTAAAGGTGCTTGCTAATGAATTAACGAAATTTGGTGCAAGTATTCGTTTACATGTTATTCCGTTTACAGAAATACAAGTTTTAATAAAAGAAAAAGTGCCTTCAAATGTCTCAATGACAACAACGCGTCGTATGATGCTAAAAGTAGCTGATCAAGTACGTAAGGAAATTGACGCTCTTGCCATTGTCACAGGTGAAAGTCTTGGACAAGTAGCAAGTCAAACGCTTGAAAGCTTAACAGCTATTAATGCTGTAACCAATACACCGATTTTACGTCCATTAATTTCAACAGACAAATTAGAAATCATTGATATTGCAGAAAAAATCGGCACATATGAAACATCTATTCAGCCATTTGAAGATTGCTGTACTATCTTTACACCTGCTAGTCCAAAAACAAAGCCAAAGCTTGAAAAGGTAGAGCATTATGAAAGCTTCTCCGATTTTGATGAACTGATTGCACGTGCCGTTAAAAATCGCGAGGTCTATATTTTCCCTAAGAAAGAAGAACAACAAGATAAATTTGCAGATCTGTTATAAGGTTTTAAAAGCCGTCTCAAAGCCCATTTTGAGACGGCTTTTTTGCATGGCTGTTGATATTCCATTAGAGGTACAATTTACCTCTAAAATTTTCGTATTAAAAATCTAATATCGCACATTCTATATTCACAAGGAGGTGAGAGACATGACTTCAAACAACAACCGTAATTCAAACCAGCTTGCAGTACCTGGTGTACAACAAGCACTTGATCAAATGAAATACGAAATTGCACAAGAATTTGGTGTTCAATTAGGAGCTGAAGCTTCAGCTCGTGCTAACGGTTCCGTTGGCGGTGAAATCACTAAACGTCTTGTACAAATGGCAGAATCTCAATTAAAAGGTATGCCAAACAACAACCAATAATTGCGAAAATAAGCAATTATTAAACGTAAAACCAGTGACCGTAACAGGCACTGGTTTTAGTTTGTTTAGATAGAGCTTTTTTTATTCTCTCCAAACAATGACTTAAACATAGCTACTGTATGGGGAATATCCTTACTACCACAAAGAGCAGAAATAACAGCAATACCATCCGCCCCAGCTTGGAGAACGGATGGTGCATTGAAGCAATTGATGCCCCCAATAGCAACTATAGGAAGTTCAGGGCTTTCACTACGTACACTTTGTAAAAATGTTGTACCACTTGGTGGATTGGCATCGCTTTTTGATGTCGTAGCAAAAATTGGGCCAATTCCTACATAATCTACCCCATATTGTTTGGCAGTTTGTAATTCGGCTTCAGAATGAACGGACACACCAAGAATCATCTGCCCAATTTTTTCTCGAATTTTACATACAGGAAAATCCTCTTGACCAATATGGATTCCGTCCGCCCCAATCTTTATCGCAAGCTCTACATCATCGTTGATAATAAAGGGTACATGATATTGTTGACATAGCTTTTGACAAAGGCGTGCAAAGTCTTCATAGGCTTGCCCTGTTAATGCATTAGGACCTTTCTCACGTAGTTGAAACATGGTAATGCCGTGCTGTAAAGCCTTTTCCAGAACAGAGATTGGCTCCTCATGAACACAATTACCTGTTCCCATTATAAAATAGAGCTGTAAATCCTTACGATTCATAAATGGTCACCTCACAGGATTTTTTGTCGTTCTGATAAGCAAAATGATTTGTTGGTCCATGTCCGTGACCTAGTGCTAAATCATGTGTGATTGCCAATTGAATAAATTTTTTAGCTTCAATTATCGCTTCTTTGATCGTAAGACCACGCCCTACAAAAGCTGTTAATGCTGCGGAAAATGTACAGCCAGTGCCATGTGTATTTTTGGTCGCGATACGAGGTGTTTGCATTGAAAAAGCTTGACCATTTTTGAAAAATACATAGTCAGTGGCATTTGTTGCATCTGCTAAATGACCACCTTTGATAATCGCACAGTGTACACCTGTTGCTAATAGATGGTCAGCAGCTTTTTTTATATCAGCGATTGTGTTGATTTTTTTGCCTGTCAATGTTTCAGCTTCTGGAATATTTGGTGTGACAATGGTTGCGATTGGCAGTAAATAATGGATAATAGCATCAATGGCCTCTTGCTGTAATAAACTTTCGCCACCTTTGGCAATCATCACAGGATCAACAATAAGTGGTATGTTTGTATCAGCTATTATTTGTGCAATTGTATGAATAATAGCTGAGGAAAATAACATGCCTGTTTTGACAGCACTTATTGAAAAATCATCAAGCAATGCCTGTAGTTGTTGTTTTACAAAAGCCGCCTCAATTGGCAGAACCCCTGAAACACCTCGTGTATTTTGAGCAGTTAAAGCTGTAATAACGGTCGTTCCAAATACTTTTAATTCCTGGAAGGTTTTTAAATCAGCCTGTATACCAGCACCGCCACCACTATCAGAACCAGCGATTGTTGTTACAACTTGCATTATTGCTCACCGCCCTTGGATAGATGACCTAGTTCATTTAACACAGCAATTTGAAAATCACCAATATATTGTGTAGAAGTGGCAGCTTGCTCAGCAATTTGTTTATAAAGCTTTAGTACCTCAGCTAATTGACGATAGGGCTGCTGATCAGCTACATAAGCAGCACAACAAACAGCACTTAAGAGGCAGCCTGTTCCAGTGACCTCTGTCATTTGGGCATTACCACCTGTAATCCATTGCTGCTGAGTACCATCTGTGATAAAGTCCTTTTCACCTGTAACAATGACGATACATTGATAAAGCTGTGCCACTTTTTTTGCTTCATCTTCTACAGAAATAGAGCCTGTTCCACTATCTACCCCTTTTTGCTGCCATTCTACATGAGCAATTGCGGCAAGTTCTCCAATATTGCAACGAATAGCAGCAAATTGAATTTCTTCCAGTAGATGTTGTACAGCTTTTTTGCGGTAGTTTGTTGCCCCAGCTCCTACAGGGTCTAATATAACAGGGATGCCAAGCACATTAGCCCTTTTACCAGCCAGTAACATAGATTTTTTCATGGTATCATTCAGTGTGCCGATATTAATCAATAGACCTGAGGCAATTGTCACCATTTCCTCCACCTCATCGTTGCCATCAGCCATAACAGGCGAAGCACCGATTGCCAAGAGTCCATTTGCTTGGAAATTTGCGACGACATAATTTGTAATGCAATGAATTAATGGATTTTTTTGGCGAATTTTTTGAATAATCATTATTGGTCCTCCTTTGTTGGATGGACGTAAGCATGCAAAAAGGCTCTTTTTGTGCAAAAATACACGCAAAAGAGCCCTTCATCAGTAAAAATAGATGGATATTGCTCCCTACGCCAGTATTAACTAACAGGTTCAAAGGGTCAGGTTTTAACCTTCTCAACTCGTAATGAGTCCCCCTGCAATCTTGTTTTTAGTTGTCCAAAATGTACCATATTTTTTTAGCTTGTTCAATAGAGAATTTATATGAATATGACCGATACCATATAACCAAATATGATAATTGTCATGACTTTTTGTAAATTGAACGCAAAGCATTGAAAAACACAAAAAAGGAGATTTATAATGTGTCATAACAAAAGGGGGCATCCGCCGTGAAAAGACAAGATTTGATTGCACCAGAATGGTATAATATTACAGAGGAAATTGAAAAATATGCACAGGATACAACCAAAAATGCGTTAATTATTTGTGATGAACATCAAGATGTGCAATGGATTACATACACGCATTTACTTGAAAGGGCGAATCAGGCAGCACATGTTTTTACAAAGCAGGGCTTAACGAAAGGTGATGTGATACTCGTGATGGTACCACGCTCTGTTGAAGCCTATATTGTTTATATTGCTGCTTTAAAAGCGGGTTTAACAATTATTCCAAGCTCAGAAATGTTAAGAACAAAAGATATTGACTATCGCATTCAACATGCAAATGTACAAGCTATTATTGCCTATGAGCCTTATATTGAACAGTTTGATAAGGTGGAAAATTTACAGGGTATACAGCAATTTGTAATTGGACATGCACATGAACCATGGCAACCAATATTAGAAAATATGCAATATCAATCAACAACTTACATAAATCCTACTCCAACCAAAAGCACAGATATTGCTTTTTTAGCCTATACAAGTGGTACAACAGGTAATCCTAAAGCCGCAGTCCATAGTCATAGCTGGGGCTATGCCCATTTACGTACAACAGCACCTTATTGGTTAGGTGTCCAAGAAAATGATATTGTTTGGGCTACAGCAGCTCCCGGCTGGCAAAAATGGATATGGAGTCCGTTTCTTGCTACTTTAGGGAGCGGTGCAACAGCATTTGTTTATAAAGGGAAATTTGATGCAGCTACTTACCTCACATTGCTTGAAAAATTCAATATTAATGTTCTATGCTGCACACCAACGGAATATCGTTTTATGGCAGCACTTGATCATTTACAGCAATATAATTTAAGTGCTATTCGTCAGGCTGTGTCAGCAGGTGAGCCTTTAAATAGTGAGGTGATTAAAGTGTTTTCAGATGTTTGTCATGTACAAATACGAGATGGCTATGGTCAAACTGAAAATACATTGCTTGTTGGTACAATGGTGGGCATGGAAGCAAGAGCTGGTTCGATGGGAAAACCAACACCTGGCAATACAGTAGACATTATTAATGACGAGGGTCAGCCCGTTGCCATCGGAGAAGTGGGAGATATCGCCGTTCACCGAGAAACACCTGCACTCTTTAAAAACTATTTAAAAGACCCTGAACGTACGCATTTACAATTCCGTGGTGATTGGTATATTACAGGAGATCGTGCCTATAAAGACAAGGATGGCTATTTTTGGTTTGAGGGGCGAGGTGACGATGTCATTATTTCTTCAGGCTATACAATTGGGCCATTTGAAGTGGAGGATGCCTTAATGAAGCATCCAACTGTCAAAGAAGCAGCTGTTATAGCAAGCCCTGACAAGGTTCGAGGAAATATTGTCAAGGCATTTATTGTTCTTCATCGGGGTGAAATCGGTGATCAGCAGCTTATGCAAACACTACAGCAGCATGTAAAAGCATTAACAGCACCCTATAAATATCCTCGTGCCATTGAATTTGTAGAAGAGCTACCAAAAACCTCTTCAGGGAAAATTCGCCGTGTCGAATTACGACAACAAGAAGCGAAACAACTTGAATATACATCATTTCCTAGGAAATAATATCGAAAATCAAAGTTTATGTAAGTGCATGGACTTTGATTTTTTTTATGATTTTGGTAAGGTATTATAAGGAAATAAATAGTATCAAGCTTTTTAGCTCTTTATTAAAAGTATTGTGTATAGGAATTGGAACATGACAGTAAAGTCAATCTTTTGCGATGCTGAGTAGCTAAATTTTTGCGGATTATTTCAAGAGAATGAAACAAATAAGGTAATCATTCGTATTACATGTTGAGGAGGCGGAAAAACATGAATGTAAAAAGATGGGTTGCTTTAGTAGTGGCAGGTGTTCTTTTGCTGTTTTCATTAGGCATTAACACTATTTTTGCGCTATTTAAGTCAGACTTCTTAGGAAATTTTGATAGCCTAATGGCAGGAAATAATTTAGATGTTTATGAAAATGTCATTGAAGGCAATAATTTTGATAAACGCATTGCTTATTTAAAGGTAGATGGTACGATTCAAGATATTGGCTCAGGTACACTTTGGCAGCCAGTAGCATATGACCATCAGTTTTTCTTAGAGCAATTGGATAATATTTTATATGATGACTCTATACAGGGTGTTGTATTAAGTGTTAACTCACCAGGTGGTGGTGTAAAAGAATCAGCAGATATTTATAAAAAACTTGTAAAGATTAAAGAGGAACGACAAATTCCAATTTATGTATCAATGGATTCAATGGCAGCGTCTGGTGGTTATTATATTGCAGCACCAGCAGATAAAATATTTGCCCACCGCGATACAATTACAGGCTCGATTGGTGTCATTATGCAATCAATTAACTATCAAGCATTGGCTGAAAAAGTAGGGGTTAAATTCGAAACGTTTAAATCAGGTGCACATAAGGATATGCTAAGTCCAATGCGCGAAGTGACAGCAGAGGAACGTGCAATGATGCAAGATATGATTAATGAAACATATGAGGAATTTGTAGATATTGTAGAACAGGGACGTAATATGTCTGAAGCAGATGTTAAGAAAGTTGCTGATGGTCGTATCTTTGGTGGTACAAAAGCGCTTGAGGCAGGGTTGATTGATGAAATCGGTGATGAAGAGGCAGTAATTGCTGCGCTACGAGCGGACTATGGATTGGAAGATGCTGCTTTATTTGAATATGCTTATGATACGGGCGGCTGGCAATCCTATGTTGGGATGAAAATTGGCTCTATATTTGGCCCATCAGCCGAGGAAAAAATGCTGATGAAGATTATGACAGACTATAGCGCACCTAAAATGATGTATTTATATGGTGAATACTAAAGGGGGGAGTACGATGACAAACAATGAAATTGTTATGCAAGGTTCACCCTCTATGGAAAATAATGCTGTGATCGAGCCATCAGACATCTCCATAAAGTCTAAAAGCTATACTCTAAAAACAGCAGGTTTTTGGATTCGATTTTGGGCATTTTTATTAGATGGATTCATTGTCTCTGCTGTCATTGGAATACTGATAAATCCTATTTTTTATCTCATGGATTGGTCCTTATCGGAATCTGTGTGGTATGCACCGATCTCTATAATTACAGCGATTCTTTATTATAGCTATTTTGTACTGATGACAAAATTTTTCGGGCAAACATTGGGGAAAATGGTTTTTGGCTTACGAGTTATCTCCTTAAAGCATGATCAGCTTACTTGGTCAGATGTGCTATTCCGTGATTGGATTGGCCGTGTTATCAATAATATTTTTATGCCACTCTATATATTGGTCGTTATTATGCCAGAAAATCAAGGTTTACATGATTATTTTGCCGATACAACAGTAGTACATGAAAAACTCTATATTGAAAAAGCCGAAGCGCCGACAACAGTACCGCAACAAGAGGAAATCACGGTAGCTCATAAACAAGAGGAAAAAGTGGAACTTGTGAAGTTAGAAGAAAAAAATGAACAATAAGTAGCAGGGGGCTATGCAAAAAGTTAAAATCTTTTTGCATAGCCCTCTTTAAATTATCATCATCTTCAAAGCAAGAGTTTGTCCTAAAAGAGACTTTTTGGCTAAACTTTTTTACGCAGTATCTTTTTATACAGTGAGTTGTCTGAGTTGCAATGAATTCCCTTCATTTAGTAATATGAATACATATGATGAGAAGGAGGCGTTTAGATGGCACAAGTAACATTTAAAAATGGTCCAGTAACACTAGTAGGAAATGAAGTAAAGGTGGGCGAGCAAGCACCAGATTTTACAGTATTGGCGAATGACCTATCACCTGTAACATTAAAAGATTCAGAGGGTAAAATTCGTTTATTCAGTGTTGTACCATCATTAGATACGGGTGTATGTGATGCACAAACACGTCGTTTTAATGAAGAAGCAGCTAATCTAGGTGACAATGTAGTAATCTATACGGTATCTGTGGATCTTCCATTTGCTCAAAAACGTTGGTGTGGTGCAGCAGGTATTGAGGCTGTTCAAACGGTTTCAGATCACCGCGACCTTTCATTTGGTGAAGCATATGGTGTATACATTCAAGAATTACGTCTTCTGACACGTGCAGTATTTGTTGTGGATGCGGATAATAAAGTGACATATGCTGAATATGTGGCTGAGGCAACGGATCATCCAAATTATGAAGCAGCCATTGCAGCTGTCAAAGCACTGGCATAATGGAGCGCTTTTAAGCTAAGATAATAGTAGACAAAGGGGCTGTGACGAGTTTTTGTCACGGCTCTTTTCTGCTTGAAAGGAAGTTATTGATGGAAAATATCGAGAAACTATTTGGACTGTTAAATGAACATGCTGAAAAAATCGAAAAAGAACAAAATACTACACTGTTAGAGGGAGTACTGGATGGCTTAGAGGCGTGGCTAGATGGTGAGCTTGATTTTTCACAGCCAGATGCAACGAAGGAGGATATTCGTAAAGCTATTCAAATTGCTATTTTAAAAGGAATGCGCAAGGGCTCACAGCCAAACCATCAAATGACCCCTGATACATTAGGTTTATTGGTCGGTTATTTTGTAGAACAAATATTTGCAGAGCGTCTTGAACATGAAAAAATTGTAATGATGGACCCAGCAGTGGGTACAGGGAATTTATTACTAACAGTCATGAACTTATTAGATGGGAAAGTAGAGGCGACAGGTGTAGAAGTGGACGAGCTGCTGATTCGCCTAGCTGCTGCAACTGCGGATGTAACAGAGCAGCCTGTATCTTTATATCGCCAGGATGCTTTACAAGATTTACTGGTGAATCCTGTTGATGCGGTTGTGTGTGATTTACCGGTTGGCTATTATCCAAATGAAGATGTTTCGCTTAATTATGAGTTATGTGCGACAGAGGGAATGAGTTATGCACATCATTTATTTATTGAGCAATCACTCAATTATACAAAAGAGGGCGGCTATCTATTCTTCCTTGCACCGTCACATCTTTTTGATTCAGAGCAATCTAAGCAGTTGCATAAGTATTTGCAAAAGCACGCATGGATTCAGGCTATTATTCAATTACCCGACTCTATATTTGCTAATAAGACATTAGAAAAGTCCATTGTGATTTTACAAAAGCAAGCGAAGGAATTGAAGGCCCCTAAAGAAGTGCTATTAGCAAAAGTGCCGAATATGCAAAATAAACAGGCACTAGCCTTATTTTTTGAAAAAGTAAGGCTATGGAAAGAAGGTAAGTGAGGGCTTATAAAAACAACATAAATAAAAAAGGTATCCTATAAATGGGATACCTTTTTATGTACTGCTTATTAGTTTTCTGGTGTACGGATAACAAGTACATCACATTTAGCTGAACGTACAATTGCTTCAGACACTGAACCGATTAGGAAGCGTTCAACTGCATTTAAACCAGTTGCACCACAAATAATTAAATCTGCGTCTACAACATTAGAAAGCTCTTTTGTAATGATATTTTTTGGAGAACCGTATTCGATCACAAGATTAACATTCGTTAAGCCTGCATCCTCAGCTTGTTTTTTGTAGCCATTTAATAGTTCCTCAGAAAATGCTTGTGCACGCTCTGCGATGGAGCGGTCATATGCCTCAATTGCTGCAAACGAACGAGTATCGATAACATTCACTAAATTTAATACAGAACCCTCATTACGTTTTGCAACATCAATTGATTTACGAAATGCATATTCAGCCTCTTTTGAACCATCTACTGCCACAACAATGCTTTTATAATGATTAGCCATTTGAATAACCTCCCTAATTTGTATATGTTGATTATACCAAATGATTTTCTAAAGGAAATACTTTCCGACAGAAAAAATGTAAAAAAGTGAACTAATTTCACGTAAAACTATAATTATCTAATTTCCACTATTTATAGTGTGTAAACTTTTTTATAGTTGTACTCTACCATTCATGATCTCCCTTCTTTCCTGCTCTAGGCTTGCTATTTAGTTTTTTAATATAATAATTTAATCAAGATTTAATCATTTGAATATTTAGTATTTTGAAAATATTAGGAATTTTATATGTTTTGATTTTAGTTAAAGCTTTTTTAGTATTTGTTTGGTAATATGGAATTGTAAGCGGTTCATCAGTCCATCGTTAGACAAGTAATGCTGATTTCTTAGGTATGGAAGGGGATAGGAAACAATGAAGATTGGTATTCCAAAAGAAATTAAAAACAATGAAAATCGTGTAGCAATGACACCAGCAGGAGTTGTCACATTAACACATGCTGGTCATGAGGTGTTTATTGAAACAGGAGCAGGTTTAGGTTCAAGCTTTACAGATGCAGACTATATCGCAGCTGGTGCTCATATTGTGCCAACTGCAAAAGAAGCATGGTCTCAAGAAATGATTATGAAGGTAAAAGAGCCTGTAGCTTCTGAGTACGATTATTTTCACGAAGGTCAAATCCTATTCACATATTTACACTTAGCGCCAGAGATTGAGTTAACTCAGGCACTTTTAAATAAAAAGGTTGTAGGTATTGCCTACGAAACGGTTCAATTGGCAAATGGTTCACTACCATTGCTCACACCAATGAGTGAAGTAGCAGGTAAAATGGCTACACAAATTGGTGCACAGTTCTTAGAGAAAAATCATGATGGTAAAGGTATTTTACTAGGTGGTGTGTCAGGTGTACCACGCGGTAAAGTAACGGTTATCGGTGGTGGTATTGCAGGAACAAATGCTGCGAAAATCGCCGTTGGTATGGGAGCAGATGTAACAGTTATTGATTTAAGCGCTGAACGTTTACGTCAATTAGAAGATATGTTTGGTCGCGATGTTCAAACATTAATGTCTAATCCGTATAATATTGCAGAATCAGTGAAAAACTCAGATTTAGTTATTGGCGCTGTTTTAATCCCAGGCGCAAAGGCACCAAAGCTAGTATCTGAAGAAATGATTCAGTCCATGCAACCAGGCTCTGTCGTAGTCGATATTGCGATTGACCAAGGCGGTATTTTTGCTACATCTGATCGTGTGACAACGCATGATGATCCAACATATGTAAAACATGGTGTTGTACACTATGCTGTAGCCAATATGCCTGGAGCAGTTCCACGTACATCAACAATTGCCTTAACGAACAATACAATTCCATATGCCCTGCAAATTGCCAACAAAGGCTATAAACAGGCTTGCCTAGACAATGCTGCACTGAAAAAAGGTGTAAATACATTGGATGGACAACTTGTTTATAAGGCAGTAGCAGATTCTCAAGGTTTACCATATGTGAGTGTGGATGAGCTAATTCAATAAATAGAAAAAGGAAGCATGTTCAAAGTGCTTCCTTTTTTACGTTGTGAATGTTTAGGTGGTAGATATATAGTAAAAGCATAATATTTCATGTATCTTTTTAAGCTAAATGAAGCAGGAGGATTTTGATGAAAAAAATTAACGTAAATCCTACTCAAGCTGATATAAGAAAACTTTTATCCCTTGCAACTTTGGACAAGAATATCGAACATGAATATGGATTATATATGCAATCACCCGTTAGAGAATTATAGGGATGTTATTTGAAAGAGGATGTTATCGGCTGTATAGGCATAGAATTTTCAGGTTCAAAGCGTTGTGAAATAAAGCATATCGCAGTATCTCCAAGCTATAGAGGAGAGGAAATAGGAGTGAAATGATTGATTTCATTAACGATAAGTATGCACTACTTGTAATTGCTGCTGAAACTGATAAGGATGCTGTAGATTTTTACAAAAAATATGGTTTCAAAGTTTCGAGTCTGGGGGAAAAGTACCTTGGCGTAGAACGTTTTACATGTGTTTTAGAAAGCAGATAAATTAGCAAACAAGCATTTGAAAAAAACGAACGAACCAATGTGAAACACTCATAAAGTATTTAGGATCGTTCGTTTTTTCTATTTATAAATAAGGCAGCTAGTTAGGCTTCAATCCTTTTATATATAGATTGAACTTTAGAACCTAACACAAAGTCGGTCGATTATACCTTGTGTATCTTCACTTTGACAACGGATAAATTCACGAACAGCGAGTTTGATTTGCGATGTACTTGAAAAAAAGACATTATGAATGACGCTGTCTTTCAACCATTTCCATAGCCCCTCAATTAAATTCAATTGCGGGCTGTAAGGTGGTAAAAACACCAGTTGTAATCGATTTTGATGCAGCTTTAAAAAAGGCTGAATGAGCTTCGCATGATGAATGCGAGCGTTATCGAGGATCATGACAATTTTTCCATTTGGGTAATGAGCAATGACTTTTTCTAAGAAACGCAGGAAGACTTCTGCATCGTATTTCTCTTCTTCGACGCAGAAGATTTCACCTGTTTCATAATTTAACGTACCGATTAATTTCACGCCTTGATGCTTACCGTATGTGGGGATTTGACGCTGTTTCCCTTTTGGAAACCATGACTTTTGAATGGCTTGGTAGTCACGAATCATGGACTCATCTTGAAAGAGAAGGTGATCGATTTCCTCATACAATAGCTTTTTTTAAAGCAGGAAATGTTTCTTCTTTAAATGTTTTTTGCTTTTCTGGGTCCGCATTCGCCAACGTATAGGTAGGGCGCGTATGACTAAATTGCATGCGTTCTAATAATTTAGACATGCCACGTAAAGAATAGGACACAGCCCATTCACGTTTCACGAGTGAAACGAGTAACGCGAGCGTCCAATTCGTATACGGTGCAAATCCCACATCAGCAGGCGTTTTCGTTGTGACAATCTCAGCCAACTCAGCACGTTGTTCGATGGTCAAACGATGTGGTTTACCTGTAGAAATCCCCATGCGTAAACCTGTTATGCCTTCTTTTTTATAGGCTTTAATATATTCACCAACAGTTGCTCGATTGCGTTGAATGATCATCGCAATTTCAACGTTATTTTTTCCTTCAAGGTGTAGAAATACAGTCTGATACCGCTCAAATAGTCGCTTATCCTTTGTTTGTCGCATCGCCGTTTGAAGTTCTTCTCGTTGTTCATTGCGTAACATGTGGGATCATCCTTTCGACAATAAGTTTGTATACTTTACCCATTTTGAAGGAGATAGAAGCTTTAGTTCAATTTATATAGAACAATTAATTCTTTTGGGAATTTTGTTAGAACCTCCACGCCATCTTTTGTCACCACAACATCATCCTCGATACGAACTCCTGTTATATCAGCTTTATAAACCCCTGGCTCAATCGTAAAGACCATGCCTTCCTCCATCGTCATCTCATTTGCGCCCGTAACGGACGGGAATTCATGCACAGAAATACCAAGACCATGTCCAAGACGGTGCGTGAAATATTCACCATAGCCTGCTTCTGTGATTGTATTTCGTGCAATTCTATCTAAGTCCATCGCACGAATACCTGGTTTCACGGCTGCGACAGCATTTGTATTGGCAGCTAAAACAGCATGATAGATTTCTTTCTGCGCTTCACTTGGCTCGCCAAAGGCAACAGTACGTGTAATATCTGAGCAATAGCCCTTGTAAATAACGCCAAGGTCAAATAACACCATATCGCCTTTTTCGATTTTACGAGCACCTGGTTTGCCATGAGGTGATGCTGTTTTTGGGCCACTCAATACCATTGTTTCAAAGGACATTTTACAGCCTTTATCTTGAATAGCCCTTTCAATTGCTGTAAGAATTTCCATTTCTGTTTTCCCCTCAGCAATTTCCTTGCAACCGATTTCAATAGCGTAGTCAGCAAGCTCGGCAGCCTTTCGCAATTTATCTAATTCATTTTCATCTTTGATGACGCGCATTGCATTTATTTTTTCATCGAGACGAACAAAGCTGGCTTGTGGGAAAGATTGCTGTAACGCCTCGAAACGTTCTACGATAAGTTGTGCTTTTTCAATAGCAAATGTAGCTGGCTGTACTTGGCGTGCGATCACAGCCTGAGCAAGAATTTCCATGGCATTATCGGTGTCTTGATGGCCAATCACCTCATAAGACCAACCTGCATTCTTCGCATCTGGAATCTCCATTTGTGGACAAATTAAAAAAGGTTCAGCTTCTTTAAAAATCATCACACCTAGTAATCTTTCATGTGGATTACTGTTAAAGCCTGAAACATAAAAAACATTGTCAGGTGTTGTGATAAATGCTGCGTCGATGCTGTTTTGCTGTAAATAATTTTGAATTTCTTCAACCTTTGACATAAATATGTCCTCCTTTAAGTGCATGGGGAATTTTTACGACAAAGCATCGACTACTATTATTGACGATGCTTTATCTTGTAAATTGAATAATTGTGTTCTAACAGGGTATAGAGTTGTTAGAGAATCCTATACGATTATTCTCTGTACAAGCATATCAAAAAAAGGGAAAACGCGCATGAATAGCGAATAAAAATGATAAGCCGTAGATTGACATATAAGGGGGACTTTAAAATGGAAATAAGTTATCATGGACATTCTGTTGTTAAAATTCAGACAAATGGGCACACAATTTTAATTGATCCGTTTATTAATGGCAATGGGCAAACGGATTTAACAGTAGCAGAGGAAGCACCAGATATTATTATATTGACACATGGGCATAATGATCATGTTGGTGATACCGTGGAGCTTGCCAAGAAAAAAGATGCACTTGTTATTGCGCCAAATGAATTAGCGAATTGGCTTTCTTGGCAGGGTGTAAAGGCACATCCTATGCATATCGGTGGAGCAAGGGAATTTGATTTTGGTAAGGTGAAATTTACACAGGCTTTCCACGGCTCTTCTTATGTAACAGATAATAATGAAATTATTTATATGGGGATGCCAGCAGGTGTTTTAATCTTTGTAGAGGGCTTAACGATCTATCATGCAGGTGACACAGCTTTATTTAGTGATATGAAATTAATTGCTGAACGTCATCCAATTGATGTTGCATTCTTGCCAATTGGTGATAACTTCACAATGGGACCAGAGGATGCAGCTTATGCAGTATCCTTATTAAAGCCGAAATTTGTCATACCGATTCATTACAATACATTTCCACCAATCGAGCAAGACCCACAAGTTTTTGCAGAGTTAGTACAAAATGCAGATGTTCAAATTTTAAAAGCTGGTGAAAAAGTAAACTGTTTCTAATCACTGATAATGCTGTACTAATGAATTGACACCACGCTGGTAGTTGAAATGGTGGGGACTGATAAACAATTTCATCACTTTATATTAAATATTTTTCTAATAAATATGGTACACTAAGAGCAGAATTGAAGCTTAGGAAATAGGTGATATTTTGTCGACAAAACATGAGAAAATTTTACAATACATCGAATCCCTACCCGTGGGCGATAAAATTTCAGTACGTCAAATTGCAAAGGAAATGCAAGTGAGTGAAGGAACAGCTTACCGTGCGATAAAAGAAGCGGAAAATCGTCGCTTAGTGAGCTCTATCGAACGTGTTGGAACCATTCGTATCGAGAAAAAAAAGAAAGAAAATATTGAACGCTTAACATTTGCAGAAATTGTTAATATTGTAGATGGTCAAGTTTTAGGTGGGAAATCAGGTCTACATAAAACATTGACAAAATTTGTGATTGGTGCGATGCAACTAGAAGATATGATGCGCTACACAGATGCAGGAAGCCTATTGATTGTGGGGAATCGTATTAAAGCCCATGAAAATGCACTTCGCGCGGGTGCGGCTGTTTTAATAACTGGTGGTTTTGATACAACGGAAAATAATAAGCAGCTTGCGGATTCACTGGATTTACCGATGATTTCAACAAGCTATGATACATTTACAGTAGCCACGATGATTAATCGTGCCATCTATGACCAGTTAATTAAAAAAGATATTTTATTTATCGAAGATATCTATATCCCAATGACAGACACAGCTGTGCTAAAAAATGATGAAACAATCCATCATTTTCAGAAACTGAATGAACAAACAACTCATGGTGCATTTCCTGTTGTAACCCATCAAAATAAACTTGTTGGGATGGTTACGGTTAAAGATGTTATTGGACGAGAAGAAAATGAGCTTATTGAAAAAGTGATGACGAAAAATCCGATTGCTGGCTCGATGAAAATGAGTGTGGCCTCTGCAGGGCATCGCATGATCTGGGAAGGAATCGATCTCTTACCAATTGTTGATGATGATAATATTCTGCAAGGTGTGATTAGTCGTCAGGATGTACTAAAAGCACTTCAATTAGCACAAAGGCAACCTCAGCATGGTGAAACGATTGATGATTTAGTAAAAAATGAAATCAAGGTGCTTGGCGATGATGAATTAATCGTAGAGTTTAAAGTCACACCTCAAATGACCAATCAATATGGGGCGATTTCCTATGGAGCCTTTACTACTTTATTAGCAGAGGTTGGTTCATTTGCGTTAAAACGCCGTAAACGTGGAGACGCTGTGGCAGAGAATATGACAATTTACTTTATTAAGCCAGTTCAAATGGAAAGCACACTAACGGTGAAGCCTCGAATTTTAGATATGAGTCGTAAGTTTGTGAAAATGGATTTTGAAGTATACAATCAACAAGTACTTGTTGGAAAGGCCATGATGATGTTCCAGCTATTAGAACGCTAAATAGTAAAAAGGGGTATCTCGACGTCATTTGAGATATCCCTTTTTGTGAAAAAGTATATTGGAATGGTGTGCTTTTTTATTGATTGATACGAAATTCTTCTTCAACAAATTGACCATAGTGTCGTGCTTTTTTTATATTTTCTACAATTACATAGATGCCTAAAATGACAAGAATTGTTACAATAATAAATGTATAGAGTCCAGGGAATAAGTAGGCTTGGTTTAACGCAAAAAACAGAATAAAGGATCCAAAACCAATATTCGCCTTACTTTTGTACCACTTTTTAGCAATGGGTAATGGAGAACGGAACTGTTTTGTTTTAAAATAAAAATAGAAGACGAAAGAGACGATAGTCACAAATACAAATATTAAATTGAGCATAGTAAACCTCCTAGCATAACTAGACATTATTGTAACGATTATTATCGAAAAATGCTAACGGTTCTTACTATCATTTTGGAGGAATTTATTTTGAAAAGACAAATCATCGACACAATTGCTGCATATGACACGATTATTATTCACCGGCATGTACGTCCAGACCCTGATGCTTATGGCTCCCAGCAAGGGTTAAAAGAATTAATTTTAGCGAATTATCCTGACAAAAAGGTTTTTGCTGTAGGTGAGCATGATGCCTCCCTATCGTTTATGGCACAGCCTGATCAAATAACAGATGATGTTTATAACAATGCATTAGTAATTGTTACAGATACTGCCAATACAGAGCGTGTTGACGATCAACGCTATACAGAGGGTAAGATGGTTATTAAGATTGATCACCATCCAAATGATGATGCATATGGCGACCTTTTATGGGTAGACACTACAGCAAGTTCTTGTAGTGAAATGATTTATGAGCTTTATGAAGAAGGACAAAAAACTGTTGACTGGCGACTTTCAGCTGCTGCTGCACGTTTTTTATTTGCTGGTATTGTAGGAGATACAGGAAGATTTCAATTTTCAAGTACAACAGCTAGAACATTTAAAATTGTTGCAGAATTAATTACATATGATTTTGATCGGAACCAGATTTTTGATGGTATGTATGAAATGGAGCAAAAGCTATTAAATTTACAAGGCTATATTTATCAAAACTTTCAAATGGATGAGCATGGAGCAGCACATATCAAGCTAACCAAGGAATTGCTGACAGCACATGATGCTGTACCATCAGAAGCCTCCCTTTTAGTAGGTTGTCTTGGGAATGTCAAGGGAATATGTGCATGGGTTGTTTTCATTGAAGAAGAGGATCAAATCCGTGTGCGTTTACGATCAAAGGGTCCAGTCATTAATACATTAGCAAAAGAATTTAATGGTGGTGGGCATCCACTTGCAGCGGGTGCTACAGCTTATTCATGGGAGGAAGCAGATCGCGTTATCGCTAGATTACAGGAGATTTGTAACACGTATCATTCATAAAGAAAAGGAAGGGATTCATTTGGCACATGTATATACGAAAATGCATACAAGCGCGGATTTATTGAAAAGTACAATTCGGCTGGAGCAATTGATTCCTTTTTTACAAGAGCAAAAGACACAGGCCTGTGCAATCGTCAATACGAAATTGTACGGGCTTTTGCCTTTTTGTAAAGCCATGCAACAAGCTCATATTCATGCCATTATAGGGCTTTCGCTAAAAGTACAGTGGCAGGAGGAAATAATACCTCTTGTACTGTATGCACAATCTCAGGAGGGTTATCAAAATTTATTAAAAATAAGTAGTGCTCTGTCGATTAGAGACGATGAGGTGCTGCCATGGAAATGGCTTGAAGGTTATGCGGCAGGCTGTATCGCCTTGTTGACGACGGACGATGCTCTAGTTGTAGATACCTGGTATTCGATGGCCACTGCTATTGCGCAATTGTTTCAACATTATTTTTATATAGGCATTGCAAGACCAGGAGGAGTAAAATCAGCGAACGAGGATGAGCTTGTAGCATGGTGTCAAGAAAAAAACATCCAGCTAGTAGCTACTCAAAGCTGTTATTTTTTACGTCCAGAAGATCATTTTGCTTATGAAGTTGCGAGAGCAATTGATACAGGTGAAAAGCTTGGCACAACGAGGCAAACTGCTAGCTTGCAAGGCTATTTTGCACCTACAGCAGATGAATGGCAAAGCTGGTTTGCTGATCGACCAGAATGGTTAGCAGCTAGTACAGCTATGCTGGCAAGCTGTAAGGCAGTGATCCCTGAAATGCCTGTACAAATGCCAAAGTTTCCAGTGCCAGTAGGTGAAACTGCTGAAAGCTTACTTATAAAAGAGGCATTTAAAGGATTAGAGGAGCGGTTTAAGCAGCGAGTACTACCATTAAGTTATCGAGAGCGATTACAATATGAGTTGGATATTATTTGCTCTATGGGCTTTGCTGATTATTTTTTGGTTGTCGCTGATTTTATGCGCTTTGCCAAAGACAATCGTATTTTAACAGGACCCGGTCGTGGCTCATCGGCAGGCTCACTTGTAGCGTACAGCTTATTTATTACACAGGTAGATCCACTGGCTTACGGCTTATTATTTGAGCGCTTTTTAAATCCAGAACGTATTACTTTACCTGATATTGATATTGATTTTGTTGATAGTAAAAGACAGCAAGTCATCCAGTATGTTGCAAAAAAATATGGTAAGGCGAATGTGGCGCAAATTATTACATTCGGTACATTATCTGCTAAGGCAGTGGCGAGAGATGTGGCAAGAGTTTTTGGCTTTGATGCGGAAACCTTAGAAAAAATCTCTAAAATGATTCCAAATAAGCCGGGTATGACCCTACAAAGGGCAGTGGCAGAATCTCCTGACCTACAAGGCTGGCTAACAGCAGATGACAATCATCAGCATTGGTTTGAGGTCGCGTTAAAGCTAGAAGGCTTGCCAAGGAATTCATCCACACATGCGGCTGGCATTGTACTTGCTCCATCTCCATTAGTGGATACAGTACCGATTGAGGAGGGGCATGACGACATTTATTGCACACAATGGCCAATGGGCGATATTGAGGCATGTGGACTCGTGAAAATGGATTTTTTAGGTTTGCGTAATCTCACCATTTTGGAGCAGATGCGTTGGTCTATTTATAAAGCAGGAGGACCATGGATTGAATTTGAGCACATTCCTCTGCATGATGATAAAACGTTTCAACTTCTACAAAGAGGCGATACACTTGGTATTTTCCAGTTAGAATCAGCGGGAATGAAGCAAGCCTTACGTGATATTCGTCCAACGCATTTTTTAGATATTGTAGCTGTTAATGCACTATATCGTCCAGGTCCGATGGATTTCATTCCTATCTATGCAAGGAGAAAAGCAGGTAAGGAGCAGGTTGTTATGCCTCATCCGGTGTTAGTGCCTATTTTACAAGAAACATTTGGCGTGATTGTCTATCAGGAGCAAATTATCCAAATTGCTTCTGTGCTAGCAGGCTTTACAAGGGGACAGGCTGATTTACTGCGCCGAGCAGTTAGTAAAAAAAATCGCCAAATTTTAGAGGAGCAGCGTGCTGTCTTTGTAAATGGGGCATTAAAACAGGGCTATGAGCAGTCTGTAGCAGAAGAAGTATATGAATTAATTGTCCATTTTGCTGATTATGGTTTTGCCAAAAGTCATGCCGTAGCTTATAGTATGATCTCCTATCAAATGGCTTATTTAAAGGCACATTTTCCATATAGTTTTTATGCGGCATTATTATCAAATGCAACAGGAAACATAGATAAAATTGTCCAGCTTGTGCAAGAGGCAAAAGACAAGGGGATTCCGTTTTATCCCCCTTCGTTAAAAAAAAGTACAAAATATTTTACAGTAGAAAATCAGGGTATTCGCTATAGTCTAACAGGCATTAAAGGTGTTCCACATACGTTTATAGATAAAGTAAATACATTACGACAAACAAATCCAGAGGCATTCAACAATTTATTTGATTTGGCTGTTGCTTTAAGTGCACAGCATTTTAAGCCAAAAATGATGGAGTCTTTAATTTTTGCTGGTGCGCTTGATTATTTAGAAAAGGATCGAGCTGTTCTTATAATGACAGTAGATGCTGCTGGGAAGCATGCTGAGCTACTACGACCCACTGAGGATATTGATATAGCTACCGCTACAGCCTATAGCTTTGGGAAGCCAAAATATATGGAGGCAGTAGCCATGTCACAAAAGGAAAAATTAATGCATGAGAAAGAGAGCTTAGGCTTTTATATTTCTGCTCATCCAGTAACGGAAGAAAGACAGTACTGGCAGGGTATCAATTGTACATGCTACGAGCTTAAACAGACACGAGATGGTACGTATGTGAAAATGATCGGTATGATTGACGAGGTCAAAAAAATTCGAACGAAAAAAGGGGAGCAAATGGCTTTTGTGCAGCTTCAGGACGAATACGGAACTGTTTCGATCACGTTATTTCCACAAGTATTTCAGCTTGTTCAAGACCTACTGATAGAAGATGAAATGCTCTTTATTGAGGGCGTTTTAGAGAGACGCTTTGGCAAGCCGCAGATCAAAGTAAAACATGCACAAACGATGAAAAAACAATAAAATTAAAGGAAAATTTACAAACTGCATGAAATTTTGTGCAGTTTTTTCTTTACTTTTGTGTAGTTATTTTGTAAGCTAGAATCAATATAAAAAGTGGTCTGACCACTTTTTGATAAGGGGAGTTAGTCGTATGGATAAAAAAACTGCACAAAAAAAAGTGTTTTTAGAAATCGTCCAACAATTACGTCAACTCATTAAAATGGAAAAAATTCAAGCAGGTGAAAAGCTACCCTCCGAGCGCGTTTTATCAGAGCGTCTAGGCGTTGGGCGGTCTTCTGTTAGAGAGGCATTGCGCAGCTTAGAATTACTAGGACTTATTGAAACAAGACATGGCGGTGGTACTTTTCTTGCCTCCACACATAAACATCAGCTCGTAGAAATACTGTCGATGTTTATCTTAGAAGATGAAAAATCAAAAAAAGATGTCGAATTAACGCGGCAAATTCATGAAAAGGAAGCCATTCGCGTAATAAGTTGTACAGAGATTCTTCGCACACTACCTGTGTGGGATAGTTTTTTTGTGAAACTAGAAATAGAAGGAGCGGTTCATTGCCGAGATATTTTGCGAGAGTTGTTAATTACAACAGGCAATCGCCTTTCATTAAAAATCTGGTTTCAATTAGCAGCTTATGATGGTGACCGTTTAAATCGCAGCTCAACAGAAGATGAAAAATTAATCATCCAAACCATGTTGAAGTCGATGCAGCTTGGTTACGAAAAAGAAGCCTTAAAAGCTTATGAGCAGTGGATGAATACTGTCGCAAGCATTTAGACAACGAAGGGGGAGTCAAACAATGGCAATACGCAGCTTATTTAGTGGCAATCGAAAAAAGAAAGAGAATGGACAGGAAAAGGGATTTCCAGAAGGTTTAATGACAAAATGTCCTGAATGTCGTCATATTCAATTAACAAAGGAACTTGAAAAGAACCATAAGGTATGTACAAAATGTGATCATCATTTCAAAATGACCGCACAAGAACGTGTAGACTATTTCTTAGATGAAGGCTCCTTTGTATCAATGGATGATCATTTACAAACGAGTAATCCACTTAATTTCCCAGCATATGTGGAGAAAATTGCGGCAGACCAAGAAAAAACAGGCTTAAACGAGGCTGTCTTAACAGGTGTGGGTACATTAGATGGAGAGGAAATTGTGGTAGCCATTATGGACTCGCATTTCCGTATGGGTTCAATGGGCTCAGTAGTGGGCGAAAAAATTACGCGAGCAGTTGAAAAAGCAACAGCATTAGGTGTACCATTTATTATCTTTACGGCTAGTGGTGGCGCACGTATGCAAGAGGGTGTCCTCTCTTTAATGCAAATGGCAAAAACGAGCGTGGCCTTAAAGCGTCATAGTGATCAAGGTTTATTATTTATTTCGATTTTAACGCACCCAACAACAGGTGGCGTTTCAGCAAGCTTTGCGTCTGTCGGCGATATTAATATTGCAGAGCCACAGGCATTAATCGGCTTTGCAGGGCGTCGTGTCATTGAAGAAACAGTCAGAGAAAAATTGCCGAGTGATTTCCAGACCGCAGAATTTTTATTAGAGCACGGTCAGCTTGATGCAATCTTCCATCGTCAGGATTTACGTCAAAGGGTTTCATTACTTGTCAAAATGCATATGAAAGGCGGCGTACAACATGCCTAAAAATTTAGCGTTTGAAGAACCAGTCGTACAATTACGAGAAAAAATTGATGAATTAAAAACAATTGCTGCGGAAGCAGATGTAGATATGACAGGTGAAATTGAAAAGCTTGAAACACGCTTATCGCAGCTAGAGCAATCTATCTATACAAATATGAAGCCATGGGATCGTGTGCAGGTTGCAAGACATCCAGAAAGACCGACAACATTGCAATATATTGAAGCAATGTGTGAAGACTTTATTGAACTCCATGGTGACCGTACATTTGGCGATGACGCCGCAATTTTAGGTGGAATTGCTATGTTTGAAGGGCAGCCAGTAACCGTTATTGGCCATCAACGTGGAAAATCAACAAAGGAAAATATACGTCGTAATTTTGGGATGCCACACCCAGAAGGCTATCGTAAAGCATTACGTTTAATGAAGCAGGCTGAAAAATTTAACCGTCCGATAATTTGCTTTATTGATACAAAAGGCGCTTACCCAGGAAAAGCTGCGGAAGAGCGAGGGCAGAGCGAAGCCATTGCTAGAAATCTTGTTGAAATGGCGGGTTTAACAGTACCAGTTATTAGTATTGTGATTGGAGAAGGTGGAAGTGGTGGTGCGCTAGCATTAGGTGTAGCGAATCGTGTCTTTATGCTAGAGAACTCAACATATTCGGTTATTTCACCGGAAGGAGCTGCTTCAATTCTATGGCGAGATGGGAGTCTTGCCAAGCAAGCAGCTGAAGCAATGCGGATCACAGCACCAGATCTAAAGGAGCTTGGTATTATTGATGGCATTATTCCTGAAATTACTGGCGGGGCACATCGCAATGTGGCAAAGCAGGCACTTTCTATTAAAGAGTGCATAAGTGATACACTTCAGGTATTAAATTCACTAAGTGGTGAACAATTAATAGAAGATCGTTATGACAAATTTAAAAAAATTGGGCAATATACAGAGACGGAAGAGAGAGCTTAATTTGCTCGAAAAGGGTTAAAACTTGTATCTTAACCTCTAAAAAACTTTCAAAATTAAAGAAGATAATTGCGCAACAGTAACGCAGACTTCTTGAAAAAATGTTAAATTTAGGACGTTTTTTAATGGAAAGAGTGTGTGAAAGCGCATTCTTTTCATTTTTTATGTAAAAGTTATGTTTTTGTGCCCTCAGAACCCTTACATAGTTTGTTTTTTCATGTTAATGTGAATAATAACAGTAAATGCAGGAGGTCCGATGATGAAAAAAATTGCTGTATTAACAAGTGGTGGAGATGCACCAGGAATGAACGCAGCTATTCGAGCGGTTGTTCGAAAGGCGGCATTTCATGGAGTGAGTGTTGTCGGTATTAAGCATGGCTATGAAGGCTTAGTGAAAGGCTCTATGGAAGAACTCAATTTAGGTTCAGTGGGTGGCATTATTCAACGTGGTGGTACCTATTTAAACTCTGCAAGATGTCCTGAATTTAAAGAGGAAGCAGTCCAACAAAAAGCCATTGAAAACTTGCAGGCAGCTGGTATTGAAGGGCTCGTTGTTATTGGTGGTGATGGGTCTTATCGAGGTGCAATGGATTTAGTGAAAAAAGGATTTCCTGCTGTAGGTGTACCAGGAACAATCGATAATGATGTGCCAGGAACTGAATACACAATAGGCTTTGATACGGCGCTTAACACAGTTGTAGAATCCATTGATAAAATCCGAGATACAGCTACCTCTCATGAAAATTCTTTTATCGTTGAGGTTATGGGGCGTGATGCAGGTGATATAGCGCTATGGGCAGGTCTTGCGGCTGGTGCTGAAACAGTGCTTATTCCTGAGGAAGATTATAATTTAGATGATATTGTGGCACGCTTAGATCGTGGTGCAGCACGAGGTAAAAAGCACAGCATTATTATTGTGGCAGAAGGCGTGATGTCTGGAAATGAGCTGGCAAAACTGTTGAAAGAGAAAACAGGAAAAGAAACACGTGTATCTGTACTAGGTCATATTCAGCGCGGTGGTTCACCAACAGCGCGTGATCGTGTGTTGGCAAGTCAACTTGGTGCACATGCCGTTGAATTGTTAATGGAAGGCAAAGCTGGTAGAGCAGTAGGCATTCGCAATCATCAAGTTATTGATTATGATATGCCGGAAGCTTTTGAAAAAAATCATGAGGCAGATATCAGTCTTTATACATTAATGAAGGAACTATCAATATAATTTGTTATAAAACGGAGTGGGCAAAAATGAGAAAAACAAAAATCGTATGTACAATTGGACCTGCAAGTGAATCACCAGAAATATTAGAGCAACTAATTGAAGCAGGTATGAATGTTGCCCGTTTGAATTTTTCACACGGCTCTCATGAAGAACATGCGGGACGTATTCAGTTAATACGTGAAGTCGCACAAAAGTTAAATAAACCAGTTGGGATTTTACTCGATACAAAAGGTCCTGAGATTCGTACCCATAATATGAAAAATGGCGAGCTTCACCTAACAGCAGGACAAGTAATTGATATTTCAATGACAGAAGTAGAAGGCACAGAGACATGCTTCTCTATTACGTATGATCGTTTAATTGAAGATGTTGAGCAAAACTCGATTATTTTATTGGATGATGGTCTTATTGAATTACGTGTTTTAGCAACGGATATGGAAAAAGGTTTAATTCATACAATTGTTGAAAATGCTGGTGTCTTAAAAAATAAAAAAGGTGTAAATGTGCCAGGCGTGTCTGTCCAGCTACCAGGGATTACAGAAAAAGATGCGCAAGATATTTTATTTGGTATTGAACAGGATATTGATTTTATCGCTGCTTCCTTTGTTCGACGAGCAAAAGATGTACTAGAAATTCGTGAATTGCTTGAGCAAAATGGCGGTAGTCATATTCAAATTATCCCAAAAATCGAGAACCAAGAAGGTGTCGATAATATCGATGAAATTATTCTTGTGTCTGATGGCTTAATGGTTGCACGTGGAGACCTTGGTGTGGAGATTCCAGCAGAAGAAGTGCCGCTTGTACAAAAGAAATTAATCTTAAAATGTAATCAAGTCGGAAAGCCTGTTATTACTGCTACACAAATGTTAGATTCTATGCAGCGTAATCCACGTCCAACACGAGCAGAAGCAAGTGATGTAGCGAATGCTATTATTGATGGAACAGACGCGATTATGTTATCAGGAGAAACAGCGGCAGGTTTGTATCCTGTGGAATCCGTCCAAACAATGAATAAAATTGCACAACGCACCGAAGACTCATTAGAATATAAATCCATTGTTTCTGCACGTAGTCGTGAAAAAGAAGCCAATATGACAGAGGCGATTTCGCAAGCAGTAGCGTACACATCCATTAATTTAGGTGTAAAAGCCGTATTAGCACCAACAGAAAGTGGCAATACGGCAAGAATGATTGCTAAATATCGCCCAGGTGTACCAGTCATTGCTGTTACGGGATCCGTTCATACAGCGAATACATTAACATTAGTATGGGGTGTTTACCCAATTGTTTGTCAACGTGTAACAACAACAGATGAAATTTTAGAGCTAGCTGTAGATGAAAGCTTAAAATATGGCTATGTGACACATGGAGATGCCGTTGTGATTACAGCAGGTGTGCCAGTAGGAGAAGCGGGTACTACAAACTTAATGAAAGTACACATTATTGGTGATTTATTAGCGCGTGGTCAAGGGATTGGTAAAGCATCAGTTGTTGGCACAACAGTGATCGCCAAAAATGCTGCGGAGGCTCTTGCTTATGATACAGATGGCTGCATCCTTGTCACGGTTGGCTCAGATCGTGAGATGATGCCAGCATTAGAAAATTGTGTTGGTTTGATTACAGAAGAAGGCGGACTAACAAGCCATGCAGCCGTTGTTGGCTTAAGCCTTGGCATTCCAGTAATTGTTGGTGTTAAAGAAGCCACTACATTAATACGTCATGGTCAAGAAATTACAATGGATGCTGAGACAGGCGTTATTTATAAAGGACATGCTAGCGTTCTTTAATGTATAACGAAGGAGCTGTCGGAAAAGTTATGTGGAGACAGCTCCTTTTGTACCACTATTTTTATTTTAAATGAAACTAAATGGGCCATAATAACGTATATAAGGTGTAGCTTTTCAAGTAGAGAGGGGAAAATTATGCGTAAAATTTTTCTTGGCTTCGTTGTTTATGCATTAGCCGAATTAGCGTTATTAATAGTTGTGGGACAAAATATAGGTGTTTTCAGTACATTGTTACTTATTATTGCAACGAGTAGTATTGGTGTTTATGTAATGAAAAATAAAGGTATGAATTCTATTCAAAATGTTAAACAGACAATGGCAAGTGGAGAGGCTCCAGGAGCTGCCCTCGTAAACACGCTTTTAACATTTAGCGGCGGATTACTTTTAGCGTTACCAGGTTTTTTAACAGATCTTATTGGTTTACTGCTACTTATGCCTTTTTCACGAAAAATGTTTCAACCACTTGTCTATTATTGGATGCGTAAGCAAATGAAAAAAGGTCCATTTATTATCGTTCAAAGATAGCATTTTCCTTAAGCTTGACCGCTAAAAATAAAAAGATAGGGCTTAGTAAAATTCCATAAAAACCGAATAATAAAATAGAGGCAGCGCTGATAAAAAATGTATGGAATGTACGTAATTGAAGTGTATTTGACCACAGCATGGAATCAGCAAGCTGCCTTGTTAATTGGACAAATAAATAGAGAAGTAGCATAGCTATACATAAAAAGGTATTGCCATTGAAATAAAAATAAATGCTCATCGGTACAAGAAACACACCGATACCGAAAAACGGGAGCACATCTGCGAATGCCACGATAAACGCTTTGATAATGGCTTGTTCAAACTGAAGGATCATAAACCCTGCACATAAAATAAGTAGGGTAATTGTAAATAATTGAAACTCTACAAACAAAAAGTAATGAAAAAGCTGCATGATTTTCGCAAAATGGGATTGCCACTCATGTCGAAATTTTTTAGGCACATATTGAAAAAACCAGTACCGTGATTTACGTGTTTCTAATAAAGCAAAATAATAGGCCACTAAAAAAATAAATACTTCAATCACATGCTTCATTAATAATTGAAAAAGATCGGCTGTGTAGACAAGGATAGAATCAAAAATAGAGAGTGATTTTTCCTTTAAAACTTGCATAAACATGGATTCATATTCACTAAAAAGTGGAAAGTCTTGCAAGGTATCACGGATTTCTGGAAAGATGAGAATAATACTGTTAATCGATATAAGTACAAGTAGAAAAATACAACTTAAAATCAATATTTCCACAATAATTGCTGCTATCCAGTAAGCAATTCGACAGTATTTATGTAAAAAATTTATAATAGGATACGTCGAAAATGATAAAAAAATAGCAAGTGAGACAGGTAATACAAACCAAAGTATGATTAAATAAAAAATAAATAGCAAAATACTTGTAGTTCTTTCATATGAAAAATATTTTAAATTCCTCATTTTTACAATTTCACCTCACATTTATCGAAACATTAATGTCAAAATATACAAAACAAACTCTTTAGGGTAGATATATGGTCGCTCATACGTCTTTTTCTTTATTTGTTGAATTTCCATTCACAAAGCTGTCAAAAATGATTATAATAGCAATGTAAGCGATTTACTTAATGATTCATATGAGCAAAAATCGTAAATGTCAGATAAAAAATGCATTTACAACAAAAATTAAGAATGAGGGAGCGATAATTTTATGTCAGCAACTAAAGGTTTAGAAGGTATCGTAGCAGCGGAATCTAAAATTAGTTCAATTATCGATGATACACTTACATATGTTGGTTACAACATTGATGATTTAGCAGAAAATGCGTCATTTGAAGAGGTAATTTATTTACTATGGCATACTCGTTTACCAAAAGAGGACGAGCTTGCTGAACTAAAACAACAATTAGCAGACAATATGTCTATTCCACAGCCGATCATTGATCAATTCAAAACATACCCACTATCAACTGTACATCCAATGGCTGCGTTACGTACTGCAGTATCTTTACTTGGTGTATTCGATGAGGAAGCGGATGTTATGGATCCAGAAGCAAACTATCGTAAAGCAATTCGTCTACAAGCGAAAATTGCTACAGTAGTAACTGCATTTGCACGTGTTCGTAAAGGTTTAGAGCCAGTTGAACCAAAACCTGAACTAGGATATGCTGCAAACTTCTTATACATGCTAAATGGTGAAGAGCCAGCAGCTATTGAAGTGGAAGCATTCGATAAAGCATTAGTTTTACATGCTGACCATGAATTAAACGCATCTACATTTACAGCACGTGTATGTGTAGCTACATTATCAGATGTTTATTCAGGTGTTACTGCTGCCATCGGCGCACTAAAAGGACCACTTCATGGTGGTGCAAATGAGCAAGTAATGAAAATGTTATCTGAAATTGGCTCACTTGATAATGTTGAATCTTATATTCAAAATAAATTAGATAACAAAGAGAAAATTATGGGCTTCGGTCACCGTGTATATCGTAAAGGCGACCCACGTGCACCACATTTACGTGTAATGTCTAAAAAATTAACTGAACTAACTGGTAAACCAGAGCTTTATGAAATGTCAGTTAAAATCCATGACATGATTGTAGAACAAAAGAAATTACCTGCAAACGTAGATTTCTTCTCTGCGTCAGTGTATGATTCTTTAGGTATTGATCATGACCTGTTTACACCAATTTTCGCTGTATCACGTACTTCAGGTTGGGTAGCGCATATTCTTGAGCAATATGCAAATAACCGCCTAATCCGTCCGCGTGCAGAGTATGTGGGACCAGGCATGCAAAAATATGTTCCAATCAGCGAGCGCTAATTTGGAAAATATGCTAGAATGTTTAGGACTGTGTTATCACTAACACAGTCCTATGATTATGAATTTAGGAGGCAACAGAATGTCAAACAAAATTGTAGTTGAAAATGGTGTACTTAATGTACCAAGCAATCCAGTAATTCCTTTCATCGAAGGTGATGGAATTGGACCAGATATTTGGGCTGCAGCATCACGTGTAATCGACGCAGCAGTAGAAAAAGCTTATAACGGTGAAAAGAAAATTGAATGGTTAGAAGTTTTAGCGGGTGAAAAAGCATTTAACCAAACTGGTGAATGGTTACCACAAGAAACTTTAGATAAAATCAACGAATACCTAATTGCAATCAAAGGTCCTCTTACTACTCCAATCGGTGGCGGTATCCGCTCTCTAAACGTAGCATTACGTCAAGAACTTGACTTATATGTATGCTTACGTCCAGTACGTCACTTTGATGGAGTACCTTCTCCAGTTAAACGCCCAGAAGACGTTGATATGGTTATCTTCCGCGAAAACACAGAAGACATCTACGCAGGTATCGAATACAAAGCTGGTTCAGACGAGCAAAAAAAATTATTAAACTTCTTACAAACTGAACTTGGCGTTAACAAAATCCGCTTCCCAGAAACTTCTGGTTTAGGTATTAAACCAGTATCTCAAGAAGGTACAGAGCGTTTAGTGCGTGCTGCTATCGAGTATGCAATTAAACACCAACGTCCATCTGTTACTTTAGTTCATAAAGGTAATATCATGAAATTCACTGAAGGTGGTTTCAAAAACTGGGGTTACGAATTAGCAGAAAAAGAATTTGCTGATCAAACATTCACTTGGAATCAATATGATGCAATCAAAGCTGAACAAGGTGAAGAGGCAGCAAATAAAGCACAAGCTGATGCTTTAGCAGCTGGTAAAATCTTAGTGAAAGATTCTATCGCTGATATCTTCTTACAACAAATCTTAACTCGTCCAACTGAGTTCGATGTAGTAGCTACAATGAACTTAAATGGTGACTATATTTCTGATGCATTAGCTGCACAAGTTGGTGGTATCGGTATTGCTCCAGGTGCGAACATTAACTATGTAACTGGACATGCAATCTTCGAAGCTACTCACGGTACAGCTCCAAAATATGCGGGTCAAGATAAAGTAAACCCATCTTCTGTATTACTTTCTGGTGTATTAATGCTTGAACACTTAGGCTGGCAAGAAGCTGCTGACATGATCACTCAATCTGTTGAGAAAACAATTTCTTCTAAAGTTGTAACTTATGACTTCGCACGTTTAATGGACGGTGCTACAGAAGTGAAATGTTCAGAGTTCGCTAATGAGTTAATCAAAAACCTATAATTTTCTATGTTAATATAGAGTTCATCACAAAAAGCAAATGCTTGATGATGCCGATATAATTAGGATAAAAGTAAATTTCTATTAACTTACGTTGAATAAAATATTTACGAGAAACTTGTTTAATAGAGGGAGTGAGATATAGTTCTCCTCCCTCTTTTAAAATATATAACCTAATTTAAAGGAGCGTATTGAAATGTCTCTGAAACGAAAAAAAATCTCAGTAATTGGTAGTGGCTTTACAGGTGCTACAGCAGCATTTTTAGCAGCTCAAAAAGAACTTGGTGACATCGTACTTGTTGATACGCCACAGGGAGAAAATCCAACAAAAGGAAAAGCGTTGGATATGTGGGAAGCAGCGCCCATACAAGGCTATGATTCTTACGTAAAAGGTACTTCGAATTATGCTGATACGGCTGATTCTGATGTAGTTATCATTACGGCTGGGGTTGCACGCAAGCCAGGAATGAGTCGTGATGATCTTGTTCAAATCAATCAAGGTGTAATGAAAGCTGTTTCAAAGGAAATTGCCGAATATTCACCAAATGCTACAATTCTTGTACTGACAAATCCAGTGGATGCCATGACTTACACAGTGTACAAAGAAACAGGTTTCCCAAAAAACCGTGTAATCGGTCAATCAGGAGTTCTTGATACAGCTCGATTCTGTGCATTTGTTGCGGAGGAATTGAATGTATCTGTAAAAGACATCACTGCTTTTGTGCTAGGTGGCCATGGTGATACAATGGTTCCGTTAACACGCTATTCATTCGCTGGCGGCATTCCATTAGAAACGTTAATTGCCGCTGATCGTTTAGAAGAAATTGTAGATCGTACACGCAATGGCGGTGCTGAAATCGTCAACCTACTTGGGAATGGTTCAGCCTATTATGCACCATCAGCAGCATTGATTGAAATGGCAGAGGCGATTATCAAAGATCAGAAACGTATTCTTCCTTCAATTGCTTATTTAGAAGGTGAATATGGCTATCACGATTTATACTTAGGTGTACCAACATTACTTGGCGCAAATGGTATTGAAAAAATCTTTGAGCTGGAATTAACAGACAAAGAAAAGACAGCTTTAGATCAATCAGCAGATGCAGTACGCAATGTGATGAAAATTTTAGTGTAAATAAAAGACGAGTGGGAGTAATTCCTACTCGTTTTTTTATAGTGAAAAAGTAAATACCGCTACTGCTTTTCATTGTGCTTTTAGCATAAAGTTGATACTATGAATGTAGTATGATGGAAAAGGGGTTGGCGTATCTTTGCTTCAAAAAAACAGTAAGCTTGGTCTCACTATTGACGAAATTACAGTTGGCGAAAAAATTCATATCACGGAGAAAATTGAAGATAGAGATTTATTGCTATATTTAGGGCTTACAAACGATAGTAACCCGCTTTATATTCAACATGAATATGCGGCTATGACATCTTTTCAAAAGCCTATTGTGCCAACAATTATGTTAAATGGTATTATTACATCAGCTGTGTCAAAGTATATTCCTGGACCAGGCGCACGAATTATTGAGCAACATTTAAAATATTTAGGACCTCTTTATCATTATGAATTGTTTGATACGTTTTTAGAGGTAACAGCAGTTCATAAATTAGACAATACCATTACTGTATCTGTACACTCCTATAATGAGCAAAAACAGCTTGTAATTGAAGGGGTGTTATTGGTGACACCACCACTTGCATTATAGACGTCTTGGGATTTGAAATGGGGGTTTCAAATCACTCACGGAGGCATTATTCGTTATGACAAAAACAATTTTAGTGATAGAAGATGAACTTTCCATTGCGACATTATTGAAATATAATTTAGAGCAAGCAGGTTATATAGTGGAAACGGCTGCTGATGGTCAAGAAGGACTAACTAAAGCAATCGCTATACAACCTAATTTAATACTCCTCGATTTAATGTTGCCGAAGCTGGATGGCATGGAGGTTTGTAAACAAATTCGTCAGCAGCGTATGAATACACCAATTATTATGCTAACAGCTAAGGATGATGAATTTGATAAGGTATTAGGACTAGAATTAGGGGCTGATGATTATATGACAAAGCCTTTTAGTCCACGCGAAGTACTAGCACGGGTGAAAGCCGTTTTAAGACGTTTCACACAAAATATTGTGACAGAGGACAAGGATGAGTCACAAGAAAAAATGTATGAGTTTGGTCAGTTGCGTGTGTTTCCTGAACGCTTTGAAGTCTTTTTACAAGATGAAGCACTGGAATTTACACCAAAAGAATTTGAACTGCTAATTTACTTACTTGAAAATAAAAATCGTGTATTAACGCGTGATCAGCTATTAAGTGCTGTCTGGAAATATGATTTTGCAGGTGATACTCGCATTGTGGATGTGCATATTAGTCACCTTCGCGATAAAATTGAAGAAAATAGCCGTAAACCTATTTTTATTAAAACAATTAGGGGACTTGGCTATAAATTTGAGGAGCCAAAAACAACATGAAATCAATGAGCAACCGCTTATTTTTGACATTCATGCTTTTAATTGGAACAATACTAGCTGTCCTAATGATTGTGATAGGTCAGCTTTTTCCTATTTATATGAAGCAGTATAATGAACAGGAACGCTTGCAACGGGAAGCATCCATGCGACAAGTTATGGATGAACGTAAGATTGAGTTATCCAAGGCAGATCAAGAGGCATTGTATGCAGCACAGAATGTGGAGCATAAGGAATCTTTGCTAACCTCTGCACGTACACGCCTCTATATGATACTAGCGCTTCTTTTTGCGATAACGCTTACCCTGATTGCTATTATAAGTCGCTATATGATTCGTGATTTTACAGCACCTATTGATAATGCAACTGAAACGGCACTTGAACTGGCAAAGGGTAATTATCGAGCACGTGCACATGAAAATGAGCATGAACGTATGAGCCCTCTTAGCCATTCTATTAATATTTTAGCACGTAATTTACAAGATATTACAGCTATACGTGAAGTAGAGGAAGAACGACTGAAAACCTTAATTGAAAATATGGGTAGCTCTCTGCTGATGATTGGTCGCGAAGGCAATATATCCATCGTGAATCGGGTCTTTTTAGAGCGCTTTGGGATGCAACTTGATGATGTGCAGGGCAAAGTATTTCGCACAATTGGCTTACCGCAATCACTTGAGCAATTTATTGATCATGTATTTTTAACAGAGATGCCTTATCGCCAACAAATTAAAATGGAAGTACAACAGGAGCTTTATCATAAAGAGGTATACGGAGCGCCTGTTATTGGAGATCATGGACGTTGGCTAGGCGTTGTCATTGTTATGCATGATATTACGGAGCTAGTACGCCTAGAGCAAATTCGCAAAGACTTTGTAGCCAATGTCTCCCATGAATTACGCACGCCGATTACCTCAATTAAAGGCTTTTCAGAAACTTTGCTGGACGGAGCCTATAAAGATGAAAAAATGCTGATCTCCTTCTTAGAAATTATCTATAAAGAAAGTAATCGCCTACAAATGCTTATTCAAGACTTGTTAGAGCTGTCGAAAATTGAGCAACATGGATTTACGGTTAATATTATGCCAATGGGCTTACAGGATGTATTGATTCGTGGTGCAGAGCTAACAGCGCCGCGTTTGGATGAGAAAAACATGAGCTTTCACGTGGATATAGAGCGCGATGTAGAGGTAATGGGAGACGCCAACCGTATTATCCAAATTGTCACAAATTTAATTACAAATGCAATTACCTATTCTCTTGAAAATACAACGGTTTCGATTCGCTTAAAGGAAAATGAAACCTATGGCATTATTGAAATAGAGGATCAAGGGATTGGTATTGAAAAGCATGAAATTGCACGAGTATTTGAGCGATTTTACCGTGTAGATCGAGCACGGAGTCGAAATTCTGGCGGCACAGGCTTAGGGCTAGCGATTGTCAAGCACCTTATAGAGGCTCACCATGGTCGGATACAGGTGGAAAGTGAAGTAGGCGTAGGCACAAAAATGATTGTTATGATTCCGAAAAAATTAACAAATCCTTTACATGCCTAAAATATTAACTTCATATTTGGGCGCTATACTTAATTAGTAGAAACCCCCTATATGAATCACCATAAAAATTTTTAATCAGTATTGTATTACCCACAACTATATTCCCAGTAATTGAACATTTAGTTGTTAAAATCCTGTTGCCATGAATGGTAATAGGATTTTTTTATACTAGATAAATTATATGAAAATATTTTGAAACTTTTATAAAGATTTTCCGTAAGCAATAGTAATAAGCAAAAGGGAGGAACAAATATGAGTGTGAAAAGGGCACTAATGATCGTTGGGCTTGGCGTTTTTGGAATTATTGCACTTATTACTGTATTTACATCGTGGTACACTGTGGATGAATCAGAGCAAGCTGTTGTGATTACCTTTGGTCGTGCTGACGATACTGTGACAAATCCCGGTTTACATTTTAAATTGCCTTGGCCAGTGCAATCAGTGGAAATTTTGTCAAAGGAAACATTTAGCTTACAATTTGGCTACAAACAGGATAAATCAGGCGAATTGGAAACTTATGATGCTGAAACGAAAATGATTACAGGGGATGAAAATATTGTTTTAACAGATCTTGTTGTACAATGGAAAATTACTGAGCCTCATAAATTTTTATTCAATTCACAAGACCCCGAAAGAATATTACATAGCGCGACATCAAGTGCCATTCGCTCTATTATTGGTAGCTCATCTATTGATGCAGCGTTAACAGAAGGTAAAGCTGATATCGAAGCTAATACACGTCAACTATTAATTTCCCTTATAGAAAAATATGATATTGGGATTAGCGTTTTAGCTGTAAAATTGCAGGATGTAGAATTGCCAAACAAAGATGTACGTGCAGCATTTACAGCCGTGACAGATGCACGTGAAATGAAAAATACGAAAATTAATGAAGCTGAAAAATATGAAAATCAGCGCATGAGTGAAGCTGAAGGTGAACGAGATGCTATTATGTCAAAAGCAAAGGGTGCTAAAACAGCCCGTATCGAGCAAGCACAAGGTGATGTAGCGGTCTTTAATAAAATGTATGAGCAATATAAAGGCAATCAGCAAATTACACGAGAACGTTTAATTTTAGAAACGCTTGAAAATGTTTTACCAAAGGCACAAATTTATATTATGAATGATGATGGTAGTACGATGAAATACTTGCCACTACAATCATTACAGCCACAGCAGGTGCAAACAGAGAAAAAAGAAGGGAGCGGTAAGGAATGAGTAAAAAAAATAATGATTTTGAGAAATTCCTTCGTTTTTTATCAGGCAAAACGAAACATACTGCCCCAACTACTAATGGCACAGAAGATAATGTAGTGAAGATGTCTAAAAAAGGACCTAAAAGTCTTAAAAAATATTTTTCTTTAGCCATAACAATAACAGCCGTGTTTGCGCTTGCTATTATCCTATTGTCAAATATTTATATTGTGAAAGAGTCAGAGTATGCTGTTGTCAGGCAGTTTGGTGAAGTTGTTAAATTTGAACGTGAACCAGGATTAAATATGAAAATACCATTTATTCAAAGTGTCACAAAGCTCCCAAAAAACCAAATGACCTATGAAATCTCAGAGGAAGAAATTAATACGAAGGATAAGAAGCGCATCATTATAGATAATTATGCAGTATGGCGCATTACAGACCCTAAGTTATTAATTTCCAATGCAGGCACGATAGAAAAAGTTGAATCACGTATGGAGGAGTTTATTTATTCCGTAATTCGTTCAGAGCTTGGACGAATTAACTATACAGAGATTATTAATGATGAGGATTCATCGAGAGGGAGCATCAACGATCAAGTAACGAAACGTGTCAATGAACTACTTTCAAATGATCATTATGGAATTGAAGTAGTAGATGTACGTATTCGACGTATTGATTTACCAACTGAAAATGAGCAGTCTGTCTTTATGAATATGATTTCAGATCGTGAATCAATTGCACAAAAGTATCTGTCTGAAGGAGATGCAGCGAAACGTCGTATTGAAGCTCAAACGGATCAGCAGGTGCAGGAGATGTTAGCAACAGCCAGTAAAGAGGCTGCATTAATTCAAGCAGAAGGGGAAGCGGAGGCAGCAAAAATTTACAATCAATCGTTCTCGCAAGACCCTGAGTTTTATTCTTTATACCGCACATTAGAATCGTATAAGAAAACAGTTGGAGAAGACACAGTCATTATTTTGCCAGCTACTTCGCCTTATGCAAATATACTATCAGGCTATATTAAATAACGGCAAATGCAAATCGCCTCTCTTATTTAGGAGGTGATTTGTATTTGTTGTATTTTGGAAATAATAGAAATTTATAATTTTATATTCCCCAAATTACGATAATTTGATAGAATGAGAATGTTTAATATAAACATTTGGGGGTAATGGCTGTGAAATTGCAAATTCACGTATGGTTTCAAAATTTAGGGATTGCTTGCAGTATAGCTTCGTTATTCACACTTTTCTTTCGCCTATCAGATTTTGCATGGGTGACCAAAAGTGTTTATTATATACCTGTGTTTTTTATCATCATCTTTTTTATGAGTATGATGATTGCAGACGATATACGAAATATCTTTAAAAAATTATTTTGGTATGAAAAGCGTAAGATCAAGCGTCCTATTTGGCAAGTTGGCATTGGCTTTATTTTCTTTCTAGCTCAAATTAGTACTGTAATGGTATTTAGCCAAGAGCTAACACAACCGCAATTAGGTGGAATGCCTTTATTTTTAGTGTTTGCTTTTATGAATTCCTTTATATTAACAGTTATATATGAAGAAATTTTTTATCGCACAACAATCAAATAAATAATAGGAATCAATCAACTTTCATTCAAAGAGCTTTGTCTGCTGGATGAAAGTTTTTTATTGGTTTAGCATATGTCCTATGTATCGGAAGTGGCAGCAAATATAGAATAAATGACGAGATACATAGCTGTTGTAATTATGTAAGTATTGAATACAAGAGCAATGCGCGCTAAGGCTTATTCATATAGAAGGCTCTATGCTCTGCTTTCTGAAAATTTTTTATTTTTTTACCTGAATTTAACCTTGTTATTTTATAGTATATGTGAAAACGATTTTAAAATTATAGGAGGAGGTAACTAGAAATGAAAAAAATGATGATTGGCAGTGTATTAACAGTGGGTTTATTGTTGAGTAGTGCTGGGAATTCCTCTGCAAATAGTGGGAGCGATGAAGGGATTCAGCCATTTGATGTGCAAGGAATGGATCTTGAAACAGCTTTAGAGGTCATCCAAGCACAACGAGTACAGTTGTTTGAGAAGCAATTAAATAATCAATTGGAAACTGTTCAACAAAGAAATCAACAACTAATGGAATTTAATAGACAGCTAGGAGAGCTAAATAACGAAAAGGTAACTACCCCTGCCGAAGCTACAGATAAACAGACCACACTTGATCAACAAATTCAAGATTTAAAAAGTCAAATTGATCATTTAAATGATTCACAGAAAATGGAAATGCTACGCTTGCAAAGCTTAAATAATAAGCGCAACGAAGCCTTTGATATTATGACGAATTTTATTAAAAAAATGCAAGATAGTCGTTCATCGATTATTGATAATATGCGTTAATGGTGCAAGCAAATAGACTAGTGGGAGGAAAAGCGATGAAGAAGAATAAATTATTTATCGCAGCGACAGTAACGGCAACAAGTGCGATTGTTGCTGGAGCAGGGATAACAGCTCAAGCCGCACCATCTTTATTTTCAGATGTCAGTGAAAAAAGCAGCCATTACCCAGCCATTATGGACTTGACACAACGAGGTATTATTCATGGCTATGGTGATGGAACATTTAAGCCAAATGAGGTAGTAACACACGGCCAAGCAGCTAAAATCATTGCAGGTGTAATCGGTTTAGATGGTAGTGATGAAGAGATACTAGCCGTTTTACAGCAAAGTGGGGTTTTGGCAGATACATCTTACAGCAATGAGCCTGTGACGCGCTATCAAATGGCAACCATCATTACACACGTATTGCAGCTTCCTACAGTTGATGCCATAACAATGCCATTTACAGATGTGTCTATGGAGCATCAATCAGCAGTAGCTGCATTATTTACCTATGGCATTACAACAGGAACATCTGCCACTACATTTAGTGGAGACAAAGTTGTGACAAGAGGCCAGCTTGCTACATTTATTGTGAGAGCTGAGCAAATTATGCAGCAATTTTCAACAGGTACAGAAATTATAGGAGCAACCATTACAGTAGAGGATATTCAAAATAATACGCTAAGCGCAGATGGGCAGGAATGGTCAATTGGGGCAAATGCTCAAACAGTTTTAAATGACAACAATGCCGCTGCGTTAGCAGGTGCGCTGCTGGATGTTATCGTGGTGGATGGTGAAATTGCAGAAGTCATGGCAATAGATCTAAAGGCTTCCGGACAGCGAGATGCGAATGTTGTGCTAGATGGTGGTAACACAACTATAGGAAATATCGTAGTGGACGCTGATTTTGTAGAGTTGCAAAATCTAGTGGTTACAGCAGATATTCGTGTCACAGGGCGCGCAACGCAGATTGTGTTAGATCAGCTAGAGATAAAGGGTGAGCTACTAGTACAAGAAGCCGAAGCACCGAAAACGGCATCTCTCACAAATATAGCCGTTACAGATCAAGTACCTATTGGTGTAAATATTACAAGAGCTGAATTTGCTATGCAGCTTCTAAGAAGTGGGGTTATTAACTCAGACACACATATACCTAACCTCTCTAATTTTAGTGCTGATTTAGAAATTAACGCACCCAGTGTAGGTACATTTTTTTGGCAGCCACAGCTAGCGGGAGCAATAATTAGTGGGTCAACAACTATTGGCACAACGGTTATTGACACTGACTATACGACTACTTTACAAGAAATGGTGAAGAGGCTTGGGATTCAACAACAACAGCAAGCTGCACGTCAGGAGACACTAGAGGAGTTGAGAAGACAACAGCAACAAAATCTTCTTCAACAAATCCAAGAAGAAATAGAAAAGCGTCGACAGCAGCAAGAAGAGGCGGCAGAAAAACAGCGTCAAAAAGCGCAAGAGAACTTTTTAAAAGAATTAGAGGAGTTAGGAAAGCAACAGCAACGTTCTACTTTACCTGTAAATATTGGAGGTAATTTAAAATTTGATGATATGGTTATACCACCATTTGCTACCATTGAAATAGCTCTTGGAGAAGGTGTGCATATAGATAATGTACTGACACAAACTCCTGCAGAAAGAGTCAGCGAAATGTTTAAAAATCTACGTCAAAATCAAATTAATACCCTTACATCAGCAAATGGTCAACAAGCACCTTATCACCCAACGCCAGCATCTCCAGATAATAATTCAAGTAGCAGTGGTAGTAACACTGGAGGAGGCGGCTCAGGGGGAGGAAGTACAGAAATACCGCTGGTCACAACAAATCTCGAAACAATGATTACTCATGCGCAGGAGAAGCTAAATGAAGTACAAGAGGGCGCAACGCCTCTATCTGAAAATGGCTATACTATTTCTTATATGCAACAATGGATACCTCAATTAGCGGTAGATACATTAGAAGCCGCTATTAGTGAGGCTCAGGCGCTCGTAGCCCATGCTAAAAATCCAGCGATTGCCTACCAGCGAGTAGCCTCCTTAACAACAAATCACTTACGAGTGGCTACGACGCAAACGGATATTAATCGTATGGTAGAAAAATTAGAAAAACTGATGAATATCCAGCCGATTGCCTATGGTTTACAGGAGAAGGCAATCCTTCATAGCCTATTAGATGGCAAAAACATTACTAGTATTCCAGAGGGTGAAGACTTAGATGCTGGGAGAGTGTATGAGGCGATTTGGTCAATGCTTCAGGAAGCACTGACAGATGAACAGCAATTCTTCCTGGAGCTAGTACAGGAGATAAGACATACTATTCAAATTGAGGGCAATCAGGTAATACTTCCATTAAATGAAGCTATTTTATATACAGATCCTATGACGAATCAAGCAACGGAGCTTGTACCAGCTATAACTGCACAGTTGGCGGTCGTACAGCCTGTTATGATTAATGAGGTCACTTTTATTGATGCTGAAAATATAAGGCTCACATTCGCTTCAAATATTGAAGTGCAAAATGGTGAACAATTTATCCTAATGTTAGAGGATTCTCTAAATCCAATTTACGGAACAGTAAGTAGTAGTGCAACAAATAGTGTAGATATTCAAATTAATGGTAGTGTCCCATCAACTGCAACGTTTATCCAGATTGAACGTGAAAGTAATCCTGGTTATAACCTTTTACAGGAACCATTCACAATGGTGAACACAAACGTATAAGCTCAAGAAAGGACGCGTCTGAAAAATCATATTGAGACGCGTCTTTTTCTATGGATAGAAACGCTAAAGTAGCGGATAGAATGATGGCACTGAGGGATGCATTATGCAAACTGATGAATAGTCTTACGGTTATCATTATTTTTACTTGAAATGCCTTGTTATGATAAAGTAGGAGTAGACGACAACGCAGGAGGATAAAATCATGATCAAGGAAAAATTGCTATTATTGGACGGTAATAGTTTAGCGTATCGCGCGTTTTTTGCGTTGCCATTATTAACAAATGATAGTGGGATTCATACGAATGCTATATACGGCTTTACAACGATGCTACAAAAAATAGTAGAGGAAGAACAGCCAACGAAAATATTGGTTGCTTTTGATGCTGGAAAAACAACATTCCGTCATGAAACCTTTACAGAATACAAAGGTGGACGTCAAAAGACACCGCCTGAACTATCAGAGCAATTCCCTTATTTACGCAAGCTGATTGATGCCTATGGGATTAAGCAATATGAACAAGATCTATATGAAGCTGACGATATTATTGGAACGCTTGCAAAAGAGGCTGCATTACAGGATATGGATGTTATCATTGTTTCAGGTGATCGTGATTTAACACAGCTTGCAACGGAGCAGGTGACGGTTTATATTACGAAAAAAGGCATTACAGAAATTGAAAGAAATACACCAGCCTTTATTGAAGAAAAATATGGGCTAACACCCTTGCAAATTATTGATATGAAGGGCTTAATGGGTGATTCCTCAGATAATATACCCGGTGTGCCAGGCGTTGGGGAGAAAACGGCTGTAAAATTGCTGAAGGAGCATGGTTCGGTCGAGGCACTTTATGCGGCAATGGACACATTAAAGGCTTCTAAAATGAAGGAGAAGCTTGTGGCAAATGAGGAGCAGGCATTGATGAGTAAAAAGCTTGCAACGATTTATACGGATGCGCCAATTGAGATTTCCCTTGCTGATCTTGCGTATGATGGACCGAAGGAAGAGGAATTAATCAGTGTGTGGCAGGAGCTTGGCTTTAAATCCTTATTAGAAAAAAGTGATTTTACAATGCAAGAGGAAGAACAAGCGCCATTTGATTATCACATTATTAAAGAGGTGCAACCAGAGCATTTACAGGATGTAATGGCTGTACATGTGGAGCTTGAAAATGAACATTATCATACTTGTCAGCAGCTAGGAATTGCTTTATCAGATGGTGCACAGAGATACTATATAGCTTTTGAAGATGCTGCCAAATCAGATACATTACGCCTGTGGTTAGAGAATGCGACCAAAACAAAGTATCTATCAGATTCAAAGGCTGCTCAAGCTGCTTTACAGCGAGCAGGAATTCGCTTAGCAGGTGTTGCGTTTGATTTATTGCTTGCTTCTTACATTAATAATCCAGCGTTAAGTGGAGATGATGTCGCTACATTGGCGAAGGAGCTTGGTTATCGCGATGTGCAGGCAAATGAGGCTGTCTATGGCAAAGGTGCAAAGCGTGCCATTCCTAATGAGGATACATTGGCACAGCATGCGTGTCGTAAGGCATTTGCTGTATGGTCATTACAGTCGAAGCTAGAACAGTTACTGCAGGAAAAGGAACAGTTTGAGCTTTATAAAAATTTAGAGCTGCCGCTTGCTGCTATTTTAGGTGAGATGGAGAGCGAAGGCATTACGGTAAACCGTGCAACATTGGAAAGAATGGGGCAGGAGTTAAGCGATAAGCTGTCAGTGATTGAGCAGGATATTTATGCAGAGGCTGGAGAAACCTTCAATATTAATTCACCAAAGCAATTAGGGGTTATTTTATTTGATAAACTAGGATTACCTGTGATTAAAAAGACCAAAACAGGCTATTCTACAGCTGCGGATGTTCTGGAAAAATTAAAGCCAGCACATGCAATTATTGAACATATCCTGTTATACCGTCAGCTTGGCAAATTGCAATCCACCTATATTGAAGGCTTATTAAAGGAAATTCATTCAGAGGACAGCAAGGTGCATACACGCTTCCAGCAAGCATTAACGGCGACGGGACGTTTAAGCTCAACAGACCCGAATTTGCAAAATATCCCGATTCGTTTAGAGGAGGGGCGTAAAATCCGTCAAGCCTTTGTGCCATCGAAGGAAGGCTGGCTATTATTTGCGGCGGATTATTCACAAATTGAGCTACGTGTACTTGCCCATATGTCAGAGGATCAAACTTTAGTGGAGGCTTTCCGTGAAGGCATGGATATTCATACACGTACAGCGATGGATGTCTTCCATGTATCTGAGGATGAGGTCGATAGTAATATGCGTCGGGCAGCGAAGGCCGTTAACTTTGGAATTGTCTACGGTATTAGTGATTATGGTCTATCACAAAACTTAGATATCACACGTAAGGAAGCAGCCACATTTATTGAAAAATATTTCGCAAGTTTCCCAGGCGTGAAACAGTATATGGATGATATTGTGCAAGATGCGAAATTGAATGGCTATGTCACAACGATTTTAAATAGACGCCGCTATTTACCAGACATTACAAGCTCCAATTTCAATTTAAGAAGCTTTGCAGAGCGTACAGCCATGAATACACCAATTCAGGGAAGTGCCGCTGATATTATTAAAAAGGCAATGATTGATATGGATGCCCGCTTGAAGAAAGAACAGATGCAGGCAAAGCTGCTACTTCAAGTGCATGATGAATTGATCTTTGAAGCACCGAAGGAAGAGATTGCATTACTAGAAAAAATTGTACCAGAGGTCATGGAAAATGCCATTGAGCTTGCTGTACCGCTTAAAGTAGATTTCAATTCTGGTTCAACATGGTATGAAGCAAAATAAGGAGGGATTCATATGCCTGAATTACCAGAGGTAGAAGGTGTCGTCCAGGCATTGAAGCCAAAGATTGAAGGACGTACTATTCAACAGGTACAGCTTTCTGAACGAGTACATTTCTCGTTTAGTGAGGGGAAGCAATGTATCGTAAAACAAGCGGAGCCTGATGCTTTTGAAATGACAATGTCCCAAATGACCATTACTAAAATTGAACGACGAGCGAAATATATTTTCTTTCATATGCTGAAGGATGATGTTCCCTACGTTCTTGTTAGCCATTTAGGGATGACAGGTGCATGGTTTGTTGTGAATTCACCCGAAGAAATTAATGAGGCAAAATTCCAAAAGCATATACATGCAACATTTAAAATGGCAGATGGGGGATACTTAATCTATTCAGATATTCGCCGCTTTGGAGAACTTCGTTTTCTGTCAAAAATTGAAGATCATATACCATTGACAAAAATGGCACCAGAGCCATTTGATGAGCATGCATGTGATTATTTTATAGCAAAATCTACATTACCAAAGTATGAAAATAAGGCAGTAAAAGAAGTGATTATGGATGGGCAAGTTATTTCGGGCTGTGGCAATATTTATGCTACAGAGGCATTGTTTGCTCAAAAAATTCACCCTGCACGCAAAATGAGCCGCATGAGTGAAAAGCGGAAGCGAGCATTATTTGAGGAGATTGTGGCTGTCCTACGTCAAAGCATTGAAGCAGGTGGTTCAACTATTTCTGATTATCGGAATATTAATGGGGAAGCCGGGAGCATGCAGAATCGATTAAAAATGTATGGGAAAAAGATATGCCCAGCATGTGAAACGGCAACAAGTCAAATGACAATTGGTGGACGTACATCTGTCTTTTGCCCTAATTGTCAACATTAAAGGGGATTTAGCAATGATTATCGGACTAACAGGAAGTATTGCGAGCGGAAAAAGTACAGTAGCCAAAATGATGACAGCATTAGGTTTACCAATTGTTGATGCAGATAAGGTAGCGCGGGATGTAGTAGAGCCAGGAACAGCAACATTAGCATTGATTGCTGAAAGCTTTGGACAGGCTATTTTACAAGAGGATGGCACTTTAAATCGAACAAAGCTGGGCGATATTATTTTTCATGAGCCTGCACAGCGTAAAGTTTTAAATGATATTATGCATCCAGCGATCAGAAAGGAAATGCTGCGCCAGCGTGATGCCTATTTAGAGGCAGGCTCTAAGCACGTAGTGATGGATATTCCGCTACTATTTGAAAGCCAGCTCCAGCACTTTGTAGATCGTATTATCGTCGTTTCAGTAAGTGAGGAGGTTCAGCTTCAACGCTTAATGGAGCGCAATCAATTATCACAAGAGGATGCGCTGGCACGTATGCATGCTCAGCTACCAATGTCTGTGAAAGAAAAAGGTGCACATGCCGTTATTTATAATAATGATAGTATCGAGCATACTGAGGGACAACTAAAAAAAATCCTTACGCATTGGGACGTTATTTAGTAGTAAAAAAGCGGATTTTCATAGCGCATATCACACTACAGTTAACTCCTGGATATTATTGGGGTTAAGCCTGCTTGAAAGACAATTCCAAGCAGGCTTTTTGCTTTTTCGGTGGCTCACTGCTATCTTACCTTTTCCCAGCTATACCGTAAAAGAATAACTTGGTAAGCTCCTCTGCTATTGGAAGTGCCATTTTTGTACTATCCTCACGCTGCAAGTATTCTTGAAACATCTTTAAATAAAATAAAATGGCCTCATCTGATACCTCAGCATCAATATACCCTTGTTCTCTTCCTTCATTAAAAAGTTTAATTAAAAGTGGCAGTGCTTCCTTTTCATAAATTTCTTCAGCATAACTTTGCCCACTAGCATAATCCTTCATAAAATCTTGAAAAAACTTCTCACTTATTTGACTAGCGGCTGTTCCTTTTTCAAATATAATCTTTTTTATTTTCTCATTAAACGGAAGGTTCCTTTCGAGGAGTTCTTTTTGTTCCTTCCATACTTGATCGACATAAAATTTAAAAACGAAACGAACTAGATTATCTTTACTGTCAAAGTAATTATAGATGGTGACTTGAGAGACACTTGCCTTTTTAGCTATCTCTGCAATGGCAACCTTGTGTATTCCATATTCCATGAATAAGGTTAAAGCTGCCTTTAATATATTTTTTTTCTTTTGATCTCTGCGTTTTTCAAAACCATCCATTTCATTCACCTCATTCATTAGTTTAATGAAAGTTATGTAATAAAACAATGGAAATAGTTCATAAACTGTTGCGAAGAGAATAGCTTTTATATATTATGAACTATAAAGATTAAAATATTTCATAATTAAAGGGGTGGGTGAAATATGCCTATTTTAGAAACAATCAATTTAACGAAAAGGTTTGGAAAGTATACGGCATTAGAGGGTGTGAATTTAGCAGTGAATGAAGGGGAGGTTTATGGTTTTATTGGTCCAAATGGGGCGGGGAAATCAACAACCATTCGCATATTACTGGGGATGTTAAAGGCAACACAAGGAGAGGCTAGGATCTTTAATAAAGATGTCTGGGCAGATGCAGTGGACATTCATAAACGTATTGCCTATGTGCCTGGTGATGTTAATCTGTGGCCAAATTTAACGGGTGGGGAAGTGATAGATCTTTTTATGAACATGAATGGCAGCACAAATCAAGCTAAAAGAGAGGAACTAATAGAGAAATTCAATTTTGATCCAACGAAGAAAAGCAGGACGTATTCGAAAGGGAATAGACAAAAGGTTGCTTTAATAGCTGCCTTTGCATCAGATGCAGATCTTTATATTTTAGATGAACCGACATCGGGACTAGATCCGTTGATGGAAAATATCTTTCAGGAATGTGTACTGGATGCAAAAAGATCGGGTAAGAGTGTCCTGCTATCCAGCCATATTTTATCAGAGGTAGAAAAATTATGTGATCGTGTGGGGATTATTCGACAAGGTCAGATCATTGAAACCGGCACATTGGATGAATTACGTCACTTAACTCGTACTCATTTAACCATTAAAACGAGAGAACCTTTCACTTCTTTAAACAAACTAAAAGGGATTCATCATTTAGAGGAAAAAGGTTCTGAACTCACCTTCCAAGTGGATACAGAGGAAATGGATACAGTGATTCGGTATATAGCGAAGTTTGGTATTTTGAAATTAGAAAGTGCCCCACCAACGTTAGAAGATTTATTTATGCGTCACTATAGAGAAGAAGAGCATTCTCACTCTAAGGCAGAGGGGTCGTTATAATGGTGGCAAGGTATTTTAAAGGAACGAATAAATTAACAGTGTTCATTGCTAGACAACAACGATTTAAGATGCTAATTTGGCTAATTAGTTTAATCGGTATCACCTTGTCTGTTGCCACGGCCTATTCAAGTATTTATAAAGATGAAAAGTCGAGGCAAGCTGTTTCACTCACAATGGAAAATCCAGCTATGGTGGCGATGCTTGGGCCAGGTTATAAAATGGAGGATTATTTACATTCTAACGGTGCCATATTTGCTAATGAAATGTTGCTCTTTACAGCAATAGCAGTAGCAATCATGAATATTTTACTTGTAGGGCGGGCTACACGTGGGGATGAAGAAAATGGTCGTATTGAAATGATTCGTGCCCTTTCTGTTGGCCGCTTGTCCTATGTGAGTGCAGTAATGATTGTTAGTGTCCTAATAAATATAGTACTAGCTATTTTAATAGGGCTTGGCCTAGCCTCTCTTCAAATAGATGGTGTGGATGTAGCAGGCTCTTTATTATATGGCTCCATTTTAGGTGCAATAGGACTTCTCTTTGCTGCCATCACAGCCATTTTTGCTCAACTGACAGAAACCTTAAGAGGAACGACTATGTTTTCTTTTATGGTTTTGATTATAGCCTATTTGATTCGAGCAATTGGTGATGTAAGTAGTGAGGTACTATCATGGGTATCGCCCCTTGGCTGGCTCGTTAGGTCTGGCGTTTTCGCAGCTAATATTTGGTGGCCAGTTGTTATCACATTCGGAGCTGCTATTGTGTTTGGAGCCATGGCTTTTTATTTACATGCTATTCGAGATTTAGGCTCTGGATTTATAGCGGCAAGAAAAGGTAAAGCATACGCTTCTCCATTTTTGCAAACACCATTGGGCCTTGCTCTAAGGTTACAGCGTACGAATCTAATTGCATGGATGATTGGGCTGTTTATTTTAAGTAGCTCTTTTGGGGCGATTTTAGGAGATTTAGAGTTATACTTTGCGGATATGGAGCTTATGCAAGCATTTATAGACGTAGAATCAGATTATACGATGACGGAGCAATTTATGACATTGCTAATGGCAATTATGTCATTAATAAGCGTAGTTCCAGCAGTGATGGTGGTATTAACAGTAAAAGGGGAAGAAACAAAGAATCTCACAGAAAACTATTATACTCGTGCGCGATCACGAACTTGTGTACTAGGCAGTCATTTTCTCCTAGCAGTTGTTGTCAGCTTTATTATGCAATCACTTGTTGCTTTAGGGTTATGGTCGGTAGGTGAAGCAGTGATGGAGGAGACACTATCATTTGGTACAACTTTTGCTTCGGCTTATGTTTATTTACCAGCGATATGGGCAGTAATTGGTCTTGTTATAGGTTTGATAGGAATCGTGCCAAAATATACAGGGGCTATTTGGCTGTATGTGGTCTATTGTTTTCTTGTTGTCTATCTTGGCGATTTACTTGGCTTCCCCACATGGATGAATAGCTTATCTGTTTTTGACTATATCCCGCATATCCCGGTAGATGCCACGAATTTTATGGTGCTGATCGTTTTAACACTATTTACTATTGTCTTATCTGTAATTGGCTTTATTGGCTATACTAGGCGAGATATTGCTGGGTGATTTTTGTAAAAAGCTAATTATCGATAAGGGGGTGAATACAGGAGTAAAAACAGCAGTGCATGTAGAAAGATCAAATCCACTTTTAAAACGAATAGCTAAGAATCCATGCTGCTCTATTTTTTTCAAAATGGATTCTTAGTTTTTTATTTTTAACATGAATCGATCTTTAAAAATCTTATAGAAATTGTTCCAATGTTTTTCCTTTCATCTTCAATCAAGCCAAACATTTTTTGACTCCTATCCATTCATAAAAAGGCACGAAAGTGAAAAGTAATTTTTCAGAAAATAAGAACTTTAAATATTAAGCATATTAATGTTCATCTTTTTTAAAATTGTGTTATACTAATCACTATAAAGTATATAATTATTATGAATATGCATCCACAGGAGGATTTATAAATGACAGTATCAATTGCTATTAACGGTTTCGGACGTATCGGGCGTATGGTTTTCCGACAAGCGATCGTACAACAAGACTTAAATATCGTTGCGATTAACGCAAGCTACTCAGCTGAAACGTTAGCACATTTGATTAAGTATGACACAAATCATGGAACTTTTGCGGGTACGATTGAACCAGCAGGCGATGCTATAATTGTAAATGGTAAACGTGTACAAATTATTAGTGAGCGTGACCCATTAAAATTACCGTGGGCTGCGATGGGCGTGGATATCGTTATTGAGGCTACTGGTAAATTTAATGAACGTGACAAAGCAGCTATGCACTTAGAAGCAGGAGCAAAAAAAGTAATCTTAACAGCACCTGGTAAAAATGAGGACGTAACGGTTGTGTTAGGGGTTAATGATGAGCAACTTGATATTGCGAAACATGATGTGATTTCTAACGCTTCTTGTACAACAAACTGCTTAGCGCCAGTAGCAAAAGTATTAAATGACACATTTGGCATTGATAATGGATTAATGACAACGGTTCATGCCTATACAAATGATCAAAAGAACTTAGACAACCCACATAAAGATTTACGACGTGCACGTGGTTGCGCTCAATCCATTATTCCAACATCAACAGGTGCTGCGAAAGCATTAAAATTGGTACTACCTGAGTTAGAGGGGAAAATTCATGGTATGGCACTTCGTGTTCCAACCGCAAATGTCTCTTTAGTGGACCTTGTAGTGGATTTAAATACAGATGTCACAGTTGATGCTGTTAATGCAGCGTTTGTAAAAGCAGCAACAGAAGGGCCAATGAAGGGGATTTTAAATTTCTCTGTTGAACCATTAGTATCTGCTGATTATAATACAACGACTTATTCTTCAACAGTTGATGGACTTTCTACAATGGTATTAGGTAATCGCAAGGTAAAAGTACTTGCTTGGTATGATAACGAGTGGGGTTACTCTGCACGCGTTGTGGACCTTGTGAAAAAAGTAGCGAATGCATTAGAAACAGTAAACGCATAATTGTGTATAACACATTGAAATCTAAATGGTTTCAATGTGTTTTTTGATTGGACAATATTTCTTGTGCTTTAAATACTTAAGGCTTATCATGAGTTCACGAATGCTAATGCACTTTTCTTATATGTGGGAAATTTGTTATAATAGAAATATTAAATTGTTGTCAATCAGGAGAGTAATGATATGAGATGTCCATCTTGCCGATTTAACGGAACGCGTGTTGTGGATTCGAGGCCAGTAGATGATAATAAAGAAATTCGTAGACGTCGTGAATGTGAGTCATGTGGCTTTCGTTTTACAACGTTTGAAAAAATTGAAGAAACACCATTAGTCGTTGTGAAAAAGGAAGGTTCACGAGAAGAATTTAGCCGTGAGAAGGTACTTCGTGGGCTTATTCGTGCTTGTGAAAAGCGTCCAGTGGCACTTGATGTATTAGAGGAGCTTGTGCTATCCATTGAAAAAGATCTTCGCCGCATTGGAAATTCGGAAGTACGCTCGGAGGATGTCGGTGAGATGGTCATGGACCGCTTAGCTAAAATAGATGAAGTAGCCTATGTACGCTTTGCATCTGTTTACCGTCAGTTTAAAGATATCAATGTCTTTATTGAGGAAATAAAGGACATTATTCAACGTCAAACGGATCAGCAATCATAGCAAACAGAGAGGATGAAGGACGTTGATGCATTTATATAAGGAATTGCAGCCTGGCGATCCTTTCGATATTCGTCTACCTCATGCATTTTCTACACAAGAACGTCAATTAGTGACACTATTTTATCAACCATTAACAGGCTCAGAGCCAATCAGCCTTTATTTAACATTGTGGGCAGAGGCAGAGCAAAAGCCAAAGCAGCAAATGACGCATTATTATTTAATGAATGTATTAGGGCTGCCAATTGGTAAAGTGTTTGAGGCTCGTATTGCATTGGAGGCAATTGGTTTACTGCGTACATGGAAAAAAGAAAATACAGGGGAGCGAAGTTTTCTATATGAGCTACAGCGCCCGTTAGATGCAGATAGCTTTATGAAAGACCCATTATTATCGATGTTTTTATTCAGTAAAATTGGAGAGCAGGCTTATCGCAACTTACGTCAACGTTTTATAGCGTCAGCAAAAGATAAGACATTTAAGGATGTATCACGTGCCTTTATGGATGTTTATAAGCCTGTTCATGCCAATATGCCCTCAGATTTACAAACGGATATAAATCAAGAGGATAAACAGCAAAAGGTATATCCTTTTTATTTGGAGCAATTTGACTTTGAGTTGCTACAGGCGGGTTTATCAAAGCAAATGGTGCGTGCTAGATCACTTACATTTGAAATTCGAGAAGCCATTGCAAAGCTAGCATTTTTGTATCATTTAACCGCGCTTGATATGCAAAAGATTGTCATCCAAGCGGTAGATGGTGATGGAGGTATTTCACAGGAACGCCTGCGCAAGGCTGCATCAGATTTTTATAAATTGAACGTTTCCAAGGAGCCGCCAAAATTAGCAAAAGTAACAGAGTCCGTACCGTTAGAGGAAACAAGACAAATGTCGAAGGAGCAGGAGCTACAGCATTATTTAGAAACAACTGCTCCTGTACAAGTGTTGCGTGATATTAATAATGGCAAAGAGCCTCTACAAACCTCCGTTCAGCTAGCTGAGAGCTTAATTGTGCAGCATGGAATGCCAATTGGGGTAGTGAATGCGTTGTTGGAGTATGTGATGCTGACAACCGATATGAAGCTTCCGAAAAAATATGTGGAAACAATTGCCGATCATTGGGTACGAAAAAATATTCAAACAGCTAAAGAAGCAATGGAGCTTGCACGTCAAGAACATGATAAATATATGGCTTGGAAAAACAAGCCACAAACAACGAGTAAAACGAGTCAGCAGACCAAGGGACGTTCAGGGCATCAACGTGAAGAAAAAGTGCCTGAATGGTTCTATAAACGGAATGACAAACAAGAGGAAGCTACTGCTAGCACGATAGATTTTGAAAAAGAGCGACAAAAAATATTAGAAATGCTAGGAAAAAGCGAATAATAAAGTAGGTGAGTAACAATCGAACCCATTAATGGACCATTAAAAAGAGCGATTAATGTACCGTCATTTCAAGAACGATACCAAGCACGACGACGTGAAATTTTAGAGCATCCACGTGTGCAGGCATTTTTAGCGCAGCATGCACAGGAACTAAATTATGACAATATTGAACGAAACCTGCCCAAGTTAGATGAATATATTAGTCAATCCACTGAGTGCTGTGGCTGTGACAATACGGAACATTGTACAAATTATTTAAAAGGCTTCCTTCCTACATTAAGGGTAGTACGACATACCATTGAAATGGACTATGTGCGTTGTGAACAAAAGATAAGAGAAGAAGAGCGCCGAGATGTTGCGAATATGATTGCCAGTATGCACATGCCAAAAGATGTATTGCAAGCAACCATTCAAGATTTAAGTATTGATGATGAATCACGTGTGATGATCGCACAAAAAGCAGCCCAATTTGTTAAAACAACAAAAGAGATGGGCCAGTTACCATCAAAGGGTTTTTACTTATATGGTAAATTTGGGGTAGGGAAATCTTTTGTGCTAGGTGCACTTGCCAATGAATTAGCATCTCTTAATATTCGTTCTGTTGTTGTGTTTGTGCCAGAATTTTTACGAGAAATAAAAAATGCTATTGGCGATAATACATTGAATGAGAAAATAGATTATGTGAAAAAAGCACCTGTTTTAATGTTGGATGATCTTGGGGCGGAAACGATGACGGCTTGGACGCGAGATGAGGTTTTAGGAACAATTTTCCATTATCGTATGGCAGAGCAATTGCCAACATTTATTACCTCTAATTTTAATTATGAGGAGTTAGAGCATCATTTAGCACAGTCACAAAAAGGCGGAGTTGAGATCGTTAAGGCAGGCCGAATTATGGAGCGTATTAAAGCCCTGACGGTGCCAATTGAAATGCGAGGGAAAAATCGTCGACTATAAGTTGCATTTTTCGCCAATCGAGCGTATACTGGCTCATATACTTAATATCAATATGCGTTGATGAGGACATGAATTCTGTGTATCAGCTTATAAGAGAGGGAAGTCATCGGCTGAAAGCTTCCTAGTGTGAGCACTAAATTTACTACCTACTGAGCAGCGAAAGGGATAATCTTTCGCCGGTCCCTAGCCCGTTAGCTAGCCTTGAGCTTCGTCTGACTGTATGGTCGGAAGGAAGAAGGGTGGAACCACGAGCATACGCTTCGTCCCTTTCGTGAGGGACGGAGCTTTTTTATTTGAGTGGAGGGGGAGTTCGCTCAAAAAAGTGATGAATCCGCTCAATTTGGTGGAGAGTTCGCTCAATACGGGGGGAGAATCGCTCAAAAAAGTGGAGCCTCCGCTCAATACGAGGGGAGAATCGCTCAAAAAGGTAGAGTCTTCGCTCAATCGGTTTCATTTTCCATCAAGCATACTGTCTTTTACCAAAAACGAAGGAGTGTCAAAAATATGTCAGAGAATATTAAATTAACTTTCCCAGATGGCGCTGTAAAGGAATTTGCAAAAGGCACATCAACGGATGACGTCGCCTTATCCATCAGCCCTGGATTACGTAAAAAGGCCTATGCAGGTAAAATTAATGGTGTGTTAGTGGATTTAAAAACACCAATTGAAGAGGATGCAACAATTGCGATTATTACGCAGGATGATGAGGAAGCACTTGAGATTTTACGTCACTCAACAGCACATTTAACAGCACAAGCAGTTAAACGTCTATTCCCAGACGCAAAACTTGGCATTGGTCCAGTGATTGAAGGTGGTTTCTACTATGATATTGACTCACCAACACCAATCACTGCTGAAGACCTGCCAGCTATTGAAAAAGAAATGAAAAAAATCATTGCGGAAAACCTTGAAATTGAACGCAAAAATGTAAGCCGTGCAGAAGCGCAGGCAATCTATCAAGAAATTGATGATGAATATAAATTAGAATTACTGGAAGCCATCCCAGCAGATGAGCAAGTATCCATTTATTATCAAGGGGAGTTTTTCGATCTTTGCCGTGGTATCCACGTACCATCTACTGGTAAACTTCGTGAATTCAAGCTTTTATCATTAGCGGGTGCTTACTGGAGAGGGAACTCTGATAACAAAATGCTACAACGTATTTATGGTACAGCGTTCTTCAAAAAAGAGGAATTAAAGCATCACCTGCAAATGCTAGAAGAAGCTAAAGAGCGTGATCACCGTAAAATTGGGAAAGAATTAGACCTGTTCACAACATCTCAAAAGGTCGGTCAAGGTTTACCACTTTGGTTACCAAATGGTGCAACAATTCGTCGTGTCATTGAGCGCTATATTGTTGATAAAGAACTATCACTTGGCTATAAGCATGTGTATACACCAGTATTAGGTTCAAAGGAGCTTTACCAAACTTCTGGTCACTGGGATCATTACCAAGATTCTATTTTCCCACCAATGGAAATGGACAATGAAACATTAATTATGCGCCCAATGAACTGTCCTCACCATATGATGGTGTATAAAAATGGCATGCATTCTTATCGTAACCTACCATTACGTATTGCAGAGCTTGGTACAATGCACCGTTATGAAATGTCAGGTGCTGTTTCAGGCTTACAACGTGTACGTGGGATGACATTAAACGATGCACATATTTTTGTTCGCCCAGACCAAATTAAAGAAGAGTTCCAAAAAGTCGTGCAGTTAATCTTAGAAGTTTATAAAGATTTCGACTTACAGGATTATTCATTCCGTCTATCTTATCGCGATCCAGCAGATACTGAAAAATACTTCGACGATGATGCTATGTGGGAAAAGGCACAAAGCATGCTAAAAGAAGCAATGGATGAGCTTGGCTTAGATTACTTTGAAGCGGAAGGTGAGGCGGCGTTCTATGGCCCTAAACTGGATGTTCAAGTAAAAACAGCGATTGGTAAAGAGGAAACATTATCAACAATTCAACTTGATTTCTTATTACCTGAACGCTTTGACCTCACTTATGTTGGTGAAGATGGTAAGCCACATCGTCCAGTTGTTATTCACCGTGGGGTTGTATCGACAATGGAACGTTTTGTAGCCTTCTTAATTGAAGAATACAAAGGCGCATTCCCAACATGGCTAGCACCTGTTCAAGTAGAAGTGATTCCCGTATCGAATGAGGCACACTTCGACTATGCAAAACAAATCGAAGAGCAATTAACAGCGGCAGGCCTACGTGTGGAGATGGATGATCGTGAAGAAAAGCTTGGCTATAAAATCCGTGAAGCACAAATGAAGAAAATCCCATATATGCTTGTCATCGGTGATAAAGAAGTAGAGGTAAATGGCGTCAACGTTCGTCGCTATGGCTCAAAGGATTCTGAAACAGTCGGCTTTGAGGCGTTTTTAGCAAATATTAAAGCGGAAAGTACAAAATAATACCTAGCATGAAAACCTTGCTTTACCAATTTGAAGTAAGGTTTTCTGTATAAATGACCAATAGTTAGACTAGACTACTTGCGATAAGCGAAATAAATATTTGACAGCTTATTTTATACATGCTAATATAGTTAAGGTTAATGAATACAAAGTTTGTGGTTGAAGTAGAGGCTGCCCGCTTCTCACCTGATACAACGCTTTCAAGGCTGTGAACAGGTATGACACGTTGAATTGTTTTGCGTAGACTTGCGCATGCACATATAGCGGGCGGACATCTTCAAAAATGTCCGTCCTTTTTTTATGGACATGACAAGAGGATGTACCGTTCAACCGGGCAAGACTTTGCCCAAACCATGTATTCGCGACAATTCTTGGAGGTGGATTACTATTAGCAAAGACATGTATGTAAACGAAGGCATTCGCGCACGTGAACTTCGATTAATCGATCACAATGGTGACCAGCTTGGTGTAAAGACACGTAATGAAGCGCTAGAAATCGCCGCTCGTGTAAACTTGGATCTTGTCCTTGTGGCCCCTCAAGCCAAGCCGCCAGTCGCTCGTATCATGGACTATGGTAAATTTAAATTCGAACAGCAAAAGAAAGACCGTGAAATTCGTAAAAATCAAAAGGTCATCGTAATGAAAGAGGTTCGTCTGAGCCCAACAATCGATGAGCATGATTTCCAAACGAAGTTACGTAATGCGATTAAATTCCTTGAAAAGGGCGATAAAGTAAAATGTAGCCTACGTTTCAAAGGTCGTGCGATTACACATAAAGAGATTGGTCAACGTGTGTTAGATCGCTTTGCTGAAGCTTGTGCTGAAGTATCAACGGTAGAACAAAAACCGAAGATGGAAGGCCGAAGCATGTTCTTAGTTCTTCAACCAAAGAACGAGAAATAATATTAGACGAACAGTTTAGGAGGAATTCGACATGCCAAAAATGAAAACTCACCGTGGAGCTGCGAAACGTTTCAAAAAAACAGGCTCAGGTAAATTAAAATACGACCGTGCTTACGGAAGCCACTTATTCGCAAACAAATCTACGAAACAAAAACGTCACCTACGTAAAGCAAACATCGTTTCATCTGGTGACTTCAAACGCATTAAATCTTTACTTGTTTACATGAAATAATTGACTATAAAATACTAACATTCATTTTTTAATGAAAAGCAGGAGGTAATTCATATGCCACGCGTAAAAGGCGGAACAGTGACGCGCAAACGTCGTAAAAAAGTATTAAAATTAGCTAAAGGTTACTTTGGTTCTAAACATACATTATATAAAGTTGCTAACCAAGCAGTAATGAAATCAGGTCAATATGCATACCGTGACCGTCGTCAGAAAAAACGTGATTTCCGTAAATTATGGATCACTCGTATCAACGCAGCTGCTCGTATGAACGGTCTTTCTTACAGCCGTTTAATGCACGGTTTAAAAGTTGCAGGTATCGAAGTAAACCGTAAAATGCTAGCTGACCTTGCTGTAACAGATGCTGCAGCATTCACTCAATTAGCAGATGCTGCTAAAAAAGCAGTCGCTAAGTAATTTTCGCACCAAAAGCAGAAGCTAGGTGTCAAAAAGGCTGATGGATTTTTCCGTCAGTCTTTTTTATGTTAGATTAGTAGTACGATGTTTTTTCATAAAGGAGTCGGGTATGGGGCAAGCATTATTAGCTTATGTAAGCATTGTATCGATTGTCCTGCTTATTTTAATGGGCATGGATAAATCAAGAGCGAAAAATAAAGAATGGCGTATTGCAGAGCGCACATTGTTTATTCTTGCGATAGCAGGAGGCGCTGTTGGCGGTGTACTTGGTATGTATTTATTTCGCCATAAAACACGCCACAACAGCTTTGCATTCGGCTTTCCATTGCTAGCAGCGATTCAAATTTTTTGTGTTGTACAATTGTGGGAATAATAAAAGCAACACATCCTCATTATGAGGATGTGTTGCGCATAAGCTGTTCAATAGGTTGCTTCCAATTAATTTTGGCATTTGGGTAGTTCATTAAAATTTCTTGCTGTAAATATTGGAAATCGCTTTTTGTAAGACCATGCAATGTTGCAGCATCACGAGCGCCAACGAAAATTGTAACAACCTCAAAGGCATCCTCTGTTGTACCTAGGTATTTTTCTCCCTCGAAAAGAGCACCCTTGTAGGAAATAAAGAAATTTTTTCGGACATTTTTTACATCATCATAAAAATAGTATTGGCCTTTTTCATAGGCTTCATCAAGTTTACGTTTAGGATCGGTTATATAACGAATCGCTTTGTAGAATACATAAATAATAAGTGCTATTACAGCAAGTCGAATAAGTAATGGCAACATTTTAAATTTCCCCCTTGAAGAAAGGTTATTCCTTCCTATACGATTGATGGGGACAAATAGTTTCATTTTATTTAATTATTTTTTAGAAATGTAGGAGAAAAAAATGAATTTACAACAATTGTTTAACATGCAAAAAGAGCTCGATCATTTTATTGAGCAAACACAAAACATTCAACATGATGTATTTCAAGAAAAGGGTTTAGCATTACTAGTAGAGCTAGCTGAGCTTGCAAATGAAACACGTTGCTTTAAATTTTGGAGTACCAAGGGGCCATCAGCACGTGCTGTCATTTTAGAAGAATATGTAGATTCCATTCATTTTATTTTGTCACTGGGTTTATTGAAGGGCTATACATCCATCGAAAAATGGCCGATAGTAGCAGAGAAAAGAAATTTAACTGAGCTATTTTTACAAACACATAAAGCTATTTTATGCTTTATGGAGCAGCCTTTGGAGGATCGATATGCAACAATTTGGCAATACTATGGATTGCTTGCATACAACCTTGATTTTACTTTTGATGATGTTGTAAGTGCGTATATGGAAAAAAATAAAGAAAATTATCAGCGCCAGCGTTCAGGCTATTGAACGGAGAAAAACGCCAATTTTCAGACGCTTAAGCTAGGAATATTTCGGTAAACGAAGTATAATAAACGAGATACAAGAAGTAGGAGGCAAAAGGATGACACAACTAGATTCAACTTTACAAATGTTTAAAGATTTAACAGATGCGAATGGTATTGCAGGAAATGAACGTGCACCGCGCGAGGTTATGAAAAAATATCTTGCCCCATATGCAGACACGATAGAAACAGATAACTTAGGTAGTGTCATTGCTAAAAAGGTTGGCGATGAAAACGGTCCTAAAATTGTTGTAGCAGGACATTTAGATGAAGTAGGTTTCATGGTTACACAAATCGATGACAAAGGCTTTATCAAATTCCAAACGGTAGGTGGCTGGTGGAGCCAAGTTATGCTTGCACAGCGTGTAACGATTACTACACGTAAGGGCGATGAAGTGATTGGGGTTATTGGTTCAAAGCCACCTCATATTTTACCTGCTGATGTACGTAATAAGGTAGTAGACATTAAAGATATGTTTATCGACATTGGTGCTGCTTCTAAAGATGAAGTACTTGAGTGGGGCGTACGTCCTGGCGATATGGTAACACCATACTTTGAGTTTAATGTTATGAAAAATGATAAGTATCTATTAGCGAAAGCTTGGGATAACCGTATTGGTTGTGCAATTGCGATTGATGTTATGAAAGCGTTACAAAATGAAAAGCACCCTAATATTCTTTATTCTGTAGGGAATGTGCAGGAAGAGGTAGGGCTTCGTGGTGCGAAAACAGCGACATATAAAATTCAACCAGATATTGGATTTGCTGTTGATGTAGGTGTAGCAGGAGATACGCCAGGTGTGACCGCAAAAGAATCAACAAGTAAGATGGGAGCAGGCCCACAAATCGTTGTATATGATGCATCTATGGTATCGCACCGTGGCTTACGTGAATTCGTCTTAGATGTAGCAGATGAGCACAATATTCCCTATCAATTCGAAGCGATGGCTGGTGGCGGTACAGATGCTGGCTCCATTCATCTAACAGCAAATGGTGTACCAGCGCTATCAATAGGTATTGCAACACGCTACATCCATTCACATGCAGGTATCCTACATCGTGATGATTATGATAATGCCGTTAAATTAATGGTAGAAGTCATTAAAAAATTAGACCGTGATGCGGTGAATAAAATTATATTTGATTAGTGTAGTGGAAAGAATCCTCATTGAAAATACCATTATCCAGCCTTCTAACTAAGTTGTTAGGAGGCTTTTTATATGATTAACCAAAGCTGTAAATTTGTTTTAATAAATGGAGAATAGTGCTAGGAAGAAGCAAGGTTTTTTGGTAATCTATATAAGAATAAACTACTTTTTTCTGGGAGGCGCTAGCCATTATGATAATTAGTAAATCAACCGCAAGAGAAGTTGGCAACAAAATAGACAAGGTGTTAGGTGAAATTAAGGATATTCAAGCAAACATTGACCGTTCTTCGGACAAAATAGACAATGAGTTGAATTCTTGTTCGCGCGAATTAATTAACGCACAAACTACATTAACTGAAATTCAACCACAAGTCGATATGTTGCTAGCACAGGTTGGTCAAGATGCGCCACCTCATGTAAAGGCAATGTTAGACAGCGTAGCTATGGGGATTACTGGAAAAGTCCAAAATGCTTTAAATAACCTAGCTGAAGTTCAGCGCAATGTAAAAGACGTTGATAAATTAACAGATGAAATTGATTCTTTTACTGACAATGTTAACAAGAAAATTACTGAGATTGACGAGTTAACAGATAGGTTACAAGGGTAGGGGGAGCGACAGATGAATTCATATATGGGTGGAGGTCGAATGAATTGGAATAGCAATCAGCGAATTGCTGATTCAGTAGACCACACGGCTTCTCAAATCACTTTAGCTTGTGATATGATTACAAATGCTGGTATTAATTACGAAGGTATTCAACAAGAATTATTGATGTTGGCAAATCAGCCAAATCCACCGGAACCTTCGCAATTGATTGGTTTAGCAAATCGCATTCAAACAACGAAGCACCAAGTTGATAATTCTGTACAAAAAATAAAAGAATTTGCGAGAAACATTGATTCTAAAACAGATGAAATTCAGAATCGTAGCAGTTGGTAATTTAATTTGAATACATGATGTTATAATTGCAAAGAGTATGTCGTTCTCACAACCATAACCCTCAAACGAAAAAGGTTTGAGGGTGGTTTTATGACCAAAAAGTGTTGCTTCTATTTCGTTCATGCTTTCCAATTGCTGAAAAAGGATACAATCGTCTGTAAAGAAACCTGTTCAATAGCATTGGCTTCAATAGGCTCATTAGCACAGCAAGCTAATGAATAGTGCTTTTGAAGATGGGTTGATAAAAAATAGAGCGTATCTTGTTGGTTTGTGTGTAATTGAATACTACCATCATGTATTGTAAAAAAGAAGGATTGTAGTGACATAGATAAGCCCATGCCTAAGTATTTTATATATGCCTCCTTTAATGTCCAAAGTTTAAAAAAGTAATCTGCTTGCTCCCTGCCAGTCAATAGGACGAGCTGTTTATACTCCTCAGGGGAAAAAATATGCTGAGCAAGATCGAGATCCATTAAATGATGCTTTTCAATATCCACACCAATTTCTGTATTACTGACCCCACAAAAAACATAATTTCCTGAATGAGAAACATTAAAAAAGACAGAGGGCAAATGTTTAACAAAAGGTTTGCCGTACGAATTATTAGCAAAACTAATAGCAGAGGGAGCTATATTAAAATGTGTAGAAATTAAATACCGAGCTAATATATCTCCTAATAGCCCTCGCTTATAATCCTCTTTAAAGTGAAATCGTTGTAGTTTATTTTTTTTATCATTGGAAATAAACGCTGTAAGTTTTGAATGGTATATGTCAAAGTGTACATCTGTAATTGAAAGAATAGCTAGTTTTATGATAATGGTTAGCCTCCTATTGGTTTAGCTTTTCAATAGTTGCTGTCTATATTCTTTAGGTGTTAGGTCTGCGTATCGTTTAAATAGTTCTGAAAATCTTCCTGCGCTCTGATAACCTACTTTTCGAGTAATTTCATTAATTGGAAGCTCTGTATGAGCGAGTAATTTCTCAGCCTGATGAATGCGCTGTTTTTGGATGTATTCAGTAATCGTACAATGATGCACTTCTTTAAATAGTTTTTTTAATTTTGTAGCTCCTATACAGGAAATTTTTGTTTAATGATCTAATGTTAGTTGAAGAGCATAGTAATTTTCGATATGAGCGGCCACATGCTATATCTTCTTTAGCAATTTGTGAACAATGGCACGTTTTATCGTAGAGGGCTCGTTGGATAATTAAAGCTAAGCTTCATACACTTTTCCCTCATACAAAAAGGCGGAAGTTAGATCAGAACCACGGTAAGCTGCTATTTGTCGAAGAAGAATGCCCATCCCTGAAAAAGTTGTTGTAGCTTTTAACGTTGTTAATGCTTGGCGTGGATTCACATGTTTTTCACCTTTTTCCCAATAGCTTCTGATATAGCTAGGCTTTAATGATTGACAAGGATTAAGCTCCTCTCCTGAAATGGATTCATAGTATGTAACTGTAAGAAGTTCAGGTATGGCTAAATCTAATTGATGATCCTCAAAAAAATAAAAATCACGAATAAGGATCGAAAACATTTCTTTAACATGATATATCCAATAATATCCTTTACACAAACCTGGATCAATTGTAAATGGAGTTATATTTGCTCTTTTGGTCATGTTGTGAAAAACCATTATTTAATAATAGAGGTTTAAAATGTTGTAAAGTCATTTACTTTCCCTTTCCTTGATTAGACGTAAACCAAGTGTTGGTATTTTTTTATGTGCTGTTATTATTATAATAGATAATGATAATCATTATCAATATAGGTATACTAATTATAGCTAAAATGACAATAGAAGGGGAAAATGATATGAATATGTATGTACAAACAATGCAACATAAAAAGCTTATGATGAAAGATTTAATAACAGTCGGTATTTTCTCAGCACTCTTTTTTATATTTATGATGATTAGCTCAGCTTTCTTTGCGCCTAATTCTGTATTGACTTTTTTAATGCCAGCTGGTGCAGCATTATTAACAGGCCCTATATATTTATTAATGCTAGCAAAAGTACCGAAATTTGGACCAATACTTATTTTAGGAATATTATTGGCAATTATTATGTTTGTTACAGGAATGTACTGGTTATGGTCGTTGGTTAGCTGTAAAAGAAGCGATTAAAAACCTTTTGAAAAAGAAAAAACAGTGGTGGTGATTGCCCATAAACTTTCTATTATTAAAAAAGCAGATCATATTCTAGCTGTGGATCAGGGTCAAATTGTTGAGGAAGAAACCCACCAAAAGCTTATTGCTAACGAAGGTAAATATGCAGTATGTAGAAACAAGAGTAACAATTAAGTATCGTCTACCAAATATATATTGTAAAAGAGAGAATGAAAGTGAAAGAATGTCACGACAAATGCCTTTCATTTAAAAGAGTTTTCGGGAAGTAACCTTTTCCCACATGAAAAGAAGCAGGATTATTATAAAGAGATAGAACAGAGCTGTCAGGAAAACACTGCTAATAAGTGTTATTAGTTATGTCACGACTAGTAAAGAGATGCCTTAAAACGGAGGTATCTCTTTTACGCTTTTCAAGAAATAATATCGTTAGTTTTTGAAATGAAGAATCATTAAAAAACAATGATAATGCATAAATATTCTGCGTGACGAATTTTTGTCACATTTCAGGCGAAATAAATAATAATTAAAATAAAATTATAAAAATTCAGTTGATTTTATATTTATGCATGCTATACTAAATTCAACAGCAACGAAAGCAAGGAGCGAAGGCGATGAAATTACTCGAAGAAGTACAGTTAAAGTTAGTATCCAGTCTAAAGGGGAAAGACTTACTAACTTTGCTAGACTACACAAGTCAAGAGGTTCAGCAATTAGTTGAACTAGCAACACAACTTAAAATTATTACAAAAGAGGGAAAATGTCCAAGATTGCTAGAGGGTAAAACATTGGGCATGATTTTTGAAAAACATTCCACTCGTACACGTATTTCCTTTGAAGTAGGTATGAATCAATTAGGTGGAAAAGGCATGTTTATGCATGCACGTGATTTACAAATTGGTCGTGGTGAATCAATTTATGATACGGCCCATGTTTTATCAGGCTATTTAGATGGCATTATGATTCGTGCCAACTCTCATGCGATGGTCAAAGAGCTTGCGGAACATGCAGCTATTCCTGTCATTAATGGCTTAACAGATATTTATCACCCCTGTCAGGCATTAGCGGATTTAGAAACCATTGCAGAAAACAAAGGGGATTTAAAAGGACTTAAAATTGCCTATGTAGGAGATGGCAATAATGTAGCACACTCATTAGTCGTTGCTTCTGCCCACGTTGGCATGCATGTAGCGGTGGCAACACCAGCAGGCTATGAATGTGATGCAGAGGTCATGGCAAAAGCACAGGCAATTGCTGCGGCAAATGGTAGCACAATTCTTGAAACACATGATCCTGTAGAGGCAGTGCTAAATGCAGATGTTATTTATGCGGATGTGTGGACATCGATGGGGCAAGAAGAGGAAACAGCAAAACGTTTACAAGACTTTGCAGGCTATCAAATTAACGATGAGCTTGTGGCACATGCTAAACCAGATTATATGTTCCTGCATTGTTTACCAGCGCATCGTGAAGAAGAAGTGGCAACATCTGTCATTGATGGACCTAATTCCTATATATTTGAGCAAGCTGAAAATCGACTACATGCACAGAAGGCTGTACTTGCTTCCATTTTAGCTTAAAATACAATCAATAAAGTTCGCTTGGGCAACAGAGGGTGTCCCTGCGAATCATTATATAAGTGGTGCACAGACAGAGGGCTGTAAACCACGCACGATGTTTGTTATCAAGAAGATGGATGGCTGCATCGTTACATAGCAAAGCAACCTGGGAGACGCTGGGTTGCTTTTTTAGGATCAATTACAGTAGAACCCGCCGAATACTTCAGCAATCAGCGGGTTGGTGTTACTTCTCATGTAAAAATTTTTCCTGGATTCATAATGTTATAGGGATCTAGCGCTGTCTTTATACTTTTCATGGCGGCCAATGCTGCACCATGCTCAGTCGATTGATATTTCATTTTACCAATCCCAACCCCATGCTCTCCTGTGCATGTGCCGCCTCGCAGTAAAGCGTATTGAACGATCTGCTCATTAAAGTGATCTGCTTTTGCTTGTTCTTGTGGATCATTTGGATTGAGCATTAAAAGCGCATGGAAATTACCATCCCCGACATGACCAACAATGCCACCTGCAAGTTCAGCTATATCAAGCTGTTCACGTGCATATGAAATGGTCTCTGCAAGCTTTGAAATAGGGACACAAACATCCGTTGACATCAGCTTTTTACCAGGATAAGCATGGATATAGGCATAGGCCAATGAATGACGTGCCTCCCAAAGCTTATTGCGTGCAGCATTATCCTGTTCAAATTCCACAGATAGGCAGTTAAAGTCCTCAAAAATTGCCTCCGTAAATGCAATATCTTCTTGCATACCTGCCTCATTGCCGTGAAATTCTAAAAATAGTGTTGGTTTTTCAGCAAAAGCTGTTTCATTGTAAATATTTGCCTGTTGAATGGAGTCCTCATCAACCAGCTCTACACGACCTATCGCAATGCCTGCCTGTAATAGTGCAGTGACAGCACTAACCGCATCAGCAACTGTGCCAAAAATAGCACGCCCTGCTGTAACAAATTCAGGTATGCCATAAACTTGTAATGTTAATTCTGTAAAACAGCCAAGTGTTCCTTCTGATCCAACAAATAAGCCGTTTAAATGATAGCCAGAGGAAGATTTCGCGGCTAAATTCCCTGTGTGAATAACAGAGCCGTCTGATAGCACAACCTCTAAATCACGCACTTGATCTCGCATTACACCATAGCGTACTGCAGTAGTTCCGCTAGCATTGGTTGCTGCCATTCCACCAAGTGTTGCATCAGCACCTGGGTCTACTGTGAATTGCAGACCATGCTTTTTTAATTCTTTATTTAATTGTGAGCGTGTGACACCAGGCTGCACCTTTACAAGAAGGTCATCTGGTCGAATTTCTAAAATGGCATTCATTTCAGAGAAATCAATGGAAATACCATGTGCAATCGGAATAGCATTTCCCTCTAAGCTTGAGCCAACGCCAAAAGGCACGACAGGTACACGTTCCACATGCGCAATTTTTAAAATGGCGCTAACATCTGCTGTGGAACGAGGAAAGACAACAATATCAGGCAAGCTTAACGCATGATGAGATTCGTCTTTCCCATGTAACTGTCGTACGGTTTCGTTTGTTGACACTTGTTCTTCTAATAAAACTTGTTTAAGTTGATTTACAATGAATTCTACTGCAACTGTCATGCCCATCCCTCCAAATTTTCTGATAACTAAAACTTTATCATGCATTTATTGGAAAGGGAATGCATTCATTATAAAAAATTAGTGTGCAAAAGCTTTTTCTAATTTTTGAACAAATGCCTCTTGTTCAGATGTACTTGATTGCTGCCACCATTTTTCAAAAAATACGCCAAGTCCTGGCAATAAATGTTCTTCTCCACGGCTAATCGCGTCCTCTACAATATCCTTAAATTCGGCTGCTGATTGACCATGTACATTCGCTGTAATTGCATCTCTTATTTGAAAATTCATTGATATTCGCCTCCTTGTTAGTAATTTGTCCAACCATCGTTAAAATATGTATGAAGCACCAAAGAAAATTGCCTGTTTTTTTATAAATAAGCTGTTATTATGCATAAATATTACAAGAAATTTATAAAGACTCCTACTATATAAAAATGAAAACGCTGATTCGACTGCCAGAACTATTCAGGTCTAAGATAAGTATACCTAGGAATAATGGACTGTGCACAGTTGGTAGGAAGATGAGCATGTCTATTCAAAACAAGCAAAAGCTGTTAGCTGCACAATCATTTGAGGAAGTATTAGAGGCGGTACAACCGATGATTACCTCTATTTTGTCACAGCTTCGCATCTACAAAGATTTTGATGACTATCGTCATATTGCCTCTATAGCCGTATGGCAGGCATGGCAAAAAACAGATCCATCCAAAGGACAATTCTCTGCTTATATTTATGCAACAGTAAAAGGGGAAATTTTAAAGGAGCTTTCAAGGGAAAAAAATTACACAGTGAGGGTAACAATCGTTGATGATGACATATTGAATTATATATATGAGGAGCAGAACGAGGGAGATAATCAAAAACATGTTATTATGTTAGAAAGTTTGTTGTCTTCTTTAAAGCAGGTAGAAAGAAGTATCCTGCTCCTTTATTATATAGAAGGATACAGCCATCGAGAGATAGCCGAAGAACTAGGCCTATCTATCAATGCTGTTACCAAAAGACGGGCAAGAATTGTAAAAAAGCTGCAAAAACAGGTTTTTATCATAGAATAACGCAATAAATGGCCAAAAGTATGCTAATATTGAAAAAAAATGAATATTAGCATACTTTGTAAAACAGCATGCAAGTTCCAATGAAAATGTTATGATTTGTAAGAAGTCAAAGATAAATACAATTCTTATGTTTTTATTCGATATAGATAGTTAAAATTTCCTAGTGAATTTTTGGGCATACTGTATGGAGGGTTTGGATTGGAAAAATTGTTTAAGCAACTAAAGAAAAAAGAAGTTTGGTATATGATACTATCAATATTACTGGTTATACCGCTATTGAGCTTTAGCAATCACATTTATGGGGTTTTTCAAATCGATATTTATCAAAATTTAAAATTAATACTTCAAGTATTAATTATCGTCTTTACTATGGCGATTGCCATACAATCCTATTTAGTATTTACACACCTATTATCAAATCAAACTTTATACATAGGGAATTTATTTTTTGTAATTGCTTTGCTGGAATTAGTCAACTTAGTTTTTAGCCAACATCATTTAACTGGATGGAGCTTTATGGATGAGCCTTTACATATTTTAACACGTTTATACGTCTCATTTGGTTTTTTATTTATTATTTTATATCCTAGAAAACGATTAGCATTGAAATTTCGGTGGCTGACATATGGTAGTTCTTTACTCTTCACGATTATCAGTATTTTTCTAGCTTATCTAGCTGCCAACACAATAACAGAGCAAGGGATAGCTGGTATTGATACAGTGGTCCATCTTCTTTCTATTATTTTTCAAGTTATCACTATTGTTATTGTGGGTAAGTACTTCAAAAAAGTACCGAAACGTTCAATGTGGCTTATCAGTGCGGCAGCCTCGCTCATTGTTAGTGATATTTTTTTTATGATTAGTCAGGATAAAAATACGATATGTGATTTTTCAGCACTTATTTATCAATTTTTAGCATTCTACTTTTTCTTAAAGGCGATTTATTATACAACTGTTGAAAAACCATTTCAGCAATTATTAAAAATTAAAAAGGACCTTGAGCAATCACAGCAGGAGCTACGATTTCAGGCCTATCATGATGATATTACATTGCTACCCAACGAACATTTATTGCTCAAAACATTAAAGGATCATTTACAGATAAACAGCTTGCAAAAGGCGGCTATTGCGATTGAAATTGATCGTTTTGCAGCGATTCGTTCTTCTATCGGCATCAGCAACTCCAATAAAATGATGAAGCTAGTAGCGGAGCGTATTCAAGCGATTGTGCCACCGCATTATTTTGCGACAAAATTACGCGAGGAACAGTTTGTGATTTATGTAAAAGAGGTCAAAAATATTGAGGAGCTATTACAATTTTGCTTAAATTTAAAAAGCATGATGAAAGACCCTGTACAAGTACAATTGTTCCCTTTAAATGGTAATCTAAACATAGGAATTGCCTTATATGAGGGTAAATGGACAGGCGAAGAGCTATTAATGCATGCCCAGTTAGCGATGCAGGAGGCAAGGCAAATACCTCAAAGACTGTTGTTTTATAAGCCTTATATGTCAAAGGGCATTGCAGATCGTATTCTGCTAGAGCAAGATTTACATAAAGCATTAGAAAATCATGAATTTCATTTAGTTTATCAGCCACAGGTTAATTTAAAAACAGGCTCAATTGAATCCGTTGAAGCATTGGTACGCTGGCATCATCCAATGCGTGGTTTTGTCTCACCTGAATTATTTATTCCCATTGCTGAAGAAAGTGGCCTTATTATTCCGCTCGGTGAATGGATATTAGAAACAGCCTGCAAGCAAGCAAAAATATGGGAGCAAGAGGGGTTACCGCCATTTAAGGTAGCCGTGAATTTATCACTTGGACAATTATTTCAACAGGATTTAGTGGAAATGGTGGAAGCTATATTAGTACGCACAAAATTACAGCCAGAATTTTTACAGCTGGAAATTACAGAAAGTATGACAATGAATATTGACCAAATGACACAGCTACTCCATGAATTAAAGGCACTCGGTATTCAAATTGCTGTGGATGATTTTGGCACAGGTTATTCTTCTCTTTCCTATTTAAAAGATTTTCCAATTGATTGTCTAAAGATTGACCGTACATTTGTCAGAAATGTTCCGCTTAATCCAAATGATGAGGCGCTTGTATCCATGATTATTTCGATGGCTAAGCATTTACGCTTAAAGGTTGTGGCAGAGGGAATTGAAGAGGTAGAACAGCTTGCCTTTCTTAGTGATGGCGGCTGTGATTATATTCAAGGTTATTTATTTAGTAAGCCTATCTCTCCCAAAGAAATTTCGGAAACGTTTTCGGATTTGCACGATCATGTAAGAGTAATTTTAACACGATTAAGGCATACAGATGATTTTACAATTTAGGACATTCAATAAACAGAACCTGCTTTTTCTATGAAAAATAAAGCAGGTTCTTTTGTTATTTAGTGGACAAGATATTCTTCTTTTAGTTCGGATATCGCCACTTCAGAGCGCTCCTCTAAAGAGCGACGAAGATGAACAGTGGCTGTTTTTTCATCATTATGGAGTTGATCGATCCATACTGAAACGCCATTATAGGTTACTTCATATTCTAATGATGAGGCGACAATTTCCTGTGCACGTTGAAAATCCAACTGTAACACCCCTTTATTTCATATTAACAGGCTGCAAGACCCCCACTTCAAAATAGTTAGTGAAAACGAAATAGTTGAGTGGGGATCAAACAGCCTGTAAAAACCCGATTGGTAAAATGTTCAATCAGTGGAGATGGAGCACCCCTACTGATTGAAGGTTTACTTTATTTTTTCTTCTTATCTTGGGGCTGTGTAACAGAATGGATAAGCTCCATAAACTCTTTGGAAAACTCTTCGCTCACCTTATTTGGTGCAATCTTTTGATTTTTTGGTGTTTGTGGTAATGAGCCTTTATTATTACTTTGACCTTGCTTATTATCTCTTCCCATATGTGTTTGCTCCTTTCTTGTTGGTATATCTTAATATGGCTTTGAAATAAATTTTTTATGTTGGGTAAAATTATCAATGAGGTTTTGAAAGAGGAAATAATGTATGTAAAAAATTCCTAGTAATTACAATGCTTAAACGGTCATCTCTTATTGATGATAGACAGTTTTTTATATAGCTATGAAATGCTTATTACCTAAGGTATAATAATGGTCAACATAGAGGAAAAAGGCGGTAAGAGACAGCGATGAAGAGAATCGAATCTACGCAAAATGCGTTAGTGAAATATTGGAAAAAGTTAGCGATGACAAAAAAAGAACGTGAACGCTCGGGTGAATTTATAGTGGAGGGCTTTCACCTTGTTGAAGAAGCCTTAAAAAATAAAGAACAGGTATTACAAGTTATTGTGCGTGAAGGTGTGGATTTACCGATGCTCTGGCCAATTGATGATATCGCTATTATTGAGGTGTCAGTGGCTGTAGCAAAGGAATTTGCAGAAACAGAAACTTCTCAAGGCGTTTTTGCGGTATGTAAGCAACCGATCCTAGAGGAAGAAGCAACGGCAACTTGGCGCAAGGTGCTACTAATTGATGCTGTTCAAGATCCAGGTAATATTGGCACAATGATTCGTACAGCCGATGCTGCAGGATTAGATGCTGTGATTTTAGGAAAAGGCTGTGCTGATGTCTATAATCCTAAAACTTTACGTGCTGCACAAGGCTCACATTTTCATATCCCTGTTGTACGAGGCGATTTAGCAGAGTGGATAGATTTGCTACAGAGTCAAGGTGTTCCTGTATTTGGGACAGCTTTAGATGAGGATGCGGTTACATATAGTGATATTCAGCATACAGGTGCATTTGCTATTATTATGGGGAATGAAGGGAGTGGCATACATCCGCAATTATTAGCAATAACGGATCAAAATATTATCATTCCTATTTTTGGACAGGCTGAATCTTTAAATGTAGCAGTAGCAACAGGTATTGTTTTATATGGTTTTGTGAAATAATTTACAGATAAAAACAGGTTTCAGGCAGTTGTCTCTTGATTTGCTACGGTTTATTCATGTATAATCTAAGCTAAAATTAACTTTAAATAATAAATGCTTTGATCAGGAAGTAGTAAAGATTGTGAATGGACGACAGGGAGCGTAGAGCCGAAGATTGAGAGCCAACGCCGTACCAATGCAGTTTTGAATTCATCCTGTGAGCAGCTACCGGGACCAGCTTGTTGCTGTAAAGGTGTGCCGGCTTTCTTAAGTCGTTATGTGAATGAAGTGATTGTAAGGAATAGTTGTCTTACAATAACTAGGGTGGTACCGCGAATATGTCCTCGTCCCTTTTTTAGGGGGGCGAGTTTTTTTATGCTTAAAAAGCAGACATGTATTTTCTAAGGAGGTTTTATCATGGAAGAGCAATTAAAACAATTAGAGCAAGAAGCACTTGTGAAAATTGAAGCAGCAGCAAACTTAAAAGAATTGAATGAAGTACGTGTTGCATACTTAGGGAAAAAAGGACCTATCACTGATTTACTAAAAGGAATGGGAAAATTATCAGCAGAAGAACGTCCCAAAATGGGTGCTTTAGTGAACACTGTTCGTGAAAATGTTACAGCTATTTTAGAAGCAAGGGCAGTTGTACTGGAAGAAGCGATGATTGCTGAAAAATTAGCAAATGAGTCGATTGATGTCACTTTACCAGGTCGTGAAATTAAAGTAGGAAATCGCCATCCCTTAACACGTGTAATTGAAGAAATTGAAGATTTATTTATTGGAATGGGCTATGAAATTGCAGAAGGTCCTGAGGTAGAGAAAGACTATTATAATTTTGAGGCACTAAATTTACCACAGGGTCACCCTGCTCGTGATATGCAAGATTCATTCTATATTTCCGAGGAAATATTATTGCGTACACATACTTCACCAGTACAGGCTCGTACAATGGAGGCAAAAAAAGGCGAAGCTATTCGTATTATTTGTCCAGGGAAAGTTTTCCGTCGTGATAATGATGATGCAACACACTCTCATCAATTTATGCAAATTGAGGGGTTAGTCATTGGTGAAAATATTCGTATGAGTGATTTAAAAGGAACTTTAGACACGTTAGCTAAAAAAATGTTCGGGGCAGATCGTGAAATTCGACTACGCCCAAGTTTCTTCCCATTTACAGAGCCATCTGTCGAAATGGATATTTCTTGTTTCAAATGCGGTGGTGCAGGCTGTAATGTATGTAAGGGCACAGGCTGGATTGAAATTCTAGGTTCAGGTATGGTTCATCCAAATGTGTTAGAAATGGCTGGCTATGATCCAAAGAAAGTTTCTGGCTTCGCATTTGGCATCGGTGCAGAACGTATTGCGATGTTGAAATATGGTGTTGACGATATTCGTCATTTTTATACAAATGACACTCGTTTCTTAGCACAATTCGAGCGAACAGAGGCGTAAGGAGGATAAAACATGTTAGTATCATTAGAATGGTTAAAAGATTATGTCAATACACAGGACTTAGCACCCGAGCTATTAGCTGAAAAAATTACACGCTCTGGGATCGAAGTAGATGCTGTTATAAAACGAGCTCATGCGATAGATAAAGTGGTTGTGGGCTATGTAGTTGCCAAGGAGAAGCATCCAGAGGCGGATAAATTAAATATTTGTCAAGTCGATGTTGGGGAAGCAGAGCAACAACAAATTATTTGCGGTGCGCCTAATGTAGATGTTGGCCAAAAAGTCATTGTTGCTCGTCCAGGTGCACATTTACCAGGTGGCATTAAAATTAAAAAAGCAAAGCTTCGTGGACAGGAATCAAATGGTATGATTTGTTCCTTACAAGAGCTTGGTATCGAAGGAAAGCTTGTTCCGAAGGCATATGCAGAAGGTATTTATGTATTACCAGCAGATGCAGAAGTAGGCACTGATGCCCTCGCTATTTTAGGCTTACGTGATACAGTGCTAGAGCTAGGTTTAACACCCAATCGTTCAGACGCTCTTTCCATGCTAGGAGTTGCCTATGAGGTAGGTGCTATTCTTAGTGAGGAAGTTAAATATCCAGAAATTTCATATCATACTGCTAATGAAAAAGCAGAGGGCTTGCTAAAGCTTCGTGTGGAGGATTTACAGGCAAATCCGATGTATGTTGCCAAAGTTGTAAAAAACGTAAAAATTGGTGAATCCCCACTGTGGCTTCAAAATCGTTTAATGGCAGCAGGTGTACGTCCACACAATAATGTGGTGGATGTGACGAACTATGTGTTAATGGAATATGGTCAACCATTACATGCCTTTGACTATGATAGCCTAGCAACAGGTGAAATCGTTGTTCGAAAAGCAACAGAAGGTGAAAAAATTACAACATTGGACGCTCAAGAACGTACATTAAAAGCTTCCGACCTAGTGATTACCAACGGCAAAGAGCCAGTAGCAATTGCTGGTGTGATGGGTGGCGCCAACTCAGAGGTAACTGATGCTACAACGACAGTCGTTATTGAGTCAGCTTATTTTGACGGTTTAACAGTACGTCAAACGTCTCGCCATATTGGCCTACGCTCAGATGCATCCGCTCGTTTTGAAAAAGGCGTGGACCCGAACCGTGTCCTAGCTGCTGCTGAACGTGCTGCTGCATTACTTGCTGAATTAGCTGGCGGAGAAGTGTTAGATGGTACATGTGTAGTAGATGAATTAGATAAATCACCCGCACGTGTTGTCGTCTCCCCAGATTTTATTAATGAGCGTCTAGGGATGAAAATTGCGTTAGAGGATATGCTATCTATTTTAGAGCGCTTAAAATTTAGTGTTGAAGCCGCAAATGGTTTGCTAATAATTGATGCGCCAACACGCCGTCAGGATATTAAAATTGAAGAGGATATTGTAGAGGAAATTGCTCGTCTTTATGGCTATGATGAAATTCCACTAACATTACCAGAGGGTGCTACGCAGGTAGGTAGTTTAACACCCTATCAAGCGAATCGTCGTGTAGTTCGTGGTTTCATGGAGGGCGCTGGCCTTTATCAAGCTGTAACCTATTCACTAACATCTGAAGCATTGTCACAACGCTTTGCCTTAAAAGCAAAGCCAGTAACGCGTTTATTAATGCCGATGAGTGAGGAGCGTTCTACATTGCGTCAAAGCTTAATTCCCCATTTAATTGAAGCGGCTGCATATAATGTAGCACGTCAGGCAGATGGTGTTGCCTTATATGAAATTGGCTCGGTATTCCTTGGTCAATCTGACGAGGGCCAACCAGATGAGGAAGAGCATGTAGCAGCAGTGCTATCAGGAAAATGGCTAGACCATGCTTGGCAAGGTGAGAAAAAGGCAGTCGATTTCTTCGTATTAAAAGGCATTGTAGAAGGCGTAATTGCTAAGCTTGGCTTAGAGGAACGCATAACATTTGAAAAAGTACAAGTAGATGGCTTACATCCAGGACGCACAGCTAGCATTTTATTGGATGGTGAGCAAATCGGTATTATTGGTGGCTTACACCCAGCAGAACAAAAAGCATGGGGTGTGAAAGATACGTATGTGATGGAAATGAATTTAGTCGCACTATTTACTGCAACGACACAAGTAGACCCATTAGCATACACACCAGTACCACGTTTCCCAGCTATGTCCCGTGATATCGCTTTAATTATGAACCGTGCAACAACGGCAGGTGAAGTCATCGGTGTTATTCGTGCAGCAGGTGTGAAATTATTGCAGGACATCCATGTATTTGATGTTTATGAAGGGGAGAAAATGGAGGCAGATAAAAAATCTGTTGCCTTCTCGCTCACATACTTTGATCCAGAACGCACTTTAACAGATGAAGAGGTAGTAGCTGCACATAATAAAGTATTAAAAGCTATTGCTACAATTGAAGGTACTGAAGTTCGTTAAATTTTATGGAAAAAGACTGTCTTACGAGGAGGGCACTGAAAAAGTCCCTCAGGCACAAGTGAGAGAGTACAGGAACGAATATTCGTTCCTGTACTCTCTTTTTCTTTCGATGCCGTTGATTTCCATTGCGGCGGACGCGTTTCGCGGGCACGGCTCCATCCTTCTCCCTCGCTTTGCTCAGTCCGGGTGCTTCCGCTCGTGCTGTTCCCGCAGAAGTCGCCGCCTCCATTCCAATCAACTGGGACCACTTTCATCACTAGAAGGGTTTTCTTCTCGTATAATCTCACAAATTTCCTGTATAATTAAAGGACTAATAAAAGGTGGTGCGACCATGATTTCTAAACAGGAAACATTCAATTTAAGCCCGTACATGGCGTTGTACGATTTAATTATTCCAAAGGACAATATGCTTCGCCAAATCAATGAACTTGTGGATTTCTCATTTATTCTAGACGAACTAAAATCGAAATACTGTTTAGTTAATGGCCGTAACGCGATTCCACCGATTCGCATGTTTAAATATTTACTGTTAAAAGCGATTCATGACCTGTCGGATGCCGACCTTATCGAACGTTCAAAATTCGATATGTCCTTTAAATATTTTTTAGATATGGCACCAGAAGAGGAAGTGATCGACCCCAGTTCCCTGACAAAATTCCGTCGACTCCGTCTTCAAGATATGAATTTATTAGATTTACTGATTCAGAAAACTGTTGAAATTGCTTTAGAGAAAGGACTACTCCTTAGTAAAATGGTGATTGTCGACGCTACCCATACAAAAGCGCGATATAACCAGAAAACGCCCAAAGAATTTTTACAGGAAAAATCCAAAAATGTACGGAAAGCCGTGTATCAACTAGACGAAAACATGGTCGGAAAATTCCCTGAGAAGCCTGCGTCAAATGAAGTCACAGAAGAATTAAATTACTGTCGTCAAGTAGTTGAAGCAGTCGAAACACAATCAAAGGTTGCACAAATCCCGGCTGTGAAAGAAAAATTAAATGTTTTAAAAGAAGTGATAGATGATTATGAGAATCATTTAAGCTATTCAAATGATGCGGATGCACGTGTTGGCCATAAGTCAGCAGATTCTTCTTTCTTTGGTTTTAAAACGCATATTGCGATGAGTGATGAACGGATTATTACAGCAGCGGTTGTGACAACGGGTGAAAAAAGTGATGGGCACTATTTACAAGAGTTGGTAGAGAAAAGTAGAACTGCCGGCATGGAAATTGACACGGTGATTGGTGATGCCGCCTATTCCTGGAAAGAGAATTTAGTGTATGCAAAATCGGAGCAGTTTCAGTTAATTTCAAAGTTAAATCCAGTAATCACAAATGGCAGCGGACAACGGAAAATTGAATTTGATTATAACAAGGATGCGGGTATGTTTGTTTGTCCAGCGGGGCACATGGCAACTCACAAAAGACGTACGGGCAGGAAAACCCTGAATCAAAGTTTAACGTTTCATTTTGATATTGAAAAATGTAAAGTTTGCCCGATGCGAGAGGGCTGTTATAAGGAAGGGGCGAAAAGTAAAACGTATAGTGTAACGATTCAATCCAATACACATCAAGAACAAGCAGCATTCCAGGAAACAGCCGAATTCAAAGCACTTGCCAGCAAACGCTATAAAATCGAAGCGAAAAATAGTGAATTAAAGAACCCACACGGCTTTAAAACAGCAAAATCGGCGGGTTTATTTGGCATGGAAATTCAAGGAGCCACGACGATCTTTGCGGTCAATCTGAAACGGATACTCAAACTACTGAGTGAAAAAGAGTAGGAAAAAAGAAAGAAATAAGGCACCTCCCATTCAAAAACGAATGGAAGGTGCCTTATTTTTGTTTGAAAAACTAATTCATCGTAAAAAATGTAAGTTTTTCAGTGCCCTCTCTTACGAGGCAGTCTTTTTTTGTGTTTCGCTCAAAAAAGAGTGGGAAGTGATCAAAAACTGGCTGAACCGCTCAAAAGGGATAGAAAGTGATCAAAAAAGAAGTCAAACCGCTCAAAAAAGGTGAAAAGTGACCAAAAAGAGTGTCAAATCGCTTAAAAGTCTATATAAATTATAAATTTGGAGTGGCATAGTTACTCAAAAAAATAGTTTAACAAGCTCTATAGTCATCTCTATATTTCCTTGCTATATTCATATGAAAAAAGGAGGTAATAGAATGATTATAAAACCATATAAAGAAGCCAGCTTAACATTGGGGCTAAGAGCCTTGGCAAAAAGGCTAGATCGAAAGCACCCTCTATTTGACCAAATTTCAAAAGAGTTATTACAGGCTGAGGCAGGGGAATACGGTGAAAAATTTATAATGAAACAACTTGAGAAATTGTCTCTTGTAATGAAAATTTATGTTTTACATAATATTACGCTTCGATATCCACTTTCTTTTCAGATAGATATTGTCGTTATAACACCATATGAGGTAATTCTGGTCGAATGTAAAAATATTCGAGGAAATGTGGAATTAAAAAATCGACCGCGTCAAATGATTCGAACGCTAGAAACAGGGGAGCGGCGTATATTTCATCATCCTGAAGTACAGCTAGAGGAATACGTCTATAATTTAAAGAAGTTTTTCAATTAACATCACATCAAAGTTCCTGTAAATGGTATTATTGTTTTTCCTTTTAATAATGCCCGGATTGATTATGAGGATGGGTATTTCCCTGTATTAACAGCAAGAGAGCTAATAAGCTTTTTACAACAACGGTGCATAAAAGAAAAAAGTATGGATGCTTATGCTATTAGTAGATTCCTTGTAGCGCACCATCAATCATATGAAGTATACCCACTTTGCCGTTATTATGATATAGAGATAGAGGCTATTCGAACTGGGGTGTTTTGCCCAAAATGTCAATGTGGGCAGATGCAATGGTTAAGGAGAAAATGGATTTGTGCTAGTTGTCTGCATTCAGATCAAAAGGCGCATTTATTAGCTTTGCAAGATTATGGAATGCTGATCGATAAAAATATTACGAATAAACAAGCCCAGCACTTCTTGCAATTGAGCAATCGTCATGTCATTAAACGGCTATTAACAACAAGTGCTTATCACAAAGCCGGGGCAACAAAACAAAGGAAATATCAAATTTTATTGTAAGCGCTCAAAAAGTTACTCGATACGCTCAATCCAGCAGGAAAACCGCTCAAAAAATGGACTAAAGCGCTCAATTCCAAAGAACAAGCGCTCAAAACCAGTCTGCTATTTTAATTTTCGTGCCTTTTCTGTATTAGCAAAATGCCACTTTGTAATAGAGCGTAGAACTTCCTCGCCTTGCTTTCGCCAAATTCGAGCTGCTTGCTGATCTACTTTGCTAGATGCTCCTTTCATTAACTCAAAACCTACCATTTCACTTAAACGATCCATCTCCTTTAAAAATGCCGCACGCGCTAAAATGGACGCTGTCGCTACAGCTACATGTAATTGCTCGGCTTTAGTAGAAAAGTATACATTTTCTTGTACAAGCTCTCGTTCATTCTTTAAATAGTTATAATACACACCACGCTCTGCAAACTGGTCAATTAAAATAAACGCAGGCTTTTCAGGAGCCATCTTCACGAGTGTATTTTGAAGAGCTTTATTGTGCATCATTGCCTTTATTTTTCCCTGTGAATAGCCTTTTGCCTGGAAGTTATTATATTTCTCATTGCGTAAGACGAGTACACTATGAACACAGGCTACACGTAAATCTGGGGCAATTTTTCGCATATAATCATCCGTCAGCATTTTGGAGTCTTTGACACCAAGCTCATTGATTAATTCAATTTTAGATGAAGGTACATAGACTGCAGCAACTGTCACAGGACCAAAATAATCACCTGTGCCTGTTTCATCTGAGCCTAATACGGACATTGTTGCGAAATGGTCTGGTAGTGTATCACCCTTTGCTCCGATAGAAGAAGCTTGCTGTGTAGTTGTTTTTTCAATAACCCCCCACCGCGCTGCTTCTCGCTCAGCGCCTCCGCCTTGAAACATTAATTTTCCTGATTTATACATTGTAATAGCTGTATCTGGTAACTTTGCAGCAAAGATCACACCTGGTGCTTTACGTTCGATAAAATAACTTGCATAGTAAGCCATTACCTCTTTTTGTAGATTTGTTGAAATGGAAAGCACAATATTTGACATTTCATCGTTCCTTTCTGTCCTCATTGTTCACAATTTTATACCTTTCATGGTATGATAATAAATAGCTTTTTTGTGTGATGGTGCTCATTTGTTAAAAAATTGTGAGTGCATCGAATTTATAGGAGGGTGGGACTATGGAAAATCAAGAAAAGAATAAAATTTCTGTGGAAATTTATGGTCATACATATAAAATGGTCGGCTCAGAATCCATTGGCCATATGCGACTGGTCGCTTCGATTGTTGATGACCGTATGCGCGAGATGAATTTACACAATCCCTCACTTGATAGCACAAAACTTGCTGTTCTGACAGCCGTAAATACCGTACACGATTATTTACTATTAAAAGAACGAATGGAGCAACTAGAAGAAGAATTGAAAAAATTAAAGGGTTGAAGAGAATGTTAGATTTAATCATATTAGTGGTGCTTTTAGCTGGTATTGGCGTCGGTGCAAAGCGCGGCTTTATTGTGCAAATGATGCATATTGTCAGCTTTATAGTAGCACTAATTGTTGCGTATATTTATTATAAGCCATTAGCACAAAAATTTGTATTTTGGGTTCCATATCCAGGTGTCACTGAATCAGGTAATCTTGGTGTTATGATTGATAGTCTGGATTTAGATGGCACGTTTTATCGTGTGATTGCCTTTGCTGTTATTTTCTTTGCAGTTAAAATCACCTTACAAATTGTGGCATCTATTTTTGATTTTATTGCCTATTTACCTGTGCTAGACACAGTGAATCGCTGGCTTGGTGCACTACTTGGTATTATTGAAAACTATTTAATTATGTTTATTTTGCTATACGTATGTGCTTTATTGCCAATTGAACTTATTCAAAATTTAATGTCGAAGTCATTGTTAAGTGGTCTTATTTTGGAGCATACGCCAATTATTACAAAAATGTTCCAAAATTGGTGGTATATTTATATGCAATAGTAAAACTATGCACTTCTCTCTGTACGGAGGGAAGTGTTTTTACGATAGGAGGACTTACTGATGAATAAAAAAACGATTATTCGCACACTTGAGAAAATTGCTTTATATATGGAATTGCAGGGAGAAAATCCTTTTAAGATATCTGCCTTTCGCAAAGCAGCCGCAGCGCTTGAGGCGGATGAGCGTTCATTAAGTGAAATGGATGATGTTACAAAGCTGAAAGGGATTGGAAAGGGCACGGCTGCTGTTATTGAGGATTTAATGAGCACGGGGGAATCTAGTTTGCTTAAAGAATTAGAGGAAATTGTGCCAAAAGGGTTACTGCCATTGTTAAAATTGCCTGGCTTAGGAGGGAAAAAAATTGCTAAGCTCCATCAAGAGCTCGGTATTGATTCTGTAGAAAGCTTAAAAGAGGCTTGCGAAGCGCATAAAGTCCGCGAATTAGCAGGTTTTGCTGCCAAAACAGAGGAAAAAATTTTAAAAGAGCTTGCCAATTTAGCCAATCGATCTGAACGTTTACCGATTTGGCAGTTAGAGCCTGTGGTTTTACAAATAGAGGCACTTCTAGGTAGTATGGAGGAAGTGGAACGTTTCTCTGTGGCTGGAAGCTTTCGTAGGGCAGCTGAAACGAGTAAAGATATTGATTTTATCGTAGTAACAGAAGCGGCTGAGGCAATACGGGAAAAGCTGCTTCACACATTAGCTATTCAAGAGGTTGTAGCGGCAGGAGATACCAAAATTTCAGTGATTTTAGATTTAGAGGAGCCTGTTAGTGTTGATTTTCGTTTAGTGAAGGATTATGAATATGCAACGGCTTTGCACCATTTTACAGGTTCAAAGGAGCATAATGTACGTATGCGCCAACTGGCAAAAGCACGAGGCGAAAAAATTAGCGAGTATGGCGTAGAGCAAGCGGATGGAACGATTCAAACATTTCAAGACGAAGCAGCGTTTTTTGCACACTTTGATTTACCTTGGATTCCACCAAGCCTACGCATAGGCACAATGGAATTTGATAAGACAGAAGCCATTCAACAGTTAGTGCGGTTGGAGGATATAAAGGCAGATTTGCATATGCATACAACATGGTCAGATGGTGCTTATTCTGTGGCCGAAATGGGCGAGGCATTGCTGGCACGTGACTATCAATATAGTGTGATTACAGACCACTCTCAGTTTTTAAAGGTAGCAAATGGTTTAACGCCAGAGCGTTTAAGAAAACAAGGAGAGGAAATCGAAGCATTTAATGCAGCACACCCAGATTTTCGCTTATTTAAAGGGACAGAGATGGATATTTTACCAGATGGCTCTCTCGATTTTTCTGATGATGTATTACAGCAATTGGATTTTGTTATTGCTTCGATTCATTCTAGCTTTACACAATCGCAGGATAAAATTATGGCACGTTTACTAACAGCGATGCAAAATCCGTATGTTCATATGATTGCCCATCCAACGGGACGAATTATTGCAGAGCGTGATGGCTATAATCCTGATATGCCACAGTTAATTGCTTGGGCAAAGGAACATGGTAAAATTTTAGAATTAAATGCAAATCCATATCGTCTCGATTTATGTGTAGCGCATTTAGAAATGGCTTTGGCAGCAGGTGTACCTGTAGCAATTAATACAGATGCTCATGATATTGAGCATTTACGCTTTATGGATATTGGTGTTCGCTATGCCAATCGAGCATGGCTGCCAAAAGATATGATTGTTAATACATGGACACGTGAGCAGTTTGAAGCGTTCATACGACGAAATAAATAGGTTGAGGAGGTGTTCTCAGTGATTGCAGAACGCGCATTGAAAACACTGGAATATGATAAAGTACGTCAGCAGGTGGCTACATACTGTACTTCCTCTATCGGTAAATCCGCTATTGAGGAGCTTGTGCCACAAACAGATTTTGATAAAGTAGTGCAATTACTGGAGGAAATGGACGAGGGACTTGCCATTTTACGCGTAAAAGGGAATGTGCCAATGGGGGGGATTTTTGATGTGCGTCCCTCGGCAAGGCGTGCACAAATTGGAGGCATGCTTGCAGCAATCGAACTGATGGAAATTTCAAGCACCATTCGAGCGAGTAGGATTCTTCGCAATTTTATTGAAGATTTAGAGGCAGATGAGACGATTGACATTCCACATTTTACGATGAAAAAGGAAGCGATGCCTGTCTTAACAGGATTACAGCATGAGATCAATCACTGCATTGATGACAATGGTATGGTCGTGGATTCAGCGAGTCAGACATTGCGCTCCATTCGTCAATCCTTGCGAGCTGAGGAAGGGAAAGTCCGCTCTAAGCTGGAAAGTCTAATTCGTGGAAGTAATGCAGCGAAAATGCTTTCTGATACACTTGTGACCATTCGTAATGATCGCTTTGTTATTCCTGTAAAGCAAGAATACCGTCACCATTATGGCGGTATTGTCCATGACCAATCTTCATCTGGGCAAACCTTATTTATCGAGCCAGATTCTGTCGTGCAAGCGAATAATGAAATTCATCGATTGAAAATGAAGGAGCAGGCAGAAATCGAGCGTATTTTATTAGCATTAAGTGCAATGGTGCAGGAAGTAGCATCAGATTTATTTAACTTAGTAAAAGTTCTAGGGGATATCGATGTTATTTTAGCAAAGGGTAAATATGGACAAGCCAATAAATGTACAATGCCTAAAATGAATCAGGATGGCTATATCCGACTAGCCCGTGCACGTCATCCACTGCTACCAATGGAGTCAGCTGTTCCAAATGATATTGAATTTGGTAAAGAGATTACAGCAGTTGTGATAACAGGGCCAAATACAGGTGGTAAAACGGTGACATTAAAAACAGTTGGCTTGTGTACATTAATGGCGCAAGCGGGATTACCCGTGCCAGCATTAGATGGCTCGAAGCTTGCTGTATTTAAGCAATTGTTTGCCGATATAGGGGATGAGCAATCAATTGAGCAATCACTTTCTACATTCTCGTCTCATATGGTTAATATTGTAGATATTTTACAAAAGTTTGATCATGAATCACTTGTTCTTTTTGATGAGCTAGGTGCAGGTACTGATCCACAGGAAGGGGCAGCCTTAGCTATCTCAATCTTAGATGAAGTACATGGGCGAGGTGCTCGTGTAATGGCTACAACTCACTACCCAGAGCTTAAGGCATATGGCTATAATCGACCAGGTGTTGCGAATGCCAGTGTCGAGTTTGATATTGAAACTTTAAGTCCGACCTACCGCCTACTTATCGGAGTACCTGGGCGCTCAAATGCATTTGAAATCTCCAGTCGTCTCGGTTTACCGGAATCCATTATCGGTCGTGCAAAAAGCTTTACAGGAACAGATCGTCATGAGGTTGAATCCATGATTGCCTCATTGGAAGAAACACGTCGCCAATCTGAAGAGGATGCCGAACGTTCACATGTATTGCTGCTAGAGTCTGAGTCTTTACGGAAAGAGCTACAAGAAAAGCTGCAAGCCTATGAGGAGCGTAAAGAGGCGCTTGATAAGAAAGCAAAGGACAAAGCGCGTAAAATTGTTGATGAAGCGAAACGAGAAGCAGAAGCGATTATTGCTGAGCTTCGTGAAATGCGTAAAAATGCCGATCAAGTTGTCAAGGAGCATGAACTGATCGAAGCACGTAAACGTTTGGAAGAAGCAACACCACTAGATAACAATAAAGTGCTAAAAAAAGCAGCACAAGTGAAGGCACGTGCACAAAACTTAGTTGTCGGGGACGAGGTAAAGGTGTTAAGCTATGGTCAGCGAGGGACGCTGTTAGAGAAAGTCTCGACCTCTGAATGGATTGTCCAAATGGGCATTCTAAAAATGAAAATTTCCGATAGTGATTTAGAGTATATTAAGCCTGAAAAAGAGCCTGTAGTACGAACAGCTGGTGTGAAAAATCGTAGTAGCCATGTAAAATTAGAATTAGATTTGCGTGGTGAGCGTTATGAGGATGCTATCTTAAGAACCGAAAAATATATTGATGATGCATTGCTCGCAAACTATGGTCGTGTGTCCATTATTCATGGTGTGGGAACAGGAGCCTTACGTCAAGGCATTCAAAGCTATTTGAAAAAGCATAAGCGTGTGAAATCCTTCCGCTTTGGTGAAGCAGGTGAGGGAGGCTTAGGCGTCACAGTGGTGGAATTGAAATAAGCGATAAAGGGGACGGAGAAAATGCTGAATTCTAGCTTTTGGCGATATCCAATTATCGAAACGGCAGGATATTTTAGTGTTGTTGTATTATGTTTAGTCGTCTCAATGGCATTGTTCGAAGTCGTTACGAAATATAAAAATTGGGAAGAAATTAAAAATGGAAATGTCGCTGTAGCACTTGCAACAGGTGGAAAAATACTTGGAATTTGCAATATTTTCCGTTTTTCCATTGCACGTCACAGCACATTAAGTGAAATGATTGGCTGGGGTCTTTTTGGCTTTACACTATTAATCGTCGCATATTTCTTATTTGAATTTATGACACCGCGTTTTAATGTAGATCAAGAAATAGCGAATGATAATCGTTCAGTTGGTTTTATTTCCTTTACCATTTCAGTTGGTCTATCGTTTGTGATTGGAGCAAGTATTGCATAGGAGTGTCATATGATATGGAAAAATTAGCAAAGGTACTAATCATTGTCTGTATTGCATTTTTAGTAGTCGGTATTTATTATATGATGACTATTTAAGTTAGAGAAGAAGATGTCTAAAAAGCCAATCCCCCTTGCGCTGGAGATAGTGGCATGATAGAAAAGCAATATTTATTGTACCGAAAGTGTAGCTACAGGTACAATGAGTTTTTTGTAACTATTTCATATAAAAATGGAGGCTGTCAGAAAAGATTTTTGTTTTCTGACAGCCCTTTTATTTTGTCATGGTAACCAATGAATGCTAAGGTCAAAACAAACGCCATGAATTTTTTTCACTAAAGTTAGCATAAAATCTTACTAGCATCTATTAAATTTCTCTTCATTCAACAAAAAGTCCCTGAGAAAAAATATTTTTTAAATATAGAAATATGAACGAAATCATTTATCTGAAAAAATGAATAATGAATCAGTATTCATGAGGCGTAGCTAACCAAATTGCGATAAATCGTAGTTCTATTAATGTTGTAAAAAGCATAATAATTAATCGAAAATGCATTTATTTTCTATTTTATGTTTGAAACTATAGTTCATTTTTATTATAATAAAAAAGAGAATTGACAAAGTTTGGGACAAAGGGGAGAGGACATATGACAGCAAAACCGTGGCTAGTAAATTATCCTGAAGAAGTACCATCGTCTTTAACATTTGAGGAAATTCCAGTACAAGAGTTGTTGACACGTGCCTATAAAAAGAATCCATCAAAAGTAGCGATTCATTTTATGGGGAGGGAGTTGACGTACACAGAGCTTTATGAATCTGCTTTAAGATTCGCTAACTATTTACAAGCACTAGGGGTAGAAAAAGGGGATCGCGTGGCGATTATGTTGCCTAACTCACCACAGGGTGTAATCGCTTACTATGGTGCTATGTATGCAGGCGCTATCGTTGTACAAACAAATCCGCTGTATACGGAGCGTGAATTACAATATCAAATGGCTGATTCAGGAGCAAAGGTTATTCTTGTGATGGATATTCTCTATCCACGCGTGATGAAAATTATAAAAGAGACGGCATTAGAAAATGTTATTGTGACAGCCATTAAGGATTATTTACCATTCCCAAAAAATTTAGTGTATCCATTTATTCAAAAAAAGCAGTATGGCTTTAGTGTAAAGGTGGAGCATAGCGGGCAAAATCACCTGTTCTCAGAAATAATGCGCTCTTCTCCAATAAAGATGATCGATCACACAGCGTTTAATTTTGAGGAGGATGTAGCTTTACTGCAATATACTGGTGGCACAACTGGCTTCCCAAAAGGGGTTATGCTGACCCATAAAAATTTAATTGCCAATACAACCATGTGTGATGCATGGATGTATAAATGTGTGCATGGCGAGGAAACAATTATGGGCATACTGCCATTCTTCCATGTTTATGGGATGACAACTGTGATGATATTATCTGTTTTTACTCAAAGTAAAATGGTGCTTTTGCCAAAGTTCGATGCTGAAACGGCATTGAAAACAATCGATAAACAAAAGCCTACACTGTTCCCTGGTGCGCCAACATTATATATCGGTCTTTTAAATCATCCAGACATTGCAAATTATGATTTATCATCGATTAAGGCATGTTTAAGTGGCTCTGCTTCACTACCAATAGAGGTACAGGAGAAATTTGAAGCCATCACAGGTGGAAAGTTAGTAGAAGGCTATGGTTTAACAGAAACCTCTCCTGTTACACATGCTACGCCAATTTGGGGGAAGCGGGTAATCGGTTCGATTGGCTTACCATGGCCTAATACGGATGCCATTATTTTACGTACAGGCGATACAGAGGAGCTGCCAGTTGGAGAAGTTGGTGAAATTGCTGTTAAAGGACCACAAGTGATGAAGGGCTATTGGAATCGACCAGAGGATACGGCCGCTTCATTTGTGGATGAGTGGTTTTTAACAGGTGATCTTGGCTATATGGATGAACAGGGCTTTTTCTATGTCGTAGATCGTAAGAAAGATCTAATTATCGCTGGTGGCTTTAATATTTATCCACGTGAAGTGGAGGAAGTGTTATATGAACGAGAAGAAATTCAAGAATGTGTGGTGGCAGGTATCCCTGATCCATATCGTGGAGAAACCGTAAAAGCCTATATTGTCTTAAAAGAAGGATATTCGATTACTGAAGACGAATTAAATAAATATTGCCGTCAACATCTAGCGGCATTTAAAGTTCCACGTTATTATGAATTTAGAGACGAGCTACCAAAAACGGCTGTAGGAAAAATTTTACGCCGTACTTTAGTGGAAGAGGAAAAAACGAAATTAGCGAATAAAGAAGCTAAATAAATACTTGATAAAGTATTGACAAGCAATGCTGTAAATTATAATATGAAAATATGAATGAATGACCATTCATATTTTCATATTTTTTTAGGTTACACGTCACATTCAATTATGTCCTTTTAAAAAATAAATTGCAACTTTGTATGGAGACGTGCGCATGTTTTTTAGGTGGTGATAGTAAAGTGAAACGAGATAAGCCAAAATATAAACAAATTATTGATGCAGCTGTCATCGTTATTGCAGAAAATGGGTATCACCAGGCGCAAGTATCGAAAATCGCCAAACAGGCAGGGGTGGCTGATGGAACAATCTATTTATATTTTAAAAATAAAGAAGATATATTAATTTCTGTCTTTAATGAAAAAATGGCTGTTTTTGTAGAGTCATTACAAGATATAATAGAAAATGGAAGTTCGTCGAAAGACAAGCTTTCTCGAATGATTGAAAATCATTTTAAGGTTCTAGCGACAGATCGATACCTAGCAACTGTCACGCAGTTAGAGCTTCGCCAATCGAATAAAGACTTACGACTAAAAATCAATGCAGTATTACGTGAATATTTACAATTACTGGATCAAATTTTAATCGAAGGTATGCTTTCAGGTGAGCTTAACCAAACGATGGATGTACGCTTGGCACGTCAAATGGTTTTTGGCACAATTGATGAAACCATTACAACGTGGGTTATGAATGACTATCGATATGATTTGATGGAACTGGTTCCAAAGGTTCAGACATTAATTTTGAACGGTATTAAAGCTTAAAAGGATGTGGAGAAATGGAATTTCTAAGTTGGAAAGTGGAAGATGGAGTAGCAATTATTACAATTGCACGCCCACCAGCAAATGCATTATCTCGCGGAATTATTACGGAAGTAAATGATGTACTAGATGCTGTAGAAAATGATGACGCTGTAAGAGTTCTTGTACTTCATGGTGAAGGCCGTTTCTTCTCTGCTGGTGCAGATATCAAAGAATTTACTGAGGTGAATTCTGGAGAAGAATTTACAAAGCTAGCAAGCAATGGTCAGCAAGTATTCGAGCGTGTTGAATCATTCTCTAAGCCTGTCATTGCCGCTATTCATGGTGCAGCACTAGGCGGTGGGCTAGAATTAGCAATGAGCTGTCATATGCGCTTTGTGACAGAATCAGCGAAACTCGGTTTACCTGAACTACAATTAGGGCTTATTCCTGGTTTTGGCGGCACACAACGCTTACCACGTTATGTTGGTGTAGCAAAGGCAGCTGAAATGATGTTTACAAGTGAACCAATTTCTGGAACTGAGGCTGTGCAGTGGGGCTTAGCGAATCGTGCTTTTGCAGATGAGGCATTACTAGATGAAACATTAAAGATTGCTAAGAAAATTGCCAAGAAAAGCCCAGTAGCACTTAAAGCAGCCATTCAAACGTTGCAATACGCAAAGCATGCATCATTTTATGAAGGAATTGAAGCAGAGGCGAAATCGTTCGGCACAGTATTTGTGACAGAGGATGCCAAAGAGGGCATTCAAGCATTTATTGAGAAGCGGGAGCCAGTGTTTACGGGTAAATAATTTTCCACATATCGATAGTTTAAGTATGTGGTCAATGTTATTAACGCTAATAATATATAATATTTATAAATTTACTTAGAATTATAAAATGTTCCAGGAGGTATGGATATATGAATATTTTTGCATTAATTAAACGTACGTTTGATACAGAAGAGAAAATCGTTGTGTCAGGTGGTCAAATCCAAGAGGATGGGGCAGAATTCATTATCAACCCTTACGATGAATATGCCATCGAAGAAGCAATCCAAGTACGCGACGCTGCGGGTGGTAAAGTAACGGTTGTGACAATTGGCGGTGAGGATGCAGAAAAGCAACTGCGTACAGCACTTGCTATGGGAGCAGATGAAGCTGTATTGATTAATACAGAAGATGATTTAGATGAATTAGATCAAAACGCAGCTGCTTATCTTCTAGCAGAATACTTAAAAGATAAAGATGCTGATTTAATTTTAACAGGAAATGTTGCAATTGATGGTGGTTCTGGTCAAGTTGGCCCACGTGTTGCCGACTTATTAGACATTAACTATGTGACAACAATCACAAATCTTGAAATTGATGGTACAACTGCGAAAATTGTACGTGATATTGAAGGAGATTCAGAGGTAATTGAAACATCTCTACCACTTTTAGTAACAGCTCAGCAAGGTTTAAATGAGCCGCGTTATCCATCTCTACCAGGCATTATGAAAGCGAAAAAGAAACCGCTTGCAGAGCTTGAGTTAGATGATTTAGATATCGATGAAGATGATGTAGAAGTGAAGATTGAAACAGTAGACATCTTCCTACCAGCGCAAAAGGCAGCAGGACGCATTCTTGAAGGTGATCTTTCTGCACAAGTGAAAGAACTAGTGAATCTACTTCATACAGAAGCAAAAGTCGTGTAATGAATTGATGATATCAATCGAATCTTAAAGGGTAACGGAGGGAATATGCTATGTCAAAAAAAGTATTAGTATTAAGTGAAGTTCGAGAAGGAAGCTTACGTAATGTTTCATTTGAAGCCATTGCAGCTGCAAAGCAAATCGCTGATGGTGGAGAAGTTATAGGAGTCCTACTAGGGGATGCTGTAGCAGGTTTAACAGGTCCTTTATTTGAATATGGTGCAGATCGTGTTGTTACAGTGGAGCACCCTCATTTAAAACAATATACATCCGATGGCTATAGTCAAGCATTGTTAGCTATCATTGAGCAAGAAAAACCTGAGGGAATTGTCTTTGGCCATACAGCAAATGGTAAAGATTTATCACCAAAAATTGCAAGTAAATTACAAGCAGGTCTTGTATCTGATGTGACAGCTATTGAAGGTGTGGGCGATGATATTGTCTTTATTCGCCCAATTTACTCTGGTAAAGCCTTTGAAAAAGTGAAAGTAAAAGATGGTGTTATTTTAGCATCCATTCGTCCAAATAATATTACAGCACTTGAAAAAGAGGAAGGTAAAACAGGTGATGTATCTGCTGTCACTGTAGATATTACAAATTTACGCACAATTATTAAAGAGGTTGTTCGTAAATCTTCAGAAGGCGTAGATTTATCAGAAGCGAAAGTAGTGGTTGCTGGCGGTCGTGGCGTGAAATCTGAGGAAGGCTTTGAACCATTAAAAGAGCTTGCAGATTTACTTGGTGGTGCAGTTGGAGCCTCACGTGGTGCATGTGATGCTGAGTATTGCGACTATTCACTACAAATCGGCCAAACAGGTAAGGTTGTAACACCTGATCTTTATATTGCAGCAGGTATTTCTGGAGCAATTCAGCATTTAGCTGGTATGTCTAACTCTAAAGTGATTGTTGCCATTAATAAAGACCCAGAGGCGAACATTTTCAAAGTAGCTGACTATGGTATTGTAGGCGATTTATTTGAAGTTGTTCCACTGTTAATCGAAGAGTTTAAAGCATTAAAAGTAAATGCATAATGTTAGAGGCTGGGGAAGTTAATTCCTCAGCTTTTTTTATGGCTATTAAAAGTTGACACATCACGACAAAAAAACTGTAAAAGGGGAAAAAATACATTCTAGGCAGATTGTTCGCTCAAGTGAATTTATCCATGCTATACTACAAACATAGTAAGTTTAAGGAGGATTTCAAATGGCAATTGTACACGCAACGGACGCTACGTTCCAAGATGATATTAAAGAAGGTTTAGTGTTAGTAGACTTTTGGGCTGCTTGGTGTGGACCATGTAAAATGATTGGGCCGGTTCTTGAAGAAATGGATGCTGAAGGAAGTGCCGCTAAAATTGTAAAAGTTGATGTAGACAACAACCAAGGAACAGCAGCACAGTATCAAATCATGTCGATCCCATCTTTACTATTATTTAAAGATGGTGAATTAGTTGATAAAACTGTAGGCTTCCAACCAAAAGAAGCTTTAGAAGCATTTATCGCAAAACATGCGTAATAAATGAAGTTCACAAAAGTCGAACCATCTATAGATGTGTTCGGCTTTTTTTCGTTATAATACAGGTAAACAACAAACAGATTGATGAAAGTAAAGTGGAGTCACTCCTAATGAAAATTGACTTCGGTATGGCGAAAATATGTCTATTTAGAAAGGACATTTTATGAATAGAGGGGGGGGCAGGCAATTGAATGATTTAATAAAACGTAAGCTTGAGATTTTACCAGATCAGCCTGGCTGCTATTTGATGAAGGATCGGCAGGGAACGATTATTTATGTTGGGAAAGCGAAAATATTAAAAAATCGTGTGCGCTCTTATTTTACAGGCACACATGAGGGAAAAACACAAAGGCTTGTTGGCGAAATTGAAGATTTTGAGTATATTGTGACATCTTCAAATATTGAAGCACTTATTTTAGAGCTGAATCTTATTAAATTACATGACCCTAAGTACAATGTGATGCTAACAGATGATAAAACCTATCCCTATTTAAAAATTACTAATGAAAAATATCCTCGTCTACTAACAACGCGTAAGGTAAAAAAAGATAAGGCAAAATATTTTGGTCCCTATCCCAATGCATATGCAGCAAATGAAACGAAAAAGCTATTGGATCGCTTGTATCCATTACGAAAATGTGTGCAATTACCTTCTAAAGTTTGCTTATATTATCATATGAACCAATGTTTAGCACCATGTGTTAAGGATATTGAGCAGCAAGTGTACCAAGAGATGATTGAGGATATAACGAAATTTTTAAATGGCGGTGTTGAGCCAGTTAAAAAGGAGCTTGAAGCGAAAATGCTTACGGCTGCTGAAAATTTAGAGTTTGAACGGGCAAAGGAGTTCCGAGATCAAATAGCACATATTGAAACGGTGATGCAAAAACAAAAAATTGTGTCAAATGATACAACAAATCGTGATATCTTTGGCTACGCGGTTGAGAAAGGCTGGATGTGTGTTCAGGTGTTCTTTGTGCGACAAGGAAAGCTTATTGAACGTGATGTTTCGATTTTCCCAATCTATCGAGAGGCAGAGGAAGAGTTTTTAACATTTGTGGGACGCTTTTATGAAAAGCCAGAGCATATTAAGCCAAAGGAAATTTTTATTCCACAGGCGATTGATGCAGCTATTTTAACAGAATTATTAGCGATCAAAGTATTATCGCCAAAGCGCGGGCAAAAAAAGGAGCTTGTTGAGCTTGCAACCAAAAATGCTGAAATTGCAGTAGCAGCAAAATTCCAACTGATTGAACGGCAGGAGGAACGAACAATTGGTGCTTGTGAGGCACTTGGGGAAGCAATGGGTATCTCTGTGCCATTGCGGATTGAAGCCTTTGATAATAGCCATATGCATGGAACCGATGCAGTTTCTGCAATGGTGGTGTTTGTCGATGGTAAGCCTGCTAAAAAGGAATATCGTAAATACAAAACACGTACAGCTGCCAAGCATGATGATTATGGTGCAATGCAGGAGGTAATACGTCGTCGCTATACACGTGTTTTAAAGGAAGGCTTGCCGCTCCCAGATTTAGTGTTAATTGATGGTGGGAAGGGGCAAATGGAAGTGGCTCGTGAAGTATTAGAGGATGAGCTTGGGCTTGTTATACCAATTGCAGGTTTAGCAAAGGATGATAAGCATAATACATCACAGCTCTTGTTTGGCGATCCACCAGAAGTGATTGCCTTAAAGCGTACAAGCGATGGCTTTTACTTGCTACAGCGTATTCAAGATGAGGTGCATCGCTTTGCCATTACTTTCCTGCGCCAACAGCATGAGAAGCATGCTATTCAATCTGTGCTTGACCATATTGAGGGTGTAGGCCCAAAACGGAAGCAACAACTGTTAAAGCATTTTGGTTCAGTGAAAAAAATACGGGAGGCCAGTGAGCTTGCCTTACAGGAGGCTGGGATGCCAGCTAATCTAGCAAGCAATATTTATGCCTATTTTCAGCAACAATCATTGTCAACGGAATAAACATATGCTAAGGTTATGGATACAAAGGCTACAAAATTAAATACTTCACTATTAAAGTGATGATAGAGGTGCAAGGTTCAAAAGTAACGCGATTGAGGATGAACAAATCCAAGGATATTGTGTGAAAGGGGAGCTTGCCGAAGTACAGCATTGTTGTTTCCATTGTTGTACTGGTTTTGCATTTAAGAGATGTAAGACTGTCGATTCTAAACGTTTCGGAGAGCTATCACACATGCACAAATTACCTTAATTGTACATGTTACTAGCAGCTTTCACGTTATGTGGAGGCTGCTTTTAGTTTGCTGGAGAACAGAGAGGAGAATAAAAAATGGCTAGAATTGTTATGAAATTTGGAGGGGCTGTTTTAGCCTCCACTGAACAAATTCAAGAAATGGCTAAAAAGGCTATTGCAGAAAAGGATAGAGGGCTAGATGTGGTAGTAGTAGTTGCTGGTATGGGACAATCTGCAAATGAGATGAAAAGAATGGTTCAGCATTTAACAGATGAAGTATCAAAGCGAGAGCTGGCTGTACTTATGTCAACATGCTCACAGCAATCAAGTGCCTTATTGGCTATTGCACTACAGGAAGCTGGATATAGAGCGGTGGCATTAACGGGATGGCAAGCAGGTATTCATACAGATAGTATGTATAGTCATGCACGTATTGACTATTTGGATGCTAGCCGCATTGAGGAACATTTTACACAGGGTGATATTGTAGTCGTGGCTGGAGAACAGGGCATTGACGATATGGATAATGTAACAACGCTTGGTAAGGGAGGCGCTGAAACAGCCGCTGTTGCGCTGGCTGTAGCATTGGATGCAGAACGTGTTGATATTTATACCAATGTTGATGGTGTTTATACAGCAGACCCTCGTTATGTGACAAAGGCTCAACAGCTGCAGGAAATTTCCTATGATGAAATGCTGGAGCTAGCCAATTTAGGGTCACATATTATTCATCCACGTGCTGTGGAGTTAGCCAAGAAATTTCAAATGCCGGTGATTATACGCGCTAGCAGAGGAGAATCAGTTGGTACTTTATTGAAGGAGGAAGTGGAGATGGAGAAAAACTTAGTTGTACGAGGTGTAGCCTTTGAATCCGATATTATTCGTTTAACAGTTGGGTATGATGCCTATTCTGACGCTTCATTGGCGGATATATTTACAGTGCTTGCAGAAAATCGTATCAATGTGGATATTATTGTACAAGCCATTATCGATGGGTTAAAACCGACTGTGTCCTTTTCCATTTTAAAAGAGGAGTTTGCGGAAGCATTACGTGTTTTAGAGGATAGCAAATTATCACTAGGCTTTAGCTTTGCAGATTTTGAAATTGGACTAGCTAAAGTGTCCATCATTGGTTCAGGCATGGCCTCTAATCCTGGCGTGGCTGCTCGGATGTTTGATCGCTTACGTCGTGAAAATATCCCTGTCAAAATGGTTAGCACATCTGAAATCAAAGTATCGGTTGTTGTACCACAGGATGATATGATTCAGGCAGCAAATGCATTGCATAATGAATTTAATTTAGAACAAGCGATTCACATATAATAATAGTAGAAACCGTATTTTTATGTGCTAGGCACGATCCAAAATAACTTGCAAGAAAAAAGAGGGTGTTCTCAAAAGCATTTGAGAGACCCTCTTTTCGTTACTCTGTCGGAATTGTTTGGATGATACGTTCCTTCACATCCCATTTTACTGTAAACATAATATACTGCTGTTTCTCACGCTTTTCATCATAGCATTCTGTTAGATAGCCATTTGCCAATTGGATTTGCTCAGCTATAAATCCTGCCTCTAGTCTAAAGCTACGCTGCTTAATTTGCAGTAATTCAGGATCATTTGTCAAGTGGAAAATGCGCCCGTCCTTTGATTCCTTGATTAGCTCTAATGTACCCCAACAGGCATCTGCGAAAAATGCGATTAGCTCGCCTTGCGTTTTACAGGGAAACTTACGTGCAAGATCCTTACCAGCCCAATAAAGGACCTCATCTTCATGTTTCCCAAGTACAGAAGATAAAACGTGATCGCGAATAATTTCATAGCCAAATGATGAGATTGTAGGAGATGGAGTATTTAACATGAATATCCTTCTTTCTTAGAATTTTCTTAAAACTTAATGTGATAAAGTAAAAATAGATTTTTCGAGAAAAAACAACGCATTATGTACTAGATTAATTCCTTAATAAGCGCTATGAAAAACGCCAAGCAACCTTGACGCTTGTAGCTCTTGAGAGTACAATAAACATGTCATAATATTGTACCATGATGAAATACACAGTCAATGAAGTATCATTTACAAAATGATGACTTCTTTTGTTGTGCTATTTTAAGTACTAAGGGGGGTAATAGTCTTGTCGAAAGATCGAGAGTTTTTATGGCGCCGCTTACATTCTTTACTTGGAGTCATTCCAGTAGGTTTGTTCTTGGTGTTCCACTTGTCATTGAACTTCACTGCTGTTGGCGGTGAACAGGCTTACAATGATGCAACGGGAGTTATGGAGTTAGTTCCTCATTCACTACTGTTGCTAATTGAATGGGTTGTAATTTATATTCCATTGTTATTCCATGCATTCTACGGTGTGTATATTGCATTCACAGCTACACCAAACACAGGGCGTTTTAGTACATACCGTAACTGGATGTTCTCTTTACAACGTTTCACTGGTGTATTCCTAGTGATTTTCATTGCATGGCATATCTTCCAAACGCGTATTCAAAAAGCGCTTGGTACGGATGTTAACTTTAACATGATGGAAGAAATTGTTGCTAATCCATTTATGCTTGGCTTCTATATTGTTGGTATTTTATCAGCAACGTTCCACTTAACAAACGGTTTATGGGCATTCCTAGTAAGCTGGGGTATTACACAATCTCCTCAGTCTCAAAAGATTGCTACTTACGTAACAAACATTCTTTTCGTAATTCTAAGTGTAGTTGGTGTGGCTGCTATTCTAGCATTCGTATAATTGAATAGAAGCTTAGAGTAGAAGAGCACACAATCATTGCAATTTTTTAAGAGGAGTGAGAAATAATCATGGCGAAAAGCAAAATAATTGTTGTCGGCGGTGGTCTTGCCGGTCTGATGGCAACGATTAAAGCAGCTGAAGTTGGTACTGAAGTTGATTTATTCTCATTAGTTCCTGTAAAACGCTCACACTCTGTTTGTGCGCAAGGTGGAATTAATGGTGCGGTAAATACAAAGGGTGAAGGGGATTCTCCGTGGATTCACTTTGATGATACAATTTATGGTGGGGACTTCTTAGCAAACCAACCACCAGTTAAGGGGATGTGTGATGCAGCTCCTGGCATTATTCACTTAATGGACCGTATGGGGGTTATGTTTAACCGTACACCAGAGGGTCTTCTTGACTTCCGTCGTTTCGGTGGGACATTAATGCACCGTACAGCCTTTTCAGGTGCAACGACTGGTCAACAATTGTTATATGCATTAGATGAGCAAGTTCGTTCCCACGAAGTAGCTGGTTTAGTGAATAAATATGAGCACTGGGAATTCCTTGGTGTTATTATTGACGAGGACGGCGTTTGTCGTGGTATCGTAGCGCAAGATATGCGTACAGAAGAAATTAAATCATTCCGTGCAGACGCTGTTATTATGGCGACTGGTGGTCCTGGTATTATTTTTGGTAAAACAACAAACTCTGTTATTAATACAGGTTCGGCTGCTTCTATTGTTTATCAACAAGGAGCGTCTTATTCAAATGGGGAGTTTATCCAGATTCACCCTACAGCGATTCCTGGTGACGATAAAAACCGTTTAATGTCAGAATCTGCTCGTGGTGAGGGTGGACGCGTTTGGACATATAAAGATGGTAAACCTTGGTATTTCTTAGAAGAGAAATATCCAGCTTATGGTAACTTAGTACCGCGTGATATTGCAACACGTGAAATTTTTGACGTTTGTGTTAACCAAAAACTTGGTATCAATGGCGAAAACATGGTATACCTAGATCTTTCTCATAAAGATCCGCATGAGTTAGATGTTAAACTTGGTGGTATCATCGAGATTTATGAAAAATTTGTTGGGGATGACCCACGTAAATTACCAATGAAAATTTTCCCAGCGGTTCACTACTCAATGGGTGGCTTATGGGTTGACTACAATCAAATGACTGAAATTCCTGGTCTATTTGCAGCAGGTGAGTGTGATTACTCTCAACACGGTGCGAACCGTCTTGGTGCAAACTCATTATTATCAGCTATCTATGGCGGTATGGTTGCAGGACCAAACGCTGTAGAGTATGTAAAAGGTCTTAAAAAGCATGCGGAAGATCTTCCACAAGAGCTTTATGATGCTCGTGTCAAAGAAGAACAAGGCAAATGGGATGCTATCATGAAAATGGATGGCACAGAAAACGCTTACTTACTGCATAAAGAGCTTGGTGAAATGATGACTGCTACAATGACAGTAGTACGCTACAATGATCAGCTTGAAGAAACATTGCAAAAACTTGATGAGATGTTGCAACGTTGGGAAAACATCAACATCAATGATACGCAAAAATGGAGTAACCAAGGCGCACACTTTACACGCCAGCTAAAAAATATGTTATACCTTGCGAAAGTAATGACAAAAGGTGCGTTACTACGTGATGAATCTCGCGGTGCACACTATAAACCTGATTTCCCTAACCGTGATGATGAGAAATTCTTAAAAACAACAATGGCGAAGTTTGACCCTACAACAGGTGATCCAATCATCACATACCAAGAAGTCGACGTTTCTTTAATCCCACCACGTAAACGTGACTACTCTGCGAAAGGAGACTAAAAGTTATGATCGCAGCTAATACTGGAAGAATGGTTAAAGTGGAAATCTTACGTCAAGATACTACAAGCGGTAATGGATACTGGCAAAAATTCGAAGTACCTTACCGTCATGGTATGAACGTAATTTCGATTTTAATGGAAATTCAAAAAAATCCTGTTACTGAAAATGGTGAAAAAACAACACCAGTAGCATGGGATATGAACTGTTTAGAAGAAGTTTGTGGTGCATGTTCAATGGTCATCAACGGCCGTCCACGTCAATCATGTTCAACACTTGTTGACCAATTGACTGAACCGATTAAACTTGAGCCAATGAAAACATTCCCTGTTATTCGTGACTTACAAGTTGACCGTGAACGTATGTTCAACGCCCTGAAAAAAGTGAAAGCATGGGTACCAATTGATGGTACGTATGATTTAGGTGAAGGCCCTCGTATGCCAGAAGGTAAACGTCAATGGGCTTATGAATTATCAAAATGTATGACTTGTGGTGTTTGTATGGAAGCATGTCCAAACGTGTCTGAAAAAGCTTCATTCATCGGACCAGCTCCATTATCACAAGTACGTCTTTTCAACACTCACCCAACCGGTGCGATGATTAAGGATGAACGCTTAAATGCGATTATGGGTGATGGTGGTCTTGCGAACTGTGGTAACTCTCAAAACTGTGTAGCTGCATGTCCAAAAGGTATTCCTTTAACAACATCCATCGCTTCATTAAACCGTGCAACAACAGTGCAAATGTTCCGTAACTTCTTTGGTTCAGATCACTTTGTTGACTAATAATGGACAACCTAAACTCTCTTATACTTTGTGTATAAGGGAGTTTTTTATATGGATAGTTTTCACCGAATGTTTTTATCTAGGATAATATAGTATTTTCTTTTATAATGAATCTATATTCATTTAATATTTGTCATGATATATTCATCAAATATAGTAAATCTGGCAAATAAACAAGAGGGATGGTGTTCACATGAAAGCAAATTATATTAAAAACTTTCAAGAATGGGTAAAGGATTTTTCTTTTTATACCGAAGTGCGTGTACGCTTTTCAGAGACAGATATGTTTGGGCATATGAATAACACAGTGAGCTTTATTTATTTTGAACAAGCAAGAATTGAATACCTTCGCCATTTAGGTGTTTTAATGCCGTTAGCAGCAGAGCATGAGGCGAAAAGTATTCCAATAGTCGCCGATTTACAATGTGACTATATAAATCAGGTCTTCTTTAATGATGTGCTCCGCATCTACACAAAAATCGCAAAAGTCGGCAATTCATCATTAGATATTCATTATTTAGCAAAAAATCAAAAAGATGAGGTTTGCTTCACAGGTCGTGGCACACTTGTACAAATGGACATAAGAACAGGAAAAAGTGTGCCTCTTTCTGAAGAAGAAAAAGCACAATTAGTCAGCCTGTCCACAATTTCTCACTAACTAGTAGCACTTTGGTAAGAAAATCTATTAAAATAGTAGGAATTATTTTAATGGTTATTCATCGTGAATTTTATCTTCAAATTTTGAAGAGAGAGATACAGTTTTTGAAATTTTTAAGGAAACATGTAATATTCATGCAAATAGCCGTCACCGCTCTTCGCCCCTTAACATAAGTTACAATACGTGCGGGGGAGGAGGGTGTAACTGAATGAATGGCTCTCATCATCGTTCTCTTTTAACAAACCGAGAACGTGAAATATTTGCGCTTTTATTAGCTGAAAAAACAACGAGAGATATTGCAGAGCAGCTTGGTATTAGTGAAAAAACAGTGCGTAATCACATTTCCAATACAATTCAAAAGCTAGGTGTAACAAATCGATCTCAGGCGTTGATTGAGCTGTTACGCTTAGAAGAATTTAAATTAGATTAATGGACACTTGCTATTTCGTGAAAAAAACGACAAAATAGAACTATTCAACGTATTTTTAGGAGTGAAATAGTTATATGTCGGATGAAGTAACAAAGCACTCACCTGAAACCGTTGCAACGGTTGAGAAGGAATTACGCTATATAGCGGCCATCGTGAAGCAAAAAGGACGAGAAATCGTTTCTGATTATGCGATTACACCGCCACAATTTGTTGCATTGCAGTGGTTAGAAGAGCTTGGTGATATGACAATTGGCGAATTATCGAACCGTCTCTATTTAGCTTTTAGCACAACAACAGATTTAGTGGACCGAATGGAGAAAAACGAATTAGTAAAGCGTGTGCGTGATGAAAATGATCGCCGTGTTGTTGTTGTTCATCTTCTTGCAAAAGGCGAACGCATTATCCAAGAGGTTATTGAGAAAAGACAGCACTATTTACAGGAGAAGCTGGTCGGCTTTACGGAACAAGAAGTTGCGCAATTATCGAGCTATTTAGAAAAACTACATGTACACATGAAACAGGATTGAGGCGGAAAGTATGAATGCCCCGATAGGCGTTATTGACTCAGGAGTAGGCGGTTTAACCGTAGCAAAGGAAATTATGAAACGATTGCCAAACGAAACAATCTATTACATTGGCGATACAGCAAGATGTCCATATGGTCCTAGAAGTCGTCAGGAAGTACGAAACTTCACTTGGCAAATGGCGAAAGCACTTGAAAAAAAGAATATTAAGATGCTTGTTATTGCTTGTAATACAGCGACTGCAGTAGCACTCGAAAGTTTACAAAGAAATATGCCTTTTCCAGTACTAGGTGTTATTAATGCTGGCGCACGTGCAGCTGTAAAGAAAACGAAGCGACATGAAGTCGTTGTGCTTGCAACAGAAGGAACGATCAAAAGTGGGGCGTATGAAGAAGCCTTATTATCATTAAATACGTCTACACATATTATTCCACTAGCTTGTCCCACATTTGTCCCACTTGTAGAGAGTGGAGAATATAAAGGTGACTTTGCTACTAAATTAATTGCAGAAGGCTTAAAGCCACTAAAAAAACAACATTTTGATACAGTGATTTTAGGGTGTACACATTACCCAATCTTACAAAAACAAATTGAAGCTGTCGTTGGAAAAGATGTCCATGTTTTATCTTCTGCGGAGGAAACAGCAAAGGATGTTCAAGAAATGCTAGCGTATAATGGCACTTTAGCACATGCTGAGGCAGTGCCTGCTCATAAATTTTTTGCAACGGGCTCTGTCCCAATTTTCCGTTCAATCGCTGAAAATTGGTTAGAGCAAGGTACGCTCGATATTAAACGTATTACATTAAAATAAAAAATCAGCTTAGCAATTGGGCTAGGCTGATTTTTGCCGTTTTCAGCACGCTCTACCACCTTTTCTAAGTCCAACAAATTATGATAAGATGAGTGCGCGAAAGTTTTTAGGAGGAACGATGAGATGACAAGATTTGATGGAAGAAATGCAGATGTACTGCGACCTGTAACAATAACTAGTGAATACCTATTACACCCAGAAGGCTCCGTATTAATTCAAGTAGGACATACGAAAGTAATTTGTACAGCAACACTAGAGGAGAAGGTTCCTGGCTTTTTACGTGGGCAAGGCAAAGGATGGATCACAGCCGAATATTCAATGCTGCCACGTGCAACCGCTCAGCGTACACCGCGGGAATCCTCTCGTGGGAAAGTCAATGGGCGTACGATGGAAATTCAACGTTTAATTGGTCGTGCCTTACGTGCTGTCGTCGATTTAGAAGCTCTTGGTGAGCGTACAGTATGGATTGACTGTGATGTGATTCAAGCAGATGGTGGTACTCGTACAGCCTCTATTACAGGAGCATTTGTAGCCATGACACAGGCGATTGCGAAAGTGGCAGAAGAAAAGAAGCCATTCAGAAAATTTCCAGTTACAGACTTTTTAGCAGCTACAAGTGTTGGCATTGTCGAAGAGCAGGGAGCTATTTTAGATCTGAACTATGTAGAAGATGTTGACGCTGCTGTGGATATGAATATTGTTATGACAGGTAGAGGACAATTTGTAGAATTACAAGGCACAGGCGAAGAAGCAACATTTTCTCGTGAAGAATTAAATGAACTGCTAGCATTAGGTGAAACAGGTATTCAGCAATTAATCGAATATCAAAAAGCAGCACTTGGTGAGCTAGCAACTATGGTGGGAGGCAATTAGTAAAATGAAGCAAGTAGTAATCGCAACAAAAAATAAAGGAAAAGCACAAGATTTCGAAGCGTTATTTGACCCACTTGGTTATAAAGTAGTCACAATGTTTGAAGCCGCACCAGATATGGAAATAGAAGAAACAGGTACAACCTTTGAAGAAAATGCTATTTTAAAGGCAGAAGCCTTAGCAAAGGAGCTTGGCACAATTGTCATTGCTGATGATAGCGGCTTAGCAGTGGATGCCTTAAATGGGGAGCCAGGCGTGTACTCTGCACGCTATGCTGGTGATCATGACGATGAAGCAAATATGAAGAAGTTGTTAGAGAACTTACAGGGCATTGAAAATACTAACCGGACAGCACGTTTTTGCTGCTGTATTGCGATGGCAGGCCCAAACTTGAACACAACAACAGTTTTTGGCACATGTGAAGGCGTAATTGCGCATGAAAAGCGTGGGACAAATGGCTTTGGCTATGACCCTATCTTTTTTGTACCAAGCTTAAACCGTATGATGGCTGAGCTGACACCAGCAGAAAAAGGAGCTATTTCGCATCGTGGCAATGCCATTCGCAAGCTCAAGGAGCAATTGCCGAATCTTATCAAGTAAGAGGTGATATGTATGAAAATACTGGTTATGAGTGATACACATGGTGATAGCCATGTGATTGATAAAGTGAGAAGCTTTTATCCGGAGATCGATATGCTAATACACTGTGGAGATAGTGAACTCCCTTTCTCACATCTAGCATTAGCAGGTATGAAAAAAGTGCGAGGAAACTGTGACCATGACCAAGCCTTTCCAGAAGAAGAAATTTTCACGGTTGACAACGTAACTATTTTTGCTGCACATGGTCATTTATTAAATGTCAAAAGCTCAATGTTGTCATTATCTTATCGCGCAAAAGAAGTAGGCGCACAGCTCGTATGCTACGGCCACTCTCATATTCTGGATGCAGAAGTAATTGATAATATTTTATTTTTAAATCCTGGTAGCCTATTAAAACCACGTGGTCGCAAGGAAAAAAGCTTTGCGGTTGTAGAAATTGATGACACCTCTTTTAAAATAGATTTTTGGACAGATCAACATGAATGTATAGGGACCCAAACATTTCCACGATATCAATAGCATAAAAAATACACCTGAATGGTTAGAGGATAATTCTCTCCATTCAGGTGTTTTTTATGCTATTAAATAGAAGCGTCGAGTAGATAAGAAAAATATACTTCTTTTAGAAGGTAGCTATTATTTTGGATAAATAGTAAAAAATATATACCAAATGACATCGTACGTCTAGGTGATTTGTTAATGTAATGAGTGAGTTAGTTGTGCTAGGAAGGGGGTGTCATTTTGGAGAAATGGGAGCAGATACACCGTGTTCTACAGTTATATGACCAGCTGCGTAATGGAGAAACGATCAATAAATCAGAGGCAGCTACGAGGCTTGCAGTTAGTATGCGTACAATACAACGGGATATTAGTAATATTCAAGAGCATTTAGCTAACTCATTTTCTGGGCAAACCGTAGAATATGATGCAATTAAAAAGGGCTACGTATTAACAGAAAGTACCATAAAAGGAATGCCTGCTAAAGTAGTATTGATTATTGCCAAAATCCTCTTAGAGAGCCGTGCTTTAAATGCAAAAGAGATGAAATGGGTGATTGATTCACTACTGACATATAGCAAAAGGGGTGATGAAAAATCTATTTATACTGCCATTGTAGGAAATGAATTGCTGCATTATCGCCCTTTACAGCATAACCAGCCCTTAATAGAGCTTGTGTGGAATATTGCTGAAAGTATTCAGAAAAAGAGATTCATTGACATTATTTATGAGCGAATGGATCATCAGCAGAAACAACATATTGCGAAGCCAGTTGCTATTTTGTTTTCAGAATACTATTTCTACCTTATTGCATTTATAAAAGATAGCGAGCATCCTTCACCAATTATTTTTCGATTAGATCGTATACGGTCATTTAAGCAATTGGATGAGAAATTTTCATTTGCTGAAAAGGATCGTCTTGAGGAAGGTATCCTGCGTCAGCGTATTCAGTTTATGTATACGGGCACTTTAGTACGGCTGCAATTTAAGTTTCGGGGTGTTACCGTTACACCTGTTCTTGATCGCTTCCCAAATGGAAAAATCATTAAGACAATAGATGACGGCTGGCTTGTAGAAGTAGAAGTATATGGTACAGCAGGCTGTATGATGTGGTTGCTAAGTCAGGGCGATAAAGTGGAGGTGATTTATCCAGTGGATTTACGAGAGCATATGAAACAGCTGATTGAAAACATGCTATACCGTTATAAAGAAGCTTAAGAATACATAATTGAGCTAGGGATAGGATGTAAAAAATAGTATTTTTAAAATAATTATGGATAAAAATTTAGCTCTAAGTAGGAGGTTAAATAATGAAAATTTGGGTGGCTGTATTAGCAATTATCGGTGGTTTAGCAGGATTAGCAAGTGGCTTTGTTGTAACGGCTTTTGGGACAGGCTTTGGTGAAAATGATATGGCAAATGACGGGGCAACAGTATTTTGGCTATCTGCTCTTGCGATTTTTATGGGCTTTCTTTCTTGGAAGTTTCATAAAATTGGCGGAATAGCTTTAATGTTAATTGCTATCTATGGTTTTTTTGCAAATGGCTTATTTTTCATAGTAGCTTTTATCTTTTTATTATTAGCAGGTATATTGGCATTTCGAATTAAACAAACACCTAAACCAGATATGACAAGCGTATGAATGAAACGGAGGATGACGAATGAAAAGAGTAGTATTTGCTAGCACGATTCTATCGCTGGGGTTAATGTTAAGCGGTTGTGGAGAAGAGAAGATTGCTAGTTCACAATCCGATAAAGAAACGAGCGATAAAGCAGAAAAGGAGCAAACAACGGCTTTAGCTGAAATCCAAAAACATATAAGCACAGCATGGAAACCATATGATACAACTTATGTTCATTCAGCAGCAATTTATGAAAACAAAGGAAATGTTCCTGTTGAAATGAAGGAAACACAAATGAATTATAAAGGGACAGATGGCTCGATCCTAGGAACAGAAACGATGATTTACTCTGTGCCAGCCGTTATTTTGCCTGGCGAAACCGCGATTATCGTAGAAACAGGATACCTAGATGGCGTGAATCCAGAGGCATTTGCTGAAACAACTTATAATTTTAGCTTTAAGGAAACAAAAGAAGATCCAACACTAATGGAGATAAGTGGTGTAAAGGGGATTGCTGGAGAATACGGCTATAAAGTAACAGGAGTTCTTAAAAATATAACAGAGGATCAGCAAGATGATATTCGCATTGCAGCAGCTTTATTGGATGCTGAAGGAAATCTATTAGGAGCTTTAAAGGGCTCTGTCGATATAGGACTTGCCCCTAATGGAGAAACAGGCTTCGAATTAAGCTATCCCGACTTACCACCAAATATACAGGATAAAATTGCTACAATTGAAGTAAAATCCTATGGATGGAATTGGTGATTCCAAAATAGCTATATGACCAAATAAAATCTAAAAAATTTGGCTAAACATAAACGAGAACTGGAACAAAAACACCGAACTATTCTATTGAAGCTTTCACAGGCACTGAATACTATTTTTGAGACAGTATGAAAACACCTTATTATACAGCCAGTTGACGGTATTGAACCGGCGACTGGTTGTTTAATTTCGTTTTAATCCGAATATTGTTATAATAGTAAATGTATTCTTCGACAATATTTATGACACACGCATTTGTTGTGCGATAAATATCATCGAGGTAGAACGTTTCAGACTTTAGCGAGGAGTGAAACGTTTCAATTGGGGAATTATCAGCGGGCGTGCCTTTACGAGACATGCTCATGGTCATTCCTTTTTCTTTGACTGCCTTCTGATATGCATAAGATGTGTAAACAGAACCCTGGTCGCTATGCAGGATACAGCCTTCTGGTAGATCGGGTAATTGATTTAGCGTATCTAAGACAAAGTCGGTATCTTGTGTAAAACCAATTGTAAACGCAATAACCTCGCCATTAAATAGGTCTAAGATACTTGAAAGGTACATCATAGATTGTCCAAAAGGCAAGTAAGTAATATCTGTTACGAGCCTTTCTAGCGGTTTTAATGCCGTAAAATCACGTGCTAATAAGTTAGGAACAATGTGAGCTGGTTGTCCCGTACGTTTACGTTTCTTTACCTTTACACGACATTGCCAGCCGTATTTTTGCATCACACGTTGCACCGTTTTCTCACTAATGTCAGTAAGTAATTCTGTGATTTTTCGATAGCCGTATCTGAATTTGTGTAACTTGCACAAGTCGCCAATTTGTTGGTCTCGAAGATCCTTTTGAGTGAATTTATTTTCATTGACCTTCCAGCGATAATACGACGAACGAGCTACACCTAAATGACGGCAGATTTCACCAATCGGCATCCTTTCTTTTAACTCCTCTACTAGCTCTACTACAACTTTTGGGACCACTTCCTCTCCAACTCTGCGTACTTTTTTAACACTTCAATTTGTTGCTTTAAATAACGATTCTCTGCTTGTAACTTAGCGGTTTCACTTTCATATTCAGGCCCTTTGCCAAATGTATATTGTTTTCCTACTGGCTGTTCAAGACGATGTAATTCGCCGTTCTTGTACCATTTCATCCATGTTTTTAACTGAGAATGGTTACGAATATTTAGCTCCTCTAGTACTTGTTTTACAGGAATGCCTGCTAATCTCATTTCAATTGCTTTCATTTTCACTTCCACTGGGTAACTCACTCTTGTCCCCATAGAAAAACACCTCCACATTGATTTGATAAGGTACAATACCCGTTTTTCAACGAAAGGTGTTTTTATTTGTCTCATTTTTTTAGGTCAGTGCCCACATGAAGTGCTTTGGAATCGTTCGGTTTTTTTATTGTTCTTGCGTCTGCAACAAGAACTGCAGGATAAGGTAAATATTTGTGGAACAAAAAAAGCTTTGTAGTTGTCACGAATGAGCTCGAAAAAATAAGCCAAAGCACAGCATGGATGAAAGAACTCATTCATTTTGTCCTAGCTTGCTATTATTTTTTCATAAAATCTACTGCTATTAGAAATGATATGATATATTTTCATTATTAGTAAATTAAATAAGTGGGATGACATATTATGTCTAGGTACTTTGCTACAATACATAACAAATCCACTTATAAATGTGAAGGGGATGTTTTTATGGAAAAGGAGGAGCAAGTCTATCGCATACTACAATTGTATGATCGCTTTCGTAAAGGTGAAACGATTAATAAGCTAGAAACAGCTAAAAGTTTAGATGTCAATGAACGTACCGTGCAGCGGGATATTCAAAGTATACGAATGCATTTAGAAAAGTCAACTGTAGCCCAATCGATTCATTATAGTCGGGCGGAGAATGGCTATCGCTTGGTCGGTGATAGAGAGGGGCTCTCACCAAAAGAGTTGCTAACCGTAACAAAGATATTACTGGAAAGTCGTGCACTGAATGCAGAGGAAATGAAAAATTTGATTGCATCACTGCTAGCACAAGGCACAAAGGATGATAAAAAATTTATCCAAGCTATTGTAGGCAATGAGCTGCTCCATTATCGACCATTGCAACACAATCAGCCGCTACTCGATATGCTCTGGGCTATTGCGGCAAGCATTCGCAGTAAGACCGTAATAGAGATTGAATATCAGCGAATGGATTATCAAAAAAAACATCATATTGTAAAGCCAGTTGCTGTTTTATTTTCAGAATATTATTTTTATTTAATCGCCTTTATTCATGAGAGTGAGTACCAATCGCCCATTATTTTCCGCATGGATCGCATCTGTCAATTCAAATCATTAAACAGGAAGTTTTCCTTTGCAGAAAAAGACCGCTTTGAAGAAGGCATGCTACGCCAGCGCATTCAGTTTATGTATGCGGGACAGCTTGATCGTCTACAATTTATTTTCCGAGGCGTAACGATAGACCCCGTGTTGGATCGCTTTCCAAATGGGCGCATTATCAAAACATTAGAGGACGGTTGGCTCATTGAAGCGGAAATATACGGCACAACAGGCTGTATGATGTGGCTGCTTAGTCAAGGTAAAAAGGTGGAGGTCGTGAAACCACAAGACTTACGTACACAAATGAAAGAGATGATTGATGCAATGGCAGACTTGTATCGGGAGGAGTAAGGGGTGATACATATGATAGTACACACCATTACAGCAACCGCTAAAATCAGTGTCATGTGTCAACATTCATCCCAACTTGATAGACAGGTAACGAGTGAATTCCTTTCAATAACCGCCCATTTTTGAATGAAAATCAAAAGAAATTCAAGCATAGTGAGGTGGCGAAAGAGGTATTTATAAAAGCTATAATGTTAATAAATGCAATCATACTAAACAAATTTTTACTAAAAATAACAATAGGAGTTGGTCATTATGCCATTACCATTAATTCCACTAATCGTAGCAGGAGCAGCTGCGGCTTCTACAGCAGTTGCAGGAAAAAAAGGATATGACTCATATAAAAATATGAAGGAAACAAAGGAATTAGCTGAACAACTGGAGAGAAAATACAAAAAAGCGCACACGGCTTTTGAAAAATCAAAAGATAATACTAATGCGACTTTCGAAGAATACGGTAAGCTGAAACTAAAGATTTTAGATGGAGTAATGAAAGAATTTATTCATGAATTTAAGAAAATTAAAAATATTAATTTCACAGATCAAACTGTGATAGACAGTCTTGTGACAACGCAAGAGGTGGAGCAGTTTGTGTTAAATGTTGAAAAACAAGTAGTGAAGGCGGGACAAGTCATGGCAGCAGGTTTGGCTTCTTTAGCGGGAGGAGGCTTAGCTGCAATGGGGGCAGTAGGTGCGACAACAACATTTGCAGCGGCTTCTACGGGTACTGCTATTGCAACGCTAAGTGGTATTGCTGCGCAAAATGCAACATTAGCATTTTTAGGAGGAGGCTCATTGGCTGCAGGTGGTTTAGGTGTTGCAGGAGGTACGATGGTTTTAGGCGGGATTGCCTTAGCGCCAGCACTAGCAATTGGTAGCTTTATTTTTGCAGCCTCTACCGAGAAAAAGCTAGAGGACATGTATGCTAAAAAAGCAGAGGTGAATACAGAGGTTGAAAAGTTACATGCAGCATCAGAAGTAATGGATAGCATCCGTATAGCAACAGAAAGTATGCAAGAACTAGCTGAGAGTACGGAGCGATTATTTGAAGTGAATATTGACAAGATGGCAGCAATTATTAGTCGACAAGGGGTAGACTTTAGAAGCTATTCTAACGAAGAGCAAAAAACAATTCATAATAATTATAAATTAGCAGTGATTATGCGTGATATTTTGAATACAACAATTTTAAATGAAGACGGAAATTTAGCACCAAATCTCCAAGATGTTATGACTGCTGAACGTCAAAAGCTATCAGCATTTTAAGGAGGAGTTGTTGTGGTAGCGCTACGTCAAACAGAGACTGACCATATTACAGCACAAGTGGTTAGTGAAACCATTGAAAAGCAAGGAAGTGCACTAATTGAAACAGTGGCTGGAACCAAGCGTTTAGTTGCCGTTGCTAAGCAATATATTAATTGTGCTAGTGATCAGACACAGGGGCGTATGTTTGAAATTATTGAAACGACCAAATTTAATGTGAATGCTGCTAAAGCAGGTAGTCTATTAAGAGTTGTGACAACGGATGAACTAGGACAACCGCATGCCGCAGCCGATCTATTAATTCGCAATCCAAACGGTGAGGTTTTAAAGGAAATTCAAGCAAAATCCTATCGTACAGCCCCTACTGCAGCAAGAGCTATAGCCAATCCAAAATATAATGGGATGGACCGTTTAGTAAATGTCGAGAAAGCAGAACGAGTTAGTGAGTTGGTAGAGAAACGCATGAATTCACAAGGCATTTATGCTCAAGACTATAAAGATGCATATGGCGATATTACAGGTGAAACTTATTATGAGAGTATAAGTAGTGGCGGTACTACTTATCAAGAGGCCATGGATGCAGCCGAAAACGCAGAAACATTTGCAGCTAAAATGAATCGTACTGAATTGATCACAGGGATTCAAAGTGCAATGCTTAGTGGAGCGTTAGCAGGTGCTTTTATAGGGGGGACAGTTTCAGCAACCCAAGGTTATTTTAAAGATAATTTTTGTGTAAAGGAAACAGGCAAGGCAGCAGCTAACAGTGCGGCTCGTGGCTCAGTAGTGGCAGGTATTTCTTATGGCATTAAATATTTAGGTAAAAATAATCCAATTGTTAATGGCAATGTAGCAGGTGCATTAGCAAGCTCCGCAGTAAATATGACAGAACTAACATATAAATTTTTAACGAATAAAATAACGGTGGATGAGTATGTCACAGGGCTTGGTTCTAATGCTGTAAGCTGTTTTTCAGGTGTTATTTTAACTGCAGCAGGTGCAGCGTTATTTGGTCCAATCGGTGCTGCTGTAGCTGGTACAGTGGGATTAATCGCCATGAAGCAATTATATAAAGTATTTGAAGCGGTAAGAGGAGATGTAGAGTTAGCGCGAGAGGCTAGATTACAGGCAGAAGCATTATCTGAGCTATTAATTGCAGAAATTAAGGCCGAAGAAGCTAGACTAATTGCGTACTATAAGGAATACAGCCAAACATTGCAAGATTTAAAAACATTAGTTGATTTAGCTGTTGCAGATAGTTCATTTACTGAAAAAGCAATCGTTGCATTAGCAGATGGTCTCGCTATTGAATTCCAATATAACACATTAGAGGAATTTCAAGACTTTATGTTAAGTGATGATAGATTAGAGCTATGATCAAGCAATTTCCTTGTACAAAATGTGGTGCTTGCTGTAGCTCGATCGAAGGTATTGATTTTTTAGAGCCCTATAATCAAGACGGCGTCTGTGTAAATTTGATTGAAGGGGAATGTAGTATTTACACAGACCGTCCTTTACTCTGTCGGATTGATGAATCCTATGAAGCGATCTTTTCAGCTTACATGTCCAAGGAGGAGTTTTACGCGCTCAATGCCAAAGCATGTAATGAGTTGCAGGAGAGGTTGGGAGTTGATGAAAGCTATAGGGTTTTACTATAAAGAAACAAAAGTAGGGAGGAAGAAAAGATGGGATTTGGTAATTTTCTAAAAGGAGCAGCTAAGGCTGCAGGGAATGCGATTGTTGAAAAAACGGAGGCGATTCAACAAGAAAAAGATAGAATTGCCCATTTTTCTGATGAGAAGCTTTATGAACTTGGTACACGAGGGCAGGGAAACCGACGAATTGCAGCTAGAATGCTTTTAAAAGAACGTGGTTACGAACTTTAGAAGAGTTATAAGTTGACTTATATAGGGAGCCGGATTTGTGATAATTGTAGTATATTTTGGTATCGTTATTTTGATAGCATTTGCCACATGGCTACTACCTTTGCCAGGAAAGTTAATTGCTTTAGCAATTAATTTGGTTATTCCAGAAGGAGTGCCTTTTATGGACGAAATCATTCAATTTTTAGGTATCATAAAAAACCTTTTTAGAATTGTAACACGTTTTTTTAGAAATTGATCTGTGTTAAAGTGAATGGAGCCGTAAGTGAACAAATATGGTAAAGATTAAGGGAATGTTACTTTTCATTGGCTCCAGCCACTTCTTAAATCCACCTTTGTATGTTATTTTCAGAGAAATAGCAACAGAAAAGTAGAATTACCAAGCATCTAATTTTGGTTGTTATATATAATGAAAGTTTATAAATGCCAGAAGAGAACTCATCTCTTTTAAACAGCAAGTGCGGATGTCAAGCAAACATAATTTTCTAGGGAGATTCGCACCGATAATTCAATCAATTTTCCATTGAAATGGAAAAAGTTTTAAGCTAATCTAACCATAAAGATTTATATTTTAGTGAAAATCGATTGTAATTATTACTTTTATATCGATTTTCACAGTTTCTCTCTGTATGGAGAGAATGGATTGAAATACTATATATAATAAGGTAAATGTCGCAAAAATGCGTTTCTCTCTGTATGGAGAGAATGGATTGAAATATAGAAAGCTAGTTTTAGACATTATTAGCCATAGTTTCTCTCTGTATGGAGAGAATGGATTGAAATCCTTAAATTTGTGTCATTGCTCTACTTATGGACAGTTTCTCTCTGTATGGAGAGAATGGATTGAAATACCGTGCTGTAGCATCGTTAAAGCATGATGAACGACGTTTCTCTCTGTATGGAGAGAATGGATTGAAATTCACCTCTTTACATATATAAAAATTTAAAATTAAAGTTTCTCTCTGTATGGAGAGAATGGATTGAAATTAGCACTAGAAAAAGATAAATATTGACCGTCTTGTTTCTCTCTGTATGGAGAGAATGGATTGAAATCACTTATTGTGGATTAATTAATTTAATAATAACTGTTTCTCTCTGTATGGAGAGAATGGATTGAAATTAAAAAACCCATGCTTAAAGATTAAGCGTCCAAGTTTCTCTCTGTATGGAGAGAATGGATTGAAATTGAATACATGTACAAAAAAGAGCAAGAGCGTAATTGTTTCTCTCTGTATGGAGAGAATGGATTGAAATTATGCTTCCTGAATCTCGTAGATCAGACATCATTGTTTCTCTCTGTATGGAGAGAATGGATTGAAATCACCAGTGAAAAGGGGTGAAGATAATGGAGATGGAGTTTCTCTCTGTATGGAGAGAATGGATTGAAATTAGTTGACTATTTACAAATTGTTAGAGGCGAAGAAGTTTCTCTCTGTATGGAGAGAATGGATTGAAATAAATAACGCTAATCATTTATTTAAAGGAAAACAGTTTCTCTCTGTATGGAGAGAATGGATTGAAATGGATTCGTTTTTAAACGTTTGGCAACCTCTTTGAGTTTCTCTCTGTATGGAGAGAATGGATTGAAATTATTCGATTAGCGTTGCTACCGCTGCGTCAGCTGTTTCTCTCTGTATGGAGAGAATGGATTGAAATATAGCATTGTTTAATCTGTTTTGCGATTGTTCAAGTTTCTCTCTGTATGGAGAGAATGGATTGAAATTGTAGAACCTTGTTTTGTTGTATGTTCACTTGGTTTCTCTCTGTATGGAGAGAATGGATTGAAATAAACATTGATTACGATACACGATACAGCTACACGTGTTTCTCTCTGTATGGAGAGAATGGATTGAAATAACTCAGCCCAAGCCATTTTAAGGGCCATTGTGGTTTCTCTCTGTATGGAGAGAATGGATTGAAATCTCTACATCATCACTGTGGACGGCAAATGAAAATGTTTCTCTCTGTATGGAGAGAATGGATTGAAATTCCCATTTTTCATAATTCCCATTATGCTTTATATGTTTCTCTCTGTATGGAGAGAATGGATTGAAATAATTTTAGCATTGTATAATTCTAATTTATTCACTAGTTTCTCTCTGTATGGAGAGAATGGATTGAAATCTCTTGTGGCAACCAATTGAAATGTTGACCACATGTTTCTCTCTGTATGGAGAGAATGGATTGAAATTTAGTATTTAAAATTTTTCTCCAATACAATGATCGTTTCTCTCTGTATGGAGAGAATGGATTGAAATATAGCAATATTACGTGAAGCATTGACATCTGCATGTTTCTCTCTGTATGGAGAGAATGGATTGAAATTATTAAAGGAATTAAAATAGATGGGAACAAACGTTTCTCTCTGTATGGAGAGAATGGATTGAAATGGGTAGCTTTTTATCGCGTTTGTGAGCCGGTAAGGTTTCTCTCTGTATGGAGAGAATGGATTGAAATTGTAACTCCACTTTTTATTGATTATTCATCGTTGTTTCTCTCTGTATGGAGAGAATGGATTGAAATATTTTGGTACCATCAGCTTTTATACGTGTCGTTGGGTTTCTCTCTGTATGGAGAGAATGGATTGAAATATGAATGTCAAAATTCAATCTATCTCAGCTTATGTTTCTCTCTGTATGGAGAGAATGGATTGAAATCCAAATCAACATAATTTGACATACCTGTAATATGGTTTCTCTCTGTATGGAGAGAATGGATTGAAATATTTTCGCCATTATATAGAAGAAAGTCAGATATAAGTTTCTCTCTGTATGGAGAGAATGGATTGAAATCACGCATGAGCCTGTTGATTGGTCGTTGGATCAAAGTTTCTCTCTGTATGGAGAGAATGGATTGAAATTAGTTCATAATTTTGTACTTGAAGCTCATTTTTTTGTTTCTCTCTGTATGGAGAGAATGGATTGAAATTTAAAATTAAATGAAGTTGAATTTTTGGATTGGGTTTCTCTCTGTATGGAGAGAATGGATTGAAATAAAACAGAACGCTTAACAGCTCCACGTTTAGCGCCGTTTCTCTCTGTATGGAGAGAATGGATTGAAATGACGCGAACGAAAGAAACAATTGAGCTCACAGGTGTTTCTCTCTGTATGGAGAGAATGGATTGAAATAACTGAACCAGGTGTTGCAGCTGTTATGGCGGCTGTTTCTCTCTGTATGGAGAGAATGGATTGAAATAACTGAACCAGGTGTTGCAGCTGTTATGGCGGCTGTTTCTCTCTGTGTGGAGAGAATGGATTGAAATCTTTATGGTCAAGCATTAGGCCGCGTGCATACGTGTTTCTCGCTGTATGGAGAGAATGGATTGAAATAACTGAACCAGGTGTTGCAGCTGTTATGGCGGCTGTTTCTCTCTGTGTGGAGAGAATGGATTGAAATCTTTATGGTCAAGCATTAGGCCGCGTGCATACGTGTTTCTCTCTGTATGGAGAGAATGGATTGAAATAACTGATCCAGGTGTTGCAGCTGTTATGGCGGCTGTTTCTCTCTGTATGGAGAGAATGGATTGAAATCTTTATGGTCAAGCATTGGGCCGCGTGCATACGTGTTTCTCTCTGTATGGAGAGAATGGATTGAAATCTTTATGGTCAAGCATTGGGCCGCGTGCATACGTGTTTCTCTCTGTATGGAGAGAATGGATTGAAATCAGTTTTCGCAAACTGCCTCATTTTGGGTTTTAAGTTTCTCTCTGTATGGAGAGAATGGATTGAAATTCCCCACCCTGCTACAAAACGCAGTGCATCTTGGTTTCTCTCTGTATGGAGAGAATGGATTGAAATCTCTTCACGCACCAACCAACTATAAAAACTTGATGTTTCTCTCTGTATGGAGAGAATGGATTGAAATTTTAGCTTCTTCTATTGTATCAACCTCATGGTATCGTTTCTCTCTGTATGGAGAGAATGGATTGAAATAAAAAGGCTGGGAAGAGGTGCTTTGGATTTACGGTTTCTCTCTGTATGGAGAGAATGGATTGAAATACGTCTAATTACATTGTTTTGACCGTTTATATTGTTTCTCTCTGTATGGAGAGAATGGATTGAAATACTTATAATGTCCCTATACAGTTCATTATCTTCGTTTCTCTCTGTATGGAGAGAATGGATTGAAATATCAAGTGCATCAACTTTTCTTTTTTGTCTATTGTTTCTCTCTGTATGGAGAGAATGGATTGAAATCTTGCGGTAGCCCTTTGTATGTTGACCTACAAAGTTTCTCTCTGTATGGAGAGAATGGATTGAAATTTTCCAGATCCACTCATATCTAAACAGTTTAGGAGTTTCTCTCTGTATGGAGAGAATGGATTGAAATCATTTGCTCTATCCTTTATAGCCCCCGCTAAACTCGTTTCTCTCTGTATGGAGAGAATGGATTGAAATAAGTGTTTAGTGATGGTTTTAGTCAATTTGCACAAGTTTCTCTCTGTATGGAGAGAATGGATTGAAATAATTGCAATCATTGGTGCAAATGCTGCAACTTCTGTTTCTCTCTGTATGGAGAGAATGGATTGAAATCAAGGAATGATAGATTCAGTGTCCCCACCTTCTCCGTTTCTCTCTGTATGGAGAGAATGGATTGAAATATGGTATGGGTAACCCTCATTTTGAGCATCAATCGTTTCTCTCTGTATGGAGAGAATGGATTGAAATCTGTCTAAGAAGATTAAACAGTGACCTTTGGGTGTTTCTCTCTGTATGGAGAGAATGGATTGAAATAACTTGTTTGGGTTTAATGTTAAACATGACATTAGTTTCTCTCTGTATGGAGAGAATGGATTGAAATTTGAAAAAGCATTGCAAGTTTGTAATGACAGGTTGTTTCTCTCTGTATGGAGAGAATGGATTGAAATAGCTAAAGAAATAAATAATACTTCCAATAAATGCGTTTCTCTCTGTATGGAGAGAATGGATTGAAATTAAATGAAAGTGAAACTCCAGAAGTTGCTACACGTTTCTCTCTGTATGGAGAGAATGGATTGAAATTTGATTAATATAATATTCTTTAGCTAAAGCTAATGTTTCTCTCTGTATGGAGAGAATGGATTGAAATATTTACAAACTCAATTAGAAAAGCTATGGAACTTGTTTCTCTCTGTATGGAGAGAATGGATTGAAATAATAACGGTTGAAATCACGAATAATCTTGAACATGTTTCTCTCTGTATGGAGAGAATGGATTGAAATACCCATGCGGTAGTGACCGTATTTTAAGTCCCTCCGTTTCTCTCTGTATGGAGAGAATGGATTGAAATGATATGAAAAACTTTACATTTGCAGCAACTGGGGTTTCTCTCTGTATGGAGAGAATGGATTGAAATGGATAACCCTACTACAGCAGGGAATCCTGTCGCTGTTTCTCTCTGTATGGAGAGAATGGATTGAAATTTTGATAGTGAAGAAGAAATGAAAGGTGAAGAAGTTTCTCTCTGTATGGAGAGAATGGATTGAAATTTTGATAGTGAAGAAGAAATGAAAGGTGAAGAAGTTTCTCTCTGTATGGAGAGAATGGATTGAAATATTTTATAAGTCAATATTATAATTGATATCACCTGTTTCTCTCTGTATGGAGAGAATGGATTGAAATAACAATGTCAGCAGCTGAATTTGAACAAATATGGTTTCTCTCTGTAAGGAGAGAATGGATTGAAATTAAATGAAAGTGAAACTCCAGAAGTTGCTACACGTTTCTCTCTGTATGGAGAGGATGGATTGAAATAACAATGTCAGCAGCTGAATTTGAACAAATATGGTTTCTCTCTGTAAGGAGAGAATGGATTGAAATTAAATGAAAGTGAAACTCCAGAAGTTGCTACACGTTTCTCTCTGTATGGAGAGAATGGATTGAAATAACAATGTCAGCAGATGAATTTGAACAAATTTGGTTTCTCTCTGTATGGAGAGAATGGATTGAAATATCAAATGTCTTGCCTGTACGCTTTTCATAAGTATTGTTTCTCTCTGTATGGAGAGAATGGATTGAAATAGTATCGTACAAATCACGAATTTTAGTATCCTGAAGTTTCTCTCTGTATGGAGAGAATGGATTGAAATCTAGTCAAAGACCCATGTCTAATAAAAGACCTAAGTTTCTCTCTGTATGGAGAGAATGGATTGAAATAAAGAGCAAGTATCGATCTAGGGCATAAAAAGTGTTTCTCTCTGTATGGAGAGAATGGATTGAAATTAATTCATCATCGTCTAATTCGTTAGCTTCAATGTTTCTCTCTGTATGGAGAGAATGGATTGAAATAAAAAGATTGATATTATCGCTGACGATCCTAAGCTGTTTCTCTCTGTATGGAGAGAATGGATTGAAATCGTCTGAGTTTTGAGATAGTATCCCAGCACTTCTGGTTTCTCTCTGTATGGAGAGAATGGATTGAAATTTTGGTGACGCAAAAGCGTTTTGTGCATTCTTCGTTTCTCTCTGTATGGAGAGGACAATTGAAATTTTGAGCCAGGCTTTTATTATACATTTGATTAGTCATTTCCCTTTGTATAGAGAGTTAGTTAAAGCGTGGTAAAATTAACTAGGCATGATTTATAATCAGCTAGAAAAAATAAAGGAAAACAACCATAAAGGAGACAAGATGGAAAAGACAATTGGTTGGAATTTTGATAATCATTATGTTCATTTGCCCAGTATTTTTTATTCTGAGGTTCCGTTACAGCCTGTACATTCACCAAAGCTAATACTATTGAATGAGGCACTTGCAGCATCGCTAGGATTAGATAGTCAAGCATTGCACACGGAGGAAGCGATTGCTCAATTGGCAGGCAATCAAATTCCAAAAGGAGCTAAGCCGATTGCACAGGCCTATGCAGGGCATCAGTTTGGTCATTTCACGATGCTTGGTGATGGACGTGCTCTGCTATATGGCGAACACCTTACACCTCAGTATGAACGATATGATATTGCATTAAAAGGTTCGGGGCGGACAGCTTATTCTCGAGGTGGCGATGGACGAGCTGCGCTAGGACCGATGCTGCGAGAATATATTATTAGTGAGGCAATGTTTGCATTAGGGATTCCGACTTCGCGAAGCTTGGCGGTTGTGGCAACAGGAGAAACGGTTTTACGTGAAACTGAACTATCAGGTGCGATTGTGACACGCGTTGCAAGCAGTCATTTACGAGTGGGCACTTTCCAATATGCGGCACAATGGGGAACAGATAAGGAGCTACAACTACTAGCAGACTATGCATTAGAACATCATTTCCCTAATAACGGCAATAGCCAAAATCGTTATCTTTATTTACTACAAGCAGTTATTAACCAACAAGCCTCTTTAATTGCAAAATGGCAATTAGTTGGGTTTATTCATGGTGTTATGAATACAGATAATATGACCATTAGTGGGGAAACGATTGATTATGGACCTTGTGCATTTATGGATACCTATGATCCAGCAACCGTGTTTAGCTCGATTGATCGACAAGGTCGTTATGCTTATGGTAACCAGCCAAATATCGGTGGCTGGAATTTAATGCGCTTAGCCGAAGCTTTATTACCACTAATCCATGACAATCAAGAGGAGGCTGTTCAACTTGCACAAGATGCATTACAGCAATACCCACAGCTCTATTATCAAAATTGGCTAACAGGAATGCGTACAAAGCTTGGACTTTTTAATAAAGAGCAGGAAGATGGACAGCTTGTTGAAGACCTTCTCGAACTTATGACACAATACAAGGCAGATTACACAAATACATTTATCGCATTAACTTTAGAGCAGGCTGATGCATCGGAGTTATGGAATGCATCTGCATTTAAAGAATGGCATCAAAAATGGCTTGCTCGCTTAACAAGACAGCCACAAACAAAGGAAATGTCCCAACAATTAATGCAACAGCACAATCCTGCTGTTATTCCACGTAATCATCGGGTAGAAGAGGCATTAGAGGCTGCTGTTGAGCGTGGGGACTATAGCTTGGTTAATAAACTACTGAATGTTCTTGCACAGCCCTTTGCCTATACAAAGGAGCAGCAGGCTTATGCTTCATTGCCAGAGCCATCGCAACAACCATATCGCACTTTTTGCGGCACATAAGCTTAAAACGAGGGGACTTATTCTCTCGTTTTTTGGTGTCCCTATAGCAGCCAAAAGCATATTCTATGTTATGAATATCGCTAAAGGGGAATGGAGAAGATGCATAAATATTCAAAAGGATGGTTTGTAAAAGAGCTACGTGCACATGGAATTTTAGTACATCCTCAATTAAAAAGTCATCTAGGCTTATTTAAGGAGTCCGAATTACGTAATTTATATTATCGCTATGTGGAAGTGCAGGCAAAATAGTTTGAATAACTCCTTTCTTGGAAAAACTAGACGATAGAAAGGAGTTATACTATGTGGATTGGGACGCAAACATGGCAAGATGTATTATTTTTACATTGGCCAATAGCACCTAAAATATTGGTGAAATATATTCCGCAAGAGTTAAAACTGGATATTTATAAAGATAATGCTTGGCTTAGTGTCGTTCTTTTTAAAGTCAAAGGACAACGGCTACGATTTCTCCCGCCACTTCCTGGAATTAGCTCCTATTTACAATTAAATGTTCGTACATATGTGGAGTATAACGGCAGGAAAGGTATTTATTTTTTTCATTTAGATATTACGAATCAACTTCTTGTAAAACTAGCTACAATGGGTAGTTTACCATATCGTTATACAGAAATATTTTTACAACAGGGTTTATATACAAGCCGCTATAAAACATTTGATGAAAGATTAAGGGTTATTTATAAGCCAGCAGATAATACTAATTTAGTGTTCGATCAATGGCTAGTGGAACGTTATCATTCATGGGCAAAATGGGGCAATGCTTTATTTCGTATTGATATTCAACATGCCCCATGGCAGCTACAGCAAGCCTATGCTACGATCCAAAGCAACACGCTAGCACCTTTTCTTAAAAATACATTTCAGCATACACAACCCATCGCTCATTATGCAAAACAGCAAGTAGCAAAGGTTTTTCTACCAGTTATTGAACATACTTAATCTTCATAGATCATTTTCTTTGTCATACCCCCATCAACTGTCAAATTAATACCTGTAACAAAATTATTGTTGGGGTTTGTTAAATAGAAACAAGCTTGGGCAATATCTTCAGGAACACCGACTCGTCCTGATAAATGCTGGGTATGATCGATTGGACGAAGCGCCTTATAATCTCCTGTTTCAATCCATCCTGGTGAAATACAATTTACAGTAATGCGATCAGGACCCAATGACCGTGCTAAAGCATGAGTCAATGCGACAATCCCGCCTTTTGTGGCTGCATAGGCTTCTGTATAAGGCTCAGACATTTCAGCTCGCGTAGAGGCAAGCGAAACAATTGCACCACCTCTTGTATTATTTCTCATTACTTTCGCTGCTTCCCTTGCACAGAAAAAGGCACTTGTTAAATTTGTTTGTAAGAGATAATTCCATTCCTCACATGTCACATCATAAGGAGATTTATGCTGAAATTTGCCAGCATTATTAATGAGTATATTAATCGTTCCAAATTGCTCAACAGTGTGTTGCATTAAATAAACAATATCCTGTTCCTTTGTGACATCCGTTTTCACAAATAAAGCAGGGAGACCTTGCGCTAGCATGTCCTTTTCTAGCTGCTGTCCTAAATCATCATTGATATCAGCAATAACAACGTTCGCGCTATTTTGCGCATAAGCCAGCACAATGCCTTTACCAATCCCTTGAGCCCCACCTGTAACAATCACAACCGAATCCTTAAACATCCACATACCTCCAAGTGTTATAGTGCCAATATTTTAACAAATATTTGCTTGTTCCTACTATCTAAAAGAACAAAGAAATGGCATAATAACGTTGTGGCAACCTATTATTAATCATCATGAGGCAAACCTTGCCTTCAGAGTAAAATTAATGTTGACATTCTGCTTCAAAGTACATATAATAAATATTGTCCTTCATATGGGACATCTAAAATAAAGTATCCAAAAGTATTATAATAATATTATGTCTCAGTAGCTCAGCTGGATAGAGCAACGGCCTTCTAAGCCGTCGGTCGGGGGTTCGAATCCCTCCTGGGACGTCTGAAAATCAGTCACAAACCATTGAGATAATTGAATTTGTGAGAAATTGGGGATTCAGTCACTGATGCTGAGTCCCTTTTTTGTACCCAAAATTATGTCATCTACTACAAACCAAAGTATCTTCCAATTCACGTGAATAGAGGATTTTTTATGTAGATTTTACATTCCGAGCAATGGAGATTATTTATGGAAGAATGCACTATGAATTGCAAACCCTTTTATAAAACATTAGCAGCATAACCATGACAGAGGTGTATGCTGCTAATGCCAAAATATTTCCTTAGATTGTATTAATTATGTTGTTAGTTCCCAATTCTCGGCTGCTTGTCGGATATTGATAAAGTGACGATAGACACCGTTTTCTTTTAACAATGAGTCATGTGTTCCTTTTTGGGCGATTTTTCCGTCTTTCAGCACGATAATTTGATCGGCATTTTGGATCGTTGCTAAACGATGGGCGATGATAATGGTTGTTTTCCCTTGCGTTAATTTTTCAAGGGCAGTTTGGATAAGTGTTTCGTTTTCAGGATCAAGACTTGCTGTTGCCTCATCCAGTATAATAATGGGTGCATTTTTCAAAATGGCACGGGCAATAGAGATTCGCTGTTTCTCACCACCTGATAGTGAAGAGCCGCCATCACTGAGAACCGTGTTATAGCCATACTCAAGTGACATAATAAAGTCGTGACATTGTGCCTTTTTCGCAGCTTCAATCACTTCGTCTTTCGAAGCATTTGGGTTACCAAAAAGAATATTATTATAAATTGTATCATTGAATAAATAGACCTTTTGGAATACCATGCTAATGGATGATAAAAGACTGTTTAACTGTATCGTATTAATGTTAATACCATCAATCAAAATAGCCCCTTTATGGACATCATAAAAACGGGCAGTCAAATTGCAAAGAGTGGTTTTTCCTGAGCCTGATGGTCCAACAATGGCTGTTGTTGTCCCCTCTGGAATGGTGAATGATACATCTTGAATAATAGGTCTATTATCATATGAGAAGGAGACCTGATCAAACTGAATAGTATGATGCTGAAGCTGAATATCTTTACCTTCTTCGTCAATGAAGGTTGTATTTTCAATGGATTCCAGCTTATCTAGGGTACGATTGATCGTTTCTAAGACATGTGTAGCATCACTAATAGGCTCAACACTGTCAAACATCACAAATGAAAATAGGATAATCAAGAACATATCAGCAAGCACCATTTCTTCATTGGTCACGAAGTAAGCAGCAACAAATACTAGCAGTACAGAAGCAAGTTTTAAAGCCATTCGATGTCCGACATTGAAAGCACCAAAACCTTTTTGAATATTGATATTGACTTGCTTGCTATTCTGGAAGGCTTCTTGAATATTGCGAGCTGCAATACCTTCTTGATTAAAATTTTTAATCACGGCCATCCCACGTAAATATTCTAATGTCGCACTGACAAGCTGGTGCTGGCTTTTTTGATGGTAACTAGCATTTTTTCTACTATGATGTTGAAGAAGTTTAAGAAAGATGGTAGAAAAAATAATACCACCAATAGCTACGAAAGCCAGCATTGGCTGATAAAAGAACAGGAAGAGAATCATCGTAAATGTCATAATGTAGCCATTGACAACTACATCAATCATTTTGATGCCCATCATTTCAAAAAATGATAAATCGGTTGTCACAGCACTATTAATGTCACCAATCCGATGCTTATGAAAAAATCCAAGGGAGACCCTTTTTAAGGTATGCCCCATTTTGATTCGGTGGTCAGCTGTTATTTCATAGCCAATGCTTTCCTGCACGATTGCCTTTAAATAGGAAAAGATAAATCGACCAACAATAGATAGCACTAAAAATAATAGTAATAACCAAATTATGTTTACTTCTAATGTTTTTATACCATAATAGTCGTCAAGCATTAGCTGTAAGCCATGAGCGGTGATAACAATTGGTAGAGCAATACAGACAGATTGAAAAAAAGAGAAAACAAAACCTAAATATAAACGCCTTTTGTATGGACCAATCCATTGTGTAATTCTTTGTAAGATTTTAACCATTTGACGATACCTCCTGCGAATTATCCGATTCAGATAGGCGTTCATTTTTCTTTGAACTAATATGTGCCTGCCATAATTTTTGATAAAGATTATTCGTGGCGAGCAGTTCAGCATGGCTACCAATATGATGAATGCGCCCATCTTTTAACACAACAATTTGATCGGCATGCTTAATGGTCGATAGTCTGTGTGCAATAACAATCAATGTTTTAGCTTTCGCTAGTTCATTAAAAGCCTTCTGAATTTCTGCTTCATTTTCAGGATCTGTAAAAGCTGTCGCTTCATCAAGGATAATAATCGGTGCATCCTTTAAGATGGCACGAGCAATCGCAATGCGTTGCTTTTCACCACCCGATAATTTATTGCCAGCTTCACCAGAATCAGTATGATAGCCATTTTCTAATCGAGAAATAAAGGTATCGCATCTTGCTAGACGTGCTGCTCTATATACATCTTCATCACTGGCATGTGGATTACCCATTCGAATATTTTCTAAAAGACTTGTTTTAAATAAAAAATTATCCTGAGCAACATAGCTAATTTGTTTAGACAGGGTATTAGGGTGAATATCTTTAATATTTATACCACCAATGGTAATACTTCCATCTGTCACATCCCAAAAGCGTGCCAGTAGTTTGGCAATGGTCGATTTACCACTTCCTGAAGGTCCAACAAGTGCTGTGTAACTTCTTTCAGGAATCATCAATGAAAGATTGTCAATGACTTTATGCTGGTCATCATAACTAAATGAAATATTATTCATCTCAATCGTATAATTTGTTGGTGTTACAGCCTCTTGAACGGTAATTGGTAGTGACTCGAGCTGTAAATATGCTTTTGTATCCTCAATGGCAAATTCAATAGCCTTGAAGTCATTGACAAAAACAGTAAACTTCATAAGTGGATAAATAAGCCCCATAGATAAAATAAGACAAATCATTAATTGTGCGGGGTTAATGGCATTATTATAATAAAGCCATAAACCAATTGGTAATGTCCCAACAAGCGTAGAGGGTAAAATTGCGTTCCCTAATGTCATCCATGGCCATGTACTACGAAACCATTTCATTGTATAATTTTTAAAATCTGTAATAGCCATAGAAAACTTTTTATAAGATTCATTTGTTTGATTAAATGTTTTAATGACCTCTATACCTTCTACATACTCTACAATAACACTGTTCATATGATTACTAGCATCCATATACTGCTGATATTGCGCGTTAAAATTTTTCATCATAAAGGCATAGACGATAAAAGCAATTGGTACTGTTACAAGTGAGGCAAGTGCTAGTCGATAATCAATCGTTAGCATATAGATGAAGACACCAATTGGTAATAATAGATTGGAAATACCTTCAGGAATAATATGGGCTAGTGGCAATTCCAATGTTTCAACGCGATCAATGACAACGTTTTTGATTTTTCCAACTGGTTGATTAAGAATATGACCGAGTGGTGCTCGTATTAATCTTTCAGCTAGCTGTAAACGTATTTCCTCCAGAATATTATAAGCAGCCCGATGTGAGAAATAGCTTGATATCGCATGAAATACTGTTTGAGCAAAATAACCGATTGCTGCTATCGTAATCCAAAAAATGATACTCTGCATTGTTTGTACATCATCAATTAAAGAAGTGAGTATTTGATAGACGGCTACATATGGAACTAATCCACCAAATACACTAATAATCGCTAATAGCACAGATAATGTAAGAGGTATTTTGGAACTCCCTGCAAATTGAATAATTGACTTTATCCAGTGTTCTTTTCTTTCAATATGTTCCAAGTTTTCACATCCTTTATTTATTAAATATCATTATGTTCTTGATCGTGCCCTGAGCTAATTCAAACGTTCCATCACAACAAAGTGAAATCAGCTCAGGGTCATGGGTAATTATAAAGACTTGTTTATGCTGGTTCCGCAACATATTGACACAATACGCAACCTGTTTCATATGATGATAATCAAGTCCGCTCGTTGGCTCATCCATAATAACTAATTGTGTATCTGCGGCAATCGCAGAAAGAATGGCTATCCGTTGTTTTTCACCACCAGATAGAGACATTGGGTGAGCATTTTTAAATTGAATGGCATCCAATAGGGAAAGTAATTCAAGTGCCCTATCTTTATTAGGCTTAGGCATAGAAAGGAGAATTTCTGTTAAAACACTCTCCGTAAATAATTGATGATGTACATCTTGCATAACAATACTACTTATTTTTAAGCATTGCTTTTTCTTAAAAGAAACATTGTTGATGTGTAGTGTAGGGGAAGCTTTCTTATTGATGCCAGTTAAAGATTTAGCAAATGTTGATTTACCTGCACCATTATGACCAGTGATTGCAAATATTGCTGGAAATGGAAGGTCTAATTTTTCTATACATAATTGAAAATCATGATGAGTATACATGAGTGCGTCAACCTTAAAATGTGAATTTGTCTTTAGGGGGCAGGTTTGTTGAGGCATCAGTTCTTCAAGATGAATTGCTCGAAGGCCAAGCTGATAAAGTGCCTCATTTGACATATTGAGCATCTCTTGTTGTGAAAAAATATATTTGATTGTACCTTCTTCCAGCAATACAAATCTGTCTGCAAGCATCTTTAAGTAATGCAGTCGATGCTCAGAAATAATAATCGTTTTACCTTGAGCTTTCCAACGTACAATCATTTCGCTGAGCTGTGCCGTTGCCTCTTGATCCAAATTAGCAGATGGTTCATCAAGGATGATAACAGGAGGCTCATGAATCGCGACAGATGCACAGGCTATCCTTTGTTTTTCTCCTCCTGAAAGGTGAAACAAATTTTTTTGTAGGAGGGGATATAACCCAAACTGTTCAACAATTTTTGCTTTTCGACTGAGTATCTCTTCTATCTGGTATCCCAAAGTTTTCGACTGTAAAAACAAGCTCACTATCTGTGTCACTGTTATAAAATTGCGTTTTAGGATTTTGAAAGACAGGCCAGTGAGCTTGGCAATTTCGTATATTTTTAAAAATTGAAGATCTTGATTATCCAAAAAAATAGCCTCTTTCAGTTGTCCATCTATGTAATGAGGGATAAGCCCATTCAATAATTTTGTAAGCGTTGTTTTGCCACAACTGGATTTACCACATAGCACGATCACCTCACCTTGAGGAATAGTTAAGTTTATATTTTGCAAGGCCATTCTTGTTTGATGATTGTATAAAAAGGATACATTTTTGAGCTGTATCATAAAAGCGCCTCAAACTAAACGCAGCATATGATAGAGACATAGAAAATGAACTTGATTTAAGTTTGATAAAAAGAATATCAGCAAACAATCCACACACCATCCCAGTAAGTAGCGGATAAATGCCATTTCCACCCATTGACATCATAATTAATCCACAAATAATACCGCTTAATGTAATCATGCCAAATCTCTCAGTTTTTGCTAAAAACAAAATAAAGGGAACACCACCAACAATACCAACTAAAACAGGTAACAATGCATTAAAAATAGGTATGTAGCCTAACAATGAGACTGTAAATAGAAGGGCAAAAAAATGCCTGTGTAAATACCGACTGTCATAAAATCTTCTGTACGTAAAACTTTCTTTTTTTGCATAATAATAACTCCTTTCAAAATAAATTAACAGATTATTTACTTTTTTGAATATTTTAGGTTAATCTAAAAAGAGTATAGTTGATAATGAATATCAATGTCAATTAGATAGTGAAAGAAAATTTTATTTCCGAAAATAACCAATAAAGAGTATTGCATTTATATTTAGAATAATTTAGAATATAAGACATCATCGATAATGATATTCATTCTCAATTAATTATAGAATAATTTTATTGGTATTGTTAAGCAAATATTAAAATATTTTTGAAAGTGTGGAATTTACTTGTTAAAAATCAGTCATATTCAATGTAGAGTAACCAATATTAAAAAGGCTGTTAATGATTTTAAAAAAGCTGGGTTTCAGGTTGAATGGGGGAGGAACCCCAAAAATTCTCTTAATGCATTTATATGGTTTGAACAAGGTCCTTTTGTTGAATTATTTGAAATGAAGCGATTTATGTCACCTATTAGTATTCCATTAGGAATTATCTATGGGAAATCAATGCAAGAACGTTGGAAGAAATGGATGGTTCAGCATGAAGGTCTAATTGACTTTGCTTTAGAAGGATATAAAGAAGAAATTGCTAAGCAAGATAACTTAGACTCCGTAAGAAGAGAAATAAATAATCTAGGCATTAAAACATCTAAAGTGCTAAATGGTAGGAGGAAGAAGCCGACAGGAGAAATTATAACATACGGATTTTTCTCTTTATCACCTATTGAGCTACCCTTTGTTGTTTCTGCTTATAGTACGCCTCAAAGACCTAAATCTATTCACCATACAAATGGGGCTAAGCATATTCATTCGATGTCAATTAGTTGCACCAAACATACAGCAGAGGTACTGAGCACTATTTTGAAAGATGATGTGAAATTGCATATTGATGTGGCTAATAATTTCAAAATTAATAATGTTGTCATTGAAGGATTAACGGAAAAGGTTGACGCTCAATTACTACATGGCGCGAGCTTAATAAACAAGGATTACATATTACATGAAAAAGGTGAGGGTGCGAAGTGAGCCAAAATATGAAGCATTTAAGAGATGAAATATACAAATTAAAGGCACAAGGAATCGTATTATGGACTAGCAACGGTAAGTTAAATTTTAAAGCTGATAAGGATAAGCTATCCGAAGATATTATGTCGTTTCTTAAAACTTATAAAGAGCAATTGATAAATGTTTTGGAGCATGAGGAGCAAGATAATACGTTTCCATTAACACCTATTCAATCAGCTTATTTAGTAGGCAGTATGGATAGTTTTGAATATGGAGGTGTATCAAGTCATATTTATATGGAACTTGAATATGATCAACTAGATAAAACGAAGACTGAGCATGTGTGGATGGCACTAATAGAACGTCATGAAATGCTAAGGACTACAATGAATCATAATGGATATCAAAGTGTATTAGACGAAATGCCAAAAATAGAAATACGCTATGAAGACTTAACAACAAATGGTGTTGATGATTATCAGCGTCTCGATGCAATTAGACAGGAATTAGGGAGTAAAACCTATTCATCAGATCGTTGGCCGTTGTTTGATATTGCGTTGAGTAAAAGAATGCACGGGACAACAATGCATGTGTCTTTTGATTTTTTAATTGTTGATTGGGCAAGCATTTGGATATTAATAAAAGAGTTTGAGACGATTTATTTTAAAGAAAACGTAATATTACCGAATAATGATTTTACCTTTAAAGAATATGTGAAGTTAGTAGATGAGATGAGACATCAAAAGAAATATAAAGAGGATCAAGCCTATTGGTATAACAGAGTAATAGATCTTCCAGCAGCACCTACATTGCCTAAATTGTCATTATTACATGATGAAAAATCTTTTGAACGCTATTTTATTCAATTGAATAAAAATGATTGGGATACATTAAAACGTTCTATTGCTAATAGGGGCATAACTGCTACAAGTGTGTTGTTCACCTTATATAGTCAGTGTTTAGCCAAATGGAGCATAAATAAGCATTTTATCATTAACCTTATTCTGTTAAATAGATATCCTGTCCATCCAAATGTCAATCGCGTTGTTGGTGATTTTACATCTATTAATTTAACCGAAGTTGACTTTAGAAATAAAGAAACAACTTTTTTTAATAATGTGAATAATATACAACAACAAATGTTTCGTGATTTAGACCACAGTAATTTTTCAGGTATAGAGGTGTTGAGAGAGATTACAAGACAAAAGGGACAAGCACATGCTTTTATGCCCTTTGTTTTCACAAGTGCTATCAATTTAATTGATTCACATGGATTAATAGGGAAAATGAATGAATATGGCATTAGCCAAACACCACAAGTGTTTATTGATTGTCAGGTAATGGATGATGACAATGGCTTACGTGTGAACTGGGATGTAAGAAAAGGCGTTTTTCCTGCCAATTTAATTCAAGATATGTTTTCATCATTTGAAGCTGCTTTATTAAGGCTAGTACATGACGATGAGGCATGGGAATCGTCATCGCTAGTGACGTTGCCAGATGCACAAATTCAACTTAGAGCAAGCGTAAATAATACGATCAATAATAGTGTAGTGAACCGTTTGTTACATCAAGGATTTTTTGAACAGGCATTACAACAACCTAATAGTATAGCAGTTATAGAGGGAGAACATCATTATTCATATCAAGCCCTACGCAGTATGGTATTTAAATTAGGAACATTGCTTCAGAAGTATCAGGTCAAAGCAGGTGATAGGATAGCCATTATTTCTGATAAATCCGTATATCAAGTTACGAGTGTATTAGCAATACTATCATTGGGAGCCGTCTATGTGCCAATTGACAAGGCACAGCCAATTAGTCGAATAAAAAAAATAATCGATCAAAGTCAAGTAACCACTGTTTTAGTTGATGAACCTGATCCGATATATAACATTTTGCAGCAGCAACTAATTATAGCTAACCAATTAGTAGAGATTGAGGAGGCATCATACGAAGTTTATGACGGAGATGCTGACAAGCTTGCCTATATTATTTTTACGTCTGGTTCAACAGGAGAACCAAAAGGTGTAGCGATGTCTCATGCAGGAGCAATGAATACAATTGAAGATATCAATAGGAGATTTTGTATTACCAATAGCGATCGTGTTTTAGCATTATCAAAGCTTAATTTTGATCTTTCTGTTTATGACATTTTTGGTTTATTAAGTGCTGGTGGTACGATTGTCTATCCTGAACAAGGACATCTGTATGATGCTAATTATTGGTTAACGTGTATTAAAACAAAGAAGATTACAATGTGGAATACAGTACCTGCACTGATGAAACTGCTTTTAAGTGCAGATGGAATAGAGCAATTAAACATTAAATCGATGAAAACTATTTTATTATCAGGGGATTGGGTACCACCAAAAATGGTCAAACATTGTGCAAGTATTTTTCCTGAAAGTGTCATCATTGCTTTAGGTGGTGCGACGGAAGCGGGTATTTGGTCAAACTATCACCTCTGTTGTAAAGAAGATTTTGATAGAGAGACAATTCCTTATGGTTTTCCATTGGCTAATCAGCACTATAATATTTTGGATGAAAATAATGAAGATTGTCCGAATTGGGTTTGTGGGGAATTGTATATTGGTGGTAAAAGTCTTGCACAGGGCTACTATAATAATCCTGAAATAACAAAGGAGCGTTTTATTACCAATGGTAAACAAGAAAGATTATATCGTACAGGTGACTACGGCAGATATATGGATAATGGGGAAATTGAATTTATAGGACGCCTCGACAATCAAGTGAAATTACGAGGGAATCTTGTGAATTTAGGAGAAATCGAATCATTATTGAATAAACATGAAAAAATTGATATTTCATGTGCTGTTGTACTAAATGAGCAACAACTTTATGCGGTTGTTAAATTATTGGATAAGGGTAGTCAAATAAATATTTATGGTGAGGATTTCATTGATTATCTTACTAGTTTATTACCTCAATATATGGTGCCAGTCAAAATATTTATTCTATCGGATATTCCATTAAATTCTAATGCAAAATTAGACCGACAATATATAAAAAATCAGGTACAACAACTAGTTGTGGAAAGTGCGAATGTTGTGGTGGAAATTGAAGAGGTTGAAACGCAAAATCAATTGGAAGAGGCACTCAGTCATTTTGCACAGGAGATACTTCATGTAGAACATGTTCAAGTAAGCAAAAATTTATACGATTATGGAGCGGATTCCTTAACATTATCGCAATTAGCGGGAAAAATAACAAAATATATTGAGAATGATAATCAATTTCGTGGCTTGACATTTGATTTTATTCTTAGACAACTGTTAAATGAACCAATTATTGAATTTGTTGCACAGAGGTTAGTGCAATCTACAGTGAAAGAAGGTAATGAGGCACACCAATCCATTAAATTGAACCATTCACAATCAATTGGCTTAGTAAAAGAAGAGTCGCCTTTACATGGTGAACCTTTACGTATTGTTGTCCATGCTGGGTTAGGAACGATGAATGCTTTTAAATATTTAAATAAACATTTAGTCGAGCAGGCTGTAGGTACAGTAGTTAGTATATCTGTTCAAGATATTCATCAATATTTAGCAATTGATCCTTCAGTATTAATTGAGCATTTAGCAGATGATTATGTTTCACAAATAGTAGAAAGAGAACCCGCTCAAATTCAATTAATTGGCTATTGTATGGGTGGACTTATAGCTCTTGAAATGGCAAGAAGGTTACTGGACAAAGGAATAGAGATTATAGACTTTACCTTAATTGATAGTGCTCCTGTTTTATATGATATTGAGGATTCAATTCCATTAGAACTAATTTTTATCACAAACTTCTATATTACTGTTGAAGATGTATATGAAGGTGCTACAAATCAAGAATTGATGGATGCTATTATCTATGTTTTTTATCAAAATAATGAAAGTCTAAGTGCGGCAAATCTTGAGGAGCTAAAAAATGAAGCAAAATATGAAGCAATCTACCAATTTATTAGAAAGCTATCACAGCTAAGTAGAGAACAGCGGTTTAAAGATTATCGCGCAGCTATTGAACGAAAAACAGGAGAAATTATCCCAGATGAGATGCTAGAAGGATGTTACAATATTTATTTACAAAGTTTTAAGGGGTCAAACATACGACCGATGGCTTACTTTGGCGATATTCGTTATTTAGTTGCTAAGGAGGATATGGACTTTATCTTCACAAATAAACAGGATACGTTAACATTTTGGAAGGAATTATGTATTGGGCATTTTGAGGAAATACCAATCGAAGGAAATCATATTACATGTATAGAGGATAATGAGAATGCCTATAAAGTTGCTGAAATGCTACTAGAGCCCATCAATCATCAATTAATTAGGAGCATTCATCACCATGAATAGAAAGTCTATTGGAATTGTTGGTGCAACAGGACAAGTAGGTTCAGGAGTTGTTGAGACATTATTAGAAAATAATTCTTACCAATTATTACTAGGTAGTAGAAAAATAGAAAAGTTAGTTGAGAAATATGGCAATGAATCAGAAGCTATCCAATATAAAGCAGTTGATGTTTTTGACAAAAAGAGCCTTATTTCCTTTTGCTATAATTGCGATTTAATGATTAACACTGCTGGGCCTTCCTCTATTGTACTTGATCGAGTAGCAGATGCTTGTATGGAAACGAACACAAATTATCTTGATGTGTCTGGCGATAAAACGATGAAAACAGCGATAAAAGATGCGATGACAAAGCGAAATAGTTCAATAACTCTAGCCATTTCAGCTGGCGTCTATCCTGGATTGACCGAAATGTTTCTTGCATTCTTGATGCAAAATAATCATGAATCTATTGATGATATACGCTGTTATTTTGCAGGTAAAGGAAATTTCTCTGAAACGGGAGCCTACGACATTATATCAAGCCTAGAAAAAGATGAGGGACACGGGATGGCTTATTACTGTAATGGAGCGATTAAGAAGATGACCTCAGGAATAGGCAGTCAAATTATATTACCGCCACCGTTTAATGAAGTATACACTTTACCAGTTATAAGTGAGGAGTATATGGAATGCTTAAACGATTTTAAGATTACAAATGCTCACTTTTATAATACCTTTGCAACGCAAAAAATGTTAACAGATTTTATTACGATTAAGGCAATGCAGTTATTTAAGACAGAAGAGGAAAAGAGAGCTTCTGCTAATCGTTTGATGAAAACCTATAGTACAAAGGATAAAAGCCAAGGATTCATTATATATGTTGTTTGGGATGAAAATGGAGTAAAAAGGAAAAAGTGGTTACAAAGTAGTACAAACTGGAATTATTGTTCTGGTGTAGTAGCAGCTTGTGTGGCCATGCAAATGTTAGATATTGATTTTACAAAGAAAAAAGGGTGCTACTTTGCACAATCAATAATCGATAGTAAAGAGCTTTTTAATCAACTACTGAGAACAGGATATATCTCAATGATAGAGGAGAATTAATGTGGATGTAGAGAAAATGAAGATCATTCATATGATACAAGGCTATTCACAATCGTATGTTGTATATAGCTCTGTAGAATTAGGCATATTTAACACATTATTTACAGAAAGTATGACAAATCAGCAACTTGCTAAAAGGTTAAAGCTCTCTGATCCATTATTAGAACGTTTGATGAAGGTTCTTAGGGCAATGGATTTCGTGAATAAAGAGAAGGACAGGTATTATTTAACTTCTCTTGGTAAGAAGCTATCACGCTATAGTGAGCAATCAATGGAATCTATGATTTTATTTAACGGAAGGATATGTATGAAGGCATGGGTTTTTTTTCTTGAAGGGATAAAAAGCAATAAATCGCCTATTGAACTGATGGAGGATGAAGCTTTTTTTGAGATAAATGCAGGGAGTGATCATAGATTAAGTACATTTAACCAAATGATGCGGCACTCAAGTACCCAGCTAGATTTAGCAATACTATTCCAAACAAGAAATAGAGCTGAGGTTAAACAAATTATTGATATAGGAGGTGGTGCAGGAGATGTAATCGTACAACTTTTAGAGGGTTTCCCTTTAGCAAAGGGAATTATCCTTGACAAGGGTTATATAAAAGAAGAAGCAGAACGAACGATTCATAGACATGGTTTAGAAGAGCGATGTCAGTTTGTAGAAGGAGATTTCTTTTTACCGCTTGAACATCAATCAGATATTTATATATTATCGAGAATTCTTCATGATTGGGATGATTATAAAGTTAGCTTAATACTAAAAAACATTGCAGAGGCTATGACGGATACAAATGTATTGTTTATTGTAGAAAAATTGTTGCCTGAAAGAGTAACTAAGCAAACGCTTCCAGCTTTTTTAGGAGATATGCATATTTGGGCTATGTGTAATGGCAAGGAAAGAACTGAAAAGCAGTATGAGGAGCTCCTCCGCCAACACGATTTATATATTGTCAGAAAGCATTTACTAGATGAGGATGTCATATTGGAGGTTAGAAAAGATGGACAACGTACAGACAGTAGATATAGTTACGAAATTTGTGGAGCATTATGAAAAAGCTGGTTACCTTGAACAGTTATCCTTAGCAGATGCATTAAAAAATTGGGCTGATATGTATAAAGGCAAAGTTGCGCTAGTAGATCAAACTGGAACGGTAACATATGAGAAATTGTATCGTTCTGCAAATTTCTTAGCGCAGGGCTTATTAGCTAAAGGCATTAAAAAGGGAGACAATGTACTCGTACAATTACCAAATACTATGTATTTTATAAAGGCATGCTTTGCATTATTTATTATAGGCGCGAGACCTATTTTGTTATTGCCGACGCATCGAGAAAAAGATATCGCGAATGTAGCTAATTTAACGGAACCAGTAGCCATGATTATTCCATCATCATTTCTTGGCTACGATTATAAATTAATGGCTATGAGCGTAGCAAAGGAACAGCCAAGTATTGTTTCGATTATTACAGATGAACCAAATGATGTATTTATTTCTTTACAAGAAATTGAGGCTGAGTCGTTTACACAAAATAGCGACTTGATGAAACATCAATCTTCTTATAAAGATATTGCTCTATTTTTGCTTTCAGGTGGCACGACAGGTACACCTAAAGTTATTCCCAGATTGCACACGGCGTACTTATATAACGCAAAAGCTGCTGCAGATCATTGTCAAGTGACGCAAGAAAGTACGTATCTTGCTGTGTTATCAATTGCACATGATTATCCACTATGCTCACCAGGGGTAATAGGCACTTTCAGCAAAGGTGGTAAAGTTGTACTTAGTTCAACTAGCACATTTGATGAGGTTCTTGGCTGGATAGAAAGAGAGCGTGTCACGTTTACGTCAATTGTGCCTGTTATTGCAAATTTATGGGTAGAATCTTTAGCTTTAGAAGAACATGCTGATTTATCTTCAATAGAATATATTCTATTGGGCGCAGCTAAGTTAGACAAAAAATTGGCTCTTCAATTGATGACACAATTCCAGTGCCAGTTAATACAAGGGTATGGGCTTGGTGAAGGAATTACATGCTTTACTTCACCAAATGATGACATTGATACGATTATATCATGTCAAGGTCAACCAATTTCTCAAGGAGATAAATTTAAAATCGTTGATGAGGATGGACATGAGGTTCCTCAAGGCCAAGCAGGGGAATTAATTCAAAAAGGACCTTATACATTCCTAGGCTACTATAAATCGCCTGATATGAATAAGAAAAGCTTTACAGCAGATGGTTATTTTAAGACAGGGGATAAGGCAAGAGTAACAAGTAAAGGAAATATTCAGATTCTTGGAAGAGTGAAGGAACAAATTAATCGCGCTGGGGAAAATGTTATACCTAGTGAGGTAGAGAGCTATATTCGTGAACATACTGAAATCATAGATGTTTCCGTTGCTGGTGTTTCTGATGCGGAATTAGGTGAGCGGATATGCGCATTTGTTGTTAAAAAGAACAAGGAACTAACCTTGACTGAGCTGTGTAAATTTTTGACGAAAGTTGGTGTAGCTCATTATAAACTTCCTGACCAATTAATTTATGTAGATGCTATACCTTATATTAATGTAGGTAAGTCTGACAAGAAAAAATTAATTGCACAATATATAGAGTAGGAGGAATTTCAATGAAGCAGGCAGTGGGCTTACTAAAATGGCAAACATTTAAAGATACAGTATGTAGTATGTTGAATCATGGCGGAGAAATAGCAGAGGATGAAAATTTGTTACATATGGGATTATCATCCATTCAAATAATGAAATTAATCAACTTAAGTAAAAAACTAGGCTATCGTTTGACCTTTGAGCAATTGGTGAAAAACCCTTACTTAAAGGAGTGGCAACCATTATTTATGAACGAAGCATTCATACAAGAACAGATGGCATGTAGGGTTGAAATAGAGGATGTAGACATGTATCAGCCTTTCCCATTAACAGAAGTTCAGCATGCTTATTGGATAGGACGATATGATGGCCAGTACCTGGGCAATTTAGGCTGTCATGGATATTTAGAGGTTAATGTTCAACATATAGATACTGAAAGACTCGCTTCTGCTTGGAAGAAGCTGCAAGAGCACCACCCTATGCTGAGATCTATTTTTACCGCAGATGGAAAACAGTATATTTTAAAAAAATCACAGGTAAGGCCTTTAATTATTCATGATTATCGAACAGCAAATAATCATCAAATTCAAGAGCATTTAGAAGAGATGCGACATCAAACCTCTCATAGGTTATTAAAAATTGAAGAAGGCCAAGTCGCAGAATTACAAATTACTTTATTGCCAGACAATAAGGGTCGCTTATTTTTCGATATTGATCTTTTAGTGGCAGATGTTCAAAGCTATCAAATACTATTAAGAGATTTAGTGGCGATATATAATCGAAATGTGCAGCCTCAAGCACCTCTTGGATGGAATTTTGCTACATATTTGGTAGAAAAAGATGAAGAGCAAAAAAATGAAAGAAACGAGGCAAAGGCTTATTGGACAAAAAGATTGGCAACCTTGCCAACTAAGCCTTTATTGCCTGTTGCCAATAAGTCAGAAATAAGGCCTCTATTTAATCGACGTTCTTTCTTTTTAAGTGCAGAGTTATGGAAAAAACTACAGCATCTTTCTTCTAAATCAGGTGTTACACCAGCGATGGTATTGCTAACCATCTATAGTCTTGTTCTAAATAAATGGAGTGAAAATGATCATTTTTTAATCAATATTCCGTTATTTAATCGACAATCATCTGATAAATTTAATATTGAAGAAGTAGTAGCAGATTTTACAACACTGCTTTTATTAGAGGTAGATTTAAAGGAGCCAAGACCATTTTTACAGGATATACAAGCAATTCAGGCGCAATTTCATCAAGATATGCAATATACATCCTATTCAGGTATTGATGTTCAACGAGATTTTATTCGTCAGCATGGCAGTGAACAACAAATTGCACCAGTTGTTTTTTCTTGTAATATAGGTACACCTTTATTGAATGAAGAGTTTACCGAAGTGTTTGGTGATATTCACTATATGATTTCTCAAACACCACAAGTTTGGCTAGATTTTCAAGTATTTGAACAAGACAATGGTTTATTACTAATTTGGGATAGTTTAGATGATATTTTTAAGCCTCATATATTGGATGATATGTTTGCAAGCTTTAAACAAACCGTTGAATATATATGCCATACCGAGGATTGGTCAAGTCCTTTACTTGTTCCTCTAACAGATCAACTAAATGTAAGAAACAATGTGCTAACACAATTAGAAATTGAGCCTACTTGTTTACATGCTCCGTTCTTTGAACATGCTCAAAGATCTCCTAATGATGTAGCATTGATTTTTCCTGCAGCTAACATGTCATGTACATATGGCTTATTACAGGAAAAAGCCCTTAGTATTGCACAATACTTGAAAAATAATGGTATTAAAAAAGGGGATGCAGTAGGAATACTAATGGAACGAGGCATCCAGCAAATTGCTACAATCTTAGGCATTTTAGCGGCGGGGGCAGTATATGTCCCAATTAGTCTAAAGCAGCCATTGTCACGAAGAAGCAAAATTTATCAGGCAGCCGATATATGTGTTGTTGTAACGGATCAGCCACAATTGGAGAATGGCAGTGGTATTTCCTTTTTATCTGTTACTGATGCCGAACAATGTCGTCAAAGTGTTGAAATTTCATATGATCCAGCTTCAACTGCATATATCATTTTCACCTCAGGTTCAACGGGTGTACCAAAAGGTGTAGAAATGACCCATGAAGCTGCATGGAACACGATTTATGCTGTGAATCAATTACAGCAAATTGACGCTTCAGATAGCGTGTTGGCCGTGTCAGCAACTGAATTTGATTTATCTATCTATGATATGTTTGGCTTACTAGCTGTAGGCGGTAAACTCATTTTACTTAATGAACATGAGGTTCGAACTGCTGATAAGTGGGTCAAGTACGTGGAGGAATTTAATATTACAGTATGGAATTCCGCCCCTATTTTATTTGAGATGTTATGCGCTGAATTAGAACATGAAGGAAAGATTCTTTCATCCGTTAGGTATGTTTATCTTTCTGGGGATTGGATTAAGCCGGATTTAGTCAAGCAAATGCAGATCAAAACACCTAATAGCACCCTTATCGCGATGGGCGGAGCTACTGAAGGTGGTATTTGGTCCAATTATTATCAAATAACAAATGATGAAGCGTGTGAGCTGTCTAGCATACCGTACGGATACCCGTTACCAAATCAAGCATATCGAGTAGTAAATGAAAGAGGAGAAGACTGTCCAAATCAAGTAGCTGGTGAATTATGGATTGGTGGTAAAAGTATTGCAGTAGGCTATAAAGGGAATGAGCAACAAACCAAAAGCCAGTTTGTTTATATAGATGGTGAAAAATGGTATAAAACAGGAGATTTTGGTAAGTATTCAGAAGATGGCATTTTAGAATTTTTAGGTCGTAAAGATGAACAAATTAAAGTCAATGGACATCGCATTGAGCTAGGTGAAATCGAAAGAAGCTTAAAGGGAAATAAGGGTATTAAAGATGCAGTTGTCTTAGCAAATCAACAGAAAAATGCGAATACTCTTCATGCGTTTATTACGGCTGATAGTTTTGGTGATATTTTTGATATTCATTCAACCTCATCTGACATACCAAAGCTTATACAAAATGTAATGGAAGTTATTTCTGAAAGCTTTAGTGTCGATGCTCGAAGCTGTTCAAAAACCATACAGCACTTTCGTACAGAGATCGAACAATTAACTTGCTATGGTATAACGTTCATCCTACAACAAGCTGGTTTCCCTATGAAACAAGGAGATGTTTATCATTTACAACAAATACTGGAAGAAAATAATATAGATGCTAGGTATTATGCACTTTTCCATCAATGGTTTGGATTCCTGCATCAGCTTCAGCTAGTAACTACAGCAGATATGGTAATCTATGAAAATACATGTGACCTGTCTGATTGCAAGATGCCATTATTAGAAAATTATCCAAGAATAAAACAATTTGGCACTGCTTTTATAGAGAGTGGGCAAGCCATTATTCAGGGAGAAGTGGCGCCAGCAACTCTATTATTTACAGAAGACACATTAACACCAATGGAAGTAATTTCTGAGGAGCCAGGTGCTAAGGAAAGTAATCAAGTGCTGGCAACTATTATTCACATGCTAAGTAGTGCCAAAAATAAATGGAAGCGTCCCCTGCAAATTTTAGAATTAGGTGCAAGAGGTAGCTCGCTTACAAAAGCAATTGTGAAGCAACTAACAGGGATTAACTATCGCTATACAATTACAGATACCTCCATGTATTTTAAAAACAAGTTTGAAAAAATACTATCAGACACTATTGAATATAAAACTTTAGATATCGACATAGACCCTATTTTGCAGGGATATCAACGTAATCATTATGACATCATTATTGCCAACAATGCATTGCATAGAGTGAAAAACTTACCAAAAGCTATGCGATTGATGGAACAATTATTAGATGCAGATGGGCTGATGGTTGTTACAGAAAATACACAAAATAATAGTTTACAGTTAATTACGACAGGTTTTGAAGAACAAGGCTTTACACAATTTGAAGATAATCGAAAAGATGTTTGTCAGCCGCTATTATCGGATGAGCAATGGCTAGATGTTTTCAGTGAATCAGGTTATGCGAATGTGAAAGTAATTAACCATCCGCAACTATATGCGCATCATATTTTTCTGGCACAACCATCACCAGTAAAGATTCAACTAAATCAAAAACAATTAGAGAGCTACTTAAGAGAGCAATTGCCTGATTATATGATTCCTAAAAATGTAACAATGTTACTTGAAATGCCTGTTACAAATAACGGGAAATTGGATCGTAAGTTATTAAGAACAAGCATCAATACAGGTGTTCATGAGCAGATGGAGCCTACACGTTCAATGAATGCTTTAGAACAAAAAATCGCAAATATTTGGCAAGATGTTTTAGACAAATCGCCTATTTCACTAGAAGATAATTTTTACCAACTTGGTGGAGATTCATTAATTGCGACACAGCTTAATAGTCAATTACAAAAAAAATTAAATATACCAATTTCATTGGAAACAATTTTTAAATATCCTATATTTGGTGATTTTGCGAATTATGTATCTGAACATTTGCAGATTGTAGAAACAAGTAATGCGGATAGTAAATTGACTTCATTTGCCGCTATCCAATGTGATACAGACCATTTATATGATCCATTCCCATTGACGGATATTCAGCAGTCATATTGGCTAGGAAGAAGCGGTGTGTATGATTTAAGTGATGTTTCTGCTCATTGTTATTTTGAGCTTGAGTGTGACGAATTGGATATGGCGACAGTTACAGCTGCGTGGAATCAATTAATTCAACGTCATGATATTATGAGGGCTGTTGTATTAGACAATGGACTTTCTCAAAAGATTATAAAGGAAGTACCCTATTATCAAATTAAGATCAATGTTTACAAATATCAAGATCAAGTAGCTTTTGAAAAAGGGGTGTTATCTACAAGAAACAAGATGTCACAACGCCAATTTGATGTCAGTAAATGGCCCTTGTTTGCCATTGAAGCAAGCTTAAGTCATGATCAAAAAAACCGATTACATGTCAGTTTTGATAATACGGTATTTGATGGTTATAGCATTTTTCTATTATTTGATGAATGGTACAAGCTATATAATGCGCCAGCTCTAACCCTACCAATGATTAATATTAGCTTTAGAGATTATGCGATTGCGCTCGCTGATTTAAAAAAATCTTCTCAGTATAAAAAAGATATGGACTACTGGGAGGCACGCATTCAAAAGTTGCCACCTGCACCTGAATTGCCGATAGAAAAGCAGCCACATGACATTGCTGAACAAAAGTTTACTCGATATCAAGCTATGTTATCGAAGGACAAATGGACAGCCATAAAGCAAATGGCATATCAACTTAAATTGACGCCTTCAAATGTTATTATGACTGCCTATGCAGAAGTTTTAGGACGCTATAGTAGACATCAACATTTTACATTAAACTTAACACATTTTAATCGATTGCCCTTACATGAAGATGTAGATAAATTAGTTGGTGACTTTACATCATTAGTATTGGTTGAAATAGATCATCGCCATGAAAGCAATTTTATTATGCGATGTCAAGATACGCAAAGACAATTATTACAGGACCTTGAACATACATTGGTGAGTGGTGTAGAGGTAGAAAGAATGTTGAGGAAAGAAAAGAACACGCAGTTTAATGATATTGTCATGCCTATTGTTTTTACAAGTGGTATTGGTGTAAATAAGGATCACTTGGAGGATATATCATATTTAGGGAAAATTGTTTATGGAGCCTCTCAAACACCTCAAGTTTGGTTAGATCACCAAGTATTTGAACAAGATGGTGAACTTATCCTATCGTGGGATGGTATTGAAGCATTATTCCCTACAGGTCTGTTGAACGAAATGTTTCATGCCTATATTCAATTATTAGATAAACTTAGTCAAGGTATTGAGGCGTGGCAGCAATCATCTTTCTTAATTGTTTTACCAGATGCTAAACAGAGAGAAGTGATTCATCAAGCAGCTATTATCCCGTTATCAGAAGAAACATTGGTTAGTTTGATAGAAAAACAATGTATAGAGAATAGGAAGAATACAGCTATTATTGCTCCTTCAGCTACCATTTCCTATGAGGAATTGGATACACTGTCTAAAAATATAGCTTATTCAGTAAGCCCAGGACAAGCACAGGTCATTGTCGTGTTAATCGAGAAAGATTGGCAGCAAATCGTTGCAGCGCTAGGTATTATGAGAGCAGGGATAGCCTACTTGCCAGTAGATATAGATACACCAATAGAACGATTACATCAAATCATTCAGCAAGCACAGGTCGATAGTCTAATGACAACCCAGTCTTTGGCTAGTCGTTATAGTAATTTAAGAATGAATATATATATTGTGGAAGAGCTTATTGCGACTAATAAAGATAAGCCATCGATATTTAGAGATGTAAAACCAGATGATTTAGCCTATATTATTTTCACTTCAGGTTCCACAGGTAAACCTAAAGGTGTTGAAATCACCCATCGCAGTGTTGTGAATACAATTTTAGATATTAATAAACGTTTTGACGTAACAGATTCTGATAGAAGTATTGCCTTATCGAATTTTACCTTTGACTTATCCATTTATGATATCTTTGGCCTGTTATCTGTCGGAGGAGCAGTTGTTATACCAGAAATTCAGAGGTTGAAGGACCCCGAACATTGGTTAGATATGTTGCATAAACATCACATTACGATATGGAATACTGTGCCAACCTTTATGGAGATGTTAGTTGATTACCATAAAACAGCTCGTACGATTGCTGAAAGAGGTCATGATTTAAAAGCAGTGCTATTAAGTGGTGATTGGATTCCATTAACTCTACCAGAAAAAATAAAGAATATTTTTGAAGGGGCAAATGTAATTAGTTTAGGTGGTGCAACAGAATGTTCTATTTGGTCTAACTACTATATTATCAATACAGTACAAGAGAGCTGGAAGAGCATTCCTTATGGCAAATCACTATCACATCAACAATTGTATGTATTAAATAAAAACTATGAAGATTGCCCTGTCTGGGTGAAAGGGGACTTATATATTGGTGGTATTGGTTTATCCGTAGGGTATTGTCACGATCCTGAAAGAACCAAAGCACACTATATCCACCATCCAATAACAGGTGAACGTATCTATAAAACAGGGGATCTAGCTAGATTTCTTCCTGATGGCAATATTGAGTTTTTAGGCCGTGAAGATCAGCAAGTTAAAATCAATGGTCATCGAGTAGAATTAGGTGATATTGAAGCGAATTTATGTAAATTCCCTATCATACAACAGGCGGTTGTCACGATGCAAGAGCAAAAGCTCATTGGCCATCTGAAGCTTTATGAACATATTCAGCATGAGCTTATTCAAACGATTGCAACAGATACAAACCTAGTGAAAAGCATCGAGATGATTAAAAAGGAACTAGCGCATTCAACCGCAAATTTGCGAATAAATCAGCTTGCAGATTATACACAGTCGATTGAATGGCTTAGTGTCGGTACGATGTTTTTAGATTTATATGCTTTAACTATTTTTAAAGCAGAAGGGCAAGTATTTATAAAAGAGGATATTATGAGGTCCGTTGCAAATGTGTACGCATCTCTGATGGAGCATTGGCTAGATTATCTTGTTCACTATGGTTTTGTGGAAAAGAGGGCTTCTAGTTATATTGTCAACTTCAGTGAGAATGGTGCTTTAAACTATATAAATCATCAGTTAAATGACTTTAATCTTGATGAAATGAAGCAAACACTTCAACAATTGAGAGAACAACTTATAACATCTCGATCTGCCCGTCTTGCTATTTTAAAAGGAGAGCAATCAGCAAAAGCTTATTTATTGGATTCACAGGGGTTTTTAACGCCAGAACAATTAGGACAGTATAATTTATGGAGTCGGCATACCGAAAAATTAGTTGAGCATATGCTAGCAACATTAGCTAAATCTGATACAAATCAGGCTTTGAATGTCTTAGAACTTGGCACAAGAACAGGACATGGCACGGATAATTTCGCCAAGGTATTTAAGAATGCTGGACAGTACACCTATTGTGACGAATCAAGCGACTTTATAAATTGGAAAAAGGCATCAACGACACAAGAACATATAAAGTTTAAACAATTTGATGTCAATATCCCACCAGATAATCAACAATATGCGCTGCATGATTATGATATTATCATTGCCGAAAATACATTGCATAGAAGTCATCATTTGAATAACACCATGGCTTATTTAAAACGTCTATTAAAGCCTGGCGGTCTTATTATCCTAACTGAAAATGTAAAGAATAATGCCCTTTTATTAATTACTGTAGCATTTTTTGAAGAAGGCTATCATCAGCTTAGAGATTTTAGATGTACAGAAAAATTGCCTTTACTCAATCGAGAAGCCTGGCAAAGCTTAATGAAGGATGAGGGCTATACATGTTTATTGGAGTGGCCGCAAAGTGACTCGAAATGGTTAGGGGAACACATTATGATAGCAGGAGGACCAGCACAAATCAAATCACTATCTGTTGAGCAGTTTGCAGAAGAGGTGAAAAATACTATTCCTAAGTATATGTGTCCAGATCATTATTTCGTTCATGAAAGATTTCCAATAACGGCTAATGGCAAGCTTGACCGTAAGCAACTAGCACAATATCAGACTTTCCACCAGCCTGATATCGTTGAGCAAGGAAGACTAGCAGTTACATTAGAGGAGCAGGCTATTGTGAAGGTTTGGAATGAAATATTGGAGACAGAATATAGAAGTATAAAAGATAATTTCTTTGAACAGGGTGGCGATTCTTTAAAAGCAATCCGCTTTATTAATAAACTCGATGAACAAGGCTATGTTTTAACATTAGAAAAATTATTTTTACACCCTACCATTGAAGGGCTAGCTCTGAATCTCGAAGAAAAGAAGGACGAACAAGATAAAGAAGAGGCACAAGTGACAGGCTCACTTTAGTAAAAAGAAAAGGGAGCTGCGAGCATAATTATTCTATTCAGTTTAGGCAAACAATGAATTTCTATTGAATATATTATGCTCACAAAGGCTCCATTTTAAGTGAAATAAACTTGGTATATTGCTTTTAGCAATGAGTGAAGGGATGATAAGCAATTGACACGAAAGTTACGTGTACTTGTATGTGGTACAAGGTTTGGTCAATTTTATTTAGAAGCTATTAAAAACGCCCAGCACTTTGAACTAGCTGGCATTCTGGCACAAGGAAGTCAAAGATCACAGCTATGTGCTAGCGTGTATGAAACTGACTTATATACAGATATAGAAAATATACCTAAAGATATTGATATTGCTTGTATTGTTGTGCCTACTAGTATTATGGGTGGCTCTGGTACAGAGCTAGCTATTGAGTTAATGAAGAGAGGCATTCATGTCTTAGTCGAGCAGCCAGTCCATTATCAAAACTTAATAGAGTGCTACCGTATTGCGAGACAATACCGTGTAAAGTTTGTTGTAGGTGATTTATATGTAAATTTACCTTATGTAAGGAAGTTTATTGATATTGCCAAAAAAATTATGGAAAAAGAGGAGTTAATATATCTTAATGTGGATATGGCAACTCAAGTTTCGTTTCCTTTAGCCCATATATTAACAAAATTATTTGGCAATCTACAGCCCTGGAGTATTAAAGATCACATTTCAGGCAATACGCCGTTTCAAATGCTTTCCCTCATAATAAAAGGTGTTCCGACAACGATTCGAGCACAAAATCAGGTAGAGGTAGCTGTTTCTGATAGCTATATGCATTTAATGCATCAAATAACAGTAGGATTCGATAGTGGTAAACTAACTTTGTTTGATACCAATGGACCAGTTGTGTGGACACCTAGAATGCAAATGCCTGATACTACTTTGATTCCAAAAGATTTGATACAGGAGATGTCATATTCATTAACAACGCCAGTGAATGAAATGTTTGAGCCAAACAGCAGCTTAACCTATAAAGAGATTTTAACAACAATTTGGCCATCCACTATCTTAAAAGATCTTAAAAGGTTAGGAAACTTGATTATCAATAATAGTCAATCAAGTGCGATGATGAGAGAAGGGCAATATATTATCCAAGCAGCACAACTGTGGAGTGATATTACAAGTTCACTAGGATACCCTAATGACTACAAAAGAAAGGCACAACCGTTTTTAAATATTGGGGATGTAAAAGCACAACTCCATAAAGAAATATCTATTGAAGCTCGCTATGAGCAATTAACAGTGGATAGCGTTAAACAAGCTGTAGCGAAATTTAATGAGGTATGTTTAAAAACTATTTTATTAGAATTTCAGAAAAAAAATATTTTAACTGTAAAAGGGAAAGTCTACTCAGTGGACGATATTCAGCATTCAATTCAAGTAGCTGAAAATTTAAAATTTATCCCTCAGAGATGGCTAATTGCACTTGCAAATCATGGCTATATTATTAGTGCTAATGCTGGCTACATGTTGAATTATCCAGTTCTAACTACTGATGAGGTCAAACAGGATTGGATAGAGCTTAAATCACTTTGGGCAGATCAATTAGTACCAGAAAAAGTAATGGACTATTTTTATAGCCATGCACAAATACTAGATGGTTTATTAAGCGGACAGCAGTCTGTTGTGCAGCTTCTATTTCAATATGGTGAGATGGACATCGCAACAGCATTGTACAAGGAAACGATAATTGCCCATTATCTTAATCATGAAGTAGCCAATACTGTCTCAGCACACATTGCTATGAAAGACCATGTGCATGTATTGGAAATTGGTGCTGGAACAGGCGCTACCTCTACCGTGGTTATTGATCATATTCTCAAGCAGCAACTGCAGAAAAATATAAAGTGCTATTTATTTAGTGATATTTCTAATTATTTTATTAATGAAGCTAAAAAAACATTTCAAAACATAAACTGGCTGGACTATATGAAATTAGATATAGAAAATGATACGGATATCGCTTCTATTGAGAATGATTCTCAAGATATTATTGTAGCAGCAGGGGTTTTAAATAATGTAAAAAATACGCGGGAAGTCTTATCAAGGCTTAAATTACTATTAAAAAATGATGGTATCGTCCTTATAACAGAAGCGGATGGAGAAGCATTGCAAATGTTAATTTCACAAGTATTTATGATGAAGCCTGCTAGTGACATAAGAAAAGAAACATCATCTACTTTTTTAACTACCTCTCAATGGTTGGAAATATTTAATGAGGTAGGATTAGAATGTATATCTATTCAACCAGATAAGGCACATAAGCTCTATCCATTAGGGCAACGATTATTTGCGCTAGAAAAAAGGAGGGTGCTGTAATGGATATGAAGATTTGGTTTCCATTCTCATGTAATCACCAAGCTGATGTCAACTTATTTTGCTTTCATCATGCTGGTGGATCAGCCTCTAATTATAGGGAATGGATATCAGGATATAGGCATTTAAATATATATAGTGTAGAACTACCAGGCAAAGGAACCAGGAGAATGGAAGAACCGATTTTAAACATTGCTGCATTAGGTGCAAAAGTAGCGCAGGCCATTGAAAGTATTTCAAAAGACAAGAAGGTCGTATTATTTGGCCATAGCATGGGGGCTGCCATTGCATTTGAAGTAGCTCACTATCTTGAAAATTATACAGATGTACAGCTTCAACTATTGGTAGCTGCAAGTCGCCAAGCTCCACATTGTAAAGGCAAGGATAAATATCATTCAACGATGGCAGATCATTATTTAATACAGGAATTACATCGCTTGGGTGGTACACCACAATGCCTATTAAACAATCAAGAGTTTCTTAACTTTGTCATACCTTCTATAAAAAATGATTATATCTTGCATGAGTCTTTTTCCTATACGGGACAGAAGCTGAATATCCCCGTTATTGCTCATTATGGTGATGAAGATCCTGACCTTGCAGATACAGATATGTCGTGTTGGAGGGAAGTTACGAATAATAGCTTTTCATTTGAAAATTTTCAAGGCAGTCACTTTTATTTGTACGAATTAGGAGATATGTATGTAAAGGTGATAGAGGATACGATCCTCCATTATAGCGTTAGTACACCATGACAAGCTTCAATCAATCTATGAATGTCTATTTATACAAGATAAGTGATGCCGATAATAAGTATTCTGATTTGTTTAAACGCTATATTCTATTGAAGGAAACTGGATTACAAGATATTCAATTTGAATATGGTCCATATGGAAAGCCATATGTAAATAGCTCAGGCTATACGAATCTTCACTTTAATATATCTCATTCTGGCGATTATTTTGTAGGTGCAGTCTCTTTAGATTGCTTTATCGGTATTGATATTGAACAAATAAAACCAGTTGAGTTTGATTGTATCGAATATTTTATGAGTGAACAAGAGATCATACAGTTTCATGGGTTTCCATTAAAGGAAGATAAGCTAGATTATTTTTATACCATTTGGACTTTAAAAGAAGCTTATTCCAAAATGATAGGTATGGGATTAAATATGAATCTAACAAAAGTAAACTTCTTACTCGAAAATCAGCAATTTCAATCAATTTTAGGCGATGTATTTTGTCATTCCATGATCGTTGATAATAATTACCGTTTGTCGCTCATTAGTAGTAAAAAAAAGAACATACGTGTAGTGAATATCACAGAAAATCTATTAATAAAAGAAGCAGATAAGTGAGTTGAAAACGATGATGAAAACAAAACTTTCTGAAATCCTTCAGAATTTTCAAAAACAGGATACCCTATTTAAAACACCTGAACAACTATTATTATGTAAAGGAAGCTGCAAAAGGTTTAGGATAGAATACAACGACCCTTCAAAGTTCAAAGATGAAATGATAAAACTTCAGCAACAATATAAGACACAAATAATGATTGCAGCAATTCCATTTGATGGACGTACAAAGGCAACCATTATTGTACCAGAAAAACTTGAGCGTTATGATAAGTGTCGCTTGATTATGGACTTGCAAGTAACCACTCATCCCTTAATGATAGAACAGAGTCAGACTATCCCTGATAAAGAGCAATTTAGTGAGATGGTTCGAAAGGCAATCAATTTTATTAATGATCAGCATTTTAATAAGGTAGTTTTAGCTAGAACATTAAACTTCCACTTGAAGGACAATCCGCCAATATCTTCATGGTTAACAAATTTACTATATAAAAATAATCAGGGCTATATTTTTTCAATGGGTACAGATGATTGCCAAACACTTATTGGAGCAAGTCCCGAGTTACTTGTAAAAAAGGATGGAGCTATGGTAACGATTAATCCCTTAGCTGGTTCACGAAAACAAACTTTTAATAAGATAAAGGATGCTTATTTAGAGAAAGAACTACTTAACTCTGATAAGGATTTGTATGAACATAAAATTGTTGTGGACTATATGTGTGAGAAATTGCACCCTTATTTAAGCGATATAGAGTTTAATCAAAGACCTGAGATTCTTTATACAGATACAATGATCCATTTATCCACAGTTATTAAAGGGAAGCTGACAAATAATACGATGGATGCATTGGATTTAGCTCAATTGTTACATCCCACCCCAGCAATATGCGGGGAACCGCAAAAGCAATCCTTACATTTTATACAGGAAATAGAGCCATTTAACAGAGGCTTTTATACAGGGTTAGTTGGCTATATGGATAGTAATGGCGATGGGGAATGGGTAATCACTATTCGTTGTGCAGCAATAGAGGATAAAAAGGTTACATTGTTTGCAGGGGCTGGAATAGTGAACAACTCAGTGCCAAATAGTGAATACAACGAGATCTCTGCGAAATTAACAACAATGTTAGATGCAATGGAATTAAAAGAATAATTGAAATACTATTGAATAAAGATAATTCCTACATCTCCAATGCCAGCGTTGTGATAGTGAATGTATTCAATGAATAGCACATCAAGTATTAACTTTACAAAGAAATATGCGTTGATTAGTTATATATTAAAAATGTCCGAAATATTGATCTCTCAATATTTCGGATGTTTTTTAATTTCAGGAAAATTATAAACTTTTATTTGAACTTTAATATAGTAAGATGATGATAAATTTCTATGAAAGTGGAGGGGCTGGTCAAGGAAGGTATATATAAAACATTTTTTAATGCGCTTGCTGGAAGGTTAAGTAGTCTAAATTTGTTTGTGTTTGCTCTCAAATCTTTTGGGGATATGTGGGAATAAAGAATACAAAATTAAAAAGCACGAGAAATAACTTTAGTGATATGTACTATCATCAATATTTTCTCTATTTCCATAAATAAAAGGTATACAAATTACAAGCACGACACTAAACATCAATATCCATATATTCACTTTTTTGTGTTTCACAATAGCTCTCCTTCTGTAGTGAATCCTAATAATGGCTACTTATTGATAGTGAAATGATAACAAAAGATAAATGCCCTAGGATCATATTTTTACCAATTACATTTTATAACCTCTCCCAAAAAAAAAAACCTAATTTAACCAATCTCTAGTCATTTGATTAAGAGGTTTCCCCAATATATAAATAAAAAACATTGTATAAATGATGTTTTTGATGTAAAATTATCCATATTTGGATAGGTTGCTTTCATCCAATAAATAACAACAAGGATGGCTTAGCGTGTGATGGATAGTTTTAAAGGGATATTAGATAAAGTTTACACGGGTAAGCAGATGGGGGTAGCTGATAAATGAGAACAATAATAAGGGTAGTGCTAGCGGTCTTAGTTATTTTTGCAGGCTTTTCAAGTACCTTTACAGCAAACGCAATGGAAGGTAGTGTGGATGCAAATGACATGATGTCCACTGTCGAGGTTTTGTCCTCCTATCCACGAGGACATGATAATGAAGAAAAGGAGCTTGCAAGGCAATTCATTATAGACACATTTGAACAATATGGTCTTACGGTGACAACGCAGGCGTTTGAAGCAGAACATTTCAATTGGGATTTAGCTGAAAAAGGGGAAGAGCCTTTCACCAAATATTCAGCAACCAATATTATTGGAACGATTTCGCCGAATACAGCGGTAAAAACAAATGATATTCTGATTATTGGTGCGCACTATGATAGTATCAGAAATATACCAGCAGCCAATGACAATGCTTCTGGTGTTGCAGTTATGCTTGAGCTTGTGCGTTTATTACATAATGTACCTACTGATACGGAAATACGTTTTATCGCCTTTGACGCAGAAGAGGACGGCTTGCTTGGCTCGATGCATTATGTGGATCAGTTAGGGGCCGATAGTGATAGAGTGATTGGGATGCTCAATTTCGATATGCTAGCGGCAAAAAAAGAGCAGAATGTGAAAATTTATTCGGCTGATGGGGAAGCAAGTTTTTTATCTGATTTACTAAAGAGCAATGACAATTATAAAAATATTCAAGTTGTTGAGTATAACAGTGGTGGGACAAGTGACCATGCTGCTTTTGCTCCAAAGCTTATTCCAAATTTATTCTTTTCCCACCCAGCTGTACATGGGGAGTATCATAATGAGAATGACACGATAGAACATGTCAGCCCTGATATGCTTGTGTATGCGGCAGATGCGGGTCAGGTGATTGCTAGGGAAATTATGAGCGATCAAACGCCGTCCTATCAGGCCATATCACGACCTATCTTTGATCATACGGTATATCCAATCTCTAGTACGATAAGAATACCGCATAGCTCGAAAAAAGAGATAGAGGAAGCAACGGGTATCCGATTCAGTCAAGTTCCATCTGAAGATCGCAACACGAAGTATCAGGCAAGGGTACAAATGTTTAATATCTCGGAACCACTTACATTAACTGCAACGAGTCAGTGGGGATGGCTTAGTTCACTCACTATAGATTTCCAACAAACAGGTATTTCATTTGAAGAATTAGGCGCGATTTTAGATAAGGAGTTTGGTAAGTCTGTCAACGAGAGATGGCATAATATTTACGGAAATTCCTATCGTATTGAGTATGATGAGCAGGAAAATATTTTTACATTGTATATAGAGCCTTATTATGATGAGGTAGAGGAAGGCTATACGCTTATCAACGGTGAGCTTGTTCGTATGGAATCATCGTATGGAGCTGATCAAACGCGTATTTTCAAAAAAGACGGTGAGATTATTAAAGAGGAAATCCCTAATAAGCCCTCTGCTACATTGCCTGTGACAGATCATGCAAAGCAGGCATGGGAGAAGGTAAAGTCACAGCTTTCAGTCAAAGAACTAACAGAAATTAGCTTTATTCAGATTGGCTCAGATGGGATAGGTGGCGATCTAACAATTGGGATGCAAAATAATATTGACGACGATGAGGCGACAGAGGTTATAGTTGGAGAGGAAGATTTGCAGGAGGGGAGCGAGTATGGTTTATACAAGACCATAAAGGGTGTACATCTTTATCTTGACTATATTGATCTCACAAATCCGCTAGGAAAAAGTTATACTGACAAGGATATGCAAGCCAATATGACGATGGCAAGAGCAATGAAAGCTCAGCTATTCCCATATGAGCTTCGCAAAAATTATTATGGGGGTATTAAAAGAGCTGATTTTTCTATGCTTATCGCTAGACTTCTTTTCCAGAAAACAGATTGGGAGCCAGATATGATGGAGCCTACGCCATTTGAGGATACATCAGATGAGTATATCGTTGCCATAAATAAGCTTGGCATTATAGAGGGTAAGAGTGATACGCTATTTGCTCCAAATGAAACGATTACCCGCGAGGAGGCTGCGGTAATTCTTTATAATATCTATAAATATTTAGATTTAAAGGATATCTCAGGGGACGGCAATCCTCTGATTTATCAGGATGACAGTGATATCTCCGCTTGGGCAAAAGACAGTGTCTATGCTATGCAACTTGCAGAGATTATGGCTGGTACGGAACAAGGCCTATTTTTACCAAAGAACAATTATACATTGGAGCAAGCAATTATTTCGATGTTAAAATTGTATGAAAAGGAATAAGCACAATAAAACAGATAATGGGGCAGCTACATGTTAGTGTTTAGCTGTCCTATTTTAATGATGTTGCAAAGAAAGGAAGTAGCCTTATGCAAAAACAATTTGAAAATCTAACAGAATTTTTAGATATATAGCTACTATATGAACATGGATACAAAGTTCATATTTATTAGGCGCTTTGCAGCCCGATTATGAGCGATTGGATAAGGTGATTTGTCCTTATGGTAAACACCTATTATTATGGTTATTTTTGATAAATTACAGAGATGTAGTTGAAAAATGCTATTTAATGGAATAAGGGGTAGGCAGGAATGACTGTCTTTTGTATAGTATGGCAGTAATTTGCTTATGCAGCAGGAGAAAAGTTTTACATTAACAGGAAATTGTAGCATATTCAATGGCTTTAGTTGCCTCTAATAGGGAGGAACTTCCTAAATATAGGTCAATATACGACAAGAGTTGATCAGCCAAACATTTATAAATACTTTTGTACAAGCCTAGTGTTCCTTAACCTACCGCGTTTGAGGTTATGAATATGTATGACAAAAAGCAAGCAGAGGAAGCAAAAACAACGCGCAGCATTTATGGATATAGTGACTGGGGGGATAGAAGCATAAAATATAATGAAAGCGTTTGCAAAATAAATATAAATAAGTTATTATTCTGTTAATTCTGAAAATTGGTAAGGGGGCAATCAGTATGAATGTAAGTACAGCATTATGGCTGAATGCATTAAGACATCCAGATAAGCTCGCTGTTATTTATGGGGAAAGAACGTATTCTTATCAGACATTAAATGAGGAAGTAAATCGTGTCGCCAATGGGCTAATTGAACAAGGTTATAGAAAAGGCGAAAAAATTGGGCTTTTTATGAAGAATTCCGATTACTTTATCATTGCGTTTTATGGGATTGTACGGGCTGGTTGTGTAGGTCCCTATTAATTTTCGATTAACGGCAATAGAAACAGAGTATATTTTAACACAGTCTGAGACAGTATGTGTATTTTGTGATGAGGAATTAGAGTCGGTTGTGGAGGATGTAAATAAGAAACTTTCAACGCCACTTACAGCTGTAAGTGTTCCCACTTCGGCAAGTAAAAATAATGAAGAGTGGGCTACGTTTTTATCTACCAATCGAGAGCAGCCAGCAGTGCATGTTTCCATATTAGATGATGCGGAGATTTTATATACTTCTGGTACAACAGGCTATCCTAAAGGGGCTTTGTTTACACATCAAGCCATTATCAATGTAGGTATAGCATTTTTGCAAATTAGCCAATTCAATCCCCAAGATGTAACAATTTGTATGGCACCGATGTTCCACTCTGCACAGTTAAATTTAATTAATAATACAGCGATTACAGTAGGAATGACGTGTATAGTTCATCGAGATTTCAACCCTGTGCAAACATTAGTAGATATTGAGAAATATAAAGCAACAACATTATTTGGTGTACCTGCTATGTATAATGCCATGTTGAATGTGCCAAATGATAGCTATGATTTATCATCTATAAGAGCTTGCTTCTATGGTGCAGCCCCGATGGCTCCTAAGCTTGTACACGATGCGATTACCTTATTTGGTACAGATCAATTTTATAATTTATGTGGATTAACAGAGGCAGGACCTGGTGGTGTTTATTTATTGCCAACCGAGCATGAGGAGAAGGTGGGAGCTGGGGGTAGGGCAATGCCACTAACGGTTGCAAGGGTTGTTAATGATGAGATGGAGGACGTTGTGCCTGGTGAAATCGGAGAGTTTGTGTTAAAAGGGGAAACGATTATGAAGGAATATTATCGTAAGCCAGAGGAAACGCAAAAAACATTCCGAGATGGCTGGCTCTTGACAGGGGATTTAGCAACAATTGATGCGGATGGCTATATTACGATTGTGGATCGTAAGAAGGATATGATTATTTCAGGTGGGGAAAATGTTTATTCAGTGGAAGTAGAGCAAATTTTGAATAGTTATCCTGATATATTAGAGGCAGCAACAATTGGTTTACCTGATGAAAAATGGGGAGAAACGGTGGCAGCTATTATTGTTACAAAGCTTGGGCAAAGCGTTAATGAGGCAGCATTAATTGCTTTTTGTCGTGAGCGTCTTGCAGGCTATAAAATTCCGCGTCAATTCCATTATGTCGATGCTCTGCCACGGAACACATCCGGAAAAATTTTGAAATATCAATTGCGTGATAAATTTACGGTGAAGGTATAGCGTAAATTGCGGATAATGATTGCTAACGCATCCAGCACTTGAAAAATAAAATAAGTATAGGAGATAATTTGTACATTATTGGCTTGTACAAGTTATCTCTTTTTTATTTAGCGAAATTTCGGCAAACACTGTATTTATAGGGGGGCAACGATAGGTTGCGCCTTGATGCACCTATAACTATCTTTACTTTTTTTATTCACTCTCCGCATAATGAATAGTAAGAAAGGGCGATGAACAACATGATTTTTAGCGAACGATTAAAACAAGAAAGAGAGAAAAGAGGCTGGTCACAAACGGAGCTTGCTGAAAAAATTCAAGTTAGTCGTCAGGCAGTTTCAAAATGGGAAACAGGCAAGAACTATCCTAGTATTGAAGTCATTATTGATTTAAGCGATTTATTTGGCATTACGATCGATGAATTATTAAGGAGTGATGAAGAATTGAAGGCGAAGGTTATTCAAGATAGTAAACAGTTAGCCTATCCAAAATGGAAGGTATTTTTTGATAGTGTATTTTTATTAGGGGCTTTAATGCTAGTCGTTAAGTTAGGCATTCTTGCGTTAAATCATTTTGCAGGGACAAATATTACGATTTTAGAGGGATTACCAAAAGCTGTGCCTAATTTTTTGCCATTAGCTTTGATGCTAATTGGGGGCATTGCTTCAGATCAGTTGAAAAATAAATATGTGGATTAATTATAGAGAGGCTACTTCTAAATTTTAAGAAGCAGCCTCTTTAAATTATTTAGTTGGTTCTGGTAGTAAGTCCTTGCCGTTCAGTGTTAGTTTAGAGGCAGAGATAAGAATAGCTCTATTTGCTTCGTAATAAGGTTCTAAGATATTATAAAATGCTGTCCATTTTTCATCAGCTTTTTCATCTTCACCACTTCGACTAAGAGCAATTGCTTCTTCATAATATTGCTGTAGCTTTACGTAATCGTCTTCACGAATATCAAATTCCATATCAGCTATATATTCTTCAAAAGGAACAGGCTTTATATGGGCATTCAGAGTTTGATAGAATTGCTCCCATAGCTTTGTGGATAATTCCTCGTTCTTAGCTGTATCTGCTTTTAGCGCTTCTTCATAGATAGCTTTCAAATTTGCAAGCTCTTCTTCTGGTACCTCTATTTCGATATCAGTCATATATTCCTCAAATGTGAGCGGCGGGTATAGTTCATCGAAATACGGCGCAAGAATTGTATAGAAGGTATCCAGAGTTTCACTTGCTTCTTCTGTTTTATCTTCTTTTGTAAGCTTAATGTATTCCTCATAAAGCGTTTCAAGCTGCTTTCGATCCTGTTCTTTGATAACAACATTTTTTTCAGTAAATTCAGCCTCGTTAATAAATTCTTCAAAAGACTCGGGCTCCCAATTTGCTAGCTCGTAAGGTCTTACGATGCGATCTATTTGTTCCCAGGATTTTTCCATCTCTTCATAATTATCTTCTTTAGCTGCTTTTTTCAGATCATGAAAGAATTTCTCTAGCTGTACTAACTCTTCGGCTGTTACGCCCTCAGGTAAGGTCTTTTTATATACATCGAATGTAAGAAAGTCTAAATAATCGTCCACGATGCTACCCTCAACCGTAATTTCCTGACCTTCTGCTAATGGCCATTGCTTAATTTGCTTGTCAGAGAATTTGTATAGACCGATAAAATAATTTTTGCCATCTGTTCCCTTCAACATAATGCTTTCTTCATCAAAATATTGAATCGTTCCTGTAATGGTTTGTTCTAATTGTATAACGGTATTATTTGTTGTTTCTACGGGTGCTGCACCAACGTAAAGGGGTGTTAAAACAGTCATTCCTAGTGTAAGTGCTGAAGCGGCTATCCATGTTTTTGTAAATGGCTTTTTCATTGTCATCAATTCTCCTTTTAGATTAACTGGTGTTACCAATTATTGGACTTTTTACCAATTGAAAAAGTTTTATCTTTTTAGAAAAATTTTAACTTTGTATCCTCATTTAAAGCAGATTTTTACCTTGTTACATTTCGTCCTGGAAATAGATTTTATAGAACTTTCGATTGGTTGCTTCATCATAGCCTACCTCAATCAGTTCGTCGATTTGCTCAATATGCTGAATATTTACTTGGATTTCAATATGGGAATCCAACTTAATTTTACGTTTATATGTCTTTTCCGCCTTTTCAAGTGCGCTATCCGAAATAATGGTTTCATAAGGCTTAACAGTGTTGACGATCATATCCTTTTGGGTCGCGTCTACTTGCTCAAACACCGCATCAATATAATGGTCTACGTGAAACTCCTCTTCCTGTCTAAAATAGTCCAATGTTTTGTTTAACAGCCCTAGCTTCTCTGTGCTTGTATAATGCTCTTCTTTTAAAATATATTTCTTACACTCAACTAAGGCTAAATTTGTTTTATAATAATGCTCATCTGCTGCTTTTATTTTTAAAAAACGCTCTTGCCAATAAACAATATCCTCTTTACGTTTTGTTTTGATAAAAACAGCAGGAGGTTGCTCTAGTCCCCTATCAATAATAATTGCTGCATTATTAATTTTTTTAACATTAATACCATCGATACCGTTGACTGTCATTGTATGATGGTCGTTTTGTACATCCAAAAATGTTTCTTTTTCATCAATTTTGACAATGGCGATTACTTTTTTAGCTTCATCCACTAATAAACAATTGTCAAACAATCCAATAAATAGCTCACCACTTTTTATATTGGGATGCTGGGACACACTATGTAAGTGTTTAGCAATATTTTGAGATTGTTCAAGAAAGCTATTTTCCTGTGCAAAAATTGCCTGTACATAAGTAAAAACCTCATTAAGAGCAATATTTGTTTCATGGAAAAATTCGTACTGCTGCTCCATATCTATTTTATGAAAGGCGAGCTGTGTAAAGGCTGCTTCTAGCATTACCTCAGGCTGTGTAAATGCCTCTTCCCCTAAAATAAGTGATTCACTTATAAAATGCATACCATATTGTGTTAATTTACTTTCACTAACTTCTAGCATAAAATTCACCTTCTAATTATTCATCGTAGCTAGTATACCATATCTTATTTTAGAGGATATTTTCATGGAATAAGTAGCTAATAGAACGTGTTTGTAATCCCTCTATTTAGGATAGACTTTTAGCAAGTAAAAGGAGGATGCACAATGTTACAATTTGAGTCAAAAATTATTGGCAAAGAAATTGGTTTTGGTTATTTGCGAGATAAAATTATCAATCAAGGTTTTACGATTGGTGGAAATTGGGAATATGATAAAGGAAGCTTCGACTCCATATTGTGGAAGGAAGAGGGAGAAACGATTTATTTACGCGTGCCCTTTATCGTCACAGCAGGTGAGCTTGATAATGAAGATGCACAAATTCGTTTTCAAAAGCCATTTGTGATTAAGCATGTTGTCAATATTGGTTTAGATTATGATGAGGGGTCATTATTAGATGCAACTGGAGCAAGCCAATTTCAGACACCACTTGAGAAGGATGGATATATTCATGATAAAAGTAAATGGATTCAAGCTGGAGAACAGGCTGTTGAAGAAAAGGTATTACCTTATTTCCTGCACTAGTATAGATAAATATCAATAGTCATTGGGATATTTATATGTCTTTTATCCTTTATAACTTTGGGAACATATAATCAAAAATAGAAATAGAATTGCTGTAATAAATTTCTAATCATATAATAGGGGTAATAGATCATGTTTACGAGGTGAGTTTATGGATAAAGCAACTATAGACGATTTTCAACACTCTTATCAAAAAGTGCAGCAAGAACGACTCATCAATCGAAAAGAAGCCTATCTCGAGGTGCTAGAAAAAACAAAGGCATCAGGCGAAATAATTATGTTTGAAAGTATAAAAATCAGTAAAAGGGGCGTCTAGGATGGCGTCCTTTTTTATGTTTCATGATAAAACATGTTATGCAATTTTACTTTTAGCAAAGGTGCTGGGTGCCTATTTACAAAAGAAGAGTCTATTGCATAAACTTTATTGAATATCGTTATGGTATAATTATGGAGGAAGGTATGAAAAATAGGGGAGGACTAACGTGGCTAACTATCTTAAAATCGCAGTAGCAATTGATTTCTCAGAGCAATCATTAAAGGCTTTTGAAAGAGCCAGTCAATTAGCCATTCAGTATCACGCTACATTGCTATTAGTCAGCGTAATTGATACAAAATCATTTGGTGCGGCTTCAGCTTATGATTTAAAATATGCAGAGGCCTTAAAAAAGGAAAATAGCAGTAAAATTGAAAAATTGGCAAAGGATGCGCTACAGGCAGGTGTGAAAGAGGTGGAGTCTGTGGTAGAGGCAGGCTTGCCTAAAGCAATCTTAACACAACTACCAGATGTTGATTTAATTGTTTGTGGGGCAACGGGGTTAAATCGAATGGAAAAAATGCTGTTAGGGTCCGTTGCAGAAAAAGTGGCTCGTCATGCATCGTGTGATGTGTTAATTGTACGCTAGATGAGAAAAAACAACCTGCTTGTACGCTAAGGTAGCGACAGGCAGGTTATTTTACTTACTCAATTGTTTGTGCGTTATCGATAACTTCTTGAGGGATATCAATTGTTTTTAGGTGATCGAATTCAGTGTATGTGATGACTGATTTTGTATTCATTGTTAATTCTTGCCCTTCAACATTCATTTTTAAATCAAATTTCATATCCATTTTGTTTGTATCAAATGTATCTTTGTCAATGTATAAAACATAGTTGATTTGATCAATTGTTAGTCCATCTAGTGGATTTTCACCTAGTTCCATACCTTGCATTGATTTTTCAATTTCTTCATCAATTAATGCTTTAAATTTATCGCCTTCTGCATCTAATGTCAGTACATATTCATCATCTGTTTGTTCAAATGAAAAGTCATTGATAAATGATTTTAGCTGCTCTAATTGCTCCTTTGCATCTGCAGAGGAAGCTGTTTGCTCTAAAATGTCATCAAAGTTATCATCTGGAAGCTTTAACCAGCTATCAGATGCTGTATCCTTCATGAAGAATCCTGTACCTTGTTTCATATACATTTCTATCGGTAAGTCTGTTGTTTCTCCACCTTCACCGAACATATTAGGCATCGTCATCGTGCCTGATAAATGCATTTCAAGCGGATCAACGATAAAATCCATATCCATTTTTGTGCTAGAAGAAAGCTCCATCGTTTCCTCACCAGCACTAACCTTTGTTGCCTGTGTCATATCCATAGTAGCACTTGCGCTTTTAATGTTTGCTTGGCGTTCTACAGCCTTGTCATATACTTGCTCTAAAGTAAGGTCACTTGTCTTTGTTGTCTCCTTTTTAGGCGTAGCGCTAGAATTACAAGCAGCGAGTGTTAATGCGAGTGTCCCAACTGCTAATACTTTGATAAATTTCTTCATTCGCTTCATCTCCTATTTTCGATAATAATTACTATCTTAATCTAGTATACATGGTAAAAAAGGAAAAGTTTCGTTATTTAAAGAAAATCATCGGATTGTACTAGCTGATGAGGGTCAAAGGAATCAAATAAAAGCTGTCGTCAAAATACCATTTAGCATGGTATTTTGAGACAGCTTTTTGTTTATTAATGATAGCCCCAGATCATGGCAAATAATGTACCAATGATTGTGACAACTCCTACGAATACTGAATATAAAATCGTTGTATATAATGTTTTCTTATCTTCAGATTCACCAATATGCATAAATAATACTAATTGTACAGTTGCCTGTGCAAGAGCAGTTACTAGTAAAATTCCAAATGCCATATTAAGAGACATATCAAATTTTACAACTGCTAAAGCTACGATTGTTAGTAATAGTGAAAAGCCGAAGCCCATCACATGTTGTTTTGGGAATAATTCCTTCATCAGCTAATCAGTCCTTTCAAGTAGACGAAGCTGAAGATGAAAATCCAAACAACGTCTAGGAAATGCCAGTACAATGAGAAGATAAACGCTTTGTTCGCTGTTTGTGGATTTAAACCACGTTTAGCTACTTGGATTAAAATAGCTACGCCCCAGAAGAAACCAAATGTTACGTGGGCACCGTGCGTTCCAAGTAGAGTCATTAGTGACGATAAGAATGCGCTTGTTTGAATCGTCGCACCTTCGTGTACATAAGTGACAAATTCATCAATCTCAATAGCTAAGAAGCCAAGACCTAGTAAAAGAGTGATGATAAAGAATGTCATCATCGCTTTTTTACGACCGATACGCATTGCATGAACACCAAGACCAATTGTGAAACTACTTGTTAATAATAAGAATGTTTCCCATAGAACTGGAGTTAATTCGAAAATTTCGGCACCATTTGGTCCACTACCTGTACGTGTATGAAGTGTGAAATACACTGTAAATAATGTGGCAAATAACACGATTTCGGCGCCAAGGAAAATCCAAAAACCAAAGATTTTTAGACGGTTTTCCTCTGTACTATATTCTAATGGAAGTGAAGAATCGATTTTCATATTATTTATCACCTCTCAAGCTTTTCTCAGTTGCCATTACTTCCTCAACTGAAATGTAACGACCATGATCTTTTTCGAATGAACGATGGATCATGAAGCCAAATACACCAAGCATACTGATGATGGCTGGAATCCATAGATTGAATACAGCGAAGAATGCTGCAAGGAAGAAGAATCCACTCATCCAGAATGGTGTGCCTGTATTATTTGGCATGTGAATTTTTTCGATTGGACCTGCAGTAATATCGCGACCTTCTTTTTTTGCGAACCAAAACTCATCTAAGCGAGTAACAGTAGGCACTACGGCAAAGTTATATTCTGGTACTGGAGAATGAGTAGCCCACTCAAGTGTACGACCATCCCAAACATCTGCCTTTTCATTGCGAGGCATATGTTTCCAGCTGTAGTAAATGTTATAGACAATTAATGCAAAGCCGACTGCAAGTCCTAGCGCACCGACGAACGATAACATGTTCAATGGACCATAACCAGTAGACTCAGAATAAGTGTACATACGACGAGCATAACCATCTAAACCTAAAATGAATAGTGGGAAGAATGTTACGTTGAAGCTGATGGCAATAAACCAGAAACCAGCTTTCCCTAATTTTTCATTTAGACGGAAACCGAACATTTTTGGCCACCAGTAGTGGTAACCTGCAAGCACACCAAATACTGTACCTGGAATTAATACATAGTGGAAGTGGGCAACTAAGAACATCGTATTATGATATTGGTAGTCGGCACTTGCCATCGCGAGCATTACCCCTGTAACCCCACCAATTGTGAAGATAGGAATAAAGCCAAGTGCATAAAGCATCGGTGTTGTAAATTGAATTTTCCCGTGCCTCATTGTGAGTAGCCAGTTGAATATTTTAACCCCAGTAGGAACGGCGATTGCCATTGTTGTAATAGAGAAAACACTGTTTACCATTACACCATGACCCATTGTATAGAAGTGGTGGGCCCAAACTACGAATGATAGTAGGGAAATGACCACCATACTCATCACCATTGATTTGTAACCGTATAAGTTTTTACGTGCAAATGTCGCAATAATTTCTGAGAAAATACCGAAAGCAGGTAGGATAACGATATAAACCTCAGGATGCCCCCAAACCCAGAAAAGGTTGGCCCAAAGCATATCCATACCACCGTCTTGCATCGCAAAGAATTTTGTGCCGAATTGACGGTCAAACATCATAAGAGCAAGCGCTACAGTTAAGACTGGGAACGCGAATACGATAATAATGTTTGTAATTAAAATTGACCAAGAAAACATTGGCATTTTCATTAATGTCATACCAGGAGCACGCATTTTAATGATCGTCGTGATAAAGTTAACACCTGTCATTAAAGTACCAATACCTGATAATTGAAGGGCTAAAGAATAATAGTTATTCCCTACAGTCGGACTAAAATCCGTACTTGCAAGAGGGAAGTAGGCTGTCCAACCAGCGTCTGGTGAACCACCGATAATGAATGATAAGTTTAATAAACCAGCACCTGCTGCAAATAGCCAGAAGCTGACAGCGTTTAGACGTGGGAAAGCAACGTCACGTGCACCGATTTGAAGTGGAATGACAATGTTCATTAAGCCGATAACAAATGGCATCGCCATAAATAGAATCATTAATAAACCGTGTGTTGTGAAAATTTCATTATAGTGTTGTGCATCGAGAAGTCCGTTATCTGGAACGGCTGTTTGTGCACGCATTAATAGTGCATCGATACCACCGCGGAATAGCATTAATAAGGCTACTGCGATATACATAATCCCGATTTTTTTATGGTCAACAGTTGAGAGCCAGTTTTTGTAGAAATAGCCCCATTTTTTAAAATAAGTAAGGCCTGCTACGATTACCATTGCACCAACTACGATACTTATAGCTGCCGCTAAAATCATCGGTTCTTGCATTGGATGGAATAATTCTTCCATACTCATTGGATGCGCTCCTTTCAGCATTCAAAGTTAATAGGTATATGCGTTCAATATTAATGACCTGAATGTTCATGGTCCATGTTTTCATCAGTCATATCATCATGTTCCATATCGTCCATATTCATGTGTTTACCATGTTCCATTGGTGCAGGTCTAAAATCTAAGTGTGTAGATGAGAAGCTTTGGCGACCAACATGTTCTGCCTCTAAAAGCTCATCAAATTTTTCTTCTGTTAATGGGGCCTCTTTCGCTTTGACATCAGCCACCCATTTATCGAAGTCTTCTTGTGTCATAGATTGTGCTTCAAATTCCATTTCTGCAAAGCCGCGTCCATTAAAGTTAGAGTTACGTCCCATAAATGAACCAACTTCATCTGCTGCAAGGTGGATTGTTGTTAACATATCACTCATCGCATATTTTTGACCGGCTAATTGAGGAATCCAGAAACTTGTAATTGGACCAAATGAGTAAAGTTTAAACTCGATTGGACGATCCACCGGAATGTTTACATAGTTAACTGTTTCAACACCTTCTTCTGGATAACTAAAATGCCATTTCCAGTTTGATGATGATGCATAAATCACTAAAGGCTCCTTATCGTCATAACCTGCTGGCTGCGCTTCTACAGTAGATGTTGTTTTAACAGTTACAATCGCCAAAAATGCTACGATAATAATTGGAATTACTGTCCATGTAATTTCAAGCAGATGGCTTCCTTCTTCATGAGGAGGCTCATAATCTGCAGCTGCTTTTGATGCACGATATTTTGTAAGCATAAAGGCTAAAAGCACATACACGACTAGCAATATAAAGGCCATTGTAATAATGGATAAGATAATTGTGTTTGATAATGTTTCAGCATTAGGTCCTTTTGGATTGAACACTGTTAATGGTTCACATCCAGCAAGAAGAGCACTTAATGCTACAAACAGTAAACTTAATTTTTTCTTCATGTTTGACTCCTTTCTATAGAACGGCTATTCATAAAATTCATGTGTTTTTTGTCAGTGTCACATTTACAAATAGTAGATACTGAGGTCACCTCTTTTATCTTGGGGTATCAATCAACAACAGAAAAATTTCCAATGGCATGGCTCATGCTGAAACATACAAACTACTGTTGATTGATCTGATGCAAGCGTTAGCATCTGTGCAATCGTTTTAAATACATACTTGCCTAGTTATGATTGTCACAATGTATCGTTGTTTGCACATTGGATTATACGCCCTGTTTTTAAGAAAAAACATTATTTTGTTATAAAAATGATAGTAAAGTGGAGTTGAATTTGAACATTTTTTGAACAGAAAACATTATTTTAATATTAACATTTTGAAGTTTGGTTTATTAAACACTGTAAAAACGTTGAAAACACTGGATTTTCGATGTTTACCTAAGTAAATAAATTTTTTTGTGAAAAATCCATTTCACATTTTAGACGCTGTTTTGTAATAAAGTCAGGGATTTACCGGGTGTGGGTTTATTTTTTATTTGCCTTTTTTTAAAAAAGGGAGTAGAGGCTATAATATCTTGAGGAAATAATAGGATGGATTTTTACTGACAAAAATAGAGAGGGAAGAAGAAGTTAGGAAGGATTATTGTTATTTTGGAATAATAATAAAATTTCTTGTGTATCCAAAAAAACCCATTTTATGTTTTGTCTGAAAAATAAAAAGCAAACTAAGAGTTGACCTAGTTTGCTAGTGAGGTAGAAAAAAGTATGCAAAATAAGAAGGATACGCATTAAATTAGCTTTTTTTAAAGCTTTGTTAGGCACCAAGCTTTAACCATTTCGCTACTTGTCCATAAATCATGTTTTGAAGCTGAGGGGCTTTATTATTCATTTTTAAAGAAAAGTACAATGTTTTCATAAAGTTTAATGTACAAGTACGCCCGCTAAAGAAGCTGTCATTATAGCCCTGTGTCATTAAGTGTATTTCAAATTTATCAAAAGCCTGTTCAACAAATTCAATAAGTGCTTCCTCAGAATATTGCTGATCCCATAACGCCTCCACAATATTGACGAAACGCTCCTCTTCATCATTGGTATAAACGATGTCTTTCCAAGTGACAAGCTTTAATGCATGTAAGATAGAGGGGGCGTATTGTAAGTCAAATTTGGGGTGTTTAATCATTGTTGCCGCTAAATCTGCACCATGTGCAATGCTATGAGCCCATCCTTTGTCTTGTACATATCCTCTTGTATCTTGCTCTAATAGTAAATAGCGCCCAATTTTTTTAAAGAAAGTTTGCAAGTCATCATCATGTAAAACAAGTAATTCAGTATCCTTTGCAAGTAGACCAGCGACAAGCAGAGCAGAGAAGGAGCGAGTAAAAACGCTATCTGTGCCGTTTTCACCTATCTGTAAATACAAGAAATCTTCGCTTATTGCTGTTTGAAATAAATATTGCAGCTGCTGTGTGCTTAATAAATTATCACTTAGTAACTCGATAAATGTGCGATAAATAGTATGATCACGTAATTCAGCATCGACAGAGCCAATATGCGTCAGCATTTCTTGTAATAGCCATTCACCCTGCTGTAATATAAATGCTTGCCGTTCAGAGAGCCCCATAGTAGAAAAGTTTTGTAATGCTTCTTGAATATTCATGTTTTGATAAACCCCTATCGTAGAATTTGTACGATTCCATTATAGCTTGAATTGATGCTGCAAACATGCGAGAGATTTGTACAGCGTAATGACTTACTTTCCAGAAACGATAGAAAGTTGCTATGATAGAAACGCACTAAAATGGCAAGGCTTAAAATAAATAATAAAAAGACATACCTATTTAAAAGTATGTCTTTATCTAGTTATAATATGGATGCTGATTTTATACCGATTGGCCATTCTGTATAGGTGTGTTGGTTTGTCTTTAATTCAACAAGAATATTGGCATTTTTTATAGCATCAATTAGCCACTCACCATAGTGCTGATCTGGCTGGGGGTGCTGTAAAATTTGTTGCATATCTTTTTTATCGAGATGTAACAGCTTGTAATTACATTCAATGCTTACTTTTTGAGGAATAATCGACAGTGATTCATATGGATGCCCCAGTGCAATGGCATTAGGGATAAATCCTTGAATACGTAAAATATGGGTATAGGCTTCTTTGGTGTGTACATCCACTTTTGTGCGTGTTAAAAATTCAAACTCCAACGGACTATCTTGAAAAGGTCCGTTTGCTGTAGCAAATGACATGACTTTGATTGATCGCTCTTGAAATGCAGATGAGATACAATGATTAAATTCAGTGATTGTATCCAGTAATCGCATGTAGTCCACTCCTTGTGAAAAACTTGATTTTCTTGTTGCAGAGAGTTTGTGAATGGTGAAAAAATTTAGACTATTCTAAGTATAATACAATTTATGACAAAATATGAATACAAAAGCAACGTTTTTTTAGTGAATAACTTTAAAATGTGTAAAAATGATTACTATTTTATTTTTATGTGATAAGTAAGAGCTGTGAGACCTCGTGAGAAAAGGAACTTACACAAAGAGGTGAAAGCTGAGCCTATGGAAAGCTCTAGTGTGTTAATAGAAATCATTGTTTCAAAATTCGCTTATGGCGTGGAAATAATGAAAATAGTAGTAAAGAGGTGAGGGACATGACAAAACGGAAGCATGATGTCATTAAACATAACAATATTGTTGTTTTTCCAGGCACTGTTCAAGCTTTAATACGTGAAGGACATATGTTTGCTGAGAACCATCAATATGACAAGGCAGTCGCAAGTTTTGAAAAGGCATTTATGTATGAAATGGGCGATGAGTTTGCTCTTAGTGCCTATGCCTTTGCTTTATATGAGTTAAAAGACTATGATAAAGCTAAAAATGTGTGTGAACAGCTACTGGCTATGGGCACGACCTTGTATGTAGAAGTGATGGAATTATACATTACCGTATGTATGCAATTAAAGGAATACAATCAAGTGGAAACATTGATTACAACGCTTCTCGAAGAAAATGTGTTGCCAAATGATCAGATCGAGAAATTTGAGCGCTTGAAAAATTTAAATAGGGAAGTGTCTAACAATCTTGCAAAAAAGGAGCAGGCACACTATTTGATAGAGACCCAAGAATATGAGCTATTACAATTTTGTGCACTTACACCAAACGAGCAATCCATTCGCTTACATCGTCTTATAGATACAAATGTAAGACAATTGAAGGTAGCTCTAAAGGCTATTATTGAATGTTCCACAATCCATCCCTTTGTGCGGAGTCTAGCTTTAATTTTACTAGTGGAACAAGAAGTAGCAATTGATGTGACTGTGTCAAAATTTAATCACACAAAAACCATTAATCCTGCTCACCTCACGTTACCTAATCAGTTATCACAATATGAAGAAATAAAAAATATTGTTGAAAATAAATTAGAACAAGACCCATCGACCCTAGAAATGGTACAATATTTAATGGCGAAGCATGCTATTGTGACGTATCCGTTTGAATGGCAGCCATTTGAAGCCGAGGATGTTGCCTATGGCTATATTGATTTTGTCTTATCGATGTTAGGAAATGTACAAGAAATGGATGATGAAATTAGCGAATTCTTACAAATGTTAGAAAAGCTAACAGAACTACATTCGCTATGAAAAAAGTTGAAACTACACACATCTATGTTATACTAAAATGGTTGTCAAACTCGTAGTTACGAATGAATTGTCTAACATTTAAACTTGATTATTTATTTGGAGGTATTTATACATGTCAGCAAAATGGGAAAAACAAGAAGGTAATATTGGTACTCTTACAGTTGAAGTACCTGCTGCAGAAGTAGACGCAGCAATGGACCAAGCGTTCAAAAAAGTTGTAAAACAAATTAATGTACCAGGTTTCCGTAAAGGTAAAATGCCTCGTAAAATGTTTGAACAACGTTTTGGTATTGAATCTCTATACCAAGACGCACTAGAAATCATCGTTCCTGATTCTTATGCAAAAGCAATTGATGAAGCAGGAATTATGCCAGTTGATTATCCAGAAATCGCTGGTACAGAAAACTTTGTGCATGGTCAAGATTTCACATTTACTGCACAAGTAACAGTGAAACCAGAACCAAAACTTGGTGAATACAAAGGTTTAGAAGTGGCAAAGCTTCCAGTAGAAACAACAGATGAAGAGGTTGAAGCACAAATTCAAGAGCAATTAGCTCGTAAAGCAGAGCTTGAAATTAAAGAAGACGAAGCAATCGTAGAAGGCGATACAGCAGTAATCGACTTCGAAGGCTTCGTAGGTGAAGAAGCTTTTGAAGGCGGTAAAGGTGAAGACTACCCACTAGAAATCGGTTCAGGTTCTTTCATCCCTGGCTTTGAAGAGCAACTTGTAGGTGTAAAAGCTGGCGAGTCTAAAGATGTTGTTGTAACATTCCCAGAAGAATACCATGCAGCTGAATTAGCTGGTAAAGAAGCTACTTTCAAAGTAACAGTGAAAGAAGTTAAAACAAAAGTTCTTCCTGAATTAGATGATGAATTTGCAAAAGAATTAGACCCAGAAGTTGAAAGCGTTGAAGCTTTACGCGCTAAAATTAAAGAACAAACTGCTGCTCAAAAAGCAACAGAATCAGATGCAGCTCTTCGCGATGAGCTAGTAGAAAAAGCAGCCGATAATGCTGAATTTGACGTACCAGCAGGTATGATTAACTCAGAAACAGACCGCATGCTACAAGAGTTTGCTCAACGTTTACAAATGCAAGGTATGAATTTAGATCTTTACTATCAATTCTCAGGCCAATCTGAGGAAGATTTACGTGGTCAAATGAAAGAAGAAGCTGAAAGCCGTGTACGTGTGTCGTTAACACTTGAAGCGATTGCAGAGGCTGAAAAAATTGAAGCAACTGAAGCTGATATTGAAGCAGAATTGGAAAAAATGGCTGCTCAATTCAATATGACAAAAGAGCAAATTACTGATGCTTTAGGTGGTACAACTGTATTAGAAAATGACATTAAAATTCAAAAAACAGTTGAATTTTTAGTAGAAAACGCTAAAATTACTGAATAAGATTTTATGGAACTTGATAGTTAATAGAAGGCAAGGTACGGCATTTAACCGTGCCTTGTTTTATCACATAGACTGGTCAGTCAGTCCCCATCCATTTACTTTACACTTCACTTTATACATAGTATTGTTAATTTTTACACGATGTAAAATTTAGCTTCATTCAACAAAATTTTTCTCTGGATGCAATAAGGCTTGGCGAATAAATGTAGTAGATTTTAAAGGAAAGCTATGTAGCTGAACGAGGTGTCAGTCATTTTAAGCCGTCTTGTATCGTAAGTGTCAGTAGTGAAGAGCCGTAACATCCGAACACAGTAAGGTCGTGAAGCAAACGGATTCCGAAAAAACATACTGCAAATAGCAAAGGAATGCTAAATGAGCAAAATTGATGGCTCATATTTCGTGGAAGAGCTTGTTATGCTAGTAGGAGACTCTCTTTCAGAAAAGCTTCATTCATTTAATGAGAATAGATCTATATTGTTCAAAGTTTGTTCATCGTGAGATAATGAAGTAAAAAACATGATTAATTGCCTGCATAAATGCAATGACATAAATCATGTAGACAATTTATTTGATAAAGGTTCAATAATCTTGTAAGATTGTTGCTTGAATAGGGGTGAAACATATTGTTCAAATTTAATGATGAAAAAGGCAATTTAAAATGTTCATTCTGTGGAAAGCCACAGGAACAGGTACGTAAATTAGTGGCAGGTCCTGGTGTTTATATTTGTGATGAATGTATCGAGCTTTGTTCAGAAATCGTTGTAGAGGAACTAGGTGTGGAGGAGGAAATTGAATTCCAAGATATTCCAAAACCGAAAGAGATTCTAACGATTTTAGATGAATATGTTATTGGACAGGAGCGCGCTAAAAAGGCATTAGCTGTAGCGGTGTACAATCACTACAAGCGCATCAATACAAATAGTAAAATTGATGATGTAGAACTGGCAAAATCGAACATTGTGTTAATCGGCCCAACTGGTAGCGGTAAAACTTTATTAGCTCAAACATTAGCACGTATATTAAATGTTCCATTTGCCATTGCAGATGCTACTTCTCTAACTGAAGCTGGTTATGTTGGTGAGGACGTTGAAAATATTTTATTAAAATTAATTCAATCAGCCGATTATGATATCGAGCGTGCTGAAAAGGGCATTATCTATATTGATGAAATCGATAAGGTTGCTCGTAAATCAGAAAATCCATCAATTACACGGGATGTTTCTGGTGAAGGTGTGCAACAAGCCCTTCTTAAAATTCTTGAAGGAACAGTAGCAAGTGTTCCACCACAGGGAGGACGTAAACATCCTCATCAAGAGTTTTTACAAATCGATACAACCAATATTCTATTTATTGTTGGTGGAGCGTTTGATGGTATTGAATCGATTATTAAACGTCGCCAAGGTGAAAAAGTAATTGGTTTCGGTTCAGATCCAAGTAAAGCAAATGTTGAAGAAGGTTCTATCATGGCCAAGCTGATTCCTGAGGATTTATTGAAATTTGGTTTAATTCCAGAGTTCATTGGTCGCTTACCTGTACTTGCCAGCCTTGAACAATTAAATGAAGCGGCACTTGTACAAATTTTAACAGAGCCAAAAAATGCGTTGGCTAAGCAATATCAAAAAATGCTTGAACTAGATGGTGTTGAGCTTGAGTTTGATGAAGATGCGCTTGTTGCTATTGCGAAGGAAGCAATTGAACGTAAAACAGGTGCACGTGGTCTTCGTTCAATTATTGAGTCAACAATGCTTGATGTAATGTATGAATTGCCTTCTCGTGAAGACGTAAAAAGATGTATCATTACAGCAAAAACAATTACGGATAAAGAAAAACCGAAATTGCTTCTTGAAGATGGCACTGTGCTCGATGAAGATAGCGACACAAAAACTTCAGCATAACGAACAGACGTAACTGTCTATGGTTATAAGATAGAGAGTAATTAGCTGACTTCGGTTGTGCAATGTTCGCACATATCGACGGTCAGCTTTTTATTCATTCTTACATAATGCCAACTGTAAAGAGAAGAAATTTTTGGCTCGTTTGATTAACTAGTGTGAATCAGTTTTTTAAACACATACTAGTAGCGCGGGATGTGAACATAAAAATTTTGACGGAGGTGAATGCCCGCATGGTAACTATACAAAAAACAACAAATGTACCATTATTGCCTTTACGTGGGCTTTTAGTATACCCATCGATGGTGTTACATATTGATGTGGGTAGAAATCGGTCTGTAGCAGCGCTAGAGCAGGCAATGTTAGAGGACCAGATGATTTTATTGGTGACACAAAAAGAAATGCATGATGAACAGCCAGAAGAGCAGGATTTATATTCAATTGGAACAATGGCCTATGTAAAGCAAATGCTAAAATTACCAAATGGTACGTTACGAATTTTAGTAGAGGGACTTGCTCGTGCAGCATGGACAAATTATCGTGTACTCGAGAAGTATACAGTGGTTGATGTTGATATTAAAGAAGAGTCAACGAGTAAAGACGTTGAAACGCAAGCCTTAATGCGTACATTGTTAACATATTTTGAAAAGTATGCAAAGTCCTCCAATAAAATTACAAATGAAACAATTAGTACGGTAGTGGATATTGAGGAGCCAGGGCGTTTAGCAGATATTATTGCCTCTCATTTACCATTTAAGATTGCGGATAAGCAAGAGGTACTGGAAATGCTTAGCGTAAAAAAGCGACTTGATCATTTAATTATTCGTTTACATGATGAACAAGAAGTATTGGATCTGGAAAAAAAGATTAGTTCCAAAGTCAAGCAATCGATGGAGCGTACACAGAAGGAATATTATTTACGCGAACAAATGAAAGCCATTCAAACAGAGCTTGGGGACCGTGAGGGGAAAACAGGTGAGGTAGCGGAATTACGCCAGCGCATCGATGAAGTTGGTATGCCTGATTCCATAAAAGAAGTGGCCCTTAAAGAATTGGATAGATATGAAAAAATACCAGCAGCTAGTGCCGAGAGCGGGGTTATTCGAAATTATATTGATTGGCTGATTTCCCTACCATGGACAAAGGCAACAGAGGATCGCATGAATATCGCTTATGCGGAGAAGATTTTGGACCGTGATCATGATGGTTTAGAGAAAGTAAAAGAGCGTGTTCTTGAATATTTAGCGGTGCGTCAGCTTAAAAATTCCCTAAGAGGCCCTATACTCTGCTTAGCAGGACCGCCTGGAGTAGGTAAAACATCGTTAGCTCGCTCAATTGCAGAGAGCTTAGATCGGAATTTTGTCCGCATTTCATTAGGTGGGGTACGTGATGAATCAGAAATTCGCGGCCATCGTCGTACGTATGTAGGGGCAATGCCAGGGCGTATTATTCAAGGGATGAAAAAAGCAGGCACGATTAATCCTGTATTTTTATTAGATGAAATTGATAAAATGTCTAATGACTTTAGAGGGGACCCTGCAGCAGCCATGCTAGAAGTTTTAGACCCTGCGCAAAACAATACATTTAGCGATCATTATATTGAGGAGTCCTATGATTTATCCAATGTCTTGTTTATCGCAACAGCGAATGATTTAAGCACAATCCCAGGCCCTTTATTAGACCGTATGGAAGTGATTTCAATTGCAGGCTATACCGAAATTGAAAAAGCGCAAATTACAAATAATCATTTAATACCGAAGCAGTTGAAAGAGCATGGCTTGAAAAAAACACAAGTGATCATTAAGGACGAAGCAGTAATTGATATTATACGTTATTATACACGTGAGGCTGGGGTTCGAAGTTTAGAACGTCAAATTGCTACACTTTGCCGTAAAATTGCTAAAATTATTGTCTCTGGTGAGAAAAAGCGCGTAACCGTCAACTCCAAATCATTACAGCAGCTACTTGGCAAGCATCGCTTCCGTTATGGACAGGCAGAGAAGGAAAATCAAGTAGGAGTTGCTACTGGGCTGGCTTACACAACAGTTGGTGGAGACACATTACAAATTGAAGTATCCTTAACCCCTGGAAAAGGAAAATTGCAGCTTACTGGTAAGCTTGGTGAAGTGATGAAGGAATCTGCTCAAACGGCCTTATCCTATGTGCGTACAAAAATGAACAAGCTAAATGTCGATGCAGAATATTTTGAAACACATGATATCCATATTCACGTGCCAGAAGGGGCTGTGCCAAAAGATGGACCTTCTGCTGGTATTACAATGGCAACAGCAATTGCTTCTGCTATTTTACACCGTCCAATTCGTCGTGAGGTTGGAATGACAGGTGAAATTACGCTACGTGGCCGTGTACTACCAATTGGAGGCTTGAAAGAAAAAACATTGAGTGCTCATCGTGCAGGCTTAACGACAATTATTTGTCCAAAGGATAATGAACGGGATTTAGAAGATATTCCGGATAGCGTACGTGAGCAGCTTACATTTAAACTAGTGTCATCGGCTGATGAAGTATTAGCCTATGCACTGGATGGAGGTTTTTAGAAAAATGAAAGTCCATAATGTCGAAATGGTCATCAGCGCAGTAAGACCAGACCAATACCCAGAAGATGGACTGCCAGAATTTGCATTAGCAGGTCGTTCAAACGTAGGAAAATCCTCCTTTATTAATCGAATGATCGGACGTAAAGCGTTAGCACGTATTTCTTCTAAGCCTGGCAAAACACAAACGCTAAATTTTTATAAAATCGAAGAGCAATTGTTTTTTGTAGATGTTCCGGGCTATGGTTATGCCAAGGTTTCAAAGTCTGAGCGTGAGGCATGGGGGAAAATGATTGAGCGTTATTTAACAGGGCGCCATGAATTAAAGGCTGTTGTACAAATTATTGATTTACGTCATCCCCCTACAGCAGATGACCGCATGATGTATGATTTTTTAAAGCATTACAATATTCCTTGCATTATTATTGCAACAAAGGCAGATAAAATTCCAAAAGGGAAATGGGATAAACATAAAAAAATCGTCAAGGAAACATTAGATATGGAAAAAGGTGATCCACTTATCGTGTTTTCCTCAGAAACAGGCCTTGGCTTTGAGGAAGCTTGGCGAATCATCGAAAGTAAAATGTAACAAAAAAACATCTATTGCGTCTAAATAATTAGGACAGTAGATGTTTTTTCCGTTTTCCCATGAATCTACGTAGAAAATCAGGAAAAGTGCTTGATGAATAAAGGATTTGTCCGATAAATTACATAGGAGGTGGACTATAGATGGATATCGCAGCTTTATCAATGGCAATGAATCAAGCCACACTTATGCAAAATGTTTCGTTAGCTGTTACAAAACAGGTGATGGAAACGCAGCAGCAAACGACAGAACAGCTTGTTGAAATGCTAGATGCTCCACATCCAACAGCTGGACATACAATTGATATTCAAGTATAAAGCTATCTCTAACTTTATAGAACGGTATATAGGCTATTGGCGATCTATAGAGGGGGATAAAGTTTTAGGGTTGACTAGCGCGTTGTCAGTGTGATTTTTTATTCACAGAAGCACACTGGCAGAGCGAAAGTCAATCTCTTCTGAATGATAACACCATACTATTCAAAAATTAGATCTTTTCCAATAAGAAAAAATATCAATGATACGATCTACTAATAATTTGTAAGGAGGCACGATTCTTTGAAAAAATATTCATACATAATCATGGTAATGTTATTGTTAATGCTCGGCTTTTCCTTTAGCCAACCTGCAAAGGCTGCCCAATTAGTGATGGGAACCTTTGTAGATGTAACCTATTCAGAGCAGACCAATCCAGATGGCACCGTAGAACAAATACTGAGTAAGGTAACCTTACAAAATGCAAGCGGGCGAACAGTGACATTTAATATTAATAAAAATACTCGTTTATTTATTAATAATACATCCACAACGATTGAGGGCTTTAAAATGGGTATGGAGATTGAGGCAGATGTGTCTTTAAGAACAGTGGTTGAACTGCGTGGTACGTCTAATGCCACAACTGAACCACGTATTCCCTCAGTTGAGAGCAATGCTAAAAAAATGATGGGTGTCGTAACAAGTATTGATCCAAATGGCTTATTTCTTATGGTCAAGCCCGATATTGGGGATGAAACAAGCTATTATCTAAACAAAGATACAAACTTTCAAAAGGGCTCTTCAGCAACAGATATTAGTGCACTTTATGTTGGCGATCGAGTGAAATTAAACTTTAAAAATAGCAATACGTCTGTTGTGACAAAGGTAGAGATTAGTGAGACAGGGACACTCGTAGAAAACTTATATAAAGGTGAAATCCAATCGGTTAATCCTAATACCAATAAATTAACAGTGAAAAATCAACATGCCTTTGTGAACTGGCAATTTGGCTCACAGGTAACCTCTGATCTTTCGACAATGACCTTTGCATCAAAAGCCCCAATATATGTCGGCAATACAAAGGTCGATAAAGGGAATCTCAAAAATTATGTTGGTAGCGAAGTTTATTATGCGACGGTTAAACAATTTGGAAAAGAAGTAATTGAAAAAATCGTTGTCTTAAAAAATAGTGAACGCTCTTACTATGAGCCGATGCTAGCTGTAGATACAGAGTATCAACTATTGAAGCTAAAATCCGCAGGTACAATGTACTTCCATGAGGGCACAATTTTAATTCGTAATGGACGTTTAATTGAGCCTACAGGGTTGATGGCTTATGGTACGGCTTTTGTCATTACAGATGGTGTTGCTCGCGATCATTATGCTCAGGTGGTACAAGTAACAAGTGACAGCTTTATGTCACCTAATCTTGCTGGTCATGACTTATACTATGGACGCCTCTCACAGGCTGATGGCTACTTAATTGAAATTGATGATGCCATGAAAATTGAATCAAATGTTTTCAAGAAAACAGACAATACTGTCCTATCAGTAAGCAATACGACAAAGGCAAAGGTTGATGATGGCAATAAAACATATACCGTTATGCCGGATATTGAGCTTTATTTATCAGAGGGAGACTACGGTTACTTTTATGTGAAGGATGGTCATGTACAGGCGCTTCATATTTTAGATAATGCGAAGCCTGTTGCACCATTAATGCTAGCAGGTAAGCTGCAATCTGTGAAATCTACTTATCCTGCCGTGATTAATGTTAAGAGTGTGAGTCAATGGCAAGATGGACGCTGGTATGAAGCCGGTGAAATGATTGATATGAATATTGACCAGGCAACACTCATAAAGGCAGGGAAAGTTATTCAGCCATCTGACTTACAACCATCTGATCGATTAGTTGTATTATCAGATCGCTTTGTAAAAGGTCATTTTATTTTAGTTGACTAAAGGAAAGAAGAAATAAAAAATCTGCGAGTCCAGTGCGAATAGTATAGATAAAGAAGCGATGTATTTATGAATCAAGCAAATATGAGCGTAAATAACTACATGGCTGGCGATTACTTTCGGGGGACGAGCAGATTTTTTTTGACCAAACTTTGTGATGCAATCATGCATAGCGAAAGAAGGAGAAGAGAATGCAAAGAAAATTATCTAAAATACTGCTAGTAGCGCTTGCACTTTTTGTTATGGGCGCCACTGATCCATTTCATGTATCTGCCGCTTCATTAGAGACAACAGGTGCTGTAAAAAATGAATATACATATGAGGAAGCTGTTTTCCTATCAGGGAAGCCTGTCATTTTTAAAGGTACTAGTAAGGAACTTAAAATTTCTGAAAAGGAATCAAAGGGGAAATTAACGGAAACTTACAATATGAAGTTAACAGGTAGTAATGGGGCGACATTAACTCGAAATATTGCTTACGAGTCCGATGTTGTGGATTATGCAGTGCTTGGTCAAAAAACATCGAATGGCGAAGTAAAAAAATATACAGAAAAAATTACGATTGATGGTGTTACGTATACATTAGTGGATTATCAATTCTCTCAAGGAACGGTAACAGATAATCGCGCAGCCTCTGATTATTACTCAGGAAATGTTATTTCGAGAAAGACCTATACCTATGAAACAGGAAGAGGAAGAGATGCTGCACAACATACGGTGACGATCGAAACAGATAGTCGTCATGCAGGCTACGAAAATTTTTGGGGTGCTACAGAAACACAAATTACAGAATCTGTTTACTCCTATAGTGATGGTAAGACAAGCCATGTTAAAAATCGCTTATCCACAAGTAAATCTCGTGTCTTAAATTACGAGGAAAATCTCGGTAGTTTAGGGAGCTTTGAAGGTGGATATGCAGTTATCAGTGACAAGGATGTTATTTCCGAATACACATATGATTTGGCTTCAGGGCAAAAAGGAACGCTTGATTTAGATACAGAATATCTGCCAAAGATTGAACGTCTTATTATCCCGAAATTCCGTGATTTAAATAATCATTATGCAAAGGACGCCATTGAAAAGCTTTATTCATTAGGTATTTACGAGGACGCTAGTAACTTCTTCTCACCGAATACACCAATGAAACGTGTTGATTTTACAGTGGCAATTGGGAAAGCGGTTGATTTACGTGTGGTCATAGAAGAGACAAAGAAATCTAAAAAAGCACCAGCTACAAGTGTCTTTAAAGATTTAAAGCGTTCGATGAAAGATTATGGCTATATTGAATCAGCTTTGAACAAAGGTGTAATTAAAGGTGTATCAGCTGATTACTTTATGCCTGATGCTGCCATTACAAGAGCACAGGCTGCTACGATTTTTGTACGTGCTTTAGGGCTTGAAAATCGAGCGCCAGAGCCAGGCTATTTAACGAAGTTTGTAGATGATGCTCAAATTCCAAACTATGCGAGAGACGGTATTTATATCGCAAATGAGCTTGGTTTAATGATTGGTGATGCTACTGGTCGCTTTAATCCAAGTAAACCGCTAACGCGTGCTGAGGCGTCAGCTGTTCTCGAGCGATTCTTAAAATATTTAGAAGATGATTTAAAACAAAACTATCGTGATGACATATTATTCTTTAACTAAGGAAAGGGCTGAACTGAATGGTATATGTGAAAAAAGCATTGCTCTCTTTATTGTGCTTGCTGCTCATTTTAACAGTTGCAACACCTACTGTTACGCAAGCAGCGACAACGATTAGAGATGTGCCGACAAGCAGTACGAATTATAAGGCAATTTCATGGGCAGTTGATAATGATTTAATGTCCTTAAATAGTGCTAATAACTTTTTACCAGATGAACAAGTAACAGATCGTGAGCTTGTTCTTATATTTGCAAAGCTAGATCGAAATTATGCATTGTCTTATCTCGATAGCGTTGCTTATAATTTTTATAGTGATTTTTATTTACCATTTAACGGTATATATGTAAATGCTAATCGTACAAAAGCTGTAACACGTGGTCAATTTGCCCGCATTTATGCTGCCTTTAAAGGATTAGATTTAGACGAACCACAGGCAGTCCAATATTTATATACGAATGATTTATCGATAAATCCTACAAAGACATTTGCTAGTTTTAACCCATCTACAGCATTAACACGCAGTGATGTGGCAATGTTTTTATATCGAGCTGTGCAAAATGGCTCCTTTGCTTTACAAGGGCTAAAGCAAAGTGTTGCTGGTCGTGATAATGCTAGCATTACATTGCCACCTGGTTTTATGGGTTCAAGCAGTACTGATTTTGAAGAGCCAAAGAATAATAACAATGATTTTACAGGACCAGAATATGTTAATAATGCCTTACAAAGTATTGTTGTTGAAAAACCTGATTTAATTGCGAACGATGTTGATTCAACACTGATTACGGTTTCTTTAAAAGCTTGTAATGGTGATCCAATTGCAGATGATAAATCCTATACATTCCGTGTTACATCATCTTATGGGGCAAAAATTGTGGATACTTCAGGGGAAGCTGTTCGAAATGTACAATCGGATGGTTCAACAGTTTCAGCTATTGTCATTGCACCAGCTTTAACAAAATCTGTGCGTGATACAATTTCTTTTGAGCTAGTAAATAATACAGAGCCTGCGTTGAAATGTCTTGTTGGCGAGAAACTAAATGCAGAAGTTCGTTATTCACCACAACCAGAATTACGTATTGATTATCAAGTATATGATCCTGCTAATACGGACGATGATAATGGCAGTGTGACACCTCCGTATACGCCGTACGAAGATTTACCAGAGTTCTTTACGGAAAATGTAATTGATGTCTATGGGCCTGTGCCATTAGATCCTGATGAGGATGAAAAGCGATTTAGCATTGGACAGCAAACAAATGTGACAGATGCTTTAGGGAATGTTCAAAATATGTATTTACGTTATGGTGGATCAGATCCGAAATATCCAGCATTAGGGTATGAGAATGCCATTTTGCAATTTGAAAACTATGATATTTCTGTGTATTTATTTGAAAAAATCTTGAATCATCGGATAGAAGAATCTGTTACAACACCTGCAAAAACAGAAATCATGTATATGATTTCTGAGGATGGTCGTCCAATTTATCGTATTCAAGGAATCGATGATGCGATTGCGTCACAGGTTGAAAATATTAACCCTGTTGGTTCCATTATTCAGCTAATGAGTCCAAATTATATGCCCGAGGAAAAGGATTTAACATTAGAGCACTATGATAGTGTAATGAAAATTTACGCTATCCTAACAAATTTAAGTAATTATGATCGTACAGTGTTATTAAAATATCAAGGAGGGAAATTACTTGGTCAAGTAGAAGCCTATAAAAAGCGGGTAGATGCGCTGAAGGAAAGTGCGGAGGCTGCATCGAGACCGTCTGGTAAAGATCGTTATACAAAAGTCATGGTGACATTAGTGCGTCCAGGTGGAGAGCCTGTTACGGATTATCAGGGGACAGTTAAAATTAAATATGATGGTGTGGAGAAAACAGCATCGTTTATCACGAATACATCTGACCCATTAAATCATACAGGTAATCCAGGTACGGCTGTAGCATATTTTGACTCTGTGATTTATGGAAAATCTAAGGTAGAGGCTGTACTTGTCAATCCAATAGACCCTCGCTATACAACGATATTGAAGGATTTAAAGGATAAAAAAGTAACGGAGGAAATATTTACAAATCCATACTTTAGTAAAAATTCTTGTTCATTAACAACAGAAGTGGCTTATGTAGTGGATTACTCTTCCTCTATGAAAGCGGCTGATCCAGCGAACTATCGTGGAAAGAAAATGATTGAATTTATTAATCAGTTAAAGGCTAAACATAATATTGTAGTCGAAACCAATACAACAGCTACTTTGCTTGGAGAAGGTACAACAGAAGATGTATTGAAAAAAGATCTTTATCAAGCATCTAAAGAAAAAGGTGCGACTGATATTTTGTCAGGTATCGACATAGCGCTGACGAAATTCTCTAATGACACGAGAACGTCCAAGGCTATTGTTGTTGTTTCTGATGGGAAGACAAGTAAATCAAAAATGACAAAGGTTATCAATGAAGCGAAAAAGCAAAATGTGAAAATTTACACAGTAAGTATGGGGAAAAAATCGCAAGTCAATGAGGCTACATTAATGCAATTAGCAACAGCAACAGAGGGCGCTTACTTCCATGCGCTTGATAACTTACAATTGCACCAAGTGTTCCAAAAGTTAGTGGACGCGATTTTATGTAAAACACCATCATCAAGTTGTATTAACCCTGAAGATTTATTTGAAGAAGCTGTCGTGTCATTGCGTAAAGGCTATATTACAATGAGTGCGCGCGTTGATGAAAATTGCGCAAATGTTGATAAAATGAATGTACGCTTTAAATCAGTTAGTGGGGATGTACAATTTGATCTGCAAAAACGTAGTGATCGTGTTTATATGTTAACGAAAACTGTTCAAACGATGCAGGACTTTAAAGTCAATAATGAAATAGAGTTTGTAGCATATGATAAAGATGGCAATATAATTGCTCTAAAAACAGTAACAATTACAAATTAATTGAGAAAAACTGCCTCCTTGAATGGAAGGCACTGAAAAAGTCGATTTGCCACAAAAAATGTGATGCAAATCGACTTTTTTTAAGTTTTCAAATCTAATAAAAGGCAGATTACTAATATAAAAGAATGAATTTTTTAGTTTTTCAGTGCCCTCCTTGAATGGGGCAGTAAAAAGAGTGTGTGAGTAGCAAAGAGTGGGAGGATTTTCATAAAGGTGACAATAAACAAAGGCATCGTTGGCTTGGGATACGTCGAAATTTTTGAAAAAATTTTTCATTTGAAACAAGATGTATAATTTGCTACACTTAGTTTATAATAATTCTAATGTAGATAATAAAGAATAGTTCTTCATGACATGTTCACAAATTGTAGATGAACTCTTGTCGAACTGTGTTATAATGAGATTTATGAATTAGAACGTGTGAGGTGTTATTCATGCATACCATTGTAGTAGGCTTGAATTATAAAACAGCGCCTGTTGAAATACGTGAGAAGTTATCATTCATTGAGAGTGAACTGCCACAAGCAATGGAAGCGCTGCAAAAGCAAAAAAGTATATTAGAGAACGTAATTGTTTCGACATGTAATCGTACAGAAATATATGCTGTTGTGGATCAATTGCATACTGGACGTCATTTTGTGAAACAATTTTTGGCCAACTGGTTTGATTTACCTGTGGAGACATTTTCTTCGTATTTAACAATTCGTGAAGAAGATGAGGCAATTGAACATTTATTTAAAGTGACAGCTGGAATCGATTCAATGGTTCTAGGGGAAACACAAATTTTAGGGCAAGTAAAAAAAAGTTTTTTAAATGGACAAGAGATTGGCACAACAGGGACGGTATACAATCAGCTATTTAAACAAGCTGTAACATTTGCAAAGCGTGCACATAATGAAACAGCTATTGGCGAGAATGCGGTATCCGTTTCCTATGCAGCAGTAGAATTAGCAAAGAAAATTTTTGGCTCATTGCAACGCAAGCATGTAGCGATTTTAGGTGCAGGGAAAATGGGGGAACTTGCGATTGAGAACCTTTATGGTAGTGGTGTAGGGAAAGTTACTGTCATTAACCGTACATTTGAAAAAGCAGAAAGCTTAGCGGCTAAATTCCATGGTGAAGCTAAATCTATGAAGGAATTGCAATGCTCTTTGTTAGAAGCAGATATTTTAATTACCTCTACAGGTGCTACAGATTATGTCATTGATTATGAGCTGATGCAATTTGTAGAACGCTTACGTAAAGGCAGACCATTATTTATGGTGGATATTGCTGTTCCGCGTGATATTGATCCACGTGTAGGCGACCTAGCAAATGTTTTCTTATATGATATCGATGATTTGCAAGGAATTGTTGAAGCAAATTTAGCGGAGCGTGAACGTGCTGCTGCTGATATTACAGAGATGATTGGCAAAGAAGTGATACAATTTAAAGATTGGATAGCTACTCTTGGTGTTGTGCCAGTGATCTCAGCTTTACGTAAAAAAGCAAGTCGTATTCAAGAAGAGACGATGATGAGTATTGAAAATAAAATGCCAGATTTAACGGAACGTGAACGTAAAATTTTAAGTAAACACACAAAATCAATTATTAACCAATTGTTAAAAGAGCCAATCCTCCAAGCGAAGGAAATGGCCAATGCACCAAAAGCAAATGAACAGTTACGTTTATTCCAGCAAATTTTTGGTATAGAAGCTGCTGTGGAAGCTGAAGTTCAAGAGATGACAAAGCAAGAGCTTGAGCGTAAAGAACGACGCTCGCAAGCAACTCAAGCCTCTGCTGAACCAAAGTATTCTTTCTAATATGTGTAAATAGAGGTTGCTTTACGTGGATATTTTGCGCGATTAAATTCTCTACTGATATTACATGAGGCGTTTTCGTATCTGTATGGTAAACTAAAGATACGAAAACGTTTTTTACTGTCTAAACTATTGTAGCTTCACAATTTCACAATAAAGAAGGGATGTCTATTGGCTGATTTGACCATGACGAGGCTTTATGAAGTGATGATCGTCCTGTATGCGATCAGTCTAGTTTTTTACTTTACTGATTACTTTTATAAACAAGTGCGAGCAAGGCGTATCGCTTTTTGGCTTGTTTCATTCGTATGGATGATTCAAAGCGCCATTATTATTTTAACGTCTGTGGAAACAAAGCGTTTTCCGATTTTATCTTTATCCGAGGGAATTCTCTTTTATTCCTGGCTACTTGTAACGTTATCCATTATCCTGCATTGTATTGCAAGAGTGGATTTACCAGTGTTTATTATTAATATACTAGGCTTTTTATTTGCTAGTATTTTTACATTTATGCCTAAGCGTCCTACAGGAGCTGTCGGAGAGACACTTATTTCGGAACTGCTTTTTATTCATATATCATTTGCGATCCTATCGTATGCAGCATTTACATTAACATTTGTTTTTGCTATTTTGTATCTTATTTTGTATCGTTTGCTGAAAAAGAAAAAGTGGTCACATTTATGGACAAGACTGCCGTCCTTACAGCAGACGAGTAGCTGGATGAATATTTCGTTTTTCATTGGGATTCCGATGTTATTTATAAGTTTAATATTAGGGTTTGAATGGGCACTATTAACATTAGAGAGTCTTTCGATTTTCGATGCGAAGATCATAGGGTCTTTCATTATCTTAATGTTGTATTGCTTTATCTTATATGTGAATCGTAAAAACAAGCTAACAGGCACGACGTATGCGTGGGTACATATTTACGCTTATTTATTAGTCGTTACGAATTTCTTCCTTGGAAGCAGTTTATCGCGATTCCATTTATGGTATTAAAAGAAAGGTTGGAGACTGTTGAGAAAAATTATTGTAGGTTCTAGGAGAAGTAAGTTAGCATTAACACAAACAAATTGGTTTATTAATGAATTAAAGGCAGCGGGTGCCCCATTTGAATTTGAAGTGAAAGAAATTGTCACAAAAGGCGATCAAATTTTAGATGTACAGCTATCGAAAGTAGGCGGAAAAGGGCTGTTTGTGAAAGAAATTGAACAAGCACTTTATAATAAAGAAATTGATTTTGCTGTTCACTCTATGAAAGATATGCCTGCTGTCTTGCCAGATGGGTTAGTGATTGGCTGTATTCCTCCACGTGAAGATCCACGTGATGCATTTATTTCGAATGGTCATGTGAAATTTGCTGATTTACCTGCTGGTGCGGTTGTAGGAACAAGCTCATTACGTCGTAGTGCACAGCTATTAACGGTGCGTCCTGACCTTGAAGTTAAATGGATTCGCGGAAATGTTGATACACGTTTAGCGAAGCTTAAAACAGAAGAATATGATGCGATTATTTTAGCTGCAGCAGGGTTAAAACGACTTGGCTGGAGTGAGGATGTCGTGACTGAGTTTTTACCTGTAGAAGATTGTTTACCAGCAGTAGCACAAGGCTCTCTTGGCATTGAGTGCCGTGCCGATGATGTGGAACTATTAGCTGAATTAGAAAAATTAACAGATGCAGCAACATGGCAAGAGGCACAGGCAGAACGTGCATTTTTAGCAGCGATGGATGGTGGCTGTCAAGTGCCAATCGCTGGTTATGCTACTACAAATAATGATGAAATTACACTTACTGGTCTTGTGGCTGCTCCAGATGCCTCTGTTATGTACAAGGAAACAGTGATGGGGACAGATGCGCAAAAGGTCGGAGAGGAGCTTGCTGCTATTTTAACTGAGCAAGGTGCTTTCGACTTAATTCAACGTGTAAAGGCAGAGCAAAATGCACAGTAATTTACCGTTAAAGGGTAAAACCATACTTTTAACAGGTACAGCGAAGACCGCAACAATTGTAGAGGATATAGCAGTGTTAGGCGGTTATGCAGTGATTGCTCCATTGATTGAAACTTGCGAGCGCATAAATAGCAATGATGCTGATTATATCAGGCTTGCGCGACAAATGGATTGGTTGATTTTTACGAGTCAAAATGCTGTGGATGCCTTTGCTAGTAAGATGCAGCAACATCAAGTAAGTGTGCAAGATTTTCAAGGGAACATTGCTTCTATTGGAACGAAAACAACCACAGCATTAGAACAGCTAGGGTTTCAAGTAAGCTTTATGCCCTCCATATTTAGTGCTGATATTTTCGTCAAAGAATTTCCAAGTATAGCAGGTCATCAGCCAAGATGTTTGTTTATTCGAGGGGAAAAGGCGAAAAGTACGCTGAAGGATGGTCTGCCCTTTGAATTAAAGGAGTGGACAGTTTATGAAACGGTGGAACGACATGATCAAACATCGATCATTGTCCATTGCATTCAGCAACATCAGGATGTCACTGTGATTTTTGCTAGTCCTTCAGCTGTTGATGTATACGCCGTGGATGTAGTGCCACATGTTGGCTGGCAAGCAACTCGTATTGCAGCTATCGGTCATATTACGGAGGCAGCTCTTCAACAATACGGGGCAACTGTGGATATTATGCCAAGCGTATATACAATGCAAGCAGTCATCGAAGAAATTATGAAAGTAGGGGACAATTCATGACAAAACTACAATTTCAAAGACATCGTCGTTTGCGTGCCAATGCAACGATGCGAGCAATGGTAAAGGAAACATATTTACATAAAGAGGACTTGATTTATCCAATTTTTGTGATTGAAGGCGACGATATTAAAAATGAAGTACAGTCAATGCCTGGCGTTTTTCAATTTTCATTGGATAAACTAGAAGCAGAGATTGATGAGGTTGTAGCTTTAGGTATTCCAGCGGTTATTTTATTTGGCTTACCTGCTGAAAAAGATGCGGTGGGAACTGGTGCATTTCATGATCATGGCATTGTTCAAGAAGCCACTCGTCTTATCAAGGCACGTCATCCTGAGTTATTAGTCATTGCGGATACATGTCTATGTGAATTTACAGATCATGGACATTGCGGCTTAATTGAGGGCGATCAAATTTTAAATGATCCTTCATTGGATGTTTTAGCCCGTACAGCGATATCACAAGCAAAGGCTGGCGCAGATATTATTGCCCCATCTAATATGATGGATGGCTTTGTGACAGCAATCCGTGCTGGCCTAGATGAAGCGGGCTTTGAACATATTCCTATTATGTCTTATGCAGTCAAATATGCTTCTAGTTACTATGGTCCATTCCGAGATGCTGCGGATGGCGCACCGCAATTCGGTGATCGTAAATCCTATCAAATGGACCCATCGAACCGTTTAGAAGCATTTCGTGAGGCAGAGTCAGATATTGAAGAGGGTGCAGATTTCTTAATTGTCAAGCCTGCCCTTAGCTATTTAGATATTATTCGGGATATGAAAAATAACTACCCATTACCGCTTGTTGCGTATAATGTTTCAGGTGAATATGCAATGATTAAAGCGGCTGCTATAAATGGTTGGATTGAAGAGAAAAAAGTTGTGCTTGAAACATTATTAGGCATGAAACGCGCAGGCTCTGATTTAATCATTACGTATCATGCAAAAGATGTTGCACGTTGGTTGGAGGAGAAATAAATGACGCGATCTTACGAAAAATCAAAACAAGCCTATGCTGAAGCTGTGCAGTTAATGCCAGGTGGTGTTAACAGTCCAGTACGTGCATTCAAATCAGTCAATATGGACCCGATTTTTATGGAATCTGGTCATGGTGCGATTATTAAAGATATTGATGGCAATGAATATATTGATTATGTATTGTCTTGGGGTCCACTGATTTTAGGACATACACATCCAGAGGTAGTGAAAGCCATTGCTGACACAGCTGCGAAGGGTTCTTCCTTCGGTGCTCCAAGCTATACAGAAAATCGTTTAGCTCAATTAGTATTAGAGCGTTTACCAGGTATGGAAATGATTCGTTTTGTTTCTTCAGGAACAGAGGCTACGATGTCTGCATTACGTGTAGCTCGTGGGGTTACAGGGCGTGATAAGATTTTAAAGTTCGAAGGGTCTTATCATGGTCATGGTGACTCATTATTAATTAAAGCAGGTTCTGGTGTTGCCACATTAGGTCTACCTGATAGTCCTGGTGTACCTGCAGATATTGCTCGCAATACGTTGACAGTTGCCTACAATGATTTAGAAGGGGCAAAAGTGATTTTCGAAAAATTTGGCGCAGAGCTAGCAGCAGTCATTGTGGAGCCAGTTGCAGGAAATATGGGTGTTGTACCACCGCAGCCAGGTTTCCTAGAAGGCTTACGTGCCCTTACATCTGAGCATGCTGCATTATTAATCTTTGACGAAGTCATGACAGGCTTCCGCGTAGATTATGGCTGTGCACAACAGTATTTTGGCGTAACACCTGATATAACAACGTTAGGAAAAGTAATTGGTGGCGGTCTTCCTGTAGGGGCGTTTGCCGGAACAAAAGAAATTATGGAGCAGGTCGCACCAGCAGGCCCTATTTATCAAGCTGGCACATTATCAGGTAATCCATTAGCAATGACAGCAGGCTATGAAACGTTATCACGCTTAGATCATAGCACATATGACTACTTTAAAAAGCTAGGCGACCAGCTAGAAACAGGTTTCCGTGAAGCGGCAACGAAATATAATATCCCACATACGGTTAATCGTGCAGGCTCAATGATTGGCTTCTTCTTTACAAATGAGGATGTTGTTGATTTTGCATCAGCTAAAACAGCAGATTTACAATTATTCGCGGAATACTTCCGTTTGATGGCAGAGGAAGGTATATTCCTACCTCCATCTCAATTTGAAGGTTTATTTATTTCAACAGCCCATACAGAGGAGCATATTGCGAAAACAGTAGAGGCTTTCCATAAGGTATTTGCACAATTAGCGAGATAAAAGGATAGGAAAGTATGTTCTTTTAGTGAAGTAATATATTTCACAATGAACATGTAAACTAATTATCACTTCCTATCAGTCGGTCAAAAGAAAAATGGAGGATTGTGCAAAAAGGTTTTTACTTTTTGTACAACCTTCTTTCTAACAATAAGAATAATAAACTTGTCCCTGCTATGACCACAATAAACAGTCACCCATCCTTTAATAATAAAAAAAGCCACCTAAGATGAGGTGACTTAATTAAGCTATATTATTTCCTATTCTTCAAGAAAGTAAAATCCCATAGTATATTCAAAAGTATGCCCATTCCAATCAGCAAATTTATAATTCTGCCATTCATAATTTGAACGTGTAACTAGGTCCATTCTGAGATTGGGATATCTGTACCAACTATCGTGAAAGCTACCCTGTATTTTTTTATTCGGGTATACATATTCCATTACAGCGTATATTTCCTTTTGAAAATTCTTTAATATGGATATTGTCTCCATTAATTTATTCTCATCTATATAGAGATCTTTCGTGTCACCACGTTGATATCTGTCAATCGTGTATAAGAAACTTCGTACATAATCTCCATATTTAGTATAGACTGTATACATATCCAATGAACCATCAAAATACATTAAATGATAGGAAAGATTTAAGCTTCCCATAGGAGTAGTGATACTACTATAGTATTGTGTTAAAAAGTTTTCAACTTCAGCTAAACTAGCACCTTGCTGTAGAGGGTAAGTTTTATCTCCAATACTATCCGAAAATTGTGTACTATCTGGTTTATACTCAATGTTGTTCTCAAATTGCGTATTATTATGTTCAATGTTATTGTCAACTTTTTCATTTTCTAATAATGTATGATCGTTTTTCCCTTCTCCTTGCCACTTCGCTTTAAATTGCTTCAAAAAGCCATTTTCCATCATATAAAATTCTATTTCTTCAATTTTTACATCTTTATCAAAAAGCCACTGGTAATAGCCATCTCTTGTTTCACCTGGATAAATATAGCCGTTTGATTCAAAATGATGGCTATATCCAGACATATTTACTTCATCCTCATACAGAGCATTATTCAATTTAAACTGTAAACCACCAGGTTGTTGTAATGGCTTTGTAGATTTATTTGTGACAGAAAGATAAACTTTAAATCCCTTATTTATGCGGTGTACATATTCTATATCCTTAACTGTCACCTCGATTTGTTCATCTGCAAACGTTTCCCCTAGACTTAAAATAGGCTGTTCTTTTTTCTCTGTTTTTGGTGATTTAGGCTTTTGGGTTTCCTTATTACTTGACTGTTCTGTCATTATATATGAATCTTCTGTAACTATGTTTAAGTCTTCTGTAATTGTTATCCTTTGACTTATTGGATCCCATTGAACATTTGCCCCTAATGATTCACTAATAAATCTTAAAGGTACAAGTGTTTGTCCGCTATGGGCTTGGGCTGGAACTGATAATGTTACTGTATTGCCATTGATCTTTGCATTTGTCGACCCTATTTTTAGTGCTATACTTACATTCCCTTTTGAAGCATAAACAGTTTTATTTTCTCGATTCCATGTGACTTCTGCGCCAAGTTCCTCAAAAATTCCCCTTAACGGTACAAGTGTAACACCATGTTCAATGAGTGCTTGATGACTAAACCATTGTTTCTCATCGTTTATGTAAATTGATATACCTGAGGATGCATTAACACTGTTATTTCCTGATCCGATTAATAAACAAAACAACAATAGAATGATAATTCTTAATTTTCCCAATTGATTCCCTCCTAGTAAAATAGTAATATGTTATTATTTTACTAGAAATATATTGCTTTGTAATTAAAATATGCCTGAAAAAAATGAAAAAAGCGTATTATTTTTTAAATAATGGAATGCTGCCTTTTATATGTTGTGAAACAATGAACTTTGCGTTCGGTTTTAGAATAAATAAGAAAGGATTGGATTTATATGAAGGAGGAAGTGGCTTGAAAAGAGATATGGTAAAAGTGATAGCCATTTTTGGCGTAGGCACACTTGCAATTTTATCGGTTTCTTTTTTCTTTCATTATTTTCTATAAATAAACAAGAAAGAGCTGGGCAAAAATTTTTTCTGCCTAGCCCTTATTCTAGCCTGTTAAATGATTAAATAAGTTGTAAGAGTGAAGAAACCTTTGAGCTATTTAATGCCCGGATAGTGGCAATAATAGTATCAGCTTGCTCTGTGGCTGAAGTGAGCTTGTTCTCTAATTCTACTGTTGTTAATGGATTAGAAGGGGCTCCCTTTGGATTGATTCCTCTTGCAGATAATTGTGTGCCATTTTTTAAGCGAATATCTATTTGTGTATACTTCGATACGGCTTCAAGGTCATTTGAGCGTCTTACTTTTTTCATATATTGTTGCACTGTGTCATCAATCGGCTCTGGTAGGAAAGAAGCTAGATGTAAAGGTCTGTTTGCTAAAATTAATGACACGATATATTCAATGCTAAAACGACCTTCTTCCCCCGTTTTGGGTTCGCGAATAACAAGTGCTGCATCGCTATAATGAGAGAAGGTAATATGAATGTCTTCAATTTCCTCGACAGCAAGTGGGCCAATCTGTTGTGCTGCATCAATGCCAAAATAAGACCCCGAGCAGCAAGGATAAAGCTTAAACCATAATCCTGGTGACGAAATGCGCCAAGTTGCAGATGTTACATCCAGCAATAATGCCTCTGCTTTTTTCGGCGTATTTTCACCATAGAGCGATAAAAAGCCAATGTATCCCTCTAGGCTATTGTCATTGACATGCATGCCGACTTGTGCAAAACGAATTGCTTCAATCGCATGCTTGGCAGCAATACCTGCATGTAAAGGTTTTGTTTCTGTACCAAAATGAATTCGCATTCCGCTCGCCATAGTTGTGGCAAAGCCGATTGTACGACATGTGTCATGCACTGTTAAGCCGATTAAATAAGCGCCTGCAATAGCTGCACCAACAATGCCAATCGTTGAGGTATTATGCCAGCCTTTTTCATAGTGAACATTGGAGAGGGAAAGGGCAAGCTTGGCCATCGCCTCTACACCAATGGCATAGGCTTGGATAAAGCGTATACCTGTTGTATCTTCATCACATAAAGCAAATAATGTCGGTAGTAAAACAGCACTTGGATGCCCTCGTAATTCATGATGTACATCATCAAAGTCTAGTGCATGTGCCATAAAGCCGTTAATTAAAGCAGCCTGCTCTGGTGTTGTATAAATCGGGTGTCCAATGACCTTGCTTGTCCCTCCACAGGCGAGCTGTAATAATTTATGTACGCCTGCATCCTCTTTGCCACAGTTTGTAACAGCGACAAAATCAATGAGTCCACGCTTCGCATCTTCAATTGCCGCAATATCTAAAGGCTTTAAAAATAGTTGATGAACAAAGCGCCTTGTAATATGGTTTACTGCCATTGATCTAACACGCTCACCGCAAGATTTGCAAAATAAGTGGCAGCCACAGGTATCGCATCTTCATTTAAACGATATTGTGGATGATGCCAGCCGAACGGTCCATCTACACCTACCCATACAAAATAGCCGGGAATACGCTCTTGATAAAAGGCGAAATCTTCACCAGCAGGCACCATATCAGCTTCAACTGCTTGATGACCACTGATGCGAGCAGCCTCCTGTAATACTTCTGTAAAACGTGCATCGTTATAGACAGTTGGTAAATAAGGGAACCATCTGAAATCAGCTTTTGCGCCATAGCTTGCAGCGATGCCTTCTGCCAATGCTTTCATACGCTGTGGAATAGTAGCGCGTGACGTGGCTTGGAATGTACGTACAGTACCCTCTAGCTCCGCTTTTTCTGGAATCACATTCCATGTATTGCCTGCTTGTAATTTTGTTACAGATAAAACGGAATTATCGAAGGAAGAGATATTACGGCTAACAATGGATTGGAATGCGGTAACAATTTGACTGCTGATGACGATAGGGTCTACCGTGCTTTCAGGAATACCTGCATGTCCGCCAGTACCGATAATGTCTAATTCAAAACGGTCAACACTTGCCATTAATGGGCCTGCTTTAATACCAATTGTACCAACTGGTAAATCAGGCTTATTATGCATGCCAAAAATGGCTTCTACATCTTCTAATACGCCCGCCTTTGCTACATACTCTGCGCCTTGTGCAGTTTCCTCAGAAGGCTGGAAAATAAAGCGCACAGTGCCTTTTAATAAATGGCGCTGCTGTTGTAATAAAATGGCTGTTCCTAAAATAGAGGACGTATGAAAATCATGACCACAGGCATGCATTACTCCTGCATTTTTTGAACGAAATGGCTCATCTGTTTGTTCTTCAATTGGCAGTGCGTCAATATCTGCACGAATCGCAATCGTTGGCCCTTGCTGCTCGCCACGCACTTCTGCAATTACGCCAACGCTAAGCGGATACGTTAAAATCGTGATATCGTGTTGCTGTAACCAATTACTAATGCGTTTTGTTGTTTCAAATTCTTGCATGGAGAGTTCAGGGTACGCATGTAATTCGCGTCGATAGGCAATTAACTGTTGCTGTAAAGCATCTGTTATCGTAATAGATGTCATAAAATGGTATCCTCACTTTCTGAAGTAATTTGTCGAATAAACTTTTTCGTGCGCTCCTGCTGTGCATTTGCAAAAAATTCCTTGGCAGGTCCTTGCTCCACGATATGACCATCCGCCATAAAAATAATATGGTCGGCGACTTCTCGTGCAAAATCCATCTCATGTGTCACAATAATCATTGTTATCTTTTGCTCTGCTAATTTTTTGATGACATGTAATACTTCTTGCACTAGCTCTGGGTCAAGGGAAGAAGTGGGCTCATCAAATAAAATAACATGCGGCTTTTGTGCAAGCGCACGTGCAATACTCACACGCTGCTGTTGTCCACCAGACATTGTGACAGGGTAATTATCACGCTTTGCCTCTAAGCCGACCTCGCTTAAAAGCTGCATACCCATTTTATTGGCTTCCGCTTTCGGGGTCTTTTTCACCACAATTAATGATTCTGTGACATTTTCTAATGCTGTTTTATTTTTATATAAATTATAGTTTTGGAACACCATGGCTGTTTTGGAGCGTAGATGTTGAATATCTTTTTTCGTTGGTTTTGCGGCATCTAAACGTGCATTATCAATTTCGATGATGCCTTGTTGGGGCTGCTCTAAATAATTTAAGCAGCGGATCAGTGTCGATTTTCCAGAGCCAGAAGGACCGATAATTGCCAACACTTCGCCTTGCTTAATTTCAAAGCTAATGCCTTTTAAGACATCTAATGCACCAAAGCTTTTTACTAGATTTGTTACTTTTAACATCAATCGTCACCTCTAGGTTTTATATGGGCGATCCAAATATTTCTCGATCAGCTTTTGCACATAGGTATAGACAACGATAATTGCCCAATACACTAATGCTACGGTTAAATAGGCTTCAAAATAGCGGAAGGAGTTAGAGGCTTGCATTTTTGCCTCTGCGAAAATTTCGACTACACCAAGTGTAAAAGCAAGGGATGTTTCTTTAATTAAGCTAATAAACGTATTACCCGTACCTGGCAGTGCGTTGCGCAAAGCTTGGGGCAAAATAATACGACGATATGCTTGGAATTTTGACATACCTCCTGCAAGACAAGCTTCTAACTGTCCTTTTTCAACAGAAGCGAAGGCGGCACGGAAAATTTCAGCTAAAAAGGCAGCCTGCTTAAAGCCTAAACCGATAATAGCGGCCGTGACAGCATCTAGCTTTGTAAAAACAGGGAACAGTTGCGGTAAACCATAGTAAATTAAAAATAGTTGGACGAGCATGGGAATTGCTCGGAAGAAAGAAATATAGACATTCGCTGCGTAAATTAAAATTTTGAAGTTTGTTTTATATACCAGTGCTAAAGCTAAACCAATAGCTACGGCAATAATCATTGCGATTATTGCCATAAATAATGTGATTGGAATGTACTTTAAAATGGCAGGGAGAACTTCAATCATATAAGAAAAATCTAAGTTCATATCCATCTGACGCCTTTCTGTACAAAATAATGATTATTCTACTTTAACAGTGATATCTTCGCCACCGTAATATTTTTCAGATAGCTTTTTTAATGTACCATCTTCACGTAATTTTTGAATTTCTGCATTAATGGCTGCAATCAATTCCTCATTATCAGCTGTTTTGCGGAATGGGAAGGCAACATCCTCATAGACAAATGGTTCGCCAACGAATTTTAATGGTAAATCACTTTTTTGAATTTCTGCCAATAAAGAAGCTTTAGCATTGACATAGCCATCTACACGTTTATTAATTGCTTCTAATTGTGCACCATCGCGATTTTCATATGTGCGAATCGTAATTTCTCCATTTTTATCGAAATTCTCTAAGTTTTTCACATTGTTTGAGCCAAGTACACCTGATACTGTTTTACCTTTTAAATCATCCAGTGTATTAATATCTGCATTATCTTTATGTGTAACAATCGTCACCCCTGCATAAGAATAAGCGTCAGAGAAAGCATATTTTTCTTTACGTTCATCTGTTACAGCAACAGCATTGGCAATTGTATCAATTTTATCAGCCTCTAATTGTCCCATAAGGCCACTAAAATCCGAGTTCACCCATTCTACAGAGTAGTCTAAGTTTTTGGCAATTGCTTCAATTACTTCAACATCAAAGCCCACTAATTTATCCCCATCTTTATAGCCGTTTGGATAAGATTGACCAGTTGAACCAACACGTAATACATTTTTTTCATCAGAAGAGCCTTTGTCTGCTCCTTCTTCCTTTGTGCCACCACATGCTGTTAATACAAGTGCGAATACAGCAATCAATGCTGTCAGTAAAATTTTCTTTTTCATCTGTTATGCCTCCAAAATGTTCTTTTTGTAATAGTTTGTAAGATGTCCCTTACCTAAATCTTTTTGACCAAATTTCACATAGCCCTTTTTTTCATACATACTACCAAGCCATGGATGAGAGTCGGCTGTGCCTAGTGTTACATAGGGTACTTTCAACTGCTCTTCCAATATGGTTGTTTCCAGCCATTGCAACAAGGCAGAGCCAATGCCTTGTTTTCCGCTATTTGGGAGGCTAGCAAACCAGCCAATATGTGGAACAGGGCAGGGACCGGGATTTGGTCCCCATGGCATACGAAGCGATACAGTGGATAGCACCGCCCCGTCGTCCTCTAAAAAATAGCAAAGATTATAGCTTAAATGTGATTGTACTTGCTGTAATGTGACGGTTGTTGCATCAAAATGTACACCATATTGTAAATTTTCCGCGTAAGAAGCATGGAGTAAATCGCGCAATATTTCTGCATCATCCAGTGTGGCTGCACGATAAGTATAGGTCATTAGCGATCCTCCTTTTTTATTTGTTCATAATGCGCTAAAACTTCCTCTACTTTCGCTGGTGCAAGCCCAGTATAAGAGGCATAATCAAAAATGCTTGCTAATTGCTCCACTGAGAAAGTGCCCGTAATTCGCTTATCCTTCGCTAATAGCTCTTTAAATGGCACATCGTTTTCGAGTGCTTCCATTGAAATTTCGTAGATGATATGGTGAGCGGTTTGCTTACCAAATTGGCTAGAAAGCTCAAACATTATCTTTTCAGATAAGAGTAAACCACCTAATTTATCTAGGTTTTTCAACATATTTTGCGGCTTGACCACTAAGCCTCGTAATGCAGCAATCGTGGAAGCTAATTGAGATGATAAATAAATTGTAATTTCAGGCAAGGCAATCCATTCTGCACGCCAGGACATTGCATCACGCTCATGTTCAACAATTAAGGAATGCTGCATAAGCGATACATTTTGCAAAATAGGGCGGGTTAAGCTCGCAATCCCCTCAAACATGGCAGGATTGCGTTTATGCGGCATTGTGGATGAACCGACATTTCCTTTAGAGAAAGGCTCCTCTACTTCATCAATTTCTGTGCGCATTAAGTTGTAAAATTCATTGGCTAATTTACCAAGCGAACCGCTAATGAGACCAAGTACACTTGCATATTCTGCCAAGCGATCGCGTGAGGAATGCCAACAAATTTCAGGTGCTTGAAGTGCCAATATTTCCATAGCACGTTGCTCAATAGCGATGCCTTGCTCTCCAAATGATGCGTATGTACCAACACCTCCACTAATATTGCCAACAAAAACGCGTTCTGTAATTTGTTGTAGTCGCTCAATATGGCGCAATATTTCGCTTAATACAACAGCCATTTTAAAGCCGAATGTTGTGGGTAAGCCCTGCATACCATGCGAACGACCTGCTATTAATGTAAGCTTATGTTCTTTGGCAAGTACGGCTAGGGCATCTGCTACTTGTAGTAGATCGCGCTGAATAATTTGGTGTGCTTCTTTAAGCTGTAAAATAGTACCTGTATCAACGATATCTTGTGTTGTAGCACCGTAGTGCACAAATTCACCATGTTCACCACTAATTTCTTGGATGGCATTAATGGTTGGCATCAGTGAGTGCTTGAGCTTGGCCATATTTGCAGCAAGCTGTTCGATATCGAAGTGTGCTTGGCTGGCCTGTTTCACAATTTCCTCCGCTGCTTCCACAGGGATCACACCAAGCTCACCTTCTGCCTGTGTCAAAGCAATTTCTACTTCTATATGCTTTTGCAGTCTATTTTCATCAGACCACACATTGCGCATTTCTTCTGTACCAAAATTATTTTTCAACATTATCATATCAATTACATGTGACGGCATGGTATTGTCTCCTTTTTAAAACCAACTATTTCACTAAACTTTATTATGAAACAAAGTATACTGGTTTACTTTGTTTTTTTCAAGCGGAAATTTATAATTTTAAAAGTTTTCTTTTAATTTTAAATAAATGATTTGTATAATTTTGAATAATGATAAATAATAGGAAAAGAATCTATTTGTGACAGAGTAAGTGAAAATAAAAACACTATTTATAGCGACGAAGAATGGCAGTTGAGTGGGTAGTAGCACACCTTTTTCACCGATAAAAAGGAAAAAATCTGTGTTTCTACTATTCTTTCAGTATGAGACATTATTTGTTTCTCGAGCATATTGCCAAAACGATGGCTACTTTCTATAAAGTGTTTGTACAATTAAGGCGATAAATGATGTAAGCCATACTGGAATTTCTCTGGCATGTTTTTTTAGTTTTCTTACCAGATTGATGGGGAACGGACTGTTTTTTGTCAAAATTATATCTTTCAGCATAGTCAAAATGTGGGCGAAATCGTTTATAATAAAGCTATTCATATATAGAAAGTAGTGGTTTGATATGGCAACTGGCACACATACAGTCGATGTACCTGTAGGAATTGAACATGTATGGGATTTCGTAAGCGATATGGAGAAATGGGCGAAGCTTGTCCCAGGCTATAACGCACATAAAATGATTGACGACAAACATTCTACATGGACTTTTAAAGGGAATGTGGGTGTTTTGAAAAAAACAGTAGAAGTAGAGATTACAATTTTAGAATGGGCGGCACCTTCGAAAGTAACATTTGAGCTCAAAGGACTTTCTGATAATTTCTCAGGGAATGGCTATTTTCTTGCGGAAAGCATTGATGCTGAAAACACGAAAATGACAGGCTTTTTAGAAGTAACAGCTGGCGGATTAGCAGGCCCAGTTTTAAATCCAATTTTCAAGCCTATCGTACCAAAGGCCACACAAATGCTAACAGATCGTGTAGCCAATAAGATTAAATTAGTAAATGTTTAATGAATGTAACTAACAATAAAAATGGCATGCTAGAAGATCACCTCTAGTATGCCGTTTTTTCGTAGTAACTTGTATATCAGTGTAAGTGTTCTAGCATACTAGCCTCCGAGTGGTCATATGATGCAAGGGGAGGGATTATTATCGAACACAAAACTTGGAAGATGTGTGAAACATTTTGTTTTCCTGGCTATGGCTGCCCAACAGAAATAGCGGCTGTGCAAATTAAACCACAGTGGCAGACAAAGCAATTAGAGGACTCACTGCGACTCATGGGTATTTACCATATTACTGCACATGTACGTTTTGATTTTCAGGATATGCAGACTCATATGGGGCAAGAGGATATTATCGCCATTGCTGCACTTGATATTCAAGGAGACACAGGCTATTTTGAGTATGCAGTACCTTTACATGTGGATTTACCAAAAGAGTCGGATGTAAAAGATTTAATGATCAAGGATATTCGTCCTAGTCTCGCAAATCAAATGTGTCAGTTAGAATGGACAGTCACAAGTGTCTTTAATGAACTTGAACCTGTTATGGAAAAAGCGCAGATGAATGCTACGAACGAAGAACAACTAACGGTTATGGAAGAAAGTGTGCCAGTAAAGCAGTCTACTAGCGTAGCAGCAGCTTCACACCAAGAGGCAGTTACAGTAACTGATAGTCATATTGTTGTACGTGAATCAAGCTCTTGGCATGAAGTACCTTCAATGATTTGGGATTTAACGGAAGAATATACACCGCTAAAAGTCCGTGTTTCAAATGATGTCTTTCAAAAGTAAGTAGCAGAGAAGCAACAAGACCAATAAGAAAATAAGGTCGCCCGATGTTGGCACAATAATGACACGTATAAATTGAAAAGCACAAAGAGGCACGATAATTGTTCGACAATAGAAACGAATTTGTCGTAGCCATGGCGGTAAAAGCCATGGATTATATTTACGTCGACGCATTGATGATTCACTTCCTTTTCACAGTTCCTAAAAACAATGAAATCACTTGAAAGATAACACGATTTTGCGGTACAATAAGGAAAATTCAATATAGATGCGATGATAGGGAAGAGTAAATTTTGTGTACATTTTATAGAGAGGAAATGGTAGCTGGAAAGTTTCTATTTGTACGAAATTGAAGGTAGCCCTTGAGCAGCTTTAGTGAACTAATAGTAGTTAAAGCCGGTTAAACACCGTTACCGAATTAAGAGCCAGTAGGGTAGGCTAAGAAAAAATTCTTAACCACTGCTGGAATTAAAGGTGGTACCGCGAACTAAAACTCCTTCGTCCTTTTAGACGACAGGAGTTTTTTTATTGGGTAAAAAAATAAATAGCATTTCTTTACCAACAGTTTTCAAACAATAGGAGGAGTTAATATGACAGAAAACATTTCAATGCCAACGAAGTATGATCCACAGTCCATTGAGGCTGGTCGCTATGAATGGTGGTTACAAGGAAAGTTTTTCGAAGCACAACCTGAAAGCGGGAAAAAGCCCTACTCCATCGTTATTCCACCACCGAACGTAACAGGTAAGCTCCATCTTGGACATGCGTGGGATACAACATTACAAGATATACTTATCCGCATGAAGCGTATGCAAGGATATGATGCATTATGGTTACCAGGAATGGACCATGCAGGTATCGCAACACAAGCAAAAGTAGAAGCAAAGCTACGTGAAGATAATAGTACACGTTATGATTTAGGACGTGAAAAATTCCTTGAAAAAACATGGGAATGGAAAGAGGAATATGCTGGACATATTCGCGACCAATGGGCAAAGCTTGGCCTTGGCTTAGACTATACACGTGAACGTTTTACACTAGATAAAGGATTATCAGATGCTGTTAAAACTGTTTTTGTACAATTATATGAAAAAGGTTTAATTTACCGTGGTGAACGCATTATCAACTGGGACCCAGCAGCGAAAACAGCATTATCGGATATAGAAGTAATTTATCAGGATGTGCAAGGTGCTTTCTATCACATGAAATATCCATTAGCTGATGGTTCAGGTCATGTGGAAGTTGCGACAACACGTCCCGAAACAATGCTCGGTGACTCAGGTGTGGCTGTGCATCCAGATGATGAGCGCTACCAACATTTAATTGGCAAAACTGTTATTTTACCAATTGTAGGACGCGAAATTCCAATTGTAGCGGATGACTACGTAGATAAAGATTTTGGTACAGGTGTTGTAAAAATGACACCAGCGCATGACCCGAATGACTTTGAAGTAGGGAATCGTCATAATTTAGAGCGCATTCTTGTGATGAATGAAGATGGCACAATGAATGAGCTAGCTGGCAAATATCAAGGTATGGATCGTTTTGAATGTCGTCAGCAAATTGTAGCCGATTTACAAGAGGCTGGCGTGTTATTTAAAATTGAAGAGCATATGCACTCTGTTGGTCATTCAGAGCGTTCAGGTGCTGTTGTAGAGCCTTATTTATCTGCACAATGGTTTGTGAAAATGCAGCCGCTTGCAGATGCTTCCCTAGAGCTACAAAAGGATGAAACAGGGAAAGTACACTTTGTGCCAGCTCGTTTTGAAAACACATATTCACGCTGGATGGAAAATATTCGCGATTGGTGTATCTCTCGCCAATTATGGTGGGGCCATCAAATTCCAGCATGGTATCATAACGAAACAGGCGAAGTTTACGTAGGAAAAGAAGCACCAGCGGATAGTGAAAATTGGACGCAAGATGAAGATGTCCTGGATACATGGTTTTCCTCTGCACTATGGCCGTTTTCTACAATGGGCTGGCCAGACGAGGCAAATGCAGAATATAAACGTTACTATCCAACAAATACGCTAGTAACTGGCTATGATATTATTTTCTTCTGGGTGTCTCGCATGATTTTCCAAGGCATTGAATTTACAGGGCAACGTCCATTTAAAGATGTATTAATTCACGGCTTAGTACGTGATGGTGAGGGACGTAAAATGAGTAAATCACTTGGCAATGGTGTTGATCCAATGGACGTCATTGAACAATACGGTGCAGATTCATTACGCTATTTCTTAGCTACTGGTTCATCACCTGGTCAAGATTTACGCTATACAACGGAAAAAGTAGAAGCAGTATGGAACTTTGCCAATAAGATTTGGAATGCATCACGTTTTGCACTTATGAATATGGATGGTATGACATATGATGAGATCGATTTAACTGGTGAAAAATCAGTAGCTGACAAATGGATTTTAACGCGCTTAAATGAAACGATTGAACGTGTAACCTCTCTTGCAGAGCGTTATGAATTTGGTGAAGTTGGTCGCGAATTATACAATTTCATTTGGGATGATTTCTGTTCCTGGTATATTGAAATGGCGAAATTACCACTTTATGGTGAGAATGAAGCAGCGAAAAAGACAACGCGTTCTATTTTAGCTTACGTGCTTGATCAAACAATGCGTCTATTACATCCATTTATGCCGTTTATTACAGAAGAAATTTGGCAGCACTTACCACACAATGGTGACTCCATTACTGTGGCTGCATGGCCAACCGTGCGTGCGGACCTTCATTTTGCTGAAGAAGCAGACAATATGAAGCTCCTAATGGATATTATACGTTCAGTACGTAATATTCGTGCAGAAGTGAATACCCCAATGAGCAAAAAAGTGCCATTGTTTATTTCAGCGAAAGATGCTGCAACAGTAACCGTGCTTGAAGCAAATAAAGCCTATTTAGAAAAATTCTGTAACCCTGAAACATTAACAATAGGTGAAGGCTTAGAGGCTCCTGGTCAGTCAATGACAGCCGTTGTTACAGGTGCGCAAGTTTTCTTACCGCTTGTAGGGCTGATTAACCTAGAGGAAGAAATTGCTCGTCTCGAAAAAGAGCTAGAGAAATGGGCAAAAGAAGTGAAGCTTGTAACAGGTAAGCTATCTAATGGGAAATTTGTAGCAAAAGCACCAGAAGCATTAGTCAATGCAGAGCGTGAAAAATTAGCAGATTATGAAAGCAAGCATGCGATTGTCTTGAAACGTTTAGAAGAATTGAAAAGTATGTAAAAAAGTAGTGGATGGCAATAAAGTCATCCACCTTTTTTTATTTTATATATCAAAAGATATATATTGTGTTAGGTAAAAGTGTATAGTAAAATCAAAAATAATTAGTCGAATAGGTGAATTTCGCTTCTGTATAATATAGGAAACAAAGCCTAACATGTTGCAATCGTGGCAAAGAAGGACAAGGGAATTTATAGCTGTTCGATATAAATATTTTAGAGCATACATTTTGCTGAATGGAGGTGTTAGAGGTGACAGGAAATATTGCTACAATCATTTCAAAAATTAATAGGGCCTGTGATGATCTTGATTTTGTAAGTGCAAGGGTATTAATCCAAACAAATCTTTTAAAATTATCAGAAGCAAAATATTACCGTTTATTAAATACTAGTAGTCGTGTATTGATTAAACATATACTAGCCAGCAATAACGAACAAAAAGAAGAGGCGAAATTATCGCGTGCCGATTTATTAACCATCAATAAAATTAATGAGTATTGTTCGAACTTTGATATTTCTATGTTAAAAAGAACATTAAAAAATTCTTTTGAATTAGTGCAACGTCCAGATGTAATGCCGCTTTTAAATAATGATGCCAAAATTATTTTAGATAATATGGGTGCTTTATTAGGCACTCGTCAGATAATGAATTAAATAAGCCGCTCAAACACGCAGAATGGTCAGCCCCCTCTGTGTGTTTTTTTATACTGCTTATAAAGAAACCGCTGTTATTCAACGCCACTTGTACTAAAATAGAGATATTGCATGAAAAGGAAGTGTTGTTGTTGTTTAACACAATGAAGGAATGTACAGAATTTATTTTTACATTAAAAGCAGTTGACCATAAACGTGCGCCACTTGTCTTTATGCGAGAGGTGCTAGCATTTTTAGATAACCCTCACAACAAACTCCGCGTTATCCATATCGCTGGCTCTAATGGGAAGGGCTCAACCGTCAATGCATTAAGAGAAATGCTACAACAGGCTGATTATAGAGTGGGCGCTTTTACCTCTCCTCATTTAGAGCGAGTGCATGAACGTATAACGATTAATGGTGTCCCAATTTCTGATAAGCAATTTTTAGTTTATTTCAACAAGCTAGCACAGATAGTAGAGGAGCACTATAATGGAGATTTTCCAAGCTTTTTTGAGGTGGTTACACTTATTATGTTCCAATACTTTGCAGATCAAGAAATTGATATAGCACTGATTGAAGCAGGGCTTGGTGGGCGTCTCGATGCCACAAATGTTGTTACACCATTATTAGCCATTATCACAACGATCTCTTTGGAGCATACAGCGTTTTTAGGAGATACCTTTGCAAAGGTGGCTACTGAAAAAGCGGGAATTATTAAAGAGGGTGTTCCTGTGGTTGTGGGTGTTCACAATAAGGAAGCACTAACTGTTATAACAGAAGTAGCAGCTAGGCGACATGCTCCATGCTTTGTTTTGGGCCAAGACTTTACAGCGACCAATTATTTACAAGCCACAGATTATCAGCAATTTACCTATAACATGGGCACTGTTTTAATGACTGATATTGCCTTAAAAATGGCTGGCTCCCATCAAATCAATAATGCAAGTCTTGCGATTACGGCAATGGTAGTGTTACATGACAAGGGCGCTCTTGCAATTACTGACCAATCCATTCGCCGAGCTTTACAAGATGCACAATGGGCAGGACGCTTTGAACAATGGTCAAATCATATTGTACTGGATGGTGCCCATAATTCAGAGGGAACGGCTGCACTTATTCAAACACTTAAAGTGGTATATCCAAATCGTCGGTATCACTTTGTATATGCAGCCTTAGCAGATAAGGATCATGGCAACAGCCTTGCATTTATGGATGCTGTTGCGTCCTCCATGACATTTACACAAATTGCGCTACCAAATGCTATGCCTGCCAAAAGCTTAGTACAGCTATCAACGAATGCAAAAAAAGCCGATTATAACAAATGGCAGGATGCGATTCAAGCCGTGCTTTCTGGAAGAAATGCTGAGGATATTGTCGTTGTTACAGGTTCTTTATACTTTATCGCAGAAGTTCGCAAGTGGCTACAGGAGGCAAAACGATGATCCCTAAATTAAATCACTATAAAGAAAAATGGCATGTTCACAGCGATGATATGATTAAGCCTGGGTTGACGGCAATTGAGGAGGCATTGGCTCTCGTCGGCAATCCAGAGCGTAGGCTACCAACTGTCCATATAGCGGGTACAAATGGCAAAGGGTCAACGGTTACATTTCTTGAAGCGATAGCAAAAGAACATGGCTTGCGCGTAGGGAAATTTATGTCCCCATGTATTGTTGATGTGCATGACCAAATCCAGGTGGATGGCAAAGCGATTTCAGCACCTGCAATGGATGCCGTGTTTCAGCATATGCAAGCAGCAGGGCTAAGCGGAAAGCTAACAGATTTTGAGCTGTTGACAGTTGCTGCATTTTTACACTTTGCCAATTGCCAGGTTGATCTTGCGTTAATTGAGGCAGGAATGGGTGGCTTATTGGATAGCACAAATGTGGTGATGCCGTTGGTTTCAATTATTCCAAGTATAGCGCTAGAGCACACACAATTTTTAGGGGATACGCTAACAAGTATAGCGCATCATAAGGCAGGCATTATTAAAGAGCAGCGACCAGTGATTATTGGTGATTTACCAGAGGAAGCAAAGCAAGTTGTATTGCAGGAGGCTGCACAAAAAAATGCTGCAATCTTGGAGCTAGAGCATCATTTTTCTGTTGCATCAACAAGTGATGGAGAATGTTACATTAATAAGAAGCATGCATGTCAAATAACAGGTTTGCTACGCACGATGAAGGGGACACATCAGGCGCATAATATGGCATCAGCACTGACGGCATTTTTAGAAATAGCGAGCATTTTAGACGTGGAGCCAAGCACAGTAGCAATTCGCCAGGCCATCAAAAATGCCACGATTTTAGGGCGCTTTGAAGAAATTATGCCTTTTGTCTTTTTAGATGGTGCACATAATCCAGCAAGTGTAGCGCAATTAGTAGAAACAATTCAGCAGGAGTTTCCAAATAAAGCGATAACCTTTGTTGTTGGCATCCTTGCCGACAAAGATGTTCAACAAATTTTGAGATTGTTAGAGCAGGTGAGTGATCATTTTTATTTCGTCGATTTCGACAATCCTCGTGCAATGGCTGCTGAACAACTGATGGCGCTTTCCAATGCGACAAAGAAAGCTGTTTTGCTAGACTATGTCTCCTTTTTACAGCAACAATCCGCAAAGAAAGAGCGCACAGTTGTAGCAGGCTCCTTATATTTATTAACAGCGGTACGTAATCGTTTATTGAACGAGGATGCTTAAGAGTAGTTTACAAGCAAAAACACAGCGTCTATTGTGAGTAGAGGCTGTGTTTTTTTTGCGAAAATTTGGGGTTGAATATTGTCAATAATGGTTTTAAAGCCTAGTTCGATGCCTATTGATCCAATGCATCTAAATCTGTATATGTCTTTGGCTATGCCGCTTCTTTTGGCTGTGCATAATCTGAAGTGTTGCTATTATGGCTTGAAGATGTTTATAATGAGTACCCTATTAGTAATACTTCTGTTAAGAGTACGGTTGATAGTATGAGTACTAAATATTTTATTCTTATAGATTAATACCTATCATCTTGTTTAAAAAATTTTTTTGAGATGAAGATACTAATAAATGCAGAAAAAACTATAACGGGAGCCATAAATAGTAGTTTATATTGATTCCAAGGTGTTGTGATAGCGATAATGATAGATATTATAAGAACAATAAAAGTAGCCAATAATTGCTGTTTTACATTTAATTTTAGCAATACACATAATCCTCCCAATCCTATAGCTATGTTGGTTAAAGAAATTCGATAAAGAGAATATCTAACCCTTTCTTAAGCAGTAAAAGATTAATATAAAGTACCATTTGGATATATAGAGAAAAAGTAGCGACTCGATTTGAGAGCTACTTTTTTGTTTTATTCTTTTAATATGAAACTATACCTATATCTAATACCGCATCCTCTGATATCCAACTTGCACTTTGTGAAGTTCTTGTACTCTGTTTACCATTTGTTGTGTTATAGTAATAGACAACATACTTCTCTTGGTTGTGTTTAAAAGTTTCCTTTTGTTTAACCACAACATAATAAGAATATTGTGTACGTGTAGAATCATAATACCCATTTAAAGAAGTTGTTAGTAGTGCATTGACAACCCCCACACCTAAAGAAGCCAATAATACACCTACTGCAACAATAGGCGCCCCCCATACCATAGTAATTGCAGCGGCAACTACAGAAATAGCAGCATCTTTTTTAAAGTCAAACATAAACTTTTTAATTTGATCTACTTTACTTTTTCCATATAAAGTACCACATTGATTTAATGTCCAATTACACTTTGATGCAATAAATGCATAAGGTCTAGGGAGAGTAGTATTATAAAGTGAAATTTCCCCTGATTCTACGGTAATAAAATCATTAACGTTATATGTTTCTTCAACATCGCTTTCAATATATACAATTTCTTCAGATTCAGATTTTTTAACATCGAATAATTGATTGTAAATAATCTCATCAGAATATTCCCCGTTTTTCTCCATCTCCCTGCTGGAATAATCAATAAGTTTTCCATTTATATGAGTATTAACTCTAAATTCCTTTTCATTGATAAGATATTCTAATTTAGTTGTATGTCCAGACTCATCTATAAAAGTTTCAATATACCCATCACTTATAGTTTCAGAAGCTGGTATCTCTTCGGCCTGAGATTGTATAGGTTGCAATAATACTGATACTAATAAAAAGCTGGTTAAAAAAATAGTGAAAATTTTATGACTCATAAAAAACTATATTTCCTATTTTCCCCGTTTTATATCCAATTTAACGATTTTACAAATATTTAAATTTTTTGGGTGATTTTTTTATTTAACTAAAATTATGGTCCTTCACCAAAACCTATGGTTGATTTTCTATTCATTTTGATAGGTTGCATTTTTTTGGATGTTAGTTTTCATTTATTTGCGTATAGTATTCCCTAAAAAAACGAATGATGTAAAAATAATTAAGTAAGGGTAGAATTATTGCCATAAGTTACAGAAATGAGTCTGTTTCTCAACTAGTAAAATTTGTCCCTATATTGAAAAGCTATCCAGTAGCAGGGTAGTATCGTTTTCAATAACAAGCATGTACACTTCTTATTTTACATATACTGATACCATATGAAGGCCATAATGGTATAGCTATGTGGAAGGATGAGGTGATAGATGAATGAAAATGGTCAGTCGTGTGGTGAAAAAACAAATATTTCGAGCAATGATTATTGGCGGATTTGTCGGTCTATTAGGTGTAGCTATTTTTTTAGGTATGTTACAAGCAAGTACACAGCTACCTTTACCAAAAAATGGTGGTGAAGTGGCAAATAATCAATCACAGGCAGATACGATCCCAACAAGTAGTGGAACAACCAATCCAGCAAATGCACCAATGTTTTTTGCCAGTCAAGCAGGCGTCTTTTCAAATTATGAAAGTGCTAGTGCATTTATTGCTGAATATCCTTCTTTAAAAGAGAGCGCTATTATTCAAGCTGATGGTAAATATTATGTATGGACAAGCCTTGTTACAGAAGAGAGTCAGCTTGAATTTTTACAGGATCCTGCAACCTTTAAAAAAACATTTAGTGTCAGTGGTGAAAGCTGTAAGGAACCAACGCTTGTAGAAATACCTGCTGTCCTCGCTGATAAAAATGCTAAAAAATTAAATTTTGGGGAAAATGCTAAGGATACAACATTGCCAGAGGATTGGCAAACGGTTGGCAAGGCAGCCTCTACAATTTCCAATGATATTAACATTATTCGCTTACATGTTTTTGCCCACTATCAATCGAAAAATACTTGTCTTCAAGTGATATTTTAAGTAGAAATCAACATTATCTCGATCTTTTGAAAATTTTCAAATAACACATTCTTCAGTATGATAGAAACAAGGAGGAATGGTCAGATAATGTTACAAACTAATCATAAGCTTGTGCTTGCTTCTGCATCACCAAGACGTAAAGAATTGTTGGACATGCTAGCACTGCCCTTTACAGTAATAACAAGTGATGTGGAAGAAACAAGCATACAAGCGACAACTATGCAGACGTATGTAAAAGAGGTAGCTCTGTTAAAAACACGAGATGTTGCTAAAAAAGCAGCCACTGCCACAGTTATTGGTGCTGATACAATCGTGGTTGACAACCATGAGCTGCTACATAAACCGAAGTCCCGAGAGGAAGCGATTGCGCACTTATTACGCTTATCAGGCAACAAGCATGTCGTTATGACAGCAGTTGCGATTATTCAACCTGATGGCAAGGAAACTGTTTTTGTGGAGGAGACGATCGTTGTCTTTCATCAACTATCACAAAAACTTATTGAAGCCTATGTAGATTCAGGAGATCCATTTGATAAAGCAGGCGGTTATGGCATCCAAACAATAGGCACACTGTTAGTAAAACGAATTGAAGGAGACTATAACAATGTTGTAGGTTTACCATTGGCAGCATTGTTTTCCCAATTGGTAGAACTTGAAATTATCCAATTTGCGAAGGAGTGAGCATTTTTGCAAAATAATGTTTTTCCATCATTGATGATACGTGATGTCAATATGGAAGACCGCCCCCGTGAGCGGCTGCTACGACAAGGAGCGGAAAGCTTATCAAATCAAGAGCTGCTTGCTATTTTATTACGGACAGGGACGAAGGAAGAATCGGTACTGGTGCTTGCTAATAGAGTATTAAATGTTTTTGAACGACTCCATCATTTAAAGCATGCCACCATCGAAGAAATGATAGCTATTAAAGGGATTGGCGAGGTAAAAGCGATTCAATTATTAGCGGCTATTGAGCTTGGAAGGCGACTCGCTCAGAAAAACAATGATGAAAAATTCACCATACGTTCCCCAGAAGATGCCGCTACTTATTTAATGCCTGATATGAGCTCGTTGAATCAGGAGCATTTTGTTGCCCTTTTTTTAAATATTAAAAATCAGGTGATTCATAAGCAGACTATTTTTATTGGCTCACTTAATGCCTCGATCGTACATCCAAGGGAGATATTTCGAGAAGCTGTCAAAAGGTCTGCAGCTTCTATTCTTTGTGCACACAATCATCCTAGTGGTGTGCCAACACCAAGTACAGAGGATATTGAGGTCACAAAGCGAATAATCGAAGCAGGCTATATTATAGGCATTGAAGTGATCGATCATCTTATCATCGGTGATCATCAATTTGTAAGCTTAAAGGAAAAAGGGTATTTTTAAGCTCTGCATACGATGTGCAGAGCTTTTTTCTGTAATATTGGCGAACCTTTTTGTTTATAAAGCGTTAATGTATTCAGGAAAACTCTATTATCTTCACAAAAATTGGTAGCCTTATATACATTGTCTTATAAGAAGAAAAATTATATGCTAATCTATACGTACTATGTTTAGTTTAAGAGGGAATTAAAATAGTATCTTTTCTCCAAGATCATGCATGTGATACTACAAATTTTTACGCTTTTCCGTTATAATGAAGGGTATGAATTTTATCTTTATTCAGGAAAGATGCCCATCACAATTGTGGTGAGGTAAATGCGTATGTAGTTTTTTATGATATGGGACACCGACTGATGAAGATAAATACTTTGGCGAATGCTATGAAGATTGAGAGGAGTCAATTGTGTTAGGCACAATTCAATTTTCTAACACGATCGCTAAAGTCATGAATGTTAATGAAAGTATGGCTTAAATAGAAAGGGAGTACAAAATTGTTTGGATTTGGAAGCAAAGATGTCGGGATTGACCTCGGCACAGCGAATACATTAGTGTTTATTAAAGGAAAGGGCATCGTGTTACGCGAACCCTCAGTAGTAGCAAAAAATACAAAAACAGGGGATATTGTTGCAGTTGGGAATGATGCAAAAAATATGATTGGTCGTACACCAGGGTCAATCGTAGCCATTCGTCCAATGAAGGATGGCGTAATCGCTGATTTTGATATTACAACAGCTATGATTGAGTATTATTTAAAAGAAGCTTCTAAAAATTCAGGAAGTAACTGGAAAAAACCGAATGTCATGATTTGTGTGCCTTTTGGTATTACTTCTGTTGAACAACGTGCAGTCATCGATGCTGCACGACAAGCCGGTGCAAAAGAGGCATTTACAATCGAGGAGCCATTTGCAGCAGCAATCGGGTCCAATCTTCCAGTATGGGATCCAACAGGGTCTATGGTTGTTGATATTGGTGGAGGGACAACAGAGGTTGCAGTTATTTCATTAGGTGGTATTGTTACAAGTGAATCCGTACGTGTTGGTGGGGATGCAATGGATCAGTCCATCATTTCATATATTCGTAAAACGTATAATTTAACGATTGGTGAGCGTACAGCAGAGGCTGTTAAAATGGAAATTGGTACAGCATTAGCTGAAGGACCAGAGGAAACAATGGAGATTCGAGGTCGTGACTTGCTAACAGGTTTACCAAAAACAATCGAGATTTCTTCAAAGGAAATTTCCGAATCTTTACGTGAAGCCGTTGCTTCTATTATCGACGGTGTTCGTAAAACATTAGAACAAACACCTCCTGAATTATCTGCAGATGTCATGGAACGCGGTATTGTGTTAACTGGTGGTGGTGCACTATTAACAAACTTGGATAAAGTTATTAGCCAAGAAACAAATATGCCCGTATTTATCGCAGAAGACCCTTTAGACTGTGTAGCAATTGGTACAGGTAAGGCATTAGATAATATCGACTTAATTCGTCAACAACAAGTGAAAGGGTAAGGAGGTTTAGGCAATGCCACACTTTTTTTTCAATAAGAAAGTAATTTTGCTGCTCGTAGGCATGGTTTTTCTTGTGGCATTGATTAGCTTCTCATTACGTGATCGGACGAATGCAACTTTACCAGAGCAAATTATTAAAGATACTGTCGGCGTCGCACAATCACTTGTTGCGAAGCCGGCGAATTATATCAATGGTGTCTTTAATAATATTGACTCCCTCTTAAACACGTACGAAGAAAATAAACGTTTAAAAGCACGCTTAGAAGATTTTGCGGTTGTACAAGCTGAGGCTACGGATTTAAAATCAGAGAATACAAAGCTTCGAGAGCTTCTGAATAAAACAGAAAGCTTAAAGGCATTTGATCCTATTCATGCAACAGTGATTGCTAGAAATCCTGACCAATGGGAAGAGAAAATTATTTTAGATAAGGGTTCTTCTCATGGTGTCCAAAAAAATATGGCAGTTATGACGGCGAAAGGTTTAGTTGGCAAAGTTATCCTGGTGACACCTTTCACATCTGAAGTAGAGCTTTTATATACAAATAATCCAAACTATCGTGTTTCTGCGATGGTGTTAGGAGAAAAAGAAGCATACGGTTTAGTCGAGGGCTTTGATGAAGAACGTAATGAACTCATTATGAAGCGAATCGATTCTAGCTTGACGGTTAAGGAAGGCGAGCAGGTAGTTTCCTCAGGTCTTGGTGGTATCTTCCCAAAAGGTGTACCGATTGGAGAAATTACGGAAGTAAGTACAGATGATTTCGGTTTAACAAAAATGGCTTATGTTAAACCAGCTGCTGATTTTTCAATTTTAGAGCATGTTGTGATTGCCAAACGTACATCAACGGTTATTGATGGCTCAGATGGCAGTGCAACAAACGAAGATTTATCGAATCCGCAAAAAAAGGAAAGTGAAGAGGAGGCGGAGTGATGGTTCGATTTCTCATCCCCTCTGTGGCGGTTCTACTATTTTTACTTGAACCAGAATTTGCGATGCTTTCCCCGATTGAAATCAAAGGGGATATCTACTATCTAGTGCCACGTTTTTTAATCTTATATTTAATTTTTATCTCCATCTATTATAGCCGTCAACGAGCGGTAATGTATGGTCTTTTTTTTGGTGTCTTGTATGATGTGTTTTACATTGATATTATTGGATTATATTCAGTACTTTATCCACTTATTTGTTTTTTAGCAGGATCTATCGTGAAAGTGATCCATCAACACTTAGTTGTAACAACGACAATTTCAGTTATTTTAGTAGCGATTTTAGAATTTATACTCTACCAATTCTTCTACCTAATTGATTTTACAGCAATTCCGTTAGCAGATTTCTTACGTTCACGACTATTACCAACAATCATTGCGAATGCCTTATTTTTAATGATTCTTGGCTGGGCCTTCAAGTATCTAATTAATGCGCGTGTCTTACAGAGAGCACGTGAGGTTTCTTAACAAAGAACAACGTGAGGTGAGGCATTCATGAAAAAACAGCTAGTTCATATGAAGGGGACGAAAGACGGCTTTGTATTACGACTAGATGACCAATGTGCATATGGCGATTTGGTGGAAGAATTAAAGAAAAAGGTGTTAGAGGGCGGTATCGAAGGCAAAGTAGATGTACAATTATATTTAGGCTATCGCTACTGTACGGAAAAACAAATGAATGAGCTGATTAATATTGTGCAAGAAACCGAGCAGCTTATTGTATCTAAGGTGCAAAGTGAAGTACTGACTGTCCATGAAAGCAACCAGAAAATGATTGAAAGCCAACAAGATACATATGTAGGTGTGGTCAGATCAGGACAAATTCTGCGCTCGTCAGGAGATATTATTATTATTGGTAATGTCAATCCCAATGGTCGTGTAGAGGCTGGAGGTAATGTCTATGTTCTTGGTAGGCTAAAAGGCATTGCACATGCAGGTGTGCTAGGCAATAAAGAGGCAATTATTGCTGCATCACGTTTTGAGGCTACACATATTATGATTGCCGATCAGGTTCAGGCAATGTCAGACGAGCATGTAAAAGCAATTAATCAAGCAGAAATGACTTGTGCCTTTATTGGCTATGATGGACGCATTACGTACGATCAAATTCATGCCTTAAAAAATATTCGACCATTGTTAAATGTGTCTAAGGGAGGAAGCTAGTGTGGGAGAAGCGATCGTCATAACTTCAGGTAAAGGCGGTGTCGGAAAAACAACGACAGCGGCTAACCTTGGGACTGCATTGGCTCTACAGGGTAAAAAAGTATGTTTAGTTGATACAGATATTGGCCTACGTAATTTAGATGTAATTTTAGGCTTAGAAAACCGTATTATTTATGACCTCGTTGATGTTGTAGAGGGGCGTTGTAAAATTCATCAAGCGTTGATTAAAGATAAGCGTGTAGATGAGAAACTATTTTTATTACCTGCTGCTCAAACAACAGATAAAAACGCTGTTACCCCTGAGCAAATGAAGAGCTTAATAGAGGAATTAAAAAGGGACTATGATTATGTCTTAATTGATTGTCCTGCTGGCATTGAGCAAGGCTATCGCAATGCTGTTGCTGGTGCAGATCATGCCATTGTTGTGACAACACCTGAAATATCTGCTGTCCGTGATGCTGACCGTATTATTGGCTTGCTTGAGCAGGAAGACATTACAGCACCTAAATTAATTATTAATCGTATACGTCAGCATATGATGAAAAACGGCGATACATTGGATGTCAATGAAATTACAACACATTTGGCGATCGATCTATTAGGCATTATTATCGATAACGAAGATGTCATTGTATCCTCCAATAAAGGTGAGCCTGTAGTGATGGACCCTTCCAATAAAGCATCATTAGGCTATCGCAATATTGCACGTCGTATTCTTGGTGAGTCTGTGCCATTAATGGCTATTCAAGACGAGCAAAGAGGAGTGTTTTCAAAACTGAAAGCGCTGTTTTCAAAATAAAGTCAGTGATAGATAGGTTGTTCCTACAGGATGAAGTAAAACCTTTTCGTGCATATGTGCGAGAAGGTTTTTTTGCATGTTTGGACATGCAATCTCATATAGTGTGGAAAAAAGGATGAGGGCTTGTTTAAAAAATGGAAATGGTTTATCACAATACTGCTAGTGGCGGCAGTAATGCTTGTAATTCGTTTAGAAGATCAAGGAGTTGTAGATACGCCTGTGCGCAAGCTAGTGACCACTTCAGCAGATTTAACGTATTTAAGTGAGCTTGGGCAAAGCTGGCTCAATCAAGAAAAAGAGACGATTATGGTCTCAAGTGATGTAGGGCAAACAGAGCTTTTAACCTTTGCGAATGCAAAAGCTTTTAAAGAAGGGTTTTTATTGCAGTATGATGTAGGCTTACCAGTATATGCTGGGCAGAACGGTTTAGTTGTTTTTACAGGCCATACGAAATATACAGGTAAAACAATGACAATTAACTATGAGGATGGTACAACGGTCTCGTATGGTATGCTGGATAGTTTAGCACAGCTACCCTATACACCCATTCAGACCAATGATTTAATCGGCATGAAAGAAGCGGGGCAACTTTATTTAGCGATTAAAAAGGGAGATACGCATTATGATTTAGAGCAGATGGTACAATGGCTTGAGATGACGGAGACAAATGAAAATTAAATTACATCTTCTCTGTATTCCTCTTGTACTTGTGATGATTTTTAGTGGGCAATTCGCTTATTATGCTATTATCTTATTATCGCTCTTGTGGCATGAAGCCGGTCATCTAATAGCAGCGTTGCTTTGCAAGGTCAAGGTGAAATCATGTGTGATTACACCCTATGGGGGAGAAATTCAATTTGAAAATCCAGCGGTTGTGCAAGCTTCGTCACTCCTATGGATTGCATTAGGAGGACCAATCGCGACAATTATTGGGATTGGCCTCGCTTTTTTTATGCCTGAGTTGCTTGCTGCTAAGCTGATGGGTGTGCAGCTTGTCTTATTAGCTATCAATATAATGCCCATTATCCCGTTAGATGGTGGGAGAATATTTTTAGCGTGGTTATTTTTAAATTATCCAAGTACCCTTGTGGTAGAAAACTATTACTGGTTGTCTTTTATAGTGGCAACCCTATTATTCTTAGTTACTTTATGTTTTCTCCCACAGGCCATTTTTTTAGCAATTATTATGTTATTTATTTGGCTTCAAGCATTGAAGGAATGGCATTATCGAAAATATCGTTTAGCCTTTGAAAAATATGTGACGAAGCGATTGACTTGAAAGTTTTTGTATGGTAATATTTTAATGTTATTGTTTGTAGCACCTGTGCTACTACAACCGCACTGGAAAGGTTTAAGTATCTTTAGGGATCACCTTTATAAACAGGCGAGTCTGAGTCTATGAGGAGGTGCAGTAAAATGTACGCAATTATTGAAACTGGTGGTAAACAAGTCAAAGTAGAAGCTGGTCAAGAAATCTATGTTGAAAAACTAGGTAAAGAAGCTGACGAAGTTGTTACTTTTGATAAAGTATTATTCGTAGGTGGCGAAAACGTAAAAGTTGGCGCTCCATTCGTAGAAGGCGCTACTGTAACAGCGAAAGTTGTGAAAGAAGGCCGTGCGAAAAAAATCGTTGTTTTCAAATTGAAAGCTAAAAAGAACTACCGTCGCAAACAAGGTCACCGTCAACCTTACACAAAATTAGTTGTTGAAGCGATCAACGCTTAATTGTGAGGTGAACAATATGATTACTGTTACAATTCATAGTGATGAAAACAGAAAGTCATACGGCTTTGAAATTTCAGGTCATGCTTACTCAGATGAATATGGTCGTGATTTAGTATGTGCAGGTGCATCTGCTATCGCTTTTGGTACGGTAAATGCAATTGGTCATATTTTACAATTACAGCCAATAATTGAGCAGGACGAGCAAGGTGGCTTTTTATCCTGTATCGTTTCAAAAGATATAGACCCTGAAATAGACGCAAAATTACAAGTTATTCTTCAAACAATGGTGACACAGTATTATACGATGGTCGCAAGTTATGGAGAATTTATCGAACTAAAGTATAAAATGCTGTAGGAGGTGGAACACGATGAAATTATTATTAGCATTAGACCTTCAATTTTTCGCATCGAAAAAAGGGGTAGGTTCTACTAAAAACGGACGTGACTCTGAGTCTAAACGACTTGGTGCTAAACGTGCTGATGGCCAATTTGTAACTGGTGGTTCAATTCTTTACCGTCAACGCGGTACAAAAATTTACCCAGGTACAAACGTAGGTCGTGGCGGTGACGATACACTATTTGCTAAAGTTGATGGCGTTGTTAAATTTGAACGTTTAGGTCGCGATCGCAAACAAGTATCTGTATACCCAGAAACACAAGAAGCTTAATATGAAAGGGCTGCTATTGAGGCAGTCCTTTTTTGTTTATAGAGGTATGATAATTAGGTAGAAAGGTGAGCGCATATGCAGGAGGCACAGGCTTTGTTTGATTATGAAAAACTGGAAGCTGCTATTGTACTTGCGATGGAACAAGCATTGAAAACATATAGAGCTATGTATGCAGATTTGTACATTGTATCATTGGATTGTAGCAGCGATCTGTGGTCAATTGGCTTAGTGGCAAATACAAAGGCTTATTTGGCAGAGCAAGCTGATAGGAATGCAGAAGATTATTGGTACTATAAATATTGTGAAGAAGAATGGTGCATTTTTGAAACGTTTGACAAGCTGTCAGCAGAGATGTATCAGTATATGAAAAAGCTCCATGATACTACCGATGATCCAGAGCGCTTTGAGCCCTAATCGCTACCTGTAAAAAAGTGCTTTGTCAGCTTGTTACATCACCTTTTTATCAGGCATATACAGATATTTTATTAGCCTTCAATGTAAGGGAATATTTAGAGCAAGAAGAGCGAATCGCTGTATTTGAGCAATTAAACGGAGCCGTAAAAGCACAAGAATATGCGGAACATATTAAGGGATGTATATAAAATAAAGCAGCCTTCAGTATGTTATAGCTATAACATACTGAAGGCTTTGTGTTAGATAAAAAGTTTTTTTAGCCGAGGCTGATAGATGGCTAAAAAGAGACTTCTTCCGAATGTAAATAGGATAAATGCAAACCATAGTCCATCATTACCCCACAGAGGCAGACAAATTACCAGTGCTAACAGATAGCTTATCAATGACCAAATATGCGAATTACGAATAGGGGCAATCATCGTTGCGCCTGAGAAAATCCCACTTAGCATTAATGCCCAGAAGCCTACAAGTGGGAATAGCACAAGCCACATTTGATATTGCAATGTTAGCTGGTAGATGGCCTCAATATTTGTAAAGCTTGCTAAAATAACAGGCCCTAAGAAATAAAATAGGGCGGATAGAACAATGGCAAGTCCAAATGACCACCAGAATGAAATACGAATCGTTTGTTCGTAGAGCTTTTTATTATTACTGCCCACTGCATTGCCAATATAGATACTGGATGCATTGGCAAGCCCATCAAAAAAGTAAGCAAAAACAAAATGAAGCTGAAATAGAATTGTATTTGCTGCTAAAATATCCACACTCATTGAGGAGCCGATGGATGTAAAAAGAGTGAAGGCTGTGAGTAAACAAGCTGTACGAATAAAAAAGTCACTATTGAGACGCAACATCGTTTGCACAACCTGTCTATCAAATACCTCTGCTCGCAGCTTTTGCCAGCCTGTAAGAAGCTGCTGTGACTTTAAAAGGTAAAGCCCGATCAATGGCGCTGTTATTTCCGCGACAACTGTAGCCAAAGCTACGCCACGTATTTCCATATGGCATATGATAACAAATACAATACAGAGAATAATATTTAAAATATTCATATATAATTGAAGCAATAGTGTTGCCCTTACCTGCTTTGCACCGATCAGCCAACCAATAATTACATACATCGCTAAGGCAAATGGCGCTACCCATATACGAATTGAAAAATATTGCTTAGCATATAGCCAAACCGTGGCGTCTGCCTTCATGATTATGGTTGCTACCATCAATATTACTTGCTGTAAAATAATAAAAATAAAGCCCATCACAACGGCGAGTAACAATGGTCGCCAAAAGGCTAGCTTTTGATCATGTGAATTGTCTCGGCCAAATGCTTGGGCTACCATTCCCGTTGTACTAACGCGTAAAAAGCCAAATAACCAATACAATGTATTAAAAATTGTTACACTAATGGCTACACCGCCAATAAAAGCAGGATTTAATAAATGGCCAATAACCATCGTATCAACAACACCCAATATAGGTGTTGTAATGGTTGATAATATTAACGGAATGGCGATTAAAATATAGGTTTTCCAAGTAATCATGATTGTCAAAATGTCCTTTATTATTATAAATGTTTATACAGAAAAAGGTATAATAGGTTGTAAAAGTTTTTGAGCATATACTAAGTCTTTGCACGTTATTTGCTTTACGTTTTGCTCTTTATATAAAAATAATCGATCATATAGATAAGGAATAGTTTGTAAATCCTGAGCAATAAATAGGTCATATACGATTCTTCTTTGATAACTTCCTGAGTGAATCAGTGACTTTATATTGTGGTAGAGTCTCTCTTTACCTTCTATAAATGAATATCAAATTTGGTAACATACTATCATAAGGGGAAAAGAGCTGTCGATATATGAATGGGAAAGATTTAGAAAATTTTGTGAAACTTTTTGAGAAAACATTCGTAAAAATCAAAGAAGAATTAAGGGGAAAAATACAATAAAACTTGTTATACTAGTAAGGATAACTTTATTGGAGTGAATGGGATGGACAATCAATCACTAACCATTAGTGAAGTATTACGTTTTGCAAATCATGACTATGTGAATCAACTACAACTGATTCGCATGAATTTAGATTTAGGTAAAATTGATGAATCAAAGAAGCTTATCCAGCGCTATTCGGAGCAATTACGCATGCTCTCTATCCTGAATCGACTACAAATGCCACAAACAATTGAATGGTTACAAACAGCAGGATGGCGTTATCCTTCATTAGCCTGGCAGCTAAATGGGGAGATCAATAAGCCAGTAACCAATGATATTGATCAGGCTGTAGTAGATTATTTAAACAAAACAGTTATGCATATTTATGATACATTAGATCCATTTACAGAGCAGGTCTTAACGCTTGATGTACGTGTTGACGATCATACATTTGCCGTGACATTCACGCTAAATGGGTTATGGAGTGCTGATGCCTTCACCGAAAAAGGTTTGACACAATTCGATATTCAAACAGTTGAACAGACAAATAGACGCTGGCAATATGTCTTGAGTGCAAATAGGGAGTGAAATAAATGTTTGTCGATCACGTAAAGATTTATGTAAAAGGTGGCGACGGCGGAGATGGTATGGTAGCCTTTCGCCGTGAAAAATATGTACCAAATGGTGGTCCAGCTGGTGGCGATGGTGGACACGGTGGGAATGTCGTATTTGAGGTAGATGAGGGTTTACGTACATTAATGGACTTCCGCTACAAGCGTCATTTCAAGGCACCACGTGGTGAGCATGGTATGAGTAAAGGGATGCATGGTAAAAATGCGGATGATTTAATTATAAAAGTGCCACCTGGAACAGTTGTGATTAATGAAGAAACAGAAGCCGTTATTGCTGACTTAGTCGAGCATGGGCAAAGAGCTGTCATTGCAAAAGCAGGACGCGGTGGACGGGGAAATTCAAGATTTGCAACACCTGCCAATCCAGCGCCAGAACTTTCTGAAAAAGGTGAGCCAGGACAAGAATTAAATGTTATATTAGAGTTAAAAGTTTTAGCAGATGTAGGGTTAGTTGGTTTCCCAAGTGTTGGTAAATCAACGCTTTTATCTGTTGTTTCTGCTGCTAAGCCAAAAATTGGTGCTTATCATTTTACGACAATTGTACCGAACTTAGGCATGATTGAAACGGATGATCATCGAAGCTTTGCGATGGCAGATTTACCTGGGCTTATTGAGGGAGCACATGAAGGGGTTGGATTAGGTCATCAATTTTTACGACATATTGAACGTACACGTGTTATTGTCCATGTTATTGATATGTCAGGAATGGAAGGCCGCGATCCATATGAAGACTATTTAACGATCAATGCAGAGCTTAAACAATATAATCTTCGTTTAACAGAGCGTCCACAAATCATTGTAGCCAATAAAATGGATATGCCAGATGCAGAGGAAAATTTAGTAACATTCCGCCAAAAGGTTGGAGAGGATGTTCAAATTTTCCCGATCTCTGCTATTTCACGCCAAGGGTTAAAAGAGCTATTGTTTGCGATTGCAGATTTACTTGAGGTAACGCCTGAATTCCCACTATATGATGATATAGAGGAGCAATCAGACGCAACCGTAATGTACAAGCATGAGGCAAAAGGTGAAGCATTCGAAATCACGCGTGATGATGATGGGGCATTTATTATTAGTGGTTATGCTATTGAACGTCTATTTAAAATGACAGACTTTAGCCGTGAGGATGGTGTTCGCCGCTTTGCTCGTCAATTGCGTGCAATGGGCGTGGACGAGGCTCTGCGTGAACGTGGCGCTCAGGATGGCGATACTGTACGTTTACAAGAGTTTGAATTTGAATTTGTCGATTAAGACAGTAGTTTTAGGGGGAAGCGTATGAAGAATGTTGCGAATCAGCGATATTATTTAGTTCGTGAAGATGTTTTAACGGATGCAATGCAAAAAACATTGGAGGCGAAGCACTTATTATCAAGTGGTTCAGTATCCTCCATTTGGGATGCGGTAAAGCAGGTGGATTTATCGCGAAGTGCGTTTTACAAATATCGTGATGCTGTATTTCCGTTTCATTCAATTGTCCAGGAACGCATTTTAACAGTCTTTTTACAGCTTCAAGACAGAAAAGGAACACTTGCCAAGCTTTTAGAAACGGTGACTATGACACATTGTAATGTATTAACCATCCACCAAACAATCCCTATTCAAGGACGTGCCAATGTGACATTGTCACTGGATGTTACAAGCATGACATGTGAGCTGGATGACTTGATTCAACAGTTAAAGCGCTTAGATTTTGTCGAATCAGCGGAAGTCATTAGCTCTGGTGCATTATAATAATTAAAGCATAGTGTTCAGTTCTGTAATGTTTGACAAAAATGACAATGATCGTGTTTATTAATCCAAATGCCTAGGGTGCATTGGAGCAACAATACGATACTAAAGCTCACATAAGGAGCTGTCCCGTAGTGATCACTCATAAGGGACTGCTCCTTATTGTGCCATAAAGGAGGTATTTGCAATGACAAAGCAACAATGGGAAAATCGAATCGCCTATTTAGGACCAGAGGCATCATTTACATACTTAGCAACAAAGGCTACTTTTCCAAATGAATGGCTTGTACCATGTGCAACAATTCCAGAATGTATTGAGGCGGTAGCAGAGGGCAAGGTAGATTTGGCAGTTGTGCCGTTAGAAAATGCTTTAGAAGGCTCTGTACCGCTTACACTAGATTATTTATTCCACGAGGCGACACTGTATGTAACAGGCGAGCTCCTGCTAAAAATCCAGCAGCATTTAATGGTCAATAAAGCACAAAAGGATCATTGGCAGTCCATAAAAGGCGTTTATTCGCATCCACATGCCTTGGCACAATGTCATAAATATTTATTTTACCGTTTTAGCCATGTGCCCTTACACCAAACGACCTCAACAGCAGCCGCAGCAAAATTTGTATCAGAAAATCCACAAGAGTGTATAGCGGCAGTGGGCAATGCAGCAGCAGCCGAAAAATATGGTCTTGAAATCGTAGAGTCTAATATCCATGATTTTCATTTTAACCATACACGTTTCTTTGTACTATCCAAGCAAAATAAGCGATTGCCCCAAGAATTATCGGATGGACAAGCGAAAACAACATGTATGATTACCTTGCCGACGGATCGCTCAGGAGCTTTACATCAGGTATTATCAGTTTTTGCATGGCGTCAGCTGAATTTAAGTAAAATTGAATCACGTCCGTTGAAAACAGGGCTAGGTGACTATTTCTTTATGGTTGATGTATTAGCAGATGAAAAAGAGCCAATGATGCGCGGTGCCATGGAGGAGTTAGCGGCACTAGGCTGTAAGGTCAAGTCGCTCGGTACATATTTTACGTATGTCACTTCAGATAAGGTATAATAACGATAAGGAGGGTTTAGAATGGGCGGGATTATTTTATTTGATGGCGTTTGTAATTTTTGTGATAGCACTGTTCAATTTATTATGAAGCATGATCAAGCTGGCTATTTTCAGTTTGCAGCGTTACAAAGTGATGTCGGCCAAGCACTTCTTACACAGTTCAATATATCCAAAAATATAGATAGCGTTGTACTCATTGAGCATGGCAAAGTGTATATGGAATCTACAGCAGCCTTAAAAATATGTAAAAAATTAGATAAAGTATGGCCGTTCTATTATCTTTTTACTCCTATACCGAGCCGAATGCGTAATGCATTATATAAACTATTCGCTAAACACCGTTATCGTTTATTTGGAAGAAAGCAAGCATGTCTGCTGCCTACACCTGCACAGCGACAACGATTTCTCTCCTAAATATCCATCCGCGTATGAGAAAGTACGATCTGCGGAGAAAGATAAAATACTCACGCTTAAGAACATAAGATTAGCAAAAACACAGTATGACGATATACTCATACTGTGTTTTCTGTTATTAAATACCCTTTTTTTTGTAAAGTTTGCTCAATTAATGTTAACACTTCCACAGAAGGGGCAGCAATTACATGCAGATGAATGCCACCTGTGAGAGCGGACAAGTAATTCGCCTGTGTTGCATTAATGCGCTCGATAAATTGTTTTACCTCATGCCGATTAGAGACCATAATGGAAGCTGTTAGTTCGCCATAGATGGGATGTTCAACAATAACATTTTTAACCGTTCCTCCACAATCAACAATCGTTAGTAATTCATCCTCTGCTTGTTCGGAAGTATGTGAACATGCAAGTGTACGCTCAACTGTATGCTGAAGCTGTTCCTGCTGCATATAAAGATAGCCTTGACTTGTAGCAATAATGGGCTCATTTCTAGCTTTTAATAAAGTCATATCATTGACGATAACTTGTCTCGAAACATTTGCGAATTTAGCCAAATCAGTTCCTGTAATCGGTGTTTTACTTTTTTTTAATTGCGCTAGTAGTTGCAGTCGGCGTTCTTCGCCTAACATTTTTTTCACAAGAGGTCACCTCTGCTCGTAATATAGGAAACTGTATTCCTTAAGCAATAGTGTACCATGAAGCATTTCGAACTTGCTGAAATTTTTGTATCCAAATGCAACATTGAACATATGATACGTAGAGAGGAAGGGAGGAAAAAATTGCGTATTCATATTGTTCAAAAGGGAGACACACTGTGGAAGATTGCGAAAGAGTACGGCATTTCGTTTGAAGATTTGAAGCGGCTCAATGTCCATCTTGCCAACCCAGATTATATTGTCCCAGGTATGGAAATTATTTTGCCTGAAAAAATAAATAAAGAGCAGCCGCATCGAGATGCCCATAAAGAAATGCCAAGAAAGGAAACACATGTGCCGAAGGAGACACCTATTACGAAGGAAGCTCCTAAAAAAGAGGTGCAGAAACCGATGCCACCACCGCCACCAATTGTACCACCGCCACCAGCACCGATGCCGATGCCAGAGCCACATATGATACCGATACCCATACCAATGCCAATGCCGATGCCTCAACAGCCGATGTGGGTACCGCAGCCTGTTGAAATGAATTGGCATCAACAGGTAGTGATGCCGCAAATGGAGCAAAATGTCATGCCGCCTCCTGTGCAAATACAGCCAGCACCGAAGCCAACACCGCCACCACCTGTACCTAAACCACAGCCTACACCACCGCCACCACCAAAGCCACAGCCAGCACCGCCGCCACCGCCTGTGCAGATGATGCCACAAATGCCAGCTGTTCCACATTGTCCGAGCTGCCATCAGCCTGTATATCATCAAATGTGGTGGCCGATGCCGATGCAACCACATGTTGAGCCTTATATGATGCAACAACAGCCAATGCCCTGTGATATGCCAAAGCATAAGATAGGGGGGATGGATGATTTCTTAGAATCTACACCATTTTTCCCGAAACATGAGCCACAAATGCAACCACAATTTGATATGAACATGGGTCAATCCTGTAGCTGCGGTCCACAGTCACCACCAATGATGATGCCTGATATGAATATGGGTCAATCTTGTGGCTGCGGTCCACAGTCACCACCAATGATGATGCCTGATATGAATATGGGTCAATCTTGTGGCTGTGGTTCACAACCAGCAATGATGCCTACTTGGTATATGGATCCTAGTCACTGTCCGCCGCCTCCATGCCCGTCAGGTGGCCCTTGGATGCCACCGCATTATTTCCCAGGCGGGATGACGCCTTATCGATGGTAAAAAAGCGTATATTGTTGAAGAGGTAAAGCCGAATATTTGGAAATATAAATATCAATCAAAGACTTATTTTGTTAAACGGGCAAAGCAAGTAGAAATTGCGGAGAAGGTCAGGTCTATTCATCGCCAGCTAGGATGTATGGAGCCTTCTCTTATTTTACCAATCGTGCAAAGCGATGATGAGCAATTAATTGTGCAAGCATGGCAAGAGGGAAGTCATGGTGCAAACTTTGCTTATGCAAAAGATCGTAAGGAATCTTTAAAGCTCTTAATAGCTTTACATGATACACATAAAAAAATTGCCTGGCAACGTGTGCCTGGCTTGCATACCTACTCGCAGCTTTTAAAATGGCAAATGCGTTATATGCGTTTTAAAAGTAGGAGAAATGACTTTCGTGCTTTTTTAACAGGAGAAGAAATCGATCAAATTTTACATTATAGTGATCAGTCGCTACAGCTAATATCGATGGAGGATACACCTGAAAAAGACATTACGCTTTTACATGGAGATGTTGTTCATCATAATTTTCTATGGTGCTCTGATGGACAATTACGCTTAATTGATTTTGATTTAGCACATCTTGGAGAAGCGGATGATGAGTATATTTTATGGCTACATCGTGTATTGCCAGCTGTTGACTATGACCTTGGCAAGATATTTGCAGAGTTGCCTGAGCTGAAGCGCTTAGATAAAAGAAAGCTTCATCGCTTGAAATATCCAAATGAGCTTTTGCGTGAGTGGTTGTTTGCGGTGGACTTACCACTGGAGCAGCAGCTAGTATTTTTAGATTATTTAGTGCCATTTACAAAACGAGCCCTCACCTATTGGCCAAAACTGTGGTACGATATTGATAGATTCGTGAAAAAATGACCGTCATTTGGCGGTCATTTTTGTCTGTGCACAGCACTTTTTACTTTTTGTCGAGCATTCGTTCGCTATATGCTATAATCGAAGACGATGATTGTGAGGGATTGTAGATGTATGATTATTTAAAAGGACAAATTACTCGTGTTACACCTGAATATATTGTACTTGAACAACAGGGCATTGGTTGGCAGCTTAATACACCCAATCCATTTGCTTTTCGACTATCGGCACTTGAACAACAAATTTATGTCCATTTGCATGTACGTGAGGATGCACAAGTATTATATGGTTTTCCAAATTTAGATCAGCGTGAGCTCTTCCGTAAGCTTATTTTAGTATCAGGTATAGGGCCGAAGGGGGCGCTAGCTATTTTAGCTACGGGCAATCCGCAGCAGGTGATTAGTGCGATTGAACGTGAGGATGAAACGTTTTTAGTGAAATTCCCAGGCGTCGGGAAAAAAACAGCGCGCCAAATGATCCTCGACTTAAAAGGCAAGCTAGGCGCTTTATTAGAAACACTTGAGTTGCCAAGTACAGAAGAGGAGCTGCCATTGTTTGGGGTTCATCCGAATAAGCATGAGCTAGAAGAAGCAATACTGGCATTAATGGCACTTGGGTATTCTGAAAAAGAGCTTGAAAAAATTCGTTCGCAGCTTGAGGATAATGATAAGCTTGAGACAACAGATGCTTATATGAAGCAAGCATTACAGCTACTCTTAAAATTAAAGTAAGGAAAGGAGAGGAAAGGCATGTCTGAACGGATAATGGCTAGTGAGGCAGGAAGCTATGATGAGCAGTTTGAATTATCATTACGCCCGCAAAGGCTATCACAATATATTGGGCAGCATAAAGTAAAGGAAAATTTACAAATATTTATTGAAGCCGCAAAGCTTCGTCAGGAAAGTTTAGACCATGTGTTGTTATATGGACCTCCAGGGCTTGGTAAAACAACATTAGCGGCTGTTATCGCAAATGAGATGAATGTCAATGTGCGGATGACGAGTGGCCCTGCTATTGAGCGTCCTGGGGATTTAGCAGCTATTTTAAGCTCACTGGAGCCTGGCGATGTGCTATTTATTGATGAAATTCATCGGCTGCCGCGCGCAATTGAAGAGGTGCTTTACCCAGCAATGGAGGACTTTTGCCTCGATATTGTCGTGGGCAAAGGGCCGGAAGCACGTTCTGTTCGCCTTGATTTACCTCCCTTTACCCTTGTAGGGGCTACAACCAGAGCTGGTGCCTTATCAGCTCCTTTACGAGATCGTTTCGGTGTATTGCTACGCCTCGAATATTATGATGATCGTTCACTGGGTGAAATTGTTGTACGCAGTGCGCACTTATTTGATGTGGAAATTGAATCAGTCGCAGCAATGGAAATGGCTAGACGCTCACGTGGCACACCACGCATTGCCAATCGTTTATTAAAGCGAGTGCGAGATTATGCACAAGTGCTTGGAGATGGTATGATAACGGAGGGTCTTGCGAAGCAGGCCTTAGAGCTATTACAAGTCGATCCTCGAGGACTTGATCATATTGACCATAAACTTGTAACCAATATGATTGAGCGCTTTCGAGGAGGTCCTGTGGGCTTAGATACGCTTGCCGCATCAATTGGTGAGGAACGGGTGACGATAGAGGATGTATACGAGCCTTATTTGATGCAAATAGGCCTTATCCAGCGTACGCCAAGAGGAAGAGTTGCAACACAGTTAGCCTACGAACATTTTGGATACGAATATCCCCAACAAACATAAAAAAGGAAGTTTTTTTCATGCGTGTAGAAGATTTTGATTTTGCATTACCAGAGGAGCTTATTGCCCAAACGCCATTAGTGGATCGTACAGCGAGTCGATTAATGGTCGTAACACCTGGCTCCCATAAAGTAGAGCATCACCATTTTGCTCATATTGTAGATGAGCTACAAGCTGGTGATTGCCTTGTATTAAACGATACAAAAGTATTACCGGCGCGTCTAATGGGTGTGAAAGAGGGGACAGGGGCACATATAGAAGTATTGTTACTCAAGCAACTAGCTGGCACAGATGAGTGGGAAACACTTGTCAAACCAGCAAAGCGTGTAAAGGTAGGAACAGTCATCACATTTGGTGACGGTTTATTAACAGCCACTTGTACAGGTGAGCTTGAGCATGGCGGACGTACATTTGAATTTCAGTATGAGGGTATCTTTTATGAAATATTAGAGCAGCTTGGTGAAATGCCGCTGCCTCCATATATTCGTGAGAAACTAGAGGACAAGGATCGCTACCAAACCGTTTATGCCAAAGAGCGTGGTTCCGCCGCAGCCCCAACAGCAGGCTTACATTTTACAGAGCAATTGCTAGCGCAGGTAAAGGCAAAAGGAGTAGAAGTTGCCTTTATTACATTACATGTGGGATTAGGCACTTTCCGTCCTGTTAGTGTTGATTCGATTGAAAATCATGAAATGCATGCCGAATTTTATAGTGTAACGGAGGAAGCTGCAGCTACGATTAATCAAGTAAAACGGAATGGTGGCAAGGTAATTGCTGTTGGGACAACCTCCACACGGACATTAGAAACAATTGGCTCTAAATATAGTGGTGAGGTACGAGCAGAGCAGGGCTGGACATCTATTTTTATTTATCCAGGCTACAACTTTACGGTGGTAGATGGTCTAATTACAAACTTCCATTTACCAAAATCAACACTTGTGATGCTTGTTAGTACACTAGCTACAAGAGAAACTATTTTAAGCGCCTATCAGCAAGCAGTAGAGGAAAAATATCGTTTCTTTAGCTTTGGAGATGCGATGTTTATTCGTCCAAAGCGTTAATGTAGGTCATTTTCCAGGCTATCTTCAACCATCTTGGCTTCATCTTATGGGGGTCTTACAGCCTGTGATTACGGGATAAAATCGGAGTACTGTTTTTACTTTAGATAAGAGAGGATTTTTTAGTTTATGACACAACCAGCAATTCGATATGAGCTACTTCATACTTGTAAACAAACAGGAGCGCGCCTTGGCATTGTGCATACTCCACACGGCTCCTTTGAAACACCTGCATTTATGCCAGTAGGTACGCAAGCAACGGTGAAAACAATGTCACCTGAGGAATTAAAGGAAATGAATGCGGGCATTATTTTATCCAACACCTATCATTTATGGCTTCGTCCGGGTAATGATATTGTCAAGGAAGCAGGGGGACTGCATAAATTTATGAATTGGGATCGTCCAATTTTAACCGATTCAGGTGGTTTCCAAGTGTTCTCACTTAGCCAATTCCGAAAAATTGAAGAGGAAGGCGTTCACTTCCGCAACCATCTAAACGGCGATAAATTATTTTTAAGCCCAGAGAAGGCAATGGAAATTCAAAATGATCTAGGCTCTGATATTATGATGGCCTTTGATGAATGCCCGCCATATCCTGCGACATATGACTATATGCTACAATCCGTAGATCGTACAACACGCTGGGCAAAACGCTGTAAGGAAGCACATCAGCGACCAGAGGAGCAAGGTTTATTTGGGATTATTCAAGGCGGCGAGTATGAGGACTTACGTCGACGTTCTGCCGAAGCATTAGTAGAGTTAGATTTCCCAGGATATGCCATTGGTGGGCTATCAGTTGGTGAGCCTAAAGATGTGATGAACCGTGTGTTAGAATTTACAACACCAATGATGCCTGTCAATAAACCACGCTATTTAATGGGTGTAGGTTCACCGGATTCATTAATTGATGGGGCTATTCGTGGAATTGATATGTTTGACTGTGTTCTACCAACACGTATTGCGCGCAATGGCACACTCATGACATCGGAAGGGCGCCTTGTAGTGAAAAATGCTAAATATGCACGCGATTTTGGACCACTTGATCCAAACTGTGATTGCTATACATGTAAAAATTATTCACGTGCCTATATTCGTCATTTGATTCGCACGGAAGAAACATTTGGTATTCGTTTAACAACGTATCACAATCTCCATTTCCTATTAAAGCTAATGGAGCAAGTGCGTGAAGCAATACGCCAAGATCGTCTTGGTGATTTCCGAGAAGAATTTTTCGAGAAATATGGCTTTAATGGGTCAAATGCGAAAAACTTTTAATGAAGAAAATAATGATTACTCTATTTTATATAAGAAGTAAAAATTTGTAGCAGTAATATAAGACGTTGATAAGGAATCTACTAGAGCCTAGCTCTGTTAATGGAATGGAAATAATTGTTTAGGGTTCAGGTCCTGTGAGATTTTATGCATAAGTATACAAAACTTTGTAAAAAGTGAATATTTCTAGCAAAATATTGTCAATCATAGAAAAAATATTAGTAATAGAGAAAATTTTTGGGCTTGTCCATCGCTTTTTGTCAGTGGAATAGTCTATACTAAAAAAGTGATATTTGGAAAGGGGGCAAGAAGTATTATGGATCAACTATTAGGGCTAGCACCAATACTATTAATGTTCGTTGCTATGTGGTTTATCTTAATTCGTCCAGCTAAAAAAAGACAGCAGGAAACGCAAAATATGCAAAGCAGTTTGCAGCGTGGAGATAAAGTCATTACAATCGGTGGTCTACATGGTGTGATTGATGCAATCGAGGACACGGCAGTGACGTTAAAAATCGCTGAAAATGTGCGTGTAAAGTTTGATCGTCAAGCAATTGGACGTGTGGTAAACGATGATAGCGTGAAGTAAATAAAGAAAAAAGACTTACAGTGAGCAAACGCTTGATTGTAAGTCTTTTTTTACGCGTTCATACCTTGAAAGTAGTAAACATAACTAGTGCATGTGAACAGTGCTTATATTTTCGTGCAACCGTTTTGTATAAAAAACAAATAGGAGGGTCACCTTGATAATATGGGGGTGTTTAAATGGAAGAATATTTCCATATTATTTTTAGAACATGTTTTTTATATGTTTTTATTATCATTGTTTTTCGATTAATGGGTAAACGAGAAGTAGGTGAATTATCTGTTATTGATTTGGTTGTCTTTGTATTAATTGCAGAAGTAGCTGCATTTGCACTGGATGATTATAAAAACCCTTTATTGAATGCCATATTACCCATTATTATTTTGTTAGTGATTCAAATAATAAGCGCCTATTTATCCTTAAAGTTCAAGAAAATCCGTGATTTAGTGGATGGTGATCCAGCATTATTAGTGAAAGACGGTGTGATTTTAGAGAGTGAAATGCGTAAGCATCGCTATAATTTAGACGATTTATGTCAGCAACTACGGGAAAATGGCATTGCATCTGTCACAGATGTTGCATTTGCTTATTTAGAGCCTTCTGGTAATCTTTCTGTTTACAAAAATGATGAAAAGTCCTTTATCTACCCATTAATTATTGATGGTGATATTCAAGAAAGGCATTTAGCTACGATGCATAAAGATGTGGAATGGCTAATGGCTGAGTTGGCGAAAAATAATATTACAGACAGCAGTGTGGTATTTTTTTGTATTTGGGAAGACAGTCGACTGCATATTCAATTAAAAGAAACTTAAACCTTTTTCGCTAATTTACGGATATAGCGGAAATCGGTCATACGCAACTGATTTGTAAATAATAAAAATGTAAACAGTAAAAATAATGTTACACAGCTACTTAATATAAAGGGGAGTGATAGCATCGGTAATAAAAAATACTGTGCTACACAAACGGCAATAAAGCAGCTATAAGGGACAACAAACATACGAAAGCCTGCTCGCAAGTTTTTTCGCTGTCTTACAGTGGCAATATGCAAGAAAGATGTGAGCAAGACACCAAAGCCAATGGCTACAACAGCCCCTTTTTCCTGTATACCAGGCTGCGAGGCTAGTACAAACATCACAAATAATTTGCCTAGTCCGCCATAGATAGAATTCATCATGGCTGCTCGTGCCTCACCTATCGCTTGTAAGATGGAGTGCAACGGGCTTTGAATATAATAAAAATAAAAAATAGGTGCTAAAATTTTGACATAGCCGCGATTTTCTTCTAAATGGAAAAGCTTCATGGCTAATTCATCACCATGTACAAAAAAATATGTAGCAGCGAAGCAGCCCACTAAAGAAGATAAGCGTAGGGAGACAGAAATGCGCTCCTGTAACAATGGGATGTGCTGGCGAGCAACCGCATCACTAACAGCTGGAATAAGCACAATAGACAGAGCTGTCGATACAAACGCAGGAAATAATAGCAATGGCACTAAAACACCTGAAATAACACCATATAAGATGGTAGCAGCAGATGCTGTTAAGCCAGCCATTGTTAAGGCTTTTAAAAAGATAATTGGCTCTAAAAACCAAGTGAACGATCCAAATAGTTTACTACCTGCTGATGGCAGGGCAATACGTAGCATAGGTGATGCTGGATAACCTTCAACTTTCGTCTTACGTGCTAGTAATTTCTTTTTTGAGACGATATAATGCAACCCTAAATAGAAGAATGCGACGACTTCTGCAAGAAGCGTAATACCCATTGCAGCCGCAGCAGTTACAGCTGCATTATTATAGTTCGCCACATACGGAAGCATCAGTGTAATAAAGCTAATACGCACCACTTGCTCAATCATTTGTGCCCAAGCTGTTGGTGTAATTTTCGCTACACCTTGTAAATAAGCACGTAATAAACCTGAGCCCACAGACACAGGTACAGCAAAAAGGGCGATCCATAGTGTAAATGTGGTATGTTCATTATGTAAAAGTGTTGTTGAAATATATGGTATTGTTAGTGCTACAAGGGGCATAAAAATGATCATGCCAATTAATGACCAAACAATGGCTGTACGCATAACCCCAAAGATGTTATCCCGTTTATTTTTTGCTAGTAACTCAGCGACAATTTTTGCCACAGCAATTGGTAGTCCTAGTTGAATAAGGGAGATAAAGAAAATAAATGCTGGATAGACCGTCATATAAATGCCGACAGCTTCCTCACCAGCGATCCGCATAAACTGCATTCTATAAAAGAAGCCAAAAAGTTTCGATAAAAAAATCACAAACATTAAAAATAACGTACCTCGTACAAAAGAACTCATGCCATCCGTCCCTTCTCAAGCCGCAAAAATTCATTTACACTATTTGTATGCAAGCATGTCTTACGTTACGACTTTGATTGGAGATGATTCAAAATGAGTGTGCAGCATCAGCAACTATTTGAAAAAATTCGTCCGGCAATTGATAGTAAGATAGCAGAGTTCAAGTATTATCAATATGATGCGATTACGGCTGAAGAACTTTGGCGCTATTGTGTGGAGAAAAAATGGCGTAAAAAAAATGTAGAGCAGTTGCGTCTACATGAGGTCATCGCTACCGTTTTTGCGGTCTCACCCTCGGATATTGTATCATTTAATCAAGTAGAGTTTTTACAAGGTGATAATTGGTTTGAAGAAGGCAATACAGAAGAATTAAAAATACTGCTTGGTCCAGTCAAGACATCATAAGGAAAGTGTTAAATTTTTCAAGAAATTAAAGAATCCTAACGGTGTTGAATTGACACCAAGCGCAACCTGTTTCATAATAAGTGTGTTGCGCTTTTTTTATCCCGTATTACCAAGCTGTAGGATCCCACTTCAAAAGGTTTAAGTAGGGGACGGGCAGTCTGTAAAAAAACTGATTGGTGAAACTATTAATCAGTGGGGATGAAGAAAACCCCCACTGATTGAAGGTTCACTTTATTTTGCATAAGTTTTTACTTACATAAATCTTCTATATCCTGAATGATTTGAATATAGAAGGTGAGTACCTAATAATACAAAGATAAACTTGCGCGTTATGAACGATTGAAATAAGTAGGGCAGCCTTTTTGAAGCACAGGTAACATGATTCTAAAGGAAAAGGAGGATAAGGTGTTTCGAAAGGTATTGTTAGTTACTTGTTTGGCGTGTAAGGATCGCCCTTACACCAATTCGAGGAGGATTTATTGATGAAACTAAAAAGTCGTATAGGGGCATTCGTACTGATCTTGGTGCTTTTGGCAGCAGGAATTAGCACGACTGTAAACGGCGTCTTAAAGGACATCAAGCTTGGTCTTGACTTACAAGGCGGGTTTGAAGTGCTTTATGAGGTAAAAGAATTAAAAGAAGGGCAAAAAATCACACCGGAGATTGTAACGGCGACTTCCACGGCACTTGGTGAACGTGTCAATGCGATTGGGGTAAGTGAACCAAGCATTCAGGTGGAGGACAAAAACCGTATCCGTGTGCAATTAGCAGGTGTTGACGATCAGGAATCAGCACGTAAATTATTGTCTACTTCGGCAAATTTAACATTCCGTGATGTTGATGATAATTTATTATTAGATGGAGATGATTTAAAAGCAAATGGAGCTAAGGATTCCTTTGACCAACAAAATCGTCCAATCGTTTCTTTAACATTAAAAGATGCGGAAAAATTTGCTGATATCACAAGTAAAATTGCTGCAAAGCCTGTAGGGGAAAATTTACTTGTTGTATGGTTAGACTTTGAAGAAGGTGTAGATTCTTATAAAGCGGAATCACAAAAGGCGAAACCTCGCTATGCATCGGCAGCCACTGTTGACAAAACATTAAATACAACAGATGTTATGATTAGCGGTAACTTTACTGTTGAAGAAACTAAAAATTTAGCAGATATTTTAAATGCAGGCGCATTGCCTGTCAAACTGGATGAAATTTATTCAACTTCTGTCGGTGCACAGTTTGGCGCAGATGCCTTAAATGATACAATCTTTGCAGGTATTGTCGGCGTAGTAATCATTTTCTTATTTATGTTATTCTACTACCGTTTACCTGGCTTTGTTTCAATTATTACACTTGTTGTTTTCACATTCCTAGTGTTGGTTATTTTCGATTGGATTAATGCGGTATTAACGCTTCCTGGTATCGCAGCTATTGTACTTGGTATTGGAATGGCAGTTGACGCAAATATTTTAGCGGCAGAGCGTATTCGAGAGGAGTTGCGTGTAGGGCATCCTGTTAAAAAAGCATTCCAGCTTGGCTCTAAGCAATCCCTATCAGCGATTGTCGATGCACAATTAACAACGTTATTAGCAGCAGCAGTGCTATTTTACTTTGGGACAAGCTCTGTACAAGGTTTTGCGACAACCTTAATCATTAGTATTTTACTAAGCTTCCTAACAGCGGTATGGGGTTCACGTGTACTATTAGGCTTGCTTGTAAATAGTGGTTATTTCAATAATCCAGCATGGTTTGGTATTGCCAAATCGAAGCAACATAGCCTGGATGAAAATATGGGGGCATTAGATTTATCAACGAAATTTGATCGTTTTGATTTTGTGCATAATCGTAAGAAATTCTATACGTTCTCATTAGCTATTTTAGTGGCTGGTTTAGTTGTTTTGGGTATTTTCCGTCTAAACCTAGGTATCGATTTCTCTAGTGGTACACGTGTGCAAATTGAAGCTGATCAAACGTTAACAAAGGAAGAAGTGGAACAATATGTTGATAGCATCGGTTTCCCTTCTGATGATATTGTGCTGTCAGGAGAAAAGAGCAGTTCAGCAGTTGTACGCTATAAAACCGATTTATCACAAGCTGATATTTTGAAATTCCAAAAAGAAACAACGGAGAAATATGGTCATAACCCTACTGTAAGTACCGTATCACCTACAGTTGGTAAGGAACTTGTGAAAAATGCTATTAAAGCATTGTCACTTGCAGCAATAGGGATCATCATTTATGTGGCGATTCGTTTTGAATGGCGCATGGGAATCGGGGCAATTGTTTCGCTTCTACACGATGTATTTTTAATTATCGCAGTCTTTAGTTTTATGCGTTTAGAGGTCGATATAACGTTTATTGCGGCTGTGTTAACGATTGTTGGTTACTCCATTAATGATACCATCGTTACATTTGACCGTATGCGTGAAAACCTAGAGCGATATGATACAATTAATGACCGAGAAGTATTGGCAAATATCGTGAATAAATCGCTACGTCAAACAATGGGACGTTCTGTTAATACAGTATTAACTGTTATTATTGTAGTTGTAGCGTTATTAATGTTTGGTGCACCGTCTATTCAAAACTTCTCCATTGCTTTATTGATTGGTTTAATTACAGGTATGTATTCTTCCGTCTGTATTGCAGCTCAAATTTGGTATTCATTAAAAATACGTGAAATGAAAAAATCAAATGGACAGCTACAGAAAAAAGAGAAAAAACAATGGGGTACAGACGAGCCTGTTGTGTAAACAATGTTAAAAGGGTTTATCCAAAACGTTGCTTCTATGATCATTATAGAAGCAAGCTTGTCTCGTATATTCTCACTAATAGATAGAAGAAGGCTGTGCAAAAAGTGAAAATCTTTTTGCACAGCCCTTTTTCATTTTTAGTGGGTGAGTGTAATAATTGTATTTCCTATTTCAATGAGTAAAAGCAGGAATATTGTATTTCATAAATTCTTTACTTAAAATAAAAATCATTACGTTTTGTAGAAAGAAGGGTTTTTTTGTACATATTAATTGTTCTAGGGATAATCGCAGGCATGATGATTCCGATGCAGACAGCCGTGAACAATCGTTTAAATTTGTTTACGAGGTCGGTATTTACGACGTCATTTTATTCTTTTTTAACGGGAGCTATTTTACTATTGATAGCTAATCTTATAATAGATCCTAGTAAGTTTACATTAACTTTCTTTGCAGCTCAATCCTTCTCGTATGTGTGGGTGACGGGTGGTGCACTAGGGGTTATTTTTCTTACGGGGAATATTATTTTATTGCCAAAAATCGGTGCAGCACTAACGGTAATTATTACCGTTACTGGACAAATGGTGATTGGCATAATGATCGATACATTTGGGTGGTTTGGTGTAGAAGAAAAACCATTACATGTTTAAAGTGTACCCTTTGTAAAGGACATTTTGAAAAAGAGCTAGGCAACTTGTTGAAGTTGCTGTCTGTATTTTGCAGGCGGCAGCTTCTTTAAGTTCCATTGCCCACGATAATGATTGTAGTACGTCATATAATTTTTAATTTCTCGTTTTACTTCTTCTAGCGTTTCACACGCTTTGATGTTTGTTTCATCTTTAAAATGCCCAAAGAAAGATTCTTGTGGCGCGTTATCCCAACAATTTCCTCGACGTGACATGGACTGTCCTAAGCCCATTTTCTTCACCAATGCTTGGTAAATCGGGCTTGTATAATGAAATCCTTGATCGGAATGGATAAAGGCATCTTCTGCTAAATGTGCATGTTTTTTTAATTGCTTCAATGTGGTCAGAGCGATGTCCAGGTGTAAAGAAGGCGACACCTCATATGCTAGAATTTCGTTCGTCTCAGCGTCTTTAATCGTTGATAAATAAGCACGCTTGCCGTTTTTATATGTTAAATACGTGATATCTGTTAATAACACTTTCCCTGCTACACCTTGTTTAAAGTTGCGTTGTAGTTCGTTCGCGCAAGTGCGATGTTCTTTCGTCGCTTTCGCCATACGTCGGGCTGGATTGGCCTTGCGAATCGGACAAATGATGTCGAACTTCTTCATAATGCGGCGAATTCGCTTTAAGTTATAGGTAATCCCATATTGATTTTGGAGCGTCATTTTAATTTGGCGTGCCCCTTTTTTACGTCCACGGAAGTGATACGCCTTTAAAATAATGGCTTTCACTACTTCATCTGCTTCATCTTGGTTTGCACGATTTTGCGCTGATTTTTCGTTAAAATAATTGTAGAACCCTGAACGAGATACGCCCATTACTTCACATAAATAGCTCACCATGCGCTTTAATTTATACTTTTGAAGTGTCTGTTCAATTAATTCGAATTTTAGTTTCGCTTCGATTGTGATTTCTTCTTCAACATCTGCCTTTCGAGTAGATCGAGCTTTTTTAGACATTCATTTTCTGCACGTAATAGCTGGTTTTTGGCTTCTAAGCGGGCAATCTTTTCCTCCAAACTTCCCTCTTTTTGTGAGGGACGTCCCGAATTTGTCTTTCGTGTATCTTGTAAGCCTTCCACACCGGTTTGTCGATAAGCTGCACGCCAACGTTTTCCGGCAGAGCTAATTCGTTGTAAACCAATTAATTCTACATTTAGACCTGCCTCTTCGAAAATTTCTCTTGGTAATTTTCCTTTGTCATTTTCAGCGATGAAATGACGTTTGAATTCATCTGTATACGTAATCGCTTTCTCGCTAACTGCTTGTACATTTGGATTACGTTTTAGCTGTTTCTGTTCTTCTTTTGTAAATAATTGTTTGGTCATCTCTCATCCGCTCCAACATCTTTTTTCTCATTATAAAGAAAAATACCCTATACGATAGTCTTTTTTCAAAGTGTCTATCGTATAGGGTACATTTTAGTTTTACATATCGTGGGGGTTCTTCTTTTGATAAGCGGGATCATTTATATGAATGCGAAGAAAAGTCCAAGCGTTTCTCAAAGTTCTTCTCGATTATGGCTATTATTCGGGTTATGTACAGGAATGATGCCTCCATTGCAAACAGCGATTAACAGTGCGCTTCGATATAAGGTAGATTCTTTTTTATATGCTGCCTTTATTTCATTTACAGTCGGTACGATTATTTTATTGATTCTAGCAATGATCATTAATAGGGGAATCAAGCTGCTATTTTATATCGATAACTTCCGATTAAAGCCTTGGCATTTTATAGGTGGTTTATTAGGCGCTATTTATATTGCAACAAATATTATTTTAATGCCCCATTTAGGTGTGACACTGACGTTAATGACTGTTATGCTAGGGCAAATTTTAATGGGGCTTTTCATTGATCACTTTGGCATGATGGGGCTGCCAAAATATTCAATTGATCAAAGAAGAGTGATTGCTGTCATTTTGATAATTTGCGGAATTGCGCTATTAAAATTCTTTTAGCCATTTCCATTTCGTAAAAAAATCTGCTAGCTTTTAAAAGCTAGCAGATTTTTTTATCTATAACTTAAATTGCTGTAGTAAAGCTTGTAACTGTTGGGCATTTTTGCTTAATTCCTCAGCAACCGCATTCACTTGCTGCATTGTGACAACCTGCTCGTCCACAGCATCCCCAATGATTTGTGAGTTACTGGCCGATTGATTGGAGACATTGGCAATTTCTGTGACAGAGGCTGCGACTTGTTCAGCGCTTGCAGAGATTTCCTCAGATGTGGCAGAGATTTCTTCAATTTGCTCGGTAAATGCTGTGACTGCCGATGTAATTGCATAGAAAGCATCGCCTGCCTCATGAATCTTGGCAACGCCATCCTGTACAGAAGCTAAGCCATTATCCACAGCGGTGGCTACATTTTCTGTATCTACAAGAATTTCCTTTGTAATCGCAACTATTTGACTAGCTGATTGATTGGATTCCTCAGCAAGTTTACGTACTTCATCAGCCACCACCGCAAAGCCTTTACCATGCTCTCCCGCTCTTGCTGCTTCAATTGCTGCATTAAGCGCGAGTAAGTTTGTTTGTGCTGAAATGGCTGTGATCACGGCTGTAATTTGTTCAATTTCTTTTGATTGCTTCGTTAACTTATGGGTTAATGTAGCAACTTCAGAGGTAGCCGTTGAGATCGTATCCATTTGTTGTTGTGCTGTTAAAATAGTTGTGCCACCTGTCTGGGCAAGCTGTGTCATACTCGTAGCGTTATGGTGTAAGCTTTGTGTAGCTTCAGCTATACGTTGGACACCAGTGGCTGTTTCATCCATTGCGATAGCACTTTGTTGTGAGCTACTAGCAGATGAAGTAATATAGGTAACATTCTCTTGAATTCGCTGTGCAATATCATCGGAAGCCGTTGTTACCTCTTCTGTACTGGCAGAAAGTTCCTCTGAAACCGCTGATAGATGTGAGGCACTATCTTGAATATTGGTGATTAATCCTGCTAAATTTTGTTTTAATGTATTGATGGCACCTGCTAGTGTACCAATTTCATCCTTTGAGTGATGATCAAGCTGGGCAATGGATAAATCCCCTTGCGCTAAAGTATCCGCTGCACCTATCACCTGGCGTAATGGCTGAACAATGGATTTTCTCACAAATCGTATAAAATACAGCCCAATAACAATGCTGGCAATCAGTAAACTAATAGAAATTATAAGAGCGCGTGAAACGGTTTGATTTACTTTCTGATCTGTTTTTTGAAGTGCCTCCTGCTGATAATTTAATAAATCAGCTGTTAACGCAAAAATTTCTTTATTATAATGTGTTACATCTTCATTAATGTGGGTGAGGGCTAAATCTGTCTGACCATTCTCAAATGCTTGGCGTGCTTTTGTTGAATGAGTGAGCAGCTCGTTTTGCAGCTCTGTTATTTGCTGCATAATATTTTTTGTATAATCAGAGCGTACAATCGCAGAAAGCTCCTCAACTGTTTCGGGTAACTGCTTTTCATAACGCTCTAAATTTTCTTTAGCGGTTGCATCCTTTCTATTTAAAATGTAGGATCGTAAAAATAGACCTTGAGAGGCAAGCTGCTGTCGTATTTTCTCTGTTAATTCGATTTGAACGATGCGATGATTAAGTACTTCCTCTAAATCATTTTGTGTAGCTTTGAATTGAAGAAAGGACACAATACTGGCAATAAACAAGAGACCTATTAAGAAAATAAAACCTAGATTTAGTTTTTTACGAATGGACATATTGACTCCCACTTTCTTTCTTTGATTGTATGGAAAAATGGATGATGTTTGCCAGAGGTTTTATTTTTGTACAACAGACATATATACCTACTAAATAGAGTATTTTGCCATCAACCAACATACATATTTTGAGGTTACTATAACTTGATACTTTTACCTGGTCAATACTGTAGAAAAAAGGAATTTATTTTCTTTTTAGAGATATAGATTTTAACTTTTTCTTCAGAATTTATTGACAATTATAAGGGTTTGACATAGAATTAAGGCTAACTTTTTGTTCGGTCAAGGGAGAAGGCCTCGGGAGCGAGGTCAGCCTTAGAACAGATGAGCTGAGTTTAGATGAGAATAGCTAAAAAATTGTTGAATAAGAATAGTAACGTAAGTGTGCAATTTAGAGAGTCAGTGGTTGGTGTGAACTGATTTGTAGCTTATGTGAATGGACTTATGAGAGTCGCTCCTAAAAAGCGAACGGGATTTCCCACGTTATAGGGAAGCTTGCTTTAGACGGCTAAAAGCCATTATAGAGCAGGCATAAAGGTGAGAGCATTATGCTCTAATATGAGGTGGCAACGCGGTCATAATCGTCCTCTGCAATTAGGAACAGTCCTTTTTGCAGGGGCTTTTTTTATCTTGTTTTAGCAATTGTTTTCGTCTCGAAAGCGAAGCGGCAGCAAGTGCAGAAGGCTCCCACCTCGGCAGAGCGATACTATTCAGCGGGTGTCCAAGCGCCTGCTAAAGCAATAGAAAGCCTCAACAGGTGTCACAGATTGCCCTCGTGAACTCGAAAAATCTGGCTGTAAGGAAGCTAAGGCATAATTGATGTAGCGAAAGGAATTTTGAAAAGGAGTTTGATAGTTATGCAAACAACGAGTCCAAGAACAAAAATAAAAAGGCTAAATGGTGATTCATTAACACCTATTTTAATTTTTAGACGTTTACAGGGGAAACATAAATTTTTGCTTGAGAGCTCAGCGCAGCACGAAGAAGCAGGAAGATTTTCGTTTATTGGGGTGAATCCAAGAAAAACATATAAAGGGATTGGTCAGCAAATTCAGGAATATGCCCATAAAACAGGAAAAATGTATACACATAGCGGCGATCTCTTTGTTCTCCTTAAGCGACTAATGCCACGTATATCTAATACAACACAATTTCCATTCTCCGGAGGGGCTGTTGGGTATATTGGACATGGCAGTACGACCATGTTAGCGGATGATACAGTAGCGCTTCCTGATGCGTATTTTCATGTCTATGAAACGATTATTGTTTTTGATCATGTAACAGATGAAGTGACATTGATTTATACAAATATTGATGCAGAAAAACAAGAGCCTGATTTAGAAGAATTAGCACAGCAATTAGTAAATGGAGATGTCTGTGATGAAGCAGATTGCCACTATCAATTACTTGACACGCCAGTCCATCAGCAGTTTACAACAGCTTTTCAAACGATCCAAGCTTCCTTAAATGAAGAAATAACGAGAATCGTGTTACCAAAGCATTATGTAGCAAATCTTCAGGGAGATGCTTTTTCTTTATATAGACAGCTACGCAAGAAAAAACCTGCTGCCTATATGTATTATGTTGAATTTGATGATCATGTAGTGTTAGGAACTTCTCCTGAAAGTTTTATACAGGTAAAAGGTGAGCAAGTGATTGCTACCCCTACAGAGGGCATATATCCAAGAGGCGCTACCAAGGGGGAAGATTTGGCAAATGAACGAAAATTATCTGAGCATACAGAGGTTAGAAAATCGCATGCTGTGCTTGTTAGTGCTATGCAGCAAGAGTTGCAGTCTGTTTGTTTCCGAGATTCTGTGCAGGTGATGGATGCGATGCGCATTGTACGGTCCAAGCATGCATTACATATGACAACAAGGATAGAAGGACAGCTTTTACCAATGCTTCATGCTCTCGATGTACTAGCGGTAACAATGCCACCATTTTCTGTTACAGGAATACCGAAGGAGCAGGTGGCACAGTATTTAGAAAAATGGCCTTATACTGCTGGCATTTTTGGCGGTGCACTTGGCTTTATTGGTTTTAATGGGCATTTGGATTTCGCTTTAACAGGGCAGTCCATTGTTGTTAAAAATGAAACGATGCATATGCAGTCAATGATCACAGTAACAAAATATACAGATGTATTCACTGCTTTACAACAAGTGCAAGAGGAAGAACAGACATTTTTGCAGTTACTTGCTCGTAATGGAGGTCAAAGCGAATGAAACATTACCAACAAAAAGTTTTACAAGGTGAACACTTAATGTATGAGGAAATGTTAGAGGCCGCGCAATGGATATTTCAGGATGATACACCGAAAGATGAAATTGCCAGCTTTTTAACAGCTTTATCGAGTAAGGGAGAGACTGCCCATGAAGTAGCCGCATTAGCGACAACTATGCGCTCATTTGCACGAAAGGTACCTGTTCAAGAAAATGGCTATATGGATAATTGTGGTACAGGGGGAGATGGACTTCATACATTTAATATCAGCACAGCCTCTGCTTTTGTCTTAGCGGGCGCAGGTGTCAAAATAGCCAAGCATGGCAATCGAAAAATTTCCTCCTCGTCTGGCAGTTCTGATGTTTTAGAGGCGTTAGGGATTCATACAGATATTACAATAACGCAGACAGTGGAGTTATTGGAAAAGGAAGGAATTGCATTTTTATATGCACCCAATGTTCATCCAAAATTAAAGCGCATTGGTGAGGTGCGCCGTGCACTTGGCAAACCAACTATTTTTAATCTTGTGGGGCCCCTAACAAATCCAGTGCCGTTATCCACACAATTTACAGGCATTAACCGACCAAATTTTGTGATGGAATATGCGTCTGTGCTCCAAATGCTTGGACGGGAGCGGGCGATTGTTGTGTCAGGCGCACAAGGACTGGATGAGGCCTCCTTAGCAGGGCAAAATACATTCGTTTTAGTTGATAAAGGCGATTTAATTCCTTTTTCATTAACAGCAGAGGATGTTGGCCTTCCTGTTACGCCATTAGAGGCGATTCGAGGAGGCAATGCAGAGGAAAATGCCGTGATTATGAAAAAATTATTGGCTGGTGAGCAAAGTCCCTATTTAGATACAGTGTTATTAAATGCTGGTATTGGGTTGTTTGGCTATGGTCAAGCAGAAACAGTAAAAGAGGGTGTTGAGATGGCGAAGGACAGTATTTTTAGTGGGCGAGCACTGCAAAAACTAGAAGCGGTTGTTACCTATAGCCAGCAGATAAAAGAAGTGGAGGTAGGACCATGAATATCTTAAATAAAATTCTTCAGCAAAAAAAGGTGGAGGTAGGTGCTTTATTGGAGCAACCTGATCCGTTAGCCGATTTTATAGCAAAACCACGTCCATCCTTATTTGAATCATTGTACAAGGCAAGTAAGCTACAGGTTATTGCAGAAATGAAGCGTGCCTCTCCTTCTAAAGGCTTAATTGCAGAGGGCGCGAATCCAGTTGCACAAGCACAGATCTATGCACAGGCAGGCGCTGCGGCGATCTCTGTTTTAACAGATAAAGAATTTTTTAAAGGCTCGTTTCAGGATTTAACCGACGTTGCCAATGTGGTTGATACACCGCTACTGTGCAAGGATTTTATGGTGGATAGAGTGCAGATCCGATTTGCCAAGGCAGCAGGTGCCTCTATTATTCTATTAATTGTAGCTGCCTTAACAGATGAAGCATTACGTGACTTATATAGCTATGCAACAAGCTTAGGTTTGGAGGTACTGGTAGAGGTACATGATCAAGAAGAGCTTCAACGTGCGCTTGCAGTAGATGCCAAGTTAATTGGTATCAATAATCGCGATTTACGCACCTTTGAGGTTAGTCTAGCACATACACAAGAAATTGCAGAGGTCTTCCCATTTGGTGAGGAGCGTGTGTTAATTAGTGAAAGTGGTATTTGGTCACAGGAAGATGCCCAGCAGGTGGCAGCGATGGGTGCAAGTGGTGTGCTTGTCGGTGAGGCTTTAATGCGTAGTGGGGATGCAGGCGCAGCCTTACAGCAATTACAGGTGCTGAAAGAGGAGGCATCTGTATGACAAAGGTGAAAATTTGTGGCTTGCGTGAGCCAGAGCATGTTGTGACGGCTGTGCAGGCAGGTGCAGATGCCATCGGTTTTGTCTTTGCGCCAAGCAAGCGCCGTATATCCATTGAGCAGGCACAGCAGTTAGCGCAGCAAATACCAGAGGGCGTTTTAAAAATTGGTGTGTTTGTCAATCCAACGCCTGCTGAATTAAAGGAAGCAGTGGAACGTGTACCCTTAGATTATGTGCAATACCATGGTGAGGAAACGCCAGCATTTATTCAGGAGCAGGGCTATCCAGCCATTAAGGCATTATCGGTGCGTGGAAAAGAGGATGTGCAAGCTGCGGCTGCTTATCAGGTAGACTATTATTTATTTGATGCACCAGGCACTGATTTTAAAGGAGGCAGCGGTCACACCTTTGACTGGACACTGTTAGAGGAAGTAGGGATTCCACGAGAGAAATTAATAGTAGCGGGTGGGCTTCATGCTGCTAATAGTAACGAAGCCATCGCAAGCGTTACACCCTTTATGCTAGATGTGTCAAGTGGTGTGGAAACAGATGGGGTAAAGGACCCTACAAAAATACAAGCATTTTTACAAGCAGTAAAGGGGGAAACGCATCATGTCAATCGCAAATAGTGTACCAACAAAGGAAGGACGTTTCGGACAATTTGGTGGGCAGTTTGTACCAGAAACATTGATGACAGCCTTATTAGAGCTAGAAACAGCCTATGATGAAGCATTAAATGATCCAACATTTACAGAGGAGCTTTCCTATTATTTAAAGGACTACGTAGGACGTGAAACGCCTCTTTATTATGCAGCCAATCTGACAAAGGAGCTTGGCGGTGCAAAAATCTATTTAAAGCGTGAAGATTTAAACCATACAGGTGCACATAAAATTAACAATGCAATTGGGCAGGCACTGTTGGCAAAACGTATGGGCAAAAAGAAAATTGTTGCCGAAACAGGTGCAGGACAGCATGGCGTGGCAACAGCTACAGCCTGTGCATTATTAAACCTTGAGTGTGTAGTGTTTATGGGGGCGGAAGATATTAAGCGCCAGCAGTTAAATGTTTTTCGAATGGAGCTGCTTGGCACAAAGGTTGAATCTGTAGAGAGTGGTTCTAAAACATTAAAGGATGCTGTTAATGCGGCGCTACGCTATTGGGTGACGAATGTGGAGGATACCCATTATATTTTAGGCTCTGCATTAGGTCCACATCCATTCCCAAAAATTGTACGCGATTTTCAGCGTGTTATTGGTGTTGAAACAAGAAAGCAAATTTTAGAGAAGGAAGGACGTTTACCAAATGCAGTTGTTGCCTGTATAGGAGGCGGCAGTAATGCAATTGGTATGTTCCATCCATTTGTTGATGATGAGGAAGTAGCTTTATATGGCGTAGAGGCAGCAGGCGCAGGACTTGAAACAGGCAAACATGCAGCAGCGATTGCAGGTGGACAATTAGGCGTATTACACGGGGCCTATATGTATTTATTGCAGGACGACAATGGCTTTGTACAGGAGGCGCACTCTATTTCAGCTGGATTAGATTATCCAGGAAAAGGCCCAGAGCATTGTTATTTACACGATATCGGTCGTGCCCAATTTGATGCGATAACAGATGATGAAGCATTAGAGGGCTTGCAATTATTATGTCGAACAGAGGGCATTCTTCCAGCGCTTGAAAGTTCCCATGCTATTGCTTATACAGCAAAGCTTGCGAAAACAATGCAGCAAGATCAGGTCATTGTTGTATGTTTATCAGGCCGAGGCGATAAGGATGTCCATACGGTGCGAGCGGCATTAGGAGGGGATGACAAATGACAACTTTACAACAGGCAATTGAGCAGGCGCAAAGCGCGGGGCATAAAGCTTTTATACCCTATATTATGGCTGGCGATGGGGGGCTTGAAACCATTCAACCAACGATTTTAAACTTGCAGCAGCTAGGTGTTACGGCTATTGAAGTGGGGATTCCTTTTACAGACCCTGTAGCAGATGGACCAACGATTGAGCAGGCAGGGGAACGCGCTCTTGCAGCAGGTGTGACCTTGAGAAAGGTGCTGCAAACATTAGCTTCCTTTCGCGAAGATATCAAGGTTCCTCTAGTGGTGATGACCTATTTTAATCCTGTGTTAGCTTATGGCTTAGATAATTTTGCCCAAGCCTGTGTAGCAGCGGGCGTTAAAGGATTAATTGTACCTGATGTGCCTTTAGAGGAAAGTGAGATTTTGCGTGAAGCTTTAAATCCATACGCTATCGATATTGTACAATTGGTATCGTTAACAAGCCCACCAGAGCGTATCACTCGCATTGCAGCAGCTAGCCAAGGCTTTGTATATGCGGTAACGGTAAACGGCATTACGGGGGCACGTGCTAATTTTGCGGATAATTTAGAGCATCACTTTGCACGCTTGCGTCAAGCAAGTCCGATTCCTGTACTGGCAGGCTTTGGCATCTCCACACCTGAGCAAGTCAAAAAAATGGGCGCATTAGGGGATGGCGTCATCGTCGGCAGCGCCATTGTAACGGCTCTGCATAAAGGGGATATGACAACAGTTGAAGCGCTGATAGCTGCCTCAAAAGATATACGAACAAAGTCTACTCAATAGAAGAGTAGGCTTTTTTTGATAGAGAGAACGCTAAAAATAGTGAGTGGCTGGGGCAAAATGACAGATAGAAGGAGCAAAGTGATGGATGGCAGATATGAATTGCTGGATCGAGAGAGGCTGCGGCAAACTTTAGGAGGGGCATAGATCTATTCATCTAACGAGTAGTGCGAAGCGTATAGAATTTCGGTATAATAGCCTTCGTAAGGAAGTGAGAAGATGATTTTATCGAAAAAAAGATGGCAGGTGGAGCGTCCAGATGCCACACTTGTCCAGGCATTGCAAAATGACTTACAACTTTCTGCGATTGCAGCGAAAATTTTAGCGGCAAGAGGCTGTGAAACACCAGCAGATGCAGAGAGTCTATTAAATATGACTGAAGCAAGTATCCATGATCCATTTCTAATGCCCGGCATGACTGAAGCTGTCGCACGAATTGAGCAAGCATTAGAGAAGGGTGAGAAAATCTTGATTTACGGCGATTATGATGCGGGTGCGACACGTTTCTAAGTGAAAAGCTTAGATACTAGATTTTCTAGGAGAACTGATTTCTTGATAGGTGGAATGACGGAGTAACGCCCTGAAACGCCTACTCTGATACTCCGACATGCTTTGACTAAGGTTAAATAGCAAAGTATGAAGCTCGGTGAAGTCGGCAGAGAGATACCGTAAGTTTACGATAATTGTAAATCACGAAAGCTGTCTAGCGGTAGACGGTGTATCCTATATGCCGGGAGTCCAAAAAATATCTATGGTTAGAATGTGCTGCATAAGCACTGACAAATCTCTGAATGTACAGGTCTAGACGTAGACATTGTAGAAATGCAATGGGTGGCAGTGCCATCGTATGTGTGGGGGAGTAAGAATCTGGCGTTATGAAAGCCCATAGCTTGTTACAGGCAAGTTCCAGCATACAGGACTATAGGAGAAACCTACGGATATATGTAAGGATAAAGGAATCGGAACGTGGAAAGCGGAGGATGTGGAGGTATTAACCTACCTATGAAGCAGTTCAGTATATAAAAGGGCAACCTATTAAAACTGATTAACTTTCCGTGAGAGTGGAGTCACAGTACCGTTGAAACCGTGATAATAAGCGGTGGAGGGATAGGCTCTAGTCGGAACTTTCAAATACTTATAAATGCATAACAAATCATAGGTGAATTTTGTTAAGTTATGAGATTACAAAAGTTTTGAATGTTTTCGATGGAACGCCGTGTGAGGTGAAAATCTCACGCACGGTGTGAAGTGGGGGAAAAGCTGGAGATGACTTCAAAGGCTTACCTATCACTATATGGAATCACAAGCACAACCGTTATACTCAATGTTTTGCTGGACCTTGGAGCGGATGTAACGTTTAAGATCCCGAATCGTTTTATCCATGGTTATGGTCCGCACGAAGCACTATTTCGTGAGGCCTCTGAAGAGGGTGTACAGTTAATCATTACAGTGGATAATGGAATATCGGGCATTGAGCCTATTCGAGTGGCGAAGGAGCTTGGCATGGATGTCATTGTGACAGACCACCATGAGCCAGGTGACGAGCTACCGCCAGCAGATATTATTTTACATCCCCGTTTACCAGAGGGACATTATCCATTTGGTGAGCTGGCGGGCGTTGGGGTAGCCTTTAAGTTGGCACACGCTCTTTATGGGGAGCTGCCAATACATTTGCTGGAGTTTGTGGCGATTGGGACGGTAGCGGATTTAGTACCGTTAGTGGATGAAAATCGTTATCTTGTGAAGCGCGGTATACAGGAAATGCAGCGTTCACTTAGTCCTTGGGTACAGGCGCTGTGTGATGTAGCGAGCACAGAGCAGGCGAAAATTACTGAAGAAACGATTGGCTTTTATTTTGGTCCACGCTTAAATGCTGTAGGGCGACTTGGGGAAGCGGCTCCGGGCGTCGAGCTATTAATGGCTGAGGATAGTACAAAAGCAGCGGCCTTAGCCAAGCAGCTCAATGCCTGCAATATAGAGCGCAAAAATCTTGTCAAAAGCATTACAGATGAGGCCATTGCACTGATTGAAGCAGATAAAAAAATTGGCGATTCCTTAGTGCTTGTTGTGGCAGGTGAAGGCTGGAATGCAGGGGTTGTCGGTATTGTTGCCTCGCGTTTAGTGGAGCTATATTATCGCCCAACCATTGTGTTATCACTTGATGCGGACAAAGGGACAGCAAAGGGCTCTGCTCGTAGTATTGCGGGCTTTCATTTATATAATGAGCTTGCGAAAAATCGAGATATTTTACCGCATTTCGGTGGACATCCTATGGCAGCAGGTATGACCCTGCCAATGGAGCATGTGGACGAATTACGCACACGTTTGGATGCTCAAGCAAGGGCTTGTTTAACAGAGGAGCAATTAACACCTGTTGTCCATATTGATATTCCGCTACGTCTCGATGAAATTTCAGCAGAAGCCATTGAGGAAATCGCCACACTTGGGCCGTTTGGTACGGATTTTCCAAAGCCTGTTTATGTGCTAGAGAATGTAGAAATCGCATCCATGCGTAAAATTGGAGCGGCTGAAAATCATATAAAAATGGAATTAACCGATGGCTATGAAAAATTAGATAGTGTGGGCTTTAATAAAGGGCATTTACAGGATGAGCTAACATACGGTATTAAAGTGTCCTTTATAGGTGATTTACAAATTAATGAATGGCAGGGACGTAAAAAGGCTCAATTTATGATTGAGGATGTACAAACAACAGAATGGCAACTATTTGATATTCGAGGTATTCGTCAAACCGCTCGTTGGCTCCATACGATACCGAAGGACGAGGCACTGTTTATTGCCTTTCGCCCTGAAACGATGACCTATTATCAGTCATTAATTGGTGTTTCCATTATGGTAGTTGATTCGACCTTATCCAATATTGATCAATGTGATTATATTGTGCTGTTAGATTTACCACAAAACATTGAAAGACTAGAAGCAATTCTACAGCAAACAGCACCCTCACGTATTTATGCGCATTTTTATATGCCTGACTCACAATATTTTAATGGCTTGCCAACAAGAGAGCAATTTGCGTGGTATTATAAATTTTTGAAAAATCGACCAGCGTTTCCACTCGACATGCATATTGCAGATTTAGCCAAGCATACGGGATGGCCATTAGAAATATTAAAGTTTATGACAAAGGTGTTTTTTGAGCTTGGTTTTGTTAAAATGGAGAATGGACTGACGACTGTCAACGTAAATGCTCCAAAACAAGCACTAACAGAGGCACCGTCTTACAAACAACGTTCACAGCAGATTGAAATGGAGCAAAAATTAGTGTATGCCCCTTATATTGAATTAAAACAATGGTTTGATGAACGATTACAGAACTAGACGAAAAACGTTTCGTAGGAGGAACAATTACATGGATTTAAAGCAATATGTGACAACGGTTGAAAACTGGCCGAAAGAGGGCATTACCTTCAGAGATATCACGACAATTATGGATAACGGCCCTGCCTATAAATATGCAACAGACGAAATTGTTAAATATGCAAAGGAATTAGGTGCTGAAATTGTCGTAGGCCCTGAAGCTCGTGGCTTTATTATTGGCTGTCCCGTTGCCTATGCGTTGCAAATTGGCTTTGCCCCTGTTCGTAAGCCTGGTAAATTACCACGAGAAGTGATTAGTGTGGATTATGGTCTTGAATATGGTAAAGATACATTAACAATGCATAAAGATGCTATTAAACCGGGACAAAAAGTATTAATTTGTGATGATTTACTAGCAACTGGTGGTACAGTGGAGGCAACTGTTCGTTTAGTCGAGCAATTAGGTGGTCAAGTAGTGGGCTGTGCCTTCCTAATCGAGCTTGTAGAATTAAATGGTCGTGAGAAGCTTGGCGACTTAGCTATTAAAGCGCTTATTCAATATTAAAAGAGTTAAAGAAACCGCTTAACATCAAGTTTTTTCACTTGATGTTAGGCGGTTTTTCTTATGTGTTATCTTCGTCATCATAAGACTTGATAATTTTTTGCAGTGTTCGCAAGGTATTATAGAAATCTGCGTATTTCTCGATGCCAATATCATCAATTACTCTCTTTTGAAGAGTTTGCCAAATTGGCCTTGCTTCATCGAGTTTTGCTATGCCCTTATCAGTAAGAGTAATATTTTTGCTACGAGCATCTTGTGCGTCTTTCGTTAATTCCACATAACCTTGCTCTTTTAATAAACGAATATTGCGTGTGATTGTTGTTTGATCAAGCAGCAATATTTCACCTAAGCGGCTAATAGAGACAGCTTGCTGATGAGCGATATTGGCAAGCATAGAATATTGCGTAATTTTTAAACCTGTGGGCTGAAGCAGCTTATCATATAATTGCGTGACCACTCTCGTTTTTTTACGAAGGTTTGCACAAACACATATTTGTGTATAATCTATGTCTTTCATAGCTTTACACTCCTTTAAAAAAATCAACTTATGTCAAGTATACACCGAAGAGCTAGAAATCACTTCTTGACAACTATTATCGTTCCAATCATTATATATGTATATACATGCTTTTTACAATAGACAGAGAGAAAGTAGGTGGTTTTATGAAACGTATTCATTATAGCTGGTTTATTTTGGTGGTGACATTTTTTTCGATTATTGTAGCAGGGATTACCATTTCTTCATCTGGTGTTTTTATTGCTCCTCTCGAAAAAGAGTTTCAATGGGAACGTTCAACAATTGCCTTAGCATTTGCACTCAGCTTATTTTTATATGGTATATCAGGACCGTTTATGGCAGCACTACTTGAAATTATAGGCTTAAAGAAAATGATGTTAGGCGCAATGGCTACTTTAGCTGTAGGGATGACTTTTACATTTTTTATGAGCCAAGCATGGCAATTAATTATTATTTGGGGAGGCATTATTGGTCTTGGTGCAAGTCTCTTTTTAACAGTACTTAGCCCCTATGTAGCCAATCATTGGTTTGTAAAACGAAGAGGATTAGCGGTTGGTATTCTAACGGCTAGTACAGCAACAGGTCAATTAATTTTACTGCCAGTGCTAGCTATGATGATTGAACACTATTCTTGGAGAGGCGCTATCAGTTTAATTCTTATTCTTAGTGTCATGATGTTTATATTGATTGCTCTCGTCATTAAAAATAAACCTCAGGATATCGGTACCACGCCTTATGGGCAGGAAGATGTGGTAGAGAAGCAAGCAATTCAACTAAATAAAAATCCAATTACGATTGCCTTTAATGGTTTGTTAGTGGCAGTTAAAGTAAAAGCGTTTTGGCTATTAGCAGGTAGCTTTTTTATTTGCGGGCTATCGACAAGTGGATTAATTGGTACGCATTTTGTTTCCTATTGTATTAGCTTTGGTATTCCTTTAGTGACTGCTGCGTCATTGCTGTCATTTATGGGAGTCTTTAATTTACTTGGGACAACGATCTCAGGCTGGCTATCTGATCGTTTTGATAATCGTTGGCTATTGTTTTGGTATTATTTATTAAGAGGGGCTTCTTTATTATTACTGCCTTATGCGCTTGCCCAAGGGTCACTTGTGTTATTAACGATTTTTACAATTTTTTATGGGCTGGATTGGATTGCCACAGTGCCGCCAACCATTAGCATTACACGTCAAACATTTGGTATGCAGCAAAGTAGTGTTATCTACGGCTGGATATTTGCAGCACATCAAGTAGGAGCTGCCGTTGCTGCATATGGGGGAGGACTTATCTATAAGTTTTTCAATGCCTACACATGGGCTTTTTTTCTAGCAGGACTATTTTGTGCTATAGCGAGTTTATGTGTGATTATTATTAAAAAGCAACCAAAAGCGTATTAATAATGAAAAAGTTGAACACCAATAAATGGGTTCAACTTTTTTTGACTTATATCAAACAAAAGTTTATAATATAAACAAATATAATAAAAGGTGATGCTATGAATGAAAGAGAACAGGCGGTGCTTGCTTTAATTCGCCAGAATCCGTTTATGTCTCAGCAAGAAATGGCAGATACAATGAATCTGTCACGTCCCGTGCTTGCTAATTTAGTGTCTAGTTTAACGAAGCAAGGAAAAATTGTAGGTCGTGCTTATATTTTACCCGAGGAAAATGAAATTATTTGCATCGGTGGCGCTAATTTAGACCGCAAATTCCATGTAAAGGGCAATGTTCAATTTGGAACATCTAACCCTGCCAGTTCTTCCTTTAGTGTAGGTGGCGTTGGTCGAAATATTGCTGAAAACTTAGGCAGATTAAACCACCAAGTGACGTTGCTAACAACGGCAGGTAAAGATGCTGATTGGCAAGTGATTCAAGAAGCTTCGGAATCCTTTATGAATCTACGTTATGTAGAGCAGCTAGCAGAGGCTTCTACGGGTTCTTATACTGCCATTATGGATGAACAGGGTGAACTAGCACTAGCTGTAGCGAATATGGAGGTTTATGACCTTCTGTTACCTAGCTTGTTGAAGAAACATGAAACAATGCTTGTGAACGCAGGCTGCTTTATTTTGGATTTAAACTGTCCAAAAGAAACAGTGGCGTATATCCAGCAGGTAGCCATTGCACGTGCTACTCCACTTGTTATTGTGCCCGTATCCTCGCCAAAAATGAATCGACTACCTGAAACATTACAAGGCGTAACTTGGTTTATTTGTAACACAGATGAAGCGGAAACGATTGTTGGACATAAAATTGAAAACGCTACCCATTATGAAAAAGCTTTACAACAGCTTCTACAACTAGGTGCGGAGCATGTCATTATCACGGCTGGCAGCAAGGGCGTATATGCAGCATCTACAACGATTGCACCTGGTCATTTTGCTGCAAAAGTGATTGACAAAATTGAAGATGTGACAGGAGCAGGAGATGCCTTTGTCAGCGCTGTCATTCACAGCTGGCTGACTGGACAAGCTTTTGAGACATGTATTGATGCTGGATTAACCAATGCAAAAAATACATTGGCATCTCCTTATACAGTAAGACCTGAATTATCAGTGGATTTGTTGAAAAATGAAATGGAGGAATAACAACATGAAAGAATTCATCGTATTATCAGAAGAAGTAAAAGCAGGACAAGAAAAAGGTCTACCAATTGTTGCATTAGAATCAACAATTATTTCACACGGTATGCCATACCCTCAAAATGTGCAAACTGCGCGTGAAGTTGAACAAATTATTCGAGATCATGGTGCAGTCCCAGCAACCATTGCATTAATTGATGGCAAAATTAAAATTGGTTTATCAGATGAAGAGCTTGAAATGTTTGGAAATGCGGAGGATGTAGCAAAAGCTTCTCGTCGTGATTTAGGCTACTTACTAGCAACAAAAAAATTAGGTGCTACAACAGTTGCAGCGACAATGATCTGTGCAGAGCTTGCAGGTATTGAAATCTTTGTTACAGGTGGTATTGGTGGTGTACACCGTGGTGCGGAAACAACAATGGATGTCTCTGCTGATTTAGAAGAATTAGCACAAACAAATGTTGCCGTTATCTGTGCGGGTGCAAAATCTATTTTAGACATCGGTCTTACATTAGAATACCTTGAAACAAAAGGTGTACCAGTAGCTGGCTATGGTACGGCTGAATTACCAGCATTCTATACACGTCAAAGTGGCTTCAATGTCAACTTCCAGCTTGATACACCAGAGGAAGTGGCGGAAATGCTACGTTCGAAATGGCAATTAGGCTTAAAAGGTGGCGCTGTGATCGCAAACCCAATTCCAGAAGCGGATGCACTAGAACATGCCTTTATTACAAACATTATTGAAAAAGCTTTAACAGAAGCTGAAGAAAATGGTATTCAAGGTAAAAACGTTACACCATTTTTACTTGGCAAAGTGAAAGAATTAACAGAAGGTAAAAGTCTCGATGCGAATATTGCATTAGTGAAAAACAATGCAGTAGTGGGCGCGAAAATTGCTGTAGCTTACAATCAATTACATTAATCCATTTGTCGAAACAAGGACTCTTTGTGACGTGAAGTCGCAGAGGGTCTTTTTTATTAAAAAGAAGAATATTTTTTCTATTTTTCAAACTGTTCACGAGATTAACGCAACTAAATGATACAGTCTCTTTACAATCGACTATAATGTTTTATACAATTAACTTTATATCTAATCTGAAAAATTTGACGAGCAAGGTGGACATGTTATGGCGAAAGAGCAAATTTTGACTCCTGAGGACGTTTTTGAGTTAGTCAAATCCTACATGAATGATGAAAATGTCGCATTCGTGAAAAAAGCATATGAATTAGCAAGGGATGCCCATATTGAGCAATTCCGTAGCTCTGGTGAACCGTATATTATTCACCCAGTACAAGTAGCAGGTATTCTCGCTGAATTACAAATGGACCCAGCAACTGTGGCAGCAGGTTTTTTACATGATGTTGTCGAAGATACGGATGTTACGCGGGATGATTTGGTACGGGAATTTGGTGAAGAAGTAGCAGTACTTGTTGATGGTGTAACAAAATTAGGGAAAATTAAATATTTATCAAAAGAGGCCCAGCAGGCGGAAAATCATCGAAAAATGTTTGTAGCGATGGCACAGGATATCCGCGTTATTTTAATTAAGCTAGCAGACCGTCTCCATAATATGCGTACATTAAAGCATTTACCTGCTGAAAAACAACGACGTATTTCGAAAGAAACACTAGAAATCTTTGCACCACTTGCACATCGTCTTGGAATTTCAGCTGTCAAATGGGAGCTGGAAGATACAGCACTTCGCTATTTAAATCCACAGCAATATTACCGTATTGTTAGTTTGATGAAGAAAAAGCGGGAAGAACGTGAGGCTTATTTAGAAAATGTTATGGCTGAGATGAAGTCACAACTGGCAGAAGTAGAAATTGATGCAGATGTGTATGGTCGCCCCAAGCATATTTATAGTATTTATCGCAAAATGGTCCTGCAAAAAAAGCAGTTTAATGAGATTTATGATTTATTAGCCATTCGTGTTCTTGTCGATAGCATTAAAGATTGCTATGCCGTTTTAGGCATTGTTCATACGTTGTGGAAGCCAATGCCAGGTCGCTTTAAAGACTATATAGCGATGCCTAAGCAAAACCTGTATCAATCCTTGCATACAACCGTCATTGGACCTTATGGTGATCCATTAGAGGTACAAATTCGTACGAAGGAAATGCACAAAATTGCTGAGTATGGGATCGCGGCGCACTGGGCATATAAAGAGGGTAGAAAGGTTGATCACCAAAAACAAAATGTTGATCAAAAATTAACATGGTTCCGTGAAATTTTAGAATTCCAAAATGAATCATCCAATGCTGAAGAATTTATGGAATCTTTAAAATTTGATTTATTCTCTGATATGGTTTATGTCTTTACACCTGAAGGGGATGTCATTGAGCTACCAGCAGGCTCTGTCCCGATTGACTTTGCTTATCGTGTCCATTCAGAAGTTGGCAATCGTACAATTGGTGCGAAGGTCAACAGTAAAATGGTGCCGCTTGATACGCCATTAAAAACAGGCGATATTATTGAGATTTTAACATCTAAGCAATCCTTTGGACCAAGCCGTGATTGGTTGAAGATCGCTCAATCCTCACAGGCAAAAAATAAAATAAAACAATTCTTTAAACGTCATCTGCGCGAAGAAAATATTGTCAAAGGAAAAGACATGATTGAAAAAGAAATTCGCGCACAAGATTTTGATGTAAAAGAAACGATGTCAGCAGATAATTTAAAGCGTGTTTGTGATAAATTTAACTATACAAATGAAGAGGATTTGTATGCGGCAGTTGGTATGAATGGTATTACGGCACAGCAAGTCGTGAATCGTTTAGCAGAAAAACGTCGTAAAGAGCGTGAGCAGGAAGAAGCCCTAGAGAAAATCGAACAAAAAATGAAAAATCCGGTTCCACAAAAACGTACAGAATCAGGTGTGATTGTCAAAGGCATCGATAATATGCTGATTCGGCTTTCACGCTGCTGTACGCCTGTGCCTGGCGATGAGATTGTTGGCTTTATTACAAAGGGGAGAGGTGTCTCTGTGCACCGTGCCGACTGTCCAAATATTCAAGTCGAGGATGAGCAGGAACGTTTAATCGCAGTGGAATGGGAGCATGGCGTGACGCCTGAGAAAAAAGAATACCCTGTTGATATTGAAGTGTCGGCATTTGATCGACCAGGTATTTTAAACGAGGTCATGCAAATTGTCAGCGAAACGAAAACAAATATTTTAGCGGTAAGTGGGCGTGCCGACCATGATAAGATCGCTACAATTCATTTAACAATATCTATTTCAAATATTTCGCATTTGCATAAAGTTGTTGAACGGATTAAGCAAACACCCGATATTTATTCGGTCCAGCGAGTGATCAATTAATCGCAAGCAACATAGATGGGATTGGAGCTTGAATGCATGAAAATAGTATTACAGCGTAGTAAGGCTGCTTCTGTAACAGTGGATGGAGCTGTGACAGGAGCGATTGATCAAGGCTATGTACTTTTAGTGGGCATCACACAAGAGGATACACAGGAGGATATCGCCTATTTAGCCAGAAAAGTAGCAAATTTACGCCTTTGGGAAGATGCTGAAGGGAAAATGAATCATTCTATTTTAGAGCATGGGGGCGCTATTTTATCTGTTTCACAATTTACGTTATATGGGGATGTCAAAAAGGGGAATCGACCAAGCTTTACAGGTGCAGCAAGACCAGAAGTGGCAAAACCACTGTGGGAAGCCTTTAATCAAACATTACGTGAGTATGGTTTACAGGTGGAGACAGGTATTTTTGGTGCAATGATGGAGGTTGCACTCATCAATGATGGTCCAGTGACAATATTATTAGAATCAAAATAATGGTACATTTCCTATCATTCCTTCATATACTAAAGAGTATGGTTAGTTTTGTAGGAAGGAGTGTCTTAAATATGACGCAGATGGAAAGTATATCAAATCCGTATTTATACGAAACGCTTAAAATGATGATTGGTCAAGCGATTGTTGTGCAAACGGAGAAAAATATTCAGCAAGGTGTTTTAATATCTATATTACCTGACCATATTGTCTTAGCTAGAAGTCGAACTCCATTCTTTATTTCCATGGAGGAAATTGTCTGGGTGACATTGGACGCAAGCAAAAAATAAGTGGCTATGAACCTTTTAATCCTTAGTGATCAAAGGTTCTTTTTTTACGGATGCAACGAAGATGGCGAAGAAAATTTTCTAAAGCGGGATTTTCGAAATAATAGAAAATTAATACTTTGCAATAAATTTAAACTACTGTATATTTATTTTCTATTAACGACATAAGAAAAAGGAGGGACAATAATAAGTGGTTAGATGCTAATGTCTATATCAAGTAAAGTTGGTGAAAGAATGGAAGAAAAACAAGTGGTAAAGAAGAGAAGCTGGTTGAAGGTACCACATACCTATACGATTATTTTTGCTATTATTTTTCTAGCAGGTATTGCGAGCTATATTATTCCAGCAGGTGAGTTTGAGCGTGTAGAGGATGAAGAAGGGCGCATGCTCGTTGTCGATGGTAGCTACCATCAGATTGAAAGTGATCCTGTATCATTTTTCGAAATGTTTACAGCGATTCCAATGGGGCTTGAAAAAGGAGCTCAAATTATTTCTATATTTTCTTAGTAAGTGGTGTATTTGGGATTATTCGTTCCACAGGTGCCATTGAAGCGGGTGTCTATAAAGGTGTAAAAGCTTTAGAGGGTAGAGAAAAGTTATTAATCCCTTTATCAATGATTCTATTTTCTGTTGGTGGCTTTACGATGGGAATGGCTGAGGAAACGATTATTTTCGTACCAATTGGTGTCGCAATTGCTCGTGCTATGGGCTTTGATGCTGTTACAGGGACTGCCATGATCACACTTGGTGCTGCCAGTGGGTTCTTTGGCGGAATGTTAAATCCCTTTACAGTGGGTGTGGCACAATCATTAGCAGATGTACCGTTATTTTCAGGAATTGGCTTCCGCGCCGTTGTGTATATTTTTGTATTAGCCTTCGCTATTTTCTATGTATCTCGCTATGCTTTTAAGGTAAAAAAGAACCCACAGGCTAGTGTTATTTATGATATTGAGCAAAAGGCTAAATCAAATGTAACTGCGATTGAAATGCCTTTATTAACAGGAAAACATAAACTAGTATTTCTTGTAATGGCTTGTGGAATCGGCTTTAATATTTATGGTGTATTTAATTGGGGCTGGTTTTTAACACAATTAACAGCATCATTTTTAATAATGGGATTAATTGCTGGGCTGATTGGTGGTTTAAAGCCTGGAACTATTTTTGATTCCTTTATTGAGGGGGCAAAGGCTGTTACATTTGGCGCGTTAATTGTTGGATTTGCACGTGCTATTACGGTTGTATTAGAGCAAGGAAAAATTATTGATACAATTGTCTATGCGGCGTCAGAAACAATTGGTCATTTACCACATGCAATTAGCGCAATTGGTATGTTAGTTATTCAAGCAATCTTAAATTTATTTATTTCATCGGGTAGTGGACAAGCAGCGGCGACAATGCCGATTATGATTCCGATTACAGATCTATTAGGGTTAGAGCGACAAGTGGCTGTCTTAGCCTTTCAGTATGGAGATTCGTTAACAAATTCTATTATTCCTACTTCATCTGCATTGATGGCTTATTTAGCTGTCGCAGGTATCCCTTATGAAAAGTGGATAAAATTTGTTTGGAAAATGATTTTGGGCTGGGCCATTATCGCATGTATTGCGTTAGTTGTTGCAGTAGCATTAGGAATTTCATAGAAAAAAGGGGCGTTCAAAAGCTATTTGAACGCCCCTTTCCTGTGCGACAGCACGATAGCAACACTTCTTTTTTCTGTGCGAAAGCGAAGCGACAGCAACACTTCTTTTTTTCTGTGCGAAAGCGAAGCGACAGCAACACTTCTTTTTTTCTGTGCGAAAGCGAAGCGACAGCAACACTTCTTTTTTTCTGTGCGAAAGCGAAGCGACAGCAACACTTCTTTTTTTCTGTGCGAAAGCGAAGCGACAGCAACACTTCTTTTTTTCTGTGCGAAAGCGAAGCGACAGCAACACTTCTTTTTTTCTGTGCGAAAGCGAAGCGACAGCAACACTTCTTTTTTTCTGTGCGAAAGCGAAGCGACAGCAACACTTCTTTTTTTCTGTGCGAAAGCGAAGCGACAGCAACACTTCTTTTTTTCTGTGCGAAAGCGAAGCGACAGCAACAAAATAAGTGTTAAAATTCCCCTTTTTTCAGAGAATGCTATTATCTAAAATTTTGCTTTTTAAGTGATTGGGCATCCTCTGTTAATTATTCTTCATGATCAAAGTAATTTAGAATCCCCTGATAAATGCCAAGTGTCGCTTGCTCACGGAATTTAGCAGTTGTAATAACTCGTTCCTCGCTGGAATTGCTTAAAAAGCCTAATTCAACGAGTACAGCTTTTTGTCGATTTTCACGTAGCACTAAAAAATTCCCTTGCTGTGTGCCACGATCCCTTAAATCAAGCTTACTAGCAAGTCCTCCGTGAATCGCCTCTGCAAGCCCTTTTTGGTTGCTATTCATATAATAGGAGGTAAAACCATTAATAGAGCTATCGTCAGTTGCATCATAATGAAGACTAATAAAGGCATCTGCTTCATATTGATGGGCAATGGATACACGTTTCCGCAGTGCCACATATTCGTCAGATTCCCTCGTCATCACAACATTTGCACCAGCAGCACTTAACTTGGAAGCAAGAAGTGTAGCTGTTTTTAAGGTAATGTCCTTTTCCTCTGTGCCTCGTTGACTTGTTGTACCGTGGTCATTTCCACCATGACCAGCATCCACCACAATGGTTAAGCCATTAAGTGTGCCATTTTTACGAGGCTCCGCCTGTTCTTTTTGGGAGGCGGTTGCTTTATTGGCACTTGTTGTTACAACCCAATTGGCAACAAAGGCAGTGCCATTGTCTAATTGTATTTCGTAGAACTCATTTTTAACACCTACAATTGGATACGTTTTACCTGCTTCTACACGTTCCAACACATCAGCTGCTGTCGAGGCATCCGTTCGTAAGTTTGTCCCATTATAAATGATTGTGACTGACTCCAAATCCTTGGAGGAGGAGGTTTTAGATGTACTCTTGACCTTATTTGAAAATGTGCCATAAAAGCTATAGACCCATCCTGTTTTTTTGTTGTTGTACTGAATTTGTACCCAATTATGCTCATGTGCAAGTACTTTAAAGGCTTGACCTTTTGTCGCAGTGCCAACTTTTTTTGCATTTAAGTCTGGTTTTTTACGCACATTCAGCGTGTCCACTAAAATCGTAAAGGTGGTATCTTTGTTAACAGTTGGTGTTGATACTTCCACAGTATTTTCTTTTGAGTCTGGCTTTTGTTCTTTTTCAGGACTGTCGTTAATGGTTACATAATCTTTGGAAACCCAGCCAGTTAGCCCATTCCAATCAATTTTAGCCCATGCGTCATTTTCTTTTAGGAGATTTGCTTGATTACCTGTAGAAAGCTGACCAAGAACAGCTGAAGAGATATCTGGCTCTGTTCGAATATTTAAACGATCAACCTGTGAGATAACCGTTTTATCAATGCGTTGTGTAGCATCTGTAGAAGTTGTTAGCCAGGAGGCAACCCATCCTTCATAATTTCCAGCTTTTACTTGAATCCAATCACCCTCACGACCAATAGAGGTTAAGGGATCACCTTCTTCCAATGTCGTAATAATAGGGTAGGACAATCCAGGTCCCTCGCGTAAATGAAGAATCGTACCAGCTACTTTCAGATCGCTAGTATCAGCAAATGCACTTTGCATATAGCTCTTATTTGGAAACACAATCGTTACCATTAGTATGAAAATAATAATACTATGTAAAATTTTTTTCCTCATCAGATTCCTCCTATTCCTAGTGTTATTTTATCATGCTTGAGTAAAAGAATTCGTGGTAAAAAGGTAATGGAAATTGTTATTTTCGTAGCTGTTTTATGAAAAATACAAAAATGGTTGACATTGGCCAGCCTAGTGACTAACATAAAGGGTAATCGAAAAATGATTAATCGCTTATGACCAAGCAAGTAGCGTATACCTCTATTGGAAAAGAGAGGGAAAGACTTAGGCTGCAATCTTTCCTACAAAAATGTATAATGCGAACAACACTTGAGAGGCTTTTTTCTGAAAAGTACGGCTTAGTAGGAAAAAACGGAATCGGCCGTTATCCGATTACGAGGAGGACACATGCTATTATTTGTGTCAACTAGGGTGGAACCGCGGAAGCTTATTAGCTCTCGTCCCTTGCAATAGTGCAAGGGACGAGAGCTTTTTTGATTTGCTCAATTTGGAGGAGAGTACGCTCAAAGGCAATGGAAAACCGCTCAATTCAAGGGAGAATTTGCTCAAAAGCAGTGGAGAACCGCTCAATCCAAGAGGAAGCTCGCTCAAAAGTAGTAAAGAGTTGCTTAATTCCAAGGAACCCCTGCTGCATCATAAGCAATCTATATAGGAGGGAATTACATGAGTTTTAAAGTGCCACGAGGGACACAAGATATTTTGCCAGGTCAATCGGAGAAATGGCAAAAGGTTGAAGCGATTATTCGTGATATTTGTCGTGTTTATCGCTATAACGAAATCCGTACACCAATTTTTGAGCAAACGGAGTTATTTGCACGTGGTGTTGGTGAAACAACAGATGTTGTGCAAAAAGAAATGTATACATTCGAGGATCGTGGCGGCCGTTCATTAACATTACGACCTGAAAATACGGCTGGTGTTGTACGTGCTTATGTCGAACATAAAATGTTTGGTGCTCCAGACCAGCCTGTTAAACTTTCTTATTTAGGACCTATGTTCCGCTATGAGCGTCAACAAGCTGGACGTTATCGCCAATTTGTTCAATTTGGTGTAGAAGCTATTGGTTCAGCAGATCCTGCGATTGATGCAGAAGTCATCGCTCTTGCGATGGATATTTATGAATCAACGGGCTTAAAGGATTTAAAATTAGTGATCAATTCGCTTGGTGATAAAGTTACGCGTGATACACACCGCACAGCTCTATTACAACATTTTGAGCCACATATTCATGAGTTCTGCACAGATTGCCAAAATCGTTTGCAAAAAAATCCATTACGTATTTTAGATTGTAAGGTGGACCGTGAGCATCCATTAATGCAAACAGCTCCAGCATTAACCGATTTCCTTACTGAAGAATCAGCTACGTATTTTGCTCAAGTGAAAACGTATTTAGATACACTTGGCATTACATATGAGGTTGATCCAAATCTTGTAAGAGGCCTTGATTATTATAATCATACGACATTTGAAATTATGTCCACAGCGTCTGGCTTCGGTGCGATTACGACGCTTTGTGGTGGGGGACGCTATAATGGTTTAGTGCAAGAAATTGGTGGTCCAGATGTACCAGGGATTGGTTTTGCCTTAAGCATCGAACGTCTGCTATTAGCACTTGAAGCAGAGGGTGTTGAATTAGATACAGCATCAGGACTAGATGTTTATCTTATTGCAATGGGTGATGAGGCGAAGCAGAAGGCTGTAGAATTGACAAGCACATTCCGTGCAAAGGGTCTGGCAACAGAGATGGATTATTTAGATCGTAAAATGAAGGCACAAATGAAATCAGCGGATCGTCTGGGAGCAAAATATACAATTGTTCTTGGTGAAACAGAGCTTGAAGAGCAAGCAGCGGCAGTGAAGCATATGGAATCTGGAGAGCAGCACAAAGTGGCGTTTTCAGAATTAGTGAACTATTTATTGCAACAATCATAAAAAACAGAATGAAAGATATTTTGGAGGAATATAAACATGGCTACAAGAACACATGCTAGTAACGAGCTATCAGAAGCGTTACAAGGTGAAAAAGTCGTATTAAAAGGATGGGTACAGCGTCGTCGTGACCTTGGTGGTTTGATTTTTATTGATTTACGTGATCGTACGGGTATTACACAGGTCGTTTTTAGTCCTGATGTTGCAGAAGCCCATGCATTAGCAGATAAGGTGCGTAATGAATATGTGATTGAAGTCGAGGGAACAGTGCTCCTTCGTGCTGAGGACCAAATTAATCCAAATGTTCCAAACGGAAAAATTGAGGTTGAGGCAACAAAATTAGTTGTGATTAATACAGCAAAAACAACGCCATTCCAAATTGAGGATCGTACGGATGTATCAGAAGATCTACGTTTAAAATATCGTTATCTTGATCTGCGTCGTCCAGTGATGTTTGATACATTTAAAATGCGTTCGGATGTTACACGCACAATTCGAAACTTCCTGCAACATGAGGGCTTTTTAGAAGTAGAAACGCCAATTTTAACAAAATCAACACCAGAGGGTGCGCGTGACTATTTAGTGCCATCACGTGTCCATGAGGGTGAATTTTATGCATTACCACAATCCCCTCAATTATTTAAACAATTATTAATGGTTGCTGGCTTTGAAAAGTACTTCCAAATTGCGCGCTGCTTCCGTGATGAGGACTTACGTGCAGATCGTCAGCCAGAGTTTACACAGGTGGATATTGAAACAAGCTTCTTAACACAGGAAGAAGTATTAGAAATGAACGAGCGCTTAATCCAAGCGGTTATGAAAGAGGTAAAAGGCATCGATATCCCTGCACCATTTCAACGCATGAAGTACCAAGAAGCAATGGATCGTTATGGTTCAGATAAGCCAGACGTACGCTTTGGCTTAGAACTAGTGGCATTAAATGATATTTTTGAAGGCTGTAACTTCAAAGTATTTGCCGATACGGTTGCACAAGGGAAACAAGTAAAAAGTATCAATATTAAAGGTGCAGCTGACAACTATTCTCGTAAAGATATGGACGAGTTAACAAAATTTGTGGGTATTTACGGCGCAAAAGGTCTTGCTTGGTTAAAGGTGACAGAAGAAGGGTTAAATGGCCCGATCGCAAAATTCTTTGATGAAGCGCTAGCAGCAGCTTTGATCGAACGCATGGGAGCAGAAGTTGGCGATATTCTAGTGTTTGTAGCGGATAAAGCGTCCGTTGTAGCCGCTTCCTTAGGGGCACTACGTACGAAATTAGGACAAGATTTAAACCTAATCGATGAATCACAATTTGCCTTCCTTTGGATTACTGACTGGCCATTATTCGAATACTCTGAGGAAGATGGACGCTACTATGCAGCACACCATCCATTCACACGTCCGTTTGATGAAGATATAGCATTAATGGACACAGACCCTGCAGCAGTACGGGCACAAGCATATGATATCGTTTTAAACGGCTACGAACTTGGTGGTGGTTCATTACGTATTTACGAACGTGACCTACAAGAGAAAATGTTTGAATTACTTGGCTTCTCAGACGAAGAAGCACAAGCCCAATTTGGCTTTTTATTAGAAGCATTTGAATATGGCGTGCCGCCACATGCTGGTCTTGCCTTTGGTCTCGATCGCTTCGTTATGCTATTAGCAGGACGTACGAATTTACGCGATACGATTGCATTCCCGAAAACAGCTAGTGCTAGCTGCTTACTGACAGAAGCGCCAAGTGAAGTATCACCTGACCAATTAAGCGAATTAAGCTTAGCTATCAAATCATTTAAAAAATAAGCGTTATTACAAAATACCTGGATTTTCTAGCAAAAATTGTTGGGAATCTAGGTATTTTTTGTGTTTTTTAAAAAAAGAGAGCTTATTAGAGAAAATCGTTTGAATTATCAGAAAAGAGATGTTATGATAACTGTAATACGAATCCTGATGTGTTTGTCTAACTGCTAACACTACTTCACAGTTTTGACCGAACATTATTAAATTGGGAGCCTATATTTTATGGTGGCAAACATGCCCCAGTGCATGGGGACGTTTAAGACGATAAAGCGGGCACCCACCTGCAAATTGCGGGTTCAAAACAAATGTTTCTTGGCATTACGGCACAATCGGGATTCGTCCTATACATACAATGTAAAAGGAGCTATGTTCAAGCTCCTTTTTTATGCTTCTTTGAAAACCATTCGCTAACCTAGTAGAAAAATGTTAAGAATATATGGGGATTCCTTTTTATTTTTATGAAAGTAACCTATAATTGGAATAGAGAAAGAATACTTGTTTCATAGCGTTTTAGCGCGCTAATTATAAAGCGTTAAACAAAATTAAAAGAATAATGGATCGACATGTTCCGTGGAAATAACAGGGTATCAGATATGACATACAGGGCAATAAGGATGGTGCAAGTGTTGGTAGAGAAGAATTCTCCTATACCTATTTATATACAAATAGAAGAGATTATTAAACAACGAATTGATTTAGAAGAATACAGAATTGGTGAAACCATTCCTTCAGAACGAGAGCTATCCCTACAATTTAATGTAAGTAGAATGACTGTTCGCCAAGCGATTACGAACCTTGTGAATAGTGGTTTATTGTACCGAGAAAAAGGAAAAGGTACCTATGTAGCGAATCCTAAATTAGAGCAACCTTTACAAGGGCTAACAAGCTTTACAGAGGATATGCGTGCAAGAGGTCTGGAGCCAAGTAGCCAAGTATTGCGTTTTGAAAAAATAACCCCGCCAGTGGATATCGCAAGAGACTTAATGATATCACCTGAAGAAGAGGTATTTTTTGTCGTGCGAATTAGAAATGCGGATGCACAACCGATGGCTATTGAAAGAACGTATATTCCTGTCAAAATATATCCAGAGCTAGATGAGCAGCAATTAATGGGTTCACTTTATGCATTAATTGAAACAACATCTCATCAAAGGATTGGGAATGCCATTCAACAAATGGAGGCGGCGATTGTCTCTAAAGAGGATAGTAAGCTATTACAGATTCATCAAACAGCGCCTGTGTTAATTATTAAGCGTACAAGCTATTTATCGGATGGTAAGCCTTTTGAGCTTGTGCGTAGTACGTATCGAGCAGATCGCTATAAATTTACAAGTGAAATTAAAAGGTGATAAGATGCATGCATATTTTTCTGAAATTGAAAAGTTAATCCAGATTGTCAAGAAGCAGGAGGCAGCTTGTCTTCATGAAGCGGCTCAAATTATTGCACACCGTCTGCAAAAGGGAGGCATTCTTCAATTATTTGGCTGTGGGCATTCTTATCTGTTAGCACAGGAGGCATTTTATCGTGCAGGAGGTTTAGTGCCTGTACGTCCGATTTTTATTGAACCTTTAACATTGCAAGCGGGAGCATTAACCTCATCTAAAAATGAACAGGACCCAACCATTATTGAACGGTATAGGGAACAATTTGACTTTCATGAAAATGATGTGTGTTTAGTGATTTCAACCTCTGGCAGAAATGCAGCCCCTATCGATGCGGCATTGCTTGCAAAGGATGCAGGGGTATTTGTGCTATCTCTCCAGTCGCTGGCCTATAGAGAGCAGCCAACACGTCATCATAGCGGACAACGACTAGAAGAGGTAGTCGATCTTGTGATCAATACACATATCCCAATTGGTGATGGTATATTACATAGATATAATCTGCAATATGCGCCAGCCTCAACGGTGATTGGGTCACTCCTCTTAAATGCACTGTTTAGTGAAGTTATTGAGAAAATCGCGACAACTTCAACAACATTACCTATTTTTACTAGTAATAATGTGGACACAGATGGCTCGCATAATGAGACAATGATGGCAAGTTATCAGCATCGCATCAAATTCACATGACAATGGAGACATTATGAATGAAAAGAATGTACAAAATTACTACATCAGAGGGAGTTCATGCAAGACCTGCGGCATTGCTTGTGGCTGCTGTAACGCCGTTTGAAAGTAATGTTGATTGAACGCATAATAATAGGACAGTCAATCTAAAGTCCATTATGGGTGTGATGTCATTAGGGGTAACACCAGGTAGCATAGTAGAAATTGCTGTGGATGGAGCAGATGCTGAAACGTTATTGCAAACTGTGACAGAGCTAATGGTGTCTAAGAAAATAGGGGAAGAATGTTAAAAATCCTTTTAAAATAGAGGGAAAGCGTACAAGCTGAAAGGGGATAGATGGATGTAAACACGAATCCATTTATCTCCTTTTAAATTTTTACTTGATAAATAACGTGATAAAATGTAAGATAGGCTTGCTTTATCTTAGTGCCTAACTAGGTTTAATCATAACATTTCATAGATGGAGAGTGTGTCAGAATGTTACATCAGTTTTCACGTAACGAGCTCGCTATAGGAACAGAGGGTCTCGAGAAATTAAAAAATACTACAGTAGCCGTTCTTGGTATAGGGGGTGTGGGCTCATTTGCTGCAGAAGCATGCGCAAGAAGTGGCATTGGTCGCATTATTTTAGTGGATAAGGATAATGTAGATATTACGAATGTTAATAGACAATTAGTAGCGTATCTTTCTACAATCGGCCAATCTAAATCAGCGATTATGAAAGAACGTATTGCTGACATTAACCCAGCATGTGAAGTCATTGATATGCATATGTTTTATACAGAGGAAACATATGAGGAATTTTTTGCACAGGGCATTGATTATGTGATCGATGCTAGTGATACAGTGATGTATAAAATTCATATTATGAAAGAATGTTTAAAGCGTAATATTCCCATCATCTCTAGCATGGGTGCAGCAAATAAAATGGACCCTACACGCTTCCAAATTGCTGATATATCGAAAACGCATACAGACCCTTTAGCGAAAATTATTCGTACAAAGCTACGCAAAGAAGGGATTCATAAAGGTGTAACAGTTGTATTTTCAGATGAAAGTCCAATTGTTGTGCGTCCAGATGTTGTTGAGCATGTAGGGAAGCCTGATGCGGCGATTCGTAAAGCAAAGATGCCGCCCTCTTCCAACGCCTTTGTGCCATCAGTGGCAGGTTTAATCGCTGCTAGTTGGGTTGTGAACACGATTTTAAAAGAGATAAAAATTACACGTGTACAAGGTTAATCGTGTCGAAAAAATAGCTGCCTTTCCTATCTTTAGGCAGCTATTTTTTGTATGCTACAATAAAAGCATTGTAAAAAGGGGGCATTTGTAAATGGAGAAAATCTATCAAATGGAATATAAAGGCTTAAATCTTTTCGATGAAATTAGTACAGTAGAGCTGGCGATAGATGAAGCACAGCAAACGATACATATTTTCGATGTTGGACAGGTTGTCAGCCCTATTTTTAACTTTGATGTATCTGCCTATGAATTATCAGATGGCTTTTATCAAATGGCAGATATACTTCGACATAAACGAATATTAACAAATCAACAAACAGCTAGTGATATAACACTTAGTGAATGGCTCATCCAAAATTGTGCTTATTTTTATAGTCCAAAGCAACGTATAAAAAAATATGCACAGGGGAGCATTTTAGAAATAATTGATCGAACAAAGGATTTAGATCTTTTCGATGATTATGTACAAAGAATATAATTCTATCAAAATAGTTCGCCTCATGTATATAAAATGCTATTAATTCACGAAATTGTCTTATTTTTTTCATGTCTACCCTTATTTATTTAGTTTATTGCTATAATTTGAGTGATGCCGATGGATAATCGATCAATTTGTTTTGGATGCGCAAAGCTACTCAGTGAATAGCCATGACGTTAAATAACAAATATTCTATGGGAGAGTGGAAAAATGGAAATTCAAGTAATTCGTGACCATTTAGATATTGTGAAACTTCAAGAGAAAATGAATACCATTGTATTTGATTATTTGGATACCTCTAATAATTATCCAAAAGCGATGAGAGAATTAAATCCTTTATATAAACAAGCGACAACTTTTTATAAGGACTATGTTGAGAAGCAGGCAGGAGAGTTACCAAGTGCGAATACGTATTGGCATTTGTTTATCGACTGCTATGCAAAGCTATGCTATTTTTTAGCTATATCAATGTATTATTCATCCAATGCCTTGCAAAAAACGCCTGAACAAGTGGAGCAGTTATTAAAAGTAGCAGCCTATTCGCTCCCAAATATTGATCAGGAAGAGAATGACCAGTTAGTAACAACTATTTTTGCTCTTTTGAAGGAAGTAATGGAGGATGAAGAAAAAGTGGCAACAATACGCCATGAAGTTCTTGCCCAAAAGGGTGATACGAAGCAATGTCTTCTTCAGCTTAAAGTGTTTGTTGACCATGAATTAACATTTGCTTAACCAATAAAGGACGATTTATTTTTGCCTGTAGCCTATAAGAATCTATGTGACTTCTGAGATTAAATTTTATTTTTCTACACGTTTTGCTGTTGAAAAATTTGATTGCTGAAGCTTCATAGATTCTTTTTATGGTGTAAAAAGTAAAAAGCCAAAAGGTATTTATGATTTTTTGTCGAATTATAGTTAAAAACAGGTAATTTATCGGATTAAGTGTGAAGGAGGCTAGACAATGTTTGTAAACGGTATAGAAATAGATATAGCAAATTTAGAAAAACCACTATTACTTGTGAGTGAGGAAGATGAGCTTTTATTTCAACGACTACTACAACCGACGATTGAGCATCAGCTTATTCAATGTCAATTAGCACTCTCTACAAGAAAATCCATTTCATTGGTCAAGGATGTTTGGCTGGCTATGTACAGAGATCGAGAAAATTTATATATTAATAGCGGTCACGCCATGTTATATCCTATTCGCTTAATTTTATTTGAACTAGTGACGCAAGCCGAGTATTTCCAGCGTTTAGCGAAAAAATCGCGTGGTGATGAATGCCTTTCCTTTATGTATGCAGTTATTCTTTTACAATTTGTGTTGCAGTGGCTGAAGGAACGTTTTCGTGATAATCGAGAGGTCTATAGCACATTAAGATTACTATATCGAGTGAGCGATGATGAAGTACGTCAAGAGCCCTGTTTTGAGACAAGAGAGCAAAAGGTGGCACAGGCTGTAGCGGTTAAAGCTATTCGCTTTGAAGTGCGGGAACATACGCAAGAATTTACAAGTCTATTGTCTCAATCGTATAAATTAATTGCATTTTTGCATAGTAAGCTACGTGACGAAGGTGGAGAAGCAGCAATTTTGCCATCACTTCGCAATATAGCAGAGACATTAAATCGATTTTATAAAGACCGCTACACAACACATAACCCAAGCTTTACAGGATAAACGGTTTCTTTGATAAAAAGTAACATCACTTTCTTTAAGTGATGTTACTTTTTATGTTGATGAAAGGATTTAAGCTTTTCGTAGATGCCTGCCATACGTTTTTCCTCACCAGCAATAACAGGTTGATAGAATTCTGTTCCTACAAGTTCGTCTGGTAAGTATTGCTGGTCTACCCAACCACCAAACGTGCCAATCGGTGTGTGATGTGGATACTGATAGCCAACATGTCCTAAATCTTTTGCACCCCCATAATGCGCATCTCGCAAATGATGAGGAATATCACCTGTTTTGCCTTCGTGAATCGCTGCAATCGCTGCATCAATTGCTACAATCGCTGAATTCGATTTTGAGGCAAGGCACATTTCAATAACGGCATTGGCAAGCGGTATACGTGCCTCTGGTAATCCTAAGCGCTCTGCTGCTTGTACCGCAGCTAACACATGAGGACCAGTAGCAGGGTTGGCAAGACCAATATCCTCGTATGCCATCACAAGTAAACGTCTGCTAACAGCGACTAAGTCACCTATTTCTAATAAATGGGCTAAATAATATAGGGCAGCATTGGTATCACTGCCACGTACAGATTTTTGCAATGCAGATAGTAAGTTATAAAAATGCGAGCCTTTCTTATCACCATAAACCCCAATCCGACTACTAAGGTGTTCAATAATATGATCTGCTGCAATGGTTTGACCATCCACTTCGTCACTCGCATAATAAATGGATTCTAGTAAAGTCAATGCCTTTCGTGCATCTCCATTCGCAGCTCCAGCAATCAACTCGATTTGCTTCTCTGTTAAGGCAAAATGATATTTACCTAGCCCACGTTTGTCATCAGCAAGGGCCTTTTGAATAAGCGCTATAATATTTTCTATTGTTAACCGTTTAAGTTGATAGATTTCTCCACAGCGCGAACGGATAGCGGGGTTCACATCATGATAAGGATTTTCTGTTGTGGCGCCAATTAACACAATCGAACCATTTTCAACATGGGGTAGTAAAGTATCTTGCTGAAGTTTATTGAAGCGGTGAATTTCATCTAAAAAAAGAAGGACTTTCCCTGAGATTCTAGCTTCCTGTACAATATCTTCAACATCTTTTTTACCTGCTCGCGTTGCATTCAGAGCAAAGAAAGGGAGCTTTGAGCTACCTGCTATCGCATTGGCAATCGATGTTTTACCGATGCCAGGTTCCCCGTAAAGGAGCATAGAAGGTACATGTCCATTGTGAATCATTTTATAAAGCGCTGTAGTAGGTCCAATAAAATCCTGATGACCTACTACTTCATCAAGGGTTAAAGGACGCATACGAAAAGCAAGTGGTTCATTGTGCATAATCATTCCTCCTTTCAGCCGATTATAAAATGCTTCTGTGCGAAAATAAAACATTCGTGTTGATAGCTAAACGGCATTTATTAGTATATCATATCCTTCGAAGTGTATTTCCGAGTTATTCAAGAGGAGATTATGATATACTGTTGGTAGTATTTTTGACTAGACTAATTGAGGGTGATAAAATGAAGATTTCAACAAAGGGCCGTTATGGGCTAACAATTATGATTGAATTAGCAAAGCATTACGGGGAAGGTCCTATTCCTTTGCGTAAAATTGCGGCTGAAAAGGAGCTTTCTGAGGCATATTTAGAGCAATTGGTATCACCGCTTCGTAACTCGGGCTTAGTAAAAAGCGTACGTGGTGCTTATGGTGGTTATATGCTTGCGAATCCACCTAGTGAAATTTCTGCAGCACATGTGATTAGCGTATTAGAGGGACCAATTCAACCAGTAGAAGGTATTGAAAATGAGGAAGCACCACAACGAGAACTATGGCTACGCATTCGTGATGCTGTAAAAAATGTGTTAGATACAACAACGATTGAAGATTTAGCACAATACACAGAAGAGAATGTTGTTGACGGCTATATGTTCTATATTTAAAATGTTCAAGGCGCTGCTCATAGCTTTATTCTTTGCATTAAATTTACAATGAGCACGATAGCTTCAGCGCTTTTTATCAAAAGGAGTTTTCAATATGAATTCACATATTTATCTCGATCATGCAGCTACATCCCCAATGAATGACCAAGTAATAGCAGCGATGACGACAGCGATGCATCAAGTATTTGGCAATGCATCAAGTATTCATGGGGCTGGTCGAGAGGCACGGAAATATTTAGATGATGCTCGTGAAGTATTAGCTCAGTCTATTGGGGCCAAATCAGGAGAAATTATCTTGACAAGTGGTGGCACAGAGGCTGATAATACAGCGATTATAGGAACTGCCTATGCTCGGGCTAAAGAAGGCAAACATATCATTACAACACAAATCGAGCATCATGCAGTATTGCATACTTGTGAAAAGCTTGAGCGTGATGGCTTTGAGGTAACTTATTTACCAGTAGATCAAACGGGACGTGTAGCAGTGGAGGAAGTACAAAAAGCGCTGCGCGAAGATACGATTTTAGTGACAATTATGTATGGGAATAATGAGGTTGGCACCCTTCAGCCTATTGCTGAAATCGGGGAGCTATTGCGTGAGCATACAGCCACATTCCATACAGATGCAGTGCAGGCTTATGGTTTAGAGGCGATTGATGTAGCCACATTACAGGTAGATTTATTGAGTGTGACTGCTCATAAAATGAATGGTCCTAAAGGCATTGGCTTCCTTTATCAAAAGGCAGGAACACCTCTGGCAAGCTATGCATTAGGGGGCGCACAAGAGAAGAAACGTCGTGCAGGTACTGAAAATATTCCTGCCATTATTGGCTTTGCGACTGCTGTGCAAGTGGCAAATAAGTTGCGTGAAGAAAAGCGTTCACTATACAATCACTTTAAGCAGATGATGCTTAATATTTTTGCACAAGAAAAGTTAATGTTCCATCTAAATGGGGATAGGGAGCATGCATTGCCTCATATTTTAAATATTAGCTTTAAAGGGATGGAAGTGGAATCCTTTTTAGTGAATCTCGATATGGCTGGTATTTGTGCATCCAGTGGTTCAGCATGTACAGCAGGTTCCATTGATCCATCACATGTGCTTGTTGCGATGTTTGGTCAGGGGGCAGAGGAGCTACGCAATTCCATTCGCTTTAGCTTTGGACAGGATTTAACGGAAAAAGATATTCAAGATGCAGCTGAAAAAACAGCTAAAATTGTGCAAAGACTAGCTAAAAAATAATCGTAAAGCATTATAGCAATTAGATAAAAGAAAAGGTGACCACAATGAAAGAAACACGTGACCCCTCACAAATTCGTGTTGTCGTTGGCATGTCAGGTGGGGTAGATTCTTCGGTGGCTGCATATCTCTTAAAACAGCAAGGGTATGAAGTCATCGGGATTTTTATGAAAAATTGGGATGATACAGATGAAAATGGGGTTTGTACAGCAACAGAAGATTATGATGATGTGATAAAAGTGTGTAATCAAATCGGTATTCCATACTATGCGGTTAACTTTGAAAAGCAATATTGGGATAAAGTATTCTCATACTTTTTAGAAGAATATAAGGCAGGACGTACACCAAATCCTGATGTTATGTGCAATAAAGAAATTAAATTTAAAGCCTTTTTAGAGCATGCGATGAGCCTTGGCGCAGATTATTTAGCGACAGGTCACTATGCGCGTATTGATCGTAGTGGTGATGGTGAGGTAAAAATGTTGCGCAGTGTCGATGACAACAAAGATCAAACATACTTTTTAAACCAACTATCACAGGAGCAATTAGCACACGTGATGTTCCCAATTGGCGATATTGAGAAAAAAGAAGTACGTAAAATTGCTGAAGAAGCAGGTCTTGCAACAGCTAAGAAAAAGGATTCAACAGGTATTTGCTTTATCGGAGAACGAAATTTCAAGGAGTTCCTGAGCCAATATTTACCTGCACAGCCTGGTAAAATGGAGACAATGGATGGGGTTGAAATGGGTCAACACGATGGTTTAATGTACTATACACTTGGACAACGACATGGTCTTGGTATTGGTGGAGACGGCGAGCCATGGTTTGTGCTAGGGAAAGATTTAGCCCGTAATGTGCTACTTGTTGGCCAAGGTTTTGACAATCAGTATTCGTATTCTACCTCATTAACGGCTGTGAAAATGAACTATACTTCGACAAAAAAATTGCCTGGGAAATTTTCTTGCACAGCAAAATTCCGTTATCGTCAAACAGATACGCCAGTAGAAGTTGAAATTTTACCAGATGGTCGAGCACATATTACATTTGCAGAGCCTGTTCGTGCCATTACACCAGGACAAGCTGTTGTGCTCTATAATGGAGAAGAGTGTATGGGTGGCGGAACAATTGATGAAGTGTTTAAAAGTAATGAAAAACTAACATATGTTGGATAATTTGCGTTTAGACTGCTTTTACTGCCTTTTGGCTTTATAAGAGCAGTCTTTCGCTACATAGAGGTGAAGATTAATGAATTATAATGAACAGGGTATTCAAGCATTTCAAGACAAGCGCTATGAGGATGCTGCCCAACTATTTACAAAAGCGATAGAAGCAGAGCCTAATAATGCGATTGGCTATATTAATTTTGGAAATTTATTAGCTGTATTAGAGGATACTGAGCGTGCAGAGCGTTTCTTCCAAAAGGCGATTACAGTTGATGCAACAGCAGCTACTGCTTATTATGGCTTAGCTAATCTGTACTATAATGCGGAGCGCTATGCTGAGGCTGCAAAGCTTTATGAACAAGCATTAACACATCAAATTGAGGGTGCAGATGTCTATTACATGATGGGAAAATGCTTTGAGCGCATGGAAAATCCGAAATTAGCACTGCCCTATTTACAACGTGCAGTAGAGCTTGCTCCTGAGGATACACAAATTCGTTTAGCCTACGCCATTGTGCTATGTGCACTTGAAATGTTTCAGGAAGGGAAGAGGGAGCTGGATTTATTAATTGAGCAGGATTGGAATAATGCAGATGCACACTATAATTTAGGTGTTCTTTATGCAGTATCCACAGAGCAAACAGAGAACGCAATGTATCATTTAAAACAAGCCTTTACACTACAACCTGAATACGACCAAGCACGTTATATTTACGATATGATTGCCCAGCGTTTTAACTAATACATGCTTATAAAAGTAGCAAGTGTTATAAACTTGCTGCTTTTTGTTTATATATTAAAAAAGTAGAAGGCTAACTCTGATGATGGTGAAGGGCCACGATTTTTTATAAAATTTATTCTTTCCTCTTTTATTTTTGATTCAAACTTGTTAAGGTATGTCATGCAGGAAAGGAAAAGAAAAGGTGACAACATGAATAAAGTATTTATTGCACTATTACTTGTAACAGCATTAGCAGCAATTGAAGGAACGATTGTGAGTACCGCTATTCCAAGTATTACGGCTGACTTATTAGGCGTGGACTTAATAAGCTGGATTTATTCTGCTTATTTATTAGCTTCTGCGATTGCAGCGATTATTTTTGGTAAGCTAGCCGATTTATTTGGACGTAAGCGGATGATTATTATTGGTATTATTATTTTTTTAATTGGCTCTATGTTATGTGGTTTAGCCCAATCAATGGAGCAATTAATTGTCTTTCGTGCGATTCAAGGGATTGGGGCAGGCTCTATTTTACCGATTACATTAACGATGGTTGGTGAGCTATTTAAGACTGAAAAAGCACGAGCTAAAGGACAAAGCTATTTAAGTATGGTATGGGGTGTATCGGGCGTTGTCGGTCCATTATTTGGTGGCTTTATTGTTGACCAAGTGTCATGGCACTTTATCTTCTTTATTAATGTACCATTTGGCTTAGCTTCAATTTATTTAATTGTTAAGCATTACCAGGAACAGTTAGAGGCAGTGAAGCGTAAAATTGATTATTTAGGTGCGACATTATTCACTATTGGTATGGTGGCACTCTTATATGTCATTATTGATAACAGTAAAACACAGGCTTGGTTATCGAGCCAGTCACTACTCATGTTTGGCACGGCCGTTATCTTTTTAAGTATTTTTATTTGGGTGGAGCTACGAGCAGAGGAGCCCATTATTCCATTAACATTGTTTAAAAATGGTCGTCTTATGGTGATTAATGCATTAACCTTAAGTGCGATGTCTATTGTAATTGGCGTAACAGTGTATATTCCGATATTTGCGCAAAGTGTTCTTGGTAAAAACGCTACACAGGCAGGCTTATTATTAACACCCATGTCTGTTTTTTGGACGGTGAACTCCATTACAGCTGGTTATTTAATTGGACGTTTAACGAATAAACGCATTATTCAAATGGGCACGGTTTTATTAATAGTAGGAACGATTTTGCTGGCACGACTATCTGCAGGCTCTAGTGATTACAGCGTTTATATTGGCTCCTCATTAATAGGGCTTGGCATGGGCTTTATTATGCCGATGCTAATGATTTCTATTCAAAAAGTGGCTCATCCAAAGCAACTTGGTATATCCATTGGCTTAAATTCTTTTACCAACACATTTAGTCAGGCAGTTGGTGCAGCGTTATTTGGCATGATTTTCAACCTAGCAACGAGTGAAAAAATAGCTTCATTAGGAAAAGGTGAAATTCAATTAAATGGCGAATTCGCAAAAGGCGGTTTCCGCACTGAAGAAGTAAGCTTTTTAAAGGAAACCATTGCGAGTGGTGTAAGCTATGTTTATATCACAGCCTTCGCCTTTGCTATTTGTGCCCTGATTTTCTCCTTCTTTATCGCCACAAAATCTAAAGAAAGTAGATAAAGGCAAAATCCGTGTAGCTGCTGTAGGAAAAGCAAGAGCACGAGGCCTCGCTTTGGCTCGTGCTCTCCTTGCAGAAAGTAAAGCGGATTTTTAATTATTGATGAGGCGGAAGCTGTGTTAAATATTTAGCTAGATATGTTATGGGGCTATCTAGTAATGGAGGTTCAGTCTCATTTTCCTTTAAAATATTAATTTCTTTATTCAGTCGTTCCATCTTGCGGTCTAATTCAGCAGCCTGGAGAGCGGCTTCTTTTAATTCTATACGAATATGCTCAGGCACTTCCTTGTTATATTTATAATAAATTTTATGCTCCAGGCTTGCCCAAAAATCCATAGCAATTGTGCGAATTTGAATTTCTGTGTAAACCTTAGCCATACGATCAGACATAAAAATTGGTACTTTTATAATAAGATGAAGACTCTGATAACCATTTTCCTTGGGCTTGGCAATATAGTCTTTAATCTCTACAATCTCAATATCATGTTGTGCCTGTAGCATAGCACTAACTTTATAAATATCCTCTACAAAGGAACATGTAATACGAGCACCTGCTATATCACGAATATTTTCACGAATGGCTTCAAGTGATGGATGGATGCCTCTTTTCATGATTTTAGCTAAAATACTTTTGGGCGATTTCATACGTGTTGAAACATGCTCGATTGGATTATATTCATGAATCAGCTTAAATTCTTCTTGTAAAATATTAATTTTTGTTTCCACTTCCTGTAAAGCCGATTTATAGGCTAAAAAGAAGCGAGTTAGCTCTGTTTGAAATGATGCGAAAGATGCTATCTCATGTTCAGTTTTCATTTGTTATTCATCCTTTCTTCTAAGTGTATCCCTTGTTAATCTTATTGTATGTAGAGAAGTTATGAATCGCAATGAATTAGCTAATAATTGGATATTTTTGTATTCTTCAATAAGAAGAGACCTACTATATAACCGTTATAAAGGGAAAAAGGTTTCATTAAATAAAAAGAAAGCAAAGGGAACCCCTTTGCTTTAAGCAATAATTTTAGCATTTAAGTTATAACGTTTATTGAATTCATCGACAAATACTTGCAAATCAATAGATGTTTCAATATAAGGCTCTGTTTCTTGGTCACGCAGGAAGCCACACGTTGCCTTTAAGGATTTAGAAAACTCAAGCAGCATTTGCTCATTATCAAGCTGAATCTGTATAGCAAGAGAGTGATCTCTTTTATTGACCTTAAAATATTTGCCATCAATAATACGCTCTAAATTTGTTTCTTGAAAAGGAAAAACATATTCTTTGTAGATAAGATTCACAGTATCCCGCCTTCTTTACAATATTTTACTACATCTGTATACGGTAGATCTCCACCAAAAATAGAGAGGGCACTACCAATTGTGACATGAAGCCTTCCATTGGCTAAATCGTTAAACTTTGCTAAATCCTCCAATGAACGAACGCCGCCTGCATAGGTTGTGGGGATGGATGTCCAAGCAGCTAAATCACGTACTAAGCTTTCCTGCATCCCACCCTTTTTCCCTTCTACATCTACCGCATGAATCAGCAGCTCATCACAGAAGCTTTCGATATAAGCAATAGATTCAGCATTGACCTCAAAATTACTAAATTTTGTCCATTTATCGGTCATCACGAACCATTTACCATCTCGCATTTTACAGCTTAGATCAATCACAAGATGTTCCTTGCCAATGAGCTGTTGTAGTTGCTTTAAACGCGCTATATTTAGTTGACCATCATGAAAGATAAAGGAAGTAACAATTACATGTGAAGCACCTGCGTCAATATATTGTTGTGCATTGTCAGTCGTAATGCCACCACCAATTTGTAGGCCTTGAGGATAAGCGGCTAAAGCAGCTAAGGCAGCCTTCTCATTTCCTGGACCGAGCATAATAACATGTCCGCCCGTTAATTGATCATGCGCAAACATTTGGGCATAGTAACTGGCATCATGACTAGAAATAAAGTTTTCAACGACTGTTTGATCTGTATAACCTAGTGTACTTCCAACAATTTGCTTTACTTTGCCGTCGTGTAAATCAATGCAAGGTCTAAATTCCAATCATTTCACAATCCTTCCGTACAAATTCTTATTTATCTTGAGCCAGTAGAGATGTAAACCACTGCTGTATCGAGATAAAGCCTTGGTGGATGCCACACAAGATGTCATTGATTCTATCATAGCATGGAAAGAATCATAAAAGCAGAGAATTGTCATTTATCGAAATAATATAAGAATAAGAGAGCGAAAATATTTTTGATATCACTATTTTGCAAAGGCTATGGTAAAATAAAAGGATTGACAATGATACGAAAGGACGAACCCGAACATGACAGACCAATTCGATTTATTTGAGCTTAATAAGTTTTTTATACTCGGACGTCCAATTGTTTCCATCTTTCATAATGCACAAAATATGTATTCCATTGTGCGTGTGAAAATTCAAGAAACAAATTTGCAATATGAAGATAAAGAAATAATTGTTGTTGGTTATTTTCCACCACTACAAATGGATGAGCAATACCGTTTTACAGGTAACTTAAAGCAGCATCCAAAGTATGGTGTGCAATTTCAAATTGAAACATTTGCGAAGGAAGTACCAGCAACTGAACAAGGAATTATTCATTATTTATCGAGCGATTTATTTGTGGGGATTGGTAAAAAAACAGCCGAAACGATTGTTGAGAAGCTTGGTGCGAATGCATTGAGGCTGATTTTGGAGGACCCTAGTGCATTAGATATTGTACCGCGCCTATCAGCAGATAAAAAAGAGACTATTCGTAGCACCATCGAACAAAATCTCGGCTTAGAGCGTGTAATGATTCAGCTGAATGAGTGGGGGTTTGGCCCACAGCTTGGTATGAAAATTTATCAAACCTATCGTACAGAGGCAATAGAGCTACTAATGGAAAATCCATATCGCCTTATTGAGGATATTGAAGGGATTGGCTTCTTTCGAGCAGATGAGCTGGGCGCGAAATTAGGGATGACAGGCAATCATCCTGACCGTGTTAAGGCAGCTATTTTGCATATATTAAATACAGCGGCTTTATCGGATGGTCATGTTTATTTGGATGCAGAACATGTTTTACCACTTGTCAAGGATATGCTGGAGCAAAGTCAACAGCAGGAAATTCCGTTTGAGGCTATTTCACAGGCATGTATAGAGCTACGAGAAGAAAGCAAGATTTGTGGGGAGGAAACAAGGTTGTATTTGCCCTCTCTGTATTTTTCAGAGGTAGGGATTGCCTCCAAAATAGTGACCCTTATTGAACGGAATCGAAAGGCAGAGCATTTTAGTAAGGATGAAATTCGCAAAGCAATTGGTGAAACAGAGGAGCGACTGAATGTCACCTATGCAGAGACACAGGCGAATGCCATTGAGCAGGCTCTAAATTCAGCGGTAATGATTTTAACAGGTGGACCTGGTACTGGGAAAACAACGGTTGTACGTGGGATTGTTGAAGTCTATGCACAGCTTCATGGGTTATCATTAAATCCAAAGGAATATGCTCAAAAAGAACAGCCTTTTCCTATTATTCTTTGTGCCCCAACAGGACGTGCTGCTAAACGCTTGGCTGAATCAACAGAGCTTCCTGCAATGACCATCCATCGTTTACTCGGCTTTACAGGGCAAGAAAAAGAGGAAGAAACAGAGCGAGAGGTGACAGGGAAGCTCATTATTGTGGATGAGATGTCAATGGTTGATACCTGGCTTGCCCATCAACTATTAAAGGCTTTACATGAGGATGTACAGGTAGTTTTGGTTGGCGACCAAGATCAGCTTCCGCCAGTAGGTCCAGGACAGGTTCTTAAGGATTTATTGGCATCAAAACAGCTGCCAACGGTTGAATTAACAGATGTTTATAGACAAGCAGAAGGTTCAACGATTATCGAACTAGCCCATCAAATAAAAAAAGGAACGATTCCTAATAATTTAACGATGAAAACAACGGATCGTTCATTTATTAAAGCATCCGCCGATCAAGTAGCAAATGTCGTTACACAGGTGGTCAAAAGTGCTGTTGCAAAAGGGCAAGAAATTCGCAATATTCAAGTGCTTGCGCCTATGTATAAAGGACCAGCTGGTATTGACAATTTAAACAAAATGATTCAAGAGCTGATTAACCCTAATGATACAGGTACACGCAAAGAGCTCGTTTTTGGCGATACCACTTATCGCATCAAAGACAAAGTGCTACAGCTTGTCAATCAGCCTGAAAGCAATGTTTTTAATGGGGACATGGGGGAAGTTGTTAGTATTATTAAGGCGAAGGAAACAATCGAAAAGCAGGATTTACTAGTTGTATCCTTCGACGGCATTGAGGTAACGTACCAGCGTGGTGATCTCAATCAGCTAACCCTTGCCTATTGCTGCTCTATTCATAAGTCACAGGGCTCTGAATTCCAAACTGTGATTATGCCTGTTGTAAGAGGCTACTCGAAAATGCTACGCCGCAATCTGTTATATACAGGCATTACACGGGCAAAAAATTTCTTGATTTTATGTGGTGAGGCAGAGGTGCTGGCAGATGGCCTACAGCGTACAGATGATCTTCAACGTTTTACCTCCTTACGTGCACGATTAAATCCAATGGAGGTAGCTGAAGAACTAGTAGAAGTAGAGGCAGTTTCTATAGCAGATGGGGATCGTCAGGAGTCAATATCCAGTGACTATAAGCTTACCGTAGAAACCGCGCCTACTATTCATCCACTGATTGGGATGGAGCATGTATCACCTTATGATTTTTTAGAAGACTAAAGTATGTTAAATGTGAACCCGATTAGCCGTGGCTAATCGGGTTTTTGTCATAAGTCGTATGTCACCTACTATTTGAATACTTCATATACTACATGAGTACAAAAACATAGAGGTATTTAGGGGTGATAGCGTGCCAATTCGAACGGGACAGCAATATATTGATCGTATTGATGCTTTAAACACGTATATTTCGCTAGATGGGGAAATCGTGACAGGAAAGGTGTCAGAGCATCCTGCATTTAAAGGGGTTATGCAGAGTCAAGCGAAGCTCTTTGATTTACAGCATCAACAGGAGCTTCTTGAAACAATGACCTATGAATCCCCAACTAGTAAAGAGAGGGTGGGGATGTCCTTCCTTCAAGTGATAACGCCAGAGGACCTTGTGAAAAGGCGTTATGCTGCGCAAGAATGGGCTTTATCCTCTCATGGCTTTATGGGAAGAAGTCCTGATTATATGAACACAACATTAATGGCCTTAGCTTCAGCATCAGACTTTTTAAAAGATAAGCCAAACTGTTTTCCAGAGCATTTACTACAGTTTTATGATGATGCCCGTGAGCATGATTTAACAATGACACATACCTTTATAGAGCCTCAAGTAAATCGCAAGCGCTATTATATTGAGGATGAGGAAGTGACCATTGCTGCGAAAATTGTGGGAAAAACAAGTAAAGGGTTAGTAATAAAAGGGGCAAGATTGCTTGCCACACAAGGAGGTATCACAGACGAACTGCTTGTATTATCAACCAATGGCTATGATGAATGGAAGGCTTTTGGCTTTTCTATACCGAGTAATACAGCAGGTTTAAAGTTTTTATGTCGACAATCCTTTGTAGGAGGAGACTCGACCTTTGATCATCCATTAAGTGCTCGTTTTGAAGAAATGGATGCTATTGTTGTTTTTGATGATGTGATTGTCCCATGGGAACGCGTTTTTTATTATGAAAATGTAGATGTCGCAAATCATTTTATGAATGTTAGCGGCTTTCAGGCGTACACACTACACCAAGTGCTTTCTCGCCAAATTGCGAAAACAGAATTTGTGCTAGGGGTTGTACAGTCCATTATTGACACCATTCATATTGGTGATTACCAGCATGTACAACAAAAAGTAGTCGATATTATCGTGACATTAGAAACGATGAAGGCATTGCTCTTAAAATCAGAAATCGAGGCACAGCGAGATCAATTTGGCTTTGTGAGACCAGATCTTGCCACATTACAGGTCGCTATTCAAATTTTTCCGAAAGTCTATCCGACCTTTACCGAAATTATTCAATTGCTTGGCGCGAGTGGCTTAATGTCCATCCCAAGTGCACAAGCATTTGCTAAGGATGAGGGTGACCTTGCACACTACTTGCAATCATTTCAAGATGGTGGGGAGGAACGTGTTCAAAAATTCCGCTTAGCTTGGGATTTAACAATGAGTAGCTTTGGTACAAGGCAAACATTGTATGAACGCTTTTTCTTTGGTGATCCTATTCGTTTATCGAGCATCCTGTACAAAAGTTACGACAGAGGGCATTTAGTGAAGCGAGTAGAGGATTTTTTGAACCGCGATTAATTGCCTACGAATAGATAATTCATGATCATTATGCTGATTGACAGTAGAACTTATTTTTTTTATAATTTTCGATAGAGCTATAGTAAAAACGATGATGGAACAAGTACGTTTTTGTGCGTGTAGAAGAAAGGGATTTCTAGGCTGAAAAAATCCTCACAATCGCAACTACGGAAAGCTACTCCAGAGTGCAGCTAATCCCTGCCGTTCACTGACGTTACAAGTGCTAGAGAGGTAAGTATTTTTGCATGCTTACAACTAGGGTGGTACCGCGAGATTGTTACAAGTCCTCGTCCCTTTATTGGGATGAGGGCTTTTTTGCATGTCTATCGTATTTTTACAAAACATTTGAGGAGGAATTTTTTACATGAAAGCAGCAGATATTCGTCGTATGTATTTAGAGTTTTTTAAAGAAAAAGGCCATCATCATGAGCCATCAGCACCACTTGTGCCCATAAATGATCCATCATTACTGTGGATTAATTCAGGCGTTGCTACATTAAAGCCATATTTTGATGGACGTGTGATTCCTGATAATCCACGTATTACCAATGCCCAAAAATCGATTCGTACTAATGATATTGAAAACGTAGGGAAAACAGCGCGTCACCATACATTTTTTGAAATGCTAGGGAACTTTTCGATTGGTGATTACTTCAAAAAAGAAGCCATTCACTACGCTTGGGAGTTTTTAACGGATAAAAAATGGATGGGCTTTGATCCAGAGCTATTATCTATTACAATTCATCCTGAGGACCAGGAAGCCTATGATGTTTGGCATCAGGAAATTGGACTTCCAGAAGAGCGTTTAATTCGTTTGGAAGGGAATTTCTGGGATATAGGTGAGGGCCCATCTGGTCCAAACTCGGAGATTTTTTATGATCGTGGCGAAGAATATGGTTCGGATGAAAATGATCCAGAAATGTATCCTGGAGGAGAAAATGAACGTTATCTTGAAGTTTGGAACTTAGTGTTCTCGCAATTTAACCACAATCCTGATGGTACGTATACACCACTACCAAAGCAAAATATTGATACAGGTATGGGCTTAGAGCGTATCGTATCCGTTGTGCAAAATGTACCAACAAATTTTGATACTGATTTATTTATGCCGATTATTGAAAAAATCGAGGAATTTGCTAACCGCAAATATAAACGTCCTAGTGAGGTAGATTTACATGAAATCTTCGGCTCAGAGGAAGATATTAATACACCATTTAAAGTGATTGCAGACCATATTCGTACAGTAGCATTTGCAATTGGTGATGGCGCACTTCCATCAAATGAAGGTCGTGGCTATGTATTGCGCCGCTTACTACGCCGTGCTGTGCGTTATGCGAAACAAATTGGTATTGAGAAACCATTTATGTTTGAACTAGTACCAACTGTGGGTAAAATTATGGAAGACTTCTATCCAGAGGTAACAGAGAAATGCGAATTTATTCAACGTGTCATTAAAAATGAAGAAATTCGCTTCCATGAAACGTTAGACGGAGGTCTTGCTATCTTGAACGAGGTAGTTGAATCACAAAAAGCTGCTGGCCATGATTATATTCCGGGTGCAGATGCCTTCCGTTTATATGATACGTATGGCTTCCCGATTGAATTAACAGAGGAGTATGCAGAAGAAGTAGGCATGAAGGTTGATCATGAAGGCTTTGAGGTAGCAATGGAGGAACAACGTGAACGTGCGCGTGCTGCTCGTCAAGATGTCGATTCGATGCAAGTCCAAAATGAAGTATTAGCGAATTTAACGGTTGCTAGTGAATTTGTTGGCTTTGATACATTAACAGCAAATACGGAAATTGTAGCGCTAATTGTGGATGGTCAAGTAGCAAAAGTTGCTGCAGAAGGTCAAGAAGCACTTGTCATGTTAGCAAAAACACCATTTTACGCTGAAATGGGTGGGCAAATTGCTGATAGTGGGAGTATTTCCAATGATAGCTTTACAGCAGTTGTTAAAGATGTCCAAAAAGCACCAAATGGACAACCACTTCATACTGTAATCGTTGAATCTGGTGAAATGCATGTGGAAGATGCAGTCACAGCTGTTGTCAATCGTGATGACCGCAATTTAATTATTAAAAACCATACAGCGACACATATTATGCAGCGCGCATTAAAAGATGTGCTAGGTGATCACGTTAACCAAGCTGGTTCATATGTAGGACCTGATCGTTTACGTTTTGACTTCTCCCATTTTGGGCAGGTAACAAAAGAGGAATTACAGCAAATTGAACGTATTGTCAATGAAAAAGTGTGGGATGATATAGAGGTCGTAATTGAAGAAATGGGCATTGACGAAGCAAAAGCGAAGGGTGCAATGGCATTATTTGGTGAAAAATATGGCGATATTGTACGCGTTGTGTCCGTTGGAGAGTATTCAATCGAACTATGTGGTGGTATTCATGTCAAACGTTCTTCTGAAATTGGCTTCTTTAAAATTGTGTCAGAGGGTGGTATCGGTGCAGGTACGCGCCGTATCGAAGCGGTAACTGGGAAGGTGGCTTATGAAACAATAAAAGAGGAGGAGGCTTTACTAAATGATGCCGCAGCATTATTAAAAGCAAATCCGAAAGATATTGTGACGAAAGTACAGGCATTACAAACTGACTATAAAGATTTACAACGTGAAAATGAAGCACTATCTCAAAAAATTGCCAATGCTCAAGCTGGCGCAATTATTGATGCAGCCCAAACATTTGGTGATGTGACAGTGCTCGCTACAAAGGTAGAAGCGAAGGATAATAATCAATTGCGTCAAATGATGGATGATTTAAAAGTTAAAATGCCAAAAGCTGTGATTGTTCTTGGTGCGGTTGATGGCGACAAAGTGATGTTATGTGCAGGGGTAACGAAGGATTTAGTTGGTGGCAATTATCATGCAGGAAATATTGTGAAAATGGTGGCTGAAGCTTGCGGTGGTAAAGGTGGCGGTCGTCCAGATATGGCGATGGCAGGTGCAAAAGATGCATCAAAACTTGATGAAGCACTACTTTCTGTGTATGATTATGTTAAATCCATTTAATTAATTCACCAAAACATGTTATAATAAAGAGAAATTGGAGATGAGCTTGTTCGCACATCTCCTTATTTCTGAAAGCGAGGTGCTGGTCATGAGTTCATTTGATCAAACGATGAAATTTAATTTTCCAGAAGAATCAATGGAACAGGAAGTCAAGCAGGTAATGTTGAAAGTACATTCTTCATTAGAGGAAAAGGGATATAACCCTATCAATCAGATTGTTGGTTACTTACTTTCTGGTGATCCGGCGTATATTCCTCGCCATCAGGATGCTCGTAATTTAATTCGCAAGCTTGAACGTGACGAAATTCTTGAAGAGCTTGTTAAATTTTATATTAAAAAGAATAACGAGGACTAGCAATGAGAATTATGGGATTAGACGTTGGGTCAAAAACTGTTGGCGTTGCTGTAAGTGATGCGCTAGGTTGGACTGCCCAAGGTATTGAAACCGTAAAAATTGATGAAGCTAACGGAGAATTCGGCATTGAACGTATAGCCCAGTTAGTAAAGGAGTATGCTATTACAGAGTTTGTAGTAGGATATCCTAAAAACATGAACAATACGGTTGGACCGCGTGGAGAGGCTTCTGAACACTATAAAAAGCTATTAGAAGAACATTTTTCTCTACCGGTTACATTATGGGATGAACGTTTAACAACAATGGCAGCTGAACGTATGCTAATTGAAGCGGACGTGAGTCGCAAAAAGCGTAAGCAGGTCATTGATAAAATGGCGGCTGTGATGATTTTACAAGGCTACTTAGATAGCAAAAATTAATTGATGAGGTGACAATGCATGGCACACGAGCATAACCATGAAGAAGAATTACATGTTCAACACATTACAGTGATTGACGAGAACGGAAATGAGCAGCTTTGTGAAGTAATTCACGTTCATGAATCTCCAGAGTTTGGCAAATCATATGTATTCTACTCAATGGTAGGCGCAGAAGAAGATGAGGATGGCTCAGTTGAAATTTTTGTATCTTCATTTGTACCCTCTGAAAATGGTGAAGATGGTGAATTAGCGCCAATCGAAACTGAAGCAGAGTGGGATATGGTAGAGGACGTTTTAAACGCTTTAGAGGATGAAAACGAAGACTAATCTTCTAACTCAAAGCTTGGAACAAGGATCGCAGCTTGCAGTCCTTGTTCCTTTTTTCGTTTCTGCTCAATGCTGGCGTAAAAGTGAACAAAAAAGGAGAGTTCGCTCAATAACGGTATAAGAGTGATCAAAAAATAGAAGAAACTGCTCAATAATGGTATGAGAGTGATCAAAAAAAAGAGAATCCGCTCAATAATAGCATAAAAGAGACGTAACTACTTAATAATTATCATACAAGGAGAAATTTATATGAATGAAGAAACACAAAAATTTACAATAGTTGGGAAAGATGGTATGGAGCAATATTGTCGTGTTGTGTTGACATTTGATGCTGAGGAAAAATCATATGTCTTATTCTCAATTTTGGATGAACATGGTGAAGAAATTCCAGAAGATCTTTCTGCTATGACATTTGATTATGATGACAATACTGGGGAAATGATAAATTTACAAGCTGTTGAAACAGACTTAGAGTGGGAAATGATTAATGAGGTAGTGTTAGCACTTCTCGATGAATTTGAGGAAGAGCCACAGCTAATTACTGTGACAGGTGAAGATGGCAGAGATCAAGTTTGTGAGGTGATTCATACGTTTTCATCCGAGCAATTTAGCAAATCGTATGTTTTATATGTGCCTGCAACGGATGAGCCGATAGAAGAACGTGAGATCTTTGCTGCACAATATATCGCTGGAACAAATGGACATATTGAAGAGCTATTGCCGATTGAGTCGGATGAAGAGTGGGAATTTGTCGAAGAAGTAGTAAACACTTTATAGTTTGAACGAATTCTATAAAAGCTTGGAAATCTGCTAACGAAAGTCGTTGGCAGATTTTTTACATATGCAATTTCTCCTGAATTGTCGATTTCTGTTTGTCGTGAAAGTTGATTTCTAGTATGATATTGGATAGTGATAGGGGGGAAACCCGTGGATAACGGTTCAAAAAAACAAGAAATGTTTGCAAAAATGCAAGAAAAAAAATCTGAGGTAAAAATTGTGAGAAAAATCGTTGCAATTACTGCTATTGTCTTTGTGCTAATTATAGGAATCGGTGGCTTAATTGGCTACAATTATGTTAAAGGTGCATTAAAGCCGCTAGATCCTGATGCCACAAAAACAATTGCAGTTGAAGTACCAATTGGTTCTGGTTTAAGCTCTATTTCCACACTATTAGAGGAAAAAGGTGTTATTAAGGATGCACGTGTCTTTAAATATTATGCAAAATTTAAAAATGAATCACAATTCCAAGCAGGGAATTATGATTTAACACAAGCAATGACATTTGATGAGCTCATTGAAAGTCTGAAAACAGGGAAAGTATATCGCAAGCCTGTCTTTACGATGACAATTCCTGAAGGCTTAACACTTGAACAAATTGGACAAATTATTGAAAAGAAAACACCATATACACAGCAGGAATTTATGGATTTAGTGACAAGTGATACATTTGTTCAACAAATGATGGCCAATTACCCTGAGCTTGTAACAGAGGCTGTGTTAGCTGACAACATTCGCTATGATTTAGAGGGCTATTTATACCCAGCAACCTACTCTTATTATGAAGAAAAGCCATCCTTAGAGGCCATCGTAGAGGAAATGGTAGCAGCTATGAATAATGTGGTGAAAAATTACAGTGATGTTTTAGCAGAAAAACAAATGTCTGTGCATCAGCTATTAACATTTGCTTCATTGCTGGAAGAAGAGGCGACTGCTCAAACAGATCGAGAAACAATCGCAAGCGTCTTCTACAACCGAATAAATACAGATATGCCATTACAAACAGACCCAACGGTTTTATATGCACTTGGTGATCATAAAGATCGTGTCCTATATGAAGATTTAGAAGTGGATAATGCCTACAACACATATAAAAATAAAGGCTTACCACCTGGCCCTATAGCAGGCGCTGGTAAAACGTCGATTGAGGCAACATTAAATCCAAGTGACACAGAGTACTTCTACTTCTTGGCAGATAAAGAGGGTGTCAACCACTTCTCAAAAACATATGATGAGCATTTACAGAAGGTTGAAAAATATTTACGCCAAGCAGAGTAAGCACAAACGTATAGCATGATGATATGGATAGAAGGAAAGAAAAATAGCTTTCCTTCTATTTTCGTGCTATTATAAAGTGTGATTTTTGGTCAATCCGCATTCTATGTGAAATAAATATGCGTGGTGGCAATTGTTTAAGCACATTTAAAGCAATTGCTTATTTTTGTATGGGTAAGTACCAAGACTTTATGTTTGGTCTTTTTCTTTTTGTTAAATGATGAAGTACAGACAACGGCAAAGCGCACGTTGCCTTTTAAATGAGGGTGAAACAATGGAATTATCAGATGGATATATACAATCATTTATACAGCCACGTAATACATTGCTTTTAGAAATGGAAGCATATGCGGAGGAGAATCATATACCAATTATGCAGCTAGCAGCGATTGATGCTTTAAATCAGCTGCTACGTATTCAAAATCCGTCAAAAATTTTAGAGATCGGCACGGCCATTGGATATTCAGCGATCAGAATGGCAGAGGCATTGCCACATGTACAAATTGTTACAATTGAGCGGGATACAGAGCGCGTCACAGCAGCAAAGGCTTATATTGAACGTTCAGCTGCAGCAGATCGTATTACGGTCATTGAAGGAGACGCGTTAGAGGTGGATGATCAAGCCATTCACACAATATTTGATGCTGTTTTTATTGATGCCGCAAAGGGACAATATCAGCGCTTTTTTGAAAAATATGCGCCTCTCGTAGCATCAGGCGGTGTTCTGTATATCGATAATATGTATATGCATGGCTTATCAGATTTAGATTTAAAGGATGTGCCACGTCGCAAGCGTACAATGATTCGTAATTTAAAAAACTTCACGGAATGGATTATGCAGCACCCCGATTATACAAGTGCTTTTTTACCAGTCGGTGATGGTTTATTACTATGTTTGAAGAGGTGACTACTATGAAAAAACCAGAATTGCTTGTGACACCACAATCAATAGAACATATAAAAGCACTTTTAAATGCTGGAGCAGATGCTTTTATTATTGGTGAACAACAATTTGGTCTACGTCTAGCAGGAGAATTCTCTGTTGATGAAGTGGAAGAAGCAACAATGCTTATTCACGCAGCAGGTAAAAAGGTGTATGTGGCAGTGAATGCACTGTTCCATAATGAAAAATTAGAGGCACTTGCTAACTATTTAAAAGAAATGCAGCGTATTGGTGTGGATCGTTTAATTTACGGTGATCCAGCGGTACTCATTATTCGCAGAGAGCAAGGTGTTACGATTCCGTTACATTGGAATCCAGAAACGACAGCTACAAACTGGTTTACGGCTAATTACTGGGGGAAACGTGGTGCAACGCGTGCCGTGTTAGCGCGTGAACTTTCTCTTGATGAAGTATTAGAAATTAAAGAAAATACCGAGATGGAAATTGAGGTACAAGTACATGGAATGACATGTATGTTCCAATCAAAACGTCCATTACTCGGCCATTATTTCTTATATCAAGATAAAGTAATGGCTATTGAAAATCGCCAAGAAAATCGTAATATGTTCCTACATGATGATGAACGAAATAATAAATATCCAATATACGAAGATGTAAATGGTACACATATTTTCAGTCCTAATGATATGTGTATTATTGATGAGCTAGGCGAATTATTTGAAGGTGGCATTGATGCTCTGAAAATTGAAGGTGTACTTCAGGCGTCAGACTATGTAGTAACGGTAACAGAAGCTTATCGAAAAGCAATCGATACGTATTTTGACGAGTCAGAAGAAGCGTATGAAGACATAAAAGACGATTTATTAGCTAAAATTGAAGCGATTCAGCCAGCGATTAGACCATTAGATACAGGCTTTATCTTTAAAGAAACAGTTTACTAGGAGGGGCAGTAACATGGCATTAGCATTAGCACAAAATGATAAAATCCGTGACATTGTCGACGGTAAACGTGTCATTACAAAAAAACCAGAGCTACTTGCCCCGGCAGGTAGCTTAGAGAAATTAAAAGTAGCGGTTCATTATGGAGCAGATGCCGTTTTTATTGGTGGACAAGAGTTTGGCTTACGCTCCAACGCAGATAACTTTACGATTGAAGAGATGCGTGAAGGTGTGGAATTTGCCAACCGATACGGCGCAAAAATTTATGTCACAACAAATATTTTTGCTCATAATGAAAATATGGCGGGCTTAGAGGATTACTTACAGGATATTGAATCTGCAGGTGTAACAGGTATTATTGTAGCAGATCCATTAATTATCGAAACATGCCGTACAGCAGCACCTAAGCTTGAAATTCACCTTTCCACACAGCAATCGCTATCGAACTGGAAGGCTGTGCAGTATTGGAAGGAAGAAGGCTTACATCGTGTTGTATTAGCACGTGAAGTAGGCGGAGAAGAAATGAAGCTGATGAAGGAAAAGGTTGATATTGAAATAGAGGCCTTCGTTCATGGCGCTATGTGTATCGCCTATTCGGGTCGCTGTGTACTGTCCAATCATATGACGGCTCGTGACTCCAACCGTGGTGGTTGCTGTCAATCATGTCGCTGGGACTATGATTTATATGAGCTGGAAGATGGTGAAGAAAAGGCACTTTTCGATGATAGCCATGCACCATTTGCAATGAGTCCAAAAGATTTAAAATTAATTGAAGCCATTCCACATATGATTGAGCTTGGCATTGATTCGTTAAAAATTGAAGGTCGTATGAAATCCATCCACTATGTCGCAACAGTGGTTTCTGTCTATCGTAAAGTGATTGATGCCTATTGTGCTGATCCTGATCATTTTAAAATTAAACGTGAGTGGCTGGAGGAGCTAGACAAATGTGCTAACCGTGATACGGCTGAAGCATTCTTCCATGATGCACCTGGCGTTGAGGAGCAGATGTTTGGTGTCCATGGTCGTAAAACAACCTATGAATTTGCGGGTCTTATTTTAGAGCATGATCCAGAGACAAAAATAGTGACAATGCAACAGCGTAATTATTTTAAACCTGGTGACGAAGTAGAATTCTTTGGTCCTGAAATTGAGAATTTCCGTTTAACAATGGGTGAAATTTGGGACGAGGATGGCAATAGCCTAGATGCAGCTCGTCATCCATTACAAATTGTTAAATTTAAATGTGATACACCATTGAAACCGCATAACATGATGCGAAAGGAGAATAACTAAATGGCAGTGAAGCGTCCTGTTGTTATTGGTATTGCAGGTGGTTCATGCTCAGGTAAAACGAGTGTGACACATGCCATTTACGATGTTTTCCGTAATCATTCAGTGGTGGTCATTGAACAAGATTTTTATTATAAAGATCAGCGTCATTTAACATTTGAAGAGCGTTTAGGCACAAACTATGATCATCCATTAGCGTTTGATAATGATTTATTAATTGACCATATAAAAAAATTATTAGCGCGCCAGTCAATAGAGAAGCCTGTCTATGACTATGTACAGCATACAAGAGCGCAGGAAGTTATTCATATTGAGCCTGTAGATGTTATTATTCTGGAAGGCATTCTTGTGCTGGAGGATGCAGATTTACGAGATTTAATGGATATTAAATTATTTGTGGATACGGATGCGGATTTACGTATTATTCGTCGTCTGCTACGTGATATTAAAGAGCGTGGTCGTACAACTGATTCGGTGATTGAGCAATATTTATCGGCAGTACGACCTATGCATAATTTATTTATTGAGCCAACGAAACGTTATGCTGATATTATTATTCCTGAAGGCGGGGATAATGAGGTTGCGATTGATTTAATGGTAACGAAAATTAAAACTATTCTTGAAACCAACAACGTATTGTAATAAGATAGAGTGGTATTGACAATATTTTCATGCATATTTGAAAAAGCGATGCATACTATTAGGTCAAAGCGTAATTTGAAAACGTTTAAAAATAATAAAATTCGATTAAATGCTTCTTTATAACATTTAGTCGAGTTTTATGTTTTTATATTGAAGAAATAAGGAGTGAAGGACTTTGGCAAACGAAAAACAGTACCCAATGACAGCTGAGGGGAAACGCAAATTAGAAGAAGAATTAGTGAAATTAGAAACAGAAACACGTAAGGAGATCGTGGAACGCATTAAAATAGCACGTGATTTTGGTGATCTTTCTGAAAACGCTGAGTATGATTCAGCAAAAGAAGAACAAGCCTTTTTAGAAGGACGTATCTCTACGCTAAAATCAATGATTCGTAATGCGGTTATTATTTCTGAGGATGAAACAGATAATAGTGTAGTATCACTAGGGAAAACGGTTACATTTGTTGAAATTATTAATGGTAAACCATCAACAGAGGAAGAATCGTATACAATTGTAGGTTCAGCTGAGGCAGATCCTATGGAATTCCGTATTTCAAATGAATCACCAATTGCTAAAGGTCTACTTGGACGTGGTGAGGGTGAAGAAGTAGCGATCCAAACACCTGGTGGCGAAATGAAAGTGAAAATTCTTTCTATTAAATAATAGATAGGTGTACAAGCAGTTGGTCTTTCTATCAAAAAAAGACCAGCTGCTTTTTATCTACTTAAAATTGGCAGTTTAGAAATTATAGGTATAATTATTTTGCAAGTGCTGTCGAACTTGATAGAATATTGGCTAGAGAGGGGGAGAGTTTATGAGTGAACGACAAACTCGCAGTAGTCGTCATTTGCAGCCATCTCGTAATAAAAAGCTAGATAAACTATTGAATGTTTTAATTGGTATTGTGGTCGTACTAATTATACTAACAGCAACTTATGTGTTTAAATGGCAAGGTGATGCAGAGCAAGCAGTGAAAGATGAACCAATCCAAGAGGAAAAGAACGATGACAAAGAGGCTGACAAAGCTAGTGAGAAAGAGCCTATTCAAGAGGATGAGCAAGAGCATGCAATAGACGAGGATGAAGCCCTAGAGGAAGAACCAGAAGTAGCACAGGAGGAGCAGAACACCTTAGAAGAATCAACATCCAACGATCCAATCGTTGACAAGGTAATTACAAGCAAAAACTGGCAGCCAACACCGACAACACAAACAGGGCAACATGTGTCTTCTTATGATGATAAATCTGTAGACTGGGCTGAAAAGGTAGCCACTGTAACAAATGCTACGGGGATTGATGAAAGCAATATGACTATTTGGCGTATGCAAAATAACGGTAGCTCTAATTCAACGCTCGCTGTTGTTTCAACGAATGATAAATCTCAAATGTATCGTGTCAGCATGGAATGGGTGGATAATGAAGGCTGGATACCTGTAAAGCTCGAGCAACTTAATACATTAGAAGGCTCCTATTGACGAAAATCACTCTTTTGATTATTTTTAATAGAGTTGATAAAGAAGGGAAGTAACAAGACATGAAAATAGCAGTCATTGGTGCAATGGAAGAAGAAGTGGAGCTATTACGTGCGGCATTAAACGATGCGCAAAGTACAACAATTGCAGGTAGCGAATATACAACAGGCACATACGAGGGTAAGGAAATCGTCTTATTAAAAAGTGGCATTGGTAAAGTGAATGCTGCTATGTCCACAACGATTCTTTTACATGAATTTCAGCCTGATGTTGTAATCAATACAGGCTCTGCGGGTGGATATGATGAACAGCTCGAGGTTGGTGCAGTGGTTATTTCTGATGAGGTACGACACCATGATGTAGATGTCACAATATTTGGCTACGAGATCGGTCAAATGGCGGGTATGCCAGCAGCCTATCAATCAGACGAACGCTTAATAAAGGTCGCTGAGGAGGCTGTACAGGCTGTAGGCGAGCACCAATATGGCATTGGCTTAATTTGCTCAGGGGATACGTTTATGAATGATCCTGTGCATGTAGAATCTGTCCGTCGTCATTTCCCTCAAATGAAGGCTGTTGAGATGGAAGCGGCTGCTATTGCACAAGTATGCTATCAATTTGCCACTCCTTTTGTTGTGATTCGTGCGTTATCAGATATTGCAGGGAAGGAATCCAATATTAGCTTTGATGAGTTCTTACCAATTGCCGCAAAGCATTCAACTCAGGTCGTATTAAAAGCGATTACTTCTTTATAAATAAACTACACAAAATAGTCAAAATGTGTTGTTCTCAATGTGAGAAAAATCACAGTTCATCGGAGCTATACATGCTACACTAATAGCAATCAATCTCTTTCGTTATGGGAGGAAGTTATTATGCTATTTTTAACAGCAGGTGTTGTGATTATCACCACTTTAATCGGTTCACTAATTTCAGTAGAATTATTAGAATCATAACAGGAAAAGCTCCCTTGTGACACGTTGGAATGTCGCAGGGGGCTTTTTTATATAGCTATTCAATCGCTTTTTGATCTCGTTTGTATAATTGATAGAGTTTAATAAGCGCGCGTTTTTCAATACGGGATACATAACTGCGGGAAATATTTAAACGGGCTGCAATTTCCTTTTGTGTGAGTGCATCCTGCTGATTTAAACCATAACGAAGTGTGACAATTTCAAGTTCGCGTTCATCAAGCATATGCAAATAGTGATAGAGCTGTGCAACATGCTCTTTATGCTCTAGCTTCTCTGTTGCACTTTCTTCATCACATTGAAGTAAATCTCGAATTTGCAGTGCATTGCCATCTTTATCTGTGCCGATTGGCTCAAACAGTGAAACATCTTTTTGCACTTTTTTCTGTGTTCGTAGATGCATTAATATTTCATTTTCAATACAGCGTGCAGCGTAGGTGGCAAGTCTTGTTTTTTTGTCAGGCGTATAGCTTTCTACAGCTTTCATAAGGCCAATTGTGCCAATCGAAATATAATCATCCAGCTGCTCATGCTTTGGATGGAATTTTTTTACGACATGTGCAACAAGCCTCATATTCCGTTCTATTAGGTCAAGCCGCGCCTGCTCATCGCCACCTAAAAATCGCTCAATACAAGCAGCTTCCTCTTCTTTTGAAAAGGGTTTATGAAATGTTTGCCCCTTTAAATAGCCAAGTAATGCAGGAAGCTCAAACCATAACTGCAACATAGATGTAAAAATTCCGCTCATTGAATGATGTCATCCTTTCCCCATTTTTCGACAGTATATGTTTAAAAGCTGTGGGAAATGAAAAAAAGTGCAACAGCAAATGTGCTGTTACACTTTTTTTAGTGTAAATGTACTGATCATCAGTAAAGCTAAAATGGGAAAAAGGAAAAGATAAAATGCCGGATGGAACGTATTAGCCGCAAAATACGTTAAAGTTAAGAATGTACCTGCAGCAGTAATTGGTAAGCCTGTGAAATAGCCATTCGCTTCGCTAATATTGAAGCGAGCTAAACGCATCGCACCACAGACAATAAATAATACGGCCATCATCATGCCGACAAAACCAAAATCAACTAGAACAACTTCATACATTAATAATGCAGGCGCCACACCAAATGATATAATATCACTCATAGAATCCAATTGTTTACCTAACTCAGACACTTGTCCGAGCGCTCTCGCTACCTTACCATCGTAGCGATCAAGAAGAGCTGCTATGAAGATAAACAAGGCACTATAGCTATAATATTCATGTAGAGTGGCCATAATAGCCGCGCCTCCAAAGGACATATTACTAATTGTGATGAAGTTAGCTGCGTGCGATTTCATTTTCTTAACCGTGGTATCCACCAACTTGTGATAAAAAAACAAGGGGGATCACTCCTTTGACTTAAGATATTATACCATTATACTTCGAATGCAAAAAAATTGACAGTCTAAATTAATGGATAGGGGTTTTACTGTATGAAAGAAAAATTATACCAAAGCTTAATAGAACTAACGAATGGTAAGCAATCCTCTCATCTTTTGCAAACTATTGCAAAAGCGAAGTGGAGTAAACGTATTATTCCAAGCTATATGAAACTATACGATATTAACCTTGAAGAAGTTTCAAAAAAACCACAGCAATTTTCATGTTTACATGAATTTTTTACAAGAGAGCTATTGGAAGATGCTCGGCCGATTGAAAAAAATCCTATGACTTATGCCAGTCCTGTCGATGCCAAAGTAGAATCCTTTGGACGAATTGAATGGGATATGACATTTCTTGTAAAAGGTAAGCCTTATGCACTACAAGATTTGCTCGGCAATACAGAACGAGCGACACAATATATAGATGGTCACTTTATTGTGTTTTACTTAAGTCCTGCCGATTATCATCGCATCCATAGCCCAATTGATGGCGAGGTCGTACGTCAATATACACTGGGCCAAAAATCTTATCCTGTAAATCAATTAGGTCTTACATACGGTAAAAAACCAATTTCTCATAATTACCGTTTAGTAACAGAGTTGAAGGCCGCAAACAATCAGCAGGTTGCATTTATAAAAGTAGGTGCGACCTTTGTTAACTCTATTGTTCTTACCAATACAACATCCAAATGGCATAAGGGGCAGGAGGTTGGTTATTTTTCATTTGGCTCAACAGTTGTTATGCTATTTGAAAAAGATGCAATTGAGTTTACAGACAATGTTGTGCAAGGAAGCCCAATTCGAATGGGTGAAGCCTTTGCAAATATGCTATAATGGTCGAATAATACGTTAAGATTAGGGGTCGCTATTTTGTACAATTTTTTATTACCAAATGAATTTGTCACAAATATTTTTGAAATTACACCAGAAAAGCTACATGAATTAGGGATTAGAGGCATTATTACAGACTTAGACAATACGCTTGTAGAATGGGATCGTGCAGATGCAACAGAAGAGCTGACGATCTGGTTACGCATTATGAAAGAATCAGGTATTCGTGTTATTATTGCATCGAATAATAATGAAGCACGTGTGAAACATTTTGCTGAGCCCTTAGGCATCCCATATATTCACAAAGCAAAAAAGCCGCTTCGCAATGCTTTTTATAGCGCACTGATTCAATTAGGCTTGCGTCCTAAAGAAGTCGTGATGGTCGGCGATCAGCTTCTTACAGATGTAATGGGCGCTAATCGCTTAGGGCTATATACCGTGTTAGTAAAGCCTGTTGCCCAATCAGATGGGCTTGTGACGAAATTTAACCGTTTCATTGAACGTCGTGTGTTTAATGATTTAAAACGAAAAGGAATAATAACTTGGGAGGAACAAGAATGATTGAAATGCCAAATTGTATTGGCTGTGGTACAACAATTCAAACAGAGGACCAAACAGCAGTTGGGTATGCACCCCCATCATCATTAGAAAAGGATGTGGTCATTTGCCAGCGCTGCTTCCGTTTGAAAAATTATAATGAAATTCAACCAGTATCATTAACAGATGATGACTTTTTACGTATTTTAAATGGTCTTGGTACACAGCAAGGCTTAATCGTAAAAATTGTTGATATATTTGATTTTAATGGAAGCTGGCTACCTGGACTTCACCGTTTTGTCGGTAAAAATCCTGTCTTATTAATTGCCAATAAAGCCGACTTATTGCCAAAGTCAGTAAAGCCGAAAAAGGTGATTAACTGGCTGAAGCGTGAAGCGAAGGCTCTAGGGCTTCAACCAGTGGATGTCCTCTTAGTCAGTGCCCATAAAGGCAAAGGAATGGTTGAGGCAATGGAAGCCATTGACGAATACCGCCAAGGACGCAATGTCTATGTGGTCGGCTGTACAAATGTTGGGAAATCTACCTTTATTAATCGCATTATTAAGCAGGCTACAGGTGAGGGTGAAGTGATTACAACGTCGCATTTCCCAGGCACAACTTTAGATATGATTGAGATTCCATTGGATGATGGTAGTGCATTATATGACACACCTGGCATTATTAATCACCATCAAATGGCCCATCATATTGATGCCAGTGAATTAAAATATATTATGCCGAAAAAAGAGATCAAGCCAAAGGTCTACCAGCAAAATGCAGGACAAACCTTATTTATTGGGGCATTGGCGAGATTTGATTTTATTCAAGGGGACCGTTCTGCCTTTACAATTCATGTGGCAAACGATCTACCCATTCATCGTACAAAGCTTGAGAAAGCAGATGCATTGTATGTAGAACATAAAGGCGAGTTGCTAGCACCCCCAACAGCGGACTTTATTGACCAGCTACCACCATTGGTGCGTCATGAGTTCTCGATAAAAGAGGCTAAAACAGATGTTGTATTCTCTGGGCTAGGCTGGATTACGGTTCAGCATGCCAATGTAGTAGTAGCGGCATATGCACCAAAAGGTGTACAGGTGTCCATTCGTCCTTCACTTATTTAGAGAGAAAAGGGGCTAGAACATGAAGAAATGGTTTGCGGTTATTGGTGATCCGATTGAACATTCTAAATCACCAGCTATGCACAATGCTTGGTTTGAGGAGATGGATATTGACGCAACATATATTCCTATCCATGTAGCTTCTCACCAGCTAGAATCAGCCGTTGCGGGTTTAAAAACATTAGGAGCAAGCGGCTGGAATGTCACAATCCCTCATAAAACAGCGATTATTCCCTATTTAGATGAGCTGGATGAGCTGGCACAAAAAATGGGTGCTGTTAATACAGTGGTGCGTACACAAGAGGGCAAGCTGAAAGGTTATAATACAGATGGTATAGGCTTTGTACGTTCATTAGAGGACGCTGTTGGCACAACCCATAAAAATAAGTCAGTGCTGCTTGTTGGTGCTGGTGGTGCTGCGCGTGGCATTGCCTTTGCGATGCAGCAGCAAGGCTATCGCGATTTAACGATGGCCAATCGTACAGTAGCAAATGCACAAGCGATTGTGGACGAGATGGGGATGGGTCGCGCAATATCTTTACAAGAGGCGGAAGAAACATTAGCTGATTTCAGTATTATTGTGCAAATGACATCGGCTGGTCTTGCTACGGGCAATTTTTCAATGCCATTTTCATTAGATCGGCTTACAACAGAAGCAATTGTTGCAGATATTGTGTATAATCCATTAATGACGCCTTTTTTACAGGCTGCTGAAGAACAAGGAGCAACGATTGTCACGGGCTTAGGCATGTTTGTGCATCAAGGAGCGATCGCTTTTGAGCATTGGCTAGGAAGCTATCCAAATACAAATTCAATGATTGCGCAGCTAAAGGCGCAATTGGGAGGAAACTAATTTTTATGTTAACAGGTAAACAAAAACGTTTTTTACGTGCAGAGGCACACCATTTAGCACCTATTTTCCAAGTGGGAAAAGGTGGCGTTAATGATGAAATGACAAAGCAAATTCGTGAGGCATTAGAAGCACGTGAACTGATTAAAGTGCGTATTTTAGATAACTGTGAAGAGGATAAACATGATGTTGCAGAAGCACTGGCAAAAGGCGCACATGCAGAGCTTGTACAACTCATTGGCCTAACAGTTGTTTTATATAAAGAATCGCGCAATCATAAAAAGATTGTCTTACCAAAAACAGCGAAGTAAGGTGAAACGATGAAACGAGTCGGTTTATTAGGAGGCACATTTAATCCACCACATATAGGGCATTTATTAATGGCAAATGAAGTTTATCATGCACTAAGGCTTGATGAAATCCGCTTTATGCCCAATGCCATACCGCCACATAAGCATGCACGTTTTGATGCTAGCAATGCCGAACGTCTTGAAATGGTGCGGCATGCGATTCGCCCATTTCCTCATTTTTCAGTAGAGTCGTATGAGGTTGAGAAGGGTGGCGTATCCTATTCTTACGAGACGCTTTCTGCATTGTGTAGCCGAGAATCAAATGTGCAGTTTTACTTTATTATCGGCGGTGATATGATTGATTCGCTACATACATGGCATTGTATAGATGATTTAGTGAAACTTGTTCAGTTTGTCGGTGTAAAGCGTCCAGGGACAGCGGCGACAACAGAGTACCCTATAAGTATGGTGGAAATACCTCAAATCGATTTATCGTCCACACTGATTCGTCAACGTCTGGCAACTGGAGGAACGGTGACATTTTTATTACCAGAGGCGGTAGAGACGTTCATACGAGAGGAAGGTCTTTATGGAACGCGAGCAGTATTTAGCGGCGATTAAGCCACGAATGCCTGAAAAACGTTATATTCATACAATCGGTGTAATGGAAACAGCCATCGCCTTAGCACAAAAGTATGGCGAGGATGTGAAAAAGGCTGAAACAGCAGCCATCCTCCACGATATTGCGAAATATGCAGACATTGAATGGATGGAGAGGATCGTTCGTGATGAACATTTAGATTCAAGACTCATTGGTTGGGGTAGTGAATTACTACATGGTCCAGTGGGTGCCTATATAGCACAAAGTGAATTTGGCATCACAGATGAGGAATTGTTGAATGCTATTCGTTTCCATACAACAGGACGCGCTGGTATGAGCCGTTTAGAAAAAATTATTTTTGTCGCAGATATGATTGAACCAAACCGTCGATTTGATGGGGTTGACCGTCTGCGAAAAAAGGCGCAAAAAAATTTGGATAAGGCGATAAGTGCATGTGTGCGCCATACATTGGCATTTTTAATTGACACAAAGCAGCCGATTTATCCTTTATCAATAGAATGTTATAACGATATAATGAACAGAGAGGATAGTGAAGGATGACTTCAACTTTATTACAAGCAGCGTACAAAGCAATTGACGACAAACATGGTGAGGATATTGTCGTATTAAATATGCAAGGAATTTCCCTTTTAGCGGATTACTTTATCATTGCCCATGGTAATTCAGATCGCCAAGTGCAAGCAATTGCGCGTGAGCTACAGGATGTAGCCGAACAACAGGGCTATGAAATCCGCCGTGTAGAGGGCTTTGATGCAGCTAGGTGGGTTCTTGTAGACTTAGGCGATGTAGTGGCACATATATTCCATAAGGATGAGCGTGCTTATTATAATTTAGAGCGTCTATGGGGCGATGCACCGCAACTAGACGTACCAGAGGCTTAAGTGAGTAGCTACGAACGCTTTGCTTATGTCTATGATGAGCTACAAGTAGATATTCCTTACGATCGTTATATAGATTGGGTTGTACAATATGCACCAAGCAACCAATATCCGACACTCTTAGATATTGGTTGTGGTACGGGTGTACTGAGCTTGCTATTTGCACAGGCTGGCTATCAGGTCAGCGGTATTGATTTATCAGAAGAGATGCTGTCCATTGCAGCAGAGCGCTTTGCTGACGCAGGATACCATGCGCCATTGTATTGTATGTCTATGGATGAGCTAGAGGGCTTTGAGGCACTGGATGTTGTGACAATTGCGATTGATTCCCTCAATTATGTTTTAGAGGAGCAGGCTGTTTATACAACATTAGCACGTATTTACAATGCTTTACGAGATGGGGGTCAGCTATTTTTCGATGTCCACTCATTATTTAAAATGACGGAAATTTTTTTAGATGGGCCGTTTACGTATGATGATGGTGATATTAGCTACATATGGCATACGGAGCCTGGTGACTACGAATATTCCATTATCCATCAAATGACCTTTTATGTGCGAGAGTCTGCCAGCGATTTGTATGAACGTTTTGATGAGGAGCATATGCAACGCACTTTCTCCCTCGAACAATATATAACTTGGCTTCGTGCGATTGGCTTTAGCGATGTAAAAGTAACAGCCGATTTTCGTGAGGAACCCCCTGAGGATGACAGCGAGCGTATTTTTATTCGCGCGGTAAAATAACGAGAGAAGCAGCCACACTGTTGATGGGACAGTGTGGCTTTTTGCTTTGGTGGTGGATAGTGAGAGCAACGTAACGGATAGCATGGTAAAAATAATAGATAGCAGATACACTCAGCAAATAATATAAAGGTATCTTTTCAACAAACACATGATCGTGTATGATGGAGATAACTCCATATGATTCCCTTTTGCAATGAAAGGATGGTACTGTGTTCCAAACCTTATGGCAAAAGTATAGAAAAAGTATGTTATTCCCCAGCATACTCGTAGTCAGTGGCATTTTTTACTTCTATTTTTCGAATATTAACTCTTCACCTCCCCAGGAAGAGCTTATCGAACCAATCCAACCAATCGAAGAAAATAATCCTATTGAACCTGCTGAGGAAGCGGTTGAACAGCAGGTATTTGTAGATATAAAGGGTGCTGTGGTGCATCCAGGCGTTTATGAGCTACAGTCAGATCAACGTATTATCGATGCTGTACAACTTGCAGGTGGCTATACACAGGAGGCTGACACACAGCTAATTAATCATGCGCAAAAAGTGCAGGATGAAATGGTCATTTATATACCAATAAAGGGTGAGCAATTAGACGAGATAGCCTCCACCATTTTAACAATGCCTGTATATGGAACAGCACAGACTGAGAGCAATAGTCAGGAGCAAAAAATCAATATTAATAAGGCAGATGCAGTAGCTCTGACAACACTACCTGGCATTGGCCCCTCTAAAGCCCAAAGCATTTTGGCTTATCGAGAGGAAAATGGTAACTTTCAAACAATTGAGGATTTAAGGAAAATTAGTGGCATCGGTGATAAAACCTTTGAAAAACTAAAGGACTTGATTACTGTAAAGTAAGCATTGTGATATTGACGCGTCTTTTCTAAAAGGGCTACACTAGAGTAGGAAAACAACAAGAAAACTAGCACTTATCATGGATATTTTTGGAGGTAGTCATATGGAGCGAATTACTTGGGATCAATTTTTTATGGCACAAAGCCATTTACTCGCATTACGTAGCACATGTACAAGATTAGCCGTAGGAGCAACCGTTGTACGGGATAAACGCATTATCGCAGGTGGCTATAATGGCTCTATTACAGGCGATGAGCATTGTATTGAAAAGGGCTGCTATGTGGTGGACAACCATTGTGTGCGTACGGTACATGCCGAAATGAATGCATTGCTGCAATGCGCTAAATACGGTACACCTACAAGAGGAGCAGACTTATATGTCACGCATTTTCCTTGTCTACCATGTACAAAATCAATTATTCAAGCAGGTATTGAGCGTATCTATTATGCAACAGACTATAAAAATAATCCCTATGCTCAGGAATTATTTGCAAAAGCGGGGGTAGAGGTTGTGCACGTCCCGTTTGACGAACGTAAAATTGATTTTTTAAGCGATGAAAAACTAGCTCTATACACAGATATGCTACAAGAGCTTCGCGAGAGTGGCGTGTCAGCTGAAAAATTGCTGCCCTATGAGCAAAGGGTGAGTGCATTATTTGGCAAAAGCATTAAAGCATAGATGGATATTTGTAGCGCTTGCTGTACTTGTAGCGTCCTTGGCGGCACACAAGACAGCAGGGTTACTCCTATGTTTACTTCTTTTAGCGCTATGGCTGCTATTAAAAGGAGAGACCCGTTTTCCTGCGCTATTAGTAATAATTAGTGGTTTACTATCTTATTTGTTTTTAATAACCTATCAGCTAGAAGAACCTTCCCCCTTACCAGCAACCTTCCCTTTAACGTGGACAAGCGACTATAACATAAATGGTCAAAAGCTGCGCGGCTTTGCTACCACCGCACATGGCGATAAGCTTTATATTGTTTATACATTTACATCCGCACAGGAGAAAGCCTTTTATGAACAACGATCGTTAGCAGGTATGACCTTTCTTGCAAAGGGTGAGCTATCTGAACCTAACCCTCCCGCACATGCCTATGCATTTTCAATGGCACACTATTTAACGAGTAAAGGAGCAACGGGTATTGTTGACATTAACGAGTGGACGTATGTCGAGAAGCAGTATTCCATTCGTACCTCTCTTGCCACACTTAGACATAGCATCAAAATGCATATTGAGAGAACCTTTCCTGCATCACTTGCCGCGGAGGCACAGGCATTGCTAATTGGTGTACAGGATCAGGTGGATGAGGATTTGCAGCGTGCCTATCAAAAACTTGGTATCACTCATTTATTTGCGATTTCAGGTTTACATGTAGCCTTGATATCTTGGCTTTTTTTTGAAGGCTGCTTGCGCCTAGGTGTTCGCAGGGAAATAGCGACAGTCATACTAATGATGTTACTACCTACTTATGGTGTTATCGCAGGTGGTGCGCCCTCTGTGTGGCGGGCAGTTTCTGTTGTCGAATTAATCCTGCTACTGCGCTATCTAAAATGGGCAATTACTATTGATGATGCGTTAGCAATAAGCTTTATAGGCTTTGTTTTACTTGAACCAGGTGCTATTTTTCAAGTTGGCTTTCAATTATCTTATTTAGCAACAGCTAGTCTTATTTATTCAGGTGCGATCTTGAAACGCACAAGGAACTGGCTCACGCGCTCCTTCTTTATTACATTTGTCTGCCAGCTTCTTGTTTATCCTTTATTACTCCATCATTTTTATGAACTCTCCATTTCCTCATTTTTAGTGAATATTTTCTTTGTTCCTTTATTTTCCTTTGTAATATTACCTTTTAATATTGTGGTATTAGGCATAACTTATTTATCATTGCCACTGGCCAATAAACTATTTGCTGTTTATGAGCCATTACGTACATGGCTAACCAATATGATTTTTGCTCTACAGGAGCTACCATTGCAGCTCTGGTCGCCAGGTAGACCATCTATCTGGCTAATGACTCTAGCTATGCTAAGTGTACTGATGGGCTTTTATTTTTTAGAAATAAAGCAGTATAGAAAGTTAATAGCTGTATTGGTGATTCCTGCTATAGCGATTCATGTGTCGCCTATGCTATTTCAGGACACGAAAATTACCTTTTTAAATGTTGGACAGGGAGATAGTATTGTAATTGAATTACCTTTTCGCAAGGCTGTCTATGTCATTGATTCGGGAGGGGTACTGCGTTTTGAGCAGGAGCGGTGGAAACAAGTAAATCAACCCTATAAGATAGGTAAACAGGTTGTTGTACCTTTTTTAAAGGGTAAAGGTATTCGAACGATTGATACTTTTATCGTGACACATGCCGATGCAGATCATGTAGAAGGGGCAGAGGAAATATTACAGGAGATTGCGATGCATGAAATTCATGTGACCCCTGGCTCCTCGGATCAGCCTGTTATGATAGATTTACAAAGAGAAGCTAAAAAGCAGCGTGTGCCTGTGAAAGAGAGGATGCAAGGCATGGGGTGGCATAAAGGAGGGACCGAGTTTTATTATTTATGGCCGCGTGATACTTTATACGAAGGAAATGATGATTCGCTTGTGTTATTAATGCGGCAAAAAGGTTTTACAGCGCTCTTGACAGGCGATCTGGAGGCAGAGGGCGAGCAGCAACTTATTCAACACTACGGTCAGCAAATCAGCCAGATAACATTGCTAAAGGCAGGTCATCATGGTAGTAAAACCTCAAGTACCGAGTCTTTTGTTGAGCTACTACAGCCTCAACTAACAATTTTCAGTGCAGGACTGAATAACCGTTATGGGCATCCCCATAAGGATGTAGTAGAGCGCTTTGTTCGGCGAAATTTAGCTACTTTAACAACGGGCATTGATGGCACAATTGAAGTGCGCATTCGTGGGAAGTATTGGGCTGTTAGGGCTACAGAAAAAGACCTTGTCCAATGACCAAGGTCTTTTTCTTCATGCATAAGTCCGGTTATTTTGCTACGAAATCTACGACAATTGCGATGATAAACATAATTGTAAAAACGCCAAATGATACGCCGAAGCCAACACCAGAATCAATTGCATCGTTACGTCGACATTGAATGTTTTTTCCTTCAAATGGATTCATTGATATCCCTCCAATTCTGTTATTTATTATAAGACAACATGGTCATAAAAGCTATATCGAAAAGGTGATTTCCCCGTCTGGCAAGGAATCGACACAATTCGGTCAAAGACACAAAAACGGTAAAAATCATGTATACTGATAGTATTGCTAGATGGAGGGGAAATTATGATTTCAAAGGCTTGGAATACAATTAAAAAAGGTGAGCTGGCACCAGTATATTTACTTGTTGGTGAAGAAAGCTATTTTATAGATGAGACCATTAAACGTTTAAAAGAGGCAATGGGCCCAGAGGAAGAGCTGGAGCTGACGGCATTCGATTTAGATGAGGAGCCAGTGGATGCGGTTATGGATGAGGCAGATACCATCCCCTTTTTCTCAGAACGTAAGCTTATTATTGCTAAAAATGCCTCGTTTTTAAAGGCAGCAGAGAAGGGGAAGGAAAAAATCGACCATGATGTGAAGCGACTGGAGGCATGGCTCGCCAATCCATCTGATTTTTCTGTCACAGTTTTTATTGCCCCTTATGAAAAATTGGATGAACGTAAAAAAGTAACAAAAATCATGAAGAAGCATGCTTTATACATTCAAGCAGAAACACCAAAGGAGCAAGATTTAACTGTTTGGCTTCAAGGTATTGTGAAGGCAGCAGGTAATTCGATTACACAAGATGCGATTGAACAACTTGTTGCAATGGTTGGAGCAAATATGCTGCAATTACAAATGGAAATAGACAAGCTAACTCTCTATTTAGGAGAGGGTGGTGAAATTACGGCCTCATTGGTAGAAGAGTTAGTGGCAAAAACTTTGGAAGAGGATGCCTTTAAAATGCTGAATGCTTATTTGGCGAATGATGCTGTTGGCGCTTTGACGATTTATCATGATTTACTGCGCCAAAAACAGGAGCCTATTATGCTTGTAGGTCTACTTGCCTCCAATGTTCGTACAATGTCGAATGTTTTTTATTTATTAAAAAAGGGCTATCATCCACAGCAAATTGCAAAAAATTTAAAAATCCATCCGTATCGTGTAAAGCTAATGGTTGAGCAACGCCACCGTCCTTCAGAGGAAAGTCTACTGCGGGCATTATACCAATTGGCTGAGGTTGATTTACAGTTAAAATCGACAGGTGGTAATCGTGAGCGCTATTTAGAACTTTTTTTATTACGACAGCTTTAACTTAGGAAAATCAAAAAGACCAGCTACCTTTAAAAGAGTAGTTGGTCTTTTACATCATTACGCTTTTTTAGCAAGGCGAGACTTTTTACGAGCCGCCGCATTTTTGTGGATAAGTCCTTTTGAAGCTGCTTTATCTAAAGATTTATAAGCCGCTTGTAAAAGCTCTTGTTTGTTATCAGCGTTAGCAGCAACAGCGTTTTCAGCTTTTTTAACTGTAGTACGCATTGCAGATTTAGCTTGAGAATTAGCAAGGTTTGCTTTTTCGTTCACTTTTACGCGTTTAATGGCAGATTTAATGTTTGGCATCTATTTCACCTCCTAAATTAGGTACGAGATGATAACTTCTCATTGATTTCTTGTGTCAATACAACAAAAATCATTTTAACAAACGCTTGGACAAATTGCAATAGATAAATGCAAAGAATATTTACTTGACAGTTTGAACAAACTACAGCTTGAGGTGAACTGTATGCAAAATTTTAATTGGCAACGAACAGATTTAATCGATGAATCAGAAGAAGTAGTTGTCCATCAGACGAAAGAGCAAAAAGAAAAGCTTGAACAATCAAGTGGCATTCAAATTGAAGATCGGAATGCGGGTCGAGTAAAAATTACAGATGTTCTTGTAGACGCTGAAGGGGAAAAGCAAATTGGTAAAAAGGAAGGGCAGTATATTACCCTTTCTGTCCCGACACTGACACTAGAAGATCGAGATGGCTTTGCACAACTTGAACAAGAATTGCTTGTAAATTTCAAAAAAATGCATGATGCACTTTCTTGGCAAGAAGATGATAAAATTTTAATAGTTGGTTTGGGAAATCGTACCATTACACCCGATGCAATAGGCCCCTATTTAATTGATCATCTGCATAGCTTAGATGTCATTGATGAAAAATTTGTTATGTATGCCCCAGGTGTAACAGGACAAACAGGCTATGAAACAGGAGAGTTTGTAGCTGCCATTGCTAAACGTCTACAGCCGAAGTTAATCATTGTAGTGGACGCACTTGCTACAAGAGCGAGTAATCGACTGTGTAAAACAATTCAATTAACCGATACAGGTATTCATCCAGGCTCAGGGGTAGGCAATCAACGGCAAGAAATTTCTTATGAAATGCTGGGTATTCCAGTGACAGCTATTGGTATTCCAACAGTAGTAGATGCCCCTGTATTAATTGCAGATGCAGTGGAAACAATGCTTCGCTCAATAGCAGCTCGTGTGGCTGAGCGCCATAAACCATCCTCGAAGCTGTCCCTCTCCTCCTGGCAGCCAGATATTCAGCAGGAGCTTGATATGTCTTTAGTACAGCCTATTTTTGGCGAATGGGCAACATGGTCGAGAGAGGAACGCCAGCAATTGTTTGAGGAAACCTTGGCAGGCGCACATACACAGCTAATGGTGACGCCAAAAGAAGCGGATTATTGGGTGGACCGCTATGCAAAATTAGTTGCCTCTATGCTAATGAATTGGGCAAGCGATCTATAAAAACAACCGTCTAAGATACTACAGTTTATGCGAAAAACAAGAAAATTTTTTTCGTTCTAAATGCCATACCCCCTCCATACGATAAGGGGAGGAGGGTGTGACTTTGCTAAAAAAACTACAATGGTCATTTGGTCTATTATTGTTCTTTTTCGTATTACCTGTCATTGCTGGGCAACTTCCGTTCAACAAGCAAGCATCGACTCCGACGCAACAACCAGAAGATAAACAAGTCGTGTTTGCCGCTACCAATTTAGCTGAACAAAATGCGCTTGAAGAAACGAAAGAGCCTGAAGTAGATGCCGATCCTTTTAAGGTGTTAGTGTTGTTTACACATTCACACGAAGCATATGAGCCAATGGTGAAAGCTGTAAGTGGTAAGGTAGCGACCTCTCATGAAACGGTCAATATTATGGGTTTTAAAGATAAGATTGTAAACCATTTTAATGTCAATGGCTTAACAACGAATGTATTGGATGTAGATGTGATGAAAGAATTAAAGCTAGAGGGCAAGGGCTATCATGAATCCTATAATGTGATGAGACCGCATCTAAGCAAGCATTTAGAAACAAATAATTATGATTTAATATTAGATTTACATCGTGATGCATTAAAGCATGAGTTAACAACTGTGGGGTATAATGGTGAGAATTATGCAAAAATTGCAATCGTTGTTGGTGCAGAGCATGCAAATTTCCGCTGGAATACTGCCTATGCTGAAAGTTTATCATCCACATTAAATGCAATTGTGCCTAAAATATCAAAAGGGGTTATTTCTAAAAGTGGTGATGGCGTTGATGGGCGCTACAATCAAGATTTAGCAAAGCAAATGATGATTGTGGAAATTGGTGGCATCGGCAATACTGAGGAAGAAGTCAATCGTACAATTGCCGTTTTAGGAAAAGCAATTGCCAAAGCATTTGTTAATGATACAAAAAAATAACTATATAGTAAAGGGAATATTAAGTCAGTGCCGCGCTGTTAACTGCGCCACTGGCTTTTTTCGGTTAATTACTTAGTGTAAGCCATTTTTTATAGGTGTATTAAAAAAACAACTATGTACGTTTCTACTAATCAAAAAGATTATTATACTGTCACTAATGAATAGAATCGCTACAAAAGGGTGAAATATAAGTAAACTTTTCCAACATTTTTTCTTTTTTATTATAATATTTTGAAAATAAGGAATTTGTGCTATACTTTCTAATAAGTGAATAGCAATTGCAGAATAAAGGTGCTCTTTTATAGAGCTTAATAGGGAATTCGGTGCAAAACCGAAGCTGTTTCCGCAACTGTAAGTGTAGATGACTACAGCGTAATACCACTGTCGAACGAGGAAAAATGCCTCCAGTAGATGGGAAGGTGCTGATTTTAGGATACACAAGCCAGGAGACCTGCCTTTATTTCATCGTATTAACTCTCTTCGGAAGCTAGGAGAACTTACGGCAAATAGACGGACAGGCAAACTGTATTTTACGCCTTTTTTCTGTTTTCCATTAGATGCTTCCCCCCTTTTTGGGAGAAGCATCTTTTTCTTTTTCGAGTTAATAGCAAGAACATTCACGAAATAATAAAATAGGAGGTTTTGCAAATGAAGATTTTCAAGAAATGGTGGCAATTAGCGTTTGCCCTGCTTTTAGCAGTTTCGCTCGTATCACCAACAGCAAGTGCCGCAGTATTACAGCCTGTAAACCAAGAACAACAAGCAACAACATTTGATGTTACATTATCTATTGATGGTTTATACGGTACAACTATTGTGCCAGAAACAATTGAGGATGTTGAAGCAGGGACAACGGCGCTAGAGCTTTTAGAACAAGTACTGCAAGACAATAACAAACCCTATGTAGTAACTATTCATCCTGTATACGGTCCTTACCTAGAATCAATTGATGGACTAGCTGCTGGTAGCTTAAATGGCTGGGATGGCTGGGTATATACAGTAAATGATAGTAGCCCAACAGTTGGCTTAGGTGCTTACGTATTAGCTCCGAATGATGAAGTTCATGTGTATTACACAACATGGGCTCAGCTAAACACGCCAAGCACAGTTGCTGTAGATGATATAAATCCATCTATTACGGTAAATTTAACTGGTGATTTATTGAATACGGGGACTGCTTCCAATTTAGCGAATTGGACAATTGACACTGGAACAACAGCATTAACAGCACAGTCCGTTACTGTGAATACAAGCCAGCAAGCTGTTATTACATTTGCAGGTCAAGCGGAAGAAGGCACGATTACGATTACAGCCTCTGCCAATGCCTTATTTGGTAATTCAGCAAGTGATCCACTTGAAGTGGTCGTCCAATAGCTAGGTAAATTCATACTGACAAGGTGAATTCTTTCATCTTGTCAGTATTTAACTATTTATAGAGGGAGTGAATTTTACATGGCTATATGGAAAAAGCAACTACATATAGCGGTTATCTTTATTTTAATATTGTCGCTATTTTCTCCATCCATTGCTGTAAAAGCACAGTATTTAGAAGGGGAAATATTCGATTCAATTATAGAAGATACTAGCGATAGTGAACTTAATGATTCACCAGAGCAAGGCAATGCGATAGAATCCAATAATGAAACAGAACTAGACAAATCAGCAGAAGGGGACAATGTACTAGAATCTGAGAATGAAGTCGAGCTAGAGCATCTTATGCCACTAAAGGATGCAAGAGAATTTGCGCCCTTTTCAGGTAGTGAGATTCAGCTAAATACAGAGAAGCCTTTATTATTATTAGAAGGAGAAACATATCCACTTACTGTAACTGACGCAACAACAGAGGATAGTGCTATAGTTGTATGGTCTTCAAGCAAACCTAACATTGCGACAGTTGATGTCAATGGGCTCGTAACAGGCATTGCTATTGGAGATGCAGAAATTACTATTGCGATAGGTGCAGTATCTAAAACAATTAAAGTTCATGTTATTCCAGAGGCAGTAAAAGAAACAATAGATTTAATTATCGCACTGCCTGATGAATTAGAACCAACTGAAACGATCTATCAGCAATTACTTACGATCCGAGAAAAAGAAACTAATTTATCTAAGCTAAAAATACGAGATCTATTCGATAATACGTCTTATGACAAATTGCTACGTCAAAGAGAAGTTGAATTTACCATTAAATATATGGAGGATCCAGCTAACACTACACCCGCAGTTGAGGAGATCACGACATTAGATGAAAATCTTAGTGATCAACTAGAAAAAATACGTAAAGTATATACATCCTTTTTCTCAATTAGTGGTCGTTATCAGCCAACTGATTTGACATTAGAAGCACTTAATTATGCGTTAGCCAATAAAGAAGTTAAATATGCAATTCTTGCTATTGATACACTTCCTAAAATAGGGGATTTAACACCAGATCCAACTATAAAAGTGTTGCTTGACTATGCTAGAAAAAAATATGAGAGTATAACTAGCGTTCGACCAACACCTCCTTTATTTCCTGGTTTGCCTCCTGGAAATGAATCATTTAAAGTTGATGTAACAAATAGACAGGAACTTTTTGATAAAGAAGTTAAATATGTTGAACTATTAATTGATGCAATTGATACAAATAGCCCATTAGTAAAAAATCAATTAAAGGCAGCAAACGCTGCATATAGTAACTTGAAGAAGCTCAAAGATGCTAGTAATAAGGCACAGCACACTAAAGTATCAAACTATAATGATCTCCTTGAAAAGGAGAAAATAATTAATGCAGAGGGCGATATTAACCAAGTTATTGCCAAAATTGATGCACTTCCTTCTGTAGAAGAACTTGTTTGGGCTGATTATCTAAAAATATTTGAAGCTCAACAAGCCTATGACCAATTATTAGCGATTCATAAAGAGCTAGTAACAAATTATGCTAAGCTAGGGGTTTTACAAAAGCGTCTTATACAATTACAGCCGCCAACAGTTGATACATATACTACTGTTGCCGAATATTTAACCAAAAATTTAAATAGTCCTGGTTATGGGTACGAATGGACGATGATAACATTAGCCCGCGGTGATCATTCTGCGAAGTATGCAACTTACTATGATCAATATTATCGTAATATTGTAAACCATGTAAAAGCCACGAATGGTGAAATAGATAAGCAAGCAACAGACTGGGCTCGCGTTATTATAGCTCTTACAGCAATTGGAAAAGACCCGACGGATGTTGCTGGCTATAATTTAGTTGATAGATTAGCAGATCTAAGCTTTATTACAGGGCAAGGAATAAACGCAACCATTTATTCATTAATTGCACTGGATACATGGGGGTTTGAACTACCTGCAACTGCAACAACAACACGGGATAAATTAATTCAGCATATTTTATCTAAGGAAATTCAAAATAGCGGAGGATTTGCATGGAGTGGAAGTGTAGCTGACCCAGATATGATAGGCATGGTGCTTCAGGCATTAGCACCCTATCAAAACAGATCGGATGTGGCAGCTGTCACGAATCGAGCAATAGCTAAATTGGCAGCTATCCAAACAGCGAATGGTGGCTATATATCGACGGCAGGCAGTTCTGAATCTGCTGAAAGTGCTGCTCAAGTTGTCACCGCCCTTGCTAGCTTGGGCATTGATGCCAACAAAGACCCTCGCTTTAATAAAGTTATTGCTAATATGATGACATTTAGCGCTGGTGATGGTGGCTTTAAGCATATCCATAGCCAATCGAAAGCAGATGGCATGGGAACCGTGCAAGTTGGTTATACATTAGCAGCCTACAACCGTCTACTAAGTGGACAAACGGCGCTTTATGATATGTCAGATACGAAAGATCGACCATCAACTCCAGGGGATAAGGACGGAGATGGTGATGATGACGAGGAGCCTTCCCCTCCTGATAACAATGGCAATCAGCCATCTGTTCCTTCTGAAGAAATTGGTTATGCAACGGTTTCCATACGAATTTCGTCATCTGAAGTTCCATTAAAACCGACAGCAACTAAGTTATTTGCTGGTGAAACTGCTTTTGATGTTTTACAACGAGCAGCAGAAGAAAACGGGGTTGCCCTAAGCTATCGTCAAACAGAATATGGCATATATGTAGATGGTATTGCGGGGCTTTATGAATTCGATCGTGGTCCTTTAAGTGGGTGGATGTACCGGGTCAATGGCAAATATCCTTCATACTCAGCAGCCAATTACACACTCTCTCCAAATGATGCTGTTGAATGGCTATACACAACTGATTTAGGAAAAGATATTGGTGGCTATGTGGAAGGAATAGAGGACAAACCCGCTGTTGAAGAAGAGAAAAAACAATGTGCTGAGGAAGCAACAGAAAATTGTCTGGAGTTAGAAGAAAAGCCATGTACAGATGAAGAGTGTATAGAAGAATCCAAGAATGAAAATAACAAAGAGGAAAAAGATAGCTTAGTAGTTGAAATTACGATTGAAGAAAACGCTAATAAAGTCGTACTTACACCTCAAAATATTCAAGAATACATGGATAAAAATATTCAAAAACTTGTGATTCAGAAGGAAAACCAATTCAAATTCGAGGTGGCTACCTCTGTATTTGCTGGAATTAAACTTGCTGAATCCGAGAACATCATGGCTGCTGTAACGAAAGAGACAGGACAACAACAATTTACAGTGACATTTGGTATTGAAACAAAGCAAGGAAATCTAAAGCCCATTTCTTTAGGAAAGGAGTATTTAAAAGTAACGCTACCAGCCAACGATCTAAAGCCAAACAGCGTTGTTTTACAGCTTGTAGGTGACGAATATAAACCTGTTCCACATAAAATTGTGGATGGCGAAATTGTTTTATTTACAAAAGCAGGTGGTACATTTGTGATCATAGAGAATGCAGTAACCTTTAAAGATATCGCGCATTTAGCAAATAAAGAGGAAATTGAGTTTTTAGCGAATCGTCTTGTTATTAAAGGTGTTACACCAGACACGTTTGGCCCAACTCAACCAATTACACGTGCACAGTTAGCAGCATTAGTAAGCCGTGCCCTTGGTTTACAAGCAACTGGTACAAATCCTTTCCGTGATACGGCTGGCAAATGGTATGAGGCAGATATTCAAGCGCTATATGAGGCGGGAATTACAAACGGAGCAACAGCTACAGCCTTTAATCCAGAGGCCCATATTACACGTGAACAGGCTGCTGCATTTATGGCACGTGTTTTAGAATATTTAAATGCTGATATGAAGAATAACAATGGAGAAATTCATTTCAAGGACATTCACAATATTAGTGCTGAATATCTACCATATATCGAGCTATTAAATAGCCTTGATATTATGACGGGTAAGACGAATGGCTCTTTTGATCCAAAGACGCCATTAACACGTGAACAAACAGCAAAAATTTTAAAACGTACGTTAAATACTGCAGGTATGATGTAATTTTCATGGCTAACCCAATTGCAGAAAGCTTTTGGGTTAGTATTTTTAGAATGGAGGTTATCCAAATGAAGCAAAGATTATCCACGCTTATCATGATGCTATTTGCATTCGTGTTAATTGTAATGCCAGTTTCCGCTCAAAATATTTCTACTGTAGATGCTTATCAAACGACTGGGCAATTTATGGTGACAAAAGCACCAAATCCTGCTTTTGGTGATGAATGGTTTATTATTGCACTTGCCCGTGGCGAATACAATGTTCCTGATGGCTATTACGATCAATACTATGCAAATGTTGTAAAACATGTACAGGCAGTAAAAGGTGAATTACACAATCGTAAATATACGGAATATTCACGTTTAATTATTGCCCTCACTGCTATCGGAAAGGATCCTACGAATGTGGGTGGCTATAATTTAGTCGAAAAATTAAGTGATTTTGATAAAGTTGTATGGCAAGGTCCCAATGGTGCTTATTTTGCTTTAATTGCTTTAGATACGTGGGACTTTGAGCTTTCTAAAACAGCTACAACGACTCGTGAGAAATTGATTCAACATATACTGGCAAAGCAATTGCCTGATGGGGGCTGGGATTTATCGGGGACGAAGGCAGACCCAGATATGACCGCAATGGCTATTCAAGCCCTTTCCACGTATAAGGATCAACCAGATGTGAAGATATCCATTGATAAGGCACTTCATACATTAACAAGTTTACAAGGAGCTGATGGCAGTTACAAAAGCTGGGGCACAACCAACTTAGAAAGCACAGCACAGGTTATTACAGCACTTGCCAGTTTAAATATTGATGCCAACAAAGATGAGCGCTTCCATAAGCTATTTGCAAGCTTTTTCGCCTTCTATCATGCAAAAGACGGTGGCTTCAAGCATGTATTAACTGAGAGTGCGGCTAATGGCATGGCAACAGAGCAGGCTTCTTATACACTAGCAGCCTATAATCGATTACTTGCAGGTAAAACAAAGCTTTATGATACATCCGATAAAAAGCCTAATAGCTCATCCACACCGACTCAGCCTACAGCTCCTCCTGTGAAAGTGAGCTTTAAAGATACACAATCTCACTGGGCAAAGTCTGATATCGAAGCGGCTGTGGCGAAAGGGCTATTAAAGGGCTATGAAGACAATACATTTAAGCCGAATAATAATTTAACACGGGTACAGGCTATATCGATTTTAGTGCGTGCTCTTCATTTAACAGGCTCTGGCAATGCACCTTTCACAGATATTAATGCCTATCCAAATGACATAAAACAAGAAATTGGAGCTGCCTACGAGGCAAAGTTATTAATGGTAAAGTCCAAGAAGCTTTCACCATCTTCTCCTATCTCACGTGAGGAGCTGGCAGTTATGCTGGCAAGAGCCTATGCATTTAAAACAGATAAACCATATGTACCGAAAAATAATGCACCTTTCAACGATATTGCAAAATTATCACAGGAATCGCAGCAAGCCATTACATTTTTATATGATTTTAACATTGCACAGGGAGCGAATGGATCATTTAGCCCTACAGATGTTCTTACGCGCGCACAAGCAGCTAAAATGTATGTTAATTTCTTAAAGGTAGTTGAAGATTAGTATGAAAAGATTTCTACATTTTTTCTTTATCTCGTTGCTTGTTGTTTTTTTAACAGCATGTAATATTCAAACCGTAGAGAAATTTGAGCAAATGCAGGATGAGGAACGGAGCATGGAAACCCAACCGTCTCCTGGGCAGCCTGAAGTCGAAGAACAGACTCCCTCAGTGGAAAATGAGATTGCTGAGGAAGAGCAGGAAGTGCAAGAGCCTGAGGTAGATAAGAAGATTCAAGTGGAGGAGCAAAAGGAAGAGCCTCGGCAAAGGGTAGAAAAGCAAGCAGTACCACCACCAGCACCAAATATAAAAACAGAGCAGCCTATGGTTCAAAAAGGCGATCATCAGCCAACAACAGTTACTCCCTCAGCAGAAGAATCTAAGCCACAAGCAACCGAAAAGCAGCAACAGCCAGCACCTAAAAAACGCACTGTAACCATTGCAATCCGTGTTGATACATTACTAAAGCATTGGGATAAGCTAGACCCTGCCCTACAAAGTGAGAAATATGTCCCGAAAAATGGCGTTATCCTAAAATCAACAACCTATGAACTATTATCAGAGCATGATACTGTTTGGGATGTGCTGCAACGTGCAACAAAGGAGCATAAAATTCAAATGGAGTATCAAGGGGCCAATGAAAATATGTATAACAGTGTCTATGTAGAAGGGATTAACCATTTATATGAATTTAGTGCAGGTGAATTAAGTGGCTGGATGTACAAAGTGAATGGGGTCTATCCAAATTACGGTTGTAGTCAATACGTCTTAAAGGATGGCGATGTCATTGAATGGAACTACACAGTCGATTTGGGTCGTGATTTAGGACATTATTGGGATGGTGAATAATGAAGGCATTTGAAACATTTCATCCTATCGTACTTTTTGCTTTTTTTGTAGCTGCTGTTGGCTTATCAATGTTTTTTATGCATCCAGTCTATTTGGCGATTACTATTTTTTCGGCTATTAGCTTAAATATTGCTTTACGTAGACAGCTATTTTTTAAGGACTGGAAGCTATATGTACCACTGTTTTTCTTAATGGCGATTATTAACCCACTGATTAGCCATAATGGTCAGCTCGTATTACTTTATATCAATGGCAATGCCCTTACTGTGGAGGCAATTATGTATGGACTTGCCATTGCCACGATGATTGTCGCTGTGATGCTCTGGTTTAGCTGCTACAATGTGGTGATGACATCGGATAAATTTATTTATTTATTTGGCAAAGTATCACCAGCCTTGTCACTAACCTTATCTATTTCATTGCGCTTAGTTCCACGCTTTCGGCATCAGCTAACGCAAATCATACAGGCACAAAAGGTTATTGGCATGGATTATACTGCTGGCTCATTATGGCATCGCATCAAATGCATCGTCCGAATTTTATCTATTTTAATTACGTGGGCATTAGAGAATGCAATTGATACGGCAGATTCGATGAAAGCTCGCGGCTATGGTGTGAAAAAGAGAACAGCCTTTTCGCTTTTTATTTTTGAGCGTCGCGATGGCATTGCTCTAACGATAATTATGCTACTTTTTGTTACGAACCTCGCTGCGAGTTTTCTTGGTACAACAACCTTTTATTTCTATCCAACATTTGGAACTATTAAATGGGACATTGGTAGTCTATTGTTTTATAGCAGCTATTTCCTGCTGCTGTCTATCCCATTAGCAATTGAAATCAGGGAGGCGTTCAAATGGCGCTCGTTAAAATCGACAATGTAAGTTTTACTTATCCTAATGAGACAAGCCCTGTATTAAAAAATATTCATGTAACAATTCAGCAAGGTGAGTTTATCGTGCTGATAGGGCAATCGGGCTGTGGAAAAAGCACGTTGCTACGGCATTTCAAGCGTGAGCTACAACCACATGGAGAAATGGCGGGGCAAATTTTTTATAAAGGCTGCGATTTACAACAATTAAATGCTGAAGTTGCAGCAGCAGATATTGGCTATGTTTTTCAAAATCCTGATAATCAAATTGTTACAGATAAAGTATGGCATGAGCTCGCTTTTGGGTTAGAAAGCTTGGGGCTTGATTCAGTAACAATTCGCCGAAGAGTAGCTGAAATGGCAAATTTTTTCGGCATTCAAAAATGGTTTCATCAAAAAACAACGGCGCTTTCTGGTGGACAAAAGCAGCTATTAAATTTAGCCTCTATTATGGTGATGCAGCCAAAGTTATTGCTATTAGATGAACCGACATCGCAATTAGACCCAATCGCTGCGTTGGAATTTATTCAAACATTGCATCGCTTAAATAAGGAACTGGGTATTACCATTATTTTAATTGAGCATCGCCTTGAGGAGGTGTTGCCTCTCGCAGATCGCGTATTGATTATGGACAGTGGGGAAATTTTATTCGATGGTTTACCAAGGGACATTTTAATGACATTGCCAAAAGAGCATGCGATGATTACTGCATTGCCGGCAGCGACAAAAATTTTCCACCGGCTTAATGGTGTCGGATCTATTCCGCTGACGATTCGTGAAGGGCAGCGCTGGCTTCATAATCAACAAGTGACGCCAGCAGATATGTCACCTACAATATCGTACAATGACACAGCTATTGCAGTAGAAGCAAAGGATGTTGCCTTTCGTTATGAAAAAAATGGTCAGGATATTGTCTATCATTTTAACTTACAAGTGAAGGAGCAGGAATTTTTAACGATCATCGGCGGTAATGGTACAGGCAAGTCTACGGTGCTTGCTATTTTGGCAGGGCTTCAAAAGCCTTATCGTGGCAAAGTGACTTTATTCAATAAAGCCTTAAAAAGCTATAGCAATAAACAATTGTATCAACAATTTTTAACGTTATTACCGCAAGATCCAAAAACATTATTTGTGCAAAAAACAGTGCGTCAAGAACTAGAAGATATGGCTCGTTTACATAAAGTAACAGAAGCAAATATGCAAAAAACGATTCAGTTATTTCATTTAACGCATTTATTAAATCGTCATCCCTATGATTTAAGTGGTGGGGAACAGCAAAAATTAGCACTCGCTAAGCTTTTATTAATAGAGCCGAAAATTTTGTTACTAGATGAGCCAACAAAGGGGCTTGATGCACATGCAAAGGAAGAACTAGCCGAAATATTAAAGGATTTACAAGCTAAAGGAATGACAATTATTATGGTGACACATGATATTGAATTTTCAGCACAGTACAGCAGCAGATGTGCCTTATTTTTCGATGGTAGTATCGTATCTGAGGATGAGCCGCGCGCATTTTATAGCGGCAATAATTTTTATACAACTGCCGCACATCGTATATCGAGAGAGTTACTAAGCAATGCCATTACATGTGAGGATGTTGTTACGTTATGTCAAAAAACATTCGTCTAATGATCTCAATCATTGTGATTGTCGTTTTAATGCCACTTACTTTATATGCGGGTATTACCCTATTTGCAGATCGAAAATATTATTTTATTTCGATTGTTATTATTATTTTAGCGTGTGTCCCTTTCTTTCTATCCTTTGAACGCCGCAAGCCACAGCCGCGTGAAATTTTAGTTATTGCTGTGATGGCTGCTATTTCTGTGGCAGGTCGTGCCTTATTTGTTATTACCCCTGGCTTTAAGCCTGTTGCAGCAATTACAGCCATTACAGGTTTTTCACTTGGGGCAGAGGCAGGCTTTTTAACAGGCGCTCTTTCCGCATTGGTGTCGAATATGTTTTTTGGGCAAGGGCCATGGACACCCTTTCAAATGTTTATGTGGGGGATGATTGGCTTTATAGCAGGCTTATTAGGGAAAACGGGGCTGATGCATAAAAAAATTCCCCTTATCTTATTCGGTATTTTTGCAGGCGTATTCTTTTCCTTTGGTATGGATATTTGGGGAACAATATCTATGTACGGTGTGTTTAGCTGGCAGGCTTATACACTGGCATTAACTTCAGCAGTGCCGTTTATGATGGTTTATGCGGTTTCAAATGTTATCTTTTTATTATTATTAGAAAAGCCAATAAGAGAAAAGCTAGAGCGTATTAAAAATAAATATGGCATATTACAATAAATAAACCATGATGTGTTTCTTTATAAAAAGCAAGCTAAAAGTGCTCATTTGAAACAGTGGGCACTTTTTATTAATGGACCCTAATCTGTTATTGCTCACATATTCTTATATATTAGCTCCGAATACTGCTCTATTTAACTCCAAATCCGACTGTGTTTCGCAAAACCTAAAAAAGTTCTAGTATACGTCAAGCATTGATAGTATAGGCTTTTGCATGGAGTTGCTGTTGTACTTTGCCTAACGTTCATAGTATAATTCAGTATAGTTTAATTAGGAGTGGAAAAGATGAACCGAGAAGCACGTTTAAAACGACAAGAGAATATACGAAATTTCTCTATTATTGCACATATTGACCACGGGAAATCAACGCTTGCTGACCGTATTTTAGAGCAAACGAAATCATTGACATCCCGTGAAATGAAAGCACAGCTCCTTGACTCAATGGATTTAGAGCGTGAGCGAGGCATTACGATCAAATTAAATGCAGTTCAATTAAAGTACGAAGCAAAAGACGGCGAAGTGTATACATTCCATTTAATCGACACACCAGGTCACGTCGATTTCACATATGAGGTATCCCGAAGTTTAGCTGCTTGTGAAGGGGCTATTTTAGTGGTGGATGCTGCACAAGGCATTGAAGCACAAACATTAGCAAATGTTTACTTAGCCCTTGATAATGACTTAGAAATTTTACCTGTTATTAATAAAATTGATTTGCCAGCCGCTGATCCTGAACGTGTGCGACAAGAAGTAGAGGATGTGATCGGGTTAGATGCTTCTGAGGCAGTATTAGCTTCTGCCAAAGCTGGTATTGGGATTGAGGATATTTTAGAGCAAATTGTGGAGAAGGTTCCAGCGCCAACGGGTGATCCTGAAGCACCTCTACAAGCTTTAATATTTGACTCTATCTATGATGCCTATAAAGGTGTTATTATTTCAATCCGTATTGTCAATGGGACCGTAAAGCCCGGTGATAAAATTCGTATGATGGCAACTGGCGCAGAGTTTGAGGTTATTGAGGTTGGGGTACATACGCCAAAGGTTGTGGCTCAGGCTGAATTAACAGTAGGGGATGTAGGTTATTTAACAGCATCCATAAAAAATGTAGGTGACACACGCGTAGGGGATACAGTAACCTTTGCGAACCGTCCAGCAGCCGAACCATTAGCAGGGTATCGTCGCTTAAACCCAATGGTATACTGTGGCTTATATCCAATTGATACAGCAAGATATAATGACTTACGTGAAGCATTAGAAAAGCTAGAACTCAACGACTCGGCTCTCCAATATGAGCCAGAGACATCACAAGCACTTGGTTTTGGTTTCCGCTGTGGCTTCTTAGGGCTACTACATATGGAAATTATTCAAGAGCGTATTGAGCGTGAGTTTAATATTGATTTAATTACAACAGCGCCTTCCGTAATTTATGATGTCCATATGACAGATGGCTCTGCCATCAAAGTAGATAATCCATCCTTTATGCCAGATCCGCAAAAAATTGATCGTGTGGAGGAGCCCTATGTAAAGGCTACTATTATGGTGCCAAATGATTATGTGGGCGCTGTCATGGAGCTTTGTCAAATGAAGCGTGGCAATTTTATGACAATGGATTATATTGATACATCACGTGTAAGCATTATTTATGAAATGCCGTTATCGGAGATTGTTTATGATTTCTTTGACTATTTAAAATCCAATACAAAAGGCTATGCATCCTTTGACTATGAGCTGATCGGTTACCAGACATCAAAACTAGTAAAAATGGATATTTTACTAAATGGTGAGCAAGTCGATGCACTAAGCTTTATCGTACACCGTGACTTTGCGTATGAACGTGGTAAAGTGATTGTTGAAAAATTAAAGGAATTAATTCCACGTCAACAATTTGAAGTACCGATCCAAGCAGCTATCGGTCAAAAAATTGTCGCCCGCTCTACAATTAAGGCTATCCGTAAAAACGTTTTAGCTAAATGTTATGGTGGCGATATTTCACGTAAACGAAAACTACTTGATAAACAAAAAGAAGGTAAAAAACGTATGAAGCAAGTAGGCTCCGTTGAGGTTCCTCAGGAAGCATTTATGGCGGTATTGAAGATGGACGATAGCAAATAGTAGACGTATCAAGGGTTAGTGGTGTTGGATAAAAAGACCAATACCCATTTTGCCTGCGAATTGCTTGCGAAAAAAACTTGCCGACCAGCGGCAACTGATCGGCAAGTTTTTATTTAATATCATCTAGTGCTCGTTCAAAAATATTGACGGATTCCTTTTGCATCTTTTCTGTGAGGTGTCGATAGTGATAGCGGAGCGGCTATGACCAAGACGAGCCTGGATGTCTTTTATTTTTGCGCCGTTTTCCATTAACATTGTGGCGTGCGTATGTCGTAATGAATGGAAGTTAAACGGAATTTCGAGTGTTTCTTGTAATTTTCTTGTGTTATATTTCATACTACTATGCGTAAGAGGTTCGCCACTTTCTTTTACACCGGACGTTTGCCCATATAATTCTCCTTTCCGGAAAGAAAGAGCAAGACAGCCATCTTGCTTTTTTTTAATTAATTTGCAAATTAAACAGTTTATTGATAGTTGATACCGAAAATACAGTTATTGTATGTCCAGTTGATGATTTTTTCATCATTGTTTGTTTCGTAAAATTCGGATAATAATTCATTCCACTTTTCAAGCTGACTTTCCTCGATATGCAAAATGCCATTACCATTTAGTAGCATGATATAGTTTGCCGAAATAAGCGTCGTGCGTTTGTTGCCATCCCAGAAAATTTGTGTACGCATAGCATAATACATGTATTTCAATGCGCGGTAAGTAGTTGAAACGCTATCGTCTGCTAAAAGAGATTGAATATATGCTGCTACTTCATCCTCTACAGGAATACTAGGCTGATAATTAACGCCATGAATACCAACATTCCCGTTTCGCACAACACCCCATGCAAGTGATTCATTATAGGAAACAAATGAATTAATTTTCTTTGCCACCTCTAATGTAAATGGAACAGATTCTTTTAAAATATAGCTATAGGCATTTTTCAAATTTAAAATAATTTGAATATCGTCCATGCTTACACCACTAACACTCATACCCTCAACAATTGTCTTTGTTTGAGGGAATGTTGTATTTACCTTTTCAAGTCGTGAATTGGCGTGTATGAGTTCGACCAACGACTTTTTTAATAGAAATCTGGATTCACGTTCGTTTAGATTATATTTGTTAACTATTTCATTCACAGCTTCTCATTCAACTCCCGTCTACTTCTTATATTTAGATTTTCTTAACCTGTTTCGTTGTGCTTTTGTGAAGCTGATAACATTTTCGCTTTTTTCTCGTCTAACAACTCTTGTCGAATAATATTCAACTCTTTTTCTACTTCCGCCTCAATTGCCTCTTCTGCAGTAGTAGCGGCAATTTCGGAAGCATTACCAATTTCAGCAGCAAGCGAAAGAACATAATTTTTGATGGCTTCACGATGTCCACTATCTAATTTGACGAAATGTTCAACGATTTTCTTTTCTAAATCATCAAGTTTATATTCCTTTGCTAATTCCTCAATGATTGTGGTATTCGTTTCAATAAACATTGGTTCTTCCCCTGTGCGTAGCCAGTGTTCGTTGACATTGAAATTTTCACATATTAGAAGAATGTTTCTATCCGTAACATTTCTGATGCCTTTTTCTAAAGCAGATAAGGCTGCTTGACCTATACCAATACGCTCGGCAAATTCGGATTGATTTAAGTTTTTATCAGTCCGAATTTTTTTTATTCTTTCTCCGATTTCCAAATAATCACCTCCTAATGCGTTTAATATAACACCTTAAATACAACTTAGCAATATTTTTGGTGGATAAATGTTGATATTTTTACAATTTAATTTTATCTTGTTATTACAAAGTTGTGAAACGAATTTGAAAGTGAGGTGAAAAGAGGGGCGGGTAGCACAGCAAATGAAAGAGTAGCTTTATTAGCGGGTTTGGCTAATAAAACTGCTAATGAACTTCTGAGGTTAAAGCCGATAGAGGAAAAGATGTAATCATTTACCACTGGGCTTCAGGCTGTTGATAAGTACCCAGCAAAAATTTAAGTTTGTGAATCGATAAGCAGTGACTGGATAAATTTGCTCAAAGAAATCTCACAGGTAAGGGCTAAAGATCCTCGTTTCACAGGGTACTAACGAGTGTTTGTTTCCGTAAAATCACTAAGACCATCAGAGCTAATTATTTAGCCGAGCTGGTTACTTTTTATTTCATACATAATAAATGTGACAATTTTGTGACAATTATTGTTTCGTAAAAACAATTATATGAGAATAAGGTTTTAATAATTTGGTATAAAATTCACTAAAACCGTTACTTTAGAATTATAAGAAAATAAAGGTAACGCCAAAAGATGGCGGAATACGTGGCGTGAATTGGCGTATAGTGTAAGAATGGACCTTTAATCCGCCAAAAAATGGCGGGGGAAACGCAAAATATTGGCGTGAATTAACCGTTGTATGGTTATTTTGGGAGTGATAGGATATAAATAACTCGAGGGAAACTATTAGCTATAGCTAATACAGATTATAATTAATGGAGGTTAGTAATATATGCATACTACACTTGATATTGATTTTAAATTAAAAGAAGGATTTCGTTCTTTATTCCCTGATTATGCAACAAAACTAGAGAAAGCAACTTCACAAGAAGAAATTAATAGATTTCAGGCTGAATTTATAGAGGAAAGAAAACAAATTTTGGCGGAAGCGCTAGGCAAGGATATATCCGAGCTAGAGGCAAGCGATCAGACTGCACCCATTCCACTGAAACAAGATATGTATAAAATTCTTATCAATGCTACTGGTGATGATATTAAAAAACAACTCCATGTGCTGATTGATGGTTTAAATCGATTGCAAGGAATGGAAGATGATGACGCTGGTCTTGTTACTGCACAAATTCTTGTTTCGGGTGCATTAGGAATTGGTCTATTATCAACCTCTACTGTTATTGCAAAATTGGCAGTTGGAGCAGCCGAAGCAGTCGCAGCTTTTGCTGGTGTTACAGTTGCTTCAGTTGGTGCAGTTGTAGCCATTGCTGCTCTAGTAATTGTGGCTATTATCATCCCAATTATTTATTTTATGGCAAAACCAGCAAATGCGATTGTGTTGTTAATTAATGAATTGGACAAGCCTCTTACTTTTGTATCAGATCATAATGTTCATGGTAAACCAATGTTAATGACAACGCCAATTCCTGAAGCTGTTGTGATTCCTGAAGTGGGTACATATCCAGTATCAGGATTGATTGCAACAGAAAAGAGAGAAAACGCTTTAGTAGGCACACAATACGGATTTACCATGCAGTATGGAGGTACAGATACGAAGCTTTCTTTCGGTGTAGAATGTCCTTTAACGGGTATCTATACAGATAATAATTGTTATTGTGCTATAGATGAAAGTGCGAGTACAGTTGCCGAAATGACTACAAAACAGAATAAACAGTTTTGGGAAGATGAGAAAAATGGTATCAAATTAAGCATTCGTTGCAACTCTGGAAGCGGATCGATAGCTTATTATGTAGCGCGAGCGTATAGAGGATAGACAGCAGAACACATCTTAACTAAAATTTTAGCTATATGAAAGACGTATCGCTTTAGGATACGTACACAAAAATCCAGGTGCTCATTTAAAGTGAGTACCTGGTTTTTGAGCTTTTACCATAATGGTAGGCATCTAATTTGTTACATAAAACCTCATATACAATGTTAAAGGGAAGCAGACGAATGGAATTTTCTGCTGAGTGATTTCTTAGCTTTCAGGAGAGCACAGACAATGAGATAATAATTATTAAAATGTATCTTATACAAGTTGATAGGATTGTAATCTTTTCTTAGATAACCGTTTATCGACTATACATAGATAAATACGACTGACTAGAATGTTTTGGTAAGACACTTTTATGGCGATGCGAAAGAGGGGGGCTTCTAAGTTGAGGTTATATGCCAACTGAAATTTAAGTGAAATAAAAAATGGCGGGCTTCCTTACCATTGTCACTACTAACATTTAAATTAATATGATCAGTTTATCATTATGAATGTTCAATAAATCAAAAGGAATCACGGCTAGACTGTGGCTCTTTTTTGAGTGTTATCTTCAGTTTTAATAAAATAATAAGAACAATTTAGCCAATAGAAAAAGGGGGACTCCTACGATGATAACACCTGCCAAGAAATAGCAAAATAACATAAAAACATCGAAAACCGCACCTGCTAAATCATCCATGAATTTAAACATTTTACTTCCCTCCAAACATAAAAAATAGATCTCAATCAACACTTCAACTGATTTTTAGAAACGTTTTTTACTAATGGCTAAAGTAATATAGAGCATCCCTACCTTGAGAAAAAAGTAGAATATATTATAGTGACTATTTAGATAAATAGCAGGGCTAAAAAAGGAGAAATTGCCCACTCCAATATAGCGGACCGATGGAATTGATTTACCAAAAGTTGAATAATGATCGGTGAAAAAATATAGAAATACAAGTAAGAAAGATACTTGCTTATAATAATCATTTATTGGCAGTGTTTACTTCATTAATTTATAAAATAATGGTAAGGCTTAAAGGTTAAATATGTCAAATTTATTAAAATATTCATTATACTGACCATTTGACAATATTCTATTCATAAAGTGGAGGATTGACATTGTAATGATATATTTGCACTTTTAGCCTGTAAAAAAAGGTGGGTGAAACGTCCAATCAGTGGAGGATACGCGTAAACTACACTGATTGAAGATTCACTTTCTCAAAATGGTATTGAACGTTTCCAAATCATATGATGAGTATTTGGTTCCCAATAATGCTCCAGACAAACATCTGGCTTGCCCAATTTTTTCTGCCAAACTATTTGAGCCTGTCGATAGCCGCTATCCAAGCAAAAGCTCGGTATTTGCTGTGTTTCGAGTGTAGTAAGCATATGTCGAAATAACACCGTGCCAATACCGCGCTGCTGATAGCTTGGATGAACATAAACAGTTCCGATTTCTGGACAGTTTGTTAAATCCTCTTGTATTGTTTGCTGGATAAGTGCATTTGCCTCGCCATATTCAATTGTGCCAATTATTTCTCCTGTTTTTGGCTCCACAGCTACCAAAAAAAATCGCTGCTGTCCTTGGCTTGCTAAGTCCATTGCTAAATAGTGCTTTTTCATTGCCCATTCAGTATGTTGATCTTCTACTAGCTCTGTAAGCCCTTCTTTGGCAAACGTATCCTGAATAACAAGGAAAAAGAATTGGTGCAAGGCCTGAACATCCGTTGATTTCGGCCGTCTTACTAAAATATTTTTCACACGTATCCCCTCCTTTGCCTATGATCGTGTCTCATGATTATAGCATGTTCTTCTTAGTTAGTTATGAATGATATATAATTAATCATATCCTAAATTTACGGTTGATTAAATAATGGTTATTTTGTATATTTATACAATCAATAATAGGAGGGGATATGCTATGTATATAACTAGTACGTTAAATCCTACGATGGAGGCGTATAAAGCATTGCATCAAACAACTGGCTGGAATGCAAAGGGGCTTTATACATATGATCAACTGTATCGTGCTATTTGTAATAGCTGGTTTAGTCTATCCATCTATAATGGTGAACAGTTAATTGGCTATGGACGAATTATTTCGGATGGAATCTATCAAACATTTATTTGTGATGTAATGGTGCATCCCGATTATCAGCGCAAGGGCTTTGGTACAATGGTGATGGAAGGCTTGTTAGAGCATTGTCAAAAGGAAAATATTAAATGGATTCAGTTATTTTGTGCAAAAGGCAAGCAGCCTTTTTATCAAAGACTTGGATTTTGTGAGCGTGAAGCAGATGCGCCTGGTATGATGTTATTTTATGAAGGAGGTTCAAATAGTTGAAAGCAAAATGTCTGAAAATCTATGAATTTGGCAATCCAACGGAAGTAATACGCCTTGAAAATAAAACGATTACACCTCCACAGCAACAAGAAATTGTTGTGCGTATGCTAGCAAGACCGATTAATCCTTCCGATTTAATACCGATACGAGGAAAATATGCACATCGCATTCCTTTACCAACCATTCCAGGCTATGAGGGAGTTGGTATTGTTGAACAAGTGGGACCACTTGTGTCACCACAGCTTATCGGTCAGCGTGTATTGCCATTGCGTGGAGAGGGAACATGGCAGGAAATGGTGAAAACACAGGTTGAATTCGCTGTAGCTATTCCTGATAACATGGATGATTTTACAGCGGCACAAATGTATATTAACCCCATAACAGCTTTTGTCACATGTACAGAGGTTTTGAAATTGCAGCCAAATCATACTTTACTTGTAAATGCATGTGGCTCTGCTATCGGTCATATTTTTGCGCAATTGGCAAGGCTGCTTGGCTTTCAGCTTATTGCTGTTGTGCGCAATGGTCAACATACCAAAACATTGCAGCAGCTTGGCGCTAGCCATGTAATTGATACGTCACAAATGCCATTAAAGGAAACAGTTATGGCACTTACAAATGGTAGAGGGGCAGATGCAGCGATTGATTCCATTGGAGGGAAAGCGGGTACAGAGCTGGCTTTCTGTGTAAAGCCTACTGGCAATTTTTTAGCGATTGGTCTTCTATCAGGTATGCAGGTCGATTGGACAAGTATTGTGAATGAAGCACGTGTACAGGCTAATTTATTTCATTTACGACATTGGCAGCGCCAGACATCCGTTGAGCAGTGGCAGCAAACGATGCAGCAACTTATTAACCTTGTACAATGTGGTTTATTAACAATGATGAAGGTTAACGCCCACTATCCATTGCTAGATATTCATAAGGCTATCCAAGCGGTTGAAACCTCTGATGCTAATAAAGGGAAAGTTTTTATTACAAGCTATTAAGGAGGATAGTGAATGACAGAGATAAAGCAATTAAAAAAGGCTATTAAACAATTAAGCGAAGATGAGGCAAAGTCCATGCTTTTTCTAGCACTTTTAAATAAGGGATCAAGGGATAGCATACAGCAATTTTTATTGCAGCAAACAGAAGGACCCTCTGTTTCAGCTAAGCAAACTGTCCATATTGTTTTTGGTGATTCACCAGGAGGCAGTTTAAAAGCAGCACTTCGCAACACAAGCTATGATAAGACAGATGAAGTGATTGTAATACCGGGTAATTTTTCTATCGGTCCCTTAAAGGCTATACATACAGCAGCAGGGATTGAGGCTCGCTTCCAATGGCTTCGAGAGCGCTCTATCATGAATAACGATGACTTAGAGCTATTGCAGCGTCAAACAATGGAAGCGATCGAGCACATTAAAAATAGCCCACCACATCTCGATATTATTATTTGGACTTGTCAAAATGCTCATGAACAAATAGGGCTTCGGCTTATATTGGCGATATTAGAACATAACATCAATGATATTTACGTATTAGATACCTTTCAATTATTCCATGAAATGTATACATATCCCCAGCTAGCAGAGGAGCATTATCCACGATCATCAGGAGAGGTCAGAGCAGAGGATTTATTATATTTTTATGAGCATGATCAGGGACGCCCTTTAAAAACGGCATTACGACAGATTTTGTGCCAGGAAGGTTTAAATATGTTAGCTGACGATTTTCACTCTATTCGTACATGGGAGTTTCATGAGCTTTGGCATAGTAGTGACGAAACAAAAGATGATGACTTGATTATTGCCTGTGCTAAGCGCCTCCATCATGAGCAAGGGAAGCATGATTATCAAAACACAGCTAGAATTGTTGGAGAAGCGCTGGGACATATGGAGCAATATAGGGAAGCGGAATGGATTGAATATCGTATTCGACAACTGATTCGGCAAGGCGTTTTTTCTTATCAGGGCGAGCTAAAAGGGATGCTATTGTATCAAGTAAAATTATCCGATGCTTATATGGTATAATCGTTGACAAAAAGGAGTGAACACATTGTTAAAAACAAAGGTATTTGAACAATTAAAAACAGCTATGAAGGAGAAGGATGCTTTAGCGAAAGGCGTATTATCGCTATTAAAATCGGCGTTAGATGCGGCTGAAAAGGACAAAGGCGAGGCGCTAACGGCTGCGGAAGAAATGGCGGTTATTAATCGTGAAGTAAAGCAAACCAATCAGGCTTTAGAGGGTGCTCAAACGGCTGGCCGAGCAGATTTAATTGAAAAAGAAAAGGCAAAATTGATCCTCTTAAAATCCTTCCTACCAAAGCAACTATCAGAAGAGGAAATAGCTGGGAAATTAGCTGCTGCTGGTATTAGCAAGGGAATGAATATGGGCGAGGCAATGAAAATTGCTAAACCGTTATTAACAGGTCAGGCGGATGGAGCTGTTATTTCAAAAATGGTGAAAAGTCTTATATAAAGCTATTTTTTCTTAAAGAGGTGGATAGTATAACAAAAGTGACGGATAAAATAGCAAAACTGATGGATAGAAAAATCCGCTATGCTTTCTTTTTTAGCATAGCGGATTTTCATTTATAGCTTAAATTTGTGAATAATATGGCGAAGCTGCTGTGCCATCTGCGCTAAATTATTAGAGGAGGCTGTAATTTCTTCAATACTTGCAGACTGTTCCTCAGAGGCGGCAGCTACATTTTGAATATTGCCAGAAGCTTGTGCTGCGACAATACCAACCTGCTCTACGGAAGTAGCGATGCCATCAATGCCTTTATTCATAGTGGTCATAATTGTATTGACATGATCCATTTCCTCTGTAAGTGCTGTAATTTGAGCATAAATCGTACTAAATGCTTCGCCTGATGCATGAAATGTTGCTGAGCTTTCAGCAAGATTGCTACTGCTAATAGCCATTGATTTGACGGCTTGTGTAGATTCTTCTTTAATGGTTTCAATACGTGTGCGAATATTATTTGTGGCTGCTAACGATTGGTCAGCCAGCTTGCGAACTTCTTCAGCAACAACGGCAAAGCCTTTTCCATGTTCACCTGCACGAGCTGCCTCAATGGAAGCATTTAAAGCAAGTAAATTTGTTTGGTCTGTAATTTGCGCAATTAATGTTACAATATCACCGATTTCATTTGTATAAGCGCTTAAGCGTTCGACAACCGAACTTGATTCTTGAATTGCTTGAGAGGTGATGGACATTTTTTCTGTTGCTTCTTGGATCGTTGCATTGCCTTTCTCTGAAATAGCCGATGTTTGGAAGGCTTTATCTGTCACATCATTGACGCTTGTCACAACCTCTGTCATTTTGCTTGAAATCTCTGTAATATGGCTTTCCACATCCTCAATAGAAGCAGTTTGCTTTTCTGACCCTGCTGCCACCTCTTGCATGGAGGAGGTAATTTGTTGAATGGATGCACTTGTTTGCTCTGAGCTTGCTGTTAATTCTTCGGACATAGCAGCTACTTGCTCAGCATTGTGTGCTATTTGTTCAATAAGCGTGCGTAAATCTTGTGTCATCTTTTCAATGCCTGTTGCTAACTGAGCAATTTCATTGTCCCCTTGTATCTGAAGCGGCTCCTCAATTAAATCTCCCTGTGCCACCTTTTCCACATAATGCGTCATTTTTTTAATTGGCTTTGTAATACCGAGGCTAATAAAATAAGCGACAATAACCCCAAAAATAATAAAGATAATGGTCATCACAATACAAATCCACAACGTTTCTGTTTGTAGCTTAGAGATAAATGATGCATCCATATCTAAGCCAAAAATAATATCTGTATTATTAAATGGAATAAAGATCGATTTATGAGTGCCATATTCATCTTTATAAATATCACTTACCTGTGGAGAGCCATTATCGAGGGCTACATGCATTTTTTCATCAAATATATAGTCCTGATGATGATTGTCAGTGTTACTTAAAGCAACAATATGCTCCTTGCCATTTGCCCTTGAAAGAATATAGGCATTTTCAATATCATATTTTTTAACGGCTGTATTTAATTGCTCCAATATTTTTTTATATTTGTCAGGATTGCTATTATCCGCTGCGATCGCATCATTTTTTTCAATGTTTTCAAAAATAGCGTTTGATGTTGTTTCAAGGGAAGCTTCAAATTGTGTTAAAACAAAATTATCAATAATACGGTAGGAAACAACAAACAACACAACGCTAAATAATACTGAAATAATCGCTATTGGTATGGTAAAGCTAGCTATATATTTATAGAGTAATGAACTTTTTAATTTATTAACTATACGCATGATGAGCTGCCTCCAATACGTTAAGCTTTTCCTGTAAGAAATCAATCATATTTGGGATATGTGCTGTTTCTGTATAAGGTGAAATCGAGAAGAATTTTGCCGCAGCAATAGGAACAGATTGTGCTGTATCGCTTGCTTTCACCGTGCAGACACGTGTTGTATCACCGAAAAATACTTCCTCTCGACCTTCACCGATAATTTCAAAGAAAGAGGCATTCATCGCATTAATATGCTCAATTTGATCTTGCGTATAATGACCAGCTTGTTCAGACTGCCAATTCAAGCCGTCTGGATATAAACGAAAGGCTGTAACTGGTCCGATAGTTGTTGCATTGACGACTTGTAGCAGAGGTATTTTTGCCGTTAATTGTGCACGGAAAACTAAATTTACTTGTACATAATTGGCTAATAATTGCTGGTAGCCCTCCTTACCAAATGCCTGTAATGCAGCAAAAATGGCGATAGAACTGCCCATACGAGAGCATTCCAATGTATAACCTGTATGGTAAGAGCCATAGCCACGATTGCCAACATAGAGTGTATCAAAGTCTTCGATATCTAATAGCTCTAAATGCTTGCCCTCTTTTAGTAAAAATAAGCTTGTTAAATAAGGCGTTTGTCCGAGTTTTTGGAAATCAAAGCACAAGCTATCTGCAATGGCTAGGTGCTGCATACGAGCCTGTATTTGTAATAGCCCTTGTAAAACAGATTGCTCAAATTGAAGAGGGTTATTTTTGAAATCATAGTCATTAAAGAACGCATAAAAGCCACCTAAAGCTGAATCTGCATGAATATGTATTGGTTTTAGACTGTACTTTTTCTCAAGGCTTGTTGTGACTTCTTTAATTGCTTGTACATCATCAATACCAAATTGATCAGTTGCACCTGTTGTTGCGACAACATAAATCGGGATACCCCCATTTTCTATCACTTCCGTCATACGAATATGTAAATCTGCCACATCCATTGAGTGATCCCTGCCTGCCTTCACACGTACTAAGTGCTTACTGCCAATACCTACTGCTTCTATAGATTTTAATAGGCTGTAATGTGCATTTTCTGAAGCAAAGCAATATAAATTATTTGGTACACCATCCTCTTTTGCATGTGGGAATTGTTTTGCAATGGCAAGACGTAGCCCGCTAAAAACAGCACCTTGTCCACCCCAGGTTGTATAGCCAAAGCTTTTTGTATAATCATAGCCAACTAATTTAGACATCATTGCGACTACCTTTACTTCACATTCCGCAGCAGCTGGTCCATAAACGTCCCATAAATTATTGCCATTTAGTAGCGCATTGGTAAATTGGCCCAATATGCCAGGAATGCTTGCCATTGGTAACACATTTGTCACAAAGTTATGTGTGTGGTAAGGATGTCCTTGCATGAGTTGGGTTAATTGTTCTACTACTTCCTCAAGCCCAATGCCTGTTGTGGGCACTTGATGCTCCTGCATAAGCTCTCGATAAAAATTAGCAGGGCGTTCCTTCAATGGGCCAAGTGTTGTGATGTCTGGATCTTTTAATGCATCTAAAGAAGAAACAATTTTCTCTAATAATACTAATAATTGCTCTCTTTGATGGATATTCCCATCTTCGCTCTGAAATAATTGCTGGATATTTTTCATAGTCATCATCCTTTTATAGTTCTTATTTCCTCTATTTTTCGTTTAAGAAAAATAGGACCTTATACTAAAATTATAATAGCATATTTTAGTATAAATGGATCTTATATTTTATTAAGAAAATATTTATTAATAGTTCCAAAAATTCTAACTTCTATATCATACTATTAAGAAGATGGTGGAAAGCCTTGAATACTATACATATATTATAATGTTAGAGGGAAATATTTTTTAGCAGCCTCATATTAAAAAAAATCTGCACCATGATAAGGGCAGATTCTTAATATAAGGAGTAAAAGAAATTATTTTTGTAATTTTTGTAATTCCTCAATCGTTACAAAAGTATAGCCATCGTCCATAAGTGCTTGTAAAACGTCCTCAATTGCCTGTAATTCATTGCCTGTCGCATCATACATCGGGTGCATTAATAGAATGGAACCTGGTTGAACATTTTCTTTGACATATGCTACTTTATCCTTCGCCTCTGTATAGTAAGTATCAGGCTCTAAATTCCAAGTAATCGTCTCACGATGATGCTTCTTTAAATAATAGGGTAAGCCTATTAATTTTTTGCCATATGGTGGTCTGATAACGGGTACCTTTGAATAGCCAAGATTGGCAATTAAGACATCTGTTTTTTCGATTTCATTCTTGATAAAGGAAGGGCCTTTTAGCACCATACGTTTATGCGAATAGGTATGATTGCCGATTTGATGTCCTGCCGCAGCAATTTTCTTCGCTTCTTCAGGGTTTGCTTCAATATCCTTACCGATGAGAAAAAAGGTTGCTTTTACGTTATAGTTGTCTAAAAGTGATAAAATGGCATCTGTCTGGTGAGTAGGCCCATCATCGAAGGTTAAGGCAATGACTTTTTCATGGGTTTCAATATGAGAGGTAATATTACCAAACAATTGATAGTCTCGGGCATTCATTAATTTATATGCTGAAAAGGCTAAAGCAAAGATAAATAAAATGCCAACTCCGATATACGTTATTTTTCGTTGCATTGACAGTTTCCTTCCTTCTTGTAGGTATGGTTATTTTTATTCAATTATAAATCTTTTCATGATAGATCGGAGCGTGGTCATTTCAGCAATGGTTTATTACAAATTTATAGAAAGCTTTTTTGTTTGAATTCCAAAAAAACAACCATACTACTTTTTGAGGTGAAGACATGTATCAATTATTATCACATAACGATTTAGATGGTGTAGGGTGTGGCATTTTAGCAAAGCTCGCCTTTCAGGATAAGGTGAAAATACGTTACAACTCCATTTCCTCATTGGATCGAGAGATAGAATTCTTTTTGGAAAATGATCATCAAAATACTTTTTTGTTTATTACAGATCTTTCGCCAAATGAAACGAATGAACAACATTTAAATGATTATTATCAAGCGACTGGTAATGTACAATTGCTGGACCATCATAAAACAGCACTTCATTTCAATCATTATGAATGGGGAAGGGTATTAATTGAAGATGAGCAAGGTTTATTAACGTCAGCCACATCTTTATTTTATCAGTACCTTGTAACACAGGGCTTATTAGAAAAAACAGAGGCTCTAACAGAATTTGTAGAGTTAGTGAGACAGTACGATACATGGGAATGGGAAAAGAACGGAAATTTTCAAGCACAACGGCTCAATGCTCTCTTTTTCTTAGTATCCATTGATGAATTTGAAGAAAAAATGCTGGATCGCTTAAAAACAAGTGAGCATTTTAATTTTGATGAATTCGAAAAGAAAATTTTAAGTATGGAAGAAGACAAAATAGAGCGTTATATTCGACGAAAAAAACGAGAGCTTGTACAAACGAATTTGGGAGATTTCTATGCAGGTGTTGTCTATGCAGAATCCTATCTTTCTGAGCTGGGCAATGAATTGGGCAATGACAATGTACATCTCGACTATATAGCCATGATTAATATGGGCAGTAAAAAAATGTCCTTGCGTACGATTCATGATCATATAGATGTTTCATCTATTGCTGCAGCATTCGGTGGAGGAGGGCATCAAAAAGCGGCTGGTTGCTCTTTAACAGAGGAGGCTTACAAGCAGTTTGTGTTAGCGACATTCCATATTGAGCCAATCCCTGAGGATGCTAAACGAAATCGCTATAACTTAAAGGGCTCTGCATCTGGTACTTTTTATAAAAATCAGCACGATGAATTATTTATTCTCTATTCAAAGGACGAGATTGACTGGGTAATTGAAAAAGATAAAAGCCCTTTAGCGCACACCTTTACAAGTTTTCATGAAGCAGAATGGTTTTTAAAAAGAAACTTTCAAGCATGGCTAGTCAGAGACGATGTATTTGTGAACTATTTAATGCAGGAAGCTACTAAAGCTCGTCACCAATAATAAAGGAATTTTATCATAGCGAATTTACTCCAACCTCCTATTCACTACAGGTTATATAATGCTCCATTACTAACTACAATAAGTCATAACTATTTTTAAAAAGAGGTGTACATGTTGGCTAATGATATGCTTCGAGTTGTCGATCTGGATAAGGAAAATCGAGGACGCAAGAAATGGATGATGGCTGTATTCCTTTTATTGATAGTTACTAGTGGCGCTTTGCTGTATTTGTGGTGGGATAAGGAAGTAGCGTTTGAAGCCTACAAAACGGATGTAGAGAAAACCTCTAAAAATAGCTTAGGACGTTTAACATTACATGAAGTAATTATTGATGACAATCAAATTTTATTAAATGCAACGTTTGAACCTGTGAAGACGTTTACTTCAGAGCATCAGATATTTTTCTTTCCACAAATACTTATCAATGGTAAAGATTATATGGTTCGCAATGGAGGTCAGTCTATTGCACAGTCTACTGAAGCATATACCATTTATAATAGTGTAAAGATGGACAATTTACCGAAAGATGATCACTTAAAATTGGACATTCGTTATAAAGATTGGAACGTAGAAACACCGATTGAAGAGCCATGGGAATTTCAAGTGGAGGCTTCACAAGAGCAATTACAGGAAGATCGCCATGTTTTTACGGTAGAAAAAAAAGTCAAGCATGTCGATCAACAGGAAATAACGATTGACAGAGTGGTGTCAACACCCATTTCGACAACGATTTACTTTTATGCAGAGCAACGTCTTGTCAATGATGCAATGCCATTTAAAATTCAATCAAAGGGAGGGAAGACATGGCTTTTTAAAGAGCCTTATTCATTAAATGATGAAGGGACTAAGTGGGGCATTCGCGTGGATGCACTTTATTTAACAGAGAAACATTATAAGCTCTTTCCTGTCGATATGGATGGTAATAAGCTTGGTCCAGCTCTTACAATAAAGAAAGATGACTAATAAATATTAGATAAAAGTATGCTAGAGTGATAGGTTTTAGCATACTTTTTTACTTGGAATAAAAAGGGGGTATAGACGTGTAAAGCTTACTAGATGGATTCATAGCGTTCCTTGTATGGATTGGTTATAATGTAAAAATGGAAAAGACTTAACAAGAAAGAAGGGATTGCTATGGCACGAGGTATTTACATTCACATTCCTTTCTGTCATCAAATCTGTAATTATTGCGATTTCAATAAATTTTATTTTAAACATCAACCTGTCGATGAATATATAGAAGCATTGGGGCAAGAGATGGCGCTTGCTACAGCAAAATATCCTAAACATTTTCGTCATATTGACACAATTTTTCTTGGCGGAGGTACACCAACCGCTTTATCACCCAAGCAATTGGACAAGTTGCTAACACTGATTCAGATGTATATTCCATTGGAGAGTGTGACAGAATTTACATCAGAGGCTAACCCAGATGAACTGTCAGCAGATAAGCTACAAGTATTGTTTGACGGTGGCGTGAATCGTTTAAGTATGGGTGTGCAATCCTTCGACCAAGGGCTATTACAAAAAATTGGCCGTACCCACAGTAATGAGCATGTCTATGAAACAATCGCCTTGGCTAAAAAAATTGGCTTCCACAATATTAGCATTGATTTAATGTATGGCTTGCCAGGACAAACAATGGCGCAATGGCAGGACTCATTAGGGCAAGCATTGGCGCTTGATTTGCCGCATTTTTCAGCGTACTCCCTTATTGTGGAGCCAAAAACGATTTTCTATAATCAGTATGCAAAGGGTAAGCTGCATTTGCCAACGGAAGATTTAGAGGCAGATATGTATGATGTGTTAATGCAGCAGATGGAGTTACAAGGACTTCAGCAATATGAAATCAGTAATTTTGCAAAGGCTGGTTTTGAATCAGGCCACAATAAAATTTACTGGGATAATGATGAATATGCAGGTTTTGGTGCTGGCGCTCATGGTTATCTAGCAGGTGTACGCTATTCGAATCATGGTCCATTAAAAAAATATATGGATGCTGTTTTAGCAGGGGAGCTCCCAATTGTACAGCAGCATACTGTAACGCAAACTGAGAAAAGGGAAGAGCAAATGTTTTTAGGGCTGCGTAAAACAGAAGGTGTTGTGCACAAAATATATGAAGAAAAATTTCAAGCACCCATGACGGTACATTATCCTACAGTTATTGAAAATTTAGTAGCAAAAGGTCTTTTAGAACACGATCATAAAGGAATTCGTCTAACAAGAAAAGGGCGTTTTGTAGGAAATGAAGTATTTCAACAATTTTTATTAGAAGATTGAGCGATTTCATTGACATAAAAAGTGGGATTTGATAACTTAATAATAGTATTAGCACTCCTCTTAGTTGAGTGCTAACAGAGGTGATAATCATGCTAACAAATCGGCAATTACAAATATTGCAAGTAATTGTAGATGATTTTATTATGTCTGCACAGCCGGTAGGTTCTCGCCAGATCTCCAAAAAACAAGGGATTACATTTAGTCCAGCCACTATACGAAATGAAATGGCGGATTTAGAGGAACTAGGATTTTTAGAAAAAACCCATACTTCCTCTGGTCGAGTGCCTTCAGAAAAGGGTTACAGATTTTATGTAGATCATTTGTTGCGTCCACAAGGCATTAACTCAAGGGACATTCAACAAATCCAATCAATTTTTAATGACCGTCTTGTAGAAGTAGAGCATATTATCCGAAAGTCAGCCAATATTTTATCAGAGCTGACATCATATACGTCTATACTTTTAGGGCCCGATGTTCAACGACATCGTGTCAAACGTTTTTCCATTGTTCCTCTTTCTAGCGATACAGCAGTAGCCATTATCGTGACAAATAGAGGACATGTTGAAAATCGTATGTTTACTTTACCACCTGATGTTACGGCTGCTGATTTAGAAAAAATGGTTAATATTTTAAATGAGCGTTTAATCGGTGTGTCCTTAGAGGATATTCATAAAATGCTTGAGGCTGAGGTGCTAGCCGTTTTACAGCAGCATGTTCGATCAGCGGATGATTTTATTCATACACTTGTGACAGCAACGATGCATAATTCAGAAAGTAAAATTTTCTATGGTGGTAAAACCAATATGTTTAATCAGCCAGAATTCCATGATTTGAATAAAGTCCGCATGATTTTGGACTTGATGGAGACGACTAGCCAGGTGCAGTCACTTTTCCATCCAAATGAATCAGGTATTCATATTCGGATAGGCTCAGAAAATAAACAACTAGAAATGGAAAATTGCAGTGTCATTACCACGACTTACTCAATTGGTGATGATCAGCAGGGAGCAATTGCTATTATTGGTCCAACACGCATGGATTATAAGCGTGTCGTGGCTTTATTAGATGTAATGCGTCTGGATCTAACGCAGGCCTTTACAAAAAATTTGAATGAGGAATAATGAGGAGGATTCAAGTGACGGAAACAACTGAAAACAAAGATCTAGTACAAGAACAACAAGATGTACAGGCTGATACTACTGCAGAAAATGTAGAACAAGCAGAGGTACAAGAAGAAACAGCAGAATTATCAATAGAAGAGCAGTATGAGGCAAAGCTTGCTGAACTACAAGCTAAGCTGGAGGATGAGGAAAATCGTCATCTACGCCTACGTGCTGACTTTGATAACATGCGTCGCCGCCAGCAACTAGATCGTGAGGCTGCTGAAAAATATCGAGCACAGAGCTTACTCTCTGATTTATTGCCAGTCCTTGATAATTTTGAGCGGGCTTTACAGGTGGAAACAACTTCTGAAGAGGCAGCGTCTATTATTAAAGGCATTGATATGGTCTATCGCTCCTTAATAGAAGCAACAGAAAAAGAAGGCCTGCAAGTGATTAAAGCAGAAGGTGAGCCATTTGATCCAAATGTACATCAAGCTGTTATGCAGGAACAGGATAGTGAAAAAGAAACAGGAATTGTTTTACGCGAGCTGCAAAAAGGCTATCTATTAAAAGATCGTGTATTACGCCCAACAATGGTATCTGTGAACGAATAGTCATTGCACTATTTTATCAATTATAGTTAGTGAGAAAACGCATCCATTGCGTTGACATAATAGGAGGAAATTTTAATGAGCAAAATTATTGGTATTGACTTAGGAACAACAAACTCTTGCGTTTCTGTACTTGAAGGTGGAGAGCCAAAAGTAATTCCAAACCCAGAAGGTAACCGTACAACACCATCTGTTGTGGCGTTTAAAAACGGTGAGCGTCAAGTTGGGGAAGTGGCGAAACGTCAATCAGTAACAAATCCAAACACAATTATTTCGATCAAATCAAAAATGGGTACAGCTGACAAAGTAAAAGTGGAAGATAAAGAATACACACCACAAGAAGTATCTGCTATGATTCTTCAATACTTAAAAGGCTATGCAGAAGATTACTTAGGTGAAAAAGTAACAAAAGCAGTTATTACAGTACCTGCTTACTTTAACGATGCACAGCGCCAAGCGACAAAAGATGCTGGTAAAATTGCTGGTCTTGAAGTAGAACGTATTATCAATGAGCCAACAGCAGCGGCACTTGCATATGGCTTAGACAAGCAAGATCAAGATCAAAAAGTACTTGTATTTGACCTTGGTGGTGGTACATTTGACGTATCTATCCTTGAGCTAGGTGATGGTGTCTTTGAAGTATTAGCAACTGCTGGTGACAACAAACTAGGTGGCGATGATTTCGATGATGCGGTAATCGAATATCTTGTTGCTGAATTTAAAAAAGAAAATGGCATTGACTTATCAAAAGATAAAATGGCGATGCAACGTTTAAAAGATGCAGCTGAAAAAGCGAAAAAAGATTTATCTGGTGTTACATCTACACAAATCTCTTTACCATTCATTACAGCTGGTGAAGCAGGTCCATTACACTTAGAGATTTCTTTAACACGTGCGAAATTTGACGAAATTACATTACCATTAGTAAATCGTACAGTAGGTCCAGTACGTCAAGCATTATCAGATGCAGGTCTTTCTACTTCTGAAATTGACCAAGTTATTTTAGTTGGTGGTTCTACACGTATTCCAGCAGTACAAGAAGCGGTACGTAAAGAAACAGCTAAAGAGCCGCACCGTGGTGTAAACCCTGATGAGGTTGTTGCAATGGGTGCTGCAGTACAAGGTGGTGTCTTAACAGGTGATGTAAAAGATGTTGTATTACTTGACGTAACACCACTTTCACTTGGTATTGAAACAATGGGTGGCGTGTTCACAAAATTAATTGACCGTAACACGACAATTCCTACTTCAAAATCACAAGTATTCTCTACAGCAGCTGATAACCAACCAGCAGTAGATATTCATGTATTACAAGGTGAACGCTCAATGGCAGCTGACAATAAAACATTAGGTCGCTTCCAATTAGCAGATATTCCACCAGCACCACGTGGTGTACCACAAATCGAAGTAACATTCGATATTGATAAAAATGGTATCGTATCTGTAAAGGCAAAAGACCTTGGTACAAACAAAGAACAAACAATTGTGATCCAATCTGATTCAGGCTTATCAGAGGAAGATATTGAACGCATGGTGAAAGACGCAGAAGCGAATGCTGAAGCAGATGCTAAACGTAAAGAAGAAGCAGATCTTCGTAACGAAGCTGACCAATTGGTATTCCAAGTGGACAAAACAATTGCTGACCTAGGCGAGCAAATTACAGAAGACGAGAAAAAATCTGTAGAAGATGCTCGTGATGAATTGAAAAAAGCGCTTGAAGCTGGTGAGTTAGAAGGCATTAAAGCAGCAAAAGAAAAATTAGAAGGCGTATTACAACCATTGGTAATGAAAGTGTATGAGCAAGCGGCAGCAGCAGCTCAGGCTGCACAAGGCGGTGAAGCAGGTGCAGACACTGACAAAAAAGATGATGGTGTTGTAGATGCTGACTTTGAAGAAGTAAAAGACGATAAATAAGAATAAACAGCACAGTTAAGTGAAAAAGCCAAAGACCGCTTGCGGCTTTGGCTTTTCTTATTGTAAGGTTACGATGAGTAAATAACACCATTGGCAAAATCATTGTGTATGCTAACAAAATTTTATGCTTATCAATGATTCATTAAAAAAATAAGACAGTTTTATCGACTGCATGGTACAATAGATTTTATGCAAATAGAGCGGAGTGTGAATAATGGAAAAACGCGATTATTACGAGGTGCTGGGTTTAACAAAATCGGCTTCAAAAGATGACATTAAAAAAGCATATCGTAAATTATCAAAGCAATACCATCCTGACCTTAATAAAGAGCCAGGTGCAGATGAAAAATTCAAAGAAATCGCTGAAGCATATGAAGTATTAAGTGATGATGAGAAAAAAGCACGCTACGACCAATTTGGTCATGAAGACCCAAATGCAGGCTTTGGTGGTGGCTTCGGAGGCGGCGGCTTTGGCGGCTTCGAGGATATTTTCAGTTCATTCTTTGGCGGTGGCGGTGGTCGCCGACAAGATCCGAATGCACCACGTAAAGGCGATGACCTGCAATATCGTATGAACATCAAATTTGAGGAAGCTGTTTTTGGAAAAGAGACAGAAATTGAAATTCCAAAGGATGAAACATGTGATACATGTCATGGCTCAGGTGCAAAGCCAGGTACTCAACCTGAAACATGTTCGACATGTAAGGGTGCTGGTCAGATCAATCAAGCGGTCGATACACCATTTGGACGTATGATGAACCGCCGTACATGTTCAACATGTCATGGTACAGGTAAAATTATTAAAGAAAAATGTTCAACATGCCATGGAGAAGGAAAAGTTCAAAAGCGCAAGAAAATTAAAGTAACCATCCCAGCCGGTGTTGATGATGGTCAACAAATTCGCGTATCTGGTCAAGGTGAACCAGGTATAAACGGCGGTCCAGCAGGCGATTTATATATTATGTTCCGCGTGCAAGGGCATAAAGATTTTGAGCGTGATGGCGACGATATTTACTTTGAGCTAAAACTGACATTCCCACAAGCATCTCTTGGTGATGAGATTGAAGTACCAACTGTTCATGGTAAGGTAAAATTACGTATTCCAGCAGGTACACAATCAGGCGCTCAATTCCGTCTAAAAGATAAGGGAATTAAAAATGTTCATGGTTATGGCATGGGTAATCAATATGTAATTGTAAAAGTAGTAACACCCGAAAAGTTAACAGAAAGACAAAAACAATTACTACGTGAATTTGCGGAAATTAGTGGTGATATTCCTGAAGAGCAAGGTAGTTCACTATTCGATAAAATTAAGAAAAAATTCCAAGGCGAATAATTAGAGGAGCTGAAGAGCTACGTGAAGTGGTCAGAGTTATCCATTCATACAAAAAATGAAGCGGTAGAAGCAATTTCAAATATTTTGCATGAAGCAGGTGCAAGTGGCGTAGTTATTGAAGATTCTGCAGAATTTGCGAAGCCACGTGAAGATCAGTATGGTGAAATTTATGCGCTAAATGAAGAGGATTTCCCAAAAGACGGTGTAATTGTCAAAGCCTATTTACCAGAGTCTAGTTTTTTAAATGAAACAGTCGAAGAAATTAAAGCAGCCGTTACAAATCTGACCAACTTTAATATTGATATTGGTGAAAATATTGTTTCGATTGTTGAGGTCAATGAGGAAGATTGGGCAACTGCTTGGAAGCAATACTATCATCCTGTCAAAATTTCTGAGCGCTTTACCATTGTACCAACATGGGAGGACTATACACCTGTGTCAACAGATGAGCTAATTATTGAATTAGATCCAGGAATGGCATTTGGTACAGGTACACATCCAACAACGGTGATGTGTTTACAAGGACTGGAGAAAGTGATCCGAGAGGACGATACAGTGATTGATATCGGCACAGGCTCGGGCGTATTGTCAATTGGTGCAGCATTGCTTGGTGCTAAAAGCGTGCATGCCCTCGATTTAGACGAGGTAGCTGTACGTGCAGCACAAGAAAATATTGCGTTGAATAAAGTTGAAGATCAGGTAGCAGTATTCCATGGCAACCTATTAGATACTGTCAAAGAGCCAGCGGATGTGGTCGTGGCAAATATTTTGGCAGAAATTATTATGTCCTTCACTGACGACGCCTATACAATTGTGAAACCAGGTGGATTATATGTCACTTCAGGTATCATCGCTGCAAAACGTGATGATGTCAAAGCTGCCCTAGTAGCATCGGGCTTTATCATTGAAGAAGTATTACTAATGGAGGACTGGGTCGCCATCATCGCCCGTCGTCCACAATAAATTAATGGGGAAAACGCCAAAGGTAAGAAATCTTAATTTCTTATAGTTGGCGTTTTTTATATTCCTTAAAAAATAACACACTAATTGAAACTAATAGCGTCTAATCCTTTATAAGCTGCTGTTTTTGCCAGTTGTATTTAGAGAAAGAACGTGTATTTTTTCAAGATCATAAAGATTACATAGTGATGTACTATTGTCGAAATAGAACGAAATTTGATGTACAAAAGAATATTTTCTTTTTTTAAATAAAGATATAATAAAGATGAGATAAGTATACCTTTTATATTACATTTTAGGGAATATTTATCGCGTGTATTTTGTTTCTTTTTCACACATTGCTTTGAGGTAATAAAAAATTTTATAATTGAGCCCAGTGGTGAAATGTCAACCATAAAAAACATCAAAATTGGAAATTCCTAAGTGCGAAAGCTTATTCATCGCCACTTTAAGGCGCACTCAAATAAACCTCACGTTTTCCAACTTAAAAAGTTAAAAAATGGAAGTTGCAAATTAACTAAAGAAAAGCGAGAAAGTGTTCGTTATTCTCTCCTTTCTTCTTTGGGCGTGTACAGCTGTTTCGTGCGTAGTAGCGAATGCACGAGCCGTACAAGTTTTCTAGCGGTTAAGACGAGAGCGCGTTTGTGTTGATGCTTGGTTACTTCTTGATATTTCTTTTGATAAAAGGCTTTATATTCGGTGTCATGTTTTCGTATGGCGTCTGAAGCTTGTACAAGATAATAGCGTAAATACTTATTGCCGGTTCGCATCCGACTGGTGTTTTCAGACTCATATTCACCTGATTGATGCTGTGTCCATACGAAACCTGCGTATTTCGCTAAAGCGTGGTGATCATCAAAACGATGGATATCGCCAATCTCTGCGATTAAGCCCGCTGCGTACACGGGACCGATGCCTTTTACTGATGTTAATGTTTGCGGAATACCTTTCATCATGCGTTCGATTTCTTTATCTAAACGCTTTACTTGGGTTTCCATGTGCTGAATCGTGCTCAGAATGACTGATAAAGAAAGATTGACGGGATCCGCCATCACTTTATCTAAACGATAGGAATTGCGAGCGAGCTGCTTGAGATATTTCGCCATCTCCTCTGGCGCCACAAAACGATTTTTGCCTTTCTCTTGTAGGAACTCTACGAGCTCCTCTAAAGGCATATCGGCAATGATACCTGGATCTAGTTCTTCTATCACCGCGACACTTGTCGCACCGAATGTATCGGAGAACGGATTATCTTGGCGTAAGCCACTAAATTTTAAGTACAGTTGATTTAACATGTATGTTTTATTACGGGCAATTTCATGGACTAAATGGAAGCGCGTGCGTGTTAATCGACGAAGTGCATCGTAAATTAAGGTTTCTTGCATTTCATGTGGCAATCGTCCAAAGCGTAGATGATCCGCAATAACCCAGGCGTCTATTTTGTCGTTTTTCGGTAACATATCATAGCCCTTCTTAAAACGGGAAACTTTACGTGCGTTGAGCATATAAATCGCTGTTTGAAGATGTGGTACTACTTTCTTACATTGTGCTTTTAAGTAATGGGCAAGGTGCCAACTATATTGATCCGTGGCTTCCATCCCAATTTTTAATTGATCTGTTTGATTTTTTTCCGCTGTTCGTATAATTTTTTGAATCAAGGTGTCCGCACCTTCTACATCATTTCGAACAGAAAAATCAGCGAGTGTGTGACCCTCTCCATGCATGAAATGGACATGATGGGAGCGCAAACTCACGTCAATACCGACTAGCATTTGTGACATGCCAATCACCTCCTAAAGGGGGAATTAATCAAGATACACGCAGACCTGGGTGCCCAGTCGAATCATCGATGTCTGCCTCGTGATGAGCAATCGCATGGAGAAGACCATAATTGAGCGCTACACTCTCTTCAATCATTGCGTCGCAGCCAGTGGTTAGACCTTCCATAATGAACGATGGGTAGCAGGCTTATGAAGCAGTACACATGCGTGTCCGCAAGGAGGAAAAGCTATTTCCTGCGAATACCTTGTCCGTTCCATTGTCTCATGGGCACAGTCTGAGTGAAATAAAAGTTGTCATAAAAAAGGACGAAGTACTGAAATGGAGCCTCCTCCATCCTTCGCCCTTGTGCTATAAAATTGGGTTAAAAAAGTGTATGACAAATAAACAGGCAAGCACCTGTGAGCAATACTTTAAGAAAAGATGATAAATAATGAAAATAGTGATTTCCTTTTGGCTCCCTCGGTCAAACCAGGGGCAAACAGGTAAAACATAAAACAGGAGTGAGGGAGCCAATTGGCGACCACTTCCTATAGGAAATCCAACAGATCCTCCAGCTGTCCGGATCAACTGGAAATTCTATCGGAAAGAGCTCTTACTACTAATATACGAGGAGGAATAAAATGAAAAAATGTTTTATTAAACCATTCTTATTTTTCACAATCTTTATTATAACGATGCCTTTTATCTCATTAAAAGTGCAAGCAAATGAACAAAACGAAGAAAAAGAAGAGATTTTTTACACAAATTTAAATGGGGTGGAGTTGACTAAAAAGCAATATAATAATCTTTTGAGAGGATTCGATGAGGATACAATAGCAACAATGGAAATAGAAATGTCTGATAATTTTAAAAATAATGATAGTTTATTGAGAGATGACACTATCATCTATGTTAAAGTTGAAAGAACATATTTAAATGGTATGGTCATAGATTCAACAGAAACAACTGTTTCAGAGGAAGAGTATTTAAATTCTGACTTAAGTAAAGAAGTTTTAGCAAATGATGTAATTCTTAGCTTAATGTCTAGTGGCAATACAGGACAACCAACCCATGAAACAACTTATAAAAAGATTAAAATTTCTGTAGTTCACAGTAGTTTAAGTGATAAAGCTGTAACTTTGACTAATGAATGGAAACAACTTCCTGCTATTAGATCATATGATGTATTAGCTATTATTCCTTATAATAATTCTGGAGGAACTATGGTATCTACTAAAAGTGGTTATCAAAAGTGGGACGGTAACACGATAAATTATTCTTCAAGCTCTGGAAATTTTAAAACTAGTAATGGAGGGGTAGGTTTATCACAAAAATTAGAATCTGGAGCGTCAACTTCTATTACAAATTCACTAACAGTGTATTTTTTGAATTCAGGCAATCCATTTACTGCAAGAGGAAGTTATCAACATGCTACATCTAACATTACTTTATCGCAATCTCAGAATTACACTTTAAGTTCAAGTGGCATGGGAGGAGTAATTTCTTTTAATTCATCAGTTGCTTCTTATTTTGATGATACCCAAGGTGTTCAAATTACTAGTTACCGACCTTTTTAGCAAAGAATTAAAACAACGAGTTAATGCATGAGAATACAAATTCTGAATAAATGACAGTAAACTTTATAGGATGAATTTAATCTGAAATATCTAGTGAGAGTGTTGTCGTACATGCATTTCATAATAAAATTATTTATTGTCATAACTAAATTGTGAAATGGATTTATGAAAAATGGAGTATTTTTACTATTAAAATTTTTTGTGGATCAAGGTTAATATTTATATATCATCATGAAGTAGTAAAATGATTGAAGAAAGGATGGAGATAAAGATATGCAGAAAAAACTGAAGCGACAATCCACTTCACTCATTCTACTTCTTATTTTTCTCTTAATCATTGTAACTGTTATCTTTGTTTTGGTACACAGAGTAAAGTTATACAATCAATATGAAGCTTCTTTGACAGGAACAGAGGTTTTTCAGTACGAAGTTCGTGAGTATCATAATGAGCCACGCAATAGTATGTTGACAATAGATCAGCAGTTATTCTTTACAGTAGATAAAGGCTATTATTTATTAGATGATAGTGACCATGGTGCTAGTTACCAATTTCAGGATGAACAGAAATATATCACAATAAATTTTATAAAATATGATGCTGATAATCCAGTTATTGGAGGTATGACTGGCATTAATGGGAGTGATGTACTAAGTGAACAAGCTGTCCATGCAATTTTGAAAGATAGACAAATTTACAATAGTACGGATCTGTTGTTACATGCAATTGAGTATTTTGAAAAAGAGAAGGTAACTTTTTTTTCTCCTAAGAAAAAGTTAGAAGAAAGTATTTTTTTTAATAGCTTGATACAAGATCTAGTACGTTTAGGAAACGTTGAAAAAATAGCAGGAAATATACAGGGGCTTAGCTATTCAGAAGATAATAGCTTTTTGATTGCTAATGGCAATAAATCGTATTATATAAGCTTTATAGGAAATCATAGTGCAGAGGAAATAGATAGATTTTTAAATAATATAGTAATCAAAAATTAGAAAAAATATCTATTTTATAGTGATAGTATTGATGAAAAATTTCACTCCTTTCTGTGAGATACGATTTTCATGTCAAGATCATTGCTATTGGAACAATTTTATTAGTACATGAGTGATTTCGTTGACGAAAAATGTGGGATTTGATAATTTTATACTAGGGTTAGCACTTACTCAAAAAGTAATTATAGTGTTATTGAAGCATTTAGTTGAAAGACTGGGTCGCCATCATCGCCCGTCGTCCACAATAAATTGACTGAGAAAGCGCCAAATCATGAGCCGAGTGCTTGTGATTTGGTGTTTTCTCTTCTTTATGGAAAGGAATGTGTATTATGCAGCGTTATTTTATTGAAACCTCTATTCAAGCCGCACGAATCAGTGGAGAAGACGCCCGTCATATTGAACGAGTCATGCGAATGAAAGAAGGTGACAAAATAGTAGTAGTAGCACAAGAAAATGCTCATATTTGTACAATTGCAGCCTTTGCTGGAGATGAGGTAATTGTACAGCCTACAGGGGAGATTATTCCTTCTTCAGAGCTGCCTGTTCATGTTACAGTGGCCTGTGGTTTGCCAAAGGGAGATAAGCTAGAACTGATTACGCAAAAGGCGACTGAGCTTGGCATGTTTGCTTTACTACCATTTGAGGCTGAACGTTCGATTGTGAAGTGGGATAAGAAAAAGGGGGCAAAAAAGCAAGAGCGATTACAAAAAATTGCAAAAGAAGCAGCAGAGCAAGCCCATCGTACAGTTATTCCAAAAGTATATGAACCCATTGCCTTCCAACAATTAGTACAGCAAGCTCAAAATTTTGATGCAATTTTTATTGCCGATGAAGAGGATGCTAAGGCTGATAAGCGCACAAGCTTTGCGTACAAGCTACAGCAAATAAAAGCACAGCAGGCGAAATCCATACTGATTATTTTTGGACCAGAGGGGGGCATTGCACGTAAAGAAGTGGAGGCTCTGCTACAGGTAGGTGCTCAACCGATGTCACTAGGTCCAAGAATTTTACGAGCAGAAACAGCCCCACTCTATGCTCTATCTGCTATTTCGTATGAATTTGAGTAGGAAAAAACCTTGCCATTAACTCATCTATCTATGGGTTAATCAAATAAAAAAGGCTGTTTCAAGTTTTTCTTGATACAGCCAAGTACTTATTTCATTAGAAAACTTTTTTCTTATCTCGGTCATCCTTTAAAATTTCAACAGCCTCTCTAAAGCGCTGGGAATGGACAATCTCTCGTTCTCGTAAAAATTTCAGGCTATCGTTTAAATCGGTATCATCAGATAAGTCAATAATCCATTGATAAGTGGCACGAGCCTTTTCTTCCGCTGCAATATCCTCATATAAATCAGCGATTGGATCACCTTTTGCCTGAATATAGGTTGCTGTAAATGGTACACCAGAGGCATTTTGATAAAATAATGCTCGATCATGATTAACATAATGATCCCCTAATCCTGCTTCCTTGAGCATTTCAGGCGTAGCATCCTTCGTAAGCTTATAAATCATCGTTGCAATCATTTCCAAATGCGAAAATTCCTCTGTTGCGATATCGGTTAATAGCCCAACCACTTTATCGGGAATCGTATAGCGCTGATTCATATAGCGTAGCGCAGCCGCTAGCTCCCCATCTGCACCCCCATATTGCTCAATTAAAAACTTAGCAAGCATAGGGTTACAGGTACTCACTTTTACAGGATATTGGAGCTTTTTTTCATAATACCACACAGCTTATTCCTCCTAGTCATATGTTTAGACCTGCCATGGCCATGGCGTATCAATCCAATTAAAAGGATAATTGGAATAGCTTCTCCCAAAATTCATCAGCGGACCATATTTTTGTTCAAAGTCAATTTTCAGCTTCATGCTTTTCTCTGTATATTCATTAAATTGCTGAATAGCATCATAATCGTGGGGATGGGTATCTAAATAGAGATTTAATTCAACAATTACGAAGTCAATAGCCTGTATTTCCTCTAATTGCTTATAAAATTCGGGCGGCATCTTTTTGTTAGTCATGCTTTGTCCCTCCTTTTATCGGAAATGGATAAGGGCTAAATAGTTGTGGCCATAATGTTCCAGCCATTAGAGCCTCTCTAGGTGTTTGAAATTGGGGCAATCCGTATGGTTGAAAACCCATGTATAATTGTGGGGGTGTTGCAAAATACTTTACTTCAATGGGTTTACAGGGGTCGAAAGGGCTAATATAAGGCCTCCAATACTTATACTGCGTAAACATTGCATCCTCCCTTCTGTTATTCAATTCGTCTGTGGAGTATATGAGACTAAAAATTTGTTTATTCATTCATCACCAATAAAATAAGCCCTAAGCTCTTGCAAAAGACAGCAGGAGCTTAGGGTTTACAACAGTAAAATATAATTAATAATTGGAATCAGCAATTAAGCCTTTCATAATGGCTACACCAGAGCTTGCGCCAATACGAGTGGCACCAGCTTCCACCATTTTTTTCATGTCCTCTAAGCTACGGACGCCTCCTGAAGCTTTTACACCAAGCTCAGGACCTACTGTTTTACGCATAAGGGCAATATCCTCTACTGTTGCACCACCAGTAGAAAAACCAGTTGATGTTTTGACAAAATCAGCGCCTGCTGCTACTGCTAATTCACACGCTTTTACTTTTTCTTCATCTGTTAATAAGCATGTTTCGATAATCACTTTGACAAGTGCGTTATCTTTCGCTGCTTCTACGACTGCTGCGATATCAGCTTGTACAAGGTCATAGTTTTTATCTTTTAATGCGCTTATATTAATGACCATATCTACCTCTTGTGCACCGTTAGCGATGGCATCCTTTGCCTCCAATGCTTTGACAGCTGGTGTATTGGCGCCAAGTGGGAATCCAATAACTGTACACACTAAAACGTCTGAGCCGTGTAAAAGCTCACTGCTGTGCTTCACCCATGTTGGATTGACACAGACAGAGGCGAAGTTAAATTGTTTTGCTTCTGCGCAAAGCTTGTCAATTTGTTCCTTTGTAGTCTCAGCTTTTAATAGTGTGTGGTCAATCATACGTGCAAAATTTTGTTCCATTTTAAGACACTCCCTTATCACTCAAGATGTACGTACCTCTTCGCATCATACCACTTTTCAACGTCTACGTCTAATTTCTTGTTGAATAGCCAATCTATCGTAAAAAAGGGTTGCCTAGAAAACAGGCAACCCTTCTTCCTATTAGTGAACTGTTTCTAACAGACGAACAAATTGGCCTTTAGAATGTGGATAGCCTGCCTGAGTAATTTTTACCTTTACAAGCTGGCCAATTAAGTCTTCGGAGCCTTCAAACACTACTTTTAAATAATTATCTGTATAGCCTGTTAAAAGACCTTCTTCGCTGCCATCATGCACAAATTCTTCAGGGATTACTTCTAACACCTGATCTTCGAAACGACAAGCATACTCCTTTGCTAATTGGTCATTTAAAGCAATTAAACGATGGACACGTTCATTTTTAATATCTTCATCAATTTGGTCTTCCATACGTGCAGCTGGCGTTCCTGTACGTGGAGAGAATGGGAAGACATGTAGCTCAGAAAATTTATGGTCACGAATAAAGTTGTGTGTTTCCATAAATTCCTCTTCTGTCTCCCCTGGGAACCCCACAATAACATCAGATGTAACAGCTAAATCAGGCAGTGCCTCATGTAGCTTCGTTAACCGTTCGCTGAAAAATGCCATTGTGTATTTACGACGCATACGCTTTAACACGGTATCAGAGCCAGATTGGATTGGAATGTGTAAATGATTAACGACAATGTTGGATTCACGCAGCACATCAATCACTTCATCTGTTAATTGACTTGCTTCAATGGACGAGATACGAAGACGTTTTAAACCTTTTACATTCGCCTCTAAATCGCGCAATAATTGAGCTAGATTATAATCCTTTAAGTCTTGTCCATAGCCACCTGTATGAATCCCTGTTAAAACAATTTCGAGATAGCCAGCATCTACTAATTGCTGTGCTTGATGGACTACTTCTTGTGGGTCACGAGAGCGCATTAAGCCGCGTGCCCACGGAATAATACAAAATGTACAGAAGTTATTGCAGCCTTCCTGTATTTTTAATGAAGCACGTGTACGGTCCGTAAATGCGGGTACATCTAATTCCTCATAGACACGATTTTTCATAATATTACGCACAGCATTAATTGGTTGACGTTCAGCACGATATTGCTCAATATAGCCTAGTAATTTTGTACGATCTTGTGTGCCTACTACAATATCAACACCAGGAATCGCCATAATTTCTGCTGGGGATGTTTGTGCATAGCATCCTGTGACACAAATTACAGCATCAGGATTTTGACGAATAGCTCGACGAATAACCTGCCGTGACTTTTTATCGCCAGTATTGGTAACTGTACAAGTATTAATGACATAAACATCTGCTTGTTGATCAAATTCTGTACGTTTATAGCCTTCCTCTTTAAACAGCTGCCAAATCGCCTCTGTCTCATAATGATTTACCTTACAACCTAGAGTATGGAAACTCACGATTTTTGATCGCTCGTTACTCATAATATATATCATCCTTTCAATTACACGTTGTACCTTTGCGCTTTAGCCAGCCTTTAATTTTTATTTGCTACATGTTTTATAATAACACTGATTTATGATAACATATTTGATTTAAAATCAATACTTTAATGAATGATTTCAATATGACTATGAGCAAAGAATTCTTTTAAACAGTGGAATATCATAGACATAGAATAAAATGGATGCTGTAGTGAGGAAGTGAAGACAAAGATCAAGCAAATGACATAACACCGAAAATTCATTTGATAATTTCGCACACTTTCTATTGACCATTATTAGACAATACGATATAATTTTTTAGTACACAACAGAAGGTAATTTGCCTAATTGTGTATTGACGTGTGTTCGGAGGGAGGGAAAGAGAGATGTCAAAAACTGTCGTTCGCAAAAACGAATCGCTTGAAGATGCTCTTCGCCGCTTCAAACGTACTGTATCAAAAAGTGGTACAATTCAGGAAGTTAGAAAGCGCGAGTTCTACGAAAAACCTAGCGTAAAACGTAAAAAGAAATCAGAAGCTGCACGTAAACGTAAGTGGTAATTTAATTTCCCATTAAAAATCCCTACGTTCATAACACGCAATTGTATGATTCATTGAGCAGACAACGTTATACCTGAAATTAATCATGTTTGTGATTAGTTTCAGGTATTTTACATTGCTCTATTTTACGTACATATGAAAAAAGCCGAATGCACTTTTGTTGATGCATTCGGCTTTTTTATGTCACACTATAGGTAGATCGCATATTAAAAAATTTTAAGATTTGTGAAACTTTTTACATGATCAGCCGTATATAGAGTAGAGAAGCGTGTTAGAAGGGAGGGAAAAAGGTGCGAAAAGGGAGAATCCTCAGTTACTTACTGGTGATTTGGATGGCTCTTTTGTTAGCGTTTCCATTAACTTCGGCGTTTGCCACTAGCAAGGTTTATCACATTCCTATTCATAATGAAGTGGAACGAGGGCTTCATGCATTTTTAGAACGAGCTTTTAAAGAGGCTGAAGAAAACCACGCGAAGGCGATTATCTTAGATATACATACGCCTGGCGGTTTTGTGAATGCAGCAGGTGAGATCGCCAAGCTTATGGATGCTACAGATTTACGGACAATTGCGTATATCAATAGAGATGCGCATTCCGCAGGTGCTTTTTTAGCCTTACATGCAGAGGAAATCTATATGGTCCCCAATGGCACAATTGGTGCAGCGGCAGTCATTGATTCGGCAGGGAACGCAGCCGATTTAAAAGCCAAAAGTGCGTGGAATGCGCAAATGCAGGCAGCAGCAGAAACATCAGGTCGCAATCCCAAATATGCATTAGCAATGGCAGATTCTACTTATGATCTTCCTGAATATCGTGCGGGTGGAGAGAATTTATTAACTTTATCAGCGTCAGAAGCGTTAAAAGTCAAGTACTCTGAAGGAACAGTTCATAATTTTCAGGAGCTTTTAGAGGTAACAAAGCTAGATGGTAGTGATATTGTGTCAATTGAACCAACGTTTACAGAAAAGCTTGCCCGTTTTATTACAAACCCTATTATTGTACCAATTTTATTGTCTGTCGCGAGTTTGGGGCTTGTTATGGAATTATATTCGCCAGGCTTCGGGGTGCCAGGTATAATGGGGCTGTCAGCTTTAGGGTTATTTTTCTTTGGACATCTGGTTGCAGGCTTTGCTGGCTATGAAACCTTATTGTTATTTATTATTGGTTTGGCGCTGATCATTGCGGAGTTTTTTGTCCCCGGTGGTATTGTCGGTATTTTAGGTGGCGTACTTATATTACTAAGTCTTATACTGGCAGGTGCAAATATGATGCAAATGGTAACAGCAATTTTCATTGCGCTTGTGATCGCAATGATAGGAATGGTGATCCTGATGAAATTATTTGGTAAAAAGTTACATGTTTTAAATAAGCTTGTATTAATGGATGCAACGACGACTGAAGAAGGGTATGTGTCCAATGTTAATCGCACCGAATTGTTAGGGCAAGTGGGCAAAACACTGACACCACTACGTCCCTCAGGCACAATGGTCTTTGGTAATGAACGCATTGACGTCGTATCAGAGGGTGGCTATATTGATGTCAATAAGCATGTAGAAATTGTTAAAGTAGAAGGCTCACGCATTGTCGTGAGACCAACAGAAAAAGAGATGGAGGCATAAAAATGGGTTTTGATTTAGCTTTAATAGCTCCAATTGCGGGACTGGTTATTTTATTCATTGTTCTCGCGGTATTCTTTACCTTTGTTCCAGTGGCACTGTGGATTTCTGCACTAGCTGCAGGTGTTCGCGTTAGTATTTTTACATTAATTGGGATGCGCTTGCGTCGCGTAATTCCTTCTCGTATTGTTAATCCATTGATTAAGGCACATAAGGCAGGTTTACCTGTGACGATTAATCAATTAGAGAGTCACTATTTAGCAGGCGGTAATGTCGACCGTGTTGTCAACGCTTTAATTGCAGCGCATCGTGCTAATATTGAGCTATCGTTTGAGCGTTGTGCAGCGATTGATTTAGCTGGTCGTGATGTATTAGAGGCTGTACAAATGTCCGTTAATCCAAAAGTGATTGAAACACCATTTATTGCAGGGGTAGCCATGAATGGGATTGAAGTAAAAGCAAAGGCACGTATTACTGTGCGTGCAAATATTGAGCGTTTAGTCGGCGGTGCTGGTGAAGAAACCGTGATTGCCCGTGTCGGAGAAGGGATTGTTTCGACAATTGGTTCTGCCAATATGCATACAGAAGTTTTAGAAAATCCTGATATGATTTCACAAACGGTATTATCGAAAGGCTTAGATTCAGGAACTGCCTTTGAAATTTTATCCATTGATATTGCTGATGTAGATATCGGTAAGAACATTGGTGCGGAATTACAAATTGAACAAGCACAGGCAGATAAAAATATTGCTCAAGCAAAGGCGGAAGAACGTCGTGCAATGGCTGTAGCAAATGAGCAGGAAATGATTGCCCGTGTGCAAGAGATGAAGGCGAAAGTAGTAGAGGCTGAAGCGGAAGTACCACAAGCAATGGCAGAGGCATTACGCTCAGGCAATTTGGGGATTATGGATTACATGAACTATCGCAATATTCAAGCTGATACAGCAATGCGTGACTCCATTTCAAAGGTGGGCACTGATAAATCAGAAACAAATGAACCAAATGCCTAAAAACGGAAAGGGGCGGAACTAGCATATGGAACAATTAATTATCTTTGCAATAATTGCCATAGTTAGCTCTATTTTCGGGAAAGCTAAAAATAAAAAACCAGAAAAGCAGACAGCTCCTCAGAAAAATACGTATGCAGAGCCTCCTGCTTCCGAGAAGACGCTGCATCGTACGGAGAAAACGCAAAGCTTTGAAGACTTTGCCCGTGAGTTTATAGGCGATTGGATCCCATCAACTGAAAGTGTGGAAGAGTCTAAAGAAATTGTCGAAGAGCAGGAAAAAAAGGCTGTACCAAGCTATGTAGCTCCACCAGTTGTACCACCTGAAGTACCAAGCCGTTCTACGCAGCGAGACAGCATAGGACGTTTGGCAGCGGGGAAAAAAGAAGCAGCAAGGACAGCTCATTCGACTTTCCAAATACCGAGATCTAAAAATGCACTGATGCAAGCGGTTGTAATGGCTGAAGTCCTAGGGCCTCCAAAAGCAAAAAGAAAATAACAAGTATGTCCTCCTTTTTCGTTGCATATATTGCCGAAGAAGGAGGCATTTTTTATGAGAAAATTATTTCAATTAACGCCACTACTTGAATTGTTAGAATACGAATCATTAAAAATTATTGGACCTTATCGTTTTATCCATGCAGATGCTACGACCTGTTCGTTTGTGTATGCAGATTATCATATCACTGTAAATGCAGATTCAGTGACGATTAATGCTCTTAAAGAAGAAATGCTTCATCTCTCTGTTGACAATCTACAGGAGCTTCATATGAAAAAGACAAAAAATACGGGTGTGAGCTAATATGTGGAATAATCGGCCAATTATTATACGTATAAAACGCCATGAAAATGTTCATCCTTTTATTCAAACATTGCACGCTCAGCATGTACCTTTAAAGCGTGTAGTCTTTCGTGAACAAGAGGTTTCCTTTGAAACAACAATGCATTATTTACCGAAAATTCGCCGAGTTCGAAGACGTTTTCGCTTGAAGATGACCGTTTTTTATGCTGATGAGCTCCAAGTCGTTCGTACACAGCTTTGGACGTTACTTGGCATGGCTTTGATGATGATTATTCCGTTATTATGTGCGCAAGTTATTTGGCGAGTTGATATTGAAGCAGCAACACCTGAAATAGAGGAGCGTCTTGGTAAGACCTTTCAAGATATCTTCCATATAACAACACCATTATCTAAAAAAAATATACCGTCCAATACGATGATACGGCAAAAGCTATTAGAGCAGCATCGAGAGCTTTCATGGGTGCATATTGATAAACATGGTGGACGTATCATTCTTAGACCACAGGAATCACCTAAACAAACAGAGCAATCAAGTGACAAGCTAGCCTCGCATTTACTAGCAACGAAAAGCGGTGTGATTACGCATTTTAATATCCAAAATGGCGAGCGTAAAATTTCTGTTAATGATACAGCTTATGAGGGAGATGTTCTCGTTAGCGGTGTGATTGACAGTGGCACAGAGCAGGTTTTTGTGGGAGCAAAAGGAGAGGTTTTTGCGGATTATTGGCTTGAGTGCTCGTTTAAAATACCAACAAAAATTACACTGGAAACCTTACAGCAAAAGCAGTGGCGCGTATTGATAAAGGGGATTCACCAAGAGCAGGTGGAGTATGTGCAAAAAAAGGATTTACCGAATTGGCTAGATCCATATGTTTCAATTGTAGAGGAGCAACAAACGAAAACCATGCAAGTAGAGCTTGATGAATCAAAAATAGAATCGTTGCTAATACCGCTACTTCATGAAAAAGTATTACGTTCATTGCCTGCAAAAACGATAATTAAAAAAGAAAACCTTTTACAGGCAAAGTGGGGGAATGGTACAGTTGAAGGGAAAGTTCTATTTTTAATCAATGAGAACATTGCAAATCCAATACAAGGCCTACAAGGAGAATGATTATGTCAGAACAGTTAACTGTATTACAGGTAGATAATCCAAACGAAGCGGTGATGCTACTCGGTATTTCCGATGCCAATATGAAATTAATTGAAGAGGCACTTCATGTTCACATTATTACACGTGGTGAACAAATTCAACTTGCAGGTGAGGAGAATGCTAAGGAACAGGCAACACTTCTGCTGCATGCATTATTAAAGGTTATTCGCAAAGGCATCAACATCGATCAACGTGATGTCACAACAGCGATCGAAATGACACAAAAAGGAACAATTGAATATTTCGCAGAACTATACGATGAAGAAATAGCACGCACGACAAAGGGAAAATCGATTCGTGCAAAAACAATTGGTCAACGAGAATACATACAAGCAATCCGTCATAAAGACGTTGTTTTCGGTATTGGTCCAGCAGGTACTGGGAAAACGTATTTAGCAGTAGTGATGGCAACACAAGCGCTAAAAAATGGACATGTAAAACGCATTATTTTAACACGTCCAGCGGTTGAAGCAGGAGAGTCTCTAGGGTTTCTTCCAGGTGATTTAAAGGAAAAGGTAGATCCTTATCTAAGACCGCTCTATGACGCTTTAAACGATATTTACGGGGCAGAACAGACACAGCGCCTAATTGAGCGAGGTACAATTGAAATCGCCCCATTAGCCTATATGCGGGGTCGTACACTAGACGATGCCTTTGTCATTTTAGATGAAGCACAAAATACAACACACCAACAAATGAAAATGTTTTTAACGCGTCTAGGTTTTGGCTCGAAAATGGTGATTACAGGTGATAAAACACAAATTGACTTACCAAAAAATATGGAATCAGGATTAATTGTCGCTGAACGTACATTAAAATACGTAAAATCCATCCATTTCCAAATATTAGAACAAGGCGATGTCGTACGTCACCCAATCGTTGCTAAAATCATCCAAGCTTACGAAGAGCAGCAATTGTAAAATTGCGCTTTTGCGCAATTTTACAATCTGCCCCGAAAGCGCTAGCGGCAGGGGCAACAAGGTGTTAGTCTGTCCTGAAAGCGAATCGACAGACAGAGGCAGCAATCTGTCCCGAAAATAGCAGGTAATCCATTTAGCTGAGAAATCGCTCAAATCCAAATGGTATGTGATCTATGGAGCCATGAAGCCGCTCAATCATCAGACAAAAGTGCTCAATGTGTCGACTGTTCGATTATGGATAAATCGGATTTTATCAAAATATGGAAAAAGTTGTGACAGCTATGCGAAATTGTATAGCTGTTTTTTGCTTTCTTATACATTTTTCGAGAAAAATGTATGTTGAATTGGTATGATAGTAGGTAGATAGAGGAGGTGCCAAATGGAGAAACAACTTCGGAAATTTACAGAGCTTATCGGTTTTCGTTACTTTATCATCATCATTCTCATTTTAACAGGAGCTCTACAGTTTGCGTTTATGTATGGCAATGTTAAAGGAGTAACATATGATTTTAAACCACTACAGCTTGCGCCTGAAACAGTACGATCTACTAAAACAATTGAAGACACCTATAAGACACAGCAAGAGCGGGAAAGAGCCGCAAATGCAGTAGAGCCTGTCTATCAATTTTCGGAGGATGTCGCCAAGCAAAGGGCCGCGATCATTACATCATTATTCGACTATGTTCTTGAAGTGAAAAAGGATGTAGCTGATAGTAAAGAACCGATTCCAGTTGTCGATCAAGTTACGCAGCTCCGTAAAAAATTTGAATCCATTGATGAAGGTCAAATGCCCTTAAACTTTACGGATTCACAGCTAGAAGGTCTTCTCACACAAAGTGAAGCGGATTTGACTCGGACAAGTACGCAGCTATCTAAATCTGTAGAAGAATATTTACAAAAATCCATAAGACCAGAAAATGTCTTTGTTGCGCAAAATGATTTTGAAGCGACAATTCGAGGACAACGTGGTTATCCTGATAGAATATTTAATACGGTTGTGTTAATTGCCCGCACAAGTATTATTGAGAACGAAACGATCAGTGAGGAACAAACGAAGGCTAGAAAAGAGCAGGCAAAAGAAAGTGTCGAGCCTACACGTATTTTGCAAGGACAAATTATTGTGCAGGAAGGACAAATAATTGATAACGAGGCTTATCGCCAATTAGAGTTATTAGGAATGATTAGTAATAAGACATCCTTAAAGCCAATTGCAGGACTTATTATTCTAACTCTATTGCAAATGATGTTTATGTTTATTTTATTTGAGCGTTGGCAGGCTGACGAACGGAAAAAACGCAATGCATTGTTAGTAACAGTGATTGTTTATAGTTTATCTATTTTGCTGATGAAATTTATTAGCTTAGTGGCAGGAGGCTTTGATGTAACAATTGCGTTTTTATTCCCAACAGCATTGGCGACGATGCTTGTACGCTTGTTAGCAGATGAGCGTACGGCTGTCCTTGTCACCGCGCTGACAGCTGCTTCTGCGGGTGTTATTTTCCAAGAGGGCTATTCATCCGTGATGCAAATGGAAATCACGCTTTATATTATTTTTGGCGGGTTTGCAAGTTTATTCTTTTTGCGTAATGTGGAAAAACGCTCACACATTTTACAGGCAGTTGGTGTGATTTCCTTTGTGAACCTGGCTTTTATCGCTTTTTACTTACTAATGACACAATCGTCCTATGACTTAAAAGAGTTGATCTTTTACTTGATTGCAGCTCTGCTATCGGCTTTGCTTTCAGGAGCGTTAACAATGGGGCTTTTACCATTCTTTGAATCAGCATTTGGGTTATTATCATCTTTACGTTTAATCGAGCTATCCAATCCAAACCATCCATTATTAAAAAAATTACTAATGGAAGCGCCAGGAACATATCATCACAGTGTGATGGTGGCAAACTTAGCGGAGGCTGCTTGTGAAGAAATAGGCGCAGACGGTTTATTAGCACGTGTTGGCTGTTACTATCATGATATTGGGAAAACTAAGCGACCTGCCTTTTTTATTGAAAATCAGATGTCAGGCATTAATCCGCACGATTCATTGCCACCTGAAACAAGCGCCGAAATTATTATTGCGCATACAACAGATGGAGCGGATATGCTTCAGCACTATAAAATGCCGCAGGAAATTATTGATATTGCCTTACAGCATCATGGGACAAGCTTGTTAAAATTCTTCTGGTATAAAGCGAAGGAAGAAGGAGAAAGTATGGATGAGGCGAAGTTCCGCTATCCAGGGCCAAAGCCACAAACAAAGGAAGCAGCTGTTATTAGTGTTGCGGATAGTGTGGAGGCGGCGGTGCGTTCCATGAAGGAGCCAAATGCTGAGAAAATTCGTAAGCTAGTACGAGCCATTATTGATGATCGCGTACAGGATAATCAGTTTGATGAATGCGATATTTCTATAAAAGAGTTAAAATGTATAGAGCGGGTACTTTGTGAAACGATGAATGGTATATTCCATTCACGTATTGAATATCCAAAGGCAGATAAGTAGGAGGATCTATGATTTTAACAATTGATTTTACAGATGAAACAAATGAAGTCGCAGCCCAGCATATAGAGCTTGTAGAAAAGCTTTTACAACATGCAGCAAGCGTCGAGAATATTGAGCCTGAAACAGAGGTTTCTATTACCTTTGTGACGAATGAGGCGATTCAAGACATTAATCGTGAATACCGTGATAAGGATCAACCAACAGATGTCATTTCCTTTGCCCTAGAGGAGCTAGGTGAAGGTGAAATGGAGGTCACATTTGAAGGGATGCCACGTGTACTGGGTGATATTATCATTTCAACGGACCGTGCGAAGGAGCAGGCAGAGGAATACAATCATTCCTTTGAAAGAGAGCTAGGCTTTTTAGCGGTACATGGTTTTTTACATTTACTTGGTTATGATCATATGGAGCCAGCAGAAGAGAAATTGATGTTTGCCAAGCAGGATGAAATCTTACAAACGTTTGGCTTAGGAAGAAACTAAATGGATATGCGTAAATACTTGCGATCTTTTGGCTATGCATTTGAGGGCATCCTTATGGCAAGTAAAGAGCAAAATATGAAATCACATGTACTAAGTGCAATCATTGTCATGCTGGCCGGTTATTTTACAGGTTTATCTCGTATAGAATGGTATATTGTGCTACTATTAATAGCACTAATGTTGGCACTAGAAATGATCAATACAGCTATCGAGCGGGTCGTTGATTTGGCTTCACCAGACATACATCCACTCGCAAAGCAGGCAAAAGATATTGCAGCAGGGGCAGTGCTAGTATTTGCGCTATTCAGTGCTATCATCGGGTTACTTATCTTTCTACCAAAATGGTTTTAATGGAAACCACATAACTTAAATATGATATAAGGGAGCAATCATAATAGATGACAATGGATATGCAAGTATTGTTAGAGGAATCAAAAAAAGCGCGTGAAAAAGCTTATGTACCCTATTCTAAATTTAAAGTAGGTGCAGCGCTTTTAACAAAAGAGGGAAAGGTTATTCACGGTTGTAACATTGAAAATGCTGGCTATAGCATGACAAATTGTGCTGAGCGTACGGCATTTTTTAAGGCTGTATCAGAGGGTATTTATGATTTTGAAGCGATTGCGATTGTTGCGGATACAGATGGACCGTGTGCACCATGTGGAGCGTGTCGTCAGGTGATGATGGAATTCTGCGCACCAACGATGCCTGTGTATTTAACGAATTTAAAAGGTGATGTGACGGTAACTTCGGTTGGCGAATTATTACCATTTGCATTTACAACGGAGGATTTAGAGAATGCTGGAAACTAAAAGTGGCTATAAATCAGGCTTTATCTCCATTATTGGCCGTCCCAATGTGGGGAAATCAACATTTTTAAATCGTGTGATCGGTCAAAAAATTGCGATTATGAGTGATAAGCCGCAAACAACAAGAAATAAAGTACAGGGCGTACTAACAACAAATGATAGCCAAATGATTTTTATTGATACACCAGGTATTCATAAGCCTAAGCATAAGCTAGGTGACTTTATGCTAAAGGTTGCTAAAAACACATTGCGTGAAGTGGATATTATTATGTTTATGGTCAATGCAGAGCAAAAGCTTGGTAAGGGTGATGAATTTATTCTCGATATGCTAGCAGGAAATGCAACACCTGTGTTCCTTGTTATTAATAAAATCGATCAAATTCATCCAGATGAATTAATCGGCATCATTGAGAGCTATAAAGAGCGCTATGAATTTGCAGAGATAGTGCCGATTTCGGCGCTGCAAGGTAATAATGTTGAGAACTTATTGGCAACACTATCGAAATATTTACCAGAGGGTCCGCAATATTATCCCGCAGACCAAGTAACAGATCATCCTGAGCGATTTATTATTTCTGAACTTATTCGTGAAAAGGTATTGCATTTAACACGGGAGGAAATTCCTCATTCCATAGCAGTAATCATTGATAAAATTCGCCGTGATGAAGAAAATGAAGGCAAAATCCATGTAGCGGCAACGATTATTGTAGAGCGCGACTCTCAAAAGGGCATTGTCATTGGGAAACGCGGTGCACTATTAAAGGAAGTAGGAATACGCGCACGTAAAGATATCGAAATGCTTTTAGGCTCTAAAGTATATTTAGAGTTATGGGTGAAGGTGCAAAAGGATTGGCGCAATAAATCGACGCATTTACGTGATTTTGGATTCCGTGATGATGAATATTAAAATGCTGTTATAGTTTTGTAGGTGGAGCTGTCCAAAAATTTTGGAGAGCTCTATTTTTTGAAGAAAGGAGGAGATACGATGCTTTATAAATGGGAAGGGATTGTATTAAAGGTGCGTGCTTATGGGGAATCCAATAAAATTGTTACGTTATTAACACGTGAGGCTGGAAAGGTTGCCACGATGGCTCGAGGGGCCAAGAAGCCTTCGAGTAGATTGGCGTCTGTGACACAGCCCTTTACCTATGGCATGTTTATGGTCCAGCATCATACAGGCATGGGGACATTGCAACAAGGGGAGCACCTTAATTCAATGCGTCATATCCGTGAAGATATTGTAGCGACAGCCTATGCTAGTTATATTATGGAGCTAGTGGAGCGCGTTGTAGAAGAAGGGAAGCCTGAGCCCTTTGCATTTGATGTGCTGCTCCAAGCATTACAAGCCATAGAGGAAGGCTATGATCCTGAAGCTATTACACTATTTGTAGAATGGAAAATGCTCCCTTACACAGGTGTTCAGCCTATTTTGCATGCTTGTGCAGTGTGTGGAGCTGTTGATGGTGAGTTTGCCTTTTCCTTTGCACAAGGAGGATTCTTATGTCACCGCTGCTATCAGTATGACCCTTACATCATTCGCTTAACACCAACACAGCTTAAGCTAATTCGTATGTTTTATACTGTACCAATTGACCAGATAGGGAAAATAGAGTTGAAAAAGGAAACCAAATATTTTATAAAAAAAATTATTACCACCATCTATGAAGAACAAACAGGGATACGTTTTAAAACAAGGAAATTTATTGACCAGCTAGAGCGCACCCCTGAATTACAAATTCGCTCCATTACTGCGAAAGAGGAAATGCCAGAAGACCATTAATCTACTTCTGGCATTTTACATTCAGCGTAAATAATAATGGGGAACCATAATGTGTGTAAGGAACTACATGGTTGGCAATTTAACCAGTGTTTATTAAAACCTTAAGTAGCATAGATAAATAAAATTTTAATTTTGGAAAAATAAAATAATTATATAAAATTGATATAATTAGATATTTATTTGTTTTATATAAATAAATTATAGGTCTATTTATGTGAATTTTAATAATCATTGATTTTAATGATAAAATATATAGATCTAAAGTAGTTTATTTTTACATAGTTTTCAGTGTTTTTATGGTAAAAACTATTCATATAATCGTCATATACTAGTTGAAAAGGTATTTTAACCTATGATATTGTAATGGATATAGCTCATCCTGTTTATATTTTGCAATTATTCAAGCCGTTCATACATTATTGGAACAAATAAACTTTATATAGCTTAATCATGCCTCTATCAGCAAAACGTACTTTTATTTTGGCTGGGCAGCTGTTTTTATATCTTAGAATGAGATGTACAAACGGCTGTTGAACCAAAATAGAGCCTCTAACAGATATCACAGATTTTCCTGTGTGAACGTAAAAAGTCTTAACGAGAGTTAGCAGAGGTGTCATGGATACGTTTATCAGAATTATGCATTCCTATGGAAAAAGGAGGGAGTCACATTATGCATGTTATATGCATATGTGGCATAAAATATGCTACGAAAAGTAACCTTAAGCATTGATGAAGTTGAAGCGAATGATATATTAGCGGAAGATATTTTTTCAGAATATCGTTTCTTAGCTAAAAAAGATTTGGTGTTAACAGAACGCATTATTGAATTACTGAAGCTTCGAAAAGTAGATGAGTTAGCTGTCTTTATACCTGCCGATTCAGCTCGCGTTGCCTATGATTTAAGTATGCAACGAACAAGAGAATATGAGGAATTATTCGAACCATTGCTAGATGAAAAAGAACCAGTAGACGATTATCAAGAAATGGTTAGCCAGCTTTTTATGACAACATTGGAGAATGTTGTACATGAATTGCGATACGGACAAATATTGAAAAGCTTGCAGGATACGGCCTATGTGCAAGGTGTTTTTGAAAAAATTTTGGAAAAAAAGCATCGTTATGATTTACTGATACGTTTAAAGGAATGGGATGAATATTCGTTTGTGCATTCATTCGATGTATTTGTCTTAGGCACTATTTTTGCCCGATATCTTGGTTTAGCAGATATCGAAACATTGGCAAGAGGTTATTTGTTTCATGATATTGGGAAAGTATTTATCCCACAAGAAATATTAAATCTAAAACGGAAATTATCCGAAGATGAGTTTGATATTGTAAAAATGCACACAACAAAGGGTTATGAGCTGTTGATAGAAAATAATGAGGAAGACATTGCTTATTTAGCACGAGATCACCATGAGCGGTTTGCAGGCAAGGGATATCCAAATCAATTATGTGCAGATGAAATGAGTGAAGGAGTACAATTACTACAGATTATTGATGGCTATTCAGCGATGACATCAAAGCGCGTGTATCATACTGGCTATGGTGCTACAGATGCTTTAGCTGTATTATACAGAGATCGACATTTATATAATGAAAGCTTTATGCATAAATTTGTAGAATGTTTAGGGATTTACCCCGTCAACTCGGTTGTGCTTTTGTCAGATAATCGCAGTGCGCAGGTGGAGCTTGTCTATGATTTGTTTCCTACATTACCAAAAGTAAAATTGCTAGATGAACAAACATCCATGAATTTACCTTTAAATTATAGTGTGAAAATTCTGAAAATGATTGATTATCGTGTAGATAGCTTTGAGGAGATTTTTAATTTATTCGTAGAGCAATTAATCCGTTGCGATGAACAAAATTTGAGAATGCACTACAGTAAATTGATCGATCATCTACATCCAAAAGAGATTGTTTTGAAAATTTTCTTACCAGCCTTTCGAATACTACGCTTATTGACAAGAGAAATACAAACGGATAGAACAAAATATCAAAATTCTATTCTTATATTAAAGAAGTTACTGGAAGAGCAATTAAATGTTTTATATATGGATTACCAGCATGAACAGACGACCATTTTAGTGGTAGAAACTTCCCTGCGTGAAAACTTCTTCATCAAACTTTTACAAAGTATTTTATATATTGATAAAATTGTCCCATTCTTTATAAATCCAGAAGATGAGCAACGTATTACCCAATTAATGAATCATTGTCAGGTAAATGTCGCGTATTTTATTGAAGATGAACTAACCGTAGAAAAACGGGTTCGTCCAATGCGAGAGGGAACATTCCTTTATTATTCGCTGGCAGATATTGAGGAGATACTCGTAAGTCTAATCGGCATGAGTATGAAAAAGTTTTCATTCGAGGAAAAAATGCAGGAACGCTTATTTTCAACGTATAAAGCATAAAGAGAGAGTCAGCCATTTCTAGGCGACTCTCTCTTTTTTGTATTTTTAAAGTGATTAGAATTGAAGATGTTTTTCGATGTAGGCTTTAACTTCTGCAATTGGCATACGCACTTGTGTCATGGAATCACGATGACGTACGGTTACTTGACCATCCTCTTTAGAATCGAAGTCATAAGTGATACAGAATGGTGTACCAATTTCATCTTGACGACGGTAACGTTTACCGATGGATTGTGATTCATCAAAATCAACAGGGAAGGCTTTGCGAAGCTCAGCCCATACATCTGTTGCCTCGTCTGATAATTTTTTAGAAAGCGGTAGAACCGCTGCTTTAAATGGTGCTAGTGCAGGATGGAAACGTAAAACCGTACGTTTATCGTCGCCTTCCAGCTCTTCTTCATCGTAAGCATCACATAGGAATGCTAATGTTACACGATCAGCCCCTAATGATGGCTCGATGCAATAAGGCACATAGCGATCATTTGAGACAGGGTCGATATACGTGAAATCTTCGCCTGAATGCTCCATATGTTGCTTTAAGTCGTAGTCTGTACGGTCCGCTACACCCCAAAGCTCGCCCCAACCAAATGGGAATTTGAATTCGATATCTGTTGTAGCGTTAGAGTAGTGAGATAGCTCATCATCTTCATGGTCACGAAGACGCATCGAATCTTCTTTCATACCTAGGTTTAGTAACCAATTTTTACAGAATTCTTTCCAATATGCATGCCATTCAAGATCTTCACCAGGCTTACAGAAGAATTCAAGCTCCATTTGTTCGAATTCACGTGTACGGAATGTGAAGTTACCCGGTGTGATTTCATTACGGAATGATTTACCGATTTGTGCGATACCAAATGGTGTACGTTTGCGCATAGAGCGTTGAACGTTTTTAAAGTTGACAAAAATACCTTGTGCCGTTTCTGGGCGTAGGTAAATTTCATTTGTAGAAGATTCTGTGACACCTTGGAATGTTTTAAACATCAGGTTAAATTGGCGAATATCTGTGAAATCGGCTTTTCCACAATCAGGACACACGACATTATATTTCACCATTGTTTCTTTCATTTGATCGAACGTCATACCATCTACAATAATTTCATCGCCCTGTGCTAGTGCAGCATCCTCAATAATTTTATCTGCACGATGGCGAGCCTTACAGGATTTACAGTCAATCATTGGGTCATTAAAGTTACCAACATGCCCTGATGCCACCCAAGCCTTTGGATTCATTAAGATCGCCGCATCGAGCCCTACATTGTGCTCTGATTCTTGGACAAATTTTTGCCACCAAGCCTTTTTAATATTATTTTTTAATTCCACACCAAGTGGACCGTAATCCCAAGTGTTTGCAAGACCTCCATAAATTTCAGAACCTGGGAAGACAAAGCCACGATGCTTTGCTAATGATACGATTGTTTCCATTGATTTGTTTGTCATGTAAATAGCCTCCTTTAAATTACACTACATGAAAATAGCACCCGTCGCCGGGCACAATGTATGCCCAGGGACGAGTGCTAATACCCGCGGTTCCACCCTGATTGTTTTAAACGATGTGTTTAAAACCTCTTTTTTAAAGGTTAGCTCAGGGAGTGCCTTTTCTCTGTTACTGTGTAGACTTTCACCATCTCTACTCGCTTGTAAATGGAACAGATACTTTTTTCCCATCATCGCCTGTATAACGCAATCCTGCTCAAACGTGTATTGAGCATAAGCGTATGTGTTGATATTGTAGCATGTAGTTCTTTAATTCGCAATAATTATTAAAATAGTATATAATAATCGAGCATAAGTATAACACTATTAGATTTGAGGCGGTGAGTCCAATCGAACTCAATAAACGTCAGGAAGACATTTTACAAATTGTGAAAGAAAATGGCCCTATTACCGGGGAGCATATTGCAGAACGTCTCCATCTGACAAGGGCAACTTTAAGACCAGATTTAGCGATTCTAACAATGGCAGGTTTTTTAGATGCAAGACCAAGAGTTGGCTATTTTTATTCAGGTAAAAAGGCATCTGTTACATTACTGGATAGCATTCATACGTTAAAAGTGAAGGATTTTCATTCGGGGCCTGTTGTTGTGCCAGAGACGATGACGGTTTATGAGGCAATTTGCTTTATGTTTGCAGAGGATGTTGGTACACTCTTTGTCGTAGATAAGAATGAGTTTTTGACAGGCGTCCTATCTCGCAAAGATTTATTGCGTACAAGTATCGGCTCACAGGATTTAAACAAAATTCCTGTACACATTATTATGACGCGTATGCCAAATATTTCGTATTGTGAAAGATCAGATTCTTTAGTTGTTGCAGCGAATAAGCTTATTGAACGGGAAGTTGATTCACTACCAGTTGTTGAACCACAGGAGGGTGGCTTAATAATTGTAGGTCGTTTGACAAAAACAACGATTACACGAGCTTTCTTATCACTCGCACAAAATATCGAAGTTTGAAGGGGAGCTATATGAAAAGACCACGCGTATTTGTTGTCTCTGATTCTGTCGGTGAAACTGGTGATCAAGTGGCGAAAGCTGTTATTAGCCAGTTCCGACCAGGCTTAGAAAATACGATAATTCGGCGTTTTCCTCATATTCAATCAGAGGACCTTATCCGAAAAATTGTTCGTCTTGCAGCGCAGCAACAAGCATTTATCGTTTATACACTGGCGCGCCAAGATATGCGCTCATTATTACAGGCGTTATGTGAACAAGAAAACGTACAGGCTGTTGATATTTTAGGGCCAGCTTTACAGTCTATGGCAGCTTTTATGGAAGAACTACCATTAGAAGCGCCAGGCATCGTTCATATACTAGATGATGACTATTTCAAAAAAATTGAAGCGATAGAATTTGCCGTAAAATATGATGATGGTAGAGATCCACGTGGATTATTACAAGCAGATATTGTGCTTGTAGGCGTATCGCGTACTTCAAAAACCCCACTGTCGCAATATTTAGCCCATAAAAAATATAAAGTTGCGAATGTTCCTTTAGTACCAGAGGTGGAACCGCCAGAAGAGCTTTTACAGCTAGATCCTAAAAAATGCTTTGGCTTAATTATCTCGCCTGAAAAATTAAATTTTATTAGAAAAGAAAGATTATTATCGCTTGGTTTAAATGATGATGCGATCTATGCACAACATGATCGTATATTAGAAGAAATTCAACATTTTGAGAAAATTGTCGATAAAATAGGCTGTCAGGTCATTGATGTTACTAATAAGGCGGTAGAAGAAACTGCAAATACGATTATTGAATATATTTTAGCTTGTAAATAAAGATGGGCTAACCATAAACCACCTCGGTTCATAGAGGCGGTTTTTTTGAGTGGATTTTGAAAATAGTATAGATAAATACTAATTTTTGTTTTATAATAATAAAATTGTGGTAAAAATATTAAAAGAGAAAAATCCTATTTTTTTGTCGAGAAATAAAGGAATTTTAAAACGGATAGCGAATTGTGTTTTTAGAACGTAAATATTAAAGATGGTGATGGAGTTGGCAGGGAAGATTCCAGAAGAAGTAATTGAGCAAATTCGCACACAATCAGATATTGTCGATGTGATTAGTGAATATATGCAGCTGACGAAACGTGGGCGAAATTGGTTTGGTCTCTGTCCATTTCACGGAGAACAAACACCGTCTTTTTCTGTATCATCCGACAAGCAGATTTTTCATTGCTTTGGTTGTGGTGCAGGGGGCAATGCTATTACTTTTATAATGGATATAGAGGGCATTTCTTTTCCTGATGCAGTTGTGAAACTTGGGGAGCGTGTTGGCATACATTTAGATGTTGAGCCAAGTTTTCCAGGAGTTACAAAAAAGGTTTCAAAAGCCGAAGAAAGGATGAAGGAAGCACACGCCTTTGCAGCAGATTTTTTTCACCATTTACTGCTGAACACTGAGGATGGTGAAGAACCTTTAAATTATTTGCTAGAAAGAGGATTTACAAGGGAACTTATCGAATCTAATAACATCGGTTGGTCACTCCCGAGCTTCGATGCCTTGACAATATTGCTTGAAAGAAAAGGTTATAACTTACAAGAAATTGCAGAAAGTGGTTTAATTATTAAGCGAGAAGGGGAAGAACGTTATTTTGATCGTTTTAGGGGACGTATTATGTTTCCGATTCGTGATGAGAATGGAAAAATAATTGCCTTCTCAGGACGAATACTTTCCTCCACGGGTGAAGAGGCAAAATACTTAAATAGTCCAGAATCACCAATATTTCAAAAAAGTGAAGTGCTATATAACCTAGATCAAGCACGAACTTCTATCAGGAAAAATCGTCAAGTAATATTGATGGAAGGTTTTATGGATGTGTTAGCAGCCAGCTCAGTAGGTGTTAGCAATGCAGTTGCCACAATGGGAACTTCGCTAACAAATCAGCATATCACAAAGCTCAAGCGCTTAGTAGAGCAAGTTACGATTTGCTATGATGGTGATAATGCTGGTTTTGATGCAGCGAAGAGAGCGGCGCAGTTGCTGCATACGGAGCGCATGAGCATTCGTATTGCCGTGTTGCCAGAAAAATTAGATCCAGATGAATATATTCGTACTTTTGGGGGACAAGCCTTTAAAGAACAAATTTTGGAAAACCCTCATGCGTATATTGCTTTTATGATGATGCATGCTAGACGCAATAAGAACTTTCAATTTGAAAATGATACGTTGCAATATATTCAAGAAGTCCTAGAGCAGCTAGTGGGTAGATCCTCACCAGTCGAACGAGATTTGTATATTCGCCAATTAGCACATGAAACCAATATCTCAGAGGAAGCCATTTATGCCCAATTCCGAAAGCTAGAGGCAAATCAGGTACGTTCTACAAAAGCAGAATTACCTAAATCTCTGCCTCCAATGCCAGTCACGCAACAGCAAAAGCCTATGAATGCAGCCGAACGTGCCGAACGTTTATTACTTGCACATATGCTTCATAATATAGATGTAGTGGACAAGGTATTACGTAGTGAACAAAAAGAACCATTTGTGCGAGATGCTTATATGGCAGTGTTTGTTCGCTTAGTAGGGTTTTATGAGGAATATGGCCATCCTGATTATCAACGTTTTGTGGAAATCTTGGATGATGCCGAATTGCGAAAAATTGTGATGGAAGCGGCTTTAGTTGAACGAGATCCTGACCAAGCAGAGGCGGAGGTCACAGACTCTATACGACAGCTTCAAAAATATAGAATTGAGCAAGAAATTGATCAAAAGATGCATGAGTCAAAGGAAGCGGAGAAGATGCATGAGGATGCACGTGCACTTGAAATCGCCCAACAGATTATTCATTTAAGAAAATCGTTATCGGCGATTTAACCCGATTCGGTTGTTTAGAAGGAGGAAGGTTTATGGCGGACAAGTCAGAACGTTCAAAAGAGATAGAAGTAGAAATTACATTAGATGATGCAAAAAAAAACCTACAAGAAAAAGCAAAAACAGAGGGTGAAATTTCAATGAAAGAAATTTCAGAGAAACTTGCTCCTTATGAATTAGAAAATGAGGAAATTTTCCATTTTGCTGAAGATCTTGAAAAGCATAAAGATATTCAAATCATCGGAAAAGAAGAATTTGAAGAAGAAAGCTTAATGAAAGAAGAAGCAAATGAAGAAACTTTTGACTTAAATGATTTAAGTGTACCACCAGGTGTTAAAATTAACGATCCTGTACGCATGTATTTAAAGGAAATTGGTCGGGTAGATCTACTCTCTGCTGACCAAGAAATAGCGTTAGCAGAACGTATTGAGCAAGGAGACGAGGAAGCCCGTAAACGTTTGGCAGAAGCAAATTTACGTCTTGTTGTATCGATTGCGAAGCGTTATGTGGGTCGTGGGATGCTGTTCCTTGATTTAATTCAAGAGGGAAATATGGGGCTTATTAAAGCTGTTGAAAAATTCGATTACCGTAAAGGCTTTAAATTCTCTACGTATGCCACATGGTGGATTCGTCAGGCGATTACGCGTGCAATTGCTGACCAAGCACGTACAATTCGTATCCCTGTTCATATGGTCGAAACCATTAATAAATTAATACGTGTACAACGTCAACTTTTACAGGATTTAGGTCGTGAGCCTTCTCCAGAGGAAATTGGTGAAGAAATGGATTTAACACCTGAAAAAGTACGTGAAATTTTAAAAATTGCACAAGAACCTGTATCTCTTGAAACACCAATTGGAGAAGAGGATGATTCCCATTTAGGAGATTTTATTGAAGACTCTGAGGCACAATCTCCCTCTGACCATGCAGCTTATGAACTGTTAAAAGAGCAATTAGAAGATGTGCTTGATACTTTAACAGACCGTGAAGAAAATGTACTTCGTTTACGTTTTGGCTTGGATGATGGTCGCACACGCACATTAGAAGAAGTAGGGAAAGTTTTTGGTGTGACACGTGAACGTATTCGCCAAATTGAAGCGAAAGCACTTAGAAAATTACGCCATCCTTCTCGCAGTAAACGCCTAAAAGATTTCTTAGAATAAAATTGAATAGAGCTGGAGCTATCCAAACAATGAGCAAATAGCTCGTGGGGATAGCTCCTTTTTAATAGCTGGAAGCTGCAAAACAAAAGCTATTCACCTATAGCCTGATGGGGAATAATAGATAATTAGAAGGAACAAAATAATAGATTTGCTACTTTATACAGATGTGTTTTTTTATAGTGTGAGATAAAATTGTAATAACAACCATTATTAAGCAATGTTTGGAGCTAACACTATGACAAATCCTCGAAAAAAAATAATTCTGAATGAGATTTTGTTTTGGAAGCAAAATAAACTTTTGCCCGAGCACTATTGTGACTTTTTAGCGGCTCTTTATACAGAGGGAGCGGACCTAGAAGAACTAGAACCTGTGCAACATCCAAAGCAGGCTGTTTTGCCAACAGAAAAACGAAAAATGATCCTGTTAGTAGCGGGGCTATGTATGGCTATTATAGCGATGCTAGCGGTGTATTTTACCATCACTTCATTAACATTAATATTAACCATTGTAGTGGGGATAAGTGCATGTATACTATTTATAATCGCATTGAGAATGGCACACAAACAACATCTATTAGCACCGGCTTTTCATTTACTTGCGGCGATTTTATTTTTTAGCATGTCTATTCGTATTTGTACAACCTATTTTAGTGGAAATAATATCGTCTTATTTTGCTTAATTGCTGCCAATTGTGTGATTTGGCTTTGGTCAGGTCTTAAAATGAAGCTGCTCTATTTCACCGTTTCAGGTGCACTAGGCTTACTAGCGCTGATTGGGTATTATATCATAAATTTAATGTAGACTTTAGTATTTATCATAAGTAGCAAAAGTAACTTTTCATTTTTAGTATTGCCTATAATTAGCCATCAATTAGTCGCCATTTTTGGAATGGCAAGACATATTTTAGCCAATAGATACAGAAATGTCGAATTTGTTACAAACAAAGGAAAACTTAGCGAATAGGGCTTTTCGTTTCTGTAGGAATGAAGTACAATATTAGATGTTGACTGATTCTATATTATAGATAGAAGTAGACTTAAAATGAGGAGGGGAAACATTATGAAAAACAATCCAGTCGTTCCTTACATCTTAATTCTTGCATTTGGTATTGGTCTTATTTTCTTCATGTCTTTACAAGGTGCAGATAACAAGAAAGAAATTGCTGCTGAACATGAAGGTGGCGAAACTACAGAAACTACAGACGCAACTGATGATGGCGCAGCACTAGTACAATCTTGTATCGGTTGTCACGGCGGTGACTTAACAGGGGGTATGGGACCAAATCTACATGGCTTAGAGGAAGCACATATTGTAGATGTTCTAGTAAACGGTATCGAAGGTACACCAATGCAACCAAACATGAAAACTGAAGATGAAGCAAAAGCAATTGCTGAATACATCTCTACTTTAGAATAGGATGAATGATAAGTAGCTGTACTAAAATGGTACAGCTACTTTTTAATGTTAAAAATTATACAGATGGGGGTGTTCGTTTAGCTGATTAATAGAGGGACAACGCCATTTGTTTTTTTTCATCATATCCTTCATACTAAGAGTGGACTCTATTTAAGGTAGGCGGTATTAAAATGAACGCACAAAAACTGTCAAAGCGATTAGAAGCAGTCGCAAAATTTATTCCCTCAGGAGCTACCATAGCTGATATTGGGAGTGATCATGCATACTTACCATGTTATTTGGTGCATAAAGGAATCGTCTTACATGCTATAGCCGGAGAGGTTGTTAAAGGACCTTATGAATCAGCAGTAAAGCAGGTACAAAAGGAAGGCTTAGCCGCAAAAATTACAGTACGTCTTGCCGATGGATTAGCAGCGATTGAGCCAACTGACCATGTAGACACAGTAGCCATCGCTGGAATGGGCGGACCTCTGATTGTCGCTATTTTAGAGAAGCATCCAGAAAAGTTGCAAGGTGTGACACGTCTTATTTTACAGCCTAATATTCATGCCAAAGTAATTCGTGAATGGGCCTTAGCACATAATTGGGCAATTCTCGATGAAGAAATTTTAGAGGAAGACGATAAAATCTACGAAATTGTTGTGTTGCAACGTGGACAAATGGAGCTTTCAGATGCAGAAATTTTAGTTGGTCCTCGATTAAGCCAACGACAATCACCGACATTTATCAAAAAATGGCAGCGTGAAAAGGAAAATTGGCAGCGTGTCTTGCACGCCATTGAAGAGGCAGAACAAACACCTGAAATTGAAGAAAAACGCGCAGAGTTAACGGCTCTGATTCATTTAGTGGAAGGAGTTTTGTGACATGAAGGCAGTAAATGGTCAAGAAATCATTCAAGTGTTTGAGTCATGGTCACCGAAAAAACTAGCTTGTATGGACAATGATCCAATTGGTCTAGCAATTGGTACCTTGAACAAGCCTGTTCATAAAGTATTGGTCACATTGGATGTCAATGAGGCTATAGCAAACGAGGCGATTGACCAAGGCTGTGAGCTGATTATTGCACACCATCCCCCTATCTTTAGACGTCTTGCGAATATCCGTACAGACAATCCAGCAGGGCGCTTATATGAAAAGCTTATTAAGCATGATATTGCGGTTTATGCGGCTCATACGAATTTAGATGTAGCTGAAGGTGGGGTCAATGATTTACTAGCAGATGCGTTGCAGCTTGAGCGTCGCACAATTTTAGAAGAAACCTATTCAGAAAATCTTTTAAAGCTTGTTGTTTTTATTCCAATGGCACAGGCTGAACATTTACGTGCAGCACTGGCAAAGGCAGGAGCAGGGCGACTTGGTGACTATGAGGCATGTAGCTATACAACCATTGGTGAAGGGCGTTTTCGTGCATTAGCAGGCGCAAATCCTTTTGTCGGAGCTGTTGGCGAATTACATGTGGAAGAGGAAGTAAAGGTAGAGGTTGTATTTCCTGAAGCCATTAAAAACCGCGTATTAAAAGCGATGCTTAACAGCCATCCATATGAGGAGCCTGCCTATGATGTTATTCGTCTCGAACAGCAAACAAATAGAATGGGCTTAGGACGAGTAGGTGATTTAACAGGGGAAATGACCTTACAGCAATTTGCTAACTATGTGAAGCAGCAACTAGATGTACCAGCAGTGCGTGTAGTGGGTGATTTACAGTCAACGGTTCGCAAAGTAGCACTAGTTGGTGGCGATGGCAATAAATATATTTATGCGGCAAAACGTGCAGGAGCAGATGTTTTTTTAACAGGAGATATGTATTTCCATACAGCACAGGATGCACAAGCTATTGGTTTACAAATTGTCGACCCTGGTCATCATGTGGAAAAGGTGATGATTGCAGGGGTTGCAAAGAAAATGGCTGCTATGTGTGAGGAGAAAAAATACCTTGTTGAATTTGTTCAATCAGCCATCCACACAGAGCCATTTTTATTTGTATAAGTGAGGGGAACACATGTGGTAAATGAACGACCTGCTGGCAATAAAGCTGGTAAGCTATGGATCATCATTGGTTTATTCATCGCTGTATTTGGCATTGGTATGACCCTGATGACCAATATGCTCAATGACAAAAAAATGGATGCCATGATACAGCAATGTGAAAGTGATGGTGGACAAGCCATAGTGGCAAAAGAAAAAAACTTTCTATCCACGCAATATTCATTTGAATGTAAACAATAAACGAGAAGCTGAGTACTAGGTAAGCTAGTATTCGGCTTTTTAATTAATATGATAAGATAGAGAGAAAGGGGAGGGATAAATGTGTTTATTCGTTTAACAAAGGAGCAGCAAAAAATGATTATTGAGGATATCCAACGATTTTTCTATAATCAGCGAGATGAAGATATTAGTGAATTTGAAGCAGAGCGTATGTTAGACTTTATCAAAGAAAATATTGCGCCATATATTTACAATGCAGCATTATCCGATGCAAAGTATGTTGTAGAAAGCCAATATGCTTCTATTGAAGAAGAGCTGATGGCATTAGAGCGACCTATCCATATAAAATAATAATTCGATGACTGCTTACTTGGATGAAGGTGGTCATTTTTTTATGTGATTAATCATATGTACAAGCTAATGTAATTTGTGCTTCTCTCGAAAGAGCAGAGAAAATATAAGCAAGACAAGGATGCAAGTAACGGTGAATATTGTATTTCTAGTGGTCATACCTTCCTATCAGGAGGGGTGTAATGCATAGAAGACGACGAATCATTATAGGGCTATTTCTAGCGCTTATGGTGGTAGTGATACTGTTCATTAAATTATCTGAGGATAAGACGTCAAAAGTCAATCGAGAGGAGCAGTCATTGCTCCCGCAGGAAGAATTAAGTCAGGCTGCATTGCAAGAAAAGCTGTTGGAAACCTATGTAGGGATTGATGTGAAAAGGACGGAGAAAAAAGAGCTAGTGATACAAGTGGTGGGTGATGCAGAATATTTTCTTTCCATTAAAAACGACTTGGAATCCATTGCAAAACAAGCAATAAAAGATACTGTATTAGAGGATTATACAATTGTTTTTGAAAGATGGGAACTAACATCATTACTGGACCCTAATAAAAAAATGGATGATGATACGAACTTTTTAATAGAGGCATTGATCGAAGGGTTACAAGCTTTTGATGTATACGAATATTTAACACTTAAGAATCGAACAACGATTATTATTCAAACAACGATAAAGGATGTCAACCAGGAAGCACGTCGGTTAATAACGAAGATGGAAGACACAGTGAATAAAATTATCCAAACAAATACATCTCACAATGATTTATACACAATCTATATAGTAGATGCTCAGCAAAAGAAAATAAATTAGCCTTTACAAGAAAGGGACGGTCAGAAAAGGTTTTTTCTTTTTCGATCGTCCTCACTTTTATATAAAATATTGACTAAAAACATGGTGTACCTATGTTTTCGGTACAATAATTTGATAACATTTCACCCATTAGCTACTGATCGATACCGAATAAAGCTTGATAGAGAGTTGCTAGTAGTGCCACAAAACGTATATTATCAGCCTGAAAAAGCTTAAACATAATACCTGTTCGTATGAGCTTATGTTCAATCGGTTTTGCACTCGCAATTTTTTCATCATTGCAATATAAATAAGCTGTGGATGTAAAATCCTTTTCAAATCGAAATACTAAATCATCCATTTCAAAAGAATTAAGAGGATTCTAATAATTGAACGGTCTTTCGTTGAATCGGTACAATGCTATCATTCGGCATCATAAGCTGGTGACTGATCCCTTTTGTTAAAGGTTTAGCTTTTATTCGAAAAAGAGGCGCACCGAATGTTGTCCGTGTTTCGTAATGATATGGTAATACTTGCTGTGCTACTGTTCATAATACAGCATTCAAAATTTTTTCAGTAGGGGAACGTTCTATTTTTTGAAGCATACATACTGTTTCATGATGCTCATCCACAATAGGCATATTCGTAAAGCTTTTAAAGGCTTTTGGATAGGCAAGTGTAAATGTTGTCATCGAGAAAACCGCCAGTCCTTATCTATACATATAAGCAGTTAGGAAAGTTTCGTGAAAAGAGAAGAGAAAAGACTGCTAAAAGGTAGGAATTGCTTTCAACAGTCTTTTGACGAATTATGGAGCCGTTGTTACTTGTCCTGCAAGCGCACGTTGTTCCTGCTCAGGATCAAATTCTTTTTCTACTTTTGAGACAACAACTGTTGCCACACCGTTACCAATCAGGTTTGTCACAGCACGTGCCTCTGACATAAAGCGGTCTACGCCGATTAATAGGGCAATTCCCTCTACTGGTATCATTGGGAATGCAGCAAGTGTTGCAGCAAGTGTAATAAAGCCAGAGCCTGTTACACCGGCAGCCCCCTTCGATGTAAGCATTAAAATTGCAAGCAATGTAAGCTGCTGCCAGATATCTAAATCTATACCATAGGCTTGGGCAATAAACAATGCTGCCATAGATAGATAAATAGATGTACCATCGAGATTAAAGGAATAGCCTGTTGGTAATACGAGTCCAACTACTTGCTTTGAACAGCCGTAATTTTCTAGTTTACGCATCATTGAAGGCAGTGCCGACTCTGAGGAGGATGTGCCAACAACAATAAATATTTCATCTTTAATATATTTAATAAATTTGAAAATATTAAATTTAAAGTAGTATGCAATAATACCGATAACAACAACGATAAAAATAAACATTGTTATATAGACAGATAGCATTAAAAATCCTAAATTTTGCAGCGATTTTAGTCCAAAGTTACCAATTGTATAACTCATCGCCCCAAATGCCCCAATTGGAGAGATTTTCATTACCATATTGACAATTTTAAAGAAAATATCTGCTACCTGTTCGAAAAATTTAATAACAGGCTTTGCTGGTTCCCCAATAGCGGCAGCAGCTAGACCAAATAAAACAGCAGAGAATAAAACAGGTAACAATTCACCATTTGCTAAAGCTCCTACTACATTCTCTGGGATAATTTGCATAATAAATGCTCCAAAGCCATGATCCTCAGCCGCAGCATTTGTATATTGAGAAATATCCGCTTTACTGGCTGCCTCTGTATTGAATCCTTTACCAGGCTGTACAAGATTAACAACAATTAAGCCAATTGCCAGCGCAAATGTAGAAACAACCTCAAAGTAAATTAAAGCTTTTCCGCCAATTTTTCCAACCTTTTTTACATCTCCCATACTACCAATACCAATAACAACAGTTAAGAAGATAATTGGTGCAATTAACATTTTAATTAGCTTAATAAAAATATCTGCTAATATTTTTAATTTTGCGCCAAACTCTGGGAATATTGCCCCAACAATAATACCTAGTATAATTGCGATGATCACTTGCACGGTTAAATTTTTAAAATTTATACGCATCTTTTTTCCTCCTATCACTAGTGTGAACGCTTTCAGTGAGGTAATCATAGCTGAAATTTTCCGACAATAGTTTTTATGACCGTAATGTTTTTATTGTTCATTTTGTTCATTTTTAGTCAGATACAAGAGAAAGCTAGTAATAGCAAAGATTTTAAGCTGTTTTATAGTAGTTTGGAAAACAGTGATTCTATTATAATACAAAAGAAAAAACCCTCACAATTTGTCAGGGTTTATGATTAATGACCAAAAGTATTAGGGCGTCACAACTTTTTCAATCTCTGTTAGAATATCATTTGTTTGTATATGGCTTCTATAAAAATCATAGACAGGTGTAAGCTGTTGTTTAAAGCGCTGTCTTTCTTGGTCACTCATTGTGTAAACAGTGAAATGATCTTGCTGCATCAGCTTTTGCATATCTTTTTCATTCATCAGTGTTGCTTGTTCGAATTGCCACTCTGTTGTTTCTTTCATCGCTGTGAGCATTTGTTTCTGGATTTTTTCAGGTAAGGAATCCCAGAAGTTTTCGTTGATTAAAACAGCATATCCTAAAATGCCATGCTCTGTAATCGTCATATGTTGCTGCACTTTGTAAAAGCCTTTGGAGTAAATATTGGAGGCTGTATTTTCTTGTGCATCAATCGTATGTGTCTCTAAATCCGTAAAAAGTTCGCTAAAAGAGACTGGTATTGGTGTTGCTTTCACGGCTTCAAATTGTTTTTCTAATACTTTACTTGGCATTGTGCGAACGCGTAAGCCTTGTAAATCCTCAAAGGTATGGATAGGTTGGTCAGCAGAGGTTACGTGCTTAAAGCCATTGTACCAAAAGCCTAACCCTTTCACATGGAGGTGAAGCGGTCCTAGTTCATCTAATAATTGCTTACCGATTGTTCCTGTCAGCACTTCATGTACTTCCTCTTCTGTATGAAACAGATAGGGGAGATCAAGCACCTGCCAGTTAGGTACATATGTTGTCATTTTCGAAAATGTAGGGATAATCATTTCGACATCGCCCTTTTGCAAAGCACGAAATTCATTTTCATCATTAAATAAAGAGGCATTTGAATAAACATGTACTTTTACCATGCCATTTGTTTTTTCCTCGACTAATTCAGCAAATTTATTGGCAGCCTGCCCCTTTGGTGTATTTTCGGCTACGACATGGCTTAAATGTATGGTAATCTGTGTACTTAAGCCTTTTTGTTCATCATCATAGGGAAGTGGTTTTGCTAGAAGTAAACCTTGTTGCACACTAATAACGATCATTAACAATAAGACAGTAAAAATAGTTCCTACAATAAATTTTTTCATGAATTACACCCAATTAATTCGTATTTTCTGATGTTTTTGTTATTTTAACATATGAGGTAAGCTAAAATATAGTCGAAGGGAGGCGTTTCGCTTGAAATTCCAAAGGTTGTCGATGGAGCGAAAAATTATGTTTCTGACATTTTTTATTCTGATGCTTTCCTTTAGTATAGGTGGTACTTTTTTATTAGGATTTGTGATGAATGGGCAAAAGACTGACCTTCGTGATCAAGCTTTACTTGTAGCCAAAACCGTCTCACAGCTTCCTGAAATCAAAACCTATATTTCACAGCCAAATTTTCGCGACGCAACTGACCATATTCATCCAGTAGTAGAGGAAATTCGTGATATCAATAAAGCACAGTATATTGTTGTTCTCGATATGCAAAGACGTAAGTATTCTCATCCAAATCCACAGGAAATTGGACAAATTTCACAATCTAGTGATCTCAGTGCCGCGTTTACGGAGCATTATTATACGTCCATTGCACATGGTGAGCACGGCAATATGATGCGTGCCTTTGTACCAATTATGAGTAATGAGGGCCAGCAAATCGGTGTTGTTGTCGTAGGCTATAGTGTGCTAACAGTATTGGAATTACTGCAATCTATGCAGACAGAGCTGCTCATAACAGTTGTCTTATCCCTCTTCTTTAGTGCATGGGGCGCACATACATTAGGACTTCACATAAAAAAGCAAATGTTTGGGCTAGAGCCACATGAAATTGCCAAAATGTATGTAGAACGAACGGAGACCTTTAATGCCATGCATGAAGGAATTATTGCCATTGATAATGAGCTGACCATTACCATTTTTAATGAAAGGGCATGTGATATACTAGGTGTTCATGAACGCCCTTCCACATTGATTGGACAGAAAATATTTCAAGTATTGCCGGATACACGGCTTCCTGAAATTTTAGAGCTTGATCAGCCTATCTTTAATCGTGAGTTATATATTAATAACCATAGTATTATGAGCAATCGCATTCCTATACAGGTGAATGGCAAAACAGTTGGAGCCGTTGCGATGTTTAAAGATCGTACGGAAGTGAAAAAGCTTGCGGAAGAACTAACAGGTGTAAAGGCATTTGTCCAAGCGTTACGTGTACAAACACATGAACATAAAAATAAACTGCATACAATTGCTGGTTTATTACAGCTTGGTCATTATGAACAGGCATTGACCTATTTAACACAAGTGAAGGAAGAGCACGATGAAATTACTAATTTTTTAAATGAACGTATTAAAAATGAAAATATTTCAGGCTTATTGCTTAGTAAAATTTCCTATGCCAAAGAACAAGGTATTCGCTTGGACATTGACCGTGAAAGTCGCTTTACAACATTTCCACCGAATTTAGACCATCATGATTTTGTTATTTTATTTGGGAATTTAATTGAAAATGCCTTTGATGCGTTGATGGACGTGCAAGCTGAAGAGAAGATTATTCATGTTTCAGTAGATGAGGACGATGATGTACTAGCCATTCTTGTGACTGATAATGGTGTTGGTATGACAGATGGGGTCAAGAGGCATATTTTTGACAATGGCTTTTCAACAAAGGCGAAAAATTATCGTGGTATAGGGCTTTATTTAATAAAAGAAATTATTGATAAAGGACAAGGAAATATCGAAGTTATAAGTGAAGAAAATAAAGGTACGAGTTTTTTAATAACCTTTTATTATTCTTGATAGGATGGGGAGCTGACGGTGGCACAAATCAATGTATTATTAATTGAAGATGATCCAATGGTGCGAGAGGTGAATCGTCAATTTATTGAAAAGGTAGAGCATTTTCAAGTCATTGGACAGGCATCAAATGGCTTAGATGGTATTGCACAGATTCGTAAGCATCAACCTGATTTAGTATTTATGGATATTTTTATGCCAGAGCAAGATGGCATTACGAGCTTACGCAAAATACGTGAGCTTGATTTACCAGTAGATGTGATCACGGTGACAGCCGCCAATGATATGGAAACGGTAAGGCAGGTGCTGCATTTAGGTGTCTTTGATTATATTATGAAGCCGTTTTCATTTGAACGGGTCCAAGGAACACTTGAAAATTATCTTCGCTTTAAGCAGCAAACACAAACAGAACGTGAGCTTACTCAAGGAGAGCTCGATCAGCTATTCCATTATCGGGGTGGGCACAACGATGAAAAGCAACCTGATACATTACAGTTAGAGCAAAATCTGCCAAAAGGCTTTAATCGCGCAACACTCGACAAGGTTGTCCAATTTTTGCAATCAGTGGATGGTGCATCTGCAGAAGAAGTAGCGACTGGCATCGGCATTGCTAGAGTCACGGCAAGAAGATATTTAGATTACTTGGAGAAGCAAGGGGCCATTACCATGGATGTTCATTATGGAGGGATTGGCCGTCCTATTAACTATTATTTTAGTAAATAAAGAAAATCCTGATTGTCATAAGGCAACCAGGATTTTTTTCCATATATTAATAAGGCATAATTTTTTCAACAGGTGCTGGTGTTTTAATTTTTGGTAAAATTTTATCTAATGTGACAGTACGGTTAATGATGTGTGTCGATGCATCCTGTTCATCGAATTGATCAAGAAAGGCAATCACCTCTTTGACAATCGGTGTTGGTGTTGAAGCACCCGCTGTGACAGCAACCGTCTTAATGCCTTTTAACCACTCTATTTTTAGCTCTGACACATCTGCAATACGATAGGATGGTGTGCCAGCGATTTCAACAGAAACCTGTGTTAAACGATTTGAGTTATTGGATTTTGGGTCGCCCACAACAATTAGTAAATCCGCTTCACCTGCCTGCTTGGCAACGGCTTCTTGGCGAACCTGGGTAGCTAAACAAATCTCTTTGTGTACTTCAATATGTGGGAATTTTTCCTTTAAGCTATCCATTAAATGAGCGACATCCCATTGGCTCATCGTTGTTTGATTTGTGACAAGTAATTTATCATTTGTTAACTCTAATGTATCAATGTCATTAGATGACTGTACTAAATGGACATGGTCAGGTGCAACACCAATGGCCCCCTCCGGCTCAGGATGTCCTTTTTTACCAATATAAATAATATCATAGCCTTCTGCAGATTTTTCACGAATTAAATCGTGTGTAACTGTTACATCAGGGCATGTAGCATCAATGGACACGAGGCCTTTGCGCTTCGCAATCTCACGAATTTCAGGTGAAACACCATGGGCTGTGAAAATCACAGTACCTGTTTCAACCTGTTCAATAATTTCTAAACGGTTATCGCCATCTAATGTGATGATACCATCTTCTTCAAATGCATCTGTGACATGTTTATTATGCACAATCATCCCTAAAATGTAGATAGGTCTTGGTAATGTTTTATCGAGTGCGGCGTTTCGTGCAATGACCATCGCATCAACAACACCATAGCAATAGCCACGTGGATTAATTTTTAATACTTGCATGGTTGTGACTCCTTTCAAGCTTACCTATCTACATTATAACGGACAGGGGCAATGAATACAAAGAAACGTTCATTTACATAGGTGGCTGAAAAATTCGCGGCGTAGATGGCAGTGGTTCAGGAGGCGTATAGGATGCACTTTGCCTAGATGATCGTCTGCCTTCACTAGAGGCTCTTCGTTCACTGCCTGCCGCTTCAGCAGCTGCAGCCCCAGCAGCCGGAAGTCCCTGGAATCCCTTGTATAATTTTAATAGTGATGGGATATTTTTGACCATTGGCATTGCTTGCTGGATATAAGGTGTATAGGTTTTAGCCGTATTGAATAGGCTATTGGCTTGTTGTAGAAATGAACCGATTTTAGACGGTTCCTGTACAGGTGGCACTGGCATTTGTCCTCCAAAGGAGCCTATTCCATTTGCCATTGGAAAACCGCCTGGAATTCGTGGTTGAGCAGGGAAGCCTCCAGGCGGGAAAAAGGACTGCGGTGACATCTGTGGAGGTGTTGGCATAGGCATAGGCATTCTCATGCCACTGGGATACATAGGGTAGGGATAAGGTTGTCGAAATACCATAATGATCTCCTTTCTACTTGTTTATCATTGATGACATACCTGATTATAGCTATGATATGCAGCAATTGACGAGAGGGTTCAACAAAGGATAGATCAGTTGAGGAATTGAGTACTTCTCAATTAAAAACGCCAAGAATGAGCTTCTTGACGTTTTCTTATCTATTATTAGGCTTGAGAGTTTACAAGAATTTTAATGTGGTTACGTTCCTTCATTAATGTTTCAAAGCCTTCTGTCACGACTTCATCCAGTACAATGCGCTTTGTCACAAGCTTATCGGCAGGGAAATAGCCTTGTGTCATCAGCTCCATAACCGCTGGGAAAATATCGCGGTAAGCAATAATTCCTTTTACCGTACGCTCTGATAGCACAAGATTATTCGGCTGAATAGCGGCTGTAGTTTCCCAAATGGAGACGATAATTGTTTCACCCTCAAATGTTGTGGAATCAATGGCTTGTGATAATACTACTGGAACACCTGTTACTTCAAAGGCAACGTCTACGCCACCATTTGTTAATTCAAGTAAGCGCGCAACGGCATCTTCTTCTTTAGGATTAATAACGGCTGTTGCGCCAAGCTCTAAGGCTTTTGCAGCACGCTCTTCTGAAAGCTCTACGGCGTAAATTTCTGCTGCACCTGCTGCACGTAATGCCTCAATCACCAATAGCCCAATAGGACCTGTGCCAAAAACAGCGGCTTTATCGCCAGCTTTTAGCTTACTTTGACGCACAGAATGTAAGGCAACGGCTGCTGGTTCTACAAGCGCTCCTTGTTCATAGGAAAGACCCTCTGGCATTTTGTGTACCATTTTTTCATCGACCATTGTATATTCAGAGAAACCTCCGCCACCCCCTGAAAGACCGTGGAAGCCTAGGTGTTTACAAATATTATACTTCCCTTTTTTGCAGGCAGCACATTCGCCACATGCAAGGATTGGTTCTACTACAACAGGATCTCCTACTTTAACAGATGTGACACCATCGCCAATTTCAACAACTTCTCCTGAGAATTCATGTCCCATCACAATTGGCGCAATGTCTTTACTTACATAATGAGGTTGCTCCACTGGAATAAAGATTGGTCCAGCTGCGTATTCATGTAAATCACTGCCGCAAATACCCGTCCAATGTACTTTGATTTTTACTTTTCCAGGTTCGATGACTGGTTCTTCAATGTTTTCTACGCGAATATCATGTGCTTTATACCATCTTGCTGCTTTCATAAGTTATCAACCTCCTGTAATAATATACACCCCTATCATAACATGTAAGGAAGCAATTCATCATTCGTTTACTATAAATTGACATGGAAATTACATAGTATGAATATTTCTGAACATTCCTATAGTGCTTTTTTTGATTGCATATTGTTAGTATTTCAAGTACCTTTGATAAGGTAATAAAATGATGCAAACATGTGGAAGCTGTTAAGAATAGGACGCCAATACGCCTTCAAGTGCGAATCATGATACAATAAGAAAGATGTTAGGAGGAACGCATTATGTCAAAATATACAGATTATAATTTTCAGCCATTTTTGCAGGACGCGATTGCAAAACTTGGCTTTACAGAACCAACACCCATTCAAAAGGAAATTATTCCACTTGTTTTAAAAGGGAAGAGTGCTATTGGACAGGCACATACAGGAACAGGGAAGACACATAGCTTTTTAATTCCGATTGTACAACGCATTGATGCAGAGAAGCAGGAAGTACAGGCTGTCATTACTTCTCCTACACGTGAGCTTGCACAGCAAATTTTTGATGCCTTACAGCAACTAATAGAAGGAACAGCAATTCAAGCCAAATTATTTATCGGGGGTACAGACAAACAACGCTCCATTGATAAGCTAAAAACACAGCCGCACATTGTTGTTGGCACACCTGGACGTATTCGTGACCTTGTTGCAGCGCAAGCTTTATTTGTGCATACAGCTCCAATTTTAGTGGTCGATGAAGCCGATTTAGCCTTTGATATGGGTTTTATCGAGGATATAGACGGCTTTGCGGCTCAAATGCCTGAGAAGCTTGAAATGTTTGTATTTTCAGCAACCATTCCAGAAAAGCTACAGCCCTTCCTAAAAAAATATATGGAAGCACCTGTGCATATTCACATGAATGATAAGCGACCAGTTGCAGAGGGGATTGACTTTGTGCTTGTCCCAGTCCGTTCTAAATCTCGAAATAAACGTCTGTTGGAAGTAATTGAAGGGATTAATCCGTTTTTGGCGGTTATATTTACCAATACACGTAAAACAGCAGAGCAAGTTGCTGGTTATTTAAATGAGCATGGTGTCCGCTGTGGGCAAATCCATGGTGATTTAAGTCCACGCGATCGTAAAAAGATGATGAAGCAAATACGTGACCTCGACTATCAATATATTGTCGCAACAGATTTAGCTGCACGTGGTATTGATATTCAAGGAATTTCACATGTTATTAACTATGAAATCCCTGAGGATCTTGAATTCTTTATTCACCGTGTTGGACGTACAGCACGTGCAGGCAATAAAGGAACAGCCATTACCTTATTTGAGCCATCAGATGAGGATGCAGTGGCTCGTGTAGAAAAAATGGGGATTCCATTTGTTCAAAAGGATGTAAAAGATGGTGAATGGTCGGAATTAAAGGATCGTCATGCCCGTAAAAATCGTGTGAAGCAAGAGAATGAAATTGATGTGAAAGCAAAAGCATTGGTACGTAAGCCTAAAAAAGTTAAACCAGGCTATAAACGTAATATGAAGTGGGAAATGGAAAAAATTAAAAAACGTGAGCGTCGCTTAAAAGCACGTGGTAAAAAATAAGGAGGCTTTGACATGCTACTTGGCTCACATGTTTCAATGAGTGGCAAAGATATGCTACTTGGCTCTAGTAAAGAGGCACTGTCATACGGGGCCAATACATTTATGATTTATACAGGAGCACCGCAAAATACACGCCGTAAAGCGATTGCTGATCTTAATATTGAAAAAGGGCTTCTGCATATGAAGGAGCATGGTATGACAAATATTGTGGTCCATGCACCCTACATTATTAATATTGCGAATACGACAAAGCCTGAAACATTCCGTCTCGGTGTAGATTTTTTACAATCGGAAATTGAACGTACTGCGGCACTAGAGGCAACGCAAATTGTTTTACACCCTGGTGCCCATGTAGGAGCCGGTGCTGATGCTGGTATTGCTAAAATTATTGAAGGTTTAAATGAGGTATTATCTCAAGACTATCCCGTTCAAATTGCATTAGAAACCATGGCAGGAAAGGGGACAGAATGTGGACGTTCCTTTGAAGAGCTTGCTAAAATTATTGATGGTGTAACGAATAACGAGCGACTTTCTATATGCTTTGATACTTGTCATACACATGATGCTGGCTATAATATCGTGGAAGATTTTGATGGTGTATTAAACGAATTTGATAAAATGATAGGCGTGGAACGCATTAAAGTATTGCATATCAATGACTCCAAAAATGTGCGCGGTGCAGGTAAGGATCGCCACGAAAATATTGGTTTTGGTCATATTGGCTTTGATGCCTTAAACTACGTTGTGCATCATCCACAATTAATGGATGTTCCCAAAATTTTAGAAACACCCTTTGTACCGCTAAATAGTGATGCAAAATCTAAAGTAGCTCCGTATCAAGTTGAAATTGAGATGCTGCGAAGCGGTACATTTAAGCCCGATCTTATTGAAGCATTAAAAGGCTAAGGAAAAGCCCGAAATCAATGATACTGATTTCGGGCTTTCGTTATTTTGTAAACAATGCGATAAGTTGACGAGAGCGCTTTCTTCCTAAAATCGCCTCAACTTCTACAAGAATATCTTTAGGAATGCCTAAAAAAAGCCAAGAAAATGAGAATTGCTCCAAATAAGGCCGAAGCTTTTTTACTTCAGACGTTGTAATCGTAAACCCTTCATGACGGGCAATTTCAACAATTTCCTTATCAGTGCTTTGAAGCAATTGCTGTAAAAATTGTATACTCAAAGCCAATCCTCCTTTATGCAAAATGATGGGCAAAGCACCTATCTTCTTTTCTTTACAAAAACTGCACTTTCATTTATACTTAAATTTTGTAAATCGTAATGATTTTGACTTAGAAAGAAGCGATCATGTATGAAATCAACACTTATCGACATTCAAAATGTGTCATTTCAATATGACTATACACAGGTTTTAAAAAATATTTCCTTTCGTGTAGAAGAGGGCGATTTTTTGGCCCTTCTTGGTCCTAATGGTTCAGGGAAATCAACATTATTAAAAATTATTTTAGGTTTATTAAAGCCACTATCAGGTAAGGTACAACTTTTTGGTGAACCAAGTGCAACCTTTAAGCACCGCGAATGGATTGGATACGTCTCGCAAAAATCCAATGCCTTTAATTCTGGCTTCCCGGCAACCGTGCAGGAGGTTGTGAAAAGTGGATTAACCAAAAAATTAGGGCTTTTTAAAAGACCCGGGCGCAATGCCAAGGAGCAAGTAGAGGAAGCGCTAAAGGCAGTTGGCATGGATGCTTTTATGCATCGCAATATTGGTGAACTATCAGGCGGTCAACAGCAACGTGTTTTTATTGCACGAGCTTTAGTCAGTGAGCCAAAACTGCTTATTTTAGATGAACCAACTGTTGGCATTGACCACGAGAATGTGCAGTCATTTTATGATATGCTGGCGACATTAAATCGGGAACAGGGAATTACGATGATTCTGGTGACACACGATGTCGATACGGTATCAAATCGTATTAGTCATGTGGCATGCTTAAATCAAACGATTCACTTCCACGGCTATAAAAATGAATTTGATACTATTTCGCAGGATGCACTGGACAAGTGGTACGGTCATTCTGTAAGAAAGATTCATTAAAAGGAGAAGGCACAATGATTGAAGCAATTTTACATTATGAATTTTTACAAAATGCCTTTTTCTCGGGGGTATTGATCGGCATACTAGCACCGCTTTTAGGCGTGTTTATTGTTGTACGTCGCCTATCCTTAATTGCAGATGCCCTGTCGCATGTAACGCTGGCAGGAATAGCAGGCAGTCTGTATATCAGTCAATCTGTAGCAGCTTTAGCGATGCTGAATCCTATCTATTTAGGTATATTAGCCTCTGTTAGTGGCTCTATTTTAATTGAACGCCTGAGACGTCTATATAAGCACTATGAAGAGCTAGCGATTCCAATTATTATGTCGGGGGGGATCGGCATTAGTGCCATCTTTATCTCACTGGCCAGCGGCTTTAGCACCGATTTAATGAGCTATTTATTTGGCTCCGTATCCGCTGTTTCACGCCAAGATTTATGGGTAGTCATTGGCATTGCTGCGGTTGTCATTCTCTTTTTATCTTTATTTTTTAAAGAGCTGTTTGTGTTATCATTTGATGAGGAATATGCAAAAGCAAGTGGGCTTCCTGCACGCTGGATTCATCTTTTGTTTATGGTTATCACGGCCCTTGTAATTGCGGCAAGTATGCGTATCGTTGGGATTTTATTGGTATCGTCTCTGATGACATTGCCTGTGGCGGCTGCGATGCGACTAGCAAAGGGTTTTAAGCAAACGATTATTTATGCGATTATTTTTGGAGAGGCCGCTGTATTAATTGGGTTAGTGAGTGCCTTTTATTTGGATTTAGCACCAGGAGGCACGATTGTTGTCACTTCTATTTTGATATTGCTATTGGTGATTTTAGGTAAGAGAGTAGCATTTAAAATGGCTGCAAAGCAGGAGGAGGTAGCACCATGAACGTTTCGAGAGCGTGGGAAATTTTAAAAGAAAATGGCTATAAAAAAACAGATAAGCGAGAGTTAATATTAGATATGTTTGCGGCAACGGATAAATATCTAACAGCACGTGATTTATTAGATGTTTTGAAGAAAGATTTTCCTGGGATGAGCTTTGATACAATTTATCGCAACCTTGCAACATTTGTGAAGCTTGGGATCTTAGAGGAAACCGAGCTATCTGGTGAGCGCAATTTTCGTATGCACTGTGAATCCGCACATCATCACCATCATTTTATTTGTATGGACTGTGGCAATGTCAAAGAGCTTAACCTTTGTCCAATGGAGATGCTGGGTGAAAAACTGCCAGACTATGAAATTGAAAATCATAAATTTGAAATATACGGGAAATGTCCTGAGTGTAAGCAAGAAACGCTGCCAACATAATAGGAAGGCACTGAAAAAGTCGATTTGTCACAAAAATGTGATACAAATCGACTTTTTTAAGTTTTCAAATCTAATAAAAGACAGATTACTAATATAAAAGAATGAATTTTTTAGTTTTTCAGTGCCCTCATAATAGTGGCAGTGTTTTTTAGTTAGAGGTGGCAGAGTTGGTGGATAGAGTAATGAAAATAACGGATAGAGCATCAAAAGTAGCTGAATAAGAATGTTAACATCAAAAAAGAGGGTAGCTTCATGCGAGAAGCTCCCTCTCAAATCATTAAGCTGCTACTCTACGAAGTGCAACAATTTTATTACAATCTACAATTAATGGAGAAGTAGCTGCCGCACCTGCTTCAAGGAAGTATGCACAGCAAGTACGTGGATCAAAGGAAAGAAATGTTAAACCTAAGAAGCTAACACCGCCCTCTAAGAAAATATCTACAGTTGCTGCAAGCTCTAATTTTCTTAATTGGTGACAAGCACAGCCTCTACAGTTGCTGCTCATTCTTGGTGTATTTTGACAAGGGCATTTTTCTGGTTTACGTGGACAGCGTTGCTCCTCTTTTTTAGGACATTTGCAGCCTTGCCAGTTCATATGTGTCATATAGCGTTTGTCTTCCATTCTCAAGACCTCCCTTCAACTAGATTCGTAAGAGTAACCCTTACAGTAATAATCTATGTTCAAGGAAGCACTAAAGGTTGGTAATATGTCCGCTAGGCAATTGAAAAAACTATATTTTTCTCAAATTCTTTTGCGCTGTGTAAAGTCCTAAGCGTTAAATTTGCTATAAATCATATAGTTTTCCAATAAAAAACGACGAATCATTACAGAAGCGTAATTTATCGTCGTTTTTCATGATTATGCTTGATGCTTTTGTTGGAAATCTACCATAAAGTCTCGTAAAGCCTCACATGCCTCTAATGGTACAGCATTGTAAGTGGAAGCACGGCAGCCCCCGACAGAACGATGTCCATTTAGCCCTACAAAGCCCGCTGCTTTTGCCTCAGTAAGGAATTGCTTTTCAAGCTCCTCATCAGTAACGCGGAATGTAATATTCATGAGTGAACGGCTTTCTGGTACTGCATGTCCTTTATAGAAACCATTGCTATTATCAATGGCATCATAAATAACCTTTGCCTTTAATTCATTATGCTTCTCAATTTCAGCAACGCCACCTTTAGCCTCTACCCATTTCAACACTTCTCCTAGCATATAAATACCGAATGTTGGAGGAGTATTATAAAGAGAATTACTATCCGCATGCGTTGTGTATTTTAACATGGTTGGAATATTTTTATTTGCTTTTTCAAGTAGGTCTTTGCGAATAATGACAACTGTTACACCTGAAGGTCCAAGATTTTTTTGAGCGCCTGCATAGATCAGCCCAAATTTTTGAATATCAATAGGCTTTGATAGAATATCACTGGACATATCAGCGATTAATGGGACATTTCCTGTTTCAGGGAATTCTTTCCATTGTGTACCGTAAATTGTGTTATTGGAAGTGATATGCACATAGGCATCATCTTCATTAAAATGAATATCCTCTAATGCAGGGATATTACGGTATTGATTGTCTTTTGTGCTCCCAACTTCAACCGGTGTACCAAATAATTTTGCTTCCTTGAATGCTTTTTCAGACCATGAGCCTGATAAGATATAGCTAGCTTTCTGATCAGCTGCTAAAAAGTTCATAGGCACCATTGTAAATTGAAGGCTTGCGCCACCTTGTAGGAATAACACCTCGTAGTTTTCAGGGATTGCGTAAAGCTTCTTTAATAGGGCAATAGCTTCATTATGTACTTCATCAAAAATAGCACTACGATGACTCATCTCCATAATAGACATACCAGAATCATGGAAGTTTACTAATTGCTGTTGAGCTTTTTCTAATACTTCTTGTGGTAGTGCAGATGGACCTGCGTTAAAATTGTATGCACGTTGTGTCAAGGCGATACACTCCTTATTTTTGTTATAAGATAACAGAACTTTACTGAATTATACCGTACTTTTCAAGAGAAAAAATAAAATTCTTAATATTTGAGCAAAATATCGACAGGCTCGCAATAAAATCTACATATTTTAGGCATATTAATCATTAAAACACGAATGAAAGAAGAAATAATACTTTCATTTATATATAATTTTCGTTATTGCTGCTTTTAAATAGTTATTTAATTTTGGAATGTTCGTATTTGTGGAGTGCTCGTGAGGAACAGCATAGTAGAGAAGTTTTTTGTATAATAAAAAGAAAAAGGGGAGTGTGCAATAAATGTTTACAGTAGAAAAAGTATGTTTAGTGGTTGTGGATGTCCAAGGGAAACTAGCAACAATTGTTGATGAGAGTGAAACGATAATTGCCAATGTATCAAAGCTGGTACAAGCAATGCAAGCACTTGAAGTACCGATTTTATGGCTGGAACAAAATCCGAGCCGATTAGGAGGCACAGCATTGGAGATTGCCCAACATTTACAAGGGGAGGCGATAGCGAAAATGGCCTTTAGTGCTTGTCAGGAAGAAACATTTGTCGAAGCGATGAAAGCGAGTGGGCGTTCGCAATTTATTGTTACAGGTATTGAAACTCATATTTGTGTCTATCAAACAGCTAGACAGCTGAAGGAGCAGGGATTTGAAGTGGAGGTTGTGGTAGATGCGGTGTCCTCTCGTACAAAAGCTAATAAAGAGGTCGGGCTAACTAAAATGCAAGCACTTGGTATTGCTCCAACAAGTACGGAAATGATTTTATATGAGTTGTTACAGCATGCCGATCATCCACAATTTAAGACTATATTACAACTTGTAAAATAACGGGTAATACAAAAACATTGATATGAAGTGGTTTAAGAGTGGGTTAGCTAAATGCTAGCCCCACTTTTAGCCCCAATTGCGTTTAAACTTTCACTAAATACGGATACTGCTTGTGCTTCCATTTCCTTTAATACATGTCCGTATGTTGTATGAATCATTTCAGGTGTATTCCCTAAGCGTTCAGCAATAGCCTTGACGGGTATACCATTATTCATAAGGATCGTAGCATGTGTGTGCCGTAATCCATGAATGGTTGTAGCTGGAAGTTCAGCCGTTGCTACCATGCGATTAAATGTAGCATTTAAGCCAATAGGTTCAAAGGGCTTTACTGTATATGGTGAAAGGAAAATAAACGAATCACCCTTCGTTATATCGTTATGCAGCTTTCTACCATGTGAAAGTAAAAGAGCTTTAACAGTTGTTCGGTAGCTGTTCCATTACAATGTCATCCACTTTGATAGTACGCTCACTATTTTGGGTTTTTGTAGAGCCTACACCGTTACATCCTCTAGTACGACCAATGGTAATCGTTTGATTGGCAAAGTCGATATTCCGCATTCCGCCATTGAAGCCCCAATGCTTCCCCTTTTCGCATTCCTGTGTAGGCAATGGTTAAAAATAAGCTGTAGTAGGCTATATTCTTTTGCTTGATAGAATCTAGCAAGATGCTGAGTTGGTCAGGTGTACTATCTAGCCATTGAGTGACAGTTAGGTTATCATGTTCTATATGTTTTGTTTCACCATGCAACGTTGCAGCCTTTACTTCCAAGAGGGCTTTCAATGCTGCTTTTCTTCTTTTCTCTTCGTTTATTAGCCGCATCATAATATTTATGGCGGTACATCCACAGTTTTTCACCCTTAGCATTGAAATAGTAGTATACTTCTGATTCTTTTGCTGATTTATATATGTTCACCTTATCCATTCCTTTCATGCTTGGTGGCGTGTGTATAGGAATGTGTAATTAGTCTAAATTGTTGAATAGATTAAAATCGATTAAATACATCGGAGTGAATGTTTATAAACGTATTTCCTCGTATCCCTTTTTCAAACCGCTGTCTATGTTGCTCATCCTAAAAAGAATGTCTCCGCTGTGAATTTGTATAGAAGCTTATCCCATGTAGCTGGAATTCTTTTAGTATTATGAATCGTTTATAATATAGGTAGACAGGAGGATTAGAAATGACAGAAAAAACTTTGAACAATATTTTTTATATTAGTTTAGGATAACTTCTTTAGTAGCTTTTTTTAGTTGTAATAGTTGTTTTCTATGAAACTGGGTTATGGGAACCAACGATAGCAGCAGGATTCATAGGTTTTACTGGAGCAATAATCGGAGGTATTGTTACTTGGTTAGGTGTTAAGGTTTCAATAGACAATCCTAATAGAATATTCGTGAACTAGATGCTATTCCAGCTAAAATAGAAAAGATAAATAGATTTTACGTATGAATAAGTGGTTTATTAGAAGTAATGTTTGTTGAATCAACGGGCGTGAACAGGGCTTATTTGTCTACTCATAAAGTATTGACATACATAGAGAAGCATAATTTGATTACAGAAACGATAACGATTAATAAAACTGTATATAAAGAATTCATTGGGTTGGTGAGTTATGTATGAAAATCTTGGCTCTGAAGATAGTTTTGATACGTATAGTAGTTATCAAGACAAATTGAAAGCAACGATAGATGCTCTCAATCAAACATTAGAAAAAAAAGCAATAACTTTTACTCAATTTTATCGTTTTCCGACAGAAGACTTCCACTTCAAGGAATGTGTAGGGCGTAGTAAGTGGGCGATGAATGGCGGTTGGTGATAGCCAAAGCGACTCCCTTTCGGTTAAAATAGAAACAAACATTCGGGGAAAGAGGGAGGCGTTTCGTGTGTTGGTCAACAAAGCATACAAATTCCGTATCTATCCAAACAAAGAACAAGAAATCCTCATAGCTAAAACAATCGGTTGTTCGCGTTTTGTCTTCAATTATTTTTTAGCAAAATGGAAGGCTGCTTATAAAGAAACAGGAAAAGGGTTCACTTCATCGTGATGGGTGGTCTTCTTAGTATTTTAAATGTCTTTAAGAGGCTTCATACAAATTCCTCACAGATAAATAACCGTTTCTATGCAAAAGCATCCGCTCCATGAGAGTAGATGCTTTTTGTTGTGGTTGTTCAGTTCCAATCAATATCAGCGTAGTTAGTTACTTCGCCCCGTTTTAAATCTTGGGTTGATTCTTCAAGTCGTGCGCGTTCTATGGGTGTTAGCTTAGTATAATCATTATCCCAGGCAAGTACAAGGCGCTTTACCATTTCATACGCTAAATCTTGCTCGGATTCAGGTAATAAATTGAACATTTCTACTAAGTCCTGTGCGCGTTTACTCATGTGTAGCCCTCCTCTTATTTGTAGATGTCGCCACGTGAATCTATATCACGAATATAGATAAATGGAGAATCTTGATTTTCAGAAATTATTTCATATACAATTCGATATTTACCTACACGAAGCCTATACATAGTGGGCTGATAACCTCGTAAAACTTTAATATCTCCACTAGGTGGGATTTCGCGTAGCCCATCAATAGCTTTTTTGATTCGTGCTTTTGTTGGCTTATCCGCTGCATTGATGAATTTTACTGCAACCTTAGAAAACTGAATTTCCGTTGTTCTCCCCTCCATCTTAGCAATGGCAGGTACTCTACATTTATTATAGCTTGTGTCGAGTAATGCCATCAATTTTTATGTGCAGGTGTGGTTAGATTTTTTCGCCGTTTTCCCCTGGTTCCTCGATAATTTCTAACAAGTCGCCGATTTCACATTCTAATGCTTTGCACAATGCTCCTAGTGTATCTAGTTGATATTGCATTGTTGTGTTGTTATACATACGTCTAACCGTTTCAAAATATTTTACCACTTTTTGTTTTGAAAACAACTTCAAAAGATGCTTCAAGTGCCCCAGCAATTTTTTCTAAATCCACTATTGACCAATCATTGTTATTCATCTTTTTTGAAAAATATGATTGAGAAATACCGATGATGTGGCTTCTAAGTATCAAAAATTAATGATAGAAGCATTTGAGGAGCTTAATTTAAAATTTTCATATAAAAATTACTATAATTCTAACTTGGAATCTGTAGACATTAATTTATCTGGTGCGTCTAAAGTACAGGCATTTATAGCTCAATATATTTCTATATATCAAATGAGTATAGATAATAAAGAAACTGTTAATATGCCTATGTTTATTGACACATTTTTAAAAGATGATTTTAATAACGAAGAGATAAAGAAGACAGCGAAATATATATTTTCTAAATTACAGGATTTGCATCAATCATTTATTTTTATTTCAGATAATGAGCAGACTTTAAAAGCTATCGAAAACTATAACTTCTCTAGAATCAATTTAAAAGAAACATTTAACATATTTAATAAAGAATATAAAGAGGTATATAACCGTTTTAGATTTATGGTACTGTCAATATTTTTGTGTAAATGACGATTCACCCGTTCAAGGGAACTCATCACCTGTGTATTCAATTGGACTTGTTTGAAGTGTTGATTTGAGTGTGTGGGATAGGGCTAGCCCTTTCCTACACACTCAAATTTCGCGCTGGCGCGTCCCGGTCTAGTTTGTCGGTTCGTGCAGCTGCTCAAACATTTCTTCTAGCTTCGCACGGGCCTGATTGAAGCCGATGTGACAGCGTGTGGCGAAACGTTGATTGNGTGACTTTTTTATACGATTTACCCCATTTTTCGCAGAACGTCTCGAGCGCTTTTTTCGCTGCTTCGGCGTCCTTTGCCTGGTGAATCGTTTTAAAATCCTCGCACACTTCCTTGCGATCTTCTACACGGACTTTATGCATAATATTACGCGCCACATGGACAAGACACACCTGATATTTTGCCTTTGGAAACACATTGAACACAGCGTCTGCCATACCTTTTAAGCCGTCTGATACGAATAAAAGTACGTCTTCTACACCACGGTCTTTGAGCTCTTCTAGTAGCTCCTGCCAGTTGTAAGCCGATTCTGTTGGGGCAATCGTATAGCCAAGCACTTCTTTCGAGCCGTCTTCACGAATACCAACCGCAATATATATAGATTGAACTTTAGAACCTAACACAAAGTCGGTCGATTATACCTTGTGTATCTTCACTTTGACAACGGATAAATTCACGAACAGCGAGTTTGATTTGCGATGTACTTGAAAAAAAGACATTATGAATGACGCTGTCTTTCAACCATTTCCATAGCCCCTCAATTAAATTCAATTGCGGGCTGTAAGGTGGTAAAAACACCAGTTGTAATCGATTTTGATGCAGCTTTAAAAAAGGCTGAATGAGCTTCGCATGATGAATGCGAGCGTTATCGAGGATCATGACAATTTTTCCATTTGGGTAATGAGCAATGACTTTTTCTAAGAAACGCAGGAAGACTTCTGCATCGTATTTCTCTTCTTCGACGCAGAAGATTTCACCTGTTTCATAATTTAACGTACCGATTAATTTCACGCCTTGATGCTTACCGTATGTGGGGATTTGACGCTGTTTCCCTTTTGGAAACCATGACTTTTGAATGGCTTGGTAGTCACGAATCATGGACTCATCTTGAAAGAGAAG
>NZ_LGCI01000010.1:481655-482198 GCF_001281525.1 Lysinibacillus macroides | reverse complement strand
ATGTGGCAGCGTGTGGCGAAACGTTGATTATAGTCTTCGAACTGCGTCACTAAAAAGCGCTCCAACGATTCTTCGTTCGGGAACTGTTCCTTGCGCTTTGTATATTTTTTGATTTGCTTATTGAACGACTCGATTAAATTCGTCGAGTAGATGCTTCGCCAAATCGCCTTGGGAAAGCCGTAAAACGTCAGTAAATACGGGTTTTCGAGTAAGCCTTGTGCGACTTTTTTATACGATTTGCCCCATTTTTCGCAGAACGTCTCGAGCGCTTTTTTCGCTGCTTCAGCGTTCTTTGCCTGGTGAATCGTTTTAAAATCCTCGCACACTTCCTTGCGATCTTCTACTCGGACTTTATGCATGATATTGCGTGCCACATGGACAAGGCACACCTGATATTTTGCCTTTGGAAACACATTAAACACAGCGTCTGCCATGCCTTTTAAGCCGTCTGATACGAATAAAAGTACGTCTTCTACACCACGGTCTTTGAGCTCTTCTAGTAGCTCCTGCCAGTTGTAAGCCGATTCTGTTGGGGCAATCGTA
>NZ_LGCI01000010.1:288488-481383 GCF_001281525.1 Lysinibacillus macroides | reverse complement strand
CGTATAGGTAGGGCGCGTATGACTAAATTGCATGCGTTCTAATAATTTAGACATGCCACGTAAAGAATAGGACACAGCCCATTCACGTTTCACGAGTGAAACGAGTAACGCGAGCGTCCAATTCGTATACGGTGCAAATCCCACATCAGCAGGCGTTTTCGTTGTGACAATCTCAGCCAACTCAGCACGTTGTTCGATGGTCAAACGATGTGGTTTACCTGTAGAAATCCCCATGCGTAAACCTGTTATGCCTTCTTTTTTATAGGCTTTAATATATTCACCAACAGTTGCTCGATTGCGTTGAATGATCATCGCAATTTCAACGTTATTTTTTCCTTCAAGGTGTAGAAATACAGTCTGATACCGCTCAAATAGTCGCTTATCCTTTGTTTGTCGCATCGCCGTTTGAAGTTCTTCTCGTTGTTCATTGCGTAACATGTGGGATCATCCTTTCGACAATAAGTTTGTATACTTTACCCATTTTGAAGGAGATAGAAGCTTTAGTTCAATTTATATAGACGGCCTCTTTTGACACTNTTGAGCTCTTGTAGTAGCTCCTGCCAGTTGTAGGCCGATTCTGTTGGGGCAATCGTATAGCCAAGCACTTCTTTAGAGCCGTCTTCACGAATACCAACTGCAATATAGACGGCCTCTTTTGACACCGTATCACGACGCACGGCAATATACGTCGCGTCTAAATACACGCATACGTAACGATTGTGCAAAGGACGGTTATTAAAGGCTTCTACCGTTTCTGAAACAGCCTTTGTCATATTCGAAATCGTTTGCGGCGTATAGTGATGCCCATACATTTTCTCGATTAATTGCGCAATTTCCGCCATCGTAATCCCTTTTTTGAACAGGTGAATCACGGTTTCTTCCAGCGTATCGTTCGAGCGCTTATACGGTGCCACTGTCTGTTGCTTGAACTCACCGTTGCGATCANACTCACCGTTGCGATCCCGCGGGATTTGAAGCGTTAAATCGCCGTACTCCGTGTGAAGTGTACGCGAATAAGACCCATTGCGAGAATTGCCTGAGTTGAACCCGATACGATCGTATTTTTCGTAATCCAAAAATTCCGTCAGCTCTGTCGCCAGTAGCGAGTTGATCGCCATTTCCAAGTGCGAACGAAAAACCTCGGTAATATCTTGTTTTTTGACTAGTGCATCGACAATTTCTGTTGTAAACTGATTCATAGGGAAGACCTCTTTTCTAGGATTGGTTGTGGTGACTTAATTCTACCAAGAAAGGGTCTTCCTTTTTCTATGGAATTTTCTATTTACACAAAATATTTTATACTCTCAGATTTTTATTATTGAATAAAATGTTTAAATGGGTATTAAGTTTGTTTTTAATAATTATTTTCAATCAGAATTTCCCAAATATATTAATATAAGTCCTTTTGGAGTAAAAAATCACATGAAATTGAAAAGGCAGAAACGTTGTTAGATTAACGTTTCTGCCATTCATTTTGGTTAAAAAGCTCCTTTTGGGGAAATCTTCATTCACTCACTCATGCCTATACACACGCTCGCCGTATTTTATTAGTCCCAATCCAGACCCACTTAGCCCTAAAACCATACTATTATATGCAGTAATTTGCATGATACAAAATGGAGTGGAATTCTCAAACTACTGATATATCAACAGTTTATCAGTCTATTAAACTCACCATGCAACCTTCCCATATTACAGCTTGTAAAATAACGGGTAATACAAAAACATTGATATGAAGTGGTTTAAGAGGGGGCGTAGCGATACTAGCCCTACTTGTTAGAGAGTGGATGTGGGAGTAAAAGGCTTTGCCATCCTTTCCATTGGTCAAATAGTTGGCAATCCTAAATAGTTTCGTGCATTGAAAAAGAAATTGGCTGATATACAATGTGTCCTATCCAGACGACAGGAAGTAGCCTTGAAACGAACATACCAACTGGATGAAGCAACGAACTATCAGAAATAATAACGTAAAGTAGCACGACTACATAAGAAAATCACCAATGCAAGAACAGATTATTTGCATAAAATCTCTACTGACATCATCCAAAACCGCGCTGTGATTGGTATGGAAGTTTTGCAAGTGTCAACTATGCTCAAGAACCACAAGTTAGTTAAAGCAATCAGCGAAGCATCATGGTCCCACTTTAGAACCATGTTAGCGCACAAAGCAAAATGGTATGCAAAGAAGTAGCTGCTGTGTCGAAAACATAAGCTTCCAATTAATTGTGTTTAAACGGGACTTAATAAACGTGGTAGTCTTCCCTACCTGTTGAAAAATTGAGTGCGCTATTAAATAGGGAAAATAAACAAGACTGTCCGTAAACAGCCTTGCTTTCAGTCATTTATTTATGATCGTTTAAAATAACTCAGCAAAGAAGTTTTTCGTTGAATCGACAATTGAATTGAAAGTAGAAGAAATGAAATCAACAGCTACACTAATTGCCTTTTTTACAGCGTCTACCACACCAACAAAAACATCTATAACTTTATTCATAATGTCTTGCATAAAAGCTCCAACTTTATCAGCAAGGGTAAGGATTACTATTTGGGATGCAGGATGTTCTTCACCAAAATCTGTTAATGAATCATAGAGTTTATTAATCATGTCTTCAGATTTTTTTAATGCTTCTTCTTTTCTCTTACGCATCTTCTCCATAAAATCTGATTTATTCATATCATTATTTTCTAATTGTTTAACATTTTCTTTTAAGCCTGATTCTTCTTGTTCATAAAAATTGTTCACATTCTGCTGATAGTCTTGTGTTAATTTTTGCAATTCTTCAGGTGTATCGGATACTGAAGCGGCACGAAGTCCGATGTGTTCTGCTAAAGAAAATTCATTAGTAGACTCTCCTACATAAGCATCTCTCATTTGATTCATAATGCTGCTAAAGTTTTTTACTGCAACTGTCATAATATTTCCTCCCTAGTAATTTATTGTGAAAAAATATAGCCGGCTAACTTTACAAATACTCTATTAAAATACACATATTCCTTTTTATTGTAAAATTATTTGCTATATATTGTATGTTAAGGTACAATAATCTATCAGTCAACATTATTTTACATTTCACAACGTTAAGAATTTTTAACATAAAAATAAAGCTCTTCAGATAAAAATAGCCATTTTTATCTGTTGTCTACATATCCTTTACACAAAAATGACCAGCCAACACTCAAATTCTATCTCTCTCAATCGTCTGTGAATAGTAGATTGTGAAACCTTGTGTATTTGTGCAATTTTTCCATTACTCTTTAAATGCAAATCTTATCTTCCATGGTGTGAAGGCGATTGGCACGTATCCAAAATTAAAGAGTTATGAAGAAACCGTTACCATCAAGGGAGTATGGAATTACGAGTTTGCTTACGCTGCACGAAATCATGGATATATTCATGATTAAAAAAACATTTGATGGCGCTAAATACGAAATAAAGATTTGCATTCAACGATGGAAGCTATTAACACATCGGGCTACAACCACTCGAAAAGGTAGGTGACAATATTTTAGCGTTAACCACAGAATATATGAATAAGGACATTATGCATTTTGTATTCAAAGTGCTACAACTGTAAGTGTAATAAGGCGCTTTGAAGGGCATTTATATTTAATAGAGAAATTCATGGCTGGACATGTCTTATACATTCAAAAATGGCAAAGGCGGGGTTATGTATATAAGGTATGGCAAGACTGTAAAATTGAAGTTCAACACGAAACAGCATGTTCGGATTATTAAATAAATTAAGAGAGCATCCACTAATGAATAGCGTGGATGCTTTTTACTTTGATCAGGAAGGGTTTATTCGTTCTCTTTCACGCTTAGACAATGAAAGGTTGCTGCTGAGTGAATGATTCTAGGTAAATGTAAGATAATTAAATGAAAATTATTAATGAGTAAATTAGTGGTATTTTTCTATCAGATTGTTATTACATATTTTATATATCTTAACTTATAATTGGGAAAGAAGTAATAATCTTAAGGGAGAAATACACATGGCAGATACTAATTGTTGTGGAGATTTTAGCATTAATGGTGTAAATGTTTCATCAGAATGGGAACAAATTGAATCATTGCCTATTGCACTATATACTAATAGCGCAATTCCAGTAGACGGAAAATATATATTCTAGGTGGGAAAACTGTAAATAAATTAATAGTTAACAATTTATTTGAGTTTGATCCAGTGACTAATAAATACACACAAAAGAGAAGCGTGATGGTTGCCAAATGTAATCTAAGTAAGATTGCTGAATATCAAGGGTATATTTATGTTGTGGGAGGTTATAACGGAAAAGAGAAGAATAATAAGAAAGTGGTCAAAGTATATAATCCGATTCTTGATATTTGGACAAGCACTCACGTTAAGCTTTTGGTATAACAGAACACAATGGATTTTTCGATGCTTTTGGTAGTGCAAATAAATCTGGACGCATTGAGTCTATTGAAAAGTATAATCCAGATAATGGGTTCTTTTGAATGGTAGAATGCCTGATAAAGTTGCTTCTTTTGTGATTGCATCAATAAACTTCTCTTCTTTTATTTTTGGAGCTATGGGATAAGAACAGTCACTAATACCAGAAAAAGATGTATATCAATGCACGCCAATTGAACTAGACGCACCAATAATTCAACTGCACAACAATCACACTTTAAATTGGGAATCAATAGAAAGGCAACTAGTTACAATGTTTATAGGAGAGTTAAAGTCATACTATATATTTGATAAGGACTTTAACATGGTTTTTTTCCAATCTCGCAAAGACTCTATCGTTCACAATAAAATTATGTTCTTTGAAATCAAAGAATATTAAAATGTATAATATCATCCGATTTTTGGGTTTTTTATACCTAAATGTACTCCCATATTTCTATGCCACGCTGCCTAATTTTTAATAGTCCTAACCTCGCCTCAATTAGCCTTAAAAATAACAATATTATACATGATACAAAATAGGACAAGATTTTCAAAGTATTAATAGATCCATCGATTACACCCTTCATTTACTCCTTTGCAATTAGAGTATTTTACAGCGTGTAAGATAGCCATAAAGCAGCAATTTATAGCTGTGCTCCGAAAAAATTATGCTAGAGAAAGCATTGTAATTTTAAATATATCAAAAAAATACATAAATAAAGGATATTGTATAAATCTTTGTGACTATTTAAGCTTCCTTTATTTGTATTGATTTATATATAACGTGTCTTTTTTCATAGAAATGTTTATTATTTGTAGAGGATAGTATATTATAAAAGAAAATATAGGCGATAAGTACATGTTTTTTATACTTGAGGTGATTTTATTAAGAAGAAAGTTGTCTTTAGCATATGCGTAGTTTTTATTTTAATAAGCTGTACAAAAAAAGAAGTTGCGTTACCAAAAGAACCCCTTTCACCAACAGAGCAATTTGTCCTGCAAAAGCTAATGACAGATAAAGGACTATTACGAACAGATTTAACAGATCAGAAGGAGCTGTTTTTATCCGAGTCAGTTGGATTATGGCTTGCTTATCTGTTAGAAAAAGATGACCAAATCCGTTTTGATGAACAGGTTCAAGTCATAAAAACATTCTTTTTAACAAATAATTTTATGGTATGGCGTATAGAGGGCACAAAGAAAGCTTCTGTGACTGCATTGATTGATGATTTACGCGTCATTCGGGTGTTATTGGAAGCAGGTGAAAAGTGGGATAATGCTTCCTATATACAACTAGGGAAGGAAATTGGTGAAAATTTAAAACGATTTGGTATGGTAGATGGACTATTTGTTGATTTTGTGGATGTTCACTCCCATGACAAAGCGAATACACTAACAATGTGCTATATTATGCCAGCCGCTTTTCAGCAAATGGCAGAACATGATCTACTCTCACAGGAGCAGATGGAGCAACAAATCACTATTTTACAAAATACACCAGTCTCGAAGGAAGGGTTCTTTCCAAAATATTATGATCTTTTTTCTAAAAGCTATGTATTTGATGAAGAACTGCATATGATTGAACAATTATATACAGCTTATCATCTAGCTTCTATAAAAAAAGACACAACACCTTTTAAAAATTGGCTATTTGATTTATTAGCAAGAGACGATAAATTATATGGCCGTTATGATGCAGAGACGAATAAACCAGCCGTAAAATATGAATCCCCAGCCGTTTATGCGATGGCTGCACGCTATATGCTTGAGCTGAATGAACAACAAATGGCCCAGCAGTTCCTTGATAAAATGACAGCCTTGAAAGATGATCCAAAGACAGGCTATGTCGATTACTATACAAAGTCAACGCATATTTTTGATAATTTACTACCGTTATTAGCAGAAAGGGAGGTAAACAATGCGCACAATGATGAACTGGAATAGAGCCATTTTTCTGTATGGAGCACTGCTAATTTTATTGTTGCAAATACCTTCTTATTTTTTATTACGCCTGAATGCTGAAAGTTTATTATTGTATGGTTTTTTACTTGTACTACTCTTGCTCACCCTTTGGAGAGGAACCGTTTTAGGACTGATTAGTAGCCTTGTTTTTATTTTTATTACAGGCTCAACCTTGCTTTATATGGGCTTATCAGGCACGACGATATTTTTAAATGCTTCCTTTTCCATGCAGATGTTTTTCGCCTATGGAATTATGCTATTGCTGCTGATTCTTTGTGCAGGAAAGGTGCATGAATTGATGAAGGAGCAGGAAAACTATTTAAAAAAACTACAAGAAGATGTAAGAAATTATGTAGCGATTGATGTGGAAACAGGCTTTGAGAATGAAACGCGTATGCGTATAAGTGTAAATGAGGAAATGCGGCGATCTGACCGACATAAGCATACATTTGTCTTTGTGGTGTTAATGCTTGAGAATTATGACCAATTCCAGCAACTGTATGGTGCCAAAGAGGTTCAGCATTTATGGCAGCAGCTTTCTCAAAAAATTCAGCAGACCGTTAGAACAACTGATAAAAAATTTCGCTTTCGTGAAAATTATATTGGACTATTGCTAATTGATACAAGCGACCAACATATGGAAGTTATTTATGATAAATTGGATCAAGCTTTGAAAAATCACCAATTATTCAATGGAAAATGGGTGACATTAAGCTATAAAACAAGCTTCTTTACTTATTATCCATTGATGGATGCCACATTTGATGTATTACTGGCAGAGCTAGAAAGAGAGATGAAAACAAATGCGCTCTAAACATTGCCTGTGGCTGATAATGGGATGGCTTTGTTTTTATACATGCGACACAGCTACTACTGTATTGGCAGCGGATGCAGATAAGAATGTAGCATTGATCTATATGACCAGCAATAAGCAGCCCAACGATGATATACAAGCCTTACAGCATATACTACAAGCTTATACATCCGTAGATACTATTGCTATAGAAGATGTTCATCAGCAAATGCTTCAGCATTATCAACGAGTCGTTGTGGTTAATACTTATTCAACAGCAATGCCAGCAAAGGCACTTGATGCACTGAATCAATTTCAAGGACCAGCTCTACTGATTGGGGATAATGCCTTGCAGTTAGCTCCCTTTGCGAAATGGCAGGAAAAACAGGTAGTGGAGCTTCGAGCCATAGGAGAGGAAGGGCTAGTTAACCCTGTTCAGTGGAAAAGCGTACAACCAACTGCTGATGCTCAAATTATCGAGTGGGCATCAACGATGAATCAGTCGTATCCTTTTGTTATCCAACAGCATAATTGGTCATTTATTGGGATTTTTATCAATGAAGGAGCTTTACAGTACGAGTGGCCAGCGATCATCGGTGAACTACTACAATTGCCAAGACCATCCACACATGCAGCGTTTGTCGTTTTAACGGATATTAATATGAAAACCAATGTCCAAAAGCTAGAAGAGGTAGTGACGGCATTTGCGGATCGTGATATCCCGATAGCCCTTGAAGTCACGCCCATTATGATGAATGAAAAAATAGATTACTTACATGAGAATAAGAAATTAGTAAGTTATTTGCAAAAATTGCAAAAAGAGGGCTATGCATTTATTCTTTCTGCATCTAACTCAATGGAACAAAGTCTACATTATTTAGCGCTACGTAAAATCTATCCTACGATAAGTGTTGGTGACAGTGCACTATTTACAAGTATTATTCAACGAGAAAATCAGCAATTATATATGTCACAAATGAATCAACACCTTATCTACCCGTTTACCGCAGGGACGATAGCACATACGGCGACCAATCCTTTCTATCCTGTGAAACAGCAGATGGATCTTTTATTAAAAGTTCCTGGCTCTGTTATCGGTATTCAATATCCTGCTTATAGCCATGTAGCTTATGTCCAGGAGCTTGCCGATTATTTAAATAGACATCCACAGATTGAGCTCATTAATTTTCGACAAACGAAACAGCAAGTAAAGTCAGGAAATGTTGCCATTGTTCAGCATGAAAACGGCGAACAAACGGTTCATCTATCCTTTACAAAATTTCAACGTTTAAAAATTTTATTCGATGAACGACCATTTGAAGTCATGTTATGGGCGCTTGTGCTGATTGTTTCGTTATTTGTGATATTATTTTTTATCAATACCTTACGTTTGCGTATAACTTTGCGTAAGAGGTTATTTGAGGAGAGGAAATCCAATGGCTAATACATTATTTTTTATTTCACTTTTCCTCATTTGGGTGATGCTACTCTATCATATGTTTTTAATGGAAGGCGGTTATTTACATTTTCGTTCATTTGAAAAGCCTATCAATCAATGGTCTAAAAAAATGGACAATGTACCCTCTGTAAGTGTCTTTATTCCCGCGCATAATGAAGCGCTTGTTATTGAGCAGACACTGCGAGCCATGTCTCGTTTGTACTATCCAAAAGATAAACTAGAGGTGATTGTTATTAATGATAATTCCTCTGATGATACAGGTGTCATCGCCTCAAAATTTGCTGAAAGGTATCCATTTATTCGTGTGATTGAAACCGTAGAGCCGAACAAAGGAAAAGGAAAATCCTCTGCATTAAATGCGGCGTTAGCGGATTCTACAGGGGAGATTGTCGTTGTTTATGATGCGGATAATACGCCTGAGAGAATGGCGGTTTGGTATTTAGTAATGGGCCTTATCAATGATCCTAAGGCGGCTGCCACCGTAGGGAAGTTTCGTGTTATTAATGCGGCTGAAACATGGTTGACACGCTTTATTAATATTGAAACGATTTGTTTTCAATGGATGGCTCAAGGCGGTCGTTGGAAATGGTTTAAGGTAGCAACCATCCCTGGTACAAATTTTGCCATTCGTCGCTCCATTTTAGAACAGCTTGGCGGATGGGATGTAAAAGCCTTAGCAGAAGATACAGAGCTAACCATTCGGGTGTACAATCTAGGTTATCATATTCGCTTTTTCCCAAAAGCGATTACATGGGAGCAAGAGCCCGAAACCCTTAAAGTATGGTGGAAGCAGCGTACAAGATGGGCAAGGGGTAATCAGTATGTCGTTCTTAAATTTTTAAGTCAATTTTTTACATTAAAAAGAAAAAGTATTATATTTGATTTATTTTACTTTTTCTTCACGTATTTTCTATTTTTCTTTGGCGTGATTTTATCCAATGGCTTATTTATTATCAATTTATTCTATGATATTGGATTAACCGTTGGCGATATTGCCATTGTTTTATGGCTATTAGCATTTTTACTCTTCTTAGGTGAAGTCATGATTACATTAAGTATTGAAAAAACAGAAATGAATCGAAAAAATTTCTTTTATGTTATCCTCATGTATTTTACGTACTCTCAAATGTGGATCGTGCTTGTTGTTTGGTCATTACTGTTAGAAATAAAGCGCATGTTTACTGGACAAGAAGTGCAATGGTATAAAACAGAACGATTTGCAAAGCAATCAGATAAAGGGGCAGACGAATGAAAGCCAAATTTTATTTACTTCTATTTATTATTGGTTTTTTAATATTTACAGATGATGCAACTGCGGCTACCATTACGGTGGACCAACAAACCATTGCAATCGAAGGCAATCAACATCAGAAAAAACCATTAGTATCTCAGCCAATTGAATTGCAGGGACCCTCTTCGTCGAGAGATTTTTATTATAGTCTTACCGAAGATGTGCAACTTGATAATCAGCAAGTAACATTTCATATCCAATATTCAGAGCTATTAATTGCACCTTCGTCCTTTACGGTGAAGGTGGATGATGTGGCAATCAAAACGGTGCCGTTAACAACCGATTTACGAAAGCAAACCGTCACTGTCCATCTACCAGAAGAAGCCTTATTAAAAGGGTCTCATAAAATAACAGCTAGCTTTTATGGAATTTTAAAGGAAGGAATTTGTGTTGCACCTGGTAATGTAGGTAATTGGTTGCGTATTGATATTTTATCCTCTATATCAGCTTTTACGGAGGAGGGGGAAGCATGGTCATTAAATAGTTATCCTTCAGCATTTATGGGCTATGAGGGCTATACGACAACGCTTATCTTACCGAAGGAGGCTTCTACGGCGACATTAAGTAGTGGTTATCAGCTATCTGCCTATTTATCAGAGCATGGCCAAACAGATGTACACATTCAACGTGAAGATGCTGTTCAGAAGGTGACGGGGCCTGTTGTATTGCTTGGTGCGAAAAATGAATTTAGTACAGCTTTATTTAAAAATATAGTAGCAAATATTGAGACAGCTGAGAATGCGATGACATTGATGATGCATGAATTGCAAAATACCAATACCAATCAAAAAGTACCTTTTTTAGTTATAACTTCTACAAAGGCAGAGGCTATTGCGGAACGCTTATTATCTTTAACGGAACCAAGACTTTTGGAGCAATTAGCAGGTCATACATTAACGATTGATGATTTACCAGAGGTTGAAAGCCTCTTAGAAACAGCAATACCATTCAAGCAATTTGGCTTTGAGGATCAAACATTATCAAGCCAAGGGTCGATCACACCCCATTATTATGTATCCTTACCACAGTTAGAGGCAAACAAAGAAGCAGTCATGCGATTGATCTTGAAAAAATCCGCAACGATGCCAAGTAGTAAAGAGGAGGATGATCGCAAATTAGAATTGATTGTTTATATTAATAATGTTCCACATGCGGTAGATCTACGAAAATTAGAGCAAACAGCAACCGATATGTATGAGGCATCAATACCGATTCAAGCAAATGTGTTAAATAAAAAATCGATAACAGATGTGCAATTTGAGGTAACAGGCTTTCAGTTAGAGGAGCCGTGTGAAACAACGAATGAACGCTATTGGCTATATATTGATAGCGATAGCTCCTTATCTCTTCCAAAAGATGCAAGTGAGCCATCCTTTACATTACGCGATTTTCCAAATGCCTTTCATGACAATGTATTAATGGTGATCCCTGATCATGAAAATCTGAATGATACAGAAATGAGTGGGCTATATAAAGCCTTAATGATAAATGGCAAAATGGCACAAATTACGCTTGTAAGGGATAAGGATGTGACAGAAGCAGCATTACAGCAGCAGGCAGTCATTTTTATTGGAGCTATGGATCAGCTAACATGGCTATCAAAAAATGCTAAGAACATTCCCTATACAGCAGAGCAGCTGATTCAACAAGGGTTTTTACCTGAGGTTATGGCGAAGCATGCCTATATTACTAAAAATTTCTGGCAAACAAAACAGCCTTTGTTATGGCTACATGCATTCGATGCTACTTCTATAGACAATGACTTTTATGCGCATTTAAAGGAGACAGATACCCAAGTTGCGGCTGCAATCGAAACAAAAGAAGGGCAGTTTGTTGTGGCGGTGGATAATAAGGTGAGTGAGCAGGATACAGAAGAGACAAACGGTTTTGAAATATCCTTTATCTTAATTGCAGAGTTTGTAGGACTCATCATTGTTATTGCTGTGATTTTATACATTATTTTACGCAAAAGAAAGAAAAATCAATTGAAGGAACAATAAGTAAAAGCAAAGTCGCTTAATACGACTTTGCTTTTACTATGCAGGCATATCCGTAGGTGTTGGTTTGGCATAGCCCTCTTTATACGTATCATCAATCACCTGACGAATCTCTTTTAGGCTCATCCCATCCTGATGCATCTTGGCAGATTGAACAGCAATTTCTAAGCAAACTAAACAACGTGTGCCATGGTCATCCCAGACAATTGTTCCATCCTCACGTTTTTCCTCGATAAAACAGTTTAAATTATTTTTATGACCAGCAGATTCACCACAGCCACAATAGCATGGCATCCATTCTAAAACTTCTGTCGATTGCCCTGCGATTTGATAGACCATACGAATATTTTCCTGCTTATCATCTAAAAAAGAAGGGAGAATATTAGCCGAAGCGGTTTCTTCCTGTACATCACCTGAAGCATGACGATGATCTTCATGTGAATCATTATTTTGATGGTCATCCACAGCTTGCTTCTCTTCTCCACATGCACTTACTAGTAATAGCATGAAAACAACAAAAAGGGACATGATTTTCTTCAAAAATAGCGCCTCCTACCATTTTACATTGCCTTTATTATACCATCGCTCTTTGTCATATTGACAGGTAGTATCGCTGAAAATCAATGAAAGATATCCGAACCTTGGATTTTGTTCATAAAACGTTCCATTTTCTCACTGAGTAATTTTTTTAAGAAAAATCCAAATAAAATAAAGACTAACCAGCAGCAGGCTAAGAAAATAAGATCCATCCAGACAGTTGACCATATAATACCACCGACAGCTTCACGCATCATCTCAATAGCATACGTAAAAGGTAAATAAGGGTTGATGATTTGGAAGAACCTTGGTAACAATTCAACAGGGTATGTGCCACCAGAGCCTGCAATTTGTAATACCAGCATAACAATTGCTAAGGCTTTCCCTACATTGCCAAAGACAGAGACAAGGGTATAGACAACTGTGACAAATACAAGGCTAATAAAGAGACCAAATAGTACAAAGTAAAAAGGGGCTTGGATCGTGCCATCCATAAGGAAAACATCTCCCATCGTAATAATCAGTGTTTGCAGAAATGAAAAAGTTGCAAAGGTTAATAATCGACCAAAGTAAATTTCACGAATATAGTATGGGGTTCCGCTATGGAGGTTGACAGATAATAATGAAATTAACAGTAAACAGCCAACCCAAATCGAAAGCACCGTATAAAATGGTGTCATTGCTGTACCATAGTTGGCAATAGGGAAGAGACGATGCTCATTCAGATGAATGGGCTCCTCGAAGAACTCCCGTTCAGCATTGACATCATTTTTTAATAATTGCACAATCTCAGAAATATCAGCTTCATTTTCTAATGTACGAAGCTTATTCGCTAATTCCTGAATTTTTGAGCTTAAGGTTGGGAATTCTGTTTGTATTTTCTGAATTGCATAATTAGCTGTTCCTAGTGTATCCTGTGCCTGTGTTAATTTATTGGTTGCCTCTGGGATAAATTGTTTGAGATTCGTTAACATAGTCGAGGCACCTGTTAATGTTGTTTTAGCATTCGATAGAGTTGAACGAATTTGTGGCTCTAAGCTCTCGTTATAGTAGGTCAAAAATTCCTGTAAATGGGCTGTTGCATTGTGAGCGATTTCTTGAATAGCGATGATCTTTTGTGTAATGACCTCTTGATCAACAGACTGTAATTGCTCGACTTTAGTCAAAATATTAGCATGTAAGGTGTTGAGCTGTTTTAAGTCAGCGAGCGCACTGACTATAGAGTCTGTAAAGCTTGAACCGTTTTGTAATACCTCACGAATGGTGATAAGCTGCTCAAAGCTTGGCTGATTTTGAGCCTCCTCCACCTCACTTTGCTGTAAGGAGTTCATCATCTTGTCCAAGGCATCTACTAGCTGCTTACGGGTTGTGGCATCTGCTTGTGTTAATTGTTGCAGTGCCTCAAGTGTTTGAATACTACTCGTAATATGCTCTTTGGACTGTGTCAATTGGCTTTGAAGGGCTTCCTTTGTTTGTGTAAAAGCAACTGGATCCAAATTCAGAGCATTTAGTTTATTGATGATGTCAGTAAAATGCTCTGCGATTGATTGAACGGTTTGTACATCCTTTTTAATACGAGGCGATAGCTCATTGAACAACGCTTCTGCTTCATTGACAAGCTGTAAACCTTGTTGAATGGTTGTAAGTCCATTATTTGTAAGCTGTTCAATTTCAGGCACTTGGGCAAGGGCTTGGTTAAGCAATTGTGTTGCATCCTTGCCTTGGCTAGAAGCTTGCGTTAAAAAGGATTGGATATCAGGTAAATGCTGTTCGAGTGTGAAGACATAGTTTTCAAATTTTCGAAAATCAGGAATTTCATGCTCCATTTCAATACCAATAGTATTAAAAATCGAAAATAGTGTGCCATTTACTGTGGACACAAACTCGTTTGAGACTTGCTGCGTAAGAACACTTGCTCCTTTGCTTGTAATTTTAGGGGCAATTGGATTCTTTTTTTCATTCACATAATAATCAATATATGCTTTTGTCGGCTGATCCGTTAAAATGGAGGTAAGCTTTTGCGAAAAATCCTTTGGAATTACAATCATCGCAAAATAATCGCCATTTTTTAACTGATCCATGCCCTTTTGCTCTGTCTCAAATACCCATGTAAAGCTTTTATTGGTATTTAATTGCTGGATGACGGCATCTCCAACATTTATTGTCTCATCTCTCACCGTTGTCCCTGTATCTTCATTGACAATGGCAATTTTCATATTTGCTGTGTGGGCATATGGGTCCATGGAGGCATAAATATTAAGCCAAGCATAAAGAGAAGGGAGAAAAATAAGTCCACCTATAATCACGGCCATTACCCAGTTTGTAAAAATATTACGAATATCTGTTGTGTAAATTTGAAAAACATGCTGTAAAAAGTTTTTCATATGACCACCTCATGTTGAATTTCTAAAATAGCTTCTCCTATGTAGGTTCCCAAGTATAGATAAAATTATGTTGTAAATGTGAAATATCTTGGAAAAAGGACAAATTAGTTTACTAGGTTTTCAAAACAATTTATAATCAATCGCGAATACACTGAAACTAGGGCTTTTAGTGTGAAAAAGGAGGTCACTACTCTAGTGAAAAAATTATTAATGATTGGTTCAGTGATTGTTGTATTATTTGCAGCAATTATTGTGCTAACAAATGTTTCAAACAAAAGTAAATTAGAAAGCGCAAACAATCCTTATGGCGATAAAGAGCTTAAACAAGAAACAATTGATCAACTGGATGATAAAAACTACCAAAATATTATGCTCCCAGATAAGCTTGAAGAAAAAATTGAAGCTGGCGAACCTGTCAATGCCTACTTCTTCAGTCCAATTTGTGTCCACTGTCAAGCACTCACACCTGTATTAATGCCAATGGCAGATGACATGGGTATTGATATTGCGCAATTGAATGTTTATGAATATGATGATTTATGGGAGAAGTATAATCTTAAAGCAACACCTACATTTATTCGCTTTGAAGATGGAAAAGAAGTGAATCGATTTGTAGGCGCTTTAAAGGAAGAGGATTTACGAACATTTTTAGAGACGGTGGTATTAAAGAAATAGAAAATAGAGGGACTGTGTCAAAAGTTAATTTTGAGCAGTCTCTTTTTTTGCGATAGTGTATACTTAATATACTGAAAAGTTGTGCAATGGAGGAATGAATAATGTCAATGGATGATTATTTTTATAATGGTGAAGTAATGAAATGCTATGAATTAGCAAAGATAGTGACAAATGAAGCAGAAAAAGCACGTGCACAAAAATATATAGCGTTATTGCAGGAATATGAACTGGATCATTACCCAAAGCCAGCAGCTACTATAGAAGCCCAACCTATTGAACGTGCTGATGAAACCTACCCTGAGTTTGATCCTGTAACAGCCATTCGTGCCATCAAGGATGAAGCAGTATTTGCTAAGCGGATTCAGCAACTAGAGGAGGTTGCAAAAACAGGTACACCGTATGACAAGGCCCAATCCTTTTTTACACAGGGGCAGCTATTTTTATTTGCGCATCATTATAATGAAAGTGTTCATTGCTTTAAGCAAGCCGTCAACGAGCAGCCAACTAAGGCGGTCTATTGGGGCATTACAGGTCAAACGATGCATCGCTTTGGCTGGATGCCCTTTGATGCGCTTGGCTATTTAGAGCAGGCCATTGATCTTGATCCGACAAACCCGCGCTGGAAATGGAATAGGGCATTGGTGCTCATTCAATTAGCGAAGGATTTGCAGCTAGCCCCATTTATGGCAAATGCTGCACTAGCCTTGGAGGAGGCGCTAGCTTCTTGTGGCGAACATCAGCAATCATTGCGTGCCGCTATTCAAAATACAATTGATAATATGGATAGTTATGTTTTTTCATAGTTAAAATAGGATGCCTCTATTTGCAGATGGAGGTATCTTTTTTAGTGGGAGAGGTGGGTTGATTGCCATCTTTCACAATCATGGTATGATAAGAAGGAAATGATTTAGAGATATAAAGGACGGATTTGGGATGACACAAGAAGCGGCAAATGCATTTATTGAAAATGTATGTAATCATTTAGTACGCAATATGAATATAACAAAGGTGGAACAGCACTTTAACGAAACAATCGCTATGCAACGAGCATCAGCCACAACACAGCATGATTTTTGGGATATGCTGATGGTCAATATGCTGTACTTTACGGAAAATGAGCAGGCTTGGGAGCAAGTATTTCTCAACATGCTTCAGACGAAACAATGGCTAGCACCAGCCGTTCTCGAGGAAGAATTATTAATGCATCAAATGCGTATTCGTCAACAGGTTGCCACGCAAATGGAGACAGCCAAGGAATTATTCCATCAGCAATATGTGTCAGAGGTGATGACGGAGGAAGCCATTATTTATGATTACGCCTATAGCGCTGCTGGACATTCCATGCGGATGGATTTATTAACCGTGCTTGTTTCAACGCCTGAGCAGTCTAAAACCCTATTTGATGCAGACCCACAAGAAACGATTCGCATTGTCAATGGCTATATTGCTTACCATATAGATGGGCTTATTAATAAAACAAACTTACAATAATTAATTTGAGAGATATGAAAGGAATTAAATTGCATGAATACACCATTTACGTTTAAACATACACAGCCTACACAGATGGATGCTACGAAAAAATATCCTGCACTTTTTTTATTACACGGCATGGGTAGCAATGAGGATGATTTACCGCAATTAGTGCAAGATTTTCAACAGCAATGTCATATATTTAGTCTGAGAGGTCCTATTGCACAGAAGCCTGGTTATGCCTTCTTTACAATTCAAGAGATGGATCAACCCGATCGTGCGGTTTTCGATAAGGTGTTAGTGGCACTGCAACGCTTTCTACTAGAGGCAATTGACGAATATCAAATTGACCCACATCAAGTATTTGTCCTAGGCTTTAACCAAGGGGCTGTATTAGCGCAATCACTGGCCTTTGTCATGGGGAATCTAGTAACAGGCATCGTGGCATTAAGCGGCTATACACCAAAGTTTGTCACAGAGGAATATGCCATTCGTTCCATAGAGCATCTACAGGCCTTTATCTCTCATGGAGATTATGATTATATTATTCCTTCCCAATTAGGTATAGAAAGCAAAGAGATTTTTGAACAATTTGGTGCAACCGTTACCTTTAAGCAATATCCAGATGGACATGGTGTGACACCTGATAATTTACGTGACCTTGTTGCATTTTTAGCACAACAACTTCGACAAGATTTACAATAGCTCTAAAACCAAGGCAAAAGAACTGTCTTGGTTTTTTTGTACAAATAATTACTTTTCTTAAATAGTAATAACAAGAATCAAGCCAAGAAGGTTCAAATTCATGTCAGTCGATGGTATCATAGAAGATGTTGTGAATGGGGATGCTTTGTTAGATGGAAACATGTATTTTATGTGAACATGGAGACAGAACAAGGCAAAAAGGGGTAAAATCATTATTTGATGTGCTAGATGCAAATTTTGTCGCTTTCTATCAAAGAGAGTGTATAGAAATTATGGAGAAAAGGAATTAAGATGAATGGAACAGAACCTGAAAACGGAGCATAAGCTACAATCCTCCGAAAAAATACAAGAGAAGTCATCACGTTCTACAATTTTAGCGCAAACAGTTAAAACAGGCATTATCAAATCTAATTTAATACCAATGTGGGCTGGTTTAACGCTAGGCATGTACAAAAATAAGATGACATTTGTAGATAATATACCTGAAATTATTTTTTCAACAATTGGTTCTGCTCTTGTGATTGGGGCAGCGGGGGCCTTTAATAATGTCTATGATCGTGATATAGATGCCATTATGCCTCGAACGCAAAGTCGACCAACTGTAACAGGCGAAATGTCGGCTAAATCGACGTTAACATTAGCGATTGCGATGTTAGTTGTGGGGGTAGCAGTGTTGGCACTTGCCTCGCCATTAGCAGCTGCCTTTGGTTTATTAGGCGTATTTTTATATGTTGTGCCGTATACCATGTGGACAAAGCGTCGAACGATTTATAATACGGAAATTGGGAGTATTGGTGGAGCTGTACCCCCGTTAATTGGCTGGTCTGCTGTCTCGACAGACATTACACATCCTGCAATTCTTGGTCTATTTTTAGTGATGGTTATTTGGCAAATGCCGCATTTTTATGCCATTGCTATTCGTAAACATGCGGACTATGAAGCGGCTGGTGTGCCAATGCTTCCTGTTGTAAAAGGTATGCGTCGCACCTATTATCAAACGAACTTCTATTTAATTTTATTAATTTTATCAAGCTTTTTATTTGGTTCATTAAGTGTAGGTATTATGCTTGTGGCATTATTATTAAGCATTGCGTGGCTGATTATGAGTATTTATGGCTACCATCGCCATACAAATCAAGAAAAATGGGCGACAAAAATGTTTGTCTTTTCCCTGTTCCATATGACAATATTATTCGCAACCGTCATTGTCTACTCGTTAGTAGGTGTTATCTTTAAATTATATTGATGTAATAAAAACCAACAAGTTAGTCACTACTTGTTGGTTTTTTATTTTCCACTGAAAGGATTTTGCGACTCGGCCACTCAAAGGCATGTAATTGTCCACCAAAAACAGCACCACCATCAATACCAATAATATTATTTTCTCCAAAATAGACACGGTAATCAGTTGGATTATGGTGCAACCGATAGGTAGGGGTATGTCCAAAAATAACGGTTTTTTCTCCTTGATAGCCTGCATGAAATTCCTCACGAATCCATAGAAATTGCAGGGGGTCTGTTTCTGAGAGCGCCACACCTGGCACAACCCCACCATGCACAAAAATAACATCTTCTAATTCAATATATGTTTCAAAAGTTTCGATTAACTTTAAATGCTCTTCAAGCTTTGGCAATGTTTGAATAAAGCTCGGCAATGTCTGGTTTTGAATAGCCTCGTCAAAATCAGTCAATTGGTAGCCATAGCTTGCTAGTGTTGCCTCTCCACCGCAAAGTCCAACCCAATGGTTCCAAGGTTTAGTATGCCCTGAACGGCAGGCGTGGAGCATAATGGCTTCATGATTGCCCAGCAGCACCCGTGCACCCTGTGCCTGTAATTCACCAACTAAATTTAATACACCACTAGAAGCGGGGCCTCTATCAATATAATCACCGAGTAAAAAAAGTTGGTCTTTCATTGGATGATAGTTTGCTTTTAGGAGTAATTCTTCAAACATCGTTAATTCTCCATGTATATCACTAATTGCTAATATTCGATTCATGAACAAGCATCCTTTCCAATTGCAGAGCGGTACCAATAAGTATAAAGGGAATTTCTACAAATTTCGACTGCTCTAGCTTCTACTGCCTTTGCATCATAGAATATTGAAAGAAACCATTCTCTTATAGCATTATATGATAGATAATAATAACGCACGATTAATTTGTCTTGTAGAATGATTAATCCTTCAGTTTTTCCCAAGCTTGCTTAGCTATTTGTTCATCAAATGTTGAAACAAGGCGAAAATGGTGTTGATCTAAAATGCGATAATGCTGGCTAATCATATTTTGCTGAAGTCGAAAACCTTTATACTCACTAATATTCTTCCACCATATGTATCCACCCATTGTTCTTTCCTTTGGTTGCAATGTACCATGATTTGCAATTAAATCAACAACTTCGAGAGGGTCACCACCAAGCTCATGCTGTAAAATTGTGCTATCTCGACACAACGTACAAACAGCAACAGTGGTTGTCCAGCCAGCTAAAATACGACCTTTTTCAATTTGGACAAGTGTTTTTTTAGATAGTCCTAGAAGATCACTCATTTGATCTTGTGTAAAAGCTTTTTCTGTACGGATTAATTTCAGTTTTTCTGAAATGAGTGTGATTAATTGTTCACGATTCATCCTAACACCCCTTATTTTCAGATTGTTAAGTTCCATTATACATGAAAGTAAAAGATCCATGTTTTTTGTTTCGGCAGAGAGGAAGGATAAGAAAAGATAAAACAGACTGCCTACAAGAGAACAGTCTGTTGGATATTAAATTTCATATTTATTTGTATCGGAGATAACACGGAAATGAATGCCTGTAATTTGCGCACTTACTTTATGGCGGAGTGTATCAATATCCACGAGTTCTTCTCTATTTTTCACACACTCACCAATTTCCTGTAAAAGCTTTGTAAAGGCATCCTTAAACAAAGCACGCATATTATCGAAATCTAAGCTGCGAAAACTACCATCAATATCAAAGGCTTCCACGGAATTTAATTGCTTAGAAGCACCTGCAAAACGATCATCATATACAGTGTAGTTTTCATCAGTAACCACAATAATATATAATACTTCCCCCGTAATGGTTTTTAGTTCAATATTTGTTTTATGTTTTTTCACATCGGTAATAATATGAATGCCATCTGAATGGTAGAGTTTAAACAAAGTCATTTGTATAGCCCCCTGAAACTATAATAGTATTGTTAATATTTATTATATCCTAAAATGGCTAATAATGGAACAGGGGAGTAGGAATAGCTCTGCTCGAAGATTAGTCAAAAATTGGTTATGTTTGTGCTTCTGTGACGATGGCAGCACTTTTTCGTAAAGGTCTCACCTCAATATAATGAATTTGATGTCCTTGTTGTTCATAAATACTAAAAACATATGTGTCAAGTTCAATATTTTTTGATGCTCTAATCCCATTATTTACAGTTAAGAACCAGCCACCTAATGTTTCCACTTCTTCAGCATCCAATGTAATATTTAATAGTTTTTCTACATCTTCCACAAGCATTTTGGCATTTAATATATAATGCTGATCTGTAATTTTGCGAATATCTGCAATTTCATCGTCATCGAATTCATCGCGAATTTCACCAACAATTTCCTCTAAAATATCTTCAACGGTGACAAGACCAGATGTACCACCATATTCATCCATTAAAATCGCCATATGAATACGCTCTTTTTGCATCCGTACAAGCAACTCCTTAATAGGAATTGTTTCAATGACACGAATAACGGGATTGATAAAATTCTCCAATACTAACGTATCATCTGTGAGCTGTTCAAGTAAGCCATGGGTGAATAATTCTTTGGCATTAATAAAGCCTAAAATATTATCACGGTCTCCATCGTAAATAGGGTAGCGCGTATATTGTTCAGCAGCAATATGCTGAATAATATTCGTAAAGGATTCGTTTTGTTCAATCCCGATGATTTCTGTACGAGGAACCATAATTTCACGGGCAATACGTTCGTCAAATTCAAAGACATTATTGACATATTTAAGCTCAGATTTATTGATTTCACCACTTTTAAAGCTTTCGGATAACAGTAATCGCAATTCTTCCTCTGTATGTGAAAGCTCATGTTCACTTGCAGGCTTCATGCCGAATAGTCCTACCAACACGCGGGCAGAGCCGTTCAAGAACCAAATAAATGGATACATTACTTTATAGAAAAATATTATTGGTTTAGCAAAAAGCAGTGTAATCGTTTCTGCCTTTTGAATAGCGGCAGTTTTAGGCGCTAATTCACCTACAACTACATGTAAAAATGTTGCAATGGCAAAGGCTGAGCCAATCGTAAAGATCGTCATATACTTATCTGAAATGCCAATGATCTCAAATAATGGATGAAGCATAAACTCAAAGGTTTTTTCACCAACCATCCCGATGCCAAGCGCTGTTACCGTAATCCCTAATTGGCAGGCAGATAAATATTCGTCTAAATGATCGACAACATGCTTAGCAGCAAGTGCTTTTTTATTTCCTTCGACAACTAGTTGATCAAGCCTTGACGAACGTACTTTGACAATGGCAAATTCAGTGGCTACGAAAAAGCCTGTTAATGCTAATAGGATAATAAAAATGGTTAAGTTGATAATGGTCTCCAAATAGTCGTTCTGTAAAAACAGAACGTCACCTCCTAATGATGAATAAGTAAAAGTAAGGACTGCATTAATGCAATACTTGAGGGCGAAACGTTTTTCTTAATTATTTCAATTTTTTGATCGTCTTGATCGTTCATTTGTTCTAGCAACGAAGCTACATCCTGCTCTAGGTCTTGCATTTTTAAACGAAGCGTATGGACATCGATTTCTTCATAGGGTGTGATATTTAATTCCTGTTGAATTTCTATAAGTGAACGCCCTTGTTGTTTACGTTGCTCTATGAATTGAAGTCGCTTAATCATCGCTGGATCATAATAACGATAGTTTGTGGCAGAACGTTCTGCATCCAACAAGCCCATATTTGTATAATAATCAATTGTTCGTTTTGTAATGCCTGTTTGTTCTGCAAGTTCCCCAATTTTTAATTTCTCTGTCCCAAAGCGAACACCTCCAAACCATCACGTGATACTTTTATTATAACGTGATGGTTTTTGTTTATTCAAATATTAGGCATTGGTGTTTCATTATTAGTCGATTAAAAAAATAACGATTCTGCTATGGTTTTTAGCAGAATCGCAGCAACATTTACGGATGTAAGAAAGTATCATATAGCTGATAAAGAGCTTCCTCGCCACTTTGTTCTAAAATAATTTCATCCTTATAGCTTAGTGTAATGGTAGTGTGTGGGGGATCGAGCGTATCATCAGTAATTTTACAAATAACATTGACAATTCCAGCCTCAGCAAGCTTTTTTGTCATCTCCTGATCCCACGCTTGATCAGAAAATATCGGGGGTTGCCATGTGCCTCTCACATGTAGCTCATCTTTTTCGAGGTCATAATCCCAGCGGATGTCACGTAAAATAGTTTTAAATAGGTCATTAACTGTAAAAGTTGTGTCTCCATAGTTAATGGCCATAGCGCGTATAGCATGAACGTCGCGACTAACTGCACTGGCTGCGGAGTCTGCTGCTGCATTGATGCCGGAAGCTGCATCTTTAATTTCAGCGAAGCGCTCACCACAGCCTGACAGTAGTGCACACATACATGTTATCCAAGCTAACTTTGTCATCCATTTCACAAGTAGTCCCTCCAGTCTAGCAAGTTGTTACTACTATCTTAGCGAAAAGAAAAATACGAAGAAAGGGCATGAAAGCGGTAGATTGTGACGGTTTTGCAACGATACGACCTCCACTCGAATGTTCGATATTTGGGTAATATTAAAAACTGAAAATTTAGTAAAAAACAATGAGAAAGGGTGCGGTTGGTGTGAAAATTAATGATGAAATTCTTGAACGATTGGGAACATATTTTGTTTATCATGCTGTTTATGAAAATTATGGGATTACCTTTGAAAATTTTGTAGAACGATGGCTAAGAGGAATACTAGAAGTCTAGCTATTTTGGTCTTTAAATCTTTTTATAAAAGGATTAATTATCTACAAAAAAGTCATATATCCCCCTCTACTAGATGCTATTTTTACCATAGATAATGTTATAATCAACTTAATTCGTTATTTGGTTATTGCTTTAGATCTAGGGGGGACATACATATGAAGTTATTAGGGAAAATTCTCACAACTGTTATTGGCACAGTGTTTGTTGTATTTGCTGTGATAACCACTGTAAATATTTATCAAACGAACGACTTAACAAATGAGACAGCGCAAAAAATGGCTCAGGCAGAAGCCTCTGATAATGCCTATCAAATTCAAATTCAACTTGATTATGCGATGGATACAGCGCGCACGTTAGCAGCCAATTTAACGACAATGGTAGAGGAGCAAAAAGCTGATCGTGCTTTAACGGATGCTATGTTCCAGCGCATTTTGGTGGATAATGAGCAGTTTATGGGCGTTTGGTCTGTATGGGAGCCGAATGCCTTTGATGGACAAGATGAAAATTACATAAATACAGAGAGACATGATCCAACAGGGCGCTACCTGCCATTTTGGACGCGTGACGGCAATCGTATTGTTCATTCTCCTATTATGGATTATGATAGTTCTGATTTTTATTTACTGCCTAAACAAAAAGGACAAGAAATGATTTTGGAACCATTCGTTTATCCTGTTGCTGGCAAGGATGTCTTATTAACTTCCATCATTGTACCTGTTACGATTGATAATGATTTTAAAGGTATCGTTGCTGTGGACCTAAGCTTAGAAACATTAGCCGAATTAAGCCAACAAGTAAAACTATTTGATAGTGGCTTTGGCTCCCTTATCTCAAATGCAGGTATGCTAGTGACACATCCCAACAATGACTACGTGACAACGCCGTTAGCTGAGCATGAGGATTATACCTATATGAAGGATATACAGGCTGCCATTCAACAGGGACAAGCTTCTATCGTCCAAGATTTTTCTAGCTATTTACAGGAGGAAAGCTATATTGTCACTGCGCCCATTCATATTGGGAAAGCGGAAACACCTTGGTCATTACTTGTGACAGTGCCAACCAAAGAAGTGTTAGCACAAACAACAAAACTAACATGGACAATGATCATCATAGGTAGCGCCGGTATGATTTATCTTTTAATTGTGTTAACATGGCTTATTCGTCGTATTGTGCGGCCTATTACACTGACAGTGACACAGGTGCAGGCGATTGCAGATGGCAACTTAGCCGTAGAGCCATTAGCAGAGAAAAGCAAGGACGAGCTTGGTCAATTAGCACGAGCTGTCAATATTATGACAAGTAATACACGTACATTGATTCAAGAAGCAACGCAAATTTCCGATCAAGCTAGAGAATATAGTGATCGACTTATGTCCTCCACTAGTAATATGAGTGTTAGTATCGACCAAGTGCTCACAACAACAGGCGAGCTGGCAACGGGAGCCACTGTACAAGCAGAGCAAGCAGCCTCTACATTGGAAGTGACACAAGAGGTGGAGCAAAAATTACAAGCCATCCAAACAGCGATTAAGGAAATGACGCATCGCTCTCAGCAGACGACAGAGGCGTCTAAGCAAGGGTTGGTTCATGCAGAGCAATCTATTCAAGGCATGGAGGCCATGTCTGAGCAAGTGACATTAACAGCTAGTGTGGTTCAACAGCTTAGTGATCAGTCGACAGAAATTAATCGGATTTTACAAGTTATTGATGCCATAGCAGGTCAAACTGATTTGCTAGCACTGAATGCAGCAATTGAGGCGGCTCGTGCAGGTGAGCATGGGAAAGGCTTTTCTGTTGTAGCAGAGGAGGTACGCAAACTTGCTGAGGAATCCGCTAAATCGACGAGTCAAATTGCAGCAATTATTGATACAGTAGTGAAGGAGGCTGTGAAAGCAAGCGATGCCATGCAGCATGTCGTGGCGGCTGTCCAAACCAACACACACTATATTGATGCCAATAAACAAGCACTCGATGATATTTTACAACATATCGTTGATACGGTAGCGCAAATTGATGAGGTGACAACTGCCTCTCATTTAATTCAAAAGGAAACAGTAGAGGTAGTACGAGCAGTGGAAAATATGACAGCTGTTAGTGAGCAATCCTCAGCAGGAACGGAGGAGCTCTTAGCAACAATGGAGCAGCAAAATATAGCTGTACATGAGCTACAAGACATGGCAGAAAGCTTAACCACTATGACAAACTCCTTACAACAAACATTAGCAAAATTCCATTATTAATAAAAATAGTAACCGCATGTCATCTTGTACTGTATAAGATGATATGCGGCTTTATAAAAGAAAAATATCTGAAAATTCAGTCTCTGTAGTATGATGGTTCTATAGACAAGGAGTTGATGCGTATGAAATTATTACACAAAATTTTACTGGCAACATTATCAACAATGATCATTGTTTTCGTCATTATTTTAAGTGTCAATATTGTGAAAACCAATACATTAGCAGTGGATGATGCACGACAGCTGGCACAGTCACGCGCGTCTGAAAGTGCATACAAAATGCAGATTGAGCTCGATTATGCGATGGATACCGCAAGAACGTTAGCCTCTAATCTCGAAACGATGGTAGCTAAGCAGAAGGGCGATCGTGACTTAGCAAACGATATGTTCCGACAATTATTGGAACAAAATAATACATTTCTTGGCGTTTGGACTGTTTGGGAGCCGAATGCCTTCGATGGACAAGATGAACACTTTGTCAATCAGCAGGGGCATGATGCAACAGGTCGCTTTCTTCCTTATTGGGCACGTAGTAGTAACGGAGTAACAGTTACCCCGCTTGAAGACTATGATACAAGCGATTACTATGTATTGCCTAAAACGCAAAAGCAAGAGGTTATTTTAGAGCCACTTACTTACCCAATTGATGGACAAGAGGTACTGATGACTTCAACAGCTATTCCGATTCAAGTAGATGGGCAGGTCGTTGGCGTTGTGGGCATTGATATCAGTTTAGAAACGTTAGTTGCGATTAACAGTGAAATTGTATTATATGATACAGGCTATAGTGCAATTGTGTCACATACTGGGATGTTTGTGGCTCATCCATCTTCCGATTATGTTAATAAATCACTAGATGAAATGACAAAATATAAACAATTAGATAAAATTTTAGCTGCTATTGAACAAGGGAAGCCCTATATAGTAGAGGATTATTCATCTTATTTACAGGAATCTTCCTTTATTGCTATTTCTCCAATTCAAATTGGCCAAACAGCTACTCCATGGGCATTGCAGGTTATCATCCCAGCCGATGAAGTTAAAGCAGGGGCAAATGAAGCGATGTGGCTATCCATTATATTAGCAATTATTGGTATTATTGTGTTAGTAGTAGTCATTATTTGGATTGCTCGACGTATTGTTAGGCCTGTGATTCAGACGGTGGAGCAGGTCAAAACGATTGCCGCTGGAAACTTAGCCGTGGAACCATTGCAGGTGCATACAAAGGATGAGATTGGTGAGCTTGCAGAGGCCATGAATCATATGACCGACAATATGCGTGAGCTGATTCAAGCAGCTACGCGTATTTCTAGCCAGGTACATGTATATAGTGATGAACTCCAATCTTCTACGAATGATATGAGCATTAGTATTGACCAAGTCTTAACGACAACTAGCGAGCTGGCGACAGGTGCTACCATCCAAGCGGAGCAAGCCACAACAACATTGGAGGTTACACAGGAGGTTGAGCAAAAGTTACAAACGATTCAAACGGCAATTGAGGAAATGTTAGCATATTCTCAGCAAACAACCGAGTCCTCCAAGCAAGGATTGGTTCATGCAGAACAGTCCATTCAAGGGATGGGGGAGATGTCAGAGCAGGTGACATTAACAGCTGAGGTGGTACAGCATCTTAGTGAACAGTCAACAGAAATTAATCGGATTTTGCATGTTATTCATGCGATTGCCAGTCAAACTGATTTACTAGCACTGAATGCAGCCATTGAAGCAGCTCGTGCGGGTGAGCATGGCAAGGGCTTTTCAATTGTGGCAGAGGAAGTACGCAAGCTTGCCGAAGAATCTGCCAAATCCACCAATCAAATTGCAGCGATTATTGATATGGTGGTAAAGGAAGCAGCAAAGGCGAGCGAGGCGATGCAAAGCGTTGTACTTGCTGTCCAAACCAACACACACTATATTGATGCCAATAAACAGGCACTTGATGCAATTTTACAGCATATTGTGGATACAGTGGCACAAATTAATCATGTAACAGCCGCTTCTGGTACCATTCAAAAGGAAACACAAGAGGTTGTGCGCGCAGTCGAAAATATGACAGCCGTGAGTCAACAGTCCTCAGCGGGTACAGAGGAGCTACTGGCAACGATGGAACAACAGAATTTAGCGGTTCATGCGATTAATAGTAAGGCACAGCAATTGGCATCTACGGCTGATTCTTTGCATCTAGCCCTTGCTAAATTTCAATATTAAACATACTGACAAAGGGCTGTGCAAAAAGATTTTCACTTTCTGCACAGCCCTTCTTCTATAGAGGAATTCGCCAAAGAAGTGGTCACATTTAGGGGTTCAGTTCACCCGTTGCTAACCGTTCTTTTCTTTATTTAAAATAATTTGTAATAAATTGATTGGCTTCCTGCCAGTTATAGACACGTACAACATTATCAGGCACAGTAAGACGATTATAAGGCGTATCAAATAACACAACAGGTATTTGGAGCTCCTCAGCTAGCATAACGGCATTGTCATGTTTATCTTCAAAGAAAGCCTCAATGTCATATTTTTTTGCAGCAGCTAGTTTATCATGACTGCCTAGCAGCTCGATATGATCATAGGGAATCGCTTGTGTTTGAAACCAATCCACCGTAATATCGGCTACATTTTCGCCTCGTGCGGAAATATAGTAAAGCTCAAAATTATTTTTCCAAGCTGTTAAAATAGTTTTGGCATCCTTTGCCACCTCAGATACTTTATACATATAAGGCTCATTTTCCTTAAACCATGTATTAAATGCACTACGATCGACAGGATGTGGGAACGCAGATAAAAAATCATATTCACACACATCATCAAGTGTAATATTAACATTATATTGTTTATTAATATGTGGAATCAGTGTACTTGGACATGTGACAGTTCCATCAATATCAATCCCAAAGCGGGGCTTTTGCATACTTAGCACCTCCTTAGGCATTTGCCTGTTGTGCCTCTTCAGCTGCTCGTTTTTCTTCCATTTCTGCTGCTAATTTATCAATTTCTTTTTTTAGCTCTTCCACCATTGTTTCTTCTGGTACTTTACGGACTGTTTTCCCCTTCATGAATAACAAGCCTTCGCCACGAGCACCAGCGATACCGATATCGGCTTCTCGTGCTTCTCCAGGACCGTTTACGGCACAGCCAAGCACAGCTACTTTTAACGGCACATTTAACGTCGAAATATATTCCTCTACTTCATTTGCAATCGAAATTAAGTCAATTTCAATACGTCCACATGTTGGGCAGGAAATGAGTGTTGCCATATTAGAAGCTAGACCAAAAGATTTTAACAGCTCACGCGCTACTTTTACCTCTTCTACAGGGTCAGCCGAAAGAGAGATACGCAATGTATTCCCAATACCTTTTGATAGGATAGCTCCAAGTCCTGCTGCTGATTTTACGGTACCAGCAAATAGCGTACCTGATTCAGTAATACCTAAATGTAGCGGGTAATTAAAGGCCTTAGAAGCTTTTTCATAGGCTTCAATAGCAAGATTTACGTCAGATGCTTTCATCGATACGATAATATCGTGGAAGTCCAAGTCTTCCAAAATTTTAATATGGTGAAGAGCCGACTCAACCATACCATCTGCTGTAGGATAGCCGTATTTTTCTAAAATATGACGCTCTAATGAACCAGCATTTACACCAATACGGATTGGTATACCTTTTGCTTTGGCTGCATTGACAACCGCTTCTACTTTTTCTTTACGACCAATATTACCTGGGTTAATACGTACTTTATCAATACCATTTTCAATGGCTTTTAATGCTAATCTATAGTCAAAATGAATATCAGCTACTAATGGAATATGGATACGTTTTTTAATTTCAGCAATCGCATCTGCTGCACGTTCATCTGGTACAGCAACACGAACAATCTGACAGCCTGCTTCCTCAAGACGAAGAATTTCCGCAACTGTTGCTTCTACATCATGTGTTTTGGTTGTACACATACTTTGAATGAATAATTCATTACTACCACCAATTGTTAAGTTACCGACACGTACAGGACGTGTATTTGAACGGTGACAAATTTCACTCATTAACTTTCTCTCCTTTTCGGGCCTCTATTTTCAGCCGTCACTGTCATTTATTTTAGCAGTGTAAGAAAATAAGAACAAGGAAGAAACGCTAACTTTTCATTTTCCGCAGTTATTAGCCAATTCAAACGAGAGAGGAAGCTTAATATGTTCACCAGGACTGATTTCCTGTAATTGTAAATGTGGATTTAATTGATAAAAAAGCTGTAAACGCTCAGGGAAGGTCATGGGTACTTTTGCGGGATGTAGGGCAAATAAGCTATGGATCGTGTCGCCTTCAATCGTTTGTACCGTAATATAATGTGGCTCTTTTTCACAAAGTGATGTTGTTGCTGTATTTTTTGTTTGTAAGGCTGTTAGTGGTATGGACCCTTCTGTTAAATCTACTTTTACTACAAAGGCAATCACAATAATAATGGCTGTTAAGATAAGCGCTCGCAAAAAATCCCCTCCTTTTCTACACTATATTGAGCAGAGAGGGGATTCATGCACATTATTTTGCGATTGGTTGTTTTGGATATTTTGTAAAGGCTACAATTAATAGAATAATTGTTAAAAATAAAGAAATCACAGAGATAATGGCATTATGAATGGGTAAATAGTCAGCTAGCATGGACAATAAAGTTGCCCATGTTATGGCAAAGGTTGTTGTTCGCCATATATGACGATATTCGCCGCGACGCTTCATGATTTTTAAGATAAATAAACCTGCTAGCGCATAGATCGCAATTTGTGCAAAAATAAGCAGCGTTGTCACAACAAAAAGCATAAGGAAGGTAAATGGATATAAGAGCCACTTAATGCCTTCTATGTATTCAGTTAAGCCATTGAAACTGCTCATATCAAAAGTATCCACAGACATTCCTGCCGCAAACCGGCCTAAAGAAAATACGGTTACAATGGTAATGAGTAGAAAGGTATATTGAATAACTTTTCCAATAGGTAGTAAACGATAGGCTGCTAGTTTTTTAGGATGAATAAGACTATCAATAAAAAGCTGTGAGTGTTTCATACTATATCTCCTCCAATCGATATTTTAACATGTTCAAGGGGGACAAGGTATGAAAGAAAGATATTCATGATAAAATGTTAACATTATGTAAAGAAATAAGGAGATTTCTTTACTTTTTGTTTGTCATCCTTTAATGATTACAAATAGAGATGTAGGAATTGGAGCGAAAACAATTGATAATAGATTGGCAAAGTTTATTTTTTCAGTTTTTAGGCGGGCTAGGAGTCTTTTTATTTTCCATTAAATTTATGGGGGATGGACTGCAAAAGTCAGCAGATGATCGCTTACGTGAATGGTTAAATCGCTTTACAACTAATCCGTTTATGGGCGTTTTAGTTGGCATATTTGTGACGGTTTGTATTCAATCAAGCTCTGCTACAACGGTTATTACAGTAGGCTTGGTTAGTGCAGGCTTTTTAACATTGCGTCAAGCAATCGGTGTTATAATGGGCGCCAATATCGGTACAACAATTACAGCCTTTATTATCGGCATTGATATTGGCATTTATTTTTATCCTTTATTAGCAATTGGGGCAGGCTGTTTATTCTTCTTCAAAAAAGCTGCTTATCAACATATGGGACAAATCGTATTTGGCTTTGGGGGCTTATTTTTAGGATTAGAGTTGATGAGTACGAGTATGCAATCCCTTCATAAGCTTGCCAATTTTACGTCACTAACACTTCATTTAAGTGAACAACCAATAATTGGTATATTTTTAGGAACATTATTGACATTGCTTGTGCAAAGCTCTACCGCAACAGTAGGAGTACTGCAAGGTTTATATGCCGAGCATCTAATTGACTTAGATAGTGCATTACCGATTTTATTTGGTGAAAATATTGGCACGACTGTGACAGCTGTTTTAGCGTCACTTGGTGCTTCCATCTATGCAAAACGAGCAGCCGCGGTACATGTTCTGTTTAATGTGATTGGGACGATCATTTTTATGATACTTTTCACACCTTTTCTCCACTATGTCCAGTGGGTTAGTGAATTGTTCCATTTAGAGCCTCGCATGCAAATTGCGATGGCACACGGCTCATTTAATGTATTTAACATGATGATACAGCTTCCCTTTATCACGGGACTGGCCGCCTTGGTCACGAAATTGCTGCCAGGACATGATGGCAATATTAATGTGACCACAAAGCATTTAGACCCCGCCTTTATTGATTCATCTCCAGCGATTGCACTTGGTCAAGCAAAAGAGGAAGTGTTACGCATGGGTGAGCATGCCCTACGTGGGTTAGAAGAAACCTTTCTCTATATGAAGACAGGAGAAGCGGAGCATATTCCAAATGTTGTCCAATTAGAGGCAGGCTTAAATCATTTAGACGATGAAATTACAAACTATTTAGTGATGGTGTCTAAACAGCCGCTTTCTCGTGCAGACTCAGTAAGGCATCATACATTATTAACGAATGTCCGAGACTTTGAACGAATTGGGGATCATTTTGAAAATATTTTAGAGCTATTACAATACAAGGCACATCACGAGGTCAGCTTAAGCAAATCAGCACGACAGGATTTAATTGGTATGTTTAGCTTAGCTATTGAGGCTGTCCGAAAAAGTGTGGAGGCATTGGATACTGCAAGCTTAAGCTTAGCACAAGAGGTAACGGAGCTGGAAAGCTTGATTGATGATATGGAGGATAAATTGCGCCAAAAGCATATTGCTAGGTTAAATACCAATGAATGCAGTGGAGCGGCAGGAATGGTTTATATGGATATTGTTAGCAATTTGGAGCGTATTGGGGATCATGCGGTAAATATTGCAGATTCTATTTTGGGCATTCGTCATTAGCAGGTTGAAACTTTTGGCTTTATGATTGCGTATAAAAGACAATACACAATCAAAAGGGAGAGAATCTTGATGGAAGTGATTGGCTGGATTTTAGTAATTGCCTGCTTTATGATTTCGTTTATTGGCTTAGTATATCCCATTATTCCAGGTGTACTGTTTTTACTTGGTGGATTTTTAGTATATGGCTTATTTTTCTCATTTGCTGAGCTAAGCTGGTGGTTCTGGGTAATTGAAATTCTATTTGTGGTGCTATTATTTGGCGCTGATACGGTGGCAAATGCATTTGGTATTAAAAAATTTGGCGGCTCCAATGCAGGTATGTGGGGCAGCACCATTGGTTTATTAATCGGTCCTTTTGTGATCCCCGTGGCAGGGATTTTAATCGGTCCCTTTTTAGGGGCAGTCATTGCAGAACTGATTGTGGAGAAACGCACATTTAGTGAGGCTGTTAAAAGTGGTGTGGGCTCCTTAATTGGGTTTTTAACATCCACAGTTGCGAAGGCAGTTATTCAAATTGTAATGATTATTCTATTTTTTATTGTGATTTAAGGTTTTGTGAAAAAGCAAAAAGGGTAGAATAGTAAACGTATCGGTTTTTCAGTCAAAAGGCTGAAATCGACAAATTGAAGGTTTTTTCGTTGAATGGTTTGACCAATTTTGATAATCTAAGAATGTACTAATTATTTCTTATTTTAGGGAGGAACTTAACAATGGCTTATGAATTACCACAATTAACTTACGCTTATGACGCATTAGAACCACATATCGATGCAAAAACAATGGAAATCCACCACACAAAACACCACCAAACGTATATCACAAACGTGAATGCTGCACTAGAAGGTACAGAATTTGCAGATAAAGATGTAAATGAATTAATTGCAAACCTTGATGCACTTCCAGCCGACAAACAAACAGCAGTACGTAACAATGGTGGCGGACATGCTAACCATACATTATTCTGGGAAGTAATCGCACCAGGTGGTTCAAATACACCAGTTGGTGAAGTAGCAAAAGCAATCGATGCTAAATTCGGTTCTTTCGATGCTTTCAAAGAAGAATTTGCAAAAGCTGCTACAACTCGCTTTGGTTCAGGTTGGGCTTGGTTAATCGTTGATGGTGACTCAGTTGCTGTTACGTCTACTCCAAACCAAGACTCTCCAGTAATGGAAGGCAAAACACCAATTTTAGGCTTAGATGTTTGGGAGCATGCTTACTACTTAAACTACCAAAACCGTCGTCCAGACTATATCGGTGCATTCTGGAATGTGGTAAATTGGGATGTAGTAGAAGAGAAATTCCAAGCAGCAAAATAATGATTATCTTCCTGTAACTAAGTCTTTCCCCATCTTCTAAAGTTGGTTCCTGCTGATACTAAGTTGGTACCCGAAGTAAGGGTAAGAGGTTAGATTGGAAGATGATTGAGGACCGCGCTCGTACAATTTTTGTACGTGGTGCGGTTCTTTTTTTATTGGCTAAATACAGTCATATCAAGGGTTTGGCAAGATTTGTAACGTTGGCTATCGTGCATTTCCCCTCGCTTAAATCTACTCTCTTATCCATACTTCAGGGAAGAACTTAATATCATTTTTGCGCCTAAAAATGACCGCGCTAAGCTCTAAAATCTGCAATCTTAAGCCTATTTCGGGGAAGAACTTAATTACAGATTATTTTTAAGGGAAATAGCGATAAAGCCAGTAGTGGTAAGGGTTTGGTGGGATTTTGGGGGAGGGAAGAACTTAATTACAGGAATACAAATAATGATCAAGCAATGGACTATGCCAACAGTTTTGGCATAGTCTTTTTTTGTTGTGGTGGATAAAAAGGCAAAAATGACAGATCGAATAAAGAATCAGACGAATAGAGAAACAAAAGTGATGCATAGCATCCAAAAAGGCACTAGAAGAGCAACCTTTCGTGATGAAGTACCGTCAAATAAATGATGTTTTCAATCTTTGCCTACGAATGATATACTAGGTGTCGTGTATTGAAATGATTACAAGATAAGGAGGGGAATACATATGCGCAAAGCACCAGGAAAAAATCGCGCGGCGAGTGTTAAAGCAAAACATCATTCTAATTTAACATTTCGTATGAATATCCTTTTCTTTGCAATATTTATTGTATTTTCAATGTTAATTTTTAGACTCGGTTATATGCAAATCGTGAAAGGGGAAGAGTACGTACGGTTTTTAGAGAGTAAAGAGGAAGTTCCTGTAAATACAAGTGTGCCAAGGGGCCGTATGTACGATCGTTACGGGCGTATTTTAGTCGATAATCACCCTGAAAATGCCGTTACCTATACGAAAATGCAAACAACGACAACAGAGGAAATGCTGAAAATCGCTGAGAAGCTAGCCCAATTAATGGAGCAGCCGACAAACCGTGTGACGTTGCGTGATAAACAGGATTTCTGGATACTTAAAAACCATGATGCTGCCTACGAAAAAGTGACAAAGGCTGAAGAAGACAAGATTCGACAAAAAGAAGATATAACAACAAGTCAAATCAATGCAGAGATTGATAAACTTGTACGTGAGCGTATTACAAATGAAGAGCTTTTACAATTGACAGCGGAAGATTTAGAAGTATTAGCTATCTATCGAGAGATGGCATCTGGTTATAATTTATCACCTCAAATTATTAAAAGTGAAAATGTGTCGGCAGATGAATTTGCCCGTGTATCAGAGCGTTTAACAGAGCTACCAGGCGTCAACACAACAACAGATTGGAAGCGTGTAAAATTATCGTCCTTATCTATTCTTGGCCGTACAACTGTCCCAACAAAGGGGATACCAAAAGAAAGGCTTGATTATTATTTAGCACGTGGCTATTCACGGAATGACCGTGTTGGGGAAAGTTATATTGAAGCGCAATACGAGGAATTATTACAAGGTCAAAAAACAGTTGTAAAAAATATTACGAATAAGAAGGGACAGGTAGTTGATACGGTTACAACTTATGAAGGGGAGCCTGGTAAAGATTTAGTTTTAGCATTGGATAGTGAGCTACAAGCAGAAACCGATAAAATTGTGGAAGAAGAACTGCTTAAATTAAAATCACAAGGGGCCTCGTCTTTACTTGATCGTGCCTTTTTAGTAATGATGGACCCAAATACAGGCGATATTTTATCAATGGTTGGTAAAAAAATAGAAAAAAATCCCGAAACAGGAAATAATGAAGTTGTTGATTATTCGTATGGCACCTTTACAACAGCTTATGAGGCAGGTTCTGCAGTTAAGGCAGCAACATTATTAACTGGTTACAGTCAAGGGGTCATTACACCAAATACTGTATTAGGAGATGAACCGATCTGGTTGAAGGGTACTGATGCCAAAAAATCAATTTTTAATCACAATAGCTATATTTCAATGGATGGTTTAAGAGCCTTGGAGCAATCTTCAAACGTTTATATGTTTAAAACAGCTCTACTTATTAATGGAACACCATATAGTTATATGATGCCACTTCTTTTAAATGAAAATACATTCCCGAAAATGCGTAATTCTTACGCAAGATTTGGGTTAGGTGTAAATACAGGAATTGATTTACCAAATGAGTTTAGTGGTGTAAGAGGTTCTTCCGGCCCAACCGATGGTGGGAAAATACTTGACTTAGCGATCGGACAATATGATACGTACACACCATTACAATTAGCACAGTATATTTCGACAGTAGCAAATGGTGGTTATCGTATTCAGCCACATGTTGTCAAAGAAGTGCGTAAACCATCAAAAGATGGACAAACGTTAGGTCAATTAGTAACAGAAGTTGGACCAAGGATTTTAAATCAAATTGATAACCCTAAAGAAGAAATTGATTATGTAAAACAAGGGCTTCGTCGTGTCTATACAGGTGCAAGGGGTACAGCTAAAAGACAATTTGAAAATGCACCATATACAGCGGCAGGGAAAACAGGAACAGCTGAAGTAATATACTATGGGGATTTACGACAATATTGGGGTACGTATTCACTTACTTATACTCATGTTGGCTTTGCTCCGTATGAAAACCCTGAAATTGCCTATGCCGTAGTTATTCCTTGGGCATCAACAAATCCTAATCAACCATTTTCAGCTAATAGTGACATTGCGAGAAAAGCTCTGGATAAATATTTCGAGTTAAAAGCAAAATATCAAGCTGAAAAAGTGACGGCTAGTGATGTTAAACAACCGATTTTACCAACTATTACAACAGACAAAATTGGTGAAGATGCGGAAGAATAAGAGAAACCGCTAGCGTCTTCTGATGCTAGCGGTTTTTAGGTTGCAGAGTATTACTAACAGAAGGTCTATGAATATTATTAACTCTAAATGAGTAAAAAAGCTTCAAATAATTTCGAACAAACAAAATGAAAAGACAGAATATACTCTTTGGTTAAAATGAAAGTTCTCCCACAACCATCCATCTAAGGAGTGTATCTGTCTGTTGAATAGATTAACATATCACCAACAAATCAACAAAGCTTGTTTTACGGTATTTGCCCCATTTTATCGATGGAATCTGGAGCATTGAGTTCACAGGTAAATTAACAGAAATCCATGCCTTTAGTCACCATCCAAAGGATCGTACAACCCTTGAGTACTTTCTGAAGAATAATCCATGGAATGAAACCTATCTTCTACAACAAAACCCAGCAATATGTGCAGCAAAAGATCGCTATAAATGAGCAAGGATGCTGAAAAACGTACAGTTTTTTTATTGTGGAAAGAGTTTAACTTTAAAAAAGACAACTTCTTGATTCATACCGAACAGAAAGTTGTCTTTTTCTATTCTCCATTAACTATTTTTTCTTTTAAAAATGTAATAATTCGTTTCAAATTCACGGTGAAAATGGCTGTTGCACCTTGACTTTTCTTTCCTGTCCGTGCTTTGTGAATGGCCGTGTACCCAGCTTTACACACATACCATATTAGCATCTTTATTAAACTCAAATCCATCTTCTTTTTTTCGTTCACCTTGTGTGATTTGTGGATTTAGTTTAGATATAAGTGGGACTTCTTCTTTTTACATACTGGATATTGTTTTTTCAGAATAATCTGTATCATTAGTCATGCCTGTTTTTTTACTTTTTTCAACTAATTTTTGAAGGTCTTTTTCATCACTCTTCTCGGCAGTAGTTACTACCGCAGCTGTTATTATTCATTCGTCACAATATGTGTTTTAAAATCAAAGAAAGAAGAATCTGCAATTGGTTCTGTCGAATAACTTAACTGCCCTCATAATCTTGTACCACTTCTTTTAGAACATTTAGTTTTTCTTTTACAGCTGGAATCATCTCAATTTGAGGTTGAGATTCAACTACCTCGATGACTTGACGGCAGTAATACACTTTATTATTTATTTCGTTAGAATTTGTCTTTGATGAGAAACTTTCTTTCATCGATTTGATAAACAGCTTTTCTTACATTTTTTGATTTCTCTTGTAAAAATTCTATAGCTGATTTTTGATTATAGCGTGCTTTTGTATGGGTGGCATCCACGATTATTATTTTATTTTTAATGACTTCTTTCTCTATAACAATCTCTATAATTTTGCAATGAGCATATCTAATAAGCTCATATCTTGGAAACGGAACTTACGGAATTTTGTCAGTGAACTTGGATTAATGACATAGTCTTCTGATGTCATACTTAAGAAATATTTAAACGCACTAGGTCGCATTAAAATAATACAATACTTCTATCAAATCTAAATTTTTCGTAATTTAATCTAGGTGTAAAAAATCCTTTATAATGGTTAGGTGGTAGTAACCCATCCAAATTCAATGCATCTATTGTACTAGTTATTATTACGAGCGCCGCCAAAAAATGGCGGTATATATGGCGTGAATTGGCGTGAATTGATTATTGAATTGGTTATATTATCCATGGTAAAATTAAGTTAACTCGAGGGTGAATTAATATGCTTAAGCAGAATTATATTTATTTTAAAATAACTAAAAACTATATTGGTATAAAGGGAGTACATGTTATGAAAATATCTAAAGTATTTACAGGTTTAGTTGTTTGTGGAGTCCTAATGTTTCCAGGAGCATTGACATCGACATCCTCAGCTAAAGAACTTAATTCTTCAATCTCATCTGAAACAATTAATTTTTCATCAGGAAATGAAGAAAAACAATTAGTTAATACTACAGCTCCATCAGCATTTATACATGGTGTAAATTTAAAATATTATGAAGGAGAAACATATTATTATACCATGACGAAAAATGGTAAAAGATATAGTGGAACTTTATATTACCAATCTAAAAATAGTAGTGGATATTGGTATACTGGATGGATGGCTGAAAGATAAACCAATAAAAGCTCATAACTAAAAAGTAAGGTAATTTGAATATACGAGTCGAGTCTTAAAGTATGATGGTTTTGACACTTATATAATATTAAACTCGTCCCCAGAATAGTAGATAATTTAAAAGTGATATGTCCCTATTTAGATAAACAGATTTTGTTTTTAATCTGTCTACCTAATAGGGGTATATTATTGTTAGGTAGTATCTAACAATTAAGTACAGTTCTGTATCTTAATTTGATTGTAGTAAATGCCATCATAAGTTGCTTAATTTAAGGCTAGACCTTTGTCAATTTATTGCGCTCAACTAACAATTATTCTTTTTTTTTTAGTTTTAGAGCGGATGCATCTATTTTAAAATTGTTTAATTGTGATGTAATATTTATTTTAGAGCACTATGTTGCATAAAAATTAACTGGATTTTCTGTTTTTTATTTTACTTGTAAGAAGAAAAACGAAGACATCTAAACAGAGGTAGTAATCATCCATTTTTTTACTATACCCTTTGGCGCGTATGTTAGAGACAGACAACCCTTTATGGGACAGCTTTCCCTGCAATTTTTCGAATCTAGTTATGTGCTGGTTTCCACGGTGCCGCTTTTAAGTATCGACTGATTTGTAAGTACGTTCGTGCGCTATTGGTATGAAGTTGAGCCAGTATATGTAAGCAGTAGACAATCATGGCGATGTACACTTGATTATGCACAGCTTGTTTAGCTCCTGCCGTAGAATTTTTTGATATTCAAGTGGTTACTTCATCCATTTGAAAAACAACTCGATGGCCTAGCGTGATTTGTACAGTTCAGCGATTTCGTCTGTACGTAAGTCAAAGCTATTGATGATCAAAGGGAGCTCGTTTCCTTCTGAGTCTAGGATATTGATGCGACGAAAGAGATGTTCAGCGCGGTTTTGAGATGTCCCAATGACTATTATTTCATCTGTTAATACAGTTGAATCTTCAGGTAGTTCAAACGTACCTAGTACACGTGTGACGGCGTTTTTCTGTAAACGCGACACAAAAAAATAGCCGTCATCTGTCATATGGTCAAACCCCTCATAGCCCAAGTAGCCACGGTCAAAGACATACATGCATTCTTTATCATCTATCAACACTTCTAATTGAACATGATCATGTTTTTTGCGTTTGTCTGGATGGGAACAGTTTTTTCTACATAAACAAGGCGTAATTGCAGCTTGATGCCTGACTTCGTTTTACGGAATTCAATCCATCGATGGTTGTTCAGACTCAATGGCAACGTACTAGAGTTAATGATTTGAATTCGTTGCTTTTTGTAGGTCATCTGAAAACAGCGTATCACTGACCACATGCAGACTTTCGATTTCATTCAGTTGTGCAAATAACAATAATTTCAGAAATGAAGCCATGAGCAGCTTCTTTGTATAATGATTTAATTGGTGGATTTTAATCAGTTTCTCCATTGGTGTAGTCGAAATAGGGAAAAGCCATTGTTCAAATGATGTTTTTCGCGCAAGCTTACCCATGTGATTGTCCTTTATTTTGGATTTAGATAGTCTTACCATCATCCAACCATTATAAAGGTTTTTTTATGCATAAATCATATTATAGAAAATTCAGTTTTACTTATGGCGTTGAACTATTTTAATACCACGCTAGTGATTAAATATAAAATCTGTTTTTCACGATATTTAATGCTAAGTAGGAAATAGCAATTCGAATAAATTTAAAGTCTTGTTACTTTCGGGCTCTAATCAAGCTGTTAGAGGGGAATATGTTAAAATATAGAAAAAGTTGATGTTAATTAGTACTAGAAAGCTTTTATGATTTAGGTTGAATTTTATCTAGGATAGTCAATTTTACCAGCCATTACAGAAGAAAAAATTGGTGAAGATGAGCAGGAATAAACCTTATATGAAAGTGGATTTGGAAAATAAACTTTTCCGAATCCACTTTTATTTTTTTATGCTTTTCAAGACTAGTTATAAAATTTATTTGGTGTTACGCTTTAAAATGGAATGTTTAGTAGTAGATAACAATGTCGTATAATTTATTAAATAAATTGTCATAAATAGACTTTGGGGCATTCGTAGGGTATTTAGAAATAACAGGGGGAATGAGGATGTGGGGGAGTATTCAGAAAAAGATGACACTCTATTTTTCAATTGTAGTGTTCATTACGTCTGTGTTGATTGCATGGTCTACCTACCATTCTTCAATTCGACTAATTGAAGAATCGTTAAGCAATGTAGCGGGCACGATCGCTATGCAGTCACTCAATAAGATTGATATAGAGAGATATGAGCAAGAGATTACATTACAAGCAGCGGATCATGATCTAGCATACTATTCTGAGTTGCGCGAAACGCTAAATGAATATCGCGAGTCAACAGGTCTTGTCTATTTATATACAATGGGGCGTGCACAAACAGACAAAGGCTATGATTATTTTTATTTGGTAGATGGATTACCAGTCGGGGATGAGGATGAATCCCTTTTGGGCGAAAAAGAAGATAGCCCTGAGATTCTTCCGAGAATCGAAAAAACCTTTCAAACAGGCAAGATGCAAATTGAAATGACAAATGAAGAGTCGTATGGGGCACTAGTTTCAGCATATATTCCCATCAAAGCAAGCTCAGGAGCAGTAATCGGAGTGATTGGCGCTGATTTAGACGCGACAGCCATTTATACAGATATGGCAAAACAAAAAAGAAATTTAATGCTCTTTATCGGGGGGGCATTTTTAGTCAGCATGATTGTGGTTTATAGCTTAAGCTACTATCTTGTAGCACCATTAAAAAAGCTTGCCCAACAGGTTCACAAAATGGGAGAAGGTGATTTATCAATAGCGATTCACACAGATAGATCCGATGAAATTGGTACGTTAACAACCGCCTTTCAAAAAATGACCCATCATTTGAAGCAGGTGATTCAAGGCATTCATCAGCATTCCTCGAACCTTTCTGCCATGTCTAGCCATCAATTTGGGCAGATGGAAGAAATCAAGCGGGGTAATGATATTGTAGAGAAAACAATGACAGACTTGGCTTTAGGCTCAGAGGAGCAGGCTGCAACAACGGTTGACCTTTCTGAAATGATGAAGGATTTTACAACGCAAATAGATGATGCCAATCAAAAGGGGACTATGCTACATACAGAGTCTGTAGATGTGCTTGCATTAACAGAACAAGGCTTTACACATATCATAGAGGCAGAAAAGCAGATTACGATTCTTTATAAAAGTGTTGAGGAGTCGGTGGAACAAGTGAAGACGTTGGATCATCAATCAAAGGATATTTCTAGCTTGGTGCAGGTGATTGAAGGGATTGCAGAACAAACAAATTTATTGGCATTAAATGCTGCGATTGAAGCGGCTCGTGCAGGTCAGCATGGGAAAGGATTTGCCATTGTAGCGGATGAGGTACGAAAGCTAGCAGAAGAGGTAAAAAGCTCTATTGGCGATATTACTGCTATTGTTTCGGGTATTCAAGAGAAGTCCAGCGAGGTGGTTAAGACACTTGAGCTAGGTTACGAGCAGGCAGATAAAGGGACGAATACGTTAAAGGAAACAGGTGAAACCTTCCAGCGAATTTATAAAGCGGTGGAGCAAATGCAGCAGCAAATTCAAGGAATTGCTTATGATGTACGAAGTATTTCAGAGCGCGGTAGTCATATGAATGATGCCATTGAAAATGTGGCTGCGGTGACAGAAGAGGCACAGGCAGGGGTGGAAAATACCTCCGCATTGATGCAAAAATCCAATATAGCCATGGCTGATATTGTGCATAATTCGGAGGAGCTTGTAAAAATTGCTGATGAGCTTAATCAATCTGTCGCGAAATTTAAATTACAATAGAAGTAAAGAGGGCGTTTGCTAAAGCTTTAGCAAACGCCTTTTATCATAATGAAGAAGTACAACGATTTAGTGTATAAACAAGCTTTACGCAGATAGTTGCTGAATGGCTAATTCAAATTGCTCCTTTGGCTTTACTCCATAAAGCTCTATATTATGATAGAAATAAGACGCCATCATAAAATTAATAGCCTCCTGTAACGTGAGCTCTCGACGCTCCATTACGAGTGATAAATATGTTTTAAAATAATCGGCATTTTGTACATTTGCATGTTTCATCACAAAGTTCAAACTCCTCATAAAATATTTCTGACACAATTGCTTATTATAACATCTTTCCTATAGGAAGCAAGCTTCTTACATTGTAAATATGTCTTTACAATCGTTTACAAAGCATTACATGCCTTTACACTTCTTTTACAAACCCTTTATACGACTTCAACAATTAGTCATTATAGTAAAGACTGTAAGATAAATAACTATAAAACAGTTAGTGACGGAGGCAAATGAAATGAAAAAGTGGAAGTACTTAACAATGACAGCGGTAATGGGTTCTGCATTAATGCTTGGTGCATGTGGTGGCGAGTCTGCCCAAAATGGTAATGGCACAGAAACAAATGCATCAACAGACGCAGGGCAAGAGGCATCTGATGAAAAGCTACAAGGCTCTGTGGCTGGAGATGGTTCTTCAACAGTAGCACCAATTATTGAAGCAGTCGTTGAAGAGTATGCAGGTACACAACCAGATGTCAAGGTATCAGTAGGGGTTTCTGGTACTGGTGGTGGTTTTGAAAAATTCATCGCAGGTGAGACAGACTTTTCAAATGCATCTCGTAATATAAAGGATGAAGAGAAAGCTAAATTAGAAGAGGCAGGCATTGATTTTACAGAGCTAGCTTTAGCATATGATGGTTTATCGGTTGTAGTGAACCCAGAAAACGATTGGGCACAAGATTTAACAGTCGAGCAACTACAAAAAATTTGGATTGAAGATGGCACAGAGAAAAAATGGTCTGATATTGATCCATCTTGGCCAGATGAAAAAATCGTTTTCTATTCACCAGGTACGGATTCAGGCACATATGATTACTTTGATGAAGTGATATTAGATGGTGCTGATCTTGTAAGTGCAGCGACATTATCAGAGGATGATAATATGCTTGTCCAAGGTGTTGCAGGTGATAAAAACGCAATCGGCTTCTTTGGTTATGCTTACTACCTTGAAAATAAAGATAAATTACAAATCGTGAAAATCAATGGCGTAGAGCCAACAAATGAAACAATTGAAGCAGGTGAATATACACCACTTTCACGTCCATTATTCACATATGTAAAAAATAGTGCCATGAAAGATAATGAGGCGGCATATGATTTCATTCAATTTACACTAGAAAATGCAGGCGATATGGCTGAGGCAGTTGGTTATGTTCGTTTACCTGAAGAGCAATATACAGAAGGCTTAAAAACTTTAGAAGGCTTAAAATAAGAAGACATGCATAGAGGGAAAGAGGTGTATGCTCTTTCCCTCTCTTATTTGAAAGGAGTTCCCAATGGTTTCTCAAAAGGAAAATAAGACATCATCTGTACAGCAATTAATTGCAAATTCGCGCAACCATAAAACAAAGAAAATAGTGGAAAAAGCAATGCCAACTCTATTATTTTCTGCAGCTATACTTTCAATTTTAACGACATTTGGTATTGTTTTCACCCTTATTTTTGAAACGTTTGAATTTTTCAGACGTGTGTCGATTACAGATTTTCTTTTTGGTACACAATGGCTTCCGTTTTCAGGGAATGAACCACTATTTGGGATTTTACCATTGATCGCTGGGACATTGAAAGTCACGCTGATTGCCATTATAGTAGCTGTCCCATTTGGTATTGGTTCAGCAATTTATTTAAGTGAATATGCAAGTGAAAAAACAAGACGGACAGTAAAGCCTATCTTAGAGGTATTAGCAGGTGTACCAACAATTGTGTATGGTTTCTTCGCTTTAACATTTGTTACACCATTATTACAAGGAATTCTCCCTGAACTTAAATTATTTAATGCACTTAGTCCAGGAATTGTTGTAGGAATTATGATTTTACCAATGATTACCTCTCTGTCAGAGGATGCCATGTCATCTGTACCAAACAGTATGCGTGAAGGGGCTTTAGCGCTAGGAGCAACAAAATTTGAAGTGGCTATCAAAGTTGTATTACCAGCTGCCTTATCTGGTATTGTAGCCTCAGTTGTACTAGCTATTTCCCGGGCAATTGGTGAAACAATGATTGTATCACTTGCGGGTGGTTCTACACCGAAATTTGATTTGAATGTTACAGATTCTATTCAAACAATGACAGCATACATTGTCCAAGTATCAACAGGTGATGCGGGCTATGGTACAACAATCTATTACTCTATTTATTCTGTTGGATTCACACTATTTATCTTTACATTAGCAATGAATTTACTTGCTCACTATATTTCGAAACGCTTCAGGGAGGTTTACTAGCATGCGCTATATAGATGATTCAGTCGTGATGAAACGAATGACCAAGCGTATTACGTTCAATAAAGTTTGGAAAACGTTATTTTTCCTCGCAACGACCTTTGCGCTTGTGACATTAGCAATTTTACTGTATCGCATTATTACACAGGGAATTGATTACTTAAATATCGATTTCTTAACAAACTTTGCATCACGATTTGCCGATAAAGCAGGAATTAAGGCAGCACTAGTAGGCTCGCTTTGGTTAATGACAGTTGTTGCGCCTGTCTCTATTATTTTAGGCGTAGGCACAGCGATTTATTTAGAGGAATATGCCAAGAAAAATAAAATCAACGACTTTATTCGCATGAATATCTCTAATTTAGCAGGTGTCCCTTCCATCGTTTTTGGTTTACTTGGATTAACAATTTTTGTACGTATGTTAGGGCTAGGTAAAAGTGTGCTCGCTGCTGGCTTTACAATGAGTTTATTAATTCTACCAGTTATTATTGTGGCTGCACAGGAGGCTATTCGTGCAGTGCCAAATGAGCAGCGTGAAGCCTCATATGGCATGGGCGCAACAAAATGGCAAACGATTTTACGTGTTGTGCTACCAGCCGCAATTCCAGGGATTTTAACAGGCAGTATTTTAGCACTCTCTCGTGCCATTGGTGAAACAGCACCACTTGTTGTTTTAGGAATTCCAGTTATTTTACAATTTTTACCGAATAGCTTTTTAAGCCAATTTACAGCATTACCAATGCAAATCTATGATTGGGCAAAACGACCACAGGAAGCCTTTCAGTATGTGGCAGCAGCAGGTATTTTAGTGCTAATGACCGTGCTTTTATTAATGAACTCCATTGCTATCTTTATTCGTAATAAATTCCAAAAACGTTATTAATGAGGTGACCTTATGGTACTTGAGGTAAAAAAGGAAACAACAAATATTCAATCCATTCATAAGACAACAAAATCTTCTGTGGCTGTGGCAAAAAATATTGTCTATGATACACGCAACTTAAATTTATGGTATGGTGATCATCACGGTTTAAAGGACATTAATTTAAGCATCTATGAAAATGAAGTAACGGCAATTATTGGACCTTCTGGCTGTGGCAAATCGACCTATTTAAAAACATTAAATAGAATGGTAGAGCTTGTACCGAGCGTTCGAACATCAGGTGAAATTGTCTATCGTGAGCGTAATATTTTAGATAAGAGCTATACAGTGGAGGAACTAAGAACACGTGTAGGCATGGTGTTCCAAAAGCCAAATCCATTCCCAAAATCAATTTATGATAATATTGCCTATGGACCAAGAATTCATGGTATTAAAAATAAAAAGATTTTGGATGAAATTGTTGAGAAATCACTACGAGGTGCAGCAATTTGGGATGAAGTAAAGGATCGTTTAAATCAAAATGCTTATGGTTTATCAGGTGGGCAGCAGCAACGTATTTGTATTGCACGTTGTCTAGCGATTGAGCCAGATGTTATTTTAATGGATGAGCCAACATCTGCCTTAGATCCTATTTCTACTTTAAAGGTAGAGGAGCTTGTGCAGGAGCTAAAGAAAGATTATTCGATTATTATCGTGACACATAATATGCAGCAAGCCGCACGTATTTCTGATCGCACAGCCTTTTTCCTCAGTGGAGAGGTTGTGGAATATGATAAAACAGATATTATCTTCCAAACCCCAGCAGATCAGCGTACAGAAGACTATATTTCGGGACGTTTCGGCTAAGGAGGAGTGAATAGATGATCGTGCGTGAGCGTTTTGAGCAGGAATTAAAAGATGTACAGGCGCAGTTTATTACGATTGCGAATCGAAGTATTGATGCATTAAAAACAGCTTTTACAGCATTAATTGAGCAGGATTTAGAAAAAGCCTTAAAAATTCTCGAGGATGATTTAGATATTAATCGCCTTGAGGAGGAAATCAATGATCAAGTGATTTTAATGATTGCAAAGCAGCAGCCAGTTGCTACGGATTTACGTCGTCTTATGGTGCTTGTAAAGGCGGCATCGGATATGGAACGCGTAGGTGACTATGCGGTTAATATTGCCAAGGAAGCGATACGGATTGGTAAAGAACCGATTGTTTTCCCTCTAACCAATTTACAAACGATGTGTGATAAAACAGTGGAAATGTTAGAAAACATTATTAAGGCCTTTACAGAGGAAAATACAGTACGAGCGAAAGAAATTGCTGAGCTTGATGACTATGTCGATGATTTATATGGGGCAACCATTGTACTGTTGCTACGCGCAGGCATTGACAATCCAGCACACATTTCACAAATTACGCATTTAACCTTTATTTGCCGTTATTTAGAGCGTTCGGCTGATCATGCTACAAATATCGCTGAACATCTATTTTACCTAATAAAAGGCAAACATTATGAATTAAATAATTAATTGGAGAAGAGCTGATAGAGCAGCTCTTCTTTTTCTATGGCTAAATATAAAATTTTCTGGAACAGGCAACATTGTCTGTTAGATGACGTCAATATAGCGAGTAAATTTGTATTGTCAAAAAAATTTTTTGGTTATACTATAGACATTATTCAAAACTGTAGTACTTAGGAGGTGCTAGTGTATGCAAGACGTGATACAAGCACTGATCGGAAAATTAGATGGTGACATGACGCTTGAACAACGTCACTATTTACGCTTTCTATATGATCATTTGCATCTCGAAGAATTAAACAATCGAGAACAACAATATTTTATTAACTATTTTTTCGAAAGTGAGTCATTGCAAAATATGGCAGCCTTTGCGCTTGAATTGGCAGAAAGTATACAGGAAATGCAAGAAAATATCCCTGCGATTGAGCAAGCAGAGCGACTAGCAAACAGCCACGAGCAACGTCTATATTATGAACGAAAATGCTCTGAGCAAAGACGTCAGCAGCTCAAGCAGCAAACAACCAAGCAGGATAATGTGTTATATGTGCCATTTCAGCACACTAAAAAAGAGTGTGGTCCTATGATTATTTGCTTAGAGCAAACGGCAGGGATGGCGGCTTATTCCGAGCTTTGTAAAAGTATGATTTTACCATTATTTATGCATGCACATCAGGAGGGGCGTGATTTGTATATTGTCCCTTATAATCATCAAATACATGTGCACTATCGCTTTGAAAATGGTCATGTGAATATAGCGGATTTTCAAAGCTTTATCAACTATAAGGCAAGTGGAGAAGCAGCTATGCTACCTGTTTTACAATTTGTTCATGCCTTGCTACAGGAAAATCAACAAGATGCTGAGGCAGATGTTATTGTATTTACAGAAGGCACACCAATTGATGGGCAACAGCTTATGAGCGAACAGGCAACAGCGATGCTAGAGGATATGACACAAAAATATCATGCTGAATTTTCAGTGGTTGCCATGCAGGAAGAGCATTTTAATCCGCAGCAATTTTGGTTTGCTCATAAGGCTTTTTTTGCGGATCATGCGATACAATAACAACAAGAGGGGTGACGATTATAAAGGTCAGCTCCTTTTTGTTGGCGATACATAGGTACTTTAAAGGAGAAAGACATGGAGTCATTAAAATGGTTTTTACCTAAGTTTACAGTTCCAACTTGGCTAGATGTTGTCATTGCTATTGCACTTTGCCTTGTTGGCTGGCTTATTCAACGATTTGTTATTCAGAAAATTATTAAGCATATTGTACTGTTTTTAAAAAATCGACACCGTCATTTCCAAGCAAATGTGCTTGCCCAATTTAGCAAAGCAATTGGCTATGCCTTTTTAACAGCAGTGATTGTGTTAAGTCTTTCCTATTTAATAGATGTTCCTTTATTCACACATCCATCAACAAAAAACTTTGCATTATCCATTATGGTGTTTTTTGCTTTTAAAGGTGTCTATGATGTTTTACATTTTTATACAAAACAGCCATTTCAATTATCAGATGAAGAGGATCAAAATGTCTTATTGCCGTTTTTTCTACGAATCGGTAAAGTACTGATTATGATTTTTGCCATGTTCACCATTGCTTCGTTTTGGAATTTTAATCTCAATGGCTTTTTAACAGGAATTGGCTTAACAGGTGTAGCAATTGCCTTTGGGATTCGTGATACATTAGGTCATCTCTTTGGTGGTATGTCCGTTGCGTTAGATAACCCATTTCAAATTGGAGATTGGATAGCGACGGAGGACCAAAAGATTGAAGGGACGATTGAGGATATCAACCTTCGAAGTACTTTAATTCAAACAGGAGATAAAGGTCTTGTGTATGTGCCGAACGCCTATTTAGTAAATCGTCCGATCTATAATTTATCACGTCGCGAAAAACGAAAATGCGAACAATTTTTATATGTCGCTATCGACAATAGTGAGGAAACATTGCGTAGCGCGCTCACGGCTATTCATAAGGAAATTTATTTACACGACCAAACGGAGAAAGAAATGATTCATGTTTATATTGATGAGCTGCATCATGATTATTATCGTGTACTTGTCCGTTTCTTTGTTGCCACAAATGATACCGCTGTTATGCTGGAAGTACGGCAAGATATTTTATTTGCTATTCGACAAATAATGGATGATTTTGCGATGACATTGGTGAGTTCAGTGGAGGATGAACAATCGCGTTATAAAAAATAAATTGAATTGTAAGATAATTTGCTTTACAATAGTATCAAGCAATCAGCTTTGATGAAGAGTAGTAGCTATTATTATTTGTGATAGAGAGCTAGTGGTTGGTGGAAACTAGTACAAATGAATGGCGAATGGACTTCGGAGCTCTAATCCAGAATAACAGAGTATGGATTAGCGTATGCCTACGTTATAAGGCTTAGAGTGGGTCTTGCGATAAGACCAATAAAGGTGGCACCACGGCTTTTCCGTCCTTTTGTGATGGAAAGGCCTTTTTCTATGGTGTAAAAAGACGAGCAGAGTTTAGAGAAGGAGAGAAATGTATGACAGTTGAGCTTAGCAAGTATGCGATGAAAGTGTTACAGGGGGATATGATGACCCCGATCTCGGTGTATCAAGCATTAACAGGGCAATATAAAATGTTATTCGAATCGTCAGCCAAGCATGAGGAAAGCGGACGATATTCGTTTATCGCTGTGAACCCCGTTGCTGAATTAACAGGAAATCAGGAAGAATATACATTTTCTAAAGAGGAAGAACAAGAGAAAACAAGCGGAAATGTACTTGATAAATTAAAGCAGGTTATGCCTTTTCATCAAGCCTCCTATCCATTTGCCTTTTTTGGGGGCGCGATTGGCTTCTTCGGTTATGAGACAGCTTTTTATACGGAAAAAATTGGCGAATATTTGCAGGATGATTTAGCCATGCCAGATGTCCATGTTTTTTTCTATGATACATTTATTGTTTTTGATCATTTAAAGCAGGAAATTACACTAGCCTCTATTGATTTATTTCAGGAAGGGCGTACGTTAGAGGAGATGGAGACAGCTGTTTTGGCGATGGAGCAACAGCTTTATGCAGGGGCAACATTTGATGCTGCAAAGGTAAATACACTGGCATTTAAGCCAATGATTTCCAAGGAGCAATTTGTAGCATTGGTGGAGCGTGCCAAGCAGCATATTTTAAAGGGAGATATCTTCCAAATTGTGCTGTCACAACGCTTTTCAGCACCATTTACAGGCTCACCCTTTGCATTGTATCGACAATTGCGTACAACAAACCCTTCGCCCTATATGTTTTATATGGATTATGGCGCCTATGTTATTTTAGGAACCTCTCCTGAAAGTCTTGTAAAAGTAAAAAATCGACAGGTAACAACAAATCCCATTGCGGGTACAAAGCCTCGCGGTGCAACAGCCGAGCAGGATGAGGAAATTGCGAATGCTTTACTACAGGATGAAAAAGAAATCGCTGAGCATCGTATGTTGGTGGATTTAGGTCGCAATGATCTTGGTCGCATTGCTAAAGTTGGTTCTGTTCAGCTAATGAAATATATGACGATTGAGCGTTATAAATATGTGATGCATATTGTATCAGAGGTGATTGCAGACTTACGAGATGACCTTCATGTGCTAGATGTACTTCGAGCTTGTTTACCTGCTGGTACGGTATCAGGTGCGCCCAAAATTCGTGCTATGCAGCTAATTAATGAATTAGAGCCAGTGAAGCGTGGTGTTTATGCTGGGGCAGTCGGCTATATTTCAACGACAGGTGATATGGATTTAGCACTTGCGATTCGCACAATGATTATTAAGGATCAGCAAGCCCATGTGCAGGCAGGGGCCGGTATTGTCTACGATTCTGTACCATTATCTGAATATGAGGAAACGCTCAATAAAGCTCGTGCGCTATTGGAGGTAAAAAAATGATTTTATTAATTGATAACTATGATTCCTTTACCTATAATCTTTTTCAACAAATTAGTATGCTAGGGAAAAACGTGGAAGTGGTGCGGAATGACGCCATTACAATAGAAGAAATTCAAGCTATGTCACCAGAGGCTATTATTTTATCACCTGGACCAGGAACGCCGACAGAAGCAGGCATTACGGTAGAGGTTATTCGAGAGCTGTATCAAGAGTTTCCGATATTAGGTATTTGTCTGGGACATCAATCTATTGGGCAGGCTTTTGGGGCAAATATTGTGCAGGCGCAACAGATTATGCATGGGAAGCTATCGTCCTTACAATATAAAAAAACAGGCCTATTTGCACAATTAGCTGGTGAAATTCAAGTGATGCGCTACCATTCCTTGATTATTGAACAGCCTACATTACACAAGGATTTTAACATTATTGCTACATCCTGTGATGATGGAGAGATTATGGCGATTCAGCATAAGGAATATCCTCTTTTTGGTCTACAATTTCATCCTGAGTCCATTGGCACAAAAGAAGGCAGCTTGATGATGCAAGCCTTCTTAGAAAGCATTGCCTAGTAATCTAAAAAGCTGTCACCTAATTTGAGTAGGTAACAGCTTTTTGTTTATCCCGTATTAACAATCTTTTCGTAGCATCAGGTACAGGCCGTAAGGTTCTCACTCATTGAAAATTCACTTTATTGTTTTTTGCCTGTAATTAAGTTAGCAATTTCCTCTAAGGACATGGAAGAATTAATTTCATAGGAGCCAATTTGCAGGCTACGTGCATATTTAGCATTGGCGAGTAATAGCTCCATTTCCACACTATTTGTAATAATCCCACCGTCTTCAAGCTTTTGGGCAACAATATAAGGCGTAATGCCGCTATAAATTTGGAGTGTCATGGTTGTCGCCTCTCTAGTTGGCTTGTCAGCTTGCTCAGCCGTCTCTGTAGCCGGTGTTTCAGCTGGCTGTTCCTTTTTTAGCTGTTCTTTTAATGATGCAATTTCTTCATTGGCTTGATGTAGCTTAGTTTGTAATTCCTTCGCATCCTGCTTTGTAGAGGAAGCCACTGTTGGAAGCCCGATATTTAGGTCAAAGCGATCAGCAAGCGCGAGCAATGCGCCGATAAGAAAAATAGCAATACCAAAGGCACGGATGGCAGATTGATTCATCAATTATCGACCTCCGTTTGCAATTACTTGACGAACTTGTTCCTCTGTTAAATTAGAACGAATACTAATATCTGCAACAGAAAGACCTTGCCTGTTTAATTCAAGCACCTGACTAATAATAATTTGATGAATCGGTTTTGTCTGTGCGGTTGTTTGAGTAGTCTTTGCTGTTTGAGCCGCTTGTTGTACAGCCTGCATCATTTGCTGTACCTTAGGGTTGTGAGCTGTATGATGAGAAGTTGATTTCGATTTTACTTGGAATTCAGGCTCTAATAACAGTTCTTCCTCCACAACTTTTAGGCGACGTTTTAATTGATTTGTTTCTTGGAAAATGGAGATGGATAATTCTTCGACATCTTTTTCGACTTTTTTCGCGCTATTTTTGAAAAAGAAGGAGACAATGATCAGAAAAATTCCAATGCTCATTAATAGGATCGATAAATCCACTAGCTTCACCTCATTATAGTATGTAATTATAAGGTATTTTACCATATGCAAAGTTAATATGAAATGAAGGTAGATTTTTTTTCAGTTTATGTTATAATAGGTTAGTCGTATAAAAAAGAGAGTATAAAATATTTTGTGTAAATAGAAAATTCCATAGAAAAAGGAAGACCCTTTCTTGGTAGAATTAAGTCACCACAACCAATCCTAGAAAAGAGGTCTTCCCTATGAATCAGTTTACAACAGAAATTGTCGATGCACTAGTCAAAAAACAAGATATTACCGAGGTTTTTCGTTCGCACTTGGAAATGGCGATCAACTCGCTACTGGCGACAGAGCTGACGGAATTTTTGGATTACGAAAAATACGATCGTATCGGGTTCAACTCAGGCAATTCTCGCAATGGGTCTTATTCGCGTACACTTCACACGGAGTACGGCGATTTAACGCTTCAAATCCCGCGGGATCGCAACGGTGAGTTTAAACAACAGACAGTGGTACCATATAAGCGCTCGAACGATACGCTGGAAGAAACGGTCATTCACTTGTTCAAAAAAGGCATTACGATGGCGGAAATTGCGCAATTAATTGAGAAAATGTATGGGCATCACTATACGCCGCAAACGATTTCGAATATGACAAAGGCTGTTTCAGAAACGGTAGAAGCCTTTAATAACCGTCCTTTGCACAATCGTTACGTATGCGTGTATTTAGACGCGACGTATATTGCCGTGCGTCGTGATACGGTGTCAAAAGAGGCCGTCTATATTGCAGTTGGTATTCGTGAAGACGGCTCTAAAGAAGTGCTTGGCTATACGATTGCCCCAACAGAATCGGCCTACAACTGGCAGGAGCTACTACAAGAGCTCAAAGACCGTGGTGTAGAAGACGTACTTTTATTCGTATCAGACGGCTTAAAAGGCATGGCAGACGCTGTGTTTAATGTGTTTCCAAAGGCAAAATATCAGGTGTGCCTTGTCCATGTGGCACGCAATATCATGCATAAAGTCCGAGTAGAAGATCGCAAGGAAGTGTGCGAGGATTTTAAAACGATTCACCAGGCAAAGAACGCTGAAGCAGCGAAAAAAGCGCTCGAGACGTTCTGCGAAAAATGGGGCAAATCGTATAAAAAAGTCGCACAAGGCTTACTCGAAAACCCGTATTTACTGACGTTTTACGGCTTTCCCAAGGCGATTTGGCGAAGCATCTACTCGACGAATTTAATCGAGTCGTTCAATAAGCAAATCAAAAAATATACAAAGCGCAAGGAACAGTTCCCGAACGAAGAATCGTTGGAGCGCTTTTTAGTGACGCAGTTCGAAGACTATAATCAACGTTTCGCCACACGCTGCCACATCGGCTTCAATCAGGCCCGTGCAAAGCTAGAAGAAATGTTTGAGCAGCTGCACGAACCGGCAAACTAGACCGGGACGCGCCAGCGCGAAATTTGAGTGTGTAGGAAAGGGCTAGCCCTTTCCTACACACTCAAATCAACACTTCGAACAAGTACAATTGAATACACAGGTGATGAGTTCCCTTGAACGGGTGAATCGTCATTTACACAAAAATATTGACAGTACCTAGACAAGCGATGTTTGCTTACAAGTGAAGAATAAAGTTAATGATCTTTAAAATTGGAATTAATCTCTATAGATGAGGAAGTCTCGTTTTTTATGAAAAATCGTAAAATAAAACTAATTTTAATACTAGCAGTGATTTTATTATGTGTGTTTACAAGTTTAAATATTATTACATCTTATGTGAAAATTAAAAAGACGGTAGAGGAGTCCATTGCCAATCAAAGTTTAGAGGCTGCCATTTCTATTGCTTCTGCTATAGATACAGATACATATAAAAAATTTTTAGAAGATCCCCAAAAAAATGATTATTATTGGGAAATAAGAAATTACTTAAATGATGCAAGAGTAAAGACAGGCGCTTTATTTGTTTATACCATATTGGTGGATAATCCAGAGGTATCAAGTGCTATGATTATGGGATTACCGAAAGAGCATGCCATGAGCTTTGATATTGGAGAAACTTGTACAGTGCCTGCAAACGAAGTATACAAGGCTTATAATGGAGAAACCTATGTAACAGAGGTTATTGATGATGTTCTACACGGTTCTTACGTCTCAGTCGGTGCTCCAATCAAAGATGAGGCAGGCGAAATTGTTGGTTATCTTGGCATTGATATTAGTGCAGATATGCTAAATGGTATTAAGGGAAAAGTGATTAAAGACAATATCTTTATGTTTATTTTTAATGGTGTACTGATTTTAGTGGTGATTGCTTCCTTTTTATTGCTCCAAAGATGGTATCAAAAGGAGGTAGCAAAGGAGGTTGGTGCTACAGAGGATACCTATCAAGCAGAAATTAAAACATTAATTGCTTCGGTATCGTCACTACGTCATGATTTTACGAATCATATCCAAGTTTTACATGGACTATTGCAATTAGAAAAAACAGAACAAGCTAAGCAATATTTGTGTTCATTATCGAAAGAGGTACAAGCCATTCAATCACTTCGAGTAAACATTGATCATCCAGGCTTGTCTATTTTATTGCAAACGAAGAAATTAACAGCTCAAAATCATAATATTGATATGGACTTTACCATTTCCCAAAATGCCTTTTATAAAATTAAAACAACTGATTTAATTAAGATTTTATCCAATTTAATTGATAATGCTATTGAGGCTGCTATTGAATTGCCAGAGGGCCAACGTAAAATTACAATTTGCTGTAAAGCAGATGAGACACAATATGACTTTAGTGTAACAAATACAGGCCCTAATATTGAAGATACAACCTATATATTTAAACGAGGGTTTTCTACAAAAAAAGCAGGGAATGGAAAAATTAGAGGTCAGGGCTTATTTATTGTGAAAGAAATTGTCCAAAAATATAATGGGCATATTGCCTTTGACTCTTCCAACTATCAAGAAACAACGGCTATTGTTAAAATTCCAATCAAATAATTAAAATTAGATAATATTGTAGTTTTTCATAAGAATGATTGTACAGATAGTATCCTGAGGAAGGTTGTCAATATGGAAAAAATCCCGTATACTAATGCGATAAAGAATGGATATAAAGGATGGAATATATGACTTTTGAAGAAATATTACCGCGCTTAAAAGTAGGACAAAAGGTGATTCGCGAGGGCTGGAGCGGTGCTGAGCTCTATGTGAAGCTAGTTGACCAAAGCGAGCATGCCGGCGAAACATTGAATCCTTATTTTTTAATTAATGTGCGAGGTGAGGGCTATACTATGTTCACACCCACTGTATGTGATTTATTAGCAGAAGATTGGGTAATTGTAGAATCGTAATAAGAGAAGTCATCTCAAGTTGTGGGATGACTTCTTTCTGTGAGGAGAAACTTATGAAGTTTGAAGAATATATGAATAAAACGGTATTTATTACAGGTGCAGCCTCAGGTATTGGCTATGCTCAAGCTGTTGCATTTTTAGAAAATGGGGCGAATGTATTCGCTTTTGATTTAGAGGAGCAAGGATTTGTTCATTTACAGCAGCAATACTCTGATCATTTTGCCTATAAGGTTGGCACGGTGTGTAGTCAAAATGATGTGGAGCAGTCATATTTGGAAGCAATCTCGAAATTTAAGCAAATTGATATTTTATGTAATACGGCAGGTATTTTAGATGGTTTTGCGAAAACACTGGATACTGACGAAGCGTTGTGGGATAAAATTATGAACACGAATGTAAAGGGAACATTCTTTGTAACGAATACAATTTTACCGCATATGGTGGAACGTGGCTCTGGCACAATTATTAATATGGCATCGATTGCAGGACTTGTTGCGGGTGGTGGCGGTGCAGCCTACACAGCTTCTAAACATGCCATTATTGGCTATACAAAGCAGCTAGACTTAGATTATTGCCGCCTGGGAATTCGGGCGAATGCGATAGCACCGGGGGCCATTCAAACACCGATGAATAAGGCAGATTTTGAAGGTGACGGAGAAATGGCAAAATGGGTAGCCCATGAAACGCCAGCAGGTCGCTGGGCACAGCCTCATGAAGTTGCAAATTTAACACTATTTTTAGCAAGCTCGGCTGCTGATTATATCCATGGGGCAGTGCTACCAATTGATGGTGGCTGGCTGACAAAATAGGATTGTTCAATAAGATATTCTTCTGCTATAATACGCAGGTAAGCAAAAATTTGCTTGCACTACGGCACTTCAGATAGGGCGTGTAGCTCTCTTCCTTTGGTCGTAGTTATTACTAAAATAGCGACTCGCTATTTTACAAAGGAGAATAAAATTGAATACATCTATTGCAAAAGATTCAAGCCGTGTTTCTGTAAGTGAGCTTACAAAAACGGCACTTGTTGCAGCTCTTTATGTGGCTGTAACGGTTGCATTATCAGTCATTAGCTTTGGCGCTGTCCAGCTACGGTTGTCAGAAATGTTTAATTATCTGGCATTATACAATAGGCGCTATGTTGTGGCGGTGACTTTAGGCGTAATACTAGCTAATTTTATGTCACCAACGTGGATACTGGATGTGCCAATCGGAGGAATTGCAACCTTCCTTGTCTTACTACTATGTAGACGCATTACAAAACATATGACAAATGACATTGCCAAAATGGTTGTTACTGCATTAATTTTTGCTGTCTCCATGTTTACGGTTGCTGGACAATTAACGATCCTGTATGACCTTCCTTTTTGGGCAACATGGTTTACAGTGGGCGTTGGAGAATTATTGTCGATGACTGTTGGTGGATTGACGATTTACTTACTAAATAAAAAAATAGATTTATCTAAATAAAATGAGCGAGCGTCCGATGAAGGGAGGCTCGCTTTTTTATGTTTTTCAACTATTACGAATAACTCCTCTCTTAGTAATGATGAAGTATTATGCCAATATCCAAAATTTTTTATGACATATTTTTTGAACAATTTCACCAAACTAATGGAAAGGCAGAGGAAGGTGAAGAGATGCAACAACCATTTGATGTGGGTGATATTGTTTATATTTTTTACCGCAATCCACATATTCAAGATGTAACGAATATACAGGAAGCGGCAGTCGTTTATCATCCAGAAAAACCAGAGGAGCTAGCTCTATTTTTATTTGAAACCTATTATCCAATCACGAATGACATGGTAATTTTTGCAAGCGAGATGGCGGCTGAACAGGCCTATCACCAGTATTTTCATTAAGGGAGGACGCACATGATAAAGCCATTTACCCCTCAGCTTGTTTATTTTGAGCCAGATGCCCTCCAGTATCCATTAGGTCAGGAGCTAAAAGAGAAGTTTGAGCAGATGGGAATTGAAATTCGCTATACAACTTCCCATAATCAAGTGAGAAACCTTCCTGGAGACAATGATTTTCAAAAGTATCGGGTGGCAAAATCGACCTTAGTAGTGGGTATTCGAAAAACATTAAAGTTTGATACATCTAAGCCCTCAGCGGAATATGCCATCCCATTTGCGACTGGCTGTATGGGACATTGTCATTATTGCTATTTACAAACAACTATGGGCAGCAAACCTTATATTCGGACGTATGTCAATGTCGATGAAATCCTAGAACAGGCCGATCACTATATGGCTGAACGAGCACCTGATATCACTCGCTTTGAGGCATCCTGTACTTCTGATATTGTAGGAATTGATCATCTTACACATACCTTAAAGCGAGCCATTGAGCATTTTGGACAAAGTGAGCTAGGTCAGTTACGATTTGTAACGAAATTCCATCATGTGGATCATTTATTAGATGCCAAGCATAATGGTCGTACAAGGTTTCGTTTTAGTGTCAATGCTGATTATGTGATTAAACACTTTGAGCCAGGTACATCATCATTGGAAAAGCGCATTGAGGCAGCGGGGAAAGTGGCAAGAGCTGGATACCCACTCGGATTTATTGTTGCGCCAATCTATCTTCATGATGGCTGGCAGGAGGGCTATTATCATATGTTTGAGCGATTGGACGCTGAATTGCCCAAGGATGTGCGCGATGACATCACCTTTGAATTTATTCAACATCGCTTTACAAAGCCTGCAAAACGAGTGATTGAAAAAAATTATCCAATGACAAAGCTAGAGCTCGACGAGACGGTAAGACGATATAAATGGGGCAAATATGGCATTGGTAAATATATTTATCAAAAAGAGGAAGAGGAAGACATTAAGGAACATTTGTATGGCTATATGCAGAAATTTTTCCCTCAAGCAAAATTAGAATATTTTACATGATAATTAGAGAGAGAACGGCTTGTTTTCTCTCTAAATTAATCTTTTAAATCGTTTAGTAAATGGAGAAACGAGAAATATTGCATTGTCTCTGATACATTGTATCAATCACTAAATTACCAAGCCCATTTCTTGTATAGAAGAATGCGGTAACGATGTATACTTCGACTTTAAGGTAACAATCAGTACGTGAAAAACCACCTAGTAACTATAAATCCGTAATGGCTAGTCCTGTTTTCTTCTTGCACCTCTCTTTTAGCAGTATCCTTTAAGCTCTCGCCTAATTTCATCAAACTACCAGGAAGTCCCCATCCGTCCTCCTATCTTTTTCGCAATAATAGTTCGCTATTAAGAATGACGACCACCAAACCAGGTAAAACGATTGGTTGATACCTACATATAATTGGAGAATTTTTCTTGATTATGGTCCTTGTATAATCTGAAAGTCCATGGTAACGCTAACAGAGATTGTTGTGAAGAAGGAGAGAATACTTGAATGGATTCATTTCAACTAAATTGTTGGTCAGAACATGGAGAACTGAAAGTAGTGATGCTTTGTGCACCATCAATCGTAGATGTAACGGATTTAACAATAGCAGAGCAGGTTGGTTGGAGTGATACGGTCAACCATCAGAAGGCAATGGATAATTTCATGGCATTAAAGACAACATTCGAAAACGCAGGGGTACATGTACTTGATTATGCAAACGAACTAACCCCAGATCAGCAGCTATTAAGTGAGCAGCTGCTGAATCGTTATTTTGTGCGTGACCTAGCCTGTGTCATTGGTAATCGACTTTTACTTGGAAACGCAGGAAGCTCGCTTAGAAGACCAGAATATCCTCTTGCCCATTCACTTTTAGCGAAATGGTTTCCACAACAATGGAAAGCTAATTCGCAACCGCTTCATTCCTTCGAATGCGGAGATTTGTTAATTTTAAATAAAGATGCTGTGCTTATTAATCTTGGGATGAGAACAACAATAGAAGCTATCGAAAGCTTAAAGGAAAGCATTTTTCAAGAGGGGTTTTCTGAAATTGCCGTAATTGATTTACCTAAAAGCAATGATACGTTGCATTTAGATATGAATTGTAATGTTGTGAACGCGAATCTGGTAGTTGCTAAAAGCTTTGCACGCCATTTTCCTGTTCAGGTGTTAACAGCTCAAAGCTGTCGTTTTGATATGGTAGAGTCATTTTTAAAGCGTCATGGTTTGGATGTTTACTGGCTGAACTCGTATAAGACCATTCCAGACATCAACTTTATTAACCTGAATCCAGAAACACTGTTGATAAGCAAGCAGGCAACACAACAACAATTATTGGCGCATCCACTGCTGAAGAATAAAAACTTGCTTGAAGTTGATGTCACTGAGCTTGAAAAAGGCGGTGGTGGCATTCGATGTATGACATTGCCATTAGTAAGAACGTAACGAAGGGTTGAGAACAAATGACTTCAAAATCAGCTAAAGGAAGTATGGCCTGGTGGCAGCTTTCGCTTCTTGGTATCGGTTGTACTTTGGGAACGGGCTTTTTTCTTGGGACAAGTATGGCCATTCATAAAAGTGGGCCTGCGGTATTAATTCCTTTTTTATTAGCGGCCATTTGTACGTATATTGTGTATGATGCACTTGTTAAAATGTCTGTGGAAAACCCAGATAAAGGCTCTTTTCGTACCTATGCCAAGCAAGCCTTTGGACGCTGGGCAGGCTTTAGCAATGGCTGGTTGTACTTGATTTCTGAGCTATTAATCATGGGAAGCCAACTGATGGCGCTCGGCATTTTTACGAAATTTTGGTTTCCGGCACTGCCCCTGTGGATTGCTGCATCGATTTATGCTGCTATCGGTTTAGTCGTAATTCTCACAGGCATGAAGGGCTTTGAAAATTTCCAAAATATCTTCGGTGCCTTAAAGGCAGCGGCCATGATTATGTTCATTATTGTAGCAGTGGTCATCATCATGAGGGGCACATCATCTGCTACGATGGCTTCACTTCAGGCTAATTATGAAGCATTTTTCTCACAAGGAATAAAAGGTATTTGGCTCGGATTACTTTATGCCTTTTATGCCTACGGAGGAATTGAAGTGATGGGTTTAATGGTCATCGATTTGAAAAATCCAAAAGAGGCGCCAAAAGCAGGGAGAATTATGCTGAGCGTGATTACCATTATTTTCATCATGGCCATTGCCCTTGCATTGGCACTCGTTGCGTGGAAAGACTTTTCGATTGATGAAAGTCCTTTTATTACGGCGCTTCAAGGATACCATATACCTTTTGTGGCAGATATTTTTAATGGTGTGCTAATCATTGCTGGTTTTTCAACAATGGTTGCCTCGCTATACGCGGTCATTACCATTCTCACTACACTTGCTGAAGACCATGATGCACCGGCAATACTCGCAAAGAAAGGAAAAATGAAAGTTCCTTTTCCCGCCTTTTTGTTTTTAACGAGTGGTTTAGTGATCACGATTGTGATTGGTTTTTTGATGCCAGAAAAAATCTTTGAATATTTGATCACGGCTGCGGGTTTAATGTTGATCTATAATTGGCTCTTTATTTTGGTGACCTACTGGAAGCTCATGGAGTTAACGAAGTGGGGGCATGTAAAGAATGGTATAGGGATGTTGCTCATTGCTGTGACGGTGTCTGGCACTTTAGGTGAAAAAACAAGCAGACTCGGTTTTTACGTGAGCCTGCTCTTTATAGTCTTAATCAGTGTGGCGACCTGGATTGTTGTGAAAAGGCAAAGAAACATTACGGAATGAACCGTTTTCCTGAGACATCCTTAAAAAAGGACATTTGGATGGACTATGGTTATCATCACTTAAAAAATACTGCTTCCATTCATAACTATCCTCTTGCCCGTACCATTTTAAATCTGGATGTCCTGGAATTGTGTCATAGTCTGCAATTCGCTGACGAATGAGCTTTTTGATTTTTCGTCCAAAGGCCGTTGAGTTGTTTATATCATCGAATATCCAACGTGGCTGAATGGCCATTAATAAGGTGGAAAAATGGCGACTCTTTCGCAATTTATGGGCTGGTGTTGCACAAGAGATAAAATAGGGCTCTCCATGAAAGCAAAACTCCCATTCATGGTGAGTAGGCTCCATTGGTATACTCTTAGGCCATTCCATCTCATCCATATTGGTTAAATTATTTAAGATAGACCAAAATAATTGCTGATAATCTGCCACCTCAAAGCGATCTCGCATATCGTGAGGGGTATGAAAGAACACAGTGAGTGTTGTATACTTCCCGAAAGTTCGTGAGGCTTTTGTATAGTCCTTTAAGCATTGTGCTAACATCCTAATCGATTGCTCCTCGCGTGGATCCCCGACAAAACTATAGCGCAAATGGTTTGATAAAAAGCCCATTCTTGCTGGTATACACGGAAACGTATTCGCTTCATCTGCAATCGTGGCAGCAAAATCAGTATAGGCTGACTGTTGCCATAATGGAAGTGTTTCAAACTGTTCCTCAATCCACTCCCGATCAAACACTACTACTTCCACTTAAGACTCCTCCTTCTACTCACCTTTATACTATTAAAGAAAAGACAAAGTGGTTACGAATCTCGGGTGAGTGACACGGGTATGCTGATAAAGATTTTTTAATAATTCATTTCAAGTTATGACTAACCTTTTTGCATGAAAGACGAATAATTCCAAGAAGAATGAGCAACTTTTGGTTCAGAAGTTTGAAGTAAAAGAGAGCGCTTCAAGCCAAGGAAAGAACGGCTTTGAATCAGAAGCGAGCACTTCAAACCTAAGAAAGCGCAATTTCAGTCAAAAAAGATCTCGCCCCCTGCTTCTCCAATAGTAGCGATCACCACACCCCAAAAGCAGCATGGTCTTAGCCATTTTGGCGTAAAACCTTTTCCTCTAAAATGGCTAGAGCATGCTGGATGTCCTTTAGATCATCCTGTGTTGCGTGTTGGATAAGCTGTAGAAAGCGTTCTTCGATACAGGCAAATGCCTCCTCCATCATTTTTTCACCTTCTTTGGACAAACGGACATACTGCTTTCTGCGGTCGGCTGTGTCGCTAAATTTTTGGATTAGCTGCCGTTCCTGCAATTTCCGTAGTTCACGGCTTGTATTGGGTAAGGACATATGCTGACATTCACTGATTTCGGTTGGTGTGACGGGTTGGCTTACTTTAATATATTCAAGAATTTTATATTGTAGCGGTGTGATATTCGCAGCGGTAATATTTTGTGTGAGATCATGTGTCACTTGATGGATTGTAGCTGTAAATGCTACAAACTGATGAAATAAAGCGCTTTTATTCAATGGGATCACCTCTTACTGTCAAGATAACAAATAACTTGTCCTAAAACAATTATCATTTGACAACTAAAATGAAGTGAACTATTATTTTGTTATCAAATGATAAGTAATGAGGAGGCACACATTGAAAACGTTAATTGTTTATACATATCCCAACCATAAAAGTTTAAATTATGCTTTTTTACAAGAAGTGATAAAGGGGTGTCGAGAAAATCCTGCCATCGAGGAGATTCAGATACTAGATTTATATGAAGAACAGTTCGATCCACGCTTAATTTTCCATGAACATAAACGACGTCGTGATATGTATCGGGATCCGAAAATGGAAAAATACCGTCAACAGCTCTCTTGGGCAGATCAACTTGTATTTGTTTATCCAATCTGGTGGGGGAGACCGCCAGCCATGCTGTTAGGGTATATTGACCAATTATTTGCGGCAAACTTTGCTTATCGAGATACAAAGGGGTTATTTCCAGAGGGTCTTTTAAAAGGGAAGTCTGTAGTCTGTGTATCCACGATGAAGGGACCAACCAATTATCCATTTTTATGGTTGAACAATGCACATAAAATTTTGATGAAGAGAGCGTTGTTTAAGTTTGTTGGGATGAAAAAAGTGAAGTTTTTTGAGTTTGGTAACATGGAAAGCAAAAGAGGGAAGCAAAAGCAAAAACTAAATAAAGTATATCGATACTTTAGCAAAGTAGCTTACTAGAAAAAATAACTCGTGCAGACGGTTTTAGTCGTTTGCACGAGTTGGCGTACTGTCGATGGGTACAGTAATCAAAAATTTTGTATATTCAGCTATTTTGCTCTCTACAGCAATGGTTCCTTGATGCATATCAATTATTTTTTTGACAATGGCCAGCCCTAATCCGCTACCGCCATTTCCAGCAGTTCGCGATTGATCGGCCTTATAAAATCTTTCAAAAATATGCTTTTGTTGTTCTTCGGTTAAGCCAATGCCAGTATCTTGAACCATCACGGTTATCGTGTCGAATTGCTTTTTCATAGATAATGTGATGGTTCCATTGGTAGGTGTAAACTTAATACTGTTTGTCAGCAAATTCATCCAGACTTGATTTAGCAAATCCTCATCTGCAGTGATGCTCAGGTTATCAAGATCGAGATCGAAGTCAATTTGTTTGGCTAACCAATTCGGTTCAAGTGCCAGCACCACATTGCGTAATTGTTTATTGAGTCGATAATTTGTAGGCTCAAATGGATGATGCTGCGATTCTAAGGAAGTGAGCTTGAGTAAGTTGTCGCTAATTTTTGATAATCGATTACTTTCTAATTCAATTATGTCTAAATAATGCTGTCGCTTTTCTTCAGGTAGATTAATATTCTTCAGTGCCTTTGCAAAGCCATTAATAGATGTTAAAGGTGATTGAATTTCATGGGAGACGTTGGAAATGAACTCCTGACGCATTCTTTCCAGTTCACCTAACTCAACGGCCATATGATTAATACCATGAATCAATTGCCCAAATTGATCCTCCTCATCTGCCCTCAGATCCAACTGAACATCAAAATCACCTTTTGCCATGCGGCTTAATGCATCTACAATCGTATCCCAATAGTTGCGTTGTCGATTTAGTCCGATTAAAAAGATAATGGCAGCTGAACAGGCAAAAAGTGCAAACACACCAATCACTGTACCTAGTTGTAGCCAAAATCCATGAGGCTCAGTCCCTAACCGTCCATACAGCCATGAAGTTACATGATAGGAAATAAAAGCGAAAACGGTGTTTGCAATCAGAAACAGGCAAAAGACCATCGCTAATCTTAACATGAATCTTCGTTTTCTCATGTGCTTAGTTCCAAGCGGTAACCAAGACCACGAATGGTGCGAATGACAAAGCCGCTTGTCTCCTGTGGAAAGCGTTCTCGTATTCTTTTGATATGGACATCAACTGTTCGTTCATCTCCCTCATAGTCGTAGCCCCAGATTTCTTCGATCAACTGTTCACGGGAAAAGGTTTTGCCGACATAGCTTGCAAGTGTAAATAATAGCTCGAACTCCTTCAAACGAAGCAGAATCGTCTCGCCGTTCATTGCCACTTCGTGTGTAAGGCGATTTAGTTTAACATTACCGGCCTCTACAACTTGAGAAAGGGAAATACGATATCTTTTTAAGATCGACTTAACACGCACAATTAGCTCGGCAGGCTCAAATGGCTTCACAAGGTAATCATCTGTCCCTAAATGAAAGCCTTTGATTTTTTGAGAGGTTTCGCCTTTAGCTGTTAGCATAAGGATCGGTAAATTTGTATTGAATGAACGTATCTCCTCACACAATGCCCAGCCATCCATGTTAGGCATCATAATATCCATCACGACCATATCGACTTTTTCAGTGTCTAATTTGGACAGTGCATCAACACCATCGATAGCCTCTATCACCTCTAAGCCCTCATTTTGCAGAAACACTTTTACCAATTCTCGAATATGTGCATCATCATCCACCACTAATAGTTTTGTCATTTCAACAAACCCCTTTATTCAACGTCTTTAATGCGTAATTGCTGCATGGCAAACTCACGATACATAGCATGTGTTTCAAAGAGTGTTTCGTGTGTGCCACAGCCAGTAATATGCCCTTTCTCAATAAATAATATTTGATCGGCATCTACCACTGTCGATAAACGGTGCGCAATGACTAATGTTGTGCGCCCTTGCATTAAGTTGTCTAATGCTTTTTGTACATAAATTTCTGATTTACTATCTAAGCTCGATGTGGCTTCATCCAGCATTAATATTTGCGGATTACGTAACAGCGCCCTTGCAATAGAGATACGCTGACGTTGTCCACCTGAAAGCTTGATGCCTCGTTCTCCAACTTCTGTGTCAAACTTGTCTGGAAGCTCATTAATAAATTGATCTGCATAGGCCATTTTAGCCACTTTTTCTAGTTCATCATCTTGCACTTTACGGTCTATACCATAGCAAATATTTTCTCGAATCGTACCTGATAGCAGGGCACTTTCCTGCGCCACATAGCCGATTTGACTGCGCCAAGAGTGGAGTGAGAAAGTTTCGATTGGTGTATCTCCTAGTGTGATACTGCCGTTCGTAGGCTGATAGTATCGTTCTAGCAAAGAAAATGTGGTTGTTTTACCGCCACCACTTGGTCCTACGATGGCTGTTACTTTGCCTGGCTCAATTGTGAAGTTAATATCGGATAAAATAGGCTCTTCACCATAAGAAAAGTCAACATTTTTAACATAAATGGGTTGGTCTACTTTTTCTACAGTTAAGCCTTCTTCAATATGTTCTTCCTCGTATTCAAGTAATGCACTAATTCGTTCTGTAGCCCCCATTGCTTTTTGGAGTTGGGTAAAGAACATCGTCAATTGTGTCATCGGCATAATGATTTGGATTAAATATAAAATAAATGCTACCATATCGCCAGCCGTCAGCTCTCCAGAGGAAACACGGACACCACCATAGCCAATAATAGCTACAAGCACAGACATCAGAACGAATGAAATCAGCGGGGAAATCAGTGCATGAATTTTTGCTTCTTTTAAGCCAAATGTAAAGAGATTCGTAATGCCCTTTTTTCCATGCTCATATTCAATTTGCTCAGCATTTGAAGCCTTGACTAGGCGCGTTTCAGGTAAAACTTGATTTAATACAGACGTAAATTTTGCTGTTTCATCTTGCATTCCTTTTGAAATCACAAACATGCGTCGCCCTAACAACATTAAGATCACCATAGCCAGTGGTACGGCAATCAGCATGACTAATGTCATTTTCCAATCTAAAAATAGAAGAATGATAATAGAACCTATTATGGAGATAACGCCAGATAAACAGTTTGCTAAATGCTCTGTTATAAGCTCTTTCACAACGGCCGTGTCATTCGTAACACGGCTCAATGTTTCACCAGTATCATGTTCATCATAATAGGGGATTGGTAAATGCAACAGCTTTCGCCATAGCTGGTCACGTAATTTTGCCACAACATGATGTCCAACTCGATTTAAATAGTAAATAGATAAGCCACTAGCTATAGCCTGTGCAATAAAGGCAACACCAAGTATTACTATTTGCCAATAATTAAGGGATGCTAAGGAAAAGCCATCTACTAATTGTTTTGTAAATAACGGTACGATAAAGCCGACGCCCGTTGTTGCTAAACTCATCACTAAAGCAATGACGAGTAGCCAAATAGGTGGCTCCGCCTGTTTGACTAACTGGATAAAGCGTTGCCAATCCCGTTTTTTCGTTGTATCTTTTGCTATCTCTTGCAAAGAAATATGCCTCCTTTATGATCGTAAAACAATATGTTTTACTTCTATGGGTTTTACTATAGCATGACTTTATGAACTGAATATGAAATGGCAAACGATTAGTAAAAAAAGCTATTGAGAGAATGGTGATCATTGATATGCTTCCTATTAGGTAGACAGATTGAAAATTAAAATCTGTTTATTAAATGGGGAGTTTTTTATACCTAAAAAATCATTTTCACCAGATGTTAAAATCTTAGCACTTTAATATTTAGAGGAATGTCGTCATACACGTCAAGAAATCTGTAGGATTATTTCTGTTAATATGATAACCCTACAAATATGGCGTGCTCTTTATAAATACGGTGAAGTAGAAGCTTTAGTACGCCCTAAGAAAAATAAGGTGTACTCAGAAGAATTGAAGCAGCGTGCTGTGGAAGATTATTTAACATAGAAATATTCGATATCCTAGCTAAATATGGGATTAGTAGTTTATCAGTGTTCAAAAAGTGGTTGAAAATCTATGCTAGTCATAGTGAATTAAACGATTCAGGAAAAGGATTGAGTAAAAGGATGACTAAAGGAAGAAAAACAACCGTAGAAGAACGGAAACCCGAGGACGAACTGCGCTTAAAAATTCAACAGATGGAGCGCGAAAATGAACGATTATGTGCAGAGAATTTACTATTAAAAAAGTTAGGGGAACTCGAAAGGAGGCGTCGTTAAGTAAGATTCGAATTCAGAGCCGCTATATCACGATTCAAGAATTAGCGGAGAAGAAGAATTTCTCGATTGTATTATTGTGTGAAATTGCAGATGTATCACATGCATCTTACTATAAATGGCTTAAACGTCAGCCAGGAGCACGTGAAGTCGAAAACCAACAACTAACGGTATCCATTCAACATTTATATACGCAAGTGGGTGGCATCTACGGGTATCGCCATGACGATTAATCGCCAGCATGAAAAAGGAGGCTTGAAGAAAGTGAATAAGAAACGAATTTATCGCCTAATGCAAATTTGTGGTTTGGAGGCGGTTATTCGATGTAGACCAAAGCGTTATCGTAAGGTAAAGTCGGATTATGTAGAAGGGAATATTTTACAACGCGAATTCACAGCGGAAAAACCGAATCAAAAACGGTGTACAGACGTTACAGAATTTAAGTATGGGAACGTGAAAAAGGTCTATTTAAGTGCCATTATCGATCTGTACGATAAATCTATTGTAAGTTATGTATTAGGGCAATCCAATAATAACGACCTTGTCTTTAAGACAGTAAGATCGGCTATTCGAGCATTAAAAGAGGATGAATTCCCGCTTTTACATAGCGATCGTGGTTATCAATATACATCTAAAAAATTTAAGCGAATCCTGGAAAAAGCATACATAACACATCGTATGTCGAGAGTAGGTCGCTGTATCGATAATGGACCGATTGAAGCATTTTGGGGAACGTTAAAAGTAGAGAAGTATTATTTACATAAATATGAGTCATATGAATCGTTAAAGGACGCCATTGATAAATACATAGAGTTCTACCATAATGAACGTTACTAAGAAACATTAAACGGCTTGAGTCCCCTAGAATACAGGTCTCAAGCCGCTTAAAGCATTTTTATTATTTCCACTGTCTACTTGATAGGGATCAGTTCACTCTTCAAAGATTATAATATTATTATTTATAGTTCAAGCAGAAGTTATTACTAGTACATAAAAGCTACTCCGTTGCTATATGCTAAAGGACTTAGATAGTGTACTTTTAAAGAAGGGGATTCTACTGCTTCTCCTGTAAATCTTGCAAGGTAACTAACACCTTTTGTCAAAGAAACGCCATTTATATCAGCAAGACCAGATATGCTAAAACCAGTCCCCCCTCCTGAAAAATACATTGACCCTTTAAAAGCACCAGTAGACTGAGTATAAATATCAGCTCTACAAGTAAAAGATAAAAATTTTCCTGATGTACCGGGTATATTTAAAGACCAAGCGAAGGCTCTTGCAGTCGGCATATAATTAATTTCCGCTGTTCCACTGTTACCCCAAAAAGTAGCAAACGGTGTTATGATATTGTTGTCTTCTTCAGTGTTCTTTAATTCATACATTTCAAAAGTATTGTCTATATTGTCTGAAATTTGTTCTTCTGCTTGAGCATAGCCTATATTAAAATTGAAAATCCCTATAATAAAAATAACACTAAATGCTAACAAAACTTTAAAATATTTCCTCACTTTTAACCATCCCTTAAATTGAATTTTAATACTTATAAAGAATATTTTTAACTTGAACTAAGAGGTGAAAAACTAAAAATACTTGCCAATGCCCCTTTAATTAGATATATATAACATATTAGTTATTATATACCAATAAATCCAACGTGTAAATAGAATAGAATATAAAAGATAACAAGCTATATTATTAAATAGTTTGTTTTTTCTTTTTCATTTTATAGATAGTTGCCATTGAAACGCCAGTATAACGACTAATATCTTGTACAGATTCATTTTTATCTAGTCTTTCAATTATTTGATCGTAAATCACACGTGTTGATTAACCAAAATCAACCAGTATTTATTTGCGTCAGTTCCCCATGAAATGCGAGTATTTCTTTGATGCCAATACGCCATTCAATTGACAGAGTAGCGCAAAGAAGCTGGCGTGTAAAACCAGCGAAAGATAGGCGTTTACAGTTATTTTTCTTGTGTCCTTCTGTATGCAAAAACTTTAATAATACATAGGCAATTAAAGCCGCAAATAGCTGATTAAATACCGCATTTTTCGTCGTACCAAATAACACAGGCACATTTAAATTCTGTTTAATCCAGCGAAAAAAGGATTCAATTGCCCAACGTTCTTTATACATGCCAGCGATTTCTTCCGCCATTCCCTCACGAAGATTCGTGACAACCCGTACAATGGCGCCTTCATAATCCGTAAACTCAATAACACGGTGACGTTCCTTTGTTTGTTTTTGCGCCGAGCCAAGTGTACATGTGAAATCAGCAACGATATTGGACCCTTCAACAGTAGCCCTTTTTAACGATTTTTTGCGGTTTAACTGGATATTACCCTTTAAACGGATGACAAAACCTTGCTTTGTTTTCACATACCGATCGACTTTATCCATTGAAAAATAGGCCCGATCCGCTACTAAAATAAATCGCTTATTTTCGAGTTCAACACCGACAGGACCATCGTGTTTCAAACCTGTTGTTTCAACGATTTGAAGAGGCATCCCTGTGTTATTTGTAAAGCTGACGTGCAATTTAATACCTGAACGTTCGCCATGATACAGCGCCCATGGTAAACGATTTTTTCCGACCGTCATCGTTGTTGAATCAATTGCCAGTAGTTCTTTTTCAAGCTTAAGTGAACGTCTCGTTGATCGATTTAATCGGCCGATAATTCGTTCAACAATCAGATAATTTAGTTCGCCTAAACGTTTGGACAGCGTAGAATAGTCTACTGATTTCAAGCCTTTCTCCGTCGCCACATCTGAAGCGTAACGCAAGCTTTTCCATTCGAATATAGCAGCGCCAACCAAGTAGTTTAAAAGTGTTGGTACATCACATTTACGCGCCGTATCTTTAAACTGAAACTCAGCTAGAATCCCATTGATTTCTTCCTGTGAAATAAAGTTTTGAAGTAGTGTGAAAATCGCGGTATTCTTAACCATGAGAGATTCCTCCTTGTAAATGTTGGTGTGGTAACTTACATTTTACATGGAATCTCTCTTTTTTATTAGTTTTTGGTGGTAAAAATTAGTTAATCAACAGAGGTGATCGTAAATAACTTTATAAGCCCCTTTTGCATTAGGACTATATTTAATCGGTCTGTCTTTATATTTACCATTAGCTCTTGCAATACGTATCCCTTCTGTTTGTGCTTGTCGTATACGCTTTCGTTCTTCTTCAACCATCCAAGATAATAGAATAGATTAAGAACAATGTCATTCACAAGTTTCATTATATCTTCTAAATTTGAATAATTTCTTGTATTCAAAATAGGCATGTTTATTACTGCAATATCTTTCTCATTTTCTATAAACTATTCCCATTCCTTTTTTATCTCTTCTTTATTACGTCCGAATCGAGGTAAATCTTGAACAATAAATAAATCACCAAATCGCAGCTTTTCTTTTACGTCCTGATAAACTGGACGCTCGAAATTTTTTGCTGATTCTTTTTCTGTAAAAATTCGTTTACAACCGAAATCATTTAATTCTTTAATTTGTCTCTCTAAATTTTATTCTTTCAAACTCAAACGTGCATAACCAATAATCATAAAATCCCACTTTCCTATATTTTAAATTCTAACAACCTATAACATGTTGTTATCAATAGTTTGCATAACAAGTATACACTTTGTAAAAATCTTCTTTTCATACTTCTGCTTTTGTTAAAAAATTTAAAATAGCCACTATGATATTCAACAAATAGGTCAGATTGTGGAATAAAGTGGTTGTAAAAAATGTAGGGATTTGAAATACTTGTTATTAAGGATAGGAACACATTCTAATCCGTTAATATATTAATATTTATAGAGGGGGGACGATTATGGAGAAGTCATTGCTTATTCAATTAGATGCAACGTATGTATTAAATTTTATGATTTACCTTCAAAATCTTTACTTAAATGAAAAGTTGGACGATGACAATTTGAAATATCCTTTTATGCAAAGTGCATCACCTTTTATAGAAACATTTGAAGAAAAATTCCAAGATTTATGGAATGAACTTCTAGTAAGATTATGTGAAAAAGAGAGTAATGATGTGGAGATATTTTACAATGAAAAGCGGTTGTTTTATGAAACGTTGTTTGAGCGTGATACGTCAAAGCATTTCAACGAGATTTATAAAGCATTTTCAGTATGGTGGAGAAGCTTAGCAGGGCAATTTTCAGTGGAACGCTCTGTTGGCGATAAGGCACAAAACTTATACAATGATTTATCTAATGGACTTAAACAAAGCGGAAGAAAGCCTCAAAAATATCTACATATTACTTTGATTTTTGATGAATATGTAATAGGGAAATCTGTGAGTATCCCTTATTTTTTAACTGTATCAATACAAGATTTTTGGATAAATTATAAATCGTTAGTGCCAAAATTACAGGAAAGCATAAAGTAGTATATGGGGAGATTATGATCTATTCTCCTTTCGAAATTAAACGATATTATTATCTATGCTCAGATTATGTAATTTTATATGTTAGATTGGGAAGGAATGTACTTAAAGTAACTGATGCTTAACTTGAATAAGATTTAAACTATGATATTCAACAATCGGGCGCGTTTCTTTAAGAAATGCGGCTGTATTCATTTAAGGTCTATTTATTAACTATATTATAAATAGTTTTATATTAACTAGGGCGAACTGTATCACAAATAGATGGTAAAACAAAGGATTGATTTACTATAAATAGCCATTGGTTGTCGAAGATTGATTAAATGTAATCAATCACTAGCGTCGCATTAAAATAATTAAGCCTACTATTATAATTAGAATTTTCTGTAACTTATCAATCGCATAAAAAAAGCCTTTATAATGGTTTGGTGGTAGGTACCTATCCAAATCCAAAATAAAGGACATCGCATGGATAAGTTTACACGAAAAACATCATTTGAACAATGGTTTTCACCTATTTCGACTGACTTAGTTGAAGAACTGGTGAAAGCCTCCCGATTAAATTACTATACAAAGAAGCTTCATATGGCTTCATTTATGAGATTATTACTATTTGCACAACTCCACGAAACGGAGAGTTTGCGGGCATTAAGTGATTGTGTCTTTTCGGAAGAATTGCAGAACGCAACGAACCTCAATTCGATCAGTTTCTCTCAATTAGGTAGACGACTGAATCAAATTCCGACTGAGTTTTTTCAAACGATTTTTCTAGACTTAGTTGCACAAATTCATGAAAAGACAGATTTTCAAAATAGACGAAAAATGACGACTCCACCGAAAATCATTGATTCAAGCACTTTACCATTGAACCTGAATAATCATAGATGGGCAAAATTTCGTAAAACCAAATCTGGAATCAAACTTCATTTGCGCCTTGTCTTTATGGAAAAAGGTTGTTCCTATCCAGACAAAGCGGTGCTTACAAACGCGGTTGAACATGATCGCGGTCAGCTTGAAGTACTCGTTGATGACAAAGAATGCATGTATGTGTTTGACCGTGGCTATTTGGATTATGAACGGTTCGATCGCATGACAGATGAAGGCTACTTCTTCGTCTCTCGTTTGAGAAAAAATGCGGTTATACGCCTGATTGAACCATTTGAGTTAGCGGAAAATTCACCGGTTTTATCCGATGAAATGGTCGTCATCGGAACGACGCAAAATCGACCTGAGAATGTGTTTCGTTTGATAAAAGTACTGGATACAAAAGGAAACGAGTTACAATTACTCACGAATCGATTTGATTTAAGTGCAGATGAAATCGCTGAACTATACAAATCACGCTGGGCAATCGAATTGTTTTTCAAATGGATGAAACAACATTTGAATATCAAAAAGTTTTACGGGCAGAGCGAGCAAGCTGTGCATAACCAAGTTTACATCGCGATGATTGTATACTGTTTGAATGTACTGGCCCAGTTGAACACGAAAAGTAAGCGAACCTACTTACAAATTAGTCGGTATTTAAAAGCTGCTTTATGGAAATCCGCACACATTTGGTTACGCAAAATCCAAGAAAATAGCGTCCCATAAAGCTTTCTAGTCTCTGTTGCACTCGTCAAAGGTTATAGTAAAAAAATGGATGTTTACTACCTCGGTTTTAGTGTTTTCGATTTTTCATTAAAATCGGGAAAAACCAAAACTGAAAATTCAGACTTTGTTTATGCGACGCTAGTGGTAATCAATATATTTTCTAATCTATATTTTTAAATGAATTTGGCGAGAAACGAAAACTTTATTGCCAAGTTCTTTTAAAGATGCCGAAACGAACGAAATTCTAGCGTATGAAGTGTCCGATTCATTGTCATTGGATATCGCGCTCAATACGCTGAAGAAATGAAAAAAATATAAACATTTAGCAGCAAATGCCTTTATCCATTCAGATCAAAGATTCCATTATACAAGTCCAACTTAACAAGCATTCGTGAAGAAAATGGGATTAGGACAGTCCATGTCACGTCGAGGAAACTGTTGGGATAATGCGCCACAAGAATCATTCTTTAGGCATTTAAAAGATGAAACCACTATCAAAGATTGCGAAACACTAGAAGACGTAAAACGAGAAATTAAGAGTTATATGATGTACTACAATCATTATTGTGGGCAATGGAATTTGAAGAAGCTGCCGCCTGCAAAATACAGACAGCAGCTTCAACAAGTAACCTTGCTTTTTTTTCAAAATGTCCTTTACAAAGGGTACATTTTACATCTCAATAGCTTTTTTTATTATTTAAAACGTCTATTCTTGTTGCTTTAGGAGAAGAGGGCTGTGATGGTAGAAGAAGTGGAGGGATATTCAGTGCATTATTGCCGGTATGCATAACGCTAGAATCCTGTATCACTTCTTCTTTAACGGGCGGCTTATGGGCAACAGCTTCTTGTTGAGCTGGCTGCTGTGTGCTTGTTGCATGTGGCTGTTGAACGGCATGAACATCCTTTATTACAAGAATAGGGCGCATCATATCATGGTCTTCATGCTCTAGGAAATGGCAGTGCCACATATAATGACCGCTATGATCCTTCCAATGCATAATAATTTTTGTAACCTTACCAGCATCGGCTTTAACCGTATCTTTCCAGCCACGCTCATAGTCACGTGGTCCTTCTGGTGGTCCTGTAAATACCAGCTTTCCTTCATTTTCATAGAGTTCTACATCAAAGGGTCTTCGTTCTAAAATTTTAAATTGTACAAGATGTATATGCATCGGATGGATAAACGGTGTGGCATTGATAAAACTCCATATTTCAATACTGTCTAAGGCTGGTTTTTCCGTGACAGGATCATGGTACATGCGATTATCCAATAACAGCATGGGCCGCCCAAATTCATCGGTTGTTGCGGTTAATGGTAGCTGTCTTTCGATATGGGCATGATATGGGTGCAAATCCATCGTAACCGCTAGTCTCTCTGGAATTTCACTGGTATCTTCGCCTTTTAAAGGCACGATGACTCTAAACTGCATAATGACATTTGTATGTTCATCCATAAAATCTGTATCTGTATTGAGTAAGGTAATGTCCTGCCCCTCGCAATTTGAAAAATCAATAATTATATCAGTGCGTTCAGCAGGCAATAGCTCCACAGCCTGAATTTCTTGAGGTGCAGCTAAAAAACCACCATCTGTACCAATTTGAATCATTGGCTGACCATTTGAAAGGTTAAGAATATAGCCTCGGCGATTGGAGCCATTGAGAAAACGAAATCTATACTTACGTGGCTCTACGTTTAGATAGGGCCAGAGCTTGCCATTGACAACAATGGTATTGCCAACAAATCCAGGCGTAATGGATGGATGAACATCTACAGGGAAGGGTGGTTCATCAGGATAAAATAAGGAGCCATCTTCATGAAAAGATTTATCCTGAATGAGTATGGGATATTCGTAGTCGCCGCAGGGTAAATGGGAGCGTTCCTCAAGCGCGTCTCTTAATAGATAAAAGCCAGCCAAGCCTGCATATACATTTAAACGAGTTAATGCCATTGCATGGTCGTGATACCACATGGTAGTGGCAGGTTGGTGATTGGTATACTCATGTATTTCCTTGTTGAATTTTGGTCCAGTGTGCCGATAATCTCTCGTATACCAAGCCTCTGGATGCCCATCGCTTTCCCAATCCACCTTAGCGCCATGTAAATGCGTGACCGTTCTTACTTCTTGTGAATCATTAGCAGCATGCAACGAAAAATCGACTGGTAAGAAGTGGTGTAAAGGGAGTTGATTTTTATATTTTACATAAGTGGTTTGGTCCTTCGCGGCTTCAATAGTTGGCCCTGGATAAAGGCCATTGTAGCCCCAAATAACGGATAATGGAAAATGCTTATGAAAACGATGCTCACTCTCCATCATTACCAGTTCATAATAATTAGACCTTTTTGGCTTAGCGACAACAGGCTTAGGTAATTCATCCACAAATTTAGGAATTGTTGCTGGATCAGCAGGGTTAATGGGTGTACTCAACATAACACATCCTTACTTAAAGTAGCTAATTAACCCATCATATGGGTAAATGCAATAGATAACGGGGACAAAAATGGAGAAAGTCTTAAAAATTTGAGCAATTGCGAAATTTTTATTGAAAAGAGATCATTTAGCTAATAGATAAACCGATATAAGAATATAGACCTGTAACAAAAGTTATAGGTAATAGATGGGATATTGTGAAAAAGTCGGATAGGCTAGCAATATACTTAATAATTAAATGATATAGGGGTTTAGAGATGTGGTGAGATGGTGGAATTAACATTAGAGGAATTAACTAAAACAATTATGGAAATGCGCACACAGGGATATTTACCAAAAGCACTAAAATTAGCAGACCAAGGACTTTTAGTGGCAGTAGAAAGAAAAAATTATCCATATATGCTAGATTTATATTATCAAAAAATATTAATTTATCATTCGTTAGGAGATACATCGACAATGGTGAGCCTTATGCATGAATATGGAGCAATTTGTCAAAAACATGGCTCTAGTAAAAATTTTATGCATTACTATTTAGTCATGTCATTAATCTATGATTTAGTGGGTATAAGAGAAAAAACAGTGGAAATGACAAAAAAATCCATTGTCTATGCACAGGAATTACAGGATCTAGTGATGCTTGTAAGATGTCATAATAATTTATGCTATTTGGAGGTAGAGAAGGGCTGTTTAAAGGAGGCACTTCAAGCGGGATTGCAAGCAAGAGCGTATAATGAGCAGTTATCGAATATACTGCCTGATTTAGCCACATTACAAGATATTCGGATTAATAATAATTTAGCCGATGTTTATATTTTAGAGGGAGATTTTAACACAGGCCAGACGTTGTTAGATCACACATTAACCTCCAATATTATTCACAATCATAAACGTGAAAAAGTAGCGGCTTTATTTGGTTATGGTTTTTTATATGAAAAGCAGCATAGGCTGGAGGAGGCAATAGGCTATTATAAACAAGCCATCGCCCTTGCCCAATCTTATGGAGATAAGCAACTTATCAAAAAGGTAATGCGTCTACTGTTAGATGTTTTGTATCAATTAAATTGGCGAGATGAAATTTTTGATGTACAACGGAACTATATTGAGCTTACCGAAAAAATGAATGTCGATCATTTACTACAGCAAGTGATGAATTTAGAATTTAAACGTCAAAAAGAGAAGCTGGAGAAAAGGGCATATTATGATCCATTAACAGGTGTGTTCAATCGTTATTTTTTAGATTATCACCTACAGCAATGGTTAAATCGAGCTAAAACAATACAGTTCTATGTAGGTATGATCGTTTTGGATATTGATTACTTTAAAAAGTTTAATGATAGACACGGTCATTTGTTTGGAGATATGGCTTTGCAGCTTGTGGCAGATGGTCTAAAAACATTTTTATGTGAGGAAGATGTGAGAATTATTCGCTATGGTGGGGATGAGTTTATTGTTTGTTTAAAGCATGCTCAAAAGGACTATATCAAAACACTTGTGCAAAATATACATGGCTATTTACTGTCATTAACAGTAAAGGAGGCACAGCAGTCCTATCCATTAAAGGTAAGTATGGGGGTCTGTGTTAACAATCAAAAAAATTATCATTATAAGGATTTATTTAAGCAGGCAGATCACTGTTTATATCAAGCGAAAGAAAATGGTCGTGCAAACTATGTAATAGAAGAGCTTCTATAAACGTATAGCTAATTCAATCGTCGATATTCTATGAAATTAAGAAACACGACTATACAAAATTGTTGTATAATATTGTGGTATGAGGAAAGAAAGCAGGTTGACAAAATGAAAAGCAAAATGAATGGTACCGCAGCTATGCATACACTCAAACAGCGACTATATGTTATGCAAAATCAGCTTGACCGGAGACATAAGGTGATTGTATGAAAAACTGGTTGATTTTCATTTCTGTCTTTATTGTTTCGTTGTCACTGGTCATTAGCGTTTTAGTAATCTGGAAAGCCGAGGCTCCATTTCGTTCAATTGAAGAGCAGGCGAAACAGCTGGCACTTGAGGCCAAAGCTCTCGCAGTTGTATCGGAGTCCTACACATATAATGGTAAACATTCGTATGTTACTGTGTTCGGGGTAGACGAACATGGTGATAAAAAAGCTGTCTTTGTCCCAACGAATCTGGATGAGGATTCTATTCAGGAAGTGTTATTAGAAGATGGCATTACGGAGAAGCAAGCATTAGCGGTTTTTAAAAATGAAGGAAATGTACAAAAAGTCCTCCACATGAAATTAGGCTATGAGGAGCCTGGTCCAGTTTGGGAAATTACCTATCTAAATAGTCATGATCAGCTCAACTATGTCTATATTCTGTTTAAGGATGGCGATTGGTGGAAACGTATAACGAATTTATAAGAGGAGTAGATTTCGAATGAAAAATGTATTAGCAAACCGAGTAAAAACTTTAACACCATCTTCAACATTAGCCATTACTGCAAAAGCAAAAGCATTGAAAGAGCAAGGTATTGACGTAATCGGTCTAGGCGCTGGTGAACCAGACTTTAATACACCTCAAAATATTTTACATGCAGCCACTGAATCAATGGAAAAGGGTTATACAAAATATACACCTGCAGGCGGGCTTCCAGTTTTAAAACAAGCCATTATTGATAAGCTTCAACGTGATAATAGCCTTGCCTATCAACCAAATGAAGTGATCGTTGGTGTAGGGGCAAAGCATATTCTATACACACTATTCCAAGTTATTTTAAATGATGGTGATGAAGTCATTATTCCAATTCCTTACTGGGTCTCTTATCCTGAGCAAGTAAAGCTAGCAGGTGGTGTACCTGTATATGTAGAGGGATCACGTGAGCAGGACTATAAAATTACAGCCGACCAGCTACGTGCGGCTATTACAGAGAAAACAAAGGCCGTGATTATTAATTCCCCTAGCAATCCATCAGGCATGATTTATTCTCGTGAGGAGCTAGCAGAACTCGCTGCTGTTGCACAAGAAAAAGATATTTTAATCGTGTCAGATGAAATTTATGAGAAGCTTGTATACAATGGTATTGAGCATTTTTCAATTGCACAGCTTTCTGATGCAGTGAAAGCACGTACAATCGTTGTAAACGGTGTGGCAAAATCTCACTCTATGACAGGCTGGCGTATTGGCTATGCAGCAGGAGATGCTGCTATTATTAAAGCAATGACTGACCTAGCATCGCACTCTACATCTAATGCGACAACAACAGCCCAATATGCAACTGTGGAGGCGTACAATGGTTCACAAGACGCCGTAGAAGAAATGCGTCAGGCATTTGAATCCCGTCTCGAGAAAATTTATCCACAGGTAAGTGCAATTCCTGGCTTCCGTGTCTTAAAGCCACAGGGGGCATTCTACTTATTACCAGACGTAGCAGAAGCTATGGCGCATACTGGCTATGATTCAGTAGATGCATTTGCTGCGGATATTTTAACAGAAGCAAACGTAGCAGTGATTCCAGGTTCTGGTTTCGGCACACCAACTACAATGCGATTATCCTATGCTACATCTTTAGAATTATTAGAAGAGGCAGTCCGTCGTATTGATGCATTTGTAAAATCAAAATGGCAAGACTAATCCTTCTAATCGACTTTGGAGGATTTCTATGAAGAAAATTATGATTAAAGATATGCCACAGCATATCGGAGAAACGGTTAAAATTGGTGCTTGGCTGGCGAATAAACGTTCAAGCGGCAAAATCGCTTTCTTACAGCTACGAGATGGCTCTGGCTTTGTACAGGGCGTTGTTGTAAAAGAGGAAGTAGGCGAGGATATTTTTGCAGTAGCAAAAGGGATAACGCAGGAAACATCTATGTATATTACAGGCGAAGTAAAAGCGGACGAGCGTTCAAGCTTTGGCTGTGAGCTTGCTGTTACAGGCATTGAGGTGTTACATGCAGCAACAGATTTCCCGATTACGCCAAAAGAGCATGGTCCTGAATTTTTAATGGATAATCGTCATTTATGGCTGCGTTCTCGTAAGCAACATGCCATCATGAAAATCCGTAACGAAATTATTCGTGCCACATACGAATTTTTCAACAACAACGGTTTTACAAAAATGGATCCACCAATTTTAACAGGATCAGCACCTGAAGGGACATCTGAGCTATTCCATACAAAATATTTTGAGGAAGATGCCTATCTTTCGCAATCAGGGCAGCTTTATATGGAAGCGGCTGCGATGGCATTAGGCAAAGTATTTTCGTTTGGCCCAACATTCCGTGCCGAAAAATCAAAAACACGTCGCCATTTAATCGAGTTTTGGATGATTGAGCCTGAAATGGCATTTGTCGAATTTGAAGAAAATTTAGAAGTACAAGAGCAATATGTCGAGCATATCGTACAGTCTGTGCTAAAAAACTGTCAATTAGATTTAGAGCGACTTGGCCGTGATACATCGACGCTTGAAAATATCAAAGCGCCGTTCCCTCGTATTTCTTATGATGATGCGATTAAGCTTTTACATGAACAAGGTTTCGACGATATTGAGTGGGGCGATGATTTTGGTGCGCCGCATGAAACAGCGATTGCCAATACATTTGATAAACCAGTATTTATTACTTGCTACCCAGTAGGCATTAAACCGTTCTATATGCAACCACATCCAGATCGTGATGATGTTGTATTATGTGCTGATTTAATTGCACCAGAGGGCTATGGTGAAATTATTGGTGGCTCTGAGCGTATCCATGACTATGATTTATTAAAATCACGTCTCGAAGAGCATCACCTATCATTAGATGCTTATGCATGGTATTTGGAGCTTCGCAAGCAGGGTTCTGTCCCACATTCAGGCTTTGGCCTTGGACTGGAGCGAACAGTGGCATGGATTTCAGGTACAGAGCATATCCGTGAAACAATTCCATTCCCACGTTTATTAAATCGCTTATACCCATAAGCTAATCAATTTAAAAGTCGCGTAGTGGACAATCTACGCGGCTTTTCTACTTACTTAAAGAAGGAGTCTGGAGAACTATGAACGCAAATAATCATCGACTCCGTACATGGACTGAGCAGAGAATGATTTCGATTCCTCAACTTTTTTTTCAGTTTTATAAGGAGTTAAATATGGAGGATGAAGAGGCGTTAATTGTCATGCACTTATTAGCCTTTCATATGGAGGGGAATGATTTCCCAACACCAAGTGATTTAAAAAATCGTCTTACAATGTCTGATCATGATATTACTTCACGTTTACAGCGTTTAATGCAAAAGGGCTTCCTCGAAATTATACGCGATGTGGATGTCAGTGGTAGGCTCTATGAGAAATATGCAGTTTATCCACTATGGGAGCGAATTGTGCAGATGATGGATATGAAAGAGCAGCAAAAATCTACAGTGACACTTCAACAAGAGGAAGGAGATTTATTCCGACTATTTGAAGAGGAAATGGGGCGTCTGTTATCTCCTTTAGAACTTGAAAAAATAGGCTCTTGGCTTGATGAGGATAAGCATAGTCCAGCGCTTATTAAGGAGGCACTAAAGGAAGCGGTCTTTGCAGAAAAGCTAAGCATTCGATATATTGACCGCATTTTATTGGAGTGGAAAAAGAAAAATATTACAACACCTCAGGCTGCGCAAAAGCAAACTGAGCAGTTCCGTAAGCAACAAACATTAAATAGAACGCCAGCACGTACAGCGCAGCAAGAGATACCACCATCAACCAATAAAGTACCATTTTATAACTGGTTAGAAGAAAGAGAATAGGGGGTAGCTAGTTTGTTAACGAAAAAACAGTGGGAGCATTGCCTGGGGGAAATGGATCGAATGTTCCCGAATGCACATTGTGAGCTTGTGCATGAAAATGCCTTTGAGCTGACGATTGCTACATTATTGTCGGCACAATGTACAGATGTGCTTGTCAATAAAGTAACGAAAACACTATTTCAAAAATATAAAACACCTGAGGATTATTTAGCTGTACCATTGGAAGAATTGCAACAGGATATTCGCTCTATTGGTCTTTATCGCAATAAGGCGAAGAATATTCAGGCTTTATGTAGACGCTTGCTCGATGAATACCATGGCGAAATTCCCGCAACGAGAGAGGAGCTAGTGACATTACCTGGTGTAGGGCGTAAAACAGCAAATGTTGTATTATCTGTAGCCTTTGATATTCCAGCGTTAGCAGTCGATACCCATGTAGAGCGTGTCTCGAAGCGTTTAGGGCTATGCCGTTGGAAAGATTCCGTGCTTGAGGTGGAAGAAACGATTATGAAAAAAACACCAATGGTAGCATGGTCCAAAACGCATCATCAGTTAATTTTCTTTGGCCGTTACCATTGTAAGGCACAAAACCCTGGATGCCATGTCTGTCCTTTACTAAATGATTGTCGTGAAGGACAAAAGCGTTTAAAGAAAGGCTTGGTGAAGGAAGCGTGAATTTCGCGGCAATAGCAAAGAATCAAGTCGATGCTTGGTTTGCCCAATGGACAGCCTTGCAAGAAACGATTCATGCAGCCCATGATGCTAGAGACGGCACAGCAAAAGCATTAATGGAAGAAGCCATCGGGCTGTTTGAGCAGCTTGTACAAGCAGCAGGAGATGAGGTATTACCGATTAATGGGGTTGAACGGCTTGCCTTTATTAAAGCGAAGCCAGGTCAATATGCTTGTTATCGTCAGCTAGATGAACTATTTAAGGAGACAAAAAAGCGCACAGCACGCTTACGCATTCAAGCGACAAAAGAGTAGCTGACGGATAGAATTCATAAAGTGACGGATAATTTAAAAAGCCGGAAAGCATATTTTTTGGATATGCTTTCCGGCTTTTATTATTCTGTGCTTTGTTCTTCTTCTGTTGGGCTCAGCGGCTCAGTAGGGGGTGTTGGCGGCTGTTGATTAGGATCAATCGGACCATTAATATCCCCACTGTTATTGTTATTATTATTGTTGCCCTCGCCATTTTCACCATTATTTGTATCGGTTTCACTGCCATCCTGACCAGGGTCTATTGGCAGTTCAATATCTGGCTCCTCTACTTCCTCTGGCTCTTCGACATCTGGTTCTTCCTCCGTTGTGCCGACGATTTGGAAGGAGGTTGTGCCAGGTTCACTGCGCGTACCGTCCACAATAGCGACAACAGAGATGGTGTAATTACCCTCTTCTAGCGTATTGCTTACCGTTAAGCCTTTGCTATCTGTTGTACCAAGGGCCACACTTCCTCCGCCTTCACGAGTAGCAGATATTTCAAATGAAGTTGGTAGTGGTTCATCTGTTTCAGGATTAAGCATAGCATCATGCTCCCAAGAAATATTGATGGACTGACCCTCTAAGTCTAAGCTAGCCGTTACATTGTAAGGTGTTGATAATGATGGTACTTCGTAGACGCTAGACACCTCTGTTGGCTCATTACCACGCACAAATAGTTCTGTTTGACGTAACTCACTTGGTGTATAATCACTCGCCAAACGAAGAGGGTTCGAGCCTACTTCAATCGTTGCCTCTACAACCGTGCTTGGCTTTTTAAAGCTTGCTGTTTCAACGCTTGCTGAAATTTCTTGCATAATTGTTTTAAATAAATTTTGTGGTAATCGACGCTCTTCCCATGTTGTAATTGGATCGAAGTGTTTCTCATAGCCGCTCCAGATCGCAATGGAGTAGTTGGTTGTATAACCAGCAAACCATGAATCTGGCACACTTGTATTTGGTAAATTATATTTACTAAAATCTTCTGCTGAGTAGTTGGTTGTACCTGTTTTACCTGCAATATCTAAGCCAGGTACGTTGGCAGCAGTACCCGATGCATCAGGTTTATTACCAACTACATCACGCAGCATATCTGTTACCATATAAGCTGTATAATCGCTCATCGCAACTTTAGGTTCAGGTGTGTAGTTTTTAGATGTTTTGCCATCACGATAGACTATTTTTGTAATCGAATGTGGATCCGTGTAGACCCCGTTATTACCGAAAGCTGCATAAGAAGCTGCCATTTGGATAGGGGAGATCGTAATAGCACCTCCACCAATCGCATCCGATTCATAAAGATCATCTGTTTTAATGCCTAAACGTCCTACAAATTCCTTGGCTTTTTCAATTCCAACCTCTTGTAATGTTTTGACAGCAGGAACGTTACGTGAAGCATAAAGCGCTTTACGAGCAGTAATAGCCCCCATATAACGACCGTCCCAGTTAGTGATCGTCTGTTTTGTACCTGTGTAAGTAATTGGTTCATCTACCAGCGTTTGACCTGTCGACCATTTTAAATATTCAATGGCTGGACCATAATCAATTAATGGCTTCATTGTGGAACCTGGTTGATTATTTGTTAAGTCCTCGGCATAGTTCCAGCCACGTATAGCCCCATAATGGCGACCGCCACCAACCGCTTGAATGGCACCTGTTTTTGTATCAATGACAGCAACACCTGACTGAATATCTTCTGTTGGGAAATTGCTATCATCATTCATTGTATTTTCTACAATTTTTTGGGCATTTGGGTCAAGTGTTGTGTAAACCTTAATACCCTCTGCCATAGCGGTGCCATCGCCGTTTTCTTCTAGTTCATTAATCACAACATCAAGAAAGGCATCATATTTTGAGCCAGCAAATGATTGGCGTGTTGTATCATCTGCAAGACCTTCTTGCACATCCAATTGCTGTGCTTCTTCCATTTCAGCTTTAGAAATTTTGCCATGTTGATGCATTAATCCTAGCACCGTATTACGACGTTTTTTCGCCAGCTCAGGATTTTTTAATGGATTATAAGCATTCGGTCGTTGCACTAATCCTGCTAATAATGCTTCTTCGTCTAATGATAAATCTTTTAATTCTTTGCCATAGAAATATTGAGCTGCTGTACCAAAGCCATAAATACGACCAGACATCAGCATTTTATTAAAGTACATTTCAAAAATTTCTTCTTTTGAATATTTACGCTCTAATTGAAAGGCTAGCCATGCTTCCTGTGCTTTACGCTTTAATTTCTTCTCATTTTGTAAAAATGAGTTTTTAACAACTTGCTGTGTTAACGTAGATGCACCTTGTGCACCGAAACCATCACGGAAGTTGGCAAGGATGGCACCGCCTAAACGATAAAAATCCATCCCGTGATGCTCGAAAAAGCGTACATCTTCCGTTGCTAGAATCGCATTAACCATATCTTCTGGTATATCTTCATATTTTATATATTTACGGTTTTCAGCGCCGATTGTTGCAAATAGCTCACCGTTTTTATCGTAGAACTCTGAAGAAACAGGGTCTTTCAATAAATCTTCATCAAGCTCTGGTGCCGTGCTAGCATAGTAGGCAAATAACCCAGCTCCTCCAAGTAAACCTACCACCACAATGGTACATAGGGTTAGGAAGATGCGTTTAAACCAAGTTTTAGCGGTGGAAGCAGGTTTCTTTTTGTTCTTGTTCTTTTTATTTTTTTCAGCGAGAGCTTTTTGATGCTCTCCACGTGTTCGACGACGTTCAGTCATTCTATTTCTCCTCACTTTCAGACCTGTAGCATTTTGCGTCGATTAGTTGTTGGATAATGGGTAAATAATCGATACGTGGATAATAGTTTGTTGGAATTTCATATGCCTCTTGTTCAATTGTTGACAAGGGTATCGATTTACGATTGCCATTTTCCATTGCTTGCCAGGCCTTTTGTAAAACTTCATATGGCACAATAAAATATCGTTCATGAGCTGAAAAGCGAACGATAATAAAAGCCACACCATGTTGTTCCGTCACTTGCTGCATATGTGTCATTTGATGCTCATGAATATTTTTTAAAGGGAAACTAGTTTTGGAAGCAGTTTCCTTTGCATCAAAATCAATATAATGCCCATTCCAAACACCATTATAGTCGGTTGTAGACGGTGTGCGGAAATAAGCCTCACGAATAACAGCAGCACTACGTGAAGGGTACTCTACTTTGACGATTTGCACAGGAACAGGTTTCTTATGAATGATTGCAAGCCGCCTTTTTATATAATAGTCGTTTGCTTCATTAATTTCATCTTCTAGCGTCTTTCCGCGATTGCTAAAAGATAAATCTTTGTTATTACTTTTTTTCTCTGCTTTTTGTGCAGAATGATTCGGGGTATACAATTTCCCGTTTGGATAACGAATTGCCATTTAGCTCACCCTTTATTATACTGCATTTCTAGTCATTAGTTTACCATGTTTTAGTGGCTATTCTCTACTTCTATCAGTTAGACAATAATTTCATTTGCGTCGAAAAATCGCCAGCTTCCGAATACCTCGAATCGTCAAAATAACAGATAATTTTAAGCACGAAACAGAGGTATTTTCACACCTTTCATTAGATAATGATTTTTAAGGATGAATGTTCACACCTAAAATTTTATCGAAAATTTTCTTCTTTCAACTAACTTACGCTTATTTTGTCATGCTTGAAGGTAATTCTATATACGCAAGGAATACTAGAGTAAAGCATAAGAGGAGGCGTTATATTGAACAAGTTAGAGCAATTAATTGCACAGTTAGATCTGGTCAATCAGTTACTTTGCACGAGAGTGTCACTGGAAAACAATGCACACTGTATGCATTTTTTTATACAGCTTAAAGCAGTTAGCCAGAAAGTAAGCTTAGCAGAAAAGAACTGGCAAGTAAAGAATGCTTGTTCGCCTATTAGTAGTGAAAAATGATAGACTTTGGTACACTTATCTCATCAGCAATGAAAGGTAAGAGATGAGGTGCAAATATGTTAGTATGGAAACAAACAACGAAATTAATAGAGGAATGCGAGCAATGTGTGGCACGCTTTTGGCAAATGCGCGAGGAGGATCGTACACCAGATTTTTATGGAGAGGTGAAGCCACATGCGGATGAGATTCACATGCTTTTAACAGAATGGCAGCAAGAAGCCAATCAATGGATCCATAGACACCAACCAAAATATATGCATACACAACAAATTGCTTCAGTAAGTGAAGCCATGGAGCAATTTGTTGTGCAATCCTTTTATAAAGAAACAAGTAAAAAACGATTCTTAGATGCCATTCATTCTACCTCCTATACATTAAAAAACGTTGAACGCTTACTAAAGGAGGCCACACAGGATGCTATCGAAGAAACGAACGATTAGTGAGCTTTTAAATGAATGGCGCTATGATGAAGAACTAAAGGAGCGTATTTTACATTGGCAAACACTGGAGGGACGACCAGCCAAATATGCACCTTTTCCAGAAAATCTACATCCTTCTTTAGGAAAGGCATTACAAAAACGGGGTATTGAGCAGCTTTATACACATCAGCGAGAGGCTTTTGATTTAGCACAAGGCGGTTTTTCCTTTACAGCTATAACACCGACAGCCTCTGGTAAATCATACTGTTATCATTTACCCGTGTTGCAAAAAATATTGGAGGATAAAAATGCTCGTGCCATTTATTTATTTCCAACAAAGGCATTGGCACAGGATCAGAAAAATGACTTAAATGAGCTGATTGAGCAGAGTGGTGAGGAAATTTTAAGCTATACGTATGATGGTGATACAGCTCCAGGGATTCGTCAAAAAGTACGTAAGGCAGGACATATTGTGATGACGAATCCCGATATGCTGCATTCAGGTATATTGCCACATCATACAAAATGGGTGTCCCTCTTTGAAAATTTGCAATATATTGTGATAGATGAGTTGCATACATACAAAGGGGTATTTGGTTCACATGTGGCGCATGTTATTCGTAGATTAAAACGTATCTGTGAATTTTATGGCAGCCAGCCTGTGTTTATTTGTACATCAGCAACCATAAAAAATCCTCAGGAGCTTGCAGAGCTTTTAACGAACGAACCCCATCAGCTTATTACTGAATCAGGCGCTCCTGTTGGCAAAAAAACATTTCTATTTTACAATCCGCCTGTTATTCATAAAACATTTGGCGTGCGTAGAAGCGCTGTTTTAGAGGTCAGTGATTTAGCAAAAAGACTTTATACGGCAGGCATTCAATCGATTATTTTTGCGAAAAGTCGCGTGCGTGTTGAGATGATTGTTACCTATTTAAAGGAGCTAACGCGCAATAAACTGCTGGATGAATCTGTGCGTGGCTATCGAGGCGGCTATTTGCCATCTGAACGACGTGTGATTGAAAAGGGTTTACGGGATGGTACGATTCAAACAGTTGTTAGTACAAATGCATTAGAATTAGGGGTCGATATTGGTCAATTACAAGCATGTATCATGACAGGCTATCCCGGAAATATTGCCAGCGCTTGGCAGCAGGCAGGACGCGCGGGCAGAAGGCAGGATGAGGCATTAATTATTTATGTGGCACAATCATCTGCACTCGATCAATATGTTGTCAATCATCCATTGTTTTTACTTGGTAGTACACCTGAGGAGGCACGGATTTATCCTGAAAATATGTTGATTTTAATGGATCATTTAAAATGTGCAGCCTTTGAGCTACCGTTTTCTGTAGACGATACATATGGCGAATATGCCATTCAGGAATTACTGGCCTATTTAGCAGAAGAAGGGGTTGTCTTTAAAACAAGTGATAAATGGCATTGGATGAGCGAGCGTTTTCCGGCTCATGATATTAGCCTGCGCTCTGCCTCACAGGAAAATGTAGTGATTATTGATCTATCTATACCAGCACAAACAAAGGTGATTGGTGAAATGGATCGGCATAGTGCGATGACCTTATTGCATGAAGAAGCCATTTATTTACATCAAGGCATTCAATTTCAAGTGGAAAAGCTGGATTGGGAGGAGAAGAAAGCCTACGTACGTGAGGTAGATGTTGATTACTATACGGACGCAAATCTCGCAGTAGAAATGAAGGTGCTAGAGGAGGACCGTAGCCGACATCACACAGGTGGCACAATTAGCTTTGGGGATGTCGGCTTAGTCGCACAGGCAACGATTTTTAAAAAGATAAAGTTTGGTGGAAAACAGGACAATATCGGGTCGGGAACAATTCATTTACCACCTGATGAAATGCATACTAGCGCATCTTGGCTATCGTTTGATGCTCCAACGAAATGGTCAGAAGCGGAATTAGATGGAGCTATGGTTGGTGCTGCTTATGCCATCAATGCATTTATACCCATTTTCATTCGATGTGATAGTAGTGATGTCGCTGTCGTGCCACAAATAAAGGCTACACATAATGAGCTTCCAACATTTTTTGTCTATGACAAGTATCCTGGTGGTATTGGGCTAAGTGAAAAAGTCTACGATTTATGGGGGGAACTTTTGGACAAAACGCTACAACATGTATCAAGCTGTCCATGTGAAGCAGGTTGTCCATCTTGCATTGGCGTTCAAGACAGCTTGAATGAATCAAAAGGGTATGTTATAAAATTATTAAGCTATTTAGGGTCTCAATTAAATAATGAAAAGGAGCGTTGAGGGTGTGCCTTCAACGCTTTAAATTTTTCTCATGTATAACAATCACGTTTGATAAGTTTAAAATACACTAAGGCTTTGCGATTTTTATATTATTTTCTCGTAACAAATTTAAAAAAATGCCGAGATAATGCGTCACGTCTTGATAAATGGTCTTGTTCGATTCCTAATACAACATCTAATTTCCCATCTTCTACGTAATTTAGTAGCGATTCAAGAGCTGTTTTTTCGAAATTTGTACCTGAATCTGTATCTTTGAAAGTGATTTTCAACATAGCGAGTAAGTTCTAAAAGTTTGAGCTGATAAACTATAATAGTCTTCTTGCAAATTTTTTATGGATACAGGAATATAGGTGGCTGCTCTAAGTATGGTTCTTGTTAATGAGCCTGCTCCTTTTCGTAATTAATATTTTGTGCAAAAATATTAATGATTTTAGTAAGTAGTAACATTTCTAAATATATCTTTAATAGTGATAATGAAATCATCATAAAGCGATACTTTGAGAGTAAGGACGACTTCTGCTTTTTTCTTCTTCCGTCATCTCCTCCCAATCTTCATCAGGAAGCACGGTATAAACATCATCTAATTCATATTTATTATCTTTTAATAAATGAGCTTTAATGGATTTTGCGTCAGGGTCAATAATCCAGTATTCTTTTACATCGTGTTTCTCATAGAGTGCTTTTTTTCTTATATTGTTTTTATAAACGATGGAGGTTGTAAAGCAGGAATTAAGCGTTTTATTGTGGAAACGTCCAATAAGCCGATATTTTGGCAATTTGTAGGGATTGGCGATTCCAACTTCGATGTTTTACGTAAATTAGATACAATGGAGGGACGCTTTATTGACAATGCTAATTTCTTTCATTTGGATAACTTAGAAACGGTTAGCGATGCACAGTTATACGACCAGCTATTGGATGAATTCCCAAAGTGGTTGCAGGAAGCAAAAGATAAACATGTTCTTTAATCTAGCAAATGCACTACTATTTTTTCATGAATAAAAAGGTTAGAATGGAAAAATATCGCTATTAGCATGAAGAAAGGGTAGTTATTATCCAAGACACTGAAAAAGTCGATTTACCCCAATATTTTAGGCGTAAATCGACTTTTTATATACATAAAAATGTATCGGATAACGATTATAAATTTTTCAGTGTCCTCTTATTATTCTGTACTTTTTTCCTTAACGCAAGTGGATTTAATTGTAATTAAGAAAATTTTGAATGACATTATCAATCATGGTACGCTTATTTGTACGGTGAATGAATACATACAGAAAATGAGTGAAATAGATGTCATACGAAAATAAAATCCTACAAATGAAAAAGATGCTCGGTAAAAAATCAACGACTCAACCAAAAGCAGAACAGCCCGCTTATCAAAAGCCCGCAAACCCAAGCTATACGGAGCAATGGGAAAAGGCGGGGCTAACGGTTGTAGAGAATGACTTTGGTATTGTGTTTAAGCGTCAAGTCAATTATTCATTTTCTTATCAGCATGGTCATTATCAATTACAATCTTTTTTTGATGCTTTAAGAAAATGGCAGGACGCTGATTTTAACCATCCGTATGCACTTGATGGCAATGAGTCCGTATTATTTTTTGATACAGAAACGACAGGCTTAAAGGGCGTGGGCACACATATTTTTTTACTGGGTTTTTTAGAGATAACAAAAGAAGCCTTTGTGCTCACCCAGTATATTCTTGCTGATCCTGCTCACGAAGCGGCGCTGCTGTTTGAATCCAAGCTTTGGCAAAAAACAGCCACGATCATTACGTATAATGGGAAAAGCTTTGATTGGCCGCAGCTTGAAACACGTTGGACATTGCATAAAAAAACATTACCGAAATTACGTGCACAAAGGCAGATTGATTTATTGCATAGTTCGAAGCGTTTATGGAAAAATGATATGGAACGCTTAAAATTAAAAGCTGTGGAGGAAGAGAAGCTTGGTTTTTCTCGTGTCGGCGATATTCCGGGCTATCTCGCACCAATTATTTATTTAGATGCTGTGAAAAGCGGTATACCAGATGCTTTAATGAAGGTACTTCTTCACAATGAGTGGGATTTACTTTCATTGATTACGCTTTATAGTCATTCTACCCATTTATTATTTGAGGAAAATAAAGAGGAATCCGCCAAAACCTTTACCAATATTGGCAAATGGTATGGGGATTTAAAAGAAAGCACACAAAGTGTAAAGGTGTTAGAAAGAGTGACCACACAATTTGATGAGCTTGCAGCAGGTGATGCACAATATTATTTAGCGTTACAGCATAAAAAGAATAAACGTTATAGTGAAGCCATTGACGCTTTTGTAGCATCTCTCCATTTTGTGAAGCCAAGAACAAAGTTGCATGTCCTTGAGCAACTAGCCATACTTTATGAGCATCAACTAAAGGATTATCAACAGGCCCTTTATTATACGCAAGAAGGCATACAGCTAATTCAAAATAATGAGCAATGGAGTATGGAACAAAAACAAAAATGGGTAATTTCCTGGGAAAAGCGATGGCACAGACTAGGAAATAAGAAATAATTTCCTCGGTAAGCGCAAGAAACAGCAGCTTAAGCCTTACAATCGATGCTTTCAGCAGATATAATGTGAGGAAGTATGCTATAATGAATTCGTGTATGTAGTGTGAGGAAGGGCGATGTAAATGGACATTAAATTAACGTCAAAAATGATCCTTGAAAAGGAATTTAAAAAGAACTTTAAAGGCTACAATGTAGAAGAAGTAGATTCTTTTCTTGATGAAATTATTCAAGACTATGAAACGTTTGAAAAAGTGGTGGCCCAACTACGTGAAGAAAATGGACGATTAAAAGAAGAAAATCGACAACTAAAAGAAGAAATGGATAGTACGCCTAAACGACAACCAATTGCATCGGCAGCGGCTGGTACAACGAATTTTGATATTTTAAAACGTCTTTCTAATTTAGAGAAACATGTCTTTGGCAGTAAGCTATACGAATAAATTTGTTCAATTATATTGTGTTTAAGATAAAACTTTAGTATAATATTTTGTATCATCATGAAATTCTGGTAATCGCTGCGATGCTAGACATCGTAGAGGAAAGTCCATGCTCACACGGCTCTGAGATGACCGTAGTGTTCGTGCTTACTGAAAAAATAAGGTAAGGCAGCTATAAAGGCTGACGGCGGAAGGAAAACCTAAGTCTTCGGATATGGTTGACACTTCCTGAAAGTGCCACAGTGACGAAGCTTGCTTGGAAACTGGCAAGGTGGAACGAGGTAAACCCCACGAGTGAGAAACCCAAATTATGGTAGGGGCACTCTCTAAAAGGAATTCGAACGGATAGAGGGACAGAGTTTGCTCTGTAGATAGATGATTACCACCTGATCGTACGAGGCGCAAAGCTGTTTGAGTACCCAGGAACAAAACATGGCTTATGGAATTTTTTTGATGCTTATCTACAAAATAACAAGCGCTCTCCAATTCGGTGGAGAGCTTTTCTTTTGAGTTTATCTTGATTCAGCGAATGTTTTTGTATCGAAAGTGCAGCGGTAGATACTGGAGACGCTCACCTTTTTTGGTGGCGAAATGGATGCGATGTTATTGGCGATTCAAGGGGTGGATGAACCCTCGCTGAATCAAGATAAAGCTTCTGGCGGATGTACCTGACGCTAGCGCTTTCGGTACAGAAAACATTGTCATGGATTTTGAAGAGGCTTCACTCACGAGCTCTACTGAAAATCCAGACGCAGTTACGCTGAGGCATAATTGGTAAGGATCAATAACCTTGTCAATGAAGTCTTGGTATATGTGATACGTTTGAGAATCGACAAAATTATTAGTCAAATCCTTATCGCTACCTTCGAGTCATAACACCTAAAACGGTTATCGCATCAAAATAGGATGAATTTGTATACATACGAGTTGGTCTAGTGGAAATACCCTAATGAGGGGGAGTATAAAAAGATAGGATGGAGCGGGACATGAGCGGAGTGAATAATTGGGTAAGTAAGGATGACTTGAATTTGATTTCAAAATATCCTACTGCTTTAATCTTTAAAATCTTCGAAAATGTATCTGAAGGCATCATGATTACTGATGAAAATAAAAAAATAATAATGGTTAATCCTGCCTTTGAATTTGTAACAGGCTATACACGTGATGATGTAGCGGGGAAAACGCCAGCCGTTTTACAATCTGGTGTACACGAAGTGCCATTTTATTTAAAAATGTGGGAACAGATACGACAAGAAGGCATTTGGCAAGGGGAAATATGGAATCGCCGTAAAACAGGGGATGTATATCCTGAATGGCTAACTATTGTGCGCGTAAATGATGATAAGGGAGAGATTACAAATTATTGTGGTATTTTCACAGATTTGTCTGAACGTAAAATTGTAGAAAATGAATTAGAAAAGCGTTTGCTCACCGACTCATTAACAGATGTATCGAATCGATTTGCTTATATTGAGCGCATGGATAATTTGCTGGAATCGACGGCTACTGTTTCTCATTCAGTGCAGCATGCAGTTTATTTTTTAGATTTGGATCGCTTTAAGCAAATTAATGATACATTAGGCCATGCTGTTGGCGATTTCCTTTTGACGGAAGTGGCGAAACGTTTAAAAAAGCTATTGAAGAATAAAGATATTATTGCTAGATATGGCGGAGATGAGTTTGTCCTTACATTAACAAATGTGAAAAACGTGAAAGAAGCTGCAAAGTTCGCGGAGCAGATTATTCATACCATTGAGCAGCCAATAAAAGTAAATGATCAAGAGATTTTCATTTCCACAAGTGTAGGTATTAGTATTTACCCTACAGATGGTAAAAAAACAGAAGAGCTAATTAATCGTGCAGATAAGGCTATGAGCTATTCGAAAAACAATGGGGTGAATGGCTATTCCTTTTATTTTGATGAATTGCACACAGATGCACAGCGTGTTCTATTGTTAGATACAGAGCTAAGAAAAGCGATTGAAAGCCGTGAATTTGAACTCTACTTCCAGCCTAAAGTTACGATGGAAGACGAACAAATTCAAGGGTTAGAGGCGCTTGTGAGATGGCGTAATGATAAGCTAGGATTCGTTTCACCAGGCGAGTTCATTCCTTATGCGGAGGAGACAGGGTTAATTATCCCACTAAGTGAGGCCATTATTGAAAAAGCATGTGAAGCTGTGATTCAGATGCAGCAAAGTGGCTGGAAAATTCCTGTAGCCATTAATATTTCAAGTATTCACTTTAAACAGCAAAACTTTTTAGAATCTGTGCAGGCTATATTAGAGCGTTATAATATGCCAGCTAGCAATTTTGAAATCGAAGTGACAGAGCGCACGGTGATGAATAGCGCTAATGAAACTGTTAGTAAACTAGTTCGTCTAAAGCAATTAGGTTTTAAAATTTCCATTGATGATTTTGGCACAGGTTATTCATCTTTAAGCTATTTAGTACGCTTTCCATTGGATTGTTTAAAAATTGATCGCAGCTTTATTCAACATATTTGCTCACTCGCTGAAAAGCAGGCAGTTGTAGATGCCATTATTCAAATGGCCCATCGACTCAAAATGAAAGTTGTAGCAGAGGGTGTAGAACAGGCACAACAAGTGGATATACTACGTAAAATGAAATGCGATATTATCCAGGGTTATTATTACAGCAAACCACTCCCGTTAAATGAACTGATGGAGTTTATGGAGTATTGGGAAATTGAGCATCAAGGAAGGAAATAATGTATGGCAAACTATCAATTAGTAGCTACGTCAGCAATGGGCTTAGAAGCTATTGTGGCACAAGAAGTAAAAGCACTGGGCTATGAAACAACCGTTGACAATGGCAAAGTATATTTTGAAGGCGATGAAACGGCTATTGCACGTACCAATTTATGGTTGCGAGTAGCGGATCGGATAAAAATTGTCGTTGGACAATTCCCAGCGAAATCGTTTGAGCAATTATTCGAAAGTGTCAAAGCATTACCTTGGGAAAAATATTTACCAGTGGATGCTGCTTTCCCAGTTTCGGGGAAGTCTGTTAAATCGAAATTATTCAGTGTACCAGATTGCCAAGCAATTACGAAAAAAGCGATTGTTGAGCGTATGAAACAGCATTATAAACGCCTTGGGTTTTTAGATGAGTCGGGTGCGACTTACAAAATTGAGGTTTCAATTTTAAAAGATGTGGCGACACTAACAATTGATACGTCTGGCGCTGGCTTACATAAACGCGGCTATCGTCAGGTTCAAGGTGAGGCACCATTAAAAGAAACGCTGGCAGCAGCACTTGTACAAATATCGAGGTGGAATCCAAATCGTCCATTTGTTGATCCATTTTGCGGTTCTGGTACGATTGCATTGGAGGCGGCGATGCTTGGACAAAATATAGCACCAGGCTATAACCGCGAATTTATTTCAGAGGAATGGCCATGGATGAAAGCTGCAATCTGGGACACCGTTCGTGATGAAGCGGATAGTTTAGCGAACTATGAACAGCCGTTAGAAATTATTGGCTCAGATATTGATCATCGTATGGTCAGCATTGCGCAAGAAAATGCAATAGAAGCTGGCTTTGGGGAGTTAATTACGTTTAAGCAGATGCAGGCACGTGATTTTACGACTTTGTTAACTGATGGTGTGATGATTGGGAACCCACCATATGGAGAACGTATTGGTGATGTAGAAGTCGTGGAACAGGTGATTCGTGATTTAGGCAAAGTGATGAAAAACTATCCAACTTGGTCTGTCTATATGTTATCCTCCATGAAAAATTTTGAAGAATTATATGGACGTCAAGCTACGAAAAAACGTAAATTATTCAATGGCTTTATTGAAACAAATTATTATCAATTCTGGGGTCAAAAATCTAAAAGAGATTAACGAATGATAACGGAAGATAAGATTTTTTCTTATCTTCCGTTTCGTCGCGTATAATAGGAACAGATTGTTAGAGGAGGCACATCAATTGCGTAAATCTTTACCATTTGCATTATCAAAGGATCGTTCATTTTTCGAATCATTAGGTGATTGGATGGGCGATGTTCTTTATGATGAATTACCTGAAAAAGGCTTTGAATGCCGTGATGAGCAAATCTTTATGGCTTATCAAATAGAACAAGCACTAAAAGAAAAAAATGTACTCTTTGCAGAGGCGGGCGTAGGCACAGGAAAAACAATTGCTTATTTGCTGCCAGCTATTTCTTATGCGCGCTACACGGGCAAGCCTGCACTAATTGCCTGTGCAGATGAAACATTAATCGACCAGCTTGTCAAAGAAGGTGGCGATATTTATAAACTGCAACAAACATTAGGACTTACTATTGATGTTCGCCTTGCAAAATCGAGAGATCAATATTTATGCTTAAAACGTTTTGAAGAAACGGAAAAGGTGGAAACCGATGAATGGATTGATGATATTGCCTTTTCTATTCCTGATGGCGTCTATGCACAAGGCTCGATGATTGCTGTCCATCCATATGGGGAACGTAGCGGTTATCCCACGGTGAGTGATGAGGATTGGCAAAAGGTCAACTACAACGCAATTATGCAATGCTCTGTTTGTGACCTTCGTAATCGCTGTGGGCAAACATTACATCGTGCGCACTATCGTAAATCAACAGACCTTGTCATTTGCTCTCAAGATTTTTTAATGGAGCATTTGGCAACGAAAGAATCTCGTGAGCGAGAGGGACAGCTTGCTTTATTGCCCGAAGTCTCAATGATTGTACTGGATGAAGGACATCTGCTGGAATATGCAGCACAAAAGGCGATGACTTATAAGGTACAGGCGACGACAATTGTGAATTTATTAGAGCGCTTGATGGTGGATGGTGTGCGAGAGCGTACACTATATGCAATGGAAAAACTACAGGACGATCATGAGCTATTTTTCGACCAGCTACGTGATGATGTTGTTGCTTCTGACGAGGATCGTAAACGCATCAATAAATCAAAAACACTATTAGCGTATGGCAAGCAGCTCATAAATGATGTTGAAGTATTGATGGAGGAATTTGTCTTTGAATCAGAGATGTATATGATTCCCGAATACGAATTAAATATGGCGGAAGAGTATTTAGAGCAATATGAGGCTTCATTACGCATTTTTACCGCACAGGGAGATGCAGTAGATTGGTTAGAGGAAACAGATGGTGAGGAAACACTCGTTATTATGCCTCGACTCATTACAGAAGTTTTAGCAGAAAAATTATTTTCTAAGAAACTGCCAATTGTTTTTTCATCTGCAACATTAGCTGTCAACAAAGATTTCTCGTATATTGCCTATAGTTTAGGGATTCGAGAGTACCAATCATTTTCTGTTCCTTCGCCATTTGATTATGAAGAAGTAATGAAAATTTATTTACATGAACTTCCTCAAAATAAGAAAACAGCGCGTGTTCAGCAACTTCTACGCGATGGTGAACAAACATTGATTTTATTTAAGTCAAAGCAGGCGATGGTAAACTTTAAGGAGCAATTGCCGCTAATGGAGCGAATGTATGTTGCATTTGAAGGAGACCGAGAACTTTCAGCTATTGTACGAGATTTCCAAGAAGGAACGATTAAAACATTATGCTCCTATCATTTATGGGAAGGTTTAGATTTGCCGGAGGAGGCATTAACACGTGTCATTATTTATGACTTGCCATTCCCACCGCATGATCCGTTATTTGATGCGAAGCGTACGTTTGCCGAAAACCCATTTGAAGAAGTGGAATTGCCTTTTATGCAATTACGCTTGCAACAAGGGATGGGGCGTTTAATTCGTACTTCAAATGATCATGGTGATATTCATATTTTATTAAATGATGAAGAACAAAAACAGCGCACAGCCTTTGACAATATTTTAGCGGTTGCGCCAGAAATAAAGTAGTAAAAAAGCGAGTTTGCCTAAAAAGCAAGCTTGCTTTTTTATTATATCAAAATAATTAAATTCAAGTAGGTAAATAATGTTATTTTTAAGAAAGTGTTGAATATTTCTCTTTTAAACTATATAGTTCTTAGTTGTGTCATAAATTTTGATAAAATAAAATGTTTTTTGTATTGAAAATGATTTCACAAAAGGTTTATAATGATGACAAGAATTTTTTAAGAATAGTCATATTATTTGTCAACTATTCTTTGATAGGGGGCTAAATCCTGTCGAACGTTCAATCATTGTGTAGAAAATATACAAATCTAGCAGCGACAGATATTGAGAAGTTACTTGAACTAGAAGCTACATTAACGTACTATGCTGAGCTGACTGATTGTTATATGTTCATCGATTGTATGTTGGAAAATTTACCACATGCAATTGTAGTGGCAGAGGCATTCCCAAAGAAGGAAATTGGTTTATACGAAAAATCTGTTATTGGAAAATTCGTATTTGAAAGCTTTGAACCAGCTGTCTTCGCTGCGTTTAAACATAAAGAAAAATCATCCATCTCGAGAGCTGTTACGCAGGAAGGGATTACGGTAGAGCAGTATGTTGTACCAATTTTTAATGAGCAGCAACAAGTGATTGCGGTGTTGATTCAAGAAAAAATGGTCAGGATGCAAACAACACCAAAGGATGATTTTCACAATATGCCCTTTGCATTGATTGAGCATATTGTAGAGCCAAATTCTCAACCAATGCCAGTCGTTTCAGATTTATTAGTAGAGTCGATTATTTTAACAAATCATGAAAACAAAGTGATTTATAGTAATCCAGCAGGCTACCATTTTATTTCTGAGCTATCGGGATTGGAAAACTTTGATAATGTTGCATTGGATAAAATTTTACCCTTTTTGCAAGAGGTCTATGATCAAGGCGATGATGTCTTTTTCCTAGAAATTACGATTGATCGTAAATCCTTTATTGTTAAGAAAATCCCAATTCGCAGTCAATATGATAAAGTTACACTGTTGATTATTCATGATCTAACAGAGCTAAAGCTGAAAGAAAATGAACTGATGATGAAAACGTTTGCGATACGAGAAATTCATCATCGGGTGAAAAATAATCTTCAAACAGTGACAAGTCTATTACGCTTGCAAATGCGAAATGACTCATCTGCTGCAAATGCAAGTGCTTTTCAAGAGGCATTAAATCGAATCTATAGTATTTCATCTGTTTATGAGCTGATTTTAGAAAATGAGGAGAACGCTGAAGAAAAGGTAGATGTTATTGCATTAGCTAAAAAGATTGGTCATAAGATGATTGGCACATCCAATACAGCCAGAATTCAATTAGCCTTTCATCATCATAATATACAGTTATTTTGCCATTCGAAAAAGGCAGTATCCCTTGCACTTATTATTTGTGAGCTACTGCAAAATGCATTAAAGTATGCATTTATCGGCTGTGAGGAAGGAATCATTGATATTCAATTCCTACAGGAAGATTCCGATATAGCACTTCATATTTCTGACAACGGCGTTGGAATGCAAGAGGTGAAGGCATCTTTCGGTATGGAGATGATTACAAGGCTTGTCGAATATGATTTGGCCGGCTCATTTTCAATTATCCCTAGTGAAGAAGGTACACATACTCGAATTCAGTTTCCTGTAAGTGAGGAGGTATTTATCGTAAATGGCTAGGAAAGTTATGATTGTCGAAGATGAATCACTGATTGCAATTGATTTAAAGTTTATGCTAGAAGATAATGGCTACGAGGTTGTAGCGCAAGCGAGTAATGGTGAAACCGCTATTGAGCTCGCCTTTTTGCATAAGCCACAGTTAATTTTAATGGATATTAAAATGCCAAAACTGGATGGCTTAAAGGCAAGCAAGATCATTGAACAACAGCTTGGAATACCTGTTCTTTTTATCTCTGCTTACAGTGAAAAAGAATTGTTGCTATATATGAAACAAGATAATATATTAGGCTATGTCATGAAGCCATTTTCCGAAAAAAATGTGTTGCCTGTGCTAGAAGTTGCCTTTCATCAAATTGATAAATTCAACCGTCTCAATGGGGAGATCTTATATAAGCAAACACAATTAGATAAGCGAAAAGTCATTGAACGAGCAAAGGGCTTGCTTATGCAGGCTGAAAATATAAGCGAGGACGAGGCTTACCGTAAGATTCGCAATGAAAGCATGCAGACACAGCAGGAAATGGTGCACATTGCACAGCAAATTATTAATAACTTACAAGTCAATAGTTGAAGCAAAGGCGCTTTAAAGAGATTTCTTCTTTAAAGTGCCTTTTTTATATAAATTTATTAATGAAAAAAGGGGTGATGAGTAGGATGGCAATGATAGGAACGGTTATCGTTTATATTATTATGATTTGTGCAATTTTAGGGGCAATTGGAGCGATCCGAGATGCTGAGTATGGCATTGGTAAAGAATTTATGAATGGGATTCATACGGTTGGTCATATTTTTGTTCCTGCGGCAGGAATCATGGCAGCTATACCTTACTTAACGTGGTTTATTAGTCATTTTATTAGTCCGATTTTTGAATTTATTGGGGCAGATCCTGCGATTGCAGCGACGACGATTTTAGCTTCGGACATGGGTGGTTACCAATTAGCCAATGCTTTAAAGGAATCCTATGAGGGATGGGTGATGGCTCTCGTTGTTGGCTTTATGTCAGGTGCTACCATAGTCTTCTCGATTCCAATGGGGCTTGCGATGTTAGACAAGCGTGATCATAAATATATGGCGCTAGGTATTATGGCTGGCGTATTAACAATTCCGATTGGTGCATTTATTTCATCTGTTATGATCGTGCTATTTAACACGGAAGTACGCGAAGTCATTAGTACAACAGAGGCTCCTACATATGTATTTGCAATCTCTGTTTTACAAATATTAATTAATTTATTGCCTTTATTTATTTTTGTTATTTTAATCGCATTAGGCTTAAAGCTTGTGCCAAATGCAATGATTACGGGCTTTATGTTGTTCGGACGCATAATGGATGCAGGGATTAAGCTAGTGCTTGTCTTCTCGATTGTTGAAATTTTTACAGGTCTTTTTACTAAGATTTTTGGTGCATGGGGCTTCGATCCAATTATGGCTGATGAGCTTGACCAATTCCGTGCATTGGAAACAGCAGGCTATATCGGGATTATGCTAGCGGGAGCTTTCCCAATGGTGTATTTAATTCGAAAATATGCTTCGAAACCGCTTGAAGCTGCTGGTAAAAAATTGGGCTTATCCGCAGTAGGAAGTGCTGGAATATTAGCAACAGTCGCTAATATCCTTGCAATGTTTACACTTATTCGCCAGATGCCGCCAAAAGATAAAGTCATTAATATTGCATTTGGTGTATGTTCGGCATTCTTGTTAGGCGACCATTTATCATTTACAGCTAACTTCCAGCCAACGATTATTTTACCTGTGATTGCTGGTAAGTTTTTAGCGGGCGTTATTGCCATTATTTTAGCTTATAAGCTATCTGTTCCAACGGCTTTAAAGCTAGAGATTGAAGATCGCAAGGCAGGCATTATTAAAGAGGGCGAATATTTAACAGAGCAAAAATCTGAATAAAGAAGGGCAAGGTGATGGTAGGTGAGTGAAGAAAAGAAACGGTTTATTCAGGAGTTTGTCCCAGGAAAGCAGCTAACATTGAGCCATTTAATTGCCAATCCAGATCCTGATATGTTTCAAAAGCTTGGTATACAAGAAGCAGGCGCGCTTGGCATTATGACCTGTACGCCAAGTGAAACCGTCATTATCGCAGGAGATTTAGCGACAAAGGCTGCCAATGTTAAATTAGGCTTTTTAGATCGTTTTACAGGCAGTCTTGTTATTGTCGGGAGTGTGTCAGAGGTGGAAATGGCGATGCTAGAAATTAATCGTTTTTTATCTGAGGTATTAGGCTATACCCCATCGAGAATAACGAAGTCATAGGATGTGTCATATGAAAAATCGAGTAATGATAATAGGTGGTGTGCAGGCAGGAAAGTCAACATTGATGAATACCTTGCTAGGCAAAGAAAGCGCAGCCAATAAAACACAGGCACTCGTTTATGATGACTGGATTGTTGATACACCTGGTGAGTACATTGAAAATCCCATGTATTACAGAAATATTATGGCAACATCATTGGAAGTGACACATGTCATTTATTTGCAAGATGCAACATCAGCTAAAAGTGTGTTCCCGCCGCAATTTAGCTTAGGGATTCCTAAAATACAAATTGGCGTGATTACGAAAATTGATGCACATAATGCAGATGTTGAACGGGCTACAGCTTTATTGAAAAATGTGATTACGCAAGGTGCTATTGTCAAAACCTCTTCATGGCAAAAGCTTGGTGTGGAATTTATTGCCCCACTTATTGAGCTTCGTACTAACGAGGAAATTCGTCAGTATGTCAAGGATCGCGATAGTCCGTATCTCATGTATTACCCATAGTGGTGAGAGGAGGCGTAGGGTGAAAACTGAAAAAATCTATAGTGCAGGCATTGATATTGGAACAAGCACCACAAAAATGGTTGTCAGTCGTTTTCTATTAAAAAATGTGGCAGGCGTTACACATGTACCAAGAATTGAAATTATTGAGAAAACAGTGTTACATCAAAGTCCTATTATTAAAACACCATTTCTCAATAAAGACATGATTGATATGAAAAAAATTGAGGAATTTATTTTTCAGCAATATCAATTGGCACAAATTGCACCAACGGATATTTCAACAGGAGCCATTATTATTACAGGTGAATCTGCCACAAAGGAAAATGCACGGGAGGTTGTTCATACGATTGCAGATGGCGCTGGTCATTTTTTAGTTGCTACCGCGGGTCCTGATTTGGAGGGCATTATTGCTGCAAAAGGTGCAGGTACATTACAGCAATCAAAAAACTCTGCCAAGGTAATTGCCAATATTGATATTGGCGGGGGCACTGCCAATATTGCAGTAATGCAGTTTGGCGAAGTCATTGGCACTTGTACCTTACATGTTGGTGGCAGATTGATTGAGTTTCAGGATGGCAAAATTCAATCAATCTCTCTACCGCTCCTGCGATTGATGGAAAAATGGCCCCAGCCATTAGTTGTTGGTGATGCAGCAGATGATGCGCGAGTGTCACAATGTGTGGAAGAAATGGTTAAGATACTTTCCATGATTTTACATGGTCAATGTCAGGATGAAGGACATCCATTATTGCTAGGGCATTTACCAAATTGGTATAAACCAGTAGATGCCATCGTCTTTTCTGGTGGTGTAGCTTCCTGCATTTATGAACATGACTGCACACAGCGTCAATATGATGATATTGGTGAGAAATTAGCGAAGATGCTGCTACAGCATGAACAGCTCCAATCATTTTTATGGTTACAGCCAAAGGAAACAGCACGTGCCACAGTGACAGGTGCTGGCACACAAACAACTGACATTAGCGGAGCAACGATTCAGGTGGATGCCGACGTCTTACCACTAAAAAATGTACCTGTCTTTAACTGTCATATGGATGCATCAATAGACTTTCACACGACAGTGAAGACAGCCGTAGAGCGGGCAGATGATTTATTTGCCATACAGGATAATCGTTCACCATTTGCCCTTTATTTTAGTGAATTGCCGTATTTAAGCTTTCAGGATGTCCATGCATTGTGTCAGGCGATTTTGCAACATTTAGCAACAAAATGCGCCAAGGACATACCAATTATCATAGTCATTCAATCAGATTATGCAAAAATTATTGGCCAAACGATACAGGCAATTGATCCTACAGTACCAATACTGTGCATCGATCAAATTAAAGTGGATACAGGCGATTATATCGACATTGGCGAGGTTCTGCCATCTGGCGTTGTACCTGTTGTTGTTAAAACACTTGCCTTCCACTCAAAGTAAGGAGGATGAATGTGAATCTATCGGTGATATTTGGTGGAGAAAAATATAATTTTCAATCATTAAAAGATGTTATGGCGAAGGCCAATGAAGAAAAATCAGGTGATCAGTTAGCAGGTATTGCGGCTGAATCCGTGCAGCAACGCATTGCCGCAAAGGCTGTGCTCAGTGAGCTATTAGTAAAAGATATTCGAGAAAATCCATTAGTGCCACAGGAAAATGATGAGGTTTCACGCATTATTGAAGGTGATGTGAATGAGCAAATCTATGGCGAAATTAAAAACTGGAGCATTGAGCAGCTACGTGAATATATTTTATCAAATGACACAGGCGATCGTGAGCTAAAGCGTTTAAGCAAAGGCATGAATTCCGAAATGATTGCGGCTGTCACAAAGCTGATGTCCAATTTAGACCTTGTTCATGCTGCCAATAAAGTAGAAATTTTATCAACTTGTAATAGTACGATTGGGCAAAAGGGGACATTGTCTTCAAGGCTCCAACCAAATCATCCAACAGACAATATTGATGGCATTATTGCTTCATTAAAGGAAGGGCTATCCTATGGTATTGGTGATGCTGTTATTGGTATTAATCCTGTAGATGATTCTGTTGAAAGTGTTAAAAAGGTGTTGACTGCGACAAAGGAGTTTATCAATGAATGGTCGATTCCTACGCAAAACTGTGTATTGGCACATATTACAACACAGATGAAGGCGATTAAGCAGGGCGCGCCCGCAGATATGATTTTCCAAAGTATTGCTGGCACAGAAATTGCGAACCGTTCGTTCGGTATTTCTGCGGATTTAATTCGTGAAGCAGAGGAGCTTATTAAAAAGCAGGGGACAGGAACGGGTCCAAATCTATTTTATTTTGAAACAGGGCAAGGCTCAGAGCTATCAGCAGAGGCTCATATGGGCATTGACCAAGTAACATTGGAATCGCGTAATTATGGCTTTGCTAGACATTTCAATCCTTATATTGTCAATACAGTTGTTGGCTTTATCGGCCCAGAGTATTTGTACAACAATAAACAAGTGATTCGTGCAGGTCTTGAAGATCATTTTATGGGTAAGATGCACGGCATTCCTATGGGGGTAGATATTTGTTATACCAACCATATTAAGGCAGATCAAAATGATATTGAGGATTTAAGCGTGCTACTCACAGCAGCAGGCGTCAATTTTATTATTGCAGCACCAATGGGTGATGATATTATGCTGAACTATCAATCAATGAGCTTCCATGATGTGGCTACATTACTCCAAACATTTGGTAAAAAACCAGCACCGGCATTTTTAGCTTGGCTAGAGAAAATGGGCATTTATGAAAATGGGCAACTATCCGCAAGAGCTGGTGATTTATCCATTTTTGAAAGGTAGGTGAGTCGAGTGAATGAGCAACTAGTATCGATGATTACACAGCTTGTTATGGAGAAAATGGCGCAAAGTGCAGATAGTCAAACAGCTAAAGCAACGACGACTTCAACAGCACAGCCACTTATTCAATTTTATGATAAGCCAGCGAACTCGCAGCACAGTATAACAGAGCCTGAAGCAGTAGCATCCGAACCATTAATTAAGCTATACCAGCATGAGCAGGTTCATACAGCATCTACATCACTTGAACAGCCATTACCAGAAGCTGCACCAGCGCAGCCGTTTCAATTTGACACTGCGCCATTGAATGATAGTGTGCAGGCAGCTCAAACATATACACCAGCGCGAATTGGTGTAGGTAGGGCAGGAACACGACCAAAAACAAAAACATGGTTAAAATTCCGACTCGATCATGCAGCAGCAGTGGATGCTGTATATGGTGAAGTATCAGAGGAGCTACTACAAAAGCTGAATGTTTTTCAAGTAACAACAAAAGTGACAGATAAAGAGGAATATATTACAAGACCTGATTTAGGTCGTCGTTTATCGGATGAAGCAAAAGCATTGATTCAGCAAAAATGTAAACAGCAGCCAACTGTACAAATTATTATTTCCAATGGCTTAAGTGCCAGTGCCATTGAAGAAAATGTACAAGACGTTTACTTAGCCCTTCAGCAGAGCTTAAACAACTTAAATATTAATATGGGGACAACCTTCTATATTGATAAAGGTCGTGTTGCCTTAATGGATGAAATTGGCGAGATATTACAGCCAGATGTCGTTGTTTATTTAATTGGTGAGCGTCCTGGTCTTGTATCAGCTGAATCCATGAGCGCGTACTTATGCTATAAGCCAAGAATTGGCACGGTGGAGGCAGAGCGCATGGTTATTTCTAATATCCATAAAGGTGGTATTCCGCCATTAGAGGCTGGCGCTTATCTTGGAACAGTCGTACAAAAAATCTTGCATTATCAGGCAAGTGGTGTAGAGCTTGTCGCAAAAGAAGGTTAGGGGGCTAATAAGATGAATCCTCAAAAAATAATGGCACAAATTTTAGCGATGCAAACCATTCCAAGGGTCAATAGTGAATTAGCGCAGCAGCTAGATTTAAAGCCATCGCACCATAGTATTGGGCTTGTGACACTCACCATTGATGATGTTGCCTATGTGGCATTAGACGAAGCAACGAAAAAAGCAGATGTGGATGTTGTCTATGCGAAAAGCTTCTATGCTGGAGCAGCACATGCATCTGGCCCATTATCAGGCGAGGTAATTGGCATTATTGCTGGCAGTTCACCAGATGAGATTCGTAGTGGACTAGACGCCATTCAGCAAAAAATTCAATTTGATACGTACTTTGAAGCCATTAATAATAATGACAATCATGCATTGTTTGCACATACAGTAGCTAGCTGTGGTACGTATCTTGCTGAGGTGGCAAATGTCAAAGTGGGCACGCCTCTTGCGTATTTAATCGCACCCCCACTAGAGGCAGTTGTTGGCTTAGATGTAGCATTAAAGGCGGCAGATGTAGAGCTCAAGGTGTTCTTTGGCCCTCCATCAGAAACCAATTTTGGTGGCGGTTTACTAAGCGGCAGTCAATCGTCCTGCGAGGCTGCGGCGAATGCCTTTAGAGAAGCCATTGAACAAATAGCAAGAAACCCAGTGATATAGAAAGGAGGCGGCTTTATGGCCACATTAGATCAAGATTTATTAGCCATACAGGAAATGAGAGATGCCGTGAAGCAGGCGAATACAGCACAAGCTGCCTATATGCAGTTTTCACAGCAACAAGTAGATAGCATTGTAAAGGCAGTGGCAGATGCGGCATTTAAGGAAGCAGATCGTTTAGCTAAAATGGCTGTACAAGAAACAGGAATGGGTGTCCCCAATCATAAAAAAATAAAAAATGAAGTAGCTTCACGAGATGTCTTTGAAGATATTAAAGATTTAAAGACAGTTGGTATTGTTGGCTATGACCGCATGAAAAAAGTAGCGGAAATTGCGAGTCCCTTTGGCGTGATTGCAGGTATTGTACCAACGACAAACCCAACGTCTACAGCTATTTTTAAAACATTAATTTCATTAAAAACAAGAAATGCGCTTATTATTAGCCCGCACCCATATGCGGTGAAATGTACAAAGGAGGCTTTGGATATTTGCCGAGTAGCTGCAGAACAAGCAGGTGCACCAGAAGGCTTACTACACTGTTTAACAATGTCATCGATGGAAGCAACGCAGCAGCTAATGAAGCATCCTGATGTGCATTTAATTTTAGCAACTGGTGGTGGTGCACTTGTTAAAGCGGCCTATAGCTCAGGCAAGCCAGCTTACGGTGTAGGCCCAGGGAATGTCCCCGCTTATATTGAAAAATCGGCTACTATTCAAAAGGCTGTGCGCCAGCTTGTGCAAAGTAAATCATTTGATAATGGGACAATTTGCGCAACAGAGCAGTCCATTATTGTCGATAAAGCGATTGCTGAGGTCGTGCTAACAGAATTAAAGAATAATCATGCCTATATTTTAAATGCTGAGGAAAAAGCGAAAATGGAGCAGTTGATTTCGCCAGTTCCAGGGAGAGTAAATCCTAAAATTGTTGGTAAATCTGCCGTTAGCCTAGCACAATCAGCCGGCATTCCAGTACCAGCAGATACCAAAGTGCTTGTTGGTTTAGAAACAATGATTGGTAAAAATATACCGTTTTCACTTGAAAAGCTATCACCAATCTTTGCGCTTTATATAGTAGAAAATAGTACAGAAGCCAAGCAAGTCATGATTGACCTGTTAAATATTGGTGGACGTGGACATACATGCTCCATCCATACAGAAAATGCGGCATTAGCAGAACAATTCTCTGTTGAATTACCTGTATCTCGCATTGTGGTCAATACATTATCATCCATCGGTGCAGTGGGCGGTACAACTGGCTTAGCACCGTCCTTTACATTAGGCTGTGGTACATTTGGCGGCAATATTACGTCGGACAATATTACAGCAAGACATTTAATCAATATGAAACGTATGGCGTATGGCATTAAAGATGTTGATGTGCCAAAGCCAGACGTTGAAGTGCAGTCAGTCGTAGAGTCGGTTGTATCACAGGAGCCTGCTCTCGATACAGCAGTGGTGCAACAAATTGTTGACCAAGTATTAAAACAAATCACATTACAAAATAAATAATTTGGAGGAATGACAAATGAGTACAGCATTAGGAATGGTAGAAACAAAAGGTTTAGTAGGAGCAATTGAAGCAGCAGATGCAATGGTAAAGGCAGCAAGCGTTAATTTAGTAGGCAAAGTACATGTAGGTGGCGGTATTGTAACAGTTCTTGTACGGGGTGATGTAGGTGCAGTGAAAGCAGCAACAGATGCAGGTGCAGCAGCAGCACAACGTGTAGGAGAGCTATTATCTGTTCATGTAATTCCACGTCCACATCATGAATTAGAAATGATTTTACCAAAAGTAGAAGCGTAATGAATCAGTAGGGAGAGCTGATTCGATGATAGATCAGCTCTCGATCTATGAAACAATCAACTAGATATAGAGGTGGCTTGTGTGACAACAGCAATTAAAACATTTCCCGTTGCCATTTCGGCTCGTCATATCCATCTAAGTGAAGAGGATTTACAAGCACTTTTTGGCCCCAATGCAACACTTACAAAGGATTTCGACTTATCACAGCCAGGGCAATTTGCTGCCAAAGAGCGCGTTTCGATTGAAGGGCCTAAAGGCATTATTCACAATGTTCGTGTATTAGGTCCTGTAAGAGCAGCAACGCAGGTGGAGGTTAGCCGAACAGATGCGATGAAGCTAGGCATTTATCCGCCATTAAGACAATCTGGCGATATTGACAACTCTGCTGGTATTAAGCTGCTTTATGGAGAGCGTGAATTAGTGATTCCGCAGGGTGTGATTATTGCACAGGCACATATCCATATGACAGAGGAAGATGCGCAAGCATTAGCAGTACACAATAATGAAGTTGTAGCAGTGGAAGTTGTCAGCGAACGGCCTGTGACATTCCGTGGTGTCGTTGTACGTGTTTCCAACGATTTTAGCTTGGAAATGCATATTGATACAGATGAAGCGAATGCAGGCTTTATTGAACAGCAGGCACAAGGAAAATTAGTGAAAGCATCATTGTAAGGAGGAGGTAAGATGCAGGAACATTTAGTGCAAAAAATTGTGGAAGAAGTGCTACAGCAAGTATTAAAAAATCAATCTGCCCCTCCACATAACGGTAAAATTCCAATTGGTGTATCCGCTCGCCATGTTCATCTTGCACAGGCAGAGGTGGAGCAGCTATTTGGGAAGGGCTACGAGCTAACACCAAAGTTTGAGCTTTCCCAGCCAGGACAGTTTGCTGCGGAGGAAACCGTTGTTATTGCTGGACCAAAGGGGTCGATTGAACGTGTGCGTATTTTAGGTCCAGCCCGTTCGCTATCACAAGTGGAAGTAAGCTGGACAGATGCCATGAAATTAGGATTAAAGCCGCCATTAAGAATTTCAGGTGATATTCAAGGCTCTAGTCCTGTGACATTAATTGGTCCTAAGGGCAGTGTTGTTTTACAGGAAGGGCTGATTATTGCACAGGCACATATTCATATGTCACCAGCAGATAGTACGAGCTTTAATGTGGTCGATGGACAATCTGTACAGATCAAGGTAGCAGGAGTACGTCCACTTATTTTATCGAATGTGGTTATTCGTGTATCTGAGCGTTATCGTTTAGAAATGCATATTGATACAGATGAAGCGAATGCCGGCTTGATTCAACAAGGTACACTCGCTGAAATTGTTCACCATCAAGTGCATGAACAACCTATAGCTGTGAATGCACAGCCTTCAGTTGTTCAGCAAGTAGAGCAGCCATCTGTCTATTACTATGATAAAAAGCTGCTTTCACAACTAGACTTATTAGCAATAGAGGCACAGGAAATTGTTGTGCCAAAAAAAACCATTGTCACAGCACTGGCTTATGATAAATTACGAGAGTTAAATAAAACATTAACGGTTCGTTCAGAGTAAACAGACAAGCTGTGTAGCGTAAAGAGGGTGACGTTCATGCAAATGGGAAGAGTGATAGGCAGTGTATGGGCAACTCGCAAGGAGGAAGGGCTGAATGGTTTAAAATTATTAATCATTCAACCAATTGACGCCAATCAACAGCCGATTCGCACAGAAATGGTTGCAGCAGATCGTATAGGAGCAGGGATTGGCGATGATGTGCTTGTAACAAGCGGTGGATCATCACGCTATATTATGAAAGATAATCCGCTCCCGATTGATGCAGTTGTGATTGGTATTATTGATTCTACAGAAGTGATGCGAGGTGAGGATAATGAGTAGCGCAATGGGCATGATTGAAACCAAAGGATTGATCGGTTCTTATGAGGCAGCCGATGCGATGATTAAGGCAGCCGATGTCACAGTTGTGAAGCAGGAATTTGTGGATGGTGGCATTGTGACAGTGGTTGTCACAGGCGATGTTGGCTCTGTTCAAGCTGCGGTAGAAGCTGGTAAAGCCGCTGCCACAAGAGTCGGCGAATTATTGGGTGCACACGTAATTCCACGACCTGATGAAGATGTCTTCAAAATGGTGAAAGGACCAGAAGCGCCAAAGAAAAAGCCTGTATCAGCGCGTGCTAAAAAAGCAACAGAAACAACAGCAGCAACGGATAATCGAGGTGAGGCATAATGGCTTTTCGTAAAAGTAAAATTGCTGTAATTGGAGCAGGTCATACAGGCTCCACATTGAGTTTATTTTTAGCACAAAAGGAATTAGGTGATGTTGTGCTTGTCGATATTCCAGAGGCGGAAAATCCAACAAAAGGGAAGGCTTTGGACTTACTACAAACAGGCCCTATTGAAAAGTTTAATGTATCCATTAAAGGAACAAGCAGCTATGAGGATATTGCAGGTGCAGATATTGTTGTTATTACAGCAGGGCTACCTCGTAAACCGGGCATGAGTCGTGATGATTTAGTGACAACCAATGCTAAAATTATACAACAAGTATCAAGACAAATTAAACACTATGCACCAAATAGCATTGTCGTTGTGTTAAGCAACCCTGTTGATGCCATGACATATGTATGCTACAAAGAAACAGGCTTTGCGAAACATCGCATTATTGGTCAATCGGGTGTCTTAGATACAGCGCGTTTTAACACATTTGTTGCACAGGAGTTGCAAATTGCACCAGAGGATGTCTCAGGCTTTGTATTAGGCGGACATGGTGATGAAATGGTGCCATTAATTCGTTATTCCTATGCAGGTGGCATTCCATTAGAAAAATTGATTCCCCAAGATCGACTACAACAAATCGTTGAACGTACACGTAAAGGTGGTGGCGAAATTGTTGGTTTGCTAGGAAATGGTAGCGCCTATTATGCACCAGCGGCAGCGTGTGCACAAATGGTAGAAATCATTGTTAAAGATCAACGAAAAATTATCCCCTCTATTGCCCTATTAGAAGGAGAGTATGGCTACAACGATCTGTTTTTAGGTGTACCAACCATTTTAGGTGGCAATGGTATCGAATCTGTGATTGAATTACATTTAACACAAGAAGAACAAGCAGCACTTCAGCATTCTGCGGAGGCTGTACAGCAGGTCATTGCTATTTGCCAAAATATTGAATAGAGTAAACAGACTCTGTTCTTTGATAGAAAGAAAGTCTCCCCAACTTTCTTTCCATTGAAAGTGTATTGTAGCTCTTAAAAAATGTTTGATTGGAAACCGAACATGACTTGAAAGCTAGTTAACATCCCCCCAATAATATATAAAGCTCTCATTTGTGAGAGGATAGACTGTAGCAAGCTCAAAAGTTTGCTACAGTTTTTTTATTGTACATTCACAACCATTCATTCGCATTGAAGCGGATGAACTAACATATCCACTACATATTATGATTCGCCATGAGATTAAACGTGACCTGTTCAATGGGGATTTATAGGTGAAAGATTTACCACAAGCATGGAATGATAAATATGGGGAATATTTAGGAATTCGTCCTGCGTCTGTTGCTCAGGGTGTGCTACAAGATATGCATTGGTCAGGGGGCATGTTTGGCTATTTCCCATCCTATGCGCTTGGGATGATTTATGCAGCTCAGTGGAAGCATGCGATGGATCAAGATATTCCGAACTTTAATGAGCTATTAGCCAAGGGGGAGCTATTGCCTATTCGACAATGGCTCACAGATCATGTGCATCAGTACGGTGCATTGAAAAAGCCATTTGAATGGCTAAAAGAAGTGACAGGTGAGGGCTTAAATGCAGTATATTTAGCCAACTATTTACAAGATAAATATTCAAGACTTTATCAACTATAAAACAAAAGCGATTTCTCGTAGATGAGAAATCGCTTTATATTTACCACAATTGATAGCCCTTTGAGCCTGCTGGTGAATTTGAAATAATATCGATAATTGGCACTGTATAAGCAAATAAAATTAATGCTGCTAAAATAACAAGCCATACTTTAAAGTTTTCAAGCATTGCTGGTGTTGGACCGCTATGCTCATGGACATCACCTACAGGGAACTCTTCTTCACCTTTAGGGGCAAACCAAGCTAATTGCACTACGATATATATAATCACCAGGATGGCAATAAAGAGAATCGTTCCGCCAACAGCCTGTGCAATTTGATAGGGAATCCAATCATAGGCTTGCTGAGCACCGCCATATTCTGAGTAATCAGAACGTCGAGGTGCGCCAATTAGACCTGCTATATGCATCGCAGAGGACATAATTGTCATCCCAACAGCCCATAAAATACCTGAGAAATTACTAAGGCTATTTAAAGATTTTGTTAGTGTGCGACCTGTTAGATGTGGAATTAACCAGAACGCTGCACCAAAATACGTTAAGACAACAGCCGTTGCAATTGTTAAATGAAAGTGACCTGTTACCCAAATGGTATTATGAATTAATTGGTTCATTTGATAGGATGCATTGACAATCCCACCTGCACCTCCAGGAATAAAAGCAACCATACCGATAAATGGAACGAAGAAGCGTGTATCTTTCCATGGTAATTTTTTAAACCAACCAAATAGTCCTTTACCACCTAGCTCACGTCCACGTAATTCAAACATCGCAAACATAGAGAAGGCTGTCATTAAGGATGGGACGATTACCGCAAATGTTAAAACAACCTGTATAAATTTCCAAGTGCCATCAATACCAGGCTCTGTTAGCTGATGGTGAATCCCAACAGGAATCGAGAAGATTAAGAAGAGCATAAAGGAAAGTCTTGCTAGTGAATCAGAGAAAATTTTCCCGCCAATGACCTTTGGAATAATCGTATACCAAACCATATAGGCTGGTAGTAACCAGAAATACACAAGTGCATGACCGAAATACCAGAATAGTGTACGCGATAGAGCAACATCCACGCGCTCAATTAAACCCAATGACCATGGAAGCAACTGGAATAATACAGAAGCTGCTACACCAAGCGTTGCTGCAAACCACATCAAATTATTAACAACCACCATAAATGATAATAATGGGCTGTGTTGACCACTACCTTTATGCTCTTTGCGCCACTGGGCATAGCGTAAAATTTGACCTGCGCCGCCAACCCAAGAACCAACCACGACTAGAGTCAGGCCTAAGTAAAAAATCCAGTGTGCCTGTAGTGGCGCATAAAATGTATAAAGAACCGTTGCTTTATTTAATAAAACCATTGTGGCAGCTGCCGCTGTACCAATTGTCATTAACCAAAAACCGATCCAACCAAGCTTGCGTTGGCCATCTGTAAATGTTCCTGACGTGCGGCTGACACTAGCAATTTGGAAGCCATAAATAAAGAATGTAGTTAAAATAAGACCGAGTAGTACACCATGTACTGTTAAAACTTGATAATAGCCAATGCCTGCTGGTAATGTAAATTGACCAGAACGCACAAATACTTGTAATAATCCTGCAAGACCACCTAATAACAATGCGATAAATGCTACATAAATATGTGCCATAGCTAATTTCGCATCTCGACGATCTACCTTTGTCAATGAATTAGTGTGACTCATTTGGGTCCACCACCTTTAGCATAGAGTGCATCATCGTATGTCCTGTACCACAGTATTCATTACATACGATTAAAAACTCACCGACTTTATTGACTTCTGTTACATATTCTGAAATATAGCCAGGCTCAAGCATCATATTAATATTTGTGCCCGCCACCTGGAAACCGTGCATAACGTCCTCACTCGTTGCAATAAACTTTACCTTTGCGCCAAGCGGTACTTCTATTTCCATAGGGGTGTAGCTGAATGCAGCAGCAATCACAACTACTTCATAATCCCAATCTTTACCTTCGACTTTATGAACACCAGGATTATCGAAAGGTGCTGTCTCTTTTACTTTCTCATAATCTAGTGTTTTTTTACCATTATTCGGATGGGAGCCTTGGTGAAATGCTCCAACGCCGAGAATGATAAGGAATGCTACTAAGGTAGCGACTCCGAACACAAGCCAATACTTCTCATACTTATGTATGTGCATATGTTTCTGTCCCTTCTTCGTAGATTAAAACCGTCCAATGAATAAATCGAAGCAGTATACCCAAAGTAAAATAATGATGATCCCGATTCCAAAAACTGCATAGAGTGAACCTTTTAAATTCTCATCTGACTTCTTTTTATTTGCCATTTTTGCTCCTCCTACGCTCTTATTGTGATATTGCTTATTGACATCATATAAAAAACCATCCCATTTCGATGTGAAAAAAATCACACATCTAAGCAAATAATGTGAAAAAAGTGTGAAAAATTAACAACATAAAAAAGAAGCCATCTCAAAAATCTTTGAGATGACTTCAGGGCTGTTCCCCTTTTCTGCAAATATCTGGCTTGTTTCATACATAACCATGCAATAGCTTAGTTGGAATTAGCTTTACTCTTCTTCCTCAATTGTTAATAGAACTGTTAGAGCACCGATACTTGGAATTGACACAGGAATAGCGAATGCCTTTTCAAAGCCATATAATTTTGTGTTGCCGACCATGACAGTTGGCGGTGTAATATCAATTTCTAAGTTTTCTTGTCCAACAGCTGTACATAAATTTCCTGCAATCATATTGCCAAATTCGCCTGTAAAGGACTCTAGCATTTCGCCTTCTAGTGGCATTCCGAACATGATATTGCCAATCCCGCAAAATACTTCAGGAGAGGAATCAATGATGACACGGCCTTTTAAATCGCCAATTAAGCCAATTAATACACCCATTTGCTGCTGTTGAAAGGGTTCAGAAATAATGCTAGGTGACTTTACTTCGATATCCATAGGAAGAATCGATTTTAAAGCATGGATTGTCCCATTTAAAATAGTTTGAAAGTACTTCGAATTACTCATCATTACCGCATCCTTTTTCCGACTTTTCTACATCTTACCATGTAAAAAGGGTAAGATGAAAGTATGTCTTGACGAATTAACATGAAATTTATAAGATAATAGTGAGAATGATTTTCAAATTCATTATATATACATACAAAAGAATGCATTTTAATAGGAAAAGGGGCGATTAGCAATGACATTCGTATTGATTGGTGCGGCTGTAGCCATTTATATTGGGGTTGGGAAATACGTGGTAAAACAGGCAACTGCACATTTAAAATAAAGCTTTGAAAGACATAGTCCAAATACGGGCTATGTCTTTTTATATGGTAGCTAAGAATATTTTTAAAGTTGAACATTGCTGCCATTTATGTAGCTAAGTATATTGTATTTATAAACAAACATATCCACATGTATGATTTTTGTGGAGGTTTGTTGAGAAAAATAAAATTGAAAAAATTGAAAATGGCATAATGGTGAAAATAGCGGCGTTTCTCAATGATTTTACAGCCATCCACATCATGCAAAATCCTCTTTTAAGCTTTTTAACCTTTTTTGAAGCGGTACGATGAGTCGAAAGGCAATTGGGCAACGGCTGCCATTTTCCATTAACACGTAGCGGCTTTTAAAATTGAACTCCTTCACATTTTTTAAATGAATGATAAAGCTTTTATGGCAGCGGAAAAAATGGTCATCTAAATAGGCTAAATCCTTTAAAGCGCCATAAAAGGAATAGTGTCCATTGCGTTCATATAATTCAAGCTTATGGGGCTGGGAGGAAGTTTCAAAATAATAAATATCCTCTAATGCAATATTTTTTACCTTTTCGCCCATTTTCACCTGAAACCATTTTGTTGAGGCGGTAGTACCAAGCTGTGTATATTTAGTTAGCGCAGCCTGCAATGCCTCCACTACATCATGCTGCATTTGTGCAGGAGTAGCTTTCACGATAAAATCAAGTGCTGCTACTTTATATGTAAAGGTTAATTGTAAATAGTTGGAATAGCTGGTTATAAAAATAATATGGGCTAATGGGTCTTGGTCGCGTATTGCCTTGGCTATATCTAAGCCATTAATGGCATTACCTAGCTCAATATCTAGTATATAGCAGTCAATGGCTGTGGTGGCGATTTGTGCCAATAAATCAGCTGGCTGCTGTGTACAGAATACAATATCAATGCTAGGTGCCTGAAACAGCGCATAGTTTTGAATGGCTTCTATTATCAATTGTTGGTGAAATGGATCATCTTCACAGATCGCTACTCGCATGTTTTCTTGTCCTTTCGATACGTACCTCCTGCACAAACCACTCCTCCTCCATATAGGTATTGAGCGTTATGTTAGGGTAACGATGTAATAATTGCTTTATATTGTACAAGCCAAAGCCTCTTTTGTCCCCCTTGCTAGAGTAATTTTCTTGAAATAACTTTTCAATATCAGCATAACGCTCCTTTGTTGTATTGCGTATAATGATTAGCTGCTCATTTGTCTGGATGGACAATAGAGCAAGCTGTAGGTGTGGCTGTTGATGGTGAACCGTGGCTTCAATGGCATTGTCCATTAAAATGCCCACTAGCTTTACTAAATCAATGGATTCAATAAAGGAAGATTGGATAGGTTCAGGTATTTCAATATGGACAGCAATCGACTGAGTATGTGCTTGTAATAATTTGGCGCTTACAATGCCCTTTAATTCGAAAAGTTGAAGCTGCTCAAGCTGCTTCAAGCTTGCAATATATGGCTGCTGCTCTTGTGGTGCTATTTTTTCAAAATACTTTTTCAAGCCATAGAGATTATCCTTATCAAGAAACCCTCGAATGGATAATAATATATTGGCATAGTCATGCTGTACTTTTTGAATTTCACGATTAACATTTTCGAGCTGCCCCATATAGGTATATAAATCCTGCTGTGCAAGTGTCTGCTGCTGTGCCAATTGCTCCTTTTGAACGGCTTGTAGCAGCAGCCAGATCGTCAGAAAGAGAAATAGAAAATAACAGGCAAGCATCATAAGCTTTGACCAAGATGCTGCAACGATATCACTATGCATGGGAAGGAATACGATTAGATAAAAAACAATAATCGTCACAGTCGACAGAATTACAAGCAGTAACTCCACTTTTATTGGCAATGTTACTTGATGAAATGTTTTTTCAACAAATATTTTATAGAGCCAAAGAGCTAGCGTAAATAACACGATAATAAGCAAAATATGTAGAGAAGCTGCTAGCTGTAGCCTTTCAACTACAAATAAAGACATATATTCTATTAAAATAACTATGATTAATAGGCTGGCACTATGTAAAAAGGCAGTGCTTTTTTTGGTCATTCTATAAAAGAAGCCACCGTTTAGTAGCACGCTGCCTAACAGTGCGAGCCAAGGCAATGCTGAAAAATTGAGCGCTATCCATCCAAGGAAAGCATTGAGTATCAGGCAAACCATTAGCCTTTGAATGGTTGGACGGATATTGCATATATAAAATAATGAGCCAAAGAGCATCAAAAAATTAATGAAGCTAATCATGGAAAAGACCAATGCTATACCTCCTCTCTAGCTTTTATTATACTGTAATCAAACGTTGTGGAGTGATATTCGCACGTTTAGGATAAAGATCAGCTTTTTTCGACTGTCATTTTTATAATAAATACGAATATAAGGATGATCGAAAAGAGGGAAATGTATGGAATCTTATTTATGGCTAAGTCGCACAGCGTTATTACTTGCTTTTGTTCTTTTATTGATCGCTATTATTCCATTTGGTTTAGCGATTAAATCAAAAAAGCATAAAAGTGCTCAAATAGCGCTAATATTAACAGGGGTAGCCTTTGGTTTACAGCTTATTTATTTTATTGCTCGCTGGAAGGCTGTGGGTTATGCACCTGTCAGTAATATGTATGAGTTTATGACTTTTTTTAGCATAATGCTAATTGGGGCATTTTTACTTATGAGCACTTTATATAAGCAGTGGAGCATTGGCTTTTTTGCGATTCCCATTGCGTTATTACTGTTAGGCTATGGCAGTGTGTTTTCGAGTGAAGCCAAGCCACTTGTGCCTAGTCTGCAAAGTCATTGGCTAGCTGTCCATGTAATAACAGTGGCTGCCTCCAGTGCTATTTTATCGGTGTCATTTGTTACAAGTATGATGTATTTATTGCAAAGATTGGATGTAACAAAACGCACACGTAGCACAAAAAGTATGGAGTTTGTCCTTTGGAATTTAGTTGTGGTTTGTGGATTTGTGCTCGTATCCAGCTATTTTCATCTTACTTTTAGTCCAAAAACCGTAGCCTTTACAGCACAGGATGGCATAGCGGTCGAGGCTATCTATACAATGCCTATTCTTGTAGCAAATGATGTAAATGCAGGCTTTCTTGCGATACCGACGAATATTGATGCAAGGAAGTTCAATACAATTATATGGTCATATGGGGCAGGGACTCTATTATACATAGTGCTTCGTTTCGTATGGCGTAAACCACTTTATGTATTATTAAAGCCATTTACATTATCCATTCAGCCAAAATTATTAGATGAAATCTCCTATCGTGCTATTTTAATTGGCTACCCATTATTTTCACTAGGCGGCCTATTTTTTGCCATGATTTGGGCGCAAATTGCATGGGGAAGATATTGGGGATGGGACCCAAAGGAAGTATGGGCATTGATAACATGGCTATTTTATGCGGCCTTATTACATCTACGCCTTTCAAAGGGTTGGGGGGGAGAGCGCACAGCATGGCTAGCCATTATCGGCTTTGGCATTATTTTATTTAATCAAATATTTGTGAACTTAGTGATTGCAGGGCTTCATTCATACGCGTAATACAAACCGTTTGTTGTTAAATTAGTGTTATACATTGCAAGTCGAATCATGTAGAATACTAAATATGAATAATGAATAAAAAAGGGGTTACTATTCGTATGAAAGATTTTGAACAGCAATTGGAAGGGCTATTAAAGCAAGCCTCATTGCAATACATAATATATCAGCATAATGGTGATACAGAGCGCATGGATAAAACATCACTTTTTGCTCGAAAAATTCAGCAAAAAGAGTATGTGATTGGCTTTGCAGGCCATTTCTCTGCAGGGAAGTCAAGTATGATTAATGCGCTGTCTGGTGAAAATCTACTAGCATCTAGTCCAATTCCAACAAGTGCGAACATCGTAAAAGTTCATAAATCAGAGGAAGACTATGCAATTGTTTATATGCACAATGAAAAGCCCGTAAAATTTGAGGCTGGCTATGATTTTAAAACAGTAAAAGAGCTAAGTAAAAATGGGGATTTAGTGTCACAGATTGAGATTGGACACAGTGCCTCTACACTACCACTAGGTGTTACTGTAATGGATACGCCAGGGGTAGACTCCACAGATGATGCACATCGCATGTCAACGGAATCAGCATTACATATTGCCGATATCGTATTTTATACAATGGACTACAACCATGTGCAGTCGGAATTAAATTTCCAATTCACAAAGCAATTAATGAAATATAATCCAAATGTTTATTTAATTGTCAATATGATTGATAAGCATAAGGATAATGAATTGAGCTTCGAAGAATTTAAAGCAACTGTTCATCAGTCCTTTGCAGCATGGGGTGTTGTACCGAAGGGTGTTTTCTTTACATCATTAAGAGAGCCAGAGCATCCACATAATGATTTTGAGGCAGTAAAGAAAATCGTGATGGACAGTATGAATGACTGGCAGGAGCAGCTTGTGCAAACAGCTACGAATACATTGCGTTTATTGCAAAGCGAGCATGACAATTATTTAATGGAAGAAAGACAGGATCGTTTAGCAATTGATGAAGAAATTTTAAGTGCGGATGACTGGGCACACCATCAAGATATATTAGAGCAATACAATAAATTAAATCGTCAGGTTGAATTATTTTCAGTAGAAGCTTGGAACGAAACGTTTGAGGAGCAACGTAAGGATTTGCTCGCGAATGCTGCAATTATGCCAGCTGATTTACGCGATCACTTACGCCTTTATTTAGAAAGCATGCAGGAAGGCTTTAAAGTTGGAGGGCTCTTTACTGCAAAGAAAAAAACAGAGGAAGAGCGAAACAGACGTAAAGAAAATGCGTATAGTGCCTATCAAAATGTGGTCCATGCACAAATCACGGGGCATTTAAAAGGTCTTATGAAAAAGGCATTGAAGGACGTTGGTGCATTAAATGAGGAACGTGCCGCTGCCATTGATGCCCATACATTTGATTTACCATTTTCGTTGATTGAGCAACAGGTGCAAATAGGTGCAATATTAACAGGTGATGCCGTATTAAACTTTGCGAATCGTGTGGCAGAAGCAACAAAGCGCTACTTTATTCAGGAAACAGATCGTTGGAAAAATGAGCAGGCAACAACCCTTGAGACAGTAGCAACGGAAACTGCCGCACCATCCAAGTTAAAAATGGCAGCGATGCAAGCGAAGGTGGACGCAATTCATGCTGTGCTGGAAATCGAAGCCTATCAGCAATATAGTGCAAGCATTATGCATCAAGCGAGCAATGAAGTTCGTCAAATTGCTAATCAACAGCTTGTAACGTGGGAAAATACCTTTAAGCAAGATTTAGCGGATATTCGTTTATTTGATGAATCCATGCTGAAGCCAAAGGAAGAAGCTGTGCAGCAAGAAGAGGTACAGCAGGCAGTCAGCGCAACGACTCTACCAATCGATGGGGTCATTAATCGTGCACGCCATACAGCCAATGCGGTTAAAGAGGTGCAAGGCTTTGCCGAAGTTGCTCAATACCTTGAAAATAAAGTGGAACGTTTACAGAAAAAGGATTTTACGATTGCTTTGTTTGGTGCATTTAGTGCTGGGAAATCATCCTTCTCGAATGCTTTAATGGGCGCGAAGGTGTTACCTGTATCACCAAACCCAACAACTGCGGCCATCAATAAAATTCGTCCAGTTACACCTGAACACCCACATGAAACAGCGGATGTACAGCTTAAAACTGCGGAACAAATGCTAGAGGATATTCAAGGCTCCTATGCGGCGATTGGTTTGTCTGTATCGACATTGGAGGAAGCCTATAATCGTGCGGATGAAGGGCTTGCAGTTCAGCTAACGGACGAACGTTTAAATATTCATAAGTCATTTATTCGTGCCTATAAAGAAGGCTATCCAACCTTTAAGTCTGAGTTTGGTTCTATCCTTCGCGTAGACCGTGAAGAGTTTGAAAAATTTGTTGCACAAGAAAATAAATCATGCTTTGTTGACAATATCGACTTCTATTATGATAGTCCATTAACACGTATGGGCGTGACTCTTGTTGACACACCAGGAGCAGATTCTATTAATGCTCGCCATACAGGTGTAGCCTTTGAATATATTCGTAATGCTGATGCCATCCTATTTATTACGTACTATAACCATGCCTTTGCTAAAACTGACCGCGAGTTTTTAATTCAACTCGGTCGTGTAAAGGATGCATTTGAGCTTGACAAAATGTTCTTTATTGTCAATGCGATTGATTTGGCAACAACGGATGAAGAACAAGAAGATGTAAAAGGCTATGTACGCTCAGAGTTACAACGCTTTGGCATTCGCTTCCCACGATTGTATGGGGTATCCAGTCTTTTAGCGTTAAAAGAAAAGGTAGAAGGTGCCGATTTAACATCTGGTATGCCATCGTTTGAAGAAGATTTCCACACATTCTTAAACGATGAATTAAGTGCCTTGGCTGTCCAGGCACTTGCAGAGGAAGTCGATAAAACCGAGCAACGTCTAGCTGATTTAATTGCACAAACAGAGGATAACTTAAAGCGTAAGGATGAACGCTTAGAGGAATTAACAGCACTTGAACAACATATTCAATCGAAGTTCAGTGTACTGAATACGAGCATGTTAGAGAGTGAAACAAAACAAGAGCTTGATGAGCTACTCTATTATGTTCTTCAACGTGTTTATTATCGTTACCCTGAGTTCTTTAAGGAAGGCTACAACCCTTCGACATTTGCTGCCATGCCGGCACAGCAAGCGTTGGAGCATGCATTGAAAGAAGTAATGCAAAGCTTACGTTTTGATTTTACACAGGAAATGCGTGTCACAAACTTCCGCTTATCGCAATTTATTAGCAAAAAAATGCAGCAGCGCTTTAAGGATGAAGTACGTGAGCTAAAAGAACTAAACCGTAGCTTCTCATTTTTAGCCTTTGAATCGTCTGAGCCAAATTTACTTGATTTTGAAGGTCCGTTTACAGATATTTCAAAATACACAAATGTCAAATCGCACTTCCGTAATCAAAAAGCATTCTTTGAGAAAAATGAGAAAGTAAAATTAAGTGAGGCACTTGAAGCATTAACAAAACCGGATGCCCAAGAGTATTTAGATGCACAAAAGGTTGCACTCATGACATGGGCCATTACCTTTATTGCAGAGGAAGCAGAACATTTACGTCAATATATTTATCATCAAGCACTTGAACAAATTGACACAGAAAGACAGGCACTGCAAGAAGAAAGCCGTTTAGCTTCTTGGAAAGCCATTTATGCACAACTACAATACGCATGAGGTGATTCATTTGGGAAAAGTATTCAAATCAGTGGATGATATTCAACTTGATGGTGTCCGTTTTATCGATGCCCGTTATGATTTACAAAATAAAGAGGCAGGCAGAAAAGCGTTTGAAGAAGGACATGCAACAGGAGCCATTTATCTTGATTTAGAGCAACAGCTATCAGATATGGATAGTAAGGATGGACGTCATCCAATGCCAAGCAAGGAAAAGTTAACCTCTGTCTTTCAGGAGCTAGGCTTACGCTATGAGGATCAAATTGTTGTGTATGACCAAGGCGCTGCGCCGTTTGCCCCGCGTGCATGGTGGATGCTCACCTATGCTGGCTTTCCAAATGTGGTAATTGTTAATGGAGGTGTACCAGCATTAGAGGCCAAACTCCCTTTTACCAAGGATATTATTAAATATCCACCAACAAAGATTGACTTTGTATGGCGAGATGAGCTGTACGCGCCAAGACAAGCTGTTAAAGCCATTGTGGATGGCGAGGTACAAGCAACTTTACTTGATGCCCGTGCAGCTGAACGTTATCGCGGCGAAGTGGAGCCGTTGGACAAGGTAGCAGGGCATATTCCAACAGCGCAAAACTTCGATTGGGAGCAATTAAAGGTAGATGGACAATTAAAGGCCAACGATGCCTTGCGTCAAAAAGTTGCACGCGATGAGCATATCGTTGTCTATTGTGGTAGCGGTGTGACAGCCTCCCCTTTATATGCTGTGTTAGCAGATGAAGGCTATGAAAATATCCAATTATATGTAGGCAGCTTTAGTGATTGGATTACAGAATATGAAGTAGAATAAAAAAACGCTCACAGCCGTGAGCGTTTTTTTTATGAGAGGAGGCAGTGGCAGATAGCATCTTAAATGTGACGGATAGAACTGTCAGAGTGATGACTAGCCCCTGAAATTCACAGGATAGCATATAATAAAAGCTCTAATAGCAAGCCTTAGTAAGGGAAGCAGTGGATAGGACCTCAAATGTGACGGATAGACCTGCCAGAGTAATGGATAGCACCCCAAATTCGCAGGATAGCTTACGATAAAGGCTTTAGCATCAATTCGAAAAGTGGATAGAACTCCCAATTTGTATGATAAAATAGTAATGAGCACTAGAATAGGAGGGAACTATGGGTGATTTCAAACAGATGGTAGCGATTGGCATAATTATGCTGTTACTGCTTGGCAATAGTATAGTGTATTTTTATCATCAATTAGCACAGCCAATAACAGTGCCACTTATTCAAGATTTTTATCGTAGCAATGATAGCCATCATTTTAAAATTCATTATATAACAAATAAAAGTGACCCACGTTTAGTGACCCATTTAGAGGCAGGTCCTCTTATTTTACCAGAGGAAACAAACGGTACAGGAAATATAATAGAAGAAAAAGCGCATCAATTAGTACGGGTAGCATTTTTCAGTGGTGACCATCAGGAAATAGCAACTTTACTGCACAACAAGCAGGTATATTTAGTGCTAAATGATGGAGAACGGCTAGCAGCAACATTGCATTTAGCGTGGGAGGAGCCTAGTCAACAAAGTGATTATTTCTTGGCATCATCTGGAAGTAATAATGGTGATACCGCTGTAACCTATAAAGTAGCACAAGATACAAGTATTCACACAGTCCATATACCTGCCTGCTTAAAATCTCATGTTAACTTTGAACATGTAGAGGTCAATGGTGTGCGATATAAGGAAGAAAATTTTCCGATTTCTATGAAAAAGGGGCAAACGATGAAGATATCATTTCAAATTAATGAATCAGGAGCAGATGTTGCTGCAACGGTAAGTGTTAGGGGTTCAGATGAAGTATGGCCTGTATCGGTAATTCGAGATGCACCCTTTCAACTAGAAAGCATACAAAAGGAGTTGCAAAAGGATGATTGTTATAGATGATAGGCATCATCAATTACAGTTTTTGAAATGGTTATGGATTGTGCTAGGCTGCAAACTTGTGTTGTTGAATATGATACCCTTTGCTTATTGTCTGCAACAATTGATATTTTACGGTGCCTGCATAAAAATTTTCACGTATTGTCAGAGAAAAACATGGATGAAATATTTGCTTATTGGTGATATGGCCTTAATGATTATGTATCTATTGCCAATGACCACATTGACAAGTACATGGTATTTTGTGATAAGCCTGTTGCTGGAATTATTGATCATCATTGAATTAAGTAAAACGGTGGCAGAGATTGAAAAGCGTTATTATGTACAAGCTTCGACACCACACATTATGAAAAGCTATCAATGGGTTGTGCTAGTAGTAGCAGCGAGCTGGACATTTCTGATGAATAGTGACAACTCTTTTGTCTATCTTTTGATTCTAGTAGGAGGTATTTTACTATTTGCGGTGAATATCCGTTTACTTCTTCATATACGAGGTGTAAGGAAATATATAAGATCAGCTACACATGTTAAGGTTTCCTGAAAATGACTCATGATTCATTTTATGCTACACTTTTGTAAAAGGGGGAACATGGATGTTTAAACGTGAAACAAGCATAAAGGTAGAGCAACATCGCAATGTCCAATGTGCGCATGGAAAAATAGCCGTTCAAGGCTTTGGGATGGGTGTATATAGTTTTTTTGTGGATGGCTTATTAATTGATACAGGCTCTGCTTCCTTAGCGCAGGAATTTCAGCCATTTTTTAATGATTTACCAATTGAACAAATTGCATTAACCCATTCTCATGAAGATCATACGGGCAATGCTGCTTGGCTACAACAACAAAGGGATGTGCCTATTTATCTGCACCAAGAGTCAATCGAGAGCTGTGCAAAGGATGGGGTATATCCAATGTATCGTCAGGCATTATGGGGAGAGCGCCCAGGGTTTGTAGCACAATCCTTTGGCTCAACATTACAGACAAAAATGGCTGTATGGGACATTATTGAAACACCTGGTCATACAACCGATCACCTAGCTTTCTATAATCGTGAGACAGGCATGATGTTTACAGGCGATTTATATATTCAAACAAAAACAAAGGTTGTCTTGGATGAAGAAAATATTGTTCATACTTTAGCATCTTTGAAAAAATTATTAAACTATGATTTTCAGGAAGTTTATTGCTGTCATGCGGGTTATTTGGCAGATGGACGCAATCGAATAGATGAAAAAATTACGTATATTGAGGAAATGGAGGATAAGGTACGTCAGCTTTTTGAGCGTGGCTATTCTGTAGAGGAAATTACTAAAAGTATCTTTCCACGTGATTATCCTATAACACAAGTATCTGAGGAGCAATGGTCCTCCAAACATATGGTTACCGCTTTTATCAATCACTTTACACAAGAGTCCTTCCGATAGGGGCTCTTTTTTTTGTTAGCGTAGAAATAGGAATCACAGTTGCGTGCTATAACAAAAAACTTTGTGAAAAAATGTGAATAAATTGTGTCAAACTCAGTCACCACAATGGATACGCTTACATAAGTTTGTGAAAAATTTCTCAATTACATAAGAAAAATACTATGTGAAAAGCTGAACAGTTTAAATGGCTGTAATTGTACATTCACTTCGCATCATCCATTGGTATTTATTACTTTAAAATAATTGATTGTGAAAAACATAACTTGACAAAAAAATGTATTTAAGCTTGTGAAATCTTATGTTTTTAAAAGAAAAGAATAAATTTTCAGAATATTTGTTGACTATATTTTCACAAAGTATTATGATTCTGAAATATAATCACAATTCAAAAGGGAAAAGGATGGGATCGAATGGACGTAATGAAAAAGGCTATTGAAATGCATGCACACTATAATGGAAAATTAGAGGTGAATTCAAAGGTTCCTGTAAAGGATTCTTATGATCTTAGTCTTGCTTATTCACCTGGGGTAGCAGCACCATGTGTAGAAATTGAAAGAAATCCGTCACTTGTCTATGACTATACGATGAAGGGCAATATGGTGGCAGTTGTTTCGGATGGAACAGCGGTGTTAGGTTTAGGCGATATTGGGCCAAAAGCGGCATTACCAGTAATGGAAGGAAAGGCGATTTTATTAAAGCGTTTTGCCAATGTTGATGCTTTTCCAATTTGCTTAGATACAAAAAATCCGGATGAAATCGTCAGCATTGTGAAGGCGCTTGCTCCAACATTTGGTGCTGTCAACTTAGAAGATATTTCAGCACCAAGATGTTTTGAAATTGAAGATCGCCTGCGTCAGGAATGTGATATTCCTGTGTTCCATGACGATCAGCATGGCACAGCGATTGTTGTAGGGGCAGGAATGATTAATGCCAATCGTATTGTGAAAAAGGATGTAGCAACGATGAAGATTGTTATTAATGGTGCTGGTGCTGCAGGTATTGCCATTTTACGTATCCTTGTGCAAATGGGCTATAAAAATATTTTTATGTGCGATACAAAAGGCGTTATTTATGAGGGGCGTCCAGAGGGCATGAATCCAATTAAAGAAACGGTTGCCCATTTAACAAATCCAGAAAAAATCCAGGGTACGTTGGATGATGTACTTGTGGGGGCAGATGTCTTTATTGGTGTATCTGTTGCTAATCTATTAACAGAGGCTCATATTGCGTCTATGAATAACGATCCGATCGTGTTCGCTTTAGCTAATCCAAACCCTGAAATCACCTATGATAATGCGAGAAAATGGGGCGTGCGTGTGATGGGCACAGGTCGTTCAGATTATCCAAATCAAATTAATAATGTGCTAGCATTCCCAGGTATTTTCCGTGGTGCATTAGATGTGCGTGCAACAGATATTAATGAGGCAATGAAAATTGCTGCGGTAGAGGCTATTGCATCGCTTGTAAGTGACGAGGAATTAACAGAGGAATATATCGTACCAAAATCTTTAGATGAACGTGTAGTAGAAATTGTTTCACGTGCTGTCAGTGGTGCGGCTGTTGAATCGGGTGTATCAGAGCTATTCCAACAAAATATCGCATTATCGGTATAAGAAAAAATCTCCCCCTCTCATTCTTTCAGCGAGAGGGGGAGATTTTTTTACATCATGCCAATACCAACAAGCCCAATTATAATAATAAAAATAAAGACAAAGGCAAGAATACCTAACACAATTGAAGGGATTAAAATCGTAAAGAAAGCCATCCAATTGGAGAATTGGTGTGCCTCTGCGATTACAGCTATGGATATAATAAATGCCCAAATACTCACAACAATTGTTAGAATAATAGCTGGCCAAAAAATCCAAGGGAGTGGTCCTATGTAATCTGGATAGAATAAAGATTCTGGTGAAGTTATTAACCAAATAAGATAGAGCGGAATTAAAATAATAAATGGAATAGCTGTTAGGCTTAATCCTTTAAATAAGTCCGAATAAGTGCCAGTGCCTTTAAAAAGCTTACCAAATAGCCAGGCGATAAGGGCAGAAAAAGCTGTGCTGACTATGCCTACGATTGGGGCGGAAATAATACATATCAACACTAAGAGCCAAGGTGCCATACCACCTAAAAACTCTATATCCACTACTCCAGATAAAATAGAGCCAATATAGCCAATTGATAACACAAAAATCGCAAAGCCAATCGTTTTTTCACCAATTATATAACGAGCTGTTTGTTTTGGGTGTAGCCAAACGGATAAAAATGGATTTAGCTTTGGCCTTTCTTCTTGTGGTGTTTCATTATAGTTGTCCATTAAACTACCTCCAACCTGATAAAATCTTCTGTTTCATTACTATACGGCTTATGTAGGGAAAAGTTTCATAAAAAATTAGAAAGGACATGTCTCAAGATAACTTTTCAGACATGCCCTTATTTATTGCTTATTCAGCTAGCATAATTTTTTCAAGCTCTAATGGCTCAATATATTGTTCACCTTTGTAAGCGCGCATATTGCCACCAGAAATTTCATCTATTAGTAGAATTTCATTTGTTTGAGCATCACGACCGAACTCTAGTTTAATATCATACAGTGTTAGGCCTTTTTTTGCAAGCTCTGCTGCCACAAACTTTGAAATTTCAATTGTACGTTGTTTTAAAATGGCATATTCCTCGTGCGTTAGTAAGTTTAGCATCGCCAGTGCATCGTCAGAAATCGGAGGGTCTAGGCGGTCGTCATCTTTAATGGTTACTTCTACAAAGGCATCTAGTTCTTGCCCTTCCTTAACATAGGCACCATAGCGGCGTAGGAATGAACCGACTGCTCGAAAGCGGCAAATAACCTCTAAGCCATTACCAAAAACAGTTGCAGGTTTAACTGTCATCGTTGCGTCTTCAAAATTAGCGTCTACATAGTGCGTAGGAACACCTTGTTCGTTTAATTTAGCATAGAAATAAGAAGTTAAGCGCAAGCCAGCTAGGCCAGCCCCATCAATTGTTAAACCAACCGTATTCGCACCTGGATCAAATACACCGTTTTCTCCTGTAACATCATCTTTAAATTTTAATAAATAATGACCATCTTCTAACTTAAATACATTTTTCGTTTTTCCTGTATACAATAATTCCACAACAAGCCCTCCAATATTTCATAATATACTAAAATTATAACACGAATATTTTAAATATTTAATACGAAAAATGTTCGTTTAAATAGTTTTTTTCTATTATTTTTGATGTGATTGCTAGAAAAAAACAAGATAATAACGAATGATCGTCATCATCTTGTTTATTTGGAAATCATCTACAATGTGATTAATAAACGCCTTCTGTTAACATACCATCTGCTACTTTCACAAAGCCAGCAATGTTTGCACCAACAACAAGGTTACCTGGGAAGCCATATTTTTCAGCTGCTGCTTTGCTATCTGCATAAATATCTTTCATAATTTGATGAAGTTTCGCATCTACTTCTTCAAATGACCAAAATACGCGGCTTGAATCTTGTGCCATTTCAAGTGCAGATACAGCTACACCGCCAGCATTTGCAGCTTTGGCAGGACCAAATAATACGCCAGCCTCTAAGAACTCATTGATCGCTTCAAGATCTGATGGCATATTAGCACCTTCACCGATTGCTTTCACACCATTTGAAATTAATGTACGAGCTGACGCACCATTAATTTCATTTTGCGTCGCACAAGGTAGGGCAATATCACAAGGAATTGTCCAAATCCCTGTACAACCTTCTGTGAAAGTGGCATTTGGTCGGTAATTAACGTAAGTTGAAATACGGTCACCTTTTACTTCTTTGATTTCTTTAATAGCATCTAAATCTAAACCTTCTGGGTCATAGACATAGCCTGAGGAGTCAGAGCAAGCTACCACTTTTGCGCCATATTGCTGAGCTTTCTCAATCGCATAGATGGAAACATTACCAGAGCCTGAAACAACAACTGTTTTTCCTTCAAATGAATCATTTGTATCCTTTAACATTTCATTAACAAAATAAACAGTACCATAGCCAGTTGCTTCTTTACGTGCTAAAGAGCCACCATAACCAGGTGTTTTACCTGTTAATACACCTGTTTCACTAGCTTTTGTTAAACGCTTGTATTGGCCCCATAAATAGCCAACTTCGCGACCACCTACACCAATATCACCAGCAGGAACATCGACATCTGGCCCAATATGACGGTATAATTCAGTCATAAATGCTTGACAGAAGCGCATAATTTCTGCGTTTGATTTACCTTTTGGATCAAAGTTAGAGCCACCTTTACCGCCACCAATTGGCTGCCCTGTTAAAGCGTTTTTAAAGATTTGCTCAAAGCCTAGGAATTTAATGATTGATTCATTTACAGAAGGGTGGAAGCGAAGACCGCCTTTATAAGGCCCCATTACATTGCTATATTGAACACGATAACCACGATTCACTTGAACTTGGTTGTTATCATCTTGCCAAGCTACACGGAAGGAAATAATGCGGTCTGGCTCAACGATACGAGATAAAATATTTGCTTCAATATATTCAGGATGCTGTGCAAAGACAGGCACTAATGAAATAAAAACTTCTTCAGCTGCTTGTAAAAATTCTGCTTGATGACTGTTTTGCTGTTTTAATTGTTCAAATACACCATCTACGTACTCTTTTGCTACTTGTTCATTGTTTACCGTTGTGATTGTCATACTGAAAACCCCCATTTGATTTGATAGGTGTATCGTATATTTATTTTTCGAACTATTCAATAAAATATTTTTTGACTTTGTGAAAAATTGAGCAAGAGGATTTGTATAAAAATTATTTCAAAATAATTTATAGGTGATTGATTGATCTAATTATGAGAAAGGAATGATGCTTTATTGTAAAGGTTCTAATAGACGCTGATGCCTGTCCAGTAGTGGATTTGGCGCTATCTGTATCATCTGAGTTTGAGATTGAAACTATCTTGTTTTGCGATACATCCCACCGTATTGAACGTGATAATGTAATAACAATTATTGTACCCAAAGGTCCTGATTCAGTTGATTTTACGCTAGTGAATGCGCTTTCAAAACATGATATAGTCATTACACAAGATTATGGTTTAGCTGCCATGGTATTAGCGAGAGGTGGCTACCCAATTGACCAAAATGGACGAGAAATGTCCAATGATAATATCGAACGTTTGCTCGAAATGCGCCATGTTGGGCAAAAAATTAGACGTGCAGGAGGACGTACAAAGGGACCGAAAAAAAGGACACAAGAAAACAATATTTCGTTTGAAATGAAATTTCGACAAATTTGTGAACGAGCAATTTTAGCATCTAAAATGGAGGAAGCAACGGATGAATAGCAACGATCAGCATGAACTATTTCAGCAATTTCCACAGTTAAAAGAAGTAGCCAACCAACACACTGTATTGTGGGAAAATACAAATTGGCTAGCAAAACCAACCACATCTCTGTTTTCACTACAAGAAGTAGAAGAGGCACAAGAAACATTGCTGCGCTTTTCTTCTTATCTAAAAGTAACTTTTCCTGAACTTATGAAAAGCGATGGTTTGATTGAATCATCGATTAAGAGTATACCTGCAATGAAGCAAGCACTTGAAGAGGTGTTTGGAGTGACGATACCAGGTCAGCTATTGGTAAAATGCGACCATGCTTTGCCGATTTCTGGCTCGATCAAGGCGCGTGGGGGAGTTTATGAGGTATTAAAGCATGCAGAAAGGCTAGCATTAGCAAGTGGCAAACTAAAAGAAGAGGATAATTATGCCGTCCTAGCAACAGAGGAATGGCAGACGTTCTTCCAGCAGTATACGATTGCGGTTGGCTCTACAGGCAACTTAGGCTTAAGTATCGGCATTATGGGCAAGAAGCTTGGCTTTAATGTCGTTGTACATATGTCGAGTGATGCAAAGGAATGGAAAAAGGCTATGCTGCGTGAAAAGGGAGCGACAGTTATTGAATATCAGGCGGATTACAGTGTTGCCGTAGAACAGGGGCGACAGGAAGCTGTGCAAGATCCGATGTGCCATTTTATTGATGATGAAAATTCCAAGGACCTGTTTGCAGGCTATGCTGTTGCAGCCAAACGTTTGAAAGATCAATTAGAAGAGGCGGATATAGCTGTAGATAAGGCCCATCCCTTGTTCGTTTATTTACCGTGCGGGGTAGGGGGAGGTCCAGGAGGTGTTGCCTATGGGTTACGTGAATTATTTGGTGAGCATGTGCATATTTTCTTTGCAGAGCCAGTTGCCTCCCCTTGTATGACCATTGGCTTAATGACAGGTTTACATGATGCCATTAGTGTCGAGGATATTGGTCTTAACAATAAAACGGAAGCGGATGGCCTTGCTGTTGGGCGCGCATCGAAATTTGTAGGGAAGGTGATGGAACATTATATTAGCGGATGCTATACGGTGACAGATCAGGAGCTGTTTACTTCACTGAGCTTGGCGATGGAACGGGAGGGGTTATTTTTAGAGCCCTCCGCACATGCAGGAATGTTTGGCGCTAGTCGTTTATGGCAAAAGGGGCAATCCTATTTGGAGAAGCATAGCTTGGTAAATCACATGGACCAAGCAACACATCTTGTCTGGGCAACCGGCGGCAGTATGGTTCCCTCAGCAATGCGTACAGCGTATTTAGCCAAGCGTTAGGAGAGATTCGCTCAATCCGAGTATGTGAGTGATCAAAAGTGGAGAGATTCGCTCAATCTGAGTATGTGGGTGATCAAAAGTGGAGAGATTCGCTCAATCCGAGTATGTGAGTGATCAAAAGTGGAGAGATTCGCTCAATCTGAGTGTGTGAGTGATCAAAAGTGGAGAGATTCGCTCAATCCGAGTGTGTGAGTGATCAAAAGTAGAGAGATTCGCTCAATCTGAGTATGTGGGTGATCAAAACTAGGACTAATGCGTTCAATAAATAGGAGGAGCCACTTGCTATAATGGCTCCTCCTATATTTCTTATGCTTTTTGTTGTGCGGCTAAAAATACTTGTTGTGCGGCAACGACGCCTGCTCCTGGTTCAAAATCGTAGGAGAAATCTTTTAGCGCAGCTTCCATTAACGATACGGCTTGTAAAATATCACTTGGGAAGCAATAGCCCATATGACCGAATCTGAAAATTTGCCCTTGTAGATGACCAAGTCCCCCCGCAAAATCTACATGATAGTGCTGCTTAAGACGTGTTAAAAATTCGCCAAGGTCAATGCCTTGAGGTGTTTTAATGGCTGTAATAGTTGGAGAAGCATATTGATCCTCTGTTAAGGGTTCAATATTTAATGCCTTCATTGCACTACGCACCATATCTTTCATTAAAGCATGACGAGCAACCGTTTGGGCAAAGCCGCCCTCCTGCTCAATTAGCTTGCAAACCTCATGCAGTCCGTAAATCAACGTAATCGCAGGGGTATTTGGCGTCATACCCTTTTCTGCCCAGCTACGATAGCTTAATAAATTCAAATAATAGGATGGTGTTTGATTTTCTTCAATTACTTTCCATGCTCTTTCACTGACACTAACAAGCGAAAGCCCTGGAGGTAGCATCATTGCTTTTTGAGAACCTGTTACTAAAATATCAATGCCCCAAGCATCCATTTCAGCGGGTGCTCCACCAATACAGCTCACACCATCGACAATAACAAGAGCATCTGTTTCCTGACGAATCACTTGCGCTAATTCTGCAACTGGATTCAAAATGCCTGTAGATGTTTCATTGTATGTAACAAAAACAGCTTTAATATTATTTAAGGGCTGTAAAAATTCCCGTAGCTCCTCAGCCGTGCAAGCTTGGCCCCATTCTTTTGCCAGCTTATGTACATGGAAGCCATACTGCTCACAAATTGATACAAAATAGTCACCAAATGCGCCAACTGTAATGACAACAACTTCCTCACCCGCAGCTACTGTATTGACCGCCGCAGCCTCTAATGCAGCTGTTCCCCCTGACGGCAATAAGAGTATTTCTTGTGTTGTGCCAAAAATCGGCTTTACGAGTTCCGTTGTTTCACGGTATAATTCCACAAATTCTTGACTTCGATGACTAAAAATATCTTGATTCATTGCCAGCTGAACCTTTTTTGGAATAGGCGTTGGCCCTGGATGTCTTAAAATATTTTCATACACAATCATCATTCCCCTTTGCTTAATAGAAATTCTAAATTTTCTAACTAAATAATAACATATTTCTTGACCATGCTAACCGCTTTTTTGAAAAATGATGGAAAGCCTATTAATAATAATAGTAAAATCTGTTGAAAAGGGGAGATTGTGTGCAAACAAAAATGCGTTATCTATTTATTTATTTTTTACATTTTAAGCAAGATATTAGAGAAAAGGGTGGAGGGCAGGAGTATAGGCTTCCGCAGCATGAGTAGCTTGCAACAGCCCGTTGGAAGGACAATCTTTATGGAGCCCACAAGATCAATTAAATCAGCTTGTCGATTATATAGCAGAAGAAATGTCTAAATCGATGTGATATTACTTTTAAAATAACCGCAAAAACAAACCCCTCTTTCGTTTTAGAGCAGAGAAAGGGGTTCATTTGAATTAATTATGCAATAAATGGTCTGTTCATACGCATTAAGCCGTAAATCATAAAGAATAAACCACCTGTGAGGATTGTTAAAATAATGTAGAGGACAGCTTTACCTGTTTCTCCAGACCAGCGATAAAATAGGCGATACGTGAAATACAATGTAAAGCCAGCAGCCCCAATGGTAGCAATCCATCCAATAAACGGTATAAATGAAACGATAATTAAACCGGCATAAATAAGTATATTTCTTTTAGCTATGGCACGTACTGTTTCCTGGTCGTATCCATCGGCAGTTAACAGGAAAAGACTATAAACGTTAATAATAGGAATCCAAGCGATATAGGCCACATCTGCAAAACCATTTGCTTTTGATGCCATAAAATAAATAAGTGCAGTAATCACATAAGCGATTAATCCTATTACAAGGCTGATGAGAAGAATGACAAGAAATAAACCACCAAAGAATGCATCATAATCATTGTAATAATAAGAATCATAGTTCATTCACAAAACCTCCCTTCGAAAGTAAGTTCCTCTTAATCATAACAAGCTAAAACTATTAAAGCTATTATAATTTATCAGTGATATTTATTGAAAATCACACATTTGTACTAGAATAATTTCTAATTTTAAGTCTATCATGATGAATTTTTGCGTAGTTGATACAAAAAATGCAAAAAATATCCTTAGAAAATTTATGAAGCTAGTTTTAGGGAATCATTTTTACTTCGCCACTTACTGTAAAGCACTACTAGCATATGTCCGAATTACCTGAACATTCCCTTTTTCCTGAAAAAAGCCACCTCATTGAAAAGGTGGCTTGACGGATAGTTAGATAAATTTAGCGATATTGTTTAGCTCAATACGTGAAGAATTATAGGCTGGTGCTGCCGCTTTTCCAATCGCAATTAAAATGACTGGCACTATATGATCAGCTAGATCGAAATGTTTCGCAAAGGCTTCTTTTGAAAAGCCTCCCATTGGCACTGTATCATAGCCCATTTCTTTAGCCAACAGCATAATTTGCATAGAAATTAAGCCTGCATCAAATGTCACGATATTTGTTAAAGTTTCTTGTGGTAGCTGTGCATAGAGCTTATAGGAATTGTTAATCATAAAATCTTTTGTTGTTTCATTAATATAGCCAAGCTCGAAATTTTTTGTATAAACAGCTTCCGCATTTTCGTACATCTTTGTATCACCTAGAACGGCAATAATAGCAGAGGCTGTTTCCACTTGCTCTTGATTATTGGCGATAGTGCGTAGCTCTTTTTTGACAGCATCGTCTTGAATGACAAGGAAACGCCATGGCTGTAAGTTGCTAGATGAGGGAGCGGACGTTGCTTCTACAAGTAATTCTTCTAATTGTTCTTGCGGAATTTTAAAACTTGCATCATATTTACGAACAGATTTACGTTCATGCATCACTTTATGTAACTGGCTTTTTGTAATAGGCATTATTATGATCTCCTTTATTGTAAAATGTGTTTTTACTATACGATAAATAAAGTTATTTTCCAAGTGAATTGCTTGGGATAGAATTCGAGCGTGCGTTCGGAATATATGTTCTCTTTTGTGTGAAAGTATGGTACAGTAAATAGGAGAAAAAGATTAGGAAAGAAGGAGTGGATGTAGCTTATGGAAGGAAATACCCATATTGTTGGAGGCATTACAGCAGCACTTGCCTTTGCGCACTATTCAAATGACAATCCACTTATTTTAGTAGGGGCGGGTGCGATTGGTGCATTACTACCAGATATATGTCATAAAGGTAGTAAAATTGGTCGTACATTCCCGATGCTATCGAAGTTTGTCAATACATTATTTGGACATCGCTCTTTTACACATAGCTTACTATTTTTATTGTTAATGATGCTGGTATTACATACATTTATCCCCTATAGAGCGATTTCAGTTGGGATCATCATAGGAATGGCGAGTCATATTTTACTGGATATGTGCACAAAGAAAGGGGTTAAATTATTTTTCCCTGCCTCCATAGCTGTGCGCTTTCCATTGACTACAAAAACAGGCAGTAAGGTGGAAAATGTTGTACTTATGCTGCTTGTGATATGCTCGCTTTACTTTAGCTATCAATTAATAGTGGAATTTATAGCCTCTGCATAAAGAAAAGCCCTAGTTGTCATGGACTAGGGCTTGATTGATTAATCGGCTTGTATTTCTTCGACGGTTTGTTCAACCTCTGCGCGTGTCATTTTCTCTCGACCTTCCTGCATCGCTTTTAATGTTTTATGGGCTAATGCCAGTGGCAAACGACTGAATAGCAGAATAGTACGTTTATCGATGCTAGCTATATAAAGGTCTGCTTTAGCAAGATTTTCTTCTGCGTAAGCAAATAAATCCTCGCGTGTCCATCCATCAGGAACAAAGCTCACACCACGCTCCTCCAGATCCTCATGCTGATTGCGTAAAATATTGACAGCTTGCAACCCACGTCCGTAGCCAATTGCTAATTCACGATCAGTTTGCATATCTGCTCCCCATGCCCAAAGCTCTGATAACATTGTTCCGACAAGCCCTGCCACATAGTATGTATAATCGTCTAAATCTTCACGTGTACGTACTTGCCAATTTGCCTTTGCCCATTTTGCCATCCCAAAAGCCATTTCACTTGTAGAAGCTTGCACAATATGTCGTGATGCCTCAGGACAAAACGTTAGCCAATCAGCTAAGCGGAGTGATACTTCTGGTAATTGGTCTGCATAAGGTGCGAGTAACGCTTGATAGGCTTCTTCATTAAATGCATCTTTTAATAACTCACTCGTTGCTGATAGTAAATCAAATTTTACATCATTGGATAGTTTATCATGGTCTTCAATTTCATCAATCGCACGCATTGCTAAATAGGCGGCTGCTACTGATAGCTTTAAATCATTTTTTAAAAAAGTAATCGGTATATAAAAAGTACGGCTTGTATCCTTTAATACTTGCATTGCTTCTTTATAAAGTCTTTTTTGATCTTTCACTTATTATTCCTCCGTTCGAATGGTTCCACCTCTATAGTATATCGTATCCTAAATAGAAAGAAAGATAAAACAGATTGTTCGCAAATACAAAGATATTCTTTGAAAACGTTTACGACTAATGATATAGTTTAATTATAAACTATTTAAGACTATATGATTCAAAAGAAAGGAAGTTTAGAGAAATGGGACGGTTAGAACATAAAATCGCCATGATTACAGGGGGCGCATCTGGTATGGGTGCGGCGATGGCAAAGCTGTTTGCACAGGAAGGAGCAACGGTGATCGCAGCGGATATTAACGAGGAAAATCTAGCTAAAATTGCGGAGCTAGACAATGTAGAAGGAATGAAGCTAGATGTTTCTTCTGATGAAAATTGGGCGAGGGTAATGGAGGCGATTATTGATAAATATGGACGATTGGATATTTTAATTAATAATGCTGGCATTTCCTCTGAAAAAGGTCCAGATCAAATTTCACAGGCTGATTGGACAGTGATGCATAATATCAATGCATTCGGCCCATTCCTTGGTATTAAACATGCTTCTCAGTATATGAAGGAAGCGGGGAAAGGGTCGATAGTCAATACATCATCTTACACGGCAATTATTGGCGCAGGCTTTAATGCCTACACAGCATCAAAAGGATCCTTACGTGCGATGGCACGCGCAGCGGCAGCAGAGCTTGGCGCTTACAATATCCGTGTGAATACAGTATTCCCAGGGGTCATTGAAACACCTATGACAGCTAATTTATCGGAAGCAAAAGAAGCGATGGATATGTTAGTAAGAGCAACACCAATGGGGCGTCTTGGACAACCTGAAGAGGTGGCGAATGCTATTTTATTTTTAGCATCAGATGAAGCATCTTATATCACTGGTGGCGAGCTTGTTATTGATGGTGGTTATTCCGCACGTTAATGCAAAATAGTGGAAGGAAAGTGGAAATACCTAATGAAACAGGGTATTTTCACTTTTTTTGTTTTTTTAGTAAAATGATGATAAAGTTTTAGAAATTCAGCAAGAAATAGCTTTAAGATAGAAAAATTTTGATATTTTTCGTGATTTTTTCATGAAAATTTATGAAGTTATTGCACAATTATTTCAACAGCGTTAAAGTTTAGAAAGGGCGAAAGCGATTTGAAAGGTTGTATGGGGCGTTAAGCCTTTCTAGCACAAAGAGGGGAGTCAGGATTTTTGGATTTGCTTAAAAGCACCTCTGGCAAACTCTTGGCACCAAAGGGGCTTAAGCTTTAGCCAGCTTACATAATCATCATCTAATAAGCACGATGATATATGCAATAAAATCAAAGGAGAATGGTATGCCAAAGGCTATAGGGATTGATGCAGGTGGCACATTGACAAAGGTAGCTTATTTAGACAAAAGCAATGAACTAGTTTTAGTAACCTTTCCGTCGAATGATTTGCAAACTGTGAAAAAATGGATTATAGAGCATCCAGATATCGAGGATATTGGTGTGACGGGGGGACGTACTGAACAATTACTGGATGTCATTAAAACAATGAAATCGATTCATTATATCGTTGAATTTGAAGCAACCTTAAAGGGTGTCCGATTTTTGCTAAATAAAGAAGGATACTTTTTTGAACGTAGTATTATTACTAATATTGGTACAGGTACTTCCATTCATTATATGGAAGGTAATGCCCATATCCGTGTTGGTGGGACAGGCGTTGGTGGTGGGACATTAATCGGATTGTCAGCGCTTACAACAGGTATTACAGACTATAATAATATACGAGAAATGGCTGCGGGCGGCAATCGAGAAGGTGTTGATTTATTAGTCAAGGATATTTATCAAGGCATGGATACACCGATTGATGGCCATTTAACAGCTAGTAATTTTGGTAAGGTAGGTATTACCAAATCAACAAATCATCAAGCTGAGGATATTATCGCAACTGTGCAAGGGCTTGTAGGTGAGGTTATTACAACACTCAGTATTCAATATGCAGAGGAAAAAAATACACAGCATATTGTTTATATTGGTTCAACCTTAAGCAATAATGAGCATCTCACGTGCGTCATTGCTAATTATACACGCACGAAAAAGCATACACCTGTCTTTATTAATGACCATGGCTTTTCAGGAGCTGTTGGCGCATTACTAAATATTACAGAATATACACCTGTCTAGGGGCAAATATAAATGTACATGGCTAAAGTGAATTAGTCATGTACATTTTTTATTCGAAAGTGTAGCCTTAAGTACAGGTTGTAAGACCTTAATTAATTGAAAATTCACTTTATTGGTGTTGAAAAAATTACCTACATATAAACGCCTCTATCTGAACACATTACAGGTAGGAGGTGAATGGACGTGGGCAAACGAAATAATCGCAACAACAATAAGACGATGAATGTTAGAACGCATAATCCTTTTGGTACCTACAAAAGCAAAGACCTCGATCGCAGTAACAGCAATAATAATAATCCAAATGACAACTTAAACGAGGAGTTTGGCGCTGAATTTGATGCAAAGGCAAAAAATAAAAACAATAAAACCAATCATGATAAAAACCAGCAGTCCAATAAAACAAAATAAGGAGGGGCTTTGCAATGGCAAAAAAGAGTAAAACAAGCTTTAAAAAGAAGAAGCAAGAAAAAAATAATACCAAAAACAATCGTGAGGAATATTCCGCAGAGTTTAATCAAGTGATTCACAATAATCCCCAACAACCAAAATCATAAAAAAAGCTCCATAAGTAGGGTTAGTATACTTTTGGAGCTGTTATTTTATACAACAGGGAGGAAATTCAAATGAAAAAATTTTATTTGATGCTAGCCCTTCTTTTCGTTGGCTATATGGTCCCTGTACATATAGCCAATGCCGGGCAAGAAACACCAGCCTACGCTAAGTGGGGGCAGCTAGCGGTCAAAGAGGTGCAGGCGAAATATCCCACGGCAAAAATTATTGATTATTTGCATGAGGGCAAGGAAGTGCGAGGCGCGTCAACTATTGAAAAATTTAAGCTTTGGCTGAAACAATCTGATAAGGAATTTGGCGTATATGTTCGTATCAGCTATATAACTGCGTCACAGGAGATTGTTTGTATTGAAGTACAAGAAAGTAAAGAGGATGCCTGAAATTATGGCATCCTCCTTGATTATCCCTCTAATTTATGAATAAATTCACGCATTAAGTCTGGTAAATCAGGCCATGCATGTCCACTTACTAAATTACCATCTGTATGAAGATTAGCATCAATATAAGTGCCTCCTGCTACTTGCACCTCTGGCTTGCAGGCAATATAGGCTGTTAGCTCACGCCCCTTTAATACTTCAGGAATCGTCGCAAAAATTTGCGCTGCGTGGCAAACAGCTGCAATTGGTTTATTGGCCTCAAAGAAATGGCTAACGAGCGCTGGTACATGCTCATTTAAACGAATATACTCTGGCGCACGACCACCAGGGATAATCAATCCATCAAATTGTGCTGGATCAACCTCTGCAAATGCGACATGTGCTTCTAGCCCATAGGCAGGACGTTCGATATATGTATCGACGCCATCTACAAAATCGTGTAACACCGTTTGTAATTTCTTTGCGGACGGAGCTGCAATTGTTACATCATAGCCTGCCTCTAAACAACGATAGTACGGATAATAAATTTCTAAAGCCTCTACTGCATCTCCTGCTACGATTAAAACCTTTTTCCCCATGATTTCATCTCCCTTATATTGTGAGTCTACCTGCTAAATTCGACATGGCTAAAAAATTTCCTTCCTACTAAAGAAACCTTTACAAAGAAAAAAAGGAGGCGTATAGTATTTATTTAGCTAGTTAAATAAATAGAGGAGGCTACAAGATGAATCCAATATTCCATGCTTTATTTCAAAAAAGTCGCTATTTAACAAATTGCTTAAATGAAGTATTAAAGCAGCATCATTTATATAGCTCTCAGTGGGCGATTTTATATTGCTTACATAAAAACGGATCCATGACCTTAACACAAATTTGGAAATATTTAAACGTAGAAGCGCCAAGTATTACAAGAGCAATTACACGACTTGAAACATTGGGCTGGGTGGAACGCTTAGATGGCGAGGATAAGCGCGAAAAAATTGTCACCTTATCTGCACAGGCTGAGGAGCGTTTACCAGCGATTATGGACACCATTTTAGCATTTGAAGAAGAAATGGTTGGCTCACTCACTACGGAGGAACAACAGCAATTTATGATGTTATTGGAAAAAATGAAAGGTTGATAGTTATGCAGCAAGAGCAGACACAAATATGGACAAAGCGTTTTATAAGTCTATTTTTAACGAATATATCAGTATTTTTTGTTTTTTATGGGCTTGTGACCACTTTGCCGCTTTATGCTATTGGAGAACTTCATCAAACGGATAGGGAAGCGGGCCTATTATTATCTGGCTTTTTACTATCCGCTATTATTGTAAGGCCATTTTCAGGAAAATTATTAGATGTTTTTGGCAAGAAAAAGCTATTACTGTTATCATTAGCAGGTTATTTTATTTGTACAGTATTGTATGTAGTGATTTATCCATTTGGACTTTTACTTGGACTGCGATTTATTCAAGGGATTTTCTTTAGTATTATTACAACAGCAGCAGGGTCGTTAGCAGCAGATATTATTCCTGCTAAGCGTAAAGGGGCAGGACTTGGCTATTTCACGATGTCTACAAATCTAGCTGTCGTTATTGGTCCATTTATCGGACTATTATTAATACAATATAGTACCTTTAACATATTGTTTATCGTTATGAGTATTTGTATTCTAGCAGGAGGAATTCTAGCGTTAACGGTCAATACTGATGATTTACCGAAACCTGCACATGAAGGAAAACTAACCTTTAAATTTGATGATTTGTTTGAGCGAAAAGCGTTACCTGTTGCTGCGATTGCTAGTTTAGTAGCCTTTTCGTATGCCAGTGTTTTATCCTTTTTATCGGTCTATGCACAGCAAAAGGATTTAATGGCTGTGGCCAGTCTTTTTTATGCGGTGTTTGCTGCATCCATGTTAATTATGCGTCCGTACACAGGTAAACTTTATGATACGAAGGGACCACAATTTGTTATTATTCCCGGCATTATCTCCTTCGCCATCGGGCTCGTTATGCTCGCTTTTGTAGAGGGGCCCGTGTTATTTTTGAGTGCTGCTATTTTTGTAGGTTTCGGCTATGGTGCTGTGACGACAAGCTTGCAAGTATTAGCCGTTCAATCCACAGCCATCCAGCGAAGTGGCTATGCTACAGCAACCTATTTTACGATGTTTGACCTTGGAATCGCACTAGGTTCTTATATTTTAGGAATGGTAGCCGTGCAGGCAGGTTATGCTTCAGTCTATTTATCAGGTGCAGGCTTACTAGGCGTTGTCTTTATTATTTATCTATTACGCCTTGCAAAGATGAAACCGAAAAAAGTAGTGAATATATAGTAAAACAGTTGGGTCTGTCCCCAACTGTTTTTAATATTTTAAGCGATCATAGGATATGAAAATTCAATCATGCAGCGCAGTCGTTATTGACCAAAATATGGTATAATAAAAGAGTAACTAGATAGAGGTTTCATGGACGGTTGGCACAAATTTATCCTATCTCATTTAGCTTATTGAAGAGAAAGGAGTTGATGCCATTGACTATTTTTGAAGCAATGATGGCGGCAATAAGTCTTTCAACATTTATTGTTTCTGTACTTGCATGGTCATTTACTTTTATCACTTTGCAAATCGTCTTTGAAGCAATTCGTCTTATTTACTTATATACATCTTCAATAAAAATTATAACATAGATAAACGGTTTTTTTTAATAATGTAAAATTAATGGTCATGGGCTACAATTCATTTTTTGGGGAAATCAATTAGATCATATATAGGGGTTTTCATTATAGTATGGGAAATCCTAATGAATTCTCATACCGAAGGACTGTTATTGGATTCATGATAAAAATTGTATATTAGACGATTAAAGGGGAGCCGCTCAAGCCTGCTCTCCCTTTTTATATTCTTTTTATTTTATACCTAGACCTACCTCGAACCTTTCAGCATAACTAATTCCTAATTTCTCGATTTTGTATGCGGCACAAAGTGTGCATAAAGGAAAACACTAAGAAAATCTTAAGAATTGATGTCTGAGTTTGTTAAGATTTAATTAGTATTATATCCTTATACGAATCCTATAGGGGTGATGACATGAACCTAAAGCGGTGGAGGAGTGAATGTAGTTGAACATTTTGATTTGTGATGATGATAAAGAAATTGTTAGGGCGATTAGCATTTATTTAGAAAATGAGGGCTATCAAGTATTCAAAGCGTACAATGGGATAGAGGCAATCGATCTTATTCGAGATCACGTTATTCATCTTATTATTATGGATATTATGATGCCGAAAATGGATGGGATTACGGCGACGATGAAGATTCGGCAAGATAATATGATTCCGTTAATTATGCTTTCTGCTAAGTCGGAGGATTATGACAAAATACTTGGGTTAAATATCGGAGCAGATGATTATATGGCCAAGCCGTTTAATCCATTAGAACTTGTGGCTAGAGTGAAATCGCAGCTAAGAAGGTATACGATGTTTGGGAGTCTCGAGAGGAGTAGTGCTGTATTTCAAACGGGTGGGCTTGTGATTGATGATGAACAAAAAGTCATTACTGTTGATAAACAAGAGGTTCATTTGACACCAGTGCAATATAAAATCTTAAAGCTTCTGACAGCCAATGCTGGAAGAGTATTCACGATTGAAGAAATTTATGAAAAGGTATGGAATGTTAGGGCTATTAATCCTGAAAATACGGTTTCGGTTCATATTCGAAAGATTCGAGAAAAAATTGAAATTAATCCAAAAGAGCCGAAGTATTTAAAAGTTGTATGGGGAGTTGGGTATAAGGTTGAGAAAGTTGAGAAGTATTAGTCATGCACTTATTACGAAAGTAGTTGTGTTTCTAATTGCTGTCGCTTGTTTTACTGGTATCGCGAGAGTAATGATTAACATGGAATTTAATGAGATTCATCTTAGTAGTATAAATCAAGATACCTATTTTGAAAGCCGAGCATTCGCTGATGAAAGTTACAGCATTATTGCTCCTTTAGCGCAATTAATCGGAAAATACAAAAGTGAAGAATATATTTTAAGTGATAAGACACTAATAGAAGAGGATAATAGAAGAATCGAAGAAGAGTTATATTATGATTTCCGTAATTCTTATAGATATAATTCGAATTTGAGTGAAGAGGAAAATAAGCATAACTATCAAGAAATATATGCAAATGACATTGCTAGAATAAAAGATAAAAGTATGAATGAACAGGTAAGAAATTTTTACCGATTACGCAATACGCTAGAAGCCTATGAAGGAATTGTGTTTTATGCGAGTGACGGTGAACATGAGTTCTCCAATAGTGATCTCCATAAGAAAGAGCAATTTGAATCCTTTGATGCCTATATGTTATTTGAAAATTATCAACAAAAGCTTTATCCGAATGAAGTGAAAGAAAGTCAATACTTGGATTACTTTACACATGAAGTTGACATGTTGAACCCACAGACAGATGTTATGTATGTAGCGTTTAAAGATTCTTACTTACAACAAAAAATGTCGGAATGGGAAAAAGATAAAGCGACTGCCCAAAGCTTTCTGAATGAATTTATGGTATTTCTAGCAGGGTTTATTTTATCTTTTGTGTATTTAATCATAGTTATTGGAAGAACGTCATTTAAAGGTAAAGAAATTCATTTCCATGTCATTGACAAACTTTATAATGATCTCAATATTGTGCTAATCGGATGTTTAACAGCGATGTGGATCGCCATGATTGTGGAAGTATTCCATGATATGTACATGTTCTTCAGCGTGCCTATTTTTATCATTGCCTTACTATTGATTTTATCGCTCGTAAAGCATATTAAAAATAGATCGTTATTGCAGCATACACTCCTCTATCAACTTTTCAAAAAGCTATTTATTTTGGTGAAACATGTTTTTGACAGTGGTAGTACAGGCGTGAAAATTGTGCTGCTAGTCATTGGCTATCCATTAGTTGTGGCGGCAACATTTTTCATGTTTCCCATTACGATGGGGATAGCTGCCTGGTTGGCGCTGAGAAAGGTGAAGTCGTTTAACCGCATTAAAGAGGGTGTAGAGCAAATTAAAAATGGGGATCTTCATCATCGAATTGAAGTTGATGGAAAAGGGGAGTTTAGTCAACTTGCAGAAAATATAAATCGGATTACAGAGGGGTTGAAAAAGGCAGTGGATAGTGAAATCAAGAGTGAGCGTTTAAAAACAGAGCTTATTACGAATGTTTCGCATGATATCAGAACGCCTTTAACATCAATTATTACGTATGTTGATTTATTAAAATTAGAAAATGACCCTGAAATGATTGCTGAATATGTGGACGTGTTAGATCAAAAATCGAAAAGACTTCAGCACTTAACCGATGATTTATTTGAAGCGGCTAAAGCATCAAGTGGTAGTATACCTGTTCAGTTAGAACGGATTGATATCGTATCATTACTAACGCAAGGAATTGGAGAAATGGATGAAAAAATTGAAGCCTCGTCCTTAGATTTTAAGTTAGCCCATCCAACAGAAAAAGTGTATGTGAAGGCTGATGGTAAACTCTTGTGGCGCGCTATCGAAAATCTATTCTCGAATATTTTTAAATACGCACTGCCTACATCAAGGGTATATATTGGTGTTGAAGATGTAGGGAATGAAATACTTGTGACATTTAAAAATATTTCAGCCTACGAATTAAATATTTCAGTTGATGAGTTAATGGAACGCTTTAAACGCGGAGATGAATCAAGATCAAGTCAAGGTAGCGGATTAGGGTTGTCGATTGCTGAAAGCCTTATTCACATCCAGCACGGCAAATTCTTAGTGCAAGTAGATGGCGATTTATTTAAGGTCATGATTTATCTACCGAAATTCCCAAATGAATAATGTAATAAAGGAATAGGATACATGCGTGTCCTATTCCTTTTAACTATATAAAAAGAGAGCAAACTTAGTTAAGATTCTTTTGTAAAAACGCTTTTGTACGATCGTTTTGAGGGTTTGTAAAGAAGTTATCTGGATGATCAGATTCAATAATTTGACCACCATCCATAAAGACCACCTTATTTGCTACCTCTCGTGCAAAGCCCATTTCATGCGTAACAACAATCATCGTCATATGATCTTCTGCTAGGTTTTTCATGACCTTTAAGACCTCACCTGTAAGCTCAGGGTCAAGGGCGGAGGTTGGCTCATCAAATAATAAAATTTGTGGATTCATCATTAATGCACGGGCGATCGCTACACGCTGCTTTTGACCGCCTGATAGATTGGCAGGGTAAGCCGCCGCTTTATCAGCAAGTCCTGTTTTCTTTAATAAGTCATGGCAGCGACTCGAAATGGCTTCAACTGATTCCGTTTTTAATAGACGAGGCGCCATTTCAAGGTTTTGCTGAACTGTTAAATGAGGGAACAGGTTAAAGTGTTGAAAGACCATGCCCATTTTCGCCGTTAGGGCTTTAATGTCCTGTGACTTTGCATAGACCCCATCTTGCACAAGATAATCGCCATCCACTAAAATACTGCCACCATTGATTTCTTCCAAATGAATTAAGCTTCGTAGCATTGTGCTTTTGCCTGATCCAGAGGGACCGATAACAGCAATGACATCATTTTTCTCCACTGTAAATGTAATTTGTTTAAGAACCTCTACCTGATCAAAGGCTTTCTTTAAGTTTGTTACTTCTATCAATGCCATATGTATCACCTCTATTCAAATTTAAAGCGTTTTTCCAGCCATTTAAAGAACACTGTTAACACAAGTGTCATCAATAAATAAATAGCTCCAGCAATAAAGAATGGCGTAATCGTAAAGTCGCGATTGACGGCTGTTTGCGCAAAATGTAGTAGCTCTGGCACAGCGACCGCATAGAGAAGAGCCGTATCCTTAATTAATGTCACCGATTCATTTGATAATGCTGGCAATGCTACGCGAAACATTTGTGGCAAAATAACACGTGTTGTTGTGTGCCATTTTGATAAGCCAAGAACTTGGGCTGCCTCATACTGTCCTTTATCAATCGCAAGAAGTCCACCACGAAAAATTTCGGCAAAATAGGCAGCGTAATTTAAAATAAAGCCAAGGCAAGCGGCCACAAAGCGATCAAGCACTAAATACTCGCCGATTACTGGCAGCATCGGTAAACCGAAGCAAATTAATAATAATTGTAGTAATAGCGGTGTACCACGCATGATGTAAATGTATGTATGTGCAAGCCAAGAAAGTGGTTTAATACGACTTTTTACTGCGAGTGTGAGTAAAAAGCCGAATGGAATGGATACTAGAATTGCGATAATAAACAGTAAGACAGTCATTTTCGCGCCTTCTAGCATCGGCAATATCATAGTTTGCCAGTAATCCGCCATAACAATGTCCCTCCAAAAAGAGTAAGAGCTTCACAAAGGAAACTCTTACTAAAATCCTATCATTATTTTAATACTTTATCTTCACCAAACCATTTTGTAGAAATGTCAGCAGCCGTACCATCTTCATTCATTTTATCTAATGCGGCTTGTAGTTTTTCTAGCAATGCTTCATTGCCTGGCTTTACACCAATCCCATATTGCTCAGGTGCAAGCGATTCTTCTAATAGCTTAAATGTATCAGGCTGTTGTGTCATATAATATTCTGCTACCACAGCGTCAATAATAACAGCATCCACACGGCCTGTTTTTAAATCGGATAAAGCTAGCACATTATCCGCAAATTCTGTAATGTTTTTTACTTCTTTATGAATAGGGTTACTATTTAATGCATCTGCTGCAGAGGATAGGGATTGAAGCCCGATCTCTTTACCTGCTAAATCACTTAGCTGGGCCATCTTTGAATCTGCTTTTGTTGCCACCACTTGCGCATTTTCGAGATAAGGCTTTGTAAATAATACCTTTTCTTTACGCTCATCTGTAATTGTATAGCCATTCCAAATTAAATCAATACGTCCACTAAGCAGCTCTGCCTCTTTTGTTTTCCAATCGATTGGCTGGAACTCTACTTCTACGCCCATATGCTCTCCTGCTGCTCGTGCTAAATCAATATCAAAGCCGACAATGTCGTTTTTCTCATCACGGAAGCCCATTGGTGCAAATTTATCATCAATCCCAACAATGATTTTTTCTTTGTCAGTAGAGGATGATTGATCTTTCTCTGTTGAACTTTCTTTCGATGTACCGCATGCTGCTAACACAATCACTGCCATTAGCATCATGCATAAAGTTACTATACGTTTCATCGTTTATTTCCCCCTCAATACAATACGTTGCTTTCATCCACTAAATTACTAATGTGTTAAAAGGTTATCACCACGCTACAGGATTGTCAATATCGCCTAGGAGTAGTCAGAAAATTAAATGTATTTATCGGCGCTTTTTGAAAATAATATGACAGGGAATCATGAAAAAAGGGACTGTTTATAAAGGACAGCCTCAGTTTGTTCCTTATTTATGTTGGTTGTGAATAGCTTGGCGTGCTAAGGCATCTGCCGCCTTATTTTGTGCTTCTGGTATCCATTTAATAAAAAATAAATCAAAGCTTGCGGCAAGCGTTAAAGCTTTTTCGAGATAAGGTTTAAATTCCTCGTTTTTCACATATTCTTTTTCCATAGAGGCAACAACGATTTTGGAATCAGAGCGTACGGATACAAATGTGGAGCCTAGCTTTTGTGCCTCTTCAAGTCCACGGAGTAAAGCCGTAAATTCAGCAAGATGGTTGTTCGTCTGCCCGATATACTCACTTATTTGTAGATGGTGGCCTTCACCTTTAATAAAAAGTCCAATACCACTTGGGCCAGGGTTACCTGCACTTGCAGCATCGATATACACTTCTAACATATTATCCCTACTTTACAATTTAACTTCTCTGTTATTGTACAACAAGGGGAGGGGCATTGTTGAAAAAAATAAATAAAATAGTTGCTTGTTCAAAATGAACACTTCATAATAAAAAGAAGTGAATTTTAAACATATGTTAGGAAAGGAGCGAGAGTTCAATATGGATAAAGTGACGGTTATGAAGGATATCGACGAACTGCATGACACGTATTGTGCAGATTGTTTAGTGATTCAGCAGTTGCGTAAAGAGCGTGGAAAGCCAGGAGCTCATCGCTTCTGTATCGAATCCTGTTCAATTGGTGAAAAGCTACAGTTTTTAGGAGAAGAGCTTTTAAAGGTTTATCATAAATAAGCCATTTAAGCGTTGTATTCAAATAAAAGGGATATTTTGAACGGCTCACAGTCCTATCCCTACATTGATAGATAAAAAAGTACAGTGAACTGATACTATTTCTATTTTTAATGATTCCACCATTTATAGCTCCCATTTATTAACTTTTTTCTACTTCATTAAACAGTTGCTTTGACAATATTCCTTAACCTTTGAGATAGTATTTCTTTGGCTATATTTTCATTGTTAAACCAATAATCAATGACACCAATAACTCCTGCAGTAATGAAAGTAATCCCTACCTCATCCATGTTTGGCATAACGTTTTGAATGTTTGTCGATATTCTTGCAGATAGTTTTCTCTTAAAAAATTGTTCTTTATCAGCTTTCCAGATAATTTTCAGTGTATCTTTCTGTTTATCGAAGTAATCAAAGGTTACTTCAAACATGTTTTCATCAAAGGAATTGGCGGTTTCGCATACATGCTCTAAATCATTGAAAGAGCTTTCGATACACTTTTCAAGTAAATCATATTTATCTATGTAATGGAGATAAAAAGTTCCTCTACTCACATCTGCCATTTCAGCTATTTCACTAATTGAAATCTTTTCCACATCTTTTTTTGCCATCAGTTCCATGAAAGTGGACATGATGGCATTTTGTGTTTTTCTCTTTCTTCTATCCATGCGATCTTCCTGCTTTCTATACAATATTTTAGATTTGTTTATTAATGGTCATTTATTGGAAATCGATCATTGTCCCTCCCATAAAGCAATGCTATTGTAACATACAGATGTTCATAAATTAACATCTGTCTATAAAAAGGGAGGGAGCTTATGAAAATACTTATATATGGAGCGGGTGTGCAAGGAAGCTATCTTGCTCATATCCTATATCGATCAGGCAACCAAGTGGATGTGCTTGCTCGAAATAGCCGATATGACGAGCTGTCTGAACAAGGCATACGGTTAAATCATTATTTACAAAGAAAGCAGACGGAGGATCGAATAACAGTCATTTCAGCATTACCACGAGAAGCCTATTATGATTTTATTTTTGTGACCGCAAAGTTCTCTGATTTAACAGAGATTATAGAAGATGTAAAGGTGAACATCAGTAAAAATATTGTATTAGTAGGGAACAACATCGATACGCACAAATGGGAACATGATATTCTCCAATACGATTCTTCAAAAAAAATCCTCTTTGCCTTTCAACTTACTGGGGGTAAACGAATGAATGGTGACATCAATGTGCTACGATTTTTTAAAGGGCATATGCTCATTGGTTCTTTATCCAATCATCAAAAAGAAATCAATATATTAAAGAATATTATTAACCCAAAGCTTTATAGCATAAAAGTTAAGTCAGCTATGGAGGAGTGGCTCTTAACACATGCGGTAAATATTGTCACGATGACAGCTTTACAAGAAATTCATGCTTCAAATGTAAATGACTTAGTGAAAGATAAACATGGATGGAAGCTTGTTGCCAAGGCTCAAATAGATTTATATAAAATGCTTGAGAGGAGCGGCTATCAGATTAAACCAGCTTTACAAAAGAACTTGGTTCGTTCTCCAACACTGTTCACAATCGGCATGTCTTTACTCTATCGAATGCCTTTACTAGACATGATGCAGTCAACTGTGGAGGAAACAAATGAACTTTTTGATAGCTTTGAGATGAAAAGACAACAGTCAGGCATGGAGCTTAAGCATTTTTCAGAATTAAGGGGCATAACCACATATCCATCAAGCTAAGCACATCAATACCCCAAAAATGAAAAAAACGTTATTCTTTCTTTAACAGCAGTAGTTTACAAGAAAGGATGGCGTTTTTGATGAATCGAATCCTATCCAATGAACTGAATCTTTTTGCACAAGAGTTACGTGCGTGTTTATCTCCAACCGTGCTAAAAGACATTGCGAAACGCGTTGGCTTTGTAAAGCGCGCGAGTAAGTATCAAGCGAGTGAACTCATTGCCCTTTGTGTCTGGTTGAGTCAGGAAATTGGCAGTACATCCCTTACACAATTGTGTAGTCGGCTAGAAGCTTCAACTGGCGTATTGATGAGTGCAGAAGGTTTGAATCAACGCTTTAACCAGGCAGCTGTCGCTTATCTTAGAGAGGTCTTTCGCACGCTGCTTGCACAAAAGCTCTGTGCCAACCAATCACTCCCCGACACCTTGATGTCTCGGTTTAAGCGAATCCGTATTTTAGATGCGACCGTGTTTCAACTGCCAGATGCGTTCGCTCGTGAGTATCAAGGATCGGGTGGCAGTAGTAACACGGCGGGTGTAAAAATCCAATTGGAATACGACTTACTCAGTGGTCAATTTCTGAACGTACATGTTGGACCAGGAAAAAACAATGATAAAACGTACGGAACCATCTGTCTTCAAACGGTCGAGGCCGGCGATGTATGCCTGCGCGATCTTGGCTACTTCGATTTAGGCGACTTACAGGTCATTCATGAGAAAAAGGCGTACTATATCTCACGGCTGAAGCTCAATACACGGATTTATATCAAGAACCCTGCGCCAGAAACGTTCAAAAATGGGACGTTGAAAAAGCATACCGAATATATTCAACTCGATATGGCACAAATGATGGCTGAACTTACGCCTGGTGAAACAATTGAAATTCAGGAGGCTTACATTGGGCAAAATCAAAAGCTACCAGCACGTGTCATTATGCATCGTTTAACCGACGACCAAACGCAAACACGCTTGAAAAACCAAGCCATTCGTGAAAAGAAGAAGGGCATTGTCATGAAGGAGAAAAGTAAACGCTTAATGGGCATGAACGTCTACATCACGAACACATCACCTAAAGAAGTCCCAACGAAGGACGTGCATGCCCTGTATTCGCTTCGCTGGCAGATTGAAATTTTATTTAAAACGTGGAAGTCTTTTTTTGAAATTCATGCCTGTAAAACGATGAAAAGAGAACGCTTAGAATGCCATTTATACGGACAGCTCATTGCCATTCTCCTGTGTTCTTCGACGATGTTTCAAATGCGACAGCTCCTGCTCGAAAAGAAAAAGCAGGAGCTGAGTGAATACAAGGCGATTTATATGATTAAAGATTACTTTCCGTTATTCTTCCGAGCGATGGCAGCCGGTGCAGAAGAACTGGTAAAAATTTTGCATCGCTTGTATCAGCTACTCTCAAAGAACGGTCGGAAGTGTCATCGAGCTAAAAAGATGACGGTCTTTGATATTTTAGGTGTTGTGTATGAAACGACGGTGAAGCCTAGACAAGCTGCCTAGCGAAAAAAAACGCTTTTTTCGAGGCTTATTTGGCATGCTTGTTTTTCGTGCACTGGTTAGTTATCAGAAAGAAACGATTCGAATCTAGCTAGTTACGTTGTTAGATTGATGGGGATGGGGCATATTCAACAATCGTGTATTGCCACCAACATATATGGCAAATGCTAGTGTTGAAGGATGATAATATCATTGGGCATATGTACTTGAAAAATAGCAAGATTGAGAGAAAACATGTAAACAGGGCATTTTTCAAATAACCCTATAAAAGCTACCTTTGTGATTGCGCAAAGGTAGCTTTTTGAGATGGTCATTATTTTGTAGCAGCGTAGCTACTTAAATCTTGGTAATACTTTGTCAGGGAAGCCGCAGAAATCTCGAATGTCGCAGCAATTTCTTTTACTGTCATTGAGAGAGATTCAAAGAGCTCTTTTTCCTGACCATAGCGAATAGCACCAGCAGCAATAGCAGCCTCTTTACGAGCAGAAGGCTGTCCCTCGATTAGATAATCCTCTAAAAGCTCCAGCATTGGTGCTGTTTCACGCTGATTTTGCTCTAAGAAATCCTTTACCTGTGCTAGCACATTGCTTTCAAAGTTCGTGAATTCCTCTCCTTTATAACCATTCGAAACAAGTAGCTCCCAGAACGTTAGATGCTCATCTTTTAAGAATATGTTTACCTTCTTGTTAGATGCCTCAAAGTTTTTCTTAAATTCCTCAAATACTTTCGTGTGATCCTCTGGGAAGAAAATCAGTGTAGACACAGCTAAGTAGTGTGTCGATGTTGCTGTTCCATCAGGTAAAATAAAGGCAAAGACATGCATACCTTCAGGAATCGGTTTATCATTTTCACGACGAATATATAGCTCCTCATTTGTCAACAAATGTGTAGCTTTAAAATATTTTTCCTCAACAGCAGACACCATACCAATAAAGAGCGTTGGCTGAGACCAATTTTCTAGCACTTTGACAGTAGAAGGTCTTACCGCCTTTTTCTTTGTTTTCTTTAAATAGCCCTTCCAAATAGAGGGCTCTTGATGGAAGAAAAAGTCGTCTAGTGCAATGGCTTCAATGAGCTCACGCTGTAGAACACTCTCTAATTTAGGCTGCCATGTGCCCGCATGCTCGATATAAGCACGAACATCTTTACGCTCAGGGTATTCTAAATAAAATGTTTGTAACACACGCTCTAATTCTTCAACCTGTACAGCTTCTACTGTTACTTGTTGTTTGCCTTCACAACATTTTTTATATTTTTTGCCGCTACCGCATGGGCATGGATCATTACGTTTTACCATAATTAGAACACTTCCTTTGAAAATTGTTAATCAACTATTGCTAAATAATTTGCGCACTCTTAATAATAACGGTACTTTTGTGTGAAGAAAAATGATTGTCTATTTTGAAATATCTAAAAACATAGTGGGACGCCCTAATTCTAGTATATGTACTGCGTTTTCTACTTAGAACTAAAAAAGAAAACGAGCTGCGCAATTAGGCACAGCATCGTTTTCAATTATTGGGCAGCTTCAATTTCAAGTGTTAGTCGTTCAAGCTCATCAATTAAATGGCCAATATAAGCAATGGTATCTTTTAATGGCTGGTCTGTTGTAATATCCACACCTGCCATTTGCGCTAATTCTACAGGTGATTTTGTGCCACCAGCCTGTAACACGGCTAACCATTCTTGTACAGCTATATCACCTTCTTGTAAAATACGCTGAGACACCTGTGTAGAAATTGTTAAGCCAGCGCTATATGTGTATGGATACAGCCCCATATAATAGTGCGGCTGACGCATCCATGTAAGCTCAGCACCCGCAGAAATATCGACTGCATCACCCCAGAAACCTTCAAGGACAGAACGTTTTAATTGATTTAAACTATTGGCATTGACAGCCTCTCCAGCATCAATCAATTCATAAACTTTTCGTTGATAGGCAGCCTCTAGTAAATGTGTAACAAAGTTATGATAATACGTTTTCGATACAATATTCGAAATAACCCAACGTTTAAAGCGTATATCATCATGATGCGCTAATAAATAATTGGCCAGCAGCATTTCATTCATCGTAGATGGCGCTTCAATAAAATACAAAGAAGGGCGGCTATTAAAGTAGGATTGATGGGCATGTGCATTCGCAAAATGCCCTGCATGACCCAGCTCATGAATCAGCGTAAAGACCTCATTCATACGCTCATTCCATGATATTAAAATATAAGGATGACTGCCATATGGACTTGAACAAAAGGCACCCGTTGATTTCCCTTTGTTTGGGGCATAATCAATCCAGCGCTCAGCAAAGGCTCTATCCATTAAACGGTTATAATCCTCTCCCATAACAGCTAATGCCTTCTCTACATATTCCTTTGCCTCTGCCATTGATACGTGTGGATCATAGTCAGGGTCAAGCGCAATTTTTAAGTCGGCAAATGTCATTTGGTCAATGCCATTGGCTTGTTGAATTAATTTTGCATAGCGACGCATATGTGGTGCAAGCTCTGTTGTAATCAAATCTATTTGACGATTATAAAGTGAACGGTCCACATCTTGATTCAATAATAAATAATCAATAACGGAATCAAAGCCACGTAAATCCGCCATTGTTTTCTCCTGCTGGATATGTGTGTTATAGACTTGTGCTGTTGTATGCTGATAATCACGCAGCTTGCTTGAAAAGGCCTCAAATGCAGCACGACGTACATCTATGTTAGCTTCAAATTCCCAGTCATTTTCAAAGAGTACGAAGCTAAGTGGATGCTTTTCGCCATTGACTTCAAATTCCCCAAAGTTCATATCGACTAATTTGGTTGTGTTATAGGTTTCATATGGCGCATTAAATGTCGCACTAAAGGCGGCAAGTGCTTTTTCCACCTCAGGGTGTAGTTGATAAGGCTTGTATTTTAAAAGCTCTGCAATATAGTGCTGATATAGCGGGTTTACTGCTGCGGCTTCCTGTAAAATGGCTTCATCTAAGGCAAGTAGCTCACTGCGAACAAAAGCGATTGCACTACTAATTTTACTGATGGCTGAGCTATACTTAGCGGCACGCATTTGTGCTTTATCGTCTGTACGGTCTACTTGAAGATTTAAGCTAGCATATGTGCCAATAGGAACAATGCTTTTATAGAGCTCTTCAAAGGCTGTTAGTACAGCAATTACCTGCTGTGCATCTATAATTGTTCCTTGAAACTGTTGCTCAAACTGAAGTGCATCCTCTACAAGCTGTGCAAGCAGTGGGTCAAAATCAGCATCATTTTTTAATAAATGGGTTAAATCCCATGTTTCCTCTACTGCCACATCTTTGCGTAATGGTAAAACATCCATTTATAAACACCCCTTCGTATATAAGTGATTTCATTATAACGAACTATTTCGGAAAGTGAAATAATTAAATGGAATAGTTACACTATTCTTCATGAACATCCACTATTGCAAAATAAATGTTTGAAATACAATTGGTCGGGAACAATAGACATATAGCCCGTATCTTATGTAAGACATACGAATGGCTAAAACATTTGATATATTGGAGGAAACATACGTATGACACAAAATTTAAACAAACAATTAAATAAGTTAGTTGCCACATGGTCTGTGTTGTATACAAAGCTTCACAATTATCATTGGTATGTGACAGGTCATGCATTCTTTACCCTGCATGCCAAATTTGAAGAATTGTATAATGAAGCAACGTTGAATTTAGATGATATTGCTGAACGTGTGTTATCAAAGGATGGTAAACCAGTAGCAACCTTAAAAGAGCATCTTGAGCTGTCATATGTAGAAGAAGCGACAGGAAAAGAGACAACAGAAGAAATGGTCGCAACAACGATTGCAGACTTTGAAAAGCTAATGAAGGCTTTAAATTCGACGATGGAGCTTGCAGCAGAGGAAGGGGACGACCGCACAGAGGATTTACTGAATGCGATGTACCAATCCCTTGAAAAGCATACATGGATGCTAAAAGCCTTCCTTGACAAATAGCAGATGACAATAGGCATTTGGAGCTTTAGCAGCTCTGGATGTCTATTTTTCCTTTATCACAACTAGATTACAATTTGATTACAGTATAAAAAAGAGTGTTTGTTTAGAACAAGTAAGGGTATTAACTTAATAAGCCATATGAATTAGGAGGAATTGAACATGATGAATGAACAACACCCACAAATTGAAGTGGCTCATACAAAGGATGAAATGCTTCATATTTTAGAAAGTATGCGTTTGGAGGGATATCATAAAGAGGATATCCAGATTATTGCAAAGGATCCCGAACAGCTAGAGGATGTCAAATGGGATGATGATGTGCAAACACATGAGGCTGGTAATTGGCGAGACCAATTCAAATCATGGTTTACAGGCGATTCAGCTGTAGAAGAAGGCTTAAAACGCTTTAATTTTACGGAGGGTCAAACAGCCTACTATGCACATCTTGTAGAGCAGGGAAGCATTGTATTATTTGCGGAACATGATGATGACTTGCCTCCACTAGAAGCATCAGTCATGACAACTGAGGAACTAGATAAGCGTTTAGGGGAACAAAAACGTAATATCGAGGCAGAGCAATATCGACGATTTTTATAAAGCTCAAAAAACCAGAGTGAAGATGAACATTCACTCTGGTTTTCTTATGATATGTATGAGAGAAATATTGAAATCATCTATTTTACATATTTTAGATTTAACTTTAAAAGCATTTACAAATTTTTCATGTCCATATTATACTTAATAATAACAGCATGAACATACTTAATATGATGAATTAAAACTAAAATGGAAGAAAGAGTGTGTTATGAAAAAATAGCTGCATTTTTCTCAGTGTTAATGATGCCACAAATACAGAAGCAGCCTCAGCTTATAGCGCTGGTTTAAGTTCACCATCTTTTATTTATGCCTATAGCCGTAATTTATGAATCAAGCAGAGTTTCAGCCATGTAAGCTCTTTATTCCAGTTACAGCAGTAGTGGAAGGAGTTTTATTGGAAAATTATGATATTACCTGTAGTAAAACTTCTGTCGTATGATTTATAGAAAGTGGGACTGGTGATTGGATGGATTTAGATTCAATTGTACAGGTTATATACAGCCTGTGTTAACGCTATTACGAAAAGATTCTCTAAGTGCAACAGCTAGTACATCAAGAGTAAGTGAATCTGGCATACTTCTGGAGTAAGAAGAGCTCAAAATCGTTGAAAAGGAGGAATAGCGAATGAAACTTGCTTTTAATCCACTAAACAATTTAGGGATCGTTTCTACCTTTCAAGCAAAGCAAAGCCAGCAATCTTTTACTGTTGAAATGGATGAAGCTGACTCTAAACAAACTGAAATTGATGTATCACGTAAAAAATATGTAGAATTTGTACAATCTTGCAATGCAATTTATCAAAATGCAACACCAACTCAGCTTGTCGATCAACATGCTAATGCCATTCATATTGCTAATGGTGTTTACTACCATTTAGGCTTGGTAAATGGCAAACCTTTGAATGGCACGGCTTTAACGGGTGGCGGCTTTAATTCAAATTTCAGTCCGATGTTTAAAGATTCTGGAACAGGAACAAGGCTGACACCAGAACAAGAAGAAGCTCTTAGAAGACACCGCTCTTATTCACAAGCAGAGCGACAAGGCGCAAATGAATGGGTTGCTGTCTTTATGAATCTTTCGCGGTTAGCAGAGGGGAGACAATCTATAGCCAATGTCAATAATGATGCTATGTTTAAGCAGCATTTTCCTAAATTTGCACAAGGAATTGGACTTGATATACGTCAGCCTTTTACGATAAATGGCAAGTCATTTATTTATTCACAGGGGGCATTACAAGCAGTGAATGCGGAAGATTGACCATAGCAGATCGATAATAAGAATAAGAGCTATCTCAATCGTCAATCAAATGGACGATTAGGATAGTTCTCTTTATGTGCTAAAAATAGCATTGATTATGGCATCACTTTTTCGTGTGCCTCTTTTTTGATAAAGCGTAATAGATGGAAATGCTCTAATTGTGCCACTACATTCCCAATCAGAATAAAGCTACCACCAATCACTAATTTCATTGTTAACCCTTCGCCAATAAACAGCATCGCAAACATGGCTGCAAAAATAGGCTCTAAGGAAAAGATAAGACCTGTATGTGTAGCAGATGTATATTGTTGTGCTACAGTTTGACCCACGAAGCAAAAGGCACTACAAATAACGCCAAGCCCTAAAATTGCCATCCAAGATATTGGGGAATGAGGCAATGTCGGTGTTTCAAATAAACATGTTAAAATGAGTGCATATAATCCTGCAAAGCCGAGCTGATAAATCCCATAAGAAATGGATTCAACATTGCGCGTAAAAGAGCTATTTAACAGTAAATAAATAGAATAACATAGCGCTGCAATCGCCACTAATATATCACCTTTTTGGAAAGTAAACGAACCATTTGCTGTTAGCACTGTAATACCAATCATGGTGCAAATAACTGCAAAGCTAACGGCTCTTGAAGGTAATTTTTTATCAATAAAGCTACTGAAAATCGGCACTAGCACAACTGTAAGGCTTAAAATAAAGCCTGCATTTGATATGGAAGTGGATTGTAAACCAAATAAACTGAGCGCAAACACAATGAATAACAACAACCCTTGAATAGCCGCATATTTTAATGTTTGTCCATTTACTTTACTCATCCTTTTATAAAAAATAAGACCTGCGATTACAAATGCGATGATGCAACGCAATGCCACCACATTATAAACAGCCAATGTTTCAAGTCCCATTACCATAAAGGTATAGGATAACCCCCAAAACATTGTGACAATTACCATCAATATATTTGCTTTTCCTTGGATACTCATGATGTTCACCTACGATCTGTGTACTAAAACAGTTTGACTACTAAAAATTACTATATAGCTTGTCTTGTGATTAGTAAAACGAATGTTTATAATGAATAAGATTAAAAAAATTCATGTATATAGAGGGATAGCGGATGAGCCTAGTTAAATATGAAATTTTGACAAAGGTGGCAGAGGTAGCAAGCTTTACAAAAGCGGCAGAGGTACTTGGCTTAACACAGTCTGCTGTAAGTCATGCCGTGTCAAGCTTAGAAAAAGAATTTGGCTTTGCATTGATTCATCGCAGTCGTACAGGTGTGACACTAACGAGTGAGGGATATACAATGCTACGGGCGATGTGGCAGGTTTTAGATGCGCAGGAGCTATTGCAGCAGGAGGCTGCCCATATTTTAGGTGTCACAAGAGGCAAGGTGCGGATTGGTGTGATTTCAAGTATCTCTTCAAATTGGATGCCAGAAATTATTCGCATTATGGATCATCAGTTTCCGGGGATACAGGTGGAATTGCGTGAGGGCGATTATTATGAAATCGAGCAATGGCTACTAAGTGGTGAAATAGAGGCGGGATTTTTAAATGGTCAAAAGTCGGCACAATATCAATTTACGGAGTTGCAGCAGGACCCTTTGTTGTGCATTGTTTCGGCTAAAAGTCCTCTTTATGCTAAAACAGAGGTTGATATTGCGGATTTGGAGGATATGCCCTTTATTATGACCTCTTATAAGGGTACAAATGATGTGAAGGTTCTTTTAGAGCAATACCATGTGAAGCCAAATATTCGCTTTGAGCTATCAGAGGAAGTGGGGATTCTCTCCATGATTTCCCACCATCTTGGTATTAGTATTTTACCGCAGCTTGTTATTCATAATTTACCTTCAACTTTAAAGGCTATACCATTAAAACAAGGTGGCTATCGGACAATTGGTATTGCGATGAAGCATCATGCCTCTCCTGTAACGAAGAAATTTGCGGAAATTTTAAGTGCTTGGTTAAAGGAGCAAAACAGCGTGCTGTAGCTATTGAAGCCTATCCTTGCATTACGTTAGAATAAAGGTTGTTAGATATTGTAGAAAATAGGTGAGTGTATGGGGACATTACGAGGGAAAACCGTACTTATTACAAGTGGGGGAACGCTTGAAAAATGGGATCGTGTACGAGGGCACACGAATTTATCAAAGGGCACAATGGGCTGCTATTTAGCAGAGGCAGCACTTGCAGCAGGTGCTCATGTTTTGTATATGCATGGCTATTTTGCGCAGCTACCAGTTAATCATAGCAAAATGCAAACCATTAAATTTGAGGGTATTGAGGATTTAGGCGAGAAACTTCGTCATACTGTGCAAGAACAACAGGTGGATATTGTCATTATGGCAGCGGCTGGCTCTGATTGGGTCATTGATAAAGTGTATGACCAATCAGGCAATTTAATGGAGGAGGCAGGGAAAATGCCTTCTGATGAGCCCCCTATTATTCATTTTAAAAAAGCACCAAAACTATTAGGGCAAATAAAGGGCTGGCAACCAAATGTTACATTGGTAGGCTTTAAACTAGAGGCAACAGACGATGAGGCATTTTTACTTGCGCGTGCAAGATTACGTATGGAAACAGCACAGGCGCAGTTTATGGTGGCAAATAGCTCTCAATCGTTATATGGTGGAGACGAGCCTCATTGGATTGTACCAGCAGAGGGGCAGCCAATTAAGGTGATGGGCAAAGAACAAACAGCGCAAGCATTGATAACATGCTTACAACAAGGAACTGTGTAGAAGAGATACTTCTGCACAGTTTTTTAATAGCTAAGCAGCGCTAAATGGGTAATTGCCTGCATACAATGCTAAAAGAAATCGAGATAAATATCATATTACAAAGTATTCAACTAGGTTTTCTAATATTTTATATTGACAATTGTATAGCACAATTATAAAATTATTTCCAAGTAAGCAGTGCTCTTATCGAGAGAGGTGGAGGGATTTGGCCCAATGAAGCCTCGGCAACCAATAGAATAGATGCCAATAGTATCTAAAAGATAAAGGGGCTATCCATCAATTGAACTCTTTTGTAAAGGAAGCATGAAAAAGAAGGGGTGTATGATATGGCACAGTCGGTAAAAGTAGATGATAAGAAGTTAGAGGCTATCGCGAAGGCTATCCAAAATCTTGAATTTGGTGAAGTGCATATTACGATTCAGGATGGTGTAATTGTGCAAATTAACAGGCTAGAAAAACAGAGGTTTCCACAGAAAAAATAATGATCATTTCAGTTGAACGATGTCATAGGCCACAACTAAGTATAAAGAATGTCCTTTGCTTACAAGTGGCCCTTTTTTGTGTAGCGCTTAACGATAAAAGCTTTTTGGAATTTCACCAATATGACGGCGATGATACAGTAAAGGCTCTTTTGGTGAATTTGTAATATCTAGCACCTGCCCAATAAAAATAGTATGATCGCCAGCATCAACCTGTTGATATGTTTTACATTGTAAAATAGCTGCCGTATCATGTAAAATCGGTAGGTCGAAGGAGGACATAGACCACTTTGCCTGGGCAAAACGGTCAGGCACTTTGCTGGCAAATAACGTACATAAATGCTCTTGATCACTCGCTAAAATATTGACTGCAAATGTTGGCGCTGCTGTAAAATAGGAATGGAGCTGAGATTTTTTATCGAGTGACCATAAAATAAGGAGCGGGTCAATCGAAACAGATGCAAAGGAATTAACGGTTAAGCCAATCGGTTGTGTGTCATGGCATGTAGTCACAACCGTTACGCCTGTAGGGTAATTACCTAGTGCTAATTTAAAAGCAGTTACTTGATCTGTCATTCAAATCACCTCGTTATTATTGTCAATGAAATTAAATAGCTATCATTGTCTTGCATAAATTTTAAACGAATCCAGCATATAGGTAAAGGTAATCGGGAAAGAAAGGGGAATGACCATGACTTTATATTTCGATCATTTGGTTCAGCAAGTGGAATCACCAGAAAATATAAAGGTTTTCTTCAACAAACGAAATATTCATACAGTAAACGGTGGTCAACATACAATGTGGGGGACTTATAATACATTAAGCTATTTTGGCTTAAGCTATATTGAACAAATTGCGGTGTATGATCGTGATTTATTTGAGCGGGCAGCACAAAGTCCTTACACTCTTCATTATACGTTTAAACAGGACGGGGAGCGCCAAGGATTTTCACGAATTGCATTGCGCACAACAAATATAGAGGCAGAGGGTGAACGATTGCGTGCATTAGGCTTTGATGTTTATGGCCCTGATGCTTGTAGTCGTACAAGACCAGATGGCTCTGTTGTAGAGTGGAAGCTGTTGCATTTTGGTAAGCCTGACCTTTCCATTGACTTTCCATTTCTTATTGAATGGGCGGAGGATGATAAGGAGCGTTTTGCACAATTGCAGGCAAGTGGTGCGATTCATCAGCAGCAAAATATTACAATGGAAGCGGTGTTGTTTGTTGTAAAGGATGTACCGGCAACCGTTGAGCTTTGGCAGCAGGCATTGCAATTGCCAAAAGCAGAACAGCATGAGCAATATGTATCCTTACAGCTACCAAATATACGCTTGGATTTTTATGATGAGGCAGTTGCCACAGCTATGACACTTACACCTTTAAAGCAAGGTCCATTTGGCGTGCAATTAAAAGACCCATATCGCGTAAAAGAAACATTGGTTTGTCCAGGTGCTTTTTATTGGATTAATCGTTAAAAAAGCTACGGCAAGGGGAGTGTATAATGCCCCTTGCCGTAGCTTTTCAATTATTCAATCGTCATTTTTTTTGGTGCTTGTGTGCCTGTGTACCAATCAAATTCAATTTCAAAGGAATGTTTGTCGCCCTTTTTTGTATAGGAGTATTCGATTTTAAGTGGTTCTGTAGGGCTAACAATGGTTTGCTCTGTGCCTTGAACAAATGTAAATTCACCATTTTCTTTTAGTTTTTGAGCAATTGCTTCAAGCATTGTTGCAAATTCCACGACACTTTGCCGTTCCTTATGCTTTAGGACAACTTCCGTCATCGGCTTCATTTGTTTTTGCATCGAAATCCCTCCCCTATTGTCGTTACTTCTATTATAGCATAAAATGTTAACGCTACCATTTGCATTGCACTTGTTTATTGTGTGCTCTATACTATGTTCAATATCAATTACGCCTCAGCGTAATTACGTTCGGATTTTTGTACCGAAAGCACTAGCGTCAGGTACATCCGCTGGGGCTTTTGGTTCGGTGGGCGTTTGGACACCCACTGAACAGAGGTAAAAAAGCATTTATCCCCACCTTGTAGAGGAAGGGAGTCTTCTGCTGAACCAAGATAAAAAATAGGAGGGCGCGCTATGTGTATTATTGCCATTGGCTATCAGGTGCATCCACAGCATCCTTTACTGATTGCGGCAAATCGTGATGAATTTTATGCAAGACCAACTGAGTGCATGCACAACTGGCCAGATATGCCGCATATTTGGGCTGGTCGAGATTTAGAGAAAATGGGTACATGGCTAGCTGTGAGTAATAATGGGCGGTTTGCAGCAGTCACCAATTATCGCGATCCACAACTGCCAATTGTTGGTGAAAAATCGAGGGGAGTCGTTCCTATTGCGTTTATGAATAGCTCTGTAAGTGCACGAGATTTTACTGGACAGTTACAGCAGGAGCGTTGTTTATATGGCGGATTAAATGTACTGCTCTATGATGGAACAGAGCTTGTGCATTATAATAATGTACATAATGTGCAAACAATTATCCCACCAGGCGTTCATTGTATATCGAATGCAACCCTCAATACACCATGGCCTAAAGTGGAGCGTTTAAAAGAAGCTTTTGCTGAAACACTTCAACACACAACAGAGGAAGAATCATTACTAGCTATTTTAAAGGACCCAACCACAGCAGCAGCTAAAGATTTACCTACAACAGGTATACCGTTTGAACTGGAACAACAACTTTCCTCTGTTTTTATTGATATTGATGGCTACGGTACGCGTGCCTCGACAATTGTCAAGCAGCATCAGACAGGCTGGGATATCCTAGAACGAAGCTTTATCAATGGTAAATTTGCTGGGGATGTACGGCTAGAGGTATATAAGAAAGAATAAATAGCTTTGCCCATACTGGAAGCTACTCATCCGCTTCAAACGAAATATACGAATGATGAATGTACTTACATATTTTTAACGTAATCTGTCAAAAGTCGTCCACCTCAGTGAAGCAGAGTATGTAATGAATGGTGTTGGCAGGAGGGGGCATGCCGTTGTCGCTTCACTTTCACACAGCAGCATAAGTTTTTAGCCAATGTTTCATAGAAAAGCTCGGACTGTCGGAATAGATTTTTCTTTTCCGATAGTCTTTTTTGTGTTTATTCCCCTGGCAATTCCTTGATGCTGCAATATTGAGGGATAGAAGTTTTAGTAGAATGGATATGTGTCTTTCAGGGTATGTCTGCGTAGGACGTTTTTGAGCTTCAGATATTTTAGTCCTCTTTCTATTTTATTTCTATCAAGCTAAAGATAGGGATATAAGATTATCTGGTAATAGGGTAGTAAATAAAAAAGGATGTAAACAATTATGGACTGCTAGAAATTGAATTTTTGGATGTTTTTTCTCAATCCATAATTCGTTATGCTAAAAGTGTTCATGAATACAACTGACAAAGAACAAAAAGGAGGCATACTATGGTTTATTTAATTGAAGAAAATCTTCCAATCGCGAGAAGGCTAGTGGAATTAGCTTGCCAAGCCCCAGGTGATGAAGAATCTACATTTATAGGGAGTGTATGTGCCAAATGGGGATAGCTGGTGGAAAAACATGGTTTAAGATGATGAGAAGAGAGGAAGGGAATGCGTATGAACACAACATCAGCTTCACGGAGTGGTCGTGACTTGCTATCGCCCACCATAGCTGCCTTTATATCTGTCTTAGTTAATTATGGAGGTACTTTTATTTTAGTGTTTCAAGCTGCCAAAGTTGCTGGTCTGAATCCTGAAATGACCGCTTCATGGATATGGTCAATTTCCATCGGTGTAGGGATAACTGGTATTTGGCTAAGTTACCGTTATCGTGAACCCATTATTACAGCTTGGTCAACACCAGGTGTGGCATTTCTTGTTTCAGCTTTGGCCGTTACGCCCTATGCTGAAGCAATTGGGGCTTATATCATTTCTGCTGTCGCATTTGTTTTGTTAGGTTTATCGGGTATGTTTGAACGATTTGTCCAGCTTATTCCCCCAGGCATTGCATCTGGGCTGCTAGCAGGTATTTTATTGCAGTTTGGTATTTCTGCATTTGGTGGTGCGAAAGTTGACCCTTTACTTGTAATTGTCCTGTTTACTACATATATCCTCTTAAGACGATTTACATCTCGCTATGCCATCGTAGGTATTTTAGTAATGGGATTGATTTATTTGATCAGTATGGGGCAGGTAGATTTCAGCAATGTCAAATTGGCTATCGCATCTCCAGTATTTGTGGCCCCAACATTTTCCCTTCATGCTGTATTGGGTGTTGCTTTACCGCTTTTTATTATTACTTTGACGGGACAATACATGCCAGGAATGCTAGTGTTGCGAAATGATGGATTTAAAACAAGCGCCAATCCAATTTTGATTGTAACAGGATTAGGCTCACTCCTAATGGCACCGTTTGGCTCACATGCTTTTAACATAGCAGCGATTACAGCAGCAATTTGTACAGGGAAAGATGCTCATGAGGATCCAACAAAACGCTATATTGCAGGGATTGTCTGTGGTATTTTTTATATGATTGTCGGAATATTTGGGGTGACATTGGCCGCTTTGTTTTTAATTCTCCCTGCAACGTTTATTGCGACATTAGCGGGATTAGCATTGCTTGGTACAATTGGTAGTAGCCTTGCCAATGCTTTAACAAATCCTCATGGCCGCGAAACAGCCCTTATTACTTTTTTAGCAACAGCCGCAAATGTTACATTACTTGGAGTAGGAGGGGCATTTTGGGGGCTTGTAGCAGGTTTAGGAGCCCATTTATTGATGAATGGTCAATTTCTTAGAAAACAGCAAACGCTCAATGAAGTACAACAAATGAATCAAAAATAGACTACACGAACTAAAAGGAGTTAGTTAAGAAGAAGCAAAACAGTGATATTCTATAGAGAGACGATCATCGTTTTGCTTTTTTATGGCGTAATACATTAAGTGAATATTTCTTCATTCAGTTGTTTTCAAGTAGCAGATACCCGTTCATCATCTAAATTTTATACTGGAAGTGAATTGAATGCTAAAAGTTAACCGAAACGACAAAAACCCTATTTGGCAACAGTTACTTGACCAAGCTATTCATAATATTACAACAGGCAAATGGCCACCAGGCGAGCTACTTCCTCCATCTCGAGAACTGGCTTTATTAGTGGGTGTTTCACGTTCAACTATACAGATTGTTTATGAGGAATTATTCAGTCGGGGGTACACTATGACAAATTGGCGTGGTGGCACAAGAGTAAGTGAATGGGGCTATAAAACGCAGGTATCACAAGCGGTTTTTCCTCAAGGGCCATCCGCGCCAGAATTACCTTTATTAAACGCAGCAGTTGATGAGCTAAACAGTTGGCTTAGAGGCAAAGAAAATCAACAAGTAGAAATCGATTTTTCCCCTCATGAGCCCTATTTGGATGAGCATTTCCAAAAAATTTGGAGACAATCCTTTTTACAGGCATCAACCGAAGTAGATTTGATCAATTGGGGTTATGGCAATGCCTATGGTTTTATACCATTACGTGAACAGATTCAACGTTACTTAACATTTGAAAGGGGCGTTCATGTGGACGTCGACCAAATTATCTTAACTTCAGGTGCGCAACATAGCCTAGATTTAATTGCTCAGGCATTATTATATGAAGGAGAAACGGTTTCTGTTGAAGATCCTGGCTTTCCTGTTTCGTGGATGACCATGAAATATCGACGTATGAATGTTGTTCCTGTACCTGTTGATAAGTACGGACTTCAGGTAGATCGCATACATCCACAAACCAAACTTACTTTTGTTACGCCTTCGCACCAATGCGCAGTGGGCGTCATTATGTCTGAACCACGCAGGCAACAATTGCTTCAAAAGTCTGTGCAAGATCAATTTTGGATTGTAGAAGACGATTACGATGGCGAATTTAGACATCGTGGCAATCCGCTACCTACCTTGTTTAGCCAACAGCCTCACAATACATTGTATATGATGAGCTTTTCTAAAATGGCTGCTCCAGGCATACGAATTTCGGCAGTTGTTGGTCCAAAAGATGCCATTCGTCAACTTGCCCAGGTACAAGAACTAACCTATCGACACCTTCCTATTATGGAACAATTAACGCTTGCCCATTTTATTGAGCATGGTCATTTTATGCGTCATATGAGGAGAGCAAGAAATATATATCGCCGTAGACATGAAGCGATGACGAAGGCCATTATTGCAACTGGACTAGCTGAACGCTTCAAACTAAGCGGCATTGAAACAGGCTTACATATGCTTCTTGAGGCTGAAGAATTATTTGATGAAGAGACAATGACGAACTTAGCACTTGAAAAAGGAATCCGTATTTATCCACTGAGCAAATATTGTTTAGCAAGTAATCGCAAAGGATGGGTATTGGGGTTTGCTAAAGTAGATGAGACTGCAATTGAAGAAGGTATTTTTCGTCTCGCTGAGCTACTTTTATAACGTGAGGTTTAAGTAAACGGCTATGTATTTATTGTCCAAAGCTAGAATCTCTCGCATAGCAAGGGGTTTTCAAAAGATATAAAAATTAGGACCAGTGGAAAAGGTTTTCTTCCAATGGTCCTAACGTGTGTATGTCGTGGGATTAAGAGTTTTTCCACTAATCCACTTATCCTTTATAATTTCACCACATTTGATGCTTGTGGTCCACGGTTGCCTTCCACTACATCAAATGATACCTTTTGACCTTCTTCAAGTGTACGGAAGCCTTCCTCTTGTATGCCCGTAAAATGTACAAATACATCTTCTCCATCGTCACATTCAATAAAGCCGTAACCCTTTTCATTATTGAACCACTTTACGATTCCCTGTTGCATAAGCCATTCGCCTCCAATGCGCTTGAATGTAAAATAAAATTAGTCGTACTATTATTGAGAAAATGTGAAAAAATTGCATTTTCTCTTAGAACATACATGAATTAAACAAAGATGTCAATTGATTGTCGAAATACCGGTATAACTGCTTTCTTTTTTTTCACACTAAAGATTATAATGGAAATGAACAACATAGAAAGTAGGATGCCAAATGACAACGAAAAATCAACCATTAACAGATTTAGAAATCGCTAGTCAAGCAGTGATGAAACCAATTACGGAAATTGCTGATGCTGCGGGTATTCCAGCGGATGCCATTGAACAATATGGACGCTACAAAGCAAAGATTGACCCATTAAAAATTACAGCTCAAGGCGAGGATGCAAAGGTTGTGTTAGTGTCTGCTATTAGCCCAACTCCAGCAGGTGAAGGAAAGTCAACAGTGACTGTAGGACTTGCGGATGCCCTTCATCAATTAAATAAGAAAGTGATGGTAGCTTTACGTGAGCCTTCACTAGGTCCAGTAATGGGTGTAAAAGGCGGTGCAACAGGTGGAGGTTATGCACAGGTTGTACCGATGGAGGATATCAATTTACATTTCACTGGTGACCTTCATGCGATTACAACAGCCAATAATGCATTAGCAGCTTTTATTGATAATCATATCCATCAAGGCAATGCGTTAAACATTGATCCACGTCGTATTATTTGGAAGCGTGTGCTAGATATCAATGACCGCGCACTAAGAAAAGTAGTGATTGGCTTAGGTGGTCCTGTGCAAGGAATGCCGCGAGAGGATGGCTTTGATATTACCGTCGCCTCTGAAATTATGGCTGTGTTCTGTTTAGCAACAAGCATTGATGATTTACGCGAGCGTTTAGCAAGTATTGTCATTGGCTATACATTTGAGCGCGAGCCTGTCTTTGTGCGTGATTTACAAGTAGAAGGAGCACTTACATTATTATTGAAGGATGCCTTTAAGCCAAATCTTGTGCAAACATTAGAAGGGACACCTGCTATTATTCATGGCGGTCCATTTGCGAATATTGCCCATGGCTGTAATTCCATAATGGCTACACAAACAGCTCGTAAGCTAGCGGATATCGTTGTGACAGAAGCGGGCTTTGGCTCTGATTTAGGCGCTGAAAAATTTATGAATATTAAAGCGCGCAAAGCAGGCTTTAAGCCAAGTGCCGTTGTTATTGTGGCAACAATTCGTGCATTAAAAATGCATGGGGGTGTCGCGAAAACAGCGCTTGTCGATGAAAATGTTGAGGCACTTCTACAAGGAATTGCCAATCTTGAAAAGCATGTTGAAACGATTCGTACATTTGGTGTCGAACCCATTATTGCATTAAATCGCTTTATTACCGATACAGAGGCTGAGCTAGCGGCTGTCTTAAGCTGGTGTCAGAAGAAAAATGTGCGTATTGCTCGTACAAATGTTTGGGAAGAGGGCGGAAAGGGAGGTATCGCGCTAGCCGAGCAAGTGCTAGCCGTACTGGAGGATGAAAATACCTTCTCACCTTTATATGAGGTAACAGAATCTATTGAAGAAAAAGTTCGTAGCATTGTGCAAAAAGTGTACGGTGGGAAAGATGTCCAATTTACAGACCAAGCGAAAAAGCAAATTGCACAAATTGAAAAATTTGGCTGGGATTCTTTGCCGATTTGTATGGCAAAAACACAATATTCTTTATCCGATCAGCCAAGTTTACTTGGTCGTCCAGAAGGCTTTACAGTAACGATTCGCGAAGTGATTCCAAAGCTAGGCGCGGGCTTCCTTGTTTGTCTAACGGGCGATATTATGACAATGCCAGGTTTACCAAAAACACCAGCTGCTTTACGCATGAATGTTGATAACGGAGGGCATGCGGTAGGGCTGTTTTAAATGATGAAGAGAGGATTTCCATAATCTGCTGGGGAATCCTCTCTTTTTTGAATTCATAAAATAATAATGGAAAAGTTCTGGTTGTTGCCAATCGGAGCTTTTTTTGTTGTTATGTATTTGTGTTATTTGGCACAACAAAAAATGCTGTATTTAATGAGCCTTTTGCGCCTTGAATTACTTATGTGTAAATCAAGTTTTGCATACCAAGAGATACAAGAAAAACAACTGTCCATGTTTTTTCTGGGCGAAGCGACAGTAACAAACGCTTATTTTTTCTTTATGCTCCCCTGTCAATCGAGTGGCTCAAGGGCATTAAATAAATATATAGATGATTCTAGTTAATCAACATGTGTGATAAATTACTTAATTTTATGGAAATTCAGTCGATATTAAAGTCAATAAAAAGGGGGGATATATTTGAATATCACAAAATTAATGGGCGTTAATTGGGATAACGCAGTATCATTAAACAATTATTCCTCAAATAAAAGTGAAGAGTCAATAAAAATTGAAGAACAGATACGGGCGCATATAAAAAATATCCCTATTGATACCTTTGAAAGAGATCCCTCAGCAACTCCAGTAAAATTAACAGCAATAGAAGTTCCACCTGAGGGTCGAGAAAGATTTAAATTTATTGCTGGTATTAATGAACGAAGCATTGAGGAAAGAAAAAATATTATGAACTTGATTGAACAGAGTGTGAAAAATCCTAGTGCATGGTCAGGTGACTACTCTAAAATGTTTCGCGCTCAAACAGGTATGCAATTGCAAGTGATTGCAGAAAAATTAATTCCTAAAAAATATCAAGAGCAGATGGGACGGGCAATCAAAGAGTATCAAGAAGAAGGATATAAACGTGGATTTATCATACATGAAGCATTGCAAGCAGAATATAAGAAGATTTTGACAGAAACTGGTAGATCATCTAGTATCATAAAATCAGATTTTCAAGAAAAAGAGCACGCAATTAGAGGTTTCTACAGGGAATTAGACTTTTCGAATCCATCAAATTTTATCCAATCTTTCGAAAAAGTGCTAGAAAACTATAAAGATAGTCAAAAATCAGATAAAGACTATGATAAAGTGATTCGAGGTTATCAAGAAGATTTACGGACAAAATGGAATGAATTCGCTTCTATACTTGAAGAAATGCAGTCATTTAAGCTACCAACGACTAAAAATTCTCTTTATAATATTTTAATTTAGTTCTTTCACAAGAATGACAACAACTGTTTTCATGTTAACATGTATTTCGTAAGTCAATTTTAGCCATTTTAACGATAAAATAAAAAAGGAGATTTTTCCATGCAGCATATTCAAGTAGAGCAATTTTTGCAGGACAAGGTAAAGCATACAGAGAAAGTTGCCGCTGGTGTGGGCTATGATAGTATAAACATTCAGTTAAGAGCAGGGGAATCGGTGGCAGAGCATTCAGCATCTGGAGAGGTGTTGATTGTTTGTCGTAAAGGACGTGTAAAGTTTTATGTTGAAGGGCAAGTAACGGAGCTGGATGCTAATGCACTGTTAATGCTTGAGCCAAATGAAAAGCATCGTCTTGAAGCGGTAGAGGATTGCGAGATGATTGTTGTACGTTTGAAAAAATAATGGATGGAAAAGTTCTGATTGTTGCAAATCAGAGCTTTTTTTGTTATTTTCTGTGAGATAGAAGGGGGAGGCATATGGTACATATATTATATATAGAGGATGAAGTAGAAATTGGCAATTGGGTGTCACAGAAGCTGACGCAGCGCGGTTATGAGGTGACATGGCTGACGTCTGGTGAGGTGCTGAGCATTATGTGGAGCAAGTAGATATTGTTGTGTTGGATGTGATGCTACCAGGTTTAGATGGTTTTTCGATTGGGAAGCGTCTGAAAAATAAAAATGAACAGTTGCCAATTTTAATGCTTTCTGCACGGACAGCGGTGGAGGACAAGCTAGAGGGGATAAGCTTTGCGGACGATTATTTAACAAAACCCTTTCATCCAGATGAACTAATAGCGCGTGTGGAGGTGCTATTAAGATGCTTTCAAAAGTATGAGCATCAACTAATGATTAGACATTTAATGGTGTATACAAAAGATATGCGTATAATCAATCAGCAGACACAGGAGGAAATTCAATTAACGGGTAAGCAATATCATTTATTTCAATATTTTATTCGGCATTTGAATCAAATTTTAACAAAGGAGCAGCTTTACGAAAATGTGTGGGGCGAGGCATATATAGAAGGCGATCAAACGCTGATGGTACATATTCGCTATTTACGTGAAAAAATCGAAATCAATCCAGCACAGCCTCTAATTATCGAAACCATTCGTGGCATTGGCTATAGGGTGAAGGATGGAAGCTGTAAATAAAACAAAGGAACTAAAAGCTGTTAAAGATGGTGCTGAGCATGTTTCTGTAAAAACGGTTAAGGCATCAGAAATGCAAAAATGGATGGATAGTAGACTTAATGCTCTCGATAAACCACATAAGTACACAAAAATTCTACAGGGTATTTCTGTAAAAGAAAAAAATAGTAAGTATTATAATTTTGAAAGGTATAAATCTTTATGGAAAATGATTTAATCATATATTACTCGTATAATTTAAATTGGCACTTACCAAAAGCAATTCAAAATGAAGCAAAGGAATTTCTTTGCCAAATTACAAATGAGCAATTGCCACTTATATTTCCTAAATATGCAAAGGAATGCTGGGAAAATGCAGTAGATGTTATAATATCAGTCGGTTACCCCAATAATGAACTAGCGCTACCTAAACTATACGAATTATTCAGGGATTTAAATTGGCCAGGGGCAACAAAAGCATTAGAGTATCTTAAAGGTATGGAACTCTCTGTAAATATTAAGTATTTAGAAAATGCTTGTGTTGAAGCTATCAAAATAAATGATACAGAATGGTTGTATTTTTTATGTATGGTAAGTGAAGAACTCAATATTAGTAAAGATGATTTTAAAGATGTCAGTTTATATAATGCAATGAAAAAGGCATATGAAGAGGATTAATATAGATTAAAATAAACTTTGATATTTTGAAATCGCGTGAGTTTGTTTCAAAACTCTTGATGTAATGTATAATTTACGAACAGTCTTTTAAACAAACAGATGTCAACTAGAAAGAGAAAAGTTGACATCTGTTTTATGTGTCTAAAAACCTTACACCATCTGGTATGAACAGTTGTACTCCAGCCCTACTCATAGCTTGTGACGCTTTGAACGCTCGGACGGTGACTGTAGGGGGAGTATCATTATCTTATGGATGGGTTATAGCTCACAATCTTAGACAAAATAATTATCGCTCGTTCCAATTCGGAAGTCGTGGCGTACTTGTCAGGTAGCTAACCATGCATAAAAAACGTATCTGATTTTTGGTTATACTGTATGATGGTTTCTTTCATGCTTTCTTTGTCAAAGAGCAAAATGTATCAAAATTATCAATCACAAAAGATATGATGATTTTCCCTCTCATAACCTTCAACGGAATTTTTTCCAAAATGCCAAAGTTATAATGAAAAATTTTTGATATTCGAAATAAAAAATCTGATTAATCACATCATGATAGTATTTTGGGAATAAAGGAGTTATTTTCAAAACTTATTTGATTGACAATTGAGATAGCTCTTTTACTATTTATATTTCTTTTCTTTAAGTATTTGTACAACTTTAACTATTGTCTTTGATTTAAAACTATACGTTGTTACTGATGAATCATCTAAAACTAATGTACTTTCTGTTCCTATTTGATTGTTTGTATTTCGCAATTGAAAAATGAGCCACTTCGCAACTTTCAAATAGAGCCACTCTGTACACATGTGGAGAGGAACACTTTGTCTTCTTCTAGGCTTGACATGGAGCCTCTGTGAGCATGATTCCCTCATGAAAGGCTTGGCATCAGGTTTCATGTCCTAACCACGGTATCATGCTCACCTCTCCATGTAAAGCCGAGTTGTCCTTCTCAAAAGTACAGGGAATTTTTAGTGGCTCACCTTTTTGATTAATAAATGGCTCAGAATTAGGTTGCGATATACAATTGTTGATAAAACAGGAATTTCTAATTGATTTCTGAATCTTCTATCTCAAATATCATGTATTCACAAAAACTATGAAGTTATAGTAACATTTACTATATTATTGAAGTTTATAAAAAAAGGGTTCATAGAAAAGAGGTGAATTATTTGTCTGTGTTCCATAAATTAACGAATACCGAAATGGAAATTATGCAAATCATTTGGGAACTGAATCGTTCTGTTACATCAAGTGAATTATTAGAAATCTTTGTAGAAAAAGCTTGGAAAGGACAAACCATCAATACCTTTTTATCTCAATTAGTTGATAAAGGATTATTATCTGTAACAAGAGGAAAATGGCGCATGAATCATTATAGCCCTTGTATAACATTTAGAGAATACAAGAAAAGGGAAGCTAAAAGTATATTAGATACAATGTATCAAGGGTCTGTGAAAACCTTTTTAACGACACTCTACGGTGAGAGAGTAGTAGATGATGAATTGGAACAATGGCTTTCAGAGAAGCAGGTGAATAGATAGGTTAATGATAGGACTATAGGGCACTTCTCATATTATCACTATTTTGCCTGCGTTTTCGTAATAGTTAAATTTCCTTGGTCATCCTAAATCCACCATTTTCTTAAGGTGAAATAATTAATAGAATAGCTTTAATAAATGGTATATTTCACAAGTTATTTAACAATAATATTTATTGAATAATTTAGAAATTAATGATAAATTAGGAATATGTATTTGCAAAGAAAAAATACATAGTATTGCAATTACACAATGTTTTAACTTGACATGGAGCCTCTGTGGTTATGAGTACCAAGCTAAAAAGCTAGCTATATCAATGGCTGGCTTTGCCGAACAAGGCTATCATATGCCTACCACTCCAAGTAAAGTCACAACGCCAAGTTAGATTGCAATACTCTGCACTTTTATTTTGCAATACACAAATATATAGAATAAGGAGGTATTCAAGAGATTTATGAGCGATTCTAAATATTTGAGTGAAAGTGAAATTACAGAAATATTAGAAAGTAGACCTAGAAACATAGAAGGATTTGTGCAAAAAATAGAGGTTACTGATAGAGCTGCTTTAAGAGAATCATTAGAAAAAACACTAGAGGTATTTAAATTAGAAGAAAATTTTAATCGTATTGAGTTTTTTAATAATGTATTGAATAATTTTGAAAACACAACTTTTTTTATAGATTTTGCAGAGGGTAATTTTATGTTTTATTCTTTTGAAACGGTTAAAAATTCTACACACTACGAAATAAAAGACACTGGTTTTTTTAAACTTCCAAAATAATATAAAACATCAGGCGTGTTGATTAACCATAATTATACAGGTTTCCAGTTGCCAACCTCTGCTGCCAGTCGAGTGTCTCTCTGATTTCCAAACGCCATTCTACCGGTAAGGCACCGCAAAGAAGCAGGCGTAAAAAGCCAGCGAACGATAGGGTTTTGCAGTAGCTCCCCTTGTTACCTTGTGTATGCAAATATTTGAGCAGAACGTAGGCGATCAGCGCCGCAAACAGCTGGTTGAACACGGCGTTTTCTGTCGTGCCGAAGAGAGCCGGCACATTCAAATTCTGCTTCACCCAGCGGAAGAATGACTCAATCGCCCAGCGTGATTTGTACATTTCAGCTACTTCTTCCGCGGTTACACCCATCAGGCTGGTGATCACGCTGATCGTTTTTCCTTTATAATCGGTAAACTGCACGATACGATGCCGGTTTTTCGTTTGTTTCTGCGGCGTGCCCAGTGTGCAAGTGAAGTCAGCGGTCACGTTGGATCCTTCTGGACGGCTGCCCTGAAGTGATTTCTTTCGGTTGAAATGGATATTGTCCTTTAAACGAAAGACAAAATCCTGGTCACTTTTGAGATACCGGTCTACTTTATCAATCGAAAAGTACGCCCGGTCGCCAACCAAAATAAATCGTTCGTCTTCCAGCTCTTTTCCGATCGGACCATCATGTTTTAATCCCGTCGTCTCCACCACATGAAGCGGCATGCCGGTTTCATTCGAAAAGCCAACATGCAGCTTGATGCCTGCCCGCTCTCCATGATAGAGCGCCCAAGGCAACCGGGTTTTTCCGACGGTGATGGTCGTCGAATCAATCGACAGAAGGGCTTTCGGGAGTTTGATCTTGCGGCGGGCCGCGCGGTTCAGTTTGCCGATCACCACTTCCAGCACACGCTTCATGATCGCGTAATCCTGTCCTTTGAGATGCTTGGAAAGAGACGAGTGATCGACGGGTGTCAGTCCGATATGTTCACCGACATCCGCTGCGTGGCGCAAGCTTTTCCATTCATTCGCAGCTGAATGGATCAGATAGGAAAGAATCACGGAGACCGTGCATTTACGGGCTTTTTCTTCGTACTGAAACTCCTCCAGAATCTCTTGGAGTTCTTCTTTGGAAAGAAATTTTTGAATCAATGTCTCGAGCGTGGTATTCTTATTCATGAGAGATGACCTCGTTTCGTAAATGTTGGTTTGGACACTTACATTTTACGAGAGGCATCTCTTTTTTTCATGTATTAAGCTGGTAGTAGTTGGTTAATCAACACGCGTGACTATTTTTTATTGGCGGCTATATTTATTTTCAGCGTAAGGCTGTTTAAGGAAGGGGAGATGAACAATTGCTTAAAGCAAGAAAAATTTTACTATCTTTAACACTTGTTTTAGCAAGTGGTATTAGCCTATCAAATGCTTCTGCAGCAGTGCCAACAGTAGAGGAACAGCAGATACGCACAGCAAATGAAGCGGTGGCAGAATGGAAGGACTGGGTCAATGACCATGCGTATAAGCTAACATCTATTCAACGGACAACAGATTTTGACGATTTAGAGATGCTAAAGCCATTATTGCATGATAAACGGATGGTCTTTTTAGGTGAAAGCTCTCATGGGGTAGCGGAATTTAGCTTAGCCAAGACACGCCTTATTCAATTTTTACATCAAGAGATGGATTTCAATGTCCTAGCATTTGAAAGCGGGCTAGGTAATATAATGGATGCCTATGGAAACATAGACCAACAATCTGCTGAGCAGACGATGAAGGAAGCTATTTTTGGCGTATGGTGGACAAAGGAAACATTACCGTTATTTGACTATATAAAAGCATCACAAACGACCGACCAGCCATTATCGTTAGTGGGCTTTGATATGCAGCTACAGGGGATGTTTACAAATGGTGATTGGTTACAGAATAAGCAACTTGCTAAGCAATTTTTAACTGTAGAGGAACAGTTAGTAGATTGGAGCTCTAGTGAGGATATAGAGGGCTACCGACAGGCAAAACCGAAGTTGATTACCGTATATACAGATGTAAAGTCGCAGGTTAAACAGCAGGAGCAAGTATTGAAGGCAGCTTATCCAAACGAGCCACATATTGTGAAGTTAATGGAGCGTACTTTAGCTCAGCGTATTCACGTAGCGGAGGAATATATCGAGCTAAACATTCAGTCGAATATTGAACTGAAGCAAAATAACCCAACCACATTTTATAAAACAATGGAATGGCGTGACCAAGCCATGGTCGAAAATTTACTGTGGCTAGCAAACGACGTCTATCCGAATGAGAAATTTATTGTCTGGGCACATAATGATCATATACGTAAAGCGCATTCCGAAGTGATGGGAACGCCTTATCCTGTAAAAATGATGGGCGAGCTTTTGCCTGAAGCAAAGAAAAAATCGAGCTATGTATTAGGGCTTTATATGGGAAGTGGCGAAAGTGTAAGTAATGCTCGTGATGTGTTACCTGTTTTACCAGTAAAAAGAGGTTCAATGGAAGATATCCTTGCTGCTGCAAATGCACCCTATACATTTATTGATATGCGCTACCGTCAAAATGAACGAGGCAATTCATGGATGTTTGAACCGCGACTATCTTATAGCTGGGGATTGATTGAAGAAAGCTTTGTACCACAGGAACAATATGATGGCATTTTATTGATTGATAAAGCCACTCAACCGACTTATATCAAATAAAGTGTGTTAAATTAGCCTAAAAAGAGCGGAAAGCTGTAGGAAAAGTAGATTTTTCTTACAGCTTTTTGGCTTGCTCACTCTATTTCTAGTAGAGGGATATCGTGAATCGGAATAGTAATAGGGGTTGGATAGGCTTGTGTGTGATAGCTTGCCGTTTGTGATAGGCGTGGCTTTAAACAGATCATGCCATTTTTTACTGTAATGGAAGATACTAAATAATAAATATCCTCATACATATTCAAGTCTAAAAATGCAGCTTTTCTTGTGACACGCTTCTTATAATCATGGTATTCAATAATGGCTGTTGATTTCTCCTGTAAAGATTTAATTTGATAGGAGATGGTTACCTTGTACTGACTTGTTTCTTTTGATAGATGTTTTATTGCCATCTCACTGCCTAATTGAAGCATTATATGATAGACATCTAATATAAGGCTTAGTTGTTCTGTATTGCTAGCAATTTGCTGTAAAACATTGGAGATAAGCTTTAATAGATAAAGCTCTTTTTCCTGCTTCGTTTTTCTGTTAAAAGAATCGACTGCAACACCTACATCATAATATTTTACTCGCTGTTCAGTCCCTCGCACTGACTCCTGAATAATTTGCTCCCTCAGTAATGGTGTACTAACAATATAGAGATGATCAAAATTTCCTGTTATAAAACCTTTTTCTCGAAGCTTTCTGGCAAATCGTGTACAGATCAACCGAGTATCTTTTTCTAATTTGTATATTTCCCCCATGTAAGTAGGCAACGATTTTGTACGCGCTAATTCTTCAAATAGTCTAATATCTGCGATTTTTTTCTCTTTCATATTACCCTCCCCCTCTGACAACGTATTAGTTTTTTTATTCCTGATGAAAAATTTTTATCCATAGAGTCAATTTTAATTTGAGAAAAGTAAATTTTTCAATAGCATAAATTGTCAAATGAATTTTTATTGAAAAAATATTGAATTTTCTTTTTCTTTTCACTATAATTTACTTAATTCTAATTCGGAACACTGTACCGATAATAGGAACACGGAGGGATGAAGTCTTGAAAATCGCAACAGATATTGGCGGTACTTTTACCGACCTAGTTTTCACAGATGAAAAGGGAAATCTTCATTTTGATAAGGGACATACGACACCTGGTCATTTTGAGGACGGTATATTAAATGTATTAGAACGACATGTAACGGAGGATTCTTTAATTGAATCATTTATTCATGGATCGACGGTTATCATCAATACACTAACGGAACGAAAAGGGGGAGTAGTTGGGTTAATAACAACAAAAGGCTTCCGCGATGTCATAGAAATTGCACGTGGAAATCGACCAGACTTATATAATTTTAAATATAAAAAGCCAGAACCATTTGTAGAGCGTTATTTACGACAAGAAATTGATGAGCGAATCGATTTTAAAGGAAATATTATGAAAGCGCTTAATACCGAGGAAGTTGACGAGATCGTTCATAAATTTAAGGAATTGGGGGTTGAGGCGATTGCCATTTCCTTAATACACGGCTATAAAAATCCAATTCATGAACAACAGTTAAAGGAAGCCATTTTAAAAATTTGGCCTGAAGTATATATCACACTTTCAAGTGAAACGATTAAAGAATACCGTGAGTATGAAAGAACAAACACAACAGTCCTTAATTCTTATGTAAAGCCAATTGCACATGCCTACTTAAAAAGCCTAAAAGAGAAATTAAGCACAATTGGCATTACAGACCATTTAAAAATTATGCAATCGAATGGCGGGACTACAAGCTTTGATAAAGCAATGGAGCTACCAATCAACCTCGTTGAATCTGGACCTGTAGCAGGGATGTTTGGGGCAGCTAAATTAGGCCAACTTTTAAATGAATCGAATATCATAGCTTTTGATGTTGGTGGGACGACAGCAAAATGTTCACTTATTACAGATGGCAAAGTCAATGTCACAACAGATTACTATATTGAAAGAAATGAAAAATTTGCGGGCTATCCAATTAAAACACCTGTAGTAGATATTGTCGAAATCGGAAATGGTGGTGGCTCCATCGCACGTGTAGATCAGTTTGGCTCATTAAAGGTTGGACCAGATTCTGCGGGGGCAAATCCAGGACCTGTAGCATATGGCTTAGGGAATACACAGCCAACAATTACAGATGCCAATGTTTATTTAGGAAGATTATCCTTAGAAAACTTTGATAACCCAGTATCCATTAACAAAGTAGAGGAGGCTCTTGTTGAAGCAATTGCGAAACCATTTCATGTGTCAGCAGAAGAAGCAGCACAAGGTATTTTAGATATTGCAAACTCCAATATGTTAAACGCACTGAAGCTGATCTCTATTCGTAAAGGCTATGACCCTGAAGATTTTACTATGGTGGCATTTGGTGGAGGTGGTCCACTACATGCGATTAATTTAGCAGAAGAGCTTGGTATGAAAAAAGTCATTATTCCTTATGGTTCATCCGTCTTCTCAGCACTAGGAATGATGATGACTGAATACCGACAAGATTATATTCAAACAAGTTTAATGGGGTTCGATCATCATCATCTAGCGGCGATTCAAGAAAATATTGATCAAGTGATTGCCAATGCCTATGCAGATGCACCATTATCAAAGGATCATTATTATTTTGAAATTAATTATGATTTACGCTACAAAGGTCAAGAGCATGCCGTTAAATTAAATGCATCAACTATTACGCTTGATGAAGAGGGGCTACTTGAATTAGCTGAAGCCTTCCACATCAAACATAAACAAGAGTTTTCTTTTGATTTACCAGCTACGCCAATTGAGCTAGTCAACTTACATCTTACAATCTACGGTAAAGATGAGGCGGTTCAATTTAAAGAGCTAGACTTCTCTTCTATCGACGGTTCCACATGTGTCAAGGCACAACGCAATTTATATGTGAAGGGAACAGGTTGGGTAGAGGTCAATGTCTATGACCAACAAAAATTAGTACCTGGTTATGTCATTACGGGTCCTGCTATTGTGGAAAATCCAACATCTACGGTCGTAATCAATGACAAGCAATCGATTGAAATTGATAAATACGGCAATTTGATTGTAGAGATGGAGGGGAAATAAAATATGAAAAAAGATGTTTTTGCAGTAGAAATTATTCAAGATTCATTGCTAGCTATAGGCGATGAGATGTTTGTGGCCCTAGCACGCTCTTCTATGAGCCCAGTTATCTATGAAGTATTAGACTACGCTTGTGGTTTAACAGATGCCAAGGGAAATTTAATTAGTCAAGGGAACGGTGTAACGAGCTTTATTGGGATGTTAAGTCCAATGGTACAACGTGTTATTGAAAAGTTTGATAATGGGAAAAAACTACACGAAGGTGATGTCATTATTATCAATGACCCTTATGTTGGAGGTGGCTCGCATTTATCGGATGTGGGCTTAGTTCTACCTATTTTCTATAACGGTGAAATTATTGCGTACTCTGCCAATAAAGCACACTGGACAGAGGTAGGGGGCATGGACCCTGGTTCGTTTACAAGTAATTCTAATGAAATCTATCAGGAAGGTTTACAGCTACCAGGTGTCAAACTTTATCATCAAGGTGAACTGAACGATGCAGTCTATGAAATTATTTCTACGAATGTTCGTTTATCAGAGCTTTCAATCGGTGATATGTTTGCACAAGTAGCCGCCTTAAAAACAGGTGAAAAGCGAATTGCAGAGCTTTGTCAGAAGTTTGGTGCAGAATCGGTGAAATTGTCCATTCAAAAATTATTGGACAAGGGTGAGAAAATTGTAGAGCATGAGCTTCAACACCTACCTAAAGGTGAATTTTATGCGGAGGACTTTATTGAAGGGGACCCATTAAAAGGTGGACCTTATCCAATTAAAGTGAAAGTCACAATCAGTGATGAGGAATTTATTTGTGACTTCAGAGGCTCACATCCGGCGGTCAATGTACCAATGAACTGTTCGCAATTTGGTTTAATGGCAAGTGTGCGCGTTATGTTCCTAGCATTACTTGGCGATATTGACGTAATTAACGAGGGTGTTTTTAAACGCTTAACGATTATCACAGATGACAATTCCATTGTTTCGGCTAAACGTCCACATCCTGTATCGATGAACTTTGAGGCACGTATTGGGGCAGCTGATCTAATTTGGAAAGCTCTTGCACCGCATTTACCAGAACGATTATCAGCAGGGCATCTACAGTCTGTTTGTACGTTTATTCTCACTGGGAAAAATCCTGAAAATGATGAATCATTCCTAATTGTTGAGCCATCTGTTGGTGGCTGGGGCGCAGCGAATGATGAGGATGGTCAAAGTGGACAATACTGTATGGGAGATGGTGAAACATATAATCTTCCAGTTGAAATTGCCGAAACAAAATACGGTATTCAAATTGATGAATATAGCTTAAATTGTGACGGTGCTGGTGCTGGTCAATTTAGAGGTGGCTTAGGTGTGCGTCGCGTTTATACAGTCAATCATAACGGTCAAAAGGTTTCTGTAAACTTAGGTAGACATCAATTCGCGCCATTCGGTTTAAATGGTGGTGGAGAAGGCTCTCACAACTATTTAATCATTCATAAAAAGGATGGAACGAAAATTGGACCTGTTGGCGTACTTGCCAATTATGAATTGCAAAAAGGCGATCGTATTGAGCTTGTTACAGCAACTGGCGGTGGTTATGGTCATCCACATGAACGAAGCACGGAGGCCATTGAACGTGATTTATTGAATGAATATATTTCTGTAGAGGTAGCTAAACAACAATATGGCTATCACAATGCTTAAAAGGAGAAGTCCACGACAAGTAAGTCGGTATTTCTAAGCTTATATGGTGTCAGGATGCTAATAAGAAAGATATAATGCCATTTCTTGTGGATACTCAAAGGGAGAAATACATGCTTGAAACATGAAGTATCACATATTTCAAATAGGGGAGCTGACACTATGAATAATAAAGTATTACATCCTAGGGCCTTGGAGCCTGTTACATTACTAATGATTGTTTTCACATCTGTAATTGGGGCAATTATTGGGATACAGCTAATTACGACTTTAGGGATTTCTGCAAATACATCCATTGTTGGGGCAATATTTGCGATGATTCTAGGGAGAATTCCAATTGGCAAGCTAATTGCCTTTAAATCTATACATCGACAAAATATTGTGCAAACGGCGATATCAGCCGCTACATTTAGTGCAGCAAGTAGCTTAATGCTGCCAATTGGGATTCCATATGTATTAGGCTATGAAAATTTAGTATTACCATTATTTATTGGTGTAGTTTTAGCGATGTTTGTGGATGCTTTATTATTATATAAATTTTTTGATACAAAGGTTTTTCCAGCAGCAGGCACATGGCCGCCAGGAATTGCTACGGCTGAGGCGATTAAAGCAGGCGATAAAGGTGGTAAAAATGCCAAAGTATTAGTTGGTGGTGTCTTAATTGGTATTGTAGGGTCTGTTTTAAAAATACCGATGTCGGCTTTTGGCGTAGCGTTTATCGGTAATATTTGGGCACTAACAATGTTTGGTATTGGTCTGTTACTACGAGGCTATTCGGTTCAATTATTTAATATTGACTTAAATGACTATTATATTCCACATGGCATGATGGTTGGTGCTGGGATTGTGGCACTGTTCCAAGTAGGATTATCATTATTTACTAAAAGAGCTGCTAAGGAAGTAGAGGAAGTAAGGTATACGAAGGATGAAAAAGAAATTCGCCAAGGCTTTGGTGTAGGATTTATTGCTTATTTAGCGATTGCTTTATTAATTGCATTATTAGGCGGTTTAATTTCTCATATGTCCTTTGGGATGTTGCTTGGTTTCCTATTATTTGCGGCGATTGCGGCATTTGTACATGAGCTTATTGTTGGGATTGCGGCTATGCACGCTGGTTGGTTCCCTGCATTTGCTGTAGCATTTATTACACTGATTGTTGGTATTTTACTGGGCTTCCCAGCGCCAGCTCTTGCCCTATTAGCAGGCTATAGTGCAGCGACAGGGGTAGCTTTTGCAGATATGGGCTATGACTTAAAAACAGGCTTTATTTTACGTGGCAATGGTAGTGATCCAGCTTTAGAAAAAGAGGGACGCAAGCAGCAGCTCATTGCAGGTATGCTAGCCTTCGCCATTTCAGCGATTGTTGTGTTACTATCCTATAAATCTTATTTTGCGCAAGATTTAGTAGCACCTGTCAACCATGTTTATGCAGCAACGATTCAATCAGGCGTTACTGGTGATGTAGCGAAGCAATTAATGATTTGGGCGATTCCAGGCGCATTGATTCAATTGCTTGGTGGTGCAAAGCGTCAAATGGGTATTCTTTTTGCAACAGGCTTACTATTAGTTAACCCAATTGCTGGCTGGGCTGTATTAGTGGGGATTGTACTGCGTATTATTTTCACAGCTATGACAAAAGGGAAGAAAGAATCTGAAATGACTGTATTTGCAGCGGGGGTTATTGCTGGAGATGCCTTATACAGCTTCTTTACCTCTATTGTAAAAATCGGGAAGTAGAAAGGAGTATACTAAATGGTCAAAGGATTAACCTATAACGATGGCATTGCAGCGGTTTATGGAGGCGCAATCCTTGGCGGTGGCGGAGGTGGTCTGCTAGAGGAGGGACTAAAGCTAGTGGAAGAAATCTTTGCTGCTGGGGGGCCTCAATTAGTCGACATAACGGAATTAGATCATAAAGATCTAGTGGCTTGTGTAGCAATGGTGGGCGCGCCTTCAGCAGCCGATCAATATATTTCCAATGAGCAGCTTTGCTGGAGCTATCAAAGCATGGACATGTATATGAACCAACGTTTAAAAGGTATCATTACAAATGAAAATGGGGCAATTACAACGATTAATGGCTGGCTGCAATCTGTCTTATTAAATGTACCAGTCGTTGATGCTCCTTGTAATGGACGGGCACATCCAACGGGCATTATGGGCTCCTTAAATTTACACGAACAACAGGATTATCAATCTGTGCAATTTTATGCAGGAGGAAAAGATGACTTCGCCGTCCAAGGCTTTGTGGAAGGGAATTTATACAGCACCGCAAAGACAGCACGCCAAGCTTCTATTTTAGCAGGCGGGCTAGTAGGGGTCACTCGAAATCCTGTAACGATTGACTATTTACAAAAACATGGAGCACCAAAAGCGATCACTATGGCCATAGAGCTTGGCTATCGCTTCTTAAATGGGCAAACCTTTGAAGAAAAGCTAGCCCAAGTGTTGCAGTATCTGAATGGCGTGCACATCGTATCAGGTGCTGTCACAAATTATTCGTTAACAAAGGAAAATGGCTTCGATGTAGGGGAATTATCAATGGGTGATTACCATCTGACGTTCTGGAATGAGTATATGACATTAGCGAAGGAAGGGCAGGTACAATCCAAATTCCCAGACCTCATCATGACGTTCGATATCGAAAAAATGATGCCAGTGCCAAGTGCAAGTATTAAAGAGGGGATGCATGTCGCAGTGATTCATGTAGACCAGTCTAACTTAAAATTAAGTACAACTATGCAAAACGAAGCACTATTGCGGGAAATTGATGAAGTGATCAAAGGCGTTCTATAAAGTAAGAAAACAAAACAAAACAGTAAAAGCTGCCATCATCTACTTGAATGTAAGATGGGCAGCTTTTATTTGTCCTTCAGCGGGATGGTAATACATTTTATCACAATCGTTCCTACTTCCTTTTTCACTTCATACATTGATGGCTTAAATGAATTTTCTTACTGATTTGCACAACTCATCGAACGTGGTATTCACAAGCTGTAAGCAATTATCGTGTACGATTTTCATTAAAGGGAGGAGCTACGTTCATACATAATCAAGGAATTGACTAGAAGAAGGTAACAACCAGTAATGAAAAAACAATGCACTTCTGCTACAACCGGCGAAATCCTTTTGGTCATGTAACAAACTAACTTGTTGTTCACATTTTCGGCATGTACAGTTGGCTATGCGGGTTAAACAAAGAATTTCTAAGGGAAAGTGTTCACTTTTATTTATTTAGATGATAGGTTTTCAATACGCACGTCATCTTTTAAACAGGTTATTCAATTGTAAGCCCGCTGAAGTTAATGTTAAATCTGTTAAACACACAGCTGTTGTACATTGCTGAAAAATATGAGGTACAGAACAAATAGCTATTCTGTATGTTTACCATACAATATTCTGAAGAATTAGTCAATTGAAATGGATTTGATTTTTAATTTTGCTAGATTACCTCTTATATAATAAAATACAGTATAATTTGTAGGAAAGGAATGAGTGTAGACTATGAATCATTTAATGAATAAAGTACGCGAAATATATGAGCAATTTGACGCTAGTCATGATTTTCAACATATTGAACGTGTCTATCAAAATGCATTAGCTATCCTACATAGCGAGCCAACAGCAGATGAAGAAGTTGTGAAAATAGCGGTACTTTTACATGATGTCAGTGACAAAAAGTATACCGATAGCAAGGAAAAGGAAGAACAGCTTATTGCGGAATTACCTGTTAGCGAGGAAAAAAAGCAACATATTCGAGATTGCATCGCTCAAGTGTCATTTAATGGTGGGAATGAGCTAGAAGCAACATCATTGGAAGCGAAAATCGTCCGAGATGCAGATCGTTTAGATGCGATAGGTGCTATTGGCATTGCCAGAACATTTGCTTATGGTGGTGTAAAAGGTCGTAAGTTTTATGATAAGAAAGAAGAAGCACGCACAAATATGTCAGAGTCAGAATATCGTCAAAACAATACCGCGTCTGTTACTCATTTTTATGAGAAATTATTACTGCTAAAAGATTTAATGGTGACGGAAAAGGGCAAGCAAATGGCACTTGAACGTCATCAATTTATGGAAAGTTTTTTAAAGCAACTCCAGCACGAAATCGGTCAATAGCACATAGCACAAAAACCGCCTTTTCAATTTGAAGGGCGGTTTTTACCTGAGACTTCTCGTTAATTTTTGAAACTGTAACTAGATAGAGGTTTATTAACCCTAATTTTGGTTATTTTAAATAAATAAGTAAGATGTGTGTACAAATGTTTTGAAATTAATTTTGTTCGTAATATTATTATTTTTTCTATTGCAATATTCTATATCTTTGAAGTAAGCATTGTATTTAAAAATGTGCTCCGTTCTTATTGAAATATTTAGTGGGCTTTATTGATTTTTAATTGATTACCTAGTAAATAATCAAGGTATCCAGTATAATTTTTTGATATTTTATATCAAATAGTAAATTACCATGACTAATTACTTATAAACAGTTGAATGTCTTTCAATAATTTAATGAATATAGAGTCAGTTGCAATCACAATTAATCGGTCCAGCCCTCGAATAAAATTGCCTTGAGATATTCACTAGGGTTATTTGGATTAGGAATATGTATTTCAGTTATTTTCAGTTTCCCACTAGAGATATGTGTTGAAAAATCCGGCTTTTCTTCAAGTGCAATGTAATCTTCAATAAGCATAACTACAAATATTTTTGATGCATCATTAGGAATATCATCTCGGGTAATGTATTCGCTAAATACTTTATGAGGATGTTCTAATTCATACATTCCTCTAACTCTTAGATTTGATAATTTTAATGGATCAATACCCTTGGCACGAGCTAATTCCTTAGAAACAATCAATGTGGCGTTTGTACTTGCTACTGCGTCCCTAATTTCATCAATCAGGTTTAAATAAATAGAACGATCCGCTACCATTGTATTTCCGTAAACAAACCAAAGTGAAAGAAGCTTGTTATTTTGAGTATTTAAATTCCCAGTAACATAAATGACCTCTTTTCTGTCCCACTCTCCCTCGTTAATTTCTTTAGGTAAGTTCTGACTGTCTGGATAGATATAATCTTTAGGATATGAACTGTTTAAAGCTAGAGAAGAATAGCTATAATTATTTTGTTTTTTTGGTTCAACACCAACTCCACCTTTAATAATAAAATCAGGGAAGTTAGAAGAATTGCCTGTCCAACTTAAATATTCATTGTACTTTCTCATTTTTTCGTGTTCATATTGATATTGACTAGCCCCAGTGCAGAACATATCTTTCACAAAAAATTCTAGGCTATCTCCTGCCGCATTTGCTGAACCATTTGACCTAAAAATAGGTGTGAGAATACTAGAATTCCTGTCGAGAATGTTTTTTAAAGCTATCAGAATATTAGTTGTAGGTGTTTGTGCCATTTTATTTCTCCTTCTGTTTTTTCTCTATTTTCGCATAGAAATAAACCCTGGCCAAATCCAAAATATTATGGTAAGATGCTATATATTGAAAAGGAGTGATTCCTGTGGTAGTTACTGAAAGAGAAACAAGAACATTTGTGTCTTCGCTTACTTTCACGCCCGAAGAAGTACAGAATATTTTGTTCAAGAAAATTCGTGAAGAAAATGAACTTATTCAAACTAATATTACTGAACAAGACAGAATAGAAGAAATTGAATTGCTACAAAAACTACATTATGCTGAAGGGAAAACTAATATTGTATCATTATTTTCTGGTGCAGGGGGTTTAGATTTGGGAGTGGAACTTTCAGCTATGGTCGTTCAATTTGGAGAAGAAAGAGCTTACGAGGCTTTTAAAAGAAAAGAAGACTATTTTAATTTGCGCAGTGTTGTGAAATGCAATTTTGTTTATTCCAATGATATGTTTGCATCGGCAAACTCAACATACATTAATAATTTTTCATCTACTGTTACTAAAATTGCAAAGGATATTCGTAAAGTAGCAAAATTTCCAAACTGTAACCTTATGCTTGGTGGATTTCCTTGCCCTGGTTTTAGTAGTTCTGGTCCTAGATTACTAGATGATTCAAGGAATTTTCTATATGTACATTACATTCGTGCATTAGTTCAAAGTAGACCTGAGTTTTTTGTTGCTGAAAATGTAAAAGGTTTGATGACAATGGCCAGAGGGCAAGTTCTTAGTCAAATGATTGAAGATTTTAAAGCTGTAGGTTATCATGTTACTGTTCATTTAGTAAATGCACGCGATTACGGGGTCCCACAACTTCGTGAACGAGTATTCATTATAGGAATTCGTAATGACATTGGTGAAAAGTATGGTTTTAAATATGAAGTTCCCGAACCGACACATGGAGAAGGAAAGTTACCCTATGTCACTTTGAAAGATGCAATTAGTGATTTACCTTTAAATGCCAAAGATTTTTACGAAGGCTCATTCTCAAGTATGTACATGAGCCGTAACCGTAAAAAAAATTGGAACGAACAAAGCTTTACTATACAAGCTAGTGGTAGACAAGCTCCAATTCATCCTCACGGTGAACCTATGAAAAAAAAGGGGAAAGATTCATGGGAATTTCAAGGGGATTTTAATCGCCGCTTATCAGTTCGTGAAGTTGCCAGAATTCAAACTTTCCCTGATTGGTTCGAGTTTTCAAACGGTAATAAAGAAAATGTGACGACTAATCACAAACTTAATGAACAATACAAACAAATTGGCAATGCAGTGCCAGTTTTATTGGCAGAAAAAATGGTACGTCCAATTATTAAATTCTTATATGAAAAAATCATTTAAAAATACAAGTGAATCAATTTCATAAATCGATTTTTTCAAGAGCTTAGACTGCTCCTGTGTCTGATTTTTGTTTTTTAAAATTTAAGCTGCGTTGTTTTGTAGCTGTAAACGTACATTCATCCGATCGACTGCTAATTTGCAGGCATTATAAATAAACGTCACAAGGTTGAAGTGCAGTTTAGCTTTTCTACCGGTTTTGTGACGGACGTTGTTTAACTGAAAAAATTGCTTTAAATAAGCATTTACTCGTTCGACAGCTGTGCGTTCCTTGTAAAGTTTCTTCCATAGCTCGGAGCCACGTGCTGGAAACGTGTATTTGCGGATATCGGTTTCACACTTGATTTTAAACACCTTTTGACAGAGCGAGTCATCACGTAATGGACAGGTTGCGCAATCTTTTGGACGTGTGAACTTAAGCGTTTGATACTTTTCATCAAAGCTGTCGTAACAGTAGCTATGTTCACGCACACAGGTTGGACGGAAATGTTCATCAAAACCGATCATTTCGCCCTCACGTCTTTTCACATATGGAATCACAGCTTTCATCTCTTGTATTGAAATCTGGCGGTAAATTGCTTCATAGTCATAACCTGCATCGAAAATAGCCGTTGTGAAATGGTTAGGCATGATATGGTTCATCTTTTTTAGTAACGGAATCGCCGCTTTACTATCACTCAGATTGCCG
>NZ_LGCI01000010.1:159347-288335 GCF_001281525.1 Lysinibacillus macroides | reverse complement strand
GTGTTGCATCAAAACTAAGGTGTTCCTCTTCAAGAAAACCTTCTGTAAAGGCAGCTTGAATAAGTTCATCGTGCATGCGATCTAAGACATCTGATTGACTAATCACGTCGACCATACGTGAATACGAGGCTTCAGATGGCACCGTGTCCGAAACTAAAAAGCCACAATCTAAGCGAAAGACGAAATCATGCGTTAATCGATTGACCAAATCTTTAACGGTAGGGATACGCTCGACAATGCGGATCATCAATGATTGAATCATCGCACCGTAGTTTAATTCTCGTGGAGCACCACGCATCGTCTTCTTTCGAAATAGTTGAAAGATTGGCTGCACATCGAAAGTGGCTAAAATAGCATCAAAACGACGAGAACTTTCCATTTTCAATAATTCACGGATGTCAAATAGGCTCATTTGTTTTACAATAGTCATGAGGCATCATTCCTTTTCGGTGGGTTGTTTAGTCGCTACCATTATACCGAATTTGGGGAGGTGCCTCATTTTTATTTAATTTTAGCCCTTGATATTAAAGGGATTAGAATTATGAAATTAACTCAAGTAAATATAAAGATTCTATCAAGCTCATTCCAATTTATTGGGATGAGCTTCTTGCTGAAATGTAACCATTCTTTATATATGATAAATTATTACTGCTAAAAGATTTAATGGTGACAGAAAAGGGGAAGCAAATGGCACTTGAACGTCATCAATTTATGGAAAGTTTTTTACAACAGCTACAGCATGAACTTGGTCAATAGGATGAACCGCCTTTCAGTGGAAGGGCGGTTTTTGTGCTTGGTTTGGATATTTCTTTCGGAGTACTAAAATTATAAGGAGTACGTTCCGTATAATAAAATAAAAACGCCTATCGCAAGTAGAAATTTCGTTTTCATATTGATTGCCTTATCAATGCCTGTAACAGGATCGAAATGGCTAATAGCAAAAGCAAATTGCATCAAGAATATACCACAAGCTAATGATAGAAGATTGAGTAAAGTAAATACAATTTTACCTTTAGGTATACGATAAGGAAGGATATTTTTATCTAAAATGAACACAAGGTTGGCTATATATAAAACGAGATGAATGATGACTGCTAACGCCATAAAAAAATCACTCTTTACAATAGATCGAATTATTATGTTACACTACAATTTTGATTAGCTCAAACGGAAATATGAATCGCTTAAGGCTGAATTATTTCTTATTGTCGCGATAGATTAAAAAAATCCTTAGTCTTGGATGTGTGCGTCAATTGCTGAAAGTTGCACGAGTGGTAGCAACCTGATGCATAATAATGCTAATGCGGAGAACGGTTAATCCGGGGAGAGCTCCCATGAATATCGGAAGCACAGCATATAGAACAAGGAACTATCTAGCTCTGTCAGCATTTGAGAACAGCAAGCCGTGTTAGGGTGTTGCTCTTTGTTTACCTGTCAATTGGTGTTATGATGAATAATGGATAGCAAGAATCGTCTACATAAAAATCGTGTGGGCATCAACATACCTAACATGAAAGAGATGGAATAGTGGAATGAGTCATTTAATTGTACAAAACTTAACAAAAACGGTTGGCGATAAAACGCTTTTTCAACATATTGAATTTACGATTTATGAAGGAGAGCGAGCAGGCTTAATTGGCATTAATGGAACGGGAAAATCGACCCTGTTATCCATTTTAGCGGGGGACATTGAAGCGGATTCGATAACAATGGATCGCCCAAATAAATACCGTGTCGCCTATTTGCCGCAGGAGCCGACATTTGAGGCTGGCGAAACGGTTTTACAGGCAGTGTTTGCAGGGAATTCACCCATTTTACAGCTGAATCGTCAATATGAAGAAACCGTTGCTGCACTCGCAGTAAATCCAACATCTGAAAGTCTGCAAAAGACGTTATTTAGCTTGCAACAGCGTATGGATGAGGAGCAGGCATGGGATATTAATGCGCTTGCTAAAACAGCATTGACAAAGCTTGGCATCGAAACATTCGACAACGAAGTGTTAACGCTATCAGGTGGTCAGCAAAAACGGGTAGCCTTAGCCAAAGTCTTAATTGAGCCTGCTGATTTATATTTATTGGATGAGCCGACCAACCATTTAGATGTACAGTCAACAGAGTGGCTCCAAGAAATGGTGCTACGACTAAAGGGTGCAGTGATTTTCATCACCCACGATCGTTATTTCTTAGATGAATTATCAACACATATTTACGAGTTAGCGAATCAAACCTTGTATCGTCATACAGGGAATTACGGTGATTATTTAGAGGCTCGAGCTATTCGTGAGGAGATGCAAGCTGCTTCTGCACAGAAAGATCGCAATCGTTACCGTTCAGAATTAAAATGGATACGTCGTGGTGCGAAGGCGCGTTCAACCAAGCAAAAGGCTCGTATTCAACGCTTTGAAAAGCTAGAAGAAAACCTAGAACGCAAAACAGAAGATGTTTCCTTGGATATGGGACTTGCGACAACACGTCTTGGTCGTAAGGTGCTGGAGGCTGAGCATATTTCGAAAGCCTTTGGACAGCAAAAAATCGTTAAAAACTTCTCATTTTTATTACAGCAGGGTGATCGAATTGGCATTATTGGTGCAAATGGTGTAGGAAAATCAACCTTATTGAACATGCTAGCAGGGGAGCTGACGCCAGATCAAGGTGAAATTCTTGTTGGATCAACAGTGAAGCTGGCACATTTCAAGCAAACATTGCCGAAAATGAATGAAAATGAGCGCATGATTGAATATATACGTGAGGCATCAAATGATATTACAGATGCAGAGGGTGTGCGCTACTCAGCAGCGCAAATGCTGGAGCGCTTTTTATTCCCACTGCATGCACATGGTACACCGATTGGCAAATTATCGGGCGGTGAGCGCAAGCGTCTTCATTTATTACGTTTATTGATGGAGCAACCTAACGTTTTGTTGCTGGACGAGCCAACGAATGATCTGGATATTGAAACATTGGGTGTGCTAGAGGATTTCATCGAGCATTTCCCTGGCGTTGTTATCACAATTTCCCATGACCGTTTCTTCCTAGACCGTATTGCGAAAAAGCTATGGATATTAGATGGTCAGGGGCAAGTAGAGGAAACACTGGATCTTTACAGTGAGTACCTGGAGAAGCGTGAGCAGGCCGCAATTGTCAAAGTAGAAACACCAAAAGTGGAAAAGGCCAAGGCCGAAAAGCCAAAAACAGAGAAGAAAAAGCTATCGTTTAAAGAGCAAAGGGAATGGGAAACGATTGCAGATGAGATTGAAAAAATAGAAACAGCGATTATGGAGACCGAAGAAGGCATTGCACATGCTGGCTCAGATTTTACCAAGCTTCAGGAATTAACAGCCAAGCTGGATGCGCTAAATGGACAGTATGAGCATTTGATTGAAAGATGGTCTTATTTAGATGAAATTGTCAATGGATAAGGAGCGATAAAGATGAAAATTATCACAATTGAACCAACACCAAGCCCTAATTCAATGAAGGTTGTTGTGGATACAGAGTTACCATTTGGTAAAAGCTATAATTTTACGAAGGATAATAAGCACGAAGCAACTGGTGAAGCAGCAGCGATTTTAGCAATAGAAGGAGTCAAGGGTGTTTACCATGTAGCTGATTTTTTTGCAGTTGAGCGTAATGCTAAATACGCATGGGAAGGAATTTTAGCTAGTATCCGCCAAGTGCTAGGAGAAGATGTACAAGCGCAGGATGATACACAAATTGCTAATGAATTTTATGGTGAGGTTTATGTGCATGTGCAATTTTATAAGCAAATCCCATTACAGGTAAAGGTTTTTGATAATCAACGAGAACATCGTGTGAGCTGTGGTGACCGTTTTGTGGAGGCGTTTAATCAAATTATTGAGTCAGTGGTTGATGAAAACTATATTTTCCAACGTAAATGGATTGATTATGGTGTGCGCTATGGCGAACTAGAAGAAATTGCAGAAACTGTTAAACAAGAGATCAATATCACATATTCTGCAAAACGTCTAGCAGAAATTGTTGCTGCCATTAATAATGATGATGAAAAAGCTGTTGTGAAAACGGACAAGTTAAAAGTGACGGTTGAGCAATTTAAGCAACCTGAGTGGGAGAAACGCTTCCAGTTGCTTGATCAAATGGCTGATCCAGAGCTAGATGATCTAGCTCTATTAGATTTAGCTCTACAGGATGACCAAATGTCTATTCGTCGACTCGCGACTGTCTACTTAGGCATGATTGAGGATGTGGCAGTAGTGCCTTATTTAGAAAAAGCCTTACAGGATAAAAGTGCAGCCGTGCGTCGAACAGCGGGTGACTGTATGAGTGATTTGGGCCTTGTAGAATTTGAAGAAGCCATTCAAAAAGCGTTACAGGATAAAAACAAGCTTGTGCGTTGGCGTGCAGCCATGTATTTATATGAGGTGGGTACGGAGCAGTCTTTACCAGCATTAAAGGCGGCTGAAGATGATAAAGAATTTGAAGTAAAATTACAAATCAAAATGGCCATTGCACGCATTGAACAGGGTGAGGAAGCAAAAGGCTCTGTATGGAAGCAAATGACAGAATCTCGTCAGCAATAAACGAAAAACCAGCAGCTGCTGGTTTTTTCTGTGTTTGCTCAAAAAAATGTAAACTCACTCCATCTTTTTTGTTGTATTTGCAATAAAACTCATTTTATACTATAGTAACATCATCGCTAAACGAAGATGGCGCTAAAGAGCTGACACAAGGAGGAATCGCAAGTGAGTACCAAAAAAATAACATCAGAAGCAGCATTACAAGCAGCATTGGATATTCGTCGGAAAGTTTTTATTGAAGAGCAACAAGTACCAGAGGAAGAAGAAATTGATGCTTATGATGGATTAGATGCTCCGTGTGACCATATTCTTGCGTAATATCAGGAGCAGCCCGTTGGTACAGGTAGACTACGAGTAGTAGGGGGCTATGGCAAATTGGAGCGCATTTGCATACTGGAGGAATTCCGTAAATATGGCCTTGGCAAAGAAATTATTCGAGGATTAGAGCAAATTGCCCAAGAAAAGGGCTTAACAAAAGTGAAATTAGAGGCACAAATCCACGCTGAGGGCTTTTATGAAAAATTAGGCTATAAAAGTGAAGGCGAAGAATTTATGGATTGCAATATTCCGCATATTTTAATGAAAAAATATTGGTAAACTAAGTTGAAAATCCGCATTGCTTACTAAGTTGATAGAAAGCAATGCGAATTTTTGCTGTTAGGATAATTGCTCTTGAACAAGGGCCCCTGAAATGCGATCATGCGGAAGCCGTTGCCCATTCTGTTGAGCAAAAGCTTGCGGATTTTTGATATAGTCAAATGTACTGAGTGTATCTCGGTAGGCCATTCGTTTGATAAGTTGTGAGCCTGATAATGCCTGTCCATCTTCACTTTCTAGTACTAGCTCCATTGCTTTATAGCCAATGGTTTGTCCCTTTTTACGAAACTGTACATATCCCAATGTCCACATCACAGCAGTAGGTATGACAAGTGCATGAACAGCCTCATTTTTTACTTTTTTTCGTAGGAAATATTCAATACCGAATGTAACAGTTGTTGAAATGGCTACATCAATCATATAGGTAGCTGTTCGTTTTTTAGTGATAGATTCCATCGTTTCCTCCCTTATCTTATCTAAATGATAGTTCATGACGTGCAGGGTAAGAGGGGATAGCTCCATGTCTTGTTGTTGATATGCCTGCATAATGATTAGCAAATGATAAAAGATCCTCTGCATGCTGTTCACAAAAAGCAGCGATGGTAGCCACTGTTAAGTGCTGCGTAAGAAATTGACTTAATAGAGCACCGATAAATGCATCTCCTGCTCCTGTAGTATCAACTGTAGCCACCTTATCAGCAGGGACATAAAAATGCTGCTGTGTCGTATACAAAGAAGCGCCCTTTGCACCATGAGTAATGATAATAATGGCTACGTTTTCTTGAAATAAGGTTTGAACGGCTATTTGCTCATCCTCTATTGCTGTTAAAAACACCAGCTCTTCCTCAGAAAGCTTAACAATATGTGCTTTTGGCAAAAACGCGAGGATGGTTTCACGACAGGCAGACTCATTGTGCCATAAGGGCAAGCGCACATTTGGATCAAAGGATACAAGACTGCCCGCCTGATGTGCCTGTTCAATTAGTGCTATATGTGCCTGTTTCATGGGGCTTTCTACTAGATTGACTGAGCAAAAATGAACGATATCATTAGATGTTAAAAGCTGCAAGGGAAGGTATTCTGGCTTATATAATAAATCCGCTGTTTGTCGACGATAAAATAAAAAATCACGATCCCCATTCGTTGCTAAGGACACAAAGGCAAGGCTTGTTTCACCCTCTGTTGTTTGACGAATATAGCTTGTATCTACACCTGCCTGTTGCAAGGTCGTTTTAAGGAAATCGCCAAAAGCATCTTGACCTACTTGTGTGAAAAGGGCAGCCTGTAGCCCAAGTTTTGCGCAAACCGCTGCTACATTAGCCGGAGCTCCTCCAGCATTTTTGGTAAAGTGTTCAATTGCTGTAAGAGAGCCGTATTCATTTGTAGGCGTAAAATCAATTAATAATTCGCCAATAGTAAAGAGTCTTCCCATTACTATACCTCCTTTTTAAGCCTGAGAAAGCCGTTTATTTTTTGGCATATATATTGTATAGAAAATCCCACCAAAAATAAGTAAAATGCCCATTGTTTGCATAAAGCTTGGCATAAAATCAAGTAGCAGTATATCGAGTAAAATCGCCACAACAGGATCGACAAAAACTAAGACGGATACTAGAATAGTGGGAAGACTACGAATACTATCAAAAAATAAATAGTAAACAAAGCCCGTATGAATAAATCCTGTGCCTAAAATATAGAGCCAATTCATTGTAGTTAAGCCCTCAAAAAGCGAAAAATCAATAAAAGGCAGTAGCATCACAATGCCAACTGTTGTTTGAATATAAGTTAGGGCATAGGAGCTAAGCTTTGTAATGGTCTTACTTGTTAGCATCGTAAGGGCATAACAGATCGCTGATAAGAATGCCCAAACAAAGCCTGATTGCATAAATGCTGAGAAGGATATAAAGTTATTCAGACCAATAATGAACATACTGCCAATAAAGCAAGTAACAGTTGCCACAAGTCCCTGAATTGTCAACTTTTCCTTTAAAAGAAGAGCACCTAAAATTAACACAAAAATAGGTGCTAAATTATAAATAGAAATCGCAATGGAAATTGACATTTCCTCAAACGCTTTAAATAAAAAAACCCAGTTTAAGACGAGAAAAATACCGCAAATCAGCGTTTGGAAAATTTCCTTCTTCTCCCAAACCTCTGTTTTATGTCCTCCTACAAGCAACCACAAACCTCCTAGAAAGAAGGTGGCACAAATACATCTCACAAAGACAAGCTCTATGGCAGGTATCCCTGTATGAACAGTAAAAAAGCCAATAGAGCCAAAAAGTGCCATGGATACAGTTAATTTAAGAATGGCTGAAATATTCATCCATAACCCTCTTTCTTCAATAACAGTAGTGCTTCTATCTATACGCGGATTTGTCCATCACCATAAATGAAATATTTCGTAGATGTTAAGGCAGGTAAGCCCATTGGTCCTCTAGCATGTAACTTTTGCGTACTAATCCCAATTTCTGCACCATAGCCAAATTCAAAGCCATCTGTAAAGCGAGTAGAGGCATTGTGATACACAGCCGCTGCATCCACACTATGTAAAAACGTATCCGCAACTACTTGATCTTCTGTTACAATGGCCTCCGAATGATTTGTGCCATATTGATGAATATGCTCAATTGCTTCATACACATTTTCAACCAATTTAACACTGATGGTTAAATCGAGATACTCTGTTCCATAATCCTCCTCTGTCGCTGGAAGGGCAGCTTCGAATGCTTGACAGACATTGGCATCACCAATAATCGTCACACCTGCCTGTTGGAGGGCTGTTAGGAGCTGAGTACCATAAGTTTGAAACCAAGCAGGATGAATTAATAAGCTCTCTGCCGCATTACAAACAGAAGGGCGTTGTGTTTTAGCATTTAAACAAATTTTTTCCGTTTTTATGTAATCCGCCATTTCGTCCACATAAATATGACAGTTGCCTGCACCTGTTTCAAGCACAGGAACCGTTGCCTCATTAACCACTAAATCAATAAGAGCCTTGCCGCCTCGCGGAATTAACACATCTAAATAATCCTTTAAATGAAATAATTCTTTGGCTGTTTCGCGGCTTGTATCTTCAATTAGTTGTACAGCATCTGTAGGAACAGCAGTTTTAGCGAGTGCGCAATGAATGCTTGTCACAAGAGCGATATTTGAAAATTTAGCAGATGAACTTCCACGTAAAACGACAGCATTCCCTGTTTTTAAAGCAAGGGTAGCTGCATCAACGGTTACATTGGGACGTGCCTCATAAATCATACCAATAACACCAAGTGGCACACTACGCTTTTCAATTTGTAAGCCATTGTCTTTTTTGATATGCTCAACAACCTTTCCGACTGGATCATCTAATTTTACAAGTAAATGAATAGCATCCGCCATAGCTGTAATGCGCTCACTGTTAAGCATAATACGATCCAATGTAGAAGCTGGTATGCCTTGTTCTTCGCCTTTTGCTAGGTCTTTGGCATTTTCAGTGATGATTGCTTGTTGGTCGATTAATAATTGTTCGGCAATTTTTGTAAGTGCCTCATTTTTTTCACTAGTTGTTTTGATATTTAAAACATAACTTGCTGCCTTTGCGCGTTTTCCTTTTTCTTGAATTTCACTCGTCATAAAATTTCCTCCTTAATTTGCTTGAATTTTCAGCCATTTATTGCGGTGAATAACCTCACACGGGTATTTTGATAGAGTGTCTGTCCGCTTGCCCATTGCTGAAGCTAGCTCTAGGGATGAATATAAAACTTCACCACGCCCTAAAAGTCCATTTTTGCTATAGACCTCTACCACATCACCGCTGGAAAAATCACCCTCTACACGATACACACCAGCAGGTAATAGGCTTTTGCCATTGTCTAATAATGCTTGTTCAGCACCACTATCTATAAAGATTTTACCAGATACTTCCGTAAGTGCAATCCATTGTTTATGATTGGCTAACACAGCTAGCTCATCATGCTCAATATAGGTGCCATCGCCATGACCAGCTAAAATTGTCACAAGCTTATCAGCACCCTGTCCTGTACCAATAAATACTTTGACGCCTGCCTGTAGAGCTGCTCGTGCTGCTAATAGCTTAGAGGTCATACCGCCTGTACCAATCTTTGAGCCTGCCCCATCGGCAAAGGCAAACATATCATCTGTAATCGCCGTGAGCCGATCAATGCGCTCAGCCTGTGGATTTTTTGCGGGATTTGCATTATATAAACCATTAATATCCGTTAGAATAATAAGCTGATCTGCATGAACAAGACCACTAACAAGGGCCGAAAGCATATCATTATCTCCGAACGTTAATTCACTAATAGATACAGTATCGTTTTCATTAATAATCGGTAGCATCGAACGTTCTAATAACTCCTCAAACGTAGCATAGGCATTTTTATAGCATTCTTTTTTCGAAAAATCCGTACGTGTCAGTAAAATTTGCGCAGGTATAATATCGTAAATGCTAAATAATGCTTGGTAGGTTTGAAGAAGTAAGCTTTGCCCTACCGCTGCCGCAGCTTGTCTACCCTTGACGGTAACAGGACGGGCAGGGTAGCCAAGCTGTTTAAAGCCAGCCGCTACAGCACCTGATGATACAAGTAAGACCTCATGCCCTTGCATTTTTAACGTTGCGATTGCCTGTACATGGTCCATTAAACGAACTTTATCGATTTCGCCTTTTGAATTGGTTAAAGAACTACTGCCAATTTTCACGACAATTCTTTTTTTCTCCATTACACTACCTCCAGTTGCCGTTTGTTTAACATTTTCCTTAGAATAAAGATAAAAAAGCCTTTTCATCCTAAAAATTAGGACGAAAAGGCTTACTTTCCGTGGTACCACCTACATTGAATATCATTAGACATTCCACTTTGCTCATAACGCTGGAGACTGCGCCTAGTTTGGCTAGGACGATATACGAAGTAGGTTCATAAGTCTTTCTTGTACAATGTCTTGCAGCCGATGGACATTACTCTCTACTCAAGCAGTTTCTTATTACTAGTCTTCGTTCGTTTTTTATTATTGACTCAAGAATGCACTACTTCGCCCAGTCTGTCAAGATGGATAAGAAAAATTACTTGAAAATTTTGATAAAGTAAGATAAGGGGATTGTCTCATTATTGAAGCCACCAAATAGCAATGAGAAGAGGCAGCATGGCTAAAATAATCACAAAGAAGCTCCAGATGATTTGTTTAACCGTGGACATATTTTTCGGTTTAATGCTCAATTGTTCGTAAAGCTGATTAATGGCGCGCTGCTCTTTTGTATAAAGCATTGCTTGAAATTCCTCATAATCCTGAATATAACTATCTGGAGGACGTGGGCTAAAGCGTAAATCACGAATATCATCTGTAATTTCTCGTTCGCCCAACCAGTAGGTAATAACAGGGGCCAAGCCTGCATTTTGCGTTGCCTTCACCTCAATATCATGCGATTTCATTTTGTAATAAATCTGACCCTGTTCATCCTCGTACCGTGTCACAATATCGCTAACTGCCAATCACAACCACCTCTTTTTTAAAGGAATCTGACTTTTTTATAAGTTTCTACTATTATAAGGTATTGGGAAAGAAAAGTATTGCTTAAGCGAGAAAAATTTATGATACGAAAGTTCATGAAAAGTTTTCGATAAATTCATAAAGTTACAGCAAAAGAGAACAACGTCATGTAGTATAATGTAAATAGTTTGTAAAAGAAGTTGAAGGAAGGGAACATGTTGGAACTCTCTACAATATTCGCATTTTTAGGAGCAGCGATCATGTTAACGCTGATGCCAGGGCCAGATAATTTATTTGTCCTTGCCCAAAGTATTACACAGGATGAAAAAGCTGGTATTGCCACATCACTTGGACTTTGTACAGGTCTGCTTGTGCATATTAGTGCAGCGGTACTCGGTATTTCTGCAATTATTTATCAATCTACAATTATTTTCTCAATTGTGAAGTTTGCGGGAGCATTGTATTTACTATATCTAGCTTGGCAATCTTTTCGTGCGAAGGGTGACCCATTTACATTGCAGCAACAAAACGAACAGGCTTACATCGAATTATATAAAAAGGGCATTTTGATGAATATATTAAATCCAAAAGTATCTTTATTTTTCTTAGCACTATTACCACAGTTTGTCCATCCAGCACAGGGACATGTTGCATGGCAAATGCTTATGTTGGGTATTGTATTTTTAGTGCAAGCCTTTATACTCTTTTCATTATTTAGCATATTTGCAGGAAAGGCACGACAAGTGATTATTGGGAAACCAGCGATTGCAAAGCGTTTAAATATCGTTCAAGGTATCTTATTTACGTTTATTGGGATACAAATTGCATTAAGCAAACAGTAGGGGGAATGGATATGGCTATTTTACATATTACCTTAAGTTTAGCGACTCAAGGTTCCATGAAGCTGGCAATACGTCAGCATCATTTACAGCGCGATGAAGTAGTTTTAAGTATTCACGATATTTTTTCGATTGGTCCACTAAAAAACATGGAAGAGCGTAAAAGCTGGTTAGCCTCACATATTTTTAAAGATGATGAGGATCAGCAATTGTACGATGATCTTTATAAAAACTGGAAGAAAAAAATCGAGGGTGTACCCTGTGATGTAGATGTATGGGTTTGGTATAGCCAAAATGCGCATGAACAAATTGGACTGCGCTATGTGATGAGTGAGTTTATTAATAAATGCAATAGGGTCTATGGCATTGATGCAACAGAGGGCTTGCAACGCCTACAAGCCAATACAAATATACGTTATACAGGTGAGCTCTCATCTGACATGTTGATGAAACTTCGGGCTGATGCAAAACGATTTTCCATTCCAACATGTCAGCGCCTTGCCAAGGAGTGGGAAGAGCTAAAGCGCCATCCTAGCACGTTGCGTATATGGGAAAATGGGGTTGTACATGTAGAGGAGACTGCACTGGATGCAATGATTATAAACTGTGTACAAAATTTACATCAGCAACAGCATCAGGAATGGATTGAGCTTATGCGTGTTATTGGTGTAGTCTATGATACATCCAACGATTATCTCAGTGAGGAATTTATTATTAATCGAATCATCGCTTTAAACGAAAAAGGCTACTTAAAGGTCGAGGGAGATTTAACAGATATTCATACCTGTCGTGTGACCTATATAGAGACATAAGAAAAAAGCGGTAGACTGTAACGTACAGTGCAATCTACCGCTTTATTTAGCGCTTTTTTGTTCATAAAAATCAAAGACAAATTGCTGAAATTGACGTGCAGAGGGGGACAAATAACGATTATCCACCCAAGCCATACCGATAATTCGTTCGCATACCATATCATCCACACGGATTTTAACGATTTTTTTTGGATTTAAGTCCTCATCATCTGGCAGTAGTGAAACACCAAGGCCAGCCCCCACAAAACCAACAATGGTTGAGACCTCATCACCTTCATAAGTGATTTTCGGCTTAATGCCTGCTGCATGGAGCAAACGGTCAGCAGTACGGCGCAAGGCGTAACCCTTTTTCATTAAAATAAAACTTTCATGCTCCAGCTCCTTCATTTTAATACTTTTGCGATGGGCCATTGGATGGTCAATAGGTACCATAATAAACAGCTCATCGCGCCACAGCTCTTGCCAGCAGACTGGCGGCTCTGTATCAATTGCAGCAATTAAACAAAGGTCCAATTCGCCAGCGAGCAATTGCTTTACCTGTGAATGTGAATAGTTTTGTGTAAAGTGAAAGTGGATACGGGGGTGCTTTTGACGAAAGGCACGAATCAAGTCTGGTACAATACTAGTCCCAAGCGTATGTAAAAAACCGAGTGACACATCCCCAAGCTCTGGGTTATTTAACTCCTGTAATTCTAAAACAGCCTTTTCATATTCTTTACGCATTCGCTGCACACGGTATAAAAACAGTTCACCATAGCGATTCAGCATAATGGAGCGTCCCTGTCGATCAAATAGGGGTACTCCTAATTCTTCCTCTAGTTTGGAAATCGAACGGCTGAGTGCAGGCTGTGAAATTGCTAATGCTTCTGCAGCGCGTGTCATATGCTCTAACTTTGCAACCGTTACAAAATATTCTAATTGCTGCCACTCCATTTTTTCACCTCGTTTTCCCTAAAATTGAGTTAACTGCATTATAACGAGAAACCGTTAGGAAGTATAGGGCGTAAAAATTTTTTCAAAGAATGCAGCATTTTACAACCAGCTTGGAAAGTTAAGGTATAGAAAGTGTGATAGTAGCGCTGTTAACCTGACATCATTCATGCATAAAGTGAATTGATTTGATAAAAACTATAAATTATACATTATGAATAAAGGATGATAAGATAGACACATAAAATACACAATTAACATTTCCGCGAAGGGGATATCATAATATGAAGCTGACAAAACCACAACCTTTAACAATTGAGAGAGGCAAAAAAGCCGTATTATTACTGCATGGATTCACAGGTAGCACAAAGGATGTGAAAAAGCTAGGAGAATTTTTATCCAAACGAGGCTATACTGTACATGCACCAATTTATAGTGGGCATGGTGTAGAACCTGAAGCCTTATTAGAAACAAAGCCAGAGGATTGGTGGAATGATGTAGTGGAAGGTTATAACTTCCTACAAAAAAATGGCTATGAAGAAATCGCTGTCGTTGGGATTTCACTTGGCGGCGTATTCTCATTAAAAGTTGCAGAGAAATTCCCTGTTAAAGCATGTGTCGCAATGTGTGCACCGATTACGCGTGATAACTCAAAGGGCTTATTTACACGTTTATACCATTATGCTCGTTTATATAAACATTTTGAAAATAAATCAAAAGATCAAATTATTTCAGAGTTGCACGAGCTACGTATTACACCAAAAGACTCATTAGATGGCGTAACACGTTTAACAACTGAAACTCGTGAAGAATTATCAACGATCAAAGCACCAACATTAGTATTACAAGGTGCATTAGATGACGATCTCTATCAAGAAAGTGCACCATTTATTTTAAATACAGTAGAAACAGATGACAAGGAAATTATTTGGTATAAAAACTCTGGACATATTATCACATTAGATAAAGAGCGCGATAAAGTGTATGAAGATGTTTATAAATTTTTAGACCATGTTGAATGGTCAGTGGCAAACTAAGAGGGAAGGGCTGTCAGCAGGCAGCTCTTTTTTTCATTTTAGATAAACAAAAAAGTATTGTAATTATAATAAATGCCTGCTACCATAGTGAAATTGTAGTGTAAAAATATTTGATTAAAATAATTTACGATTATCAAAAACTTCTAAGGAGTACATCAAAGATGCAACAAAAGATACCTTTTTCAACCTATGCAGTAATTGGCACAATGTTATTCGGACTGTATTTTGGAGCGGGGAACCTTATTTTTCCGATTCAGCTAGGTCAATTAGCAGGCACTCATTTTTGGTTTGGCTTAATTGGCTTTTTAGTGACAGCGATTGGGCTACCCTTCCTCGGTATATTAGCAATTGGCTTATCAGGCAGCAATGGTTTACGTGATTTAGCAAGCCGTGTTCATCCTGTATTTGGCATTGTCTTTTCATTAGCCCTTTATTTAACGATAGGACCATTTTTTGCGATCCCACGTACAGCTACAGTTCCTTTTGTAGTAGGCTTTGAACCATATATTCAAGCACAGCATGCCACAATACTACTTGCTGTATTTAGCTTTTTATTTTTTGCCATTGTTTATTATTTCTCTTTAAACCCAGCCAAAATTATGGATTACGTGGGTAAATATTTAACACCTGCGTTTTTAGTTGTGCTATTTATGCTAATTATCACAAGCATCGTAAAGCCAATGGGGGATTTCCAGCAGCCAATGGGCGATTATATAGATGCTGCCTTTATGACGGGCTTTAAAGAGGGCTATAATACGATGGATGCTCTTGCCTCACTTGCCTTTGGGATTGTGGTGATTAATGCTATTAAAAATGCGGGCATTTCAGATCGTAAGGCAATTGCTAAGGCAACATGGACATCTGGAATCTTTGCGATGGCATTAATGATGCTAATTTACGGATTGATTACGTATATGGGTGCTTCCAGTATTCAGGCAGTAGGCACTTTTGATAATGGTGGTTTAATTTTTGCCGCAGTGGCGGAACATTATTTCGGCTCATTTGGAGCTATTTTATTGGCTGTTATTATTGTGCTAGCTTGTTTAAAGACAAGCATTGGTTTAATTACATCTTGTAGTGAATTTTTCCACGAGGTATTTCCAAAAATCAGCTATAAATGGTTCGTGCTCCTATTGTGTGCTGTATCCTTTACGATTGCAAACTTTGGTTTAAACAATATCATCCAATTTGCGATCCCTGTTTTAATGTTCTTGTATCCATTAGCCATCGTATTAATCTTGCTTGCTCTTGGTTCATCCTTCTTTAAGAATAAGCAAACGGTTTATGCGATTGCGATGATTTTTACCTTTTTCATTAGCTTGATTGATGGCTATAAAGCGTTGGTTGAAAGTGTGCCAGGCGCGAAGTTAGGTGTTTTGGATGCAGTAGAGAAATACTATTCTGCGATGCTGCCTTTTTATGATATTGGCTTAGGATGGATACTACCTGCGCTAATAGGGGCAATGCTTGGAAGCCTGATTCCGTCTCGAAAGGTCATATAATAATGAAGAAACACGCACAGAAAATGTCTCTGTGCGTGCTTTTTTTGAGCTACTCGCCACTTAGCTCACGCTTGAAGTGGGAGATTCCTGCGAACACCAACGTAACCGCCAGTTTTTTAGCAGGCTACCCTCGTAGTCCCTACGATTGATACGAAATTCGTATGGTCTTTCAATCTTGTTTTCGGTTTGACACTTGGTTTTCGTGCCATAGGTTTACAGTTATCTTGTGCGACTCTTGAAAGCTATTGGCGAACGATAGCCAGCAGACGAGTTCTATTTATACACCTACTACTACAGTAGAATCGTTCAAGAATATTATACCTCCAAGAAGGCATGTTGGCTATCGCCAACTGACATTCATCTCCCACTTACTCATTGGGCTACACCTTACGCATTATTCCTTCGAGTGGGCGTCTTCTGTCGGAAAACGATAAATTAGTAAGCTGTCCAGCCACCATCCACGGCAATCACTTGTCCATTCACAAAGCTTGCTTCGTCCGAGCCTAGGAAAATAGCTAATTGAGCGATTTCTTCTGGCTGTCCAGCCCGCGGATTAATGGATAGACCTAGTGCTTGGCGGGCAGCACCAGTTTGACTCATATTTGTCATAGAAGAGGCGATATTGGTCATCACTGCTCCTGGCGCAATACCATTACAGCGAATATTTTTATCCGCATACATAAACGCAGTATTTTTTGTTAAACCAACAACGGCATGTTTGGAAGCTGTATAAGCCGCTCCTGCACGTGCTCCATATAAGCCACCAGCAGAAATATTATTGACAAAGACACCGTGGCCTTGCGCAAGGAAAATTTCTGTCGCCATACGCATGGAACGCATAACGGCTGTTGTATTTACAGCAAATACTTTTTCCCATCGTTCATCAGAAATTTCTCCAACTGGCTCCATACCATCCATAATACCTGCATTGTTAACTAATATATCTAATTGACCATAGTTCGTTTTCGTTTCATCAAATAAACGTTGTAAGTCTTCTGTTGATGCGACATTTGTTTGAATGGCAAAGGCAGTTCCTCCAGCCGCTTGAATACCCTCCACAACCGCTTGGGCACCCTCTAAATTTAAGTCTGAAACGGCCACCTTAGCGCCTTCTTTCGCATATCCTTCTGCAATGGCTTTCCCCATACCTGAAGCTGCACCTGTCACAATGGCTACTTTATCTGCTAATCTCATCTCAAAGACCTCCTAGTTAGATATTGAACATCTGTTCATTAAAATCATATAATAAAGATGAAAGCGATTTCAATATGCAAAATTTCTCGATGTGTTGAGTAATCAACGCTTTTAAAAAAACTGTTGAATAAGGAGCTGAAAAAATGCGCACAACGGATTTACGTGTTATGAAAACAAAGCAAGCCTTGCATAATGCTTTATTGACCTTGCTTAGTCAAAAACCATTGGAGCAAATATCCATTGCAGAAATTTGCAGGGAGGCAAAGGTCAATCGAGGAACCTTCTATTTGCATTATGAGCAAAAAGAGGGGCTATTTGAAGAATATTTTCAGGAAATTATGGAGGATTTATATCAATCTTACGAAGAACCATATCGTGCTGTCACAACATTGGATACCAATCATTTAGACCCAAATACCATTCGCATTTTTCACCATATTGAGCGCTTTAAAATGTTTTACCGAATCGTGTTTTCTAAAAACGTGCCATTAACGTACTATTACATGCTATTTGATGGGATTTATTCGCTGTTAAAACGAGATATCTCCACACATCACGTGCATCAAATGGAGGATCATATATCAATCGACTATTATAGCGCTTATCAAGCAAACGCCATCATCGGACTTATCATTCAATGGTATCGTGGCGATTTCAGCGATAGCGTGACCATGTTAAATAAGCAGCTAGCAGCTATTTTAAAGAATGTGAGGAGTGGTGAATAGAATGCTTGAAGTGAAGTATAGAAAGAGAAGTGATGGATAGAACGCTCGATTTGAAGGATAGAACATAAAAAGTAGCGGATAACCACCCAAAAAGAAGGTCTACATCAACTTGTAGACCTTCTCTTTTCTATTAAATCATCGGACTGGAGCAGGTTTGAATGTGACGATCAACGTAGCAATGGCTAGTGTCACGAAGATGATGATGCCTAAGGAGCTACTGTTTTGCAGGAGATTATCAGAACTACCACCAAAGATGATTGTGTAGTAGCCATCTGCTCCATACGTGGCTGGTAGCATGGCAGCGACCTGTTTGTATCCTTCAGATAGCATGGTTTTTGGTACAAGGACGCCTGATGTTACTAATTGGAGTGAGAGAGCACAAATATTAAATACCATCCCCATATTCCCGAAGGCAATCACAAATACTTGGGCCAAGCTAAGAAAAGCAAGATACATTACAGCTTGGAAGAAATAAATCGACAGCAGGTTTTCCTGGCTAGCGATATTAAAAAGGTGCATTAAACCAATTGTTATGAATGGCAATGTAAAGGCTACGCCCACATTGAGTAGCTGTCGTGCGAGGAACAATTGCCATTTTGATAGGCTTTCTTGAACGAGCTGAGCTGCTTGCTGGTGTTGCATAATCATGACCATCGCTCCCACGAAGGAGGAGATGATAACCATAAGAGGGACAAAGTTTGCAGCAAATCCCTTCACATCATTGGTTTTAACAATGGTTCCATCGACGGCATGGTCTTTGACATTCATTACAGTCGTTTTGACAGAAGTGGTAATTTGTTGGGCAGTATGTTGCTCGAAGGGAAGCTGAGCAAATTGTTGTGCAAAGACCTCAACTGCTTGACTTTGTTGCATTGGGTAAAGGGCTTGATTGATTTCTTCTGTTAATTGCTTTGCTACACCCTCCATCATATTTTTCGCTACACTTGCATTGGCTTGATTAATCGCATAAATAATTTCAGCCTCTTTCCCTGCTTGTATTTGATTTGTAAAATCGGCGGGAATTTGCATAATCATATTAATTTGTCGTTCGTTTAATGCGCTCTCTGCTTCCTTCATCGATGAATAGTCTTCCATTGCAAAGGGGATGGAGCCTTTGATGTTCTGTGCTACCTGTTGACCCATTGCCGAATCTTCCACAACAAGACCAATGCTTAACTGTTCCGCCCTTTCATTGACACCATCATAGGCAGTCATCCAGATTGTAAAGAAGATTAATTGAAAGGCAATGGTTGCAACAATGCCGATATAGGTTTCACGAACTCGCAATAATGCTTGTAAACCTGTCATTTTTTATTCCCCCTAAAATTAAGTAAGTACTTACTTGCATTGATTAGAAAAATTTTTTCTAGGAAACGAGTCCCCTAGAAAAAATAGCAACACTAGTTTGTAAAAGTTCTTCGGTTGGTAAGTCAGACACGATAGTTCCAAGGCGAGCACGTGACATAAAATGACCAAAATTAAGAGCAATAAGTGATAATGCTGCTGCTTCAAAATCAACTTCTCTTATTTTTCCCCGCTGATGCATCTCTTGAAAGTACACAATGAGTTCCTTTTTGATCAGGAGAGGAATATTCGCAATCTCCTCACTAATTTCAGGAAACTGAATCGACTCCTTAAAGCCAATCATCACAAAATCTTTAATCGACATTAAAAAGTGAAAATGTTTTAAGGAGAAGTTTAATAAATCTTGCTCTAATTCCCATGTAACATTTTGATTGATTTCCTGTTGTAAAAGTGGATAATAAGAAAATTGTTCAATAATGGCTTTTAATAAACCACGCTTATTGCCGAAATGCCGAAAAAGGGTAACTTCATTGACACCTGCTAATTCTGCAATGGATTTGGTTGTTGCAGCCGTATAGCCTTTTTCACTCACTAATTGTAACGCAGCTTCGATGATTCTTTCTGCCGTTCCCTTTGTTGTCAAAAATATACTTCCTTTCATGCAAGTAATTACTTACATGCTAACATAGTACATGGTGATCTGCAATATAAATTATAGCTAAACTTTTAACACATAGTAAGAGCATTGACAGCTATATCGTCTACTGATATATTTTAGATATATCGACTGATGATATACTGTTGAACGATATAAAGGAGGGATCATATGACTCAAGAACATTCGCCGTTAACAGAGGGCGTTTATTATATTTTATTAGCTTTGTATGAGCCGAGGCATGGCTATGGTATTATGCAGCTCGTAGAAGAAATTAGCAATGGGCGTGTACACTTAGGAGCAGGTACGATTTATGGTGCTATTAAAACATTGCTGGAGCGAGGCTGGATTGAGGCGCTTGGTGGAGATGGCAGAAAAAAGGAGTATTTGATTACTGAAGCTGGCAAAACAGTAGTGGAATATGAAATTTTACGATTAAGGGAACTTTTTGACAATGGTATCCGTATAACGAGGGGAGCGGAATAAAATGAAAAAAAGCATATTTCGTTTTTTTGTGGATTATGAAAAAGAGGAGCAATGGATCAATGGCATGGCAGATCAGGGCTGGCATTTAAAAAGGGCGTTTATAGGCTATTTTATTTTTGAGCAAGGTCCGCTAGGGAAATATATCTATCGCAATGAGCTAATTATAGGGAAATCAAAGGATTATTTTGAGTTTTTGACATCTATGCATATTGAGTATGTCACGAAAAATGGTGCATGGGCGTATTATCGGAAAAAGCAGTAGAGGGAACATTTGAATTACTATCAGATCATCATTCAAAATTGAACTATTTCCAATGGGTTCGCAATTTGATGTTAGTGTTTGCGGGATTCGGTATTTTTGCTGGCGGTATGAATATTGTGCAGGAACATATCCTCAATAAAGGCATCGGGCTGATAGATGTATTGCTCGTATGTTTGCTAGGTGTACCTATTATCAAAACAAGCAAGCGTATAAAAAAATTACAACAAGAAGCACAGTTATTTGAAAGGTAGGAGGAAAAAGGATGACATTACAGCTACAGCATGTCACAAAGAAGTACAAAGATTTTACCGCTGTTAATGATTTGAATTTTACCATTGAAAAGGGTGAGATTTTTGGGCTAATTGGACAGAATGGAGCGGGTAAAACAACAACATTTCGTATGATTTTAGATTTACAGGAGACAACGGCTGGCACAATTACTTGGGATGGGCAGCCTGTTAATACGATTAATCGTGATATTCTTGGCTATTTACCTGAGGAGCGCGGCATTTTCCCAACGATGAAAGTCGAGGAACAGCTCTATTTTTTTGGCGAGTTACGTGGCATGAAAAGAGCAGAATTGAAAAAGGATATTGATTTTTGGATTCAACGCTTTGAGCTGGAGGAAAAGCGAAAGGATAAAGCTGAAACACTGTCAAAGGGTAATCAGCAAAAGGTTCAGCTAATTGCAAGCTTTATTCATAAGCCGAAGTTTTTAATTTTAGATGAGCCGTTTAGTGGCTTAGACCCTGTCAATAAGGATTTATTAAAGGATGCTATTTTACTATTAAAGGAACAGGGCACAACGATTCTATTCTCCAGCCATCAAATGGACAATGTGGAAGAGCTATGTGATCATTTATGTCTATTAAAACGAGGTGCTTCCTTATTCTCTGGAAGCCTACTAGATTTAAAGAAACAATATGGCAAAACAAAGCTGGCGGTACGTACAGGTTGGTCGACAACGCAATTATTAGCACTTGAAGGCGTGAAGGATGTGCGTGTAGAGAAGGAGCAAACTGTCTTAATGCTGGAGGATGAGCGCTATGCCCAAAGCATTTTTGAGCAGCTTTCTAATGGGAAGTATATCGAAAAATTTAGTCTCGATTATTTATCATTGGATGAAATCTTTAAAGATAAGGTAGGTGGAAATGTTGTCGAAGTTTAATTTATTAATGATGCAATTATATAAATCGAAATTTAAATCAAAATCCTTTATTTTGATGACGTGTTTATATGTGTTATTAATGTCTGTCGCGATATTTTGGTCAGATATTAAAGCACTCTTTACAGGCGAAGATGAGGCCCAGCAAATTGCCATTGTCAATGAAACCTCTGCTGAATTAAGCGGTATCTTTGTATCTAATGGGGATATAGCCTTTATTCAGGATGAACAAGATGTGGCAGCGCTTGAAAAAAGGGTAGAAGATGGCAAGCTAGATGCCATTGTGAGGGTCAGTGATCAAGAGGGTCAGCTACATGCTGAAATTGCGACGTTTGTACCGCTGAAATTAAATGATCAAACAACATTGTCCTCGTTATTACAATATGCTGGTCAACATTATGCTGTTCAGCAGCTATCGTTGTCACCTGAGCAAGCAGCACAAATTATGTCTGCCCAAACGATAATTTCTACGAAAAATTTAAATGAGGCATCAACAGGTGGAAAAAGTGAGGAAGAAAAGCAATCAGGACTATGGGTTTCGTATGGCATTGGGATTTTAATTTATTTCTTTATTTCCACATTCCTCTCCATGATTACGACTGAAATTGCCTCTGAAAAGGGCTCTCGTGCTATGGAAATGCTGCTAGCCAGCGTCAAGCCAGCCACCCATTTTAAAGCAAAAATTGCAGGTGTACTATTATTAGCTTTAACACAAATGGGTATTATTGTAGCCGCCTTTTTACTATATGCGAAATTTGTGAAGGATGGCGTCATTTGGAATGCAGCCGCTACGATTATTAAAGAGCTATCCATTAGCTATGTGATCTATGCCGTTGTGTTCCTGCTATTAACAATTATTCTTTATTTAATTGTTGGTGCATTATTTGGTTCACTCGTATCAAAGGTCGAGGAAGCGGGGCAAGTATTAATGCCTGCAATGATGGTTACGTTAATTGGCTTTTATGTGATGTTATCAGGTATTGGCAATCCAGATACCATATTGATTAAGGTATTTTCTTATATTCCCTTTACGTCTGGTATGGTGATGCCAATGCGTATAGGTGCTACAGATATCGGAGGGATGGTGCCAATGCTATCCTTAGGTATTTTAATCGCAACAATTGTTGTCGTGTATCTATTTAGCTTATCCTTCTATAAACGCAGTGTGCTCACATACAGCACAGGTGGCGTTATTCAAAAAATTAAAACAGTATTAAAAGTGACAACTTAATTATTGGAAAGTAGCCAATGCAATATGGCTACTTTTTTTGGATAATTTGCAAATTTAGTCGAATTTCCTCGTTTAACAGGCTATACTTGAAGAATGAGGTGATAGTATGCTATCGAGGGCAGAAATTGAAGCGATATTGGCACAAGGTACACATATGCGACGTTCAGCAACAGAGGAGGAAGCTGCGTATGTTTTTCAACAGATAGAGCAGCTTCCAAGCAATCCTACACTGGCTAATATGTTACAAAAGCGACAATATGTTCAAATATATGTCGATCAGGTAGATTCAACTTGGTATAGTTTGATTTACGAAGAAGAGGTTAATTCGTATACTTTACGAGACGCTTACTTTCTTCGGGTAAGATGAAACTTTTTTTCAGCATGATTCGTATAGTACAAGAGAGTAAGTAATAGGGGGTATATACATGTCTAATAACCAATACCAATCAAAGGACCCATTCGCTTCCGAAAATCCTTTATTCCAACAACAACCACAGCCAAATCCAGTGTTCCAAGAGCCACAGGAAAGTCCGTTGATGTATACAGAGCCACAACAACCATCAGAGCTTGTATCAAAGCAGGAACTATCACAAATTGCACAACATCAACTGCGCTTGAAGCAAGACCCAGAGGTTCACTCACTTTCAAAGAAAATTGATGTAAAAGATCAAATTGCGATGCTAGAGCTTGGTAAAGAGACGGCAAACGGTATTTCAGCTTTTTCAGATAGAATGCTTGCTACAATGAAAGCAAGTAAGCTAGAAGAGTCAAGTGTTTTGCTAAATAATCTGAATAAAATTATGGATAAATTTGATCCACAGGATTTTGCCGAGGAGAAAAAAGGTGGCTTTTTAACAAAGCTGTTTAATAAAGGGAAAGAGCAATTAGAAAGATTTTTAGCCAAGTACGATAGAATGAACAAAGAAGTAGATGTGATTTATCGTGAAATTCAAAAATACGAAAGCGAAATGAAGCGAAATACAGTAGACCTTGAAAATCTGTATGATCAAAATGTGAACTATTTCCAATCATTAAGTAAGTTTGTAGCAGCGATTGAAGTGAAAATAGAGGATGTACGTGCGTCATTGCCAGCGCTCGAACAAAAGGCACAGGCAGGTGACCAATTAGCAGCCATGGAATATGAAACAATGTTGCGTGCTGTGGAATTATTAGAGCAGCGTCGCTATGATTTAGAGATGGCACAGCAAGTATCCTTCCAATCTGCTCCACAAATTCGTTTAATGCAGCAGGGGAATACCCATTTAATTGCAAAAATTAACTCTGCCTTTGTTACAACAATTCCAATTTTTAAACAGGGCTTGATTCATGCGGTGACATTAAAGCGTCAAAAGCTTATTTCTGATTCGATGAGTGAGCTAGACCGCCGTACCAATGAAATGCTTGTACGCAATGCAGAAAATATTAGTAAAAACAGTGTTAATATTGCGCGTCAAGCAGGTAGCCCAAGCATTAAAATCGAAACGATTGAAACAACATGGCAAACGATTATGGCTGGTATTCAAGAGACGAAGCAAATTCAAGCAGAAACAGTGAAAAATCGTGAAGAAGGGCGTAAACGAATTGAGCGTTTGCAATTAGAGTATGAAAAACTGAAAAAAATGTAAGTCTAAAGCTTCTTGCAGCTATTGTTGCAAGAAGCTTTTTAGATGGAATGCGTAGTCAGAGATGAGGCCTGTTAGCAACAATATTCGCCAAAAGGGAATTGTTCTTTGACAAAAAGCAAAATACTGATTATGATAAAAATAAATGAGAATGATTATCATGTGAAAAAGGAAGCGGATAGATGTTACACAAAGAAGACAATTATATGAATTTACCTGTGGAGGAGTGAAAAATAAATGGCGAATAAAATAAAGCCCTCTACATTGTCGTACGAGCCTTTTAAAGATGGAACGCTTGCTCTATATACGACAGATAGCTTAATGATTGTGCCGCAAAGCCGCTATTTAGAGCTGCTGCATATGGAAGAGTTATACAATACTATGCATACAGATTTAGATAACAAACAAAATGGCTTAGAACGAGAACGAAAAATGCTAAAAAAACAAAATGTACAGCTTACAGAAGAGCAGCAAAAGCTAAAGCAGCAAAACACGGTGCTACAAAAAAAGGTAACAGAATACAACTGTGTGGTGGAGGAGATGAAGGTGCTTCGCCAACAAAATATGGAACTACTAATTGAATTAAGTAAATATACAGCAATGTCAAGGGAGTCACTAACAGGGCCACTGAAGTCGATGATTCGAGATATGCGTGAGCAAGGGGTTGGAATTAAAGAAATTCATATTCGCATCAAGCGCCAAATCAACCCAGAGATTAGCTATAGTACCGTACGCAAGTATATTTCTGAGCTAGAGTCGGAACAGAAAGATTAACAAGCTATTACACCCTTTAGAAATTGGGCATTTACAGTGGCTACTCAAAGTCCTATAATTGAGTCTATTCTTTAACTAGTTTAAGATGATAGAGAATCGTTCATCGATTTCAATAAGAGTAGGAGCGTTAGTGGCCATGTCAAATGAGAAAAAAGGGGTTTTGGCGGCATTTTTTGCTTATATGATTTGGGGAGTTTTCCCGCTTTACTGGAAGCTATTAGAGCATGTACCAAGCATGGAGATTTTATTATCTCGTGTGATTTGGTCCTTTGTTTTTACGGTGCTTGCGGTGAGCATATTTCGCATGCGTAAGGAGCTGCTGGCAGATTTAAAGTATTTATGGTCCCATCAAAAACATTTTTGGCAGCTTGCGGGTGCGTCCTTTGTTATTTCAATGAACTGGTATTTATATATTTGGGCTGTAACGCATGATCATGTGATTGAAACAAGCTTAGGCTATTATATTAATCCGCTGCTGTCTGTTATTTTTGGTGTTATTTTCTTTAAGGAATCATTAAGCCGTATGCAATGGATTGCTACGGCAATAGCCTTTATTGGCGTGCTAATTTTAACGATTAATTATGGCTCTGTGCCTTGGGTAGCACTATTAATTGCTGTATCATTCGCTATTTACGGTGTGCTGAAAAAGAAAATTACGCTTGATGCGACAAGAGGCTTAGCTATTGAAACATTATTGATTTTGCCATTTGCCTTAGGCTATTATGCATATTTATTTACAACCCATCAAGCTTCATTTTTACATATTGATGTTAAAACAGATATGTTAATGATTGTAAGTGGTATTGTGACAGCAGTTCCTTTAGTTTTATTTGCTAAAGGCGCACAAAATATCCCATTGTATTTATTAGGCTTTATTCAATATATGACACCAACCATTGTATTAATTTTAGGCGTCATGCTATACAAGGAACCATTTAGTCAGGTAGAGCTTCTGGCTTTTAGTATTATTTGGGCGGCCTTACTGCTATTCTCAGGCTCCAAAATTATAGAAACAAGAAAAGCCCATCATAAATCCGTTTCATAAAAGACTTGTAGATTTTTCTACAGGTCTTTTTTCTAAAATCTTAAAGTCCATATTGGAAGTTGAAGCAAGCTGACACCTTTACTTTCATGTCAGCATATAGTAAAATGTCAATAATTAGATAACAATGATGAATTAATGAGAGGTGCTTTTTGTGAGTGCGGTAGGTTCTAACTAGGTAAAAATTGAATGAAATAGTGGCGATGACGACAGCAGGGGATACATGTTATGAACACCCCTTATTTTGTCATGGACCTATTTCAACAACCTATGTAGATACCTACAATACTTTATTAAGCGTGGCATATAGGATAGAAACTTCAATTAGATGAAGTTTTATTTGTGATGCCGGGAAAATGCGCCTTTTAAAGATAGAGCTGTGGGGATTCCTCACAGCTTTTTTATGTTGTGTAAACCATCATTGCTATCTAATATTGGGTAGGTATCTTCATGTATGATAAAACATTACAATGAGGAGCATAACAAATGAATAAAACTACGCTTGAAAAATTACAATATCATGAATTAAAGGACATCGTTAAATCCTACTGTGTCAGCGGATTAGGGAAACAGCTTTTAGATAAATTAATGCCAAGCTCAAGCTTAGCAGTGGTAAAAAATCGGTTGAATGAAACAACTGAAGCTCGTGCCATATTGGATGCAGAGGGGCATGTTCCGTTTTTAGGGGTATCAAATATTGAGCATATTATGACGAAGCTTGAAAAGGGCATGATACTAGACCCAAGTGAGCTAGTTAGTATGTCAGACTTTTTACGAGGCTGCCGCAACATTAAAAAATTTATGCTGGATAAGGCATTTTTTGCGCCTGTTCTTTCCACTTACGCTCATTCTATGGCTGAATTTAAAAGCGTGGAGGAGGAGATTAATTTTGCGATCAAAGCCAATCGTGTAGATTCGGCTGCTAGTCGTGAATTAAAGCGTATCCGTCATCATATGGAAACGACAGAGGAAAAATTGAAAGAGCGCTTAACGAAATTTTTGAATAACAGTGCCAATAAACCGTATATTCAGGAATTCTTTATTAGTCGAAAGGATGATCGCTATACGATTCCGATTAAGGCGACCTATAAAAATCATGTACAGGGAACGGCTGTTGAAATTTCCTCAAAAGGGGCAACCGTTTTTATGGAGCCGAGCGTTGTCGCTAAATTAAATGTAGAATTAGCTACATTGAAGGCTGAGGAAGCGGTGGAGGAATATCAGATTTTAGCGTCTTTATCGGGGCTATTGATGGAACATCTTCATGCAATCACCGTTAACATGGAATTAATTAGTCAATACGATATGGTCTTTGCCAAAGCGAAGTTCAGTAGACAAATTGGTGGTAGGGAGCCGCGTATCAATGATTACGGTTATATTCAACTGATCAATGGCAAGCATCCATTACTACCAGGAAATGCGGTGCCCCTTCAATTTGCCATCGCTAAAGACTACCGTAGCCTAATTATTACAGGACCAAACGCTGGCGGGAAAACGGTCGTGTTGAAAACCATTGGCCTTTTAACATTAGCGACGATGTCGGGCTTCCATATTGTAGCGGACGAAGGAACGGAAATGGCTGTATTTAATCATATCTTTGTTGATATTGGCGACAATCAAAGTATAGAAAATGCACTAAGTACGTTTTCATCGCATATGAAAAATCTTTCCGATATTATGAGAGCCGCTAATAATCATACACTATTGCTGTTTGATGAAATTGGCAGTGGAACAGAGCCAAATGAAGGAGCTGCACTAGCCATTGCGATATTAGAGGAATTTTATCAAATGGGCTGTATAACTGTGGCAACTACACATTATGGTGAAATTAAGCGATTTTCTGAAATGCATCCTGATTTTATGAATGCGGCAATGCGCTTTAATAGTGAAACACTAGAGCCCTTGTATCAATTACTCATCGGCACGTCAGGAGAAAGTAATGCCTTATGGATTTCTAAAAAAATGAATATCCGTGAAGCTGTTTTGCAAAGAGCAAAGGATTATATAAATAACAAGGAGTATCAGCTGAGGCTCGTTCAGGACAGTAAAATTCGTAAGCCTAAAATAGAGAAAGCGAATGTTGCAACGACTTATGCATTTGCAAAAGGGGACCGTGTGAAATTATTGGACTATGATGATGTGGGATTGGTGTATGAAGAAATGAATCCGTACAATAATGTTAGCGTATTCTATCAGGGGCAAATACTAGAGATGAATGTGAAGCGACTTACCCTAGAATTACCTGCAACGGAGCTATACCCTGAAGGATATGATTTAGAGACATTGTTTGTAGACTATCAAGACCGTAAGCTTCAGCATGATATCGAACGGGGATCGAAAAAGGCGTTACGCAAGATCCAGAAACAAATAAAGAACGATCGTCAGCCGTAAAAACAAGGGATTGCACAGCCTCGTGCAATCCTTTTAATAATGAAGATGTGGAAGCAATTTGTGCCTTAATCGTTTGATAGACTTCCTCGATTTTTCGTTTATAGAGTAAATCCACTAAATCAGGTGAATTTGTGTAAGCCATTTAAGCAATTTCATAGGCTATTGTTAGCTCATCAAAATGTGCATAGCAAAGGGCTTTATAGGAAAAGCATTCATTTAAGCTTAAAATATTATAAGGATGGCTAATATAGATCGGTATGTTTTTATACTGTACAAATGCAGCCTTCGCCTCCTCATAACGTCCAAGTAAATATAAGGATTTTCCTTTTTCAGCATAATAAAAGTTTGAAACAAGCTTATCTAAATAATCATCGTATCTAAGCTGATTAAAACGTTCTATTTCTAACAGAGCCTACTCGTAATTATAAATGTAATTATTATAATAATGTGGCTTTAATACAAAAACAAAAGCGTTAACCTCAACACGTTCGGCAAATGCCTGATATTGCACCAGTTTCATAAACATATGATTCGTATGTTCAAAATCATGATTAATCAAGGCACAATAGGCACCCATTCTGTATATATTATCAATGTGATAGAACGGTTGGTTTTTATGGGCATTGATTTATGATGCTATGACCAGCCATCTAAAGGAAGCACATCCAGAGTATGATGACAAAGAAGTCATACCAGAAAGTATGTTGTCATTTATTGATCCTCAATCACAATATACGTTGCTTTGATAGGTCCATGTACGCCAACGATAAGAATCATTTCGATATCGGCTGAGTTACTAGGACCCGTAATAAAGTTAATGCATGAGGCAATATTTTCACCATTGCGCACTTTTTCGCTAATCCAGCGTGCAGCCTGTGTCATACGGGGGACAATGGTGCTTTTAGGAATTAAAATAATTGATTTTTCTGGTAAAAAGCTGACACTTCTACCTCGCTCCTGACTGCTAAAAAGCACAGCCGTTCCTGATTCTGCTAATGTTATTTCACTAATGGTAATGCCGATATTGGCTTTTTCAGCTTGTCGGATATTTTCCTCAGGTTGCTGCGGATTCCATTCATAATGCTCAATATTGGCTTGTTGCCATTGTGTTGTCATTAACGCAGATAATCCGTAGTCTTGGAATCGTTTATCCTGCCATGTAATAACGGACTGACCACCATAATTATCGATAACAGCTTGTAAATCTTGTGGAAGCTTCGCTGTATTTGTCATCACAATATCTGTATGAATATTTTTGCATTGTTTCACTAACACTTCTACTAACTCATCCTTTGTTGCATCTTTTAGCACACCATCTTGCGGCTGGTATTGCCATGTTGGGCGTGGTAGCTCCGCTTTTGGTGACCGTCCTAGCTGCTTGGCAATATTGGCTAAAAAAGTTTCTCGATTTTGTATTGTACCTGTCATTATGACTTGCCTCCTTTTGTCCGCTGCTTCATCCAATCTCTAAAGCTATCTTTATTTGGTGCAGGGAAATCTCTTGCCTCCGTCCATGCCTTTAATGGTCCTGGCCCTTTAGAAATCGTGTTATCTTTCGTAAAAGGGGACATAGCTGGAGAAGCCATTTTTGTTGCTATTTTATATAAAGAAGGGGAAGAGGCACCTAAACCAAATGCTTTCATTAATAGTTTTTCAGAGACAGGTGCTTTGCCTTCATTTTCCACAATGACTTGTCGATGTCGGTGAATCAGCTGATGCAGCGGAATTTTCACAGGACAAGCATCCGTACATGCACCACATAATGTAGAGGCATAGGGTAGCTCTTTAAAATCATCATAGCCCCCTAAAAGAGGGGAAAGTACCACACCTACAGGACCTGAATAGATAGAGCCATACGTATGCCCTCCGACATGACGATAGACAGGACAAGCATTGACACAGGCAGCACAGCGAATGCATTGTAAAATCGGCTGAAACTCACCGCCTAAAATGTTTGAACGTCCATTATCAACAATCACTAAATGGAATTCCTCTGGTCCATCGCTATCTCCCTCATCCTTTATCCCTGTTAGCGTTGTAATATAGCTTGTGAGCTTTTGTCCAACAGCGCTTCTTGTTAATAAGCTAACAAGCACCTCCATTTCTTCAAAGCTAGGGACAATTCGTTCCATACCCATCACCGTAATTTGCGTTTTCGGCAGGGCTGTTACTAAATCAGCATTGCCTTCATTTGTTACAAGTGTAATCGAGCCACTTTCAGCAATGGCAAAGTTACAGCCTGTAATACCAATATCTGCTGTTAAATATTCGTTGCGCAATTTCTCACGTACATAAAGGGCAAGCTCCTCTGGCTTTTCGCTTTGCTTATAGCCTTGTTTTTCTTTAAAAACATCTCGAATTTGCTCTTTATTTTTATGCAGGGCAGGTACAACAATATGTGATGGTGGCTCGTGATCTGCCACCTGCAAAATATATTCACCAAGGTCTGTTTCAATGACCTCACAGCCAAGCTCCTCTAACGCAGCATTTAAGTTAATTTCTTCTGTTACCATTGATTTTGACTTCACAATTTTAGCGGCTTCTTTCTTTTTCGCAATGCCTTGAATATAGTCCGTTGCTTCTTGTGCTGTTTGTGCAAAAAATACATGTCCACCTCGTTTGGAGACATTTTCACTTAATTGATATAAATAATAATCAAGATTTTCTAATACATGCTTGCGAATTTCCTCGCCATGTGACCGCCATTCCTCCCAGTGTCCAAGCTCCTCTGCCTGTTGGAGGCGGCGCGTTTGAAAGCGTTCCTGGGCACTGGACACAGCGCCGCGCATAAATTGATTGTCCAGCTCCTTTGTCACACGCTGATTAAAGCGATCTTCACTCGTTTTCATTGCCATTATCGATTCCTCCTCTTATCGGCTATTTAAAACTTCCGCAATATGCATTACTTTGATTGGCTTTCCTTGACGTTGAATACGCCCTCCAATATTTAATAAACAGCCCGCATCTGCGCCAATTAAAATATCAGCCCCTGTTTCTTCCACATTGCATACCTTTTCATCAACCATTTCTCCAGAAATATTGCCCATTTTGACTGAGAATGTACCACCAAATCCACAGCAACGCTCCTTGCCTGGTAGCTCCATATATTGTAAGCCTTTAACATGGCTTAATAGCTGAAATGGCGCTTCCGTTACACCAAGTAGACGGGTCATATGGCAGGATGAATGATAGGTTGCTGTTCCCTCTAACTGTGCGCCCACATCCGTTATCTTTAAAACATCCACAATAAACTCTGTGAATTCATAGGTTTTATCTGCTAATGCCTGCGCCTTTGGTTGCCAAATAGGGTCATCCTTAAAAACTTCAGGATACTCTTTAAACATATAGGCACAAGAGCCAGAAGGGGACACTACATATTCGGCATGCTCAAAGGTCGTAATCATTTTTTTCATGGCATTTTTAGATTCCCTCACATAGCCACTATTATAGGCAGGCTGTCCACAGCAAATTTGATTTTCTGGAAAGTCAATCTCACAGCCAAGTCTTTCTAATACTTCAACAGTTGCTTTGCCTACATCTCCTTGAAACATATCTACTAAACAGGTTGCAAACAGTGTCACTTTCATTTTATCACTCCTCCTACATAGTCAACCGGTCATCTGATGACTAATAAAACAAATAGATTGTTTTTATAATACTACAACTATTCAGAAGAATAAAAGAGATTCATAAAATTTTTCAAAAAAGCTGCCCTGTTATAAAGGCAGCTTGGGGGATTGCATAGATTCTGTTGTTTCAAAATATTGCAGTAACACTTTTTCGACATTGCTTAAATGGGAAGACATCGCATGCTTTGCCAGCTCCTCATTTTGCTGTTTAATGGCAAGAAAAATTTGCATATGCTCATCATATAATTTTTCACTCGTTGTTTTTTTAGAATAAAGCCAAATACGGCGCGTTTCCTTCATCGTTTCCAGCATCAGTCCTGACACTTGATCGAGAATCGTCGTCAGCAGGGGATTTTGTGAAGCAGCAGAAATCGCAGCATGAAATTGAAAATCAACTTTTTCACCTAATTCACCATCACCTTGTACACGCTGCATTTCTTCAAGTATTTGTATCATTTTTTGAATATCTGCATCTGTGCGATGAATGGCTGCGCTTGCGGCTGTACCTACCTCAATAATTTTACGAACCTCTAATAAGTGAGAGACATCCTGTTTATTCGTTAAAATTGCTGTTGAAAGAGGGAAATCAAGCTGATTGGATGTGACACTTTTGACAAATGTTCCTGAGCCCTGCTTGATTTCAATAAGCCCCATTGCTTTTAAAGCGGAGAGTGCTTCACGTACGGCAGATCTACTGACTTGTAATTGTTCGGCTAGCTGTTCCACGGAGTCAAGCCGATCCCCTGGCTTTAATAATCCGGCTCTAATTTTTTCATGGAGGATTTCGGATACTTCTTCATATATTTTCTTTGGCTTTATTCTTCTTAATTCCATGGAACAAGAGAGTATAAAATATTTTGTGTAAATAGAAAATTCCATAGAAAAAGGAAGACCCTTTCTTGGTAGAATTAAGTCACCACAACCAATCCTAGAAAAGAGGTCTTCCCTATGAATCAGTTTACAACAGAAATTGTCGATGCACTAGTCAAAAAACAAGATATTACCGAGGTTTTTCGTTCGCACTTGGAAATGGCGATCAACTCGCTACTGGCGACAGAGCTGACGGAATTTTTGGATTACGAAAAATACGATCGTATCGGGTTCAACTCAGGCAATTCTCGCAATGGGTCTTATTCGCGTACACTTCACACGGAGTACGGCGATTTAACGCTTCAAATCCCGCGGGATCGCAACGGTGAGTTTAAACAACAGACAGTGGTACCATATAAGCGCTCGAACGATACGCTGGAAGAAACGGTCATTCACTTGTTCAAAAAAGGCATTACGATGGCGGAAATTGCGCAATTAATTGAGAAAATGTATGGGCATCACTATACGCCGCAAACGATTTCGAATATGACAAAGGCTGTTTCAGAAACGGTAGAAGCCTTTAATAACCGTCCTTTGCACAATCGTTACGTATGCGTGTATTTAGACGCGACGTATATTGCCGTGCGTCGTGATACGGTGTCAAAAGAGGCCGTCTATATTGCAGTTGGTATTCGTGAAGACGGCTCTAAAGAAGTGCTTGGCTATACGATTGCCCCAACAGAATCGGCCTACAACTGGCAGGAGCTACTACAAGAGCTCAAAGACCGTGGTGTAGAAGACGTACTTTTATTCGTATCAGACGGCTTAAAAGGCATGGCAGACGCTGTGTTTAATGTGTTTCCAAAGGCAAAATATCAGGTGTGCCTTGTCCATGTGGCACGCAATATCATGCATAAAGTCCGAGTAGAAGATCGCAAGGAAGTGTGCGAGGATTTTAAAACGATTCACCAGGCAAAGAACGCTGAAGCAGCGAAAAAAGCGCTCGAGACGTTCTGCGAAAAATGGGGCAAATCGTATAAAAAAGTCGCACAAGGCTTACTCGAAAACCCGTATTTACTGACGTTTTACGGCTTTCCCAAGGCGATTTGGCGAAGCATCTACTCGACGAATTTAATCGAGTCGTTCAATAAGCAAATCAAAAAATATACAAAGCGCAAGGAACAGTTCCCGAACGAAGAATCGTTGGAGCGCTTTTTAGTGACGCAGTTCGAAGACTATAATCAACGTTTCGCCACACGCTGCCACATCGGCTTCAATCAGGCCCGTGCAAAGCTAGAAGAAATGTTTGAGCAGCTGCACGAACCGGCAAACTAGACCGGGACGCGCCAGCGCGAAATTTGAGTGTGTAGGAAAGGGCTAGCCCTTTCCTACACACTCAAATCAACACTTCGAACAAGTACAATTGAATACACAGGTGATGAGTTCCCTTGAACGGGTGAATCGTCATTTACACAAAAATATTGACAGTACCTGGAACAACACCCCTTATCTTTCTACAATTGCTTAATTGTTATATTTATTATACATGAAAAAACAACTTACTTACTGTGAAGTGAATACTTTTGGAGGGCTTATTGGAGATTTGGAACGTTTATTCCGTGTCTATCTATCAGGTTTGCAGTTCTATCCAGCATTTCAAGGATTCAATCCACTGCGTTATAGGAAAAAGCTAAAAATATCGAGCGCTGTCGAATTTTAGTGTTGTGAAAAATATATTGAATTTTGAGAATATAGTTAATATAATCATAGCATATGGTCATCTGATGACCTAATCTTCCGCTGATTTGTTGAGATCAGTGAATGTGGAAGGTTTACTGCAATAATATCTGAATGATGGTGCATTTCTTGAGAAAGGAAGCTGCTTCTACAAAAAGAGGAGAAAATCGACAAGGTCTGAAAGCTTAAGGGAAACGTGACTAATCATACAGGAGGAAATATTTTATCACATTATTGTGGAAAATCTTTTTAGGAAAAATACAACTATGGGGGGATGTAGTTTGACTTTTACACAAAATTTCACAGCCGTTGGAGGGAGTTTAGCTTGGTCGGCGGTGGTAGCAGTTGTGCCGATACTTTATTTCTTCTGGGCGCTAGCAATTAAAAAAATGAAGGGCTATATGGCGGGACTAACGACGCTTCTTGTATCATTACTATTAGCGGTTTTTGCTTTTAAAGTACCTACTGCCACAGCCGTTATGTCTGCTACACAAGGCGCGGTTTATGGGCTTCTTCCAATTGGATGGATTATCGTGACATCTGTTTTTCTGTATAATCTTACGGTAAAAACAGGGAAGTTTAATATTATTCGTCATTCAGTGCTATCCATTACAGAGGATCGACGTATTCAAGCATTACTTGTGGCATTTTCATTTGGTGCGTTTTTAGAGGGAGCAGCGGGCTTTGGGGCACCTGTTGCCATTTCAGCCGCACTGTTAGTTGGGCTAGGCTTTAATCCGCTGTATGCTGCAGGGCTTTGCCTGATTGCGAACACGGCACCTGTGGCATTTGGTGCAATTGGTGTCCCTATAACTGCTATGGAGGGGCCAACAGGTATACCTGCGTTGGAAATATCAAAAATGGTGGGGCGTCAATTACCATTTTTAGCAGTCTTTATTCCATTCTTTCTAGTATTTATTATGACGGGCTTTAAAAAGGCTTGGGAGGTTATGCCCGCTATTTTAGTGTCAGGGATTTCCTTTGCGGTGACACAATATTTAAGCTCTAACTTCCTTGGCCCTGAATTACCAGATGTACTATCTGCATTAGTATCTTTATTTGCATTAGCAATTTTTATGAAGTTTTGGCAGCCAAAAACAATTTATCGCTTTGCAACGGAGCGAGAAACAACGGCTACACTATCGACAAATGAATCCTATAGCGGAGCAACAATTGTAAAGGCTTGGTCACCATTTATTATTTTAACAATCTTTATTTCCTTTTGGGGAATTCCAGCAATCAAAAGCGCTCTAACAGGTCATTATGAGGGTTCTAATATTTTATTGAAAGGCGTCAATACGTTAGGACAAGCACTGACATTTATGCCAGAAGTACCTTTTTTACATAATCAAGTGTTAAATGGTACAACAGGTGAGCCAATTGCAGCAGTATATAAGCTAGAATTACTGGGGGCAGCAGGCACGGCTATTTTATTAGCAGCGATCGTGACAAAGTTTATTTTACAAATTTCATGGCGTCACTGGGGCACAACGTTTATGGAAACCATAAATGAAATTAAGTTTCCATTGATTACAATTTGCTGTGTGGTTGGCTATGCTTATGTCACAAATGCAGCAGGAATGATGACAACACTTGGCTTAATGCTAGCGAAAACAGGCGCGTTATTCCCATTCTTCTCACCTGTACTTGGATGGCTCGGCGTATTTATTACAGGCTCGGATACCTCCTCCAATGTATTATTCGCCAAGCTCCAACAGGTGACAGCAGAATCAGTGGGTATGGATCCTGTACTAGCCCTTGCAGCCAATTCATCAGGTGGAGTAACAGGGAAAATGATTTCACCCCAATCCATTGCAGTAGCCGCAGCAGCCGTTGGACTTGTAGGCAGAGAATCAGAATTGCTGCGCTTTGCTGTAAAATATAGTGTGATGCTACTGCTATTTATCTGTATTTTGACATACCTACAAAGCAATATTTTAGCTTGGATGATTCCATAAAAGATAGGGTAAAAGGATGGAAACGGTTAACGTTTATCATCCTTTTTATTTTTGAAGTATTGACAGAAAATCTGATGGGGCGCATAATGCAGAAAGAAAACTTGTTTGGCAGGGATTTCTTATAAATCTCATGATTTTGCCATGAAACGTTCACAGGCTGGAAGGGCGCATTTTATAGTGTTTTTTGGTACGATGGAGGCAGTAACTGTAAGGAGCGATTTCAAAATATGGGATCTGATATTAACGTATTTTTAGCTTTTGGTGCAGGTTTTTTAAGCTTTATTTCACCCTGTACGCTTCCCTTGTATCCAGTATTTTTATCATACATAACGGGAATGACATTAGATGAGCTAAAATCAGAAAAAGGTATGCTACAGAAACGTGCTATTTTCCACACATTATTCTTTTTACTAGGATTTTCAATTATTTTTATTGCAATTGGGCTGAGTGCGTCTTTTTTTGCCAATTTTTTCCACAATTATCAAACCTTATTACGTCAAGTAGGCGCTATTTTAATCGTTGTATTTGGTTTAATGATTGTGGGACTATTACAAATTGACTTTTTAAATAGGGATCATAAAATTCAATTTAAAAATCGACCGTCTGGCTATTTTGGGTCTGTTTTAATTGGTATTGCCTTTGCAGCAGGATGGACACCGTGTACAGGACCAATCCTAGCATCTATTATTATGCTAGCAAGTACAAATCCAGGTGCGGGCTTTAGCTATATGTTTGCTTATTATTTAGGCTTTGCGATACCGTTCTTTGTACTATCATTCTTTATTTCGCGTATGACATGGATTCGTACACATAGCCAAAAAATTGTGAAAATCGGCGGTTATATTATGATTGCTGTAGGGATTTTATTATTCTTTGATGGGTTAACGTATATTACACGAATATTAGAGCCTATTTTCGGTGGATTTACAGGCTTTTAATTTGTTAAACTAAAGAAGGCTATCCCATATTAACGTGGAGGGAGATGAACAGGTGCCTACAGTTTTAGTAGTGGATGATACGTTATTTATGCGTGTTGCCATCAGTAATATGTTTACAGAATGGGGTTATGAGGTCGTTGGAAAGGCAGTGAATGGGAAAGAAGCTGTGGCAATGTATCGAGCGTTACAGCCAGACTTAGTAACGATGGATGTAACGATGCCTGTTATGAATGGTATTGCAGCAGTGAAAAAAATTATTCCTGAATTTCCGGATGCAAAAATTATTATGATTACAGCACTTGGTCAGCAAAAGCTTATCGTGGAAGCGATTGAAAGCGGAGCAAAAGATTTTATTACAAAGCCTTTTGAGCCAGAAAAATTAAAAGCTGTAGCCGATCAATTATTGGGACAAAATTGCTAATTAGATATTAGAGGAGGACCTTTTATGTTAAGCAGCATCCCTTCTCACTATTATGTTATTGGGTCAACCATCATGGCCATATTAATGGGAAGCTTTGTGATGGTGATACGAATGCGAGCTTCCAAAATGCCTACCAATGAGAAGAAAATTATTATTCCGCCGATTGCCATGTCCACAGGTGCGCTGATGTTTTTATTTGAGCAATTTCGCGTACCACTCATGCAAGTTTTAGAGGCAGCTGCTGTAGGAGTGGTGTTCTCGACGATTTTAATTGCTACTTCTAAATTTGAAGTAAAGGGCCGAGATATTTATTTAAAACGTTCAAAGGCATTTGCGTTTATATTAATCGGTTTGTTAATATTCCGCGTGGTGGCAAAAATGATTTTAAGTAGTTCCATCGATGTCGGGGAATTAGCAGGTATGTTCTGGATTTTAGCCTTCGCTATGCTAGTACCTTGGCGAATAGCTATGCTCATCCAGTTTAAAAAAGTAAAAAAAACGATTCCGCAACTACACTAGTGTGAAGGCTAGTGTAGTTTTTTTATGGCTTAATAGGGTGGAAAGAAAGTCGTGGTTAGAATATACAAAATGAAGGATAGAAAGCAAGCAAGTGGCTAGCACGCTTGAAATGCAGGATAGCTACTTAAAAAGTGGAGGATAGGATATGCAAAGCGATGGATAAACACTTCTAATGGCAAGAAAAAACGCTGCACTAGAATTCTTGTGCAGCGTGGTTACTATTCGAATAAATGCTCGTATGGGGCCATATCAATTTGCATTTCCTCTAATTTTTTGCGTAAAAATTTATGGTCGCGCTTTGGCGTTGCTTGTATATAGCCTCGAATAATAAGGTCGTGATCGATGGCCTTTGCTTTTTCCTCTAAAGCAAGCTCGCCAATTTTACCTGCAATCTTTTCCTTAGCCACTTGTCTAAAAAGTTCAGGTACAGGGCTTACTAGCTCATAGAGTAGCTCCTTTTCAGCTTGTCCCCATAAGTGGATCGTTTTATCTAAATAATATTCTTGCCAATCTAAATCAGATTTTCCATCCTGTTTAGGCAATGCTTTTAAAAATTTGCGGAACATAAAAAATCCGCCGATCGCCATCAAGGAAATAAGAACAACAACCCAAAATAAAATAAACCATAAAAACCAGCCTTCTAACAAATCGTTCACCTCTTTGCCTTCTCTTTCTCTATTATAAAAGCTTCCGAAAAAAAATTCATCCTTAATTGTCCTTTTTTAGTAAGAAGTCTGTATATAGAGTGTAGAGAGGAGGGGATGTTACATGACAAATATCAGCTTTGTAAATGCTACACTGCGTCTTACGTATACGATTGGCTATGATGAACAAAACGAACCACTAGTTGCCACGAAGTCGTATCGTAATCTTAACAGCACCCATAGCACAGCCGATTTAGTGGCAGTTGCGAACGCTATGGCCAGTCTATCATCACAGCCGTTAGCAAGCATTGTCAAGCAAGAAACAACAAATTTATCTTAAAGGGGGAGTATGGCATGACACAAGTGTTAGAGCTGCAATTTGCTACAGCTACTGGCAAAACAACAACACTGACAATTGATGCACCAAAGTCAACCATTACAGCAGCTGAAATTCAGCAGGTCATGGAAATCATTATAACGAAAAATGTTTTTACAGGACAAGCAGGTGCTTTGGTAGCCATTAAAGGAGCTCGTATTGTCGATCGTCAAGTCACAGAATTTGATATAGCAACAACATAATAGAAGAAGTGGTCTTTGCAGCTTGCGAGGCAAAGACCACTTTTATCATATGTGAAAGGAGGAAACTTTATGGAACAATGGTTCAACATGTTATCCGATATCGGCTTTCCCATTTTAGTGTCATTTTATTTATTGCACCGAATCGAAGTAAAGCTGGAGGCGATTCATGCTGCACTCGTTTCCTTAAAATGAACTGGATTTCACAAAGATGTACGAAAGCTGTCACCTTGAAGTTCTTGTCAACGTTTACAACCTACGTTAGGATGAGAATAGTGTAGGCTAGGGAGAGTGTTAATATGAAACGTAAATTAATAGGGCTTGTCGTACTGTTAGCCTGTGCATCTATATTAGGTGCCTGCGGAAATACAAAATTTAAAGCAGATTATAGCCTTGAAATACCTGATTTTGAACATGTGAATCAACATGGAGAGGCTGTATCATTAGAAAGCTTAAAAGGAAAACCGTGGATTGGGATGTACATTTTCACAAACTGTATATCAATCTGCCCACCAATGTCATTGAATATGGCACAAGTTCAAGAAAAGCTCCAGAAAAAAGGTGTGGAGGATTATAACATTGTAGCCTTTTCAGTCGATCCAGATGTTGATAAACCAGAAGTGTTAGCGGATTATCTTAGTAAATTCAATGTCCCAGATGAATCAAAGTGGAACCTTCTTACAGGGTATTCGCAAAAATATATTGAACAATTTGCAGTGAAAAATACAAAGATTTTGGTGAAAAACGATCCTAACAGTGATCAAGTTATTCATGGAAATCAATTTTTCTTAGTCGATAAAGATGGTCTATTAGTGAAAATGTACAATGGCTATGCTGAAAATATTGAAGATGTGCCTATTGATACGATTGCCTCCGATATCGAAACATATATTGATGAAAACTTATAAATATCAGAAAACCGTCTCATGATTCATTGAGGCGGTTTTTGTGAGGTAGGTAACAATCTACCACGTTTAATTTCTAGAAGTCATAATCAACTATATCTTCTAATGATAAACCATATGATGACAATTATAATAGGTTCTGGTATTGTAAAATAAAAAGGGAGCGATGGCCATGACGTTAGCACAAACCTATTTACAGATTGTCCAAAAAAGATTTAAAAATATGAAAGAGCAAGGTGATCAAACATTAGCCCAATTAGAGGGTGAACAGCTACACTGGGCATACAATGAAGAATCAAATAGTATTGCTGTTATTGTTAAGCATCTAAGTGGCAATATGATTTCACGCTGGACTGATTTTTTAACGACAGATGGAGAAAAGCCTACTAGAAATCGCGATGATGAGTTTATAGATAGTTTTCACACAAAAGAAGCGATTATGGCTGCTTGGGAAAAGGGCTGGCAAGTATTTTTAGACACTTTAGCAAGTTTAACAACAGCCGACTTGGATGGGGATATTACGATTAGAGGTGAGCGGCTAGCGGTAATGGATGCCATTGAAAGACAAATGGCTCACTATGCACAGCATGTAGGTCAAATTATTTATATTGCAAAACAAGTAAAGGGCGCAGAGTGGCAGACATTAAGCATACCAAAAGGGCAATCCCAAACCTTTACAGAGGCAATGCTAGAAAAGTACCAGTCATAATATTAGAGATCGTAGCTACTGGCATCAAGTCGCTACGATCTTTTTTATTTTGTTTCAGCACTCTACCTGTTAAACCAAGATAAAAGCAGCACAGACTGTCGTTATGATTCACTCTAGTACAGGCTTGCAAAAATCTGGAGGAATGGTTTATGTGCATGAAAATAGGCTTACAGTGACAAGTACTATTATGCTAACGAGTAATGGATTTATCTGTAAAGCCTGAATAGTAAGAAAATCATAAAAATGTTTGAAATTATATATTTTATCCGATAAAAGATTTGGGAAATATGTAAAACCACTAAAGAAAAGGAGATCTTATTGAAAAGCATAGCATTTAATTGCACTGTATAATGCCCATATGTAGCACAAATATTTTTTACATCGAGAGAAAGAAGGCGAAGATTGTATGAAACAAATAATGGGGAGCTTTAAGGGTAAGCTTTATATATTATTTGCTCTTATTTTACTAGTCCCAGCGCTGTCTGTTGGGAGTTTATCCTATTTTTCAGCTAAAGATGCTATTAGGGAAGAAATCTTATATAGCGCAAATGAAAGTGTAGGAATTTTAAATAAGCTGATTGATCAAACAATTAGTGAAAAGGTGCATGATATTGGCATTTTTAGTAAGGAAATTGAAATTCTCGAGCAACCAGAGGAGCCAGTACGTGAAAAGTTGCAGTAATATGTGAAGTTACATCCTGATATTTTAAGTGTTTACATTGGTGCGAATGATGGAGCTTTTACGCAGGAGCCGCAAATAAATAGCGCAGACTATAATCCATTGGAAAGGGATTGGTTTAAAGAGGCAACCGCTTTAAAGGGAGAGACGTTAATTACAAAACCTTATAAAGATGCAGGAACGGGAGATATGGTTGTGACCGTGGCTAAGCAGCTAAACGATTACTCTGGTGTTGTAGCTGTGGATATTCAGTTAACAGGTTTACAGGAAGTTGCCGATTCCATTCGAATTGGTCGAAATGGTTATCCAGCTATTTTCGGTGAAGATCATGTAGTTATTGCACACCCTACATTAACAGCAGGTGAAGCCCTGAAAGAAAGCTTTATTGAGAAAATATACGATAGCACATCTGGTATATACGACTATACCTATAGTGGTGATAACCGTACACTCTCCTTTATTACCAATGAATTAACAGGTTGGAAAATCACAGGGACCATTTTTGCTGATGAAATTGATAAGGCTGCCTCAACAATTTTATTCCATACGATGCTTGTCCTAGTAGCTGCTATTATTGTAAGTACCATCATATTTTATTTTGTGATGAAGGCTATTCTTAGACCTATTAAAGCATTAAAAGATAGTGCTCTCACGATTAGTCAGGGCGACCTGACAGAAAGTGTCATCGTTGCCTCGACAGATGAGATTGGACAATTGGGACAAGCCTTTAATGATATGCAGCAAAGTCTACGAACACTTATCCAAAAGGTTGAGCAAAATGCAGAAGAGGTAGCATCATCTGCAGAGCAGTTGACAGCTAATGCCAATCAAACAACATCTGCAACAGAAAAAGTAGCCATCGCGATTCAGGATGTTGCGACAAGTGCTGATTTACAAACCGTCAATGCGAATAAAAATGCAGCGTCGCTCGAGGAACTGTCAACGGCTATTTTGCATGTAGCGGAAATTTCCTCTGCTGTAACAGATCTAACACAGGATGCTACATTACAAGCAGATGAGGGTGGACAAGCTGTTCAAAATACAAAGGATCAAATGCTTTCCATTCATGGATCGGTCTCAGACTCTAATGCAAAAATTCAAACATTGCAAGAGCGTTCTCAGCAAATTACGTCTATTTTAGATGTTATTACAAGCATTTCCAATCAAACAAACTTACTGGCCCTGAATGCAGCGATTGAGGCAGCAAGGGCAGGTGAGCATGGCAAGGGCTTTGCTGTGGTAGCAGACGAAGTACGTAAGCTAGCAGAACAATCACAGGATTCGGCAAAACAAATTTTTGAATTGATTCAAGGAATTCAACATGAAATAGAGCAATCGGTGCATATTATGGCCAAGGTGACAGAGGATGTACAAATGGGCTTACATATTTCGGATGAGGCTATTGCAAAATTCCAAGTAATTAGAGCAAGTATGAATGAAATTATGCCGAAAATGGAGGAAACGACCTCTGCCTCTGAGCAAATGTCTGTAAGTGTGCAAGAAGTAGCAGCTGTTACGGAGGATTTGGCATTAACCGCTAAAGGAAATGCCAGCGTTTCTGAAGATGTAGCGGCATCGACTGAGGAGCAATTAGCATCAATGGAAGAAATCAATGCCTCCGCTCAAGCGTTGGCATACATGGCTGACGAACTAAAACAGCTTATTAGTCAATTTAAATACTAATATATAAAACGCTACTCTCTCTGTGGAGTAGCGTTTTTGGAATTTATACGTATACTATTGGAAATAAAGAGGATCAGTCACTCCGTTTAGAGAAAGCCGCTCAATAGCGAGAGAAAAGTGATCAATCAAATGAGAGAGCCGCTCAATAATGGGAGAAGATCGCTCAATAATTAGGATAAAGCCGTAAAGGAGGGCAATGATTGATTCGTCCAAGACCATTAAAAAAAGGAGATACGGTGGGGCTTATTAGTGTTTCAGGTGCTGTACCACCCGAAAAGGTACAGCCTGCTATTGCTAGTATTGAAAGGCTAGGGTTAAAGGTGGTTGCTGGAGAGACATGTTATGCACATCAGGGCTATTTTGCTGGCACAGCGACATTGCGAGCAGCGGATGTCCATCGGATGTTTCGGGACCCTACAATTAATGGAATTTTTTGTATGCGAGGAGGGTATGGGGCTACAAAAATTTTACCACAGCTTGATTTTGATATGATCAGGGCACATCCTAAAGTATTTGCAGGCTATAGTGATGTAACAGCTTTGCATATAGCTTTTAATCAGCTTTGTGGCTTTATTACCTACCATACACCGATGCCATCCACAGAATTTATTAAGCAGGAGATGGATGCATATACATGGCAATCCTTTAAACAACACATGATGACAGAAGAAGCTATTCATTTGGAAAATCCCGTATCACAGCCAATGACGACACTTGTAGCTGGCTGTGCTACAGGTCAGCTTGTTGGAGGCAATTTAACATTAGTTGCTGCATCGCTTGGCACACCCTATGATATTGATACAAAAGGAAAAATTTTATTTTTAGAAGATATTGATGAGAATAGCCAGCGTATTGATCGTATGTTTACTCAATTGAAGCTAGCAGGAAAGTTTGATGAGGCAGCAGGTATTTTACTAGGTGCTTGGACAAATTGTGGGGAACATTCTGTCTTACAAACTATTTTCCGGGAAATGTTAGTTTCTTTAAACAAGCCGATTATTGCCGATATAGCCTGTGGACATTGTTTGCCCACGATGTCATTGCCTTTAGGGGCAACGATTGTGATGGATGCAGACCATCGACGTATAATAGCTTTTAATGATAAAGAGACTGGGACATAACTAATTTGTCCATTATGAAAATCGGTTTTGCATTGGTCAATTTCCTATTGTCCCAGTCACTTTGTGCTAATAATGATAAATATTGAGCTGTTGCCCTGCTTCGAGACGATCTGAACGCAATTGATTCCATTGTTTAATAGATGTAACTTTTACATTATAAACCTCTGCAATCTGCATTAAGGAGTCACCATCAGCGACAGTAATTGTTTTCTTATCTTTAAGAGGGCTATCATATTGCTGAAGGTCATACTTGGTGATAAGAGTATTTAATTTTTCATTGTATGATGAATCAGTGGCATAGGAGCCTGTTAAAAATTTCGTTGCCTCTGTGTAGGATGCTGTATTGCTTTTAAAGACGCCTGCATAAAAATCCCTATTCCAGGAAACCCCATTTCGCATTAGCTTTACATAATCTTGCATGGAGGCTTCGTAGGAAGGGTATTTCCGAAACTCAGCCATCACGGTTGAAAGCTTGCCAGAACCATCATCCTCAACGGTTTCAAGAGTGACAGAGCTATTTTGATAGTTGCCTTTCATGCCAAAAAGATTATAGTTAGGAGCGGAGCCAAGACCACTTTGTCCATGCTGGCTTTCCAAAATAGCTTGGGCAATCATCACGGACGCATATAGATCATTTTGAGCACCAAGATCCCGTGCAGTTTCAGCAATTGTGCCAATAAACTCTTCCACACTTGGACGATCATCAATTACAATAGGCTCTTCCATCTCAGATGGATTGAATAGCTGTGTGACCATAAAAAATGATAGACATATCACAACAACTGTAACGATTAGTCCTTTAAAAAATTTGAGCATGTATTTCATTGCTTGATGTTGAGCGTGACAACATCTCCCTCCCTTCTATCAAAATTTAACTATCTCTCATTATTACAGAGAGTGAAAGAGAAATAAAGAGATGTGTTATAAAATTGCTATAGTTATTAATAAAACGCTATAGGGATGGATTGGTTCCTTTGCTAATGACAGAGCATGTGTACATATTTTGTATTGACGTGCTCTCAAATAGTTGATAGAATTCCGTATGTAAAAACTTTCATAACAGAGGTTCATAGCTTATACCCTCTATAAAAAACTATGCATAGGATCATTTTTCCTCTTACATATGATATAGAAAATAGCTGAGCCTCTTTTAAAAGTTTTGTCGTACACAACTTTGAAGGGGGCTTTTTGATGTCTAGTCGTACGGAACAAGAAGGTTTAGGAGATTTAACATTGTTAGGCAATCAGCAGACGAAATATCCGGTGCAATATGCACCAGAAGTGTTAGAGGCTGTGGAGAGCTTACATACAGAGCGTGATTATTTTGTGAAATTTAATTGTCCGGAATTTACAAGCTTATGTCCAATTACACAGCAGCCTGATTTTGCGACAATGTATATTTCGTATATTCCAGATAAAAAGCTGGTGGAAAGCAAGTCGTTAAAACTTTATTTATTTAGCTTCCGCAATCATGGCGATTTTCATGAGGATTGCGTGAATATTATTATGAACGATTTAATTAAGTTATTAGACCCTCGCTATATCGAGGTGTGGGGCAAATTTACGCCGCGTGGAGGTATTTCAATTGACCCATGGTGCAACTATGGGCGTTCTGAGACAAAATATGAAAAAATCGCGGACTATCGCTTAATGAATCACGATTTATATCCAGAGAAAATTGATAATCGTTAAGACAAAGAGGTTTTTAGCAACCCTCTGAAAAAAACTAAGAAAAGAGGCTTTATAATGAAAAAGCAAAAAGCCATTGTCGTATTTAGCGGCGGGCAGGATAGCACAACTTGTTTATTTTGGGCATTGCAGCAATTTGGTGAAGTGGAGGCCGTGACATTTGATTATGGACAAAAGCATCGTTTAGAAATTGACTGTGCCAAAAATATCACACAACAGCTCGGTGTCAAGCACCATATTTTAGATATTTCGTTATTGAATCAGCTTGCGGCTAGCGCATTAACACGTGAGGATATTGATATTGAGGAAGGACAAGATGGTGGGCTACCGTCAACCTTTGTACCGGGGCGTAATTTGCTATTTTTCTCCTTCGCAGGTGTACTGGCAAGCCAAGTTGGGGCAAAGCATATTGTGACGGGTGTTTGTGAAACCGATTTTAGCGGCTATCCTGATTGCCGAGATCAGTTTGTAAAATCATTCAATGTAACGCTTAATTTAGCGATGGATGAGCCATTTGTTTTGCATACGCCATTAATGTGGCTTGACAAAGCACAGGCATGGGCATTAGCGGATGAGCTTGATGCATTCGACTTTGTGCGAGAGCAAACGCTCACTTGCTATAACGGTATTATGGCAGATGGCTGTGGAGAATGTCCTGCATGTAAGCTGCGGCAAAACGGGCTGCAAAGCTATTTAGCGACGAAGGCAGGGCAAGAAGCATGAGAATTTTTTGTTATTTAGCTTCGATTGTTATTGCAAATGTTGTGACAGCACGTTTTGCACCGTTGGAAATGGGCATGTTTATCGTGCCAATAGGGACATTTTTTGTTGGGGCAACATTTATATTCCGCGACCTTGTACAAAATAAATATGGACATAAAAAAACGTATTTCTTTATTTTCATTGCATTATTTTTCTCCGCTGCTGTATCGTTTTCCTTAGGAGATACATTGATGATTGTGGCAGCATCAGCGCTGTCGTTTATTATTTCTGAAACAGCAGATACTGAAATTTATACACGTTTAAAGCTACCGATGGCTTGGCGAGTGCTTTACAGCGGCATTGTGGGAGGACTGCTTGATTCAACGGTTTTCGTTATTGTTGGGCTAAGTCCACTCGGGGCGGGCTTCCTTCCATGGGCAGCTGTACCTGCAGCAATTGTTGGGCAAGTCATTGTCAAAACAGCGCTGCAACTAGTCGGTGTATGGGTCATTATCCAAGGACAGGCATTGCGTGAGAAACGATTGGCTTAAAAGAAGGATGTGTTCAGAGAAATTCTGGCACATCCTTTTTCTATTTATAAGAGCCAAGTCGGGCACAGGCATGGATCCATAAAAAATGGTATTATGTACCTTTAAAGCGATGAACTGTTGAAAGGAAGTTTGTATTGAATACAATTTTTAGTGTTACACAAAAACAATTATATGATTTTTTATTAAATGTAGCGCCTGTACGACCTGTTTTTATATGGGGAGCACCGGGTATTGGTAAATCAGCAATCGTTGAAAATTTTGCGAGTGAATTAGGCTTGCCCTGTGTTTCTTTATTAGGCAGTCAGCTAGCACCTGAGGATATTATTGGCGTTCCGCAAATTAAGGATGGCTATAGTGTTTTCTGTCCACCGAAAATGATTGCTCGGAATGAGCCTTATTGTCTTTTTTTAGATGAATTAAATGCTTGCTCACAGGAGGTACAAAAAGCATTTTATAGCTTAATTCATGAGCAAAGAATCGGTGAGTTTATTTTACCAGAGGGAACGATTGTCATTGGAGCGGGCAATCGAGCGCAGGATAGTGCCATTGTCAAGCCAATGTCCTCTGCATTAATCAATCGCATGGTGCATGTGCAGCTAAGAGCTTCCCATCGAGATTGGCTAGAATGGGCTTATGCGCATGAAATTCATCCATATGTGATTGAATATATTCAAATGCGTCCAGATCATTTATGGAGTGAGCCGCCAAAAACCGAGGAGCCCTTCTCCACACCACGCTCGTGGCATATGCTAAGCGATTGCCTCTATGCCTATGGAAAGAGCTTAGGAGAAACAGATATTGATATTTTAGCGAGTAGCTGTTTATCGCCACATACAGCAAGCCAATTTAAAGCCTTTCTAAAACAAATACAAAGCAAATACGATTTAGCGAAAATTATCAATGGTGAGCTGCGCTGGCCAGATCAGCCTGATGAAAGAGATTTATTGTATTTTATGGCACAATCCTTGCGAGCCCAGCTTATAAAGGAGCTGCCAACTGAACATACAACATTAAAGGCGAATCAACGACAGCTTGCCTTTCGTGCTAAGGATTTAATCAAGGACCTATCCGCTATTAGCTTAGAAATTGCACAAATGGTTGTAGCAGAGCACAAGGGCGAGGCACTGCCTGCATGGTTTATGCTAGAGGTGATTAGAGATTTACCACGTTTGGTCGCTAAAAAGGATGGGTAATACATGGCGAAAAAAAAGAAAACCGCACAGCAGGAACATAAAAATAGTAAAAATATTGCGCTTGGACATGCCATTGTAGCTGAGCATCCGCTATTTGCGGCGCTTTGTCATGCCATTTATCTGCAATATGAAAGTATGCCGCCAAAAGATTGGGCTTACGTGACAAGCACAGGCATGATTAGCGTCAATCAAGATCAAAAAGGACAGCCAAATGAATGGGCCTATGTGATTGCCCATTGTTTATTGCATCTTGGCTTATCCCATCATCAGCCGAAAGAGCAGCCTGAATTATGGAATATTGCCTGTGATTGCTACATTACAAAATTTTTAGCAGAGCTAAAATTTGGGCAAGCGCCGAAGGAGATGAATGAGCCGCTTTTTGAATCCTTTAGCTCTGAGAAGAAATTATATGAAAAATTGCTGCGCGAAGGTGTACCAGAGCATTTAAAGGGCTATAGTACAATACCGGGGCAAGCCGACTTTATTACTACAGTACAGGGCAATGATTATTTTTATCGCGGTTATCGTAGTAATTATCCGCTCCTATTTGCTGAAGGCTTATCAAAGGCTGTACAAAGTGCGATTCGTGTAGCAGGAGGTGTAGAGAGCGCACTAGCAGGCTCGACGATTATTACGCAGGCAGAGCGTGCAAGAGCTTGGTTTATGAGCTCCTATCCATTGTTTGGCGCACTAGCAGCAGATTTTACGATTATTGAAGACCCGCTTATTTGTACACGAATGGATATTTCGGCTGCAGCGATTGCGATTGATACAAAGGAAATTTATATGAATGCTTCTGTACCAATGACGGATGAGGAAATGAGGTTTCTGATTGCCCATGAATTGCTGCATGCTGGGCTTAGTCATGCTACACGCAGACAAGGGCGTGATGCGTATTTATGGAATGTTGCCTGTGACTATGTCATTAATGGCTGGCTTATGGATATGAAAATCGGGGAGATGCCAGCGATTGGTGGACTCTATGACCCTGCGCTAAAGGGCTTATCAGCAGAATCCATTTATGATCGAATTGTCACTGATATAAGAATGTATCGTAAGCTGCGAACGTTTCGAGGGCAGGGTGCTGTGGATATAATAGAAACAAAGCCACCTGATTTTTGGGAAGGGCAAAGAGGAATGGATTTGGATGCATTTTATAGACGAGCGCTAAGTCAGGGATTGAGCTATCATATGGCGCAGGATAGAGGCTACTTGCCACAGGGGCTTGTGGAGGAAATTCGCAGTCTTTCACAGCCACCAATTGCCTGGGATGTGGAATTAGCGCGCTGGTTTGATCGTATGTTTCAGCCGATCGACAAAATGAGAACGTATGCACGACCAAGTAGAAGACAGGCATCAACGCCTGATATTGCACGACCAAGGTGGATATATCAAAGTGGCGAGGCAGATGGACGTACATTTGCGGTGATTATTGATACATCTGGCTCAATGGATCGTTTACTGTTAGGTAAGGCACTTGGTACGATTGCCAGCTATAGTATAGCAAGAGATGTACCCCTTGTACGTGTTATTTTTTGTGATGCTGTTGCCTATGATGCGGGCTATATAGCGCCTGAGGAATTGCTGACAAAGGTCAAGGTAAGGGGAAGGGGCGGCACGGTATTACAGCCTGGTATCCAGCTAATTGAAGCGGCACAGGATTTCCCAAAGGACGGTCCTATTCTTATTATTACAGATGGGCAATGTGATCGCCTGACCATTAAACGGGCACATGCCTTTGTGCTACCACAAGGAGCTAAACTACCATTTGTACCAAAGGGCGAGGTCTTTAGAATGAAATAATGGCAGCGCATAGTGAGGAAGGAGCGCATCAATGATTAAATTTGACAATGTTTCTAAAAGCTATAGTCGTGATCATACGGCTGTTAAAGCATTGAACGTAGAAATTAACAAGGGCGAATTTTTTGTGATTATCGGTCCAAGCGGCTGTGGTAAAACGACTTTATTAAAGATGATTAACCGATTAATCCCTGTCACAGAGGGAACAATTTGGCTTCAGCAGCAAAAAATTAGCGATTACAATATTCATGAATTGCGCTGGCGCATTGGCTATGTTTTACAGCAAATCGCTCTTTTTCCGCATATGACGATTGCAGAAAATATTGCCATTGTGCCTGAATTAAAAAAATGGTCGAAGGCGGCAATTGACAAACGGGTGGATGAATTACTCGCAATGGTTGGGCTAGAGCCAGCTAGCTACCGCCAGCGCAAGCCAAAGGAGCTTTCTGGCGGTGAGCAGCAACGGGTTGGGGTTGTACGTGCTTTAGCGGCTGACCCTGATATTATTTTAATGGATGAGCCTTTTAGTGCATTGGACCCGATTAGCCGTACAAAGCTACAGGATGATTTGCTGGAAATGCAGCGTACCATTCAAAAAACGATTGTCTTTGTGTCCCATGATATGCAGGAGGCGCTAAAATTAGGGGATCGGCTATGTCTGATGAAGGATGGTGAAATTGTGCAAGTTGGCACACCTCACGATATTCTCCAAAATCCTGCCAATGACTTTGTGCGGCAATTTATAGGAATTAAGGAGGATATAGCAAATCTATTTGATATCCAAACAGTGATGCAGCCAATCGTTACCTCACAGCCATTAGATGCTACAGTTTTGGCGGATGCTTCATTGGTAACCATTCTTGAACAGCTTGCACAGCATGATGGTTTAGCTGTGGAAAAGGATGGGGAACGCATTGGTAGCATTACACGAGCATCTATGCTGCAATATTTAGCTTATGGAGAAAGAGGTGCTGCTGATGACTAATTTACTAGAAGTGTTTGATGAGCGGAAAGGTCAGCTATTGGCAGCATTGCTTGAGCATACCCAAATCTCCTTTATTGCGCTATTTTTTGCTGTGCTGATTGCTATTCCTCTAGGCATTTATTTAACCAATAAAAGGAAGATTGCTGAAAGTATTATTGGTGTTAGTGCCGTCTTGCAAACGATTCCTTCACTCGCCTTGCTTGGTTTGTTGATTCCACTATTTGGCATTGGCAAAGTGCCTGCGATTATTGCGTTAGTTGCCTATGCGCTATTGCCTATTTTACGGAATACATACACAGGTATTCAGGAAGTAGACCCATCGTTGAAGGAAGCGGCATTGGCAATGGGGATGAATATGCCTAAGCGTTTAGTAAAGGTTGAATTGCCGCTTGCGATGCCTGTTATTATGGCAGGTATTCGAACAGCAATGGTATTAATTGTTGGGACAGCTACATTAGCCGCATTAATTGGTGCTGGTGGCTTAGGTGATATTATTTTGCTTGGCATTGATCGCAATAATACAGCACTTATTCTATTAGGCGCTATACCAGCCGCTGTTTTAGCACTTATTTTTGATGTATTGCTAAAAAAATTAGAGGCACTATCATTTAAAAAAACAGTGACGACATTAAGCCTTATTAGTGTCGCCGCTCTTGCCATAATGTTTTTCCCGCTTCTACAAGGGAAAAATCATGACCAGCTTGTTATCGCAGGTAAGCTTGGTGCTGAGCCTGAAATTTTAATTAATATGTATCAATTATTAATTGAGCAGGATACAGACTTAGAGGTGCAATTAAAGCCAGGGCTTGGAAAAACGTCATTTGTTTTTAATGCCTTAAAATCAGGAAGCATTGATCTTTATCCTGAGTTTACAGGAACAGCCATTGCAGAATTTTTAAAGGAGGAAGCGGTGAATAATCAGCAAGAAGATGTCTATCAGCAGGCAAAGGAAGGGATGCTAGAGCAATTTGATATGGTGATGCTAAGCCCTATGCATTATAACAACACATATGCATTAGCTGTATCAAAGGAAATAGCAGAAGCCTATCAGCTACAAACAATTTCAGACTTAAAGCCGCTTGCACAGACGATTCGAGCAGGCTTTACACTAGAATTTAATGATCGTGAGGATGGCTATGTTGGGATACAAGAGCGCTATGATATGACGCTTGCCAATGTTACAACAATGGAGCCAAAGCTGCGCTATCAAGCCATTGTAGCAGGGACTATTGATGTACTGGATGCCTATTCAACAGATAGTGAAATTCGCGAGTATGATTTACAGGTGTTGGAGGACGATCAGGCACTATTCCCGCCTTACCAAGGGGCGCCATTAATAAGAAAAGAAACATTGGCGAAATATCCTGAGATTGAAATAGCCTTAAACAAGCTTGCCAATCAAATTACTGATGATGAAATGCGTGTAATGAATTACCAAGTCAATGTGGAAGGAAAGCCTGCAGCAGACGTAGCTAAAGCTTATTTACAGGAGAACGGCTTGCTTCAATAACAGCTGTAAAGGCCAATCAGATTAAAAAAACGAACTATGACGAAACATGAAAAGTGAGGTTTCGCAAAATAGTTCGTTTTTATTTATATCAGTAAATATTTAATGTTTATCATTAATTAATTATTGTTAAAAATAAAAATGTATGTATAATAAAACTAGGGAAGGGGATGTTTTTAATGGAGCAAACAGTTCAAAGAAAAGAATTTCGATTATTGACAAAGGGGCTTCGTACCATTTTTACAATCATTATGGTGTTGATGATTTTTAGCTTAACAATGATTGCGATTCTGTTTGTAGGGGTGATGGTAGTGACAGAGCAAGAGGTGAATCATTTCTTAGCCAAGGGCAGTGTAACGGCTTCCATTCATTTTGAAGGAGTGGAAATGATGCTGGCAGACCAAGTGGCAAGGGATATTCACTATACAAAAAAAGATATCGTGACATTATTATTTACTGCTACAATATACATAGCTATTTTATTATTAATGGTAATCCAAGTTCGAAATGTATTAAGCAATTTATCAAAGGGAATTATTTTTTCACTCGCTACTAGTAAAAAAATAGAGCGCATTGCCTACGGAGTGATGGTGTTAAGCCTGACAGTGAATGCGTTCCGTACATATATCGTCTATCTAATGATGCAGCAATTTCAGCTTGAATCGCTATTTGTAAAGACGGATATAGTCAAGGACATTAGCTATCATTTTACAGGCATTAATTGGACACTATTATTATGTGGTTTGGTCATTTGGACAATTGCGCGTATTTTCCGATACGGTGCATTTTTACAGGATGAATATGATGCCACAGCTTAGGAAGTGAGAATATGACCATAATTATTCGCTTAGATCGCATGCTAGCGGATCGAAAAATGCAGCTAAGTGAGCTAGCAGAGAAGGTTGATGTGTCAATCGTCAATCTCTCTAATTTAAAAACAGGCAAGGTAAGAGCGGTGCGTTTTTCTACATTGAATGCAATTTGTAAAGCACTGGGTTGCCAACCAGGAGATATATTGGAGTATGTCGAGGATGAGGAATAGTCATTTGGGGGCTTAAGGCTATTTATTTTTAGTAGATCCAGTAAACTTTATATAACACCATACATAAATTTTCGGATTGTAAGATCCATCACTGGCGATAGCAATTGGTTAGAAGGCTTTATTTCTCGGCGCATTGTGATCTGGAATGATATATCTTCTTTCAGCCATAAGGAATGCGCTCGTGATTGAAATGGAATGTTGTTAAATCGAAGGGATCAATAGCCTATATGAATAGATAGATAAAATTGTAACGATGATAGATGGCCAGCATAAAAAACTGACAAAAAAATTTTTTTGAGACCGCTTACTTTTCAGCTATAGGTAGCTTTAGCGAATGAATTATGAAGCGAGTGTTATGATTCCAAACTTGAAACAGCTGGACATTAATGGTAGGGTAGTGTCTATATTCGAATTTTTCTATTAATTCGAATAAAAAAATAAAAGCCAAGGAGGATGTAACATTTTGATGAAAGCTATTATTTTTGATTTTGACGGAACTATTATTGATACGGAAACGGCATGGTATAATGTTTTTAGAGATGCCTATGCACGCTACGGTGTGGATTTATCGTTAGAAACCTATTCTAAATGCCTCGGTACAAGTCTCCAATCTTTTAATCCGTATACGTATTTATCCACTCATCACCATGTTAAATTGGATTTAGCAGCATTTCAAACATCTATTCAACAAAGCCATGCACAACTGATGGAAAAGGAAGCCATGAGACCAGGTATTCTAAAATTGCTACAGCAAGCAAAGGAAGCCGGTTTGCGTATTGGTCTTGCAAGTAGCTCAAATCGCCAGTGGGTGGATAAATTTGTTGATTCACTTGGAATTAGGGACTATTTTGAATGTTTCTGTACAGCTGATACTGTCAAGCAGGTAAAGCCTGATCCTGAGTTATATTTGCAAGCGCTGGAACAACTAGGTGTACATGCTAACGAAGCGATGGCTATCGAGGATTCGCCGAATGGAGCACGTGCAGCTGTTGTAGCAGGGCTTCATACAGTAGTGATTCCCAATACGATCACTAAACGATTATCATTTGATCAAGGACACTATACAATTGACTCATTTGAAAACTATGATTTACAGGATCTTGTCACGTGTTTTACCCAGCCAATTAACTAAACAAAAATGCTTCAGAAATCTTTAGGTTATCCATAATTCAATAGGGGGAATGAAAACCTTGAATGAGTATGTGTTAAATAACAAGATTAATGATACAAATAACGGCAACAACCAGCGAGCCACAAAACCTCAAGCTATCCATTTTGGGGCTGGCAATATTGGTAGAGGTTTTATTGGACTAATGCTAACAAAGTCAGACTATGATGTCACCTTTGTTACACGCAATCAAAAAAAAATTTCCCACTTACAACAACGAAATGAATACCCCGTTAATATAGCCAATCAACAAAAAGACAGAATTATCGTACGCAATGTCACTGCCATCTCTTCAAAAAATCAACTTGCTGTCGCGCAAAAGATTACTCAAGTAGATTTAATTACAACCGCGGTAGGCGTCTCCAATTTATCCGACATTGCAGCAAAGATTGCATTAGGTATTCGCTTAAGACTGCAAGCTAATAACCGTAAGCCTCTGCATATTATTGCTTGCGAAAATGCCACAAATAGTAGCGTGAAGCTAAAAAAACACATCTTTGAACATCTTCCTCCAATACTACATGACAAGGCCTTGACCTTGATCGCTTTTCCAAATACTGTTGTTGATCGAATTGTGCCTGTCCCTGATCATGATGACCCACTGGAAGTAACAGTGGAGCCTTACTACGAGTGGATCATTGACCGTTCTGCGATGCTTGAAGGTCTACCACCTATAAAGGGTGTACAATTGGTAGACTCCCTTGAGGCATTTATTGAAAGAAAATTATTTACGGTCAATACAGGTCATTGCTGTATTGCCTATTTCGGTTATTTGAATGGCTATTCAACCATTCAAGAAAGTATGACAGATCCACAATTAATAAGCAAGGTTCACAGAGTAATGTTGGAAATCGGGAAAATGCTCATTCAAAAACATGATTTTGATGAACAAGAGCATCGTCATTATATCCATAAAACCATAAAACGCTTTACCAATCCCTATTTTTCAGATGAAATTGTTCGAGTTGGCAGATCCCCAATTCGAAAATTAGCCAAAAATGATCGGTTAGTTCAACCTACACTTCAAACCTTTAACTTAGGTCTAGACGTTTCAAATCTGACCAATGTTATCGCAGCTGCTTTATTATTTGATCACGATGAGGATCCAGAAGCGGCTGAACTAACAAACGCTATTCGCAAGAGCACAATCCATCAAGTCATCACCAACTATTTAGGTATTCCACGAAGCCATCCGATCCATCAAAAAGTTGTCACAAAATATTTGGAATTGAAGCGCAAAAAAATGCAGCAACTGATTTCAACTTGATTAGAGTTATACATTCGGCATTACATTTAGTCATATAGTAAAAAGTAATATAGGGAAATGGAGATGAACACTGGTACTCCTTTCCCTATTTCTTTGTGAAAAAGTCGTCATATTTTTTATTACTACATATTATAACGAGAAGGGAATTTATATAGACTATGGGCTTATTCAAACGAGAAGGGGGGCTTGAAGGTTGAAGCGACATCATTTTTTATGTGAAGCGCTAGCTGATTTAAAAACATTGCAGGATATGATGATGAATTTTCATTCGAAATATTTCGATCAGCTACTTGTTAAAATTGTTGGGAGTGATACGATTCCATTTTTTTTAATTACACATAATGGTACGCATTTAAGGTTAATGGATACAGTGAAACAGTTTGAAACAGAGTTTTTCCGTATTGAGGCTGTGGATCAGGAGCACTGTCGTGGCATTGTTTCGCTATTACGAGCTTTTGATTATGAGGGAAAGGATACAAATAATATTGGGGATGTGATAAGGCTAGAAAAAACAGCTACTAAGAAGTCCATTGAACTAGGGAGCATTTCAGCGATTCAGCTCTTAAAGCCAGATATGCTAAAAGGGAAATTTATTATTGAGCCTAAATGGTAGTGAGAGATCAAAATGAAAGGAAGTTTAATAATGACGATAATTGGTATGCTACATCACCGACTTGATCCAACAACGGTTCTCAAGTCTTATGCCTACGCAGCAGTTGCCAAGGCAGAGGGGGCGCATTTTTTTTACTTTACCCCAAAAAGTGTGGATTTTGCCAAGCGCTCCATTCAGGCAAAGGTTTATGAAAATGGGCAATGGCAGGAAAAAACGATGCCCTTTCCAGATGTTATTTATAATGCAGGAAGCCCTGAAAAATTATCGGTATCAAAAGAGATTATTGATCGCTTAAAAGAGGAAATCCCCTTTACAACACATTCAATAGGGAATAAATGGAACGTGATGAAGCGTTTAAAGGAAGCAAAGGAATTTGACCAATATTTAATCCCATCTGAAATTGTTAAAAATATTGAATTATTCCATAAATTTATTCAATACTACAAAAAGGTTGTTTTTAAACCGATTGATGGACGGAAAGGGAAGGGCATTTATTTTATTACAAAGGTTGGTAAAACGCATTACGAGGTGAGGAAGGATCGTACGACTACATCCTATTCACAGCAGCAATTAGACGCTCTGTTAAAGGAGCAGCTTGCCACAGGTACATTTATTATGCAACCCTATATTCAATCGGTTACAAAATCAGGTCAGGTATATGATTTCCGTTTGCATGTCCAAAAAAATGGAGAAGGTAAATGGGTCGTAACGACTGTCTATCCACGTATTGCCCCAGCTGGCTCGATTATTCCGAATATTAATAATGGGGGTTATACGAATTATTTAGATCCTTTTTTAGAGCAGGAATTTCAGGAGGAAGCCTATAATATTCGCCGTATGCTTGAGCATTTCTCCTTAGCGCTGGCACACCATCTCGATGAAATTCAAATAGTAAAATTTGGCGAGGTGATTGATGAAATTGGTATAGATGTTGGTTTAGATCAGCACCAAAAAATTTGGATGTATGAGGTGAACTGGCGTCCAGGCTGCCCTCCTGCCTTTTATTTAGAATTAGATGTGGTCATCCATTCCATTCGTTATGCGATGTATCTTGCAAAAAATCAAAAACGCCTGAAAAAGGATATTGTCCAACAAAAAAATAAGCATGCTGAGACAAAGAAAAGCTTGCCAATTATTGCGATTACGGGAAGTGCAGGGAAAACAACGACAAAAGCATTTGTTGGCTCGATCTTATCGAAAAAGTGGAATGTTTTTGAATCGAAGGATTATTGGAATACGACAGAGCATACAAAAAAGCATAAGGAAGAAATTAATGATGCTCATCAGGCGGTTGTCTTAGAGTATGGCATGGCTTATCCAGGCATTATTACGAACCATTGTAGCATCATCCAGCCGAATATTAGTATTGTCACGAATATTGGCTTAGCACATGTCGGGAACTTTGATGGAGATGTAAGAGGTGTGGCGAAGGCAAAGTCGGAATTGATTCATGGTATGGATCAACAAGGCTTACTCATTGTCAATCAAGATGATGATAATTCAAGATACTTAGAGACAGAGCAATTCAAAGGGAAAATCATCACGGTGGGCATTCAAAAAGAAGCAGACTATCGTGCATATGATTTACAATATAAGGATATTGGTATGTCCTTTAAAATGAAGCTACAGGGGCAAGAAATTGATATGTATATTCCAATTTTAGGAGAGCATCATGTCTACAATGCCCTCAATGCCGTGGCAGTAGCGGATCTTTTAGGGTTTAGTCCATTTGATATCCAGGCGGGACTCAACTTTAAAAAGCCACCACGACGCTTAACAATTTATAATTGCCGTGATGGTATTACAGTCATTGATGATACCGTTCACTCTCATCCCCAAGGGGTTCGCGCTGCCATTGATGTACTGACGAATATTGCGAAGAAGCGAAAAGTAGCAATTATTGGGCAAATGCGAGAGCTTGGTGTTTTGAGGGAGGAAGAATATAAAAAGATTGGGGAGTATATTTACGAGGTAGGCATTGATGAATTTATTACCTATGGCTTTAGGACAGATGAAATGAGTAATGCCGCCATCGCCAAAGGAATGGACCCATCCAAGGTACGGCATTTTATTAATAAGGATGAATTACATGCCTATCTGGAAAAGCTTATAAAGCCTAATGATACAATTCTCGTAAAAGGTGCTAGTAAAACAAATATGTTTGAAACCGTGAAATTTTTAGATCAAACATTTAAGGAAGAATAATGAATCTTCTTTTTGCGTAGGTCTGTCTCGTTTCACAGGTAATGATCTTGCTAAATAAAGATAAAAAGCCCGAGTAACTGTCCACTGGCAAGCGGCAATTATTCGGGAAGTTTTTGTCAAACGCGTAAAATAAATTTAATTTCCCTAGCAGCATTGATGGCATTATTTCTCGCTTCCATCAAAGTTGCTCCCTCGGCAATAACGTAGGCATAACGGTGGCCCATTGATAAAGGAGGGGTCAGCATTGTACCTCTTTTTGGTTTCACATAAACATCTACCACACCTGTTGCTCGTGTCGCTCTAGCTTTGCCAATGACCTTTTCTAAAATTCCTCTATTTTCTACAATCATATATTTGGTGTAGACAAATTTTCGATGCTTTGGCTGAATATTGGGCTGTTCACCAAGGAATAGTTTGAGCGTTTCCTCCACTAAGCTAAATCCGAACGCGGCCTGTAACATGCTGTTCATAGCTCCCCCAGAAATACGTGGATTGATCTCGATTAGCTTCCAGCCCTGTTGCGTGAGACGAAGCTCTAAATGCAATGCCCCATTTTCTATATTAAATATCTTGACGATGGAATGGAGCACTTCTTCAATGCCTGCTTGAATAGTCGGCGGCGCTTTGACCATTACACCATAGCCTGTAATAATAAAGCGTTTGCCCTGTGTAATTTCCTGCTCAATAATCCCAATAATATGTGCTTGTCGTTGATAGACAAGAGCTTCTACTAAATACTGTGGACCGTCTAAATATTCCTCGATCATAATTGTTTCATAAGGGTTTTTCGTGCGTAATGTTTGGAGATGGTGCTGGAGCTGTTCAGCATTATTTGCTAATAAAACATCTTTTGAGCCTGTTGATTTAGGTGATTTAACGATTAACGGAAATGTTAAATTGCCTGCAAGGGGATCATTGGGCTTTATTAATGAAAACTTTGGTGAGTATGGTTGATCCTTTAAATAATTTCTCGTTTGTTCTTTATCCTCCATTATTTCAATTGCAGAGGAGGATGTATAGTTATGGCAAAATTCATCACAAAGCGTGGCAGCAATATGCACAAATGGATCGACAAAGCTCACAATATTTTTAATCTGTAATCCACTTTTTCCTAGTTTATCAATTTCCTCTTTCATTTTTTCGATATTGAAAGTATCAATGAGTATCATTTTATGAATATCGGGGTAGGCTCGGCGCTGCTGAAGTTGCCTTTCGTTATTTGTGAACAGTACAGTGAAGTAGCCTAATTTTTCTGCTGCTCTTGTTGCTTCACGGCTTGATCCAGATTTGTTTGTACCGATAAAGATAATGGCTTTCAGGTATATCACTCCTTTTATTGGTACTTAGATACTTAATCACCTTTATATATATGCAACAATATAGACTTCCTCTAGTTATGTATCTTGTCTACATCCAAGCAACTTTTAAGAGGCGACATATACTAGAAAAGAAAGGAGGGGGAAAAGATATGAAGCCTCTTTCGGTGAAGAATTTAGCAAAAATTACGGCAGGCAATCTTGTGCAAGGAGCAGAGGAAGTCCTTATTCAACATGGTGCTTATCGGCTAAAACAAGTAAAAAAGCCTAATACAGCCCTTTTTACAAGTAAACGTATTGTTAATTGGAAAAGTCTTGAGCCACTTTCTCCACTAGTGCTAGTAACGGATAGAGCTTATCGTCCACATGAAATGCCCAAGCATGTTATTTTACTACAAGTAGCCAATGCCGAAGAAGCTTATTGGAAGTTTGTGCATTTTTATCGTAATCAGTTTCATATTCCAATCGTTGCGATTACAGGTACATCCGGCAAAACGACCACAAAAGAGATGATCAAACATATTCTTACAGCAGATCGACAAGTAGCAGCAACGACCTTAAGCAGTAATTCCAGAACAGCATCCTTGCAATATTTACTGGATATTGATGACGATACCGAGGCAGCTGTTTTTGAGACGGCTGTTGGCTCACCAGGAGATGTGACAAATGCGGGAAAGTATTTTAAGCCTACAATTGGCATTATTACAAATATTGGGGCACATCATTTAAACTATTGTAAAACACTAGAGGGTTATATTCAGGCAAAGGCAGAAATGCTCAATATTATTCATCCGACAGGCACATTAATTATCAATGCGGAAGACTTAAATACGAAAAAAATTGATCTAGCTACGTTTCGGGGACGTGTGCTAAAGGTGGGAAAGCATGAATCATGTGACTTTCGAGCAAGCCATATCCATTACGAGCAAAAGGGGATGAAATTTATATTGCAGCATGGCAGAAAGAGCTATGATATCTTTGTGCCAGGGTTTGGAGAGCATCAGGTGTATAATGCTCTTGCAGCGATTGCAGCAGTCTATGAAATAGGGGTATCGATTCCCGTAGCGGCCAAACGGCTACAAACATTCCCTCAATTAAAAAAACAGCTCCAGCTTTTTGAGGGTATTCATCATTCCATGCTATTGGATGATACATGGAGCATTACAACGACTTCTTTAGAGGCAGCCTTACACGTCTTAAATGCACTAGGGGATGGCAAGAAAAAGATAGCGATTATTGGAACCATTACCGATTTAGGCTCGTGGGGCTATATTATTCACGAACAAGCGGGTGAGTGTATTCAACGCATTGGCGTAGATGTGCTAATAACCATTGGGGAGCATGCCAGAATTATGGCTGATCATGCCGTAAAGCTAGGCTTTAGTGCGCCTGTCTATACATTTAAAAATAGTACATTAGTATACCCATTATTGCAGAAGATTGTAGATGCTAATACGATTATTTTGATAAAGGGTGATATGTATAGTAAACAGGTTTCTAAATTAGCAGCTGAGCTTAAGCTAAAACCTATACCGCCTGCAGAATAGCGGTCTTAGTTGATAAAGAGAGGAGGCGTCGTACACTTGCAATCCATTAGTGTGCAAAAACTTAAGCAAATACTACAGGGAAAGCTTATTCATGGCTCAGAGCAATGGTCTGTACAGCACGCTATTTACTATAATCGCCATGAGCTAACACAAAGTCATACGCTGATGTTTGTTAGTCGCAACGATAACATCAACTGGCAAGAAATCGATCGCAAAGGTCCATCCCTCATCATATCCGATAAACCGTCCACAGATTTAAAAAATGCACTAGCTAATACAACTGTCTTACAAGTCAAAAGTGTGGCACAGGCTTATTGGGCATTTATCGAATATTATCGAGGCCTTTTCCAAATTCCTGTTATTGCCTTAACAGGAACCTGCGGTAAAACGACCACAAAAGAGATGCTGAAGCATATTACTAGCAAGCATTGGCCTGTGCAAGCATCCGTTAGTAGTAAGAATGAGCCAAGACAATCATTACCCTATTTAACGGGTATTGAGCAGCAAACACAAGCAGCTATTTTTGAATTAGGTTTAGGCAATACTGGCAATATTAAGCATCAATGTATGATCTATCAGCCAACCATTGGTATTATTACAAACATCGGTGTGCATCATTTGGATGGCTGTCTTAATCTCGAAGGCTATATTAAAGCGAAGGCAGAAATTGTAGAGGGCATCAAGGAAGATGGGACATTAATTATCAATGCCGATGATGATAATATTCAAAAAATCTCATTGAAAAAATTTAAAGGGAAGATTATTAGGTTTGGTTTACAGGATACGGCTGATTACAGAGCGTTAAATGTGCAATTTGCCAATACGGGCATGAAGTTTGTACTTGAAGTATCTGATACGAAGTACAATGTATTTGTACCAGGCTATGGTGAGCATCAAGTTTACAATGCGCTAGCTGCGATTGCTGCTTGTCAGGAGATGGGGCTAACAATTCGTCAGGCTATAGCAGGGCTACGAACTTTTAAACAAATGGCAAGACACTTAGAATTCACAACTGGTATTGGTGGCAGTACGATTATTGATGATACATGGACAAATAACCCAACATCTGTAGAGGCAGCATTGAAAGTGTTAGATACGGTGGGCAAAGAGAAAAAAGTCATTCTCATCTTAGGCGATATAAAGCGATTAGGTAATTTTGAAGAAAAATATCATCGTGAAATCGGCTCCATGGTAGCTAGCAGAGAGATTGATACATTAATTACGATTGGGAAAAGGGCAGAGAAGATTGCCGATCAAGCTCAAAAAGACGGCACGCAAGCCGAGGTTCATTCCTTTAAAGAGGTGACGGGTGTTTTAGAATTATTAAAACCAAAGCTTGACGCGGATACGATTGTCTTAATAAAAGGCCCGATGTCTAGTAGATCCATGATTGATTTTGCCAATAAACTTAAAAACTCACTATAGAAAATAGGGTGTCTCAAAATCATTGAGACACCCAATAATTATTTATTTTAAAACACGGCGAGCTGTGACAAAGTTTTTTTGTGCCCAAGTCGTCCCTAAATTTTGTTTTACAATATTATTAGTTGTCATACTAATATATTGATTATTACCAAGATAAATACCAGTTTGCGTGATGTTTTGTCCGCCATTATCCGTAGAGAAGAACAGCAGATCCCCTTTTTGAAGCTGTGATTTTTGAATACGTGTACCAACTAAAGCCTGTTTACTTGCTAGTTTTTCCTTTAAATCAATACCATGCTTTTTAAAGACATAATACGTAAAGCCCGCACTTGTAAAAGTCAGTGCACTCTCATTGTACGTATAGCCGAATTTTGCTTTGCTTGTTAAGCCACTAGCAGTTGCAATAATTTGATCGGCAGATGTACTTGTTGAAGGTGCACTTACGCTGGGCGTAGAGGTGCTATCAGAGAAAACGCGCTTCGCTGTAATATAATGTTCAGTATAGTAATCTACAAATAACACTCTTGTCATCACACCATCTGAATTAGGGATGATGATACGGTGATCACCAGCATAAATCCCCACAAGAGAAGGTGTTTTCGAGCCCTTTGTACTGTTAAAGAAGACTAAATCACCTTTCTTCAAGTTAGCACGTGCCACAGTGGACCCTTGATTCATTAAATCGTTTAAACTAGTTGAACCTAGCGTAACGCCACTTTTACGATAGATAAAGTCAACAAATGTTGGAGCTGTAAAGCGTAGACTCGACTCGTTTGTAGTTGAGCTAATCGTTGCTTTATTTTTATAAGCCAGTGCGTTCTCTACAATTTTATCGCCCTTTGTAGCAGGATTGGCTGATAGTAGAGTAGGTAATACTCTACGTGCAGATACATAGTTTTCCGTATAATACGGCTTACTATTTAAATCAGAGATCACAATATTTTGTTTGGAATCAGCCATGTGGATGATTTTATTGTCGCCGATATACATGCCGACATGATCGGGATCAGTTCCTGTTTTTTTACTTTTAAAGAACACTAAATCGCCTTTTTGTAATTGGTTTCTTGCTACATAGGTTCCTTGCTGAATCATATAATCTTCATTATACGTACCTAGATCTACCCCATTTTTCTCGAAGATGTACATTAAAAAGGAAGCACAAGAAAATTTATATGGATATGTAGGCTTGTATACCGTGTCACTGTATGTGGCTTGACCCATTAAGCTTTTCCCTGTCTGAATTAATTGATCTGCTTTCGCAGCAACAGCCTGTGCGTTATTTTGCGCATTAGTTGTCGCAGCCTCTACTTGTATCGGCTGAATCGCTGTTTGCACGATTCCGAATGAACTAAATCCAATCGTTAATGCAAGTGTCGTAGATAAAAATCGTTTATTCATGTTGTATATAACCTCCTAAAGCATCTAGTAGGATTTCTCCTGTATAGCTTTGCCATGGAAATAATCGTAGCATGAAAATCTAGCACTTCTTGACGGTAAATGTTGCCAAAGAGTGCGTGCAACAGGCTTCAACACTTGCTAGTAAAGGCTTCAGCGTAGGAATTTACAGTTTTATTACAAATGTTTCAGGAGGATGTAATATGGAACAGTGCCATGAAATAAGCTACGCAAAAAGGAGGGTCATTTCGGGGATTTCTGTAATCCTTCATATACTTTCTAATAAATAAATCTGCCACGTTCTTTCCTTAAGGTTTTAAGAAATAGCAATAAAATATTCCCCTAATTCTCTCCTCCTTTAGGCATTGCCATTGTATATGGTATAAACCAATCATTCTAGTAAGTACCACACCTGATAGATTAATCTATAGCTCGTCAAACTATTAGATATATTTGATTAACAGAAGGAAATAGACTGATAACTATATAAAGAAATAAAAATAATGCTACTATTCAGAAATAAATATGTTATAGTAAGAGCAGAATTGAATATTGTGTAAGTGTTGGTGCCAAATGAAAGTTTGGCTTAATAGGGAAGTCGGTGCAAATCCGACGCTGTCCCGCAACTGTAAATCGGAGCAACTCACAAATGCCACTGGGAAACTGGGAAGGATGTGAGACGTGTTGATGAGAAGCCAGGAGACCTGCCAATTACTAGTACACACCAAATAACCTACGTGGAAATAGGTGGTGAAATGTGACCATATTGGCACTGTGCGACAACGAAAAAAACAAGCGATATTTAACTAAATTTCGTGTTTTTTCATTGATGTTTTAAATAGACAGCCATTTTCCGAAGAATAGGAGAATGGCTTTTTTATTTTGGTTTAGCAAATTTTTGAACTGAAAGCGCCCACTATAGAGGTGCACTGTCAGCTATAGATATTGTAAGTACCAACAAACATTAGCAACAGCCAGGATTTAATTGATTTGAATAGAAAAGGAGATTATCAAATGATGTATACAAGCACAAATATTGGTTATCCGTATATTGGGGAAGAGCGCGAATGGAAGAAAGCATTAGAGGCTTTTTGGAGAAATGACCTGACAGAGGGAGCGTTTCAAGCGAAGTTAAAAGACATTCGCTTAGCCCGTATTGATAAACAGCTTAAACAAGGCATTGATTTTGTGACAATTGGAGATTTTACGCTTTATGATAGAGTTCTTGATACAGCTGTCATGTTTGGTCTTATCCCTAAGCGCTTTGAATGGCTTGGAGGGAAGGTAAATTTACAAACCTATTATGGGATAGCAAGAGGAAGCAAAGAGGCTGTCGCTAGTGAAATGACGAAATGGTTTAATACAAACTATCACTATATTGTGCCAGAGTATGAGGGGCAATTGTTGCAGATAACAGAGAATACGCTTTTAGCAGACTTTTTGGAGGCAAAAGAGGCTTTTAATATAAAAGCTAAGCCAACCATTATTGGTCCATATACATTTTTTAAATTAACAAAAGGCTATGATAAGCTGTCACAGGTTGAATATTTATTAGCATTGTTACCGCTATATGTGCAGGTCATCCAAGAATTAGTAGAGGCAGGAGCCAGTTGGATACAGTTAGAAGAGCCAGCTTTTGTGACAACATTAGATGAGGCAGAGGTTAAGCTTATTCATGAAATATATTCTCAGCTAGCTATAGCTGTACCACAAGCTAAGCTACTGCTTCAAACCTATTTTGACTCAATGTCTGCCTATGAGTCTTTGATAACACTTCCTGTTCAAGGCATTGGCTTAGATTTTATACATGGCCATAGTGCAAATATGGAGGCACTGCGTCAATTTGGTTTTCCGCAAGATAAAATTTTAGCTGCTGGTATTATTAATGGACGAGATATTTGGCGAGCAAATTTGGCCGAGGTCTGCTCAACAGTCAAGGCAATAGAGCAGCTAAGCCAAGCCAAAGAACTTTGGCTTCAGCCATCTTGTAGTCTACAGCATGTTCCCATTACAGTAGAACATGAAATAAAGCTTGAACCAGTACTGAAAAATGCGCTCGCCTTTGCAGATGAAAAAGTGGCAGAAATCGTTGAAGTAACGAAATATTTACAGGGTCAGGACGATGCATCTAAACATAAAATATCTGACAGCATGAAAGCCATTGAGGCACTAAAAAATCATCCAATACGTAACAATCAAACAATACAACAAATGATTCAAAACGTTTCCATTGAGGATTTTGAACGTCATAGTGATTTCCACACGCGACAAAGAATGCAGCAGCAAGCATTACAATTGCCGTTGTTCCCTACTACAACAATTGGAAGCTTCCCACAATCAGAGGCAGTGAAGCGGACACGTAATGCATGGCGTAAGAAGCAACTTAGCAATGAAGCGTATGAAGCATTTTTAGCAGAGGAAACTAAGCGCTGGATTGGGATTCAAGAGGAGCTAGATCTCGATGTTTTAGTTCATGGTGAATTTGAACGTACAGATATGGTGGAATATTTCGGTGAAAAGTTAACAGGGTTTGCATTCACGGAAAAAGCATGGGTTGTTTCATACGGTTCACGCTGTGTGAAGCCACCAATTATTTATGGGGATGTCGTATGGGAGGCACCGATAACAGTGAGGGAAACAGTCTATGCACAAAGCTTAACAAAGCGCTTTGTGAAAGGAATGTTAACAGGTCCTGTAACAATCTTAAATTGGTCATTTGTACGAGATGATATTTCACGTAAAGCGGTAGCTTATCAAATAGCCCTAGCACTTCGTCAAGAGGTCGAGGCACTTGAAGCGGCAGGTATTGCGATTATACAGGTAGATGAACCTGCATTGCGAGAGGGCTTGCCGCTGCGTAAAGAACAATGGGGAGCTTATTTGGAGTGGGCAGTTAATGCCTTTAAGCTTGCTACTGCGAGTGTCAAGGATATTACGCAAATTCATACCCATATGTGTTACTGTGAATTTAACGATTTTATTGAGCCGATTAGTGCTCTTGATGCAGATGTGATATCCATTGAGACATCCCGTAGCCATGGTGAGCTGATTTCTTCGCTCCAAGTAAACCCTTATAGCAAAGGGATTGGCCTAGGCGTCTACGATATTCATAGCCCACGTGTGCCAAGTGAAGATGAAATGTTGGGGATTATGAAAGATAGTCTACAAGTTTTATCCAGCAATCAGTTCTGGGTGAATCCAGATTGTGGTTTAAAAACAAGACGAGAGCCTGAAACAGTGGCTGCATTAGCAAATATGGTAGCTGCTGCTAAAACTTTACGCCAGCATGTACACCATTCTATAAGCTAATGGAAAACTTGACTTCTTTCGGGAGGTCAAGCTTTTTATCTATCTACTATTATAGTTTTTATATTATGTTGAAATAATATAAAGGGGTAATAGGAGGTAAATATCCGACACTATCTTGTAACAAATAGTATAGAAGGACAATTTAAAAGATTATAACTTGTATGGAGAAGGATAAATTTTGTCTTTCTTTCAATAATATTTATATTTTTTTAGAAAAGAAAGACTGAAAATAGAAAGGCGCATTAATTTATCCAAACAAAGGTAGCTGGAGAAAAGCATTCATGTTCTCCAGCTACCTTATTGGGTTGTTAGGCTGCTTTTTTGCTGCTTTTCTTTTTGCCTTTTTTGTTCGTAGCCTTTTTTTCTACTTTTTTCTTCGCTAACTTTTTCTCAATTTTCTTTTTGTCCGCTTTTTTCTTTGCTTTTTTCTCTGCTACAACTTCTTCACTTTTGTTTTTCTTAATTTTTTTTGCCATGTTTATTGCACTCCTCTTATTTATATTGACTCCTTGTAAAAGGATGTCTATATAACAGGTTACATTAAACATAAATGGAATGCAAATATATTTAATGTAAAATACTTACAAAACACTGTTTTGATAGTAATTTATAAGATTTTTAAACCTAGATGCAATCCTATGTAAACTAGTTATCGTTTTACCCATTTGTATTGGTAGATAGTTTTTGAGGCATCTCACTAGCGAAGTGAACCATATCATTTTCTCAATATGGTAAAGCTTCTTCAATTGTCTCTGTTAACCCGACACCACACACTTTTATAGGGATCGTAATTCGAAGTAGCCTTACACATTAGAGAATACGAAAGGCTTCTTCCATCCGTTCATGCTTCATCTCCAAACAGATTCAAATTATACTTTTCCGAAAGAGATTTAATATGATCCCATGCCTGATCTAGTTCTCGTAAAGAATTTTCATACTCTTCTTGAACATTTTGTATATCAACTTGATTCGTTGCATTGACTAAATTTCTAGTTGGCGTGTCATGAAAGAGTTTTTTCATTTCAAACTCATCTATCGCATCATAAACTTCTTTTTCTTCTGGTGAGCTTGTTTTTGGTTCGAAATCTAATCTATTATCTATATAGTTTACTTTATCTTCAGCAAATACTTGCTGTTGAGCAAGTAATTCTTTTACTTCATCGCTAGAATTTAACCATGAATACGATTGCGATTCATATAAATTCATCAAGCTATTAATATTATTTTCTTCTACGTTTTTATATGCCGATTCTACTTTAATATAGTCCTTTAAATCAGCGATAAATTGGTCATCGAAACCTGTCTCATTTTCTTTACTGCAGGCAGATAGAAGTAAGATAAAAAGTAGATTAATCAATAGTAGTATTCGGATTTTATTAAATTTCATATATATTCCTCCTAAGATAAATGTTTCTATGTATGGTAACATAGTAAAGAAACAGAAAAAAGGAGAATGTTCATGAGGAGAGGAAATAAAGTGTGATTGAAGGAGCGCATGCATGGCTATGATAGCTCCCAATATTTTATTAAGATAGTGTCTATGTATATAAACCTTTATGGTATAATAATAAAAACGGAATAATAGGATAGAGGTACAAATCAGATTTTTTGATTTGTTTAAAAGGGAAGATCGGTGTGAATCCGACGCTGTCCCGCAACTGTAAATGGGAGCACATTTCAAAAGACCACTGTTACGTGTCGTAATGGGAAGGTGAAAGGTGTGATGAACATAAGCCAGGAGACCTGCCTTTATCTAGTACAGCCAAAAACCTACGCGGATAGGGGGTGTTGAGTGTGACTAGAGAAATTCTCCTGCATGCTCATAGTACGATGATTGCTAAAAAGGTAGCTTCTATGTTCAATAGAAAGCTTATTTTAGCGTGGCAATCACCGTATTATGTCGTGTATTTGTCATAGTAGACATCTTTCTGATGAGGGAAAGATGTTTTTATATGTAAATTATTAAAAGGAGCGGTCCACATGAATCCACAAGTTATTGAGTACTATGAAAGTTTATTAAAATTTGAAATTATGCAGGAGCCGTATGCTGCAAAACCATTAAAGGAGCTTGTAGCACAATACGTCGGGCATGATGCTGCACATGAGCAATCCATTTTAACGGCGTACGCGAATGTGTTGAAGGAATTGATTGGGTAGAGTAGATTTGGCTACTTCGATTTTGGAAGTAGCCATTTTTAGTAGGCGTATTCATTGACAATTCTATACAGCTATCCAATTTCTGGTGCAGGCCCATAGTGTTTAGGTGGTAGGGGCAAGTGAAACCGCTTCCGATAAACGCCCTTAAAAAACTCTTGAGTTGGGCGCCATCTATGTTATTAATCCAAAGGACATAAGTGGGATAGAGGTTGCATATGAGGCAACAGGTGTCAGTACAGTTCATCTTAAAATCGTCAGCGACTGGGAAAGATTAGTGGAATTCAGCCTAAATTTCGATTATCTGATTGTGAAGTTGCTGATCGATAAGCCAAATGGTATCGTAGAAAAATGTTATAAGGTATTAAAGAAAGCTTATAGCTAAAATAAAATTCTTGTCAATTATGAGTTTAATCAATTTTTTCAAAATCATAGCCAAACTTGTATTAAAACAAGCTTAGCTATGATTATTTTTGTCTATTAATTAACATAATACCAATTGGAATACATTTGTTTGTCATAAAACTGCCTTTAGGACTTCATTCATATTTCACTTTTTATTTATATAATTAATCTGCTATAAATAGAGAGATAGGGGATTAAATATGAAAAATTTGCTTTATACAAGATTTTGGCGGCTACATTTCTTTGCTGCACTCTTTATCACGCCATTGCTTCTCTCCCTAACATTGAGTGGGATTGGCTATTTATTTTTCACAGATGTTGAAAATCAATTATATGATGATTACTTTTTTGGGAAAAACACTAAAGAAGAGGTCTTAACGATTGATGAGGCTGTGGAAAAAGCGGAAGCGGCATTTGCAGGGTATTCCACTAATAAAGTGATCGTGTTGGAAGAACCTTATAATACACGCCTAACATTGTCGAATGGGAAAGATGAGAAATATATTTTTTTAGATGATAATAATCAAATGGTGGGCAATCAGGATGCACAATATACATTTTCCAATATTATGCGATCCATCCATAGCTCTTTATTTATGCTATGCTTGCCCCACAATGAATACAATAAATGGATGTTGCTGTGAGCTCCTTTCTCCTCAAACCCACACAAAAATAGTAGAATAGAAGAAACAAAATCGTGAAGGGGGAGGAGAGGGAAATGGCATTCTCGACAGAAAAACTAGACACGAACCACTGGACCTATAACGAATTCAAAGATATGGGCATTGCTTGTGGAAGGACGATTAAACGGGTGATTCGATCCATGCAGACACTTTCTAAACAGATGGGCGCATCCATTGCGAGTGCCAGTGCAGATAAAGCCGAAGCGAAAGCAATCTACCGTCTACTGGCAAATCCAAAAGTCACGCCCTCTGTCCTCTTACAAACACATCGAAAAGCAACGATGGCACACATCAAAAAACGAGAAGAATCTGTTATTTTAGTCGTGCAAGATACAACCACACTTAATTATACAGCTCACAAAAAGACAGAAGGATTGGGTGATTTTGGCGCAAGTCCCCATCATCAAGGACTTCTCCTTCATTCGGCTATTGCGGTGACGACAGATGGTATTCCCCTCGGTTTACTTGATCAATTTGTTTGGACACGTCCTGTAGAAGAACGAGGGAAACGGACAGCCAAACGACAGAGACCGATTGAAGCGAAGGAAAGTTACAAATGGTTAAAAAGTATGGATAATAGTTGCAAGAACCAACCAAAAGGAGTTCGTTACGTTCATGTTGGTGACCGTGAAGCCGATATCTATGAATTTTTTCAACATGCCCTCGAAAAAGAACAGGACTTCCTTGTGCGTGTTGTGCAAAATCGAAGAACAACAGAAGCCTGCAAATTAGTTGATGCAGTGAAGCAAACCCCTCCAGCAGGAAAAATTTGCGTAGAAATCCCACGAGATACACGCAGAAATTTGCCCAAACGACAGGCAACTTTAGCGATTCGGTTCAAGCATGTACACATGACGGCGCCAATGAATGGCTTGAAAACACCGAAGCAAAAGGCAACCATCGCCGTGTCCATTCTGCATGTACGAGAAGAAACTCCCTTGTCCAAATCAAAACCAATCGAATGGTATTTAATCACGAACCGAGCGGTGACTACACTGGAGGAAGCGATAGAAAAAGTGAGCTGGTATATACATCGCTGGAAGATTGAGCGATTTCATTACATTTTGAAAAGCGGCTGTAAGATAGAGGAGAAGCAGAATCGTACAGCCGAACGACTAGAAAAACAGCTACACGTGTACAGTATCATCGCTGTCCGAATCCTCGGCATGACTTACTTAGCAAGACAGCAACCAACAGCCTCCTGTGCGCCATTTCTAACCGAAGAGGAATGGCAGGTGCTCTATCGTATTTCGAATAAAACATCCACTCTCCCTTCTGTCCCACCAAGCATCAAAGAAGCCGTTGATTCCTTAGCCAAGATGGGCGGCTTCCTCGGACGGAAAGCAGATGGGGACCCGGGTGTCAAAGTCCTGTGGCGAGGATTCAACCGATTCTATACCGTACTTGAGTATTACCAACATCTCCTTCCATAATTAGGATATCTTGTGGGGCAAGCATAGCTTTATTTATGGGGGGGACGTTTGTCAATTATTTAGTGGAGCTGGCGGCTTGCTGGACGATTTTTTTATTACTGTCAGGTCTTTATATGACATTTAAGGGTAATTTATTGAAAAAGCAGAAGTCAGAGAACAAACGCCAAAAAAATAAGCGATGGCATGCTCTTGTTGGGACAATACTTACAATTCCGATGGTGATTTTTATTTTTACGGGGCTGTTATGGTCTGCTTTTCTAGGATCTATGCTTTCAGATATAGCTTCTGAAAGTCCAACATTTGGCTATCCGTTATTACAGCAACAGCCACCAACATCTGATGTATCTGAAATCCCTTGGGCAACGCGCCAATTAGAAGCACCTGTTTCTGATGGAGAGCATGCCCGTCATCATGGTGGAGTTGCTGAGCGTTATACAAATCCGAACCAAGTAACTATCGTTGGTCTACTAAAAGAAATAGAGGCTCAAAATATTGACAAACCATACACAATTCTCTATCCCTCGAATGATGAGGGTGTATTTACAGTGGCCAAGGCTAGTAACTCTGGCGTCACAGGTCTCGATGTGAACCCTTCGGATGAAGCAACCATGTATTTTGATCAGTATAGTGGGAAGCTAATTAACCAAGTCAACTACGAGGACTATGGTATGTTGGCAAAAGTCTTTACTTGGGGCATTCCATTGCATGAGGGTCACTTATTCGGCTGGCCAAATAAGCTGTTAAACTTAGTTGTTTGCCTTGCTTTTTTAGCCGTGATTATGTGGGGAATGCGTACTTGGATTTTACGCAAGAAAAAAGGTGAGCTATCGGCACCACCGCAAATTTCTCATAAAATATCGATACCTTTTATTATTTTTCTCATTATTTTAGGTATTTTAATGCCATTATTTGGCGCTTCATTGATTGCTGTTGCCTTGATTGAATATATCATTTTAGGATGGCAGACAAAGAGAAAGCTAAGAGCAGAAGGACCTCAATAAAATATTGTGATACGGTATACCCTTCAATGAAATGAGAGGTATGCCGTATCTTTTTATGTTTAATTCTTTTAGGTGAGCGGAACACTATAGTGATGCTGAAAAATTGTTTATAGATTTTTCAGGATAATTTTATAAAGTTGTGAGAGTTGTTTGATACATTGCTATTAGTTTCAGCTTATTCTTTTCGTTGGTTAATGTTGTGTCGTGACGTCATGTGCTTTCACACAGAAAATATTTGTTAAACCATAGGGGTTATGGGGATAGTTTGATCTATAAGAGAAATAGCTGTAAGGTAAGGCATATGCTCTTCTGTCAACAAGCGTACCGAAGTGGCAAGTAGCTCACGTAAAGAGTAGCTATATGAGCGAAATAGGGGCTATGAATCAGCTGCGGATGTTTCGACCGTTACTGTGCATATTTGAAATCTGCGTAAAAATTGAACATGATCTAGCACAGCCCAAGTTTTTGGAAACGGTCTGGGGGGCAGGCTATCGCTTCAATGTGTAAGAAATGGTTAATCCGTATTGCTGGTGTGAAGGGGTATGGAAAAGATGAGGAAATTGCTAGTGATTATTATAGCTGTATCATTTTTGCTACAAGGATGTATCTTAAGTGATACAGAGGGGAGTGAGAAAATGGCAACAGATTTCATGCAGGAATGGTTTAAAGCTGTAGAAAATGGAGATATAGAGAAACTCCAACATATACTTGATCAAAAGGTGGATATAAATGCTCAAGATTCAAACAATCGAACAGCCTTGATGATTGCCACCTATAATCAGGATGTTGAGGTAGCAAAATTATTAATAGATGCAGGTGCTGACGTCAATATTCAAGATGATAGGCTAAACACGCCTTTTCTTTATGCAGGTGCAGAAGGCTATCTCGATATTTTAAAGCTAACGATACAAGCTGGTGCAGATCCTACGATTTTGAATAGGTATGGAGGAACAGCGCTGATTCCGGCAGCAGAGCATGGACATGTGGAGGTTATAAAAGAATTGTTAAGTAATACACAGATCAATGTTAATCATATTAATAAATTGGGATGGACAGCCTTAATGGAGGCCATTATTCTAAATAATGGCAATTCAACTCAGCAAACAGTCGTTCAATTGCTGATTGAATAGGGTGCTGATGTGAATATACCAGATCATGATGATAGCACACCACTACAATACGCGAAACAGCGAGGGTTTAAAGAGATTGAACAAATTCTTCTTGCAGCAGGAGCGGTATGAAAAATATAATATACTTTCTGAATTATAGACAAAGTCGAATTTTTTGACTTTGTCTATTATAATCATAACCAGCCTTTGTCACTAGCAACTTGAGCAGCTTGCTGTCTCGATTCAACCTGTAGCTTTTGAATAGCGGTCGATAAATAATTACGGATGGTGCCTTTTGTTAAAAATAATTGTTTACTGATCTCTTGGGTGGTTAAGCCTTCTTTAACAAGCTGTAGCACTGTAATCTCTCGTTCATTTAAAGGGTTTTGCTCCTTCATAAACAAGGTAGCCGCTAAATCCTTACTGACCACCCTTTCTCCCTGCATAATTTTCCGAATCGTAGCGATTAAATAATCAATCGGCTCATCCTTCAATAGGTAGCCATGTACCTCACATTCCATGGCTTTCTGTAAATAACCAGGTCGTGCAAAGGTTGTCACAATCATTACTTTACAGGGCAAGTTTGCTTGTTTTATTTTTTCAGCAAGCGCTAAGCCTGATAGATTGGGCATTTCAATATCGACAAGACAAAGATCAGGTAGCTCCTGCTGGATATAGTCCCACGCTTGTTGCCCATCCGCAACTTCAGCGATTACCTCAATATCAGGCTCAAATGCTAACAGTGATGTTAAGGCACCACGTAACATTTGTTGGTCCTCTGCTAGTAAAACACGTATCATGTCGGAGGCTCCTTTCCATTTTGAATAGGTATGCTGAATAACACGCTTGTACCTGTCGTTGTATCCCCTTCAAATAAGGCATAACCTTGAAGAACATGCATTCTTTCTTGCATCGAGTTGATCCCATTGCCGAATCCTTTATTTTGTAGTCCAATCCCATCGTCTTTGATAGCAAGCGTGTACTGACCATTTTGACATTGTATCGTAATACGGCAATTTTTTGCCTTACTATGCTTGAGTATATTTGTCGTGGCTTCACGTACACATAAAGCTAGCATCGTTTCCTCCACACTTGAAAGAACGGTATTTGGATAATGGTTACTAAGGGTCGTCGTAATATTGGCGCTTCGTAAAAGCTGCTGGCAATGGACAAGCTCCGTTTGTAACGAAATAAAATTCATATCAGACACTAGCTCACGTACTTGTTTTAAGGCTGTACGCGTTGTGGATAATATATCATTTAATTCTTGCTTAACGCTTGTAGGATCACGATCAATAAGTTTTGTAGTCAGTTCTGTTTTCACTTTAATCATCATTAGTGTATGACCAATTGTATCATGAAGATCTCTAGCAATACGCTGTCTTTCCTCCTGCTGAACAAGCTGTGTGTTCACCTCAGCCAGTTCAGATTGCAGGTTCTTTGATTTTTCTACAAAATAAATAAGTATAGGGAACACTAATTGAATCATCATCATTGGTATTAATAGCTGTGATTCGATGTGTAAAAGCGAACCTGTTTCCAGCCACATGACTGTAAGGAACATTCCAGCAATGCCTAACATACCACACGCAATCTGCCATTTTGCTTTAGCTCTTCCAAGTAAATCAGCAAAGGTAAAACCGAAGATAAGCATATATACATCCTCGTAAATACCTAATATCGCAATAAGTATGAAGCCAACGAATGAAGCAAGGAGTAGCTTCCAATCTCGATGCCATAAAGCACTATAAAAAGCCACTAGATACACGATGAGAATCGCTATTTTAACACCAAATGGAATTGCCGAATTTGACCCTAAGACGAGCGTTATAAGGAAAATCAAGGATACTGCATCAATAATTAAATAATGTCTTGCTTGGTCATTTGGATAAATGTTTATTGCCTACACCATCCTTTCTTTAATGAGGCGTCATGGCTTGCATCATTTTTTTACGGAGCCATTCCATCGGACCGGTATGAAATCGCTGTATCCAAGTTGACGCTATCATAAGTTGTAGGAAGGACAGGGTTAGCCAAATAATAATGATGAGACTACTATTTAATTGCCCACCTAAGCCAAGTCCCCAACCATAAAAAATAATAGATGCTAGCACATTTTGGAGGATATAACAGCTCAACGACATTTTGCCGACATCTTCAAAGCGTTGCCAAAGCCAGTCTAACCTCTTATATTCTACCAGTTTACCTAAAATTCCAATATAACCAATTGATAAAATCGGTGCACATACATAACGAACAGGTAAGTCAAAAAGACCTCCTGGTATAAAAATAAGAAGATTAAAGGGAATGCCGATGTAAACGCCAATCCTAAATAGCTTTTGGCGAGCTTGACGCCCTTTATCCGTTGGTGAAAACACGCCATTACGCATAAACTTCACACCAAGTAAAAATAAAAAGATATTCATAGGGATAATAAAAATAGCTTCTGTGCGATAAAATAAAAAGTTCGTCAGGCGATGCTGTACCTGTGCAAGCCATGTACCGTTTTCATACAATGGAGCAACGGTTTCCATACCATTCAAGGAAATAGCAGCTCCTTGTAAGGTGCTAATAAAAATAAGAAGGATCAGAAGGATGTGAAAGCCACCAATTAGATAGAAGGTCCATGTCATGACTTTGTCACCCAATCTGAGGATAAAGGCAACGATAAAAGCTGTAACAGCATAGCTCATTAAAATATCGTACTCCATCACAAGTATGTAATGAAGCAGCCCTTCCAACCCTAAAAAGGCAATTGTCCAAAGATAGACACCGGGCCAAGCATTGCCCTTTCTTAATGCTTGCTGATATTTTAACTGTAAGCCTACGCCAAACATAATTGTTAAAAGCCCAAGCAACTTACCGTTCACCAAAAATAAGACGATCATTCTTAAAAAATCGTTAAAAGACCACCAACCAGCATAGTTAGCCGTTGTGATATACGATAAATCTCCTAGATAAGCAAAAATCCAAATGTTTGTGCCAAGTGTTCCTAAAACAGCGAATCCTCTTACGATATCAATAAAGGGTAGTCTTTGCTGTATTTGCATCATAGTATCCCTCTTTCTTTGTCTTCTTACATATATGATAAGAAAACGCAAAAAGAAAACCTATTCACAGCAGTCAAAGGATTTTTATGACAGGTGTCATTTTGTGCAGGAATAAATACGATAGTCCAAACTATTTTCATATTTTTCATTCATCCTCATATGTTGCTCCATTACTTGATAAAGGGCAGGTTCAATATCTTTGGAGAGCTGAAATTCAGGGGGAGAGGAGATCGTTTTATTTTTTTGGATACGGATCGCTTGAAAGCCAGCCTGTTGCAATTTATCAACCCACTCCTTTTTCGTCAGAAGCGCCTCAAATCCATAAAATTGCTGGATTGTCTTGGCTAGCAAAATGGGCAGGGATGGAGGAATGGTGCATTCAATGGCAATAAATCGACCACAAGGCTTTAATAAACGATATATTTCTTGTAAAGCACGTTGCTGCGGAACAAATGCCAGTACAGATTCAGCAATAATTAAATCAAAGGATTGATCTGGTAATGGTAGTTGCTCAATCGAACCTTGTATAACTTGGACAGGTAATCGAGCTTTATGCATTCTTTGCCTTGCTTTGGCTACCATAAGGGGGTGGCTATCGAGAGCTGTTACGTTTGCTTGATAGGAAGCCGCCAAATAAGCCGCCGTTTGACCTGTGCCACACCCAACATCTAAAATATGTGAGGTTTGCTGAATGTTTTCTGCCCTCAATAGTTCCTTTGAGAGCTGAATGCCGCCAGGATGTGCACCGCCAACACCAAATTTAGCTAAAAAATCGAGATACGACGAATCTTGAATGAGAATCACCTTCTTTTTCTTATGATATGAAAAGAAAGCTAGCTACACACTGCAAATCACTAGAGATTGATATTTTTTTCTACTTCTTCAAAAGTCTAATGCACGTTCAATCTTTCTACATATACTAGTAAAACATGATAGATAGGGGGTGAATGGATGCCATTTTTTCAGCCACAACCCAGAAGAAGACCTTATCCGCCAAGGTATCGCCAAAACTTTGGCCCTCCTTATCGAGCTAGACAGATGCAGCCCTACGTTTCTCCCAATCAGCCATCACAAGGTAGACTACCAGACCATGTCAATACCATTATGGGGCATGTCGGAACAATTACAAATGGCGTAAATATGCTAAGACAAATGGGCTCTTTGTTGAGTTTATTTAGATAAATGGATGCATAGAAGTTGTAGGAATCGCACTGTGGAGCGGATAGAATAAAGAAAGAAGCGGATAGTCCGCGCAGAGTGACGGATAGAGCAGAGAAAGTGAAGGAACCGCGCTACGTAGCGGATAGCTCGTGCAAAGTGATGGATAAAGAGCAGAAAAATAATAATGAACGCTTGTTTCGGCTCAAATATCCAGACTTTTTATCTACTAAAATGTAATTAAAAATTTATTTTACAAAATATAGATTACAAATTTTTAGGAACCTCCTTTGCTGAGGTTCTTTTTTTATATAATGTTGGTAGGAGGTGAATAGATGTTTATATTGGCACGACAACCATCAGAATTACAAAAAATATTTAGAAGCAATGATCCGAAGATTGCCTAGTAGCTATCACGAGTATAAAAATTATGATGAGTACTTACGGCGTATCCAAGCAGGCTTTGCTGGCGAACAGCGAGTGGATGCGGAATGGCTAGAAATCGAGTTACCTTCCCCACATTATTTTCTTCATAACTTCCAGACAATAAATCGCCTTGGCACTACCCATCAAATGGATACTATTTTTCTCTGCCCTTATTTTAGAGATTAAAAATATAACAGGTATTCTTTCATATCATGCAGCATTTTCACAATTTTCGCGTACAACAGCAGAAGGTGTGGTGAAAGGAAAGTATGACTGATCCGTTTCAGCAGGTTGCCCGGCATGTGACGTGGATGAAATCGCTGTTACAGCAGGAGTGCCTTGATTTGCCTGTCCTACATGCCGTTGTGGTAGCATCGAAAAACGGGATTTTAATAGAAAGTTTTAGAGAGCAGTCGATTTTTCATGTTACAGACTTGCGTAACACATATGTAAAAATGACTACAGCAATATCCACTGTTGGAGAAGGATACAAAGAAGCTGTTTCGATTTGCTATGCTACTTTTGTCGATGCATCAAAAAGTGACAAAAGAAATGAAAGTGCCGCTGCAAGAAATAATAAAGGGGGGGCTATGTAGCCAATGGGCAATGTTTGCGCTATCGTTATAAAAAATGGATTTGCCTACGATGCGTTGTATCGAACATTAGAGGATTATCATTTATTAGTTGGATCTATGCTGACCAATAAAAGCTTTTGCGAGTTTTTTGCTATTGATTCTCCAAATAGAGCGTATAAATTTTTGCAGCAACTGCCCTTAAAAGCAGAGGGCACTAAAAGACATCGAAAATATTGGATTATACCTTAAAGGAAAAGCTACCAATTTAAGCGGTCTAATATGATTATAGTACATATTTTCTAATTTCTTACTAGACAAATGTGAATTCGGGGTATATAGTTAGTTAGGCTAACTAATTTAAAAGGAAGTGATATTGTTGACGATTGAACAGGATTTTTTCAATCAGTACCGTTTAATGTACAGACCATTTATTAAGCAGCTGAATATTCAGCTTGAACCATATCAGTTATATAGCTCGCAATGGGCAGTGCTTCGTTTCTTAAACGATAAAGGACCACATTCTTTTGTAGAAATTGCTAATTTTATGACGATTGAGAAGCCAAGTGTTACAAAGCTTGTTCATAAATTGATAGAGCTAGGCTATGTAGAAACAACGACAGGCAAGGATAAGCGTGAAAAGCTTGTGCACTTATCGCCCTATGGGGAGGAGCTTGTGCAGAAAATTCAATTACAGCTAAAATCGTTTTTTGAGCAGGCACTAGCAGGTGTGCCCAAGCAAGATATTGACATTGCGACACAGGTTTTAGCTAGAATTTGTATGAATATCAATCAATAGGAGAGAGTAACGTGGAAGCAACCAGAACGAAACTATGGACAAAGGATTTTTTAATTGTCTCACTTATTAATTTTACCATTACGTTAATCTTTTATTTATTAATGGTCACGATAGCAGCATATGCGGTGGAGCATTTTCATGCCTCTACAAGTACAGCAGGGCTAGTATCAAGTATTTTTATTATCGGGACACTATTAGGTCGTCTTGGGACAGGGCGTATTATTGGAGACTGGGGTAGCAAAAAAACATTATTTTGTGGACTATTATTATTTATGTTATCAACAATGTCTTATTTTATAGCAGGCAATTTACCGCTGCTGATGGTCAATCGTTTAGTACAGGGGATTGCGCTAGGGATTGCAAGTACAGCAACAGGTACTATTATTGCACAAATTTTACCAGCTGATCGTCGTGGGGAAGGGATTGGTTATTATAGCTTAAGCGCCATTTTAGCCACAGCCATTGGTCCATTTATCGGGATATTATTGACACAGCTGTTTGAAGATTATCGTATGATCTTTGTAGTTGATTCTGTTTTAGCTATTATTTGTTTCTTTATGTATTTCATGGTGACCGTGCCAGATGCGCCGAAAAAAGCGAAGGATACAGCGGTGAAGGCAGGCTTTAAAGTGACGAACTTTATTGAAATGCGCGCCGTACCGATTGCCTTTGTGGCACTTGTGATTGGCTTTGCTTATTCAGGTGTCATGTCGTTTATGACGTTTTATGCAAAGGAGCTAAATTTAGTAGCAGCAGGTAGCTACTTCTTTATTATCTATGCCATTGTCATTTTGGCTACACGTCCATTTACAGGGAAATTGCTTGATACAAGAGGGGCGAATATCATTATCTATCCATGCTTAGTGCTGTTTGCAATTGGCATGTATGCCTTTAGCTCAGCAACAACAACGATTGCCTTTTTAATCGCTGCCGCTTGTATCGGGATTGGCTATGGAAACTTCAACTCGGTGGCACAGGCAATTGCCATCAAAGTAACACCAAATGAGCGTTTAGGACTTGCGACATCTACGTATTTTATTTTTTATGATTTAGGCTTAGGTGTCGGGCCTTATTTCTTAGGCTTATTTGTACCTTCTATGGGCTATGGCTCGATTTTCTTTTCGATGGTCTTTGTTATTTTAGTGTCGATTGTGCTCTATTACTTCTTACACGGAAAGCATGAAAATTTGAAACAAGCAAAAATTTTGTAGATTAGAATCATTATATTGTAGAAAAAACGTCTTTTTTCTAGTTGTTTGTAAAGATCAACTGAAAAATGACGTTTTTTTCTTTTAATTAAAAATAGGCTTGTAATCAATTGTGATAATCATTATCATTCGAAGTATAAAATTAACTGGAAAGTAGGTAGGAAGTATGGAATATAAAGCATTGTTATCTGTGGTAGTGGCAGGTGGTCTTTTAATGGCTGGCTGTGGCAATACAGAGGAAGTAAAAAAAGAGGACAAGCCAGCAACAGAACAGGCAGAGCAAGCTACACAAGAGGTGGATTTATCTACTGAACTATCAGCCTATCAACAATTTGCGCTAGAGCAAATGGATCAATTTTTACTGGACACAGAAAAATTCGTGAATCTATTTAAGGCAGGCGATATTGAAGGGGCGAAAGCAGCGTATGCGCCAGCGCGTATGTATTTTGAACGTTCAGAGCCAATCGCAGAAAGCTTTGGTGATCTTGACCCTCGTATTGATGGACGTTTAGCAGATATCCAAGAAGAAGGTAAAGGCGAGGAAGAATGGTCAGGCTACCATAAGCTTGAGTATGCACTATGGGAAGAAAATACAACAAAAGGTTATGAAGCTGTAGCAGATCAGCTTCTTGCAGATGCGAAGGAATTGCATGCACTTGTGCAAACAGTGGAAGTGACACCTGACTTAATGATTACAGGTGCAGTAGATTTATTAAATGAAGTATCAACATCTAAAATTACAGGTGAGGAAGAAATTTACTCTCATACAGACCTTTATGATTTTAAAGCGAATATTGAAGGCGCCGAAAAAATCTTTGAGATTTTACGCTCAAAATTAGAAGCGAAAGATTCCACATTAGTGGCAACGCTTGATGAAAAATTCAAAGCAGTGGACGATTTATTAGCACAGCATACAACGGCTGATGGTGGTTATGTATCCTATGAGGCATTAACGGAGGAAAACACGAAAGCACTTGCGGCAGCGGTGAATCAGCTTGGAGAGCCATTAAGTCAAATGGGTATTATTTTGGAGTGAGCATACATGACAACGTCAAATGATGAAAAATGGATTGATAAAAAAATCTCAAGACGTGATATGTTGAAGCTAACAGGTGTTGGTGTAGCAGGGGTAGCTGTTGGTGCCTCGGGCTTCGGCGGGGTGATGAAGGCAATGGGCTATAATATTTTTGAGCCTGTTGCTGATAGCACAACAGCTAAGCATAAAGTGGATTTTTATGGCAAGCATCAGACTGGTATTATAACGCCTGTCCAGACTAATATTTACTTTGCGTCCCTGGATGTGTTAGTGACATCCCAAAAGGAATTGCAGCAATTGTTTCAGCAATGGACACCGTTGATGGTGCGCTTAATGAATGGTGAACAAATGGTGGAGATGACTACCAATACAAGAGTGCCACCAGGGGATACAGGTGAGGCCAAGGGCTTAGATGCCGCCCATTTATCACTAACAATTGGGGCTGGTCCGTCCTTGTTTGATAAGCTAGGTATGCAGCATGTTAAGCCAGCAGAGCTAAAGGATTTACCGCATTTCCCGAAGGATCAGCTTCAGCAAGAATGGACAGGCGGTGATTTATGCATTCAGGCCTGTGCAGATGATCCACAGGTGGCATTCCATGCTGTGCGTAATTTAGTGCGCGCTGCGTCTGGTAAAGTAGCGATTAAATGGTCACAGGCTGGTTTTAATGCGTTTCCAGCAGAAGGAGGAACACCTCGTAACCTTTTTGCTTTTAAGGACGGCACAGTGAACCCAGCTATAACGGATGAGCAGGACTTACATAAAACTGTGTGGGTGGATAAGGGCTGGCTCAAAAACGGCTCCTATTTAATTGCCCGAAAAATTCAAATGCATCTCGAAACATGGGATCGTACATCTTTAAAGGATCAAGAGGCAACATTTGGGCGCTACCGTGATAGTGGTGCACCTCTTGGTAAAGAAAATGAATTTGATGATTTTGATATAGAGGCGAAGGATGATAAAGGCGACTATATTATACCTGATACTTCACATGTTCACTTAGCGCGTAAATCAGATGCACGGATGTTACGACGCTCTTATTCCTATGCATCAGGGGTGCTGTCAAATACAGGTGCCCATGATGCGGGACTGCTATTTATCTCGTTTCAAAAAGACCCAGCTCAATTTATCGCCGTCCAAAATAGCTTAGGACGTATGGATAAAATGAATGAATATATTACCCATCGAGGCAGTGCAGTGTTTGCCTGCTTCCCTGGTGTACAAAAGGGGAGTTATGTAGGTGAGGCACTTTTTAACGCGCTGTAGTATTATTGTTTGCCTGTTGTTAGCTATGGTATTACCCGTGCAAGCTACACAATCCTATAGTCATTTATATATTGCGATTAGTGATGCGCTGATGAATACAAAGCAGGATAAAGAGGCAGAGGCCAAGCAGGCACTTGAACAATTTGCTGCGGACTGGGCTAAGGTTACGTCTGAACAGAAAGAGGCAAAAGCAAAGGTTGATGAAATCCTTGCACATGCTACTGAGGCAACGTCCAAAGACGAGCGTTTAGAGGCGCTATCGGCACTGTCGAATGCATTACGTGCCTTAGAAAAGCTTGAAAATCCAGTAGATGAAGCAGCCCAGCGAGCAGAGTTTGGACAAAAGTTTAAGCCGATGATGGCAGATTTTGAAAAAGCTTTAGCAAGTGGTGACATGCAGGCCATTGATGAAGCCTACAAAGATTTTAATATTAAATGGAATAAAAATGAGCGACCAGTGCGTGAGCAAAGTATTGCCATGTACGGACAAATTGAAACGCAAATGGCATTTCTGCGTATCTCTATTTCCGCTGAGGAGCCTGATATAGCGCTGATGCAAGCACAATTTGCAGATTTACAGCAAACCATCGAGGACTTTGTGGCAGGAAAAGAAACAGCAGAAGCAGTAGAGGGAGACTATTCATTAGCGACATTGATTACATATATCAATGAAGCAATGGACTTTGTTGAGGCGGGTGACTATAAAAAGGCATCTGATAAAATCCGTGACTTTATTAAAATTTGGCCAAGCGTTGAAATTGAAATCTCAACACGTAATGGTAGTCTTTATACGAAAATTGAAAGTGATATGCCGATTATTGTTAGTGATTTACTAAAATCATCTGTCGATCAAGAGGCGATTACGAAAAAATTAGCCAATTTTCGTACAGAGATTGAATTGATTCAAGGTGATTCGGATTATACCTTTTGGGATGCTGCACTAATCCTACTACGTGAGGGATTAGAAGCACTGCTAATTATTTTGGCATTAGTGTCCTTCTTAGAGAAATCAGGACAAAGCAAGATGCGCAAATGGATTTATGTTGGCGCATTTGTTGGTGTGTTGCTATCTGCAGTGGCAGCGGTTCTGATGTCTACCATTTTGAATTCAGCAACAATTGATACAAATCGGGAATTAATGGAGGGCTATGTTGGTTTATTGGCGGCAGCGATGATGATTGGCGTGGGTATTTGGCTGCATAGTAAATCAAGTGTAGCAAGCTGGAATCGCTATATTTCCAAGCAAATGGGCAATGCTATTTCTAGCGGTTCTGTTTTTGCGATGGCAATGATTAGTTTTTTATCGGTCTTCCGTGAAGGTGCGGAAACATTGGTCTTTTATGCGGGGATTGCACCGAAAATGGAGACGTCCCAATTTATCCTTGGCATTGTTGTGGCACTGCTGATTCTTGTGGTGCTGGCACTTGTCTTATGGAAAGCAAGTGGCAAAATTCCGATTCATAAATTTTTCGCAGTTGCAACGGTGTTTATTTATGCATTAGCCTTTAAAATTATTGGCGTTAGTCTGCATACCTTGCAGCTTACAGATAATCTGTCCACAACGATTGTTGACGGCTTGCCTGTAATTAGCTGGATTGGCTTCTATCCAACTGTAGAAACGATAATTGGTCAGGTTATTTTGCTCGTGTTGGTTGCGGCTACGATGCTCTATAAAAAGAGACAAAAAAGGTAGATGGTGTCAATTGCCATCTGCCTTTTTTCAATGCCAGTGTGCTGGGCGCTTTAGATAGGAAGGTAATTTCGTAGAATGATCCCCTTGTGCAGCATTGATTTGCATTTGTGTTAAAAACATACTAGTAGATAAATCAGCTCCACATAAATTAGCATCTCGTAAATCAGCCCCAATAAAATCCACCTCTCGTAAATCGGCATGTTGTAGATTGGCTGCAATTAAATAGCTACCTCTTAGGTCAATAGCTCGTAAATCCTTGCCCTGTAAATTTTTGCCCATCCAATCAGCACCACGCTGATTTAACTTTTTAGAGGGCTTCCCTTTTAGGCGAATTTGCTCGCTTGTTTTGAGTAGTAATGTGTTAACAGGCATTCGAATGGTGATAATATCCAACGCTAATAGGGCATCAGCATCGCATTCCGTTATTTGTTGAAGCTGTTCCAATTGAGTTAGGAGCTGTTTATAAAGCGTATTGTTCACTTTATAGGATAAAGCCTCTGCTAGATAGGCAATCATTTCATAGAGCTGCTCCATAATAGGGAAAACCTGAAACATCCTATCAGCGTGTTCTTGCGATTGTCGCCAATCTTGCCCTTTAAATGTAATTTGTGAAACGTGCTGCCCTGCTCCTAAGCAGTCAAAAACTGTACAGCCTTTAAAGCCTGTATCTCTTAGCTTGTTATGAATACGGCAACGATAGTCCTCCTGTAAATTTGGACATGGCTTCCCTGCTGGTTTATTAACGGCAAAATCACTGGAAGCTACAATATTTAAAGCAGTACAGCACAAACCAAAGCAGCTTTGACAATCTGCCTGTAAGCTCTCGCGAATTTTTATGCTCATTGATGTATGATGAGGCATCCTTATTCCCTCTCTTATCCTATAAACTTCATAATTATTTTATCACTAACAGGCTGGAAGGTGAACGATAGATGTTTTGAAAGATGCTAGAGAATATGGTATTCTTCTTCACAAGAATGATGGAAAAGTCGGTGATGACACATGGGGTAACGGTCAATGAATTACTACAATTACCATCCTTTCGGGGAGCAGAGGTGTTAACAGGTAAGAATAATTTACAGCGCACGGTATCTTCTTTGTCCGTACTAGAAGTATCAAATGTTGACTTTTATTCTAAAATTATTAATCGTGTGCAGGAGGAATGGTATGCAGAGGAGCTTGTCATTAGCTCGTTTTATTCCATTCGCGACAGTGTGGAGAAGCAATGTGAAACGATTCAGCATTTGCATGATCTAGGGGAGCTAGGTCTTATTTTATATTATGTTGGGATAATTTTGCCTGATATTCCGGAGGAGGTTCTTGCTTTAGCAGAGGAGCAGGGCTTTATTATTATTTGTATGCCAAGAAACGATTACTCCTTACGCTATAATGAGGTCATTTATGAGGTGATGGAGGCAATTGTCAACAATGAGGGTGTCAATGATCATTTTGTTCAGGAAACATTAGAAAAGGTATCCTTGCTGCCAGAGCATTTAAGAAGTGTGGAAATTACGCTAAAAATGCTATCGGATCGATTAAAGGTCAATATTGTGCTGACAACTAGCCATTTTGACATTATGAACCAAGTAATGTGGCCTAGAAATTCCACATTGAATGTTGTAGATGTTATTGCTACATGTGCTGAAACACATACGCACCGAGAGGCGGGCAAGTTGACCTTGGAAAAAAGGGATGTTTCTTGTGTTGTGGAATATAAACGTGTACACCAAAAAAATGGAGAGCCACTCTTTTTATTTTTAATTAAGGAAAATACCAAGCTACCTGCCAAAACAATGGAAAAGGTTAGTGAGGTTGTCCAAGTAGCCATTAATTTATGGGGAGATAAGCATGATGAGGTTAGTGAATATGCCCTTATGAAGGCAATTATTAATGATGAAAGTGAAAAAATGCGAAGATTGGCAAACCTCCTTCATATTGAGGTCTCTGCCATTCAAATGATGTGGCTTGTCTATATTCACGATTTTGCAGATGAAAAAAGCATTCGAGAGGAATTAGAGGGGCAGCTTTCCACCTACTATCAAACAAGGGTGATTCAATGCATTGACCATTGTATCATTGTGCTATTAGGCAATTGTTTGTATAAGCATCATGAGTTTGATATTGCGGTGGAATATAGCGAAACAACGATGTATGATGCCCAGCTTGCCGAAATTGTCTATGCGCCAAATATGAAAAGCACGAAAACAGTGCGGCAAATGTATCAATTGGTCAATCAAGTAGGCGACAAAGTGCAGACAATTTATCCGAAGCGCAAATTATTTACAGCTGCGGAAGTTCGCTCAATGAAGCGAGCTATTGATGCAAGTAAGCAGGGTGAGGAAATCATTGAAGAATATTTAGCAGTGATTGAGCCTATTTTGCATGATACGGATTCTTTACAAACATTAATTGCCTTTTTACTCGATGCAAAGGGCAGTATAGAGCGCTGTGCGGAGCTGCTCTATATTCATAAAAATACGGTGAAATATCGTATTAAAAAAATTAGTGAGCTGCTTGGGACAGATATTACAGCTTACTCGGAATTTTATGATGTTTATATGGCTTGTATGCTTTATCGCTTAATTAATGGATAGAATAATCTGAAATTTTGTCATTTTGAACAAAATTTCAGATTATTTTTTTCATTTAGGCAAAAGACGTGTAGTATAGCTTTCTCTTATAATTAAAAACATTCATCAACAGGGAGGGAGTCGCATGAAAAACGACAATAACGTTCAATCCTGGTATAGCTTAGGAATTATTTGGGCTGGCGCCATGATTTGTATACCAAGTTTATTAGTAGGAAACGCACTTATTACCAATATGAGTTTACCAAAGGCACTTGCTGTTGCGTTTGTCGGCTATGCCATTGTGGTCTTTATTATGGTATTACAGGGCATGCAAAGCAGTGATTTAGCAAAGCCAACCGTTCATATTGCTGGACAAGTATTTGGCAAAAAAGGCTCTCGTACCATATTATCCATTATTTTAAGTATTGCTTGTTTAGGATGGTTTGGGATTCAGGCAAATGTTTGTGGGGTTGCCCTTGCCAATTTATTAGCAGCCTACAATTTGACGATACCCGTACCACTTGCATCTTTGATTAGCGGACTAGTTATGGTTGTATCCGCTATGTACGGGATGAAGGTGCTACGAATCTTAAGCTATATTGCTGTACCAATCTTAGTAATTATTTGTATCTATGGTTTAGTACAAACATTAACAGGTGATCAACTACAATTGATTCGTAACTATCAGCCACAGGGCACGATGAGCTTTATGGATGGCCTAGCTGTAACAATTGGCTCCTTTGCATTAGGGGCAGTAATCGCAGGTGATTATTCGCAATTTTCCAAAAAACGATCAGATGTTTTTAAAGCTGCTACATTAGGGATTATTCCTGCTGGTGTGCTGATGATTGGCGTAGGTGCTGTATTAACAATTGCTTATCAAACAAGTGATTTAACCGCTGTATTTCTCCATATTGCTACACCGTTTATTGGTGGTGTTGCTTTAATTTTAGCAACATGGAAAACAAACTTAGTCAATGCGATTTCAGGAGGCATTGCGCTCATTAATGTCTTTGATGTTGCTAAAAATAAAGAAAAAATCGCAATTGGCGTTGCGGGAACAATTGGCACTGTCTTAGCGGTTATCGGCATTTTAAATTACTTTACACCAATTATGTCGATTTTATCAGCGATGATTCCACCTGTTGCAGGGGTAATGATTGCTTCATATTGGGTGATTCATAAAGGCAATAAAACGAGCTGGCATGAGGTAGAGGGTGTGAATCGATTAGGCGTCTTTTCTTGGCTTGTAGGGGCAGTGATAGCCTGCTTACCTGTTTTCTTCTCTTTATTCCCTGAACTACCAGCATTACCAAATAATCCGATGATCGGTATTATCATTTCATTTATTCTTTACTATATTGGGTATCGTATATCCGCACAAAAAACGGTCGTACTGGAGGAACAGCAATGAGATATTTAGATCAAGCAGCTATTGAACATATTGCGATTGGCGCAGCATTTCTAGGAACGGGCGGAGGTGGCGATCCGTATATTGGCAAGCTGATGGCACTTTCCGCTATCGAAAAAAATGGTCCTGTAAAATTATATTCAGTGGATGAAGTAGCAGATGAGGACTTTTTTATTCCAGCAGCGATGATGGGTGCACCATCCGTACTAATTGAAAAATTCCCACGTGGCGATGAGTTTGTCAAAGTTTTTCAAAAGCTTGCCCAATACTTAGGCAAGGATAAAATTGCTGGCACATATCCAATGGAGGCGGGTGGCGTCAATTCTATGATTCCGATTGTTGTGGCAGCACAGCTAGGCTTACCATTAATTGATTGTGATGGCATGGGACGTGCATTTCCAGAGCTGCAAATGGTAACCTTTCATCTTGATGGCATTTCCGCAACACCAATGGCGATTACAGATGAAAAAGGTAATATTGGTATTTTCGAAACCATCGATAATAAATGGACAGAGCGCATAGCACGCTCAGCGACTGTTGAGATGGGGGCTAGCTCATTAGTAAGCTTATATCCAACAACAGGGGCGCAAATTAAGCAAAGTGGTGTGCATCATATTATTACACTATCTGAACAAATTGGTGAAATTATTGCCTCTAAAGATCAGGAAGTAAATGATAAGCTAGAGAGCCTACTAACGCTTGTAAAAGGATACGAGCTATTCCAAGGAAAAATTGTCGATGTCATTCGTGAAACAAAGGGTGGCTTTAATCTTGGAAAAATGGTGCTAGAGGGTATTGATACGTATAAAGCGGACCAAATGAAGGTTCATTTCCAAAATGAAAATTTAATTGCAGAGAAAAATGAGCAGGTTATTGCGATGACACCAGATTTAATTTGCTTGGTGGATTTTGAAACATTACAGCCTGTCACAACCGAAAGCTTGAAATATGGCAAGCGTGTGCGTGTAATTGGCTTACCAGCACATAAAAAATGGCGTACAGCCAAGGGCATTGAAACAGCAGGGCCACGATACTTTGGTTATGACTATGAGTATACGCCGATTGAGGAAATGGTGAAAAAGGAGGAAGCAGAGCATGTATAAAATTGGAATTGATGTAGGTGGAACAAATACGGATGCTATCCTTTTAGACCGTGATAGTCAGTTAATTTACAGTGTAAAATCACCAACAAGCTTAGATATCAAATCAGGGATTGAGCAAGCATTGCAGGAGCTGCTAGGGGGTGCAAATATTGATAAAACAAAAATTACCCATGCCATGCTAGGCACAACGCAATGTACAAATGCGATTGTAGAGCGTAAAAAGTTAGCAAAGGTTGGTGTAATTCGACTGGGCTATCCAGCAACGGCCTCTGTCCTTCCTTATACAGCATGGCCAAAGGATATGATTGATACATTATCAGGGCAGTATGCGATTGCACATGGTGGCTATGAATATGATGGTCAATTATTAAGTGGACTTGATAAGGAGGAAATTACAAAGCTATTAGCAGAATGGCACGATCAAGTAGAGTCAATTGCGATTGTGGGTGTCTTTTCTTCTATTAAAAATGACCAAGAATTACAGGTTCGCCAATGGATACAGGAGGTATATGGTAAGGACTTTCCTATTTCCTGCTCTTCATTAATTGGCTCTGTTGGCTTAATTGAGCGTGAAAATGCAACAATTTTAAATGCTGCTTTGTGTAAGGTAATTGATACAACGACACAGGGCTTTGTGCAAGCACTACAAGCGGAGGGAATTTCAAATGTAGAGGTCTACCTCTGTCAAAATGATGGCACATTAATGTCCATTGATTATGCCAAGCAATTCCCGATTTTAACAATTGCCTGTGGTCCAACAAATAGTATACGTGGTGCGTCGTATTTATCCCAAATTCAAAATACAATGGTGTTAGATGTTGGTGGCACAACGTCCGATATTGGTGTATTACAGGATGGCTTTCCACGAGAGTCCTCTGTTGCCGTGGAGGTAGGGGATATTCGTACAAACTTTAGAATGCCTGATATTATTTCGGTTGGTCTTGGTGGTGGCAGTATTGTACGTGTACAGAATGATAACATTACGGTAGGACCAGATAGTGTTGGCTATCGCATTAACGAGGAGGCACTTGTTTTCGGCGGCTCCACATTAACAACAACAGATATAGCTGTACGTCTAGGCTTGGCAGACGTTGGTGATCCTCAATTAGTAGCACATATTGATGAAGCCTTTGCGAAGGATGTACAAAAGGAAATTGCTGCTTTACTGGAGCAGGCTATTGATAAAATGAAAACCTCCTCAGAGGATGTGTCACTGGTGTTAGTCGGCGGTGGCGCTGTGATTGTGCCTGAAAAAATTCGAGGCGTTTCCCATATTGTAAAATCGGAATATGGCGGTGTAGCTAATGCCATTGGTGCATCCATTGCTCAAATTAGCGGTCAATACGAGCAAATTTATATTTACGCAAGAGAGTCTCGTGAGGATTCTTTAAAGGATGCCCAAGGCAAAGCCGTTAAACAAGCTGTCTTAGCAGGTGCAATAGAGAAGTCAATTGAGCTTGTAGAGGTAGAGGAAACGCCACTTGCCTATCATCCAGAAAATGCCACACGCTTAAAAGTAAAGGTAGTAGGGCATATGGTGTAATGGGAAAAGTATGAATTTTTTTAGTGAGTCATGAACATGTGAGCAGATGGTAACCTTGCTCAAGCGCTTCTATGATAAATATATTAAAGTAAGTATAAAGCCAAGACCGGTACTCAATTAATTTTGAGGCTGGTCTTTTTTTAATTCTACAAATTAATACTTGTGAAGACGTAAGTAGAGCCATTAATTAGTGAATATCTAAAAATATAAGCAAATTTTATATACAATGATGAAAGGAGAATCGTTATCTAAATAATATGGTTTGTTATACTATTGTTTTAATGGAAGAAAAGTAGAATAAAGGAATGGAAATTATATGATTAATAAGGAAATTCAAAAGTTGCTTGATGATCACAATTCATTTGCTAGACAAATTGCAAATGTAAGGTTATCAAATTTATCTTTTGATGTATATGAATTCAGAGATAAATACGTAATGCAAGTGGATTTAATATTTGCGGAAAAAAGTCAATTTGATCATATTCAAGAGGCATTTTCTGCAATATTTAAAAAAGAACTATTCGATGGAGAGGAATGGGATATAAATGATGATCCAGACCCTTCAGATGAACAATGGATAAAAGCGTTAGCAGATGGCTGGATTAATGAATATTATCCCAAAAAATATATTTGTCTTGAGTTAGTAAACAAAGATGAGTTTAGATGGAGATTTAAAAATGAATTAGCCTATCTGGATGTAACAGAATCAATTGTTAAAGAGCTTTTCACTAGATTGAATCACATTGAAGCTATTCAATTAAAAAAGGGCTATACATATGATTACATATTTGGGCAATCTGATAATCATTATTTTTTGTTTGAATGGGGGATATATGATTAGTATGTTTTCTATATATCAAGGATTATATTCCTATATATCCCATAATATATATTGATTTTCATTATTGGTTATTTACTTTAGATTTGATGGAGGGAGCCGATACTAAATATAAGAAAAGGAAAAAATAATTTTCATAGTTTACAGTAACAAAATGATAGATGGTGTGAAAGGAGGAGAATGTTGATGGAAATGACTAGGGAACTAGCTGTTAGTATGCAGTTATTTATGCTTAGAGGTGCATATGGATACAAGGGATTTAAGGTAGATATAAAAGATGAAAATGGGAAAGTCATCGGGTATAGAAATGATATGAAAGGATTTATGGATGCGCTAAAAAATGTCACTGAACCGATTGATGCAAGTAAAGTTTCCAAATTATCATCTGGTCAAATACATATGTTAAATGGGACGTCAAGTGAGAGTTGGCTAGTTCCGTTACTGAATAGAATGGGTGAGCTAGGCATGATGGATTTACGTCAGGGGTTAGGAAATCCTAAACATGCTAAGTTATTTAGGCAAAACATGTTTAATTCAACGATTAATGCGTATACAAGGGCAATTTAAGGATGATTAAATATAGGATGAAGGGATGGATAACAAGATGATAGGGGCAATTGGTTCTACACAGCTCAATTCTTGGAATCAAGTAAGTAATCGTGGGAAGGCAGAGGCTCAAATCACTTTATTTACAGTACCAAAAATAAACGATTCACAATCTATTGTTACAAATATTTGGGAAGAACTTGCACAAACATATAATATGCAAAATGCCACATTTGATGAGGTGAAGGAAGTCGCAACAAGGCTTTATAAAGCTGGTGAAATTACGTTTAAGGAAGTGGTAACCTTAACATTTGATTATGAAAAGGCTACTAATTATATCAAACAACATGCTCCCGTGTATGTTTCGGCTAATTTTACTATGTATGAAACAGAGGCAGATAAATCTGGACGACGAGATTGGATTGCTGAGTTTGGGGCACGTGCAGCCAAAGACCGTCAATACGGAAATTTAGTAGGCTATGCTGCAAAAACGAGAATACTGCATATTTTACAGCAATTCGAAAAGTAAAGCAGGCATTTTATTGTGATTTTAGTATCAAGAATAGTAAATGGAAAGTCATCCAATTTAGCTTTGGGAGCCTAAAACATCGCTACTTTATTTGAGCATAGCCAATTGTTTGCGTTAGATACTGAGGGTGGAATAGGAATGCTCTTATGTTAGAGCTTTTCCGTTGTTATTGCACTTTTTTCCTTTATTATGGACAATCGTTAAGCGTTCAGGAGTATAGAGGCTGAGCAGTACACTAACATCCCTACCCCTTGTATTTTATTTTGGAAGCAAATAATGCTTGGCAAAATATTGGTTTTGCGCCTATTTTCCCATTCATAGTAATGATTGTTTTTTGATTTTGAAAAAATAATAGAGTGGCTTGTATCATTTACATTCAAAGCTCAACATAGATTGATTATAAAACTTCTTATTAATTCAGCATCACCCTTCATTCGTCATCAAATTACTTTCTTCGCTATAATATTCTAAAATTCCATTGACTTATTATTCTGAAAAGTAGGATAATTGAATTGTATCCTATTTACCATTTTGCTCATCAAAGACATACAAAATAGATAAATAATATTTTAAAAGGGAGGAATTTCCAATGTTTAGAAAGCGTATTTTTACTTTTATTGGCAGTTCTGTTATGGCAGCAGCATTGTTAGTTGGCTGTTCAGCTACAGAGGAGGAAGAGGTGAGCTATATCGCTGTTACAGGTGATACAATTAACTCTCATCTTGTTGAAGATGCAGTTTGTATTGTAAATAGTCGCTTTGAGCAAGGACATCGTCTTGTATTCCGTGCTAATGTAACCGATTTAAAAACAAATGAGGCTATTGGTGACGCGAAAGTGAAAGTTGTGTTAGGTAATGGGGAAGAAATGGAAATGGCACGAGGACCACACGGTGAGGAAGCAACAGAGCTTTATACAGTTGGCTGGACAATTCCAGAAGATTTCCCTACTGGTACATTAGATTATAAATATGTTGCTGAAGTTGATGGCAAGGAATATTCTTATGAGCCATTTAATGTAGCGCCTTCTAAATTAACAATTATTGCAAGTTCTGCACAGTGAGTAAGCCTATGATGAAAAGGTATACGATTGTATTTTCAGCATTGCTACTGCTGTTGCTAGTCGGCTGTAGTGATAAAGAGGAGAAAAGTACTGGCGATAAAAAGGACACCCAGCAAAAAGAGGTTGCATTACAGGGTACATTAAATCTTAGTGCAGATAAAGGTCGTATTGGTGATGAAGTAAAGCTTACCGCGGAGTCATTAATGCCGAATGAGCCGTTAACAGTTGTTTGGACGGATATGATCGGCAAATATGAGATGGAGGAAAATTACTCCTTTATCGGTACTACATATGAGCCAAATGATCAAGAGCTTTTAACGGCACAAGCAGATAGCAATGGAAAATGGGAAGGCACCATTACAATTCCGCAAGGCTTTGGTGATGACCATGATATTTTAATTCACCAAAAAGATACAGTTGTAGCAAAAGCAAATTACTTTGTGGAAACAGTCTTTACGATGAGTCCTGAATCTGGCCCTATTGGAACAGAAATTACCATTAAAGGTGAAGGCTTAAGCTGGAAAATGTATGGTAGCTTATGGCACCTGAATTATGATAATAAATATACAGGGATGATTACAGGCGTTTCGACAAAAGGCTCGGCTACCGCTGTCATTCGTGCTACAGGCAATAAAGGCGATCATTCGATTACAATTGAAAGTGGCTCATCTGGCTCGCCTTATTTAAATCGCTCAGAATCAGCCATTAATTATATCCATACAGAAAATTTTACATTTAATGTAACAAATGAACAGCCAATTACCGTTGAGAGCTATGTGGAGGAAGCGCCTACTGCAGCAGGTGGGGGTATTGAATTAGATCCACCAAAAAATAAAAAGGGAGTTACGGTTTCATTAAATAAAGAGGAAGGTATCGTTGGAGAAGAAGTCACATTAACTGCTAATGGGCTACCAAAAAACGAAAATGTATCAATAGATTGGCATACGATGGTTGGTAACCGTGTATCCGCTGCCGGCTATGGTGAAAAAGTCAACACATTGGAGAAAAGTTTAAAGACAGATGCAGAGGGAAGCTTAACATACACATTTGCTATTCCTGATGATCTAGGCGGACTACCTCATCTAATTGATGTGAAAGTAAAGGATGAGGTGTATGGGCAAACAGCGCTTCGCATTTTACCATCCATTGTGTCGATTACACCATCCTCTGGTCCTGTTGGTACGAAATTTGTTGTAGAAATTAAAGGCTCAGGCTGGACTGAATTTGACAATGCTTTAGCCGTAACATATGACAATTCATATGTTGGGTATATTTGCGGATTTAATAGTCAAGGAACGATTAAGCTTCCTTTAGTGGCAACGGGTGATACAGGCCATCGCGCCATTGACATTTACCCTTCCATCTATAAAGGGCAGCAAATTCAACCCAATCTATATTTAAACCCACAATTAACATATCGCGATGATCATCCTGGAACAGGTATCCCTGCATTGCGTATGTATTTTGAAGTAACGGAATAAAATGAAGAAAGGCTGATAGGAAAGTAAATTTAAAATGTACCCTATACGATAGACACTTTGAAAAAAGACTATCGTATAGGGTATTTTTCTTTATAATGAGAAAAAAGATGTTGGAGCGGATGAGAGATGACCAAACAATTATTTACAAAAGAAGAACAGAAACAGCTAAAACGTAATCCAAATGTACAAGCAGTTAGCGAGAAAGCGATTACGTATACAGATGAATTCAAACGTCATTTCATCGCTGAAAATGACAAAGGAAAATTACCAAGAGAAATTTTCGAAGAGGCAGGTCTAAATGTAGAATTAATTGGTTTACAACGAATTAGCTCTGCCGGAAAACGTTGGCGTGCAGTTTATCGACAAACCGGTGTGGAAGGCTTACAAGATACACGAAAGACAAATTCGGGACGTCCCTCACAAAAAGAGGGAAGTTTGGAGGAAAAGATTGCCCGCTTAGAAGCCAAAAACCAGCTATTACGTGCAGAAAATGAATGTCTAAAAAAGCTCGATCTACTCGAAAGGCAGATGTTGAAGAAGAAATCACAATCGAAGCGAAACTAAAATTCGAATTAATTGAACAGACACTTCAAAAGTATAAATTAAAGCGCATGGTGAGCTATTTATGTGAAGTAATGGGCGTATCTCGTTCAGGGTTCTACAATTATTTTAACGAAAAATCAGCGCAAAATCGTGCAAACCAAGATGAAGCAGATGAAGTAGTGAAAGCCATTATTTTAAAGGCGTATCACTTCCGTGGACGTAAAAAAGGGGCACGCCAAATTAAAATGACGCTCCAAAATCAATATGGGATTACCTATAACTTAAAGCGAATTCGCCGCATTATGAAGAAGTTCGACATCATTTGTCCGATTCGCAAGGCCAATCCAGCCCGACGTATGGCGAAAGCGACGAAAGAACATCGCACTTGCGCGAACGAACTACAACGCAACTTTAAACAAGGTGTAGCAGGGAAAGTGTTATTAACAGATATCACGTATTTAACATATAAAAACGGCAAGCGTGCTTATTTATCAACGATTAAAGACGCTGAGACGAACGAAATTCTAGCATATGAGGTGTCGCCTTCTTTACACCTGGACATCGCTCTGACCACATTGAAGCAATTAAAAAAACATGCACATTTAGCAGAAGATGCCTTTATCCATTCCGATCAAGGATTTCATTATACAAGCCCGATTTACCAAGCATTGGTGAAGAAAATGGGCTTAGGACAGTCCATGTCACGTCGAGGAAATTGTTGGGATAACGCGCCACAAGAATCTTTCTTTGGGCATTTTAAAGATGAAACAAACATCAAAGCGTGTGAAACGCTAGAAGAAGTAAAACGAGAAATTAAAAATTATATGACGTACTACAATCATTATCGTGGGCAATGGAACTTAAAGAAGCTGCCGCCTGCAAAATACAGACAGCAACTTCAACAAGTTGCCTAGCTCTTTTTCAAAATGTCCTTTACAAAGGGTACACTTTAATTTCCCATCAGCCTTTTTTACTATTGTAATGACAACAAATACTCAGCAACTGCTTCTTCATGCCCCTTTGCAGTGGCTGGTGGCATGGAGCCTCTCCCTTTTTCAAGCACTTCCACAATTTCCTCTTTTGATAGCTTTAGCTGACGTAAATTCGGTCCCATATCGCCTGATAAATCAGCAGCATGGCAGCCGATACAGCTAGATTTTGCAATTTTTTCACCTTCTGCTACTAAATCTGCGTCGAGCTCAGCCTGCTGTTCATTGCTGCTACAAGCGGTTAATAGGGTTGCTGATATTGTACCTATGACTATGAAAAACTTTACATATTGTTTCAATGTTTCCCCTCCCAACATCTATTCTTTCGAGCGGTCAGATTGAGTAATTACATTGTATAATAAATATTGTATTTGTTCAATTTCAGTAGTTTGCATTTTTGTTTCCAAATCCTAAAGTGTTCTATAAAATATTTAATACAAGCCAAGTAACAAGTTGAGGTACTTAAAAAACGGCATATCATTATAATCCTACTGTATTAAGACTGTTTTGATAGAAATTATGATAACTCTTCTCTTTATTTTACAGAAAATAATGAAAAGAGCGCTGATTTGCAATAATTAACGCTTTTCTATACATTATTTTTAAATTGCATATCTACAACTACACAATTTTCCACCTCTTTAAGCAATAACAGCGTATTGGTAGTGAACCCTGTCACTTGTCCCTCGATATCAAACTTTACAGATTTACCGAACGGGAAAGCCCATCGTCTTTAGATATGGGATGATAGTGAGGTCGGTCAAGGGATAGCTTTTGCTATCTCAATTGACCGAAATTTTCACTAACTATATTTTTATACATTTGTTGCAGTTTATTTTGTTAATTGATACAATTTGGTTATGGAAGAATACAGAAGAACAAATACAACCGTATCATTGATTAATTATCATTTTGTGTTTTGCCCTCGATACAGAAGAAAGATATTTCTTGATGACAAAATAGAACAGAGATTTAAAGAAATGGTACACGAAATATGTGAATCTTTAAAAATAAAAGTGGTAGCCTTAGAATGTGACAAAGACCATGCCCACCTATTTCTAAATGCACTACCTACATTAAGTCCTGCAAACATCATGGCAAAAATCAAAGGAGTGACATCTAAACAGTTGCGTGAAGAATTTCCTCACCTACAACACTTGCCAAGTTTATGGACACGTTCTTATTTTGTTTCTACCGCTGGAAATGTATCGAGTCAAACCATCAAACGCTATGTAGAGCAACAGAAAACAAGGGGGTGAAATCATGTCGCAACCAATCACTGTCAAAATAAAATTGTTGCCTACAAAAGAACAGGCTTTGACTTTAACTGAAATGAGTAAAATATACATTTCAACAATCAATGACCTTGTATTTGAAATGGTAAAAGAAAAGAAAAGCACTAAGAAAACAAGTAAAAACCTTCATGTATCTTTGCCAAGTGCAGTAAAAAACCAAGCAATTAAAGAGGCAAAAAGTGTTTTCAGGAAGGCGAAAAAAACAAAATTCGAAACAGTTCCAGTTCTAAAGAAGCCTATGTGCATCTGGAACAATCAAAACTACTCTTTTGATTCCACTCATATCTCCTTGCCTATCATGACTGACGGCAAAACCAAGAAAACGCCTATTCGTGCTTTATTGGTTGATAAAGGTCACCGAAATCTTGATTTGCTTAAACATAAGTTAGGCACACTGCGTATCACAAAAAAGTCGGATAAATGGATAGCACAAATTTCTGTGACCATTCCTACTGTTCAAAAACCAGGAGTAAGAGTAATGGGTGTTGATTTAGGACTAAAAGTACCTGCTGTTGCTGTAACAGACGATGAGAAGGTACGATTTTTTGGTAATGGCAGACAAAACAAATTCAAGAAAAGAAAATTCCGTTCAGTTCGTAAAGAATTAGGGGAAAAGAAAAAGGTAACTGCTATTTGTAAGTTGAACAACAAGGAACAACGTTGGATGCAAGACCAAGACCATAAAGCGAGTCGTGCAATTGTTGATTTTGCGAAAGAGAATAAAATTTCTGTCATTCGTTTAGAACAATTAGCGAATATTAGACAGACGACAAGAACCAGTCGTAAAAACGAAAAGAATTTGCATACATGGTCATTCTATCGACTATCTCAATTTATTGAATACAAAGCAAGGTTAGAAGGAATTAAAGTTGAATACGTAAATCCTGCATATACAAGTCAAACATGCCCGAAATGTTCAGAGAAGAACAAGGCACAAGATAGAAAATACAAGTGTAAATGTGGATTCGAGAAGCATAGAGATATAATTGGTGCTATGAATATTCGCTTTGCACCTGTGGTTGATGGTAAAAGTCAATCAGCATAGGGAACTAGATGTTCTGCCCTATGAGGGGTAATGAGATACCCTCATCTTGAGGACTGTTTAAAACAGAAATGGACTGCGAACGCTTAGTCACTCAAGAATCCCATTGTTTTAGCTGTGGGAGTCTCAATAGGCCATTCATAATATTTGTATCACTAATTCTATTAGCATCTAATACGATAAGCGCTACATCATAACGACAATCTTCAGGCTTTATGAATAATGGATGATCTTGTGCAATACCTAAAATAACAGAGTCATCATGTAAAAGATCATTAGATACTAGCCATTTTTTAAAAGATGCCATTAATTTTGTATTTTCAATACCATAAGCACCAGTTCTTCGCATAAATATAGTATTCAGATTTGGCATTTGTTCAATTTTCATCTATAAATAAAAATCTCCTTTGATTTAGTACATCGATGTCTACAAACATCGTATAATGCTTTAAAATAAATAACAATTGAATTTTTTAAATTTATTGACAAGGACGCATAAATAGATAGTCAATTTGCTAAATGTAGTGAAGTTATCTTTTGAAAAAAGTTAAATTTGTAATATTTTAACAAAAATTATGTCTGATTTGTATGAAGGATCAATAGAACTCATGGAAATCATTATGACAAGAATATCACTTGTGAAGTTGTTGCTATCTTTTTTATTAACTGTAATGAAGAAGAACAGCCAGCAGAAAAATTTCAGTTTACAACAGAGTCAGGTATACGTACGACGATACTGCTAAAATAACTATCATTAAAGAAGCCTAGTGTATCCACAAAAAATCATGCAGAGGGAAGAACCTTTATTTAAACTTGAAGTGATTTATCAAGCGGAATTCTTGGATTAAAGAATGATATTTCGGCTGAAAGAGGGCTTTTGTATACAGATTCCTTATACTATGTATTAAAACATCAAGTTTTTCCTGCGTTTATTGGGCTTTTAAATAACTGATGAGAGGAGGACTATATATGCTATTACTGTGGAGTATGTCTTTCGTTGTTGCTATTTTTGCCCTTGTTTTAGCCGTTGTGAAGTGTTCATGGATATTTATGCTTATTAGTACAATTACATGCATACCTGTTGCAGCTTATTTTTGGGGTGCAAATAATGCTTGGCAATCTATTGGTTTTATACCGTTGTTCTTATTGATGCTAACAATGGCTTTTTGGTTTTTAGAAAAGAAGGTAATAATATGGCGTGATTTGAAATAGAAACAATGGGGTGAGTGAAGTTGAAAAAAGTTGGGGTAGTGCTACTAATTCTTATAGTGGGTGTTATAACCTTAGGGTTTGTTAATAAATGGTATTACCCTGCGCTTCCACTAGATGCTCTAACATCAAAAGAAGCGCTTCAAAAACTAAAGACATCCAACCAAAAGATTGTAGAAATCGGAACTAATTCCAATGTAACTTGGTATATGACAAAGAATCCTGAAAAGGGTATGTTAGCAGCAGATGAAACGATCAAGCAATTCATTAGTCGTAATGGATGGGAATTCAACGAGAAGAATGGTAGCGGTCTTTTCTTTGAAAAAAATGGTGAGCGTTTAATTGTTAGTACAGAGATGTGGACATCGCGCTATGTGCTGATTAAAGTTCCTTCTAACGCAACATTTTAAAGGGCTGACCAAAAAGATCATACTTTTGGTCAGCCCTAGCTTCTATATATAACTATTCACAATAAATTATTACTACCCTGGCAATTACGGCAGTTTACTTGACATCAACATCAAAAATAAAAGATTCTTTTATTGTTTAAAGTTCATAAATATAATAGCCTTCTTTCGTTGGCATTGTTAGTTGATGATTGTCCATTTCAACAACATCACTTGAACCGTCCTCATGCTATTGAATCACAGTAATAGACAAAGGATTTTGGTCAATGTTAAACTTTAAACTTACCTCTTTTTCTACCTCTAACATTGGAAATTCATCCGCTAATTCGTTTATATCTGAAGAACCCAAGCTTTTTATGTCAATATTATCTTCGCTCCACTCGTGGCATCATGGCGTATTGTTCTCCGACCATAATCACTTTTCCCGCTAGATTACCAAGAAGCCATTCAAAAAAGCAATAAGCAAAGTGGGTAATACCAATTTTTTCATTCCTGCACCCTTTTTTAAAAAAATTGTATTTCTAGCCCTGCTTTATTGGCAGGGTTAAATATACCTGGTGTAGCATTCTGTATTTTTCCGATAGTGCCAATGATTTCTCCTTGATGCTCATAGATGTATACAAGGAGCTGATCGTTTTCAGGATCTTTTTCCTTTAATGTATAGCTTGTTATAGTTACTTCTTTCCCGATATACTCTTCTATAAAAGTGATAGTAGCTTCTTCGTAGTTTGCGATCGTTTCAGGTGCTAATGCTAGTGTTACTTGCTCAGTTGAATCAAATGATTGAATCGTCCAGCCTAAATTTTCTATATATGCAAGATGTTCTTTGTCGATATTTTGAGAAGCACAGGCAGCTAGGATCAACAGACAACTTGCAAGGAGTATGAAAGTTCTTATAACGACACCTCCTAATGATGAAGAATTATATGCTGCAATAAATAATGCAATAGTCGAAGAACCAACTGTTTATAGGTATGTTACTACAACAGATGAAGAAGGACATAAAATTGAGGTTCATTACCATAAATTCTGATTGAAAATGTTATCGAAAGTGAAGAAATAAACACTCAATCTACAATTTCAACACTGGGCATTACAGATGGATCATGGACATACTATAATACAACAAATGGAAGTTCTAAAATTACCATGTTATTAAAATAGACGAGCTTCGCACTTTTTTTGAAATTTCCCCATCTCTATTTCAAGCTTATGTCTTTTTGAGCTATTAAAGCACTAGCTATTTTAAACTTTCTATAAACGCTTCTGAGTTCTTAGCTATTCGCTCATAGTCAATACTATGAACATAGTGAGATGAATCTAACTCAATGACTTTCCCATTATCAATCATACGAATAAAGTCATTGTGAATTCCATTCCAAGTTTTGTTATCAAAACCAGTTCCCTCACCATTAGATGAAAATAAAAGTATTGGAATATCGGGCATTTCGACTTTTTTTACTTTTTGTGCATTTGCTTTTATATGATTTATTTCATTGACCATATCTTTAGTCAATGTTCTTCGATAAAAGATGATTTTATACAACTTTTTCTCTTTATCTGTTAAATTTCCATATTTTATTGCATAACTTTCTGATAGATTTGGAATCCACCTAGTTAAGCCAGTATTTGCAGCTAAAGCACCTAATTGAATAAGGAACATATTGATATTTAATTTTTCATATGTAACTGGAACAGCCATATCTAATCCAATAATAGCGGTTATTTCATCAGGGTAGTCTTGTGCCCATTTCAAGGCTTCAATACCGGACATGGAATGAGGAAATAAAATATAGGGTCCTTCCATTCCTGATTTTAAAAGAGCTTCCTTTGTTTCAGCTAGAATTGTATCAATATCTCGATCAGTATCTGTGACTTCGCTAAATCCATAGCCTGCCTTTTCAACAACAACAATTTTATATTTATCGCTTAACAGGGAATAAAGTGATTTAAAATCTAATGCAGGTGAACTCGTGCCACCACCAGACATAAAAACAAGCGTATCTTCTCCTTTTCCTTCTGTATAAACATGCATTTGATGACCATTAACTTCTACAAGTTGTCCAGTTGAAACAAATAGCTCTTCTTCCTTTGACAATTGTATTTTGTGATTAATAAAGCTCACAGAAAGACCCAACACAGAAAACGAAATAATAACTGTAACGATTATCAGCATAATACATTTAAATCCCCTTTACCTATATTTTTTATTTTATAGCAATTTATCCACTACCTTATTCATACATACTGACCCAATTGTTGAACACAAATTTACAACACGTGTCAATGATCCTGTTTAGTTAGTTTAATAATACCTCAATTGACTTCATTTGGATAACTATTGCCATCTACCATTTCAGACGAGTTATTGTGGAAGAACATTCATTTAATCAATTATAGAAAGGCACTGGGCACTCTTTATAAAGAGTTAATATAGAGCTAGGGATTTCGCCGAAGGGCAAGTAATTTTCGGTATTGCGGTTGTAGGTGAGAGGGGGTAAAATGTTATTCCGAAAAAGGCAAGAGACTTATTGAAAATCGAGATAGACGATTCACACATTCTCGGTATTTGTTTATAAAAATATGCTATCTATTCTTAAAAGAGAAAATAATTATATTTGGACACTGAATATTTCCAGTCGATTGCACTAGTCCAACCATTTTTACACGCTTAATTACATCAATGATTTGTGAATGAACAAATAAAAATGATCCTCTTACTGTTTCCGCTAGAAAGTAAGAGGATTGAAGGTGTTGACATCCTTGGGAAGTTTATATGATAATATATTCAACGTTGAATATAGGAGCGACAAAATGATTAAATTATTGGTGTTGGAGTTATTAAGTCAACGCCCCATGTCAGGCTATGAGATGAAGCAAATACTTGAAAATACTGATGCCAAACGATGGAGCGGCGTATTACCGGGTTCGATTTATAATGCGATAAAAAAATTAGAAAAGGAGGGATATATCATCATTTCAAGCATTGAAATGACAGGTAATCGGCAACGTTCTGAATACAAAATTACCCAAAAGGGACAAGATTATCAACTATCCCTTATAAAAGATGCCTTATCCTCACCTATTCAATACAATGGAGATCTATATTCGGGGATTGGTTTTGCGTATCAATTAGATAATCAGTCTGCAATTTCAATACTTAAGAACAATATGAGCACTTTAAACACAGAAAAAAGAGAAATTATTGCAGGAAAGAAACAAAAAGAAATTGCAACGAATGGCGAATTATCTGAACTATCCTCAATTGTGATCAATCACATGATAAAAACAATTGAGTTGCAAAGTCAGTTGATCGAAAGTGTTATTGGTGTAATTAATAAAGAAAATAATTCCGATTAGATCGGTTTTATTTTTAGGAACATATTCAACTTTGACTATATAAGGAGGAACTGTATGGTACAAACGTCTAACATAAATCCATTTTCTATCGACCACATTGTGGTGAATGTTGATCAGAAATATCAAGAAAATGTTCAATTTATTGAGGAAGTTAATCAGGTAGGGTTACCTTATACACCCTCAAAAGGTAAAGGAAATAAAGGGTTTAAAGCTTCGAACTTATGGATAGGAGATGAATATTTTGAATTTATCCATATTAAATCGAAAGATGGTGGTGGTTGGATCAAAGACTGGGTTGATAAGTATAATTCTGGTCACAGAGGTGTTATTGGACTATTTCTCAAAACTAATAATATTGAAGAAACTACTGATTTATTGAGTGACCGTGGCATATCTGGTCCTGAAAGAATTAGTTTTCCTTTTTTCTTTAATCTAATTAACGTTTCTGCTAAGTGGCAAAATGCATATCTTCCCTATTTTGACGAAGTACCATTTCAATTAGGGTTTCAGCAAGTCGATACGCCACAAATTGAAAAGAAAATGCGCAAGCGAATGGTACCAAATAGTGAAAATAAGGGTATCAATGGAATAAAGTCCGTCGAATTTTACGGACCGTTTACATGTCGAGACTTCGAATGGTTAAAAAAAGTGTTCTACTGCATTAGTAAAAATTCCAATCAACTTGATATTCCACTTAAGAATGGTCAATCAATCCATTTTTATAATAGCGATACGATTGAAACACGTGTGTTACTTGATTCTAAGGGTAAAATACTGCCGCCGTTACTGATAGAAAACCTAAGAATATTGAATTTTTAAGGATTGGTATAATGTTTAATTAAAGCGTAGTATTTCCATTACAGAAAATACCATAACTGCCTTTTGATCAAACCTGAACGAACCCCCGAATAGTGGGCACTTAAAAAAGTGGACCTATTCGGGATTTTTCTATTTTCGGAAAGTCAAAGTATATAAAGCGAAAAAGCAATGAATCTTAACATGGATGTTATGGTTTGTTGATAGACGATCTAGCAGCCATTCGTAATAATAAGTTTAAGGAGATGAAAAAGATGATATGTATGAATTTAAAGGAATTAAGAAAGCACCATCACTATACGCAAGAGGACGTAGCAGAAAAAATCAATGTATCGCGTCAGGCTGTGGCGAAATGGGAGAAGGGTGAATCAACGCCTGATATCGAAAGCTGCATAGCATTAGCCCGATTATATCAGGTCACATTAGATGACTTAGTCAATTATCAAAGTGATATGGGGCTAGGGATTCCACCGAAGGGCAAGCATTTATTCGGTGTTGCAGTTGTAGGGGAGAGAGGGCAAATCGTTATTCCGAAAAAGGCAAGAGATTTATTTAAAATAGAGGTAGGCGATTCACTGATTATTGTAGGGGATGAGGAGCGAGGGCTAGCCATTGTACCAGAGAGCTATACGCAAAAATTTTTCGATCAAGCACTGACGGTCAATAAGCATACAAGAGGGGATGCTGAATGACAATTGCCATTGATGTAGAGGGATTAGGTAAAATCTATAGCACGAAAACGGCTGTGCACCCATTGTCATTAGCTGTTCAGCAAGGGGAAATTTTTGCTCTCCTTGGTGTTAATGGCGCATCTATATATAGACAAATTTGCGAAGAAGGAAAACCAAGTCAGCGAATCACATGACTTGGTTTTTCATTGTCATGATTGGCTTCTTGTTTTGTTGAATAAATTCCAACATATGTCGATGTTGGTCTGCAAAATTAAATTGGATTGTCATTTCTTTGTTCTCATGAATATAAATTGTATCAATCAGCTCAACCAACAAACCTCGGTCAAGTGCTTGAATATTTTTATGCTTTAAAAATGTTTGGAGATAGGGATGGTTCACACCAATACCTTTTTGAACAGTCGCCAGTTCTGTTTCGAGGTTGGTAATCACCTGTGTCACTTCATTCACTTTCTGCTCAAATTTTGCTTTCATTCGCAAATAGTCAGCTTTGGTAATATCGCCAGTTTTCCAATCCATATACAGATTATCTGTGACGGCTGTTATTTTTTCTAACTCTTGTTGTTTCGCTTTGTAGAACTGTTCTAATTGTTTCGATTTTGTCCGCACAATAGGATGTTTGATAAGGGTGGTCATATCCATCTACAAGTGCGATTTGCGCTTGTATCGCCCGTAATACGGCTTCTGTGATGTCCTCTATACCCATACTATGTCGAGTACATTTCCCTCTATGTTTCACTGCATAAGTAGAACAAATATAGTAGGCATATTCTTTCCATCCAGACTTTGTTTGTCTGCGGTAGCATTTCCTTGTCATGCCCATTCCGCAATCTGGACAACGAAGGAAACCTGAAAAAAGGTGGACTTTCTTTTCAGATGGTGCAGTACGAGTATCTCGCTTTTGTAAATTTTGTGCTTGTTCAAAGAGAGATTTTTCAATAATTGGTTCATGCGTGTTTTCCACTACAAACCATTCTTCTTCTGGTGGTGTAATTTTCATGAATTTTATAACTAATTACTCGTTGTTGCCCTTGTACCGATGTACTTTTCATTGGTTAAGATACGATGAATTGTACCTAAAGCCCACATGCCATCATATACATACCAAATTTTTTGACGTGGTTGCTGAACTTTTGACTTTTTTCTAACTCGTACCATGTTCCTCCAATCCTCCATAATCACATCTTTATTATATCATGTGTAACCTATCATTTCAGTGATTATAGCTTGAAAAGTAGCGTTTTAATTGCATAGATAAGTCGTTTCCATCCTCTAAAAAACGAATATAAACTGTCACATTCCCACACAAGAATTGGTAAGGTTTTTGGATGTCTTGAAGATATTTTTCTAATCGCTCCAATGCAGGTAAGTCATGCTGAATTTGGATATGTCGTATGTCTATAAGGTCTTGTGTTGGTCGAGTTTCTTTCGCTTTGTGTTTTGCTTCTGCAAGCCCTTTTAACGCTCCCATGTTCTTTCCTCTTTACATGTACATTGTAAGCAATTGAAAATCAGATGGCTGTTGGTACAGCTCCACAGGTATTTCAACCTCTGCAAGTATTGCTTCCAGCCCTACTCATAGCCTGTGATGCTTTGAACGCTCGGACAGTGACTGTAGGGGAGTATCATTATCTTATGGATAGGTGATGGCTCACAAATCTACCACGATTGTGTTAGACAAAGTAGATTTCACTCATTCTCATGCGAGAGTCGTGGCGTACTTGTTTGGTAGCTGACTATTCATAAAACTTATCTGATTTTTTGATATACTGCACGATGTTCTCTTTCGTGCTTTCTTTGTCAAAGAACAAGATAGTATAAATATTTTAAATGAAAGAGAATAATGACCATTTCCAAGGGTGTCATTGATTTTCTCCTTCATAACCTTCAACAGATTTTTTTATAAAATGCCAAAATTATAGCGCAGAATTTTTGGAATTCGAAATAAAAAATCTAATTTATCATATTCTACTTGTATATTTTTATAATAAAAGAGACCATCATCAAAAGCCAATTTGATAGACAATTGAGATAGCTTTTTTATTACTTTATAATGTATATACCCCAAACATAAAGCTTGCTGAAGTAATTAATAATACAGACATTGATTAGAACTAAATAATGACACAAAGAAGCACCTATTTAAATAAATTGTTTAATTTTTCTATAAATCCCAAAATGTGTAATATCACTTTTTTACTTTCTAAAAGGCTTGTGTATTCTATTTCCAAATTCCGCATAATGATTGTTTGCTTGTGAAGCATGTTGATTTTGAAATGTTTGGTTGCTGTTACCAGTTATAAACATAGGTACAATACATAGTGGACAACTACCATCATCTTCAATCATAGAACCACATAGTGAACAATACTTGTCTTCAAGCTCAACTGTTGCATTAACTTTATCCTCCGAAAGATGTAATTTCAGTGAAGAATTCAAATCGTTAGAATTAGTTATTATTAATGATTTTTCTTTCAAAAAATCATTAAATACAGTTGCAAATAAAGAAGTCTTTATTGGAACAGTGACTACAACATTATTCATTTTGTTATTTGTAAAAGTATTTAATGTATTAAGATTATTAATGTTCATATAAATCCTCCGAATAAATTTTTTCATGGTACAACTAAGAACGATTGACATTAGATTCATTATAACTTCCCCATAGCTTTATGTAACTCGTCACTACAATCCACCTCACATTCCGTACCATTGAAGAGAATTTGATATATTTCATGTGAAACTACAATATTTTTTTCAAAATATCAATACAATAACTCTTATTTTTTTAAAACTTTTAATAACAAACATACGGAAAGATTGAAATACACACTTGTTTTGTCAGGGGGAAGGAAATGTACAATTGACACACTATAATTATAGTGTGCCAATTGTAAAAGTGTAGTGCAAGTAGCTATACTATACGTAATGAGAATCTATTAAGGACATAGACAGATGGTTTTACCTGTAAATTTACCACATGGCTTACAATATACATAGTATAAAGGTCCTCCACATTTGCTATGAATGCCAATATATTTTGTTTGTTTTAGAGTACCAACATGGTTACACACAACAAAAGGTGTAATTTGTTCACTTTTAATTACACTATCATGTGCAAAAGTATCATGTTCGTGTTCATATTCATGTTCATGTTCATCAATAATTGAAGTTTCTGTAAAAAAATTAGAAGGCAAATCTTCCTTTAATTCTTGGTCTAACTCAGATGCTGATGCTTTCTCCATCATCCCAAATACAATAAATACGGCAAATAATGCTGACAAGATTGCTGTTACTTTTTTCATAATTATGTCTCCTTTTGTATTTTTAAGGCAATTTTATAATACCTTAATACATATAATACATTATTATCCAAAAAAATAAATAGTAAATTAGTTTTTATTTACCGACAAAATACGACTGAAACCGTGATTTTTCAACAATATATTTTAATAAATCTTTATTAATTAGAGGTATGTATTCTAATAAAGTTTTTTTATAGTCATAGTTGTCTAGCATATAAAGTTGATTTTTTTGTAGTGTGAGATCAGAATAGGCTGTTTCTTGTGATTACTATTTACGCCTTTGGTAATAGATATCGACAACTTCATTCTTCAATATTCACTTACAGAAACTATTAAACGTACAACACACTTGCCACTTGGTACGTATACGTTCCATGCATTCACCTCCCTTCACTATTGCAAAGGTGTCAGTGGTTTCCCTTCATAACCTTCAACAATTATTTTTCTTAAATGTAAATAATAAGGTTATTTTTTAAGGTAAATGAGGAAAAAACATTTAACCTATCTATGAAATTATTCGATTAAGGGCAGAAAGAGGCAAGTTACTAAAGAAATATCTTACAGAACATTTAAACGAGTACCAAATCAGAAGTCCAGAAGATTTTGCAAGTATTGCGATAAAATACATTGATAATGAGGATAGGAAAATATTATTAGCTGCTTGTCTATCCACTCAAAACAAGCTATTATTTTTAAATTGTTGTCATATTGGAACATTGGATATGAACCTAACATCACCAAGAGAAGTCTTTAAAATAGTGATTATGCAAAATGCGGCATCTATCCTCGTGGCACATAACCATGTGAGTGCTAATTGTACGTCAAGCCCAGAAGATATTAGGGTAACAAAACGTTTACAACAAGCAGGTGAAATACTGAGTGTGGAATTAATCGACCATTTAATCGTAACAAGCAACAAATTTACCTCGCTAAAAGAAAGAGGTTATTTCTAGTATGCAAATAAGGAATCATTTACAATTGAACTAATAAAAATAAATGAAAAGGAGATAGAGCCATGAATAATTTACCATTAGGTTATAAAAGGGATAAGGATGGCAATATCGTGATTGATGAACAAAACGTCAAACATATACAAAAAATTTTTGATACTGCTGAAAAAGTAAATAATATAGAATTAGCCGCTTATCATGGTGCTAGATATCTAAATAAATATGTGCCAAAAACGCAAGATAAATAATGAATATCTGTATTTCATTGAAGAAAAATTGTAAACACCTAACAAGTACAATGATAGTGCTTGTTAGGTGTTTTAGTGAATCACATTACAACATAAATGATGTAACCAAATGTATTTATTTCACAATCATCCAATTTGCATCTTTTTCTAAGGTTAATTCATATTGTGAAAGCTGGGTTGCTTTTGTGATTTCATCTAAATATTTGACTGTTACCCACACAGGTACTTGCTGTCCAGATTGTTGACAAAACGGATTGAGAAGTGTGTGCCAAGACCTTAAATAGAGTATTAAGTTTTAAAGGGCGATGTTATACTGCCACTTTAAGTAGAAGAAGATAGTTAAATTTCTGATTCTTCAAAGACAAAGAGGATAAGTACTATGCAAAGAAATTAGTTCTAATTTGTTCGATTCTGGAAGCCATACCTCCCATATTTGTAAGTATGCTTATCGGGATTTGTTGCTGATATGAAAATTTTGCCTTAGCTTTAACAGCGTTGTTGTTTCCAACTTGTGTCTTATCCGTTACTTTATTTTGTTTCAATGTAGAATTTGTTATAGCATCAATAAGAGTGTTAGTTGAGGACGAGATAGAACCTTCACTTGTTAAACCAATACTATTTATTAGTTGCTTCTGTACAGTGGATAAATTACTGTCCTTATCTAATTTAGTTTCAAATAGATTTAGAAAACCATTCTCAGTGTACAAGTCTAATATATTTGATACCTTAGGTTCTTTTAATAACAACTGTTTTTGTATATCAGATAAGTTTTTTATATTTGAACTATTAAAAAGAGTATCTGTTAATACATTTTTGAAAGCAGTTTTTTGTTCTTCTGATAAATTTAATTTTTTGTTTTCAGACAATTCTTGAAGGAGTTTTTGTGTGAAAAGTATATTTTCTGTAGAAAGAGAATTTACATTCAATGTTATCATACTTCCTTTCTTGAGATATTCATATCTTCTTCTATGAATATTATCGTCAATTATTAAAGATATTTACTGCATAATTTTCAAAAATTGAGAAAAATGAAAGAAGTTTTTAAAACAGCGATTATGTAAAATGGGGCATCCATCATCGTGGCACATAACCATGTGAGTGCTAATTGTACGTCAAGCCCAGAAGATATTAGGGTAACAAAACGTTTACAACAAGCAGGTGAAATACTGGGTGTGGAATTAATCGACATTTAATCGTAACAAGTAATCAATTTACCTCACTAAGAGAAAAAGGCTATTTTTAATAGACAAATAAACAATCTGTTGACTTGATTGAAAATGCCTAACAAGTGGAAATATGGCACTTGTTCATTTTGCAAAGCATCGTATGCAAGTTGCTTTTCCTTTCATTTTCGATATCATGTATATTTATTCATAGATATTCAAAGATGTCAACTAAATGAGGTATAGTTGACATCTGCTTTATACCTCCAAAATCCTTGCGCCATCTAGCGTGAGCAGTTGTCAGGAACTGTTTTTTGTTGTATTTGTACCCCCCTGTTAGATACGAGGGGCTGACACTGGGGCAGGGCAAGCCCTGCCCAGCAGAAAACAGCACATTGTGGTCTGTTCGCTTCGCTGACCACAATGTGCTGTTCTTGCTGATTTACCTATTTATACCATCACATCACTTGAACATGTGACGATAATAGTTCAGGTTTTTTAATAAAATAATTATCTTTCCATTTGCATAATCCGATATAAAAAAGCAACAAACTGCGCTCTTGTAACAGGTTCATTTAGGCGGAAATTGCCATTATCGCCTAATGCAATACCTTCACGCTCTAACACCGCAATATAGCCTGCACTCCAATGTTGGCTATCTACATCTTTAAATGAACTTGTGCCTTGTGGTGTTAGCCCTAGTACGCCCACAAGGACTTTCGCTAATTGTGCTCTTGTCATATTTTCGGTTGGATGAAACGCACCATTTGAGCCATCTACAATGCCTGCTTGTTGTAATATGGCAATTGCCTCATAATAAGGATGGTTCTTTGGTACATCTGAGAAATCCTCAGCGGTTCTTACGGTTTCGAGTGAAAAGGCTCTCGTCAATAACACTGCCACATGCATACGGCTAATCGGTGCGTTTGGACGGAAAGACCCGTCCTCATAGCCTTGGATAATGCCGAGTGCTGTTAATTCCTCAATCATTTCTTTTGCCCAATGTCTTTCTACATCACGAAATGTCACGATGGGCTTGGAGGGTTGTGGTTCTTCTGGCTGCTGCGGCTCTTCCACAGGTAATGCCGTCCATTTCGCATAAAGCGTACTTTCTCGCACAACCGTTTCCTCTGTCAACGGCTTTGTGAGTGCTTCATCTTGATACCAACCGTCAAAGCGATAGCCTGCTCTTGTTGGGCTAGGTACATGACTTATTTTTGTGTTATAGGTGATTTCAATTGGTTTTAAAATTGTTCCTCCATTTGTCTGCAAGGTGATGGTCACTTTTCTCGGTGGCGAGTAGTCATTATCAGTCGACACAGGTGGCGGTGATGGCTGACTGCCTCCACCTGTTGCGGGTGGGTTCGCTGTCCACTTCGCATACAACGTGATAGCTTCTGTCACAACATCTGTCGTAAAATGCCATGCCTGTGTCAATGCGGCATCCTTATACCACCCAACAAATGTATGCCCTTGTTTGCTTGGGGGCGTGGGTTCACTTGCCTGTGTATTGTATGGTACTTGTTGCGCTGTGATGGTACTCCCACCATTTGATTCAAAGGTTACAGGGTAGGTGTTCGCTGCCCACTGGGCATAGAATGTCTGATTGTGTGCGCGCATTGTGAAAGAGGCATTTTCAGCATAGTCCTGTCCTTGACCATCTGCTTGTGTATTCCAGCCTGTAAATGTAAAACCTGTTCTTGCTAAGTTGCCACGATTTTGTACGGTTACAGTACCGCCTTGTTTATAAGTCATGTTATCCACGGGTGTATCACCTATTGCGCCATTTCTTTCGTACATCACATGGTACGCAAACTCTGACTCATATGCCCCTAAATCTATGAAACTACCTTGCCTACGTGGATTGCCTAAAAGGTCAGTCGATTGTGTATTGAGCGCATCGTTTCCTTTATTAATCGCTGGCGACCCTGCTCGTAATTGGTAATTTCGCTGACTTGGGTCAATAAAGATAGCTTCTGGTGTATACGTGTCTGGTTGTATATCTGCTATTGACTGATGGAACTTAGCTAGAACTTTCCCACCTTCCTTTACATCCAATAAGCTATTTTCAATCGTACCACTATAGTAAGTAAGTACTGAGTTGCCATCATTACCTACGATAATACTATTTTGAATTTTACTGTTTGCACTGCCACCATATATAGCGTTTGTGCCTTTATTGCCACTCATTGTGACATTTGTTAGGATGGGGCTACTACTAACACTATTGTACATGCCCCCTCCATGAGATGATGCGGTATTGCTATCAAACGTCACATTCGTGAGAGAGGGGCTACTATCATAATTGTACATGCTGCCACCAAAACGTGCAGTATTACTATCAAACGTCACATTCGTGAGAGGGGGTCTACTACTATCATTGTACATGCCACCACCATAATGTGCAGTATTACTATCAAACGTCACATTTGTTAGAGCGGGGCTACTATTTTTATTGAACATGCCTCCTCCTTCAGAACTTGCAGTATTGCTATCAAACGTCACATTTGTTAGAGTGGGGCTACTACTAACATTATTGTACATGCCGCCTCCAGAAAATGCAGTATTGCTATCAAACGTCACATTTGTTAGAGTGGGGCTACTCTTAGCATTGAACATGCCACCACCTACACTAGAATTAGCATTTCCTCCTGTAATGGTCACACCATCTAAAATCGCTGTAGCATTTAAATTCAAGCCATCTGGATGACAAAAGACATGATAAGCATTTCCTGTATTATCCGTTGGGGTATTATCAATATCCCCACTTAAAATCGTTTTATGATTCTTCCAATCTCGTTCTGTAACAGTGGTTTCTGTGCCATTAAATCCTCCGTAAATCGCGACATTATTTTGCATTTGGAAGGTAGCATAGCGAGCACCTGTTGCGCCAACTTCTTTCGTTGGTGTATACGTCCCTTGCGCTAGCCAAATTTCTACAGCTGTTAATTTAGTGGATGCTTCTTCAAGTGCTGATTGTAAATCGCCAAAGGCATTTGTCCAGCTTGTGCCATTGCCACTTGTGCCTTGTTTCACATAAATCACCGCACTATCCGCTGTCGTTGTCTGTTGTGTGATGGCTGCACTATCTGCGGAAGTCGTTGGCATTTGTGTGACGATAGAGCTTATTGCATTATTCTCATCTATCGCCATTGCTGGTAGACTCCCAAATAGCGTTTGCATGAACAAGACAACTATCGCTAGCAGAACGGGGGTTGGCTTTGTTTTTCGCTGCATGTGTGTGGCTCCTTTCGATTGATTTTGTTGTCACGTGGATAAAGTATACAGAGCGAAGGTTAAAATTAGGTTAAACAATAAAAATTAATCTAAAAAAGGGTGATTATCTTAGCTCAATACATACAAGACTGTTCTCAAAATAAAATAATAGGGTAGTTATTAAAAAGGAAAAACGGAAAGTTCGTTATCTCTGTGTCAGGCAAAACGAAATAGTCAGTCACCCATTCTATTATTTGTGCTTCAAATTCATGATTTCTCAGAACAATCTACGCCTATTCATTTTGTTTGGGCAAAGAAAATAAATAGACCACTTAAAAACGCCATCTGTCGGTAAAATACCGTTCAAATGACGTTTTAGGTGTGATTATAGATGTGTTTAATTGTCTTTAGATTTTTATAAAGCCTTGTGTATCAAGGGTTTCAAAGGGTTGTCTATATGCACATGCGGCTAATGGTGCTGGTAAAACAACAACGATTCGTATGATGACAGGGCTAATGCATCCAACAGAGGGCACGGTCATTATCGATGGGCTGTCACTACAGGAGCAGTATGAGGAAGCGATTAGCAAAGTAGGCGTGGTTGTTGAAAATCCAGAAATGTATAAATTTATGTCAGGCTATAAAAATTTACTGCATTTTGCGCGTATGCATAAAAATATAACGAAAGAACGTATTCAAGAGGTTGTTAGGCAGGTGGGGCTAGAAAATCGTATCTATGAAAAGGTATCCACCTATTCACTTGGTATGCGTCAACGACTTGGATTGGCACAGGCATTGCTACATCGGCCAAAATTTTTAATTTTAGATGAACCGACAAATGGCTTAGATCCTGCGGGTATTCGTGAATTCCGTACATACCTTCGTAAGATTGCCACAGAGGATGGTGTTTCCGTCTTTGTTTCTAGTCACTTATTGTCTGAAATTGAGTTAATGTGTGATCGAGTAGCGGTTATTCAAAATGGGAAGCTGATTGATATTCGTGAAATTCGTAATGAAAGTGCGTCATTTTACTATGTGGAGGCACAGCCCAAAGAGCAGGTGGCGGCTTATTTGGCGCAGCATAACTATAACTTTATGGCAGAGCAGCAGGGCTATGTAGTGGAAATGAGTAAAGAGGATGTGCCCGCTTTTATTGGTCAATTCGTCCAAGCAAATCTACAATTATTTGCGATACAGCCATATCAAAAAACATTAGAGGATCAATTCTTAGAAATGACTGGAGGCGGACAAATTGCTGAAGCTAATTCAAAATGAGTGGATGAAGTTATGGCATAAAAAAGGTACATGGGCAATGGTGGCTATGCTGATTTGTGTGATTGTCGTTCCAGGTGCCATTATGAAATATTACGATGGAAAGTCGGCAGATGAAGGCTCTTGGCAGGAAGTAGAGCAGCAAACCATTCAAGCGAATAAAGAGATGCTGGCTAGCGGGGAATTAACGGAGGAAGATAGCGTCTACTTTGAAGAGCAAACGGCTATTTCAGAATATCGTTTAGCCAATGATGTGCCAAGTCAAAGGGAGACAAGTCTTGTAAGCTTTATGTCCTTCGCAAGTAATCTGTTAACACTTGTCACACTTTTTACAGTTATTGTTGCTGCTAGTATTGTGTCGAGTGAATTTTCAACTGGTACGATCAAAATGTTACTAACGCGCCCAATATCTCGGATGAAAGTGTTAACATCAAAATTGCTAACGACCTTCTTGTTTGGTCTATTTTTAGTAACTGTAAATATTGTTGTTAGTGCGTTTGTTGGCTTACTATTATTTGGCATAGGCACAGGCGTAGAATTAGAAATTGTCGATGGTCAAATTGTTGAAAAGGCAGTATGGGAAGACTTAGCCTACTATTATGTATTGTCTGGCGGAGATTTTGTCATGTCGACATTATTTGCCTTTTTAGTTGGCTCTGTGTTCCGCTCAAGCTCATTAGCCATTGGGTTAACTATGTTTTTATCTTTTACAGGCGGCATGATTGTGATGTTCCTGAGCAGATATGATATTGTAAAATATATTTGGCTTACACATTCAGATTTAACACAGTATCTGCAAGGAGATTTTATGGTTGAAGGAATCACGATGCCATTTTCATTAACGATTCTCACAATTTACGCAATACTTTTCCTTGTGATTAGCTATACAACCTTCATAAAACGGGATGTCACGGCGTAAGCAGAAGAAAGTCAATACGGGGCTAGGATAAAAGGATCTCAGCCAATAAAAAATCAAACTATCATGTGTAAATTTAAAAATGATTTGGCTTTCATAATGGACAAATGAATTATAGCTAAGTCTCAATGGGGATGATGATATTTTGTTGTGTAGTTGCACAGAGTACATTTAAGGCGATGACCACAGGAGCAAAGGTTAATTGTTGTGAAAGTATAACGTCAGATATACAAAATTTTTAGTAAACACTTATATAGGAGAGAGGGTTGTCTGGAAGGGTGCTACCATTTCGGACAGCCTTTTAGTTTATGATTGTGTAGAAAAAAGATTCAAGAGATAGCTAAGTGAAAAAGTATATGATTTAGACAATATATGGTATAATATTAAGAATATTTTAAATAAAATTAACTTAAATTGAAAGATGTGCTTATCGAGAATGGTTAGCTTACTTCAGCAGCTGACAGGATGAATGCAAGTTGTTACTTGGGTTAAGCGGGTGTCCAAGCGCCTGCTAAATCAAGATAAAAGCCCTAGTGATTGTGACAGTTTTCCCCTGGGGAACTCGAAAAAATCCGGACGCTATGGTATTAGGGCGTAATTGATTTGAGGCGTGTCACATCGCATAAGCCAGTTGAAGGAATATAGCAAATCAACATAATCATAGCTACAAATTCAAAGATGCAGTTAATAATTGTAGTGTTTGAAAAATTATAAATAGCTCCTCTTTTATTGTTGAAAGAGCTATCAATTCAATAGGTGCATATTACATATATTAGTGAATGAGCAACTTATTATAATGGTAAATAATGAGTGGGAGTTGATAATTTAATAAGATAGAAATAGACTACTTGTTATAAGGGGTCCCATAAAATTTAGCATTATAGAATCATTATTATTGAAGGATTTTAAAGTAAGGAGGGTTTATAGTGAATGTAGGAAAAAAATTGAATGTAACTTTTATTACATTTATTTTGTTATTAGCAATTGCTATAGGTAGTAATTTTATTAATTTAGATAGAATTGAGAACCAAACGGATGAGGCAATTGAAAGGCGTATAGAACAACTGCTCAGTATCAAAGGGATTCGTCAAGAAGTGACTGAGCAAGGACTGTATGTTCGTTCGCTTATTTTAAGTCCATCAACTGAGAATAAAGAAAAGCTTCTTACAACAGCTAAGGAGCTAACGGAGTCAATTGCTAGGTTAGGAGAATCTTCAAAATCTATAAAAATGAAGGAATTACATGAGAAATTAAATACCTCTAATGAACAATTTAGTGTCGAAATGCCTAAAGTCATAGCAGCTGTTGAAGAAGGTGATACTGTACAGGCTACAACGATATTGAATACAGCTATCCAGCAGATTAATTTAGATACATTTACGATTACAGAAGAGATGGAACAGTACCAGTTAGCACAGGTCAATGAAATTAAGACCTCTTTATCCTCTTTACAGACATCTGCTCGTACAGTTTCTGGTATTATTTTAGCGATAAGTATAGCCATTGCTGTAGGGCTAATGTTCTATGTGCGTCGTGCGATTACAAATCCATTACAACGTCTTATGGGGAGTGCAGCAGTAATTGGTGATGGGGATTTATCACAAGAAGATGTAATGATTACATCTAAGGATGAATTAGGCAAGCTGGCAGCTATTTTTAATAATATGAAAAATAATTTACGTGGTTTAATTGTACATATCCAATCAAATGCGGAGCAATTGAGTGCATCTGCTGAGGAGCTTTCTGCAAGTGCCGAGGAAATGACAGCGACAACCGAGGATGTGACAAGGCAGGCAACAGAAACGGCAGAAAGCTCACAACTAGCGTCCGGTGCAGCAAATGAAAGTGCGGTTGCAATGGAGGAAACTGCACACGGCATTCAGCGTATTGCCGAGGCTTCCCAGCAGCTTCACACCTCTTCCCTTTATGCGAGTGAGACAGCAACAAATGGTACAGAAATTATTGCGGATGCCAAAAAGCAAATGGATACGATTAATGAGTCAACCTCTACCGTCAATGAGCTGGTGCAAAAGCTGGCAAAGCAAACGGAGGAAATCGGTCATATTACGAAGGTGATTACGGATATAACTGAGCAAACCAACTTGTTAGCGTTAAATGCAGCGATTGAAGCAGCCCGTGCAGGGGAGCATGGGAAAGGCTTTGCCGTTGTGGCAGATGAGGTGCGTAAGCTGGCAGAGGAATCCAAGGCATCTGCAAATAGTATTACAATGCTTACAACAGAAATTCAGCAGGATACGGAAAATGTCGAACGTGCTATGACCAATTCACTGGCGTCTGTACAGGATGGGGTAGTGGTGATCACCAAGGCTGGCGAGTCCTTTGCAACAATTGTGGGAGCAGTTGGTGAAATGACCCATCAAATTCAAGAGGTATCGGCAACGGCTGAGGAGCTTTCAGCCAGTGCGGAGCAAGTGTCAGCCTCTGTCACAGAGATTGCCACAGGCGCGAAAAATATCACAAGCAATATTGATACGGTGGCAGCCGCAATGGAGGAGCAGTCTGCAACGATGAATGAAGTGACAAATGTGGCGACAGCTCTAAGTGAAAACGCCCAAGAATTACAGGAAGAGGTAAGGAAGTTTAAAGTATAAAAGAAAATGAAGCTATCTCACATCACGAGGTAGCTTCATTTTATAAGGGTATAACCTGATATTGATAGCACTTTCAAGCAGAAATTTAGGGGTAAAACGATGAAATATTGTCACTTTTATAAAAAAAGTATTTATTTTTTTTTGAATTGCGCCTATAATAAAAGCAACTTAGTGAAAACGCTTTTTTTTAAACAGAGTGGTATAGACAACTATACCAAAAATAAAGGGGGATAAAATATGTTTTCTTTCTTACAGAAAATTGGTAAATCACTAATGTTTCCAATCGCTACATTACCAGCAGCGGCTTTACTATTACGGTTAGGCTCTGACGATATGCTTGGGGCAATACCAAATGAAGTCATACAGTACATTGCTAGTATTATGGCCGCATCTGGAGATGCTATTCTAGGGAACTTACCAATTATTTTTGCTATTGGTATTGCTATGGGTTTTGCACATGATAGTGGTGGTGGTGCAGCATTAGCAGGGGCCATTGCTCACCTTGTTTTAATAGCTGTTTTAAAGGCAGTTAATGAAACATTAAACATGGGGGTATTTGGTGGTATTATTGCGGGTATTACCGCGGGCTTATTGTATAACAAATTTTATAATGTGAAATTTCCAGAATGGTTATCATTCTTTGGTGGACGACGCTTTGTACCGATTATAACATCGATTACCATGGCGATTTTGGGGAGTATTTTAGCGATTGTTTGGGGTCCAATTCAAGGTGGCATCGATGCTGTCGGCAACTGGATGATTGGCGCAGGTTCACTTGGCGTTGGGATGTATGGCTTCTTCAACCGTCTGTTAATTCCAGTTGGTTTACATCATGTAATCAATACCGTTATTTGGTTTGATTTTGGTGAATTTACAAATGCTGCGGGTGATATTGTCAAAGGTGATATTCATCGCTTCTTAGCTGGCGACCCATCAGCAGGTCATTTCCAAGCAGGTTTTTTCCCAATTATGATGTTTGGTTTACCAGCAGCCTGTCTTGCGATGTATTTTGCAGCCAAAAAGGAAAAGCGTCCAATCGTTGGAGGAATGTTTGTTTCGATTGCGTTAACAGCTTTTTTAACAGGGGTAACAGAGCCAATTGAGTTTTCATTTATGTTCTTATCGCCAGTTCTTTATGGTATTCATGCAGTATTAACAGGAATTTCACTTGCACTTGCTTATATTGTTGGATTCCGCGATGGTTTTGGCTTCTCAGCAGGCTTAATTGACTATTTATTAAACTTTGGTCTAGCCGATAAACCATTATTATTAATTCCATTAGGGTTAGGCTTTGGTGCAATTTACTTTGTGGTGTTCTATTTCTTAATTAAAAAATTAGACTTAAAAACACCTGGGCGTGAAGACGATGATGAGGAAGACATAGAAGTAGATACTGCTATATCTGATGATGTTGATGTACGTGCCTATTATACAATTGAAGCATTAGGTGGACAGGACAATATTAAGCAAATTGATTACTGTACGACGCGTTTGCGAATGACTGTACAGGATGCTAATAAGGTCGATGACAAAACATTAAAGCAAACTGGTGCGCGTGGGGTGATGCGTATTAGTAAAACAAATGTTCAAGTAATTATTGGTACATCTGTTGAATTTTTAGCAGAGGCAATGAAGGAACGTCTAAGAAAGGGCAATCCAGCGCCTGCTTACGCACAGTTGCCACAGGAACAACCTGGAGTAACAGAAACAGTAGATAATGGAACAGCAGCCATCCGTGATTTTGAAATGCCGATAACAGGTGATTTAGTACCATTAGCGGAAGTACCAGATGAAGCATTTTCAGCAGGCTTCATGGGTCCAGGCTTTGGCATTCGTCCAGCAGATGGTACCGTATATGCACCATTTGATGGGCAGGTTGTGATGATTTTCCCAACAAAGCATGCAATTGGTTTAAAGTCAGACACAGGCTTAGAGCTATTAATTCATGTTGGTTTAGATACTGTTAAACTCAATGGTGAGGGCTTTGACATGTTTGTCTTAGATGGTCAAACAATTAAACGTGGTGATGCACTATTAAAAGTGGATATTGCACGTATTCAAGATCAAGTACCTTCAATGATAACACCAGTTATTTTTACAGGCTTAATGGGGCAAGAAATAAAGCTGGAAAAATCAGGCTACCAACGAGCAGGCTCTACGAATATTATTTCAGTGAAAAAGTAATGATAAAGTGAGGCTGTTTGCTAAGGAATACAGAGGCAATATATGATTGCGGATGGATACCTTGCAGCAGCCTTTGTTCAAGAAGAGGAGATGTTTTTCTTGAGTTTATTAATTCGAAACATTACAGTTGTCAATGCAGTTGGTCGAGAAGAGCAAATGGATGTCTGGATGAAGCATGGCAAAATTGCACAAATTGCCCCATATATTGAGGTTCACGCTACTGAGGAGCTAGACGGTTCAGAAAAATTTTTATTGCCAGGCTTTATTGATATGCATATTCATGGATCTGCGCAAATGGATGCAATGGATGCTTCCGATGAAGGACTTCATGTGATGGCTAAATCATTATTAAAAGAGGGCACAACAAGCTTTTTAGCCACAACGATGACACAAAGCTATGAGAAGATTGAGCGTGCCATTGCCAATATTGCACAGTTTCAATCACAGCCAGATGAGGCGGAGCTGCTTGGCATTCATGTGGAAGGGCCTTTTGTCTCCAAAAAGCGTGCAGGTGCACAGCCTCTCGATTATATTGTACAGCCAGATATTGAGATGTTTACGAAATGGCAAGCACTAAGTGGCCATAAAATTAAGCAAATTACACTAGCACCTGAAGAACCAAATGGCTTTAAAGCGGTGCAAAGCATTGCAGCAAGCGATGTTATTGTGTCGATTGGTCATGCAGATGCCACATTTGAGCAGATGAAGGAAGCCGTTCGACTAGGTGCAACACAGGGAACCCATTTATACAATCAAATGCGTCCATTTCATCATCGAGACCCCGGTGTAGTTGGAGGCGTTTTGCTATTGGATGCTATAAAGGCTGAGTTGATTGTCGACTTTATTCATGCCCATCCAGGAGCAGTGGAGATGGCTTATCGTTTAAAGGGAGCAGATGGCCTTATTTTAATTACCGATGCAATGCGTGCGAAGGGAATGCCATATGGTGACTATGATTTAGGGGGGCAAATGGTGCATGTGACAGAAGCAGGAGCTCATTTATCTAATGGCGCACTAGCTGGAAGTATTTTGAAAATGGATCAGGCTGTACGCAATATGCAACAAGTGACTCATTGTACATTGGAGGAGCTTGTGAAAATGTCCAGCTTTAATGCAGCTCAGCAATTAAAATTAAGGACAAAAGGACAGCTTGTACAGGACTATGATGCGGATGCAGTAATTATGGATCAGCAGCTTCTATTGCAGCATACTATTAAGGCTGGACAGATTATGTATAGCTTAAAATGAAAAGGTGACTGATAATGACTACTTATTTCCAGCAAGTAACTCACTATATCACGATGATTGCCCAACAGGAAAGCGAGCAAATTACCGATATAGCCCAACAAATTATGAAGCGTCTAGCACATGGAGGTATTATTCAACTATTTGGCTCAGGGCATTCCATGTTATTGGCACAGGAAGGTTATTACCGAGCAGGTGGCTTAGTGCCTGTGAAACCAATATACATTGAGGCATTAATGCTACATCAAGGGGCACGGCAGTCCTCGCAAAATGAAAAGACACCAGCTTTTTTAGCTGCCTATAAGAAGGAGCTACAGTTTGATGCACAAGATGTGTGTATCATTATTTCCACATCAGCCAGCAATCCTGTGCCAATTGATATGGCGGTATATGCAAAAGAAGCAGGTGCTTTGACCGTATCACTACAATCATTGGCATACCAACATCAGCCATCATGCCATCCATCAGGTAAGCGTTTAGAGCATATCGTTGATGCAGTTTTAAATACACATGTGCCAATAGGGGATGGTGTTTTAACGATCGATCAATTGCAATATGCACCTGTTTCTACTGTACTGGGAGCGACAATATTACAGGCATTATTTGCCGAAATTATTAAGCTTATGCATAAACAAGGTGCAAGTTTACCAGTGTTTGGCAGCAGTAATGTGGGCAAGACCGATAATGATGCATTGATTGAGCAATATGGACGCCGCATTCATTTTTAGAGGGGGAGATAGCGTGAGAATCGAAAGGTTTTCCTCAAAAGAGGAGTTATATACGCGTGCAGTAGCTATTATAATGGAAGCAAAAAATAATGGTGCAATCACATTTGGGCTAGCTACTGGTGGAACAATGGAACCACTATATGCTAAAATCTGTAAAACAGATATTGATTTTTCACATTGTATGAGCTTTAATTTGGATGAGTATGTTGGGCTTGAGGCAACTCATAAGCAAAGCTACGCCTATTATATGAACAAGCATTTATTGAACCAAAAGCCATTTCTAGCATCGTATTTACCAGATGGATTAGCTGTAGATCCTCTAGTGGAAACAGCTCGCTATGAAGGTTTATTGCAACAATATCCATTAGACTTCCAATTACTTGGTATCGGTCAAAATGGTCATATCGGGTTCAATGAGCCTGGTACGTCATTTGCTTCTTTAACACATCTTGTAACACTCGAAGAATCTACTCGTCAAGCTAACGCGCGTTTCTTTTCATCCATTGACGAAGTGCCAACACAGGCATACACGATGGGTATTCAATCGATTATGCGGGCAAAATGCATTTTGTTACTCGCAGTGGGAGAAGCTAAGTGTGAGGTGTTAGAGCGTTTACTGGCATCTGATTATACAGAAGACGTACCTGCAACTGCTTTATCGAAACATCCAAATGTAATGGTTTTAACAGACTTACAAGAAGAGGAGAATAAATTATGAAAACACAACAATTTACAGTAGTCGATCCTTTAGGTATTCATGCACGACCAGCGAGCCAGCTTGTGGCAAAAGCAACACCGTTTACTTCGGAAATTGAGGTGCGTACAGCAGAAAAAGCGGCTAACTTAAAATCTATTTTAGGTGTTATGGGGCTAGCACTTAAGCCAGGCTCACAATTTACCCTTTATGTAGAAGGTAGTGATGAAGAGCAAGCATTTGCAGCATTAACAGCACTAATTACAGAAATGGGGCTAGCACAATGACACAGCTTACTGGTATTGCCGCTTCTGACGGCATTGCCATTGCGAAAGCATATCGTTTTGTCCAACCAGATTTAACATTCTCTAAAACAACTGTTCATGATATCGGGGCGGAACAGCAACGTTTAGTAGCCGCTCTTGCCAAAGCAGCGCAAGAACTGGTTGTTATTCGACAGCAAACATTAGAAAAATTTAGTGCGGAAGAAGCCGCGATTTTTGAGGCTCATTTATTAGTGGTCAATGATCCCGAATTAATTGGACCCATCAATCAAAAAATTGCAGACGAAGCGGTGAATGCGGAGTATGCATTGTATGAAGTGTCCTCTATGTTTGTGGCTTTATTTGAAGGTATGGATGACGAATACATGAGTGCCCGTGCATCAGATATTAAAGATGTGACAAATCGCATATTAGCACATTTACTCGGTGTACATATTCCAAATCCAAGCACTATTAACGAACAGGTAATTATCATAGCGAATGATTTGACACCTTCAGAGACAGCCCAATTGGATCGCAACTATGTCCTCGGTTTTATTACCGATATTGGTGGACGTACATCCCATTCAGCTATCATGGCTCGTAGCTTAGAAATCCCAGCAGTCGTAGGGGCAGGGGTTGCTACGACAACAATTCAGGATGGCGATACTATAATTGTTGACGGTTTGACGGGTCAAGTCCTAGTGAATCCAAGTGCCGATGTGATTGCAGACTATCAGGAAAAGGCACAAAATTATCGTGCACAGCAGGCGGAATGGTCTACTTTAGTGAATGAGCAAACCGTTTCTAAGGACGGTGTGCATGTTGAGTTAGCGGCTAATATTGGATCGCCAAGTGATTTGGATGGTGTATTGCGTCATGGAGCAGAGGGAATTGGCTTATATCGAACAGAGTTTTTATATATGGGCAGAGAAAATTTACCCTCTGAGGAAGAACAATTTACAGCGTATAAAACAGTCTTGGAAGGAATGAAGGGCAAGCCAGTTGTTATTCGAACACTCGATATTGGTGGCGACAAGCACCTGCCATATTTACCTTTGCAAGAAGAAATGAATCCATTCCTTGGTCACCGTGCCATTCGTCTATGTCTTGACCAGCAGGAGTTATTCCGCACACAATTGCGAGCACTACTGCGAGCATCTGTCTATGGAAACTTAAAAATTATGTTCCCTATGATAGCGACCATTCAAGAATTCCGTGCGGCTAAAGCCATTTTGCTTGAGGAAAAGGAAAAGCTGATAGCTGGAGGTATTGCAGTAGGCTCTTCCATAGAGGTCGGGATGATGGTGGAAATTCCCTCGACAGCCGTAATGGCAGATATTTTTGCCAAAGAAGTGGATTTCTTCTCCATCGGCACAAATGATTTAATTCAATATACAATGGCGGCAGATCGGATGAATGAAAAAGTTTTCTATTTGAATCAATTTCATAAATCGATTTTTTCAAGAGCTTAGACTGCTCCTGTGTCTGATTTTTGTTTTTTAAAATTTAAGCTGCGTTGTTTTGTAGCTGTAAACGTACATTCATCCGATCGACTGCTAATTTGCAGGCATTATAAATAAACGTCACAAGGTTGAAGTGCAGTTTAGCTTTTCTACCGGTTTTGTGACGGACGTTGTTTAACTGAAAAAATTGCTTTAAATAAGCATTTACTCGTTCGACAGCTGTGCGTTCCTTGTAAAGTTTCTTCCATAGCTCGGAGCCACGTGCTGGAAACGTGTATTTGCGGATATCGGTTTCACACTTGATTTTAAACACCTTTTGACAGAGCGAGTCATCACGTAATGGACAGGTTGCGCAATCTTTTGGACGTGTGAACTTAAGCGTTTGATACTTTTCATCAAAGCTGTCGTAACAGTAGCTATGTTCACGCACACAGGTTGGACGGAAATGTTCATCAAAACCGATCATTTCGCCCTCACGTCTTTTCACATATGGAATCACAGCTTTCATCTCTTGTATTGAAATCTGGCGGTAAATTGCTTCATAGTCATAACCTGCATCGAAAATAGCCGTTGTGAAATGGTTAGGCATGATATGGTTCATCTTTTTTAGTAACGGAATCGCCGCTTTACTATCACTCAGATTGCCG
>NZ_LGCI01000010.1:110398-159199 GCF_001281525.1 Lysinibacillus macroides | reverse complement strand
GCATCTCTCGCTTCAAAATGTGTTGCATCAAAACTAAGGTGTTCCTCTTCAAGAAAACCTTCTGTAAAGGCAGCTTGAATAAGTTCATCGTGCATGCGATCTAAGACATCTGATTGACTAATCACGTCGACCATACGTGAATACGAGGCTTCAGATGGCACCGTGTCCGAAACTAAAAAGCCACAATCTAAGCGAAAGACGAAATCATGCGTTAATCGATTGACCAAATCTTTAACGGTAGGGATACGCTCGACAATGCGGATCATCAATGATTGAATCATCGCACCGTAGTTTAATTCTCGTGGAGCACCACGCATCGTCTTCTTTCGAAATAGTTGAAAGATTGGCTGCACATCGAAAGTGGCTAAAATAGCATCAAAACGACGAGAACTTTCCATTTTCAATAATTCACGGATGTCAAATAGGCTCATTTGTTTTACAATAGTCATGAGGCATCATTCCTTTTCGGTGGGTTGTTTAGTCGCTACCATTATACCGAATTTGGGGAGGTGCCTCATTTTTATTTAATTTTAGCCCTTGATATTAAAGGGATTAGAATTATGAAATTAACTCATTTATATCAACCATATAACCCAGCCATATTACGTTTAATTCAAATGGTCATTAAAGCTGCCCATCAAGAAAAGAAATGGGTAGGAATGTGTGGAGAAATGGCTGGCGATGAACATGCTGTTCCACTATTGCTAGGCTTAGGCTTAGATGAGTTCTCCATGAGTGCCACATCTATTTTAAAAACCCGCGCCTTGCTAAAGCAATTATCTGTTCCAGAGATGCAGACTTTAGCAACTGAGGCTTTACAGTTAGCGACAGCTGAGGAAGTGTTAGAAAAAGTAAAGCAAGCTATGAAATAAGCTAGACCAAAGCCCATCTACCAACAAACAGTTATGGTAGATGGGTTTTTAGCTTAAAGTGTGGATAGCAGGTAATTCTAATAAATTCTCCACGATGGTATTCACTTCAACAGGATTCCATTGTCCATCTCATTCCCAAATGCCCATGTTGAGCACCTTTGATGATCCTCTACAAAAACGCATTCATGAGGAAGTACATTCAGCTTTTCGATTGTACTCCTAAAATAGATGAAGGTTAGGCTTTTTAATCACACTCTATTATTTAGGAATAATTGTAAAAAAAGTAGTTGAACATAAGCTTCAACTACTTTTTAGTAAGTTATATATGTTTCGAAATGATTTGCTGAAGCTTAGCCTGCAGTGTTGGTAGGTCGTGCGTCGTTATCGTTGTTCGAACATAGCTTTCATCCATATCTAATGCCTCAGCAAAGAAGCTACCAATTCCTCTTGCTTTACGATCAATTTGCATTAAAATTTCTGCGGAATGATTGGATTGTGATAAGAAAACAATCTCCAGCTCATCTAAATGCTTTCTATATTGACCTGTAGGCACAAATTCAAATTCCTGCACAAATGGGTAGTAGCCACGGAAGCGTGAAGGGGCTTGTTCACATTCAGCTTCACGTAAACGAAAACCTAATCCACCAATAGCATCTAATATGTGTCCTGCAAGTGCAGTGGGTTCGACACGAATATAATCCTTATCACCTGGGTCCACAGCATTTTTAATATCAAGACCCGTTTGAATCCAGACCTGTGTTTTACCAGCACTAATCGGCGTTTCAAATGGCAGTGTTAATGAAATGGGAAATATCTTTTCTTCACCAACCACCAGTGTGAAAGGCTCTGTTACTTTCACTTTTTGTAGTGCGGCAACCTCTGTATGTTTGTGATCATTCGATTCGCGAATATACGTTGTATTAACTGATAGATAAATGGTATCTACTTGTTGCTCGACTTGACCACCCCGCACAATGATTTCCCCTCGCATAACCTCTCCAGCACGATAAGTATCCTTGTCTAACCTTGTATCCACGGTTGCTGAACCTATTCCAATACTTGCTAAAGCTTTCTGAAAAAAAGACATCTTTCATTCCTCCTACTGATATTGTTAGCTATACATACGCTTATTTAGAAAAAAGGTTTCAAGTGCAGCAAATTTTTCGCTATACTAGGGGAAAAATGAAAGAGGTAGATGAATGGAGACAGAATGGTTGCGTACATTTATGGTTGCTGCTCAAACTGAAAATTTTCGCGAGACGGCTGAAAAACGATTTATCACACAATCAACGGTAACAAAGCATATCCAGCATTTAGAAAGGGCGTTGCAAACAGCATTGTTTGACAGGCAAGGGAAGCAGGTTGTATTAAATCGCTCAGGTGCTTATTTTTATCAGCAGACACAAAAGATGCTTGCTACCTTAGATGAAGGATTACAAAATATGGAGTCTTTTTTGCAGGGCTATACATCGAAGCTAACCATCGGCGTTGCGCCACAAATTGCCAATTCCACCCTACCTACTATTATCAAAGAGTTTCAGCACAGGAAACCAACAATTCAAGTGGTGATTGAACTGCTAAAATCTAATGAAATCGGAGAAGCCGTGTACACGGGAGCAGTAGATATTGGTTTATCAAAATTAACGTCTACGCGTGAGTTGCATACGGTTATTTTAGCGCAGGAGCCGTTGCAATTAATTGCCCCTATTGCTAAAAAAGAGCTGGATGCCATGGCATTACTCCAGCAAGAAACACTGTTAACACATGAATATGCTCCTTATTGGCAGGAGGTTCAGCAGGTGCTACAGCAATTCACAAGCTATCAAACGATGCATATTAATCAAACAGAGGTGATTAAAAACTTTGTTAAGCATGGGCTAGGGATTGCCTTTTTGCCAAAAAGTGTAATTGAGGCAGATTATCAGCAGCATCTTTTGCATCGTTACGCAGTGGCGGAATTTGCTCATATTAAGTCTAATACATATGCGTTAACGAAATATACATCTGTGGATTTTGATGCATTTTTAAAGGTTTGCAATGCTGTTTATGAGGTGAATGGAGATGTATAGTATATTATCAACAATCAGTCAATGGATAAGTGAGCCTCTTACTCATTTTTTGCAGCATTATCAGCACTCGGCGTTGGTAATGGCGGTGCTACTCGGTTTGCTTGGGGCATTAGCTCCGTGTCAGCTAACAGGAAATATAAGTGCGATCACCTTTTATGGCAATCGAACATTGCAAATGAAGGGCAATTGGCAGGAAATTTTATGTTTTATACTTGGCAAAGTCGTTGTTTTTAGTGGGCTTGGTCTTTTGGCTTGGCTTTTTGGACAGTCATTTGAAACAAAGATGACACTCTATTTTCCAATGTTTCGCAAAGCCCTTGGACCTCTAATGGTTGTAACGGGGCTTGTGTTACTTGGTTTATTTCAATTAAATTTTTTACAACGTCTATCAGCGCTTTTTCCTTCTGTCGTAAAAGAGGGCAAGGTAGGCTCCTTTTTAATGGGGGCTAGCTTTTCCATTGCCTTTTGTCCAACGATGTTTGTGCTATTTTTTGCTTGGCTAATGCCGCTTGTGGCAAGCGCTTCCTATGGACTGCTATTACCGAGTATTTTTGGGATTGCTACCTCAATGCCATTACTAGTAATGCTGCTACTCATCTATTTATTGGATGCAAAGCGTTTAGTACTGCGTGCAAGTATGAAAGTGGGGAGAGTGATACAAATAGTTGCAGGGCTACTATTAATTTTTATTGGTATAACAGACACCATTACTTACTGGCGTATATAAAAAGGCTACTAGATTGCTCTAGTAACCTTTCTCTCTATTTATAGGCAATAAAACGCAGACGATAGTAATCAGCAATCCACTGTCCTTGCTGAAAGAGGGTTGGCTTCAATAATTCCTCACATTTGGTATAAACCTGCTCTTTCTCTGCCTCTGATAGATGTTGTAGTATATTATGGCTAAACATCACTAACCAGTTGTGTAGACCATCATCTCCTTGAAGCGGTGTAGGGCGTTGATAGAGTGTGATCCTCTCCACTTTAAATCCCGCATTTTCTAATTTCAATTGATAGTCCTCGAGACTTGGAAAATACCATGGGAAATATTGCTCATGATAAGGGAAATTCAAGGCTTCCATACTTGTTTGTAAAGCCCAAACAATCGAGGCAATATTACCTTGTCCACCCATATCAGCAATAAAACGCCCATTCTCCTTTAGTGACTTGTAAATATTACCAATCACCCTCTCAGGTTCTTTCATCCAATGAAGGGCAGCATTAGAGAAGACTGCATCAAAGGCTTGTGTAAAGGGCATAGCTGTTGCATCCATTGTTTGAAAGGCAATGGCAGGGTATTTTTGCTGTGCCGCAGCAATCATTTCAGCAGAGGCATCCACCCCTATGACAGTAGTACCAAAGGTTGAAATCTCATAGGCTAAATCACCTGTACCACAGCCCACATCTAAAATACTTTCATGTTTTTGAGGCGCTAGTACATCAATTAAGCTTTCACCAAATTTTGAAACAAAGTCGTGCTTGTGATCGTATAACTGTGCATTCCATTGTGTTGTCATATTCTTTCATCTCCTTTGTTTGAGCATAGCAAAGAAAAAGCAACAACAGAAATGCCAAAAACGCTAGGCTTTGATGCCTAATTGGAATTAGACGGTAATTTCGTTAATGTTTTGCCACTCCAACCAAAAATGACGGTTAAAATCGGTCCTAATAAACAAAAGAAGGTAAATGGTAAATAAGCCAAGGTGGAAATATCAAGGACACTGGCGATAAACATACCGCAAACACTCCAAGGTACAAGAGGGTTAACGACTGTACCTGCATCCTCCATCACGCGAGAAAGATTTTTCGGCGCAAGCCCAACCTTCGCAAACTGTGCTTTAAAGGCCTCGCCTGTTAATAAAATCGATAAATATTGCTCACCGATTAATGTATTCACACCAATGCCTGTAATCGCCGCTCCTGTAATCACAGAGCCAGTGCTTTTAAATAAGCTTTCCACTCTTGCTAAAATACTTTGAATAATCCCAAGTGTAAATAATAGCCCACCCATTGTTAAAGCAAGTAACACAAGCGCAATTGTACCAAGCATACTATTCATTCCTCCTCGTGTTAACAACGCATCGACTTCTGGATAATTCGTTTGCGACACATAGCCATCAAAAAGAATATGAAAGACATCCGCAATGGGTAGCGGATTAATGATAGAGCCAAGACCTACACCGAGTAAAGTCACAACAGCGAGTGTGAGAATGGCAGGTGCTTTATAAAAAGTCATCAAAATAAGGACAGCAATTGGCAATAATGTATACCAATGAATCATTCCTGTAGTGAGTAAGCCTTCTTTTAATTGCTCCACTGTATCAAAGGATGTAGTGGCTGTTGTTGGAGACAACATTACATAAAGCACAAAGGAAATCAGAAAGGCAGGAATGGTTGTCCAGCCCATATTTTTAATATGCTCAAATAAGTCTACCCCAACTGTACCTGAAGCAAGATTGGTTGTATCGGATAGGGGGGACATTTTATCGCCAAAGAAGGCACCAGACACAATTGCGCCTGCAGTTATGGCTAGCGATATATCCATCGCCTCCGCAATCCCTATAAATGCCACCCCAACTGTTGCCACCGTTGTTAAAGAGCTACCAACTGCCATACCGACAATACTACAAATTAAAAAAACAATGGCAAAGAAGAAGCTTGGTGAAATCGTTAAAAAACCATAATAAATGAGAGTTGGAATTGTTCCACTCATGATCCAGCTTGAAATTAATAGACCAATAAAGAAAAAAATAAAGACAGCGCCGAGCCCAGCACTTGCTCCAGCAATCATTCCCTCTTCAAGGTCACGAAAGGGTACTTTTTTCAGTAAACCATATGTGAGCAACAGGACAATAACAAGAAAAATAGGGATATGTGGTGTTGCTTGTAAATAGCCAATGCTGAAAGCCAAAATAGTAATACACAATATTATCATAAAGCCTGCCTCTATAAATCGAGGATTGCTTTTTGCTTTAATACGAAACATATAAGTCCTCCTACTAAACACTTCTTCACTTCAACGCGTTGAAGCCAAAAAGAATTATAGCACAAGCATATATTTTGTCAATTGACAGAAAATTGATATAATCAATGCGAAAAATAATCCCAAGCATTTTTTACAATGAGTATACATGTCATCATAATGAAAATAACACGCATCATTTTTGTGCCGCCCTTTAATGCAAATTTCGAGCCTAAAATTGCTCCAAAAATCATGACAAAGCCCATTGAGAAGCCATATAAAAAATTAACTTCCCCTAAATATAAAAACATCATAAGGGCAGCTAAATTCGAAGTAAAATTAAACGCTTTAGCATTGCCCGCAGCCTGTAAAAAATCGTGTCCCATCATAAGCAACAGAAAAATAAAAAACGAGCCTGTTCCTGGTCCAAAAAAACCATCGTAAAAGCCAATCGCTGCAAATGCCCCCATATACGCTATTTTTTTTGCTGTATGAAGCACACGTTGTTGAGGTTGCTGTCCCCAATCCTTTTTCCATATTGTATAAGCTGTCACAAGGACGAGCATAACAAGCATAAGCGGCTTTAAAATAGCAGGGGATACAAGATGGACAGTATATGCACCAAGCAAGGAGCCTAGAAAAATAAAAGGAAGGATTTTACCGATTTTTTTAAAATCCACTTTTCCTGCACGTAAAAAGGTCAGCATACTTGTGCCATTACTAATGGTATTTGCCAGCTTGTTTGTGGCAATCGCTGTACTTGGTGGTAGGCCAATAGCCAATAATGCAGGCAGGGAGATAAGCCCTCCGCCCCCAACAATGGCATTCAAAAAGGATGCGATAAAACTGACTAGTAATAATAAAGCGAGGGAAAGGAAGTCGATATCCATATGTATAGTTCACATCTTTCTCAGTAATTTTTCTTATAAGCGTACTGTGAATGATAAAAAATAACAATGGAACATTGCTATTTTTGTGTAAATGTCGTTTACAATTCCTTAACATTTTATATATAAAAGTGATCGAAAGAAAAAAAGTTTTTTTCAAGTGTTTTTGTGAAAATAAAAGAAAAAACAGTCATATTTAAAGAAAAACAGTGATTTTTTGATAGTTGATTTCCAATGATTACAACTTAGAAAACATCATAAAAATAAATGTGACGAAATTTATATTACATTTTTGTAAATTCAACCGCTTTATGTTTAAAACTTTGTAGAATTGTGTAAATGTTTTGTTATGATGATGTCAGCAATCGACAATTTTAATTAACGGGAGGAACCGAACAGAATGTTCAACTCAAATAAGCAAGATCCATTTTTTCAATCATTATTAAAAATCGCTAAAAATGTGAATGAGGGTATTTATTATGCCCATAATGCCCGCATTGAAGATATAGATGCGTTAAAAGAAATCGCTGGGACAATGAAGCAATATGAAACAAGTGGCGATAAACTAATTCATGAGCTGATTGTCATGTTAAATAAATCTTTTATGACACCAATCGAGCGTGAGGACATCTTAGCTTTAGCCAATAAATTAGACGATGTAATTGATGGAATGGAAGGCTGTATTGCGCACTTCGATATGTACAACTTAACTGAAGTAACAGAACCAATGCGTCAATTCCTCACATATATTGCAAAGAGCACAGATGAAATGGTACAAGCGATGGAGCTATTAAATAGTAAAAAGCTTGTAGATATGCGTAAACATGCGATTCAAATTAAGGATAATGAGCGTGAATGTGATGAAATTTTCCGCTCCTCTATGAAGCAGCTATTTATCCAAGAAAAAGATCCCATGCGTATCATTGTTTTCAAAGATATTTATGAACAATTTGAGGATATTGCGGACAGCTGTCAAACAGTCGCAAACACAATTGAAACAATAATTATGCGAAATGCGTAAGATGGAGTGTACGAAATGGATACAATCTTATTAATCACCATACTAGTCGTTATATTTGCACTTGTATTTGACTTTATTAACGGCTTCCATGATACCGCAAATGCCATTGCCACATCTGTATCAACTCGTGCTTTAAAACCTCGTACAGCTGTTTATATGGCTGCGGTGATGAACTTCGTTGGAGCGATTACATTTGTGGGGGTAGCAAAAGCTTTAACAAAAGATATTGTAGACCCATTTACGTTAAATGCCTATGAGGGCGATATTACAGGTTCTGTTGTTATTTTAGCTGCCTTATTATCTGCCATCACATGGAATTTATTAACATGGTATTTCGGGATTCCGTCGAGTTCTTCCCATACATTAATTGGCTCTGTTGCAGGTGCAGCCATTGCCGCAGCAGGCTTTAATATTTTGAACTATGAAGGGTTTATTAAAATTATTCAAGCACTTATTTTTTCACCATTACTAGCCTTTGCAGCTGGTTTTCTGATGATGACGATATTGAAAACAATCTTTAAAGATATGAATTTATATCGCACAAACAAGGGCTTTCGTACAATGCAAATTGGAACTGCTGCCTTACAATCATTTACACACGGTACAAATGATGCGCAAAAGGCGATGGGGATTATTACTCTCGCGTTAATTGCAGGTGGTTTACATCAAGGGGATGATATTCCTTTCTGGGTACGTTTTGCAGCAGCGGCTGCGATGGGTCTTGGTACATCAGTCGGAGGTTATAAAATTATCAAAACCGTTGGCGGTAAAATCATGAAAATCCGCCCAGTGAATGGCGTAGCGGCAGATTTAGCTTCTGCTTCCATCATCTTTGGTGCGACATTAATCCATTTACCTGTATCCACAACACATGTTATTTCTTCATCCATCATGGGTGTAGGAACAGCACACCGTGTAAAAGGTGTTAAATGGGGAATGGCACGCAAAATCGTCACAACCTGGGTCATCACGATGCCAATCTCTGCTGTAATGGCAGCATTAATTTACTATATTTTAAGTCTATTCTTTTAAAAGGAACGCACAGCTTATTGTGCGTTTTTTTTTGGTGGAGGCTCTTAGCGCAGGTGAAGATAGGGCGGATAGAACCGCAAAAGTGGCAGATAGGATGGGAAGAGTGATGGAGAGAACGAGGAAAGCAGAGGATAGAATACGAGAATCTTGGCAAGGAGAGAATGCTGTGGAGAGAATCGCAAAAGTGAAGGATAGAGCTAGCAAAGCAGTGGATAGAATCGCAAAAATGGCGATAGAACGCCACCAGGGCTGTTGCAGGTTGTGGTCGCTTTATTAATGGTCGTCTGTTTTTATTTTACGTTAACCTTTTTCAGTATATGAAAGCGGGCGGCCGTCCTATGCTTAACCGCTGTTTTCCTTGTGCCTGCGCTTTATCAATCAATTGCTTTTATGATAATGATGAGATAATACTGGTGCCTACATGATAATTAAAGTAAAAATTGCACATAATAGGTTTATCCTGAATAAAAAACAGGAAAAGGTATATATTCTTAGTCAATGTAAGTAGGTGATACATATGCTCGATAATCTATTATTTCAGTTACCGTTTATTATTTTTATCGGTTTATTTTCCCAATGGCTTGCGTGGCGTTTTCGGATGCCAGCGATTGTTATTATGAGTATAGCTGGTTTATTGATTGGTCCTTTTACAGGATTAGTGTCCCCGAAAGAAACATTTGGACCGATGTTTCAAACACTTATTTCTCTGGCTGTAGCTGTTATTTTATTTGAAGGAAGCTTAAGCCTCGATTTTCGTGAAATCCGAGGGTTCCGGAAATCTATTTTACGCATTTCCACAGTGGGAGCAGCTATTGCTTGGCTAACAGGTTCTGTGGCAGCTCATTTTATAGCCGGTTTATCATGGCCTGTATCCTTTGTTATTGGTGGCTTATTTATTGTGACAGGTCCAACGGTGATTTTACCGTTACTGAGACAGGCAAAACTCAAGGAGCGACCAGCGGCGATTCTCAAATGGGAAGGCATTGTGGTTGATCCATTTGGCGCTTTGCTAGCTTTATTTGCTTATCAAGTTGTGTTAGGCATTTATCAATTAGAGGGTGGTACCTCCTTAACGGTTTTCTTTGTTTCTGCTTTTTTAGCGGCTCTTTTAGGTGGGCTTATAGGCTTTATAATGGGGCAATGCTTGGAGCGAAGCTTGATTCCAGAGTTTTTAAAATCGCCTTTACTGCTGGCAATGATTTTACTGGTGTTTGCGATAAGTGATGCGATTATGCATGAGACAGGCTTGCTAGCTGTGACTGTGATGGGGCTGGTAATGGCAAATATGCATTTAACGAGTCATCATGAATTACTGCATTTTAAAGAAAATATTTCTGTTATTTTAATTTCAAGTGTTTTTATTATGCTCACATCCTCACTAACGATTGATATTTTATGGCAAATTATTGATTGGCGTATGCTACTCTTTGTACTAGCAATGATGTTTGTTGTTCGTCCTTTATCCATTTGGATTGCCACGATTAATACAGGCTTAACCCTGGAGGAGCGGGCACTGATAGGCTGGATTGCCCCAAGAGGAATTGTAGCATTAACAGTTTCTGGTTACTTTGCGACAGCACTTCAAGAGGTAGGCTTTCAAAGTGCGCAATTACTCACAGCTTTAACACTGGCACTTGTATTTGCCACGGTTGTTGCCCATGGCTTTAGTATTGGCTGGCTAGCAAAGAAGCTAAATTTGCAAGCCTCTTCTGGTACAGGCATTATCATTGTAGGAGCTTCCCCATTTACCACGCAATTAGCTATATCCCTTAAAAATAATGGCATTGATGTGTTATTGATGGATCGTTCATGGGAAGATTTAACACTAGCGCGGCAAAATGACATTATAACGGAAACGGGCGATATATTAAGTGAGCATACGGAGTTTTATGTTGATTTAACCCCTTATGATCAGCTTATTGTGGCGACAAAGCAGGATGCCTATAATGTTCTAGTTTGTGCGGACTTTGTTCCTGAATTAGGACGTCTTAATATTTATCAAACGGCTTTACACTCTACAGATCCTAAAAATTACTCACGGAAGTATGGGGGACAGCTTCTTGTGGATGCACAGCATGATATTCATCAATTAAATGAGCTGGTAGAGCAAGGTGCGCAGCTGCGTCAGACGAAAATTACAGAAGTATTTACGTGGAAGGATTATTTAGAACAAAATCCTTATGCAATCCCGGTATATGCCATTACACAGGATGGAGATATTGTGTTAGATATGGTCAATAAATATGACGATATAAAACAGGAACCGCATACCATTATTAGTTTAATTGGCTAAAACCAGCCACTCTATTCGGGAGCTAACCGTTTAGGGTGACTGGTTTTTTAGCCGACCTTCAATAGGAAGGATAGCATTTGATTGAAAATGACGATTAGCGCAAAAGTAATAGCCAATGAAGTTTTGTCTGTGTTATACAAAGCAAGTACAGCCAATGTAAATAGTGCGATTTCTAGGAGACCATGCATAAAGGGATTTAAAGGCATCATGGCTTTAGGTGACCCAAAAATACTCCATATTCCTATGATCAGTAATGGTAGTCCAATACCAAGTAAAAATTGAAAAACCAGATTTTTACCTGTATATACGCCCCAATAGCCAACCACTAATAGAACGCCAATTTCTAATAAAAAACGTAGAGCTAAATGGATAGTCACGACTACCTCCTATTACATAATTCGCTGTAAATGCGTTTTCTTAAAACCTTCATCATATTTTAAACCATAGCCAAGTGCGCGATCTAAGAAAATATGTGCTAGCCAAATCAAAGCTGCTATCAGAAATATTGTGGTAGAAGTCATAAAAGCAATCATCATAAGGAGAGCAGGGAACACATAGCTATGCCCTATATTATAGAAAAGAGCGCCTATTTTTGTATTCCATAAATAGCCGAGCATTGAAATATCAGGCAGCAAGATAAACATTATAAAAGAAAGCCATGAAAAATCCAAGCGTCCATAAAAAAAGGCTGTGAGAGTAAAGGCAATAAGATATTCGAAAGCAATGATCTTGCTGAGTTTCAGCTTAGTCACGCCCTTTCTGTAAATTTTGATACATCCCCTCTATTAATCCAGCGATTTTTACCTGATTCTCTGCATACTGCCCATCTGCCATATATGTTTGTGTAAGCTGTAAGGATTGCAATGCATGTTGATAAAAATGCAGTTGCTGTTCGATATAGGCAATTTTTGTAGAAAAAAGCTGCATTGTTTCTTTATTACAGGCTGCTGAGATGGGCTTTTGATCGAGTGTCAGTAATTGCTTTATTTCTTGTAGGGTAAAGCCAAGCTGTCGTAGTACGATAATTAATTTCATGGTATGCTCGCAGCTAGCATTAAAAACACGATAGCCATTGTCTTGTTTCACTGGATACAATAGCCCCTCCTTTTCATAGTAACGAATGGTATCGGTTGTGACAGAAAACTTATCGGCAAATTGTTTAATTCTCATACAGGCACCTCCTACATTGATCCTAACATTGGAGTGGACTCCAATGTCAAGAAGTATTTGCAAGAAGATGAAACGGTCGGCTATTGGCAATCGTTTATAGTGTAAGAGGGGGAGGTGGACGCCATACTTGAAAAAATAATGGATGAACATACAGAGCATTTATTACGTCTCGCCTATTTTTATGTGAAAAACCGTCATGCAGCAGAGGATATTGTACAGGAGGTTTTGATTAAATTTTCGCAGCGTGATTATGACGAACGAGGACAGCTACGTGCTTATTTATCAACACTCACCATTAATCAAAGCAAGGATTATTTAAAAAGCTGGCATTATAAAAAATTATTATTCCAAGAAAAACTATTTCCTGTGCAGGGAAAGAAACAGCATGATGAGCTTATTGCTGCTGAGGAACGCTCTCAAATTGGAGCCGCTATTTTACAGTTATCCCTGCTCTACCGAGAGCCTATCATTCTTTATTATTATGAAGAAATGAAGATTCATGAAATTGCCCAGTTGCTAGGAATTGCAGAAAATACGGTCAAAACAAGGCTGAGGCGAGCAAGAGAAGCGTTAAAGCCTTATTTAAAGCAGGAGGAGTGGGAGGTGCTACGACATGAATAATGTGCAAAAGGAATTAGAAAAGGTTGCAGGGGATATGACAGCAAGCAAGGAGCGTGTGAAGAAGCGAATACGCCAGCATCGACAAGGCAGAGGCAAAAAGCCGATACGTTTTTCTCTCTTAACAGCTATTTTAACAATCTGTCTAGTAGGATTTATGCTTGTGCAGCTTGTCACAAAGGATACTGAACAGGGAACTGCGCTGTTTCATGAAACACAGCTTGAGCATTTTGAAAAGATAAGCCATACAATGTGGCCCCGACAAGACGAGGCATTTTATAAAAATGAAGCTTATCGTAGCTATGAGAAGCTTGTAGCCTCTTACTATTTTGGAAAGTCATTAGGTCTCCATTATACGAAGGCAGACCTAGAGGCAGAGAGAAAAAAACATCTCGAGGAATTAAAAATGCTTCAGCAAGTACCTGACTTTGCTGCGCTGTTCCAAGGGTTAAAGCCAGCGCAATATGTGGAAACCTATCTTGAGCCATTATTGCCAATGTATGTGGTGAGGACAAAGCTGTATGCCCTGTATAAGGAAAAATATCCAACATTCCGCCCTTTTCAAGAGGTAGCGGATATTGAGGCAAGTCATTATTTTCAAGCACAATTTGCAGAGCAGGCAACTAAATTTCAAGAGGCAAATGATATTGAAATGGCTATGGGCTTACACGGTTCCAGCAAAGTAGGAACAGTTGCTCAAGTAGAAGAGAATACGTTTTTATTTGTAGAAGGCGTAATTCCTACGGATATTGCCCGGCTATCGAAGAAAGAAGTTATGCAACAATATAAAGAGGCTAATTGGTATCCTGTGTTAAGTGATTTTTCTATAGCAAAAGGTGATTATATTACATTGCATTCAATCGGAACACATATCATGGAAAGCGATGGAGTTGTGGCCAAATATGGCTTATTAGATAGTATGGAAGTTTTAGATGCAAATGTGACAAAGCAGCTTGAGGTACAAAATGAACAGGAGATAGCACAAATTTTGCAGGGAATGGATTGGCAACCTACAGAGCATATCGGCAGACCTCCTGACTATTCCTTTATACTAGAAGGTATGCGCATTGAAATTTGGAAAGGCTATGGTGGATTATTGTATCTCCAAAAGGTAGGAAGTGGGGAGATTCAATTAAGGGGGGAGAAATCAACACAACTAAAGACCCTTTTAGGAATAAAAGAAGCCTAAGCTACTATTTTTTAAAACAAGTCTTATACAAGAGACTTGTTTTTTTGCTCTTCTATATGTACCATTTTAAAGAAACTTAAAGGAGATAATATAATTAAATTGTAGATCCTCCCATTTAATACTTTTTATGAATAGGATTAATTACTTAAATTTTGGAAAATAAATAAGTCCAAAGAATTGTAATATTTTTTTGGTGCAGGTAGTATTAAAGAAGTAAGGATGAAGAGAAGGAGGGGCGGTATGAACACACAAGAATTTGAAGAACTTTGGATTACGCTTAATGAATTATATAATGCGAATCGCTTTTTAGAATATATAGAAATCAGTAGTGCCGCAATCGAAAGTGCTATTAAGCTTGGTATGTATGACAAGGCAATCCTGTTATTGAACTATAGCTGTGCCAGTTATTTTCAAACAGGTGATTTACAGCTTTCTATTAATGTGCTTGAACAATATCGTGAGCTAACTTTTCAATATGGCAGCGAGATTGATGTGATTCAATATTACAATATTGCTTCTATTTATTGGGGAACATTTGGTCATTTAAAGAAATCGGAAGAGCTTATGTTAAAGGGGTTAAAAATTGCTGAAAATATTCAGCATGTAGAAAGCTTAGGCAAACTTTATAATAATCTTAGTGATTTAGAAATTTCAATGGGGAATTATCAGAAAGCGAAGGAATTTGCCTTTAAAAGCCTTTACTATGCCAATGCCTTTGACGTAAAGCATAAAAAGCCGTATACAGGCATTATTCATCCTAAAACAAATTTAGCTGTTGCGCATATTGAGCTAAAGGAATTTTCGAAGGCGAATACGATATTAAAGGAGCTATTAGCAACGATTGACCAGCCACCTTATTCAAAAGTGCAACTAGAGGTATTTTATGCCTATGCTTTGTTATGTGAAAGGCAAGGCCGTGTCAATGAAGCGATTGATTTATATCAAAAAACAAAGCATTATGCTTTACAAAATAATGATTTAGCGATGCTTCAAATGATTTATAATTCCTTAGTAAAGCTAATTGAGAAACAAGGGAATAAAGTGGTTTTATGCGCAATACAAAAAGAATATATTCATATTTTGTTAGAAATGCAGCAGGAGAACTATTCACATGTATTGTTTGAAATGGAATACAAAGATCATAAAAAGCAATTTGAAAAAAATGCGTATATGGATCCGTTAACGAATATTTATAATCGTCGTTATTTTGATGAACACGCGGAAAAAATGGTGGAAACAGCAGCGAAAAGCAGTCAGCCATTAGCCTTAATAATGGTAGATTTAGACCATTTTAAGGAAATTAATGATACGAACGGCCATCTGTTTGGCGACGATGCTTTAACGATTACCGCTAAAACCCTAAAGGACTTTTTTCAGCCTGTGCCATCCATTGTTGCCCGTTTTGGTGGGGATGAATTTATTGTGCTTAGCCAGGTAAAGGATGGAGCAACGATTCAAACTATGGCTGCTAACCTTTATCAAGCGTTATCCTCGTTATCATTGACTGTCCAGGAGGAAGTTGTTCAATTGGCATTTAGTATCGGTGTTAGTACCAATAACAATGGGAAGATTGTACAAGTGGAGGAACTGATTCGATATGCTGATGAAGCGCTCTATACGTCTAAACGAAATGGGCGTAACCAAATTACACACTATAACCACGATTGTAATATGGGAAATGGTATTTAAAATAAAAAAAGGCACTACTCATATGAAATGCCTTGTTTAAACCTTGTAAGCAATTGATGATAATGATCGTTTTTCATCCATTCATAAACAGTTTATCTTGCTTAAAAGAAGGATGGAAAGCTGAATAATCAATAAAAATTTATTGAAAAACGATAAATTATATGATAAAGTCAATTGGACAATAAATCAATGAGGTGTGTTATATGAAACGACAAACACTGTTCTTAAAGACTGCTGTTGTGCTGATGGGGCTACCCATTCTTGCCTTATGTCTGCTAGGGGTCCCTTGGATTGCCAAGGAAGCAATTCAGCATTTTCCAAAAACAACTTTATTTGCTTTAGTGGTCATCTATGGAGCAGCAATTGCTTTTTTTGTAGCCCTATATATGGCTTTCAAGCTATTAAGCTATATTGATCAAAACATTGCTTTTTCGGAACGATCTGTGAACGCGTTAATAAATATCAAATATTGTGCAATTGTTATTAGTAGTTTGTATGTGATAGGTATGCCGCTGATTTACTACGTTGCCGAAGTCGATGATGCACCTGGACTAATTATTATTGGTATGGTTATTATTTTTGCTTCCTTTGTAATAGCAGTATTTGCGGCTGTGCTTCAAAAGCTTTTGAAAAATGCCATTGCTATCAAATCAGAAAATGATTTAACAGTTTGAGGTGACTACTATGGCAATAATTATTAATATTGATGTTATGCTGGCGAAACGGAAAATGAGTGTTACAGAGCTTTCAGAAAAAGTAGGAATTACAATGGCAAACCTTTCAATTTTAAAAAATGGTAAGGCTAAAGCTGTTCGTTTTTCGACATTAGAGGCTATTTGCGAGGCATTAGAGTGTCAGCCTGGCGATATTTTGGAATATCAAAAGAACGAGACTACACAAAAGTAAGGATCTGCATAAAGCAGATTCTTTTTTTGTAGAAATGATTGCCATCCTAAGCAGACCTATGCTAAGATAAAAGCATAATTAATAGACAGGTAGTCGGTCGATTATAAGGAGTTGTTTTATGAATGAGAGAAATAAAAAAAGCAGAAGAGCGCAGAAATGAAATATTAGATGCAGCGGATGAATTATTTACGCAGAAGGGGTTTGACGGTACTAGCACAAGTAATATTTTGGAAAAAGTAGGTATTGCTCGAGGCACCCTTTATTATCATTTTAAATCCAAGGAAGATATTATGGATGCACTGATTGAGCGTTATACAAGTAAAATGCTCGCAAAGGCAAAAACCGTTGCAGCAGATACAAATATAGCTGTAAATGAGCGTATACTGCGCGTTGTCATGGCATTGAATATGCAAAATGAACAGGGTGGACAGGAAATGATGGAGCATGTTCATAGGCCGCAAAATGCCTTGATGCACCGTAAAATACAGCAAGTGGTCATCAATCAAGTACCACCAATCCTTACTGCCATTATTCGAGAGGGCATTGAGCAAGGTATTTACCAAACGCCTTATCCCTATGAGTGTATGGAAATGATTATTGCATATACCAATACAGTCTTCGATGATGATTTAGTCTTGATGACAGATGAGGAACGAGCTACCCGTATTCCAGCATTGATTTTTAATATTGAACGAATGTTAGGGGTGGAAAGTGGTAGCTTATTGTATATGATGCAAATGTTTGGAAATAAAGGAGAAGACCGTACGAACTAAGTTTTTTTAGTTCTTGTGAGGTTTGATGACGGTTAACAACTTACAAAGAGGTGACCTATGTATTGGAAAATTGTGTGCAATGATATGGCAAATAGCAAGCTAATTACAGGTATGACAACATTATTTGTGGCGGCAGCGGCTTTGCTTGTCACATTATCAGCAGTACTGATCGTCCATTTGACAAGTGCGATTGATACGCTGATGAAGCAAGCAGAAACGTCTCATTTTCTTCAGATGCATGCAGGGAAAATCGATCAAGTGCGGCTTACTGAATTTGCAGAGCAAAATAAATATGTAGATGAATATCAAATGAATGAATTTCTAAATGTGGAGGGCTCGAAGATCCATATTGCGGGTACCACATTGGCACATAGTGTGCAGGACAATGGTTTTAGCACACAAAGTGAGCAATTTGATTATTTACTGGACCTTGATGGAAACGTGATTGAAGTGTCCAATGGTGACATTTATGTACCTGTAAGCTATTGGAAGGACGGCATTGCCGACTTGGGTGATACCGTGATGGTTCATGATCAAACCTTTACAATAGCTGGGTTTCTAAGGGATTCACAGATGAATTCTATGCTGGCTTCCTCCAAACGCTTTCTTGTCAGTGAACAAGATTATGCAGCCATCCAGGGAGCAGGCACAGTTGAATATTTAATCGAGTTTCGTTTAAAAAATTTGGCGGATTTAAAGAGTTTTGAAGAAGCCTATATGGGGGCAGGGCTCGAAGCAAACGGACCGACCATTACGTACCAGCTTTTTCAAATGCTGAATGCCATATCGGATGGGCTCATGATTGCTGTCATCCTACTTATCAGCATCCTTGTAGTCGCTATTGCTTTTATGTGTATCCGTTTTACCTTGCTCACTAAAATGGAAGAGGATGCTCGAGAAATCGGTGTGATGAAAGCGATTGGCTTACGCGTGGAGGATATTCAGAAAATGTATCTAGCCAAGTATGGCGTGATCGCTGTAATTGGCTGCCTGCTTGGTTTTGCCTGCTCTTTCTTGCTTCGAGATATGCTATTAGAAAATATTCGCTTGTTCATGGGAGAAACGGACAATGGCTCACAAATTTGGCTGTTCACTGGTCTCGGATTGCTGCTCGTATTTATGGTGATAATGGGCTATGTACAATCAGTATTGAAACAGTTTCGCAAGCTATCAGCCACACAGGCTATTCGCTTCGGTACAACGCAAGGAAAAGGGCAACATGCAAAATTTTTGAACCTCAGCTCCAATAAAAGGCTTCCGATTAATCTTTTTCTTGGCATAAAGGATGTGCTCGCGCGAAAAAGTCTTTATGCGACAATGCTTGCCGTGCTATTATTAGCAACATTTATTATCATCGTCCCTCAAAATCTACACAACACGATTGCGGCTAAAAGCTTTATTACGTATATGGGCATTGGGAATAGTGACATCCGAATCGATATCCCACAAGGCAAGCAAAATGCACAGCAGGTGGCAGCGGTGATCGATACGCTTGAGCATGACACAGCCATCAAGAATTTCACTGTTTTGACAACGAAAAAGTTCACAACGATTGCCGAGGACGGAACAGCGCAAAACCTAAAAATAGAGCTGGGTGACCATACGATCTTCCCCTTAGAATATGCACATGGAGAGGCTCCAATTGCCCCTAATGAAGTAGCGCTTTCGGTACTCAATGCGAGGGAGCTTCAAAAAAAGGTTGGCGATAGTTTAGCAGTGGTCATTAATGGAGAGAAGAAAAATTTGAGGGTCAGCGGGATTTATTCAGATATTACCAATGGCGGCAAGACTGCGAAGGCAGCTTTCTCTGACCATTCTACGGATAGCATGTGGAGTGTCGCCTATAGTACGATGGCAGATCCATCTCTTGTTGCAGATAAAAGGGCGGAATATGCAAAAACCTTCTCATTTGCCAAGGTGTCAGGTATTGATGATTATATTTATCAAACTTTTGGTACGACGATTCATGCCATCGAAAAGGCAGCTCGTGCAGCACTCGTCATTGCCTTATTGCTGTGTGTGCTCGTGACATTCTTATTTATGAATATGTTGATTGCGAAGGATCAAGCGCCCATCGCGATCATGAAGGCATTAGGATTCACGAATGTTGATATAGCTACACAATATGCGGCACGTTCGATTTTTGTATTACTGCTTGCTATCTCGATGGGGACGTTGCTCGCAAACACGTTAGGTGAATATTTAACTAGTACGGTCATTGCCTCATTCGGGGCGGCTTCCTTTGATTTTATGATTAATCCACTAGCAGCGTATGTTTTTTGCCCGCTAGCGCTTACAAGCGTTGTTCTGCTAGCTACGCTATTTGGTACGTCAAGGGCAGGGCAGGTAAAAATTATTGAGCATATAAAGGAGTAGAACCTATGAATATCGTAAGTGGTGAGCAAATAGCAAAGACGTTTCAGGTAGGCAAAGAACAGCATCCCGTTTTACTGGATGTATCAGTTGCCATCAATGAAGGGGAGTTTATTTCCATCATGGGTCCATCAGGCTGTGGTAAATCGACACTGTTGTATGCCCTTAGCGGGATGGACAGTATTGATCAAGGTCAGGTCATCTTTGATGGAATGGATTTAACGACATTAAGTGACAAAGAGCTGGCTGATTTGCGTAGAACGAAAATGGGCTTTGTCTTTCAGCAGCCGACCTTTCTAAAAAGCTTAAATATCCTTGATAATATTCTGTTACCTGCGATGCGTGATGAGCGAAAAAATGTCAGGGCCTTGACAGAAAGAGCACTACAGATCATGAACAAAATGGGGATTGCAGACTTAGCAAAGCGAGATATTACACAGGTGTCTGGTGGGCAGCTACAACGGGCAGGCATCTGTCGCGCCTTGATCAGCAATCCACAAGTGATTTTTGGAGACGAACCCACAGGCGCATTAAATTCTACATCTGCACAAGAAATCATGGACTTATTAACGTCCATCAATAGGGAAGGCACAACGGTTATGCTTGTGACACATGACCCAAAAATTGCCGCAAGAACCGAGCGTATCCTTTTTATGTCTGATGGCGCTATCGTGAATGAGCTGAGATTGCCTCGATTCACAGGCGCTGATTTAGACGATCGAATGGTCAAAGTTGTCTCTACGATGCAAAAAATAGGTATTTAGCTTGAAGAAATCCGTAATGATTTAAAAATTACGGATTTTTTTTGATAAAATGAATCGCATTCGTTATGGTGACCGTCAGTAGTGTAGAAAGTAGGTGAGGGCAATGATGGCTATTGAACAGATAATCGAGGAGCACGGTGATTACTTACTAAAGGTCGCCTATCTCTATGTAAAAAATAAGGCAACGGCGGAGGACATCGTGCAAGATGTGTTCATCGCCTTTTATCAAAAGCAGGGACAGTTTCGTCAGGAAGCATCCTTGCGTACATATTTAGTGAAAATGACGGTTAATCGAAGTCACGATTATTTACGGAGTTGGAAAAGTAAACGACTGACATTGTTTGAAAAGATCACAGGACGCACAACGGCTATGACACCTGAAAAGGAGATGCTAGAGAAAACTGTAAAAAAAGAGCTGGTAGAGGCATTGTTTACATTATCAGTTGCCTATCGAGAGGTCTTGATTTTGTATTATTTTGAGGAGATGTCGACAGTGGAAATTGCACAGCTTGTACACTGTCCGGAAGCAACGATTCGCACAAGATTACAGCGAGCTCGTAAACAGCTGGCAACAGCAATGGGTGACTTTGATTGGGAGGTGCTACGCCATGAATCAATTTAAAGAGGATGTATTAAAGGAGCTACAAGATGTCAAGCTCTCACAGCAGCGCAAACAAGTAATTGCGGAAAAAGCACGACGAAAAGTTCAACGCAAAGCGGGTGGTCAATGGACGTATCGTATCGTGTTCGCTACCTTTACTATTTTTGTTATCGGTTTTAGCTATATCTTGACACAACAGAAGGGGCAACAGAGTTCAGGCCATCAGGCGGCTAGCCTACAGTCGGATACTTGGCATTGGTGGTTACTTTTTAATTCGGATTATGTAAGAGGCTTTATCTTACTGAGCATTTTTATAGGAGCTACATTTATGGTCAAACGCTATCTATTGAAAAAGGGGTATGGTTTACCTGTTTGTATTGAATGTGGGGAGAGTTGGTCTGAGAAGGATGCACGTAAATTATATCGCAAAAATAGTGAAATTGTGTGCCCTCATTGTGGACAAAAACAATATCGCACAAAAAAATCTATGCAAATCAGTGGTGTGATGACGATGCCAGTACCTTTGTTGATTATGCTGCAGCATGTTTTCCAACATTTTGTTATCGGTCTCATTTTCTTTTTAGTGGGCATGTTCTTCTACCATTATCAAATTGCGCCATATGTGTTTAAGCTACAAGAAAAAGACCCGATGAATGAACCTTTATGGTAATGATTTTGACAGGAAGTTGCTAGGCTAAACTAGCAATTTCTTTTTTTATTCTAAAATAGATTGACAATGGTTTTCATTTGCTTTATCTTTGTGTTAACTTATTTTTATTATTAGTTAACGCACAAGGGGAGGCTTTTTACATTGAAAAAAGGAAGTACATATCAATACGTCTTAGCAGCATTTGGGGCAGCAATAATCGCAGTTTTAGCACAGGTAACAATCCCACTACCACTTATCCCGATTACAGGTCAAACGTTAGCGGTTGGAATTATCGTGACGATTTTAGGGACAAGATTAGGCACGTTATCTGTTCTATTATATATTTTACTAGGGGCAGCAGGTTTACCTGTATTTAGCGGTATGTCAGGTGGACTAGGAATTTTAGTTGGTCCAACAGGTGGATATATTGTAGGCTTCCTTGCCACAGCCATTATTATGGGCTTATACTTAGATAAATTTGGTATTACATTTACTCAAGCTATTATTGCGAATATCATTGGGATGATTGTTACATTAGCGTTTGGGACAGTGTGGTTAAAAATTGTAGCAGATTATACATGGACAGCTGCCTTTATGGGTGGTGTTGCACCATTTATCGTGGTTGGTATCGTCAAAGCGGTACTTGCAGCATGGATTGGTGTCATTGTTCGTCGTCGCTTAGAAAGAGCGCACTTAATTGAAGCAATAGCATAGGACATGGGAGGAATTGTTTTGGCAACATTATGGACAGGTGGTAAGATTTACACGATGGCTCAGGTTGGTGAAACAGTGGATGCAGTCCTTGTTGAAGATGGAAAAATTGTGGCGACAGGCTCAGTGGAGAGCTTGTCGCCACTAGCTGCTTCTATCCAACATTTAGAGGGCAATATCATGTATCCAGGCTTTGTCGACAGCCATTTACATATTATTGGCTACGGAGAAAAACTCAAGCATCTTGATGTATCGGCGATTACTAGTAAAGAGGCGCTACTTGAGAAGCTTCAGGAGCGAATGGTTGAGGCGGCAGCACATGAATGGGTCATTGCGATTGGACTAAATGAAAACCAATTTGAGGAGCCCATTTTCCCGACCTTAGCGGAGCTAGATGCCCTTGGAGATGCTCATTTAATCATTAAACGGAGCTGTCATCATTTGATTCTAGCCAATTCCAAGGCACTCGCTTTTGCAGGAATTACAAATGCCACCCCTTCGCCAGAGGGGGGTGTCATTGACAAAGTAGATGGTCAGCTCACAGGGATCCTAAAGGATGCTGCCTTGTATTTAATTGTTAATCAGATGCCGCATATTACACCTGCGTATATTGAGGATGCACTGACAAAGGCGGTGACCTCATTGCAATCCTATGGTTTAGTAGGGGGACATTCAGAGGATTTAAGCTATTATGGACCGCCAAGCCAGCCGATTCAGGCTTATCGCAAAATAGTAGAGGCACAGCAATCCTTTAAGGTGCATGTATTACAGCATCATACAGTCTTTGAAGAGGTTGCGAAGATGGATTTAGCTTCCTCACCATTTTTGGCGTTTGGTGCGATGAAAATTTTTATTGATGGAGCCTTTGGAGGTCGCACAGCTGCACTACGCCAGCCTTACTGCGATGATTCGGACAATACAGGGATGCTTATTCATACAACTGAGCAATTAACAAGCTATGTTCAGCTGGCACGTCAATATGGACAAACCGTTGCCGTGCATGCCATTGGCGATTTAGCAATCGACACGATTTTAGACGTTTTTGCGACATATCCTCCTCAGGAAGGTCAGCTTGATCGCGTAATTCACTGTAGCTTAGTCGATGAGGAACTATTAGCCAAGCTAGCTGCATTACCAGTGGCAGTGGATATGCAGCCGCAGTTTGTACAGGGAGAATACCAAGCAGAGCTATCGAGACTTGGAGAGGAGCGCGCACAGGGCTTACATCCTTTAAAATCGCTTCTTGACAGAGGGCTGATTGTCGCAGGCGGCAGTGATGCGCCAATTGAAGTGCCAAACCCGTTGCATGGTATTTATGCGGCTGTCACTAGAAGAAATTTTGAGGAAACACATGATGGCTATAACCCTCATGAGAAAATTTCCCGATTTGAGGCAGTCCGTTTGTATACAGTAGGAGCGGCTGAAATAATTGGACAGCAATTTATGCGTGGCAAAATTGCAGAAGGCTTTGCAGCAGACTTTACGATTTTACAAGAGGACGTTTTTACGGTAGAGATGGAGCAGCTTCCACACATTCAAGTCGCATGCACGGTTGTGAATGGTCAGATAGTATATGAAAATCGCTGAGAAGGTTATCCTTCACAGCGATTTTTTTATGGGACTATTGTTTGTCAGTTAATTTTTTTACTTGTTGTTCTAAGGTCGACACACGTTTTGTTAAGTCCTCTACTTGCTGTTGCATGGTTGGTGGAGGAGGCACGGGGGGAGTGGTTTTCATTTTTTTAATCATCTGAATCATTACAAAAAAGATAACTAAGAATATACATAAAAGAATGGTTGTACTAATGATATCGCCAAGGGTGAAATTCATGTTTGCGCTCCTTTCTCTAAAGGGTATCTAGTTATATACAGGGTGGCCTGCTAAAAAGTTTCAAAAAAATGGTGAATGTCACGATTAATACAAAAATTGACGCCTACTTTGGTATAGAGGAGTGCTATTTTATTGGCTTCGAGGAATGGGTCATAGCAGTCAAAACATACGTTAGTAGTGAGCGATTTTAACAGCATGATAGGGGTGAGTATGTGCACAAGGCAGGACAAGTAATGCGACAGGCTGTCCATAATATTTATGTTTATCGATTCGATTATGTACAGGTTTTCGCATTAATTAGAATCTTTCAGTTTTTATTAATGATCCCTGTAACCTCTATCGTTTTGAAGCTCATGCTACGAGTAACAGGGTTTACACATATTACTGAGCAAAATTGGCAAAGCTTTATGACGCATCCCTTTGTGATGATAATGATTTGTCTATTAATTTTGCTGTTTTTATTATTTGTATATTATGAGATGGGCTTTCTATTTCTCATGGCCTTTCATCAGCAACGAGGACTTCGCTACCGATTTCTTCCTTTATGGCAACAATTAAATCGCAAGGTTGTCTATTTTTTTAGTGTGCAAGTTCTATTTCTCATCGTCTATTTAGCACTATTAATGCCACTAGCTTCCTTTATGCTACCCCTTACATTGACTCAATCCATCTCCCTACCACATTTTCTAACTGAAGAAATCATGAGTAGTCGAGCGGGTAGGCTAGCATATGCTGCGGTGGCAAGCATCATCGTGATGATAGGTATTCGAAGCATCTTAACGTTACCCATCTTTACAATCCAGCCGAACATCTCTATTTTGCGTTCTTTTAAGCAAAGCTGGCGATTTTCCAAGCGTGGTTTATTTGAACTAGTCGTGCTACTAGCTATGCTTTTAACAGGTCATCTGTTGATGATGCTTGGTATCACAGTGGTCGCTACGTTTCCGCTCTATCTAATTGAACGTTTAATGCCAAGTGCAGCCTTGGTTACGGCTGGGCTGACACTAGCCTTTTTAGAAATGGTCTTTGTGGTGCTATTTAGTTTATTACAGGCGATGTTTTCACAAGTTATGGTCGCCATCACGTATAATACGCTAGTTATAGGCAAATTGAGCGGGACTACACATCGGAAGCGGCGCTATAAGCCATTACTATTGATCAGTGGCATTGTGTTTCTCGTATTAAGTATGATGAATATCAATTCATTAGAGAAAAGTGTCTATGCGCCAGATACCAAAATTATTGCCCACCGCGGCTATGTAGCAGGCAATGTAGAAAATACAATTAGTGGATTGGTGAGTGCAGCCAATGCGGGGGCAGATTTAATTGAAATCGACATTCAACAAACGGTGGATGGGGAATTCGTCGTCTTCCATGATCGAACATTACGAAGGTTAGCAGGTAAAAATGGTGTTATTGCGAATATGACCCTGAGCGAACTAAAAACGTTAACCATTCATCAAAATGGCTTTAGCGATAAAATTGCTTCATTAGATGATTGTATTGAAATTGCCAAAGCGTTAGATGTGGCGCTTCTAATCGAATTAAAGGTGCATGGTCAAGAAACAGAAGATGTTTTACCTAAATTAGTAGAGAAGCTACGAAAATACAAGGTGCTAGATTCCTATTATGTGCAATCCGCTGATGGACAGAAAATGACGCAATTAAAAAAATTGGTGCCGAATTTGCGAGTCGGTATTGTCTATGCACTCAATATTGGACCGATGGAGGAAAATGTTGATTTTATCGCATTGGAGGAATCCTGGGTAACGGAGCAGCTTATCGAAGAATTGAAGCAACATCCGACCGATTTATTTGTTTGGACACTCAATGACGACCGCTCCCTGCAAACCTTTATCGAAAAAAATGTCAGCGGCGTCATCACTGACCACCCCGACGTCGCCCGTGAGCTAAGAACCCAGCAAAGCGAAAACCAGTATTTCTTACAGCGCATCCTGAATCGTCTGAGATTTATCTTTTGATCAGGGGAGAATAAAATTGCGAAGAAGCGAATATCCAAAAGCAAAGCACCGCCATCTAGTAAATCGAATATTCAAGAGAAGTCGCTCGCAAATCGCTATAGCTCAAAATGAGGAAGCAAAGCTCTAGCCATAAAAATGGAGACAGTTTGTAACCTTTTTCGTGTGAACACGACTACTTTATTGAATTCGGGAAAATGAAGGAGATGCTTTTTGTATGAAAATGACGAAATTCGTACCATTTGCTATGTCAGCATTATTATTAGGGGGCGCGATTGGAGCTCCAACTGCATCAGCGAACGAAGGAGAGGCTACTGTGATTAACGCAGAAACTTCGGAGCAACAAGTGCAGCCTATTTTTATTAAAGTGACAGGTACAGTTGAAAACGTAGAAGTACGTGAAAATGCCACATACTATACAATGGTTGATGGCGACAATACAAATATTGTGATTACGAATAAAGACTCATTGGTTTTTGACAATATGGGAAAAGAAGTCAAGCTTCAAAAAGGAGATAAAGTCTCAGCTTACTCTTATGCCAAGAAACCAATGCTTGCGATTTATCCACCACAATACAACCCGGAAGTAATCATTGTAGAAACGGAAGAAATGGGCACTGTAGAAGTGGATTTCTTCAATAACGAATTAGTCGATACAGAAAACTATGTAAAATTAACAATTGGTCCAGATACAAAGCTTCAAAGCGCATCTGGCAAAGCAGTAAAAGCTGAAGATTTAGCAGAGCAGCATTTAGTAGCATTCTACACAGTGGCAACAATGAGTATTCCAGCACATACTTCCCCTTCAAAGGTCGTTGTATTAGATCAAATAGAACAGGATGAGCCTGCGGAAGAAAACACCCTCCCAGCTGCTGTACAAGACATGATCGACAATGATTTTTATGATGTGAATGGCACAAAAATGGTACCGCTACGATTAATTGCAGAAGAGCTTGGCTTTACAGTGAAAGCAACAGCAACAGGCGCGATTATCTCTAAAGGTGCACTATCGTATACGATTACACGTGGGCAAAAGGAATATGGCTACAATAAAGCAATTCGCCACTTCAATGTAGCACCAGCTTTATTAGAGCCCTCAAAAACATATGTATCTGTTGAATTTATTGAGGAATTAGTAAAATAAACAAGTCAAACCCCTTTATGGCAAAAACATAAAGGGGTTTTATAATGGAAAGATTTAAAAAAAGTTTTGGACAATAAACAAAAGAAGAGAACTTATTTTTGTTATATTCAAAAGATTTTAAAAAATCTGATAATTAATTGACTTTCCCTGCACTTAAAAATATGATGTTCATTAACCGGTGAACAAATAAATGCTTTAAAGCACGAAATTTACAACATAGAAGAGGTGAAAATATTTGAAATCTATAGGGAAAAGAAATTTATTTTTCGCTGCTAGCTTTATTGTCCTAGTTTTACTTGCTAGTTTTCCAGGGCTGTTTGATTTTAGTAATAAAATTGAGCCACGTATTTTTAGCTTACCATTCTCATATTTTTGGCAATTCTTTATAAATATTTTGATCTTCCTATTATTAATAACATGGTATCTTGTAGATGCCAAATATGGTGATTTAGACATTGATATTGAACCTTTAACAAAAGTGCAATTGCAGGAATTAGAGGTGAGAAAATAATGTTATCGATTATTTTTATTGTTATTTTCTTTGTCATTGTGTTTGCGATTAATGCTAAAAATTTCGGTGTTAAATCTTTTGAGGAGTACGCAACAGCACGAGGCAGTTTTGGGGTGTTAGCAATTTCATTAGCTGTATTTTCTACTTGGTATGTAGGCGCAACCTTTACTGCATTTGCAGGATACTCGGTTGGCTATGGTTTTATTGGCTTGTATGTACTGACTTATGCAACATTAACAATGCTTTCTATGTACTTAGTTGCTGAAAAAACATATATCTGGGGGAAAAAATATCATATTGGCACTCAAGCAGAACTGATGGATTTGCGCTATAAAAGCAGTATGGTACGTTTAGTTGTTGGGATTGCGGGCATTGTCTTTACAGCACCTTGGCTATTGATGGAATGGATTACACAGGGCGTTATTTTTAACTACGCCACAAATGGTTTAATCAGTCCTGTAGTTGGTATGTTGATTGGCATTGTGGTCGTGCTTGCCTATGTGTCTTTAGGAGGTATGAAATCAGTAATAACAGCGAATATTTTCCAAGGTGCATTTATGTTTTTTGTTGGCACTGGTGTTATGCTCTATATGATTTTTAAATTTTCCGGTGGTATTGCGGCAGGGATGGATTCATTAGTGACGAATCATCCTGAAACATTAACTTTTCCGGGACCAGGCTGGGAATTGCCTACCGCATTTTGGACGTCCATTATTGTGACAAGTGGATTGGGCGGCTTCATGTGGCCGTGGGTTTACAATAAACTATTTGCCTCAGATAGTATTCGTTCCATTAAGCAGTCTGCATTGATCGCACCGATTATTGGTGCAATATTCTATGTTGTATTCCAACTATTGGGGAATATCTTATATATGAATGATACAGCTAGAAATAAACCTGAGGAGGCCTATATGTGGGCTGCTGGAGAAGTTGGGCCGGTTGTACTTGCACTTATGTCGACTATTATTATGGCAACAAGCATTGCAACGGTAAGTGGTATTATTCAAGCAATGTCCACATCCATTTCTCGTGATGTAGCGACGGTGATTAAAAAGGATATTTCTGAGAAAACAGCCATGAAAATAGCGAGAATTTCAGTATTTATTATTGGCGCAATATGTGCTGTCCTTGCAACGGTTGACGTTGGCGCATTAATTAATATTGCCTTGCTATCCTATCAAGGGATTATTATGATCTTCCCAGTTGTGATCTTAGGGCTTTATTGGAAGCGTGCAAACAAAGAAGGCGCGCTTGCAGGTATGATTATTGGCACAATTGTTTCCATGACATTAACGGTGACGGAGCCTGCATTTATTACAAATTTAGGCTGGTCTGCAGGTGTTTATGGGCTTATTACTACAACGGTTATTATGCTTATTGCTGGTTATGCAAAGCCTGTCGAGGCACATGTGGAAGACCTGTGGAACGATATTGAAACAGCCAGAAGCAATAAAAAATCTGCACCACTCAATGCTGTCGACCCTGCATTGGCAAGTACGAACCTAAAAAACAAGTAAACTAGGAGGAATAATATGAAAAAAGTTTTATCTTCTGAAAAAATAAAGCAAGAGCTAGTGGCAACGATTGATGAAATGCGTGAGGACATTATTCGTTTAGCAAGTGATATGGTGAAAATTCCAAGCGTTAACCCAAATTATGATGGTGTTGTGAAAGAGGAAGTCATTGGTGGTGAAAAGAACGTCCAAGAATTTCTGAAGCCTATTTTTGAGGAAATTTGTGATGAAGTGGATATGTGGGAAGTAGAGGCACAAAGACCAAACCTAGTTGGCGTGATAAAAGGGGCCGGAAATGGCAAGTCGTTGATTTTCAATGGCCATATTGATGTAGTGCCACCAGGCCCAAACACTGACTGGAAATTTGAAGACCCATTCTCAGGGAAAGTAGAGGATGGCAAATTATATGGACGTGGAGCCTGTGATATGAAGGGCGGGATAGCGGCCCAAATCATGGCTGCTAAAGCATTAAAGAAATTAGGCATTCAATTAAAAGGTGATTTATTGCTAGAAACGGTTGTTGGCGAGGAAACAATGGACCATGAATTGGGTGTCACGGCGACAGTAGAAAGAGGCTATAAGGCAGATGCGGCGATTGTATCTGAACCGTCTGGACCTCCGCAAAGTTTAGCTGTAGTACCTGTAAGTCCAGGCGTTATTCGTATGCATATTACTGTGAAAGGAAAAACGACACATGCTTCTGTAAGAAGAGAGTTTATTCGTGCAGGCGGCAAGCATGGTGAGGTGGGCATTAATGCGGTAGAAAAAGGAATGTATATTGTCCAGGCACTTCAGCAATTAGAGGAGGAATGGGGATTCACAAAGACACATGATCTCTTTGAGCCAGGTCATTTCTCCATTCATCCGGGCATTATTCATGGCAAATCCTATGATGTGGACTTACCGTTTGTTGTTTCCGATTATTGTACGATTCAATATGCTGTTTGGCATCATCCATTAGAATCCTTTGAGGAAGTAAAAGCTGAAATTTTAGCACATGTCGACAGAGCTGTCCAAAATGATTTATGGCTACGAAATCATCCACCAGAGATTGAATTTTTATTGCATTGGCCAGCCTTCAATGTGCCAACAGATCATCCAATTGTGCAAGCAACAAGCCGTGCGCATGAGGAAGCAACGGGAGAGGAAGCGGTTATTCATGGCTTTGCGGCAGTGGCAGATGCAGCGTTTTTAAATGCGAAAGGAATTCCTTCTATTATATATGGTCCTGGTAGCATTTTAGTAGCACATGCAGCGAATGAGTATGTACTAGTCGAAGATTTAATCAAAGCAGCAAAAACCTATGCCTTAACAGCCTTAGAGTGGTGTGGCATGGAAGAAATGTAGTGGAAAGGATGCTTATATGGGAAAATTAACAGGAAAAGTAGCGTTTATAACAGGTGGCGCACGTGGGATGGGTAAGGAATATGCATTAAAATTTGCAGAAGAGGGCGCGGCAATTGTCATCACAGATATTGCTAAAAATTTGCAAAGTGTTGCCTATAATATGGCTGATGAATCGGAGCTAACGAAAACAGTGAATGACATAAAAAGCAGAGGTGTTGATGCTTTAGGATTTATCGCAGATGTGCGTCATTCACAGGAGCTGAAAGAGGCTGTGCAACAAACAATTGAACATTTTGGCAAAATAGATATTCTTGTGACCAATGCTGGTATCCTTTCCTATAACAAGCTATGGGAAATGCCAGAGGATCAGTGGGATGATATGCTCGATATTTGCTTAAAGGGCACGTGGTTAACATGCAAGCATGTTCTTCCGTATATGATTGAACGTCAAGCAGGGAAAATTTTATGTGTGTCCTCTGTCAATGGCTTACGAGGCGGGCAAAATGTAGGGCATTATGTAGCGGCTAAGCATGGTGTATTAGGGCTTGTAAAATCAATGGCAATGGAGGTCGGTCCATACAATATCCATGTCAATGCGATTTGCCCAACGGCTGTCGATACAACAATGGCAAACAATCAAGCCACCTATGACCGCTTAGCAAATAAAAAAGGGGCAACAAGAAAGGAGGCAACACCTGCATTTGGCAACCATCATGTGTTTCCAAATCAAGATTTTATTGCACCAAAAGATGTGATTAACGCAGCATTGTTTTTAGTATCAGATGATTCCAATAATATATCAGGCTCACATATTGCGGTGGACGCAGGTTATTTAACAATGTAAGGGAGAGAAGTATATGGCAGGAAGATTACAGGATAAAGTGGTCGTTATTACAGGTGCAGCACAAGGAATTGGCTTTGCGACAGCGCAAAAATGTGGGCAGGAGGGCGCAAAAATCGTTCTGTCAGATGCGAATGCAGAGAAATTGCAGGAGGCAGCTCTTCAATTACAGCAAAATGGCTATGATGTTCATGCAGTTGTTTGCAATATTACCGATGAAGAGCATATTGCCAATCTGTATCAGGAAGCTGTAGCAGCATATGGTTATGTAACGACGGTTGTTAATAATGCAGGGATTTTTGTCAATAATACGGCTGAAACATTTGATGCCACTACGTATGAAAAAATTTCCGCTATTAATATTAAAGGCGTTATGCTAAGCACAAAGCACGCCATTCCATATTTAAAGAGGCAAGCAGGTAGCTCCATCGTCAATTTGGCATCCATTTCGGGTATGATCGGTACGAAAAACCATAATTTATATATTATGACAAAGCATGCGGTGGTAGGAATTACACGCAGTACGGCTGTAGAGCTTGGGCAGCATGGTATACGAGTTAACGCTGTTTGCCCGGGGTTAACGGATACAAATATGGCTGACCAGCTTATTGAGGGCGATGGCGGTGGGCAGGCTATTCGACAAGCCTATGAAAATGCCTATTTATTAGGACGGTTAGGCAAGCCAGAGGAGGTTGCTAATACAATTGCCTTTTTAGCTTCTGATGAAGCGTCCTTTATTACAGGTGCATTAATACCGGTGGATGGTGGCTATACAGCGACTTAAGTTTAAGGGTGGCTCAAATATACCTTTGAGTCACCCTTGTTTATTATTGATAGGCAGGGAGTTGAATTTCCTCAAGCAAGAAGCCAATATAAAATAAAATTTGATCTTGCAGTTTTTCGGGATTGAGCTTGGAGATTTCTTTAATTAAACTTAGGCGATAGCGAACTGTATTTTTATGAACAAAGAGCTGTTCCGCAGTTTTATTAAAATCCGCATTATTAAATAAAAAGACTTTTAGTGTATGATAAAGCTCCGCTGCTTTTTTCTGATCAAACTCCTTTAATGGCAGTAAATATTCTTGCTGAAGAAAGGAAGCTTCTTTTATTGGATGGTTCGAGAACAAAATGCGCTCAAAGTTTAAATGTTCAAAATGAATAACCTTCGCCAATAAATTTTTCTTTGTTTTGGCAAAGTGCAATGAAATTAATGCCTCATTATAGCTTTTCACAATGGACGGTAATGCATATACTCGTCCAACCCCGCCAAAATAGGCGGCTTGGAGTTGATATTTCGCTAATAAAAAATCAATTTTCTTACAAATAAAATCAGCCGTTATTTCTGATGTGGTATCGAGCAGCAGCACTAAATAATCATTAGAATCAAAGCAAATTTTCGTTAAAGTATACTTTTCTAATAAAAAGATTAGCTGAGAGGTTACGATAAAGGCATCCTGCTTCTGATTATCAGGAAATGTTAATTGAATTAATAGTAATTGATAGGGATGGTCTGCTAAATTCCAATTAACCTCTTTTGAAACGCGCACAATCTCCTCTATACTATTAAATTTGCCGCGAAACACGTCTAAAAGAAAGCTACTTCTATTTTGCTGCGATAAAGAAAGAATACTTTTGATTTTCTGTAGTTCCGTTAATAGAATAGCGGTCGCTTGTGAAATTGCCACATTGTGCCAAGAAGCACCAAGCATTTGGCATTCCCAAATAATAATACAGCCCTCCAAATGGCGATTTTCATAAATCGGCTTTACATAGACAGGGATTGGTAGTTCTTGAAAACTTTCTTTTGTTAAATTTTGCGTTTTCATTGTTTGAACAATGTTTGACAAGACGTTCTCAAATACAGGTGGTACTACAAAAGAGCTGTAAGATTTATCAATGGCATGCAAATAAATGGTTGTTTTTTTAGCAAGCAATTTTTCCATTAATGATGGTAATTGCTGAATATCGGATTTTGCTAATAAAAAAGTTTGGAAAGCTTCATAAATATTTTTTATTTTTTCCAATTCAAGCTTTTGCTCATAATTAACATAGTTGACAATGGGAATCATTAGATCCGCCCAAGGAATATTGCTATCCAGCTCAATGATCACTAGCTTGTAGTGCCCTGCAAAGCTTTGGATATCTGAAGAAATAGACGGAATATTTGAACCGATTTTAATGCCTAAGCCACTGACTCCTTTTTCAGCGAGGGAGCGAATTAGCTGTTTGAATGCTTCATCCGTGAAAGATGGAAAACCAGTTGTAAGAATAAAATTTCCGCGTTCTACCGAAGCAAAGCCCTCTAGTGTATTGACGATTGTTGCTCCGTTTACTTCCGTATCTAATAAATTTTTTCCCGATATTATTTTGGCATATTGGAATTCCTGTAAAAGCAATATATCTTTTATCCGCAAAGTCATCACCTCATTTATTTTAATGAACGGTGATGATGTATGCTCTATCATTAGCAGAAGGATTTGCAATGCTTTTGTTATAAAAGGTGAGATTATTAGTATAATACACGAATTTTTTGTAATTTTCACTTATTAATTCAAACGATTTGCGCTAACTGTGAATTATTGTGGATTTATGTTGTGTTTTGAAGGAATAAATCGGCTATTTCACCTTCATGGAATTACTAAAACCTCCTAATTTTAAATAAAAATCAGAAAAATAATCATCAGAGTATTGACAATTATGTGACTATTCTTTAAAATTCAAAACAAATCCACATAAATACAGAAATTAAATGTTTGATTTGTGGATTTTGTTGGATTTAACTTTGTGTTTGGAGTGATGGTGTATGTCTCTTTCATTTGAAGAACGTAAAAAAGTAATTTTAGATATTTTAGATTTAGAAGGAAAAGTGAAAGTAAGTGATGCTGAGCAATTATTAAACGTATCAGGTGAGACTATACGGAGAGATATGGATCGTTTGGAGAAGGAAGGGCTCTTGCACAAAGTCTATGGCGGTGCTGTCAAGACGAAGCAAAAGTATGAACGTACATTTGAACAAAAAACGTCACTCAATAACTTAGAGAAACGATTAATATGTAAGGCTGCCGCAAATATTGTGGAGGACGGTGATGTGATTTTTATTGGTCACGGCACAACGGCCTATGAAATTGTACGTTTCTTAAGTGATAAACCAAATGTCATTGTTGTGACAAATTCTCTCCCTGTTTTATCGCTAGCAACAGAATGCTTTCAAGGAAAGATCCTTTTTGCAGGAGGTGAGTATGAACATCGACAAAAGTTTATGGGTGGCCCATTAGCCGATTTATTTTTCAATCAACTAAAGGCAAATAAAGCCTTTGTTGCTGCTGGTGGGATTTCCTTAACTGATGGCATTACCGATTATGATATTACAGGTGCTGCTATTTCAAAGAAATTAATTGAGCGTGCTGAAACAACTATAATTTTAGCAGATCATACAAAATTTGGGGTTTCTACATTTGCGCATATTTGCCATTTAGAGGATGTTTCGATGATTATTACAGATCAAAAAAGCTCTATACAATGGCAGGAACGCTTAGCTCAGAAAAAAGTTGAGTTATTAATAGCAAGTGAAATGTTGGAGGATATCCATGTATAGGAAGGTGGAAAATATGGACTATTTTGCGAGTAAACAAGAAACCTTACAAAAATCAATCGACTGGTGGAACCCAGGAAAAACGAAGCAATGGCAAGTGGATGGCGTAGATGTGGTGATCGGCAAACGCGAAGGCTATTACTTCTATGATGTGGATGGCAAAAAATTAATGAATGCCCATCTCAATGGCGGTACGTATAACCTTGGACATCGTAATCCAGAAGTCATTGCAGCATTAGTAGAAGGAACCAATTATTTTGATATTGGCAATCACCATTTTCCATCAACAGCGCGCGCCCAATTAGCTGAAGCATTAGCGCAGTGCACACCAGAAGGCTTAAAGTATACAATTTTTTCTAGTGGCGGTAGTGAAGCGATTGATGTGGCGTTGAAATGTGCACGCTATGCGACGAAGCGTAAAAAAACCATCTCGATCAAAAATGGCTACCACGGGCATTCAGGTTTAGCTGTATCTCTTGGCAATGAACGCTATTCCAAGCCATTTTTAAGTGAAGGCGATCCAAATGAATTTGTGCATGTACCATTTAATGATCTCGATGCAATGGAACGTGAGCTTGCCAAGGGCGATGTTGCGAGCGTAATTATTGAAACGATTCCAGCGACATACGGTTTTCCGTTACCACACGCCAATTATTTAACAAGCGTCAAGACATTATGCGAGCGTTACGGCGCACTTTATATTGCGGATGAGGTACAGACAGGTTTAATGAGGACAGGTAAGCTTTGGGGTATTGAGCATTATGGTGTTAAGCCAGATATTTTAGTAACCGCAAAGGGGCTAAGTGGTGGTATTTATCCAATTGCTGCAACAGTAGTGAATGAGCGTGCAGGTGGTTGGATGCAAGAGGATGGACTAGCACATATCTCTACCTTTGGCGGAGCAGAGCTTGGCTGTGTTGTGGCGATGAAGGTGCTGGAAATTTCACAACGACCTGAAGTCATTAAAAATGTTGACTATGTAGCACGCTATTTACGAACAGGTTTAGAGCAAATTCAGCAAAGATATCCAGATTTCTTTGTCGGTATTCGCCAGCTTGGGGTTGTCATGGGCTTAGAATTTAATCATCCTGATGGTGCGAAACATGTGATGAGCTCTTTGTACAAACATGGCGTATGGGCAATCTATTCCATGCTTGATACACGCGTTTTACAATTTAAACCAGGATTATTATGTGATAAAGCGTATTGTGATGAATTGCTAGAAAAATGTGAGGCAGGTATTAAAGAGGCAGCACAGCTTGTAAAGTTTGGACGCTATTAATATAGAAAGAAAGCTTATCATTTCGCAAACAAGGAGGTTTTCTATATGAGTCAAATGGATTTCTTAGATTTAGAAACTGTACTTTCTACTTTTCATCAAGCAGCAAATGATGCGTTAAAGGAGTTTAGTTGTTTAGTAGAAGCATCTTGTAAAATGATTGATTATTCCGAAAACGCTACGTATCTCGTAGAGGACGCACAAGGTAAAAAGTATATTTTGAGAATTAGTCGTCCGAATTATCATAAGAAAGAAGAGATAGAGGCGGAGATTGCTTGGTTAAATTCGCTACATGAGCAATCTCCTATTGATGTATCATTACCGATGCGAGCAGATGACGGTGACTACGTACATGCTCATCAGTATAATGACACAATTTATTATAGCACATTATTTACATTTTTGGAGGGTAATGCTCCAGATGAAAATAATGAAGAAAATTTAATTCACCAATTTGAAACATTAGGAAAAATTACAGCGCTGTTCCACAAGCATACAATTGAGCAACATGATCACTACGAAGATTTTCAGCGTATGATATGGGATTATGACACGATTTTAGGGAAATCACCAAAATGGGCAAGATGGCAGGATGGACTTGGTATGACACCAGCTCGTATCGCTTTATATGAGGAAGCATCTCAAGTTATTCAGAAGAAGCTAGAGGCATTTGGCAAAAGTAAAACACGATTTGGGCTGATTCATGCGGATTTACGCTTAGCCAATTTACTTATTTATGGTGATGAAATTAAAGTGATTGACTTTGATGATTGTGGTTTCGGCTGGTATTTATATGATTTAGCAACATCTGTAAGTTTTATTGAGCATATGCCGTATTTGGAGGATTTAATTGCGTCATGGATCAAGGGCTACAGTCAAGTGCGGACATTATCTGATGAAGAAATTGAGATGATTCCAACCTTTATTTTAATGAGAAGATTACAGCTGATCTCTTGGGTAGGTAGTCGTGATAATGAAACGACACGCTTACTGGGCGAAAACTATACCATTCAAAGTGATACCTTAGTGAAAAATTATTTAGCGAAAAATAAAATTTTATAGCATCCAAATAATTGTAAAGGTGGCGAACTAAATGACTTCAAAAAAGAATGAAATCATTGTTTTAAAGAAAGCCCTTACACCTATTCACTTATGGACAATTGGTGTTGGAATCGTTATTTCAGGAAATTATTTTGGATGGAACTTTGGCTTAAGTCAATCGGGCTATTTAGGCATGCTGATTGCTACAATATTTATGGCGATTATGTACTTAACGATGACACTAGGAATCTCGGAATTATCGACAATGCTGCCATATGCAGGAGGACCATACTCCTTTGCTAGACGTGCTATGGGTAGATATATGGGATTCATTACAGGAATAGGAGTTGTGCTTCAGTATGTGATTGCTGCACCTATTATTGCAATTGGAATTGGAGGCTATATAAGTTTCTTATTCCCAGCAGTGCCAACAGTTGTAGCCGCAGCGTTTATGTATGCACTCTTTATGGGAGTACACATTTTAGGCATCAAGGAATATGCAACGATTGAAATGGTTCTTGTATTTATCGCATTGGGTTTATTAGTGCTGATGTATTTTGTTGGGCTGCCACAGATTCAAGTGGAGAATTTGTTCCCCGCAAGCGGTGAGCTAGTACCGGGTGGCTTTAAAGGAATTTGGTCTGCGCTACCATATGCAATGTGGCTATTTTTAGCGATAGAAATGCTGCCAATGCTGTCAGAGGAAACGAGAGATGTACAAAAGGATATGCCTAAGGGGTTAATTTCTGGCATGGTGACACTCTTAATTTTATCTGTGCTCACAACAACAGTAGCGATTGGACTTGCAGGCATTGATACGATGACAGTAGCAGAAGACCCCCTACCAGCAGCGATTGCGGCAGCCTTTGGCAATACGTATTGGCTAGCACAGGTTTTAGCCTCCGTTGGATTAGTTGGTTTAATCGCAAGTTTCTCAGGTGTAATTTTAGCTTATTCACGTCAGGTTTATGCGCTATCACGTGCAGGGTACTTACCAAGCATTTTATCGAAAATGCATAAAACACGTCAAACGCCTTATATGGCAATTATTTTACCAGGCTTTATTGGCTTAGTGCTTGTTATATTGTTCAATCCAGATGATTTAATTTTAATTTCTACATTTGGTGCATTAGTATCGTATATTACGATGAATTTATCTGTGTTGATTTTACGTAAAAAGGAGCCGAATTTATCGCGAACTTTTCGGACGCCATTGTATCCATTGACACCGATTGTTTCTTTAACACTAGCTGTCATTGCGATTTTTGCAAGCTTCTTTGCCAATTTAACGTTTTTCATTGTCTGTCTTGCGGTTTTTGCCGTTGCAAGTATTTACTACTGGCTATGGGCAAGACATCAAATTAATGAGGATGCGCCAGAGGAACGCTTTGCAAAAGAGGCAGTTCAGGAAGAGAGTCAAATTACACAAACGTCTATTGGATCTATAACAGAATAAAGCGTAGAGGATGTGTGCTTTATGCAAAAAGTAGAGTGGGTGATCTTTGATAAAGATGGAACCATTATTGACTTGGATTCTATTTGGATTCCATGGGCTAAAAATTTTTACCTAAATTTAACTGAAAATTCTGATTTTGAGGTTGCGTTTTCATTGCAATACTTTTTAACAACAATCGGTGTAACAGCGGATGGAACAACGATTGACCCGACAAGCCCGCTAGCTGTTGGGAGCATACAGGAAGCAGAAACGATTATGGCTTACTTGCTTTATCAACAAGGTATTGCCTGGAGTGAAGGCGTTATGTTAGCAAGGGCAGCATCCAGCTTAGCAACAGCCCAGCAAGAAAGTATAACAGTACAGGAATTACCGGGCATTCGACAGCTTCTTATTCGCTTAAAAGAGCACGGTATTCGATTAGGGGTTGTGACAGCAGATTCAACAGCACGAGCAGAGTTGCATGTAAAGCAGCTTGGGCTATGGCCTTTATTTGAATTTGTGCTTGGCAGTGACCAAGTACCATCGAGCAAGCCATTTCCAGATTTAGCGCATTTGGCACGAGAACGCTATCAAGTATTGCTCGAACAGACAGTAATGATTGGTGATTCCAATGCGGATATGTTATTTGCCAAAAATGCAGGCATGCTCTATTCAATTGGCATTATTCCAAAAAACGTCTACCCAAAAGATTATTTACCAGATGCCATGAAAATTATTGAAGTGTATGATGAATCGCTTATAACCTTGCTGATAGCGAAGGAGGATCAACATGGATAATGAACTTATTGCGAAGATTACAGCGTTAGTGATGGAGAAAGTGGCACAAATGCCAAAGGAACAAATCCAAGGTTTAACACAGGCTGAATTACAAGAATGGCAGTCCTTTCGTTTAATGACAGCGAGTGGCAGCTCTCAGCAAGCGCCATCTATCATAGGAAACTATCAGCCATTGTCAACACAGGAGCTGCAGCATTGGGAAGACTTGCATCGCCAGCAAGCATTCACCCAATCAACAACAACTTCATCGTCTGATTTCATCGCATTTAAAAAATTTATATGATAGGCGGTGTAAGCAATGATAAAAGATCAGGATTTACTCTCTATTCAAGAGGTGCGTGATGCTGTTGTAGAGGCAGCGGAAGCTCAAAAAGTGTACGCTAGCTATTCCCAGCAGCAAGTGGATGCTATTGTTCAGGCGATTGCAGAGGAAGCCTACCGACAAGCAGAACATTTAGCTGTATTGGCAGTAACGGAAACAAAAATGGGTGTGATTGAGCATAAAAAAATTAAAAATGAACTCGCTTCAAAAGGTGTTTATGCATCCATCTGTCATGAAAAAACAGTAGGGGTGGTTCATGAGGATCCTACTGCAAAGCAAATAGAAATTGCCTATCCATACGGCGTAATTGCTGCCGTCTCACCAGTGACAAATCCAACTGCCACTGCTATCTATAAAACGCTAATTGCGTTGAAGGCGCAAAATGCGATTGTTTTTAGCCCGCACCCAACGGCTGTGAACTGTACGATTGAAGCATTGAAAATTTGTCACGAGGCGGCTGTCCGAGCAGGTGCACCTGCTGGTTTAATTCGCTGGGTCGCACATCCAACGATAAAGGGCACAGAGGCATTAATGCAGCATAAGAATATTCAATTGATTTTAGCGACTGGCGGTTCAGGGCTTGTTAAGGCAGCCTATAGCTCTGGCAAGCCTGCCTATGGTGTGGGGCCGGGGAATGTTCCTGTTTATATCGATCATACAGCTAATGTTGCCCGCGCTGTACAGCAAATTATTGATAGCAAATCATTTGATAATAGTACAATTTGTGCAACAGAGCAGGCAATTGTTGTGCATCAGGACGTGAAGGCACAGGTGATGACTGCCTTAGCTCAAAATGGTGCAACGATTGTGACGGGAGAGGACAGGCTAAAATTAGCGCAGGTGATTTCCCCAGTGCCACGTACATTAAATACGCAAATTGTTGGGAAACCGGCAATAAGCATTGCGGAGATGGCACAGATTCAAGTGCCACCAAGTACAAGGGTACTTGTGGCTGAGGAGCAGTATATTGGCAAAGAGTATCCCTTTTCCATAGAGAAGTTATCGCCCATTTTAGGCTTATATACAGCACATTCTCAGGAGGAGGCCATTCGACTATGTCAGCAATTGTTGGATGTAGGTGGACGCGGCCATAGTGCGGCGATCCATGCGGAAAACGATCAATTTGTTAAAGAGTTTTCCATTCAGATGCCTGTGTCACGGATTTTGGTGAATACCATGGCTTCTGTCGGGGCAGCGGGCGGCACAACGAGCTTAACGCCATCCTATACATTAGGCTGTGGTGCATATGGCGGCAATATTACAAGTGATAATATTACGGCTCGTCATTTAATCAATAAAAAACGTGTTGCCTATGGTATCAAGGAGCTAGCAGTGCCAAAGCCACAGCATCCGCAAAATATTCAACAGACAGCAGTAGCAGTAAATACAGGTGAAGATGTAACGATTGATCCTGCGATGATTCGCAAAATAGTAGAAGATATTGTTTCGAAATTAACAGTTTAGAGGAGGAGTTCACAATGAGCGTAGAAATTAATGGTGCATTAGGAATGATTGAAACAAGAGGGTTAATCGGTTCGATTGAGGCAGCAGATGCCATGGTAAAAGCAGCAAACGTCAATATTGTTGGCAAAGTCCATGTTGGTGGCGGAATTGTAACAGTGTTAGTAACAGGTGATGTAGGCGCAGTCAAGGCGGCAACGGATGCAGGCTCAGAGGCTGCTCGTCGCGTAGGTGAATTATTGTCCGTGCATGTGATTCCTCGACCACATTCGGAGTTACTTGCTATTTTACCAAAATAAGTGGAGGGGGTTGTCTTGATGCAGCATAATTCAATAGCGATCGCTGACAAAATCCCTATTGCTGTTTCAGCAAGACATTGTCATCTTAGCGAGGAAGATTTCCATTATTTATTTGGCACACAAGCTGTATTGACAAAATGGAAGGACCTGTCGCAGCCGGATCAATTTGCCGCAGAGCAGGTGATTACCATTCAGGGCCCCAGAGCTTGTATTGACAAGGTGCGTATATTAGGTCCTTTTCGCGAGCAAACACAGGTGGAAGTCAGCCAAACAGATGCAGTGAAATTAGGTGTCATGCCACCTATTCGTATGTCTGGTAATGTACAGGATTCCGCACCCATTACATTAATTGGTCCACAGGGAACGATTCAGAAACAACAGGGGCTTATTATTGCGCAAGCCCATATTCATATGTCAGAAACAGATGCACAGGCTCTTTGTGTGAAGGATCAGGAGATTGTTAAAGTCGAAATTATCAATGATGTACGGCAGCTACAAATCATGAATGTTGTTGTACGTGTATCCCCAGATTTTGTCTTAGAAATGCATGTTGATACAGATGAGGCGAACGCAGCTTCTATTGTCTCTAATCAATACGGTAAGCTCATCAAAATGGAGTGAAGTGAATGAATGTTCAACAATTACAACAGCTCATTCAAGAAATTGTGACAACGTTTGTCCAACCTAAAAAAAGATTATTGATTGTTCATCCCCATACAACAATCTCTCTTAAGCAAATGGAAACTTTAAGCAGCTATTGTACAGTGGAAGAATGGCAGGAAGGCACAGATGCCACGAACATCCCCCAAATGTTCTACGATGCCATTGTTTTTCTGGAAGTTGACCAAGTATTTATTATTGCGAGTGCACAAGGTTTGCCTAATTCCCCAGCAACCTTGTTCTTAGCAGACCTACTGCTGAGGGGCGAGCCAGCCGTGCTAGTCCCTCAGCAAAAAATGGCGGAGGTGATGACCGCCAAACAACCAAATGCCTATAGTAGTATGCTACAAAAGCATATGGAAAGCTTAAAAACGTTTGGCTGTGACTTGCAATTATTTTCACAGCTTATCCCTTCTATTAAGGCGACACGGCAGGACTTGTCTTTTGCCGATCAGCAGACAGTGTATATTACTGAAGAAATGATTCGGACATTTCAGGGGCAACAGCTTGTGATTCCTGCTACTACAAGGCTAACGCCATTGGCTCTTGATGTTCTGCAGGAAAAAGGGATTACTATTCAACGAAAATAGCGAGTAAGAACATGTCAAAGTACGAGTGGAGTGTTGTTGCATGACAAAATCAATTGGTATTGTTGAAACGAGAGGGCTAGCGATTTCGATCCAAATAGCAGATGCCATGTTAAAAGCAGCAGAGATACGATTGCTTCGACAAGAAACGATTGATTTAGCGCTTGTAACAATCACGATTGAAGGTGATGTAGAGGCGATCCGAGAGGCGATTGCGATCGGTACACGTATAGCAAAAGCAGCAAATCAATGGGTTGCCTCTACCACTATTTTACGGCCTGATGATACGCTCACAGCATTAGTAGAGGAAATTGCGATAAAGCCGTAATGATTTTACCCCGTATTCATAATGCTGTTTGCACTGAAAGCTACAACCCATAAAAACAAATGTCCAAGCAGTGGCAGAGGGCGAAAATCCTACTGATTGAAGGTTTATTTTATTAATGATGAAAGGGTGGGAAATAGAAATGAAGGTAGATTTAACTGGAAAAGTTGTATTGGTCACAGGTGGCAGTAAGGGAATCGGCAAAGGCATTTCAACGGTTTTTGCCAGGCAAGGCGCACATGTCGTCATTGCGGCAAGAGGTCTTGACGCGGCTAATGAGTTAGTCACGGCATTAAAAGCTGATGGCTATTCGGCATCAGCCATCGCTGTGGATGTAGAAAACTATGAATCTGTTGATCATATGGCACGTGAAATAGCTGCTACCTATGGCGGTATTGATATTGTTTGCGCCAATGCAGGGATTTTTCCGTCCGTGAAACTAGAGGAAATGACGACAGCAGATTGGGATCATGTGCTAGATGTTAATGCAAGAGGAACTATGTTTACAGTGAAGGCTTGTCTTCCTTATTTAAAAGAAGCGGCGTATGGCAGGGTGGTCATTACTTCGTCAATTACAGGACCTGTAACAGGCTATGCAGGCTGGACGCATTATGCAGCAAGTAAGGCAGCACAATTAGGCTTTATGCGTACAGCAGCGTTGGAATTAGCCCCTTATAAAATTACAGTGAATGCGGTTATGCCGGGCAATATTGCCACAGAAGGCTTGGATGGACTTGGGGAGGATTATCTTCAAAAAATGGCGAAGGCTATTCCATTCGGCGGGCTTGGCAGTGTAGAGGATATTGCCTATGCGGCTTTATTTTTAAGCAGTAAGGAAGCAAGCTTTATTACAGGGCAATCCATTATTATTGACGGCGGACAAACATTGCCAGAAGATTCAGAGGCATTTTAACTTGCTGGATAAGGAGGAATAGAGATGAATCATTTAGGTGCATTAGGCATGATCGAAACAAAAGGGCTGGTAGGCTCGATTGAGGCAGCAGATGCCATGGTAAAGGCAGCAAATGTGCATTTGGTTGGTAAAGTACATGTGGGTGGTGGCATTGTAACCGTATTAGTACGTGGTGATGTGGGCGCTGTAAAAGCAGCAACAGATGCTGGCGCTGCAGCAGCCCAACGAGTAGGCGAATTGCTATCCGTGCATGTGATTCCACGTCCTCATACAGAATTAGAAGCCATTTTACCCGTACAATCGTGAAGGTGAGGTGGCTTTATGAATCCACAAATAATCGAGCAACTCGTCAATGAGGCACTTGCCGAAGTGCTAACGACCAATCAGCCAACACCACCTTCCACAAATGCTATTCCAATTGCTGTTTCGGCAAGGCATATTCATTTAAAGCAGGAGCATGTGGAGCATCTTTTTGGCAAGGGCGCTGCATTAACCGTTCAAAAAATGCTCTCCCAGCCTGGACAGTTTGCAGCACAGGAAACGCTTATTATTGTGGGCCCTAAAGGTAGCATTACTAATGTACGCGTCTTAGGACCTGCACGAGCATTAACACAGGTAGAAATTAGCCATACAGATGCCATTGCGTTAGGCATTCAGCCGCCAATAAGAGAATCAGGCAATATTGCAGGCTCTGCTAGTTGTACATTAGTAGGACCAAAAGGTAGCTTATTTTTGCAGGAGGGCGTGATTATTGCACAGGCTCATATTCATATGTCACCACAGGATGCCCAGCATTTAGCTGTACGGGACGGGGAATATGTGGCGATTCAAGTGCCAGGTGTCCGTCCAGTAACCTTTCATCAAGTCAAAATCCGTGTAGCCGAGCAGTATCAATTAGAAATGCATATTGATACAGATGAAGCCAATGCAGGTTTAATAAAGCAAGGGACAGTCGGCTCTATTTTTCCAGCTTCTCAACAGGCTACTTCAATCGATAGCCCGCCAACGACGACTGTAGAGCTTACGCAAAAAATTATTACTGAGCAGGATATTGCACAGTATCAAGAGACAACAATAATTGTCCCCCAAGCGGCTATTTTTACCGCGCTTGCAAGGGAAACAATAGCGAATTTAGGCATTGAAATACAGTATAAAAAAGGATGATCAAGCATGCGTATAGGAACCGTTGTTGGAAATATATGGGCTACTCGCAAAGAGGAGGGTTTACAGGGCTTAAAATTGCTCATTATTCAGCCTAAAAAAACAAATGGTCAGCTCGCTGATGAGCAAATTGTTGCGGCAGACCGTATTGGTGCAGGGGTTGGCGATGATGTGATTCTAACGATGGGCAGTGCAGCCGTTCGCAGTTTTTCTAAGGAAGTGATTTGTCCAATTGATGCCATTGTGGTTGGTATTATTGATGGATCAGATGAATAGTGGGGTGAAAAAATGAAAGAAGCCATTGGTATGATTGAAACACTTGGCATGATTGGCTCCATTGAAGCGGCAGATGCTATGTTAAAAGCGTCTGATGTCCAGTTAGTGAGTCATGAGTTTGTAGATGGAGGCATTGTCACAATTATCGTTGCTGGTGATGTAGGGGCTGTGCAAGCAGCTGTTGAGGCAGGAAAAGCAGCCGCAGACCGTATTGGCAAGGTGCTTAGCGCACATGTAATTCCGCGTGCAGCAGATGATATACACAACACCATTCTTGAGAAAAAGCATGCTGGTAAGCCAGTAACAAAAGCTTCCAAACCAGCCGTGCGTAAAACACAAGGGAAGGATGCTACGGATAGCGCTACAGATCAATGATAAAGTGGAAGGAGTGATAGACAATGGGCTTTAAGCGTCCTAAAATTGCGATTATTGGTGCTGGGCATACTGGCACAACCGTAGCGCTGATGGCTGCGCAGCAAGAGCTAGGCGATATTGTGCTTGTAGATATACCAGAGCTTGAAAATCCAACAAAAGGAAAAGCATTGGATTTATTACAAACGGCTCCTATTCAACAATTTAATTCGCATATTACGGGCACGGCAAACTACGCTGAAATCGCCAATGCTGATATTGTGGTGATTACAGCAGGAATAGCGCGTAAGCCAGGCATGAGTAGGGAAGATTTAATTAGTACGAATGCTGCGATTATCAGTACCGTTAGTCAACATATTAAACAGTACGCACCAAATAGCTATGTCATTGTCTTAAGTAATCCTGTCGATGCAATGACATATGTTTGCCTGCAAGCAACAGGTTTTTCAAAAAATCGTGTCATGGGACAATCAGGTATTTTGGATACCGCACGCTTTAATACCTTTATTGCTGAGGCACTCAATATATCTGTTGAAGATATTTCTAGCTTTGTATTAGGGGGACATGGTGATGAAATGGTGCCGCTTGTTCGTTATACGTATATTGGCGGCATCCCTTTAGAAAAATTAATGCCCCCTGCCCAAATCGAGCAATTGGTAGAGCGCACACGTAAAGGGGGCGGTGAAATTGTGGCACTTTTAGGGAATGGTAGTGCTTATTATGCACCTGCTGCATCCATTATTGTGATGCTAGAAGCCCTGTTAAAGGATAAAAAAAGAATTTTACCTGTTATTGCTTATTTGCAAGGCGAATACCAAGTGCATAATGTCTGTATTGGTGTACCAGTTGTACTTGGTGGCAATGGGATTGAGAGTGTAGTGGAGCTGCACTTAAATGCAGAGGAGCAGGAGGCTTTTGCCAATTCAGTTCAAGCTGTTTATCAAACAATCGAATATGTAAAATAGCATGTAGCTTTATACAAAAGATTGATCATTTAAAATAAATAAAAAGTTCATACTTCAAGCGTAGCTAAGTAGCAAGGAGTTCACATATTTATCTTAAAATATACAAGAATGTGTAGAAATGTACGTAAGCTATGGGAAAAAATAGCACACTATCATAGTCCATTAACGATAAAGCTTTTAACTTCACTGGAATTTATAGTATGCTAAACCATAAGAGAGGAGAGGGACTTATGGTTAAACAATTGATTGTCGGCGACGCAAAGCATGAACTGGCTGCTACACGTCGCATTCTGGAGCACTTGCCCGAGGAGCATATGGCATGGAGACCACACGAGAAATCGATGACGCTCGGTGGGCTTGCCACACACCTGATCAACCTGCTGAATTGGCAAATCGCGATTCTTCAGTACCCGGAGTTTGATCTTTCGACTGTGCCAATACGGCGGGAAGCTTGGGAAAAATGCGCTGATGTTCTGGATGAATTTGACACGAACGTTGACAAGTTAGAAAAGTTGCTCGCCGAATGTGACGAAAAAAAGCTCGGTGAAGAATGGACGCTACGCCATGGTGATCATATCATCCGCCGTGAGCCACGAGCGATGGCATTCCGCACCTTCGGGTTAAGCCATATGGTCCACCACCGAGCACAACTCGGGGTCTACTTGCGACTTCTCGATATGCCAGTGCCGGGCTTCTATGGTCCCTCAGCTGATGAGGAGGCCCAGTGAACTAAGTTTCTTGATCCGATAAGTGACAAGGGCATATGTCTGTTTCCTTTGTAGGGAATATGGGCAGCTATACGGAGCAATTCGGAGAAAAGTGAAAAACGGTTTCTTACCTAAACATCGCACAGAGTCGTTTTTGTCAATAATTTACAGATGTTTTGTCCAATAGTGGGTTGTGGAATAGTTGTTCCATAAAAGGGCGCAATTCAACAGAATTGTGCTTTTCTTTATGAAAAGGGCTCTATTATAAAATAATTGTTAAAGATTGTACTTTAAAGTAAGATAGCAGGTTGGATAATATTCGTATAGAATAAAAATGTCAGAAAAATAAGTCTAAGTTTGCAAATAGGGAATTTCCCCTCAATACAAATGTATGTTTTTTATTAATTGAATCAATTTCATAAATCGATTTTTTCAAGAGCTTAGACTGCTCCTGTGTCTGATTTTTGTTTTTTAAAATTTAAGCTGCGTTGTTTTGTAGCTGTAAACGTACATTCATCCGATCGACTGCTAATTTGCAGGCATTATAAATAAACGTCACAAGGTTGAAGTGCAGTTTAGCTTTTCTACCGGTTTTGTGACGGACGTTGTTTAACTGAAAAAATTGCTTTAAATAAGCATTTACTCGTTCGACAGCTGTGCGTTCCTTGTAAAGTTTCTTCCATAGCTCGGAGCCACGTGCTGGAAACGTGTATTTGCGGATATCGGTTTCACACTTGATTTTAAACACCTTTTGACAGAGCGAGTCATCACGTAATGGACAGGTTGCGCAATCTTTTGGACGTGTGAACTTAAGCGTTTGATACTTTTCATCAAAGCTGTCGTAACAGTAGCTATGTTCACG
>NZ_LGCI01000010.1:21202-110050 GCF_001281525.1 Lysinibacillus macroides | reverse complement strand
GCATCTCTCGCTTCAAAATGTGTTGCATCAAAACTAAGGTGTTCCTCTTCAAGAAAACCTTCTGTAAAGGCAGCTTGAATAAGTTCATCGTGCATGCGATCTAAGACATCTGATTGACTAATCACGTCGACCATACGTGAATACGAGGCTTCAGATGGCACCGTGTCCGAAACTAAAAAGCCACAATCTAAGCGAAAGACGAAATCATGCGTTAATCGATTGACCAAATCTTTAACGGTAGGGATACGCTCGACAATGCGGATCATCAATGATTGAATCATCGCACCGTAGTTTAATTCTCGTGGAGCACCACGCATCGTCTTCTTTCGAAATAGTTGAAAGATTGGCTGCACATCGAAAGTGGCTAAAATAGCATCAAAACGACGAGAACTTTCCATTTTCAATAATTCACGGATGTCAAATAGGCTCATTTGTTTTACAATAGTCATGAGGCATCATTCCTTTTCGGTGGGTTGTTTAGTCGCTACCATTATACCGAATTTGGGGAGGTGCCTCATTTTTATTTAATTTTAGCCCTTGATATTAAAGGGATTAGAATTATGAAATTAACTCAATTGTATTATAATAGAAAATATTTTTCTCAAGCTTTTTATATTCTCTTTCGATAAGCTAAATATTCTAAAAATCTCTGCGCTGCAAGTGACAGGGATTTTTGTTCTCTCATCGCAATTCCCACATTTCGGAAAGCAGGTACATCAAGCTCTTTTGCGATAATTTGGTAAGGAATCCGTTGTAAGATTAGTTCTGGTAATATACTGATTCCTAACCCGTTTTCCACCATTGACATAATGGCATAGTCATCCCATGTTGTAAAAGAAATTTGCGGCGAGATTTGATGATGCTCGAAAATTTCAGAGATTTCCGCTTTTGCTCCCTTTTCTAATAACATAAATGGACTATTTAATAATTCATTGATTGGAAATTGATCGCAATCAGCAAGAGGATGATCTTGAGGAATGACTACCAACAAACGGTCTTGCTCCACAAAGATTGTTTCCATTTCAGCCTTTGTTGGCAGTCGTAAAAAACCAAAGTCGACCCGTCCCTCGATAATCCAGCTTTCAATTTCCGTATAATCCCCTAATAGCAACTCGAAATCAATCCCTGGATAATCCTGCTTAAAGAATTTGATCATATTAGGTAGCCAATGGGTCGCTACACTAGAAAATGTACCAATCCGGATGATTCCTGATTGGATATCATGTAAGTCTTCGATCTGCATCATTAACATTTCATGCTCATTACATATACGCTGTAATTGGGGCAGTAACTTTAAGCCATCAGAGGTTAAACTGATTCCAGCACGACCTCTTTCAAAAAGGGAAATTCCCCATTCTGATTCTAAATCGTTTATCATACGGCTGATGCCAGACTGTGTATAGTTTAATGCATCGGCAGCTTTTGTAAAGCTCCCATATTCTACTGCTTTGACAAAGGCCATATATTTTTGGATATTCATAATCCTATCTCCCTTACATGCCATTTTGTAATACATAACATGACAAACATTCAATTTTGTAATACATATGAGTATGCTATGCTATTCCCATTACAAAAGCAAGTTGAAAGGGCGTGTTAGAAAAGGATGTTTTAGCACCTAATAGCTAAAAGACACCTCTTAAATTGCGATAGGTTAGGGGGAGTAGATCATGAAATCTAAATTTCAATTTATTGTATCAATGATTATTTTCGGCACAATTGGCTTAGTTGTGCGATACATTGATTTAGCGGCGAGTGAAAGAGCTTTACTAAGTAGTTTCCTAGGATGCTTATTTTTACTCCTAATCTTCTTCATAATGAAGAAAAAAATATCATGGAATTTAGTGGAATCGAATGCTTTATTTTTGATTCTCTCAGGAGTTGCATTGGGAGGGAATTGGATTTTTCTCTATCAATCCTACGACCACACATCACTTGCCAATGCTACACTAGGATATTACTTTGCGCCAGTGTTTGTAATGATTCTTTCACCTGTTGTACTACGGGAACAATTATCCATCAAAAAAATAAAATGCATTGTCGTAGCAATTATTGGTATGGTAATGATTGTAGGAGAAGGGGTGAGTGCCACGGAATCAGATGATTTTCTTGGACTTATCTTTGGATTAATTGCAGCAGCTTTTTATGCTGCGTTGTTACTTTTAAATAAATTTATTAAAGAGATGGACAAGCTGGAATTGACCATTATTCAACTTGGAACGACTGCATTATTACTGCTGCCCTATGTGTTTTTAACAGAAGGTTTTGGCATCCTTGAATTATCAAGGGCATCTATTCCTTTTATTTTAATTTTAGGTATCGTTAATACAGGGATTGGATTTTGGTTATTTTTCTCGGGAATGGAGAAATTGAAAGGGCAGAGTATTGCGATGCTCAGTTATGTAGATCCATTTGTAGCCATATTGATTTCTGCAATGATATTACAAGAACCAATGACCCTCGTTCAAATATTTGGAGGTTTACTGTTATTAGGCTCCACATTTGTGAGCGAAATTAGATCGCTCAACTTTTCAAAACAATTAATGTGAATTTTTAATAAAAATAGTTTAATGCTTCAGGAGGATTACTAAATAAAAAAGGTTTATTGAAAATGGAATCGGTTATAAGTCCGATGTATTTTTTATGTATGGATTTTTACGCTTTTTATTGGATGTATACAACCATCCTATTCCCTTTTGGAAAAGCGCATTTTTGGCTAAAAATAATTGGAATATGGGCTGCTATTGTGACAGGGATAGTAGAAGAAGTAATTGCTAGATATGTACTTGTGGACTGCTTATTTACAATTGTTTTTTCACCTATCTTGCAAATCCTAATTTTTGGGTTACTCTTTGGAATTGCTCATAGTACTTTTAAGAGGGGAGTGGAAAATTGCGTTCCCTGTTCTTATTTGTACGGCAATCTCAGGAAGCCTTCTCGCAACTTTTTACATAATGGCTGGAAGAAACACTCTTGCTCCAATTGTAGCTCATATTTTGTTTAATAGAATAATTAAGCCATGGCTAATGCTATCAGCTATTTCTGGAAAATAGAATCGTAAATAAGGGGAAATTTAGTTGTAAAAGTCTATTAACTAGTTGTTGGAAATGGTGTGAATCCCCTATGTATACAGGCGTACTAGCAGCTCTCTTATTGGTATATGCCTTTACATTCAGATCAATCATCGAACTGTTTTTCTAATGATTTTAAATGGAAGTTTCACGTTATCATGAACGAAATTAGCCTATTCCTCATAAAATAGAGAAGAATGACTGAAAAGGGTGAGGGGCTATGTTAGTAAAGAGTACAGAAAATGAAGATCATCGCTGGGACATTGACCGTTGGGAAAATGATGGTGGGAGAAATTTTTATGTACCTTTCTAAAAATAATGAAACTAATTTTTAGGTTGTCCGTATAAATAGATAAGTTTATTGAAAAAGGAGCACTATATTTTGAACTATTGAACAAAGCAGTTATTGTTTGTGATTTACTTGATTGTCATTGCAGATGCGTATTACACAACCTTGTATATGGAGCCAAAAACGCCGCCGCAGCACCAGACCATTAAAGCGTCTGTCATTACATGGATTGAAGTACGGTAGCAAACCTTACCAAAGGAAACCGATCATCAATCCACAATCGAGCTTCTTGCAATTTCTTAAGAAACGATTCTTTCAAAAGCATTTGACTGTACATCCAGTCTTGCAAAAATTAGCTTTACGCTACGAAATTTTACGTTGCTAAGCTATAAAAATAGGGTTGGGGATCACTATTGCCCCAATCCTATTTATTTGACATTTGGTAAAATAATCGATTATTACTAAACATTGAAGGGAGATGGGGATGAAAGATAAATAAATCAGCTTTCAATCATGTGAATGTCCTCGATTGGATGCTTACAAAATGAGCATTATAAAGAAAATTAGAAAGTGATATTCCATTTGCCTTACGATTTAGCAGCTAGTTCAATAAATGCTATAGCTCTAAATGAGAGACTGGACTTTCCGCAAGCAAATGGGCTTTTTACGTATGAAATAATAAAAGCATCTATTCGAGTGAATGGATGCTTTGTTTTAATTTAGAACAGCTAAGTTTAAATGTACGCTGATATTCTTAAAGCATATTTTAGTACCATAAATGCGAAAGAAATACTAATAGGTCATTACATTTTTAAATATATCTTTGATGTCGATAATGAAGTCATCATAAAGCGATACTTTAAACGTGAGTACAACTTCTGCTTTTTCTTCCTCTGTCATTTCCGACCAATCCCAATCAGGAATAACGGTATAAACATTATCTAGGTCGTATTTGCTGTCTTTTAATAAATAGACCTCAATAGATTTAGCGACAGGGTCAATAATCCAATATTCTTTCACCCCATGTTTTTCATAGAGCGCTTTTTTTCGTATTTTGTCATGGCGTGCAGTCGAGGGAGAAAGTACTTCGACCATTAAATCGGGTGTACCATATATGCCGTTTGGTTTCATAATATCGGGGTTACATACAATCATGCTATCAGGGATCACCCTATTTTTTTCATCAAGGTGAACGTCCACACCGTCCGTAAAGTAGCGGCACTTTTTACCGTCTAAATACTTATCAAACACTACAGCTAAATTGGTAATCACTATGTTGTGGTTAAGTGTCGGGCGTGGTGACATCATAATCGTTTGGCCGCTGACTATTTCATAACGAGGTTCTATAAATTGTTCGTTCGCCTTCATTTCCTCATCTCCTTTAACGTCCATTTATTTTATTCGTATCATCGCATATATAAGATATTTATTCTACTGATAGGCAAACAAGATAATTCAATCACCCGCTCTCACGGAAAGTAGGTGCTTTTTTGTGGTTTCTTTTACATATGAAATAACATCCTCACTCACACAATTTAGAGACTCGCCATATAACCATAGACATGTTTTCGCTTTTAGGAATTTTATCCATTATTGCGGGGAGAAAGTAGTGCATCTTTTTTGATTTACTTCCTTGTCAATTAGATCAGGAAGGCATCATAAAAAGAGCGTGGCTACGTTTATTATATTTATTGTGGAACAAGAATAATAAGCTGAGCGCTATAAATGTAATCTTAAAATAGTACCTATTCTATGGTATATAGCTATTTTTAGGGAGATGAAATTGTAAGTGATAGTGAAAAAAGTATATAATGAAAACTTGATGTAAAGGTGCTTGAAATGTATTCTTTCAAAAGGACTTTAGTGAAATGAATATATTAGGTACGATAACTTAAGATACAAGGGGACTTGGTGAAGATGCCAGAGATAAAAAAGAAACAACATTACGTTCCGCAGTTTTATTTAACACAGTATAGTGGCAAAGATAGAATTAACGGTTTTGATAAAATTTTAAAAATCAACCAACCGAATACAGCAGTAAAAAACCTTGGACATGAGAATTATTATTATGATTTGCCTGACGAGTTTGTTCAAAGCGTTCAAAATGGAACAAGTAACTTAGATGAATTAGTTAAGAAACATATTTACCCCACCTTTGAGCCAAACAACTTTGATAAGCAATTTTTGGAAAACTATTTTAGTGAACTTGAGTCAACAATCGCTCCTAGATTTTCTAGTTTAATTAAGAAACTTGATGCACAGCCTCATTTATTACAAACATCTTTTGATACTATTATTTCTGACGATGAAAAGGAAAAAATTGCTGACTTTTTTGCTTTACAGGCAATTCGAGTTCCTTCATTTCGTCAATTAGGTGAAAAGGTACGACCGCTACTTAAGAAATCGTTACCACCTTTTCTAGCATCGTATATAGAAGCTACTGATTTCTTAGATGATAACCAGCGTCTATTCTATCATCTTGCTAGCGGAATTTTAACACGTCTATCCTTACACTTTATTGAAAATTTCCATTGGCAAATAGCCGTCATCGAAACACCACAAGAATCTCCAATTCCACATGTGGCAAAATCACATGTTACTGCAGAATTTTTATTATCAGATAACCCTGTTGTAAACATTAAAAACATTCCAAATAATGATATTCATAGGTTATCTTTAGAATTTGCTCTACCATTGAATAGTCGATATTTATTGCTACTGCGAGAACCTAATTTCCCATTTGGGATGCCAACAAATAGTGTTTTTGAGGCAATACCTAATGATGTGCGTATTTACAATGATTACCAATTGAGATTCTCCAGCCGAAAAATTTTTTATAATCAATCCAGCAGTAAAGCAAAATTGGAAAAGTATTTTAAACTTCCGTCAACTTATACACACAATGCAGATAAATTTGCTGTTGTTACTGGTTAAATGAAAGGCGGTATACTTTATGTTAGGATGTATTGTTTTTTTATGCTAAGGATATTGTGAGCAAGAATGATAGGCTGTTTATAAAATGTTTTTGTACACCATCCCAAAAAACAAATAAGCCACTTAGTCCCAATAAAATAGAGTAGGCTAAGTGGCTTCAAAGCATTGTGGTTGTGAAATGAAAGTTGTACTTTTTATAATGGCAATCATATATTTCTATACACACCACATATAGTGACCAGCCCTAAAATAAGGCTGTTACACAGTGGAGCGAGCTGTTTCAAAGCATTATTGACATGTCAAGTGAGAACTTCATATACTCACTTGACATTTGGATAAATCATTGTAGCTGGGTCTACATATTCATCGAACTGTTCTTCTGTAAGTAAGCCACTTGCGATGGCTGCTGCCTTTAAGGTCGTGCCTTCTTTGTGGGCCTGTTTTGCGATTTTTGCTGCGTTTTCATAGCCAATATATGGGTTTAATGCTGTGACAAGCATTAATGAATTTTGTAAATTATGATCGAGTACTTCTTTGTTTGGCTCAATGCCTACTGCACAATGGTCGTTAAATGATTTTATTGTATCTGCTAATAGGCGAGTTGATTGCAAGAAGTTGTAAATGATAACTGGTTTAAAGACGTTTAATTCAAAGTTACCTTGAGAAGCGGCGAAGGCAATCGTTGCGTCATTTCCAACTACTTGCGTGACAACCATTGTCATTGCTTCACTTTGGGTAGGGTTTACTTTACCTGGCATAATAGATGAGCCTGGCTCGTTTTCTGGGATCGTAATTTCACCAATACCTGAGCGAGGGCCACTTGCTAGCCAGCGAACGTCATTGGCAATTTTCATTAAATCCGCTGCTAAAGCCTTTAATGCACCATGTGCCACAACAGCTTCATCATGACTTGTTAATGCATGGAATTTATTTGCAGCCGATGTAAATTGTTTACCTGTTAGCACACTAATTTCCTCAGCAACACGATCACCAAATTCAGGGTGAGCATTGATTCCTGTACCGACCGCTGTTCCACCGATGGCAAGCTCCTTCATATAGTCAATATTTTGAATAATCATATGCTCTGATTTTGCCAGCATGGCTGCCCAGCCACTAATTTCTTGACCTAATGTAAGAGGTGTCGCGTCCTGTAAATGCGTACGACCAATTTTAATAATGTCCTTAAATTGAGCTGCTTTATCTTCCAAAGTTGCTTTTAGTAAACGTAGTCTTGGTAATAAATAATCTTCCACTTTTAAAACAGCCGCAATATGCAAGGCTGTTGGGAATGTATCATTTGAACTTTGTGATTTATTGACATCATCATTTGGGTGAATACGGTCCGCTTCACCAGCATCCTTTAATAGTTGATTCGCACGGTGAGCAATGACTTCATTCACATTCATATTGGATTGTGTACCACTACCAGTTTGCCAAACCACAAGAGGGAATTGATCGTCCCATTGACCATTTAAAATTTCATCTGCAGCCTGCACGATGGCATTTGCTTTAATATCGGAAAGCTTGCCTAATTTATTATTCGCAATCGCAGCACTTTTCTTTAAAATAGTCATTGCTTGTACAAGTTCGATTGGCATTTGCTCTGTACCAATTTGGAAATTTTCTTTACTGCGCTGTGTTTGCGCGCCCCAAATTTTATTAGCAGGTACTTTAATTTCACCCATCGTGTCTTTTTCAATACGATAATCCATGTCAAAACAGCTCCTTTAGTATGTAAAGTTCTCCCCATGTACAGATAAAAACGGATACTCTTAGTCTGATGTAAGAATATCCGTTTGATACATGCTTATTCAAAAAAGAGGGGGATTCTGAATAAAGCAATTTGGAGAAAAGAAATAATCTACTGATAATGATAATTGTTATCAATTAAAAAGTCAACGATTTTGTTTAAAGAAATTTTATAATGAGAACAATTCGCAATAATCATTATAATTATTCCCGAATTTTTAAGGAATAAACTACATTTTGCTAGGCTATCTCTTTTTCTTTCCTAAATCCTTAAGCGGCTGTTTTTTAGGGATTTTTTCGAATACTACCTTCACATGAAAATTGTTGTTATCAACTTGAAGTACCTCCAACACCTTTGCCTTGCGTCCTTTAATGCGAATATCCTCTTCCACAGCAGGGAGTTTGACGAGCAATTGACTTAAAATGGACGTCTTGTTTTCATAAAAATGAGTCACAAACATTGCAATTCTCCTTCTGACTTTTGATTGTTACTCAATTTATGAGCGGAAGATAAGAGTTAGAACTTTTGAGAGGGTGGAAGACGGTGAATATAGAAGTCCGGTTACAAAAAAGTTAGAGGTGATCATAAAGTGAGGCAACCCTCTAAAAAGTTTTTTTGTATTTATTTATAATTTATTCCAATTTTTAAATTGCGCTATAAGTAGTAGAAAATAATTAAGTAATCTAAATGTAAAATGAAAGAGAAATTAACATGTGGATTTAAAATAAGCTTCAATAATGTACATTTTTTGTTTAGCAATCGGGCTAGTTTATGGAATAACGCAACAGAATCATATTGCCCTTATTTGGGAGGGATTTCTGATAAATACTAGCCCCAGATTTACTAAATCATCTTCTCCATTAAGATATGGTACTATTATTTTGCAATAAATAATAAGGTGGGTAACCAATGAACAAAACAGATCGCTTATTTGCCATTGTGCTAGAGCTGCAACGTAAAAAAATTGTACGGGCTGAAGATTTGTCAACCCTATTTGAAACTAGCGTGCGGACCATTTATCGTGACATAGAGGCGCTGAGTGAAGCAGGCGTGCCGGTCATAGGGGCACCTGGTACAGGATATTCCCTGATGGAAGGCTATTTCCTGCCACCGATCAGTTTCACGGTACCGGAAGCCGTGAGCTTGCTGATTGGAACAGACTTTATTGAACAACGATTTGATGATGATTATCGCGTCAAGGCGCAAGCCGCTCGTGGCAAACTCGAGATCATTCTACCGGAAAACGTTCGCAATGAAACATCTCGTGTACGCAACGCTATGCGCTTGCTCAATTCCGATAAACAGGCCATGCCGTCAAAAGAAAAGGAATATCTAGAAAAGATCCGTCAGGCGATATTAGACAAGCGAAAGATTGGCTTTCAATATGTAAAAGGACATGCAAATTCCGAGGGGAATCGCCATAGTGTTCGTACCGTTGCTCCCTATGGATTAGTACTCGTTCAAGGCTCGTGGATGCTCGTGGCCCATTGTGAACTGCGCCGAGACATTCGTCATTTCCGATTATCCAGAATGACGGAACTTATCGATCTGGAAGAACGATTTAAAATACCAGCACACTTTAACTTTAGAGATTATACTCCTGCGGATGATCGGCACTTACTGGTTCGTCTCCGATTTAATCTTGACATCGCAGATAAGGTGAAGGAATCTAACTATTATTACATAGAGGATATGGAAGAGCATCAAGATGGATTGGATGTGTTCATACGCGTTCGACAACTGGATGAAGTGTTGCAATGGGTGCTTGGCTGGGGAGCAGATGTGATAGTATTGGAGCCTGAATCGTTTCGAAAACGGATTTGTGAAGAAGCCAAAAAAATGTTAAAACGCTACTGACATACCGTTGTCAGTAGCGTTATTTTATAATCGGCGTAAGTAAGCATAAAGGAGTGAGAGAAATGCGAAGTAGTATATCTTACATCGGTTGGAGAGATGATAAGATACGAAATTGTATCGTTTATTTAGAATAAAATCGTTCAAAAGATAAAATGCTAATATATTACACAATAAATATTGAAGGAGATGAAGTACATGGCTACACCGCAACTCGACTTTTTATCTATTCAGGTAAGGGATCTTGAAAAATCACGTGAATTTTATCAGAATACTTTTGGTTTTGAAATTGAAAATGAAAACCCAGAAGCCTATATCTTTAAAAATGAAAAGGGCGCTTCTTTTGCCATTAGAAAACCTTTCGTTGATTTGGACAAAGCAGGCAAACTTGGATGGGGAGTCGCACTTTGGTTTTCCGTTCTTGATGTGGAAAAACGATATGATGAAGTGTATAGCAAAAAAGTGAAGATTGTGAAGGGTTTAGCAGACAGTCCCTTTGGTAAGGTGTTTATGGAATGTCAACACTAATTTGAACAAATCCTTTAAGGGCGATTTTGTTCTGAAGTGGCTTGACATGGAGCCTCTGTGGGCATGATTCTTGCGCCAAGGAACCAACTTCATAGAACTGGCTCTGCCAAACGGAGGCTATCATGCCCACCACTCCAAGATCCTGATGGATATTATATTACTCTTCACGGATAAATCCCCCTTAGTTTGTACAAAGATAAAAATGTTTTGCCGTTAAAGAGTGTGATTGTGGACAACGACAAAAGTCTAATTTCTCAGTTTTAATGCTGAGAAATTGGGCTTTTTTATTTACTTATAGGGCAAAAAAACAATTAAAATAGATACAAATTAACTCCTAAAGTGACACTGAAAGGAATCTAAGTGATCATAATAAATGAGGCGACCCTCTCAGAAAGAAAATAAGATAGAGGCAACATTTTTATTAAAGATAATCAATAAACAAAGCCCTGCGAAATAAAATCTACCTGGAAACCACTACTCAATATTGTAGGAAATCACTTAATCATTTAGGAGAAAGGAGGTCAATATCCACTTATTTTATAAAAAAATCAAAAATATGACATGGTTTTCCGTATGGTAATTGCAACTTTCGACATGTTTTTTATTTATTTCTCAGGAAATATTTCATAGGGATCTGAGGAAATGTGGGGCCCCGTCGTAAGCTATTTCAGTCAATTTATGTGTATAAGCACTTTTAATTAAAATCCGTCCATAGGGAGAGGTGGATGATGTTTAGCTCATGTGAGGTTCGTTATAATAGAGAAAAGGAGGAGACGAGATGTATTTAAAATCATGTAAGGTGTTACAGGATACCATTCCCAATAAACAGGTGTATCCTTTTAATATTCCAAGCTTGCAAGAGCTGCATGAGTTGGAATTTCCGACAAATGTCACGTTCTTTGTAGGGGAAAATGGCTCGGGGAAATCAACATTGCTTGAGGCGATTGCGGACCGCTGTGATTTCAATACGGCGGGTGGTGGTCGTCAAAATTTATATGAAGTACATAAAGCAGAATCTTCACTGGGAGAATATATCCGTTTGTCATGGTTACCAAAGATTTCGAATGGTTTTTTTCTGCGATCTGAAACATTTTATCAATTTGCCAGTCATATTGATTTGTTAGAGCACCCAAATAAATATGCCGCTTTTGGAGGAAAATCATTGCACCATCAATCCCATGGAGAATCTTTTCTTGCGTTATTTATGAATCGTTTTAGGGGCAAGGCTATCTATTTATTAGATGAGCCTGAAGCAGCTTTGTCTCCAACAAGACAGCTAAGCCTGCTGAAAATTATCAAGGACTTAGAGCACGAGGCACAATTTATTATTGCGACTCACTCACCCATTTTACTTGGCTATCCTGATGCAACGATTTATAGTTTTGATAATGGCGAAATTGAAGCGATTCGCTATGAGGAAACCATTCATTATATCGTTACGAAACGCTTTTTAGCTGCACCTGACAGTATTTTACGCGAGTTATTTGATGAGGAGAGGGAATCATGAATCAACGAAAAGGCTTAGTTATGCGGGACATTCGATTAGACGAGATGGCACAATCCATTGATTTACTCAATTATGTCTTTCAAATGTCCATGTCCATTCATAAGGATCGTCGCTTTGTGAATGCAAAAAGCAGGCAATTTAACGAGGGGCATGCCATTGGCTGGTTTGATGGCTCACAGCTTGTTTCGCAAATTTTAAGTTTGCCTTTTGAGGTCAATGTGCATGGCAAAATTTATGAAATGGGTGGAATTACGGCAGTCGGAACCTACCCTGAATATTCAGGTCATGGCTTAATGGAGGGCTTGATTATTGAAAGCCTGCAAAGAATGCGTAACGAAGAACAGTATATATCCTATTTATTTCCATATTCAATCCCCTATTACCGTAAAAAGGGCTGGGAAATTATGAGTGATATCGTGGAATTTCAGGTGAAGGATACACAACTTCCACATTATACAGGGCTCAATGGGAAAATTCGCCGCGTTGATCCTAGGCATGAGGACGTGGTTGCCATCTACGCAGGCTATGCCAAGAGAACACATGGTGTGATGGTGCGTAATAGTATTGCTTGGAATGAAAAGTTTCAGGAGGACTTTTGGGAGGAAAAATTTATTGATAGTGATGTCAATCTTCAGGCAGCGGTTTACTATGATGAAGAGGATACACCACAGGGCTATCTGTTTTATCGTATTATGGAGGAAAATTATTATATTGATGAAATCGTCTATTTGCAGGAGGAGGCACGCAAAGGCTTGTGGAATTTTGTCTCTGCACATAGCTCAATGATTTACAATGTGTACGGCAAAACAACAGGCAATGAAGCAGTGGCGTTTTTATTAGAGGATAGCGAAATTATTCAAAAGGTTTCGCCTTATTTTATGGCAAGAATTGTTGATGTAAAAGAATTCTTATTACGTTATCCATTTAGCGGCCATAATTTTCAGCTTCGTTTGGCTGTTAGTGATCGCGTTGTCGCATGGAATAACGGCACATTTATTGTGAATATGAAAGCTGGCAAGTTATCCGTCCAAAAGGTGAGTGAGATACTGGGAGAGGATGCCGTTCATTTAACGGTCCAGACTTTGGCTACAATGCTGTTAGGCTATAAACGGCCAAGCTATTTAGAAAAGATCGAGCGTTTACAGGGCCGTGCGGAGGATATTGCGCTACTAGAGGCAGTGCTACCAGTAGGTATTCCAACGTTTATTGATTATTTTTAAAGCACTACATGAGTATGAGACCAATTAGCTTGGGGAAAGCCATAACTTTAAATGATTATGGCTTTCCCCAAGCTTTCTTTAATAGCTGGACGCCTCTCTTAATTTCTTCTATCGTTAACTTACTAAATCCTAACTGTAGCATTGGCTCCTCACTTACTTGCTGGAGAAAAAATGGGCTGGTTGGGTACACCTTGACACCATAAAGTTTTGCGCGTTCGATGAGCTGCTGCTCTGAGAGCAAGGATTTTACTTTTACTAAAATATAAAGCCCCGACTGCTCGCCTAAAATCGTTATGTTTTTACCAAATTGTTGTTGCAGCTCCTGTACAAGGTGCTGCATTTTTTGTTTATAGGTCAGTCGCATTCTTTTAATATGACGTGTCCATTCTCCTTGAGCGATAAACTGAGCCATTGTGCGTTGGTGAAGGGGCGAGGCATTTTGCTCAAAAGCAGCAAAACGCATTTTAAATGCCTGTACAAGTGCATTTGGCAATACCATATAGCTTAAACGGATGCTAGGTAAAAAGGATTTTGAAAACGTGCCCAGATAAATAACGCGGGATGCATCAATTGACGTAAGGGCGGGAAATGGCTGTTGTGTATAACGAAATTCCCCATCATAATCATCCTCTAAAATATAGCCATCGACTTGCTGTACCCATTGTATTAAAGCTTGTCGCTGCTGAATGGTCATGGATACACCGTATGGGAAATGATGTGAGGGGGTGACATAGAGCAGACGTGCCGAACAATGTGCTAATTGATCAAGCTGAGCCCCCTGTGTTGATACAGGCAATCCCTCTATTTGAAAGCCATGCAATTGAAAAGCTTCACGCGCACCATTATAGCCTGGGTCCTCCAATACGATGCTTGAGAAATTTTCTTTGAATAAAAACCCTAAATATAGAAGCATTTGCTGTGTGCTGCTGCCAATAATAATATTGTCAGAAGTGGTCGCAACACCCCTTGCTTGTAGTAAATAAGGCACAAGCTGCTCCTTTAGCAATGGCTCTCCAAAGGGTTCCCCATATTTATAGCATTCAGTGGTTTGTAATACTTGATTTGCCATGTGACGCCATACTTTTAATGGAAAATACCGCTGATCAACAGCTCCCGCTCGGAAATCGACGATATATGTGGCTATATCCACTGGGGACTGGAAAATAGCGGGCTGCTCTTGCTCCTGTAAAAAAACCTGCTCCAATGCATTTACAAAATAGCCCTTTCGCCCTTCGCCACGTATATAACCTTCTGCTACAAGCTGCTCATAGGCAGTTAATGTGGTATTACGACTAACCTGTAATGTTTCCGCAAGTTTGCGAATGGATGGTAAAGAGTCATCCGTTTTTAATGTTCCCTTCATAATGAGTGCTTTGAGCTGCTGATAAATTTGTTTATATTTTGTCTCATTCTCTGTTAATAAAAAAATAAAATCGTCCATAGAGCACCGCCTTGACATGTTGAAATATTGAAAACTGTTTCTTTTAGAATGTCACATTCCCTACTATCATCATACAAGAAGGACAATCTAAAAGAAATAGGGAGTAAATATGAACATTTGTACAGTGACCCAGTAATCCGTAAAAGCAGTTGTACCATTATTTAATACCTATCGTGAATTTTATGGACAGCCCTCTGATGCTCAGGGAGCCGAGCAGTTTATACAGTAGCGTATAAATAACAAGGAGTCGATTATTTTCCTTGCTTATCAAGAGGAGGAGGCTATTGGTTTTGCACAGCTCTATCCGACCTTTTCCTCTGCAGCCATGAAAAGAGCCTTTGTCTTAAATGATTTATTTGTCGCACAAGCTTTAATGGTGCATACTGTTAAAAGCAGGATGTACGTTATAGGAGGCTTGAAACAGCCACGGATAATAGACAGGCACAAAAGCTTGGTGTGATGATTGACCAAAGCTTATATTATTATAGTATTTATTGGTGAAATCAAGCAGAGGATAACAGAGGAGTAGTTGGCATGGTTTTTTTAATAAATTAAAATATTAGTTGTTTCAGTAAAATCACTACGACCCGCAAAGCTAATTATTTAGCTGAGTAGGCCTTTTTGGTATTTAGTATTCTGTTATTAGATAGAATATGAATATTAAAAAAAGAAGAACAAAAGTACCTATAATTAAAATATTAAAGGTTGTTACATTTTCGTCATTAAACTCCGGGGAGCGATCAAGTGTAGTGGTAAATAGTTTTTGTGGAGGCTCCTCCTCAACAAGATCCTTTATTGAAATAGGCTTATTTTCAATCATTGAATCACAATACACACAAATATATAAATGGGAGCCATCTTTATGTACTTTTTTAAATGAGTTTTTAGCTAAACAATTAGGGCAACTATTCAATTATATTCTCCTTTCCTTTTTGTCCATTTTTTACCATTTCAGAAAATCTAGCATGATTTGTATAGACAAAATTTTATGGAGGTTCTTTTATAAAGGCTTTGAAGAGGAGCAAGTGCCTCATTTAGTAAGGAACTCGCTCAATAATAATCTAATAGGAGGATGGTTTATGCGATTAAGCATGGCACATCCAGCCTGCAAAAAGACCTGAAGTAAAAAAGCGCGCAATATGCTGAAAGCCCGCCTCTTTTAATAATTGCTCAATTTGCTGATCTGAAATAAAGGAAATATTCATAATCACCTTCCCCATATCTTTCACCTTTGCTTGAGGATAGCCCACATCTAAAAAGAAGCTTTGCCATATTTTTATGCGATCTTGTAGCTCAGCACTATCACGTTGTCCAAAAGCACTTACAAGGGCAAAGGGCTTACCAGGCTTTAATTGACCATGAATATTTTGCAGTAATGCTAATTTTTCTTGCCATTCTTCAATAAAATGAAGTACTAAAATACAGCTAGCAGCATCAAATTTTGTATCTGCTGATGGTAAATGATCGATCGTGCCTAAGAGAAGTTGCACACGGCTTTCTAATTGGAGCTGTTCCGCTTTATAAGAAGCGATTTGCAGCATTTCTTCAGATGGATCTACCCCCGTAAATGACCAATTAGAATTGGACTGCCCCCAGGCGGAAAGTTCATTGCCCCCACCCGCCCCAACGATGAGGATGGAAGCTTGTTGTTCCCCTAATTGCGCACGAAAATATGCTTGTACCATTGAAAACAATGTATCATAGCCCGGCACAGAGATGCGCGCGTTGTTCTCATATGCCTGTGATTTTTGAAGAAGCTGTGTGGCATCATTTTTCATAAATAGTACCTCCATTATCTTAATGGGTATATTGTAGACCTTTATTGTCTGTAATTGAGTATACATAAAAATAAATGAAATTACAAAGTAGAAGCCCTCGATTAGTTTAAATGAATTTATTGTAAATCATATAATTTTTAATATTAAAAATAAATAATTTAACGATTATCATTAAAATTTATTTGAAAATAGTGGTGTTTTCTTCTATGCTTATCATAACAAAGAAACAGGAGGGGGAAATATCATGATGGAAAGTATGATAAGCGGCATTCTACAAGTTCTATTATTTTCAGTGATACCATTTATTTGGTGGTTTTTTACAGGGAGAAAAAAAGAACCCTTTCAAGCATGGCTTGGATTTCACAAGCCTATTATTACCCATAAAGGGACCTACTTTGCCTTATGCCTGTTAGCGATTGCTCTCTTTATTGTCCCTATACAAGCCCTTGTTTTCTTTTATATTGACAGCTCCTTACTCGCATCCAACCAATTTGCTGGTCTTGGGTGGGCAGGTATATTTCCCGCTCTATCTTATGCTATTATTCAAACGGGTTTATCAGAGGAGCTATTATTTCGTGGCTTTTTATTGAAAAGATTAGCTAAGTTGTTTGGTTTTCAAGTGGGAAATATCTTGCAAAGCCTTATGTTTGGCTGTATCCACGGAGCCATGCTAGGGTCGATGTTGCCTATTTTTGTGCTATTCCTTGTTGTGCTTGCGACGGCATTTGCAGGCTATATAATGGGCTGGCTAAATGAACGGCTATCAGGGGGCTCGATTTTAACAAGCTGGGCTATACATAGCATGGCTAATTTTTTAGCTGCTAATATGACGATGTTTCAAATTTTGTGAGGTATTTGCATTTCTCAGAGGGTGCTTGCATAATAAAGAGAGTTTGGTTATGGTGAGAAATTAGAAAGCAGGGGTCTAATGAATAGACTTACACTATTTACGCTAGCAATGGTCGCCTATTATATCGTGGCTGTTGTGCTGGTTAGCAAGCTAGTGATAATCCCTATTATGAAATTGATGCTATTCATGTTCTTTTTAGGGGCAGGTCTTATATTTGCACGTAAGATGCGTAAAAGATTACAGTAGGGGCACTATGCGAATCGTTCAATTAACGTTATTTTATTTAGCGATTATTCTAGTAGGAATGGCGCTTTTATGGTTATCTATTGCACTTACGATATTTGCTGGCATCGCACTTGCCATAATTTATCGTCATATACATATTGTCTATCGCACCAATAATATGAAGATGGCGGATAAATTGGTGAAACGCCGTCAAAAAGAGCCAATTTTTGCTGGGCTTTATGCAATGGCGTATGATACAAAGAAGAGTCGCTTTACGCAATGGATGCCATTATCCAGCTATGCTTATTGTTATATTACGGCACTAGAAGGCAGAACGGCTGATATGTGCAGTGATAAGTGGATGCACCCAACGATTGAAGCGGTCTATGCCTATACATTAAAGGATCAAGCAATGTTTCGGCAATTTGCTGATGCTAGCATTGAACAGGCTCGTGGCATGCAAAAGTATAGTTTAATCTGTAATTTTAAGCAGATGGAGCAAGTGATGATGAAGGCTACTTGATGGATGATCAGGTAGCCTATTGACGTTTCTCTAATAGAAACCCGCGTACAATCCCTAGGCTAAAGATGCCGCATAAGAACAAGAGAAATAGGTAGGCATGCCACTGTTGTAAAATACGATCATGTCCTAATGCGATGGTTAGGTCGTTTAATAGGGAATAGGTGAAGTATAGTAAAATACTATTTTTCATCAGGCAAAACGTAATAATGCCGTTTTGTCGCTGCTTATGTGAAAGTGGTGGCTTGTTGCGGCGCAGCACGGGATAAGCCGCTTTTATTTCTAAATAGTGTAACAGTAAAAAGAGCATAAGGGCAACAACGGGTAAATAAAAAATAGCCATTTTAGGACCAAGTTGGGCATGGTCACTTGTAAAGCTTTGTACTACAGGGATTGTGACAGGAAGCTTATGATATTGGATAAGTGTTGCTGTAATGCTAGCGAAGAAAATAATGGCCACGATGATTGTGAGCTGATGACAAAAGCGTGGCGTAGGTGTTTTTTGTTGGTGCTGCATCCATATCCCTCATTTCTATCCTCATTCAAAATAGCAATCTGTTATACTGTATCATAGAATAACCGTTTTTGGATGAGAGAAAGAAGGATTGCATGGAATACCTATTATTTTTAGTCATCGGTATCATCGGAAATATTATTGGCACATTGGTAGGTGGTGGTGGTTTAATTACCTTGCCGACGATGATGCTCATGGGTGTGCCTGTTCATTCGGCAATTGGTGCAAACAAGGTGTCCAATATGGTCAGTGCTTTTTCAAGCTTTTATACGATTTATCGTAGAAAAGAACTGGTGTGGGCAGAAATGCGGGCGGTTTTACTAGTGTCTTTAATTGGCGGTACTTGTGGTGGGCTTGTTGCCTCATTGATGAGCAGTCAGGCATTAACGCTAACTGCTATTCTGTTATTAGGCTTTGCCCTTGTAATGTCCTTTATGGGCTATGCTTGCCCCACAATGAATACAATAAATGGATGTTGCTGTGAGCTCCTTTCTCCTCAAACCCACACAAAAATAGTAGAATAGAAGAAACAAAATCGTGAAGGGGGAGGAGAGGGAAATGGCATTCTCGACAGAAAAACTAGACACGAACCACTGGACCTATAACGAATTCAAAGATATGGGCATTGCTTGTGGAAGGACGATTAAACGGGTGATTCGATCCATGCAGACACTTTCTAAACAGATGGGCGCATCCATTGCGAGTGCCAGTGCAGATAAAGCCGAAGCGAAAGCAATCTACCGTCTACTGGCAAATCCAAAAGTCACGCCCTCTGTCCTCTTACAAACACATCGAAAAGCAACGATGGCACACATCAAAAAACGAGAAGAATCTGTTATTTTAGTCGTGCAAGATACAACCACACTTAATTATACAGCTCACAAAAAGACAGAAGGATTGGGTGATTTTGGCGCAAGTCCCCATCATCAAGGACTTCTCCTTCATTCGGCTATTGCGGTGACGACAGATGGTATTCCCCTCGGTTTACTTGATCAATTTGTTTGGACACGTCCTGTAGAAGAACGAGGGAAACGGACAGCCAAACGACAGAGACCGATTGAAGCGAAGGAAAGTTACAAATGGTTAAAAAGTATGGATAATAGTTGCAAGAACCAACCAAAAGGAGTTCGTTACGTTCATGTTGGTGACCGTGAAGCCGATATCTATGAATTTTTTCAACATGCCCTCGAAAAAGAACAGGACTTCCTTGTGCGTGTTGTGCAAAATCGAAGAACAACAGAAGCCTGCAAATTAGTTGATGCAGTGAAGCAAACCCCTCCAGCAGGAAAAATTTGCGTAGAAATCCCACGAGATACACGCAGAAATTTGCCCAAACGACAGGCAACTTTAGCGATTCGGTTCAAGCATGTACACATGACGGCGCCAATGAATGGCTTGAAAACACCGAAGCAAAAGGCAACCATCGCCGTGTCCATTCTGCATGTACGAGAAGAAACTCCCTTGTCCAAATCAAAACCAATCGAATGGTATTTAATCACGAACCGAGCGGTGACTACACTGGAGGAAGCGATAGAAAAAGTGAGCTGGTATATACATCGCTGGAAGATTGAGCGATTTCATTACATTTTGAAAAGCGGCTGTAAGATAGAGGAGAAGCAGAATCGTACAGCCGAACGACTAGAAAAACAGCTACACGTGTACAGTATCATCGCTGTCCGAATCCTCGGCATGACTTACTTAGCAAGACAGCAACCAACAGCCTCCTGTGCGCCATTTCTAACCGAAGAGGAATGGCAGGTGCTCTATCGTATTTCGAATAAAACATCCACTCTCCCTTCTGTCCCACCAAGCATCAAAGAAGCCGTTGATTCCTTAGCCAAGATGGGCGGCTTCCTCGGACGGAAAGCAGATGGGGACCCGGGTGTCAAAGTCCTGTGGCGAGGATTCAACCGATTCTATACCGTACTTGAGTATTACCAACATCTCCTTCCATAATTAGGATATCTTGTGGGGCAAGCATAGCCTTTATGGGGGGGGGGGCGGATTTTGGGAATCAAGAGCGCTTTGTGATGAATCGGAAAAATGGCTCAATTTTGCTTGGCGTAGGGATTTATGACGGGATGTTTGGCCCTGGCAGTACCACGTTGGCACTTTATACATACGCATATGAAAAGATTGCCTATATAAAAGCAGTAGGACTATCACGTATCGGTGTCTTTGCGATGTGCGCAGGTGCAGCCATTACTTATATTGCAACTGGCAAAATTGAATGGTCGCTCACACTTACTTTAATGCTTGGCTCGGTGATTGGCGCACAAATTGGCATTGTCTTAGCAAGAAAGGTAAAAGCTAATCAAGTGAAGCTGTTACTACGCATTGTGACAGTTGTACTCATCGTGCAGCTTGTCTATGACTTTATCCATCAATTATAAAAGCTGGCTTCACTACAATTGAGGAAGCCAGCTTACTGTGCCATTATTTTTTTGTAATATAATGTTCACCAAGAATTTCTTTGAATGCATAAGCATCTGCTGCAAGGTTATCTTTGACAAAGCTTGTCACAGCAGCTTGGTCGAGCTCATACATTTCCTCGATTTCTTTTGAGAAAAGCAGCTCTTCTTTTGTCAGTAGATTGGCAAGGGAAGGTGGCTCTTGTGGCTGTAGCTCTTTGCCAAGCACTTGCTGTAATCCTTGTACATACATATCGAGCGGGCGACTGCCAACAATTTTCACGCCTTTATTTTCTTCGTTAATCATAATGATGGTAGGGAAGCCTCTTGCGCCAAGCTTGCCTGCAAGTACAAAGTCCTCGTTTAACATTTCATGGCCAATTAGGCTTTCCGCTTCTTCTACAATAGCTTTGCCATCAAGCCCCATTGCATCAATGATATTTGCTAATACAGCTAAGGCAGAAACATTTTGATTAAACAGAAAAAGCTCCTCTCTTGTGCGACGTAAATATTGATAGGCTTTGTCAGCCCCATAATTGTTATCAATAATTTTTAAGACACGGGATGCTGGAAAAGAAGATTGTACAGGGTTATCAATCATCACAGAGCCGTCAATAGGCATACGTGAATGCTGTCCAACCTCTCGCCAGTGTGGGGCAACATCTGCTGGCTTGTAAATACCATTCGCAGGATCGATGGGCCCATCATGCCATTTTTCTAATAATCCACCTAGCACCGTATGGAAATTGAAATAGTGCCCATATTGCGCTTGGAAGCGGCGCAAAACTGGCTCCAATGCCCAGCAATGTGAGCAAATAGGGTCTGTAACATAATAGACATTTGCTGTTTTGGCTGGTTGGCTGAAATCAACCATTTCGATGTCATCCTCGCCAGTAACACCACATATACCTGTTTGTAAATCACACATCATATTTTTATTAGTCATGGAAGTGCCTCCTCATTAGCGTATTCTATTTGCTTTCTAGCTTTATTGTAGTAATAATAAAAATAAAAAAATACCAATAGATGATGAGATATGTTGTTTACCCAACAGATTGGCAAAATTGTTGAAAAAGTAGGAGGGGCATGATGACGCAAGAAAAAATCGATCCTCGTGTGTTGCGTACAAGAAAATCTATTATGGATGCATTTATTGAGCTTTCCACTAAAAAGGAATTTAAAGATATAACGGTTAAAGATATTACAACAGAGGCTATGGTGAATCGTGCAACCTTTTATGCACATTTTGAAGATATTTATGATTTATTAGAAAAAGTGCTATCAGAAGTGTTTTTAATCAATTTAGATCACCGTATTTTGGCTGAAAATACATTCAATGAAGAAACAGTCGTCAGTATTTTTACAGCGATTACAAACTTTCAGCGCTCCCTATCGTCACGCTGTCATCGTGGCTATGAAGATACGATTGCCCGTATCATTAGAGATCAGCTGGACGTTATTTTTAATAAGCTGTTAGCTGCAAAGCACGCAGAAAAAGATGATGACATCGTTAAAAGAACGACAACTATGCTAAGCTGGGGGATATACGGTGCATCAGTAGAATGGCGAAAAAATAGTATGCATTTATCGCCTGAAGTGTTTATTAAAAAGGCAATTCCGTTTATTTTTACTGGGGTTGAACTTTCATATGTGGGAGGTGATGGGGATGTTTGAGGTAACACCATATCCAACCTTTTCATGGTCGCTATCACGCCATAAAACATTGACAGGCTGTGCGCGCAAATATGGCTATGAATACTATTTTTCACATAATGGCTGGCTTCGCTACAATGTTGAGCCATTTTATCAACATGTCTATCGTTTAAAAAAGCTCCAGCCAATGCCGATTTTATTTGGGCAAATTGTCCATCGTTTTATTGAGCAGGCGATTAATGATTACTTACAGACAGGCACAGTTCCTACGGTAGAGGAGCTAGTTCAATATGCGCGTGGACAGCTAAATGCAGCATTTATTGACTCAACACGTTATACAGAGCAATGGCGACAAAAGCCAACGAAATATTATATGATGCAGGAAATTTACTATTATGGTAAGCTCCAGCCTGCTGTTATTCAAGACTATAAAGAGCGTCTACAGCTTGTGTTTAATCATTTTTTAAGAAGTGAAACGTTCCAAGAAATTACCGCACGTAAAGGCTCCTTACGTATTGGCGAGCCTGAGCAGTTTCGCTCAATGAAAATGGATGGTATTCAAGTATTCGTTGTCATGGATTTCCATTATTATAATGAGCAAACGGATAAATGGGTCATTATCGACTGGAAAACAGGTGGAGAATCGGACGATGACCGCCAGCAATTAGCGCTGTATGCTTACTATGTGCAGCAAAAATATCGTGTATCACTAGCGCAAATTGAGGCTTATAATGAATATTTGCTAACAGGTAACCGTAAAAAATATCAATTTACAGATTTTGATATGGCGAATATTTTGCACACGTTTCAGTGCAGTGTGTTGGAAATGAAAAAATACCAAGCCGATATTTTTGCCAATGAGCCTGTAGACCTGGAGGACTTTGAGCCAACAAATGAACAATGGCAATGTCGTAGCTGTAATTTTAGAGAATTATGTAGGCAGTCATAAATAAAGCAGGGGTTAGGAAGAAAAGCCCTTGCTTTATTTTTTATGTTAATGGTCAATTTTTTTGAAAAAAGGATTGAATAGATATATTATTGAAAATATACTATTTTATGGATTTTAATCAAATGAAAAGTATTTATGAATAGCAGTCAATAGAACTATCAACGATTAACTTGATTAATTGGCCAAATGGCGTTCTACCTATAGTGGCTGTGGTAAGACAGAAAATAGGGCACTTGAGGGAGTAAGAGGTACTATGCGAAGAGGGCTTGTAGGTGGATCAATAAACGTTAACAGGTCACATCGAATGGATGTGGCTTTTTTATATAGGAGGTTGAAGGGAGGTGTAAAGAGAATGAAAAAAGTAACAAAGTCTATATCGTTTATGCATTAGTAAGTGGACATCCGTTTCATGAGATGATCGTAGGTTGCTTTAGCACATATGACAAGGCACAACAAGAAAAAGCACAGCATGCAATTGCCCGTATTCAAGAAATGGAGGTAAAGTAAAAGGTAGGATATTTTAAGTACAAGCATTGAAAAGGGTTTTGGTATTATGATAAAGATTGTTCCTGTTATAGAAATCGAGTGAGCAGGTAATAAGCCTATCATTTTACCAAATACCTTTAAAACGTTTATGGAAGGAAAATAAGACAATTTAGGTATTTTTGTAAATTGATGATAGATAACGATCGAATAAACAAGAAGAAATAGGACATTTTCTAAGACTTTTTTGAATTTTTTAGAAAATGCAGTTGAATTATTGGAAGGCGATAGTATAATAAAGGCATAGTTGCAATATGGTTAATAATTCCTTCATTATAGAGATTTAGTAGCTATATAGATGTAACTATAACTAAAATAAAAACTAGGGAAATGGGGAGATTTTATGATTAACATGATTCAATATTTAGAGCAAAATCCATCATTAGTGACATTGTTAAAAGAAAAAAAAGCTTCTCTAATCGGTATGACAGAACTAGAGCAAAAAGCGATTGTGGATTCGTTTAATGAAGATGGAGGCTTAGAAAGTACGATTTGGTATTAAATTCAAATAATAAACAATGGTTTTGGCTTGCTATAAGTCTATATTTAGTACTAGGCATATATTTACTAAATGTTACATATAGTGAGCCTGTTTTAAGTATGAAGGTACAAAAAAAAGATGGGCAATGGATTTTAACTGAGCCATATTACAAGGGATGGGCTGAGAAACATCACATTAAAACAGGTGACATTATTTTAGAAGTAAATGGAGTAAAAGTAGATTATATCGATGATTTAAAGTACGAACCTGTAATTCGGACTGCCAGAGAACTAGCTATCAAAAAACCTGATGGAGATATTATTACTTTAAAAGTAAGCCTATTCGATATACCTCAGCAATTTTATTATGTTTTAGTAGTTCCTTTTTGTTATTTTCTCCTTACATTGTCTATCACTTTATATTTATATTATAAACAAAAAAATACGATTCTTATAAATCTGTTAATTCTTTTCATTCTAACAATTTCTTTAGCTTATGTTAGCAGTGGAGCGGCTAGTCGATTAAATGTTGTAGGAATTATAATTAATCGAAGTAGTATGTTACTTTGTTTAGCAATATTAATACACTTTTTGAAGATATATTGAGAGTATAAAATATTTTGTGTAAATAGAAAATTCCATAGAAAAAGGAAGACCCTTTCTTGGTAGAATTAAGTCACCACAACCAATCCTAGAAAAGAGGTCTTCCCTATGAATCAGTTTACAACAGAAATTGTCGATGCACTAGTCAAAAAACAAGATATTACCGAGGTTTTTCGTTCGCACTTGGAAATGGCGATCAACTCGCTACTGGCGACAGAGCTGACGGAATTTTTGGATTACGAAAAATACGATCGTATCGGGTTCAACTCAGGCAATTCTCGCAATGGGTCTTATTCGCGTACACTTCACACGGAGTACGGCGATTTAACGCTTCAAATCCCGCGGGATCGCAACGGTGAGTTTAAACAACAGACAGTGGTACCATATAAGCGCTCGAACGATACGCTGGAAGAAACGGTCATTCACTTGTTCAAAAAAGGCATTACGATGGCGGAAATTGCGCAATTAATTGAGAAAATGTATGGGCATCACTATACGCCGCAAACGATTTCGAATATGACAAAGGCTGTTTCAGAAACGGTAGAAGCCTTTAATAACCGTCCTTTGCACAATCGTTACGTATGCGTGTATTTAGACGCGACGTATATTGCCGTGCGTCGTGATACGGTGTCAAAAGAGGCCGTCTATATTGCAGTTGGTATTCGTGAAGACGGCTCTAAAGAAGTGCTTGGCTATACGATTGCCCCAACAGAATCGGCCTACAACTGGCAGGAGCTACTACAAGAGCTCAAAGACCGTGGTGTAGAAGACGTACTTTTATTCGTATCAGACGGCTTAAAAGGCATGGCAGACGCTGTGTTTAATGTGTTTCCAAAGGCAAAATATCAGGTGTGCCTTGTCCATGTGGCACGCAATATCATGCATAAAGTCCGAGTAGAAGATCGCAAGGAAGTGTGCGAGGATTTTAAAACGATTCACCAGGCAAAGAACGCTGAAGCAGCGAAAAAAGCGCTCGAGACGTTCTGCGAAAAATGGGGCAAATCGTATAAAAAAGTCGCACAAGGCTTACTCGAAAACCCGTATTTACTGACGTTTTACGGCTTTCCCAAGGCGATTTGGCGAAGCATCTACTCGACGAATTTAATCGAGTCGTTCAATAAGCAAATCAAAAAATATACAAAGCGCAAGGAACAGTTCCCGAACGAAGAATCGTTGGAGCGCTTTTTAGTGACGCAGTTCGAAGACTATAATCAACGTTTCGCCACACGCTGCCACATCGGCTTCAATCAGGCCCGTGCAAAGCTAGAAGAAATGTTTGAGCAGCTGCACGAACCGGCAAACTAGACCGGGACGCGCCAGCGCGAAATTTGAGTGTGTAGGAAAGGGCTAGCCCTTTCCTACACACTCAAATCAACACTTCGAACAAGTACAATTGAATACACAGGTGATGAGTTCCCTTGAACGGGTGAATCGTCATTTACACAAAAATATTGACAGTACCGATATATTTTGAATTTATAAGTTTAAATATGAATTTAAAATGGTTATTTATTAGAAGAGTTAATATATTCTACATTTTTCCTATAATAGGTGTATTACTTAGTATTTTTGGCATTTTAAATCCTTCTATTCATTTTCAAAGTTCATACATTATTTTAGGACTATTTTTCTTTTTATTGTTAGTCATTTTAGGAATAATAATAGTAGGATATTTCAAATATAAAACTCCGCAATTAAAAATATTAATAAGTAGTATTATTATTCCATTTTTACCCTTTTTATTTCTTTATGCTTTACCACAAATTTTATTTAATAAGCAATTACTATCAGCCGATATATGTTCATTATTCTTAATGCTTATACCATTTAGCTTTATTTTCACACAGCTTACTGAGCGTATCTTTGATATGGAATATTATATTTCGAGGCTGCGCTATTATTTTAATTTTTCCTTTGTCTTTGCCCTTTGGCTATTACTAGGACTCTACTTTTTAACGGATTTACCAATGGCTCGCCTAACAGAGATTTTCTTTTTTTCGTTTCTTTCATTAATGGCGCTGTTTTACATAAAGGAACGCATTGATTATGGGAAGCGCAAGATTCTTTTCTCTACCAAAGGTGATTATATTCATCATCTGTATACCACTATTGATAGTATTGGTAGAGTGGTCAAAATTGAAGATTTGTTGGCGCGATTTGTGCAGGAAGTGGTGCTACAGCTTGAGGTTGAAAATGTTTCTATTCTGACCTACGATTTTCACACCCACCGCGTTACCTTAACCGATCAATCCCAAACATATATGCAGTACATTGATGAAGCCCTGTTGGAACGATTAAACTTAGGCGACATCCAAAAAACAGACTATTTTTACTTAGCCTTTATTCACCAAGATGCCCATTCTAAACGAATTCTTGTCATTGATCATCGTCAATCGATTTACCTGAAAGATGAGGAATTGCTCTGGTTGGAATTATTGCTATTGTACGTCAATAATTTTATTGAAAATACAAAAATGGTAGAGGATCTTTTACAGCAGCTCAAGCATATGAAAACAGCTGGTAATCAGGAGTTATCCTGGCTCAATAAATTACTATGGCTACGTTTTGAGGAAGAGAAATATCAATTGGCACAAGAACTGCATGATACGATTTTACAAGAACAACTTCATATCGCCAGGGAAGTCGATGCGCTGATCCATGCGAAGGACACAAAAGCAATCACGTCCCAGCTTGTGAAGGTGCATGAACAGATGGTAATTTCCTTAAATGATTTAAGAGGGTATTGTGAGAGTTTAAAGCCGCCATTATTGGATACATTGGGATTAAATGCAGCACTTGAAAAGCTTGTTCAAAAAATTAATAAGCGTGCTGATTTTCTGTTAATTTATACGATGGATCGTCTATATTTAGAGGATGAGCGTTTAAATTTAATGATTTATCGCCTGTTCCAAGAGCTATTAAACAATGCCCTCAAACATGCCTGTGCCGATACCGTTGAAGTGCATTTGCTTAGCACAGACGAAGGCTTTGAAATTCTCTATACAGATGATGGCATAGGCTGTAATATGGATGATCTTCTACGTGCTGACTCGATGGGTATTCGTGGTATGCAGGAGCGTGTTCAGGCGTTTAATGGGAAATTCACATTAGATACAAAAGTTGGAGAAGGGATGACAATTCACATTCGCGTAAGTGAAGGTTATCACCCGCAAGCTTATACATCTTAATCCCATCATCGTCTCTATGCATATAGGTGAGAAGGTCTTTATTTTATATCACCTTCAATCAAAATCGCCAGACATTGTACATTTTTTAGGGCTAGCCATAACGAAAGACCACCCCAAGAATGGGTGGTCTTTCGCTAGTTTTATTCTTCAACGGTTTCTGCAAACGATTTTCGGCCAGGGCTTATTTTATTAATGTGAATATCAATTTTGCTAATAGACTCTTTTGTTAGTGGAATTTTGCCATCCTCTTCTAGCCTTTTCCATGCCTTGACATCGGAGCGGTATAGATATTCAGATAAACGAAATACATCCACGTCCATTTTTAGACCTTCTTCAAAGGTATTTACTATTTCTTTTTTGATTTCTGCTGCCACTTTTTCTCGTACCTCATCAGATGTGAGCCTGCCTTTAAAGCCATTTAAAATCACATTGAATTTCAAGAATACCTCAAATGTTGCTTGCTTGTTGCGAACAATGGGCTTTACCTTCACACTTAATTTTTTTATATCAACCGTTAAATAATCCTGTTCGCTATCATCTAGTAGGACTGTGATTTCTCCTTGCTGTGTTTCATCGCTCATCCATTCAATACCACGGGCACTTTTTCCTTCGATAAAGCCTTTGAAACTGTCTTTCGTTAAAATACCGACACCTGCAAAACTAGTTTCTGTTGTTTGTTCTTCCGCTGTTTTCCAGCTTTTATTGAGCGTGATATAGGGAATACTCACCTCGTAGCTCGGCTCGTTTAAACCAATGACAAGCTGTCTTAAATTAACAGGATCGACAAATGAATCTTGTTTTGTAATATTTTCAGGGTTACTTAGCTTTGCACTGGTTGGTGAGCGTTTTAATAATGGCGGCACTAATAATATGTCTTCGATTGGGTCTTGTGTACAATAGACCCAAATTTGATACCGAGTTTCTCGAAAGCGTAAAAAAGTATCAACTACTGAAATAGCATGCTCATTTTCCAAGGCTTTCTTTGATAAAAGAAGAAATGTCATATGCCCCCAAAATACTTCCAGATCCATCGACCGGTATAATTTATAGATAGCTTCCTCTATTGTTTTCCCTCTTGCTTGACCAATTTCAGTAGGGGCAGCCTCTGGATTCGCCTGGTCTGTTTTTACAACAGTGGCAAAGTTGATGACTTGTAAATAAGTGATATATTCACCATCCTTATAATCAACACCAACACCCTGTACATAATACATTCGCTGTGGCTCTGCTACATCCCAACAGCCTGTTAGCAATAATGTAGTAGCTAGCATAAAAGTAACAATCACTATATTTTTTTTGTGCATATGTCTCCCTACTTTTTTTGAAGTTCATGTACCCTAGTGTGGACTAAAAATATATGTATTATAAGTAAAATAGCGATGACTTAAAGAAAATATAGGGTGAGCCAGGAAAGCTTATTGTGTTATTTTTTTAATATAAGCATGAAAATCCGCGTTAACTTCTGTAGCAAAGGTCATAGCACAAGGCGTCATGCATGACCGATGCTTGCGAAAGCTAAAGCGGATTTCTAACATGCTAAAGATGGGTGATGCAGATACATCTATTTAATGGAAATACTTTTCAACTCGTTGAACAACGTCATTTGCTGAAAGTCCATCAGCATCAATCACAGGTCCATCTATTACAGGATTACTCATTCCCATGATATCGCGATCCTGTCCTGTAATAATGCAAGCATCACATTTTTTAGCATCCTCTTCATTGCGTAGTTGAATCACCTCAAAGCCCTTTGCCTTTAAAGCATTCTCAATATTGGATAAGGATTGTTCAATACCAATAATTTTAGACATCATTTATCCACCTCCTATAACTAATGTGCCATTTCCTATTGCTTCTTATGCATAGAATAAAGCGGCTTAGTTTACATCACCTAAATAAATCGCTGTTTTTTGTCCCTGTCTATATTGTTGTAGTTGGGGAATAAGAGCTTTTGGATATAGTCGGTAGCTAGCCAGCTGGTCCAAAGATATCCATTCTATACCGACTTGATGGCAATCAGGCTGGATGGGCTGATGTGTCATGTCATTTAATTGACATAAAAAATAATATTCTACTTGATGAACATTTGCGTCAAATGCGGTATGTTCATGGTTTTTGCCAATATATTCTCGAATAAAAAGCAACTCACCGATGGCAACGGAAGCACCAATTTCTTCAAGGCATTCTCGTTGGAGTGTGGCATGAAATGTTTCTCCATGCTCCTGTCCACCTCCGGGACAAAGATAAAAATAGCCTTCTGCATCTTGATTTTTTGTTAATAATAGATGATCGTCCACGATCAGTATAGCTTTTACAGAATTTCTAATCATTTATCAATCGCCTCACTTATTTGTAATGGTATGACTAAAATGTGTATGGAATGTCTAGCTTAGTAAAAAGGGAGGATGAGGTATGTATTCCATCGCCAATTTTAAAATACTTGTTGACAAGCAAGCAGAAATAGATAAAATTTATCAACAGTGTACGCATATCATTGAATCGACGGTTACACCAAAATTACAGGCAGAGGTTGACCGCTTGCTGAAGCTAATAGAAGATAAGCTATCAAAGCAGGGCTTTACGGTGACCAAGACATCCACGGGCTTAATTGCCAATTATCAAGAGGCAACGATTAATGTGGATAAGCATTCAAAAAATTTAGAGGAATGGTTTTACATTAACTTAAATAGCTATGCAAAGGATCAAGTAGGCATTGTATTAGATATGTCACCTATTATGATGCCAAGAATATCCAATCAACTAGATGGATATACAGATATTATTGAGCAAATGACCGATACACTAAAGCAAGCGAAAAGCCTACAAAAAGCTTGCACAAATCCAACATTTATTTATAAAACACAAGGTAATAAAGTGTTTCAGTCAGCGCAGGACGTAGTGGATTATTATTTTCAAGCATAGCACAAGGCAATAGCAGGACAAACGACGAGCACGGTTTGTCCTATTCTTTTTTAATAGAGAACGATAACTGAAAATAGAGGGTGCTTCCTGACTATATTTGTTAAAATCTCTAAGTATAAGGCTATATTTCATAGATATTTAATGAAAAATTGATATATTCAAGAGTATAGGTAATTTGTAAGGATGATTACTTACCTTAATTTGGTGAATAAATAATAAATTAGATGGAGTTTTGTCGTAACTATTTTCGGTTATAGTGCTAATATGAGCATTAATTCATTCCATTATTAAAAAGCTATAGGTGAGGGGCTGGGTGACATGGAGCAATATAGCACAGCTTATTTTCAAAAGCTAGATTTATTAGCAAGTTTATATGCAGGGCAGGCCGCATTAAAAGATTCCATACCGACTGAGAAAATCAATCAACTGGAGCGCTATCGACAAATTGAAGCGGCGATTGCTAAGCTAAATAATGAAATTCGACTGATTGAACGAACGATTTTACGATCCTCTCGTTCTATGGAAAATTGTTAATAGTCGCTCAACATATGCACATACATTTTCCATTAAAAAAGAAGCTCACGTTTAGGAGCTTCTTTTCTATCTATCTATTGAACAAGTGCCAGTAGAAATTGATCGCGATCTGTTTCTTCCTGCATTTTACTATCTACTAGCATCGCTCCAGATTGCACGTTGCTCATCTCACTATCTACAAGAAATTGGACATTGACCTTTGCGACTTTTTTGTTAATAGTGCAATCTCCCTCGAATTCAACAACGTCCTGTCCCTTTTGTGTTTCAAAATAGACCCAATATGGATTTTCACAGGCAGAGGCAAAGGCATCCTCTAATGTTTTTGTGTTCTCTTCATAAGAATAATTTTTTACATATGTAATGTATTCATTGTCTGTTATATCTTTTTGTGGACCATAGAAGTACCAAAATATCCCTAAAATTGCAATAGGTATAATCCATAATATATTCCTTTTACTTAATTTTCTCATTGCAGCATCCCCCTTTATAAGCATATTTTAACACCATTCTGTCTAATGTTGCTAGCTTACGATAATGTTTTAAGAAAAAAGCATTTCTATTTAATATATGCATTTGAATCCATATTAGAAATCCGTTAACATTAAATAGAAATCTGTTTATAGATTAATTGGGTAATTTTACATAATTAGTTAATTAATTTAAAATAAATGTTATTTTATCATATTTACAAATATATATATTTTATGGTAAATTTGAGTAGAATCGATTCAAATATAATTATGGAGGTAAAGAGATTGAAATGAAAAAGAAATATAGTAAAATATTAACGCTAAGTGTACTAACAGTTGGATTGTTATTCCCAACTACAGTTGGTGCAGCCGATATACAAAATAATAAAATTTCAGATTTAAAAAATAAAATACCTGTTAAAATGGACCCTGGAACTATATTGAAATATGATCAATATATTAATCCTTTAATTGAACATAATGATGTAGATGTTCAAAATTTAAATCAATTTTCAGCGAATTCAGATGAAGAAGTTGATATAGAAGGTAGAGCTGCTGAAGATGAATTTTTTGCTTCTGTATCGGAAGAAGCAAAAAGACTAGGACTACCTACTGTTGATTTAGGATATGATCTTCCTAACCCTGAACCAGGACTAGTTGTAATTTATGGTACTGATGGTCTCATTAACCGTTATTATAATGAATTAGAAGTTGATGCAAACCAAAAGGAAGAAAAAATTAGTCCGTTAGCAGGGATTCCTACTACCACTGTGCCTTACCCTGGTAGACTAGCACCTGGTGTATATAACTATGGTACTAATCAAGTTATAACAATTACTCCAGGCGCAGTTACTGGAGAAGGTCGTTTTACAGTATACCGTGCTGGTGTAGGTGGCTCAGGTAGTGTAGGCTCAAGTGGTAAAACTCTTACAGCAGGAGACGTAGCTACTAAAAGACAGGTAGATAATCCGAAGCATAATACTGCTATCAGTGCTAGAGCTTTAAATACAAATGTTGTAAAAACAGTTTTTAAAAATGATATTGGAACAATGCCTAGCGCTGTCCTTGATGTTTATTTTTGGGGATGGAATAATTCTATGTTTGGTTATACTTATAGTGATACATTATCTTTCCCAGGAAGATATTATTATCAATACTAAATAAGTCTTAAATTGAACAAAATGGGTTGTGATATAAAAGCTTTAACTTTAAACAGCCCATTTTGTGATATTATTAGTATTTGTGGAGGTATATCTTCTATTGAAATTTTTTAAGATATCTATTAATAAAACTAAAAGTATTTTTTTTATATTAATTGTGTTGAATACTGTAATTTTATCTACTGCTTGTAGTCAGGATTCCGACAATAACAGAGGTGAAGATGAGTATGTTACTTTAACATTTTCAAAGAATGTTACAGGAGAGGTAAATAGCCCCATTGTGAATGAGATTTTATATTACGATAGTTCTGCTGAAAAATTAAATAAAGTTTTTGAATCAGAATACACATCACAGTATCCATTAGGATTTTATGATAAAAAAAATAAGCGAGTTTATTATACTAAAAATATAGATATTGAAAATGATTTATCAGGTGATCAAATATTTTTAACTGATTTAAATAATAATGAGGAAATTCAACTTACAGATAGTTTGTTTGCTGTGAATAATATGTATGCTTTAGATGACTCATTATTTTTTGTAGCAAGACCTTTAGGTTCAAATGTACTAAAATTAGGTTTGCTAGATATAAATACAGGAGAGATTTTGTATTGGGGTAATGAAGATACTATTGAGGATATTAATATTGAAGTTATAACAGTTGATAGGAAAAATGAACGTATCTATATCTCTGCTTACTCTGATTCTGAAAGAAGATATAATGTTCTACATCAAGATGGTCCTCCAGGGCAAAACAATTTTAAAATGCCGTTACATACTGTGTATGAAACAGATTTTTCATTTGAAAACACACGTAAATTATTTAGTGAACATGAGTGGATTCGGACACTAATGACTAAAGAGAACTATGTAATTGCATTGAGTGATAAACAATATAATGATGCGGAAACTCCATCAAATCTTATACAATATAATCTTTTAGATAATTCTCTTAAGAAAAATAAATGGAATTCTAGCCGTTTACAGGTTGGAGATGCCAATTATTCTTTAGATGAGGAGAATATCTATGCTATAACAATGGTCAATAATAAAAGAGGGATGTATCTATATAATATTAAATCTAAAAAGTTCACAGAAATATATGCTCCAAAAACTGGTTTTTTGAATAACATACAAGTAGTAAAATAAAAGTATAAATATGTACACTAGCGTCGCATAAACGCTGATTGAATTTTCTGTTTTTAAGCTTGTTCAATTTAGAGTAAAAAGAAAGACGATTAACTAGAGGTAGGTAACATCCATTTTTTTACTATAACCTTTGACTAAAGCAACAGATACGTTGGAAACCTTATGGGACGGTATTTCCTCCAATTTTACGCAACCAAATGTGTGCCGGTTTCCATAAAGCTGCTTTTAAAAACCGACTGATTTGTAAATACGTCCGTGTGCTTTTTGTGTTTAACTGAGCTAGTACATTCAAACAGTACGTGATCATTGCGATGTATACTTGGTTATGAACAGCTTGCTCACTTTGACCATAGAATTTTTTGATGTTTAAATGTTGTTTCATCCATTTAAAAAACAGTTCAATGGCCCAGCGTGATTTGTAAAGTTCAGCGATTTCCTCTGCACGTAAATCAAAGCGATTGGTTAGGAGGTGTAGCTCATTTCCTTTCGTATCAAGCACTTTGATCAAACGGAATCCATTCTCAGCCCGATTTTGTGTGGTTCCAATCACGATCATTTCATCTGATAACACCGAAGAATTTTCTGGCAATGAAAATGTTTCGAGCTTACGCACAACCGCATTTTTACGCAAGCGAGAAACAAAGCAATAACCTTCATCTGTCATGCAATCAAATCGCTCATAATCCAAATAGCCACGGTCAAACACATACATGCATTCTTTGTCATCGACAAGCACTTCAAGTTGGCTGCGGTCATGTTTGTGGGCATTCGTAAGTACCGACTGGTCTGGATAAGAACATCCTTTTTCCATCAATACAAGGCGTAGATGAAGCTTTAGACCAGATTTCGTTTTGCGAAATTTTGCCCACTTATGATTGTTCAAATTCAATGGTAATGTACTTGAATCAATGATTTTTAGGGGAGTTGTCGTTTTTCTTCTTGTTTGAAAATCAGTTTTTGTGTGAATTTGTGTGACTAAATCAAGAAAAATGGTTTGAAAGAACTCAGTTGGAACTTGACTTAATCGCCTACCTAGTTGAGAGAAACTTATGGTTTCAAGTTGGATTGCGTTCTGTAATTCTTCTGAAAACACACAATCACTTAATGCACGCATACTCTCCGTTTCTTGGAGTTGTGCATAGAGTAATAATTTCAAAAATGAGGCCATATATAGCTTCTTCGTATAGGTATTTAGCTGATAGACTTTCACTTGTTCCTCAAATAAATTATTGGAAATAGGTGAAAGCCATTGTTCAAATGATGTGTTTCGTGTAAACTTATCCATGCGATTGATCCTTTATTTTGGATTTGGATAGGTACCTACCACCAAACCATTATAAAGGATTTTGTTATGAATAAGTTTATTTGCTGAATATTCAGTTCTTATTGCCATACCGAGATTATTTTAATGCGACACTAGTGATATAGGTGTTAAAAATTTTTTAACACTTATAATGGTGCAAGCCATTGATATATCAATATTTATAGAGGGAGTGATAGCTAGATGAAACGTTCAGCATTTTTATTAAGTGGGCTATTATGTAGTAGTTTACTATGGACGAATGGACAGGCTGTTGAGGCGACTCCAGTTGACCATCCAACAATTGTTATTAATGGCACACAGCAGACATTACAAGGAATAATTACGCCAAGCGGGCATACACTTGTCCCATTTAAAGAGTTTTTTGCCGTACTAAATATGAAAGCAACCTTTAATAATGACACAAAAACCGTTGTGGCAACAAATGATCATACAACACTGTCGCTTACTGCTGGTAAAAAAGCAGTGTTGCTAAATGGCAAAGAGGTACAGCTTCAACAAGCACCACAAATTATCAATGGTCGTATGTATGTGAATTTGCGCTTTATTGCCGAATCATTTGGTGGAACAGTGCAGTTCGATCAACAGCAGCGAGGAATCTCCATTGAATTTCACGATATCGAAAGCTTAACAGCCATTTGGGCCAATGCCTTAAAAACAAGGGATGGTATGCCGCGCTATCAGATGATGTCAGACAAGGCTAAGGAACGATTTATGCAGGAGCAACTCCATGTAAATGGGGAAGAAGGCAAATTTGTAATTGGTGTATCAAGCCCATGGGTTGTTGCGTTTGATTTTACGATCGATGATATGACTGCAACGATTACGTATAAAACGACAACAAGTGAGCCTGCATTTTATCAAACAAAGGAAATCTTAACATTTATCGAGGAAAATGGTCAGCTAGTGGTCGATGACTATCAAACCATTTTTGAGGATCAGCCGATCAATTAGGGAATACTATAGTATGCTAAGAATAAGAGGCTGTCTGGAGAGATAACTCTTTCTAGGCAGCCTCCTTTCTTGCTATAGAGAAGAAAGGAGGTTGCCTATGCACAACAGAAAACGTGCCTTGCTGCTAGTCATTGTACTTCTTATTGCAGTTTGTCTAGTATTGATTGGTGTAAGGATGCAACCAGCAAAAGAGTCAGCGCCGCCTCCCGTTGAAGAGGATACGCCGAATCATCAGGCATTGATTCAGGAGGTTGCAAGCTTGGCGAAGGAAGGGAAAGTGCCAGCAGTGCCATTTGTAGTGGGCGAGGCACAGAAAAAAGCCGTTTATCAGCAATGGGGAGAGCCTCAGCAAGTAGCACAAGCAGCAGGTGGCGAGTATGAGGAGTATGTCGATCAGCAGGTCACAATTGGCTATCAAGGAACACGTGCCTTTGATATTCGCTCCTTTCAAGCCGATATACAAGCCATTGATCTAGCAGCAATTCAGCAAACAATGGGTGAGCCTGATGAAGTCCGCTTTTATCAGGATGATACAGCAGATCAAATCATTTTAGTTTATCAGGTAACGGACATATACCAGCTAAAATGGATTTTGCCAAAGCCAACAGATGCCAATGCAAATCCTGTTGTCCATCATATTTCTGTCTATACCGCATTAGAGGAGGATATTGTGGAGCAAATGAGCTTAGATGAAAAAGTTGGTCAAATGCTATTTGCAGGTGTGTCAGGTACAACACTTCAGCAGGAAACAGCAAGTTTGATTCATGATGTTAAGGTGGGAGGGCTTATTTTCTACGCGAATAATCTTGCAACACCTGAGCAAACAATAGCACTGATCAATGCCATAAAGGCTGAAAATGCTTCCAATCGTTTCCCGCTGTTTATTGGCACAGATCAGGAGGGGGGCGCTGTGACAAGGCTACCTGATGGTCTGAAAAATTTTCCAACCAATCAAGAAATCGGAGAGGTCAATGAAGCGCAATTTTCCTATGAGATTGGTCAATTGCTAGGGGAGCAATTACAAGCATTTAGCTTTAATCTTAATTTTGCTCCTGTGTTAGATGTGAACAGTAATCCCAATAATCCAATTATCGGTGATCGTGCGTTTGCAAGTCATCCTGATATTGTGAGTGAACTCGGTATTCAAACAATGAAGGGGCTAGCGTCTCAGCAGGTTATTCCAGTGGTAAAGCATTTCCCAGGACATGGTGATACAGCAGTGGATTCTCATTTAGAATTGCCAAAGGTCACAAAAAGCTTGGCAGATTTGCAGCAGCTAGAGCTGATTCCATTTAAGGCTGCTATTGAGAATGGTGCAGATGTGGTCATGGTGGCACATATTTTATTGCCAGAGATGGATGCCCAAAATCCTTCCTCCATGTCAAATGCCATTATTACAGGCATTTTACGCAATCAGCTTGGCTTTGATGGTGTTGTGATGACAGATGATATAACCATGAAGGCAATTACTAATCATTTTGAGATTGGGCAAGCGACGGTGGATGCCATCAAAGCCGGCAATGATATTGTGTTAATTGCCCATGAGTATGCCAATGTGCAAGCGGCTGTAGAGGCAATGAAAACAGCTGTTTCTAGTGGCGAACTCACAGAAGAGCGTATGGATGAAAGTGTTCGCAGAATTATTCAGCTTAAACAAAAATATGAGCTAAACAATCATCCAGCAGCAACTGTTGATCTCCACAAGCTCAACACAGCGATTGACAAGGTATTGAATACTTATATGAAATAATCATGAAAACGAACGATCTCCGCAAGTACTCTTGGGGATCGTTCGTTTTTTATTAGTGACGGCAATAGATAAGCTGTACAACACCAGAAGAAAATGTTTTTGTGTGGATGAGTGTTAACTGAAGTCGCTTTGTGAGATTTGTCAATAATGGCTTGCCTTCACCTAACACAATAGGGTGAACAGATAAGCGAAATTCATCTATCAGTCCTAAACTGATAAACGTTGTAATCAGACTTGAACCACCATAAAGCCAAATATTTTTGCCCTGCTGATGCTTGAGCTTGAGCATTTCCTCGGCAATATTTTCTCGAATAAAGATAACATTCTCATGACCGTCTTGCTGTGTTTTTGAAATGACATACTTGTCTTTGCTATGGATGAGCGACCAGAATTGTTGTTCTTCTGCATCATTTGTTGTCGGTGTATATTGTCCCCATGCATCATAGCTTTTTCTACCATATAAAATAGTATCAATCTCGTGCAAAAAGCTTGTAAATTCCATGTCAGGCTCCATAATGCACCAATCCACTTCACCGTTTTTACCTTCAATAAAGCCATCTAATGTAACCGCTAAATCTAATATGATTTTTCTATCTGCCATAGTTACACTCCTTTCGAGAGAAGCTTGATTCTATCATGATGAAATGAAATACACAAGAAAAGTTGGGTGATAAACGCATGAAGTGAGGGAATAAAGTTGCTTTGAAACATTGCTAATTTCTTAGTATAATAAAGAACAAACATTCGGGTAAGGAGCGTTTAGCTATGAAATTTATTTTAGCCGAGAAGCCATCTGTTGCGAAAAATATTGCAGATGCCTTATATATTAAACAGAGGCAGGACGGCTTCTTTGAGGGCAATGGTTATATTATTTCGTGGGCTTTTGGCCATCTATTACAGCTTTATGATGCGAAGGACTATGATCCCAAAATGACAAAATGGCAGATGGAGAACTTTCCATTTATGCCAGAGCACTTTCGCTACAAGGTGAAAATGGATGCGAAAAAGCGTGGTAAGGAGGATGCGGGCGCAAGAAAGCAATTACAAATTATTCAACGCCTAATTAATCGTTCAGATGTACAGATGATTATTTCAGCCTGTGATTTTGATCGTGAGGGGCAAATTATTGGAGATAGTATTATTTATCAGCTAAATCGCCAAAAGCCTGTGTACCGTTTGCTATTAAATGAATGGACAGCGGATGAGGTGCGTAAAGGGCTGGCGACGATCAAGCCGAATAGTGAATTAAAGCCATTGCAGGATGCAGGGGTAAGCCGTCAATGGGCGGACTGGCTGATTGGCATTAACTTAACATCTGTTGCGACATTAAAATATCAGCAAGGCACAGGTAAAGCGTTAAACATTGGGCGTGTGCTTTTGCCTACATTAAAAATCATTTATGATCGCGATCAGGAAATCGAACGCTTTGTCCCTGAGGACTATTTTAAATTAGCCGCACAATTTAGCACCGAGGATGGGCGAGCCTATGAGGGCATTTATTATGAAAATAAGGTCGATAGGTTTAAAAATAGAGAGGATTTAGAGCGTATTGAGCAGGCGCTTGATCAGCAGCAAGCCATGATTGTGGATAAAAAGGTAGAGCGTAAAAAGGAATATCCACCAATGCTCTTTAATTTATCGAATTTACAGGGCTTTATTACAAGTAAATATAAGGGCTGGACATCTGATAAGGTGCTTAAAGTGGCACAAACACTTTATGAGAAAAAGTATATTACGTATCCTCGTACAGCCAGCGTCGTGTTAGAGGAAAGCTTAGTGGAGAAAACCGCTAACGTGCTGGAGCGTCTAAAAGCAGGCTTACCGTATGAGCATGAGATTCAGTTTACAAAGAACAAGCGAATTTTTGACAATGCAAAAGTGGAAAGCCATAGTGCTATTATTCCTACATATGTGCTACCGAAATCATTAGCAACAGATGAGGCAATTGTTTATCAGGCTATTAAAAACCGTTTTATGATGCAGTTTATGCCTGTTGCAGAATATGAGGAAACACGTATTACAACGAAGGTGCAGGAGATACCGGGAATTTTTGCGACAAAGGGGAGGGTGCAATTAGTAGAGGGCTGGAAAAAGGTTGAAGCCATTGCCTCAACGGATATTATTTTGCCACTTGTGCATGTTAATGAGCCTGTTCATATTACGGAGCATCAAATTACCAAGCATGTAACAACACCACCTAAGCGCCATAGCGAAAAAACATTGCTGCGTGTAATGGAAACATGTGGAAAGGGTGTGGATGACCCTGATACAATGGCGGCCATTTTAAGCGGCTATAGTATTGGCACACCTGCTACACGCGCCGAAACGATTAAAAAGCTGCTGACGGTTGGCTATATCACCATGGACAATAAAAGCTTAGTATGCACAGAGCTTGGGCGCAATTTAGTGGAAACCTTTCCTGTGAAAGATTTATTTGATTTAGAATTTACAGGACGGCTAGAAAAAACATTGGCTGATATTGAAAAAAGAAGGTATTCCAAGGAGCAGTTTTTACAGTTTATTTGCCAATTTACAGTTCAAGCTGTAGAAACCATTAAAAGTAGTGAAGATGTGACGTTAAATAAGGTCACACATACGAAGAAAAAGTTTGAGGCAGTTGGCAAATGCCCTCTATGCAGTCATCAAGTCATTGAAGGGCATAAGGGCTTTGGCTGTAGCAATTGGAAAAATGGCTGTCAATTTGTTATTTGGAAAAACGATAAATTTCTTGCAGCATTAAAGAAAAAGCCAACGAAAACAATGGTGAAAGCCTTACTTACCAAAGGGACAGTACTGGTGAAAGGCTTAACAAGTAAAAAAGGGCAGAAATTTGATGCTTATTTACAATATACAAAGAATGCAGATAACGACTATTTTAGCTGGCAGATGCATTTTCCAGATAAAAATCAATAGCTATTGCTGAAAGGGGTTGTCCATATACGGCCCCTTTATCGTAATATGCATAAGCTGTGTCGCCATAAATTTGGGCGTATAGGGCATATCGTGCTCAAGCCACCAAATAATGACCTCGAGAAAGGCAGCGGCATAAAAGCGCACAGCCATATCACGCGGCACAGTTAGCTTCTGATCGTTAGGCTCCATTAAAGCAATACCGTTTGCCACAAACTCAATAATAATATCCTTTAAGCCAGCCGCAAAATACGGAATCGTTTGCTCTGTTAAATAAACCTTATAAAGCTTGCTATTAAGCGCAATTTGCTCAAATAAATGCATAAATGTTTCATGTGGCTGGTCATAATTGGGCAATAAATCAACTTCCTTCTTTTCTCGCACGGCTGGCTGAATACTGCTTACTAATTCCTGCAAAATCTCCGCTGAGCTTTGATACAGTAAATCTAGCTTATCACGATAATGTAAATAAAAAGTGGCACGGTTTAAGGTTGCGCGTTGTGTAATATCTTGCACCGTAATTTTCTCGTAGCCTTGTTCATCAATTAATTCCACTAATGCATCTCTTAATAGTTGACGTGTTCTTCTTACACGGGGGTCTAGTTTTTTCGACATTTTCAAGCTCCTTGTATTAAATGTATTGTTTTGTCAACATACTTATCTTAAATGTTGTCAATGCGTCGTAAATGGTGAGAGTGTTGTTTGCCCTTTGAGCGCAAACGGTTATAATTATATTAACGACACAGTGTCGATAATACAACTAGTTGTTAATGTGTTCACGGATTGTTCATTTATAGAATAGAAGGGAAGTTTTTTAGATGGGTCGTTTAACGGGAAAAGTAGCGATTATTACAGGGGCAGCAATGGGTATGGGTGCCTCAGAGGCAAAGCTTTTTGCGCAAGAAGGAGCAAAGGTGATTGCAACAGATGTACAAATTGAGCCATTGATGAACTTAGTCGCAGATATTAAAGAAAATGGTGGAGATATTATTGGTCTTCAGCATAATGTAACTTCTGAGGATGAGTGGAAAGCTGTGATTGCAGAGGCAGTAAAGGCTTATGGCAAAGTCGATGTGCTTGTCAACAATGCAGGTGTTTCATCACCAAAAACGATTGCCAATATGGAAATGGATGAATGGAATAAAGTCATGGATATTAATTTGAATGGCTGTATCATTGGCATGAAATATGTCATTCCCGAAATGCAAAAGGCTGGTGGCGGTTCAATCATCAATATTTCTTCCATTGGTGGTATTGTGGGGATGGCTGGGACAAGCCCCTATACCGCTGCAAAAGGAGCGCTACGTGTGCTTTCCAAATCGGCTGCTATTGAGTATGGCAAAGATAAAATCCGCGTCAATTCGGTGCATCCTGGTATTATTGTAACACCGATGACAGCGCCAACAATGGAGGAAGGTGGCGCACTTCCTTATTACCAAGCCTATACACAGCTACCGTACTTTGGGGAGCCTGAAGATGTAGCGTATGGTGTTGTTTTCCTTGCCTCTGATGAATCACGCTTTATGACAGGTGCGGAGCTAGTTATTGATGGTGGCTGGACAGCTATTTAATAGCATGAACAAAAACTAGGTATCACAGCAATGTGAGCCTAGTTTTTTTCTATGGACTAAGAGGGCTTCCTTAATAAAAAAAGGAGAACGAATTTCGTCACGTAAACCCCTTGCACTTTCACAAAATCTTAATAAACACAAACATCGTTCCTTATAAAGCATATTATAGGAAGAGTAAGCGTTTTCTTCATTAAAGTTATGTGAACATCCTGAAAAAAAAGCATAAAAACCTTAACTATTTCAAATGAAATCCGTATAATAAATCAAATAGTACGAAAATTGTTCATTTTCTCGATAAGTTGCGTGAATTTTTGAAATTGTATTGACGTGGGAAATGATAATTTGTACACTGTGTACAGTCAAATGTTTTTTATAGGAATACAATTAATTTGAAAAAGTTAGGATTTGATAGATATGATCGTATGTAAATTTGGTGGAACATCTGTAGCAAGCGCAGAGCAAATTCAAAAAGTAGCAAATATTGTGCAATCTAATCCAGCACGTAAAATCGTTGCTGTTTCAGCGCCAGGGAAACGCTCTGGTGACGATATAAAAGTAACGGACCTATTAATACAACTAGCAAATGCAGCGCTACAGCAGGAGAATATCGAGGAAAAATTACAGCTGGTTGTTGCTCGCTATCAGGCGATTGCAGACGGTTTAGCATTAGACCATGCCATTTGTGATATTATTGCTGAAGATTTACGTGAACGTGTGCAAGGCGATAAAACGAATATTGATTTATTTGTCGATAACATTAAAGCAGCAGGTGAAGATAATAACGCAAAGCTGATTGCCGCTTATTTTAATGCAATCGGTATGCCTGCTCGCTATGTAAGTCCGAAGGAAGGTTTGGTGGTCAATGATTTACCAGAACGTACATTTGCTTTACCAGAGGCTTATACAAATTTAGCCCCATTAAAAGAGACAAAAGAAATTATTGTGTTCCCAGGTTTCTTCGGTTACACTAAAGCGGGCGTATTGCGAACATTTGACCGCGGTGGCTCTGATATTACAGGCTCTATTTTAGCCGCAGCCGTTGAAGCGGAGCTCTATGAAAACTTTACGGATGTAGATTGTGTGTTCTCTGCAAATCCGAAGGTTGTCAATGATCCAGTGGAAATTAAAGAAATTACGTATCGCGAAATGCGTGAATTATCCTATGCAGGCTTTTCCGTATTCCATGATGAAGCGTTAATGCCTGTTTATAAGATTGGGGTGCCAGTGAACATCAAAAATACAAATAACCCTTCAGCCCCAGGTACACGTATTGTACCAAGCCGCCCTGCAACAGGTCGTCCCGTTACAGGTATCTCGGCAGACAGTGGCTTTTCAACTCTATATGTCTCTAAATATTTAATGAACCGTGAAGTAGGCTTCGGACGGAAGCTACTACAAGTTTTAGAGGATGAGCATATTTCCTATGAGCACACACCATCTGGTTTAGATGATATTTCCGTTATTATGCGTTCAAATCAGCTAACACCAGAAAGTGAAGCACGCATTATTAGCCGTGTGAAAGAAGAGTTACATGCAGAGCACGTAGAGATGCGTCATGGCTTTTCCATGATTGTGATTGTTGGGGAAGGAATGCGTCATAATACAGGATTAGCTGCCCGCGCTGCTACAGCGATTTCAAAAACAGGTGCAAACATTGAAATGATCAATCAAGGTTCGTCTGAAGTAAGTCTTGTTTTCGGTGTCCTTCAGGAATATGAAAACCGCATTTTACAAGCGCTATATGAAGAGTTTTTTGCACATGCGAAAGCTTAATACAACATCCACACTAATCCAGGTGTTCTTTGCTTGGATTGGTGTTTTCTTTTTGCGGAGAATACGGTAAAATCGAGGGCGTACATAGTTGGGAGGAGCTTGCATGAAAAATTTATCAATCGGTATGTTATTTTCGGTTATTGGGATCGTTATTGTCTGTTTAACGATTATGGATATTTTACCGTCATCAACAAACACGATGAAAATTGTCTACATAGTCATTGGATGGATCTTTATTATTATTGGTTCTGTCATTCGCTTTAAGCATCTTAAACAAAAACAATAACAGTGCTGGGCAAGCATAAATAATTTAAGTATAATGTTAGAGCATCAACAGTACAAATTCTTCTTGCAAGAATTTGTTTTTTTATGTGCCATTCCAGACGAATAAAAAGGAGATGAGAAGATGCCCATACTTAGTAAGGAGCATATTGAAGTTGTTGACAACTATATTGCCCTACGAGCCGCTTCGCCATTAAAGGTTGTATCCTCGGCGATGCATAATCCTGGCTTTGGCTATTATACACATTTGATGAACCGCACAGTGCCGATTACATATGATGAAAGACAGCCCCACCGTGAATACCAGCAATTTTTGCAGGCACAGGGCTTTCCTATCGACAATACAGTGGCAATGATGACGGCTGTCCAAGCCAAGTTTGCAACTGTTCGGGAATTTACATATGAAGGTATCCATATTGTTATTATGATTACAGCAGGGCTAGGAAATGCTGTTGATATTACACATGCTTTTCATCGTACGGAGCAGTATCATGCAGGCACCATTAATACATGGGTGCTCATTAATGGTAAGCTGTCTGATGAAGCATTATTTCAGGCGATGATTTCCACAACAGAGGCGAAGGTGAAAGCCCTGATGGATGAAGAGGTGACAGACCCCACAACGGGTACACAGGCTACAGGTACCTCTACAGATAGTTTACTAATTGCCTCTACCGAAGAGGGCGACTACCATCAATATGCAGGACCCATTACGACGCTGGGCAAGGTGATTGGTTATGGTGTCTATACAACGATGCGTGAGGCGATTGGCAACTATAAAAAGGATAAAGAGGAGAAGGCACAATGTTGACACTGATCATTGCCTGTCTAATAGGACTGTTATTTGATTTAGTGGTGGGAGACCCGCCAAAGCTGCCGCATCCCGTGCGCTGGATTGGTAAGCTCATTCAAGCACAAACCGCTTTATGGAATAAGGGGAAATGGCGTAAGCTGCGTGGCATGGTGATGGCACTAGCTGTTGTTGGTACAACGATGTTTGTGGTTACACTGATTGTGCTGCTGAGCTATCAGGTAAGCTTGCTCTTTGGCATTGTAGTAGAAGGGCTGCTCATTGGTATTGGCTTGGCACAGCGTAGCTTAAAGGAAGCGGCGCTGGCGGTATATGAACCGCTTGTACAGGGAGATTTTGCTGAAGCACGTGTGAAGCTATCATGGATTGTAGGACGTGATACCGATCAGCTTGGCGAGGATGAAATTGTCCGTGGCGTGGTGGAAACCGTTTCTGAAAATACAAGCGATGGTGTAACGGCTCCGCTTTTTTATGCGTTACTCTTTGGCGCGATTGGCTTATGGGGCTATAAGGCTGTCAATACATTAGATTCCATGGTTGGCTATAAAAATGAAAAATATCAGGACTTTGGCATGTTCTCGGCGAAGCTGGATGATGTGTTAAACTTTATTCCAAGTCGTCTAACAGGCTTACTAATGGTGCTAGGTACAAAAAATGAAACAAACTGGTCGCTTGGCAAGCGCTTAAAGCGTTGGGTGCAGGATGCCAGGAAGCATCCAAGTCCTAATAGTGGCTATTTAGAGGCAGCAACGGCTGTACAGCTTGGGGTGCAGCTTGGAGGCAAAAATAGCTATCAAGGGGCTATTTCTCACCGTGCATTAATGGGAGAAAAGCTAGTGCCATTAACGAAGGAGCATATTGTAGCATCCATTACGCACATGCGTATGGCTACATTGCTCTTTACGCTTGTCATGGTGACAGTGGAGGTGTTGATCTATGTTATTACCTAATCATGGCGCAAATCCGCAGCATGTTTATCAGCAATTAGGCTTGCAGATGCCAACGAAGGTCTATGATTTTAGTGAAAATGTCAATGCCGCAGGACCACCAGCCTTTGTGGAGGCATGCTGGCAAACATTTTATCCATTGCTTCAACGTTATCCAGATCCACATGGCGAGCCTTTTCTAACAAAGGTAGCAGCCTTTCATCAAGTGGCAAAGGATAGAATTGTCCTAGGAAATGGCGCAGCAGAGCTATTTAATGCGCTGGCAAGACGTTATGCACAGAAGCGTGTCATTATTGTGCATCCAACCTTCTCCGAATATGAGCGTACACTACGTACTGTCGGGGCAACGATTATGTCAGTGATTGTCACAGATTTTATGGCGTATACATTGCCAATGGAACAGCTTAAGCAGGCAATGGTGCAGGCGGATGCGCTTTATCTTTGTACGCCTAATAATCCAACAGGAGTATTGCCTAAAAAAGAGGATATAGAGGCATTAATAGCGCATGGAGCCGCAGTTGGCTGTGAGCTTGTGCTGGATGAGGCTTTTATGGATTGGGTGGACGAGGCATCTTCCATGATTCATGCTAGTATCAAAAATCCGCATGTCATCGTGGTACGTTCCATGACAAAAATGTATGCGATTCCAGGCTTACGGCTTGGCTATTTAATCGCCCATCCGCAAATTGTAGCGACATTGCGAGAGGTGCTACCACATTGGAATATAAATGCCTTTGCACTAGTCATTGGAGCAGGCTGCTTGGATGAGCAGCACTATTGTCAGCAGGCGATTGCCTATGTTACCACACAACGGGAGCAACTAAAGCGCTATTTACAGGAAAATGGCTGTCAAGTAACAAATAGCGTGACCAATTATGTTTGTTTCTCTTTACCTCGTGACCAGCAGGTGGATCGCTTTTTTACATATTGTTTAGCAAAGGGCGTTGTGATGCGCCATACCAAAAACTTTCAAGGCTTACAGGGGCAATGGTTCCGCATTGGCATCAAAGATGGAACAGCGATGACTTACTTATATCATTGCTTGCAAGGATGGTTTAATGAGGAGAGAGCAACGTGACAACTTTTTATGTAGTAAGGCATGGAGAAACCGTGTGGAATCAAGAGCAGCGATTACAGGGCTGGTTAGACTCTCCATTAACGGCTAATGGTAGAGAGGCTGCTCAAAAGCTTCAGCAGCAATTACAGGCCATTCCCTTTGCGGCTGCTTATAGTAGCTCAAGCGGCCGAGCACAGGCAACCATGGAAATTTTAACGGCTAAGCGACAGCTACCTATCTATTATGAGGCTGATTTACGAGAAATCTATTTAGGAAATTGGCAAGGCCAGAAGATTGAAGATATTATTGCGACAGACGGACTGGATTATGAGCTATATACGCATTATCCGGCGCAATATATAGCGGTACATACCGAAAGCTTTGGAGCTGTCACAGAAAGAGCCATGTTTACGCTGAAAAAAATCGCCGAGCAGCACCAGAAAGAATATATACTAGTTGTGTCACATGCTGTTACCATTAACTGTATGCTAAATGCGATTTTACAACGCAATATTAGCGAGCTATGGACAGCCTCCTTACATGGAACAAGTGTAACGATTATTGACTATAAAGACCAACAATGGCTTGTTAAAGAAATTGGCAAAATCGATCATTTACAATAGGAGGTGTCATAGATGCCACTGATTTTTATAACAGGGGGTGTGCGTAGTGGAAAATCCCATTTCGCTGAACAAATGGCGATGCATTATTATCAAGCACAGTCCTCTACAGCGAACCGCTTAATTTATCTTGCCTCTGGTATTGCCTTGGATGAGGAAATGCAGCAACGGATTTTACGTCATCAGGCAGATCGACAGGCACAGCCCATCGAATGGCAAACGATGGAAGCTCCCTATGCAATAGCTGATGCGCTCGCAATCTATCAAGCTGATGATATTGTGCTATGGGATTGTGTCACAACGTGGCTGACAAATGCTTTTTACGAAGGTTTTGAGAGTGGCACACCATGTCTTGCACAGCCTGGTTGTGTAGATCATAAACTTACGCGTGTGAAGCAGGCTATTGAGGCACTGTTGAAAAGGGGTGTTACCTTGCTGGTGGTGTCCAATGAGCTGTTTGATGAGCCCTCCTATGCAAGCTATGAGGTGGAGCTTTATCGACAGACATTAGGTCAATTTCACCAATGGTTTGTAGCTATTGCTCGAGAAGCCTATGAAATCCATTACGGTATCGTTAAAAAGTGGAAATAATAGAGAGAAAGAAGGCAGGACAATGAAAACTATTTGGCATAGCCTACTGCTAGCATTTCAATTTTTTACGGTGTTGCCTGTACATAAAGAACTGCCATTAACAAGAACAACGATTACAGGAATGTTTGTCTGCCTCCCATGGATAGGGGCATTGATGGGGACAACCGTGGCAGCAATCCTCTATAGCATGACACAGTGGACGACAAGCAGTGAGGTAATGCTGGCGTTTATTGTGCTGGGGCTATTTGCTTTATGGACAGGTGGCTTACATTTAGATGGCTTTATTGATATGGGGGATGCTTATTTTTCTTATCGAGATCGTGAGAAACGGCTAGAAATTTTAGATGATCCGCGTGTTGGTGCATTTGGTGTACTGTCTGTATTGTTTTTATTAATGGGGAAATTTGTTATTCTCCATGAACTATTTGTCCAGCAAAAATTTGTCTTATGGATGGTTATCGTTGTACCTTTCTTAACACGAGTAGGAATGAGCTTTTATTTTCTTTCACTAAAATGTGCTAAGGAAAAAGGTCTTGCCTATTATTTTCGGTCACATATTGATGCAGCTCACTTAAACATTGGGATGCTGCTATCACTTGTCTTGGGGCTGGCGGTGTTGCTTGCTGTGACACAGTTTTCGATGCTACCAGTGATCCTTGTCATTGTTTTAGGGATAGCGCTTGTGCTATTTCGACAGTTTACATTGCGTAACTTTGGCGGTGTATCAGGGGATTTATTGGGCGCTTCAATTGAAGGAATGGAGGTTGTGCTATGGGGGACATTGTTACTGTGCGCTTAATCAGACATGCGCCAACAACTGCCAATATAGAAAAACGCTATCTTGGCTGGACGGATGCACCATTAGCTAATCCAACAGCACTTGCTGTGATGGATGCTACCGTTCAACAAGTATATGGTAGTGATTTGCTGCGCTGTCAAACAACGGCGTCTTATTATTTTCCACATGCTAGCTATTGTGCAGATGCAAGATTGCGTGAGATGAATTTTGGGGCATTTGAGGGCAAGACGTATATGGATTTACAAGCCAATCCTCAGTATCGAGCCTGGCTAGAAGATCCTAATCAGACGCCACCGCCACAAGGAGAGCGTTTGGCGACATTTACAGCACGTGTAGTAGCGGGCTTCCGTTCTTTACCAAAAGATGAAGATAGTTATTATCTCGTTGTCCATGGTGGTGTGATTCGTGCCTTACTTGTGGTATTTGCCCCAACTGAACAACCGTTTTGGTCGTATCATGTACCACATGACCAGCAATTTACCTTAACGTTTACCCGTCAGGCTTGGGAGGAGGGAGCAAGATGCATATCTTTATTGGCGGGGCCTATAATGGCAAAACCGACTATGTAATGCGCTTTTATCAGCCGCAACAGGTGGTTCTTATAGAGGGGGAAGTCCCAATGAATGTGCCAACTTGTGATGTACTAGTTATCAAAAATTTGGAAACATGGCTACTGACGCAACAACTTGAGGAAGATGATAGGGTAATTCAAACGGTTGTAACAAGGCTTAAGACATTGGCACAGCAGTGTACCTTAGCAGTTATTGTGACCGATATGGGACGTGGCGTTGTACCGATGGATAAGCGGGCACGACTACTGCGCGATACTTGTGGACGTTTATACCAAGCTTTATTTGCAGAGGCAGAGCAAATTGTCCGCATTTGGTATGGCATTGGTGAGCAAATCAAGTAAGGAAGAGGAGAAATGGAATGAAGCGACAAAAATTGATGACATGGCTATTGGCAGCGATGCTAGCAGCTATTTGTGCAGTAGGTGCGATGATTAAAGTACCAATCCCATTTGTGTCAACGGCTGCACTTGACTCAGCACCTGCCTTTTTAGGTGTCGTATTTTTACCACCTGTATTGGCAGGGACGGCAGGAATGCTCGGTCATTTTCTTACAGCACTCACAGCGGGCTTTCCATTTGGACCACTGCATTTGATCATTGCTGTTGAAATGTTTATTGTTGTATGGGTTTTTGGCGTTATGCATAAAAAAGGTATGCATATTTGGAAATGGCCTATTGCTTTTGTGCTAAATGGCATTATTGCGCCCGTGCCTTTTTATTTTCTGATTAGCCCAGCATTTTTCTGGGGCGCATTGATAAGTATTTGTACAGCAACAGCGCTCAATTTAGTCATTGTGGCAATCGTGATGCCTGTGTTAAGAAAAGTTTTTGTACGCAAGGAAGGTAGCGTATCATGAGAAATGCGATAAAGGTAGGGAACTTGATTGCCACGATGGATAATGCGGCAGCTATTGGGCAAAAAACGCAAGATAGTGTAGCAGCATCGGATGAGCTTACAGCCTATATGACAGCCCGTGTCACCTTTTTAGAGCAGCTTGCCGCACAAGCCATTCCTACGCAAATTTTACTGGCGAATTTTTCAGGGGATGCCGCATGGGCGCGGTATATTGCAGGGATACAACAGGTCTTTAAGGAAATCGGTCTTGCGTGTCCTGCCGTTGCGGGGAGCACAGAATCCAATATGCCAACGAAACAATCAGGCTTAGCGATTACAATGCTTGGCGAGCCACAACAACGTGCAGCGTTTGACCATGAAAAGCTTAGCTGGTACACTTATGGTTTGCCGCTTGTTGGCGCAGAGGTAGTAGCGCAGCCTGAAGATGTTGCACAGCTTCAACCCATTTTTCAGGCCTGGCAGGCAGAAATTGTGCAGCAAGTATGGCCAGTCGGGTCAAAGGGGCTGCAGGGAGAATTGGTTCGTCTTTTTAGAGAACAGCAGCCTGAATGCTCTCTTGATATAACCAAATCAGCCGGGCCCTGTACAGTCATTTTGCTTGGCATTGATCCTGAAAAAGAGCAGCAGGCAGAAAAATTTTTCCTAAGAAATTTTGAAAAATTACGCAAAACTACACTGTAATAGGGCTTGTTTCGAGCAGATGAGCTGTGTTGAAAATGGCAAGGGACGAAACACCTATTGCAACACGAAACACAATATGTTAGATTTGTTTAGGAATCAAAACACAATATATAGTATGTTGGACAAGCGGTACCAAGATGGTTTAAAAGGGAATTCGGAGCAAGTATGCTTGCAAGCCGAAGCTGTCCCCGCAACTGTACGTGCTGACAAATAATCGAAAAGCCACTGTTTTTTAATGGGAAGGTGATTATTTGGAGGAAGCATAAGCCAGGAGACCTGCCGCATTGTTCAAGACAGCAACACATTCTTCGGGGATTGAGAAGTGGAGGCGAGAGATTTGTTCACTTCTTTGTGTGCATGTCCTTCATTTCCATTTCCGATTTTACAGCGATCCCGCAACCGATAGATGTTGCAGGATCGCTTTTTTATGTTGTTGGGAGAAAGGGAGAGAAGAGATGACAGTGCAAATTGAACAGCAAATGGCGAAGTTAAAAAATAGTTACACGGAGGATGAACTTGAAAGCTTTGTCAGACTATCAGATCGTTGGCTACGCAAAAATGACAATGCCACATTTGAAGCATGGGCAGATGCGATGATTTTACAAGCACTTAGCCTGATTGATGAGGAGGAGCCCTACTGGACATTTGTGGCTGCACGCATTTATTTAGCAAAACTATACGATCAATTTGCGACGCGCCGTGGTGTTTCACCAAAGGATGTTTATCAAGTATTTCCCGCGCAATTAGCTCGTTATACAGAGGCTGGCTTATATCATGAAAGCTTAACAACAAAATATAGTGAGCAAGAGCTTCAACAATTAGCAAGTTATTTAGAGCCTAGCCGTGATGAGCTATTTACTTATATTGGCTTAAAGACGTTAATGGATCGTTATGTTGTGCGTGATTATACAAAAACACCTGTAGAGCTTCCTCAGGAGCGCTGGATGGTCATCGCCATGACATTAATGCAGGATGAAACAGAAAATCGTCTTGAAAAAGTTCGAGAAGCCTATTGGGCGATGAGTAATTTATATATGACAGTAGCGACACCGACATTATCCAATGCTGGGAAAACACATGGTCAGCTTTCTAGCTGCTTTATCGATACAGTCGATGATAGCCTACAAAGCATTTATGATACAAATACCGATGTGGCGACATTATCAAAATATGGCGGTGGTATCGGCGTTTATATGGGCAAAATTCGTAGCCGTGGCTCCTCCATTAAAGGCTTTAAGGGCGCATCCAGTGGCGTGCTACCGTGGATTAAGCAGCTGAATAATACAGCTGTTTCGGTTGACCAGCTTGGACAACGTCAAGGAGCCATCGCTGTTTATTTAGATGTTTGGCATAAAGATGTTTTTACATTTTTAGATTTACGTCTAAATAATGGGGATGAGCGTTTACGTGCCCATGATATTTTTACAGGGCTATGCATACCAGATATTTTTATGGAAGCAGTGGAGGCACGTGAGGATTGGCATTTATTTGACCCGCATGAAGTACGTGAGGTGATGGGCTTCTCCTTAGAGGATTCCTACGATGAAGCAAAGGGCAATGGTTCCTTCCGCACGAACTATGCTGCATGTGTGGCAAATCCATTATTAAGCCGTGAAGTCGTACCAGCCATTGATATTATGAAGCGAATTATGCGCTCACAGCTCGAAACAGGTGTGCCATTTATGTTCTACCGTGATGAAGTGAACCGCATGAATCCGAATCAGCATGAAGGCATGATTTACAGTTCGAATTTGTGTACTGAAATATGCCAAAACATGTCATCTACGGAATTTGAATCGATCACACTAGAAGATGATGTTATCGTGACTCGTCGCAAGCCGGGCGATTTTGTTGTATGTAATCTATCGTCTGTTAATTTAGGCAAAGCTGTACCTGCGGGTGTATTAGAGCGTTTAATTCCGATTCAAGTACGTATGCTTGATAATGTCATTGCGTTAAATACGATTCCCGTAAAGCAGGCAGAGCGCACCAATTTACGTTACCGTGGTATTGGACTTGGCACATTTGGCTGGCATCATTTATTAGCGCTGAAGGAAATTCAATGGGAGTCTGAGGAAGCCGTAGAATACGCGGACAAGCTGTATGAGGAAATTGCCTATTTAACGATTCGTGCTTCAAATGCCTTAGCAAGTGAAAAAGGAGCGTATCCTTTGTTTAAGGGCTCTGATTGGCAAACAGGAGCCTACTTTGACAAGCGTGGCTATCATAGCGACAAATGGAATGCTTTACGTGAGGCAGTGGCGAAAGAGGGAATGCGTAATGGCTATGTGATGGCCATTGCTCCAAATTCATCGACATCGATTTTAGCAGGTAGTACAGCAACGATTGACCCGATTTTCCAAAAGAGCTACTCAGAGGAGAAGAAGGACTACAAAATTCCTGTGACTGTGCCTGATTTATCACCAGTAACGACTTGGTACTATAAATCTGCTTATTTCATCGATCAAAATTGGACAATTAAGCAAAATGCAGCCCGTGCCCGCCATATCGACCAAGGCATTTCATTGAATTTATATGTTCAAAATACCATTAAGGCGAAGGATTTACTGGCACTGCATATGAACGCTTGGGCAAGTGGTGTGAAAACAACCTATTATGTACGCTCCACATCTGTCGAATTATTAGAATGTGAGTCTTGTGCAAGCTAGGAGGAATAAAACGATGACAACAATTACGAAACGACAAATTATGGATAAGGAAGCGCCAAACCGTTCCACAGGTATTGTGAACGGGCGCTCCTCCAATATTTTAAACTGGGATGACGTCCGCTTTAGCTGGGCGTATCCTAAGTATAAAAAAATGCTCGGTAACTTCTGGACACCCTTTGAAATTAATATGAGCAATGATGTTAAGCAGTTCTCAGAGCTGACAAGAGATGAGCAAGAATCCTTTTTAAAAATTATTGGCTTACTTGCACTATTGGATAGTGTACAAACGGATTTTGCTGGCAAAGTGGCAGACTATTTAACCGATTCCAGCTTGAATGCGTTAATGATTATTTTAGCGCAGCAGGAGGTGATTCATAACCACTCCTATTCCTATGTGCTATCAAGTATCGTTAATAAAGCTGAGCAGGATCGTACCTTTGATTTTTGGCGTACGGAGCCTGTGCTAGAGCGTCGCAATGATTTTGTGATTAAAGGCTACCGTGCATTTTCCGAGGAGCCAACGGTTGATAATATGCTAGAGGCCATTATTTATGATGTAATTTTAGAGGGCTTATTTTTCTATTCAGGTTTTGCCTTCTTCTATCATTTAGCGCGCAATCAAAAAATGGTTGCTACGTCTACGATGATCAATTATATTAATCGCGATGAGCAGCTACATGTCGATTTATTTGTAAAAATTTATCAGGAGCTATTAACGGAATATCCAGAATATGATACACCTGAGCGTAAAGAGAGGGTACAGGATATTTTCCGTGAAGCCGTGCAGCTTGAAATTGACTGGGCAAATGAAGTGATTGGCGATAAAATTGAAGGTCTTGATGTTGAGGACGTCCATGATTATGTCCACTTCTATGCCAATGTGCGCTGTAATCAGCTTGGCGTTGACCGCCCATTTGACGGCTATCGCAAAAATCCATTGAAATGGATTAAGGCTTATGAGGATGTGGACCAAGGCAAAACAGACTTCTTTGAGCAGCGTTCACGTCAATATGTTAAAGTGAATGTAGAAGATAATGGTTTTGATGATTTATAACACCTTCCTGCCTTGTTCGCGGTCAATTGTACCAGCCTTTATAGCGGGAAACAAAACAGCTTGTTCGCGTAAAAAGCGAGCAAGCTGTTTCTGAGTATTGAAACTGAAAGATGTTGATACATTAAGGCTAATGGAGTTGTGTTAATTCACCATTATCCATTTTATACACGCTGTCACATAAAAGAGATATATCTTCAGCATTATGACTAGCTAGCAAAATAGTCATTCCCTGTTTTTTGAAATTTATTAGCATATTTCGAATATCCGATACGCCAGATTCATCAAGTCCATTCATTGGTTCATCCAAAATTAAGAGTTCTGGTTTTTCCATAATGGCTTGGGCAATTCCAAGACGCTGCTTCATACCAAGGGAATATTTACGCACAGCATTTTTATCATCTGGATTCAGACCAACTAAAGTGAGGACCTTTCTGATATCTTCTTCAGTTACACGATTTTGAATAGATCCTAATAATTTTAAATTACGAATACCTGAATAGTGTGGAAGAAAACCAGGAATATCTAATAAAGCGCCAAAATTTTTAGGGAATTTTCCTGTTCCAATATCTTCATCGAAAACTTTAACCACACCTTTAGATGGAACAAGAAGCCCAGCAATTGTTTTAAATAATATACTTTTGCCAGAACCATTTCTTCCTATTATTCCATATATTCCTGGTTTATCTATTTTCATGTGAATATTTTTTAACAATGTACGATTCTTTATTTCTTTCGATAAATTTTGTATTTCTAGTATAGTATTCATTATACATATTCTCCTTTATTCATGCCGCATAAAAAGATACTCTCTGCGAATTTTAAATAGCCTGAAATTAACAACAATTAATACAACAATACTAATTAACACGTTAAAGTAACACCACATTAATGAATAATTATTTAATTCGTGAAAGGCTAATAAACCAGATGTTAAAGGCAACCATTTCAATATACTAGGAAAGGTGCTCCCTATTGTTATAGATAGGATAAAACACATTAGGGTTAATAAAAAAGTAAAGGCGAGATTATCTATCAAAAAAATAAAAAATAAATTGATTAATGCTAGTAAAAAAAAGGATAATATAAGTAAACAAAACTGGTTAATAATCAAATTGAGAGAATTAGAAGTGTATAAATAATTTAATGTCTGAATCCAATCATTGGATACTTTTTCTCTTGGTATAAAAGTAAGAATCCCCATAGTTGTAAGAAAACCTGTTGTAAAAGTTAAGAAAATAAAAATAAACAATACAAAAATAAGACTGTAAAACCAATGACTCAAACTTTTCACATGCAACAGTAGATAGGCTGTTCGTTCCCTTATTTCAGTATGTATAAATAAACCGAATATAGTCAGAATAGGTAATAAAATCAATATACATCTAAACATATCTAGCTTGAAATTTATTGGCAAATAAAAGATAAATATGGTTGCTCGTATAGTCTCTTGAGGGATAATCTTATGGCGTAAGCGCCAAATACTACACACCTTCTAATAATTGCCGAGTTTTGTGATAATCACATTAACATCAATTGTTAGGAGGTTTTTTATGTTACTAGATGAACGAAAACAGATGTGGCAAGATCGCATCGATGCCTACAAATCCAGTGGGGTGCCGAGTGTAAAAGCTTGGTGTAAACAAAATCAAGTAGGTGTCCAAAGTATGTATAGCTGGATGAAACGATTGGAAACTGAACCGACTCACGTCGCTTATCCCCTTACACAATGGGTTGCCATCGATTCATCCAACTCGATGGAAGAAACATCTACTCTAACAGTTAAGGTAGGAGATGTTTCAATCGAAATTAAAGAAGGCTTCAGCCATTCACTTTTCAATGAAGTGCTTCAGGTTCTTCAATCCCATGTTAAGTAAAACTCCGATTAACCGGGTCTATTTAGCAACGGGTGCAACAGATTTACGGAAGTCGATTGATGGATTGGCAGCGATTGTTCAAATGAGTTTTCAACTCGACCCTTTCTCTTCCAATCTATTTGTCTTCTGTAATCGCAAACGTGATAAGTTGAAGATTCTCCATTGGGATCATAATGGTTTTTGGTTGTATTATCGTCGTCTTGAAGAAGGCGTTTTTGAATGGCCAGATGAACAAACAGCTACGCATCTAGCGATTAGTCCTCGCCAATTGAATTGGTTACTTGATGGGATTAGCTATGAACAAAAACAAGCCCATCCAAAAATGGATGCAAAAGTTATCATTTAGAGAGAATTGACCATCTATGTCACCTCTCTTTATGGTATTCTATTTTCATGGAAAAAAATACGAATGAACTACAAGATACAATTGAAGAACTCGCAGCAAAAAATGCGGATTTAGAAAAGCAAAAAGAAGTCCTAGAGGCAAAAGTGAAATGGTTGGAAGAACAATTCCGACTAAGCCAACAAAAGAGATTCGGGACATCTAGTGAAAAAACAAATCCGGACCAAATCGAACTTTCTCTTTTTAATGAAGCTGAAATCACAGCGGATGCAAAAGTGGAGGAACCTACACTCGAAACGATTATGTATAATCGAAAGAAATATGTAGGACAACGAGATGCGAAACTTGAAAACTTGCCTATGGAAACGATTCATTATCGTTTATCCGAAGAAGAGCAGGTCTGTTTGTGTTGCCGTGAAACTGTGCATGAAATGAGTACGGAAACACGACGAGAATTAAAGATTATCCCTGCTCAAGTGAAAGTCGTGGAGCATATTCAACATATTTACAGCTGCCGTAAATGTGAACGTGAAGGAATCGAAACACCGATTGTCACAGCTAAAATGCCAGCGGCAGTTTTTCCAAAAAGTCTCGCTTCTCCTTCTTCAATGGCGTATATCATGAATCAAAAATACGTAGAAGGAATGCCATTGTACCGAATTGAAAAACAATTTGAACGACTTGGTGTCTTTCTATCACGCCAAACGATTGCCAACTGGGTAATATATGGTTCAATGAAGTGGCTCTCACCGCTTTATAATCGCTTGCATGAGCTTCTACTTCAACTTGACCGCCTGCACGCAGACGAAACAACAGTTCAAGTTTTAGCAGAACCCGGAAAGGCTGCAAATTCCAAATCCTATATGTGGTTATACCGATCTGGCCGTGACATAACACCGATTGTTTTATACGATTACCAGACTTCGCGCCACAGTAAGCACCCAAAGGCATTTCTTAAGGGGTTTTCGGGATACCTTCATGTCGATGGTTATGCGGGATACCACGATTTGAAGAATGTGGAGTTAGTTGGATGTCTAGCTCACGCACGAAGAAAGTTCGATGAAACGCTCAAATCGTTGCCTGCCAATGTAGATAAATCTACAACTCTAGCGGCTGAAGGACTCCAATACTGTAATCAATTATTTAAAATTGAGAAACAGATAGATGAGGAAATCAAAAATTGTAGCCCAGAACAACGGAAAGAAGAACGTCAAAAACGCAGTCAACCCGTGTTGGATGCTTTTTTAGCATGGCTAAAATCAAAACGCCCTCAAGTTCCACCAAAAAGCAAACTAGGTGAAGCAATTAACTATAGTTTAAACCAATGGCCTAAACTTATTACCTTTATGAAAGATGGGCGTCTTGAAATTGATAATAATAGAGCGGAGCGTTCTATTAAACCATTCGTTATGGGGAGAAAATCGTGGCTGTTTTCCCAATCTATGAGAGGTGCAACTGCCAGTGCCATTATCTATAGCATTGTAGAAACTGCCAAAGAGAACCGGTTAAATCCCATGAGCTACTTAAACTATCTTTTTGAACAATTACCACAAATAGATCTAGATGATCAGGAAGCACTTGATCAGTTCCTTCCGTGGTCAAAGACCATTCCAAAGGAATGCCGTATTCCTGATAAAGTTAAGTAAAGAATACACCAATGCCCACCTGAAAAACTAGGTGGGCATTATTTTACGCTTACCTTATGGCTGTACATAGAAAAGACTAGAAGTACATTTGCAATAAATGTGGCGATGATGAATAATAATTTTTTTGGTGTTATTATACATAAAAAGTGGTAATTTATAATTCTAGCTAACATCATTCTTACTCTCTTTCTCTAAAAGAATATCTACTCGGTTAACAATAAATAAACCCATCAAATAGATGGAAAAAATTAAGAAAATCCAATATAGAACTATACTATATGGAAAATGTTGCTGACTTAAATTAAATCTATAAATATATTGAATAATATTTACATGGTCAGTAAAAAGATAACGGGATATACCATCAAATTTACCCAATGTTATTGCAACATTTAGCAAATTTACTATAAAAACCACCATAAATGAAATCATCGTTTTTTTTGTCCATGGTACTGTCAATATTTTTGTGTAAATGACGATTCACCCGTTCAAGGGAACTCATCACCTGTGTATTCAATTGTACTTGTTCGAAGTGTTGATTTGAGTGTGTAGGAAAGGGCTAGCCCTTTCCTACACACTCAAATTTCGCGCTGGCGCGTCCCGGTCTAGTTTGCCGGTTCGTGCAGCTGCTCAAACATTTCTTCTAGCTTTGCACGGGCCTGATTGAAGCCGATGTGGCAGCGTGTGGCGAAACGTTGATTATAGTCTTCGAACTGCGTCACTAAAAAGCGCTCCAACGATTCTTCGTTCGGGAACTGTTCCTTGCGCTTTGTATATTTTTTGATTTGCTTATTGAACGACTCGATTAAATTCGTCGAGTAGATGCTTCGCCAAATCGCCTTGGGAAAGCCGTAAAACGTCAGTAAATACGGGTTTTCGAGTAAGCCTTGTGCGACTTTTTTATACGATTTGCCCCATTTTTCGCAGAACGTCTCGAGCGCTTTTTTCGCTGCTTCAGCGTTCTTTGCCTGGTGAATCGTTTTAAAATCCTCGCACACTTCCTTGCGATCTTCTACTCGGACTTTATGCATGATATTGCGTGCCACATGGACAAGGCACACCTGATATTTTGCCTTTGGAAACACATTAAACACAGCGTCTGCCATGCCTTTTAAGCCGTCTGATACGAATAAAAGTACGTCTTCTACACCACGGTCTTTGAGCTCTTGTAGTAGCTCCTGCCAGTTGTAGGCCGATTCTGTTGGGGCAATCGTATAGCCAAGCACTTCTTTAGAGCCGTCTTCACGAATACCAACTGCAATATAGACGGCCTCTTTTGACACCGTATCACGACGCACGGCAATATACGTCGCGTCTAAATACACGCATACGTAACGATTGTGCAAAGGACGGTTATTAAAGGCTTCTACCGTTTCTGAAACAGCCTTTGTCATATTCGAAATCGTTTGCGGCGTATAGTGATGCCCATACATTTTCTCAATTAATTGCGCAATTTCCGCCATCGTAATGCCTTTTTTGAACAAGTGAATGACCGTTTCTTCCAGCGTATCGTTCGAGCGCTTATATGGTACCACTGTCTGTTGTTTAAACTCACCGTTGCGATCCCGCGGGATTTGAAGCGTTAAATCGCCGTACTCCGTGTGAAGTGTACGCGAATAAGACCCATTGCGAGAATTGCCTGAGTTGAACCCGATACGATCGTATTTTTCGTAATCCAAAAATTCCGTCAGCTCTGTCGCCAGTAGCGAGTTGATCGCCATTTCCAAGTGCGAACGAAAAACCTCGGTAATATCTTGTTTTTTGACTAGTGCATCGACAATTTCTGTTGTAAACTGATTCATAGGGAAGACCTCTTTTCTAGGATTGGTTGTGGTGACTTAATTCTACCAAGAAAGGGTCTTCCTTTTTCTATGGAATTTTCTATTTACACAAAATATTTTATACTCTCTTGTCCATAAAAATATCAGAAAATAAATTAATCCTAGTAAAAATAAAATAAGCCATAGCAATATGATGGTTACTATGGAGTACAGTATAGGGGAATAATTAGATAAAAAAGTAGCATAATTTTCATAATAACTAAGAGCAAATTCACTCCAATTATTCTTAAAACTAAGAATAAATGCAGATTGCAGCAGCATAATACCAACAACGGTAAGGGAAAAAATAGCCGTTAGTTGAGCAATAAAAATTACATTCATTTGATACCATTGTCGTTTACTCTTAAATCTAAAGGCTATATAATTTTGCACCTCACCTGCTGAAAAATGTACAGTAATAATTATTAAAAACGTTGGTATCATTATATAGGATAATGGAAGAAATCCCGTTATCTTCATCAACAAATCATATACATTCGTCTCTAAATCATTCTCCACTGTTGAAAATAAAAGATCTAGACTGTATAGTGAAAGCAAAATAAAAATGAATATATTAATATTTTTGTTATAAAAAACCTTTATCAGTTCATGATTACGTGTTTTTTTGTTCAACCTTATAACCTCCTATAAAGAAAGTTATGATTCCAACCATACATAATATAATTCCATACAAGCATCGTTGTGCAAAATTCACCCCAAAATGATTAACATCATATAATACTACTGCATTTAAATAGGTATGAATGTTAATTAATACGGTTGCAGAAAAAATATAATAGATAAAAGGTAACAATACAGCCAAATAAATATTTTGGATAAATGTTGATATACCTAAAGCAAAAGTAGCAAAGGTAAATCCACAGAAAAACAAAACGATTAAAATAATTAAAATGGCTATAATAGGTGAATGGATACCTAAACTTTTGAAGTATTCAAACGTTTCCATTTGTTCTTTTGCCATTGGAATATGTGTAAAAACTTTGATTCCCAAAAGAAATAACAATGAAATAAATGGACCAATAAACAAAACAAATCCTCCAACAAGTCCATTTACAAGTAGCCTTATCAATCTATAGCTAGTTTTACTCATCCGAATATAGATATATTTATTTAATCCTGTCTTACAATCACTTACATATGATGCTGCAAAGGGTAAACAACTGATAATTGGAAAAACAACAATTAAAAAATTAGCTGTTCCTGAATTATAGCCTGATAAAAATAAATATAAAACGGATATATCACCATATTTAATCCAACTTATGTATTCAAACATACCTCCAAATACTAAAACTATGGAAAAGATGGATGTAAAAAGGGTTATTTTTGAGAAAAATGCTCGTTTAAATTCCTCTTTTATATAAGAATTCATATATAACACCTCAAAACACATTCATTTTATTATATAACTCTAAATTTGTGGTGCAGTCTATCATTTATGAAAATCAAAAGCATTATTATTATCCGAAATATTAGGATGATATGTAGCTAATGCTAATTATAATAGATAGCTTATTAATTAGGCGTCCATTCTCCTGAAGTTTGAATATCTTCAAATGTTCCAGAGGAAGTCGAGATATTAAGACGAACTTTTTTATCTTTCCATGTACTAGCAGCTGTATAGTCCATTGTTTTTCTTCCTGTTGTTGAATAAGAAACCTTTGAAGAAATATTTGAGCCTGATGCATCTTCAATCCAAGAAACTAATTTTCCATCTTTTTCAATATAACCAACTTCATTGTAAGCTGATCCAGTAGTCGTTTTTGTGATAGTTGATGTTTCATAGTCACTAAAGGTTGGTACATTGGCTGAGTAGTTCTCCCATGTTGCCGCGGCAGCACCCATAGCTGAAGTCATTACGCCAACTACACCAGTAGCTGCCATGACTTTTATCTTTTTTTCCCTCTTTCTTAATGTAATGAACCTAAAATAATTAAAGATTGAAATGAAAAGACTTACACCACGTATCGAAATATAAAATAAATGGACTTAATAGTAAATATTTTATGCAAAAATAGTTAATTATCGACAATTATCGACAACTTTTGGATGGTGATTTTATGGAAAAATATTTTGTTACGGAGGACACTGAACAAGTCGATTTATGCCAACGGATTTGGTGTAAATCGACTTTTTATGTTTATGAAATAGATTAATCATAAAAAATCACTAGCGTTGCATTAAAATAATTCAACCATCAAAAAGAAACGAGCTTCATTTGATGATGAACCACTTTGACTGACGTGCAGATGAAATCGCTGAACTGTACAAGACATCTTTGGTGATGGAATTGTCTTTCAAATGGATGAAGCCGCACTTGAACATTAAAAAATTCTACAGCAGGATGTGCAGAATCAAGTGTACATGGCGATGATTGTCTATTGTTTAAACGTGTTGATGTAGCTTCATACCAATGTGACCTCAATACATCGCAGAGTTGCTCAAAAGAAGGAGATCCCCGCTCAAAAAGATGAAGGAGTCGCTCAAAAGAAGGAGATCCCCGCTCAAAAAGGAGAAAGAGTCGCTCAAAAGAAGGGTCTCTCCGCTCAAAAAAGTAAAAGAGTCACTCAAAAGAAAGTTCTGCCATTCAAAAAAGCTATGAGCCTCTTTATTTAATTATTACGTGACTCGAAAAAACATTGCCAATTGCGAATGATTTTCAGTTATAATGGAAAACGAATGGGATTTAAAGAGAACGGAGCGACAGTATGCAAGCAATTAAACAATTAGGGCAGTATTTAGCGCCCTACAAATTTTTAACCATTATTGCACCACTGCTAATGGTGCTAGAGGTAACAATGGATTTGCTACAGCCAACCATTATGCAGCATATGATTGATACAGGCATTGCCAATGAAGATCATCCATATGTGTTCAAAATGTTTGGCTGGATGCTGATAAGCGCGGTGCTTGGGCTAGTAGGCGGTATCGGCTGCTCGTATTACAGCTCAAAGGCGGCGATTCATTTTGCCTCAGATATTCGACAGGCACTTTATGAAAAAATGATGAGCTATTCAGCAAGAGAGCGCGATACCTTGACAACAGGCAGGCTGATTACAATTTTAACAAGTGATGTAGAAAGCATTCAGCGCGCATTTATGATGACATTGCGTATTTTTGTGCGTGGGCCATTGCTATTTATCGGAGCAGTTATTATTGTTTTTATCACAGCGCGGGAGCTTTTTTCCATTCTGCTGATTATCGTACCCATTTTAATTATTGCCATGTACTTTTTTACAAAGTATTCAGGCATGCTTTATCGCCGTGTGCAGGAGGCAATTGATGCGGTCAATACAAAGCTACAGGAAAATCTTGCTGGAATTCGTGTGGTGAAGGCCTTTCGACGTGAACAGCAGCAAATTTCGCAATTTAGTAGCTTGAATCATGCGCTGACAAAGCGTTTTATGACCGCCGAGCAAATTGTTGGGGTGCTTGTGCCTTTTACCATGTTTGTGGTTAATCTTGGCATTGTGGCAGCGCTCTGGCTTGGCGCGATCAAGGTGGAGGCAGGCACTTTACAGGTTGGGGTTATTCTTGCCTTTATTAACTATTTAACAATGATTTTAAATGGCTTAATGTCCTCCAGCATGGTGCTGATGCAAATTGCGCGCGCACTGCCCTCAGGAGAACGTATTGTCGATGTATTACATAAGGATGTTGTGGTGAAGGAAGCCGCCAATGCGCTTGCTGAGCCGCTAGCAGGAGCAATAGATTTTGACCATGTAAGCTATCGCTACTACGATACCGCAGAGGATGTCTTGAAAAATATTTCATTTTCGGTGCAGCCTGGGCAAACGGTGGGCATTATTGGGAAAACAGGCAGCGGTAAATCGACGCTCGTCAAGCTATTGCCACGTCTATTTGACCCAACAGGCGGGGAAATCCGTGTAGATGGCAAGCCACTCAAATCCTATGCATTGGCTACATTACGAGCATATATTGGCTTTACACCACAAAGAGCATTGCTATTTTCAGGGACAATTGACAGCAATGTTCGTCTTGGCAAGGACGAGGCAAGCGCAGAGGAGCTACAGCAGGCTTTAGATGCGGCTTGTGCCAGTGAATTTGTGGAGCGGCTTGAGCAGGGCTTGGCATATCCATTAGCACAGGGGGCTACCAATCTTTCCGGTGGGCAAAAGCAGCGGCTTGCGTTAAGTCGAGCGCTTATTCGCAAGCCTGCCATTTTAGTGCTGGATGATACAACCTCGGCACTTGATAGTGGCTCTGAGAGGCATGTACAGCAGGCGATTGCTGCAAATTATGCGGATACAACAACATTTATCGTAGCATCGAAAATTACCTCGATTCAGCAGGCGGATATGATTCTTGTCTTAGCGGATGGTGAAATTGTTGGGCAGGGCACACATCAGGAGCTTCTACAAACAAATCCGCACTATCAAGCAATTTATGCATCACAGCAAAAGGCTGGTGAACAAGCATGAGTCAACAGCAGCAACCAAAGCAAATGAATTTTGGACGTGGGCCTCGTGTGGCAGGACCCGCTGAAAAAGCGAAAAATCAGCAAGCCACACTCATTAGAATAGGACACTATGTGAAGCAGCAAAAAATCGGGCTGTTTTTTGCCATCTTTTTTGTGCTAGCATCGACCTTTTTAAGCTTGGCAGGCCCCTATATGATTGGGCATATCATTGATGAATATATTTTAACAAAGGATATTGCAGGAGCAATTCGCCAAAGCATTGTGCTCGCTATTATTTTTAGTGCGGCATCCATTTTTACATGGCTGCAAACCTATGTCATGATTCGTGTGGCCATGACAACGATTCGCACATTGCGCTTAGCGCTCTTTCAAAAGCTGCAAGCATTAACATTACGCTTTTTTGACCAGCGTGCATTGGGCGATTTAATGAGTCGTGTAACGAATGATATTGATAACCTCAATACAGCACTTGCCCAAAGCGTGACACAAATTGTATCGTCCATTTTAACGGTGATTGGTGTCAGCATTGCGATGTTTGCCTTAAGCTGGCAATTGGCGCTTGTGACACTCATTATTATTCCGCTTATTGTTTTCTCAACAAAGCAAATTGTCAAGCGCAGCAGTAAAAATTATGCGGCACGTCAGCGTGATCTTGGTAAGCTAAACGGCTATATTGAGGAGATGATTACAGGCGCGGAGGTAGTAACGCTTTTTGGTAAGGAGCAGCAAACAATTGCTATGTTCCGTCAGCAAAATGAAGCGTTGCGTCACTCTGCCCAGCGCGCAGAAATTACCTCTGGCTTATTAGGACCGATTAATAACTTTATGAATAACCTTGGCTTAGCCATTGTGATTGGCACAGGGGCATTGCTGGCGGTGAACGGCATTGTATCTGTCGGTATTATTGCAGCCTTTGTAACATACACACGCCAATTTTTCCGTCCGCTTAACCAGCTCTCGAATTTGCTGAATACATTTCAATCCGCTATTGCTGGTGCGGAGCGTGTGTTTGAAATACTTGATGAGCCATCAGAGGTAGCTGACCGACCACATGCCATTGATGTCCCCGCATTCCGAGGAGATGTGGCTTTTAACAATGTATCATTTAGCTATACACCCGATAAGCCTGTGCTTAAAAACATTTGCTTCCATGCTAAGGCAGGGGAAACCATTGCCCTTGTTGGTCCAACAGGCTCAGGCAAAACAACGATTATTAATTTACTAACACGTTTTTATGATGTTGACCAAGGAACAATTCTCATTGATGGGCAGCCGATTGAGCATTATCAAATGGCAACCATTCGGCAAAAAGTTGGCGTTGTATTGCAGGATACGTATTTGTTCTCTGGCACAGTTCGAGAAAATATTCGCTTCGGTCGGCTCGATGCAACAGATGCAGAGGTCGAGGAGGCGGCAAAAATTGCTAATGCCCATCACTTTATTAAATATTTGCCAGCCCAGTACGATACACATGTGCAGGCTGGTGGTGCTAACTTAAGTCAGGGACAACGCCAGCTAATTGCCATTGCTCGTGCCATTTTAGAAAATGCGGATATTTTAATTTTAGATGAAGCAACATCAAGCGTGGATACACAAACAGAGGTCGATATTCAAAAGGGCCTACAGCATTTAATGCAGGGGCGCACAAGCTTTGTGATTGCCCATCGCTTAAAAACGATTGAAAATGCCGATAAAATCCTTGTGATTCAGCAGGGGGAAATTGTGGAGCAAGGCAATCATCAAGCATTAATGCAGCAGCAGGGCATTTATTACGAACTGCAACAAAAGCTATTGTTAGAGCAGGTAGAATAGGGAATAATAGATATACATCTTTCAGAAGGCGAGGGGTTTATATGTATGAATTAAAAACAACAGAAACGGATGCCAGTGTTATTGAATTTATTGAAAGCGTAGACCATCCAAAAAAGCGCGAGGATGCATATCAGCTTGTTGATATTTTTACGGAAGTGTCAGGCTATGAGGCAAAAATGTGGGGTCCAAGCATTATCGGTTTTGGGAAATACCATTATAAATATCAAACAGGGCATGAAGGGGATGCACCACTTGTAAGCTTTTCCCCTCGCAAAGCAAAAATTAGTCTATACTTTGCACCGGGCGATCCAGAGCGTGAGCAGCTACTCCAGCAATTTGGCAAGCATACAACTGGAAAAGCGTGTGTCTATATTAATAAGCTAGCGGATATTGATATTGACGTGTTAAAGGCTCTGATCCAGCAATCTATAGCCTTTCTACAAAAAACCTATCCATCAGAAGAGGCATAAGACATTTGGCTGTTGAGAATATTGTTCTCGGCAGCCTTTTCTCTATGTAACACTTTCAGCTATCATACGTCTAAGCGGTTAGAAGGAGGAGGACAATGAGGCAAATACTTACGCTATGCATAGTTATACTAGCTACGCTATTGATTGGAAGCGAAGCATTAGCTATAGATGACCAAGCAAAAATTGAAGGACGCAAAGCATATGGCTTATCAACAGACCCTGAGCTTATCCAGTCATTGCCATACTCGGCAGTGTACAATATGTACTTATCACCAGAGGAGGAGGCTGTACTAGAGCAGCGGTTTCAAACACAAAGCAGCGTCATTCCTCAAATCCAGCAGACGCTAGCAACGATGCTAGATGCTAAGGATTATCTAGGGATGTATATTGATCAGGCAAATGGCGGTGTGGTGAATATTGGCATACGACACGGGGCAGCGGTAACAGAGGTAGAGCAAGCTATTTTAGCAGCCTATGGTGAGGCATTGCCGATTCAATTTTATCAAGCCCATTATTCTGAGGCAGATTTGAATAAGGTTATGGCAACGATTTATGCCAATCAGGCAGCACTCAATATCCAATATGCAAGTGTTGATTTTAGTCATCAAAAAATCATCGTAGGCATAACGAGAAAACACTCAATAGCGGAAGCATCGACTAACCTACGTAATCTAACAAAGCAAGATGCAGCATTATTTCAAATCTATTATGTAGATAAAGCAGCAGAGGCTTTAGCCATAAAAGCGTCAGGCTGTGCCACAGGGCTTTCTGCTATAACATTTTATACCATGTCGTATCCCATTGGCACTGCCCAGTGCTGGAGCGCTCTAGCAATGGGGATGTTTTATGCAGATCACGCGGCGGATGCAGAGGGAATTGTTATGGACAAAACAGCTAAAACGCTAACGATTGTTTGGAATGTGTCAGCACAAGACATTGCGGCGAAAACAAAACAAGAAATTTTAGCAATCGCCAAGCCAAATGCGTTAACAGTATCCTATCCAGATACAAGCCCCTTTGCGGTTGGTGATCGAGTGGCTATATGGACAACAGGCGCTTACAATGAATCCTACCCCGCTCAGGGCACGGCTACCATGATAAAGCAACGAAACTCATACTTTGAATAGAGTTTCGTTTTTTTGTTTATCGCTTAAAGATTCGGTAAAATAATGGAAACTGATAAGTGGAGGGATTGTGTGTGACGAGTTCGATTTGGATTGATGCAGCCATTGAGCAAGTATGGCAGGCAATTACAGAGGAGGAGCCATTATCAAAATGGTATGCGCCGGGGTCTACTTGGGCGATTCCACGCTTGGCAGCGGGCGAAAAGATGATATTTACATTAATGCCAAGCGAGCATAATCAGCTAACAGAGCCACTGCCCATGGAGCTAAAGATTGAGCGTGTTAGTAAACATCAGGAATTTGCATTTTACTTGGAGGTTCCCGAAACCGTGATTGCCATATCGATAGCAGAGGAGCCGCAAGGTGGTACAACGGTTCGCTTTAATATGGCTGGCTACGATGCTTCCCTTGCTTATTTAAAGGCATTACTAGAGGGTACTACGTCTTAGGTCTGAGAGAATTTTCAAGCGCAGGGACGTATTGGTGATAGAGGTGCTCCTGTTATAATATATTTATTAGATAGCGGGAGGAATTCAATTATGAAAAAAGTAGCGGGTTTAGCGGCTGTGATGGGGACGTCGGCGTTGCTGTTAGCGGGGTGCTTTTCCTTTATTCCGGGCAAAATGCAGGAGGAAGCCATTGTGGTGGAGAAGGATCAGGCAAAGGCATTAGAGGTAGATATTAATTTTGGCCTTGGTGAAATGTCGCTTACAGGTGGCGCAGAGGAATGGGTAGAGGGCAGTGCTAGCTATAATATGGAAAAGCTTGCGCCCCAAGTAAGCTACACTATAAAGAAGGATAGAGGAGAAATTGTCATTGAGCATAAAAATACAGCAAAGCCAAAGCTATCCAAAGTAAAAAATAGTTGGACGATGCAGCTCAATAATGATGTGCCAATCGATTTAACAGTTGAAACAGGGGCTTCGAAAGCAAATCTTGATTTGCAAGGACTACAGCTTGAAAATTTAGAGATTGAAGCGGGTGTAGGCGATGTAACGGTCAATCTAGGTGGCGATTGGCACAAAAGTTTTACAACGAATATTGAAACAGGGGTAGGAAAAACAACGGTGATTTTACCTTCAGCAGTGGGGGTAAAATTAACACTGGAAAAGGGCATTGGCTCCTCCACTATTGAAGGCTTTACTGCACAAGGTGATGGTGTCTATGTCAATGAAGCCTACGAAAACGCAGATGTTGTATTAGACGTCAAAGCTGAAATGGGCATCGGAGAAATTACATTTACCGTAGATCAATAACTAAAAAAGTTGAAAGACAGGAGGACGTCTTTCAACTTTTTTTATATGGAAATGTTTTTGGAATCGGTCCAAAGGCAATCCAATGATAGTTAATATATTTTCCAATGACCAAGACCACCCACCAAGTGACAAATAAGGCAATCACAAAGCCACCCACACTCCATACGTGGAATACCAGACTATTGCCACTAATAGGAATTTGTCGATAAAGAAACAGGAAAAATGGATGCAATAAATAAATACCAAAGGATAGTGTTCCTAGGTTAATCAAGCTATTGACAATAGCTCTATGCCATTGATGATAAATCCAGAACGACAGCTGTAATAACACAATGCTAGCTGTAATGGCTTGCAGCTCAAAAGCAAGCTCAAAGACAATACTGCTTGCTAAATAGGTCTGTGATGAAAACACAAAATAATATAAATAAATATTATAGCAAGTAGCAAATAGCCATAGCAGCCAAATAAGCAAAATAGCAATCGAGAAATTTTCCCTTTTTAGCTGGAGCCATTTTTTATATTTTTCAAAATAAATACCTAAAAATCCACCTGCTAGGAAATAAAAAAGATACGAGAATGCAATACTTCCACGATAGGGATACTGCCAAAACGCAGCATTTAATAAAATAAATGCCCACTGTAGGACGAAGCCAATCCAAATAAGATGAGGCGATACGACTGGTTTTTTCTTAATGATATAGAGCATAAGTGGGAACATTACATAGAATTGCACCATAATAAAAATATAATATAAATGCGTATAGGCTTTGCCGATTAATAGTTTTTCCAAAAATTCCATGCTAAATAATGCCTGCCATGTAAGGGCTAGGTCATGCGTCAGAAAAAGTCGTGTGGCGGCATAATAAAAGATAGAAAAAAAGAGATACGGAATAACAATTTGCGTGACTCGCTTTTGATAAAAACGTACAATCAGCTCTTTCGTAAGGTCCTTTTGGATATAGTTGTAAAATAACACAAAGCCACTTAAAAAGATAAATACAGGCACAGCAAATTTCGGAAAAATATTTAACGCAACATATAGCGGATAGAGCTTTGAGTCACTGGGTAAAGCGGTGACAGGTGTGCTAGTAGCATGAATCAAAAGTACTGCTAAAATGGCTAATGCACGCGTAATATCTAATTCATAAACATGGGCTCGCTTCATACCAATCATCTCCAAAAAATTTATAGTGTTTCTTAAATCAGCGCTGTATATTTTAGTTATTCTTTTGTCCACATGGTTTACTATAAAAAATATTTATGTCAGGCAGATGTCAGCAAAAATTCCTAGAAAAAAACATCTTATATATAAGGTGTTTATTGGAAATGAATAGCTTTATATTGGTAGTAAGTTATTTTCCTTGTAGGAGCCTCTCTTAAACAAACCTTTTAATAAAATACTAGTAGCGTCTAATGGAAAAATATATAATTTAGATAAGTCTTCTGTTGGTAATATATGCATCCCTAAAATAAGCAATCACTGAAGAGGGGGGAGAAAAATGAAGAAAAGACTTACTACGGTATTAACATTTGTATTATTTTTTGCATTTGGTTATACAGCTCAGGCAGAAAATCTTACTGACTATTATGCTGATGTGACAGAAAAGGATGTAAAAAATAGTATAATCCTATCGCTCGACAGCTCGAAGGCATTTGTGAATGGACACATGACTTCAGCCGTGCAGCCCATTGCTAAAGATGGCAGAACCCTTGTACCACTACGTTTCATCGCTGAAGGATTTGGTGCAAAGGTAGATTTCAACACTAAAAATCAGGCCATCACCATTAAATCCACTACTAAAACCATCACCTTGAAACTAGGAGACAAGGTGCTTACTGTAAATGGTAAAACGATACAAATGGATATTGCCGCAAGTCTTTCCAATCATTCAACATACATTCCCTTACGCTATATTGGCGAAGCCTTTGATAAAAAGGTCGTCTATCTAAACAATGCCTATCACTTAATTATTATTAGAGAGCCTCATGCCACAGCACTGGAGAATCTTAATTTAATACGTGCTTGCGAGTTGTTATATCAAGGGAAACCCATTGTTTATAGTGATCGTTTTATGGCTGTCATTAAAGAAAATGGTCAGTTATTCTCGAGTGATAATTTCTATGATTTTGAGCCATTTAATTATCAGGAATTTGCGGAGGATAAAAATACAGTCCGACTAGGCGGTATATGGTTGAAGACAGCTATGGATAATTTCTATCTACATTATGCCCATGCCACAACACAGGAATTTATTTTATACCATGTTGATGGTGAAAAGCTGACAAGGGTAGCGATTGAAAAAGCACCAATTAAGGCAGTAAAAATGTATGGCAATAATGTTTATTATGTAACACAATATATGCGCGGTATACTGGATGCCCATGAAACAAGCAACTTAAAAGTAGCAACGCTGAAAAATGAACAATGGGGATCAGATTACTTAGGCAAGCCTGGCTTCTATTATGTCTTTGATACAGAGGGCAAGGCACATGATTGGACAATTAGCGAGCAGGGTATTGAGACATTTGGCTATCAACGCTTTGGCGGTAGTGCCGAGGAACGAAAAGCAACATTTGGGCATTACCGAATCGACCTAAACGGACACCATCACGAGCTTGTAAATTGATAAATGAGTGGCTAGTTAAAGTGAGAACTTTGACTAGCCTATTTTTATGCTATTACGCTTTATTAAAGAAAGTACTGACAAGAAGAAGTGAAGATAGTGAACACTTATACATATAGCTATCAAGTCAACAGAGATTGTCGAATGCATCTCAAGATCGACCAAAAAATGGTATATAGTCTGTTTTATAGTAGAAAACGAACTGATTCGAAAAAATTTATATTATTCTACACGCTTTACTTCTCGATAAGTAAGCGTAAAATAATGCCCACCTAGTTTTTCAGGTGGGCATTGGTGTATTCTTTACTTAACTTTATCAGGAATACGGCATTCCTTTGGAATGGTTTTTGACCACGGAAGGAACTGATCAAGTGCTTCCTGATCATCTAGATCTATTTGTGGTAATTGTTCAAAAAGATAGTTTAAGTAGCTCATGGGATTTAACCGGTTCTCTTTGGCAGTTTCTACAATGCTATAGATAATGGCACTGGCAGTTGCACCTCTCATAGATTGGGAAAACAGCCACGATTTTCTCCCCATAACGAATGGTTTAATAGAACGCTCCGCTCTATTATTATCAATTTCAAGACGCCCATCTTTCATAAAGGTAATAAGTTTAGGCCATTGGTTTAAACTATAGTTAATTGCTTCACCTAGTTTGCTTTTTGGTGGAACTTGAGGGCGTTTTGATTTTAGCCATGCTAAAAAAGCATCCAACACGGGTTGACTGCGTTTTTGACGTTCTTCTTTCCGTTGTTCTGGGCTACAATTTTTGATTTCCTCATCTATCTGTTTCTCAATTTTAAATAATTGATTACAGTATTGGAGTCCTTCAGCCGCTAGAGTTGTAGATTTATCTACATTGGCAGGCAACGATTTGAGCGTTTCATCGAACTTTCTTCGTGCGTGAGCTAGACATCCAACTAACTCCACATTCTTCAAATCGTGGTATCCTGCATAACCATCGACATGAAGGTATCCCGAAAACCCCTTAAGAAATGCCTTTGGGTGCTTACTGTGGCGCGAAGTCTGGTAATCGTATAAAACAATCGGTGTTATGTCACGGCCAGATCGGTATAACCACATATAGGATTTGGAATTTGCAGCCTTTCCGGGTTCTGCTAAAACTTGAACTGTTGTTTCGTCTGCGTGCAGACGGTCAAGTTGAAGTAGAAGCTCATGCAAGCGATTGTAAAGCGGTGAGAGCCACTTCATTGAACCATATATTACCCAGTTGGCAATCGTTTGGCGTGATAGAAAGACACCAAGTCGTTCAAATTGTTTTTCAATTCGGTACAATGGCATTCCTTCTACGTATTTTTGATTCATGATATATGCCATTGAAGAAGGCGAAGCGAGACTTTTTGGAAAAACTGCCGCAGGCATTTTAGCTGTGACAATCGGTGTTTCGATTCCTTCACGTTCACATTTACGACAGCTGTAAATATGTTGAATATGCTCCACGACTTTCACTTGAGCAGGGATAATCCTTAATTCTCGTCGCGTTTCCGTACTCATTTCATGCACAGTTTCACCGCAACACAAACAGACCTGCTCTTCTTCGGATAAACGATAATGAATCGTTTCCGTAGGCAAGTTTTCAAGTTTCGCATCTCGTTGTCCTACATACTTCTTTCGATTATACGTAATCGTTTCAAGCGTAGGTTCTTCCACTTTTACATCCGCTGTGATTTCAGCTTCATTAAAAAGAGATAGTTCGATTTGATCCGGATTTGTTTTTTCACTAGATGTCCCGAATCTCTTTTGTTGGCTTAGTCGGAATTGTTCTTCCAACCATTTTACTTTTGCCTCTAGGACTTCTTTTTGTTTTTCTAAATCCGCATTTTTTGCTGCGAGTTCTTCAATTGTATCTTGTAGTTCATGCGTATTTTTTTCCATGAAAATAGAATACCATAAAGAGAGGTGACATGGATTGTCAACTCTCTTTAAATGATAAATTTTGCATCCATTTTTTGATGTGCTTGTTTTTGTTCTAATGGAAGTCCATCAAGCAACCAATTTAATTGGCGAGGACTAATGCATTGAGGGTTGGATGTTTGTTCGTCTGGCCATTGAAAAATGCCTTTTTCAAGACGGCGATAATACAACCAAAACCCATTATGATCCCAATGGAGAATCTTTAACTTATCTCGTTTGCGATTACAGAAGACAAATAGATTGGAAGAGAAAGGATCCAGTTGAAAACTCATTTGAACAATCGCTGCCAATCCATCGATCGACTTTCGCAAATCTGTTGAACCCGTCGCTAAATAGACTCGTTCAATGGGTGTTTTACTTAACATGTGACTGAAGAACCTGAAGCACTTCATTAAAAAGTGCATGATTGAAGCCTTCTTTAATTTCAATTGAAACATCTCCTACCTTAACTGTTAAAGTAGATGTTTCTTCAATCGAATTGGATGAATCGATGGCAACCCATTGTGTAAGAGGATAAGCGACGTGAGTCGGTTCAGTATCCAATCGTTTCATCCAGCTATACATACTTTGGACACCTACTTGATTTTGTTTACACCAAGCTTTTACACTTGGCACTCCACTGGATCTACAGGCATCGATGCGTTCTTGCCACATCTGTTTTCGTTCCTCTGGTGACATAAAAAACCTCCTAACAATTGATGTTAATGTGATTATCACAAAACTCGGCAATTATTAGAAGGTGTGTAGTATTTGGCGCTTACCTCGATAAAATCACAATAACCAATTAAAAATCAAACTATAAGAAATAATGTTGTCTACGTCGTTTATTGTTTCAAAATACATTATTGATCGAGTGATAAAGGAGAGTATAAAATATTTTGTGTAAATAGAAAATTCCATAGAAAAAGGAAGACCCTTTCTTGGTAGAATTAAGTCACCACAACCAATCCTAGAAAAGAGGTCTTCCCTATGAATCAGTTTACAACAGAAATTGTCGATGCACTAGTCAAAAAACAAGATATTACCGAGGTTTTTCGTTCGCACTTGGAAATGGCGATCAACTCGCTACTGGCGACAGAGCTGACGGAATTTTTGGATTACGAAAAATACGATCGTATCGGGTTCAACTCAGGCAATTCTCGCAATGGGTCTTATTCGCGTACACTTCACACGGAGTACGGCGATTTAACGCTTCAAATCCCGCGGGATCGCAACGGTGAGTTTAAACAACAGACAGTGGTACCATATAAGCGCTCGAACGATACGCTGGAAGAAACGGTCATTCACTTGTTCAAAAAAGGCATTACGATGGCGGAAATTGCGCAATTAATTGAGAAAATGTATGGGCATCACTATACGCCGCAAACGATTTCGAATATGACAAAGGCTGTTTCAGAAACGGTAGAAGCCTTTAATAACCGTCCTTTGCACAATCGTTACGTATGCGTGTATTTAGACGCGACGTATATTGCCGTGCGTCGTGATACGGTGTCAAAAGAGGCCGTCTATATTGCAGTTGGTATTCGTGAAGACGGCTCTAAAGAAGTGCTTGGCTATACGATTGCCCCAACAGAATCGGCCTACAACTGGCAGGAGCTACTACAAGAGCTCAAAGACCGTGGTGTAGAAGACGTACTTTTATTCGTATCAGACGGCTTAAAAGGCATGGCAGACGCTGTGTTTAATGTGTTTCCAAAGGCAAAATATCAGGTGTGCCTTGTCCATGTGGCACGCAATATCATGCATAAAGTCCGAGTAGAAGATCGCAAGGAAGTGTGCGAGGATTTTAAAACGATTCACCAGGCAAAGAACGCTGAAGCAGCGAAAAAAGCGCTCGAGACGTTCTGCGAAAAATGGGGCAAATCGTATAAAAAAGTCGCACAAGGCTTACTCGAAAACCCGTATTTACTGACGTTTTACGGCTTTCCCAAGGCGATTTGGCGAAGCATCTACTCGACGAATTTAATCGAGTCGTTCAATAAGCAAATCAAAAAATATACAAAGCGCAAGGAACAGTTCCCGAACGAAGAATCGTTGGAGCGCTTTTTAGTGACGCAGTTCGAAGACTATAATCAACGTTTCGCCACACGCTGCCACATCGGCTTCAATCAGGCCCGTGCAAAGCTAGAAGAAATGTTTGAGCAGCTGCACGAACCGGCAAACTAGACCGGGACGCGCCAGCGCGAAATTTGAGTGTGTAGGAAAGGGCTAGCCCTTTCCTACACACTCAAATCAACACTTCGAACAAGTACAATTGAATACACAGGTGATGAGTTCCCTTGAACGGGTGAATCGTCATTTACACAAAAATATTGACAGTACCTGATAAAGTTGTACGTGAAAGATTAGATGCTTATATATATGAAGAAATACTTATTTTAGTTATGAGTTTATAGATTTCTAGTTATGAAATTAATGGAAGATAATCAAAAAATATTGAAAATTACCTATTTTTATAGTATTATTAAGTTTAATATTTCATCATCAACAGATGTGATTGATATTTTAGAATGTAATCGAGCTTGACTGAAGTAGTGCTAGTGTAATTTCTAAAGGGATTAGAGACAACTCAGCGACAATAACAAAGCACATTAGCAAAGCTAGTTCAACCACAAGTTATGGTAAAGAGCCAATATCGAATATCCTTAAATAAGATTGAAAGTAGGGATGATGAAAATATTACATTAAATATCTTAATCAATTTATTTTTCGATTAAAAAGTTGGGAGGTTTTTAAATTAAAAAATTAGCCAATATTACTGCAAGGTTTGGGTCTATTATAGGTCTTATAGCATTATTTTTAGCGCTGTCCGATTATTCTGTTAGCATTCATACTATTGGTATACTCATGACTATTGCTATACTTAGTGGAATTTTAGGGGGTATATTAGGGGATTTTAGTAAACTGACACTCTTTGCTCTTTTAATGTCTTTATTAGCAGTTTTTGCATATTTTTTTATCAGTAAAGGCATTTTATTCAAAGCCTTTCTTTTTACAAGTGTAGTTCTAATAATTGCTGATATAATAATTAGCCAAAAAAACACACGACATAAAAATAGAAGAAAAGACTATATTTAATCCATGGTAAAAATATTTTTTCATTACTCTAAAAATGGGTCAAACCATTGATATACTAATGTCTATAGAAGGAGAGATAGTTATGAAACTAAATAAGTTATTTTCTACAATTATGATTTTTTGTTTAATATATTCGACATTAATGTTTAATCCTAGTACTGCTAAAGCACAAGAGAATACTAATACTCAAAATGTGAAATTTACTCCTTTTAATGTTAGTGATACATACAGTAAAGTTAAGGTAGAGAATTTAGAAACTGGTGAAGTAGAGTATTTAGAATCAATACTTGAAGATGGAAAATATGTTCATTATGTGTTCTCGGATAGTGGTGAATTGAAGCATAAAATCGAAGCAATTGGAAACAAAATTTATGTTGATGGTGAGGTTTTTGCTGAGATTTCTGAAATTACAGAGGAGTTACAAGGAGATCCTGCTCTAATTAAGAACAATGAATTCACTACTCAAGCAATAAAATGGGAATATATATCTACAAGTTCTGGAAATAGTTCTTGGAAATATGCGCAAGCTAGTCTGATAGCAGGTGTCATCGCTACACTTTTAGGTGTTCCTGCTGGGTGGGCAATACCAATGAGCATTGCATCCACTTTCGCAAGTTTAGAATTAACTACAGTTTATTATAAAAAATCTCATTATGTGGATGCAAATAGAACATTTAATACTTGTAAGCGTGCCTCTAACACTTCTTTTTATAAGTACTCAAATTATACTGGACTGATTGAAATTACTGGTCTCGTTCAAGAATACATAGACCCATGTAATTCAGGATATTAATTCTAATAAATAAACTAGATTTTGATTTTAGGCATGAAAATGGGACAAGTATTAATAAATGGCTCTTCACCAAATAAAATGTATCCTATAAAAGCTAGAATAATACGCTCTTTATTAGGTAAACTGATTAAGAACAAAAATTACTAAAGCGTATTCTTATGTAAATGCAGTTAGCGAAAAAGATATTACTATCTATAGAGATGAATTTAGAGCAATTGTTATTAAAATATGAAAAAGAAAAATTAAGAGAGACCTTTGAAAGTAAAAATTTCGATATGAACCTAGTGGGGATTGAATGAACATTATTAGCTCTAATAAGAATGTTTTTCAACAGCTATCAGCAATTTTCTCCGAACCATGGCTTTGTCACGATGAAAGATGGGGATTATCAAATAGGGCTAGTTAAAGTGAGAACTTTGACTAGCCTATTTTTATGCTATTATGATAATTTAAAGAACGTAATGGTGAGAAGGAGCGAAGGTAGTGAAAACATATACATACAAGCAGCCCGCAGCAATCGAGTCCACAGAGGTTATCGACATCCTCAATGAAGCAGGGCAAGTATCATCGACAGTGCAGCGCATTTACACGAATGCACTAAAAAAAGCGTTTGATCGCACAATGGACTATCGTTATTTTGTGCGCTTTGATGTAAAGGATATCCAGGGGCAGCCTCTTTTTAGCTGTAAAAAAGTAACGCGTCGTGGTCGTGTCCATTTCCAAGGTAAGGATTTCGTCACAGGCAAGAACTACACGATTGCCTATGATGGCTGGCAAATTATGATTCCTGATTTATTGATTACCGACGGAGCGCAGCAGATCAAGCTAAACAAGGAAATGGAGGGCTGGTCTGTTTTTACAGTGGAGGATCAACCAATAGCCCGCTGGCAGGCAATTTTTTATGAAACCTATTTTGCGATTACGCTAGAAATCGAGGATAGCAGCCCTATTCAGCACGAAGCATTTTTTATTGCAATTGGACAGGCTGTATTGTTTATTGGGGCATAAAGAAAAAAGTTGGGTAATAAAACACATAATTTAGGCGATAAAACATAAAAGTTGGGCAATAAAACGTATATGTTTAGCAATAACTATCAAAGGTAACAGCCCCCTCTATGGAGGAGGCTGCTTTTATTACATGTCGATCATTTCATGGGCAAGCTTTTTGCGACTAATCCAATAGCCTTGTAGGGCAAAGACGATCAGTGTCGCAGCTAGAAAGGCGATGCTTGTAATGCCTAATGTCAAGAAGTCATAGGATACTTTCTCAATAAAGCCTAGCATTGTCGTTAAAACTAACCCGATAAATGTGCCGACCGTAAGACCATAGAGTACAAACGATAGGACTTGTGTCAAGATCAGCTTCATTAAACCATTTGGTGATAAGCCAATTAATCGTTGAATGGCGTAATCGCTGCGCTTTGTATAAATCGTATGCAACAATGTTTGCAAAACACCAAGGCAAGTCGCCGCAATTAAAATCACAAAGACACCAACAAATAGGCTCCAGCGCTGGAAGAGCATTTCATTGGATTGCTCAATCATCGTTGCTTTATCTGTAAATTTCAAGGCTGGCCAGCGCTCTTTTAAGAATGCTAAATCAGCCAAAGCTTTGTCAGGGTTAGCTGTTTCAACCATAATGTCTTCAATGATTGTGTAATCCCGAGCAGTGAGGAAGGATGACCAATCAACAATTAAATCAGCATGATGAATAGGTGCATCAATAATCCCGATAATCTGTAATTCGCCAGTAGGCCTATCCTGCTGGGCATCAAAATCGTAGGAGCCAATCGTGACACGATCACCAACCGATAAATGATGATGATGTGCAAAGCTCTGTGTTACTATAAGTCCATCCTGCAAATTGCCCTCGATTTTTGACAGCTTTCCCATTTGTACTAATTTCTCAATATTGATCGTTGTATAATTCTCTGGTAGCCATTTTTGTCCGAGTTGTAGCGCAATATACGTATTATTCCCTTGTGCATAAGCATATTGCACGCTTGGCAATGCTTCGATTTCCTGTAAAATTGTGGGCGTAAGGGTTGGGTCATCTAGTTCATTCTTAATTTTTATAGCTGTATCATATTGCGATTCCGTGTAGGCAAGTTCGTTGTGCTGTAAGGTTTTCATTAATGAGCTACCAAAGGTTAAAATGACCATTAAGCCAATAATGCTGAGTACAATCGGCATATTTTTGCGTACTTGTGGCATAAGTTGCTGGCACGCTAAATAGGCTTCTTTGCCAAGTACCTTCCGAATCGGCTTTAAAGCTATATAAAGAATGGCTTTAAACAGGTAGGGGATTAATAGTAGTAAAATCCCACAGACAAGTAATGAACCGATTAAAATAAATAGTGCACCTTGACCACTTCCTGTTCCTACTAATTGTGCCTGCCAAAATAATAGGAAGGCGATCACACTTATGATACTGACCATAATCGTTTTCCACTTTGTCCAACGTAGCTGCAAGTTTTCATTGTCTGAAGCGATTTGTAATGGCAGCAGTCTGGAGCTTTTCGCTACTTGCCATTGTGTCAGCGCCTGAAGAATTAACAAGCTGGAAAGGGCAATCACTAGTACAAAGACAATAGGCAGTTCCGTTCTAGCATCTGGTAAATGTAAAAGGCTAATTAATTGTGGTAGCCAGATTTTTATTACCAGAAGGCTCATCGTTGTTCCAAGCATAACACCAAAGCTAATAATAAGTGATAATTGCAGCTTAACAATACGCCCAACTTGTTGCACTGATGCCCCAAGAGCTCGTAAAATCATGAGCTGCTCTTTCATTTTATAGAATAAGAGCTGGAAGGTGGACAGCAATAAAACACTTGAAATGAGTAAAATAAAAACAGAAAGCACAATCATAAAAACCATTAAGCTCTGTAAATTTGTTTTAATTAAATCATAATCATTCATGATATCTACACGCAATGTTTTATCGAGCTGTTTGATTTCTGCGCCTACTACCTTGGCACGCCCCTCATCTGTTTTGATGAGTGTAAATATCCCCGCAGTTTGTGGTTGACTATTATTCATCCATTTTTTCACAATATCATTAGACAACAAGATAATATTAGGACTGTCAGTGCCCTTGATAGTTGGTAAAATTTCTTGGACAATAAAATTCTCTGACTGAATATGAATGGAGTCTCCCACACGTTTATTGAAAATACGTGCAACATTTTCAGAAAGAATCGCATCCTTAGGACCAAGATTTACCTCAAAATGGTAGCGACTTTTGACAAGGTCATCATTTTCGACGCCAACGGTATAAAAAACGATATTCTTTTCTTGTTCAACTGTTGTATGAGCTAAAGATATACTGGACACTTGTGTGACGCCTGCTAAGGTAGAAAAATCTTCTACTTGTTGTGTGGTTAACAGCTTGGCTTGATCGGGATTATAACCGACCATTAAATCCATTTCCCCATACAGTGCTTGGATATCAGCCTTCATTTGGCTATTGGCATTCCAAATGTAGACAGTCATCGTCATCACAAGGCAAATTGAGATTGTGATAATACTAATACTCATTAGGACATTTGCCCAAGCAGCACGAAAAAGCTTCATGGCAATGGTACGCATCGTAAACAATATCAATCACCCCTCGTAATTTGCTTAAATTTCATTAAAATACAATCCAAATCCTCTTTATTTTGCTGGTTTTGATAGGAATCCACAATCGCCCCATCATGGAAGAACAATACCCGATTGGCATAGATCGCCACATAAGGGTCATGTGTAACGAGTAAAATTGTTTGCTGGTTCTTTTGTTGCAAATCGACAAGCAGTGCTAAAATCTCATCTGTTGTATTGACATCCAATGCCCCTGTCGGCTCATCTGCCAGCAAAATAGGTGGGTTGGCAATCAATGCACGTGCAATGGCGACACGCTGCTTTTGTCCACCCGATAGCTCATGTGGTCGATGCTTCGCCCAAGCGGCAATCGCTAATTGTTCCATCATCTGCTGCACACGTAGCTTAATATCTTTGCTAGCCACATTATTTAAAATAAGGGGCAGCGCAATATTATCTTCCACCGACAAGTCCTTTAATAGATGAAAGGATTGGAAGATAAAGCCGATATTTTCTTTTCGGAATTGCGATGCATTTGGCTCTTGATAAATAGCCTGAGCTTCCTTGCCAAATAAAAATAATGCCCCGTCTGTTGGCTCATCAATGGCACTGATCATATTAAGCAAGGTGCTTTTTCCAGAGCCACTTGTCCCCATGATCGCCACCATCTCCCCTTGATAAATGGTGCAATGGATATTTTTTAAGGCGTTTACGGTATGATGCTTTTGCTGATAAATTTTGGACATCCCTTCAACACGTAATACCTCTGTTAAACGTCCTTCAGGGATGGGAATTGCATTAATGACTTCTTTCAGCGGATTGAACCCACTCATCGAGATATGCCCCCTTTAATTGTTGTCGTAATGCTTGTAAACCACGGCGAATATGTGTTTTTACAGTACCCTCAGGACATTGCAGGATCACAGCAATATCTTTTACAGAGTAATCCTGATAAAAACGCAGCAGGAGTACGGTTTTATACTTGTCCTCAAGCTGACAGAGTGCCTGCCATAAATCTAGTTCTTCCTCGATATATGTAGGGGATGTACTGTTTAAATCTGCTAAGGACTGTGGTTCAACAAGCTGAATGGTATTTTTCTTAGCCATATATGTTTTACAGCAATTGATCATAATGCGGGTGAGCCAGGTGGCAAAATAGCGAGGCTCCTTTAATTGTGGCAAGCCCTCATAAGCACGAATAATCGTTTGCTGAAAAACTTCTATGGCATCATTTTCATTTTGTACATAAACATAGGCCATACGATAAAGCTTATGCTGTTCCTGCTCAATTAGCTGGTAAAATGCCTCCTCATCGCCATGTTGAGCGAGGACCACTAATGATTGTTGTGTTGTTGTAATGAAAATCGCCTCCTTTACAGCTATTAGACTCAGCAAGTTATGATTTCGATTCAAGTTTTTATTTTAATGAAAAAGTTTCTAGCTATGGATAGAGCAGGTGCTGTGATCGGGATAATATAAAGGGGTAATGGGTTGTGATTACCAAAAGGAATTTCAGGTTTCAATGTTGAGCAATTAAATAAACAGGGTATACACACATTTCACAACAGCCGCAAGCACAAGTACCGGAATCGTGAATGCTAGTTTTTATAGTGTAAGCCTCTTTGTTAACTAGTAGGTGCGAATGTGAAGCAAACATGATTCCCCAGGGAGATTCGCACCTATAAAACAACCAATTTTCCATTGAAATGGAAGGAAGCTTAGGTTATTATGACCTTATAGATTTATTTTATAATGAAAATCAATTATAAATATTATTTTTATATTGCTTTTCACAGTCTCTCTTTGTATGAAGAGAGTCTCTCTTTGTACAACAATTACTGCACTTAGTCGCACAAATATTGGTCTCTCTTTGTATGAAGAGAGTCTCTCTTTGTATGAAGAGAGTGGATTGAAATCACAACCACAACAGTGTTAGACCATCAAAACGACGTCTCTCTTTGTATGAAGAGAGTGGATTGAAATTTTGCTTTATTTATTACGCCATCCACAACACCGGTCTCTCTTTGTATGAAGAGAGTGGATTGAAATCCCTATAACCGTCTATTCGTGGGCTACACGCTCTTGGTCTCTCTTTGTATGAAGAGAGTGGATTGAAATCTGTTGTTGCAAGCTATCAATTCGCATACTACCTGTCTCTCTTTGTATGAAGAGAGTGGATTGAAATCATTTTTTGCAACTTCCACTGTTTGAATGTTTGTGTCTCTCTTTGTATGAAGAGAGTGGATTGAAATTGGTCGTGAGTCTCGTAGTGATGAGGGAGAAAATAGTCTCTCTTTGTATGAAGAGAGTGGATTGAAATAAATTACGATCTGAAAGATAGTACGACAATGATAGGTCTCTCTTTGTATGAAGAGAGTGGATTGAAATGAGGGACGTGTATGGCTTTATAATGCGCCAAAAGTCTCTCTTTGTATGAAGAGAGTGGATTGAAATAACTGTTAAACCATGTACATCATTAAATCTAAAGTCTCTCTTTGTATGAAGAGAGTGGATTGAAATATTACGCTGAATCATGGAAATTTCTTTTGCCATGTCTCTCTTTGTATGAAGAGAGTGGATTGAAATAAGACGTGTGATTTTTTGGATTGGCTTGTCCTTGTCTCTCTTTGTATGAAGAGAGTGGATTGAAATATGCTATCACCTACCTTCCTATATTTTTATGTCGCATGTCTCTCTTTGTATGAAGAGAGTGGATTGAAATTTGCCACTAGCAACAGCTCCCATGCTGTTATCTGTCTCTCTTTGTATGAAGAGAGTGGATTGAAATTTATTTTAATGTTTACAATGCAGTGGGAACGCTAACGTCTCTCTTTGTATGAAGAGAGTGGATTGAAATTGCAACCTCAGACCAAATGAATCGTGCTTTGCGTGTCTCTCTTTGTATGAAGAGAGTGGATTGAAATCTTAAGAATCGAATCTTGATAAGCAGTTATCGGTCTCTCTTTGTATGAAGAGAGTGGATTGAAATTGTCTAAAGATAAAAATAAATCTCGTTTAGCTAGTCTCTCTTTGTATGAAGAGAGTGGATTGAAATCTCATACGCTCTAAGTATTCAACAACAGCCGTAGGTCTCTCTTTGTATGAAGAGAGTGGATTGAAATAATTCGTCTCGTAGAAGGTAATAACCATATATGTCGTCTCTCTTTGTATGAAGAGAGTGGATTGAAATCACAACTAATACTGTGGAGGACATCATCGAATTGTCTCTCTTTGTATGAAGAGAGTGGATTGAAATAATACCTTTGATTAAACCCTCGTTAATGTTGACGTCTCTCTTTGTATGAAGAGAGTGGATTGAAATCAGCAAATCGTTTGTATCAATCCTACCCATCAGCTGTCTCTCTTTGTATGAAGAGAGTGGATTGAAATTCACGGAATAACAAACCACACGCTGCGAAGTCTGTCTCTCTTTGTATGAAGAGAGTGGATTGAAATATCATCTCGCCACTTGTTTGGTTTGCTGAATACGTCTCTCTTTGTATGAAGAGAGTGGATTGAAATGATAAAAGGAACGATTTCCCACTTGACGCTCACCGTCTCTCTTTGTATGAAGAGAGTGGATTGAAATCAGTTACATATTTAATATCTCTTAGTAGAACATCGTCTCTCTTTGTATGAAGAGAGTGGATTGAAATGATCACCTAACACCTTCATAGCAGGAGAATTTTTCGTCTCTCTTTGTATGAAGAGAGTGGATTGAAATAGTTGTACCATATGGCAAGTCGCATAAAATCATGTCTCTCTTTGTATGAAGAGAGTGGATTGAAATTGTTAAAAATGTATCTAATGGCATACTGTCTTTTGTCTCTCTTTGTATGAAGAGAGTGGATTGAAATTTTAAAGACCTCGTGAGTGTTTATATCATAGTCGTCTCTCTTTGTATGAAGAGAGTGGATTGAAATTTGCTTGATATTTAAAACGATGATAAATAACGTGGTCTCTCTTTGTATGAAGAGAGTGGATTGAAATGCTCCCATCATGCTACGTCTACGCCAGTGCATGAGTCTCTCTTTGTATGAAGAGAGTGGATTGAAATTCCCTTTATTTATGTATTTTATCTATTTTGTTAGTCTCTCTTTGTATGAAGAGAGTGGATTGAAATCAATCAACTCCTTAGTTTATATTTTGTTTTGCTCGTCTCTCTTTGTATGAAGAGAGTGGATTGAAATGTTTGAAAATCAGTAAAATAAAGATGGTATCCTTGTCTCTCTTTGTATGAAGAGAGTGGATTGAAATTGATAATGGTAAGTTGCCCTATCATGAGTATTTGTCTCTCTTTGTATGAAGAGAGTGGATTGAAATTTGATTCGTGCTTACTATCCATATATATACAATAGTCTCTCTTTGTATGAAGAGAGTGGATTGAAATATCAATGTATACATCATCGCGAGCTAATACGTTGTCTCTCTTTGTATGAAGAGAGTGGATTGAAATGGGTTGCGTAGTAGCAACTGGCAACACACTAAGTGTCTCTCTTTGTATGAAGAGAGTGGATTGAAATATTTGCGGCTGTTGCATCAGCAATTGCTATGGTAGTCTCTCTTTGTATGAAGAGAGTGGATTGAAATTGCAAGCTCTCGCCTTTTCTTTAGTATCATTAACGTCTCTCTTTGTATGAAGAGAGTGGATTGAAATTGATAATGGTAAGTTGCCCTATCATGAGTATTGTCTCTCTTTGTATGAAGAGAGTGGATTGAAATGGTAATGTTCCTATTGATCCAAGAGAAAACGAAAGTCTCTCTTTGTATGAAGAGAGTGGATTGAAATATTTTAATGGATTCCTTCAAATCATTCCCTCTCTGTCTCTCTTTGTATGAAGAGAGTGGATTGAAATGGCCCTAAGTCCTCGAGTGGTGTACCAAATAAGTCTCTCTTTGTATGAAGAGAGTGGATTGAAATAATTTACAACGTGAAAAAGTAATCAATGGCGATTGTCTCTCTTTGTATGAAGAGAGTGGATTGAAATATAACCAAATAAGTTTTGTAAAGTATATCCTTGCGTCTCTCTTTGTATGAAGAGAGTGGATTGAAATCATATCGAGTTGATAATTTGCTAAAAACTGCTCGTCTCTCTTTGTATGAAGAGAGTGGATTGAAATAGCCTATTTATCCAATCAATCCTAATAAAGCAGCGTCTCTCTTTGTATGAAGAGAGTGGATTGAAATCCACCGCATCTTTTGCTGTGTTAATAGGTGTCATAGTCTCTCTTTGTATGAAGAGAGTGGATTGAAATTCCAACCTGAATTGACATCTCATATACTCCCTGTCTCTCTTTGTATGAAGAGAGTGGATTGAAATCGGAATTTGGAGGTGTTGAACTGTGAAATATATAAGTCTCTCTTTGTATGAAGAGAGTGGATTGAAATAGGTGCTTCTCTTTTTATGTTGCTGGCATCAAAGTCTCTCTTTGTATGAAGAGAGTGGATTGAAATTATTATTTTGTTACTGTTTGTCGAATTTTTTAGTCTCTCTTTGTATGAAGAGAGTGGATTGAAATTATGCAGAGCTGGCTTGTACATTAACCAGCAGTTGTCTCTCTTTGTATGAAGAGAGTGGATTGAAATAATGTCTGGTCATCGTGGGAATGGTCGTAAAACATGTCTCTCTTTGTATGAAGAGAGTGGATTGAAATTTAATAAACGTATCTGATTTAGCTTGTTTGCCGTAGTCTCTCTTTGTATGAAGAGAGTGGATTGAAATTACTAAATTTTTCTTGTGAAACCCATTGTAGATGTCTCTCTTTGTATGAAGAGAGTGGATTGAAATCAATGGAATTTTATAATTAGGGAACTTGTACTCGTCTCTCTTTGTATGAAGAGAGTGGATTGAAATCCCCCAGCTCACAACAAAATACAAAGGTCTTTTGAGTCTCTCTTTGTATGAAGAGAGTGGATTGAAATTGCTCGCAATTGTTGCAAGATGTAAAGCCAGCTCGGTCTCTCTTTGTATGAAGAGAGTGGATTGAAATTACATCTGCTAATGCTGCATCTAAGCCCAAGCTTTCGGTCTCTCTTTGTATGAAGAGAGTGGATTGAAATTACATCTGCTAATGCTGCATCTAAGCCCAAGCTTTCGGTCTCTCTTTGTATGAAGAGAGTGGATTGAAATTACATGTTCAATTATTAATCGAGGCGCTTTTGATGGTCTCTCTTTGTATGAAGAGAGTGGATTGAAATACTCCTTATTTGAAGAAATAAAAACACCCTATTTGTCTCTCTTTGTATGAAGAGAGTGGATTGAAATAA
>NZ_LGCI01000010.1:0-16542 GCF_001281525.1 Lysinibacillus macroides | reverse complement strand
TGTATGAAGAGAGTGGATTGAAATAGTTTTTGCATTATTTTTTATCAAAATTACCAAGTCTCTCTTTGTATGAAGAGAGTGGATTGAAATGCTTTAATGGCTGTGGCGCTGGTATACTATTGACGTCTCTCTTTGTATGAAGAGAGTGGATTGAAATTAGCGACATCGGTCGTATGGGATTGGACGTTGCCGGTCTCTCTTTGTATGAAGAGAGTGGATTGAAATCTCAAAGAATATTGATAGAGTGGTGGGTTTCCACGTCTCTCTTTGTATGAAGAGAGTGGATTGAAATCTCATTTTAAAAGTTAATTTTTTACAATAAGCGGTCTCTCTTTGTATGAAGAGAGTGGATTGAAATTACATGTTCAATTATTAATCGAGGCGCTTTTGATGGTCTCTCTTTGTATGAAGAGAGTGGATTGAAATACTCCTTATTTGAAGAAATAAAAACACCCTATTTGTCTCTCTTTGTATGAAGAGAGTGGATTGAAATAATCCAAAAATATCACGGAGAATAGGAACATCAATGTCTCTCTTTGTATGAAGAGAGTGGATTGAAATTTCAATATTTGCAGATGAGCCTTGTGTAGCTCTCGTCTCTCTTTGTATGAAGAGAGTGGATTGAAATAATTGGTTATGAATTTGTTTGGACAGCAGATGTTGGTCTCTCTTTGTATGAAGAGAGTGGATTGAAATTCATGAATGAAGAATTAACAAGAGATGTGTATACGCGTCTCTCTTTGTATGAAGAGAGTGGATTGAAATTTATATAAGCTAACGATATGGGCCATGTAAAAACGTCTCTCTTTGTATGAAGAGAGTGGATTGAAATATACGTACCTTGAGGATCATTATAATGCAGTATTGTCTCTCTTTGTATGAAGAGAGTGGATTGAAATCTCAAAGAATATTGATAGAGTGGTGGGTTTCCACGTCTCTCTTTGTATGAAGAGAGTGGATTGAAATCTCATTTTAAAAGTTAATTTTTTACAATAAGCGGTCTCTCTTTGTATGAAGAGAGTGGATTGAAATTTATATAAGCTAACGATATGGGCCATGTAAAAACGTCTCTCTTTGTATGAAGAGAGTGGATTGAAATATACGTACCTTGAGGATCATTATAACGCAGTATTGTCTCTCTTTGTATGAAGAGAGTGGATTGAAATAAATGCTTCAAACATCATTGAATTTCGATATAAGGTCTCTCTTTGTATGAAGAGAGTGGATTGAAATATTGGAACATTGCAATAGATCATCTTTTGCAGGAGGTCTCTCTTTGTATGAAGAGAGTGGATTGAAATATTGTCATGCAGGTAAATAGGAGTCCAGCCATTGGTCTCTCTTTGTATGAAGAGAGTGGATTGAAATTCTATGCGGCTTGTCCTCCACAGATAATGATTTGTCTCTCTTTGTATGAAGAGAGTGGATTGAAATTGTATCTGTGTAATGATAGCGAATCATTGTGTATCGTCTCTCTTTGTATGAAGAGAGTGGATTGAAATGTAGGAAATATCACAGATGTTTTAGAGTTCGTTGTCTCTCTTTGTATGAAGAGAGTGGATTGAAATATACGTGCGTGCCAACACACCCAAATCTTTACGTGTCTCTCTTTGTATGAAGAGAGTGGATTGAAATTCCAAGGTATTGTTGTAACTTTAAAGCCACTTCGGTCTCTCTTTGTATGAAGAGAGTGGATTGAAATTCCAAGGTATTGTTGTAACTTTAAAGCCACTTCGGTCTCTCTTTGTATGAAGAGAGTGGATTGAAATTTTGATTGATGATGATACCAAGCGGAATGAAATTGTCTCTCTTTGTATGAAGAGAGTGGATTGAAATATCTAATTGATCTCCTAAAACATCTGTACGGAATTGTCTCTCTTTGTATGAAGAGAGTGGATTGAAATTTCCCTTGTATAGCCTGTGCGATTTACATGTGTTAGTCTCTCTTTGTATGAAGAGAGTGGATTGAAATGCTCCAAACTTTAATCAAATGTCATCCCAGCACCATGTCTCTCTTTGTATGAAGAGAGTGGATTGAAATTTTCTGATGGCGTGTTGGCTACTGAAGGCTATCAGTCTCTCTTTGTATGAAGAGAGTGGATTGAAATGCTTAATTTTTAATACGAAAGATTTTTTGATTATGGTCTCTCTTTGTATGAAGAGAGTGGATTGAAATAACTGAAGGAACAATAACTGTCATCGTCTTATCGTCTCTCTTTGTATGAAGAGAGTGGATTGAAATATTATGTATTTCCTCCTTTTAATAAATCTCCTCTGTCTCTCTTTGTCTGAAGAGAGTGGATTGAAATAACTGAAGGAACAATAACTGTCATCGTCTTATCGTCTCTCTCTTTGTATGAAGAGCGTGGATTGAAATATTATGTATTTCCTCCTTTTAATAAATCTCCTCTGTCTCTCTTTGTCTGAAGAGAGTGGATTGAAATAACTGAAGGAACAATAACTGTCATCGTCTTATCGTCTCTCTTTGTATGAAGAGAGTGGATTGAAATATTATGTATTTCCTCCTTTTAATAAATCTCCTCTGTCTCTCTTTGTATGAAGAGAGTGGATTGAAATACAGATCGCGGAGGACTTCCCTTGCAAGTAGCTGTCTCTCTTTGTATGAAGAGAGTGGATTGAAATCCTTGTAAAAGGTGATTCTCTTTGGAAAATTGCTGTCTCTCTTTGTATGAAGAGAGTGGATTGAAATAACAAATTTCATTCGTCATCTCCCCAATCCAAAGCGTCTCTCTTTGTATGAAGAGAGTGGATTGAAATGCTGTTTAGCTCCTCTGTTTAATAGACCCCCACCGTCTCTCTTTGTATGAAGAGAGTGGATTGAAATCATTCGTCATCTCCCCAATCCAAAGCAATCATTGTCTCTCTTTGTATGAAGAGAGTGGATTGAAATTACATAAGTTGGCAGATGGTTCGTTGGTACGCCATGGTCTCTCTTTGTATGAAGAGAGTGGATTGAAATTAAGATTATCTTCCGAGGTATGGATAAGCCAGAGTCTCTCTTTGTATGAAGAGAGTGGATTGAAATAAAATAATAATGAGGAGGTGGGACGGTGAACGAATGTCTCTCTTTGTATGAAGAGAGTGGATTGAAATAGCTTGTCGAAGTGCTGAAACAGATGAAATAGATGTCTCTCTTTGTATGAAGAGAGTGGATTGAAATGAATACAAACGAAATATCCCTATTGACTTATTGTCTCTCTTTGTATGAAGAGAGTGGATTGAAATATTAGTTTCGTATTGAGCGTTAGTGTCATCAAAGTCTCTCTTTGTATGAAGAGAGTGGATTGAAATGTACTCAGCAGGTAAACTTTATGTAAAAGTGAATGGGTCTCTCTTTGTATGAAGAGAGTGGATTGAAATAAAACCAAGGGGCATTGGCTCATGCTGGTGCTTCACGTCTCTCTTTGTATGAAGAGAGTGGATTGAAATATATTGGGAGGAGCAACATTATGAATGAGGATCTAGTCTCTCTTTGTATGAAGAGAGTGGATTGAAATTATAACGATCATTTTAAACGTGTGATGAAACAAGTCTCTCTTTGTATGAAGAGAGTGGATTGAAATAGCACAAGGTACGCACTTAAAACTAGATGGTTTCGGTCTCTCTTTGTATGAAGAGAGTGGATTGAAATCAAGCTAGTAAAATGGCACAGTTCATAGAAGATAGTCTCTCTTTGTATGAAGAGAGTGGATTGAAATCATGTTGGTCTGTACCAAGAAGCATTGTTGTAGCCGTCTCTCTTTGTATGAAGAGAGTGGATTGAAATAAGAATGGAAATCACAAGGTAATAAGTACGACTATGTCTCTCTTTGTATGAAGAGAGTGGATTGAAATAGGATTACGTTTGCTGAGTTTACATCTGGTACTGTCTCTCTTTGTATGAAGAGAGTGGATTGAAATCCATGAAGCACCAAACAAGACACCGAACAAAAGTTCGTCTCTCTTTGTATGAAGAGAGTGGATTGAAATCTTTATGGGAAAAGGGTGTTGAGGGTGCTTATTGTCTCTCTTTGTATGAAGAGAGTGGATTGAAATCCGTTTAGTATCCCGTGGGACGTTAAACGGTACATGTCTCTCTTTGTATGAAGAGAGTGGATTGAAATATTATTTTTTTGTAACCGTCACTGTCCTCTAGCAGTCTCTCTTTGTATGAAGAGAGTGGATTGAAATAAGAAAGGAAGTGAGTGAGAATGAAGTTTAATTAGTCTCTCTTTGTATGAAGAGAGTGGATTGAAATTTGATAAAACAGGAAAATTTAAATTGTGACAAACCGTCTCTCTTTGTATGAAGAGAGTGGATTGAAATTTGATAAAACAGGAAAATTTAAATTGTGACAAACCGTCTCTCTTTGTATGAAGAGAGTGGATTGAAATTGGCGTAACACTTTGTTGTACTTGACCTTGAGATTGTCTCTCTTTGTATGAAGAGAGTGGATTGAAATTTCGATGTTATCAGGATGTGTACCCTGATATAAAGTCTCTCTTTGTATGAAGAGAGTGGATTGAAATCACTGAGATAAATCGGCGTCTTAATTTCGATTGTGTCTCTCTTTGTATGAAGAGAGTGGATTGAAATACAGGACATTGTTCAAAAAGTAAAAGAGGTTATAGTCTCTCTTTGTATGAAGAGAGTGGGTTGAAATATGATTGTACTTGGTCTTTATGGCTTAGTGGAATTATCTCTCTTTATACATGAAGAGAGGATCATAACCATGCGTCAGCTTGTTGGTTGTATTTGGTCCGAAAGCTCTCCTTTAGGATAAGGGGAGGCCTGTTCTTAGATTTTTGTAATAGATGAAAGCCGCCACCGATCAGGTATTGGGATAAAGATTCCCAATGCCTTTTTTCGTTGTCGCCCTAAATCTATTGTCGAATTTCTCCAAAAACGAATTTCTCTATCGTTTCTTAGCATACTCTGATTCACGCTGGAATAGATTGTTGTAGTGCATGAATTCATCAACTTAAGAAGCTAGAGATGGAAGACCAAATATGAGTGCTAGGAACTAGAAGGAGACCTTTATATCTTGTGAAATGGAAGGAGAATCAAATGACTGAATATCATCAACAATCAGCTACGGAAGTCATGAAGATATTGAATGTCACCACGCAAGGCTTAAATGATGATGACGCTCAACGAAGACAACAGATCTATGGCTATAATGTGTTAGAGGAAGGGAAAAAAACAAGTACATGGGCTGTTTTTATAGGCCAATTTAAAGATTTATTGGTCATTATTTTACTTGTCGCTGCCTTTGTCTCCTTTCTATTAGGAGAAGTAGAAAGCACCATTGTGATTATGATTGTTGTGATTTTAAATGCGATCTTAGGCACGGTGCAACATGTCAAGGCAGAGCAATCTTTAGACAATCTAAAAGCTTTGACTTCACCTATCGCCAAGGTCATGCGCAACAATCAGCTAATCGAGCTTCCCTCTGAAGAAATTGTCGTAGGGGATTTACTGGTGCTAGAGGCTGGCGATTATATCAATGCCGATGGTAGATTGATTGAAAGCCATAATTTGCATATTAATGAAAGCTCATTAACAGGTGAATCGATTGCTGTGGCAAAAAGTACAGAGCCTATCCATCACAGCAATATAACAATTGCAGATAAGAAAAATATGGTGTATTCAGGAAGCTTTGTCACCAATGGGCGTGGACTTGTACTGGTAACGGCTATTGGTATGCAAACAGAAATTGGAAAAATTGCTCATTTACTTGATACAGCCAAGGAAAAGAAAACGCCCTTACAAATGAATCTTGATCAATTTGGTGAAAAATTAGCATTAGGGATTACATTAATCTGTTTAGCCATTTTTACAATTGATCTTTTTCGAGGACGAGCCTTAGTTGAATCTTTTATGTTTGCCGTATCGTTAGCCGTTGCTGCGATTCCAGAGGCTTTAAGTTCCATTGTAACGATTGTGCTAGCGTTTGGCACACAGAAAATGGCTAAGGAAAATGCCATTATTCGCAAGCTCTATGCGGTTGAAAGCTTAGGCAGTGTTTCTGTTATTTGCTCCGATAAAACAGGGACATTGACGGAAAATAAAATGGTGGTACAAGAGGTTTTTGTGGATCAAAAAAAGATTCCATATGATTGGTTAAATCCAACGAATACAGTGGAAAAAGAGCTGATGGTAAAGGCACTGTTATGTAGTGATGCTGTTGAGCGTGATCAGAAAGAAATCGGTGACCCTACGGAAATTGCCCTTGTGAAATTAGGGAAACAATACGGTTTGGATGAAATACAGATACGAGCGCAGTATCCTAGACAGGCTGAAGTTCCTTTTGACTCTGAAAGAAAGCTGATGAGTACAGTGAATCAGATGGACAAGCAATCCATTATGATTACGAAGGGTGCACTAGATGTCCTTTTGTCTAAAGTAACAAAAATGAAAACATCAACAGGCATTTTTGAAATGACAGCACAGCATCGCCAAAAAATTGAGGCAGTGAATCGTGATTTTTCAAGAAATGGCTTAAGAGTGCTAGCTATTGCCTACAAAGAGGTAGCTCCGCAGCAAATCATCAATAATAGTGCTGAACGGGATTTAATTTTTATTGGCTTAATCGCGATGATGGACCCGCCAAGAAAAGAATCCAAAGCGGCAGTTGCAAGCTGCATCGATGCAGGCATTAAGCCAGTGATGATTACAGGAGATCATAAAATTACAGCAACAGCTATCGCACAACAAATTGGTATTTTACAAGACCCAGCAGAAGCGATTGAAGGACATGCACTTGAGGCTTTAACAGATCGAGAGCTGCAAGAGAAAGTACAGGATTATACGGTCTATGCTCGTGTCACACCTGCACAAAAAATTCGCATTGTTAAAGCATGGCAGGATAAGGGACATGTTGTGGCAATGACAGGCGATGGCGTCAATGATGGACCTGCCCTGAAGCAGGCAGATATTGGTGTGGCAATGGGTGTAACAGGCACAGAGGTTGCAAAGGATGCCTCCTCCATGATTTTAATAGACGATAACTTTTCAACGATTGTCAAGGCAATCGCCAATGGCCGTAGTATTTATACAAATATTAAAAATGCTATTCTGTTCTTATTATCTGGCAATGCAGGTGCTATCTTTGTCGTGTTATATGCAACGGTGTTAGGCTTACCTGTGCCTTTTGCACCTGTCCATCTATTATTCATCAACTTATTAACGGATAGTCTACCAGCCATTGCAATCGGCTTAGAGCCAAATAATAAGAAAACGATGAAGGACAAGCCTCGAAATATTCATACACCTTTATTAAACAAAGCATTTACAACACAGGTGGTGCTTGAAGGGATTTTAATTGCCATTTCAACCATTATTGCTTTTCAAATTGGCTTATCGACAGGGGACACATTAACCGCAAGTACAATGGCCTTTACAACCTTATGTTTATCGAGATTAGTGCATGGCTTTAATTCCCGGTCTAAAGAATCTATATTTGCCATTGGTGTATTTTCCAATAAATATACCTGGCTTGCCTTTTTAATCGGTGTGTTAAGCTTACATGCGGTTTTATTAATGCCAATGCTCACAACAGTCTTTGAGGTTGCCCCATTAACAACAGCACAGCTCGCCTTGATTTATAGCCTATCAGTGTTACCTTTCCTAGTAAATCAGTGGTACAAGCTATTGTTTGTCAGAAGTCGATCATAACTTAAAAAGGAAGCGTCCGTTCTTGAAAACGGACGCTTCTTTTTATTGTGTGGGTGCTAATAGCCAGCCCTTCTTTTGGCTTAGCTCAATTAGCTTCGCTCCCAGAAGTGCATAGCGCATATGAAGCTCACAATATTTGGTAAGGTGCTTCTTCTTAGTGGCCATTTCCAAAGCTTGGCTGACAGCAATCACAGAAGCGGCAATATTCATGGATAAAATAGCACTAATATCACTATCATGAATGATTGTTTTACCCCGAATATCCGTTAGCTTGATTTTACTAGCTGTCAGCGATGCGGTGGGGGCAAGCACACCACTGTCCTGCAATAATAATGTGAGCTGTTTATTGTCCTCTTTTAAGCATTGTATAAATTCTAAAATTACCATCTTTAAATTTTTATCGCGCGTATGCTGAAAAAAAGCATGGCTTGAAGCGATATAGCCATGATTCACACTAAGTTGTGACCAAAGCTTAAAAATCTCCTGAAATGGTAATGATGCTAGATTTTCTTTTAGCATTGTAACACTTCCTCATCCTTTGTTAATTTACAAGTAGGATGGGACATTCCATAAAATTCTATTCATAATTTTCATAAAATGGTGGATTTTATAAAAATTACTGCCTCTATTTACGACCTTTAGTTCTATTTATAGGGAGAAGTTATCGAGATGAGAGCATAGTTCATAAAAGCAATGCAACGCTATCAAATAATTTACATGAATATATAGCACTTAATCAGAGTCTGAGGTGATATGAGTGCTTTTATACAAACATCTCGTAATTATTAGGAAGCTGGAACAGCCAGACAGTAAAAGCCTCCTCATTCATTTGAGGGTAACTAAAAAATAAATGATCAGACAAAAGCTTCTCCTCTTACTTTTATAAATATTCCTTTTGAAATAATAATTGACAATTAATTCTATATAAAATAATGTATGAATGTATAGAAGGTTTAAAATATTTAGAATAATGGGGATTACACTTAATCTGAATTTTAAAATTATTTTATAGGCGGGGAACAACATATGCTTGAAAGAAAACATTTGCAAACTTTAGAAGGCTATGTATCAGGGTTTCAACCTACCTGGAACAATGACCTTATCAAATTAAATTCAAATGAAAATCCATATCCACCATCTCCTAAAATTAAGGATTATTTTAAGGATTTTAATTTTGATCAATTAAGGTTCTATCCTAATGCGAAAAGTGATTCACTTCGAGAATGCATTGCAAACATTTATGATATTGATGTAGAAAATATTTTTTGTGGGAATGGATCAGATGAAATCATTTCTTTACTATTTAGGGGTTTTTTTGAGGAAAATAGCTCAGTAATAATACCGTATCCTACTTATACGCTATATGAAACAGTTGCTAAAATTCACGATGTAAATACTATATGTATTGATACTGAAGAAGATTTTTCAATTGATGTTGATAAAATATTGAGTAGTTCAAAAAAAGCAGCAGGTATAGTTATTGTAAATCCCAATGCACCTACTGGTATCTTATTGTCTGTGGAAAAAATAAAATTTATACTAAATCAATTTAAAGGACTGGTCATTTTAGATGAAGCATATATAGACTTTGCAGACGAAAATTCATCTTGCTTACAGCTAATAAAAACGTATCCTAATCTGATTGTGCTTCGAACTCTCTCTAAATCTTATTCATTGTGTGGTATAAGGCTTGGTTACTGCTTTGCCTCCAAAGATATCATATCCATTCTTGATAAAATTAAAGACTCCTATAACATTAATACGATTACACAATTACTAGCAGAAGAAGGGCTAAAGGATAGAGCGTATTTTAATCATAATCTCGAAAAAGTGAAAAGCACCAGAACAAGATTAGGACATGAATTGGTTAATTTAGGCTTTGATATTTATGGTCAAAATGCAAACTTTTTATTATGTAAACCGAACAATGGCTTAGAGGCAAAAGCTATTTACGATTATTTGGCTGAGCCAAATATATTTATTAGATATTTCGATCAACCAAGATTGGCAGATAAATTAAGAATAAGTATAGGCACGGAAAAAGAAATAGATATATTATTGATTAATTTACATAAATTAGTGCGTGAAAAAGGAATGTCATTTGAGTCTAGTGTCTGAGACAATCGTAAGTTTGAATGATAAAAATAAGCCGTATATGACGATTTTTTCAATCGAATATACGGCTTATTCTTTTATTTAGTACCTTATTGTCTGGATTATTTTATAATAAAACCTATATTCATTTTAAAAGGCGTTATTGATTGGAGCAACGTTAATGTGGCATCTATAAAAGACATATTTATATGAATGTCTATAGCGGAGCTCTACTTTTTTAATGCCCCTTGTTTAACATAAACAAATGCTAAGAGCAGTGACAAACATCATTTTACCGTAAGGACAGATGCTCTTAGAAAATTTACCTTGACAGAATGGAAGTCAACGCTAGCTAAGGTAAAGAGCCTGAACTCCTTAAAAATAGCTAAAAATTACCACTTCTATTTTAGATCGTATGTTCGTATAATAGGTGTACAAACGTTTGTTCTTAAATATGGAAGTGGAAAGGAGTCATCGAGATGAGAGAAGCATTAATAAAAGCGATGCAGCGTCATCAAATAGTGAATATTATGTATCTTGCTCAATCAGGGATTATTACGAAAAGGCGTGTAAAAATTACCAAAATAACAGGAGATTCTTTTACGGCCTTTTGCTTTACACGGTCTGCGAAGCGTACATTTAAAATTCATAATGTTTTGGCAGTTCTTCCTATTTTACAGCGAGAGTCAGGGATTATATGAATACGAAAGATTTTCCCCATAAAGATATTTTATGTATTGATATGAAGTGTTTCTATGCAAGCTGTATCGCTATGCTAGAGGGATTGGATGTATTAAAAGAGCCCATTGCCATTATTGGGAATCTGGAACACCCAGGCAGTATTGTGCTAGCTGCTTCACCAATAATGAAAGAAAAATTTCATATTCAAACAGGTAATAGGCGCTATGAAATTCCAAGGCATCCAGCTATTAAGTTATTTGAACCAAAAATGACCTTTTTTTTGGAAATGTCGATGGCGATTACACGCTTAATTGCCCAGTTTGTTCCTCCTGAGGCGATCTATGTGTATAGTGTGGATGAAAGCTTTGTTGATATTACAGGAACCAAGCAGCTTTGGGGCTCACCTGAGCATGTCGCAATAATGATACGGGAGGCCATTTATGAACAATTTCGCATTCCAGCTATGATTGGGATGGGCCCGAATATGCTAATGGCTAAATTAGCATTAGATTTAGAAGCAAAACAATCAGGCTTTGCGAAATGGACCTATGCAGATGTGCCAACTAAGCTTTGGCCAGTAAAGCCATTATCTAAGATGTGGGGGATTGGCAAGCAGGTGGAGACACATTTAAACACAATGGGTATTCAAACAGTTGGTGAATTAGCTCATGCAGATCGATCTGTATTAGAAAAACGCTTTGGTGTGATGGGTAGCCAATATTATAATCATGCCTGGGGACTTGATTTTTCTATATTAGAGGAATCATTTGCAACAGATGCTGCATTAAGCTTTAGCAAAGGTCAAACACTAGGAAAGGGCTATTATACCCGTAAAGCTATTGCTGTTGTACTACTGGAAATGTGTGAGGATGTGATGCGTCGTACAAGGGAAGCTGGGTATGTTGGGTGTACGATTAGTCTAGGGCTTTCCTACTGCCATCATACGCAAACAAAAGGCTTTCATCGCTCGCTCACCATTGAGGAACCTACAAATGAAACGATGGTGATGTATAAAGCCTGCTTGGCTTTGCTTGATCAATATTTTATCGGGGAGCCTATACGTCAATTATCTGTAAGATTGACAAACATGGAACCCGAATGCAGTATGCAGCTAGATTTATTGGATGAACGGAAGGAACAACGGCGGGCAGTTGGTCATGTAATGGATGCGATTCGTAGCAAGCATGGGGCTACAGCTATATTACGAGCAGCATCCTACACAAAGGCAGGTACAGCAGTAGCACGCAATCGTTTAGTTGGTGGGCATTTAGCATAAGGAGTGAACAAAGTATGAAAGATAGAGGCATGGTAAAATGGACAGCAATGATGCTACCAGAACATCAAATGCTATTGAAAATATGGCGACAGGAGCGCTTGATGGAGCCACAACGTGAACGTGCGGAGTGGGAGCTGGAAGAATTACAGCAAACGATAACACGTGCTTTAACGCAGCATCACTACATTCTGTTAACGGTTTGGGAGTATGGTCGCTATAGGCAATGGAGCGGCATCATCCAAGCGATCAATGATAAGGAACTGCTACTAGTAACAGACACTGTCACAAAGTCGATTCCACTCAGTTATATTGATGCGGCGTATATAGAAGGCGATGGAGATGCTTAATCGAGAGCAGCAGCGTTTATTGCATCAGTATTTACTACTGGATTTAGCAGTAAGATCATTGAGACACGATACCATAGTGGCAGAGCATTTTAAAATGAAGCGCATTTTTTTACCCTCTATAGATAGATTATTAAAGCAGTTACACAAAGATTATTTCGATGTCAAGGGTCAGCTTGCTAAACAAAAAATTCGCTTAGTAGGTTGGCATCGGATAGATGACTATTTTAGCGAGGTGCAGATTGCTACTGCAGGCAGCGATGAAGTGCTACGCTATGCTAATCAGGCATTAAAAACGCAAGTAGAGGAGTTAATTCATCATTATTTACACAATTCCTAGTGCTTGTTTTATTTGTAGATTGAGCCTGTAAATACCTACAAATAGAGGGAAAATAAATACTTGTTTATCGAGTCTTTATCCCTCTTTACTCAAGAATTATTTCTGCTTAATTGCCTTTATAGACTTTTGTGGTATTAATTCTTTAGAGGGGACTATATTGAGATTGGAGAGGTAACAATGAAATTTGAGACATTTCATAAAATAAATTCGTTTAAGCCATCTCAAAAAGAAAAAGAATCTATTTTTTTTGAGATGGTGGGTGAAAATAGAAAGGGAAGTATGCATTTTATCGAGGTATTTGATGGGATATCTATCACATTTAACGATTTTGAAGCACAAGATTTTGATGAACAACGTTTTACACATTCCCCGCTACTCTCCATTAACTATTGCTATGAGGGCCGTATAGAATGTGATTCGAAAAAAGGGAAGAGAATTTTTTTAAATCCCCATGAAATTCTTGTGACATTGTTAGATGAAACGTTTGAAGATTTTCATATCCCCTCGAATTTTTTTAAAGGAATCACTTTAACTGTAGATCTTAACAACTTAGGGAGAAGCACAATGGCGGCTTTGGTTACGCATCAAATTGATTTACAAAAAGTGGTGGAAAATATTGCAAGCACTAAATTTTGTGTGATGGATTGTGGTTCAACGCCTATTCGTCATTTATTTCAAGATTTAATGGATAGCCCATTAAAATATGATTTTTCCTATTTAAAAATCAAAATATTAGAAGCGTTGTACATAATTTCCTCATTACCGTTGGAAAAGTATAGCATTATATCTGATTATATAGAGAATAAAAATTATGAAACGATGAAGCAAGTAGCACATTATATTGTCAGTCACTATGATTCATCATTAACATTAAATGATTTATGTAAAGTATTTCAATGCAAGGAATCCTCTTTAAAGAAAAATTTTAAGCTAACGTATGGAATGTCGATTACAGCGTATATACAAAAATGTCGCGTATATCAGGCAAGTCGATTGCTTGCTACAACAGATGATGCTATTTTAACGATTGCGGAAAAGGTGGGCTATAAAAACCCTAGTAAGTTTTCAGAAATTTTTAAGCGAGAAAAAGGAATGACACCATTAAACTATCGAAAACAGCTTAAGCACTAAATGGATTAAAAGTATCCGAATAGAGTAGAAGATAAAAATTGAATATGTTAATTTTTAATACAATTGATAATGATTATCAGTTGTATTTTTTTTGAGGAGGACATTCAAATGAACGGAAACTGGCTAGTGTATACATGGCAGTTTACAGAAAATAATCGTCCCTAAGTAATTACAGCAATAGGGCTTGGAATTGTTAGTATGTTTGCTGGCATTATCCCTTACTTTGGGGTTTTTAACATCCTAGATTGTTTCTTTCATGAAACAGTGACAATTCAACTTATTTTATTTTGGGGCCACTGTCAGTATAGCAGGCTTTGTGGCGAAACATATTCTTTTTGGCTTTGCAATGACGGTTGTTCATGATGCAGCCTATACAGTTTTAGAAAACATTTGCTTACGTTTAACTTCAAAAATGACAAAGCTACCTTTAGGCAAGATAGTAAATGAGTGTATTGGTAAATTAAAAAATTTAGTCATTGATCAGGTTGAAACGATTGAATTACCTTTATCGCCTTTCACTATTTTTGTTTACTTATTTATGATTGATTGGAGAATGGCGATGATCTCACTCATTACCTTGCCATTTGCATTGCTACCATTTCTAGTTGCTCTAAAATCTTTGAATAAAAATTATGGTCCTTATTATGGAGGCCAATAATTATGTAAATAGTGTGCGAGTAGAATACTCAGAAGGATTAGAGGTTATCAAAACATTCAATCAAACCAGTCATTTCTATACGAAGTTTGAACTAGCTGTAGTAAATTTTAGGGAGTATACGATGAATTGGTTTAATAGCTTGGTTAAAACATTAAGCTTGATTTTCGCTATTTTGCCGTCATTATTAATCGGAACCTTACCGTTAGGCTTGTATTTATATACAACAGGTGAGCTTACACCAACCGAGTATATTTTATGTCTTCTCCTTTCAATAGATATTATAGAGCCGCTTGCAACATTTACAAATAATGTAAAAAATCCGATACGCTGTAGATATTGTTCAGCAATTTTTAATACTTGAAGAATTACTGAATGTCACGCAATCCGTCTCACTGTCAGAATCACTAGCTATTGAATTAAAAAATGTATCTTTTCAATATAGTCAGGATGCGCCAGTTGTATTAAAGAACATTCATTTAGCGATTCCAGAAGGGCAATTTATAGCTTTTGTTGGACCATCAGGATCTGGTAAATCAACGATCTGTCACTTAATAGCACGATTTTATGATGTGCAGCAAGGAGGCATCTTCATTGGACAGCAACCAATTAAGGAGATGACCACAGATTCGCTATTAAGTCATATTAGTATTGTGTTTCAAAACGTCTATTTATTTAATGACACAATCATCAATAATATTCGTTTTGGGAAGCCAGACGCAACAGATGAGGAAGGTATATGAAGCGGCTCGAAAAGCGCAATGTCAGAGCTTTATTATGGCTATCATACGCAGGTCGGAGAAGCAGGAGCTATATTATCAGGAGGTGAAAAGCAGCGAATTTCCATTGCTCGTTCTATTGTGAAGGATGCACCAATTGTTATTTTAGATAAGGCAACAGCCAGCATGGATCAGAAAATGAACATCTCATTCAAGCAGCTATTAATGAATTAGTGGCTGGAAAAACATTAATTGTGATTGCCCATCGTTTAAAAACAATTGAACATGCAGACCAAATTCTAGTATTAGCCAATGGAAAGCTTGTTCAAAAGGGTACACATCAGGAATTAATCAATGAAATCGGAACGTATAAAAAGTTAATGGACTGTCGTAAGGAAATTGAAGCTTGGACAATTTAGCCCAGTGGTGAAATGTCAACCATAAAAAACATCAAAATTGGAAATTCCTAAGTGCGAAAGCTTATTCATCGCCACTTTAAGGCGCACTCAAATAAACCTCACGTTTTCCAACTTAAAAAGTTAAAAAATGGAAGTTGCAAATTAACTAAAGAAAAGCGAGAAAGTGTTCGTTATTCTCTCCTTTCTTCTTTGGGCGTGTACAGCTGTTTCGTGCGTAGTAGCGAATGCACGAGCCGTACAAGTTTTCTAGCGGTTAAGACGAGAGCGCGTTTGTGTTGATGCTTGGTTACTTCTTGATATTTCTTTTGATAAAAGGCTTTATATTCGGTGTCATGTTTTCGTATGGCGTCTGAAGCTTGTACAAGATAATAGCGTAAATACTTATTGCCGGTTCGCATACGGCTGGTATCCTCGGCTTCATACTCGCCTGACTGATACTGTGTCCATACGAAACCTGCGTATTTCGCTAAAGCGTGGTGATCATCAAAACGATGAATATCCCCAATCTCTGCGATTAAACCCGCTGCGTACACGGGACCGATGCCTTTTACCGAAGTTAATGTTTGTGGAATACCTTTCATCATGCGTTCGATTTCCTTATCTAACCGCTTTACTTGGGTTTCCATGTGTTGAATGGTGCTTAAAATCACGGATAAAGAAAGATTAACCGGATCGGCCATTATTTTATCTAAACGGTACGAATTACGAGCGAGCTGCTTGAGATATTTCGCCATCTCCTCAGGCTCCGCAAAACGGTTTTTACCTTTTTCTTGTAGGAACTCGACCAGCTCCTCCAAAGGCATTTCAGCGATGATACCAGGGTCCAGTTCTTCAATGACGGCGATGCTTGTCGCACCGAATGTATCAGAGAACGGATTATCTTGGCGTAAGCCGCTAAATTTTAAGTACAGTTGATTTAACATGTATGTTTTATTACGCGCAATTTCATGAACTAAATGGAAGCGCGTACGTGTTAAACGACGCAGGGCATCGTAAATTAAGGTTTCTTGCATTTCATGTGGCAATCGTCCAAAGCGTAGATGATCCGCAATAACCCAGGCGTCTACTTTGTCGTTCTTCGGTAATGTATCGTAGCCCTTTTTAAAGCGAGCTACTTTACGCGCGTTGAGCATATAAATCGCTGTTTGAAGATGGGGTAAGACTTTTTTACATTGTGCTTTTAAGTAATGGGCAAGGTGCCAACTA
>NZ_LGCI01000015.1 GCF_001281525.1 Lysinibacillus macroides | reverse complement strand
CATTCGGAGTTTGTCTGAATTCGGTAAACCGGGATGGCCCCCTCGTCCAAACAGTGCTCTACNTCTTATCACTCGCAGTCTGACTCCCGTGTATAAATATCTGGCATTCGGAGTTTGTCTGAATTCGGTAAACCGGGATGGCCCCCTCGTCCAAACAGTGCTCTACCTCCAGTATTCTCATCACGAGGCTAGCCCTAAAGCTATTTCGGAGAGAACCAGCTATCTCCAGGTTCGATTGGAATTTCTCCGCTACCCACACCTCATCCCCGCACTTTTCAACGTGCGTGGGTTCGGGCCTCCAGTAAGTGTTACCTTACCTTCACCCTGGACATGGGTAGATCACCTGGTTTCGGGTCTACGACCACGTACTACTTCGCCCTATTCAGACTCGCTTTCGCTGCGGCTCCGCCTTCTACAGCTTAACCTTGCACGTAATCGTAACTCGCCGGTTCATTCTACAAAAGGCACGCTATCACCCATTAACGGGCTCTAACTACTTGTAGGCACACGGTTTCAGGATCTCTTTCACTCCCCTCCCGGGGTGCTTTTCACCTTTCCCTCACGGTACTGGTTCACTATCGGTCACTAGGTAGTATTTAGCCTTGGGAGATGGTCCTCCCGGATTCCGACGGAATTTCACGTGTTCCGCCGTACTCAGGATCCACTCTGG
>NZ_LGCI01000012.1 GCF_001281525.1 Lysinibacillus macroides | reverse complement strand
TTTCTCTTCCAATCTATTTGTCTTCTGTAATCGCAAACGAGATAAGTTAAAGATTCTCCATTGGGATCATAATGGGTTTTGGTTGTATTATCGCCGTCTTGAAAAAGGCATTTTTCAATGNTGTTAAGTAAAACACCCATTGAACGAGTCTATTTAGCGACGGGTTCAACAGATTTGCGAAAGTCGATCGATGGATTGGCAGCGATTGTTCAAATGAGTTTTCAACTGGATCCTTTCTCTTCCAATCTATTTGTCTTCTGTAATCGCAAACGAGATAAGTTAAAGATTCTCCATTGGGATCATAATGGGTTTTGGTTGTATTATCGCCGTCTTGAAAAAGGCATTTTTCAATGGCCAGACGAACAAACATCCAACCCTCAATGCATTAGTCCTCGCCAATTAAATTGGTTGCTTGATGGACTTCCATTAGAACAAAAACAAGCACATCAAAAAATGGATGCAAAATTTATCATTTAAAGAGAGTTGACAATCCATGTCACCTCTCTTTATGGTATTCTATTTTCATGGAAAAAAATACGCATGAACTACAAGATACAATTGAAGAACTCGCAGCAAAAAATGCGGATTTAGAAAAACAAAAAGAAGTCCTAGAGGCAAAAGTAAAATGGTTGGAAGAACAATTCCGACTAAGCCAACAAAAGAGATTCGGGACATCTAGTGAAAAAACAAATCCGGATCAAATCGAACTATCTCTTTTTAATGAAGCTGAAATCACAGCGGATGTAAAAGTGGAAGAACCTACGCTTGAAACGATTACGTATAATCGAAAGAAGTATGTAGGACAACGAGATGCGAAACTTGAAAACTTGCCTACGGAAACGATTCATTATCGTTTATCCGAAGAAGAGCAGGTCTGTTTGTGTTGCGGTGAAACTGTGCATGAAATGAGTACGGAAACGCGACGAGAATTAA
>NZ_LGCI01000013.1 GCF_001281525.1 Lysinibacillus macroides | reverse complement strand
TCTGTGTTCAAACCTGACTACATCATAGTCATATACACTAACTAATGTTTTTGTTTTTTTATCGTAATACAGATCACTCATTTGCATCAAACTCGTAGTAATTCCCCATGTACATAATATAACCGTCCTTTTCACTGTTAAGATTTAATCAACAGAGCATGAGACGAATCAAGATGAACTATGTATCACAAAAATGTATTTCGAATCGTCTCACAGCCTACCTCTTTCCCATTTTCATCATAACAGTTAAAATTACAGTAGTTTTACTTTTTTTTCTTAAGAGCTGCCGTTGCACCGGTAGCTTTTTTTGCTTTTATTTGTTTCTCTGCTATTTCTATAAGTAATTTAGGTCGAACCCATTTAACCTTTATATCATGTCGTTTAATATTTATTACGTTATTATCTTTTAACACGATTATCATGTCTCCGAAGAAATAACAATTTACATTTTTTCTTATATTCTTTTTTGGTGGAATTCTATAAGCTGCTACACTTAAATTACGAATAATTTTCACTCTGACCTCTTTATCACTCAAACCTTCGTTACCTTTAAATCTTCCTCGGTACCTTTTACAAATAGAATCAGACACTTGTACATCTTCAAACAACCTAATTCGTTTTTTCATAGTTTTCCTAAGGACATTTGTTCTCGCTTTTTTTAACAACACCCCTGGTTCTTTTTCAGGGTATCGGTTTTCTTCGACGTATTTCACAAAAACCCCTAATCCCTTTCTTTTCTTTTTGCCTTTGCTTTTTACTACAACAATATCTCCCCATACCAACCCTTCTACATTAGTTTTAAATAAAACTTGTCGCTCAAAATATAAACCGCCATTAAATGCAAAAGATACTAAAGCAAAATTCATTATTAAAACCCCTTCCTTTTATCTTAATTATCATTTTATCGCTTATGCGTTATATAGTCAAATAGGGTTTTAATAATAACACTAAAACGATATAATAGAATATAGAAAAACCACAGAGAAAAGAAAGGGTATATCTAATGAAAAAAATAAAAATTAAATTAAAAGAACTGTTAATTGAACGCAACATGACTCAATCTCAATTAGCGGAATTAGCAGATGTAAGACCAAATGCTATTTCTAACCTGTGTCGAGGTTATGTTGATCGATTGTCGATTGAACATTTAGAGAAAATATGTGAAGCCTTACAGCTGGAAAGCATAAGTGAATTACTCGAAATTGAGTCCCAATAAAGGAGGTTCGGTAGTATGGAAAAATTATGTGTTTATTGTTACTCATTGAATTTAAACTCTGAAGAAAATATAAAATGTTCTACTTGTGGTGCTCCATTAAATCCGGAAAGAAATATGGAAAAAATTAAAACTAGAAATCCTCGTCTTGAGAAGTACGATGATACTGACCTAAGCAAACTATTCCTTCCTTATGATGAATTAGTAAAATACTCATTTGTTCAGTTATACAGACTACTTAAACTCGCTCGAATTAGAAAAGAAGAAACCTATCTAAAAAAAGAGTTCGATGAATATTCCACTTTGAAAACACAATCACTTTTAATTGAAAATTTACTTTTCGACAAAGGTGGATACGTTCCCAAAGCAATTCAAGAAAGTGACATTTCACATTTAGAATATGAACATAGAAGATACCTAAACAGACATGAAATACGAATTAAAGAAGCCTTAGAAAACAAATAAACCCCTTTCAATACATATTCCATATTAAGGTAATATTGTTGATGTGTATTATATTGATAAATATCATTAATATGTTTTTAATTTCTGCGCCGGACAAACCTTTTTACCGTCGCAACTTTTTGAAAAAAATTTTCTTAATCATCCGAAATCCGTTATAAATTTTTGAACCGAATCGAACTAAATTTCTTAACGACGTTTTCAAAAAAAATCGACGTTATCTTTTTTAAAATTTTTTTTGAAAACGAAAAAAATCAAAAAAGGAAAAACGAAAAAATGAAAAAATTGTATCCGCATGATTATCGAAAAAGAGATCCACGAGCCTTTTTATATCTTTTTACAAGAATTGCAACACCAGCACATATAAGTGATTCATTTTCAAATTTTCTTTATGCTGCAGCACTTGAACAAATGGATATGTTAGCAACTCATAAAAATCAAATAATTATACCCAATGAATGCTTATCAGGAAAAAGAATCGTTTATTTAAAGAAAAAGAATTACTTCTCATTTAAGGTTGGCCCAAAAAGTTATCTTATGTTGCCTGAATCAGAACTCGAAGAATCAGAAATAGAAAAGCTACAACAATATACGAAGTATCTGAAATGGAATTATCAATATAATCCATATAGATTCCGATACAGGGGGTAAAGAAATGGCCAAGTTATATCCAACCGATTATCAAGAAAAAGACCCTCGTAAATATTTGTTCAACAATCCAGATCGTATGCACCCAACTGTATTAAGTAAATCATTATCAAATTATCTCCATTACTATCTGCTGGATTTAATGGAAAGCGCTGCAGAACACGAAGAATACATACTTGTACCGTTCAGTTGTTTTACATGGCGTAGAATCCGAGCTTTAAAAGATATGAATTATTTTTCGTTTAAGGTAGGCCAAGAAAGTTATTTTATGGTCAATCCCCTTGACTTAAAACAGCTTGAACGAATTAAATTGGAAAGCTACTTAAATGAACTTAAATGGAATTGAATTTTGAAACACTTATGGTCTGTTAATGGCCCTAAGTGTTTTTTTGCATACACAAGAACCCACAGGTGGTGTGTGTGGTTACTGTTTTATTGTTGATGAGATAAAAAGTAGTAACCATCACTAACCCTACAGGGACAAGGGGTTTCGCTATTTTGGTTACTATATAGTAACTCACAGTAACCACCTTAAACCTTACTCTTTCTAGGCTTTGTGTGTATTTTGGTTACTGGTTACTATTTTTTTTACTTTAATTAAATTTTGGTACATGTACAATATACCTATTACTTAAGTATTAGGACTTTGTTAACGCACCTAAATTTAATAACTGAAAAAATAACGGTAACCTAGTAACCATTTGAAGAAATAAAAGAGTAAATCCTTATGGCTCTAAGCCCCGCTGTGGTTACTCATGTGGTTACCTTTTATTTTTAAAAAAACACACAAAAAAACGCTTATCCCTTGAGAGAGTAAGCGTTTGGATGGTTACTATTTTGGTTACCATTTTGGTTACCGTTTTGGTTACCATTTTTATTTTACTTTGCTTTAAAACCTTTTACTGATTTCCACTGACCATTTATTTTTATTTTTTTTGTTTTCCATTCCATGTCGTATTGGTTACAAACGGCTTCTTTGAATCGTCTTGTGCCAAGTGGATATGCGACTCTATTATCTTTACACCAGTTTTCATAATCTTGAAGGACTCGGCTACCAGCATGATTTTCAAAATAATCTTTGTCGAATTCAAAGAAATAATCAGCTAGTGGATCGCTGTATTCTGCAAAGGATTGCGCTGCTTCAATTGATTTCTCATTTTTTGTTAAGTTATCTTGAGCAATATTTTCAGCTGATAACATCCGTTTTAATGCTGTAACCGCTAATTTCAAAACATATTCCCTAGCACTTTGACTTTTCAGAATCTCCATTGTTTCTTTATCAGAAATGCAATCCGGATCGTTCGAAAAATTATGCTCGAATGGGATGATATGTAGCCTTCTATTCAATTGATTCCCACTTTCACGGAAGTTGGGATAAAAATTGCTTGCAGTGATGCAAACGGTAGACATTTTTACAGTTTCGCTATCTTTTCCTTTTCGTTCAATTTCAATTCGACCACCAGTAATAATTGTCTTTAGTAATCCACTGTCTTGAATAACTTGGTCTGGTTGATCGTCTACAATATTTGCTAGTTTACCGTACATGGAAGAACCAGCGAAATTGTTTGTGGCTAATCTTTGTGGAGATACAGCAGAGATGTTGCCACCTTTGTTATCGAATGTTTCGTGAATCATATTTAGGACAGATGATTTTCCGTTATGTGCAGTGCGTCCGTATAGGTAAAACATTTTCGGTACTAATACTTCTGGATACATAACACAAGCAAACATTTCTTCTATATTGCGGATGCTAGGTTCATGATTTTCAGTTACTTTATTTAATGTGTTTTGTACAAATTCATTGTAAGCATAAGGGTTATAGGCAGTTGGGATTTTTTTTATTAAAAATACACCAGGGTTAAATGGCTCTAACTCGAAAGTAGAGAGGTTTAACAAGCCATTTTCTACAGCGATATAATCTTGGGCAATACTATTAACTACTGGTGACATATCAGCTAAGTATTCGTGAACCTCTTTCACCTGTGAACGTGATAAATCGTCTTTACTTCGAATTATAGCGTTTATCTGTCTACCTGAAGTGTCTTGCTCATAAATGCCTTTTTTCTTGTTGTAATAATATAAGTCGCTGTGTGCTGTTGGATAACGCACTATGAAAAAATCCTTCAAAACTTCCTCTGCTAGAATTTTATGTTTTAACGATTTTGTTCCATTTGCGTTTTCTATCCACCATGACTTTTTGTTACCTAGTTCAACATGTTCAAGTGTAACTGTTTCTTTCTGTATCTCTTTTGTTTGTGTAGGGACAATAGGTGTAGTATTTGTAGTGCTAGCTACTGCCTTCTCGATTGTCATTGCAAGGTAAGTAGGGTGTTTAGTCCACTTATCTCTTGCCAACGCTGATTGCCACATTAGGTTGTGAATACGTGTGAAATCACCATTTGTCCAATAAGCTAAATGGTTAGCAAGTGCCATATCTGCACTGGAATCGTCGTTGTTATGGCCCTCTATATTTCCATCCCAAAGATTTCTAATGATCTTGCCGTTTTTGGACGCAAACATTTTGGCTAATAATTCACTATCGTTTAATGTATTGCCGT
>NZ_LGCI01000004.1 GCF_001281525.1 Lysinibacillus macroides | reverse complement strand
CTAACCTGTGTCGAGGTTATGTTGATCGATTGTCGATTGAACATTTAGAGAAAATATGTGAAGCCTTACAGCTGGAAAGCATAAAAACAACAAATACGTCACCACTTGTAGCAGCTTTCATTGCATTTTGAAGCTCTATACGGTCATTTTTACGGGTTGTAACCTTTTCTGTATATAAAACTAGCTCTAAGTCCTTTTCGGCAGCGTAGCGAGCTAGTGAGTCCTCAAGAAGCCTTAGAAAACAAATAAACCCCTTTCAATACATATTCATGAACATCCTCCATTTGTCTTTATTTCCATACCGATACTCGCTCGAATTAGAAAAGAAGAAACCTATCTAAAAAAAGAGTTCGATGAATATTCCACTTGGAAAACACAATCACTTTTAATTGAAAATTTACTTTTCGACAAAGGTGGATACGTTCCAAAGCAATTCAAGAAAGTGACATTTCACATTTAGAATATGAACATAGAAGATACCTAAACAGACATGAAATACGAATTAAAGAAGCCTTAGAAAACAAATAAACCCCTTTCAATACATATTCCATATTAAGGTAATATTGTTGATGTGTATTATATTGATAAATATCATTAATATGTTTTTAATTTCTGCGCCGTGTTTTAAAAGAAGCCCCTCGTGGAGCTATCGTAGGAGCACTTAATCGATTTTTAAATTAAGGTAATATTGTTGATGTGTATTATATTGATAAATATCAAATGAACATAAAACGATTGTTTAAAAGACAAATAAAAAGTTACTTAATTTAGGAAATGAAAAAATTGTATCCGCATGATTATCGAAAAAGAGATCCACGAGCCTTTTTATATCTTTTTACAAGAATTGCAACACCAGCACATATAAGTGATTCATTTTCAAATTTTCTTTATGCTGCAGCACTTGAACAAATGGATATGTTAGCAACTCATAAAAATCAAATAATTATACCCAATGAATGCTTATCAGGAAAAAGAATCGTTTATTTAAAGAAAAAGAATTACTTCTCATTTAAGGTTGGCCCAAAAAGTTATCTTATGTTGCCTGAATCAGAACTCGAAGAATCAGAAATAGAAAAGCTACAACAATATACGAAGTATCTGAAATGGAATTATCAATATAATCCATATAGATTCCGATACAGGGGGTAAAGAAATGGCCAAGTTATATCCAACCGATTATCAAGAAAAAGACCCTCGTAAATATTTGTTCAACAATCCAGATCGTATGCACCCAACTGTATTAAGTAAATCATTATCAAATTATCTCCATTACTATCTGCTGGATTTAATGGAAAGCGCTGCAGAACACGAAGAATACATACTTGTACCGTTCAGTTGTTTTACATGGCGTAGAATCCGAGCTTTAAAAGATATGAATTATTTTTCGTTTAAGGTAGGCCAAGAAAGTTATTTTATGGTCAATCCCCTTGACTTAAAACAGCTTGAACGAATTAAATTGGAAAGCTACTTAAATGAACTTAAATGGAATTGAATTTTGAAACACTTATGGTCTGTTAATGGCCCTAAGTGTTTTTTTGCATACACAAGAACCCACAGGTGGTGTGTGTGGTTACTGTTTTATTGTTGATGAGATAAAAAGTAGTAACCATCACTAACCCTACAGGGACAAGGGGTTTCGCTATTTTGGTTACTATATAGTAACTCACAGTAACCACCTTAAACCTTACTCTTTCTAGGCTTTGTGTGTATTTTGGTTACTGGTTACTATTTTTTTTACTTTAATTAAATTTTGGTACATGTACAATATACCTATTACTTAAGTATTAGGACTTTGTTAACGCACCTAAATTTAATAACTGAAAAAATAACGGTAACCTAGTAACCATTTGAAGAAATAAAAGAGTAAATCCTTATGGCTCTAAGCCCCGCTGTGGTTACTCATGTGGTTACCTTTTATTTTTAAAAAAACACACAAAAAAACGCTTATCCCTTGAGAGAGTAAGCGTTTGGATGGTTACTATTTTGGTTACCATTTTGGTTACCGTTTTGGTTACCATTTTTATTTTACTTTGCTTTAAAACCTTTTACTGATTTCCACTGACCATTTATTTTTATTTTTTTTGTTTTCCATTCCATGTCGTATTGGTTACAAACGGCTTCTTTGAATCGTCTTGTGCCAAGTGGATATGCGACTCTATTATCTTTACACCAGTTTTCATAATCTTGAAGGACTCGGCTACCAGCATGATTTTCAAAATAATCTTTGTCGAATTCAAAGAAATAATCAGCTAGTGGATCGCTGTATTCTGCAAAGGATTGCGCTGCTTCAATTGATTTCTCATTTTTTGTTAAGTTATCTTGAGCAATATTTTCAGCTGATAACATCCGTTTTAATGCTGTAACCGCTAATTTCAAAACATATTCCCTAGCACTTTGACTTTTCAGAATCTCCATTGTTTCTTTATCAGAAATGCAATCCGGATCGTTCGAAAAATTATGCTCGAATGGGATGATATGTAGCCTTCTATTCAATTGATTCCCACTTTCACGGAAGTTGGGATAAAAATTGCTTGCAGTGATGCAAACGGTAGACATTTTTACAGTTTCGCTATCTTTTCCTTTTCGTTCAATTTCAATTCGACCACCAGTAATAATTGTCTTTAGTAATCCACTGTCTTGAATAACTTGGTCTGGTTGATCGTCTACAATATTTGCTAGTTTACCGTACATGGAAGAACCAGCGAAATTGTTTGTGGCTAATCTTTGTGGAGATACAGCAGAGATGTTGCCACCTTTGTTATCGAATGTTTCGTGAATCATATTTAGGACAGATGATTTTCCGTTATGTGCAGTGCGTCCGTATAGGTAAAACATTTTCGGTACTAATACTTCTGGATACATAACACAAGCAAACATTTCTTCTATATTGCGGATGCTAGGTTCATGATTTTCAGTTACTTTATTTAATGTGTTTTGTACAAATTCATTGTAAGCATAAGGGTTATAGGCAGTTGGGATTTTTTTTATTAAAAATACACCAGGGTTAAATGGCTCTAACTCGAAAGTAGAGAGGTTTAACAAGCCATTTTCTACAGCGATATAATCTTGGGCAATACTATTAACTACTGGTGACATATCAGCTAAGTATTCGTGAACCTCTTTCACCTGTGAACGTGATAAATCGTCTTTACTTCGAATTATAGCGTTTATCTGTCTACCTGAAGTGTCTTGCTCATAAATGCCTTTTTTCTTGTTGTAATAATATAAGTCGCTGTGTGCTGTTGGATAACGCACTATGAAAAAATCCTTCAAAACTTCCTCTGCTAGAATTTTATGTTTTAACGATTTTGTTCCATTTGCGTTTTCTATCCACCATGACTTTTTGTTACCTAGTTCAACATGTTCAAGTGTAACTGTTTCTTTCTGTATCTCTTTTGTTTGTGTAGGGACAATAGGTGTAGTATTTGTAGTGCTAGCTACTGCCTTCTCGATTGTCATTGCAAGGTAAGTAGGGTGTTTAGTCCACTTATCTCTTGCCAACGCTGATTGCCACATTAGGTTGTGAATACGTGTGAAATCACCATTTGTCCAATAAGCTAAATGGTTAGCAAGTGCCATATCTGCACTGGAATCGTCGTTGTTATGGCCCTCTATATTTCCATCCCAAAGATTTCTAATGATCTTGCCGTTTTTGGACGCAAACATTTTGGCTAATAATTCACTATCGTTTAATGTATTGCCGTTTCCTATTGGTCGTACATTTCTTTTATTTTGAGGTTTTTCAAAATATCGTTCTGCAATCATATCAATCAATTTTTGATTAGACATAATGGCAGCGTTGTTGAATTTGTCTCCAGTAACAGTGATGAACTTTGTTTGACCACCAAAAAATTCAATTCCATTTTGTTTGGTGCCGACCCATTCTGGTTTCTCTCCTTCAATCCATAAATGTAAACCATTCCCGCTAGGTGATTTTTCAACGTATGAATGAAGTGTTAGATTGTGTAGTTCAGGTGGTAAATCATTTACATTTTCCAAATCATCAATGTCTATACAAACTAATTTATCTTTTGGGAATAGTACGAATCCTATTCCGTTGAAGTTACCATTGTTATAAGCCGTTTGCACTTCTTGGAAGGTACATAGATTATTTTCGTTATCCCACTTAAAACCGAAATCATTATTAATGCTTACTGGCTCTTTGGATAGGTAGTAACCTCCATCTTTTTTTTCACGCTTTCGGCTATTCCAGACAACCCACTGTGGAATCTTTTTTAATTTATTGGGGATGTCATCGAAATTTGGTTTTGTTATAACTGCATCAATTAATAGTGTCATTTGTATTCCTTCTCTCTGTTGTTGTTAGAGAGAATAAAATAGCGCACCATACTTACAAGCAGTAAGTGAAGATGCGCTCTTGAAATATGATAAAAATATTGCAAAAAAAACAACAATACTCGTGTCATTACTTCTTTTTCGATACTTGAAATGTGGTCACAGTTCGTTTAAGATAACCATAGACGGTGCTATGTTTTAGCATATATAAAGGGCTAACTACGTTGCTATAAAAGGCTTTGAGCTAGTTTTATATATAGAAAAGCAGCACCATTATTTATTCCGCCAAGAATAAATAAGTGTACGTCTCATGGTTTTAGTTATTGTATAAAACCGCCAAAAATCTTATACTTTAACTAACTGCAACACAAACCAAATAAAATTAGAGCGCACCTACAACTTTTAATGTCTGCCAGGACACTGCTGTGAGTGCTCTTTTTTTATTCTCTTTTTGCTATATCTTGGTTTTAATTCTAAATCTATGTTTCTTACATTTCAAACTAATTCGCAAAATACGACAGTCTAATCTTCTTCGTTTAAAATTTTGTAAACGGTGCTACGAGCTATATCACATTCTTTTGCAATATCACTAGCACTTTCTCCAGCTGTAAATAATGCTCGTACTTTACGTTTTGTCTTATCGCTTACTTTAGGTCTACCCGATAGTTTTCCACGTTTTCTAGCAGCCTCTAACCCTGCCTTAGTACGTTGTTGAATGACATCTCGTTCAAACTCTGCAAAAACAGCTAGCATTCCGAACATAGCCTTTCCAGTCGGAGTAGTTGTATCAAGTTGATCGTTGATACTAACAAATTGAACGCCTTTCTTTTGAAGTTTATCAGTCAACTGATAAAGCTCTTTTGTTGATCTAGCAAGCCGCTCTAATTTGTAAACAACAAATACGTCACCACTTGTAGCAGCTTCCATTGCATTTTGAAGCTCTATACGGTCATTATGACTCAATCTCAATTAGCGGAATTAGCAGATGTAAGACCAAATGCTATTTCTAACCTGTGTCGAGGTTATGTTGATCGAGTTGATCTAGCAAGCCGATCTAATTTGTAAACAACAAATACGTCACCACTTGTAGCAGCTTTCATTGCATTTTGAAGCTCTATACGGTCATTTTTCCGGGTTGTAACCTTTTCTGTATATAAAACTAGCTCTAAGTCCTTTTCGGCAGCGTAGCGAGCTAGTGAGTCCTCTTGCAGCTCTAAGTTTTGTTCATCTGTGCTTACTCGGCAATAGCCAATCATTCTATTTGCCATGAACATCCTTCATTTGTCTTTATTTCCATACCGATTATATAAAAACAGTATAGACGGTTTTATGTACAATAACAAGGACATTTTATAGCTATAAAAGCTATTGATTTGTTCTTTCCTAAAATGAACATAAAACGATTGTTTAAAAGACAAATAAAAAGTTACTTAATTTAGGGGTCTTGTGGTCTTGTCAGATAGATTAATGAAAAAATAAAAGCTTGAAAAAAAAATACAATTAGTTTATTATTCAGTTATAACACGTTTTAACTAGTTGCAACTTCATTTAACAAACTATAACTAAGTTAAAACTAAATATGTGTTATAATAAGGGGATATTTTTTATGTCAGAACAAGCTTGGGCTCCAATAATTTTGGAAGCAGCTAATAGTTACATTTCAAAAAGATTAGAAGCTCTTCCTGATGAAGAAACTTCTTTTTCATTCGAACGCAATGAAATAGAAAACCATTTGGTTTCTGTTTTAAAAGAAGCCCCTCGTGGAGCTATCGTAGGAGCACTTAATCGATTTTTAAAAGTGGAGAATGGAATTGAACGTATTAAACGTGGTACTTATATGGCCCATTCTTCTAAAAGTCCAATGCGAATCAGTAAAGATATACTTAAGGAATCAATTGATTATTTACAACAACAGATTTTAGGTGTTACTGCACACGAAGGAACTGGATTAACAGAAATGGATATTGAAATGATAGAAGGTATAAGTTTAGCGATTAAACAATTAAAAAGTGCATTAATAGAAATTGAAAAAATCGAACAATTAGATTAAGTCACTCTTGAAAAAAAAGCCATGAATGTTGGTACGTCAACTTTTCGCGGCTTTTTTCTATGGCCATTATTTATCACGGTTATAGCTTATATAAAGCTATCTATTTTCACTTGAATCTTCTTCGTTCAAAGCTTTTACAATTATTTTTCGTAAAAAAAGTGAACGATTACTTTTCGCCTGTGCATCAAATTGCTCCCAATCATCCTTTGTAAGTGTTAAAGAGACTTTTTTAGTTATCCCTATGCTTGGACGTCCCACAGATCTTTTCTTACTAAATAAAGACATTTTACAGACTTTGCAATACGTCACAGGTATTTCATCAACATAAATAATTGTCACATTAATACTACTATCACAACGTTCGCAGACACTTGTATTCATAGGCTCACCTCTTTTAGTTACTTTTTATTTTATATTTTAAGTAACTAAAAAATATTCCGTTAATCACCCATGTAGCGCATAGCTAACGCCCAGCGATTCTTGCCATGTCCTAATTCTGAATGAATTTGGTCCATTGCCCTTTTAGCTGCTATATATAGTTGTTTATCGTGTTCTCTTAGTATGCCGTAGTCTGCAGAACGTCCCAGTTTTCTGTTTTCCAGTACACG
>NZ_LGCI01000001.1 GCF_001281525.1 Lysinibacillus macroides | reverse complement strand
TGATGTTTTTTATGGTTGACATTTCACCACTGGGCTTTTATTCTTTACATAGGCACTATAACAAATAAATATGGAGAATTTATGGATTTGAAATTAAATGAGACAAATATTAACCACTCTATCTAAGAAAACTTTGAATAACTTTTTTTATTTCTTAACTTTCCAAATCAAAATGATAATTGAAATTAATAAGATACTTATTACAATTTTCCATATTAAATTTACTTGCATAAAACCATATACTGCACCTGCTTCAAAGATTAAAGCTGGTATTTTTCCAATCGTACTAGCAAGCGTAAATGTGCCTAAAGACACCTTAGAAAATGCACTAGTAAAAGTCACAAGACCTGATGACATAAAAGGTAAAATCCTTAAACTGACAATTATCCAAAATGCATCAGAACCTTCCAACTCCTTTAATTTTAAAAGTTTAGGGTGCAATACGAACGGTCTTTTCCATTTATTGATTCCTTTTCTATATAAAATAAAGCTAATAACTGCACCAATTGATTCACCGATAATAGAAATCAGCAAACCGTTGAATACTCCAAAAAACACAAGGTTAGTGGCTGTAACAAAAACACTTGGTAGTACACCTATAATACTAACCAAAGTATTTATCATTAAACTAACCAAAATTGCAAATAATCCAGATTGTTCTAGTAAATGAAGTAATTTTTCTTCCATGATTAAACGCTATCTTTTTTAACCTATTACTTGCATATAATGAACTATTGTTAATAAACAACAACTGCCTGTTCGCCTAATGCTTCATAACTATTAAAAAATGCTCCCTTATCCAATGTTATAATTCCCTTACGTGGATCCATTACTTCCACAGTAGTATCTCCCACAGATAATAGTACCATTGTATGTAAATTTTGATACATTTGATGGTATTCACCTGTTTCTTCAATAATCCATCCCCCTTTAACCTTTGGTGGTGAGAGGTCCAATGTTACCCATGTAATAACTGGTATTCCCTGTCTAATATAATTTGTTATTTCTTTTATTGTTCTTCCACTAATATTTTTTGCTTGTAAATCTAACTTTCTCTCTGTGATAAAATTATTAGCTGCTTTGACAATTGGTTCGGCAAAAACATATGTACCCGTTTCTAGATTACTTGGCTCGCCGCCATATGCTTGATTAGGATTTGGCCCATACTTTTTTTTCATTTTGTATTCAAAAGATTGTTTAGGTAAATAATTTTGATCCATTTCTAATTTAGATGTTTCTGCACCATAGTAATTAAGTACTGCTGTAAGAGTAGTTATTTCACACCCATTTGGTAGTTCAGGATTTTGTAGAATTACAGGTACTCCAAATCCTTTATTATGATTTACTGCATATGTTTGAACCAATATGGATTGTGTAGATGACGTATACGTAAATTTTTTTTCTGTTAAATACATCCCTGTTGTAAAATTGTCTGGACTCCCTACTTTTACTGTATAAGTTTCATTTGGTTGTAAATTATAAAATTCTGCCTCACCTTTATCCAAACTAATTGTTGAATCTATTTCTTTCCCTTCTTCATCGAGTAATTCCACATATAGATCATTAAGTGGATCTCCACTAAAATATTCAACTGTTAAAACTGCTATTTTATTTGAATTGATATTTTCGTTTGTACAACCCTTTAAAAAAACTACTAATACTCCCAAAGTGAAGATAATTCCTCTCTTTCTAATTTCCCACGCCTCCTCAGTTATTGTTATATTATTAAAAATGAATATAACGAATAATTATGGAGAAATTATGGATTAAAATTAAAGGATATTATAGAATTTCTAAAACTAAAAAAGATGTCCAATTTGTCAAAATTGACTCGTCGAACATCTTTAAGTATTTAATTTTTATGGAGAAGATAATTCACTTTCCGTTAGCCATTTATGATTTTTTATTTTTTCACCATTAGTAGAAGTGTAGTCAACCACATACACAGTAGTTTCTTCTGCGGAATCAATTTTTGCAGTTACCCCTTCCATACCCTCCATATGATTAGCATTTATAATAACCTGTGTTCCTGGTTCAAATGGCTCTGAACCAGCACCTTCTATTTCTTCTTGAATGACCCACTTATGATTTGTTACTCGATTTCCACCATTTGTAGGAGCGTAAGATATAGTATAGACTATTGTATCGTATGCCCCTACAATTGTTGCTTCAGCTCCATCCATGCCTTTCATGTGATCTGCATGAATTATTGCTTTTGTCCCAACTCCAAACTTAGGATTTTCAGCTTCTTTTAAACCTTCAGGAAGTTCATTTGAACTAGGATTCATTTCAGAATGGTCCATACCTTCCATATCTTTCTCGGCCATTTCATTTGTCTGCATTTCTTGTTGACTTTCTTTCTTATTTGTATTTCCTGTACATGCAGAAAGCATTAATGCAGCAACTATAGTAACAAGACTCATTATAATTTTTTTCTCCATCATAGTCCTCCTACTCGCAGGCTTGAATTTTTGTATTCCCAATCATCATAAATTTACTTTAGGGATATTTCATACGAGTTTTTCTTTATTTAGAATCACCAAGAAAATTTAATATATACATTTTAAAGATACCTTCCTTATTCATTTTTAAAACCTGGATTGTCAAAAATGTTGAAACAGCAAAAGGGGTAAGGAGCTTTTTTTAAATTAATTCATATAATGAGATTAACCAATTTTTTAAGGAGTAGATAACCATTGATAACGAAGCTTTTAAAACATTTTCTGATTCTCAATTATTAATTGAATCTATTGAAAAACTAGGTGATGAATTATTTGCATTAACTGTGGAAATTGCATTGAATGTCTTAAAGACTGTAAGTAGTGAAGATGGCCAATTTACAAGCGATTTTTCTTCGCCATCAAGTTACTTGCAACAACAGATAGATTATTTGATTTCTGAATTAAAAATGGTAAACGAAATTATACAAAGTAATGAAAACGAAGCAAAATAATATTTGTGATTGTATCCATATGCTTCAAAATTAATACCCTACTTTTATTTGAGACTAAACATTTTTTATTTCACCGTCATCTTATTTATCAAAAAATAGAGCTTATCTAAATATATAGATATACCTTATGCCCTGTTAATAATAACTGGGCATTTTCAAATAAGTATCATTGTATTTAATTTGACAACTCCATTTGTATATCAATTACAAAATCAAAGCTAATTACTTAATTATAAACTTGCCAACCATACCAAGCTCCTTATGTCCTGGAATAGTACAAACAAATTGATATTCTCCTGTATTAATGGGAGTAAAACTCATTTTTTCTGTATTTTTAGGCCCAACATGGAGATGAATCATATTCTCCTCCTTTTTGTGATGTACATGATTATTACTACTAATAGTATTTGATGTTGGTATTGTAACTTCAATATCATGTTCTATATTATCTTTATTAATTAATTCTAATGAAACCGGTTGATTCTTCTCCAAAATTACTTCAGAGGGCGAATACTTCATATTTTCTGTTTCTATAGAAATAATCTTAATCTCTTTCTTTTCTAATTTATTTTGAGCGTTCGAGTGTAGATTATGATCCACTAAAGAAGAGTCTTTAATAAAGTTTATTTGTTTTTCGGCAAAAGGAATGCCCCCAAAAAAGTAGAAGAGTATAAAAACCGAAAAGAAGAAGGGTGTTAAAAAGCCCATTTGACTTTGGAATGTTTTTTGACTTTTACTTGGAAGTAGCGCAAATAAAAAAATAGTGAAAATTGATAGCAACAGAAAAATTCTTATTAATACAATGGATTGCCCGCCATCCACCATTTCACCTAACATTGCCCCCATCATACCAGCCATTAAACCTGCCATTAAACCTTCTAACATAGGTAATAATCCAAAGTTGCAACCACTTAAAAAGCCAATGCTTGCACCGAGAATAATTGAAATAATCGTTGAGTAAAACAAGTTCCCTTGAAAGGTAACTCCAAAAAGTATTCCTAATGTTAGCCCTACATTCATACTAAAAAACATTGAAATAGTCATACCTTGCATAGGCTTAATAGTCTTTTTCATAATTCTTGAAACCATTATGACAATTAACAATAAAAACATTAGTGATACTAAGACAAACATTTGATAAAATCCCACATATCCATCCTTTAACAATTTAATTAGCCTGTCTAAAATACACACCGTATACCTTATATAGGTATGCTCGAAAGAGAGTATTTATTTTATTATTACTTGATTTAAGTTTTATTTATCTTCAAGTAACATCACCTAGTTATTATTGCAGTGAGATTACACCGAGTATATTAAGTCACCAATTTTAATATTCTGCACAAATCAGTAATATAAATGAAAAATTTAGTATCTCTATTCCATGCTATTCTTACTTTAATCAAAAAAGCGATTGCTTTTCGAAAGGAGTAAGTTTAGTGAAAAAGAGATGGTTACTACCGGTTTTTGCGTCATTTGTAATTTTTTCAGGAATAGGTATGAATGATGCTGAAGCAGCATCAGTTACTGATTTGACGAGTACAGCGAAAGATTATATAGGAGCTCCTTATAAATATGGTGGGAATGATATTAATACAGGTGTAGATTGTTCAGCATATACAAAGTTTATATTTTCTAAGTTAGGTATTTCTTTAGAGCGCACATCTAAAGACCAATATCAGCAAGGTACTTCTGTTTCTAAAGATAGTTTAAAAGCAGGTGACCTCGTATTTTTTAATACTTCAGGCAACGGCATATCTCACGTTGGAATATACATAGAGAATGGTAATTTTATATCAGCTACTCCAAGTTCGGGTGTTAGAATTGATAAATTAAACGATCCTTACTATTGGGGTTCTCGTTATATAGGTGCAAAACGTATTGCAAACTTTACTACAAATGAAATAGCTCAAGCAGAAGTTAAAGGTGAAGAGATAGACTTTTCCATTTATGCCTCACGTGGAGCAGTAGCCATACAGCTTGCTAAAGCTTTAGCATTAGATACAAGTGATACAAACTCAAGTTTCCCTGATGTTAAATCATCTTCTGAACAAGCTGGAGCTATAGTAGCACTAAAAAAACTTGGAATTTTTAATGGAGATAGTAATGGTAAATTTAACCCAAATTCACCGATTACTCGCGGTCAATTAGCAAAGGTTTTAGTTGAAGCATTTGATTTAGAACAACAAGGAGAACCAAAGAATTTTACAGATGTAACGAGTACTCATTGGGCCAAAAATTTTATAGCAGTTCTTTCATCAAATAAGATTACGCAAGGTAAAGGTGATGGCACATTTGGCGTAAACGACAAAGTAACATTAAATCAATTAAATATCTTTATAGAACGATTAACTCGATAAATTTTGTTCGAGGACTTAAATTAAAAATGGCGGCTCATTTATTCAGAGCCGCCATTATAACCTTCCCAGAACTTCTTAGAGTAAAACTAATTTATTAACTCTTCTTTTCCTATCCGTTTTAAAAATTTGAAAAACGTTTCTCGTTTTTTTCCATTCTGTGAATATACATTTATAATCTTTTCTATTTTATCGTACAATTCATCTGGTGTTAGATTCTCTTGCAACAAAGATCCCACCTCTGCATCTTTCCCTTTTGCTTTTCCTCCAACATATAAATTGTAATGGTCTTTAATTTTCATAATCCCTATATCACTTAACATTGGTTCACCGCAACCAACAGGGCAACCTGTGTATGCAACTTTAAGAGTGAATGGTACAGCTTTTCCTGCTATACGATTATTTATTTCTTTTGCTACTGGCATCCCCTCTTCTTCTTCTCCTTTGCAAAAATTACATGTTCTCAAACTCTTTACAAAGTTGCCAACTGGATAACAAGATAAATTAACACGGTTGAATTCTTCAATTATTTCTTCTTTTTTATTTTCCGGAATTTCTAGATAGAGTTGTTGGAAGGTTGTTAACTCAAGCTGTGCGTCGTCTTCCATATATTTGGTGATCGTTAAAAGTTGTTTAGAATTTAGTTTTGCCCCAAATTCTATTCCCCCATTAACGGCAATTTTAATTTTTTTATCTTCATTACTCATACCAATTTTCCTCCATACTTTCCCAAACAATTAATTTATTTTGCTCTTTACCTACCTAAGGATGGTTTATCTGATGAAAATAGTAAGTTAAATTATGTCAGTTAAACTATTGCGTATTTCTTTATAAGTAAACCCAATAGAGTAAAGTTTACAATTGAATTAAAGGGTTATTTATTATCTAATTTTACTCTTTGTAAGCGTAATGCATTTAAAACTACAGATACAGAACTAAATGCCATCGCCGCACCTGCTACCCATGGAGCAAGTAGACCTATTGCAGCAATAGGAATACCCAAAGTATTGTAGGCAAATGCCCAAAATAGGTTTTGCTTAATATTCCGCATTGTTTTTCGACTCATTAAAATAGCATCTGCAATACTATTTAAATCGCCACGAATTAACGTAATATCAGCAGCTTCCATGGCAACATCCGTTCCTGTACCAATGGCCATACCGATATTTGCTGTGGCCAATGCCGGAGCATCATTAATACCATCTCCCACCATCGCTACATTTTTCCCTTGTGCTTGTAGCTTTTTCACCTCGTCTGCTTTACCTTCAGGCAATACTTCAGCGATAACTTGATTCACGCCTACTTCTGTTCCTATCGCTTGAGCTGTACGTTCATTATCACCAGTCATCATAATGACTGTAATGCCCATATTCTGTAGTCGGTGGATTGCCTCTTTTGACGTATCTTTAACTGTATCAGCAACAGCTACTAAGCCTGCATACTGACCATTAATGGCAGCAAGCATTGCTGTTTTACCGTTTCGCTCTAACTGCTCCATTGTTGGTAAAATATTATCAATATTGATTCCGTATTGTTGCATTAATTTTCGTGTACCAATGACAACTCCTTGACCTGACACAGTTGCCTGCACACCATAACCTGGAATAGCCTCAAAAAATTGAACTTCTCCTAATGCTATGCCACGTTTTTCTATGCCCTGTACTATAGCTTCTGCTAACGGATGCTCTGACTGTTTTTCAGCAGCCCCAATTAATGATAAAAAACGAGCTTCCTCCTGCTCTGAATCTAAAAGAACGTCTGTAAGAACAGGCTTACCATGTGTTACTGTACCTGTTTTATCTACAACCACTGTATCAATACTTTGTGTTTGTTCTAAATGTTCTCCACCTTTAAATAAAATACCAAATTCAGCTGCACGACCTGAACCTGCCATTATGGAGGTTGGCGTTGCTAACCCAAGCGCACAAGGGCAAGCGATTACAAGTACTGCAATTAAGACCTCTAAAGCTGGTGTAAATTCTCCTGGGCGAACCCAAATGATCCAAACTAAAAATGTGACAATTGCAATGCCAACAACAATTGGTACAAAAACCCCCGAAATTTGATCTGCTAAGCGTTGAATTGGTGCTTTTGATCCTTGAGCATCCTCAACCACTTTAATGATTTGTGCTAACGCTGTGTCACGACCAACCTTTGTCGCTGTCATTTTAATAAATCCATTTTTATTAATCGTCGATCCAAATAATTGATCGCCTTGCTTTTTATCAACTGGTAAACTTTCACCTGTAAGCATTGATTCATCAACAGCTGTTGTTCCCTCTATTACCTCACCATCTACAGGTATCTTTTCACCTGGTTTCACTAGAATAACATCGCCAATGATAACTTCTTCTAAAGGAACCTCTTTTTCTACACCGTCACGTACAACAATAGCGGTTTTAGCTTGAAGTCCCATTAGTTTTTTTATGGCTTCAGATGAGCGTCCTTTTGCTTTGGCTTCAAATAATTTACCTAATAATATTAATGTAATTAATACAGCACTCGTTTCAAAATAAAGATTTGGACCATGATGCGACCCTATCGTCACAATCGCTTGATAAACACTATAGAAATAAGCTGCTGATGTCCCCATGACCACAAGTACGTCCATATTAGCACTACCATTACGTAAAGCTTTATATGCCCCTACATAGAATTGCTTACCAACAATAAATTGCACAGGAGTAGCCAATACCATTTGGATCCACGGATTCATTAGAAATTCTGGGACATATAAAAATGATGTAAAGGAAAAATGTCCAACCATCGTCCAAAGCAGCGGTAAAGAAAGAATAGCCGATAAAATAAATTTTCGTTGTTGCTGTTTAATGGCCTTTTCTCGATGGTCCACTGTTTCCTGTTCATCAGCCTTTTGATGAGCCCCATAGCCCAATTTCTCCACCTTCGCAATGATGTCTACGATTGACACTTCAGATGGATTAAACTCAATCATTGCTTTTTCCAGGGCTAAGTTAACATTGGCAGAAGAGATACCACTTAACTTATTTAACCCTTTTTCAATGCGAGTTGCACAAGCTGCACATGTCATACCTGTAATATCAAGTTCCGCCTTTTGTTTAACAACCCCATAACCAAGTGCTTCTATTTTTTTTTCGAAATCTTCTTCACTTAATTTTGCTGGATTGTACTTAATAGATGATTTTTCAAGCGCTAAATTAACAGTCGCTTGTTCCACACCATCCATTTTATTTAAACCTTTTTCTATACGAGTTGCACAAGCTGCACAGGTCATTCCTGTGATCTGAATGCTCGCTTCTTTTAATGTATTACTCATGATGCTGTTCACCTTCCTCATACCCAATAGGGGTATATATTTTTGAAAACAAGAGAGTGCATTTATGCACTCTCAAAAATATTATTTTACCTCATATCCCTGTTCTTCTATTGTTTCCTTAATTTTCTCAAGCGATACTTGGGATTCATTAAACGATACTTCAACTTGTGCATCTTTTAAATTCACGTTTACTTGATCAACACCTTCTAATTTCCCTAAACTTTTTTCAACAGTATTTACACAATGACCACATGACATTCCAGTTACCTTTAAGATTCTATTTTCCATAAAAATCCCTCTCTTTTGAAATATTTTTATAAAATGTAAAAGGGTATTAATAATTTTTTTATATTTCCTTTTAACTTTCGAATTGTGATTTTAACTTATATTGGCTTCATCACTTTTAATGCAGTTTATCATTATCAAACAAGCTTTCTTTAAACGATAAATTTGTAATTACATCATCACCGTAAATTATCAACCTCCTCTAAACACACATTCATGTTACCATACCCCAGTTAGGTATGTAAAGTGGTGTTTTAATTTACTATATGCGTCACTAATTATGCAGTATATGTTAAATATCACGTTTATTTAACATTCAAACACTGTGACTTAATTAAATTTTTTAGCAGTCCATCAAAAAACTCTGCTCCTAAATAAGCAGAGTTTAAAACATTTTCGCGTTAGAAGAATTACTTTTATTTATCATTGATTCTTCATTTATAAAATCAAATCTTCTACACAGCCATTTTTTTACATACTTCAGCGCATCGGTAACATGTTTCTGCACATTCTTGGCAATGTTTATGATGTTCATGTTTTTTACAAACATCACCACATGCCTGACAAATCTCAGCACATAATTGACAAATTTGCTTTACGAATGGACTACCAGACTGCATCGATTTAGCAGAAAATGCACAAATATCGGCACATTCTCTAAGGGTACGAATGCACTCCGCTAACATTTTAACATCATCTTCTTCTAGACATTCATGATAACATTTATTACATTCCTTCATACACTCTAGACAAGCTTTAATACATTCTTCATAGCTCATTTTCAATTTTAAATACCTCCTGTTAATTTAGTCTGTCTTATTATAACCACTCCTATTTACTATATACCCCATTCAATCATAACTAATCTTCCCTATTGATATTAAACGGGTCTTCGGAATATATAGTGGAATTACTTTCTTAATAGTTTAAAAACAACTGGTGTTTAAATCGGATTTTCTGGTGGGATGTTAGGATAATCAATAGTATTATATAAAAGTATCAATCACATACGAGTGATACTTTGGGAAAAAAATAAAATAGTCCAATTTACTTGACCGTGTACTATGGTACACGGTTTATAATATTCATGGGGTGAAATAAGATGATTTATCGCATTAGTGAGTTTGCAGATAAATGTGGAGTTAATAAAGAAACGATCAGATATTACGAGCGAAAAAATTTATTACAAGAACCTCACCGAACGGAAGCTGGTTATCGGATATATTCATATGATGACGTTAAGCGTGTTGGGTTTATTAAACGAATACAGGAACTTGGTTTTTCTTTAAGCGAGATTTATAAATTACTTGGTGTTGTAGATAAAGATGAAGTTCGTTGTCAAGATATGTTCGAATTTGTTTCTAAAAAACAAAAGGAAGTGCAAAAACAAATAGAGGATTTAAAACGAATTGAAACTATGTTAGACGACTTAAAACAACGATGTCCAGATGAAAAGCAATTACATTCGTGTCCAATAATAGAAACATTAACATGAGAGATTAATTAACGAAAGGAGCTTTTTTATGAATAAATTTAAGGTAAACATTTCAGGAATGACTTGTACGGGTTGTGAAAAACACGTAGAATCAGCACTTGAAAAGATAGGTGCTAAAAATATTGAGTCTAGTTATCGTCGTGGTGAAGCAGTATTTGAACTGCCCGATGATATTGAGGTTGAAAGTGCAATAAAGGCGATTGATGAAGCAAATTACCAAGCCGGAGAAATTGAAGAAGTATCATCACTAGAAAACGTGGCGTTAATTAATGAAGACAATTATGACCTTCTTATTATTGGTTCTGGTGCTGCTGCCTTTTCTTCGGCAATTAAAGCTATAGAATACGGTGCAAAAGTTGGAATGATTGAGCGTGGAACGGTTGGGGGAACCTGTGTGAATATTGGCTGTGTTCCGTCAAAAACTCTTCTTAGGGCAGGGGAAATCAATCATTTATCAAAAGACAATCCGTTTATAGGTTTACAAACATCCGCTGGAGAAGTGGATTTAGCTAGTTTAATCACGCAAAAGGATAAATTGGTGAGCGAACTTCGGAATCAAAAATATATGGATTTAATTGATGAATATAATTTTGATTTAATTAAAGGTGAAGCAAAATTCGTTGATGCTAGTACGGTTGAGGTCAATGGGGCAAAGTTATCTGCAAAACGCTTTTTAATTGCAACAGGTGCATCGCCTTCGTTGCCCCAAATTTCAGGACTTGAAAAAATGGACTATTTAACTAGTACAACACTTCTTGAGTTAAAGAAAATACCAAAACGATTAACTGTAATTGGTTCAGGATACATTGGAATGGAGCTTGGACAACTATTTCATCATTTAGGTTCAGAAATAACGCTTATGCAAAGAAGTGAGCGACTTTTAAAGGAGTATGATCCTGAGATTTCAGAGTCAGTTGAAAAAGCGTTAATTGAACAGGGTATAAACCTTGTCAAAGGGGCAACTTTTGAGCGTGTTGAACAAAGTGGAGAGATAAAAAGGGTTTACGTAACAGTAAATGGCAGTAGAGAAGTCATTGAATCAGATCAGTTACTTGTTGCCACTGGAAGAAAACCAAATACGGATTCTTTAAATTTAAGTGCAGCAGGTGTTGAAACTGGAAAAAATAATGAAATCCTGATCAATGATTTTGGTCAAACAAGTAATGAAAAGATTTATGCAGCAGGAGATGTGACTTTAGGACCACAATTTGTATATGTAGCAGCCTATGAAGGTGGAATTATTACTGATAATGCTATTGGTGGATTAAACAAAAAAATAGATTTATCGGTAGTTCCTGCTGTTACGTTTACGAATCCGACGGTTGCAACGGTTGGTTTAACAGAAGAACAAGCAAAAGAGAAAGGGTATGATGTGAAGACATCTGTATTACCTTTAGATGCTGTTCCAAGAGCAATTGTAAACCGTGAAACAACCGGTGTATTTAAACTAGTAGCAGATGCAGAAACACTAAAAGTATTAGGGGTTCATATTGTATCTGAGAATGCAGGAGATGTCATCTATGCAGCATCATTAGCTGTTAAATTTGGCTTAACGATAGAAGATTTAACAGAAACCCTAGCACCATATTTAACAATGGCTGAAGGGCTAAAATTAGCTGCACTTACGTTCGATAAAGATATTTCGAAATTATCTTGTTGTGCAGGCTAAGGGAACTTTTTTACAACTCCCTATTCAAGTGAACCAGCTAATGCTTTAAGGGATTTTCTAAGTGCATTTGTGGTCACAAAAATAATTTAACACTGATGATTTCGACATCAAATCTATAATTGATACCTTAACACCGCAGAGTAATAAAGGATGAATAATATGTCAGACTTATTATCCCTACCAGACATTAAAACAATAGAACCGCCACAAGAAAATGAAACCGATATGATGTTTAAAGTTGAAGCAGTCGGACCACCTGAACGTTGTCCTGAATGTGGTTTTGACAAGTTGTACAAACACAGTTCAAGAAATCAACTAATTATGGATTTGCCCATTCGTTTAAAGCGAGTGGGCTTACAATTGAACCGTAGACGATACAAGTGTCGTGAATGCGGATCTACCTTCTGGGAACGCCTAATATCTGTAGATGAAAAGCGTAGTATGACCAAAAGGCTTTTAAAGTCCATTCAAGAGCAATCCATGTCTAAGACCTTTGTAGAAGTCGCAGAAAGCGTTGGTGTTGACGAGAAAACCATTAGGAACGTTTTTAAGGACTATGTGGCACTCAAAGAACGTGAATACCAGTTTGAAACTCCTAAGTGGCTTGGGATAGACGAGATACATATTATCCGTAGACCTCGGCTTGTATTGACTAATATTGAACGCAGGACTATTTATGACATCAAGCCTAACCGTAACAAGGAAACAGTCATCCAACGTCTTTCAGAAATCAGTGACAGGACTTACATTGAGTACGTCACAATGGATATGTGGAAGCCCTACAAAGACGCAGTGAACACTATCCTTCCACACGCTAAAGTTGTCGTAGATAAGTTTCATGTAGTTAGAATGGCTAATCAAGCCTTAGATAACGTCAGAAAGTCTTTGAAAGCCCATATGAGCCAAAAAGAAAGACGTACCCTTATGCGTGAAAGGTTTATCCTTCTAAAGCGTAAACACGATCTAAATGAACGTGAATCATTCCTCTTAGATACTTGGTTAGGTAATCTTCCTGCTTTAAAAGAAGCCTATGAACTCAAAGAAGAGTTTTACTGGATATGGGATACTCCTGATCCAGATGAAGGTCATCTTCGTTATAGTCAATGGAGACACCGTTGTATGTCCAGCAACTCTAAAGACGCATATAAAGACCTCGTGAGAGCCGTAGACAACTGGCATGTCGAAATATTCAACTACTTTGATAAAAGGCTCACTAATGCTTATACGGAGTCAATTAACAGCATTATTAGGCAGGTAGAGCGAATGGGTAGAGGTTACTCGTTTGATGCCTTACGAGCCAAAATCCTTTTCAATGAGAAGCTCCATAAAAAGCGTAAGCCACGATTTAATTCAAGTGCTTTCAATAAAGCTATGTTATACGATACTTTCAATTGGTATGAAGTGAATGATCACGACATTACAGACAACTTTGGTGTCGATTTTTCCACACTTATTAAGAATTTGGAGAAGGGTGATTTATAAGCCCTTTTCCACCATAAAATCCGAATACCCTATTAAACTAAGAGAAGCTTCATGAGACCTATCATCATACTAATTATGATTCCCATTCCTATGATTGAATAACTAATTACTTTTAAGTCATCTTTTTTTTGCAATCGACAGTATTTTTTATAACTAACTTCTCCATTTGCGAACATAAGACCAAATTGATCAGGTTTAATTGAATAAAATACACCATTCTCGTCTTCTAAAATTAGTTTTGTTATAAGGTTCTCCCCGTTCGATTTTTGATTATGAGTATTGCTTCTCGAGCCTTCAATCCTCACCACTTTGTATATGGAGTTCCCCAAAATCTTTTCTGTTATATGAAAAGCTTGATCTTCTATAAAGTTGTTATTTATACACACTTATATCCCCCCTCTGTTCACTAAGCTTCTGATATACTATATGTAAAATTTAATATATAGTTTTAACTAATCAGGAAATTGGAATCTTTTTTTTACAATATAATAAAAATTCGTCAAATTATATTTGACGAATTTTTTGCTTCATCTTTACTTATTCGATTTTGAGCAATTGTGCATTTATTGCACATATAATCGTACTTAAGGACATGACAGCAGCTCCAATTGCAGGTGTAATAACAATACCTACACTATATAAAACGCCTGCAGCTAGTGGAATTGCAAGAATGTTATAACCAGCTGCCCACCCTAAATTTTGGACCATTTTTTTATGACTAGCTTTCGATAGCTTTAATGTATTCAGAATGTCCTCTGGATTGCTGTTTACCAGTACTACATCTGCAGTTTCAATGGCCACATCTGTGCCTGCACCGATCGCAATACCTAAATCTGATTCAGCCAGTGCAGGCGCATCATTAACACCGTCACCAACCATTGCAACTTTCGAATTTTCTTCTTTTAGTCCTTTCACCTTATTAGCTTTTTCATGGGGTAATACTTCAGCAATAACTTTCGTCATGCCTAGTTTTTCACCAACATATTTTGCTACACGCACGTTATCACCTGTCATCATAACGGTTTCAATACCTAAATCACTCAATTCTTTTATAACCTTATAAGAGGAATCCCTTATTATGTCTGCTAAAGCAATCATGCCTAAAAATACATTATCCTTTAATATAAAAATAACGGTTTTACCTTGTTGTGCAAGTTTTTCGTAAGTACTTTCATCGAAGCTAATATTTTTTTCTTTTAAAACATTTGGACTAACAATTGCAATTTCAGACCCGTTAACATTAGCCACTAACCCTTTACCTGTTAAATTTTTAAAACCTTTTACTTCAGATACTTTTATATTTTGCTTCTTACCCTCTTTTACAATTCCCTTTGCTATTGGATGTTCAGATTGAATTTCTACAGAGTAAGCAAGCTTTAATAATTCTTTTTCGCTAACCCCTGTAACTGGATGAATATCCGTTATACCAAAATTACCTTCAGTTAAGGTACCAGTTTTATCAAACACAATTCTATTGATTTTAAATGCGTTTTCAAATGAAGTACGATTCCTAATTAATAAACCCTTCTTAGCAGCAATAGATGTAGAACGTGATGTTACTAAAGGAGTAGCTAGACCTAAAGCATGAGGACAAGCAATTATTAAAACTGTCACCATTCTTTCTAATGCAAAATCAAAGTCATCTGTTGACCACCAATAAACCAGTGTGATAATACCTGCAACAATAGCGACATAGAATAACCATTTAGCGGCTGTATCAGCAAATCCTTGAGCTTTTGATTTAGTTTTTTCTGCATCGCTTACTAATTGGATTACTTGTGCAAGATAAGTGTCACTGCCTGTTTTACTAACATTTATTTTTAGTACACCCTCTCCATTAATTGAACCCCCAATGGCCTCCATACCTACCTTTTTTTCAATAGGAATTGATTCCCCAGTTAACATCGATTCATCAACTGTAGAGTGTCCTTCAAAAACTATTCCATCAATGGGAATTTTCTCGCCTGGTTTTACTAGTATTTGATCACCTGGTTTTAAATCTTCAACAGATACTTCAATAAGGTTGCCTGATGCATCTAACTTATGAGCTTCTTTAGGCATTAATTTAATTAACTCTTCTAATGCTTTTGAAGCACCCATTATTGATCTCATTTCGATCCAATGTCCAAGAAGCATAATAACAATTAAGGTTGCTAATTCAAAAAAGAAGTCACTTCCTTCAATGAAAAATGCTGTTAGTGAACTATAGACATAAGCTGTTACGATAGCAAGAGTAATTAATAGCATCATCCCAGGAGTTCTATTTTTCAATTCACTCCATGCTCCAAGTAAAAATGGTTTTCCTCCATAGAAAAAGACTATTGTTGAAAGTAAGAATAGTAATAATGTGTCACCAGCAAAATTTACTTTATATCCAAGAAGCATCTGAATCATCATGGATAAATATGATATTGGAATCGTTAATACTAAAGATACCCAAAACCTTTTCTTAAAATCAGAAATCGAATGACCATGGTGTTTGTTGTTACCCTCGCTTTGATTATGTTGATGATGATTGTGTTCATTATTTTTCTTATTGTTAGGGCTGTAATTTTCATGAACATCTTGCATATGATTTGTTATTGGTTCATGCGAAACATTATGATTGTGGATGTGGTCTCTTTTTTCTTTTCTCTCCATCAAATATCACTCCTCTAAATATAAATCAGATGTGTACTATTTTTTTAGTGAATGTTCCCTCATTTTTCTTGAATTCATTTCTCCTAGGTTTCCTAGAAAAAATATTTCTTATTTAATCTTAATTTACCCCAAAGTTATGCAAAAATTATGAATTGTAATTTGAATAAAATTATTATTTAACAAAAAAAGAATGAGGATAAAAATGTACCTCATTCTTTGTCTTAATTTATATTAATTTCTTCTTTCGAATAAACTTTAAATAGATGAATAGGACGAAAATAAACATTACGCTAAATTTTGTGTACACCGATGCATCCTGATTTAAATTCGAGTCCTCTGTGTCTTTATGAGTTACATTTTTATTTATTTTACTATTGGCATTTTCTAACTGAAAAGATGCGATAGTATCCTGATTTTGATTTAATAGCTCTAAATGACCCTTTCCAGAGATTCTTTGACTAACTGTTTCATGTTGTAAAACTATATAATCGAGTTTTTCTTTGGTCTTAAAGGACATTTCATCAATTTTATATATTTTTCCCATCGGAATATTCCTAGACTCAAAATTCTCAAATGCATAATCAAGAAGTTCTATTGTATCGTTATAGGCCATGTCTTCTGTTTGCGCTTTAAGCGTTACGACAATAACCGATATATCGTTTCTTGTTGCTGTTGTTATAAGAGTTATTCCTGATTCATCAACATATCCAGTCTTTCCACCCGTTATTCCTTCATAAGGTCGCTCTCTCATTAATTTATGATGACTATAAAGAGTAGTATCCCACGATTTGCCATCCCAATTAAGTTCCTTTAGACCAAAAATTTTACGAAACTCCTTATTTTGCATTGCGTATTTCGTAATTTTTGCTAAATCTTGTGCAGTAGTTTTATGATCTGGATCATATAGTCCATGGGGATTTACAAAGTTCGTATTTTGTATTCCAATATTCTCTAAATATTTATTTATACTAGTCGAAAACTGTTTTACAGACCCATCCAAATGCTCAGCAATAGCAATACCTGCATCATTACCAGAATTCACAAGTAAGCCTTGAATAAGCTTTCTTAGATTAACCTTTTCTCCTTCTTCTAAAAAAACCCTAGTTCCTTCAACTTCTCTAGCATTTTTACTAATTGTGACAATGTCTTCTAGGTTCCCTTTTTCAATTGCATATATTGCAGTTGCTATCTTTGTTAAGCTAGCAGGAGCCATCTTCTGATTTGGATTTTTTTCATATAAAATTCGCCCCGTTTTTTCATCTATTAATATAGCAGCTTCACTGCTAATCAAAGGAGATTCGACCTTCATTGCGCCATGAACTCTATAAACAAAATTTGAACCTAGTATTAAGAAGATTACTACTAAAATCGCAACCTTTTTTATTAAATGTGTTTCCATATTATTATTCTCCTCATAGTAATCTACACATGTATCTTAGAAAAAATATGTGGAGAAAATATGGAGAACAAGTTACGTAATCTAAACTTAACACTTGTAACAATAGTGATTTCTATTAATGTTTGAAAAGCAATGTACTTTTATTTGTTTCTAAATTATTTATATTTACATTCCCCAATAAGTAATTGTGTCAAAAATTCCAATAATAAAAAGAGTAACTCCGGCTATTTTTTGAATAAACCTACCTACTTTAATACTTTTCTTCATTACTAATCCCTTAATATCAAAGTACCATATAAAAAATAAGATGATGACAAGAGGTATTGATGTTGCCAATCCAAATATTGCAGGTAACACTAATCCATATGAAGTCGACATAACGGTTGGCATTAGCCATACAAAATAGAGTACAAACATTGTTGGACAGAATGCAATTGCAAAACTAGCTCCTAGAAAAAAGGAACCAATATAACCTTCTTTTAGTATAGTAGGAACGTTCTTTGAAATTCGATTTAATATTCTTAACTTTATTGTCCCCATTAACACAAGTCCGGTAAGTATTAATAGAGGACCAATCAATTTTCGGAAAACCGGAAAGAAATTAATTATTTTGTTTTCAAATGTTTGTCCAAATGCCCACGCCAACAAACCAATTGCACTATATACTATGACTTTACCCATAATAAACGAAACGATCTCTCTCCAATTACTACCTAATTGGATAGTACGATTACCATATAACGTAATAGCGCTAATATTTCCAGTCAGTTGACATGGAGCAAATGCACCTATCAACCCAAGGAGGATAGATATAATGATTGGGGAATGCTCATATGAATTTAAGAATACAGAAACTGGTTCACTTATGGTTTGACTAATTTGAGACATCAAATTATACATCTCAATCACCCTTCAATAACCTTATTTTATTTTTAATTCCCCTTCTGAAGCTAATTTATCCCACGATTCCCCTTCGTTCTTAGAAAGATAGAAGTTAAGATTATTTGTTACAAAAGTAATTTCTTCTCGATTAGTAGGATTAGAAGCGATATAAATAATTGGGTCTTGCATTATCTCGTTTGGGAGTTGTATATTTTTTTCTTCTTTACTATCCAATGAGAATGATCTAAGGGAAACAGAATTTGAGTCATAGTTTGTATAGTAACCCCCATTCTCATTTAAAGTTACGTATGTAACCATTTGAGTAGACTTAAGTAATTTAAAGTTAACTCCATAGTCATTCGAAACAAAGATTCCATCTTTACTACCAATTGCAACTATTTCTTTTTTGGAAGGGTGAGCTGATAAATTAGAAACAAACTCGGAATTAAAGCCATTCATAGCTGATTCAGTCCAAGACTTCCCTTCATCAATTGAATAATGCAATCCACCACTCATATTCTCTGTAGGTGTTTCATTAATGACATAGATTGTATTCGAATCATAACCAGCTGCAAGATAATGAAAATCAATTTCGCCGTAAAAGGCTAATTGTTCTAGATTTGCTCCTTCATCTGTACTTTTTATAACTCCTAAAGGGTTTTTAAGGTTTGAGCCTTCCTCAGGATGTCCACTTGAATAGAAGCCATCTTTGACCGCCTGAAAGCCCATATAGTCATGTTTTTGGCTGTTCGCTTCTTCCCAACCCTTTACACCATATTTATACAATCCTCTATGTGTTGCAATTACAAAATCACTTTTACCATTTATATATCCCAAACCATGTATATGTTCAATTTTTGGGTTATCCACTTCTTCAAATGAATAACTATCTTTTTCTTTTGAATTACAAGCACTTAAAACTAAAACAATAACTAATAGACCTAACCAAATTTTGTAATTTTTCATACTTTTCTCCTTTTAACTCCATTTATACCCTATTCCCCAAACCGTTTTAAGGAACTCATCGGTAGGAAAGTCAGATTTANTCATACTTTTCTCCTTTTAACTCCATTTATACCCTATTCCCCAAACCGTTTTAAGGAACTCATCGGTAGGAAAGTCAGATTTACTTAATTTTTCTCTTAGATTTCTTATATGTGAATCAACAGTCCGCGTATCTGTATCTGTTTCATATTCCCATGCAGCATGCAGTAATTCCTCTCTTGTAAATGTCTTAGAAGGTCGAGATATTAATGCTTTTATAATTAAAAATTCTTTTAAAGTAAGTTGCACACTTGAATTTTGGTAGTGTAGAGAATATGTTTCTTTATCTAAAACAAAATCTTTAAAAGTGATATTTTCATTATCCTTTTCAAATCCGACAATTCTACGCAAAACAGCATTGATTCTTGCTATTAACTCTCTTTCATCGAATGGCTTGGATATATAGTCATCTGCACCTAATAAAAGTCCCTTAGCTAAATCAGATTTATCAGCTCTTGCAGTTAGCATTATAATGGGTACTTTTGAAAATTCACGAATAGATTCACAAACATCCCATCCATCCATTTCAGGCATCATAACATCTAATAAAACGAGATCGATATTTTCTTTCTTAATTCTCTCTATTGCCTTTATTCCGCTCTTTTCTTTAATACAGGTATATCCATGTGGAATTAAAAATAATTCGACTAAATCGAGCATTCTTTCTTCATCATCCACAATCAAAATTGTCTGCATATTTAACCTCCATGTGTTATATGATCACCGTAAATGTACTTCCTTCTCCAAGTTTACTTTTGACTTCAATGGTACCATTGTGTGCTTCTACTAATTCCTTCACAACAGCAAGTCCAATTCCTGAACCACCATATGCACGAGAACGTGATTTCTCAACACGATATAGCTTCTCAAAAATGAAGTCAATTTCTTCTTGTGGAATGCCAATACCTGTATCAATAACCTCAATTCTTGTTTTCCCTTCATTTTTACAAGCCTTTAATGTTACCTCTGTATTTTCCTTTGAATATTTCAAAGCATTATCCAATAGGTTTATGACAATTTGCTCTAAACGTAATGGGTCAGCATATATTTGAAAATCTTCAGTGCAAACAAAGTTCAACTTAATATTCTTGAGATCATATGAAGGAGCAACAAGTTTACATATTGCTTCGAAAAAATATCGAGCAGAGAAAGATTCTTTCATGACAGTAAATGTGTTTTCGTCCATTCTAGCCAAGTCTAATAAATTTTTTACCAATTCCTTCATTCTATTGGACTCTTCAACAATAATTTCAAGATACTGTTCTCTTTGTTTCTTACTTAGACTCTCTCTCATCGCTACTTTTGAATATCCAATTAAATATGTCAACGGTGTACTTAATTCATGAGCCACTGACGCCAGAAATTCATTCCGGTCTGTTTTTAAACGTTCTAAATCATTGGCTAATTTCTGAATTGAACTTGCTAACTCACCAAGCTCGTTTTTACTTTTAATTGCAAGCTTTACATTAAACTCACCTTTGCTTAATTTCTCTGTTGCCTCTTTCATCCGTATTAAAGGTCTTGTTATAACTTTTGACAGAACCGCGTAAACAATAAAAAGTACAATAAAACTTGTAGCACCTGCCATACCAAAATGTTCAGTTAATTCATGAACCATCTTATTAAGAGAACCAGTACTTTGTAGCATTAAAACGTATCCAGATTGATTTGTATTTGAGATATAAGGATGCACACTCATAATATAAGGGGATTCTTTCCAGTTAGAAGTCAATAATTCATCTGTTTCTACGTCTACGTTCTTTATTAAAGAAACTATTTGTCCACTTAAAGATTCACTAATATCTGAACTACCAATGATATTTCCTTTATTATCGGTAATGATCACCGCACGATCTTTACTTTTTTCCATCAAAACGATATGTTTTATTGTAGTTTCAGAAAAATTTTCAATTAAAACATCTCTATGATTAGCACCATTCGCCAATAATGTATAATATTCTTCTTCAACTCTCGAATTAATTATATTTCGATGAAGATAAAACATAAGAAATAAATCCATTATTAGCACTACAATAAAAAAACACGATGCTAATTTTGTAGAGATTTTGTTCACTAATTTTTTCACCTCTCTTATTAGTCTAAAAAATTATTACTTAGTCTGGTAAAATTTGTTCCATGTAACTCTTTATATCCTGTTCTTTCATTTCTCCAGTGATTATTTTTTCTATTTTACCCTCTGAATTAATAAGAATAGTCGTTGGTAATGGATTTATATTATATGCTTCCATTACACTTTTGTTTTTGTCAATTAATACCGGAAAAGTTAAACCTTTTCGGTCAATATAATTTTGAACCACGAAGTCGGATTCTGCTATATTTATAGCTAATACCTGTATACCTTTTTCTTTATATTCCTTATAATATCTATCTATAATTGGGAATTCCCTTTCACAGGGTTTGCACCAAGTCCCCCAAAAGTTTAAAAAGACACCTTGTCCTTTGTATTCCTCCAAATTATGTTTATCACCATACATATCAACTAGAGTAAAATTTGGAGCATTATCCCCTATTTGTAATACTTCATTTTTTTCTTTAGTTAAAGTTGTATATACTGTAAATAATATTGCCCCAAATAATACAATTAATATAATTGAACGCATAAGAAATCGTCTCTTTTTTTTATCCATAATTAAGTTTGGTTCCTTCCCCTCTTATATGATATAAAACTAAAAGCCAGTAAATCCTCCAAAAATAGGTGTTAAAAACGCAATAATTTTAGTCATCATATCAAAGTACAATAAAACCCCCATCAGAATCATTATTGCACCACCTATTTTCATAAACAGTCCATTTTTTCTTTGAAGAAACTTCATTTTTCCAATAAATAAGGACATTATTAGGAAAGGTATAGAGAAACCTAGCACATAAAATAACATGTACAACATTCCTTGCCCGGGGTTAGACACTCCTAAAGCTATTACTCCGGCAAGAATTGGTCCAGTACAAGGTGTCCATCCAGCTGCAAAACCCATACCAATAAGTACTGAGCCAAAATATCCTTTGGGCCTTTTTTTAAAACTAATCTTTTTTTCCGATTGTAAAATATCGAATTTAAAGAAACCTAGAATAACTAATCCAAAAAAGACCATGAAAATTGCTCCAAATTGCCTTAGTAACTCTTTATACTGAATAAAAATCTTTCCGATAAAAGAAGTTGAGAAACCTAATGCCATAAAAATAATAGAAAAACCAAGTAAAAAAAGCAGGGTATGTATTAAAGACTTTCGTCTTAAGATCCCTTTCTCTTCTTTTAGTTCATTAAAGGATATTCCTGTTATATAAGATAGAAAAGCAGGATACAATGGTAATGAACAAGGTGATACAAATGATAATAATCCAGCCCCAAATGCAAGTATTAAATTTAATTGTTCTAACAAATACTCTCACGCAACCTTTCTACAGAACATTTAAAAATAAAGTATAGACTATAAATGTGGAGAATATATGCATATGTTGATACATATCAAAATTAAGAAGTTTATTTTTGATACCTTTCTACAACTCATTAATTAATAGCAATTTTTTTTTAAAAAAAGTTTTAATTCCTGCTCTAAGGATTATAATTCAACGGTAATAATGACAAAACAAAACCCTGGCACAGTAGACAATGTACCAAGGTTATTTTAATGTACCTACTTTATATATATATAGTTAGAAAAATGAAAGGTTTGAAAGCCATTTTGAAAAAACAAAAACCCTGATACAGCATCATACTGTATCAAGGTTTATCTTATTTATATACAATAATATAGTTAGAATCACTCATAGAAATTGTTTGAATATCCAGTATACAACTTTTTTGTCCAGTATAAGACTTTATTGTAAAGTATACAACTATTTTGTCTAGTATAGAACTTTATTGTAACTGAACACTTACAATACACTCCAACAACCACTTACTCCACAGTCACCGATTTCGCCAAGTTACGTGGTTTATCCACATCACAGCGACGATGCAATGCTGCGTAATAGCTAATTAGCTGTAATGGCACTACGGACACAAGGGGTGTTAGTAGCTCGTGAACATGTGGGATCACTAGACGGTCGCCATCTTCGTCAATGCCTGCCATGGCAATAATGCAGGGATGTGCGCCACGTGCGGCTACTTCTTTGACGTTGCCACGAATATTTAAGGCTACGGATGCTTGCGTTACAAGGGCAAACACTGGCGTCCCTTCTTCGATTAAGGCAATTGTGCCGTGTTTTAGCTCGCCGCCCGCAAAGCCCTCTGCTTGAATGTAAGAGATTTCTTTTAGCTTTAGGGCTCCTTCAAGGCTTACATAGAAGTCGATGTTGCGACCGATGAAGAATGCGTTGCGTGCGATTTTTAAGTAGTCTTCTGCGATATCCTCTAGTACATCCTTTGAGTCAATAATCGTTTGAATCCCGTTAGCGACAATCGCAAGCTCTTGTTTTAGATCAAATTCTAAGTCTTTGCCATTTGCCCTTGCTGTTACATAAGCGGCTAAGGCAAGGACTGCTATTTGTGCTACATAGGCTTTTGTTGAGGCTACTGCAATTTCTGGGCCTGCATGTAAGAGCAATGTATGATCCGCTTCACGTGATAGCGTAGAGCCAGGTACATTGGTAATTGTTAATGTTGGATAGCCAAGCTCTTTAATTTTCACAAGCACCTGACGGCTGTCTGCTGTTTCACCTGATTGTGTAATAAAGATAAATAAGGGTTTTTCTGATAGCAAAGGCATATTGTAGCCGAATTCACTTGAAATATGCACTTCTACTGGAATACCAGCCATTTTTTCGAAATATTGTTTGCCGATTAAGCCTGCATGGCTACTTGTGCCAGCTGCAATAATGTAGAGGCGATCTGCTGCACGTAAGGCTTCTAAAATTTCTGCGTCAATGGTTAACTCACCATTGTCCCCTTCATACGCTTGAATAATTTTGCGAATCACGGTAGGCTGCTCATCCATTTCTTTTAACATATAGTGTGGATATGTGCCTTTTTCAATATCACTCATATCAAGCTCTGCTGTATATGGTCCACGCTCTACAATACTACCATCTAATTTTGTAATTTCCACACTCGCCTTGTGTACAATCACAACCTCTTTGTCATGAAGCTCAATATACTGATCTGTAACCTGTAACATTGCCATTGCATCTGAAGCAACCACATTAAAACCTTCACCAACACCTACTAAGAGTGGTGATTTATTTTTCGCTACAAAGATTGTGTCTGCCGCTTCTACATCTAACAGGGCTAGTGCGTAGGAGCCATGTAATAATGTTAATGTTTTACGGAAAGCATCAGCCGTGCTAAAGCCTTCTTTTACAAATAACTCTATTAACTGCACAATCACCTCTGTATCTGTATCAGATTGCATCGGAATGCCTTTTAAGTACGTTTTTTGCAATAAATGATAGTTTTCAATAACGCCATTATGCACAAGCGTAAAGCGTCCTGATGCACTTTGATGAGGATGAGCATTTAAACGATTAGGTACACCATGTGTTGCCCAACGTGTATGACCAATACCAATTTTTGCTGTAATATCTTCATTGACTGCCTCGCGTAAATCGGCAATACGCCCCTTTTCTTTAAAAACTGTGACACCCTCTTCATTACGTATCGCAATACCTGCTGAGTCATAGCCACGGTACTCTAGTTTCTCTAAACCTTTTAATAAGATTTCCTTTGCATCTGCTTCTCCAATATATCCTACAATTCCACACATAAATTCTTGTCCTCCGATATTGTCAATTTCATACAATGACAAACTAGACCCATCCTATCGAATTTTTGGAATATAGAAATAATACTTTATTTTGATACAAATAAAGTACGTCTCTACATGCAAATACTATACTCACTCAGTCGTCTGAATGAATAATTCGATGGATGAATTTTTGGGTTAGTTATCAATTGCTTTTACTTATACCTTCTCCATTTTCTGTACATTCAATCGCTTAAATGCTTTCAAAATGAAAAATGACAATCGGGTATGTCGATCGGGAGGCATCCGCCGAATTTTCGATAAACCTCCACCTCGTCTGCTGAAGATCATTTTCGTCCGATTTCTTCAGCTCAGGCGCTATAATTGTTTTCCGATTTTGCGCTATCTTTCCTCCTTATGCACTCGTTAAAGGATAAGGTCGGACCTTCCCTTCAACTTCTCCATCATACTCAATCATATGCTATCCGTCAAATTTCCGTTATAAAAAATACCTTATCCTCCATTCTTTTCGTGACAAATATGTAGACAACGGATGTCAACAATATTAATAGATTAGCTCCTTGAACAATTGATAAATACTATTCCTCATGTTCAGTAAAGAGGCACAAGCAAATAATCGCTTGTGCCCATCTCTTATTTACTCGCCTAATAATTTAACGATTTCTCTATTGAAAGCAGGGAGGTCATCTGGCGTTCTACTTGTTACGAGCTGCTTTTGACAGACGAATACTTCCTCATCATGGAATATTGCCCCTGCATTTTCTAAATCTATTTGAATGGATTTATAGCCTGTAGCGTCACGACCTTTTAATGTCTTAGCTGTAATCAGTAACTGTGGGCCATGACAAATGGCAAAGGTAGGCTTCATGTCATCCATAAAGGATTTTACAAATGCCACCACTCGATCATCCGCACGTAATATATCAGGAGAAAAGCCACCCGGAATCAGTAGTGCATCGAATTCAGAGGCATTTACTTCATCAATTCCTTTATCAATTTTCACTAGTTGCCCATGCTTTCCCTTTACTTCCTTCCCTGCTTCTGTATCAATTGTTACTAGCTGATGTCCAGCTGCTTCTAAGGCTTCTTTAGGGCTTGTAAACTCCGTGTCTTCAAACATATCTGTAATCACTGTAGCAATTTTAGCCATATCTATACAACACTCCTTATTTATTGTGATTCTTTACTACTGTTCCCCATCTCGTTTAATTCAAACAAAAAACTCGATTCCCCGTGAATGGAAAATCGAGTTTTTCTATATATTATTCGGCTAAGCCCATTTCTGTACGGACAACATCAGCAATACGCTCTACATAACGCTCACAATCTGCTTCCGTAGCAGCTTCCACCATTACACGGACAAGCGGCTCTGTGCCTGAAGGACGAACTAAGACACGACCGTTACCTGCCATTTCTGCCTCTACCTGTGCAATAACAGCAGCCACTTTCGCGTTGTCAGTTACAGCATGCTTGTCTGTTACACGGACATTGACAAGACGTTGAGGGAAGATTTTCATTTCAGCAGCGAGCTCTGATAGCTTTTTGCCTGTTGCCTTCATAATGTTAACAAGCTGAATACCTGTTAGTAAGCCATCGCCTGTTGTATTAAAATCTAAAAATACAATATGCCCTGATTGCTCGCCACCTAAGTTGTAGTCATTGGCACGCATTTCTTCTACAACATAACGATCACCAACAGCTGTTTTAACACTTTGCATCCCATTTTCCTCTAAAGCCTTATAGAAGCCCATATTGCTCATCACTGTGGAAACAATCGTTTGCTTTTTCAAACGACCTACTGTATTTAGATGCTTCCCAATAATAAACATAATTTGGTCGCCGTCAACAATCTTACCGTCTTCATCTATAGCAATTAAACGGTCACCGTCACCATCGAAGGCTAAACCAACATCTGCATGCTTTTCTATTACAAATTGAGCTAGCTTTTCTGGATGTGTTGAACCAACGCCATCATTAATATTTAAGCCTGTTGGTGAAGCGCCCATTGTTGAAATATCTGCCTCTAAATCTGCAAATAGATGTGTAGCTAATGAGGAAGTCGCACCATGTGCACAATCAAGCGCTACATGAATCCCGTCAAACTCTTCACCCACTGTTTGCTTTAAGTATTGAATATATTTTTGACCACCTTCAAAATAGTCACTTACAGATCCTAAATCCGCTCCAATTGGACGTGGTAAGGCATCCTCCTGAGCATCTAGCAATGCTTCGATTTCTGCTTCTTGAGCATCTGTAAGCTTAAAGCCATCAGGACCGAAAAATTTAATACCGTTGTCAGCAACAGGGTTGTGTGAAGCTGAAATCATGACGCCTGCATCTGCGCTCATAATTCGAGTAAGGTAGGCAACCCCTGGTGTGGAAATAATTCCAAGACGCATTACTTCTACGCCAATTGATAAAAGACCCGCAACGAGTGCGCCTTCAAGCATTTCACCTGAAATACGTGTGTCACGACCAATTAAAACCTTTGGACGCTCAGTTGCATCCTTTGTTAGCACATAGCCACCTACACGGCCAAGTTTAAATGCAAATTCTGGTGTTAATTCACTATTCGCGACGCCACGGACGCCATCTGTTCCAAAATATTTACCCATTCTACTTATTCTCTCCTTCAATGCATGACCATGCCTACTAAGTTTTACTTTCAAGACACTTGTCCGCTTACTTTTGGAAAAGTCTGTTTGTTTATTTATTGGTAACTATTCATCACCCTTTAGCTCGTTTGTTTGGCGAAGACTATTACGCAGCCAAACAAACTTTAATCGGGTTTTGATTTAGAATCAACATAAAATTATAGTCAGATATTGTCTAAGAATCAACATCCTCTGTTTCCTCTGTTGATGTATTTTTATCATCAGTTGTTGTATTTTCATCAGTCACATCATTTTCCTCAGTTGGAGTTGGTGGTGGTGCTTCCTCTGAAGTAGTTGGTGTAGTCTGCTGTTCTTGCTGTTCCTGTTGCTGTTCTTGCTGCCCTCGCTGATCTACCTTTGTAATATCTGCCTCTACCTTTATTTTCTTGTCAGACACTTTTGTCACACCATCTGGTAATTTTACATCAAAATCATAAGTTTTGGACTCTGTAATTTTTGACAAATCAACTGTTACTGGAATTTCTGTTAACCCGTCAACGATTGATTTTTTACCATACACTTTGATTGTTTTTGGTGTTACTGTTAAAGCATTAATTGTTATATCATTTGCTGCTTTTCCTGTTTCTTTTATGACTACTGGCAGCTCTCTGCTATATTCACCTATATCTATTTGAACTTTTACCGTTTCAGGTTCAATTATGACATCTAACTTATTTAAATCTCGATCTAATACTTTTACTGCCGCTTCCTGTGAGAACGACTGCTTCAATCCTTTCTCACCTGTAACCGTTGCTTTGACATAGCTAATGCTTTCAATAGCGCTTTTTGCACCTGTAACATACACAGTCGGTGGATCAGCTACCATATCTTTTAGTACATAGCCTTCTTCAATTAAACGGCTATTCATTTCAGGGTCTACACGGAACTCCTGTGTAACTTTTTCCTCAATATTGACCCGAACGGTTTTAGGATCTAAGGTAACCTTTATCTTTTCTGAAATATTTTCATACTGCAGATTTACATCATGTTCGCCCATTAATAAATGGCTTAAATCAACAAACACTGAAAAATCCTTTGATGCTTTTGTTTTCAGGACCAACGCCATCGGACCTTCTATCTTAACATCCACCGTTTCAGGTAAGCCTGTGACAATAAAATTCTCATTATCATAATAAATATCTACTGGCACATCACGAATCACTTCTGTTTGTTCGTTCGATGTTGTTTTATTTATTGGCGATAACTCAGTACGAACTGAGAAAAAAAGCAAAAAGGCCAAAAATAATGCGATGATTCTTAATACCCAAGGGCTATTCATCATTTTATCCATTCTTTTTCCCCCTCCAAGTCAACTTAGAGGCTACATTTGATTCCTGTGTTGATCCAAACCACATTTTGCGTAGTAATGTTTCGAACTCCTCTAGTGAAAGGTTGCGATGGAGATTGCCATTTAGTGTAATGCTGATTGCACCAGTTTCTTCTGATACAACAATCGTAATAGCATCTGTCACTTCACTTAAGCCAAGCGCAGCTCGATGGCGTGTTCCTAGCTCTTTTGAAATAAATGGACTTTCAGAAAGCGGTAAATAACAGGCTGCTGCTGTAATCCTATCTTTTTGCATAATAACCGCTCCATCATGTAGCGGTGTATTAGGTATAAAGATATTGATAAGTAATTCTGAGGAAATCTCAGCATTTAATCCTATACCTGTTTCAATATATTCATTTAGACCTGTTTCCTTTTCAATAGAAATTAACGCTCCTATTCGACGTTTAGCCATATAACTAACAGATTTCTTCATAGCCTCAATAAGCCTTGTCTGTTCTTCCTCTACTTGACTAGAAGATCGCTGAAATAGCTTCCCTCGACCAATTTGTTCAAGCCCACGTCTGATTTCAGGCTGAAATATAATAATAATGGCTAAGAAACCATACTCAATTACCTGTTGTAACATCCAGCCAAGCGTTTGTAACCCTAAAAGGTCTGTTGCAAGTCGTGCAATAATAATGACGAAAATTCCCTTTAGTAATTGGACGGCTTTCGTACCTTTAATGAGGGTTAAGACTTTATAGACAACGTACCAAACAAGCAGTACATCAATGAAGTTAATAGCAATATTCACAGGTGTTAAATCTGTGAAATATTCGATAATTTGCATGTGGCATCCCCCACTTTTCATTACGAATCCATACACATCTAAGTATAGCACATTCTTACCAAATGTAACTTTTTTCAAATAAAAAGTCTACTCAAAAGAGTAGACTTTTCAGCCTCTCACGTGCACTATTGTTTAGGACGTATAGAGTATTATTTAGTTTCGTCTTTTTCATTAAATGTCATGGCTGATTTTACAGAGTTTTTAATTGTATACCATAACCATTCAAATACTTCATCAATTTCTTCAATTTTCCCTGAAACTACCGCTGAAGATGCCATATATTTCCCGTTAATGACTGTAACATCACCATCAACTTCACCTTTAATAATCAAATCGCCATTTTTCACAACAATATCGCCTTTCACCACTTCTCCCTCAGGTACTATTACCGTTTGACCATCCACTACTAAATTTGGTTGTTTGGTCACAGAGAAGTTCTGATCATCCATAAAGCTACCAAGTAATGTAGCACTCATAAATAAGCAAAATACTGCTGCTGCCACAAGCAATGGATGCCGGCGTATCCATTTTTGTATACCTACTCGACTTTTCGGTTTTGGTAAACGAGCCATGACTGCTGCTTCAAAACCAGGAGGCGCTGTAATATGGGAAGCACTCTTCACAAAGGCGATTGTTTCACTCAATTCTTGCATCATTTGTTTACAATCATTACATGTATGCAGGTGCTGCTTTAGCTCCTGCTCATGCTCACGACTAATGTCACCGTCTAAATAATCATGCATATAGTCTATAATATGCTTTGGACAAGTATTCATGACGCTCCCCTCCTACAGATTGTTTAATTGCTTACGTAATGCCTCACGTCCTCGATGAATTCTTGTTTTCACCGTGCCAAGCGGCATATCCAAAATCTCGCTAATTTCTTGTAACGATAACTCTTCTATATATTTCAATACGATAACTGAACGATATTTATCTGGCAACCGTCCAATTTCATATTGAATGCGATCTTGTAGCTCCATCTGTTCTAACTGTTCCTCTGGTAGCTGGTCATCTGCTGCGATTTGTGAATACATATCAAGCCCTTCTGTACCAGCTACTTCCGCATCTAAATAATAATCTGGCTTCTTTTTTCTGATACGGTCTATACAGAGGTTTGTCGCTATGCGATAAAGCCACGTAGAAAATTTTCTTTTCTGATCAAAAGTATGCAGGTTCATGTAAGCACGAACAAAGGCTTCTTGAGTAATATCCTCAGATTCCTGCTTGTTACTTAACATTCGATAGCATACTTGGTACAGTTTGTGCTGATAGAGACTCACAATATCGGCAAATGCGTTTTGATCGCCTTTAAGCACTTGTTTTATTCTCTTATTTACTAACGCATCCATTGTGTTGACTTCTCCACCTTTACAACTGTCTTATACTATACGACCCACCGATAAGAAAAGTTTCGTTTTTTTCAATTATAGCAAAAGATTTTTGTGCAATGTGGTAATAGGCAATTTTTTGTCAAATATTCTTTAAACTAACGTTTCCCCAAATAAAGAACCCATTAGTGCAACCGCAACATTGGCAGTTGTATTCTTTTCATCTAGGATTGGATTGACTTCTACAAACTCTGCCGACGTTAACATCCCTGATTCTTGGAGCATTTCCATTGCTAAATGACTTTCTCGATACGTAATGCCTCCAGGGACAGGTGTACCAACTCCTGGCGTATAAAGCGGGTCTAATCCGTCTAAATCCAGTGATAGGTGAACGCCATCCACATTGCGCTCTTTTAAATAAGCAAATGCATCTTCCATAACACGCGTCATCCCTAATCGATCAATCTCATGCATTGTATATACTTTAATGCCTTGTTGACTAATCAACTCTCGCTCGCCTGGATCGACTGAACGTGCACCAATGATGATAACGTTTTCTGGCTTAATTTTGGGAGCATCGGTATGAATTTTTACTAAACGTTCATGCCCTAATCCAATACTCACAGCTAATGGCATACCATGAATATTGCCAGAAGGTGTTGTATCAGGTGTATTTAAGTCTGCATGTGCATCAAACCAAATCACACCTAAATTATTATAATGCTCACTTAATCCAGCGAGTGTCCCAATTGCAATACTATGATCCCCACCAAATACAAGCGGGAATTTTTTTTGCTGAATTGCCTCATGGACACTCCTAGCTAAAGCAGTACTCACTTCTACTACTTCCTCTAAATTCAGTAATTTTTTATCAACAACGGCATCTGAATGCTTCTGACTTACACGAATATCCCCTTGATCTTGTACGCTATGTCCAATAGCCTCTAAACGTTCAACAACACCTGCATAGCGAATAGCACTTGGTCCCATATCAACACCTCGTCGTGTTTGGCCATAATCTGATGGTACACCGATAATAGAAATATTAAGTTTATTCATGTTTTTATACCTCCTAGAAGTTATAAGACTATTGTAAATCCTAAATACTGCTTGGCTCAACTCAACAAAAAACTGCATATTTATTCGTATCAAGAAAGCATAAAAAAAATCTCCTACCGTTATCAGTAAGAGATTAGTTATCTGTAGTTAATATAACACTTTTCAATATATTTTATTCTAAAAAAGTGAGCCATGAAGGACTCGAACCTTCGACCCTCTGATTAAAAGTCAGATGCTCTACCAACTGAGCTAATGGCTCATAAAAGAAAAATGGCTGGGGTACTAGGATTCGAACCTAGGCATGACGGAATCAAAATCCGTTGCCTTACCGCTTGGCTATACCCCAATCATTTATGAAAACTGGTGGAGGGGGACGGATTCGAACCGCCGAACCCTAAGGAGCGGATTTACAGTCCGCCGCGTTTAGCCACTTCGCTACCCCTCCGAAATAACACAATAATGGTGGAGGATGACGGGCTCGAACCGCCGACCCTCTGCTTGTAAGGCAGATGCTCTCCCAGCTGAGCTAATCCTCCATAAAAACAGGTGTTATATCACAGTTTATTTTCTTTTAAAGCCTGTACAAGATAAATGGTGACCCCTACGGGATTCGAACCCGTGTTACCGCCGTGAAAGGGCGGTGTCTTAACCACTTGACCAAGGGGCCAAACTATTATGTTTCAAACAAGACAAGACTTATATTAACATTATTTCTTAATGATTGCAACGTTTTTTTATAAATTCTTTTATGTATACTTACCACTTAAAAAAGGGCAAAAAAATGGCTCCGAAGGCAGGACTCGAACCTGCGACAACCTGATTAACAGTCAGGTGCTACTACCAACTGAGCTACTTCGGAACAATGACTATTCACTTTAATTTGTAAAGCTCTTTAAGTACATTTATTATTATAGCAATGAAAATTAATTATGCAATACATTTTATAAATTTTTTTATATTTTTTTGTCGCAGTTTTTTATCTATTACTTATAGTGAATAATAGTTCTCTATTAAAACTAATATTTCTATTTTATGTGTCATATATTGTTGCTGTATATTATTGCAATTGTTAAAATGAAAATAGTTTTAAGAATTTTCTATTAACTATATTTTAGGGGGAATGTTCATATGGTAACAACAAAAGATTTAATTGCACCTGAATTTTACAATATTACGGAGGAATTGGATAAATTTTCCCAAGATAACAATCGCCAAGCGATACGTTGGTTAAATGCGCAGCAGGAGAGGCGCACTGTTTCTTACACAGAGCTTGTTCAAAAAATGAACCAATATGCGAATGCCTTTACACTACAAGGGCTTCAAAAGGGTGATCGTGTATTAGTCATTATCCCTCGCCTTCCCGAAGCCTATTTTGTTTTTCTCGGTTGTTTAAAAGCTGGTATTGTCCCTATTTCCTGTTCAGAAATGCTACGTGCAAGTGATTTAGAGTATCGTATGGAACATTCCTCTGCTAGCGCGGTCATTTCCTATGAAGCCTTTACTGAAGAGGTTGATCGAATCACCTCTCCTGTAGAAGCATTAAAAAATAAATTAGTGATTGGTCCTGCAGTTGGAGATTGGGTTTCTTTAAATGAGTTGGCTAGCACTCAGCCAACCATATTTACAGCCGTTACTACTAAACGCGAGGATATGGCATTCCTTTCTTATACCTCTGGCACTACAGGAAAGCCTAAAGGCGTAGTCCATTCACATGGTTGGGGATATGCCCATATCCGAACAGCGGCTTCACAATGGCTTTGTGTTCGTGAAGGTGATTTAGTGTGGGCAACAGCAGCTCCAGGCTGGCAAAAATGGATTTGGAGCCCATTTTTATCAACAATCATGCTTGGTGCCACTGCCTTTGTTTATCATGGTGGGTTTGACGCAAAAACATATCTTCAGCTTATTCAAGATGAAAAAGTAAATGTCCTATGCTGTACACCAACTGAATATCGTATTATGGCAAAGCTTGATAATTTAGAAGACTATAATTTATCCTCTCTCCGCAGTGCCGTTTCCGCGGGGGAACCATTAAATCGTCCAGTTATTGAAACATTTATGAAGCACTTTGCCTTAAAAGTAAGAGATGGTTATGGGCAAACGGAAAATACATTATTAATTGGTACACTTGAAAATACTGAATTACGCCCTGGCTCGATGGGTGTGCCAACTCCGGGTAATATTGTACGTATTATCGACAATGAAGGCAATGAAGCACCTGTTGGCGAAGTTGGTGATATCGCTATACACAAATCTTCACCAGCCTTATTTAAAGAGTATTATCGAGAGCCTGAACGCACACAAGCTGCATTCCGTGGTGAGTGGTATATTACAGGTGATCAAGCAAAACGTGATGAAGACGGTTACTTCTGGTTTGAAGGGCGTGGAGATGACATCATTATTTCATCCGGCTATACGATCGGACCATTTGAGGTAGAGGATGCATTAAACAAACATGAGGCTGTACAGGAATGTGCGGTAGTCGCTGCACCAGATGAAATTAGAGGACATATTGTTAAAGCCTTTGTTATCTTAAGAGACAGCTTTAAAGAGCGCGATAAGGAAGTATTAGTAAAAGAGCTTCAGGAGCATGTAAAAGCCTTAACAGCACCATATAAATATCCGCGTAGCATTGTCTTTATCGATGAATTACCAAAAACAACATCTGGCAAAATCCGTCGTGTTGAGCTACGAACAATCACTGTGTAAACGATCTTTTTCAAGGTTGTAAAAGAGGGCTGTAGGAATAGTCAGGCTGTATCTGATTTTTCCACAGCTCCTTTTTCTTTCAGGCAGGACACATCGCGCCTGTGACAAGCTGTTTTCTGAGCAGCCTTTGCATAAATACCACCCACTCTTCAGCCGTTTTTAGATGTAAATTATTTAAATAGATAGCTATCTGCTGCCTATAATGGGACATTGCCTCTTCATTTAACAGCATCCGCTCAAGTTGCTCATGAAGGCTTTCATGCTTATTAAGTGTGTATGCTAAACCCTGCTCTGTTAAGTATCTTAAATTATGCTCTTCCTGCCCAGGCAAGACTGAATGAACAAAAATAGGTAGTTTTTTACGTAATACTTCACTCACCGTCACACCACCTGGCTTTGTTACAATCGCATCCATTTGGTCGTACAAGCAATTCATTTCTGTGCGTGATTCAATATAGGGAAATGGGGTCACATTTGGTAATTTCCAGGAGACGATTTTCTGATACAATTTATCATTTTTACCGCACAGAATATAGTAATGAAAATAGTCACTCTGTTTAAGCTGTTCATATAAATTAGTGCAATCCAGCAAACCTGAATTACCACCAGCAATTAAGATGTTGCGTGCAAAATTATGTAGCCTTGTTGTACGTAACATTTCCTCATGAACAGGAATACCTGTCACAAATATAGTGGATTCATCCACACCTTGTTTGATTAAAGTCTCCTTCATTTGTTGCATTGGCACAAAATGATAATCAATGGCGGTAATACCCCAAAGTTGGTTCATAAAAAAATCAGTATAGACATTTACAACGGGAACATTACAGCGACCACTCTGCTTAAGCTTACTCATTAAATAAGAGGGCGCACTTTGTGTGCAAAAAATAATATCGGGCTTTTCCTGCTTCAATAAACGCTCTAAATGCTTTAACAACATTTCATATAATTTAAAGTTTTGCTTCATTTCTTTTGGCGTATCAAATACTTTTTTATAAAATTTCGTATATAGCAAAGGCGCATATTGAATCCACGATAAATAGCTTTGCGAGATTACCTTTTCCACTAAAGGATTTGCATAATGCAATAAATCTACTTTTTTTACTTCAATATCTTTATTATGCTGTGTGATAAAGTCCATTAATGCATCTGCTACTTGATGATGGCCTGTTTGGATTGTTAAAAATGGTAGAAACAATGCCTTGCTCATGTAATCTCCTCCTTACACTTTCGACTTAAAGCGTAACCCTTTTCTCTTTTTCCACAAAAAATAGCCGATAAACACTATGGCGATACCAATCCCTATATATGGTGCTACCTCAGGTCCAACATGAAATACAGAGCCTAAAATACGTCCTGCCAATAAAAAGGGGATAGCCCAAACTAGTGTTGCCAAAAAGGCATAAAGCAAGTAATTTTTAAACGGCACTCTACTAACACCTGCCACATATGGGCTCAACTGTCGTACACCTGGAATAAAAATCCCCACTACCACTGTACGAAGGGCATTACGATTATAGCCCTTACTGACTGTTTCTAAATTCCGCTCTGTTAAGCCAATAAATTTCCCAAAGCGCTTCATAAATGGATAGCCCAGCCAACGTCCAATCGCATATGCAACTAATAGCCCTGCATAAACGCCAACGATTGTGCTCACAATAGACCAACCTAAGGACAAACGATGATAGCCTACAAACAATCCAACTAAAAAAATTAATGATTCCTCAGGTGCTGGAATGCCCACAATACCAAAAAATAAAGATACAATTATAAGTACATAACCATAAGTTTCAAGTAGCTGGACTACTTCATCCATAACAACACCTACCCTAATGTGACAAACTTTGTTGCATGGGCATGCTTGCGTAAATAACCTGCTAAATGCTCCAGCATATACTTTGGCGCATCCTCATCTGCTCCCAATGTTTGCCCATTATCATGTAATAAAAGGATACTTCCTGCTTTTGCAGCTTCCACTAGCTCGGTCTCTAATGTATGCTGGATGCATGCAATCCGCCAATCTGTAAAATGTCGCGTCCATAGCACAATACGGTATGGCTTTGCCAGCATTGGTACACACACATTTAAATGTCCCCATGGCGGGCGGTATAAGGTTGGTCGCTCCCCTGTAATTTGTTTAATTACCTGTGCACACTGCTCAATCTCCCTTTTCACCTTCTGCGGTAACATCAGCCAATTGGATGTATGTTGATAATGATGGATACCAATTGTATGCCCTTCTTCGTGCATTCTCTTAATAATAGCTGGATATGCCTGTGCCAGCTTCCCAACTACAAAAAACGTCGCCTGTATATCAAATTCCTTTAATAAATCTAATAATTGTGGTGTATAGATTGGATGGGGTCCATCATCAAATGTTAAGGCCACTCCCTCCTTACAGCTAGTTTGCACGAGCCATGTCTTTTTATAAATAGCTGTCGCTGCTATTGAGTAAAACAGTAAACCACCTGTAGTACCCAATACTGCCTTTACTAATCTCTTTTTCAAGCTGTCTCCTCCCTTAATAAATATTCTTACTCATTATGTCATAACCACCAAGTACTTGTGTTTAAATTTTCCATACTGCTACTATTCTTATTACGTCTCTGAATTAGAAAAAGTTGCAAAACCCCTACTTCCTTTATAAGCTTTATTGTAAAAAATAAAAATGAAGTTTTACTTATTATAATGATGAAGAAATTCTTAAGGCAACTTATTTTCTAAAAGTTACACCTCGATAGAATGCCATATTAAAACACCCTAAAGGTTAAGTCTTTACACTAACTTTCGGGGTGTGGTATTTGCTGGATTAGTATAAGATAATGTAGAAAATCTAATTTCATATGGTTTTATTTTTGCAATTTGTGTCGTTTAGAAAAGGTAATCTTTATATTATGCCATCCTATCAAGTGGGAGAGCAATTGAAGAGGGTGCAATTATTCCTTTATGAGTACGAGAGTGAGTTATCCATATGAAATAAAAATATAGGTCATTGAGATACAACGAGCAGGTATACTTATGAAACAGGTTTTACAGGAATTAACTAGATTGCATTGAACACAGGTGAAAGCATGGATGTGTTGGTATAAAAATGATAAACAATAGACGTTTCATAAAGGTGCTGACTCTAAGAGTGAACAAGCAAAATGGGGAATAGAAAATTGTTATTTAAAGCAATAGATTGAGGTCTTAAAAAAGTACACAAAGTTGGGGAGGAAGTAGCTGTACAGTTAGTCAAGGCATTCCAAGAGAGGATGTGTGTAGTGATAGTCACTAAGGCTCGAGTATATATCTTATCGATACCAATAAGCTGTAACACTACCATGGTCATGTCTCGTAAAGGTACACCCGCTGATCATGTCTTATTGAACCGTTTCATTCTGTATAAAAGTCTGAAATGTTTTACTTAGGGGATTGTAGAAAAAGCTGAAAAAGACTATATAAATTATTATAACGATATCCGAATACAAATGAAGATACCCAACCAGTTACCAGTTCAGTACCGATCTCTGGTTGCATAGTGTTTTTTTGATCTCTGTCTTATAGATGGGGCAGTTTCAGATGTAGGTCAAGCCTAGTCATTAGAGCGAAGCATCTTTGGTATCTGTCGCTTCGCTTTGGATACAAAAACTTTTGCTGGATTAAAATAAAATAGCATATAAAAAAAGCCACTACTGAGGGCACTGAATACTATTTTTGAGACAGTATGAAAACACCTTATTATACAGCCAGTTGACGGTATTGAACCGGCGACTGGTTGTTTAATTTCGTTTTAATCCGAATATTGTTATAATAGTAAATGTATTCTTCGACAATATTTATGACACACGCATTTGTTGTGCGATAAATATCATCGAGGTAGAACGTTTCAGACTTTAGCGAGGAGTGAAACGTTTCAATTGGGGAATTATCAGCGGGCGTGCCTTTACGAGACATGCTCATGGTCATTCCTTTTTCTTTGACTGCCTTCTGATATGCATAAGATGTGTAAACAGAACCCTGGTCGCTATGCAGGATACAGCCTTCTGGTAGATCGGGTAATTGATTTAGCGTATCTAAGACAAAGTCGGTATCTTGTGTAAAACCAATTGTAAACGCAATAACCTCGCCATTAAATAGGTCTAAGATACTTGAAAGGTACATCATAGATTGTCCAAAAGGCAAGTAAGTAATATCTGTTACGAGCCTTTCTAGCGGTTTTAATGCCGTAAAATCACGTGCTAATAAGTTAGGAACAATGTGAGCTGGTTGTCCCGTACGTTTACGTTTCTTTACCTTTACACGACATTGCCAGCCGTATTTTTGCATCACACGTTGCACCGTTTTCTCACTAATGTCAGTAAGTAATTCNGTTTACGTTTCTTTACCTTTACACGACATTGCCAGCCGTATTTTTGCATCACACGTTGCACCGTTTTCTCACTAATGTCAGTAAGTAATTCTGTGATTTTTCGATAGCCGTATCTGAATTTGTGTAACTTGCACAAGTCGCCAATTTGTTGGTCTCGAAGATCCTTTTGAGTGAATTTATTTTCATTGACCTTCCAGCGATAATACGACGAACGAGCTACACCTAAATGACGGCAGATTTCACCAATCGGCATCCTTTCTTTTAACTCCTCTACTAGCTCTACTACAACTTTTGGGACCACTTCCTCTCCAACTCTGCGTACTTTTTTAACACTTCAATTTGTTGCTTTAAATAACGATTCTCTGCTTGTAACTTAGCGGTTTCACTTTCATATTCAGGCCCTTTGCCAAATGTATATTGTTTTCCTACTGGCTGTTCAAGACGATGTAATTCGCCGTTCTTGTACCATTTCATCCATGTTTTTAACTGAGAATGGTTACGAATATTTAGCTCCTCTAGTACTTGTTTTACAGGAATGCCTGCTAATCTCATTTCAATTGCTTTCATTTTCACTTCCACTGGGTAACTCACTCTTGTCCCCATAGAAAAACACCTCCACATTGATTTGATAAGGTACAATACCCGTTTTTCAACGAAAGGTGTTTTTATTTGTCTCATTTTTTTAGGTCAGTGCCGAGTGTATCAGCAGCGACTTTTTGCGCCTAGCGATGTCCTACTCTCACAGGGGGAAGCCCCCAA
>NZ_LGCI01000007.1 GCF_001281525.1 Lysinibacillus macroides | reverse complement strand
TAGGACATCGCTAGGCAAGCAAAAACAGTCAGCATAGAGCTGACTGTTTTTTTATTTCTAAAAGTAAAAGTATCTGTAAAACTTACTTATTTATATTGTTATTTAGTTGGAATTTCGACTTAGATTTGCTATATTTAAAAGTCTGAATTGTCTTTCTTTTAGAAGTTTCTTGACAGTAGCAGTCCACGTTGTTAATCTTACAATTAATATTCTTTTACCTATAGGAGGAAGTTACGAAAATGTGGGAGACAAAATTTGCCAAAGAAGGTTTAACTTTTGATGATGTATTATTAGTACCAGCTCATTCCGAAGTATTACCAAAAGATGTTGATTTATCTGTTCAATTAACACCAAAGATTAAATTAAACATTCCAATGGTCAGCGCAGGCATGGATACAGTGACAGAGTCTAAAATGGCAATTGCTATGGCACGTCAAGGTGGTATCGGTATTATCCATAAAAATATGGGGATTGATGAGCAAGCTGAACAAGTAGAAAAAGTAAAACGTTCTGAAAATGGTGTTATTACAAACCCATTCTTCTTAACTCCGACTCATCAAGTTTTTGATGCTGAGCATTTAATGGGAAAATACCGAATCTCCGGTGTACCTATTGTGGATAGCATGGAAAATCAAAAGCTAGTAGGGATTATTACAAATCGTGATTTACGTTTTATCTCAGATTACTCTTTAAAAATCGAAGATGTCATGACGAAAGAAGATTTAATTACAGCTCCTGTTGGAACCACTTTAGAGGATGCTGAAAAAATTCTTCAACAATATAAAATCGAAAAACTCCCAATTGTAGATGAAGAAGGTCGATTAACTGGACTTATCACAATTAAAGACATTGAAAAAGTGATTGAATTCCCGAATGCTGCTAAAGATACACATGGTCGTTTACTTGTAGGTGCAGCCGTTGGTGTATCAAAGGATACAATGGTACGCATCGAGAAGCTTGTAGAAGCACAAGTTGATATTGTCGTGATCGATACAGCTCATGGTCATTCCGAAGGTGTATTACAAACAATCCGTTCAATCCATGAGACTTACCCAGAGCTAGAAATTATCGCTGGGAATGTAGCAACTGCAGAAGGTGCGCGTGCATTATTTGAAGCTGGTGCAGATGTTGTGAAAGTTGGTATTGGTCCTGGTTCTATTTGTACTACACGTGTAGTCGCTGGTGTAGGTGTACCACAAATTACAGCTGTTTATGATTGTGCTACAGTAGCTCGTGAGCTTGGTAAAACGATTATTGCTGATGGTGGTATTAAATACTCTGGTGATATCGTAAAAGCGTTAGCAGCTGGTGGAAATATCGTGATGCTTGGTTCCCTGCTTGCAGGTACTTCTGAATCTCCAGGAGAAACAGAAATCTTCCAAGGTCGTCGCTTCAAAGTTTACCGTGGTATGGGTTCGATTGGAGCAATGGAAAAAGGTTCAAAGGATCGTTACTTCCAAGAAGATGCGAAGAAGTTAGTACCTGAAGGTATTGAAGGACGCCTTCCATACAAAGGGCCTTTAGCTGATACAGTTTACCAATTAATTGGCGGTATTCGTGCTGGTATGGGTTACTGTGGCGCACCAAACCTTGAATACCTAAGAGAAAATTCGCAATTTGTTAGAATGACGGGTGCTGGTCTACGTGAATCTCATCCACATGATGTTCAAATTACAAAAGAATCACCAAACTATTCCATGTAATATATTGCTTGCAACTTTTATGCTTTCGCTTCGTCTACAAAGATGGCGCGAAAGCATTTTTTTATGGCAGAGAGTCAACACGTTGGTGACTATCTATGATAAAATGTCGAGGACAAGATTATTTTTTGGAGGGCTTTAAAGGTGAAAAAGAAAATGGGCACCGTATTACGCTTACTCCTACTTCCTGTTTTAGTATTAAGCGTGTTTGCAGGTATTCCTGCACAGGCAAATGCAGAAACAGAGTTAGGATTAACAGTGGATGCTGCGATTTTAATTGACGCAGACTCAGGAAAAATTTTATATGAACAAAATGCAGATACTTCACTAGGTATTGCAAGTATGACAAAAATGATGACTGAATACCTGTTATTGGACGCGATTGATGCAGGGACAGTTAAATGGGATCAGGAATATCAGGTAACAGATTATACGTATCGTATGTCCCAAAATCGTGCATTAAGTAATGTACCTTTACGTAGAGATGGTTCGTATACGATTCGTGAATTATATGAGGCGATGGTCATCTATTCGGCAAATGCAGCAACCGTGGCTATTGCTGAAACCATTGCGGGTTCTGAGACTGAGTTTTTAAAGTTAATGAATAAAAAGGCAGAAGAGCTGGGCTTAGAAGGCTATAAATTTGTCAATGCGACAGGTCTTAATAATGCTGATTTATTTGGTATGCATCCATCAGGGACAGGGCCAGAGGATGAAAATGTCATGCCGGCGAAATATGTAGCAAAACTGGCATATCATTTATTAAAGGATCATCCAAAGGTGTTAGAAACGTCCAGTATTGCAAAAAAGACCTTCCGAGCAGGCACAGAGGACGCTATTGAAATGTCTAACTGGAACTTTATGCTACCTGGATTAATATATGAATATCAAGGCGTAGATGGCTTAAAAACAGGTACAACAAACTTTGCAGGTCATAGTTTTACAGGGACAGCACAGCGCAATGGTACACGTTTGATTGCAGTGGTTATGAAAGCTGTTGATGCCAATGGTGTGGGCTCATATGAAGCACGTTTTGATGCAACAGCAAAATTATTTAACTATGGCTTTTCACAATTCTCAAAAGAAGAAATTTTGCCAGCCAATTATACATTTAAAGATCAAAAAACAGTAAAAGTTACAAAAGGAAAAGAAGATAAAGTAGAGATTGCTGTAAAAGAGCCTATTTCGTTTATGATTAAATCTTCTGACAAGGATCTATATAAGCCTACACTCGTTTTAGAAAAAAAGAGTTTAGAAGCAGGTGTTAAAAAAGATACTGTCGTGGGGAAGGTTGTTATTGAGCGCACAGAAGGGGCAGATTACGGTTTTATTGATGGGAAGGATATTTCATCTGATGTTGTAACAACAGCGGCTGTAGAGCGTGCTGGTGGCATCTCATTATTCTTCCAAGGCGTAGGTAACTTCTTCGGTAATTTATGGGGAGGCATTTCAGACTTTGTTGGAGGCCTATTTTAATAATTAATAAGCAGAGCACGTGATTGTTTTTAAACATTCATGTGCTTTTTCACATTTTTAGGTAGTGGTGCATACGCTATTAGGCGAAAGGATGTGGCTAAATGTGTGGTATTACAGGGTGGGCTAGCTTTCAAAAGGATTTAAGAGCAAGCGGTACAATCTTACAATCAATGACACAAACTTTGAATAAGAGAGGGCCTGACGATGAAAATATTTGGTGTAGCGAGCATATTGCATTTGGCCATCGACGACTAGCTGTTATTGATTTGATTGGTGGTAAGCAACCAATGACAAAAGTATATGATGGCGTCAACTATGTCATTACATATAATGGCGAGCTTTATAATACAGAGGAATTACGAAAAGAGCTTGGAAAAAGAGGATATCATTTTTTAACACAATCAGATACAGAGGTGTTATTGACAGCTTATATTGAATGGAAAGAGCGGTGTGTAGATTTTTTAAATGGCATTTTTGCTTTTAGCGTTTGGGATGAACACAGGCAATCACTTTTTTTGTGCAGAGATCGACTTGGTGTAAAGCCCCTGTATTATACAGAGCAACAAGGTGAGCTTTTGTTTGCCTCTGAAATCAAAGCATTATTAATACATCCACAGGTGCAAGCAGCCGTCAATACAGAAGGGCTAGCAAGTATGATGACTGTAGGACCTTCTAAAGCACCTGGCACAACACTTTTTCAAAATATTGAAGAATTACGACCTGGCCACGCTATGCGTTTCTCTCGAGAAGGTGTAAGAAAATGGGCATATTGGCAGCTACAAAGTCATAAACATGAAGAATCTGTGGAGGAGACGATTGAACATGTTCGTTTTCTGTTAACAGATGCTATTGAGCGACAACTTGTTTCGGATGTACCCATCTGTACGTTTCTTTCAGGTGGGCTGGATTCTAGTATTATTACAGGAATTGCCGCAAAACAATTTCAACAGCACAATAATAAGCTGCATACGTACTCGATCGATTATGAGGATAATGAACGATTTTTTCATTCACATGCTTTTCAAACATCGACAGATACGTATTGGATTCAAAAAATGATCGAGACTTTTCAAACGACACACCATGCAGAGGAAATCTCTCAACAGCAACTAATCGACTTATTAGTGGAATCCGTAATTGTAAGAGATTCCCCTGGTATGGCAGATGTTGATTCATCATTATTATGGTTTTGCCGTAAAATCAAAAGAGATTTTACTGTAGCACTATCAGGTGAGTGTGCAGACGAAATTTTTGGAGGCTACCCATGGTTTCAAGAAAAAATGTCAGGCTTTCCTTGGATCCGATCATTGCCAGAGAGAAATGCCTTGCTGCAAGATAAATGGCAGAAGAAATTAAAAATTGAAAACTACGCCCAACAGCTATATGGTCAAACAATAGCAGAAGTACCATTAGTAGATGGGGAAAGTTCGGCAGCGTCAAGTCATCGTGAAATGCTTTATTTGAATATGCAATGGTTTATGCAAACATTGCTAACGCGTAAGGATCGAATGAGTATGGGTGCAAGCTTAGAGGTACGTGTTCCCTTTGCAGATCATCGTCTTGTAGAATATGCATGGAATATTCCGTGGGAAATAAAAAATTTAGATGGCATGGAAAAAGGACTGCTGCGAAAATCAATGGCCCATTTATTGCCACATGAAGTATTGTATCGAAAGAAAAATCCTTATCCTAAAACCTATCATCCAGCCTATACGGCAGGTGTACAAAAATGGTTAAAAGAGATTCTCAAAGAAAAAAATTCTATTTTGCATGAACTATTTGATCAAAAAAAGCTAATGGAATTGATTGAATCTGGTGGTAGCTCCTTTAAGGTTCCATGGTATGGTCAATTAATGGCAGGTCCTCAGCTCTTGGCGTATTTAGGGCAAATACACATATGGTTTGAACATTATCAGATTCAATTAATCGAAACGTAATGGAAGTCACCCATCTACTCACTTTATTTCGTAATAGATGGGTGATTTTTTTGTATGCTCCAGCAATCCATTAGGTGTTCAATAGACGGTTCAATTGCTTGAACAGGTATACCGCCAAATCCTAGTAAAAATTGAGCCTTTGAAGGTTCAGAAGGGTCTAATCGATAATCCAATAATGGGTAGATACCTATTCCTGCTTGAGAGGCAAGCTGCTGTAATTGTTTTTCTGTTAATGTGTGTTGAACATCTAATAAAATATGCATTCCTGCTTGTTCACCCGTAATTTTAACGGATGCTGAATATTTTTCTAAAATAGTAGTTAGCTTATCATGTTTTTTACGATAAATTTTGCGCATCCGATTAAGGTGCTTGGCAAAATGACCATCGCGCATAAAATTTGCTACAATATGCTGATCGAAACGAGGTACTGTTGATGAATAATAATTAAAGACATCATTATAAGTAGCAAGTAATTTAGGCGGCAGTACAAAATAAGCTACACGCAACGATGGCATTAATGATTTTGTAAAGGTGCTCATATAAATGACTTTATCATTTCTATCTAAAGCATGCAGTGCAGGGATTGGTTTTCCAGTATAACGAAATTCTGAATCGTAATCATCTTCAATAATATAGTGGGTAGAGCTTTGTGCTGCCCAATTTAAAGCCTGTGCCCGTCTGGTAGCAGATAATACTGCACCTGTTGGGAATTGATGTGATGGCGTAATATAAGCAACATGAGCATGGGTTTTTTCAAGCGTCTGAATCATAATTCCTTCTTCATCGACTGCAATGGGATAGACCTTGCGTTTATGTTGGGCAAATATGCGATGTACAGCAGGGTATCCTGGATTTTCTAATGCAAAGCAGGTGTCCTCGCTAAAAAGACGTAAAATCATTGGAAGAAGCTGCTCTGTCCCTGAACCAATCACAATTTGTTCAGGGCTACATACAACACCGCGTGATTGATATAAATAATTAGCAATTTCTGTGCGTAAAGATAACTCGCCCTGAGGTTCCCCTGTCAATAGTAGCTCCTTTGAGGCATTGTCAAAAAGGTCTTTTGCATATTTTCGCCATGTTTGAAAGGGAAAGGCGTCAATATCAATAGAACTAGGATTAAAATCAATTTTGTATGTTTTTTTCTTAGGATACTCTATAAAGGGAGTGATTGTGTCCTGCTGAATATATGGTAACTCATCGATTGCCTCGACAAAATAGCCAACACGTGTTTTGGACATAATATAGCCTTCAGCAAGCAATTGTGCATAAGCAATTTCGATTGTTGTTTGAGAAATATTTAAAAAATCTGCTAATTTCCTCTTGGATGGTAATTTTTCTCCTACAGCAATTTTTTTTGAAATGATAGCCTCTTTAATCCCGTTATAAAGCTGATCATAAAGCGGTTTCTCGTTGTCTTTTTCAAGTTGAAATAATAGCATATCCATAGGTTATATTCCTCCTGACCTTATAATTATTTAGAAAACTGGATATTTTTATATGGTCAATTTCTATTATACTAAATTCCATCACAAAGGTGGAGGTTAGAATGATGAAACAAACAGGTACAGAATTGGTAAAACGCGGGATGGCGGAAATGCAAAAGGGTGGCGTTATTATGGACGTTATTAATGCTGAACAAGCAAAAATTGCGGAAGCAGCAGGAGCAGTAGCTGTGATGGCATTAGAAAGAGTGCCTTCCGATATTCGTAAAGCGGGCGGTGTTGCACGTATGGCTGATCCACGGATTGTTGAAGAGGTAATGGGAGCTGTATCTATTCCTGTAATGGCAAAAGCTCGTATTGGGCATATTGTGGAAGCTCGTGTGTTAGAAGCAATGGGAGTTGACTATATTGATGAAAGTGAAGTTTTAACACCAGCAGATGAAGAGTATCATTTATTAAAAAGTGATTACACAGTACCCTTTGTTTGTGGCTGTCGTGATTTAGGAGAAGCAACTCGACGTATCGGGGAAGGTGCAGCGATGCTACGAACAAAGGGCGAACCAGGAACAGGGAATATTGTTGAGGCAGTTCGACATATTCGCAAAGTAAATGCTCAGATACGTAAGGTAGTAGGTATGACAGAGGATGAGTTAATGACAGAGGCAAAATCACTGGGAGCGCCTTTTGGGTTATTAAGAGAGATTAAACGTCTTGGTCGATTACCAGTAGTTAACTTTGCAGCAGGTGGTGTTGCTACGCCTGCCGATGCTGCATTAATGATGGAGCTTGGGGCTGATGGCGTATTCGTTGGCTCAGGTATTTTCAAATCCGACAATCCTGAAAAATTCGCGCGTGCGATTGTAGAGGCAACAACACATTACAAAAATTATAAGTTAATTGCTGACATATCAAAAGAGCTTGGTGTACCTATGAAGGGCATTGACATTGCACAGCTAGGGCAAAACGAACGTATGCAGGAGCGAGGCTGGTAGCATGAAACGAATTGGCGTTTTAGCGTTACAGGGAGCGGTGCGTGAGCATGTTCAAATGTTAGAAGCGCTTGGCTGTGAAGCTGTTTTAGTAAAGCATAGACAGGATTTAATGAAAATTGATGGTCTTATATTGCCCGGCGGAGAAAGTACAACGATGCGCAAATTGCTGGATCGCTTTGAGCTATTGGAGCCAATACAAAATCTCGCACAGCAAGGCTTACCAATGTTTGGAACATGTGCAGGATTAATTTTATTAGCGAATAATTTAGTAGGTGATAAACCACACTTAGCTGTTATGAATGTGACAGTAGCAAGAAACTCATATGGTCGTCAGGTGGATAGCTTTGAAATAAAGGTGGATATTCCTAAAATAGGTAATGCAATTCCAGCAGTATTTATACGTGCACCTCATATTGAAGCAGTGGGGCAAGATGTTGAGGTTCTTGCTCAGCATGAAGGAAGAATTATCTTAGCACAGGATGGACATTTATTAGGCTGTTCGTTCCACCCCGAATTAACAGCAGACACACGTATTCTCGAATATTTTGTAGTATCTATAGTATGACTTGCAAAATCTGTTTTCATATAGTACAGTATGGTTAAATTTTAAATAACTGAACACGATGATAGGAAGTAGTAACAAGCACGTTTTTTTTAGAGAGTCAGCGGCTGGTGGAAGCTGATAAAAGCACTTGTGAATCCGTCCTGGAGTTGCACAGTCGAAGTCAATAAGTAGGCTGTAGCCGGCTGAAATGCCGTTATGAAATAAGCGGATTAGGCATATGCCTAGTCAATTAGGGTGGCAACGCGGGTAGCTCTCGTCCCTTTTAGGGGATGGGGGCTTTTTTGTGTTCTAATTTCAATCATTTACTGGAGGTATGAATTATGTTAGATATTAAACGTGTGCGCGATAATTTCGCGGAAATTAAAGAAATGCTATTAACACGTAATGAGGATTTAGGAAACCTGGATGACTTTGAGGAGTTAGATGCAAAGCGTCGTGCGTTAATTGCTAAAACGGAAGAGCTTAAGGCGGAACGTAACAAAGTATCTGAGCAAATTTCTATAATGAAGCGCAATAAGGAAAATGCGGATGAAGTTATTGCTCGTATGCGTCAAGTTGGTGATGAAATTAAAGCACTAGATAGCCAATTAAATGAGGTAGAAGACCGCTTTAAAGATATGATGATGCGTTTACCAAATATACCACATGAATCTGTGCCAGTAGGCGCAACAGAGGATGACAATGTTGAGGAGTATACATGGGGTGAAGTGCCCACTTTTGATTTTGACATAAAAGCACACTGGGATCTTGCAACGGATTTAAATATTGTTGATTTTGAACGCGGTGCGAAAGTAACGGGTAGTCGTTTCTTATTCTATCGTGGTCTTGGCGCTCGTTTAGAACGTGCATTAATGACATTTATGATGGATTTACACGCAGAGGAGCATGGCTATGAGGAAATGCTACCACCTGTCATTGTCAATCGCGATAGCTTAACAGGTACTGGCCAGCTTCCAAAATTTGAGGAAGATGTCTTTAAGCTAGAGGAAATAGATTATTTTATGATTCCAACAGCAGAGGTACCAGTTACGAACTTCTATCGTGATGAAATTTTACCAAATGAAGCATTACCAAAAGGCTTTGTAGCATATAGTGCATGCTTCCGTTCAGAGGCAGGTTCTGCAGGGCGTGATACACGTGGCTTAATTCGTCAGCACCAATTCAACAAAGTAGAATTAGTTCGTTTTGTAAAGCCAGAGGAATCATACGAGCAGCTAGAGCTTTTAACAAACCATGCTGAAAAAGTATTACAATTACTTGGATTACCTTACCGTAAATTAAAAATGTGTACAGCAGATTTAGGTTTTACAGCAGCGAAGAAATACGACTTAGAGGTTTGGATTCCGGCTCAAAATATGTACCGTGAAATTTCTTCATGCTCTAACTTTGAGGACTTCCAAGCACGTCGAGCAAATATCCGCTTCCGTCGTGAGCCAAATGCAAAGCCAGAATATGTGCATACATTAAACGGCTCAGGTCTTGCCCTTGGCCGTACAGTAGCAGCCATCTTAGAAAACTACCAGCAAGCCGACGGAAGCGTAGTAATCCCAGAGGTACTAAGACCATATATGGGTGGCAAGGAAATAATTGCGCCAAACTAAACAAGGTCGGCTCTGCACTGAAAGAGAAGCGGCAGATGCAACCTAAGGAAGTATAGTAATTCGGTGGCAAAGAAATAATCACACCAAAATAAACAACAAAAGCTATTTTAGATACCTTGCTTAAGGAAAATCTAAAATAGCTTTTGTCTTACTTCCAATTTGTACAGTTGGATGCGGCTTCTGTAATTGTTAAAGCCGTTCTTGCCTTTTTCTCAGCTTTTTTACGCTCTCGTAAAGCCTTAAAAAAATCCGTTAAAATTTGCCCACATTCTGCTGCTAAAATTCCTTCTGTTACCTCACATTCATGATTGAAGCGAGCGTCATTTAATAAACGATATAAAGAATCTACACAGCCAGCTTTAGGATCTCTTGCTCCATAGACAACACGAGGAATACGAGATTGTAGAATAGCACCAGCACACATTGGACAAGGTTCAAGTGTCACATAAAGTGTTGTATTCTCTAAACGCCAGCTTCCTACTTTTTTACAGGCTTCTTGAATGGCTATTAATTCTGCGTGAGTTGTAGCATTTTGTGAAGTTTCCCGTAAATTATAGGCACGTGCAATAATTTCGCCATTATAAACAACAACAGCGCCAATCGGTACTTCTCCAAGAGCCTCTGCTTTTTTAGCCTCTATTAAGGCTTCTTGCATAAATTGCTGATCTATCATCATACTCATCGCTCCTTATTCTCAGTTTAGCTTGGTTTGTTAGCAATATCAAAATTTTAAGATAGTTATTTAATTAAGATACCTTTATTATAAAGGTATCTTAATTATAAAGGTGATTATCAATGATAATGGATATAATCGAAAAAATTAATCGTTTACAGGATCAATTAAATATTCAGATGGCCGTTCAATATGAGACGATGCTGGATAATCAATTAACAGCTAAGCAAGTATTACTATTAGAGCTAATTCGTGCAGGAGCAACAACTACAAAGGATATTGCCACTACATTACGTGTAACAACTAGCGCTGTCAGTCAGCTTTTAAATAAGCTGGAGGGCAAAGGATATATTCATCGAACGATTAACCCAGAAAATCGACGTGAAATTAAACTAGAACTAGCAGAAAAAGGGCAGCAATATTTTAATCAACTAAAGCAATTTGAGCAAGACACTGCCTCTGCTATTTATGGTCAATTACCATCAGAAGATTTACAGCATTTAGTACGTATTTTAGAAAATTTATTAACAATCGTTAGGAGGGATAAAGCATGAGCTGGATTGAAAAATCAAAACCTATATGGCTTATTCTAGTGATATTTGTGTTAAGCGGTAATTATATGCTGTACCAAACATCTCTAGGAATCAACTTATTACCTGATGAGGCACAGGCTGTTGTGTTAGGATCATTATTAGATTTAATGATTTGTTTCCCGCTGTTTATGATACTTTACCGCAATAAATTTTCACTGAAGGCATTGATTGCACTTGTGGCATTTGGCTGTATCTTGCTTCGATTAATAGTGCCAACGGAATTATTAGCACCGTATGCGATGATAACATGGAGTGGCATTGTCGTTGAGGGCTGTCTTGTATTGGTGGAATGTTTATTGATTGTAACATTGCTACGCTATATGCCGAAGATTATCCATGATGTGAAAGAGAATCAGCTACCAACATTATTTGCATTTTCACAGGCTGTAGGGAAATATGTGAAGCAGCATCCAATTATTCAAGTGATTTGTTCAGAAATGCTTGTCCTATATTATGCTTTTGGCAGCTGGCGACAAGCAGTTCCTAAAGGGCTTACATTATATAAAAAATCAAATTATATGGCATTTCAAATTATGATAATTCATGCCATTATTGTAGAAACCATTGGCATACATTATTGGCTACATACCAAAGCGCCAATTGTCTCCATTGTGTTATTAATTTTTAATATTTATTCGGTTATTTTTTTCTTAGCAGATTTACAGGCGATGCGTCTAAATCCAATTTTTATAGATAAAAAATCCATGTATCTATCATTAGGATTAATAAAGCGTGCCAAAATTGATCTTGATAATATTGCAGCAATTATAGATGATTCAGAGCTACTTGCTCAAAAACGCTCAAAGGAAACGATCGATTTTATTTTGCGTGATTTTGAAAGCGTCCAGCCTGATTTTATTGTGCAATTAAAGCAGCCCGTTACCGTAACCTTTATGATAGGGATTGAAAAGAAGTATCAGTATATAGCTATAAAATCTGACAATCCTACAGAGCTAAAGGAAGCTTTAGCTAAAAATAAGGTGAGATTTTAAAAAAATTCATAATGGGCTCGTTCGTTATTTTCTTAATAATTGTAGTGATTGCGTTTCATGCTATGCCTCCTGTTAGTAGGGGCATGGCATTTTATATTTTCCAAAGCGTTTGACAATAATAAGCAATCATTATATATTTATATATGAATATATGTTCATATATAAAAGGAGTGAGTTATTATGAGTAATGGCAATCAGCATTTAGATGAGGAAACATTGTTTGTAGTTTCGCAAACATTTAAAGCATTAAGTGATCCAACACGCATTCGTATTTTAAATTTATTATGTACAGATGAGCATTCCGTCAATGATATTGCAGAAATATTAGATTTAGGTCAATCAACCGTTTCACATCAATTGCGTTTTTTAAAAAATTTACGCTTGGTGAAGTTTCGACGAGAGGGCACGACCCTATACTATTCAAAGGATGACGACCATGTTATGAATTTATTGAAACAAGCAATTGACCATGCAGCACATCATTAAATGGAGGGATACTAATGGGACATCATCACGATCATGGACATGACCATACACATGGTGCAAATAAAAAAGTATTATTACTATCATTTATTATTATTACAAGCTACATGATTATTGAGGCAATCGGTGGCTTTGTTACAAATAGCTTGGCACTTCTGTCAGATGCAGGACATATGTTAAGTGACGCTATTTCTTTAGGTATTGCCCTGTTAGCTTTTATCATGGGGGAAAAGGCTGCTAGCTATAGTAAAACTTATGGTTATAAACGATTTGAAATTTTAGCAGCTGTGTTAAATGGTGTAACATTAATCGGTATCGCATTATTTATTTGTTATGAGGCAATTGAACGCTTTGCCAATCCACCAGCAGTAGCGACAACTGGGATGCTTATTATTAGTACAATCGGGCTTTTAGTAAATATTTTAGTGGCGTGGATTATGATGCGTGGTAGTGATACAAAGGATAACTTAAATATGCGTGGTGCCTTTTTACATGTGCTTAGTGATATGCTAGGGTCTGTAGGAGCTATTATTGCCGCATTATTAATCATGTTTTTAGGCTGGGGCTGGGCGGACCCACTGGCAAGTGTCATTGTAGCGTTACTGGTGCTAAGAAGCGGCTATTACGTCACAAAGGATGCTGTTCATATTTTAATGGAGGGCACACCGAAGAATGTAGATGTGACAGAAATCGTTGAAGTGATTGAACAAACAAATGGTATTAAAAGCATTCATGATTTACACATTTGGACAATTACAAGTGGTACAAATGCATTGTCCTGTCATGCGGTTGTTGATGGGCAATTAACAGTAGCTGATAGCGAGCATATATTGCGAAAGGTTGAACATAATCTTGAGCATAAAGGCATTAAGCATGTCACAATTCAGCTAGAAACAGCTTCCCATCAGCACGATAATTCAATTTTGTGTCAATTGAAAAATGAGCATCATCACCATTAATTACGTTCTAATTTTTTAAACTTGCTAGAAAAGCTTTCTTCAAAATCTGAAACATCGGCATTTCTAACCTATGATTTTACAATCTATTACTTGTGTAAAGCACTATTTGTTGACCAATGAAAAGATAAGGAAAGAATAAGAGTAAAATGAGGCTGCTTAATTCCCATTAAATATGGGGATTAAACAGCCTAGTAAGGTATTTTATTTATATATCAAATTTCACTTTTCAGCGTTTTTAACTACAGATAATATAATAATATTTACTTTTCAAATAGAGTTTTTGAGCCACCTAAAGCATAGCTAAATGTTATTTCATCCTTTACTTGTGCCCCTATAGGTTGCTCGCCAATTACTATACCTAACCGGTTATAACCTAATAGTTCTATAGTAACTCCTTTATTAAAATTATAGAAAAAACTACTATAACCAGTTTGTACCCAAGTTGTTGGGAATGCTAAGCTAAAAGATGAAACTCCCGTTATTGATGAGAATGTTTTGCTGGATCCACTTCCGTTATAACGATAGCTTAAATCAACAGTAACAGTTACTGGTTGAGTAGCGCTCTTAATAGGATTGAGTGATGGTTTTACCCATACTTCAAGTCGGTCAGTTGTTGAACTAGTAGCCATAGTAGTAATAAGAGGAGTTGATAAAGAACTGCTTTCTGTGTCTTCATATAAATTTAATTCTGTATCTTCATTTTCTAATTCTTTGATAGCTTGTTCGAAATCTTCCACTGTATCAAAGTTAATAACAGGTGCCCCTTCAGGTAATTCATTTATATCAATTAAATCAATATAATCCGAATTATTGGCAATAGACTCTATTTTTGGTAATATTTCTTTAGAAGCTTCATTAACCTCTGGTGATGCGAAAACAGTACTTCCTATAGCGCTTACTGCAAAAAGAGAAAGAAAAAGAGATAAAATTAATTTTTTCATTTTTTAAAAACCCCCAAAATTTGTTTTTTTTATACATTATTATCATAAACGAGGGAGGATAATTATGCAAGATAAATCCAGTGTATATAAAATATGGATAATCATTATTAGTATTGTTTTAGTAATTTGTATACCTTTTATTAGTGGAAGTAGAGATGGTAGAGAAGATTTTATTAAAGCTATCTATGGCTTTCCTGCTGATTGGTTATATTTATATACTAATGGAGGCTTTAGCTTCCTTGGAATAGGCTTTATCGTGAATATTATATTTTTTTACTACATGATTAAAATTTTAATATGGGCTTATAAAAAAATAATTGGTTGGATTAAAGGAATATGGGCTAATCTATACTATTAAAGCGGTCAGTAATAATCCTTAACGCTTGCATACCCTTCTTGGGTATAGTATGATAGATATGAAATCGGAGGTGTAGTGATGGAGGATATCGTAAAAGAGGATGTTTGTCATACAGAGGAAGCTACGTCTTGTCGCAAAAGTCATCATCCTGAGCGTGTGAAAAAGGATTTAACTACTCGATTAAATCGTATTGAGGGTCAGATTCGTGGCATTAAAGGGATGATTGAAAAGGATGTGTATTGTGATGATGTAATTACACAGCTGTCTGCTACACAGTCTGCTTTAAATAGTGTTGCAAAAATATTATTAGAAGGTCATTTAAAGGGCTGTGTCGTGGATCGTCTATCTGAGGGCGATGAAGCCGTATTAGATGAGCTAGTTGTTACTATTCAAAAATTAATGAAAAAATAAAGGAGCGATTTATGATGCAAAATGTAACATTAAATGTACAGGGAATGTCATGTGGTCATTGTGTCAATGCGGTGGAAAAAAGTGTAGGTGCTTTAGCTGGTGTAGAGCAAGTAACCGTTCATTTAGCGGAAGGTTCAGTTGATGTAGCTTTCGATGATGCAAAAGTATCACTTGAGCAAATTAAAGAAACAATTGATGACCAAGGCTATGATGTAAAATAATATTACAGGGTGCTTCTATAGGCACTCTCTTATTTTCAAAATTTTATACCCCCTATTGGTATAAGGAGAGGTGGAAGATAGATGAGTTCTGAAATAAAAGAAGCAAACTTGCAAATTACAGGGATGACCTGTGCAGCCTGTGCCACTCGTATAGAAAAAGGCTTAAATAAAATGGATGGTGTAGAACAAGCAACTGTTAATTTAGCGCTTGAAAAATCATCTATTAAGTATAATCCGGCAAAGCTAAGTGAAGCAGATTTTGAGCAGAAAATTGAAGCACTTGGCTATGCCATTGTGAAACAAAAGGCAGAGCTTGATATTACAGGGATGACTTGTGCAGCCTGTGCGACTCGTATAGAAAAAGGACTGAATAAACTTAGCGGTGTATCTACTGCTACTGTTAACTTAGCACTTGAAAAAGCAATGATTGAGTTTAATCCTTCAGAGGTAAGCATGGTGGATATTATTGCAAGAGTAGAAAAGCTAGGCTATGGGGCGCATCAAAAGGTAGATGAACAGGAAACAGTAGATCATCGAGAAAAGGCAATTAAACAGCAGCAGCAAAAATTTATTTTATCAGCTATTCTTTCGCTGCCGTTGCTGTGGACGATGGTTGGGCATTTTTCATTTACATCGTTTTTATATGTGCCAGAATTTTTGATGAATCCATGGGTACAAATGCTACTAGCAACCCCGGTGCAATTTATTATTGGTAAACAGTTTTATGTAGGTGCTTATAAAGCATTGCGCAATGGCAGTGCCAATATGGATGTCCTTGTTGTTATGGGCACATCGGCTGCTTATTTCTATAGTGTTTATCAAGCAATTGCCACAGCAGGCTCACATCATGGACCACATCTTTATTTTGAAACAAGTGCCGTTTTAATTACATTAATATTATTAGGTAAATTATTTGAGGCAAAGGCAAAAGGTCGCTCATCAGAGGCGATTAAAAAGCTAATGGGGCTACAAGCAAAAACAGCCATTGTTGTACGTGATGGCGTGGAAAAGGAAGTTCCTTTAGAAGAGGTTATTATTGGCGATACAATTCTCGTTAAACCGGGTGAAAAAATTCCAGTTGATGGCGAAGTAATAGAAGGTACAACAGCCGTTGACGAATCCATGCTAACAGGTGAGAGTTTACCAGTCGATAAAAAACAAGGTGACCCATTATTTGGTTCTACAATCAATAAAAACGGCTTTATTAAAATGACGGCTACAAAGGTTGGTCGTGATACAGCTTTAGCACAAATTATTAAAGTGGTAGAGGATGCACAAGGCTCAAAGGCGCCTATTCAACGTTTGGCAGACCAAATTTCAGGTATTTTTGTACCAATTGTTGTTGGTATTGCGCTTGTCACATTTTTAGTGTGGCTGATTTGGGTGCAGCCAGGAGAGTTTACACCTGCGTTAGAAGTATTAATTGCAGTGCTTGTGATTGCTTGTCCATGTGCGCTTGGGCTAGCTACACCAACATCTATTATGGCAGGGTCAGGACGTGCTGCTGAATTTGGTATTTTATTTAAAGGTGGCGAGCACTTAGAGCAAACGCAAAGTATTGATACAGTGGTTGTCGATAAAACAGGTACAGTAACCCATGGTAAGCCTGTTTTAACAGATGTGTTAGTAGCTTCGGGACAGGAGGAAGCACGCTTTTTATCATTAATTGGGGCAGCAGAGAAACAGTCAGAGCACCCATTAGCAGAGGCAATTGTCCAAGGGATTGAGGAGCGTGGTATTGAGCTAGGAGATGTTCAATTTTTTGAGGCAATTCCAGGCTATGGTGTACAGGCAACTGTTTCTGGTCAAGGTGTTATCATTGGTACACGGAAATTAATGCAGCAATACAATATTTCGATTGAAGATGTTTTACCAGCAATGGAGCAGCTTGAACGAAGTGGTAAAACAGCTATGCTAGCAGCAATTAACGGTCAATATGCAGGCTTAGTAGCAGTTGCTGATACAGTAAAAGATACATCAAAAGAAGCGATTCATCGACTACAGGAAATGGGCATTACAGTCATTATGATGACAGGAGATAATGAACGTACAGCTCAGGCAATTGGGAGAGAGGTTGGCGTTGATCGTGTTATTGCTGAGGTTCTACCAGAGGGCAAAGCAGAGGAAGTAAAAAAATTGCAGGCTACTGGTAAAAAAGTAGCGATGGTGGGTGATGGCATTAATGATGCACCAGCACTTGCTACGGCGAATATTGGAATGGCGATTGGTACAGGTACAGATGTTGCAATGGAAGCGGCAGATATTACATTAATTCGTGGTGACTTAAATAGTATTGCAGATGCTATTTTAATGAGCCGTAAAACAATGCGTAATATTAAGCAAAATCTATTTTGGGCATTTGCCTATAACTCATTAGGTATTCCGATTGCTGCAATTGGTTTACTAGCTCCATGGGTGGCAGGCGCAGCGATGGCGTTTAGCTCCGTATCTGTTGTCTTAAATGCATTGCGTTTACAACGAGTGAAATTATAAATAATGATGAACTGTAGACCTATTGATAGGGATGCAGTTCATTTTGCTTTTAGGAATTACTCTAATAAATAGTGTATGTTGGATATTTTCATTATTATGATTTTTCCTATTAGGGTCTTTATTTTTAGTGAATTATTATTTAGGTATTTTTCACTTGACGCAAGTAACAAACTTAAACTAAACCAACCATTCGGGTAATTCTATTTTTCATGTTCACGATATGGTACAATGAAAAGCACTGATTTATTTTTAAACATAAAGGAGGGGCCTCTTGTGACGGTTCCATTTGTTACGGTAGAAGGTCCGATTGGTGTTGGGAAAACCTCTTTATCGAAAGAGATAGCAACGACATTTAAGTACCATCTATTGAAAGAAATAGTAGACGAAAACCCTTTTTTAAATAAGTTTTATGAAAACATTGAAGAGTGGAGCTTCCAAACGGAAATGTTCTTCCTTTGTAATCGCTATAAGCAATTATCCGATATTCAAAAGTTTCGATTAGCACATGCCAAGCCTGTTGTAGCAGACTATCATATTTTTAAAAATTTAATTTTCGCGAAGCGTACATTAGCATCAACAGAGTATGAAAAATATGAAGAAATTTATAAAATTTTAACGAAGGATATGCCAGTGCCGAATGTAGTCGTTTATTTATATGCAAGCGTTGATACGTTGATGGAACGTATTGCCATGCGCGGTCGGGGGTTTGAAAAAATGATTTCACGCGATTATATGGAGCAGCTTGTAGTAGATTATCATTCATTTATTGAGCATTTTGAAAAGATGCATCCTGAAATTCCCGTTATTCGCTTTAAAGGGGATCAGCTTGATTTTGTAAAAAATTCAGATGATTTAAGTTATGTTTTACAAACAATTAAGGACACGTTACAACAAAGGAGTTTGCAGTCATGAATTTAAGAGAGCAATATGATATTCCTCCACAAACAGTTATTACGATTGCGGGTACTGTAGGGGTCGGGAAATCAACGATGACAAAGGCATTAGCGGAGGCATTGCAGTTTCGTACATCATTCGAAAAGGTCGATACAAATCCATATTTAGATAAATTTTATGAGGACTTTGAAAAATGGAGCTTCCATTTACAAGTGTACTTTTTAGCGGAGCGATTTAAAGAACAAAAGCGCATTTTTGAATATGGTGGAGGCTTTATTCAAGACCGTTCCATCTATGAAGATACAGGGATATTTGCGAAAATGCATTATGATAAAGGCACAATGAGTCCAACAGATTATGAAACATATACAAATTTATTTGATGCAATGGTGATGACGCCGTATTTTCCACATCCTGATTTACTAGTCTATCTGGAAGGCCCAATTGATGCGGTGATTGGACGTATTCAAGAGCGTGGACGTGCAATGGAGCAGCAAACGCCAAATAATTATTGGATAGAAATGCATGAGCGCTACGAACATTGGATTAATAATTTTAATGCCTGTCCAGTGTTACGTTTAGATATTAATGATTATGATTTATTAAAAAATCCAGATGCCATTGAATCAATTGTAAGCCGCATCAGTCATATGTTAAAACAAACAAGCCATTTACAAAAATAACTACAAGACGTGGAACAATATATAGCTGATTGTTTCACGTTTTTTGAATAGGAGGAATTACTATAAAAATCGCTGTTTATTGTGGTTCTAGTTTAGGAAAAAATACAATCTATGCGGAGAAAGCGGCTGAGCTAGGCACATTGCTTGCTCAAAATGGTCATGGTGTTGTTTATGGTGGCTCAAAAACAGGATTAATGGGGAAGGTAGCTGATGCTGTGCTGGCTGCAGGAGGAGAAGTAATCGGTGTGATGCCAACCCATTTACAGAAGCGAGAATTGGCACATGCCTCATTAACAGAGATTCATTTTGTCGATTCCATGCATATTCGTAAGGCAAAAATGGTAGAGCTTGCTGATGCATTTATCGCTCTTCCAGGTGGTGCAGGTACATTAGATGAATATTTTGAGGTATTTACATGGGCACAGATTGGGCTGCATGAAAAGCCGATTATTTTATATAATGTACAAGGATTTTATGATGCAATTTTACAGCATTTTAAGCGAATGCTGGAGGAAGGCTTTATACGTGCTGAGCAACAAGCACTTATTCATGTAGCCACTACAGCAGACGAGCTATTACATTTATTAAAAGCATATAAGTAATAAATGATCGCACCAGCTATTTTTGATTGGTGCGATTTAGTTTTTGAGATGTATTGAAATAGTGACTGTGTTTTATTTACAATTATAGTGTAAGACTTATATTAATCATAATAGGGGTGTAATGTATGACAAAGGTGGAAGTAAGTTTTCAGCATTTACCAACAACAGCAATCTCAGATGCAACAGGTGGGCATACCAATTTACGCAGTGATATTAAGCCATTAGCAGATCATTTTAAAATTGCTGGACGAGCAGTAACAGTACGTTTGCCAGATGGCGAAAATGGAGCAGTGCTAGAAGCAATTCGAGCTGCCAATGAAGGAGATATTTTAGTTATTGATGCAAAGGGTAATACAAATCGAGCTGTGGCTGGAGATTTTGTAATATCCTTAGCGAAGGGGATTGGCGTACAGGGCTTTGTTGTGGATGGGGTAATTCGTGATATTGCGGCCATTCGTGAACTGGATTTCCCTGTATTTGCGCTAGGTACAACTGTAGCGGCTGGCAATAAAAATGGCGGTGGTAAAGTAAATGTGCCGATTGCTATAGGTGGCGTAACCGTTCAGCCTGGTGATTATATTATTGGGGATATAGACGGCGTTATTGTTGTACCACAAGAGGATGCAAAAAAAGTGTTTGCAGCTGCTGAGGCAAAGGTGGAAAAGGATGACAAGCGCGCACAGGAAGCACATGCAAATGGCAAGGAATCCATCATTGCTTATTTAGATAAAGTATTAGCGAAGTAAAATAAAATGCCAAAGTGTTGACCACACAACGCTTTGGCATTTTTGATTATTGCAATGCTAAACTTGTCGTGAATTCAAAGCGATTTTCCTCTTTTAAACGATCCACATAGCCAACAATATAAATATTCGCTATTCTTACTTCAGATTCTGTAAATTCTTTATAGAAAGTAGGTGAAAAGGAAACTGACAGCTCCACACTTTCACCAGGTTTAATATTTAAGCGATTGCCTGTCGCAAGCACCCTAAACGGATTAGTTGTTTCCCCATGCTCTTCAGGGTCATTGATAAAGCCAAATAATACATTATTTTGGATAATTGTATAATCACTGTTATTAGTTAGTTTAATGTTATATTCTACCCTAGTGTTTAAATTAATGTTTTTTGAGATTAATTCAAATGTTATATCATCCATAATACCAGATTCAGTCTGATCAAATTTAGGACTGCATCCTGATAATATCAAACAAAATAGGATTATGATAAACTTTTTTTTCATAAATTAATAAACCGAATATTCTCGTTGAATCGTCATAGGCTGTGAAACATAAGTAACACTGGAACTAGTTGAAACACTTACATTAAAGCCAGGGAGTCCACCACTAATACCAGCTGAGTTATTATAAACCTCATAAAAATTACCAGTTACTCCAACTGTGGCTGTTGTAACAGGATAAGCTGTAGTTTTCCAAGAATTACTTTGTTGCCATGTCGGCGAGTATTGTCCAGCAGCAAGAGAAGAACCAACAGTAGCACTATTAATTTGTCTGAAGGAGCCGCTAGTGTAAATTTCAAAAGAAGCCACTAAAGTAGCTTTATAATTAGGGTTTTTAGAATATGCTTGTGTCCATGAAGCTTGTCTCCAAATAATGTTACTTGCTTGTACCTCAGTACCTCTGTCATTATTTATAGACTGCAAACTTTGGGCAGTTCTTGTCGAAACTAACTGATTTGCCTCTTCGTAAGTGATATTTTCATTTTCTGCAACATTTTGTACATACTCTTCTCTAGTGATATCTTTAATAATAACACCTGGTATAGGATTATCTTCTAAAAGATTAATAGGTGCATTTAACTGATCTTGACTTAATGCAAACATTTCTTTTGAGTTACTTACTTGAGCAGAAACTGGTGAAAATAAAGGGATCGATAACATTGTTGTACATAAAACAGTTGCTGTAGTTAAACGTATTTTTCTCTTCAATTTTACCACTCCTATAGTATATATTTATTTACTACATTTATATATTAACACTAAAAAAATCCATTTCCAATCCTTGAATACAAAATATTACTTTTTTACCAAATGAGCTACCATCAAAAAGTAATAAAAATGACTTTTTGATGGTAGCTCTATAAAAATATATTTATCTTTTACGCTAAATTTTCATTATCATTAAAGTAAATTTTCATTTTTTCCTGATCGAAACGGTTTTCCCATTTTGCCATCACTAATGATGCTAATGAGTTACCAATTACGTTAACGACTGTACGTCCCATATCGAGAATACGGTCAATACCTGCGATAAATGCTAAACCTTCAAGTGGAATGCCAACAGTACCTAATGTTGCTAAAAGAACGACGAATGACACTCCTGGTACACCTGCAATACCTTTAGATGTAACCATTAATACAAGCATTAACGTAATTTGTTCACCAATGCTTAGGTGAATACCGTACATTTGCGCAATAAATAATGCAGCGATTGCTTGATAGAGCGTTGAGCCATCTAGGTTGATTGACCTCTTTTGCAAATGCATTTTGTTTGTTGGCATAAGAAAAACCTCCCTAGAATTTATACCTTAATAGTATTGGGAGGCGTATCGAAAAAATATGTGTGGTTTGATATCGGGCTTACCGTATACTTATTCAGGTTTTAGTTCAATAAGTTATACTTGTTTTTTTTTCTTAAAGGAATCTTCAAAATCAAAAGGAATTGTATGAATCTTATCATCTAAGATATTTAAATATTTCTTTATTAACGTCTTTGTGATTTTTATACTAGAAACATTAGGTTTAAAATGGCCAGATTTATTGTTGATTAGAATGTGCATATCATCACTTACCTTATCATTTGTTACTAACATTTCTCCAGCAGATTTAACTATAAGATTTTCGTAATCGCATAATAAAAGAGGATGTTCAGGTTGTACGTCCCCCCACAAATTGTTTTTTCTACCAGTAATTAATTCTGTGGTAGTTTGAGGACTATCTAGAATCAAAATTTTATCATCTAGAGTGGTTACGTATATATACCAATTATTAATTTTTATGTTATTAAATTGTTCAGGCATGTCCATATTAATGATGCGGGTCTTAATTTCATTTTTATGTCTATCATATTGATCATTTATATCAGGAATAAAAATAAAAGCGTCCTCCCATCATTATCAATCATCACAGGAGGACGTGTAGATAATAACGGAGCATCGTTATATTGCTTGATTATATCGTTAAGTAATTCTATTCTATATTGAAAAGGCTTTAAATTACTATTTTCAATTAAAAAGATATAAATAGATAATTTAACGATAAGAGTGGAATTACTAAATTCACCATATTTTGTTTTGCATTCTTCTAATAAATTTATAAAAGATTTATACTCATCTAGAATAGTCATTTTGCTTCCTCCAGAGTGCTCAAAAATGCCAATCCATGTTCATATTTTGACTTATTTGATGATATACCTCTGTATTTAGTTTTTATAATATTTATAAGCTCTTTAATTTTTTCTTCAACGAATACAGATACAGAAATCTCAGCTGTTTCTATTTCACAAATATATATAGTTCCGATGATATTATTTAAATCCTCAGGCCTAAAATAAGAAATGGAATCTATGCTTATAAAAATTTTTGTATTATCTTCAATGAAATATCTTTTATACCTTTTCTGTTTCATAACAAGTTGAGAAATTAAATTTTTAGTTAAATTTTCTTCTCCAGCAAGCAAAAAAATTTCATTTAAATAGTCGTCTATGTCTTACCTCTTTTAAAGAAAACATTAAATTCTTTCCTGAAATTGTCTTCGTATTTACCGATTTTAAACATAACTTTATTCATATTAGGCTCTTTTAAGCTAGCGTTTGTAACTAAAGATAAAACTTTGTTATTTCTATATAATTTGAAATTTTTTGTGTCTAAAAATACCGAAGATCTTTGAACAACAAAAGGTGAAATCCAGCCTCCGAATTCCTCTCCCTTCCAATCACAAATTTCAGAAAAAAAATTAGCATCTGGAAGAATAAAACCGATTTCATTCTCTATATTAGATGTCATATATTATTCCTTTCTACAATAAGAAACCGATTCAAAGTGAAGACATCCTTGAATCGGTACTTTTTTGTTTTAGATTAGTTGACTAACTTTAATAGTTAGACTGAACAAAGCGAAGCAGTTTGTTCTAATGTAGTTTCTGAAGCTTTGTTTAAATCTTCTAATAAATTATCGAAAGACATAGCGACAACCCCCTTTTTAAATATACAGAAAATTACTTTAATAATTCTCTTAATTAAAATTTAACCAATAATTTACGAAAAAAGTAAATACTTTTTTTAGTATTTATATTTTTTTTTGGAATTTTTTTAAATAAATAAAAATTCTTACGTTTTTTATGGTAAAATTCTATAAATCAATATTAAAGGAGCTTTTTATGAATAGAAAATATTTTATTTTGGCCTTTTCTATTACAATGATAGGAACTCAAATGTTTGATTTCGTTGTGAAATAGTGGATTGTAAAAGAAACTGGCGATGCTCAAATTCTGGGTGCGATTATAGGTATACCTGCTATGGTTATAGCAATATTATCCTTTATTCCAGGCGTTTTAGCTGATATCTTCAATAAAAAGAAAATAATGATTATTACAGATTTAATTAGTTCTGCAGCATGTTTTGCAGCATTTCTAATATTAATTGAATATGGCTTTTCTTTAATAGTTATTGCTATTACTAGCTTAGTTTTGGGATTAATTAAATCATTATATGCTATAGCTAGTAAAGGAATTTTCAAGAATATTTTCGAAAATTCAGAAATAAAATCTATTAATAGAGTTCAAGCGATACTAAAACAAATAATTAAGTTAATATCTCCAGTTTTAGCAAATATATTAATTTTATATATTAAACCGGAATTATTTTTCTTATTTAATGGTATTTCTTTCTTAGTTTCTGCAATTCTCGAAATGAATTTTAAGTATTCTACTAGTAATAAGATTAAAAGTAAGTTAAGTTTTTCAACTTTTATAGAGCAATTACAGCAAGGTTTCTTAGTAATTAAAAATAGCCCTTTGATTATCAACACATTAATATTAGTTAGCATCGCCAATATTTTTATTGGAGGGTATGACATTTTTATGCCTATGTTTGTTATTGAGTATATGGGTTCTGATTTTGGGTATAGTATGATTCTTACAACTACTGCTATTGGTGCTTTAATAGCTCCTTTATTACTTCAATTTTTTGATAAGAAAAAAATATCTATTCCGTTATGGACTCCAGTATTATTGATAATGACCGGTATTATTATTAGTTCTTTTTCTATGATTGGTTGTATAACAGGAGGATTTATTATAGGGTTAAGTACAACAATTTTTGATGTTGAATTTTTCACAAAATTACAATTGAGTGTTGAAGAGGATAATATTAGCAAAGTGTTTGGGGTTGTTTTTTTAATTGCTGGTGTTTTAACACCACTCGGACAGCTTTTATTTCCTTTGATACTAGCATCACTAGTTAAATATGCCTTATTTGTAATAGGAGCCTTCGGATTAGTTACAGTTATAATTATAAAAATATGGGATACAAAGAGAGGGAATTTAATTGGATAATACTATTAATGAAAATAAATACATACGATTAAATGGAATAGAACAATTTATTTCAATCAATGGTAAAAATAGTGAACAACCGTTAATTATATTTTTACATGGGGGGCCAGGAGCTGCATATGGTACACGCTCATATATATTTAAAGAGTGGTTTAAGCATTTTAACGTAGTGTTTTGGGACCAACCAGGTGCTGGAAGGACGGCTATAAAAAATCCAGATTTTATTCCAACTTTTGAATACATTATTGATAGTTTGAAATCACTTATTGAATATTTAAAGCGAAAGTTTAATAAGGGAAAGATAGGAATTATAGCAAGATCTTGGGGGACTGTTCCGGGGTTATATTATGTAAATCATTTTCCTAAAGATATTTTATTTTATTGTGGAACTGGACAACTCATAGATACTCAGAAAGACGAACACGTTGTTTATCAAGAATTGCATAAAAGATTACTTAAAGAAAAAAATGCAGAGGGATTAAAAAAATTATCTGAATTAGGAAAGGATTATCCAGGTAAAAATTTATCGAATATTAGAGAGAAATTAGATAAATTTCATCAGTATATAGAAGACTACGGAATGTTTTTTGAAAATTCCAATTCCGGAATGAGCAAGAAGGAAGAATTACTTAACAGTCCAATATATATTCCTGAAGATTTGACAATTCAAAAAAGAGTTAGTTCTAATCAAGATGAAATTTTTAAATTTTTAGGAATGTTCAGTGCTTATAATTATTCTTTAAATTATAGGATTCCATTCTGTTTAATATTGGGGCAAAAAGATTGGGTTGTTCCTGTTCAACATCAAATTAACTTCTTTAACGATATTAGCGCACCTAAAAAGGAGCTAGTTCTTTTAGAAAATGCAGGACACAAAGCAATGACGGATCAACCAAAAGAATTTTTAAAGGCATTGATTAATTTTATTCAATCAACACATGAGGCTGATAGCTTCAATTAAAGAGTGTATTTTATAAAAGAAATATTGCCACTATCTTTTTTGTTCAATTTGAATTAGAAAAAATTTAAACAACATTGAGATAAATCAAATGTATTTATCAACAATTAGAAGTGATGAAGGACCAAAAGACTTTTTAGTAAGTCTGGTTTTATAGTTGAAGAAAAACTTATTAGAATGACAAAACATATATGTGAGAGAACTTAATATAAATATTATTTTAGGAGATATATCACTAGCGTCGCGTGAATTTTAATTGAATTTTCTGTTTTATTTATTTTCCATTTTAGAAGAAAAACAAAGACACTTGGACAGAGGTAGTAATCATCCATTTTTTTACTATAACCTTTAATCTGAGTAACAGAAGCGGAAAAACCTTTAGGGGACCACTTTCCCACCGATTTTTCGTATCCATAAGTGAGCCGATTTCCACGGGGATGCTTTGAGTAAACGACTGATTTTCAAGTACGTTTTCGAGCTGTTTGTGTTCAGTTGTGCCAGGACATGTAAACAATACACAATCATCGCGATGTACACTTGATTATGAACGCCTTGTTCGCTTTGTGCGTAGAACTTTTTGATGTTCAAGTGCTGCTTTAGCCATTTGAAAAACAGCTCAATTGCCCAGCGTGATTTGTACAGTTCAGCGATTTCATCCGCACTTAGGTCGAAACGATTTGTGATAAGCTGCAGTTCGTTTCCTTTTGAATCCAATACTTTGATAAGACGAAAGACATTTTCTGCTCGATTTTGTGTTGTGCCAATGATCACCATTTCATCGGATGAAACAAGTGAATCTTCTGGCAGCTCAAACGGCTCGATTACACGGATAACCGCGTTTTTTCGTAAGCGCGAAACGAAAAAATAACCATCGTCCGTCATGCGGTCAAATCGCTCATAATCTAAGTAACCACGGTCAAAAACGTAAAGGCAATCCTTGTCATCAACGAGTACCTCTAGTTGACCACGATCATGTTCAATCGCGTTTGTTAAAACCGCTTTGTCTGGATAGGAACAGCCTTTTTCTAAGTATACAAGGCGCAAATGAAGCTTGATTCCTGATTTTGTTTTGCGAAACTCCGCCCATTTATGGTTGTTTAAATTCAATGGTAACGTACTCGAATCAATGATTTTCAGCGGTGTCGTGTTTTTACGACGTTGTTCATACTGAGACTTTTCATGAATTTGGATAACTAAATCTAAAAATATCTGTTGGAATACCTCTGTCGGCACTTGATTTAATCGGCGTCCTAATTGCGAAAAGCTGATGGAATCTAATTCTGTTGCTTTTTGAAGGTCATCTGAAAACAATGTCTCACTGACTGCACGCAGACTTTCTGTTTCATTCAACTGCGCAAACAGGAGTAATTTCAAAAATGAAGCGATGTGTAGCTTCTTTGTATAGTAATTTAATTGATGGGCTTCAACCAGTTCTTCTAATTGTGTAGTGGAAATCGGCGAAAGCCATTGTTCAAATGATGTTTTTCGTGTAAACTTATCCATGCGTATGTCCTTTATTTTGGATTTGGATGGTTTACTACCGCCCAACCATTATAAAGGATTTTTTTGTGCATAAATAAAATTACAGAAAATTTAATTTATTCAATAAAGGTGAATCATTTTAATGCGACACTAGTGGAGATATATTTATGATTAATACTATTCCCGTAGAAATTTTAGAAGAAAATGATGAACATGTTATAGGACCGAAAAATGAGGATATAGGTTTTTAACTCTTTCGTACCATCTAAAATACATTCTAATATGATTTTTCAATGAAAATTAACGGATCACTTGAATTAAATTGATTTTACAATGCAAAGTTTATTCATATTTTCGCCTTTAACATATGATATTTACAAACAGCGGAGAGATTATTACTTACACAATTGGTTATCGACCAACGTATTCACTTGTTTCAGAAATGTTGGAGAAAGCATTAGAGAAGTTACCAGAAGAACGCCAATTACTGATGCATTCCGATCAAGGCGGGCATTATCAAATGAAGCAATACCGTCATGCACTTGCATGAAAAGGCATTGTGCAAAGTATGTCACGTAAAGGCAACTGTTATGACAAATCAGTGATGGAGAATTTCTTTAGGATTTTGAAATCGGAATTCCTTTATTTGAAGGAGTTCGAAAGTGTTGAGCATTTTAAATTGGAACTCGAAAACTATATAACGTATTACAACACGAAACGAATTAAGGCAAAATTAAAACTGAGTCCGGTACAATACCGAACTCAGCTTACCCAAGCAGCCTAAATGAAATAACCGTGTCTAACTTTTAGGGATCACTTCACGATGCCATCCAACATCTTGAGGATTTTTTTAAATTACGCTAAATTTTCATTCTCTTTAAAGTAATTTTTCATTTTTTCCTGATCGAAACGGCCTTCCCATTTAGCCATCACTAATGATGCTAATGAGTTACCAATTACGTTAACGACTGTACGTCCCATATCGAGAATACGGTCAATACCTGCGATAAATGCTAAACCTTCAAGTGGAATGCCAACAGTACCTAATGTTGCTAAAAGAACGACGAATGACACTCCTGGTACACCTGCAATACCTTTAGATGTAACCATTAATACAAGCATTAACGTAATTTGTTCACCAATGCTTAGGTGAATACCGTACATTTGCGCAATAAATAATGCGGCAATGGCTTGGTATAACGTTGAACCATCTAAGTTAAAGGAGTACCCTGTTGGTATAACAAAGGAAACGATATCCTTTGGTGCACCTAATTTCTCCATTTTCATCATAATACGTGGTAATACAGCTTCAGAACTTGCTGTTGAGAAGGCTAGAATTAACTCATCCTTCAAGACTTTAATTAAGTAGAAGATGCTAATGCCAGCAAATTTTGCTACAAGTCCAAGCACAACAAAGATAAAGAATAGCATTGTTGCATAAACAAGAATCGCTAGTTTACCAAGTGGTATTAATGAAGCAAACCCATATTTGGAAACGGTTACACCAATTAACCCAAATACACCAAATGGAGCAAATTTCATCACAAGGTTTGTTACCCAAAACATTGCATCTGCTACCCCTTGGAAGAAATCTAAGACTGGCTTTCCTCGTTCACCAATTGCAGCAACCCCTAAACCAAAAATAACAGAGAAGAAGATAATCGCAAGCATATTGCCTTCAGCCATAGATTGAATAATATTTGTTGGCACAATGCCTACAATAATATCAAAGGGTCCCTCATGCTGAACTTCCTCTGTTGTTGTGACATATTTTGAAATATCCCCTTGAGATAGTTCGTTCATGTTTAGCCCTGCACCAGGTTGGAATAAGTTGGCGGAAAGTAGTCCAACGACAATCGCTACTGTTGTAATAATTTCAAAATAAATAATTGATTTTCCGCCCAGTCGTCCAAGCTGTTTCATATCCCCAGTACCAGCTACACCAACGATTAGTGTTGAAATAATAATCGGTACAACAATCATTTTAATTAGATGTAAAAAGATATCCCCTAATGGCTGTAAATATGTTTCAATCTTGGGGTTTCCATAAAAGATACCACCAACGATGATCCCTAAAACTAAACCAAGTAAAATTTGAGTGGCTAAACTAATTTTAAATTTCTTTTTCAAGTCCCTCGTACCCCCTATTATTAAATTTTTAGGACATGCCTTATTTTAATAATACGGAGGACTTATGGAATCCGACAAAATCCGATAAAATTAATTTACTTTTGTTAAAATGTCTGAATATAATACTTGAATAAACTTCTTAATATTTACCTTTGCTTTACGATTTTTATGATCTTCAATCTGAGTCATGAGCTGACGAATTTCTTTAAAATCAAAATAACGAGGGGCATAATATTCAAATTCTGAGTTTGTATAATCAACAACGCCTAAGTTAGCAAGATTAATCATAGCAGCTAATATTGTGCGACGAATACGCTGCTCGATAGCCTTACTTTCCTTTAATATTTCATCGGGTGTTGTTTTTGTAATAGCAGCAATTTCCTCATAAAGCTCCTTTAAAGGAGGGAGTGGTGCAATTTTGTGTTGGTGCGCTAGTAATGTTTCAATAATGGCAACAATATCCTCACTACCAATTTCACCGACAATCCCCATATCATTTAAAATAGATTGAATATGGTCTCGCGCTGTTGCTTTATGAGCCTTTTGTTCACTTAGCTCAATATTGGTAAGTGATTGACGTATGACTAATAAGGAATTTTTAAGCCGAAATTGCTCAGTTGTTTTTTTTAACACATTTTCAACCTCAATACGATTAATTGGCTTATGAATGAAAAATTCTATTCCTTTCTCATATGCCTCACCAACCATTTCCTTGTTGACAACCTGGGAAATCATAATAAATAACCCTTCAAAGCGATTTTGCATCAATTGCTCAACTGTTGCAATTCCATCAAGCTTTGGCATCAGTAAATCAATTAACACAAACTCAGGCTGTGTCATTAAAATTTGTGGTATGGCATCTTCGCCATTACAAGCCTCACCAATCACTGTGCCTAATCCGCTATCTTCAATAATTTGCTTTAGCATAACACGACTTGCACGATCATCATCTACAATAAAATACCTCATTTAAGTCTCTCCCTTTATAAATGCTGATACATTTTTTGAGTATCAGAAAATTTTTTTCAACATGTACATCCATTATAATTTTACATGGATTGATTTAATAATCTTTCGCAACGCATAGCGGTTAAATATAAGGAAGTGATTTTGAAGCATAGGTTTTCAATCATCGATAGTGCAAGCGCTATATTTATGCTTGGCAATATGGCTGATGTGGCCTACTAGAGCCCGTAACATAAACACTTTCTGGAAATGTATGAGTCAATTGTCTGTTACACTCAAGCATCATACTAGAGGGTTTCTTTTATTTCAAGTCCTCTAATGCTGATACTCCTAAATGAATGGCCTTTGTAGGAATATGAACAGTAAATATTGTTGTTCCAAAAGTAGATTGGACAGAAATAGTACCATTTAGTTTTGCAACTAATGTCGCAACATGTGAAAGGCCGATACCTGTTGCGGCAACACCCTCAGCACTATATTTTGTGGTATAACCTGGCTCAAAAATAATAGACTGCTCTTCTTGTGGAATCCCTTGTCCATTATCTAAAACTATAAAGGTGGTGTTATTGTCTCTATGTTGAACCTCAATAGAGATCGTACCATGTTCAGTACTAGCCTCAATGGCATTAGCGGTTAAATTATTTAAAAGGGCAAGTAAGGAAATATGTTCATTCGTTTGAAAGTCATCATCATATTTAATATCAAATTCAATATCCTTACCAAGTGAAGCACTATATTTTTGATTGCCGTCCTCTATATAATGTAATAATTCAGACAAATAAAAGGTGCCAAAGTTTTTTTCTCCAACAATTTTAGAAATCCCAGCATAAATACGCTGAGAATCCTTCTTTACTTCATGAATTTCCTGGGCAATATGAAGTGCTTGTAATCCTTCATGGCGTAACCCTTGAGTTGTTAATTGACGGTATAGATCGAAACCATTCGCTGTAATTGCTTCAATATGGTTCATGGATTTTTTCAAATAAAGTGTTTCTACATATAAATCTGATCCTATATTTAACATTTCACGTACACGCTTTTTCTGTTCTGCGATTAGAATAGAGCTATAAATCCCTACAACAAAAAAACTTCTTAAAAAGGCAACGACAAAAAAAATAAGCAAGTCAAATATTGTTAGGAACGTATGAGTTTGAATAAAAAAACGTACCAATTGTTCAGTGATATTACTACTAACTTCACTTAGTGCAACAAGAATTCCTAACTTCAAAGGTTTTTCCCGATTCTTTTCAATTTTTAAGAAATGTAAACAAATAGAAAATAGGATATAAAAAGCAGCTGAAGGTAAGTGAGACAAGAAACTAGCCCACACAGAGCTAGCGTGTGTAAAGTAATCAAGCCCCATACGAAATAGAATTGTACTCACACCTGTAACAAAACCAGCAACCAATATGGGTGTTGGTTTAATTAAAATACATAAAAAAAACATAATGCTGCCGAGACCGAATCGAAGGGTCGTAGTGCTGAATGGATAAAATTTCAATTCTCCAGCAATAGCACATAATACAGCAATTATTACTATCCACAGTAGGGAAGCTTTTGATAGAAATATTCTAGGTAGATGCATCTAATCCCCCCTTTGTTAGTATAAATCAATTGTTGCTAAATTAAGACATCCTATTCAGTAGTATTTTAAATAGTACATGTCGTTTTTTTACACTAATAGAATGACGTTATCTTCTATTGTACTTCATTCATATTTTCAATAATATTGATAATGATAATCGTTATCAATATATAGGAGGTTTGAACATGAGTAAATTATTAAAAGTATCTACTTTTTACGCAGTAATCATTATGATGTTACTCTCTTTATCAGCATGCGGTACTAACGATACAACATCTAGCCAGAAGTTAGAAGAGGGAGAGCCTGAAAAAATGGCAGAAAATAAGGAGGCAGAGTCTATAAAAACACGTCAATATACGGATGTATTAGGAAGAGAGGTTACCATCCCTAATAAACCACAAAGAGTCGTAGCCCTATGGTCAGTGGGTGAATTACTAGCGTTAAATACAAAGCCAGTTGGTTCAACAAAAAATTTACTACGTTTCTATTCTGAAGAGGAGCAAAAGGATATTGAAATTGTTGGTGAAGGTGTTATGGGAGATTATGAAAAAGTGCTATCTTTGCAGCCAGATTTAATTTTAGTATATGCTAAGGCAACAGCAGAAGAGCTTGAGCAGTATAGTAAAATTGCACCGACAGTAGCAACAGCCTTTTTTGGTGACCCCTTCCAAACTTTGAGAGACGTAGGAGAAATTATGAATAAACAGGAGCAAGCTAAGCAATGGATTACTGCTTATCAAGAACGTGTTAAAAAAATACGCGTTAAAGCAGCTAATCTTAAGGAACAAGGAGAAAAGGCACTTGTGATCCAATTTGCATTAAAAGATATCTATTTATACCATAGCGATACATTCCCAACTATCTTTGATGCCTATGAGTTTGAATTGACAGATAAACAAAAAGAGCTTCAGAAGGATGAAGCATTTGCTCCCCAAGTAGTTTCTTTAGAGCTATTACCAGAATTTAATGCTGATCGAATTTTCCTTATTGTTAATGATGATGAATCAAGAGCTATTCTGGAAAATATTCAAAATAGCAGAATATGGAAATACCTACCTGCTGTGAAAAACAATAAGGTTTATGAAATACAGAATCGCATATCCATTAAGGATGTAACAACATTCGATTGGGCATTAGATGAAGTATTTCAGTTACTGGAACAATAGGGGGTAGATAGATATGAACGTCGATAAAAAAACGTTAAAATTAGCGACAACTCTTATTGCACCCAGAGCTGCTAGCGGAGGCTGGAGACATCCCTCTGCAAACTTGTATTTAGAGGAGCCAGGGCAATTGTATAAGCAGTTAATAAAAAAGGCCGAGCAAGGAAAGCTAGATTATGTATTTCAGCCAGATCAATACCGCGTTTCTGCAACCTCTCCTGAAGAATTTGCACATACTGTTAATGTATGGCTTGAGCCAATCACTTTACTCTCAGCTATGTCAGCAGTCAGTGAGCATATTGGATTAGCAGCTACTCTATCTACAACCTATAATGAACCGTATCATGTTGCACGAATGCTAGCCTCCCTAGATCACCTCAGTAAAGGACGTGCATCTTGGAATGTTGTGACATCTAGGGGGGATTCTGAGGCTAGTAATTTCAAAATGGATCATCGGCCTACAAGTGATGAAAGGGACAAACATTCTGCTCTGTTTGTAGATATTGTGAAATCCTTATGGGACAGTTGGGGAAATGACGCGATTGTAGCAAATAAAACCACGGGTATATTTGCACATCCGGAAAAAATACATGCTGTAAACCATGAAAGTGAATGGTTTTCTGTAAAAGGACCATTAAATGTTGCCAGACCACCGCAGGGTCATCCCGTCATTATACAGGCAGGGCAATCAGATGCTTTTAAGGAGCGAGCGGCACGTTCTGCCGATATTATTTTTACCATGTTAAATACACTATCTGAAGCACAAGCATTTTATCAGAATGTCAAAAGTAGATTAGGTAGATATGGGCGAGGCAAAAATGATCTTTTAATAATGCCAGGTTTACAAATAATTGTTGGAAAAACAGCAAAAGAGGCATATGAAAAGCAGCGATATATACAGGAATTAGAACGATTAGAAGATATTCGACGTGATCGCTTAGCTTATTTATTAGGAATAGATATTGGCGATCTTTCACTAGATGATACACTACCTGAAGTATCCAGTAGCGATATAAATGGGAAATATAGAAAACTAAAAGAACTAGCAGAGCAAAAGGGTTGGAAAACAATTCGTGAACTTTATACTTATTTAGAGGCCAATACTGGTCATCTTCTGCTCGTTGGAACGCCTATGCAAATAGCTGATCAAATGGAGAAGTGGTTAAGAAAAGAAGGTGCAGATGGTTTTATATTTATTCCACATATTTTACCATCAGGCCTAGACGATTTTGTAGATCATGTTATTCCAGCTTTACAAGAACGGGGCATTTTCCGAAAGGACTATGAAGGAAGCACATTACGAGAAAATTTAGGTCTTGCTTGTCCTGAAAATACTTATCAGTAGGTGATGTATCATGAAAAATGAAAGGAAGATAACACCATATCTCTTTTACATGTCTACAATGACCCAGTTTAGCTTAAAAGCTCAGGAAGTTTCTTTTTATGGGGAGGCAGCCTATTATTGTCTCCTCGTTATTACCAAGGGTAGGATAAAATGTTCATTGTTAGATGATTTGTTATTGCTCAAAGGAGATAGTATCCTCCTCTCATGTGAGCATTCATTTCAAATGATAGGTGAGGACAAGGAATCACAAGGATATATTATTCAATTTCAGCAAGTAAGCTCTAATCAGGTGTCAGAGGATATATCAGAATGGGGAGGTAAGTCAATTCGTATCAAACCATTTGCTAGCTTAGTGAATGATTTAGATGAATTGTATAATAGCCTAGCGGAAACAGATACGTTGAAACGCTTTAAAGCTCAACTTTTATTTCAACAAATGCTGTTACGTGTGATAGAGGCTTGTCAATTTAATCAGGAATTAGGCGATTCCGTTTTAGAGGTCAAGCGCACAATTTCTTATATTCATCAACATTACATGGAGAAACTTACAACCATTCAACTAGCCCAACAAGCGAATATAAGTATTCGTCAGTATACAAGAGTTTTTAAAAAATTAACTGGTAAAACTCCTATAAATTATATAAATCATTATCGTATTAATCGCTCTAAAGAGTTACTGCTTGAAACAGATGATCCTGTCCATAAAATATCCTATAAAATTGGTATTAACGATGTACATTATTTTACTAGATGTTTTAAACAAAATGTAGGCTGCTCTCCAAAAGAATACGTTCGCCTCAGACATTTGAATTCTAAAATTGTCACAATGTATTATGCTGGAGAAATGCTTGCTTTGGGAGTGACACCTATTGGTGCATTGCAGACAACAATACGACAATTACAAACACCTATTTCTGGTATTGTAAGCATAGGAGATGTGAATTGTGATGTAAAGATACTTAAGGAGCTGCAACCAGATATTATTATTGCTTCTGATTTTATGAGTAAAGAAGAGCTACTAAAAATTGAACAGCTTGCACCGGTTATTGTGATACCTTGGGATATACATCCTAATGAACGTCTATTAAGAATAGCTAGGGTATTGGGAAAGGTGAAGGAAGCCAGTGCTTATTTAGCACAGTATGAACAAACTAGGCAGCTAGTGAAAAAATGGTGTACCACTCAATTTCCATTCACGCAGACAGCTACCATTATTCGTCTCGATGAACAAAAGGTTTGGGTACACGCCTCAAGGTTTTTTCCAATATTTTATGACGTTATGCCATTTGCACCTTCTAAACTTATGTTAGAGACAACAGAGATACATACCAATCTTCGAAGAATCGATATTAGCTTTAATCGAATATTAGAGATTGATGCTGATCGAATTTATATTGTAATAGGCGGGGAAAGGGAATTTAATAGATGGCTAGAGGAGCTCACTTTAATAAAAGATTGGTATAAATTGAAGGCAGTGCAGCGCAATCAAGTATTCATTCTTAGACATCAAGGCATTTCAAATAGTGTCTATACATTGAATTGGCAATTAGGGGAAGTACCAACATTACTTGCTCCTTCAACAACAGCAGCTTCTAAAGAGGGATTATTAGTCAATATTTTAGAAAAATGAATGAATCAAGCTGACTTATCTAAATAGAGCATTTTTATAAATTTAAGCAAAAAAAAAACGGCTACATATGTAGTCGGATTTAAAAGCTGGAGGAGGTAGAGGGATTCGAACCCCCGCGCGGTGTTACCCGCCTGTCGGTTTTCAAGACCGATCCCTTCAGCCAGACTTGGGTATACCTCCATAGTATATAACATAGTATATAACTCAGTTGTCTTATCGACAAAAGTAAATTTAACATAATTAAAAGTATACGTCAATATATTTAATTAAAGAATTTCAAATTGATCCAAAGTAAATTGGAAATAAATAATTTGCGTATTAAGTTGCAATTTATACAAACAGTCAGTATACTAGTTATTGCCGTGCTAGGTGGGAAGGTAGCGGTGTCCTGTAACTCGCAATCCGCTCTAGCGAGACTGAATTCCTTTTTCGAGGCTGTCCGTATTGTTTGGTCTGCCTTTTGCACGTAGTGTTGACGATTGGGTCCTGCGCAATGGATACCCATGAACCATGTCAGGTCCGGAAGGAAGCAGCATTAAGTGGCCTTATTCATGTGCCGCGGGGTTGCCTAATCTGAGCTAACGACAAGAGTAACGCTTATGTGCGGCTGTCAAGGAAAGGTGCACGGCATAAAATTGCCAATTCAACGCATCCGCCTACTTATTAGGTGGATGCGTTTTTATTTTTAATGTCATCACTTCATTTTATATATAAGGAAGCAAATGCTATAATAAAACTATTCTATTTAATGGAGAAGGGGAGAGGGAAACCGTGACGTATCAAGCATTTTACCGTGTGTATCGACCACAATCTTTTCGTGAAATGTCTGGCCAAGCACATGTCAAAAGAACGCTACAAAATGCTCTCCTAGCGAATAAAACAACCCATGCCTACCTATTTTCTGGGCCACGTGGTACAGGAAAGACTAGTACAGCTAAAATCTTTGCTAAAGCTTTAAATTGTGAACATGCACCATCTAAGGAACCTTGTAATGAATGCGCTACTTGTCTAAGTATTACAGAGGGCTCTCACCCAGATGTTATTGAATTTGATGCAGCTTCGAATTCACGTGTTGAAGAGATTAGGGATGTTATAGAAAAAGTGCGCTTTGCACCTGCAAGTAGTAGGTACAAGGTGTATATCATCGATGAAGTGCATATGCTTTCTACAAGTGCCTTTAACGCCCTGTTAAAAACATTAGAAGAACCACCCCCTCATGCTGTATTTATTTTAGCAACGACAGAGCCTCATAAGTTGCCAGCAACCATTATTTCACGTTGTCAGCGCTTCGATTTTAAGCGACTTTCAACTAATGATATTATTGAACGGATGAAAGTGGTCTTAGAAGATATTGCGTTACCCTACGAAGAACAAGGCTTAAAGGTGATAGCGCAAGCAGCTGCAGGAGGAATGCGTGATGCATTAAGCTTATTAGACCAAGTAGTTTCGTTCAGCGGGGAAAAATTAAAGCTTGAGGATACCTTACTTGTTACAGGCTCTATCAGTCAGGATATTTTTTATGATTTAGCTGAAGCACTCAAAGCGAAAGATGTTGCACAAATGCTGGCACTTTTAGAGCAGTTAATTGCAGATGGCAAGGACCCACTCCGCCTCTCGGAAGATTTAATTACATTTTTCCGTGATTTATTATTACTACAGACAAGTGATGATTTAGCTGAGTTATTAGAGCTTGTGTCACCGGAAGAGCGTGTATTTACACTAGCGCATGAATTTGCACCAGATATGCTCTATGGTTATATAGATATACTTGCAAAAACCCAACAAGAAATGCGATTCTCTCACCATACGAAGATCTACTTAGAAACAGCATTACTGAAAATGGTGCAGTTTTCGGGAGTGGGCGCAAACCAGAGTGCTGCAACAAACGAAATGGCGTTAAGTCCAGAACTCGCTCATAAAATTGTAGCACTTGAGCAGATGGTTCAACAACTATCTTTACAATTACAAACAGGGGCAACTCCACCAGCAACACAAGCTCCAAAAGAGCAACGACCACGTGCGAAAAGTCCAAACGGTTATAAAGCACCAACTGGCCGTATCCAAGAGGTACTAAAAGATGCTACCAAGCAAGATGTACAACGCATTAAGTCAGTATGGGCACAAGCGTTAAGCCAAATGCAAAAATCGCAATCCGCTCTTTTAGCAGAAGCTGAACCTGTTGCGGCATCTTCAAGTGCTTTTGTGTTAAAATTCAAGTATGATATTCATTGCCAAATGGTTGCTGATAATCAGTCTTTAAAGGCCCACTTTACACAACTGATTGCTGGGCAAAGTGGTACAATGTACGAGATGCTGTGTATACCAGAGGAATCTTGGTTAAAGATGCGTGAAGAGTTTATTCGTGATCATGGTTTGCAGCAAAAGAAAGTAACAACTGCTTCAGAGCATGGGGAGGAGCTATTAGAGCCACCACTAGCTGAAATGCCAGAAGAACCATTTATTGATGATGCTCAGCCTCTCGCCTCGCAGGATCCTCTTGTGACAGAGGCAGAAAAGTTATTTGGTAAAAACTTTGTTGAAGTGATTGAAGATTAAATTTTTAGGAGGAAACTATTTATGCGTGGAATGGGAAATATGCAAGGTATGATGAAGAAGATGCAAAAAATGCAAAAGGAAATGATGGAAGCACAAGAAGCGTTAAATGCAGAGCAATTTGAAGGCACTGCTGGCGGCGGCATGGTAAAAGTGATTGTGTCTGGTCAACGTGAAGTAGTAGAAGTAAATCTCGATGAATCTGTAGTAGATCCGGAAGATATTGAAATGCTACAAGATCTGATTGTTATTGCGACAAATGAAGCATTGAAAAAGGTAGAAGAAAAAACAAACTCAACAATGGGTAAATTCACACAAGGCTTAAACCTTCCATTCTAGGAGGTCATTAAATGTACTACCCAGAACCAATATCCAAATTAATCGATAGTTTTATGAAATTGCCAGGTATCGGGCCGAAAACCGCGGCTCGTCTGGCGTTTTTTGTATTATCAATGAAAGAAGACGATGTATTATCTTTCTCGAAGGCATTAATTGATGCTAAACGTAATTTAATCTATTGTTCTGTCTGTGGCAATATAACGGATATCGATCCATGCCATATTTGCGCAGATAAGCAACGTGATCATTCTATTATCTGTGTTGTGCAAGATACAAAGGATGTTATTGCAATGGAAAAAATGCGCGATTATAACGGTATGTATCATGTATTACAAGGTGCTATTTCACCTATGGATGGTATTGGGCCAGAGGACATTAACGTTGCCTCCTTGCTAGTCCGTTTACAAGATGAAAGTGTTCAGGAATTGATTTTAGCTACGAACTCAACAATTGAGGGCGAGGCAACGGCTATGTATATATCTCGACTTGTAAAACCATCGGGTATTCGCACAACACGTATTGCACACGGCTTACCGGTAGGCGGAGATTTAGAATACGCTGATGAGGTAACATTATCGAAGGCCATGGAAGGTCGACGGGAGTTTTAAGTGAGGGATTAATATGTTCTTCCGTAGTAAAGGAAAGTTAAAGAAAGAATTTGATGATAGGCTTGTAAATCTTATCAAATCTACAAAAGAGGATTTGCAACAGGCAAAGGTCATAGAAGAATTGATGGATGACTATGATCTTAGGGTTATTGCTCATCGAAAAGCAGCAGAAAGCATTCATTTTTATTTATTTAAGGAAGCTAGAATTCGTAAAGTATTATTAAAATAGCCTTTTTTAAGCATTCATAGAAGCAAAACAGGAAACATAAACTTTCATAGTTATTCTATTTAAGGAGGTAACCATATGTCATGGTTAGTAATTATGAGTATTTGTGTTCCTGTGGGGCTTCTTTTTCTTTATGTAATAATAAGACATGCCAAGCTAGGTAAAATATTAGAAGGATTATCTGTATTTTGGTTTCGCTTTGCCTTTGCTTTTCTATTATTGTTTATGATTCATTTAGGTATTGGTTATATAGGCTATAATGTACCAATCAATCTATTTTCCGTCCTAACAATTGCAGTTTTAGGCATCCCGGGTGTTTTAGGAATAACAGCTTTAATGTTTTTTTTATAAAAGACTTGCAATATAAATATATTATGGTATAGTTATAAAAGTCGCTAATATAACAACGTGAAACAAAAAATAAATAATTTTTATGTTGACGGTTTGTTTGAGACATGATATTATATAAAAGTTGCTATTGAGGAATGAATAATAGCAAATGAATGAACCTTGAAAACTGAACAAGCAAAACGTAATCAATAACGTTTTAAGTAGCTAGCTTTGGCTAGTGAACAAAACAAAAATTTTGGACATCAAAATGGATGCCAGCAAAACAATTTGAGCACATCAAATTTCTTTTTATGGAGAGTTTGATCCTGGCTCAG
>NZ_LGCI01000005.1:880568-1532948 GCF_001281525.1 Lysinibacillus macroides | reverse complement strand
AAAACAGAAAATTCAATTAAAATTCACGCGACGCTAGTGTTTTATGCCCTTTTTTGACAAGCTCCCAATCAACCTCGATATTTTTCCTAACCCTTCCAAGGAGCTGGAAAATAAGGTCAGTTTCCTCAGCAGAAAAGCCTGTTAATGCCACGCTGTTTGAGTAATCATTTTCTCGTTTAATCATTGGAAATATTGTCTTGCCTTTATCAGTTGGAAAGAGTCGTTTTATTTTTTTGTTTTGCGTATCGTTTCTTTTTTCAATAAAGCCATTTGCCTCTAATTTTTGGATAGCGCGTGCGGCGGTTGTTCGATCTACCTTTATCTTCTCAGCTAGCTTTTCCTGAATAATACCTGGATTTTCGCATATTCGTACAAGATATAAATATTGTCCTTTTGTTAAATGATATTCTTTAAATTCGATATTGCTGATGGAATCCAATGCCCTAGCAATCATACCGATTTCACGAAGAATTTCTGTCATGTTGCACCTCCTTAGCAATGTTTTTTATTGCAAATACAATAAAAAAGCTGTATGGTTAATATAATGTAATTTTGTTGTATTTGCAATAAAAATAAGGACGGAGGGCTAGAAGGTATTTTTTTAACATTCGGGACTTCGTTAATGATTTAAGCCAACTAAGAGTAGCTCCTTCTGATATAATACTAATAGGGCTGTATGTGACGGGGAGAATTATTGCCTTATCCTGATAGACTGTAATCTTTTTTCAGTGAGGCAAAAAACTGAATTTTTGGTAGTAGCGAAAACTTTGGAATTAACTCTTATGTCCCTATTTATCCTATAATTTTATATTTTTTTAACAAATTTGACCATGATTATTGCAGAGATTTTACATAGATAAAATTAAGGTTTCAAATTTGTTATTCACTAATAATCAGTAATACTATTGAAAAATAATACTTATCTATTTCGTGCTATTCTTACTCTAGTCAAAAGCAAAAGCGATTTGAAAGGAGTAAGGTTAATTGAAGAAAAAATGGTTACTACCCATTTTTGCATCTTTCACACTTTTCACAGGAATCGGTATACATGATGCAAAAGCAGCAACAATAGCAGATATTACTAATACAGCTAAGGAATATATCGGGGTTCCCTATAAATATGGAGGAAGCGATATGAGGACAGGCGTTGATTGCTCAGCCTATACACAATTTGTTTTTTCGAAGGTAGGCATCTCGTTACCACGTACCTCCAAAACTCAATATCAGCAAGGTACTTCTATCTCAAAGGAGCATTTAAAGACAGGTGATCTTGTATTTTTTAATACTTCAGGAAGCGGTGTTTCCCACGTTGGTATATACATAGGTGACAGTAAGTTTATTTCAGCTACAACAAGTGCTGGAGTTAAAATAGATAAAATGAACGATCCCTATTACTGGGGGTCTCGTTACATAGGAGCAAAACGTATTGCTGACTTCACTGAAAATGATTTTGGAGAAGTAAAAGATGCAGAGATTGACTTTAGCGTTTATGCATCGCGTGGAGAGGTGGCACTTCGACTTGCGGACGTACTACAGCTAGATACAAGTGAGACAAATACAAGTTTCCCTGATATCAAGCCATCTTCTAACTATGCAGGTGCTGTGGAAGCACTAAAAAAGATGGGCATTTTTACGGGCGATGAACACGGAAAATTTAATCCAAGTTCTCCGATTACACGTGGCCAGTTATCCAAGGTTTTAGTGGAAGCCTTTCATTTACAACAACAAGGAACAGCAGATGAATTTACAGATGTTCCGCCTACACACTGGGCTAATCCATATGTAGTAATTCTTGCCTCCACTAAAGTTACAGTAGGTAAAGGAGACAATACATTTGGGGTAAATGACAATGTCACATTAGAACAATTAGCTGCCTTTATTCAACGATTAAGTCAGTAACATATAAAACGGGGGCTGCGTATTTTAAGGAGCCCCCGTTTTGTCATTTATTTATGATCACTAACTTCCTCATTCATGTTACTGTCATGAGCAGGTGAAACTCTCTTCATAAAGAAGGCAAGAATAAGTGCGATGACTGCAATTAATGTGGAAATAAAGAAGGTGAAGGTAATGCCATGCAGCATTGATTCATTCACTATATTGGCTGTCCCCTGCGTAGCGGAAGAAGCTAATTCCTCTGCTTTTGCAGTGGCTTTATTGTTCATCACAGTAATTAATACAGCAGAGCCAATAGCCCCTGATACTTGCTGTAATGTATTATTCATTGCTGTCCCATGTGGGTTATTATAGGCTGGTAGCTGATTCAAGCCGTTGGTCATCACGGGCATCATGACCATGGACATCCCAAACATACGCAATGTATAGAGCCAAACAAGCGTAGCATAAGTTGTCTCCATATCAATTTTGCTAAAGTAATAGGTTGTCACAATGGTAATGGTTAAGCCGATAATTGCTAGGCTTCTTGCACCGTATTTATCAAATAGCTTACCTGTAATAGGTGACATAATCCCCATCACAATCGCTCCTGGTAGCATCAGTAAACCTGAATCCATCGGGGAAATCCCACGAATGGTTTGCACATAAATAGGCATTAAGATCATGGCTGAAAACATTGCGACTGAAAGAACAATTGCAATGGCGGAGGATAGCGCAAACATTGGATATTTGAAAATACGAAACTCCAGCATCGGCTCCTCCATTCGTAGCTGACGAAGAATAAAGGTTATTAATGCGAGTGTACCAATAATAATTGTGCCGTAAACAAGAATATGGTCCCAGCCCTTGTCCCCTGCTGAGCTAAAGCCGTAAAGCAGACCGCCAAAGCCGATGCTTGATAAAATAAGCGAGAATACATCGAGCTTAATGGCACGCTCTGGTGTGACATTTTTTAATTTAAAAATCGCAAAAATTAACGTTAAAATGGCAATTGGTAAGACAATATCGAATAAGATACGCCAGCTATAATGCTCAATTAACCAGCCAGAGAGTGTTGGTCCAATCGCTGGAGCGGTAATCATCACAAGCCCAAACATCCCCATCGCTGCTCCACGTTTTTCAACTGGAAAGGCTGTTAGCATCACATTCATTAACAAAGGCATCATAATTGCTGAGCCTGCTGCCTGAATCATACGAGCAGCTAATAATACACCGAAGGCTGGCGCAACACTTGCCAGGAATGTCCCAAGTGTAAATAATGCCATGGCCGTAATAAATAGCTTTCTATCTGTAAAACGTTGAATAAAGAAGGCACTTGCAGGTATTAAAATACCATTAATCAGCATATAGCCTGTAGAGAGCCATTGCACAGCCGTTGCTTTTACATGGAATTCATCCATAATCGCTGGCAAGGCAATATTAAGTAATGTTTCATTTAAAATCGCTACAAAGGCTCCGATAAATAAAATGGCAATCATACCATAGGGTGTTTTTGTTTGGGTGGAAGTTATGTTTTCTGTCAAATAGCCTCAGTCCTACTTTCTATATTTTTATCTTAATTATGACTACATGTACTGATCTTGTCCCCCAATCTGTTGAAATTGTAAATGGATGTCAACCTCTTCTAAAAATAAATATAAGAGTTGACATAAAGATAGTTTTCATTGTATAATTAAAATGTGGAGATGTGAGTAAAAATAATTATACGCAGTCTATCTATCTAAATTTATCATAAAATATAATTGATTTCAAGTCGATTCCTGCATATTTAAGGAATCGACTTTTTAGTTATTAATCAGATAGTGGCTTTCGTTAATTATTTCCTGCCTTTATTTTAAATTAGCAATGGGAGGTTAGAGGAAACCTAAAGCTCCCTCTTAGCACTGGCTTTTTCGCTAAAACAAATAAAGCATCATCATCATTTGGATGTAAGGCTACTGTCATGCCCTCAATAGAAAAATCAGGTGTGAAATAAAAGATCACCTTTTTCGTTGTTTCCTGTACAATCCTTGCTAATACAGCATCCACCTTAAATGATTGTAACGCAATGATATCATAAATATTTAGCACACCGTCCTCTTCCTCCATAAGCACAATTGTTTCTAAATCCTCTATATAATAGTTGGCTTTATGGAATACTAAGATGAAATAAAACATTAATAAATGCTGATTATGTTCAACATCTAAAATAGTTGAATTTACCTGGCGATTTTTTGCGTATTTTTCAAGTAGTATAAGATCCTGTTCAATGGTAAGCTGCTGTACGCTGGCATGCTGCTTCCGTTGAACAGGATTTTTTACAAGATCGAAGCTAAACTCACTTTCCTGTATTCGTGAAAAGCCAAACTTTGGATAAAAATCCAATACCGTATCATTGGCGAAAAGGTAGAAAAAATCACAAGCTTCTTTATATTCATTGAGAATATGCTGCATTAACTGCTTAGCCAAACCTTGATGGCGATAATTTTCCTCTGTCATCACAGTGCCAATTTGAATACTCTTATAACGTTGACCATTTATCACTACTGACATTTTACTGATAGAAGCATTGGCAATCACCTTTCCTTGCTGAATAAATGAATAAGGAATATATTGGTCATTCCAATAGCCTTGGTTGTACCAATTTTGAAAATCTAAGCCGAACGTTTTGATGGCTAAGTCATTAAAACTCGTCTTCAATTTTTCATCATGGCGATAATTACTCACTAATTCATATTTTTTCATATCTCTTCCCTCTCATTGTCTGTTTGAATATTAGATTTTATGGGAATGATCACCTCCTAAAAACAGCAAAAGACCTTATGAGAATAAACTCATAAAGTCTTTAATATATAGGCAGGAAGGCTATCTTCATCTCTGCTTATAATATGGATTAGACATTTTAGCAGCTCATCATTATCACATAAGGGCAACACAAATAAACCGATCATATGATAGACTCGCCCTTCTATTAAATTCATAGGAATTTAATGTGCGATAATAAGTTTTAGCATAGCTGTCTAATCCCCTTCTGCTTTTAAGATTATAGATATAATACTATCAAATGGTGAAGAATGTCTAGCATTTCATTTTGAGATAGGCTTCTCCAACAATATTGTTCATACTCTCCTTTGAAACAATTGCTTTTTATTTGTCAACACACTTTGCATTATTTGGTTATGTCTCCCAATCTAAAGTGAGGAATGATTGAAAATAAATGAAATACGTATAGAACACCTTTCTACCGTCAATTCTATAAACTAAGCTAACAATGAAGGGAGCCTCGTCATTCAATATGAAGCCTTTCAATCAAAACCAGTCACCTACAGCCATGAACTCGGAAGCTCCTACAGAAAATCTCGAAACAATTGCACAGGCACAAGATCATTTTATTCAATCAATAAAGGACGCAACAAATAATCCAGATGATTTAATTATTCAGTCTTTTCCGCCAAATATCACCCTTATTTATATCGATAATTTAGTGGATGATCAGACATTAAACAATAATATCATAGCCGATTTACAAAACAAACCAAACGATACACCAGAAATTTTGATGGCTGCCCTTTCTATTCCTGAGGTCACTGTAACGAGTCTACTAATAAAAGCGATAGAAGGAATCATTAATGGATCTGTTTTACTTCATATAGAAGGCTATCCGCAAGTTGTCATAGCCAATATTGCAAGTCGAGAATCGAGAGCTTTATCGACACCCGAAAATGAATCACAAGTAATCGGCACACAGGTTGCCTTTAATGAGAGTCTATCTACAAATATTTCGCTAATTCGTCGTTACATAGTAAGCCCAGATCTGTGTAATGAAAAAATAAAAATTGGCAGACGTACGAATACGGCTGTGACACTTTTATATATGAATGGTCTTGCCTCCGATCAAATGGTCAATACTGTACGTCAGCGCCTTGCCTCCCTCGATTTAGACGCATTAATTGATAGTGCGGTTTTAGCCGAAATGATTGATGATAATTCATTGTCTGTTTTTCCGCAAATGCTGTTAACTGAAAGACCTGACCGATTTTGTGATGGTTTATTGGATGGTAAGATCGGTGTGATTGTAGACGGAAGCTCGATGGCAATTATTTGTCCGCAATCGTTTACTGAATTTTTCCAAAGCCAAGAGGATCAAAACTTACGTTGGCAAATTGCTACCTTTGTGCGATTATTACGACTTGCCGCCTTCTTTTTATCTGTTTATTTAACACCATTTTATGTGGCCGCCCTCACCTTCCATTATGAGGTGATTCCACAAGCCTTTTTAGTGCCATTAAGTGAATCGAGAGCTTTAGTGCCTTTTCCACCCATATTTGAGGCATTGCTGCTGGAAATTATTATTGAACTATTGAGAGAAGCCAGTGCAAGGCTACCCACTAAAATTGGGCAAACAATCGGTATCGTTGGTGGTATCGTAATTGGGACAGCAGCGGTACAGGCAGGCATTACCAGTAATATTTTATTAATTATTATTGCTTTAAGTGCCCTAGCATCCTTTACCTCCCCAAGTTATATGATGGGGAATGTGATTCGACTTATTCGTTTCCCCATTATTATACTTGCAGGGTTTTGGGGCTTTTATGGAATTATGCTGGCGGTCTGTTTTATACTCGTTCATCTTTTACGCCAGTCAAGCTTGGGCGCACCGTATATGTCTCCCTTCTATCCTCCAAGATTGAAGGAAATGCGAGATAGTATTATCCGAATGCCAATTCCATTAACAGCAAAAAGGCCTGCTTTAACAAGATCAAAAGATGACTACAAGTTCGACCCTGAACCGATCAAGCCGAAAAAAAGTTGAACTGAAGGTGAAATAAATGAAAAATCCTCTACAGCTTAACCCTAAAGATATGGTCAATACTTATCTACTGTTTTTCGTGATGCACAGTGCTCAAATTGGGGTGGGTGTACAGGGATTTCAACGTATTGTGTTCCAGGATGCAAAACATGATGCATGGATTTCAGTTCTATTAGCGGGTATTGCCACACATATTGTGACCTTTTTTATGATTAAAACATTAGAAATATATGGCGCTAATGACCTTTATGGCATTCAACAAGATATCTTTGGAAAATTAATTGGTAATGTTTTGAATATCCTTTATATTTTCTATTGCTTTATGTCGTTTTTCTCCATTTTACGTAATTATATTGAGGTTATTCAGGCATGGATTTTTCCTAGTATTAGTGCATGGTTTTTAGCGATAACCTTATTAATCATTATTATCTATGCCTTTACAGGTGGATTACGTGTGATTGTAGGTGTCTCCTTTTTTAGTGTTGTATTGTCTTTATGGATTATTCCCATGCTTGCTTTTCCATTGAAATTTTCATCTATAAACAGCCTACTCCCTGTGTTAGAAACAGATTTTCGCTCTATTTTAAAAGGGGCAAAATCCATGACCTTTACCATTATTGGCTTTGAGATATTAATGGTTATTTATCCTTTTCTAAACGATAAAAAGCATGTTCAGAAATATGCTCATTTAAGTTTGCTCGCTACAACGGCTATCTATGTAGCTGTGATGGCCGTTTCGATTACCTATTATAGCAATGAGGAAATCGTAAAAACTGTATGGGCCACATTAACATTATTTAGCTTTATTAGCTTCCCTTTTATCGAACGCTTTGAATTTATGGCAGTGTGCTTTTGGATGCTCATTATTTTGCCGAATCTTTGTCTTTATTTATGGGCTGCTTATCGTGGTGCGATTCGTTTAGTCAATATTGGTCATACAAAATTTGTTTGGCTCTTCGCCTTCTTTATTTTCCTTGGCACATTATTTGTGCAAACACGTATACAAATCAATGCGATTAACAATCAATTTGCAAACATAGCGTTTTATGCCATCTTTGTCTATCCGATTGTGTTATGGATCATAGCTGCATTGAAAAAGAAAATCACCACAAAAAAGGAGCAAAAAAATGAACAAGCTTAAATATTTTTATAGTCCTTTGCTTGCGTTGGTGCTTTTATATGGATGTGTAGAGACTAACATTCTCGATAAAGTAGGGCTAACAACCTTAGTTGGCTATGACGTAGGCACAGAAAAAAAGATAGCTGCGACGGTGGTGATTCGGGAGGTCAACCCAGAATTTCAAAGTAATGTAGAGGTGCTGACAACAGAAAATGATACAAGTAAAGGCAATCGAATAGAAGCCAATCATCAGCTATCGAAAAAAGTTGTTGTTGGTCAAATGAGGGTTGTTTTATTTGGTGAAGAATTGGCAAAAGAAGGACTTCGTTACTTTATTGATACGAATCTGGAAAATGCCAGTGTGAGCAATGGTATATATATGGCTGTCGTAGAGGATAGAGTCGCACCCTTATTGGAATATGAATACGAAAATATTGAGGATATTGGTCAGCATATCTTTCGCCTTATTGAACAAAACATTGAGCAGGAATATATGATTTCAAGCACATTGCATGAAGTGGCACGCGATTATTATTCCGTTGGTAAAGATGTAGCCATGCCTATTATTAAAAGAGATAAGGAACTTGTGAAATTGAGCGGTGTAGCCTTATTTAAAGATGGCAAAATGGTAAGTAGACTCCCGGCCACAGATAGTTTTTATGTAAAAATTGTAAGAGATACATTTAAAGCTGGATTATACGAAACGATATTGCACCATGAAGACCTTCCTTCCGCCTTACAAAAAATAACAACGGATGACATGACAGTAGCCTTCGATGCGATCCATTCCAAAAGAAAAGTAACATTGGTGAATGCTGCAAATCCAGAATTTGATCTAAACGTTAAAATCAAAGCAAGAATTTTAGAAACCTATCCCGATATTAATCAGGGAGATCCCAAAAGTGTAGCTGCACTGGAAAAAGCCATTCAAAACAAATTAGCTAAAGAATTAGAGAAGGTGATTGCCCAAAGCCAGAAGGTGGAGTCAGATATTTTTGGCTTTGGTGAGATATATAGAGGTTCTGTAAGACACGCGCAACTTACAAAAGAAAAATGGCATGAAATGTATAAAGATATGAAAGTCAATATTCATGTTGATTTTGTTGTTTTGAGAAATGGTGTATTTGAATAAAGTGTATCTTTGTTTTTACAGGCTGCTTGATCCTCAATTAACTATTTATTAATACGGAATAAATGGCTATTCAGTGATGCCCTGTCATCACTGCTAAAAAGTGATGAAAAAATTGTTCATAATGAAGGTCAAAGGCAATACGGTGCACTTTCGCACCATTTTTTTCATTTTCATAATGCCTTGTTTCAGCAATGCTTTGCCCTCGCGCAGGCCCTTCCAGCTTATCAACAACCATTACAGGATAGGATTCGAAGATAAACATTTCAGGATGAATCGTCGCTATAAGTGTTGCGGCATCATGCACAGGGCTACCTAGTAAGGATGGATCACGCTCTCGATAAAAGTTTGTATAGTAGTCCATTAAAGGCTTGAAAATTTTTGCTTTGCCAAAAGAATCAATATAATTCACCATACCGGGTGTGACAATCGCCTTTTGCGTCGCATTCAATGGAATAATTGTTACATTATTGGCATATGTCAGAACAATATTGACTGCAAAAGGGTCACCATGAAAATTCGCCTCTGCAACGGTTGTAACATTGCCAGGAACCCAAAAAGCACCACCCATAATATAATATTCCTTGATATGTTTCATTAAATCATTGTACAGAATAAACATAATTGCCAGTGAGGTTAAACGACCAATATTGACAATTACTAGCTCATCTTGATAGCGCTTAATAATGTTAACGATTTCAAGAAAGTTTTCAATTTGTATATCATGATCATTGGTTGGGATAATAGGTCCAAGTCCACGCTCGCCATGGATTTCTGGATAAAAAATAGGCTGCTCTCCTGTTAAGGGCACCTCTGCCCCTAAAATAACGGGAATCTCTTGTGGAAAATCAAAGAGCTTCATCACATAATAAATATTGGCTACAGCATCATCCCTCGATACATTGCCGTAATCTGCCACTAACCCTACAATTTCAATCTCTTGATTCAGCCATGCATAGATTAAGGCTACTGTATCGTCAATACCAATATCTCCAAATAACAGCACCTTTTTTCCCAATAATATCCTCTCCTTTCCCTTATAGTACGGTGAAAGCTTGTAAGATGATACTCTATATAAAGAAAAAAACTCATTTGCCAATTGTGATGGCAAATGAGCATTGTTGTTAGCGATGCTGCTCAAGGCAGTGATAAATCGCCATCATCTGTTGTTTATTTAACTCTCGAATACGACTAAAAATAGGAATATTGGCGGCATCCTCTGTATATAAGCTCTCTGCGATGACATCACGAACAGTACCTGTTAGCCATATCTGAACATTGATGCCTTCAATGCTTTCCTTTAGCCCTTCCTCATTGATACCACTTGCGCCACAGCTAACACAAGGAATGGATAATTTCTGAACCCCATCATGCAAGCCGTCCTCTGCGATAACCTTTTTCCCTTTACAGAATGGACATGGATGACTTGCTTTTACTTTATTTATTTGTGTAACGATTTTTTTATAGCCAAATGCTTCATAGACATATGTGAGCTTTTTATATTTGCCATTTGTGAAATATTGGTCGATTATAGCCTCTCTTGTTTCGTAAATAGTAGCAAAATCACAGATTGTCACAAGATTTCTATGGCTAACCGTTTCGATATTGTCTTTGATTGTATCCCAGAACGGTAAAGCATTTTGCAGCACAATTTCATAGCCTACAAAGCTTGCTAGTTCCAATTCGAGCATTTTTAAGGATACTTGTGTGGCTCGTGGCAGCAGGGACACATCTTGTAGCAAGGACATCTCCCCACCGACAATTGCCTTTAGCCTATCAAGCACGGGTAGTTTGCCAACGATATTGATCACCTTATCAATTGGGAGATGAATGATTTCACGAATATCTGTATGGCCAAACAGCAATTTTCTTTGATGGTTAAGCACAGTGCCATGACAGATTGGACAAGGTAGCTTCTCTTTTGAATCTTTAATTTGCTGTTTAATAGCTGATTTGGAGATGACAATATAACGTCCGATAATGAAATTAAAGCCTTCCCATTTCTTCGATGATTTTGTGGCTTTATCATAAAACGGCTTGTCCCAATAGCCATATAAAAATGTATGCTTTTCATCCTCTGTCATATCATTGTAGCTTTTCGTTAAATCTTGACCAAGCTCACGTTTCATTTCCTCAAATAAAAAGGCTAATTTTGCATGCTGATAGTATTGTAGCACTTCCATAATATCAGGATGTAATAAGCCATCCCAAAAGGGTACGTCTTTATTTTGTATAACAATATCCATATCGAATTTTTCAATTTCTAGGCGACCTGAACAGCTCGGACAATGATTTTCTTGACGGAAAAAGTCAAAGCTTCGTGTATCTTTATTTGTTGGATGTGCAGCAACAATATGATTAATTAGCCCGCCCATTTCATATAGGAAGCTATACTGGCTATATAAATGTCTTTCAAGATCAATCGCCACAACAGGCGCAATTTTATTCGATTCATACTCCCCATAAATGAGGCGTGCCATAGATGATAGACTCTTTAAAATGCCGCCCTTATAAATATTTTCAGCCTGTTTAAAGTAGCTGATAGGGTCATCTTCTTGGTAGGCAATACCGTTTTTCACTGCCAATGTTGAGGTAATTTGCAATGGTGTAGCATGCTCTTTGTTATTTGATGGTTGGAAATAGTCATGATGACTGACAACATGGAGATGCTGAACTGGCTCCTGCTGTCTTTTACCAAAGTCAACAATAAAATCAGAGCTTTCCAGCATATAGGCATTATGCTCAATCATCAGTATGGAAATGGCTTCATCTTGTAAAATAGTACGGATGCTATCAATAAATTGATTTAAAATATTTTGCGATAATCCTTTTGAAGGCTCATCAAAAATAAACAGTGTATGTGGATGCTTCGTATTGGCAAATAGCTCTGATACTAAGTGCACACATTGGAATTCCCCTGTTGATAGAGATTGTGTTTTTCGTTCGAGCGTTAAATAGCCCAGCCCAAGCTTAATTAATAGACTTAAACGCTTATGAGCTATATCTGCTGCTGGTAGCTCATCAATAATATCCTCAATGGAGCGCTGGAAAATATCCTCAATATCCTCGCTATATTTTGTCAGCTTCTTTTTAATATCTAAAAATGTGGCAACGGTGGAGCGGCTTGTAATCGACTGGTTGCGGTCTTGTCCAACCATCACGAGCTTATCCTGTGGGTAGCGCTTGCTAAAATCCTTTGCCATACATTCATTGACAAGTGTTGATTTTCCACAGCCAGATTCACCCGTAAAGGTTACAAGACGATTTTGCGGAATTTCGATATGATCAATTTCAATATTACGGCAATATAAATCGTGAAATTGATAATAGGCTGTAGGGGCTGCCTCATTGCGCTTACAATAAATGGGCTGAGGTCTTGGTGATTGTTCAACAATTTTTCCACCGTATTTCCCACTGCCTGGCCCAAAGAATACAGGCTGATCAGCCGTATCAAGCACCGTATCGGAATGATCAATCAACCAAATTTGATTTTTTGTGCTTAATTGTTGAATTTGTTGTAAAATCTTTAGCAATGTATCGTGGTCAAGACCAACAGAAATTTCATCCACAATAATGACCGTATCTTCACTTGTTGCCATAAACTCTGCTAGGTAAAGTCTTGTTAATTCTCCACCTGATAATGTTCCCATAATGCGATTTAATGTTAGGTAACCAATATTCATTTCCATAATATTGCGCAAAATATGCTGTTTCTCTTCGCTAATTTTTAATTCCTCTGCTAATGCATAGATGGTTTCAACACTTAACTCATGAATAGCTGAAATGTTATAGGGCTGACCTTGTAATGTTATAATATGCTGCTCTACCTCAGGATTGTAGCGCTTCCCTTCGCACTTTTTACACTGTATATTTTTCGTTGTGCCACGTCCCTTACAGGCAGGACACCAGCCAAGTACATTGTTAAAGGAAAAAACCTCTGGCGATAGCTGAAATTCCTCTGCCATGTGCAGACGTATTTCTTTAAAAACACCTGTATGTGTGCCAATTGTTGAACGTGGATTAGTGGAAATAGATGATTTCCCTAAAAACAGCACTAAGGGCATATCCTCCATTTGAATGGCACTAAAATTGGTTTCCATAATAGCTGGAAATAAATATTGATATTCAGCCTTTGGCAATAACGATACAAGGCGTTTCTTTGATTCTTCTCCAATTGTTTGACAAAATGTTGTTTTCCCTGAGCCAGATAACCCAGCAATACCGAGTGATTGATTCTCGGGTAATGTCACATTTAGGCGATAAATATTGTTGGCAATTAGTTGGTTAATTTTCATGGTATGGTCCTTTCTCTGTCAATAAAAATGGAAAGAACACAATTCTATGTAAGGAATTGCGTTCTTTTTCACTATGCTAATACCTTTTGAAGCTGTTCACCCATTGTTATCCAGGAATATTTAGCCCCTTCAATTGCTCCTTGACGTGCTTTTGTCTCTTCACTAAAGCCAGATTGGTCGAGGCGTAGCTGGGTAGTACCATCCTCATTTTGTGTGAGTGTCCATGTAACGGTTGTTGTTTCACCAGCACTTGCCCAAGTGTACGATATTTTATGAGGCTCATCAATTTCCAGCACCTCACATTGGACAATGCCGTCCCACCATTCATTTGGCTCTGCACGGAATTGGAACTTGTGACCTACAACTGGCTGAAAATCATTGCTCCATATCCATTTTGCGAGCATATCCGAATCTGTTAAGGCATGCCAGACTTGTTTGATCGAACTTGTAAATTGATAATCAACTGATACATCTGGTTTCATTAGTTTTCCTCCAATAAACGTTGTAATTGACCCATTCGTTGCTTCCAAAAGCTTTCATAAAATGCGACCCAATCCTGAACCTCTTGTAATGGAGCAGCATGTAAACGATATTTCGTTTCCCTGCCATCCTTTCTTGCAAGCACAAGACCAGCATCCTTTAAAATAGTTAAATGTTTGGATACAGCAGTGCGCCCCATGTGAAAATGAGCGGTTAATTCATGAAGTGGTAATTCCTCTGCCTCTGCTAATAAACGCAATAATTGACGTCTTGTTGGGTCAGCAATGGCTACATAAACATCACGCTCTTGATTATTATGGCTCACAACCACCACCCTTTCTAATTGGACACTAAAAGGTGTCCTAATTATATGACACCATTTAGTGTCTAGTCAACATCTCCTTTATTTTTTCCATAAAAAAACGTTATGAAGAAGTCTTTCCCTTTTCCATAACGTTTTAATACGTAATTAATTGATAACCTTTAGGCTAATTCCAGCGGTAAAAAAACATATTCACCATCTTTGTGAATAGGGCATTGACGAACAGTGATAGGCTGTTGAAAAAGTGGTCCATCCAGCACGGTTGTATGAAATTCCCCTCCTTCTCCGCAAGGGTCAATCCCACGTGCTTCAAGCTCCTTTATATACTCATGGGTAAGCACACGCCCTAAATCTTCTTCTGTCATACCAAGTGATAAATTAACGGTCACCACCATGGTAACAAAGCCTAAATCAATAAACTCCTGCACAGCATCACGATGATCCATTTCCCATAATGGCATAGCTAACTGTAAACCAGCCAGCTTTGTGACCTTATCATGCCAGCAATTGTGAATAGGCATATCTAAATCCCCTGTCACTAATACCTCTGCTCCTTGCTGCTTGGCCTCTGCTAAAAGTTGGATAAATACATGCTCATAATCCGCCCAGCTCGCAGCAGCCGTATAAACAGGCAGCCCAATCGCCTGTGCTTGTGCCAGTATTAGTGCAGGAGGCATACCATGCGATCGGGAACGTTTGCCTTCCTCCTCCAGCATTACAATCAAGCCTAGTGCATGCCCGACTTTTCTTGCTTTGTATAATGCTAGCACGCTGTCCTTGCCCCCACTAAAGGAGGCAATAAATCGCTGACCTTGTGCATTGTTTTTCCAATTGACAGATTGTGACATGATGATCATCTCCTTTTGCTATCGTAAACGCTGCTTGTTTCCTGCTTGAGAAATTGGGTAATCCTTGGATAATCGCTTAAAGCAATATTGTTTTTTTGCCTAAAGATGGACTCCACTGAAAATCATTTTCTAATTTGTTTTTGTTGACGGTCTAGCTTTATCAAATAGACGATAAAACCTTCAACGAATGGGCGTGTTTGCCGAAGAATATTTAAGTAAATTTATTTGAGTTATTGTTTATTGCTAGCTATTTTTTTTACTGGCATCCAAATTTCGCTATATACATTTTCCGAAGTACTATTGTACTCTGTAAAAGAAATTCCAGGTATATCCACTACTTCATAGCCTGACGAAGGCAACCATTCAGAATAAATTTTAGCGGTAGTTTCTTGAAGCGTAACAGGAAATGGTCCTTTGTTAGGGAAAATTGCCCATAAACTTTCTGCAATGGAAAGTTGCTCTAAATCATCAAATGTATTTTCTTTTGTTGTGGCAAAACCAATCATATGCGTTAAGTATCCTTTTTCTTCTAAGAAACCATCATCAAAATCATAAGATACATTCAAGACCTGATGAGGATATAAATCAGCCAATTGATGCATTTCATTTCTTTGTTGTTCAGTAATTGATTGGGCTAGTTCTAAGATAGCATTATTTTCACCTTCGAATTGAATTGGTACTCTTTTCGATACACCGACTATATTAAATTTCTCTTTCCTCTCAATTTTGAATTCCATTGATATTCCTCCTCTTATATCGATAAAGAATGAAAATTTGGGAAATGATTTTTGAATTTTGTTTTTAGCTACTTCTGAAGGTAAAAAGCCACTCCATTCACGAAAGGCTCTTGAAAAACCTTCTATAGATTGATAGCCATATTTATAGGCAATATCTGTCACTTTTGCTCCGTTAATTAATTCAGCATTTGCAACGGATAATCTTCTATTTTTGATATACTCATTCAAGGACATTCCAGCCATATATGAAAACATCCTTTTAAAATGATAATCTGATAGCCCTACAATTTTTGCTATATCTTTTCCAGAGATTTCTTCCGTCAAATGGATTTCAATGTAGTTCATTAAATTATTGAATTCTTGTAACATTCATTTCCCTCCTTTACAAATACATATTATCGGCAAAATTTATTTTTCACTCGATATTTTATAGACGGATTATATCGGAATTCGCTTTTATAGGCACTTTAACAGCAGGTCATAGCATTTCTATATTCGTCACCTACGATGTTAAATAGCGATGAAGATTTATCATCAGCAACCTCATTCCTAGCCATTCAGCCATTATAATAATGACCCATTACCATTTGCACAATTTTTACGAACAAGCCGATTTCTAAAAAAGAAATCGGCTTAGGTTCATTAATAGGCTTGGGCAAACCAAACTGTATGCTTGGCTTTATAGCCACAGCCAATACAGGTTGGTTTTGTTATTGGTGGATTGAATGGAATATTACGAGAGGTATATTTCGTTTCTTCTTTTACTTGTTCCTCACAGGCATTCTCGCCACACCATCCAGCAAGCACCCAGCCTGGAATTGTGCTATTCTCTTTGGCTGCTTTAATATGCTGCTGAAGCTGTGCTAGGGATTCAATATGTGTATAAGCATTGGCCTCGCGGAATTGACGTGCTTTTTCTAGTAAGCGCGTTTGCATTGTTGTTAACTCTTGCTCAATGGCTGTAACAATATTGGCTAGCTCAATGGCTTGTTTATCCGCCTCATCACGTGCCTTTAGTTGTGCCTGGTTATTGTCGAGATCACGAGGCCCTAATTCTACACGCAATGGCACACCTTTGAGCTCCCACTCATTAAATTTAAAGCCTGGTGATTGGTCTGAATCATCGAGACATACACGAATACCCTTCGCCTTAAGCGCCCCAAAAATCTCATCCAGTTGCTCTATAATTTGAGGATTCTTTTTCCACGGCCCGACAGGAATTAATACAACCTGTGTTGGTGCAATACGTGGTGGTAGGACAAGCCCTTGCTCATCACCATGCACCATAATGACAGAGCCAATTAAGCGAGTGGAAGTTCCCCAAGAGGTTGTGTGTACATAGTCATGCTTATTTGCTTTTGTTAAATACTTGATATTAAAGGCTTCTGCAAATTTAGTGCCTAAATAATGCGAGGTACCGGCTTGCACAGCCTTGCCATTTTTCATCATGGCCTCAATGGAATACGTATCAACAGCACCTGCGAAACGCTCAGAAGGTGTTTTTTGTCCATCATAGACAGGAATGGCTAATACTTGCTCCACAACCTCTTTATAAATTTCCAGCATTTGCATTGTTTCTTGGCGCGCATCCTCTTCGTCTACATGAGCGGTATGCCCCTCCTGCCATAGAAATTCAGATGTTCGAATAAATGGCAGTGTTTTCTTTTCCCAGCGGAAGACATTTGCCCATTGATTAATAAGAACAGGTAGGTCACGATAGCTTTTGATCCAATTCGAGTAAAGATGGCCAATCATTGTTTCAGAGGTTGGACGAAGTGCTAGGCGTTCCTCTAATGGTTCACCTGCTGCCTCTGTCACCCAAGGAAGCTCTGGCGAGAACCCTTCGATATGATCCTTTTCCTTTTGAAAGAAGGATTCAGGAATAAGCATTGGGAAATAGGCATTACGATGTCCTGTTTCTTTAAAGCGACGATCCATTTCCTCCTGAATATGCTCCCAAATTTCATAGCCATCTGGCTTAAAGGCAATACAGCCACGAACAGGTGTATAGTCCATTAAATCTGCCTTTTGAATGGTTTCGATATACCATTTTGAAAAATCCTCTAGTTGCTTTGACATATGCATTCCTCCATTTCTATAAAATAAAAAAGCACAAAGCTGCCCTCGTTATAAGGACGTCTTTGTGCTGGATCGACGTGGTACCACCTTGATTTAGCTTTAAATCAAAACTTAAAACCCTCTCACGTTTGATAACGAAAACGACTCGGTTATGTTTGCATAACATCTCCGTGGTAGGTGTTCAGTGAAGAAGCGGTGATATAGCTTTCAGCAACTGCTATATTTTCTGTTTCACAATTCTTCCTTACTTGGCCACATCATCAATTATATTTGATCTAACTGTAGCAAAACAGCTCTCTAATAGCAATTAAAAACTGGATTGTTTAATTAAATTAGTAAAATCCTCTACAGACAAAGGTTTACTGAAATAATAGCCTTGTACATATTCACAGCCATGCTCTCGTAAAACCTTTAATTCTGCCTCCTCCTCAACCCCTTCAGCTACAACTTGTAGATTTAAGGCATGGGCTAAGGAAATCATCGCTGAAATCATCGCGATACCTGATTTTTCAGGTACAATATCACGTACAAAAGCACGATCGATTTTCAGCACATCCACAGGGAATTTTTTTAAATAATTTAACGATGAATAGCCTGTGCCAAAATCATCTAATGAAATGGTAATACCTAGTGCTCGTAATTGCTTAATGGTATTAATTAATTCCTCTGTATAATCAAGCATACTCATCTCTGTAATTTCAATTTCTAATAAATGTGGATCAATGGCTGTTTCTGTAATTATTTTACGAACCATATCGACAAAGCCGTGTGTACTAATATGGATAGGCGAAATATTAACAGCGACGCGTAAGCTTAGGCTATACTCTTGATTCCAAAAACGAGCTTGCGCACATGCCTTGCGTAGCACCCATACCCCAATATCATTGATAAGCCCACATTCCTCTGCAAATGGAATAAAACGGTCTGGTGGAACATGTCCTAATTCTGGATCATACCAGCGTAGCAATGCTTCCATACCAACAATTGTATCTGTTTTTAAATCAATTTTAGGTTGGTAATGTAATGCTAAACTATCCTTTTTTAAGGCCTGATGTAATTTCGTTTCTAATAAAAGCCATTTATCGTTTGCTTCTTCCATATTATCACGATATAAACGATATTGATTGCCACGTTTCGTTTTTGCGGCATACATCGCAATATCTGCGTTCTTTAATAATTCTTCAATGGAGCTTGCATGATCAGGGAATACACTAATACCGATACTAATGCTTGCATAAAACTCATAGTTATCAATGATAAAGCTCTCATTAAAAGCATTAATAATTTCCTTTGCCATTTCATCAATGCGATCGACATCATTTAAAATCATCACAAATTCATCACTATTATGGCGATAGAATGAGTTGGATGTATAATCAATACTGTGTAAACGATTGGCCATTTCTACTAAAAACATATCACCAATAATATGACCAAGCCCATCGTTAATGTGTTTGAAACGATTCACATCAATGAAAAATAGCGCAAACTTCTCTCCTGTACGCCGAGATTGATGAAATTCATTTTCTAAACGCTGTTCTAATTTACGACGATTTGGTAGTCCTGTTAATTCATCATGATAGGCAATATGTGTAATTTTCTTTATATCCTTTTGTGCTGTAATATCCACACGTATCGCAATATATTGATATGGCTTCCCTTTTTCATCAAGGAAAGGGAAAATAGTTGTCTTTACCCAATAAAGGCTGCCGTCTTTTGCACGGTTACACACCTCACCATTCCACATCTTTCCATTACCAATTGTTTTCCACATCTCTCGAAAGAAAGATTTAGGATGAAAGCCTGAGTTTAGTAAACGGTGATCCTGCCCTACTAATTCTTCGCGTGAATATTTCGAAATTTTACAAAAATGATCATTCACAAATGTGATTTTTCCTTTGCGATCCGTAATAGCAACAATAATGGAACTATTCATAGCAGAAAAGATATCCTGTAATTCTTTTAAACTATAGTTGATTTGATTCATACTACTAGGCGTGATATTCATCATTTTCATTCTCCATTCATTAAAATATGAAGGGTTTGGTACTTTTGCTTTATCTTACAGCGAGGTATAAAGTTGTGGTATAGCGCCCCTTTTTTATGTAACTATATTATAGTCCTAGAAAAGCAGTTAATTCAACCCAAATATCAAAAACATTTAAGGTTACGTTTTATATATTTTAACAAAAAAACAAATAATAGGATTTCTAAATCTTTCTATATCTTTCTACATGAATTACTTTTTTACCATAATGGATAATTTGTTTTTTTAAATGACAGTAAAAAATACCTTACTGTCCTAGGTAAACAGCAAGGCATTTTACAGGCTAAGAGACCTCATATTCGATTGAACCTCCTGATGTTTTGGCATAATGATTATAAGCATCTAATTGCTCTTGCGATAAATTTAAAATGTAATAGTGAAAATTAATAGGTTCCAAACCATGCTTTTCACAAGCTTGTCGATAATATTCATAACCTTCTCGATAATCTGCCATATTTATAACTTCCTTTCAGCGGTACGAGTATACTAAAATTGCAGAAGCCCAGTCCATGTTATTTAGTATGGCTGGGCTGTTTATAAAATATTCACGTCGGCTTCCGTCATAATCACATCCCTTTAAATTCCTAATTGTTTTGCTTGCATATTATAAGCAGAAAGCTGCTGCTGTGATAGCTGTAATACATAATAGCGGAAAGAAATTGGTTCTAATCCATAGCGCTCACACATTTCACAATAAAATTCATAGCCTTCACGATACTTTGACATATAAATTCCTCCTCTAAAGAAACTGTTTTATAACAGTTGTTATTATTTTTATTTAATATATAACAGATTATTTTATCCGTCAAGTATTCTTTTTTAAAAAAAGGGAATTTGGCTTTTTGCGTGAAAGCCAAATTCCCTGCTGTTTAATTCAAATCAGCTTTTACTGCATCCAATTCAACAGGTATATTTGCATGTAGTGCATTGAAATTGACCCTTAGAACATAGGTATCTGTACTAAAATCATGCACTGTCCCAATATTAAATGTACTCCGAAAGCGTAAGTTATCTTTATCTATCGCTTTTGTGGTATGTTTGATCGGCTTCTTGTACACTTCTTCTTCAGATTCTTCAACAAGTTCGACATTGTTTCGAGCAAAGTTTTCAAACAGTATAAAATCTTTATGTTCACTATTGAAGTGGAAATCAATCGTCAATTTTTCGTCCTTTAATGTTATCTTTTCTACTGTTATACCTAGCTTTTGTCGAGCAGAGTCAATATGAATCGGCGTTGGTTGTTCTAATGTGATAAACCGATCCTTTTCATAGACAGCTACTTTTGGAGAGATTGTTAAATAGCTTGTTACTTCTGCTAGGGGCTGTGGTATGATCGTTCTTCCTTTAACGGTTATAGAATGCTGATCCTTAGACGTTTCTAAATCAATACCATCTGCTAATAATGGGAGTTGTCTTCCTTTATCATCAAAAATTTCTAATCTTACTTGATCATGCTTTCCTTCACGGGGAAAGGTAGCTGTATAATTAATCGCAGTGGATGCCTGTCCTTGTATAATGGCATCAAACAACACGCTTACACCTGTATCTATAGCACTGCTTTTTTGCTGAAGCTGAATGGTTTTATACGGTAATTGCTGAATCGGCACATCAAACTTCCAAGCACCCTCTTTTGTGCCTATACGCTTAAATTCAAGTGGAAAAGTTGTGTTAGGCGGTAGCTCCGTTTTTGGATAATATAATCGAATATGACCTACATAGCCATCCTCAGTAGGATCTAAATAGACCAGTTCTTTACTATCTGCTATCTCTTCCTTCCCATCAAATAGTTCATAAAAGCCCTTCAATCTGCCATCAGCTTCTGTTTGAGCATCACCAGTGATATAAAAAGTAACGCCCATCACTGCGCCATCATAATAGGCACTTTTAATGCTAATATCAATGCCCTGATTGCTGGCTGTTTCATTTAATTCGGTAATTAATTGTTGTGAGGCTAAATTTCTGCCGACTAAATCATTCATATTTTCATATACCTTGCCGATAAAAGGTACTTCAGCCATGACGTATGATAAAGATGGAGAGATAAAGCTCGCTGTAATAAAAAGTGCTGCTGTTGCTGCTAGTAGATAAGGTTTTAAACGTTTTTTTACACTTTTTGTAGCCGTTGCTCGATTAATACCAGTCTGTATAGCCTGTAAAACCTCCTCCTGCGGTACTTCAATCTTTTCATATTCTACTTGAAACGGTTTCTTCTCCATTGTAACCATCCCCCCTTAGTAGTTTTTTTAACTGTCCCTTGCCACGATAAAGGTATGTTTTCACTGTATTTTCAGGAATATTCATTATTTTGGCTACCTCACTAATCGGCAAATCATGAAAATAAAATAGAATAATAGCATCCCGATAAGAGGCTTTTAATTGATGGATCACCTCTACTAAATCTAAATGTGTATCTCTTTTTTCTAATTTTTCAGATGAAAGCTCCATTATTTTTTCAATGGGCATTTCTTGTTTCTTCTTTTTTATGACATCAAAAGCACAATGCATTAAAATTTTTGTGAGCCATGTTAAGAAAAATTCCTCATTTCTTAACTGACCTATTGCTAAAAGCCCTTTATAAGCGGCTTCTTGTACAATATCTAATGCATCTTCACGATTTCCTACATATAAAAAGGCAGTGCGATACAATTGATTGCTATGTAGAACGAGAAGTTTTTCAAACGCTTCTTTGTTGCCCTTTATCGCCTTTTTTACTAGTTTTCTTTCGTTCATGCTCCAACCTCCTCTCGTTCATTAGAGACGGTACTCAGCCAAAAAGTTTCAATTTTTTTATTAGGGAAAAATTTTAGGGTCATTGGCTAAAAATCAAGCCGATGACCCTATTTCTTCTTATTTTTTGTGAGCAGTATTAAATGGATTGTTGTCGAGTACCTGTTGCAGCTGTTCGTCCTCGATATGGGTGTAAATTTGGGTGGTTGCGACACTGGAATGCCCTAAAATATGTTGCAGGCTACGAATATCAGCGCCTGCCTTATACATCATTGTGGCGGAGGTATGGCGCAGCTTATGTGGTGTTAAGCGCTCCTTTTGTAACCCTGATTGCTGATTAATGCGTTTTACAATTCTTGCAACGGTTTGGCGCGTAAGTCGTGTGCCCTTTTGTGAGACAAAAAGCGGCTCCTCGCCCTCCCCCTTATAGGTTGTTTTACCGCTGTTTTCATAATCTTCCAGAGCCTGTATACAGCTATCATTTAAATAAACGGTGCGCTCCTTATTGCCCTTTCCAACGACTGTTAAATAACGCCCTTGAATGGAAGACTTATTCAGCTGGCAAAGCTCTGTGACACGGATTCCTAGATTTAAGAAAAACATCATGATGCAGTAATTGCGTGGAGAAGCCTGTAGACCATCCATAAATTGTGTTGCCTCCTGCATATTTAGATAGATTGGTCTTTTGCGTCCAATTTTTGGTGTTTCTAATTCATCTGCTGGATTTTCCTCGATTAGCCGACGCTTCCCCTTTATGTATTTAAAGAAGGATTTTAAGGTGGCAACTTTGCGTGCCCTTGTCGCAGCCGAATTGCCACGCTGTACCTCACAATATTCCATAAATAAATAGAGGTCCTCTAATGTAATCTCACGAATATCATCAATGGAAATACTAGCAATATCAATGGCTGCTAAGTGATCAGCAGCTACATCCTCCTGCACAGCCTTGTAGAAGCGGAAAAATAATAGTAAATCATATTCATATTCTTTTCTTGTGCGCTGTGATTTGCCTTTAATGGTTGTTAAATAAATAAGAAAGTCCTTTATGATTTTTGGTAGTTTTGTTTTTTGCATAAAATCACCTCTGGTTGCTTTCTATTTTATCATAAAAAACGTTCCCAAATTGTATTTAGAGTAGATCATTTAATTTTACCTAGGCTATGAAAGGAAATGGATATTTCAATGTAAGAGATATAATTAGAGTTAACTAGTGACCAAATTGATTATTTACATCATTTAGAAAAAGAACATACTATAAAGATACGATATTTAACATTAATTGATTTAGAGCGAGCTTTATATCAATACCCTGAGCTTCAACATGTTTTAGTAAATGGGAAAATCTTAAGACAACAGGAGTGAAAAGTATGTACAAATTGAGTTATGATTCAACTACAGCAGAAATAGAACTTTATAATGGTTTAGAAATTATAAAAAAGTATGAAATGACAAGTGAACTATAAGCTAGCTGTTTTGTTTTATTTAAGCCGCATGCTTTTATTAATAGATATGTTTATTCCTGAAGTGCTTAAACAGGGAGACCTGAAAAAGTTTATAATAGATAGAATATAGAAAAAGCTTATGGAGGGGTTACTATGGAATTGAAGATATGTCCACAGTGTAATAATAAGGATATTCGTAAGGGAATTATTCGAGCTGCTCATGCTCCACTTCATATGTTTCCTGAAGAATCATTTAAAACAAACGCACCACTTAATTCTCACCAAAGAAAGAATTCTAAAATAAGTTCATACTATTGCCAAGATTGTGGTTATATTTTAGGGATGTTTGTAGATGAACCTCATAATCTTAGCTAAAATGAAAAGCTTCATTTTGATTAATCCTTTTTCAAAATGGAGCTTTTGTATTTTCTTTACTATAAAAAACGTTCCCAAATATAAATTTGGGAACGTTTTTTATAATCCATGGTAAAGAATATAGAATAGATGTAAAGGATAGACTGCCATACAAAAAATTATGTTCATCAACATGAATGGGTAAAAAATGATCAGAAATTTAGCTATCAAAGCATGTGGAACAGTGTCACATACTTTTTTGTATTTTGATTTTAATAAAAATGCCCTTTTTGGACACAAAGAACAAATGTTCTGTATAAAAATAAAAAAATCCTCTGTCAGTAAAGAGGACTTTTGCAATAGCAGGTATAAAATTCATTGGTTATGAATATTAACATGTAGTAGAGACTTTTTGCGCTGTGAAACGATTTGAAAAAGCAGAAGATGGATAACTACCTATGTCGATTCTTCTCATAACGAATGTTACATTATTTTACAAATATAGCGTATGTACCATCTGCTTGCTTTGTGAGTGACCAATTGCTGGAGAGCATTTGCTGAAGCTTGTCGATTGTTTCACTATTACATGTTAAATGCTGGATACCGGTTTCTTCTAGTTCGTAATCCTTGCCTGCCTCTAATTGAAAGCGTAGTTGTAATAAACGTTGGATGCCTGGCAATGTTACATATTTGATTTGATAATGGCCATGTAAGGCAGCTAAGAATTTTTGTTCCCCTTCCTGATAGAGTGCCATTGTTTCTTGAAATTCATAGTTTGGCACTTGTTGCTGCCAAGCTGATATATCCCCTGCTCGTAAAGCTTGTAAAATTTCCTCATCTGCTAACTGTAGTTTGGATAGCTTATCTATTTCATAGGCTTGCATTAAGTTAATCAGTGTCATAACTATTAGCTCCTTTTATCTATTTATTCACAGTGTAACATGTTTTCACCACTACTTAAATTCGGAGGCGATGCTATTATGATCAATTTCTATGACTCCAGCTTATTCTTTGATGAAATGTTTGAAGGTACTCAGCCCAAGCCGCATTATCGTTCATTTTATCGCAAGCTAGCCATGTTTTCTCAGGAGCAGCTTGAAGAAAAATATCGCCAGGCACAGACAAGTTTTCTTACACAAGGAATTACCTTTACAGTATACGGTGCGCAGGATGGAACAGAGCGCACAATGCCCTTTGATTGTGTGCCCATTATTATTCCACATGTACAATGGGCAACCATTGAGGCTGGTGTAAAACAGCGTGTCAAGGCTTTAAATTTATTTTTACAGGATATTTACGGGGCTCAAGCAATTATTCGAGATGGACATATTCCAAGACAGCTTGTTGAAAATAATCCTTATTATGCGCTAACAATGAAAGGGCTGAAGGTTCCAATTGCTAATCATATCTTTTTAGCGGGGATTGATTTAATTCGCGATGAGCATGGTAATTATCATGTATTAGAGGATAATTTACGTAACCCTTCTGGTATTTCCTATGTTTTTCAAAATCGTCATGTCATGAAAGAGGTATATCCTGAATTTTTCTCCAAGCATACGATACGCTCCCTCGATAAGCACATCGTTTATATGCAAAAAGCATTGCTAGCCCATCGCTCCCCCTCTATGCCAGCAGAGCGAGAGCCAAAAGCTGTGTTACTAACAGCAGGTATGTATAACTCAGCTTATTATGATCACGTGTTTTTAGCCCAACACTTAAATATTCAGCTCGTTGAGGGGCGCGATTTAGTAGTGAAAGATTTAAAAGTTTATATGAAAACAATTTATGGCTTGCAGCAAATCGATATTATTTATCGCCGGATTGATGATGATTTTTTAGACCCTATTGTATTTCGAGAGGATTCCTTATTGGGCGTTCCCTCTTTAATGGCAGCGTATCAAGCAGGAAATGTGGCCATTTTAAATGCTGTGGGTAATGGTGTGGCGGATGATAAGGCGATGTATGCCTATGTACCTGAGATGATTCGTTACTATTTGCAGGAGGAGCCTATTTTACCGAATGTAAAAACCTATCATTTAGGAGATGAGCGTCAGCGTGCATGGGTGCTGGAGCATTTACAGGAGCTCGTTATTAAAAATGTCGGTGCCTCTGGGGGCTATGATATGCTGATTGGCCCACATGCAAGCGAGGAAGAAATTGCTCTATTTAAACAAAAAATAGTAGCACAGCCCCTGCAATATATTGCACAGCCAACGATCAAGCTATCACGAGCACCTGCGTTTCAGCAAGGACGCTTTTATCCTTGCCATGTTGATTTACGTGTGTATGTGATAAAAAGTGATGACTGCTATGTATTACCTGGTGGTTTATCGCGCGTGGCATTACAGGAAGGATCATTGATTGTCAATTCATCGCAAGGTGGCGGCGCTAAGGATACTTGGATACTAAAGGAGGATGTGCAGCATGCTAAGTCGAGTAGCGGACGCACTATACTGGATGGCACGGTATAGTGAACGTACACAAACAAATGCACATATATTACAGGTACAGCTGTTGAATATGCTGGAGCAATCGGGAAAAGAGCATGATTATCTTGATCATTGGGAGGCTATCTTAAATATTTGTGCTTCTAAACAGGAATATTTATCGAATTACACAGCTCTACGTGTTAATCCATTAATTGATTATCTGCTATTTTCAACAAAAAATGGAAATGCACTTCATACGACATTGCGTGCTGTGCGGGAAAATGCACGTGTAACACGAGATAGTATGCCAGCAGAGCTATGGGAAATACAAAATGCTTTTTATTTAACAAAGCAGCAGGCCTTATTGACAAGAAAGCGCCCCATTCCACTTATTGAGCTTCAAGCCTTTTTACAGGATATACGAAAAACTTTATTAAAAGCAACTGGACTAATTGAAGGCACGATGGATCGCGATCTCCCCTTTTATTTTATGCAGATTGGCAAATGGCTTGAACGAGCAGAAAAAATCATTCGAATGATCGTTACTATTTTAGCGCAACATAAAGAATCAGCTATATCTCTTGCGGAGGAGGATGGCACCTTTTTATTGGATCTTGCCGCAGCGAGGGAATCATTCCTGCGTAAATATCGTCAAACGAACTTAGTAGCGGTTATGCGCTATTTAGTACAGGATGAGCATTTTCCATGTTCAGTCATGTTTTGTCTTCAAAAAATTGAAGAAGCTATCATAGCCATTGAGCAAGATACTTCATCTGTAAGATTTTTAACGCTGCATGCAATGATAAAGCGCTTTGCTTCTACAATGAACTTGATTAATTTTGAACAACTGGATATTCATGAAGCTATTATCATTATGGAGGAACGATTGGGGCAATGCATTGCCTTTGGTGATGCATTTTCAACAATCTATCATTTATATGAACCCAACCTACAACCTTGAAGGGAATCCACCACAGCTCCCTGTCAACAAGCAAGTCAGTAAGCAAAAGGAAGCGGACACGATGAAATTTGAAATTCAGCATACAAATATTTTTCAATATGAGTCTGAAGTCGATCAAAGCTTAAATACCATTCGTTTAAAGCCGCGCAGTGATGAGCGTCAGCGATTATTATCCTATCGAATTGCGATTACGCCTTCCTCCCTTACCCGTGAGCATACGGATATTTGGGGCAATACAGTTGGTTCTTTTTATATTCCAGAGCAGCATCAAACATTAGAGATTGATACATCCTCTATTGTTAGTATTCAGCGTGCACCATTTATTCAGCGTATCCAATATTCACCTGAAATGCAGATTATCTTTCACTCACAGCTATTTTATGAGCATTATTTACCTTATTTAAAGCAAACTCATTTTACATTTATGTCAGAGCGGCAATTAGAGGAGGTTTATCATGCGATCGGTCATGCTGAAAATCCTGTGCTGTTTTCGTTGAATTTAATGCAATATTTATATGCTAGCTTTGATTATGATCCAGCCGCAACAGATGTCACAACAACTGCTAGCGAAGCATTTGCATTAAAGCGAGGCGTTTGTCAGGATTTTACGCATGTCATGCTGGCTGTACTGCGCGCAAAAGGGATTCCAGCACGCTATGTTAGTGGTTATTTATATGTGGATGAAAATTCAGGGCTTATCGGTGATATTGCGACACATGCCTGGGTGGAAGTCATGATACCTGGTATTGGCTGGATTGGTCTTGACCCGACAAATAACGTGGAAGTATTAGAAAACCATATTATTTTATGCATTGGCCGTGATTATAGTGATATAAGCCCCGTAGAAGGTGTTTATACAGGTGGTAAGCATGATTTAACGGTAAAGGTAAGCGTTAAAGCATTAAATCATTTATAACAAAAATGTGCAGCAATGGCGAAAATGCAGTTGCTGCACATTTTTATTCAAAACGTTGCTGTCTTTCAGTTAGCACCCATTTACGCACATAGCCCATCTCCTGCTGAATATGCTCCAATGTTTTTTCCTGCTGAAATGCCCTCTGCATAACGGTATAGCGCAAATCTGTTGCCCTGACATTTTTCCCGATTTCCTGAGAGATGGTTTGAAAAATGCGCTCCACGGTTTTGGTCGTAATCGGCTTTGTCTGACTTGCCTCGCTAACCCACACCCATTCCCCCACCTCTTGCTGGTGTAACGTCTTTGTTTCCTTTTGATAATGTGCCAGCATATCCATTAATAACGCAGATAGCTTGATGGCCCGCCGTCCATTTCGATTGGCAATATAGAGGGATGATTCGTCATAGTTAAAATGTGTCCATTTCATGCGCACAAGCTCTGCCGGCTTACATCCCGTTTCCATTAGCATCTGGACAATACAGCCATTGCGCCGTGCCAGCCACGCATGTTCTGCTGTTTTAGCATATTGAAAATAGGTTGGCCAAACATTAGAAATTTGCATAATCTGTTTATTTGTTAGTAATTGAAGTGCCTCTTTTTGCCGTTTTTTCGGCTGTAAAATATGCTGATAATCAAAAGGCTCCAACCATTCACGTAAAAAAATAAAGTCTATAAAGCCTCTAAGCGTCGCGATTTTATGATTAAATGTATTGATATTGCTGTATGTTTCCTTGAGATAGTTACAATAGAGGACTAATAAATCTTTGAAGTGCTGATCTACATATAAGTAGTTTTTCTCATAAGCAAATGTTAAAAATTGCTGCCCATCCATGTTGTACTGCTTTTTTGTGGCAGCGCTTTTTTTCAATGATTGCAGCAATAATAAATAGCTATTCCATGCTTCCTTTAATGTGACCATAGAATCTCTCCTTGCTTATTATGCGTAAATTATTTATAGTTTACTATATTTTTGGTGCGTATGTTCTATTTATTTAATTAAATAGTAATGTCGGATAATCTGTTTTTAACTATTTCTTTATTAGGATGCCCTCACAGCAATAAGAAACTTATGTTCCTATAGCAATTTCTTATATTTGCGACATGCTTTCACTCAGAAATGCCGCTTCCTTGTAGAATTCAGATAATTTCGCGTTTTTTATTGTTTGTGTTATATAATAAGTAAATGAACGAAACCTATAGGAGGCTTTGCCGATATGCAAGTAAGGACAACTCGACTGGAAGCAGAAGATGCAAAAATTATTTATCAAGAAACCGCTGGACTAGCGATTATTACCATTCACCGCCCGCAGGCAAAAAACGCATTAACCGCAAATATGTGGGATGAATTAGCAAAGATCGCTCAGCAAGTATTAGAAAATCCTAAAAATAAAGTATTAATTTTACGCGGCTCAGGTGAAAACTTCACAGCAGGCTCCGATATTAAAGAATTTAATGCCATTTCTCTCGACAAAGCAGAGGAGGCGTTTCTTCATATGGAAAAAACCATTTCTACGATTGAGCGTCTTCCCCTGCCAACGATTGGCGTGATTAATGGACCTGCGATGGGCGCAGGCCTAGAGCTCGCTTTAGCATGTGATATTCGCATTGGCTCTGATAAAGCCAAGCTCGGTATTCCCGTTGGCAAATTAGGCATTACATTAAATAATCAATTTGCCAAGCGCTTAGTGCAGCTAGTTGGTCCCGCTACCACAAAGGATTTAGTCTTTACAGGACGCATGTTTAAAGCTGAGGAAGCCTTTAAGCTAGGATTGCTTAACTACTTAGTGGCAGAAAAAGACTTAAATAAATATATGATTCGCATGGGCAAGCTGGTTGCGGGCATGTCGCCAGAATCGTTGCTAGCTGTGAAACAATCTGTGCAGGAATGCCTCGATAGTGCACCCGTGTTATGGCAAGAATCTACTCCTTTTGTTGGCAGTGATTTTGCTGAGGGCTGCCGTGCCTTTGTTGAAAAGCGTCAACCCCAATTTACGCGTCAGCCAAAATAATTGAAAAGCTTCGATATGAGGCGTAGAATAATGGCAATATAAATTGGGATAAAGAATTCGAGCTATTATGATCACATGACTAACCATGTGAAGGATAAAAAAACAGGTACTCTCTTCGCTTATTTGGCGAGTGGAGTACCTGTTTTTATGGTTTTTTAGCTGTTTTGACATGAAGATGAATTGCATCTAATTCATAGCCAAAGTGCTGATAAAACTCCTGTTGGACCGCTTGTTGCAAGGCATGCAAGCGTTCTTTTAATGGATAATCAATGGGTAGCTTAAGCTGTATCGTCACAATTGCTTGCACCTGCTCGCCTAGTATAAATTGCACCTGCTCCACCTTCTGTACAATGGTCTGCTTACGACAGCAATAGGTTAGTAGCTGAACGTATACCTGCTTGCCAATTTCAATATATTCCCGCTGAAAATCAGGACGCACAATCGTTGTTTCACCAATTTTCTCACGTTTAGGACTAAAAATTTCTATACCCTTTTGCACTAAGCGCTTAAAAAAATTTTGCTCGACTTGGCGATATGGGATAGGCATTACATGCTTCCCCTGTGTTTGACGAATAAAGCGTGCCTTTTGAATATCCTTAGAGGAACGAACATCCCCCACATCATAATACTGCTCAATAGGTCCTAATGCTAGCTGCTTTGCAATACTATTGGTCATTTTATTTGATGTACCAATAATTAAAATCGACTGAACCTGATAGCTAGCTAACGCTTTCTTCACAGCCTCCCGATGCACTTCATCTGTAAAAATAGCACGTCGTACAGCCGTAATTGTATTTTTTTCAAACTTTGCTGACACACCAGCTACTCTTGTACCATTAACAATCAGTAAACCATCATCGATAATGGCTTCGACATCTAATTTATGCGCAAAGGCAAGCGCGCTGGTACTTTTGCCTGTGCCGCTTGGTCCACTTAATGAATATACTTTCAACAGCACTCTCCTCCTCTCTTAAAAATGGATGTATCTTGCTGTGTAATTGTTAAGATCAAGTCAAATATCTCTTGCTCGGTTCTCATCAAGCTCCCCCAATGAAGAAATTTTCCTATTTAGTATAATACAAGTTTAGCTATTTCGGAAAGTCCACTCCTAAAAAACTAGGTTTCTCTACCGTAAAATTCGCTAGCCTATGCAACCATTTTCTTTATTAAATAAATATTTTCTTTTTTCAGAATATCTTGCCCTTTCTACGCTTTCGTATGATAAAATGTGAACTACTATTCTTTGATAGGAATCCTCATAGAACAATAAGGAGTGTACGTGTTTTGAAAATCATACCATCTAAAAAAATGTCATTATTTACACCAGCAATTTTCGGAGATTTAAAAAACTTTGCGAAACAGCAGCAAGCAAAGGGGATGCATATGATTGATTTAAGCTTAGGCAGCCCTGATATTCCCCCACATGCGAAAATTCGTGAGCATCTATCCCACCGAGCAAGCCTAGCAGCATCTTATGGCTATACGCTCACAGGTACACAGCGATTCTATGAAGCTGTTAGCCGCTACTACAAGCGCCGTAGCCATGTTGACTTAGACCCCGCTTCGGAAATTATTCAAACAATGGGCTCACAGGAGGGCTTAGTTCATTTACCAATTGCCTTCTGTGACCCTGGCGATATTGTACTCTCTACCAATCCCGCTTATGTTGCCTATGATGCAGGCATTCATTTAGCAGGAGCAACACCTTACTATATGCCCCTAACAGCGGCTAACGATTATTTACCTGACTTAGACGCGGTGCCTGAGGAAATTGCCTATCAAGCAAAACTATTAATTTTAAACTTACCAGGCAATCCAGTACCTGCTATGCCGTCTTTCGCCTATTTTGAAAAGGTGATTGCCTTTGCCAAAAAATACAATATTATGGTGTTGCATGATGCAGCCTACTCTGAGTTTTATTTTACAGGAGATCAGCCAATTAGCTTCCTTGCTGCACCAGGTGCGAAAGAAGTTGGCTTAGAAATTAACTCCCTCTCAAAAAGCTTTAGTCTTGCTGGAACACGAATTGCCTATATCGCAGGTAATGCGGAGATGATTGCTGTGTTAAAGCAACTCAAATCTAATTTAGACTTTGGGATTTTTGAGCCGATTCAGGAGGCAGCGATTGTCGCACTTGATCATGCGGAGGAAGTGACTGACCATCTCCGTGCAACCTTTTCAGAGCGCCATAAAACGCTTATGAACGGCTTACAAGCATTAGGCTGGGAAGCAGCTCCGTCAGAGGGAGGTATGTTTGTCTGGGCGAAATATCCGTATGATATTGACTGTACAGAACTAGCCTTTCAATTGATTGAGCGAGCTGGCGTTGTCACAGTTCCTGGAACCGTATTTGGTACTGCGGGACAAGGGTATTTACGCTTAGCATTAGTACAACCAAAAGAGGTGCTGCAAGAGGCAATCGAACGCTTAGCGCAAGTGCAATTAATACCACAACCTTAATCAGACAAAAACCCTTCTAACGTTGCAGGCTAGAAGGGTTTTGTTATGATTTTTAAAGCCAGACATCATTTTCTGCTGTCTGTGCTGTTCTTTCTTCACCAGTATTTACTACACCGCTAGGTTCTACAAGCATAATTTTACATTCTGAAGCAGCGTAAGGTTTATGCTCCACATTGCGTGGTACAACAAACATTTCACCTGCACCTAAACGCACTTCACCATCTAGGAATTCAATTGTAGTTTTATAAAAAAGTTTAATCACTTAAAAAAAGTTCGATTATTTAAAACAAAGATTGATAATTTATATTAAAGTTTGATTAAACATCCTGTGTTGATATGCAGGATTTTTTTATTCAACAAACGGGCTATTTAATGGAATAAGGCTTCCAATTAAAAATGAATATTTAAGTTCATATAGCTGTTTGATTATGAAGAATGTACTTAAGCTAATAGTGCAGGATAATGGAACAAGTTAAACATAATTTTTGTAACAGATAGTAAAAATGTTCGTCAAATCTTATGAGGGAGTGATGATATTGAAAAAAATTAGCTTAATTTTGTCTTTTCTGTTTTTATCAATTGGTTTATTTGGTTGCCAACAAAGCAGTGGAATCGAAAATAACAATGATAATATTACAACACAAAATGAAGCAACCGAGAATGATGTAACGAATAAAAACTATGATATTGCAGGGATTGTTACCGAAGTAGATAGTGAGAATAAAGGAGTATTATTAGATTTAACAGAAATGGGAAATGAAAGGGCGGAACAAATGTGGGTTTTTTCGAAAGAGAACACTAAAATTTATAATGAAAACGAAGAAACTGTTCGTTTTGAGGACATAAAGACAACAGTTACATTAAAAGCTAATCTTAGCAAGTGCAATCAACCAGCAATACCACAATGCTCTGCAAGAGAAATTGTAATTGAACAATAATTAATCTTCTTTCGCTACTGGGTGCTCATCTATAATAAAATAACATAAGACAAAATATATGATCTTCCATAACAGGGCGCGATTGTGGAGCAACACAGGTAGAAAATAATCAAACTTCTTTTATAAAACCTAACTTAAAACTGCTAAAGAGGAATCCCTTTTGATCAATCTTTTTTCAAAAGGGATTCTTCTTATTTATCGTAAAATAAGGGTTTGCGAGGCATTTTTGCTCAAACTTTATTTCAAAGCAACATCAATGATTAAATTCCCTTCAATCACTATAAAAACTTCATCCGTATCTTCATGCTTATGCCAAAGAAAATCGTCCCGCACTTTCACAAGTTTAAATTGATAATCATTCATTTCTGCAATTACTTTTGGCGCCCACTGATCTTGAAATTTAGCTAATTTCTCTTGAATATTAATCGGTATGTATGACATGCTCTCTTCCCCACCCTTTTTATGCATCTCCTCAAAGAATAGCATAGTGACCTTCTCTTCTATCAAAAAACAGCTACTGCAGCAAGGCAGTAGCTGATCATACATCATATTTTTGATGGATATCATCTTCATAACGGTTATAACGTTGTTTAAAGAGCTTAAATAAATGGGACACAAGCACCTTAAAGATAGCGTAGCCTGGAATCCCTAAAATCACACCAGGTACACCGAATAACGAACCTGCCGTTAACAGTACAAAAATAATCGTAATCGGATGAATGCTTAGTGATTTCCCCATAATTTGTGGAGAAATAAACTTCCCTTCGATTAACTGAACAATCGTCCATACAATTGCTAGTTTCACCAGCATAAATGGGGATGTTACTAGCGCAATAATAACAGCGGGTGTAATCGCAATAACGGGCCCTAAATAAGGTACAACACTTGTAATCATTGCTAGGAAGCCAAGTAGTAGTGCATATTTCATACCGATAATTAAAAAGCCAATCGTCACCATTGCCCCTATGCACATAGAGACCAAAATTTGGCCTTGAATATAGGAGCTAATTTGCTTGTCCATATCATGAAAAATATCAGTCATTTCTTTACGCATACGTGGGGGACAGATTTTTAGCATAAATTTCGGTAATTTTTCGCCTTCTTTTAGTAAATAAAATAAAATAAATGGCACCGTTACAAGCGATAAAATAATACCTGTTAATGTAGATAAGAACCCTGTTATACCTGATGCGACGCCCTGTGCAACATTCGCAGCCGTATCCTTCACTGTTTCAATCATATCCGTTGTGAAATTATTCACAACTTCATCATAATTCATATTAATTTTATCTAAGTATTCATTAAAGCGTGATTGATTCAGGAATTCAACAATATTTTGCGTAAATGCCATAAAATACTCAGGAAACTCCTGGACTAAATTTGTGAATTGGTCGCGTAAAAATGGATAGACCAACACAACCAATAATGTAATAACACCGATAACAGCAATATAAAGCAGTAAAATACCCCAGATTCTTGGGATTCGCCCTCTCACCAATAGCGCTAACAATGGGCGCAATAAATAGTAGCCAATGACAGCTAATACCCCTGGCAAAATCACTACTTCAAATAATACTTGAAGGGGGGTAAAGATAAAGGAAACTTGATTAAACATAAAAATTACACATGCCACTAGCAATAAAATCACCAGTGTAAATAATAGGTTTCTACCACCTAAAAAACGAATAAACTTGGTTGCTAATAGGTTTGAACGCTCTTTTGGTCTCTCTTTTTCCATATATCCACCCCAATCCATATGCTCTCCCTTTATAGTACAGGATCATGCTGGTTTTTGCGAAATATCTACTCTAGTGAAATACCTAAAAAATCACTTAAAAAGGCTTTGTTTTGCTCCACATCGATGACGATCGAATCACCTGCATGGCTAAAGTTTTGGAATTGATAGCTACCCTCAATCGGAATCGTTGCTTTTTCAATGTTGACCTTGCCTTTTGATAGTAATTTAAGCACTTGCTGCATTTCCTCAGCAGATGAATAATCTGTTGTAATATAGCCCTGTGCTGCTCCAACGAATTTTGGTAAATGCAGCATATTCGTAGGCGTTAACAGTTCCGTTTTTAAGGCCTCTATGACTTTTTGCTGACGTGCAACACGACCGAAATCGCCTTCTGCATCTTGACGGAAGCGTGCATATCCTAACAGTTCCTGCCCATTTAGACGATGTACACCTTGCTTAAGCTCTACATCAATATGTTCAGACATATCCTTTTCCACATCCATCTCTACCCCATTTGGTGCTAAAATATCAACCAATGCTTCAAAGTTTTTAAAATCAATCAGAGCATAGTGATGAATTGGTAGCCCGAACATATGTGTAAGTGTATCTTTTAATAATTGCACACCATCTAAGTAGTAGGCTGTATTTAGCTTATACGACTGATAGCCGGGAATATCTGCATAAATATCACGCATAAAGGAAACAAGCTTCATATCATTATTGGCTTTATTCCACGATAATACCATCATTGTATCGGTCCGTGACTTTTCCTCCCCACGTGTATCCACACCTAATATTAAATAATTTTCGATATCGCCTTTTATCGCGTCACCCGTAAAATTCTCCTGCATTACATTGGTATTAGTGGCAAGCTTTAAGCCACTGCGATATTGCATCACAGAATAACCCACGAGCACAATCATACAGAGTATCAATAGGGTAAAAATGGCTCTTCCTTTACGCAATCGACGTTTTCTGGGACGTTGTGAGCGTCTTGTATATTCTTGCTCTTCCATACTGTCTAACTCCTCTATTTTATAATAATTAATGTAACGAATGTGTCGCTGGAAAGTTTCATCTTTCTTTTTGTTTTGCAAATGCTATAATAATGTTCACATAAAGAAAGGATGATTTAAATGATAGAAAAAGCTGCATTTGCGGGCGGTTGCTTTTGGTGCATGGTCAAGCCGTTCGTTGAATGGGATGGTATACATAAAGTAACATCTGGTTATATGGGTGGTCATCTCGAAAACCCCACCTATGAGGATGTCAAAAAAGGGACTTCTGGTCATGTAGAAGTCGTAGAAATTGAATTTGATCCAGCGATTTTTAGCTATGAGCAGCTCCTTGATATTTACTGGATGCAAATTGACCCAACGGATGCTTATGGCCAATTCCATGATCGCGGCGAATCCTATACAACAGCCATCTTTACTTATACAGCTGAGCAAAAGCGCCTTGCAGAAGCCTCCAAGGAAAAGCTGGCGAATAGCGGACGCTTTGATAAACCTATTGTAACCAAAATTCGTGATGCCGAACACTTCTATCCAGCAGAAGATTATCATCAAGATTATTATAAAAAAGAAGCTGAACATTACCAGCAAGACCGCGCTATTTCTGGTCGTGATGCCTTTATTGCCAAGCATTGGGGGCAATAAATAAAAGCCTTATTTCTCTCGATTACCAAAGAGAAATAAGGCTTCTATCATGCAAACGCAAAAGTGCCCTTCCTATATCAAAAAAGTTTTAGCTAACCTTATATTCAATAATTAGTAAGAAAGGTGCTTACGATGAAAAATAATAGTGTTGATTACATGGTAGTCTGCTTGCCACCAATCCCAAACCTAAAGGCACTCCTCAAGGTAAAATTATTATGAATGCGACTTCCTATCAGCCTGCTATAAAGGATTTCCTGCTAAAAAAGCTTGCAATGCTTCGAAAAAGCGTTTGCCATACTTGTCAAATTTCACCTCACCAATGCCGCTCACATGGCGTAGCTCTTCCAATTGGCTTGGTTTTTTATCACATAATTCACGCAATGTTTTATCTGAGAATACTACAAATGGTGGCACACGTTCTTCATCGGCAATTTGCTTGCGAAGCACACGTAAATGCTCAAATAGTGGGTCATTCGTTGCAATTTGGCGAACGACCACTGCCTCCTTGCGCATAACCTGTTGCTGGCCAAGCAGCACCTCCTTGCCCTCTGCTGACACATAAATAGTTGGATATGTACCGTGCTTTACTGCTAATAAGCCTTCTGCAATTAAAAATTCAATAAAGCTTGACACATCCTTTAAGGAATATTGCCCCTTTAATAAACCATAAGTGGATAGACGCGCAAAGCCAAAGTCAGTAATTTTTTGGTTTTTAGAACCAATTAAGACCTGTGCCACCATGGTCTTACCGAATTTTTGTCCCATGCGCACAACACAGGCTAACACCTTCTGTGCATCCTCTGTGACATCTGTTACAGCTCGTCCATCATTACAATTACTACAACGGCCACAGGGCTGCTCTTGGACCTCTCCAAAATAAGCCAAAATCGCATTTTGCAGGCAGCCCTCCGTATGACAATAATCGACCATTGTTTGCAGCTTCGCTAATTCTTGGGGAATCCGTGTCTCATCCTGAGCTTGTTCAATTAAAAAACGCTGGGTTTGCACATCTCCTGAGGCATATAGCAAAATACAGGCACTTGGTAAGCCATCACGCCCTGCTCTGCCTGCCTCCTGATAATAGCTCTCCATATTGCGCGGCATGTGATAATGCAGGACAAAACGCACATTGCTTTTATCAATGCCCATTCCAAAGGCATTTGTCGCTACCATAATTCGTGCCTCATCCTTTAAAAACCGCTCCTGCTCCAGCATTCGCAAATCCTCTGATAGCCCCGCATGGTATTTCGCAACTGCTTCGCCTGCACGTTGAAGCATGTCATAAATGGCATCTACTGCCTTGCGTGTAGCAGCATAAATAATACCAACTTCCTGGCTATTTTTCAGTAAATAATTTTTAATATAACGCTCTTTGTTTTCACCAATTAACACAGAAAGCGCCAAATTATTACGGGCAAAGCCTGTTATCACCGTTGCTTGTTCATCAATTTCTAGCAGTTGCCGAATATCCTCACAAACCGTTGGCGTAGCTGTAGCTGTTAGCGCCAAAACAGTGGGCTTTTGCGGCCATAGGGTAACAAGCTTTTGAATTGATCGATAGCTCGGGCGAAAATCATGCCCCCATTGTGAAATACAATGTGCCTCGTCCACTGCGATCAGTGGCACAGCAACATGTGACAGCGCCTGTAAAAAGGCTGTGCTATCCAGGCGCTCTGGTGCAATATACAAGAGCTTTAAATAGCCAGCACTTGCAAGCTGCATCGTTTCATCCACTTCCTGTGCTGTCAATGTACTATTAATATAGGCAGCAGGAATATTGGCAGTGCGTAACGCCTCTACCTGATCCTGCATCAATGAAATCAGCGGGGAAATAACAATCGTTAGCCCTTCAAGCATGAGCGCAGGAATTTGATAGCAAATCGACTTTCCTCCACCTGTTGGCATCACACAAAGGCTTGATTGCCCGCGTAATGTTTGCTTAATAATTTGCGCTTGGCCTTGGCGAAAGTTTTCGTAGCCAAAATGATGCTGTAGCATTTGTCTTGCTCGCTCCATAGAATGTTCACTCCTCGGTTGTTAGATGTAGTAGCTTGTACTCGCCTTGTTCATTTTTTGATAATTTATACAGGACCGTAGAATAAGCCAAAGCCTCCTGTCCTGCTGCATTGGTCAAGATATATTCCGTTTTCGCTTGCACTAGGAGATGCTGTCCCTCTACGCGAATATTCTGAATGTCCGTGTCAGAGAAATGTATTTTTGCTTGTTTAGAGGCATAGTAAGCAACCATACCAGCCAAGGTATCTTGTAAATCCTCTGTGCCTACGATTGGCTGCATAACGCTGGCATCCTGTATCGCTACTGCTCCCTTTAAATACTTATGGAACACCTCTAAAAAGAGCTTGATTTCATCTGTATTATATGCAAACAAATTTTCACCATAATGATCGATAGCTTGCTGTACAGCTTCTTGATCGCCCTGCTCAATATACGGATATAAATTTCTGGATTGAGATAATCGCACACTAGCTTTCATACCCTCTTCTATCCATTGATCCATCAGTGATTGAAGCTCCTTTAGAGGCAGTATGTACGGCTGTGATTTCCCCTGCTGTTGACGTTTAAAATAAAGACCAACAATAGCCCCACTATCAGCCTCCATCACAGGGCTTCCTATAGGTAAAGCTTCTTGCGCATCAATATAGTAAGCGGCGATCTTGTCCTGATATTGTTGAATTGTATAAGGTGAGCCATTCACATAAACGGCCAACTGAGATAGCTCACCTTCATAGATTTTCGGGACTCGCACATGTGCTTTATACGATATCTGCAAAAGAGCAACATTATAAGCGGTTGACATAAAATGAACATTTGCTGCCACTAACTTGTCTTGACCAAATTGTACAAGGGCAGTTGGTTTCGATGCAACCAGTGCACCATTTGTTAAAATATATAGCTGATCATCTTGTTGCTTGATAACGATGCCTGCACCAATCCCATACTCTCCGATAACCTTAACCTCAGGCACTATTTTTTGTGCTTGCTTCGTCGTCACGGTCGTTTGTACCTCTGCATTGTTTAGCTCAGAGGATCCCTTATCACAGCCTGTTAACAATAACATAGCTGCTCCGACTATAAGCCTTTTTTTATACATACGTTCACCAAAACTTTCTATAGTAACATTCTCTCCTGTCTATCATAATCAAGGATTTAGGATGTTTCAAGTTTACATAATAATATTATTTATATTTAAGTATTAGAAAAATGCAGTAACCATTCTAAATTTATTTCATTCTACCTATTATTATTTACGGAATATAAAATTTGCTATGAGAATTGAACGAGCACCTCATCATAAAATAATATTCATTAAAAAAGACATGTGCACTATGCCACATGTCTTTTTCATCTATTTTTTCTTAACAGTCCTGTCGTGGCGATAATGCACACCATCAATCCTAAAAAGATTATATACGTCCATGTATGGTTGCCTGTTCTATCATAGCAAACCCCAATCATCATCGGAATAATGGCGCTTAACATAAAGCCACCTGATAGCACCATCGATGACCAGCTATTAGCCTCCAGATCATTTTTGGCTTCGTCAAGCGGTAATAACAGGCCAATGGGAAATAGCCCACTTAACACAATGCCGATTAATAAAACAGCCAGCCACAAATAAGCACCTGACATAAGCCATAGGAGCGTAAAGCCTATCAATCCTACAAAGCCAAGTGCTAGTAACCATACCGTCCGACTTTGCCATTTTTCCATAAGTAGTGGCACCGCAATATTACCAAGCATTTGCACAATGGACATAAACGTTAACATGACGCTTGCTGTTTCAAGTGACATGCCTTTATCCTGCAAGAGCGGTGTAAGCCATGCCATCATTGAGAAAAACAGCGATGTTTGTAAACCAAAGTATAGTAAAATTGCCCAAGCACGTCCTGATGTCCATGGATTACGGGCATGTTCAATCGTTGTGATCCTTTGTAGCTGCTCATTGCTTTGCGCTGGTATCGCCCACAGCCATATCACTAGTGCCATCACAGCAAGTAAAGCCCAAATTCCAAGGGCAACCGTCCAGCTATTACCAAAGCTCTGATAAAAGGTCACGCTTAAGGCGGCACTTAATGTAGCACCTATGCCAATACCAAATGAATAAATGCCCACAACGGTTGTAAAACGTTGGGGAAATTTGTTCTTGATATAGGCATTTAAAATAGGACCCATTATCGCAATCGCCAAGCCTGCAGCAAAGCTTGTCATAACTAGCAAGAGATAGCTTTCCTGTAAAAAACGTAGCCCATTGGCTAGGATAAGGATAACCAATAAGAGCGCGATGGCTGATTTCGTGCCAATCTTGCGTTGAAGCGGTACAGCAAGGGAGGCAAATAATCCCATACAAAAAACAGGGATAGATGTAAGTAAGCTTATGCTTGTACTGGAGACATGTAAGGATGTCATTAGTACATTGAATAGTGGTCCAATCCCTGTTACTGCTGGTCTCATATTGAGTGCAACAAAAAATATACTTACCACCATAAGTATGAGTGAGATAGTCCATTGCCTTTTAGCCATTTGTTTGATCCTCTCTACTGTCACGCAACATTCATTTCTGAAAGAGTTTATTCATTACTTTATCCTTTTACCATGTTTTCTATAAACGGTCAATCATTGGACCGTCTGCTTGAAGATGGCTGTTTTTTTATTACATATTTTCAGGTGATTCAATACCCAATAGCGCTAATGATTCTTTTAAGACAATCGCAACACAACGACATAGTGCAAGACGAGATGCTTGTTGTTCATCGTCAGCTAATATTTTATGCTGTGCATAATATTTATTTAATAAACGTGCCAGTTGTAAGGCATATTTCGCTATTTGGGACGGATCAGTCTGCTCAAAAGCCATAACCACCGCTTTTGGAAACTGCTCCAGTAATAAGATAATCGGCCAAGCCTGCTCTCCTAATGGTGTGAACGTCATATCTTGAGTTGGTGCATTTGCTTTATCTAAAATGGAACAAATACGCGCATACGTATACTGCACATATGGTCCTGTTTCGCCCTCAAAATTCATCATTTGCTCAATTGAAAATTCAATATCGTTTAGACGATGGTATTTTAAATCATTAAAAATTACCGCTCCAACCCCCACTTGCTGTGCTACTCGCTCTTTATTTGGAAGATGAGGATTTTTCTCCTCAATATTACGCTTCGCCGTCGCAATGGCCTCTGCTAGCACATCAGCTAATAACACCACTTTGCCTTTACGAGTCGACATTTTTTTACCATCCTTCAGCATCATGCCAAATGGGACATGCTGCAGATTCTTTGCCCAAGGATAGCCCATTTTTTCGATGACCTGAAAAAGTTGTTTAAAGTGGAGGGACTGCTCATTGCCAACAACGTAAAACATCTTTTGGGGCTGGTAGTGCTGTTGGCGATACAGGGCTGCTGCTAAATCACGCGTCGCATAAAGCGTGGCTCCATCCGTTTTCGTTATTAAACATGGAGGCATCTCCTCCATCTCCACAACATACGCACCTTCTGATTCCACAAGGAGCCCTTTTTCTTTTAATTCTGTTACAACGGACGGCATTTTGTCATTGTAAAAGGCTTCACCTATAAAGGCATCAAAATGAATTCCTAATAGCTCATATATTGTTTGAAATTCTATGAATGACACATCTCGGAACCATTGCCATAATGCCTGTGCCTCTTCATTACCGTCCTCCAATGCTTTAAAGGCGGCACGAGCCTGTTCATTGAGCGTTGGGTCTTGCTCGGCCTCTTCATGAAACTTCACATAAATCTTTAATAACTCCTCTATTGGTGACGCTGAAATAGCTTGTTTATCACCCCAAAGCTGATAAGCAACAATAAGCTTGCCAAATTGTGTACCCCAGTCCCCTAAATGATTGATACGAATGGCTTGATAGCCATTTTTTTCTGCAATATTTGCTAAGGCATTGCCGATGACCGTTGAACGTAAATGTCCCATCGAGAATGGCTTGGCGATATTAGGAGAGGAAAAATCTAAGACGACCGTTCCCATCTTTGTTGGCGTAGTACCATATTGTTGCTTGTCGCGCAGAATCTTGCGTAACACCTGTTGCGTCACCTTTTGTTGATCAAGAAAAATATTGACATAGCCACCAACGGCTTGCACACGCTGGATACTGTCATGGTTTAATTGACTTGCTATATCTGCTGCGATACTTTGCGGAGACTGTTTCCACACTTTTGCTAGGGTAAAGCATGGGAAAGCCACATCCCCTAGCTCCAAGCTTTTTGGTTTTTCTAATAATAACAATATTTCCTCTCCTGTTATTTGTTGCTTTACTGCGACTGCTATACTATCAGCGATTGGTTTTTTCATCTTGCTCTTCCTCCTGTTCAAATAAAAAGCCCTCGCCTCTAAAATTAGAGACGAGAGCATGATAATCCCGTGGTACCACTCTAGTTGCCATGTGACATGACCACTTTCCGTTGTTAACGAGGTGACGCCCCGCTATTCTCTACTATTTGTTCAAGAATCTTCTCCAAAGTGCGCTTCATTCATGGTTCCTGCATTAGGCTTCCACCATCCCTAACTCGCTTGCCAGTCCTCCCATCAATTACTCTCTTTTTCATCGAATTTTTCTATGATTTTGACATATATTACAGGACTTTCTTTTTGGCGTCAACCCTTTATCGTTTGGCAAAAAAACGCCCCTCATTAAGAGGAACGTTCCTTTTCAACATAGCGAATAGCATCTGCCATAATCGCATACATTTCTTTTAATTTCAGTTTCTTATTGTCCTTGATTTTATCAGCTACTTTTTCTGTCACAATACCTTTATCGATCAACGTATCCCAACTTGTTGTATTCGATTCACCAATCAGTACATCCGCTAAATATTGTGCCACCTCATCACGTGTGATTGTCTCATCACCTGTGCTGTACACTTTATTAATCACAATTTCAAGCTGATCACGCATATTGGTAGCATTTTCTGGATAGGCACGTAACATGCTTTCTTTTAATGTTTTCGCAAATTTTAGTTTTGTTGCTTTACTATCTACGTTTAAATCATTATCATAGCCACCTACCACAAGGCCATAATTGATTAATGTTTGAATCGCCTCATCATACCATTCTCCTTGATATGGATAATCAACAGAAAAGGCATCGACATATGCGCCTTGCTTAGCTAGTTGCTTTCGCAGTGAAGCAATTAGATCTTTGTCCTGGCTCATTTCTCTAAAGCTTATAGTATGCTCAAGGGCTAGCGCTGCTGCTGTGCCTGCCGCTTCCCCTGCCACCATTCCTGTTGGCACAATACGTGCACTTCCCGCTGCTAATGAAGAATAACCAGCCGAACGTCCAACTACCAGTAAGCCATCAATATCCTTTGGTACAAGTGAACGGAACGGAATAGCGTATTGCTTTGGTGCAGCAATAACATAGCCATAATCGTGTGGTGTTTGCGCTTGAACATCGACGGGATAGGATGCAATGCCAATGCTATCCCAATGATCGCTGTTCGTCCAAATATCAGCCATTGGTAATTGATATTCTGCCCAAATATGTCTTGTTTCTCTAACATATAATTCCTCTGGATAGCTCACAACTTCAGCCTGTTCAAACCCTGGGAAGTGTTCCTGTAAATAATGTAAAATATGCTCTGTTTCTTTTTTCCCTACTATAATAGCAGCTTGCTTGGAATGTTCACTCAAGCCATCCACACCAAAAATTTGTAAGGCATTAATAAAATATTCATCATCCACGCGTGCTAAATTCAAGCCTCGTAATCTTACTCCCTCTTGAAGAGGCTTGTATTCATCATGAAGCTTTGTAAAGCCCCACATCACGCTAGCGTTTAAGTTAGCACCACCAAATACATCGGAGTTGGCCGCTGCTTTCACTTGATCCCAATCCACATTTTTTAAATGCAGCATTAACGTTACTGCCATACGTTTATCCTTAATGCCAATGTCCTCACCACCAACAAAATAAGGAACACCTGCCATCGTTGCAAAATCAGCATCCTGTGTCGCATCAATAAAGGACTTACCTGTTACAACATATGTACCAAATTCATTTTTTAATGTCACAGATGCTAATTGCTGTTGATTGAGATTCGCCTTGATGACCTCTGTTTGTACGGACAATGTTAAGTTTGGCTCCTCATCAACAAGCTTTTTAAAGGCTGCCTTTGCTCCTACAATCCCAAAAGCATCTTTGCCTTTCACAAGCTTATGCCATTCTTTAAAAATGCCTTCACTGAGGGAATGATTATTACCATCACGTGGAATATCAAGAAAATTGAGCATACCGTATGTAAATAAGCCACCTAATTCTTCTCTTTTTTCAACCAGTAATGTTTTTGCGCCATTTCGTGCCGCAGCTACCGCAGCCGCAACGCCCTCTGGCTCGCCACCAATGACAATCACATCATATTGTTCCTCAATATCCTGTATGGGTACTGGCTTTTGATATGCCTCTACTAATTGCTGATAGGCCCGCTCGCTTATCATTTCTTTAATATAATAATAGGCACCCAGCCCCAATAATATAACAATAATCGTAGCGGCTACCCACAATATTTTTCTGCCCATAAAACACCTCCTATAGTTAATATTTCCATGAAAAAGCTGATGTAATCACTCTTTCCATTACTCTATTTTATTTGCGATGTATTCATGAAAGGGTTTGTTTGCTGTTTAGCTATTGGTATAAAAGTGAGGGAGTAATAAGTTTCACCAAATAGCTTTGTGGTCGAAACATGTCAAGTGATCCGAAGTAAAAACAGTCAGCCTCCATTTTAGTTGATACTACGTTTAATAGGCAATGGAAAATGATGCAATGTTTCCATTCTTTTTCAAGAACAGTCAATCACCTGACATAATAGACGTCTTCTTCTCGTAAAAAGTTACAGATAAAAAATTTTTATTGTACCTTTATTCAATTTATGTGTCATAAAAATAGTAAAAAGAACGCCAAACCTTGATTTAATAATGTTTATAGACTATGGAACATATTTCATGCTATACTAGAGCCATTGTGAAAAAAGGAGGAACTTGCATGATTCAAGTTAGTAATGTAGGTCTTCGCTATGGCGATCGTAAACTATTTGAAGACGTAAATATAAAATTCACACCAGGCAATTGCTACGGTTTAATTGGGGCAAATGGTGCTGGTAAATCAACATTTTTAAAAATCCTTTCTGGTGAAATTGAAGCCCAAGAAGGTAACGTATCGATGGGTAAGGACGAACGTTTATCTGTCCTGAAACAAAACCACTTTGAATACGATGAGCATACAGTGCTCGACACAGTAATTATGGGAAATAAACGCCTTTATGATGTGAAAACAGAAAAAGACGCTATCTATGCAAAGGAAGATTTCTCAGATGAGGATGGCATGCGTGCTGCAGAGTTAGAAGGTGAATTTGCAGAGCTAAACGGTTGGGAAGCTGACTCAGAGGCAGCAACATTGTTAAACGGTTTAGGTATTTCAGATGATCTTCATTACATGCTAATGGGCGATCTTGAAGGTTCTGATAAGGTCAAAGTATTACTTGCACAGGCACTGTTTGGTCAGCCTGATGTGCTATTACTCGATGAGCCTACCAACCACCTTGACTTAAAGGCTATTCAATGGTTAGAAGAATTCCTCATTAACTTTGAGAATACAGTTATTGTTGTATCCCATGACCGTCACTTCTTAAACAAAGTATGTACACATATTGCGGATTTAGACTTCTCTAAAATCCAATTATATGTAGGGAACTATGATTTCTGGTATGAATCTTCTCAATTAGCGCAAAAAATGGCACAAGACCAAAATGCGAAAAAAGAAGAGAAAATTAAAGAATTACAAGCGTTTATCGCACGTTTCTCTGCGAATGCTTCTAAATCCAAGCAAGCGACATCTCGTAAAAAAATGCTGGATAAAATCGAGCTGGATGATATTAGACCATCAAGCCGTAAATATCCGTTTATCAACTTCCAAATTGGTCGTGAAATCGGTAATGATGTCCTAACAGTGGATGGTCTTACTGCGAGTCATGAGGGCGAAACATTATTCAAGGACATTCGCTTCTCGATGAACAAAGAGGATAAAATTGTTTTACTTGGTAGCCCAATGGCAAAAACAGCGCTTCTCGATATTTTAATGGAAGAAACAGAAGCGGATGCTGGCACATTTAAATGGGGTGTGACAACATCGCAAAGTTACTTCGAAAACGACCATGATAAATACTTTGAAGGCTCTGAGAAATCATTAGTAGAATGGCTACGTCAATATTCTCCAGATGATGAAACAGAGAGCTTCCTACGTGGCTTCCTAGGACGCATGCTGTTCTCTGGTGAAGAAGTGAAGAAATCCCCTGCTGTTCTTTCTGGGGGCGAAAAAGTACGTTGTATGCTATCGAAAATGATGCTTGCGACAGCAAACGTTATTTTACTTGATGAACCAACGAACCATCTTGACCTTGAATCCATCCAAGCATTGAACGAGGGCTTAATTCGTTTCAAAGGTGCGATGATTTTCACATCTCATGACCATCAGTTTATCCAAACTATTGCTAACCGTGTCATCGAAATCCGTGAAGACGGCTCGATTTTAGATAAGCAATTAACCTATGATGAATTCTTAGAGTGGAAAGACAGCCAAGGCTTAAGCTAAGGGAAAAATCCTCTGCCTGAAATTATTGGCAGAGGATTTTTTGTTTATTTAACATACCATTGCAGGGCATTATGATAGAGTATTTTATTCCTCAAACCTTTTAAAGGCTAGCACGGCATTATGGCCACCAAAGCCAAAGCCATTGGATAGCGCAATGTTGACAGGTTGCTGCAGTGCCTCGTTTGGTACATAGTTTAAATCACACGCTGGATCAGGTGTTTCATAATTAATTGTTGGTGGAATAATGCTATCCATTATACTTTTCAATGTAATAATAGCTTCGATCCCACCAGCCGCGCCAAAGAGATGCCCTGTCATTGATTTTGTGGAGCTAACCTTTAGTTGATAGGCATGGTCACCAAAAACGTGTTTAATAGCCTTCGTTTCAGATTTATCTCCCTCTGGTGTGCTTGTGCCATGTGCGTTGATATAATCGACAGCTGAGCCATCAATATCACCCATTTTTAATGCCAGCTTCATGGCATTGGCAGCACCCGTAAAATCAGGTGCTGTAATGTGATGAGCATCGGTTGTGACACCATAGCCAACAATCTCACCAAGAATCGTAGCACCCCTTTGTTTGGCGTGTTCATATTCCTCTAGGAACACGATGCCAGACCCTTCAGACATAACAAAGCCATCTCGCTCGCTATCGAATGGTCGACTAGCCTTTGTTGGCGCATCGTTTCTTGTGGACATGGCTTTCATACGAGAGAATCCTGCAAAGCTAAGTGGATTGATGGGTGCCTCCGCTCCACCTGCTAAAATACCATCCGCATAGCCATGTCGAATCGCTAGGAACGCTTCTCCAATGGCCTGGTTTCCTGTCGCACAGGCCGAAACAGGTGAAAAGCTTGGCCCTTTAAAGCCCGTTTTAATCGCTAGAATCCCTGCAGCCATATTGCTAATCATCATCGGTACCATAAACGGGGACACCTTTCTTGGCCCATTATCGAGCATAGCCTGATGATTTTCTAAAATCGTCTCAATGCCCCCGATCCCTGAGCCAATGTATACGCCTAAACGCTCCTTATCCACCTGCTCCATATTTAAATTGGCTTGCGTCAGGGCTTGTTGGGAAGCGGCAACAGCATATTGTACAAATAAATCATACTTACTGATTTCTTTTTTATCCATATACTGCGTTGCATCGAAATCCGTGATCGTCCCAGCAATTTGCGTATTAATGCCGCTAAATGCCTCCCCTTGAATATTTCGAATCCCTGATTGTCCTGCTTTAATATTCTCCCATAAGGCTGATACTGAATTACCTAACGGGGAAACAACACCATATCCAGTAACAACGACTCTTCGTATCATGTACATCGCTCCTTTTTGTTTTCGTTTTTTATTTTAACAATTCCTGTAATTGCGCCAGCATTTTGAGAAAGAAAGCTTCTCCTAAAACGCGTTTGTATTGTAATGCCCCTTTCGTACTTGAAATAAGGAATACAGCTAGTGCCTCCAAATCATTAGTGGCTTGGAGGGCGCCCTGTTGTTTAGCATCTTTCAGTAGCTCTACAAAGACATCGATTTCCATTTGGCTAAGCTGCTGAAGCTTTTCTTGCATCGGTTGCGGTAATTCTTGATAGTCTGCCTGTAAAGCTGAGATAGGGCAAACACCATCTTGCTCAAGGAATTTTACACGCTGCATAATAAAGGCAAAAGGCTTTTCTTCAGCTGGCATAGTGGACTCTTTAATCAGTGTATAAGCCCCCACTAACCCTTGTTGAATTCTTTCGCAAACAGCGATCCCTAAATCTCCCTTCTTCTCAAAATGATAGTGAATACTTGCCTTCGTAACGCCAAGCTCCTTTGCTAAATGCTCATAACTAAATGATGTGAAACCTTTTTCCTGAATATTCTTCAATGTTAATTCTATAATTTGCATTTTTCTATTTGTCATGGCTTTATACTAACTTACTAGTAGGTAAGTGTCAATTTAAAAAAGCAGCAGATAAAAACTATATATCTGCCGCTTGCGTGGTTATTGCATTTCCTTTGTTGGTCCCATCACACCAGGTACTGGTAAACCAGCTTGACGTAGCAGGACCGTCATTTGTCCACGATGATGTGTTTGATGGTCGATTAATACACGTAATAAAGCCCCTTTTGGCATGGGTGCCGTAAAGCCATTTACTACCTCTAGTAAATCGTCATTCGAAAGCTTAGCCACTTCCTCTTTGATACCGTTTGCAACGCTTTCATAGGCTGTCACGATCTCAGCTGCAGTCGTTGGTACAGGATCTTCTTGACGAATCATTGGTACTTTTAACCCTGTTAGATAGCTAAAATAACCAGCCGCCCCAACTAAATGCCAACCTAACCAGCCAAGTGTACTATGACCCTCTACAATACTTTGCGCTAGCTTGTCATCTGTTAAAGCCTGTAATACTTGCAGTGTTCCCTTCGATGCATTTGACCATTCTTGTAAAAAATCATCTACTTGTCTATACATATCTTTGCCCCCCATTTTTAACTTCATTTCTATCATAGTTAATTTTCCATTCTGTTACAAGTTTCTAGTATTTAGTTTACATAATATTATTATAAGATAAATATCTTATTTCATTCGTATAACACACTCCCTTCACGTATAATGAAAGAAAATAGCGAAGGAGTGTGCTTATGAGATACCATGTTCTCGTACTTTCTCTTGCATTTCTACTTGCTGGCTGTCGTGAAGAAGTCAAAGAAGAGCCTGTGCCATCGCCAACACCACCTGTGGAGGACAAGCAATCAGATGAACAAGATCAAACGTCACTTCTATCCTATTTTCCACCTGATGGATCCGTCGCCTCTTTTCAAGGGGAAGGAAATGAGTTTGCCAGCTTCACACTAAAAACAACCTATCTCGATACACAGCATATCGCGCAAATAGAGGATAATGGTGGTGTGACACTATTAAAAATCTATCGTATAACCGATGCAAGCATTGATCTTGTCTATCGAGAACCCGTTGACAGCAATCCAAGCATGCCAAGTGCAGCAGCGGCAGCTTCTTACCCTGTACTGGAAACCATACTTCAAAAGCCATTACAAGTCGGGATGAGCTTTCAAGGTTGGACCATTGAATCAACGACCGCCACTGTCGATACAGGCACAACGGTCTATCAAGATGTCATCCAGCTAAGCCGCTCTAAAGATCAAATGACGACAATCAAATATTTTGCAAAAGATATTGGCCTAATCCGCACAGAGGATACGATGGAAACAGAGCAAGATGAGCCATTTGTTGTGACATCAACCTTGCAAAAAATAGAATAATTGAATGAAAACAGGCGTCCTGCTTGGGCGTCTGTTTTTTAGCAAAGGGGGGCCATACATGAGTGAAATACATAATGCAACACCAAAGCAAGAAGACTTAACGGAAGAAGAATTTATTGAACTTGTACTCGAGGAACAGCAAAAAGCATTGGCACAGGAGCGAGAAGAACGCATTCACGGAAAAAAGCCCAAAAAACAAAAGCCTTTTGTACGCTGGATTGTGTGGGGCATGGCATTGGTGCTGTTTTTCAATACGTTCGCCCTAATTTTTCAAATTTATTCCATACCAGCAATTGAATTTTTGAAGGCTTCAACGCGACTCTCGACACAAGAGGATATCCAAACCTATAAAAAGGCAGTCGTTGAAATTTCGACAGGCTCCAGTAAAGGCACTGGTTTTGCCATCTCTCCTGATGGTCTGATTGTCACCAATGCCCATGTAGTAGAAGATGCGATGTCATTATCTGTTGTCTTTCCTGATGAGGGATTAATGAAGGCAACATTAATCGAGAGCGATCCAGCCGTAGATTTAGCCTTATTGCAGGTGGAAGCGGAGCAACTCCCCTCTCTTCCTCTTGCAGAAGATCCAGCTTTTTCTGCAGATGAACATGTCTATTTTATTGGGAACCCCCTTTCCTTCACGGGCATTGCCAATGAAGGGACATTACTTGAAGCCATCCAATTAGAGGATTGGCAGGAGCCTGTTATGATGTTAAAAGCACCTGTTTATCGTGGTAATAGTGGTAGCCCTGTCATCGATCAACAGGGCGAGGTCATTGGGGTGATTTTTGCAACGATGAAATATGAGCCCATTGGACGTGTCGGCCTGTTTGTACCTGTGCAACAGCTCCAACTTTTATTAGAAGAGCAACATAAAAAATGAGCCTGCTTATAACAGGCTCATTTTTTATGGGAAGTTTAGGGTTTACATAATAATATTATTTATCTTTACTCTCTTGCTTTACAAACTGAGCGATTGGCGATTTAACAGGGATTTTACTAATCACCTCATCACTCACTTCGGCAACCTTTTGCAGCACATGTAAAAGCTTGTCATCTCCTGTCCAATGCTTTTCTACTACGTCTGGTCCCAATTTATTGATGATCGTATTTACCACAAAAGTTGCAAGTACAATATCATCTAAATAACCACCAAAGCCCAGTAACCCTTCTGGCATCAGATCCAGTGGCAATACAAAGTATGCAAGGGATGCTCCGATTAACGCGCGACTTTTTTTATCCACACCTGTATCGGTTACTGTCTTAATTAATAAATGAAATAAATCAGGCACAAACATTAAATATGGAGTAAATTTATTGCTCTTTCCTTTTTTTGATTCAAGATAAGCTACTAATTTCGCACGTAGTTTCTGATAAAAATCTTGCTGCTCCTGTTCATTAGGTACTTTTTCTACAGTATTCAAATTCATCTGCCTCCTTCTTTGCAAGCTATCCAGTATTTTTGTGGGCCTATCTGCAGCATGATCCGCTTCTTTTATGAGGCTATCCGTTACTTTAGTGTGCCTATCCACTACTTATACGGCTATCCCTCATTCTTGCAGCGCTATCCTCCACTTTAGCGGGGCTATCCGTCATTTTAGCATTGCTATCCACCGCTACTTTATATTTAACCTAAATTAAGATTTGTAATCCTTAAAGTTCTAAATAATACAAAAAAGACATCCTATTTACATAGGATGCCTCGTGTTTAACGAAAGTAATTTTAATTATTGTGAATTAAAGTTTAGTTACGTTAGCAGCTTGTGGTCCGCGGTTGCCATCTACAACTTCGAATTCCACTTTTTGACCTTCGTCAAGAGTTTTGAAACCTTCGCCTTGGATAGCTGAGAAGTGTACGAATACGTCGTTTTCACCTTCAACCTCGATAAATCCAAAACCTTTTTCTGAGTTAAACCATTTTACTGTACCTTGTTTCATTTAAGAAAACCTCCAAAAAATAAAAGTGAACAATATGTAATTTCTTCAGCGAATGAAAAAAATTCACATATTACAAAGAGTACCGAACTAACGCGATCACTTTTTGTAATATGTGAATTCATGTTTCCGGTGAAGCAATTAAATTGTTAACCTAAGTATAACCGCCATTCATAATTTTGTCAAATAAAGAAAAGATATTTTTTTAATTTTTTTTCAAAATTATTTTACAACACTTCTTGCTTACAAGCAATAATGCCATGATAAACTTGAGCATCATCCTCACAAGCCTCGCAGTAAAAGCTTTCATGCTCTGACCAGAAAGCCCAATACTGCCCTTCCTTCATTGCTTCATTATCATAGATTGAACGAAAGTGTGCTAATTTTTGCTGTAAGGCAAGCTCAAATAGCTCCTTTGTTTCAAATGTATGTTGTGTTTGAATAAAAGCTTCCCAGCCTTCAAATTTCCACCAAGGCTCATAATCTGCTTTCATGTAAATAATTGTATACATATTTGTCCATTCCTTGCTGTCATAAGATATGTTCATTTTAGCAAAGCCACCTGAAATGTCTATTAAAACTATCTGTATTATGCTATCATTACCTTATTATATATACTTTCAGGAGGTATTTTTTTATGTTTTCAAGCATTCGTCCTAAGGCAGAGCTAGACGAGTTACTAAAACGTGGTACAGATTTACATGCAACAGGTCGATTTCACCAAACACTGGCATTTAATCATTTTCAATTAGAAGATGAGGAGCGTTTAAAAACACTCTATGAGAAGTTAAAAGATGTTTCTCCTCCTATGAATGCCATTTTTCATCATTATTTAAGTGAGATATCTCCTACCTCTCAATTAACTATTAGTGAAGAACAGATTCAACAATACTTAACGCAATTTTTCTTAGCAACACGTGATGATGATTACGTGGATAAAACCGTTAAATTTTTTGATTTACTACGCCAGCAACGATATGAACCTGGCCAATTAATCATTGTTTTCAATCAATTTGCATTTTATATTACTACATATATCTTACACAACTTCGGTATCAAACCAAATAAAGCCTTTCAATATATGAAATCTTTCCAAGCCGCTATCAACGTTGATCAGGAGCTGCTTGTGGAAGTATTGACAGAACGCATTATCGAAAATGTCGTTAGTGAAATATCCTCTTTAATGGATGTCAATGCAAAGATTATGTATATGAAGGATTTAGTTTTTAGCTTAGATAAGCAACATGCGGAAATTCAATCCTCTACCGCTGCTACAGAGGAAATGGCCGCTTCTATTAATGAAGTAGCGCGTATGTCCTCACATATATCAGAGAAAACAACGGAATCAGTTGATCATGCGACAAAAGGGAAAAATGCGATTGAACATGCCTTAACTGAAATCTTTAAAACAGAAACAACTTTTACATCTATTGTTCAATCATTTTCAGAACTGCAAAAACGGGTAAATGATATTGAACAGGTGGTCACATTAATTAATCAAATTGCCGATCAAACAAATTTACTTGCCTTAAATGCTTCGATTGAAGCAGCACGTGCAGGCGAGCATGGCAAGGGCTTTGCAGTCGTTGCACAGGAAGTACGAAAGCTAGCAGAAAGCACAGTCTCTGCACTTAGCGAAGTATCAACAAATGTCCATCATTTAAAAAGCTATTCCAATGAGGTAGCTGGCTCGATTACAGAAACAACGGCAATTATTAAGGAAGCAACCGTTGAGGCAAAAGATTCGCTACCGTTGTTAAATGCTATTGTCGATACAATTGAACGTATCAATACCGATGTAACAAATACAGCAGCCATTTCGCAGGAACAAGCAGCGGCTATTGATGAGGTAGCTTCAAGAATGATTAAAATTTCAAATTTACAGGAAGATATACGGGATTCTAGCCATCATACATCCAAGGATATTCATCTATTAGGGCGAGAAATTAACCGTTTCCGCAATGATATTATTGCCAAGAATAATGTACAGCTATCATCGATTGCCCTGTTACAATTATCAAAAGCTGATCATATTTTATGGAAGTGGCGTATTTATAACATGTTCCTTGGTTTAGAGCATGTGGAACCAAGCGATGTCTCCTCTCATCGAGATTGTCGTCTTGGTAAATGGTATACGGCTCCTCGTACAGTCGAGCGCTTTGGACATTTACAGGATTACCGTGAATTAGATAGCTATCATTTACAAGTACATGAATCAGCGAAGCTCGCAGCAGAGGCCCATAAAGCGGGTAAGATTGAACAGGCTGAGTTACATTTAAAAGAGATCGACAAAGCTTCTCAACAAGTTCTTTATTATATTAATAACTTAATTGCCTTTGTGGAAAAAGATCGTGTGATGCAATAAAGGGCGAGGAACATTTCCTTTCCCTCATTCGTAGGAGGTATTCGCTTGAATAAACGAGCAAGAATTAAATTTTTTGGTGATGTCTATGGAACCGGCTATCGTTTCTTTATTAAGCAAAAAGCAATTGAATTAAGATTAAAAGGATACTGTAAACTTAATGAAGCAGAGCAAATTGAAGTGGAAGTGGAAGGCTCAGAAAAAGCCATCAATGAATTTCTTCTTTTTGTACAAAAAGGCGTTAGCCCCCAAGCAGATTCCAATTCATTTTCATTAGAGTTGTATGAGGATTTAAAAGGATATGTACGTATGGAGTCAGACATTGTTTAGTCTGGCTCTTTTCTTTTTGTAGTGTTGTAGCAAGGTTCTTCAAGTTTTTTGGCTATTGTCGACGATGAATGAATACGGTTTAACTAAAGTGACGTTGCTGGGGTAAGTTTTTAAATAGAAGATGGGGGCTAAATTTGGCCCTCCCTATGAATAGAATAGCTATGGCATATACGCTATACTGGAAGCACAAATAAAATTAAGGAGCTGGAGCAAATGGCAATGGATGAACGACGTTTAAAGCAGCGTTCTGAAATGATTAACGGTAAAACGATTATGATGTCACCACGTCCAGTTGTTAACCATAATAAGATCATTGTCAATCTATCTATACTATTTGGTGTTTATTTAAAAGGGAAAAAGTGTATTAATCTTTCTGACGGCGTAGATGTTCACCTAGACGAAAAAAATAGGGTCGTACCTGATAGCATGATTATCTGTAATCAAGATATTATCAAGCGGGATGGTGTATATGGCGCACCTGATTTAGTGGTCGAAGTGCTTTCACCCTCTACAGCGCGTCGGGATAAAGGCGATAAAAAGGCACTTTATGAAAAGCATGGTGTAAAAGAATATTGGATAATTAGTCCTGATGAGAAGTCTATTGAAGTCTATTTATTAAAAGATGGCAAATATAAATGGGATAATATCTATACTGTGATTCCTGATGATGATTGGTTGGAAATGACTGAGGAAGATAAAGCAGAAGCTGTGCTCACCTTTAAAGTATCGCTTTATGATGACTTTATAATCGACATCAAAGAGGTATTCGAAAACGTTATTACTTACTAGCGTTTCGTATTTCTGGCACTAAAATAGTAAAGCACCCGTTCATTTGAATAGGTGCTTTTAAGCCGCTTCTATCTATAGGGTTACTGTGTATTCAGAAAGCGGATGTTTTTGTTATAGACACGCAACCGAGCTCTTTTGTTGTGGCATATGTGAGAACCTTTAGCAAGCTGTTAAACGTTTCTACTACTTTCATCCTCCCAAGTTTTGCTTCAACGTATTGACCACTATTACGCATTTCATCCACATGTGCTTCCACTATTTTATAGGTGATTTAACCGTCACTCTTTAAAAATTTAATAACTATTGCATTCGTATGTCGAGATAAATTGCCAAGCCAAATTAAGTGTCCCCAAGTATCTAATAAATATAGTTTGGAATGTCGTATATTGGCATGGGCTAGCTTGGCATGCTCTGTAGAAACTGCACTATCAAAATTACTATGCATAATCAAAGTTGGGCAATTAATAGACTTTAAATCCTTAACGGTTAGTTCCTTGGTTTGCGATAAATCCATTAAAAATCCATGACCTGAACGTTGGCGACGATTCATTTGAGCAACTGATGGAATGTCATTATTATTAATTTTGTCTTTTGCCTGTTTATATTTTAGAGTGCTGAAGGAGGAAAACATTTGTTTAAACATGAAGCGTGGGAAAACATTCGTTATTCCAGCAATCATAGCCCACGTATACTTTTCGGTACTAGCATTGAATAAGATCGATGCTAATTTATATGTGTGATCCTTTGGCATAAGCCATTCTTTAGTGACTGCCGACTGCAATATAAGTGAACGTGTAAGATGTGGAAATTTACTTGCAAAAATGATGCCCGTTGGCCCACCCGCTGATATCGCTACTACATGCACCTTTTCAATATTTAAATGCTGTAAAAGCTTTACATAGTAGTCACAAGCCATAGAAAGAGTCTCCCCTATCTCTTTGGATGTTTTTCCATACCCTGCCCTTGAAGGTGTGATAATAGAGAAGCCGTTCTCTATTAATGCTTCATATCCAAATTCTTCATGACAATTCGAATGCCCACCGTGAAAAACAAGTACAGGTTCCCCTATCCCTACCATTGTGTATTCAATGGATACATTATTAATTGTATATTCACCGTATATTTTCTTCACTCAATTAAGCCCCCTCATACAAATACCTTCCTTTACCCTAGTATACTTACGACCACTTGGCTATAAATCATAAACCTTGTGGCTGAGCATCCGCCTATTGACGATTTATTAGGAGAGGTTGGTTGTACTCCCGCAATACAGAAATTGATAGGATACAGTACTATTCTAAAATGGTAATTATTTAATTTTCACTTTGTGAATTTCAGCAACAGATATAGATGCTTCTGTGATTTTCATATATTGATTTTTGGATTCCTTAAAATAGCCTTCTTTGTTTAAATATTCTTTTAACTTCACCTTTCTCTTAAATACTTTTTCTTCAATCTGCTGTTCGTATTCTTGTCCATCATTTCCTTTTGTAATGAACAACCTATAAATTTTCGCCATGTCCTATTCCCCCTTGCCTAACTTACGAATATAATTGGCAAAAGTTTCACAAAAAAGTGACGCTTTATAATGTGACACCTTAATTATTTGTTTGATGCTTCTTAATTGGATAAAACCGCTCAATGCTATCCCTTATACGACCATTATTAGGAAAACATCTTGCTTTTTCTATGTATTATCATTGAGAAAGTTAGCGATTCGCAGTAAAATTTATGTAGAGTTTCTTTTTTCAATGAAACTTTATGTCGATTATTTCGTATAAGAAGATAGATATATTGAAAAGCAAGGAGGAAGGAACAATGCTTAGTGTTGGACAGTTTTTTTCAAGACATACTGCTAGCTTCTTTATTTCGCTCACAACTGTTTCTATCGCAGCAATTGCGGCAAATCCTGGATTCTTCCTTGGTGGTTTACTGTTTGCAGGTTCGTATGCGACGAGTACAGCATTGCTGAAACATAGACAAAAAAGAAAAGTCATGCAAATAGCAGGCATCACAAAAGAAGAATACAAACATATTGAAACACAGCTATCAACAGCGAATAAACAAATTCAAACATTAAGTCAAAATTATTTACGTGTACGCTCTGTTGCAGCCTTTAAGCAACTACTGGAAATGACACGTATCTCCAAAAATATTGTAAAAATCGTGAAGACTGATCCACGTAAATTTTATAATGTTGAGCCATTTTTCTATGCGCACTTACCTTCTGCTGTCGAATTAACAGAGAAATATTCAATGCTGTCAAAGCAGCCTGTGAAGGATAAGGATATTCAACTGACATTATCAAAAACACGTGAGACATTAACCGATTTAAACGATACGATTCAAATCGATTTAAAGGATGCGCTTGCAAATGATATTGATCACCTGCAAATGGAGATTGAATTTGCAAATCGCTCCAATCTTAGACGTAGAGAACAATTGGACTGGCGAGGCGATGACAAATGACAGCAAACAACCATGCATTTCAGCTCCATACAATACCAGGACTTTCTCCGCTCGTGCAATCCTACTTAGAGACGACTCCACAGCAAGAGGCGATGGCGACATTTGAAACGCTATCGCCTCTTGCACAAAGTCGTGCATTGCTGTATGCGAGTCAAATTGATTTGGCTAATTTTGAATCGTTGCTGTCACTTGGGCATGATTCACAGCGAGCCCTTTCTCAATTTGCAGATCGTATGCTAGCACAGGTCAAGCAAAAAGATGTCACGAAAATTGGGCAAATGCTTGATTCCCTTATGCAAACATTGGATCGGGTAGATCCAGCAGCTTTAGAGCCAAAGAAGCAGTCCTTTTTGAAAAAAATCTTTAGTAAAACAGAGCCCACCGTCAAACAAACCTTAACGGAATTTGAACGTATTAGTATACAGGTAGAGCGCATTGGCGTACAGCTAGAACGTGCACAGCTTCAGCTTATGAAAGATGTTGAAAACTTAGAGGCACTTTATGCACATAATCGAGGATTTTTTGAGGAATTGGCTACAGCCATTGCAGCGGGTCAAATGAAAAAGCAGCAAGTGATCGGGGAGGAGCTACCAGCAAAGGTCATGAATGTTCAAGCAACAAAGCAACCGTTAGCCATTCAACAGCTCAATGACTTTACTGCACAAATCGAACGACTGGATCAGCGTATTTATGATTTACAGATCTCACAGCAAGTTGCACTTCAAACAGCTCCACAAATTCGTATGATTCAACAGGCGAATCAAACTTTGGCTGAAAAAATAGAGTTTTCTATTGTAACCTTGATTCCTCTATGGAAAAATCAGCTTGCGATGATGTTATCGATGCATATGGACCATCACTATACCCAGTTAGAGGAACGCTTGTCACGTGCACAGGATCGCTTTGCAAGCCCTTCCTTTGAGCAGCAAGTATCGAAATTTAAAGAAACCCAGCTAGAGCTTCAGACAGCCATTAAGGATGTTTTTGCGCTACATACAGCAACCGAACAGGAAAAGCAGCAATTACAGGATGTAGCAAATGCTCGCAGCTTTGAAAGAGACTAGCATGTCCGAAAAAAGGGTGGCTCAGCAACTCTGAACCACCCCGCTATTATTTATTCAAAATAATCTTTATAGTAGCCACCGATTTTTCCTGTATTATCGATGATAAAAATGAACTCCTCTGTTTCATTTTTCACTTCATATTCTTTCCCAACTGTTAATACGTTTGACACTAAGTATTTTGATGCATTTGTATGTTTGCAAGTGACAGTACGTAATGTGGGCGCATCTTTCCATTTTAAATGTAACATATTCTCTCTACCTCTCTTTACTAGCGCAAAGCTAATGTCTATTGCTTATTTTATAATATTTTTAGGTCTTTGTGGAGAAAAAAGCGATAGAAGACCTGTTTAATCCAAAAAATTTTGAATAGTTGAGGTGTTAGCATGAGTTTTGGTGGTGTACCGCAATGGTTTTTTATTATTGCCGTAGCATTCGCAATCTGCTTTGTCCTTTATGCAGAGTGGAATTCCAGAAAATAGCTATTCTGTTGAGTGATCTTAAAATTTATTTATAAAAGATTGAAGCGTCTTGCTATATTTTATTGTAGCAAGGCTTTTTCCCAGCTAAATTTAACATTTATCTTCCACCACTAACATGTATAATTTCTCCGAGGATATAATTTGAAGCATCGGAGGAAAGAAAGGCAATTACCTCCGCTATTTCGACAGGTGTTGCTGCCCGATTAATAGGTACAGATGAAGCCATACGCTCAAGTCGATTATCACTGGGCGCAAATTTATTATGAAAAGGCGTTTCTACTATTCCTGGTGCTACCCCATTTACGATAACTCCATATTTAATTAGCTCTCTGGACATGCCAATTGTCATCGTATTGATCGCTCCTTTAGCAGATGCATAATGAATACTTTCACCTGCACCACCAATACGTGCAGCCGCTGAAGATATATTAATAATTTTTCCGCTTTTTTTCGGCATCATATATTTTAATACAGCTTGGGAGCATAAGAGGACACTGTTGACATTCAGCTTGAACGTTTCCTCCCATAGCTCCTCACTCATATCCATAAATGTACTTTGGCGGAGACCACCACCAGCGTTATTGACTAAAACATCAATTGTGCCAAATGCAGCAGTAGCCTGCTCAACCATTGCGTTCACTTTTTCTTTTTTCATCACATCCGCTTGAATGGCAATGGCATCTCCATCTTTTTCTCGAATACGCTGGACGGCTTCCATCGCACCCTTCATATTTGAATGATAATTCATAATGACTTTAGCCCCTTTAGCGGCCAGTAGCTCAGCTGTGGCTAGTCCAATACCGGAGCTTGCACCTGTAATAAGAATAACCTTTCCTGATAAATCATGCATAGCTTCCCTCCTAACAAAGTGTGTTGAATAGTAATTGTCGTTAAATCTTCTGAAGCGTTAATAAGAATTTTGTTAGATGACTGATTCTATAAGACCAACCCGATGCAGGAACCTTCCACCGTGCTAGAAAAACGCTAAAAATCCGCTTCACTTTCCACAGAAGGCTACACGGATTTATACGCTTTATTTTAATGTACGCTTTAAAAACTCTTTTGTGCGTTCGTGATGTGGGTGTACTAATACTTGGGTAGGCGGTCCTTCCTCGACAATTACTCCTTTATCCATAAAGACCACACGATCTGCTACTTCTTTCGCAAACTCCATCTCATGCGTGACAATCAGCATCGTATTTCCCTCATCGGCGAGCTGACGCATTACCTTTAATACCTCACCCACCATTTCAGGATCAAGGGCGGATGTTGGCTCATCAAACAGCATTACATCAGGATTCATCGATAATGCACGTGCAATTGCTACACGCTGTTTTTGACCTCCTGATAGCTGACGAGGCTTAGCATTCACATATTGATCCATGCCAACGATTTTTAAATATTTCAGCGCTATTTCCTCTGCTTCCTTTTTAGAGCGCTTTAATACCTTCATTTGCCCTACTGTACAGTTACTTAAAACATTATGATTATTAAATAAATTAAACTGCTGGAACACCATTCCTAGATGTGTACGATATTCGTCGATATTATGCTTATCATCAAGGATGTCTTCCCCTTTATAAATAATTTGTCCACCACTTGGCGTTTCCAATAAATTAATGCAGCGTAGTAATGTTGATTTACCAGAGCCAGAGGAGCCAATTAAGCAAACAACCTCACCCTTCTCTACTTGAAAATTCACATCTTTTAACACTTGGTTACGTCCAAATGATTTACTTAAATGCTCAATTTTAATAACAGCCATTTGTGCGTCCCCCTATACAGCTTCCTTTTGTTCTTTTTGATAGGCATCAGGTCCATCCAAACGTTTTTCAACATATAGAAGAATGCGAGATGCGGTAAATGTCATAACGAAATAAAGCACACATGCCACAAAGAATGACTCGAAATAACGGAAATTGTTTCCTGCAATTGATTTTGTTTGGAAGAATAGCTCTGTTACTCCAATCACATTTAAAACAGCCGTATCCTTAATATTCATAATTAATTGGTTCCCTGTTGCTGGCAGTATATTACGTGCAACTTGTGGCAAGACAACATAGAACATAATTTTAACGTGATTCATACCAATCGCTGATGCTGCTTCGTATTGACCTTTATCAATCGACACAATCCCACCACGCACAATTTCTGCCATATAAGCACCTGTATTCAGTGAAACAACAACAATCCCTGCTGTGATAAAGTGCATATCAATGCCAAATGCAATATCTAATCCGTAATAGACAACCATCGCCTGTACAATCATTGGTGTACCACGGAAAAATTCAACATAGCATGTTAGTATAAAATTAATAAGCTTTAAACTATAAAATTTCAAATTCTTTTTACGAACAGGAATCGTATGCATAATTCCAATGAAAAATCCGATAAATGCACCAATAATTGTACTAATAATCGAAATCAGTAATGTATAATACGCACCTCGTAAAAACATTTGCCAGTTGTTTTCAATAATTGAAAGTATCCATTCAAGACTCATGATGATCCTCCTAACAAGCGCGTGTTGCTTGTGTATATCTTTTTTGTTCTAGTATTCGATATTGACTAGAACTGTATCATTATGTAGAGAGGTTCTCATTTTAATAATGATGAAATGATAGTGCACGGACCAGTAGCTAGTCCGTGCAATGTTATTATTGTGCTGCTGGTTGCTGCTTAATTGCATCTTCCATAATTTGCTGACGCTCATCTTCGGAAATACCTTGGAGGATTTCATTGATTTTATCGAGATTTGCATCCTCTTTGCGTAAGCCTACAGCAATAGATGTGTTTGAAAGATCTGTCTCAAAGCCTTTATCTTCTTCAAATGAAACATATGTGAATTTATCGTTCGCTGCTGCAGCAGAAATACCCTCTGGACGCTCTGCTACATAGCCATCAATTTTACCAGCCTCTAAAGCAACACGCATGGCTGGGAAGTTTTCCATTGCTGTTTGCTTCTCTACACCCTCAATTTGATCAATAACATTATAGTTTGATGTATTCAATTGTGATGTAATTTTAGCACCTGAGAAATCTTGAATCGATGTTGCCGTTTCAAATTCACTGCCTTTTTTCACAACGATCACAAAATCAGATGTGTAATAGTTTTCTGTAAAATCAATTGTTTGCTTACGCTCTTCAGTTGGCGACATACCTGCGATAATAGCATCAATTTTATTGGACTGTAGCGCTGGTACTAGACCGTCCCATTCCATTTTAACAATGACTAACTCTTTGCCTAAACCTTCAGCGATTTTTTTCGCCATTTGTACATCATAGCCACCAGCATATTCTGCATTATCGGCAATTTTTACTGCGCCATTGTCATCACCTTGCTGTGTCCAGTTGAATGGTGGATAACCAGCCTCCATGCCAATGCGGAATTCACCGCCACCTTCTTCACTATCTGCTCCAGCGTCACCTGATCCCTCTTCTTTTTTGTCGCTAGTGCCACATGCAGCTAGCACAATTACCGTCATGATCGAGATCATTAGTAACAACCATTTTCTTTTCATGCAAAACTCCCCTTTTCTGTCAAAAAATAAAACAACTGTACTAAAAAAGACCTAAGTATCTGAACTTAGGTCTTACCTTTTATAACAGTTGCCCAAATCCTCACTATAATTTCCATATTTCCGAGATAGCACAACCTAGTAAATCTGGAAATCATTTTACTAGGACAGTCCTGCACTTATTCACTGCAGACCCAGCATAAAAGTACGAGCTCCTTTTATACTTCGGCGACATTTCCTTCTCCATTGCGTCTTCGCTTGCTTATACTCAACAATGAACTAATAAATATCGCGCCTCTACCTCACTTATTGACAACAGTGAGGTTTGTCTATTTAATTGCTACTTAGATACTACTATAAAACATATCTATTCGTCAAGATAATTTTATCATTTTTCTGACTAATGACAATATTAGGCGATTATACTTTCTCTATCTAAGTTAAAGCAATCTATTTTTAGCGATAACCCCTCTAAATATAGCAAATTTTTACTACAAAAGGTCATATATATGCAAAAATATATGAATATTTGATTTCTCCTATGACGTTTAGCCCTTCTTTTTTTAGAGGTTGCTTGCTTCATGCTTCCATAGTTTATCGTAAAATAGATTTGCTATTTTATGAATAAACAACTTTGCTCAAAAACAACAACCCTGCTAAGCAACGTTAGCAGGGTTGTTTTAGCCATAAGGGCATTATGAATTTAATAATAAATCTTCTGGGTTTTCAAGTAATTCTTTCACTGTTTTAAGGAAGCCTACAGAATCTTTACCATCGATAATACGGTGGTCGTAAGAAAGTGCTAAGTACATCATTGGGCGAATTTCCACTTCACCATTCACTTCTACTGGGCGTTTTTTAATTGTGTGCATACCTAGGATAGCAGCTTGTGTACCATTCATGATTGGTGTAGACATTAATGAACCGAAGACACCACCATTTGTAATGGTGAATGAACCACCTTGTAAATCTGCTAAACCTAATTTTTTATCGCGTGCTTTTTTCGCTAAATCAGCAATTGAATCTTCAATTTCAGCAAAGTTTTTACGGTCTGCATCACGGACAACTGGTACGACTAAGCCCTCTTCTGTTGATACAGCTACACCGATATCATAGAAGTTATTTAAGTGAATTTCATCACCAACGATTTGAGCGTTCACATATGGGTATTTTTTCAGTGCTGCAACAACTGCTTTTGTGAAGAATGACATGAAACCAAGTTTAGAGCCTGTTGACTCGAAGAATTGGTCTTTTTTACGAGAACGTAAAGCCATTACATTGGTCATATCTACTTCGTTAAATGTTGTTAGCATTGCTGTAGATTGTTTTACTTCAAGTAAACGTTTCGCAATTGTTTGACGACGACGACTCATTTTTTCTACAGTTACACGTGATTCATCAACTGCTGGAGATGCTGCTTTTGGTGCTGCTGGAGCCGCCGCAACTGGTGCAGGTGCTGTACCATGTGCTGCTACATCTTGCACACGTACACGACCTTGTGGGTCTACTGGAGATACCGCTGCAAGATCAATGCCTTTTTCACGTGCTAGTTTACGCGCCGCTGGAGATGCGATCACACGCTCGCCAGATGTTTCTTCTACTACTGGCGCTGCTGCAACTGGTGCAGGTGCTGCTTGTGGTGCTGCCGGAGCTGGCGTTGCTTCAGCTGGAGTCGCTGCTGGTGCAGCTGCTGCGCCTTCGCCTGCTTCTACTACTGCGATCACTTGACCGACTAGTACAGTATCGCCCTCTTCAGCTAAAATTTGTGTTAATACACCTGCTTCTTCAGAAATGATTTCAGCGTTTACTTTATCTGTTTCAAGTTCAACGATGAATTCACCTTTTTCAACGCGATCGCCCACTTTTTTTACCCACTGTGCGATACTACCTTCTGTAATCGATTCTGCTAATTCAGGGACTTTAATTTCAGCCACTTTTATTTCCTCCTTTGATTAACGTGCATGATGCACATAAAAGGGCTACTGCTCTAGGCAAGTAGCCCAGCTGTCAAAAATTAATATGTGATTATTTAACCTTTACTGGCTCAGCAACTGCTGCTTCAATCAATGCTGCTTGTGCTATTTTATGAGAATCTGCATCCCCTTCAGAAGTAGAGCTCATTGCAGGACGTCCTACATAACGAAGCTTTTTACCTGCTGAAAGTTCATATAATGTTTCTAATGCATAATTCCATGTGCCTTGGTTTTTAGGCTCTTCTTGTACCCATACAATTTCCTTCACATTAGAATACTTAGCAATGATACCAGCAACTTGCTCTTTTGGGAATGGGTAAAGTTGTTCCACACGAATAATATGCAGATGATCAAAGCCTTCGCCATCTTTCACGCGATCTGCTAAGTCAATCATTACTTTACCTGTACCTAAAACAATGCGCTCTACAGCCTCTGGTTTAGCGCCTAAGCCTGGTTGTTCAATCACTTCTTGGAATGAACCATCTGCTAATTGCTCAGCACTAGCCGCTGCTAATGGATGACGTAATAATGATTTTGGTGATACGACTACTAATGGACGTACCCCTTCTGTACCTAGTAACGCTGCTTGACGGCGCAATAAATGGTAGTAGTTGCCCGCATTTGAACAGTTGGCAACGAACCAGTTATTTTCTGCTGACATTTGTAAGTAGCGTTCCATACGGCTTGAAGAGTGCTCTGGACCTTGCCCTTCATAACCATGCGGTAATAGAATAACTAGGCCAGATTTTTGACCCCATTTCGCACGTGCCCCTGAAATAAAGTTATCAAACATCACTTGAGCCATGTTCGCAAAGTCACCGAATTGTGCCTCCCAAACCGTTAACACATGGCTGTTTTCTAAGTTATAGCCATATTCAAAGCCTACTACACCCGCTTCAGTTAATGGGGAGTTATACACGGTAAACGATGCATTAGCCCCTGAAATATAATGAAGTGGTGTAAAGACATTTCCATTGTTTTTATCGTGCAACACTAAGTGGCGTTGTGAGAATGTACCACGCTGTGCATCCTGACCAGTAAAGCGTACTGGTGTACCATCTTGAATAATTGTTGCGTATGCTAACGTTTCTGCATGGCCCCAGTCAATTTTTGCAGAAGCAAAAGCATCACGACGTTTTTCTAAAATCTTGCCAAGCTTTTTTTGTGGCTCAAAGTTTTCTTCAAACACTAAAAGCTCTTCATTGATTTTTTCTAAGCGTTCTGCTCCAACGGCTGTATCTAATTGTGGGAACTCAACTTTTAATTCTTCTGGCATTGCTAATTGCTTATGCTCATCTTTCTCAGCCATTTCTTTAACATGGTCATACGCAGCTTGCATTTCTGCATAAGCAGCTGCATCTAATGCTGCAACATCGTCAGCAGATACAAGACCTTCTGCTACTAATTGTTGACCATATAAAGCACGAACTGTTTCATGCTTCGCTACTAATTTATAAGTTTCTGGGTTTGTTACTGTTGGGTCATCTGTTTCATTGTGACCATGACGACGGTAACCGATTAAGTCAATCACAATATCTTTTCCGAACTTTTGACGATATCTAGCTGCAAAACGTCCAACTTGTGCAACGGCCTCTGGGCTATCTGCATTTACATGAACTACTGGTACTTCATAGCCTTTTGCTGGATCAGAAGAGTAGATCGATGAACGAGAATCTTGTTGCTCTGTTGTGAAGCCAATCATATTGTTGGCGATAATATGGATTGTTCCACCTGTTGTAAAGCCTTCTGTTTTGGCAAAGTTTAATACTTCCGTTACAATTCCTTGACCTGGGAATGCCGCATCCCCATGGACAAGAATACCTAAGCCTTTTGTGCGATCATGCACGGCTTGACCTGGGTTTGACGTATCATCCTGTGTTGCACGTGTAGCACCAAGCACAACTGGGTCCCCTACTTCTAAGTGAGATGGGTTGTAAGCAAGCTTAACATTCATACCTGATTCACGTTGGTAAGATGCACCCATATGATATTTGACATCGCCTGTCCAACCTTTTGTAATTTCAAGGCGGCCATGCTCCGGTATAAACAAATCATTTGAAACATGCGCAAAATCAGCAAACATCATGTCGTATGGTTTATTTAAAATATGTGTTAAAACATTTAAACGACCGCGGTGTGCCATACCAATGCGTACATTTTCCATGTTATCGGCTTCTACAGTTTTTAAAATCGCATCAAATAGAACGATTTGCGTATCTAAGCCCTCACCAGAGAAACGCTTTTGCCCTACAAAAGTTTTATGAATAAATTTTTCAAAATTTTCCACATGTGTTAAACGATCTAATAATGCTTGTTTCTCTTCAGCCGTGAATGCTTGTTTCAAAGCGCCTGATTCAATTTGAGCTTGAATCCATTCACGTTCTTCTGTTGCTGTTACATGACTATATTCAAATGCTGCTTTATCTGTATATACAGCTTTTAAATAGTCGATTGCATCCTTACCATTTTTCACGTTTGCTGGCACATCTTTGAAGAAGATTGCTGCAGGGATTGCTGCTAAATCTGCAGCGCTTAAGTTGAACGCGCTTTCTTCAATTTGAGCTGTTTGAAGTTCACGATTTTTCAGGGGATAAAGATCTGCTGCTAAATGCCCTTGTGAACGTATTGCCTCAGCTAATCTTATAGCGGCTAACACTTTTTTATAATCGCCAGCAGGAGCCGCTTCCGCATGACTAGCTACAGCTATTTCACCCTCTACTACTACTGGTGCACCAAATTGTTGGAATAAAGAAACTAACTCCGGTTCTACTTCTTCAGGAGACTGTAAGAATAAGTCGTATTGCTCCATCACATATCCTAGGTTAGGACCAGAGAAAGCTGACCATGGAGAACTTACAGTTGCTACGTTGTTCGACATGAAAAATGACCTCCAAATTTTGCCTTTTGGCAGTTCCAATTAATTAAATTGCAATTAATTATATAATATTTTACCGTTCTTTAAAAGGTTGTATTTCATCGTCTGTCCATATTTTAAAGAACGTTTTTTCCACTTCAATCTTACTACTCTTCACAAAAAATACAACTCTTTTTAGCAAATTAAGCAATTTTTTTCGCAAAGGATAGAATTCTGAAATAAAGCATATATTTTTCTTAATATTTCAGTGGTATTTTCAACAAGAAAACGGTTCCAACATTTACTTCACTCTTGACTTCTACCGAGGCATTGTATTTTTCAAGTAACATCTTCGAAATACTCAATCCTAAGCCTGTTCCACCAATTTGCCGATTTCTTGCTTCGTCGACTCGATAAAACCGATCAAAGATAAATGGTAGATTATCCTCTGTTATGCCTATACCATTATCCACAATTTCTAAACATGCATGATTTCCAGTGGTAAAAAGTGACAGTTTAATCTCAGGAATTTTTTCACAATAACGAATAGCGTTCTCTATTATATTACGCACAACTTGACTAAGTGCATTTTCTGTTATAAATAGCGGACCGACTTCGCCATTTTTTGACAGCGTAATTCGAGCCTCGGGATGTAAATGGACCATCTCCTCTATCACTGCTTCAATAACGGTTGGTGCATCCGCTTCGCTGGCCTCATCCTTTTCCTCACGTCTCGCCAGCTCTAATAATTCCTCAATCATTTTGCGCATGCGAGCAATCTCTGTTAACGATGTCTCAATGGATTCCTCTAAAATGGCTGGATCATGTTTCCCCCAGCGCTTTAATAGAGAAAGATGCCCTTCAATAGCTTGGATGGGCGTACGTAATTCGTGGGACGCATCGGCGACAAATTGCTGCTGCTGGGTAAAGGCTATTTGTAGCTCATTCATCATGGCATTATACATTTTCAATAAATCGCCAATTTCATCATGCGATGTATACGTTAATTGAATTGGCTCCTTAAAGCCCTGATCCATCACCGTTTTCATGGAGGCACGCAAGGTATGGAGCGGCTTCATTAAATAATTAGCAAGATAATAGCCAATCGAGCCTGATACAACTAATGCCCCGAGACCTGCAATCAGCATGGCTGTCAGCAAATAATGCATCAACGATTGAAAGCTTGTTAACGGGTGTATCACCTGAATATAGCCCTGGAAAAAGCCGAGCTGGATTGGTTCATTCACAACAAGAGCATCCTGCTTATCAATGGTCATCTCCACTATTTCCTGCATGGTATTGAATGGTGCGGCAGGGGACGTATTGTTAATGCGCAATATTTCAACGCCATCTCTATTAAACATTCTGACCGTTTCATCGCGATCAACAATGGATTCCAGCAAGCCCGTATTTTGTTGAATCTGCTGAATTGTAATATTTGGGCCTTGTGCTTCTAAAAAAGAGCTAATATCCTTACTAGTCCGTATGACTTTACTTTCCTCCTCATGTAAAAGCCATGTATGAAGGAATACATAGACCACGATACAAATAATCGTGTAACTAATAAAGATCACACTGCTTGATGTAAGCATCCATTTTTTTTGCAAAGATTGGTGACGTAAATAAGTTTTTAAGTTTGTCATTCACGCATCACATACCCAACACCACGAACCGTTGCAATATAAGCATTCATATCACCTGGTAGCTTTGTGCGTAAATGTCTGATATAGACGTCTACTACATTTGTTTCAATATCTGTATCATAGCCCCAAACAGATGTTAAAATTTGCTCACGTGTACATACGCGATTCTTATGCTCGATTAATAGTTTGAGTAAATCATATTCTGTCTTTGTTAGGTCAAGTTTATTCCCTTGCACAAAAACTTCATAGGCGGCTGTATCCATTTTAATATCACGAAAATGCAATGATTCACCAGCGGACTGCTCTGGGGCTACACGACGTAAAATCGTGCGTATGCGAGCCAGCAGCTCCTCAATCGCAAAAGGCTTCACGATATAATCATCCGCTCCTGCATCTAAGCCTGCCACACGATCCATCACAGCATCTCTTGCAGTTAATAAAAGAATGGGGACCTGTGATTGCGTGCGGATACGCCGACAAATTTCAATACCATTGAGCCCTGGTAGCATCACATCAAGTAGTAAGACATCAAAAGCTTCAGCCGTTGCCAACGCTAGCCCCTCTCGACCATCGTAGGCAACAGTGACCTCATAGCCCTCATGCTGCAATTCTAGCTCCACAAAGCGCGCAATATGCTTTTCATCTTCGACCAATAATAGCTTTTTAGGCATTCTATCACCTTCTATTTTAAAATAATATCCATCTTTTAGTTATAGCACATCCGTGAACAAAAAGTCTTTTATGTGATTGAAAAACGATTTTTGAAATAAACGAACAATTTAATGCTAGGGCGACTAAAAAGCTTATAAAGCCTTTTAAACAAGAGACTAATCCGTGTAGGAGGAGAATGTATTATGAAAAGATATACATGTTACTTTTATGATGTTTTATATGTATAGGAATAATTGGCGTACCAACAAATGCTTTCAATAGCCTAGAAGAAATTTATTTAGAAAGTGAAGACAGCTATTCAGAGGTTTATCAGGCAATGCGTGAAAGTGAGGCGTTCTTTCATAAAGAGATTGCATTACCAGCTCGTCTTCCCTCCATTGCTTTTACACATCATTTCGGTCGATTTAGTCATTTGTCAATGCCATTATTGGAAATAACTTATTTAAATGAGTATTCAGGCTATACGCATTATGAAATAGCTATTACATCAAACGAATATAAATCAGCACGCCCTACAGATGCTAAAACAATACGTTTAGACAACGGGAATCAAGCTTTTTATTATAACAGGAGAAAGATGGATGGGTATATACATTTAAAATGGACAAAGAAAGTGCCAAAAAAACGACAATCGAAGGCATCTTACAAATAACTAATTCAGTGAAAAAGGGCAATATTAAAAGTCTGTCTTACAAGACAGACTTTTAATATGTTTCTGAAATAGAAAGATTATTTTTGCCAGATTCCTTTGATTTATATAGCGCTTGATCAGCTAAATCCATTAATACCTCTAATGTTTGGGCATGGTCTGGATAATAGGCAATACCCATTGAGGCTGTTGGTGTAAAGTGATGGTCATCAATGATCCAGCCCTCTGCCAAATCGCCGCGAATGCGATGAATAATATGCATCATTTGGTCATGTCTTTTCTCTTGATCTCTCGTTAAGCCTGTTAGCAGTACGATAAACTCATCGCCGCCCATTCGAATCACCATATCATGGCTACGAATCGTTTTGCTTAATGCATGCCCAAATCGCTGAATAAACGCGTCACCTGTCTCATGACCATAGCGATCATTGACCTCTTTAAAATCATCCCCATCTATATAAAGCATTGCTACAGATGTCTGATTGACCTGTGCCTCAGCCACTATTTTTGGAAATTCCTTTTGAAGAAAGCGTCTGTTTGGCAATTGTGTTAATGAATCATGGTAAGCTAAATATAATAAATCATTTTCTCTTTCCTTACGATGCGTAATCTCCCGAGAAACCATCATAATTTGTGACACCTTTTCACGTTCAGGGTCATGCACGACCGTTACATTACTTTCTGTCCAAATAAGAGTGCCATCTTTTGCTTTTAATAATAGCTCAAATTGTGTATCTGTTTGACCTGTAAAATTATTTAAAAAGGTTTGCCATGCGTTCTTGCTTTCTTCATCGACAATATCACTATAAAACTGCCCCTGCAATTCTACATTTTCATAGCCTAAGTAAAGACGACAAGATGGAGACGCATAAATAATGATGCCATCCTCATTTGTAATAACAATTAAATCATTGGTATTTTCAGTGATCAGTCGGAACGTACGTTCAATATTTTTTAATTCTGTAAACATTCTTTTTTTATCTGTAATATCATAGTTAATGCTTAAAATTTGCTCTAATTCACCAGATTCATTTTTCAACGGAACAATGGTTGCTTCTACCCAATAATCCGCATGATATTTAGTGCGATAGCAAAGCTCCCCTTGCCACATTTCTCCTGCATCAAGCTTTTCAACAATCGTTTGTAAAAAATTACTGGAGTGATGGCGGGGTTCAATAATATCATAGGGCTGACCGATTAATTCTGCTGCTGTGTAACCAGAAGCACGTAAAAACATCTCGCTTACCTCGATCACAGTACCTTCATGGTCTAGCAGAGCAATGGCTGTTGCTGAATTTAAGGCAGACTTAAAAACCTCTAGTCCATGTGACTTTGAGCGCAATTCTGCCTTTTGAAGCGCATTCTGTGTGCAATCCTGCATAATTAAAAAAATCGCAAATGAATGATCATCCTGCCTCACTGGTGATAAGGAGAATAAATACATGCGCTCCTCACCATCTAATGTATATAGCTTAATAAGCTTTTCGCTAACGGTTTCCCCCATAGCTGCCTTTTGAATATACAGCTTTATTTTATGTGCCTCATCCTTTGGAACAATCGGTAAATCTATTAATAGCTGTTGCTTCACACTTGCATGGTCCAAGTGGAAATCTTCCATAAATCTTGCATTTACCTCATAGATCATCCCCTCAGCCGATAACATCACGGTGGAGAAGAAAGCATGGTCAAGTATGGACTGCATAAATAAAAATTTATCTTCAATGCTGCGACCATAACAAATTTCCTTCATAATCGCTAAAATATAATCATCGTTTTTATAGCGCAATGGTCTAACAGTCGTTTCGTATTTACGAACCTCTGACTGCACATATGCATAATCTACATAGTCGACCTGACTATGCTCGCTAATCGCTTGATGATAGCTTTTCTGAATCGTTGAAAAATAATGATTTGACATAACACTGGAAAGCATTTTTCCAATCGCTTCATTTGATAACAGTTCTTGAGCTGCTTGGTTTAAGCGAATATATTGATAATCATCCCCTACTTTTTTCATAAGAAAAACAAAATCCTTACCAATGAATAATTCATTGAAAAATTCTTCGCTTAAAAGATACTCCATACTGTCACCCCCAGAAAAAACCATGCTATCATGCTCAAAATATTACTATTTGGCTTATTTATATAAAATTAATATTACTATTATAACATAAAATTAAAAAATTACCTTTCAAAGAATAAGAGAAATTAAATCCTCTTAAGGGTATTTTTACTATATTACCTATATTGGCAAAAATAATATACTACTAAAGAAATATATAAATAATTAATAGTAGATAAATATAATCATATAGACTTAAAATCAAAAAACTATCCTATCATCGACAATGTTACAGGTGAACTTTTGGTATGTTTTAATTTCATTGAAATAGGGAAAATAAAGCCTAAGATCCTGTTGTCTCTCAGCAATGCCGCTAGTTGTGAGAGCGAGCTAATCCTAATAGGTAAATAAATTGTCAATAAAGACGGCTGATAGCAGTCGCTATTTATCAGAATTTACTGACTTTTAAACTTAAATTTTAGTTTTTTCGAGCAAAAATATTGCGTGAAGTAGCTTGTTTGATATATTATATTTAAAAAACTACCCTTTTTTTCGGTATGGTAAAATCAGTAAGACAGCGGGAGATTATGGAATATCATAGTTATAACGTCTAGTTCTTTGGGTTTTAATTCCAGTACGAATATTAGTTTTCTTCTTTATGTTTTAAAGGAATTGTATAACTACCCTAGTAAAGGAGGCGTTTCGTATGCTTAGACATCGAGACCTGCACGAATGCACAGAGCTTTATGAACTATTATCACACCCTTCTGTATTCCCTTTTGTCCGTCAAAAAGCCACATCTGCGGATGAGTACTGGTTTATGACAAAGCAACTGATTGAGGAGGAAGCGAGAGGTCTCGCTATCTCGAGAACCATTGCGGATGACTGGGGTCAGCCAATCGGCACGATTAGCATTCATGATATTGAAAATGGTGCTGGCTTCTTAGGAACATGGATTGGCGTCCCATATCAAGGTCAAGGTTATAATCAGAAAGCAAAATTGCTATTTCTGAATGAATTATTTTTTGACTATCATTTCCATACGGTATTTCTTCGAATTCGAGTTGAAAATATAAAATCACAGCGTGCTGCCTTAAAGCTACCTTATGTGGTAGAGGCCAATGAAAGTCATCCGACATTACTAGCACAGGTCAATAGCGGCGAAGCGCAATTTAATTTATTTAAAATTCCTAAAGATTTATTCTATCTAACAACTGCACATACAATGCAAGAGGACGAAGAACAAGCGATGTAATTAATTTTTATAAAGCAGAAGCTATAGGTTATTATTGCCATATAGCTTCTTTTTTTGTAGAAAGATTTATTTCTTATAATGTAAAATAAGCGCTGCCATTTCATCTGGTGTTTTGGGCTTTGGCGTTTGCTCCATCGTTGCTACCATTTCCACCTTACGCTCCGTTAATGTATAAACAGACTTTAAAAACGATTCCTTCGTCAGCTCTTCTTCCTGTAGTACCTCTGCATAGCCTTGTTTTTTAAATAAATTAGCATTTAAAATTTGGTCGCCGCGACTTTTTTGTGCAGATAGCGGCACTAACAGCATCGGCTTATGCAGTGCTAAAAATTCAAAAATGGAATTGGAGCCCGCACGTGACACAATAAAGTCAGCAGCATGTAGTAAATCAGGCAATTCTGTCGTGACATATTCAAACTGCTTATAGCCAGGCATTGCAGCCAATGCTTGATCATAGTGTCCTTTTCCGCATAAATGAATGATATAAAACTGCTTTAATAGCTCTGGTAAATTTTTACGCAATGCCTCATTCAATACGACAGAGCCTAAACTTCCTCCCATTACCAATAAAACAGGCTTCAATGTTGTAAAGCCACAGAAAGATAGCCCTCTTGCTTTTTCTCCCTTAAATAGTTCTGGACGAATAATAGAACCTGTGCATGTTGCCTTTTCCTGCGGCAAATGCTTTAATGTTTCCTCAAAAATTGTGAAAACATGAGAGGCAAAGGGCAGCGCAATTTTGTTTGCAAGGCCTGGTGTTACATCTGATTCATGGATCACAACTGGGACACTTGCAAGCTTAGCTGCCATAACAACAGGAACGGATACAAAGCCACCCTTTGAAAATATTACTTGGGGCTTTACTTTTTTTATAATGCGAAAAGCCTGCATTACGCCAGCAAGTACTTTAAACGGATCTGTAAAATTTTTCATTGAGAAATAACGACGGAGCTTCCCGCTAGCAATGCCGTAAAATGGGACATGTGGGAATGCCTCACCAATTAATTCTTTTTCGATCCCTTCATCTGAGCCAATATAATGGACATCATAACCTTGTTCAAGTAAGGACGGGAGTATCGCTTGATTTAACGATACATGGCCAGCTGTCCCACCACCGGTTAAAATGATTGTTTGTTGTTTCACACAAATTCTCCTATTCCGTAAAAGCCATCGTAGTTAGGTGCTACTTTCAGTCTTCTATTTTACTATATGCGAATGAAAAGATATAGATGAAGCATGAAAATTTCAGCCTCTCACTCTTTAAATATGCTATACTTTTTCATTATGTTCATAAAGGAAGTCTAAACTATGTATCAAACATCCACCATCAAAGAGAAATATACATTATTGTTAAAAATGATTGTTCCTATTTTAGTGACGCAAATAGCTATTTATTTAATTTCATTTTTTGATATTTTAATGTCAAGTCGCTACGGCACTCCTGATTTAGCAGGTGTATCCATTGGCTCCTCCATTTGGATGCCCATATACACAGGACTATCAGGCATTCTTCTTGCCATTACCCCTATTGTCTCACAGCTTGTCGGGGCAAAGAAAGAGTTAGATGCTAAAAAGGCTGTCCAGCAAGGTCTTTATGTGGCGATAACACTTGCCGTCATTATTTTTATCTCCCTGTTTTTTAGCATTGATTGGATTCTTAGCAAAATGAGCTTAGAGCCTGCTGTACACCGTATCGCCAAAAGCTACATCCATGTAATGTGCGCTGGTCTTGTGCCATTATTTTTATTTTTTGTAATGCGCTGCTTTATGGATGCGCTTGGTCAAACACGTGTCACAATGATAATTACCATCCTGACAACACCTATTAATATTATCCTAAACTATCTATTTATTTTCGGAAAATTTGGGCTACCTGAGCTTGGCGGTGTCGGGGCTGGTGTGGCAACAGCCATTACCTACTGGCTTATTTTCTTCATCACTGTATGGATTATTGCAAAACGCGTACCATTTGAACGCTTCCGTCTGTTTCATCAATGGCCAAAGCTGGAGTGGCTACGCTGGAAGGAAATTTTACTGATTGGTGTACCGATTGGCATTTCATTATTTGCCGAAACTAGTATTTTTTCTGCTGTAACGATGATGATGAGTAATTTTAGTACAGCCATCATTGCAGCCCATCAGATCGCTTTAAATTTTACGTCCCTCCTCTATATGGTGCCGCTTAGTATTTCGATGGGTGTCACGATATTAGTGGGCTTTGAGGTTGGAGCTGGCCGTATGGGAGATGCACGCATATATAGCTATTTATGCATAGCAACAGCTATTTTATTTAGCTTTATTTCTGCTTGTATTTTATTTATTTTACGTGAACCGATTGCCCATATGTATACAGCCGATGACATTGTACTTGAATATGCAGTGCATTTTTTAGTGTACGCAGCCATTTTCCAGTTATCCGATGCGATCCAAGCACCTGTACAGGGGGCTTTAAGGGGCTATAAAGATGTGATGATCACCTTTATTATGGCGATTATTTCCTATTGGGTTATTGGTCTACCCGTAGGCTATGCGCTCGCCACCTATACCGACTTTGGTCCATTTGGCTATTGGATTGGGCTTGTGGCAGGGTTAACAGCAGGTGCGATCACCCTTTTTATGCGCCTACTTATTGTACAAAAAAGAGTGACTGTTTAACGATAAAATCGCCTCACTCCCTAATATGGGAGAAGGCGTTTTTTTATGCTCTACTCTTTATTAAAAAATGCTTCAATATCTTCATAGATAAACGGCGTTCCTTTAATTTTTTTATGCTGATTATGCAATGCCGTCATTCGATTAATAATCGGCGCTAGCTTCCCCTCATCTTCAGGCTTTAAATGAAACGCCACACCGTAAGAATAGATTTGATAGCGCTCCTCCAATGTCCATCTAAATGTCCCCTCAATCTGAAAGGCTTGGTCCATTAACACAAAGCTAAATTTGAATTTCATGGTTTGGTTAATCGGTAGCTTTAACGTCGAACGAATTTTCATTCCGCCTAAGCTAATATTTTCAATTAAGATCGGTGTATGGCCAATATTAATTTTTTGCTGATTCATTTCAATAATCGTCATAGAGCCCTTTACATAGGCTGGAAAAGGGAAACGATAGTATTTGCGTCGTTCAACGGCTGGCTTCTTGTTCGGGCTCACTTTCTGCGGTGTTAAAAAGCCTCGTGCCAGCATTTTTTCAAACGCCTTTGCAGGAACCGCCTCTGTGTAAATACTACCTTGTATATAGTTACATTCCTGCTGCTTTAAAAAGATAAATTGGTCATAGCTTTCTACACCCTTCGCTACTACCTGAATACCAAGCATTTTTGTTAGATAAATCGTTGTGGAAATCAGCCCATTTTCGATGGGACGGTCATGGCGAAGTTGACGAATAAATGCCTCATAAATATGAATAGTTGTTGGCCGAAACGTTCTTAATGATTCTAGTGAGGAATAGCCTGCGCCAAAATCACCAATGGCAATCTTGACACCAAGTTCCTGTAACACTTGTAAGATATTCCGCACACTTTTACTATTTTTAAGCATCGCATTTTCTGAAATCACAAACTCTAAATAGTCTGCCTTAATAGCATGGATACTTATTTGTTCCTGCACAAATTCTACAAACCCTTTTTTCACTAGGTGAATAGGTGAAATGTTGATACTGATGGTACGTAATACATAGCCTTGTTGTTGCCATTCTTGTAAGAGTGCACAAGTTTTTTTAATCACCCAATCGGTAATAATATGAATCATATGATTTTCTTCCGCTAATGGAATAAATTCACCAGGTGATACGAGACCCCATTCTTTATGATGCCAGCGAATTAATGCCTCTGCACCGTACAGAATACCTTTCTGTGGCTCTACTAATGGTTGAAAATAAAGTTCAAACTCCTCATTTAGCAAAGCCTGTCGCATATCCCGATTTAGCACATATTGCTTATAAGAGGTAATATCTTCTGTAATGGCATGGATATGAAAATTATTGCGCCCTTGCTGCTGCGCATAGCACAAAGCAGCATAGCCATTTTCTAATAAGATATTTCTTATCGAGCCGTCTTCTGGATAAAACACAATACCAATGTTTGCAGATACATGGAGCTGATAGTCTTTGACGATGAGTGCTGTCTCAAAGATTTTTAATAATCGATTGGCTAGTGCATAAATAGTTTGTTTACTACTATATTTTTTAATAATAATCACGAAATGCTGATGATCTAGTCGTGCCATATAGCTATGATCATCTAACACTGTTGCGCAATAATTCGTCACGACTCGCAGCAATTCATCACCAATTTGTAGACCAAGCGCATGATGCACAACATGGAAGCGGTTGATGGACATATATAGAAGGGCAAATTGATCGCCTGCTGTACATAAAGTATCAAGCTTATTATAGAGGCTAAGCTGATTTGGCAAGCCTGTAAGCTCATCATAGTACACTAAGTAATTCAGTCGTTCCTTCCGCTCAATTTCAGTTGTAATATCTGTGACTAAGCCAAAAATATGATGGACATCTCCTTGCTGATCCAGTCGCGGGACAATTTGCTCCAGTAGCCATTTTATGGTTTGATCTCCCGCAATAATCCGATAGATAACCTGATAGCTTTGCCCTAATGCCAGATGATCTGTATAGGCTAAAACCTCCTCACGATGTGCAGGATGAATCAAATTAATCCATGCTTCGGAGTCTTCATAAAGCTTCTCTAATGGAATGCCTAGAATTCCTTCAAGCCCCTTTGAAGCAAAAAGCATATTCCCGCGAATGGAATCTCTCATCCAAACACCTGCATCTAAATTATTAAAAATATCATGATAGTTTGCGAGCGTGTCATTCAGCGTTTGCTCCATTTGCTTAAAGGAGGTATGGTCTTTAACAACCCCAATCATTTTAAAAGGCTTATGATCCTTCCAAACCACCTCTGCTGCTGCCTGTAAATAACGTAGTTCATTCGATTTACCATGATAAATCTGAAATTCACTGTCAAAATTTATACCATTGCAAGCCGCCTCAAAGGCCTTAGACGTTCTTTCATAGTCCTCAGGATGGATCAACTGAAATAGCTGGCGAATGCTCTCGTTTTCCGAACGGTCAAAGCCAAAAATATGATAAAAATTATCTGAGCAATAAAGTTTATCATGTTGAATAAAATACTCCCAGCTTCCAACCGCGGCAATTTGCTGGGCATAGTTTAAATGCTTTTCATGAAGCAATAATTGATGCTTCATCGCCTCGTAGGTAGACATGTCTTCAACGATTAAATAAAGGCCCTCTGCTTGCCCCTCATAATTTTTTATTGGAATAAATGTGAGCGTAAGGCTAAGATGACGCCCTTGATGCTGAAGGCTTTTAATTTCAAGCTTTGTTGATTGTCCCCGTAATGTTTGATTAAAGGCCCGTTTTAAACGCTTATAATCGGTTGCTGAAAAAATCTGTTGAAAGTCCTCTGCATGATTTGGGTGATACTGCAAGAGTTGATAAAGCGCCTCTTGATTCACATAAACCATCTCACCATCCGCTGCAAAGACAATCATCATATCGGGATGGTATTTCGCAAAGGATAAAGCATAGGCAAATAATTGAGAATCCTGAACCTCGTCTAATGCCACCGGCTGTGCAATCACTTCTTTTGAAAAAAACTGCTTTAAACGATTTGACCGTTTCATCCCCTCACCCCTCCGTACTTTTTACCCACTACTAATTTAGTAATTCCCTAAAATTATAGATTAAAAACTCCTATTTTTCTATTTTTTATTTTAGGATAGAAGCGTTATAGGACAGCATCTTAGCTCAACAGGCGAATAGAACAACTAAGGTGATAGATTGGGTTGCTAAAGTGACGGATGAAAATGATACACTCATGGAGAAAGGCTCCCTATTCAGGGAAGCGCTTCATTTCGTGGATAGAACGTTCCAATCAGCGGATTGAGTTGCTACTTTGATGGATAGAACCCCATCATTAACGGATAGCGGCTCTGCTCTATAGGAGGAGGTCCACCCATCAAAAAAGATGCCCTGCTAAAATGACGAGGGCATCGTTGATAAATCTATTATTATTTTTGAATAAATTGTTGTGTCCAATAGTTACCTGATTGAACATAACCCACACCAATATGGGTAAATTTCGCATTTAAAATATTGGCACGGTGACCTGGTGAGTCCATCCACGCTTTAACAACTTCTTGTGGTGAACGCTGACCTTGAGCAATGTTCTCTCCTGCCGCTTTATACTGAATGCCTAAAGCCTTCATACGATCAAATGGTGAACCGAATGTTGGGCTTGTATGAGAGAAATACTTATTTTTTTGCATATCTTGTGATTTTTCACGAGCTGCCGCCATTAGTGGTGCATCTGTTTGAAGTGGTGATAAACCAGCTTTTGTACGCTCAGCATTTGTTAATGTTACAACCTCTTGCTCAAATGCATTGACATCTGTTGATGGTGTAGATGTTGCTGGCGGTGTTGGTTGTGTCGTATTTGGTACTTCTTTAGATGGTGTTGATGGCTGCGTCGTATTTGGCACTTCTTTAGATGGTGTTGATGGCTGTGGTTGTTTTATCGACCACTTATGATGATTAGACCATTTATAATAAGAAACGTTGCAGTTCGTTGATGGCTGTACAGCATTCTCCTCTGATGTATTGGCAGCAGCTGATGCGAATTGAATTGGAGCTGCTAAAAGAAATGTTGCACAAATTGCAGTAAGTGTTTTTTTCATGTTTGCAATTCCTCCTTGTCTGCCACTAATCGTAAAGGATAATTTTCGTTAAAATCTCACCAACATCTACCAGCTGCGCCAGTCCACCAAAAAATGCGCGAAAAATCGGGATTGTTTCACACTATTTTTTAGTAGATTTCGCCAATCTATGAAATACTTACGTTTAAAAGAGTGTTGACACCTCTCTTAAACTAGCAAATAAACAATAATAAAATGCATATTTTATTCATGTACAGCCGAGCCCATAGCCGCGCTAATATTACATTTGTGTTACATTCATGTTACATAAATATAAAAAAGCCTGCGTAAATGTACATTCGCAGGCTGGTCATTTATTCAATTAAACCCAATAACGGGTACAGTGTCTATATTTTCACCAATCATCACAAGCTTAGCTGGCATTTTAAGATATTCAGGTAGCCATTGCACCATACCATAAGCGTATTGAAATAGCATTGGATTTTTAATGCCCTCGATCGGGACATAGCCCTTCATTCGATAAACAGTGTCAGGCAATGTCCGTACCCACTCCTCAAACTGCTCCTGTGTAAATTCCTTGCCTGTAAATTCTACTAAGCATGAGCCAAGCTGCATGGCGCTAAGTGGTGCTTTGATAATCTCCTTTTTAGCCACCTGTGCTGTCGCCTTTAAGTCCTCTAATAAATTTAATGGTACTCGTCCATTTGTTGTCTGCAAAATGAAGGCATGTGGATTCAAGCCCTGTAGCTCGTAAACAGCCTGACCCTGCTCTGCCTCCGTTAATAAATCCATTTTATTTGCTAGTAATAAGTGCGCATGACGAATCTGTTCCATAAATAACGAGCGCACTTGTGGTGTCAGCGTCTGACGATGCAGCCACAGCTTTGTATCCACGACTGTCACAATCCCTTTTACATTCAACTGATCGGCAAAAAGCGGGGAATACACCGCATCCAACGCTTCCACAGGATGGGCAGCACCCGTTGTTTCGATAATTAACACATCAAAATTACTATCTAATAGAAGAGATTGAATTTGTGCCTCTGTTTTTTCAGCACCTGAACAGCAAATACAGCCCTCTAGCATCTCCTTGAGGGGGATATCCTTCTCCACTACCTGTGAGTCAAATGGCAGCTTCCCTAGCTCATTCATCATAACAGCAGGTTTTAAATTTTTTTCTTTTAGCTGGCGAATGACATCTGTCAGCATGGATGTTTTGCCACTCCCTAAAAAGCCACTAAATAGGTATACATCTTTCATCCTTTTTCCTCCCATAAAAAAGCTGCCACAGATGCCGTGAAAGACGACTGCTGCGACAGCTACATTGTTAGTTTGTTGTTTCCTCTGTTTTTTCGGTTGCTCCTACAAGAAGCTCTTTCGCTTTTAGTAACTGAGGATCATCGGCTTTCATTTTTGCACGTAACGCATCCATTAATGCGTACGTTGTATTACCTGTTAAAATACCTGTTTGTTCAAGATTATTCGCTGTTTGTAGTTCTTCGATAGCACGCTGTGTATTGTTATCAAAAATACCATCGACTTCACCAGGCTCGTACCCTAGCACCTGTAGCATTTCCTCTGCTGCCTTGATGGATTCAGACTGCATACCTTCCTTCATCTCTAAAGAAGCATTTAAGTATGGTAAGGAAGCATAGGATGGGTACGCCACTTTGACATCAGGCTCAATTCCTTTTTCATTAATCCAATTACCATTTGGTGTTAGCCATTTACCTGTTGTAAATTTCAAATTCGAACCATCTCTTAATGGTGCTACATTTTGGACAGTACCTTTACCAAAGGATGTTTCTCCAACAACTTTTGCACCGACAGATTCTTTTAATGCACCTGCTAAAATTTCAGACGCAGAAGCACTACCACCATCCACAAGAACTGTTACTGGTAGGTTATATTTTTTCCCACCAGTTGCGTTGATGATTTGAGGCTCTTCCCCTTTTTCTTGTACTTGTACAATCGCTTTGCCTTCTGGTACAAATAAATTCGAAATAGCCTCAGCTGCATTTAAGTACCCACCAGGGTTTTGACGTAAATCTAAAACAATGCCCTTCATGCCTTTGCCTTCGTACTCAGCAAGAATGGTTTCAAGCTCTTTTGCTGTATCCTCACTAAACGATGTAATTTGAATATGGGCAATATTGCCATCAAGCAGCTCACCGTAAACCGTTTCAACTGGAATGTCGTCACGAACAATCGTCATCTGAATAGGCTCTGTATTTTCTCCACGTTTTACCGTTAATTTTACAGGGGTACCTTTTTCCCCACGGATAAGAGCTACGGCCTCTGTTGCACTAAAGCCTTGAATACTTTTACCATCCACCGTTAAGATTATATCTTTCGGTAATAAACCCGCCTTTTCAGCAGGTGAATTTTTGATTGGTGATACAACCGTAATATATCCATTACGCTCTTGAATTTCCGCACCTATTCCTTGGAAGCTAGAGGATAAGCCAGTGTTAAATTGTTCTGCTTCCTCCTTAACCATAAAATCAGAGTACGGGTCGCCTAGTGCATCAAACATCCCATTAATCGCACCATCGACTACCTTTTCATCATCAATATCTTGGTAATATTTATTTTTTAGTAAATCAAACGCCTCATATAATTTTGTAAATTCTGCACGTTCAACTGGAACCTTTACTTCCACTACTTTTTTATCGCCAAATGTTAACGCAAAAATCGTTAACCCTGCAGTAATCAGAATTGTAAAGAACATTAACATAATAAATTTAAACGGTTTTAATTGTATAAATTGCCCTGCTGGTTTTACTTCAGCTTCTGTTGGCTCTTGTTGTTCTGTACGATCTTTTTTCTGTTCATCCATCTTGATTGTCACCACTCTCATTTACACTAACTTCTTGTCACACTACTACCATCTTAACAGGTTATCGAGAAGACGAAAAGAAAAAGACTGTCACAATTTCTTGACAAACCTTGTTTTATCAAACTTCCATCGTCTATTCTTCCATTCAAGCATAGGTATGTAAGGATACTGCCTTTTCATTTTACTCGTTTCCTAGTAGCAGTCAACTAAAAATCCAAAGAATCATAGAAATCCTATAAGAATATAACGTACAAGTGCTGTAAAAAGTTGCAGACGAATAAAGTGAACCTTCACTCAATGGTAGTTTCACTAATCGGTTTTTACAGGCTGTTTGTCCCCCATTTAGTTTTATCTTATGCTTTTGGGGTCTTACAGCTTGTTAATACGGGATAAAAATAGTGTTGAAGGATGATGTCTTCAACACTACTATTTCTTTTCCATTTTTTTATTGGTGTTTTGTACCTCCAGCAATTCCGAAACAGTGACAAATTGATAACCCTGTTTTTTTAGCTCAGGAAGAATTTGCTCTAATGCCTTAACAGTTTGTGCTCGATTGCCACCACCATCATGAAATAATACAATATTGCCTGCCTTTACACCTTTTAGCACTATCTGTACAATGCGATACACACCAGGACTTTTCCAATCGAGTGTATCCAAATGCCAGGACCACATCACCACCTTATAGCCCTCCTTTGCTATCGCCTTAATCATAGCATCTGTATATTGGCCCTCTACTGGTCGAAATAGTGTCGGTCGATAGCCACTAATTTCAGCAATGACTTCATCGGTTTGTTGAATTTCTTTCAGTAAATTTGGCACTGTTGTTTTTAAAGGATGTGTAAAGGTATGATTGGCTAATTCATGCCCTTCTTCATACATTCTTGCAATAATTTCAGGATTTTTTTGCGCATTTTGACCAACAATAAAAAAGGTTGCCTTGGCATTATGCTTTTGCAAAACATCGAGAACAGCTTGTGTATAGATACGATGTGGTCCATCATCAAAGGTCAAGGCAATAATTTTTTCATCGGTTTGGATTTCCCATAAAATTTGACCCGCTTCTTCATAGTATTTTCTTCCTTTATTTTCAGAAGAGCTTACTTTACTATAAAAAAACAACATGGTGAGCAAGCAAATGGGCAGTAAAAATAGCGTAAATTTTTTCACAGCTTCACATCCCCAAATAATTTTTGTACTTTATTATTTGAGGATTTTATGAAAAGATGCCTAACATTCAGTTTTATTAATTGCTTGATTGTATGTAGGGTAGATGAGGAGATAATAATTCAATAAATTAATAACAGCCTGGGCTTTTTTATATTCTTTCTCAACTTTATATGAAATGATAAGAATGGCAACGGTCAAGCTTACTATAGCTAATGCCATTATTTGTATCAATGAAACCTCTACTATCAGCCTACTCATCCCAGCAGCAAGCAACGTCATCAGGGATAAAATAACACCACTTAATAAAATAAAAATGGGCTTTAGTCGCAACAATTCATCGGCTTGATGCTTTAAACGATCAACGATATAGTCTAGCTCCTTTATCGTGTAGTGCTGTTGAAAAATCACAAAATAAGACATATAAACATCATGGTGAAGCTTTTTATCCAAAATATTTTTATGAATTTTTTGGATAAATCGATCACAGAACTCTTTATCCAATGTTTCTTCAGGTCTTAGCAACTCTTTTTTATTAGCCATACTATTGATATTACTATGTCTCAAGCCTCCCCATCCTTTCCTAGTGATATTCCTTCTCATAATGTACTATATGAAAGAATGAAGGGAGGTTATGCCCTGGCTATTTTCAATTGTTCTTCCCTATTACAAAATAACTGTACAAAGCACATCGCCAGTACAATCACTTACATTATATAGGCAACTTCATAATTTACCGTATAGCAATATGGAATTCTTTCATCATACACTCAATTTTATCGTCAACAATTGTCATCAATCATTACTCCTTTTTCAAGCATGGAAATAGTAGGTTAATATGGTATAATTCTATATAGAAGGAGGTTTCGAAGCATGAAAAAACTATTCACAGCTATTTTTGCAGTATGTATATTGTTATGGACGATGACTCCTGTTGATGCCGCAGCCATTCAAATCAAAATGGATGATGTACTTGTAAAATCTGACATAGCTCCTGAAGTTAAAAATAACCGAGCAATGGTGCCTCTTCGTGTGATTAGTGAAAATTTAGGTGCACAAGTTCACTGGCAGGACGCAACTATTACCCTTACACTGGATAAGGTGACAGTCCAATTAAAGCTGAACAGTCGTACAATCATAAAAAATGGTCAAGCAGAGCAATTGGATGTACAGCCATACTTAAAAAATAATCGCGCCTTTGTACCAATTCGTTTTATTGCTGAAACATTTGGTAGTCAAGTTCATTACAACAATAGTCTTGTTCATATTACGAACGAGCCTTTAATGCTTGATAATGTAAAAATTCAAGCCCTTCGCTATGAATACCATATGACAATGGGTGGCGTAGTACAGGATATCAAAGGTAATGCTTATATAAAAGAAATTTCGTGTGCCTTCCAAGAACAGCAAGGCCAGCCCGTAGCAGCTCCTGCTGACTATTCTTGGCAGCTTAGCATTGCTCAGCCAGGGTCTTATTCTAAAAGTGGTCAATACGATTTTAAAAGTGCTGATGGTAAAAGTGGTCAGCAATTTGATATTTATTCTTTAAATAAAGGATTCCCTGTCGAACTATTAGAGGGGTCCCCTGCCTTATTGCTTCATGATGTAAGCGCAGATAAATGGTATACATTCACAGAAAAAGGCGTCCAATCCATTAGCCAACTTATTCAAAATGCCATAAAAAACGGCTTTAGCACGCTTATTAGTAATACAGTGGCTTAATCAATTAAAGAGCAAGCTTTGGGAAGAGCACATCAACAGGGGGTGTTCTTCTTTTTCAAGTCCAGACAATAACCGTGCGCAACAGTTTGACATCTTCGAATTACATTAATCCTCCCATACAAACCCTCGATAACACCACAAACAATAGCTTCGTACCCCCATCATCAAAATGACGATTATGATACAAAACTTGTAAAGAAAATACTAAACCTTCTGCCAGCTACATCCTTGAACTATAAAAATGGCTTAGTAAAACTTCAAGCAATATGGGCTATTCTTGTTAATAAGAAAAAGTTATACTCATAGGATCACTCTTGTCATTATAAATGATTCCAAAATGGGGTCATTTTTAATAATCTAATAAGAGTTCCCATTACTAGCGTATTTACTCGAAATAACCCAGTATCAAAAAGAAATCATCGTTCTTTTACTCACCATTATTTTAGGCTTTAGGATAGCTCCTTCTTTTTTAAGAAAGGTTATAAAAAATAGTAAAATTTTTCGTATATACCAAAGAATATTATGGTAAAATTGCTTGGTTACTATGTGTTTTGAATAAAGGAGGTTTTTTGCAATGAAGAAGTTTTTTACGGGGATCGTTTTAACATCTATGTTTTTGATGGCTTCCCCCGCTGATGCTGCGACAACGCACATTCAAATTGATCAGGTTGTCGTAAAATCCGATGCAGCACCCAAAATCAAAAATAATCGAACAATGGTGCCTTTGCGCGTGATTAGTGAAAATCTAGGTGCAAAAGTACAATGGAAGGATGCTCAAATTACCCTTTCAACGGATGAGACAACCGTTATTTTAAATTTAAAGAACAAGACGGTCATTAAAAATGGCAACGTTGAACAATTAGATGTGCAACCATATGTAAAAAACAACCGTACTTTTGTACCGATTCGTTTTATTGCTGAAACATTCGGCAGTCAGGTGGATTACAATCAAGGGAACATTAGCATCACATCAACACCATTGCTACTTGACAACGAACAAATCGAAACGCTTCGCTATGAATACAACATGGCAAGGGATGGAGAAATGCAGCTAATTAAAGGAAATGCTTATCACCAAGCAATTTATAATGTGCTTCAAAAGCAAAAGGGTGAAAAAGTAGAGGCTCCTAAAGACTACTATTGGCGCTTTAATTTAGAAACGGTTGGCTCTTATACGAAGCTTGAGCAGTATAACTTTTTAAACCAAGACAATAATAGTGTGGAGCAGTATGACATCTATGAATTAAATCAATCGTTCCCTGCTGAAGAATTAGCACCGTATCCAACATTCCTTCTCCACGATTTCAGTGAAAATGTTTGGTATCTATTTACGGAAAAAGAAATTAAGGCAATCCATCATATTCTGGATAATGCCGCAAACAACGGTTTTACAACGGTATAATTCAATCGAAAAGAGCAAATTTTGACCTGTAATCAAAATTTGCTCTTCCTAATTCCTTATCGTTTTTTTGAAAAATGGACAAAATAGGAACACCACTTTGCAATGGAGGTTGCGCCCGGTGTATAAATTTCTATTAGGAGCTAGCATTACCTTATTTCTTCTCCCCCCTGCACAACAGAAGAAGCCTCACCAGACAAGGAGGTAGAGCACCACTTATGCAGATACTCCTTGAGCAGAGCGAGTCCTTTGATTATGAAGGCTCTATCCTTCTATTTCACCACCAAAGCAGGGCATTGTACGCGTTTCATTACTTTATGGCTGACGCTGCCAAGCACCATTTCCTGAAAACGATTTAAGCCACGACTGCCGATCACAACTAAATCTACTTGTTTTTCATTGGCATAGCGCACAATTTCTGGTCCAGGCGTTCCTTTTAAAATCGTTGTTTGAAAAGAAACCTGTGCGGCTGTTAGTGCTTGCTCAACAGGGGCAATTTTACGTTGACGTGCTAACTCCATTGTTTCAGGGGAGCCTGCTCGTAATAATTCATTTTTTACTTTTTCTACATTGACTACATACACGATCTCAACCATGGAAGTCTGTGAAAGCTTGGCGATTTTAATGGCCTCCTGCGCTGCACGAAATGCATTATCAGAGCCATCAACTGCTACTAAAATATGCGAATACATCTAATCCCTCCTAATGATTTATTGTTAAGCCACTTAATTGATTATATAGGGCTTGGCTGGCAGGATTTAAGCCTATGACATTGACTTGAATATGCTGTGCCTCTAAGCGATGGATCACCTTGACAAGTGCCCCTACTGCCGATTCATCCCAGAGATGACTGCTTGATAAATCGATGGTAATGCTAGACGCTTCAATTTGCTCAAAGGTCTGCATAAAGCTTTTAGTCGAGGCAAAAAATAATGGCCCTTCAATTATATAGGTTGTTCCCCTCTGCTGAATCGTTACCTTTGATACAGTTGCCACAAAAAAGAGCGCACTTAAAATGACACCAATCACTACCCCAATCGCTAAATTATCGGTATACACAACAATCAGCACTGTCACAATCATCACAAAGGCATCAGCGCGAGGAGCAGTTACGATATAACGGAAGGAACCCCAGTCAAAGGTGCCAATACTCACCATAATCATAATCCCCACAAGCACAGGCATTGGAATATCCACCACTAAATCACCCAGAACAATAATTAAAAACATCAGAAACACGCCTGCCACCAAGGTAGATAAACGACCTCGTCCACCTGATTTTACATTAATCACCGATTGACCAATCATCGCACAGCCAGCCATCCCACCGAAAAATCCATTGATGATATTAGCAATTCCCTGTCCACGTGCCTCACGATTTTTATCACTTTTCGTGCTTGTCATCTCGTCGACAATTTGAGCCGTTAATAATGACTCTAATAGCCCAACAATAGATAGCGCTAAGGAATACGGTAGAATAATCATCACTGTTTCAAGATTGAAGGGTACATTGGGTAGGAAAAACGAGGGCAATGCACGTTCAATCGCGCCTAAATCACCAATTGTTTTTAAGTCTATACCTGTTGTAAAAGTTACAATGGTTAAGATAACAATGGCAATTAACGGTGCAGGAATTGCCTTAAAAAATCGAGGCACAACATACACAATCAGCAATGTTATGGCGATAAATAGATATGTCCAAAGTCCCTCCTTTAAAAAATGCGGAACTTGTGCCATAAAAATTAAAATCGCCAATGCATTGACAAAGCCAATCATGACAGCATTGGGCACAAAACGCATAAGCTTGGCAATCCCCAATACGCCAAATAGCAACTGTAATAAACCTGTTAAGATAGTAGCTGCCAACAAATATTGCAGCCCATGCTCCTTGACAAGACTTGTCATGACTAATGCCATCGCGCCCGTAGCAGCGGAAATCATCGCTGGGCGCCCTCCGACAAAGGCGATAATCGTTGCGATACAAAAGGAAGCATAGAGCCCAACCATTGGGTCAACCCCTGCAATAATGGAAAAGGCAATAGCTTCAGGAATTAGTGCGAGGGCAACAACGATGCCTGATAAAATATCGCCGCGAACATTGCCAAACCATTGTTCTTTTAATGTTTGCATAAATAAACTCCCTTAGTTATAGTATAAATAAACGTACCAAAAGATACCTTTTTGGAACGACAACAAGTAGCATAGCATAATCATTCCCAAAAAGGAATGGTTTTGGGAGGAAAATCATGATTTATGGCTACAAACGCCCGATTATTGGCGATGAATTAGGGGAACAGCAATTAGCGGGTATAGCGCTGGATCAATTATTTGCAGAGAGACATCCGTATGCAAAAAAGCGACAAGCCTTAGAGGAATTATTGATGGTCCTACAAGCGGGGGATGAAATATTCGTTGAAAATGTAGTGGTGCTTGCTGACTCCATACACCAATTAGCAGATATCCTGCATATTTTGGCAAAGGATGATGTGAAGATTACATTTCGACAGGAACAAATCACGAATATAACGCATCTACCTATGTCTTTGTTAGATAGTGCCGCACTTTTTGCCAATTTACAAACCCAGCTTAAAAGTCATGCCACAACCTTTGGACTAGCTGAGGCAAAGAAGGCTGGCAAAGCCATTGGCCGTCCTAAAAAATCTGATGATAATTTACGCAAGGCCCTTGCGATGTATCAAAGCAAGACCTATTCATTACTTGACATTAAAAATGAAACAGGCATTAGTAAATCCACCTTGTATCGCTATATAGATGAGATCAATAAACAGCAAAGATAGGGCTAACATCCCTTGAATTTTAAAATGCCAAAGCGTTGATCAACGCTTTGGCATTTTAATTTTGTTTCTTTGATAGCTTGACTTAAATCGACCCTTCCATTAATAGACCGCTTTCTTAGCTAATACAATAAAGGAAATAGTTGTGCCTTGATTTGGGCTACTTAAAATTTGTAAGCCCTGCCCATAATGCTGCTGCAATCGAAGATGAGTATTTAATAAGCCGATGCTTTTGGATGAATGGGCTGTTCGTTGCAGGAGCTGTGCCACTTGCCGCTCATCCATACCAACGCCATCATCAGCCACAGTGATTTCAAGATGCTCACCATTATCTAGTATGCGAATACAAATGGTACCACCCTCTGTTCGCTTTAAAATACCATGCTTTAATGCATTCTCCACTAAAGGTTGCATAATGAGTGGCGGAATAAGTACATCTTTCTCTGCCTCTATCTCCCACACCACCTGAATACGATTACCAAAGCGCTCCTGCTGAATATAAAGATAAGCTTGAATTAATCGAAGTTCATTTTCTAATGGTACAAGAGCTTCTACATTTTGAAAATTATAAGACTCTCTTAAAAAATCGCTCAGTGCCTCTACCAATTTACTTGTTCGTGCACTTTCTGCTTCACTTAATGTAAGAATCGCATTTAATGTATTAAATAGAAAATGGGGTTCAATTTGTGCCTGAAGCCAAGCAGCCTCCATACGATGTCGTTCCTGTACAGAGCGCTTCACCCTCGCTAAGGCCTCTACACGAGATCTTAGTTCTAAAGCATCCACAGGCTTCACCACATAATCATTAGCACCTACTAAAAAGCCTTTTTCAATCTGATGAGGCTGACTACGTGCTGTCAGCAATAATACAGGCAATTCTGTTAGCGAAAATTGCTTGCGAATAATCCGTACCAATTCATAGCCTGACATTTTTGGCATCATCACATCTGAAATGACTACATCCCACTTTTGCGATTGGATGCATTCCAATGCCTTTATGCCACTTGTTACTGTGACAATATCATATTTATCATTCGTTAAAATTGTTTCTACTACTCTTAGATTAATCGGCTCATCATCCACCACTAAAATACGAGATCGGCTCCAATCTACCACGCTAGTAGCCTCTGTAGACGGCTTCATTTGCATCTCCTCTTGGTGAGAATCGTTACTTTGTGTCACTCTCTCACCCTGGACATCTTTGGACAATGGCAGGGTAAACGTAAAGGTTGATCCTCTACCTAGCACCGATTGTACATCCAATGTCCCACCTTGCAGTTCAATTAATCGTTTACTAACGCTTAGCCCTAGCCCAAAGCCACCTTCAACAATATGTTTACCTGCTGCCCCTTGCTCATAGGGTCTAAAGATACGTTGGGTTGTTTCTTGATCCATACCAATGCCTGTATCTTCCACTATAATTTTTGCCAGCCCGTCTTTGGTATAGCCTGAAATACTAATATAGCCCTCATTCGTAAATTTCACTGCATTGTGCACTAAATTCAAAACAATTTGCGTCACGCGGTTTTCATCAGCCCATACTTGCTGAAAATCGGCTGGAATGCGATGAATAAATTGCACAGGCTTCCCTTCCACTGTATAACGCAGCATTTCTAACACACCCGATACAACAGTATGAATGGAAACATTCCCTAGCTGCAATTTTTGTGTATTTTCCTGTAAGCTCCTAACATCCAGCAAATCATCTAACAACAGGGACATGCGTTTCCCTACAGATAATACCGTTTCTAAATCGTTCACACTTGTATCGCTCAATGCATGGACCTCACGATCTAATACCGCTCTTGAAATATTAATAATACTATGAAGCGGATTGCGTAATTCATGAGAGGTACTTGCCAAAAATTCATCCTTTTGCTTATCTGCTTTTTGCAGCTGTAAGGCAAAGGCTTTTGTATCGGCATGGACCTTTGCAAAGCCCTGAAACCAGACAATCGCCAAACAAGCAATCGTGATAATCAGGTCAAATGGATAAAAGATCACCTTACTTCCTATAATCATCAAGAGACCAGCCCAAATCATACTATTCACAAAGGCAATAATGGCAAGTAAAACAAAAATATTACTTCGAATATCCTTTATAGAGTTTCCTAGGACAATCACTATCGTAATCATAATAGAGACACCGAAAATAAGAATATAGACGATTTGTATGGTCACAAGATAGTGGGTTGGCAATAGAATCGTCAGCAGCGAAGCTACAGCACAGAGAATCGCAAAGGCTTTTTTATACAGCTTGAAATGTGGTGGTAGCCAATGCTCAATGCATTGAAGCAGTGGGTAGCCAATGCCAATAGCCGTAAGATGAACAAGTATAAAGCTCCACTCATAATTAATGGAAAACCAAAAGGTCAACAGTTTGTCATCGTTACTCAGCAAATAATAAAACATCGTACTAACCATTAACAGTGAAAAGTAGAGTAATCGTTTATCCTTACTGCCAACGAAATACAGAATGATTGCGTAGCCGGCATGAATAAGTAAAACAACAGCGACTACTAGCTGCATAGTAATAGACAATAATGTTTCCCGATAAATGACATCCTCATGCCCAAATTTAATGGAACGCACAATACCACCCATACGAGGATCTTGAAAGTTGGCTACTTGAATAACGATCTCAATTTTACTTTGTCCCTGGACCTCAAAAGAAGCGGTAAATGGCACATTTTCTGCGACTGTTTCTGCACGATTTTTACCTACCTCACCTGATTTCGCCAGTAACCGTCCATTAACATAGACTTCTGATGCACTACGAATACTTGGTACTCTTATACTATAAGTCGTTGTTTCTTCTGGATTAACCAATATATGAAGGCGATAAGAACCATAGCCATAAGGGTTCGGCTCCTTTTCCTGAACAACTTTATCCCAGCCACCTGGAACCTGTATATATGTTGGCTGACCAGGCTGCTGCTTTTCATCCATCAACCATTGGGATGGGTAAAACAGCCACTCACCATCTAATGTGAGTGTATTATCTTGAAATTGAAAATCTCGGACATCTAGTTGACCTCTTTCGGCATATAATTGCTGTTGCTGGGTAAATACCTCAAGCCACACTAGCCGTAAAGCAGTTAACGATATAACAAATAGTGTAATAATAACTATAATTTTTTTTGTTTTCATTAATGATATTGTAAAAGAGCTAATGAATAATAACCTTCTACCAATTTCACCTCCCTGACCAGCACAGTCTAAGATCCGATCTATTTTAACAAACAAACCTCTACAAATTCTTTACAAAAAAAAATCGAGACAGTAGGGTTACTGACTTGATCTTTTAAAATACTTACTTCAATTATATTTAGGCATCATTGTTCCAAGCTTACGTAGAAGATTCTCTTGAAAGTCTGTGTGATCTATCAGGGCTTCCCTTGGTACAGCAGACCCTCTATCATCTACTGCACCAATAAACTCTATACTATTCCTGTTACAAGCAATAAGAAGAATACGAGTGACGCTACAAAGACAGGATCATTCCAACCTCCTACCTGTTTACGAGATACATAAAGCCTTGTCGTCCCCCTACCACTACTGGAAAAATAGTATAATATCATACCTGTAAAACGATAAAGCGGACAGAGAACATTCTAGCAACCAAAGTAATCAATACAATATATATGTATGGGATAGCGACCCTTTCCCTAAACCGTCACTCTTTTTATATCCCTCACGCATAAGGAGTTTCATTCTTCTCATTATTGGATAGCTGCCACTAATTTATTTAATTCTTGCTTACTGATGTCCCCTTTAATTGTATACGTTAATATACCTTCAGCGTCAAAAATAAAAGTTGTTGGATACCCTACCACTTGAAAGGATTGCTGAAGCGTCCCTTTTGGATCCAAAAAGACAGGAAATTTCAATTGATAGGTCTCCTGAAATGCCATTGCTTGCTTATGGCTATCATGCTTAGTTGCATTAATTGCTAATAGCTCTACTTGCTTGGATTTTTGCTCATAAAAGGCATTTAATGCAGGCGCTTCCTCTTGACAAGGTCCACACCACGATGCCCAAAAGTTAACCACCAAAATTTTCCCCTTATAGGCCTCAAACGTTGTTGTAGATTGATCCAGCTTCGTTAATGGTGTCGCAAAATCAAGCTGTGTTGTACCATCTGCTAAATCCACCATCGCTGATGATACTTCCTCTTTATTCAATATATTTTTCAGCATTATCCCAAGTAATAAAACAATGATGAACGCTGAAAGCATCAACCTAAGTGTTTTTCGTTGCATGTTCCGTCTCCTTTCATCTATTTGAGAACCATTTTGCACAAGAGATTTCCATATCTTTTTATTTTAACAATATTGAACTACCCCCACTTAGTTATTGAAGTGGGGGATTCCTAAGAACACCAGCGTAACCGCCAGTTATGGATTAGGCTATCCCCGTAGTCCCTACGGTTAGCAGTCTTATCGCTTCATTTTTAAGATTTTGTCCTGCGTTCCTATCTCTATCGTGATGTGTGCCGCAGGAAGGGCAATTCCACTCACGAAGATGTAAATGCTTAACGTCTTTGTTTTTGTGTTCGCAAGCTGAACATCGTTGAGAACTAGCAAATCTTTTTGATACAGCCACTACTTGTTTGCCATACCATTTCGCTTTGTACTCAAGTATGGTTCTAAATTGCGACCATGATGCTTCACTGATTGCTTTCGCTAACTTGTGGTTTTTTAGCATATTGGACACTTGCAAATCTTCGATACCGATGACATCGTGGTTTTTGATGATGTCAGTAGAAATTTTTTGCAAATAGTCTGTTCTTGCATGCGTTATTTTTTCATGAATGCATGCGACTTTCACCTTTTGTTTTTGGTAGTTTCTTGCTTCCTCTAACGGCTTCTTTTGCTGCAAAGCCATTTCTTTTCGCCTGAACAAAATACGCTGTGCTTTCGCCAGTTTCTTTTCAAGTGAACGGAAAAACTTCGGATTTTTATACACCGTTCCAGTAGAAAGAATGGAAAAATCTTTCAGACCAACGTCCATACCGGCAGAAGAACCTGTTTTTTCTAATGGCTGCACGTCTGTTTCAGCAAGAATTGAAACAAAATATTTACCACTTGGATTTCGTCTAATCGTAGCATTTACTATACGTCCTTCTACCTCACGACTTTTAGCAAAGCGAACAAGACCAAGTTTAGGTAGCTTGATATAGTTACCATCAACCGCAATATTTCCGTTTGTCTGTTTCGTTGTGTACGATTGAACAGGATTCTTTTTAGACTTAAATCGTGGTGCTTGATTTTGCTTCTTGAAAAAACGAGTATACGAATCCGCAAGGTTTTTAAGGGAGGATTGAAGCGCAATGCTGTCTACTTCTTTCAACCATACGAATTCTTTTTTTAACTGCGTTCATTCGGCAGAACATGAATGATAAGTGAATCCTTTGCCCGTTTCTTTGTAAGCAGCCTTCCATTTTGCTAAAAAATAATTGAAGACAAAACGCGAACAACCGATTGTTTTAGCTAGGAGGATTTCTTGTTCTTTGTTTGGATAGAGACGAAACTTATACGCTTTGTTGACCAACACACGAAATACCTCCCTCTTTGCCCGAATGTTTGTTTCTATTTTAACCGAAAGGACGTGGCTTTGGCTATCACCAACCGCCATTCATCACCCACTTACGCATTCCTTGAAGGAGGCGTCTTCTGTCGGAAAACGATAAATAATCCTTTACGTTTCAAACACAAAAAGACCAGAAAGCTCAAAATATTTGAGTCCTGATCTTTTTGTGAAAAGTGAATCTTACTAAGCTTTGCTTTAGTTTTTGTATTCTACTATTATAGTAGTCGCGCTAAGCCAATAAAAGTTACAGATTTTCAAAAAACTTTTTAGGACCGATTGATTCTTGCAGGCGTTGAACGCATTCCGTAAGCTTGCATTAAAGGCTTCCTCCAGATCCTTATTCATAAGCCCTGGTAAGTTTGCCTCTCTAACTTAGTTTGAATTGTCCTACCTGCTGATTTAATTCCTCTGCCATGTTGGCTAACTGATTAGAGCTATTTGAAATTTCCTCCATGGTGCTTGAGGTTTGCTGCATCGTTGCAGAGGTTTGTTCAACCCCAGCAGCCGATTCTTCTGAGATAGCTGCAATATCTTCAATCGCTTGGTCGATACGCACCGAATTTTCCACTAACTGATCAAGATTTTGTGAAACATTTGAAATATTATGCGCCATCGCTGTCACGGCAGTGCCGATTTCCACAAAGGTTTCATTGGTTAATGAAATTTGCTCTGAGCCGTGCTGTACCTCTTCATAGCTTGACTTTAATGAATTTGTTACATGATTGGTTTCCTCCACAATTTCTTCTACAATATGCTCAATATCAACCACCGATAACGACACCTGCTCAGCTAATTTTCGTACTTCTTCAGCTACTACAGCAAAGCCCTGTCCCTGCTCTCCTGCTCGTGCCGCTTCAATTGCTGCATTCAGGGCCAATAAATTCGTTTGTTTAGCAATATCATTAATGACCACCACAAGCTTGGAAATATCTTTGGATTTATCATTTAAGCCCTCTACCTTCCCTACTACCTCATGGACAATATGATCAATCTTTAACATTTGCTCTGTCGATGCTTGAATTAATGTTTGACCTGATTCCGTTAATGTAAGAACCTGATTGGAATCCTCCTCCACACGCTGACCATTTTGGCTAGCCTCGTTCATGCGCTTTACAAAGTCACTCATTAAATGCGATAAATCACTTGCATTATTGGCCTGTGATTCAGTGCCCTCTGCAATATCATTCATCGTAAGGGCCACTTGCTCCGTGCCTGTTTTTACCTCAACCGAAGACTGGAGCAATTCTTCACTATGTGCTGCTACTTCATTAGACACACTGTGTATACGCTGTAGCATATCCTTTATTTTTGTATTCATCGTATTGGTGGAATCCGTTAACTCACCAAGTTCATCTCGTGCATCGTTAGCAAGCGCCTCTTGGCTTAAATCACCATTTGCAATTAATTTTACACGCTGGGAAATTCGTTGCACAGACTTGGAAATAGTAGTCGCATTATAGAGAGCTACACCAATAGACAATACGATAATGATCACAAACATAATGATACTGATATTCGTGAGATGATTATTGTTATCCTTTAATTGGTCCCCAGCCTGTCGAATGATCTCCTCGCGAGCACTCGCTAATGACTCAAATCCTTGTTGAACCTCTTGCACTACTACTTCCTGGCTCATCACATTGCGAATCGCTAAATCTATATTTCCAGCCTCATAAACAGGGAAAACGTTTTTTTCAATATATTGACGCCAAGATTTTGCTCTTGCTGCATATTTTTCAAAATCCTCTGACTCACCAAGTTGTCGAGCACGATCTTCATTTTCTAAAGAGATTTTAATGTATTCATTAAATGTATCTTTATAGGATTGCTCACCTGTTAACACATAGCCCCGTACAGCCCCTATCCTCATCGACATGGAGTTCGCTAAATGTTGATCAATAATGGACAATTCTAGCTCCTTCTCGACTATATTTTCAATTTCCTTGTTCATTTTTATATTCGAATAAATGGTATAGCTACTTTGTATTATTATCCCTATTAAAACAATGGAAAAACCAACTAAAATTTTTGTCCGTATTGACTTAAATCTCATTCATACTAACCTCCCTCTCTTCGCTATCAGTTGTTTGAGCTGTCTGATAGGTGCTACAAACAAATAAAACTTATACATTTAACATAATTTTATTGATTACTAGCGCTTCATTCATAAATAAACACGCTCCTTTTATAAATAGTAGGTATATTCACTTGAATTTTTAAAAAGTGAAAATAAATATACAGTACTATTATCATCTTATTTTACTCTATATTGGAAATTATGTAAATTAAGAAATCTTATTATCAAAACATATGGTGTATACGTCCATACAAGCTAATACTTCTCGTCAAAAAGAGTAGGCTAATTTTATTACTTTAATTGCAAAGTCATACATTTTTGGTAAAACAATAACATATTACTATTCTACTAGGAGGAAGCTACTTGAAAAGTTAAGAATAATCATTCTATATATTATTTTATATATGAATTGCATTAGGAAACAAAAGTGTTAGTGCTCCATCGGGAATATCCATTTACGTAAACGGCGAAAAACAACCATTTTAGAAATCAAGCAGTAATTGAAAATGGTGTTACACTATTACACATGTGAATTATAGTTGGCAAAATTATAAATTTGGTGGTTGGGATGAAGATGAAATGGGGTTTTATTTCCTTAAGGAGTAAACAATAAAATGGTGAGATAGCCTATTAACAAAGGACATCGAGAGTGAATTTCTCGATGTCCTTATTATTTTTTATATGCCCTCTTTTTAAAACGCCTCACCAAGAAGATAATCCCAAGATCGATAGCCACAATACCCCCTAGTGTCTTATACCAAATGCTTTTTTGTAATGTAGTCTCTTTTTCTACATATGTATATTCCCCTTCTCTAAGTGCCTTGACATAGGTATCATTCGGCGTGTGTACGGCAATTGCATGATCGGTATCTACGCCTTTAATCGCATAATAGCTTGTTCCCTCTGGATAGATATTAGAGAAGTTGCCTTCATATTGCTCCATATCTGAATATACTGTGACGGCTCCAATTTTTTCGCCAAGGCTTGTTACTTGCTCATCCCCCACCACATATATATAGCCATTCCATACAACAAAAAGATAGACCCAGCTCGTCGCAAGGGCTTTCACAGGAACAAGCATAATAAGCAGCATTATAGCTCCCATGAATGGTTTTCGTGCACTCATCTAACCCTCTCCTTTTAGTATTAGACCTCTCTATTTGAGAAAAAATTACAATTGTTCAACATAAAGATTGACTTCACGTAGATGAAATGTTAAATTTACTAATGCAGTAATTTAGTAAATTACTAAATAAAAAGGAGCGTTAAAAAATGAAAATACCAACACATTTAAAGCATAAGCCCGTGATTGTGGCAGAAAACTATGCCAATATTGATGGACGCACAGCATACGACACAGATGCACAGGGGCTGTCACTTGGCTTAGCACAATGGAATGATCGCGGAAAGGTCGATATTTCGGCAAAGGTTTGGCGCCATACAGGTGGCAAATGGTCGCGTCAATCAGAGGAGCTACCCCTTCACCGCGTGCTTGACCTCGCTATTTTAGTATGTGAAACAGAGCTTTATTTCAAGGAGGCATACCGTCACGAGCATTTATATGACGAGGAAAATCCGCTTATTAAGCGTGTCGGCTTGCAGGGAGATGCCATGACTGTAGAGGTTTGCACAGACAATGAACAAATTAACGAGGATATTCAGCTTTTTCAGCAGGCATTAAACAATGATGGTGAATTAATTGGCGAACGCCTGCGTACATTATCACGAATTTTAAAAGAAATGGGTTATTAATACTCAAGAGGATCAAATGATGAATGAACAATTACTACAGGATGACAAACAACTACGAAAGGCTTTTTTTAATTTTTTAATTCCCGTGATGCTCGCTAATGTCCTGCAATCAGTTGGGCAAGTATTTGCGATGTTTATCGTGGGACGCAATTTAGGTGTCGATGCACTCGCTGCTATCTCGGCATTCTTTCCATTTTTCTTCTTTTTAATGGCTTTTGCGATTGGCATTGGCTCAGGTAGCTCGATTTTAGTTGGGCAAACATTTGGCGCTGGCAACCATGCAAAAATGAAGGAGGTTGTTGGCGTAACGCTTGCCTTTACAACCATTTTATCCATTGCCGTTGCGATTTTTGGCGGCTTCTTCATTGAATGGATTTTACGCTTTATGCAAACACCCGCTAATATTTTAGAGATGAGTATTAGCTATGCACAAATTTTATTTTTCACGCTGCCAATTATGTTTTGGTATTTTGTTTATACAACTTTTATGCGTGGCGTTGGCGATTCCAAAACACCCTTTTTATTTTTAGTTGTCAGTGTTATTCTCAATATCGCCTTTCTTCCACCATTAGTATTTGGCTGGTTGGGCTTGCCTGCATTTGGCTTAAACGGTGCTGCCTATGCCTCAGTGCTCTCAAACCTTGTAACCATGTTAATATTATTTATTTACTTGCATAAAACAAAGCATTTATTACGTTTAGACAAAACTATTTTACAGCACTTTAAGCTGAAAAAGGATATTTTAACGTCCCTGCTAAAGCTAGCCATTCCTTCAAGTATTAGTATGGTTGCCATCTCTGTTGCAGAAATTGCCGTGATTGGCTTTGTCAATCTGCATGGCTCAAATGCAACAGCTGCCTATGGAGTTGTCAATCAGGTGGCAAGCTATGCCCAAGTGCCAGCAATGAGTATTGCTATTGCCACATCTGTCTTTGTTGCACAGGCACTAGGCGCAAACTCTACAGAAATGATTAAAAAAGTTCGTCAGATGGGCGTGCAAATTAATTATCTTTTAGGTGGCGCCATTATTTTATTGATGTATGTATTTGCAGGACCTATTCTCGCTTTATTTATTGATACACAGGAAACCCTGCATATTGCTAAAAATTATTTATTTATTGCCTTTTGGAGCTATTTAATTTTTGGACATATGCAAACCGTGTCAGCAACCATGCGCGCAACAGGCGTTGTGCTATGGCCGACTGTCTTTTTAATTATTGCCATTTGGGTTGTGCAAGTGCCGTTAGCCTACTTCCTATCCCATCATACTTCACTTGCTCTAAATGGCGTATGGTTAGCCTACCCGATTACCTTCTGTGTCCTCTTTATTATGCAGTATGCGTACTTTAAGCTAGGCTGGCAAAAACGAACATTACAAGCTATGTTAAAATAATAAAATGGAAAGGGGATGTTTCAAAAGCCAATTGAAACATCCCCTTTTCTAATTTTGGCCTAACAATATCCTATGTTATTGACTAGCATTACGCTTTTTTACTGTTAAATTCATAGCGTTTATAGGTACCCATTGTTATCATGCCAAGAATAGGGCCAATCGCCAATATTGTAAAGACCCACTCCCAACCAACAACCCTTTGAATGAGCGGAATTAAATTGATAGAAAAGATCGTGATTAAGAAGCCTATGCACATTTGAAACGTAAGGGCTGTCCCTACATACTCCTCTTCGGCTACTTCTGTAACGGCTGCGGAAAATTGAGCGGAGTCAGCTATCACTGCTGCGCCCCAAATAATAGAGATAAGGAGCGTAAGCCAAATAAACTGCCCAAATGTAAAGCCGATGACGATCGAACAAATAGCGCTGATTAACATAGCCAGCATCGTTAGATTAGCTCTTCCAATTCTATCTGAGATAAGTCCACCAATCACACAACCAATTCCCCCTGCAATGCCTATTGATAGAAAAGAGGATAAGGCAATAAACCATTGTGGTGTTGCTGGTGAATAGGCTAAAAAGCTAGCTGTCAAAAAAGCAGGAAGCCATGTCCACATTGCATACAATTCCCACATATGACCAAAATAGCCGTAGTTCGCAAGCATAACAGGTTTATTTGTCACTACTTTTTTAATTAATTTTAAAGAAAAAGGCAATTTTTTTGATTTTACTGGAGCATCCTCTAAAATAAAGAAAACAATAAAAGCTGACAATAAAGCTAATATGGAACTACAAATAATCACAAACTGCCAACTTAATGAAGAAAAGAACATAACAATAAAGTGTGGCAATGATGATCCTACTGTTAATGCCGCAATTAAGATACCAATCGCTAACCCACGCTTTTTAGGAAACCATTCCGATAAAATTTTTACAGCGATTGGGTAGACACCAGCAAGTATGAGGCCTGTTAATACTCTTAGTAAAATACCGAAAAAACCAGAATCAACGAAAATTAATAAAATATTCAAGAATGCCCCTAGACATGCTGAAATACCAAAAACTTTGCGGGGATTAAAACGATCAGCAACCCCAAAATACGCACTACATAATGCCCCTATAACAAAGCCAACAGGGACAGCAGCAGAAAGCCAAGCCTCCAAATTAGCGCTAAGATGCCAAATGGCAATTAGTTCAGGTGCAATCACGGAAGCACTATACCATAAGCTTAAGGCACATAATTCTGCTAAGCCAATCCATACCAATGCTCTCCAAGACCCTTGTATCATCCTATCCCCCCAAATTAGAAAAACGGATTCCAACATGCTCCTATACAGTTATTAAATAATTTTAGCATATTTACTTTAAAACGGAGGCATTTATACTATAAAAATTTTCCTATAAATGATAATGTAACCTTTTTTTATAGATTATCACTTTTTCAATAGATTTGTTTGAAGGAATGATTTTGGTTTATTTTTATAGGAGGATAGTAGCTGTTTAAAAAATTAAATGTAAAGCAACAACTATTAACTGTTTTTAGTGTTATTTTAACAACAGGTGTTGTTGCTAGCCTAACGCCTTGGAATCAATATAAGACTCTTTTTATGGCTCCTATTATCACTTTGGCAGCTTTTATTGGTAGTCTTATTTCAAAATGAAAAAATAGGTAAATTAAAATGCTAAAGCATTAATGGCATTTTCACATGCTCATTTCCCAAAAAACAAAACAACCAGGCACTCAATCCTGAGCCCTGGTCATTTTGTGAAAAGTGAATGTTACGAATTGCCTAAGTTTTGTATTCTACTATTAGAGTAGTCGTTTCATAACAAAAAAGGTTACACAAAAAAAATAAAAATTTTTTATTTTTCACTAGGCATTCTGCTTATCCATTAAACACCATATGCAGGCAATAAATAGAAAAAATCTATAAAGATTAAAATATTGATTGTTCACATGGATCGTTAAGCCAGTGGTGATATCTTTAATATATTGCAGATCGGCAGTGCCATTTTGCTGAAGCCATGCCTCTTTTATAACCTCTCGATAATTGGCCAAAGCGATTCTTTGATAAACAATAGCAGCGCTGCTATAAGTAATTGTAACCACCAAGCTTATTGAAGGGTACGCTTTTTCATAGCGTACTGGCGAACAAGCCGAATCCATAACAACAGCATTCCTTTGAACTACCCCCACTTATAGAAGAAGAAGTGTGGGATTCCTGCGAACACCAGACCAACGTCTAGTTATAGTAGCAGGCTCTACCCGTAGTGAAACACTTGCAATGATTGTACGTTAGACTCTGCTGTCTAGCGTACTGCTTGGTTTTCGCTTTTCGGCTAGACAGAGCGATAGAACGTTGAAGATTTTACATAACAGACGAACTTTCCTGTTACAACCTCCTATCTTCAGTTTTCAAAGAGCAATCTGTACAGGTTCGTTATAGCACATACGTTCTAATTGTGCGATAATTTAGGCGAACGCCTACCGACATTCATCTCCCCCTTACTCATAGGGTTATCCCCTTCACGTTCCTTAAAGTGGGCGTCTTCTGTCGGAAAATGATAAATAGCGGCAGTAGAAAGATCGCTATTAATAAAGCTGGATTGCCATTACCTGAGATAGTCACTGGGCTTACCGTCCTTTGATTAATAACCTTAAACAGTGCTAAAACAAGCAAACTTGTCCATAATAAGAGCCATTTGGTCGTCTTCAATAGAAATCCCCTTCGCTTTACTTTTATCATAATCTAGCAAAGGAAAAAGGACAAGGCACATTCACCCTGTCCTTTTTGTGCGTGTTAGTTACTTACGCATCCCGACGTTAGTAAGATTATCATATCATTCTCTACAACTTCTAAACAATAACTCAACAAATTCTTTACAAGAATAGTGGGTTAGTAAAACGATAAATACTATAAACCTTATATAAGAAATTTTGCTTAGTGAAGCCAAAAAAAGCAGATCTATACACTTTTTCAACAGCGTGTAGCATTCACTTTATAGGGTGATTCCATATTTAAACAAACCTTTGAAGCGTGTGTATGACTTTTCCCAAACTTATGTCAAATAGAATGAATGAATCATCCTATTCTTGCGCAAACGGAAGAAATTAAAAAGCTTCATGAGGAAGTACAGATACTTAAAGAAAATCATTCTTCAGATCGCTCTTGATAAGTGCTCTTTTATAATGTCGTCTTTTTCTCCATCCCATCAGGCACACACATCCCACTAATACCACCACACTAATGACAATATATGCAAATAGATGAATCACCATAAAATAACTATCTTGGAACTGATAATGGCTGCTTGCCACTGGCATACAAACGCCTCCTTTATTCTCGTTCATAATATTGGAAAATATGTTTGCAATACTCTTCTAATTCCTCTGCTGAGAACAACTTTGTAATGGGAAATATCTTGGAAGTTTCCTGTGCGTATGTTAAATGGACAATCGCATATTGTTCAATAGCGCTTATCCAAAACACAACATCATCATTGTCCTCTCGCTTCGCTATGGCTTGAGCCTTTGTACCATATAATACATGCTCTCGAGAAAGCTCCTTTACTAATTCCTGTTGAAGTCGCTCTGCCATATCATCATTAACAGGCAACCATGGCTTGTTTTTAAAAAATATTTTCAAATAAATTGCAATCCTTTCCAGATAAAATAAGCTTAAATACATCATAACTGATAGCATAGATGATTAGGTTATTTTTTCTTCTATCTATCAGCATATACATATTTTCAATAAATAAGGCCAGTTGGTTTTATTTATTGTTAGGAATGAATATATATCTTTTGTCCTTATTTAAATTGGTTTTATTTTCTAATTATAAAGGTCTAAAATATCAGCAAAAAATATTATATAAGAAAGCCAATCACTTTACTGACAACACTTACCATTATTGATACAATTTAATAACAATTACCTATAAAGGAGGATATTCTATATGAGAAAGAAACTAATATTTAGTATATCTTTAGTCTTATTTTTAGGTCTAGCAGCTTGTGGTGAAGAAAATGTAAAAGAGGAAGAAACGCCCAAAGAAGAAATGCAAAAACCCGCGTCTACCGACAACGAAAGTGAAGGGGCTGCTGATAACTCAGCAACTGAAGAATCGAATGGCGTTGGGGACACAACAGAATCTGAATTAGGTAAATTAACCGTTCTCTATAAAGATAAAGAGCTTAATAGGACGGTAAATAATGGTCCAGTAAATGCAACATTAGATAAAATCCAGTTGGCAACTCTTGAGCCTAGTGAATCCTATAAAGAGTCATTTGACGGACAAGATAAAGTAACGGTTGTAACGATTGAAGCTTCAGCAGAAAATACAGTCGATAACACGATAAACTACTACTTGAATCAAGCAAAACTTGTCACAGATACTGGTCAGCAAGTTAACGCAGATATTTGGTTTAGTGACGATATTGGTGGAGAATTTTTAGGTAAAGTCAAGAAAAATGGCAATATTATTTGGATTCTTAAGCATGATGAGGCTGTAAAAAAAGTCACACTACATATCACTGGGGCATCTAATGATACTTTTGATCATATAGGAGAAGACTTGAAAGTAGAAATACCCTTAGATAAATAACTAGTCCAATGTTTGTTACTCTTGTAGCAAGAGTACCTTGTCTTCTATATTAAAATTTTTCATAATTACCATGGTTCAATGCATACTACATTTCGCAATAGTAGCTTTTGTTCTTTTCATAGATAAAATCACCAAAGAGGATGCCCCAAGCATTATGGGAGACATCCTCTTTAAGGTTCTCTTTATGATTGTTTCTGAGACAACATATTTACAATTTCTTTTATTTGCAGCTCCAATGATATAGGATCATTACCCCAGAATAAATCTGGATCAAGCTTGTACACTCGGTCATTCTTCACAGCGTCCAATGACTTCCAAAGTCCTTCGCTCTCGCCCCATACTTCTGAGATCAAATCACCCTGGTCAATGAAGATATAATCGCCCGCATATTCAGGAATAACCTCGTACGAAACCTGTCGGTAGGCCTCTTTCCCTATCATTTCCTTCTCCTGTTTTGCAGGTGGCTTTAATTGAAGATGCTTATAGATGGCTTCACCGCCTCTATAGCCTCCATCCCCGTAAATATAAAATCCTTTATCTACTACGAAAACGCCCATCAGTGCAAATGTATCATCTGGCTTCATAATATCTACAAGCTGTGCTCGTGCTTCCGCTGCTATCTTATCTAAGTGCTTAATCCATTGTTCGGCTTCCTCTTTTTTATCTAAAGCATCACCCAAACGACGCATAATTTCATAAATATCACCTGAAGAGCTATAAGGGAGTGCAAGCGTTGGTGCGATTTTTTCATACTNAGTGCAAATGTATCATCTGGCTTCATAATATCTACAAGCTGTGCTCGTGCTTCCGCTGCTATCTTATCTAAGTGCTTAATCCATTGTTCGGCTTCCTCTTTTTTATCTAAAGCATCACCCAAACGACGCATAATTTCATAAATATCACCTGAAGAGCTATAAGGGAGTGCAAGCGTTGGTGCGATTTTTTCATACTGCTGAAGTATCTTTTCATCACTCACCCAAGTGATAATTAAATCTGGTTTCAATTGTACAATTGTCTCCAATGATCGCTCTCCAGTTGATTCAATTCCATCAATCTGATCCTGAATGACTTTGTTCTCCAAATCCCATTGCGTCGAACCGACCGGCTTCACACCTAGCACAAGCAGCTCTGGTAAATAGCCATCCGTCACAATACGCTGCGGATGACGTGGCATTTCAAGATCACCACGCTTTGTTTTGATTATTTTTGTTGCTGACTCTGATGTTTCAGCTTTTGTGGACGAGTCGCTATTTGTGCTATCATGCGCATTGCCACAAGCAGTAAGTATAGCAATTAAAGCAAGAAATAATATCGATTTTAATAGCTTATGTAAGTACAAGATTATACCTCCTTGTTTGATAATGATTATCATTCGCGATGATATATTCATTATAAAGACAGTCTTGTACAAGGACAATGTCTATAAATTGGATGTTTCATAGGGAAAATTGTTGGATTTAGCTTTGCTCCATTAACAATTTTACCATTACGTCAAGCTGAAGCTCTAATGAAAGACCATCATCAAACCAAAACTCATTTAGCTTAAGTAAGTGCAATTGACAGCCTTGTTCATGCACTAATCGTTGCCACACAGAGCGCTGCATCAGCTTGGCACGGAAGGATTCCGTATCATCCGTTGGCACAATTAAAAACATGTGACTTGCCGCGTACAATGGGAGGTCCTGCTCTTCGACTTTAAGATGTTTCCCTGTTTGCAGTACCTCCTGCTGAATACGTTGAGGAGCACTGAGTCCTAAAAGCTGATATAGCGTATAGGCAGAGCGAACCGATAAATAAGGCATTAGCCATAAATTATCGTGACCTAATTCAAAGATCCCTGCTGTTGTGCCAGACTCGATAATGGGAGTGATGGCTTTTCTTGCTCCCATCGCTATTTGCTGCAACCTCGCAATCCACTCCTCAGTCTCTTGTACTCGCCCAAAAAGTCTCCCAAGCAGTCGCACCTCCTCAAGCTTGTCCAACTGTCCCCAAGGAATCATCAAAACAGGGGCAATTTGTTCGAGTGCCTTCAATATATCAGGATAATTATATAAATAAGTTGGAGCCACGATTAACTCTGGGTCTAATTGTTGTATCACTTCGATTTGGTCAAAGGACGCTATCTCTACAATATCTGGCACTCGTTTGTGTAACAGCTGGGATGATTGAAGTAGCTCTCGTGTAGTAGCAAGAGGCTGAATTTTTAAAGCCAGTAATGCCCCAAGAAATTGTATACTGACTATACGGTTTGTATGCTTCCTTTTGCGAAAACTACTAGGTGACAGATGTACGTACTTGGTGAACGTTTTTCCCAAATATGAGCCATCTGCGAATCCTGTTTTCAATGCAATATCCTGTAATTTATCATTTGTTCCGAGTAGCATAAGCTTTGCTTGATCAATTCGTATTTGATTTACATACTCAGCAAAGCTCCACCCTGTTTCCTTCTTAAACAATGAGGAAAAATAGCTTTCGTTAAAACCCGTCATATTGGCCATAAAAGAACGCGTTAGGGGTGCTTCAAAATGCTGTTTAATATAGGTAACAGCCTGCTGAATTGCTTGATCGTTTGTCACAAAGCTGATATCGATGCTCTTTCTTTCAAAAATCGTATCGAGTAACTCATGTAGAAGCAAATGAAGCTTAGGAGTAGCATGTGGTCTTTGTGTCTGCTGAAACTGCTCCATTAATTTTTTTAGCAGTCCCTCCGCATATCGTGGAAATTCCATGATCTGTCCATGCGCAGGCAAATGTGTTGTATCCTTTTCATATAATAGCGTATCTTTTTCACGTTTTGCCAACCGATAGCTGTTAAAGGAAATGCTATAAACAGGAGCCAATTCTTCACCCTCACTTGGGACTATATAAATACCCTGCTCTGGGTATAGAAGCAAGATAAATTGCCCTTTGCCTATTCGACAAGCATGTTTCTCTGCTTGAATGACTATCGGTTGCGTAGGAATAATAATCATCGGAAACATCCCTGTCAGCACCACAGGACTAATCATTCCTTCATCGGCTAGTAGCCTTGTATCCAGTAGCTCATATGTTAGCATTTTACTTGATCCTCCCCTTATTGTTAGATCATCGATTATTATTGTAAAACAACGAAACTACAAACTATCATAAGAAAATCCAAATGACTGTTAAAACTGATCAGTTGTGCTTCTACATAGATTTAGACACTGCTACTATATGTAGAATTATTTCACATTAGATCAAACGGCATTTTCAGTATGTGAACAAACCCCTTGGAAAAATGTTCATTATCCCAGCTTTATTCGCCCATGTTGTTATGGTGCTGGATGGCATTGGGAAAGGGTTTGCGGTAGCTACGATAGCCATTATTTAGGAGGACCCTTTACGTTTTTTATTAGTGTTAACACAAAAGCTTAGGTTCAAAAAGTTAATTGTACCCTCTACGATAGACATTTTGAAAACAGTCCATCTTGTTTATGCTACATAACTTTACTATATAAATTGAACTAAAGCTTCTATCTCCTTCAAAATGGGTAAAGTATACAAACTTATTGTCGAAAGGATGATCCCACATGTTACGCAATGAACAACGAGAAGAACTTCAAACGGCGATGCGACAAACAAAGGATAAGCGACTATTTGAGCGGTATCAGACTGTATTTCTACACCTTGAAGGAAAAAATAACGTTGAAATTGCGATGATCATTCAACGCAATCGAGCAACTGTTGGTGAATATATTAAAGCCTATAAAAAAGAAGGCATAACAGGTTTACGCATGGGGATTTCTACAGGTAAACCACATCGTTTGACCATCGAACAACGTGCTGAGTTGGCTGAGATTGTCACAACGAAAACGCCTGCTGATGTGGGATTTGCACCGTATACGAATTGGACGCTCGCGTTACTCGTTTCACTCGTGAAACGTGAATGGGCTGTGTCCTATTCTTTACGTGGCATGTCTAAATTATTAGAACGCATGCAATTTAGTCATACGCGCCCTACCTATACGTTGGCGAATGCGGACCCAGAAAAGCAAAAAACATTTAAAGAAGAAACATTTCCTGCTTTAAAAAAAGCTATTGTATGAGGAAATCGATCACCTTCTCTTTCAAGATGAGTCCATGATTCGTGACTACCAAGCCATTCAAAAGTCATGGTTTCCAAAAGGGAAACAGCGTCAAATCCCCACATACGGTAAGCATCAAGGCGTGAAATTAATCGGTACGTTAAATTATGAAACAGGTGAAATCTTCTGCGTCGAAGAAGAGAAATACGATGCAGAAGTCTTCCTGCGTTTCTTAGAAAAAGTCATTGCTCATTACCCAAATGGAAAAATTGTCATGATCCTCGATAACGCTCGCATTCATCATGCGAAGCTCATTCAGCCTTTTTTAAAGCTGCATCAAAATCGATTACAACTGGTGTTTTTACCACCTTACAGCCCGCAATTGAATTTAATTGAGGGGCTATGGAAATGGTTGAAAGACAGCGTCATTCATAATGTCTTTTTTTCAAGTACATCGCAAATCAAACTCGCTGTTCGTGAATTTATCCGTTGTCAAAGTGAAGATACACAAGGTATAATCGACCGACTTTGTGTTAGGTTCTAAAGTTCAATCTATATAGTCAAAAGACATGAAAAATTGAACAAGTGATAAAGTTCTAAATAAAAAATATTTATCGACTCATTTCCCAAACAATATCTTGTAATCCTTTTAGATTTCCCTTTCCTAAAGTTGAATAATAGTTTATATGTTTCTGTACAGCGCTTAAAGCATCCTGGAAAGCATCATTGCCAAAATCTTCTTTAATACTTTCAAGTAAAAATTTATTAGTTTCATTATTGAATGCTCTTTTATATACTTCTCCATTCATCATAGCTAGGAATATAGTAATAAAAGCTTGTGCTGACCCTACATTCATTCCTGTAACTTTGTTTATTTCTAAAGAGCCCTCGATTCTTGTGATCTGCTTAAAATAAACTTTTTTGGCTATTTCATAGGCACCCTTACTCATATCTATCGTTATCTTACTCCCCATTTTTCTCCTCCTCTTGTTAAATTTTCAATATTATACAGTCCATTATACGTAAATCTATTCTTAAATTAAATACACAAAAAGCTCGTGTACAAATTTGATTACCTTGGTCTCCCTTTTATTTTGTTTTACGATTAACGTAAGTCATAGCAAAATAGGGCCCTTAAATAAGAGGGCCACAAAAATAATTTGTGTCGTAGTTTTTACTGTAAGCTTGTTTTGATAATAAATGCTAATAACCTGCACCAATCATCATTGTAGAAATTTTATTTAATCATGGATGGGCGTTTTCGTACTCCCATATACCTTGCTTTGGATAAAATAAAAGCCCTCCACAGCAATCTATGGAAGGCATAAAAAAGAACACTAGCTTTTGCATTTATTTATTTTTTCTAGTAATGCCCGTGAAAAGACGCCCAATGCCTATAAAAAAGAACAATGGGAACGTTATTACCATTATTGCAATTCCTGTCCAACCATCATCTAACATAAAGCCAATGATAAAACTCACTAGCACTGCTAATAACGGTGCTATCACCAATATAGTTACGATTCCCCAAATAATATTTCTTTTTATAGATTTCCCTTTACCTAGTCGAAAACCTATGTATAATCCTACTATTAAATCAAATAAAACAATGACTAATTGCACCAACAACTCTGATCCCAATCAACAAAACCCCCTTTAGCTACTAAACTTTCGACAAAAACAGAGAATATCCTTTAATAAATTTTTGATCTACGCAAATCTTCAATGTAGCGCCTTTATCTGTCAGACGCAATAAAAGTCTCTGCTTGCGTAGCTGTTACAGATAGACTACTATAGTCCCTTCAGTATTTACAAAATTACTCCTTTAATCATGAAGTATAGCACTATCAAATTGTGCTTTTATTAAATTAATCGCCAGTCCTTTGCTTTGAAATTAAGTTTCTTTTCTTGCTACAGCGTTCACTTTTATTATAAATCTGTAAAATTATTCAGAAACAATTCAGACATGAAAACATTCATGCTAGCAATTTAATATTTAAAGATCAAGAGAAGCAGGTGATCATTTTATAGTATGAAAACCCTGCCATATCGATTATTCCTAAATCCCTCCCTCTAAGGCTACAATTATCATAACTTAAATTACTAGTACTTTTTATCAAGTCAAAATACTTCAATAACATTGATTTAACAGTATTTTATATTTTATGAAAGGTTTCTTAAAATGTTACCTAAATTTTAAACATTGGACAGCTTTTTAGTAACCCCTCAACCTAGAGTGGGCTGACAATTGTCATGAAATTTATGATAAATTCCAAAATTACATGGCAGATTTAATTTCATAAATAAATTGGTGATTCTCTCATTTTTTATATTTTTATGTTGAAGCCTGTCTTATAATAGGAAGTGTTTCATAAGCTACAAAAAATAGAATGAGAGGTATAAATATGAAAAAGTTCCTAAAAATTTCCTCTGTTACTATACTTGTTATTGGAATCGTGTCGGTAGTAGCCTTGCTATTATTTGGACGTAACAACCATAGTAATTTATCTGGAAGCGTTTCTGAAAAAATCGATCAATATTTAACAAATGAAAAATTCCAGGGAACCGTCCTTATTGCAAAGGAAGGAGAAGTTTTATTTACACAAGGATACGGAATGGCAGCTCCTGGTTTACCTAATAGCCCAAGCACCCTCTATCAGATTGCTTCACTATCTAAAACATTTACTGCTGTAGCAATCATGCAATTAGTAGAAAAGGATCTTCTAAGCTTAGATAATCCAATTTCTCAATACTTTTCGGACTTTCCAAATGGAGAAACAATTACAATCAGTCATCTACTAAGTCATAGCTCGGGCATTCCTGATTATCTAACGGAAAATGCTGAATTTGACTACAGCAAAGAATGGAAGCCCAATGATATTGTAAATACCATTCGTGATTCTGAATTAAAGTTTACTTCAGGCAAAAGCTTTAGTTATAGTAATACGGGGTATGTGATGCTAGGACTTATTATTGAAAAAGTCAGTGGCCAATCCTATGCGAATTATATAGAACAACATATTTTTGAGCCGAGCAACATGGTTAATTCTATGTTTACAGTTCCGCCAGGTGTACCGAAAGCACAAGGATACGTAGATGGAAAAGCCGGGCCCTTCATACATAATTCTGCAGCGTATGCAGCCGGGGATATCATTTCGACAGTTGAAGATTTAGAGCTATTTGACAGAGCCTTGCGTAATCATGTATTGATAAGCAAAGAGACATCAGAGCTGATGAGTAGAACTCATGCTAAAAAGTTCCCCCATCAATATGGATATGGCTGGTATACTCAAGATGTCATGGGGAAACAAGCTGTCGGGCATTCAGGAGGATATCCAAGTGGTTTTCGTCATTATATAACACGACTAAATGATGAGGAATTAACAGTGATTGTTCTTAGCAACGAGATGACAATAAATTCAAAAAGAATCAATCGACATCTGACATCCATCGTTCTCCAGCAGCCGATTTGGATATGGCAGGAGAAATTTTGATTAGAAAATAATTGGTATTAAAAGGTGCTTTTTCTAAAGCTATTGATTGATGAATGAAGTAAAGAGATATTGGGAAATACAATTTTATTAACTACACTCAATACTATGAATGAATACGATGACATTGCTGAGATGATAAAAAACTCAATTTGTGAAAGTCATGAATTTCCTTCACCTCTTGATGGAACGTCTAATTTTTCATCAATTACACCACACATATGCTTTATAGATGATAAGTAAAAATATAAATTTTAGAGTTATTTGAGACACCATAAATACTTATATTTAACAGGTAAAGGTAAAGATAAAGAAAAAGCAACCGATTCTCCTGAACCGCTGCCTCTAACACGACAACCATCATCCTGTTGAAATATTTGTGCTATCACAATAAATCATGACTGGTCAACAGCTTGATATAACAGTATTTTATTGTCTGCAATCTTTTATTAATCCTCAAGAATTATCATAAATAATCTTTAAATATCATGGTTTGGTCGGATTTTAGTCGCTTGCTTTTTCATCGATTAAGACTACCCATCACGGAATGGTCTAATTTTAAAATAATTTAAGTGTAAAGTTGAAATAAACAAGGGATATTTTATTGAATAAGTTAAATAATATCTTTAGGAGGTGTCGAAATGAAAAGAGATAAAAAAATTACAGAATTTGCAACAGACGAGCCAACAAAACAATCATTCTCTAATGGAGCAGACCTAGAAAAACCTAATGGGCATAAAGGAGCTACTGAACCCCCTCGCCCACAACATGAAGAAGACCTTATTATTAATGAGAAAAAAAGTAAGTCAACTTCACTATAATATAAGACTAATTAGGTTTTATTTATTTTGACCACCCATATTGGAGTGGTCTTTTATGGTGTATTTAATTAAAGCATTCCGTTAGTTGAAGAAGAAAAAAGAGCTGTATATGCAACTCAATAATCTTCAAGAAAATCACCCATATAGTTTAAGTAGAGATTTCTTCACAAACTTGTCTTTTTTAAACCTAATTAATTATTACTATTTATATGCTTATTTATTTTTTCTTCTGTCAATGATAAACCATTTTAAGATTCCAATTATTAGTATTAAAAGTGGTATTCCCTGGATGAGGAGAAATCCTGTCCAAAAATCATTTGTAGTGCTGGTCGGGGAGGCTGTTGCCATTATACCTATAAATAAAGCCAATGGAGTTGCGATTACATTGAATCCCAAACTAATCATAACAAATGATAATTTTTTACTTTTAATCTTCGGTAATCCAGCCGACCAAAATAAAATTATTGCAACTAACAAAATTAAAACACCCCAAACACCAAAAACAGCCAAAACAGCCAAAACCTCTACCTCCTAACTAAACGGTAGCCCATCCCACCTTCCTGCAAAGATGTAGATGCACCTACCGTCTACTATTTTACCACAAAAAACCATATCGTTATTCAACTGAACGCTCCTTTAGTTTAATAATACCTCATCTCAATATCACTAGGATAACTATTTCCATTTACCACTCCAGCCAATTATCTAACGATGGTTCATTATGCACTATTGATTGTGGAAGCTATTCCTTTCATTTAACCAATTATAGAAAGGGACTGGACGTTCTCTAAGAGCTTTGCCCTCCACAGATGATGAATTTAACTAATCTTTATACTAGAACGCTTTATAGCCTTACTATATGCCCCCTGAAAATACAGCGCTCAGTGTACTTGATACCGTTAACACACCATCCTTAATATCCATAGAGAATATATAATTTTTTCCTTCAAAACATTTCAATAAGTGTTTGATAATAAGGACTTCAAAATTGACTTTCTACTATAAATAATCAATAAAACAGGCCACCTTTTAATGGTAGACTGTTTTTGTATAAATTTTATTTTTTTATAAGCTTATCTTTCACAAGCCCATCCATCTCCATCAGGAAGGGTATGCTTTTCTTAACACAGTACAGCCAATCAAGTTCTTCAAATTATACCTTGTCAATAAACATTTTAGTGCATACAACTTCCACCTTTAATGGCGGCATAAAAATATTGCACTTTAATAAGGTTTTTCCGCCCTCAATGTCCAGCTTACTGATTTCAATATCCTGAATAAAATAAGGAATCTGAGGTTTAGTTAATTCTTTTAGAGGTTTTAATCTATCCTCAACACTGGTTATAAATGAAAATTTTGAACAACCAGTGAATAGTAAATTTACATTATAATCGGTGTCCTCAAACATAATGGTAAGCTCATCACAAAAAAACTAGTGTCCATTTGCAATACTCTTGCATCCCAATAATGCATAGCCTCTATTTCACTTTGAATATGCTTTGCTTTCAACTTAATCATCTCACTTTTTATAAGGTATATGTGCATCTGGACTTTTTCTATCCACAATATTCAAATAAATATAGGTACAAAACCATGAGAGGTATAGGACATTGAAAAATAGCAAAAGACCACCCATCACGGAGTGGTCTTAATTGTTTTTTTCTTTATGCTTTTTTCACTTGTTATCTTAGTTAAAATTGTAAATTCTAAGTATTTGAATACACTTTTTATTTTATAATTTCATAATAATATCCACTACCATCATCTGTTCTTCCTGATATTGGATCATCAGTTGTTTCACTCTCAATTTCTACAGCCCAATAGCGGACAGTTTTACCTTTTGTGAAGAAATCGTTTGTTATTTTTTTGAATACTCCCTTTTCTACTTCCTCGTAGTACCATCCGTCTGTTGTTCGAGGTGTCGCGATACCAAATTGTTTCGCTTTTACCAAATTAACAACTTGCGAACTTGCTTGTCCCATTATAGAACCATTATACATACTAGATAAAGTGGTATTTTGACTTGGTGTTGTTGTATATTCGGTATATACATGATATAAATTTCTATTAAGTATATTACCATCTAGGTTCGGTTTTGGGTTTATATAAAAAAACATATCCTTGTAAATACCTTTTGCTTGTGAACCTCTTGTGTCCACGAAAATGACACGTTCTATAGTGTTAACAGCACGTTTGTTTAGCAAAGTATAAGGTTTCCCTAGTACATCCTCAAAACCACCTACTGCTTCTCCCTCAACTGGTAGCTTAAATGCCACCCCATAGACCATATTTATATATTCTTCTACACTCATATTTAACTTTTTTGCAGATTTTTCTGTACTACTGTACCAAGAAGTAGTATCTTTATACCTCCTTTTTTCAAAATTTGTGAGTGTAAATATATTCGTCCCAGTATTAGCAACCTCGCGAAGTTCCTGTAAACCTATGAAATCAGATGGCACTTTCTTCAATGTATCCATGAAACGAATAAGGATTGTTGCTACCTCGGCACGAGTTGTATTACCATTCGGCTTAAAGGTGAAGTCCTCATAACCTGAAAGCAATCCCGTACCTAGTGCTACCCCAATATAAGGTAAGTCTTTTTTGTTTACTCCACCCTTATAAAATTCGGGAATGGGTATTAACGTAAGGTCTGAATGTCCTAAAGTTGAAACTATTTTAGAATAATCAGGGTGATTGTTAATTAATGCTTTAGTTAACCACGTAGCAATCTCAACACGAGTCATTGGTTTATTAGGCTCAAATTTAAAAGAATCTAATTCTATAATTCCTGCACTGATACCATTATTAATTGCATCATACGCCCAATGGCTAGAAGGTAAGTCTGGGAAAGAATTTTTCTTGTCAGCTTCTATTCCTAAGATACGGGATAAAAAAGAAGCGAATTCAGCACGAGTAACGTGAGCAGATGGCTTGTATGTACCGTCATCATATCCTTTTACTAGTCCTTTTTCAGCGACCAGTTTAATTGATTCATAAGCCCAATGGGATTTAGGTACATCATTAAAGGTTGTTTGAGTAACTGGTGCTGCTTGAACATTTTCAGTAGCAATTGGAATAACCATAGCAGCTGTCATAACACTCGCTGCTATTGCTTTAGTCATTAAATTATTTTTCGCTGATTTCCTATGTAACATTTCATACTCTCCTTTTTATGCAAAATCTATGTACATACCAAAGTTACCATATTAAACCTAAGCAAGGAATACATGATCTTCACTCCTTTACAGAAGTTTCTACAAATTATATATAATTACCTTCTTACTTCCGTTTTAAGATGAAGCAGATAACTAATAATGTTGTCTGTTTTTTATTATGGTAAATAAGTATAAGTATGGTTAAAGTTGTTACTATAAGTTACTTAAAAGAATAACCTAAGACAATTTTAAAGGAGGATACATAAGTGGTTAATTTGTTTAAAAAAAGTTTTATTTATTTAGCATTAACGTTATTAGTACTAGTTAGTATTAGCGTTGAAAGTGCATCTGCAGCAGAAACTGTGGATTATGAAGAAGGGATAACTAATTTAAATAATACTCCTGAACTGAAAATAGTGCTGTAGTAGGTGATAGACTCACACACCCTGAAATTGGTTGGAAAAGATATGACAATTCTCATCAAGCTATTATAAAAAACGGTTACTTAACTCAGAGTGATACTGGCTCATACAAAGGTCAATATTCTTATACACCTGCAAATGATAAACCTGTTCTATTTGATTTCACTGGGGATAAAGTTCGAATTATTGTCCGCAAATGGAACACAAATAATTATTACGCTGAAAAAGTTGAATTAGTTATAGATGGAGAAGTAAAGCAAGTATTTTCTATTCACGGACCTACTCAAAATCAGACTTTAATAGCTGAAGTAACTGGATTAGAAAATAAGAGACACAAAGCAATAATCCGTGTAGCAGAAGGTTTTAAAAAGGGTATAAATATCGATGCAATAGACATTGATGCAAACAGTGAATTACTTTCTCCACTTCAGGAACCTAATGTAGAGGCAATCATATTAGACAAAAATAATTTAGAACTTTTAGAAGGTAGTCAAGATAAATTAACAGCTACAGTTACTCCAGATACTGCAAAAGTAACATGGTCATCAAGTGATGAATCAATTGCTACTGTAGATCAGAATGGTAATATAACTGCTATTAGCGAAGGTTCAGCAATCATTACAGCAACAATAGAAAACACAGATGTTTCATCTACAAGTACGGTTATTGTTAAAAAACCCGATCATGATTTTCCAAGTGCTATTCTAAGTATCACTCTAGTAAACGGTATAACAAAAGAATATGATGTAACAAATGCCGTTTTAAACAACTACTTAAATTGGTTTGATAGTGCTCAAGGTACTTCTACATTCAAATTTTCAAAAACCATTTCACCTTATAAAAAGGTAACTGAATATATTGCCCATGATAAGATTGCTTCATTTGAAGTAAGAGAATATTAGACACAAAAAAGCCCAGGCTCACATGAGTACCTGGGCTTTTTTTGAAGTTTAGGTAAAGTATGAAATCTTACATTAATAAAAAACACAACAACCTAAACAAATGCTGAACAAAAACCACTCTACTAATGAGGTGACCCCTAAAAGTTAGAGTTTTACGATGTTTGCAGCTTGTGGTCCACGTTGGCCATCTTCTACTGAGAATTCAACTTTTTGACCTTCTTCAAGTGATTTGAATCCATCACCTTGGATAGCTGAGAAGTGTGCGAATACATCTTTCCCGCCTTCCATTTCGATGAAACCAAAACCTTTGTCTGCGTTAAACCATTTCACTGTACCTTGTGCCATTTATAATGACCTCCATTAATTGTATTAAATAAAATCATACTACTTCAAAAGAAAAAAATTCACATATTACAAAAAGTATCTAACAATACACGATTACTCTTTGTAATATGTGAATTCATTGTTCCCTTGCAAACGATTTTATTACATTAATTATATGTTAAAAAATCATATTTGTCTAGTGTAAAAGCGAACTCATTAACTATAAACTAAGCTAAATGACCGCCAACAAGAACATTCATTTGTATTTTGACAAGTATTAATCTGTGAAAATAAAAAAAGCCCATTACCTATTTGTGATATGCTCCCTATTAGGTAGGCAGATTAAAAAATAAAATCTGTTTATCTAAAGGGAGTATTTTTTATGGGGCGAAGCAAACATCCACTTGAGTTAAAACTACACATCCTTTAGCAGCACACGCTTATGGTGTTTCATATCAGCAGGTGTATCAATGGACGAAGAAATTTGAAGCAAATGGTGAAGAGGGATTACGTGATCGCTGTGGTCGCACAAAAGATGAGGTTGAATTAACAGTTGAAGAGAAGTTGAAATTAGAGATTCAACGTATTGAGCGGGAAAATGAGCCTTACGGGCAGAAAATCTATTTTTAAAAAAGGTAGAGGAAATCGAAAGGAGGCGTCACTAAGCCAAATTCGCTTACAACAACGCTATTTAGCGATTCAAGAATTACATCAAGAGGAAAAAATTGCAATTCTTTCATTAGGTGAAATCTGATGTTTCACGCGCTGCTTACTATAAGTGGCTAAGTCGTAAGCCTTCTAACAGAGAAGTTGAAAATGAAGCAATTTTAAGGGATATTCATCTTCTTTACCAACAAGTAGATGACATTTACGGTTATCGACGTATAGCGTTGACAATCAAGCGCCAGCGAAAAGAGAAGAATCAAGCGGTAGTTAATGAGAAGCGTATTTATCGTTTGATGCAGGTGAGTGGGTTGAAATCCGTTATTCGGCGAAAACGAAAACCTTATCGTAAATCACCCGCACGTCACGTGGCAGAGCATGTGTTAAATCGGGCATTTGCATCGGAAAAGCCAAATGAAAAATAGTGTACAGATGTAACAGAGTTTAAGTATGGGAGCGGGAAAAAGGCATATTTAAGCGCAATTGTCGATTTATATGATGGTTTAATTGTAAGTTATGTAGTAAATCATTCGAATAATAATTCCCTCGTTTCAAAACAATAAAAGCAGCAATTGAATCATTACAACAAGGTGAGCAGCCATTCATACATAGGGATCGAGGTTTTCAATATACATCAAAAGAGTTTAAGCGAATCGTTGATAAAGCAGAATTGACACAAAGTATGTCGCGTGTTGGTCGATGTATTGATAACGGACCGATTGAAGCATTTTGGGGTATATTGAAATGTGAGAAGTATTATTTACATAAGTACGATTCATATGAAGAGTTAAAACTATCGATTGATGGCTATATATTCATTTTTATAATCACTATCGCTACCAGAAACGATTAAACGGCTTGAGTCCTTTAGAATTCAGGGCTCAAACCGCTTAATTCAATTTTTATTATTTCCACTGTCTACTTGACGGGTGCAGTTCATTTTTAATAAACTGCTTTAGTTGGTCACTCGTCCATTTTCAACATTTTACATAGCTCTTACAAACGCCGCTATATCAACTACTCCTGAATCGCTGCCTCTAATGCGACAACCATCATATCATTGAATGTTGTTTGGCGTTCTTCAGCTGTTGTTACTTCGCCTGTGATAATATGATCACTTACTGTTAGAACAGAAAGTGCTTGACGGCCGAATTTTGCAGCTAATGTGTAAAGTGCTGCGGATTCCATTTCTACTGCTAGCACGCCATATTGCGCTAATTTTTCGTTTTGGTGCTCGTCTGAGTAGAATAGATCTGCCGTAAAGATATTGCCTACTTGTAAGTTAAGACCTGCTGCTTTACCAGCGTTGTAAGCTTTTAATAATAAATCAAAGTTTGCGATTGGTGCAAAGTCGATCGCTCCGCCCCAAATGATTTGGTTCATACGTGTATCCGATGTTGCACCTTGCGCTAAAATCACATCACGCACTTTTACATCCTTTTGAATTGCACCACAAGTACCAACACGGATTAATTTTTGGACATCATATTCTTGCATTAATTCTGTTACGTAGATCGAAATCGATGGTACACCCATACCTGTTCCTTGTACAGAAATACGTTTTCCTTTATACGTACCTGTGTAACCAAACATATTACGTACTTCATTGTAGCAAGTTACATCCTCTAAAAATGTTTCTGCGATATATTTTGCACGTAATGGATCTCCTGGCAGTAAAATTGTGTCAGCAATTTCACCTTTTTTTGCATTAATATGAATACTCATACTGCAATCCCTCTTTTCTGTCAGATATCATATCCATCATACTGTTTTTTTGTTATTTTCGCAACGCTAGACGTCTAGCAACTAAAAAATTATGCTTGCTCTTCATAAAGCGCCCACAAAGTATCGAAAGCCTCTGTTGTTAGATTGGCTGTTGCATAAGACTCAATATAGGTGGATAGCTCATTAAAGTCTGTGCTTTGCTTTGGAAAATTATGCTCCTGAAACATTTCTTCTGCAAAGCGCACTTTAGGATCTGACCAATCACCACCCCGGAAGGCTAGTACATAGAGATAAAAACTTTTTTTCATTACACGATTTCCCCTTTTACTGCAATTGCTTTTTCGCTAGTGTACCAAAAAAACTAACATTCGTCATAGCTTCTAGTGCTATGAATTTTTACCTATCGGTGTATTTAGCACTATTTCTTTGTCTAACATAGACTTTTGTCACGACATCGTTTATCAGAAAATTTTTATTTTTATAAATTTCAATAGAAATATCTACTAAAATAAGATAAAATTGAAATCGATGGTTAAAAAAATAGGAAGGTGATGGCGATGAAAAAGACTAGAAAAGACCCTAACACAGCGAAACAGCGCCCGTCTCTCTCTGCTTTTCGTTTTTTTAATAAGAAGGAAGCAATAAAAGAGGAAAGCGGGACTAATTCCCCTCCTATTAAAGAAAAGCAGCAACGTTTTTATCATTTAATTCGGGGCAAGGTGCTCCTCATGTTTGCACTGCTTATTGTCATTAACGGCATTATGGGGGTGTTATCGTATGCCAATATCCAAAACCTACAGCAGCAAATGGAGGATTTCACCAAGAGAAATGTGCAGGAGCAGTTAACTGTTAATAAGCTGGCATATGAGATTGCACGACTAACCAATTTAGAGCAAACCTATTTAATTACAGGGGATGGCAATTATTTTACCTCCTATCATATGAAAACGGACACCATTCAGAAAGAACTCACATCATTAAAAAAGCAGTTTGAGGATCGGCAAACAGAGCTTAGTCATATGCAGGCCATTGAGCAATATTTTAAAAATTATCTGGATTATTCCAAAAAAGTAATGACCATGCGTGATGAATTAGGGCTTGAGCAGGCGCGTAAATTAATAATGGGTGCTGCTGGGGAAACCATGAAAACGCATATTGATAGTAATATTGTGGCGATTAATAATGTGATGGATGCGTCCAATAAAACAAAATTGGACAAGCTCAATCAACAGGTTAATCTGTCCATTGTCACATTCTTTCTCGTATCCGTTATTGGCTTTTTAGCGATTGTGATTTTTGGTTATATGCTCTTTAAATCACTAAAGCGTAATACACGGGTCATTAATGATTCGATTCTCGATATTGCACAGGCTGGAGGCGATTTAACAAGGCGTGTAAAAGTACAAAATCGCGATGAATTTTCGATTATTGCCGCTTCCACTAATACATTAATCGAGTCGATTTCTAACTTAATCAGACGTGTTAGTGAGCTGGCTGATCACGTATCCAGCAGTAGCCAAGAGCTGATGTCCTTAGCTGATGAAAATGCACGTACTATTCAAGATATTGCAGATGCCACGGCTGATATTGCGAGCGATAGTGATCAGACGATTGCCAGCATGAATAGTGCACAGCAAAAAATGAGCGACCTTGAGCACTCTATGCATCAATTAAATGAACAGGCTAGCGCTGTGCAACGTGCCTCACTCGCGATGCAACAAGCCGCTGATGAGGGGAGTCATTCTGTTGAACAATCCTCGCTTGTCATGCAGTCGATTGAAGAAACAATGGCATCCACAACCTCCACTGTTGAGGCATTAGGTCGTAAATCAGCCGATATTACCTCCATTATTGGCACGATTACAGCGATTGCTGAGCAAACCAATCTCCTTGCCTTAAATGCAGCCATTGAAGCGGCACGCGCTGGCGAGCATGGACGGGGCTTTGCCGTTGTAGCGGATGAGGTGCGGAAGCTGGCTGAGCAATCACAAAGTGCAGCAAAAGAAGTCACAGGGATTGTGACCTCTATTCAAGAGGAAGTGACCTCTATTATTGCGCAAAATCATGAGGGTGTTACATCGGTTATCCGAGGCGTGGAGGTAACCAATGAAACCAACCAATCATTGGAAAATATTTTAGCACATACACAGGAAACAACAGCGATTATTGCTGCAATGGTTGCGCAAATTGGCACAACCATTGACTATAGTAATGCTGTGGCTAATGATTTCGTCCATGTCAATGCATATGCCGAGCAATCAGCAGCTAACACGGTGACCTCTGCGGCAGCGGCAACACAGGGCTCTGCATCCATGCAGGAAATCAATGCAGCCGCTACAGAGCTTGCTCAACAAGCAGATAGTCTACGTAACCTTGTAAGTGCGTTTAAAGTATAGCTCATCCATACACATGAAAGGCTAACAACATAAAAATCCTAGCAAAGGGTACACTTTGCTAGGATTTTTTTATTTAAATAATGCTAAATAATCGCTGTAGCCTTCTTTTTCTAAGTCTTCTTTTGCGATAAAGCGTAGTGCTGCTGAGTTAATACAATAACGCATGCCACCTAGCTCATTTGGCCCGTCTGGAAAGACATGACCTAAATGAGAGTCCGCCTCTTTACTGCGTACCTCCACACGACGCATACCGTGGGATGTATCAAAATGCTCTGTTACTTCCTCTTTTTCAATCGGCTTGGCAAAAGCAGGCCAGCCACAGCCTGAATTGAATTTATCCAATGAACTAAATAATGGCTTTCCAGATACAATATCTACATAAATGCCCTCTTCAAAATGGTCATCATATTCATTGCGAAATGGTGGCTCTGTCCCATTTTCCTGTGTCACATAATATTGCATTTCAGTTAATTCTTTTAAACGCTGTTCTTTATTCATGTTTATTCCCCCAGTGATGCTCCTGAAACGCTCTGCGACCTGATCCAATCGAATAGCGCTCATAGTGCATTGGATTTTTCTTATAATAATGTTGATGATAATCTTCAGCTGGATAAAACGTGCTAGCTGGTAAGATTTTTACCATAATCGGCTTATCAAATTTACCAGAGGCCTCTAAATCTGCCTTAGAGCGTTCAGCTAACTCACGTTGTTCTTCATTATGATAAAAAATCGCCGTTGTATAGGATTGTCCACGATCATAAAATTGACCACCAGCATCTGTTGGATCAATTAATGTCCAATAGGTTGCAAGTAATTGCTCGTAGCTATAAAGCTCATCATTGAAGATGATTTGTACGGCTTCCACATGCCCAGTCGTTTCCGCACATACTTGTTCATATGTGGGATTTTCAACATGTCCTCCTGTATAGCCCGATATGACAGATTCGATGCCAGGTGTTTCATCAAAGGGCTTGACCATGCACCAAAAACAGCCACCTGCAAATGTTGCATATTGCCTTACCATAGCTTTCACTCCTTATTCACCAGGTACAATAATTTCTAATAAAATTTTATTATTGGCTAAATCCAATTCCTTTGCACGAACACGCGAGCCCGATGCAATATTAATACGCGATAAATCAATATAGATTTCCGCTTTATTGGGATTGACCGTAATCCATGAGGGGAATTCCACCGAATCACGCATAATTTTCATCGTTGTTTCGGGTGGAATATTGAGTAGCCCCACATTCATACCAGTTTGCTTTAAAATAATATTACCACTGTCATCTACGATCGGATCAAAATTCATCGAAATTGGAATTTCTGTATAAAATACAGTGAGCGTGCTTTTTAATTGAATATCGTTTCCGATTGTATAATCAATTGGTAAGGGTGAGCCCTCTACTGCATCCTTTAAATATTTTTTTGATATTGATTCTAATTCTTGTGCTGTCGTTTGCACAACGAGAACATTCTCTTTGCCTTCACTTTTACCTACTGTATTCTTTGCGACATTGACACCATCTACTGGTCTAGTTGCTAAAAAAACAACGAGGAGGATTGCAAAAAGCACGGTGCCCGCTAAGGCAAAAAATGCGATCTTCCATTTATTCATTTTGTCACTCCTCGAAGCCTATTGCTTTGTTAATCTTTTTTTCCATCTCACACTGCTCCATTGTTACGAGTATACGCTCTGTCATTTTGTCATAGCCCTTTGCATTTGGGTGGAAAAAGTCTGTATGATAAACGAGCTCTTCATTTGAATCAAATAAATCCTCCACTGAAATATAGCAGGCATTGGAATCCTCGCTTGCTACTTCCTCAATCACCTTATTCCATTCCGTAATAATTGTATCAAATTCATTGACCTCATTTGTAACAATGGAGAATGGATTGTAAAAGCCAATGAGCAATAGGGGCACCGTTGGGTTTTTTGCGCGAATCCCTTCAATAATTTTCCTGTAGCGCTCCTTGTAATCAAGCAATTCTTTGTCAAAAGCATCGCGCTTTAAATTAAATAGATCCTGCTTAACAACTTTCATTACATCATTGCCGCCCATTGTTAGTGAAACGAGCTGTGCCTGTTGCAGCTCTTCATTATAATGCCCCTTTTTCACTAATTTTAGTAGCTGATCACTGCGTCTACCACGTTTTCCACGATTATCGATCTCTACCTCTGCTACAGAGGGCCATGTTAACAATGAATCTGCTAATCTTCCCACATAACCGTCTTGACTATACTCATCACCAACACCGGCTGTTAATGAATCGCCTAGTGCCAAGTAATGTAGTTGCTTTGCGTTTTCTTCATCAATTTGCGATAAATCCTCTGCTGATGGCTCAAAAAAATGTTCAAAAATTTGCGTCAACATATTCTTAGAGGTTTTTTCCTCGTCCTTTGTTTGTTGCTCATCCTGCGTCATCTCTTGCTCCGTCTCTGCCTGCTCACCATCTGGCTCTGCTTGCGGATTCGGTTCATCGATTGATATTGCACAACCACTTAGTACAAAGACGGTCAAACATGACAATATAAATCGCCACATGCCGATTTGACCACCTTCCATCTCTTTCTATTACTTCTATTATAGAATAGTTCATACCGCAATGGAAAGTGACTTCCCTTTTGTTCTTGATAATTTTGATGGATTCTATAGCAGTTCGCTCCATTTTGTGTGGAAGTGATCAATTCTGTGAGGATTTCGCTCATTTCCTTGCCGAAAGTGATCAATTCTATGGGAACTTCGCTCATTTCCTTGCCGAGAGTGATCAATCTATTGGGACTTCGTTCATTTCCTTGCCGTAAGTGATCAATACAATAATTTTTGTCAGAACTTCGCCTAATTTTCACTATACAAAAAAAGCCACTACACTCACAAATGTAGTAGCTTCTGTCTATTATTCTGCGTAGTAAATAAACCCAATGGCTCCTGGCCCTGTGTGGGTTGAAATAATTGGAGAGGTAAAGGCGATTTCGACATCCTGAAAGCCTGTTCCCTCAACCAGCTCTTTTAATGGATTGCCCATCGTTGCAAGTCCATCTGCATGTGAAATACCTACCGTCTTCACGGTTTTGCTAGCCGTATCTGCTTGGAATTGTTTAAATAAATAATTCACCACTTGCTTATGACTACGCACCTTTGACACAGGATTGTAAACGCCACCCTCTAAATTAGCAATCACTTTAATATTAAGCAATGAGCCGATAAAGCCTGTTCCCTTACCGATTCGACCACCTTTAATAAGGTTTTCCAGCGTATCCACAATTACATACAAATGTGTGTTGGCACGTACCTTGTCAAGCCGTGCTACGATATCCTCTACCGTTGCGCCTGCATCACGCATCTTAATAGCCTCTCGAAGCTGGATAGCAAGACCTATAGCAATAAAACGGGAGTCAATCACCGTAACATGGGCATCCGTCATTTGTGCCGCCTGACGTGCAGATTCAACCGTGCCGCTCATGCCGCCCGTCATATGAATGGAAAGAATGTGATCACCATCTTTTCCTAGCTCATCGTATAATTCCTTAAATTTCCCTGGCGCTGGCTGCGAGCTTTTTGGTAAATTTTTCGCATTTTTCATTAGTCCTAAAAAAGACTGTGGCTCCAAATCTACCCCATCTATATACGTGTTCCCATCAATTTGAATGGTTAAAGGCACAATATGTATACCATGCTGTGCTACCTCTTCTTTTGTTAAATCACAAGTTGAGTCCGTTACTATATGAATTCGTCCCACTTCGACACATCCTTTTACTTCATTAGCATTTATTATATAGATGAATGAATCATTATGTAAACATGACATTTGTCATTAAGCCAAGTCTTATTGTAAGCGCTCTCTTAAAGTGGCAACAATAAAAGCCCATCAAGGCATATGACATTTTGGATAGAAAAGATATGACAAATGTAAATGGTTGTTTAGATGTTATCGGGGTATAGTAAATATATCAACGAAAGGAGTGTTTCAAATGGTGGATTCATTTGACTATAAATCATGGAAGGAAGAGCTATGGAATGCCATTACACACGGTATTGGCTTTATTATCAGCATTCCAGCATTGGTGGTCTTACTAATAGCAGCCGTGCAAACAGGAAATGCCCTACATGTAACAACTTTTAGTATTTTTGGCGCTTCGGTGATTATTTTATTTTTAATGTCGACATTGCTGCATAGCATGCCAGAAAAGTATAAGCGTTTTTTCGCCATTCTTGACCACTCATCCATTTATATTTTAATTGCTGGTACGTATACGCCATTTTTATTAATCGCTGTTGGTGGCGCAGTAGGCTTAACATTGCTTTGTATTATTTGGACATTGGCAATACTTGGAGTGCTTTTTAAATGCTTCTTTATTGAGCGTTTTGAAATGCTCTCATTAATTTTTTATATCGGGATGGGCTGGTTAATTATTTTTGCCATTAAGCCTGTTTATGTATACTTAGGCTTTCATGGCTTTGCCTTACTGCTAGCAGGTGGGCTATTTTATACAATTGGCGCGATTTTTTATGCATGGCGCTCCCTCCCCTATAATCATGCAATTTGGCATCTCTTTGTTCTAGCTGGCTGTGCCTCGATGTATGGCTGTGTGTATTTTTACTTATAATATGGAAAAGCACGGTGCGTGTGAACACCGTGCTTTTATGTGGCTTTTCGTTCAAAAATTTGATACTGGAATGTATAGCCGTCTGGTGCTGTTTCAGGTGCTTCTGATGATACTTGTACAAAATCCTGCTCGTATTTTGGGAAATAGGTATCCCCCTGAAACGAATGATTGATTTTGGTAATGTACAAGCGATCAGCCATAGCCATCGACAGACGGAAAATTTGCTCACCACCAATAATCATAATTTCAGGCACATCTCCAGCAAGTGCCAGAGCATCCTCTAAGCCCGTCACCGTTTCAATGCCCTCTGCCGAGTAGTTTGGATCGCGCGTAATAACAATATTGCGTCGGCCAGGCAGTGGACGTCCAATAGATTCAAATGTTTTGCGCCCCATAATCATTGGCTTGCCCATCGTTTTATGTTTAAAATATTGCAAATCACCAGGTAAATGCCATGGCATACCATTGTTATAGCCAATTACATAATGGTCGTCGTGCGCTACAATTAAAGAAATCATTTTATCCCTCCAGTCACTCTATTATAACCCTATTTTTGCATGATACTAAAATTTTTTTACCTTAAATCCTAGTATTTTTATAATATTAGTTTATAATAGAAACAAACAATGGAAATAAAGGACGGATGACCTTGACAAAATTAAGAGATGAAGCAGTTCAATTCATTCAAGCAAATCATACGGATACACCTTATTATATATGTTCCCCACAGCAAGCAAGAGCGATGCGCAGTGTTGCACCGTGGCAATCCGCTCAGAAGCCACAGCTTGCAGCAATTGAAGATAAATATATTCCTGTACGAGATGGCGCACAAATTCCTGTACGTATTTATACGCCTGTTGTCGGCAAAAAGCTACCTGTGATTGTGTTTTACCACGGTGGCGGCTGGGTTTATGGTAATTTGGACTCTGTCGATGCAGGTTGTCAATTACTAGCCGATAAAGCACAGGCAATTGTTGTATCAGTCGATTATCGTCTAGCACCCGAGTATCCCTTCCCAATCCCGCTTTATGATGCCTATGATAGCTTATTATGGGTGCAGGAGCAGTTAGAGGCATTGGGTGGTGATGCTACGAAGATCACGATTGCTGGCGATAGTGCTGGTGGTAACCTGGCAACGGTTGTCACTTATTTAGCGGCTACATTAAATGGGCCAGCTATCCATGCACAGGCACTTATTTATCCTGTTGTCCATGTGGATTTTTCCACAGCTTCTTATACTGCCTATGGTGAAAACTATGGTTTGGATAAGCAAGGGATGGAATGGTTTGCCCATCATTATACAGATGAGCAAAACTTTACAAATCCGTTTATTTCCCCTCTGTTAATAGAGGATGCGAGTGTTTTTCCAAAAACGATGATTATCGCTGCAGATGCCGATGTACTCTACGATGAAGGTCAGGCCTACGCACAAAAGCTGACACAAGCAGGCGTTGCTGTTGAGCATATCACGATGCATGGCTTAATCCATAGCTATTTTAGTAAAATGACTTATTTTGAGGAAGCGACAATTGACACAGTTGAAAAAATTGCACAGTTTCTGAAATAACTTTAGCCATCCTGCTCAAACAATGCGATAATAAGGAAAAACGGTTTTTAAAGGATGACATGATGACACAAATAGTAACTTTACAACTTAAACAGCCCTTTGCTAATTCATTAAAAAAGGGCTACCCGCTTCTTCCAAAGGATGCCGTGGATGCACGCCAGCTCCCAGCGCAGCAAGGGACATTGCTAAGGCTAGTTGACCAGCATCAGCGCTTTATTGGGACAGGGTACTATGGTATCCAAAATAAAGGCATCGGCTGGGTGCTAACAACAGATGCTAATGAAGCGATTGATCAAGCTTTTTTTAGCAAAAAATTTAAAAAGGCTATCGAGAATCGTGAAGCTTTTTTTAACAATCCGAGCACAACAGCCTTTCGTGTGTTTAATGGCGAAGGGGATGGTATTGGTGGTCTAACGATTGACTTTTTTAATGGCTATTATATGGTGAGCTGGTATAGCGAGGGTATTTATTGCTTTAAAGAAGCGGTCTATGCGGCATTGGCTGAAACGGTTCACTACGAGGCGATTTATGAGAAAAAGCGCTTTGATGGCAAAGGGCAGTATATGGAGCAGGATGATTTTGTCATGGGTACACCAGGCGAATTTCCAATCATGGTGAAGGAAAATGGTATGACCTATGCCGTGCATTTAAACGATGGGGCCATGACAGGTATTTTCCTTGATCAACGTGATGTTCGATTGGCGATTCGTGAGCGCTATGCAAACCAGACAAATATGCTGAATACCTTCTCCTATACAGGTGCATTTTCAGTAGCAGCGGCACTTGGAGGCGCGCTTAAAACAACGAGTGTCGATGTAGCGAAGCGCAGTTTAGCGAAAACAATTGAGCAATTTAGTGTGAACGATATTGACTATGAGGCACAGGCTATTAAGGTGATGGATGTTTTTCATTATTTTAAATATGCGCAGCGCCACGAGCTAAAATTTGATCTTGTTGTCTTGGACCCACCAAGCTTTGCCCGTACAAAGCAAATGACGTTTTCAACAGCAAAGGACTATCCTAAATTACTCAAGGATGCCATTGCCATTACAGCAAAAAACGGCATTATTGTTGCCTCAACCAACAATGCTAGCTTTGGTATGAAAAAGTTTAAAGGCTTTATTGACCAAGCCTTTCAAGCGACGAATACACGCTACAAAATAATGGAAGAGCATAGTTTACCAAAGGATTTCCGTGTCCTGCGTGAATACCCTGAATTTAATTACTTAAAGGTTGTTTTTATTAAAAAGTTAAGCTAATTGGAAAAGGACGTGTTTCAAAAGCTATTGGAAACACGTCCTTTTTGCTTATAAATAATCCTTAAACCAATCACGGATATACGTAAGGCGCTGGATTCTTAAAGATGGTTTGCCGCTCCTCGAAAGCTCATGATTAGAGGCTGGGAAACGGATAAATTTGGTCTCTTTTTTACGCTGCTTTAAGGCGATAAATAATTGCTCTGCCTGCTCAATTGGACAACGATAATCGTTTTCCGCATGTAAAATCAACAATGGTGTTTCTATATTATTTACATACTTCAATGGTGAGTGATGCCATAGCTTATCAATATCCTCTAGCCCCGCAAAAATTTGCCAGTCTGTAAAATAATAGCCGATATCACTCACACCATAAAAGCTAATCCAGTTCGCAATTGAACGTTGTGTAACAGCAGCTTTAAAACGCTTTGTATGCCCAACAATCCAGTTCGTCATAAAGCCGCCATAGCTACCACCTGTCACGCCAAGACGAACCTGATCAATAAAATCAACATGCGCTAGCGCGTAATCTACCGCTGCCATTAAGTCCCGATAATCATTGCCACCATAATCACCACGCACTGCATCAACAAATGTTTGCCCATAGCCATGACTGCCACGGGGATTTGTATATAAAACGACAAAGCCCTGCGCAGCTAAAATCTGAAATTCATTAAAATAGCTATTGCCATACATTGCATGTGGTCCGCCATGAATTTCCAGAATAAGTGGATATTTATTGCCCTCTTGATAGTCAATCGGCTTCATCATCCAGCCATGAACACGCCAGCCCTCTGCCCCTTTAAATTCAATCGCTTCAGGCACAGCTAAGGCTCTTGTTTGTAAAAATTCCTGATTCACGGCCGTAAGCTGCTCTTTTTCCCCTGTTTGTAAATTTATATAAAATAAATCGCCAGGATTTGTTGGCGTGCTAATGGCCACAATGGCTTTATCACGCTTAGCATCCAACGAAAAGCCATAAACATACTGGTCATCCAAAATTGCTGGATATAATTCACCTGCAAGATTGCCAAAATAAATCGCTGTGCTGCCTTGGTCTGTCACTTGGAAATAAAAGCTTTCATTATCTGCCAGCCATTGCACACGTGGAGCTACAACGCCTTGCAGAAAATCACCAATCATACAATCACCAATATGTGCGTCAAAATCACTTGTCGCACATATTAGCTGTTGTTGCGCTACATCATATAACCATAGCTTTGCTTGGGTAGCATTTTGAAATTCACGTCTACTACCAAGAAAGGTCAGAAAGCGGCTATTTGGCGACCATGAAATTTGATAAAACATGCCTATCCCCGCTGTTAGCTGACGACTCTGTTTTGTCGCGACATCCAATAAATAAAGATCATTGGTAAATGAAAGATCTGGATCCTCCGCTAAATCGGCTGTGTACGCAAGGTATTGTCCATTTGGTGACCAGGCACCAAGGTGAAAATGATGACTCCCCGCTGTCAGTTGCTCTAATTCACCTGTTTCGAGATAGACAACGGCAATATGGGTAAATTGCTCCATATCCAACAAGCCCCCTGCATCTGACTTATACTTCATATCGTTAACTTCCAGTGGCTTTAGTTCCTTGTCCCCTGTTGTAGGCTCTTCAGGTTGAGCATAAATGCTATCCTCCTGACCAAGCTTCAAGGAAAACGCAATTTTTTTGCCACAGGGCGACCATACAGGTGAGGTTGCCCCATTTTTACAATGGGTTACTTGCTTTGCCTCCCCACCTGCCTTTGCCAATACAAAAATTTGTGGCTTGCCTGTTCTGGTGGAGACAAATGCAATTTTACTGCCATCTGGTGACCATTGAGGCGCGCTTGTTTTTGCCTCGCCAAATGTCCATTGCTGAGGCTGTTTATCTTGTAGGTTGAGATAGTATAAGTGAGATACATAATCGTTTTTCTTCTCATCCATAGACGTTGCTATATAGACAATCTCTGTACCATCAGGTGATAGCTGTGGGTCAGAGACCGATTTTAAGTGGTATAGGTCCTGTGGTTGAATGCCTTGTTTTGCTGTCATCTTTTTGCCCCTTTATTATAAGATTCACTTATAATATTTCGACACACTAATGATTATTCCTGCTTAGGCGCTGCCAAAAATCGTCCGACTTTGTTCGCCGGTAAAATTTATAAAAAGGCTCGTTTGGACGTGCATATGTCTGGTAAAGCTGAATAATATGCTGTACAAACACTTCAATCTTGGCTACCGCTACCCTTTTGGCAAATAATGTACCAGCCTGTGCCTTGGCGCCCATTGGCACTGCGCCTAAATAGACATCAAAGCTATCCTGTTGATAAACAAGTCCAATATCATCATAGACCGCATTATAGCAGGCAGATGCACAGCCATTGATATTGACGCGCACTCTTGCAGGTACTGTTACGCCCTCCAATGTATGATAAAGCTGCTCTGTGATTGGCGCTGCCTCCATTTTCTCGCCATCGCAAAAATCACAGGCCTTCATCGCTATAATTGCCCCTGAAGACATTATATAAAGCCCTGCCTGCTGCAATGTATAAATGGCTTCCTTAACATCGCTTGTTGGAATAGCTAATAATAGGCTATAGGAGGCCGAATACTTAATCGCGCCCCGCTCCCCTACAACTTCTGCAATCGTTTGAAATTGTGCAGGTGTATAATGCTTATTAATAATGCCTGGGCTAATAACCAATCGTGTAAAATCACCTTGACGATTTAAAGTTTCAAAGGTTTGATCAGGTATATTTTTCTGAAATGCATTCATCTATATAATGGCTCCTTCTTAAAAATTATCAGGATAGAAGCCTTTTGCTAAAATTTCAAACGCCTCTGCTGCACGTACCCCCTCAGACGCTGCTGATAGTGGTAGGATCACGAAACGATCATTTTTAACGGCCTCCATTTCCTTTAATGCAGGATCGTTTTTTAAGAAGTCTATTTTTTGTTGGGCTGTTGTTTCACCATAATCAATAACAACAACAACCTCAGGATTGCGATCTACGGCATCCTCCTTCGATACAGTTGTCCAGCCTGATTCCACATCACCAAAAACATTTTGCCCGCCAGCAATGGTTACAAGCTCATTCATAAAGTTTTGACCAGCCGTGAACACATCCTTTTCACCACTATCAAATACTAAAACACGTAAATCTTCGCCATCCTGTGGTAATTTCGCACGAATCGCATCTACATCCTTCGTCATTTGCTCAATGAATGCCTCTCCGCGCTCTTCCACACGGAAAATCTTTGCTACATTGCGAATATCTGTGAAAATATCCTCCAATGTTGGCTTTGTCATATTCGAAGAGGTATGTAAATACGTATGAATGCCTAGCTCCTCTAGCTCCTCAGGTGTGCCCACTCCCTTTTCACCAAAGGCACTTTTCCAGCCACCATATAAAAAGTCTGCCTCTGCATCAATGACCTGCTCCTTTGTTGGGTATTGGTCTGATAGAACAGGCACTTTCTCGTATGCCGCTTGCAATGGCTCATAAATTTTATCATCTAAGTAAGCCGTACCTACCATTGAATCCTCTAAGCCTAACGCTAGCATAATTTCTGTCACATGTTGATTTAAACTAATCGCTTTTGTTGGTGCTTCTGTATAGGTTTGCGTTGTATCATTATTGTCGATTACGACTTCCGTTGCAGCTGTTTCAGCTGGCTCCGTCTTTTCTTCCTGCTCTGCTGACTCCGATTTATCGTTGGCATTACATGCGGCTAACATCGCTACAAGGGCAATGATGAGCACAAGCCAACTATTTTTCCATTTTTTCATGTTCCTGTTCTCCTTTATTATCAAAATAGCAAGAAGGCATAAAAAAACCCTCTTGTCACCAAGAGGGTAGCATAGTGAAAAAATGGTTCGTCAACCTTTATCACTATCCCCATCCTCGTGGTTCGTAGTTCATCCATCTATACTGGCAGGTCTCCTGGCTTAGGTTCATCATCTATACGCCTTCCCGTAGCATGACGCTACAGTGGCATATTGTATAGACTCCCCATTTACAGTTGCGGGACAGCATCGGAATTGCACCGATTTCCCTTTTAAGCAAATAACAAATGCTATTTGCACCAATATGTTTTATGATTATTCATACTATTGATAGACTAGCAGAAGAATATTTTTATGGCAATGCATAAATCAATAATCATACTTATCTTAGCACTATTTTGACATAAAGGCCGAATATTTATGATAGTATTTGATTACAAAACGAAAAAAGCAATGGAAACGAGGATTTAAGATGTATAAAACAATCGGCGTGCTTGCACATGTGGATGCTGGGAAAACTTCCTTTTCTGAGCAAGTGCTCTTTCATACAAAGAGTATTCAGGCACGAGGACGTGTCGATCATCAGGACACCTTTTTAGATAATCATGAGCTGGAGCGACAGCGCGGTATTACGATATTTGCTGAGCAAGGTCGCTTCATGCTAGGCGAGGATACGTATACACTGATTGATACACCGGGGCATGTCGATTTTTCCCCTGAAATGGAGCGTGCTATTCGCGTCATGGATTATGCCATTATTATTGTGAGCGCAGTGGAAGGCATGCAGGGACATACCGAAACCGTCTGGCAGCTCCTGCGCAAGTACCATGTGCCAACCTTCTTTTTTATCAATAAAATCGACCGTGAAGGTGCAGATGTAGCGGCAGTAATGGCACAGCTTCGTAAGGATTGCTCTGAGCATATTCTCTTAGTGGATGAACCGTTGCAAGCTGATTATGTATCGAGCAGCATAATGGAATGGCTTGCTGAGCGTGATGAGCAGTTACTGGATGCCTTTTTACAGGAAACATTGGATCCTGAGCAATGCCTTGCACAGCTACAGGCGATGATCAAAGACGAGCGTGCCTTTCCATGCTTTACAGGCTCTGCCTTAAAGGATATAGGCATTCAGGAATTATTGGCACAGCTTCCACTATTAACCGTAACTTACTTTAAACAGAATGCATCGTTTCAAGGAGAGGTTTTTAAAATTCGCCATGACGGGCATCAGCGTGTAACCTTTCTAAAAGCTTTGCAGGGGTCACTCCATATTCGGGATGAATTGACAGTTGGAGAGGTTACGGAAAAAATTACGGAGATTCGTCTTTATAATGGCAGTCGCTTTGATACGGTTCAGCAGGTGGAGGCTGGCGAAATTTTTGCTGTTAAAGGGCTGAGTGCTGCAAATATTGGCGATCAAATCGGCAGTACGGCGTATACACAGCCTTATGAGCTGATGCCTACTTTACAGGCGAAGGTTCAATATCAGGGCGATCAGCATATGAAGGAAGTACTAAAGATTTTTCGTCTGCTGGAGGCCGAGGAGCCATCCTTACGCGTTGTTTGGCAGGAAAAATTCCAAGAAATTCATGTCCATATTATGGGCGTTATTCAGTTGGAGGTGCTCATTGATGTATTGATGAGGCGCTTCTCGTTGGAGGTGTCCTTTGGCGCTCCACAAATTTTATATATGGAGACCATTGCAAATACCGTGACAGGCTATGGACATTTTGAGCCATTAAAGCATTATGCAGAGGTGCATGTATTAATGGAGCCCAATGCACGTGGCACAGGCAATACCTTTAGCAATGCCTGCCATGCAGATGCTTTATCAGTAGGCAACCAGCGCCTTGTGGAACAGCATTTATTTGAGCGGGACCATCATGGCTTATTAACGGGCTTTCCTGTTACAGATATTCATTTCACGCTGTTAACAGGTCGCGGGCACAATGAACATACATCTGGTGGCGATTTTCGTGAGGCAACCTTCCGAGCATTGCGTCAAGGGCTAGAGCAAGCGCACAATATTTTGCTGGAGCCGTACTATCGCTTTAAAATGAAGGCTTCCAACGATTTTATCGGCCGTATGATGACAGATATTCAGCAAATGGCTGGCACATTTAATGACCCGATTTTAACGGAGACAGATGTACTTTTAACTGGACGTGCGCCCGTTGCCACTTTTATGAGCTATAGCACTACTTTTGCTGCCTATACAAATGGCAAAGGCGCCCTGACACTCCAATTTGATGGCTATGATATTTGCCATAATGCGGAGGAAGTTATCGCACAAATTGGCTACGATAAAAACGCTGATCCTGACTATACATCCTCTAGCATTTTTTGTGCAAAAGGCAAGGGCTATTCTGTACCATGGGACCAAGCACAGGCAGCGATGCACTGCCAGTAGCGGGGGCGGTTACGGGGATTTCACCTCTGCGCTCTTTACTATGAAAATAAGCCCTCCGCATTTTGGAGGGCTTGGGCTTATAGTGCTTGCTGAGCTGGCTTTGCTGGCAAATAAGCAGGCTTCACGACAACATAGTCATGCGTATTGGCAAAATCAATTAAGAGCTTGCCTGGATGACTTTTAATCATTTGTAGGTCTGCAATTAATTGCAATAGCTTGCTATGACCGTTGCCGCGAGGATGCCAATTGAAATGAACATCATTTAACGCTTGAACAGCTTGTAAAAATTGCGTATACTCCTGCTGCACAAATGCCATTAATTGCTCCGTATAAGGAATTGGCGCTAAATCATGCATATAGGTTTCATAAAAGCGCATAACAATCGAGCATAATAAATCATTAACACGAGCAGCACTTAACACAGGCTTGGGCTCCTGCGACAGGCGCGCAAGATTCGGCTTGGCACGCGTTGAATCAATACGTGTCAGTAAATGATACAGCTCTCCATCCACCTCATAAACAATTGGATTTGTCGGCATATACATCATAAAGCCGTTTGTCTTTGTTTTTAGCTGGTCTGCTAGCGCTGCCTTTGCAAAAAGATGACCATCCACCTCGCCATTTTGTAGCCAAACAATTTCTTTATTATATAAAATTTGCTCAAAAAATCGGTCATTGCGAATAAGCTTCGTTGCTAATAATCGATCGATCAGCGACTCCACAGCCATTCGTGTTTTCGCCTTTTTAGCTACCTCTGTCCGTGGCTGCTTACAAATTTTTATATCCATATAATGCTTCATTTTTTATCCCCTTTGCGTACATATTTGCAAAACAAAAAGGATTCCCTACGTGTCGAGGAAATCCTTTACTTTATCATCTTTCATCACACAATGCCAAATAAGCCTCATCTAAAATTGAATATGTCCAAGGATGAACACTTTCATTTTCGTTGGGCGTTTGACGTACTGTGACGAACAGAGCATTCTGTTTTGTCAACATGCCACCTCCTATTCCTCGTAGGTTATGGTGTGTACTTGTAATAGGCAGGTCTCCTGACTTATGGTCATCGCTTCCCTTCTCCTTCCCGTCCAAGGACAGTGGTTGCTGAAAGGTCGCTCACATTTACAGTTGCGGGACAGTGTCGGATTCGCACCGACTTCCCTTTTAAGTAAATTGCACGCAATTTACACCTATTACTACACGCTATTTAGTTGTGAAGGAATTCTATTCCTCCTAGCATTTATTGTAGAGGAGTGGAATTTAGAAGTCAATGAACACTAGATTTTGAACTTTTTTCAATGTCCTACTCCACTTACAAGAACGATCATGCAATGTCGTTTTTTTGTAATTAACAGTTAAATATTCCCACCCATATATCCAGAAGAAGTACTTGCCGATCCTCTCACTAGCCTTAGCTATAGGCGGTGTCCATTTTTCATCGATGCTTATTTTACAAAAGGACATTGTAATTGTTTAAAATGGTATGGCGGATATTTTCAACATGGCGTTTTAAATAGTTTTCCGCTTGCTCAGCATCATGGTTTTGTAAGGCTTCTAAAATATGACGATGCTCTTCTAATGAATTTTCATTACGCCCTGGCACCAGAATGGTTTTAAATTGTAATCTTTTTAGTTGCTGTTTAATGATTTTGACCATATCTACAGCCTGTTGATTATGCGAGGCATTGTAAATGACTTCATGGAAATCTAAATTGCTTTGTGAATAGGCATCAAAGTCATGATTTTGGAGATGACTTTTCATTTCCATTAAAATGGTGTCGAGCTTTTGTAAATCTTCTGCTGTAATATTTTGCGCTGCATCTGAAGCAATTAATCCCTCTAACACTTCACGAATTTTTAAAAAGTTATTAATTTCATCGAGTGAAAAGGATTTAATCGTTGCGCCCTTATTTTTTTCTAATACAACGAGGTTCTCTTGTTCTAACTTTAATAACGCTTTTTTGACCGTATTACGACTCACACCAATTTCGAGTGATAGATCATTTTCAATGAGCTTTTGTGAAGGTTGATAAATGCCCTCCAGTATTCTTTCTTTTATAAATTCATAGGCAATTTCTGTTGGCCTTTTCAAGATAACCCCTCATTTCAATAGTTTAAAATTACCTTATAGTAATAATATAAAGATGTTCTTTTGACAATACAATAGAAGCTGATAAGAAAGGGGCTGTACTGAAATAGCGATTTCAACACAGCCGCTTGTGGGCAATTATCATATAAGCTATCACAGCATTTATTTATCTGTTATGCTTGGTAACCATGTTGTGAGTGCTGGAATATACGTTATTAAGAATAGCACAAAAATAGCCACTAGCACGAAGGGAATGATGGCCCGAATTAATTTTTCCATCTTGACGTTACCAACACTAGAGGCAATAAATAAGCCAGCACCTACAGGCGGTGTTAGTAAGCCAATTGTTGCATTTAAGCATAGCATAACGCCAAAGTGTACAGGGTCAATATTAAAGCTATGAACAAGTGGCATAAAGATTGGTAATAAAATAATCATCACCGCTAATTCATCTAGGAAAATACCTGTTACTAATAAGAAAATATTGACCAATAATAAAAATACCCATGGATTCGTAGAAATATTCCCCATTACTTCCACCATTGTTTGCGGAATACGTTCAAACGCTAAAATCCATCCAAACATACTGGCAGTAGACATTAATAATGTCACAACAGCGGTAGCAATTGTCGCGTTAATTAACAGTGACGGGAACTCTTGGAATGTAAGTTCCTTATAAAAGAATTTCCCAACTAAAATGGCGACAATACAGGCAACTGCGGCAGATTCTGTTGCTGTAAATATACCTGAAATTGTACCAACAATAATGGAGGCTGGCACTAGTAATGCTGGAATAATTTTTACAAATGCACGAATAACTTCCTGAAATGCAGCTTTTTCAGAGCTTGGATAGCTATTTTTTATGCCTAAAATCATAATTAACACAATAAACGAAAGCGCTAACAAAATACCAGGGATTATACCAGCCATAAACATATCATTAACCGAGACACTCGCGCCAACAGCATAAATGATAAATAGCATGCTTGGTGGGATAATCGGCCCTAGCATGGCAGCGGATGCAGTGGTTGCCGCTGCAAACTCGCGTTTATAGCCCGCTTTTTCCATTTCAGGAATCATAATTTTACTCATCATCGCTGTTTGTGCTGTTGCCGAGCCAATAATCGAGGCTAAGAACATATTGGCCACAACGTTTACATAGGCAAGTCCCCCTCTAAAGTGACCTACTGATTTTTTGGCAAATTCGATTAAACGAACTGTAATTCCTGAGGCATTCATAAGCTCTCCAGCTAACATAAATAAGGGAATGGCTAATAGGCTAAAGCTTTGTACCCCTGAGAATAGCTGCTGAGGTATATTGTTTAATAAGAAAAATTGTTGAGTCACCACAATATAAACTAGGCTAACAATCCCTAAAATTAAGGCAATTGGCACTTTTAATAATAGCAGCAGAAAAAATACAATTAGCGTTGCTGTCATTTTACCTCACTCCCCTCATCCCCTGTATCGTTCTCTTTATATGTAAATGCTTGAATGAAATGATGAAAGGAATGCACCGTTAAGCACACTAAGCCAAATGGAATAGCTAGATAAGGTAAAAACATCGAAATTTTTAATCCAGGTGATATTTTTGTTTGAATGGAAGGGTTTGAAATCCACTGAATCGCCATATACGCTACAATCGCCGCAAAGAGGATCGCACAGGCATAGCCGACGATTAAAAAGATTTTCTTCCATATTAATTGTACTCTTTCAAAGACTAAATCTAAGCTAGCAGCTTTCCCACTTTTAACGCTCATGCTTCCCCCTACAAAGGTTAGCCAAATCAGCATATAGACCGCCAATTCATCTGTCCAAGTTAAAGGGTTACCGAAGAAGTATCGAAATACCACACCTAAGGCAATACTCCCTAGCATCACACTCATTAAAATAACAGCTAGTACCTTTTCCATTTTATAGAGAGTAGTGCTAATCGTCGCTATTATTTTCATCTTTACCTTCCTCCTCTGCAAAATAAGAACGGTAGGAATGTTGTTGAACACCCCTACCACCCCTCACATTTTCTAACAGCGCTGAATGGACAGCCACGTCTAGCTATTGATTCGCTTCAATAAATGCTTTAATGGTATCGTTTGAAGAGTATTGCTCATAGACACTCTTACTTACTTCTTTAAATGCTGTAAGGTCAGAGATTTCATTTACTGTCACACCTAAATCTTTTAACTCTTGTAACAATGCGTCGTTTTTAGCGATCCCTTCTTGTACACCCCAATCAATCACGGATTGCCAAGTATCTGCTATGATTTGACGATCTTCTTCACTTAAGCCATCTATGACATTTTTGCTGCCAATGACTACTTCTGGGAAAACAATATGACCTGTTAACGTAAGCACTTCTGCTGCTTCGTAAAATTTTTGTGATACCGCTGCATCTAAATCCGTATCCACTGCATCAATTACCCCTGTTGATAAGGATGTATAAACCTCTGGTAAAGGCATGGAAGCTGGGCCCGCCCCTAAAGCTTTATAATAAGATTCGAACACAGGGCTACCAGGAATACGGATTTTTAACCCTTTTAAATCTGCTACAGATTGAAGCCCTTTACTAGCGATAATGTGGCGTTGACCTGCAAAGAAAACACCATAGCCTATCATGCTTTTATCTTCAAGGTCTGTCATCATCTGTTTAGCAGGCTCAGAGCTTGAGGCTTTAGCGGCTGCCTCTAAATCCTCAAACAAATAGGGCATAAACCACCCATTAATCGATTCAGAAATACTACTCATCGTCCCATTACTTAAAATGGCAAAATCTAAAGTGCCCGACTCCACTTGCTGCTGCATATCCGCTTCTTTGCCCAATTGATTGGCTGGATAGATATTTACCTTCATACGACCATCTGAATTTTTTTCAAGCTCCTCAGCGAACTTTTCAGCAACTTTAAACTTAATATGTGAATCGGCTGCTTCATGACCTAGCTTAAATGTGTAAGCTTGCCCCTTGTCTGCATCCGATGTATCGCCTGACCCACCACCTGTTGAATCACCACCACAAGCCGCTAATACTACTGCTAAAGCACCTAATACTAGCATACAAAACCATTTCTTCATGACTTCCACCCCTTTTTATTGAATACCGAACATTAAAGTACAGCGGTCATTTCAAATTGCACACGTAAACCCTGTCGTAAGCTTTTTTCTGTTGTATGGCGTGCTGGACGATTATCCGCATGTGGAAACATTTTTAGCCATTCAATATTGACATTTTCCTTATATTTTCGATCCACCATATAGACGCTAAGGTGGGCAATATTGTCGGTAGTCCCCCCCGCAGCCTTCATAATTTCTTCTACGTAATAAAAGAGATTGCGAATTTCCTTATTGACATCCTCCGGCATCTCCCCTGTTTCTGGATCTGAGCCGATTAAGGCAGATGTATAAACCATATTGCCAATTTTCACAGCAGTAGGAATTGGATTTTGATGTTCAGAGCCTTTAATATGCAATACCTCACGCTTTACCATCCCTTACGCCCCCTTATGAATGTTTAGCCTGTAATAATTCTTCTTCATTTTCATAATAAACAACGCCTTCTGCCTCTAAAACAGGGCGCAAATTGTAGAAATCTACACTAATTTGACCACTGTCAATTTTCGCCTTTGTACCCTCTTCTTTTCTAAGGCGGGCATTGGATAAATCCAATGTGCTTTGCAGGTCTTCTTTTTTAATGACAACGACTCCATCATCATCTGCCATAATTAAGTCACCAGGTGCTACTGTAACATCTCCGCAGTTTGCTGGTGCATTGACCCAGCCGCCCTTAATTTTGTTTGTTCCCTGCGATAAAATATCACGTGTCCAAACAGGGAAGTCTAATGCACGAAGCTGTCGAACATCTCGAATCCCCGAATCAATAATGACACCCTGAACACCTTTTTTCATTAACGCTGTGACGATTAATTCACCAATCATTCCTGCTACACAATCGCCTGCTGTAGTAATGACCAAAATATCGCCTGGTTTACACACTTCAATGGCTGCATGAATCATAAGATTGTCACCCGCCTGACAAATAACAGTGACAGCAGGCCCGACAATCATCTTATTCGATAAAATTGGCTTTAGGCGCGAGTTCATAATTCCTTGCTTGCCTTGTGCCTCATAAACCGTGGAAACATCTAGTTGATGATATTGCTGCAAGAGTGCTAGTGTTGGACGCTGAATCTCTTTAACCACATATTTTTGCATTACACAAATTCACATCCAACATAGGGGAAGAATCTGCTGAATGCCTCCGCTTGTTTATAGTCGTTGTTACCAGAGCAACGGCGCGCATGATTGCCACGTAGCTCTGCTTTATAGCCATAGTACTGAATTAAGTGTTTTTGCGCCTTAAAGCATTCCATCGCTGCTTTCTTTTGCTCATATACTTCTGAAATATCTAAAATCACATCTGGCTTGAAGTCAGAGATCTCAGATTGATGAGGTTCAAAGCCAAAGATTTTCGCTTGCTTTGCCGTCTTTGTCCCCTCTAAACGTACACCGTTGGAAGTGGATAGTACGCTAGCATCAAAGACAAATTTTGAGACGGCTTCATGATCAGGATTAAATGCGTCACGAGGACCGTGTGTAATAATGATATGTGGCTGGACAGCACGTATTTTGTAAACTAAACGTTCCATACGCTCTTCATCAAGCCTCATATGATAATCTTGGTAATCCCAAATTTCAATATTGGTCACACCTAGGCATTTAGCGGCTGCCTCAAGCTCTGCTTTACGTTGCGCTTTTACGTTTTCTAATGTTTGTCCCTCTATATTCCATAAATCATTGGACTCACCCCGAGCACCATAACTTAAAATAACTAAATGGACGTTTGCACCCTGTTTCACATATTTTGCAATAGCACCACCACTGCGCCATACAAAGTCTGCGGCATGTGCACTCACAATGAGTACGTTTGTTGTTGAATCAATCATCCTTATCCCTCCGATATAGCATTCATTTATTTCACAAACTCTTTGACAATTGGCGTTCCATATGTATGGAAGCTTTCAATGGTTTTATTGCCCCAAGCTTGACCACGCTTACGTTCCTGCTCTGTCCATGTAATTGGCTCAAAGTCTGGGTCTACTACTAAGTAGCCACCAGAGCAAATTTCGATACGGTTACCGCCTGGCTCATACACATACACAAAATACGTTTGGTTAATCGCATGTTTACTTGGTGCAAATTCGATAAAGACATTTTGATCGACAAATAAATTTGCCGCGCGCCAAATGCCTTCATTGGTATCTACTGACAAGGCTAAATGATGGAAGCGGGCCTTTGCTTCAGTTGCATCTTTTGTGTAGACAAGCTCATAGGACTTGCTATTAGCACGATACCAAACGGCTGGACGTGTGCCATTGTCTAAACGAATTTGTTCTGTTAAACGTAAACCGAGTACATGCTCAGCAAAATCACCATCTTTTTCAGGATCAGACGATAAAAAATTAATATGGTCTAAATTTTTAACCGCTGCCCCTCGCCCTAAAAATTTTTGTGGTTGATTTTTTAAGGTTGGGCGTAAATGTTCAGGCGCTTGATATTTTTCCGTTTCAAAATAAAGCTCCATTAAATGACCATCTGGTCCATGATATTGATAAGCACGTCCATGACCAAAATCAGCCTCAATCCATTTCCCTTGAACACCTGCTTCCTCAATGGCTATCACACGACGCTCTAATGCCTGTGGGCTTTTAACACGAAAAGCAGTATGCCCCACACCTGGTTCATCGGCTTGCGTTAAAATAATAGAGTATTGCTCATAGTCACCCCAGCAACGCATATAGGCCTTGTTTGCTGTTTGCTTGACAATTTCTAACCCTAAGCTTTCATAGAAGAAATCAATACTTTCCTGTAGTGTTGGTGTAAACAACTCCACATGTGCAATATGCGCAATATCATCAATTGCTTCCTTCAGAACTTCTCCCATTGCTATCACCCCTTCGATAATTGTTGAACAATATTGCAAACCAATTATAAAACACTATTTTGTTTACAGTCAATATTTTTCTAAATATTTAAAATAATAAATTCACAATGAGGGCTAATTGGTATAACTGGTTGACAATTATTTTATTCGTTTTACAATGTAATTGTTCAACAAAATTGTTAAACGGATGTGTAGTAATGAATGTATATGTGATTGTTTTTTTAACCTTACTTTTTCAAATTAGCTTAAAGGGAAATATTATGTTAGTAACGTTGACGGGCTTACATTTAGAGGCTAGTCCTACGATTTTAGGCATTCTTCTAGCGCTCGGTTCTCTATTTCCGATGTTACTCGCCTCTTATGCAGGTAGATTATCGGATCGGATCGCGATCAATTATTTATTAGCAATAGGCATGATTGGCGCAGCGCTGTCATTATTTGTGCCATACTTTTTCCACAATCATTTATATGTATTATTAGCTGTGCAACTAAGCTTCGGTTTATTCCAGATTTTAACGGTGGTGAGCAGTCAAAATTTAATTGGCACTGTCAGCACTTCCGCCACTCGTGCTAAAAATTATGGTATCTATACATTATCTGTATCCATTGCTAATTTAATTGGGCCGTTAATTGTTGGGGGCGCTATTGATTTCTTTCATTATCGTATTGCTTATATGGTGTTGGGGATTTTTGCTGTGATTCCTGGCGTGTTTTTTTTATTTATACCTATTAGGAAAAAGAAGGCTACGTTAAAGGAGAGCGTAGAGGAGCGCAGCTTTTTACAGTTGCTCTTTCATCCCCAGCTAAAACAAGTGTTTATAACTAGTGGGGTGATTTTAACAGGGGTCGGTTTATTTGAGTTTTATTTTCCCATTTATACGGATTCCCTTGGCTTATCCGCTTCAATCATTGGTGTATTAGTTAGTATCAACGCGTGTGCATTTATACTTTCACGCTTACTGATGCACGTTTTACAGCGTAAATTTACGTCAGCACAAATTATTGGTGGCTGTTTACTCATTGCTGGAGCTACATTTTTCTTTATGCCATTTGTCACAACCGTTCCACTATTAGCCCTGCTGTCGTTTATAATGGGCTTGGGTCTTGGTTGCTGTCAGCCCTTATCCATTGTGATGGCATATGACCATTCACCAGCAGGTCACACAGGAGAAGTATTAGGTATTCGCTTAACCGTTAATAAAGCTGTGCAATTTACTGTCCCTATCCTATTTGGCAGCATTAGCTTTTTAGGTTTTTTTCCAATATTTTGGTTCAATACTATCCTCTTCGTGCTGAGTGGTAGGTCCTTGCTTCAACCATTGAAAAAATCTAAAACGTAGAGCTCCATATGCTAACACACTAAAAAAGCCTCACATAAAATGTGGGCTTTTTAATCCTTGCTAGATTACCATCAATGGGCCTACCCTAACACATACTTCGCTAAGACACCTTGAACTTTATAAATATTTGTCGACTTGTTAAAGTTTTTTTGTATCGGTGATTGACTGCCTGAAACCCAGATCTTTAGCTCTGCATCTAAATCAAATGTGCCTGCGGTTTCCACAGAGAAATGAACAATATTTTTATAGGGAATAGAATGATAGTCCGTTTTCTTGCCTGTGACGCCCTGCTTATCAATTAAAATCAATCGTTTATCCGTAAAAATAAAGGTGTCTCGAATAATCTTATAGGCATTCTGGATTGTTTCATTGGTGATTAATAGATCCTTGACCTCCTCCTGTAATTTTTCCAAATTCACCTCACTTGCATTGCCGATTAATCCATCAAATAAACCCATCTGTCCCCTCCTTTTTTCTACTATATTACAAAGGAACTAAGCCTACGACAGCATCAGCCTGTTTATTGTATAATAAGGTGAGGTGATGACTACAATGGGGCGTATCCTTTTATTATTACTGCTTCTAGTGATCGTTACGGGCTGCGGTCAGGGACAGCTTACTAAAGTGAGCATTTCTGAAAGCCAAGGATTTGGCGAAATGAATGATGATTTTTTTGCAATCTATACAGACAAAGCAGCATTGGATGTCTTCCAACATGCCATCACAACTGCGGTGCAGCAGGAGGGAGTTGTGGATGTTGCGGAACCTGAATTTGATTTACAGCTTGTCAAGGCAAAGGGGCAGAAATCCCATTATTATCTATGGTTAGGGCAAGAGGGGCAAAAAGGTAGCTTAATGGCGGCAGCAGATACACATACGCTCTATACCCTTACAGAAGAAGCCGCAGTATCACTACGTACACTGCTTTCTCAGGAAACAAAAGAAACTACTGGACAAAATTTATAGGCTAGAAAAAAGACTGTAGATTGTCTAAAAGACCTATCTACAGTCTAGCTAAATTATTTAAGTTGCATCATGCTAGAACCCGCAATGCCTGGGTGTGTCATTTCATATGGGTCTAAAATTAAGTCCAGTTGCTCGCTCGTTAACACATTTGCTTCAATACAAAGCTCACGAATAGAGCGACCTGTTAAAATTGCCTCACGTGCAAGACGAGCAGCCACCTCATAGCCGATATGTGGGTTAACGGCCGTGAGCACCCCTACACTTTTCTCAACATATTCCTTCATGCGCTCTTCATTTGCCTCAATATCCTTTAAGCAATTTTCTGTAAACGCATGGAAAACATTATTCATGATGCTGATGGATTGGATCAGATTAAAGACTAATACAGGCTCCATCACGTTTAATTCTAATTGGCCAGCCTCAGATGCCAATGAAATTGTATGGTCATTGCCAATTACTTGGAACGCCACTTGGTTGAGTACCTCAGGCATAACAGGGTTGACCTTACCTGGCATAATGGATGATCCTGGCTGACGCGCTGGTAAGACAATTTCTGCTAAGCCCGCACGTGGACCAGAAGCCATTAAGCGTAAGTCATTGGCGATTTTTGACATATTAATCATACAAATTTTTAATGCCCCTGATACTTCTGTATAGGCATCGGTATTTTGTGTTGCATCCACTAAATGGGTTGCACCTTTTAACGGGAAACCAGAAATTTCAGCAAGATGCTCATCCACTGTTTTAATATAATCAGGGAAGGCATTTAAGCCTGTGCCAACAGCCGTTGCTCCCATATTGACATCATATAAATTTGGACGCGTTTGGCGAATACGTACAATATCACGGTTAATGACGCGGCAATACGCTTCAAACTCTTGCCCTAAGCGAATAGGCACAGCATCCTGCAAATGGGTACGTCCCATTTTAATGACATGTGCAAATTGTTCTGCCTTTTGATGGAATACAGCCTGCATTGTATCCATCGTTACTAGTAATTCATCTATTAAATGTAACACAGCGATATGAATAGCTGTCGGAAAAGCATCATTTGTAGATTGTGACATATTGACATGACTGTTTGGACTTACTGTGTGATAGTCACCCTTTTCTTTCCCTAAAATTTCTAGGGCACGGTTAGCGATAACTTCATTGGCATTCATATTAATGGAGGTACCTGCTCCACCTTGAATTGGATCTACAATAAATTGTGCATCCCATTTGCCATCAATAACCTCTTGTGCTGCTTCGACAATTGCCTCCCCAATATCCTTCGATAATAGGTGAACCTCCATATTACTAAGTGCAGCCGCTTTCTTCACAATGCCCATTGCTTTAATTAATGCTGGATGGATTGTGTAACCTGTAATTGGGAAATTTTCCGTTGCACGTAATGTTTGAATCCCATAATACGCCTCTGCTGGTAGTATGCGTTCACCTAAAAAATCTTTTTCTATACGTTGTGTTGACATCATTGTCGTCTCCTTTTATGTGATACTCATCCTTGATAGTAGCTAATTAATGCAGGATTGTAAACAGGCATTTTACGGTCTTTCTTGAAAAAGTAAAAAATCTGCTTAAAAATGAGCTTATTTTAGAAGATGGGGAAAGTTCTTATTTATTTTTTTAAAAATATGATAGGTTTTGACAATCCCAACGAATATAAGAGTGAACGGACTTTTCGCGAAAAAACGTTTAGAGAGGTGTGTCATGGACAAACAAATACTTCAAGCCATTCGGCAAAAACAAGAACTGGGCGTAACTTTATTACTTGAACACTATGGCGGCTTATTGAACGCCATTGTACGCAAATATATTGCAGGCAGACCGCAGGAAATGGAGGAATGTATGGCAGATATTGTTGTAGCCATTTGGTATCATATTGATGATTTTGATGCAACGAAAAATGACTTTAAAAACTGGATTGCGGTGATTGCCAAATTTAAAGCCATTGATAGGCTAAGAAAAATAGAACGGCAGCAGACCACCGTTGAATTACCTGAGCAACTTGCAACAACGCAAGACGTCGAGCTAGATTGGCACACAATCCTTCGTCAATTACCACAAAAGGAGCAGGAGATTTTTCAAAAATACTATTTTGAGGGACTAGCAGCGAAGGAAATTGCCCAGCACTACCAGACAAAAGCATCATGGGTGCATAATAAATTATCACGCAGTCGTCAAAAATTACGCACATTATTTTTAAAGGATGAGGTGTAGCAATGGGTATGTATAAGGATTTTAATGATATTACAATAGATACTACTGAATTTGAGGAGCAGCCCCTGACAAAGCTAGAGCAGAAAAGACTAAAGCGCCGTATTGTTAAACAATTGCCTAGGAAACGTCGCCGTATTGGCTATCGCCTTGGTACTGTCGCTATTTTAGCGCTCAGTATTGTTATCTTTCAGCATCAAAGCATTGCTAATATGCCATTTGTCGCTAGTTTATTGGAGGAATGGCGGCAGGATAAAGCCGTCGATTGGGGTGACTATAAAAACGTTGTAGGTCAAACCGTCACAACACAATTTGGTGCTTTAACGGTCAATGAGGTACTGCTTGACTACGATAAAATCCTTGTCAGCGCAACATTACAGCCAGCTGATAAGCAAGCATTTTCCTATCGCCATCAGCTTTTGCCAACGATTTCTATCGATGGACAGCCAATTGACGATGTAGGCTATAGCGCACAGTCCATTGAGCAAAATGATGCGATGTTTACCATCTATAGTGAAATCAAGCTGCCGCAGCCAGTAGACGCCGCACAAGTATCTATACAATTAAGCTATAACCGTATGCTGTTGCCAAATGGTACACAGCCGTTTGGACAGCTTTTGGAGGAGCCTTGGACATTCAATGTTGTAGCAACACAGGCAGCCGTTCAACAGCAAACAAAAGAATACCCAATTCAGCAGCCTATAACACTAGCGGATGGACAAAGCTTGACAGTTGAACGCATCGTTACAACCCCTATTTCAACAACCATCTACTATAGCAACGCTTCGCAAAAGCCCGATTTTGCGCTATTTGACAAAAATGGTGAGCGCTACATGTGGGATTCCGCCACACATGAGGATGATGGCTCAGGTATACTGCATTTCCCAGGCGCATTCTTTAGCAAGCAAGCTCTTTATATCGGCACGAAGAAAAGTGAACAGCTAGTCGTGCAGCCATAATAAAGTAAACCCACTGATTGGTTTTTTTCAGGATGGTCGTCTTAAAACACGACCATCCTTTTATACTTTCTTTACATAAATCACTAATTCTTGACGGATGTGCCCCTCTTCCTCATAAAAGTCTAAATTATGAAATTCATATTTAAAATGACCGACAGGGAATGTCACACTTTCTCCTTGGGCTGCTGCCAAAACACCTGCTACATCCTGTGACACCATTTGCAGCAGCTCCTCTCCAGAAAATGAATCAACGAAAACTACGTTCACCAAAAAACACCTCCTAAGCTATTATAGCTTAGGAGGCGCTTTCATTTATAGTGTTTCTTGATAGCCTTTTAACCGAATCTCCTCGATGACTTGCATTATTTCGTGAATTTGCTGTTGCGACAATTTTAACGTGTTGGCAGAAAGCTTCTGTCGTCGTTTGGCAATTATTTGCCGACGAGACTGCTGTATATGTTCATCTACCTGACATACCATTGTTTTTTCCACAGCTTTCACCTCTATCATTCAATTTACACATCTATAGTTCCAAATAATTCCACTATTAATATAAACATTTTTTACTTTTTATGTCAACCACTGATCCATCTATTTTATCTTTTGAAAAAACAGCAACCATGACGGCTGCTGCTTCTTTATACAGCGATTGGTGCTTTAATCGTAGGATGCGGATCATAGCCTTCAATCGATAAATCCTCCAGCTCTATCTCAAAAATAGAGGTTTTCGCAGGATTAATGTGTAGTGTTGGTAAGTCTTTAGGTGTACGTGAAAGCTGCTCCTTTACTTGCTCCACATGATTGGTATAGATATGAGCATCCCCAATGCTATGAATAAACTCGCCTACCTCTAACCCACATTCATGGGCAACTAGATGCGTTAACAAGGCGTAGGAGGCAATATTAAATGGACAACCTAGCAGTGTATCTAAGCTTCGTTGCATTAATTGGCAGCTTAGCTTACCATCTGTCACATAAAATTGGAACATCACATGACATGGCGGTAGCGCTGATTTGCTACCCTTTGCACCTGCATTGATAACATCCTCAGGATTCCATGCATTCACAATCAATCTACGAGAGTCTGGATTTGTTTTAATTTGGTCAATCACATCTTGTAATTGGTCAATTTCCTGCCCCTCTGAATTTGTCCAACGACGCCATTGCTTGCCATAGACATTGCCAAGATCACCATATTTTTCGGCAAAAGCATCGTCTGTTAAAATGCGCTCGCAAAATAATGCAAGCTCTTGCTGATAAAGGGTATTAAAGGATTCGTCCACTAAACAGCGTCGGCCAAAATCCGTCATATCAGGCCCTGTATATTCGTCAGATTCCACCCATTTCTTAAATGCCCATTCATTCCATATATGATTATTATGCTGCAATAAATAACGAATATTGGTATCGCCTTTTATAAACCATAGTAATTCACTGGCAACAAGCTTAAAAGGTACGCGCTTTGTTGTGAGGAGCGGAAAGCCCTTGCTTAAATCAAAGCGCATTTGGTAGCCGAAGATACTATACGTGCCTGTGCCTGTACGATCCTCTTTTTTCGCGCCATGCTCCAATATATGTTGTAGTAAATGTAAGTACGCCATTTCTGGATGTGTCATTGTTCTCAACAGCTCCTTCAAGTTTGCTGTTGATCATTATATCATTTCATTGTATTTTTTCGTTAAAGATTATTCAGCTCTCGTGAAATTTTACTCTCTGCTGTGACGAAAAAGGTTGGAAGCAGGATAATATTTAACAAGATCGGTCCAACAATCATCAGTAAATCAATGCCTGCACTAAAATAGAGACTAAAGGCTGTCATCAAACCTGATAGCACAAGGAAGATAACCTGACCTATAATAATCGTTATTGGCACAATTTGATACATATAATTGAGCTTGCGAAAATGATGCATATTTTCTGGATTATTAATCACCTTGCGTTTTAACTTTCTGGATAATAGAAAGCAGGCTAGTAGCTGGATGCCGATAAATCCAAAGTATAGCAAGCTATAGGTGAAGAATTGACCTTTATGAATAGTCCCATCAAAATGCCCAACACGTTGGCTTAACAGATCATGAACAGCCCCCTCATAAATATACTCGCGCTCACTAAATGAAGTAAGAGGCTCCATAAAGCCCAGTGCTGCCCAGTCCTTTGTATTGACGGTCCACTCTGATAGCTTACTTGCTAAAATACGCAATTGAATCGGATCTTGCTCTCCAAACATTCCTACTAAAATACGATAAGGAATAGCCACTTTTAGCTGACCATCCTGCTTCTTTTGAAATAAATCTTGAATATAAAAGGTATAGGCAACATCTGACTGCTCCGTCTGATAATAGGCATCCTCGATCTGCCAATGACTAGCTAAGGTGGATTGAATACCATTGCTCATTTCTGTATAGGGGATATCCTTATGTAAATGCTTTGGAATTTTATAGACAAAATAATTATCACTACCGATCATACAAATTTCGACTTTAACTTTCTCCTGATCCGTAGTTTTAGCAATTGCGGTCAATGGATTGGCGATGATAGCGATAAGAAACAACAAAATAAGTGTTAAACTACCATTTTTCACGCAATACTCCTCCTTTTCGTCACAACTCTTTATTTCACCCTATCATAAGCTTGTCCGAAAAAACTATTTCGTTATTCCGAAAAAGCAATAGTGGTTTTCCGAAACCCATCATTTCGGTATTCCAAAATTAACAATTATTAGCGATAATAAAAGGAAGTAAGGCAATGAATTGGAGGCATTATGATGATAGACATAATAGAGATTTGGCAATGAAAACATGGACATATAGTATTTTTTTACTTTATTTAGTGCTTGGCATCTATGTATTAGGGATTGCCATTCAAACACCCTTTATTAGTATTACTCTTGATATAACAAATGGTCAGCCAGTGATTGTCGATCCCTACTATCCGCAATGGGCACAGCAAAAAAATATTGAAAAGGGCGATATTGTTGTTACAATTGATGGAAAGCCAGCCTTAGAGAATCGTTCCGTACAACTTGATGCTGTGATTCGAAGTGCCAATACACTAACGATTCAGAAGCGTGATCACACAGTTCATGCCATTACTGTGAAGCATAGAGACATTCCGGAAGAATTATATTTGCAAATTTTATTCCCCATCTTTTATTTTCTATTAGCTTTTGTCGTCGCTCTGTATTTAGGCTATCGCAATAAAAATAATGTACCGATGTTTTTATTAACCTTATTTTTATTAACATGCTCCCTAGCCTATATTAGTACAGGGGCTTCAGCACGAGGCAATTTTATTGGGGGAATTGTGATTGGAGTTTGCATTGTTTTATGCATGGTGCTCTTTATCCACTTTTTACAGCATTTTTTCCATTATCAACATATTCAATGGTCGTATATGCATAGCAAGTGGCTCTATCTGCTACCGCTTATTATTCCTTGCTGTTACATAATAGAAGGATTTATACCCACAATGCGAGCACTAACGCCGCCATTAAACTTAAGCTTATTTGCCCTACTTGTGCTCTATGCAATTTATATTTTAGTGACAAGCTATTTACGCACGAAATTGGCGAAGCTGCGTTTAATTGCTATTGCCTTTATTGTTCCTTTTTTACCATTTCTATTATTCTTTGTAACACCTGAAATTTTAGGGCATAACCCCTTACTCCATGCAGAGGTGGCAGCATTATTTTTATTGTTCATTCCTTTCTCCTTCTTATTTATTCAGGTGAATGAACGGCTATTTGATATTGAATACCAATTATCACGTTTACGTTACTATTCGACATTAGCATTTTTTAGCGCGTTGTTGCTAACAGCAGGTATTGCGCTCTTATTTATGGGGCAGCTATCCATCGTCCATCTCACAAGTATCTTTTTGCTTGTTTTTATGGTGATACTGGCGAGCTTTTATATCAAGGAGCGTATCGATTTTAAATATCGGAAAATTATTTTCTCCTCTACTGGCAATTATGTACATAATTTATATGCCGCGGTGCAGCGTATGGGGAAAGCGAAAACACAGCAGGAGCTGTTAGAGCGCTTTACCTACGAAATTACTGAAAAACTTGGCACAACCGCCTTTTATATTCAAACTGTTACAGAGGAAAACACCACCATCAAGCAGCAAGACAACTATACACAGTTGTTATTGCATGATGCGGGTGATGAAAAAATCATACTTGAAATTAGACATGCCCTGCAAAAGGAAGAGCTGCTATGGTTAGAATTGCTAGCGCTGTATGTGTCGATGTTTATTAATAATTTACAGTTAATTGAGGATTTAGTACGTGAAATTCAGCATATGAAAAATACTAGTGATACAGCACTGCCTTGGCTCGATAAGCTATTATGGAATATTATTGAGAAGGAAAAAAGTATTTTAGCGCAGGAATTACATGATACTATTTTGCAGGAGCAGCTTCATTTGGCAAGGGAGCTGGATGTGCTTGCAGAGTCTGCAGTCATTAGAAAAGAACGCGTTCTCGATATTCGAGAGCAGCTCTTAAATGCCTCGAAGGACTTACGCGAGTATTGTGAAAACTTAAGCCCACCTCTTTTGGACACATTTGGTTTACAAATGGCCTTAAAAAAATTAATCCAAAAGATAAAAATACGTGCTGATTTTTTATTAACTACACATATAGAACGCATACACTTTCAGGATGCTACGCTTCATTTAGTTGTCTATCGTCTTGTGCAGGAGCTTTTCAATAACGCCATTAAGCATGCTGAAGCAACAGAGGTTTCGCTGCAATTACAAGCCATTCCCCATGGCTTTACGTTGCAATATGATGATAATGGTGTTGGCTGTGATATTGAGCAATTAATGCAGTCCTCCGCTTCGATGGGCATTAACGGTATTCGAGAGCGTGTCCGTGCTTTTAATGGTACGATTACAATTCAGTCAAGTCGCAATGAAGGGATGCATATTTTTATTCAAATACAGGAGGACGGAGATTCATATGATGAATATATTGATTATAGATGATCATCCTGTCGTTTTAGATGGTACGAAAACCTTGTTACAGGATTTAACCAATGTCCACATCGAAACGGAGCAGGATAGCGCTGCGGTGCTAACAAGAATGGAATCAGAAACCTTTCAGCTATTTCTTATTGACATTAATATGAAGCCAATCAATGGTATCCAGCTATCCGAAATCATTAAGAAAAAGCAGCCAGAGGCATTAATTATTCTTTATACAGGCTATGAGCTATCCGATTATTATGAGCTTTTAATTGAGAAAAAAATTGATGGTTTATTATCGAAGCTGGCAACGAAGGAGCAAGTGATTCAAACAATTCAGGCAGCGTTTCGTGGTGAAATTTTACTGGCCGCTGATTTTTTAGACTTTATTCAGCAACGCACCAATTTACCAAATGTTCAGCAGGAAATCTTACTCAGTGATAAAGAACAGGAAATTTTACAGCTTGTTGCCCAAGGCTGTACAAATAAAGCCATTGCCTCCGCCATAGGTGTGACACAGCGCACCGTAGAAAATTATTTATCGAAGCTTTTTGTTAAGCTGAATGTAGAATCACGTGCAGAGGCTGTCATCGTCGCTAAGGAAAAGGCCTGGATCGACTAGTCAGCATGTAGGAATATATATTTTTCTTACTAAAAGCGGAATTTACTGGATATCTGCTCAAATCTGTATTATAATGAAGGTAATGATTATATTCCTTCAAGCGCTACGATGAAGAAACATAGGTTCAACTTGCTATTGAAGTAATTGATTGTTGAATTTTTTTGGGAGGGTGTTTACATGACACAAGGAACAGTAAAATGGTTTAACGCAGAAAAAGGTTTTGGCTTCATCGCAGTGGAAGGCGGCAATGACGTATTCGTACATTTCTCAGCAATCCAATCAGATGGCTTCAAAACATTAGAAGAGGGACAAAAGGTAGAATTCGGCGTAGAAGAAGGTAGCCGTGGACCTCAAGCAACGAATGTAGTGAAACTATAATCTTCACCTAACATAGACGTGCAACATTAAAAGACATTCTCACTGTAGAATGTCTTTTTTGAATGGCGGTTAATTGGTTTGATTGAATTGATCCCCTGTGGTTGCGAATGGAGCGGCGTTTTTGCTGAGTTGATCATTTTTATAATGCTATATGGACGTTGCATTCTTTGAATTGATCACTTTTACCCTATTATTGAGCGAAGCTTTCACTAGATTGATCACTTTTATCCTATTATTGAGCGAAGCTTTCACTAGATTGATCACTTTCATCCTCTTATTGAGCGAAGCTTTCACTGGATTGATCACTTTCATCCTCTTATTGAGCGAAGCTTTCACTGGATTGATCACTTTCATCCTCTTATTGAGCGAAGCTTTCACTGGATTAATCCCCTTTACTTCACTATTAGGCAAAATTTGACATACTTCTATCTACATCCTACTAAAATTTTAATAAAAGTGTATTTCTTTTTATGCTACCATGGGACAATGAAGATGCGCACAAATAACATAACGTTATGTTCCATAAAGCTGGAGGTTAACGATGACACAAAATATTTATGATCACCCACTATTTTTTCAAGAATATAAGGCTTTGCGCCAAAAGGCCTTTAATTATAATCGACTACTTGAACAGCCCACCCTGAAATCTTTATTGCCACCATTAACAGATTTATCTCTCCTTGATATCGGCTGTGGCATGGGCGAATTTGCTAAGTATTGTATCGAGCAGCGCACTAAGCATGTCACGGCATTAGATATTTCGAGTAATATGTTAGCCATCGCTAAGCTTGAACAGGCCCATCCGCAAATTGACTATTATCTACAAGCTATTGAGGATTATCAAGCGCCTCCTCATAGCTTTGATTGTATTACAAGCTCGCTTTCCCTTCATTATGTACAGAATTTCGATAAGGTTATTGGTCAAATCGCTCGAATGCTTTGTCCAGGTGGCGTCTTTATTTTCTCTGTAGAGTACCCCATTACTACAGCACGTAGGACAAACGAGGATAACTGGGCCTATGACGAAGAGGGCAGCCGTCTTTACTATGCTATTGATCATTATCAAGAAGAGGGCTTGCGTCAGCAGACATGGTTAGTGGATGGTGTTCTCAAATATCATCGCACTCTTGCAACGATGGTCAATACATTGATTGCTTATGGGTTAACAATTGATAAAATCGTAGAACCGATTCCAAGCCAAGAAGCCATTCAACAGCTCCCTTCCATTGAAAAAGAGCTACGCAGACCGTCCTTTCTATTTATCAAAGTAAAAAAATAAACGAAAGCCTCACCCTACGTTTGTGGTGAGGCTTGCTATCTATTATATGAGCTTAAAACTCCTCCTCATAAATTGCCGTAAATTCATAGTCCCCTTCCATAAGTTGCTGTAAGTATTCCTCAAAGGAAGAAGCGATCACCGCAAAGCTATCAGGATCATGCACATAACGCACCACCTGGCCAACCTGTCCCGCTTCATTTGGCGAAAAATCAATATATAGGCTTGACGTTCCACCATTATTCATGCAATCTGCAAAGCATAATCGTTCATTCAAGGGCACATGTCTATTAATCTTTTCATCTATCTCCACATGCTCTAAAAATTCTTTATACCTTTCAAAAATAGTTTCACGTTTCTCATGATAATCCGCCACTATTTGCTCCACAGACTTCAAATAGTATGGATAATCCCCTACATCAGAGCCTAGTACAAGAACGCTGATTGTTTCTTTGCCATGCTGACAATAATAGGTCCCATTGATATCCTGTAAAAGCTCTAGTAAGGCTTGGGGACAGTTTGGGAAAATTTTCAGCAAAGCTTGAATTTGTTTATCTGTTGCACCCCTTGCCTGCTGTAATTGGAGTTATTCCTGCTCAGGTAAATAGGCTAATAAGTTTTGAAAATAGACTGTCTGCATTCCTCTACCCTCTCTCTTTATTATACTATGGCATATTTTAACATAGCTCTCCTCTCTATCGCACACTTTTGTTATGATAAAAACATTTATTAATAAAGGCGTTGCGAGAAGTACAAGGGAGAAATATCTCAAAAAATTTTCAACTGGTCAAACGATAACATTCCAGTCAATGACTCCCGTTAGCCTAGAAGCCTTTATTAGTATCGAAAGTCAAACAATAGCTTTGCTGCTTACCAATGATGAAAAATGTGGCTTTATACAAGCAAGGTTTTTACGTTAAGAGATCTTCCATTTCGGTACATTCCAGAATGGACGATTATTCGGTTTATGGTGGGAATGGGCACAGTACTAATTGCTATGTCTTATCGCTATCTACCGTTAACGACATATACCTGAAGTGGCTCGCTAATAGCTCCTCTTATGCACCTTTCTAGGCGATACTAGACTCCTTATCTTCTACTCTTACGTGTAGTAGATTGATAGAAAACTTAAAAGCAACATTTATTAATTATCTTAAAATTACTACTATTGCTCTTAAGTGGATAACACCCTCTATTTCTAAACAGCATCAATGCTAATTTGATAAAATATGACAAAATACTAACAGAATTCGCAAATTCAACCCTACCAAAAATGTTCCTATTAGTTAAAAGGATACAATTTTTTTGATTATTCTACATAATTAAAATAATTAAAAGATGCCTGTAGACTGCGGTATTATTTATCTTCTTCCTTTTTTATCTTACGGGACCATAACCTTATCTATGACTATATGACGAATTTCACCCGTGATACACAATATGACATTTTTTTCATACTTCTTGATATACAATGAAAAGGTTGAATCGAGGTCAAAGGGATTTATTTTATGAGTATGGATCAAAATAGGAGGAAAATATTGTGGTAAACTTATTGCTTAAACAATTCTTGAAGGCAGAAATCGAGATCAAACGAAGAATTATGTATAAAAAAGCAAAGGATCTTGGTTTTACACACCCTATTGTGGTAGATTACAGTCAAGAGTTGGACATTCTACTAAATAAATATTTAAAGACTTCCTAATCGACTGATGTTAGCGCTTCTACTATATGTGCACAATACACCCATTTTAGGAGCCCTATTTTTTATAAAATGACAAGCTTGCCTTGAATATTTATGATTCAAAGCAAGCTTTCTTTTATAGACTTTTTTGCTGCACTTCTGCTGTTATGCCCTCTAGCAATTGCATCAGTGATTTTTCAATAGAGGCCTGCTGCCCATGTTTACGTACACTTACACTTTGATTAGCAACCTCTCGATCACCAATCACAATAATATATGGTATTTTCTGTAACTGTGCCTCTCGAATTTTCTTCCCTAGCTTCTCGGGGCGGCCATCTAATTGCACACGGATTTGTGCCTGCTGTAAGGCTTCTACTACTTGCTTGGCATAGCCTTGATGTGCCTCTGCTACCCCAATAACTTGCACTTGCTGTGGTGCTAGCCAAGTTGGGAATGCTCCGCCAAAATGCTCGATTAAAATACCCAAGAAGCGATCAATTGAGCCAAACACTGCACGATGGATGACAACAGGTCTCACCCTTTCATTGTGCTCATTAATATACGTTAAATCAAATTTCTCTGGTAGCTGGAAATCAAGCTGAACCGTTGCACATTGATGACTGCGCTGAATTGCATCTTTAATATGGATGTCAATTTTCGGTCCATAGAAAGCTCCGTCCCCTGCATTAATTGTATAGGCAATACCTAAATTGTTTAGGACATTTTCAAGTGCTGCTTCTGCTTGATCCCACAGTGCCAAATCACCCATATAATCATCTGGTCGTGTCGATAATTCAATCGTATACGCAAATCCAAAGACGCTGTACACTTCATCTATAATCTTTAAGGCCAGCGCAATTTCATCCTCAATTTGCTTTGGTGTTGCAAAAATATGAGCATCATCCTGACAAAAAGTTCGTACACGTAATAGACCATTCAAGGCGCCACTAAATTCGTGTCGGTGTACTTGCCCAAATTCTGCCATACGTATTGGTAAATCCCGATAGGAATGTAACACATTTTTGAAAATCAGCATATGCCCAGGACAGTTCATCGGCTTTAAGGCAAAGCTTTGGTCATCCACCTGTGTGAAATACATATTGTCCTTATAATGATCCCAGTGACCTGACTGCTCCCATAAGCGTTGGTTCATCATCAATGGTGTTCGTACTTCCCTATAGTCATATTTTGCTTGTAAATGGCGCAAATAAGATTCCAGTTCATTACGCAAAATTTGACCGTTTGCTAAATAGAAGGGCATGCCAGGTGCTTCCTCTGAAAACATAAATAACGACAGCTCTTTTCCCAGCTTGCGATGATTCCGCTTTTCTGCTTCCTCCAAAAAGACAAAATGATTGTGAAGTTCTTCCTTTGTCGCAAAGGCAACGCCATAAATACGTTGAAGCATTTGATTATTGCTATCACCTCGCCAGTAAGCGCCCGACACATGCATTAATTTAAAATGCTGTAACTTGCCTGTTGACGGGACATGTGGACCACGACATAAATCGTAAAACTCCCCCTGCTCATATATCGTAACTAGCTCATTAGCAGGTATGGCCTCTAACAGCTCTAGCTTTAATGCATCATGGGCGAATAATTGCTTCGCTGCTTCACGTGAAACCTCACGTCTATGAATCGGAATATTTTCCTGTACAATTTGTTTCATTTTCTTTTCAATTTGCTGCAAATCACTCGGTGTCAGTGTATCAGCAATATCTATATCATAATAAAAGCCATTTTCAATAACTGGTCCTACCCCAAATTGTGCATGTGGATAAAGTCGTTTAAACGCCTGAGCTAATAAATGGGCCGTAGAATGGCGAATGACTTCGATGCCTTCCTTTGAGCTTGCATCGTACAATGTAATTTGTGCATCTTCCATAATCGGGCGCGTCAAATCAATGATGGTTCCGTTAACACACCCTGCGACTGCCTTTTTGCGAAGCTCTGGACGAATTGCTTGTGCAATATCGGTTAGTGTCACACCTTTTGTAAATGCTTGTTGTTGACCATCTGGAAATTGAATGTGAATACATTGATTTGACATGTTCTCTACTCCTTTTAGTAATAAAATCAATTACACCTTGGCATAATTGTGTAGATAAAAAAAACACATATCCGCCCCTAAGAAGGGACGAGCATGTGTTGATTACCCGTGGTTCCACCCAAATTCCCACTAGTTTATAAGCTAGTGGCTCATTGATTTTGCTGTAACGTCGCAAAAAAACGGTGCAAGTTTCCAAGCACGGCTCCAAGGTAGTAAGATGGGATCACGACATTAGGAAGCTTGCAGCCAAGGCCTCCCTCTCTAAAAATGGTTAATCGCATCTCTTGTCCTTATCATTGCCCATTTCATTTTGTATGAAATTGTTAATTACTATAACGAATAGTGAATTCTTTGTCAAACACTAAAAAAAGAAAAAAATTTACCAATGGCGTTGTACACAGTAGTGACAATGCGGGTCATCACATGCCGCCTCTTGCCATTCATTCCACATCGCACAAAAATAACTATCAAACCTGTCATCATCGATGATAGAACTTTGATAAATCGAGCATTTTTTGTTTTTTGAATCGTTCCACTGATTTCTAAACCATTCATGACCACTCTATCCCCACGCTACTCAATTCGCCTATTTTTACGATCTCCTAATGATTTTTTACTTCTAAAGTCTCATTCTTGGATTGCCAGTGCATATGAATCTCTGGCTTCGTATCTCGTTTAAATATTTTCTCACTTTCTTTTTTCGTGAAAGAATAATACCCATCTTTGTTTAACTGTGCATCATCCAACGTTAGAGATTCCTTTGTCCCTTCCAGCGTAATTTGTAAAGGCCCCAAATCATCGTCATCGCCCAGATAAAATAAGCGTAAGCCCTCCTTGGCATTGCTATGATACACCGCTTTCCAATGCTCACTTTTGGCAATATAATGCACCTCTTGCTTAGGGCTTTGACAGGCTGCTAGCAACATCAACATCAGTATTGGAAAAATCCATTTTTTCATTGGATATTCCCTCCTATCCTTGAATGGTTACTTCGAAGCCTGTTGATGGTTCTTCAAAGACATCTTTATATTCAGTAAAAATAAAGTCAAGCCCTTCTATATGATCTGGCAATGGTGGTGTCACAATAAATGTATGACATTCATAATGGTCACTGATAAATGATCCAAAATGGTGACGCTTTAATTTTTCGCGAATATCCTGCACAGGCTCTTGCAGGGCATCCCCATCGACCAATAACTGCCCAACACTCGCATGGTGATATTGGCGAATAACGGAAACGGTATAAAGCCTTTTATTTATGTCCACTGACTGTAAAACAGGGAAATAGCGGTGAAAGTCTGTTGGTTCTACATGTGGTTGATAATATTTTTCTGATCTTAGCCAGCTAAAAATCCTGGCTAAAAATGTTTCCTCAAAACCATATTGTTGCGTCCATTCCCTGATGGTTTCATCGGAAGGAAAGCGTGGTTTATGACTGACTAGCTCTTTACGTTGCTGTAAATGTACACAAATTTGCTCATCAATTGCATGTAGCTTGTTCGTTGCTAAATATTCGTTCATGTCTATTCTCCTCCATCCTATAAGCCTTTTCTCTTGTTATACGTTATTTCCCCTATTTGGTTCCATAAACGGCCTAAATTCACTGATTAGGATGTAGGAGAGACATTTTTCTTCTACTTATTGCTCCGACTGTAGCTCAGCTGTTAATGTAAATGGTAATTTTAAATATTCATATTGAATGGTGATTTTCTTTATATCAGGTGCTGTAACTTGGAGCGCATAATGCTGCGGCTTGCCAATAGCTTGTGGGTCTATGTATTGTCGCGGTAGCATCGCCACCTGTGTTAATTTATGCAAGGACATCTCGCTACTTTCCTCTAGCTTAGTGTCTACCTCAAAAGGCTCAGACTTACTAATCACAAGCCCCACATGCTCAGGAAGCTTATCATTAACAAGCAACTGTTTTAGCTTAATCTCACGCAAGCCTTGATTATCCAGCGTAATCAATGTGACGGCTGTATTGTCCTGCATTTTCATATAGCTTTGCATAACAAGCGGTGGATTACTTTTTAAATAAACAATAAATATAGCTCCGACTACGAGCACACTTAATAATAAGGCAAATAGTATTTTTTTCATGCGAACCTCCTCTGTTCCAGTATAACAAAAAAACAACCTGACTTATGGCAAGTCAAGCTGTTTTTGTAAACGTATTTCATCATGTATGGGGATACCATCATAGCCAATCAATGGAATGGAGGGCTTATACGCTCTTGCCTGTTCAACCGCATTTTGCAAAACTTCTACGAGATAATACCCACGCTTTTGATAAAATTTTAAAGCCTGTAAATTATCATTGGTTGTAATCAGCGCTATACTTGTACAGCCCTGTTGATCTACCTGCTGCTCGACAGCCTGTACAAGGGCAGAACCGATGCCCTTGCCCTCCTCTATACTATCGAGTGAAATGATTTCACAGCTAGTTTCGTTTATGGTATACGTAACGAGCCCTATTATCGTCTGTTGTGATTAATACAGGCAGAGCCCTCTAGTGGCTGCAGTCATAAATGCCACTGGCTATCACCATTTCTGTACTTCCCCACTGTGTCATAAAAAACTAAAGCACCTCTTGCTGGGATAATTGTTGAATTGGCAGTAGTGTCATAGCTAAGCTCCTTACATAGAAAGATGGAAAACATTTGCAATGGCCTTTTGGATACCTAAAAATACTGCCCAAGAAAGTATCCCTAAACCAATGGCGAAAACAAGATGCAGCGAGGATTTCATGGCGACATAAATAACAAACAGCATACACATCGTTGCTGGTAAGCCCACCATAACCCCTACTGTAAAACGCTGAATATGCTCGCTCGGTTCACTTTGCACCGTTAGCCAAATAATACTTAAAATACTTACCAAGGGCAAGGCTGCAATAATGCCCCCATAGGTTGGAAATCTACGCGCTATCTCTGTCACAATACCAATAATCGCTGCGGAGCTTAAAATTTTAACAAATGTATACATTACTTTGCCACCTCACTTAAACGTCGAAATGCCTGTAGGATGGCCTGTTGCTCCTGCTCTGTTAAGCGATTCAATGCATCCTGTAGCTTCGCATCATCCAATTCTGCATTCTTCTTTAGCACCTCTAGCCCCTCTTGTGTTAAATGAAGAAGTACCTTGCGCTGGTCCTCAGCAGCACGCTCCTTCTGCACCCAGCCATGTCGCTCTAGCTTTTTAACATGCTCAGATGCTGTATTATGCGAAATATAGAGGAACTCCGCAATATCGCGCACTGTTACCTCCTCTTCCTTTTGAATCATTTGTAAAATACGTACGCTTTGGTGGGAAATCACATCTTCATGTGTTGAATGTAGATGATAGTAGATTGTTGTAAAATAGTCATTTATAGCTTTAATCATCTCTTGGACTCCTTTAATATATCGTTATACACGATTATATCGCATATAACGATATATTAAAAGCCCCCTTCATACATTTATATTTTTTAGATCATTTTGGAGTACCTTATCCACTAATTTCAACATAATCGCAATTGAAGATGGAACAGTTTGCTCATAGCTATCTCCCCTCAAACAGCATAAGGTCTTTCTCAGGTTGTCAAAAAGTGCTATGATAATAGTAGTTTTCTTTTAAGGAGGAATCAATTTGAACGCATTTTTTAGAAATGCTTACACTAGAACTCCCTCTTTCGGTCAAAGAGGTCTTGTGTAAGTTACACAACTAATAGTGATTGAATGATCTCTTTAGGCCATATGCATGAAAAGCCTATACTACAGGAGAGATTTCAAATGGACAAACAAACAATTCAGCCATTTTTAACGGTGGCTAACTATCATTTACTCGAGCAGCAATTAAATAAAATTCTACATGCCCTGACAACGACAAAGGATAAAAATGTAATTCTAGCTGTACGCGGTCTTGTGGATCATGAAATTACAACTAAATTAGCCCTATCCACAGAAGAAACAAAGCTTATTGAACAGCTCTTTACAATAACAGATCGCACACAAGGCGAGGCATTTTTAACGAAGATTAAGCCCTATGTTATTCCGTTCAAGCCTCTGACAGTCAGCACACTAAAAAGCTTATTTAAAAAAGAGAAAAAGCTAAAACTACCAAAGCTGGAGGAACTCGATTTTTCTCGAATTTGCTATTTAGCCTGGGATGACCCTGGCACACATCGAAAATACGTGGTGCTTGAGCAGGATGGGCAGTGTAAAGCCATTAAAGGCACATTCTCCCACAATATAATTCGTGGTATTTGTGCTGTTTGTCATCGCCATTCAGATGTGGGACTCTTTACCACTTCCGTTAAAGGGCAAGCTGTAGGAACTTATACCAACCACAGCAATTACATTTGTGCAGATAGCCAAACATGCAATGAGCATGTCACAGATATGGATAAAACCCTAGCATTTTTCGAGCGAATTACCCAAAAATAATAAATAGAAAAGGCAGAAATGGAAGTAACGTTTCTGCCTTTTGCTTGCTAATGAAAATCCACGATTGTTTCTACATAGCTTGACTGAAAACCCCTCCCCTTCATTCCATTCAGCAGCTTAAACACCTAATACGTCTAAATCGTCAGGAACAACATTTCTTTCACGGGTGATAATGGATTTACCTTTTTAATACCGTCTGAAACACTCATTTTGCGATAAAAATGTCTAGTCTCTCCTAGTGTGGCATGGCGATGTGCAATGATTAACATTCCTTTTCCTATTGGCACGTCTATAGCATCAATTGAAAAATCTGTTATAGCCTGAGTGAATAATAAACTCATAGCTACTAGCAAGGTTAGCGTTAGTACCTCATATCTTCTTAGCATTCTAGCCGTCATACTACAATATAAAAGGACACCAGTGTTAGGATAATGGGGACAAGCATTCCAGTCTACTTTAAAAACAAAAAATTATAATCATTCATACTTACTAACACAATCGGAAAGTCCAGCACCAACACGCTAAGAAAGAGCATTACCTCGGGTTAGGAGCAATTGCTCAGGGAAGTTTTATTTAAAAGATTCAACAAGGTCATAAAAAAGTAGATTGTTCATAAAATATTAACGAATCATATATTTTTATAATTTATTGGATACCAAAATAGAAAAAAGGGGAATAGCGATGAGCATTGAATTTATTACACTAGCACCAACATTATTTCATGTGTTTAAAGCAGGAGAGCCCCATCCTAAAAAAGCAAAGCGCATTATTTATGGACAAGCTACATCAGACGCAAATGGCATAGCTACGTTTTATTTTACAGATAATGCATTAGCTACTGGCAATACACTGTTATCAACAATTGACTATGCAGTAGCCAGCGTCTTTTCGACAAATCCATTAATAAATTCAAGACCGAGAGTGCAAATGAGAGAGAAGAACATTCCTGCAAAATACGTCTCTGCTAACGTTACAAATATTAGTGGTGTAACAGTATTAGGCATTAGTGTTTTAGGTTCAGAAAATCCTGTCAGTGGAGTCATTGTTGATTTTATGATAGTAGGCAGCTTTGATACCTGAGCATAAGGCGAGCTTTTTAAATTCCATAGAGTAGTTAGTTAGTGAATTTTGTCGTATATTTCATTTAGACATACCAAAAGACGAAAGTATAATATTTTTTTAATACCATTGCGGTTATTAACGGCTTCCACTACCTCAGTGCATTCACTAAAGAATCAGCGCCATACTATTAATTATAGATGTATTGCAATGATGGCTAATAAACAAAGAGCAGCAACACTACACGTTGAAACAGAACATGAGCCCAATGGTTTGATATGTGATTTGAGACAAGAAAAAGGAAATGTTATTAGAGGCTATTTTCATAATAAAAAGCCACATCATAATAGATGTGACTTAAATCGAACTATTTGTTAAAAATAATATATGTATAACAGCAAGGATGCCCATTGGATAAATAATGGATCTTGAAAACGTATTTTTAAACCCGTTACGAGGATGTCGTTCAAAAAGCAAATGCAGGATTGCATGAATGATAAAGAATAAATCAAGGACCCAGAAAGTTATCGTTTGATATTGGCTAAAAAGTAAGGAAAGTATGAATACGTAAAGAAAGAGGTGAATAAATGTGAAAACTTTATAAGCCTTTGCATCTTCCATATCTTTAAGTATAATAAACAATCGCCACTCAGAGCGCCTTATTGCGTCCATTTCGTGCAAAAGAAATAAAGAAAGATTAAATAAAAAAAGTACAAGTAATAAATCAGGCATATAAAACCTCCTACATCTTTATATCCAATGTTACTATAAAGTTATTTTTAAAATATCAAGTAAACCTGCCAAAATATGTCGATATAAAGTCACAATGAAAGTGAGTGAAGTTCACTTACTTTTCGCTAATTACCCTTTTATAGCAATTAGGTGAGGAAAACCTTACTGCGCCACCCTACCTTCGAATTACACGATCAATTGCTTAAGCTAAATTCATTTGAAGAAAGTGAAAACAGATAAAAAACGGGTACATTTTTGGGTACAGGTTTTCCCCACTCTTTTTGCTTGATTCCCTTCACAAAAACCATTTTTTCGTAAACTGCTAAAAACCCTATTATATCAGCATTTTCGGACAAAAAAACACTCGTATTGTCAACGAGTGTTTTCGATCTTTTATGACAACCACTTCGGTGGTGTGTTTTTGTTCCAGTAAATATCGCCTAGATTGTGGTGTGCCATAAAATCGTCCTCGGCACTATGGTAGTGGAAATTATAATAGTAGCCTTCTAAAGGTCTTTTTTCTGTACGCACATGGAAGCGAATGACATCTGTGCCTGTTGCATTATTGATCACATTAAAAATTTTTTCGCCATAATGACCGCTTGGCTTTTCAGAGATCGTTAAGGAGGCTAGTGATTGCTCGTCCAAGCTAGCCACTGTCATTGCAATCGCTTCCTCGATTTTTGGGAAGATAATGCTGTCAAATTCATTGCTAATTTTTGGACCAATTTTTGTGCCAAACTTTATGTATGATTGCTCTTTTGCGGCATCAATCAGCGTAGCACTATAATCAACCGCTTCTTCCTGTACTTGAGTCTGCTCATCCCAGTTATTCTCTGTTTCTGCTGCAACAGCCGTGCCTATCCCTGGTGTAGAGTCAATCGAGGCGCGGTTAGAGGAGCCTTGATCAAATGCATCCCAAATTTCATGTGTCGGCGTAATTAAACCAAATGTTAAAAACGCCACCATGATGACAATACTTTTTTTCACCCACGTTTTCATTTATTCACACCTACTCTTTTATGTACAAATTGGTAATTCTCCTTATTATTATATACGTTATCGCCATTAAAAGGTTTCATATTTCTACAATTCATTGTACAATATTTATGAAGAATGTGTCGTTTTTTAAAGGAGGTACAAAGTATGAGTATCGCAATGGGTATTGGTCTTTTATTAATGTTAGGTTACTTATCATCTCTATGCTTCACGGACTAATTTTATTATTTTGCATTATGCACCCGATTAAGCCCCAGAAAACCTTTCATATCAAGGTAACTGGGGTTTTTCCATTTTTCTTTACAATGTATTTTAGAGCAAAATAATACACACGGTTGGGGCTAATTGAGGCTGGTTTTGAGACTAAGTTGGGGCTAACTAAGGCTAAAAAATTGCTTGGCAGCCCCTGTAAGCTATCGATTTAAAATTTCTTAAGGCATATGAAATTACTATATTTACTTTCTGAATTAAACCATGCCTTTACTACATTCTGGGATATATTTAAAGGTGACCAAGATTCTCTGTTATCATGGTTTAATTTAATAAAAGGTTGTTCTGTTGAATATCCCCTTGGTTTTCTCCCTATAGGTATTTTATTGGAGGCATTAGTTATTTCACCTTTTTTAGGATCAATATTCACCTTCGTAAATACTTTATCTTTTGTCGAAGCCTATTACAGTAGGTTCATTATCGGTGTTTGTCAAGGGTAAAATGATATCCTCTAGCCCACTCTTCTCCTTGGTGAAGCTCATACCTATCTATTACAATCTTCAATAGCTTAGGACTATTAAATATAATATCTTTTAATTCGATTGGTCTTGTCTCCTTTGACCAATTATTTCTTGCTCTGTATCTATGATTTCTTTTGATATTCCTACGAGTAGTTGTCTTTCGGAACCTGGAACTGTAAAGAATAAATTCCAATTCCAATTATACCTTTTCCCAGTTTCTCCGCTTGTCCCGCCACCATTCTCATCACTACTAGTAAGCTTATAAAATGCAGCATTTTCATTCCATTTTTATAGTACTTAACCCTAGAGCTATAGCCTCTTTGAGAGTTAGTTCTTCATTAGTTGTTTTGAATTCTTCTAATTGATCATAATCTTTATTTTTAAATCCTATAAAAAAATGCTAAAAACTATTGTTAATATAATTGAGTTAATTTCATAATTCTAATCCCTTTAATATCAAGGGCTAAAATTAAATAAAAATGAGGCACCTCCCCAAATTCGGTATAATGGTAGCGACTAAACAACCCACCGAAAAGGAATGATGCCTCATGACTATTGTAAAACAAATGAGCCTATTTGACATCCGTGAATTATTGAAAATGGAAAGTTCTCGTCGTTTTGATGCTATTTTAGCCACTTTCGATGTGCAGCCAATCTTTCAACTATTTCGAAAGAAGACGATGCGTGGTGCTCCACGAGAATTAAACTACGGTGCGATGATTCAATCATTGATGATCCGCATTGTCGAGCGTATCCCTACCGTTAAAGATTTGGTCAATCGATTAACGCATGATTTCGTCTTTCGCTTAGATTGTGGCTTTTTAGTTTCGGACACGGTGCCATCTGAAGCCTCGTATTCACGTATGGTCGACGTGATTAGTCAATCAGATGTCTTAGATCGCATGCACGATGAACTTATTCAAGCTGCCTTTACAGAAGGTTTTCTTGAAGAGGAACACCTTAGTTTTGATGCAACACATTTTGAAGCGAGAGATGCCGCAAAACCAGCAGAGAAAAAAGAAACACAACCGAAAAAACGTGGTCGTAAATCAAAAGAAGAACGTGCTGCCTGGCTCGCTGAACAAGCAGAACTTGAAGCGAATCAAACGACTTTTGAAAAGAAGTTGGAAGCACAATTAACCATTCCATTGACGACTCTATGGCAAGACATCCCCATTGAACCAAAGTGGGGCATCAAGAAAAACAGCGATGGTAAAAACACATTCTGGTACGGCTTTAAAGGGCATTTAGCTGTTTCGACAAAAAGCCAATATATCGTGGCGCGTCTAATGTCTTCCGGCAATCTGAGTGATAGTAAAGCGGCGATTCCGTTACTAAAAAAGATGAACCATATCATGCCTAACCATTTCACAACGGCTATTTTCGATGCAGGTTATGACTATGAAGCAATTTACCGCCAGATTTCAATACAAGAGATGAAAGCTGTGATTCCATATGTGAAAAGACGTGAGGGCGAAATGATCGGTTTTGATGAACATTTCCGTCCAACCTGTGTGCGTGAACATAGCTACTGTTACGACAGCTTTGATGAAAAGTATCAAACGCTTAAGTTCACACGTCCAAAAGATTGCGCAACCTGTCCATTACGTGATGACTCGCTCTGTCAAAAGGTGTTTAAAATCAAGTGTGAAACCGATATCCGCAAATACACGTTTCCAGCACGTGGCTCCGAGCTATGGAAGAAACTTTACAAGGAACGCACAGCTGTCGAACGAGTAAATGCTTATTTAAAGCAATTTTTTCAGTTAAACAACGTCCGTCACAAAACCGGTAGAAAAGCTAAACTGCACTTCAACCTTGTGACGTTTATTTATAATGCCTGCAAATTAGCAGTCGATCGGATGAATGTACGTTTACAGCTACAAAACAACGCAGCTTAAATTTTAAAAAACAAAAATCAGACACAGGAGCAGTCTAAGCTCTTGAAAAAATCGATTTATGAAATTGATTCAATTAGCGTATAAAAAACAGTTTTTTATTATTCAATTTAGTTCTCCTATTTTTTAAAGTTTTATGATAGTGAAGTTGAATTTATAATTTAATTAATACGAAAATAAGAATATAAATGCAGACAAGTAATTTAATACTATGTTTTATGTTAATTTGATTTAGTGTTTATAACTTCATAATAGTATACAACATTATTTATATAAAAAAATTTAAAATTCGGAATTTTTAATTTCGTGAGTATTAATAAAGAAGAAATTTTCCATTTTATAGGAAATATTTGTTTATAGCAAATTCATTTAGCCTAGAGGAAATTTATAATAATGTTCAATTTGGATGAAAGTACCCACCTACCTTTCATAAATTTTATATTTATTAACTACATAATTTTAAAGAATTTGTTAATAATATAAAAAATTTAAAGAGATGTATTATATGTGAAAAAGGGATTATATTCTTTAATAATATTACTGATTCTTGTTTTATTTTTCCTTCCAAAGACAGGGTTTGGGATAAATGAACCCACTCAAGACTCTAACGAACTTAGAATGCAGGATATGCTCATGCTTATGCTTACTCCCTATATTGAAAAAGATTTGAGTAGCTATTATTATCCGAAGATTTTCAAGGATTTTCCGCCCCAGGTGACTCCTTGGAAAATTGAAGTTATCGAAACGAGAAGAGTAAATGATTTTCGTGGCTTTATATTGCAAATTACATTTGAAATTGAACCTACAGGCATTCAGTATAACTCCATAGGGAAGGATAAAATGACCTATGAAATATCTTATGGACCTGAGGTTAAATTGATAAATCACACTCACCTAAAGACTTATAAATATCCATCTGAGTAATTATATTGAAAACGGTATGACTTTATTTCAAATCTACACGAGTACGAAATAACTTATTATTTCTACAGAGGTTTTGAATGCAAGGGAGAGAGCTTTGAATTTTGCACAGAAAGGGACATTGGAAAAATTAAAGCAGTAGCGTCTAATTACACTACTGCTTAAGAATTGGTCGCCCTTTTATGGACTCAGTAATGAATTATACCATAAGGGACCTATAACAACTAATTTTGAACATTCAACACTACAATTTGTAAATAAGTCTTTTTTATACCTCATTTACTTGTATGCGAATGGTCATCCCTTCTCCAACCTTCGTATCTAGCATGAATTTCCCGTTAAACGACTGAACGCGCTCCTGCATACCACGAATGCCCATCGAGTCAGCATGTCTAATATCATCCATATTACAGCCTATACCATCATCTGTATAAAGAATTTCAAAGCCTTCCTCCGTGCTAAGTAAATGCACTTCAACTGTATTAGCATAGGCATGTTTGAGTGCATTGTTTAATAGCTCCTGGAACAGGCGATAAATCATTAAATTTAAACGTTCATCCTCTAAATATAGGCGATCTATCGTATAGATTAACAGAAAATCAACACGCTTATGAATTTTTTGAATTAGCTTTTTAAGTGCTGCATTTAAGCCTAGTGTGTCCAGTAAGGGGGGCTTTAAGCTTTCACAATATCCCCTTAAATCATTTAAGGAAATCACCATCTGTTCATGCACCTTTTCAAGCTGTGACGGGATCATTTCTACGTCCTTCCAATGTACTAGCGCATCCATTTCTCTAGCGATATGAAGCTGTTCCTGTAAAATCGTATCATGCAGTTCTTGGGCCAATTGATATTTTTCTTCCTCAAAACGTAGCCATAGTAATTTATTGAGCCATGATAATTCTTGATTACCAGATGCTTTCTTATGCTTGAGCTGCTGTAAAAGCTCCTCGATCATTTTGGTATTTTCAATAAAATTATTTAAGTATAACAGTAATAATTCAAGCCAGAGCAATTCCTCATCTTTCAGGTAAATGGCTTGACGATGGTCGATGACAAGAATTCGTTTAAAGCGAGCATCCTGATGAATAAAGGCTAGGTAAAAATAATCTGTTTTTTGAATATCCCCTAAGCTTAATCGTTCCAGCAATGCCTCATCAATGTGCTCCATATATTCCTTGGATGGATTGTTCAAGATAACCTGATGAGTGTGAAAATCGTAGGTAAGCACAGAAACATGTTCTACCTCAAGCTGTAGCGCCACTTCCTGAGCAAATCGTGCCAACAAATCTTCAATTTTCACCACTCTACCAATACTATCGATAGTAGTATGCAGATGATGAATATAGTCATCTTTGGTAGAGAATAGAATCTTGCGCTTATGATAATCCAGCCGCTCCTTTATATAAAACAGTGCCATTAACGAAAGAAAGGTAAAAAGGAAAATCTCTGTGAGGCGGGCCAACGATAGGCCCGTTAAAAAATAGAGCCCTAGTAAAAGCCAAAGCGTAAAGATAAAAGAAAAATTAAAATAATAACGCAGCCTCGAAATATAATACTCCATATCAAAGATCCGTTCAGTAAGCTGTGTGAAAATAAAGCTAAAAGGAATTAACATTAGGAATAAAGAGCAAACTTCAGGAGAAAGAAAATATCTATTAAACAAAATCATGGGTAATACATACATGAAAAGAAACGGTAAAAATGGAATAATGACACTGTCCAATAAAATTTTTAATTGGGGTATCTTATATTTTAAATAACCTACTATCATAATGCCTAATATTACTACTAAAAGTAGGAAAAAAATACCGAGTACAATAAAAGAATGATAATAATTTGTATGTGGAATAATTATGCTTATAACACTAAGTAATAAAGCAAGCATAGGAAATAAATATAATATTTTCAAATTTTCTAAAAATATCCATTTTAAATTTAAAAATCGAAAATATTCTTTTAAAAAATGTATTAATATTACTAAACATAATAACATGCTCGTTCGATTCACAATGGTACCAACAGGGTATAGCTTACCTGAAGCACCACCGCTCACATATGCCAAAGAAACAGGGAGAATAAACAGAATAAGTAATGTAATTAAATTTGAATCTTTCTGTCTATAGTTCAAATATAAAACGATAAATAAATTAAGTAGAAAATAACAAGCAGGAATTACTAGTACATAATAAAACTGCTGAGGAATATCTAAATGATCTATTTTTACCTCTAATATTTGTCCATCTTGTTTTCTTATTAATAATTCATTTGCTTCTCTAATTATAGATTCATATTCTAGGTTGGGAATATTTTCTATTTGGATATCATTGACCTCTAAAACTGTGTCTCCGAATGCTATTTGATGATGATCTGCCCATTCTTTAAAATATAGTTCCTTTATAATCCATTGCCCATTTCTTTCTTGGACTTTAAGATTTATAGAAGGCGAGCTATAAGTTATACTTAGCAAATATATCCCTATAATCAAATAAAAACTTATAGCTACCCAAAGAACGTTTTTTGTATTGATCTTTAGAACCAAATTAAATCTTGAGAACATACGTTTTCATCAAACGAATCCAAAATCGCTTTTTGCTCTAGTGCTGTCATACCAATTAGAGAAGCTTTTTTTTCTTTTAACAATGTTACTAATGCTGGATTTTGCTCTAAATATTGAATCATGTTAATCATAAAATCTCCTCATTCCCTAGTTTTTTTATAGTTTCAACTATTAGCTACTAAATCTCTATAACAAAGGGATTATTAACCATATTTGAAACTATATATTTATTATACTATCTATTCCCAATAATTCAACATTATTTTCTGAAAATTTCCAAAAAATTTAAAATCCATCATATTTCTACAGATAAATAGTCTTGAACAGCTGCGATCTTTATTTCTTTCAGAGTAGGTTTTCTGTTAATTAATTGCCCAAGACCCTCTTCTCTAAATCAAGAATATCATTAAATTCCTTTTCACTTCTAAAATATCTCTTGTGTTAGTAGAATGTTTTTTAAGATTATTCTATTATATTAATCTTATTGTCGGATAATCTGTATTTCCTATTGTGTATCGAGATAATAAAATCACTTAATTTTCACCGTAAAAAATTAGAGCCTACCTACATCAAGTTGTAGAAAGACTCTTTAAAGAATGTACTCATATTTAGGACTATTCTATTTCAATATTCTTTACACAAACAGCCGTACGTGAAATAGAGATGTCTAATGGCTCTTTTCTTCTTTTACATATACCTGTCCATCTTTATTAATTTCGTGTCCTTGCTTAACAATAAGTGTTGTAGGCAAACGCATATCTTTCCATACTTTTTATAATATGCCTCCATCACGCCAGAGGCTGGCATCTTCAATAGTTTCTGAATAAGGAGATGAAAAATGACGACCATGCAGATCATTCTCATGGTCGCGCACTTCAAAAGAAATAGGATGTACAGATGCTGTTGGCCTCTCTACTAAAACCTTCGAAAATTCTTCAGGGTTTGGTGTCATTTTCGAAAAGCTTGATAACTCTTTAATGGGGATAATTAAGGTCCCAAATGCCTGTACTTCCATAAACAATTGGATATTCTGCATATAATGAATGATTTTTTTCCGAATATAAATACTCTTTGTTTAATAGACATATTGCCAATCACCTTTCCATCTTAATTCATAAAATAGTAATGAAAGCAAGATCTATTTTTTAAACATCTTTCTCTGTAACAAATGCCTATGACTTTCGGGGTCAAAAACATATTGGAAAGAGAGGTGAGAAAAATAATGAAAAAAATGGACCTCCAAAAGTTGCCTTGTGACAGTTGCTGTGAAAATAATCGGGTTGTTTGGTCTCGTATAAGGGCTATTGACATAGGTGCTATTCAACCTCCCCTCGTCGTTCCTCCTGCTGGAACGATTATTCCTATCATCAATCGATATTTCTATATTGTTACAGAGGCAATTAATTTAACAAACGGAGCAACCCTTCCGGCTCATTTATTTACCGATGATAATGGCGCTCCCATAACCGAATTTACGCTTTTTCGTCCTAATGGCTACGTCAATCTTTATATCAATGCCGTTATGCAGGAGGGTGGCGCCTATAACGTAACTCCAGATTCCTTAAACCTTAATCCATTTAACGCCACTATTTTTGCTGGAACGCCGATTATTATAGAATCATTGGGCTTCCAATAAACATTTCTGCTCTTGAAAGGAGGTGAAAAAATGGCGCTTTCAATTATTAATATTCATGTAAATGTTACTGGCTCTTCGACTAGATTCTTTAATGTTTTAGCAGCAAATTTAGCTATCACAGACGGAACTACCATTGCTGCAACTGCCTTTTTAGATGATAGTGGAAATGCTGCAACTGCTTTCCCTGTAGTAACGAATGGCTACTATAATTTCTATATTAATGGTGTCTTACAAGAAGGTGATTTATATACAATCTCTGAAACGGAGTTAACATTTAACGATATTACTGGTACACTCACAGCAGGCACTCCATTAGTGATAGAAGCAGTAGAATTAGTAACACAAGTTTAATGCTGACATACAAAACCATCACTTTTAGCTGATTTCTCCTATTTTAGGACTTAGGGTCACTTTTGCCAAAGTGGCCCTTTATTGTTTTTGGTTAAGGATTTACATAAAATCACATTTTTCAAACTGTTGTTTAATACTCTTTGCAAACTACATCGCGTCAAAGCACAAATACTCCCAACAATAGTAAAAGCTAACCTGTCACTACTTTTGATAACCTTCCTTGTGAACCTCTGATTCCTTTTGTCTGGATAGAAACTTTAGAAAGAGATTTTTGTTTATATAAAAAATAAGATTACCTCAATTGAGATAATCTTATTTCGAAACAGCCCATAAGTATAACCATCACGGTCATGTTTGTTCTGATAAGCCCAACTAACTACATTATTCTTTAATTTGGTTTCATTTTATCTACTAAATATTTTGATCCGATATATATTCCATTAATTTCTCCGTCATCAGGATACTCATCAATATAAGACCAACCATCAACTGATCCATATACATGAACCTTGATCCCGCTTCGAAGTAATCCTGCGCTTCCATATAATTTACTTGCGATTAAGTATGAATCTATATAGTCCGTTGAATTGCTAATATATTTCACTACAGGCTTAGGGTTAGTAATAAAACTTGTTTTCACAAAGCCTATAATATTTCCATATTGAACATAGGAATAGCCATTCTCAACCTCTCCGTAATTATCCATTAGTATACCGTAATTAAGTGTTCCTACTGTATTACTATCTGATGTTGGTTGCTCTTTCACTACTACACCACTTGTCATATCTGATTTACTAATTGTGGTAGGTAAGTAAAATTCAAGCCGACCTATTTCAATAAAACCATATTGCCCATTAAATACAATAGGTATCCACCCACCCTCGGCCACATGGTTAGAAATCACAAATTCTCCCCCCTGTATTTTACCAATAGTCTTTGACGATTTAGAGGGTAATTCTTTTACCGTTGCCCCAGATTCTTCAACCTTTACAGTATACTTTATTATTGTGTAATCGAAATCTGCTAAACTTTGATTTTGTGCATACGACTTCTCTTCATTTAGAAAAAAGCAACTTAATAATAAACATACTATTACACCAATTTTTTCAACATACCCCACCCCTTTTTATAAAAATACTACTATACAATAATATTTATTTCCATATAATTCTTACTTTTCAATTTTAAATATACTAGAATGGAGTGGTGGGCATGATAGCCTCCGTTTGGCAGAGCCAGTTCTATGAAGTTGGTTCCTTGGCGCAAGAATCATGCCCACAGAGGCTCCATGTCAAGCCACTTCAGAACAAAATCGCCCTTAAAGGATTTGTTCAAATTAGTGTTGACATTCCAATCTTCACACTTATCAAAGAACAATAAATAGAAATTTTGGGGGACTAGTAAAAATTAGAGATGGGGCTAATTAATTTTAAATTCGTGTAAATGATGAGTCATTATTTTATGCAAAAACCCACTAGCATCGCATTAAAATAGTCAATGCGACGCTAGTGGGTTTATCTATATATATCTATCAGATTCAATAAATACATTTCTACTTCAGTAATCGCAAACATCACTTCTTTGTGAAATTGATCTTCAGTAAAGGATTCTAAGTATTTATTTACTTCTACAAAAATTTTTTCATAGGATTGTAAAAATCCATCGATTTTTTGATCACCAGGTGTTACAGATAAATAAATGGTTTTGAATAAATTAAAATCACTATAGGCATTATTAAAAAAATAAAGTGCTAATATTTTATCGTGCTTCGCATAAGATTTTACAAAAGATAGGTTTTGTTTTAATTTATTCAACGCATGTATGAGATTTGAAGTTTGTTTAAGCATATTTGCTGTATTACTATACATCTGATTATCACCTCCATCATAATAATAAGCAGATCAACCATAAATTGAAACAAGTTTCTACAAATTTCCCCTCAAAAGTAAGCACCCATGAATCAAAGGTTTAGACTTTATTCCAATCCACTTTATAGAAAGCTGGAATCTATTGAAAGTCATTATGTATTCTCTAGCTATATGAATGTCCTGCTTCCGATCATGCTTCAACGGTCCAAGCTGCCATTTTTTCGCAAACTAGCATCCTACGTTTTCGGGTTCTAGGTATTCATTAAAATTCTTACACTAACCAATTCATAAAGTTTGGTAGGTATATCCCCCACCAAACTTATTTCGTTAGACGCTTATGTTCTTAGTTTAAATATTTACCTTGCTTTGGCAGAGCGATTTGTTCAAAATGATCGACAAGCTTCTTCAGGTCTCTTGTAAGTTCTTCACCTTTTACTGGTAAGCCATGACCCGTGATCGCAACAGATGGCTTTAATGCAGCTAATTTCTCAATAGATTCTTGAGCAGCTTGCCAATTCGTCGTTAAATATTGAGGTGGGCCACTAATTTCCTTTGTCTGGGTAAAAACTTTATAAAGAGATTCTTGTTTAACCGTCACAAATGCATCTCCCACAATCAGGGCTCCATCCTGCTCACGAAACAATGAAATATGACCTGGTGAATGGCCTGGGGTGTGTAGCCAGCGAAAACCTGGCATATATGGAATACATCCATCCGAAGGAATTTCTTTGATGTACGCACCTAAATGAATAGCCTCATTTGGAAACATAGGTGACATTTTTGCCACCATGCCAGCACTTACCGTAGGGTCAGGTTCTGGATAGCTTTGTTGTCCGGTTAAATAGGGCATTTCCAAAGCATGGGCATAGACAGGGACATCCCAATGCTTAATTAATTCAATAATGCCTCCAACATGATCAAAATGACCATGAGTGAGAATGATTGCTTTCGGTTGCGAATTAGGTCCAAAACGGTCTTCAGCTACTGAAATGATTTCCTCTGCACTTTTTGGCATCCCTGCATCAATCAGCACAAATTCTTTCGAGCCTGGATCGCCATAAAGCACAATGTTTACAATTTGAATCGTGTATTGATATAAATCAGGTAACACCTCTATACCTACACCACTCCCAACAGAAGTAGCCGGAATAAATTTATAATCCTCACCATAATTCAAATCCGTGTCCATCTTCTACCTTCTTTCCTCCATAAATTCAAGTCTACCCTTTAACGATGGCGCTAAAGCTTTAATCCCTTATATTATGAAAGCACTACAACCCAAAGGCTGCGGCATAATGAACGTTCCATTATTTTTCTTCATTATTATATTGTTGCTCTTTCTTTTTGTTTTTTTCTTCCGTTACTTCTAGTTCTTCAGGATTAAACTCCATTGCTATTTCCTCTTGCTCTAATTCATTCCTTTTCTTTTGTCAAAGCACTCACCCCAATATGCCTTAAAGTGTCCTGATAGCCAAGATCTATACGTTTAACTTTTTATCTAAGTGACGTATAAATAGCCGATTAACAGCCATTATAACAGTACGTAGTGTCTCACTACTTAAAGAGCTGCAGAGATTTTACTCTCTGTGGCTTCTTTTATTATCCCTACCTTAACTATTTTAGATAAAAGTGAATCTTACTTCTTTTTTCAACCATACTAACATGGCTTTCATGGCGAAAAAAAGAAAAGGATGTGTATGTATGGGTATTCTTGGTGGAAATCCAAAAGACGAACCATTGCATTATGGGGAGGTATTTAGTGTTTGGTCAAGTTTAATTGCAGACTATGGGATGATTTCTGGCTATCAAACGTTTTATAATCATGCGGGTGATGATGAGCTTAAAAAAATTATTGAGGATATCATCGACACATGTAGGGAAGAAGTAAAACAATTAGAAAAAATTCTAAAAACAAATGGTATTGCATTACCTCCAGCTTCACCTGAACGACCTGTAGCAAGACTGGAAGATATTCCTCCAGGTGCTAAGTTTAATGATCCAGAAATAAGTGCTGCTCTCTCTGCTGATATAGCCGCTGGATTAGTGGCATGTAGCCAAGCAATGGGTACCTCTACTCGCGAAGATATCACCTTAATGTATGGGCAATTCCATATGGCAAAGGCTCAACTTGGTGCTAAGCTTTTACGTTTGAACAAAAATAAGGGCTGGCTTGTACCACCGCCATTACATGTTAATTATCCTGAAAAATAAAGACTAGTTCCACGAATCGGGGGAATGTAAAAGGGTTTTTATAAAGAAGAATTAATTTATTAAACCTGCTAAACCGGATTCACATGCAGCATGTGTCATACAAGAAATACTTGGTGGGCATTATGGTGAAATAAGAACTATGATGCAGCACTTTTTTTCAAAGCTTTAATTTTGGAGGTAAAGAAATCCAATATCATGCTTGTTTTCTTAGAGAAAATTACGTATGTTGAGCTTATACAAACCAAATTAATCATGATTCTGGGGAATCCTTTGCACTAGGCAATAACGGTATGGACCAAGTACCTTTGGATAAGGCTGTTAAACATGCAAATCCACACCATTATATTTCCTCTTTTCCTGTAGATGCTGCAGGTAATCTCGTGGGTGTATGTACATGAAAATCTGATTGTCGATTTATTGGATAATTTAGTACTTGAGCCAATGGGTGTACTTCAAAAGACACGTATTTAACAAATGAGTTCTAATCAGACATTTAGGGAAGCACTTGCTTTTCTAATTGTTCGTGATCAAGCGTACCAAAATGCATTTGCCAAAGCATTAGAAACGTTATGGGTAGATTGCGGGAAACTATTCCCTGTACCAGACTACGATATCAACAAATACCCTGAATGTAGAAAGTTTGTTGAAATGGGCTATCATAATGCTTAATTTAACTTTAAATTAGATACAACATATATTAGATAAATCTTCCAAGTAGAAATAGGGGAAAATTAAATGTGACGCCCTCACCTGAAAGACTCTCCATACCCATGATGCCTGAGATGCCAAATGAATCCAGCCTAGGTGTAAAAGATATGAATAATTAAGCTTATCAATGTTAAATTTATCGACTGAAGCCAAAAGTTATAGCTCTTCGTCTTGCTTGTCAACGAGCAGTTATATTTTGTTAGAAGCCACATATGTATATTTTACATGGCAAAGCCCGCGAACAGGCTGTAGTTCGCGGGCTTTCACTAATTATTGCCAAGCCTGTTTATGATAGTCCCATTGCTTAAAGCACTCATCTTCTGTCAATATAGCATCGAAAAAGGGCTTTAATGCCTCCTTGTATGTAAGGGGCTGATAGGCTGCAATTGACAGACGTTGTTGATCCAGCAGTTCCTCGATATACCCCTGTAAGGCACGTCCTTCGATCGTTTGCGTCTGGATCAACTGACAAATAGCCGTTTCATTCTGTGCTAGAAATTTTTGCGCAATCACCATTTCTACTGGGTATGTATACAGCACAGCTGGTTTCATATCTAGCAAGGTTGGAAAAATCATAGTTTTTGGTGTTACTCGCCTATTGTTATGAAAGGCTATTATTACGTCTATGTATATCGTTACTTGAGCCAACCTAGCAGGAATTGTAAGTTGAATACTAGTAGCGTTTACAGTGCTTGCTAACTCATCCCCTAAAAATATAATACCATCCTCTACCTCTTCCATCGCACAAATTTCCTTGAAAGCCTGCTCTGCGATATTGACTTGCTGAGCATTTGCCCTAGCTAATAGCGTGATTTTTCTTAAAGGTAGTATGACATCTTCCATCATGCCATCTACGTAAAATTGGTCATCGTAGGATGATGCGGATAAGCGATATAGTAGCCTTTCCTGACAATAGGCTGTTATCAATTGCGTTAAGCTTTTTTGCTGTGCGCTAGCCTTTGCCGTTAATTGTGCCAAAATAGTTGTTTCCATAAAAATCCCTCGCCTTTTCTTTGTTTGTCTTTATTATTACGTATTTAACAATCGGCGTAAACGGCAATGCATACCAGCTAAAAAAAGGAAGCCCTAGTATTAGACAAGGGGTAGCCTCGCCATTGCGAAACTACCCCTTTAGTATTTATAGGTAACATTCTCGTAAATTGTAAGAGTCTCAACCCAATCATCTGGGGAATAATTATCTCGAAACAATGTTGTTTCATCACCGCGGTAAAATTCCACTGTGTGCCTTCTAACTTAAGCAACGCAAACCCTACCATCTTTTGCGTCCTTGCAGCCCCAAAGCATGCGCCAGTGTGAATAAGTATCTTCAAAAACAAAAGCAGAATGCCAGATTACGGAAATATGCTACCTAAAATAGCACAAACTCATTATAACACACTGTCTGCTAAAAGTAAAAACGCTGTAAACTCACGGGGAACAAGGAATGCATATGGGCCAATTTATCATTAAAAAATATTACCTAGTAGCATGTTAAACATAAATTGAAGAAAAGAACTTGTAAGGCTACTAAAAAAGCGCATCGATCTACTATATTGATTATTCTATCCAGTAGAAAAAAATATTTTTTGAATTTTTATCCTATTTTAGGTATTTATTAAGAAAACTAGTAATATATATATATGGAATGACGATTTTTACCTAATCTTTAGCAAAGGCACCTTACTGTGGAAGCTAAATCATAAATTTGCTATCTGACTTATCGTGAAAAAGTCGAGCCTGATTGGTAAGATTCTTTAATTCAAATGATGTAGTTTTAAAATAACACAAATATCAGGAGGGTTTTTTAATGACATTATCAACAAAACAGTTAATTGCTAGTGTGACATCTGAAAAGGGGCCTCAAAGTGGACAAAAACATCGTTCCAGTGGGAATTTTAGTACAGAGGGTCTCCCTCAAGGAACAAAAGCATTAGTTTGGGAAATTGAAGGCGGGGGCGATCCAGATCTCATCTCATTTAATGTGATGCAAGATAAATCTGCCGCTACAGACCCTGTTATCTTTAAAGATGTTTTAAACGGCAATCGAACAGCCGTAAAATCTATTCGTTCTCTTTATATCGCAGATCCAAGTGGCGCATCTTCTTCATTTATCGTACATGTGTACGCAATTAGTTAATCAGCTTCAAAAATGGGGTATGTTCTTTAAGAGCATGCCCCCAATCTTTGATATAGGTATTACCTAATATAATCTTGATACAATTTGATACCACTCTATCAACTGATAAAATACGCTACACTCATCCCTCTTATTTTACTCAATAAGAAATAGTAATAATAATTTTTGTTATCCTCATCTCTATAGCCATCACTGTTGACTGAATCCCGTTCACACATTGGAATAATCATTTCATATTCCCAAGGACTAAAAGCTTCATGCAGTTAAACTCGTAGGTAATTCTGTTTTCATCACGTACTTCCCAGTTCTAAAACACCATAATGAAATTTTGCTGTTGCTCGTTTATATTGCTGAAAATGATAGTGTGCAAACCATTCCGAGCGAAAATATGCCTTTAACACAACACGTTTTCTCGCTACCCGCTTTGCTTCCATAACCCACTGATTCGTTAATGTCATATGCTCTCCAGCCTGCCGTAACGCTTGAAAATTATTCGCCTCTTCAATCGTTTCCTCAAACATCGGGTCCATATAAACAACGTCAAACGATTGATCTGGCAATGCTTGTAAATAATGTACAGCCTCTTTCTGCACGACTTCAATCTGTCGCATACAGGCAGTTAATGGCAGCTCGGATGTATCATAGCTTTCCATCCCCTGCTTCACAATAAACGCCACATTCGCATTTGCCTCTAGCCCGACAACATGCCCTGTTGCCCCAACCGCATAAGCTGCCAGCATGGCATCCGCTGCTAGTCCCAGCGTACAATCCAGCACCGTATCACCCTGTTGAAGCTGTGCTGCCTCTAAAAATGGCTCACGCTCACCACGCGCTACCCGCTTTAAGCGAAATGCGGCCGAATTAGGATGAAAGAAAAACGGCTCCTGTGCGCCATAGGCATAGTAATCATAGCGATGTTTCCCTGCAACAATTACATGTGCCTGTAATTCCTGCGACATCTTCCGAATCGAACGCTTATTTCGCGCCTCAAATGGAGCGCCCAATTCTTTACATGCAAAAGCAGCGAGCGCCATCGATAACTCGTCTGGTCTGCCCGCTGTCGTCACAATCGTTATTATTTCGTGCATGTTTGCTCTAGCACACCTGTTAAATGAGCCACAATTTGCTCCACAGGGAACCCCTCAATTTGCTCACGTGGGATAAAGTACGCCAATTCCCCATCCTTTAAAATCGCCATGGATGGTGAGCTTGGTGGCACATCCTCAAAATAACCACGCATCGCCGCCGTCGCCTCTGGGTCCTGCCCCGCAAACACCGTCATAAGGTGATCTGGCTTCACCGCTGCAATCGCCTCACGCGCTGCTGGACGCGCAAGCCCTGCCGCACAACCACAAACCGAGTTAATCACCACTAACGAAGTCCCCTTCGTCTCTGCCATAAATTCATTCACCGCATCCGCAGTCGTTAGCTCTGTAAAACCAGCCTCCACAAGCTCCTCACGCATCGGCTTCACTACCTGCTTCATATATTCATCATAAGCGTTCATCTCTTCGCCCTCTTTCATATGTATTCACAAATGCAATTATAGCAAGGTTTCTTGGGAATGTATAATGTTTCGATTTTCAGCAGGTTTCGGATAGTTTCGGGATTTTTGTTACTTTTTCGTTACTTTTTTAGTTTTTCAGAATTCGAGTTTTGAAAAAGTGCAACGGTTGCGTTTTTTATCAATAGACAATAAATCATATTTAAAGAGATGATATGCAAACAGAGATATTAACACCTACAGAGGGGATAGAGGGATTGTAGGCTAAAGACAGACCATATAAATGGACAGGTACTCACTGTGATATGAGCATCTGGGCTTTGTTATTAAATGTTATTATTGAGAAATAATGATTTCTAAAACTTCAAAATCACCCCTTGTCATTTCACTTTTATCAAATTTATTTAACCAAGACTTATCAATTACTTTTTTGTCAATAGCTTGCTCGATATAATCCCGGATGGCTTCCTTCGTTTCTTTGATTGTAAATTTCATTATATCCTCCTCTTCTCCAGCACGACTTATAACACCTACTTCAATAAGTTGGCGGATACGTGTTTCAGTCAAATTGAGCATTTTAGCAATAGCTGCTGTATTTACAATGATTTCTGATATATCCGTTTTCCCCGCTGACATAATAGCACCTCATTTATCTTGACTATTTTCTCAAATATTATTGGTACTAAAACATAAAGACAGAGTCAATCTACAATATGTGTAGCATCAACTCTGTCTTTTTATTTTGATCATTCATAAATCTCTAATATTTAACTAATGTCTTTAATAACAAAAGTGTGATTCTTTGAAATTTCCGAAAATTTGAAATAAGATAGTAGGATTACCTTATTTATTAATTTCACCATATTAAAATTATATCCACATAACTTTAAATATAATGCATCTTAGATAACGAAATTTTATAAGCTGGATGACTTAGTGTAGCTGTAATTGTAAAGAAAAATTCATATAATTGATGAATTTTTTGGTATAAAATTTTGTAATTATAATCGCACGGTTCAACATACTCTCCATCGATATAAGGATCATCAAAAGTGCGGATTTCTAAGTGGACAGGAAAAATTCTTCCATCGATTGGGTGCTGATATTTAGTGTAAAAATCATTATAGTGAATAATCATATCTCTTGGGCCAACTGCAATTCTAATCCATTCATTATACTGTTCATAAATATAGTCCAACAATGGTTCTTTTTCTTTATCCACATCATTTGGCTTTTTTTTAATAGTAATTATTTTGTTTATTAAACCAGTTGCTGTACCATTTGCTTTAATATGTCCAAAAGTACTATCTTTTGATACACCTTTTATATAGTAAGTAAAAAGACTTACGCACCTATCCAATAACGTCTTTATAGAAATAAAAATCTGATTTACATATATATTTAGCTCAACTTCTGTTTTTTTTAATTTTTCACGTTCACCGAAATTATAGTAAACTGTATACTCATTTAGCTTTGTAAGGTATTGATTCAAATTGTAAGCAGGTGCAACTATACTTGGTTGCATTTTATAGAAAACATGTGCAGGAAAAATTGCTGTTTCCCTTTTATCACTTTCTTTATTAAAAGCTTCTTCTTGGACACGAAATCTCTTTTCAATATTCTCTAACTGATCCATTAAATAATCCATATTATATTTATATGAATCATAATACTTATACTTTTCAAGCCCTTCTTCTATGTTTTCAATTATAATTCTTTCTTTCAAAACTCATCACCCTCTTCTCCTCTAATTTATTTTATCCACCCTTGATATGTGACAATTTCAGATTAGGAAAATTGTTGGAGGATCAGCTACTTTGGCTTTACCTCGCGACAATATAATCACACAAATGTAAGGTAATTCCATTATATCAGTAATAAGATTCCTATCCATATTTATTTTTAATTCTTGGATTCTCATCTAACCACGCCAATAAAGCTATTTCCTTTACAATTTTCTACCTAGCTCTAAAGATAGCTTATTTTATTTCCTTGTCTATCCTTTAATTTCGACTAAAAAGCACTCTAATGCTTAAAAAGCCATTGAATAGGGTACTAACTGTCGTTTTTGAGACAGTACATCTGTCATGCGGTCAAAGCGCTCATAATCTAAGTAACCTCAGTCAAACACGTACATGCACCCCTTATCATCAACGAGAACTTCAAGCTAGCTTGCCCTGATCATGTTCTTTCGCATTCGTTAGCACTGCTTTCCCAAGGTACGAACAACCTTTTTCTAGGTGAACAAGGCACAAATGTAACTACACACCTGATTTTGTTTTACGGAATTCAGCCCATCTATGATTCTTTAAATTCAAAGAAAAAGATGGATCTCTCTGAAGTCCGTCTTTAAGTAAAGTATACTTTTTTGGGATAACTAAAATGATTTAAGTTAGATGGTATTGTGGAAGATCAAAGACTGCTAAATCTATGCGTACTAATTGAGCAAGTTCTACTCTTTTATAAACAACGATGAATTAACGGATTCGAGCCTTACGGAAGCCATCGAATATACTGATTGCCGCATATACAACAAATATGATGATAATGCCACCAATTATCCATATTTCAAATTGCTTAGTTGATGTGGTAAATAAATTACTCATGTACGTGATAGATTCTTGGTTCATTAAATTCGGATTACTGATGATCACAATGAATACAACGGTTGCGAAAAGCTCCACAATTGTATGAAAGATTGCCACTTTTTTCGTCCATTGCCCTTTCAGTAGTTTGTAAAGAGCTAACCCAATTTCGAGAGCAATGACAACGATCACAATGGGCCAATAACGAAGTAAAACATCTTGATTTAAAGCTGGCATTACAAACTTGAGACCCTCTCCACCACCTTCATATATACCTAAAAGATGATTTGCATAAAAATAAAAAGTTGCCCAAATGGCCGTCCACATTAAATAGCCAAATACTTCGAGCTTGGTAATGGCTTTTTTCTTCGGAATATAAACGACGGTTTTCAAATCCTCTGGGGTCCATTTTTTAAGACTTGCTGATAATGGATGCTGCTCTTTTCCTTTATCTGTTCGTTCCAAAATGACGAATACGAGTGTTAGCCAGAAAAAGACATGTATGCCGACTTCGATGATTCTCCATATTCCTTCACTGATCATCGTGATGACAACATTAAGAACCGCTTCTTCTCCACCAAAACCAATAAAATATTCAGCAATCATCGAGATCACTGCAATGACAGCGGCAATTGGAATAATCATTTTTAATAACGAAATGTATACATCAAAATAGCGTGGGCCAATTAAATGCATGGGTTGATCTCGATAACCGCTCGCTAATGCTGCTGGGTTCCCTAATTTTTCAAGTACATCCTTAACATCATCCTCATTGTAATCATCAGGCAGCATATCCCCAATGGTTGATCGTAACTCAAGTGCGATATCCTCACGATTTTTTTCAGGCAGCCTCCGCGTGACTTCTTGAATATAAATATCAGTCAGATTCATCTTTATCCTCATCTCCTTTTAGTAACGCATAGAGTTCTTTTGAATTATTAATCCATTCTTTTTTCAATTGCAAAAAGACGTCTAATCCATATTCACTTAATACATAATACTTGCGCGGTCTACTCTCTGATGTTTCCCAGCTACTCGTCACTAACTCCTGTTTTTCTAAACGACGAAGCAATGGATATAAGGTACTTTGATCGATGTTAATGCCCGATTCCTCTAATAATTGTACAAGTGAATATCCATACTGGGGTGTTCGTAGTTGACTTAAAACGGCTAATGTCAGTGTTCCTCTCCTAAGTTCTGTCATTAATGAATTCAGTAACGTACTCATTCACTCACCTCAATTTCACTTACTATATGACATACACTGTATAACTTATACTATGTATCGTACACTATTGTTGTTACAACAACAAACAATTTTAATTTCCTATAGAGAAAAAAAAGCTGTTTTTCAACACAGGATTCTTAGTCAACCTTCATCAAGCAAGGGTAAATCTGCTGCTTTTCCGCTATAAATACTCCTACTATTCTCTGATTAATATTATAATGATGTGATAAAATCAGATAAAAAAAGAAGGTCTTTGTATGTTAGAAAAACTGAATGAATTTCTTCAAAAATACATTGCGATCCTGACACCGTTAAGTTTGGTTTTGGGTGTGCTTTTAGAAAGCGTTGGTCAGCATTTATTATTCCTTGTGTCATGGCTATTTGCTTTTATGACATTCGCAGGAAGCTTAACGATGAAATTTAAGGATATAAAAATTTTTATGAAGCATCCCGTGCTTATTTTATTCTCTATTCTTTTTCTTCATCTTTTGATGCCTTTATGGGCTTATTTTTTATCCACCGTTATCTTTGACGATCATTTGTTAACGGTTGGCTTTGTCTTAGCTGTTGCCCTTCCAACAGGCGTAACGAGTGTGATTTGGATCAATATTTGTAAAGGACACTTACCTTTGGGCTTAGCGATTATTTTAATTGACACACTGCTTGCGCCATTCATTTTACCTTTTATCCTCTATATTGTGTCGGGTGAAAAAATTGAATTGGATGTGACATCGCTGATTTTGAACTTGCTGTGGATGATTGTGTTACCTACGATTTTAGGTATCTTGGTGAATGAACTGTCAAAAGGAGAAATACCAAAAAAATTTGGCAAGAAGCTTGCTCCTTTTTCTAAGCTATGTTTATTTGCGGTCATCTTGATTAATAGTAGTGCCATTGCTCCCTACTTAAAGGATATTAACTTCCATCTATTTTTCGTGATCCTTTTAGTATTTTTACTTGCGGTCTCAGGCTATACGTTTGCTTACCTTATCGGCCGCTATCTATTAAAAGATGGCCCACAAATGACGACCCTTGTCTTTACAGGTGGCATGAGAAATATTGCTGTTGGTGTTATTGTTGCGACAACATACTTTCCAGGTAAAGTGGCTATGCCTGTTGTGTTCGGTATGCTGTTTCAACAAGTTTTAGCTTCAATATTTAGCAAAGTGATTATCAAAAATACTGTTGCCGTTAAATAAGTAGCTTTGTTAGCGAGTGTCTGCAACAATCCTCGGTGTTCTTTTTATGTTAATAACTAATGATAGACAAAATATTTCTTCGTCATTTGTTGAGCTAGCCCTTCTTCTGTTAAGGAGGGAGGGCTCTAATATTCGTCAATTCAACGCTTTAAATATGCTAACCTTCCTAGACTTAGCTCATCTTTCGATGGGGAGATAACTATCTGCTTTTACTTATTTCTCTTATCGAATCCTCTATTTCCACATCCAAGTGGAGGGAAAGAAAAAAAGCTTATTCCCCTTTTCTTATATAGAGCAGCCCTTTCCTATGGCTCCACGCATAGAGCTTTCAAAGAAATTCATGGTGATATATTTCATCATACAAATTAATTTAAAAGCGCCAACAACTTTTTGTTAGCGCGTTACATGTTTAGACCTTTAGAGAGCCGCGGAAGCCTCTTGCAGCATAGTAGGAATCTGCGCCATTGTGGTAGACAAAGACCGTATCATAGCGACGATCACAAAAGATGGCTCCTCCGTGCTTTCGGATCGAATCAGGTGTTTGCACCCAGCTTGATGTTTTTAGATCGAACTCACCAAGCTGCTGCAATGCCCGGTATTGTTCCTCTGTTAATAGCTCGATGCCCATATCGGCTGCCATGCCCACTGCACTGTTTTCAGGCTTATGCTTTTTGCGTGCCTCCAATGCTTCATGGTCATAGCAAACACTGCGACGACCTTTAGGACTTTCTGCTGCGCAATCATAAAATGTATATTCATCGGTTTTTTGATCATAGCCGACAACATCAGGCTCACCGCCCGTTTCCTCCATTTGATAAAGCGACCATAGCTTGTCCTCCTTCGCCTCAAGTTTTGCCTGCACATTTGTCCACTCAAGCCCCTCGTGACGGCTTGTATGTTTCTCAAAGCGTGCCTGTAAAGTTTGCAGTAATTGCTCGCGCTGTTGTGCTGATAGCTCTTTGCTGTTTGTCATCTTATTTTTCCTCCTTGCAGTAGCTGGTTGAAATGATAATCCTTCCACTTCTAGCGATGCTCTCATAACAGGTAAGGAAGCTGGACCAATTCCATGCAATTGTAAAATAGCCTTTTCTGTATACATGGATAGCTTCTCCACTGTATCAATACCCTCATATAGCAGTGCATTTCTTGCGGGTGCACTAAGCTTTGACAGAAAGCCATCTTTTGGTTTATTTTCTTGGTCACAAACAGGACAGCTTGGACAGTCCGTGCTTTTATAATACTGATGACCTTTGTCACAAGTTCTTAAGCTTTTTTCGGTTACCAAAACAATTCCTCCCCATCTATACTATTGCCCATTTTAACATATTTTACGATTACAAGGAGTTTTAGCTTAGGGTGCTTTAAAGTTCAACATAGGCATTTTCAGAATAATTATATTCTCTTATCCGACCGTTCACAGAGATGATATTGCTTAACGTTCCTTCCATCTAGTCTTTTCATTGTATAAGCACTAGGTGACCAACTTCAAGATGCAATTCCAGCAATACTAGTTGATACATGAATAAGATCAATTGAGCTATTCGGTAATCTTACAAAGGTAATGGCTGTTACTGGATAAGCCTCTCTTATCGTTTTAAAATTAGCTGTTCTACTAATTGTTTCACTCTGTGCCGGTGGTGAAATTTGGTGATCAGAAGGAGCATGATCATTTATAGTGCTTGTGCCACTATGCCCTCGTTCCAAGTAAATGGCTGCCTCTTCAATCGAATCCAAGAGGGATCACCTTCAGGAATTTCTGTAACTGGTTGAAGATTAAACCTTTTATTCTAATTACTCCATCGTTGTAACATTCCAAATAGTGTTCTATTAATGTTACCATTTTGTTTAATTTTAGGATTAATGTTCCAGTTTTCGATTTTCATCATAAAAGTAACAAGTATAGAGTGAATAATCATTTCCTCTTTCTATGCCTATACATACTATAGATGGTAGGAAGGAGGTTTGACATATGTCATTTACCCGTAAAAATGAATGTTGCTGTGACAGTGCTAAAAATTATTATCCAAAAATTATTGCGACGTCCAATCCCGAGATGGCTCCTGCTGCTGATGTTCTTGGCTTTGTTTCATTAAGGGGCGAGACGGCTGAAATTGTTTTTTCTACAGCAACACCTGTGCCATTTTCAGTCGCTGGACCTTTGCGTAATGTGAGCGTTAGTGGTACAGGTAATGAATTAGTCGTCATGGAAAGCGGTGTCTATCAAATTACAGTATCACTAAATGCCGTCGCTACATCCGAGCCTGATCCTACACAATCTTTTTTTACAGCTAGCATTACCGTGAATGGCGCACCTATTTTTCTTCAAGGCTTAGCACTTTTTAACGTTCTCAATAGAAGTAGTTCCACATATGTTGTGCAGGCAGAATTGGCTGCGGGTGATCAAGTGGGCGTTAGTGTATCCTCAAACTCACCGCTTGCTGGTTATACCAATCGTTCATTGACGGTTGTACAACTGAGTCACTAATAGACCTGTAGGCTGATAGATTCTTTATAAATATTGGACAGACAACGCCTCTAAAATCGCTCTTCTTGTAAGGTGTAAAGGAAAGAGCTAGGCAAAAGATTTTCACTTTTTGCCTAGCCCTTGTTAAGCTTATTGCTCTTTATATTCATCTGGATAAACGATTGTTTTAATGACTTCATCCGTTGCTTCGTCTGTAAAGTTCACTGTTACTTGATAATCCTCTACGGCTACACCGTTAAATAATTGATAGTACATACCTGCTATACCAAGCCCAAAGGATGCAATGGAATCAAGCCCCTTTTCAAATTCCTCCTTGTTTACAGTTAGCGTAAACTCTGAAAAAGAATCATTATAGGTTACATTTTTAATGGATTGAAAGTCTTCCCCTTTTTCCATTTCATTAATGGATCCTTGAATGCCTTCCTTGATACCATTTAGCATTTCTTCATGCTCTGCTGTCGTCATTTTATATGTGACGGAGCCATCGCCGTTCTTGATGACTTCTTTTATTCCACTTTGTTTTGCATTGGCAATCGCCGCGTCAATATCTTGACCCTCAAAGAATGTAGCAGGTATTGTAACCTCTGCCAATTCATCGGATTTTTTATCTTCACTACATGCTGCAAGGATAATGCCAAGCACGACTGTTAGTGATACTAGTAAAATTTTTTTCATTGATAAATCTCCCTTCCCCCTTACTATACATGGATAATAGCGGAAATTCTATGATTACTTTTTCAAAAAATACGTATGTATGCTGCTTCATGTTAAGACAAGGCTTTGGATGGAAACAAATGTTGAAAATAAACATACAATTATTAATAGCCAACCGTACACTTTACGTTGTTGTTGAAATTCTCTAATGGCTAAAACAAACAGCGCTANTTGATAAAGCGACCATAGCTTGTCCTCCTTCGCCTCAAGTTTTGCCTGCACATTTGTCCACTCAAGCCCCTCGTGACGGCTTGTATGTTTCTCAAAGCGTGCCTGTAAAGTTTGCAGTAATTGCTCGCGCTGTTGTGCTGATAGCTCTTTGCTGTTTGTCATCTTATTTTTCCTCCTTGCAGTAGCTGGTTGAAATGATAATCCTTCCACTTCTAGCGATGCTCTCATAACAGGTAAGGAAGCTGGACCAATTCCATGCAATTGTAAAATAGCCTTTTCTGTATACATGGATAGCTTCTCCACTGTATCAATACCCTCATATAGCAGTGCATTTCTTGCGGGTGCACTAAGCTTTGACAGAAAGCCATCTTTTGGTTTATTTTCTTGGTCACAAACAGGACAGCTTGGACAGTCCGTGCTTTTATAATACTGATGACCTTTGTCACAAGTTCTTAAGCTTTTTTCGGTTACCAAAACAATTCCTCCCCATCTATACTATTGCCCATTTTAACATATTTTACGATTACAAGGAGTTTTAGCTTAGGGTGCTTTAAAGTTCAACATAGGCATTTTCAGAATAATTATATTCTCTTATCCGACCGTTCACAGAGATGATATTGCTTAACGTTCCTTCCATCTAGTCTTTTCATTGTATAAGCACTAGGTGACCAACTTCAAGATGCAATTCCAGCAATACTAGTTGATACATGAATAAGATCAATTGAGCTATTCGGTAATCTTACAAAGGTAATGGCTGTTACTGGATAAGCCTCTCTTATCGTTTTAAAATTAGCTGTTCTACTAATTGTTTCACTCTGTGCCGGTGGTGAAATTTGGTGATCAGAAGGAGCATGATCATTTATAGTGCTTGTGCCACTATGCCCTCGTTCCAAGTAAATGGCTGCCTCTTCAATCGAATCCAAGAGGGATCACCTTCAGGAATTTCTGTAACTGGTTGAAGATTAAACCTTTTATTCTAATTACTCCATCGTTGTAACATTCCAAATAGTGTTCTATTAATGTTACCATTTTGTTTAATTTTAGGATTAATGTTCCAGTTTTCGATTTTCATCATAAAAGTAACAAGTATAGAGTGAATAATCATTTCCTCTTTCTATGCCTATACATACTATAGATGGTAGGAAGGAGGTTTGACATATGTCATTTACCCGTAAAAATGAATGTTGCTGTGACAGTGCTAAAAATTATTATCCAAAAATTATTGCGACGTCCAATCCCGAGATGGCTCCTGCTGCTGATGTTCTTGGCTTTGTTTCATTAAGGGGCGAGACGGCTGAAATTGTTTTTTCTACAGCAACACCTGTGCCATTTTCAGTCGCTGGACCTTTGCGTAATGTGAGCGTTAGTGGTACAGGTAATGAATTAGTCGTCATGGAAAGCGGTGTCTATCAAATTACAGTATCACTAAATGCCGTCGCTACATCCGAGCCTGATCCTACACAATCTTTTTTTACAGCTAGCATTACCGTGAATGGCGCACCTATTTTTCTTCAAGGCTTAGCACTTTTTAACGTTCTCAATAGAAGTAGTTCCACATATGTTGTGCAGGCAGAATTGGCTGCGGGTGATCAAGTGGGCGTTAGTGTATCCTCAAACTCACCGCTTGCTGGTTATACCAATCGTTCATTGACGGTTGTACAACTGAGTCACTAATAGACCTGTAGGCTGATAGATTCTTTATAAATATTGGACAGACAACGCCTCTAAAATCGCTCTTCTTGTAAGGTGTAAAGGAAAGAGCTAGGCAAAAGATTTTCACTTTTTGCCTAGCCCTTGTTAAGCTTATTGCTCTTTATATTCATCTGGATAAACGATTGTTTTAATGACTTCATCCGTTGCTTCGTCTGTAAAGTTCACTGTTACTTGATAATCCTCTACGGCTACACCGTTAAATAATTGATAGTACATACCTGCTATACCAAGCCCAAAGGATGCAATGGAATCAAGCCCCTTTTCAAATTCCTCCTTGTTTACAGTTAGCGTAAACTCTGAAAAAGAATCATTATAGGTTACATTTTTAATGGATTGAAAGTCTTCCCCTTTTTCCATTTCATTAATGGATCCTTGAATGCCTTCCTTGATACCATTTAGCATTTCTTCATGCTCTGCTGTCGTCATTTTATATGTGACGGAGCCATCGCCGTTCTTGATGACTTCTTTTATTCCACTTTGTTTTGCATTGGCAATCGCCGCGTCAATATCTTGACCCTCAAAGAATGTAGCAGGTATTGTAACCTCTGCCAATTCATCGGATTTTTTATCTTCACTACATGCTGCAAGGATAATGCCAAGCACGACTGTTAGTGATACTAGTAAAATTTTTTTCATTGATAAATCTCCCTTCCCCCTTACTATACATGGATAATAGCGGAAATTCTATGATTACTTTTTCAAAAAATACGTATGTATGCTGCTTCATGTTAAGACAAGGCTTTGGATGGAAACAAATGTTGAAAATAAACATACAATTATTAATAGCCAACCGTACACTTTACGTTGTTGTTGAAATTCTCTAATGGCTAAAACAAACAGCGCTAGCCCCATAAAGAAGATCATTAAAAAATTCAAGTGAAAATCTCGTGTTATTAATCCATAAGCTCCTAATGATATAGTCATAATAGCAAAAATAGTATATAAGGTTTTTAGCAATGGCTTTCTCCTATCCAATGAATTCCAATAAAAGTATTATAACATGAGCAACTTGTTTTTTGGCCATTAACAGTCTTTATCTACACATGTAAAAGGCAGAAATGTTGAGCTAACCACATTTCTGCCTTTTACCATTTATTGTTTAAATGCACGATATAAAAAAGTAGCAAATTCAGCGCGTGTAACAGGGGCGTTTGGCTTAAATTTTCCTTGATCTCCAAGCGCAATTCCTTGTTGTTCCAGTGCGGCAATATAGTTATGTGCCCAATGCGTATTAGGAACATCTTGGAAGGTTGTGTTGCCATCGCTCTCATAGCCAAGTGCTAGCACAAGCACTTTTGCCAGTTCAGCGCGCGTCATCGCTGCTTGTGGATGAAAAGCTCCATTTGCACCGTCTATAATCCCTGCTGTTTGAAGCTGATAAATGGCATCATAGTATGGACTATCTACCGCAACATCGTGGAATGGGAGAGCTGGTCGAACAGGTGGAAGTGTCAAAGCTCGTGCTAGCATCACAGCCATATGTTCTCGTGTAATAGAATGATCTGGTCGGAATGTGCCATCTTCATACCCCTGGATAATCCCATTTTTATACATAGCAGCAATTGAAGCCTGTGCCCAATGTCCTCCCGTATCAGGGAAATGATGTTCTCTGTCAGGTGTAGCAGTTGGTATTTCCGTTGCCGTTGGTGGATCTACAGCCATTATTGCATATTTATAAAACGCCTTCACCTCTGCTGTTAATTGGTTGTCTTTTATGCGTGTATCCTCAACCTGTAGCCATACATTATTCACATCATCGTAATAAAAAAGCCCAACAGTTTCATAGGATGAATCAAATAGTATCGAAAGTGTAACAGGTTTTGAAAAAGGCTCTGAACTATTTTTTCTTAGCTCAAAGATTGGACTCGCTAAAATCTTCCCATGTTCTAAAAGGGTTTCTATCTCCGTTAATTCCTCTATAGAAATGTCTAATTCCTGCTTAGCTGCATCCTTTGGAATAGAAATTTCGATTTTTTCTCCTAGACTCACGATGCCTGCCGTGCCTATTGGTAGCTTTAACTTGCCATTTTTAGATGTAACAACTGTGTCTGTTACAATTGGTGGTACTTCATGATTCGGTGTGTGATTAGCATTTCCACTACCTGTTGTCACCCTTGTGGAAATGGAAAATGGATTAGACGCTGTTATGCCCTGTCCTGCATTGCCCGCTTGATTCGTCACACCGCTAGCATCCAGCTTAATCACATTATTGGTTATATTGATGGCTGCCTGTGGCGTAAAGATCGCTGTCCATATCCGATGATCGGAAGTTTGAAGAGCACTTAATATGCCATTTTCTACAATTAAATCAGCGTTGTCAAACCCTGTTACCTCCTCAGAAAAGGTAAATGTAACAAGAGAAGTTTCACCAGCAGTTAACATCGTATCTGCTACCACAATTGTTACCGTGGGACGCACTGTATCAATTGCATAGGCATTGGAAGCCGTTGTCCCTAATCCCGTATTCCCCGCCATATTTTGTATGCCTGTATTATCCAATGTTATTACATTCGTTGTCGCTCTGGTATTCGCTGTTGGTGTGAGTGTTGCGGTATAGGTACTATTATTTGTTGTGCTTAGATTGCTTAATGTGCCATTTGCAACAGTGATATCTCCATAATCAAGACCTGTTATAGCTTCGGAAAAGGTCAGCGTGACAGGTGATGTTTCACCAGCTTTTAACATTGGCTTCGTTACAACGATTATGGCAGTGGGACGAACAACCGTCTGTGTAGTTGTATCAATTGCATAGTTATTGGATGTTGTTGTCCCTAAGCCTGTATTTCCTGCCGCGTTTTGTACACCTGTATTATCGAGTATGATCAGATTTGTTGTATCTGCTGTATTGGGTGCTGGCGTCAATGTGGCTGTCCATGTTATACCACCGTCTACTGTAGTCGGACTGCTTAGCGTGCCATTTGCAACAGTGAAATCTGCAACACTTAAGCCTGTTACTGCTTGTGAAAAGGTGATGGTCACAGTGGTTGTTTCATTAGCCGTTAACATTGTATCTGTTACGACAATCGTTGCGGTTGGGCGCACTGTATCAATTGCATAGTTATTGGAAATTAATGTCCCTTCGCCTGTATTCCCTGCCATATCTTGAAAAGCTGTATTATCCAGTGCGATCACATTCGTTGCTGCTGTAGTATTCGTTGCTGGTGTGAGCGTTGCTGTATAGGTAATATTATCCACTGTGCTAAGGTTGCTTAAATTTCCATTGGCGACTGTGAAATCTGCAATACTTAAGCCGGTTACTGCCTCGGAAAAGGTTATGGTCACAGGTGATGTTTCGTCAGCCGTTAATATTGTATCTGTCACTACAATCATTGCGGTTGGACGTACTGTATCAATTGCATAGTTGCGAGAAGTTGTTGTCCCTGAGCCTGTATGCCCTGCCGCGTTTTGTACACCTGCATTATTGAGTATTAGCAGATTTGTTGCATCTGCAATATTGGCTTCTGGCGTTAATGTTGCTGTCCATGTCACACCACCATCTGTTGTCACTAGATCGCTTAATGTGCCATTCGCAACGAAGACATCTGTACTTGTAAAGCCTGTTACTGCCTCCGAGAAAATGAATGTCACTTGAGTTGTATCGCCAATAGCCAACATCGTATCATATATTTCAATGGTTGCGGTTGGACGAGTAATTGTATTCACCGTTACTGTAATCTGTTCTTCATCTGTTAATACGCCATCGCTTACTCGAATGGTAAATGGATAGCTTCCTGGTACTTGTGGTGTCCATGTAAAGACACCTGTTACTGCATTTATACTTGCCCCCGTTGGCGCTCCTACTAAGCTGTAGATCAAAGTATTGGCGGGTATATCAGCATCTATTGCTGTTACTGTAAAGGTTAATAGACTTTCTTCATTTATCGTTTTATTACCTATTGCTGCTAATATAGGCGCTGTATTGACTTCATTTACCGTTACTGTTATCTCTTCTTCATCTGTTAATGCGTCATCACTTACTCGAATGATAAACGGATAGCTTCCTGGACCCTGTGCCTCCGTTGGTGTCCATGTAAAGACGCCTGTTGTTGCGTTTATAGTGGCTCCTGCTGGGGCTCCTACTAAGCTGTAAGTGAGGGAATCTCCCTCCGCATCTGATGCACTTGCTGTAAATGTCAAAAAGCTTCCTTCATTCACCGTTCGATTGCCGATTCCCGTCAAAACAGGTGCTGTATTCACTAACGATGCAACATATTCGATTTCCCGCTTTGGTTCCATAATATACGTATCTTGGAATGAATCAATAGACAATAGAAAAGGAATCAGTCCATCTACACCAATTTTACTGGAAGGCATCATCAAACTTCGAGACATATAAGTTTTATCAACTGGATTATAGTTATTGCGATTGAGAACATGAGGGCTTATAGCATCGTACGCATTTTCAGATAAAACTGGTGCTGGCAGTTGACCAGTTAACCAGTTATCATCAGCCAAGGCTATCTTTAAATTCGTCACCTCATACCCTGCTGCGGCACCAACAAAAGTAAAACATGCTGACGTGATAGGTTGATTGGTATCAATTCCCCCAAATTGAAATGCTGTTGCTGAATACTCACCAGCGCGACCATTCATATAGCCATAATTCGCTGTTTGTCCCAAATCCAAACTATTTCTTCCATCAATTGGCGCAAGTAATATAGGAGCAGCAGCCGCATGAGGTGGCATCACTGGAAACAAGGAAAACATTAAAAGAATCGTTAAAAAAATATTGATACTAATTTTATTGCTATGCACGATTAAACACCTCCAAATATTTTGTGTAAATAGAAATTGTGTGGTTAATGACGTGCTAATCGTCACTTCTGCATAAGAGCTAACAATCTTGATACACTGTTTTTTATTTGAGTGTCAACAAAAAATAGCAAGCGTTTTATACGGTTGCATCGGTTTGTTCTATAGTCCACCTCACTTTTAAGGATTTTGAAGATGTAATGACGATGACAGCTATGTGAATGGCCCAATCCCCCCTCGTTGTTTTTTAATTTTAAAGGATAAAGGTTAAAATTAGGTTAAAAAATCAAAACTATTTTATGTAGACTGTGAGGGAGCACTGCCAAATAGATAAGAAAAGCCTATGACACATATTTTTGCACTACAAGCTCCCGCCAGTAATATAGATTTGACAATATATAGCTTTTGCTTTATTTTTATATTGACTGATTAATCAACCGAAAAGGAGCTATCAATATGCCAAGAACGGAAACACAAAATTTAGAATTACGCGCACAAAGACGTGAGGAAATTTTACAGGCTGCCTTACATGTATTTGCTAGACGAGGAATGGTGGCGACAAAGATTAGTGATATCGCGAAAGAGGCAAATTTAAGTCATGGGCTTGTCTACCACTATTTTCAATCAAAAGAGGAAATTTTTACGCTTTTAGTACAACGCGCTGCAGATAGCTCTGTACAAATTATTGAACAAGCCTATCTTCGAGACGGCTCATCATTCGAAAAAATTAAATGGATGACAGAGCAAATTCTTCATAGCTTAGCAGAGGAGCAGCAAATTTTATTATTTTTAATTATGATTCAAGCGAGTACATCAGATGCTATACCCGAGGAAGTGAAGCAATTTTTAACTTCGAAGGAATTCAAATCACCTGTTCATTGCTTAATGCCCTTAATTATGGAAGGGCAGCAGCACAATGAAATTATTCAAGAAAACCCATTACAGCTAGCGGTTAGTTACTATGCCTTTATTCAGGGCTTTGCCATTAATAAGCTACAGTGGGCGCAATGTCCCCTTCCTGAAGCTGCATCTATTATGAAAATTTTTCAATAACTTTGAGGGAAAGAGGTTTAATATGACGATCCGTAATTCAAACGTAAAATTTTGGTGTTTATTCATCTCACCATTTTTTATTATATTACTAGGCTTTTTAACGGCTACAGTTTTTCATTCATTTATTGGCGGATGGGCTTGGATGCCGCTTGCGCTCGTTTATTGGAGTTTGCTAGGCTTTGCTATTTGGTTTTTTAACGATCATAAAAGATTAGGAGACTGGTTTCAAAAGTCAAAAAAAGCACCATTTTGGATAACCATTACAGTGCTCATCGGCATATTTCCCTTAACAATTCTTATGATGAATTATCATTTGTTTGAGTCCGCTTGGTTAATTTTCTATTGGCTTGTATTTGCCCTTTTGAATCCTTGGTTTGAGGAATATTACTGGCGTGGTGTTTTGTTTGATCATTTATTAACTAAATTTCCAAAATGGTTTGTTATTTTCTATACAACCGCACTTTTTGTTATAAGTCATCCATTAATGTGGGGCGTATTTTCGTATGCAAGTCGGTCTTATCATTTATATATTTATTTATCAGTCGCAGGTGTTGTCTGGGCGATCACTTATCTAAAAACACAAAGCTTACGTGCGGTTATTTTGTCTCATTTTATTGTAGATATTGGGAATCTAACGGTCTTAACCTTTTTAAATCTCTACATCCCCCTACCATGTAACGGCTTTTATAGTTAATTGTTTTTGTTAATCACTAAATATCATAGTAAAGTAATTCAATGCCCTCAATAAAAAGGTCCTTTTTAATATGAAGAATTTCCCTATCATGTATGGACAATCCTTTATTTCCATCATACTATAAAGAAGTGCCTTATTTTATATTTTTAACAGGTAAATTTTCATATTCAAAGATAAAGGAGAAAGTAAAATGGTTGTCTTAGATTTTTTGGGAAGTCTCGCATTGCTTTTTGCGATCGGCTATCTTATTTATTTTATGATAATGAAGGTGTTTAAAAGAAATCGTACTTTTTCAAAAAAGCTCTTTTTATCAACATTTGTTGGTAGTTTGGTTTTAATGGCCATTTCTATGCAGTTTGATACCGTTTCTGGCGCGCAATATCAGGAGCAAGTAAGTTTAAGTAAAGATTTACAAAATCAGGTAGATACATTAAATAGTGAACTAAAAAGCATTAAAGAGGAGCTAGCGCAGGCTTCAACAGCTAGTCAAAAAATAAAGGAAGCTGAAGACAAGCAAGTGAAAGCATTTGAAGAAGAGAAAAAAATGTTACAGGAGAAGCAACAGCAGCTACAGGAGCAAGTGGCTACATTACAAAAAGACAATGAAGCTCTTACTACACAGCTTGCAAGTGCTCAAGCAGCCAATACGAGCAGTAACACGTCAGCAGCAACGAGTCAAACACAGGAAGTGTCATCAAGCTCCTCCCAAAATGTCTACTATAAAAACTGTAGCCAAGTGCGTGCAGCAGGAGCCGCTCCTATTTATAGCGGTGACCCGGGCTATGCTCGCCATCTTGATCGAGATGGTGATGGAGTTGGTTGTGAATAATTAGCAAATATTCCGTTTTACAATTCGAGCGATTTGACTAGATGCCCCTCGCTCTTTTAATTTCACAAGCAAATAGTTATAAGGAAGTGGGTTTATGCAAGAATCACTGTTCATTTTCTTTTGTTTAGCGATCACATTACATAATATAGAAGAAGCTCTATGGCTACCGCAATGGTCCCAACAGCCTTCAAAATTTCAAAAAGCAGTAAGTACCAATGAATTTCATTTTGCTGTATTGGTTATTACATCACTTGCTTATTTAGCAGCCTTTAGTTATTGTTATTTTCCTGAGTCACTTCTAGCAAAATGGCTATTTATTGGATTTTTAGGGGCCATGATTCTTAATGCGTTCTTCCCTCATCTCCTTGCCACAATTGTTATGAAAAGATATGCACCTGGACTTTTAACAGGTGTTTTACTCAATATTCCTATCAACACTTTCATATTATATACAATGTTTATGGATGAACGAATGTCCATTAAAGAAACTATTTTTTCCACAATAATTATAGGCACAATTTTACTAGCATTAATTCCTTTATTATTTAAAATGGGGAAGCGAATTAGGGCTTAACCAGCCTCCCCTTTTGCTTCATGGTACATCTGCTTAATTTCACGTAAATTGAAATGTTTTTCTCTACCCACAACAGTTATCGTAGCTCCAGCCAACACATTTTGCTTGATGGCTGTGGCGTAAAATCAATATCTCGAATAAGCACTAGCATTTGCTTTTGTGTTGGAAGCTCCTGATGTAATTGTACAAGCAATGGGCTGATCATCCAATGAATTACTCAATAAGCTGCAAAATCTCCTCAGGCCTCTGCAAGATAAAGTCAGCCCCCTCAAAGCCGTTTGTTGTTTTAGCTCCCCATAGCGCCAAGGCAAATTTCGCCCCTGCTTGCTTAGCACATTGCAGGTCATATTTGGAATCGCCAATATAAATAGCATCCTTAGGCGCTACCTCTAATAAATCCAGGCATTTCAAAAGTGGATCTGGATGAGGCTTGTGTTTTTTTGTATCGCTTGCACTTATTACCTGCCTGAAATAGTGGCTTAAGCTAAATGGATCAAATTCATCCACGATCTCCTGTCGTGTTTTGGAAGTCACGATGCCTAGCTGTAAGGGCTTTGTCACCAAGGTTTGAATAACAGGCTTAAGCTCTGCAAAAACAGCTACTTCATGTGAAAAATCAAGCATCGCTGCACACCACTTTTGATGCACAGCCTCTATCTCACGTACCTGAAGCCTCTGCAAAGCAACCTTCCCCGGAATTCCTAGCGCAAATCGCAATTCATCAAACGAATAGGTTCCTTGCTGCTCTTGCTGTAAAGTCCGTTGCAATGATTGTAAAATCGCCTGCTCTGTATCCAAAATCGTTCCATCTACATCAAAAATAATGGCTTTTAGCATTATTATCCCCTTTTTTAAAATTGCGTATTAATAATTGTGTATAAAGCTTTTTTAAGAACTGCTTGCTCACTGCTCGACAAATTTTGAAAGGCTATTTGATTTAATTCCATTGTTGCCTTTTCGATTTTTTCCTTCAGCTCGTTTGCCTTCGGTGTGGCAACGACTAATACCGTTCGGCGATTATCAGGGGCGATGGAGCGCTCAATTAAACCCGCCTTTTGCATTTTATCTAAAATACCAGAAACCGTAGGCGCTTCTAAATACAGCATTTCCCCGATTTGCTTAGGAAGTAGCTGCCCCTCACGCCATAAGCAATTTAATACACCATACTGAGCCGGTGTCACATTATATTCTTCTAAAAGCTTGCTAAAATATTTAAACACTTTATTTTGACTTGTGCTTAATAAAAAGTTTATACATTCCTGTAATTCCATCGTATCTCCTCCATCTTGACAATACCTATCTTATCATGATAACTTTCAATTAGAAATATTTCTGCACCAAAACTATTTTGTACTAAAATCAAAGGAGACGATCACAATGGATTCTTTTAAAGCACTTATTGTAAAAGAGCAGGACGAGCAAATTATATATGACGTAGAGACAGTTACTTTAGACGATTTATCAGCAGGTGATGTGCTGATTCAAGTGGCCTATTCCTCCATTAACTATAAGGATATGCTGGCTGTTCAGAAAAATGGTGGGGTGATTCGCCATTATCCAATGATTCCGGGTATTGATTTAAGTGGCATAGTCGTTCAATCGGCAGATGCACGCTTTCAAGCTGGACAGCAAGTAATTGTCACAGGCTTTGCGATGGGCATGACGCATACAGGCGGATTTGCCGAATATGCGCGTGTACCTGCTGAGTGGATTGTGCCGTTACCAGAAAATTTAGAGGCAAGGGATGCCATGATTTTTGGCACAGCAGGCTATACGGCGGCACTGTCGATTACCGCGCTTGAGCAGCATGGCATGAAGGTAGAAGATAATCCACGCATACTTGTAACAGGGTCAACTGGTGGTGTTGGTAGTCTTGCTGTGCAAATGCTGGCAAAAATCGGCTATAGCAATATTGCGGCATTGGTGAGAAAAGAGCATCAAGTGGCTGTTGCAAAATCTTTAGGGGCAACGGACGTTATTTTTGCCAGTGAGCTAGGTGATCTGAAAAAGCCATTACAACAGCAAAAATATGATTATGTTTTAGATACGGTAGGCGGAGATGTTGCTGCTACGTTAATTACACAAATTGCTTATGGCGGTAGCATCAGCATGTGTGGCAATGCTGGTGGGATTCAGTTAACAACGAATGTCTTACCATTTATTTTACGAGGCGTTCAGCTTTTAGGCATTGATTCGGTTAATGTGCCAATTGAGCAACGAGCAGGCGTGTGGACAAAAATGGCAAATGACTGGAATATCGCCCACAATGCTTTAACAGAGGAGATTACGCTGGAAGAAGTACCACAAACCATTGATGCCATCAAAAATGGACAGCATTTAGGAAGAACAATTATAAAATTATAGAAAACGATTAAGAACACAGATGACATAGATTATTTGTGTTCTTTTTGTATGCTTGCTACAAAAGTTCACCAAACGCTGATGTAGCTTTAAAAAAGAACCTAAGTGAGCGTTCACAAAGGTCCTTTTTACTGAAATTATATAGAGGGAAAGCTTTCTTAGAGGTCATCAGCCTTCAATTTACTTTGGATCATTAAATCATAGCTATCAATTATTAGAAGGTTGTCGCTTTGATAATCATTCATTTGAATTAACTGATCTGTGTCTCGATGGGTTCTTATTAGGATTTTTAAAATACAATCTCTTTTTTTACTGGCAGCCAGTAATTTATCAATCGCTTCCTCTAGTGTTTCTTCTGGTTTTTGTATTTTTATTGGTACAGGTTTTTCCTCATAGTATTCTTTAAGAATGCCGTCTATTCCCTTATTTCGTTGAACGGGCATGGCATCGACACTATTTAAAATAGATAGTTCTTCCTCTGTCTTCGTAACATACTCTTGCTCTCCTTTTTTCAGCAAGTGAGACGTAGTTTTGATAGGGTTGTCGAGCCGTTGCTTCGTTAATTCGATAGCGTCCTCTGAAATATCTATGCCTATATATTGACGATTCATCATATCTGCCGTGACAAGAGTTGTCCCACTTCCGCAAAACGGATCTAGCACAACATCCCCTTCATTTGTTGCGATCTTCAAGATTTGTTCGAGCAGAAGGATCGGTTTTTGTGTAGGATACCCCGTTCTTTCTTTTGCTTTAGGATTTAAAAAGGGAATATTCCATACATCTGATAATGGCACACCTTTTTTTTCTTTGCCAATAATCGGCTTACCATCCTTATCTAGCTTATAGGTAGATTTTGCGTTTTTGTTACGTACTCTGTCCTGTAGTATTTGATCAATATTTGTTGTGGCTGAATAATCCGTATAGATTTTATTAAACTTAAATTTATTGGTCTTGCTATAAAAATAAATCGTTTGATGATTGTTTAATAAGCCCACTTTAGAATTTGACCAACGTTTATAAGCCCAAATGATTTCACTTTGAAATTTATCCATTCCAAAAACTTCATCTAATGCGATCCGTAAATAATGGGAAGCTGATTTATCACAATGTAAAAATATGCTACCCGTTTTCTTTAACACTCTGTGACACTCCACTAATCTAACCTTAATAAAGTTGAAATACTGTTGAATGGATGACCAACTATCTTCAAAAGAATATTCTTTAAGGTTGTCTCTCGTCTTTAGTTTTTGGGTTTTTTGAGTATAGAAAGGTGGATCTAAGTAAATGAGGTCTACAGTTTCATCAGGTATATTTTTTAGCTGTTCTAAGCAGTCCCCTAAGAAAATTGACATAACGTTATTGCTCCTTGCTTGCTCGATTTTCCTCCGCTATTTTAGTCAGTATTCCTTTTAAGTCAACGCTGGTTACTTCATAAATATAGTCCCATGCAGCATCACCATAGTAGTAATGGCCTTCTGCACCTTGATATAAAGTCTCTAATGTTTGTTGAATACGAATAGCTTGCGTCCGATTAGGATAGTAAAACATAATACGATTCGGCGTATAGCCTGCGTCTTTAATCACCTGCATACGGGTATGCTCTTTCGTGATATGATCTCCATCCGTGGTAGCATCTCTCCATTTTATCTCATAAGCATTGTCACCAACAAGGCAATCAATTTCAAATGTTTTAGGTCGTTGTCCGATGGTATTAGGGATTTTCACCTTTTTTAGTGCTTCCTCACCAAATTTATATTCAAAACAAAGAATGGCCGCTTCCTCCAAAAATGAGCCAGCATATTTGTAAAGAAAACGTCCCTTATTTTGATAGATATCAATCATTTCACCCTCTTCTAGGGTCACTTGTAAAACCTGATAAATTAAATAGTGTGATTTATCATCTTTTTCCATGTCCTCTACACGCTGTAACACTTGTTTATTTAATTTAGTTGCATAAGCTTCAGCCAGTGTTCTGATGGCTTTTTCGACAGTATTTTTCATCGTATTCCCCCACATTTAAAAATCTATTTTATATTATAGCATACCTCTTTTGATGAATAATTGGAGGTATTTTGTTAGAGACAAGCTCTATTTCTATGAATCGCCTATTTTTTAGTACAGGATAGCATTGCTCGCTTTTCTAAAAACGCTATACGCTTTCTTATTAAAACAATGGATTTTCCTTTATACTAATAAAAGCCTGTATTAGGGGGAAATTTCGCGTCATTATTCGTAAATTATGATCACAACATATTCATTGATCATTGCGGTTACCCTATCAACGCCCTTTGTATTGCCAGGGCCGCCTAATTTAAAACTGGTGCTAACCATTTCAATGGAATAAGAGTTTACCTAGTAACAGTCTATTTTTCATCTTTTGTGGGGCCCTTTGTTCATTTTTAATGGGGTATTTAGTATGATTTGAGAGGACTAACAAGGAGGTGTGCTGCTCTCTCAAAGAGAGACACACTTTTATAGACATATAGAAAGGAGCCTTTTATGAAAGAATATTTTATTCAAAAAACAAATTGTATGCTTCGCTATAATGATTTCCCGGGAAAGGATATGCCCATTTTATTTATTCATGGACTTGGCTGTGCTGGTTCATTTGATTACCCCGAGGTTGCCGCTCAAGCAGCATTAAAAAATCATCGTTGTGTCATTGTAGATCTTTTAGGGGCTGGGTATAGTGATAAACCAGCTAACTTTCCTTATACCGTCAATGATCATGCTGAATATTTACTTGATTTTCTAACAGCTATTGGACTAGAATCATTTATTTTATTTGGTCATAGCTTGGGTGGAGCTGTTGCATTATCTTTAGCAGCAAAGTGCCCTGAACGTATTCATCGTATTATTTTAAGCGAGGCTAATTTGGACAAAAGCAGTGCTGGCTCTACTAGCAAATACATTGCGGATTATGAAATGTCAGCATTTCTACAGCATGGTTTTCATGATTTGGTGCAGGAAAGCTATGCTAGTGGCAATCACATGTGGGCTGCCTCTTTATCGCTATGGTCACCTCAAGCTACCTACCTGATTTCTCAATCAGCCGCAAAGGGTAATCATCCATCATGGCGAGAGCTATTATATGCACTTGATTGCCCTAAAACCTTTATCTTTGGCGAGCATTCACTGCCTGACTCAGATATGCAGGTACTCGCTACACATGGTATTCATATTGGGCTTGTACCCAATGCAGGGCACTCTATGGCTTGGGAAAATCCTGTCGGTTTAGCTAATGCTATTGGTGATGCTATACAAAGAAAATAATAGGCGCAAATAAATCGCCAAGAGCGTAGACAGGATTACATAGCAGCAGAGATGCTTGTGCAAAGTACCTTTTTACATATAGCGAGTAAAAAAGCGATGAAGAGCATTGACGCTTGCCTTTATCTTAACTCCATCATTTATTTTTCAATTATTGGACAAATGAAGTAAATAGTTTCTCCTTATCCATCATTATGCTATAATGCAATATGAGAACCTCAAAGGGCATCAACCAATTCTGAGCTGTAGCGTCAATGTGCGCTACAGCTTTTTATTGTTGTGCTAGTGTTACTGTTTTTTCCCCCATTGATATGGCTTTTCTGACCAATTCCATAGGACAAGAAATAAATAAATCACCACTGAAGTAATAATCCACATCGTTATATTTTCTTGCCATGTAATCGTGTCCTGCTTTCGCCATTGATTTAAGGTGACTACCACAAAATACACAAATGGATATAAAAAATAGGTGAATTGATGCTTTTTCATGCCCTCCCCCTTACTCGTCAATCATCTTAGTTAGCTTCGTGATGGTTTTCCAATTACGAACGGTTGCTGGTAGCTCTAGCTGAGGGAGCTGCTGACCAAGCTTGGCATTACGGATGCTGTGATAAAATAATAAATAGATATTTCTGCCCTCTATCACACAGCGTTCTTTGTCATTTGCGTAGGATAAGAGCTTCTCAGCATTGGCTTTGGTAGGTATAGCTGGCAGGAACGCCACATGAAGGCACTCACCTACAGCTGTAGCACTTGCCTCCGCAATATCCTGCTCTGAAAAAGGACATTGCTTCATAATTGCCTGAAATTCCTCGGCTGTTCTTAGGATGACCGTGCTTGTAATAGCAAATGTCTCCTGAAGAATAGCTTGAATTTGCTGTTGCAGCACAGCCTCAGATTCGCCTGAGTCAAAAAGAATATTGCCGCTTTGTATATAGGTTTGAATATTTTGGAGTGCCAATATTTGCAGTGCTTCACGTAATGCAGCCATTTTTATTTGATTATGCCCGCCTACATTAATGCCTCTTAGCAATGCGATATACTTGGTCATAGGTTCCCACCTTCTAACTTCTCAATATCCGCTCGTAATCTATCCACATGTTCCTGTTTCGTCGCCCAGCTTGTACAAAAACGCACAACGGTATGTGTATCATTATAGGGCTCCCAAATGGAGAAGGAGTATTTTTCGCTTAATTTCTCTAATAAATCATTTGGCAAAATGGGAAACTGCTGATTGGTTTTGGAATCATAGCGCAATGCAAAGCCTTTGTCGATAAATGCTTGACGTATCTGCATGGCCATTGCCACCGCATGATGGGCAATATCCAGATAAAGATTATCTTCAAATAATGTGTCAAATTGAATGCCTAGTAACCGACCTTTCGCAAGAAGTCCGCCTCTTTGCTTGATCATATAGCGAAAATGCGGTTGATAGGCAGGATTGACAATGACAACAGCCTCGCCAAACAAAGCGCCCATTTTTGTGCCACCAATATAAAAGACATCGCAAAGCGTAGCAATATCAGCTAACGATAAATCATTATCCTGTGCTACAAGGCCATAGCCTAAGCGCGCACCATCTAAAAACAATGGTAAACCACAGTTTTGACAAACTTCACGCAATGCGGTTAACTCTGCCTTGCTATAGGTTGTTCCATTTTCTGTAGGATGTGATATGTATACTAGGCCTGGCTGCACCATATGCTCATGTGTACCATCTTGCCAATGTGCATCATAAAGAGCTTTTACCTGTGCAGCCGTTATTTTGCCATCATCGCTTGCAATTGGTAAAACTTTATGACCCGCTGCTTCGATAGCTCCTGTTTCATGCACCGCAATATGACCTGTGCTCGCTGATACCACTCCTTGATATGACCGTAAAATAGAGGCAATCACCGTGGTATTGGTTTGTGTACCTCCCACTAAAAAATGAACCGTTGCTTGCTCTACTGCAATGGCCTTTTGAATAGAGGCTCTCGCTTTTTCGCTATACGCATCCATGCCATAGCCTGGTGATTGCTCTTCATTCGTTGCGACTAGACGCTGCAAAATTTGTGGATGTGCGCCCTCTGCATAATCGTTGTCAAATCGTATCATCTCTTGTCCCTCCAGTGTTGCTCTCTCTTTCTCTATCTTACGCTATCTGCTAGCTGTAAACAAATATCGATTGGCGATTCACCTTCTTTTTGTTATGATACAAATCAATCATCACTTTTTAAGAGGAGTGTTTATATATGTATATTCCAAAATATTATCGAGTACAGGATATGGAAGAAATTCGCCAGTTTATTCAAGTGCATTCATTTGCAACGGTTGTATCCATTCGCAAGGGCAAACCAATTGCAACGCATGTGCCGCTACTTTTACAGCAGGAAGGCGACGATTATTATTTAGCGGGACATCTAGCCTATGGCAATCCGCAATGGCGAACATTTGAGGACGGTGAGGTGCTTGTTATGTTCCAAGGACCACATGCCTATGTGTCCTCCTCTTGGTATGAACAGGAAAATGTGCCGACATGGAATTATCAAGCTGTACATATTTATGGAAAAGCCTCTACATTCGAGGGAGAAGCATTGGCACAGCATTTGGCAGCCATCTTGGAGAAATATGAAAAGCATAGGGACAATGCAGTTTTATGGGATACCCTTTCTCCTGAAACATTGCAGGAAAATTTACAGGGCATTGTTGGTATCAAAATTGCTGTGGAAGATATCCAAGCTGCCTATAAATTAAGCCAAAATCGTAAGCCGCATGATTATGAAAATATTATGAAGATGCTTAATGAAGAAAACGATACACAGGCCTCGGCTGTGGCAGAGGCGATGAAAAAGGCTGGCTTGCCAAAGCATTAGGCTACTGTCATGCTAGCTACTACTTCCCTACCCTTTTTCAATAAAATTAGGCTATCGAGAAGGTTTCAACGTTCTCCATAGCCTTGTATGTTATGCTTATTTTTTATGTGCTGAGGATTTTTTTGTATCGTTATGATTATCTGCATTGTTCTTTTGCTCCTGTGTTAACGCATTATCTTCACGCACATCTAAATCATCTGGACTTAAATCCATCGCTAATTCAGCGAGCTCCGACTCACGCTTATATTGCTTACCCTTTGTCACATCATCACCTCCAAGTACTATTACCTTGCCCGATTTATGCTAATCTATTCCCGATTTTCGCTTTGGATGAAAATTATTAGGACCTTCTTTAACTAATGGGTGCTTTATTTCAATAAGGTTGATACGCTCTAAATTTTTGTAACGAAACTTACTTTACTTAGTCTTATTTATGAAAGGAGGTAGAAATGTGAATGAGTTTGAGCGTATATACAATCAATATTTCCAAGATGTTCACTTGTTTGTCTTATCATTAAGTCGCAATGACAAGATAGCAGAAGAAATAACACAAGAAACTTTTTTTAAGGCTTTAAAAAGCATTGATAAATTCAAAGGCAATTGCAAAATCAATGTATGGCTTTGTCAAATAGCAAAAAATACATACTTTACCTATCTCGATAAACAAAAGCGATATGATACAGGCGATATACCAGAAGAGATAAGCGAGAATAGCATTGAATCAATGATAGTGAGTAAAGAAGAAACCTTCCGTTTACATAGGGTCTTACATCGCTTAGAAGAGCCTTATAAAGAAGTTTTTACATTAAGAGTGTTTGGAGAACTGTCCTTTAAACAAATAAGTCAACTTTTTGAAAAAACGGAGAGTTGGGCAAGAGTAACATTTCACCGAGCTAAAGGTAAAATTCAAGATTTACTGAGGGAGGAATAGAGATGAGTAATAAAGTGTCATGTGAAATAATTAAAGATATGCTTCCTTTGTATTATGACGATGTATGCAGTGATGACAGCAAAAGAATGGTAGAAGAACACCTTGCTGAGTGCCCTAATTGTCAAAACGAATTAGATAGATTAAAAGCTGATTTTACATTACCAAAAGAAGAAATCGAATCAATTAGAAATGATAGGAATGTTATAAACAATATTTCTTCTTTTTGGAAGCAGTCAAGAATTAAATCCTTTATGAAAGGGATAATTATTAGTACATTATTGTTTTCGCTTATCATTTTGGGGTATTTTGGCTTATTTAATTGGCAAATCATAAGCGTCTCAACTGATAAGATAGAGGCAGAGAATGTAGGCCAATTGGCAGACAGCAAAATTTTCTTTTACTATGAGATAAATGATGGTCATAGTTTGAATAGGTTAAAATACGATATGGACAAGGAAGGTAACTTTTATATTACTCCTTTACGCCCAATAATTAAGCGAGAAGGACAACCACATACCGGTTTGGAAAAGAGTTATTATGTTATTGACATTAAATACCATGAACAAGCTCGTGGTAAGGAGATAAAAGCGATTTATTTTGGAACTCCAAAAGATAAAATTTTGATTTGGGAAAAGGGAATGGATGTACCAAAAGTAAATGAAGAAATAGAAAATAGGTATCATAATGGTAAATTATAAAATGATATAGGGTTTTTAGCATTACATTTATTTTTTATCCTTGATTTTAAGGGCTTGTTCACAAGTTGGAAATATAGTTTTGAAGGAAAAAATAAAACTTCAATTGTTCAGTATTACTAAAGAAAGAGAACTTGGAAAATATACATGAAAAGAACCTGTACCTGAACTATTTGTATATAAAATAAAAGGTGCATCGTTGGATATGAGTATTGTTGAAGATACTTTTAACAAAAAAACAATGTACACAAGTGAAAGAAAAAACTTACAGCAAATAAAGGCACTCAATAAAGGGTGTCTTTTCTTATTCAACTAAAGGGACTTTCGTTTAACACAAATATTATGTTTCTCATTAATGATCTATTTAAACTGTTCAAAATGATTAGTAACCCATCGTTTCTGATTTTCTGCAACGGAAGGCATTCTTGGTTTATCTCCTCTTCTACATCATTCCATTGCACTCGTTTGCTCTCCTCCTCTAACCACCAAAAAAAGGAAATTAGCAGTTTAAATAAGATGTTACAGAACTCTTATCAATTCTCCCTACGGTCATGGTAGAAATGGCAGATTTTCTTTGAAAACAAGTAACTGCTATTTACTTTGGATATGTTTTGGGCAACGTTCATACCAATACATATATTAACGCCTTACAGAATGGAACGTTTGTTTGTTAAATCAATAGAAATAAAAGCAAAATAAAAAATGCACATCACTAAAATTGAATTAAGTAATGTACATTTACTTGTCTTTAAGATTACAGAGTAAAAGATGCTTTTTTGTTATTTTCGTTCCTTTGCATACTCCGCAGCTGCTGTAAAGACAATGTCTGATGATGAATTTAACGCTGTTTCACAGGAATCTTGTACAACGCCAATAATAAAGCCAATTGCTACAACCTGCATAGCAATATCGTCCGAAATGCCAAGTAAGCTACAGGCAAGCGGAATTAATAATAAAGAACCACCTGGCACACCCGATGCACCAGCCGCTGATACCGCTGCCAGTACCATTAAAATCACCGCTGTTAAAATATCTACCTCAATATTTAACGTATGTGCTGTTGCCATTGTTAACACAGAAATCGTTACAGCCGCTCCAGCCATATTAATCGTTGCCCCTAATGGAATGGATACTGCATATGTATCTTTATTCAGCTTTAACTTTTCTGCTAACGCCATATTGACTGGAATATTAGCAGCCGAGCTACGTGTAAAGAATGCCATTGTGCCGCTTTCCTTTATACATGTGATCACAAGTGGATATGGATTGCGACGCGCCACCACAAAGACCATCAATGGATTGATCACTAATGCAATAAAGAACATTGTTACCACTAAAATAACAATTAATCGCCCATACTCTGCCAATGCTGATAAACCTGTTGATGAAATAATATCAAACACAATCCCCATAATGCCAATCGGTGCTAAACTAATAATCCATTGCACAATTTTTGTTATGGCATCTGATACATTGCTAAGCATTGTTTTAGTGGTAGCACTGGCTGCCTTTAATGCAATTCCAAACAACACTGCCCATGCTAAAATACCAAGATAATTCGCCTCTATAATGGCACTAATAGGATTAGATACAATATTAAATAAAAGCGACTCTAATACTTCTGTAATCCCACTTGGCGGAGCAATTTCCTCTGCGCCTGTTTTTAATGTAAGCGTTGTTGGGAATAAAAAGCTGACAATGACCGCTACTAATCCTGCTAAAAATGTACCTACTAAATAGAGCACAATCACCATCTTCATATTCGTTGCCTTGCCACTAACATGGGATGCCAGCGCATTAATGACTAAAATAAATACAAGGACAGGCGCAACAGCCTTTAATGCCCCTATGAAAAGCGTTCCTAAAATCGCTATGCCACTTGCTGCCTCTGGAACCGTTAAAGCTAAAAGTATACCGACAATAATCCCCACCACAATGCGGCTAACGAGATTAATACGGTTCCATGTTTCAAATAATGTCTTCATTTCTTCCTCCATGACTCTAAGTTGTCTAATTTTTTATTGTAAAATAATCATACAATGTATATTACAATAATACAACTGTCTTTTCTAAACAAACAAATAAGCGTTATCATCTTATTTGCACTGAATATTTAGAATTAAATTTATTTTCTAAAAATAATAATATTATTTTTGAAACTATTTTCCTCCCCCATCCGTCTATTGCGTGAAGAAAGGAGGCAGCGGACTTTGCAAACAGAGGATATGAGAGAATTGATGCGTTTATATGGCGATTATTTAACACGCCTTGCCTATGTTTATGTAAAAAATTGGAGCAATGCAGAGGATATTGTGCAAGATGTCTTTATCAAATATTTTAGCGCACAGCAATATCGAGGCGAGGCAAGCGTGAAAACCTATTTAGCCAAAATGACGATTCATAAAAGCTGTGATCATTTACGCAGCGTGAAAAATCGTCTACGCATTTTAGAAAACTTTTGGAAAAGCAAGAAGGACACTATGCCTTCCAGTGAACAGCAAACATTAAAGAAGCTTGAACAACATGCTATTGCCAAAGCCGTGCTGGCGCTTCCTATCAAATATCGAGAAGTTATCGTCCTGTTTTACTATGAAGAACTAACAAGCCTTGAAATTGCGACATTATTAGATACCTCCGAAAATACCATTAAAACACGCTTAAGGCGAGGGCGGCAGCTATTGAAAACATCACTGAGCGAATTGAATCTGAGAGGTGATTTTTTATGAATGATATTAAGCGTGCGCTAAAAGAGGTGCTTGAAGACACAAAACGGTTTAGTCAACAGAGCGAGGATACGGTGATTCAGCGTATACACCAGCCTCAGCGAAAAAAATGGGGCGTGCCGTTCATCACTGTAAGCTTTATCGCCTTATTCCTATTTTTTCTAGGGGCTTATTTATGGCAGCCAAATCAGCAGGCACAATTTACGCGCTACTTTCAAGAAAAAATGGGTGATGCCGATTATCAGGTGATTTTCCAAGAATTTAATTCCCTCAAGGACAATGATGCCCTTGTTGCTTTTATCCAGCAGGAAGAGGACACGGAGAAAATTTATCTAGCCTATTTTGACTATCAGAAAAAGTGGCGCTGGCTACAAACAACGGGTACACAAAGTAAGCCTTATCAGGGCAAGGAATCATGGACCTCCACTGCACAGGAGCCTTTTATGTATGCAGGCGTGATTGATGCAACGGAGATCAGCCAAATTATTGTGGGCAAGCAGCAGGCAACACAAATTGCTCTACAGGGCAACCTTGTTTACTGGTTTGCGGTTAGTGATAAGGCTGCACGAATTATAGCGAAACGGACAGATAATACCTGGGAGCGACTAACCGAGCTCCAGTCTAGCAATGAGCCAACTTACAACATTCCAATCATTGATACCCTATCAGATATGCAACAAGTGATTGAATTAAAAACAGATACAATGGATCGTGGCAATCGTGAATACTATCAATCCCCCATTGTCATTGATCCGCAATTTACTAAGCTGGAACGAGGCGATGTTATTACGTATACCACACAGGATGGTCAGCAAACCATTAGCCGTGTGCTTGGACTCCCTCATGAGACCGTTGAAATTATCAATGGCACTGTGGTTATCAATACCGTATCATTTGCGCATCCCTTTATGTTTGCAACCATTATGGGCGAAACCGTCTATGAAAGCTATGGTGAAAAGCTTGGCACTCACCTGATGAATCGAGAAGCAGCCAAAAAAACATTCTTTTACAGCTTCCCCTTCACACAGCTATCCCAAACGCAAATTTTTGTCGTCCCTGATAACTGGGCTGGCGGTGTTATAGAGGTCATCTCTCTCGGGCAGGTAAACGCGAAAGTGCTTGGCTATAAGGGCGAATAAATAGTCCGTTCCACCCCATTAAACAGCCTCCCCACTCAAAGCAACTGAGTGAGAAGGCTGTTTTTAAAGCTCCTCGTATTGTGCAGGGTCTTGGTTGTTAATGCGACCTGCTGCGCTTGTCAGAGAGGAAATGACTTGCATTTCTTGTTCGCTTAACCCAAAATCAAAGACTTGTAAATTTTCAAGCTGTCTTTTGGGTGAAGCAGATTTTGGTAGCGGAACAGCGCCTAGTTGAATATGCCAGCGTAAAATAATTTGACCTGGTGTTTTGCCATGTTCCTTGGCAATCTGGATAAGCTTTTCGTCCTGTAAAACACTGCCTGAGCGTTCGAGCGGACTCCATGCCTCTGTCACAATGCCCTGTGATTGATTATAGGCAAGCTGCTCGACCTGCGAAAAACGCGGATGTAATTCAATTTGATTAATGCTTGGGGCAACACCTGTTTCTTGTAGTAAACGATCAATATGCTCTGTATTAAAATTACATACGCCAATTGAGCGCACTAAGCCCCATTTTTTGGCATCAATCAATGCCTGCCAAGCCTCCACGTATAAGTCTCGCTTTGGATTTGGCCAATGAATTAAATAAATATCTAAATAATCAACATGTAGGCGGTATAATGATTCATGAATGGTTTTTAACGCCCGATCATAGCGGTGATGTCTGCCAGGCAGCTTAGACGTTACAATAATTTCTTCTCTGGCAACCGAACTTCTACGAATCGCCTCGCCAACTGCGCCTTCATTTTCATAGTTAAAGGCAGTATCAAGCAGGCGATAGCCATTGTCTAATGCACTTTGGATAGCCGACACACCTTGCACGCCATTTAATGCATATGTTCCTAGTCCTATACTTGGAATTTGCAATCCATCATTTAATGTAATTAGTGGAATTGTCTTGCCCATACCATCACTCCTTAGACTCTTTCTCTAAGACTACCATAAACTTACTATTCAAATAAAGTACAAGCCATGACAAATAGGCCCTTCTTATAGGATAATAATCATTAGTAATGAAAAGGATGTGTGAATCAATGAACGTAGCAACAGTAATGCAGGAGCTAGAGGCGCTGGGCAAGGAGCGTACAAAAAAAATGTATCTATCAAATGGGGCGCAGGAGCCATTATTTGGCGTAGCAACAGGTGCGATGAAGCCTCTGGCAAAGCAAATAAAGGTCGATCAGGCTTTAGCAGAGGAACTTTATGCAACAGGTAACTATGATGCAATGTACTTTGCGGGAGTAATTGCAGACCCAAAGGCAATGACCGCAGCCGATTTTGACCGTTGGATGGATGGTGCTTACTTTTATATGCTGTCCGACTATGTGGTCGCCGTTACATTGGCGGAAGCGGCCATTGCACAGGAGGTAGCAGATGCCTGGATAGCAAGTGACGAGGAGTTGCGCATGTCAGCCGGCTGGAGCTGCTACTGCTGGCTACTTGGCAATCGCAAGGACCATGAATTTTCCGAAAGTAAGCTTGCTTCGATGCTTGAAACGGTGAAAGATACGATTCATGCTGCACCTGAACGTACCAAATCAGCGATGAATCATTTCCTATATACGGTGGCGATTTCGTATGTGCCGCTTCATGACAAAGCCGTTGAAATAGCGAAGGCTGTTGGGCCTGTAGAAATGAAACGCGATCAGAAAAAAAGTACGACACTGCATGCGTATGAAAACATTCAAAAGGATGTGGAGCGAGGTAGGGTTGGCTTTAAACGAAAATATGTAAGATGTTAAATGAGAGGCATTGATCCATATTGGATTGATGCTTTTTTATGTACAGCAATATTTTTTTATTGATAAACAATAAATTTTAATTTAAAATCAATATACTATTTATAAGTGAAGTGTTTTGATGAAAGGTCAACTAGGAGCCATTATTTTTTTAAAGGGTGTTGTAGTGTTAATGGGTATGGCTGTTTTTGTGGTAGCTTTATTTTTATTACCTGTCATGGCAAACAAAGATGCAGCGGCACATCCTGACACGATATATGTATTCTATCTTTTTTTACTTTATGCCTATGTGCTCTGTACGCCATTTTTTATTGCACTGTATCAAGCCTACCTTCTTTTAACAAATATCAGTTGTCATAATACATTTTCTGCATCATCCATAAAAGCTTTAAGCCGTATCAAGCATTGTGCTATGACAATTATCGTTTTGCTTGTAGTAGGCATTGCTCTACCACTTATTATCTTTTATGGAAAGGAAGATATGACGGGCCCTATGATGCTGGCACTTATTAGTATTTTTGGCACCAGTGTAATCGCAGCCTTTGCAGCCGTACTACACTGGCTTGTACAGCAAACGGTGGATAATCAGTCTGAAAATAAACTAACAATATAAGCATATAAAGGAAGTGGCACAGCGTTATTTCATCATGCCACTTCTTTTCTTAAAATCTATTTAGTTACAGGTGGGGCCTAACGATTTTCTATGACCCTTCTTCTCTTTAACCAAAAAACCTATCAAATTTTATTTTTAAATAGTATAATGCTTACATATTTAGAAAATTGGAGGATATCTATGAGAAAATTGGTTTTAGTGATAGCCATGCTTACCGTATGTTTAACAATAGCCTCTATTGCTGAGGCGCATCCAGGGCGTTTAGACAGCAATGGCGGTCATAACTGTTCCGAGAAGTCCAAGGCAAAGGGGCTTTGTTCAGGTTATCATTATCACCACGGTGACCAAGCGAACGATCAAAGCAGCAATCCTCAGCCACCAAAAGCCACTCCAGCTCCAGCACTCACAAAGGTTGGCGTCTATCTGAATAATACCAAGCAAAATTATACACCTGGCGCTTATATGAAAAATGGCACAACATTAGTCCCAATGAAGGCTATTTTTGAATCTCTTGGCGCAACGGTTTCCTATGAGAGTGCGACAAAAAAGGTAACCGCGATCAAGGACAATAAAAAAATTATTATCGGTGTTGGCAATAAAGTCGCCTATGTTGATACAAATGGCGCAACATCCACTATTACGCTCAATCATCCTGCTGAAATTTATCAAGGTACAACAATGGTGCCGTTACGCTTTGTGAGTCAAGCACTTGGCGCAAATGTAACGTTTGATGAAGCGGCATTCATTGTTTATATTGAAACAAAATAGCTTTACTCGCCATTCACTCATTAAATTTAAAAGCAGCCTCCTTCTATGGAAGCTGCTTTAGGTCAAATTGATATTTCTTATTAATTTTCTGAGCGATTGTTTCCAAAAAGAGAGCAACTGTCATATTTTCGACTTCATTGGTATACCACGCTAGCTTAGCTCCGTAGTTTTTACGATTATAATTGACTTTTAACGGCCAGAAATTTTGGGTTGCATAGGTATAATCAAACTTTACATAAAGCTGTTTGCCATCTGGACACTCCATCACAACTTGATATAATGGTTTTTTTCTTGCCTGTTCCAACTTTACCTTTTTAATTTTGGTTAACATCGAAACAACTCCTCTCTTACTTACTCTATTCGACAAAAATTTTCAAAGTCCTTTATTTATTAAAAAAGGGATAAAGCTTGTGATTCTAACAAGCTTTATCCTTCTTCGATTAATTAGCAATAAATTTATCGTAATAACGTTTAAGTATCGTTGCCATTTGCTCGCGCGTTAACACACCTGCTGGGTTCATATTCTTACTGCCATCTCCTCGAATCAGCCCTTCCTTTATTGCCCATTCCCATGCCTCTTTATGCGATGTACCTACGTCCTGCTGAGAATGAGTGCTAGCTTTCTCCGCGAGTAAGCTTTTTAAGGCTGCGATTTCCTGCTTTAGCTCATTGTATTGTGACAATGTTAATCCCTCCTCAAGTCCATTTTGAATATCACGGTGAAACTGCGCCTCGGTAATGCCCATACTTTGTAAATAGGCAAATGGATCTCTATGCGTCGTGCCACCTAAATTATCTGCAATCCAGCGATGCGATTTAATGCCATTGCCGTTGCCATCTAACATTGTTGGAACGCCTGCTTCTATCGCAAGCTTGCGTAAGAGCCAAATATATGCCGCATAATCCTTTTGAAATTGCTGTGGATCAGCCGTTCGTGCCAGCTCTACCTGTGCATAGCTATATGGATTGCCCTTTGGACCACAGCCATATTGTATACGATTAACAGGCGCTACTTGGACAATCCGACCGCCCCCGCCAACCCAGTGAGACACAAAGGCATTCGCTTTATTGCGCTTCATATACGCAATCTCATTTTCTAATGCATTTGACCCTGTATTGCTTGAATTGCCTGATTCATGAGCGACAATATATTTAATCGCCGTTAGTGGCAGATTCGGTAAGCCTGACATCAACTGCTTTTCAATAATATAGCTCAATCTCCATCCCTCCCTTCATTTTTAGTGAACATAAAGCTATTCACTTACTACTAGTAAATGCACACAAATCTATGTTTTCTAGTTAATTGTGCTTTTGCTCTTTTCTTTCACACTCTCTAGCATAGCCAGTATTTTTTGACGCTCTGCTGCAAAATCAATGGTTGATGGCTGTTCCTCTTGTTGCTGATGACGCTGATCAAACCACTTTGGCACCACCTCACGCCTTTGTCCTCTCTTAGACGCTTGAAATTGCTGTCTATCTGCTTGGATTTCCACCATATTTTTAAGCTGTTTCGCCTGCCAGTTTTGCAAAATTTTTTCGACATAGCGCCAGCGTAAGACATTGTTTTCTACAGCGAGCTTCATTGCATAGATCACTACCTCCTCTGAAAAAATCGTTAGCCAATGATGCATTTGATTCGTTATATGGGCTGAACGAAAGCCAAAACCATGCTGCTCATAAAATTGATAAACAGTAAGAGACTCTTGCTCATTATCGTTCCTTTTTAGTAACTGGTTATTTAGTGATTGATTAGTTAGTAGTGGCGGCTTATCCGTTGGTGATAATGCCGCGGATGGTTTTCCCGTTAACGGAAGGGCAGCATGAGATGGCGCTTCAAAAACGAAAAGCTCCACCTTGTCAAACTTTCCCTTCGCTGTTCTTGCCTGCTCCTTTTGCAAATAGCCTGCCTGTATAAGCTCTTTGACAATATTGGTTGTTGCCTCACGCCCACATTTACTGCGAGTTGCTAAATCTGCTATGCAAAACGACCAATCATCGGGTAATGACAGCATATACGCAAGCAGCCCCTTTGCCTTCCAGCTTAATCGTGCATCATTTAAAAATCCTTTATCTAATACAACAAAATTCCCCTTTTTCGGCACTCGATAAATAGCCATCGCCAATCCCTCTTTCCGCTTTATTTGTTATATACAAAAAAATACACGAAAAAGGACATTTTAAAGGCAAAAAAAAGACATACCTTGGCAGTATGTCCTTATTCATAAAGTTCTTTATAGACAATCACTTTTAACGCAGCAATTTCCTCTGCTGATAATTTCCCTTGTACTTGCTGAAGCGCTTCCTCTTTGGTCATCGAGCCATCCTGTAATTTCACACGAATATCATTTAGCTCTGTAATGCCTACCTTTTGAAGTACTACCTTCGTCGCCTCTTCCTTTGTCGTAAATGGCAATGCGCTACTATCGACGGTTTGAGCCTCCTCCATAAATGCCTTTAGCTCTGGATCATTTTCAATCGTTTGTTTAATTTCTTCCATTTGCCCACTATTCTCTAATTCTGTTGAGAGCGTATCCACGATTTTTTCAGAGGCAAATTTTGTGCCGAAATGAAGTACACCATAGCCAGCAACACCAAGAAAAATCCCCAAAACAGTTAGAAACTTTAGTATTCTCAACGACTCACACTCCTTTATCCACGTCTATCATACTATAAGCGTGGGTCGTTGAAAAATAATCGCATTTATTTCACGTATTTTAAATATTTGCGCACAAACTCCACAATATACAGCACTTCTTCCTCCGTCATATTTAGCAGCTTGCAAACGCGCTGCAATCTAGCAGGTAAGGCTAATTGCTGACGTACTTGATGGATAAACATATACTTGCATTTCCGCGGATTGACCTTATCTCGAATTTGCTTGTAATGCGAATAGGCATAGCGCGCAAATGCATTGAGCATTTCCCGCTCCTGCTCATCACGCTGTACCTTTTTCGCTGCTTCATCAATCACCTCTGTATCAAATAGCCATGTGCCATCTGTTAATTGCATCGTACCACCTCTCTATTGCAAATGTGCTTCTTCCTAGTAAATGCAAACAAAAAAGCCACACCTAGTTAGATGTGACCCTTTTACAGGATTTTCATGAATAGAGTGTATACGCGATTATAGCAACAATAAGATTTGGCACAGCAAGCAGTAATGCACGTGTCATCACGTGATGCCGTTCATGTCGACCTGCTGTTGTTTCGGTGGCAAAGTTCGCCCGCATTCGATCCCCACTTACCAACGCACCCGACAATAGCATCGATACGGCAAGGCATATAAAACCTGCTATCCCTGGTAGAAAGTAAGCCTGTTGTGCTCCCCAGAGAAGCATCGAAACCACAACTCCTAGCATGGATACAGTGGTACCAATTACTACATACCTCATAACCACATCCCCTTTATTTAACTATACGGATGACCACTTCTTTTAGTTTCAAATAAAGGTACTAATTGATTAGCATTTTTGAATCGGTATCCATATTTCACTTTGAAAGGAAGACGAGGTAAAATCGGTACTCGCATGATGCACAATTTCAGGTCCTGCTATTTGTTCATAGGCAGATGATGGAAACCATTCAGCATAAATGCGCCCCCAAATTTTCTGAAGCGTATGTGGAAATGGCCCTACCGCTTCAAATACAGCCCAAGTAGAAGCAGGGACGTGTAACTGTGTGAAACTTTTTGTAGGTGCTAGTGTTGTAGCTACCCCAATATAATGATCTAGCTCCCCCTTTTCCACCATTCGGTCCTCTGAAAAGTTTGTTGATGCTTGGATGATGCCTCTTGGCTCTATATTGGACAACTCTTTCAAATACTCGATATCTTCCATTGTTAAAGATTGTGCCATTTCTACAATGGTCGGATTTTCTCCTTGAAAAACGATAGGCACTCTTTTCATAAGCCCAATAATATGAAAGGCTTCCTTTTGTTCAATTCGATAATTCATTTCATTCCCTCCTGTAATGGTTAATTGGAAGGTCATTCGTGGAAAAGCTTTTAAGTATTGGCCACTTTGTCTTGCCTCTGAGGGTGTAATACCATGCATTTGCTGAAAGGCTCGCGCAAAAGAATCTGCTGAGCTATAGCCATAACGAATCGCAATATCCAGAATTCTCATGGAGGAATTTGACAGCTCAAAGGCCGCTAATGTTAAACGCCTACGACGAATATAGTCAGACAGTGAGATACCCGCAAGAAATGAAAACATGCGTTTAAAATGATATTCAGAACAATAAGCCCTTTGTGCTACTTCCTTCAGATCGATATCGTTCGTTAAATTGGCTTCTATATAGGCAATTGCATTATTCATACTTATCAATGAATCCACATCTATAACCTCCCTTTTCACAACAATAACAGGAAATGAAACACGACATCCGACAATTCGTGCACGTTTTTACCGGCTTCTCATCATGTGCAGTTTTAAAGAATGCTTCATCCTTGTGGTGCACAAGCGAAAAATGATCTACAATGATGGACTAAATATGGATAAATTGGCGGATTAGTAGTGGATAAAGCAGCTTAATCGCTGGATTACTTTTTAACCCTAGAAAGCGTTATGCCATCTCCTATAGGTAAGAGAATCGATTCAAGCTGTGGATGATTCGCTACGGTGACATTGAATTTTTTCATGGTCGCTGTGTAACGCTTTAGTGGGGCCTCAGGATTGACTACACTACCTGCTGCCAGAACATTATCCGTGACAATTAATGCGCCAGGCTTGGCTAGTGCAATACAATCATCTAAATACTGCTCATAATGATCTTTATCTGCATCAATAAAAAAGAAATCAAAGCTACGTTCATCGACTACAAGCTGTTTAAGACTTTGCAGCGCAGGACCCGTTAGATATGTAACCTGCTGGGCAAAGCCTGCCTTGGCAAGGTTGTTAGCGGCTAGATGGGCATATTTTTCGTCTAATTCTAGGGAGGTTAAAGTACCCTCGCCTACTATCCCCCTTGCTAGACAAATCCCACTATAGCCGCCCAGTGCCCCGATTTCCAAAATATCCTTCGCTCCTGCAATTGACACAAGCATAGTAAGCAACTTGCCAGAGGATGGGGACACAGACATTGCTGGCATGCCATTGTCCACAATCGAGGCAAGAACATTCTCTAACAGTGCATCTTGCTGACAAAATGTTTTATCAATATAATTATTCATTTGTTTCATGGATGGGATCTTCCTCTATTTCATTTTCTTGAATATCAAATACTTGGCTAAATTCCTGAATCACCATATCTATGGCCTTTAATTCACCCACTAAAATTTGCTGAATGCCTTGAAACTCTGGTTGTTCTAATTGCTGTTTAATAGTTGCACGTTTTACATGGAGCATTTCTAAAAAAGTAAGTGCCTTGCCACGTCGGAATGTTTTAGCGCCGCGCTGTGGAGAACCCTCCATGCCTCTATGACGCCCTCTACGATGATGCCCTTCTCTAAATCCTTCGCCTCTCATTATTAACTTCCTCCTTTTGTATACATATGTATACACTTATTTAAAACCTATTGTATACATATGTATACAATTTGTCAATTAAACATATTGCTTTTATGGTGCAACATAGGATAGGAGAAGGAATGATTCCAGTAATAAGGGGGTAAGCGAATTGAAACGGGGCATCAAATATATGTTGGCAATCGGTTCTTTATTGGTCCTGTCTGGCATATTTTTAATTGGTGTGCAATCGTACTATAACCAAAAGGAAATTAAAATTGCTAGTAAATTATGTCTCGAAAAAGGAGGGCAGCCGACCATTATCAGAGATTATTTGGCACTGAATTACTCCTTTTTATGTCAAAAGGACTAAGAGCTGTACATAATAGATGATAGATAGACAATAGAGAAGAGGTGAAATTTTTATCCACTTTATAGACGAATGGCTAGCGCAATAAACTATTTTGCCATATTTATAGTAATGTAAAGTGAATCTAGCTTTACACAACTCTCCTGTTTTGAGGGACTGTCGGAAAAGAAAAATCTTCTCTGACAGTTCTATCTTTATCTGTCGCTCTGCTTGCGCTATAAAGACAGTGTCTCTCATTGACTGATCCCTCCTTTTCTCCAGAAAAAAAGACGTCAAGTCGACGTCTTTAATGTCTGATCAATATCCTCAATTAACCGATCTATATGCTCCTTTGTAATTTTTATTACATATAATTCTGTTGTTTCATTTTCGTAGTTGTTTGTTAGGTTTGTAGGATATTGACCGCTATTTGTTATCTCTTTGTTCATGCAATCACCTCTCCATGATAGATTCGACATAAAGTATAACAAACCTTCTATAAAAAGGAAAAAAGTCATATAATGTTCACTTTTTTAAATGTATGTCTTTAGACACCAAGCGTACTATCATTTACCTAATTTTGTAATATTTTAAGATAAACATACCTTATAAAGCCATATACTGTTAGATAAAATAGCGAAGAGACCTTCCTCATTATGTTAATAAAGGAAAGTCCCTTCCTAGAGATGAATGCCATTTTTCACCCTTTTCCTTAATAAGCAATGCCTACGCGCGTGTGGAAAAATTCCTTGCTAAATAGTTGTTGATAGGCAAAGTCTGCTGTATCGGCTACTGAAATTTTAGTGCCACCCTCTGGTAAAAAATTACGTGCAACGCGGTGGACACCCGTGAAGTCACCATCCGCTAAATAGGTAGGGCACACAATTGTCCAATCCATAGTAGATTGCTGTAAATGCTCAAAAACACGTTGATGCTCCTGGGCAGCAAAGATAGATTTGCGTTTGGATTCGCTGGATTGATAACGAAAAATTGTTGGTGTCACACGGCTTTGCAATATGCCTGCTGTACCAATCGTAATAATTCTTGTTACATTTTGCTGTTTCATTGCCTCCAGTATGATGGGGATACTGGCTGATAAGGTCGTGCTACCATCTGTATTTAGCGCGCTGACCACTACGTCTATATTAAGCATGGCCTGCTCAATTGCTTGCTTATCTAAAACATCACCTTGGACAATGCGTAGCTGTCTGTGTTGGACGAGCCTTTGTTGGGGATTACGTACCAGGGCAGTTACATTGTGGTGCTCCTTTAATGCCCGTGCCACAAGCTGACTTCCGACACGCCCTGTAGCTCCTAAAAGTAAAATATTAATTGTTCTCACCTCTTAGAAAAAAGACACATTTATGACAATGTGCCTTGTTCTTTAATCAGCCTCTAGTCGCTCAATATTAACAATGAATGGATGCATTTGATGCTTGGCTGTTAGCTTATCGATGATGGATTGAATCTTACTTTCTGAGCTTTTATCCATTTTGTCGCCATCGTGCAATTGGATCGTGATAATTTGATTGGCTGATGAATCAATTAAATAACCAATTGTACTATCAGGCGAATAGCCCGCTTCTCGCAATGCCTGTAAAACCTTTTGCGTAAAATTGGTTGCCTGTAGTTGTTTACTTAGTTCCTCGGCATAGAGAGCAGACGCATTTGGATTGGTTGGTGCGGCTGTAGGCTGTTGTTGCTCCATCCCTACAAAAACAATCACCAATAAGCATAGTAATAGTAAGAAGCTTTGAACTCTCCTCTTCATCCATACGCTCCATTTCCTTTTTACAATTCATTAACAATCACTTTAACCGTAGGCTCTAACTTACCTCTATTGATATCGCCCAAATAATCAACTTCCACAACAATTGCTCTTGGCTCAAAGCGTTGGATACATTCTATCAGGCGTTTTGTATTTATTTTTTTTAGACGTTGGAAGGGTTTCATACCATAGTTTCGCAGCGGGCAAGGTAGTGCAAATGTCGACAAAATAAAGGCTACATTTTGCAAAATACCCTCCACTCCCGTAGCGTTACCGTTTACATGGTTTAAAGCAGTTACTTGATGTGTCATTCTATCAACCTTTCTTCTACGTTCATCGCAATAACTTTGTTCTTTTGAAAAAGAGCACTTTGTTATTTATGCTTGTTGCGCTGAAATTATGAACGTCTCTGCTCTATAATACCCTGTGGTATGCTTTTCAAACGGCTCTCTTAACGGGTAATGACATAGTAAAGAACATAGAACCAGCTAAAGCAGCCATGAATTATCGCCCAAATAATAGAATGATGGACGCTCCATGAAATGGTAATGGCTAACACAGAACCAAAGCCAATCCCGTTTTTTACAACGGTTTTATGCTCCATCCTTTTCACCTTCCTTACTTCCCCCTCATGCCATCTCAAGATGCTTCCCCCTTTGATTAATAAAAATCACCATGCACACGCCAAAGCTGCTTGTCAGGATGGTAGAAGAAATAAAAATTGCCATTATTTCTAAAGGACAAATGGATAATCCTTACCAAAGTCATGTTTACTTTGACAGACGGTTGGATAGCCTCTGATCTTAAAGGGGCTTGACAATATCATTAAAATAGGCTAGCTCCCCGTCCTGCTCCAGCGTTACAATCTCTTGTTCAATTTAGCATGGAATACCGCCTCCATCCGAGATTGGATAATCATCTGTCATTTTTTTCGGTACAAGCGGGAAGGAGCGGATAGCTCTGTGCTACTAGTCGCGCTTAACCAAGCCATCGGATGTTAGATAGGCAAAAGGACTTAGGTCATCCTCCCTCAGATAATCCAAAACATGCTTATGCACATGAATGCGACGGACTGGAAAGCCTCAGGTACATAGAGTAAGTCCTTTAAAAATAACGTTGCAAGCGGCTGATATCCTTGTGGTTGCTGTTCCTCTGGTAACGACCATTTAACAGCTCGCCAATCATTCATGAGTTGGTCTGATGCCCCCTTATTGCTAGTGCTTGAATGCTTTTAATTGTCATTGGCAGCGACTTTCTGACGACAGCAGCAATCTACGGTATGGTCATTCACCATACCCACTGCCTGCATAAAAGAATAGCAAATGGTACTGCCAACAAATTTAAAGCCATCCTTTTTTAATTGCTTACTCATACGTTCACTAAGCGCTGGTGTAGCAGGCACCTCCGCAATGGATGTCCATTCATTGATAATGGGCTGGTGTTCCACAAAGCCCCAAATATAATCCGAAAATGAGCCATGTTGCTCCTGCATACGTAAAAAGGCTTTAGCATTTGTCACTACACTAGCAATTTTTAATTTATTGCGTACAATACGCGTATCTTGCTGCAATTCTGCTAGCTTCTCTGCTGTATAATGCACGATTTTTGTGGCATCAAACTGGTCAAAGGCCTCTCGATAGCCCTCACGCTTTTGTAAAATTGTCCACCAGCTTAAACCAGCCTGTGCCCCCTCTAAGCATAGCATTTCAAATAGCTGCTGATCGTCATAAACAGGCACACCCCATTCCTTATCATGATAATCTACATATAACGGCTCCTCTAATTTTACCCATGCACATCTTGTCATTGCTATCTCTCCTATTGTATAAATTATTTAATGGCTGTCATACATAGCCATCCCTTACTCGTTTTTTCGGTTATATATACGGTTTGAAAGCCCGTATGCTCCAATAACTGCTTCATAGCAGCTGGTGTTTGAAAAGCCTCCATATGGTACTTCATTTTATATGTCTCTGCCATGACAATTAATTTTCCCCCGTCCTTCAGCACCCGCCCTATTTCCTTAACATCCTGTTCTAATGACGGCCAAAAATAATGCGTTTGAAAGGCTGTAATGGTATCAAAAAATTGTTCATGATATGGCATTTTGGATACACTTGCCTGTGTCACAACAATACGTTTATTGTTGTTATTGAGCTTTAACGATTCCTTCACAGCTTGCTCTGAAATATCTATACCATAAATCATACCATTTGGATTGAGGCTTGCTAAAATTTGCAGCATCTTCCCGCCGCCACAACCTATATCTAACACACAAGTTCCATCATTAACAGCCCCCTGTCGAATAAACCAAGCATACATACCCCGATGTGCCCTATTCATGATACGGAGCATCCATACGCCCATCCTTCCAGTTGGTTTTTTTACCTGTTCAATGAGTGTTTGCAATAGTGACATAAGCCAATTCCCCCGCTTTACGTAATGATGTGAGATATGTACTTTTTTGACAAGAAATCCTTATTAGTTTGTACGTCTTTAAGGGAATTTTGTTTCAGCATGCATAAAAAAATCACAAATGTTTTGATCTGAACACTTGTGATTTTTAATGGCTATGTCTAGTAATTCTAGTTTAAATATGTATTGTTAGAAGTATTGCGTTCGCGCTCTTCCATAATTAAATGAATCATAAATGCGAGCTGTTGCTCTATTCGCATATTGTTTAGATGAAAGATATCAGTAATCGCACTTTTTTGTTTTTCTGCTAAATCACTGTCCTCCAGTAATAACATAATTTCTTCTTTTGTTAGCCCAAACAAGCCTTGTCACCTCATTCTCTCTCTTTTTATTATTGTAAAATCATTACACACACTTTAACATTAACAAATAACACCCTAAATTATGAATCATTTTTACTAAGTATAAGATAAAACATGGAAAATAATCAATCGATGTTGTGTATAGATTTAATAATTTTTTTACATAAACTAAAAAATGTTATTATTTGATTCATATTTTTATGGGCTTTTACAAATGTTTCGGAATATTACAGTAATTTTAAAAAAGACATCTATACCATTATAGAAATATTCACTTCATTTGTCGAATTTTAGTTTTTTACGTCTATTAGCGCACAAACACCCTTTTACCCATTTCTCTAAACAATTAAACATAGGATGAAATAAAAATGAGCTTTCACGCTTTTCGTACAGCGTAAAGCTCTCCATCCTTGCACAAAAAAAGTAATTTCAAAATTGAAACTACTTTTCTCATTTAACATATTTCGTTTTATTCTCATTGGCTGTTATTTTTGTAATCCTTGAGGTTGCGTCTTTTTGCCAGGGTGCAGTGTTATGACAGCTCTGCACATACAATTGACTACGTTCCTGCACAATTGCGGGTATTTTCAGCACCTGAACATCTGTATGACGCATCTCCAATAATGATTGATTTGACAAGGCTAAAAATGGACGTGCTGCCTGATCCACTGTGCACGCTTCAATACGCCCCATCGAGCGATCAGACCAAACCATCGCATAAGGACTGTCGATACCCTGTTTAAAATGACTATGGGCTACCTCAAAAATAGCGTCAATACACGTAACCCCATTTTCTTGCATTTGCTCAAATGTGCAATGCTGTGTAAATAAACGTGCCTGATTAATGTAAATATGGTGGCTTTTCAGCTCTCGCATCACGGTATGCTGCAATGTAATTTTAGCATGGTCATTGCCATAAATACCGCCTGACTGTCCAAATTGTAGGGTGGATTGCTGGAGCTGAAGCCCACTCGCATCCACAATGATATGAAATTGCTGATGGTGCTGAATTTGACAGTCCGTCATGGAAACATCTGCCTCATCCGCAATGGTCATACCTGCTGCCATGCCATTTTGCACACGGCATTTGCACAGCTCTGCCTTACTATTTTCGATCAAAACCTGTGCCTTTACATGACGGGAAAATTGACAATCATAGAGCTTTGCCTCTGTTTTTTCACCAAGATATAATCCATGACCTTGCCCATCTGAAAATTGACAATCCGATAGCATTAACTCACTGCGATGCACCATCATGCCTGTATCATGATGATCCTTGAGCACACAGCCATCCATGCGTAATGTAGTGCTATCAAATATTTGCAGCCCTATCTCTTGCCCTTGATGAATGAGGCTATTTGTGATGGTAAGCTGACTGGCTGCTGCCATAATTTGCGCTTTCTGATGCCCATGAAACTCACAATGCTCCATCGTCATTTGGACATGACGTATCGCAAAAATCCCATGCTTTTTCCCCTCCAGCAGCATGCAATTTGTCAACGTCAGCTCACAGTTTTGCGCGATAATCTGCGCCTTCTCATGATGCTCAAATGTTGTGTCAGCTAGGATAACGCTTGAACCATTCGCCACCCGTAAGCCAAAATGATTCAGCGGTGTAGCCAGTACCGCACAATTTTGCATCGAGAGACTGCCGTAGCTAACCATAATTTGTGTACGAATCAATTGCTCCTCAATAATACAATTTTCTAGCTGTAAATCACCTTTAACATAGATGCCCTGCCCTTGACGAAAACGCAAATTACGCATGCTTACATGGTTTTGGTAGCGAATAAACACGCCACCCTTAATCGTGACATTGCCTACCCCATAAAGCGTCAGCCGCTTCGCAATATCCAAGTCCTCCTCATAAATACCATCCCGAATTTCAATCTGATCCCCTGGCGCTGCCTCTGCAATCGCCTGCCCGATACTTTGATAACGATGCATAATACTTCTCTTCACCACAAGTGTTGCCATACACACGCTCCTTCAGCATAAAAATAGTCGTACCCTATTTATATACCGAACTCGCTTATGATTATTCAATGTTGGGCAAATTGCAACAGCCAAATGTGAAAATATAATCCTTCGCTATTTTTAGCGAACACACAAATTTTTGGCAAAACCATCATTCCTGTATTTTATTAAGAAATATCATTTTGCTGTTTATACCATTCACACGTTTCCATAATTGCCTGTTTATATGGTGTTGGCTGGAATGGGAAATAAGCAGTAAATTTGTTTGAATCTACGATAAAATTCTGCGTATTTTGATAAAGAATCTCTTTAAATTCCTTCATAACAGGATTAAACATGCCCATCATTGTTAAAACTAGCTTATTGGCAATACGATACGTAGGCTTAATTTCTAAATGATCGGCAATTTCTTCTACTAATTGACGAGTAGACATAGGCGTTGGATGAGGAATATGCCATACCTCCCCATCTGCTTTCGGCTCATCACCAAGCATCACTAAGCCCCTAGCAAAATCCTTGATATAAATATGTGCATGAAGCTGATTGGGATTGCCAATTAGCTCCACTGGCTTGCCCTCTAATAAATGCTGAAAAACGCGCTGCCCTAGCATTGCATTACGCACATTGGGACCATAAAAATCAGACCCTCTGCCAATTGTTGCAGTTATTTTTCGGTATTTGATCGCTGTCATTAACATATTGGCGACCTCAGCTCGAACCCTCGTCTTTATACCTATCGATTGATAAGTCATTTTTTCATGAAAAGGCTCTTTTTGAGGCCCATAGGCATATAAATTATCTGCATAGACAATCTTCACATGATGCTCCTCCGCCGCAGCTATTAAATTCGCCATGATGGTAGGCAAGGTCCGCTGCCATTCCGCATATGGAAGACCTACGCAATGATAGACAACAACTGCATTTTTCAGGATAGCACTTATCTGTTCGTAGTTTGTCACATCACATTGTTTAAAGGAAACTTTTTCAGATACTGCTTGCCCGCTCCGATTGACCGCTATAACCTCCTTACCCTGCTTCAATAATTCATCTATTATCGCTAAGCCAAGTGGACCTGTTCCTACTACTACATGTTCATTTCTCAATGATTATCCCTCCAAGTCATTTAACTAACCACTGGTCAATTAATGGTAAAAAATAAACTCTAGTAAACTAGAGCTCTTACTAAATAGTCACAATAATTTTGTGCCGCTTGCTGTGCCTCTTCATAATGCTTCACGCGCCCCTTATGATTAAGCACAAAGCCATGCAAGGCCATAAAGGTAGCGTAAATATCAATAGGCTTTAGCTGATGGCTATGCAATGCTTGGAGCGTAGCACTAAATTTCTCATAGCTTGCGTTCGGCGCTTGCTGCAGTAAAGGATCAAAAAAATCATCTCGCTTCGCAAACATAAGCTCGTATTGACTTTGAAAATTCAAGCCAAACTCCATATACTTTAACAGCACCCTCTTTGTCCCCTCAAGCCCGTTCTCTTGTAACGCCTCATCCAAGTAATGATTCAACACCGCAAAATACTTTTCAATTACTGCATGAAATAGATCAGACTTATTCTGAAAATGATAATAAATCGCACCATGACTACAACCAAGCGCCTTCGCAATCGCCCGCATCGACACCTGCTGAAACTCCTGCTGTAAAAACTGACGATCTGCCTCTTCCACAATCATTTCCTTTGTCAATTCATCCTCTACCTTTTTTCTCGCCATCTCTCAGCACCTCACTAACCACTGGTCAATTGAATTGTAGCAAATTATTTGATTGCACACAACCATAAAAAACAGTACCAAACAAAATACCTATGATAAACCTTATGCCAAGCGAAGTTTAAAATGAGCGTTTGTGTGAATACAATATAGCAACGGCTAGTCCAACAGCAACGTAGAGATTGGTATTTTATTATGAAAGTGTACCTTGTTTACAAAAGAAAATATCGCTTATGTATTTATATTTTTCTCGTTAATGAAAAACATGCGGTGGGTGCAGATAACGAATATGGAGGCACAAGATTTATATTCCACTTAGTTAATGAAAAACGTGTTATATTTTCTAAAACCAGCTTGGACTACTACATTTATATTCCACTTAGTTAATGAAAAACCAGCAACAACTTTTGGTGCTGTTGTAGTAGTTACTTTATTTATATTCCACTTAGTTAATGAAAAACTCATCTTTATTAATAGATGCAGCATAATCTTCACCATTTATATTCCACTTAGTTAATGAAAAACAGAAAGTCCTTCATGGGTAGATTATAGCGGAGTTTTTAAATTTATATTCCACTTAGTTAATGAAAAACGGAAAATGGAATCTTGTTGGCTAATTGAATTTACTAAATTTATATTCCACTTAGTTAATGAAAAACGTTAACGAGCAAGGAGCGGCATTATTAGAGCAGCAATTTATATTCCACTTAGTTAATGAAAAACGATCGGTCTGGCTTTAGTAATTGAGTAACAAAAAGATTTATATTCCACTTAGTTAATGAAAAACCGATGACACCCCCAATTGTATTTGTCCCCGCTGGTAATTTATATTCCACTTAGTTAATGAAAAACATGTATGCCCAGCTGGTGTGTGGACAATTGGATATATTTATATTCCACTTAGTTAATGAAAAACCTGTTGCACTAGTTGTACCTCCACCAGCAGCGCTAACATTTATATTCCACTTAGTTAATGAAAAACATTCTTGTTTCTTATCCATGTTATCCCTCCATGTAATATTTATATTCCACTTAGTTAATGAAAAACAGTTCCTTTAACGCTACGCCTATTGGTCTTTCAATATTTATATTCCACTTAGTTAATGAAAAACAGGTTGTTATAGATGGCTCCCCAGCATTCCCAACAATTTATATTCCACTTAGTTAATGAAAAACGTAGTTCAGGCTTGCGTTCTTTGCGTTCCGAATATTTAATTTATATTCCACTTAGTTAATGAAAAACGTAAAATTCCACAGTTAGTTATTGCACCTGATAAACAAATTTATATTCCACTTAGTTAATGAAAAACCCTACTAACTCATCAACGCTCGCCTTGCGCTCTATATTTATATTCCACTTAGTTAATGAAAAACCTTGTCAGCTATATCCTCCCATTCATAACAGCCTGATTTATATTCCACTTAGTTAATGAAAAACTGCATGTTGCAACCATTCTACAAAACGATATTCATTATTTATATTCCACTTAGTTAATGAAAAACTGCTTTAAGCTTACGGCAATTAACACATTCTTTAGTGATTTATATTCCACTTAGTTAATGAAAAACCGAGACATTGGTTAATGGATGCAGAGCTTGCTTTTCGGTATTTATATTCCACTTAGTTAATGAAAAACTTACTTCTTTTAGTTCTGATTTCACACAATCAAGAATATTTATATTCCACTTAGTTAATGAAAAACTTGATGCTCTTTTAACATCTGCAGTAACTCAATAATTTATATTCCACTTAGTTAATGAAAAACTAATTGACGTTCAGCCTTTTCAACCTCATCTTGTGAATTTATATTCCACTTAGTTAATGAAAAACTCCCTAGCTCCCTTTCAAGATAATCAATATATTCATATTTATATTCCACTTAGTTAATGAAAAACGGGAAATGTCTCGTATTTACTTTTTGCTGGTTGGGATTTATATTCCACTTAGTTAATGAAAAACAAATAATTCGCTGCATAATCAACAGTTTCATTCAATGATTTATATTCCACTTAGTTAATGAAAAACTCTCTGTGCTTCTTAATATCATCAGCAACCTTTTCATTTATATTCCACTTAGTTAATGAAAAACATTGCTGGTGGCACGTGGAAGCGGTGGAATGGTTCATCGATTTATATTCCACTTAGTTAATGAAAAACTCTTTTGTAAGTGATGTTGTGAGAACAATCGAAATGCATTTATATTCCACTTAGTTAATGAAAAACACCGATTTGTGTCGTGCTTTTATTTGTCAGCAAATAGATTTATATTCCACTTAGTTAATGAAAAACCTCACCCTCTTTTTTAGCAGCCTTTAGTAAATCAAATTTATATTCCACTTAGTTAATGAAAAACTGATAAATTGCGTGATAGTATCGTCATTTTCATCATAATTTATATTCCACTTAGTTAATGAAAAACTTCAGCAAATCAGCAATCCATTTAAGTTTATTCGTCTGAATTTATATTCCACTTAGTTAATGAAAAACAGAAGGTAAGGTATACGACGTAAATTGCGCTCAACGATTTATATTCCACTTAGTTAATGAAAAACTTTCATTTACACCATCATAGACAACTGGTGAGGATATATTTATATTCCACTTAGTTAATGAAAAACAAGTAAAAGAAATGAAAGAAATCATTGAACAGCACTATTTATATTCCACTTAGTTAATGAAAAACATAGTAGGCAAACAACATGCTCGCGGTGACTATGCATATTTATATTCCACTTAGTTAATGAAAAACTCGCATGAATTATGTCATTGGTATCTACATCATAAATTTATATTCCACTTAGTTAATGAAAAACAATTTGCCTCACGCTCAATTTTGTCGATCGAAAACAATTTATATTCCACTTAGTTAATGAAAAACTCATGACAAGCGTATTAAATGACACAACAAAGCCCATTTATATTCCACTTAGTTAATGAAAAACGAGCAATGAGTTTTCAAGTCACGTTCTTTTGAGCGATTTATATTCCACTTAGTTAATGAAAAACTTTTTTTGTAGTTGTTTCTTCTGTATCTTTCTTTTATTTATATTCCACTTAGTTAATGAAAAACATCCTTCGACTTATATACTTTGAATGTGAAGTCGTGTATTTATATTCCACTTAGTTAATGAAAAACCACCTACATAAGATGACTGGCTGTAGCGTACTTGTCCTTTAGGTAACATTTGTGGAATATACATTATTCCCTCTTTTAGTGATTCCTTTTCTGTTGCTGGTCTTGCAGGTTGGGGTGGTGGAGATGGTTTTTCAAATGACATATGATTTCATCCTCTCTTTCTAAATTCCTAAGCGCTTGGGATTTTGACCAAAATAAAAACACTCAACCTTTTATAGTCAAGTGCTTTACGCTTTCTTATTTTTCTTACGGTTTTTCAAAAATTCAGCTACTTCTTTATCAGATTGCTCTTTGCGTTTTTTTGCTCTTCGGTTAATGGAAACTCGCCTACAACTTCAAAAACAGGGTTATCACGCCATCTTGGGTGTTCGAATGGTTCATACTTCTTATTCATCGTATTCCTCCAAAATAATCAATAATTTATCTTCTACAGTTTGAATATCTATTACTTTGAATCGTGTACCACGTTTGTATAGTACTTCTTGTTCACTATCATTATATCCTTTTAAATCAACACCATTTTTCGCATTCTGAATAACTAATCTAACATCGTCCATATCATCATAAACACCTTTAGATGTTGAGGTATAACTCGGTTCACTAATTATTTTACCAATTTCATAGGATGATATAAAATCAATTAAACTGGATAGGCTACACTTAGTTGGACAGAATTTTTAAGGTCAAGTAGACTACAAATAACACATTTGAGGAGAATCTACATGACTAAAAGAGAACGCCGAACATTTACTGAAGATTTCAAGCAACAGATCGTGCAGCTGTACCAAAATGGAAAACCAAGAAAAGAGATTATTCGTGAATATGATCTTACTCCTTCATCTTTAGACAAGTGGGTGAGTCAGAGTCAAAAATCAGGTTCTTTTAAGGAGAAAGACAATTTAACAGATGAACAAAAAGAATTGATGGAACTCCGAAAAAGAAACAAGCAACTAGAAATGGAAAATGACATTTTAAAGCAAGCCGCGCTGATACTAGGACGAAAGTAAATGTAATCAAGAATAATCAACACAAATACTCGATATCAGCAATGTGCAAAGTCCTGCAAATCCCTAGAAGTACTTATTATTATGAAGCAAAAGAAAGAGTATCGGAGGATCCCGTTACCTCTGATGTAATCGATATTTTTCACGCAAGCCGTCAGAACTATGGAACACGTAAAATCAAAGTAGAATTAAAAAAGCGCGGTCATATTGTTTCCAGGCGAAGAATTGGGCGCATCATGCAGGAGCAGGGTCTCGTTTCTTCATACACAATCGCTCAATTTAAACCACATACAAAATCCTGTAATGAATCAGAACAAACAAATGAACTAAATCGTGCATTCGCACAGGAACAAGAAATGACCACAATCGTTAGCGATTTAACGTACGTAAGAGTCAATCAAAAATGGAACTACGTATGTGTCTTTGTCGATCTCTTTAATCGGGAAATCGTCGGTTTTAGTACAGGGCCAAATAAAGATGCATTACTCGTTTATCGTGCGTTAGCTTCTATCAAAGTCGATCTTAATAAGATACAGCTTTTTCATACGGATCGTGGAAATGAGTTTAAAAATAATTTGATTGATGATGCTTTAAAGACTTTTAATATCCAACGATCCTTAAGTATGAAGGGCTGCCCGTATGATAATGCAGTAGCTGAAGCAACATTCAAAATCATCAAAACAGAGTTTGTGAAGGGCAGACATTTTAGTAGTTTAGAAGAATTAACAAGGGAGTTAAAGGACTATGTTCACTGGTTTAATAGCATAAGAATTCATGGAACCCTTGGATATGAAAGCCCAATTGAGTACAAACATAGACACCTTAAAAAAATTGTCTAGTTTAGTGTTGACATACCAAAACTTTCAGTTTTTCATTAACTAAGTGGAATGTAAATCTATAGGTAGTTGCTGGATAGTCCTTTATATTAAGATGTTGATGAACTTCCGTTTGTTTAGGGAACGGTGAATTATCACTCCCCTCATTAGCAGACGTCAATTCTCCACCAACAGTATTTAATACTTTAAAATGACCTTTATCTTGTTGATAATACCAGACTACTGGTTTCGCATCTACAGAATCAGATTCTACCGGTATTGTAATGGTCTGAGTGTTAGGCTTAGCTGCAAAAGCTGTACTGGTGTTTATACTTATTGTCACTAAAAATAGTAACAATAATAGTTCAATGAGAATTTTTCTTCTCACTAACAATCACTCCTTAGAGTGGAGACATGAAGGTATAGCTTTTCCCATTAACTAAGTGGCTAATAGTGTAAAAATCAGCATCATTGAATTTATCTACCCAAGAGCTGAACCACATAGTAACTTCATCTCCAGGTTTAATATTCCAACCATTAACTTGTTTATTTAATTCATCACTCCATTGGTTAACAGAGTAAATAGAACCCTCTGGGAAACCAAAAGATTTGTAGCTAGGTATAGGATCTACTGTACTGTTTAGTAACTCTGGTTTATTAGACTCCATTGTGTAGTCAAGAGCATTAGGAGTAGATTTACTGGCTACAAATACATGTTCATTAAATGCTAAATAAACAGGTTCCTTATCCATCACTTGAGCATTAAAGCTACTAGCAGTAAACATGTATCGGTAAACGCCTTTAATATTTTTAGGATTAGTAGTATCTACTAGGATAGTGCGGTTAACTCGAGCTTTACCGATACCTGAACGCTGTTCATACCATTCTTTTCGTAAATCCATAAATGTACCATCAGATTGCTCATGAACTTTAATATTAGCAACAGTCACCATGTTAGTCCCTGTTTCAGCTACTTCAACAAGTTCTTGTAATTCTGAAAAGTCGGTTGGTTTCTTTTCAATTACATTTAAATAGCGTGTGATGATACTGGCAACTTCTGCACGTGTTGTATTGCCATTAGGTTTGAATGTAGAATCAGAATAACCGTTTAATAATCCCGTACCAATAGCTACACCGATATAAGGTAAATCTTTCTTATTTACCCCACCTTTATATGTTTCTGGAATAGGAATCAGTGTAAGGTCTGACTTAGCCATTGTATTGACAATAGTTGTATATTCAGAATGTTTACTAGCTAACCCTTTAGTCAACCATGTAGCCATCTCTGCACGAGTCATAGCTTTATTAGGTTCGAATTTACCTGTTCCTGCTTCAATGAATCCAGCACTGATACCTTTGTTAATTGAATCGTAAGCCCAGTGATTAGATGGTACATCAGAGAAAGAGTTTTTCTTAGTCGCTTCTACTCCTAATATACGAGACAGAATAGCTGCAAACTCTGAACGAGTTACTTGATTGCTAGGTCGGAATGTACCATCTTCATAACCCTTTAAATAACCCTTTTGAGCTACCTTAGAGATGTCACCATAAGCCCAGTGACTGCTTTTAACATCTTTAAAAGTTGTACTAGCTTCAGCTGTTACAGGATTAAATCCTACACAAAGTGCTGGTGTCATTAGCATTGCAGTAGTTGCCATTAAAAATAAATTCTTCTTTTTCATAATTGAAATCCTCCGATTCTATGTTCTTATTTTTGTAAGTATTGGATGTCAGCCATAAAGCCTGCTTTAGCCGCATCGTCTACTTTTGTAAACGTATCTATAAATTTATATTCCACTTAGTTAATGAAAAACGTAAAAATGACGAGGCATCCACGAATGTCATTATTAAATTTATATTCCACTTAGTTAATGAAAAACCTACAGCAACTAGCTTAAAAATGCGTGTAAAAGCTAATTTATATTCCACTTAGTTAATGAAAAACAACAAGCAGTAGACAAAAAGCTGATTGATAAAGCGATTTATATTCCACTTAGTTAATGAAAAACGTTAATCGCATTACTCTTAGTGCTCGCTAATCAAGTAGATTTATATTCCACTTAGTTAATGAAAAACCCACCTTAATCATAATCAAAAAACCCTTATTTTTCAACGGTTTGATAGGTTAGTGGTAGCAGCAGATTTGAGTAATTTGCAGCCAATCGGTAGTCTAAAGATTGGCCATTGACCCAAACATGCCGTAAAGTCAGATGTGGTGTGCTTTGAAGTGATTTTGTGTTAAAAAGTGATTCACTGCAATCTTATAAAAGAGAATCTATTAGATTCCATTTTGGCAAGAGTTGATTAACTCCTATAGATTCTCTTTTTCTTATTTAACCTCTATAAAAACATACTTTCAAAATCTTTTTCTACACCGTAGACCGTTTTTTTCATGTTTTTTGGATTAGCAATTCGATAGACATAAATAGAATCAACATGGGGATTGGCTTTTGTGGCGAGCTCGGCTAAGCATTGCTTTAAAAGCCCTTCTGTAATTTCTCCTTCAAATAAGGAATTTTGTGTCCACGTTAAATATTTTTTCAACACTTTATGAACCTTCCCTACACGTTTTATATCCACATCATAAGCAACTAGCACGTACATACCACCACCACGCCTTCAATGCTTTATAATCTTCATCGCCAATTAGATGCTTAATGAGCTTATAACATTCTAACCGAATTAAAAAACGATATGAAGTTTGCCGGTTTAATTTTCGATGTTTAACTGTTGTGCTCATACGCTTTTCAAATTCGGCGATAAAAATTTTACGCCCCATTTCATTTAACAGACAAATATGCTCTTCAACATATTCGAAATGTTCTGCACGAATCATTTTTTTATTAATTAACATAAAAATCAAATTATCCATTAGTAATGGTTTAAAAATTTCTGCTAAATCTAGTGATAAGGAATATCTTCGTGAGCCAGGCTCATGCAAATAGCTGATAGTAGGATTTAATTGCGTTTTGTACATTTCAGATAATACGGCTGTATACATTAAACTATTGCCAAACGAAATAAGCGCATTGATAGGATTTGTGGGTGGGCGTTTTTCTCTTTTAGTGAATTGGAAATCTGGATTTTTAATGATAGCATTAAAGCATTGATAGTAAGTAAAGCGAATTTTCCCTTCAATGCCCATGAGGGTTTGTATATCTGAAGCATCCGCTACTTGTTTCTTTAGCTGCTCGATTTCATGGATGAATGGTGCTACTTCATCCTTGTAGCGACGAACATTGCGCAACATATGATGAATAGCACTATAGACAAATTGTTGGGCAATATATAATCTCTTATTAATATCTAGCACATGCGCTGCCTGTTGAACATCAACAAAGCCTGCTACTTTTTTTCGTCTAGGTATGTAACTACCTGAATAGTAGCCATAATAATTATAAAAATGTAGCATCACATCTTTTTGATTCATTAAGTTGAAAAAAGACGTATTAAAGTCCATTTCTGCAAATACATGAAGGTTTTCTGTATTTTCGATTGGCAATGCTTTTTTCGTACCATCCTCAAGCACTAAAGAAATCGTAGAATCTTTTCTCTGAATTCTTCCATTATTAAATAAATAAACATTTTTCATTCTTCTTCACCTACCCAACAGAAAGAATAATAAGCACATTTAGTACAATACCTGAATTTTTTCTTCTTTGGTGGCTTGTCTAGCTGAATAATTTGTTGAATTTGAGCTAACCATTGTGGAATTTTCTTTCGATCCTCATTCGTTAATTCAATCTCATCTACACGTTTCTCTTTTGGATAATGAATTTTTCCCTTTCGATTAATACCCATTTGTTCCAGCACAAATAAATAATATAAAAGCTGTGCTTTATCAGCCTCCACCATTTTACTACTCGATTTCACTTCTCCAACATATTTCTTATCCATCATATCAATACGAATTAAATTGTCGATTAACACTTCTTTCGATTTTTGACGTTGGTAGGATGTATCATGTAGCACTTTCCCCTGTTGTACACGATCATCTTCATCCTCAAAACCAAGTTGATGTGAATGTAGCCATAATTTACGCTCGCATACTTTGAAATATTGGACCTGCAAGCCTGTTGCCTGTAAATCATCCCATTGCATATACTTTCACTCCCTCAGGATTATTGGAATAATGCATCGTAATCATTTTCAAAGATTAATCCTTGGTCTTCCGTGTACTGATAAGTAATAATAGGATATTCTGTAAAGCGGTCGACTCTAATTGTTGAGGAAATCTCTCCATTTTTTCGTTTTCTTGCATTGTCATATGCCCAAGTTGCAATTGGCACGGTGAATTTTTGTAGCTCAATTAACAATTTAATACGCTGATCTAATGGCAATTTCTCTGAAATTTGTTCATTTATATCATCTATTTTTGTTCTATTTTGATTATAAATTACATATGGTATCACTAATTGATTTTGTATATCTCGTAGTGTAGGCTTTTCTTCCTCTTGATAAGGTAATAGATCCTTATACCAAGCTAATGTTTCATCAAATGTTTTCATATAGTCGCACACTTCGCCTAGCGCCTCTCTACTATACACTTGCTCCACGATATCCATTTTAGTTTGTTCATCAATTAATTGATTGTTGTATTGTAATAATACTTCTTTTGACTTCTCATAAATCGTATAATCCACAATAGATCTTCTAGTATTTGCAATGCCTGATGGTAGTGGCTCCCCTGTAAAAACATAAATATTCGGGATGTTTTCCAAATAATCTCGTTCACGATACACACGCCCCATACGTTGAAATAAGCCTGATGCATCTGAAAGCTCAGTAAACAAAACATCAAAATCAATATTAACGCTCGCCTCTACTAACTGTGTTGTAATCCATATTCCTGTACATGTACAAATTCTTTTTCCTAATTTTAGAATAGCATCTTCCTTTTCTTTTCGATGCTGGCTTATAAAACGTCCATGTAATAAGGAAACGGCTATCTCAGTAGCTTGAAACGCCTGATATAACTGTTGCGCTTTCGTCACCGTATTCACAATAATTAATACTTTTCGATTCAGGGCATGCTTTAAAATTTCTTCTTTTGTTAAATCTTTTTCAACGATTTGCATAACGTGACGCTTAATTGGCTGATTATCTGAATTTCGTTTTAAAAATGGTTTGCCTGGTTTTTCAAATGGAACGTCTAACCGCTTTAATGCTTCTACGAAAAGTGGCGGTAATGTCGCCGTCATAATTAAAAATTTCCCACCCATATCCGTAATATATTTCAACCCTAGTACAATAAAGGCGGCTAATCGCGGGCTATACATTTGAATTTCATCAATAATGATTTTGCTGTAAGACAATGTAGCGAGCTTCATTTCAAAGCCTGGATACAGCCCAACAAAATCAATAATTTGGTCGATGGTTGTCACTGTTAATGGCATTGATAGATTTTTTGCATGTGTGACCGTAACTAAATCAAGGTCTTGGTCATCTGCACGCTTCACATACTCAGCATGCATATCACTATGCAATAAGCCTGTAGTCTTCCTATTACAGCCAATTTCTGCAATTAATCTATCATAAATCGCATTAATAGACACTTTCAACGGCAATGTGAAAATGCCTTTATCATTACCTAGCCACCATAGAGCTGCTTCTGTTTTCCCAATGCCTGTTGAAGCAATGACTACATGATTAGCTTGTTGGCGATGATACAAATGCTCTTGCAATTCATTCTTATCGTGACCTTTTTCGCGAAAATATTTCTCCATCTTTTGTGGCAACTTCTCAGGCGGAACCTCGACTTCATAATTCCCGCTTGCTGCGTAGTCTAGTTTGTTTAATAATCCTTTGATTCGTACGAAATGATTAAGATGATTACGATTTCGGAGATACTTGCGTTCAGTGAATTCCTCATAATCAAATATGGGTTCTTCACGAATAGCAAGATCTTTCGTTGTATCAAATGTGCCGAAATCCTCAACTAACATCGGAACATATTGCCCTAACTCCTTTTCAATATCCTCATTGCTGTCATCAAAATTTTGCTCCTCGCGTTCATGATGATAATATACAGCTAAAATCAATATAGTAACTTCTTCCTCGCTATATTGTTCCAATAAATCATCAATTGGTATAAATGCACAACTTACATAACCATGGGGAATTTCAGCGAATTCAGGAAACAAGTCTTTAATTCTTTCTTCTATATCATGCACTTTATTTTGAAACTTGGTGTTTGCTTTCCCTACATCATGATACTTTACTGCAAGCAATAAAATTTTCCAATCTTTATCTGACAATGCACTTGGATATATTTTACCAAATAAATCCCACTGTTTAATCAGTTCATTTGTGTGCTCAGCAATTGTTTGTGCTGGCTTATCTTTTTTAGCTGATTTTGCTAATAGCTTTTTAAACATATAGCTATCCCCTTTGTGAAAAAAGAATGGAGAGCATGCCCCCATCCCTATGCTAAAAATATCGTAAAACCGTCTTCATCAAACTCTAATTCCTTGCGCCCATACATTGCATTTGTGGGTGTAGCTGGAACATGAAACACATTCACTTTTTCCCATTGGCGAATTTGCTTTCCTTTAGCAATTTCGATTAATTCATATGTTTTATTTAAACGATAAGATGTCCCATTTTTTTTGTAAATATCTCTTTCTTCTACCATCGTATGTGGTATAAAAATATCGTATGGGACTGTCTTATGTCGCTTCGTTCTTTCTATTGCGATCTCCACCTCTTTCACCACATTCACCTGCAATAAATCCTCACGTCTGCCTAAAGATAGATATTCCGCAGGTGATTTTAGTGCTTCGACAATTATCGGGATATACTGCTCATCCTCTGGTACAATATGTAAAACGAGCTCTACATCTACTAGTAGCTCTGTTGTAGAAACTCCTCGTGTGATTCCATGAGCTTTGCCATCGGATAACTTGACTTTTAGTTGGTGACGTCCTTGCTCGTATGAACTACACGCAAACTCATAACGTGTCCATAAATCGTTAACCTTTGAATGGTATTTGCCTTGAATACTCACCTGCATTGGTACATAGCTTGTAAAGCCACATGCCGCATGCACCATACCAATAACAGTTGAGTACGGGGGCAATGGATACGATTCCTTTATTTGAAAACTCGTCGGCTTTTTATAGTTCACCAAGTTCTGATAAGCCTCAATTCGAATCCCCTTCATTTACTCACCTGCTTATTTATAATAGTCTGTAACAGCTTGCTCCAGCTGTACAAAGAAATCTGCCATTGGCCTTGCCTGTAAATGTTGCTCAATTTCATCGTCATTCGCTAATAAGCCTTTCACTAAACCAACATGAGTATTTTCTTGAATATGGATATCCAATGCCAAAATACCTTCAACCGTCGATACCGCAAGCCTATTATTTTGAAGTTTTAAGCGGTTTTCGAAAAATGGGTTTTTCAAATCATAGACACCACCGATTGCCAAAATTGGTGCTAAATTTTCACGTCGTCCTTTAATATCTCGATATAAAAACTTCAATGTACGAAGCAATGAAATTACACGATTTGCCCGCTCTTCTAACGGAATCTCGATTTGATCATTTGCATCAATGCCGACTTTATCTAAATCAATCGTCAATGTATACGCATAAAAGGATTTATGGATTTCACTTTGTGCAATATTGCCTCCTCTTAATTCTCCCCCTGTAGCGGCACTTTGATGGCGGTCAAATAATCCTTTATTTGTTAAAAACTCTAAATCTGTATTATAACTTTCAAGCGCAACTGCATTGGATAAACGAGCAACCGCAGCACGGGTTTTTGTTGGCTTTACTGTTTTCATATAGCCGAACAAATCAATTTCTGGATAGTCTGCAATAGTTGTCTCTGGGTGAAATTGGATAACAGAGCCATCCACTCCTAATGGCGTATTATTCACACCCATTTGATCAACAATGTTATAGCGCAATGCTTGTCGAGAAATGTACGTGTAAACTTCATGATCTCCGCGTGAAATCTTTTTCAACGAAGCCACATTCCCTACGCCTTCACCATAGTTCGCACTTTCCGCTTCGAATATAATGCTAATTGTTAGTCCCTTTTTATTCATGTTCTTTCTCCTCCTTCGCTTTATCCTTTTGCTCAAATTCCGCCCCATTTAGTCCAATTAAAAATGCATAACCAATCGTTTGGAATTTTTCTGGATTATTTAATGCTTTCGTAAAAAATAGTGGTATACCTAATTTTTCATGACGTTTATAGTTATAAGCTTGTACAATTGTTTCCATAAATTTATTTGGATTTTTCACTTTTAGAGCGTTTAACAAACGGTGTGAAATTGCATTTAATTTTGGATCTTGTCCTCTATATAATTTTCTCAGCTCATAACCACTAATACGAATGCCTCTTAGCTCTTGATCTGTCATCCGCTTCTCCTCCTCCAACCCATAATTCGAAATTTTCAAAATTCTATGGATAGAAAATATATCTTTATAGTCTTCTTCTACTTTTAAACGTAATAAACGATACAATAAATCATAAAGACTTTGCCCGTTGTAAAAACGGCGAATCACCTCTTGATACAAGCTAATATATTCCCCATTTTCCTTCGTAAACTTTCCTGTTAAATAATGAAAATCTTTGCGACTGTTATAAAGCTGTTGTGCTTTTTCACGTGACAGCATATTAAATGTATATGGTCTTGTATCATGATTTCGGTCATACTTAACAATTTGAATATTGTCAATTTCAACGTTTTTCTTGTTTTCAGCATGTTGGTACATTTCATCAACAATCTTTGAGTACGCCATTGCCTCAAGCTTATCGCGCGTATATTCTTCTCCTTGAGCATCTCGCAGTTGAATTTTATTATAAGCGTATAACTCCTTAAACGATTGATTATTATTAATAAATAGACCTACCCCATTTTTCAACGTAAACCCTAATGGCAAGCAACTGTACACAATATTACATATTGGGCAAATAAATAGATTGCGCTGATGGTTCCAATAATGTGAAGATTTCCTTGCTCCATCAACACCTAAATTTTGTACCCAAGTAAGATCAAATGCCTTTGAAACCGTTTTCATTTTATTATCACAACACGCGCATGTTAGCTTGTTTTTCTCATATTTTTTAACATCCTTTTTAGATGCTAAAAAATCCTGTGCAGGCTGAATGAAGTAGTTAAAATATTCTTCATATAAATCCTTTTTGCTCGCTGTGCTATTTAAAAATGACACATTTGACCAGAAACTTTGAATGACTTGATATGAAAGAACGCGCGGTACAATATAGCGTTTGGCATCCGCATGCTTTAAATGCTCCACAATTTCTAATAATGCATCTACAGCCTCGGCAATTTGTGGCTGTATTTGCTCAAGTGTCTCACTTTTCTTTTGTGTCACCTTTTTCAAACTCTTCCCTGCTTCTAAAAAATCAAAAGGAATGGCAGATAAAAATGGATACACATTTTTATAGCTATTTGACGATAGCCAATACTTTACTTTATCAATATGGTCATTTAAGCGCGTTAAATTTTTAGCATCTACAATATCTTTCTTTGCTTTTTGCAAAAAGTCGCTTATAACACCATTCGTCATTCGATAGTAGTTTGTTTCATGTTCATACTCATTCGCTAAGTAGGCAAAATAATGCTCATGAAAATTGTCTAAGTTACTTTCTGGAAAGCGGATGGTTTGACCATCTTCTTTGTAATCCAATTTTGCGTATTTAAAAACACGGCAAATCCCAAGTATACTGGCATTGTAAATCGTTTCCTCCAATTGTAGTTCAATCATTTACTTCACCTCCTATTCATTGATCATCTCAATACAGCCAAGCATTTGTGATCTTCTAAAGCCTAGCCCCACTTGAGTTAACAAAGCTAAATCTTCAGCATGCCCACCTAACACAAAGCTTCCTTCAAACCCATTAAGATAAAGAATTCCTTTCGCATTTAAGTTGATAAATTTATCATGCTTTAATTGCACTACCTTTTTTTGCATGGCGACAGGTGTAAAAACAAGTGGTTGATGTAATGCTCGTCCAACAATCGACTTCAAGCATTCATTTGCAGCATAGTTTAATTCCTTCTCATAATTCGGGTCATCTATATTGAGATATTGATTATTTTTATCCTTCATAACAATGGTGCTATTAGTCCTAAATAAAGCTTGGGACTTTGTTGGTAATTTTTCAGGTAGAAACTTAACGTCTTTAATATTTAATGTGTATGACTTGTACTGGATGTGTTGTTGCACAAGCAAGCCATTATAAAGGGTAAGCATAAATGCTATATCGGAAGAGGAAATCGTAATGCGGATATCTTGATGAATCGTAAACTCTTCATGCTCTAGCGTATAACCATTTAAATAAATCGCGCCTGTAAAAGGACGCATCATTTTATTCGCTTGATTTCCCTCAAAATTATACATGCTTTCCATTAGCTCTGGATTAGCCAAGGATAAGCCAGCTTTTACAATGCTTACACCGATAAAATGATAATGTCTTGGAATCTTCTTAGTCTCAGCGATAATTTGTATCCTCATTTTTTCACCTCCTTGTAAAACTAAATCTATCCTCATATTAAAGAAATAAGGATAAATTTACTATTATATTAATCTGTTTTTTCCAAATATTCAATATTATATTTTCTTAAAAATAAATTAATAAAAACTTACACTGGATTAAAATTTTATTAGGATGATATTCTCATGTATTTTTATTGTCATTCTTGAGATAATGAAATTTTAAGCAACTAAGTGGAATATAAATGTGTTTGTTTTAATGAAATTTAATTTGTTTGAAAATCATCTTTATTTTCTATTAACTATGTGGAACGTAAATTTTATCTTTCACCTGTTCAAAAAAGCTGTTAAAGGAATATGTACTAGAACTACCTCAAAAATAAGCTATGATGTAAAAAAGGTTTTGAAGGCATACTTTAATAAGATTGCAGTGAATCATTTTTTACACAAAATTGCTTCAAAGTGCGCCATCCCTAGCTTTACGGCACATTGATGTCAAAGGTAAATTTTCAGACTACCGATTGGCTGCAAATTACTAAAATTCACTGCCATACCCAACCCACTAAAGCGTTGAAAAATAAGGGTTTTTTGATTATGATTAAGGTGGGTTTTTCATTAACTAAGTGGAATGTAAATGTACCACCAGCACCAGCAACGGTAGAGGAAGAACAGGTTTTTCATTAACTAAGTGGAATGTAAATCCGTTACTCATTATGGCAGGTGCTGGCTCGGGGAAAAGTTTTTCATTAACTAAGTGGAATGTAAATAACGCTGCCGACACAGCGCGCGGACATTGAAAACTCGGTTTTTCATTAACTAAGTGGAATGTAAATAACTACTGACAGCAGTAAAGGGGCTGCTGCCGAAGGTTTTTCATTAACTAAGTGGAATGTAAATGGCGTCTATGTATTTGACTGGAGCAATCAGGGTATCCCGTTTTTCATTAACTAAGTGGAATATAAAGTTAATCTATCGAGGTTTCGAAACAGAACTAGCAACTTTCTCGATTAACCAAGTGGAGTATAAATTTGCCTAAGCTACTACCAAGTATGATTTTCTTATCAGATCTTTTGTTACTTATGTACAATAAAAATAACACCTATCATTATTTTCACTATTGTAGTTATTTTTTTGAAGGAATCGAACGCATATAAAACACCAGGCACCTCCTTTAATTGATACGTTTATCGTACCGGAGGTGCTTGGTGTTTTGTAAGCCCGAAATATAAAAAAATAGCGCACCTTAATGGTACGCATGACGAATGGCCAGCTAGCTGAATTTTTTTCAGCTGGCTGGCTATTTTGCACATGTGGCTTGAATATTTTCTGACCATGGTAGATAGTTATGTAAAATTTCAGGTTGCTGGTGAAACAGTACATTGGGTAACTCTGTCATCAACTTTACCAAGTACTGATAAAAATCAATTCCGTTTGCCTTAGCTGTTTCAGCTAAACTTAAACAAATGGCATTTGCTTTCGCACCTGCTTCACTAACAGAGAAAAGCCAGTTTTTTCGACCCATGACATTTGGATGAATCGCATTTTCAGCTGGATTGTTATCAATGGCCACATTTCCGTTTTCAAGAAACATCATTAACGCTGCTTTGCGGCTCAATGTATATTCAGCTGCTTTCGCAATAGCGTTTTTACCAAAGAATGGCGAGCGATCAATCCAATCAAAAAATTCATCCACAATCGGCTTTGCTTCTTGTTGGCGAATTTGCACACGCTCTTCTAATGAAAAGTGCTTAATTTTACGCTCAATCTGAAATAACCGATCACAATATGCCACGCCTATTCGTCCATTTTTACTGTCAGCTTTTAACCAATAACGACGTACATGTGCCCAACAGTTGGCGAACTGAACATGAGGTAATTGACTATATGCTGAATACCCATCACAGATGACAGTGCCTTTAAAACCCTTGATTAAATCTTCCAAGACGGCTCGCCTACGAGAAAGGGCACTCTTAAATAAAACGATAATAAACCCTTCACTCTGGACACTACGACATACCCAATTATAGGCGTTTGATTGTGCTGATTTTCCATCAGAACGCTTAATGATTTGTGCATAGGTTTCATCTATATGAAGCACAGATTTTTCCGTTACTAGCTGCTTCATTAAATCGTAAAGTGGTTGAAGCCAATCTTCTGCCACACGTATTACCCAGTTAGACAAATTTTTATCGTTTGTATATAAGCCATGGCGTTCCCACTCATTTACCTGACGATAAAGAGGTAAGTACTGAATAAATTTATCGTAAATAAGCTTCGCCAATACTGTAGGGCCGGCAATACTTCTTTGAATCGCACCTTGTGGTGCTTTCCCACGTTTGATTTGTGCTTTTTGTAGGGCATCTTTTTTACATGATTTACACTCGTATACATGTTCAAAATGCTGCACACGTTTCATCGTAGCCGGAATGAACCTTGCTTCTTCACGTACCAAGATGGAAGTGAATTCAACCATTTCCCCACGACAACAGTCACAAACTAAATGAGCAGGGTGATGATGAATTTCTTCCATTTCTATCTCTTCATGAAACGAATCATTTCGTTTTTTATTTGTCTTTTTGCGAGTAATCGTATAACTAACTGCTTCGGTGCTTTGTTCTTCTGTCTGCTCAGATTCGTTAAAAGACGGGTCATTTTCAAATAAAGAAACTTGCCCATCGGGCGCTTGATACTTGGATTTCTCTGATTTGGAGCGATATAAAGCCTTTGTTAATTGGCGGACTTGTTCCGTTAATACTTCAATTTGTTTAAGTGATTGATCCAATTTATTGGTTAATTCGTCATTCTGTTCATTCGAATGTGCTAATTGTTGCTCTAACAATTGAATTAATCGTTCAGTCTGTTTCGTGGAGGCATTTTCCAAATCATTCACCACATTTCGTTCAAGATAAGTTATGGATGATTATACCATTAAGGAAACGTTGATTAAAAGATACTTTTTGCAGATTTTGCAATGGCCTTTGGTTGTTGTAAGGATAATCCTTCTAACAACCAGCGTAGTTCCTGTTGTGAAAGGCTTCGTACCTCTTTTTCATCTTTTGGCCATTGAAGTTTGCCCTGATCTAATCGCTTGTAAAGCATAGCGAAGCCATCTCCATCAAAATACAAACATTTATAGCGATCCTTACTCCATCCTGAAAAGAGAAAAATAGAATCACTATAAGGATCTAATTCGAAAGAATCTTGAATCAGTGTTGCGAGACCATCGATGCCTTTTCGCATATCTGTCTTCCCACAAATCATATAAATGTTTTGCACATCCGTAAAATCATGCCTCATCGACTTTTCAGCTCCTTCATAACCGTTTGGATGATGTGCTCATTTACGCCATGATAAAAGGTAACTTCAGCTACTCCCATTTTTACAATACAAGCTGGTGCAGCGGTCATTCTCGAAGAAGGGAACGAAGAACTTTCCGTTGAAAGAGGATCAAGTTTGACGGGAACTATGGTTAATTTGTTTGTGGACATAAATAGGGCACCTCCTTTAATTGATACGTTTATCGTACCGGAGGTGCCTGGTGTTTTATATGCGTTATTTGATTACGGGCTTACCATGGAACTGATTGCCCAACACAAAATTAGTGAAGCAAAAATCAATTATCAAGAAGCGCATTATAAAGCCGGAATTCAAGCTGCGATGCCGACCTATCCTGATATTGATGATTTAGCAAAACAAAACTTAAAAGCGATTGGAGAAATGTATAAATGAGTACAACGAATTATCAGCAATTACAACAAAATTTAGCGTATCTAAAACTAAAGCAAATGGGACTCCATTTGAATGAAGTCATTGACTTCAGTATTAAGAATCAATTGTCCTTTACGGATACGTTAATCAAATTGACGAATTATGAAATAGATGTACGTGAGCAAAATATGATTCACGCGATGGTGAGAGTCGCAGCCTTCCCGCATTTAAAGGAAATGAAGGATTTTGAATTCGACTTTCAACCAAGTGTCAATCCGCAGCAAATGTACGATTTTCAAACGCTTCGTTTTATCGAAGCCAATGAAAACATTGTTTTTCTCGGTACAAGTGGTGTCGGCAAGACCCACTTGGCCACAGCAATAGGGATTACAGCTGCGAAAAAGCGCACAAGTACGTATTTTATTAAGTGTCATGATTTAATTCAAAATCTAAAAAGGGCTCGCCTTGAAAATCGCTTGGAGAGCCGTCTGAAACATTATACAAAATATAAGTTATTAATCATTGATGAGATTGGTTATTTACCGATTGATCCGGAGGATGCAAAGCTATTTTTCCAGTTGATTGATGCAAGGTATGAGAAACGTAGTACTATCTTTACAACAAATACGAACTTCAAAGATTGGGATCAAATCTTCTTGGAACCAAAGTTAGCGAATGCCATTTTAGATCGTATTTTACATCACGCAAGCGTTGTCACAATCGTTGGAGATTCATACCGACTGAAAAATCATTTAGCAACAAACGAGTAATTTTGTACACCCTTAAACGAGCAAAAATGTACATATTGGTGTTGACATTTATATCTCCATAAAGAGAGAGACCAAAACGTTCAAACGGCGCTTTCAACTTACTATCCATTTCAATCCACTCTCTCCATAAAGAGAGAGACAATACATCTAACGCTTATTGTGGCAGCATCTTTATTTCAATCCACTCTCTCCATAAAGAGAGAGACAATACATCTAACGCTTATTGTGGCAGCATCTTTATTTCAATCCACTCTCTCCATAAAGAGAGAGACTTGACACCGTAACAGTAAACGCGCTGCCAGATTGATTTCAATCCACTCTCTCCATAAAGAGAGAGACAGCAATATCCAATTCATATGAAATGTCTATGTCTATATCTTATTTCAATCCACTCTCTCCATAAAGAGAGAGACTTGACACCGTAACAGTAAACGCGCTGCCAGATTGATTTCAACCCACTCTCTCCATAAAGAGAGAGACTTGACACCGTAACAGTAAACGCGCTGCCAGATTGATTTCAACCCACTCTCTCCATAAAGAGAGAGACTTGACACCGTAACAGTCAACGCGCTGCCAGATTGATTTCAATCCACTCTCTCCATAAAGAGAGAGACAGCAATATCCAATTCATATGAAATGTCTATATCTTATTTCAATCCACTCTCTCCATAAAGAGAGAGACTTATATTTCAAAAAAGATGGGTTTTAATGTACTATTTCAATCCACTCTCTCCATAAAGAGAGAGACCGATTGAGTTTTTAAAGAAAAGAAAGCGAGGTGAGATTTCAATCCACTCTCTCCATAAAGAGAGAGACGAAACGTTATGTGACATTACCTGATTCTGTTATGATTTCAATCCACTCTCTCCATAAAGAGAGAGACGTTTTTAGCATCCCAAGCTGGATGATGCGTTGTGATTTCAATCCACTCTCTCCATAAAGAGAGAGACCTACCTTTGGTTGCGACGAGCCAAAAGTTTACAATTTCAATCCACTCTCTCCATAAAGAGAGAGACATATCTTGTGATGTTGTAAATTTGCTATCGCGTGATTTCAATCCACTCTCTCCATAAAGAGAGAGACGCTTACGAATAGCTCTACTAACTGTGATAAGTATTTCAATCCACTCTCTCCATAAAGAGAGAGACTTGGATAACAGCATGGGAGCCGTTGCTAGTGGTAAATTTCAATCCACTCTCTCCATAAAGAGAGAGACGAGCCGATTTTATTCACTTTAGAGGTGCAGGAAATTTCAATCCACTCTCTCCATAAAGAGAGAGACTGGCTGGGGTGCTGGCCGTGAATCATGGGGTATTATTTCAATCCACTCTCTCCATAAAGAGAGAGACGATATTAAACTACCATTTACTAAAAATTAGGAGATTTCAATCCACTCTCTCCATAAAGAGAGAGACTAATATCCCATCGTCTAATAAATCCTTCAATTGTCATTTCAATCCACTCTCTCCATAAAGAGAGAGACTTTCCATCCCTTACATTGAAAAATGAGTATAAATTTCAATCCACTCTCTCCATAAAGAGAGAGACGCGCAAACGAAAAATTACGTGAAGCACTAACGAATTTCAATCCACTCTCTCCATAAAGAGAGAGACGGCAATCCAAATAACACAGGATCAAACGCATTGATTTCAATCCACTCTCTCCATAAAGAGAGAGACTATATCCCTTATAATAATTATTAAAGTCACTATAAATTTCAATCCACTCTCTCCATAAAGAGAGAGACCAGGTGATCATGTTATATTAACTAATACTGGATGATAAATTTCAATCCACTCTCTCCATAAAGAGAGAGACTCATACAACTCAAATGACGCTCTCTGCATGATTTCATTTCAATCCACTCTCTCCATAAAGAGAGAGACTATCATGGACGGCAGGACGTATGTACAAGTGAGAATTTCAATCCACTCTCTCCATAAAGAGAGAGACCATTGCCAAGACTCATAATATTATTTGCTTGTTTAATTTCAATCCACTCTCTCCATAAAGAGAGAGACCATTGCCAAGACTCATAATATTATTTGCTTGTTTAATTTCAATCCACTCTCTCCATAAAGAGAGAGACCCATCTTTTTAGAGATAATCTGCATGTTAGCTTTATTTCAATCCACTCTCTCCATAAAGAGAGAGACTTGTACCTGGCTGCCTTTCACCATTTTTAAAAAACTATTTCAATCCACTCTCTCCATAAAGAGAGAGACGTGCCAACGGATTGTTAGGCCCTCGTCCCTCGTCCGGATTTCAATCCACTCTCTCCATAAAGAGAGAGACGGCAGTTGAGCAATGTCATGAAACATTGGCAGGATTTCAATCCACTCTCTCCATAAAGAGAGAGACATTTCAGTCAAACTTACTACAATAAAAGTACGCGATTTCAATCCACTCTCTCCATAAAGAGAGAGACGCTACGGATTCTCCTTCTTTTTGTTCGAGTTCTTATTTCAATCCACTCTCTCCATAAAGAGAGAGACTAGTGCCGTCAACATAACGTTGTATAGTGCCTTGAATTTCAATCCACTCTCTCCATAAAGAGAGAGACCAAAAGAGTAATCTCGTTAACGAGTGTTTGAGATTTCAATCCACTCTCTCCATAAAGAGAGAGACTCCGACTAGTCCACCAACACAATTATCGCCGTATTTCAATCCACTCTCTCCATAAAGAGAGAGACATAATTGATTTCTATTCTCAGCAGATTCGAGATATTTCAATCCACTCTCTCCATAAAGAGAGAGACGTAAAGTCAGTCATAATTTCACTCCTTATTTGAAATTTCAATCCACTCTCTCCATAAAGAGAGAGACTGCCTTGAATTGTCTCAATTGTAACTACAAATGTATTTCAATCCACTCTCTCCATAAAGAGAGAGACACAAACGGTTATAAGGAATGGTTCTTAGCGAAAATATTTCAATCCACTCTCTCCATAAAGAGAGAGACTCATGGTCTACTATGTCAGATCATAGTAATTAAAATTTCAATCCACTCTCTCCATAAAGAGAGAGACGCTTATCAATATCGCCCTTTTTAGTAGCCTTTTTTATTTCAATCCACTCTCTCCATAAAGAGAGAGACAGTATAGCTCATGTCACCACCACCATGTTTGGCATTTCAATCCACTCTCTCCATAAAGAGAGAGACGTGGCTAACCAAGTAAAACAGCTCACTAAAAAAATTTCAATCCACTCTCTCCATAAAGAGAGAGACTGTTTGTAAACATAATTTATTATGTTATTGATTTATTTCAATCCACTCTCTCCATAAAGAGAGAGACACCTATCGTTTCATTTGATGACCCTGCAGTATTTATTTCAATCCACTCTCTCCATAAAGAGAGAGACCTAGTAATGACGTGGTTTGTGAGCCTTCCACAGAATTTCAATCCACTCTCTCCATAAAGAGAGAGACCCTTTCAATATAAAAGCCTTCCAATGCTCTGTGATTTCAATCCACTCTCTCCATAAAGAGAGAGACACCTATCGTGTCATTTGATGACCCTGCAGTATTTATTTCAATCCACTCTCTCCATAAAGAGAGAGACCCTTTCAATATAAAAGCCTTCCAATGCTCTGTGATTTCAATCCACTCTCTCCATAAAGAGAGAGACAGCAACCACAAGAGGTTGTAACGCCAGATAGTAAAATTTCAATCCACTCTCTCCATAAAGAGAGAGACGCGATATAGAGCTTATATAGGATTCAAGGGTAAATTTCAATCCACTCTCTCCATAAAGAGAGAGACACTAACAGCTTTTAATGTAAATTTAGCATCTTTATTTCAATCCACTCTCTCCATAAAGAGAGAGACGATTTATTAACTAACTTCATTCTACACTATCTATTTCAATCCACTCTCTCCATAAAGAGAGAGACATTAATAACTAGTTGAGAACGTCTGAGATCAATAATTTCAATCCACTCTCTCCATAAAGAGAGAGACAAGTCAACGTAGTTTGACATGCCTGCAATATGCTATTTCAATCCACTCTCTCCATAAAGAGAGAGACAAGTCAACGTAGTTTGACATGCCTGCAATATGCTATTTCAATCCACTCTCTCCATAAAGAGAGAGACATATTGTTATAGGGCAAAAGGTGGTGGGCAAGTAATTTCAATCCACTCTCTCCATAAAGAGAGAGACATATTTTGTTGGTTACTTTTGAGCATGATAACGTTATTTCAATCCACTCTCTCCATAAAGAGAGAGACTGTTTTTCTGTTATTCCAAATATTACCACAAATATTTCAATCCACTCTCTCCATAAAGAGAGAGACAAAAAACAGTATGCCATTAGATACATTTTTAACAATTTCAATCCACTCTCTCCATAAAGAGAGAGACCGTTTGTTCGGTGTCTTGTTTGGTGCTTCATTGATTTCAATCCACTCTCTCCATAAAGAGAGAGACATGTGGTGTTGGTGAAATCAAAAACAAAAATATAATTTCAATCCACTCTCTCCATAAAGAGAGAGACTTGATGGTAATATTTCATGGGAAGAGTGGGCAAACATTTCAATCCACTCTCTCCATAAAGAGAGAGACAATTACAACCAATTTACACGCTAAAAAACGGTGTATTTCAATCCACTCTCTCCATAAAGAGAGAGACTATAACTTGCCATATCGATTCTCCTTTCGTTTTTTTATTTCAATCCACTCTCTCCATAAAGAGAGAGACTTATAGTAATATATGGATAAAGGAGGTGAGATATTTCAATCCACTCTCTCCATAAAGAGAGAGACTTATAGTAATATATGGATAAAGGAGGTGAGAGATTTCAATCCACTCTCTCCATAAAGAGAGAGACTTATAGTAATATATGGATAAAGGAGGTGAGAGATTTCAATCCACTCTCTCCATAAAGAGAGAGACTTATAGTAATATATGGATAAAGGAGGTGAGAGATTTCAATCCACTCTCTCCATAAAGAGAGAGACTTATAGTAATATATGGATAAAGGAGGTGAGAGATTTCAATCCACTCTCTCCATAAAGAGAGAGACTTATAGTAATATATGGATAAAGGAGGTGAGAGATTTCAATCCACTCTCTCCATAAAGAGAGAGACTTATAGTCATTTGATTGGTAAAAAAGGCGTTGTGCAATTTCAATCCACTCTCTCCATAAAGAGAGAGACACTATTGTTAACTTTTTCCGATGCACTTGCGTTATTTCAATCCACTCTCTCCATAAAGAGAGAGACGGTATTGGTATTGGTATTGTTGATACTGCATGTATTTCAATCCACTCTCTCCATAAAGAGAGAGACCATGTTCAGTTGTGTCAGATGATATGGATAATGTATTTCAATCCACTCTCTCCATAAAGAGAGAGACTATTGCAACTATTCATATAATTCAATATTATTAATTTCAATCCACTCTCTCCATAAAGAGAGAGACAAAAGGCAAGGCTTTTTGGTTTCGGTATTTTTAAATTTCAATCCACTCTCTCCATAAAGAGAGAGACGAATGTCCCATGTGTAATGGTAGTGGTGACTATATTTCAATCCACTCTCTCCATAAAGAGAGAGACAACAGTGGAAGTTGCAAAAAATGGAAGCGTTCAAATTTCAATCCACTCTCTCCATAAAGAGAGAGACAAGCAACCCCAGCCGTAAGCAAATCTTCAGCCGTATTTCAATCCACTCTCTCCATAAAGAGAGAGACAATTATTTCAATCCACACTCTCATAATGAGAGTATTTCAATCCACACTCTCATAATGAGAGTATTTCAATCCACTCTCTCCATAAAGAGAGAGACTTCCTTGCGGATCGGTACTTGCTTTTGGAAATAATTTCAATCCACTCTCTCCATAAAGAGAGAGACAAAGGCAAGGCTTTTTGGTTTCGGTATTTTTAAATTTCAATCCACTCTCTCCATAAAGAGAGAGACGTTAGATAAACCTTTTTTTCATCTCGAATCTGCTGAATTTCAATCCACTCTCTCCATAAAGAGAGAGACGTTGTTTGGCTTGTCTTTATATTAAGGCATACAATTTCAATCCACTCTCTCCATAAAGAGAGAGACGAAAATTGTATATACAGTATAATTATGCAATAAATTTCAATCCACTCTCTCCATAAAGAGAGAGACGGACTACCTTTGTTAGTAGGTACATGTTTATACGATTTCAATCCACTCTCTCCATAAAGAGAGAGACGATGATAAACTATTTATTGCTATGCTTCATCTAATTTCAATCCACTCTCTCCATAAAGAGAGAGACTGTTGATACTGCATCAGATGATATGGATAGTGTATTTCAATCCACTCTCTCCATAAAGAGAGAGACTGCAAGTTTGTTAAATAATACATACGTACATGGATATTTCAATCCACTCTCTCCATAAAGAGAGAGACTGCCTTGAATTGTCTCAATTGTAACTACAAATGTATTTCAATCCACTCTCTCCATAAAGAGAGAGACAAAACTAAATGTGTATATGGCAGTTCGTGATGATATTTCAATCCACTCTCTCCATAAAGAGAGAGACAGCGATTGATGAAGGTTTACTAGCCGAGTTACGCATTTCAATCCACTCTCTCCATAAAGAGAGAGACGCTATACAAATAGCTATGAGGTGCTAGATGCACGTATTTCAATCCACTCTCTCCATAAAGAGAGAGACGACCCTGACGGTGACGTAAAATTGCCTATGATGGCATTTCAATCCACTCTCTCCATAAAGAGAGAGACAGAAATCAGTAAAAAAGTATTTTCGGCATTTTGATTTCAATCCACTCTCTCCATAAAGAGAGAGACTGATACTTGCAATAGTCAAATGGTCTTTGAGTAAATTTCAATCCACTCTCTCCATAAAGAGAGAGACCGTTAACAGGTGCGTTAAAGAGGATTGAATCACTTATTTCAATCCACTCTCTCCATAAAGAGAGAGACTAGGCGTTTGGAAACCACGAGTTGTCATTTGGGAATTTCAATCCACTCTCTCCATAAAGAGAGAGACGATTTAATTGTACAGCAGTTAAGGTTTTGAGGCAATATTTCAATCCACTCTCTCCATAAAGAGAGAGACCTGCATTTTCGCTCTCTTCCACTAAATCTTTTAATTTCAATCCACTCTCTCCATAAAGAGAGAGACTGGGTAGCCTTTAAAATTTAAGAGGAGAGAGGGGATTTCAATCCACTCTCTCCATAAAGAGAGAGACGGTCTTGTGCGAAACGCCCTGGGTGGAGCACGCAATTTCAATCCACTCTCTCCATAAAGAGAGAGACGTGAAAAATGGTGGAAAATGAAAATAATGCAAATATTTCAATCCACTCTCTCCATAAAGAGAGAGACCAAGCAGGCAACAGTATTGTTGTAGATGTGTTAATTTCAATCCACTCTCTCCATAAAGAGAGAGACTGCTTGGTAATGGGTAGATATGACAAAAAAGTTATTTCAATCCACTCTCTCCATAAAGAGAGAGACGGTGAAAAATAATTAAAAGTTAATAAATATAACTATTTTTCACTAAAAAACTATGGGATAAGGTCATATTATCCTAGATTCATTTCCAATTCAATGGATAATTTTCGAAGATAGAGGTGCGAATCCCTCTGGGAAATCATGTTTGCTTCACATTCGCACCGATCGATTTTTCACTATAAAATTAGAGTATCTTCCACGTTAAAGCTTTCCTTAGCTCCGATATGCTCTACCTTCGAGTGATAACGATTTCCTAATTGATAAAAGCGCAAACTATCTATATCAGGATCAATGCTATCCACTAATTGTAATTTTAACTGTTTAAATTGTGTGGCGTCTACTATACATTCAAAAACAGAATTTTGTACACGCAAACCATAGTTTTCACATATTTTTGCGACTTTTCTTAGTCTCTTTTGACCCGAGGTTGATTTTGTTGCAACATCATACGTGACCAATACTAGCATATCAATTCCTCATTTCCATAAAAATGGCGGATATTCCTCTAAATCGCCTCGTAAATGCCGAGCTAGTAGCATTGCTTGGGCATGAGGTACAAGCCCCCAATTGATTTTTTCTTTAAGATATGGATGTGTTAAAGGTTCTTGTTTACGTTCGCGCCAGGTTTGAATAAATTTAGCTCTTCCCTCATCGGTTAGTAATACTGCGCCATTTTCTTTGGTAAGGAAATCTTTAGCTGTGATAATTTTCTTGTTTATAAGCTTCAACACAAAACGGTCGGCCATAACCCCTCTTAATTCTTCCATTACATCGAGTGCTAATGAGGCTCTGCCTGGTCGATCACGATGTAAATAGCCAACATAGGCATCAAGACCAACATTTTCAAGTGCCGCACCCACATCCTTGGCTAACAAAGTGTAGGCTAAAGACAATAGGGCATTCACATTGTCTGTAGGTGGTCGGCGATTTCTTGTCTTAAAAAAGAAGGATTCTTTTTGTTGTAAAATCATTTGATCAAAGCAACGAAAATAATGATTGGCCGCCTGTCCTTCCAAACCACGCAGTCTTTCTAAATCTTGCATCGTTAAAATTTCTTTTAAATACCCGCTTAAAGTAGCAGATATTTTTTTGAAGGCGGGTACATCAATACGCATTGGGTAGTCTCGCGTCATACGTTCTACTATCCATTTTTGATTCGCTATTTTTGCAAAGATAAAATTTCTAGCAATTTTTGCACTTTCATCTGTACTATCTGAAAGACGATATTGGGTTTTACGCAGCACAACATTCCCTTTTGATTCGCCAACAACTCGCGCTAAAAATTTCCCACTCTCTGATAAAAAAGTAAGCGAAATATTACGTTCAGCACACGCTTGCATTAATTTTGGGCTTGCTCCCATATACCCAAACGTACAGATAGCCTCTAAATTGTGTAAAGGGATGCGACCTAACTGATCCTCTCCAGCTGTCACAACAACTGTTTCACCTTTTAATGCCAAATAACTATTAGGGGTTGTAATAAATAATGTATTTAATAATTTTCTCATTACAAAAACCTCTCCATATATTGACGTACGGGGGTTGAATCAATAAGTGTGGGCAAACAAATATTTTCTAAAGAACAGCTTTTACAATGCTTGCCTGGTTTTACTTTCGGTGTATGACGACGGTCATAGTAATTGTGCATTTGCTTAAATATAAATCGAACTTCATCTCTTAATTCATTTGTAATCTCTACTTCTACACGTCGCTTAATCTCATCATAAAATAAATAAGCTTTTGGTACTTCACAAGCAAGCATTTCTTCTAGGCACATTGCCTGTGCAACAAGCTGAACAACGTCCTCTTTTCCTGCTTTTGGCTTACCACGTTTATACTCCACAGGTACAGGTATGTATTTTCCTTCTTCATCTATTAATTCAATACCTTGCTGGTCCTGTATAAATTCAACCACATCACAAATACCAGTTGTTTTTAAAGCATGAGAGCGAACTTGCATCGCTCTCACAATCAATTTATTGCCACGCTTTTCGCGAATAAAGGGTTGATCAGCTTTTTCATGGATATGTTGTCCCTCTATCGTTTTGACATTGTCTTCCCACTGCTGCTCAATATGAATGAGCGCCCATTGCCTTTGACAAAAGCGAAAATGCTGGATGCCTGATAACAGTAAATAGTTATCCTCATTATTTTCCGTCCAGCTCATATGTTTGTAGCCCTTCTAAAGGTGTGAGTTGAACAAATTCATCCTTAAATTCTTTTGCACCTTCAGGCATCTCCACTTTTAATGAACGATGTACCTTAGCTGAAGAATATTGTCCAAGCTTTGAATCATGTTCCCACCAAATCACTTTATGTACTTCCAGTGACCCCTCTGGACGGGCAGATGATGCATCATTTTCAAACAAAGAAACTAACGCTTCTTGTAATTTTTTTGCATCGTCCCTTGTGAAACCTGTTTTTTCAGCAAGCTGTGTATTAATACTGCCGACAAATTTATAGACACCGAAATCAACACGATGCTTCATGCCCATTGTATCAGAGCCCTTTTTGTCACCTGTTACTGAATTGACGCTTTTTGTAATTTGAATACTTGTAATATCTATTGGCTGTACACTAATTGCGGGATGAACCGATACAGGACCACGTACACCTACAGATAAATTACTGCCTTTAAAGGCGAATACTTGTCCAAAGGCACGTACATCATACCAAGTCTGAGCAGCAATTGTAGCAAATGTATCGGCATCTCCACCTTTTTTATCTGCTTTGATTTTTTTCAGTTCTGAGATTGAATCGGCTCTGTCGTTTAAGCTTTTAAAGCCATCTGCTGCACGCTCATCAGATTGCACAAAAATAGCTTCGCCTAAATCTTGTAGACGGTTACGTAGCTTTCTTTTTATACATACATCTGATACTTCGCCATAGCCATCAAAGTTTTGGCGTGGGCGATTGCCATTCAACGGGTCTCCATTGGGGTTAGCATTGTGTACAGAAAAAATAACAGCAAAATCAACTTTATAATCTAAAATCGTCATGATTGGTCTTCCCCCTCTTTATCCTCTGTTTTTGTATATAAATCTTGGCGCTGACTATAGTAGCCTAATAAATATTTTCCGCTCAATGGTTTATTATTAAAGTCCTCGTATTCAAATTTCATGGCAATTTCATCAATTAGTATTGAATAACGAATCCCTTTTTCACGCAATTTCATTTGATACGGCTGTAAATTACGCTGAATCGTGCTCCAAGTTCGTAGCGGATTGCTTTGGAACATATTCAAATAACGTAGCGCATTTGTTGCGCGTTTTTCATCTTTTCCTAAGGCACTTCGTTCAAGTACATCGGCTACGGCCAACAAACGTCCAAATAAATAATCACGATCTGTTGTTTCTGTATTTAATGCCACTTGCCACCCCTCCTTTTTAAAGTGATTTCTCACTAATGCACATGCCACCGTTAAAACTTGTTCCCATTCCCAATTTTGCTCATAAAATTGTGGATTTGAGGCACGTACAATAGCACTTCGTATAATATCAAGTGGTATATTTCGTCCATCTAGTACACATGGCAGCAAACGTTCCATAACACCTTTTACAACTTTATCATTTGGCCTTGGTCCAAAAGCTGCATAGGCAATTGTATAAAAGGAAGGTGAGCCATAAAATTCAACCCAATTATTCTCTTTTTTGCGTACTTGACGCCAGCTCGTAGCGCGATGCCATTCACGTAAACGCTTGAAGTATTCCCATATTTGAAAATCCCGATAATATAATACAGCCATACGCCCCGGTGTAGCAGCATCTAATGTCAACACGTACACCTTCTCATCTGCTAGCTGCTCAAAAGACATATCTTTTTGCACACCGACTAATAAATGACGGTATTTACGTGCTAATGCTTCCCTTGTTTGTACATGCTCTTCCTCTATAGAAGTTTCCTCCAAGGCCTCCTCTAAATCAAAATCCTGTTCAAATAAATCATCTGTCGCTGGCAGCATATCTACATATTTAGAACCCCAAACAAGAAAGACACGGCCATCAATTTGTTTACCCTGGCGTTCAATTAACCATTTCAACGCATTATGCGCTTTTTGTGATACATCGTAGCTAATATTAGCAGCCTGTAAGCTATCCTTGAATCGACCACGGTATGTATAGCCTGTCCCATCATTTGCCGAAATTAGCTTCGCCTTATCTCCTGAATTGCGTAATTTATTTGGGTGTCTCTCAATCATTGGTACGATTTTTCCAGATACATAGCAAATATCTTTATCTTTCAATTTCGTATTGTAATAGTCAATATAAGCATTAAAAACCTCTTCATTTCGCCAAAGTGGTGGTATATGCTGCTCAGGCTCGTGAATAGCGAAGCGAACAAATGCACTTTCTTGATCGCCTGTTAAGACAGAGAAGATTTTCGGTTTCTCCTCTTCTGTATTTGTCCATTTTTTCAATAAACGATTATTATCTGCATACAATACACCTTCATTGATTAAATCTGCTATAACCTTGCCCTGCTTGACATAATGATAAACTGCTGTAATGTGTGGATGTGCATAAGGTGATTCACACCAATTCCGCAATTGTTCAATATATTTATGAAAAGCTTCTGCTTTATCATCCTCACCCGTATACTGACAGTAATCTCCCGCTATGTACATCAGCTTATCATGCAGAACATGTGGTGCAAATTTCTTACCGGCGCGACTACCTGATTCCTCCGTAAATGGTAATATCGTACTTACTTTATCAATGACATCTGCTCGAATAAAATCACCAGCTAAATTAAGAGTCACTTCAATATGAGCCGTTTGTGTTGTATGAGAAATTGGCAATAACATATACTCCACAAACTTGCCATCCTTCATTGGCTTCGCTATTACTTTGCCAACTTCATCCTTACTATTTTCATAAGTTTCATAAAGTGCCTGCAAGTAACTCAACTTATTCGCCTCCTTCCATGTCAGCGTATAATACATCAACAGATTGCATAGTTTGTTCAAGCTGGAATGGCTTTGCCTCCATCTCATAGAGCGGTCTGACTAGGGTACATTGCTCTGGTCGTATAAATTTAATTTTTCCATATTCCATTTTAGGCTGCCAAAGTCTTGCTTCTAGCATATTTTTTCCTGTTTCATCTGGATAGTTAATGCCATGCACCATTGTGCCAAAATGCATTTCATCAATCTCATCATAAAAGCCTTTACCTTCTCCATACGTACAAGGCTCCACATATCCCTGGCACTCTCTTGTCCCTAAAAAAATATCGCGTCGTCCACCTCGTTCAATACAGCGTTTGGCAATATTATGATGCTTGTGCTCGTTGAAATCTTCCTGTAAATCTGAACGATTTTCATTAAAAATAAAATGTGCCTTTACCTGATAGTTGACATCTCGCAAATAGCTATAATTAGCGAGTGTATTGCCCCCACTCATATCAATTGGGCGCACTCCTTTTGACTCCATACGAATAGCATTCACTACACGCACCTCATCCACCACCCAAATAATAGATGGTTTCCAATAAATTGACTCTGTTATCCCTTTCAACGCACTATAGGAAGGGACTTGAGTGGTCATTTTTTCGCCCCCAAGCTTCATTAGTGGGTCTGTAAATAAAGCGTAATCTCCACTTACCTGGTATTCAATTTGATTACGGATTTTTGTCATCTTCTCACCACCCTTCATAATGTTAAATCATCTAAAGCCGCTTCTCCCTCTACACTCAGGCCGTACGACAAATCATAAGCCAGCTGTTTTGCGATATAAACTTTTGTGACACCAAACTTCACCTCTTCCACTAACCTATTTGCACATAGCCATTCAAACTCATAAGGAAATACATTCACACTGTATTGCTGTATATTTTTCAAAAACTGCGCTAAATCCGCAATATAATCTCCACCTGTTAATTGGTTAATATAAATCTTACCTTTTCCATAAGGGACAACGATTGCTCGTGTGTTTGCTTCAATCACTTCAAAATGCTGTGCAGCTGTTTTAAAGCTTGCCCGTGACCAAAATGGATAGGTCCCTTTAAACTCTTGCGAAAAAACACCATTGCTTGTAAATAAAATATCGTACATCGATTGAGAAATTTTTTTAATAGGATAATCTAAAGAATAGGCTAAGCGATTATAAAAAGCTTCGAAATAATAGGTGAGTGCCTCTGTTGATAAGAGATAGCCGCCATAGAGCGTAGCGTCCTTCTCCATATCTCGTAAAATTAAATTTGTACATGCTCTCCCTTTTTCAATCGTGGTTAACCATTTCAATGACTCTTCCGCATGATTCATAATATAAACTTCTCGTAAGGCTACTTCTCCGTTTCGATTACAGCGCCCTGCTGCTTGGGCGATGGCATCGAGGCCTGCTAATGAACGAATAACACATTGAAAACTAATATCAACGCCCGCCTCGATAAGTTGGGTGCTAATACAAACAACACGTTCACCCTCTGTCAATTTTTCACGCATTTCTTGTAAAATCGCTTTACGATGTGCCACACACATACCTGTACTTAAATGATAAACATGGACATCTTCATACTTTAATTCTTCATACAAGGCTTTAACGACACGTCGATTATTTAGAATAATCAGTACATTTTGTATAGAATTCAACTTTTCACGTACAAAATCACCTAAGTCCTCTGTATACCAACCGCCAACCTTGATTAGTGGAACAAGTTCTATTCGTTTAAATGCCTTAATAATAGTAGGTAAATTGTCAATTAACTCGCCAGCTTTCTTAATATTATGCTTTACATAATCGAGGGCAGGCTGCGTTGCTGTGCAAAGCAACACAGTTGTTCCACAGCTTTTGCTTAAAAAATTTAGCGTTGTATTAAATAAAGAAATGCAGGAAATGGGCACAGATTGCACTTCATCAAAAATAACGATGGCATTACTTAAATTATGTAAGCGTCTTTCATTTCTGGATTTTCCACTATAAAATGTATCTAAATATTGCACCATCGTTGTAAAGATAATCGGAATATCCCAATTATCTTTAGCATTCGCTAATTTTCTATGCTGTTCTAATTCGTCATAAGATAAAGCGCTATCCTCCTCTAAAGATGGTTCATTGACTACATTGCTATGATGCTCTAAAACTTGATCTGTTGTTTGCAAAAGTTCTCTAACGGTTTGGGCATTTTGCTCAATAATTGTTGTGTAAGGGACAATATAAATAATGCGTTCTTTTTGGTGGTGTAAGGCATGTTGTAAGGCAAAGCGTAAACTCGCTAGCGTTTTCCCACCCCCTGTTGGAATGGAGAGCGTATAAATACCCGTTGGCAGAGAGGCTTTCGCCAAACAAGTATCAGACATTTGCTGACGTAACTTTGTTATTTCATTGGGTATGGCTTTTTTCTGCATATCAAGGAGTTGTTCTTCTAATCGTTGCAGAAATTGTGCAAAAGGAGGGGTTGTATCTTGTATATCTGTTTCTTCATCAAATAAACGAGAATTTGTTCTATCAGCATCGAGAAGGGCACTAAAAATAAATTTTGTTAATAAAGCGATAACAGGTCGAATCGCTTGAATTGTCGCTTGTTTCGTTTTTTCTTTATAGGGTTGAATAAACTGCATAAATTCTTTGTTTGCTTGTGCAATATAAGCATCCAATTCTTCTCGTGTACAGATTTCATTGAAAAATCGTTCTTCAATTATTTCAAAGTCAATGGGTTTTTTAGGTGTCTGTCGATTCGCAAACGGAGACTCTCCTTCCATATCGACCATATCCAATAACTGACCATGATGACTATAAATCGCATTCGCCACACATTCAATCATAGGCTTTGCCTTTGCATGATATTGCTTCATTAAAAAGTGCCCACCCGCTGTTGAATGGTTGACACTCCCTCTTTTTGGAGGCTCAGATGGATTATGAAAGGCTTCTAGTATATATTCTTGAAAATCATCACTGTACTTCCCCATATCGTGTAGCCACGCTGCCAGACCTGTCACGTGGGGAATACTGATTTTACGCCCAATGTCTTCTGCTATTTCTTTGGATTCATTAAGATGAACGGATAACGGTTGGACCTGTCCATCTTTTTTTCTAATATGTGCAATGTATAAAGTCATTAAAAATCACTCTTTCTCAATTTTTATTTTTTCAAAATTCAGAAAAAGTTTGATAGTTCTTTCATACCAGTCCATCTTTCTAAATATTTTTTCATAGTTTTTTGCATTTGCAGTGTCATATTCTTTTACCCCATATTTCTTCATCATAAATTTAATCTGAGCATCCTTATCTTCATCAACTTTACACATTTACCATACACCCCTCTAAAATCCTTAATTTGTATTTATAATATCATATTGTAAAACATTAGTCAATTTTGTATTTAATATCAAAGTATGTCAACATTAAATGACATACTTTGATATTACTCTAATTAGAGTATTATCAATATTGAATTTTATTATATGCCTTATAAATTTGATTTTGTGTTATTATAGAATAGTCGTAATTTATTACGCGGATTGAAATTAATTAGAGCCTTATCATGTATGTATTTGTATTGATAAACTCAAAAACCCCCTGTACCTAATCACACAGGGGGTTCATCTATTTCTTCTCATGCTCCTTCACCCGCTTCAACTCTGCCACAATCAAAAAGCTCACAATCACTAACAATAGCCATGAGCTAATTTTCCCTAAATGTACAAGGCTCCAGGTGTGTGTTTGATTTGGATATTGCCATGCCCCGAAAAAAGTGGCAATGTTTTCAGCAAGCCAAATGAAAAAGCCGATAAGGACAAAGGATAATACGATGGGCATATGATACTTTATGCCATTTACTTGATAATTTACAGACGAGCGCCAGAAAATGATCATAACCAACAGCCCAAGCCACCAACGAACATCCAACCAAAAATGATGCCAGAAAAAGTTTAAATAAATAGCAATAGCAAGGGGAACAACCACTACATAAGGTGGCCAATTGACAAGCTCCACATATAGACGCCGCCATGCTTGGCATAAATAACTTGCAACACTCGCATACATAAAGCCACTATAAAGCGGTACACCCAAAACTTTAAAGAGTCCCTCCTCTGGATATGCCCATGAGCCCATATGTACTTTAAAAATTTCGAGTGCAAGTCCGATCAAGTGAAATAATGTAATGACTTTGAGCTCATCCTTAGTTTCGAGACCAGCGCGTAGCATCCACCATTGCATCGTGAGACAAATGATAAGTAGCCAGTCATACCTCGTTAATAAAGGCAAGGGTATAAATTTTGTTATAGCAAGCGAAGCAAAGATTACAACTGGAAAAATACACGCGAATGCTTGTTCACGTCCAAAATAGAACAGTTGCTTTAGCATATGGATGATCTTACTTTTCATATCGCCCCATCACTCCAGATTGATAGCATAAAGCTTGCTTCTAATAGCCCTTTGACACACATGATTCTTTTCACAAACCTGACATCGAATGCAATAAATATCTCCATATTCGTCCACCCCAAATTTTTAAATTGTTTCTTATTTTCCTCTTGACAGTTCCTGCTGCAAAGACACTAACAACAAGTACCACATCACCTAACATTAAGCCAATTACGCCAACATATTCTTGCTGCGTATAAGTCTGTAATAATAAAAGCATTCCCCTTGATTTTTTCAACGCTCCTATGGATTTATAGAAGATTGCACCCTAGTAATCAAGCTAGGTTAATCGCTTCAATGCCGCACAGACCTCTACCTCCAATTTTTGGAATACGTGTTACTAGCATCGGCAAAGCAAGGATCATTAAAGTTACTCTCAAAAATATTTACTTCTTCCTATACAGACATTTTTATTGTTTATCGATAATTTTATATTGAAAAACATTTTATAGTATAAGACTACAGTATGTCGTATGGGGTTCCACTTAAATGAAAAAGGCAGAAAAAGAGATCACAAAAAGCCCGAAAAATTCTACAAATAGTAAAATCTTTCGGGCTTGGCCTTTGAATATATATTTTAATCTACTTTTTTGAATAAAGAGCTACACTGACATTGTTCTTTAAATACGCTTGTATGTATTTCACCCCACTTTCTTTATACAAAGAGAGACATTAGCTTCACAACATGAAAATAAGCGACTCCGTATTTCAATCCACTCTCTTTATACAAAGAGAGACAAGTCAACGTAGTTTGACATGCCTGCACTATGCTATTTCAATCCACTCTCTTTATACAAAGAGAGACTTCCTGTTTTCCATTCATTAAAAGTAGGATAGCGATTTCAATCCACTCTCTTTATACAAAGAGAGACTTCCTGTTTTCCATTCATTAAAAGTAGGATAGCGATTTCAATCCACTCTCTTTATACAAAGAGAGACTTCCTGTTTTCCATTCATTAAAAGTAGGATAGCGATTTCAATCCACTCTCTTTATACAAAGAGAGACAAGTCAACGTAGTTTGACATGCCTGCAATATGCTATTTCAATCCACTCTCTTTATACAAAGAGAGACACCTTGAATTGTCTCAATTGTAACTATAAATGTATTTCAATCCACTCTCTTTATACAAAGAGAGACGTCGTTTAATATTGACAATTTGCTGGATGGTCTATTTCAATCCACTCTCTTTATACAAAGAGAGACCTTGCGCTTCCTGAAAATCATTTCCAACTAACAAAGGATTTCAATCCACTCTCTTTATACAAAGAGAGACGCGAAAAACAATATAAAAATGATATTTATAATTGATTTTCACAAAAAAAAATAAATCTCTAAGGTTATATTAACCTAATTCCCCTTCCATTTCAATGGAAAATTGGTTGGTTTATAGGTGCGAATCTCCTTGGATAATCATGTTTGCTTCCCATTCGCACTTGTTGTTTAAAAAATACTTGCGCTTATAAAGTCCAGATAACACCAACTATTTCACATAGCGGATTTTGTTCATTTTTGACGCCTATCTTAAAACCTCTCCCAATCCCTCTACTTTTATATATTTGATAGATAAAGCATACTTTCCTTTCCGTTATTAACAGAAACCTATAGTTAGAGAAAAAATTTATCAAGCTTCTAGGCATTGTTCAATCCAACATATTAAGGCAAACCTATAAGCTTGAGTTGGATTGGAAGCAATTTATACATAGCAAACAAGAAATCCTCGTGGGCTTCAAATCAATAGGGCATTGTTGTAAGACATATGATTGGTGGAATCTCCATCCACACTCTTCACATCAAGAGTGACATCTAGCCCCCCATTTCCACACTCCCACATTCAGAATGACATCAGCTTTATCACTGGCACGCTTTAAATCGTTGCTTTTAATCCGCACTCTCTGCATTCAGAGTGACTGTAAATTTACTTAATTTTTGAAAAATCGGCATCTCTCATTAAATTGCCATCCAACCCATCATTCATAGCTTCACCTTATAATTAGTACGAAACTTATGGGAACTTTCTATTTGCTTACTCACTGTACTGGCAAAGTTTTCTTCCATCTGATGAAAGAAATCAAAACACCTTTTATGTATTTTTTGTGCTCTCTATGCCTTCTAGGTAAAAGACACTATATCCTCCTCCAACTTATTACATAGATTATCACAAATCTCTTTTCGTATAAAATCAGCAATGATCCAAGTATTGTTTTTTCGCTCCTGTTGTACAGATTAGCTTTAATGGATGACCTTATACAACTTGCATCAATGCATCCATGCTCTCGTCTCTTTTTAATAAAATCAGAGCGCAATGTTAAAATGCCAAAACGCTGTGTAATCAACGCTTTGGCATTTTTATTCCCTCTTCTCTGTCAGCCCTGTTACTGTACGAGTTTAAGGTAGAAAGGAGCTATCGGGAAAATCAAATTTTATTTACCATTCTCGCAACCTTTTGTATGCTTGGTTGCCCTTTAGAAAGCCTTACCTATTTATGAGGAGTGATGCTGTGCTGATGGATAATTCAGCGTTTGCTCCTGTGTTATAGGCGCTCTTTTAATTGAAAAGATGATACAGCCTAATGCACAAAGCACGAAAAGAGCGCCGAAGCTTGCTAAATGCATGGCAGATGCTGTTACTGCAAATATAGCACCACCAACAGCTGAGCCAATCGAAATCCCAATTTGAAGGGCTGCTGTATTTAAGCTTTGCTGAATATCTGAGGATTTTGGATCAGCTTGAATTAAATAGCTTTGTAATGGCGGTGTTAATGCCCAGCTTAATGCTCCCCATAAAACGGTGAACAGTAAAAAGAGTGGGAAAGCAATCGTTGTATATGGAATTGTAAACAAGACAAGTGCAAATATAGATACAATTACAATAAGCGCCTTACTTGTACCGATTTTATCACTTACCCAGCCACCAATCGCATTTCCACTAACAGAGGCAATCCCAAAGATTAAATAACAAATACTAATCCATGAAGCCCCCATATCAAATGCTTCCACTAAGAATGGTGTTAAATAGGCGTATAGCACATAATGACCCGCTAGCATAAATAATGTGGTTAATTGTGCGGTTAAAATTTTTAAATTTCCTAATGATTTTAGCTGCGTTTTTAATGGCACAATTTCCCCAATCGGCATCCTTTCAAGTAGAAGTGCAATTAAAATCATAGAAATCGTTGATAATAAACTAATGCCTAAGAAAACGGCTCGCCAGCCAAAAGCCTCTGTAATAAAAATACCCATTGGCACACCAACGACAAGTGCAGAGCTAACGCCCATAAATACAAGACCTAGCGCTTTTGCTCGATGCGTAGGCGCAACAATTCTCGTTGTAATCGTTAAGGATAGCACAATAACTAATGCGGTACTCATCGCTGTAAAAATACGAGCAATCATCACGGTTAAAAATGTGGTACTAAAGAATGTTAGTAAATTGCCTAATGTAAAAATTAATAAAGAAATAAGGAACAAGCGCTTTCTCTCTACCTTCGCTGTTAGGGATAGTAGAACAGGCGCAGAAATCGCATAGACCAGTGCAAAAATTGTAATTAATTGCCCTGCTGTTGCTAAGGATACATGTAAATCCTCTGCAATATTGGGCAGTATCCCACCAACAATTAACTCAACCAACCCTACGGCAAAGGTTGTCACGGCAAGAATATAAACTCTCCAATTCATCGTAATCTCCCTTTCATACCGCTTTCCTATTTGTAGGAGATTTTTTCAATAAAAAATCCTGACTACAAATAGGAAGCAAAGTTTTGTAGTCAGGATTTTATGGTTCCTGGTAGAGACCCTCAATCCATATTATTGAGGTTATACAGATCAACTATTTACTTTAGCTATAGTAGCATATGAAAATTGGTCTGACAACATCTTTTTTCATATGAAGTACTACAGAAAAAAATAGTTTATCAGAGAGAAAATTTAGAGTTTTCGATTATATTTTAATACATTTGACCATACATACTAACATACACTAATGATTGAACGAGGTGATTGTTTGCGCATTCTAGGATTTGTCTGTTATTTTTTATTGTTATTTTATGGAGTAGAATTAGTGGCAGAGGAACTCGCCATCAAACAGTCAGCAATCAGTTCGCCAACGATAGCTAGGCAATCTCCGATAAAAGAAACGGTTGAGCATTCAACGGTTTGTGTGCATTACCCCACACAGAAAGTTTGTACTGCTTTACCCACACATCATTAATGAAGCAATAAAAAAACGCTTGAAATGGCTTCAAGCGTTTTTGATCTATTCTTTGGAGCCTAGATGGAAATGGCTAAATGGATAGACAATTAATTTAGATTCACCTAATACGGCATCCTCTGCAATAAGACCGTAATGACGGCTATCAGAGCTTTTTAAACGGTTATCGCCAAGCACAAAATACATGCCCTTTGGTACTTCTTGTTGATCGACTAATTGCTCCAGCGTAAAGTTTTCCGTAATGCGTAATTGGTTAGGATCATCTGTTTCACGATTCACATAATTCTCTGGATATGCCTTGCCATTTACATATAAAACATCATCTTTCATTTCTACTTTATCACCAGGCAGACCAATTACTCTTTTAATATAGTATTCATCCTCTATCGGTGATTGGAAAATAATTTGATCAAAGCGTTCAATTTTACTTGTTTTGCTGACAATAATAATATCCTTATCATGATAGGTTGGGTACATAGATGCCCCCTGCACCTTAATCGGCGTAAATAAAAATTGCTTACAGCCTAACACAATAATCGCTGTAATCACAATAATCTTAATGTAGGATAATATTTCCTTTTTTAAGTTAGTTGCTTTTTCCTCTTGCATGTTCATTCCCCAATACTGTGTTTTTTAATAGTATAACATGTTCTTTCTATTATTGACGAAAGAATCCTACAATGAGTTGCAAGTTCACAAAAAATAGACAAGGCTACGAGGTAACATTGTCTGAATAGCTATCATTTAATTGGTTATCGTTCTTAATGGTTAGTGGGTGTAGCCGAGTGACGCTGTTCATTTAATAAATTGGCTGTTAAAGCAATTCCTACTGGTAATGCCACTGCTAATAAAATTGTGCCGATCATCATTACAATCACTCCCTTAACCATGTTTAAATACACTATACATTAAATTTTCTGATATTTCAATAAAAAGAAAAAATCATTCAACTAGGCATGCATCCTACCTGAATGATTTTTTTGTCTGTTACGTTAATAATTTTAAATAGACTAATTGTAAGGTTTTCATTGCTGATTGGACTAGGCTTTTTCTTGCTTTGCGTTTAGGTATAGAGCTTTGCATGCAATGATTTAGCGCGGTATACCTAAGCACCTGGGTCCTTCCATTCATTGTTCTCCCCCCTTTCATGGACATTACTTCCCTATTTTTCTAAATGATTATTTAACGTTAACTGGATACGCTGGAGCTCTTTGTCATCAGGAATATAATACCAAATACCACGAATTCTTTCTCCTTCTCCCGCTTCAAAGGATAATTGCTCCATATCAGCATTCATTTTTTTATAAAGGCCTTGTAGCTGAAGAAGGTCTTTCACAGAGAAGTTCATGCGCACATTATCCCCTAATACATCAAGCATATCTGTTGCTTTTAATAATGTAGATGGGGTAGAGGCTTTTTTCATAACAGCTTCAATAATTTGACGCTGGCGAATTTGGCGGCCAAAATCACCACGTGGATCCTCATAGCGAATACGGGAAAAAATCAGTGCCTCATTCCCATCTAGTGTCACTTCCCCTTTTGGATAATGATATTCGTTATAGGTTAAATCCATATCATTATCAATCGTCACACCACCAAGTGTATCAATAATTTGTAGAAATCCCTCCATATTAATAAACACATAATAATCAATCGGTATATTTAAAAAATGCTCCACTGTATCCACAGCCATCGTCACACCACCAAAGGCATAGGCATGATTAATTTTATCAACCGTATCATGCCCCACAATTTCTGTGCGTGTATCGCGGGGAATACTAAGCATTTTCATCGTTTGTTTCTCAGGGTTCACCGTCACTACAATCATTGTATCTGAACGACCACTATCCTCTTTGCGCTCATCCACACCAAGCAGTAATACTGAAAATGGGTCTTTTCTAATGACTGTTTTTTCCTCCTGCTGTGCAGCCTCTGTTGTTTGAAGCAGCGGTGTATTGATTTTATTCATCGTTTTTTGAATGGTAAAGTAGACGCTCCCTATCAACACCAAAAAAATGGTGAGTAGGCTAGCAACAACCCACAGCCATATTTTTTTCTTGCTCTTTTTCTCTTTTGAGCGTTTCATATTTTTTTCCATACATAAGTCCCTTTCTGCTTACAATTTTACCCCTCTTTTTGACGTATTACGTTGGAAAAAAGTTGACCTAGTCTACTTATATGCATAATAGACGAAAAAAAGACGTACACTAGTATTTACTCAATAAACGGTAGACTATTCCCTTATTTGTAAATTAACTTCCTTCTTTAATTAATTGAAAATTCATGCTTGTTAATATATAATATTTATAGATACAATGTTTCTATATTAGAAACAAAAATAGAAAATAAGGAGGAATCACTGGATGTTTCAACAACGAAGAGAACAGCTCGTTTCGCGTATAAAGCAACAGCAGATAGATGGAGCAATACTTGTCCCGGGAGCCAATATGTATTATTTTACAGGGTTACAGTTAAAGCAAAGTGAACGTTTAACATTCGCTATGATCACTGCTAACAATCAATTATATTTTCTAGTACCACAAGTAGAGGTTAATAAAGTAGATACAAGTAACGGTGGCACGATCTTCTATTATTCTGATGAAGAGGGCCCAGCGCAAACTCTTGAGCAATTAACAAGAGAATTAGGTAAATTGCAAACCATTGCTATTGAATATGACAGCATGCGTGTCAAGGAGCAAAGAGCCATTGAAAAACTTACATATCAGTCTATATGCGATATTGGTGCATCTATTCGTGAACTGCGTATGGCAAAAGATCCGCATGAAATTCAATTAATGCGGCAGGCTGTTAAAATTGTGGAGGACAGTCTCGAGGCAATATTGCCCACGATTCAAGCTGGTGTTTCAGAAATGGATATAGCGGCACAATTGGAATATGAAATGCGCCGCCGTGGCTCTGAAGGAACACCCTTTGGTACCATTGTTGCCTCTGGCTATCGAGGCGCACTGCCACATGGTCGAGCAAGCACAAAGAAAATTGAGAAGGGTGAATTAATTGTCTTAGATTTTGGCTCCATCTATCAAGGCTATGTAGCAGATATTACGAGAACAGTAGCTTTAGGGGATATTTCACCTACATTAAAAAATATGTATCAGCTTGTTAAACAAGCCAATGAAGCAGCAATAGCCGCAATAAAGCCAGGGATGACTGCTCATCAGATTGATACGATTGCTAGAGATGTTATTAATAATGAGGGTTATGGACAATATTTTTCACATCGACTTGGGCATGGAATTGGCTTAAGCGCACATGAAGAGCCATACTTGATGCAACAGAATGAGCTTGTCCTAACAGCAGGGATGACATTTACGGTAGAGCCAGGTATTTATGTAAAGGATATTGGCGGTGTTCGCATTGAGGATAACCTTCTGGTGACAGAGAATGGCTATGAAAACCTAATGACTTATTCAAAAGAATTAATTATTCTATAGGGCTGGTGACTGCAATGATGGATATAACGCGCATTCAAAAGGATATGCCACTGCTAGAGCACTACATCTATTTAAACACGGCTGCTGCTTCTGCCATGCCTCAGCCAGTAGTAGATGTCATGACCAGCTATCTACAAAAACAGGCAAGTATTGGCCCCTACCTACCCTCCTTTCGTCAAGAAACATATGAACAGGTAGAACATATTCGTGAAAAATCAGCTTTATTTATTGGCGCTAAAAAAGAGGAAATTGCCTTTGTGCCAAATGGCTCAATGGGCATTAATTATATAGCAGGTGGCTTCCAGTGGCAGCAGGGCGATGAAGTGATTGTGCTGGATACTGAAATGTTAAGTAATTATGTACCATGGCTTGCCCTTGAGCGACAAGGCGTGCGGTTAAAGGTTTTGCCAACTGATACGGAGTATATGGTGGATTTACAGGAGCTTGAACAGCTGATCACACCGCAAACAAGATTAATTGCCTTTGCGCATATGTCCAATGCTGCTGGTGCACTACAGCCCGCACAGGAGATATGCCAGCTTGCACAAAAGCATCATGTACACACATTGATCAATGCCAATCAAACAGTTGGTCTAACACCCATTGATGTGCGGAAGCTTGGCTGTGATTTTTTAGTTGCCTGTGGACGCAAATGGCTACGTGGACCAGAAGGATCAGGCATCTTATATGTGCGACAAGCGCTACTGCCAACCATTACCCCGATTATGATTGGCTGGGGTAGTACAACGTGGCATTATCAGCAAAATGACTATTCATTTTCAGCAACAGCCAAACGCTTTGAGCCGGGCTGTCCTGTCATTCCAAGTATTTTAGGACTAGGAGCTGCTATTGATTATGCCAATCAGATTGGTATCGACCATATTTATCAGCGTGTACAGCAATTAACAAAGTATTTAATAAAGCAGCTTGAAACCATTCCAGGACTGGTCTTATATGGACCACAAAATATAGCAAACCGCTTATCGATCACACCATTTACTATTGAGGGCGTTTCTCCTGAGGAGCTAACAAATTATTTAGCCGCTCATGGTGTGATCATTGAAGCAGGCACATTTATGGCAAATACAATCATGGAGCGTAATGCTATTCAGCAAATGGCGCGTTTTTCACCCCATTATTTTAATACCTGTGAAGAAATTGAGAGAGCTGTATCCTCTATCAAGAAATTTATAAAAGGCGCGAGATAGCATGCGCCTTTTTTATTATTCATGATATAATTTAAAGCTATATTGATCAAAGTAGCGTTGAATATTCATCGCACCATATTGCAGAACATTAATCATTTCAGGTAGCCTGTCCTCTGTTGGTTTACGATAAATAGGCCCAGCAATGGTTAATGAGGCAATTACTTCTCTTTTGTTATTAAAAAGAGGAACGCCAAGTCCAAATACTGAATGGGCATACTCCCCCGTTGTAAAGCACCAGCCCTGCTGTTGAATCTTCTCTAAATCAGCTAACAGAGCATCAGGATCTGTAATCGTGTCAGGCGTTAATTTCTTCATGCCATGATCCGTAATCTCCTTTTTTCTCTCTGCAGGTAGAAAGGCCATCATCGTTTTACAAGATGCGCCTATGTATAATGGTGTACGTGTGCCAATCGACACCGAAAATTTAATGGTTTGAGAGCTTTCCGCAATTTCCACCGTCACGCCATCTGTACCATCTAACCATGTTAAAAATACAGACTCCTTCACGGTATCCGCAACGTTTTTCATAATCGGTAGCACGAAATCAGAAAGATTTAATTTATCCCTGACCATCTGCCCATATTCCAAAAAACGTAGCCCTAATTCATATTTTTTCGTCTCAGGATTTTGAATGAGGAAGCCATGCTGTTCAAATGTTGTCAAAATTCGATAAATAATGGAGTGGCTAATATTCATTTCCTTCGCTAATTCACGTACACCCCATGTCGGATTTTCTTTATTAAAATATTTCAAAACCTCTAATGAGTTATCTAATGTTTTTAATGTCATTGTCCACCTCACATGTTTCTATAATAGAACCATAATCTATTATAAAATGAATCAGGATACTTTTCAATAAATTCAACTATTTTACAAATAAAAAGACGCTCTAACATGAAACGACCTTTTTAACGATCTATTTTTTGTTGGGTACCCTGTACTAATTTTTCTTGAATTAGCAAATACTGTGTTATTTCCGCCTCATCTAGCACTTCAAAAAGCTGGACAAAAAGCTCTTTTCCAATCGCCTGTGCCTTTGACAATGCCACCTTCCCCTCAGCAGTTATTTGTAAACGTATAATGCGACGGTCAGATGGGTCATATAATCTTTCTGCTAAGTCAAGCTTCACAAGTTTTTCCGCAATACTTGTCATCGCTCCCTTTGTATAGCCAAGGGTTTCAGCTAATTCCGCTTGCTTTTGCGGGCCCTTTGTATGAAGCTCATTTAATACTAAAATAGGCGAAATTCCTAATGGGTAAGGAAATGCTTTTGTAAAACGTATAATATTAGCATTATTCACCTGTTCAACCATATGGATGAGTTTAAAAATATTGGTTTGTTTCAAAAAAATCCTCCTTACATATAGAGCATTGCATTGGTGAGCCTCCAGCCAAGCTGTACTATAATCATCGTACAGCGCCTTGTCAGATACCCTGCCAAAACAACCTCGTGGGATTTTACTTCCCACTACTTTAATTGATAATTTATGACCATTTAGAAATACCTCGGATCGCTTCCTAACGATCGGCACATATAGCTTACATAAAATAAAAACCTCTTCCAAATGTGCTTGTGTTATTTAACTTGTTTCAAGGCATGTGCATTATAACTAGCACATCTAGTTTACCGTATTTTGCTACGACTGTATCAATAATTTTTGGGAATGGCGCTCGTTTCACTAGATGTGTCTGCAAAACATAGATTTCTATAACTTTTCGATGCCACCTGAGCCGCTTTGTTTGGAAAGTTATTCAATTCTTTTATCAATAAAGACAATAAACTACAGTTATTTTCAAATTTCTTCAAGCATCTTTTTTATTTGACAAGAATATACTGTAGCAGCTAGCTAAAATACTTTCAGGAAAGGAGTTGTTACGGATGGGTGCGAAATGGATTAAGATTTCAATCGTCTATTTAGTAATTGTTTTAGCGTTTGGACTGTTTATGCATTATACGATTCAACTTCAATGGAAGGCAACACATGCGCATATTGGTGTGATCGGTTGGCTTACTACTGGATTTATTGGGTTAATTTATTCGATCTATCGACAGGCGGCGGAGACGAGGCTTGCAAAGGCACAATTTTGGCTTTATAATCTCGGTCTACCATTTTTACTAATCGGTATGATGATGGTCTATTTAGATGTACCGCGTTGGTTATTTGAGTTATTTGTATCAGGGGGAGGCATAGCCGTAGCCCTCTCTGCGCTATTATTCTTTGTCAATATCTTTAAATATGTGAGATAAATACGCAAAGCCCCACTTTCGCTGTAAAGTGGGGCTTTGCCTTATTGCAAGGAATTGGCTTGCATTTGATACATTTACTTATACTTCGCTAGTACTTCTTGTTTTAATTTATTAAATTGATCTACATTTTCACCAAGATACTCACTTTCAATATCGGTTTTATTAACCTGTGCATCGACCTGGTTTGGTGCAGTTACATCATATTTCCCTTGGTACATCCCAACAATTGTAAAAACAGGACCAGCTTCGTTCTTTTTTAAAAACAAAATATACTTACCCGCTTCGTTCATTAAATTGTAACCTTCTAAGTTTACATATTCATCTTCCTTTTGGAAAAATCCTGGCTCAAAAGTTTGGATTGTACTCCCTACATCAATTTCTCCCTTGAAAGCCTTCAATATGTTAACAGTTGAGATTGAATTTTGGTGGAACGTATACCCTTCCGCCGTTTTATACTCATTTAATTGTCGTTGACCTGTAAACTCAGCTAAAACAATACTATCAGCATTTTTTTCTATTTCTGATAAACTATCATAGATAATGAAATCGGCATGCATTGAGGCAATCTTAGTTTTTTGATTAACAGTAGCATCCGCCACAATCTGCGAAGCAACTTTTTTAGTCGTAGTGTCATTAGAGAAACTATCTTGCTCTAAACCACAGGCTGTTGTACTCAATAAGACACCGCTAATTATTATTGATTGTAATAATTTTTTCATATAACTCACCTTCCCTATAATTAATATTTCCATTGAAGATTGCTTATATCAAGGGGTTGTGGGTCAGTATAATTTAACAGACCTTGTCGCATAACTGAAATTGTAGGCGATACTTGATGCCTCATAGAAAATGCATGCCCTAATTCATGAATCGTCGTTTTGTGTCTGTTCGTACTCGTAAAATTATTATCATCCATGAACTTATCATTCATAATGACATGAGCCTTTGCCCATGTATTAGTCATAAATACGTCTAAAGTCCCATTAGATGTATAGGGGTTCATAATACCACCATAATCATCGCCATAAGATACTACAAAAAAACGAATTTCAGCATCTGCATAATTTCCAACATTGGTGAAACCTATATTTGCGTTTGAAATACCGGCATAATCAGCTCTTGCATTTGCAGTCCAATAACTATATCCAAAACTTGCAACAGAAGGGTCTTCATAATAATCAGCAAGTTTAATTACAGAAGCTGGAAAGCCACCAGTCCAAAACGCATGTTCATCTTCATAATCTGCATAAACCACAGTTGGTAAAACTAGTATTGTCATTAAAACAAAAGAGATTACAACTTGTTTAATCTTTTTCATAATATGATTCCCTCCTCACAAAGTATTATTAATAAAATAATACCATTAAAATATTAAATTGTAAATAAAATACTTTAATGTTATATTTATACTATATAACAATTAATTTAATATTAATCTAATAATATTATATTAAATTCCTGTGTATTGGCATCAATCGAACTAAAATATAGTCGTATAATACGTCACTTTCAATTCAGCTAATGCTATTATTCTACTTTGTTCAAAATTTATTAATAAGTGATAATAATACAAAAGCCCCACTTTCGCTGTAAAGTGGGGCTTTGCCTTATTGCAAGGAATTGGCTTGCATTTGATACATTTTTTTATAAATACCGCCAAGTGCTAGTAGCTCATCGTGTGTGCCATTTTCTACAATTTCGCCTCGCTCCAGCACAAGGATGCGATCGGCATTTTTAATAGTAGAAAGTCGGTGAGCAATAATAAAGGTTGTGCGCCCTTTCTTTAGCACATCCATGGCATGTTGAATGATTTCCTCTGTTTCTGTATCAATATTTGACGTAGCTTCATCTAATATTAAAATCGCTGGATCAAAGGCAAGGGCACGTGCAAAGGAAATTAGCTGACGTTGCCCTGAGGATAGGGTACTGCCCTTCTCAATAACGGGTTCATCATAGCCTTTGGGCAAATTCGCTAATACACGCTCTGCCCCAACAGCCTTTAAGGAAGCCTCTACCTTTTCTCGTGAAATGGCAGGATTGTTTAAGCTCACATTGGAGGCAATTGTTCCTGTAAATAAATAAGGATCTTGCAGTACAATGCCCATATGCTCACGCATTGTTTGACGGGGCACAGCCGTTATATCGATGCCATCAATCGTAATTTTTCCTTTGGAGGGGTCATAGAAACGGAACAATAAATTCATAATGGAGCTTTTTCCTGAGCCTGTATGACCGACTAAAGCAATCGTTTCCCCTTGATATGCCGCAAAGGATAGATTTTTCAGCACATAGTCATTCTCCTTATAGGCAAAGGAAACAGCCTCAAACACGACATTCCCCTGATAACGTGGCAGGCTTTTTTTGGAGACAGGCTCACCTTTTGTATCCAATACCTCAAACACACGTTTACCTGCAACAAGTGAGCGCTCAAGCTGCGAAAATTGATTCACAATATTGGTAATGGGATTAAAGAGCTTTGTTAAATAATCAACAAAGGCATACAAGGTCCCAGCCGAAATGATTTCAGTCGCTGTCAATGACTGTGTCCCGAAATAGAAAATAAAAACCGTAAACATTATTAGCCTTAAGGTATTTACAAGATTGAAGGAAGTAGCTGAATCAAGCATTAATAGCTTACGCCCATAAGCATAGTGCTCATTATTCATCGCATCGAATTCTTTTGTCATTTGCTGCTCACGGCGAAATGCCTGAATAATCGTCATACCTTGAATGGATTCATTAATCATGGCATTCAGATCAGCGATTTTTGTACGAATGACATCATTGTATTTGGAGGCAAATTTTCGATACAAAATCATCCATACATAAATAATAGGGATCATGATTAAGGCAAGCATCGCCATTTTCCAGTTTAAAATAAAGAGTGCAATATAGACACCAATAATGGAAATAAAACTTGTGACAAAATTCGACAGCACCTGCACATATAAATTGCGCACTGCCTCAGTATCATTGGTCACACGTGCGACAATTTTCCCTGCTGGTAAATTGTCAAAATACTGGATCGGTAAGGTTTGAATATGGGCAAACACATCCTGCCGTAATTTTTGGATAACACGGTTCGCCCCAATTTGTAAATATATATACATAAAATAGCGTAATATAGCAGTTGCAATGGCTAATAGTAAATACAGCAGCAACAGCCACGTAATGGGTTTAATATCGATCTGACCAATTGTCATATAGTTATCAATAATATGCTTGGCGATAAATGGCCCAACAAGCTCTGTAAAAACAGCGATTGTTAGGAAGAATAACCCTAGTAGTATCGGCTTTTTAAAATACATCGCATAGCGTGTTAAACGTTGACTCGTACTCATGAGGTACCTCCTTCTAGTTGCTGACGGTCAAATTGCTCTTTATACCATCCCTGTTGTGCAAGAAGCTCCTCATGTGTACCCTGCTCCACAATTTGCCCATTATCTAAAACAATAATCTTATCTGCATGCTGAATACCAGATAAACGGTGCGTCGTAATAATGGTCGTTTTACCATGGCGCTCTCGCTGAATATTTTCAATAATCTTTGCCTCTGTTTTGGCATCAACAGCGGATAGTGAATCATCCAGCATTAAAATTTCAGGGTCTTTGATGAATGCACGCGCAATGGACACACGCTGTTTTTGACCACCTGAAAGAGACACACCCTTTTCACCAACAAGCGTTTCAAGCCCCATTGGCAAATTATCTAAATCCTTTTCAAAATAGGCGGCACGAATCGCCTGCTCTAATTCAGCCTGTGTGGCATCCTCTTTCCCAAATAAAATATTTTCACGAATCGTCCGTGAGAAAAGTATATGGTCTTGCGGTACATAGCCAATCCAATCCAGCACTTGCTCCTTCGTTTGGGCAGTAATATCAATATCATCAATATATAGCTGACCCTGACCAATTGGATACTCCCGCAATAATTGTCGCAGGAAGGTTGTTTTTCCTGCTCCTGTTTTCCCAACAATGCCAAGTGTTTGCCCTTTTTTCAATGACAGCGAAATTTGCTGGAGGTTTTTTACCTCACTCATTGGATATTGGAATGTTAAAGCATCAAATCCAATGGCTTTTGGTGTCGCCATTATTTGTGGATTCGTACTATTTTGAACATCTGCCTGATAATTCAATGTTTCCTGTACACGATCTAAAGACGCATTCCCCTGCTGCATCACATTTATAAGCTCGCCAATTGCAAATATTGGCCAAACAGCTAGCCCTAAATAAACATTAAATGTAACAAGCTGCCCAACCGTCATCGCCTCAATTGCGACTAAATGGGCGCCATAGCCAAGTGCTACAACATAGCTAATGCCTGTACCTACTTTTGTGATAGGTCCAAATAAGGCATTGATTTTAGCTGTATGCATATTTTTGGCATACACCTCTTCACTCATCTGCGCAAAACTAGCCTCATCCTTTTTCTCCTGCACATAGGCTCGCACAACACGAACACCTGCTACAGATTCAAGCACACTATCATTGAGTTCTCCGAAAGCATCCTGCGCCTTCATATAGCGTTCATGCACGATTTTCCCTAAATATTGAATGACAATAGCCATAATTGGCACAGGTAACATCGCAAACAATGTTAGCTTCCATGAAATCATATAGCCCATCGCAAAAATAATACAGCCCATATAAATCGTTGAATCAATCAACGTCATAATACCAAAACCGGCTGTCATGGATACGGCATTTAAGTCATTGGTTGCTCGTGCCATTAAATCCCCTGTACGATTTTTCTCATAAAATGTTGGGGTCATGCGTAAAAAATGCTGCATTAAATTTCGACGTAAAATTTTCTCAAGGTTGATAGCCCCTTCAAATAATCGAAATTGCCAGACAAAATTAAGGAAATAGCCCCCAATAATAATCCCTACAAAAATTAAAATATAGTTCGCTAAAATGGCTGGGGTCATTTCTCCTGCTGTCAATATATCAATAATCGAGCCGAGTAAATAGGGAGGAACAACCTCTAATCCACTGGCAATAATCAGTAGAATAATCGCAATCGTATACTGCTTCCAGTATTGTTTAAAAAACCAGCTTAATTTACTTAAGACGTCAAACATAGATGATAACCTTCTTTCTTCTGTGCTATTAGAGATATACTACCCACTTTCTAGCAATTCCTTTTTGAAAATCATACGTTGTCCGATGTTTCTTTTCATCAACATCCACTCCTTTATTTAGTCTCACTACAACCTTTTTAAGACACAAAAAGACACATACCCTACAAAGAGCATGTGTCTCTTATAAAAGGCAGGACAGAGCCATACCTTTTCTATGCGATTAAAATTAGAAATCAGGCATGGACAATGTATGGAACTGTGTTGGAATATACTACTGGTAAAATGAACATTGCCATGCCCTCCTTTCGTTTATTTGTTATAGTGTTCTTGAAGATTATCATAGTGTAGAAATATTTGTCAACCATCATTTTGCAATTTACAGTAAATAATTTGCGCTTTAACGCATTAAATAATTACTCTGTTACCTCAAAGGCTAGGCGAATCGCAGGCATTGCCGAGCCAGGATGGTCTGTAGCATACGTTAATTGGGGAATTAACGTCATATCTGTTTCCTTTTCCTGCTGCTTATAAATGCCAGGGTATAGATCAATTAAATGATACCCAACATCACCCGTTGCAATAACATCAAATGTTAGATTTCCTTGGCTATTAAAAGCACATAAGTAGCCTGTATAAGCATTGTCATATGTTAAATAATAGGCATTATCAAATTCTGTCCAGCCACCGCCTTTAATGGTGATGGAAATCTTTGTGCCAACTGGACCTGATTTTGGCGTGAAATCAACAATGGAGGGTAAAATGCGTAAATACGTCTGACCCTGCACCTTGCCATCTGCTACTAAATCTAAACGATGTGGAATACCACCTAAATCATCAGGCACTTTAAAGTCATATTGCAGTTGCCCCCCGGCGTCTGTTTTGACCTTATCGAGTGACATTGTTTCCTCACCAAAGCCTTTCCCACTCACACGGCTACCCTTCATCGTATTCCAAACAAGCTCGATTTCCGTATCCTTTGGTAAGCCTGAAGCTGTTAATGTGATCGGCTCATCAACAATGCCTTCGTCCTTGCTTAGCGCCACCTTCACATTTTCTGCTTGCTGTAGCTCAGGCATTTCCAAACCACCTGATGCCGCAACTGGCGCATCCTCTACATGGTTTTCAATTGTGGCAGCAACACCCTCTGTAATCGTAAACATAAAGTCAGGTGCTGGTTTATCCGGATATGGCGATTGTAAGTAGTTGATATACTGCATTCCTAAATAGCCTGTGCGCAGACGAATCGCATGGTCACCGACAGCACCAGCAGCACGAATTTTCGCCTTCGCTGTACCGTTCGTTGAAATAGCTGTCACAAGCCCTGTATATTTATTATCATACGTTAATTGCCAATTACGCATATAGGTGCTCCAGCCAAGGCCCTCCATTTTAATGGTAATTTCTGTACCAACTGGACCTGACGTAGGCTCCATCACAAATGATGGATCAACAGTATAGCCGACCTGCCCAATTTTTTTACTATCCTGTTTGACCCAAACGGTAAAATCTCCACCGAAGCCTTCAGGTACTTGGAATATACCATTCCATTTTCCTTCTGCATCTGCTGTTCCCTGCTGTAAAACAATTTCTTCCTCTGTGAACTTTGGTCCGATCACTGCATATAAATCCTCAATCTCATACTCCCCATTAATGGCATTCCATACTAACTCTACTGGCTCGTTTGCCTGCAGGTCTGTTACTTCAAATGCTACTTCATCTCGGACAAACCCACGTGCCTTTGATAAGGTAATATTGTTTAATAGCTTTTCTTCCGTTGCTTCCTGCTGCTCTGCATTTTTGCTAGCAGGTTGGTTATCTGTCGTTGCCTTGTCTTCATCTGAACAAGCGATTAACATGATGCTCATCATAAGCAATACAAGCATAAGCAGGGGCGTTTTACCAATGTACTTCATCTAAACCCCTCCTTTTAGTTAACAACAACTAATTTTGCTGTCATATCACCATGTCCTGTACCGCAAAATACACTACAAGTCATGTTATATTCACCCGCTTTTTCAGGTGTAAACTTTGTAGAACCATCCTTATCTAATTTAACATCTAATCCATCTACAGAAACACCGTGCACACCCTCTTCAGATTTTAACGAAAGCGTTACTTCCTCGCCTGCTTTTACATAAAAAGTTTGCTCGCCATTTGGACCATGGAACTCAAAATTTTTCCCAATGATCTCAACGTTTTGATTTGTTTCCACTGTAGCCAAATCTACTTCCTCTTCCTTTGCAGCAGGCTCTTCCTGTGGTGCTGCCGCTACATCCTCAGAAACAATTGTTAATAATGAAGGAGCAACATTAAATGGCTTAAACTCACCCTTTTGATCCTCATATTCTGCTGTCACTGTGTAATTAATCGTACCTGTTGGTGTATCGGCTGTTACAGGATACGCGACTACCCAAAAGTTATCCTCTCCATGCTTACCATAAGCCATATCCAGTGTTTCGCCTGTAGAAAGATGAACCTGTACCTTGGCATCCTTGACTTGCTCATTTGTTAGACCATCCACCACATTATTACGGAAAATTATTTTATCGCCTGGTGAGAAGCGGTTTGCTAAGACACATCCTCCTTGCTCTGAGACAATATCTCCAGAAATAACAAGTGACCCTGTGTCATTCTTTTCCGCTGCTTTATCTTCCTTGTCATCTCCCGTATCATTACATGCAGCCAATACCATCAGCAGCATAAACATAAAGACAATCCCCATCGTTATTTTTTTCATACACAAACCCCCTACCTCATTTTATGACACTATCCTGTAAGCATATATACCTATTATCATTGCCCAGATAAATTATTTGGAGGCGCTTACAAATTTCTAAACTGAGTGAAAAAGATGCTTGTTAGATAGCCTCATCTATATTTTAATCCTTTATAATTCTACTAATCAATAAAAATTGCTTAAATTTTTAGAAAATTCATTCTTTAGTCTGATATAGTATTCAATTAAACCATTTTCACTATTATTATAATGTTATAGTAAATAAGTAATAAGGAAACAAGCTATCCATTCCTAACGTGCCATGATACAATCTTTATACCTGTTATGCCTTAAAGGAGCGATGAACCTTTGAAATCATTTTTTACTGTTGGTATAGGGGGATTTTTAGGGGCTATTTGTCGATATAGCCTTAGCCTTGCCATTCCAAATGCAAGTGGCTTTCCCTTTGCAACACTCTGTATAAATTTACTAGGCTGCTTATGCCTTGCATGGCTTTTTACAACCTTTACAAAACGAACACCGATCATTGTAGGAATTGGCACAGGCTTTTTAGGGGCTTTTACAACTTTTTCCACCTTTTCCTTAGAGACATTATTACTTTTACAGCATAGTGAATGGCTACAGGCTATTGTTTATAGCCTTGGCAGTGTTGGTGGAGGTCTTATTTGTGCATGGATGGGTATTCAATTAGCAAGGAGGCTTACTGCATGATGTTGGTTGGTCTTGGCGGGTTTTTTGGCGCCATCACAAGATTTTATCTAGGCAAATACCTTGCCCATCCGTATCCTTGGGCAACTTTTTTCATTAATAGCACAGGGGCTTTTGCGCTTGGTCTGTTATTTGCCCTACACCCAAGTGATACGCTTTGGCAGTTAGTTGGCATTGGCTTTTTAGGGGCCTATACAACCTTTTCAACATTTGGCTTTGAATGCTTACAATTGATTGAGCAAAAAAAGGAAAAACAAGCTATTATTTATATAAGTACAACACTTCTCGTTGGCATCCTTTGTGCCACACTCGGATTTTTCGTTATCTAAGAAGGGGGTGATTTTTTCACAATGACGACACCAGAGCAGCTACAACTACTCGAAGCAGACATTGAACAAACATTATTTACATTAATTGACCTGGCACTGGATGAAAACTACTTAGAGATGAATGAGCATTTTGCCCAATTACTTGCAAAGGTGCAGGCAGCACAGTTAATTGATTATAAGCTTGATGTGCTTGTAGACCCGCAAGCATTTGCACCTGAAACACGTATACTCCTACTAAGTTTAATAGAAGCGAAAGCAAGGCCTCGAAAAAGGAAAAAGCTGCTAACACATCGTATTATTTTAAAAATATGGCTCCGGAAAAATCAGCGCTATCTAAAAGAAATTTTACCTCAAATGTTTTAGGCGCTCCTTTACTTGCTAAGGGCGCCCTTATAATTGTTGCAACACTTCTTTTATTTTTCCCGCAATTGTGAGATCGAATTGGGTTTTATGCTGTGAAACATCTAAATTAATATACACCGTTTTTCCCGTTGTCATCATAGGCAGTTGATTGACAGGGTACACTTCGAGACTTGTACCAATGACAAGAACAAGCTCAGCAGCTTTAATTGCCTCTATAGATATATGCCAGCTTGCCTGTGGTAGGCTTTCTCCAAATAACACAACATTTGGGCGTAGCTGTCCACCGCAGTGTATACACTCAACCTTGTCAAAGAAATGTTCCATTGCAGCAGCTTGCTGGCAGCGATCACAACGAATGGTGCGTATGGAGCCATGAAGTTCCTCCACTCGTTGACTACCTGCCAATTGATGAAAACCATCTACATTTTGCGTAGCAATTAAGGAAACCATTCCTCTTTTTTCCCAATCTGCTAAAATATGATGCCCTTCATGTGGCATCGCTTTTGCTAAATTTTCAATACGCATTTTATAGAACTCATGAAATAATGCATAATTTTGCGCTAATGCCTCCGTTGTCGCGACAGTGCGAGGATCAATATTGTTCCACCAGCCTGATGCAGAGCGAAAATCAGGAATACCACTTTCCGTTGACATGCCAGCACCTGTTAAAACAACCGTATTTGTCGAGGCTTGCAGCCATTCACGTAATCGTTCGATTGTCATTGTCATTCCTCCATTTCACCATACTATTTCGACAAGAAAATTCGTTTTCCTGTCAATTTATTTAGATTGCTTCATTGGAAATGGAAATATCCATTTATAATTGACAGCTATCATTCGAATGAAGACAATCAACACAACAATAATGGATAATTCAAGTGGGCTACTCCAGCCAATCCAAATACAAAAAGCACATAAAAAGGTCAATACAGCATGAATTTCCTCCCTTAATGCCAGTGGTGTTCGACCAGCTAACAAATCACGAATCATTCCACCTCCTACCCCTGTAAACATACAAGCAATCATAATAATGCCTAGATCATGATCCAAGCTTTTGGCTAGTAGTCCTCCTTGTAGCGCAAAGGATGCAAGCCCAATTGAATCAAAGAAATAGCCCCAGCGGTTCCAGTGATGGATCCAATTTCTTTTTATAAATAAAATCACTGTTAGCGTGATCAGTACAACGAATAAGGATTGACGATCCCATATCGCTGAAACTGGTATATCGAGTACAATATTGCGAATAATAGACCCACCATAAGACGTTACAAGCCCAAGCACAAATATGCCAATAAACGAATAGCGAGCCTGTAATGCCACAAATGCTCCACTGATCGCATACGCAATAATGCCAATTATATGTAATACTTCCCACGTCATATCCATTATTCCTCCCTTATGTCTACAGCAAAAAGCCCACCATAAAATAGTTGCGCATCTGTTACGCAAGCTATTTTATAGTGGGCTAATACCTAAGCAGGTGTCCCTACTTATTTATCCATCTCACCATTCATTCATAAAAAATTTCATGGACGTGAAGCAATCCAACAATTACCTAACGACCATAAAATTTTCTAATCAAATTGTAATTGATTTCGTTTTTAAACTCAATATAAATTTTCATTAGAGTGTTTCATAGATAATCTGCCCCATTTGACTAATATCATAATCCCCTAGTGCAACCACCTCTTCCTGGAAATCTGCTGCTGTTAAAATTTCCTTTACCGTGCGTATCAATGCTTCATTTTCCACCGTTTTAAAGAGCACAATATCATAACGCTCCTTCACCACAGGGACAAAATCAACATTCATGAGCTTGGCTATTTTTTCAATGCCTATGCCAATATCTGCATGACCATTTGCCACAGCAGAGGCTACATCGATATGGCTCATGCCCTCATTGTCATACCCTTTAATCATCGATGGCGTGATCTGATGAATGCGCAATTGCTCATCTAATAATGTCCGCGCACCTGAGCCTTTTTCACGATTGATCAACTGAAATGATTTCGTTTTAAAATCGTCAAAGGAATGTATGTGCAAAGGATTGCCTTTCTGCACATAAAAGCCCGCCCTGCGTGTGATAACATTGATGAGTAGAAAGGCATGGCTGACAAAAATCCTTTTAAGGTAAGGTGTATTGTAATCACCTGAGTCACCATCATACATATGTAAGCTCGCAATATCACATTCACCATTATACATCGCCATTACCCCGTTTAAGCTACCTTCATGGGAGCGCAGCACCTTAATGGATAGTCGCTTTTCAATATATTTTCCTAATAAATCTAATACGAAATCCTGTCCACTTATAATAATTTTTTGCTTATTTTGAGGAGGGCTGGCTACTGCTGGTGGGGTAGCTCCTGTTTTACGCTTTTGTATATAGCTTTGTAAATCCGCACGATCCACGCGCATTTGACGACCAACACGAAAAACGGGTAAATCGCCCTTTTTCACTAAATCATAAATCGTTAATTTCGACACCTTTAATAATTGTGCAACCTCTTCAATTGTATAGGATTGTTCTTGTGACATGTAAACCTTCTCCCCCTATAAACCTCTTCCATCTATCGTAACGTATTTATAACGCTATGAATATCTTGAAATTTTATATTTCATTTTCATTTATAACTGATTATAATTAGTTATATCTTGTTATAACTAGTTATAAAAGGAGTACAATTCATATGAAAAAATTTTATTGTTTCTTTCCTCTATTATTACTACTCGCTTGTGTTATAGCGGGTTGTAGTAACCAAGAAAAAGACACACAAGTAAGCGACGAACCTATCGAATTAACCATTTCTGCGGCTGCTAGCTTACAAGATGCTTTAGAGGAATTAAAAACAACCTACGAAAAAGAGCATGATACCATCACATTGCTCTACAACTTCGGTGGTTCAGGTGCATTACAGCAACAGATTTTACAGGGTGCGCCTGCTGATCTATTCTTTTCAGCAGCAGAAGATAAATTTGATGCACTCGTAAAAGAGGATATGATCACGGCTAACCAAGGAACAGACCTTCTAGCAAATGAGCTTGTCTTAGTTGTTCCGAAAACCAATAGCAAACAGATTCAATCTTTTGAGGATTTAGCGCAGGCAGATAAAATTGCACTCGGTACGCCAGAAAGCGTTCCTGCTGGGCAATATGGTGTGGAAACCTTAAAAAATTTGAATCTTTGGGAAGCAGTAGAGCCTAAAGTTGTTTATACAAAGGATGTACGCCAAGTGCTAACGTACACAGAAACAGAGAATGTGGATGCGGGTATTGTTTATAAAACAGATGCCCTTGTATCAGAGAAAGTAGATATTGTGTCAACTGCCAGTGATACGATGCATACACCGATTATTTATCCTGTAGGGGTTATCAAGGATCGCCCACATGCACAGGAGGCGGAAGACTTTTATCAGTTTTTACAAAGTGCTGAAGCGATGGCTGTCTTTAAAAAGTATGGCTTTAAAGGGGTTCACTAATTAAATGAGTACCGATTTTTGGTCTCCTGTGAAGCTGTCGATTGAAATTGCCTTTGTTGCAGGCATTCTTGCAATAATCGCAGGGATTCTGCTTGGCAAATGGATGGCTACTCGCCGTTTTAAAGGGAAGCTGTTACTTGAAACCGTATTGTTACTACCACTAGTATTGCCTCCAACAGTTGTAGGCTTTTTGTTAATTATGCTATTTGGAAAAAATAGTGTTTTTGGTCATCTGATTATGTGGCTTTTTCATCAGCCTGTCATGTTTACATGGTGGGCGGCTGTGATTGCCTCGACCATTGTCGCCTTTCCATTAATGTATCAATCGGCTAAAACAGGCTTTGCCTCTGTTGACCCAGATATTGAAAATGCTGCGCGTATAGATGGGGCTAATGAATGGCAGGTTTTTCTCTATATATCTGTGCCGCTTGCATTGAAAGCACTTGTTTCAGGAGGCATATTAAGCTTTACACGCGCTTTAGGGGAGTTTGGGGCAACATTAATGTTTGCTGGCAATATTCCAGGGAAAACGCAAACAACACCACTTGCAATTTATATGGCGATCGATACAGGTAATATGCCACTTGCTTGGGCATGGGTCTTATGCATGATCGGTCTGTCATTTTTGATGCTGCTCAGCATTCATCTGCTCAAAGTGTAAGAGGTAGTTGGCTGCTCACCAACTACCTTTGATACTGTCGTTATCCACCACTAATTGGTGGAATAAAGGCAATGGTATCACCTGATTGAATCATCGTTGTATCTGTGGCAAACTCCTCATTGATCGCTACCATAATAGATTGCAGTGAAAGCTGTGGGTATTGCTTTTCTAGCCAAGCCTTTAGTTGATCCACTGTTATATCCGACAGCTCTACTGATAACTTCGACTCGCCTACCACTTCCTGTAAATGTGCAAATAATAGTATATGAATCATGCTAATCCTCCTTGTCAATAGATGGCTGTCCCTGAGGGTAAGGGATATTTTCTAATTGATCACCGATCCATTCACTGCCATCTTCCCAAAATTCCTTTTTCCAAATTGGCACAATTTGCTTCATACGCTCAATGGCATATTCATTTGCCTGATAAGCCATTTTACGATGGGGAGATGACACCGCAATAACGACTGCAATATCAGAAATCGCTAAATGCCCAACGCGATGCGTAATTGCCACCTTTGCTTCAGGCCATTGTTCATGGATTTCTTTGGCAATCTGCTCAAACATTTTCACTGCCATTGGTGGATAGGCTTGATATTCTAAGTGTACTGTTTTTTTGCCATTTGTCAGCTCTCTTACTGTGCCAATAAATAGTGTAATCGCCCCTGCATTGCGGCTAACCACCTTTTGGCGTACTGCCTCCACATCAATTGGTTTTTCTGTTATATCAAACAATCATTTCCCCTCATTTCTGTCCATAAAAATTCCATATACTGTACTGGGTCATCTATTGAAAAAGCTGGAATCGCTAGTGATGTATCCACTTTACAGCCCTGCCAATAGAGCACACAGAGAATATTCGACACTTGTTGCAGTAAGACTTGGTCTTGTGCTGTTCGTAAAAGTACGACCTTTGGATAAGGTTCTTTTTTATAGCCCTCAACTAAAATCAAGTCCATTGGCAAGTCGGCATAAATCGCTACTATATCGGCAAGCTGCCAGCTATTTTGATGAATGCTTAGACGCAATGTTCCGCCGCCCTCTACCGCTGTGACGCTTGCCCCTGCCTGCTCATGGCGCAGACTATCTTTCGTTGTTTCAATCATGGGAATACCGCCATGTCCATGATGCTTAATGGTTCCTACACGTAGCCCTTTCACTGTCGCGTGTGCAATTAGTTGCTCCATCAAGGTCGTTTTCCCGCTATTTTGATAGCCTACGATTTGGAGGATTTTTTGATGTTGTCCCAAGGCCATTCACTTCCCTGTAAATCTTCTAGCAATAAAACAGCCACCTGCCTACCCTTTTCATAGCCTCTTGAGCCGCCTGGTAGCATAATAAAGGCATTGGCTGCTGCTAGAGAAGAAACGGCGCTTGATTTATCAAAGCCAGATGGTACAGCAATAAGCTGCCCTTTCTCATAGTAGGCACTCGCTCGTACAAAGCGGGTAAATGGATTAGGTTTTGTAAAATCTGCTCCTAGTATGGCTTGTTCTCTGCGTAAATGTGGCTGCGGATTGCCAAAGGCTGTGCGGATAATCGGGCGTACAAATAGCTCAAAGCCCACATAACAGGCGGATGGATTGCCAGAAAGCCCGAATAGTAATTGCCCATTTCGAGCAGCTACCGTTGTGACACTGCCTGGGCGCATAGCTACTTTATTAAACAGGACATCCGCTTGAATAGCTTGATAAATGGCAGGCAAATAATCATAATCTCCTACTGATACCCCGCCTGTCGTTAGTAAAATATCCACTTTCTGCAATGTTTCTCCAACAATTTCAATACATAAGTCAAGGTCATCACTAAGCTTGCCAAAGTATTGAACCTCCGCTCCTGCACGTTCAATTTGTGCCATTACCATATAGGCATTACTATTACGAATTTTGCCTGGCTGTAACGCTTCCTCTGGCTCTAGTAGTTCACTGCCTGTCGCAATGACACCGACCGTTACTTTGCGAAACACTGGTACTTGCTGGTAGCCAAATGTGGCAAGTAACGCCATCACACCTGGATTGATGTATTGCCCTGCAGTAATAAGCGTTGTTCCCTGTCGCACTTCTTCGCCTTTATAGGAAATATTTGTTCCTGCTGCAAAGGAGCGTTTAATGGACATATAGGTTTGATGATTTACCTCAAATGTCTGGGTTAATTCAAGCATGACAACGGCATCACAGCCCTTTGGAATCGGCGCACCTGTCATAATCCGTACTGCTTGTCGATAGCCAACGTCCTCCTCATAGACAAAGCCAGCCCCAATTTCCCCTACAACCTGAAAACGAACAGGATGCTCAGATGAAGCCTCTTGACTATCAATGGAGCGGATTGCATAACCATCATAGGGTGAACGATCAAAGGCGGGTATATCCTGATCTGCTATAATAGCTTCTGCAATAACACGCCCATGTGCTTGTGTTAGTGGCACAAACTCTTTTTTTGCTGGAAAGGCATAATCCATGACACGTTGCACAGCCTCACCTACAGCAATTGGTTTTCTTTTTTCGACCATTTCATCCACTCCCTTAACCTAATAAACGATAGTAAATACTTTGTGCTTGTTGAATATCTTGAATACCATGAATAACAACCCGTCCATCCTGGAAAATAACCACACGATAATCCGCTGCTTGGCAAGCTAGCAAATAAGGATTAAGCTGAATCTCACCATACGGACGAAGCTTAGTTGCCAACTGCTCTAACTGATAATAAATCGGCTTGGCTGGTCGAATTTGAACCGCATCACGGCCACATAATACCGCTAATTTTGTTTGATTGTCATAAGATAAATAGGGGTATGTAGGGTTTTGACCACAGGAGGGACAATCATCCTGTTGCATTGTATCCACATTGATTTCATAATGCTGATTTTGCCATACATCAAATGTTAAATAGCTTTTGCGTAAGGCCTTCTCATCCCCCACTGCTAGCTTTAAAACCTCAGCCACTTGATAAGCAGCTACCATTTGCACGGCTGGGCTAATAATGCCTGCCGTATCACAGGTCATTCCCGTACGGGGCATCACCTTTAGCAGGCAATGCAAGCATGGTGTTTGCCCAGGCACAATTGTATATGTTGCGCCATAGCTACTAACACAGGAGCCATACACCCATGGAATGGTATGTTTTTGAGCAAGGTCATTCATGAGAAAACGCACATCAAAATTATCGGTTGCATCCATCATTACATCGATATCTGCTAGCAGTGGCTCTAATGACGCTACACTGGCATCTATAATGGCTGCATGAATATCGACCTCTGTATTTATTTCTTGGAGTCTTTTTTTAGCTGCAATCACCTTGGGCATTTTGTCTTGTGCATCTTGCTCTGTATATAATTGCTGCCTTTGCAAATTGCTCCACTCTACATAATCGCGATCAATAATCGTTAGCTTGCCAATGCCTGCCCTTACAAGTGCCTCTGCGCTCGCACTTCCCAATGCGCCAGCGCCAACAATAAGAACATGTTTTTGTCGAAGTGCTTGCTGCCCGTTCTCACCAATTGGGCGAAATAATTGTTGTCTTGAATATCTATTCTCCATAAATGTTTGCCTTTCTTTCTATGAATTTTCGTTTGACCTTTTCGTTGATAGCATTATAATGAAAACAATGTTTGCCAGCGTAAAGGAGGTTTTTCATGATGCATCCCACACATCAGCAGCTATCGATTCAAGCTGCCATTTTAACTGTAAGCGATACCCGTACAAAGGCAGATGATCGCAGTGGACAGCGTATTCACACATTCCTGCAAGAGGCTTCATTTGATATTATAGACTATCAACTAACAAAGGATGAACCAGCGAGCATTTTACACTATATTCAGCAGTGGTGTGCGCGTCCTGACATTAATACGATTATCGTGACAGGCGGTACAGGATTTACACCAAGAGATCAAACCTACGACACCATTGTTCCTCTTTTTGATAAGGAGATGACGGGGTTTGGCGAATTATTTCGCACACTCAGCTATGAAGAGATTGGGCCGAAAGCAATGTTTAGCCGTGCCACAGCAGGTAGCTGCCAGCAAACAGCTATTTATCTGTTGCCAGGCTCTACCAATGCCGTCACACTCGCTATGACGAAACTGATTAACCCTACTGTGCAGCATTTTGTTGGAGAGCTGAACCGCCTATGAATATGGCAGGTGTTCTATTAGCAGGTGGTCAATCCTCTCGCTATGGCCAGCCTAAAATGTTTGCGTTATTTGCTGGTCAGCCATTATATAAACAGAGTCTTACAGCATTACAGCAAAGTCAATTAGACCCCATCATCATAGCGACAAATGCCAGTCTACAGCCATATTTTACAGAGGAGCATGTTCAATGGCTAATTGATAAAAAGCCACATCAAGGGCCTCTTTTTGCCCTACATACAGTTCTCACAGCCTACCCTGAAGTGGAGTGGTTTTTTATCGTTGCCTGTGATATGCCTTGTATGAATGCACCATTTATTCAACAAATGCTTGGCTTTATCGATAATCAGTATGATGCCATTGTGCCAAGGCAGGGAGAACGCTACCAGCCACTAGCGGCATTGTATCGTCGCACTGCATTAGCTAAAACAACGGCGCTGATCCAGCAAAACAAACGCAATATGAGGGCGTTATTAGAGCAGCTTCGTGTGTGCTATGTGCCATTTACAGAGCATGAGCCCGCATTTATTAATATCAATGCGCAGCAAGATTGGGCGCAAATCGCTAACAAGGAGAACAACCATGACTAAATTTTCACACTGGAACGAAGAAGGTCGCCCGAAAATGGTCGATATTTCAGCGAAAGAAATGACAACACGGACAGCTATTGCGCGCAGTACCATTACATTATCTGATGAGGTCTATCAAGCCATCCAACAAGGTGGCATCAAAAAAGGTGACCCTACACATGTAGCACAAATTGCGGGTATTATGGGCGCGAAAAAAACAGCCGATATGATTCCAATGTGTCATCCCATTATGCTACAGGGCACAGACCTGCAATTTGACTATACAAAGACAAAAGATGGCTATGAGCTCCATATTCAAGCAACGGTGAAATGTAGTGGAAAAACAGGTGTTGAAATGGAGGCACTCATGGCTGTCTCCATTGCAGCCCTAACCTTTTACGATATGTGTAAAGCCGTTGATAAAGCAATGGTTATTAAAGACACCTATTTGGTGGAAAAAACAGGCGGTAAAAGCGGCACATTTATGCATAAATAAAGGGTTTTCACACATTCCCACGTTTTTACAGGCCACCCGCCCCTGATTTTATGCTTGGAAGCAGGCTTTCGCACCCAAAACATCTGTTCATATAGGATAAACAAAAAAATCGGACATGAATGAGCCGATTTTTTTGTTTGCCTCTGCTTATCCGCCAATATGAGACATTTCAATTTTCACGCTTTGTCTTTTCGCTCTCGTCTGTTCATTGCGTTCATCTGAATAACGATCTGTTCGATCGCCCCAGACATGTGCAATGTGCTGGCGAATCATTGCATCATCCTGCCCTGTGCGTAACAGCTCTCTTAAATCCGTGCCTGCTGTTGCAAATAAGCACGTATATAAGGTTCCCTCTGCCGATAGACGGGCACGCGAGCAGGTGGAGCAGAAAGAATCCGTGACGGAAGAAATCACACCAATTTCGCCTTGCTTGTCCTGATATTGATAACGTGTCGCCACTTCCCCTTTGTAGTTTGGGGCAATAGCTTGTAACGATGAAAATTGCTGTACTTGATCGAGAATTTCCCTTTTTGATACAACATCATCAAGCCGCCAGCCATTTGAATTCCCAACATCCATATATTCAATAAAGCGTAAAATATGCTGCTTTTCTTTGAAAAATCGTGCCATTGCTACAATATCCTGATCATTTTGCCCTTTTTGAACAACCATATTAATCTTGACCTGCAAGCCCGCTTCTGCTGCCTTTTCAATGCCCTCTAATACAGTGCTAACCTTGCCACGCTGACCATTCATCTCAAAAAAGCGCTCGTTATCCAGTGAATCTAAACTAACAGAAACACGCGATAAGCCTGCCTTTGCCAATGGCTCTGCATATTTTTTTAATAAAGTACCATTTGTTGTAAGTGCAATATCCTCAACGCCCTCAATCTGATGAATACGCTCAATTAATGTAGGCAAATCACGGCGTAATAACGGTTCGCCACCTGTAATACGTATCTTTTTTACACCTAATGACACAAAAATGGTGACTAAGCGTTCAATCTCATCAAAACTTAATATTTTAGCAGACGGTAAAAATGCGTAATCTGGACCAAATACTTCTGCGGGCATGCAATAGCGACAGCGAAAATTACAGCGATCTGTCACCGATATTCTTAAATCTCTTAATGGTCGTTGGTATTGGTCTTGTAGATTCGTCATTTAATCTCCTTCTTTCAATACCTCATTTGTAGGTAATAAAATGCGTTGTGAGTGTGTATAAATATTCAATGTGTTGTGACGAATAAAGCCTACTGCTGTAATCCCTAGCTGCTCTGCCAATTGTAGAGCTAATTCTGTGGGTGCTGATTTTGACAGCACAATTTCACAGCCAATCTTGGATACTTTCAGTAAAATCTCCGAGGATATTCGCCCACTAAAAACAATAATTTTACCTTGCATACTGATGTTGTGGCGCAGACAGTAGCCATAAATTTTATCTAAAGCATTATGACGGCCAATATCCATGCGACTTAACACAATACCATTGACATCGCATAGTGCCGCATTATGCACACCACCTGTTTTTTTAAAAATATCAGCACTATCCTGCATCGCAAGCATTAAACGAAAGCAATCATCAGACGTAATTTGCACATGGATGTCGTCCATTTTTTTTGCTACTAATGCATCATTTGTAAAAACAAAGCCTTGACGACTCATGCCACAGCAGGATGTAATATAGCGTTTATTTTGTGTTTGCTGATAGTAAGGATTGACATGCTTTGTGCGAATATGGACAAAGCCCTGTTTTTCCTGATGCCATATTTCCTCAATATCCTCATAGCTGCGGATCACACGCTCAGAGGCAAGATAGCCAATGACCATATCCTCTACATACTCAGGCGTACAAACCATCGTGACAAATTCCTGTCCATTAATCTTGACTGTCACCGCATATTCTGACACAACGAGATCATCCATTGTTTTCACTTGCTGATTGTCCACACGAAAAATTTTCCTTGTGATGGCTCGCTCCATATGGCATCCTCCTTACTCACTGATGTTCTTGTCAAAAACAAAGACAGAAATCGCAAAATCCTCTTCAATTTTAATGTCTGAAAAGAGGTGGAGTAATTGACTGCCCATTAATTCCTCCATTCCTTCAGGCGGTGATTGTGTATATAAATCTTGAATCATACTTGTGCGAGCTGTACGTACCATCTGTAGCCCTTCAGGTGTACTGGCAATAAATTTTTCGGTTGGTGTAAGATTGCCATATAAAGTGGACACAGCCATATTATCCACAAAAACGGTATGAATACGCTCTGGACCTTTCCCAAATATTTCTTTGCGCAGCTTTCGAATGATATCGTTAAATTCATGTACCTTTTTAGACATAGCTATGCTTCCCCCATCGTTCTAAGACTTTTGGATGCCGTCTCTATCAGGGTCACCCTTACAGTTTGTTAATGATATAGTAACTTGCAAAAAAATAAAAGGGCAAATATTTTAGACAATCCATATTGTTCATTTAACCAAAAAGGACTATAATGGTGAGGAACAGTAATGGAATTAAGCTATTTTAATGGTTGAATTCTATTGTTACGCACATAAAAGTAGATTGAGTTTTTAGCAAGACCTGCTAAGAATTTTATCCACCATGAAGCATAAACATGTCCAAGACGTGTTTTTTCATGGTGGATTTTTTTATGCGAACATTGAACAACTTGCTACACTCTAGCAATTTAAGTGTAGCTTCAAGGTTATGAAGGAATTACAATAATAGCAAGACAATCTTTTACTAAAATCATTCACTTGATATGTTATTCCCTTTTTCTTTGAAGCTATAACAATTGTTCTAGTCAACTTAACATGCAAAAGGAGGAAGACCCCTTGACTCAAATCAATATTAATGGCGTACCGTATGATGCAACAGAAGGCGCTACAATCCTTGATACCATTAATCAGCATGACATTGCCCATCCTCAAATTTGTCGTGTGCCAGCTGTTGACCCTATTGAGACATGTGATACATGTATCGTTGAGGTAGATGGCCAATTAGTGCGTTCCTGCTCAACGAAAATTACTAATGGCATGGATGTTTTACTAAATTCAGAAAAAGCAAAGGCTGCGCAAACCGAGGCAATGGATCGCCTACTGGAAAATCACCTACTTTACTGTACGGTTTGTGACAACAATAATGGAAATTGTACATTGCACAACACCGCCGAGCTAATGGAAATCGAGCATCAAAAATATCCCTACAAGCCAAAAGTAGAACCCAATGAGGTGGATATGTCCCACCCATTTTACCGCTACGATCCCAACCAATGTATTGCATGTGGGCAATGTGTAGAGATTTGTCAAAATTTACAGGTAAATGAAACACTGTCTTTAGATTGGGAGGCAGAAAGACCTCGCGTTATTTGGGATACGGGCGTGGCGATTAATGATTCTTCCTGCGTAGGCTGTGGGCAATGTGTCACTGTCTGTCCGTGTAATGCCCTAATGGAAAAATCCATGCTTGGAGAGGCTGGATTTATGACGGGGCTTAAGCAGGATATGTTAGATCCGATGATTCATTTAATTAAAGAAGTGGAACCCGGCTATAGTGGTATTTTTGCGGTATCTGAAATCGAAGCAGCGATGCGGAGTAAGCGCACGCGAAAAACCAAAACCGTCTGTACGTTCTGTGGTGTCGGTTGTTCATTTGAAGTGTGGACAAAAGATCGCAAAATTTTAAAAGTACAGCCTTCAGAGGGGCCAGTAAATGCCATTTCTACCTGTGTAAAAGGGAAATTTGGCTGGGACTTTATCAACTCGGAGGAGCGTATTACCAAGCCTTTGATTCGTAAAAATGAGGAATTTGTAGAAGCATCTTGGGATGAGGCACTCGATTTAATTGCTACAAAGCTTGGTGGTATTCAGCAGCAATATGGCCCTGGCTCTGTTGGCTTTATCTCCTCGTCTAAAATTACGAACGAAGAAAATTACTTAATTCAAAAAATGGCACGTCAATTGTTTGAAACAAATGATGTAGATAATTGCTCTCGTTATTGTCAATCCCCTGCTACGGATGGTTTATTACGTACTGTTGGTATGGGTGGTGATGCTGGGACAATCAAGGATATTGCCAAGGCTGGTCTTGTCATTATTGTTGGAGCTAACCCAGCGGAGGGGCATCCTGTTTTAGCAACGCGTGTCAAACGTGCTCATAAGCTGCATGGACAGAAATTAATTGTTGCGGATATTCGTAAGCATGAAATGGCAGAGCGCTCCGATATTTTTATGCGTCCAAAGCCAGGAACCGATCAAGTTTGGCTAATGGCTGTAACCAAATATATCATCGATCAAGGCTGGCATGATGAAGCCTTTATTCGAGAAAATGTCCTTTATTTTGATGATTTTAAACAGGTGCTTGAAACCTATACACTTGATTACGCTGAGGAAATGACGGGTATTAGCAAAGAAACATTGATCGAAGTGGCTGAAATGATTCGTGATGCAGACGGCACATGTGTACTTTGGGGTATGGGTGTAACACAAAATACCGGTGGCTCTTATACTTCAGCTGCTATTTCAAATTTACTTTTAGCAACAGGTAACTATCGTCGTCCAGGTGCTGGAGCCTACCCGCTGCGTGGTCATAATAATGTACAAGGCGCCTGTGACATGGGGACATTGCCAAATCTATTGCCAGGCTATCAACAAGTGACAGATGATACAGCCCGTGCCAAATTTGAAAAAGCCTATGGTGTTAAAATTCCATCACAGCCAGGACGTAAAAACGGACAAATGCTTGATGCGATCATGGAAGGCAAAATGAAGGCCATGTATTTAGTGGGTGAGGATATGGCGCTTGTGGACTGTAACGCCAACCATATAGATGAAGTGCTGTCACAATTAGATTTCTTCGTTGTGCAGGATTGCTTCCTATCACGTACAGCGCAATATGCAGATGTGATTTTACCTGCTGCACCATCACTTGAAAAAGAGGGAACATTTACTAATACAGAACGTCGTGTGCAGCGGCTGTATCAGGTTTTACCAACTCTTGGTGAGTCAAAGGCAGACTGGGAAATCCTTCAAGCAGTGGCACGTCGCTTAGGGGCAGATTGGCATTATAATCATCCAAGTGACATTTTCGATGAAATGGCGAGTCTATCTCCCCTTTTCTCACAGGCTAACTATGATGTTTTAGAGGGCTGGGGTAGCTTCTGCTGGGGTAGCCATGATGGCACAGATACACCATTATTATATGAAGACGGTTTTAATTTCCCTGATAAAAAAGCTCGTTTTGCTTTAAACGATTGGGTGCAACCAGTTGAATTTGAGGCACAGTACGATTGTCATATTAATAATGGTCGTATGCTTGAACACTTCCATGAAGGAAATTTAACAAATAAATCACAAGGGATTCAATCAAAAGTACCCGAAATTTTCGTTGAAGTATCACCAGAATTGGCAAAAGAACGAGGCATTGCAGATGGCGCCCTACTCCGTTTGGTGTCTCCATATGGTGCCTTAAAGCTAAATGCCCTTGTCACAGATCGCGTGCAAGGAAATGAATTATTTTTACCAATGAACTCTGTTAGCAAAGATTCAGCCATTAATTTCTTAACAGGCCCTGCTGCAGATGTCAATACATCAACACCAGCCTATAAGCAAACAAAGGTACGAGTAGAGGTGCTAAAACCAAAAGGGAAATCGCCGCTTCCGCGTACAAACCCACGCTATAAAAAGCGTCATCCTCAAAATGGTGTTGAGGTACAACGAAAATGGAATCGTCCTGGCTACGTTCACTTAACAACCATTAACGAAAGAGAGTGAGAGCATGGCTGTACCCATTACAAAAATAAAAAAGCAACCATTCACAGAAGAGCAACTCAAGGAGCAAAAATTAGCCAATCTACAGCAGCTATTATCAGATAATGAAGAAACGGTCAATCAAGTTTTTAGCATTATGGCTGAGTTAAATGATATTGGTGCACTAGAGGCAGCGATGAAGCTATTAGAAGCAAAAGAGGACGTTGCTCATATTGCCCTTGAACAATTAACGCGCAAGCCTGTGACCAATATGATTAATAATGTAATGGGCGTCGCTGGCGCATTGACTGAGCTAAATCCCGAAACAACCGCAAAGCTGGTGGAAGGGTTAAACGCTGGTGTAGAAGAAGCTAATAAAGCACTTGAAACTGAGGAAAAAATAAGTGCCTTTAAACTGGTGAAAATGCTCAATGATCCAGATGTCAATCGCGCTGTTCAATTTGGCGTCCATTTCTTAAAAGGGCTTGGCAAAGGCTTAAAAGAATAGATTATAAAATCCGCGAGTGTGCTTGCTACACTACGCGGATTTTTCTTATGAATAGCCTGCCTTTTTCAATACTTGCATAAAATAAAAACGGTAGGTGTTTTGGACAAAGGTTTCTAATGGTAGTCCAACATGTAGCTGGTATTTGGTAAAAATAAAATAAAATCGTTTATTCCATTTTAAACGTAATAATGCACCAGCCTCCTCACCATATTTGTCCGTAAATTCCTCGATTAAGGGCTCAATCATGCTAGAGCAATATGCTTTTAAATTGGCCAGTGCCTCTCTATCCTTGTCCCTTTGAAAGCGTATAATCCAAGCTGCTACTTGTTCATTCATGATGTTTCACCCCTTCTGTATGTAGTGCTATTTACGAAATAGGTCGATTCCAGCGTAAATGATAGGTTGCATGAATTTTTTTTGTGTCTTTATCTACTATTAGCAAATGATCTCCCGTTTGAATAATATAATTATTATCTAATGTATGAACACTAGGCTGCTTCTGATATGAATTCACCCTACCTATATTGATTTCCCAGCCAATTGGTGCTTGTTCATATCATACAGCACGAGTAGATGATCTGCACTTTCACGCTTTGTTTGTCGGTAAGAAATAAGCGCTGTTTGTGCCTGTATATCTACATCAATTACTTTTGAATCTAAATTTTGATAGGCTTTTAGAGCTAGCTCCTCTAATACCCTACTACTAAACGCACAAATTTCTTCAGTACCCTTAAAGGCTACTGGTGGGCAGCAAAATAGTGAGGCAAGGTTGTTTCAAGGAAGAAACGTGTTGCTAAATATTCTTTCGCCTGTGGGTCTTCACTTAAATGTTTACCATCATAGCGATAAAACTTGCCATCAACACCCTCTACATATAAATTGTTTGGCAAGGCAACGATATCGTGTGGACCATTGCTTAAAATATCAATGAGTGCCTTGTGTTGTTGTCGAAATTCTTTTTCAGAAAGTAGCTCTTTTCCTGTTTCAATATCTAAGAGCGACAATTGTCCAAACTCACCATCACGATGATGAACAAGCAAACCATCCATAAAGTGACCAATAAGCTTTTCTTTATGGCAGGCAGATTTTACCCACTGCTTCTCACCTGTTTGCAAATTAACTACAATCATTAAGTAATGCGAAATTATCTGAGTAATCCCATGGGATACACCATTATTTTCAAGTCCTCGCACCATTTGAACAGCAATGTCCTGCTCTTCATTCTGAATGGGAAAGCCTCGTCCTGCTAACCCAAAAATAAACATGGCAAAATTGCTGGCACTAAAAAAAGCAATTAATAGAATGATAGCTGTTACAACACGGCTACGCTTTATAAGTAAGAAACAATACAAGTAACATTCCTATGCCTAGTACATTCCCCAACACCATATCGTGGAAAAACCAACCATTAAAACGCCGGGAATATATGTATCGTTGAAGAAATGGCTCCATTTCTCCACCTCCTACTAAAATAAGTATAATCCAAGCTCAAGCTCTATTAGCTACTATTTTCTAAAAGAATACGCTTTAAGCATTTGGCAAATTTCCACATTGTATGCCGTATACCATTTATCTTTACCCAATTGTTGCGCTATTAAATGCTTTGCATGTTCCTTCCATGCTTGAATAGCCTCTAATGATGTCCAATAAGATACCGTAATACCCTTTCCTTCCTCATTTCTTACACTTTCAGCACGCAGAAAACCAGGCTGCTGCTGTGCTAAGGCATCTATTCTTTCAGCCATTTTGTCATAGCCCTCCTCGTCCTGCTCTGTTCTTTGTGATGTAAAAATCACTGCATAATATGTTTCCATGTCATTCTCCTCCTTATTTTTATTGTAAACGATCATTACTTTCCCTAAAATCAACTATAGAAAACTGAAAGGATTGTGACACATGGGAATTAATCCAAATATGGCTGAAATAGCTGCACTGCTTGGCGAGACATCGAGAGCAACAATACTTGCTAGTATGATGGATGGTCGCTTTCATACAGCTAGTGAACTTGCCTATATGGCGGCCATCAAACCGCAAACAGCTAGCTTTCATCTTGCTAAATTAGTAGAAGGTAAACTAATAAAAGTTGAAAAGCAAGGCCGACACCGTTATTTTCAATTAGCGAGTGACGACATTGCTCAATTTCTTGAAGCTTTCCTAGCCATCTCCCCTCCACCTGAAGTTCGTTCTTTAAAGCAATCGAGTCAAATCAAATTATTGCAGGCTGCTAGAACTTGCTATGATCATCTGGCTGGTAAGCTAGGCGTTCAATTGACGGAATCATTGGTGGCAGCAGGCTATATAAAGCTGGAAGAAAAACAATTTATACTGACCAATGAGGGCACTTTATTTTTTACCTCATTCGGCATTGATATAGCTGCTTTAAAAAGACAACGGCGCTCCTTTTGTCACACCTGTTTAGATTGGAGTGAGCGGCGTTATCATTTAGCTGGTGCACTAGGTAGTGAACTATTAAACCGACTCCTCGAGCTTGACTGGCTAACTCGTGTTCCATCCATTCGCGCCATTAAAGTAACAGAGAAAGGGAAGGTCGGCTTTAAAGAAATATTTCATTTAGACTGCTAAAATAGAAAGGAACTTGAAGATCGCCTGCTAGTCTCTTTTTTTACTAAAGGTACGATTCACTAAATAAATGCCAATGATAATAAATAACCCACCGATCGCTAACGATGGCTTTAATGGTTCATCTAATAACAGCCAGCCTGTTAAAACACCGAAAAAAGGCGCTAAAAATAAATACGCACTTGTTTTACCTGGATCGCTATTTTGCAGAAGATAGTACCAACCTGCAAATTGAACAATGGAGGAAAAGATAGTCAGCCAAAACAAAATAAATAATGACTGCTGATTTATGACAAAGAACGGTTGCTCTAATAAGAAGCTTCCTAATAAAAGGAGTAGCCCGCCAAATAGCATTTGATAGGCTGATAAAACCCAAGTATCAAATAATATCCCCCATTTTTTAGCTAAGAGTGTTGCAATGGCCCAAAAAACAGCTGATAAAAATCCAAATAGAAGTCCGATTTTCAATTCAACCTGGGCGCCCATTGTAATAATGACGCCTATTAAGCCAAACAAAACGCCTATCCATTGATAGAGTTGGTAACGTGCTTTGGTAAAGATCGTGGCAAATATTACAACCAGTAATGGATTTGTAAATGTTAAAATTGAAGACTCACTTGCTGTAATGGTCCGTAGACTTAAAAAAATACATCCCATGACACCAGCCGTTTGAAAGGCCCCAATCATCAATAGCTTGCTCCATTCTCTCTTTGAGGTGGGATGGGGTCTTTTGAACAGCCTAACAACAACAGCCATCATTATTCCTGCCAGTATAAAGCGAAGTGCTGCTAGTAACAAAGGCGAGGAATATGGTAATCCTAATTTAACGATAGCAAACGATGAACCCATTAAAAAGGTCGTTACAACTAATAAAGCAATAAATTGATAGTTTTTCATAGAAAATCTCCTATCCTAATTTAATAATTATACTAATTATAAACAGAAAGTAGTTCAATGCTTATCGAAGTATGGATTACATCTATACTATTCCACTTAAAAATCTTACCCAAAACAACAAGGGTAAGATTTTTGACTGTTATGAAGTTGCCCTTCTCGACCAAATCACCACAGGAATCAATAGTAAGGATAGCAGCCCTCCTGCCAAGGACAATGCTGCATAGCTTGAATTTGCCACTACCATCCCTGAGAGTGCACCACCAGATGCACCTGCCAGCGCAACAAAGACATCCATTTTTCCCTGTGTTTTTGCACGGGTGGAGGGCTCTGTCGCATCAACGATTTGGGCCGTGCCACTAATTAAACCAAAGTTCCAGCCTAATCCCAGCAAGGACAGTGCTACGATCAGTAAAACCATCGAATCACTTGGTGCAAATGCAGCTAAGAGACCTGCCAATAATAATGTAATACCGGAAGCAATACTCATCGCTGTTCGCCCTATTTTATCGACAAGAATACCTGTTACAAGCGATGGCAAATACATAGCGCCAACATGGAAGCCTATTACAACACCAACCTCTGCTAGCCCATGCCCATGATGCTTCATATGTACAGGTGTCATAGTCATAATCGCCACCATCACAATTTGCGTTAACACCATAACCGTTGCCCCTACAGCCAGACCTCTTTTATTGCTGGATGTAGGTAAGGTTTGGGCTTTATGTTCTTGATTTTTTTGCTTATGGGTTTCAATCGCCTTTGCAATTTCTAAAGGATCAGGGCGCAACATTATAAAAAGCACTAGACCTGCTAGAATAAAAGCAGCAGCCGATAATAGAAAAGGCCCTGCCAGCGCTGGAATGCCAACGGATAGTGCCACTTTCCCCATGAGCTCGACAAGATTGGGGCCTAAAACAGCGCCAAATGTTGTCATTAGCATGGTTGTACTAATGGCTGTTGCTCGCTGCTTGCTATTGGCTAAATCGGTACCAGCATAGCGTGCCTGTAAATTGGTTGCCGTACCCGCACCATAGATTAATAGAGCAGCAAATAATAAAGGTACATTATTTAATACAGCTGCCATCACAACGCCAACAGCCCCTAACCCGCCAACAATAAAGCCCCCTGATAAACCCAAGCGACGTCCATAACGCTGAGACAGCTTCCCTACAGCAAAAGCCGCTACTGCTGACCCTAAGGTAAATAATGCAGACGGTACACCTGCATAGGCATCTGTGCCCAGCATTTGTTGAGCCAACAGCGCACCCACTGTAACCCCCGCTGCAAGGCCTGCTCCACCAAAAATTTGCGATAAGCTAACAACAAATAATACACGTTTATATAAGCTTTTTAGTTTTTCAGGTGACTCTATATACGTCTCTACCGAAACTTGTGCTTTGTTAAACATTTTTCTCCTTCTTTCCATCATCGTCATAATTTTTATTAGCTATTATTTGTTTTTAGCCATTGCGCCCAATCTTTTATGCCTTCCTCTAATCGAAAAGCATTAATGCCTTGTGCCTTCAACATTTCTACAGCCTGTGCTGACATTAAGCAATAAGGCCCTCTACAATAAGCCACAATATCAATGTTCGTTGGTAAAGAAGCTAGTTGTTCCTCAAGCTCTTCAATAGGAATCGACAGCGCTCCTGGGATATGCGCTTTCTCAAATTCCTCTTTCGGTCGAACATCAATTAATAAAACCTCACCTTGCTCCATACGAAGCATCAGTTCTGAAAGTGGTACACCCTCTATTCCAAGCTGCTGATTTAAAAAGGCTTCCTTGATTTGCTGCACTTGTAGCAATTGCTTTTCAGCTAGAGCGTGGAATGTTGTTAAAAAATCAGCAATGATGTCATCTGCTAATTCATAAATAACAAAATTCCCCTCCTTCGTAAACGTTACTAACCTCGCATGTAAAAGTGTTTGCAAATGCTGGGACACATTCGCCACTGACATATCTGTATGTTTGGCTAATGCGTCAACAGATTTTGGCCCTTGAGAAAGAATATCGAGAATTTCTAATCGTTTAGGGCTTGATAAGCTCTTTCCTATTCTAGCGAATTCTTGATACAATAAATCCTTTAAATTACGCTCACTCAATATAGCTAGCCACCCTTCAATTATTCAATAAATTACTTGAATAGTTGAATATTAATGCTTTATTTTTCCATTGTCAACCACTAAATCTATTTCATCAAAATAAGCCACTCCTGTTTCTAGCATTTTTTAACGAAAATACTATTTTTACATAGAGCATTACTTTGAAATTGCCAAGAAAAAGCCCCGTTCGATAAACATATCCAACGAGGCTGCTCATTAAGTTATTTCTAGTTTATGCATATGTGCCTTTCTTTTACGCTCAATTAGTTTTTGACCGATTAAGACAATCATAAATAGCATACCTACAGCTGCTGCCATCATCCCTGCAATCGATGTATCCCAGAGCTTTGCTAAATAATAGCCAATTACAGCCGCTAGCGCTCCAAACAACATGCTATAAATAAACATTTGCTTAATTGTTTTACTAATTAAATAGGACGTTGCAGCTGGACCAATTAACATGGCAACGACTAAAATAGCGCCTACACTATCAAATGCAGCAACGGTTGTAAAGGAAATCGATGTCATAAAGGCATAATGAAGAAAGACAATCGGCAGACCAATCGATGCGGCATACACAGGATCAAAGGTTGCCAGCTTCATTTCCTTAAAGAACAAGACAAGGAATGTTACATTAATTATTAGCACGAATAATAGCATCCAGACAGCTTTCGGCATGGTGATACCAAGCAGTGACCATTGATTCCACGGCACAAAAGCAATTTCTCCCATTAAAACATGCTCAACATCTAAATGCACGTTCCCCGCAAATAGTGTAATAAGCAGAACACCCGCAGCAAATAACGATGTAAAGACTACCCCAATCGCAGCATCCTCCTGAATCCCAGAGGAATGTAATAATTGCACAAGATAAGCCGTTAAAATACCTGCGAGTGCTGCCCCAACAAGCATCCAAAAGCCATTCAGTGTTTGTGTAAGGATATAGGCCATTACAATGCCAAATAATACCGTATGGCTAATGGCATCCGCAATCATGGCCATTTTCCGCAGTATTAAAAAGACACCTGCAATCCCACAGGTAATGCCCACTAGCAGCCCTGTAACAATTACCCAAAATTCAATCATCCTACATCACCTTGCTTTCGAAACTGTCTTTTTCGATAATATTGACGAATTTGGCCTGTAGGACTAATAAAATAAGAAATAAAAAATATCCCAGCTGCCACCAATACAATAATTGGCCCTGTCGATAAGCCTGTTCTGATTGCGCTAATAAAGGTACCTGCTATACCAGCAATACCACCAATAGCGGCACTAAGGATTAGCATTGAGCTTAATTTATTGGTCCATAGCCTCGCACTAGCCGTAGGGATAATTAATAGGGCAGACATTAAAATGACACCTACAGCTTGAATACCCGTAACAATCGTCATCACAATTAGCACGGTTAAGGTTGCCTTTAGCATCTCAATCGGCAAACCAATTCCTTTTGCATAAACAGGGTCAAAAATAAGCAGTTTCCATTCTTTATAGAATAGAAGACTTACCACAATAATAATGATGGCACTCATAAACAGCCACAGTAAATCTGCCTTTGTCATAGTTGCTGCTTTGCCAAAAATAAAGCTATTAAGCCCGCTTTGATTGCCAAGCGGACTACGATTGACAACCGTTAAAAAAACAATACCAACTCCAAAAAATACCGTCAGCACCAATCCAATGGCTGCGTCTGCTTTTAATTTGGAAAACGATACAATCCATTGTATACAATAAACGGATAGGGCAGATGTAATGCCCGCTCCAAGCATTAAAATCGGTAGTTCCTTTTGTCCTGTTAGCAGGAACGCCAGCGCAATGCCCGGTAATGCTGCATGTGCCGCAGCATCACCCACTAGACTTTGCTTTTGTAAGAAGGAAAAAGTACCTGTGATGCCAGCCGCAATGCCAAGTAACATTGTTCCGCTTAGTACCCATAATAAGTTACCACTTAACATCGTGACCCTCCCTACACATGCTGCATCATAAAAAGTTTGCCACCATAGGTCTTCTGTAATTGCTCTGGTGTAAAAACATCTTCTGTTGCGCCTGATGCTAAAATTGTTTTATTTAATAAAATTGTATAATCAAAGTATTCTTTGACGGTTTGCAGATCATGGTGCACCACAAAAATACTTTTTCCCTGTACCTTTAACGCTTTTAAAATATCAATAATGGTTTTTTCTGTTGCCGCATCCACTCCTGCAAATGGCTCATCTAAAAAGTAAATATCAGCATTTTGGGCAAGGGCTCTTGCCAAAAAGACACGCTGTTGCTGCCCTCCTGACAGCTGCCCAATAGAACGCTCTGCAAAATCCTGCATCCCTACACTTGCTAAAGCCTGCTGAGCAATTAATTTATCCTGCTTGGATGGTCTTTTCAATAAACCCATATGACCATAACGCCCCATGAGGACAATATCGAGTGCATTTGTAGGAAAGCCCCAATCAACGGCATTGCGCTGAGGAACATAGCCAACGACTAAGCTTTTTGGCTCAAATGCCTTCCCTAAAATTTCAACTTTCCCTACTTTATTAGGAAGCTGATTTAAAATCGCCTTTAAAAAGGTTGACTTGCCTGCACCATTTGGCCCAATAATGGCAGCCAAATGCCCTTGTGGTACTGTTACACAAGCATTTTCTAATACGGTTTTCTTATCATATGCCACTGATAAATTTTCCACTGCTAATGCATACATCTTATTCACCTACTTTAGTGCATCAACAATTGTGTTGATATTATGCTGATACATCCCAATATATGTGCCTTCTTCCGTGCCCTCTGCGCCCATTGCATCCGAGAACAGCTCTCCACCGATAACAATATCGTGTCCTTTTTCCTTTGCACCTTCAATAACAGCCTGCATCGCTTTATCAGACACACTTGACTCAACAAAAATCGCCTTAATCTTATTAGCCACTAAGAAATCTACCATTTCCTGCACATCTTTCACACCATACTCTGATTCTGTGCTAAGCCCTTGTAAGCCACGTACCTCAAAGCCTTGACTTCTACCAAAATAGTTAAAGGCATCATGAGCCGTTACTAAAATACGTTGCTGCTGTGGAATTTCATTGACACGCTCTTTTGCATATGCTTGTAATTCATTCAATTCCTTTACATACTTTTCTTCATTCTTTTGGAAATCCTCTTTAAATTCTGGATATTCTTCTTGTAATTGCTCACTAATCGTCTTTGTTACTTCTTTCCAAATATCAATATCAAACCAAATATGTGGATCATGCAGTATGGCATCATCATCACTAGCGAGTAACTGTTTTTCATCTACTGTTTCACCAACAGCTACCACCGTTTTATCCTTGGCCATTTGCTCAAAAATATCGAGCATTTGTCCTTCTAAATGTAAGCCATTATAAAAAATAACCTCTGCTTTTTCTAATTTGGATAAATCACTTTGTGTTGCCTTGTATAGATGTGGATCTACACCTGATCCCATTAATGCAGATACCTGTAAATGATCGCCACTAATTTCTTGAATGACATCTGCAATTTGTCCTGTTGTTGCCACAACAATGCCTTCCTTCTCCCCCTCTGTTGTCGATGAACAGCCGAACAACAGCGAGAGTGATACGACCACTACACCTAATAATTGTTTCATTCCTTTACCTCTTCTTTCTTATTTTTAGCGATTGCTTGAAAATGGATAGCGGACAACTTTCAGGATGCCCGCTAGCATTTTCTACAATGGCTTATATTTTATTTTTCCGAATAAACTGCCGCCAGCTTATCCAGAAAAGAATAAATAGTATTCCTGCTCCTATAGAATCTGTAAGCACCCATAGTATCGCGAGCATTAGAAAAATCACCATTGGAAGAATTGTCAGCTTGAAATCATCTGTCTCTTTCATACACTCACTCTTCTTTCTTCACAGATATTTTGTTTCCCTTAGGAAAAATATATGCTATAAGTTAAAATAATTCAACCCTTTTATAAAAATTTCTTTTTTAAAATTTTTTTCTAGGCGGAAATCCTGTAAGTTTAGTGTCCCTACATCCTCTACTTAAAATTCTTGAAAGTCTGAAGTGGCACTGTGTTTATCCGTCTCTTCTAAGCCTCTATCTGTCAATTTTCTCGAGCTATCCGTCCTTGCTCAGACTTCCTACATTTTTTGTTCTACCGCTGCGCTCTATCCATTACTTGGCTCGGGCTATCCTTCGCTCTTCCCTTTCTATCCACCTTTGCTCGGATTCCTTACAACTCTTTGCTATGCTCCCCCGCCTTCGCCAAAAGACATTTGCAGTTTCTATCCATTTCCTGCAAACTATTACATAGAACATGTAAGAAAGGATGAGGCTGACGATATGAAAAAACTCGTAGGTATCTTATTTTTTATGCTGCTTGCAGGCAGTGTGAGCAATGTACAGGCTGCTGGCTTTAAGGATGTCTCAGAGGAGCATTATGCGTATGAGGCGATTTTGTGGGCAGAGGAATATGATATTGTGAATGGTTTTACAGATGGGACGTTTAAGCCAAATGCAACGATTACAGAACAGCAATTGGCAAAGCTGCTCGCTAATTTTTATGAGCTGGAGTCACCGATTGAGGAGTTAGACAAGCAGACACCTGCTGCCAATTGGTCTGATGACTATTATGATCAACTCGCTAGCTATAGCGTTCCATTAAATGGTTATTTTGATAATCGTATTCGTGCGGCTACTGTTAAACGTGGCGTTGTGGCACAGGCGATTGCCCATTTAGCCAGCGGGAAAAAAGACTTAAATCAATCTATTCAATTTTTACTTGATTATTATATTTCATCAGGGCAAAACCCGAAGTATGAGGATCGAAATTTACAAAAATTCTACGGTGTAGCAAATAATATTACCCGCGCCGAGGTGGTTACAATGCTGTATCGTATGGACGAGCGCAATTTTTATGAAATTTCGGAGGATGCACAAGCTAGCCATGATAATGCCAATCAGCTAGCATTAAACACCCGTGCCAAAAATGCACAAAGCCAGCTTGATCCATCTCTGCAAGTCTCAGCACCTAGTACAAGCGCTTGGGAGGGAATCTACACGTATTATTATAAATGGGGCAAGGGAGCGAATGATTTTAACCGACGTGATGCCGTTATCACCAATGCCACAAATAAAAGTTTTAGCATTTCTTTAACAGCAAATGATGGGAAGGCTTCAGGCAGTGTTCAGGGGACTGTTACCATCACAAGCAGCAATAAAGCGTTAATGAATACGTCTGCGAATGGTAATCGCTGTGTGATTGAGTTTGAGCGTTTATCCAATAATGCGCTCAAAGTAACAGAGATTGACTGTCGTGCAGAGCGCAATGAAGGCACAAATTATTCAGGTACACTGAAAAAGCAATAACTATAAAACCGCATGACATCAAGTGAAAAAGCTTTGATGTCATGCGGTCCATTTAATTTAAGGTCGATACCCCTGCTTTGCGATTGTAATAAAATCTTGAAGGACTGGCTGCATATGTTTATCTTTATGCCAAGCAATATCTGTATAAATTGGCGCTAGCATAAAGGAAAATGGGCATTCGATCAATTCGCCGTTGTGTAATTTCTTTTCTACAACCATTTTAGGTAAATAGGTAATGCCTAATCCTGCTATGACACATTGCTTAATTGCTTCCATACTGGCAAATTCAATTACTTGTTGTGGTATAACTTTTTCCTGCTGTAAATATGTTTCTAATTGATTTCGATAAGAGCAGCCTGCTTCCGTTAACAGGAATGTTTCCATGGATAATGGCTGTCTTTTATGATTGAAGGCACACACAAAAACAAGCTGTTCTTCCGTTAAATGTTCTCGTTGTAGCATGACAGTTTCTTGGTAGGTATCTGTAATAAAAGCAATATCTAATGCGCCTGTTGGCAATAATTCTTTGGCAATTTCAGTCGTATGTACAGGCTTAAAAATAATTTTTACTTGTGGATAGGCTTGCTGAAATTGCTGTAAAATACTAGGTAAACGATAGACACATTGGCTTTCCTGTGCGCCTACCTTTAATACCGTTTGCTCCTGCTCATTACGCATGGCCTTTTTCATTGTCTGCTCTAGCTCTACCATTTTTTGAGCATACTGCTGTAGATGCTTGCCCTCCTCTGTTAGGACAATGCGTTTGCCAAGCCGTTCAAAAAGCAGGACACCTAGCTCTTGCTCCAATGCTTTGATTTGAGCCGTTATGCTTGATTGAGCATAGTCCAGACGCTGGGCTGTTGTGTAAAGCTTAGTGTTTTGACTGCGATTAAAAAGGTTTGGAGCTGCTTATTATCCATTACTCCTCTATTCCATTTTTTCGCAACATTCAGCTTTATCGATAATAAAATACATTTTACACTAGAGGTAACTTAAAAGAAAGAGGCGAATCCATATGAACATTACTGCATTTATTGGCAGCTCCAGAGCGCACAGCAATAGTGAGCACTTAACAGATGTTGTACTAGAAGGCATTACCTATAAAAAATTATACTTAAAGGATTTACACATTGAGCCTATTAACGATTTACGTCATGATGCCCATGGCTTTCAATTGGTGGAGGATGATTATGACCAAGTAATTGAGGCGCTGCTTACAAGTGATCTAGTTGTGTTCGCTACACCGATCTATTGGTATAGCATGTCCGGTATCATGAAAAATATGGTAGACCGCTTTAGCCAAGCCATTCGCGATGAACGTTTTCCACAGTTGAAGGAAAAGCTCACAGCAACGGAAGCCATTGTCCTTGCTGTTGGTGGCGATAATCCTACCGTCAAAGCTTTACCAATGATTCAGCAATTCCAATATATCTTTGATTTTATTAAAATGCCGTTTACGTTTTATATTATCGGGGAAGGTAATAAGCCTGGGGATATTGCCAATGATAAGCAAGCACTTGCACAGGCAGCTATTCTAAATAAACAATTAAAAGCTCGTACGCTATAAATTTATTAGAAAACGACCTAAAGCCTCTTAGGTCGTTTTTGTTACGCTTCATGTGAAAAGGTTAACTCTTTCGGTGGCTCCCCTTTTTTATTCATCAGGCGCATACGAAGGGGTTCAATTTTTAAGGTTACCATGTCGTCTTGATTGCCAATCAATAGACTTGTGAAAAATTCAGCTACTTTATTTTTTAAACCTTCTTCCTCTACTTCTGTTAGCTTGCCCTCTATTTCCACATACGTATCGCCAAAGCCTCCATTGTCATAGCCATATAAAATATGGACATATGGATTTTTACGAAGCTCTGCCATTTTCTCAGAATGCTGATTAGTAACGGTATATAAAACAAAATCTTTATGCTGAAATGTCATATAACGAGAATGCGGTTTGCCATTTTCCACGGTTGCCATTGTCCCTATTTTTTCTCGATTTAAAATTGCTAAAATTTCCTCGCGTACAGAAGTCATTTCATCCCATCCTTTCCTCTACATGTTTAGTGTACCCTCCTCTCTCAAAGCTCAACCGTTTTTTTTGAAAAATGTGAAATGACAATTTTCGGGCAGATAAGGAATGTCCTGCTATAATACGTTATTGGACAACAAGAATTTTCGTATAAAGTGAATCTTTAGTCAGTAAATCGAGGTCTTACAGCCTCGCTTTCAGTACAAAAAAGATTGCTCATACGAAATCAATGAGGGGTACATAATGAAACAAGCTTTTTTATCACGCTGTATATTTTTTATCACAGGAATTTTCGTTTTATCGTTTGGCATTACATTAACGATTAAAGGGCAGCTTTTCGGTGTTGGCTCTTGGGATGTACTCTATATTGGCTTAACGAAAACAATCGGCACATGGTCTATTTTATTAGGGCTTACCATTTTAGCCTTCGATATACCAATAACAAAAAATTCCATTAATAGGAACTTTTATAGATATGTTTTTAGCAGGTATTTTTATTGATGTGTTTAACTACTGGCTGCCTGACATTCATGGCTTTTGGCTACAAATTTTTCTTATATAATCGGATTAATTTTATTAGGCTGGGGCTGTGGTATGTATATGGTTGCCAATTTAGGCATTGGTCCCCATGATACGTTCATGTTAATGGTGGTGCATAAGCTAGGCTGGAGTGTAACACGCACTCGTACAACAATGGAGGTAACGGTTGCGATTGTCGGTGTTTTACTAGGTGGACCACTTGGCATTGGTACAGTATTCATGGCTTTTGGACTTGGACCAATTGTTCAATTGGCAATAGCCTTTAATGAAAAATTATTATGGCAATGGACAGGTGTAAAAACGGCGATCGTTTCCTAAAAACAATGTTTTTGTGCATTGTATAGTGGAGATAAATACGTAAAAAAAATAAATTACTCCCTTTATCAGAAACTATGCACGATGTAAGCCGCTATATGGCTATGCAATAATGCAAAAAATCGAAGAAATGCAGCGAGTACGATGTATAGAACTATTATAAATTTACGGAAATACAAATGAATAACACCTGTTCATGCAGAGGATGCACAACGTATTTTATGCAATATGCCAGCAATCGGGACATAATCACTTTCATCTGATTCATGCTTTTGTATGAAAATCAGCAACCTGCCGCGTATTTTTTCAATAGCAAACATGCTTATTTCACACCAGATTTATGCGATAAAGAAGGCGTTGCTTTCCTTTTTGCCTTTTTATTTGAAACGAATTTGCTCTTCGCTATCGTTCTTAATAGTAGCTGTATTGGCTACCTCATCGCATATATGCGCTATCGTAAAATAAAAAAGCGAGCAATCAACATTTTGAAAATTGATTGCTCACTTTCTTATGCTTGTGGCTCGGCTGTATTTTGCCCTGTCGCTTCGATCACTTCCGGTGTCTCATCGACTGTATCATCTTCCTGTACATTTTCCGCAGGTGGTGGTGTAATTGTCACTAATGTATAGTCATCCTCCTGCAAAATTTCAAATGGCAACTGCTGACGGATATCACCCACATAGAGCGAAGTGCCAATGGCAACATTGGTAACATCAATATCAATTGCCTCAGGAATTTCTGTTGGCTTTACTTTAATGCGTACCTCACGATTTGGCTGTAGCAATAAGCCACCATCCGCAACACCAACAGCATCACCTATAGGATTGACTGGCACATCTACTTCTAGCTCCTCTGCCATATTAATGGATTTAAAATCGACATGCTTGACATTGCCCTTTAATGCACAGCGCTGCACCTCTGTTAACACAGCATTGACATGCTGACCCTCCAGCTCTAATTGAAACACACCATTTGTTCCATACGTAGCTAGCATTTTAGCAAATGTACGCGCATCTAAAGAAATGGCTGTTGAGGCCATTTGAAAGCCATAGACAACACCAGGTATAGCTCCATCTTGTCTAAGCTGTGTTAAAGATGAACGACGCCCTTTTTGACGTTGTTGAACGGTTAAAACCATTGTCATTAGATAATTCCCCTTTCAAAGAACGAGTCTTATAAAAGGTTTTGCCTGTTCTCATGGTTTTTATACCTATCAGAAAAAAAGCAGCTCTTTTGCCCATCCTCAAGCGCAAAGAAACTGCCTTATGTTTAATACTGGGGCACCTTATGGCTGAGTAAGCCATGTAGTTCATGTAAGGCGGTAATTTCATAATGTGGTGTAATCGTACTTGTATTTTCTATATTATGAATATTAAACCAGCATGTATCAATGCCTGCCTGTAAGCCACCTTTTATATCTGATGTAAGGGAATCGCCAATAATTAAGGCTTTATCCTTTTGGAAACGCTCAATACGTTCAAATACATAGTCGAAAAAGGCGGGCATAGGCTTTTGATAGCCTGTTTGCTCTGATACAAAAATGCCTTTAAAATAGGGCGCTAGCTTGGCATCTGTCAGTCGTTTATTTTGTGTAATCGTTACACCGTTTGAGACAACATATAAATCGTAATGCTCTGCTAAATGCGCAATTACCTCATAGGCTCCCTCTACATATGGATGTGCCTGCTGCAAATATTTTTGAAAAACCGTTTCCACATAGGCACCATCCACCTCAAAGCCAAATTCTTTTAAAGCAACGGCAAAGCGTGTATTATGGAGGGTATTTTTGGTGATCTCCCCACGCTCAAAAGCCCGCCACATGGAGTCATTGATTTCCTTATAACGCGCAATCATGGCTGGTGTAGCCGCTATATTTTCCTGCTGAAACACTTGAGCCAGTGCCGCATTTTCCGCTACATTAAAATCTAATAACGTGTCATCCACGTCAAATAATAGTGTTTCATACTTCGTCATAGTTATTCCCACTTTCTTCGAAACATTGTGACTTTTACTCTATTTATCATAACGTTTTTTTAGAAAAATAACAGTAAAATGTCCTACTGTATTGACAACTATTGAAATCCTTCTCCTTTTTTCTTTATTCATATTTAAAATTATCAGTGAATATGAGAAAATAGAATGCTAGAAAGGAAGATGTACGAAAGATGACAACCTTACAAAAAATGACGCCTATCTTTGATCCATGGGAGGCTTATTTAGATGTTGAGCAGCATGGACAGATGACACTGTCAAATATTGAGTTTACCACAACAACACTTTGCAATATGCGTTGTGCACATTGCGCTGTTGGTTATACATTGCAACAGAAAGACCCCGAAGCACTGCCAATTGAGCTAATTTTACAGCGCTTAGATGAAATCCCTCATTTAAAAACGATTAGCATTACAGGCGGCGAACCGATGCTAAGTAAAAAATCTGTGCAAAATTATGTATTGCCACTATTGAAATGCGCATATGCGCGAGGTGTACGCACACAAATCAACTCCAACCTAACATTGGAGCCAGCGCGTTATTTACTGATTGCGCCTTATTTAGATGTGCTCCATATTTCCCATAACTGGGGAACAATTGATGAGTTTGTAGAAACAGGCTTTGCGATGATGGAGCGCAAACCGACATATGACCAACGTGCAGCTTTATTCCAACGCATGATTACTAACGCTCAAATGCTAGCTGAACATGGCGTGATGGTCTCTGCTGAAACGATGCTTAATAAAAAAACATTGCCTTATTTAGCCCATATTCACCATCAAATTATTCATGAAATGAAGTGTGCACGACATGAGGTGCATCCCATGTACCCATCCGATTTCGCCAGCTCGCTGACATCATTATCATTAGATGAAACGCGGGCAGCGATTCATCACTTATTAGATATTCGCGATGAACAAACATGGATGCTATTTGGCACACTGCCATTCTACCCTTGTAGTACAAACGAGGAAGATCAACGCCTATTACAACGTTTACGCTCAGCGAAAAATGTCACAATGCGTAATGATCCAGACGGTCGCTCACGCTTAAATGTCAATATTTTCACAGGCGATGTGATTGTCACAGACTTTGGCGATACACCTGCACTTGGCAATATCGCCCACGATACATTACCTGCCATTTTTGACAAATGGATGGCAAGCGATTTGGCAAAATCATTAAACTGCCATTGCCCAGCCGTCAAATGCCTTGGTCCAAATGTGCTTGTCAAAAATATGTACTATCAAAACACCAACTTTACAAGCGGCTCGGCTCAGGTTTAACAATTACGATAGACAGCTCTGCTCTTTTGGGAAATAACTTTTTGCCAAAGGAGTGGGCTTTATTTTTTATCAGGAAGGGTAGGTGTATATATGAAAATTAACATTATATTGCTTGCTTTTTTAACACTTTTATTGGTTGCTTGTCATGATGGGCACAAACAGCCAAATAACAAGCAAACAGCCATTGTCAAAAAAGAGCCGTTTACCTTTACAATAATGAGTGATAAGCAGGTATATACTAAGTTATACAAGATTTAATATCGCAAAAACCACCTCAATTGAGCAGATAGAGAGGTGATAGTTATAAAAATAAGTAGAACTATTTAATTTATTCACAATACACATTGAGTAATTTAAATATATTTGGTAAAATATATATACAATGAATTATTTAACCATATTTGGAGGTGTTAATTTTATGAAATTAAAATCAATACTAGTAGTTTCGTTGTTTCTACCTTTCTTACATTCTGGTGTAGTTAGTGCGGAAAATGATTTATCTACTAACATTGTTGAAGAAAAAAACTTTAGAGAGGATTTTGGACTTAATTCTGATACTAGCTTTGTCAAAAACGTAATGGAAAATCCTAATTCTAAAAAGACATTTGGTGTAGCTCTAACAGATACTGAAGAAAAAGAAATGCATAGACGCATTAAAATTCAAGAGGAATATATCCCTAAGATAAAAAATATAATTAAAGCAAACGAAGCAATAGATATTATATATATTGATCAAAAAAATAACGGAAAAATCAAAGTCGGATTTAAAAATATTAGATCTCGGAACACTCAGAATGCTATTAAACAAATTCAAGAAGAGTTTGGAAACGAAGTCGAGGTTTTTGAAACAGTATACAGTGAAGAAGATTTAGATAACTATAATAAACAAGTATGGGCTGCAAAAGATGAATTGTTGAACCAAGGAATCGATTTAATTATGGTTTCTACAGATATAATAAATCAAACTGTAACAATCGGAATCGCAAAAACAACTAAAGCAAATGTGGATTTTATTAAATCCTACTTTAAAGGGATGCCTATATCTATTACAGAAGTTACAGACCCACCCACTGATACAGCTGTAAGAGGTGGTGAAGAAATCATATCTACAAATAATCGAGGCTGTTCCATTGGTTTTGGTGCTAAAGATAGTTCAGGTCAATACTATGTTATTACAGCAGCACATTGTAGTAGAATACAAAATACATCAACGGGTGGCTGGGTCTATTTGTCTGGTCAAGGTTGGAATTATAATGGAACATATCTTGGTCATGCAAGTTCACGTTGGAGTTACTATGGTATGTCAGATGCTATGGGAATCGCAGTTACAAATGTAACGGTTAAAGAGATGAATCTAAATGGTGGCTTGCGAACTATTAATGGCTTTCAGAATTCGTCTAATGATGTTGTTGGTCAAGTAGTTTGCAAAACTGGTCATACAACTAAGGTAACATGTGGAAAATTAACAAGTAGAAACGTAGGTTATAGTGTTGATGGTTCTACATTTTTCAATCTACGTGGTGCGACTGCAACAAATACTAAGGGGGATAGTGGTGGTACAGTTTATTCAGATTATACTGTACTTGGTATAGTAAAAGGTGCTGCACCTGGATATCCATTGGTATATTCACATGTTGGAAACATTGCAAATGATTTAGGTATAACTCCAACTACTAAGTAAATTTGACAAACAAATTATTCCGCCTTAAATCTATTTAAAATATTTAAGGCGGAATTTTAATCTTTTAATCATCAATCACTTTAATATCTTTAGCAGTTCCCGAAGCTGGAGAGGATTGATCAATAGGACCTGTTGTATAAGATACTTTATCACCGATTTTTATATGTTCAATTTGTTTATTCGTTACGGTTAACCAAATAGCTCCCATATCTCTTAAGTCTTCCATTGAACTGTTTAATGCCTCATCCTTACTCTCACTATGAACAACTAATAATCGAGTAGTACTTTTTTCTTTGACATAGCCTATTTCACGCTCTTCCAATGTCACTTCATTTGCGTCATTGGAACACCCTACTATCAAAAGCAATATCATCATTGTAAAAATTAAAAAACATAACCTTCGCATAGTTTACCTCCTCTCAACTCCAACACGTTCTCTCTCAAAAAGCCGTATTTCCACAACGAAATACGGCTTTTTATGTTAGAGCAATTCCTTCGCCAAAAATGTATAGCAATTTAAACGACTTTCAAGCTCATATTGATTGCAGTTGAGCATCACCTCATCAAAGCCATAGTGCTCTTGCTCCGCGCTTAAAAATGCTGCAATCTCCTTTGGTGTCCCCACAAGATTGGCTTTACGATTATTGGCAATGGTTAGTTTATCCACTTCTGATAATGGATAATCCTTCGCCTCTTCTGGTGACATGTATTGAATAATTTGCCCCTTCATAAGCTGTAAACGAGCAATATCAATAGGCTTTGCCAAATATTCTGCCTCTTCTAATGTGGGAGCAACTGTTGCCGCATAGGTTACCATGATTTGCGGCTTTTCCATATAATAAGAAGGCGTAAAATGGGCTTTATAGGCATCAAAAATATCCTTTGACATATTGCCTGTGAAAAATTGTGCATAGGAATAGCCTACGCCAAGCTGTCCAGCCTGCATCGCACTTTGGCCACTTGAGCCTAGTAGCCAAGCCTCTGGTAAGGCAATTTGAACAGGTGCTGCGACGACTTGATCATAGACATGTTCGCCTGTTTTTTGATTATTCATCAGCTTTAAAATGATTGCTAGCTTATCATACTGTTCCGTGAAGCGTTGTCGTCTTCCTTCTGCTAACGCATAAATAGCGGCAGGGTCACCGCCTGGGGCTCTCCCTACGCCAAAATCAATACGATTTGGCGCAAGTCCTGCTAATGTCTTAAAAACCTCTGCCAGCTTATAAGGCGAATAATGCATCATCATCACGCCGCCTGTGCCAATGCGAAGACGTTTTGTTTTCGCAGCTAAAAAAGCAGCAGTCACCTCAGGAGCTGAGCTTGCCAATGATTGACTATTGTGGTGTTCTGCTAGCCACATCCGATGGTAGCCAAATTCTTCTCCTACTAGTGCCAGTTGCTCTGTACGTTGAAAGGCTTCCTCTGCTGAATGGCCTTTTGGTATTGGCATTTGATCTAAAATACTTAACTTCATTCAAAACACCCTCTCTATCTATATGCTCCTCCTTTACTGTAATATAGTTTGCTTTATTTACAAAGCAAAAAACCTTACTCGTAAGCTAGTTGTTTCATTTCCCATGTTTGATAGACCAGACCAACTAGCTGCTGCTTTTGCGCTGTATTTAGCACGGTATCATTAAATTTCATCGCCCGTAGTGAGAATTGCTCTGTTTGCTCATTCACTACAAATTGTAAAATAGCATGTCCATCTTTCCCTTGAAATAAAATATCGCCCGATAATTCCACGACATGCTCCCCTGTTTGTGCTTCATAGTAACGCCAGTAAGGTTCAAAAAAGGCATAATTAAAGGCGTTACGCACTGTAACATCTGAAAAATTTTCTAAATAGCCCTCTTTCACTACTTCAATATATGCATGATCTGTTATATCTTTTTGTGTATTAAAGACATAGCCTACAAGCACGCCCATAAACACGACACAAAGAAATACACGGATATGATTGCCTAAACTCATGTTATTCACATCCCCTTTACATCCAAACACTGTTAATACCATCATACATCAAAATACATACTCAAAGTAGAAAATATTTGATTATTATAGATATTTCGTGCATTTTTAGGTTTCAACTACTTGCCCTTCAACTTTTTGCTATTCATTACGATGAATAAATGATTTATGACCATTCTATTAGAATAAACAACTACATATGACTACTTTTCATCATTTTCATGTGGTAGGCAAAGACTTATCCGATCGTTTTTTTAGAAAGCATTAACTTTTTCCTGCTCTTTGTACGTCTAAGTTAATGTATACAATTTGATAATGTGAAAAAGGAGCTTCTTTGGACATGAAAATAAGAAATGCATTTCAACACGAAGAGGTGTTTGTCCAATTTATTCGTGAACAAAAAGAGCGTTTTTACTTGCTCGCCTATAGCTATACCAAAAACGAACAGGACGCACTGGATGTTGTACAGGATAGTATTCAAAAGGCCATGCTTTCATTAGATCGTCTCGAGCATGTTACATATATGAAAAGTTGGTTTTATAAAATCGTTGTTCGTACAGCGATTGATTTTTTACGCAAGCATAAACGCTTACAAGTGACAGATGATGATACATTGCATTATTTAACGCCTGCCCAAGAAGATGTTTACGAAAATATCGATTTGGAGCATGCATTAGAGGAGCTTCCGCAAATGTATCGAGAGGTGATTATTCTTCATTATTTTGAGGATTTAAAACTCGCAGACGTTGCGCAGATTCTTGATATTAAGCTGAGTACAACCAAGTCGCGTCTTTATAAAGCATTGAAACTGTTGAAAATACAATTGGAAGATGTGAAAGGAGAAAGTACCCATGGATAAGAAATTACAAAATTTAGAAAAAAACTATGCAGAAATTCCAATTCCAAAGGAGCTAGACAGCATTGTAGAAAACGCGCTAAAGCAAGGCCGCAAAAAGAGAAAAAGACGTACTTCACAATGGCTACTGGGGACAGCCGCTGCGGCAATGCTGTTTACCGCTAGTTTAAATATGAGCCCTGCAATGGCACGAACGCTCTCAGAAATTCCTGTTGTGGGAAGTGTTGTGAAGGTTTTAACATGGACAGAATATAAGGTGGAAGAAGACGGTTATGATGCCACTATTCAAGTACCTACCATTGAAAACTTAGAAAATCAAGATCTTGCCCAGATATTAAATGAAAAATATCGCGCACAAGGAAAGGCATTGTATGAGGAATTTATCGCTGAAGTTGGTGATTTGAAGGCTAATGGGGGTGGTCATTTAGGTGTTGATAGCGGCTTTGAAGTTAAAACAGATAATGAGCAAATTTTATCCATTGGTCGTTATGTTGTAAATACCGTTGCCTCCTCTTCAACAGTGATAGAATACGATACCATTGATAAAGAACATGAAATTTTACTTACCTTGCCAATGCTTTTTAAAGATCAGCAATATATTGATATTATTAGTGACAATATTAAAGAGCAAATGCGTACGCAGATAGCCGAATCGAATCAGGAAAAAATCTATTGGGTGAAAGGTGCTGGTCTAGCGGATGAAGAGCTGATGGAGGAATTTACGACTATTAAGCCTAATCAGCAATTTTATATTTCTGATACTGGTAAGCTTATTATCTCCTTTGATAAATATGAAGTAGCACCGGGCTATATGGGTGTGGTGGAGTTTGAAATTCCAACCGCTATCCTAAAGGAAAATCTTGTTAGTATGACGTATATTCATTAATACAGGGAACTAGGGACGCTTTGTAACAAGCGTCTCTTTTTTGCTTATAAAGCTGGTGTTTTTTGTCTAAGCTAATATGTATCAATCAATGTTAGAGGGTTTTCATCATGAAAGATGTAGGATCAATCGGTATTTTACATGTTATCTTCTTATCAATGACTGTTATTGGCTTAAAAAACCATGTAACCATTCTTCCTCCACTACTGGATACAGCCCAACGAGATGGCTGGCTATCTGTGCTGTTTGCGGCAGTCATTCTGTTCTTTTGGCTATTTCTATTAGTGTATGTTCAAAAAAAAACACAACAGAAGCCTATAGGGGATTGGTTACATCAAAAAATTGGAAAAATCGGCGCTACTATTGTGATTTACACAATCGCCATTTATTTAATTATTGTAACTGCCTTTACAATGGTTGAAACGTTACAGTGGGTCAACACAACCTTTTTACCACAGACGCCTGTCATTATCCTATTATTTATTTATACCATCCTTTGTATCTTACTTGTAACAACAAGCTTACAAACCATGGTTATTTTAAATGTTTTTGTGCTCTTTGGTGTGGTAGTCTTTGGTTTTTTTGTAGCCTTTACCAATATACAAGTCAAAAACTATGATTTATTACGACCCTTTTTTGAGCATGGTTTCGAGCCTGTCATAAAGGGCATGATTTTTCCAGCATCGGGATTTATTGAGCTATTCATCCTCTTATTTTTACAGCATCAATATAAGGAACGTATTCGGTGGTATCACTTTGCTATTATGCTATTTATTCTAACGGGACTTACATTAGGGCCATTAATTGGCGCTATTACAGAATTCGGTCCAGTAGAAGCAGCTAAACAACGATACCCTGCCTATGAAGAATGGGGATTGGTGACAATTGGGCGCTATATTGAACATCTTGACTTTTTCTCGATTTATCAATGGCTCACAGGAACCTTTATTCGTGTTAGTTTCTTGCTTTATATCGTCGCCGATTTATTGAAAATGACGGGCAATCCTAAGCGTATATGGAACATGATTGCACCGCCCTTCTTTATTATTTGTTTGCCATTAATTATGTTGAATGAAAATTTATTTTTAAAGATCAAAGGAAACTATATCTTAACAACTACGTTTATTTTTTTCTTTGTGCTTTCTATTTTTTTCGTGATTATTGCTTCCTTGTCGGATAAATCTTCTCAAAAGGGGAAAACTGAAAAACAAGACATGGAAAGCGGTGAGTCATAATGCCTCAGCAAGAGCAGGCGCTAGAGCTTCATACGTTAAAACAATTATTTCAAAAATCAGCAGATATTCAATTTCAGGAATATACTTTTCATCAACAAAAGGTACACTTTATTACCTGTGATGCGATGATTGATCAGCAAATGCTGAACGAAGTTATTATGCAACGTATTCAGTATTTCTATGATCATTTAGAAGAGATTCCCTTTGAAGAAAATATTACGCGTCATCTTCATCTACCTAGTCTCAAAAAAGTACAGGACAAAGAACAGCTTATTACATTGGTCTATAGTGGTTTTTTGCTGCTCTATTTTGATAAAGACAAGCTGTTATACGCGTGTGATATTGCGAAAAAACCAAATCGCCAGCCTGAAGAAACACGCATGGAGGTAATTGTTAAAGGACCACGAGATAATTTTATTGAAGATATTCGTGTCAATATTGCTCTGCTACGTAAACGATTACCAACCAATTCTTTTTGCGTGGAAAAAATGGAGATTGGCAAACGCTCCAAAACAACGGTGGCAATTCTTTATTTTGATGATATTGTCGATATGGATATTTTACACGGCATAAAAAAGCAATTAGCAGCGATTGATACAGATATTATTTTTAGTGGCGATTTATTGATGGAGCGTGTCAATAAAAATTCCAAGCTATTTCCAAAATTTGATTACACGGGACGGCCTGATTATGCGGTGCAGGCATTAGCAAGAGGCAGATTTATTATTTTTGTGGATGGTGTGGCCTATGGCGTTGTTACACCTGTGAATTTATTTTTATTACTGAAATCTGCTGAGGATAATGAGTATCCCATTGTCTTTAGCTCATTAGAACGATTATTAAGGATTTTCGGGATTCTGATTGGCTTACTACTTCCTGCCTTTTGGCTTGCCTTAACAACCTATCATCAAAACCAATTACCGCTACAGCTACTAGCAACAGTTGTACAAGCGAAGGCAGGATTACCGCTTCCCTCTTCACTGGAAATGCTGCTGATGCTACTCATGTTTGAGCTATTTCGTGAGGCAGGCTTACGTCTACCCTCTGTTATCGGGGGCACAATTAGTGTTGTAGGAGGATTAATTATAGGGGATGCAGCAATTCGTGCAGGCGTCACAAGCCCTGAAATGATTGTCATCATCGCTATTTCTACGATTGCTTCCTTTACATTAGTCAATCAGTCCCTTGTGACATCCATTAGTATATTGCGTGTCGCCTTTATTTTAGCAAGTGCCTTTTTAGGATTGTTTGGCTTTTTTGTGTCGTTATACCTAACTTTTTTATACTTGTGCAATATTCGAATTTATGGTTATTCTTACATGAATTTAGCGACAGATCTAAATTGGATGACCATAAAAAAATCTATTTTCCGTCTATCTCCCAAAGGCTACTCAGAGCGTAATAAAGCACTTGCACCTCAAGATTTTACACGAACATCCAAAATTCCTAATCAAAAAGAACAATAAAGTGAGCCTTCAATCAGCGCGAGTTTTCGCACATCTCCTGCTGATTGGACGTTGCATTAACCTTTGTTTATACAGGCTGTAAGATCCCACTTAAACATAATGTATTAGCTTATGTTGTACAATGAGGGTCTTACAGTCTGTTATTATGGAAAAAAACCACCAGCATCCCTTTTAGAGAATGCTAGCGGTTTACAGTGATAAATTATACTTTAAACTTCCGTGCTTCTTCCTGTAATTCCTGAGCGTTTTCGCTTAACGCTGTCGCCACATTTGTCACTTCATTCATCGTTGCAGACTGCTCCTCCATTGCGGCTGCCACCGTATCAATATTGCTTGTGATATTTTTCGCACCTATGGCAATCTCTGTGACAGAGGCTGACACTTGCTCCGCACTGGCTGAAAGCTCCTCAGCCGTTGCCGATACCTCTTGAATTTGATGGGTCATTTCACCAACTGCTCCCACAATTGTTGCAAAGGACTCGCCAGCCTTGGTGATCACCACTACCCCATCCTGTACAGACGCCAGTGAATTGGTCATAGCACGTTCGACATTTTCCGTATCCTGCTGAATTTCTGTTGTAAGCATTGTAATACTATTTGCAGATGCCTTGGATTCCTCTGCCAGCTTACGCACCTCATCTGCCACAACGGCAAAGCCTTTCCCATGCTCCCCTGCACGCGCTGCTTCAATCGCTGCATTTAACGCTAACAAGTTGGTTTGTTCAGTTATATCCGTAATCACCTTCGTAATATTGCCAATTTCCTCTGTTTGCTTTGCCAGCTTTTGCACCAGCTCATTGACGGTAGAGGTTGACTCATTAATCGTATCCATTTGCTTTTTGGCATCCGCAATAATTTCTGTACCATTTGTTGCTGTCTCACTCGCATAAAGGGAAGAGGTGTGAAGCTGCTGGGAAGCCTCGGCAATACGCTGGATACCGTGTGCTGTCTCCTCCATGGCCACCGCACTTTCATTTGCTGCACCTGTCGCTAGTTGTGAGCTTTCTGCTGTTTCTGTTGCTTGTCTTGTCACATCCTCTGTGGTCGCTGCCATTTCCTCGGCACTTGCTGAAAGCTCCTCAGCGGATGCACTCAATTGCTCTGCATTGGATTGAATATGTACAATCAAATTACTTAAATTATTTTTCATCTCATTAAACACAGTACCTAATTGACCAATTTCATCATTGGATGTTATTTGCATATCCTCTTTTGATAAATCACCATTGCGAATAACCATTGCAACATCTATCATGCCTAATAATGGCTTTGTGATGGTACGACGTACATAAACCATTAAACCGATCGCAATTACTATACTAGTCACTAAAATAGCAATAGAGATTGTTCGTGCATTGAGAATAGCAGAGAAGGTGGACTCCTCAATCTCTTCCATTTGTGCCATTTGATATTCTTTCATCTGGGCGGCTATATCAAACAATTCTAAATTAGCCTTTGAAATGGTTGTATTCAGTATGGATGTTGCTTGTGCAATATTATCATTCTCCATAGCTGCGATTAATTTTGGCATTTCTGTATTGAATAGGTTATTAGAGTCATTTACTTGTGTCCATAGTTCCTTCATTTCCTGGGCTTTTAAATAACCCTCTAATGTTGCAATAGTATTGTCTAGCTCCTTTGCAGTGTTTAAAAGCTGTTCTTTATTTTCAGATGATGGATTTAAGATCAGCGCACGAATAAATACCTCTTGTGTAGCAATGGAAAAGCGGAGTTCTTCTATAAGAAGAAGCTGTTCTAAATGAGAATCCATCGCTTCTTTTGTTCGTTTGTCAATCGTATTTAAGTTGAAGATACTACTACCAATGGAAGCAGCTAATAAAAAAATAAAGGTAATAAAAGACAGGTTTAATTTTTTTCCTACGCTCATCATCAACACCCTTTTGTTGTATAGTTTTAGGATCGTTATTGTTAATTAAGCATCTGTGTTGATTGTATGTATTCTATTGAGGCTATGCTTGATTTGTTTTTGCTATAAGATAGTGATTTACCTTTTTACACTTTAGAGGATTTTTATACCATAAAGGTATACTATTTAAATGAAGTTATTCAGGATAAGGATAGTATCTTTTGAAGTTTATAGCTACAAATCACCTTGCTTTCTTGTAAATCTGTTAAATTATAAAACAAATATAAAATATTTTCAATTTAAATAATACTTAAATTTGTCTAAATCACCTATTGATGGAACCTCGAATAAGTGGCTTTATTCGAAGCTCTATTCAATATTCAGAAGAGAGAGCCTATAAACCTCTCACTAAATATTTCCCCCACTCTCTCATCGCTACCTTCTCTCCTGCCTCAGCCGCTCGCTTTAGCCAGTATTCACCATCCTCCACATGCTGCTCCATATGTTCACCTTTAATCAGGTAGATGCCTAATAGTCTCATGGCTACAAGTTCGTTTAATTCCTCAGCGGCTAGGCGAAGCCAGTTAACGCCCTCTTCTATATTTTGCCCTAAGCTATCCCCATGGATTAAACGATAGCCTAAAATTCTTGTCGCCACACTATCGCGACGATCAACTGCTAATCGTAGCCACTTTTCCCCCTCCGCTGAATTTTTTCCTAGTATTTCGCCATCAAGTAAACGAATCGCTAGATCAACCATCGCCCACAAGTTACCAAGCTTTGCAGATTGCCGTAGCCAGTACTCACCCTCCACAATATTTGGCGGTAAGCCAGTTCCTGTTAAAAAACTATAGGCTAATTCATTCATGGCTCCTGTATCCCCTAAATCAGCAGCTGCTTTTAGCCATTTTATGCCTTCCTGGGCCTTATTTTTTTCCTTTTCTTCAATAAAATCAATGACATTTGATGTTTGTTCTGTAGTCGTCTGTTCCTCTTGCTCGAATCCTAGTGATTTAGAAAGCTGATTGAATAACGAGAATTTTTTCTTTTTATCATTATCTTCATGCAATGGTAAACCCTCCAGTCTGTTTTAATATCGTTTTAGCCCTGTATATTAATAGCTCAGGATACTAAAAATATATTTTCTTTGCAAAAATTTAACTCCTTTTATAAATGAAACAAATACTAGCCTGTCTAAAATCCTTTGATTAAATAGTTTTCGGCTATAAAAATTTCCTTCATTATTAGTAAAATTTTATTATTTTTATTTTAATACCTTTTTATGAGGTATTTTAAACAATTAGGTAGCACCCTAAAAAATAGCATCCCCTCAACGATATGTAAGAGAATGCTATTTTTTATCATTTTCCGATAGAACATCTCCACTTTAAGGAACGTGAAGGGGATACCCTGTGAGTAAATGGGAGATAATGTCGGTAGGCGTTAGCCTAAATTGTCACACAATTAGAACGTATGTGCTCTAATGAACCTGTACAGATTGCTCTTTGAAAACTGAGGACAGGAGGTTATAACAAGAAAGTTCGTCTGTTATATAAAATCTTTAACGTTCTATCGCTCTGTCTAGCCGAAAAGCGAAAACCAAGCAGTACGCTAGACAGCGGAGTCTAACGTACAATCATTGCAAGTGTTTCACTACGGGTAGAGCCTGCTACTATAACTAGACGTTGGTCTGGTGTTCGCAGGAATCCCACATTTCTATAAGTGGGGGAGTTCAAGTTAGCTCAACAAAATCTTTTGGTACGGATTGTTCCTTACGAAATTGAATATGGTGAAGCTTGGCAAAGATACCATTTTGCGCAACAAGCTCGTCATATGTGCCATCTTCCTCAATGCCATTCGGTGTTACTACAAGTACACGGTCTGCATTGCGAATTGTCGCTAAACGGTGTGCAATCACAAGCGTTGTACGATTTTCCGCTAGCTCTGTTAAGGATTGCTGAATAATCATTTCTGTCTCCGTATCTAGTGCAGAGGTTGCTTCATCTAAAATTAAGATCGGTGGATTTTTCAGGAACATACGGGCAATTGCTAGTCGTTGCTTTTGACCACCTGATAATTTTAAGCCACGTTCACCAATTTGCGTATCATAGCCATCTGGCAGCTCTGCAATAAATGCCTCTAAATGAGCCTTTTTCGCTGCCTCTCGAATTTCTTCCTCACTTGCACCTAGCTTGCCATATGCAATGTTTTCACGAATTGTGCCAGTAAACAAAAAGACATCTTGCTGCACAATACCAATTTGAGCGCGCAGTGAAGCCTGGGTCATATTGCGTATATCGATTCCATCAATCGTAATTGCACCTTTTGTCACTTCATAGAATCTCGGAATTAACGAACAGATAGTCGTTTTACCCGCTCCCGATGGCCCTACAAAGGCAATGGTTTGCCCTGCTCGAATATCAAATGAAATATCCTGTAAAACTTGCTTCGACGTATCATAATTAAAATCCACTTGGTTAAATGAAATATTACCATCTAAATGCTTGATTGCCTTTGCATTCTTACGATCTTGAATTTCTGGCGTCTGCTCAATTAATTCACGGAAACGCTTAAAGCCAGCCATCCCCTTCGGATAAAGCTCTAATAAGGCACTAATTTTATCAATTGGTTTAATGAGTACATTGGTATACAATACAAAGCTGACAAGCTCTCCATAAGAAAGTTTGCCATTGAAGCTGAGCCAAGCACCAACAACGAGCACCACTAATGTTAACAGACGTGTCATCATATAAATGCTGGAATGCGTGCCTGCCATAATTTTATAGGCATATAATTTAGCTGCACGGAAAAAGCCGTTTTGCTCTTTAAAGCGGTTAATTTCAAACGCTTCATTCGTAAAGGATTTCACAACGCGTGCACCTGATACACTATCTTCCACACGGCCATTGACATCCGCAATTTTGCCATACATCGTTTTCCAGGCATTATTCATTTTTATATTACTAAATGTTACAAGCCATGTTAAAAACGGCACCATAATTACCGCAATTAGTGCGAGTGTTGGGTTGACATTAAACATAATTGCAAAAGCTCCAATAAAGGTCATAATGGCAATAAACAAATCCTCAGGTCCATGATGGGCAAACTCCCCTATATCAAATAAATCATTGGTAATACGACTCATAATATGACCTGTCTTCGTATTATCAAAGAAACGGAATGATTGCCTTTGCACATGTGTAAATAATTCTTGCCGCATATCGGTCTCAATATTGATGCCTAGTTTATGGCCTAAATAGTTGACGATAAAGTTCAAGAGTGTACTAATAGCATAAACAAGCAGCAATAATAGACTGACTTTGACAATCATACTCCAATCACCTGTTGGCAATAGCTTATCAATAAACCATTGTACAGCTAATGGAAATGCAAGCTCTAAAATAGCGACAATAATAGCACTTGAAAAATCAATGATAAATAATCGCTTATGAGGCTTATAGTAGGAAAAAAATTTTCTATACATGCTTGTCTCCCTTCTAGTTGTAAAAATTTCACCTGTTGTTAATAGTATCATTTCTACAATTGTAATGGAAAATATTTTTTCTATAACGGTATATTTTTATTTACATATTCTCTGCTATATGTTATTATCTAACTAAGAATTGAATAGCTTTTGACTTTATTGTCAAGGGGGAGTAGCTAGCAGATGCGAACGAAGCATCTGGTTTCACATTCGTCATTACATGGTTTAATACCATCGGGTGTGATAGCATTTTTTGTATAACAAGTTATACATTGCTTAGCAAGACCTTTGCCTATTTTTTAGGCAGGGGTCTTTTTCTTTTGCTTAAAATAGGTAAAAATAGGTTAGAAGCACATCATTCATTTCTGTTCAATGAATAAAGGAGGAACGATTTTGGAAGCAATTTTATTAGAATACGCATGGGTACTTGTCGTATTAATCGTACTAGAAGGGTTATTGGCGGCAGATAATGCTGTTGTTATGGCGGTTATGGTGAAGCATTTACCAAAAGTTCAACAACAAAAAGCATTATTATATGGCTTAGCTGGGGCATTTATTTTCCGCTTTATTGCCTTATTCTTAATCACAACCCTTGTGAACTTTTGGCAAATCCAAGCGGTTGGTGCCATTTATCTACTATTTATATCCATTAAGCATATTTATGAATCCTGGAAAGCATCATCCGATGATTCAGAGGAACTGAAGGAGCCTAAAAAGCAATCTGGCTTTTGGATGACGGTTGTAAAGGTTGAACTTGCGGATATCGCGTTTGCGGTGGATTCCATTCTAGCAGCAGTCGCAATTGCTGTAACACTTCCACATATCGGTGATTTTGATATTGGGGGCATTAACGCAGGACCATTTGCAGTGATGTTCTTAGGTGGTATTATTGGTGTGATTATGATGCGATTTGCCGCTCGTTGGTTTGTAACAGTTCTCGAAAGATTTCCTTCTCTTGAAACAGCTGCCTTTCTGATCGTAGGTTGGGTTGGTGTAAAATTAGCTGTTTTAACATTAGGACATGAAAAATTAGAACTGATTCCACATGAGTTTCCACATTCTACATTGTGGAAAGCTACCTTCTGGATCGTCTTAATCGCCATTGCACTTGGTGGCTACTTAATCGGTCTTAAAAATCAGAAAAAACAAGCATAATGTCGAAAAAAATCGCCTCAACAACAGTTGAAGCGATTTTTTCTTTTTGTCAGAAAGTGCGCGAATTTTCTAATTGATAACGGATATCAATTAACTTTTGCATGTTTTGCTCTTAATTTTAAAATTTTTGTCCATTACGATAGCTACACTGTATACTAGAGCTGTAGGCATTTACTTCAAAGGGAGGAAACTTATATGTTATCTGAAAAATTACACACAGCACTAAATGAACAAATGAATTTTGAATTTTACTCTGCGCACGCTTATATGGCAATGGCAGCCTATTGTACAGATCAAGATTATGATGGCTTTGCTAATTTCTTTTTAGTACAAGCTGAGGAAGAACGTTTCCATGCAATGAAATTTTATAATTTTTTAAGCGATATGGGCTACCGCGCAACCATTCATGGCTTTGATAGCCCAGGCAATCATTTTGAATCGATTTTAGATGCCTTCAAAACAGCTCTTTCTCATGAAAAAGAAGTAACACGCCGTATTTATAATTTATCTGACATTGCTTTAGATGAGCGCGAGCATGCGACAATGGCCTTTTTAAAATGGTTTATCGATGAGCAAGTAGAAGAAGAATCAACATTTGATACATTAATTCGCAAAATTGAGCGTATCGAAAATGACTCCAATGCTATCTTTATGTTGGATGCAGAATTAGCAAACCGCACGTTTTCACCAGAAGCAGAAGCGTAAACTTTATGCACAATAAAGCCGCTTTACATTTTGCAGATAAGGCATAAAATACATGTTGATCTGCACAAGTAAAGTGGTTTTTTGCCTAAAAAATCAACGCTTCTTTTCGTTTATAATAACTATCTAGCTTTTTCTTTGATAAGGCTTTACAGCTTCACTTGCTTTAAAGTTATAAACTGGCTTAATCACTTTGACTATATCGACTGTGTCCTCAATAACAGCTGTAATTTCTGCCATTGGTTTATAGGCCATTGGAGCCTCATCTAATGTTTCCTCATTGACGGAAGTTGACCAAATGCCCTGCATGGTTTCTTTAAAGTCGTCCATATTTAAGGCTTTTTTGGCGGCGCGACGTGAAAACATACGCCCTGCTCCATGGGGCGCTGAATAATTCCAATCTGCATTGCCTTTTCCTATGCAAATCAGCGACCCATCCCGCATATTCATTGGAATGACCAGCTTTTCTCCTTTATTGGCACGAACAGCACCCTTCCGCAATGTCATTGTTTCCGTATCAATATAGTTATGAATCGTATCAAATGTCTCTGTAAACTGCCACCCCATATGCTCAGCAATTGTTTTAGCGATTGTCCAACGATTCATGCGTGCATACTGCTGGGCAATCTTCATATCGTGAATATAATCATCGAAAAGATCACCCTCTAAATAAGCTAAATCCTTTGGAATTACAGGATTTTGCGCTTTATAGCTTTGAATCATGCGCTGAATTTCTTGGGCTCGCCCTTGCTGCTTCAGCTCCGCTATTTTTTCCGTTAAATCTTGGCGGCGTAAACTTTCATAGGCTCTTTTTTGATGCCAATTGGCTACCTTTGCCCCTACATAGCGGGAGCCTGTGTGAATAAGCAAATAATAGCGATCCGCTTCATCCTTTGCGAGCTCAATGAAATGATTGCCTCCGCCAAGCGTTCCTAATGATAAATTTGTATAATCATCCTTTAAGCCAGTCGCTCGAAATTGCTTGCTGTCAAATTCCAAAAAATGACGTGTTGGCGATACATCTTGGTGAATATCCTGCCCGCTTGGGATATAGGTTCGAATGATTGTATCAAGCTTTGCATAATCAACCATTGATGCATCTATCTCCGCGACAAATACACCGCAGCCTACATCAACACCTACAAGATTTGGTACAACACAATCCTGCAACTGAATCGTCGTACCAATTACACAGCCTTTTCCTGCATGATAATCAGGCATAATTCGTATTGTTGTGCCTGCCATAAAGGGCTGATTGATCAATTCTTGAATTTGGTCGATAGCTGTTTGTAATGCCGTTTGTGCATAAATTTTAGCGCCTGTATAGCGTCCAGTCATTTCAATCATTTAAATACCTCCTTTCTTTCTATACGAAAAACATCCCTATTTGTTTCATTTATAAAAAACGCTCTACAAGCCTATATACTTGTAGAACGTTTAGTGCAGATCTATTCTTCATATTGTATCGTTAATTTATTAGGGATTTCTGGTATATCATTGGATTTCACATCTTCTTCCTTTAAGTTCAATATATACAGTGGATATTTGTCTTGCACAACAAAAGGAATGGCCACATTTTCCGTATTCTTAACCTGACTTCGTGCCAGTAATCCATTGTAGGATAGATCAATGTCTAAAATGGCCTGCATCGTATCTTCAAGCATGTTAAGATCTTTGGCTTTTAGAGGAAGTTGCTCACTCATTAAAAATGGCTGCAAATGATCTTTCATATAGCCCTGAGCTTCCATCAAGCATGAAAATTCATTTAATTTATCCGTATAGAGCTTTAATTGACGCCTCTCTTTTGCACGCTGCTGGTTTAATTTTTGTGCTTTATGCTCAACATGTGCCAAACGCGCTCTTACTAACTCCATTAAGTGCTGCTGGATATCCTGCATAATTTGCAGTACGGAGGTCTCAGCTTGCTGGATTTTATCATATTGGGCAACACAAATAACCTGTTGCTCATTTAACTTATTCACACGTTCCTTGAAAAATTCATTTTGGGTATGCTGACCAAAAATCGCCTTCATAAGCCCCTTTCCATGAATTTTTTTATGCTGTACATCTAAACGCTCATATTCGTGTATATATTCACTATGCATATTGCGGTATTCTCGTAGCATTTGCTGATAGTGTACAGCAATTTCTGTAAATTCTTCGACCTTTTCATCCTGTAAATAATCATGCTGTGCAATCGTTTGTAAGAGCTGATACAGTGTTTGAACCTTTTTGAAGGTATTGGCTACCTGCTCATATTCTTGCTCATATTCCTGAACAATCGCTAAATCACGTTGATAGCGAGAAAATTCATATTGTGTATCACCTGTATACCTTTCAATATGCTCAGCAGCTGATTGGAATGGATCGCGCTGGGGAATAACCGTTAATTCAAAGCGGAATCGTTCCAGCCATTGCAAAAAGCGAATTAAAATAGCATAGGTTTTTTTATCACTATTTTTAGCAACACGGTGAATCTCATTAATTAAATAGTCGTACTGGCTTTTTTGCCAAAGCTCTTGATTATTCGTTTGCTTAGCCTCCAAGGCATTTCTGGCAGAAACCGCAAGAAAATTACTCATTAAATGACCGATTCGTTGCTGCTCTGCTTTCATAAAGGCATCAGCATCGTCAACGGCATCAATACCATTAATCACGCATAAAGGTTCAACCCCTTTGTTTTTTAACGACTCTATCAATAACAGCTCCGCATCAATCGCCATAGAACCGGCACGTAAAGTCCAAAAGATTTCATCCACACGCTTGAGCAATGCCTCCGAAAAATAGGCCATTTCTCCTCCCCCTGCCTCTAATGAAACAGAGTCAATAATCGTCACCGATTTTAATAGATCATTTTTCACATAGACTTCCAGATAGTCTAAATGTTCACGTAAAATTTGAGAGGCAAATGTATCGCCAGTCGTTAACAACTCTAATTTGCTCATATCAAAGGTAGCCACAACCCCATCTAAAAAATACGCTTTAATCTCCTCATGTTCGCCATATCTTATAAATGTATTGACACCTGTTGGATGTTGATCACTTACGAATAACACCTCACGGCCAAGAAGCCCATTTACAAGTGTTGTCTTTCCCACTCGCTCCTTTCCAACAATAAGAATCATCGTCTGGTTATTTGCATCCCGAATAATGCGATCTAAATGTTTCACAGTATCTTTCACATATGTATTTTGGACAATGATGCTATATAGTTGTCGTAGCTGATCAACAAGTTGCGGCAACGTATTATTCGCTGAGGTTGTAGCTTCGTTTGGCGTATTATTATTATTCGTCATCCTCAATACCTCTTTTCATATGTATCTATAATTTCATTATAAATGAAACTATTGCTTTTCTAATACATCAATCATTGAAAAAAGGACAATATACTTAGACGTTTCGTTCATAAATAGGAATTCGTTCTCACTCTACTCTAACGCCTATTCGTTGGATGATTTATTACTCAGACTAAAAGAAATAGCTACCTCCCCCATTATTACCGTAAAATCGCCAAAATTATTAAGCTTCATGATAGAGCACTCTTAACCAGATGACCTTTCTCCTAGGAAATAGGGTGTTATCCCCTCTATTTGTCACTTCCAAAAATATCAAAAATAAAAGAACCTCTCCCCCATTGCAGGGAAGAAGATTCTCTTTAAATGCTGCAAGCCCATTCATCTATTAAAGCAGGCAGGTCATCCTCTTTTATATATGATCGGGATTTTTTTAATCCTTCTAATGATCAGCTCCATTTTCTCTCTTACCTGTGCAATCGCTATAGTTCCTTCTATTGTTTCACTCTTTCTTTAACATCTTCTACATCACCAATCCGCACGCACAACCAGTATAGTTACTTTTTTAAAACGAAAAAATTACTTCGTTTCAAAAAGTTCAGTTTTTATAAAGCTTCATTACCAGTCTTTGGTGTAGAAACACACCATTGACATTTCATCGATAATTGTTGATCGAGCAATTTTGCTGAAAGAGTCCCGTTCATTTTTTCCATCAAGCTTTTGGCAATAGATAGGCCTAGTCCTGTGCCTTTGCCCTTTCTTGCTTGATCGGCTTTGTAAAAACGGTCAAATAGATGAAAAAGGTCTTGCTCTTGTAATTGTGGTGCTGGATTGCTAATGATCAGCTCCGTGCATGATGGTGTTTGATGGAGGGCGATGGTAACGTGCCCCACCGAATGCTTTAAAGCGTTGGTCACTAAGTTTTCAATGACTCGCTTGAGTGCTGATGGGTCTGCCTTCACCCTTACCATTTCTTCTGGCATATGAATAGTTGGCTCGATCTGCTGTTGGTTAAATGCTTCATAAAAGCTAACTAACACCTCTAACACCAAATCATTCAATTGAACCCATTCCATCTTTAATAAATAGTCGGTAGACTCAATAACGGATAGCTCAAAAAAATCTTCCAATAATACTTTTAGCCTTAATGCACTTGATTTGACAATGCGCATATACTCCTGGCGTATGTGAGGAGGAATCGTTTCATCCTCTAAAAATTGCACATAGCCTAAAATAGAGGTCATCGGTGTACGAATATCATGTGAAATATTGGAAATCGCCTGCTTAAGCTCATTTTCTGTTCTTTTTTGCTCAGCAATCGCCTGCTTTGTTTCATCTATTTCATGATTAATTTCCTCTGCTAGCCGTTCAAAATCTTTATCATAAAGGCTAAGATTAATTTTCTTCGTAGTTTGCTGCTTATGTCGTTGTTGTAATTGCTTCGTTGCACTGCGTATTTCCTTTTTCAAACATAGAAAGCGGGCGAGAAGACATATTGTGATAAAGCTTAAAACGATGACCACATATAGCATTTTCTCCCCCACCTCCCTGTTTATTTAATTTCTTTTTTCTGAAATACAATACTTCCTAAAATACCGAAAACAATAAAGGTAATGATGGGCATCATGATTAATTGCACCAGCTCAGCACCATGTATGGTCTCTATGCGTCCAATATCTAAAAACAGCTTAAAGATCGAGGAGTTAAAAACGACCTCAAATACTGGAAAGAAGTGACTTAATGTATACAATAGACTATCCAACAGCAAGAAAAAGAACAGCATAAAGCCAATGGCCTTCCCACTCTCCGTAAAAATTGTAGCAAATAAAGCCATAATGGATGCAAAAGCGATTGTATAAAGAGCAGTTAAGCCAACTGTGCTTGCAAAATAGCTAAGTGTAGGCATCCCATTAAAATGCAGAAAAATAGCCACAGCTCCTGTAAACACAAAAGGAAAGACAAATGCAATCAAAATGGCTCCAATCGAGTAGACCATTAATTTTGCAAAATAAATACGCACTCTACTATTTCCTGACGCGACAATGCTTTTCATCGTGCCCATTGCATATTCACTGGAAATAAAGAACCCTCCTAGTACACAGGGCACCAGTCTTATAATATAATTATTGCCCCCAAGAATCGTCTGACGGTAAAAGTCATTAACCGCTATAGTATCTGCACCTTCATCAAATATAATTAACAACGGATAGGAGAGGCTAATTACTATTAGAATAATAAGCAATGTCCATAGTGAGCGATCCTTCCTAAGCTTATACCATTCTGACTTGATCACATTATTCATGATAAATACCTCCAATGCGCTCCATAAAATAGGACTCTAAATCCTGACCCATTGGCATAAATTGTTCAATAATAAGCCCTTCATTGACAAGCGTTGAAGAAACTTTTCCAGGCGTATCTACATAACGATATAGCTTAATACAGCCATCTGGCATTACTTCAAAGTTATTTGTCGCAAGAGTCGTTTCCAGAATCGCCGCAGCCTTCTCAGGATTGCTTACCTTAATATGCAGAAATTGCTGACATTGATGATTCAGCTCTTCTACCGTTAATTGCTCCAATAAATCACCTTTATGGATAATGCCATAATGCGTAGCAAGTAAATGAAGCTCACTTAGTAAATGGCTTGAAATTAAAATGGTCATACCATATTCACGATTTAATTTTTTCAGCAGTTCTCGTACTTCAACAACCCCCATTGGGTCTAAACCATTGATTGGTTCATCTAAAATCAGAAACTCTGGGTCTCCCAGTAAGGAGATGGCTATACCTAAGCGTTGTTTCATGCCCAATGAAAAATTTTTTGCCTTCTTTTTCCCTGTATCCTGAAGACCTACAATGGCTAATGCCTTTTCTACGCAGTCTTTCCCTGGAATGCCCTTTAACAGCCTGTGAGCTTCTAAATTTTCAGCCGCTGTCATATATGGGTATAATGCAGGCCCCTCAATCATTGTTCCGATACGTTTGCGCGCTTCCACTAGCGCTGATCCATGACTATAGCCAAACAATTCAATTGATCCCGCAGTTGGCATAGCAAGACCTGAAACAATGCGAATCAGGGTAGATTTCCCAGCACCGTTTTGTCCAATAAAGCCGTAAATAGAGCCTTTTTTGATGGAAAGATTGACTTTATGTAAAGCGATTTGTTTGTTAAATTGCTTCGTTAAATGACTTGTTTTCAATATATAATCCGTCATATAATCCCTCCTTCTATGATACATCAAGTATAAAAAGGAAGTATTAATAAAGACTTAAGGCAATTCTTAAAAAAAGCTTAAGTTTTCAATCGATACCCCATCCCCCAAACCGTTTCAATATAGTCCTCCTCTGGATTCACCGCTGCTAATTTACTACGGATATTACTAATATGGACATTGATGGTGTTATCATCCCCATAATAGGTCTCCTGCCACACACTTTCAAACATATTTTTCTTTGTAAACACCTTCTTCGGTGATGCCATAAGAAGCACAAATATCTCATATTCCCGAGCGGTAAAATTCAACGCTTCCCCTTTGATAAAAACAGCTTTTGCATCTTGGTCAACCTCTACATCCTTATGGACAAGTCGCTTTGTTGCTGGCTGCCTTGTAATACGTTGGTATCTTCTTAAGTGGGAGTCGATTCTTGCCGATACTTCTTCAATATCAAAGGGCTTTGTAATATAATCATCCGCTCCTGTTCGTAACATGCCTATTTTTGTTTGTTGGTCTAACTTGGCAGAAATAATAATAATCGGTATAGGACTTTGTGCTGTAATGTTTGTCAGTAGCTCATCTCCAGACATCCCTGGCAGCATAAGATCAAGGAGTATCATATCCCATTCCGCCTTTTCCAAATAGAGCATTGCCTCTGTTCCTGAAAAAGCAGGTTGAGGAAAATAGCCATTTTTCTTAATAATACTACAGAGCAATTGGTTAATCGCATCATCATCTTCCACCACTAAAATATTTACTTTTTCTGTCATCGCCTAATCCCTCCTACTTTTTATAGGGCATCTTAATGATAGTATAGCGAGATTTTTTGATTAAACACAAAAAAACTGAAGACAACATTATATTTGTCTTCAGTCTCACCATTCTATTAGTGCTTCTCTTCTTAAGACTATGATAAATAGCTCTTTGCATCATCCAAACTACTAATTGTGAAAATATTTGCTACAATTTCATTTAACACTTCTACATTTGCTTGGCTTATAGCCTGCTTTAGCTCCTCAGGCAACTCACCAAATTTTTGTGTTAATTGGACTGTTGCCATTTGCGATAAAGCATTTCTTTCTCCTTGTCGTAAGCCTTTGTGTAGCCCTTGTTGTAATCCTTCTTGTAATCCTTCATTTTTCCAAATTTCCGCCAATGTCATGACTAAGTCACTCCCTTTCAGCTCGTGGTTTTCAAGGCGTTCAATAATTTTGCCCATATCCTCTTTTGTTAAATCGTTCCCAGCCTCATAAATATAACGCAGCATCGTTTCAATATAGCCTACTGCCGTTTGTTTATCCTCTAGCTCACCTAAATAATGAAAGGCACGTAAAATGGCCTCTAATAATGCCCTGCCTTGTTTTGTTTGTACATCACGAAATAGTGTGAAGAGAATACGATTGCGGACAGTACCACGTATATCATTATCATCATATTGAGAGAAATCATATACTAAATAGTTAAAATTAGGCACATACGCTCTAATGGAATCTGGTAATGCCTGATAGCCATCCAATAGCTCACCTAAGTTTGTTGGCAATTGCCATTCTTTTTTCCCATGATACATAAGCAATGGAATAATAATGGGCAACTTTTTTACACGCTCCTTGCTGCGCTTTGCCTCCCAAATATCTAACATATAGCGCAGTAATTGCAATATTGTTCCTTTATCCAAGTAGCTTTTATGCTCAAATAATAAATATAAATAGCCTTCTCGCTGGCAAATATCGACCTTAAACAGTAAATCGGAAAAACTTTCTTCTAGTTCAGGTGTTAAAAAGCTGTCCTTCTGTGGTGTTAGTGTGTCTAAATTCAACACTTGCAATACTTCCTTTGGACAATAATGCAACAAAAAATCCTTTGCGACCTCCACATCACCAAATGATTCCTTAAAAAACTTATCATGTGGATTTTGCAACTTCACGTTTAATATCACCTCACCTATAAATAATTTTAAGTATCTTTATTATACAATTTTGCTTTTTAAGATGCGAATAATGATAATGGATATAAAATAACAAAAAACTGAAGACAACATTATAATTGTCTTCAGTCTCGTTATTAATAGGCCACACGTTGTGCCTCGTAGGCAGCAATATGGTCTTCGTATTTAAAGGTTAAAGCAATTTCATCCCAACCGTTTAGCAATGTTTCCTTATAGTATGGATCAATTGTGAAACGATAGACTTTGCCATCCTCACCTGTCACCGTTTGCTCTGCAAGGTTGACTTCCATTGTATATGGCTTTGCTAAGCCTTTTGCTAGAATATCATCGCATTCTGCTTCTGTTAGTTTAATTGGCAAAATCCCATTTTTAAAGCAGTTATTATGGAAAATATCTGCAAAGGATGGTGCGATAACAACATTAAAGCCATAGTCTAAAATAGCCCATGGTGCATGCTCACGAGAAGAGCCACAGCCAAAATTATCTTGTGCTACAAGAATTTTTGAATCTTTAAATTCAGGTTTATTCAGCACAAAGTCCTGTATTTCATTGCCCTGTGCATCAAAGCGCCAATGGTAAAATAAATATTGGCCAAAGCCTGTACGCTCAATACGCTTTAAAAACTCTTTTGAAATAATTTGGTCTGTATCTACATTTTTACGGTCAAGTGGTGTGATCACACTATTTACGATATTAATTGGTTCCATTTTCAATCATCCTTTCCATGTAAAGCAAGGCTTACACAGTTTCCTTTACAAATTCACGTACATCGATAAAGTGACCTGCAATGGCAGCGGCTGCTGCCATTGGCGGAGATACTAAATGTGTACGAGAACCTGCACCTTGACGTCCTTCAAAGTTACGGTTGGATGTAGAGGCACAGCGTTCGCCAGCTGGAACTACATCATCATTCATCGCTAGACACATCGAGCAGCCTGACTCTCGCCACTCAAAGCCTGCCTCAATAAAGATTTTATCCAGTCCTTCTGCCTCTGCCTGCTTTTTCGTAGAATGAGAACCTGGTACAACAATTGCTGTGACACGATCATGCACCTTGCGTCCTTTAATAACGCTAGCCGCTGCACGTAAATCACTAATACGTGAGTTTGTACAGGAGCCAATAAAGACATGCTGGATGTCGATGGATGTTAGTGGTTGCCCTTCCTCTAAGCCCATATAAGCAAGTGCTTTACGAAGAGCCGCCTTATCTGTCTCATCATGATAATCTGCTTGTGTTGGTACATTTCCTGAGATACCTGAACCCATGGATGGATTTGTGCCCCATGTCACGATTGGCTCGATTTCCTCAGCTTGGATGATGCGTACTTCATCATACGTTGCATCCTCATCTGATGCTAAGCTTAGCCAATAAGCCGTAGCCTCTTCAAATTTTTCACCCTGTGGTGCATAGCGACGTCCACGAATATAATCAACTGTAATTTGGTCAGGTGATACCAATCCTGCTTTTGCACCCGCCTCAATCGACATATTACAAATTGTCATACGTTCTTCCATTGACAGCTTGTGGATGGCCTCTCCAGTAAACTCCACAATATGCCCTGTACCAACGCCAATACCGAACTTGGCAATAATCGCTAAAATAATATCCTTTGCGGCTACACCAACTGGTAGCTCACCTTCTACACGAATTTCCATTGTTTTTGGCTTGCTTTGCCATAATGTTTGTGTGGATAAAACATGCTCCACCTCTGATGTACCGATACCAAAGGCGATCGCACCAAAGGCTCCGTGTGTAGATGTATGAGAGTCACCACAAACAATTGTCTTACCTGGCTGTGTTAGGCCTAGCTCTGGTCCAATAACATGGACAATTCCTTGGTCTGGATGTCCCATTCCTGCAAGCTCCACACCAAATTCTTCCGCATTTTTTGCCAATGTTTCGATTTGGTTGCGTGCAATTGGGTCATTAATTGTTGGTAAGTTTTTCGTTGGTACATTGTGATCCATTGTCGCAAAGCTTAAATCAGGGCGTCGCACTTTACGTCCATTGATACGTAGTCCTTCAAAAGCCTGTGGAGACGTTACTTCATGAATTAAATGAAGATCAATATATAACAGGTCCGGTTTGCCCTCTTCCTGATAAACAACATGTTTATCCCAAATCTTTTCAATTATATTTTTACCCATTGTCTTCACCTATTTCTTTAAATTTCGTTAGATATATGTTGTCATAATGCTTTCTGAAACAAAGCTTGTATCAATTTCATTAATTACTTTATCTGTCCATTCATTTGTGGATAACGTGCGACCGCCGTCACGAGCAAGATCTGCTGTAAAGTAGCCATCATCAAACACTGCACTGACAGCACGTTCAATTTCTGCTGCCTCTTCCTTTAAGCCAAAGGAGTATTGTAGCATCATCGCTACTGAAAGAATTGTAGCGGCAGGGTTGGCAACACCTTGTCCTGCAATTTCAGGCGCTGAACCATGGACAGGTTCATATAAGCCAAAATTATCACCACGAATGGATGCAGATGGTAGTACACCAAGTGAGCCTGTAATAACCGATGCCTCATCACTTAAAATATCACCAAACATATTTTCCGTAACGACTACATCATAGTGTCCTGGATTAGTAATAAGCTTCATTGCTACAGAGTCCACTAGGTTGTGCTCTACTCGTACATCTGGATAATCTTTTTTCTTTTCTTCTACAACTTCACGCCATAAGCGACTTGTTTCGAGAACATTCGCCTTATCAACAGAGCATAATTTGCCTCCACGTAAACGTGCTAGCTCAAAGGCATTTTCAACGATACGCTCCACTTCTGCTTTTGAGTAAACCGTTGTATCAATTGCGCCATTTTCAGTACGCATACGTGGTTCCCCGAAGTATACTCCGCCTGTTAATTCACGTACAATCATTAAATCAACGTTTTCAGCTACTTCACGCTTTAATGGTGAAGCATCTAGTAAACTCGGGAACGCCTTTACTGGACGTAGATTTGCAAATAAATCAAAGTGTTTACGAATACGCAATAATCCTTTTTCTGGACGTAATTCAGGTGGATTTTGATCCCATTTTGGGCCACCAACGGCTCCTAATAGAATGGCATCACTATTTTCACACATGTCAATTGTTTCATCAGGTAGTGGATTATTGTGTTGGTCGATGGCAGCACCTCCAATTGTTGCATACCCTAAATGAAATGTATGATTAAACCGCTTACCAATCACCTGTAATACACGTACAGCAGAAGCAACAACCTCTGGTCCGATTCCGTCACCAGGAAGCACTGTAATTTTTTTCTCCATCGTCAAAACACCTTTCTTTGTATAGTGCATTCGTTATTTGAATAATTACGCTCACCTACCTTTGATTGAGGTGAGCGTAATGGTTGATTCACATTCTACATTGTAGAATCGAAATAATTAGTTTTTCGCGCTTGTTGCTGCTTCTTCTCTTACAACTTTCTTTTTACCTTCATTGATAAATGGCATCATCGCACGTAATTTTGCGCCAACTTCTTCGATTTGATGGTTTGCACCAGCTTCTTTGAATTTTGTATATTCAGGACGGCCATTTTCATTTTCTTGAATCCAGCGACGAGCAAATGTACCATCTTGGATATCTGTTAAAACATCTTTCATACGAGCTTTCACAGATTCATCCACAATACGTGGTCCTGCTACATAATCGCCCCATTCCGCTGTATCGGATACAGAGTAGCGCATTGTTGCCATACCACCTTCAAACATTAGGTCAACAATTAGCTTTAACTCATGAAGTGTTTCAAAGTATGCTAGCTCTGGTTGATAGCCAGCTTCTACTAGCGTTTCAAAGCCTGCTTGTACTAATGCTGTCGCACCACCACATAATACTGCTTGTTCACCGAATAAATCTGTTTCTGTTTCTTCTTTAAATGATGTTTCAAGAAGTCCACCACGTGCAGCACCGATTCCTTTACCGTATGCAAGTGCGATGTCTTTTGCTTGACCTGTTGCATCTTGATGGATTGCGAATAAACCTGGTACGCCCGCACCTTCTTGGAATTGACGACGCACTAAGTGACCTGGGCCTTTTGGTGCTACTAAAAATACATCAACATCTGCTGGTGGTGTAATTTGACCGAAGTGAATATTGAAACCATGAGCAAACATTAATGCTTTTCCAGCTTGTAAATGTGGTGCAATTTCTGCTTCATAAACAGCTTTTTGACGCTCATCTGGTAGTAAAATTTGAATAATATCTGCTTCTTGTGCTGCCTCTGCAACTGTTTTCACATCAAGACCATCTGCTTTTGCTGCATCGAAAGAGCCGCCTGGACGAACTCCTACAACTACATCGAAACCTGATTCTTTAAGGTTTAGTGCATGCGCATGACCTTGTGAGCCATAGCCGATAATCGCGATTTTCTTTCCTTTTAATACATCTTCATTGATATTTTGTTCGTAGTACATTGTAGCCATAATTTGTTTCCTCCTAGAATGTGTTTGTTTTAGCGCTTTCGGAAAAGCGGTTAATTTTTATATGCAAACTATTTTAAAATAGAAAGCTGTGGGTTTGAGACGATTTGTGTTTCACGCACGGATGCTGTTGCCCCTGTACGTGTAAGTTCTTTAATGCCATATGGTCGAATGAGCTCAATAAAGGCATCAATTTTTTCAGGGTGTCCTACTACTTGATACGTCACAACATTTTTGGCCGTATCAATAATTTGTGCACGGAATGGTTCGACAATCGAATTCATTTCCAATCGTAAATTTGGTGGTGAAATAACCTTTACAAGTGCTAGCTCGCGTAGAACAATGGCTTTGTCAGTAATGTCATTCACTTTTAATACATCAATTTGCTTGGATAATTGCTTGACTAGCTGCTCGATTTTGCGCTCATCCTCTACATGCACCACAAAGGTCATTTTTGAAGAGTTTTGTTGCTCTGTATGACCAACTGTAATGGATTCAATATTGAATTGACGCTTCATCAATAAACCTGTTAATCGATTTAATACACCACTTTGGTTAATCACAGTTACAGTAATTACTCGTTTCAATTCTTTTTCACCCCAATCATTTCGTGTAAGCCTGCGCCTGGTGCTACCATTGGGTAAACACATTCCAACTGTTTCACGCGGCAATCAATTAATACTGGCTCATCAGAAAGTAGTGCCTCACGGAAAATGGCTTCTGCCTCATCGATTGTGTTAATACGATAGCCTTTAATATCATAGGCATCTGCTAATTTAACAAAATCTGGTTGGATTGGCATTAGTGATGATGAATAGCGCTCTTCATAGAATGTTTCTTGCCATTGGCGCACCATGCCAAGACAGCTATTATTCAAAATCACGATTTTTACTGGTAAGTTAAATTCCTGTAGAATCGAAAGCTCCTGTGCTGTCATCTGGAAGCCTGCATCTCCTACAATCGAAATAACTTTTTTGTCTGGTTTCGCAAACTGGGCGCCAATTGCGGCAGGGAAGCCGAAGCCCATCGTACCAAGTCCACCAGACGTTACCCATCCATGTGCATTATTTAAGTGATAGTATTGCGCTGTCCACATTTGATGCTGACCCACATCTGTTGTGACAATTGCTTCACCTTCTGTAATTTTGTGTACAAGCTGTAATGCCTCTTGTGGTAAAATTTCCTGATCATTCGCATCCTTGACATACCATAATGGGTATTCTTCAGCATGATTTTGTAAAAATGCTAGCCATTCTGCTGTATCAGGACCCTCAAAGCTCTTTTTCAATAATGCTTTTAAAGCTTCTTTTGCATCAGCAACGATCGGTATATCCGTTGGTACATTTTTACCGATTTCAGCTGGGTCGATATCAATATGGATAATGGTTGCATTTGGTGCAAAGGTAGCTAAATTACCTGTTAAACGGTCATCAAAGCGCGCACCGATATTTAGTAATAAATCTGATTTTGTAATAGCGGTATTTGCTGTCACTGTCCCATGCATACCAGCCATACCAAGGAATAGCTCATGTTCACCATGAATCGAGCCTAGCCCAAGCAATGTATTAACTACTGGAATGCGATATTTTTCTGCGAAAGTTGTTAGCTCTTCACGTGCATCAGCAAACAGAACACCCGCACCCGCTAAAATCACTGGGTTTTTAGCTAAAGATATGGCTTGGATCGCCTTTTGAATTTGCAAATAATTTGGCTTATAGGTCGGCTGGTAACCTGGTAAATAAATTTCATCAGGTGCTTGTGGTGGATTCTCTACATCAAATAACATTTGTGAGACGTTTTTTGGGAAGTCCACGACAACAGGACCCTTTCTACCTGTGTTGGCAATATGGAAAGCTTCTTTCACGATACGTGGAATATCATTAATATCCTGTACTTGGTAATTATGCTTAGTAATTGGTGTTGTAATCCCCATAATATCTGCTTCTTGGAAAGCGTCTGTGCCAATAACAGCGGTAGAAACCTGACCTGTAAAGACAACTAATGGGATGGAATCAATCATGGCATCGGCAATACCTGTTACAAGATTTGTCGCGCCAGGTCCACTTGTTGCAATAACAACGCCTGGTTGATTCGATACACGTGCATAGCCTTCCGCTGCATGAATCGCTCCCTGCTCATGTCTTGTTAAAATATGACGGATTGGATTTTTATACATCGCATCATAAATTTGTAGTACGGCTCCTCCGGGATAGCCAAAAATGATTTCAACACCTTGATCATGTAGTGCTTGTACTAATATATCTGCACCATCCTTCGCCTGATAAGCTGGTTTATCAGTGGCTGTTGCTGTTAATTGTTCTTTTTCGTTGATCGAAACATTTGTACTCATCAAATTATGCCTCCTTTATATTTTTCAATCCTATTTTTTACTAAAGAGTTGGCTTATTCCATATTGAACATAATAAAAAGCCTTTTTCTCCACACGCAAAGAATTACCTTACGTAGGGATGAAAAAGACTTTCCATGGTACCACCCTTTTTTATAGCAAATAATTGCTACCTCGCGAATAAATGATTGCATTTATGCACCAATGCGAAAGACATCGCATCCAATAGAGTGTCATAAAACATTTATTCATTAATAACGAGCACTTTCGACTATGCCCGAAGCTATCTAATGGTGTAAACACGTTTAATAGCTCACTCCGAGGGGATGTCGGATTTAGTTGTATCGCCGGCTTCCAGCACGACCGGCTCTCTGGTAGATACAAGACTCTAAAACCTTTAACCTCATCAACGTTTTCAAATATCTAATTGTTAGATCTTCATCACGCCGCCTGTTGAAGCGTTTGTGACTAATTTTGAATATCTTGCGAGCCAACCACGTTTAATCTTTGGCTCAAAGACTGGTAATTTTGCACGACGTTCAGCTAAAACCTCCTCTGAAACTTCCAACTGAATTGTGCGGTTTGGTAAATCAATAGAAATGATATCGCCGTTTTCAACTAAAGCGATTGGACCGCCCTCAGCAGCTTCTGGTGAAATATGTCCGATTGAAATACCGCGAGATGCACCTGAGAAACGACCATCTGTAATTAGTGCAACCTTTGTGCCAAGACCACGACCTTGAATGGCAGATGTTGGTGCAAGCATTTCAGGCATCCCTGGGCCACCTTTTGGTCCTTCATAACGAATGACGACCACATGACCCTCTTGCACTGTGCCATTATCAATATTTTCTTGTGCTGCCTCCTGTGAATCAAAGACGATAGCCTCTCCTGTAAATACTTTGATGGAAGGATCGACCGCTCCAACCTTAATCACAGAGCCTTCTGGTGCGATATTACCGAATAATACCGATAAGCCACCTACAGCACTATATGGATTATCTTTCGTTCGAATGACTTGATCATTAGTAATATGATTATCATATTACTAATGACTTGATCATTAGTAATATGATAATCTTTTACAAGCTCACCCATCGTTACACCCGCCACTGTTGGTCGGTCTGGATGAATGGCTCCTGGAATGGCTGTTAATTCATTAATAATGGCACTTACGCCACCAGCTTTATTAATATCATCCATTGAAATATCTGAAGCAGGCATGATTTTTGCTAAATATGGTACGCGCTCTGCTACTTTATTAATATCTTCAATGTTGTAATCTATTTCTGCTTCACTCGCAATCGCTAATGTATGGAGCACCGTATTTGTGGAACCACCCATTGCCATATCAAGTGCAAAGGCATCATCAATGGCCTCTTTTGTAATAATGTCGCGAGGTTTAACATCCTCTTTGACCATACGAATTAATTGCTTAGCTGCTTCCTTAATCAGCTGATGACGCTCTTCAGAAGTGGCTACGATTGTACCATTTCCAGGTAAAGCGACACCAAGCATTTCCATTAAGCAGTTCATCGAGTTTGCTGTAAACATCCCTGAGCATGAACCACATGTTGGACATGCATTATTTTCAATATCTAGTAGCTCCTCCGCTGACATATTGCCAGATTTATGAGCCCCTACACCTTCAAAAACAGATGTTAATGAAAGCTGCTTACCTGAAGCAGATGTACCAGCCTCCATGGGACCACCCGAAACAAAAATGGATGGTACATTAGTACGAACTGCTGCCATTAGCATACCTGGTGTAATTTTGTCACAGTTTGGAATATAAAACACACCATCAAACCAGTGTGCATTGATAACTGTTTCTGCTGAGTCTGCGATAATTTCACGGCTTGGTAATGAATAACGCATACCAATATGCCCCATTGCAATACCATCATCAACACCGATTGTATTAAATTCGAATGGAATACCGCCCGCCTCAATAATGGCTTCTTTGACAACATCAGCGAATGTACGTAAATGAACGTGACCTGGTATTATGTCGATATAAGAGTTACAAACCCCAATAAATGGCTTGCCTAAATCTTTCGCTTTTACTTTGCCTGTTGCATATAAAAGACTTCGATGCGGCGCTCGATCTACGCCTACTTTAATCATGTCACTTCTCATTTTAAACGCCCCTCATTTATTGCTCTGTTTGTTGCTATATACAAAATGTTCTGTCTATTTTAATTTTGTTTATAGAATCCTAGCTTTTTCGTTTCGTTACGGCTGTAACAAACGTGTTAAATTGTTGTTATCATAGTACGAAAAAAGCTTCTCGTCAACAGTATTTTTTGAATTGTTTAAACAATTCAAAAAATCAGCCGAATTTGAAATCGTTTTCATGCTGATTAAATATCATTTTTATCTCGTTTTGATAAAATTTTTAATAGTTCATGTAATTTTTAATTTTTTTAGGATTCGCCCGCTACAATAGAAATAATTTTTTTAGATATCCTGTTAAAAATACTTGATCCGGATCATATTGCTGACGGATGGCTAAAAATCTTTCAATCTCTGGATACAATGTATGGACTGCCTGTGCTGTTAAATGATGCTGCTTGCCCCAGTGAGGACGTCCCTTATATTTTTGCATTAATGTCTGCACCCATTTAAAATAGGGCTCTTCTGGCATTCCTTTATACATATGAAAGGCGATAAAGGCTGACTCTCGCCCTTGTGTTGGGCTTAAAAAGCCTGCTTCTCCAGCCGTTGTTCGACATTCTAATGGAAAATGCACATGGAAGATGCCCTTTTGAAAGGTCGCATGTATTTCCTCCATACAGGCTTCAAATTGGGTTAATGGAATCGCATATTCACTTTCCTGAAACTTTACACTACGAGGTGACGGATAAATTTCATAGCTAATGCCTACTTTTTCACCCTCTACTACATTTGCAGCTGCAATCTTACTCATCACACCACTTAAAGCAGGCTTCCATCTACAAAGCTCTGACATCGCAAAAAAAGCACCATTTTCTACAATTTGCAGCTTTAGCATTTCTACTCGTTTATGCCATTCACTCTGATAGACAGGCGCTACCGCATTCATACGCTTTACCTGAATGGTTTCACTACCAGGAAAATAAAACCACTCCACATGGCGATGCTGGCGAATATCCTCCGCAAAAGCAGCAAGTCCATTTGCCAAAGTTTCTCTTGCTCCCACATAATGCAAAGCGTATAGTGGTATGACCTTGATCGTTATTTTGACAACTACACCAAGCATTCCAAGTGATACATGAAGTGCTTCAGATACATCATCCAGCCCTCTTCTATGCTCCTGGTAAGCACCAGTGCCATCTACAAACCCCCATGCCATAACAGCAGCAGACAAGGAGCCAAGTGTCACCCCAGTGCCATGTGTGCCAGTTGATACTGCTCCTGCAATTGTTTGCTCCTGAATATCGCCCATATTGATTAATGCAAAGCCGTGTTGCGCTAGCAGTGGGCCAATTTCATAGAGGTAGGTTCCCGCCCATAATGTAACCTCCTGCCTGTCCTTATTCACGGCGATTAATCCACGCATATTATGTAAGGAAATAGCGATATGCTCAGGCATGGCTACAGCACTAAAAGAATGAGCTGCACCTGTGACACGAATATTTTTCCCCGCTTGACGCGCTTGCTTGACAATTGTTGAAACTTCCTCAATGGACTGCGGTAAGTGCATTTCACCTGGATATGACACCACATTGCCAGCCCAATTTGTCCATTTTGCCCCATTATGCCATTTATCTATAGAAAACATTGTCCATCCCCCCTATATGTGGTGTAAGGTCCCATATACTTATCTCCACGAATACTATGCAATACTTGAAAGCGCTCACAAAGCTCGCCAGCCTTGGCATGTCGAAAATAAATTGTATCGCCCATCTGCAGCTGTCTTCCCTTTACTTTAACAGGCGTTTGCACCTCCCCTGCTCCTTCTAAGCTAAGATATGCAAATGTAGCAGGTTCATAGAATACAGGTAAACGATCACTACCAATTGCACCAGAAGCGGTATAACCACCACCATGACAAACAACAATATCCTTGTCAGGCTTTCTTGTAACACGTAATGCAAACCCGGCTGCTTTTGCTAGCTGCAAATGTGTAAATTGGTCAAACAATGCAGGTGCATAAAATGCGGAGCCCACTGTTATTTCGGTCACCTCTTTTTGCTGGGCTGTATAGTGCATACTACCTGACCCTCCTCCATTGACAAAGCGAAGATTCGGAAAATAAGCCTTAATATGGGCAACGGCGAAGCGACGAAATTGAGTCACTTGCTTTTTGGCCTGTCTTTGCATCGTTTCAATCAACCTACCTTTTAAAGCATTTGCAGGACGATTACCAACACCTGCAATTTGAGCTTCATAGCCCATCGCGCCAACAACTTCAATTATAGGATGCTGTTGAATAACTTGTAAAAACGATGTTAATAGCTCAAGGGAATGCAAGGAAGAACGCTTCGTACCAAAATACAATAGTTTAAAATCAGTGGAGACATTCATATCAATGCAAACCTGCACACGTACATCCATTTCCTCCCCCAGCTTTGCTAATAGGTGGATATGCTCAGGTCGATCCACCATAAAAGTAACGGTTTTTCCATTTTTTACAAAATGTAATAAGCGTTGAATCGCCGACTCCTCCATAACGGGATAGCCGAGCAATACGTCATCAAAATGCTGTTCTAATAGATAAATCGTTTCTGCTGCCGTGAATGTCATCAAGCCTACAACATTCGCAAGATTCTTTTGGATATAGCGCAGCACCTCCACAGAACGAATGGATTTTGTCGCAATTCGAATTTGTTTTTCACCACAAGCATTGTGCACCGTTTGAATATTTTTATCTAACGCATCTAAGTCCAGCCAAGCAAATGGTCGTTCCAAATGATAAAATGCTTGATCGAGTCTTGCTATCATACCATCGCCCCCCTTTGTATGTACTATGTATTTGACATTTAACAGACCAATCCCTCTTTTCAGCAAAAATAAAAACAACCGTGAGCAACGGCTAAGTAAAGCCTTCACGATTGTTTTAAGATTGAATAAACATTGTATTCACCTTTCTATAGTAGTTAATTACGATACGTATAAAAATTCAGCTGCAAAATTCAGCATAACTAATAAATGCAACCCTGCAATAAGAAAACCTTGTCGATTTAAACGTTTCATAACAGCCATATCCATCTCAATCACTCTCCTTTTTTATTATTATAGTGATTTGTCACAAAATTTTCAAACTATTTTTTAATTTTATATATACTTTTTTTATTCATTATGATCCAAATCGGAAGTTTCCATATTGAAGAGAGGCTGGTACAAATTTTTTTGTTGAACATATGATAGGAGTAAGCGATGAAATCATGCTATGTACAAGATATAGGCTATTGTAGTTAATTTGCTCAAGTTTACAGCGATTTATGTAGATGAAAGTAACTGTTGGAAAAAGCCATCTACTATCCAAAAAAAGCATGTAATAATTACTAAAAAAGCGGATAGCGTTTAATCTGCTTTATTCAGGGTATAACTAAGTAATCGCCATTATATCTTAATTTAAGGAGATGAAAAATAATGATTAGTTTCATTTGGTATTTAATCATCGGTGGGATTTTAGGTTGGTTAGCAGGCGTAATTTTAGGTAAGGATGTACCTGGTGGCATCATCGGGAATATTATTGCCGGGATTGTTGGTTCTTGGATTGGTAGTATGATTTTAGGTAACTGGGGCTGGCGAGTTAGTGATTTCTACGTATTCCCTGCATTAATCGGTGCGATTGTACTGATCTTTATTGTAAGCCTTATTCTAAAGGGTATGCGTAAAGCAACTTAAATATGTAATGAAGAGCCATCCATTAGGGTGGCTCTTTATTTTTCATTATTCATCAGCAGTGCTGCTTTCAGCTCATCGCGATAGTCGTTGTATAATTGAAAGTAATAGAGCACATTCTCTACATATTCATCACTATGGTTGTATTGAAAAACAGCTTGTTGAATATCGCCACTGGCGGCACCCGAGTTAGCTAAATAATTGGCAGCACTAAAGACCGCATCTTCAATATCATAGGGATCTGCAAGGCCGTCACCATTGGCATCTACGCCATAGCCACCATATTTTTCAATAATGGCGGGATTCATGAGCTCCGCCTTCGGTATATTGCCTTTCCCTAACCCAGTACAAGTAGGATGCTGCCAGCCCACGAAGGTACAAGGCATAAATTGTAAGTGCCCTTCTGCGCCAGCGGATGATACCATTGATTTCATGGTAGAAAAGCGCGTTTCTATACGATGATGAGCAGCTAGTAATGTCCAGGGCACACCGTATTTTTCCTCTGCCGCTACATAGATAGGAATAAATTGCTCTGGGATATTCATATCGAATTGTTGTTGAATCTCTTCCATTGCCTTTTGCTGGGCAAGTTTTTCGAAAATCGGTAATGTTTGTAGCTCCTTCCACGCAAAAAAGGTAAGGACATACACGGTTATTGCTATTGGGAGTAATAACGCTATCATACCCTTTTTTGTGGCGGATGATAACATCGGTTTATTGTTCTTTTTCTTTGCCATATGTCACACCTAATTCAGTATTCTTCTTTCATCTTACCAAACTTACTGATAAATGTAGTATATCTTTTCATCAATAGTACGATGTTGGAAATCGTCTCAAGATTTTCTCTTCATTTAAGCAGGAAAAAGACGTATTGAATTCGCTCTATATTGAAACGGACATCTTCCATTGATTGAAGGAAGAGAAATCATTTCCACTACGAATCCAGTTGAAATGGTTGGGAAAAATATAGTAAAATACAAATTGATTTCTTTTAAATGGATAAAGTGAATCTTTAATGAATGGGGTTTCGCACGGGCCCCACTGATTGGACGTTTCACCACGCTTTATTACAGGCTGTTGGTCCCCGTGTTTATCGGGGGTCTTACAGCCTATTAATACGGGATAAAAATAGGGAGGAATTTATTTTGTGGAAAGACTTTAAAGAATTTGCGATGAAAGGCAATATTATCGATCTCGCTGTAGCAGTTGTTATTGGGGGTGCTTTCGGTAAAATTGTAACCTCCTTAGTTGAAAATATTATTATGCCATTAGTAGGTGTATTAACAGGTGGCATTGATTTAACGAAAAGCTTTGTGTACGGCTCAGGTGAAGCCCAAATCCAATTAGGGGTATTTTTGCAATCCATTCTTGATTTTTTAATTATTGCCTTTGCGATTTTTATGGCCTTACGAATTATGACCAAGCTAACACGTAAAAAGGAAGAAGCGGTCGTTGAGGAACCAACACCTGAACTGGATGCAAAGGAAGAGCTACTAAAGGAAATTCGCGATTTATTAAAGCAAGAAAAAGCATAATGCTTAAAAATCTGTCTCATGCATACATGAGGCAGATTTTTTGTCTGGAGCACGTATTTGCCTTTATGTAGAAGCAGACGCCCATACAGTATGTTCCCCACCCTCTATTCCATATCTCCTACTATTCCTAGGAGATTAACTAGCAATAATCCCGCTAATTTTCAGAAATCACCCTTGTTCTTCTTTTCCATACATGTTAAATTGATAACAATTATTGAAAATACAATGAATTAAAAGCGTATATGGTCGCTTTTAATTCAGCATTAGAGAAAAGAGTGACATTATGACAATAAACAGAAGCATTGAAACAAAACTCGTACAATTAGGAAATTTAAGTGACCCCGCAACAGGTGCTGTGAGCCCGCCCATTCATTTATCAACTGCCTATAAGCATACTGGAATTGGTGAATCTACTGGCTTTGACTATACACGTACAAAAAACCCAACACGTACCCTTTTAGAGGCAGGCATTGCAGATTTAGAGGGCGGCGATATGGGCTTTGCCTGTAGCTCTGGGATGGCAGCCATTCAATTAGTGCTTTCCTTATTTAAACCAGGCGATGAGCTAGTAGTCCCTGATGATTTATATGGGGGTACATACCGACTATTTGGCTTCTTTGAGGAAACCTATAATATTAAGCCTGTTTATTCAAAATTTGAAGCCGTGGAGCAGGTGGAGGCGTTAATCACAGCCAATACACGTGCATTATTCATTGAAACACCAACAAATCCATTAATGCAGGAATTTGATTTACAATTATATGCTGAGCTAGCACAGAAGCATGATCTATTATTAATTGTTGATAATACGTTTTATACACCATACTTCCAGCGCCCTATTGAATTAGGTGCAGATATTGTCCTTCATTCTGCGACAAAATATATCGGAGGGCATAATGATGTACTAGCAGGTCTTGTAGTGGTAAAGGGCGCAGAATTAGCTGAGCGTATTGGCTTTATTCATAATGGTAGCGGTATGGTGCTAGGTGCAATGGATGCATGGTTGCTAATTCGTGGCTTAAAAACAATGCATCTACGCTTAAAACAGCATGATGCAAATGCCAAAGCAATTGCTGCTTATTTAGAGGAAGAAGAGCTTGTAACAGATGTGCTGTATACAGGAAAAGGTGGTATGCTATCCTTCCGCCTGCAAAAGCCTGAGTGGGTTGACCCATTCCTGCGCAACTTAAAATTAATTACGTTTGCTGAAAGTCTTGGCGGTGTTGAAAGCTTTATTACGTATCCTGCTACACAAACACATGCAGATATGCCATATGAAGAGCGTGTTGAGCGTGGCGTATGTGATCGTTTACTGCGCTTCTCTGTTGGTATTGAGGAGGCAGAGGATTTAATTGCAGACTTACGACAAGTATTTGATATCCTAAGAAAAGAGGCGTAATTGATGAAGCAACGTATTGAAACAAGCCTCATTCACGCAGGTGTTCGTGATGGCTATAGTAATAAAAAAGGGGCTGTTAACGTCCCGATGTATCTGTCCTCTACTTTCCATCAAGAAAGTATAGATGAATTTGGAGAATATGATTATGCTCGTTCAGGCAACCCTACAAGAGATGCGTTAGAAAAAGCTGTAGCAGAGCTTGAGGGTGGCGTTCGTGCCCATGCTTTTTCATCTGGTATCGCTGCTGTGTCAGCAGCATTAATGCTGTTATCGCAGGGAGATCATATCGTCATGACTGAGGATGTTTATGGTGGAACCTATCGTTTTGTAACAAAGGTGTTGCCGCGCTTTGGGATTTCCCATACATTTGTAGATTTTACGGATCTAGCAGCTGTAGAAGCAGCAATCACGCCAGCTACAAAACTACTTTATATGGAAACACCATCAAATCCAATGTTAGGCATTACAGATATTCGTGGTGTAGTGGCGCTTGCCAAGCAACACCACTGCCTTACATTCTTGGATAATACTTTTATGACACCGTTACACCAACGCCCACTAGAACTTGGTGTAGATGTCGTCATTCATAGTGCAACGAAGTTTTTATCTGGACATTCTGATATTATTGCTGGCTTAACGGTTACTGCCGATGAAAAGCTAGGTCAGGATCTCTACTTTATCCAAAATTCATTCGGTAATATTTTAGGTGTACAGGATTCATTCACACTACTACAAAACATCAAAACAACAGATGTACGCTTTAGTCGTTCTGCTGAATCTGCACAAAAAATTGCAGAATTTTTAGCTGCCAGCCCTGTTGTGGAGCAAGTGTATTATCCTGGACTTGCCTCACATCCTGGCTATGCTATTCATCAAAGCCAAAGTACAAGCGCAGGTGCTGTCTTATCCTTCCGCTTGCCAAGCTATGCTGCTGCAAAGGCATTGGTCGAAGCGATGACCATTCCTGTTTTTGCGGTTTCTCTTGGCGGTGTAGAATCTATACTTTCGTATCCAGCAAAGATGAGTCATGCTGCGATGGAGCCTGAGGAGCGTGCAAAACGTGGGATTACAGATGGACTTTTACGCTTTTCAGTAGGGCTTGAGCATGTAGATGATTTAATTGCCGATTTCGCACAAGCATTAGACATTGCTGCACAAGTTTAATTCACTTCAAGGACTGTGAGCATGCATTTTCTTACAGTCCTTTTTACTATTCATATTGTAAAGCACTGTAGCTATCAGCATCCTCGCCTATATCTCCTCTAGTGGTTATGCTAATTCTTCCTCTGCAAATGGCTGTAAATAGAGTGGAATCGGAATATTCATGGTATTCTCTCCTTATTTTTCAAGTAGTATGTATAGTATATAATCTCATATAAAAAACATCGAGAATTTTTCATCTCGATGCTTTTGGGCTTGATTACACTTATTTGTCTAGCATGATTAAAACTGTCGGGCCTTTGCTTCACTTCGCAAGAGACGGTTATGGAGTGTAATCTCCGTTTCGCCATTGACTTGCGCTTTGGAATGCTTCATCCTTGACCAGTTGCGGTGGATTTTTTGAGATTTTGGGTCTAATTGTTCGAACCTACTCATTGTTCATCCTCCTCATCATTGAGCCTTTATAAGTGAAACCTTTTTTATTATGACCAATGTCTAATCATCTATACCTCTTCCATTATATCTGCTTGACCTCCTTATATTCTGCACAATCAGTTCCATCACAAAACTTCCTCATGTTGCTCTACTTTTTCTCCAATAAAATATGGACGATTTTCTCAAGCTGAAGCTCTAAAAAGCAATGATAATGATTCTCATAAAAAAAGCTTAATGAAATACAGAAAAGGACTTGCTATTCCATTGAACAAGTCCCTTTTTACTGTATTATTCTTTAAAACGATTACCTGTATTCGTATAAACAAGCACAAAAATAGTGAGTACTACAAATAGGCTAAGTCCAATTACTAATAACCATTGTATGAACAAAAGTTCACCCAGAGCACATAATAATAGGCAAAAGCAGTATCCATACATGACCTTCCCCATAAATTTTGCCAGTGCTTTTTCATCATATTGTTCCTGCTCTTTCTGTGACATCGTATTAAACCCTGTCAGCAAAAAGGCTCCCTTCCCCTGTGATAAAACAATCGCAAATATCAGGAATGGTAGCATTATTATAAAATATACAACGGCACTCAAACGCACGTCACCTTACTTTCCATTTAGGATAAATTGTTGAACAGCAGGTAACAAATCTTCATGTAACGGGCGTGAGGGATCTGCATAGGTTGCTAAATTGCCAGCGCGATCTGTTGGTGCTGCTTTTAGCACGTGGTTCATATCTTCCATATAGAGTAGCTGTGCCTCTTGCTTCCCTTCTTTTAATGCCGCAGCATCCGCTTCCTTCACCTGTAAATCATTTGTTCCCTGTACTAATAATACACGACTTGTCACTTTGGCAAGCTCAGCTGCAGGGTGATATTTCAGCAAGGAAATCAAGAAAGGCTGCACAGATGGACGAAAGAGGGTCTGTAATTCGGGCGAAATTGTTTTTACCTGCTCACCCTGTTTAAGAGCAGCCAAAATATCGGTTGCTTCGTTGACAAGATTGGGTGTTAGCTGCCCTTGTAATTGTTCCGTTAAAACCTCATCTAACGCTCTCCCTGCGCCCGCGATGGAAACAAAGGATGCAACCTCTGTTTTTTGCGCGGCTAGTAACCCAATTAGTGAACCTTCACTATGTCCAATAATATGAACGCTTGTATAAGCTTGATCCGCTTGCAATGCTTGAAGGACTTGCACGGCATCATCCACATATTGATCGAATGTACTGTCCTCCTCCTTTGTTAAGAGTGCTTGATTATCGCCAAGTCCCCGCTTATCATAGCGCACTGTGGCAATTCCCTCTTTGGCAAGGCCTTCTGCAAGCATTTTTAAGCTATTATTTTTACCTGCTAAAGCTGAATTGCCGTCCTTATCTGTTGGACCAGAGCCAGCAATAATCAGTGCCACGGGTGATGGGGCTGTGCTAGCCTTGTGCAGGGCTACCGTTAAATCACCGTTTTGAACAGGTATTTTCACTGTCTCATACGTAATGGGCTGCTCCTGATAGGGTGTTAAAACTAATGGGAATATACCACCATTTTGCTGGAATGTAGCCTCTATCTGATCATTTTTCAATTTACCTTTAATCGTGATAGCAGAGCCGTTTAGCTGAATCGAGATATTTACTTGGTGCTCTGTGTAGTTGACGTGTTGAACGGGAAAATTGGCTAAGCCTTGTGCAGGCACCGATACTGTACCACGATCCTTCTGTAAATCAACCATCATCAGTAATGGGCCATTGGGTGTTTCAATCGTTCCCTCCCATTTGCCAAGAAACTGCTCATTCATATGATCTTCCCCCTTTGTTTCCTTTTGCGTGCATGCTCCTAAAAGTAGCCATACACAGCATAGCCATAATAATTTTTTCATAGCCTCTCCCCCAATCTGTTATAGTCAGAGTATTACAGATTTTTTCGTATGTCAAAACTTTAAATTTTTGATGGACCATTTTTTAGGCAAACGAAAAAAGGACCCAGAAAAATTCTGGATCCATGGACACTTATTGTTTCTTGTTGACTTTTACTGTTAATATCTTTAACAGTTGTGGCGGACTTTCCTGAGATTCTTGGTCTTTGGGTGTTTGACTACTCATTCTATATCCTCCCCATCATCACAGATTAATAAGTGGTTCCGCTATTATGATGAGCCATTTCCCATGTTTTTATTCATTTTTTTCTGCAAAAACTTGCTGTGCGATTGTTAAAGCATTTTGTACGCGTGGGAAACCCACATAAGGCACTAATTGTAAAAGTGCTTCGACAATTTCTGTTTGCGTTAAGCCTGCATGTAGGCCGCGCTGGATATGTGTTTTAGTTTGAGGTGCTTCGCCCTGTGTGACAACCGTTGTGATGACAACAAGCGCCCGACTTTTCGCATCAAGCCCAGGTCTCGAATAAACATCCCCATAAGCAAACTCAATAATCATTTTTCGTAAATCTGGTGCTGTATCAGCCAATGCATCGGATTCGATCATTCTTGTTGCTTCTTCCTCTGTTACATATTCTTTAATCGTTTCAAGCCCCTTTGTAAAACGTTCACTCATTTATAAATCCTCCCCTGTTTTTTGTACACAAAAACCTCAATTCTGCGTCTCCAGAATTGAGGATTGTCCTTCACGTATGTAAGGTTCTCTTTTTCACATCACCCTCTGGCTTTGTTGAAAAAGGATATGGTTTTCATAGCGCCTCACAGGACAGCTTTCATGAATTATCTATGCAAAAGTCACAAGGACATGCACGCAAAAGTAATATTAGGCAAGACAGGCTTGCGCTTGCTCAATTTGGATTTGCACCTGCTCAAAGCCAGTGCCGCCTAAGGAATGACGACGACGAACAGCCGCTTCTGGCGCTAAGACATCATAAATATCCTTTTCAATCAGCGCACTTTCCTTCTGCATCTCATCAAGCGGTAAATCTAATAAGTAAATGCCTTTTTGAATACACGTAAAGACAAGTTTTCCTGTTACCTCATGTGCCTCACGGAATGGCATACCCTTTGTAGCCAGATAATCGGCAAGCTCTGTGGCATTTGAAAAGTCCGCATGAACAGCTTGATGTAAGCGTTCCGTATTGACAGTCATTGTACGAACCATACCTTCAAAGATTTTGAGTGAGCCAAGGATTGTATGTACCGTATCGAACATGCCTTCCTTGTCCTCCTGCATATCTTTATTGTATGTTAGCGGTGTACCTTTTAACACCGTTAATAAGCCCATTAGGTTGCCGTAGACACGACCAGTTTTACCACGAATCAGCTCTGCCATATCAGGATTTTTCTTTTGTGGCATAATGGAAGAGCCTGTGGAAAAGGCATCATCCAGCTCGATAAACTTGAATTCATCTGTAGACCAGATAATAATTTCCTCCGCAAAGCGTGACAGATGTGCCATGAGCAGGGATGAATTGCTTAAAAATTCAACAATAAAATCACGGTCACTTACTGCATCCATTGAATTGGCATACACTTGGCTAAAACCAAGTAACTCTGCCGATTGTAGGCGGTCGATTGGGAAAGTTGTACCAGCCATCGCCCCTGCACCTAATGGCAAAATATCAATGCGTTTGATGGATTCTGTAAAGCGCTGTTTATCACGCTCAAGCATCCAAAAATAAGCCATTAAATGATGCGCAAAGGAAATCGGCTGGGCACGTTGTAAATGCGTGTAGCCTGGTGCAATTGTTTCGATATGCTCCTGTGCTTTCTCTACTAATGTGTGTTGGAATGCTACGATTAAATCAATCGCTTCCTGCACACGTTTTTTCAAGAAAAGATGCATATCCGTTGCTACTTGGTCATTACGGCTACGACCTGTGTGCAGTTTACCACCAACAGGGCCGATTAAATCAATTAGCATCTTTTCTAAATTTAAATGGATATCTTCATTGGCAACGGTAAATTCAAGCCCACCAGCAATTGCCTTGTCTTTTAATTGGGCAAGACCATCTAAGATCGCCTCTACATCAGCCGCTGGTAAAATCCCTGTTGCACCAAGCATTGTGACATGTGCAACACTACCTTCAAGATCCTCTAGTACAAGCTCTTGGTCAAAGCCTATGGATGCGCCAAACTCATCTACCCATGCCTCTGCTGATTTTTGGAAACGTCCACCCCAAAGTTTTGTCATGTCAGCTCACCTTTTCCTCTATTACTTATCAAAAGGTGTAGTTTAAGCACGAATGCCTCCCCACACCTTGCTCGTGTCACATTACTTTTTATTAACAGATGCATTGACCACTGTTGGCAGACCCCATAGTTCAATAAAGCCTACAGCGGAAGCATGGTTGAACTGATCTTCCTTCGAATATGTGGCAAGTTGTTCATTGTACAGTGAATTTGGTGATTTACGTCCCTCTACAATGGCATGACCTTTGAATAGCTTCACGCGCACTGTGCCATTCACATATTGCTGTGATTGGGCAAGGAATGCTTCTAATGCATCACGTAATGGTGAGAACCACAGACCATTGTAAATTAGCTCAGAAAGCTTTTGCTCAATGATTGGTTTAAAGTGTGCTAATTCTTTTACAAGCGTTAAATCTTCCAGCTCTTTATGGGCTGTTAGCAACACCTTTGCTCCTGGGATTTCATATACTTCACGAGATTTAATACCAACAAGACGGTTTTCGACATGGTCAATACGTCCAACCCCATGCTCACCTGCAATCGCATTTAGTTGTTGAATTAAATCAGCTAGCTTCAACTCTTCGCCATTTAAGGCAACAGGCTTCCCAGCAACAAACTCAATTTCCACAAATTCTGCTGTATCTGGTGTGTTTTCAATTGCCTTTGTTAAGCCATAAGCTTCTTCTGGTGGTGCAACCCAAGGGTCTTCCATAATACCCGCTTCGTTCGCACGACCCCATAAGTTTTGGTCAATGGAAAATGGTGAATCCAATGTTGCAGGAACTGGTACATTATGCTTGATCGCATATTCAATTTCCTCATCACGACTCCAGCCCCACTCACGTACAGGCGCTAATACCTCTAAGTTAGGATTTAACGCTTTAATGGAAACCTCAAAACGAACTTGGTCATTACCTTTCCCTGTGCAACCATGAGCTACAGCGTCCGCGCCTACTTGGTTTGCGATTTCCACTAATTTTTTCGAGATCAGTGGACGAGAAAGTGCTGATACTAATGGATATTTTTGTTCATACCATGTATGTGCCTGCAAAGAAATCAATGCATAGTTCTCAGCGAATTCATCCTTCGCATCCACCATATAAGACTCAACTGCACCTACTTGCAATGCTTTATTTTTAATAAATTCAAGGTCTTTTCCTTCACCGACATCAAGACATACGGCAATAACGTCCCAACCTTGCTCTTTTAACCATGGAATTGCGACTGAAGTATCCAGTCCACCTGAATAGGCTAATACTACTTTTTTGTTTGTCATGAAAAATGCGCCTCCAATTGCTCATATCAATATGTATGTTTATACATTTGTTTAAAAGTTTATATATGAATACTATCATGTTATAAAAATAAATACAAGTGTATTTTTATGAATATATAACATTTCATTTTTACGCACAAAATAAGGTATAGCAATACTTAAAGCCCTATTATAGGCGATGAATATTTTTACGCGAAAAAAACGTTTTTTGGCTCGCTATAGTAGTTATATTGTATTATTAACCATATTTGTAAGTTGAATCAAAATTTTTTCGTACTCATATGATGTATATTCAACACCTATAAAAATAAAATATTAATTGAATTACATATAAATACATAATTTTCTGAATTATCATATAATTATATTGGTATTTACAATGAAATTTAGTATAACAAAGTAAAGTCAAACTATTATAAGGAGGAAATTATGAGAAAAAAAAGGATTTCAATCAATTTATTCATTATTGCTCTCTTATTATTAATGTCAAGTGTTGTTTCCGCAGACACATGGTTTATGCATAGGTCTAATAAATTTAATAGTATACTAACAGCTTATTATGATTCGAGTGTAGCAACTTATGGATATACAAGTGCCTATGATGATGCACGAGCACGTTGGGGGGGAATTTCTTCAGATGTGAGTATTTCTAAAACAACATCAACAAACAATAATCCTGATAAGTATTATATTGGTACTACCGCTTCACCAACTTTGATTGGTCGAATGATACCTTATACTAAAACATCAACAGGTTTTATTACCGAAGCCTCGGTTGATGATGATTGGTTATATGCAACAGTTAGGATGTATTATAATAATATGAACTCTTTTGGAATGAACTATAGTCAGATTGTTTCTAATGCTGTACATGAAATAGGACATTCATTAAAATTGGCACATCCAGGGCAAGGAACAGAAAGTTCAACACCAGTACCATCTGGTCAATATTCTGTTATGAATCAAGGTATTCAAAGTATTGGTCCACAATCCTACGATAAAAATGAGTTAATCAAAAAATGGGGATATTAAATAAAGGAGGTTTTTAAATATGTTGAACACTCCCATGAAACGTGTCATTACCTTAATAACTGTGGTGATTATATCTTTTACTCTAGTATGGATAATGAAGATAACACAGACAGCAGCGATTGTAGAGGTTCACGTAGACGCCAATGAAATTATTTTTGAAACACCAGAAAAATTAGAAGCTGCTGCAGATTTAATTATAATTGCCTCTCCAACGAAGGAATTTATGGATCGTGAACATCAGGTGACCTTTTTTGATGACGGAACTATTCAAGATTACTATACATTAACAGAGGTACTTGTTGAAAAAATAATAAAATCTCCTGATGATTTTTCGCTTGCTGACAATCAGCTAATGTCAATTATCGAGCCAGTAGGGATTGTCGAACGACAGGCAGAGAAAAAGAAGCTCATTACAAATCATTATAAAGAGCTTCAAGAAGATAGTGCCTATATTTTATTTTTAAAGCAAAACATGTTTGGTCAATATGCGATTATCAATAATAACTTAGGTAAATTTAACATCGATCAAACCGATTCCTCCGATATAGGTGAGGAAAAATTAACAGAAGCTAAGCAATTTAAAGAAGATGTACTGAAAAAATATATGCTTCCATAAAAACAGCCACCAATGTCGTTTGGCGGCTGTTGTTTATTTTTTATGGAAAAATGATTTGCCTAAAAATTCAATGGTGGCTGGAGCTAGTGCATAAAGCTTGCTCGTTAGTCCCATAATTTTGGGTAAGTTGACCTCACGTACAGGACATTCAATCGTTTTCACGGTCGCCTGTGCCACCTCCTCAGCGGACAATAACAATTTGCCTAAAGATGCTCGGTAGCCATGGTCATCGCTTGCCTTATCTAAAAAAGGCGTATCGATAGGACCTGGATGAATCGCAGTGACATGGATATGATAAGGTGCTAATTCCATACGCAGCCCATTCGTAAAGCCAACTAATGCATGCTTTGTTGCTGCATAGACACTCGCCTTTGGTGTGGCAACCTTTCCTGCCTGTGAGCCGAGAAAAATGAAATGCCCTTGCTGACGCTGCATCATTGTGGCTGCTAAACGTTTGGTAAGATAGATGGGCACAGCAATATTTAGCTCAAGCATTTGTGCAATTGCCTGATCTGATAAAGCTGGGGCAATCTCAAATTTCCCTACACCTGCTGATAAAATTGCGACATCCAGTAAAGGTAGCTGTGCACAAACCTTATCAATAGCAGCTAAATTGCTTAAATCAGCTTGGATAACATTGGCTCCTAAGCGCTCCAATGCTTTTAATGCCACTGCATTGCGACCCGTTGCATAAACGGTATGCCCCTGTGCTACTAGTAATTCTGTAATTTTCAAGCCAACACCGCTTGTTGCACCTGTAACGAAAATCGTTTTGTTCCTCATCGATCAGCCTGCTTTCTTGTAAATAAATAAATGCCCTCTGCTGTTTTTGTCGATGTCACTAATTGATGTGCCTCTAAATAATCTAAATGACCAAGTGTTTTTGATAATGTTAAGCCAAGCTGACGCTGGAAAATGGCAGGATATAAACGCTCTGTTACTTGCACAACCGTTAATTCATCATCCCCCATTAATTCATAAACCTTCATCGACTGCTGATGCTGACGTTCAAGTCGCTGATCAATCAATGCTGGAATACCCTCCAGCTCTGCCCCATGTCCTGTATGCATCATTTTTACAGGCAATTGACGCAAAATTTCAAGCGAGGCATTATATTGCAGCAATGATTTTGTACGTCCTACGGTACGATCCAATGGTGGCTCGATTAATGGATTAGGCGTAATTTTTTCAAGCAATAAATCCCCACCAATAACATGATGTGTTTTTTCATCCCAGAAAATAAAATGGCTTTGTGCATGTCCCAATGTTTCAATTGCCTTTAATCCTGGGTGACCAGGCACTTCATCTCCGTCCATTAAAATTTGTGTTAATGGGCGTTCCCCAACAAGCTCTAATTCGCGGCGAACATGGACACTTGTTGGAATATACTGTTGTGGAACACCGTGCTCTAATAAACGCTCACTGTAAAATTGCTCATGATAGCGTAAAAAATCTTCATCATGCCGCAGCCATTTATCATTGTAGGCATGTCCTAAAATTTCTGCATATGGAAAGGCATCTACCCATCCAGCATGATCTGGATGATGGTGGGTTAAGACAACTTGTTCGATATCGCGCATCTCAAAGCCAGCTGCTCGAATCCCCCATTTCAACGCATCATAGGCTTCCATTGTTTTTGGTCCAACATCAAAAATGCTTAGTGCATCCCCCTTGACAATAAATGCATTAACATCTCCTACTGCATAGGGCGTTGGTATTTCTATTTTGTAAATAGACAAAGTTGTTTCCCCCTTTTCACGCACTAGTGAATACGAATTCATTCTATTTTACAAGTTTTTTCTCTTTTCGTCATCCTCCTGTTGACACGTTGCCTATTCATCACTATAATTTTGAATAATCAAATTACTTATATGCGTTGATGAAGCCAAGTAAGTGATTGGTGAAGGTGTTAGAGAGTGTTACACTTTGCTGAAAGTAACATCACCCGCTCCCATTGCTGAACCTACTTCTGAGCAGTTATGCAAACATAACCGTTTCCCTTGCGATAAAAGGGCTAAAAGTTGTGCCAAATTGGCAAACAAAGGTGGTACCGCGGAAACGACAGCGTTTTCGTCCTTGTAAGAAGGACGAGAGCGCTTTTTATTTTGGTTCGACAGGGACATTTAAGTACCTGCTGCACCAAAATAAAGCACTAGCGGCTATCACAGATTTTGAACTGGAGGTGTTGGTCATGAAAAAAATAGTATTTATTGGTGCAGGTTCAATGGCTGAGGCGTTAATGCAAGGCTGGATTAAGCAAAATGTGCTAACCGCACAGGAAATTTACATTACGAATCGTTCTGATAAGGAACGTTTACAGTTTTTACATGAAACATATGGGGTGAATAAGGTGGATGACCCTGCTATTTATCAGCAAGCAGATGTCATTATTTTGGCCATGAAGCCAAAGGATGCGATTGTGGCAATGCGTGAACTAAAGTCGAAAATTACGGCTCAATCAGCTGTGGTATCTGTGCTAGCAGGTGTTTCCATCGAGACAATTACACACTTTTTAGGGGACCGCCCTATTGCACGGGTGATGCCAAATACCTCTGCGACAATCGGTATGTCTGCAAGTGGTATCGCCTTTAATGACAAAGTATCTGCCACACAGCGGTCCATGTTCCTTGAGTTATTAGAGGCGATTGGCTCTGTTATTGAGGTCAATGAAGATCAATTACATGCGGTAACAGCTCTTTCAGGTAGTGGCCCTGCGTATATTTATTATTTAATGGAGGCATTTGAACGAGTAGGCACAAAGGTGGGGCTATCTAAAGATACGGTACGGCTTCTTATGACGCAAACGCTTGCTGGTAGTGCTGAAATGCTTAAGCAATCCACAGATGAGCCTGATGTTTTACGCAAAAAAGTCACAAGCCCAGGAGGCACAACAGAGGCTGGTATTCAAGCATTAGAGCAACATCATTTCCATGAAGCCATTGAAGCGTGTATTAAAGAAGCGGAAGCGCGATCTCGTTCACTTGCAAATGGCTAGCAACAGGTGCAAAATAAAGTGTATCACTAGGAATTAGGGAGGCTTTATTTTGAGTAAATTATTCGAACCTTATCAACTACAATCCATCACTTTAAAAAATCGTGTTGTAATGGCACCAATGTGTATGTATTCAGCACAGGAGGATGGACTTGTTACCCCCTTTCATGTCGTACACTATGCAACACGTGCAGCAGGTCAAGTAGGGCTAATTATTGTTGAAGCAACAGGTGTTGTACCTGAAGGTCGTATCTCCAATAAGGATTTAGGCATTTGGGATGATGCACATATCGAAGGTTTACGTCAATTAGTGGAGGGCATGAAAGCCTATGGGGCGAAAGCAGGGATTCAGCTTGCACATGCGGGGCGTAAAGCAACCGTAGATGGCGAAATCTTTGCCCCATCCGCTATTGCCTTTAGTGAAGATTATAAAACGCCAACGGCAATGACAGAGGATGATATGCATCGTGTCATTGAAGCCTTTAAGCAAGCTGCCATCCGCGCAGCAAAGGCAGGCTTTGATGTGCTTGAAATACATGGGGCACATGGCTATTTAATTAGTGCGTTTTTATCGCCTGCAACAAATAAACGTCAGGATCAATATGGTGGCTCACAGGAAAATCGCTATCGTATCCTACGTCAAGTAATTGATGCTGTGCGGAGTGTGTGGGAAGGTCCTTTACTTGTCCGTGTTTCTGCGGAGGACTATGCAGAGGATGGCACAACAATGGAGGACTTTATTGTCTTTAGTCGCTGGATGAAATCACAGGGTGTGGATTTACTCGATGTATCCACAGGTGGTGTTGTGCCAGCAGCTATCCATGCGTTCCCAGGCTATCAAGTACCACACGCAGAGGCCATTAAGCATGGGGCTAATATTCCGACTGGTGCAGTTGGTCTTATTACAACAGCTATTCAAGCAGAGGAAATTTTACAAAATAGCCGTGCCGATTTAATTTTCCTTGCGCGTGTTTTACTACGAGAACCTTATTGGCCACTTCATGCTGCAAAAGCGTTGGGCGAGGATATTCAACCGCCTGTGCAATATGTGCGAGGCTGGTAATAAAACATGAAAAAACAGCTTGTCTCGATGCAAGCTGTTTTTTTGCTTATAAAAGAGGGTTTTGCGTTAGTTCTTCTTCAATCGCCTGTACTAGGGCTTGTGCATCATCTGCTGTGACCACTTCCCCGTTCACAATAGCAAACAAACCTTGCTCACAAACTTCACAATACGATGTACAGCCCGATTCCTCCACCTCGATATCATCACGTTCTATCAATACATCATAGGCATCTGCTGCACCTAGTGATAGATTCGTAATGCAAAACTCCACTCTATTTTTCATAAGCTGTGGCTCTTTTTTTCTTTTAAATAGTGAAAATACCATTGTCAACGCCCCCTACTATTGATTATGCTGTGAAGGCGACATAGATTGCAAGAAAGATAGCCTTCTTTATTGCGCTGTATATTTTTTCATAGCAGGGATTATATCATTGCCAATCAATTCAATGTTTTTCATGATTTTATGGAAGGGTACGCCTCCAAAATCAATTTGCGCCATAAAACGCTGCATCCCAAATAGCTCGTATTGATACAATAACTTTTCAATAATTTGTTCCTTGCTGCCGACCATTAAGGCATCGTGTACATCTGGTGCTTCAGCAAATTGTTGCTGTGGATAGCCGCTGCCACGAATCGCTTGGAAGCCGCCGTTTAAATGTGGGTACATTCCTTCAAGCGCCTCTTTCGTTGTGTCCGCCACATAAAATAAGCTTGTCGTCGCAATTGGTAGCTCATTCGGCTCAAAGCCACTGCGTTCTGCCGCCTCTCGGTATGCATCAACGGATGGCTTGAAATGACTAGCAGGTCCACCTAATGTTGTTAGCATCATCGGAATCCCCATATAGCCTGCTTTAATGGCACTGGCAGGTGGCCCACCAACCGCTCGCCAAATTGGTAAAGAGCCATTTTTAGGCTGCGGTAAAATTTGAGCATGATTGAGTGGTGCACGGAATTGGCCCTCCCATGTCACAAATTCCTCCTCATTAATTTTCATAAGTAGTGCTAATTTCTCCTCAAAAATTTCTTCATAGTTTTGTACATCAACACCAAGTAATTGATAGGCACCTATGCGCGAACCACGTCCTGCCACAATTTCTGCACGTCCATCTGATAATAAATCAATCGTAGCAAAATCCTCATAAACACGCACAGGGTCTGACACACTTAGCACCGTAGCAGAGCTTGCTAATTTAATGCTTGCTGTGGCTTGTGCAATCGCCCCTAATACAACGGTATGTGCCTGTGTTGTAAAGTACGTTTGATGGCTTTCACCAATAGCAAACACATCAATTCCTGCCTGCTCCGCTAATTGGCTTGCCTCTACTAGCTCTTGTAGCCGTTGCTGGGCAGAAATGCGTTCGCCTGTTAATGGATTTGGTATATGATCTCCTAAAGAATAGAGTCCAAACTCAAGACCTTGTGCTGGGTTGATACGATATTTTTCCATGTTTATCATCTCTCCTTAATCAAGTGGTTCTAAAATCGCTTCAATGTCTGCGCGTTTTTCTTCTAAAAATGGTGGGAGGTCTAACTCTTTGCCAAGGTCTTCCACAGCAGAATCTACGGTAAATCCTGGTCCATCTGTTGCCAGTTCAAATAAAATACCATTACGATCTCTAAAATACAGGCTCTGGAAATAATAACGATCCACAACACCTGAGCTATCAAAGCCTCGCTCCTTAATTGTCGTAGCCCATGCCTGTAGCTCCTCAACGCTCTCTATACGCAATGCGAGATGGTGAATACTGCCTTTGCCAGGCTTTTCACTTGGTCCTTCTAGCTCTTTCACAATAATTTCACCAAACACTTCCCCTTCAATTGCTTGAAGAGCCACTTCTTTCTCACGTTCTGCAACAACCGTATAGTGCAATAAATCTTGCAGTACGTGCACTGTGCGTTGTAAATAGCGAACTGTTATTTCCACTGGCCCCATGCCCAAAATGCGATGTGCTGCGGGAATATCATTGCCTTCCCATGGCTGCCACTGTGCAGGTGTAGCCTGACCATGATGATTGATTAGCACCATGCGTAAACCTTCATGATCTTCAAAAAATAAAGCATCTTTTCCTGCATAGGTCGTAATAGCACTATGTTCAATCCCTTGCTGTTGAAAGCGTTCCTGCCAATAGCGCAGGCTATCATAGCTTGGGACAAGTAAGCCAATACGTGTAATAGCATTTGTTCCTCTTATAGTTCGCCCTGCAACAGGCATTTCAAAAAAGGTTAGCTCTGTGCCAGCTGCCCCTGTTAAATCACCATAAAATAAATGATACATGGATGGCGAATCTTGATTGACGGTTTTTTTTACACGACGTAGCCCTAAAATTTTTGTATAAAAATCATTATTTTTTTTGCCGTTTTTCGTCAGCATTGAAATATGGTGATGTCCATTTAATTTTTCCATGATGGATTGTCCTCCTCGTTACTCTTCACTTGATTAAGCAAGTGATGGTGTAAAAAAATTTACACTGGTGGCAAGTGCTTTGCGCGACTATGCTTTTCAAGTTTTGTCATCATTGTATATAAAGATTTTATTTCCTCTTCTGTTAATACATCTTCAAAAAATGAGGATTGGAAATGAAGCTGACTTGGTGTCGCTGCCTGCAGTATCTGTTCCCCTTTTGCCGTTAATAAAATGGTTTTTGTCTTCCAATTTTGCTTCCGCTCAATAAGCCCCTCTTTTTCAAGTCGAGCAAGCATACGAGACATGCCCCCTTGTGTCACCGTGACTTTTTCCGCTAATTGGGACTGCGTAATGGGTGCATAGGTCTTTATTTGTATGAGAACATCAAATTGTGCAGTCGTTAAATCAAAGCGCTTTAAAAATTCGTTGGATAGCTGATTGCTCTGCGTTGTAAAGCGCATCATACGAATCCACGTCAATGTTCCTAGTGTATGATTTTTCATTACCCTATCCCCTTTCTACTATCACTTTACCATGCAAGTGATAGGAAGGCAAGAAAAATACCTCGAATTCGAGATATTTTTCTATAGGGAGAGTCCCCTATATAATGCCATGAGGTGTAATCGGATATAAGTTGCCCCGAAACGCAAAAGAAATTCTTCCTGTTTCCTCTGACACGATCATAATAAGCGCATCACTCACCTCACTTAATCCTAATGCAGCACGATGCCTTGTCCCTAATTTTTTGTCGCCCATAGCACGCTCTGATAATGGGAGTACATTTGCTGCTGACTCAATAACATTGTGATTTACTAGCACAGCGCCATCATGTAACGGATTACCAGGGAAGAAAATAGATTCTACTAAGGAATGGGTGACCTCTGCACCAATATGAACACCTGGCTGAATCAAACGCTCTAAAGAATCTTCGCGTTGAATAACAATTAAGCCGCCATGTTTTCTTGTGGACATATTTTGCACACTATACGATAGTTCTGGATACTTTTCAGTAAAGGGGGAAAGATAACAATTCAAATAAAATGTAGCTGCCTTCATCTCAATCGCCATAAATTGTTCTTTAATCTTTTCAAAATTACCAAGAAGACAATTCGCATCTGTATCCATTTCCTTCACGCTTTGTTGTAAGGATAAAATAACGTTGAGAAGCTCTTCCTTTAATGTTTCCTTCATTGGTGAAAAATCGCAATTGATGTCCATTCAAACACCTCACTTTGTTTGATCTTTGTGTGTAATAGTGTTTCTCCATCCCTCTTTTTTATGCCCCTTTATCCTAAACAAAAACGACTTCCTACTAGAAGAAAATAGGAAGTCGTTCTATTTAGCCTTACATATGTCCCGCGCGAATTTTTTTCACAATACTAAAGGTCGTATAGAGAGCAGCTGGTGCTAGCACGACGATAAAAATAAGCCAGACGGTCAAATTATTGTTTGCTTTCAATGTTTCATAGTTTGTTATTACAAAGATAATAAGACCGAATAGTAAAAAGTAACTCAGCACATTTGGAAAAATAACGATTAAGCGTAATAGTGCTGGTGGCATCTTTTGTTGATTCATTTAAAATCACACCCCTTTTTCAATTATACGGGAACGATACCATTTATCGCACTATATTTCTTTCGCCTATCCGCATCGCCTGTTGTAAAGGTCCCTTTCTTGACTTTATCACGCTTATCCTTACACTTTATATTTGCCTGCGGATTGTTGAAGGCTTTCTGCTGTTGCATTCAATTGGTCGATAAATTTGGTCATGCCCTCCATACTTTCTGCCTGCTGCTTCGCTTTTTGAGCAACCGCATCAACACTTTGCGATGTTTGTTTTGCTAGTAATGATACATCCTCCATTGTCGCTGTTACTTCCTCCGTACTGGCAGCAATTTCTTCTGTTGAGCTAGATACTAAGTCCACCTGCGTTGCTAACACTTGTACATCATTATGAATGCCCTCAAAGGAGTGCTGTGCTTCTTGTACAATTGAACGTCCTGCATGTAAAACATCTGCCGTGGATTGAATGGTTGTGACCATATTGGTTGTTTCTTTTTGCACATTTACTACGACCTGTGTAATTCTATCTGCTGCACCCTTAGAATCCTCTGCTAATTTACGAACTTCCTCTGCCACCACTGCAAAGCCTTTCCCCGCTTCTCCAGCTCGTGCTGCTTCAATAGAGGCATTTAATGCTAGCAAATTCGTTTGATCGGAAATTCCTGTAATGACACTCGTAAATTCCCCAATCATGGCTGATAATTTTTCTAATTCCTGTGTGCCCATAACTGCATGATTTGTTTTTTCATGAATGGTTACTAATTGCTGCTGAAGTGTACGCATAATTTGTAAACCATTCTCCGCATTTTCCTCGGTATTACGAGAAATCGTGGAGATTTCGGCAATCGATTCTGAGATATGTTGAATACCTCGTGCTAATTCCTCCATTGAATGGGCACTATCTTCTGTATTTTTTTGTTGAGCAAAGGAGGCCTGTGCCACCTGACTTGATTCCCCCTGAATAATAGCTGCTGAATCAAATGTGTCATGAGCATTTTCTTGAATGGTATAGGTGGCTTCTTTAATCTGATTCGCATCTTGCTTTAATTCCCGCATAATCATTTGGAAATTTTCCATCATCCCATTAAAGGAACCAACTAATCGCCCAATCTCATCCTGCGCCTTGATCGGAATGCGCTTCGTTAAATCCGCCTCACCTTTACTAATTTCCTCTAAAGAGTTCCGTACATTGTTGATACGAGAAACCTGTTTGGAGACAGAGATTCCCGTAATAAAGAAAATCACACAGACAACAATTAATGACGCCACAATAGTTCCAATTAAGATATGTGATAGAATTTTATTGGAAACAATAATAGCTAAAGATGTACCATTGGATAAGGGCTTTACATATTGTGTCACACGTGTTCCATCATAATGTCCTGAAAACTCCGTAGCCTGTTGTGCTGAAAAATGAGCCGGTAAAAAGCCTATATCTGCTAAATTTCTATCAGTTGTAGCCGAAATAACTTGACCTGCTTCGTCTACAATTGCCGCATATAACACTGCGGATGATAAGTATTGATGAAGCTCATTGATATAGGATTCACCGCCAATACTCGCTTCTAAATCTAATAGCTGCTGTCCATTACGTGCTACTTGTACAATTTGAGGTGTTGCGGGATTCCAGCTACCTACCCCAACAAATTTAAAGAATTCATTGTCAATATCACGAACTTGTGCCTTTTGAACAACCTCCTTTACATCGCCATCCAGGAGCTGCATATATTCTGCCGCCTGCCCATTAGGATCTGCGCCAAAATTAAAATCAACGGATGGCGCAACAGATGTCACGGTTGTATTACCTTTATCATCTGTACTCCAAATTTCATCGATCCCAGCTCGTTCAGTGATAGCTTTTAAATCGTCATATGTTGCCCCTTGATCGAGAATGTAAGAAGCCATCACTGATTCGGCAATCATTTCTTTTTCCATTATCTCTTCTGCTTTTTCTCGTGATTGAATAGCTGCTTCCATTCCCATCACAATGGAACTAGCGAGTGCCTCTCCATTGTTTTTTTCAGTTTTATACGTAGCCTGGTAGACATAAATAGAAAATGCACCAATAATTAACACAACAGTTATCATAATTTCTAGCAACATTTTCCATCTCATTGAATTTCTCATTATTCCTATCCCCCTAAAAAATATACCGCCTTTCCGTTTTATCATACAATAGTACTTCCATATATTTCATTCATTTTTATGAAAAAACTATAATAAATTACAGAGGAATATGAAATTGTCGTTAAATTGTAAAAATTCTGCAATAAATATAATTAGGATAAATAGCATATGTATTCGAGCAATGATAAAGTAAATAGAGCCTATTTTTTAGTAGATAGTTAGCACTATTTAAAGAATACCCTATTCATTGAGAGTACTCACAATAAATAGGGTATTTTTACAAAAAATATATTAAAATAATTGATGGTTATGCCACGTAAAGATGGTCTGGTCGGCTGCTAGCAATGTTTGTGGAAAAATATGCTGTGCTTCCGCCAAAAATTGAGGTAAATCCTGCGGAAGGAAGCGAGCGCTTAAATGGTTTAATAATAAATAATTTGCCCCTGCCTGCTGTGCAACTTTTGCTGCCTCCACATTTGTCGTATGCCCATAGCTTGCTGCTAGGTCTGGTGTTGTGCTATCAAAAGTGGCCTCATGCACAACAATATCAGCCTTCATTGCTAATTGAACAGCCTCTTGACAATATTTCGTATCCCCTAAAATCGTCAAAGTAAAGCCTTTTTTCGGAGGAGCAGTGACATCCTTTGCTTGAATCAGCACACCATTGTCCAGTACAATATCCTGACCCTTTTTCAATTGCCCCAGCAATGGTCCTTTTGGAACACCAAGAGCTTGTGCCTTTTCAATCAGCAATTCACCAGGTAAAGGCTTTTGCTCAATACGATAGCCATAACATGGTATCACATGTCGCAGCGCCTTTGCGTAAACTGTAAAATGCTCATCCTCCAACATTACGCCCTCCTGTACTTCGACAAAATGTAGAGGATATGTTAAATGGGTATTGGATAATGCCAATGTTTGCTCCACCCAGTGCTGTAGACCTGCAGGACCAAAAATTGTTAAGGGGTCATTGCCTCCTTGAAAGGAACGTGAGCTTAAAAAGCCTGGTAAGCCAAAAATATGATCGCCATGTAAATGGGTAATAAAAATTTTAGTGACTTTCCTTGGCTTTAATGAGGTATGTAAAATTTGATGCTGTGTTGCCTCCCCACAGTCAAATAACCATAGTTCTCCTATTTCATCCAGTAGCTTCACCATTAAAGCACTCGTGTTACGATCTTTTGAAGGCATCCCTGCGCCTGTTCCTAAAAAATGTAGCTGCACATCTGCCACCTCATTTCTTGTTCTATCGTTTTATTGTACCCTATCTATACCAATAAGAAAAACCTTTGGAAAAATAGCTTTCCCCAAAGGTTTGTCTCTTATTTTGGTTGCCATGACACAAGTGCCGCATGAAAATCATGACGATAATAATAACGTCCATTTTTTTCTTCAATAAAAGGTGCAAGAGACTCCTCCACATGTGCTTGCTGGAAGTCTGTACTTAGTATTTTCTTGCTTTGTGTTGTTACAAGCTGCTCATAGCTATTATATTCATAGACACGCTCTAACGGAATGATTTGACAATCCGCATAAATATCCATTTCATACAGTAAATTTAAAAACTCAATATAATCTCTACGTGGGTATTTAATCGCATAGCCATATTTTTCGTATAAATATTCATAATGTGGTTGAATTGGGCCTGTTGTCATGCCAATAATCGCCCGCTTTTTGGCCAGACGATTCATATGGTATAAGGCATTTTTAATTTCATACATCCGATAAAAGCAATTGATGCCTAAAACAATATCATGTGGCTCGATATCATTCTCAGCTAGCTGTTCCCACTTTGCATGCACATAAGAGACATGCTGACTAGGGATATATTGCTGTAAGTATTGCAATATGCTTTCGGAGCTATCTACGCATGTCAGCTTGTCTACTCGCTCGGCTAATGGAAATGTATAATTCCCCCATCCAGGGCCAATTTCTACTACGGAATGCTGAGGCTCAATGTGCTTTTGAAGCTCCTGAAAAATTTTTGCAGCATACGGATCGGTGTAGCCTATTTTTTTCCGTGCAACCGACTGTGCCCAAAATTGCTCCTCAAGCTGATCATCGACCATCCGCACAGGCATATGACCATGCCAATCCTTCATACCCTCCTGCCATAATGCCTCATAATTAATAGCTAATGGTCCTTTTCTTGTCATACAGATACCTCTAACGATAAAATTTCATATATTTTTTTCATATCGAGATTGGCACGTACATGGCTAGCTAGCATATTGTAGGCATCCTCTCTGCGCTGTGCATCGCTTTTTACATCACTTGGTAAAGCGACTAATCCCTTTGTTAATCGGATTTCATTGACAAGCTGGCGGGTAAAGGGACGATTATGGAATAATCCATGGAAATACGTGCCAATCACTTGCTCATCGTGACTAATCGCACCATCTACGCGTCCATCCTCAAGGTGAAGAAATGGCGATACTTCATCACGTAAAATTTTTGTACGCCCTAGATGGATTTCATAGCCTGTCAATATATCCTGTCCTCTCATGCCCGTCATTTGCACAGTCTTTTTATCCCCAACAAAAATGGTTTCCATCGGCAATAATCCAAGCCCTTCAGCCGACTCCCCATTTCCTTCCACTGCATCTGGGTCCAATAATGTTTCGCCAAGCATTTGGAAGCCACCACAAATACCAATAATTTTTGTACCATGCTGACGTAAGTTTGTAATTGCCTGATCAAAGCCCTGTGCCCTTAACCATGCTAAATCATCCATGGTACTTTTTGTTCCTGGCAGTATAAGTAAATCTGGCGTGCCAAGCTCCTGCACATTGCCAATTAATCGGACGCCTACCTCAGGCTCATCAAAAAATGGATCAATATCTGTAAAATTTGAAATACGTGGTAAACGAATCATGGCTACGTCTACGGCAAACTCACCTGGCTTTGGCTTTTTAAAACGCAGGGATGATAAAGCAAGCGAATCCTCCGCTTCGATCTTGACATCTAAATAGGGAATAACACCAAGCACCGGGATGCCGGTTTCACGCTCTACCCATTCAAGACCATCATCCAATAATTCTCGCATACCTCGAAACTTATTAATAATCAGCCCTTTGACACGTGCTCGCTCCGCCTCATCCAGTAAAGCCAATGTGCCAATAATGGAAGCAAAGACACCGCCACGATCAATATCGGCAACAAGCACGACCGCAGCATCTGCTAAATGGGCCATTCGCATATTGGCAATATCACGGTCCTTTAAATTAATTTCCGCTGGACTTCCCGCACCCTCTAGGACCATCACATCATATGTATGTTGGAGTGTACGCACTGATTTTTCAACAATCGGCATTGCCTCCTGCACAAAGTTATTGCGATAGCTTTTAGCATCCATATTTAAAAAATGCTTGCCATGCACAATGACTTCAGACATCATATCTTGCTTTGGCTTTAGCAAAATAGGGTTCATATCCGTTGTTGCGACAACGCGGGCTGCCTCTGCCTGTACACCCTGTGCACGACCAATTTCTCCGCCATCCTGTGTTACAAATGAATTAAGTGCCATATTTTGCGATTTAAACGGCACTACCTGAAAGCCATCATCTGAAAAGATACGACATAATGCTGTACAAATCATACTTTTTCCAACATCAGAGGCTGTTCCTTGAATCATAATTGATTTAGCTGGCATTATTCTTTTTCCTCCGTCGTAATTGATGTAACGCGGGTATTTTTTATCATAGCAAATAGCTTAAAATTCAAGCCCTTTTACTGCTGGAATACCTTCATCGTAATAATGCTTGGTGGCATCAATGGTTGACACTAAATCAGCCATCGCCAGCAGCGCAGGGTTAGCACTTCTGCCTGTCACCACTAAATGCATGGTTGCTGGACGTTGCTTAATGGCGTCGATCACCTCTGCCAGTGGAAGGACATCATCAATAGGAAACTTTGTAATGGCAAGCGCATTGTTTAACTCATCCAGCACTAATAAATCAATGCTGTCATCCTGCAAGGCAGCCTTTGTTTTTTTCCATGCCTTTGCTAATGCAACGCGATGCTCCTCAGGCGTCTTTGTCCATGTAAAGCCAATGCCCAGTTGCTCCATGTCCACGCCAAGCTTACGCAGGGCAATTTGCTCGCCATACGTACGCTCTGGTGATTTGATAAATTGCATATAGCGCACACGTAAGCCACGACCAACCGCGCGTAATGTCACGCCAAGAGATGCTGTTGTTTTACCTTTTCCTTCGCCTGTATAAACTAAAAACAAGCCTTTTCTAGCCATGTGTTTAGCCTCCTTACAGCCAAGTTGTTTTTTCTTCAAAGGATGTGCGCTTCTTAGCGCCAAGCTCCTGCTCCTCTGGATAGCCAATAAAAATTGTTCCAACTACTTTTTCCGTATCGCTAGCACCGATAAATGCATGCATGCGTGGATCATGGACAAGTCCAACGCCACGTGTACGCCAGACAAAGCCAAGTCCTAGCTCCTCTGCTGCTAGCCACATGGACATAATTGCACTACAGACAGCAAAAATATTATCCTGTGTCGCATCAGCATCCCCTTCTACCATCGCGGCTGTCACAACAATCGCAACAGGTGTTGTTTGTACAACCTTTAAAGAACTTTCCACTAAATGAGGCTTTGTTGGGAAGCGTTCCTGTAAATAGCTAGTCGCCATGTCCTCATAATGCTGCATCGCTTCACCTTGAATCACATAAAAATGCCAAGGCTCACGCATTCGGTCATTTGGTGCATAGGTTGCAGCCTGTAAGATTTGTTCAATTTTTTCTTTCTCAACTGGCTGTGCTGTGTAATTGCGAATTGCTCGACGTTTTTGTAACGCTTCCATTATAGTTGTCATGCTTCCTCCTCCTTCTGCTTTACGAAAAAGCAAGTCCTTGCTCTTCAAACCATTGGATTTTTTCACGTACATTGACGACTTCACCAACAACAATCATGGAAGGATTATGATACCCTTGTCGTTCAATAATGCTGGCAATTTCATCTAATCTGCCTGTAATTGTACGCTGCTGTGCAGTTGTTCCCCACTCAATGACCGCGACAGGGGTTGTTGCCTTGCGTCCATGTTCGATTAATTTTCGAGCGATATAGGCAATATTGCCAACGCTCATATAAAAGGCCACCGTATCAATGCCTGTTGCTAGTGCTGGCCAATTTAAAAAATCTTGCCCCTTTTCCTCACGACCATGTCCTGTGACAATTGCAAAGCTTGTTGCAAAGTCTCGATGTGTCACAGGAATACCTGCATAGGCTGGTGCTGCGATACCTGCTGTAATGCCAGGAATAATTTCATAGGCAATGCCATGATTTTTTAAAATTTCCGCTTCCTCAGCACCACGTCCAAACACAAATGGATCGCCGCCTTTCAGACGTGTAACGATTTTGCCTTGCTGTGCTTTCTCTACAAGTAGCGCATGAATTTCATCTTGAATCAGATGATGCTTGCCAGGTAATTTACCACAATAAACAAGTTCTGCATCCTTTTTCGCATGCTTGAGCAATGCAGGATTGACCAGTCGATCATAGGCAATGACATCAGCCTTTTGAATGCATTCTAGGCCATATACAGTAATAAGCTTTGGGTCTCCAGGACCTGCCCCAACGATATAGACGATTCCATTCTTCATTGCTGTTCTCCTATCAATAATTGTTGTAAATAGGCTTCGCGCTTTTGCGTTTCACCATTTCTTGTCCATTCAAGGATGCTTGGCTCTAGCAATGCTTGTAATGCTGCACGTCTTTGTGGACCTTTCTCGTACTTGGCAGCAATCATTAAACGTGCCTGTTGTAAAAAGCAGACATAGTCATCATATGCCTCATCAAATTGCTCGGCTAACTCTGCTTTTACTTTGCGCGCTAATCCTGGGCTTGCGCCTGATGTCGAAACCGTTAATACAAAAGGACCACGGCGCACAGTAGCTGGCGTAATAAAATCACTTTCGTTTTGTGCATCTGTTCGATTCACAAGCTGCCAATGCTGGGCTGCCTCTTGCACTGCTTCATTCACAGCTGTCACATTTGTTGCCGCAATAATAAGGATGGCATCATCTAAATCACTTGGTTCAAATTCTTTTTGCTGCCATGTAATTTGCCCTGAATCAGCAAGCGGCTGTAAAGTGTCATGTAGTATTGGGCTAACAATCACGATATGTGCCTTTGTTGGCAATAGGGACGTTACCTTCTGTGTTGCGACGTGACCACCGCCAACAATCACAACTGTTTTATAGTCAAGATTGATATGAATGGGAAAATAATTAGTCATGCTTCTTCACCTTCTTACAAGCTGTTAACCAATTGTCAACGAGCTTTGGGTTTGATACAAAATGAAAATGTGTATAGCCTGCCACCAAGTTTTCTGCTTGATAGCCTTCTTGCTTTTTGCCAAAGCGCCCAATTGTTTCATATGCCGGTGTGTTATGAGCGCCACTATATTTAGAATAGTGGAATTCATGGCCCTTCGCTTGCTCCTCTGCACCGATTAAAAAATTACCTATTGTACCGAAAATTTCACGATAGCCAAGTGCTGCTAGCTTTGTTTGCATCGCTACCTCACCAGGGATCACGCCTACCATATCGTAACGTTCACCTTCGCTATTGGTAATTGCCTCTGTTAAATACATAAAGCCACCGCATTCCGCTAATGTTGGCAGTCCCTTGGCAATCGCTTGACGTATCGAATCTTTCGCCACTATGCTGTTGGCAAGTGTTGCCGCAAATTCCTCTGGGAAGCCACCCCCAATATATAAGCCATCTGCCTCCGCTGGCACAGGCTCATTAGCAAGCGGTGAGAAAAATTGCAATGTTGCACCCTTTGCACGTAATAAAGCCAAGTTTTCCTCGTAATAAAAATTAAAGGCAGCATCTCTTGCCACAGCAATGACAATATTTTGAGGTGGCTTTGCTGCAAATAGCTGCCCTGATTCTTGTAAAATAGGAGCCTTCGTTAAATCAAGTAATTGATCCAAATCAATGGTTTCTGCCATGAGGTCACCTAGTTTATCAAAAAATGAATCTAGCTCTCCGCGTTCAATCGCTGGCACTAAGCCTAAATGACGGCTCGGGATATCAATGCCCTCCTCACGCTTTAAATAGCCAATAACAGGAATGCCACATTCTTGCTCAATCGCTGCCTTTGCGATCTCATAATGCCCAACGCTGCCGACCTGATTAGCAATTACCCCAACGATATTGGGCTTATCGGATAGTAATTGGAAGCCCTTGACAACTGCTGCAACGCTTCTAGCCATACTTGCACAATTGACAATTAAAATCACAGGGCTCTCTGTGACAACACTAATATCTGCAGCAGAGCCAGTATCTGATAACGGACTTTTACCATCATAAAAACCCATAACCCCTTCAATAATTGCCACATCCGCATCCTTGCTTGCACGTGCTACAATATCGCGTACAGCTTCATGTGAAAACATCCAGCTATCAATATTGCGTGATATCCTTCCTGTTACAGCCGTATGATAGGTAGGGTCGATATAATCAGGACCGCATTTAAAGCCTTGAACAATGTTACCTTTATTTTGTAGCGCCTTCATCAGCCCAATTGTAAAGGTTGTTTTCCCTACACCACTGCCTGTACCAGCTAGCACAAAACGATTTGTTTGCATGGGTGTCCTCCTTAAAATTGCAATCTAGCAACAGAAATCGTAGCATTGCCTGATTTTTTCTTTTCTAATAGCAGTGAATCAACCTTCGCATAGCGCATAGCCGCGGGTTCGCTTACACCATATGCACCTGTATATTTAAAGACCGTTTCAGAAGGAGATGGGAAGTCGATTTCATTTAATTCAGCAGGTGTATAGGTGATAAATTCCCAATCATATTTCTTGGTAATCTCTAAAAAGCATTGCTCATCCTTCTTTAGATCAATGGTACATAATGCCTTTACGCTTTTTTTCGAAAGCTTAAGCTCCGCCAATGTTTCATCAATGACTTGTTCAACTTCCTCTACAGAGGTTCCACGATTACAGCCCATCCCTAAGATAATTGATTTAGGTCGATAAATCACGCCATTTTCCAATAGCACTTCTTCCGCTGGCTCAATAATCCGATCTGTAATGAATAACGTGGCATGTGGTTTCGCCTCTATCGCTGCCTGTGTAGATGGATAGATTTTAATTTGCTCTGGCATTGGCGTATCACGCATCCACCAATCACGCTCACCCGCTTCCTGCACAATGGCAACGTGCTCCTCATTGACAACAGAGGCACTAACAGGCGTTAATTTATCGGCACTATCCCAGACCCAGCCAAAGCGTGCGCCAAACAAATCAACAGGAATGGTCTTTTGCACATCAGAAGCCGTTGTAATAATCGGGTTAGCATCAAGTGCCGCTGCTACCTCATGTGTCAGTTCATTTGCTCCACCAAGATGCCCTGACAAAACACTAATAACATTTTCGCCTCGATCATCAATGACGACAACACCAGGATCGGTTTTTTTATCCTTTAAAATAGGGGCAATCATGCGTACTACTGCGCCTAGTGAAATAATTAAAATCAACCCTTTATATTGCTTAAATAGTGTTGGCAATAGCAGGCGCACTGTTCCTGTAAATAGTTGAATATGCTTTTCTTCTTCATCGCCTTGTTCAAATTTACTCATATAATATAAATCGCTTGCTGCAAAGGTTTGCTGCAGACGACGTCCTATTTGGACACCATGCTTCGTAATGGCTACAACGGCATAAGGATTACGTTGCTCAACCTCTGGTAACACACCCTCTTGTAACTCAATCACTTGTCTTCACACCTTTTCTAAAGCCATGTGTAAAGCTTGCATCATATAACTTCGAACGATATTGATCTTTATCATGAATGTTCGGGTCTAATGCCCAGCCTGCTAAAATCATCGCATGCTTACGAATACCATTCACACGCATCGCTTCATCTAATTCGATTAAAGTCGTTCGTACGATTTTTTGATCGGGCCATGAAGCTCGTTGAATAACGGCTACGGGTGTCTCATCTGCCCAACCTGCACTTTGTAGTTCCTTGACAATTTTTTTGGTAAGCGTCGCACTTAGGAATAAGGCAATCGTACAATGATGGCTCGCTAAATCATGTAGCTTTTCAAATTCTGGCACAGGTGTACGCCCTTCGGCACGTGTTAAAATAAGGGTTTGCGTTAAATCTGGAATTGTTAGCTCCGCGCCAATTGCCGCTGCTGATGCAAAGACAGAGCTCACGCCTGGAATAACCTCATAGCCAATGCCTTCCTTTTTTAAGAGTGCTACCTGCTCCATAATTGCCCCATACATCGCAGGGTCACCTGTATGCATACGTGCAACTGTTTTTCCTGCATTGACACGGTCCACCATCACAGCAACCATTTCCTCTAAATGCATACCAGCCGTGCGAATCACCTCTGCATCTGAGCTTGCTTTGGCAATGAGGTCTTCACTCACTAATGAATCTGTATACATGACAACATCCGCTGTTTGTAGCATATGTAAGCCTTTGACTGTAATTAAATCGGGATCACCAGGACCCGCGCCGACAATATAGATTTTCTTCATTTATTTACGCACCACCATTAATGTTAAATATTCTAAATCGACACCATCTAGCTCACGTACATCCCAAATAATCTCTTCATCAGATGTTACCTTTGTCACGACAGATGCTTTATCCAGTAAATCTAAATCACGTAGCACCTCAAGCATTAAATCAATGACTTTTGCTACTTTAATAAAGACCACGGCATCATGACTTTCAATCGCTTCACGCATTGCCTCGTAATTATCATGGGCTGGAATAATGGCTACACGGTCATCGCCGTCCGCCAATGCAATGCCTAAGCGTGAGGCGGAGCCATTGAACGAAGAAATACCTGGAACTGTACGAATTTCTACCTCTGGATGCTTTTCCTGCATCAGCTTCATCATATGGATAAACGTACTATATAATAGCGGATCACCCTCTGTTACAAAGGCAACATCCTTGCCCTGCTGTAATTTTTCATAGACAAGCGCCACTGATTTTGTCCATTCACGCTCAAGAACAGCCTCATCCTTTGTCATCGGGAAAACAAGCCCAAGCATATCCTTTTCCTCTGGATTAATATAGACATCAACAATACGATGGGCATAGCTTTTACTGCCTTTTAGCTTTTTCGGATAGGCAATAACTGATGATTCCTGAATCACACGGAATGCCTTTACTGTAATTAATTCTGGATCGCCAGGACCAACGCCCAAGCCGTATAAAACACCTAAATTAGTCATGATTTTCTTCCTTTCGATAAGCCGAAATAATATAGATTGGATTTAATGGGACAAAGCGTGTCATATCTAAGATTGGTTTACTGCGCGCAAGCTGTGCCTGTAAAATATCAACAGCAAAACCACAGGCTTTAAAGGCCTCCACAGCCTTATATAAATTTTCAATAGTTGCAGCATTTAACACAATGCGACCATATGGCTTTAGACGGTTACAGCATAATTGTAATAACTCCACCATCTCACCACCTGTGCCACCGATGAAAATAGCATCAGGATCTGGGAAGCTGTCTAGTCCCTCCGGTGCTTTACTATGAATCGCTGTAATATCAACTCGGAATTTCTGTTGATTTTGGAGACAATTTTCTAAATCAGGTGCATTTTTCTCCACCGCAAATACTTGTCCTTCAGGTGCAAGCTTACCAGCCTCTATTGCCATCGAGCCTGTGCATGTACCAATATCCCAAATAATGCTATCTTTTTGTAACTGCATGGCCTGCAAGCTTAACACACGGATTTCTTTTTTCGTAATCAGCCCTTTATCTGGCTTGCGCTGTGAGAACTCTTCATCAGCAATACCAAGTGTATAACGCTTTGGCTCAAAGGTTTGCTGTAAAATCACAACATTTAATGGGGAAAACATAGCCGTTTCCAATTCATCGAGCGAATACCAGCCAACTTTTTCGTTTTCACCCTGTAAATTTTCCGCCACAAACGCGCGGTATTCTGTTAATCCAAAATGCTTTAAATAACGAGCGAGCGCATTTGGGCTATTATCGGCATCTGTTAACAGTGCTACTTTCTTTTTACCATTGATGCGCTGTGCCAAGCCCTTCATAGAACGGCCATGAATACTTGTCACATAAGCATCCTGCCAGCTTTCGCCCATCTTTGCAAAGGCAAGCTGGATGGAGCTTATATACGGATACACCTCTAGTTTCAGCTTTTTCGCTAAATAGCCACCAAGCCCATAAAATAACGGATCACCTGATGCTAAAATGACTGTTTTTTTTGTTTCATTTGCTAAGCGTTCAACAAGTGACGAAAGACCACCTTTAATAACAATCTTTTCACCTGTATAAGCTGGGAAAAAATCGAGAACACGCTCACCTCCAACAAGCACCTCACTATCCTCAATCCATTGGAGGTATTGTGGTAGTAAGCTTGCTAATCCGTTATCCCCGATCCCAATTAACTTCATCGATCGATGCAATATTATCAGCCCTTCCTAGTAATTGTCCCTGCATCGAATAGATCGATGTGGAAAGTGTTAGACCACCCTTTATATGATGTAAGGAGGAATAGCAGCAAGCCTCACATAAATGATGGAAGAACGCATGATAGCCCTTTGCCATCATAATTTCTCCGACTTGTGACGCTGTGTTGGCATGTCGTACTTCGGCAATCGTTGCTTCATCTGCGCCACTATCTGCTGCTAGCTGTGCTAAAAAAGGAAAATCAATCGGTGCGCTTTTGGAATGCACCATCATTACTCCTTGCGCAACCTTCGAAAACTTGCCCATCATACCAACAAGCGACACCTGCTTCATGCCTAGACGTTTGCAATGCTTTAAGGTAAAGCCAACAAAATCGCCCATTTCAATAAAGGCTTCTTCTGGTAAATTTGGATATTGCTGCATTGCAAATTTTTCACTGCGACCACCCGTAGTGACCACTAAATGGTCACAGCCAGCCTCTTTTGCCACGCTAATCGCCTGCACAATACTTGCCATATAGGCAGAACTCGAAAAAGGCACGACGGTTCCCCTTGTGCCTAAAATCGAGATGCCTCCAAGTATACCAAGCCGCCCATTTAACGTTTTTTTAGCAATTTCTTCACCCTTCGGTACAGAAATAACCACATTTACGCCTCGAGTAATGTGAAATTCGTCCAACACACCTTGGACCGTGCTATAAATCATTTTACGGGGCACAGGATTAATGGCTGCCTCTCCGACAGGCACTGGCAGGCCAGGCTTTGTGACACGCCCGACGCCAATCCCTCCATCTAAATGAATCCCAGGTGTATCTGCCCAGCTCACCGTGCTAACAATGAGTGCCTGATGTGTGGCATCAGGATCATCGCCTGCATCTTTAATCGTTTCACAGCTAACTGCATTTTGTTCAAATATGCATTTTTCAATGGTAAAGGTTGCATCTCGCCCAATTGGTAAATGGATCGTGCTTGTTTCTTGCTCTTCCTTGGTAATTAAGGCAAGCAATGCAGCCTTTGTTACCGCAGTTGCACAGGCCCCTGTTGTGTAACCGTGACGCATGTCCTTAGGGTCCTTTTTAGGCTTGCGCTCCATTATTTTTTGGCCTGTTCATCCGCTAAAAGTGAAACAGCGTTTAAAGCGGCTACCGTCACTGTACTGCCGCCTTTACGACCAACATTCGTAATATATGGAATCCCTTCTAATTTCAGTAGCTCTTCCTTTGATTCAGCCGCTGATACAAAACCAACAGGCATGCCAATAATTAAATCAGGCTTTGCTAGACCTTCTTTTATTAAACGAATTAATTCAAGCAATGCTGTTGGGGCATTACCGATTGCATAAATACCACCTTCATGGAGCTTCGCTGCCTTTTGCATTGAAATAATGGCACGCGTTGTATTTTGTTTTTTCGCTTCAATCGACACATCTTCATCTGCAATATAACAATGTAAATCTCCTCCATGCTTTTGGAAGCGCTTCTTACCAGAGCCACTTTCAATCATTTGCACATCTGCAATAACATGTCGCCCTGCAAGAATGGATTTAATGCCCGCTTCAATCGCGCCTGGTGTAATGATGACGCTACGACCTAGCTCAAAATCTGCCGATGCATGGATAATACGGCGCACAACCTTCCACTCGTCTTCCGAAAAGTCATGCTCGCCCATTTCCTCTGCAATAATTGAAAAGCTATAATCGTAAATTTTATCTGGGTCTACTGTTAGTGGTTTGAAATCTGTTTTAAAATCCATGAAAAATGCCTCCTAAAGTGTTTTTTGTACAGCCTGTAAAACGTCTTCAAAGGTTGAATATTGTTGGCCATATTGAATATTTGGTCTTGCAATTAAAATCGTTTCAATATTACAAGCAAGCGCCGCCTCTAGCTTCTCATCCACTGAGCCAACTTTGCCGCTTTCCTTGGTAATCATTAATGTTACCCCATATTGACGAAATAGCGCTTCATTTAACTCCTTTGTAAACGGACCTTGAATCGCTACAATATCTCGCTGTGCCACGCCAAGTGCCTCACATTTTTCCATATTGTCCAGTCGTGGCAGCATACGCGCGATCACTCTTGTATTGTCTAAGCCGTGTAACACCTTTGTAAAGGTCGCGAGCGTCTTACTGCCTGTTGTCAGCATAATAACCCCGCGCTTTTGTGCCGCTAGCTGAGCGGCTTCCTCATAATCCTTCACAACGGTAATCAATGGATGGGCATAATGCTCATGTACACGCTCATAGCGAATATAAGGAATTTGTGCTTGTTTGGCTGCTGCCATCGCATTTTTAGAGGCCTCTTCCGCAAAGGGATGGGAGGCATCTACTACTAATTGATAGCCCTGCTCTGTCATAATTGCTGCCATTTCATCAGCCGTCAGTCGACCGATTAAATGCGGCAAGCCAGCATCAGCAAGACTAGCGGCTGCTGATTCGGTAACAACTGTAGCTGTGACAGGATAACCTGCCTGCTGCAAGTTGAGGGCGAGGCTTCTGGCATCACTCGTTCCTGCTAACATAAAAATCATTTTACAGACTCCTCTATATGATGATCATGGTCGTGATGATGGTGATGGTGGTCATGATCATGATGGTGGTGATGATGTGCATGACCATGTACTGCCGCATAAGCACGGTAATTCTCTAAATCTTGCATGCCTGTTGATGTACCATTTACTGCCTGTTCAATACGCTCTAATAACACATTTTGCAGACGTTCATGGTAGCCAAAATAATCAGCAATTTGAATAGCACAATCTGGATACTGCTTATTGAACTTTTCACACATGCCATTCATGCGTTCCATTAAAATGCCTGTGAATAAAAAGTACGGCAGCATAATAATCTTTTTAGCACCTAATTTAACACAGCGCTCCATTCCTTCTTCAACAAGTGGATCTGTTACCCCCATAAAAGCACTTTCCACATATTTTACAGGTAGCTTTTCCCATAAGAGACGTGTTATTTTATAAAAATCACCATTTGCCTCTGGATCACTGCCACCACGTGCAATTAATAAAATCGCGGTATCCTGCTGCTCTTGCTCTGTGTTAAAGCCAATGTTTGCTAGACGATCCTGTAAAATGCCAAATATCTCCTCATGAATACCAATTGTTTGACCATATGTGAAGGTGATGTTTGGATAATGTTCACGTGCATGCTCAATTTCTGCTGGAATATGAAGCTTAGAGTGACCCGCATGGAGTAAAATAATAGGGATAACATGAACCTCTGTTGCCCCCTTCTTCACGCAGTTTGTAATACCCTCTTCAATATTTGGCGAGGCAAATTCAAGAAAACAGGTTTCCACTAAAAATTGTGGGTCAATACGCGGTGTCATTTGCGCAATAAATGTGCGTACCTCCTCATTTCCTGCTGCTAAACGGCTACCATGGCCGACAAATAAAATTGCTTTCATCTCTATTACTCCTCACTAGTCGCCACATGGAGCGGGCTCTACTTTTATTTTGGAAGACATATCTTGATAGGTAAAATGCAGTATTTTTTTCACACGTTTAAAATATTTGAATAGGCGCTCATTTGGATGAGCATTCGCTTTGTATTCTTCAATAATATCCGTAAGCAATGGCACTAGCTGGTCAGGCTCTAATCCTTCTACAACAGGCTGTGCTGCATGTGCTGTACGACCTACTGGCTTTGCCCCTATGAAAACATCAAACTTGCTTTTGCGATACACAATACCAATATCATCAAACACGGCACGATAACAGGCCATACCACAGCCATTAAAGCCAATATTTAATGTTTTCGGCAAAGACATGCCCCCTAGCTTTTCCTGAATTTCTTCTGCATAGGGAATGGAATCAGCCTTTTCGCCATAACAAAAATCGCAAGCCTTTAGTGTGGCAACATCACCGATAGGCGCTAATAAAAAGCCTACTGCCTGTAGCTTTTCGGTAATGTGATCTGGCTCCGTTGTTGGGATTTTCAAATGGATCTGATGCTCTGGTGTATATTCCATCGTGCCATGTTCGCCAACGACCTCTGCTAACGTCGTCATTTGCTGTGGTGTAAAAAATTTATTGGCAACCCCTGGACTGACGGCTAACTCAAAAATAGCTTCAATTTTTTGCTGGACAAGCTTGGGTGTTACCTGTATCGCACTTGTACCTTTCACCATTGCAAGCGCCGCTGTAGCCATTTCCAATGCTGTTTTTTTCGGCTTTGGCGTAGCGGCTACACTGGGTTTATGATTACGTCCTGCATTGGGATCAGCCGCAAAGTCCCCACGAGCCTCCCCTGTTTCCTGATTCATTGCCCATGGCTCATTTTCCTCACGTAGGCGCTGATGCGGACGTAATGGCTGCTTCTCTTCACCAAGTGTATATTTTCGTTGATAGCCACGCGGTGTAATCATTTTATTATCATAGAAAAATGTCGATGAATTCCCAATAATCACAGTTGTTAGCATACCAATATCATGCTCTAGCATTTCGGCTAATGTTGTCATCGTAACTTCTTGACGCTCACGATAGGCACTTTTCACAAGTCCAACAGGTGTATCAGGTGAACGATATTCTAAAAGAATGCGCTGTGCCTCGGCAATTTGTCTTGTACGTCGACCACTTTTGGGATTGTAGAGCGCAATGACAAAATCTGCCATCGCTGCTGCCTCTACACGCTTGGCAATTAAATTCCAGGGTGTTAAATGGTCGCTTAAACTGATGGTACAAGCATCATGCATAATCGGGGCTCCTAGTAAACTAGCACATGAATTAATCGCTGAAATCCCTGGTACAATTTCAACTTCAATGCCTGTTGCTTCTGTCCAGCCTAACTCAATTAACACCTCATACACTAAGCCTGCCATGCCATAAACGCCTGCATCTCCACTAGAAATCACAGAGACAATGCTACCAGCCTCCGCTTGACGTACAGCCTCCTGTGCACGTGAAACCTCCTCTGTCATGCCTGTACTAACAATCGATTTGGCATTGACTAAATCTTGAATAAGCTCTACATAGGTTTTGTAGCCAATAATCATATCACTTTGTTGCAATGCCTCTACAGCACGTGTCGTAATATGCTTAAAATCTCCAGGTCCAAAGCCCACGACGAAAATTTTCCCTTTTTGTGCCATCTTGCTACCTCTCTTTCACCTTTTCAATCCCTTTAATAGCCGTTGTTTGTGCTGTACGCTGTAATATACCTTCACGCAATGTAAAAACATGCTCCTTGTATAAAGATTCATGATGTAAGTCTTGTACAAGTGCTCTCGCATGCTCTGTTGATGGCACACGATACCAATTGCCCTGCGGATAGGCAATGACAACGCAAGCATCCTTACATCGTCCATTACAGCGTGTTCTTGTCGTATGTATTTCTTGATCAAGTGCCTGTCGCTGTATTTCATCTCGAATGGCTTGTGTAATGTCCTCCGCATCCTTTTTCATACAGCTACTGCCGTTGCAAATAAAGAGATGTGTTTGCATCCCCTCTAAATTCCATGTTGTCATCTAATCGCTCCCTTCATTTGCTGTTTTGGAAAAGAAAAAACCTTTACTCTTCGCTTGAGAGTAAAGGTTTTATAGAAGCTTGTTAAAAACGAATAAAATGCTGGTACCCGCTTTTGCTCCAACTTCTCCCTCCGAAAAGTTTGCATGCACAATCAACTAAGCAGGTTTCCTGACTTAAGCTTCATCTTACTTTCACGCCTTCCCAGTTTGCACAAGTGGCTTTGTGATTTCATCAGCTATTACAGTAGCGGGGGCTGTATTGGACTTTCACCAATTTCCCTATTATCTCGAAAATTTGAGCACTTATTGATGTTTTTATATGAAATTATTAGCGTTATCTTTGAATAGAAAACTGTCTCTATCATAGCTTATTATTTTAAAATTTCAATATTTCTTTAACAAATTGTGATAATTTTATCAGTTTTGGTTATCAGAATTTTTGACATTGACGCCCAATTCGAAAAAATTTCATAAAAAGTATAGCATATTTATGGAAATGCATGTTACAATTTGTCGTGAAATCTCACAATTCTATATTTTTCGGTGTAAAATACTTGTTATTTTACTTAAAAGGGAAGTCGGTGTAAGTCCGACGCGGTCCCGCCACTGTAATAGGGAGTTATATAGAAATTGCCACTGTCCAACGGATGGGAAGGCCTATAAAACAATGAACTAGAGCCAGGAGACCTGCCGAAAATACGTGACCGTTTCAGCCTACGAGGATAGGTGTGCAACTTAGCAGATACGCATGTTTTTGCTCTTTTAGTATGCACTTTTCCTGTAGCGGAGAAGTGCTTTTTGTATGGACGCAGCCAAACAGCCTGTTGAGCGAGCAGCAGGATACTTATGGAATCATGCGAAAGTCTAAATACGCAAAAAGCATTTCTCCGCCCGTCATATTTTTACAATCTATTTCATAGTGAGGAGGAAAAATATTGAAGCTTTCTTGGTGGAAATGTAGTTATTTTTTAGTGGCATATTTAATGGTGCCAAAACAAGCTTTTGCCATGCATATCATGGAAGGTTTTTTACCAATTGAATGGGCTATTTTTTGGTGGGTTATCTCTATTCCCTTTATTGTACTAGGATTGCGTTCCATTCGAAAAACAATCGAAGCAAACCCAGAAACCAAAATGATGCTGGGTCTTTCAGGAGCCTTTGCGTTTGTGTTATCTGCCTTAAAAATTCCCTCTGTTACAGGGAGCTGCTCGCATCCTACAGGTGTGGGACTTGGTACCGTTTTATTTGGCCCGCTTGCCATGAGTGTGATCGGCACGATTGTTTTATTATTCCAATCTTTACTTTTAGCACATGGGGGTCTTACAACGTTAGGAGCAAATGCCTTTTCAATGGCGATCGTAGGTCCTTTTATCGTGTATTTTGTCTTTAAAGGGGCACAAAAAATAGGTTTGTCGTTTTCATTAGCTGTGTTCTTCGCTGCCATGCTTGGCGACTTAGGCACATATGTTGTGACTTCTGTACAGCTAGCACTTGCCTTCCCTTCTGAGGTGGGTGGCTTCGCCGCATCCTTCACAAAATTCGCAGGTATTTTTGCTTTAACACAAATTCCATTAGCCATTAGTGAGGGGATTTTAACAGTGATTGTGATGAACTTCTTGAAAAAATATAATATTAGCGAATTAAAGGCATTACGTGTTTTCTCAGCAAAGGAGGCACACTAAGATGAAACGTACTTTATTACTATTAGCCATTGTTGTCCTGTTAGCCATTATCCCCCTGTTTATTCAAAAGGGTGCAGAGTTCGGTGGTGCTGATGGTGAGGCCGAAGCAGCCATTGGCGAAATTAATAAGGATTATGAACCATGGTTTGAAAGTTTATGGGAGCCGCCTAGTGGTGAAATTGAAAGCTTACTATTTGTACTACAGGCTGCGATTGGCGCAGGCTTTATTGGCTACTTTATCGGCTATATGCGCGGCAAGCATAAAGAAGGCTAAATACGATGCTATTAATCGATAAGTATGCTTACCTTAATAAACTAGCGCACGTTCATCCACTAGAAAAAATGATCTTTTCCTTAGGACTATTGTTATTATCCCTAATTTTAAGAGATGAACAGCTTTCACTCATTACATTTTTTGTAATGAGTGCTTTTATCATTTTCGGCGCAAAAATCCCATTAAGCTATTATGTAAAACTATTGCTATTACCAGCCTTTTTTTTATTCACTAGTCTTGTATCCATTTTAATCTCAATTGCACCATCTACACATGTGCTACCTCCTCACATTTGGTCTTTCACCTTTAGCAATTGGACGATTTTTATTGGGCAGGCCAGTATGACAGCAGCACAGCAATTATTTTTTATTGTGCTTGGTAGTATCAGTTGCTTATATTTTTTAATCCTAACAACCTCAGTTCAAGGAATTTGCTATGTTTTACGACAATGGCGATTTCCAGTGTTATTAGTTGAATTAGTAGAGCTAACCTATCGTTTTATTTTTCTTTTTTTAGCTAGTATGCAAAAAATTTACCTCGCCCAGCAAGCACGTCTCGGCTATTATTCACCTATCCAATGGCTACGTTCACTATCCATGCTGATAGCAGCATTATTTGTGGAGATGTTTCAGCGGAGTCGAGCGCTTAACAATGCGATGCAATCACGTGGTGGCGAGGCTGTCTATTGGCACGAAGCAAGCTCGTATAACAAGAAAAATTGGCTAGGCATGGCACTTATTTTTCTACTCTTTATCGTATATGGAGGTTTTTTCGCATGACAGCCTATTATTTTGAACTTCATCATCTGTCCCATATTTACGCAGATGGCACAACAGCGCTCACAGATATTTCATTGCAAATTCCAAGGGGGAAAAAAATTGCGATCCTTGGACATAACGGTGCAGGAAAATCTACGTTATTTCAGCATCTTAACGGGATATTAAAGCCTACTACAGGCACTATTTCTTTTCAGGGTAACAAGCTTCAGTACAGCAGCAAAGCTTTAAGAACCCTTCGTCAACAGGTTGGGATTGTCTTTCAAGATGCAGACCATCAGCTTTTTTCAGGCACAGTCAAGCAAGATATAGCGTATGGACCGCTTAATTTGGGCTGGTCTACTGAAAAAATTGAGGAAAAGATCGCCTGGGCGGTTGCACAAACAGAGGTAGAGAATTTACTAGATAAGCCGATTCATTTCTTAAGTGTTGGACAAAAAAAACGTGTGGCGATGGCTGGTGTTTTAGCAATGGAGCCATCTGTTCTCTTATTAGATGAACCAACAGCAGGTCTGGATCATTATTATGCTACACAAGTTTTACAATACCTAGCAAAATTAGAGGATGGGGAAAGAACCATTCTATTAGCAACACATGATATTCAACTCGCCTATGAATGGGCAGAGCAAATTATTGTGATGGAGGCAGGGTCAATCATTTATAATGGTGATCCCATCACTCTATTCTATAACGAAGAACTATTAAAACGTGCCCATCTTGAACGCCCATGGGTCTTTGCGATGACCATGCTATTACAAGAAAAAAAGATCTTAACGAGCAAGGAGCCAATACCTCGTTCTAGGGATGATTTACACAGACTTATTCAACAGCTTTAAACAGTTTGACCAGGGGCTAATTTAAGCAGCAGTGAAAATTTTTCCTCATTTACGAAACTTTTCTATTAGTTAATCGTATAAATATAGTCAAGGCGTTCAATAGGCAAAAATAAGAACTATGATTTCCATCTAAGTAAGAAGATAGCAAAAACTCTTCTATCTTTAGAATAGAACGGAAGTAAGGGTTTGAAAATTTATGTTTATTGGGAGGCCAAACTTAACATATGAAGGAGAGAAAGTTATTGAGAAATTGGTTGAAGAAATCCGTCACTGTGGTAGCATCTGCTGCACTAATGGTCCCTGCTGTCTCTGCCTTTGCGGAGACCCCACAGCCTGCTACAAAGAATGGCAAGCTTGAACAGCTTATGCTTGCAAGTAATCAAACACGAACAGGACAAAATTCACAGAATAGCGAAAAATGGATCAGCAAAAATACAATTGTTATTAAGCATGCAGGGCTTGATCAAAATGTACATAAAAAAATTGGTGCTAAGGTCCTCCGCTCCATTCCTTCATTAGGATATGATGTTATTCAGTTAAACAAGGACGTCTCGCTTGAAAAAGCTGTCTCTTACTATTTACAGCAGGATGGCATTACAAGCGTATCCCCTAGCTATATATACCATACATTTGCCACGGACACCGATCCCAAGACAGAAGAAATGTATCATTTAAGCCTGCTACAAATAGATAGGGCACTTAAATTAGCAGGTGATCATGAAGTAACGGTGGCTGTGATTGATTCGGGCGTGGACTTTAAGCATCCCGATTTAAAAGCTCAAGTACTACCGCCCTATAACGCAGCCGCACCAGCTAATACAACTTATACAGCCGATCATGGTACACATGTAGCAGGAATTATTGCTGCTGCAAAAGATAATGGTATTGGCGGACATGGCATTCATCCAAAAGCTAAGCTTCTACCCATTGATGTATTTAATGGCAAGGAGGGCGCCGATGATTTCACAATCGCACAAGGTATTCTATACGCCATTGAACAAGGCGCTGATATTATTAATATGAGCCTTGGCGGCTATGGAGAGTCTCCACTTATGCAAGAGGCTGTCCAAAAAGCGATTGATAGCGGCATTACCATTGTAGCTGCTGCAGGCAATGAGGCGACAGATGAATACTCCTTCCCTGCTTCCTTTGAAGGTGTCATTAGTGTCGGCTCAACAAATAACAAAAATAAGCTATCCAGCTATTCCAATTACGGGCCATCTGTTGATATTGTAGCACCAGGTGAAGATGTATATAGTACTGTTTATGATGCGAAAAAGGGATCATCCTTTATTAAATTTAGTGGTACGTCCATGGCATCACCTGTTGTGGCAGGAATTGCATCCTTGCTTAAATCAAAATATCCACAGTTAAAGCCCTATGAAATAGAAGCCATTCTCGAAATGTCCGCCCAAGATTTAGGTGAGAAAGGCTATGATCTCACGTATGGACATGGGCTTGTTGATCCTATTAAAGCCTTGCAATTCGATCTTCAGAAGCTGCCTAAGCATCATTCAGAAACAGTCGAAGAACGTCTTACAAATGCAAAAGTATTGACTAAAAATACATTGAATACAGAACAGGGTGTGTTTGAGCAGCCTGATGAAAAGAAATGGTACAAGGTCGATTTAGAGGCGGAGGAATATGCACAGTTCACATTAAAAGGTGCAGACAAATATGATTATGCCTTTGATTTATACTTCTACCCAACTAGTCATTTTGGTGAGGTTGAGCCTATTCATGTGAATGATGTGCGCATAGGCAAAAAGGAGGGCTATCTATTTAAAGCGGAGCAAGAGGGTACGCTATTAGTCGGTGTCAAAGATCATAATGGCAGCTATAGCTTAAAGGGTAAATCAACCTTTACCTTTACTGCTCAAACGACCAAAGAGCTACCAGTAGATGCACTAGATCAAACGAATAGGGAAGAAATTAAAAAATTCCCATTTAGTACAGCAGGTAAAGACTATACCCTGCTTTCGACAGATCAGCAAAAAGACCAAGATTACTTTACATTTTCTGTTAAAAAACCAACAACACTAAAATTTGATCTATCAGGAATTCCAGGCGTGACCACATCAATGGAGCTTTATTTAAAAGAAGACTTTATGCCACTAGAAGCGGAGGAACTAACGCAACCGCCAGGCGAACAGGAGCCACCAGCACAAGAGCTTGAGCCAGCCAAGGAAGATGAGGACGAAATGGAAGCTTATCCAATGCAAATGGCCTATGGTACAGCGAAAGGTGAAAATATCAGCCTCATTGTTGATGCTATGCCTGAGCAAGAATATGTCTTACGTGTATCCAATGACAATAGTATGGACTTTTCGATGGGAATGTTCTTCAGTGGCGGTGTTGAAAAAGAAGAAAAGGTAAGTGAATCCATTCTTCCCTACACATTAAAAGGTACAGCTGTGACGCTGCCAAAGGATGAGGATGGTCTACCAGCAGATGGTATCTCACTAGAAGAATCTGCTAACGAGGAGCCATCATCCATTGCACCAAGTGCCATCAAAAAACGTGATGACATGGATACCATGCTAAGTATGCTAACAAACGCCTTTAGTGGAGAAAAATTGGAAGATGTTGAGCCAATTATGGAAAAAGCACTTCGCTTTAATATTGGGGAGGATCAAACAGCCTACTTCCAATCAGATTATGATGAAGATTACTTTTTATTGAAATCACCTGAGGATGCCCTTTATCGCTTCCAATTTAACAAAGGCACAGGTCAAATGCCATCTGGCACAATCTTTGAATATGATGAGGAAGCCAAAGAATTATTACCTGTCGCTTCCCTCACAGATAGTCTAAACATTCTGGCATTACTGTCTGGAGCAACCAATAATGAAGACGATGCAAAGGTTGTACCACTGAAAAAGGATAAAACCTATGTAGTCGCGGTTATGAATATGGGGGAACGCTCCGTTGATCCTTATACATTAAAAACACGTAAAATCGGTGATATTCCAGCAACTTATAATCCAGATAATCAGGAGGAAGGCAAAGCCCAACCACTTCAATTAGGTACAACCTATAAAGATCATCTGATTTATCAAGATGACATCGATTATTACTACTATAAGCAACAGGGTAATGATGAAGTGATGAGTCTACTGCTTTCCACTATTCCTTTTACAGATGAAGAATTGAAGCAATTACCAAAAGAGCTTCAGCAAGATCTAAAATTTGCAGGGTCTATTATTGAAGATACAAATGGCAATATGAAAATCGATCCAAAGGAATTGGCGACAGAGGTGCCATTTGGAATTGGTGAAAACATTCTTGAGCTGCTGCTTGGTGTAATGGGAACAGCAGATGTCAATACATCGTTTCAAGCGAAAAAGGACCGAGGCTATTTTATCTTGGTCAGCAGCATAAACTTTGGTCAAGTATCGGTTCAACCTTATGCATTAACATTATTTGATCATCGTCGAGTGGATGAGGATGCGGATTCTACCTTAGTAAATGGCGTACCAACAAAGCCACTTGCACTCACGAAAAAAGAGGATAAATGGATTGCCTCTCACTATTTCAATACGGGGATTCCGTTTGGGGATAAGGATTACTTTGAATTTACAAATAATCAAAAACGTGAGGTGTCCTTCTCCCTTCAAACCGAAAAAGCATTGGATGGTGTGATTCGCATCATCAATGCAAATGGTAAAACAGTCTCAACCTTAGACTTATATGGGGCTGAAGATGCGGAAATCGGTACCGTTGAGCTGGATGCAGGCACATACTATATCGAGGTTAGCGAAGCTTATGGCAAGGCAAGTACACAGCCATATACACTAGAAATCCAATAACTCACCTATTCCCTAGGCTTACCACAAGGCCTAGGGATATTTTTATAGGCACAGCTGCACGACATAAAGAAAGCATCTTCCCCCTTAGAAAAGATGCTTACGAATGCTAGTTAGTCAAAATATTTCACATAATTACAAAATTCATCTTGCTGCATATGTAGCTTTTCATACAGTCTTCGTGCATTGATATTATCCGTGGCTGTTTGCAATGTCACATAACGGGCATATTGCTGCTCACAATATTGGAACACCTTCTCCATCAATGCCGTGCCGACCCCCTGGCCTCTCACATCGTCTACCACATACATATCATTTAAAATATAAGCACGCTGTAAGGCAATTGAGGAAAACGTTGGATATAATTGTGTAAAGCCAACCGCCTTACCATCCTTCACTGCTATAAAAATCACCGACTCTTTTAAAGCCAAGCGTAATTGTAAAAATGCCTTGGCACTGCTGATATCTGACTCGATCCCATAAAACTGACGATATTCATCAAATAGCACCGTTAACTCCTCTAGTTCATGCATTGTTGCTTGAAATATTTTCATTCTTTTCTCCCCTTATGTCTACCCATGATTGTTAAATCTAGTATTGATTATATAGAAAATAAGTGAATAAAGGAAAGAAAACCCTCTAAAGCAAGAAAATATTCACACTAAGTAATGAGCAATCTTTGTGACAATATCACGCCAATTTAAGGTTTGACGTGCAAAGGCTTGTAGCTGCTCACACGTAGTAGCTAGCAATGCTTCCTCCTGTGTTACATGCTGCAATGTCTTACTGATGCTTTGCCAATCATGCGTTGGATGAATCGTTCCAAAGCGCTGCTGCTGGGTAATATCCGCAGCTCCATCCACATCCGTTGCCACAATATAACAGCCATTTTTAGCAGCCTCTGCAAACACATGGGCATAGCATTCCACTAAGGACGTTAGACAAAAAATTTTAGCCTTCCGATATTCTTCCTCCAATTGCACCTTATCTTGAATCGACCCTACAATGATTACCTGAGCAGCAAACGGATGACCATTCAGTAATGCCAGAAGCTCCTGATAAAATGGCTCAGACATTGGTCCAACTAAACGCAGCTCCCAACCAGTAAGCTGGGCTGCTAGAAATGCCTTGACCGCCAATAATGTTTGCTTCTCTGGTGCATCTAAACGACCTACCATCACTATTCGATTTTCTTTCTCGCTGAATAATACAGGAGCTGTTGGAAAATGCTCATAAAAGCCATTTGGGATATGCTGAATCGTTACTTGCGAAAATTCTTGAATAGCCGTTTGAATGGCTACACATTCAGAAGAAAGAAGATCACAGAGCTGCAACAGCTCTAAAAAATAAGGATAGGTTTTTAAACGTTCAAGCCAATAACGATTCACATCTAGCTTCATATAAATTTTCCCTTGAGGATGATGGTGCTTATAGGCTTTTAAAATTGGTAAATAAGATGGATAGGGACCTATAGCAAAGACAATATCAATATCCTTCGCATGCCCTGCTAAATAAGCGTTCATATTGGCAATATAGTCATCTTCAAAAGGTATCCGCTCAAACTTCACAGCAGGAAAGGTTTGTTGAAGAAGTGCTTCATTCATTTCCGTTGTGAGAATACTCACGTCATATCCTAAATGCTCTCCTAATAAAATCGGTACAAGACAAAGATCTTTAAAAATATGAGCATCAGAAAGCTTATAAGACTCCACGCTACAAATAAAGGCAATCCTTTTTGACATTGTTTCCCTCTTTCTAAAAGGCGTTCTACTAGTATATGACAACAACGGCTAAATGTGCATAACTTAGCATTTTTCATCCCTCTACATCCACTTTCTCTCGTAAATCTCTCTTTTAAAAACTTATGTCAACAAGCAATTGCCTACAAGCGTACACCCTACATGCATATTGTAATAAAGAATCTACTCTGCCAACGTGAACTAGAAAAATGCTACCAATCTATTAGGAATGGAGGGATCACATGAAGATTAGTTTTTTATCACCTGCGTTTAATAGTGAGCAATGGATTGTCACCATGCTAGACAGTATTCCGAAAGAATATGCCTATGAAATCATTGTGGTGGATGATGGCTCTACAGACAATACATTAGCCCTTTTACAAGACTATCAAAAAAACTGTGCAGCCTTAAAAATCATTGTCCATCCTACCAATTTAGGTGCGAGTGTTGCTTATAATCGATGCATTGCAGAGGCAACGGGTGATTATATAGCGATTATTGATAGTGACGACCACTATTTACCTGCTATTCGCAATGTATTAGCACAGGTAGATGGTGAGTTTGATATTTACTACTATAATATGATTATTAAAAACGGCTATGCATTTATTAAAGATGAATCCAATCGCTACTCATTGCCTGGACAATTTAAAATTATTCGTAGAAGCTTTATCGGGGATGCTACCTTTACAATACGTAAGGATATTGCTGGGGACTGGGATTTTAATCGTGCCCTGATGGATAAAAACCCCACATGTAAATATACAAACGAATTCGCCTATTGGTACAACTATCCAAGAGAAAACTCAGAATGCGATTTACATCAAAGAGGGTTGAAATAGCATGGGGGAGGTGTCATCCAGCATACGATGTTTACAAATAAAATTTTACTGATTACTGGCGGTACTGGCTCTTTTGGTAATGCGGTCTTACAGCGATTTTTAAATACCGATATCAAGGAAATTCGGATCTTTTCGAGAGATGAAAAAAAGCAAGATGATATGAGAAAGCTTTATCAGCATCCTAAGATAAAGTTTTATATTGGCGATGTGCGCGATATAGAAAGCATCCACCATGCCATGTATCAAGTCGATTTTGTATTCCATGCGGCAGCCCTAAAGCAAGTTCCCTCCTGTGAATTTTTTCCTTTAGAAGCTGTTAAAACAAATATTTTAGGCACAGAAAATGTCTTAACAGCTGCTATTCAAGCTGGTGTTCAAAAAATTATTTGTCTCTCCACTGATAAGGCTGCCTATCCTGTAAATGCGATGGGCATCTCCAAAGCAATGATGGAAAAAACATTTATTGCAAAATCAAGAATGGTGGACCCTAAGCAAACCTTAATTTGTGGCACAAGATACGGCAATGTGATGGCTTCCCGTGGCTCTGTTATTCCGTTGTTTATCGAACAAATTAAAACTGGTCAGCCTTTAACCATTACAGATCCCCGAATGACACGCTTTATCATGAGTCTCGAGGAAGCAGTCGAATTAGTTTTATATGCCTTTGTCCATGCCCAACATGGCGATATTATGGTACAAAAGTCACCGGCCGCTACCGTGCAAGATTTAGCACAGGCTTTACTGGCGATTTTCCACGCGAATAATGCGATTCAAATTATTGGCACACGGCATGGAGAAAAAATGTATGAAGTATTATGTACAAAGGAGGAAGCCGCAAAAGCGATAGATGTAGGTAATTTTTATCGCATTCCCGCAGATAATCGAGATTTACATTATGGCAAATACCTTGATGAAGGCTCTCCTAAAATATCGTTAACAGATGAATATAATTCCAATAATACACAACTATTAAGCATTGTTGAGCTAAAAGAAAGATTAATAAAGCTGCCACTTATTCAACAAGAGCTCCTTCACTGGATGGGAGGAAAACCATGAAATTTTTAGTGCTTGGCGCTACAGGTATGGCTGGTCATATGATTGCTATGTACTTATGTGAGCAAGGACATCATGTTACCACCTACTCCAGAACAGCCTTTCCCTATGGTAACAATATTGTTGGTGATATTACAGATCGCCAGTTTTTACAGGCGCTCTTAACCACTACCGATGTGGATATTGTTATTAATTGTATCGGTATGTTAAACAATGCCTGCGAACAATACCCTGCGAAAAGTATTTTTTTAAATAGCTATTTACCCCATGCCATTGCGGCTCACCTAAAAGATCACCAAACAAGGCTGATTCATCTTAGTACCGATTGCGTCTTTTCAGGGAAAGCTGCACCCTATTATGAAAAAAGTCCATGTGACGGAGAAACCTTTTATGATCGTACAAAGGGCTTAGGGGAAATTGATGACAACAAGCATTTAACATTCCGCAACTCTATTATTGGCCCTGCCCTACAAAAGGACGGCATCGGGCTGTTCAATTGGTTTATGCAACAGCATGGTTCCATTAATGGCTATACGGGTGCGCTTTGGACGGGTGTTACAACACTGACCTTAGCAAAAGCGATTGAACAGGCTGCCCACGAAGGCTTAACAGGACTCTATCATTTAGTTAACACGACAAATATCTCAAAATACGACCTGTTACAGCTATTGAATCAATATTTTAGAAACAATACCATCAGCATTGTTCCTGACTCACTTGTCAATGTCGATAAAACATTAATCAAGACCAGACATGATTTCTCCTTTGTTGTACCTAGCTATGAAGCTATGATTGTGGAAATGAAAGATTGGATGCTACAGCATAAAAATTTATATCCTCATTATCATTTATGAACGCAAACGCCATGATACATATTAATCGTGGCGTTTTACCAATTACATCACCATGCCCTTAGGTAATTGCCCATCCTTAATCCAATGTTCAACAAAGTCATTAAAAAAGGCAGGCTTTGCCAACGACACACCGTGACCCACATTTCCTACTATTACACCATAGCAATTGGGGTGCTGTTGAAGCAGTGCTTTGGCAGATTTTTTCATAACGCTTTTTTCTTGATCGCCCACCGTAATTAAAATCTTCCCCTGTGCTTTATGAAAATTGGGCGGAATAGAAAACGACATATTCTCTTGCAGGATTTGCAGCAATACCTCTATATGCATTGTAGAGCTCTCATGATAATAGCGTTCAAAATAATGGTCATCAATAGATAAGGTTTTCGCTTGCAGCTTAGCAAATGTTTTATTTTTAACAAGTGGAAATGTTAGTCGAATCAATGGCTGCATAAGCCCTATCATAGTAGGTGAGGGAATCACAAGAGCACTATTAATCATCGTAAAATCACTGACATTCGGCTTTATACTGAGCATTTGAATGGCAATTTGTGCACCTAATGAAAAGCCAATCACAATAACCGTTTTGCCATTCGCCTTTTCTTCAATTAACTGTAAAAGCTTGTGGGCACAGCGCTCAATGGAAAATGGAGATATCGATAAAAGCTCTGGTACAATACAATGATAGTTGGAAAAATGCTGCACTTGCTCATCCCACATCCATCCTCCCACGCCACCTCCATGAATAAACATCATCAATGGCTTGCTGCTATTGCCATATTCTCTATATTGCATAAACTCCTCATCTCCCTTTTAGTGATGATCGTCTAAAAAATCTTTACTAAAGCTTGTTTGAGATTGATAGGATGAACGCTTTCCAACATCAATCCCTCGCTGAATCATGCCCTTACCAAAGCGCTCCTCTATTTCATCCACAATTTTCAAAATCGGTTCATCCTTGACATGCTCTTGAAAATTAAAAAGGGATAATTGCTGTGAATACTCTTTACGATCAACCACATTGGAAACGGTAACACCAAGTAATCTAACAGGCGTTTCATCCCAATGCTTATCAAATAATGCACAAGCAACAGGAAAAATATCCTCAAAGCGATAAAGCACATTAGACATTGTTTTTGAGCGTGTATGATTATGCCAATTCGCATCCCGTATTTGAATGCTGACAGTAGAGCCTGCTAAACGCTTCGCATCTAGTCGTTCTGCTACTTTTTTACATAGCCCTTCAATCGTTTTATGCAATATTCGAATATCGTTGATATCTTCAGGCAATGTCGTTGAATTGCCTACACTTTTCGTATCAAAAATAGCCTCTGGGTCTACTGCACGGTCATCCATGCCATTCGCCCTTGCACGAAGGCGCACACCATTTTTTCCTAACATTTGCTTGATAGCATACTCATCCGTTTTCGCTAAATCACCAATGGTAAATATACCGTGTGTATTTAATTTTTTTGCTGTGCTTGTACCAATACCATGCATTTTCACCACTTCATCTGGCCACAGTAGTTGTTCCAGATCACGTCTTCGCAAAATGGTAATGCCCATCGGCTTTTTACGATCTGAAGCCGTTTTCGCTAAAAATTTATTGGGAGCAATGCCTATGGAGCAAGGTAAATCAAGCTCTGTTAAAATACGCTGCTGTATTTCCTGGGCAATATTGAGTGCATGCCTTTCCTTGCTTAATACCGTCACGTCCATATAGCCCTCATCAATTGACACAGGCTCTACTAAATCTGTATAGCTCCGAAGAATAGTGAATATTTCTTTTGAGGCGGCACGATACTTTGGAAAATCAGGTGGCAATAGCAATAGCTCAGGACATTTACGCAGTGCCTCATGAACGGTCATTGTGGTATAAATCCCAAGCGCTCTTGCTTCATATGAGCAGGTAACTAAAATGCCACGCCGCTCCTTTGGATTACCCGCTATTGCAAGTGGTTTACCCTTTAAACTAGGATTATGTGCCTGCTCCACAGAGGCATAAAAACTATTCATATCCACATGAAAAATAACGCGCCCTTTATGAGCCATTTGCTTCACCTCTTTTCTTCTATATTTTTATTATACGCTGGTCTGCTATTAATCAACAAACGCATAATCCCCATTGCTTTCAAGTATATCCTTTAAGATTATCAATGCTTGCTCAAGCTGATGCTCGGGCGCTGTAATCGCTAAGCGAACGGCATTGACAGGCTTGGTATTGCCAACAGCAAAGCGCTCTGCTGCATATACCTGTACACCCGCCTTAGCAGCCAGCAATTCAAATTGCACACCTGTAAATTGCTCAGGCAGTAGCAGCCATCTAAAAATACATTCCTCATCACCTAAAATCTGATACTCTCCTAAATACTGATTGACGAGCGCATTTTGCTGCTTTGTATAGGTACGGTGTTTCTCTAAAATCGTTTGTGCCACCCCTTCATGAATCAATCTCGCTGCAAGCTCCAGCATAAGCGGAGAAACCGAAATATTAATATTATAAAGCGTTTCCATAATTTTTTTACGATAGGCTGGTGGTGTCACAATAAAGGATAAGCGTAAGCCCGGCGAAATCGTTTTTGATAGACTGGCAATATAAATAACCTTTTCCGGTGCATAGGAAGCTATTGGTGCGAGCGCCTGCTCCTTTAAAAAGCTATAAATCGCATCCTCAATCACAATTAAATCCTTCTGCCTTGCCACCTCTGCAATCATTTGTCTTGTCGCCACAGTCATTGTATGGGTTGTTGGATTATGAAAATCAGGGATCACATAGATGCCCTTAATATGTTCATTTTTACAGGCATACAATAGCCCCTCTCTTGTCATTTCACCTTGACTTTGTTGAATCGCTACAAGTTGAATACCGAGCATATTGGCAGCCGTTTTAATGCCCGCATAGGTCATAGGGTCTGTGCCAATGCGATCGCCTGGCTGAAATAATGCTGCCAGTGTCCCAACAATCGCATTTTGCCCACCCGCTCCAAGCAAAATAGGCTGATTAGGTTGGAAATGAATCCATTCAAAAAGCTTCATCACTGCCTCTTGCTGCCAAGCATTGCTCTCAGGACGTCCATATTGAAACAGTTTGCTTACACTAGGCTCATTTAGCATTTTTTTCATAAAACGTGTAATATCCTCATTGGCAAAATTATCAGGCAGCACAGAGCCCATTTCAATCATAGGTGTTGTATGGTTTGTTGGTAATAGTATTTTATTGCTTGCTGCATCCGTTGACACAAATGTACCACTACCAATCGAAGCATAAATAAGCCCTTTTTGTCCGCATAGCTTAAAGGCACGTGTAATGGTGCTTAAATTGACATCTAAAAAATCAGCCAATTCACGTTGGGGAGGAAGTTTTGTTCCGGGTAGTAGCTTGCCATCCTTGATATCTTGTTCAAGCTGTTGTGCGATCGCTATATATAATGGCGCTGAACTATTGCCAATATCAGGCTTCCAGCTCATTGGATATTCATCAAATGAATTTATAGGCATGTGCTAAACTCCTTCTTTTTTAATTTGCATACAATCTTTTAATTGTCTTGCATACAATGATAATATTGTATGCACACGATGACAATGATATAATTTTAAAAAATCAGAAAAAAAGGACCGATAATTATGCAATATTCAGAAAGAATCTTAAAGACACCATCTTCATTTATTCGAAATATTTTAAAAGTAACAGAGGCAGAGGATGTCATTTCCTTTGCAGGGGGGCTTCCAAATCCAATCTCTTTCCCAGTGGATGCACTAAAAGCATCTGTAGATCATGCGATTACAACAAACGGTAGCCGTTTGTTCCAGTATTCTTCTACACAGGGTTATGCACCGTTACGTGAATACATTGCTGCCAAATATCAACGTGTACACGGACTGGATATACATGCTGACGATGTGTTAATTACAACAGGCTCACAGCAGGCGCTGGAATTGATTAGCAAGGTGCTGATTAATAAGGGCGATGGCATTATCATCGAGGAGCCAGGCTATTTAGGGGCTATTCAAGCTTTTACATTATGTGAGCCAACTTTCCACGGTGTTACGCTTGAACATGATGGGCTTAATTTAGAGGAGTTAGAAAAAGCCCTGCAACAGCCAAATGTTAAAATTCTTTATACGGTACCAAATTTCCAAAACCCTACAGGTCTTACATACTCAAAGGAAAAACGTCAGCAAATTTGTGAAATCGTAGCTAAATACGATGTTGCTTTAATTGAGGATGATCCATATGGGGAGCTACGATTCGAGGGCGAAACACTGCCTTATATCGGTGCTGGAAAATTAGAAAATAGTATTTTACTAGGTTCTTTCTCCAAAACAGTGACACCTGGTATGCGACTTGGCTTTATGATTACGAAAAATAAAGAGCTGTTACAGCATGTTGAAACAGCGAAGCAAGCCTCTGATCTGCATACAAATATTTTCTCGCAATACATTATCTATGATTATTTAGCGAATAATGATTATATGGCGCATGTACAAAAAATTATTGCCCTTTACAAAAATCAGGCATATGCCATGCTGGATGCGATGCAGGAGTTCTTCCCTGCACATGTAGAATATACACGACCTGAGGGAGGTATGTTTATTTGGGCAACGATGAAGGACGGCACATCAGCTCTTGATGTATTCGCTAAGGCAATGGAGCAAAAGGTTGCCTTCGTCCCAGGTGATCCATTCTATACCAATAAAACAAATGTCAATACAATGCGTCTTAACTATACAAATGCCACACCTGAAGTTATCCGTGAAGGCATTCAACGTTTAGCAAGTATTTTATAAAAAAAGGCCGTATAAACGCTCTTCACAGCGCTTATACGGCTTTTGATTGTACGCTATCCGTCACATCTAACTTCCTAGCAAAACGCTTCCTCTTGCTTCTCTGTTAATTCAATGTCAAAGCCTAAGTCCTCTATCATACGATAATCGCTATTTTCCTCTTGCCCTGCCGTTGTTAAATAATCTCCTACAAAAATACTGTTGGCTGCGTAAAGACCGAGTGGCTGTAGCATGCCAAGATTAATTTCACGACCACCAGCAATGCGGATTTCCTTTGTAGGGTTGATATAACGAAACAGCGCTAATACTTTTAAGCAATAGCGTGGATTTAAATCCTTTGTTCCCTCTAGCTTTGTGCCATCAATGGCATTTAAAAAGTTCACTGGAATCGAGTCTGCATCCAATTGATAAAGGGCGCGAGCAATATTAACAACATCCTCCTTTGTTTCCTTCATCCCAATAATTGCACCTGAGCAAGGTGAAATGCCATGCTTTTTCACAATTTCCACCGTGTTGACACGATCCTCATATGTATGGGAGGTTGTAATAAAGGAGTGATGGCGCTCTGATGTATTTAAGTTATGATTGTAGCGATCCACACCAGCTTCCTTTAATTGCTGTGCTTGCTCCTCTTTTAATAAACCAAGGCAGGCACAAATCTTTAAGCCATACTTCTCCTTAATTTCAGCCACAGCCTCACTCACGACATTGACATCCTTACGTGTTGGTCCACGCCCACTTGCCACAATGCAATAGGTCCCAATTTTATTGTCAAATGCCTGCTTTGCACCTGCTAAAATTTCCTCCTTTGTAATAAAAGGATATTTTTCAATTGGTGCAGTTGAGCGAGAGGACTGGGAGCAATAGCCGCAATCCTCAGGACAGTAGCCACTCTTCGCATTCATAATCATATTGAGCTTAACCTTTTTACCAAAATAATGGCGACGAATCGCAAAAGCACCATCCATTAGCTGTAGTAGCTCATCATCCTCACTAGTTAAAATTGCGAGTGCCTCCTCATTGCTAATCACCTTACCAGCGATGACCTCTTGTGCTAATTGTAAATAATTCATATCATTTTCTCCCTTTCCACCTGTGAAATTTTCAATGTTCTTGCTGATTGGAATACTTTATACAATCGTTCAGCTAATAACGCAGATGTAATAGCTAAACAAAAATCAGCGACAATACTGCCTAAAAAGCCGACAGCGAACACATGTGACCAGCTTGTTTTCATATCTAGCCAGAAATTCAAGCTCATATATAAATACGGCACGGCTACCACATAAATAATGATAAGCCCTATAATGGTTGCACCAATAAAATGCTTTTTCGTAGGTGTCTGCACCCTTTCAATGAGCCAGCCAATACAATAGGCAGCAAGTGCAAAGCCAATCAAATAGCCGAATGTTGGCTGTAATACATAGGTGATGCCACCTCCTTGCGTAAATACAGGTAGCCCCACTAAGCCAACACCTATATAAACAAGCTGACTAGATAGAGCATTGCAGCTTCCAAGCAAACAGCCCGCTAAAAATACAAACACAATTTGTAATGTAAATGGGACGATAGGTAATGGAATTTTAATAAATGCACCAATAGCTGTTAAAGCGGCAAACATTGCAATTATTACAAGTGCCAATGTAGATTGTCGTTTAACCAATATACTCCCCCCGCTCGTGGAAAAATTGTTCGATGGCCTCTTTTGCAGTAGCAATCATCATACGCATGTCCTCTTCTGAAATAATATAAGGTGGCATAAAATACAAAACATTGCCAAGTGGACGTAATAATAAGCCCTTCGCTAAGGCACGCTGATAAATTTGATAGCCTATTCGCGCCTCGCTTGCAAACGGCTCCTTTGTAGCGCGATCCGCCACAAGCTCAATCGCCCCAACTAAGCCTATTTGTCGATATTCACCCACATAGGGCATCTCATTAAATGCTGTCATTGCTAGCGCTCGCATCCATTGTCCTTTGCGTTGAATCATCTCCATTACTGGCTCTTCTTCAAATATCGTTAATACTTCAAGGGCAACACGACAGGCTAATGTATTGCCTGAATAGCTATGTGAATGTAAAAATGCTCTCATTGTGCCATAGTCATCATAAAAAGCGCTATAAATTTCATTCGTTGTTACCACAACAGATAATGGTAAATAGCCACCTGTTAAGCCCTTCGATAAACACATAAAATCAGGTGTAATATCCGCCTGCTCACAGGCAAATAATGTACCTGTACGTCCAAAGCCAACTGCAATTTCATCCGCAATCAGATGTACATCATATTGCGTACACAATGCGCGTAAACGCTTTAAGTAGACAGGGGGATACATTTTCATGCCTGCTGCTGCTTGAATCAGTGGCTCAATAATCACGGCCGTAAGGTCCTGATGATGCGCTTTTAGCTGCTCCTCTACAAACTGACTGCACGGGGCATGACAGCTTGCTGGCTCTTCTTGGAAGGGACAACGGAAGCAATCTGGCCCTTTGGCACGTACCGTATCTAACAGCAATGGCTGATAGATATCATTGTAAAGTCCAACGCCTCCTACAGATAAGGCACCAATTGTTTCGCCATGATAAGCATCTGTTAACGCTAGAAAACGCTTTTTTGCTGATTTTCCTGTTTGCATATGGTATTGAAAGCTCATTTTTAAAGCCACTTCAATCGCGGATGAGCCATTATCGGCAAAAAATACTTTTTGCAACCCGTTTGGTGTTAAAGCTACTAGTTTTTCAGCTAAGCGAATGGCAGGCTCATGTGTAAAATTAGCAAAAATCGTATGCTCCAATATAAAGGCCTGCTCACTCAATACCTGACTAATACGCGGATTGGCATGTCCAAAAAGATTGACCCACCAAGACGATACAGCATCTAAATAACGTTGCCCTTGCTCATCGTAAAGCCATACACCTTGCCCTTTTGTAATTACGATTGGCGGAAATGTTTCATAATCCTTCATCTGTGAGCATGGATGCCAAACATACTGCAAATCTCTTGTCTGTAAATCAGTGAATGGTTGATTCATATACATAAAGCCTTTCAAATAATGATGTTGCTTTAATGGAATATGCGCCTAGTTGTGCATGATTCTGCAATGGTGGGATAATAGCATACGGTATAGGATGATATGTCAAAATAGTTTTGATATTATCCTGCTCTAGCCTGCTCCCTGTACAGCCATTAAAGGCAATACCAAGTACCTCAATTTGTCGAGCTTGCAATGCCTCCATTGTTAATAATGTGTGGTTAATGGTACCAAGAGATGTTCTTGTTACAACGACAACGGGTAACTGACTATGTACAATTACTTCGAGAAGTGTGAGTTGCTTTTCACTATCTAATGGTACAAAAAGTCCACCAGCTCCCTCGCATATTACAACATCATAGGATTGTTGTAGCTCTTCGATATGCTGTAACAGCTTATCTACCTCGATTTGCTGGCTCTCCAGCTGTGCAGCAAAATGTGGTGATGCCGCCTCCTTCAAGGAATAGCTATTTAAGTGCGCTTCCTTTAATTTTTGTAAGGAATACTTTTGATACATGGCGGTATCCTCATAATAGCTATGTCCATTTCCATAAATCTCACCTGTTTGCACAGGCTTATATGGTATAACCTGTAAATGCTCTTGTTGCAATTGACGCATAAGTAATGTTGTGACAACCGTCTTCCCGACATCTGTATCGGTCCCTACAACCCAAAAATGCATGGTTAACCTCCCCCTATTTAAGTTAACTTATCACAATAATTAAGTTAACACATTTATTTTTATTTTGTAAATGGCTATTTTTCATTTTCTTGGTTTTTCACCATAACGTAAGATCTGATTCCATTTTTCGCTACATTTTCATAACAAAGCTTCTTGGTGATACGTCTATCAACTTGCATACTAGTGTAGGATGTTGTTCAAATGGCCTATTTCTATGAAATTAACGGTGATTTAAAGGATTTTTCATCATTTTTGTAGTATTACAATGACATGGGGGTGGTGTGGATGTTTGGCATTTTTAAGGAAACAGAGAAGGTCATGGATACGTATGAACAAATGCAGACAATCTTAAAATCTTTTCTTACCTATGATTTAAGAGAATTGCCTTCTCGCTATGAATTTTGGTATCGTGTAGCTATTCGCCAGGAGGAATTGCGAACATTACAGGCAGCGCATCGAGCAAAAATTTCAATGATCTCTGCGGTTGGTCGCTTTCATCAAGTCCAATATAATAGCATCACACAAAAATTAGCTAAGCTGGAGCGTTTAGCTGATATTTATAAAATGTTTTGTATAGAGGAGGAACGTGAGGTACTCAACCATCGACTACACTTTCATAAAGAAACGATTGCTGCTTTATACGAGCATATTCAGCAGAAAGAGCTGTACACCTATTGTGATACAGTCCAGCAGCAATTTTGGGAGGCTGTCCGTGAAGATCTTCTCAACGCGGTTGCCCATCTCGACTGATAGAAAGGTATAACAGCTCTTAAACTACTTGGCTCCATTTTAAGGATGCGTTGACTATTTTTCATACTTTTAGCGATCTATTACTTTACTAGAAATGAGAGGAACGAATAATGATACCTTGGATTATAGCGGCGGAAATTGCCTTTTGGATTGTCATTATCATAGGGCTAATTAGTCGCTATGTATTGAAAATGCCAAAGTTAAGCATTTTCTTCTTTGCGTTAACACCTGTTATTGATTTACTGCTAATTATCCTGACAACCATTGATTTAAAAAGAGGGACACCTGCTTCGACTTCTCATGGCATTGCGGCGATTTATATCGGTGTGTCCATCGCATATGGGAAAACCATGATTGCCTGGGCAGATGAAAAATTCCAACAATGGTTTTTCAAAAAGCCGAAAAAAACACCACTCACTGGCAAGGCTAAAGGTCTATATGATATGAAAATGCTTGTGCGTCATATTAGTGCATTTGCCATCGGTGCTGGCTGCTTATATGGCATGATCCGATTTGCTGGTACAGCTACCGATACATCTCCGTTACTGCAAATAATGAAAGTCTGGGGCATTGTTTTAGTAATTGATGCCGTTATTAGTTTGTCGTATGTCATTTTCCCAAGTCGAAAATAATGTCCCTCTACTCTGCATCGACATTTGTATGGCTACAATGGAAGGAGCTACCTCACGAGAATGAACGAAAAAATTTTAATAGTAGAAGATGATATTGATATTATGGAGGTGCTTTCTCTAACAGTTGCTAAGGCAAACTATACCGTACTAAAAGCAACATCCATTGCGCAAGGCTGGCATATGGCTATTACTGAACAGCCCGATTTAATTTTATTAGATGTCAATTTGCCAGATGGCACAGGCTTTGAGCTGGCGAAAAAGGTTCGTGATCAATCAGATGCCATTATTATTTTTGTCACGGTTAATCATTTTATTGACCAAAAACTTGAAGGCTTTGAAGTTGGTGCAGATGACTATATTACAAAGCCATTTATCCCAAAGGAATTACTGGCACGTGTACAAGCGAATTTAAAGAGAAAATCATTATCAAGAAAAAGCAATATTATACATATTGATAATTTATCGATTCATTTTGATGAAAAAAATGTTTATAAAGATGGCAAACTTTTAAATTTATTTACAAAGGAAAAGCTATTGTTATTCTTTTTGATTGAGCATGTCAATCAAGTCGTTACAATCGAGCAATTAATTAACCATGTATGGGGATACGATGGGGTAGCCGATTCAAAAACACTTTCTGTTCATATAAGTACCCTTCGGCGTAAAATTGAGAACACACCCGCTAAGCCAAAATATATTCAAACGGTGAGAGGATTTGGCTACCAATTTGTCTATCAAAAAGAGAGTGATGAGCCCTAGCTAGAGCCCCATCACTCTCTATAAACCATTGCTGTGACCAGTGGTAATGTAAAGCTAAAGACCGTTCCCTTTTGTTCCAGGCTTTCAACAGTGATTTCTCCATTATGCTGTGTAATAATTTGCTTACAAATAGCCAAGCCAATACCATGTGAAGTTGCTTGATTCATCGAGGTAGCCCGATAGTAGCTATCAAAAATAAAGGGCAAATCACTCTTAGCTATCCCAATGCCACTATCCGTTATCGAACAGCGTACATACAACTCCTCTACATGGATAGAAAATTGAATACTGCCGTCTGTTGTATATTTCATCGCATTGGTCATTAAATTTTCAATTACTTGTGTGATCCGCATCTCATCCATCAATAATCGTGCCTCTGGATAGCCGTCAAAGTATGCACTGTAGCTTAAACCTAATTGCTTTACATCATCCTCGTAGCGGTAGGCAAATCGTTGAAAGTATTCCTTAGCTGTCATTTCTGTATAAGTAAATTCGGCTCTGCCTGCCTCTAAATTGGCTAAATCAAATAAATCTTGAATCAGTCGATTTAGTGACAATAGCCTTTCCTTACTTCTGATTAAATACTTCTCTTTTGCTGCCTCGTCTTCAATTACACCCTCTAGCATTAATTCGATATAGCCTAAAGTAGAGGTTAATGGTGAGCGCAATTCATGGGAAATACTATGCAATAGCTTTTTGCGCTCTAATTCATTTTTTTCTAAGCGCTCATTCACTGTTTTTAAGTCTCGATTGGTTTCGTCTAATTCCTTTGTACGCAGATGCACCCGCTGTTCTAATTCGGCATATATTTTAGCATTTTCAATGGATACAGCAATTTGTGCAGCGATTACTTGCAGCAAATGAATATGGGACGGATGAAATGCATTGGTCATTAATGTATTCTCGAAATATAAAGCCGCAATAACCTCATTTTTATGAACAATCGGTAGACATAGAATGGATTTAGCAGAGGAGTATGTCAACAATTGATGATAGCCCTGTCCATTTTGCATAATGATATGCTCTTTACTTTTCAGCACATAACGTAATATGGACTGCATCGTCGCACTGACATCCTCTATTTTTTTATCCTCATACATCGTAAATGTTGTCGCCAGTGCTTCTGCTTTTGCTAATACCATAAATTGTTGCTGCTGTTTATGGATAAAATAGCCAACATCTGCCCCAATATGCTTTAATAATGAAAATAAGCTTTTATGCAATAAATCCTCCATCCGTATAGCCGTAGCAAAGGATTGTGTCGTTTCAAAAACCGTCATCATATCAACGGTAAGTGCTTGTTTACTTTGACTTTCTGGTATATGCTGCACCTGATAAGCATTCTCCCATCTCCTCGCAATGGCTTCCGCTCCCCATGCCTGCATACTCTGAATCGCATTAATAATATAATGCCTTGCTGTTTTAGGCTGCTGTTTGGAATAATAGTAATTGGCTGCACGTTCATAGGCAAGCCCTGCATCCTGGACAAAATGATGCAGATTGGCTAATTGAATAGCCCTATCATAATAAAGCTCAGCATCCTTATCTTTCTTTTTCAAACGATAATATTCAGCCATTAATAAGGCATAAAGGTGCTCATAATTCTCGGCAGCATATCGTGACCATTTTTTAAATTTTTTAATGCTTTGGTGAATGTCAGCGTAATACACTCTTCTTTCCTGCTTACTACATTTTTGCTGATAAAGCAAAGACAATTGCCACATGGCCCGATAAAAATAATAGATAGTAGTAGTCGGCAGTGTATACGTTTCCTTGCTTAATTCCTTTAATTCCTTTAAAATTGCCTTTCCTTGCTGTTCATCGCCTAATAAAAAAGACATCTGCAAGCGTACTGCATAATGGGTAATTTTAATGGCGGGTTGATCCTGTATTCTAAAGGGATAGGCCCAATGGACAGGATGGTAGGGATAGCGAAGGATCTTCATCCATCTCCCCATTTCAGCTAAAAAGTCTATGGATAACGTGCTTGCTTGGCTGGAAAACTCCTCCTGCTGATGTCTAATTTCCTGCTGCAAATCTTGAAGGGTCGTGCCTTGAATCAATCTTATTACAACAATAAAACAGGAGGCGGAGGACACTAAATGATATAAGCCAATTTCCTGGTTTTTTTGTTGAGCCGTACTAATATATTGAATACTGGTCTCATATGGCTCGGTCCAGTGGCTAATAAATACACCATATACATAATACGTATGGCCTTTAATATATATACTCTCCTGCCTGTCAGCAACCGTGATGGCAAGCTTGCCAAAACGAGTGGCTTCGTTGACATTGTCAAAGCCTGCATTCAACAGCAGAGCATAGTTAATGAATACCAAACCACTTTTCGATGTTGTACCATACTTTAATTGCAAGCGTAGCCCTTTCATTAGAAGAAGGCCTGTTAAGTTAGGATTTAGTAGAAAGGCACTTGCTGTCATATTAATAATTAAATGAATTAATACATCAATTTCCTTATTATCTGTTGCTGGATGCTGCAATAAATCCTGATCAGACATCTGTCGTAAAGCCAATTTTAGCAATAAAAATTCCTTTAAAAGCTGTGATTTTTTTGGATGTTTTGTAATGTTTATACGAGCGACTTGTAAACCTGCTAGCCCCGCCTCCAAACCAATCGTAGGATTATCAGACTCAATATATAGCACGGTTTTTAAATTATTAACCAGTAGCTTTTCTAGTACGGTTTCGGAATGCTGTAAAGCTTCTGTTAAATGGATTTCTGAGAGGTCATAGTACCCTGCTATATACTCACACTCTCCTAAGTTGGCATATAGTTTAACAGACTGTTCTCTGAGAGCTGTCCAATGATTCGGCGGCAATAGCTCCTTACTCATTCTAAAATAATAAAGTGCATTGTCAAAAAGCCCCATTCGCTTCGCCTCAAGCCCTAGTTTATAATTCCAGCTCACTAATCGCTGCTTTTCCTCCCTATTTAATAATTCCTGGGCATAATTATAATGCTTAACAATGTCATTTAAGCGATAATAATCTCCCATATTTGTCTCGTCCTCTGTTAATAGCTTACCAATTTGATAATGTAGCTTCATACGCTCCTGCACTGGTAAATCATGATAGGCTACCTGCTGAATTCGATCATGGACAAATTGAAACTTCAGCGGAATCGTGTGCAAGATTCCCTCATGCTCAAACTTACTAGCCCATTTAAAATGAGCATCCAATGGTATAATGAAGCCGTTTTCCATCAGGATATCCATAAACCTTAGTAATTCCTGTGCGGAGATAGCCACAAGCTTTAAAACAGCACTTAGCTCAAACTGGCGACCAAAACAGGCGATCATCCGCAATAGATGATGAGCGTCTATCGTTAATGTAGACATTCTATTTTCAATAAAGGCTAGGAGCTCCTTGTTTAAAAATAATTGATTGAATTTTTGAAGACTAAACTGCCACTCCTTTCGCTCAGCATGAAAATAGATGGTGTTATTTTGCTGCAATGAACGAACAGCTTCTTTAATAAATAATGGATTCCCTTTTGTTACATGAAATAATTGCTGCGAAATCAACTGGATCGTCTCTGGCTTCGCATGAAAGGATGCTTCCAACCATTGCTGTACAGCCTCTTTCTTCAAAGGTGGTAAATGAATGCGATCCCCAGAAACAATAGGCAGTCCTTTTGACATGTTCATCTCATTCGATCGAAATGTGCCAATAATCATAAAATATCCAGCTCGATGCTGCTCAAAAATTTGTGACATAATATCCATCGTACTGCTAGTTGCCCAATGTAAATCATCCACAAACCATACAACTGGCTTTTTTTGCAGCGCAAAGGTTAATAATATTTTTTGAATCGACAACAGCATATAAGAATGAAGCTGTTTTGTATTTTCACGAACCTCCTGTTGAATCTCCGTTTCTTTATTGATAAACCATTTGAGTTCAGGCAGTAAATGGACTAACTCATCGGTTATAACAAGCTTTACATCCTGAAATAACTTTTGCCATAATTGAACAGATTTTTCACCCTCCATATAAATTAGCTTCAATAAGTTTCGTAATGGATGGGCATCAATCGTATAGTCGTTTTCCAGCTGTAACTGCTCATACTTCGTTGTGATAAAATATCCTTTCGCCGCTGCTATTTCTCCCTTTAGCTCATAAACAAGCCTCGATTTGCCATAGCCAGCCTCACCTAAAATCGTCACTAGCTTTTTATCGCCTCTTGCTACCTGCTGAAAGATCGAAGAAAGCGCTGCAAATTGCTGCTCTCTGCCATAGAGCTTCGTTGATAGCCCACTACTTAACTGCATATCCTGTTCGCCTAAGGGAAAGTTCTCAAGTGGCTCATCTGCCAATAACTTTTGCTGAATATAAAGCAAATCCTCCTTTAGCCCAATGGCACTTTGATAACGTAAATCTGGATTTTTTGCTAACAGCTTATCGATGACCTTCCAAAGCATAGGTGGAAAGCTACTTTGAGCACTTACCAATGCATCTGGATTTTTTGTGATAATTTCATAAATAAGATCAACAGCGTCCTTCGCCTGAAAAGGTAAGTGTCCCCTTACTATTTCATAAAAAATAATACCAAGCGCATATAAATCAGAACGGTAATCTACAGCTACATTCACTCTTCCTGTTTGTTCTGGCGCATAATAAGGCAATTGTTCGATGTGCTCATAGGGATTTTCTATGACCACTGGTGACTCAGCATCATATTTTGCACTATACGTTGAGCTTAATAGCCTTATCTTTAAGGAATTTGGATTGATTAAGATTTGCCGCGGATTTAGATGCAAATAGAGCAATTCACTTTGCTGCATTTTTATACAAATATTGGCCAATTCAATAGCTATTTGTAAAAATTGATGCAAAGAAATATGATGATAGGTCAATTGCTTTAAGGGCACGCCATTAAAATTCTCATAAATAATTGCATATTGACTATCAATATAATCGACGGCAATCGGCTTTAACAGCCAAGGGTTTTGCTCCTGTGCAAATAAAGAAAATTCATATTGTAGCTTTGCTCTTTTTTCAGCAGAGTTATGGTGAATGCTTTTAACAAGGACCAAGCTATTGTATTTTTGCATATACATTCTTTGCAAATGCCAATCCTGTGTCGACTGTAAAAGAATACAATCATTCATCAGCAAGCCCTCCTTCCACGCTAGTATTTATGATAGTTGTCGCTGTTTGATAGTTTTCTACTGCTTGCCTAATATTTATTTTCTGCTCTGATAAACCAGCAAAACTAAAAACAAATTGCTCTAATTTCTCCGCAGTCATATGGTATAGCTTCCATTTTTGATGTGGCATATCTATTAGCTTCTTGTGTTTACTAAACACAAATATAGCTTTTGCCTCACAATAGTCTGCTATTTTTAATAATTCATCCCTTGTTGTATTCTCCAAAATCATTGGATATAGCCCCTTTGAATAAAAAATTCCTTCTACTAACAACAATGGAATACTAGATCTGAATTCTTGATCGATCCAAAAAATAATAGCACTTCCCTTTTTCATTAACAAACGATTTTCACATATAAATCCTCACCTAGTACAGAGCCTTCCTGTAGATCAGCTATTTTTATTGGCATGACTCTCACATCAAACACTCCTCCTACTTTCTATATATTTACTACTATAAAAAATGAAGGTTAAAATTGGGTTAAACTATTGAAATTTTTTCGAAACGATAAAATAGGGATTGTCTGCTACTTTGTCAGTCAGCTAATAATGGAAGTACTCCTTAGAAATCGTGAAATGTGTTTATGGTAAAAATTTTTTTCGATATATGTGTGGTGGATAGCCTGTATATTCTTTGAATTTTTCAATATAGTAGCTTACTGTACTAAAGTCCATCATCGCCGCAATCGTTGTAATGGAGTGCTCTCGATTCTGCAATAGCGCAATGCTTTTGCGAAGTCGATAGTGTAAGAGATAGGTAAAGGGTGTCAGCCCCACGATCTTTTTAAAAAAGCGACTGCATTCTGCTGGGCTTACATAAACATGTGCGGCTAAATCTGCCAATGTGATTTTTTGGTGGTAATGCGTATGTAAAAAATCCAACATAGCCTTTGGCCGTTCGTGCTGCACAATTGTAGAGGGTGCCATGATATCCTCTGTTAGCATGGATTGTGCGAGCATAGATTCCCATATCCCTAGCAGCTCTCCCCAAACCTTCAGCTCGAAAAATGGGGCTTGCTCTTGCAATAAATTAGCCATGTGCTTCACTTTTTGGGATAATTCATCTGTTAGTTTTCTATAAGATAGTCGATTATTTGTTATATATGGCTGAATGTACTTTGCCATTATAATGCTGTCCTCACGTCCTCCTATAAGCAGAGGGTCTATATTCACACAATAGGTAACAGCCTGCTCAACGTGATATGGCTTTGCTTCATGGAGCCTTGATGTATTAATAAATAACCCTTCCCCTGTTTCAAGCACCACTACATCCGCCTCTATTCGATACTGTACACAGCCGCTTTTGATATAGACAAATTGTATTTCCTTATGTCAATGCAGAGGGAGAACATCCATACTTGCTAAACGTAGAGTGGTTTCATACAAGGCAACTGGAAATTCCTTTGAACCATATAATGTCAGCTCCTGTAAATCTCTGGCGATTTTAATATGGGTTAAAGGCATTTAGATCACCTCAATATATTGAAATTTTTAACCCTATAATTCGTTATTTATTTCGATTGAAACCTTTTATAATTATCTTATATTGATAGTTTAGGAGATGTGATCATGTGAAGCAAATTATCGAGAAAAAACGTACACTTGGCTTGCTACTCGTTATTTTAGGAGCGAGCTTTTGGGGAATTGGTGGAACGGTAGCACAACGGCTGTTTCAGCAGGACAATATCGCTGTAGAATGGCTTGTATCTAGCCGTTTATTGTTAGCGGGTATCTTACTGATCGCACTCTATAAAATAACCCACCGTCAAGCATCCATATTTGTCATATGGCGCACGAAGCAAACAGCCTTTCGACAAATTTTATTTAGTTTACTTGGTATGCTAGCTGTTCAATATACATATATGATGTCGATTGCGATTGGGAATTCCGCAGTAGCAACACTGCTACAATATCTAGCACCGCTATTTATTATGGCATATTATTTGCTTACAAGGCACAGCGCATTGACAAGGCAGGATGGCATTGCCGTAACACTAACACTTGTTGGGACATTTTTATTGTTAACAAATGGCTCCTTCTCCACACTGTCTGTTCCCTTTATGGCCGTGTTTTGGGGAATATTATCAGGGCTATCGCTCGCCTTTTATTCCATCTATGCTGTTCCACTTTTACAGCAATTTCATTCATTGCTTGTGGTCGGCTGGTCCATGCTGATTGGTGGAACAGTTATGAGCTTTTTCCATCAGCCGTGGCTTATTGATCTCTCCACTTGGACATTTTCCACAGTGCTTTATTATCTTTTTATTATTATTTTTGGCACGATGCTTGCCTTTTGGTTTTATATTGCGAGTTTACGTTATTTATCACCAAAGGAGGCAAGCTTACTAGGTAGCCTCGAACCATTAACAGCCGTTATTACAAGTGTATGGTGGCTAAAAATTTCCTTTGGCGGCTATCAATTTATGGGCACATTACTGATTTTACTCATGATTTTATATCTCACTGTCTTTCAGAAAAAACAACGAGAAAGATAGTTAGCCATAGTGAATACCTCCTAAAAAGATGTAGGAAACTATAAAATTATACATAAAATTTACATATTTCATATATCTTTTTTCCTTATTCCACGATTATACTAAATGTAATAATGGATAAAGGGAGGTATTTTTATGGATAAAAAGGTGATTTTCTTTGAGGTTGAGGGTGGCACAGATAAAGGGCCTGACGGCTATCGTCCTGATACAATGCCAATGGTGGATGCATTAAAGAAACGTGGGCAGGAGGCAGAGGTGATTTTCTTTGATGTGACGAAAAAGCAGCAAATTTTTGATTACGTAAAGGAACATGCTATTGCTTATGTATCACGTATTAATCCTGGCAACTTACAGCATGAAGAAGAATATTTCGCCATGTTACGAGAGCTATGCCAAACAGGAATTATTGGGATGCCACATCCAGATGCGATGATTAGCTATGGTTCGAAGGATGTCTTATCGAAGCTTACTGCTACAAATTTAGTGCCTGATGATACATTTGCTTACTATACAATTGAAGCGTTTAAAGCACAATTCCCTGCTTCCTTAGCTTTAACAGAACGAGTACTCAAGCAAAATCGTGGCTCAACAGGTGAAGGTATTTGGCGTGTAAAATTAGCTGAACCGCTAGCAGACGGCGCTACGAAAGTCCCGCTTGATGCAAAAATTAAATGCACAGAAGCGAAGGACAACCATGTAGAATATTGGCAGCTTGGCGATTTTATGACTTTCTGTGAGCAGTATATTACAGGGACAAACGGGATGCTAATTGATATGCGCTTCCTGCCACGTATTACAGAGGGCGAAATCCGCTTATTAATGCTGCGCCATCATCCTGTCCATGTGGTACATAAAAAGCCCGCAGACACGGAAGATGCTTTTAGTGCAACACTGTTCTCAGGCGCACAATATCGCTATGACACGCCTGAGGACTGGGCAGAGCTGGTGCAAAACTTTTTAGCACAGCTGCCTCAAGTAACTAGCTTATTAGGCAATTATGACCTACCGCTTATTTGGACAGCAGATTTTATGCTAGATACGAATGAAGCTGGTGAAGACTGCTATATTTTAGGCGAAATGAATTGCTCCTGTGTTGGCTTTACTTCAGAATTATCACTTGCCCATCAAGTGGCAGAGGAAATTTTAGCTTATATCCATGAAAGTACCAAAGTGACTTCATAACCTACCAACCTCCATCGCGTTAACATAATAAAAATCCACATACACGTGGATTTTTATTTGTTATATTTATCTATAGACCTTTATTGCTTGTATAAATTCGTAAATAAAATATCCTGCAAAGCCAATTAATAAAAAGCCTGCTAGCATCGTCAATGTTTTAATCATCTTACGGTTCAATGCTTTACGTGTCATTGAGACAATCGTTAGTAAACCAATATCATGGAGTAAAATCCCACTTAACACACCCGCCGCAATAATTAAAAAGTTTGTTGGCTGTCCTTGACTATAAGATTTTGCCAGCACTACGCCAAATACATTGACCCAAAACACAAGATTACCAGGCGAGATAGCGACCAATAGACCATTAAAATAAGAGGCAAAAATAGATTTTGTGACTTTTTCTCCTGCCAATGTAATATCCTGATCTGCATTCTTAATGGAATCATAGCCCAATAAGAATAAAAAGCCTGCACCGATCAGCCACATTGGCAACTGAATCATAGGCATCGCTAAAATGGAGGCTAGTCCCATATACAGGGCAAACACCAACACAACATCAATGGTCATACCCCCAAGCCCTACAGCCCAGCCATGCATAAAACCATTTTTGAGCCCTTGCTTGGTCATTTCCACTGTAATAGCCCCTACAGGCATCGCAATCGCAAGTCCTACTAATACATATGCTACATATAAACTCAAACAAACAACTTCTTTCATCTTATCGATAAGCTTCATACGTCCGTTTATTTGCTTAATATAGCATAAATATACCGAAATTGAAATAATTATTAACAATTCTTATTGGAGCCAGTTTTCTTCTCCACGTTTCCCTTTTCTATATTCATCTCAAATTCCCATAATAGACTGCATCCATTAGTTAGTAGGATTCATCTTGCTTCTCAGGCTTTAGTAGATTACTTTTTAGGTGAATTCACCATTGTCTTTATAAAACAAATCATACTCACATTTTTCTGTACACCATCTATTTTAATGGACATCGGATGTGTCATAGAAACACCCTGATAACTTTTGCCATCATAATGGACAACCAACGCTCCATCGCTCTGCTCATCAATCGATATTAAATCCTATGAGTATGGAGTCACTGTTTCATAGTGATAAATAATATGAAAAGCTACTAATAATAGAAAAGCTGTTATGAAAACAGCAACATTAACAAGCCTAACCTTTTACACAATCATCTTTTTTCACCTTTTCTAGCAATCTCACTTTATTTTTTACAGGCATCGTTAATGTTTGTATGAGCCGTTCATATTCCTTTTGACAAGTTGGACATTTGGCTAGATGCTGACTCCTCACTCACCACATCATCTACATACAATGGCAAAATATCTTGAATGATTGTACATTTAATCTTGTTCATGTTGCTTCCCTTCATATACGCCATAATTTTCTTTTTACCCGATAAAATGTCACCTTGCCAGCTATCATTTTTCCCAAAAAGTAAACCGATTTTGTCAAAGGGCCGCTCGCCAAAAACACATAAAGTAGAGACCTCTTTAACCCGTATTAACAGGCTGTAAGACCCCTACTTTAAAATAGTTAATGAAAACAAAATAATTAAGTGAGGGTTCAAACAGGCTGTAAAAACCCATTTGGTGAAACGTTCAATCAGTGGAGGATGAGGAAAACCCCACTGATTGAAGGTTCACTTTATACTGATCATCCATTGTATGCAGGTAATGATGCACAGCAAAAGCCGCTTCTTCATCCATTAAATGCTCCACCAATCGAATTTATAATACGGGGTTCTCTATCTGTTGTGTATAACGTTGTTGCTTTTTATAATGTGTAAAGTATGGATTTTTTGCAATCGTAAACAGACATGCATGCACATCCTTTTTTCCATCAAACTGATGAATGGATTTCAGTGACTTAAAAAGTTTCCTGTGTGATTTCCTCTGCGATATGCTTATCTGTCATCAATGATTTCATATTATAAATACACATCATGAAAATATACTTGATACATTTCCTCCACATCCATCAATTAAACTCCCTTCTCTGAACTACCAAACTTTAATTTTGTTATAGAAAATAGACATATTCACTTTAGCTGAATACGTCTATTGGAGCTTTATTATTTATTGTCTTTTGTTAGTTCTTCTGATACTGATTGCCTGCTTAACTTTATAGAAACTGGAATTGACAAGATAACACTCATCAGAAGCATACCTCCTCCAACTAGAAAAATGAGAGTATAGTTAATCGCAAGTGGAGTTTGGTCAATAACTAAGACTGAAAAAGTCAAAATTAAACCGGCTAAAGTTCCCAGGCATAGACCAATTAATACATATGTTATAATTTGTGTCATAATTACTTTCATGATTCCTATAGGATGCACACCCATCACCCTTAATACGGCAAATTCTTTTCTTTTAGAATAGATGTTATTGATCAGAGTGCTAAAAGTACCTGCTAAAACTAAAATAAATATTGATGCGAGAATAACTATAAAAATTGACCACCTCTGATAAAACATTTCAGTAGCTTGTTCTACTGTTTCTCTATAGCTGTTTACCTGCAGTTCAGGATACTGCTTCTTTAAATCATTCAGGGCAGCTAAAGTACTTGCAGAGTGAGTCGGTGTAACAAATAGTTTATGGAATGTAGTGAATTCGTTCCTAAATGCTTGATTCGACCAGTCTAAATAAGCATCCCCTCTATGAATCTGACTTATTCCGCCAACGACAAAATCGTTTATAGGTAAGATTCTTTGTTGCTCCTCTGAGTAAAGTCCAAGATTCATATGATCTCCAATTTTTAATTCAAAACGTTCTGCTAAATCATTAGATATAACAATAATATCCCTATTATTTCTCTCAATAGAAGAAATAATCCCCTGTTTTTCTAACCCTTCTAAATCTGCTAATGCATAACTAAATGGTAACGGTTTTTCTTCATTTAAAAACTCAGCTTCAAACATGGTACTTACTGTACTGGCTGCTGAAATGTTTGGAAGCTCGGTTATCTTTTGTAACAATTCCTCAGGATTAATAGATGATTCATACATCAGACGACTACTCACTACAATAGAAGTGGGGTAGTCCCTTTTTAGCTGATTCAGTTCATTTTGCTGAATCGTTTTAAGTATAACCGAACCAAAAACAGCAATCATTATCAGCATACTAATTGTTAAAATGATAAATGTGTTTTTTCGTACTTGAGGCAATAAGTTTTTAATAGCAATATATGATTCTTTTCCAAGTATCCTTTGTAAAAAAGGCAGAACTCTTTTTAGGATTTCCGGAAGATAAATGGGAAATAAAGTAAAAATACTGATTAGCAAAAGTAGTGAAGCCCCGAGTATAACACCAACACTCTTTCCGTCATCTGGAACAACTGCTCCAGCTATCAGTAGTAAAATACTGATGATGCCTATCAATTTCCCCATTTTTTTCCGATTTTTTTTATAACTAAAATCCAAACTTTCATTCTCCTGAATAACTTTAAGAGGTAAAATTTTTACCACCTTAAATAACGGAATCATTAAAAACAATTGAATAATAATCGCACTAGCAGCAACTATAAAAAGGGCTGCCTTTATGTCAAACATAACCGAAGAAGTCGTAAAAGAAAATAGTTTTTCTAGCCAGCCATGCATAAATTGCTGACTCCCCCATGACAATAAAAAGCCAAATAAAACCCCAGTCAGATTTATTAAACTGCTTTGGACAAAAATAATAACGACTAGTTGTTTTGCTGTAGCTCCTATTGACCGTAAAATAGCTAACTGGTTCTTATTTTTATAAAGAAGTAAATCAAAATTAGATACAATTAAAAGCGAAGTGACACATAAAACAATAATGGATAATATCTTTACAAAAATCGTCAAAGAGTTGATATTAGATTTAAGAAATTCATCTTCTTCTACAATCGTAACTTTCACATCAGAATTATTTTCAATGATTTTATTAGACAACGCCATAAAATCTATGTTTTGTAATGTTTTTATCATCACAATGTAAGTAGGAGGCGTATCATATTCCTTCTGTTCGTGGATAAATGAAAGTACACTTTCTCTTGAAAAAATCATTCGATCTGGTGCTATTCCAGTTTCTTTTAAATCACTGATAATATCTGTCAAAATGAATGTTTTCTGCTCAATCTTGACTTGTTCTCCCACTTTTAGATTAAGTGCTTCTGCTAAGCTTTCATTCATGACAACAGATTTATTATTCAAGTCTCGGTTAAACTTATAACGACTTTTAGCTAGTGAATCATTTTCAACGCCTACTGTGTAAATATCCGCTTGTAAGGAATCTACCTGAGCCTGTGTAACAATCACCTTAGATATTTCTTCTATTTCCGGGGTCTTTTCGAGAAAACGATAAAAAGTTGATTCTGTTTCTTGCGTATATTCCACATATAAATCCATTTCACCATAAAGGTCTTTAATCTCTTGGCTAACAGTCTTTTTCGCACTTTCTGCATACAAAACAATTGTAATGAAAAGACAAACAGCAACTGCAATACCAAAAACTGAGGAAAACACGATAAATTTATTTGTTTTAAATAAACGTAAAGCTACCCCATATATTGTTTTCATACACTTTTCTTCCCTAATATATTCTGAAACTTACCCATAATCTCCTCAATATCTCCTGTTCCACTACAATGATATTCATCAATAATTTGACCATCATGAAAAAATAGTACACGATCTGCATAGGTAGCAACTAGAGGGTCATGTGTGACTAATAAAATGCTTTGCGTAAATTGTTTTTTCATATCGACAAGCACTTTCAGCACCTCAGTAGATGTATTAAAATCCAAATTACCTGTTAGTTCATCTGCTAGAATGATAGGTGGTGTTGTAATGATTGCTCTTCCAATAGCTACACGCTGTTGTTGACCTCCTGATAGCTCTACAGGGCGGTGATTCTTCCATTTTGTTAACCCCATCAACTCTATCATTTCATTCACTTTTTGTTCAATCTCTTTGCTATTGTATTTTTGTAAGATAAGTGGAAGAGTAATATTTTCAGCAACAGATAAATCCTTTAATAAATTGAAATTTTGGAAAATAAAACCTATATTCTCACGGCGATAATCCGTAGCTCTAGGTTCATCAAAAATATCATTGGAGTCTATACCATTTAGTTTTATTTTTCCCGAACTGGGTTGATCAAGTGCTCCGAGAATATTCAGTAATGTACTTTTCCCAGATCCACTTGTACCCATAATTGCAAGCATTTCACCCTTACGCAGCTGAAAACATATATTTTTGAGTGCATGTACATTTGATTCTGCACTTTCATATATCTTTGATATTTTTTCAACAGACAACACTATCTGACTATTTACCATATGTCACCTCATCAATATTCGTATCTTGATACCAACTTAATTGAGAAATATACATCTCATAATATAAACCCTTACGTAACATTAACTCTTCATAATTACCTTCTTCTACAATTTTCCCTTTATCCATCACAACAATTCTATCTGCGTATTTGGTAGGACCTAATCTATGTGAGATAGTAATACTTGTCTTATCTTTAGATAACTCGTTGAATATTCTAAATATCTCTAATTCGGATACTGGGTCCATAGCAGCGGTAGGTTCATCTAAAATAATTAAATCCGCATCTTTCATAAAGCCTCTTGCAATAGCTATCTTCTGCCACTCTCCCCCTGACAGATCTTCACCGTCTGGCATCTCACGGGTCAAATAAGTTTCTAATAAATGGTCCAAAGAATTAACTTTATCATATAAATTTACATGTTTAAGTAATCTGTATATATGACTATCATCTTCTCGTTTCTTAAGATCTCCAAATCCAATGTTATCCCTAATACTAAATTTATATTTGAAAAAATCCTGGAATATGGCGGAGATAAAAGAAAAATAATTCTCCTTTTTAATTGAACGTGTATCTATCCCATTAACGTATATAGAACCATCAGTTACTTCATATAAACCTGACAAACATTTAATTAGTGTGGTTTTCCCAGATCCGTTATACCCTACTATTGAAACTTTTTCACCTTTATTAAATGTAAGTGATAAGTCATCAAGAACTTTCTGTTTATTTGAGGGATAGGAAAAAGATATGTTTTTTAGTTCAATTTTTTGAATTTTTTCAATTTCATAGGTTAAAGCCTTTTTATCAGCATGACCCTTTTCTTGATAATTTAATATCTCTATTAAAGCTTCATTGAAAATAGCAGTTTCAAATATAGAACCCAGGTTACCACCAATTGAAGAAAAAATTGCCTGTACAGTAACAACTGATCCTAAAAGAGCGACATAATCACCAATTGTTAAGTTATTCTGTGTAATTTGTATCACCAGCAAAACTGATACGCCCAAACTAGCTAGCTGTAAAAAAAGCACAGCTAGTACCTGTGTTTTAGCTTCCCAAAATTCAACATCTAAATTTTTCTTTTGAATTTGTTTATATAAAATAGACCACCTTCCAATTAAATAGGGTCCTAAACCAAATAATTTCAATTCTTTAATTGAACTCTTGTTGATAAATAGGCTATCCGTAAATTCTAATTCTCTTGATACGGCTGATGTAGAAACTGCCATTTTATAATTCTTCAATTTAACTATAAAGATTAATATGATCCCTGGAAGAGTGGATAGAAATAAAGCTATAGGCATGGTCCAATGAATAGTTAACAAAATAACAAAAACACTAATTAAAGATATTAAATTTCTTAATACCCCAATTATAGATCCTATTACTTTAATACCATTTCCACTTATAGCTGAATTAGCTAAATTTATACGGTCAAAAAATCTGTTATTTTCATACTCCTCTAATGGCATATATATTAGTTTAGATAGCATCATCTTTTTTAAAACAAAATTTACTGTTTGTGCCATCCTACTTAGAAGATATTTTTCTATAGTTCTAATAAAGGCTTCACAATACTGTAGAACAAAGTTTAATAATAGAAGGGAAAGAGCATATTTGTAATAACTTGAATCTGTTCCGAGTTTGGTAATAGTGTCAATCGTATTTTTATTTAGTAAAATTAATATTGCTGGAATACCCGCACTTAACATAGATAATACAAAGAAGGAAATAAAGCTTATTGGATGTTCTTTATAAATATGCTTAAAAAAATACTTTTGACTTTCATAAAATACCACTAGTGTCGCATTAAAATGATTCACCTTTATTGAATAAATTAAATTTTCTGTAATTTTATTTATGCACAAAAAAATCCTTTATAATGGTTGGGCGGTAGTAAACCATCCAAATCCAAAATAAAGGACATACGCATGGATAAGTTTACACGAAAAACATCATTTGAACAATGGCTTTCGCCGATTTCCACTACACAATTAGAAGAACTGGTTGAAGCCCATCAATTAAATTACTATACAAAGAAGCTACACATCGCTTCATTTTTGAAATTACTCCTGTTTGCGCAGTTGAATGAAACAGAAAGTCTGCGTGCAGTCAGTGAGACATTGTTTTCAGATGACCTTCAAAAAGCAACAGAATTAGATTCCATCAGCTTTTCGCAATTAGGACGCCGATTAAATCAAGTGCCGACAGAGGTATTCCAACAGATATTTTTAGATTTAGTTATCCAAATTCATGAAAAGTCTCAGTATGAACAACGTCGTAAAAACACGACACCGCTGAAAATCATTGATTCGAGTACGTTACCATTGAATTTAAACAACCATAAATGGGCGGAGTTTCGCAAAACAAAATCAGGAATCAAGCTTCATTTGCGCCTTGTATACTTAGAAAAAGGCTGTTCCTATCCAGACAAAGCGGTTTTAACAAACGCGATTGAACATGATCGTGGTCAACTAGAGGTACTCGTTGATGACAAGGATTGCCTTTACGTTTTTGACCGTGGTTACTTAGATTATGAGCGATTTGACCGCATGACGGACGATGGTTATTTTTTCGTTTCGCGCTTACGAAAAAACGCGGTTATCCGTGTAATCGAGCCGTTTGAGCTGCCAGAAGATTCACTTGTTTCATCCGATGAAATGGTGATCATTGGCACAACACAAAATCGAGCAGAAAATGTCTTTCGTCTTATCAAAGTATTGGATTCAAAAGGAAACGAACTGCAGCTTATCACAAATCGTTTCGACCTAAGTGCGGATGAAATCGCTGAACTGTACAAATCACGCTGGGCAATTGAGCTGTTTTTCAAATGGCTAAAGCAGCACTTGAACATCAAAAAGTTCTACGCACAAAGCGAACAAGGCGTTCATAATCAAGTGTACATCGCGATGATTGTGTATTGTTTACATGTCCTGGCACAACTGAACACAAACAGCTCGAAAACGTACTTGAAAATCAGTCGTTTACTCAAAGCATCCCCGTGGAAATCGGCTCACTTATGGATACGAAAAATCGGTGGGAAAGTGGTCCCCTAAAGGTTTTTCCGCTTCTGTTACTCAGATTAAAGGTTATAGTAAAAAAATGGATGATTACTACCTCTGTCCAAGTGTCTTTGTTTTTCTTCTAAAATGGAAAATAAATAAAACAGAAAATTCAATTAAAATTCACGCGACGCTAGTGATAAAATACTAAAAATTTATTTTTATTTGCTTTTAAAATCATAAAATAGAATCCTCTAATTCTACAAGATTAAGTATATTGCTTACATTTATTAATCCTTTTGATATAAGCTTTTTGCTAGGATCAACTTTTATATATAAAGGAAAACCTTTTATCTCAAATTGTTCTAATAATCTCTCATCAATCAAAAAGGTTCTATTTTTATGAGAAGATTTTTTAATTTCTTTAGTGTTATTATTATTTTTTACTATAAGTAATCGTATATTTTCAAAGTATCTATCATTTAACAAATCTAATTTTTTTAAAATTTTCTTACATTCCCCACAATCTATATCTAATAGTAAATAAATGATCTTTTTTTTATTCTCAAATAGACTTACATTATTCCCTTCCAAATCTTCGATTAATAAGCTTGAGGGGATAGATAAATTTTTTTCTAAACCTACTTTATCGCTAATGCTTATTTTTTTTAGAACAAGATATAAAAGTCCCATTAAAACTATAGTTATCATTATTAAACAATATGTAGCTGTTGTTACAATAGACATTTGTTAAGTTCCTCCAGCCTATAGTTTACCCAGTAAATTATTATTTATTGTGTCGATTGTTGATCTGATGAAAATTAATGTGATTGTTCCGAGAACTGAAACTATTACAACTAGTATTAGCTCATGCAAAATTATTTTGTTATTAACAAGCATAAGAAATCCTGGCTTTTCAGTTCCTATATTTAAAAATACAATAATCAACATAATAAGAGACTGAACTATACCTCCATAACCTAACTCTGTTTTTAACAACTTCCCGAAACAAGAACAACTTTTCTTCTCTTTATTCGTTAAAGATTTAATATTCACTAGTAAAAATATTGAAAAAATTATTACTGAAATAATATTAACTAGTAAACTTTCACTTACTAAAAAAAGAGAAATGGCTAAAAAAATTTCTACAATAGAGAATAAGATACCTAAAAGTTTTGATAGCTGGAAAGAATTGAGCCCTAATTCAACAAATAAGTTTGCTGCAGAGTTAGGGGTTAACATTTTCATAACTCCCGAAAGTAATAATAGAAAACCAACAGACATGCTAAAGATCATAATAATCAAAAGACTCCTTTTTATCCTCTGTTCTCTAATCCAAATATTAGAATAAAAATAAATAAAATAAATAAATTATAGATTGAACTTTAGAACCTAACACAAAGTCGGTCGATTATACCTTGTGTATCTTCACTTTGACAACGGATAAATTCACGAACAGCGAGTTTGATTTGCGATGTACTTGAAAAAAAGACATTATGAATGACGCTGTCTTTCAACCATTTCCATAGCCCCTCAATTAAATTCAATTGCGGGCTGTAAGGTGGTAAAAACACCAGTTGTAATCGATTTTGATGCAGCTTTAAAAAAGGCTGAATGAGCTTCGCATGATGAATGCGAGCGTTATCGAGGATCATGACAATTTTTCCATTTGGGTAATGAGCAATGACTTTTTCTAAGAAACGCAGGAAGACTTCTGCATCGTATTTCTCTTCTTCGACGCAGAAGATTTCACCTGTTTCATAATTTAACGTACCGATTAATTTCACGCCTTGATGCTTACCGTATGTGGGGATTTGACGCTGTTTCCCTTTTGGAAACCATGACTTTTGAATGGCTTGGTAGTCACGAATCATGGACTCATCTTGAAAGAGAAGGTGATCGATTTCCTCATACAATAGCTTTTTTTAAAGCAGGAAATGTTTCTTCTTTAAATGTTTTTTGCTTTTCTGGGTCCGCATTCGCCAACGTATAGGTAGGGCGCGTATGACTAAATTGCATGCGTTCTAATAATTTAGACATGCCACGTAAAGAATAGGACACAGCCCATTCACGTTTCACGAGTGAAACGAGTAACGCGAGCGTCCAATTCGTATACGGTGCAAATCCCACATCAGCAGGCGTTTTCGTTGTGACAATCTCAGCCAACTCAGCACGTTGTTCGATGGTCAAACGATGTGGTTTACCTGTAGAAATCCCCATGCGTAAACCTGTTATGCCTTCTTTTTTATAGGCTTTAATATATTCACCAACAGTTGCTCGATTGCGTTGAATGATCATCGCAATTTCAACGTTATTTTTTCCTTCAAGGTGTAGAAATACAGTCTGATACCGCTCAAATAGTCGCTTATCCTTTGTTTGTCGCATCGCCGTTTGAAGTTCTTCTCGTTGTTCATTGCGTAACATGTGGGATCATCCTTTCGACAATAAGTTTGTATTCTTTACCCATTTTGAAGGAGATAGAAGCTTTAGTTCAATTTATATAGTAAGTAAATTTTTTAACGATACTTCCTTTGGAACATTTAAAGGAAAGCAGCCACAGTTATTCGAAAAACTTTTATTAATATTCATAATCATTATTAACAAATAAATAGATTGTAAAAATATACCTAGAGATAAAATTATCTTTAAATTAACTGGATATAATAGACCTAACGAAAGAATAACTTCTAAGCTCAAAAAAAATGATACTACTATTCTTAATATCTTCTGTTCTTTAAAAAAATTGTAACTTTCAAAAGCTAAATAAAGTTGATAAGGTTTCCTCAATTTAGAAATACTACTTTTCAAGAAAAGTAACCCTAGGGGAATACTAACTACTTTGGTTAATATTGCGGCACTATCCATTCATTATTTCCTTTCTATCATGGAAATTTATGATTTTTTTTATAAGTGATGTAGCATCATCAAATTCAGCGAAATTAATAATTTCTGTAACTTTTCCATCTTGAAAATAGAGAATACTGGGAATAGTATTCAAACTTAATTTTTCTAAAATATTCAAATCAAACATTGTATCTCTATCAGCAAGCGAGATATCAAGAAGTAAACAACTTCTTTCTGAACTTAATTTTTGGTTGATTATTTTAAAAAGGCTTATATCATTTATGTATGTTTCTTTTGATCCTACAATAATATAGCCCTCGTATCCTTCAAGATCTAAATTGTATTTATCACTTTTTACTATATTTTTTAGAAATTTATGATTATTAGCAAGCGAATAATACGTATAAAAATAGCTAAAAATAAACACAAATATAAGAATGAAGTCTACAAAACTCATTTCCATTTTGTTTTCACCTTTATTTAAGTAGTATTGATTTTCAGATTTATTAAAGAACTGTGATATTTGTACAAGGGTTTGTTATTTATATTAGTACTTAAACAAAATTAATTAACAATTATTTGATTCACTGCTACAAGCTTTTGTCCACTTACATTGATAGACAGCAACCAATCCAGGCAACCATCCGACGTGAACTTCCTTTTTTCTAGTCGTCCAGTAAGTACCTGTTTTATCTAATGTCAAATTTTCTGCACCGAAACCACATTCACCTTGAATTAATTTTTCACTTTTTCCTAGTTTAATCATTGTTGGCTTTACATATTGCGTCATCATTATTGATAACCTCCTTGTTTTTCCCTTGTACAAATAATAGAATTCTCTTATATTAATTTTTGTTGCAGGAAGTATAAACACCATTTTAAGTATGTACAAAACATTCGTTTAACCGTGTACATTTTTGATTCCCAGTGTCTATTACAATTTTACTTGGAGAGGCGAGCATGATAGCCTTGTTTGGTCAGCCAGCTCTTGGAATAACTGGCTTTTGGTTAATGAATCATACGAGTAGAGGTCTCCAGGTCAAGTTGTAATTATTCATACACATGTATAGAGAAACACACTTTGAGCGAAAGTGTACATGCTTAGTCAAGCAAAAATGTACATTCTCGTGGTTCTTACGCTCTTTTGGTGAAAGCAACGACTACTTGTTTTTCGGGTATAGTATTAAAAAGGACTGATTTTCATGTTGATACCTTGGCAGGCACCTGAAAAACAGCTTTCGCTTTATTCACTTCAAACAACAGAAACAGCTGTTATCCTTTATTTACAACTGACAAAAACATATGCATTTTGTCCATCGTGTGGCTCGCAAAGTAAGCACCAACACAGTTTTTATACACGTGAACTACAAGATCTCTCCGTTGGTAGTCAACATGTTCTTATCCGTTTACAATCGAGAAAATGGTTTTGTACAGAAATTTATTGTCAACAGCGTATTTTTACAGAACGCTTTTCATGGCTTCTACCGTACGCAAGGAGAACGGAACGACTTCAACAGTTCTTAAGAAAATTAGCCTTTTCAATGAGCTGCCGACAAGCCGAGCGAGTAGCCCAATCCTACTTAAGAAGAATCAGCCACGATACTTTTCTAAGGCTGATTCGTTCAACAATGATTGCAATACCACAGACAACCGCAATTGGTATCGATGATTTCGCTTTTCGAAAAGGTCATAATTATGGGACGCTTATTTGTGATTTAAAAACACATCAACCCCTTGCCATTTTACCTAGCAGAACGAGCAAACTCATTGAATCTTGGCTCGTAGCGCGACCACATATTCAAACCGTTAGTAGGGACGGCTCTAAAACGTATCGAGAAGCCATCACCAATGCAAACGTTGCAATCCAACAAATAAGTGATCGCTGGCATTTGATTAAAAATGCAAAAGAAGCGTTAATTAAATGGCTTGATCAAAAACTGCCTGCACAAATTGAATGGTCGATTGAACCAAATCAAATAATTGAATTACCTAAAGAAAAGCCTATAGATGAACTACGCTGGCAGTTGATTCAGCAAGTACAAGACGATTACAAAGAAGGTGTACGGATTTCGTACCTAGCTAAAAAATATGAATTAAGTCGTGGCACCATTTACAAATATTTAAAACAAGTCACGCCTCCACGGAAAACAAAGCGTAAAACAAAGCCAGCACAAGCAAAGCTACAGCCCTATTATGAGTTGATTGTAGCGTATGATACCGAGCATCTTACAACCGATCAAATTCTCAAGAAAATCCGTTTAGCAGGCTACAACGGCAGTCTTTCTGCTCTTCGCCATTTTATAGAGCCTTATCGTGCAAACAAAAAGAAAGGAATTACTCAAGCGTTGATTCAACAAATTTCAAGAGCAAAAATTTCACAATGGATTTGGCGAGGTTTTCAGCAATTGAATGATGAGCAGAAGCAAGTGTTGGAGAAGTGCCAGCATCTATATTCATTTCTTGAACCACTCGAAAAAATAGTACAAGAATATCGAACTATATTCGAGAACAGAGCGATCGAGCCTTTAATCGATTGGATGCACACACAACTGGCGAATAAAAATTCACCTTTTCATAGTTATAGTACCGGACTTCGTTTAGATTTAGCGGCTGTAAAAAATGCTTTTGCATCCCCCTATTCAAATGGTTTATTGGAGGGACAAGTAAATCGATTAAAATGGATTAAACGCATGATGTATGGTCGCGCAAAACCAGATTTACTGGAAAAACGGATGCAATATCGGTTTTGATTGTATTCTGAAATAACTTTGAATTGTAGTTATACATAAGTCTGAATGTTTTCACCAACTTTGCGTAAAAACCTTCTCGTACGGACATTTATACAGGAAGTGACCAATCAATAATTTTTTGATTAATTTCAATTGGTCAACTATATTTTTTAAAGAAAACTCTTTATGTTATAGAAAGAGCATTCTTACTTTTATTCTTATACTGAATAAACCACACTTCCATCGCAAAAAGTGTCCAAAAATCCTCGCGTGTTTCTACACCATTTCTCCACTTTATTAACTCTTCATTCCAAACTTCCCTCGATACCAAGTTTAATTCATTTACAATATAAGGGTCCCCTATAGATCGGTAAATCAAATCCCAATTTTTCCTAATTCCTTTGTATGTATAAACTAAATGGGTTGTTTTGTTTCTTCGATGAATAATTTCTTTAGGCAGATAAGGTTCCATTGATTTACGAAGAATGTATTTAGTCGTTTGCCCATCCTTAAGTTTTAAATTTCCAGGAATTTTATATACGAATTCAATTAATCTTCTATCTAAGAAAGGATGATGAAGACTTGATTTAGTTAATGAACCAATGACCCTATCCGTATATAAATGTGTCTTTGCATTCGAAATTTGGAAATACATTTGTTTTTGATGATAATGCTTAATTTCTTTCATTTTTCTCTTAATCTCAAAATAATAATTGCTATTTTTAATTTGGATACTATCATTCAAAACATTTGGTAATAAGGCAAATTTTAAAAAATTATTTAAGGCAGAAGTATTAGAACCAATTGAATAGTTTGTTACGTATGAAAAAACTTCCTTTATTCTTCCTCTTTTCAAAAGATCGTTTGCTACATATAATGAACCAGTTAAAAGATGATCACCAGCATAACCACTAAGAATATTATTAAAACCTTTTTTGGCCGCCTCTAAAACAATATTAAATGTGAAGTTAAATGTAATGGTATTTACATGTGGTTCAAAAGTAAAAGGTACAGAATACGGGAAATCATCAAACATTAGAATATTGTCAAAATTCAAACTATTAGTTTTGTCGTCATATAAATCCATCAATATATTGATATAATATCTCTCATCACACTCCTCTAATTCATCAAAAACTGCACTGAAACCTTTAATTTCGGTTTCTTTTTTTTCTATGTTCTTTGCTAATGCATATATAGAAGTAGAATCTAGTCCTCCACTCAGCAGAATAGAATTCTTTTGACCTTTAGCTATTCTAGATTCTACAGCCTGACTTAAAATTGAAGAAAACTCTTCAATATACTCTTCCTCACTGATATACTGTAATGTCGTTTTTATAGATGTAAGATCCCAATACTTAATCAAATTCTGATGATTTGAATTTAGACTCAAATAATGGCCACTTGGAATTCTATTTACTTCTTTATATGGAGTTAGAACTGTGTCAATTACGCCATTTCTTAAAAAGTATTCTTTAAAATATTCTGTACTTGAGTTAATTTCATAATTCTAATCCCTTTAATATCAAGGGCTAAAATTAAATAAAAATGAGGCACCTCCCCAAATTCGGTATAATGGTAGCGACTAAACAACCCACCGAAAAGGAATGATGCCTCATGACTATTGTAAAACAAATGAGCCTATTTGACATCCGTGAATTATTGAAAATGGAAAGTTCTCGTCGTTTTGATGCTATTTTAGCCACTTTCGATGTGCAGCCAATCTTTCAACTATTTCGAAAGAAGACGATGCGTGGTGCTCCACGAGAATTAAACTACGGTGCGATGATTCAATCATTGATGATCCGCATTGTCGAGCGTATCCCTACCGTTAAAGATTTGGTCAATCGATTAACGCATGATTTCGTCTTTCGCTTAGATTGTGGCTTTTTAGTTTCGGACACGGTGCCATCTGAAGCCTCGTATTCACGTATGGTCGACGTGATTAGTCAATCAGATGTCTTAGATCGCATGCACGATGAACTTATTCAAGCTGCCTTTACAGAAGGTTTTCTTGAAGAGGAACACCTTAGTTTTGATGCAACACATTTTGAAGCGAGAGATGCCGCAAAACCAGCAGAGAAAAAAGAAACACAACCGAAAAAACGTGGTCGTAAATCAAAAGAAGAACGTGCTGCCTGGCTCGCTGAACAAGCAGAACTTGAAGCGAATCAAACGACTTTTGAAAAGAAGTTGGAAGCACAATTAACCATTCCATTGACGACTCTATGGCAAGACATCCCCATTGAACCAAAGTGGGGCATCAAGAAAAACAGCGATGGTAAAAACACATTCTGGTACGGCTTTAAAGGGCATTTAGCTGTTTCGACAAAAAGCCAATATATCGTGGCGCGTCTAATGTCTTCCGGCAATCTGAGTGATAGTAAAGCGGCGATTCCGTTACTAAAAAAGATGAACCATATCATGCCTAACCATTTCACAACGGCTATTTTCGATGCAGGTTATGACTATGAAGCAATTTACCGCCAGATTTCAATACAAGAGATGAAAGCTGTGATTCCATATGTGAAAAGACGTGAGGGCGAAATGATCGGTTTTGATGAACATTTCCGTCCAACCTGTGTGCGTGAACATAGCTACTGTTACGACAGCTTTGATGAAAAGTATCAAACGCTTAAGTTCACACGTCCAAAAGATTGCGCAACCTGTCCATTACGTGATGACTCGCTCTGTCAAAAGGTGTTTAAAATCAAGTGTGAAACCGATATCCGCAAATACACGTTTCCAGCACGTGGCTCCGAGCTATGGAAGAAACTTTACAAGGAACGCACAGCTGTCGAACGAGTAAATGCTTATTTAAAGCAATTTTTTCAGTTAAACAACGTCCGTCACAAAACCGGTAGAAAAGCTAAACTGCACTTCAACCTTGTGACGTTTATTTATAATGCCTGCAAATTAGCAGTCGATCGGATGAATGTACGTTTACAGCTACAAAACAACGCAGCTTAAATTTTAAAAAACAAAAATCAGACACAGGAGCAGTCTAAGCTCTTGAAAAAATCGATTTATGAAATTGATTCACTTATATCATTAAAATTAAAATAAGGTTGTAGAAGGAAGATATCACTAGCGATAACATATCCATAATCTTTTCTTAACCAAAAAATTGTTTTTACTCCAATTTGATCTCTAACAATGTAAAATTTGAATTTCACTATATCGATCAAAACAAATGAAAATTCCCCTACTAAATCTTTTACACAATCTATCCCATTTTTGTTATACATATGAGATATAATTTCTTGGTCTTCGATATTCTTATGTATCCTATATTTTTCAAATAACTCACTTTTATTATGTATCGATATATCTCCAAGAATAAGAATATTTTTAAAATTGATCTTAGTTTTTGCTACCTTATTAAGGTCTGTATAACAAAAGTAAAACTCATCAATCTTTTCATATATACTCGCAGCACTCACATTGTATTCTGTTGATAGTATATCTTCATATGTCTTCCTCTCAATCGGTACTCCTACCGTTGCTAAAAACCATTTAATTTTAACCACCGTCCCTTTCATATTTTGTATTCATAATAATCTTGAAATGAGCTGTATCTTCCTCATCATATAAAAAGTTCATATCATTATAAACAAGCCAAGCATGTGCTGCGAATGGATATTTTCTTATTCCAATTGCTATTTCGACTGGAATAGCATATTTTTTTCTGAGTAATCTGTAACCTAAAAATGACTTCTGGATACAATCTGCTTTTCTCGGATACCAAGTACACACAATATCCATCATTTCTAAATATTCCTCGATGGCATTCTTATCACTTTCATTATTTACAACCATTATTTCTTTTACATTATTAAATTTTTGAGAATAATTTTTAAAAGTTTTATTGAAACCTTTATAGGATAATTCAATATCAAAAACAATCAAATGTATGAGTATGGATAGAAAAAGGTGTATTTTCCTAATCATTTATTTCTATCACTCCTGCTTTCTCTAATTCATTGATAAATTCAGTTACATCTATATATATTTCGTCTTTATCCACATTAAAAACCCTGACTAAACTTTTAAAAATGGCTTCTAACTCTTGGTGCTTAGATATTTCTCTCCATATAATAGAGCCAATATAATCTAGTGCATAAAAGCTGTTTTCTACAATATTAATTATTATAATTTCTTCCTCTGAGAGTATAAAATATTTTGTGTAAATAGAAAATTCCATAGAAAAAGGAAGACCCTTTCTTGGTAGAATTAAGTCACCACAACCAATCCTAGAAAAGAGGTCTTCCCTATGAATCAGTTTACAACAGAAATTGTCGATGCACTAGTCAAAAAACAAGATATTACCGAGGTTTTTCGTTCGCACTTGGAAATGGCGATCAACTCGCTACTGGCGACAGAGCTGACGGAATTTTTGGATTACGAAAAATACGATCGTATCGGGTTCAACTCAGGCAATTCTCGCAATGGGTCTTATTCGCGTACACTTCACACGGAGTACGGCGATTTAACGCTTCAAATCCCGCGGGATCGCAACGGTGAGTTTAAACAACAGACAGTGGTACCATATAAGCGCTCGAACGATACGCTGGAAGAAACGGTCATTCACTTGTTCAAAAAAGGCATTACGATGGCGGAAATTGCGCAATTAATTGAGAAAATGTATGGGCATCACTATACGCCGCAAACGATTTCGAATATGACAAAGGCTGTTTCAGAAACGGTAGAAGCCTTTAATAACCGTCCTTTGCACAATCGTTACGTATGCGTGTATTTAGACGCGACGTATATTGCCGTGCGTCGTGATACGGTGTCAAAAGAGGCCGTCTATATTGCAGTTGGTATTCGTGAAGACGGCTCTAAAGAAGTGCTTGGCTATACGATTGCCCCAACAGAATCGGCCTACAACTGGCAGGAGCTACTACAAGAGCTCAAAGACCGTGGTGTAGAAGACGTACTTTTATTCGTATCAGACGGCTTAAAAGGCATGGCAGACGCTGTGTTTAATGTGTTTCCAAAGGCAAAATATCAGGTGTGCCTTGTCCATGTGGCACGCAATATCATGCATAAAGTCCGAGTAGAAGATCGCAAGGAAGTGTGCGAGGATTTTAAAACGATTCACCAGGCAAAGAACGCTGAAGCAGCGAAAAAAGCGCTCGAGACGTTCTGCGAAAAATGGGGCAAATCGTATAAAAAAGTCGCACAAGGCTTACTCGAAAACCCGTATTTACTGACGTTTTACGGCTTTCCCAAGGCGATTTGGCGAAGCATCTACTCGACGAATTTAATCGAGTCGTTCAATAAGCAAATCAAAAAATATACAAAGCGCAAGGAACAGTTCCCGAACGAAGAATCGTTGGAGCGCTTTTTAGTGACGCAGTTCGAAGACTATAATCAACGTTTCGCCACACGCTGCCACATCGGCTTCAATCAGGCCCGTGCAAAGCTAGAAGAAATGTTTGAGCAGCTGCACGAACCGGCAAACTAGACCGGGACGCGCCAGCGCGAAATTTGAGTGTGTAGGAAAGGGCTAGCCCTTTCCTACACACTCAAATCAACACTTCGAACAAGTACAATTGAATACACAGGTGATGAGTTCCCTTGAACGGGTGAATCGTCATTTACACAAAAATATTGACAGTACCCTTCCTCTTCTTCATATGTAATGATATTCTTATTGGTTTTTATCTCCATAAAACTACCTCTTAATTTAATTTTTTTTTTTGGTTATAGCTCAAATTTTATTATTTTTGTAGTAGTACTATTGAGAACGTTGAACTTAGATATGTAATTTGCTAGCTAAATCATATCTTACATGTAGAATACACAAAAAATTTATTACACAGCTTATTTTTCCCTTAAAAATAACTTATTCTTCCTAAACACTAGACTTTTCGACATTCTGAATTATTAGGAAGAAAAAACAGCATTTCAGGAATTTTTATCCCATTTTTTATAAAATTTATGTAGAATAGGAAGGTAAAGGGGGCATTTATGAAATATATAGAAAATCATTTAGTCAATCTATTCACGTTTGAATCCCATACCCAAACGGAGAGGCTAAAAATTGAATATGGTGTTAAAGTAATTGTGTCAGAGGCAAGTAGACTGTTTGTTGTCTATATGATTACCATTTTAATAGGGTGTTTAGTAGAAGTCCTTATTACTCATCTAACCTTTTATATATTAAGACAAGTATGCTTTGGCTATCATTTTCCAACAAGTAAACAATGTCTAATAGGAAGTATTTTATTATTTCCTATCCTATGTAAGCTGACTACATATATAGAGGTAGATATACTATTTTTGTATATAGTGACATTCCTAAGCTTATTATTAATAGTAGTTTTAGCACCCCGAGGTACTAAAAAACACTCTATTCTTAATGCTGCACATAGAGACTATTTGAAAAAGAAAATCTATCAACGTGCTATCATTTTATACGGTATCTATTTACTATTTCCTAATAATTTACTAAAATTCATTACATTAGGTATTTTTTTAGAGCTTTTCATGCTTTTATTAGAAATCTATAATCAGAAGAAGGAGACTGTTTAATATGAATTATCTTGAAACAATTATTAAAAAAATGTCAAATCTTATTATGTCTATCACTCAAAAGGATATGGTTTATGTTTGTAGAGCCTTTGCTTATGAAGAAGAATTACCTGATACTTTAAAAAAAGAACATCCCTTCCATCAAGGTTAATTCATTATGCTTTTATTCATAGTAAGAGATTTCACACTTGCGTTTGGAGCATTGTTCTACCTGCTCACTATCCGACCAACTAAAACAATGCTTGTGCAATCTGTTAGCTTTGTAGTAATACCATCTTGCTTACTATTAATATATGTTCCACAACTTATTGCTATCGGCTATTTATTCATTGCAGCTAGTTGGTTATTTTACTCATTCAAAAAAAATGTTATAACCATTTTTGATGTAATCGTTGTTCTAATGCTTATGGTTTTTTCAGATAATTTAGCACAGCTTATCAATAATCAACTTAATACTCATTCAGTCTTATTTGAAACACTTTGGTTTATACTATGCTTTATATCACTCAGCATCCTATATAAAATCTTTATAAAAAAGAGGTTATATTTGCTGCTTCTTCCTTTCAAAATACAACTATTACTAATTTTTATTGGGAGCCTAACACTTATTATGTTCTACCTAAATGTCTTCTTTTTAGGTGTACAGGATAATAAAGCATTAACGACAGCGAATTTCTTTATTCAAATTATCTATATTGTATTAGTTGTACTAGCTGTTTCTTTATTTATTAAAGGTCTTCAGCAAATGCAAATGATCCGACAAAAGGAAATAGCACAGCAGCAGTTTTTTGATTATATGCAGGCGTTGGAGCAAGTGAATACAGATATGCAAAAGTTTCGCCATGATTATATAAATATTTTAATGTCGTTACAAGATTATATAGAAAATAAGGATTTACAGGGGTTACAGCACTATTTTTATACGGATATTATGCAAATGGAGCAGCAGACTTTATTTCAAAGTAAGATGATTGGTACATTGGAAAATTTAGAAGTTGTTGAGCTAAAAGGCTTGCTATCCTCAAAGCTATTATTTGCAAATCGTTTACAACAAAAACTTGTCATAGAAATTCCGCAGACGATATCCTCTGTTAGGATGAACCTTATTGACTTAACAAGGGTACTTGGCATTTTAATTGATAACGCGATTGAAGCAAGTGTAGAGATCGCTAATTCTGTCGTACACGTTGCTATTCTACACTCTCACGAACAAGCTGTGGTTATTATCATTGATAATCCCTTACAAGATGCTAATTTAAATATTTCTACTATCTTTGATTATCACGCCTCCTCTAAAGGAGAAGGGCGCGGTATTGGTTTAGTCAATGTCGAAGAAATCTTAAAAAATTATCCGAATGTTACATTAAATACGCGTATTGACAAACAATACTTTATTCAGGAACTACAAATTTTTTAGGGGGAATCTATTGTGAAAATTGTTATTTGTGAGGATGATGTACGACAACGAAAATTTTTACAATCAACGATTATCCACTCTTCTTTATTTCAATATGAGGATGTTGAAATTGCATTAGTTGCCTCCAATCCATCGGAGGTCTTTACCTACTTACAGGACAATCGAGCGGATTGTTTTTTACTAGATATTGAGCTTCAGCATGAGATAAACGGCTTAGAGCTAGCGAATGTTATACGTGAAAAAGACCCCTTAGCCACTATTATCTTTATTACAACCTATGCTGATAAATTAAGGTTAACCTTTACTTATAAAATTGCAGCATTGGATTTCATCGTGAAAAATGAGCCTAATTTAGCCGAAAACTTAATCAAAACTTTACAGATTGCCTATCAAAAACATCAAAGCATACACACCCAAAATATAGGCAAGCATTTTCAAATGAAGATAGGTGAGTATGTGAAGCTCATTCCCTTTGAGGATATTTATTGTTTTGCTACATCGGCCAACTCTCATAAAATTAAGATGCAGGAAAAAAGCGGTGTATATGAGTTTTTCAATAATTTAACGGATATTGAGCAGCAACTGGATGAACGCTTTTTCCGCTGTCATCGAGGGTATATTGTCAATTTGCAGCAGATTCAAAAGATTGACATAACAATGCGAACAATTACATTGAAAAATAGTTCTATATGCTACTATTCCCTGCGCTATAAAAAAGCACTCATGAAAGCACTCTCTTCTACCTCAACTATTATCTTTGAATAGTACTAGTACGATATCATTCTCAAAGAAGATGAAAAAAGGATTTGGAACATGGCTCCCAAATCCTTTTTATATTGTACTTAATGCCTAATCCTATTATAGCATTTGCTTTTTCCACTGCACTAACAGATCCTCAAACTTAGCAATATCCATTTTCAATGTGACCTGTTTAGCTGAACATCGTTTTTTCGCCTTAGTCCACGCTTCCTCTAAAGCAGGTAAATAGCTTAAATTTTTCGTAGCCGCCACTAGTTGGAAAAAAATATTGCCCTGAATATAGTGCCAGCGGGGGTTCATCCCGTCTAAATGAATCGCTTCTTCAATCAGGCGTAATGCCAAGTACGGATTGCCCTCTGTACGGTTTAAAAATTGAGCAAATGCGCCCCAGTATAGTGCCTTATTTGGTTGTAGCTTAATCGCCTCTGCAAATTGCAGCATCGCTTTATCATGCTCTTTTGTCAGAACATAGTATTCTGCCATCGTGTAATAGGCGGTTGCCTGTGCTGCCACCTCTCCTGCCAATAATTCATCGACTACGTTGCCAAACTGTTCATGATCCTTACTACCTATATAGGCAGCGAGGACATCTCGTTCAGGGTACGAGCCATCTGTCCGTTCCACACTTTGCTTTACCTTGTCATTCGTTGGAATAGGCATATTGGCATAACCATTCGCCTCAAGTAATGCAATATGCTGTTGGAGGAGCTGACGACTCTCATCCGCTATCGCTGGATCTTGGCTTAGTATGGCTTTTGCTAATTGATAGCTGTCCTTTACTTGCCCACTCACAAATAAATCATTGACTTGTTGAACTTGCTCATCCATCTGTTTTACCACGCTTAAAATCCTCACCTTCGCCAAACAAAAAATCTTATTGCCAGTGTACCATCTTTAGAGTGGAAGCAAAAGGTAGCCTTTCTACAATTATTTTAATTGAAAGGCCTTTACATGCTGCTCTAGTGTATGAGCCATCTGAGTGGTTTCATTAGAGCCTTTTGCTACCTCATCAATGCTTGCTGTTGTTTGCTGCGCAGCTACAGTAATCATATTCATCGTTTCTTCTATATCCCGTATCGATTCAGTGAGTTGTTGAATCATTTGCACAATTCGATCTGATTTTTCATTTTCCTTCGTCAACGCATTGGAAATCGCAATCATTTCCTCTACGGTTGTAGCAACGGCAGTAGAGATATCTCCCAAAGATTGCGCTGTTAAAAGGACGGTTTCTGTCCCTTTTTCAATATATTGCGTATTATCATTTGTTGATGCCATTACTTGCTGTACATGCTTCATAATATCCTGAATAAGCTGTTCAACCTGTAAAACCTCTTGATTTGACTGCTCCGCAAGCTTGCGTACCTCCTCCGCAACAACCGCAAAGCCCTTGCCATGCTCGCCTGCTCTAGCTGCCTCGATGGAAGCGTTTAGCGCTAATAGATTCGTTTGGGAGGCAATGCTTGCGATAGATGTGGTAATCGCTTGAATTTTTGTTGCAGATGTCACTAGGTTTTCGACCGTTTGTTTTACTTCATCTGAGCCTTTATGGATTAATGTCATATCATGGCTAATATCCTTTGCCAGTCGCTCCCCCTCTGTTGCAAGTTGCATTGTTGCTTGCGCATTGTGGGCACTATTAGTAGCATTACTTTGAATTCCTTGTAGGTCCTTCGCTAATGAAGTAAGAACATCCGTGGCATTTTCAGCATGATGCATTCCTGCTGTTACCGCGCTGGATGCTTCTTCAATATTATTGGCTACACCTTGAATTGTATTTGTCATATCGTTCAAGGTAGCAGCCGTTTCATCTGCATTCGTTACTAATGTTACAGAGGTTGAACGCATCATCATAATCATATTTTGTAAACTAGCTGTCATCTGATTCAGGGTATTGGCTAAATCCCCCACCTCGTCCTTACTGTTTACCTTTGTTTCTGCCACTGCTAAATTGCCGCTCGCAATCTCTTTTGCCTGCTGAATTAAAACACTAATAGGTCTGACTTTACGACGAATTAAAAAGCCCGTAATAATAGATGCAAGAAGCATTGGGAAAATACTAATTAAGATGCCACTTCTCACTACATCCCAAGTGCGTTCTTTTACAATATTGGCATCAAAATCAATGACACTGATAGCAATAATTTCTTTGCTTGGATCATGATCCTGATAAATTGGTGCATAACCAGATAAACGCTCCATATCAGCAAAATCATAAGGCTGTGAATAGGCTGGATGTCCATGTGTCAGCAGCATATCCATAGCTTCTTTATCGAGATAGAATGAATCACCAGGTGCGTAACCCTTCTCTGCTAAATTATTATCAAGCGCCAATATTGTGCCATCAAGCGCTAAAATATATTGTGTTTGAAAAATATCTTTATGGTTCGTTGTCCAATTTAAATCATTACCAATACGTGCCTGTGCCTCTTTATCGCCACGAATGGCCTTGCTTAGTTCTTCTGGTTTAATCAACCCTGTTGTAATATTGGCACATCCGTAGGCCTCTACACCGGCAGCATCATACAGTTTATTGTAAGCAGTTATGTATGTAGCAAACGATGTAATCCCTAGCATCACCACTAAAATACCAGCGATAATCGTTCCAAGCTGAAAAGTTAATGAATTGCGTAAGTTCACGATTCATCCTCTCCCCTTTCCTGTCATACTCATATAAGTACTCTCTGTTAGTTCCCATCATACTACAAAAAGATGTACTAAAAAAGCATCTTTAAAAATTCTAGCAAGCGAAAGTATTGGATAAAAATTCTGAATTATGAGATAATTGATAAAGTATATCTTTTAAACAGACTGACAATTACATCTATAGGAGGGCTTGTTTATGACTAGACGTTTTCATTTGATAGCACTTATTATAGGGAATTTATGCATAATTGGAGCTATTTTTATTTATGCCCTACAAAGTCAAGTGCAAATAGCCCTCAGCACATATGCTCTGGTGATCGGTTGTTTAAGTGCTTTACTGCTTATCTTCTTTTATATATGGGGAGATGAAAACCAGCAATATCCCATTAAGTAAGGGTCTTTTCATGATATTCTCCTGTGAATCTATCGTACAATTGTAGAAAAATAAATTTTTTTATAGAAATTTTAAAACAATGATTGAGTAGTATAGCAATTTTCTGTATAATCGGCTTGTTTGACAATACTTTTTATGAACTTGGGGGTAGACAATTGGGTAAAGCATTGATTATCGGAGCTGGCGGTGTTGCCAGTGTTGTGGTACACAAGTGTGTTCAAAATTCGGACGTATTTGAGGAAATTTGTATCGCAAGTAGAACTGTTTCAAAATGTGACGCTCTAAAAGAAAAACTTGATGGCGGAAAAACAAAGATTCAAACTGCACAGGTAGACGCAGATAATACTGAAGAGGTTATTGAGCTTATTAAATCTTTCGGACCAGATGTTGTCATTAACGTGGCTCTACCTTATCAGGACTTAACGATTATGGATGCTTGCTTAGCGACAGGTGTGCACTATGTGGATACTGCAAACTACGAGCCACCTGAAACGGCAAAATTTGAATATAAATGGCAATGGGCTTATAAAGAGAAGTTTGAAAAAGCTGGCTTAACTGCATTACTTGGTAGCGGTTTTGACCCAGGTGTAACAGGCGTTTTCACAGCTCATGCACAAAAACATGAATTTGATGAAATCCACTATATCGATATCGTGGATGCCAATGCAGGAGATCATGGTTATCATTTCGCAACAAACTTCAACCCAGAAATCAACATTCGTGAAATTACAGCGAATGGTCGTTACTGGAAAGAAGGTGAGTGGATTGAAACAGCACCACTTGAGAAAAAAGAAGTGTATAATCTGCCTGAAATCGGACCAAAGGATATTTATCTTCTATACCATGAAGAACTGGAATCACTTGCAAAAAATATCAAAGGCTTAAAACAAATCCGCTTCTGGATGACGTTCTCTGAAAAATACTTAACACATTTAAAAGTATTAGAAAACGTAGGTATGACATCAATTGAACCAATCGAATTTGAAGGGCAAATGATTCAACCAATCCACTTCCTTAAAGCGGTATTACCGGATCCAGCGTCACTTGGACCACGTACAAAAGGTAAAACAAACATCGGTTGTATCATTCGCGGTCTAAAAGATGGCAAAGAAAAAACGTATTATGTGTACAATGTTTGTGATCATGAAGAGTGCTACAACGAGGTTGGTTCACAAGCGATTTCTTACACAACTGGCGTACCAGCTATGATCGGTGCCATGCTTGTAATGAATGGTCAATGGCGTAAACCAGGTGTTTGGAACGTTGAAGAGTTTGATCCAGATCCATTTATGGATGCACTAAATAAATGGGGTCTACCATGGCAAGAAAGCCATAACCCAGAATTACTGGACCTTGATTTAAATGCAAAGGAAGTAAATCGATGAAACCACTTGATTTTTCAAAAGTTCCATCCCCTTCCTATGTAGTGGATGAGCGATTATTAACAAAGAATCTTGAGCTTTTAAAATCAATTCAAGAGCGTACAGGCTGCCGTATTTTACTTGCCCTGAAAGGCTTTTCTATGCATTCAACTTTCCCTTTAGTGGGGGAATACTTAGCAGGCATTACAGCTAGCTCCCTGCATGAAGCACGACTTGGCTATGAAAAAATGGGTAAGGAAGTGCATGTCTATGCACCTGCTTATATTGAGCATGAAATGGACGAGCTGCTAGGCTATGTGGACCATATTGTGTTTAACTCATTTAACCAATGGGCGCAGTACAAGGATAAAGTGAAATCTGCTGGCAAAGCAATTGAATGTGGTATTCGTGTAAATCCCGAATACTCTGAAATTGAAACAGCTCTTTACGATCCTTGCTACACAAACTCTCGCCTTGGTACAACATTGGCTAACTTTGATAAATCACAGCTTGATGGTATTGATGGCCTACACTTCCATGCGATGTGTGAACAAAATTCTGATACATTAGAGCGTATTATTGAAGTAGTTGAGGAAAAATTTGGTGATGTATTACACCAAATGAAATGGTTAAACTTCGGTGGCGGTCACCATATTACACGTGATGATTATGATGTAGAAAAACTTGTGAACATCATTACTTATATTCAAGAAAAGTATAACCTGCTTGTTTATCTCGAGCCAGGTGAAGCAGTAGCCCTTAATACAGGCTATTTAGTAGCAACTGTGCTAGATATTCAAGAAAATGGGATGGATCTTGCTATTTTAGATACATCAGCAACATGTCACATGCCTGATGTACTTGAAATGCCTTACCGTCCAATGATTATTGGTTCTGGACAAGCCAATGAATTCGCACACACATATCGCTTAGGCGGACTAACATGTCTAGCTGGTGATGTGATTGGCGATTATTCGTTTGAACAGCCATTAAAACCAGGTGATCGTCTTGTCTTTACAGATATGGCTCACTATTCGATGGTGAAAAATCATATGTTTAATGGTGTTAACTTACCTGCTATCGTTTCTTATAATGATGAAGAAGGTATGAAGGTCATTCGCGAATTTACATTTGAAGACTATAGCGGTCGACTATCCTAAGCCGCTCCTAAAGCCCCTCCCGCGCTAGATTGAGGGGCTTTAGTTTATCTCCTTTGCCCCCCTCCTCTCCTCTATCTATTGCTTTTTGCACTGCTATCTGCTGCTTCTTCTCTATCCATCACTTTGCCTCTTCTATCCGTCACTTTTGCCATGCTATCCGCCTTTTCGAACCTGCTATCCGCTGTTTTTGCAATGTTATCCATCACTATATGTTATGATTAACTTATATGAAGTAAAGGAAATGATACACATGAAAAAAGCGGATGAATTAGCCTTCTAAAATTATAGAACATGCAAATTTTAGGAGGCACTTAAAAATGAAATTCAATAAAATTGATATAAACCATTGGGAGCGTAAAGAAGTTTTTCATCATTTCTTCAACCAACAAACCAGCTTCAGCATTACCAAGAACATTGATATTACTGAACTCTATAACACCTCAAAAGAAAAAGGCTATAAATTCTATCCTGCCTTTATCTTTCTCATTACTCATATAGCTAATTCAAATGGGCATTTTAGAATGAGCTTCAATTCGGAAGGAGCGCTTGGTTACTGGGAGAAGGTCGTGCCGATGTATACAATCTTTGATAAGCCATCAACCCTATTTTCTGCTCTTTCTACAAATACAGATACAGGCTTTCAAAACTTTTATGTTAACTATATTGCTGATACGGAAAAATACAGTAACACAGGGAAAATGTTTCCGCAAACAGTTCTTCCTAAAAATATCATTAATATCTCTATGATTCCTTGGACTTCCTTTACTGGTTTTACCTTAAATGTGAATAACAGCCCCAACTACCTTCTGCCAATTGTTACGGCGGGGGAATTTATTGAGAACAATAAGTCAATTTATTTACCTTTGTCATTACAGGTGCATCATGCTGTCTGTGATGGTTACCATGCAGCTCTGTTTATGAATAAATTCCAGACTCTCGCAAATCATCCACAAGAGTTGCTTAAATAAAAGAAAAACCCAAACCATCTACCAAAAAATTTCTGGCACGGTTTGGGTTTTCACTTTATGCTTCTTCCTTTTCATTTTCAAGCATTTTATGTAAATAATTGATAATTTCACGAATGCCCTCTAATGAATTGACTAGTATTTTCGGGTCAACATACGTAATCATACGGTTTTCAAGATTAGCTACAGCTGTAAAATAGCGCGTTTTTGCATAATTAACAAGACCTAATTGCTGCAATACAGAATCATCGAAATCAAGAATCTCACGCGCCTCTGTGACAAGTAAGCCGTAATTAACAACATCTGTATTTAAAACGATCACACGAGCCGTTTCTGGGTTGGATGAACGATTGTACAAAATTCGTTCAAAATCAAGCACAGGCACAAGCTCGCCTCGAATTCTTGTAAAGCCTAGAAGATAGTTCGGTAAATGAGGAATAGGTGTTACCCGCTCTAATTTTTCAATAGAAATGGTTTGCTCCACAGGTACTGCATATTCCTCTGTACCACACGCAAAAACGACTGCTTTTACACTCTCCATACGTTCACTTCCTTCTATTCAGCTATTATTTCTTAGCGGATTCCTTCACAATTTCAACCAGTAGATCTGCTAATTTTTCTAATTCTTCTACAGGGATTTTTTCATTTGTTGTATGAATATCTTCATAGCCAACAGATAGATTTACCGTTGGAATACCGAAGCCTGCAATCACATTCGCATCTGAGCCCCCACCTGAAATACCTAAGACAGGCGTACGGTCAATATTGCGTGCTGCTGCCATTGCTACTTGAACCACTTTATCTGATTCTGTTACACGGAAACCTGGATACATTAGCTTTACCTCTACTTCAGCACGTGCTCCTAAGGAAGCCGAAATTTGTTCAAATGTTTCCTGCATATGCTTTGTTTGTGCATCTAGCTTTACTTGGTCGATTGAGCGGGCTTCCGCTAAAATTGTTACTTCATCACAAACGATATTTGTCGCTTGCCCACCTTCAAAGCGCCCAATATTCGCTGTTGTTTCTTCATCAATTCGACCTAACTTCATTTGTGCGATGCATTTAGAGGCAACTGTAATGGCTGAAATGCCTTTTTCAGGTGCAACGCCTGCATGTGCAGTTTTCCCAATAATTTTGGCAAAAATTTTCGCTTGGAATGGGGCTGCTGTGACAATACCGCCTACTTTGCCATCGCTATCCACAGCAAAGCCGTATTTTGCTGTAATGTTTGATGGGTCCAACTCTTTTGCCCCAGCAAGACCGCTTTCTTCACCTGCTGTAATAATTAATTCAATATCACCGTGCTCAATTTGCTGCTCTTTTAAGCGCTTTACCATCTCCAATAGTGCTGCAACTCCGGCTTTATCATCTGCACCTAAAATTGTTGTACCATCGGATACAATATAGCCGTCTTCACGTAAGGATGGTTTAATGCCTTTTCCTGGTACAACTGTATCCATATGAGCAGTAAAGTAGATTGGCTCTACATTCAATGTACCTTTTAATGTAGCAATAATATTGCCAGCTCCATGTCCATTGCGCGTATCGGCATCGTCTTGGATAACTGTCAGCCCAAGTGCAGTTAACTTCTCTACAAGAATTGGTGCAATTACCTGTTCATGCTTGGTTTCTGAATCAATTTGAACAAGCTCAAAAAACTCTTCTACTAAACGACTTGTCATGCTGCAAAACTCCCTTAGTTTACGTGTTTTTCCACGTAATAGTCTACTCATTATTTTAGCACAACCTTCATAGAGTTGACATCCTTCAACCTAGCCTTTAGAAAAAGCCTGAGAAAAGAGGACCAATCTTTTCCCAGACTTTCTTTACCCATTCAAAATAGTATCTTTTTCTTGTTCTAGTGTTTGTAAGTAGTCAATAGCTTTTGTATGTTTGTCCTGTAAGCGTAAAATTGTATTATGTACATCGTCTTGGATACGTGAAACCTGTTCCCGTGCTGTTGAAATTTTAGAATGGACAGACCATGCTGAAAAAATATCATCGAAAAAGTAATCAGCAAATTTCACAAAACCATCTGTTTCCACATGGAGTGATTTTGTGGACATTTCATGAATATCTAATAATTCATTCTGAAAACGTTGTAACGCAATTTGAGCATTATGTAAATAATTCTCAGATTGATCCAACGCATCATGCTTTAAATGCGTAGCAATAAGCCCCCCACCAAAGAACGTATCCCAGGTAGAATAACCACTCGCCGAATGCAAGGAGGCTGCTGCTTGACCCAGCTTTGTAAGCGCTACTTCTCCTGCTTCCTCAGCCTCTCGAATTTCAAGCATTAGTTGTTTCGTTAACATCTCTTCCTCTGCTAAATGCTCAAGCCTTTGTGCCTGTGCTGGTTTATGAATTTGTAAGTAGCCTTTCTTTTTAGCATGAATGTGCTGTAGTTTCTGCTGTAATGCCTGTTTGTTTATTTGTGCTAATTTATGGGTTACTTGTGCCCGGTCGGCTGTTAAGTCTGCTTGCATTTTCTTGGCTTCGTTGATTTTTAATTCAAGCACTGCTGCTTTATCAATTTTTTCTGCACGTAATTCATCCTGCTGACCTGTCCATGTACGAATCATATTCATAAATGAGAAACCATCCAATTTATCAAGCTTTGTACGAAGTTGCTGAAGTGCTGTAGAATGTTTCGTTATTTCCTCCTGTGCATGTTCAATCTGCTTATCAATTAACAGACTTTGTTCATTTAACCTCGTTCTATTTCTTAACTGTGTAAAAATCTGTTCCTGCTCTTTTTGTAATTGCTTCCATTCCATTCAACTCAACTCCTCTTACTATATCAGTACGAATGAAAAGGAAAAATGTTTCAATTATTTGTTAATAACTTTCATTATTTTTGCTAAAAATCAAAAACCTAGCAACAGGGTAGTTGCTAGGCTTGGCCTTATATTATAGTGGAATATTTCCGTGTTTTTTCTCTGGACGTGTTTCGTGTTTATTTGATAGCATATCAAGCCCTTGAATCAGCTTAATACGTGTATCACGTGGATCAATAACATCATCTACCATACCACGAGAGGCTGCCACATATGGGTTTGCGAATTTTTCTTTATATTCTTCAATTTTTGCTGCACGTGTTGCTTCTGGGTCATCTGATTTCGCAATATCACGGGCAAAAATGATGTTTGCTGCTCCTGCAGCACCCATAACAGCAATCTCAGCATTTGGCCATGCGAAGACAAGGTCAGCACCGATTGATTTAGAGTTTAAGGCAACGTAAGCGCCTCCATAAGCTTTACGAAGAATCACTGTAATTTTCGGTACAGTCGCTTCTGAATAAGCATAAAGAATTTTTGCACCATGACGAATAATACCACCATGCTCTTGCTTAACACCTGGGAAGAAGCCAGAAACGTCTTCAAATGTGATAATTGGAATATTGTAAGCATCACATGTACGGATAAAACGAGCTGCCTTATCAGAAGAATCAATATCTAAGCCGCCTGCTAATACTTTTGGTTGGTTACACACAAGTCCAACTGATTCACCAGCAATACGTGCAAAGCCCACAACTACGTTTTTCGCAAACTCAGCATGTACTTCCATAAATGAACCTTCATCTACAACCTGCTCCACTACTTTACGTACATCGTATGGACGTGTTGTTTCAATCGGCACTGTATCCACGATTTCTGGACGGTAGTCATCTCCTTCAGGTCTAGCTTGACGAGGTGCCTTTTCTTTATTATTTTGTGGTAAATAGCTTAATAGTTTCTTAATTTCATCAATCGCTGCTTCTTCAGATGGTGCACGGAAATGAGCATTCCCACTTACCGCATTATTTACTTTCGAGCCACCTAAATCCTCCGCAGAAATTTTTTCACCTGTTACTGTTTCAATAACTTTTGGCCCTGTAATAAACATTTGAGATGTTTTATCAACCATTAAAATAAAGTCTGTAATCGCTGGCGAATAAACTGCCCCACCAGCACATGGTCCCATAATTACCGAAATTTGTGGAATAACGCCTGAATAAATAGCGTTACGGTAGAAAATATGACCATAGCCATCAAGTGATAGCACACCCTCTTGAATACGCGCTCCACCTGAATCATTGATACCGATAAATGGTGTACCATTTTTCGCTGCTAGATCCATAACTGTCGCCATTTTTTTCGCGTGCATTTCACCAAGCGCTCCACCAAATACTGTGAAATCTTGAGAGAATAAGTAGACTGGACGTCCATTAATTTTACCGAAACCAGTCACAACGCCGTCCCCTGGTCCTTCCAGCTTGTCCATACCAAAGTCTACTGTACGGTGTGTAATAAATGGATTGATTTCGAAAAATGTACCTTCGTCCAGCAATAATTCAATACGTTCACGAGCTGTTAATTTCCCCTTTTCATGCTGCTTATCGATGCGCTCATAGCCACCACCAAGCTCAATTACTATCTTACGGTCATACAAGTCATTAATTTTATCGAACATATCCATACTGATCACTTATCCCCTTTTCCACTTTTATCACATAATTCATATAACACCCCATATGAGGATTTAGGATGCATAAATGCAACCTCCGCACCGCCAGCTCCTGGTCCTGGTTCCTCAGATAGAAGACGTACACCTTTTTCACGCAGCTCTGCCATGCGCTCGCGAATACCTGTTACACCGAACGCAACATGGTGAATTCCTTCTCCACGTTTTTCAATAAACCCATAAATCGCACTTTTCTCACTCATTGGCTCCAATAGCTCAATTTTTACATTTCCTGCGTCGATAAATGCGACACGAACTTGCTGTGACTCTACTTCTTCTACTTTCATCAGCTTTAAACCTAAAGTTTCAGTATAATATGTAATGCGTTCATCTAGATCGCGCACCGCAATCCCAATATGGTCTACTTTATCCATGGGCACATCTCCTTCTGTTATGGTACATATTCTATTTTACAGACTTTTTTGTCAAAACTCTACTACTTGAGAAATTTTTCAGATTTGCTAAACTATTTATAAGAAAAGAAGGAGCGAACGAGCATATGAGTAATAAAAAGTTTCAAAAAGTTGTCGTCTATACAATGGTCATCATTATGCTAATTTCATCTTTAGCATTCGGCTTATCCATGTTTGTGTAAGACAAAACAGAGGCGTCCATAATTTTATGGGCGCTCTTTTTTGACTTTTAAACCCTTAAACGACTGCTTTATTTCTAAATACCTGTCCATTTCCTCCATAAATTGATAGAGGGCTGCCTGCGCGATAAATTGCTCATGATTTTGCGGCAGCGGTAGCTGAGAAAATTCATGCTTCACCTGATCTAGCTTCTCTCGGTAATGTCTTGCCGTATTTCCTGAATGTACGTGTTCGCTAAGATCTTGTAAAAAATCTGCCACAATTTCTGCCTCTTGTACTATAACAGGTAAGGTCGTCACTTTTGGTAACACTCTTTCAATAATTTCTAGCTGCTGCTCGCGCATATCAAAATAGACATAGTAGTCATTTTTGCGTCTCATAAAATGATTTTCAACATCTTTAAATGCCAATGACTTTGCATTCTCTAACATACGAACGGCCTCAATAATTTCTCGCCCATCCCATAGCGTATCGCCTTGACGTAAATAGCTAGCAATTTCTAAAAAAATCTTGCTATATAGTTCCTCAATTTTAACCCGGTAGTAATTTAATTCCTTTTGAATATCTGGCATATACATATTAATGGCTATACCTGTTCCATAACCAATAGCCATTAAAGCTAATTCATTATAAACAAGTGCTGACGAAAAGTTTCCAGCCGCATAAATATGCATGATAATGACGGTACTAGAAATAAATCCATCTGTAACCTTTAATGATACAATTGTTGGAATAAACACAAGTAGCATACCTGCTAATGTTAGTGGATGATAAGAAAAGAGCTCAAAGCTAAGAAATGCAAAAACCATCCCAATTGTACTTGCAACCAATCGTGTATAGGCCGCTTGTATGGATCTCTTTTTCGTTGGCTGCACACATAATATTGTCAAAATACCAGCAGATGCATATGAGGCTAAATCAAAATATTGAGCAATGGCAATCGAGATTGCCGCTCCAATAGCTGTTTTTAATGTACGATAGCCGATTGAAAATTTTTTCAAGCCGACTGCCTCCTATCCTATAATACGCTCTTCTTATTATTTAGCCAATATTACGAAAATTTTATATACATAGAAAAATCAGCGAGCTATCTATGGGCATAAGTAGTAAGCCTCTATAGATAGTAGCTATCTACGAGGCTTTTACTTATTTAATTTTTTATGCAAGCACTATACTATAGTTCATCACAGTATTCTTCAAAGTTTGCTTGTAGATTTGTGACAACAGACATTGGATCATGCCCTTCAATTTCATAGCGTCCAACCTCTGCCACTACTTGTCCATCTTTTAGAAGCACAAATGATGGAGAAGAAGGTAAATGGTCTTCACCAAAATGATAACGTGCCGCTGCAGTAGCTTCTTTATCTTGTCCTGCAAACACTGTTACTAAATGGTCTGGACGTTTATCATAATGCACACATTGTGCTGCCGCTGGACGAGCAATACCACCTGCACAGCCACATACTGAGTTCACCATAACTAATGTTGTGCCTGGACGCGCAAACGCCTCTTCCACAGCCTCTGGTGTTGTTAACTGTTCGTAACCAGCTGCCTCAATTTCAGCGCGTGCCGTTTTTAAAATTTCTTGCATAAATAAATCGTAATCCATATTCATATAGCGATAGCTCCTTTCAAGTTCGCGTCAGTTTCGTCTATTTATTGTAGTAGAGATATGACGCCTATACATCTCTTATCATAGCAGTTTGCAACAAATTTGTGCACCTACTTGCTCAAATCATGGCTATCGGTATTTACTTTTTTACTTGTTCATTGCTAAATAAATGATCGACACCCTGTGTAACAGTTAATTGTCCATTTAAAATTTGACGTTCTAGCAATTGTACCTGTGCTTTACGCTGCGGGTTGCCATAAAACCTATCAATTAAATGATCCGTAATCATGGATTGGAACCATTCTTTTGTTTGATTTTGACGTCGTGTAGCCCAATAATTATTGCTCTCCACAACTTGTTTAAATTCCTCAATTGTCTGCCAAACTTTATCAAGCCCTTGCTTTTCTAAGGAGCTAACAGGCATAGCCGTGGACATCCAGCCAGGTGTGGCAGGCTGTAGGAAATGCAAAATTTGTTTATATTCTGAAACTGTTTTTTTCGCCAGTCGCTTATTATCGCCATCTGCTTTATGCACCACAATGGCATCGGCTAGCTCCATAATGCCCTTTTTCATGCCTTGTAGCTCATCACCTGCTCCTGTTAAAACAAGCAGTAGGAAGAAATCGACCATACCACGGACATAGGTTTCACTTTGGCCAACACCAACGGTTTCGATTAAAATCACATCATAGCCGGCTGCCTCACAAATAAGCATAGTTTCACGTGTCTTTTTATGAACACCCCCTAGGGTACCTGCTGATGGGGAAGGTCGTACAAATGCATTGGGCTTTTTGACAAGCTCCTCCATGCGCGTTTTATCACCTAAAATACTTCCACCTGATAAAGATGAGCTTGGATCAATCGCTAGAACGGCTACCCGTTTTCCCATAGCGCACAGCATCGTGCCAAAAGCCTCGATAAACGAACTTTTCCCTGCACCAGGCACGCCTGTAATGCCAATGCGAACACTATTTCCTGTGTGTGGCAGTAGCTCCTGTAGAAGCTCTTGTGCTTGGACTTTATGTGTGCTATTTGAACTTTCAATTAAGGTAATGGCCTTTGATAAATGTGTGCGAGATCCTGCACGCACCTCTTGTGCAAGCGCTTGAATATTCAAATGCTCCGTCTTTTTCTTGCGGAATTTTTTCGGTGTACCGTATTGCATCCCATCGTGAGTTGCCTCAATTCCATCCATCACAAATAGTGCACTGTCCTCTACCTCTTTATTTTTGTCCATTATTCAGACACTTCCTCATAGCCTAAACGTTTGTAGATTTCTTCAATAATTTTTTGTGCCGATACAGGAATCACTGTACCTGGTCCAAAAATAGCTACTGCGCCAGCATCATAAAGGAATTCATAATCTTGTGCTGGTATAACACCGCCCACAATAATAATAATATCTTCACGTCCTAGCTTTTCTAGCTCCGCCACTAACTCAGGCACTAATGTTTTATGACCCGCTGCTAGGGAAGAAACACCGATCACATGTACATCGTTTTCTACAGCCATTTGTGCTGCCTCAGCAGGTGTCATAAATAATGGAGAAATATCCACATCGAAGCCTAAATCAGCATAGCCTGTTGCAACAACTTTCGCGCCACGATCATGTCCATCTTGACCCATTTTAGCGACTAAAATACGTGGACGACGTCCTTCATTTTCTAGGAATTCCTCTGTCATTTGTTTCACTTCGCTAATTTGCTCCTCATCAGAGAAGTTAGCAGAATAAACGCCAGAGATGGAACGGATCACAGCCTTATGACGACCAGACACAGACTCAATCGCATCTGAAATTTCACCTAATGATGCACGAGCGCGCGCTGCATCAACCGCTACTGCTAGTAAGTTTTCTTCACCATCTTGTGCCGCTCTTGTTAAACGAGCTAAATGCTTTTGAACTTCTGCCTCATCACGAGCAGCCTTCATCGCCTCTAAACGTTCAATTTGCTTTTGTCGAACAATTGTATTATCAATATCTAAAATATCAATTGGCTCTTCTTTTGTTAAGCGATATTTATTCACACCAACAATTGTTTCTGTTTTCGAATCAATTTTCGCCTGACGTTTTGCCGCAGCTTCCTCGACCTTCATTTTTGGCAATCCTGTTTCGATTGCTTTCGCCATTCCGCCCAGCTCTTCAATTTCTTCAATCAATGCCCAAGCAGATTTCGTAATTTCTTCTGTTAATTTCTCCACGTAGTATGAACCACCCCATGGATCAATTACTTTGGTCATTGCTGTTTCTTCCTGTAAAAATAGCTGTGTATTTCGTGCAATACGTGCCGAGAAATCTGTTGGTAAGGCAATCGCTTCATCCAACGCATTTGTATGAAGCGATTGTGTATGCCCCATTGCTGACGCATTTGCTTCAATTAATGTACGTGCCACATTATTAAATGGATCTTGCTCTGTTAGAGACCAGCCAGATGTTTGTGAATGCGTACGCAACGCTAATGTTTTTGGATTTTTCGGATTAAACGTTGACATCATTTGTGCCCAAATACGACGTGCTGCGCGCATTTTTGCAACTTCCATATAGTAGTTCATACCAATTGCCCAGAAGAATGACAGACGCGGTGCAAATGCATCGATGTCAATGCCTGCTTTTAGTCCTGTACGCACATACTCCAAGCCATCCGCTAATGTATAGGCAAGCTCAATATCATTTGTAGCGCCCGCTTCTTGAATATGGTAACCAGAAATCGAAATTGAGTTAAATTTTGGCATATATTTTGCTGTATATTCGAAAATATCCGCAATAATTTTCATCGACATTGCAGGTGGGTAAATATATGTATTACGCACCATATATTCTTTCAAAATATCATTTTGAATTGTCCCTGCTAATTTATCGGGCGTTACCCCTTGCTCCTCCGCTGCCACAATATAGAAAGCCAGCACTGGCAAAACAGCACCATTCATTGTCATGGAAACAGACATTTGATCTAATGGAATTTGATCAAACAGAATTTTCATATCCTCTACAGAGTCAATAGCAACCCCTGCTTTCCCTACATCCCCTGTTACACGTGGATGGTCTGAGTCATAGCCACGGTGCGTTGCTAAGTCAAACGCAACCGAAAGACCCTTTTGCCCCATTGCAAGGTTTCGCTTATAAAAGGCATTGGATTCTTCCGCTGTAGAGAAGCCTGCATATTGTCGGACTGTCCATGGACGTGCTACATACATCGTAGGGTATGGGCCACGTGTATTTGGGGCAATACCTGCTACATCGTTTAAATGCTTGACATCTTGAATATCTTCTTGTGTGTAAATATCTTTAATTTCAATGCCTTCATTTGTTAGAAACGTCTCCTCTGATGCTTGAGGTGCTTCTGTTGTTAACACTTTTTCGATTTCGATTGCACTAAAATTTGGCTTACTCATCGTTGGACCTCCTTCATGCTTGTGAACACGGACTGTAATTTTTCAATAATGTTCTGTCCTGCAAAAATAAAGCCGTTTAAGCCATTTGCTAACCAAGCCTGTTCTTCATCTTTAAATTTACCTGCCACATCGACAATAAGATGCGCTGGTTTTTCAGCTAAAATAGCAGCTACAAGTGCTTTTGTATCCTCATCACTGCCCGCAATTACTACATATTTAGCCTCTGTTGCCTTCAGCCATGCCACTGCCTCTTCAACAGTCGTAATCGGCTCACTTTTTTCTGGAACAAGACCAACTGTATTTAAGAAACCAGCGACAAAATCTGCGCGTGGCTTAGAGCTTTTTAGTGTGCCTAATGCTAAAATAGCTGTTTTCATATCGGCTGCTGTCACTTCTGCACGAAGCTTCTCAAATGGCGCTGCAATACGTTTAATATATCCAAACAACGGATTTGTGTCATGTTCAAGCACATCTGCTGGATTTGCATAAATATTCGTCCCAATTAATGATTGCTTACGTGTTTGTACAGCCTGAATGCGAGATTGATAGGATATTTCAATTTCCTCCGCAAGTTTGCCAGATGCTGTATAGGCGTCAATACCACCTGCTGCCTCAATCGTTAAAAATAAAGCCCATGCTTCTTTAACAAAATCTGCTGTTAACGACTCAATAAAGTAAGAGCCACCTGCTGGATCTGTCACCTTCAATACATTCGTCTCTTCTTTTAAAATTAATGATACATTGCGCGCAATACGAATGGACTGCTCTGTAGGCTTTGTTAATACATCGTGAGGATGCACGGTAAAGACATCCGCACCACCAATTAAGGCAGAAAGCGCTTCATTTGAAGAGCGTAGTAGATTCACATAGATATCTAATTTCGCAAAGCTTCTTAGTGATGTTTCAGCAACAGTTGGAATTTTGATCGTTTCTGCTACACCATATGCAGATGAGAACGCTTTCCATAGAACTTTAAAGGCACGAAGCTTGGCAATCTCTGCAAAGAATTGCGTATCAATCGCAAATGTGACAAAGAATTTCTTTGAAAATACTTCAAAGTTTTCTTCTTGCTCTGCAAATTTTGCAGCTAAAGCAAGTGCATAGGCTAATTCCTGTACGGCGTTAGCGCCTTGATAATGATAAGTCGTTGTGTCTGCATTGACTGAGCGCACGTTCGGAAATGCCTCTAAAGAGATAGGGTCTTGTGAAACAATAAAACCTTTCACTGTTTGTTGTTGATCAACAGCAATTTGGTCAAACACAGCTAATAATGGGTCCTGTGCATTGTTAACAGTAATTTTAAATGAATATTCTGAGAAATATGGTGCTAATTTTGCCAACACCTCATCTGTCCATTCAAACTGTACACGACTATCAATTGTCACAACTTCATTGCCTCGCGCTAGACTATCCTCTAACTGTGCAAAGAAGGCTTCACTTGTATCAGCATGAACTTGCTGTGCTACTTGAAAGACTGGGCTATTTTGTAGGGAACGAATAGTGGCAACCTGTCGATCAAGCTCATCACCAAGCTTTTCTAGTAAACTTTCCTGTGTGTAAAGAGGCTGTAATGTTACACCTTCACTTGTTGCCGTAAAAAGAGATTCAAATGGTTTTCCCTTTAAAGCTTTGATTGCTGCATCTTGCCAGTCTGAATAGGCTGGCTTTTCAAATTCAATATTTTTCATATTAGTTGACATGCGGACGCTTAATCAGCTTCCCCCCTTAGTGTTTTCTAACTGTTATTCTACATGACAAATTGTCGCTCGAAAAGCATAAAAAAAATCGGAAACCGTTAGACAACAGGCTTCCGACAAGTCATCAGTAGACTGACGTTAAAGATTTATTTGTATTTTCGAGTATTTCTTTCACTCTATTTAGGAATTTACCACATACAAGTCCATCAAGCACACGATGATCTAAAGATAAACATAAATTCACAATATCACGTGCAGCAAACATGCCACCAGGTAAAACAACAGGTTTCTTAACAATACTTTCCACCTGAAGAATAGCTGCTTGCGGGTAATTAATAATTCCCATCGATTGCACAGAGCCAAATGCCCCTGTATTGTTAACGGTGAATGTACCGCCTTTGATATCATCCATCGTTAATTTTCCTGCTCGAACTTTGACTGCAAGCTCATGAATTTCCTTAGCAATACCTTTTATGGATTTTTCATCAGCATGTTTGATGACAGGTACAAATAAAGCATCATCCGTTGCCACAGCAATCGAGATATTAATAGCATGCTTTTGAATAATTTTATCCTCAGCCCATGTAGAATTCATGATTGGGAACTCTTTTAAGGCTTGCGCGACCGCTTTTACAAAGAACGCGAAATAAGTAAGGTTAAAGCCTTCTTTGTGCTTAAATTCATGCTTTAAGCTATCTCGATAAGCCACTAAATCCGTTACATCCACCTCCATCATCATCCAGGCATGTGGGACCTCATGCACACTTTTCACCATATTATTAGCAATTGCGCGACGTACCTTCGTCACAGGAATTTCAACATCACCTACTTGAACAGATTGAGCAGGGGCTGCTGGTTGTTGCTGTGTTTCACGAACTGGTGATGCTGGCTCAGCTGGTGGTTGAGCAGCTGCTGGGGTAGACGCTGCCTCTCGAGCAGTAGGGATATTGCCACTGTCAATGAGTTTTAACAAGTCTTTTCTTGTGATACGTCCACCTTCACCCGTTCCAGTAACATGCTCTAGGGCAATATCATGCTCCTGTGCAAGTCGTAAAACGGCGGGTGAATAGCGTATTTTATCCTTACGCTCTTCCCTTGGTGCAGCAGGTGGTGGCGATGCTGGCGACTGTACCTCCTGTTTTCTTTGGATACCTGCATTTAAAATGGCTGTACTAACAGTTGATTTTTTTTCTGGAGGTGGAGAAGGCAAGTCATTATCCCCTGCAATTTCAATCGAGCATACAACTGCTCCGACGGGTAATGTTTGTCCTTCTTGTGCAATAAGCTCTGTAATCACCCCTTCAAACGATGATGGAATTTCTGCATTTACTTTATCTGTCACAACCTCTGCTAGTGGATCATATTTTTTCACCGTATCGCCAGGTTTCACAAGCCATTTTTCAATGGTACCTTCTGTGACACTTTCGCCAAGCTGTGGCATTGTAATATTTTGAACTGCCATCCTTTATTCCTCCCATCAATTAAACCTAAGCGTCATTGCGCCTGATGCAATAGGTTTTCAGCAGATATTGGTTTAAGCCAACATCTGCTTGCTATTTGCCAATATTAAAATGCTGCAAGTTGGCGCATTGCACGTTCAACTTTTTCAGGATTAATCATAAAATATTTCTCCATTGTTGGTGCATATGGCATTGCCGGTACATCAGGCCCTGCTAAACGTTGAATTGGTGCATCAAGCTCAAATAAACAATGTTCTGCAATAATCGCTGCAACTTCGCTCATAATACTGCCTTCTTTATTATCTTCTGTGACAAGCAACACTTTTCCTGTTTTACTTGCTGCCTCGATAATCGCCTCTTGATCGAGTGGATAGACTGTACGCAGATCAAGTATATGAGCAGAAATACCATCTGCTGCAAGACGCTCCGCTGCTTGGAGGGCAAAATGGACAGCTAAACCATAGGTAATGACTGTGATATCATCCCCTTCGCGTTTTACATCTGCTTTACCAATTGGCAATGTGTAGTCATCTAACGGCACTTCACCTTTAATTAAGCGATAGGCACGTTTATGCTCGAAAAATAATATTGGATCTTCATCGCGAATCGCTGCTTTCAATAAGCCTTTTGCATCATATGGTGTTGATGGAATAACAATTTTCAAACCTGGTGTCCCCGCAAAAAGCGCTTCGACGGATTGTGAATGATAGAGCGCCCCATGAATGCCTCCGCCAAATGGTGCACGAATGACCATTGGACAAGACCAGTCATTATTAGAACGATAACGAATTTTAGCTGCCTCAGAGACAATTTGATTCACCGCAGGCATAATAAAATCAGCGAATTGCATTTCGGCAATGGGACGCATACCATACATCGCAGCCCCAATACCTACCCCTGCTATCGCACTTTCAGCCAGCGGTGTATCTAGCACTCGATATTCACCAAATTGATCGTATAGACCTGTAGTAGCTTTAAATACGCCACCCTTACGACCAACGTCCTCTCCTAAAATAAAAACTCGCTCATCGCGCTCCATCTCTTCTTTCATCGCTAATGTAATCGCATCAATATAAGACATCACTGCCATTACGCGTCACCTCCGTCCACTGGTGCATAGACATATTTTAGTGCATGCTCTGGCTGTGCATAGGGAGCAGCCTCTGCATAATCGGTTGCTTCATTTACTTCAGCCATTACACGTTCTTCAATTTCAGCACGCACCTCTTCTGATAGTACACCTGCATCCATTAAATATTTTTCAAATAATAAAATCGGGTCTTTTGCCTTCCCTTCCGCAATATCCTCCGCTGTACGATATTGACGGTCATCATCATCTGAAGAATGAGCAGTTAGACGATATGTCACTGTCTCAATCAAGCTTGGGCCTTCTCCACGTCTTGCGCGATCTGCCGCCTCTTTAACAACCTTATAGACTTCAAGCGGATTTTTACCATCAACCGTTACCCCTGGCATACCATAGCCAATACCACGATCAGATACTTTTGCACAGCCTAATTGACGTTCCACTGGTACTGAAATTGCGTATTGATTGTTTTCTACCATAATAATTACAGGTAGCTTGTGGACGCCTGCAAAGTTTGCACCCTCATGAAAGTCCCCTTGGTTGGATGAACCTTCTCCAAGCGTTACAAACGTAATAAAATCCTGCTGCTGGATTTTCCCTGCGAGTGCTACACCGACTGCATGAGGCACTTGAGTTGTGACAGGAGATGAACCTGTTAAAATTCGATTTTTCTTTTGACCAAAATGACCTGGCATTTGACGTCCACCAGAGTTTGGATCTTCCGCTTTGGCAAAGGCAGATAACATTAACGCCTTTGGTGTCATCCCAAAATGTAAAACAACACCCATGTCACGATAGTATGGTGCGATATAGTCCTTTTGCTTATCAAGCGCAAAGGCTGCGCCAACCTGTGCTGCCTCCTGCCCCTGACACGAAATAACAAAGGGAATTTTGCCAGAACGGTTTAATAACCACATACGTTCATCTAGTCTTCTCGCCATTAACATTGTTTCGAACATCGCCAGTACATCTTCATTTGATAAACCTAAATCTTCATGCTTGATTTGAACATCTTGCATACGAACACCCCTTTCGTTTTACCAACAACCAATATGCCTACAGTTGACTAAAAATGGATAGCACGAGCATCCACCGCCAAGGCAGATTCCGCCAAAACCTCATTTAATGATGGATGTGGATGAATCGCCTGGCTCATTTCCCATGGTGTTGCATCAAGCACTTTCGCTAATGACGCCTCTCCAATTAAATCGGTCACATGTGGTCCTACCATATGAATGCCTAAAATATCATCTGTTTTTTGATCAGCAATAATTTTAACAAAGCCCTCTGTTTCACCATTCACTAACGCTTTACCAATTGCCTTAAATGGGAATTTACCAATTTTTAATGATAGGCCTTGGGCTTTGGCAGCTTTTTCTGTTAAGCCAATACTAGCCACCTCAGGATATGAATAGACGCATTTTGGTACTTTCAACACATCGATTGCCTCTGTTTTACCTGTTGCAATATGTTCAATGGCTGATAAACCTTCATGAGAAGCAACATGTGCTAATTGTAAGCCGCCAATCACATCCCCTATGGCATACATATGTGCTTCCTTCGTTTGATAACAATCATTCACGTTAATAAAGCCATTTACCACTTCAATTTCTGTATTTTCTAAGCCAATGCCTTGTGTATTTGCTTCACGTCCTACACATAACAATAGCTTCTCCGCTTCAAATATTTCGTCCTGCTCATCCATATTCGCAGAAATGAAAACGTTATCATTTTCAATTTTGAACGTATTTGTATCAAGTCGCACATTTGTCACAATACGAACGCCTCGTTTTTCCAACTGCTTGGTTACTTCTTTGACAATATCTGCATCCTCTGCTGGCAAAATAGTTGGTCCATATTCTAAAATTGTGACATCCACACCAAAATCACATAACATCGATGCCCATTCAATGCCGATCACGCCACCGCCAACAATCAATAAGGATGCTGGTAACTGCGCTAGCTCTAAGGCATGGTCTGAGTTCAATACATATTGACCGTCAACTGTTAAGCCTGCCATTCCTCTTGGCTTTGAGCCTGTTGCAATGACAACATTTGTGGGCACAAGCATTTCATTTTCTGTGCCATTTGCCATTTCAACAGATATAGTTCCTGGCATCGGTGAAAAAATAGATGGTCCTAAAATTCGACCTGTACCATGATAAACATCTATTTTTCCTTTTTTCATCAGTGCATTGACACCTTGGCTTAGTTGCTCAACAATGGCTTGTTTACGAGCCTGTACTTTATCGAATTGTAATGTCACACCTTCAATAGTAACACCATATTCACTAGCTGTTTTATTTGCCATACGATAGACTTCCGCACTTCGAAGTAAGGCTTTACTTGGAATACAACCCTTATGCAAGCATGTGCCCCCTAAACGCTCACGCTCCACAATCGCTGTTTTCAACCCTAGCTGTGCAGCACGAATCGCTGCAACATAACCGCCTGTACCTCCACCTAAAATGACAACATCATAATTTTGAGCCATATGGATTCCCCCTTTTGAGAAAAGTGCTAAAGTATCAATCTATTAATCTGTGCTTTAGTTTCACTTTATGGTGCTGTTAAAAATGAAGAGCTTTTTTATATAAGCTCTTCATAAAAATTTCGTTATAAATGGTAAAAATTTGCTTTATTTTTTGGCAAATATTACGCTGGATCAGTGCTTTTTACTCCGTCATCTTTTAACGACCATGTAAAATATTTTTTTCATTTTGTAAGAATTGGCTGCGAGATTTTGCTACACGAGCAATGCGTTCTTCCGCTAAACGATTAGCTGCCACATATGTCGGAATACCATCACGCTTTGATATCGCAAAGATTTTTTCAATGCTATCATAAATTCCATCAACACGCTTCATTGCACGCTCACGATTATAGCCATATAATTCATCCGCAACGTTAATTACCCCACCAGCATTAATCACATAGTCTGGCGCATAAACAATGCCTAAATCATGAAGGACATCCCCATGACGTGAATCCTTTAATTGGTTATTCGCTGATCCCGCCACAACCTTCGCCTTTAACTGTGGAATTGTTTCATCATTTAAAATTGCCCCTAATGCACAAGGCGAGAAGATATCAACTTCTTGTGCATAGATGTCATCAGGTGCTACTGCAATTGCCCCAAAGTCAGTGACAACTCGATCAATTGCTGCCTGATTAATATCTGTGACAACAAGTTTTGCTCCTTCATTATGTAAATACTCGCAAAGCTTGTAGGCTACATTTCCTAGGCCCTGTACAGACACTTTTCGTCCTTCCAATGAATCTGAACCGAATGCTTCCTTAGCGGCTGCTTTCATACCACGATAAACGCCATAAGCTGTTACTGGAGACGGATTGCCTGATGAACCAAATGCAGGAGAAATACCTGTTACATAATTTGTTTCCTCATGGATCAAATCCATATCTGTTACCGTTGTTCCAACATCTTCCGCTGTAATATAACGACCATTTAGCCCTTGAATAAAACGGCCTAAAGCACGAAACATTTCTTCATTTTTATCTTTAAATGGATCACCAATAATCACTGTTTTTCCGCCGCCAAGGTTTAAACCAGCTGCAGCATTTTTGTAAGTCATTCCTCGTGCTAAACGTAATGCATCTTCAATTGCATTTTCTTCTGACGCATACGTCCACATACGTGCTCCACCTAGTGCTGGTCCAAGTGTTGTATCATGGATAGCGATAACCGCTTTTAACCCTGATGCTTCATCTTGGCAAAATACCAATTGTTCGTAATCATACTTTTCCATATACTTGAAGATTTCCGTGAAACTCGCCCCTTTGCTTTGGAAGGTGCATCCCCAAATGCCCAACCTAATCAAGTTTTATTGAACAATTTATTTTCTCCTTAGTACCATGCTCTCCATCTAATAAAAATTATAAGACTGATTTTCCCTTTTTAGTAGCTGTTTAGACCCCGATATAAGCAGAAAAAATTGTTTAGTAATGGATAATATTGCTCCACTTATTTTTACAATACTGACAAATTCACAATTTCGCAACTATTATTACATAATCTTGTTTAAGTAACAATTTTCTAAATATTCAGTTATAAAAACCACCTATGTAGAGGGGTGAAGTTGCTTCTCCCCTTCCTTGACATTCCCCTCTCCACAGGTACAATAATAATAGGAATAAGGAGGGGTATCTATGGCCCGTTTAGCTGCATTTATTGTAATGCTTATTCCAGGTCTTATGGCTGCAGGTGGCATTAAATTTATGCGTGATACATTATTTGGTAAGCTTATCTCGCCTTTCCCGTTTTTATGGCTACAATTTGTAGTAGGAGTCATTTTCTTTGTTATTGGTTTTGGTTTTTTCGCAGGATTTTTATTGCATCGCGACAGAAAAAATGGAAAAGTAGCGCCTCGCTTCCAAAAAAAATAAAAATAGCTATCCAAATAAGTCTGCATTGACTTACTGGATAGCTATTTTTATGCGCGTTGTTGTGCTGCTAAAACTTTATCTGGATAATCTGTAATCCATCCAATCACAGCAGGATGTGGATTGGTTAAGAATTGTTCTGTGCCATCAATCGCATAAAAACGACCGGCTTTGTCATTGAGTACACAAGCTTCTAAGTAGCGTGGCTTATAATATCTTTTATGCATATGCACCGTATCAGCAGCACGATAATCAGCCAATAAATCCCATTTTATTTTTTTCGTGGCAATAAGAGCTGTTTCATATTCTGGTCGCTGTTTTTTGACAATTTCCAACAGCTCATAATGAAAAGATGAAAAATGGCTACCTTCTGGTAATATGAGGCCATCCAGCATACGCACAAGTGCACTTGTTTGATCAAGCCCAGTGGATTTGAGCTCAATATTCAAAGGCATCTGGTGCAATATTGCCCATGCTAACACCGCCTCAAAAGAGGGCATTTTATAGGAGGAAAAAAGACGTCTCCAAGGCTTCCCTAGTTTAAAGCCTAGCAGCTCCTCAAGCGTACAATCACTGACCAGCTTATTCGTGCCTACCAATCTCGATAGCTGTGGATCATGGTACACCACAGGCAGTCCATCCTTTGAAAATTGAATATCTAATTCAATCCCATCAGCCCCTAGCGCCAATGCCTTGTCAAAAGCTTTCAATGTATTTTCTAACGCATAGGCAGAGGCACCACGATGTGCAAAGACAGGTAGACTAGACATTAAGCTCACCAAACTCTACCAGGAATTTACCATTGGTCATTTTACTTAACAAGGATGATTTTCTTCCAATTTGAATATATGTGCCAGGATGTGCTTCCTTCGTCACAATAATCTCCTCTTTTCCCACAAGGCGCAGTTCCTCCATCAGTAATTTAATTTCACGATCTAATGATACTGCTTCGGCCTTTAATGCTGTTAAAGCCTGCTTAGTTACTTCAAAAGTTGCCGTCTGTTCTTTCGACAGTTGGTTGAGAATTGGTAGTATACCTTTTATTTTTCCCTCCTGTGCTAAAATTTCTGACTGCACTTGTTTAAGCTGTGCTGCCTTTTCATGCATCATTAAATGACCTTCCTGCTTATTAACGCTTTCAATAATCAAATCTGTTCGACGCTCTAATCGATTACCTGATATAGCTGTAACAATCGTATTTTTCGCTATTGTACGCCCACCAATAATTTTCCCTTTTCGTTCGTCCACAAAAATAGACTGTGCAGAAAGTTGCGAGCCTAACGCATAAAACCCAATATGAATACTATCAGCCGCAAATAAATTCGCTTCATTCACATGCTTAACAAAAATATTACCACCCGCCTCTACAACCGTCGTACCAAGCCCAAAGATGCCCCCACGAATATAAACATCCCCTTCAATGGATTTAATCAGCTTAGCACCGCTTACACCTTCTGCACCGTCTATAGAAATATCACCAGTGGCAATCACCGTGTAGCCAGTTGTAACCGTTCCTTTAATACTCAGAGAGCCATTAAATTCTAAATTCCCCGTTTCAATGCCGACATCACCGTGAATAGGGAGGTGCCTGTTTACACCAATCATCCCCTTAACGTCATCTAAAACACCCGCAATTTTAGACCGAATCACGATTTTTCCATCCTCTTCCACTTCATAGGCCGATTTTGTATCATAGCGGATAGGAAAATCTCGTCCTGGCACAGCAGCGATCACCCCGCCTAGCACATTTTTTCCTGGAAGACCCAATGTTGCTGGAATCTTTTCACCTAGCCATGAGCCTTCTGAAATTTCTGATATAAAATTCATATCATAATAATCCGCTTTCCCGTCTTCGCGTATCACTGGTTTTCTCTCGGGTTTAGGTAAGTATGTAATTTGCGCATCCGTTCCTGCTACAGGTGGTGTGCCTTGAGCAATTAAAAATGCTTTTCCTGGTTCAGCTTTCGAAATATCGAAATCTAAAATTCCATAAACAACCCCTTTCTCTTCAATATTTTCCAAAATTTGCTGCGTTAATTTTTCTTTGTGATTCTGGATATATTCATACGTTTCATATATAACAACAGAGGCTGACATTTGATCACGTGCAATCTCAGCTTCTATGTTTGGAAGCCAGCGTCCAATTTCAACGGCACTTGTGCTTACTGTAGTTAGAACAGTCTTTAATACTGAAAAATTAGATAACTTTAGCCGCGGATGACTACGTAGAATGCTATCAAATTCTTTTAATGGGAAACCTGCCTTAAAAGTAAGCATAAATACCTTGCCGTTTTCTTCAGAAATTTCGAAGTTTTCATTTCGAACTAGAATCAAGCTACCTCCTCCTTCCCTCTATATGTAAGTATATACAATCTACTTACATTTGTTTAGAGACCATTGTCACTACCAAGAAAGAAAATAGAACTAGTTAATCATTAAATTCTCTATCAATATTTTATTTTTTCAGTATCATTAGGTACATTTAATTATAGGCGAATTTTATTTTTTAATAAAAAAGACTTTAAATTTAAAGTTATTCTATTCAGGTAATGAAAGCCACCTATTCTCCATTAATCCGTTATAATGTCTCTTTTTATTATTTCCCATACAATAAATTAGGTCTTTATCACCAACATAAGCAGTATATTATCTCCACGCTATCTGTCAAAGAATTCAGATAAAGCGGTTTCTATATAAAATGTAGAACCAAGCTGCTTCACTCGCTCATACGACATATAGTAAATAGTGATTTGACCCTCTATTGCTAAACGTACCTCAAATAAATCATTATCCAAATGCGTTAATTCTAAGGAATTCATGCCATCTAATTGAAAATTTACTGTTTTCATCTATTATCACCTGTCTGGTAGTAGTAGTTTGTACTCCCTATTATACGAGTTTTAGCAACGCCCTATCCTCTTACTCACTTAAGATCCAAACAACATCCTAAAACTATATTTAAGATGAAAGCTCTACCTAAAGTAACAACTTGTTTTTATTTACGAGTTGTTACTTAACTTATTCTATGTTACGCTTTATAAATAGTCAGATATGTAAAGCTCTTGATGAAGCACAAACTTTAAAAGAGAGCTTTTATCATAAAAACCATTTTTATTTTAGGAGGATGTTATGTATTTAAAAAAGATTGGTATTTTGTCAACTTTGTCACTTTCCCTATTATTAACAGGATGTGGCAATAAAGAAGAAAAGGTTGTTTATGATGGTGTAGGAGAGGCTGTTAATTATACAGTGACTGGCATTGAACCTGGTGCAGGTATTACAGATGCTACACATAGAGTATTGGATGAATATGAGAATTTAGCAGGCTGGGAAATTGAAGAAAGTTCCACAGCAGGGATGCTTATTCTTTTGGATGAGGCTATCAAGAACGAGGAGCCAATTGTCGTGACAGGCTGGACACCACACTGGATGTTTGAAGAATTCGATTTAAAATTTTTAGATGATCCTAAAAATGTTTATGGTGGCATAGAGAACATTCATACCCTTGCAAGACTTGACCTTGATAAGGATATGCCAAATGCCTATAAAATTTTAGATGCTTTTCAGTGGGATGTAGAAGATATGCAGGCTGTTATGGCAGAGGCAGAAAAATCTTCATTTGAGGAAGCGGCTGAGAATTGGGTCACAAACAATCAGGAGAAGGTCAATGAATGGCTAGCAGGCACAGAAAAAGTCGATGGCGAAACCATTCGCGTCGTTTCTGTCCCGTGGGAATCTGAACAAGCCTCGTCCAATGTCATCAAATATGTCTTAACTGAACAAGGCTATAACGTCGAGCTAACAGAAGTCGATCCAGCTATCATGTTCCAAGCAGTGGCGATGGATTCTGCTGACGTTACCGTTGCCCCATGGCTACCAATGACGCATAAAACCTTCTATGAGCAGCACAAAGACAATGTGGTCGACTTAGGACCAAATATGGAAGGCGCACGCTCTGGCTTAGCTGTACCAACATATGTAGAGATTGATTCCATTGAAGAACTGGAAGCAAAATAAACCACGCTAAAACAGAAAAATCCATATATGCTGACACTTACTCAGCATATATGGATTTTTTGATGTAGGAACAGCAAATAATACATCCTATTTTAGAAATCTATAAAATTGCCTTTCAGCCTTAACCGTACTTTATTACCTATTGCTCTTCATTTCCACGTTGATTTTGCATGTTAATGATCTTCGATTTATATTACTAAACTCATGAACAAAAAATATAAAGAATTCATCTTCTGCTTGAAAATCCTTGCTTTATGTACGTAGCTTACCATCCTAATGATAAAATTAGAATTTATTAGCTTGGATTCTCCAAAAAGATATTGTACTACTAGATAAGCACTAAGTTAGCTTATCCTATAACACACGCTCACTAAATCTAAGTTATTTTCGCAGCTATTTTGATATTTTTCATTAATTATTCAAATAGTTTTTTAATAGCTCAACTTCAAACATTGCTTTTTTTGCCAGTTTCGTTGTTTCTATAAGCTGCGGTTGCATTTCTGTATTTTTTGCTGTTTGTTGCATGATGACCTCAACTTTTGCCTCAAGTCTATCTAATTTTACACCTTGGTTATCAACTTTCGCTTCAAGCTTATCTAACTTCTCGCTTTGACTATCAACTTTCGTTTCAAGCTTGTCAACCTTCGCCTCAAGTTTATCAACTTTCACCTCGAGCTTATCTACTGTAATCTTTAATTCCTTCAAGCCTTCTTGCATCTCGCTCAACATGTTAACTAATGTATGAAACTCACCCTTGTCCACCTTTATCCCTCCTCCACCATAAAATTATGTTGTTAAATTATATCATATAAAGCTGTAGTGGACTATATGTGTATTATGGGCCTAAACTCTCGTTATCTATCAATAAACAACTAGAGCCTTCTCAATAATTTTACGCGCTATGACGATGAAATGAGAGAGTATACTTTTAATTAGCTTTACTTTTAGCTAACTTACTTCGCTCTATGAAGCAGTTATACCGCTATTAGATAACTGATAACGAAACAATTGATCTTAATTACAAGCATATTCTTACAAATGTTTTAAACATTTAAGAATAGGATTGATCTCAATCAAATTAAAACGACTGTATGAATAAAATAGAACTCGATACTGTTATCTACTTTACAGTTTTTAAATAGGAATGTAAAGATTGTTATAGAGCTCGTGTCGAATTTTAGGAGCAATTGAATAAGCGTAATAAAAAGACTTGCATATAGATGACAAGTCCTTTTGCATCAGTTAGTAGGAAGTGTAGGAACCTCAAATAAATATCCATCATAAAAAACAAATTGTATATAGTTATTATTTAATTTGTAAGTAAATGTTGTTAATAAACCATTATTTGGAGAATCCATAAAACCTGTATACTCCCCTTCTCCTAATAGTTCGTTAACTTCTGATAAAGGCATTCCTTCAACAAGTTGGTTATATCCATCTAGTGAAAGCTCAGGTGTATGTGTTAACCCTGCTTGACTAGCCACTCCTAATTTACCGTTAAAAAACGTTAATGAAGGACTAGAGTACCTAACTCCTTTATAATCGTAGGATTCTATTCCTTCAGATATAGATGACATAGTTTGGTCAAGGGTTCCCTCTAAATTTATTAAAGTTGTAACTTCTTCATAAGTCATATTTGGCTGTAGTAACTTAAATAATTCTATAGTCATTTCTGATGAAGGTTCAGCTTCTTGTTCTTCTTGACTATAAGTTATTTCCTGCGTCTCAATAGTATTTTCATTGCTTTGCTCCTTAGGAATCTCTTGTTCATCGCTATAAGAATTATTATAAATATTATAAGCTATGTAAGTCGTACTACAGGCAATTATTGACAGCATAACAACCATGATAAGTAATATTTTTGATTTCATCCCTATACCTCCGTTTATTTCCTTGTAATTAATTTTATCTTATCTAGTAATTTATTGGTAGCCTTATATAAATCTTTATACTCATTAGAATTACGTTTAAGTCTAATATTACTATTACACAAAAGACATCTGAAGAAGGTCATACAATATCCTTTGTAATGGCTAGTATACGAATTTTAAATATGACTTTCTTATGATGAATTTCCTCATTGTCAAATCCACCACTAACTGATTCATCTATTGAATTTGTATCAGTAGAATGAATTATGACATTACCATTTTCAATAATATTTACGTTTATAACACTTTCAAATAGAAAAGCATCCATCATATATCGGGTATTTAGTACTGTATTCCTGTGGATCAATCTACTCTAGTTATTAAATCCAAAGTTTTTCCGTGCTTTCAAAAAACAGCACTATTTAAATCATTAGACATAAAGATATCATCTAATTGGTATTTAAATTTTATTTCATCTTAAATGGTCAGCCTTTACTTGTCGGGGTGAATCAATTTCAAATTTCTCATGTAATCACTTAGCAAAAAGTTTTAAAGACTGCTCGACTTCATCATCTTTTTAGATAATCCTTTTGCCGCACAATCCTTCATAATTAATGGCCAATTTCTATTTCAGACAAAAAACACCTCCAATCCTACAAGCCGAATACCGGCACTGACCTAAAAAAATGAGACAAATAAAAACACCTTTCGTTGAAAAACGGGTATTGTACCTTATCAAATCAATGTGGAGGTGTTTTTCTATGGGGACAAGAGTGAGTTACCCAGTGGAAGTGAAAATGAAAGCAATTGAAATGAGATTAGCAGGCATTCCTGTAAAACAAGTACTAGAGGAGCTAAATATTCGTAACCATTCTCAGTTAAAAACATGGATGAAATGGTACAAGAACGGCGAATTACATCGTCTTGAACAGCCAGTAGGAAAACAATATACATTTGGCAAAGGGCCTGAATATGAAAGTGAAACCGCTAAGTTACAAGCAGAGAATCGTTATTTAAAGCAACAAATTGAAGTGTTAAAAAAGTACGCAGAGTTGGAGAGGAAGTGGTCCCAAAAGTTGTAGTAGAGCTAGTAGAGGAGTTAAAAGAAAGGATGCCGATTGGTGAAATCTGCCGTCATTTAGGTGTAGCTCGTTCGTCGTATTATCGCTGGAAGGTCAATGAAAATAAATTCACTCAAAAGGATCTTCGAGACCAACAAATTGGCGACTTGTGCAAGTTACACAAATTCAGATACGGCTATCGAAAAATCACAGAATTACTTACTGACATTAGTGAGAAAACGGTGCAACGTGTGATGCAAAAATACGGCTGGCAATGTCGTGTAAAGGTAAAGAAACGTAAACGTACGGGACAACCAGCTCACATTGTTCCTAACTTATTAGCACGTGATTTTACGGCATTAAAACCGCTAGAAAGGCTCGTAACAGATATTACTTACTTGCCTTTTGGACAATCTATGATGTACCTTTCAAGTATCTTAGACCTATTTAATGGCGAGGTTATTGCGTTTACAATTGGTTTTACACAAGATACCGACTTTGTCTTAGATACGCTAAATCAATTACCCGATCTACCAGAAGGCTGTATCCTGCATAGCGACCAGGGTTCTGTTTACACATCTTATGCATATCAGAAGGCAGTCAAAGAAAAAGGAATGACCATGAGCATGTCTCGTAAAGGCACGCCCGCTGATAATTCCCCAATTGAAACGTTTCACTCCTCGCTAAAGTCTGAAACGTTCTACCTCGATGATATTTATCGCACAACAAATGCGTGTGTCATAAATATTGTCGAAGAATACATTTACTATTATAACAATATTCGGATTAAAACGAAATTAAACAACCAGTCGCCGGTTCAATACCGTCAACTGGCTGTATAATAAGGTGTTTTCATACTGTCTCAAAAATAGTATTCAGTGCCTACCTGTAGATTGAAGGTGTTTTATAAATAATTCCAATAAATACTTCACTACTTATTGATGAATTAAATAAAATTTATTACATACATTTAGTAATTTATCGGGTAAGTTACACTGTATGAACATTTCACCCACGACATAAACCCTCATATACTAACACTTAACTCGCCATCATATCAATACGAATTTTATCGGCAATCATGGCGATGAACTCGGAATTGGTTGGTTTAGACTTTAGGTGGTGGACCGTGTAGCCAAACATGGATGAGATCGATTCATAGTTTCCACGATTCCAGGCAACCTCGATGGCATGACGAATAGCACGTTCAACTCGTGATGGCGTGGTGTTGAACTTTTTCGCGATTTCTGGATATAAAATTTTTGTGACAGAGCCAAGTAGCTCAATATCCTCAAACACCATTTGAATAGCTTCACGCAAATAGGAGTACCCTTTAATATGTGCGGGTACGCCAATTTCTTTAATAATTGCTGTAATCGTACTGTCTAACTGATGTTGGTTTAATTTTTGAGGTGCTGCTGGCTGTAAGACGCTTGATTTTTTGGGAAGTGTCGCTTTCTGGCCTGCACAGTGTAAAATCTTTTGTACCAATTGATCGAATTCAAATGGCTTTAGCATAAAGTAGGAGGCTCCTAATTCGACTGCCTGCTTCATAACATCTTCCTGACCAAAGGCAGTTAGCATAATGACTTGGATTGCTGCCATTTTGTCATTTTGATACATGGCCTCTAATACAGCTAACCCATCGAGATGGGGCATGATAATGTCGAGAAGCAAAATATCTGGCGTAAATTCCTCCAGCATTTGAAGACAAACTTTTCCATTTGAAGCAGTCGCTATAATTTCTATTTCTGAATGTCCCTGAAAATACTGTTCCATTGTTTTTAATAACTCACGATTATCATCTGCAATCGCTACTTTTATTTTTGTCATCCCAATTCCTCCTTCTGGACTTGCTTTGAACCGTTCAAAGCGATAACCTATCCCCTAATGCCTTTTTGGCACACTGTGAAATTTTCGACATTTTTGCTTGAAAAACCTTTTCTATTTTCGAAAATGAGTATGTAGTCCGATACTTTCTTTTTATATCGACAAGTTACGCTAAAGAATGGCAATTTGTCGCATGTCCTTATCCCTTATTTTAGATAAAAAAATAAAATAAAACTACAGTTTTTTAAATATCCTGTCATCTTGGAAGATATTTGGTAAAAGAATGAATAAAGGCAAAAATCCGCGATGTTTTCTGCGGAAAAAGGGTAGATAGAAATCAAGGGCTTATCATTACTTGCTTTAGCCCTATTATGCGATTTTCTCCACAGAACATAAAGCGGATTTTTGCCATGTATCCTTTCTTATGAGGACTTGCGTAACATTTCTGCTACTGTTAGTGCTGCTCCTTTTTTTGGCTCCTCCACAAACATATGCGTTACAGCACCCACAAAACGTCCATCTTGAATAATAGGACTGCCACTCATCCCCTGTAAAATACCACCTGTTTTTGCAATAAGCTTATCGTCAGATACGATAAATTCAAGGCGTTCATTGTCAAGCTTTGTAATTTCAATGGAAAAGGTTTCTACCTTACTGCCCTCTATGGCTGTGTAGATTTCTGCTTTTCCAAGTTTTATATCTTTTTCATGCATAATTTCAATGGCTTTGGGTAATCTTTGTTGATAACTGTCTTCCCAGCGTCCAAAAATACCATAAACCGTATTTTTATCGATGCTACCTAGCCGTTCTTGTTGTTTTTCAATGGAGGATATTTTATAGCCAGGTTGACCTGGTGTGCTTTTACGAATTTGTTGAATCGAAGCTAAGAAAATGGAACCAGCTTTAAATACCGGGGCTTCTTGTAGGGTTGAATCGATAATTTGATGACCAAGTGCACCATAATTTTTTGTCTCTGGATCAATATACGTCAATGTCCCTACTCCATCTGTTTCATCTTTTAAAAAGGAAATGACATGCTCTGCTTCTTGGTTTTGTAATGCCAGTGTAATTTGTTTGCCTTCACTATTAATCGTCCATTGCTGCTGTCCTTTTTGCGCAACAGCTTGCTTGGCATCAGCCAACGTTTTTACAGGTATATTATTGATTTTTTCAATAACCGCGCCTCCCTTCATCCACTGATTGGAAGCCAGTAGTACATCATGTGCGACAAATACATGTGATAATTGAAGCTGAATGCCAATTGCTTCACCCATCGGAATCAGCTTTTTAGCAGCCAAAGCTTGAATGGGCGTCATAAATAAAAAGATGAGCATAGGCAAAATGACTAATTGACGCCAACGACGATTCATACGACACCTCCTTTTCATTTTTGTCTTTTTACTATGTGTTGTTGTGTCATTCTTATAAGCGGTAAATATTTGTGCAAAATGAAAAAACCCAAAAACAGCTTCCACTGTTTTTGGGATTTGTATTAACGCAATTGCTTTTTGCGTTCTTCTGCCATTTTTAAAAGCTCTGTAGCATGTTGTAGGGTTAAATTGGTAATTTCTGCCCCAGACATCATACGACTTACTTCTACAATTCGTGCATGTTGATCAATTTCCGCTAATGATGTAAATGTTCGATCATGTTCGACTTCTTTTTTAATAAAATAATGATGGTCTGCCATTGCAGCAACTTGTGGTAAATGGGAAATACATAAAACTTGTGAATTAACGGAAATTGCAGCAATTTTTTCAGCAATTGCTTGTGCCACACGACCACTAACACCTGTATCCACTTCATCAAAAATAATAGAGGTAATACCATTAGAAGAAGAAAAAATTGTTTTTAGTGCCAGCATCATTCGTGATAATTCTCCTCCCGATGCAATTTTCGGTAAGGATTTTGGTGGTTCTCCCACATTTGTAGAGATATAGAAAACAATTTGATCCTTCCCATTAGCATCGAAATAGGGCAATTCATCGAAATTCACAATAAATTTTGCTTTTTCCATATGTAATTCACGTAGCTCTGCCATAATTGCCTCACTTAACTGTTGGGCAGCAGCTTTCCGTACTGTTGAAAGCTGTGTGGCTAGTTCATTTAATACAGTTTCCATTTCCACTACCCTACGCTCTTTTACCTGCAAAATTTCATCACGGTTCAGCAGCTTATTTAATTCTGTTTTAATTTTTTCATAATAGGCTAAAATTTCTTCCACCGTTGAACCATACTTGCGCTTTAAATTTTGCAGTAAGGCTAAACGTTGCTCTACGTCATTCAAACGAGCTGGATCAAATTCCAATTCATCTAAAGCATTTTTAACCTGATAAGCGGCATCCTGTAATGCATAAAAGGCAGTGGTCACGGCTTCAGAGGCCTCTTTAAATTGCTCATCAACAGTGGCAGCGTCTTCTAATGCACCCATGGCATTGCCAATCCAATCAAGACCCTTTGACTCCCCTTGGATGGCTTCATAGGCTGCACTAGAGCGTTCAAAAATTTTATTAAAATTCATGAGACGGCGACGCTCATCCAGAAGCTCGTCTTCCTCGCCAAGCTTTAAATTGGCTTCCTCTAGCTCCTTTATTTGAAATTGATACAAATCAATACGCTGTGCCATTAATTGCTCATCGATTGAAATGGAAGCAAGTTCCTTTTTAAGCAGACGGTATTCATCATACTGTGCACTATACGCTGTTTGAATCGATACAAGCTGCTCCTCTGCAAAGTGATCGAGTAAGTGAATATGTTGCTTCTCATCCATTAGCTCCTGATTTTCATGCTGACCATGAATATCAATTAAACTAGCTCCAATATCTCTTAGTACCGATAATGGCACAAGCTTACCATTGACACGGCAAATACTTTTACCTGAATCATTGAGATCACGACGTAAAATAATGGTGTCCTCCTCTATTTCAATACCAGCCTCCTCTAGTTTTTTGAGAACAGGATGATCTGTACTTGAAATTTGAAATAAGCCACCTAATTCTGCTTTTCTTGCGCCATGACGAATAAATTCAGAATTGCCACGTCCACCAGCAAGTAAATGGACAGCATCAATAATAATGGATTTCCCTGCACCTGTTTCACCTGTTAATACAGTTAAACCTTCTGAAAAACTAACGGTCAAATCCTCAATGATGGCAAAGTTTCGAATACTAAGCTCTCTTAACACAAAATGTCACCTCTGAATTAAATTCCCCGCTATTTTACAGCATATCTAATAAACGTTTTTTTGTATTTTCACGTTCATTTTCATCTCGACAAATAATTAAAATGGTATCGTCCCCAGAAATTGTGCCTAAAATTTCCGGCCAATCTAAATGATCAAGTAATGATGCGATAGCATTGGCATTCCCCGGAAGAGCCTTCATCACTAAAAAATGCGATGCCCCATCAATGCTGACAAAGGCATCTGCCAATGCACGATGTAATTTTTGCATAGGATTGAATCGTTGGTCAGCGGGCAAGCTATATTTATAACGTCCATCCTGTAATGGCACTTTCACCAAATGCAGCTCTTTAATATCGCGTGATACGGTTGCCTGTGTCACATTATAGCCTGCTTCCTTTAAAAAATCGACTAAATCATCCTGTGTTTCAATCTCATGATTGGCAATAATATCCCGAATTCGTATATGTCTTTGGCTTTTATTCATGGTCGTCACCTCTTATAAATAATTAAGTATATGTATATTTACACTACCATTTTCAACAAAAAAGCACAAGAAAAAACACGGCTCTTTGTGTGAGCACGTGTTATTTCAAGGTATTATGCGCTTCTTCGACAAGTGCATTAAAAGTTGTATATGCTGGAGTATCCTCTGCATCACTTGGATTCACTAAATGGAATAAAAATTCAATATTTCCTTCCCCACCTGTTATGGGAGAAAAAGAAGCATCTTTCACCACAAAGCCAAGTGCTGTTGCCATAGCAGCCGTCTTTTCAAGCACTTCGAGATGCACCTTTTTATCGCGGACAATCCCTTTTTTACCAACATTCTCTTTGCCCGCTTCAAATTGAGGCTTCACCAATGCCATCACATCGCCCCCTGGCAGCAGCAATGTTTTTAACACTGGTAAAATTAACGATAATGAAATAAAGCTAACATCAATTGTCGCAAAATCAGGCAAACCCTCTGTTAAGTCTGCCGCAGTTGTATAGCGGAAATTCGTTTTCTCCATCACGGTAACACGTTCATCGGAGCGAATTTTCCATGCTAATTGGTTAGAGCCTACATCGAGTGCATAGCAATGTCTTGCACCATGCTGTAAGGCACAATCCGTAAAACCGCCCGTAGAGGAGCCAATATCAAGCATTAGCTTCCCCTCTACAGACATATCAAAAATTTGCAGTGCCTTTTCTAGCTTTAAGCCACCGCGGCTTACATATTTTAAATCAGAGCCCTTTACTTGTAACGGGGCATCAATCGCAATTTTTTCGCCTGCCTTATCGATGCGAATTTCATTTGAAAAAACAAGTCCTGCCATAATGGAGCGCTTTGCTTTCTCTCTCGTTTCACACAATCCGCGCTCTACTAGTAAAAGATCTACTCGTTCTTTTGGTTGTTTTGTCATTATTTATTCAAACCTACTTGCTGTTTTTGTTGAAGTAATACATGCATACGTGCCACTGTATCCTCTGCTGTCATATGAATTTCTGCAAGCAGCTGGTTGACATCGCCATGCTCAATATATTGATCTGGAATACCCATACGATCAATTAATGCATGAAGATAGCCATGGTCGTGAGCAAATTCTAATACTCCACTCCCAAATCCGCCTTGTAAAACAGCTTCCTCAATCGTTAAAATCGGTTTACAGCTGGATAAAATGCGGTGTAGCATCTCCTCATCCATCGGCTTGATAAAACGTGCATTCACGACTTCAATATCAATACCTTGCTGCGCTAACATATCCGCAGCGGCTATTGCCATTGGAATCGTTGTACCAAAGGTTAAAATAGCACCGTCTTTCCCCTCACGTAATACTTCCCAGCTACCGATTGGTAAAGCAACAAGCTCCTCATCCAATGGCACACCAATGCCGTTACCACGTGGATATCTGAGCGCAATTGGACCACCATCGTAATCAATCGCCGTTTTCACCATATGCTGGCCTTCGTTTTCATCCTTTGGCATCATAATGGTCATGTTTGGAATATGGCGTAGAAAAGCAATATCAAAGACACCTTGATGTGTTTCACCATCTGCTCCAACCAAGCCCGCTCGATCAATGCCGATAAATACATTTAAGTTTGGACGAGCAATATCGTGGAGCACTTGGTCATATGCACGTTGTAGGAATGTTGAGTAAATCGCTAAAAATGGCTTCATTTTTTGCGTAGCGAGCCCTGCTGCCATTGTTGCCGCATGTTGTTCAGCAATCCCTACATCAAAGAAACGATTTGGAAAATCTTGTTGAATACCTTGCAATTTCGACCCAACAGGCATAGCAGGCGTAATCGTCACAATTCGTTCATCCTCATGGGCAATTTTACGAACTGTCTCTGCGATTAAGCTACTCCATGCTGGCCCCTTTGTCGTTGATTTTACAAACGCACCATTGTCAATTTTATAAGGTCCTGTCCCATGCCAGTTACCAATTGTATCATCTTCAGCAGGTTTATAGCCCTTACCTTTTTTCGTAATGACATGCACCAGGACTGGTCCTCTCACTTTTTTCGCATGTGATAAAGTCATTTCCAGCGCCTCAAAATCATGCCCATCAATAGGTCCTAAATATTTAAAGCCTAGCTCCTCAAAAAATACACCTGATACCACTAAATATTTAAGACTATCCTTTAAACGCTCCGCTGTTGATGCAAGCTTACCACCAAGCACAGGAATTTTATTAATTAACGATTCCAGCTCTTCCTTCGCTTTGGAGTATTCCTTCGCTGTGCGTAAACGTCCTAACACATTGTGTAATGCACCAACATTTGGCGCAATCGACATTTCATTATCATTCAAAATAACAATCATATTCGTTTTCGCATGGCCAATATGATTTAAAGCCTCCAGCGCCATACCACCTGTTAATGCACCATCTCCAATAATGGGAATAACAAAGTTTTTGTCTTTCTTAATATCACGTGCTGCCGCCATACCCATGGCTGCTGATAAGGACGTCGAGCTATGACCTGTTTCCCACTCATCATGTTCACTCTCCACGCGCTTTGGAAATCCACAAAGCCCTTTGAACTGACGTAGTGTGTCAAATTGACTCGCACGACCTGTTAAAATTTTATGCACGTAAGCTTGGTGGCCCACATCCCACAAAAACTTATCCTTTGGACTGTCAAACATTTTATGCAGCATGATCGTTAACTCCACTACGCCTAAATTCGGCCCGATATGCCCACCTGTGACAGAACATTTTTCGATTAAGAAGGTACGTATATCTTGGGCAAGCTGCTCAAGCTCCTTCTTATCTAAGTTTTTTAAAAAGGATGGACTAGTTATTTTATTTAAATCCACCTTTCTCACACACCTTTTCAATAAAATATTCACCGTAATTGTGTTTCCACCATTATAACAGTGTTATCAATATGCTAAAAGTCCGAGCACTTTATTGTTTAGCTTTTTGCAAACGTTCTCACCTATTCTAGCACATTCTTTTCCCTCAACGCCTTGATTTTCTCTTAGTTTTTACGATGAACAATATAGGATGCAAAATCACGCAATAAGCTGGCATCTAGCGGTAATTGATCAAGCGCTTGAATAGCATGGTGGTAATGCTCCGCCAGCTTTTCTTTTGCTCCCTCCAATGTTAAAAGAGCTGGATATGTGCTTTTATCACTTGCCACATCCTTTCCAGCTGTCTTTCCAAGTTCTTCTGTTGTCCCCTCAATATCTAAAATATCATCTTGAATTTGGAAAGCTAGTCCGATATGATGGGCATATTCTTTTAATGTTGCACGATCTTGTGCTGAAGCATCCGCTAGTACTGCACCTGCCTCAATACTAAATCGCAATAGCGCGCCTGTTTTACTGACATGCACCTGCTCAAGCTCCGCTAAAGTAAGCTGGCGCTGCTCACCATCCATATCAAGCACCTGCCCGCCAACCATGCCTTCTCCTCCTGCTGCAACGCTTAATAGTTCAACAAGTTCAATACGCTTCTCAGCAGAGATATCCATACGTGCTAAAATACCAAATGCCAGTGTATTTAATGCATCTCCAGCAAGCGTGGCAAGCGCATCTCCATACATTTTATGATTCGTTGGCTTCCCTCTTCTAAAATCGTCATTATCCATGCTTGGTAAATCATCATGAATTAAAGAATACGTATGAATAATTTCAATCACCGCGCCTACTATGAAGCCATCCTGCAAATTTTTACGATACAGCTCCAGTACAGCTACTACAAAGAGTGGACGAATTCGCTTACCGCCAGCCTTTAACGAATAGAGCATTGATTCCTTTAAATTAGCTGGAGCCTCTATTTTTTCAACCAGTGCAAACATTGTTTCTTCAATTTGTGGTGTGTTACTTTCAATAAAATACTTTAATGTCTCATTCATTCGCTAGCTCTCTCCCTTTGATGGATCAAATGCTGTTGTCTCACCATTTTCTTGCACAATGGATACTAATTGTTCCTCTGCATGTTGCAGCTTATGATGGCAAAATTTCGATAGTTCCATTCCCTGCTTATATAAATCAATTGCATTTTCCAATGGCACATCACCTTGTTCTAGCTGACGAACAATTTCTTCTAGTGCTGTCATCGCTTCGGCAAACGTTTGTTGTTTTTCTGTCACAACGATTCCCCCTCATTCTTTGGTAAGATATTCGTCACTTTAGCTATGACCTTCCCATCATGGAAGGTCAGTACCAGTTGATCCTGCTTTTGCACCTCAGTAGCGGATTTAATCACCTGTTGATCTTTGGAAGCTACTGTAAAGCCTCGTGTTAAAATAGACAGTGGATTCAAAGCCTCCAGTGTTCTAACCGTTGCCTCAAACTGCTGCTGCTGCTTTGCCACATAATACGTTGTAGCACGTGCTAATTGTTGGATACGCTCCTCAAGCTCCCGCTGATGGAAAGCAAGTGCCTTTTTAGGTGAATGCTGCTCCACCGTACTATGTAATTGTTGAAGCTGTGCGGCTTTCTTCATTAAATCCATCTGCATGGCTGTTTGTAAGCCAGACTCGAGCTGTGCCAATCTTTCCGTGAATGGTCGATAAAGTCTTTCTGGCATTGACAATGGATAAGACTGTCGGAGCTTATTTAGACGCTGTCGTTCAGCCATAAGTTGCGACCTTACTAGTTGATGAAGCTGTGATTTTTGCGCAAGCACACGCTGGTATAGTTCTGCTTGATCTGGTACAGTCATCTCAGCGGCTGCTGTTGGTGTAGGGGCACGTAAATCAGCTACATAATCGGCAATCGTCGTATCTGTTTCATGACCGACTGCGCTAATAATAGGGATTCGGCTGTCAAAAATAGCTCGTGCCACGATCTCCTCATTAAATGCCCATAAGTCCTCAATCGAGCCTCCACCACGGCCTACAATCAACACGTCACAGCTTGCCTCTCGATTAGCTCGTCTAATATTTTGCACAATATTTGGTGCCGCCTGCGCTCCTTGCACAAGTGTCGGATAAATCAACACGTTAGCAAGCGGATAACGTCTTTTTAGCGTTGTACAAATATCTCGAATCGCTGCTCCTGTTGTCGATGTAACTACACCAATTGTTTCAGGAAACGTTGGGATCGGTTGCTTCCACTCAGGCTTAAACAGCCCCTCTTTTTGTAATTGCTCTTTTAATTGATTGAAGGCAACAAATAAGCTCCCAATGCCATCGGGCTGCATTTCCTGCACATAGAGCTGATAGGTTCCATAGCCTTCGTATACGTTTACATCCCCACGAATAAATACTTGCATGCCTTCCTTTGGCTCAAAGGCTAATTTGGCCGCTGCCGTTTTAAACATTGTAGCCGCAATCCGCGCTCCATCATCCTTTAATGTAAAGTAAATATGACCGGATTGATGAAGTTTAACATTTGATAGCTCCCCCTTCACATACACTTCACGTAAATGTGGGTCCGCATCAAATTTTCGTTTAATATATTTTGTTAATGCTTTTACTGTTAAATAAGAAGCAGAGGACATATTTTCGGCTCCTTTACTAAAATCAAGTTTTTCGCAAAACTACACCTATCATACCATTTTTTATGGTTGTTGACGTGTCAAAATACAGTTTTGCTAGAAAAAATAGTGATCTTGTAGGTGAATGAAAATAACTATCACATATTCATACATGTTCTAGCAGTTATGATATACAATAAAGCCTCATAACAACATTGGTTATGAGACTTTATCTGTTAATAAAATAATAAGATAAGTGTACCTACAATAAAACAATAATAGGTAAAGTAGCTAAGCTTGCCACTTTTCATAATCCATAAACCAGCGCATGGCAAAATATGTCATCAGCAGTGTGGCAATAAAGGTAGCTGTATAGGGGAGCGCTAGTGCACCTTTATGAGGCTCCTCTAAAAAATCTGTAATTCCCAGCACGACTCCTCCTAAACTCACAGGAATATAAAGCATAAAGGAAAAACGCAAGGCTGTATCCTGCTTCATCCCTACTCCAATAGCTGAAATAATCGTGGCGCCTGAGCGGCTAATACCTGGTGTCAAAGCAACTGCTTGCCCTAGTCCTACAATTATGGCGTCCTTAACACGTAAATCCGTATCTTTTTTCTTGCCGTGCCTATTACGAATTAACCATAATGCGATCCCTGTGACAAATAACATGAAAGCAATGGTTGTCATACTGACATTATCCGCAATAATATCGCTTAATAACACGCCTAAAACGCCTGCCGGAATGGAGCCAATGATGATATACAAAGCAAAACGAAAATCCGCAAGATAACGCTTTTCATGTGTCTTTAGATAAAGGAAAAAATGCGTAAGAAGGCGAACAATATCCTGACGATAAATATAAATAATAGCGAATAACGATGCTGTATTGGTTAAAATGGCAAAGGTAAAGCCTTGCTCACCAAGTCCAAGTATTTCGCTGGCAATCATCACATGTCCACTAGATGATACAGGGATTGGCTCTGTAAAGCCCTGGACAAGACCAATAATGATATGCTTCACAATTAACACAATATCGATGTTTTCCATAAAAACCTCCTTCTAACTATGTATGTGCCAAACGTTACATTAGACGTCAAGAATAACGTAAAAGTTCTCAATAGCACTTCATAAAAAAAGCCACCTCATACCAATGTGTGGACACTGAAAAACTAAAAAAATTCATTCTTTTATTAGATTTGAAAACTTAAAAAAGCCGATTTGCATCACATTTTTTTGTGGCAAATCGACTTTTTCAGTGCCCTCCACCAATGTGGAGATGACTTTTTCATTTAATTAGCAAGCTTATTTTCAGCAGCTTGCACAGTATTGAATAATAACATGGTAATGGTCATTGGGCCAACACCGCCTGGTACTGGAGTGATAGCAGACGCAATATCCTCTACTTCAGCAAAGCTTACATCACCACAAAGCTTATTATTATCATCACGATTAATGCCCACATCAATGACAACCGCACCTTCTTTAACATGCTCTTTTGTAATAAAGTTAGCACGTCCCACAGCGGCAATTAATATATCCGCTTGCTTTGTAAAGAAAGGTAAATCTGGCGTTTTCGAATGCGTATACGTAACCGTTGCATCTTTTTGTAATAAGAGTTGTCCCATTGGCTTACCAACGATATGACTGCGCCCTACGATCACCGCATGCTTCCCTGCAATTTCAATTCCTGAATACTCGAGAAGCTTCATCACGCCAAATGGTGTACAAGGTAAAAACGTTTCTTGGCCAAGCATCATTTTCCCAACACTAACAGGGGAGAAGCCATCAACATCCTTCTCAACAGCGATCGTTGCAATCACTGTGTCCTCATCAATATGTTTTGGAAGCGGCAATTGTACTAAAATACCATGAATATCTTCACGTTGATTGAGTAATTGAATTTGTGTTAACAATTCTTCTTGTGTTGTTGCCTCTGGCAGCTTCACAAGCTCAGAAAACATGCCAATCGCTTCACAAGATTTCTGTTTATTTCTCACATATGTAGCCGAGGCTTGGTTATCTCCAACTAAGACAACCGCTAAGCCAGGTGTTACCCCTTGCTCCTTTAAACGCTTAACGCGCTCCGCTACAGCATGACGAATTTCTTGACCAATTTCTTTACCATTAATAATTGTACTTGACATAAACCCTCGTTACTCCTTCCAATTCAACACATTATTCTTGTTCTGTAAATTTAGAAAGTACGCCATTGACGAATTTAGATGACCCTTCATCGCCAAATGTTTTACATAACTCAATTGCTTCATTCAGTACTACTCTTTTTGGTGTTTCAGGCATATATAGCAGCTCGTATACAGCTAGGCGTAAAACAGTTCTTTCAATTTTCGGTAAACGGGCAAGTGACCACTTTTCGAGATGCTGCTCTAAAGTAGCATCAATTTCCTCCAATTGTTCAGCTGTTCCAGTAACAATCTTTTCATAGAAGGCATTTGTCGGTTGACCTTTAATATGGGCCATTGCTTCTTCAACTGTTAGATCTGTATTGTCTAGCTGAAACAAAACTTGCAACGCTTTTTCGCGTGCCTCATGTCGTTTCATGTAAAGCTCTCCTTCTTAAGTGGCATTAAGGTTTATAATAGCATAAAATCCTAGGAGAAACACGATTTCAAGCAAGTTTTCAATAATCTGAAACCTTTTTCAAGCAACTTTTTACTTAAGTTAGCGGTTCAATCAATCTTCTTCTAAAATGTTATAATAAAGGCCGTTAAAATAATTTTCCCAAGGTGTCCATTGTGCATTTGTACAAGCTGTAAAGAAACCTTTCAAGCTGCTTACGAGAGAAGAGTAATATAAATAACAGAAGGAGCGCATATCTCACCTATTTTATGGTAAGAACGGCAAACATAAAATTCGCTTTGATGCTATTCAAAATTTCTTTTGTTATTCCTAGCCATTAGAGGCGCTCTGCCGAAAATTTTTTTAAACACAAAATACAAACAAATCTTTTGACCCTATAGTTACTATAGGGTTTATTGTATGGTATGGACCTATTTTAGTAGTTATAGTTCTCATATATTGTAAATGATTAAAGGAGAAAGTTATGAGCAAGCAACAAAATGTAACATTAGCCATTTTATTATCCAATCTATTTATTGCCTTTTTAGGTATCGGTTTAGTCATCCCTGTACTCCCAACACTTATGAATGAGCTGAATATTTCAGGCTCTATTGTTGGCTTTATGGTCGCTGCCTTTGCCATTACGCAACTGATTGTATCACCCATCGCTGGTAAATTGGTTGATCGCATTGGCCGTAAAGTGATGATTGTAGCAGGCCTTTTTATTTTTGGTCTTTCAGAGTTATTATTTGGACTGGGTCGTACAGTTGAGATTTTATTTATCTCCCGTATGCTGGGTGGCGTTAGTGCAGCCTTTATTATGCCCGCTGTTACTGCCTATATTGCAGACATTACCACACTACAGCAACGTCCAAAGGCGCTTGGCTATATGAGTGCTGCCATTAGTACAGGCTTTATTATTGGTCCTGGGCTTGGTGGATTTTTAGCTGAATATGGTACACGTATACCATTTTATGCTGCTGGGATACTAGGCTTTATAGCAGCTCTTCTATCCTTGTCATTATTAAAAGAGCCAACACGTTTAATAAATGAGGGAGAGGCTTCCCCTTCTATGCTTGGTAGTGTAAAGCGTGTTTTTAGCCCGCTTTATTTTATTCCATTTTTTATCCTTTGGCCTTGCAGCCTTTGAGTCCCTTTTTAGCTTATTTGTTGACCACAAATTTGCTTTTACACCAAAAGATATTGCCATTATTATTACAGGAAGCGGCATTATAGGAGCATTAGCACAATTAATGTTATTTGATTGGCTTACAAAGAAAATGGGAGAAATTAATGTTATTCGCTACTCGCTTATTTTATCGGCTGTTTTAACATTCGCAATGACAGCTGTCAGCCATTATTTTGCCATCTTACTGGTGACATTCTTTATTTTTGTAGGCTTCGATTTAATACGCCCTGCCATCACGTCCTACTTATCCAAAATTGCAGGCAATGAGCAAGGCTTTGTGGGAGGTATGAACTCCATGTTTACAAGTCTTGGCAATATATTTGGACCAATTTTAGGCGGTAAATTATTTGACATTGATTTAAACTATCCATACTACTTTGCAACAGTCGTTTTAGTGCTTGGCGTAATACTAGCGATGTTTTGGAGAAAACCCAAACATATTGACATATAACGATTCAATAACAAAGGATTGCCCTTCCCATGAAGGACAATCCTTTTATTTATGATTCATGTGCTGTCGGTTCTTCTTTTTCAAAATGAATGCCTGTAATATGTACATTCACTTCCGCTGTTTCCAGTGCCGTCATATTAAAAATCGCTTGGCGTATTTGCGTTTGTACTTCCTTTGCAACCTTCGGGATGGTATATCCATATTTCACAGAGCAAAATACATCGATTGCAATGTCACCAGTTTCCGTTACCCCTGATTTTATGCCTTTATTGTGTACTTTTTTACCAAAACGTTCAACAACACCTGTAGCAATATTGCCCCGTGTTGCAGCAATACCTTCAATCTCATTTACTGCGATTCCTGCCACAATCTCGATTACCTCAGCCGCTACCTCTATTTTTCCTAGCTCTTCTTTTCCAGAAGGTGTTGGTTGTACGAAAGATTGTCCTACTTTCTCTGCCATGCAAATATCATCCTTTCCCTTGCACATCACAAACAAATGCTATACTTACGTTTATTATACTATAAAAAAGAACGTTTGACTGTCGAAAGCCATTTTATCTGATAAATTTAAAAGGTTGGACGACAAAGTTTAATTTTTATTCAATCATGTTAATAATCTGATCATTAAATTTAACAAACGAAAGTTTTTTATGCTGAACGTTATATCGTAGAGGGTCCCTTCATATAGTGGTTTGGTGAAAAGTTTTGCTATCACAATTATATTTAGGGGGAAGTACAATGGAATACGAACAAAATCAGTTACGAACAGCAAAGAATTTACAAGATAATGCATCTACTCAAAGCTTTGCAGACCAGCTCTATGAACAAATTACTTCAGTTATTGGTGGCAGTAATGCAAATCAATTTTTTTGTATGAGCCTTCCCGGGACGTTAATTGATGCCTCGCAATATGCCTATGACATTGACAATAACGAACCGAAGCCAGCTTATGTACGCGCGAATGAATCAAAGCTTGTCAATAAATTATTCGATGCTTGTCAAATGACAGCCTCTGATAATGGACGACACCTATCCACACAGTATAAAACGGCACTAGATATGCTCACACCTAAATTAAATAGTAAGCTTTTTGAGGCTAAAAACAAGCTGCGCGAAGTATTAATGACGCCATATCCTTATAATTTTGGTGATGGTAAGCAGGATGTACTAACGCTTGAGCAAGTTTTCTACCGACTGTATAGCGATTATGTAGAGGCAAAGCAGCAATGGGCAGAAAAACAAGTAGCCAAGAAAAATGCGCTTGAGAAAAAGTACCCAGAGCATACAGCCGAAGCCTATAAGCAACGTAATAATGAATTTTTAGATTGGTATGAAATAACAGCGGAGGCAGAAGTGCTTGGTGTCGATGAAAAGCTCGGTAAAGTATTGAGCGTGTTTTCGCCAGGTGATATGGAAATTATTAATGGTATTTTAGATAGTGGTGTTGGGCGTGAAATTGCTGAGGCACGTTCTACGATTTCTAATGTTGGAAAAATGAATCCAGATGGTGGCCATGTCTTTCCTGTACAGCTTTATCCTGAAAATTGGTTTACTTTATTGAATACCTCCTTTACACCTGTTGACCTACTTGAAAGTCCAGCGGCATTGGCACAACAGCTTGCCATATTAGTAGCCCAGCGTAGCAATATTACAAGCAATATCAATTCGTTTTTAGCGATTATTCCAGATGAAGAAGACGTACAAGCATTAAAAAAGGCTTACGATGAGAGTGAGACAGCGTTTAAAACTGCCTTTGATGCATTGCAAAAAACATATGTTAATACAACAGTTGATATGTTAAAAACATTGGTTGATGTGATGGCTTCCCAAGCATTAGACGATGTAACAAAAGTCTTACCTTCAACGGTTGCACGCATTTTTGGTGTGGAGGTTGACAAGGTAAAAGATTTGCTTACTACACTAGGTGAAAACGGTAAGAAGTGTTTAGATGCACAAAATAATTTAATTGACAAGGCACAAAAGGCAACAGATGCTGCCATGCGCTATTTTGAAGAAAAAAATAAGCTTCAATTCAAATCCATGCTGTCTCCTTTGCAACAGCAACTTGAAAATACCAATCAGGATATTGAGGCATTAAAAGAAAAAATAAGGCTTGCCACCGTTTTACAAGCTTCAAAAGAAACTGCTGAGAAGGCAGATGAAAATGAGGTGGCACCCAATCATGTACCAGAGAACTTTACACAAATCATCCTTACATCTAGTTTAAAGGAAGCGAATCAAGCCTCCTCCTCCTATACGTCTGCTTCCTCCTCTAACTACGGTGTCTCCTTTTTCTTTGGAGGCTATTCCAGTAGCTCTAGTCATAAGGAAGCCGTCAACCAAGCATTCGCAAGTAGCTCAGAGATGTCCATCCAGATTGGTCTATCCGTGGCAAAGGTACAAATTGGGCGAGAGTGGTTTAACCCTGGTGTCTTTTTACTAACAGAGGATATGTATAATACATCCAGCAAATCCATTGCTCCAGCAAAAGATTATCAGGACTTTTCAAATGAACGCTTTAAAGAAATGAATCAATGTGTTTTCCCATGCTTCCCTACTGCGTTTGTTATTGCGCGAGATGTTACTATAAAATTTACGACAGCAACAGCCATGTCAAATTCATTTGCCCAAAGTATTGAAGAGCATTCATCGAGAGGCGGAGGGTTCTTTATTTTTGGCGGAAGTAGGTCTTCTTCCTCTTCCTCAGCGCAAAATAATTCTAGCGTACAATCCTCAGCGAATAGCGTGACGGTGCGCTTTACAAATCCACAAATTTTAGGCTATTATCTCGAAGCTACAGCCGCAGACAAAAGTGTCAGCATTAACAATGCAGAGGCTAGTGGCAATAAAGATTTCATCTCTATTTTTGAATTTGTTACAAAATTCCAAGAAATGCTAGATGATTACAATAAAAAATATAATAAGCAAACTTTAAACTTATAGGAGGAACGAGAATGTTTGTTAATATGCCAGCTACAGTAGAAGGTGCTAAATTGCAATTAACACAGGAGCAGGAGACGCGCTACCGAGTAGTTTATCGTAAAACAAAGGATGAACAAGGCGCTTATTTTGCTGATTTATGGAACCCAGAGTCAGACTATACAGATGAATTTATCATTGTCCCTTTAAGATCGGTATATGACGGTATAACAGAGTCTTTAGCTATTGGCACAAACTTTGCCAATGTGGAGGGTAGTACTCATGATCCGAAGCATGGTGAGACATCTTGGATTCAATTGATAATAAAATCCATAGGTAAAGGCCCGGCTGGCTCATGCTGTGCAGAACCTAATACAATTTATGTAGGTGGTTCACAGGATGAAGGCGATGAACGAACAGCAGAATTTACTTGTAGTACCTCACTTGTAGGTGGGCATGTAATTTTATATGCAACCAATTCTAGTAAGGTTGAAGCAGGCAAAAATGTCCATTTACTGCCTATTTGCGGTAAACATAATACATTTTACTATGAAGGTACTGGCAAAGGCTATTATATGAAATTAGGACGCCAAATAAGCGCAGTAAAATTAAAAGAGTATTTTCAACTATCGGCAATCGCCGAGGGCTAATCACCATTCATAGATATGACTGAGATAAAATATTTCCACCACCAAAGAATTAAACGATGTTGAAATGTTTATATAGCATTTCAACATCATTCATTTTTTCCCCGTTTATTTCTAGGCATAAAAACCTCCTAACTACTAAAGTTAGAAGGTTTTTAAATGCAAACGCTTACTTTACTGTTTCTGCTACACCTAACACATCATTCTCTTCAAGGAATTTTGTATTGAATTGTGCTGATTTGAAAACACCATTGTTCATTAGTGCTTGGTGGAATGGTTGTTTTAGGGAAAAATAATCCATCAGTTGTACCTAGTATATCGTTATTCACTTGGTAAATAATCAAACAACTATCTCTCATTAGTGTATAAGTAATTACCGAATTAAAGACACTAGTATCCTTTACTCTTAATAAAAAACGCTTTAATGAAATCGAATCCAAGTATACCGTTTGAAATTTGCTAAGTTCTTTAAAAATAACAATCCCTCCCAAGTTATTTATTTGGATTTTCCATAAAAAAATACTAAAGGCATCATATTACCTTACCTAATGATATTTCAGGTGTTGTCTATGTTAAATATGAAAGTAGTGCATGGGAATATGAAATCGCTAAAGAAATAGTAAGTTCAGGATATGAAGTTGATTTCATGAAAATCTAATCCTATGTCAACCTGAGGGTTTGTGTGAATGAGAAGTAGGCACACAAGTCCTTTCCTTATGCTTTCTCAACCTCTCCAGTAGCTTAACACAAAACTTTGTAGCTCCCCTCAAACAATCTGTGTTAATGAATTTAGTTATGAAAGGTTCGAGGAGTGTCAAGAAAGGATCTATTAAACATAAAAAAGAAAAGATGACTTTTATTAGTCACCTTTTCACTTGTAAGTAGCAATTTAGTTATTGAATATTTGTTCGTAACGGTGGAAGAATGCCACTGTATGCGCTCTTGTTAGAGAATCATTTGGTTTAAACTCTTCATTTGTTTTAGTAGTTGTTAAACCATTATCACGAAGGAATTTAATAGCTTCTGACTGAGATACAGTCTTACCATAATGCATTGAAGCTAAGATACGAGCAAAGTTACCCCGTGTGATATCCTTACCTGCAATGGCTTGTTTGGATGCTGTGTTTGCACCTAGAACTGGTAGAGCGTATTTTGTAGCCAGTTGATAGTTTACGTCTCCATACCATGAAGTATTAGCTAGCGTTGAAGCTAGTTCTGATGGTTTGAAGTAACGGAATAGGATAGATAACATTTGGTTTTCCGTTAAGTTCGTGTACGGTTTAAGTAAGTTTTCGTACTTACCTGTTGATGGGTTTTTCACGTTTGGGTATCCACTGATGATCCCGATGTTGACTGCCCACTTAAAATCCTCAGCCCAGTATTGGTTTGCATTGTAATCAGCAAACTTTGATACATCAACATTGCCCGTTGTGGGCGGTGTTACTGGAGGTGTTGGCGTTGATGTTGAAGCTGAGTAGTTTAAATAACTTGATGCTACATACCCCTCTGTCCCATCACTTCTTTTCACAGGATACCAAACAAAATGGTTTTTCTTCGTTGATACTTTTTCATATTCAAAAGGACCCGTAATGGTAACAATTTCACCTTCACGTAAAGTACCCAAAGAAGGACTATCCGTAGTAGGTTTTGTCCTAAATGTTACATTCGTTATTGCACTAACTTTTTGATTTGTTTCAAATAAATACTTAGATTTTGTTAATGGTAAATCAAAATCATAGTTCATCGTTGAAAATTTAATATTTTCCCTGCTGTTAGAGTTATATTGAAAATGTTCACGTGAAAAAGGTAGCTCTGTTAAGTCTATTAATTCCAATTTATTAATAATTCGGATAATTTTCTCTTGATAGGCATTGGTATTTCTTTCACCAGTTGCTTGAACAATTGGACTATTTACTGGCTTAGTACCGTTATAAGCCATGATAGCGAAGTACCAATGTTCCAGTACATCTCTTTCCCCACCGTTGATGCTAGGTAAATCCTTTCGCTTAAACATATCATCTAAAGTCTCTACACCAGCTTGAATATTATAGACAATATCGCTTTTTAGTCTATCTTGATTGTAGCCTGCTTGATTTGTAATTTGCATAATGCCAATTCCATTATCAGCTGTCACAATCGCTTCACCATTCATATCAAAATGACGCCAATTTCCACTTTCACCTTCCGCTATTGCCTTCACAATTTCAGGAGGAACATTATAACTCAGTGCTGTTTCGGTTAACAAACAGTTCATTGTGGAATAATCAGGGTTGACCTTCGATGCCGAATCATACTTACATGTATTTGCAATATCATTAGCTAATACATTTTTATCTATGTTTATAGATAGAGAGAGGGTACCAATGGCAATAACACTAATCAATGGTTTCAATATCTTTTTCATATGTGATTAATACACTTCCTTTCATATTTTTTTAAGTTAAAAGGTTCAGATACATGTTATCATAAACCCAATATTTGAGATAGGGGTAATAGTCAATATTTCTTTTATTTAACAGAATAGAGTTATAAATGATAGCTCTACCATATATTGTTTAATTTTAATTCGGTGAAAAGGTTGTAAATAGTGATTGCTTATACAAATAATTGCCTTCAGCAACAAAAATATCATACGAATGGTTCTCCTCTAATCGCACGAACGTATTCACCCTCAAGCCACATTTATAAATCGTTAAAACTGCTACTGCATCACGAAAATGAATGAAATTACTCATATCAAAAGTAGACAATAAACTAGCTAAATTATTTTCATTAGCAGGGGGCTTGATTCTTCCATCTACCTTTATTTTTACATCCTTCCAAAATCGTTTCTCTATCCATCCATTATCAAATATGCGGTTTAGTATTGCCTTTACAACACGTAGTTTACTTTGCTTTGTAGTATCTTTGACGTCCCCTAAAGAAGCAATAAAACCAAATAATGTTTCCAAAGAAATTTCGTCTACATATTCAACATTCATGGTTTTCAACATGCGATTAAAAATATAATCATATTTGCTAATTGTCCGTTTCCGAATACCTGACAATCGCATTTGCTCTTTGACAACCATTAAAGCTGAATGCGCGCTAATACAATTCCCCTTTAATCGAACAGAATTAACATCTACCACAATGGACGGTGCTATAATAAGTGGCTCGTCATGCTCATTCTTAGGATTTACTTTTTTCAGCTCAATGGGACTCATATGCTCCAAATCAAATATTCCTGTTCTTTGCTTATTTTTGGACATAAAAAAACCTCCAACCTAAATAAATTTAGTTAGAGGTAAAAAATTTCGGATATTCCTATTTGTTTTATTCCCTAAAAGCTTACTTTACTGTTTCAGCCACACCCAACACATCATTCTCTTCCAAGAACTTCGTATTGAACTTCGCTGATTTAAACACGTCATTGTTCATCAATGCTTGGTGGAATGGGATGGTTGTGTTAATACCAGGACCCGCTACTTCGAATTCGCTTAGGGCGCGGTTCATTTTTGCAATCGCCTCTTCACGTGTATCCGCATGAACAATTAGTTTTGCTACCATTGAATCGTAGTATGGTGGGATTGTATAGCCTGCATAAACAGCAGAATCAATACGGACACCATAGCCACCTGGTGTTACATAAGTCTCAACCGTTCCTGCTGATGGCATAAAGTTTTTATAGGCATTTTCTGCGTTAATACGGCATTCAATCGCCCAGCCATTTAATTGAATATCTTCTTGTGCAAATGGCAACTTCTCACCTGATGCAATTTTTAATTGCTGCTGTACAAGGTCAATACCTGTAATCATTTCTGTTACTGGGTGCTCTACTTGGATACGTGTATTCATTTCCATAAAGTAGAAGCGATCTTCTTGATAATCGTAAATAAATTCAATCGTTCCTGCACCTTCATAGTTACATGCTTGTGCCGCTTTTACCGCTGCTTCGCCCATTTCAGCACGACGCTCAGCCGATAATGCTGGGGATGGTGCTTCCTCAACAAGCTTTTGCATACGGCGTTGAACCGTACAATCACGCTCGCCTAAATGCACAACATTGCCATGACCATCTGCTAACACTTGGATTTCACAGTGGCGGAAATATTCGATAAATTTCTCTAAATAAACGCCAGGGTTGCCAAATGCAGCAGCAGCCTCTTTTTGTGTAATTTCAATCCCTTTGACAAGATCTTCTTCTGTACGAGCTACGCGGATTCCTTTACCGCCACCGCCAGCAGTCGCTTTGATAATGACAGGATAGCCAATGTTCGCAGCCCATTCTTTACCTGTTTCAATATCTGGCACGATACCTGTACCTGGTACAAGTGGAACACCCGCTGCTTCCATTGTTGTACGTGCGACGTCCTTAATCCCCATAATTTTAATAGAGTCAGAGGATGGACCGATAAATTTAATGCCAGCGTTTTCACACGCTTCTGCAAAATCAGCATTTTCAGCCACAAAGCCATAGCCCGGGTGGATGCCATCAGCACCTGTTTTTTCAGCTACGCTTAGTAATGCTGGGAAGCTAAGATAAGAATCCTTTGATAGCTTTGGTCCAATACAATACGCTTCATCTGCTAATTTTACATGTAATGCGTCCGCATCTGCCTCTGAGTATACAGCAACCGATTGAATGCCTAACTCTTTACAAGCACGAATGATACGCACAGCGATTTCGCCGCGGTTTGCAATTAAAACTTTTTTCATTTGTTTTGCACTCCTTACTCAGCTTTTACAAGGAATAATGGTTGGCCGTATTCTACTAATTCTCCGTCTTTCACAAGTACCTCAACGATTTCTCCTTGTACTTCTGCTTCGATTTCGTTGAATAACTTCATCGCTTCTACGATACATACGATTGTTTCGTTGCCTACTTTGTCACCGACTTTTACATAAGCTGGTGAATCTGGGCTTGGTGCTTGATAGAAAGTACCAACCATTGGAGATACAACTTTATGTAACGATGGGTCGTTTGTTGCTGGTGCTGCTGAAGCTGGTGCTTCCTCCACTTTAGCTGGTGCAGGTGCTGCTGGCGCTTCCACTGGTGCAGATTGTTGTACAACAGGGACCACTACTTCTTTTTTAGGTGCTACAGCTTCAGTAACAACAACATTATTTTTCTTTAATTTTACTTTTGCGCCATCTACTTCATACACAAACTCATCAATGGAAGATGCATCTACTAACTTAATGATTTCACGAATTTCTTGAACTTTGAACATTTCTAACTCTCCTTCTGAAATAAAAATAAAATCTACTACCAATAACCATTCTATATTTTTTCGAATCAATTTGAAATAGTTAAATGAAAATTTAGTAAATATGGACAAAAAAAAAGGCTTTCCTTTACTAAACGAAAGCCTTTTCATAATCCTGCTATATAACAATAATTTATAAATAGACAAAATATTTGGTTTTTTTCTTTATTTTTTAATAATTATTGGCACTAAACTTTACCTGCACATCACTTGCGCCCTCCATCTCTGTTCTCACAAGGTAAATAATTTCATTGGCTTGTGCTTTGGACAATTCCTCCGCCATTACCGTGACCGAAATCTTTTCACCCTCAGCACGAACAAACGCATCTGAATAGCCTAATGATTTAATAAGCATTTCAAGCATCGCCTCCGCTGATTCACGCTTAATCAGACTATCCATTTCATTGTATGCCTCATTTTTTTCTTCAGCTGAATATTCCTCTGAAGCAATTTTTTGAGTTAATTGCTCACGAAGCTGACTTCTTTCATCACTAACCTGCATACGCATTTCTTCAAATAGGTGACTCGGTGAAGAGACCTCTTGTGTGATATCATTGGTTGCTTCCTGATCTGTTACACCTGTTACGGCTGTTTGTTGTAATGTATCATCCGTAAAAATAGTAAGACCATTAAATTGCTTTGCTGGATCAACCAAATAATACACTGAAATGACTGCTACTAAACTTAATAATGTCATAAACCAAACTGTTCTTCTACGTACGCGCATTTACTTTTCCTCCTTATTTTCCATTGGAACGATAATAATTCGATGAATGGGCAGCTGCATCACCTGACTCACAACTGCTCGAATTTCATTTTTCACAAAAATATCGGATGCACCCTCTGACACAACGAGCATTCCTGTTACGTTTTTTGTGCCTTGCTCAGTCCCCCGAAAATATTGGCTAAATAGTTTATGTTCATCCTGTTCATCTGTTATCTCTCCATAATAAAAGTAGACTTTTACCTCCCCAACACCTGCCATAGCCTTCAATGTTTGTTCCAGCTTTTCTTCATTCGTAAGCGCCGAATGGTTGTCATTTGTTGAGTTTGTTTGATACATCGGTAAAATGATGAAAATTCCCGCGGAGGCAGCTATAAGTATGAAAACCATCAATGACGTTGTTTTTTTGCGTGTCTTTTCCACATCACTTGTACATAGCCTCCTTTCACCTTCTCTTTTTCAAGTGTATGTACGCTTGTTTCTTCCTATGAATTGATAAATGGAATCTTTAATAGCAATTGCAAAAATACTAACGTAATGACCAATTTGGTGAGTGAAATAACGTCCTTATCATCTGTTAGAAACACAAATAGCTGACAGATAAAAAGCAATGCCAATAAAAGAATCAATCTATCTCCCTCCTGCCATCACTTGTACAAACACAATGAGGAAAAAACAAGAAAACATAAATGAAAAAGCAATCAAAAAGGATACAGCACATAGGGTAAAGAGCGATTTACTAACTTGATCCAGCAATCGACAAATATCATCAAAAGCAATGGGTTCTAAAATGGCAGCTAGCATTTTTAATGAATAGGCACTTACAATTAGTTGAACAGTTGGAATAAAGGACACCGTAATAACAGCAATAAAAGCACTGATGCTTGTTAAGGAGGATGTAAATTGTGTCATATGCTGAAACATGGAAAAGCTATCAACAATAAATGAGCCGACAACTGGAATATTTTCTTCAATTAATTTTTTAACAGGCTCCGCTACAGCGGCATTGACACTAAATGCAGCTACACCGCTTGCTGTCATGAGTAGCACATAGCAAATAACCGAGGCAGAAACGATGCTCATAATCGTAAAACGAATTAATTCAGCGATTCGTGTAAAAGATATTTCCTTGACAATGACACTACAGACATCAAAAACAATGGCAAAAAGCACGCCTGGTATAAGCCACTTACTACTGATAATCGTAAGGACTTGTACAAAAAATAGTAAAAAGGGCTGCCAGGAAGCAATCGCTGTAATACTGCTTGATAGTAGAAAGCTTGATGTAAGAATCGGATAAAATGCTGTAAATAGATGGGCTAGTCCTTGTGCAATTTCATCAATTAATGTAAAGGCATTCACAACAACAGGGCCAATCGTGGCTAAAACAATCAGGAAAAAGAGGATCCTTGTCCCTTTTTCAAATGCTGGTAGTATCATATTGACAATTAAAATAATAATGACATAGCTACATAGCATCAGTGTCATCTTGAGCAAAAGAAAGAATGGGTCCACTAAAAATGCTAGTATTTGCTCCTGCAATGGCCTCGCTCCTTAGTTTAGCCTTTGTAAAATAGACGACACCTCCTGTAAAACAGCCAAAAATTCTTTCAACCAATACATGATAATCACAAGCTTCACTGCAGAAAAAACGATGTTCCCGAGCACCTTATAGTTATGCTCTACAAGCAGCAATGACACCCATTGCCCTACATAGAACAAACTTGCACTCATTAAAATGGCTTTCGCATAGGGCAAAAATGCCAATGTTTCTAAAAGCTGCTTAACAAACGGCAATAAAAGGGTCGAGAACAACATGCTAAAAAGTAAAAACGAAAACATAACACTAATTAGCGCATGGAGTGGCTGTATAACTTCTTTTATCAGCAGTAATAAAAGCAGCATGACAACAGCGACAAGTACAATTTCCATCTACACTACCCAGATGATGTTAGCCATTGGAAAAATGTGAGAATTTCATTGAAAAATAGACGTAAAAAACGGAGCAGTTCTGCTGTCATATATAAGTAGGCAATAAAAAATAGGAAAAATGAGAACTCCTTCTTCCCTGTTTGATCAAAGAAAACATGAAGAAGCGCAACGACTAGTCCCACTCCAGCAACTCTTAATACGTCTTGTAATTCCATTCCTACGCCCCCTCGTGTACAGCAATATATGTCGCTCTGCAAAAAAAAAGACCTCCATACGGATGTATAGAGATCTTTCTTGTAAAATTTTTATCCCGTCTTAACAATCTTGTTGTAGCATCTGGTACAGCCTGTAAGACCCTCACTTCAAGTAGCGCTGGCTCCCGTCTGGTGAAACGACCAAATATTTTTTATGCGAAGAAAATTCACGAGTGCTAAAAAAACCACTCACGGATTTATAGGAGCTTGTCAATAATGCTTTTAATCGTACCTGTCTCCTGCACAAGATAGCTATTTTCTCCCATCCACATGGATAAATACTCAGCATTGCCTTGCTCTGCACTTTCTTTGCGAATCGCTGTCGTTAGGTAATGCTGTAATGGATAAGGAGCTACTGTTGCATCTTGCATTCGTTTTGTAAAGTCATTGGCTAAGCCTCTTGCAGGTTTTCCAGTAAATGCACTTGTCACCGTTGTTTGCTGCTCTTTCGATGTTAATACCGCATTTTTATATAACGGTGAAATTTCACATTCATCTGCTACTAATAATACGGTGCCAATTTGAACAGCCTGTGCCCCGCTTGCTAGTGCCTCCTGAATATCTTCTTTTGTCACAAGTCCACCCGCTGCGATAATAGGAATAGCAATTTGGTCTGCTACCTGCTGGAGTAAATCCTTTAACGGAATTAACTGCATAGGCACAGAGAAGGAGCCGCGATGACCACCAGCCTCCCCACCTTGTAGAACAACAGCATCTATTCCTGCCTGCTCCACTCGTTTAGCTTCCTCTACTGTCGTCGCTGTACCAATTGTATAGACACCATTGTCTTTTAACTGTGTGAGGATCTCGGCTGATGGAATCCCAAAGGTAAACGAGCAAATGGCTACCTTTTCCTCAATAATCGCTTGAATTTGTCCTGCAAACACTTCCTTAGATACAACACTTTGGACAGGCGATAGTCCTAGCTCATCATAAAAAGGCTGTAGTGCCATGCGGGCTTGCTGAAGCGTCTCGACATCAATTTTTGGCTCCTCTTGGACAAATAAATTAACGGCAAAAGGCTTAGGTGTTAACTTCTTCACTTCCTGAATAAAATGTTTGGTTTGTTCACCATTTAAGTAACCTGCACCAATTGAGCCTAATAGCCCTGCCTCAGCACAAGCCGCTACAAACTTTGGTGATGTTACACCTGCCATTGGTGCTTGAATAATTGGATATGGAATATCAAATAGTGTATGTATCATTGTTCTCACTCCTTATTACTATTGTAATCCTTTTTTCCAACGATGACCATCTATCTGATGATAGAAACACAGAGGATACAAAGAAAAAAAGTGCTAGCGCCTCCATCTATTCTCCCAACATTCACTTTTTTTCCACATGATATGTATAAGAAACAAATAAAAACCTGCCCTTTTATCAAAAAGAGCAGGCTAAAGCAGGACGATTGATTATGCGCGAGAAACGTAAGAGCCTTCTTCTGTGTTAATAATCAAAACATCGCCTTGGTTCACAAAGAATGGTACTTGTACGATCAGACCTGTTTCAAGTGTCGCAGGCTTTGTACCACCTGAAGCTGTATCACCCTTGATTCCTGGTTCTGTTTCAGTTACTTCTAATTGAACAGTATTTGGTAACTCAACACCTAGCATTTCACCTTGGTATGATTGAATATGCACTTCCATATTTTCTTTTAGGAATTTTAATTCATACTCAATAGCAGATGAAGCTAATTCAGTTTGCTCATAAGATTCTAAGTCCATAAATACATGCTCGTCACCTTGTGCATATAGATATTGCATTTTACGATTATCGATTTGTGCCTTTTCAACTTTTTCACCAGCACGGAATGTTTTTTCATTCACAGAGCCATTACGTAGGTTACGTAATTTCGAACGTACGAATGCAGCACCTTTCCCTGGTTTTACGTGTTGGAAATCTAATACGCGGTATAATTGACCATCTACAATAATTGTTAGACCTGTACGGAAATCGTTTACTGAAATCATTTATGTTCCTCCAAAGTTTATAAAATAATAAGTTCTTTTGACGAATGGGTTAGTCGTTCATTACCTGTTTCTGTAATTAAAATATCATCCTCGATACGAACGCCACCAATTCCTGGTAAGTAAACACCTGGTTCAATCGTCACGGCCATACCTGGCTCTAATACAGTATCAGAACGCATCGACAAGCCAGGGCCTTCATGTACTTCAAGACCAATACCATGCCCTAAAGAATGACCAAATGCTTCGCCATATCCTTGTTCTTTTAAGTAGTCACGTGCAATTGCATCCGCTTGAATGCCTGTTAAGCCAGGGCCCACTTTTTCAAGTGCCAATAGCTGCGAAGCAAGGACTGCATTGTACATATCTACTAATTTTTCGGATGGTTCTCCCACAGCCACAGTACGTGTAATATCCGAAATATAGCCATTGTAGAGCGCACCAAAGTCTAATGTCACAAAGTCGCCTTTTTCAATCACTTTATTCGTTGCCACGCCATGTGGTAATGCTGAACGAAGACCAGACGCAACAATTGTGTCAAACGAAGACTGAGTTGCTCCTTGTTTACGCATGAAAAATTCTAATTCATTCGAAACCTCAAGCTCGGTTTTACCAGGCTTGATGAAGCCTAAAATATGTGTAAATGCGTGATCTGCAATTTCACACGCAGCCTTAATAATATTAATCTCTTGTTCCGTCTTAATCAAGCGAATTTTTTCAATTAGCCCAGAAATCGGCACTAAATCTGCTTGAAGGTTCGATTTATATAGCTCATATGTGCCATAGCTGACAGTATCTTTCTCAAAGCCCAATAATTTGATGCCCATATGGTTTACTTGAGTAGCAATTTCTTCAATAATTGTCGCCTCATGCTTGACAATTCGAAAGTCCTGTACTTGCGTAGTAGCCTGCTCTGTATAACGGAAATCTGTAATAAACACCGCATCATTTTGGGATACAATTGCTACGCCTGCTGTCCCTGTAAAACCAGTCATATAACGACGGTTATAGCCATTTGTAATTAAAATGCCATCGATGTTTTGTTCTTGAAGTGCCTTACGTAGCTTTTGTAATTTCAACATAATTAATTCTCCCTCTCGATAAATGTACGTAGTGCCAGCTCATAGCCTTTCGTACCGAGCCCACAAATTTGCCCAAGGCAGGCTGGAGCAAGATAGGAATGATGACGGAAAGCCTCACGTTTATGGATATTGGAAATATGTACTTCAATTACTGGCACAGTAATCCCTGCAATCGCATCATGCAACGCAATGCTTGTATGGGTATATGCACCAGGATTAAAGATAATACCTTCATATTTTTCATCCTCTGCCTCATGCACCCAATCAACCAGTACTCCTTCGTGATTAGATTGACGAAATTCCACCGTTGCTCCTAAAGAAGCCGCAAGATTTTGAAGATTTTCCCGAACATCCTCTAATGTTTCATAGCCATAAATATGTGGTTCTCTTTTGCCGAGTCGATTTAAGTTAGGTCCATTCAAACATAATAACTTCACGCTTCGATTCCCTCTTTTCTATGTACTTGTCACTATATTTTATCACAGACGGCGCATACAGCAACTAATTTCCTTGTTGTGCTGTATGCTCCTGCTGATGAAAATTGGCAGTTTCCAATAAAAAACGCAATAAACAAATAACCGTCACGATAAATGGAATCGACAGCTTTTTAAAGGACGAAAGCTGTAATGGTAAATCTAATGCAATCCACTCAATGGAGATGGTCACCAAAAGTCCTAGTAAAAACGAAGAAAATACGGCTGGAATCACATAAACATAGCGCATTGTTAAATATAAGCATAAGCCAATAATAAATAGCAGAAAAATAAAAAGGGTCCACTGAAATAATTTAGAGCTTTCTTCAAACCAATTCCACTTTTTATAAAAGCCAATGGGATGCCATTTAATGAGATGAAAATAATGTAGCCCCTTTAAGCATAAAGCCAAAGCAAGAGCGCTAACGAGGGATGTGATCACGGCTACTCTCATCGATCTTTCCTCCTTTTTGCATACAAATGATTTCCTAAAATGTACGATTAGTGTAGCCATATAGAAAATTTACTATGCGTAACCCTAGAGGTTTTTCACTAAATTTAGTACAATGGTACAGTTGAAATATATAAAGAGAGTGGTGTTAGCCTTGAGCAATTCACCTGTATACGGGGGACAAGCACAATTAGAGGGTGTGATGTTCGGAGGAAAGGAACATACTGTTACTGCTATTCGTCGTAACGATGATTCCATTGATTATTATCATTTTAAAAAAGTACAAAAGCCTATGTTACAAAAGCTCAAAAAAATTCCATTTGTGCGAGGAGTTGTTGCACTTATTGAGTCTGCTGGTTTAGGCTCTCGTCATATGCAATTTGCAGGAGATCGTTATGATGTGACGCCTGGTGAGGAAGAAGAGCATAAAGAAGAAGGCTCAAAGCTTCAAATGATACTAGGAGTTGCGGTAGTCGGTATACTATCCTTTTTATTTGGAAAATTTGCCTTTACCTTGATTCCTGTGTTTATCGCTGATTTTTTCTCAAAATGGATTGACAGCAAAACAGGGCAAATTTTACTAGAAAGTGGTTTTAAACTACTGTTACTATTAATCTATTTATACTTTATTTCCTTAACGCCATTAATCAAACGCGTATTCCAATACCATGGCGCTGAGCATAAGGTTATTAATTGCTATGAGGCAGGCTTAGAGATTACAGTAAAAAATGTCCAAGCGCAATCACGTCTACACTATCGTTGCGGTAGTAGCTTTATTCTTTTTACAGTCTTTGTCGGCATGTTTTTATACTTCTTCGTGCCTACTGACCCACTATGGCTACGTATTGTAGACCGTATTTTATTAATTCCTGTTGTACTCGGGGTTTCATTTGAGGTTTTACAAGCAACAAATGCTTGCCGCAATGTGCCCGTGTTACGCTTCCTTGGCTACCCAGGGCTATGGTTACAATTACTAACAACACGCGAGCCAAAAGACGACCAAGTAGAAGTAGCCATCGCCTCCTTTAACATGCTACGTCAAGTAGAACAACAGCCAGAAATTGCTGCAACGTTGCACCATGATTAAAAAAGACCTCGAATAGCGAAGACGTTAATACAACGTTTCCTATTCGAGGTTTTTCTTTCTTATTTTAATAATTGTCTAGCAATAATGACACGTTGAATTTGATTAGTTCCATCATAGATTTGCGTTACCTTTGCATCACGCATCATTCTTTCAAGCGGATACAATGTTGTAAATCCGTTTCCTCCCAAAAGCTGTACGGCATCAGTCGTCACTTGCATTGCCACATCTGTAGCATAGTATTTTGCCATTGATGCATGTTTCTCCATCTCATTCGTCTGCTCATCAATATGCTCAGTAGCCGTTTTTACTAACAGCTCTGCCGCAACAATTTTCGTGCCTAACTCTGCTAGCATACCTTGAATCATCGGCTGTTCACTTAATGGTTTTCCAAATTGGTTTCGTGCTTTTAAATAATCAAGTGCAATTTGAAAGGCACCCTTCGCAATGCCAACCCCTTGTGCGCCTACCAATGTTCTACTTCTATTGAATGTCTTCATTAATAGTTTAAAGCCAGATCCCTCAATCCCAAGCAGATTTTCTTTTGGCACACGCACCTTATTGAAAATAACAGCACCTACACTTGACCCTCTTACCCCAAGTGTCTCTATACATTCACCGAATTCTACGCCTGGAGCAGTGGCTTCTACAATAAAGAAGCTCAACCCTCTAGTAGGATGCTCCCCTGTCCGTGCTAATACTAAATAAGCACCTGCTTCCCCAGCATTTGTAATAAAACGTTTTTCTCCTGTGAGAATATAGCTACCGTCGTCATACACTGCTTGCGTTTGAATATTCGAAACATCTGAGCCAGCCTGTTCCTCCGTTACACAAAACGCTCCCGGATACTTGCCCGCTACTAATGCACGTAAATAATTAGCTTTTTGCTCCTCATTGCCTCCTAAATCTAGTAAACAAGTTGTTAACGCCTGTGTGCATAATAAAACAGAAGTTGAGGCACATACTTTTGCTACTTCTTCCACTGCTTGAGCACTTACATAAAAGGATTGTTCGGAACCACCATATCTTTTGGCAATATGTAAACCAAATAATCCTTCATCCGCTAATAAACGAAAGTTTTCATGAGGAAAGCTTTGCATTTCATCCACTTGCTGTGCATGAGCTTGTATTTTTTCAATAACATGTCCTATTGCTAACATACAGAATAACATCCTCCTTCTTATCCGTTAATACTCATAAAAGCCTTTACCTGATTTACGTCCTAAATGTCCTGCCTCTACCATTCTCTTTAATAGGGGACATGGTCGATATTTCGAATCGCTAAATCCATCGTACAAGCTTTCTAGTGCATATAAAGTCGTATCTAAGCCACACTGATCCGCTAGGCGTAACGGGCCAATTGGATGATTCGCACCAAGCATCAAGCCTCGATCTACCTCCTCTGGGGCAGTTCCTTCCATTACAAGGTATGCAGCTTCATTCATCATTGGCAATAAAATACGATTCACAATAAAGCCTGGATAATCCTGTGCAATAACGGTTTCTTTATGAATTTCCTTGCCATACTGCTGCGCACGCTTCAATGTTTCTTCAGATGTTTCAATGGACGTGACAATTTCCAACAATCTCATAATTGGCACGGGACTAAAGAAATGTAGACCAATTACTTTCTCAGGCCTTTTTGTTACAGAGCCAATAGCTGCGATAGACAGGGAGGAAGTATTACTTGCTAAGATAGCGTTCGGTTGAACAATTTCATCTAGCATTTTAAACACTTCTTGTTTAATAGCTAATTTTTCTGGAACAGCTTCAATGACTAAATCAACATTTTTCCCAAGCTGTATATCTGATGCATAGTGAATATTTGCATGAATTTTCTGCTCATCTTCTAAGGTGTATTTTTCTTTTTTTAGCATGGATTGAATACTTTTCGTAATATAATTCCTTCCTTTATCCAAATCAGCTTCTGTTCGATCCGTTAAAATTACCTGAAAACCAGCTAAAGCAAATACTTGCGCAATCCCACTTCCCATTAAACCCGCACCAACGACCATTACTTGTTGCTCCATCTGTTCATCTCCTATTCTACTAAGTTATCCTGTACATTTTTTATAATAACAGCGGCTCCTTGTCCGCCCCCAATACATAACGTTGCCAGTCCGTATGATAAATTTCGTTTTTGTAATTCATGAACTAAGGACACGATAATACGAGAACCTGAACTACCAACAGGATGCCCTAATGCCACAGCACCACCATTGACATTGACAATATCAGGATTCATGTCTAACTCTTTCATCACAGCTAGAGCCTGTACTGCAAAAGCTTCATTTAATTCAATTAAATCTATTTCCTCTATTGTTAAATTTGCCTTTTCTAAAGCTTTCCGTGTAGCAGGTACAGGACCAATGCCCATCACACTTGGCTCAACACCTGCCGAGGCTACTGAAATAATTTCTGCAAGTGGCTGCAAATTATATTTCTTTAGTGCATGCTCTGAAACGATTAACAAAATAGAAGCTCCATCATTCAAGCCAGAGGAATTTCCAGCCGTTACAGTGCCCCCCTCTTTCAAAAAGGCAGGTTTTAAATTTTTCAAAGCCTCGACTGTCGTTTTACGCGGATGCTCGTCCTCTGTAAACCATTTAGATGAACTCACTTCAATTGGCACAATTTCCTTTTTAAATAAACCTTGCTGAATAGCATGTAATGCTTTATTTTGGCTATTTACGGAAAACTGGTCTTGTTCTTCTCTTGAAATTTTGTATTGCTGTGCTAAATTTTCTGCCGTAATGCCCATATGATAGTCTTCCATTGCACAAATCAAGCCATCATATAATAAACTATCTTCTAGTTGCATAGACCCCATTTTTTTACCATCGCGACCGTTCAATAAAATATGTGGAACATTACTCATGCTTTCTGTACCACCTGCGAGTATCATTTCCGCTTCACCAGCCTTGATTTGTTGATAGGCTAGTGACACCGAACGCATACCTGATGCACATTGTTTATTAATCGTCATGGCAGGGATGGATTTTGGAAGACCTGCCTTTATCGCAGCTTGCCGAGCGGGATTTCCTTTTCCTCCTGCTTGATAGACATTGCCAATAATAACCTCGTCAATTTGCGCCAACGGTATTTCTACATTTGCTATAAGTGCTTTTATCGTAGCAGCCGATAAATCAGAGGAATTGAAATGTTTTAAGCTCCCGCCAAATCTGCCAACTGCTGTTCTTAAAGCTGATACAATATATACCTTATTCAATTTCATCCACCTACTTCCTCATTATTCTTTTTATGCTTTTCTAATTGCTGACGTAGCTCCTCTGGAATAAGCTCTGATTTTTTTGTTTTCTTGTTAAAATTTACATAGGTAGCTGTTCCTTTACTACATAATTGATTGTTTTGATACATTTCTTCCTCAATGATATAGCTAGAGTTTCCAATTTCTTTGATATACGTGTGGATCGTAACATCTTGTCCATAGTGAATTTCATTGAGGTAATCAACGTTTAAATTAACGACAACACACCTCCAATTGTCAAAAGATAGCGTAGGGGTAAAAATTTTAAAAATACCCTTTCGACCAGCTTCAAACCAAATAGGTATAACGGTGTTATTAATATGACCCATTCCATCTGTCTCAGATACTCGCGGTGTAATAACTGTTGTAAACATAAGCACCTTCCTTATTTAAAAAATCTGGATAAAATAGTATAAATATTATGTGAATAGTGTAAATAAAATAATCGCAAGAGCTGTGGCACACATTGTCAGAACTACAGCCATCATCGCAACTGGTAAGTAGGCTCGTTTAAAGGTGTCATGACAAATATTTTTAATCGTTGTGACAATATAGCCATTGTGGGGAAGCGATGCCAAGCCGTCTGACGCCATAACAGAAACACGGTGTAATGCTCCTGGATCAACGCCCATATTTAAGTAAATTGGCGATAAAATTGGGAGAGCAATCCCTAAACCACCCGATGCTGAACCTGTTAAACCTGCAATTAAATTAATACAAATAGCTAGACTTAATAATGGCGGCCCTGGAATTTGTAATACAGCATCTACGATTTGTGTAAATCCAGATGTAACAGCAGCTACCTTTCCAAAGGCAATAACCGCACTCGTATTACATGCTGCCAAAATAGCATCATTTGCTCCACGCTCTAAAACTCGCCAAAAATCTGTAATATATCTAAACATCGTGATACACGCAACAACAATTGCCCCTAATAAAGCAAAAATAGCTGCGGAGGTTGCAGAAAACATTTGTGAATACGTAACCATTCCAGCCACTACGACGACAATGGGAAGTATTGCTAAAAGGATGCTTGGTAATTGTTCTTTCTCTCGTTCATTTAACTCTGCATCACTAGCATGTGCTTCAAACTTTTCACCTCTTTTAACGGAACGACTGATTGCAAAGTGTAACCATAAAGACCCGACTGCAAAATTAAAGATAGAGACAAGCATCCCAATCCAAAAGCCTGAATACGGCGTTGTGCCAAAAAATTCTGTTGGCATAATATTTTGAATTTCAGGTGAACCTGGTAAAAACATCGTAAACGTTACCGAACCAAATACCAAAGCTGCTGGTATAAACCGTCTTGGCAAATCGGCTGTTCTAAATAACGAAACTGCTAGTGGATACACTGCAAAACCAACCACAAATAATGATACGCCACCATAGGTCATAATGGCACAGGCTAACACAACAGCCATCACAGCGCCTTTCGGTCCAATCACTTTCATAACCCAAGTTGCAATGGATTCTGCAGCACCTGTTTCTCCCATCACTTTACCAAAAACGGCGCCTAGTAAGAAAAGTAAGAAATAGGATGCAAAATAGCCTGTAAAACCAGTCATATATGTGCCCGTCATGGCTTCCACGACATCTTGACCAGATGTTATGGCTACAAATACACTTGCTATAATCGCACTAATAATAATGTTGATTCCTCGAACGGTCATATAAATCAAAATGGCTAAGCCAATCATTAACATAATTACGCTCATAGGTTACCTCCCTTTGTTTTTTCCTATTGTATTTTCTATTCTTCTACCTTTTTATGCTGATTAAAGCTCGGCTCTCTTTTTTTGATAAATGCTCCAACCCCCTCAAAGGCATCTGGATGTTGAAAGACATCATAGAATAGTTCTGCCTCACGCTGAATCCCTTCCTCTATAGAATGGTCAGCACCATACATCATAGCCTCCTTTATTTTGCTAAGCGTATAGCTTGACTTTGTCGCCAACTGCTCTGCCCACTCCTTAGCATAAGTAAGACCTTCACTGGAAGCGGTTACTTTATTCACTAAGCCAAGTGTAAGGGCGTCCTGCGCGTCAATACTTCCCCCGAAAAATATAAGCTCCTTTGCTTTTGACATCCCAATCAATCGTGGTAATCGCTGTGTTCCTCCCCCTCCTGGGAAAATACCTAAATTAATTTCAGGCAGCCCTATTTTCACATGCTGCTCAGCAATTCTAAAATCACAGCATAATGCTAATTCACACCCTCCCCCAAGCGTCAAACCATTTAATACAGCGATTGTAGGCTTAGGAAATTGATCAATATAATTATAAAGCTGATGATTTCTATGAATATGTCTATCCATATGTTTGTCCCCTAGCCATGTTGGGAATTCTTTTATATCAGCACCAGCCATAAACGCCTTTTGTCCAGCGCTTGTTAAAATCACAACTCTGATCGTGTCATTTTTTTCAATTTGCTGGAAAGCATGCAATAAACCTTCTACAACTCTTTTACCTAAAACATTTAATGGTGGATGATTGATTTGGACAGTTGCTATATGATGCTCTATCGTGACCTCTACTATATTTGGATAATTAGTCATTTGTTTCATTCACCCCTCTTTGTTGTAATTCTTCATCTACTAGCACCCGACGAAGTAGCTTTCCAGTAGCCGTTTGAGGTAGGCTCTCTCTAAATTCAATGCTCCGAGGATATTTATAACTCGCCATTTTCTCTTTACTCCATGCAATAATATCCTCTTCTTTGATAGTACCAGCATACTCATCTTTCAATACAATAAAGGCCTTTACACTTTCTCCTCGTTTTGCATCGGGAACACCAATTACTGCCGCAGCGTTTACCGCTGGGTGTCTTACGAGCATGACCTCTACATCTTCTGGGAATACACTATAGCCTGAACATTTAATAAGCTCTTTTCTACGCCCTTGGAAAAATAGATGGCCACGTTCATCCATAAAGCCAATATCCCCTGTATGCAACCAATCATTTTGTATCGCTGTTCGTGTCGCCTCAGGCTTATTTAGATAGCCTTTAAATACAGCAGGACTTTTAATAAGGATTTCCCCCAACTGTCCGACTGCCATATCTTCATCCGTATTTTCAGGATTAACAATACGAACCTCTGAACCTGGCAATGGTTTACCATGTCCACCAGCTACAATATCGTCAAGGGGCATAACAGTATCTGCTGTATGTGTTTCACTTGAACCATAGGAGATTTCAAAAATCGTAGCAGCTGTTAATGCCGTCCAAGCACGCATAATATCTTCTGTTAATGGAATACCAAAACTTGTACATTGACAAATTTTTAATGTTGAAAAATCAATATCTTGAGCATTTGGCAGGTTCATCATATCTACATTCATTGGCGTTACAGTATATGTAACAGAAATTTTATATGTTTCAATTGCTTCTACTAAAGCTTCTGCAGAGTACCGTGTTAAAATAACAATCGTACCACCTGTAAAAATAGGTACATTTACGCTAAAGAGCTTGCCCGCAATATGACACATTGGCATTACACTTAAATGAATATCATCATGTTGGTAGCCATAGCACGTTGCTACACCTTTTGTTTTATAGAAAGCGTTACCATAAGAAAGCATAGCTCCTTTTGGCAATCCAGTTGAGCCTGAAGTATAGACAATTAGACAAATATCCTTGTCCATATCAATATCTACAACAGGTATTTTGTCAATTTCTTGCTGTAAAATACTCATTAAATCATAGGTGCCTTCAATTTTTTCCTTTGAAATAATTGGTTCTGGAAAAAAAGGAACTGGCTTTTCTGGTAAAAAATCTGTGTAATTCGTAACAATAATATGGTCTAACTCTGTCTGATCTTTTATATTTCCAACGACACCATATAAATGATCTAGTGTAACAATAGCCTTTGCCCCTAAATCTTTTACCTCATATTCCAGCTCCCACTCTTTAAACATAGGACTACACGGGCCTTCAATTGCTCCAATTTTTTGTATCCCGAGACTACAAATAATATATTGTGGACAGTTCTGCATAAACAAAGCTACTTTATCGCCCTTTTTAATCCCTTGTTTTTGTAGAAATACAGCAAATCGATCCGATAACTCGTCTAACTCTTTGTATGAAATACGCTTCCCATAATAAATAAGGGCGTCTTGATGCGGACGAATTCTTGCATGTTGACGTAATTTTTCATGTAAAGGTTGTTCTTTATATTGATTCATCAAATAAAACTCCTCCTTATGACTACGTATTCATTTTAATTTCTGCTCTGTACAACTATTAATATATGTTTCCGTTCAGAAAAAAGTCAACAGTTTTTTGAAAATTAAATATTTTTCAATATCCTCTTTCTATATATTTTCTAGCTAAAACCCTGCTTTCTATATTGAATATTTTTTTATTCCCCCCTCTAATTCTAGGGCCTATCAGCAGGCAACTGTTGTATATTTACGCTAATTCAACTATATTAAAATTATGAGAAGGAGGAATTTACCATGGTGTCATCTAAAGATGTAGCAAAGAAAGCAGGTGTATCGCAGACAACTGTTTCACGTGTACTCAATACACCGGAACTAGTTAAAAAACCTACAGTAGATAAAGTGATGCGTGCTATTGAGGAATTGAATTATATTCCAAATGCAAATGCTCGCTCTCTTGTACAAAATAAAACGAAAACGATAGCCCTTTTGTCAGGCCCTATCCATAACCCATTTTTTGTCGATACAACAACAGCTATTATCAATTATGCAAATGAGAAGGGCTACCGGGTACATGTCCAATATGTAGATGATGAACGCTTGCAAGAAGCATATACGTCTATTCTTGAAAATAAAGTAGATGGTGTTATCCTCTCATGCATTTTTTGGGAAGACCCAATGTTTTTTAAATTAAAACAACTGGATATCCCTTTTATTACGTACAATCGTAAACATAAAAATAATGAATTTTTTGTAGAGATTGATAATTTTTATGCTGGTTACTTATCTGCTCAACATTTACTTGAGCTTGGTCATACGGCAATTTCTTGGGTTGGTGGTCCACAAAATCGCAGCACATTCAAGGAGCGATATGCAGGTTTTATAAAGGCACTTGAGGATTATAATATCGCCAAAAATGATGATTATATTTTTACAGTCGACACATCGAAACAGTCCATTCAAGACCTCTTTCAACATATCACTTCACTAGATAAGCAGCCGACAGGCATCTGTGCAGCAACAGATTCTATCGCTCTTCATTTACTCGATTGTTTTATCACTAAAAACTTAAAAGTCCCAGATGATATCAGTATCATAGGCATTGATAATGTAGATTTAAGTAAGCATGGAATGATTCAATTAACAACAGTTGGTAGTATATTAGAAGAAAATTTAGGCTTTTTAGCTATTAAAGAATTGTTTGAAATGATTGAAAATAAAAAAAATAGTTGCGTTCGTATTACAAAGCCTGTTAAAGTATTTAATAGGCGCACAACTAGTGCTCCAAAACAAACTATTAAATAGTTTGTTTCTTTTTACAACAAAATGAATACGTAACCATTTTTATTTTCTCTCTTGTACAGTTTTTTAACGTTCCTAAAAATGAATACGTAACCATTAATGAAAAATTCTAGGAGGTTTATAAAGATGAAAAAACATTTATATATAAACGGGCAATGGGAATCTACTGCTAACTATGCTTCTTTATATGCTCCCTATTCCCAACAGAAAATTGCTGAAATTCCTCAGGCTAGCCAGGAGGTTGTGCAAAAAGCCATTCACGCTGCTTATAAAGCCAAGGAGGCAGCTGCAAATACAACAGCCTATGAACGGGCACAGGTCTTAGAGCAGTTAGTGCAACTTTTTGTACAACATAAAGAAAAAGCAGCCAGAATCATTGCCTTAGAAGCAGGGAAACCACTCAAATATGCCCTACTAGAAATAGAGCGCACAATTGAAACCTATAAATTTGCCGCAGAGGAAGCCAAGCGTTTAGTCGGCGAAATAGTCCCAATGGATGCTGCCAAAAATGGGCATAATCGATTTGGCTATACACTTGAACAGCCTATTGGTGTTGTCGCTGCCATTACACCATTTAACTTTCCTCAAAACTTGGTTGCTCATAAAGTAGGGCCGGCAATTGCTGCTGGAAACACGATTATTCTTAAGCCAGCATCACAAACCCCTTTATCTGCTTTATTTTTAGCAGAGCTAATGGAACAAACCTCTTTACCAAAGGGGGCTTTCAATGTCATTACAGGCGGTGGCAAACTGGTAGGTGACGTGCTTGTTGAAAGTGACCAAATCAATATGATTACCTTTACTGGGAGCCCTGCGGTAGGTATGGATATTCGAAACCGAGCAGGCTTGAAAAAAGTTACTTTGGAGCTTGGTTCCAATGCAGGCTTACTTATTGATAAGCAAGTAAATCTTGATGAAATTGTTTCAAAATGTGTCGTGGGCGCTTTTTCTAACCAGGGGCAGGTATGTATTTCACTTCAACGTATCTACGTAATGGATACACTGTATGATGAATTTCTTGCTAAATTCGTTGCCCAAACTGAGAGGCTTGTACTAGGCGATCCTTTAGAAATGACTACAGATATTTCTGCATTAATTCATGCAAATGAAGAACTTCGTGCGCTTGATTGGATTAATGAAGCATTGGCAAACGGAGCCGAATTAGCTACAGGCGGAAAGCTGCAAAATCGTATATTGCTACCTACTATTTTAACGAATGTTGCAGATCATCTAAAAGTATCCTGTCAGGAAGTATTTGCCCCTATCGTTATTGTTAATCGAATAACGAGCATACAAGAGGGAATTGAAGCCATCAATCAATCACAATATGGCTTACAGGCTGGAATCTTTACCAATGATATTCAAACTGCTTTTATGACCTCGAAGGCATTAGAAGTGGGTGGTGTCATCATTAACGATATTCCAACTTATCGTGTTGATCAAATGCCTTATGGAGGGGTAAAAGAAAGTGGCACAGGAAAAGAAGGTATTAAATACGCTATCCATGAAATGACAGAAACAAAACTGATTGTTTGGAATCAATCGTAAGGAGAATTGGTATATGGTATATAAAATTACTTTCACACCTCTTAACTATACAGGCTGGAATTCATTATCTCACTTATCGGCAGAGGTAAAACGATTACAGGCAAAGAAAATACTCGTTGTCACTGATCCAACTTTAATAAAAATTGGCTTAACTACTCAAGCCATTCAACCATTACTCGATGCGAATTATAGCATTGAACTATATAGTGAAGTAGCAGCCGAGCCTTCACTAGCACTTGCAGAAAAATTAGTGGCCTACACTCGACAACATAAATTTGACATGATTATTGGTATTGGAGGAGGTAGTGCATTAGATTTATCTAAGCTAGCAGGCGTACTTGCTGTGCATGAAGGATTTGTTGCAGATTATTTAAATTTAACTGGCACAAAAAAAATCTTACACAAAGGGATTCCGACTATTCTCATCCCAACAACGTCTGGTACAGGCTCTGAAGTAACAAATATCGCTGTACTGACATTAGAGAATACAAAAGATGTGGTAACGCATGACTATTTATTACCAGATGTTGCTATTATAGACCCAGCACTAACTGTTTCACTTCCGCCTAATATTACTGCTGCAACAGGAATTGATGCACTTACCCATGCCATTGAAGCTTATATTTCCAGAAATGCAAGCCCTATTTCGGATGCATTAGCAATACAGGCTATTCGTTTAATTACACAATCCATTCGTACCGCAGTTGCAGATGGCAGCAATCAAGAAGCTCGAACGAATATGAGTTATGGCAGCTATCTTGCTGGGCTTGCCTTCTTTAATGCTGGCGTTGCTGGCGTTCATGCCCTTGCCTATCCACTTGGAGGGCAATTCCATGTGCCGCATGGAGAATCAAATGCTGTACTTCTGCCTTATGTGATGGGCTATATTCGCCAAAGCTGTGAAAAACGCATGAAGGATATTTATGAAATAATGGGCTTTCATACAGCCTATTTATCGCAGGAGGAAGCCTCTTACCGTTGCGTGGAGGAATTACAAAAAATCGTCAAAGACGTTAATATTCCGTCTACCTTAAGGGAATTTAATATTCCTGAAGAAGCATTAAAGCATCTAACAGCAGCAGCATTGGAGCAAAAACGGATTTTAGCACGTAGCCCTATGGCCTTATTAACAAAGGATATCTTTGCCATCTATCAATCCGCCTTCAACGGTATCATTACAGAAAATAAATAGTTATTTTATAATGTATTACTTTTTCCTAGACACCACCCCAATGATGATTGGAGCAGTCCTATTGAAATCTCTTTCTTAAAAGTACTTTGCCCATATGTCAAAGGTAAAAGAATAATAAATGTTTGCTAAAAATTAACCTCCCCCTTTAGACAAAAGTAATCTAAAGGGGGCAAAATGCACTAATTTTATAGATTTATCATAAAGTTCACTTAAATCTCCTTAAGCCACTATAGCTATAAGTGCACTATTTCATAAAGCGTCTACTTTTTCCTATTCGAAATATCGAAAGTAAAAGGAATTTCCAACTTCTGAAGAGCACTCATCTAAATAGTATTCAATGTCTTCATTATCATTTCTTGATTCTATAGTAGAACAAGTTGTACTTTGGCTTCCTTTTCCAGAACCCGCATATTCATCTTGTGAATTATCATAAGTATATTGAACTTTGTTACCATCATAATCTAAATGATAAAAAATGGGGCCCCTTCAATGGTATAGGTTGTGATACGAATAGCATCCTTAACACCCTTTTCAACATTTTCTATAAAATTCACAAATTTATCTAAGTTACTAATTTTTCCGTGAAGGTTGACTACATCTCCGCTTTCCAATGCTTTTTCTAAAGAATGCGATTGTTTCAGATCGTTCATTTCAGCTTCCTGTTGGCAACCAAGTAAAACTATTGATAAAAATATTAAGAACAGTATTAAACTAAACTTTTTCAAATATATCCCTCCCTATAAAGTTAGTCGTATTTCTACTGTCTTCGTTTCAAACATTATACTTTAATTTTTCCGCTAGTAGTTCACTATAAAAAATTCCAAAAAAAAAACATCCCACCCCTATAAAATTTTAGAGCTGAGATGGTTTTAATCAAACTTTTATACAACTATCAATTTTTATTATAAGTGAATATACTTTATGATAAATAATCAATCTTTGGTGCTTTGGAATAAGGTTCAATCAAGAATATCTGGCAACCCATATTTTACGATAAAGTGAACCTTCCATCAATAGGAGCTTTCGCATATCTCCCATTGAATGGACGTTTCACTAATCAGGCTTTTACAGGCTGTAGTTCCCTTTATTTAAATTTTTAGGGTTTATCTTACATCTTGAAGTGGGTCTTGGAGCTGTCACCTCGCACCAAAAACAACTATTAATAATAAGGATAAAATTTGATTATCAATACCCTATAAAAAGCTGTCAGTTTGATAACGGATTTTGTATAAAAAAGTTTATCTCCTTATTTCACTAATCAATTATTTTTTATACAAAAGTTTTAACATATTTTTTGTAAACTCTTCATATGAAGAGTTTTTTCCCCGCTGATTATACCACTTTCGAATCGTTTCTACTAACCAAAACGGCACAGAATTTCCATCTATTAAATGATAGTATTGCTCATAGCCCTTTTTTAAATGCTCCCATCGAAAATCATTACCCTGTAATGTGTATTCAGAGACATCAATTATTTTTGCTCTGCCATTTTGTAGTAAAATATTTTTCAAATGGATATCGCGGGGGTTAAGGCCCTTATTCCGTATATATTCTCTTGCATCCTCTACTTCCTGGACAACCTGTTCTGGAATATGAATGCCTTGTAGAATGCAGTCAAAGAGCGTTTTTCCTTCTTCGTAACTTAAAACAAGGTATTCGTCGTATGAAGCAAAACAGGTTGGGAAGAAAGGTGAATCCTCTAATATTTGATAAACTCTTGCTTCCACCTTTACTTTGTGTACTTTATCCTTGGCATATACTTTAAATGCATAAGCTGGAGCGAAAAGACACTGAAAAACAGCTGCATCTGTCCCAACGCCAATACACTTCAGATCATCAGCTTCACCACTTATGGTTACTGGCTCATTATTGGGATTTGAAAAAACGTTAATTTTAGAAAGAGAACCTATCGCTTTGTCCCAGTCGTTTTCCATATAATCTCACCCTTCATTAGCGTAGAAGAAAACTACACTATCCAATTACTTTAATAGGGATTCTATATTAACTCTAACAAAACTTAGATTATAAACTAACACACTCATAGAAGTATTATTTTAAATACCTCTTGCGCATCGAATTTTGATCATTCTTATAAAAGAAAGGCCTAAAATGAAAAAATAATAGTTTAACTTAAAAACTAAGACCACATGGATTTAAGTCTACGTACTCCATTATCCATCATCTTTTCATTCTAATAATAGCTCATTATTTTAATGAACGAGAGGAAAGTTTAAGGATTTTTTGTGTAACCTTATTCAACGAACCTGCTCCATTATTTTAAGGGCATTTTCCTCTATCTTTACAGTAATGTTACTCTAAAAAATAGTAGCCTCCTATTTTACGGTAAATTAAAAGAACCCGTTTTAAAAAATTGATCAAAACGGATTCTTTTTTGAAAAAAATATACAATTTTCAAAAAAATTCAATCATTTTCTAACTGGATTGTTCAACAATTACGCCCAAGTATTGAAGAGTGACAATTTTCTATTAGTATTCTTCAACCTTCCCATCCCGTTTAGCAATAGTGCCTCAATATAATTTTTGAATCTGCTCCTTCAAATTTACCTTACTTAATCCTCCGTGGTAGCAAACCACGAATTTAATGTCTAGGTCTAAATATTTCTTTAAAGATTGCCGAGCAACCTCTATATCCAAAGTGGTTGGAACATGAATTCCCCCGAGTATACCGTTTACGCTATACATCGAATCTCCAGCAACAAGTGTTTTACTTTGCTTCAAATATAAGCTGATATGACCAAGCGTATGCCCTGGTGTATGGATAACACGGATTCCACCACAATACGGTAGTTCCTGACCATCTTTCAAGGTATCATTCACTTTTCCCTTTGGTGGATTCGCTATGTGTCCGTCTTTCAAAAGTGGTAAATCTCCTTGGATATAAGGCTTATCCAGTTCATGTGCATAAACGTTAATATTCCTTCCACACACTTGTAGTATCTCAGGAAGAGTGCCTATATGATCTATATCCTGATGTGTCAAAATCACAACTTTTAGTTGATCAAACGACACACCTACCTTATCCATTGCTACGCGCAAATCTTCCAGTTGTCCGGGGAATCCAGTATCAATTAAAACAGCCATCTCCTGATCCCATAAAAGAATTGGATGAATAATGCTTCCATTAAATTCAAGCTCCAGCATCTCTACTCCCTTAGAAACCTTCATAACTTCATTCTCCTTTATGATTAGATTTTATTATTCGAGAGCAGGTTAATTTTTAACATCCTGAAGAACAGTCTCCTTCTTCCAAAGCAGCTCCCGTAATGTTTCGAAATTGACTAGAACCGTTCCCACAACAATCGTTAAAGTACCTATGCCTGTTAGCCAAGAAATATACTCATGATAGAAGGTAACACCTAATATAACGGCAATTAAAGGTGAGATATACAGCCATGTAGAAGGAAAAACAGGATTTGTCTGGGAGACAAGCCAATAATAAATGCTATGGCCGATCATTGAGCCAAAAATAATTAAATAAAGAAGAGAGCCAATTGAAGCTGGGCTCAAAAGATCATCAAGCTGAATGTGCTCGGTAAAAAATGATAAAATGATTAATAAAATCCCACCATGCATCATTTGCGCTGCATTTAAAGCAATTGGAGATGTCGTTTCAAATTTTCGGATGACATGCTTTGTATAAATCGTTCCAGATGCGTAAAAAACTTCTCCTAAAATAATGGCAAAGCATCCAATCATCCAGAGGGAGCTAATGTCAATCGAAAAGCTAGGTATGATCAAGAACGTGACACCAATGACGCGACGACACAGCCAATGAATGATTTCCGATTTCCTTTTTGCTTCAATAGGAATGTCTGAATAACGATGATCATCATCGGCCCTGTAGCAGATAAGACAGCTGCAATCCCTGACGTCACATACTGCTCTGCCCAGTATAAGGCAGCAAACGTCCCAAAGGTTAAGCCCACGCCTGTAAAAAACATCTCTTTCCGAAAAAATAACCGTATGGTCGTTTTTTCTCTCCAAATCATAAAGCTAAATAGCAGTAAACCAGCAATGAAAAAACGGAGACCAGCTGACAAAAACGGAGGCACTCCTGCATCCACACCAATTTTAATCGCTAAAAATGTCGTGCCAAAAATCAAACACATAAAGAAATAATTAATAATCACCATAGTAATCTCCTCCTCTTGTTCTATCATATAAGAGAGGTAATAGAACAGATAGAAAAGGATAGAACAGATTAGATCGGATCGTGGTACAATCGTTTTGAAAAGGAGGAATCGATGTGGGCAAAGCAATTCAAAATGAAGATTACCTTTTTAAGAAAATATATGATTATGTACTGCACCAAATAGAACGTAAAGAATGGAAAGAACATGACAAGCTTCCATCTGTTCGGCAATTAGCATCTGAAATGAAGGTGCATCGATTAACTGTCTTAAAGGCTTATCAATTACTGAAACAGCATGACAAAGTTTATGTAAAAGATAAAGCAGGCTATTTTGTTCAATCAAATGTGACGAATAATCTTGAATATCTACATCAGAACAATCCTATTGTTTCTGCATATGTACAAAAAAATCATTTATCCGAAATCCATCAACCATCTGTTTCCTATCATTTTTCTCAGGCATTAATTGATCCAAATCTTTTGCCTAATCATTATTTTTCAGATTACGTGAAGAAGGTGTTTGACCTTTATCCAAAAGTACTTGCAACCTACTCAACGGTGCAAGGTGATTTAGAGCTACGCGAAACACTCGCTCAATATTTTATCAACCAGTATAAAACTCATCTGGGTGCAGATGATGTGTTCATCACGTCTGGCTCACAGCAAGCGATTCACTTAATCGCTCAAGCTTTTATTAAACCAAGAGATGTCGTTTTATTCGAACGTCCAAGTTATAGTGCGGCGATTGATATTTTTAGAGCACAAGGAGCACAGATTGTAACGGTTGATATCCATCCAGAGGGGTACGATTTAGAACAGGTTGAATACTATATTAAACAATACAAGCCACGCCTATTTTATCTCAACCCTACATTCCATAATCCAACTGGTTATACGATTTCCATTGAGCAGCGCAAAAAATTAGTAGAATTAGCTGAACAATATCGATTTCTATTAATTGAGGACGATGCCTATCACGACATCTATTTTGATCAAGCCCCGCCACCACCCATCTACACCTATGATAGTGCTGGGACAGTCATTTATATCCGAAGCTTTTGTAAATATATCTCACCTGGTTTGAGAATTGCGGCTGTTATTTGTCCATCATCCTTAAGGAATGCATTACTAACAGTAAAATCATTAGCTGATAATGGCTCACCGCTTCTCAATCAAAAAATTTTCCTCCATTACTTTTCATCACTAAGATTGCAGCAGCACTTAGAGAAAATTCGGATCGCCCTACATATCCGAAAGGAAATCATGGAGGAAGAGCTAGCAGTAACAGGTTGGCGATGGACCAGTCCAAAAGGCGGTTTGAATTTATGGGTGGAGCTCCCAGATAAACTTCCACCTGAATTATTATTAGCCAAAAGTATCGAACAATCGATATCCTTTGTACCAGGTCAAATTTGTGATCCATTAAAACAACTATCATCCTGGATACGTTTAAGCTATTCTTATGCAAATGAAAAACAATTACGTGAAGGGGTAAAAAGGTTGGTAGCAGTGGCACAATCTCTTTCTAAGTGAAGGGTGAAGAAACAGACTACTGACAGAAGGAAGCGTACAAACATAACATGACAACGTCGAACGTACACAGTTAAATTTAAACTGCAAATGATGAAGCTTTATGAAAATGAAAAGCTCGTACAGAAATTGTCCGTGAATATGATTTAACGGCCTCCACGCTAAATTGCCGGCTTAAAAAACACTAGACGACGCTTCCTTCACTGCTAAAGACAATCGTACTGAAGAAGAAAATAAACTAGTACACTGGTTTAGTGTAGCTTTGAAATAAAGTTTGATCAAAAATACCATACAAACTCACGTCTTACGTTTAATTAAAGAACTGGTTTTGAAAAAAATTGATCAAAACGGGTTCTTTCTTTGTGAAAAGATGAATTATTTTCTGCGATTCGCACCTCCACAAATGTGCCCAATTGCGATAGAACAAACAATAGTTACATAGCCTAATCTTTAATCCGCTGTATTTCCCTATTTGTGATGGGTAACAAATACTTGCCCCTGTTAAATGCCTTCTTGTATTGTGTAGTGTTTCTTACAAAAGGAAGTAGTTTCAGCCTCAGCATTCAGCCGACTTTTTCATGTCACGAAACGAACGATTCAACGTGATATGGAGACACTAAGTTATGCAAATATCCCTATTTATGCGGTCGATGGAGCTGAAGGGGGCTACGCACTCATGGAGGCGTATAAATTCGATAAGGGATTACTCAATCATCAGGATATCGAAAATATACTTGTCGCTTTAGGAGGCTTTGAGGGACTGATTACCAATCAAGAGATTCAAACGACTATCCAAAAAATCAAAGGAATGACCACCGCAGATATTTCTCCAATCCTTGATGTAACATTCTATGATTGGCTAGGAAGAAGCCAAATCAACGAAGAAAATTTATTTATCAGACAAGCAATTGAGAACAATTGGTTATTAAAATCTGAATATGTCGATCAAACAGGAAATAAAACGTACAGAATCGTAGAACCCTATAAGCTACATTTTAGGGAGATGCATTGGTATCTTTTTGGTTATTGTTTAGAGCGGAAAGATTATCGAACATTTAAGTTGACGCGAATATTAAATAGCCAAAAAGATGGTTTTTTTGTGCCAAGGACGGATCAGGCACTTCAACATGAAAAACAATACAATGAACAAGAAAAGTTGGTTATCGTCCATCTATCGGTCGATATTACTGTAAGGCATCAATTTATCGAAAGATACGGGAAAGATGCTGTAAAAAAAGAAACGGCAAGCAGTTACCTTGCAACAATTGAATTGCCTGAGAATCAATATGCCTATCGATTTTTAGCCGGATTTGGCCATAAAGTTAGGATTATAAAGCCAAAGCGTTTTATTGCGAAATATGTAAACTTTTTAGAGGGAGCATTGAAACTTTATAAATAAAGTATTCATAGATGGTGCTAGAGAATAAATTAAGAACTTTTTCAATTCAATATCTCTGCTATCCTTAATAATTGATTAGGCGACCATTGTCATTCCACTGACCGTACATGTTATGTTCCTTTGTATTTTTAATAAATTTGTCTAATCTCTTATTAAAAGTATCAGCGTCATTTCTATAACTTTGTATTGTATTAATTCTAATCCTTCTATATAGTTCAGGAAAATAAATGTAGTTGCGATATTGATATTCATCCTCTTTCAGACGCATATCAATATCTTTGGATGCAGGTCGCATATCTGGAAGAATTTTTAATTCCCCCTCTTTCATCAAACCTAGTTTATCTAATCTTCTCATCCTTTCTTTATTTAATTCAGTCCAATTGCTTATTTTATTGCTTGGAGAAAGTCTTCGTGCTCATTCAATAGCGATATTTTCTTCTTTATACCAAAAGATAATGCCTCTTCAACTGCATCTAAATACGGGATAACTTCTGATTACACAGACATACTTACTATATCCCCACCAAAATCTTTCTATATAGATTGAACTTTAGAACCTAACACAAAGTCGGTCGATTATACCTTGTGTATCTTCACTTTGACAACGGATAAATTCACGAACAGCGAGTTTGATTTGCGATGTACTTGAAAAAAAGACATTATGAATGACGCTGTCTTTCAACCATTTCCATAGCCCCTCAATTAAATTCAATTGCGGGCTGTAAGGTGGTAAAAACACCAGTTGTAATCGATTTTGATGCAGCTTTAAAAAAGGCTGAATGAGCTTCGCATGATGAATGCGAGCGTTATCGAGGATCATGACAATTTTTCCATTTGGGTAATGAGCAATGACTTTTTCTAAGAAACGCAGGAAGACTTCTGCATCGTATTTCTCTTCTTCGACGCAGAAGATTTCACCTGTTTCATAATTTAACGTACCGATTAATTTCACGCCTTGATGCTTACCGTATGTGGGGATTTGACGCTGTTTCCCTTTTGGAAACCATGACTTTTGAATGGCTTGGTAGTCACGAATCATGGACTCATCTTGAAAGAGAAGGTGATCGATTTCCTCATACAATAGCTTTTTTTAAAGCAGGAAATGTTTCTTCTTTAAATGTTTTTTGCTTTTCTGGGTCCGCATTCGCCAACGTATAGGTAGGGCGCGTATGACTAAATTGCATGCGTTCTAATAATTTAGACATGCCACGTAAAGAATAGGACACAGCCCATTCACGTTTCACGAGTGAAACGAGTAACGCGAGCGTCCAATTCGTATACGGTGCAAATCCCACATCAGCAGGCGTTTTCGTTGTGACAATCTCAGCCAACTCAGCACGTTGTTCGATGGTCAAACGATGTGGTTTACCTGTAGAAATCCCCATGCGTAAACCTGTTATGCCTTCTTTTTTATAGGCTTTAATATATTCACCAACAGTTGCTCGATTGCGTTGAATGATCATCGCAATTTCAACGTTATTTTTTCCTTCAAGGTGTAGAAATACAGTCTGATACCGCTCAAATAGTCGCTTATCCTTTGTTTGTCGCATCGCCGTTTGAAGTTCTTCTCGTTGTTCATTGCGTAACATGTGGGATCATCCTTTCGACAATAAGTTTGTATACTTTACCCATTTTGAAGGAGATAGAAGCTTTAGTTCAATTTATATATATTTGAATTTTCCTCAAGCCAACTCCTTAATTTCTGATAAATTCTTAATCATTAAGAGTGGTTTTACCCTAAAATTTTTACATTCATGCTTGATGTTTTACTCCATAAACTGGATCGATTGCGGAACAAAGATACATGCAAGTAGAGCTGAGTAGGTCGATTCAACGAAGAGACATCTGAAATATTCAACCCCAGTGTATAATCCAATCTATTTCTAAATGAGACAAAAGGATTTCAAGCCAACAAAAAAACCGAACTATCCACTGAAACGCTCATGAAGTGTTTTGGAATAGTTCGGTTTTGCTAGTTATCGTGTTTTGCTAATTCAGCGATTATTCGGCTTTATGAAGGAACCGGTGAGCTATGTTCCAGCCTCCTAACGGTACGACTTTATTTCAAATCTACAATCTAATAGATATTCTTCATTATTTTACAAGCCACATTTTAACTGTGCACCACAGTTTGTACATGTATTACAGCCGCCCATTTCTTCAACCGTTCCTTTACGACATACTGGACATGTATTTCCTACATCTGAGCCAATAACTGTCGTAGATGCTAAGGCTTGAATCGTATCGACTAATACAACTGGACGTTTTGTATGCTCCTCCACTAATTCCTCTTCAAACGATAGCTGATCCATATCATTTTCTTCTGCCTTTAGGGTAAGGACTTGTGAATCACGGCTACCATCTACATAAACCGTGCCCCCTTTAGCGCCACCTTTATAGAGTCGCTCATAAACCTTTTCAACCTGTTGTACGGTATAACCTTTTGGCGCGTTCACCGTTTTCGAAATAGAGGAATCAATCCATTTTTGAATAATACATTGTACATCCGCATGTGCCTCTGGTTTTAGGTCCATCGCCGTTACAAACCATTCAGGAAGCTCCTGTTCGTTTGCTTCTGAATGACGGTCTAAATATTCTTGGACAATTTCAGCTTTTACTTCAATAAATTTCCCTAGACGACCAGAACGGTAGTACGTGAAGGAGAAGTATGGCTCAAGTCCTGTTGCTACACCTACCATAGTGCCTGTTGAACCGGTTGGCGCAACCGTTAAAAGATGGGAATTCCGAATACCTGTTGCTAAAATTTGCTCTTTGATATGTGCAGGCATTTTTTGCATAAAGCCTGTTTCTGTAAAGGCTTTGCGTAAACGAGCCGTTTCTTCGTCTGTCGCACCAACTAGGAATGGGAAGCTGCCGCGTTCCTTGGCAAGCTCTGTAGACGCCTCGTACGCTGTTTCAGCAATGGTTTTAAAGATTTCATCCACTAACGCATTGCCTTCCTCTGAGCCATATTCTTGTTCACAGTAAATAAGTAAGTCAGCTAAGCCCATTACCCCTAAGCCAACACGACGCTCACCAAGTGCTTGTACACGATTTTCTTCTAAGAAATAAGGTGTTGCATCAATTACATTGTCTTGCATACGAACACCCACGCGAACGGTTTCACGTAACGCTTCATAATCAACGGTTTGATTGTCTTTATTGGCAAACTGTGCAAGATTGACTGCCGCTAAATTACACACGGAATATGGTGCAAGTGGTTGTTCCAAATATTGTTATCCTAAAGGCTTTTTATCCTTCAGTTCTTACAGTTCAGTTCCTGTAAGTTCAGCATACATTTTCATTACCTATTTTTGTAATGTTGCGGTCTCGTGCCCAGATTATAGTCTACATTGTAGGATCACTGGGTATGCGTTGCCCCTGACTAACATTTTACCATTAGCCTTCGGTTCGGATTAGCATCACAGCCTTCCCGCTTTATCCCGCAATTTTTAACGTGAGGCGAAGTCCACCACACGGATTTGTCGCTACTACACTTTGGCCATAGGCTTTCGCATTGGTCATCTCATTTGCGTTGTCGACAAAGAAAATACCTGGCTCTGCCGAATAGGTTGCACAAATATTAATTAAATTCCACAACTCTTTCGCTTTAATAGTACGATATGTGCGAACTTTATAGCCCATTTTCTCCCATTCACGCACATCGCCAATTTTATGCCATTCTGTATTATAACGATCCATTTCTTCTTTTGTATATTCTTCAACTGCTGGGAAACGGAGTTCAAAGTCAGCATCATTCTCAATAGCCTCCATAAACTCTTTTGTTAACGTTACAGAGATATTTGCGCCTGTTAAAAACTCTGGATTATGAACCGTATATGTTCCGCCATCACGCAATTTATTTTCAGCTTCGCGAATAATGGCTGTATCAAATCCACCTAAGCCTTCAATATTTTTATAGTTCACAATGCCTTGATACATCGCTTCCTCTTGCGTTGTTAATGGCTTAAAGTTTAATTTTTCTTTTGCTAGACGAATAATCGTTTCGTCTGTTGTATTTTCAATCAGGTATCGCAGAATACGTGGATTTTGCATTTTTGAAATAATAAATTCCACTATATCAGGATGCCAATCTGCCAGCATTATCATTTGTGCCAATTTCTTACGCGGGTTCGCTACACCCACTCTCTATGTCACCATAGAAGCTGAGACCATATCTTACACCTTTATAGGTGCCCTCGCACTTCGGAGTGGCTTCACCCCTACTCTACTCACTTCCGCTTATATGGCGTGTTTTCGATGGTCGTTGAACCTTCCTCTATAAAAAGAGGCTTGGCTGCTGATTGTCTTTATCCCACTGCTATTTTCAAGCATTCACGCTTACCGTTTCCAGTTACGTTGTAGCTAGCAGTGCATTTATAATGCGTTGTTTAACATTTTCAAAATTATTTTTTATCTCATCTTCCCAGAAACGGAGTAATATAAAACCATGTCTTTCCGCAATTTGATTTTTCTCAATATCCCTTGCCATAATCCTCTTTTGAACATCATAGAAAGTGGAATAAAACTTGGGATTCCCATGCCAAAAATCTCCATCACATTCAATTAAAATATTTGTTCCCACTAATCGAAAATCAAATTGGGCGCCTGCCAATATAAATGAATATTGATAAGGAATTACTTCTCCAACTAAGAAATCTTCGACAATTTTTTCAATGCTCGTCTTCCTAAATGTTTCTCTTTCCAATTGTTTTAAAGCCGCTTGTCGAATTTTCTCAATTGTTTCTTTACTATAAATCCCTGTCTTACCACTATTCCATGAAGGTGTTCTATTTAATTTTCGAGTTTTCGCTGTTTTTGAAATGATTTTTTCAAAATGGAACTTTTTCAATTCATTAGGCATTTCTTGATGCCACTTACTTGTATTGTTAGATCTAAGCTTGCTTGCACATTTTTTACTACAAGTTTTTGTTTGGCGATGTTTTGCATCAAATAGCTTACCGCAAATTGCACATTTCAATGGGTCTCCCTTTCCTCCACAACTTTTACTACAAAATTGATTAGGAATCCCACGTCTTAGCTTCACTACTTTATTGCATAGGGGATATTGGCATGTAATCATTTCTATTGGATAAAAATAAGATAATAAATAATTGTCTAATGTTAAATTATGTTCTTTTTTCAAATGAATCGTAAACCAACCTTGTTTATTATGAACAATTGTAAATCCACATAGTAAACAAGTTTGCGGTTGTTTTGCATTATAAACTTCCATATTTCCCACCTCATTCAAAGTGACAATATTTCCGTTAAAGAGTTTCCAGCAATTCACGAGGTTTGTTTACGCAGAAGCACTCAGATAATGATACCTCTGCGCGAACCTCCTTGTTCGACAAGATGTGTTAGTTTAGCAATATCATCCAGCCATGAAACAGAGCCAGAGGATTTGCCGTTGACACCGCGTGCTAATGTGTTGCGTGGGCGCAATGTTGAACCATTTGTGCCAACACCACCACCACGGCTCATAATTTCCATTACTTGCTTGCGGTGATCGCTAATGCCTTCGCGTGAGTCAGCCACAAATGGCATTACATAACAGTTGAAGAATGTTACTTCTGTCTCAGAGCCCGCTCCATAAATAACACGTCCTGCGGGAACAAATTTTAAGGATACTAATTGCTTATAAAATTTTTCAAACCATTCTTGGCGTTTTTCTGGTGTTTTTTCAACAGCAGCAAGTCCTGTTGCATTTCGTTTAGCAATTTGTTCATAAAAAATTTCAAGAGGCTTTTCTATCACGTCAATTGAACGCGTAATCATACCCGTTTCTTGCTCTTTTGGATCATCTAAAGCACTACGATAATCTTCCTCGATCAAAATTTCTGCCGTCTTTGTAGACATGTCCAGCTTTTGAATTGTCCCTAAACCACGTGCAGGGAATTTTGGATCAGCTTTGACCGTTAAAACAACAAAATCACCAGCTTTGAGTGTTTTCTTTTCCGTGTCTTTAAATGAGTAGCGATCAATCATCACAAGTCTCGATACACCTTTATGCGTAATCTGCATGTCAGGCGTTACGGGGTGAACCTGCGGGAATTGTTCAATATCTTTGTTTAACTGTTCAAATGGATTGTTTACTTCGGGGTGATGATTTATGAGTACCATCGTTTTGCCTCCCTTGTTTTCTTTGTTACAAAATAAATACACAATATTGTGTGTTTCTAAACACTACATATTGTGTATTTGTTCTTAAAAAAGATACTATATATAGTTTTTTAATTCAACTCTTGCTTTTTTTCATAGACTTAGAACTACTTGTTACAACTAGACTTACATGCGAAAAAATATTTTTTACTTCTTAAAATTCCACTCATCACATGCATATTTTTTTTCTTCTAATGCACGCACATAGGCTAATTGCTCCTCAGAAAGTGTATATGGTTTTAAGTCAATTTGCAACGATTTTGCAAAGCCATCACGAAAAGCTGTGACACATTGTTCAATCGTTACAGGCTCTTTGACAAGACTATTAATCGCCACTGCCTTTTCAGGTAGCTTTCTACGCATACGATCCTTAGCCTGCTCACTTGAAAAATTAAAGACCGATAATAATTTCTCTTGATCGAGATCTAATAAAATAGCCCCATGCTGCAAAATAACACCTTTTTGACGTGTTTGTGCACTTCCTGCTACTTTTTTCCCTTCAACCACTAATTCATACCAGCTTGGCGCATCAAAACATACTGCGCTTTTTGGGCTCTTTAAGTCCGCTCTTTGTTCCTCTGTATCGGGTACACTAAAATAGGCATCCATCCCTAAGTTATGAAATCCTTGTAAGATCCCCTCACTTAACACACGATATGCCTCTGTGACAGACTCTGGCATATTCGGATAGCTTTCCGTCACAATCACGCTATATGTAAGCTCGTGTTCATGTAAAACAGCTCGTCCACCCGTTGGACGTCGTACAAAGCCTAAGCCTTGTTCACGAACAGCCTCTAAATTAATATCTCTTTTGGCTTGCTGAAAATAACCAATCGACAATGTTGCAGGCTCCCACTCATAGAAACGAATCACTGGTGGAATTAATCCCTCACTATGCCAATCAAGCAAAGCCTCATCTAGTGCCATATTAAAAGAAGGACTACATTTTCCTGAATTTAAAAAATACCAAGTTGTCATCTTTTCATCTCCTACAAATATCAAATAATACTTTAGGCATTTATCTTACGTGTATACTTTTTGTAGCGCTACTAAATCTGCTACAACCTAGTTAATTTTATCAAACTCATTGGACTATCGCCAGCGCATCTTTTATAATAATAAAGAAGATAGAAAGGGGTAAGAAAATCTTGGACATACTGATCACAGTTGGTGTCGTTTTAGTAGTCTTAATTGCATATATCGGTATTAATGCACTACGACTCAAAAAAGCCGTAACCAACCTCACACAAGAACAATTTATAGAAGGCTATCGGAAAGCACAGCTTATCGATGTGCGTGAACAAAAAGAATTTGATGCTGGTCATATTCTTGGTGCGCGCAATGTTCCTTCCACAACACTACGTCAACGTTATAAAGAAATTCGCCCAGATTTACCAGTATATCTATACTGTCAAAATACAGGCCGTAGCTCACGTGCTGCACTATTTCTTAAAAAACGTGGGTACAACCAAATTTACCAACTTCAAGGTGGCTTCAAAACTTGGACAGGTAAAATAAAAGCAAAAAAATATTAATGCTCTCATGAAAAAAAGTCGTCTCAAAGAACTATGAGACGGCTTCTTTTATAAAATTTTTTAGTGTTTCTACTATATTATATCGATTGCAAATTCCTACACATCTACTTCCTGTTCACCAAAACCCTGATCATGCATGGGGCAGAAAAAGGTAAAGCAACGCGAGGCAATATATAGTCTACTCTCACTCACAATTCCCAGCTGCAAATGAGCCGCTTTCACCCGCTCGATACTTGCCTTTAGTCTGCATTCCTCTTGTTGAATCTCCTCTGCTGTCCATTCATATGCCTGCGCTTCTTCAGAAAGGTTGGCTAATTCAGCATTCATCTCCTCTATAAAAGCCGTGCGAACCGCATTTATTTGTTCTTTATCCTCAAGCTGATGCAGAACCCAAACATAATCCTCTATCCATTCCCCATTATGGGCATAAGAGTCATAGCCTTCTCGATACCATTTTGCAGCCTCGGCATATTGACCTAGCCGTGCGTATAATTCCGCCAGCTCAACTGCACCGATAAACCGCTCCTTATCACGCCTGATCACCTCCACCCATTGCTGAGCATCGGCAAGATCATCCGCTAAAATAAAGCATTCCACAGCATACTGGAGTCCATAATCTTCCGTTTCATAAGAATGAATAAAATAGGAGGCGGCTTCACTAAATCTTCGCTGCCTCTTATAAATATAGGCTAAATTATGCGCTACCACTGGGGACTCATATAACGTATAGGCATATTCTAACCATTGCTGTGCCTCTTCAATTTGTCCTGTTTGCATATATAATTCACCAAGTAGTGCATAAGGATAATAGGTCTGAGGCTGCATAGCCACCGCCTTCCTCGCATAATAGAGCGCCTCGTTAAATCGCTCATCTTCTTTCAATAAATCAGCCAAATTATGATAGGCTATAATCGTTTTTTCTTGAGACAAACTCGCCAATAGTATGGACTGGACTTGCTCATGCTGCCCATCTATTGCTAATCGCTTTGCTGCTTCCCTGATTTTCTTCAACTCGTCACCCCATTACATATTATACCGATTTTAAAAGAAGCTTTAGTATGCATGCAAGATTATTTACATTCTATCCTAGCATTGATCATCGTATGGGTAATTTTTTGTATGTCTAAAAATACTATTTTTCGTTAGAGATTTACCAGCATGACGCATATTTTTCTTATTTCCTGCACGTAGCCAAAATTGAGTCTTGAATAAAATTCATCACACTGCTAGGATGTATAATATCTTAAAATAATAAGCGATGAATGCTATGGATCAAACTATAGCAGGAGCAGTTCTGGAGAGAGCGCAGTTTGCGTCGCCGAAGGGTTCACTATCTCAGGCAAAAGGACAGAGGAGTAATATCAACTTTTTATAGGGATGTCATACAAATATAAAGCAATTTTTTGATGGAATATCCAAGAAAAAATGGTATTTATAATTCTAATGTTTTTTTCGAGACTAGTGTCATACTAGTCTCTTTTTATTTTTCAGCTATAGTTTTGAGGAGGATTTATGTGGAACAACAACAATTAAAACGGGATTTAAAAAATCGCCATGTACAGCTTATTGCTATCGGTGGAACCATTGGCACAGGCTTATTTTTAGGCGCTGGAAAGGCTATTGCTCTCGCAGGCCCATCAATCATCCTTGCCTATTTAATCGTCGGCACAGCATTATTTTTTGTTATGCGAGCATTAGGAGAACTGCTATTATCCAATACAGGCTATACATCCTTTACAGATTTTGCAACTGAATACATAGGACCCTGGGCGGGATATATCACAGGCTGGACATACTGGTTCTGCTGGATTATGACAGCTATGGCAGATATTATAGCGGTGGGCGTTTACACAAGGTATTGGTTTGCTATTCCACAGTGGGTGCCAGCTATTGGGTGTTTAGTATTATTATTAGCCCTGAATTTATTAACGGTAAAGCTTTTTGGGGAGCTGGAATTTTGGTTTGCCCTTATTAAGGTAATAACTATTGTTGCCCTCATTATTATTGGACTTATCATGCTCGTAGCAGGCTTTCAAACAAGTGCTGGACCTGTTTCCATCGAAAATCTTTGGGTACATAACGGCATGTTCCCAAATGGTGTATATGGTTTTTTTATGGCCTTTCAAATGGTCGTTTTTGCCTTTGTGGGTGTGGAATTAGTGGGGATTTCAGCTGCGGAAACAGCCAATCCTCAAAAAAATATTCCATCTGCCATTAATAAAATTCCATTTCGTATTTTGCTCTTTTATGTAGGAGCACTCTTTGTCATTTTATGTATTAATCCATGGTATGAAATGTCTGCCGCAAGCAGTCCCTTTGTCCAAGTATTTACGTTAGCGGGTATTCCAATTGCTGCCGGCATTATTAATTTTGTTGTGCTAACATCTGCCGCTTCAGCAGGAAATAGCGGTTTATTTTCTACCAGTCGTATGCTTTACAACCTGGGTCGCCATCAACAAGCCGCTCCAGCATTTGCAAAGCTCAATAAAAATAGTGTGCCAAGCCATGCACTGGTTGTTTCGGCCATTGTTGTCTCAGTCGGTGCGCTCTTAAGTAAGCTGATGCCCGAAAATGCTTTTAACCTTGTCACAACCATTAGTGCCATCTGCTTTATCTGGGTGTGGAGCATCATTATTATTTGTCATCTTATTTATCAACGAAAAAATCGTGCCCTCCATAAAGCATCCAGCTTTAAAGCACCATTCACACCCATTATCAACTATGTCATTCTTGCATTCTTTGCATTTCTATTAATAATAATGTTGATTTCTGAAGCAACACGTACAGCCTTATTATTAACACCTATATGGTTTCTCATCCTATTTATTGTTTATCGAACAAAAAGAGGACTTTAACGTAACACAGACTTGCACTTACTCAAAATCGAAAAAACCGGCTTGCACCTGACGTTACGTTATGAATTACACTAAGGATGTCGACAAAAACTTCGTACGAAATAAGGGGAGGATTATGGAAGAACAAACATGGAAAATAGGAGAATTAGCTAAGCTCACGAGCCTTACCGTAAGAACATTGCATCATTACGATCAAATAGGGCTCTTATCGCCATCGCAGCTTTCCGCTAAAGATCATAGATTGTATTCAGCAAAAGATATCGCAAGACTTCAACAAATTATCTCACTGAAACAGCTAGGATTTTCGTTAGAGGAAATTAAGGAGCTGCTTGAAAATAAGAGCCTGAACCATTTGCAAATTATCAATATGCAATTAGCGAGTGTAAAAAAGCAAATGGTGCTACAAGAGGAATTGTTTCTAAAGCTAGAAACAATTCAGGAATTACTTCAGGCGCAAAAAGATGTCTGTGCAAATCAATTTATGAAAATCATTGAGGTGACGAATATGATTGAAAAATATTTTACAAAAGAGCAGTTAGAAAAGATGAAGCAGCAAACACAGCAATTTAGTGACGAGGAAAAGCAGCAAATCGATCGGGAGTGGCTACAGTTAATTGCGAATATACGAGCAGAATTAGCCAAAAATACACCGACAAATAATCAAAAGGTCCTACAATTAGCGAGGCAATGGCAAGCGTTAACGAATCAATTTGTGGCGGGGGATCAAGTCATTATCGAATCTGCTGAGCGTTTCTATGCAGAAAATCCAAACAGTCCATTGCAACACGACGTAGATAAAGAGCTTTATTTGTATATTCAAGCAGCCATGTCACATATCTAACTAACACAAGAATGCCATGTGCATAATCCAACACATGGCATTCTTTTTTCATCCAAAACTATTTAGACATCCGTTGCATACATACTATTATAAAGAAGCTCTAATTTTTTAGACAGCTTCCCATAGGCAGTTTGCCAAGCCTTGCGCGCCTTGTCATTGTCCTCGGTTGCTGGTACATATAAGGCGTGTACTTCTGCTACCTTTTTTAAATCACTTTCTGCCTGTGTGAGCTTTGTATAATTTTTAATTACCTTTTTCTCTGTATCGCTTAGGGCATCATAGGCTGTACGAATTTTTTGTACTTCCTCCTGTAAATGAGCAATATATTCCCCTTTGATAAGCAGCCCATTAATAGCTTCAATTAATGACAGAGCAGTGTCATTGGTTTGCTGTAGACTCTTTCGCTTGTCAATAATCGCCTGTCTCATGCTTGGCTCAATCAAGCTTATTTGTTTAGATGTTAACTTTTCAAAGGCCTTGATCACGGTGCTTGGATTATTTTGAAAAGATTTATCATATTGCTTGATAAAGGATTCCACTTTTTTTACATCAGCAAGCGCTGTCTTTAAAATTGCGTAATGTGTAATTAGCTTTTTATCACTTGCACTCAGGCTATTATATTGCGTAGAAAGCTGCTTAATTCGGTCCATTGTTACTAGATATTGCTCACCGACCACCATTTGAGCAATATTATTATTAAGCTGTGAGATACTTGGAGCATTTTCATCAATAATTTGATTATTTAATAAAGCCTCATAGTGCGCTTTTGCTAAATACTGTTGATTGGCAGGTAATTTAGCATATACTTGTATGACTGTTTGAATTTTTTTTGCCTGTTTCGCTGCATCTGTTTCTTCTCTAGCAGCCTGTACTTTCTTATGGAATGATTGCACGCCTGAAATATCCTTCTTTGCTGCTGTCAATAAGTGATAATTCGTGACATATTTTCGTGCCACAGAGGATAAATTTTTATAAGATGCTGAGGCTGCATCAACAGCCAACTCTAATTGTGGAAAGGTATAGCTTGTAACATCTGCAAATTTAGCAATCTCTGTCTTTAATGCCTCTGCAGCCGCTAGATCAGCAGGGACTTTCCCATTGCCATCAACAGAAATCTTTGGCGTATTAAGTAAAAAGTCATCTGCATTATAGACAAGTGATTGCTGCAAAGTAGTTAGTTTTTGATAAGCCTTCAATGTACTTGTATAGCTTGATTGAAGCTTACTTTCTGTCACACCTGCTACTTCAGCTAGCTTTTGATAAGCATCTATACTCTTAATCACCTTTTCGGCTACCTTTAAATCCTTTTGTAGGGTTACTAGACTAGTATAGTCTGTAATTTGAGCAGCTGAGGTTTTCGTTAAGCCTTTATACTCCTTGACCATGCGACCTACATTATTGACATGACTTTGCCATGAACTAACAGATGGTTGAATAGGATAGGCATCTTCTCCAATATAGCTTTCTATATCACGATTTAATGCATCGATTTGGCTTTCTTCTGCGCCCTCTGCCACAACGAGCTGCTGGATATATGTATCTGCGACTAATTGCACCTGCTTATAGGTTAATTTTTCATAGGCAGAACGAATGGATTTTGCCGCCGTTACCTGCTTATTGGGCGCACTGTTTGAAGATAATTTATCAAATGATTTGATAAATTGCTCTACCTTTTTAATATCTGCTTGGACTTCCTTTAAAATTGCCTGATTTTGCACAGCCGCACGGTAATTTGGCGATAACTTAGCAATATCCGCTTCAATGGCTGTCACAAGCTTGGACAGGGCATCTTTATCCGCAGGTACATACTGCACACGTGCATTTTCATAGGCTAGCAATTGCACAATTGCCTGATTAAGCCTTCTGACCTCCTTCACTTCTGCTAAATCATTGGGCTCATTTTGTAGGTTTTTAAGGCTGTTATAAAACGCATCATTGACATCTAAGCTACGCTGCAATAAATCTAACTGCCCATAAGCCTCTTCCATTTCTTTGATATATTTAGGCAGATTCTTCTCTTGCACCTCTCCTAGCTTGTCCATCTTTTCATTTAACTTACCTACAAGCTCCACATCAGCAAGCGCCCGCTTCAGTACATCATAATTGAGCACATTTCCTTTCGCAGCGGGTGATAAGGCTTGATATTTACCCTCTAATGCAGCCACCTGCGCTTTAAATGCCTCTAAGTTTGACACATTGTATTGATGATCATTTGCAAACAGTGCCTTAATAGCATTTGTTAACGTATCAATCGGCTCTTTTGATACTGTAATTTCAGCTGAAAAATCGGATTCCACAAACGATGCGCCAACCTTTGCCTTCACTCTAACAATAATATCTTTGATGCCTTGATCAATGGCATTCTTTGGTATTGTATAGGTGCTGCCAGTGGCTCCCTCAATAATGGTAAAGGCATCATCACCAAGCTTGTAAAACCATTGATAGCTGTATGTAATTTGACTACTTTGTAATTTTGCGCCTGCTATATCCGTTACATTTGCACCCGTTACTTTTATCGTTTCCCCAGGTGCTACAAAATCAGACGTGGCATAGCCCTCCAATGTTAGTGGAGAGATTGTAAGATTTAACTGCTGAATTGTTCGTGGAGCACTTTGATATTTTTTACCTTCTGTTGTAGTAGCTTCAACAAAAATCGTTTTGCCAGCAGCCTCTACAGGTACTGTTAGGGCTGCCGATGTTGCCCCAGCAATAGGCTTATTCGTTGTCGTATCCGTGCCATCTTCGCTATCAATTTGCTCAACATAATACCATTGATAGCCATTGACAACCGCATTTGCTGGCAATTGATCCACCTTTACTATTTCATTGACAATATTTTGCCCCGTGACCGAAACCGTTTCTGTTGCGCCTGCTACAGTTGGTGCAACGAGTGCTATAGGAATAGCAGCTGCCGTTAAAAATAATTTCTTATTCATTTTTACATGACCTCCTCTATCTACTGAATTGTATCGGTCATATTTCCATAATTTCCTTTGTTTAGAGAAAAAATTTTAAAAAGGTGTAATTCCTCCTAAATTACCGCTGGAAATATAGTAATATTTTGCTTTATCAAACGTATACTAACGTTGACGAATGTGATAACTTAATAAAAAATAAAAGCCTTCTAATCTACATTCATAGAAATTATGAAGTGATTAAAAGGTTAAAAAATAGACCTGATTGATTTCATTAGCCTCGGATGGTATAAGTGGGGCGATGCAGTATGCGATACGCAGAAGATTGACTATAATGGGTTTCACTTACTTGAATGCGAATCGTCATCCCTTCCCCTACCTTCGTCTCTATGACAAACTTTCCATTAAAGGACTGCACTCGCTCATGCATACCACGAATGCCCATAGAATCAGCCAGTATAATGTCATCAATATTACAGCCTACACCATCATCTGTATATATCATTTCAAAACCTTCTTCCGTACCCAGCAAATGGATTTCAACGGTAGTGGCCTTGGAATGCTTTAAGGCATTGTTTAAAAGCTCTTGGAAAAGTCGATAAACCATTAAATTTAAACGCTCGTCCTCCAAATAAAGACGATCAACAGTATAAATCAACAGAAAATCAGCACGTTTATGAATTTTTTGAAGAAGCTTCTCAAGGGCTGCATTTAATCCCAAGGTGTCGAGGAGTGGTGGCTTTAAACTTTCACAGTAGCCCCTTAAATCACTTAAGGAGGCGACCATTTGCTCATGCACCTTTACAAGCTGGAAAGGTATGGCTTTGATATCCTTCGTATGCATCAGCATATCCATTTCTCTCGCAATATGAAGCTGCTCTTGTAAAATCGTATCATGTAACTCCTGTGCCAATTGATATTTCTCCTCCTCAAAACGGAGCCATAGCAATTTATTGAGCCAAGGTAATGGCTGATTATCAGCCTCTTTCATATGCTTTAGCTGATCTAATAGCTCCTTTACCATTTTAGTGTTTTCAATAAAATTATTTAAGTATAGCAGCAATAATTCAAGCCATAGCAATTCCTCATCCTTGAGATAAATGGATTGTTTATGATCGATAACAAGAATGCGTTTATACTGGGCATCTTGATGAATAAAGGCGATATAAAAATGCTCGGTTTTCTTAATATCCCCTAAGCTTAAGCGCTCAAGCAATACCTCATCAATTTGATGCTGTGTATAGTCCTTTGATTTATTGATGAAGGTAACGCAATGTGTCTGAAAATCGTAGGTAAGCGCAGAAACATTTTCCATTTCAAGCTGAAGCCCTACTTCCTGCACAAATCGCCCCAATAAGTCCTCAATTTTGCCAACGCGCCCAATGCTATCAACAGTTGTATACAGACGGTGAATATAGTCACCTTTTGTAGAAAAAAGAATCTTTCGCTTGCGGTAATCGACCCGTTCCTTTATGTAAAACAACGCCATTAATGAAAGAAAAGCAAAAAAGAAAATCTCTGTTAGGCGAGTCATTGATAAATCCGTTAAAAAATAAAGTCCTAGTAATAGCCAAAGGGCAAAGACAAAGGAAAAATTAAAGTAATAACGCAACCTAGAAATAAAATACTCCATATCAAAAATACGCTCAGTCAGCTGTGTGAAAATAAAGCTAAAAGGAATAAGCATTAAAAATAAGGAGCAAATTTCAGCAGAAAGAATAGACCTATGAAAGAAAACTTCTGGCACTGCAAATAAAAAAAGAAATGGTAGAAACGGAATAATAATACTTAATAAAAAAATCTTTAATTGAGGCGTTTTATATTTAGTATAGCCAATGCCTAAAATCCCAAGAATAACAACCAGTAAAATTAAAAATAAGCCTAGAGTAATTTGTGAAAATAAAGGATTTGTAAACGGATAAACAATACTTAATATACTAAGAACAAATATAATGAAAGGTAGTATATATAAGATTTTAATATTTTTAGTAAATAGCCATTTTATATTTAAAAATAAAAAGTAATCTCTTAGAAAATGAATCAATATTACAAGACAAATAAGCATGCTACTTCGATTAACAATAGTTCCTATATTATCCAATCTGCTAGATGCACCAATACTGACATATGCTAGAGCTACTGTCAGTATAAACAAAATAAGTAAATTTATTAAGGTAGACTCTCTTTTTTTTCTGTATAGAAAAAATGAGATAATTAAACTTAGTAAATAGTAACATCCTGGTAGAATTAATATATACAATAGTTGTCCAGGGATATCAAAGGGCGTAATATGTATATGAATAATCTCTCCATTATCTTTTAACAATGTTAATTCATTAGCTGCTCTAATAACAGGGTCATACGTGATATTGATTAATTCATTAACATTTTTGCCATCGATATCTAGTACAATATCACCAGAAGCAATTCTTTGTTTTTCTGCCCATTCCTTATAATATGGATCAATGATTATCCACTGTTTGTGCTCCTCTTGTAACTTAATCCTTAAAAAAGGCGTACTATAAGTAACATAAAGTAAATAAATCCCTACTGTTAAATAGATACTTATAGCAAGCCAAATCCTTTTATTTTCAAAAAAATTAATACCAAACACCAAATTCTAATTTTACCTCTTCATCAAACGAATCCAAGATTGCCCTTTGCTCTAGTTCTGTCATACCAATTAGAGAAGCTTTTTTTTCTTTTAACAATGTCACTAATGCAGGATTTTGTTCTAAATATTGAATTGTGTTCATCATAAAATCTCCCCATCTCCCTAATTTTTTATTATAGTTACATCTATTTAATTAACTACTCTCTTTTCAAATAAAGGGATTATTAACCATATTTGCAACTATAACCTTATTATACTACCGGTTCCCAATAATTCAACATAATTTTCTAAAAAATGAAAAAATTATATAAAAAATGACATGTTATTCCTTGTTTATTCAATATTTCTGCCCGAATAATTTACATAAACCTCTAAATTTATAAGCCTATTTGCTGAGTATAAGCATTTATGGATAGCATCTTATAGTATGTTGTAGATTTATATCACCGCTTTGCCTTACTAGACATGCACCTCTTTTTTCTATAGGGGAAGAGGAGCTGTAAAATTATTATGTAAAGGACGAATTGGTCACATCCCTTCTGTTATTGTTAATTATTGTTCACGCTCTGGCTCTACACAAGCTTGATAAAATGTTGTGATTAATTGATCAATCTCTTGCTTTTTCATCATTTTATTTAGCCAGTCAGTGGGAATTTCCTCTAGTGGATAATGCATTCCTGCCAAGGTTCCGGCAAGTGTTGCTACCGTGTCTGTATCCTCACCTAAATTAACAGCCTTTAAAATGGCTTCCTTAAATGTTGTCGTTGTGCCCACACACCATAAAGCTGCCTCCAGTGAATGGACAATATAGCCAGTTGATTGGATATCACCCTCAGCAATACTTAAAAAGCTTTCTTGAAAAATTCTATCGTATGAGGCAAGCTCTGCCTTTAAGTTCTCCTGTAAATGATAGTGTAGCAATACATATACTTCCTGCAATGCTGCTTTTAATGAATTATTTCGATATAAGCTTAATAATACCTCACTATAAACCATAGATCCGACAATGGAACGTGGGTGGGCATGTGTAATCTCGGTATATTGTTGAATAAGCGCTGCTCGTTTAGAAAAATCCAACTCCTCCCTCATCACAAATACGAGGGGAGCGATCCTCATCAACGCCCCATTGCCATTATCAAACTCTCCTGTTTTTCCACAGCTCTCTGGCAAAATCCCCTTTTTATAGTTGGAAACCGCTTCAGCCGTTGTAATTCCTATATCAAACATTTCTCCAAAGGGTGTCCAATAGCCCTGCTCCATATATTGCACAAACTTGTCCATTAAGCTTGCTGTATCGCCCTGCTCGATTAAATTTTCTACTAAACATAACGTTAACGAGGTATCATCCGACCAAGTACCAGGCGGCTGATTATACGTACCATAGCCCATTACATCCTCTACATAAAATGTGCCTCTTGCCTTAAATTCAACGGGTACGCCCATCATATCCCCAATGACGCCCCCATATAACGTTGACAGCATGCGTTCCTTTAGACTGCTATTTCTCATAGAATTTCACTCCCCCTTCTATATAGCATTTTACTGGGCTGATTACTGTCTTCTACTGTTCTATTATGTAAGAAACATCTACATACAATCCTTTCTATACTAGTACCTCGTTATCTTCTTACAAAAACATATTTTCTTTTATAAAAACCTATCTTTAGCCATATGAAAAACCATCCAATAAGCAAAATGCTACTTATTGGATGGTTTCACTATTTTTATGCTTGTTGATAACGTAGCACTGGTGTACGAGCAGCGCGTGTTTCGTCTAAACGAGAGACAACTGTTGTATGTGGTGCTTCTTGTACGATGGATGGATTTTCTTCCGCTTCCTTCGCAATTTGGATCATCACATCACAGAATGCATCCAATGTTTCTTTGGATTCCGTTTCTGTTGGCTCAATCATTAATGCCTCTTCCACATTTAATGGGAAGTATGTTGTTGGTGGATGGTAGCCAAAGTCTAATAGACGTTTAGCAATATCTAATGTACGAACGCCCAGTTTCTTCTGACGGCGACCAGATAAGACAAATTCATGCTTACAATGACGGTTATATGGTAGATCAAAGAATGGCTCTAAGCGGCGCATCATATAGTTAGCATTTAATACAGCATACTCTGTAACAGCTTTTAAGCCATCTGGACCCATTGTACGAATATATGTGTAAGCACGTACATTGATACCAAAGTTGCCGTAGTACGGTTTAACACGACCAATTGATTGTGGACGCTCATAGTCAAAGTGGTATGTGCCCTCTTCTGTTTTTACTAATACTGGCTTTGGTAGGAATGGAATTAAATCTGCTTTTACGCCTACTGGACCAGAACCTGGACCACCTCCACCGTGTGGACCTGTAAATGTTTTATGCAGATTTAAATGCACACAGTCGAAGCCCATATCGCCAGGACGTGCTTTACTCATAACAGCATTTAGGTTCGCCCCATCATAGTAGACCTTCCCGCCAACCTCATGAATAAGCTCTGCCATTTCGATAATGTTTTCTTCAAATAAGCCTAATGTATTCGGATTTGTGAGCATCAATGCAGCCGTATCAGGCCCTACCACTTTGCGTAGATCTTCAATATCCACTAAGCCATTTTCATCCGATTTAACTGTAACTGTTTCAAAGCCTGCAACTGTTGCGGATGCTGGGTTTGTACCGTGAGCTGAGTCAGGCACGATAACCTTGTTACGGTGACCTTCGCCATTTGCTTCATGGAATGCACGAATCATCATTAATGCTGTCCACTCACCATGAGCCCCTGCTGCTGGCTGTAATGTGACCTCATCCATGCCTGTAATTTCTACTAAAGAAGTTTGCAAATCATAGAGAAGCTCCATTGCACCCTGTACTGTCGATTCATCCTGTAATGGGTGAACATTAGCAAAGCCTGAAAGACGTGCAACGGCTTCGTTAATTTTTGGATTATATTTCATTGTACAAGAGCCAAGCGGATAGAAGCCAGAGTCTACCCCATGGTTTCGACGAGAAAGTGCTGTATAATGACGCATAATATCAAGCTCAGACACTTCAGGTAATTCTGCCGCTTCAGCACGTACTAGGTTTGTAGGTAATAACTCTGCTAGGTCTACTTCAGGTACATCAAGTGCCTCTAAGCTATAGCCAACGCGACCTTCTTTTGAAATTTCAAAAATGAGTGATTGATTTTCGTTATGCATGAAGAGCCCCCATTTCTGCAACAAGTGCATCAATTTCTTCTTTTGTGCGTAATTCAGTAACTGCGATTAGCACATGATTTTTAAGAGAGTCATAATTTTGACCTAAAGGATAACCACCGATAATACCCTTTTCGATTAAGCCTTTATTGATTTCCTTGACACATTTATTCGTTTTCACAACGATTTCGTTAAAGTGTGCGCCTTGGAATGCTACTGTAAAGCCTGCTGCTTCAAAGGCATTTTTCGCATAACGTGTTTTCGCAATATTTTGCGTAGCCATTTCGCGAATGCCCTGTTTACCTAGAGCAGTCATTGCCACAGAAGCTGCAAGTGCAAGAAGTGCTTGGTTCGAACAAATATTTGAAGTTGCTTTATCACGACGGATATGCTGTTCACGCGCTTGTAGTGTTAATACATAGCCACGACGACCTTCACCATCCACTGTTTCACCAACAAGACGACCTGGCACCTTACGCATTAATTTCGTTGTCACCGCAAAGAAACCACAGTGCGGACCACCAAATGCTTCAGAAATGCCGAATACTTGCGCATCCCCTACACAGATATCAGCGCCTAGCTGACCAGGAGGCGTTAAAATGCCTAATGCCAGTGGGTTAGAAGAGACAACGAATAAGCTTTTCGCTGCATGGGCAATATCCCCGAGCACTTGAATATCCTCCACTTGGCCAAAGAAATTTGGATATTGGGCAATAACTGCTGCCGTATTGTCGTCGATAAGCTCTTTTAATGCATCTACATCTGTCACACCATCTTTTTGTGGAATTGTTACCACTTCAATAGATTGACCATAGGCATATGTAGCCACAACATCACGATATTCTGGATGTACTGCTTCTGATACTAAAATTTTCTTACGGCGCGTATGACCAGCCGCTAGCATACCCGCTTCTGCTAAAGCTGTACCACCGTCATACATAGAGGAGTTAGCAAGATCCATACCCGTTAGCTCGGCAATCATTGTTTGGAACTCAAAGATAGCTTGTAGCTCACCTTGTGAAATCTCTGGTTGATAAGGTGTGTAAGCTGTATAAAATTCTGAACGAGAAATGACATGGTCTACAATTACTGGTTTATAGTGGTTATAAACGCCTGCACCTAAAAATGATACATTGGCATTTGTGTCCTTATTTTTTGCAGCAAGTGCCGTTAATTCTTTTAATAAAGCAGATTCTGATTTTGCTTCTTTAATCTCATAAAGACCTTTAAAACGGACTTTCTCAGGAATATCCTCGAATAATTCATCAACTGAGGATACACCGATTACGTCTAACATGTCTTTTTGATCTTGCTCCGTCATTGGTAAATAACGATGTTTCATAAATGTAGGTCCCTCTTTTCAACTATTATTTTGAACGCTTATAAAACGGTGTTTCTACTGTTACTACCTTTAAGTGCTTACCACGAATTTCGATTTCTAGCTCAGTTCCGATTGTTGCGAATTGACTGTCAATTAATGCGTGACCAACATTACGTTTTGAGGAAGGAAGCTGTGTACCCGTTGTCACTTCACCGATTTCTTGACCATCCTTAAACACTTTGTAGCCATGACGTGGAATGCCTTTATCAATCATTTCAATGCCTACAAGTTTGCGTGGTAGACCATTTTCCTTTTGTGCTACTAATGCTTCATGACCAATAAAGTCTTCTTTATTTAATTTCACAGCAAAGCCAATACCAGCCTCTAATGGAGAAATTGTTGCTGATAGCTCTTGACCATATAGTGGTAGCCCAGCTTCAAAACGAAGTGTATCACGACATCCTAGTCCAGCTGGAACAACACCTTTTTCTTGACCTGCCTCTAAAATTTTACCCCAAAGCGCTTTGATGTCTTCTGGAGCGCCATATAATTCAAAGCCATCTTCACCTGTGTAGCCACTGCGAGACACTAATACTTTATGTCCTGCAACCTCAACATCCCTTTGGAAGCGGAAAAATTTAATGGCACTTACATCCGTCGAAGTAAGGGATTGAAGAACTTCTTCTGCTAATGGTCCTTGAAGAGCAATTTGTGCATAGGCATCAGATTGATTATCAATCATCACATCATATTGGTGTTGATTTTCCATCATCCAATCATAGTCTTTTTCAATGTTGGCTGCATTAACACATAATAAATAGTGATTGTCAGCTAATTTATATGTTAATAAATCATCCACAACGCCACCATCTTCATAGCACATTGCCGTATACTGCGCTTGGCCATCAACAATTTTTGATACATCATTGGATAAAAGATTTTGTAAAAAGTTGAGTGCATCAGGACCCGTTACTAAAATTTCACCCATATGGGATACATCAAATAAGCCTGCACGATGTCGCACCGCATCATGCTCATCTTTAATAGAAGAGAATTGAACAGGTAGCTCCCATCCACCGAAGTCAACTGTCTTTGCACCATATTTTGCGTATTCTTCAAATAGAGGTGTACGTTTTAATTCATTTGTCATTCATTTTTGCCCCCTTATTGTTTGTTACATGTTTACTGGTAGTAGTTCGTCTGTATTTTGACTTAAAAGACATAAAAAAAGACAGACGAACCCCTTTTCGGGATTCTCTGTCCTTGCACCTGAAAGTTACACCAAACTGACTCGCACGCTTTAACATTGCCAATTAGTCGGCTTTCCCCTTTGGTGGCTGTGCTTGTTATACTACAGCTCTCTCCAGAGTTGCGTCTTGTACGAGTCCTTTTACCTGAGAGATTCATAGCCCATTGCTACTTGCTCCTTCGGTGACGTCTACACGCGCTCTCCCCGCACAATCATCCGCCCAAGATAAATCTTGGTACTATTTAGTATTCAATGAACATTTCGTTACTTATTTGTCTATATCCTAACATTAAATGCATTGGAAAGGCAATCATTTTTTAAAAAGATAGCAAAACACGAACGATAATAAAATAATAAGTAATTATCGTTCGCCTTTCAACCTTTTCACTTGAAATACTAAATACTCTAAAATTTGGCGAATGGTTCTGCCTTCTGTTAGCACCTGAATATGCCCTGCATCACGATAAAATTTTCTTCTGTAATGATACAGTTTTTCGAGCTCCTCCTTTGTAGAACTTTGAACAATTGGTCTATTTAGGTCATGCTGAATACGTTTATAAATATCTTCAAACGACGCATCCAGAAAAAATACCAATCCACTGCGTCTCATAATTTTTCGATTCTCAGCGTTCATGGCAACCCCACCACCTGTAGAAATAATACAAGCCTCGTCTCGAAAATTTTTCAAAAAGGCTGTTTCTATTTCTCGAAAGCGTGCCTCCCCGTATTTTTCAAAGATTTCTGGAATGGTCATCCCCTGCTGTCGCACAATCTCATGATCCATATCATAATATGGCATCTTTAACAAATAGCTTAAACGTCTTCCTAACGCACTTTTTCCGCTGCCCATAAAGCCAACTAAATATATTTTTCGCAATTCGGATCACCTTCTTATAACTACGATTCTACACTGTCTGACAAAATTTGTCCTAATAAATTTATCGTAGCTCGAACATTCAATTTTTCTAGCCTATCATAAGTTCGAAACTGCATTTCATAAGACATACAATACGCAAGAACAAAAGTAGTTACAAAAAATAATAATGCAATTGCGATTAAAAAAATAGCCCCTCTGTCATTTTTCAATAATTGCCACATAGAAGGTTCGCTCCTTTTGCATACCGCTAGGAAATTTGACAGCAACTGTCAGCCTATTGTCTATATAGCGAAATTGACAGGCATCAACACCATTTAACAGTGGCACATGTCCACCGTTTACTTGTTCTCGAATAAGATTGCGATAACAATCAATATGATAAACAATTTCTCCTCGTTGAAAGGTGATTCTTTTATGATCATCACGAATGGAAAACGTCGAAACTTCATGTAGATATCTATTTAAGTCATACACAAAAAGCTCCCATTCTGACTGTTCATCTGTTAGCATGGTTGAGGTCATGTCAGCAAACCATACCATTATTAGTACAAAAAGATGAGAGACCAAGACAAATACCACTAACTGAAACAAAGCTTCTAATAATGTATAGCCCTTCTCATTCATAAACTTCACCTGTTAGCTGAATACATTTTTGACGAGGCTCACGCATATTATGAAAGCTTACGCAAATGCCTTGTCCATCGTTATATTGCCATTGATAAGTAGCCTGTTCAACTGTTCTGGAGCCTGCTGTTTGTTCGTAGGCTTGATATTGCTTTAGCCCCTCATAAGCCGTTTCAGCCGCTATCACCTCCATCTTTTTATTGGTAAGATTGGTTTTCATGGTATAGCTAATTGGCAATAAAGATGTGCAAAGCAACATGAAAATAACTATGGCTGCAATTGTTTCTACAAATGAATATCCTAACTCATTCAACTCTAGCTCTCCCTCGTCCTAGTGTAATAATCACTCTTTTATACCCTTGTGGCGTTTTAAATGTCAGTGTGCCAGCTGTCATCACATTGCCACTGTAATTATAAATAAGCCTATATATAGAACTTTCATCAGGTAAAAATTTAACTCCTTTTGGAAAGGGGCGTACATATAAATTCGCAAAAACACCTTTTTGAATGACATAGCGATTGGCTCCACTTTCAAATGTCATCGCTATATATTGGCGTTGATCCATGCTGTAGGTTTGAATATAGTGAATATCTAATTCAATTTGTGTAAAAAAACGCTCTAATTCCTTTGCTTCAGCTATTTTCCAGGAAAATTTAAGAACAATTGCCGTGAGGCTCATCGCAATTACGAGAACAATTAGTATTTCAAGCAGCGTAAAGCCTGCTTCATGTTGACGTTGCCTCATTAGCCACCTGAACCCGCCTCTGAGTCAGCATTCGCTAAACGTACCTCACCTTCGTTGGTAATCACAATTTCTTCTTTGTTTGGACATGACGTTTCATTTTCTTTCAGATAGCCCTCCTTTACCAAATCATCCAATGTTGGATACGTCATCAAATCCACGCGGTAAGCCTCAACCTGACCTTGCACCATGCTAATATAAGCAGTACATCCCTTCTCATCAATCGTGGCAAAGTGTTTGGTAACATTTGGGATAGTAATTAGAATTAAAATAGATATAATTAACAATACGATTAACATTTCAATTAAAGTAAAACCTTTTTGTTGTTTTGTATACTTCATTATTTCCTCCTATACGATTTCAATCATCTGATAGATTGGCAGTAATAAACTCATATAAGCTGCTATGATGCATATGGCAATTAAAATAAAGAAGGTAGGCTGTACAAGTGCGAGCACTTTCTGGAAAAGCTGCTCCTGCTTGTCCATTAATAAATCACCGTACAATACTAGCTCTTTTCCTAAATAACCACTTTGCTCACCATGCGCTATAAAAACGGGAAAGTCCTGCTGAAACACAGCGAGCATCTTGACTGCCTGTGCTAAGGATTCTCCGAAAATAACCCTTTCTTTTAGACGCTGTGAAAGATTTTGCAGAAAAGGCTGAAGCTGCTGTTCCTCTAAAATTTGAAGGCTCGCCTGTAATGAAAAACCACTTTGAAGCAAGCTTCCTAAATAGGCAGCAAATTGTCTTGTTAGCGTTAGCCTAAAATAGCTTTGTAGGAATGGAATCTTTAAGAGGATGGTAAGCTGCGTAGTAATAGCTTGTCGTTTAAGTAAGAAGCGACAAAGCCATGCTAGACAAAGTGTCACAAATGCAACGACAATTACCGCATCTGGTATATGCAGTAACATATTCGATAAAGCTATGGTTGCTGCTTCTGTTTCGGCTGTACGACTTGTTGTTATTCTTTCAATATTTGGTAGGAATACGGTGCGGAAGACGAAGAATAATACTAATAAAAAGAAAATCAATATAATCGGATAGGCAAGCAGCTTAATCAACTTTTTCTTGGTTTGCTCACTTATCGCTAGCTGCCTAGCAACACCCTGTAATGCTTCCATCATATGGCCATTATTTTCGGCTACCGTAATTGCCACTAAATGCTGCTTGCTTAGCTGCAATGTTTCAAGTATGCCTGTTACCCCTACTCCCTGCCTCAGCTTGTCATCAATTTGCTGTTGTATATCCTGATATGACTCAATATGATGAGGTAACAGCATCGCAATCGCCTGTGGAAATAAATAGCCCTCTTGCATTAGCACATATAAGCGGTTGAAAAATTGAGCCTGCTCCCTTACCCGCCATTTTGTTGCCTTTTTATACTGAAGAAGTAGCCGATCAATATATGTTTGTAACCGCATATTGCTGATTCTCCAATAATTCTTTTTGCCCCATTAATGTTCGTTCATAAGGAAGCTCATAAGGCGTCTTTGCTGCTATAGCAGCAATGGCCTTACTTAAATAGCCATCATCTAAAATTTCATAAATGGCACGACGTTCTTCGTGTATAGTTGGTGCTTGGAAAAGTAGCTGAGCAACAATGCCAATCACTGTTTGCCGAAGCTCCTCAATGGATACACCTAAGTCCATTAAACGATAAAGACAGTTAATGGAATCTTTTGCATGAATCGTTGCAAGGACTAGGTGACCAGTTAAGCTTGCCTCGATTGCAATTTTCGCCGTTTCCCTATCCCGAATTTCACCAATCATAATGACATCGGGAGAGTGCCGTAAAATCGCTTTTAGCCCTGTGGCATATGTAACGCCTGCTCGCTCATTTACTTGAATTTGCAGTAAATTTGCTTGGCTATTTTCTACAGGGTCTTCTAAGGAAATAACATGTCGCTGTAATTCTGTAGAACAATATTGAATTAAAGAATACAGCGAGGTAGATTTGCCAGAGCCTGTTGCACCTGTAAAAAACAAAATGCCCTGCTTACTTTGCACAAGTGTCATTAATTGCTGTGCTGCACTTTCGGAAAAACAAAGGGAAGTTAGTGGGAAGGTATGATTTTGAAGAAGTAATCGGATAATTAAGCTTTCTTTTAAGAATACCGAGGGGAGTGTTGATACGCGAAAGGCGTAAGGATTTTGCTCCATCGCTTTTTGAAAGGAGCCGCTTTGGGGTTTACGGCGCTCACTAATATCTAACTCTGCAAGAAATTTATAATACGATATCATTCGTTCAGCTAGGTCATGAGGTAGATCACCTGCTTGCAGGAGCTTATCATATTTTCGAAAATAGAGCTGGTATTTTATACTTCCTGGCACCAGCAATACATCGGATGCACCAAAATGATAGGCTTTTAGTAAAAGCTGCTCGCATTTTTGTTCAACAACCGTTTCAAAACTTTGCATTACATGCACCTCTCTTCTAGTTCATGCGAATATGACCGCCCTATTCGTTATCCCTAGTATAAATAGAAAGTTGGCAGTAGAAAAGCCCTTTGCTGAAAATAAAAATTTGCGCTAAAAATACGTGAGAAAGTAGAGTTTTCAGCCTTTTCATCAAAATTCTTGTATTTCCTTCAGCAGACATTTGGACATCTGCTGAAGCAAGATCAAAGCAGCCAGCATAAACAATTATCAGCTGACTGTTTTCATCCTCTCTTGTTTAAAATAATAGCAATTCATGTAGGTTGGTATGCATAGATAAAAAAGTTGTTTAAGTTGCTTTATCAATATCTAAATCAAAAAAATAAGGAGTGATACGTACTAGCCGCTTACTTATTTGTTACCGAGCTGTTCCGCCAAACCGATTAGCAGTCCTTCGACTCCACGAATGTAGCAGAGTCGATACGAGTCCTTGTACTGAACCACTTCGCCAACGAGCTGAGCACCATGCTTAGTGAGTCTCGATACCATTTCATCAATGTCTTCAACGGTGAACATAACGCGTAGATAACCGAGAGCGTTTACAGGAGCAGTCCGGTGATCTGCTATAGTAGGCGGGCTGAGAAATCGCGAAAGTTCAAGTCGACTATGGCCATCCGGGGTAACCATCATAGCAATCTCTACGCACTGAGAACCAAATCCAGTTACACGGCCAGCCCATTCACCTTCGACAGTGGCTCGCCCTTCGAGGTTCAAGCCAATCTCCTCAAAGAAAGAGATTGCGTCATCAAGGGATTCTACAACGATGCTGACATTATCCATTCTTAGTAATTTATTTTTTGTCATCGTCTTATCTCCTTATGTGTAAAAATTTATTATCTCTATAAATTATTCTATTAAAAAGTTACAAATTCCTTCCAAATAACAAACACCTTGTCATAGGATAGGAAAATGTGAAATTCGGTTTTCAGGAAGAACTGGAAAACCTTCACCATCCACTAACATGTATCTCCTACTGTTATCCTCTAAAATTCCTTCTTGCACCTTCATTACTGCATCTACAAGATCCATTCTTTTTGACGCTTAGGCTACGTCCCCCAACAATAACAATGTTTAATTTTTTGATAATTATTATACATCCTTTTTAATATATCAACTATGTACAAAAAAGAGGATATATGCTCATATATTGAACATAGTGTCCTCTCATGATTATAGTATAGTTAATTTACAATAAAACCAATTTAAAAATAATATAGTTGTTTGACTAGTGTTCAACAATCGGGTCATAATGGGGAATAATCAAATTTGTCATTATTCGAATATGTAGCAAACTTAGTAATTACATCTTTCTCGTCCCATTTACTTGGAATGAAATTTTTATTTTTTAAACAAGAAGGAGAGTCAATATGGAAGTAGTATATTTTGCAGGTGGATGTTTATGGGGCGTACAAGCTTTTATAAAAACTTTACCTGGCGTTACGTTTACGGAGGCAGGTAGAGCGAATGGAACAAGTCATACGCTTGAGGAGGATTATGATGGGTATGCTGAATGTGTAAAAACAGAATTTGATCCGACAGTTGTCACAATCAGGGAATTAATGGGGTATTTTTTTGAAATCATTGATCCCTACAGCTTGAATAAGCAAGGACAGGATGTTGGTGAGAAATACAGAACAGGCGTCTATAGTGAAAAGCCCGAACATTTACAAGAGGCGAAGGCGTTTATTGGTGAGAGAAATGATTCCGACCTTATCGTTGTTGAAGTATTACCACTTACAAACTACATAAGAAGTGCAGAAGAACATCAAGATAGGTTAGCTAGATGTCCAAATGATTACTGTCATATTCCCGAAGAACTATTAAATAAGTATACGTAAGAGAGATGATGAAAAGATGATTGAGGGGATCTATAGTTTTCAGACATGCTTAAGCATACAATAAAGGGAATTGAACTGTTTTTAACAAGAATTAAACAATTTTTAAGAGCCTTATTACATATCTCATGTAGTAAGGCTCTTGTAAATGAAACCACTTTATTATTGCTCTACAGCAGGCTCCTGTCAGAGATGAGCGATTGCTATTATTCTGTCATTAAACTGTGAACCGTAATTTTTTTGATTTTTAAAGATACCAGCATGGAAACCAGATAGCCTAATAGAAGGATTCCAATGCAAAGTAGTAGAACGGTCGGTAAATGGATGGTAAAATCCAAACGTTTTACGCCTGCACTTGATAGTAATACAGCAAGCACTGGATTAGTGAAAAAGTAACCAAGCGCACCCCCAATTGTAACGCCCGTAATGATAACTGGTAGAAAGCTGATGGCGATTTGATGCATTAGTTGCATTGTTGAATAGCCGATAGCTTTCATCACACCAAATTCCTTTTTACGCTTAATAATCATTGTTTTAATGACCAGATATAGAATCATGACAACAACTAGCACGGTGATGGCTAGAACCGTCAGTAGCACAGCAAACACTGCATCTGTATACATACTTGTTTCGCTCTCTATATTTTCATCGATATCTACTGTTCCAACTAGATAATCCCCATATTGCTCTTGGACATTTTTGATAAAATCTTTGTTCGATATACCATCTAAATAAACATTAAGGGTAAATCCTTTATAGTTTGTTTGTAATTGTTGAATTCCTTCTAATGTTAATGCGGCTACCTGGCCTGAATGATGAATTAATTGACTGATTCCAGTTACTAGAAAACTAGCTGTTTCATTCTCAAACTCTACTTCAACTGTATCCCCAATTCCTTTATTAATTTGGTTTGATACAACCCAAGAGATGGATATTTCATTTTCATATTTTGGCTGGCGACCTTCGTAGACGATATTGTTTTCTAACCGGTCATAATGATTCGTAACATTTGTATACACGATTTGACCATCAATTTTCGTTTGAATTTTATCCAATAGATTCACTTTCCGTACATATTCCATTTGTTCAATATGACTCAAAAGTTCTCTTATATCTACATCTGGTTTGATAATTACATACACATTTGCAGGTTCTACACCGAATAAGTCCACAAATGCCGTCTTATCTGACGCAATGTTATAATAGGACACTGCTGAAAAGACAGAGGCAAAAGTTAGTGCAATAATGATGAAAAGAATCATCATATTTTGTTTTGCATTTGCAAGTGTTGATTTAATCGCAAGTAAGAAATGAAGTCCACCTCTCGCTTTTTCCAATGGAACACGATTTTTTCTAAAGTTATGCGTTTGAATGCCGCCACGAAGTGCTGCAACAGGCAGAATTTTCTTAACACGAAAGGCGGATAGTAGTGTAACGATTAAAACAGCAAGTGTAACAAAGAAAATACTGATCAAATTAGCCATAAGACCAAATGTTTGCGTCCATATTAAACCAGATAACGTTGAAATAATACTTCCGAAGAAAGACATAAGAACATATGACAGCGCAATTCCTATCACACTTCCACAAAGAGCAATGAAGATAAATTGTAGAATCATCGATGAAAGAATTTGCCTACTTGTGTAACCAATCGCTTTAAGTACCCCAATATTTTCCACACCATCTTCAATACTATTTGCAACTCGGAATTTAATGACAATGAGTGAAACAAGTACAATTATTATTGCAAATGCTACCAGTATTGTCGCTAGAAGATTAATCGTTAATGTAGTTACACTTTTCACTTGTTCAATATCTAATCCCCAAATATTAGCATTCACTTCTATTGATTGGTGGAATTCTTTAAAAAAATTGTTTTTTAACGTTGATGATTGTGTTTGATCGTCCAATATTGCAGATATAACCAAGCCTTCTGATTGGGTACTTAATTCGTCTGCCAATTTTAAATAGGAAGGTTCCGGCAACATAAATTTCATAACGCCCATGTTATTCGTACCCATCATCGTTGTTTCAAAAAATCCTCCAATTCGATACTCATATTCCTTGTCTTGATAGGTGATGGTAAAGTGATCACCTAATTGATAGCCACCATTTGTTTTAAAACTATACGGCACAAAAATATCATGAGAACTATATGTATTCAGTTTTTCTATCAAATTTAACGGGCCAATACTACGTTTTGTATCCGCATTAAAAATAATGACATTAGTCGATAATTCACTATTGCCAAAGTTAAATTTAGCCATGTTCATTCTGATCATTTCTTCTGTTTCTGACTCTGTCACCCCAGGATATTTCGTTATAAATTCTCCATAACTTGAATGATAATTTGCATAATCCATCATTATTATTGCGTGAGGATCTTTTAATTGTTCAGCTTTACTTTCAAAAAATGTATTGATTTGTGTAATAACCATTAAACCGATATTCAAAAGTAAAGCAGCGACCAAAATAAAGATAAATAAAGAAAAGGTCGCAGATTTGCTTTTTCGAATATTCGCCATCGCTAGGTTGATGATCTTCACCTTACCACCCCATTTCTGCAAGGAAATTTTTGAGCTTTTTATGGCGCTCGACATTGTCTTTCTCGCTGTATGTACCTAACTGCAAGTCACCGCAAATAACACCATCCCGCAAATAGAGAATCCGATTTCCGCGCAACGCAGTTTTCATATCATGCGTGACCATCACGATACTTTGCCCGTTACGATTGACATCGGTAAATACATCCAGAACACTAGTACTAGCTGCTGAATTTAACGCACCGGTTGGTTCATCCGCAAACAATAATTTCGGGCTGTTTATTAATGCTCTAACAATTCCAACTCGTTGCGCCTCCCCGCCAGAAAGCTGTGTTGGGAACTTAGACCATGCATTTTCGCCGATTCCTACTTGATTTAATAATTCTTTCGCTTTTTCTTCAACTTCACGCTTATTTTTATTCACTAACAGACCGCTTGCCAGTACATTATCAAGCACACTCATATTGTCTAATAAATAAATTTGCTGAAAGACAAAACCACAATGATTTCGTCTAAATACCGCCAGCTGGTCGTTGTTTAATTTCGCTAAATTTTCGCCTGCAAAATCAATTGTGCCTAATGTGGGCTTATCCATACCACTCATAGCATAAAGCAGCGTCGATTTCCCAGAGCCTGAACTCCCCATAATGATGGTAAAATCCTCTTCTAGCAAACAAATATCCAAATTTTTCAATACATGCTGTTGAATTCCGGCGCTTGAGAAGGTTTTACATAGCTTCTCTGTTTTAATAATTGCCTTTGTCATATTTTTTGTACGCTCCTTTATATTCAATTCAAAAAAGACTGTAATGAAGATTACAGCCTTATCATACAAAATAAATTCTTAGCCAATCTTTAGGCAATTCTTAACTAATCCTTAATTCTTATGCCAGTTTAATTTTTAAGACAACTGTAAAACCATCTTGGCGGTTGTAACAGTGAATATGGCCCTGCATATTTTCCATAAAATATTTTGAGATATAGAGACCAAGCCCTGAACCATTCTTCCCTTCAACATTTTTTCCGCGATAATATTTATTAAACAATAGGGGCAATTCTTCTTCACTAATGCCACATCCGAAATCTATCATATGGAGTTCGAGATAACCGTTATTAATTTGCGACTTAACGATGACCTTTGTGCCTGCATATTTATAGGAATTACTAATAATATTGTCTATTACCTGCTGCATACGTAAGGGGTCTGTTAAAATAATGCATGGTGGAATAGCATCATAGACGATTTGATGATCATAATTAACATTTTCAATCATCTCTACAAGGATTTCGCTCGATTGCTCAGTTACCGTTAACTTTAATTGTTGTAGTTCTTCCAACGTAGCGTGGAACATATCCGTCACAAGCAAATTAATTTGCTCTGCCTTTGAGGAGATCGTCTGCACCTGCTTTATGACCTTGTCCTCCTTTGCCTGCATCAGCATCAATTCACTAACTGCCTTGATGGAGGCAACAGGTGTCTTAATATCATGACTTAATGTGGCAACTAACTCCTTCTTACTGCGATTGGATTCATACTCTCTTTGACGAGCAGCATCAAGCTCTTCCCGTAATAGATCAAAGCTTTCCGTAAATGCGCCAAAGTAATTGTTCTTGCCCATATTTAAAGGTATATCGAAATGACCCCTCGCCACATTTGCGGCAAAAGCCTGAAGCTGCTGAAACGGTTTTAATAAGGCCCTGTAAATATAGGTAATATAAAGAATGCTAATGATCATTAATAAAGTAAAAATCACACAAATGGATTTGACTAGTTCACTTTTCATTTGTTCCACTATTTCTTGTTCGTTATTATGGATAATGATTTTTCCTACTATTTCGTTATCTTTTTTTACATCTATCACTATATCCCTATTTTTTATGGCATCGTATATATGATGAAAAGAAGTATCTAATGTTTGGTAAATCACGTTTTCAGAGGCATCTATAATTGAATATGGCTGGAGTATGCTACTGCTGTGAAAAGTTTCTTCCTGAATTTGTCCCCAATTTTTTTCAACTGTTTTGACCAGATCATTTATGGCGATAAGATCCACTTCTTCAGTATTCTTATTGTTAATAATGATGGTTGAGCAAGTAATGCCGACAGCAAAAACCACTACAATCATTATAATGAGCCATTTTATTTTCATCCGCTTGTATCCTCTAAAATATAGCCTGTCCCCCATACAGTTTTAATCAATTGCGGGTTCTTGGGATCCTCTTCAATTTTCTCACGTAAATGCCGAATATGTACATTAAGCGTGCCATCGCCTACAAAGGAATCGCCCCAAACATTTTGAAACAACTCATCTTTTGTGATGATACGATTTTTATTTTTTGCCAAATAATGCAGCAGTTTATATTCCATCATTTTTAGTTGAATATCAACACCCTTTACCCGCATACGATGAAGTTTTGTATCCATTTGAATTTGTCCAAATGTCAAAACCTCTTGTTGGTTGCTAGAACCACTACCATATCTTTTAAGTACAGCTTTGACCTTTGCTAGTAAAATACTTAAAGTATAGGGCTTTTGTATGTAATCATCCCCGCCTATGTTCAGCGCAATTAAAACATCATCATCGCTGGAACGGGCACTAATAAATAGAATTGGAATTTGCGTTGTTTTACGCAATTTTTTACATAAATCAAACCCCGACTCATGCCCAAGATTGATATCGAGAAGAATTAATGATGATTCGTGTTCCTCCAAAAAACGCTCACATTCCGCCGCACTTGTCACAAATGCTGTTTTGACCTCAAACATATTAAAATATTCACAGGTCGTTTCAGCTAAAGCCATTTCATCATCCACAACTAAACAATCTACTTTCATCATAAGCCTCCTTTGTACACTTTCAAAAACCATTTAATGGATCATTTGAACTAGACACTTTCCTCTCTTCGATAAAGTTATAGCATACTTTAATGGTATTGCACCATACTTATCTAAAGTATTTTAGTGATGATCAATCAGCGTTGCTTCACCATTAGATTTTCCATTTTTGATCGCTAAACCATTCATGAAAGATTGTACCTTATGTAATTTTTTATTATTTCTTACACATACAAAATTAAGCGCCTTCGCTTGTGTTTTACTATTTTTCAGTGCATCTTCATCACAAATGGTTACTATAATAAAAAATAAATACATGAAAAAATTATTATTTATACAGAAATGAACTGTATCTTTTTCAATAATACAATATAATAGAAATATCATGATTATTTTCCTAGCACCTGGTAGACGAATAACAATCAAAAAATTTAAAGAGGTGAAGCATATGATCCATCCATTAAAAATTACTAGTACACTCGCTGATGAAACAAGATACTCGATTTATGAGTATATTCTAAAAGAAAAGAAAACGGTTACAGTCCAAGATATTGCAGATAAATTTGGCATTCATCCAAATGTTGCTAGGCTTCATTTAACAAAGCTTGCCGAAATTAATATTATCTCTGCTGATTTTGTGAAAACAGGCAAAGGCGGTAGACCAGGACGTGTTTATAAAGCCTCCGAAAAAGGTGTATCCCTCTCGTTTCCAAGACGTGATGAGGATCGTTTATTAAAATGGACAATTCAATTAGTGCAGGACATTGGTCCATCAGCATTAACAAAATGTCAGGAAATTAGCTACCAAGACGGCTATCAGCAAATGAAGAACTATATAAATGCTGAATTAACATTAAGTAATTCCCTTTCCTTCGATGATAAGCTTCAGCTATTAACAGATAATGCTGCATTAATTGGCTATATTCCGCAAGTTCAGCAAACTGAGCAAGGAAAAAAAGTAATATTCTCCATTTTTAATTGTCCATTCCAGGAGCAGTTGTCTGCTCATTCCGAAATTGTTTGTTCATTACATGAATCCTATTTAAAGGGGCAACTAGATGCATTATTTTCAAACAATGAATTTGTGCAAATGGAAAGTATGATACATAATTGTGATTTATGTAAATATGAAATAAACGTGACAGAAATCGATCGCTAGTTAAAAAATCCATTTGTTTGTCACAAAGAAGCAGAAGTTCCAGTTTACAGACACCTTTCATATCATTTATAATGAGTAAGAGATTATTGTGTCGTGGGCAAAAGGAGGGGAAATCTTCATGGATAATATGTATAAAGTTATGGCTTTCTGGACAGGTATTTTTGCCGTTATGTTCTACCTTGGTGGTATGAACGAGGTATCGCTATTATTCGTAGGTAATACAGGTTTATTCTTATTATTAGGCTTCTTAAACCTTTCAGAACGTATGTACATGTACATTTTCGGAGCATATTTAACTGTATTCTTCGCTGGCTTCACATACTATACAACATTCATTCACGTACCTGGTGGCGGTCATTAATCAAAAAATTGCGTGTCTCATGTTCAATATGAGGCACGCTTTTTTGTTGCTCACTTTTCAGAAGCATAATAAAATCCCCCTTCAGGCGAGGGGGATTGATAATTTAAGAAGTTAGCTTAGGTTTATATTGATGAAAGACAATGGTTTGGACAATCATCCATATAGAGGATACCGTCCAGTAAAACGAGATGGCTGATGGCATAAATAATGATGAAAATACAATCATCACCGGCATGATCCACATCATCATTGCCATTTGTGGTTGACTATTTTCTGCTAGTTTAAACGATAAATACATGTGAACCATCATCGCTAAACCTGCAATAATGGCCATAAAGATATCTGTAGAGCCGAGGTTAAACCATAATAAGCTCTCATGCATAATCGCATTGTTTTTAGAAATGGTCAAATACAAGCCCGTTAGAATCGGAATTTGTATAAGCGCTGTTAGACAGCCCGTTTTCATCCCTGAAAAGTTCTCCATCATTATTTGCGATATTTGCAGTTGATACGCTTTCCGTTCTTCGTCTGTTGTCGCTTGGTTTAACTTTGATTGTAATGCAGCTAATTGCTCCTTATTCCCTTGAGTAGTTTGCGTAACCACTTGTTGAGATTTATAAGACTTGAAATTTGGATACATGAGAATTAAACGGATAAGCACTGTAAGCAGTACAATTGCCAAAATATAGCTTCCTGTAAAATGAAAAAATACCTCTAATAAATTTGTCAATGGTTGTGTTAATTGTTCAAGCATGAATGCGTATCTCCCTTTTTATAATTAATCTTATAAAAGGGCCGCTAATTCCTCATCATTATCGGATTTACTGTAAATTACTTTTCTCAGCCATTTATTTAGTGCGATATGCGATAAATAAATCTTTGTTTCAAAATTTATATTGACTGTTAAATCCATCGTTACATCAAAATTCGTGTCAAAAACAGAAATTTTATCAAATATAGTATAAATGTATACTTTAATAAATGGACTATGTTGAATTAAATAATTCACATCAGTAATCAGCGATAATAGTAAAATTAATTCCATTTACATCACCTATTTATATTCTAGCATAAATAAATGAAATTGTTTAATTTTTCTACCAATACTCACTAAAAACCATTTAAAAATGGGTTGCTTTCCATTTCTACGCCAACCGTTGTATAGCTGCCATGCCCAGGATAAACAATAGTATCCTCTGGTAGCGTTAGTAATTTCTCATGAATAGAGGTTAATAATACTTTAGTGGAGCCACCTAATAAATCTGTACGCCCTATTCCCTGCTCAAATAATGTATCTCCTACAATCGCAAAGCCATCGTTCTCAAAGATATAGGAAATACTGCCCGGCGAATGGCCTGGCGTAAAAATCGCTTTAAAACTAAAATTGCTTATTTCAAATGATTGTTCCTCTTTAATGATATTTTCTTCGGCTGGTGGAGCAACAATATAATCGGGTAATGCCACATATTTACTGGAGCCATTTTTGGCGGGATCCCCAAGCCAGCTTACTTCCTTCTCATGAATCCATACAGGCACCTGAAAAGCCTCACGTACCGCTTCCACAGCACCTATATGGTCAAAGTGTGCATGTGTTAAAAAGATCGATAATGGCTTTAAACCATTGCTACGAATCATTTTCATCAAACGTTCTGCTTCCTCACCTGGATCAAATATAAGACATTCCTTCTCTTTATTCGATACGATATAGCAATTTGTTTGGACTGGCCCAAGCGCATAGCTTCGTACATTCATCATCGTGATCACCTCAATATTTTATTATACAGGCTTTGCCACAATTTGACGATAAATGTTCATAGTTTACGCTATTTTAGTTCTCGACAAAAACAAATAGAACGTTTACAATTAAGGAGGAATATTGTTTGCGACATTCATTTTCTGATGTCGAAAGGAGTGTCTATTTTTTATGAACTTATTAATGGTTATTTTTGGTCTAGTAGCGATTTTAGCTGTAGTTGGTACATTCCAAGCAATTAAAGAAAAGAACCTATTAAGCGTTGTTTTCAACTTATTAAGTGCTGCCGTATTCGGTTGGTTTGTCATCATGACAATCATTCATAGCGGTTACCCACCAAAATTACACTAAAATTTAGACAGAAAAAGAGCGATCTCTTAATTTAGAGATGGCTCTTTTTTCTTGGGCTTTCACCCAAAGAAAAAACCAAACGATTGTGTGAAACGCCCATTAAAAGTGTTTCCCAATTGTTTGGTTTTTCTTGATGATTCGGCCTCTTGGAGTGGACGAATCGCTTTAATTATTTAACGGAATCTTGCTTTAAATTACCTGTCTTTTCATCATAGAAGCGCAGCAGGTCACCATTAATAATGGCATCCGAGTTTTCTAGCTCTGTTGTAGCACGATCAGCATATGGCTGACATGCCTCGCCGTCTTCTATTTCTTCCCCAGTCGCTTTGTCATAGCAAACTTCACCCGCATAGACGTATTTATCAGTGATAAAGCGTCCATCACGGAATACAACAAAGTCCTCATGTTCTGGAGAGAACAAGTCTGCGCCCATTTGCATATCCTTTGATGTTTCAATACCAAGAAGATGTAAAATCGTTGGGCGTAAGTCCATTTGTCCAGATACCTCTGTCATTTCCTGACCATCACCAGCTCCTGGAATATGGATAAATAAAGGTACTTCTTGTAGCTCTGCATTATCAAATGGTGTGATTTGATCTTTCTCTAAATATTGTGCCATCGCTTTATTATGGTTTTCAGAAATACCATAATGGTCGCCATACATCACAATAATCGAATTCTCATAAACACCTTGATCCTTTAACGCTTGGAAGAAATCTTTTAATGCTTCATCCATATAACGTACTGTTTGGAAATAACGATTTAATGTACCTGAGTTTGAATCATATTCAGGAATCATAATATCCTCAGGGTCCAGTGTAAATGGATAATGGTTCGTTAATGTAATCAATCTCGAATAGAATGGCTGTGGCATCTCCTTCATTAAAGCCGCTGATTGCTCTAAGAATGGAGTATCTTTCATACCCCAGTTAACAGCTTGCCCTTCTTCCACTGTATATGAATCTATATCATAAAACTTATTAATCTTTAGTGATTGATACATCATGTCACGGTTCCAGAATGATTTATTATTTGGGTGCATGACATTTGTAAAGTAACCATTTTCTCCAAGGCGTTCAGCCATTGAATTATACGTATTACCGCCATGTGTAAAGAATACTGCACCACGACCTAAACCAAACAATGAGTTTTCTACAATAAACTCTGAGTCAGATGTTTTTCCTAAGCCTGTTTGGTGATAGAAATTACTAAAATAATACGTATCTTTATCTTTTGTTAAAGAATTTAAGAATGGTGTAACTTCTTGACCATTCATATCATTATTAATGACAAAATTTTGTAATGATTCCATTGAAACAACGATTAAATTACGATCTTTATATTTCCCAAACATCTCTGGGTTGACAGCCGCTTGGTTTGAGCGAATATAGTTATTCACTTCTACAAGCTCACTACCATCCGCTAATGCGCGTTGTGCAGATGATTTCGATTGAATATAAATATCATACAAATGATAGTTGTACGTCCCAATGTTTTTTACTAATAATTCGCGGTCAAAACTACGTGTTAAAAGTTGTGGACGCTCTGTTTCTGCTAATCCTAAGTTTAAGAATGACATCGCAACCGCTAATACAAAGAATGCACGACGGAATTCAACATTGATTTTGAATGTTTCTTTCATTCTTGGTAAAAACTTATTCGCTAAAATTAAAATAAGTACATCCACGAAATATAATACATCCCAAGGCTCCACAATCGCTGCTACTGACGTTCCTAAGTCACTAAAGTTACTTGTTTGGAACAATACTGGTAGCGTAATAAAGTCATTGTAGAATCGGTAGAACGCAACATTTCCGTATAATACAATGGACAAAATAATGCTGACCGTAATTAAGTAACGATTTCTGGCTTTTACTGATTTAAAGAATAATGACAAACCATACGTAAATAGCAAGAAGCTTAATGGATTAATAAATAAAATAAATTGCTGCATGGCATTTTCAATTTTCATCTCAAAGCTTGTGTGATACACAATGACCGTTTTAATCCATGTTGTTATAATTGCTAGTATCATAAATGAATGTTTAGGCCACTTTATTGATTTCATTCCTAACATCCTCCCTATTTCCTTACTCATAATGAGCAAATTCTAAAATAATTATTTCTATTTTGGTTACACTAAACGAACTTTTCACTTTCTACAGACTTAGCTCTAACTCAAGCTTTTCTTATCGGAGTCTGACATCACTGTTACAAGCTCTTGTTTATCACAACGAAATATTTGTAATCATTTTTACTCATTGAGAGTTCCTTACAAAAAATAATTTTACATTTTGTTACTGAAACAAAATATATCTTAATCCTTTTTTTACAGATTCGCAACATATATCTTTTGGAATTTATTTCTCCACGCTCTGCTATGCGCCAGATATCTATATATACGTTTTACAATGTAAAAAGTTTCTTAAAAACATAAAAACAGCGGAAATCCACTGTCTTTAGAATATTACATACATATTACATCTATATTACTTCCTCTTTACACTACCCAATTTTATTTTCTTTCAAACATTACTTTTGTTGCGCTTCTATATGAAGTCTTGTCGCTTCCTGTCGAATGAGCAATAATGCCATTTGGTAATCTTTGATATCTAGGACATTCGCTTTATAGAGCTCACGTATTTCGTCCTCCATTAACACCAAATCGCCAATCGGATCGCGTGTATAAATATAAGTGCCATATGTTTTCAAAAGTTCATAAATATCTAACATTTTATCCATTTTCTTTCGCTCCTCGTTGTAGTTGACAATCAATGCGCTTTGTTGGTGTGACAATGATATCTACTGGGCAATCATGTGCTTCAGTAGGAACATGATGAACAATCTGCTCGTCAAATAGCAAAGAGATCAATTTTCCTTTTTTATAGTTTAATACATAGCGATCATAATAACCACCACCATAGCCAATTCGATAACCAGCCTCGTCAAAAACAACACCTGGTACAAGGATGACATCCATGTCATTTGCGTCAACAAATTCACATCTTTCAGGAATAGGCTCACGCAAATGCATATATACAGTTTCAAGCTGGGCAAACGATTCAATGGCATAAAATGACATTTCTCTTGTTTTCGGGTTACATTTTGGCACAGCAACCTTTTTGCCAAGCTGCCAAAGTTCTTCAATAAAAGAGATTGTGTCGACTTCTGGTTTATGTGAAATGGTTATACCGATTGTCTTTGCTTCTATTATATATGGCTCCTGTAGCACTTTTTTTACTATAGCTAATGATTGATGACAGTAGGCTTCCTCACTCATGGCTGCAAGCGCTTGTCGTACCTTGTTTCGTAATGTTGTTTTATCCATGTGGGCCAACCTCCCTTAAAGGCGAATTGTCTACAAACGAGCGCCTTTAAACATTATACGATAAAATGTAGAAAGCCAAAACCACTTGTGGTTTTGGCTTAATGAGCAATTACTTTGTTTCACGGTGAAGAGTATATTTCTTCTCACGAGAGCAATATTTTTTAAGTTCAAGACGCTCCGGATTGTTGCGTTTGTTCTTTTTAGAAATGTAGTTACGTTCGCCACAATCTGTGCAAGCTAAAGTAATGTTTACGCGCATCATTAACCCTCCCACTCTATATCAAGAATTAAAATTTGAGCATGATTTATGGTACTGTCAATATTTTTGTGTAAATGACGATTCACCCGTTCAAGGGAACTCATCACCTGTGTATTCAATTGTACTTGTTCGAAGTGTTGATTTGAGTGTGTAGGAAAGGGCTAGCCCTTTCCTACACACTCAAATTTCGCGCTGGCGCGTCCCGGTCTAGTTTGCCGGTTCGTGCAGCTGCTCAAACATTTCTTCTAGCTTTGCACGGGCCTGATTGAAGCCGATGTGGCAGCGTGTGGCGAAACGTTGATTATAGTCTTCGAACTGCGTCACTAAAAAGCGCTCCAACGATTCTTCGTTCGGGAACTGTTCCTTGCGCTTTGTATATTTTTTGATTTGCTTATTGAACGACTCGATTAAATTCGTCGAGTAGATGCTTCGCCAAATCGCCTTGGGAAAGCCGTAAAACGTCAGTAAATACGGGTTTTCGAGTAAGCCTTGTGCGACTTTTTTATACGATTTGCCCCATTTTTCGCAGAACGTCTCGAGCGCTTTTTTCGCTGCTTCAGCGTTCTTTGCCTGGTGAATCGTTTTAAAATCCTCGCACACTTCCTTGCGATCTTCTACTCGGACTTTATGCATGATATTGCGTGCCACATGGACAAGGCACACCTGATATTTTGCCTTTGGAAACACATTAAACACAGCGTCTGCCATGCCTTTTAAGCCGTCTGATACGAATAAAAGTACGTCTTCTACACCACGGTCTTTGAGCTCTTGTAGTAGCTCCTGCCAGTTGTAGGCCGATTCTGTTGGGGCAATCGTATAGCCAAGCACTTCTTTAGAGCCGTCTTCACGAATACCAACTGCAATATAGACGGCCTCTTTTGACACCGTATCACGACGCACGGCAATATACGTCGCGTCTAAATACACGCATACGTAACGATTGTGCAAAGGACGGTTATTAAAGGCTTCTACCGTTTCTGAAACAGCCTTTGTCATATTCGAAATCGTTTGCGGCGTATAGTGATGCCCATACATTTTCTCAATTAATTGCGCAATTTCCGCCATCGTAATGCCTTTTTTGAACAAGTGAATGACCGTTTCTTCCAGCGTATCGTTCGAGCGCTTATATGGTACCACTGTCTGTTGTTTAAACTCACCGTTGCGATCCCGCGGGATTTGAAGCGTTAAATCGCCGTACTCCGTGTGAAGTGTACGCGAATAAGACCCATTGCGAGAATTGCCTGAGTTGAACCCGATACGATCGTATTTTTCGTAATCCAAAAATTCCGTCAGCTCTGTCGCCAGTAGCGAGTTGATCGCCATTTCCAAGTGCGAACGAAAAACCTCGGTAATATCTTGTTTTTTGACTAGTGCATCGACAATTTCTGTTGTAAACTGATTCATAGGGAAGACCTCTTTTCTAGGATTGGTTGTGGTGACTTAATTCTACCAAGAAAGGGTCTTCCTTTTTCTATGGAATTTTCTATTTACACAAAATATTTTATACTCTCCTTGTCGTCTAGCCTACCTAAATTAAATGATAAAATCAATTTTTATTTTATAAAATACTAAAATTATCGTTGTAATCTAGCTTAATTGCCACGTATATGGATAAAAGTAAATATTCAAATAATTTTTTATCCCATTCAAGTAGAATAGCTTTTTCTGTAGGGAGCCTATATGAAAAAACTAGCAATATAGATGTTTTATAATAAAAATAATTTATCATCATAATCGTTATAAAAGGATCAGGTTGAATGCTACCTAATCCTTATTTTTTGTTAGCCGTGCGTGTTCTATCGTGTGGTTTTAGAAAGGCTGGTCGTCTGCCATAGCCTTTTGGTGTTAAACGTAATAATGTCTTTTTAATATTGCCTTTTTCAAAATTTGCACCAAAGTTAATATAAGGCATACCTAGAACATGTATATTGACTGTGTACAATAAGATGAAAAATATGGAGACAAAAAACCCAAATAACCCAAAAAAAGCAGCGGCAATAATAATAATTAATCGGAAAATACTCATCGCTGTTACAAAGGATTGATTGACAAGTGTAAAAGCGGCAATGCTTGAGATCGCAATAACTACAATCATGGAAGGACTTGTAACCCCAGCTTTAATAGCAGCATCCCCAATAATTAATCCTCCCACTACGCTGATAGAGTCGCTCACTGCGCTTGGTAGGCGTAAGTTGGCTTCTCGAAATAACTCAAACATAAAGAGCATCATTAAGATTTCAAGTATTGTTGGGAAGGGGAGTCCTGTTCGCGATTCTACAATGGTTGCCAGCAGTATGAATGGGAGCTGTTCTTGGTGGTATGTTGTCAGTGCGAGCCAAAAGCCTGGTAATAGCATACTAATTAATATCCCTACAATTCGCAGCAAGCGTTCCATAGAGCTGACGAGAATCGGATATTCATTATCCTCTCCTGATTTAAAAAGTAGCATAATATTTGCAGGAATAATAATAGCATAGGAAACACCATCAATCATGATGAGTATTCTTCCCCTAATTATAGCCTGCAGAGCAAAATCAGGTCTTCCCGTGTAATCATGCTTAGGTAAGATTTTTGCACCCTTCTCCACCGTTTCCATCAGCAAATCACCATTAATGACAATATCTGTATCTACCTTTTGTAATTGTAATTTTATGCGCTCCAACATATTTACATTCACAATATCATCCATATAAAGGATTGCTACAGTTGTTTTTGAACGTTTCCCAATTTCTAAAGTGTCCACACTAAATGAATTCGTTGGTAATCGTTTTCTTAATAAAGCAATATTAATAAAAACATCCTCAATAAAGTCATCTCGCGGTCCTTTCACCACAAGCTCAAGGGTTGTTTCTCCAGGCTCACGATTGGGTCTTTGAGAAATATCGCTGGCATAAAGCAAGTCAGCTTCCTCAATATACAATAGGACATAGCCTTTATAAACTTTTGTAATAGCATCCTCTTTTGTTAAAACTCTTTGTAAGTAAGGGATGTGTAAATACTGTTCAATTTGTTCCTGTAATACCTTATCAGTGCTATTATTTAATAAGGATTGCACCCGTTGAACAACAACTGCCTGAAGTAGGTGCTCATTGATCATTGCATCACAAGTTATAAAATGTACGGTATATTGCTGAAATTGATACTGTTGGAATTGTACATCAGCAGAGCGTTGAAATAGTGATTTCAATATTTTTAAATTAAGTTCCATGGATGAAATACTTCTCATCTCCTACTGAGCCAGCTCAAGATTAGTACATTTATAAAATTTATAAATACACTTACGCATATTTTCTCCATGACGATGAAAAATATTCAGGAAAACAGAGGTTGCTCCTGTTCAACTTTTTGGAAAATACTATTCACCCGTTTAACTAGGCTATCCATCGCTTTCACGTTTTTATCAATCAATTGAAGGAACCTCCGCTTTACTCAATCGTTTCTTTACAAGTAACTTGTCCTATGGAGATGATCTATTTGCGATTTTTCAAAAAAGCAACATATAAACAAGGGATTTTTTATTTCTTATTAGCACTTTGCTGTATTATTTCAATTGTTGTCGTGCATCACAATGAACAATTTTATGATCGGCCAATTGCTGAAATTATCAAAGCTGAAGTGGCAGAATCAGAGCCTCTCACAGATATGTATGAGAATGAGGATTATTTATTTACACAGAAGATTATAGCTGTGCTAAAAAATGGTCAGGCTCAGGGTCAACGCATTCACTTGACCAATGAATATTCTTTATCAGGTGCTTTTGACCAACAATACCATGTGGGCAATAAAATTTTTGTTGCCATCAATGAACAAACAATACAAAGTGATGTAACAGGCACAATTATCGATGTAAAACGAGATCAAACCATTGTCATTATCGCTTGGATTTTTATTTTTGCATTACTGATTATCGGTAGAAGACAAGGCTTATTTGCCATTATTAGTTTAGGGATCAATGTACTGGTTTTATCATTTGCTTTGGACCTTTACGTCAAGCATGGTAACATCAGTTTATTACTGATTAGTGGGGCTTGTGCGATTTTATTTACCATTATTTCATTGCTGCTTATTAGTGGATTGAAGACAAAAACATATGCGGCTATCGTTTCCACACTGCTTGGCACAATCATTGCTCTTCTTATTAGCTCACTAGTAATGTGGTTAACAGGGGAAAATGATCTTCGGTATGAGGAAATGCAATTTTTAACACGTCCTTATCGTACAATTTTTATGGCGGGATTATTTATTGGCTCACTTGGCGCAGTGATGGATGTATCCATTACAATGGCATCCTCCATTTTTGCTTTATATGAGCAGGACCCTTCAATTTCCATACAAGCGCTAAAAGCCTCAGGTCAGGAAATCGGAAAAGATATCATGGGTACAATTACAAGTATTTTATTTTTTGCTTATCTTTGTGGCTCCATCCCAATGGTCATTCTCTATTTAAAAAACTCTTATACATTAGGACTGACACTTTCCTTAAATCTTTCATTAGAATTAGCTCGTGCTTTAGCTGGTGGTATTGGAGTTGTTTTAACGATTCCGATTAGCCAGTATATTGCTCTATTTTTCATTACTCGAAAGAAGGTTGAAGGATGAATGTTATCGTTTTATTAGCAATTATTTTATGTCTATTAATGGTAGTCGTTGGTGGTAGGCAAGGATTCCGCTCCTTCTTATCATTATTTTTAAATTTTGGGGTCCTCTTTATCACCATCTTTTTAATGACAAACCCAAAGAATAGCCCTATCATCCTAACATTTATTGCCTGCACCATTATTAGCTGGATTAGCTTATTTTATATTAATCAAACAAACAGTAAAACCATTACAGCATTTATGGCCACAATGGTTACAATAGTCGTTTTACTGCTTTTTATTACCTTTGTTACGAAAAAAACAATGATTCAAGGCTTTAGCGAGGAATCTACGGAAGAAATCAGTATTTTTTCCCTGTATATCGGGGTCAATTTTGCTCAAATTGGTGCATCCGTTATTATTATGAGCACAATTGGGGCGATTATGGATGTGGCCATTTCTATTGCTTCTTCTATGCATGAAATTTTTTATCGCAATCCTTCAATTAGCAGAAAAGCCCTATTTACATCTGGGCTGGGCATTGGAAGAGATATTTTAGGGACGGATACCAATACGCTATTTTTTGCTTTCTTTGGTGGCTATTTAAGCTTATTAATCTGGTTTAAGGACCTTTCCTATTCGCTTGGTGAAATCGTTAATTCCAAAGTATTTAGTGCAGAAATTATGACAATTTTCTGCGCAGGTATTGGAATTGCATTGATCATCCCTATTGCTTCCTTTATCAATGCCTATTATTTAGTAAGAACACGTGAAAAAACCTTATAAAACCGCCTATATCATGTAGCCTTTACGTGCATAAACCATTCATACAACTAGATGAAAAAGGGGTATGCTTGCTATGAAGCCTATTATTGTTGATTTTGATGGAACACTGGTAGATTCCACAGCTGCTCTTGTAGCAGCGTGGAATACTATTGCACAAAAACACCAATGGAAAGACATTAGCTTAAAGGATATCGAGGCATTGAAAAAATTATCACTTATGGAGCGCAGCAAATTATTGAATTTACCCATCTACAAAGTGCCGCTCGTTTTACCGCAATTTTATCAATTATATCGTCAAGCATTACAGGATATTCGCCCTTTTAAAGGCATGAAGAAAGTGCTGCTGGAGCTGCATAAAAGAGGCTTTAAAATCATGATTATTTCTTCTCATGCAAAGGATACCATTTTAGCCTTTCTGAAACTGAATGACATTCATTGTGTAGCAGAGGTTTTATGTTCAAACCCTATTGCAGGGAAGGATAAAGCGATAGAAAAATTTATAAAAAAATCTACTATTCCAGCAGATGAGATGCTATATATTGGCGATGAATACAGGGATAGTATTGCCTGCAAAAAGGTGAGTGTGCCAATTATTTGGGTGGGATGGGGATATGAGGCTAATGAAGCGATACAACACTCGAAACCTGACTACCAAGCGGCAGCACCACAGGACATTATAAAAATTATAGATAGCCTGTAGGGACCTAAGTGTGGCTGTAACGAATGAATTTTTTTATTCTTTAGCTATCTTTAAAATGTCTCGTCCTTCATGATGCCCAAATATTTTTCTGCCGTTCTTATTTCAATTGTTAGAGAATCTTCTTCATAAATGGCTTTTATTAAAAAAGGTGCACCACTAGTATTTTGGAATCGAAAATCCAAACTATCGTAGGAAACTGTTGCATCTCTGCCTTGAGGCACATAGCCAATATCTAATGAATGATGATGACGCTCTACAAATTTGACTGGAATTTGATCTACTGCATTAAACAAAGTGGAGGACGTTTGGCAAATCCCCCCACCAATACCCATCACTATTTTTTTATTGATAATTTCGGGTGCAGGTTGATAACCATTCGCCTCATCTCTTGGCCCCACAATATGATTAAAGGAAAAATAATCACCACTACCAACGATCACATTGTCAATCGCCTTGGCAGAAAGCTCAATGTTTTTATTTCTCCCTACATCTGCATGATTAAAATAAGTCGTATAAGTCGCCACAACAACATCCTCTAAATAAGGAATATCTTCAAGCGAGTAACTGCTTTTGGTAATCAAAATTGGCATTTCCACTTGTCCACCTGTTGCAGAAACCGCTAGTATGCTTTCCACTAATTCACGCTCTTTTAAAATTATGTGGGATCTACCCTTGATAATTTTCCCCTGATCATCCAATTTATCAAGCACCATATGCTGATCATAGCCAGCTATGGTGGTCGTTCCCCTCGCTAAGTCTCTCGCTATTTGTTCAAGCAGCTTTTGATAGGCTTGCCTATCTGTATCATAGCCAAATGCTTGTGGTGAAATAGTATCAATGATTGTATTTGTAGTCGGATCAACGACTTCTACAACAGGATTGGTCGGTTGTGTGGGCTCATAGCTAACAGGCTCTTCTAGGTGTTGACGCTCAGGCGTTTTAGGATTTGCTGATTTTTCCTGACACCCTAGTAATCCAACTGTACAAATCATACAAGCGATAGCCATCCACTTCTTTTTCAAATGATCGCACCTACCTTTATCGTTTTACTAAAGAAACATCTTATTCGACTATTGCTAATAGTGTGTTACTTTTTATGTATTTTTATTTAAACACTCGCCAAGGAGATAGTAGTTAATTTATGATCCTCCTCGCTTGAATAGTAGCAGGCGTTGTGTCACGCTTTGATTTTCTCCCTTCGTCAACAAGTCCATAATAAAGAGTAAAAGAACTGACGGATGGCAAAAGTAAAAATCCTAGCCAATCTGTCCTATCCCAATTTTTTGCCTTGGATGTATCAGAGAGGATGTATTCACTTTTTATCGTTTGAAGTAATACCTCAAATGTATTCATTCTAGTCTGATTTGCCTTTCCTTCTTGTAGCACTGGAATTGTATAGTCATCGAGAATCTGCCCTGCTTGTTCATCTGCTATGGCTTCTTGCAGACCATCACTAACTTTAATAGGGGCTTTTCTGTCTTCCATTGCTAAAACTAATAGCATGCCCGTATTCTTTCCTCTGCTGCCTATACCATATTACTGAAAAGCCTTATGCGCAAATTCCGCAATGGTTGGAATGGTTCATACAGCGATTTAAGCCGATGTTTCTTCTTCCAAATTTATGGCTACTTGATAAGTTGTCTCACCCCTTTATTCGTAGGAATATTCTAAAAATTTAGCGCATAACTATCACCAATCAAGGTTGAGGTAATGGTCGCATAGAGTCTTATTTACCCAGTAGACAATAGGATGATGCAAAAAATAAAATGAAGGAAAGTTTTGATATCCTCTCCTATATTTATATCTATAGTAGGTGCCTACATATATTAAAAAGTCAATTAACCCTTGATTTTTTGTTTCTAACGTTTCACTTTCCTATAAAGAAACGATGCGTCCAAACTTTTTCGAACGCATCAGGGGAGCCTACTCCTTTTTTCCATATATTAGAGACTTTCTTAGTGGGAGACGTTTAAATACCCAGTGAACAGGGTGTTTAACAAGCATTTATTCCATCATCTATAGCAGTGGGCATTCTCTTTTACTTTCGATATAAAACCATTTGCTGAAGTAAGATAGCGCTATCTCTAACGCATATTAAGTTTAGGATACTTTTAGAGGATTAATTGTGTTAATTGATGTGCTTCTGCATGAAGTGCTTTATTACCATGCCGTACATGTAGAAAATAAATATCCATTACAGCTTTGAAACGGTGGACCATTTCTTGGTAAATTTTCAATGCAGTATGTGAGGAATCTTTATAGCAATGATGCAAAATACCTTCAAAGTCATACACAATACACACTTGTTGTAGTCTATTCGCAAACGCCCATTCCAATGCACGCAAGCATGCCATTAATTCGGCACCCACATTTTGTAAATCATTAAAATGCTCATCGTAAACATAACCAAAATCTCGATAAATAGGCTCACTATTATGCGTAGAATAGACAATAATGCCATATGTACCTTTATCTTTTTTAAAGCTACCGTCAATATAAATAACCATTTGTTCCGCTCTATTCTGGTGCTCTTGTTCTACAGTTGTTATCTTTGCAGGAGCTATGACTGCTTTTTGTGTCTTTTTCTTCTTTTGCTGTTTGGCAAATGCCTCCAGCCACTTTTGGGCCTGCTGCTCATTCACACATTTTTTTCCACGCATTCCCTTCTTACCAAACACCTTGTCTATAAATTCCTCTTTCGTATAAACAATACCCGTAAAAACTGGACCATATATCGCATATGCACAAGCATTATTTGACGCTGAAGGTTGTTGCTGTTCCTTTGGTGAAACAAAGTTCTCTACCCAATCAAGTGCCTCCTGCTCTAATGTAAACTTCTTACCGTACATCCCTTTCTTCCCAGTAACATAGGCTTTAAATTCTTTGTGAGAGTCGACAACTCCCTTGAACGCTGGACCCCAAATACCATAATAAACACTTTTCTTCTTTGCCACTCCAACACCGCTTTCTGTCTTGTTACTATAAGGTTTATTATAGCATCATATAATCCTACTAGGACGCGTTTGCTAACAAGAAATTCCCCCTTCACTGAATTTTGATCCAAACAAAAAGAACTGTCCCTCTCTTAGTCATCACTAAGTTCAGGACAGTTCTGTGTGGTTATTTTTTCATAAACATTTGTGTCCAGTAGTTGCCATCTTCTACATGCCCTACACCGATATGTGTGTAGCTTTTGTTAAGGATATTGGCGCGATGTCCCTCACTATTCATCCAAGCCGTTACTACTTCCTGTGCTGAACGTTGACCTTTTGCGATATTTTCACCAGCAGATTTATACGTAATACCGAAGCTTTTCATCATTGTAAAAGGTGTACCATATGTTGGGCTTGTATGGTCAAAGTAATTTTTATCGTGCATATCTTGGGATTTGTATTTGGCTACTCTCGATAGCTCCCAATCCTCTTGTAATGCTGAAAGACCTGCCTTTGCGCGCTCCACATTCACAAGTTTAATAACCTCCTGCTCAACACTTGCCTGTTCCTTTACAGGGATATGAATGTTTTGCCCTGGTTCGATTTGATTTGGGTTAGCAAGCTGAGGATTCGCCTCAATAAGCTCTTGAACACCCGTTTCTGTTTTCAAAGCTATTTTCCAAAGCGTGTCACCCGATGTCACTGTATAGGATTCGGCTGCCATTGCCGCAACGGGTACTAATAATGAAGTTGCTACTACTGAAGCTAGTGCTGCTTTTTTTATTTTTTTAAACATATTCATCATCCTTCCTATTTGCTCTACCATTATCGTAAATAGTTTCAGAGCCATAATCATCACAAAATATTTGGAAGGATTTTTACAATTGTATGACAAGCTCGCCATATGTTTGGTTCAAGCCCTTTATCTCGCTATTCTTTACCATTCGGCTTGTCATCAAGTTGCAATATGTTTGTAATTGGCATACATTACTAATAGATTCAGTGATCAATAGCTGCACAATATATCTTATTTTGCTAATTGCTTACGCTGTAATCGATAAATTAAGAGAATATAGAGCCAATCATAAAAGAGCGTTGCTACAGAAATAATGGTAATTAATGGTGTGCGGAAGTATAGATAAAAGCCAACTGCTGCAAATAATGTACCCACCATCTTACAAACTGCTATCCCCATGGATTGACCAGCTAAATTCCCTCTTTGCAAGAGTAAAGCAATAAATAGTCCTGACATCATAAGATTTTGAAAGAATGCTACGTACTTTCCTTCGAAATCTTGAAATTCATAGACTATACCTAAAATGATCAGCATGCTAAAGATTAACGTGATTAAAAAAGAGAAATACAATAGCTTTTTTGATAGCATCTTTCGATATTCATTTGGAGCATAACGTAAAAATTGCATCAAAATAAAGACATCCAATACAAACCAAATCAGCGTAATATAACGTTGGAGATCATTTTGCGGGTAGAAAAAGGCAAAGATAAATTCCCATGAAATATTGGCACAAATAGCGACCATAGGCATGCCATAGGTTTTATCTTGCCATCCTTTGTAAATAACAAGTATATATGTAAAAATCCAAAAAAGACCCATTCCTACTTGGCAAATTAATAATATGTCTTGTTCACTCAACATTCACGCTCTCCCCCTCTCTAGCATTCCTTCTACTATATGAGGAAATCGATTCTTTATGTCTAAAAGTTTGATAGACGGGTAAAGGAGTAGCTAAATAGTAAAAAACGGCAACCTATACATTCCACAAGCAATCCTATATAGTAAAACGAGGTGATTAAATGAAAATAAAAATGTATATAGATAATGAGCAATTTATCGCAGGAACTACCTTAAAAGATGAGATGGAGATTGAACACAATAATATGGCTTTGCATAGTTGCCATGATGTTCAAGCTATCATTAACAATCGTCAGCATTTAGCTGCGACATTGAACTGTGATTTACAAAATTTTATTTGTACAGAGCAAACACATAGTGCGAACTTTCATAAAGTCACATTAGCTGATAAAGGACGTGGGGCTGCACATTTGGATACAGCGGTGAAGAATACCGATGCACTTTATACAGTAGAGTCTAATTTACTATTATGTAGCTTTACGGCTGATTGCGTTCCAGTTATTTTTTATAATGCTGCGAATGGACTCGTTGGCGTTATTCATTCAGGTTGGCAAGGAACTGTCAAAGAAATAACACCCAAATTGTTTCAGCATCTGATGAATGAAGAACAGTGTCGTCCAGAAGATTTTCATGTTCAAATTGGTATGGCGCTGAGTCAGCAAAAGTTTGAGGTGGATGCTGATGTCTACGAAAAGTTTCACAGCCTTGGCTATGCAGAGGACTTTATGTATTACAACGCAGCAACCAATAAGTATCATATTGATAATCAACAAACCGTCAAAAAGCAATGTAAGCTTGCTGGCATTCCAGATGAGCACATTCAAATCGATGCAACCTGTACTTTTCTTAGCCCAGATGGCTTCTCCTATCGTCAAGACAAACAGGCAGGTAGACATTTAAGCTTTATTATGCGAAAAGCTTAAAACGTGTTCCATATTAAAACCGCTATTCCAATGTTGTACGCAACAAAAGGAATAGCGGTTTTTCGTTATTGTAATGATGTTTGCTCCTGTAATTTGGCAGCGAAATATTTGCGTGCATCTGCTGTTAAAATTTGCAGCACTGCAACCTCTTCTTGTTGTGCAAATTCCACAAACATTCCGCTTAAATTTTCGTAAACATCGTTAATTTTATAGCCCTTATCTAAATACTGATCTATTTTTTGGATCTCCTCCATGCTTTGCTGGAATTCAGACATATACCATCACCTTTCTTACGTTTAAAATGTCTTGACTAGTCAACGCCTTTCACTTCTAACAGAGGGTCTTGCGGCTCTAACAGTTCATCTTCTGCTGGTAGTTGCTGACCAAATAATTCATCCAAATTATGCCCCGCAGTAATGCCTAAATACTTGGCATCATTTAGCTCCTCTAGCTCAGCCTGCGGATACTTTTTAAACCACCAATACTTTGCTAATAGATAATAAACAAATGCCCCTACAAAGAACCCTACTAATGAAGAATAGGTGGAAAAGATATTAGCGACAGCTCCTCCAATTACCCAGGCGAGTAAGCCAGCGAAATTAAAGCCTTTATAATACTTAAATTGTCCATCTAGTTCATAAAGATCTTTGACATGTACACGGCGTTTACGAATTAAATAATAATCAGCAAATAAAATTCCAACAATCGCTGTTAAAATCCCACCAATAATTAATAACACATTGACCATTACATCAAATAAGCTCCATGGCTGTGCTAAAATACCAATAAGTCCAGCAATAACAACTCCTACCCAAAAAGGTACTTTCGGCCCGCCAATATTTGAGAAGATCGTCGCTGCTGGTACAACATTCGCTGAGGTGTTTGTTGACCACTGCGCCAGCACAATCATTAACAATAAAATTCCTAAAATAAAGCCGCTTGCACTTTGCTGTAAAGCATTGATAGGATCAGCCGATGCAACAGCCATATAGCAAATAGCACCAATTGTTACAATAAAGGTGTTGGTAATGGGCATCACAATTAATGAGCCTACAAGCTGTGTTTTATTACGCTTAAACCAATTGCGCTCATTTTTAGGTGCTTTAAAGAAGCGGGATAATGATGGCATATCTGCTGCCAATGTTGCCCAGAACCCCATATTTGCCATGATCACTATCATAAATGCCGTAAAAGCAGCTAAGCCTGTTGCCGGTGCTTCCATCCATGTCCAAATATTTTTACCTTGTGCTGTTGCTGTGTCAGCAAGCGTGTAATACATCCAGCAAGAAATCAGAATAATAATAGGTGCCGCTAAATCAGCAAAGCGTTCAATCGATTTAATGCCCAGCGATGTATTAAAAAGCTGTAGTGCTGCAAAGACAAGGAAACAGATAAACCAATTATCAAAGTTAAACAATAAATTTAAAATACCATTAATGGCTAATGCGCCAAAATATGTGTTAAGCCCAAACCAACAGGCAGCTGTAACGCCACGCACAAGTGAAGGGATATGCGTACCAAATATACCAAATGGTGCACGCATATAGACAGGGAAAGACAGCCCATGCTCAATCCCTATATCCCCAATTAACGTCATAAAAACACCAATTAAACAAGAGCCTATTAACGTCGCTAATATCACCATTGGCAACGGTAAATGAATAATTGCTGAGCCACCGATAGCAAAAGCAGCTAACACAATCGCCATTCCTATCCAAATCACTGCAAAACCAAATGTTCCAATATTTCTTTGTTGATGTGTCACTGGAAGTAAATCCGGGGATTTTAAATAATTCCCTTCACGTTCCATAAAGTTTCTCTCCTTTTATGCCAATTTCCGTGACAACTTACCTTGAAGCTACGTCTTCCCTCACCCAAAAAGTAAAGGGAAGGTGGAATTTCGATTTTATCCTGCTTTAACAGGCAGCAATTTATCTATATCATTTTCAAGCTTTAGGTGGAGGAATAGCTGCCTGTAAATATCCGATTAGTGAAAATTTTTGCGCAAAAGCAAAGTGACAGCGGCAGGTAAAGGTGCTCTTTATAAAAGAGTCCTTATTTTGATAGACTACTAATTAATGTTTGGCGTTCATTCCATGTCATTGGCGGAATTGTAGATGGGCGTTCAACCATTGAAATGGCTCCATCGACAGGACAAACAATTGAGCATAAATTACAGCCTACGCAGTCTTCCTCACGAACCTTTAGCATTGGGCGACCATCCTCCGTATAAAGGTCAATACATTGATGGGATGTATCCTCGCAAGCAATATGACACTTATTGCAATTAATACAAACATCATTATTAATTTCTGCGACAATTTTATAATTTAAATCTAAATCACCCCAGTTTGAATACCTTTGTACAGAGCGACCAACTAAATCCATGACTGAAGCTAGACCTTTATCATCTAAGTAGTTATTCAGCCCATCAATCATATCCTCCACAATACTAAAGCCATGATGCATTGCTGCTGTACATACCTGTACGCCTGTCGCACCCATTAAAATAAATTCCGCGGCATCTTGCCAATTGGAGATCCCCCCAATGCCCGAAATCGGTACATTGACTAATGGATTACGAGCACATTCTGCAACCATGTTCAGTGCAATTGGTTTAACTGCCGGACCACAATAGCCACCATGAGCTCCTTTTCCAGCCACATGCGGTACTGTATTCCAAGAATCTAAATCAACACCAGCTAAACTGTTAATCGTATTAATCATACTCACAGCATCTGCTCCACCTCGTGTTGCCGCTTCCGCCGTCACGGTAATATCCGTAATGTTTGGCGTTAGTTTAACAATGACAGGTGTACGTGCCGCTTCCTTTACCCAGTACGTTTGTTTTTCCACCAATTCAGGGACTTGACCAGAGGCAGAACCCATGCCTCGTTCTGCCATCCCATGTGGACAACCAAAGTTAAGCTCAAGACCATCAACCCCCACATCTTCTACACGTTTCACAATTTCATGCCATTTTTCCTGCTTTGGTTCCACCATTAATGAGGCAATAATTGCGTGATTAGGAAATTTCTTTTTCGTCTCATAAATTTCTTGTAAGTTTACTTCTAATGGTCGGTCCGTAATTAATTCAATATTGTTAAAGCCTGCCACACGTTGGCCATTATAGCTAACGGCTGCAAAACGGGAAGACACATTTAAAATCGGTTCTCCTAACGTTTTCCAAACTGCTCCACCCCAGCCCGCTTCAAATGCACGCTGTACTTGATAGCCTGAATTCGTTGGTGGAGCAGATGCTAGCCAAAATGGATTCGGCGATTTGATACCCGCTAAATTAATGTGTAAGTCTGCCATGTAAGTTCCCCCTCTATCCCTTACTAACAATCTTTTTCGTACCGAAAGCATAGCGTCATATACAGGCGACCACCAGGTTCATTAGCCTGCAAAAACCTAATGGTGAAACTAACAATCAGTGGAGAAAGAGCCTCCACTGATTGAAGGTTCACTTTATGCAATCTCACTTGGTTTTCTTAAACATTCATGAATCTTATATGCTGCATCTTTTCCTTGCTGTACAGCGGTCACTACCATCGCTTCACCCTGTCCATTACCAAAGACAACATCTCCACATGCAAATACTTTGTCATTGGACGTTTGCATTGTTGTCTCATCAATATCAACGACACCATTTGTATGGGCTAAACCAAAGGCTTCAATTAACGATACGAAACGTGTTTGCCCGATGGCTTTAATAACAGCATCCACTTCAATGATAAAATTGGAGCCCTTTACTTCCTCAGGGCGTTGTCGACCATCAGGACCTGCCTCGCCGAGCTGCATTTTCACACATTCAATGCCTGTCATCTTGCCTGCTTTATTGCCAATAATTTTTTTAGGTGCTGTTAGCCATTTAAATTCCACACCATCCTGCTTGGCAAATTCATACTCAAATTTGTATGCCGTCATTTCTTTTTGTGTCCTGCGATAAAGAATTTGTACATTGTCTGCCCCTAAGCGTACTGCACTTGTAGCACCGTCAATAGCCGTATTTCCAGCACCGATCACGGCTATTCGTTTCCCTACAATATCATTTGTAAGCGGTCCCATTTTTGTTTTTCGAATAAACTCAATGGCATCATGTACCCCTTCTAAATCTTCCCCATCAATGCCCAAATTTGGGACAGCACCCATACCGACAGCTAAAATCACACTGTCATACTGAGCCAAAATTTCAGCAGCAGAAATATCCACGCCTACAGTTGTATTTGTTTGAATGTTCACACCGAGCTGTTTAATTTGCCCTACTTCCCAATCTACGACATCATTTGGTAAACGGAATGCTACAATTCCATAGCTTCCTAAGCCCCCTGCCTTCGTTTCAGCCTCATAGATGGTTACTTGATAGCCTAGGCGACTGAGCTCACGTGCTGCCGACAAACCAGCAGGACCTGCCCCAATAATGGCTACTTTCTGTCCATTATGTGGACTTGGCTTAAATAGTTGAGCATTGGTTTCCATTGCCCAATCCGTTGCATAACGTTGTAACTCGCCAATTTTAATTGGCTTTGTTGAAGAATTTAAGACACACGCTCCTTCGCACAGTTCTTCAGTTGGACAAACTCTTGCACAGCTTGCACCAATTGGGTTTGCTTCTAATATAGTCGTAGCAGAACCCTTCATATTACCAGATGCAATTTTTTTTATGAAATTTGGTATTTGAATACTTGTTGGACAGGCTTTAATACATGGTGCGTCATAGCAATACAGACAACGATTGGCTTCCTCAATCGCCTCATTTTTCGTCATCTTGGCTTTCAATTCCATAAAATTATGTCTAAGCTGTATGGTCATCGCATTTTCTTGAATCGGAACCATTGCCATACCCCCTCGGTTGTTCATTTTTTCTGTCCCCTTATTAACTAGACCGATTGCTTTGTTCTCCAGTCAAAACAATCGGTCCTATTCTGTAGGAAGCTAAATATTTAGTGCTTCCGCCGCTACTGTTTTTAATGGACGTTTAATATATCGTCCACTGCCAAGTACGCCTACAAATTCTTTATTTTTAATAACATATTCTCCACGTACGAGTACACTAATAGGCTCACCTGTTACTTCCCAGCCTTCATATGGGTTATAGTCTACATTCATATGATGCGTTTTAGCTGAAATTTGGCGTTTTGCCTCCGGGTCAAAAATGACGATATCCGCATCTGAACCAATTGCGATCGTTCCTTTTTGCGGGAATAAGCCAAATATTTTTGCGGCACTAGTAGAGATCATATCAACAAATTCATGGATGGAAATTCTGCCTTTTGCCACGCCCTCAGAGTATAAAATACTGAAGCGGTCTTCAATGAATGGTCCGCCATTTGGAATTTTCGAGAAATCATTTAAGCCTAATTGCTTTTTACCTTTAAAGCTAAAGGAGCATTGGTCTGAGCCAATCGTCTGTAGCTGTTTTGCCTTTAAGGCATTCCATAAATGTTCTTGATGATATTTAGGACGAAGTGGCGGTGACCAAACATATTTGGCTCCTTCAAAGCCTGGTTGCGCTAATGCGGATTGATCGAGCGTTAAATACGGTGGACAAGTTTCACCATAAACATCATAGCCCTTTTCACGAGCGGCAATAATTTCATCTACCGCTTCTTTACAAGTCACATGCACCACATAGAGCTTCGCACCAGCTATGTGCGCTAATTCGATAGCACGCTTTGTTGCCTCTCCTTCCAATTCCGCTGGACGAGTTAGTGCATGATAGATCGGTTCCTTATGTCCAGCACGTCTTGCCTCCTCTACTAGCTCATCTATAACAGAGCCATTTTCACAATGGACCATCACTATCGCACCAAGATCCTTAGCGATTTTAAAGGCTTTAAATAATGTACGATCTGTAGCTTGGAATTCTTTTGCATAAGCCATGAAGACCTTAACAGAAGTAATGCCCTCTTGCTCTAATAATTGTGGTAATTCAGCTTCGGTTTCAGGTGTTAGATCACCAATCATCAAGTGGAAGCCATAGTCAATAGCAGACTTTCCTTTTGCCTTGTCATGCCATTTCTCTACGGCTGTCGATAATTTTTCTTCTCCTGCTGTTAAACAGAAATCTAAAATAGTAGTTGTCCCACCAAAAGCCGCTGCAATAGTGCCTGATTTCCAGTCATCATCCGTCACCGTGTTATTGAATGGCATGTCTAAATGCGTATGGGGATCAATGCCACCAGGCAATACGTACTTGCCAGTAGCATCAATAATTTCAGCGCCAGCATCCGTTAAATTTTGTCCAATTTGAACAATTTTACCGTTCTCAATTAAAATATCTGCCTCAAATACATCAGCAGCAGTTGCTACTCGTCCACCTTTAATGATTTTTTTCACTATGCCTCTCACCCTTCATGACAAAATTAGAGAATGCTTGATAGTTAATGCAGTGTATATGTTTCGCCCATACTAAACTTCGTTTGTAGCGTTAACACCGTTTCTAGTAAAATATCTGCGCCCTTTGCACAATCTCCAAAGGCTGTTTCCTCTTCTTCACAATGACTCTTCCCTTGAATGCTTGGAACAAAAATCATCGCGGAAGGAACCATACTTGCCATATACTGTGCATCATGTCCAGCGCCACTAAACATACGATGCGATGAATAGCCAAAGCTTTGACAAGCTCTTTCTACTTCATTGCAAATCGCACTATTAAAATACACGGTATCCCTGCCCCATAACTTGACAGGCTGAATATGGCATCCGCCTGCTGTCTCTGGAAGCGCGTTGAGAATATCCTCCACCTGCTGCATAACCTCTGGCTTTTGATGGCGTGAATCAATTGTAAAGGTCACCTTATTGGGGATGACGGTATGAATATTCGGGGAAACATTCATACGACCAAAGGTAAAGACAAGCTGTTCATCAATCTTGCCTAATTGTTCATGTAACTCTGTAATAATCGTTGATGCAACAATCATGGAGTCCTTGCGCATTGACATTGGTGTCGTTCCAGCATGATTTGATTGCCCTGTAATGGTCATTTCATAGCACACCATGCCGAGAACACCTTCAACCACACCAATGTCACATCGCTTTGCCTCTAATACAGGACCTTGTTCAATATGCAATTCAAGATAGGCAAGTGCTTCGGCTAGACGGTTTTCCTTTTTTCCCTTATAGCCACTTGCTTGTAGTGCCTCTCGAAAGCTTATCCCATTTTTATCCGTAGATTGTAGCATTTTGTCTTTATCAAATTTTGCGGTAATTACACCTGAGCTCATCATTGCAGGGTCAAAACGTGCTCCTTCTTCATTCGTAAAATTCACAATCATAAGTGGAATCTCTACATCAATATCGTTTTCTTTTATTGTTCGAATAGCCTCGATTGCTGTTAATACACCTAACACGCCATCAAATCTACCACCTTTTTCAACAGAATCTAAATGGGAACCCATGACAATGGGTGGTACATTCTTTTTACCAGGAAGAGTGGCATAAATGTTGCCCATATCGTCCACCTGAATGTCCATACCTAAAGCCTCGCAACACTCACAAAAATAGTTTCTTGCTAATACATCCTCATTCGAAAGAGACAAACGTGTGACGCCACTGTTGTCCGTAGCTCCAAATTGACTAAATTGTTCAATTAACGCTTGCAATCGTCTACTATTACATTTATACATATGCAAGTCCTCTCTTTCACAGTAGTTATTAACATTCTAAAATAGATAACAGTTGTAAGATATGGATAGAAAACTAAAAAAATATGTGCAACTGCACATTCTATATGGTAAGTTATGTTCATAATAAGGGAGGGGAAATATGGGGACGATTCGTAAAATGGTAGAGGGAGTTCAATTCCCAATGCTCACATTAGTCGCTGGACATAGTGGTACGTATCGCAGAGTTACTGGTATTAATGTTGTGGAAAGCAGTGATTTAATCATGTTTTGTAGACCTAATGAATTGGTCGTCACAACAGGTATCAATTTAGATGCACAGCAAGATTCCTTAGAACAGCTTGTCAAGCAGGCGCACACGAAAAAAGTAGCTGGCTTTATTATTAATACAGGACCATTCATTGCTACTATTCCAGAAGCCGTCATCTCTTTTGCTAATCAATATGATTTCCCTATTTTTCAAATGCCATGGAATTATCGCATTGCCGATTTATTAAAAACAACCTTTCAATTTATTACCAGCCATCATCAAGAGCTTTCCATCGAAGAAAAGGTGCTGTTTAATCTACTATTTCAGGACAAGCCCAACACTCATGCGATAAAAGAGCAATTAGCACAGCTAGGATTTCCACAAGGGAGGGAATTGGCGATCATTACTTGCACAACGATTGATGCACAAGCAACGATAGACCACTATGAAGTCATGATTCAATTCGCTTTTCAAAATCGCTATCAACGCTTCTTAAAATTAAAGCATAAAAATCACCTTATTTTTTTAATCGATAAAGCACAAATCCATACACCAAATATTCCTTTTTCCAAGGTTGTTGAAGAAATTTACGAAAAAAATATATCAAAAAACGGATATTTAGACATCATTATTGGTAAAGGTAATTTTCATAAAGAGCTTGAAAATATTCGTAACAGCTATGAAGAATCATTAGCTGTTATTCATTTAGCACAGCTGCATAATAATCGGTATTTATATAAATATAAAGAAATTGGGGTTTATAAAATTATTATGGCGATACAAAATCAGTCATTAATGAAGAGCTTTCGCCAAGATATGTTAGAGCAGCTTTATCGTTATGATGAATTACACAACACGGATTATGTACCCTTTTTACGCATATTTGTTGAGGAAAACGGCAGTACAAGCAGAATTAGTGAACGTCAATTTATTCATCGCAATACCGTTCTTTATAAAATAAAAAAAATCGAAATGCTTTTAGATATGGATTTAAGCAATCCATTTACAAAGACAACCTTGTATATGGCCTTTTTAATAGAGGATGTTTTAACGAATCAATAGTATTGCTTTTGACATCTGCCATTACATGGTCCACTAGCAACTTGAGCTTTTTAGAAAATTTCTTTTCTTACGCTGGGTTGTTGTCAATATGGAAAAAACTGATGAGCCCACTTGGTCATCAGTTTTTTTAACTTACTTATGCTGGGAATCTTTGTTCTCAACTTTTTTCACCTTTTTCTCGGTTACTTCGGTGAAATCGGCTTCCTCTCCAGCCTCCATACCATAGCTAGGATTTTGGTCTATACGAGTATGTGTTTCCACTTCATCCTCGTCTTCAAAACGCTTGGCAATAATCGGTATGGCAAGCAAGCCTGCAATACCAACAAGTGCATAAATGATTCGAGATAATACTGCTGTTTGTCCACCAAACAAATACGCCACCAAGTCAAATCTAAAGAATCCAATAAGCCCCCAGTTGATAGCACCAATTATGACTAATACTAAAGCGATTCTATACAGTACGCTCATTCGTACACCTCCTTTATCATCAATGCTCCACACGACATTTTCCGCATGGAGAGGTTATAAAAAGCGAATAAATTGCCCATTATAACGGTTTTATTTTTGGCAATCAGCACTTTTTTATACCTTGTATGATTGCGATAAAGGAGAGGAATACTACATTAATTAGTCGATTTACTCATCTTTGCACGGTGTGATTGCTCATGCTGAAGCAGCCATTCTTTACGCCACATGCCACCGCCATAGCCTGTTAATGTACCATTTGAGCCGATAATACGATGGCAAGGAACGACAATGCTGATATTATTTTTGCCATTGGCACTGCCCACAGCCCTTACTGCCTTTTCATTGTCAATGGCAATGGCGATATCTTTGTAGGAGGCTGTTTTACCATAGGAAATATGAGGTAAGGCATGCCACACCGCTTGTTGAAAGTTGGTTCCTTCAAATTGATACGGAAATGTAAATTCAAAGCGCTCGCCTAAAAAGTATTCATGCAGTTGCTTATAGCAGTCTAGCATCACTTGCGGCGTTTCTTGCTGTGGCATATGTGCAAGCTGCTCTCTCTCTGAAAAATTAATGCCATAAATAGCCGTGTCTGTACCCTCAATTTCAATTATGCCAATTGGTGATTGATAATCTAGTTTATATCGCTTCATATAGTGACCTCCATAAATAAAAGGTAGCATATGCCTGCCAGCCCTCCCATTGTTTTGCATAATCATTTATTTCCTCAATCGTTGGTTTTTGCGCTAACGATAATTGTATTTTTAAAGCATTGTGTAAGCCAACATCTGCTAATGGAAAGGCAGAGGGCTCTTGTAAGCATCTCATTAGTACATAATCAGCCGTCCATGCTCCAATTCCACGAATCGTCATTAAATACTTTTTGATAGCTGAATAGTCCCCCTGTTGTCGCAATAATTTTTTTGTTAAATCCCCGTTTACTATGCTTTTTGCAATAGCAATGGTATACTCAGCTTTTCTCTCTGAAAATTGCAGCATGCGCAAATCCTCCACCTGCATTTCAGCTATTTTGGCAGGTGTAGGAAATAACCAATAGCTTTCCCCCTCCACATAGAGCTGCTCACCAAAGGTTTCTACAAAGCGCTGTTTTAATGTATAAGCAAATGATAAATTAATTTGTTGTCCAATAATTGCCCAAACAAGCGCTTCAAATAAACAAGGAATCCCAATTAATCGTAATCCCCTATATTTTTCCACAATAGGTTGGAGAATTTTATCTTGTTCTGCCATCTCATAAAAGCTTTGTAAATCTCTTGATAAATCAAACCATTCCACTAGATATTGTACAATTTTTTCTTTTTCATTGGCAGTGGGCTGATATATGGGAAAGTCAATCTTGATCATCGTTGCTTGCTCGCTTATTTTGCATAAAATGGGCTGTTCCTCTATTTTAAATAATTTATAAAGTGTGTCATCCTTGATTCGATAAAGAATTTCTTGATCTGTGCGATGAAAGAAATTTATACACGCTGGAAAGCTAAAATCATTTGGTGGGGAAATCTTTATATAATTTACATGATCTATCCACTTCATAGCACTATCTTCTCCCTCTGTCGATACTCAGTAGGTGAACAATTTTTTAACCGTCGAAAGACTTTATAAAAGTTGGAGGGGCTTTGAAACCCCACCTCATAGCAAATTTCGAGATTTGTGTAAGCTGTATGTTTGAGCAAATAAGCAGCCTTATCAATTCTGATTTTTTCTAAGTACATGCGAGGTGTTTCAGCTGTTTCTTGTTTAAATAACCGTTCGAGATAAAAGGGACTGATACCAATATGAGTTGCTATATCCTGCAATGTTAGTTTGTGCTTATATTCGTTAACTAAAAAAGCTGTCACATTTTTAATTAATTGCGTATGTGGAGAATACTCAATTTCAGGCTGACATCGCTTACATGCTCGATAGCCCGCCCCCTCTACTTGTTGAATAGTCGGATAAAATTGAACATTTATTTTCTTAGGCTTTCTTGATTTGCATGAAGGGCGACAATAAATTTTAGTCGTTTTAACGGCCGTATAAAATAGCCCGTCATAGGTTTCATCACAAGCCATAATTTTTTCCCACATCTCATCAAAGGATAAATTCACTGGATTATTCACTAATAGCTCACCCCGTTTTTTTGACTACTCATATAAACATAAAGTATCTCGGCTCTCTAGTAATTGTGCAGCATTTTTTGTTAAATGTGCAATGATTTTGTCTGAAAGTGCATTGCCAAAGCTAAGGTGTTTACACCCAATACTTTTAACTGTTGACAATTTGTTAGATGGGTGTATTCCCATATCTTCTGATGCCCTTTATTTCATGGACATCTGTTAACCCAAGTATAAATATACCGCTTGCACCACTTTCAACATAAGCCTTTGCCCTTGTTAACGTTTCTTCATAAGGCTGCTCTAATTGAAAATAAGTATCCGTTCTAGCATGGATAAAGAAATTTTTATAGCCATGATTGTCAAGTGTAGCCCTTCTATTTGCTAGTAGCTGACAATGCTCTTTCAAATTTCTTAAGCCTGATTGATGTTTAAGAGAGTCTTCCATATTGATGCCTGCTACACCCGTATCCGCTGTTCTTAACAGATTGCCAATTATACTTTGTTCATCATATCCATAACCTGCTTCGATATCTGCTGATACTCGTATACTCACATGGTCTACAATGGCTTGAATAATCGCTAGATGCCGATGTCACCATCTGCATAGCCAGTGAATTAGCAATTTCCTAGCTTGTTGTGCCAATCGCCTGAAAGCCTGCCTTTTCTAATATGGAAGCGGATAATACTTCCCACGTATTCCCTATAAAGATTAGCTTTTGAGTAGAATGTAAGTCCTTGAACACCTGAATTTTTGTCATTGAAAAGCCTCCACACTGTTTGATTGACCTTATCTTATCAGGAAATATCCACTGATTTCGTCCTCAATCTTGCTGTTACGGTCTATGTAAAAAGGAATCCCTTCTAGGGTGCTGCACCTTCTCGCATCATTAACTTTAGCAGTAGAAGTCATTAAAGACGAGGCAGAATATCGGACAACGATTCATTCTGATCAAGGTTGGCATTACCAACATAACAAGTGGGTGAAAACACTAAAACAAAACCAAATTTTTCAGCGTATGTCTCGAAAAGCAATGTGTGCCGATAATGCAGCAATGGAAAATTTCTTTGGGCTTTTAAAACAAGAAATAAAAATTAGTTGTCTATGAAGAGTTAAAACACAAAATTGAAGAGTACATCAAATATTATAACAATAGACGTATTAAACAAAAATTGGCTGGCTTAAGTCCAGTGCAATACCGAACTCAAGCCAACCAATCAGCCGCATAATAAAAACTCTAACTTTAAGGGGTCACTACCTAGCTGCTGCTAAAAGAGATTCTTTTTATTGTTGCCAACGATTAAGCTCTTTTAATAATTCAGGTAACTGTAACTTCCTTACGTCAATTGGCGGTAATGCCCTGATAAATTCCTTGCCATAAGATTTGGTTGTAATACGACGATCTAGTACAATAAAGGCTCCTTTATCCTGTGAGGAGCGAATTAAGCGACCAAAGCCTTGCTTAAAGCGCATAATCGCTTCCGGTAAGGACAGCTCTGTAAAGGAATTATGACCTTGCGCTGTTAAATACTTCGCTCTTGCTTTAAAAACAGGCTCTTCTGGTGATGAAAATGGCAAGCGTACCACAATAACAGAGGCAAGTGCATCACCTGGCACATCCACGCCCTCCCAAAAGCTATTTGTGCCAAAAAGCACAGCATGGCTAAACTTTTGGAATGATTTTAGGATACGCATACGACTGCCACCTGTTACCCCTTGTGCAAATAGCATATAATCATCAAGCAATTCACTATCTTGAATGAGCTCGACTGTTTTTCGCAGCATATCCTGTGCTGTAAAGAGCACAAAGCAACGCCCCTCTGTCATTCGCACTGTTCGTGTAATTGCATGAGCAACTGCCTCGATATAGTCTTCCTGACTAACATGCTGAATTTCTGGCATATCTGTGACAATATACGCCTTTGCACCTGCATAATAGGCTGGCGGTGCTTGTAGCTTCATTACTTCTACATCACCCGAAATGCCTAACTGACGGGTTACAAAGCGCTCATTGCCTGGCACCGTTAATGTTCCTGATGTCCAAATAATACTTGCCTGCTCGCGCATTGGTGCTAATACTTGGTCAATAATAGATGTCACATTGATAGGCTTTTTAAAGACATGAAGACTACCAGGAATACTACGGACATCAAATTCTAGCCATACTGAATTGCCCTCCTGTGCTGATAGGAAGATATCCTCCCATTCAGCAATTTTTATTTTTAATTCACGTATCCAATAATGCCATTCTGTGACAATATAGCGATCATTTTTATCTAATTGCTCAATGTTATTTTCAAAAGCTCTGCCAGCCTCTACTGCAAGATCAAGCCATTGCTGTGCTAATTTGCTAACATGCATAAATGGTTCTTTGGCTAATGCCGCTTCTTCTAAAAATAAGGTGCGTTTACTAGTTGTCTGTTTTCCTTTTGACAGCTGCTGCATCTTTTTCAAAGCTTGGTGGACTGTGTGATCAAATGCCCGCTGTAAGCGTATAAACTGGGCAGCTAGCTGTTGAAGGCTTTGCATGGACACACGTTGCTTATTCTTGGCTGCTGCACTAAATTGGTGAAACAGGGCTGTATCTTCCATTGTCCCAATTTGCCCCAGTATATATTTCCATTGTGTATAGGAGAACACAATTTCATCCTGCTGCATAGCAGCTTGAATAAATTGATGAGCCTCGTCAATCACCCAACCATCAATTTGCGTAAAGATTGGTGTTTGACGCACTAAATCACTTAAAACCATTGCATGATTTGTTACAATACAGTCGGCAGCCGCACTATTTTGTAAGGCCTGTTCATAAAAATCAAAGCTTTTAGGTGGTTTGTTAGTTGGTATTTTTCGGATTTTTTCTAAAAATAGCTGTCCACCACCTGAAACATTTAGCTCGCTTAACACACCTGTACCTGTCTTCGTTAACCAAACAAGGATTTGCAAAATGGTTAATGTATCATCATAGGATTCATCTGCATAAGCCATACATTGCTCAAAGCGCTCAAGGTCAATATAGTGCTGCATCCCTTTTAATACAGTAATATTGACCTTTGTGCCAAGAATTTTTTCAATCTTCGGTAGCTCCTCCTCCACAAGCTGCTCTTGTAGATAGGAGGTATACGTACTAATCGCTATTTTTTTATTCATAGCACGCGCATATAAAATAGCAGGAAGTAAATACCCTACGGTTTTGCCAATCCCTGTTGAGGCTTCAATCACGCACTCTTTTTGCTCATGTAAAGCCTGCCATATTGTATCCATCATCATAAATTGGGCAGGGCGCTCCTCAAAATTAGGCAACGCTTTTGTCATAAGGGCTATCTTGTCTGTTGTAGTTTGAGGATAGACAATAGCCTCTTCCAGACTGGTATGCAGCTTGCGTCCATTACAAATCGCCAAATGATGATAATAATGCACATGTTCATTCGTTGTGACATGTTGGCGTTTAATTTGCAGTGCCTCAAAAAATAACTGAGAAATATTTGATTTCAAGCGAAACGAGCGTTTATGCATCTGCTCTAGTGTTAGCTGCGGCAGACTTAATAGCTCCTTCCAACAGCGTTTAAATAGCTCTGCTGTCGCACGTGCATCATCATCTGCGCGATGGGCATTCGCCAGCTCTATGTGTAATTCTGCTGCTAAATCACCTAATTTAAAACTAAGGGACATTGGAAATAAAATTTTGGCTAGCTCCACCGTGTCCATTTTTTTGCCCTGCCATTTTGACAAGCCCGCTCGTTTAAACTCTGCCTGTAAAAAGGATAAGTCAAAATCTGCATTATGTGCGACAAATACACAATCAGCCAGCAGCTCATATATGGTGTCGGCATGTGCCTCAAAAGGTAAGGCATCTGCTACATCCTTATTTGTTATATGTGTTAAATCCTGAATAAAGGACGGGATCGCCTTACCAGGATCAATAAATCTCGTATAGGTACGCTCAATTTCCCAATCCTTCATAATGACAATGGCAATTTGAATCATCCTGTCACCATTTGCTGGTGAATGACCAGTTGTCTCCAAATCTACAATTGCATATTTTTGACTTTCCATCATACATCTCAACTCACAGTTCACATTAGATAGATGAATTTTATCATATATTTGGTTTAGCAGCATCCTTTCATACCATCTAGCAATCTTCTAAAAAATAAAAGCCGCAATCTTCGAGAATAGCTCTCATCCAATTGCGGTTTTTACGTCATGAGTTGAATGTCTTATTGCTGTTGGGCAATATCAACAATACGTCCTTCTGTCGTTGTTTTGATTTCTTTTAGTGATAGTAATTGCTCCTGTAGGTTTTCCCAGTCAGATAAACCTAAATCTGTTACACGGCCTTCCTCGTATGCTTTAGCAAACATATCAAAGCCATCTCCGCCCTTAGCAGTAAAGGCATTTGTTGCGACTGTGTAAGTTTTAGCATCCTCTACTGCTACATACTCGCCTGTTGCTTGATCTAAATACTCAATTGATACAACACGTGAGCCTACTTCTTGTGAAGAATCGTATTGTACTTTTGCGCCTGCAACGTGTAAGAAGCCACCATTTTCTTCTGGTGCATTTTTTACAGATACTTCAAATGCAGCTTTTAATTCTGCACCTGTTGCATCCATTAATGCTAATGTATTGCCAAATGGCAATACCGCAATAACTTGACCAACTGTAATATTACCTGCTGGAATAGATGTACGGATACCGCCGCCATTTTGTAATGCCATCACAACGGCTTTATCTGTATATTGTTGTGCTTTTGCCAGCATACCATCTGTAATAATATTGCCTAATGCTGTTTCATTGCTACGCACACTTTCCAAGCTACCTTCACCTGCACGTGGACTAGCTAATTCTTCTGTTAATGTGACACCAATCTCTTTATTGTTTACGGCATCCACTTGCTCTTTATAAGGTGCTAATAATTTTACTAATGCTTCATCTTCCGCTACTTTTCCAAGGTCAATTAGTTCACCATCGTACTCCGTAACAACACCATTTTCATCAAATGTAACATCAAGCGTACCTAAATATTTTACATACTCATTTGCTTGAACAATTAATGTTGCCTCTTTCGCTTCTCCTACTGTGTTGGTATCCACAATAAATGGTTCGTCTAATTTTGTATGGTCGTGACCACCAACAATTACATCAATACCTGGTACATTTTTGGCTAATAAAATATCATTATCAACATTTGGATTATCGTTATAGCCAATATGTGTTAGGGCGATAATTTTATTGACACCCATACCTTCAAAGGCCGTGACCGCTTTTTTCGCTTCTTCAATATAATTAGAGAATGTTACTTTCCCTGGAGATGCAATATCTTTCGTTTCTTCTGTTGTTAAGCCAAAAATCCCTACTTTTTCACCATCAATTTCCTTGACAATCCCTGAATAGATTTTGCCATTTTCAGGTTCACTTGACACTAAATCTGTAAAGAGACCCGTGAATGTATCATCTGCTGAGAAATCTACATTGGCACCAACGAATGGGAATTTAGCACCTTTTACAAAATCTGCAAGTGCCTTATGTCCTTCAGGTGAAGAGCCTAAATCAAATTCATGGTTACCAAACACCATCGCATCGAAGCCAATTTCATTTAATAACGCTAAGTCTGCTTGACCTTGAAATTCATTGAAATATAATGTACCGCTAAATGCATCACCAGCATGCAATGTAAGAACATTTTCTTTTGCCGCACGTTGTTCTTTTACAGCTGTTGCTAATTTCGGTAATTGATCTGCACGAGCATGTGTATCATTGACATGTAAAACAGATAATGTAAATCCATCTTCTGTTGGTGTTTCAGGCGTTTCTGGCACTTCAGGTGTTTCTATCCCTGATTTTGTTAGCGCTTCTGCAATGAATGTTGCAAGCTGACCACGTGTTACACTATCGTTTTCTGCATAGCCTTTCGCACTCTCTAACACTGGTAATGCTGGAATAGAACCTAGAATTTTTGCTAAATTACCATGTGTAATTGTTTGATTTGGACGGAATGTGTCATCCTCATAGCCTGAAATAACGTCCAATGCTGCAAGTGCTGCAATAGAGCCATAGTATGGGCTTGATACATCAACATCTGTAAAATTTGGATTCTCGATAGTTTTTGTATCTAGCTGGAGTGCGCCTGCAATCATTTTCGCAGCTTGTCCACGTGTGACTTTTGTTTCCGGTTTAAATGTACCATCTGGGTATCCATTGACAATACCTGCTGCGTAGAGTGTGGCAATGCCTTCATAATGGGCATAGTCTTCCTTGACATCTGAAAAAGGGCTTGCTGCTGATGCTGGTGCTACTGCCACTGCTGCTACGGCCAATGCCGCTGCAGTTGCTGTGTAAAATCTGTTTCGTTTGTTTGTCATTGCAACTGATACCTCCATTAATCAATTAAGTTATATCTTACAACTAAATTTTACATAAATATGATACAAAATACTAGAAGATTCGTATTTTTATCAAATATATTTTATAAATACGATAACGTGTCTAAAAACTCAGATTCGTTGGGTTAAACTCAATAAAATTACATTATAAATATAAAATCCAATTATTTAAAAATATAGTAGATTAATAGAGTAAAATTTAGTAAAATAAATGAAAAGTAGGTAATTATATGGTAAAAAGAAATTTTTTCTCAGCATTTATCTTAGGATGTTTAATCATTGGGTATTGTAGCAGTACATTTGCAAGCCATGATACAGCTCACATATTAAAAGGTCAATTTAGGCAAGGCGCTAGTTCGTTAACTTATTGGTTAGATTCAAGTGTCAACTCATACGGTATGCAAAGCCATTTTCAACATGCGTTTACCAACTGGAATAATTCATCTTCTAAAGTAAATATGTCAGCATCTACAAATGCAAGTTCAGACATAAAAGTTTATGTTGGTAGTAATAACTTGCCAGTAGGTTATGCAGGATTGACTGAGATGTATTATTTAAATATATTCGGGACCGCAGTTTTAATTAGTCCAAATAATGTAATAAATGGTACGCTTTTTGATAGAGTTACTATTAGAATTGACGATACACAAAGAATAGCTTTGGGTTATACTGGTTGGGATAAAGTTGTTAAGCTAACTGGACATGAAATTGGACATGCATTAAGTATGCATCATTTTGAAAACAATCCAGCCCACAGTAATCAGAACTCATGGATGTATTCAGGTAGTCAGACAAATTCTGCTTACCCGTCTAGTGATGATGTTAGCCATCTGCGATATAAATGGGGGAATTAAATAATGAAAAATAACAAGAGAATGTATGGGCTGGTAATCATCCTGTCTATAGTGATCGTAGCTTATAGTGTAGCAGACTTAAATAGAGTGAAAACCATTCATCTTGAGAGTGGGATGATGAAAACATATGAAAATTATGAAGAAAGAATGGAAGGAAGCGATCTTGTCGTTACAGCCCAACTGATCGGGAAGCCTGAAAATATCTTAACGCCTTTTGACGGGTTTCCTGACGGTTATCATTTAAGTACTATCAAAATAGTAAATGTCATCAAAGGGGATCCAAAATTAGAAAATACGGAAATCGAAATTAGAGAGCCTTATTATATAATGGAGAATGGTTTGGAGCCTGGGATTACGGAAGTATATTATGGGCATTATACAAAACTACAATCCGATTCAACCTATGTTTTATTTTTAGGTTGGGTGGAGGCATGGAATCAATATGGCATTAGCTCTGCCCATCAAGGGAAATTTAATATAGATCAAATGGATAAGGCAGAAGAAGATATGCAGAGGAAGGATAAGGGAACGACTAACTTAAAGGAAGATATTTTCAGTAAACTACCTATTGAAAAGCTGAACTAAGCCTATTAGTAAAGACCTGTAAATCTATTTATCTTGATTCAGTGGAAGATCACTTCCTCTGTAGGGAAGGATGAATGCCTATTTTCACCTCTGCTCAGTGGGTGACGAGACACCCACTGAATCAAGATAAAAGCCCTGGCGGATGTACCTGACGCTAGCGCTTTCGGTACAAAAAACATTGTCATGGATTTTGAAGAGGATTTCCCTTGCGAGCTCGAAAAATCCAGACGCAATTACGCTGGAGCGTAATTGATTAGAGTTTACAGGTCTCCTAAATTCATTTTTATTCTATAGAGGAAGGATCTGTCTCCCCTAGATTCTTTTTAGGTTCGACCAATGATTTTACATCACTGTCGCTTCTGGCTCATAAGTAATCATTTCTCGAATTGTATTGCCCTCGCCCATAATGGCAACAGTTGGTTTATGGTCTTTTGCCTCTTCATTATCTACATACGCATAGGACATAATAATGACAATATCGCCACGTTGGACAAGTCGTGCTGCTGCGCCATTTACACAAATGACACCTGAACCTCGCTTGCCCGCAATAATATATGTTTCAAAACGAGCGCCATTGTTATTATTAACAACATGTACCTTCTCGTTTGCCAGCATCCCTACTGCATCTAAAATATCCTCATCAATTGTGATGGAGCCAACATAGTTTAAGTCAGCCTGTGTCACAGTCGCACGGTGAATTTTACTATTCATCATCATTCGTAACATTATTACAGTCCCTCTTTCACAGTAAAAATACAATTATCAATTAAGCGTGTTTTGCCGATATAAACGGCTGCTGCCACTAGCACTTGCTCTGTTGCAGCTGTGATAGGTGTTAGATCTGGATAGGCAAGCAATTCAATATAATCAATGCTGCCTTGTGTGCGTGCTTGGATATGACTCTTTGCCTCGATAAGAGCACTTGCTGCATCCCCAGTTGCTAAAAAGTGATCGCGTGCTAGCTGCAATGCTTCATAAATAGCAGGAGCCTCCTGCCGCTCTGACTCACTTAAATAAACATTACGGGAGGATTTTGCTAAGCCATCCTCCTCACGCACAATTGGTATCACACGCATTTCAATAGGAAAATTAAAATCGCGTACCATCGTGGCAATAATCGCAACCTGCTGCGCATCCTTTTGACCAAAGTAAGCACGTGTTGGCTGTGTTAAATGGAATAATTTAGCCACAACCTGTAACACACCATCAAAATGACCTGGTCGGCTCGCTCCGCACAGAATGGTTGCCTGCTTCCCTGCGGCAATACGAATACCACCATCCTGGGGGTACATTTCTTCCACACTTGGCGCAAACACAATATCGACACCAACTGACTCCGCTAAAGCTGTATCTCTAGGCAAATCCCGAGGGTAGCTTGCAAAATCTTCATGTGGTCCAAACTGTGTTGGATTCACAAATATACTCATAACAACGACATCATTTTCAGCACGAGCTGCTTGTGCCAATGTTAAATGGCCCTCATGTAAATAGCCCATTGTTGGCACAAGCCCAATTGTTTGTTGCTTTTGCTTTGCTGTCTGTATTTCTGTCGTTAATGCTTCTATTGTCGTTACAACTTTCATTACTTGACGCCCCCATATAACTGATCCAATGCTTCCTCTTTCATCGTAAAGAAGTGCTGAGATGCAGGGAATGTGCCTGCTTTCACGGCTTCTACATAATGCACCATGCCACTACTCGCTTCCTTACCCATATCTGCAAATTGCTGTACAAATTTTGGTACATGATGTGACCCGTAGCTGAGCATATCATGGTACACAAGCACTTGCCCATCAGCCTCTACACCTGCACCAATGCCAATCGTTGGAATAATAAGGTTTGCTGCCACAAGCTCTGTCAATTGATGTGGAATACATTCTAAGACGATTGCACAAGCACCAGCTCTTTCACATTTCTTAGCATCCTCAATAAGTGTCGCAGCCTGCTCAGCTGTTTTTCCTTGCACCTTATAGCCACCTAGCACGCCTGCTGACTGTGGCAATAAGCCTAAATGAGCAACGACAGGAATACCAGCGGCTGTTAGCTTTTCAATAACAGCAATGACCTCTCCTGCCCCCTCTAGTTTTAAGGCATCAGCACCTGTTTGCTGCATCATCATAATAGCTGTTTTTAATGTTTCATTGATATCACCGTGGTAGGAGCCAAATGGCATATCCACCACCACAAAAGTATTTTTTGCACCGCGTCGTACTGCCTTTGCATGGTGAACCATATCCGCTACCGTTACTGGCATTGTAGAATCATAGCCAAGCACAACCATGCCTAGTGAATCGCCTACAAGAATCATATCCACCCCCGCATCCTCGGCACATTTAGCAGCAGGGTAATCATAAGCTGTAACCATTGCAATTTTCTCGCCTGCTGCTTTCATTTTGATAAAATCTGAAGTCGTTTTCATTCTTATAATCCTCCTTTTTTTAAAGAGAAGAAAACAGAAATACCCTTCTGTTCTAAAAATGGACAGAAGGGTCGGGCTTTGTTCAGAGCTAATAGACCTGTTGTATTAAACAAAGGTCATAAACTTAAGCTTGATCAATACATCACAAGCTTATTGAACGTATCGTTTTCTTCCGTCCCTGTCTTTACCAGATCAAGGCAGATATTTATAATAAGTGGGTCTTGCGTGTGTGAAGGTGCCGTTCACAATGGATACTGCCCTTCAGCACATACTATAACAATAATTCTAACAATCTTCAAATATTATTTTTTAAGTAATTGACAATTAATACTATACGTCATATACTATCCACATACTATATGTCATATAATATAAATCGAAGTATAGGTATTGAATGTGAGGTGGAAAGATGACATTTCAGCTAGGTTCAGCTTTACTGGATGCTTGTGTACTTGCCATTGTTGATAAAGAGGATGCCTATGGTTATTCGTTAACACACCAGGTACAAGCGGTGATGGATATTTCAGAGTCTACTCTGTACCCTGTATTACGTCGCTTGCAAAAGGCCAATTATTTAATCACCTACGATCAGCCCTTTCAAGGTAGAAATAGACGCTATTATCAAATTACTGAGCAAGGACGTGTACGGCTATTGGAGCTCTTGAAAGAGTGGCATGTGTATAAGGAGAAGATTGATTGTGTACTTTTAGGAGGGAATTTAGATGGATAGAGCAAGCTATTTAAAAAAGCTACGAGGGAAATTACATCGGCTTCCTGCGCATGAGTTAGATGCTGCGCTTGCCTATTATGAAGAATATTTTGACGAGGCAGGAGAGAACAATGAGCAGCAAGTGATTGCACAGCTAGGCTCTCCCTCACATGTTGCTTCACAAATATTAGCTGATTTTGCATTAAAGGATTTGGAAACCCCTTCTGCAAAATCGACCAAAAAGAAGATGACTGCTATTTGGCTAATTATTTTAGCAATCCTGTCTGCACCACTATCATTACCATTATTAGCAGCAGCGATCGCACTTATTTTTTCCTTTGGGGTCATTATTATTAGTTTTATCTTTGCGATTGGTGCTGTCGTTGCAAGCATTTTTTTCAGTGGCATTGCGGCCCTTATTGGAGGGGTCCTTATTTTAACTGAACATTGGCCGACTGCACTGCTCTTTATGGGAATTGGCTTAATCGTTACAGGATTAGGTGTCTTACTATTTCCAATGGTTGTTCGTATTATCAAGAAAATTGTCCTTGTCTCTGTGGAAGCCTTAGGACGTCTATTCCATAAAATAACGAAAAAAAAGAAAGGGGACTTCTAAATGACCGCAAAGCATACCCTGATTGCTATGACAATGATTGCAGCTGGTATTTTATTAGCGCTGGTTGGTTATTTTTCAGGTGGGCGCTGGCTCATTATCAAAGATGAGGATGGCTTCCATGTACCGAGCAATCAGCAATTAGTGAGCCAATCTTATACATTGGATGCATTTACAAAGATAGATCTTCGCAATGATTATGGCGATCTTGAAATTATCGCAGGTGGTAGCGATTATAAGCTAGAAACAAAGGTGTTGAAGCAGCAGGATGTAACATATCGTATTGACAATGGAACACTAATCATTGAAACAGCCGTAAGGAAAAAGAATAGCATAGAATTTGGCTTTGGCAACTTTCATTCGCCTTCTATCAAAATCCATGTCCCCACAGATAAAGAATTAGATACAATTACCATCAACAATAGCTTTGGCGATATAGCCATTCAGCAGCTTCATTATCAACAGTTAGACCTTCAGCAAGATTATGGTGATATTACCTTTGATCGTATAATGGGTGACAAAACAGAAATTAGCCAATCCTTTGGCGATATCACACTTCAACAATATACAAGTAATGGCACAACTATTAATAGTGAGCATGGCGATATGGATATTGATGGCACGTTACATGGTCCAACAACTATTAGCTCTAGCTTTGGCGATACAACGCTCTCTTTACAAAATAAAAAAAGCGAGATCGGCTATGACCTCACAACAAGCTTTGGCGATATTACAATCAATGGTGAGGAACAACGTAACAATGTGACACAATTATCTGATGGTGATCATCAGCTTACTATTTCCTCATCAAATGGTGATATAGAATTATCCCTAAAATAATGGCTGGGAAACACTTACTCACAAGTCACTTTATATGATCAAAAGCTGCAAGTTTTCTCTCCTTGCAGCTTCTTTTTTTACAGTAATTTGATATCGCCAGCATAAATGATTCGGACCGTGCCATCATCTTGTGTAAGCTGTAACACTCCATCATTTGTAATGCCACTCGCAACGCCTTCAAAGCGCTCACGTATAGTCGTCACTTCAATGCGCTGACCAATTGTACAGGATAGCTGCTCCCATAATGCCTTTATACTCGCAAAGCCCTCTTTCACATATAATGCTGTAAATTGCTCTAAGTATTGTAAGATGGATGCAACCAATGCGGCACGATTGATTTCCTCACCCGCCTCTAATCGTAAGGACGTTGCAATCTCAGCAATATCAGGGGAAAAATCAGCTGCCCCTTGGTTCGCATTAATACCAATCCCAACAAGTAAAGCTTGTACACAATCAGCCTCAGCCTGCATCTCTGTTAAAATACCTGTACATTTTTTGCCATTAATCAATAAATCATTAGGCCATTTTATAGCTGGCTCTACATGCTGGTATAATGTTTTAATCGCCATGGTAATGGCTACTGCTACAACAAGCGTGTAGGAGGATGCCTGCTGAGGTGTCACATCTGGTCGTACAATAACGGTCATCCAAATACCTGTGCCGTGAGCAGATTCCCAGGGGCGGGCCATACGACCACGTCCTGCTGTTTGCTCCTCACCAATCACAACTGTACCGTGTGGAGCCCCCTCCTGTGCAAGCTTATGTGCAATGGTTTGCGTAGAATCTACAACATCATAATAATGCAGTTCGCGCCCAAAATGCTCCGTTTGTAAAAATAATTCAATTTGCGTTGGGCTTAAGCTATTTGGCACACCTGTTAAAAGATAGCCTTTTTTCTTAATAGTTTCAAAGGTATAGCCCTCCTCTTGCAACGTCTGCATATGCTTCCAGATAGCTGTCCGTGAGACGCCAAGAACATCTGCTAAGTCCTGACCTGATACCGCCTCACCATTCGCCGCTAACAGTCTCTTTAAAATTTCATCCTTTATGGAATTTATCATATCCCCATCAATCCTTTTGTCAACTTCACTATTTTGCTTATTCAACCGTCTTTATCATACTGTAAATCAGTGTAAATGACCATCCATGGCTATCAAAAAGCCGCCCCCTATATGGAGAGGGCACTGAAAAACTAAAAAATTCATTCTTTTATATTAGTAATCTGTCTTTTATTAGATTTGAAAACTTAAAAAAGTCGATTTGCATCACATTTTTTGTGGCAAATCGACTTTTTCAGTGCCTTCTATATGGAAGAGACGGCTTTTAGTGTATTTTTTACGCATTATCGAAACCATTATGTTCCAGCCACTTTTTTATTTGTTGACGGTCATTCGGTAGTTCGTGTTGAAGAATGGCTTGCAGTATAGCCTCCAATGTTGCTTTGACCCAAGGCCCACCCATTCTACCAGACCATTTCAACAAATCCGCACCATTGACAACTAGCTCCTGTTTATGTCGAAGGGGTAGCTGTGCTTGTAATTCATGGATACGTTGCTGTGGATACGGCACATTTAGCTGCCTTAATTGTGCAAGAAAGCATGCTGCCTCCAGCTCCTGCTCTGTATACATAAAATAATGCTGATTCGTCCAGCCACTTTTCAGGGCTTCAAAGGCTGTGACAACCGCTTTGACAAATGCCATTTCTTTATTGGACAGTCGATAGTCTCGCAGTATCTCTTGCCAGCTTGCGCCCTGTAGTAAAGCGAAATATGCCCAGCCTACAAGCCTGTCCTCTGTCTTAAAAGAACGCCAATCCTCAGCATGAAAATGGCCTGTTAAATATGCTGCTAAGCCACTATCCGCTAATTTTACAATCGCGCTATAAACAGCCTGACCTACCCAGAGTTTATCCAGCTCTGCTTTTATGCGCTCCTTGGCAATAAAGGCAATATCTGCTGCTTGATATTGGATAGCAGCTAGTGTATCTGCTGTTATCGTAAAACCAAGCTGTGCTGAAAAGCGTATGGCTCGTAACATGCGTAAAGCATCTTCTGCAAAGCGTTGTTGTGGCTCACCAACTGCTCGTATTATCTGTCGTTCAATATCTTGAACCCCACCATAAAAATCAACAAAAGAACCATCTCGTCTTATAGCAATGGCGTTCATCGTAAAATCGCGGCGTTGCAAGTCTTCTTTCAATGAACGCACAAAATAAACTTGTTCTGGTCTGCGATGATCCGTATATTTGCCATCCGTGCGATAGGTTGTTACTTCGACAGATCCAGCAGGTACGATCACCAGTACCGTCCCATGCTGAATTCCTATATCTACGGTTCGCTGAAAAACAGCTTTTACTTCCTCAGGCATCGCATTTGTCGCAACATCGACATCATGAGCAGGACGCTGCAGTAAGGCATCCCTTACCGCCCCCCCGACAATGACAGCCTCAAAGCCTGCCTGTTCTAATTGTTCAATAACAGCATAAGCTGCCTGCCATTCTTTATTGTTTTGCATGATTTCTTTCCGCAACCTTTTCATACAGCTGTTCATATTGCGCAACAATTTTAGAGGAATGGAATTTATCATTGACTGCATGAATAGCAGCCTCTCTAAAACGCAGTAATTGTTCCTCATTTTGCAATAAACGAACTGCATACTCCGCTACTGCATCTATATCCCCTTGTTCTACAATATAGCCATCTACACCATGCTCAATAACCTCTGGAATTCCCCCTACATTTGATCCAATACAAGGCACACCACAAGCCATTGCCTCTAATAATACAAGCCCAAACGATTCCTGCTGAGAGAGTAATAGTTTAAGATCGCTAATCGCATACAATTCAGCTAAATTTTCCTGCTTCCCTAAAAACAAGACATCATTCATATATGGACTTTCCTTTACCTGATCCATGACACGATGCTTCTCAGGACCATCTCCTACTAACAATAGCTTAGCCTTGATATTTGCACGAATTTTCATAAATGCCTCCACAATATGCGGAAGATTCTTAATTTTACGGAAGTTCGATACATGAATAATGACTTTCTCATCTTCTTGAATACCGAATTGCGCTTTTAAGTTTCCTGGATTACGAGGGAAATATTCACGCTCATCCACAAAGTTATAGATGGTGTCAATGGGCTTTACTGTATCAATCAGTTCATAGGTTTGTTCTTTTAGTGCATGGGATACGGTAGTCACAATATCAGACTTATCAATTCCATACTTTATCGCACGGGAAAGTGTAGAATCTTGCCCTAGCACCGATATATCTGTACCATGAAGCGTTGTGACAATGCCAATATCCTGACCGCTCATTTCACGCGCTAACACTGCACATACTGCATGTGGAATGGCATAGTGCACATGCAATACATCCAAACCTTCATCTTTGATAACATCTGCCATTTTACTTGCTAATGCAATATCGTATGGTGAATACTGAAATACTGAATAATTATTAACTTCAACTTCGTGGAAAAAGACGGTTGGATAAATTTTATTCAAACGAAATGGTACGCTTGAGGTAATGAAATGAATTTCATGTCCTCTTTCTGCAAGCATTTTGCCTAATTCTGTTGCAATAACACCAGAGCCTCCAACTGTTGGATAACAAGTAATGCCTATTTTTAACTTTTTCATCCAATATTCATCCTTTCTCAATCACGTCTTTTATTTATTTAATTGCGTCTTTCTTGTATCATTCTCCAATCCACAAAACCTTCTTGTAAGCCCTTTAATAGTATTTCTGCTGTTCCCATATTTGTTGCCAATGGTACTTGGTAAACATCACAAAGACGAATCAGTGCGGAAACATCTGGCTCATGTGGTTGTGCTGTTAATGGATCGCGGAAAAAAATAACCATGTCCATATCATTATTAGCAATCATGGCACCAATTTGTTGGTCGCCACCAAGCGGACCTGAACAGAAGCGTGTTATTTGTAAATTAGTGGCTTCCATCACACGCTGTCCTGTTGTGCCTGTCGCATAAAGTGAATGTTCCATTAAAATACCCTGGTAGGCAATAGCAAACTGTACTAAATTATCTTTTTTACGATCATGTGCGATTAATGCGATTTTCATATAGCTTCCATCCCCATCTTTAAATGATGTTTTCTAGACCATATACAAGTTGATCCATTTTCATAACCTCTTCTACACAAAAGACAATGCCTGACATAAAAGAATTACGATTTAGTGAATCATGGCGAATCGTTAAAAGCTGCCCGTCTCCTCCAAATAAGACTTGCTGGTGTGCCACTAAACCAGGTAAGCGTACGGAGTGAATGCGCATACCATCAACATTTCCACCTCTTGCACCTTCAATGGTTTCTTTTTCTTCTGGATGTCCCTGTGTTTTAGATACACGAACCTCTTGTATTAATTGAGCAGTTTTCACGGCTGTTCCAGACGGTGCATCCAGCTTCTGATCGTGGTGCATTTCTATGATTTCTACATCTGGTAAGTATTTTGCTGCTTCTTTGGCGAACTTCATCATTAGTATAGCGCCAATGGCAAAGTTAGGTGCGATAATGCAACCTAGCTCCTTTTCCTTAGCTATTGCTGTTAATTCCTCAAGCTGTGCATCTGTAAACCCTGTTGTTCCAATGACAGGTCGCACATTTAACGTCAATGCTTCTTTTGTGTGCTTGTATACTGCATGTGGGTTTGTTAAGTCTACTAGCACATCAGGTGCCGTTGCTTCTACAAGTTCATGCATTTCTGTAAAGATAGGCGCCGTATAACTGGCTGGAAACATTTCTAAATCAGCTAGTGTTTTACCTACTTCTTTATAATCTAGTACAGCTACTAATTCCATTTTGTCATGTTTCATGACCGTATGTACAGCCTCAGCTCCCATTTTTCCTCTTGCTCCTGCAATGGCTACACGAATCGACATTATTCTTCATCCTTTCTCGTCCAACGATCCTTATCTCTCGTTTCAAACTTATGTATAACTCGTAGAAGTGCTTGATCTAATTGAATGCCTTGTGCATTTGCAAAGCATACTAATACAAAGAAAAAGTCTCCTAGTTCTTCTTCAATACTATTTGTTCCTTCAGTGCTCTTTTTCTTTTTTTGCCCGTAGACATCCTGCACTTCACGTGATAGCTCACCAAGTTCCTCTGTAAGACGCGCTAATAGCTCAAATGGTGGAAAATAGCCTTCTTTAAATTGCCCTATATAAGCATCCACACGCTGTTGCAAAGCTCGCATTGATAGTTGTTCTGTCATAGTTCATCACACTCCCATTTACCATCGTATAAAATTTACACCATTGTTGTCAAAACCAATAAAATGTCAGATAATAGATAACACTACTTCATTGATTGGAACTACAGGAGGTCAAATGTTAAAACAGCTTAAAATTCGTAATATTATCGCAATAATGCTCGGAGCGGCAATTTTTAGCTTCGGCTTTGTTCACTTCAACATGCAAAACCAGCTTGGTGAGGGTGGACTTAGTGGGATCACACTTATACTTTATTTTACATTAGGTTGGGACCCTGCCTTAATGAACCTATTATTAAATATTCCGATGTTTATTATTGGTTATCGTTTACTTGGCAAAAAATCATTTATTTATACATTGATTGGAACATTATCTGTATCTGTGTTCCTCAAAGTTTTCCAAAAGTATCGATTTATAATTCATTTAGAGGATGATATGCTGCTTGTTGCGCTTTTTGCTGGTGTCTTTGTTGGATTAGGGCTTGGTATTGTTTTTCGCTATGGTGGCACAACAGGCGGTGTCGATATTTTAGCTCGACTAGGGCATAAATATTTGGGCTGGAGTATGGGTAAGACAATGTTTATTTTTGATGCCATTGTTATTATGCTGTCATGGCTTACATTCTTAGATGCTCGTTCAATGATGTATACGCTAGTTGCCGTCTTTGTTGGTGCACGTGTTATAGATTTCGTACAGGATGGTGCATATGCAGCTCGTGGTGCTCTTATTATCTCTGAACAATCAGATGTGATTGCGAAGACGATTGCACTACGCATGGAGCGAGGAATTACGATTTTAGAAGGTCATGGTCATTTTACAAAGCAGCCAAAAGAGGTTATTTATTGTGTGATTGGTCGCAATGAAGTTGTACGTTTAAAATCGATTATCCATGAGGTTGACCCTCATGCTTTCGTATCGATTATCGAAGTACGAGATGTAGCAGGAGAAGGCTTTACACTGGATGAACAAAAACAGCCTTTGCATTAAATGAATGAGAGAAAAAACTTGCTATGGTTGTGGTACTGAAGTTGAGAATTCAGCTCCTCTTTTCTATAATCGTTATTATAATTCAGTTCAACATAAAGACTGGATTATAATAACTAAAAGAGGTAACTCAAATGAGCAAAAATTATCTAACAAGAATACTTCTGTTACCAGTAATAGTAGCGTTAGTTACCACATTAAGTCTTTTATTTATCGAGATAGATTTAGAATCAGAATTAATGTCTCTTTCGATGTTTGAGATGTTAATGTTTTTTGTACTGTTCTATTTAGCTATCTATTTATTTACTATTGTTTTGGTAGTTCCTATTAATATTTATATTTCTAAAAAGCTTGAAAATAAGCTAGTTTCATTTATTCTGTTTAATAGTATGGGGTTCATGTTGATAGGTTGTATTGATATTTGGTTCTTAACGCTTGGTAGTTTCATGTCTTTCTATTTAATTTTCCCACTGTTCTCAATTTTAACTCTCCCTTTTTTAGAAAGAGATTAAGACAGCGCTAATTTTTCCATTATGGCCGCCAATTAGTTTTTAGTATATGAAAAACTTGTTATGGTCGTACAACCATAACAAGTTTTCTCTTAGTCATCCCCGCGCATATTTGTAAAGATTAAAACTAAGCGTAATAGCTCTAATACAGCGACCGCTGCGGCTGCTACATATGTTAAAGCAGCGGCACTTAACACCTTACGTGCTGGACGTTCCTCTTCATTTGTAATAATCCCTAGTGAATTCATTTGCACTAAAGCGCGCTTAGACGCATCGAATTCTACTGGTAATGTTACCAATTGGAAGACAACCCCCGCTGCTAATAGGACAATCCCTAACAGCAGGAAATTTGTACTGCTTGCAAAAATCCCAATCATTACAAAAATCCAAGACATATTTGATGAAATATTAGCCACTGGAACGAGCTTACTGCGTAAAGTAAGCATAGAATAAGCTTCTTTATGTTGGATGGCGTGACCTACCTCATGGGCAGCTACAGCAGCACCTGCAACACTCGCTTCATAAAAGTTACTCTCTGATAAAGCAACAGTCTTGGTTGCCGGATTATAATGATCTGACAACACACCTTGTGTCGGAACAACTCGTACATCATATAAGCCATTGGCATCTAAAATCGTACGCGCTACCTCTGCACCCGTCTGCCCCTTCATTGTACGTTGTTTTGCAAATTTCTTATACGTCCCCTTTACCTTCATTTGTGCGTAAAGTGGCAACAGCATAATAATTACAAAATAAACAATATACATGCCTGTTGACAATATTCTAACCCCTTTCTACCTCAGGTACTATAATTTTATAATTAATGCTCTAATTCGGCAAATATTTGCGCCATTTAATTGAGAAAATAGCGAGTAAAATACAGGCAATGGATAGCCAAAATGTAAAGTAGCCAATATAGCTTGTGTAGTTGGCTAAATCTCGATACATTGGCATTTGTCCAAAAACATAATCAATGACATCATTATGCAATGTCCAAATAGCCGCTATCACTACATGCCAATAAGAAAAAACATATTTTTGAATATATAAAACTGCCTGTACGGCCATCGCAAAATGTGAGCCCACAAGCATCCAGCCTTGCCAGCCAATAGAGCCTGTTTCAATCAATGTCCAAATATTCATCACATCTGCCCATAGTCCATATTTCACCAATGTAATAAGCGCTAGAACCTCCATAAGAGGCCAGCTTTTGCCCATAATCCATGCGATTAAGACAAAGCAGAAAAATAAGCTCGCTGTAGGGCTATCTGGTACAAAAATATAAAAAATCGGCTTGGTTATGGCAAGCTGCCAGCCATACCAATAATAGCCGTAAACCGTCCCTACTATATTAACCAGCAGCAACATGATGAGAAAGGATTTATGAGTGAGAAGATACCAAATATTTGCTCGTGTTATTTGCATGATTACAACTCCTTGGTTTCTAACGTTCCAAAAACTATTTACCATTATTATGTATCATTCATTTACAACATAAAAACTATACTTTTTTTCGTAAAAATAATTATGTATAAGGGAACTTTTAAGCTTCATTTTCAGTCACAATAGTAGCATAACATCGAAAAAAAGAGCCAGTTTCCTGACTCTTTTAAATTATATTTATTCAATAGGTTTTAAGCTTGCGAGGAATTCAGCTAATTGCTTCAGTTCTTCTTCTGTTCCCTGGAATTGTCCACCTGGCATACCGCCACGACCATTATGAATAACTTCTTCAATCTCTTCAGCTGTTAATGTATTACCACCTAATGCAGGCGCTGCTGGGGCAGCTGTAAAGTCAACAGCGTGACAAGAAATACATGATTTTGCTTGATCACCTGTTTCGCCTGTCCAAATTGCATAACCAGGCATTGTTTCATCTACATTAAATTCCGCTTGTGTTGGAATTTTACTCATCTCTTTTTGAGCTTCCCAGTCATGGTTAGCCACAGACTCCCAAGTTAGGTAGAACATAGCTGCTAGAGTTAATAACATAAACGCTGTTGGTAATGGACGTTTAGATGGACGTCGCTCTGGGCCTTTGTCTAAAAATGGCATTAATAATAGCGCTCCAAATGCAAGACCTGGCATAACAATAGCTCCGATTATGTTGTATGGACCAGAAGCAAATGAGTATTTTAAAAGCTGATACATAAATAAGAAGTACCAGTCTGGTAATGGTATATATGCTCTAGTTGGATCAGCCGGCCCTTCAAGTGGTGATGGGTGAGCGACTGTTAATAATAAGTATCCAATTAAAAATACAGCACCTACCATCCATTCCTTCAGTAAGAAGTTCGGCCAGAAAGCTTCCGTCTTACCTGGATATTCGGAATAATCCTTTGGAACGTTCGGCATTCTGTGATTCGCTTTAATACGAGAATCGCCGACAAATTTCATTCCTTTTCCGCGATGCATAATGTCCCCTCCTTTTAAAGATCATTGAACCGTCAAGTCAATTAATTACAACGGTCCTGAAATTCCTTGACGACGAATCATGATAAAGTGTGCTGCAAGTAACCCAAACAATACTGCAGGTAAGAAGAATACATGAATCGCAAAGAATCGCGTTAGCGTTTGAGCACCAAGAATTGTTGTGTCACCCGCTAATAATACTTTAATCATCCCACCGATAAACGGTACAGATGCAGCAATTTCGATACCTACTTTTGTAGCGAATAATGCTTTCATATCCCATGGTAATAAGTATCCTGTAAAACCAAGACCCATCATTACACCAAAAATACCTACACCAACCATCCAGTTTAACTCACGAGGTTTTTTATAAGAACCTGTGAAGAATACACGAAGCGTATGTAAGAACATCATTACGATTACTAATGAAGCTCCCCAGTGGTGCATACCACGTACGATTTCACCAAATGCTACTTCGTTTTGTAAATAATAAACTGATTTCCAAGCATTCACAACGTCTGGTACATAGTACATTGTTAGGAACATACCAGATAGAATTTGAATTACTGTGATGAAGAATGTTAATCCACCGAAGCAATAAACGAATGCTGAAAAATGATGTGCAGGGTTAACGTGCTCTGGCACTTCGTGGTCGGCAATATCACGCCAAATCGGTGTAATATCTAATCGTTCATCGACCCAATCATAAATTTTATTTAGCACTGTTGTCGTACCCCCTTACTTATTTAACTTAGAGTATTTGCTTTTGTTGGACCAATCATTAAATAGCCATCTTTTTCTTGTATGTCATATTCATCCAATGGGCGTGTAGGTGGTGTACCTGCAATGTTTTTCCCGTTTTTCTCATAACGCCCTGCATGACATGGACAGAAGAACTGATCAGGGTGTGCTGAATCTGCACCCCAGTCCACCATACAACCTAAATGTGTACAAACTGGTGAAAGGGCAATAATTTGGTCGCCACTTTTATAAACCCATGCTACACTTGTTACATCTGATTTGTACCATGCATCAACTTGTTCAAAGCTAAAGTCAACTTTAACAGGCTCTTCTGTGATGTCAGTCACTTTAAGTTCCGTTTGCACAAAATCTCCACCGCCATGACTTTGTAACACTGGGTCAATTGCAAAACGAACCATCGGCATTAGCATACCTGCCGCCATAAATCCACCTACACCAGTTAGTGTATAGCTTAGAAACTGACGACGTGAAACTCGATTTTTACTCACTTGTTTTCCCCCCTCTAACTTAAAGGTCAGTCCAACGGACATACTTTTACAAATAGTAATACTAGGACATATCTATGATATATCAAGTCCATAGCTTGGTCAATATAGCATTCTGTGGAAAGCTGAAGAATGTGAACATTTATTGAAGCTAAATGTTAAATTTGTGCCCATTTCGTCGAAAGCAGCGGAATTACTTGTCGTAACTGATCTTCTAAGATCTTTTTTTTCACATTCACATCCATACTTTCTAACGGAATAGCTGGTAACCAAATCATATTGACGCTATCTCCACCACTTGTCCAAAAATGGTCACAAGTAATGAAGAACACATGCTTAAAGCCAGCATTATGTAATTGTACTTCTAATTGCTGTGGCAAGTCATCATATTTTAGAGATGGCATATACGAAAACGGTGGCATGACAAGTAAACGTCCCTTAAACTGCTTCTCAATAAAAGATGTTAAAGACATAATAAAATCTGCTTCTGCGCCACTCTGTTTCATTTTTTCAGTAGCTAGATCAATGGATACAAGTGGGACAATAGCAGTATCGATGAAATCCTTCTGTGCCATAAATGCTGTTACATCGCTTGCATTAAAATACATTCATCAAACCTCCTTTTACTGCAAAATAAAATGCCCTTCTCCACTTTCAAGTAGGATAACCAATACAAAGTGAAAACAATCATTCACTAGTAATGTTACCATATTGAAGTGGGTAAAGGACATTCAATTTTTACCTATGATTAACGTAAATTAGCCGTTTCCTTTAATGCTTGTAACAAATTGGACAATTCATAAAAGCGTTCTTCATCTCCCTGGTCAAGGGCTTCATCAATTTGTGCAAGTAATTTTTCTTCTTGGAATACGAGTAAGCTATTGGAAAGCAGTTCTTCTGCCAGTAAACGATCTTTTTCACTAACAAGTAATGTTTCTGGCATATAAGGGTTTTCTTCTAAAACTGCTAAGTATTGTGCACTTGGAGGTATATTCGGAAAATTCAATTGTATATACATATCTTCTTGCTCGTGTAAGCGTAAATCATGGAATGATTTTTCAGCATCTGCCGTCATTACATTGCCTTTATAAAATCGAAAAGGCACACCTGTTGAATCCACTGTTGACATGACCATTGCTCTAGGGCAATAGTGCGCTTCTTCCACAAAGCGAATTCGTTTTAAAAGATCATCATTACTCAATAGGTAATTTAAAATCCATACACATTCACGACGCTTCAATTGGTAATTTTTTAAAAACCATCGAACAAATGCTTTTTTATCAACAACTGATACAGAAGCAGTCATACCCACTCCCTCCTTTACTCAAATTCTAAGGTTTCTAACAGCTCTTGCCACGCTGGTTCACCTGGTTGGATGCGCAATAATTGCTCAAGAACCTCTTTTGCCTCTAAGCGTTTGCCTTCCTCTACTAAAAAGTAAACATATTTTTCTAAAAATGTTGCGTCTTCCTTAAAATCATTATATGCCAAACGGTAAAATTCGTATGCACGGTCGTACAATTCTAAATTTTCGTATGCCGCTGCTGCAAAAGGATATAAAGCGCTCCATTCAAAATCATTTTGCTGTAATGTCTCAAATAATTCAATAACATCCTCATGGCGCTCCTGCTGTCCGAAAATGGCGATAAGAGCCAATACCGCTTCCATATATTCAGGATCCAGTGCGATGGCTTCTCTTAAATGTTGTTCAGCTTCTTCTGGTAAACTGTTTTTGAGGGCCATTTTACCCGCAAATAAATAGAGTGATTTATCGTATTCATCGCGCTTTAAACCCTCTTGAATAGCAGTGTATGCTTTTGGATTATCCTCTAGCATCGCGTAGCTTTGTGCCAGCAATAAATACGCTGAGAAGTAATCAGGATCTAATTCTTTTAATTCCTCTAATTGCTGAATGGCCATCTCATATTTTTGAGACTGGAAAGCGGAATACGCCGCACCAAATAAAACATCGGGCTTGACCTCATCTTCAAGTGCTTTGCTATAATAATCCAAAGCTAGTTCATAGGCAGCTCCTGCACGATAGACCTCTGCCAACCGCTCTACAAGGTTGACACCAGCAAATTCACGGTGTTGCTCATATAATTCTTCATACAATCTAGCAGCCTCTAAAAAGCGACCTGTTTCAAATAGCAGCTCTGCTTTGGCAAAATGCAGCAATGGCTCTTCCGGTAAGATTGCCAATGCTTCATTGATACGGATTTCTGCTACCTCAAACAACCCTTGCATTTGATAATAATCTGCTAAAACAAGTAACGCTTGCGGATACTCTTGTGCTGTTTCATCCACTTCTAACAATAAATCTAACGCACCGTCCTCATCACCAAGCTCCATTAACACATTTGCACGATCTATTTTTAACTGTGCTTCCTCTGGCATTAAAAATTGTAAATGCTCCAGTACACGATCAGCTTCCTTCATATACCCATATTGCATGAAAATTTCAGCCAGTGTATAAATGTCCTCAGGTAGCTCCTTCGTTAAAAATAATTCCAGTAGCTGATCTATTAATGCCAGGTCCCCTTGCTCAAGTGCTTGCATCATTTCAGTCATCGCATTGTTCACAGTTATTCACCTATTCTTTCATTAATACCTTTATGCTACAAAACATTTACATTTGAAACAAGAAAAAACTCCCCAAAAGCTGGAGAGTCCATTTTCGATTGTTATTTAACTGCCTCAATATGCTCAAAGAACGATGGGTAGGATACAGCGATACAGCCGGCATCATCCAATGTGACTGCCCCATCTGTGATTAATGCAGCAATTGCACCCATCATGCCAATACGATGATCGCCATATGTTTGTAGGCTGGCACCGTGCAGTGGTGTGGGGCCTTCAATAACCATGCCATCTGCTGTTGCTTCAATATTCGCACCTAGTTTTGTCAATTCATTCACAACAGCTGTTATGCGGTCTGTTTCCTTCACCTTTAGTTCCTCAGCATCTTTAATAATTGTTCGGCCATGTGCTTGTGTAGCAAGCAGTGCAATAATCGGAATTTCATCGATTAAACGTGGGATCATATCACCCTCGATTGTTGTAGCTGTCAATGTTGATGTTTCAATTTGGATGGTTGCTGTTGGCTCAGCCTGTGTATCGCTATTTGGCGTCACTGTCATCGCCGCACCCATTTTTTGAAGAACCTCGACAATACCATCGCGTGTTGGGTTTATACCGACATTCTCTAATGTTATTTTACTATTTTCGCAGATAGCTCCTGCTACTAAGAAAAAGGCTGCTGAGGAAATATCTCCTGGTACAGCAACATGCGTTCCTTGAAGGATTTGACCACCTTCTAGTGAGACAACACCATTGTTTACTTCTACTTGTGCGCCAAATTGACGTAGCATTCGCTCAGTATGATCTCGAGATACTTCTGTTTCTCGCACAATTGTTGTTCCTTCAGCACGTAAGCCTGCCAGTAAAATAGCAGATTTAACTTGTGCGCTTGCTACAGGCATTTGATAATCAATGGCTTGCAGCTTTGTCCCTTGAATAGCTAACGGTGTATATTGTCCTTTTGCACGACCTGTAATCTGTGCGCCCATTTGACGTAACGGGTCAATCACACGGCGCATTGGTCGCTTGCCAATGGAAGCATCCCCAGTCATGACAGAATGAACAGGCGAGCCTGCTAAGATCCCTAACATTAAACGTGTTGTGGTTCCTGAGTTACCTGTATACAACACCTCTGTAGGCTCTTGCCAGTTCTCTATTCCTGGACTTTGGATCGTTACATTTGTTCCTTCCACCTCAATATGAACACCAAGCTTTTGGAAGCAATCAATGGTACTTAAACAGTCTTCTCCTAATAAAAAGCCTTCTACTGTCGTTGCACCTGTAGCAATGGCTCCAAACATTACAGAACGGTGAGAAACTGATTTATCGCCAGGAATCGTTAATATGCCCTGTAAAGAAGGCTTATTGTATTGCAAAACTTTTTCACTCATTGATTTTCTTCCTTTCTATGAAGATGGGACTGCCGAGAAAGGAAACATTTTCTCAACAGCCCTCTTCTATCATCAATATCCACTATACTATGAAATATATGTTTCAAAATTAGCTCGTTTTTGAATACATGTTGCGGCACGTTCGCGATCATTTTCATTTTGGAAACTAATAACGAGAATACCAAAAACATCTTCACGAGATTCAACAATTCTTAGGTTTGTAATACTGATCGCTTCATCTGCAAGTAAGCCTGTAACCTCTGAAATCACACCAGGATAATCAGGAACATCTACATATAAATCAAACGGTGTATACATAGCTCCTGCACCAATCGGTAATTCATCTCTAAGTTCTTTGGCAACAGCAAAATAATCTTCAATATCTTGTGACGTGCCCTTTGTCAGCAGTTCCTTAATGCGCTGCATTTCCTGTTCCCAGCCTTCAAGCTGTGTTAGTAGCTCATCACGATTCTGCAAGGTAATATCCCGCCATAAAATAGGGTTGGAAGAAGCAATTCGTGTCACATCACGAAAACCACCAGCGGCAAGAGAACGCGTCATCGGATATTCTCCATTTTCGCCCCCTAATTGATGGACAAGTGAGGCAGCAATCACATGCGGAAAGTGGCTGACAACCGCTGTCATATGATCGTGTTCACTAGCAGATACACTGACAACCTTTGCATGGGTAAACTTTAACAAACTTTCAAGTTGTGCCATATGGACAATTTCCTCTCCAGCAAGCGGTGTTAGCATATAGTAAGCATTCTCAAAAAGATGTGCCTTTGCTGCTAACACACCGCTCTTATGAGAGCCAGCCATTGGATGTCCACCAATAAATGTAATGCCAAGCTCACGCAGTTCCCCAGCTTTTTGCATAATTAATTTTTTTGTACTCCCTGTATCTGTTACAATCACTTTATTTTTTAAGGACCATGATTTTAATTGCTCCATCCACTCAAGTGTTGCATTCACAGGTGTACCAAAGATAATAACATCAACATCTGCGGCAGCTGCTTGTGGGTCTGTCACAATATCATGGACAATATTTAATGTTTTTGCATGCTCACGTGTTTGAGCATCCATATCATAGCCAATAATTCTAGTCTCAGGTGCTTTTTGTAAAGCAAGCGCAATGGAGCCGCCAATTAAGCCTAGCCCAATAACAAGCACTTTGCGTGTCATGCAAAAACTCCCTGTTCTTTTAAAAGAACATCGAGTTGGCTCAGCAATGCGGCGTTTTGAGCCTCTGTGCCAATTGTGACACGGATGAATCCTGGCATTCCTAACGCATTACCACTGCGGATAATAAAGCCTTTTTTCATCAGCTCTTGGAACACCACATCACTATCAGCTTTTGTATCAAAGAAAATAAAGTTTGTATCAGATGGGAAGTATTTCAAATTATGCTTTTCACAAAATTCAACGTATTGCTTTTTACCTTTTTCATTGGCTTCTCGACATGCTTGAATATAGTCCTGATCGCTAAGAGCAATAGCCGCAACTGCTTGACTTAAAATCGTATTATTAAATGGTGCGCGTACAGGATCAAGCTTCGCAATAACATCAGGTTGACCAATCGCATAGCCAACGCGGAACGATGCTAGTCCATACGCTTTAGAGAATGTACGTAATAGAAGAACATTCGGATAGTCAGCAATAATTGGCAATGTATTTTTATGACCTGGGTGTGTCACATATTCAATATAAGCTTCATCTAAAATAACAAGAACATCGCTTGGCACTTTTGCTAAAAAGGCACGTAGATCAGCATCTGGAATCACAACACCTGTTGGATTATTTGGGCTACATACCCATACAACAGATGTTTGTTCATCAATTGCTGCAGCCATTGCCTCTAAATCATGTGCGCCATCAACACAAGAAATTTTGCGTACTTCAGCACCTTCAATTTCAGCATTATGCCCATATTGAGAGAAGGAGGGGTCAGCCATTACAGTATTGACACCTGGATACAGTAAGGCACGTGTAATAATGGCAATCAGGTCATCAGAGCCATTACCAAAGAGCAATTGTGTCTCTTTCACACCTAAATAATTAGCAACCGCTGTACGCAAATTTTGGGCGTAGCCGTCTGGATAAAGGGCATGATTTACTGCATTATTTTGTAAATAAGCGGTTACCTTTGGCGAGCATCCAAACGGGTTCTCATTCGATGCTAATTTAATAACTTCCTTTAAGCCATACTCACGTTGTACCTCTTCAATTGGTTTCCCTGGCTTATATGCTTGCATACCGTCCAATTGCTGTTTCCACTTCATCTATAACATCTCCTCTACTTATTTAGCTTGTGCTAAATCTGGTCTTAATTTTACAGCATCATTGAGATATAAATGCTTTACATCTTTCTGTGCAACTTCTACATTTGCATGAATTAATACACGAATACATAATGGCAATGCATTCGGCACATCCATTTCATGTGTACACATTACAGGCACATATTGCCAGCCATCCATCAAGCGTACTGCACGTGCAGGAAATGCTGAGGTGATATCAGGTGTTGCAGAAATCACAATCGATGCAATATCATCTACCTCTACATTATTTGCTGCCACAACCTCACGCACTAATCTTGCTGTCTCATCCCATACAAGCTCCGGCTTGTCAGATTCAATTGTTATTGCTCCTCGAAGTCCACGAATCATACAAGCACCTCCGCTAATAATTTTCTATATTCAGCGTCTACCTCTTGACACTGTGCTAAGTCAATGGCTTGCACAACAGGTTTGCCAATTTCCTCTAATAATACAAATTGCAAAATACCATATTCCGTCTTTTTATCTTTCATTAAATACGTTGTTAATTGTTCAAAGGAATACTCATAAACAGCCTCAAACGGATAGCCATTCTTTATGGCAAACTGTAAAAATGCTGTGGTAAATGCACGATCTAACTTGCCATATTGTTCGCTTAGTAGTAAACAATAGACAAGCCCAATCATTACAGCCTCACCATGAGCTACCTTTCCATAGCCAGCAGCAGCCTCAATCGCATGTCCATATGTATGGCCTAAGTTTAAAAATTTACGCACAGATTGCTCTGTTTCATCCTCAGCGACAATATGTGCCTTCACTTCAATGCCTTTCTTAAGCTGCTCAGCTAATTCATGCTGATTAAAATGAAGCACCGAATCTGCTGCCATTAGTTCCTCTAGCCAGAGGCGATCAGAAATCATCGCATGCTTAATTAATTCTGCTGTTCCTGAACGTATTTCACGTTCAGATAAACTTGCTAAAAAGGCTGTATCATAAATAACACCTTCAGGCTGATAAAATGCACCAATCATATTTTTCCCTAATGGATGATTAATAGCTGTTTTACCGCCGACTGCCGAATCATGCGCTAAAATGGTTGTTGGAATTTGAATAAACGGAATGCCCCGCATATAGGTTGCCGCCACAAAGCCTGTTAAATCGCCAACAGCTCCTCCGCCAAAGGCAAAGATAAATGATTTGCGCGAGCATTTTTGCTCCAATAAAAATGTTTGAGCAGCATTGTATTGTTCAAAGGTTTTACAAGCCTCACCACCAGGCAAAATAAAGACCTCAAAATCGTATGGGAAATTTAAGGTGAAATATTCACCTTGTGCTGCCCATACATTCGCATCTGTCAATACAATCAGCTTATCTGCTTTTTCTAGCTTATCTGCAAACCCTTGAATAGCCTTTGTTAAAAACTGATGACCTAATACAACCTCATATTGATGTGATTTTGTTGCAACTGGTACACGCATACATCAGAACCCCTTTGTGTATTGACGATGTTCATCAATTTGTGCTTTTAGCTGTGGCAATTGGTCACTATGGAATTGCTCTAAAATTGCATTAGCTATTTCCCAGGCAATAACATGCTCAGCAACAATAGATGCTGCAGGTACTGCACAGCTATCAGAGCGCTCAACACTTGCTTTAAATGGCTCTTTTGTATCAATGTCCACACTTTGCAATGGTTTATATAAAGTAGGAATTGGCTTCATCACACCACGTACAACAATTGGCATACCAGTAGACATACCGCCCTCTAAGCCACCAAGACGATTGGTCGCACGCGTATAGCCCTCTTCCTCAGACCAAATAATTTCATCATGCACCTCAGAGCCTTTACGACGTGCCATTTCAAAGCCAATGCCAAACTCTACCCCTTTAAATGCATTAATAGAAAGCATAGCTGCTGCTAGCTTTGCATCAAGCTTACGGTCATAATGCACATAGGAGCCTACCCCCGCTGGCATTCCTTCAATAATAACTTCCACAACACCACCAATGGAATCACCAGCTTTTTTCGCTTCATCAATTGCCTCTACCATTTTGGCAGATGCCTCTGGGTCCACACAATAGCATGGATCAGCCTCTACAATGGCACGAATTTCATCCACAGACTTCCCTTCTACCAAGGATGTATCAGCTTTAATTCCTACAATTTCTGTAACATGTGCCACAATGGAAATGCCTAATTCATTTAATAATGCCTTTGCCACAGAGCCTACTGCTACACGTACAGTTGTTTCACGGGCTGAAGAACGCTCCAAAACATTGCGTAAATCACGATGACCGTATTTCATGCCTCCTACTAAATCCGCATGGCCTGGTCGTGGTCGTGAAATTTGACGTTTAATCTCCTCAGGATTCACATCATCTGCTAATGGCTCAGCACCCATAATTTTTGTCCAATGCTTCCAGTCATCATTTGTGACAACTAGCGCTACAGGAGAACCAAGCGTTTGTCCATGACGAACGCCTGCAACAATCTCTACTGTATCTGTTTCGATTTGCATACGGCGCCCACGTCCATGACCTCCTTGACGTCGCTTTAAATCATGATTAATTTTTTCTGCTGTAATTGGCAAGAGTGATGGTAATCCCTCAATAATTGTTGTTAATTGAGGTCCATGTGACTCACCTGCTGTTAAGTAACGCATAAAACACTTTCTCCCTTCAACTCGCTAAAGTATGTATTTTTCACTATAACATATATTCTTAAAAAAAACAGTCCTTTTACAAATGTCTTTTTAGACGCCCACCTTTATTCCCAAGCTTTAAATGCGAATATTCTGAACGGTTATGATAAAAAATACGCCTTTGCTTATAGTAAGCGAAAAGCGTATCGATTATCTATATCTAATGCTTTGCTTCCATGTATATACATAACGGCTAATATGCCATTCGTACAAATGCTTTTATCCATATTATTAACTATTTTTTACGATAGAAGAACGTATCCTCTACTTCAAATTCATAACGAGCTGGATTAAAAATTTGCTCTGTTGATCCAACAAACAAAATACCATCCTTGCGCAAGGCTTTACTAAAGTCGTTATAAATCTGATCTTTGGCTTCCTCTGTAAAATAAATCATCACATTGCGGCAAACGATCAAATCATAATTGCTATCATAGGAATCCTTTAGCAAATTATGCTTCTTAAAGGTTACACATCGTTTAATCTCATCCTTTACGCGATAGAAAGAGCCTTCTTGTTCAAAATATTTGGCTTTAATGTCTGGTGGCACCTCTGCTAAAGAGCGTTCAGGGTAGACGCCTAATTTTGCCTTTTGGATGACATTTTCATCCAAATCAGTGGCAATAATTTGAATTTGCGATAAAGGTACTAGCTGAGACAACACCATCACTAATGAATAGGGCTCTTCTCCTGTTGAACAAGCAGCACTCCAAATTTTTAAACGCTTATTCGTTTGTAGCAGCTTTGGGAATATTTTCTTTTGCAATACTTCCCAGCGCTTACTATTACGATAAAATTCAGAAACATTAATCGTCATGCGATCTAAAAACTCATTCATTAAATTACGATCTTGTTCAAGTGCCTTTAGAAAGTCAACAAAATTACGATAGCCCTTTTTCTCATAAAGAGAGGTTAATCGTCTTTTCATTTGCGCTTCTTTATACAACGCTAAATCTATTCCTGTTTTGCGCTTAATACCTTCTATAAACTGTTCATAATCAGACATATGGTCATCTTCCCCTCTAGCATCGTATTTCCATTATAGCGGAAAAGTGCCAATCCTGAAATAGTCTTTCTCATGTATAGCCTATTACTTTCCAGCGTTTTGTTTTTCCTCTAATAGTAGCACTTTCGATTGCTCTAATTCCAAACGCATTTTTTCTGTCTCCCTCGTATAGGTTTCCAATCGAAGCTGCTCTAGCTCCACTTCCTTCTCGATTGCCTTGAGTTTTATTTTCTGTTGTCTTGTATGTGCGTCGGTAAAAATTCCAGCTAATGAAATAATGACACCACCAATAATCGCTACTATGGCAATTGACAATCCGTTCACATCCTTTCGTTACTAGAAATTATACAGTAAAATCAACTAAATCGTTTCACTTTTCTGGAATTTGTATGCATAAAAAAACGAAGGTAGCTTGACACCACCTTCGTTGCACCGTATGCAGCACTATGGGAGCAGCTTTCCTCCTAAATTGAGCGCCTCATTAAACTTGCACCTGATAATCCTTTAATTCGTCTCGTAATTTAGCCTTTAAAAATTTCCCTACAGATGTTTTTGGCACCTCGTCAATAAAGACAATATCATCTGGAATCCATGTTTTATGGAACTGTGTCCGTAAGTTCTCCAGCAGCTCCTCTTTGGAAATGGAACCCTTGTATTCAGGCTTTGGTACTACACAGGCTAAAGGCCGCTCCAGCCATTTTTCATGCGGAATCGCAATAACAGCAGCCTCAAATACTTTTGGATGCGACATTAACGCATTTTCAAGGTCTACAGAGGAAATCCATTCGCCACCGCTCTTAATTAAATCCTTTGTACGATCTGTAATTTTAATATAGCCATCAGGTGTCATTACCGCAATATCCCCTGTATAAAGCCAGCCGTCCTTAAAGGCTTCTTCTGTGCGCTCATCACGATAGTATTCGTCTGCAATCCATGGCCCTCGAATCGTCAGCTCACCCATTGTTTTACCATCCCATGGCACTTCACCATTTTCATTGATAATGCGCGTTTCAATAAGCGGCATCGTCATCCCTTGCGTAATTCGCACATGCATTTTCTCATCAGCACTATAATCCTCCATGTGCGTTAAATAGGTGGATAGACTTACAAGTGGCGATGTCTCCGTCATACCATAGCCTGTCATATAAGGAATGTTCAGCTCCTCCTCAAAGCCTCGCACAAGCCCAATTGGTGAAGCAGAACCCCCACACACAATCAATCTGATAGATGATAGATCACGAGGATTTTGACGTTGCTCCTGTAAAACACCCAGCCAAATCGTTGGCACACCTGCCGTTAACGTTACCTTATACGCTTCAAATAATTCAAGTAAAAGCTGCGGTGTAAACATTGGTCCTGGCAACACTTGTGTCGCGCCAAAGCCAACACTCGCAAATGGCAAGCCCCATGCATTGGCGTGGAACATTGGGACAACTGGTAATACAACATCTGATTCACGAATAGCAATACTATCTGCAAGACCCGCTGCCAAACTATGAAGCACAATGCTACGATGCGTATAGACAACACCCTTTGGCATACCTGTTGTGGCACTTGTATAGCACATGCCAGCCGGTGTATTTTCATCTAAATCCTCTGGGAATATAAATTGTTCATCAGCCTCCGCTAACAGGGCTTCATAGGAAAGTGCATTCGGAATCGGTATTGATTCCACCTCCACGGCATCTCCCATAATAATAAAATGCTTGACCGTTGTAAGCTGCGACACAATTGGTGCAATAAATGGCACTAAATTATCATCAATTAATAAAATTTCATCCTCCGCATGATTGATCACATAGGCAATATGCTCAGGCGCTAATCGAATATTAATCATATGTAGCACCGCTCCTGCACAAGGCACAGCAAAATAAGCTTCCAAATGACGATGGTGATTCCAAGCAAAAGTTCCGATCTTCATCCCACGTTCCATGCCTAGCTTCGTTAGCGCATCTGCTAATCGACGAGTTCGTTTTACATATTCTTTATATGTAAACTCATGAATGGTTGTGGCGCTTGTTCGTGAATAAATTTTCTTTGCCTGAAAAAATCTCTCTGCACGATTCAAAAAACTTGTTAATAATAAAGGTGTATCCATCATATGCATGATAACGCTTCCCTTCGTAGACAAATTTTTGAAACAATTAAGACTGACAGCTCCTACAAATCTACTAGCTTTGACTTACTTTGGCTGCATGCGAATGGCTCCATCTAGGCGTATCACCTCTCCATTTAACAGGCCATTTTGAATAATACTATCGACTAGAAGTGCATATTCTGCTGGCTTGCCAAGACGTTTAGGAAATGGTGTCATTTGAGCAAGAGCTACTCTTGCAGGCTCTGGTAATGTTGCAAACATTGGCGTTTCAATTAAGCCTGGCGCAATGGTCATCACACGCACACCAATAGCCGCAAGCTCCCGCGCAATCGGTAATGTCATCGCAGCTACACCGCCCTTGGAAGCACTGTAGGCAGCTTGTCCAATTTGCCCATCAAATGCCGCCACAGATGCTGTATTAATAATAACGCCACGCTGCCCATCTTCATTTGGCTTATTGTGCTGCATCTTTTCTGCTACTAGACGAATTACATTAAACGTACCTACTAAGTTAACAGCTATTATTTTTTCAAATAGCTCAAGTGCATGGACACCTCGCTTTGCTAGAACCTTGCTAGCATCCGCTATTCCAGCACAGTTGACCGCCACATTCATCAAGCCAAAAGAGGCAATGGCCTGCTCAAGCCCCGCTCCCACATCCTCCTCTTTTGTGACATCCACTCGCACATAAAGAACATTTGCCCCCAGTTCCTTGACAAGTGCCTGTCCACGCTCATCATTCACATCAAAAATAATAGCTTTGCCGCCCTGTCCAACAATATGGCGAACGGTTGCCTCCCCTAATCCTGATGCACCACCCGTTACGACTGCTACTACTTCATGGTTGTTCATCCAGCATAACCCCTTTTACATTTTTTCAATAATTGTGGCATTGGCCATCCCCATACCTTCGCAAATAGCAAGTAAGCCATAGCGATAATTTTCCCTCTCCATTCGGTAAAGCATTGTGGTTAATAGCTTTGTTCCTGTTGCACCTAACGGATGCCCTAGCGCAATCGCTCCCCCATCTGGATTAAGCTTCTTAGGGTCGCCACCAATTTCCTGTAACCAAGCAAGTGGCACGGGTGCAAAGGCTTCATTGACCTCATACGTATCTATATCCTCGATTTGCAAGCCTGCACGTGCTAATGCTTTTCTAGTAGCCTCGATTGGTCCTGTGAGCATCAATGTTGGGTCAGAGCCTACAACTACCCTTGTCACAATTTTAGCTAGTGGGCGAATACCAAGCTCCTGTGCCTTGTCCAGTGACATGACTACAACAGCTGATGCACCATCGCTCATTTGACTTGCATTCCCTGCTGTAATGACACCATCCTCCTGAAAAACAGTCTTTAAACCATTTAAAATGTCAACGGTTGTTTCTGGACGCGGGCCCTCATCTACTTCAACTGTTACAAGAGAGCCATCCTCCTGCGGTATTTGAATTGGCAGTATTTCATCTTTAAAGCGACCTGCCTCTATTGCTGCTAAGGCTCGTTGATGACTTTGATAGGCATAGTGATTAAGCTGCTCTTTTGATAAAGACCATTTTGCAGCTATTTTTTCTGCCGATAATCCTTGATGAATAATCGTATAATTTTCTTGTAAACGCTTACCTTTATGGGCATTTTCCATATTAGAACCCATCGGTACTCTTGTCATGCTTTCCACACCGCCAGCAATTACAATATCCATATCCCCTGCTAAAATGGCCTGTGCTGCAAAATGGACGGCTTGTTGACTTGAGCCACATTGCCGATCAATCGTTACACCAGGTACACTGTCAGGAAATCCTGCCATTAGCAAAGCTGTACGTGCAATATTGGCACCTTGTTCAGCGGTTTGCGTGACACAGCCTAAAATAATATCCTCCACCTGTGCCTTATCGATCCCTGCTCGTTGTACCGCCTCCTGTAACACATCGGCTGCTAGATCATCAGCACGCACATGACTGAACGCCCCCCTACTCCGACCAACCGCAGTCCGAACCGCTGCCACAATCACTACTTCTCTCATAAACATACCCCTTTTCCTTATCATCCTTCATAGTTTATTGAGAAGGCTTCTAATATATTCCTATCTTAATTATCAGAATATTATAGCATTTATTGTACATGATGCAGAAGTTTTTAACAATTCTTTATGTATCTAGCAAGAAAGTCTACTGTGCTTTTTAGGCAAAAAAAAGCAACCCCAATATTGTGAGATTGCTTTATCTATTACATATTAAACTAAATCTTCACCGAAGAATAAGCCGATTTCGCGCTCTGCAGATGCAAGAGAGTCAGAACCGTGGATGATGTTGTGAGAAACAGTTGTTGCATAGTCACCACGGATTGTACCTGGGTTACTACCAAGAAAATAGACTTTAACTATTGTCTCTGAAATCACTAATATCAATGGTTCTCTGAAATAAACGAAAAAAACTAAATTAGAACTGCGTTTTTACCTTCTTATTTTCAAATAGTACACTACTTATCCACCTTCATGCAAGTATTTCTAGAAGAAAAAATAATAGAAGGTTGTTAAACCTCTCTTAATGCCATTAATATTGAGAAGGGATATTTGAAATACTCAAAAACTCCTCAATACATTTGAAAATTATTCTATTCAAATTCAAAATTCCAGTTAAATCAATCATTTCATCCTCAATAAAGTAATCATAGAAGTTTTTTACATCATCATAATGTATTGTATTTCGAAGTTCAGCAACCTTCTCAAAACTATGGAGCATATAATCTTCTAGTGCTATGGATAATTCTCCATGAGTACTATTATCTAGCTCATCAAACTGAGAAATATAAAACTTCTTCAAATTTATCAGAGAATCAATAATACTATCCATTCGAATATTAATAAAACGTTGTATGAAATACTCATCTACAAAATCTCGGTCAATTATTCTTGAATCATAGTTTTCACTAATCCACATTACAGCAAAACATTCTTGTAAAATTATAAGTAACCTGTATTTAAAAACATTATTTAAATCATTTCCATTAAATAGCCTAGTATGATTAATATCCTTATATATAATCTCAAATGCTTCTAATTCATTGAAACCTGATTCAATAGCGCTATTTTTTTGAAGCATAGGAATCTCATTTTCCAAGACCTCGATAAACGCTTGAACTTGAGAACCAATCTCTTGAGACACATAATATATTTCAGGTTTATCTTCCTCTTTGATTTCCCTTAAATTTTGCAATCTTCTTAGAGTATTCCCCACATAAATTGTACTTCCAATAGTTTGTCTATTCTCATTTAAATAAAATCCTAAATTGTCTGTTTCAAAACCAAATTCGTCAATTTGTTGTTTTAAGATTTCCTTAAAAACTTTTTCATTTCCTCCTTTTTCAAATAGTTTAATTTTATTTCTAAATTCTTTTATAGCAAAAGGTACTTCATCAGTTGTACCAATTATATCTTTATGTACTTGATAAATAATCAAGCAACTATCTCTCATGAAAGGATAAGTAATAACTGCGGGAAAGACTATGTTATCCTTCACCCTTTTGAAAAAACGCTTTAAAGAAACCAAATCAAAATACATAGTTAGAAATTTACTAAACTCTCCACTAATGACAATCCCTCCAAGATAATATGTTGAAATTTTCTATCATATCATTAGAGACATCATACCATTTTTCTTGTCCTCGTTCGTATAAGAGTCGGTAAATTATCTTATAGTAGAAACTCAAATAGAGGTATCGTGATTCACCATCTATAAAGCAGTTACACTTAGTCTGATTACACCTTTAGCTCACACTCATTTCAAATTTAAAAAACGAGATAAACACTTAGTTTATCCCGCTTCATTGCTACTCTTATCCTATTGATTCCTTACGTTTGAGATTGCTTTGTACGTTCATTGAAACTCGCTTGACCAATTGTTCATCTCTAGGTTTCATAGGAACTCTCTAAAGCGAATCTTCAACCCCATATAAGCCTCTTGTTTCACTCTTTCATATACTTATGTAAAAGATGATTTTATCTTTTTTCTCCTCTATAGTAACCGAAAAATTTTAAATCAACTATATCCAATTCTGCTAAGGTTACATTGAAGTTCTTTTTTGTAGGTATTTTGTAGAATTTAGTATTTTTATCTACAAAAGTGATTACGGGTGATAAACTTGCCCAAGTAAATTTAAAAGATGGCTTATTCATTCTAGTAAGGATATTAGGGTGATTTATTGCATCACCAATTTTTTTCATTGTTTCCAAGAATTTCATAGCTTCATTTTCAACAAAATCCTTACGTTTATAACTATTTCCTTCATAATTCAATTCATACATCTCTAGATAATCTATAAAAGACGGTACTAATTCAATTGTTAAAGTTTGTTTTAAGTCTTCTCTTGTTTCCTTAGCCCGTTCTACATCAGTTTCTTGCATGTAGTGAATCATTAGTCTTAAAAGCACTTGTATATTTTCGGATTTTTCATAATATATTTTACGTGTAGTTTTGCATTTTTCTGTAATGTCGATTTTCAAACTAGAATTTTCCAATTTCAACTTTTCTATTTCAACACGATTTTTCTTTGTGCCTAAAAACCAACTAATAGTAATAGATAAGCCGTATACCAATAATATTATAATATATATCCACTCTAAGTCATTCGTCTCGATAAAAGAAATTAACTCATCTATCCCCTTCTCCTTAATTGACGAAGAACTATTTAATACAAATAAACTCATTTATTATCCCATTTATCTGCTTCAACAGTTAATTGAATTAACAAATCATCAATGTTGTCAAGAGATGAAGCCGATTTCTCTAATAATATATCATAAATCTCTCGATTGAATGTTTTTTCAATAGCTTCTTTTACTCTATCTAAGCTATTGTCCTGTTTAGATTTATTAAAATAATCTATAATTTTATTTTTTCTTCATTAGTGAGTCTACTTTCTTTTATATTTTCAGCATATGAAAATATAATCTTTTTAAATCTTTCTTCTTGTGTCATTCAAATACACCCCTCTTTTTACTTATTATAACTTTTACTCCTATTATTATAAATGAAAAACGATACAAAGTTAATATTTGTATCACTTTTCTCCTAGCATCCTCACGTTTCAGGGAACTCATTGGTTAACTTGAAACACAACTACGACCTCACGCCATCTAACAGCTTCACGACAGCTCATTAAAATCTATAATTTTACCGCATTCATATAAGCAATAATGAAGTGGTTTAAAGCCTTATAAATCAAGGGATAAATCCCGAAAGTTACGTATAGGTAACTATATTGATTCCTATACTTTACGTTTCTTTGCTTCACGCTTTAATGTACTCATGCTAATTCCTGTAGCTTCTTCAACCTGCGAGAATGAATGAGTCTCTTTCAGCTTCATAGCATGGTCAAGTTGCGCCTTGGTATATGTAGGTTTACGACCTTCACGATAGTTTGGATTCTATTTTGCTATCGCTTTACCTTCCTGTGTACGTTCAACAATCATGTCACGCTCGAACTCTGCGAATGCAAAGAAAATGTTACGAATAAGTTTTGATGCAGGTGTATTATCCATTAAGCCCATATTTAAGATATGTACCTTTACACCTTTGGAAATGGGTTTTTTTACCAATTCAATACCTTGTGATGCAGAACGAGCAAAACGGTCTAGCTTAGTAACCATGAGCGTATCACCTTCTTTAAGAACGCTAATAGTCCATTTAATTGTGGTCTATCTGTGATAGTGCCTGTGAACTTCTCTTGATAAATTTTCTCTGCGCCCTGTTTTTCTAATGCCTGTATCTGTGCTTCTAGGTCTTGACCAATTGTTGAAACATGAGCATATCCATATACTATAATTTTAGTTCCTCTTTTCGCATCCGTTTATGACACTACAAAACATAAAAAAGACTATCTATTGACAGGCTTTTCTTGAATTAAAGCTCCCTGTTAGCCCACCGTGTCGCTAAAATTAGATTTTCTCGTTATTTTATTGATTGCTGTTACTCAAATTAGTTATCTTAATTAAAGTACTACCATCCTCACGTTTATAAAAAATAAGGAGAGTTCGATTCGAAACAGATAAGTAGCGTCTTCATGACACTTTTGTTTATGTAGAAAAGTAAGCGCCAAATACTACACACCTTCTAATAATTGCCGAGTTTTGTGATAATCACATTAACATCAATTGTTAGGAGGTTTTTTATGTCACCAGAGGAACGAAAACAGATGTGGCAAGAACGCATCGATGCCTGTAGATCCAGTGGAGTGCCAAGTGTAAAAGCTTGGTGTAAACAAAATCAAGTAGGTGTCCAAAGTATGTATAGCTGGATGAAACGATTGGATACTGAACCGACTCACGTCGCTTATCCTCTTACACAATGGGTTGCCATCGATTCATCCAATTCGATTGAAGAAACATCTACTTTAACAGTTAAGGTAGGAGATGTTTCAATTGAAATTAAAGAAGGCTTCAATCATGCACTTTTTAATGAAGTGCTTCAGGTTCTTCAGTCACATGTTAAGTAAAACACCCATTGAACGAGTCTATTTAGCGACGGGTTCAACAGATTTGCGAAAGTCGATCGATGGATTGGCAGCGATTGTTCAAATGAGTTTTCAACTGGATCCTTTCTCTTCCAATCTATTTGTCTTCTGTAATCGCAAACGAGATAAGTTAAAGATTCTCCATTGGGATCATAATGGGTTTTGGTTGTATTATCGCCGTCTTGAAAAAGGCATTTTTCAATGGCCAGACGAACAAACATCCAACCCTCAATGCATTAGTCCTCGCCAATTAAATTGGTTGCTTGATGGACTTCCATTAGAACAAAAACAAGCACATCAAAAAATGGATGCAAAATTTATCATTTAAAGAGAGTTGACAATCCATGTCACCTCTCTTTATGGTATTCTATTTTCATGGAAAAAAATACGCATGAACTACAAGATACAATTGAAGAACTCGCAGCAAAAAATGCGGATTTAGAAAAACAAAAAGAAGTCCTAGAGGCAAAAGTAAAATGGTTGGAAGAACAATTCCGACTAAGCCAACAAAAGAGATTCGGGACATCTAGTGAAAAAACAAATCCGGATCAAATCGAACTATCTCTTTTTAATGAAGCTGAAATCACAGCGGATGTAAAAGTGGAAGAACCTACGCTTGAAACGATTACGTATAATCGAAAGAAGTATGTAGGACAACGAGATGCGAAACTTGAAAACTTGCCTACGGAAACGATTCATTATCGTTTATCCGAAGAAGAGCAGGTCTGTTTGTGTTGCGGTGAAACTGTGCATGAAATGAGTACGGAAACGCGACGAGAATTAAGGATTATCCCTGCTCAAGTGAAAGTCGTGGAGCATATTCAACATATTTACAGCTGTCGTAAATGTGAACGTGAAGGAATCGAAACACCGATTGTCACAGCTAAAATGCCTGCGGCAGTTTTTCCAAAAAGTCTCGCTTCGCCTTCTTCAATGGCATATATCATGAATCAAAAATACGTAGAAGGAATGCCATTGTACCGAATTGAAAAACAATTTGAACGACTTGGTGTCTTTCTATCACGCCAAACGATTGCCAACTGGGTAATATATGGTTCAATGAAGTGGCTCTCACCGCTTTACAATCGCTTGCATGAGCTTCTACTTCAACTTGACCGTCTGCACGCAGACGAAACAACAGTTCAAGTTTTAGCAGAACCCGGAAAGGCTGCAAATTCCAAATCCTATATGTGGTTATACCGATCTGGCCGTGACATAACACCGATTGTTTTATACGATTACCAGACTTCGCGCCACAGTAAGCACCCAAAGGCATTTCTTAAGGGGTTTTCGGGATACCTTCATGTCGATGGTTATGCAGGATACCACGATTTGAAGAATGTGGAGTTAGTTGGATGTCTAGCTCACGCACGAAGAAAGTTCGATGAAACGCTCAAATCGTTGCCTGCCAATGTAGATAAATCTACAACTCTAGCGGCTGAAGGACTCCAATACTGTAATCAATTATTTAAAATTGAGAAACAGATAGATGAGGAAATCAAAAATTGTAGCCCAGAACAACGGAAAGAAGAACGTCAAAAACGCAGTCAACCCGTGTTGGATGCTTTTTTAGCATGGCTAAAATCAAAACGCCCTCAAGTTCCACCAAAAAGCAAACTAGGTGAAGCAATTAACTATAGTTTAAACCAATGGCCTAAACTTATTACCTTTATGAAAGATGGGCGTCTTGAAATTGATAATAATAGAGCGGAGCGTTCTATTAAACCATTCGTTATGGGGAGAAAATCGTGGCTGTTTTCCCAATCTATGAGAGGTGCAACTGCCAGTGCCATTATCTATAGCATTGTAGAAACTGCCAAAGAGAACCGGTTAAATCCCATGAGCTACTTAAACTATCTTTTTGAACAATTACCACAAATAGATCTAGATGATCAGGAAGCACTTGATCAGTTCCTTCCGTGGTCAAAAACCATTCCAAAGGAATGCCGTATTCCTGATAAAGTTAAGTAAAGAATACACCAATGCCCACCTGAAAAACTAGGTGGGCATTATTTTACGCTTACGTAGAAAAGAAAAAGCGCCTCAAACCCTTGATATTAAAGGATTTAAAGCGCTTTCCAGTTGGTTCAAAGTTATTCTATCTGAACCTTAATACGTCTCAGGAGGAATCAGGTTAAGTTACGTTCTTAGACCGAAATTATCTTTATGTGTAATATAAACACTATTCAGGAAATTTTAACATACTTAATATTAGTTATATATATTGCCCATACTATATGTAGTTCCTATTAGTATATACAATTAAAATATCCCATTAATAGCATAGTAGAAGAACCTCAAAAGATGAAATTCACCTAATTAATAGAACTACCTTAATTAAATCCAATCAATAACATTAGCCTTTATAGGTAATGCTTTCAAAATCTGATTTAGGGCTTCCAATTCATTTTTTGGACTTTTCCATACGAATCTTTCTAATAATTCAGGGATAGTACCTTTAACACCATCTTCATTTTCAAATTGAAGTGTAATAATACTAAACTTTTCTTGTTTCTTCCTTTTTTGAATATGTGCATAATCTACTTCATCTGCTAGATATTGCTCATCAGTAAACTCTGGAGTAATAAAAAAGACACACGCACATGAATCTTTTAACCCCTTTAAAATACTCCTATCTAGGTTACTACCTGCAGGCATATCCTCATCGTCTAACCATGGCTCAAATCCCATCGTCTTTAATATATCATAAAACCGTCTTACAAACTCCTTATTACTACCTCTATGACTCAAAAATATTTTTTTAGGACTATTTAATTCAATAACATCCTTAGAAAGACTAAACGATACAATGGGTACTTTGCTTCCAATCTCTTGGTCAAATTCTGGATGTACTTCATACTCTCCATTCATCCATTCACAATTTTTAAAGAGGTCTGAGAAACTATTTTTCAAATGATTTAGATTAACTACACTCTTATTACCATGGAATTTTATCCAATTTAAATCTCCTGAATACTTTTTAATTATCGGTAGAAGTTCTTTTTGAGTTAATATTTCATGGTCTTGATTTACGAAAAAATCAATACTAAATCCATCTTCTGGATGCCATGCCTCGGTAGGAATTGTCTTAATGTGTAATTGATTATTTACTATAGTTAAAGAAATCTTTCTCATTTTATTACCCCCAAATTAAATATCTATTTCTTGTAACAATTTTGATAAATACCAAATAAAGTGCATCTTCTCATGAACTGTTACTTCCTTTCCAAACTCAACCAAATTTTCATCTCTTATATCGACAGTTGAATTACCAAAAAATTGAAATTTGAATTGATTTATAAACAGGTCTGCATTTTCCATTATAATTTCAAATTCGCGAGTTATCTGCAAACTACTTCCGTAGAAAAAATAATTATCAAAATAATCAAAATAATTTTCTTTTGACAGAGTTATTTCTAAAATATTATCTGTTATAACATTAATAATATCATTAATTACATGTTTTCGAGTTAGATTAATTTTATCTATAAACTCCGACCCACTATTCCCCCAAAAACTAAAAGACTTAATTTGCTCAAAGTTTAATAAAAAAACACAAAAAATATTTTTTCCTACAACTAACTGAATTTCTTCATTATAATAAATACTAAAGTGGTTGATTTTTAAAGCTTTATACTTATCTTCTTTATCATTTTTAAAAATTTTAGGATGAAATATTAGCTCTGTATTTTTTAGATTTTTAAAATTCTTCTTAAAATGTTCTTCATATAAAAACGTATTTAAATTATCCGACCCTTTATAATAGAAAACAAGGCAAACATTAAAATTATTTAATATTTCCACATATCATAATCCTAACAATTGTTTTATTTTATCTTCATTTCTAAGTGAACTACTAGAGGAATGCTCTATAAAAATATTTTTTAAATCCTTATGTGCTTTGTTTACAACTCGTTTTAAATCTGGATTATTGTTTTGAATATATATTCTTACATGATTCTTAGTATCGTTGTCTATCCCTGCCAATATAACATGTTTTCTTTCCCTATCATCAGCTAATTCTTCAGTATAAGTTAATTTAAAGACTATTTGTAATATTCCTCTATTATTTAAAATATGTTGTTTTATATCGCTTTTTCTTAATAAATCTTCTCCACCAAAACCTTGTCTATCTATCTTTGCCTTTAAATTCTCTGCTTTAGTATCTTCATGGTCAAAAGTTATGTCGACGCAAATTAATTCATTAAAATTTGACCCACTATCCTCTAAACCTAATAAAAGGTCTAGCAGTTTTATTGTATTAGGACTGATGTTATTATGGGCAATAGCAGTACTATTATTTTTAGAAAAAGTAAAGTTTAACTTTTGAGACATTTTTGGAGGTAATAGCTTAAATTTCCCTTCTTTATCTAATAGTATTGATAGAAACAACTTAACAACTGTTTTTATTGACCTATATTTTGTTGAATTAGAAGTTTGAAAATATATTATATTTGTCTTAAAGTCTATTTCAACTAACAATTTATGTTCATCAACGAATGTTGTACTAAACATACTTCTTTTATCATAAGCAAACTTTTCACTATTTCTAGTTACCGATAATTTACATACATTATTTCTAAAATTTATGTAATCTATATTACTATCGAAACCATTCTCTTCAGAAAGTGTTGTATTCCAATCTGCAATCTGTTTAATAAGTAAATTACTAGTTATCTTTATTTCATTATTCTCAAATGAAAGGAAAAATCCATCAGATACATTTAATTCTGGATTAAAAGCTTTTTCTCTTATATCCTCATATAATTTTTGATTCAAAAGTCCATTTTTAAAATCGTTTACCAATATTTTCTCTAGTTCACTAGCTTTTATTACATTTTTATTTAGACTGTATCCATTTTGCTCTATTAAGTCTAAAACTTCTATCTGATTTAGGATATTAAAAGCATGCCTCAAAGTAGTTAACTCATTTTCACTTGCAATCCATTTTGTTTCTTCATCACTTTTGACTATATTTATTATTTTCGTCTCTTCATTAACTTCTTTCAAAATTTTATTCAAATACATAATCCCCTTTTTAATCTATTCAATTTCATTTTACCAATTATACGGAATAATTGTCGATTATTTAGCAAAATTATATATATTTCTATTCTTTGTAATATTACTGACTTTCAAATCTCGTTCCCTAAATTTTTTTGTTCAAATCGATTTTATCTCTAAAATATTTATTCAGTTTCAACATTCCTTAAATCATCCATGATGAAAGAATTGACCTACTTCGCCCTTTTCAAAACATTAATTTAATAACCCCTGTCAAAAGCACCCCCAATAGCCGTGCAAAACACACGTAAAAATCATGTCAATAAACATCATTTTCAGCAAATTCACACGTTGCAAATTATTTAACATGATTGTGTGGAAAGTAGACCTTAAATTTAAAGAACCCTCATTATATTATAAATAAGGGTTCATTTTTCTTACATCTTGTTTGAAATGCTTGATTTGCATTATATATGTTTTTTGTGTTTTTGTATAAGGCTAATCAAAAATTCCAAAACCTTATTTTTTTAGTTGCTTCAAGATATAATCATTTTATTTAAAAGTCTGCCCATAGTATTCTTGCAATTTATAATATGCTTCTACATACAACCCTTTAATCATTAAATCATGTGCGACCTTATATTTATTATCTTCAAACTTATGTATGTTTGCTTTGCCACCAAATTCATTTACAGATTTTTTTTGAAATTTGTCTTGTCTATCCTCCGCTAAATCCACAACATATTTACTCAAAGCTCTATGAAAATCAACTCTATTTTCCAAAAAATATTTTGTTTCATCAGAATTATAGTATACCAATTCTTCTTTGTTGTTCTTCTCCAACCATTTTAAAATAGGATTTATACCTGCTCTAACGAATAATGCATGTGCTTCATATGGAATTACTATGTATAGTCTTTCACCTTGCTCATTAGTAATTAGATTCAATTGCTTTTTATATTCTGTCCAATACTCCTTAACAATAGGTTTATTTCTGTAACGTCTGATTTCATCTAATGTTAATTCTCTGAATTTAGGTGAGTTTTGTAAGTTACACTCCATTTTTGCAATCTTGCTAACAACATGTGATGATAATTCAATATATTTAGTTTCTATTGTTTCTTGTCTAACCCATTCACCAAGTTCTTCATCAAAGTATTCATTCAGATAAGGTACTTCACATTTAGCCATCTTATAAGGTTGGTGTGTGATGATTTTAGCTTTCACCAATTTTTGAATCACCCCCATGAAATATTTTTGAAGTCTTCCAATTTCACGTTTAATATAATCATCAATTAAATACCCTTGTCCCGATTCTATCACCTTATTTTTTACTAACTTATCAGATTCTTTTTCTAAGGCGCTCAATGAATATCTTAACTTTGACGCTTGAAACATTTCCTCTGTGATTATCCCAATATTAAGCAACCAATTATTTACGGTTAATGGCTTACTTCCACTTCTATTAAGTAGATATACAATTACCATAATCGGAAATGCTTGTTCATACTTTAATGGCACCTGACCTTGACCATTTGAAGCACGACCGTCAATAATATCTCTTTCAACATCAAACTCTTCATCTAAGATAAATTCCATTTTGTATCCTTTACCTACAACATCTACAACACCAAATTTAGAATCCAACACCTTTATTAGTGCTTCATGGCTTTCTTTTCTCCATTTTTTCCTCTCTAATACACAAGCCTTCTGCTTATCAGTCCCAAATTCCATTACTACTTCTACTAGACTTCCTTTTCTCACTTTTAAAACTCCATTCATAATTCTAACATTTTAAAAGTACGTAAGATTGCCCTCTAATATTTTAATAATATTAAGGAGCGATTATACGTCCTTTTTTCATAAACTTTTCTTCTGTTCATCATGTACTTTGCCACCATCTCTGTTAAAAGTGCAAAAAACGCACTTTCACCAGACCTCGCCCAAAGTACGCAAAGGGCGATAACAATTCTAATTGTTTTTAGCGATGTTTTTGGCGTACCTTTTTGCATCGCAACACTTTGAAATAATTCGTGGAGCTTGCGTAACGAATTTTTTAAAGTGCTTGTGTAAAAAGGTACATAATTTACCATTATCAATGTGGATATTTCAAATATTTTGACATGCAATTTATACACCCTTTAAATCCGTATACCTAAATCTATATCCCCCTTTCAACCAAATCTAATTGACGTGGATACTAAAAACAACGATCTGTCAACTATTTATCCTTAAATTATATCATATTTTTACAGTTCTGTCCAAAGAATATGCTATATAACTATTGACTTTTTATATCAAAAGTGATTCAAACCGCTCTATTGAGAGTTTTTGTCAATTTATCATTTTCGCCATAAACCAATTCATAATAGTGCCTTTAGAGTGATTTGGGTAAGTTCTTTGATAAAAACTTAATTTTATCCATTAGACACTAACAGCACAAAAACTAAAAGAAGCGTCAAATACACGAAATTGTATTTTGACGCTTTAATATCGCTAACTATGTGCAGGAGCGGAAGTGCTATCATGTCTTTGACTACAAACGTCAATCTATTTGGTCTTTAATACCCCCGTACTACTCACACGTAGAAATCATTTCTATTAACATTATTTTATTCAATATCGCACGTGACGTATTTTTTATACAGTTGCGTGGCTGACAGACTCTTTTTTCAGCTTAGAGATGAGCTTAAACTTTGTATATTTGAAAAGTACAAAATATCATATCGCTTTATTATTTAATTGAATTACAACTGAATCAATTTCATAAATCGATTTTTTCAAGAGCTTAGACTGCTCCTGTGTCTGATTTTTGTTTTTTAAAATTTAAGCTGCGTTGTTTTGTAGCTGTAAACGTACATTCATCCGATCGACTGCTAATTTGCAGGCATTATAAATAAACGTCACAAGGTTGAAGTGCAGTTTAGCTTTTCTACCGGTTTTGTGACGGACGTTGTTTAACTGAAAAAATTGCTTTAAATAAGCATTTACTCGTTCGACAGCTGTGCGTTCCTTGTAAAGTTTCTTCCATAGCTCGGAGCCACGTGCTGGAAACGTGTATTTGCGGATATCGGTTTCACACTTGATTTTAAACACCTTTTGACAGAGCGAGTCATCACGTAATGGACAGGTTGCGCAATCTTTTGGACGTGTGAACTTAAGCGTTTGATACTTTTCATCAAAGCTGTCGTAACAGTAGCTATGTTCACGCACACAGGTTGGACGGAAATGTTCATCAAAACCGATCATTTCGCCCTCACGTCTTTTCACATATGGAATCACAGCTTTCATCTCTTGTATTGAAATCTGGCGGTAAATTGCTTCATAGTCATAACCTGCATCGAAAATAGCCGTTGTGAAATGGTTAGGCATGATATGGTTCATCTTTTTTAGTAACGGAATCGCCGCTTTACTATCACTCAGATTGCCG
>NZ_LGCI01000005.1:862892-880358 GCF_001281525.1 Lysinibacillus macroides | reverse complement strand
GCATCTCTCGCTTCAAAATGTGTTGCATCAAAACTAAGGTGTTCCTCTTCAAGAAAACCTTCTGTAAAGGCAGCTTGAATAAGTTCATCGTGCATGCGATCTAAGACATCTGATTGACTAATCACGTCGACCATACGTGAATACGAGGCTTCAGATGGCACCGTGTCCGAAACTAAAAAGCCACAATCTAAGCGAAAGACGAAATCATGCGTTAATCGATTGACCAAATCTTTAACGGTAGGGATACGCTCGACAATGCGGATCATCAATGATTGAATCATCGCACCGTAGTTTAATTCTCGTGGAGCACCACGCATCGTCTTCTTTCGAAATAGTTGAAAGATTGGCTGCACATCGAAAGTGGCTAAAATAGCATCAAAACGACGAGAACTTTCCATTTTCAATAATTCACGGATGTCAAATAGGCTCATTTGTTTTACAATAGTCATGAGGCATCATTCCTTTTCGGTGGGTTGTTTAGTCGCTACCATTATACCGAATTTGGGGAGGTGCCTCATTTTTATTTAATTTTAGCCCTTGATATTAAAGGGATTAGAATTATGAAATTAACTCAACTAGATTATAAAAGTTATTATTCAGAAACTCTAACTAGTTCGTTGGACGCTTCATTATAGAGTTTTATAGCTATAACAAAGTTTTCTAAGGATTCACCAACTAGTTCTGATTTACCATTTAAGATACCATCCCCAAACAGCTTTGCACCTTTACTATATTCTTCTAGTGAGCCTAACATTAGTGAATGATACGTACTAAGCATATCTGGTGGTGTGATATCTACAACACTTAGATGGGTCTTATCCATTACATCCACTAATTCACTAACAGTAGTTCTAAATTCACTATCGTTGATAATTTGCGGATTCGCACTGATACTCTTACTCATTTGAGTAATTGTTTCTGCATTGACAAGAATAGATTCTGTTACTTCTTTCATAAAATCTATATAACTTAATGTATAATCGACACTATTATTATCTATAGCTGTTTGTGTTATTGTATCAATGGTTTCAGTATTCGCCTTACCTTCTCTTTCACCTTCTGGCACAACTGTAGAATCATTTTCTTTCTCGTCAACCTCGATAATATTACTATCTTCATCAATAGTCGCCCCTTCACACCCTGTTAATGTCGTACCTAGTAATAATAGAACTCCTAATTTTTTTAACATTATTCCCCTCCTGTAATTTTCATTATTGAAAACCCTATGATCTGCTTCAATTAAGATAAACACTCATATAGCTGTATATGTACTATCAATCTTCTTTCTCGCCATCTTTTTTCTTAGGCTTGGTTACACCCACAACTTGATTCGATTGGGCAAACTCTAGTGCCTGTAAAATACCAAGTATATAACGCTTTCCTTCTTCATCTAACCTTTTAAAGCTGGACTCTAGTTGCTTGTATTGGTCTTCGTTTTCCATGAAACCCCTCCTTATTCACACCTTATGAGAGTATTATATAATTACATAGAGAGTAATTCAACTGCATTTTATTTATATTTACTTTCAATGTGAGTGGATATATGATATTTTGAATACTAACGAGGTGATATCTATTGTCTATTACTGTCAATCAACGTGTTAAACAAGTACGAACTGAACTGAATTTATCGCAAGCCAAATTTGCTAAAGCTATTTCAATATCCAATAGTCATATAGCAGGCATTGAATTAGAGCATCGAAAGGTAAATGACCGCATCATCAGATTGATTTGTATCACTTTCAATGTGAATGAAAATTGGCTAAATACTGGTGAAGGTGAGATGTTTAAAAGCCCTGCTGATACTAAATTTGAAATGGCTATGACAATTTTCAAAGAGTTAAATCCTGAGTATCAAGAATTTGTGTTAAAACAAATTGATGAGCTACTGAAAATCCAAAATAATAGGAAAAATAAATAAACCAAGGAATAGGGCTATCAATAGTAGCCCTATTTTTCATCTCGTTTAGACACATATACAAGTAGTTCTGGAAGCGGGGCAAATATAAGCTTTTCGCTATCGCTTTAAACTAACTCTGAGAAGAAGTATATGTTATAAAAAATCACGTAAATTCTTTGCTACTGTATCAACATCTAACCCCAAATATCTCGTAGTTGTCGATAAGTCAGAATGCGCTAAAGCATGAGATACTAAGTTTATATCCGCCCCACGTTTCACCAAATTATGAGCATACAACCTTCTAATAGAATGAGGATTAATGTTCTTTAAATTCCACTTGTTACTGTATACCCATAAATTTTTTGCAATTAAATTGGACGGTGAAACTGTATTTGAGATTGGTACGCCTATGTTTGAAAGAAAGATATAATCATTCTTTTCTCTATGTTCTTTCCTAACATCATCATTTATTGAAATTAGCTCTCTTAATAAAGTACACATTTCATCATCTAAAGGGAGAATCAATGGTCTATGCGATTTCATTATCTCTCCCTGTAACTTCAAAAGCATATTTTCAAAATCAATATTCTGTTCTCTTAAAGCTCCCAATGTTTTAATTCGAATACCTGTTTTGTATAAAAGTAAAATCGCTATACTATCACGTAATCCCGAATACGTTGATTTATCCAAAAGTGATAACAAGAGTGCCAGTTCACTTTCCGTAGTAGCTTCCTTAACGCTTGTATTTACTTTTATTTTGATGTTTGTCCAAAACTTTGAGTTATACCAACCATTATCGTGACACTTGCTTAAAACGGCTTTAATTTGCTTTAAACGACCATGTAGAGATGTGTCCTTTGCATTTTTGAAACTTGATAAATATTGATAAATTTTTTCATTGTTTATTTCATGGAGATATTCAACTTTAGTAACTTCAACAAATCGCTTAAAATTATAGTTGTAACTATCAATTGTCCTTGGTCTTAATCCGTTTAGTCGCCATTGTTGATTTAAAATTTGTATGGCGTGTTTAATGGTTATATTTCTGTTGTCCAATTCATCAAACGTATCCATTTTAACTATTGAGTTATTGATTTTTGTCACCATTTCTTTCTTTGGTTCTTTTTCAGTTTTGATAGTCAATAAGCTTAAATCAATGTTTGTGTTAACTTTATTGAATGATTTTGACAAATAAAAAACCCCCTAACATTTTTTGTTAGAAGGTAAAAGTTACATCGGAAAAATAGATGATTTTTTTATTGAGTTCTATTCGTAGTTATTTTCGCTACGCTTCTTAGATTCGAAATTAAACTAAATCTTCACCGAAGAATAAGCCGATTTCGCGCTCTGCAGATGCAAGAGAGTCAGAACCGTGGATGATGTTGTGAGAAACAGTTGTTGCGTAGTCACCACGGATTGTACCTGGGTTAGATTCTTCAGGTTTCGTTGCACCCATCATCGTACGAGCAAGCTTGATTACGTTCTCGCCTTCCCATACCATAGCGAATACAGGACCAGAAGTGATGAAATCAACTAATTCACCGAAGAATGGACGCTCCGCATGCTCAGCATAGTGCTTTTCTGCTAATTCTTTAGGAATTACCATTAATTTAGCACCTTTCATGATAAAACCGCGACGTTCGAAACGGTCAACGATGTCTCCTACTACTTGACGTTCCACGCCATCTGGCTTAACCATTAAAAAAGTTTTTTCAATTGCCATGTTTAAAACACTCCTTAAATTCGTCTAACAGGTTTTTCACCTACCGATAAATATTAACAAAAAATGAGCCTTTGTACAACAAAAAGCTAGAATTTGCGCTTCCCCATAAACAATGCAACATCACGTAGTTTTTTCTTAACGGGATGTTTTGGTAAAGCATCAATTTCCTGTAAGGCTTTTTTCAAATATTTATCACTCATACGATTAGCTTGCTCAATTGCATGAGATTTACGCACATATTGCAACATATTTTGACGTTCCAATTCTGTTAATGTCCCTGCAAATACCTTTACTAAGTATGGTTGTAGTTCTGGATCATCTTTTAACAATAAAATCGGTAGGGTAATATTGCCCTGCAATAAATCACTACCTGCTGGTTTCCCTAGCTCCTTATCAGTTGCCATAATATCTAAAACATCATCGATAATTTGAAAGCTCATGCCTACAAAATAGCCAAAGCGTTTTAAATGTCGCACTGTTTTCGCATCTACGCCTGCTGCTACAGCCCCTAGCTCACAGCTTGAGGAAATAAGTAATGCTGTTTTGCGTTTGATTCTTCTAAAATAATCTTTTAGACCTTGATCTAATCTAAATTTATCCTCAATTTGAATGACTTCACCGTTACAAATCTCTACCATCGTACGCGCTAAAATTTGATGTACAAGTGGGTCCTCTAACTTTGTAATATATTCCAGAGCACGTGCAAAAATAAAATCGCCCGTGTACATAGCTACTCTGTTATTCCACTGTGATTTGACCGTTGGGCGTCCCCGTCGCATATTGGAATCATCAATCACATCATCATGCACAAGAGATGCCATATGAATGAGCTCTAAAGGCACTGCGACATCCTTCATCTTTTCAATATCATAGTTGCCAAATTTCGCACCTAACAATACAAAAATTGGCCGTATCCGTTTGCCACCAGCTTGTAATAAATGAAGGGAAGCATCGTTGATCAAATATGAAGATGAGTCCACCGCTTGTTCTAACTCTTGTTCAATGATATCGATATCTGATTTCAAATCGGAATAGAGTAGTTTTAACTTCATCTTTTCCACGTGTGAAAACCTTCCCCCATTAACGTACCTTTTTAAAGCCCATATGCATTGCCGCAGCCCCGCCACTGTATGGTTTGTACGTTACTTTTTCTAATCCTGCCTGCTCAAACAATGCTGCTAACTTTTTCATACCTGGGAAATCATTTGCAGATTCTTGCAACCAAGAATACTCCTTATAACTTTTTGCAAATAGTTTACCAAATATCGGCATTATATATTTAAAATAAAAACGGAACAGTTGACGGTAACCAGGAATTTCTGATTGGGATGTTTCCAAGCAAACAACCATACCACCTGGCTTTACCACTCGATGCATCTCCTTTAAGACTTGTAAATAATCTGGTACATTACGAAGGCCAAAACCAATCGTTACATAATCAAATGTATTGTCTGGGAAAGGTAATTCCATTGCATTGCCATGGATCAGTTCAATTTGTGGATATGGCTCTACTTTTTGTGCGCCAACCTTCAACATATTTTGACTAAAATCCAGCCCCTTGACCTCTCCATTTTCACCAACTGCTTCCGCCAATGTGATCGTCCAATCTGCTGTTCCACAGCATACATCAAGTGCCTTTGTTCCAGGTTTTACAGCCATGCGCTTCATCGTATCGTTGCGCCAGCCAACATGCATCTGGAAGCTAATGACACCATTCATTTTATCGTAGTTATCCGAAATACTTTCAAATACTTCGTGAACATGTTCTTCTTTTGTTTTAGCCATTTTGAAAAACCCCTCTTATCCATTAGTAGACGCAATGGATGCCTCTACATGTGCACGTAAAGCCTGTTTCATATCACTTTGTAAAAATGATGCACTACCAATCATCTGTGATAGCTCTGTTTTTAACTGTATAATTTTCTCCTGAATGACGCTTGTAAAGGTTGCACCAATTCGTTGAACGCTTGCTTCAAGTGCCTTGCCCATCAAGGACATTTGCCCCTGTTGATAGGCTATCCATTCTCTTTCCAAACGCAAAATTAATAAGCTCTTTTCGATAAGCGGTATATAGTTATGAAAAGCATATAAATCGAAAAATTGAGCAATTAATCCCGATTCAATATTGCTCATCGAAGTGTACCATTGCTCGACTGTTCGTTGGCTTGCTTCGTATACTCTAATTTGATGTTCACAGCGTGCGGCAATTCCTTGCGATAAGTTACGAATTAATGCAACATTGCCAGACATTGCTAATATCTCATAGTAACGACCACTATAAAAATCTCCAGCTAAAACAGTTAGCTGCTGTTCTTTCGATGTAGCATCTAATTCTTTGATATGATCGTGTGCTGTTAATGCTGCATACACAATACCAACCGTAACGGCCGCCTCTTGTTGCTCTTGTTGCCACTCTTCACCGTTCAAAAATGGGATTAACAAATAAAACAATTGATTTTCATCTAGCACAGGCACGCCTGTATATTTTTGCAAAGTTCTATGACGAACATCCATGAAAATCTCTGTTTTTAACTGTGTAATTGAATTTTGAATGTATGTTGCATTCATAGACCTTACTCCATTTCACTTTCAAATACGTTTCCCCTAGCAAAGGCTTAACGTTTGCTTACTGAGTCATTATAGCATACGCAACGATTCGACATAAAAAATTTTTGCTTTCTTCACAATAGGATAGGCAGTACGGCTTTCCCCATAACTGGATGCAGGAATGCCAACTGCCCTTAAAACTATAACCTCAGTTTTGCACATCTAATCTATATATACGTCCATACAAGGAACCAGCTCCGTTGCATAAACTATCGTCATTATTTTTTTGCTTCACTATGAATCAAACCATGCGCTGTGTGAATTTGTGCTTTCCCACGAATTTTCATCGCAGACGTATGTTCAGTAAATTGAGCTATCATAACTTCGCCGGTATCTAGTTTTTCTGAATGATGGAACTTTGTATCAGTTCCACGCGTTAAACCAATAACATGTACACCATCTTCTTCTGCTTGAATAACAATATAATCTTGTGACATCCTTGTACACTCCTTAAATCCGACAAATTCTTACTTCATCATAACATAATTAGACATACAATTTAAGACATTTGAATAAATGACAGCACTTCTCTACGTTTCACTTCATCTTCCTCATAAATACCACGTGCAACAGATGTCACCGTCTTTGAACCAGGTTTTTTTAATCCACGCATCGTCATACACATATGCTCAGCCTCGATCACAACATAAACACCTTTTGGCGCAAGCATCTCCATAATTGTTTCCGCTACTGAAGAGGTAATACGCTCTTGTAGCTGTGGTCTGCGGGCAATCGTTTCAACAGCACGACCTAATTTACTGAGCCCAGCAACAACGCCGTCATTTGGTATGTATGCAACATGTGCTTTGCCATAGAAAGGTACTAGATGATGCTCACACATCGAATAAAAAGGAATATCTTTGACAAGCACTAATTCTTCATGATCCTCATGGAATACCGTTTTAAAATAATCTTTAGCATCCTCATGCAGGCCACTAAACATTTCTGCATACATTTTTGCTACGCGTTTTGGTGTATCCAATAAACCTTCCCGATTTATATCCTCACCTACCGCTTCTAAAATCATTTTTACTGCTTCTTCTATTTTCAATAAATCAATATTTGACATCTGTAAAAACCCTCCTGCGTATCGAAACATTACACATTTCCTTATGCATCGTAGCATATCCAAAAGGCAAGCGCAAAATGACTTACCTATTTCCATAGAAATTCATATTTGAATCAGCAAATTTCATGTTTATTTTAGTTCTTCACCGAAACGTATTCGCATTTTTGGCAGAGAGGACTTCACTTTCATTAAAAAAACGCTACTTTTCCTGTGGGTGTTGCTCCTCTTCTCTTTACTGCATAGATCGTTTATTTCATTGCCAATATATGTTGTAGTGTCGATCCTTTATTTTTATGTAAAATCTATTATTACGTTAAAAAGAGCAGTCTCCATGTTCGTTTACATGAAGACTGCTCTATGTAACTACTAGACGTGTATTATTTTACCGCGTCTTTAAGTGCTTTACCTGGTTTGAAAGCAGGCACCTTGCTAGCAGCGATTTCGATTTCTTCACCAGACTGAGGGTTACGTCCTTTACGAGCCGCACGCTCACGCACCTCAAAATTACCAAAACCGATTAATTGTACTTTGTCACCCTTTGCAAGAGCATCTTGAATTGTATCAAATACAGCTTCAACTGCTTTAGAAGCGTCTTTTTTAGAAAGACCTGCAGCTTCAGCAACAGAGTTTACTAATTCTGTTTTATTCACACCATTCACCTCCTCTCAAAGGGTCATGAACCAATTCTGTAAAAAGAGTAACACATAGAAAACCGCTACGCAACTGTATTCATACATGATTATAACCAAAAAACCAGTTTTTCACCCCAAAAACAAAAATAACAGGACTTTTCGCATAAAAACGAAAAGTCCTGTACCCTTTTTTGACTGGTAGCCCTATAAAATAAATGTCACTAGCCCGCGATCTCCTTCATTGACCATACGTTCAATGGTTTGACGCATACGTTTTTTCGCAGTAGGTGGAACTGCATCCATTTTATAACGAATACCCTCTTTTAACACTTCATGTAATGGCGTACCAAAAAGCTGTGTATTCCATAATGCATCGCGATCATGTAAATACGCATGATTTAAGTCTTTGAGCAGCTGCTGGCTATGGAATTCAGAGCCAATCAATGGCGCAAATTCTGACTCCATATCAACGCGAATAATATGATAAGATGGTGCTTTTGCCTTCATGCGTACACCAAAGAAATTATTCTGTTTAATGAGCTCTGGGGCTGTTGGCTCAAATTCCTGCATCATTGGCAATGTCACGCCATAGCCTGTGGTATCGGCATCATGAATTGCATTTTTAAAGCGTTTTTGCGCCTCCTTTGCCTCTGCCGCCTCTTTGATAAAGAGCAGCCAATCTTTTTTCGTTTCAATCGGCTCCTCTAGCCATTCATTGCAAACCGATTTGTATAATTCTCCCTGTAAGGATACCCGAATCACAGCCGTTCCCACTCCAGCATCCACATCCACTACTTCACTTTGGTCGATAAAATCAATGGCTTTAAAGGCATCTGATGCTTGTTGAACATCTCGAATTTTCATCACAGAAGACAGCACTTCTTCCATCGAATCAATCAACGCCACATTCAATGGATGTGTAGCATCTAAAACGTCTAGCCAATCGGGTTTCTCCACTTCGATTGTACGAATCGGAAATTCAAATAATGCCTCTTGCAAAATATATTGAATATCAGATGCTCTCATTTGATCAATAGAAATGGCAATAACAGGCACATTATAACGTTCAAATAATTCATTACGAAGCTGAACCGTCTCTTCTCTCGCTGGCATTTGGCAATTCAGCAATATAACAAATGGCTTACCAATGTCCTTTAACTGTGCCACAATTTCTTCTTCTGCCTTCTCAGCAGCACGGCGACTAATACCATTTACGGTACCGTCTGTCGTCACAACAATACCTATATTGGCATGGTCACGAATTACTTTATCTGTGCCAATTTTAGCAGCTTCCTGGAAAGGAATGGGCTCTGTATGCCAAGGTGTATGAACGTATTTTGGCCCGTTTTCATCCTCATAGCCCTTTGTCCCATCAATAATATAACCAACACAATCTGCTAAACGAATTTGGAATGGCATTTCATCTTCTCCGACCACAATACGAGTTGCTTGGGCAGGCACAAACTTCGGCTCAGCAGTCATAATCACTGGCCCTGGTGAACTTTGTGGCAACTCATCTTGTGCTCGCATTCTTTCCGTTTCATCCACAATATTTGGTAACACAACCGCTTCCATTACCTTTTTTACAAATGTTGATTTACCTACACGTACTGGACCGACAACACCAATATAAACATCGCCATTTGTGCGCTCTGCAATTTCTCTAAATACTGCTTCACTCAAGGTTTCTGCCTCCTTTATCTACGCTTTTTCACTATATGCGAGCCTGTAGACAAATATGAAAAAGCCCCTCACAAATGTAAGGAGCTTGCCTGCTATTCTTTCTTTGTTTCTGTTTCTGCCTCTTGCTGCTGACGCTCCTTCACCTTTTGAACATCTGCATTATAAGTATCCATATCATATATCGGTTCACCATTCTCATCAACTGTATATGGCACAGAATAGGCAGGCACTACAGGATATTTATCGACAAGTAACTGACGAATATCATCACCAGGCTTTACTTCTGGCTTCTCTTCTTTTAATAGCTGTCCTAAATCTACAGCATAGTCTACGTGTAGCTCACCATCACCTGTCATAAAGATCGGTAATTCAACACCAGAATAGGGGCTTTTTACCGTAACATCTGTTTTATATCCTAATTCTTGATAATTAATTTGATAAACATTGTCTGCTGCCGCACCCTTTATAGGCAAATATTTCGTAGAGAGCTTACGAATACCTATTTCACGCATACGCTCTGCTGCATTTAAGTCTACTAATTTAACCGTTGCCTCATTTTCCGGGTCCCAAATAATATATTGATAAATCCCACCCTTTTCATAGGCATTGCCAGGAATCGTTGTCAAATACTTCGGCATAAGTTTCTCAAAATCAATTAAATATTTAATATAAATATCTGTATCTACTTCACTATTTTTAATTGGCACAAGCCCGCCAGTGGCTTCGCGGTATTCATCAACGGCACGCTGAACGGCTGCAAGTTGGTCAACATCAGGCGTTACCTTTGCTCGTTTTTCGTCTTCTGGGTATGCACATCCTACTAACAGGATGGCGGTTGCACATACCAACAGGATAGCCCTAAGTTTTTTCATGTTAACTGACACCTCATTATTTTTTATGCTGGCCACGTGGCAACTACTAGTACCATTAAAAATGTGCCAAGACCAAACAGTATGTATGCACATAAATTGACAATTGTTCGTAAAACTACATTTGAAATCTTATGTCGACCTAAATAAATCAAGCCGACTGATATAATCATAAAGCCAATGCAATAGAATGATACCCACATCACATCTAGTGCAGGCATATGCGCTAACGGCCCCATCTCAGATAACCACCTTTCCTTCCATGTCCAGACACAATCAAAGTATATTATACTATGTGCCTTTGCTAAAAAGAAATAGCTGTCCTCTAACTGTCGAGAAATGGACAACCCTTTAAGGTCTATCAACGAGCAACACATAATAAGGCGTCTCAGTACATTCCCTGAGACACCTTATTTATGTCCGTTTTATGACAAGCTTAATCAAAAATTTATGATCAATGCTTCATATCATCTATTTCTCGTTTTTTCATACGCATCATCAATGCATCAACAGCCACCTTTGGCTCTACATCATTAAAGAGCACACTATAAAGCTCTGTGGAGATAGGCATTGCCACATTGTACTTTTGGGCTAATTGATAGGCTGCCTTCGTTGTGCGAACACCTTCCACGACCATGCCCATCTGTTCAAGAACTTCCTCTAGCTTCATGCCTTGTCCAAGCATATGACCTGCGCGCCAGTTTCGAGAGTGAACACTTGTACACGTTACAATTAAATCCCCCATGCCCGTAAGCCCTGAGAAAGTAAATGGATTCCCCCCCATTTTTACACCCAAACGAGAAATCTCTGCAAGACCTCGCGTAATTAGTGCCGCTTTCGCATTATCACCATAATTCAAGCCATCTGTAATCCCTGCGGCTAAAGCGATAACATTTTTCAATGCGCCCCCTATTTCTACGCCAATCACATCTTCATTTGTATAAACACGGAAAAATTGATTCATAAATAAATCCTGTACCTTTTCAGCAGCATCTATATTGGCACAGGCTGCTGTAACGGTTGTAGGGTGATGTAACACAACTTCCTCCGCATGACTTGGCCCTGAAAGCACGACAATTTCTTCAACATACTCAGGTGGTAAGCTCTCTGCTAAAATTTCAGATATTCGCTTTAAAGAATCAGGCTCAATTCCTTTAGAAACATGGACAAACAACACTTTTCTAGTTAATTCAACTGTCAATTTCTCACAAACTTCTCGAATAGCCTTTGTTGGTACAGCGATAACAATCGTTTCTGCATGTGCTGCTGCTTTTGCGATATCACTTGTCGCATGCAAATTTGTGGGCAGTACCGTATCTGGCAAATATTTTTTATTTGTATGCAGGCTATTTATTTCCTCTGCCTGCTCAGCTCGATGTGTCCATACAAGTGTATCATGACCATTTTCTGCTAATACCATCGCAAGAGCAGTTCCCCATGAGCCTGCCCCTAGCACACAAACTTTTTCCATCCAAAAATCCTCCCTTATTGGGTTGTCTACAATCGCTTTTTTTGTAAAAAGACGCCATCTAACAAATCTGTCAGATTGGCGTATTGTATGTGTATGCGGTTCTCTTACGCACGAGCCCGTGTAATTAAACGAATCGGCGTTCCTTCAAAATCAAATGTTTCACGAATACGGTTTTCTAAGAAACGTTCATATGAGAAGTGCATTAGCTCAGGTTCATTAACAAAAACAACAAATGTTGGTGGCTTAATCGCAACCTGCGTAGCATAGTAAATACGTAAACGGCGACCCTTATCGCTTGGCGCAGGATTACGTGCTACGGAATCCTCAATCACTTCATTTAAAATAGAAGACTGAATACGCATTGCATGATTTTCACTGACACGTTGGATAATTGGTAAGATTTGATGCACGCGCTGTTTTGTATTAGCGGATACAAAAATAATCGGCGCATAATCCAAAAATAGGAAATGCTCACGAATTTGCTGTGTAAAGACATTCATTGTTTTTTCGTCTTTTTCAATAGCATCCCATTTATTTACAACGATCACAACTGCTTTACCAGCCTCATGTGCATAGCCTGCAATTTTTTTATCCTGCTCTTGAATGCCCTCTTCTGCATTTAGTACCACTAAGACAACGTCTGAGCGTTCAATAGCACGTAAAGCACGCAATACGGAGTATTTTTCAGTAGACTCATACACCTTGCCCTTTTTACGCATACCAGCTGTATCAATAATGACATATTCCTGATCATCATATTCATAGGGTGTATCAATCGCATCGCGCGTTGTCCCTGCAATATTGCTGACAATTACACGATCTTGCCCTAAGAAGGCATTGACCAATGAGGATTTCCCAACATTTGGACGACCAATTAAAGAGAATTTAATAACATCCTCGCCGTACTGTTCTTCATCTTCTTTCGGAAAATGCTTTGCACACTCGTCCAATAAATCTCCTAAACCTAAACCGTGCGAGCCAGAAATTGGCCAAGGCTCACCAAAGCCAAGTGCATAAAAGTCATAAATCATTTCACGCATATCTGGATTATCAATTTTATTAACCGCTAATACAACGGGTTTTTTGGTTTTGTATAAAATTTTAGCCACTTGTTCATCTGCTGCCGTTACCCCTTCACGACCATTTGTCATAAAAATAATAACGTCTGCTTCGTCAATGGCAATTTCGGCTTGTTGACGAATTTGCTCTAAAAACGGTTCGTCTCCAATTTCAATGCCACCTGTATCAATAATATTAAAATCATGTGTTAACCACTCTGCCGAACTATAAATACGGTCACGTGTTACGCCTGGGATATCTTCCACAATCGAAACGCGTTCTCCAACGATACGATTAAAAATCGTCGACTTACCTACGTTCGGACGACCTACGATGGCTACTACTGGTTTCGTCATCTGTACTTCATCCTTCCAACTTCTTGTCTTTCGCTATTATACACGAAAAACGCCATTATATCATAAGAATTCGCAACTTACTGGCTTTCTTCCGGAAAAAAATCCTGCATAATTATTCGAAATGAAGCGGGAACCTCACTAATTTGTCCATTAAGAAAGCTGGATAACGATTAAAACAATATAAACTAAAACCCCGAACCATTACGAAACACTACTTACAAGAGTTTCATCTAATAGTTTGGGGCTTATCCTGGTTAAATTCCTTTTGGTCCATCCTTTTAAAACATTTCTTCTTTATACATAAACCTCATCGTAAAAAGCCCAATATCAAAGCTATCATCTGAAAAAAGCAGTAAAAACCAATGCTATCAACTTAATCCCAAAAAACCTTTTACTATAAAAACCCAGATTTTACCAACTATTTTTAACCATAAATTATTTAAAATGTAAACACGATACTAAAAAAATATACATCAATTCGGAGAAGTATGAACTTCTAAACTATTTACTTGTAATTCATGACAAATCATCTCAATATCTACAGAAAACGTTTGGACAGTAAATGCATCTGATAATAATGCATGAATCGTAGAAGACGTTATTGTTCGTAGTTTTTCCTCATAGATTTGAATAAAATGATCTATCGTTGGACACTCTACCTGTACCGCTTTTGCAATACCTTGAATAATTTTTAGTCGATAATAATCTTCTTTTGGCATACGAGGGATATCTAAAAGTCCTTCGCGATTCATAAAGATTTTTCGAATAGGCACTGCTGAGAAATCAAAGTATCTTCCATTACTATCTGGCTGTGAAAAAGGATCAATTAACAAGGAGGCATAACGAACATATAATAAATATTCTTGATGAATAGGTGGTAATTGCTAAAAACCTTCAATATCCTGACGAGCAATACTTTCTGGACGTAATGGATAGTTATCATCAACCATAAATTGTAAAATGTTAAGGGGCTTTATTCGTAATTCCCCTATAATATCCATAATTTCTTGCCAATGATTGCGTAAATGATGAATCATTTCCTGGGTAATGGGACCTTCTGGATATAATTTATAGACATATTTTTGAGTAGTTGTATCATCAAATATTGTCTGTAACGAAAAGTGATTCATAAATAACGGTGGATGGACATATAGAGAGATATTTCTTGTTTCAGCCTCTAATGGCGAATCCATCACTGTCAATTGAATGTGTAGCTGTTGATATAATTCTTCTAGTATGGCTAATCGCTCAGATTGTGCTAATGATGACCCTATATATACCTTTTTCTTAACCCCTGTTGTTACTACCTCATGGCTTGGTTCTCCTTGCAGCCATCTCGTATCACCAAAATATGTAGAAAAACTAATCACTTCTACAGAAGGGTTGATTTCCTTTAAATAACTTGCGACTAAACAATTTGAACCAAATGTTGGTGAAATTAAAAGAATTGCTGTCACCTTGTTTAATACTTCTTGATCTATTTGGGCTAAAACCGATGTATAAGCATCTGCCGTGACAGACAAAATAATTGTGTCCCATTTACCCTTTACTGTAGAATAGCCTTCAAAAAGATAGTCGAGTTTGCTAGTACCTTCTACCGCATGATGCTGCTTATTTTGAATATGCACGTTCACTGTTAAATCATTATGTCGAATCGCTTCATATACTAATTTTGAACGATTAGACACTCTTCCAACTATACCAATCTCACAATTTAAGTTATTTTTAAAGTTCACTGCCAACTGCATCGATGTAGGCCCTGTTCCCACTATTAATACTCGTTTAAAGCAAGTCATATTCTCTATTCTCCTTTTCTGTATGCCTTTTTGTATAAAGCAATATCGAAAATTTGTTGTGGGTTGGCGATTTGTTCTACTAAATGCCATTTTGCAGGATCTACTTTTTCCATTGGATAATTAAATAATGACTTTAAACCATTACCATATCGCATTGCCACTACAACATCATCATTTGTTAACTCATATAATTGCCCTAAAATAGCATACTTGCAACTGACTGTGGAGCTGAAAATAATATGAGTAATATCATGGATTGCGCTAAGCTCCTCTACCGAGCAATGATCAATTTGTATATTGAGCTCACCATCTACTTTCTCCACTACTTGCCGTCCCAGCCGTACTGCCTCCTCATCAATATCAATACCAATCACTTGTGCACCTGTTTGTTTCGCAATCAGCAATGGTGTCATAGGGAAGGAACCTGATCCAACGAGTAACACCTTTGAATGCCGTGTAACTACAAAATGACTAAACTCCCTATGGATACAGCTCTCAATATTTTGGAAATAATTAGTCATCTCCTCCTTGTGCTGTAGCAATCGAAAAGCTCTTATTTTTTCCATAATTGTTACACTATAAGCTGATTTTTGTCGTAGCTCCTCAACCAACTGATAAACCATAGGCGAAAATTCTAAATTTCCCCACGCTCTCTCATTGCATCGGTCTACGATAAAAGCTGAATATTGATCTATTACCCGTTCCAACTCAACATCATAATGAAGTGTTTGAACATCATCATATCCTATCAACTCGGTAAATTTTTCTACAAAAAATTGTAAATGTGTTACAAATTCATCGACTTTTAGCAATTATTTCACTCCTTTTCTTACAGCTCAATATATGCCTTCCCCTGCGCTACAATTTCAACGGTTCCTTTGATTTTTACCTCTTTTTGCGTTTCTGTGTAACGTGCCAATACTTGAATCGTACCACCAGGCTGCTTAATTTCTTCCTTAATAATTTGTTTATTTTTCCATGCCAAATATGCACCGATTGTAGCAGTTCCTGAACCACAGCCACGTTCCCATACCATACTATTTAAAGACGGCACATAAATTAAAGGAGCTAATTCAGCACTGCCCTCTTTGAACAATAAAATTCCAATTAGAGGTTCATCTAACGCGACAGCAAGTAATTTAGCAAGCTGCTGTGCCTTTGCTTTCACATCTGATGTAAAATATCACGCGTGTTGATTAACCAACTACTACCAGCTTAATACATGAAAAAAAGAGATGCCTCTCGTAAAATGTAAGTGTCCAAACCAACATTTACGAAACGAGGTCATCTCTCATGAATAAGAATACCACGCTCGAGACATTGATTCAAAAATTTCTTTCCAAAGAAGAACTCCAAGAGATTCTGGAGGAGTTTCAGTACGAAGAAAAAGCCCGTAAATGCACGGTCTCCGTGATTCTTTCCTATCTGATCCATTCAGCTGCGAATGAATGGAAAAGCTTGCGCCACGCAGCGGATGTCGGTGAACATATCGGACTGACACCCGTCGATCACTCGTCTCTTTCCAAGCATCTCAAAGGACAGGATTACGCGATCATGAAGCGTGTGCTGGAAGTGGTGATCGGCAAACTGAACCGCGCGGCCCGCCGCAAGATCAAACTCCCGAAAGCCCTTCTGTCGATTGATTCGACGACCATCACCGTCGGAAAAACCCGGTTGCCTTGGGCGCTCTATCATGGAGAGCGGGCAGGCATCAAGCTGCATGTTGGCTTTTCGAATGAAACCGGCATGCCGCTTCATGTGGTGGAGACGACGGGATTAAAACATGATGGTCCGATCGGAAAAGAGCTGGAAGACGAACGATTTATTTTGGTTGGCGACCGGGCGTACTTTTCGATTGATAAAGTAGACCGGTATCTCAAAAGTGACCAGGATTTTGTCTTTCGTTTAAAGGACAATATCCATTTCAACCGAAAGAAATCACTTCAGGGCAGCCGTCCAGAAGGATCCAACGTGACCGCTGACTTCACTTGCACACTGGGCACGCCGCAGAAACAAACGAAAAACCGGCATCGTATCGTGCAGTTTACCGATTATAAAGGAAAAACGATCAGCGTGATCACCAGCCTGATGGGTGTAACCGCGGAAGAAGTAGCTGAAATGTACAAATCACGCTGGGCGATTGAGTCATTCTTCCGCTGGGTGAAGCAGAATTTGAATGTGCCGGCTCTCTTCGGCACGACAGAAAACGCCGTGTTCAACCAGCTGTTTGCGGCGCTGATCGCCTACGTTCTGCTCAAATATTTGCATACACAAGGTAACAAGGGGAGCTACTGCAAAACC
>NZ_LGCI01000005.1:566553-862195 GCF_001281525.1 Lysinibacillus macroides | reverse complement strand
CTATCACTTCTTTTAAAACATTTAATTTTTCTTTCACAGCCGGGATTTGTGCAACCTTTGATTGTGTTTCGACTGCTTCAACTACTTGACGACAGTAATTTAATTCTTCTGTGACTTCATTTGACGCAGGCTTCTCAGGGAATTTTCCGACCATGTTTTCGTCTAGTTGATACACGGCTTTCCGTACATTTTTGGATTTTTCCTGTAAAAATTCTTTGGGCGTTTTCTGGTTATATCGCGCTTTTGTATGGGTAGCGTCGACAATCACCATTTTACTAAGGAGTAGTCCTTTCTCTAAAGCAATTTCAACAGTTTTCTGAATCAGTAAATCTAATAAATTCATATCTTGAAGACGGAGTCGACGGAATTTTGTCAGGGAACTGGGGTCGATCACTTCCTCTTCTGGTGCCATATCTAAAAAATATTTAAAGGACATATCGAATTTTGAACGTTCGATAAGGTCGGCATCCGACAGGTCATGAATCGCTTTTAACAGTAAATATTTAAACATGCGAATCGGTGGAATCGCGTTACGGCCATTAACTAAACAGTATTTCGATTTTAGTTCGTCTAGAATAAATGAGAAATCCACAAGTTCATTGATTTGGCGAAGCATATTGTCCTTTGGAATAATTAAATCGTACAACGCCATGTACGGGCTTAAATTGAATGTTTCCTGTTTAGAAATCATGGTCGCACCACCTTTTATTAGTCCTTTAATTATACAGGAAATTTGTGAGATTATACGAGAAGAAAACCCTTCTAGTGATGAAAGTGGTCCCAGTTGATTGGAATGGAGGCGGCGACTTCTGCGGGAACAGCACGAGCGGAAGCACCCGGACTGAGCAAAGCGAGGGAGAAGGATGGAGCCGTGCCCGCGAAACGCGTCCGCCGCAATGGAAATCAACGGCATCGAAAGAAAAAGAGAGTACAGGAACGAATATTCGTTCCTGTACTCTCTCACTTGTGCCTGAGGGACTTTTTCAGTGCCCTCCTGCAAAACCCTATCGTTCGCTGGCTTTTTACGCCTGCTTCTTTGCGGTGCCTTACCGGTAGAATGGCGTTTGGAAATCAGAGAGACACTCGACTGGCAGCAGAGGTTGGCAACTGGAAACCTGTATAATTATGGTTAATCAACACGCCTGGTAAAATATTTTACTTTTAATACAACATGCAAAAATTGCTCATACTGCACAAAAATAATGGCATCATCTATATCTGAATTAGCTCTCTCTACACTTGTTTGCCAAATTTTTATAGGTGTGGGCATATTGATTTGACATTTATAGTGGTGCAAGTTTTTCTCAACTCTACACCTTACTAGCTCCTCAGTTCCTGTAGTTTCAAGTATCACCTCCTCCAAATGAGGCTGTTCCGATACCAGTAAACAAGCTAAGGCCATACAAGCATTCCCGCAAAATTCACCTCCAGCCATACAAAGTTTAGCTAGTGCTTTGTCATTTGTGGCTTTTTGTATAAATCCTACTTGCTCTGCATGTACATGATCGTAGGACATCATTTTTGCTGCAATATGTGTATGTTTATCTGTTGCATATTCTGTCTTCACTAAGATTGTCATATTCTTTGTTGGACTTAATTTAATAAACTCTACTTCCTGTTTCATACATAACCTCCATCTACCAACAATCTTTTTGTATCTATAATAATTAAACAAAAATAATAGAATTATCCATTTAAAAAATAAATGATTGTTGTAAATTACAGTTACACGCTTTTCCCTACAAATATTTTTCTTCGTTCATAGGCAAATCCAACCATCAGCAAGCCTAATATAGAGCAAATGCCATACATCCATGAATAGGAGGATGCATCCGCAACGGGTCCCATTAATGCGCTTCCTAGGGACACCCCTAAATCTGCCATGGCAATAAATAAGCCTAATCGTACATTGCGATTTTTCTCTTCCAATACAAAGCTTAAATAGGTCGTTAATGTTGGATAAATTAATGCTTGAGCAACTCCCATTAAAAGAGCGCCTAAATAAAAGAAGCCAACACCGCCCTTTACTGCCAAACTCACTGAATAGGATGCTATTGTCAGCACACACATAGCGCCCATCATAAAGCCTGTATGCCATCTTCCATCTGACGGAATATACTTTCTCAAGGTAAAACGACTAATCACAACAACCGCAGCTTGCAGCATTAGATAGACACCTGCATTTCCCCGTTCAACCTCTTTTGCATACAACGGAATAAAGGTTGTAACAGCTCCAAATACAATAGAAGCAACAAGCATTAATACACTACATTTAAAAAGAAATGGATTTTTGACTAACGCACTAAATGAAGTAGCAATGCCTACGTCTTCACTTGTAGCCTGCTCCTTAGGTTGCGCCCTTACAGAGTCTATTTTTGCACTAAAGCCGACAAGACCCGTTAAAATAGCAATCCCAATCATTACAAAGAAAAAGACTTCCATCCCTTGCTGCCATATCGTTAAGGCAACAATTGGTCCGATGATACCAGGGATGTATGAGAACAATGAGTAAAGTGAAATTCCCTGTGAACGATCCTTTTCCGGTAAAGCATCAATAATGCCTATCTGCAAGGCCATCGAAAAGAAAGCTGTAGATACACCTTGCATTATACGAGCAATTAAATATCCACCTACTCCTGTAAATGTATATAGAATCAAAGCTACGCCATTGACAATTAAAATAAGCTGTAGCACTTTAATTGGACCATGCTTTTGAATAATATGACCAGCCCATGGTCGAAAGAACATTGTCGTTAATAAATAAGCCCCCATAATCAGCCCGATTGTTGTATTCGTTGCTCCCCATGCCTCCCCCTGTAAAGGAATGATGACATTTAAAATAGCATTAGCACTAAAATAAAGAAGAACTAATAGATAGAGGCGTAAAAATGGCCAAGACATAGCGCCTTTCAATATAACTCTCCCCTTTAAAATGTAATGAGATTCTGTAGTAGCTTCCTCGCATAGGATGACTGAACATTCGGTAAATTTTTAGTAGCAATTGTTTCTTGCACTTGACCATCTTTAAAGATCATCATACGATCACAAATATAAGCCGCTGCCTGAAGATCATGAGTAATAAAGATATAGCCCATATTGTACTCACTTTTTAATGTTTTCAATAAATCAAGAATCTGTAATTGAACAGACACATCAAGGGAACTAATTGCTTCATCTAATAGGATAAAGGTTGGCTCTGTGGCAATGGCTCTAGCAATACATACCCTTTGTGCTTCTCCGCCCGATAGTTCATAAGGATATTTATATTTATAGTCAGGCGATAGGCCAACTTGAAGAAGTAGTCTATCCAGTAATTCATCCGAAATCTCCTTCATCTTATAGTCCCTTAAAGGTTCTAAAATTGCTTTTTCAACAGAATAAAAGGGGTTAATCGAAGAACGATAATCCTGAAACACTACACTTACATGACCCTTTCGCTGCTTTCTATCGCGAATTTGTTTGCCGTGAATCGTAATTACGCCACAATCAGGCTGCTCAATACCTATTAATAGCCGCCCTAATGTTGACTTACCGCTTCCACTTTCACCAATAATCCCAAGGCATTCTCCACGCTGACATTCAAGGTTAATATTTGTCAAAATTTTACGTCTATGCTGCTTCAAAAACCCATGTGTTTTATATGATTTATCCACATTTTCTACTTTTAACAAGGTACATTCTCCCCCATCACTTTTTTAAAATGATCGTTAATAGCACCACGTGTTGCAATTAAATATTTCGTATAGTCATGCTGAGGATTTGCAAAAATGGCTTGTACATCGCCTTGTTCAACCACCTCACCATCCTTCATGACTAAAACTTTATCCGCAATTTTTCGCACAACGCCTAAATCATGTGAAATAAAAATAATCGCACAGTTCATCTGTTGGCGTATGTTAATGAATTGTTGGACAACCTCATATTGCGAAATTGTATCCAATGCTGTTGTAGGTTCATCAGCAATCATAATATCTGGTTCTAAGGCAAGGGCTAAAGCAATCATCATACGCTGTAACATTCCCCCAGACAACTGATGAGGATATTTATGCAAAATTTCTTGTGGATTTTTTAAATTGACTTTTTCCATTACTTGCATTAATGCTTGTTCACTTTCATTTTCACTCCATCCAAAATGCGTATGCAATGTTTCATATAAATGGACTTTTATTAAACAAGATGGATCAAAAGCTGTCATGCCATTTTGTAGAATCATGCATAAATTTTTACCTCTTTTACGCTGCATATGCTTTTCTGACAGCAAATGCAACGCCTCATTTTTCAAAAAAATTTCTCCGGTTTGCTGAAGGTTTTTATTATTTAAGCGCATGATTGCACGGCTTGTAACAGATTTTCCACTGCCACTTTCCCCTACGATGGCAAGGCATTGACCTTGTTCTAATGTAAAAGAGGTATCATGGACAATCACATTCCCTGTCTGCACCTCCCAAACCTTTAAATGCTTCACTTCTAATAGCTTCATCAATTATTTCACCACCTCTTTTTCATGCTGTGCTGGTGCCTTAAACCATTTCAGCTTTTGTTGGCTTTGGTTTGATTGGCGTAATTGAGGATGTAATGCCACTTGTAATGAATCTGATAAAAAGTTAAAAGCTAATACCACCATTACAATGGCAACACCTGGTGCAATCATTAATTCTGGTCGTGTAAACATAACCTCTCTCGCTTCACTCAGCATCATTCCCCACTCTGCATTCGGGGCTTTAATGCCTAAGCCTAAAAAAGACAGACCTGATATTTGTAGAATCATGGAGCCCATTGAACTACTCGCTACAACGGCAATATCTGAAAAAGTAACAGGCAAAATATGCTTTACTATAATACTTGGATGCGACATACCAATTGCTTGTGCATATTTTACATAGTCTAATTCAACATATTGCATCACAGATGTTCGAATAATACGCGCAAACCAAGCCCACTTCATCAAAACAAAAGCAATTAAAATATTGCCCAAGCCTACTCCTAAAATAGCAACAATCGCAATAGCAATCACATAGACGGGAAACGACAACATAACATCACAGATTCGCATTATCACAGCATCTACGTTTCCTCTAAAATATCCCGCAATAAAACCTACTATAGCTCCTATGGAGACGGATGCAGCCAAGGCAACAAATACCCACAGCACACTCGGTTGAATACCATAAAGCATTCTCGATAAAATACATCTCCCTAAATGATCATTACCTAGTAAATATTCCCAGGATGGTGATGCATAACGAAGTTGCATATTCACAGCGATAGGATCATTCGGTGCTATCAATGGAGCAAATATGCCTACGAATGTCAGCACTACAATAAAAATAAGAGAGGTGATACCAAGCTTATCTTGACTTAAGTTTTTCAATACATTCATCTCAATTACCATCCCTTATTCGAGGATTGAATGTGGCATTTAAAATATCTGACATCATATTAAAAACAACAAATGCCACAGCTACAATCAATACATAGGCTTGGATAACAGGAAAGTCTCTGCTTAAAATAGCGCTTATACTTAAGCTGCCTAATCCTGGCCATGCAAAAACATTTTCAATGACTACTGTTCCACCTAAAATTATAGGGATAGCCATACAGAATATTGAAATAGCTACTTGCAGAGAATTGCGTAAAATATGCATTGTAATTTTGTTCTCTGGTAGCCCTGAAGCCCGCCCATAAAGCACATAATCCTCGTTTAAATTATTTAACATCGCACTGCGAATATTTCTAAAATAAAGACCAATATAACCTAAAGCGATCACTGTTACGGGTAAAATATAGCTTTTTGCGCCATCCATTCCGCTTGTTGGCAATAAATCAAGTTTGACCGAAAAAACGAAGATAAAAATAGCTCCTAACCAATAAGCCGGTACAGCTGTAAACCCAAATAATAGCGCACGTAATAGACGATCTACCGCTGTTCGTTCATTTAGAGCACATAGCACTCCAAATAACACCGAAAAGGCAATAATAACGAATGAAGAAATCACTGTTAGTTTGAAGGTGTTCATAAATGCAGGTCCCATTAAACTCCAGACAGGCGCATTTTTGACATAGGATTGGCCAAAATCTAATTGCAAACAGGCGATAAGCCAATGAAAATATTGCACAATAAAGGGTTTATTAAAGCCCAATTTTTCATTTGTTTGTTCAATTAGCTCCTCTGTAATGACAGGAACCTCCTGAGCACGTAACACCACCTCGGCTGGCTCCATAGGAGAAAAACTAATTAATACAAAGGTTAAAAAGGATACTGCAAGTAAAAGCGGCAAGGTAATCAACATCCGTTTCATTATATAGATCCCCATTCAAGTCACTCCTTTCCAACTGTAACTAGGCAATAAAAGGACAAATTGAGATGCGTTATTCAAAATACATTTGTTCAAAAGGCAGTTCATATTGTGTTTGTTTAAACGAAATACCTTGTAAGTTTTTAGGCGCAATAACTGTTACATTGCCATTCGTAATAGGGATAAAGATAGCTTCATCATGAACGGTTGTTAGTATATCCTTATACAGTGCTTTGCGATTTTCTTCATCAGTGGATACTAAAACACTATCAATATTTTGATAGAATTCTTCAGTATTAGGAATTCCTTTTGTTGCGTGTAAATAGGATGCCTCTGACGTAAAAGCAGCCACTGTACTTTGTGGATCATAGGCTAGCCCCCATGTTTGGTTGAACAGTAAATCATATTCTCCTGTTGATCTTCTATTAGCAATAGATGTTGATTCTTCACCAACTAATTCGAGCTCCATGCCGATCATGCTCAGCGAATGCTGAATTAATTCTGACTGAGCCTTTTGTGATGGCGAATTATTATCATAATATAGCTTCATCGACAATTTCTTCCCGTTTTTTTCACGTACTGCTCCTTCCGTGTCTACGGTCCACCCTGCTGCTTCTAAAAGCTCTTTTGCTCGCTCCATATCATAGCTTCTTTCCTTTAATGCCACATTTGCATAATTAATATTAGGAGAGAATAGTGTATGAGCAACTTCTTCAGAACCATAAAAAATATCACGACTAATTGTTTCACGATCAATAGCAAACCAAATTGCCTCTCGTACACTTTTTTCACTAACAGGACTAACTCCGTTACCACTATTAGCTACAATCATCTTCGTATTCATTTGCTTACTTCTCATTAATTGATAATCCCCTGATTGAACTAGCTGCTCCATTCCTTCCATATTAATGCTGTCAGCACCACGATCATCCGTAAAGATAAAATTCACTTCACCCTTTTGTAAAGCTAGTAATGTTGTTTCACCAGCAGGAAGCACTTTCGCTGTAATTTTTTTAATTTTAGGTGCACCAGCCCAATAGTTTTCATTCGCTTCAAAAATGGCATATTGATCAACCTTATGTTCCGCTAATTGATAAGGTCCTGTTCCATGGAATCCATTAATGCCATCTTTTGTTTCTCCATTTTCAAAATCTTTTGGTGACAAAAATACATATGGACGTGTCATAGCTAGTTCATCTAATGTTGGATAATAAGCTTCAGATAATGTTAATTTCACTGTATGTTCATCTACAACATCTACACTTACAATTTTGGTTGATAATTTAATCCAGGCATGCTTTTCTTTATTGTTTTGTACAGCCTCCATATTTTGTTTCACGGCATCAGCATTAAATGGCTCACCATCATGAAATGTAACGCCCTTTCTTAAATGGAAAGTATAAACTGTTCCATCCTCTGATATATCCCAATCCTCAGCTAATAATGGCTTAATACCCTTTTCCGTATTTTCTACCAGAGACTCATATACCATGCCTTGTGCTGACATAGAGCCCGGATATAAATGGGGATTCATATCATTAATATCCTTTACTGTGGCATAGACTAGCTCATCTGCTATTTCGCTACTTTCTTCTTTTGTAGTAGTGCAAGCCACAAGAATAGATGAAATACATACGACAAAAATAATACAATAAACTTTTTTTAACAAAATTGCTCTCTCCCTTTGCTCAATATTTTTAGGAACCTTCATATTTATAGGAGGATCAGAACATTTGATATGTATAAGATGGAATTTATCCATAGATGTTATAATCATAATTTGTTTAAATAGTAAATATATTGTATATTTTCTTTTTATATAGTTTTTAATCATAATTTTATTTCGATCTTTTCCCACTATATTTCGCAAAAATAGTATATTTGTTATTCAAACAATGAAGCTTTTCTTAGGGGACAATTTGATGACAGTAGTACACGAATAAATAAATTATATATACCACTCCTATAAATAGTAATGATAACTATTATCATTAATATTTTTAAATTTATCACATTTCTTGGTAATGTCAACCTATTAAATATATTTATTTTGGCAATTCCCATAAAAATTGCTCTATTAATTCCACCGCTTCAAGGGCTCTATCCGTCATTTTCCCATTCTATCCTTCTGTTCGGAGCTTTCCACTACTTTCATCGCGCTATCCTTCACTCTGAAGTTTCTATCCGCCACTTTTTACATTTTATTCCCCTCCTCGAAGCTTTCTACCAATTCCACTATACTGCTCTCCTCCATCTCAACAAAAAAAAGCGAGGATGCATTATTATGCATCCTCACTACCATTGCTTATTTAAAGTTTTTTAATTGATCACCAATGACATCGCCAAATGAGAAGCCGGTATTTTCTTCCGGTAATTCATAGTCCACAACTTCTTCAGCTTCAGGGTTTTCAAGTAACTCCTTAATGCTTAGCGCTAAACGACCTTCCTCAGCATTAATATCTAGTACCTTAACTTGTACCTCTTGCCCCTCTTTTAATGCTTCATGCGGCGTATTAATATGTTTATGTGCAATTTGCGAAATATGCACTAAACCTTCTACTCCTGGGAACACTTCTACAAAGGCGCCAAATGATGTAAGACGCTTTACTTTCCCTTCTAACACTGTACCCTTTGCAGCACGTTCTTCGATATTTGACCAAGGTCCAGGAAGTGTTTCCTTGATGGATAATGAAATGCGCTCATTCTCTGGGTCAACAGAAAGCACTTTTACCTTCACTTCTTGTCCTTCTGTTAAAACCTCGCTCACATCGCTCACATGCTCATGAGACACCTGTGAAATATGCACAAGACCGTCAATACCGCCAAGATCAATAAAAGCACCAAATGATGCTAAACGCTGTACTTTTCCATCCAATACATCGCCAGCTTGAATTTGATTAATAACCTGTTTCTTTTGAGAAGCTTTTTCTGTCTCTACCACTGCGCGATGAGACAAGATTAAGCGATTTTTGTCTTTATCAAGCTCCACAATTTTGAAGCTCAATGATTTCCCTTTATAGCCTTCAAAATCGTCAACAAAATAGTCTTCTACAAGTGAAGCTGGCACAAAACCACGCACTCCTAAATCTACAACAAGACCACCCTTAACAATATCCTTTACTTCCGCTTCGAAAACTTCCTCAGCAGCAAATTGTTGCTCAAGTGTATCCCATGCTTTTAACGCATCTACTTTACGTTTGGATAGTACATAATTTTCTTCTTCAACCTTTGTAATCATCAATTCTAATTCATCCCCAACGGAGATAACATCAGAAGCTTTCTCAATGTGTAAGCTTGATAATTCACTAATCGGCACAATACCATCAAACGGTGCACCTGGAATTGATACAGATACTGCTTTTTCATCAACCTGCTCTGCAATACCTTTGACGATATCACCCTCGTTAAATGTTTGTTCTGCATAGTTCATTTCTTCAGACATATGTAACCCTCCTTCGCATCTTCCCTTACTATTTTATTCGATATTGAAGACAAAGACAAAAATAAATCCTTTAAATTCAAAAAATGTCTGAAATTTTAGGATTAATCACATTCTTTCTTGGGCTAATTTTAAAATAGCTTGTGCTGCCTCATCAATGGACAAGGCTGTTGTATCTAAAAATATGGCATCTTCAGCTTGAACAAGTGGCGATGCTTCACGCTCACTATCCTTTTTATCACGCAGGGCAATTTCCTCGCGCAGCTTTTCGAGAGAGGCGTCAATACCTCTTTTTTGATTATCAATCAAGCGTCTTCTTGCACGCTCTTCCACTGTCGCCGACATAAAAATCTTTAACTCCGCATTTTTTAATACGTGTGTCGCAATATCTCGACCATCCATGACCACACCACCATTCGCAGCAAGCTTTTGCTGCTCTTCCACTAATTGCTCGCGCACCTTTGCATGAGCAGCTACTTGTGATACAGATGAAGTTACCTCATTTGAGCGTATTTCTGCTGATACATTATCCCCATCTAAGAAAACAAGCTGTCCCTGTGGAGAGGGCTTTAAATCAATTGTGCTTGCTGCGAGCATATCCGCTAATTTTTCTTCATCATCTAAATGTATGTTTTGTTGTAATGCTTTATACGTCACTGCTCGATACATGGCACCTGTGTCAATATACGTAAAGCCAAGTGCCTCCGCAACAATTTTCGCAATTGTACTTTTGCCAGCACCAGCGGGCCCATCTATGGCAATTTGAATATTCTTTTTCATCTTCATTCGATGATTCCTTCCCTTCCTTATAAGTGAGCATATAGGGAGGAGAGGAATCGCCTTCTCTCCTTTAAATTTAAACTTTACTTTGTTTTTAACAGTTAAAGCATAGTAAATAAATACTCAGGCTAGTCATTTTTACAAGCTCCCACTTCAAGTGGTGGGCTATTGAAACGCTTCTTCCCTACTTCTGTCTCTTCATATTGTACCATATAACCTAGAAAAAGCCCTCTGCTTAGAGAGAGCTTTCGAAAAATACTTATGAGTAAAAGGGATCTGTTTCTTTCCGATGATTGACTAGCTGGCGTTCAAAGCAAAAACGTACAATATGCTGCTGATCCACATCATCCGTATCTGTTAGCTGGATTGTCACAATGCGTTTATGATCTTTTTCAAAAATACGCACTACTGTTGCCGCTGTCATAATGTATTTTACATCACTGTTGGCAAATGGAAGGACAATTGTTAAGTCGACCTCATCACCCTCATTGAAAGCTACTTCTCCTTTTAGGGTAAGTGCCAAGCCACCAGCACTAATGTCTGCTGTGACAAGTTGATATTTATAATTTTGGAACTGAACAGCCACATCTACGGGTGTTTCAACACGGACATATTCACGTCGCTGAATTTTAATAAACTCCTCTGGCTTTGGGCAGTGTAGCATAATCATTGGAATCGTGCCTGCCTTACGACCAATCACCTCTGTATTAAAAGCAAAAGATTGGTTCGTCTCTGTACGAAAGGTCGCTCTAAATTCCGAGCCATCGATTAAAAATGCGGTTTTCTTTGTCGCCATATTAACTGGATAATCAATATAAAGAATATGTTCTTCTTGCTCAAGTACTTTACAGTTGAATCTCTCCATTTTCTCTGTATAAGTAGGTTCGAGCTGTAGTTGTGTACCAATTTTTATTTCCATGAGCATCTCCCCGCGCAAAAAATATGGCTTTATTATCTCATGATACACCTATTTTGGCTATAAAAATTGGTAGTATTTTCTTGTCGTTACGTTAAATATTCCACTTTTAAAACATTATGATGTTCCGCATCAATCACAATTCTAAACGTTTCCTGTGTTGTGTCATCACGCATTGCAATGACCTCATAGCAAAGACGCTGTTCAAATTGCCCATTATCTGTATAAATATTTTTTACTTCCTGTACATGCACATCATCTTGGAAGAACGTTTTCCAGTCAATTGGCTGGGCTGTTTGCGGTTTAATATTTTCTTCTTGAATATATTCCATCGCATTTGCCCCTAATAACTCTCCAGTATCCTTAGCGATTTTTAATTGCACACCATCCGCATAAATAAGTGCTTGATCTTTTGGATTTACCCGTGCAAAGGTTACATGCCATGCTTGATGATTTTCACGTGATTCTACATAAGCCACATCTTCCATACCTAGTTTCTTCACATAGGCCTGTGCTTTTTTCAAAACTTCCTCTTGTGATAGCTGTGCCTCATCTACAGGACGCTCTACTAAATATGATAATAAATGTCCCCCCTTTTCTGTCAAATCAACATAGCCTAAACGAATACCTTGATGAAATTGGATATGATAGAAGGGATATGGGGCTGTATCACTGCTTTTTGTCACAGTAAATGTAGCATCCTTTATCGTAGGGAATAAATATTTTATTTTTTCAATTGCTTCTTTTTCTGTTATCGCTGCATCCTGTAAGGCTTTCAACTCAATTTTTTTCTGATAATCTGATTCACTTAAAGTTAACGGGAAATCTTTCTCTCCGTAACCCTTTAATGTATCTTTTACTGTATCAAAGTTAGTATTTGGATTTTTCTGATCTACTTGTTGCACCCAAATATCCATTTTGCCATCATTTTTATAAAAATCAACGGTTGCCGCTGTCCATTCATCTGACAGAGATTGTAAATTCGTTGAGATTTGTGGCATTTTTTCACGCCACGCTACATAATCACCTGTTTTTGCTGTTCGTCTTGCTTCATCGCCTAGTCGCCCTAAATAGTTTAACCATTCATTCGACAGCTCTTGCCCAATAGGAATATTAGCAATTGAAGAACGAACTTCCGAGCTTAAACGCCAAACTGAATCAAGCTCACTGTGAATAGCCTGTTCGTCTTGAAACAGTAAGGATTGTGATACCGCACGTTGAAGATGAGATAGCTTTTCAGATGCATCTGTTAGCTTATCTGTATATTGTGCGAGCACGGTACGCTGTAAATTTTCTTTATCACCATGTAAATTAATGCTGTATGCTCCTAACCCAATTACCGCAGCTGTTAGAATCACGAGCCATGTTTTCATCAATCTTCCTCCTTTCTATGAACAGAAAATATGCTCTCCTATTTGTTTAATTTGTGGACGTGACCAAATCCATTTACTTGTTGCTGTTTTTGGATTGAAATAATAAAGCGCATTTTCAGAAGGGTCCCAGCCATTCATGGCATCAATCACCGCTTCTTTTGCTCGCTCATTTGGCTCAAGCCAAATTTGCCCATCTGCAACGGCCGTAAATGCTAACGGTTGGAAAATGATACCTGAAATAGTATTCGGGAAATCTGGGCTTTCCAAACGATTTAAAATAACTGCGGCAACCGCTACTTGTCCTTCATATGGTTCTCCCCTTGCCTCTCCATATACCGCATTCGCCATTAGCTGTAAATCACGCTCTGTATATTTGGGAGGAACTTGTGTCTGTGTTCCATTATTATTACTACTTCCACTACTATTGCTACTGCCACCACTAGTATTCTTTTTCACTTGCTGATCAAGTGGCTGCCCACCATAATAAGTAAATTGATTTCCTGCATTTAATTGAGCTTTCACCCATTTTTCGTCATAATCTGAATTGCCCGTTAACGCTTTCTTTGTCTTAGCGCCTGCAATTCCGTCTACTGGTAACCCATAATTTTCTTGGAAATTACGTAAAGCCCAGTATGTGTTGTAGCCAAATTTGCCATCAATTTTACTCTTATAAAAACCTAAGTATTGTAGCCTCGCTTGCAATTCAACGACATCATCTCCATAGGCACCCCGAGTAATTTGCTGATCGCTAAATGCATTCGCATCATTTTGAGGAATCGCAATTATACTAATTCCTAATATTAAAGCAAAAAGTATGCTTACTAAACGCACTTTTATCACTCCTTTTTTTTATAGCTTGAAACAAAAGGAGTAATTTATACATGATAAAAATGAAATAAAGCGTAGAAATCTTTGACGATTTCTACGCTTTATATTTTCTTTTGCATGTGAAGATGCTGCACCAGATGATAATGTGCAAGCTTCACTTTACGCAAGCCAAACCACCATAAAAACAACATAAAAGGAATCATTAAATAAACCCAGTGACCTTTGAATGATAATATTGTATTGTATAGAATGTGAAGTACGACTGGTGCACAAAGCGCCATAGCAATCATCTCTTTTGTCTTAACAAGTTTCGAAAACTTAGCCCGTCCATAATAATAGCCCATTACGACACCGAACAAAGCATGACTCGATACTGGTAATAAGGCTCGCATAAATGCCGTGTCTAAGCCAAATGAAAGTAAATAAAGAACATTTTCAATCGTAGCAAAGCCAAGTGAAATGCTTGCCCCGTACAATATACCATCGTAAGGGTCATCAAATTCTATATGATTATAGATGGCAATTAATAGCACAAACCATTTAAAAAATTCTTCAATGACACTCGAAAATAGTACGTCTTGAAGATAAAGATATGGAAAAACTCCTTCCTCTGTTAATACATACTGTAAAAACATGATTGGGAACGTTAAAAATGCGCCGTATAAAAACGTTTGTAGTAAAGTTCTTCTTGGCTCCGTAGCCATCTGATTGCGCAAATAGAAATAACTAAAAAGCGCTAGACCGGGAGCAATGGCAGCAGATAATAAAATGATCATGATGCCGGCTCCTTTCAACAATAGACTGTTATTAGTATATCATGTAATGACCAAAAAATTTTTAAAAGGGGCTTTAATTTTTATGAAAAAGACAATTTTATTAATTCATACAGGTGGCACCATCTCTATGGCAATGAGTGAAGAAGGAGCTGTAATGCCAAATAAAGAAAATCCACTGACAAAGGAAAGCAATAAGTTAAATACATTAGCAACAATTATTGAAATAGAAGCTTTTAATCTGCCTTCACCACATATTACGCCAACAGAAATGCTACAATTGCGTAACATCATTATGGAACGAGTATCAGCGCAACCAATTGACGGTGTTGTGATTACACATGGCACAGATACATTAGAGGAAACTGCCTATTTCTTAGAGCTAACAACGAAGCTAGCTATTCCTATCGTATTGACAGGTGCAATGCGCTCATCAAATGAACTTGGTGCTGATGGCATTTATAATTTAGTCGAAGCCGTCCGAGTAGCAGTTGATGAAGAAGCTCGCAATAAAGGTGTACTGGTTGTCATGAATGATGAGGTACATCTTGCTGTAAATACAACAAAAACAAGCACAAGTTCTGTGAATACTTTCCAATCCCCACAATACGGGCCAATTGGACTGATTACAAAATCACGAATCTTATTCCATCATGCTCCTATTCGTCGACAATATGTAGAGGTTCATGATTTATCTAAACGTGTTGCCATGTTAAAAGTTTATGCTGGTATGGAAGAAGATTTACTAGCTATTGTGCTTGCATGCAAATATGACGGGGTCGTCCTTGAAGGGCTTGGACAAGGGAATGTCCCTCCAGCTGTTGTCAAGGGAATCGAAAGCCTTTTAGAACGAGATATCCCAGTCATACTTGTGTCCCGCTGCTTTAATGGTATTGCAGAAGCCGTTTATGGCTATGATGGCGGCGGGAAAATGTTGGAAGATTTAGGCGCAATTTTTGCCACAGGTATTAATGGTCAAAAGGCACGCTTAAAATTATTAATTGGGCTTAACACAACAAGCAATCCTCTCAATTTAAGAGACTTTTTCCTGTAAAGCCAAGGCGTTTATAGGCGATACTTAATTATGCCCCTACCACCTGTTCATAGTAACGCAAAATTGTACGAAGGCGGATAAGGGCATCATGAAAATCAGGTTGAATAGTAGCAAATTGAAGGAACCCTCTTTGTCGTAAATAATGGCTGTCACCATGAGCCAATAGCCCATTTAATGCTAGATCAATGTGTAGGTTTGCAAAGGTACTTGGCAATTTAACTGTAACCAGCATTGGATAGTGGGCTGTTGGTAATTGGTAACGCATAAATGGTAGCTGCAGTAGTGCCTCGAAGCGTTGCTGTAGCTGCTTATAACGTGCGGGATAGGCTTGTAAGGACACATCCACATTATTAAGTAATACAGCAGGAAGCGTAAATGGAATAGCGCCTTGCTGATAATTGGCTAAATCGAGATAAGCAGGTAATGTAGCAGTGGGTTGTACAAGAGCCTGTGAAAAAACAAATGCTAACCCGCTTAGTGCGCCAATGGCTTTCCCACTCACCGCAGTTGCTAAATAACAATCTTTTAAAGAGAACGGCATCGTACCAAACGTACTAATACTATCCACACATAATTTGATATTGTAGTGCTGCGCTAACTTAGCAAGACTCGCCAAATCATTGCAGGTTCCTGTTGAAGTTTCTCCATGGACCACCAGCATCCACTGATAAGAATCCCGTTCTAACAATCGTGCCAATTCTTTGTGCTCAAAGGCTGTTCCCCACTCTTGTGCCACGACATCAAAATGTAAGGACCAACGAGCTGCTTGTTTATGTAAACGTTCACCAAATTCTCCATTGGTAAGAATCAGCCCCTTCCCTAATTGCTGTGCCTTTAATTGCGCAAGCATCACTTCATTTGCCAATGTCCCTGTACCCACAATGATCCCAACATGATTGGCACTCGATAAATGGCATAACTTTTGTTGAACCCGCTCATAAAGCGCACGGAAGCTTAATGAACGGTGTGATACATCTGAATAACTGATAGGTTGTAGTTGTTTGACAGGTCCTGGATAAAATGTAGAATGATTTGTAGCTAATCGATGTTGTAGTGTCTGTTCAAATACTTGTCTTGTTAGCACCATCGGTAAAAACTGTGCACCCTCTGCTCCTACAGCCTCTGCAAATTGGGTAAAGCCCATTTGCTTATAAAGCTTCTTTTCACGCGTTGTCCCTGAAATGACAGCAGCACTATAACCCTTTTCATAGGCAAATGTATTTAAAGCTTGTGTAAGCTTCAATAACACTCGCCCTGTTCGGTAGCCTCTTTTCACAGCAAGTAAACGTATTTCACAAAGTTTTGTGCAATTTTCTCTTGGTAAAAATTGCTCTACCTTGCCAATTTTCTCATCAATTGAAAACGGACGTTGCTCTCTAAATGCCACCATTCCAATTAGTTCTACTTCCTTGTACACCACTATATATGTATTTTCCTCATGGAAGCGATCGACTTTTTTTCTTGATGGATGAGGCATGTGCTGTGGAATTTCCTCCACAAACGTTTCATAATTTAATTGTGCAATGGCCTCAAACTCTCTATTTGTTTGTGCTATTTTACACCAATACATCCTCAATTCCTCCTTTTCCATGACTCCTTTATATTACACTTATGTCTGAAGAGCATGCCTACAATAGCAATCATTAGGCATGTATAAGGCTCTATTTTTCCTGCTTGCATAATAGCTCCTACATAGAAAATAAAACCACCAACCATGCCCAGCGTTAAACTTCTTGTCAAGGCTAGTACGATCACAGTGCCAATCATCATCCATACAAAAAGACTCGGTGATAAGGCAAGGCCAACCCCTATAAAAGTGGCTACACCTTTTCCTCCATTAAATTTCAACCATATCGGAAATAAATGCCCAATAATTACTAAAGCAGCTCCACTAATAATTACCCATTCATCGAAATTCCAAAAACCTCCTAAGTAAACTACTAGTCCCCCTTTTAGCGCATCTCCAAGAAATGTCCACATAAATGCAGCTTTCCCTAGAATGCTTCCTGCATTGCGTGCCCCTAAATTTTTACTGCGCTCCTCTTGTAGATTCACACCATATACCTTTCCAACGAAAAATGCCGTCATAAAGTTTCCTATTAAATAGCTGAATAGCCAGTACAACCCAATCACCCATGTCCCTCCTTACAAAAAAGCTGTATAAGCTTTATGCCTATACAGCCTCACCGATTATTTTTTTCTTTGAGCAATCGTTCGCGCAATACAATCTCCATGGAAGCGTCCATTTTCTATAAAGATTTCATTGGCATTATTCCCTGCTGCAATTACCCCTGCAATAAACAAACCTTCTACATTTGTTTCCATCGTTTCAGGTGTAAAATAGGGACGTCCAGTTTCCTCATCAATCGTTACACCCATTGCTCGAATAAAGGCATGGTCTGGATGATAGCCTGTCATCGCAAACACAAAATCATTTTTAATAACCTTTTCCTGACCATCCATTGCTAAAACAACCTCATGCTCCCGTATTTCTACTACATGGCTTTTAAAATGCATAGCAACTTCGCCTGTTTTAACTACCCCTTCAAATTCAGGTAATACCCATGGCTTAATGCTTGGCGAATACTCACTGCCTCGATAGACAACGGTTACACGAGCACCCGCTTTATTTAACTCTAACGCTGCATCCACCGCTGAATTTTTACCACCAATCACCAGCACATCTGTATCGAAAAATTCATGACCCTCTTTAAAATAATGAAAGACCTTTGGTAAATGCTCACCCTGAATATTTAAGTAATTTGGATGATCATAGTAGCCTGTTGCAATGACTACATATGGCGTTTCATAACGATTTTTATCAGTTGTCACTGTAAACCTATCCTGCTGTTTTACAACACTTTGCACTTTTTCAAAGCGATTAACCTGAATATTTTTAATACGCACAACCTCACGATAGTAAACAAGTGCTTGATTGCGCTTTGGCTTACGCCCCTCAATAATAAAAGGCACATCGCCAATCGCTAAACGTTCACTTGTACTAAAAAATGTTTGATGAGTAGGGTAATGATAAATGGCATTCACAATATTTCCCTTTTCAATCACAATCGGTTGTAATCCAATATTTTGCAAAGCTATTGCTGCTGCTAAGCCACAGGGGCCGCCTCCAACAATAATTGCATCTGCTTGCTGCATTTCCTGACACTCCAATCAACTTTAGATGAGCAACCGTTGTCAATCCTTGCTTTCATCTAATAATCAAATACTTCTTTATTATACGCCTTTTAGCACATTTTGCCTGTTTATTTACTCAAAATATCAATATCAATTACATGACATTGTGGTTTTGCTCCAAGGCGTAAAGGCAATAATGTTGTACCATAGCCATTACTTACCAAGGTCATCACACCATCACGCTCCCTGTACGAACCATTTGGATGCACACCATATGGGCCAAATCGAATCTGGCCACCATGTAAATGGCCACCCATCATTAAATCAGCCCGAAACTTTGCTCGAACTTTCGCAAAAACACCTGGATTATGAGCAATAAAAACGACTAAATCATGTTCTCCCACCTTGGCAAAAGCTTTGTCAAAACTATGCTCCTTGATTGTGGTATCTTCAATAGCACTGAGCCAAAAACGGTTTTTTGCTGGTAATTGCACCGCATCATTGACAATAATTTGAACATGATGTGTCTGGAAAACATCCTTTAACCGCTCTTCTCCCACTTCTCGATCATTGTTTCCCCAAACGAAATAGGTTGGTCCTATCGATGTTAAAAGCTTTAGATTTTCATGGATACGTGAGATAGGTGTACGACGATCCGCAAAATCACCACCAATAATAACAGCATCAAAATGCCCTTCCAACTGCATAATCATTTTTTTATTAATTTTCCGTAAATGCGTGTCAGAAATAAAAAATAATCGCACCTTTTCCTGTTCACCCTGCAATGTGAGCTGGTGATATAAAACATTGTTTTCATGTGCTACCTTCCACATATAAAGCAGAAAACCAATGACTACTACAGCCAATAGTCCTACATATAACATTCCCTCACGTCTCCTTACGACAGCAAAAAGACGATTCGTTTCTGAAGAATCGCCTTTTGCTCAATCAGACATACGTTTTGGTATGAACGTCTGTCAGTTATTTTATACTTGCTCACCATACAGTAATAGCTGATTAAGGTAGCTTAATGACTTGCCCAACTATGACAGTATTAGAAGACATACCGTTGGCTGCACGGATTTTTGCTAATGTCGCTTCACTGCCATCACCATAATGATTTAAAGCAATGCGGTATAAATTTTCATTCGGCTTTACAGTATGTGTACTTGCTTGAGCGGCTTGCCTTGCTGCTTCTTCAGCCTTTCTAGCCTCTTCCGCTTTTCTTGCGGCCTCTGCTTGTTGCTGAGCGATTCTTGCTTCTTCCGCTTTGCGTGCCTCCTCAGCCTTCCTAGTTTCCTCGGCTTTACGTGCCTCTTCTGCTTTCCTTGCTTCCTCTGCCTTTTTCGCTGCTTCTGCTTGTTTCGCCGCCTCAGCCGCCTTTTGTTCAGCCGCTAATTTTTCAGCATCCTTTTGAGACTGCTCTTGTGCTTTTTGATCATCTTTATCCTTATCAGATGATGACGCTTCTGAAGGATCTAATTCCACAAGCTGTTCAGCCGAATCTTTTTCAGCCTGCTCAATCGTTTTTCCTGGCTCATAAAACTTCCAAAAATAGATTAATATTGTTAATGGAATTAAAATAAAAATCACAAACAAAATAGTCATTAACGGTGTCTTACGTTGTGAATTTTGAGGCTTTTTGTTTTTATTCCCATTTTTATTCATTCTCGAAACTCTCGATAATGTTTGTTGTTCCTTTTGCTCATCTTCAAATGATTGACGATGTTCTTCTATTTTATCACGATAATCTTCTTTACTCATTCGCCCTTCCCCCAACCTTACTACGCTTTCTATAATTCTATTATGACGAATTTTACGAAAAAAGTAAATGATCCTCTGTTCACAACTACATACCTATTAAAAGCTGCTGTAGCCGCCTTTCCCAAGAAGCCATTTCGCTTTTCTTTTCTTCCTGTAATCGTACTTTCTTGATTTTATCATAATGGATGCCACAATTTTCACAACAGTTTTCTGGTCTTTTCTGCAATTTTTGCCCAAAATACTCGACAAGTTGTTCACGAATACAGTCTTTTGTCTGAATAAGCTTGTGCATATCATCTACTGCACGATATTTTTCTAGGGCTAAATGATTGAATCGAGCCTTTACCTGCTCTGTAGACTCCCGTTGAACCCAATAGTCCAATACACGAAAGGCTGTTTCACTTAATTCACCGTTTTTTAACATAGAAACTGGCTGTCCTTGCTGGGCCAGCAGCTCCTGATAACGATCAACATGACCCGCTGTTGGTAAATCCCCTGTTACCACAAACTTTGCTAGCTCCTCATCCCCCTCACAGTACAATAAAATAGCAAGCGCAGACTGACCATCACGGCCAGCACGCCCAATCTCCTGCATATAATTTGCGATATTAGCTGGCATTGTTTCATGAATCACCTGACGTATATTAGGTTTATTAATTCCCATTCCAAAGGCATTTGTTGCCACAATCCACTCTAGCTCATCATCTATAAATTGCTGCTGAATAAACTGGCGATCCTCCGCTCCATACCCTGCATGATATGCTGCTGTACGAATGCCCATTTGTAAAAAGGCATCACAATACTGCTGTGCACGCTTACGAGAAGATACATATAAAATACCCGGTCCTGCTGTCGCTTTCATATGCTGCATAAGCCAGTTTGCTTTCTCAGCCCTATTCTCTAACAGCACTCGGCCCAGATGAATATTGGGGCGGTCTACATTATACATAAATTCAAACGGTGTCTGTAATGATAATGTTTCACGAATATCTTGCACTACCTTACTCGTAGCAGTTGCCGATAAGGCTAAAATTGGTGGACGATTGTCCTTTGCAAACCATTCACCGATTCGCAAATAATCAGGGCGAAAATCAAAGCCCCATTGCGAGATACAATGTGCCTCATCTACGACAATTAACCCTAGCTCCATCTGTGTTAGCCGCTCTTGTACCTGCTGTTGTAGCAACATCTCAGGCGATGTAAAAATAAAACGGTACTGTTCTAAAAAATGGAGAACATAACGCTTTTCTGTTGGTGCTAAAAATGAATTTAAAGCGACCACTCTCTTTTCCCCAAAACGCTTTAGCTCCTCTACCTGGTCCTGCATCAGAGACAGCAATGGCGATACGATTAAGACGGACTTTTGTAGGGCATAGGCTGGAAGCTGATAGCACAATGACTTGCCCATTCCTGTTGGCAGTAAAGCAATCACATCATTTCTTTGTAGAATGGCCTCAATCACTTCTTTTTGTCCTGGACGAAAGGTTGTATAGCCAAAATGCTTGTGCAATAGTTGGTCAAGTTCCATTTATACGTCTCCTTTCGCAAGGACAAGCTTCAATTGAAAATAGCTTATATCCTCCAATGCTTCATGTAATATTTTCAATTTTTTTGTTTGATACTGCTTGGATGCCTGCCAAATTTTTTCGGCTTCTTCAAATGAGACGAACGGTCCGATAGAAAAGTTCGGCTCATACATCGCTATTTCGACAAAATGATCCTCTATTGTGCTACGTTTTAGCTGACGAATTTGCGCAATCTGTTCAATGGAATAGCCTTGCTCATATAATTGTGCGGTTTGTTGTGCTGAATCCGTTAATAATATTTTAACTTTTAGCCCCTCTGCTATTTGCCCAAGCAATGGGTAAGTATGCTGCTGTACTTCATTTAATAATATATGCAATAGCTCAATAAAGGCTAACTGACTATCTAAAACAGTTTCCCTCCGTCCACTTGCAAGCTGTTGCCATGTCCAGCCTGGTAAACGATAGCCACTTAATCGGTAAAGCACTAGCTGCTTGTTTGCTTCTGCCACTGGAAGTCTTCTTAATACCTGTGTGCATTCTTCTAATAACAGTTGCTGTAAATGACCTTTTTGGTAATATTGATCCTGCAAAAATGACCGTACCCATGCTTGAATGGACGGATCTCGACTAATCGGTGCAAAAGAACGAACCGCCGCATTTTGATGTGACAAACTTTGCACAATTAAAGAGAGTCGTGCAAAAAATATATGTTCGTTTCCTCGATAATGCCAGCCATCAAAGAAAAAGGTCGGCGTTTGGGCAGCACGTTGCAGCCCTAGCTTTTCCATGTAAAAGTGACCAGATTCCTGCACTTTTAACCAACTATATTGCATAAATAACGTAACTGCCTCATCAAATGTTGCGCGAGGCAGTTTTGGCAATAAACCAAAATATTGATGCAATTGAAATAGGCCAATATCTTGAACGGTCTGGCCTGAGCGCTTCCCTTTTAAGATATGATAAGCAGCCGAAATAGTCCGTTCCTTATTGAGTTTTTGAAAGATTTGCAAGAGAGTTTGATGAAACATTGACGCAAATTCCTCCAATTTAATAGTATTTAAGTTGAAATGTAAGATAAACATCTTTAAAATGAGTATGAAGCTTTGTAGGAACATAAAAGGAGAGAAAAAAATGGCTAAATACACAATAGTTGATAAAGATACATGCATCGCTTGTGGCGCATGTGGAGCCGCAGCACCAGATATTTATGATTATGATGATGAAGGGATTGCCTTCGTTATTTTAGATGATAACATGGGAACTACTGAAGTTCCAGAAGATCTATTAGAAGATATGCAAGACGCTTTTGAAGGCTGTCCAACTGACTCTATCAAAGTAGCAGATGAATCTTTTGATGGAGATGCACTAAAATACGAATAATTGTATCAATCCCTTTGAAGGCATCCTTAAAATGGATGCCTTTTTTATCAAAAAAATCCTATGGTCCATCACTAGACACATACCAATCTATTGAAGGAATGAGCATCTTTGAGCAGTTACAGCTAGAACATAGTTTATTTCCAATCACCGAAAACCATATAGATCCATTGAAAAAACTTGCCGCAAAATGGCAAACCATTTTCCCGTTTGTATGATAATTTATATTACTTTATTACCTTTCACTTGGGCACCGAGGCTAATTTATTAGCACGATAAGCTTAGTTTCTTGCTTATCTTAAGGAAGATGTTCAAATACAGGATGCTTCCTTTCATCAAAGCCAAACAAAACCATTACAATACTTGTGCAGACAATTCGTACACAACATTGTTTTAGCATCACTGTGTATAGGGCAGTCAATCAAGCACTGGATAAGTGTGAACACTATGTAAAACATAGTGCAGCTATTTAATTTTTTGCAAGTTTAGTCGCTACACTTTTCATGTTATGATTGCAACACTATTTTAGGTATGATAATATTTTAGTAGTTGGTACTAATAACAGATATTATCTCATAAAGGAGTTCTTTATCATGATGGATAATTTATTACAGTTAAAAGATAAGAATATTGTTGTGATGGGTGTAGCAAATGATCGTAGTATTGCTTGGGGCATTGCAAAACGTTTATTTGACGTTGGTGCAAATGTCATCTTCACGTATCGTCAAGAGCGCTCATTAAAAAAATTACAAAAACAATTAGAAAATATCGGACAATCCGATTCTCTTGTTGTGCAATGTGATGTGAATAGTGATGACAGTACAAAGGCAGCGTTTGATGAAATTGGAGCAAAGGTTGGCGTTATTCATGGGATTGTACATTCAGTGGCTTTTGCCCATGCCGAAGATTTACACAACCGCTTCCTTGAAACAACTCGAGAAGGCTATGCATTCGCACAAGATACAAGTGCTTATTCATTAATTTCAACAGCAAAAGCAGCACATCCTTATATGACAGAGGGTGGCTCTATTGTGACAATGAGTTATTTAGGTGCAGAGCGTGTGCTTGATGGCTATAATGTGATGGGAGTGGCAAAGGCTGCACTAGAGGCTTCCATGCGCTATCTGGCTGCTGATATTGGTCAGGATAATATTCGTGTCAATGCGATTTCAGCAGGCGCAATTCGCACACTTGCGGCGAAAGGCGTTCCATCCTTTAATACGATTTTACACAAAATCGAAGAAACAGCTCCTTTAAAACGTAATGTTCAACAAGACGAGGTAGCAGATATGACGATTGTGATGCTCTCTCACCTATCACGTGGTGTCACTGGTGAAACAATCTACATCGACGCTGGCTACAATATTATGGGTTAACAACAAAGAAGTATGGAAGATGCAGCATCTTTTCCATACTTCTTTTTGTTATTTATAACATCGTCCCTATACTTTGTATCAATAAAATTAGACCTGCTGCTACCAATAGAAGATAAATTAATGATCTAAACAGCTTTTGATTTAATCTATTAAATAGAATTTGTCCCAAAATTAGACCAATGAAAACTATTGGCAAAGCATACATACTATACAGCCAAACCATTTTACTTGTACCTTCAAATGTGACTTGAGATAGTAAGCTAATCAGATAAATAAAAATATAGTAGGCTATCGAAACTGCTCTAATTGTTTCTTTATTTCTATGCGTGCTCGCAAAATACAGTAATAGTGGCGGTCCTGCCATTCCAATACTTGTTGTCAACATGCCTGAAATGAAACCAACACCATAATCCCTACCACTTGTTTGTTGAATAGAGAGATTTTTCATTAAGAGAATCGTAAGCCCTATTAAGAGGATGGCAATGAGCAACTTGAATGTCGTCACATTCACAAAGGCAAAGAGGAGACTACCAAAAGGCGCACCCACAACACTACCAATCATCACCTTCTTAAGTAAAGCTACATCAATATCCTGTCTCACCTTCCATATTAAAGAAAGCGAAATAACAAGGGACAATATTATATTTATTTGCATCGCCTCTTGTGGTAAAAAAAGCAGCAGTAAAAAAGGGGTGGCCATAATAGAAAAACCAAACCCTGTACTTGTTTGCAAAATAGCTGCTGCTAGAATAATAAAAAAGTATAAAAGTAATTCCTGCAAAACGTCACCTCACATCAAATGCTATCGAGTGGTTGCGATACGTTGTCTAGCAATGATCCTCTTTAATAAGAACGATAGTACACAAGCAATTAATAAAAATAAAGCAATCATCGCTATAACACCTACCCAGCCATACTTCATCCAAAATACGCCTCCCACTGTTCCCCCAACACTTGAACCAACATAATAGAAAAATAAATAGAGAGAGGAGGCTTGTGCTTTATCATGTGACGCCCGCTTACTCACCCAGCCACTTGCAATGGAATGTGCTGCAAAAAAGCCAAAGGTAAAAACGGTAATGCCAATAATTTTTAAACTAAGCAACTCGTTCAATGTTATAATCGCGCCTATAAACATAATGGCAATGGCCAATAAAAGCATACGTTGACGACCATAACGATCAGCTAAACTACCAAACCAAGCAGAGCTAAATGTCCCCACTAAGTAAATCACAAATATCCAGCCTACAATCGTTGCACTTAAATGATAAGGAGGCGCCATTAATTTAAAACCAATATAGTTATACAGTGTAACAAAGCTCCCCATTAACACAAAGCTAATTCCATAAAGACATAACATGGAAGGGTCTTTTAAATGTTGCCAAAGCGTTATCGTTAATGCTTTTATTTGCAATGGGCGGGCGCTGAAATGCTTAGAGTTAGGCAGCATCCAGACAAACAATACACTAATAACAACACTAATGCCCCCTAGCACCAACATACCTATATGCCAATTATAAAAATCCGTGAATGTACTAATGATCACTCGTCCACTAAGCCCGCCAACAGAATTCCCACTGATATATAAGCCCATGGCAATACCTAAGCTTGCTGGCTCTATTTCCTCACCTAAATAGGCCATCGCAATCGCAGGTAAACCTGCAAAAACAGCACCTTGCACTACGCGTAATAGTAAAACCATTTCAAAATTAGAGGCAAATGCAAGTGCAAGCGTAAGGAGAGAGGCAGCAAAAATGGATATGGTCATCAATGATTTTCGTCCCCATGCCTCTGACAGGGAGCTCACAATAATTAAGCTTACTGCTAAAGCAAAGGTCGTCACTGAAAGAGATAAACTAGCAATGGCTGGTGATACTTGAAATTCTTCTGCAAATGTAGGGAGCAATGGCTGGGTACTATATAAATTAGCAAACGTAATAAAGCCTGCTAAAAATAAGGCCCAATTGGCTTTATAAAATGCGCTTGTCCCTTTTTGTATATATGCCATAGTACGCTCTCCTTCACTTTTTCACCGTATAACTATTATTCTAGTACACTATTTGTGAAAACACACGAACACTTTGTCAACAAATAGACAAATTTGTTTCGATGTTTGCTTAGCAGCACTATACGATTATTATTGATAATCCTGCATCTTTCCCAACTATCGCAACAAATTGTACCCAACTTTTAGTAATTTAGTATTTTGAGTTGTCAAATAGTATGCTACAGTAAAAGTAACCATCTAGCACCATTGTTATCAGCCAATTGCTTTTATTTATGAACTAAATTTGGGGGAATTATTATGAAAATTATTGAAGCATTGTCTCTTGCAGCACCTTATATACACCTTGCCTTAAAAGAAGAAGCTATCGTAGGTGTCGTTGACAAAGAAAGTGAAATCGTTGTTAAATATTTAGCAGGTAAACGAGTAGATTCAGGTTATCGTGACGGACAAAGGGTTAATCCCAGTGATCAAAATGTTTATATTGCCTTTAGTGGCAAAAATGCAGATGTCGTTATTCCAAAGGATGTATATGGTGTAGCCATCAATGCTTTTTCATTCCCAATTCGCGAAAATGGCAAAGTCGTAGGTGCGTTAGCATTTGGTCTGCCGATCGATAATGAACTGAAACTTGAGGATTATATGGGTACAATGGATAAAATCGTAAACAACCTCCAAGATAAAGTACATACCATCGCTTCTCATTCAGAGGAATTAGCCGCTACAAGTGAGGAAATTAATAAGCAGGCACAGCACGCTTTAGAGGATTCTGAAAAAACAAATGAAGTGACAGATTTAATTAAAAGTATTTCGCGTCAAACCAATTTACTTGGCTTAAATGCATCTATTGAGGCTGCTCGTGCTGGACAGCATGGTGCTGGTTTTAATATCGTGGCACAGGAAGTACGAAAATTATCTTTTGAGACATCAAGCGCTACTGAAAATATCGAATCATCGTTACGCAATATTAATAGAAATCTTGAAAATCTGAAACAAAATATGGGACAAATCAATGATGCAACAAATGAACAGGCCCAGCTCGTTCAAGATTTTAGCGAAATTATTGAAGAATTGACTGTACTTAGTCAAGAAATGAAGGGCTTTATGCACGACGCCTTAAAATAATGAGGTGAAACCCATGATGATAACAACTGATAATGACTTAACCTTACGTACAATTACTTTAGAGGACGCAGCAGCCGTTTTTGCCTTAACCGATGCTTCCAGGGTTTATCTGAAGGAGTGGCTACCCTGGCTGGATTATACAAGGGACATAGCAGATACAACCGCCTATATTGAGGGCTGTATAAAAGGACATGAAACTAATAGTAGCCTTTCCTTTGTTATTCTTTTTAAAGGGGAAATAGTTGGCATCACTGGCTTTAACAGCATTAATCCTAACAATAAAATTGGCACAATTGGCTATTGGCTTAGCGAAGGAGCACAAGGTCATGGCATTATGACCAATACGGTCAAAGCCTTATTACAATATGCCTTTGAAGTATTACGGCTTCACAAAGTTGAAATCCGTGCAGCAGAAGGCAATCAGAAAAGTCGTGCCATTCCTGAACGTCTTGGCTTTGTAAAAGAGGGGACGATTCGTGCAGCAGAATGGCTCTACGATCATTATGTGGATCATGTTGTATATGGCTTACTTGTAAGCGAATGGCAGCAGCAAAAATAACAAAAGCGACCTGACAACTATAAATTGCCAGGTCGCTTGCTTATTATTGAGCATACTCTCCTATAAATTGAGCGATTTCGCACTATTATTGAGCACATTCTCTTATGCATTGAGCGGTTTCACATCATTATTGAGCGCACTCTCCTGTGGATTGAGCGATTTCGCATTATCAGTATCTTTCTCCAGCCCTGCTGCAATTTGCTCAAGCTCAGGACGTAGTGTATGTTTACCGGCATAGCTTTCAATTAGTTCCTTGACATCAATCCCAGAAGTTTCCTTCAATGACTCCTGCAAGGTAGACATTAAATTGGTTGCATAGGCTGTCACCTTATTAGCGCCACTGCCACCTTCACCGCCACCAGTATCCACAACGGTAATCTTATCAATATTGCCAAGTGGACTTGCCAGCTCTTTCGCATATTCTGGCATCATGCGAACAATCATATCAAGCACAGCCGCTTGCCCATAATGCTCAAAGGCTTCGGCAATTTTACGTTTCGCCTCGGCTTCCGCAAGACCACGCAAGCGAATAATTTCTGCCTCTGTTTCCCCTTTGGCACGCTCAGCATCTGCTTTAGCCAGACCATCTAAGCGAATTTTCTCCGCTTCTGCCTTTGCCAAGGACTCGATACGATATTTTTCAGCATCAGCCTGTGCAAGCTCACGCATTTTTTCGGCTGAAGCATTTTGTTCAACCGCATAACGGTCAGCATCTGCTTTCTTTTTCACCTCGGAATCATATTGCTTCTCACGACGTAAAATCTCTTTTTCCTCTAATTCAATTTGCTTTTGACGCTCAATAATACGAATTTGCATTTCTTGCTCGGTTACTTCTTGCTTGGCACGCGCTGTTTCAAGTTCATAGGCTTGGTCAGCACGAGCTTTAGCAATATCTTGCTCACGGCGGAATTCAGCCACCTTTAATTGGTTTTCTTTTTCCGCTTCCGCAATCTCGGTTGCACGCTCAAGCTCAGCTTTTTGCGCTTCCTTCGAGGCTTCTGCACGCTTAATACGTGTTTCTTTTTCCGCATCAGCCGTTGCAATATCAGCATCACGTTTCACTTGTGCAATACGAGGCTTACCAAGTGACTCTAAGTAACCATTTTTATCACGTACATCCTTAATCGTAAAGGACACAATCGTTAAACCCATTTTAGCTAAGTCTTGAGAAGCCACTCGCTGTACTTCCTGAGAGAACTTATCACGGTTTTTATAAATTTCCTCTACTGTCATTGAACCTAAAATGGAACGTAAATGACCTTCTAATACTTCACGCGCCTCATTTTCACGCTCATCCTTCTGCTTGCCTAAAAATTGCTCTGCCGCTGTAGCAATTTCAGAAATAGAGCCACCAATTTTAATAATGGCTGTTCCATCAGCCATTACCGGTACACCCTGCTCTGTATAAACCTCAGGTGTTGTTACATCTAGCTTACTGGATAATAGGCTTAGTGGCTGTGCTTGCTGGAAAATTGGGAATACAAATGTACCGCCACCACGAATAATTTTTATACGATTTCCTGACTCATCCTTATGTACATTTTTGGAGCCAAGATAGCTACCTGTGACAATCAATGCCTCATCGGGACCCGCCGTACGATATTTTGTGACATACAAGCCAATAAGTGCAATTAAGATAAATACGACAATACCGATTGTAATTAAAATCTCTATAGACATAAATCGATCTCTCCTTTATATAAATTTTTTCTCATAGGATTTTACAAGAAGTGTGCCATCCTTCACCTCGACAACAAGTACTGTAACATCGTAGTCAATGGCTTCATTATCATAGCCTGTTGCCCTTTTTGAAATCATACCACTTGCCGTTTCAATCACAACCTCTCCAAAGCCATCTACTGGAATTGGCACGATGACCCTTCCTAATTGACCACCTAACGATTCCTCTGTATAGGCGAGGGAAACATCGGCTGACCGAAGCGGCACAAGTACAAATAAATAAAAGATGGCACTTAGAATAGCTCCGATGATACATGCAGCAATAATGTTCCAAACGCTAGAAAACAAGGCTAGTTTCTCCAAAATAAATCCTGCTGCTGACATCAACGTTAGAAATGATAGAATCACACTCGGATTAAAAATAGGCAGTCCTTCCCCAATACCTTCGACAGCATCGCCAAAAAACATTAGCAATATTGTAGCAAGACCAGCGAAAATTAAAACCACCAAAAAGATCTGCTCGAGTGAATAGCCAAATAGCGTCAAGTTGCTCACCCCTTTTCATCTTGTTACCTACTATACGGATGTCTCCTATAAAAAGTTTCAAAAATTTTCAAAAAAAAGAGGAGCATATCAAGAATGCTCCTAACTAATATGTATAAAATTCTTCCTTATTTTATGATTAATAATTGCACATCATGTCTGCCATATTGAGCAGCAATCCGTTCAGATTCCACCAGTATATCTAATCTATGTCCTTTAATCGCACCACCTTTATCCGCAGCAATTGCCTTAAACCGTTCATAGGGAGTTTGAATTTCAACAATGGTCCCTAATGGAATAATGGTTGGATCGACTGCTACAATTCTTAAATGATTAAAATAAATACGATTCCGAACATTTATGCCAGTAGCAGTAATACCACTACAGCCTCTACAATCATGACCATAATAGGTTGCATGAAAATTTACCCACTCATTATGACTATTCTCTGAACGTGAATGTTGTATTTGTTTCTGCTGTTCTTTATGGAGCTCCTGCTCGACTCGTAATTTTTGTAATGCTAATTGCTTAAGATATTTTTCTTTTTTTAACTGCTCCGCTTTACTATTAATAGCTATTACAGCTTTTTCATATTTATACTTGGGTGCATTTTGAAAAACCTCTCGATAATCTAAACTATGATTATCATATCTAGTATGTTCTAGTATGATAAACCAACAAAGGGTCATAAAATATACAACTAAAATACCTTTATAATTCATCATTTCTTAAAACTCCAATATCAGCTCTTTTATGTATAACCATTAAATATCTAGTATTTTTATTTTTTCTAAAAAACTCTCTAAAATTTTATGTGCCTCCCATTCTAAATAATCCATTTCCCTAGAAATATGTAAATTTAGCTCACCCATTTCTTTATAAGCGAGTGCCATAGCGCGACTATCAATTTTTAAATGATAGATATGTTCATCTTTTAGAATGTTCATTTCACTCATTCCCTTCAATGAATTTTAATTGTTTATACTTATAATATTTCCAATTAATTTATCTAAATATTTTTGTGCAGCCCTCCTTGAATGGAATTTTTTCGTATAAATAAAGTCATCCTCTAATTGTACTAACCTCCATTTATTATTTTTATCATCTTTTAGGACACTAACTCCATATTTTTCATAGATAGCGTTTGGATGCTTCGTATAAATCGTTCATCACCCCTTTCATTTTCTAAAAATAGTTATACGTCTTTTTAGTTCTCTATGATTTCTTGGGCTGCCCATTTCAGGCAAGGAGTTGGCTTAAATTTTTTCATCTTTGCCAAGTAAACAATGGCTAATGCTTCAGCATCTATTATGCTTATTCTGCCTTTTGATTGTTCAACTATGGCAGATGCAAATTCCTTCACTAAAAACTTTTCCATTCAAATACCTCTTGTTTTTTCATTAATTAACCTATAAAGATTCTATATTCCATCCATTCTTTCTAAAACCTTATGCTTTGGGTAGTAAAGCATTAAATAATTTTTAAGACTTTTTAAACATGTAATGCGGGTATCGATAATAGATTTTCGCTGAAGTCCATTATATAAATAAATAATTTTTTGGAATTCCACCACACAATAAATATTCTCTTTACTCTCATCTAACTGCACTAAACTATCGAAATAGATATCCATGTCCTGAGCTTTTTTATAAATAAATTTGGTATCACCTACCCCTTTTATTAGTTCAACCTCATCCTCATTCCATTTATCCATCACAACTAAACTTGAAAAAGAGCTATCCATACATTCACATGCAAGCATATTACCTCCTTCATCCTTTAAAATGACATTCGATATGCTGCCATAGAAATTATTCATTAACGCTTCAGACACATCACTATCTTTATAGATAACTAGCTCAAGTATTGCTGTTGTTTCCTTGTCATTCATGCAAATCCCTCCTTAGCCTGCAAGATCACATTAAAGATATTTGATTTCATCTTAACACGAACAAACGTTCTTTTTCAAGTTCATTTTTAGAGAATATTTACAGATTTAAGCTTTTTATGATTTCTCAATCTAGTAGAAGCCTGCTTTTCGCTCTGCTCGTATACCTTTTCTCTTACTCAGCTCTTTATTTTTTGCCAAACAAAAAAACTGGTATTTCACCAGTTCTACAAGTCTACAAGAAAGAAACCATAATTTTCTTGTATAAAATCAAAATCTAACTTATGCTGCAGTATAGAATAGCTTACATACTGACTATCTTTGTTGACATAGCCAGTATCATACTTATTAGCAACTTTCTCTAACACTTCTTTATTCAACAATTTTTCTTCTTTATCCTTGAGTAGTTCCCATATATACCACATCATACCTGAGACTTGAATGGTACTTGCGATCAAATTACGATTGTCGAAAATAGTTTTCGCCAAATTTAAGGCTCTATTTCCAAAGGATGCTTTAAGCTGAATATCTTCGCCCTTCGCATTTGCTTTTTTGAATATATAGGTACTATCTGAAAAGTACTTTTGTCCCTGCTTAGGTTGTCCACTAGTTGAAGATACCTTATCTAGCCTCTCCAATCTCCAATATAAATCTTCCGAGATTTCAATTGTTCTCGTATAGCCCTTGTCGTTTCTCAATCTAGCATAGCAAGCGCCATGTTCGTGTTTCAAATCTTCCATTTTTAAATTTAAAATCTCACTATAGCCCTCCCCCTTAATGCCCTCAAATAAACAAAGCAAAAATACTGCATGTCTTTGGTCATCAAACGACTGCATATATGTTACTAATTGCGCTCTTGTATAGCGAACAATGGAGGCTTTATAAATAAATTGATGGCAATAGTCCATATCAATAACGCTAGGAAGCCTTTGAGAACGATTATTTGTATAACCGTTCATAATAGCCCAATCAATATATCTGGCAATAAAACCAATAGAGGCGCTAATAGACTGTGGGCTTGGGGACTTAAAACTATAAAATAATTCTTCCAACTCTACCTTATTCATATCAAAGATATCTTTATTTTTTTGATTTTCTAGTAATGCTGCTTTATTCAATAATGATAAATAAGTGGTCAAACTATTTTCCTGGACATCTAATGATTTGAGATACCATTCCTTAATATCCTTATTTAAAACATTTTCTTTCAGCATCTTTTACACCTCATTCTTAAATTAGTTGTTGAAACATCTGTTGAATTTTTGCTCTATTACGTGCACTGATACTACCATATTTAAGAATTCCAACTTCCTCCCATATAGGATTATCAATAGCAAAGTCAATTTTATCTAAATATTTATGGACGTTTTCAAATGGAATATGATGCTCAAACATAAGAGCAGCTAATTCTATATGGCCAATAAACATCCGGCTTTTAAACATTAATGAATGTTTATCAAATAAATTCGGCTTATAATAGGCAAATACATACATCATATAGTCATTGATCACTTTCGCTACCTTTATCACTGCTAGACGGTTTTCTAAATGAAAGCTGTTCTCGATAGCATTTGATAATTCCGAAAAGGTAATGACCTCCCCATACGAATATTTAATAATGGAATTGGATGTAATTCTTCCTTTTAATTCCCCTTCAGCCTTTAATTCAATCACAACCTCATCCGATAATTTATTTTTTGCCAGCTCCTGTAGTCTTGGCTTTGGAATGGGATTAGCCTTTGCCATATCTACCTGCACGCGTTTACACTGAGCCTCTGTCATATTGGAAAAAATAACAATCATACTTCCTGCCAAGTCTACCTTTTTCATATAGGCATTGTAGAGAGAGAATGTACGATGGGCACCATCCAAAATATCCACTAAAGTACCTGCTAATAATGTAAGTGTTTGCTCTCTTTCATTATAATCAAGCTCAATCCCATCCGCGCCAGAGCCTACTTTGGCATTATAGCGTAATGTAGAGGTTATTAAATCCCCCTCTAAGGCTTGCTTTTCAATAGCTTGCAAAGATTTAGGATTAAGATTCATCACCTCTATAATTCCATTTTTCACCTTTTTCTTTTTTGCTTGACGCTGAATATTTGGGTTATACATAGTAATACCGCTCATCCAAAGCTTACCAATCATTGAATTAGGAATGACTGCAACATACTCATTGCGTCCTACTTGCAGAACATTCTCAAATGTATAGGGTAATGTGATCGTTTCTTCATAGGGCGACTCTTTTATGTACATTCTTAATTCTTTCACCTCTGACGGATTAAGCCATTCTGCTAACCAATTCGCTTCACTATCAGCAAATTTTAAATGAAGCTGTTCTCCAAGCAATAATAGCTCCTGTAAATTCGCCTCATTTAAATTGTTCTTATCATTTATTAACGCAAGTATATGACCTATGCTCATATGATGTTGATGAAGCTGCATAGAAACTTCTTCTAAAATTGAATCATGTTGCACTAATAAAGGAATTTTTTTTTGAATCTCCTCTATTAATAATTCTCTCGTTTTGCCGACCTTCAATTTTCATCACTCCCTTATTTTACCTTTTTAAAGTTAATCAATTTAATAGTAACATATACTATTTTAAAAAGTAATAAATTTTAAATTAATTAACTTAAAAATATCTGTGTTTTTCAAACCAATAGATAAATTAATTGAAAATTTTGATTGATTTATTTACTAATAGGATTATAATAAACAAAAGCATAAATATGGAAGGTTTAAAGGAGATGAACAGATGATGGCTTTTCAAACAAGTAAAGATACAAAGTATAACCAATTAGTATTATCCGATACAGCCGTTATTAAAGAATTATTAACATTTAGAGGAACCGTTGATGATACAAACTTCACTCAGGGTGTTTGCGCGACCAATTCTTTAAAAATGAATACAGATGTCATTGCTTTATTTGCTGATTTAGATAAATTAATTGAAAAATCTTTAAATAAAGAACAAACTACATTACTCTCATATATTGCGAGAGACTATTCTTATTATACGATTGGCAAACTATTAGGGATACCCGTTAAAACTGTAGGAAGTAGATTTAATACAATTTGTCAAAAAATCAAACAAGAGAATGATCGCCAATGGAGAAAAGTTACCTATATTCAAAAACTACAGCTAAAAACGAAACGATGCAGTAAATGCCATGATATTTTGCCAGCTACAGATGAATTTTTTAGTGTCAATAATAGTAGTAAAGATTTGTTTCATTCACAATGCAAAAAATGTAAAAATAAATAGAACATTCGTTTGGGCAGAAAAATTGGATTTACAGCTACACTAGCCACCCTAATAAGTAGAAGGAGCGTACATATGAAATTACAATTACCTCACACGATCATCGAATTAAATATAGAGCTTCCTATAGCGGAAAGAGTTCAATACATACAATCAATTTTAGAAAATGAAAAAATCACTTTTAGAGGAGAGGAAATCTCTTTAGAAATGTATTTAACAGCAACCTCTCAAACTTACAAGACGATTATTTTATTAGATATGCTTGGCTACTACATAACAAAAGGCTATTTCACAAGAGAAGAACTTTTATTAGAGGAAGAAAATTTACACTATATTAAGGAAGCCAAGAAACGTCATAAAAGACGTAGAACATTAACAAAATTACTGAAAAACCAGAGCTCACAACATCGATTACAAGATAATTATGTACTCTCCCACTATAAGCAAAAAGAAATTCAAAAAGGCTCCAGCAGACATAATACATTTTCCAATACTTCCTATTTTGAAGCTTTGACCTTTGGGATTGAAGATATAGATGAGGATTCCATTTAATAAGTGAATTAATTTAAAAAACATAATAAAAAATGAGGGATTCTAGTAGGTCTGTACACTTTTCACAGACCTATCATGAAGGTTTCATTTTAATAAAAGATATTTTAGGCAAACTCGTAAACCCAGCATGATTATCTCTATGAAATGAAAGAGGGTGATGACCATTGTATGTATGAATTAATGTAAAATTATAATCTTTTATTAAGACACCTTCAACATTACACTCTTCTTTAGGAGGATAAAGGAGAATGAAAATTGTAAAAAACCTAACTGAATTTTATCACACATTGGTAAATAATGAAAAACTGCTTCGGTTGCTCTACTACATACCAATGGATCCATCAGATGATCCACTGGACCCATTAAAAATGGATGTCTCTCAATTGCCTGAGAAAGATCATATACTTAGCAAATTAATCGTTATTGGTGATCAAACGAATGATTTAGCACCTGAAACACATTGTAGAATCTGCTTATATACAGGTCCTCGCATGCCTCAAAAAAATTATGTAAAAAGCCAAAATCAATATATGGATAACCCTTATTCAAGTACACAACACTATATTTTTGATATTTATACCCCTGTGTCTATTACTCCTATTGATTTTCGTCTCGATTGGCTTGGTGAAATATTAAATGAACTATTATTTCAAGAGAGTATTGAAGAATTTGGAGATTTAAGATTCCATAGTGGACTGCCTATTCCCAATGTCCCTCAAGATTTTATAGGCTATCGCTGGATTTATAGCATGTCCTCAGGTCAGCTGCCTACAGGTTATCGATTATGAAGTACACTACTAACAAGGCTTTTGGAAAACCCTTTCTCTATAAAGGGTTAAATATTTATCCTGTCAAAATGAAGGATACTGATGAATTTTATGATGCCGTGCAATGCTTGCTTTTACCGAAGAATGATTTTCAACAGCCAGAGATTATACGAATGTCGTATCTCCTTTTTTTACTGACTGTGTCTCAAAGTAATGATGAGCATCGAGTGCTAGAGAAATTACTAGCATTATATCGTTTAGTGTTTAAAACCGAGGATATACAAATTTCAATCAATGAAAAGGGTATGGCTTTTGTAATTGTGAATGGTATCACATTACATGAGCGCGATTTTGATACTATCAAAACCATTATTAGTGAACAAAATCTTATTGATTTAGATGATGAATTTATTGATCCTGACACAAAAAAAGCTATTCAGGAAGCACGTGCCTTTATGGCTAAACGAAAAACAAAGCAGGCTGATTTAGAGCAGCAAATCATCGCCTATCATTGTAAATCGGGCCTACCCTATCATGAAATTGAGCAGTTAACTTTATATCAATTCCATAAAGGGCTCCTCCGTATGGACTATATGGTAAGTAGCAATGCCATTCTTCATGCTCGCTACTCTGGAATGATCGAATTTAAAAATGACCAAGACCTCCCTCATTGGCTAGGTCATATTGAAGAACCAAAGAAAAATGAGGATGTCATTATCACAAAATCAACATTTGATCAACAAATGAAAAAACTAGGACTCGAGCCTAGTTCAAATAAAAAATAACAATTAAAAAGGATGGTAATTTTTATGTCACAACAAAATCAATTTTTAACTTCAGTCGCAAATGTTCGTTTATTTGATCGCTTAACAGATGAATTAATTTTAAATGGTAAAACATTGCTTAATTCATCTATGACACAGGCTATTCAAACACAAGCTATTTATGCTGGTAAAGGCTCTAAAAAGGTATATGAGCTGAATTATCAAAAGGAATTAACATTCTCTATTGAGGATGCAGCTTTTGATACTGCCTATATTGCCTTACAAAACGGTGCAGAAATCAATCATCAGCTAGCGGAATATTATACAGATGAAATGATTTTACTTGATGCAAATGGTAAAGGTACATTAGCTGAAACACCTATTGGAAAGGTGCATGTAGAGCAGCTAAATGGTACATTCGCACAATATACGGCTACTGGTAAAGAGATTACGGTTCCTGCCTTAGCTGGCAAAGAAGTTCAGGTAGTCTATGTTGTACAAGAAATGATGGATACAATTGAAGTTTCTGCGGATTCCTTCCCTAAAGCAGTTCGTATGGAATTAAATGTAGATATTCGTTCGAATAACGGCAAAACAGGCGAAGTCATTATTGAAGTGCCAAACTTCAAACCAAATGGAGCTATTGAAATCTCCATGACACATGAAGGTGTTGCATCCTCTTCTCTAGCTGGTAGCTCACTTGCCGATAAAAAAGGAAATTATGCTTATATCAAACTTCGTAACCTATCCGAGGAAAAAGTACAGTTTACGGCACTTGCTGCAAGCCCTTCTCATGTAGTCCTTGACTCTACTGTTGCTGGTGATTCACAACCTATTACCGTATTAGGTATTCGTGGTGCAGGCTATGCCAACGTTCTTTTACAAAATAATGAGCTAGCTTGGACATCTAAGGATCCAGCCATTGCCACGGTCAGCGCAGATGGGGTTGTGGCTTTAGGAGCTTCTGCAGCAGTCAATGATCAAACAATTATTGAAGTCACTGATGGTACATATACTGAAAAGCTTGTTGTCGATATTATTTAAGTAAATTAATTAAAAAATGGGTAGAAAATCAACTTTCTACCCATTTACTTTTTAGTAGCGGAGGTTGAGCATGGCAAAACGTGAAACAAAACTAACATTAGCGGATATTCAAAAAAGCGCTGAAGTCGTTAATACAAAGCAAAAATTTTATATTGATAAAGACCAAGAAAAATTTATTTATTATTACCCCAAATTTAGTAAACGTAAAATAACGATTTTAATTAATGATCTATCCCATACAATGTCCTATGTCGAGCAGCATAAGCTTGACTTTTTCAACAACGATGATGAATTACATCATTATATTTTATTTTTAATGATTAAACATTTCACTGACCTACAAGCTGAATTAAAAGATAAATCCATCGAAACGCATTTTGCAACAATGCATCAGCTCGTCGATATTGGCTGGTATGAGTTGTTCCTAATGGACATGTTCACAATCGCCGAAGTATCTAATGCATTAGCTGAAATTAGTAAGCGACTCAATTTAAGCATTAAATATGTAGAGCTTGAAAAAGAGCTTCAACAACAATTACAAACAGGAAACACCCCTACATAATACGAAAACTATGAAAATCTCATAAAATAATAATGTTCAATTGATTATCCAGCTATTCGTTTCAAACAGTAGCTGTATTTTCATTTGTCTTAATTAGGAGGGAAAATCGATTGAGTACTGGTGGTGAACAAAAAAAACCAACAGAGCTATTGATTGCTCTAGGTATCAATGAGAAAATCTCAAAAAAAAATATCCATACCTATCTAAAACAGTTAAAAAACATACCAAGTCTAACAATCAACTTAGATGTTAAGGGCTATAATAGCCAATTGTTTATTGATTATGGTAAACAAATTCAAGCATTAGAGCAGCAATTAGATACACTGAATGGCAAGCTACAAAACATTGGTGCTGAAGCATCCGCTCCCCTATCAATTTTTGAAAATGTTAAACAGCAAATAACCGATTCTATCAAATCTATAGACACACTAAATAAAACATTCAAGGATGCAAAAATAAATGTCAGCTCCTTCTATAAACAGCTAGCAAAAGTCCCAACGAATGACCTACAAGCACTTAGCAAATTAGTGTCACAGCTAAAAGCAGAAATTGAAACGGCTACTATTGATCAATTTAAGCTAAATGGTATTCAAAAAGTACAGCAAGATTTGCAAACCTTTAAAACCAATCTATCCAGCATATATGAGCTACAAACATCCTATATAGATACATCCAGCTTTGACCAATTAACAGCCCAAATCACTGATTTAAACAATCAGCTTAGCGATATCCAGCTTGGTGAGGGTTTAAACATTGCAGATATCTCGAATGTTTCAGCTCAAATCGAAAAAATGAATCAAGATATAATCGAATTTGGGCAAAATACAGGTCAAGCAGCCCAAAGCTCTGCTTCATTGGGATCATCTATCATGGACAGTCTAGCTCTCACATCTACCCTTAAAACCATTGGCGAAGATATTTCCGGTGGATCAGCCCCTATTAAATTGTTGCGTAATCTTCATGGCATTGGGATCGTAGGTGGGCTTTTTTTCGATATGTATACGGAAGAACAAAAAAAAATTAACCAAACAGTTGCGGAATTTGAGGCTAGCCAAAAAGCAATGCTAGGCCTATATAGTCAAAATGCAGAAACTATCGATAGCCTTATTCCAAAATATGAAAGATTAAGTAAGATAGTTAATGATGGCAATGCCGACAATAATACTTTAAAAGAACATGAGAATATTCAAAATCAATTAGCTAACCTGCTCCCTTCCTTAGCTGCTAGTGAGGATGAATATGGCAAAAAAATAGTAGGTTCAGCAGAAGCCATCAAAATAAAAACACAGCTTTTAAAAGAACAACAAGCAATAGAAAATAAGGCTGCTTCTGCTAAAGAAGTGGAAGCTAGAAAAGCCACAATAACTAAGAATGAAGAAGAACTCAATAAGTTACTTAAAAAAAATGAAGACGAGTTATTACGGTTTGCTAGAGGTAATAATAGAAGAAATGCTGGTGTTAGTGCTGAATACAAACAAAAAGTATTTGATAAAAAGGATTCTTCTGCGGGTGGAAGGCAGCCCTCTTCTGTAGAAGAAGTGGTAGATTCTTTCTGGGGTTTATTTGAAGGGAAACCTATTTACGACTCTGTAGAAAAATTACAAAAATTTTTACCTGAGCTTCGAACAATGCTTACTGAAGCTAAAAAATCAGGTACTGATACAGATGTTCAATATTTAGAATCCTTAATACGTGATGCTGAACGCACTTTAAAGTTAACTAAAAATCCCTTAAATGAAATCAACAATTTATTGCCTGAAATAAAAACTAATTACATCAATAATTTAGAAGCTATTATTGAGAAAAATAATGCTTTAACGGGAAGTACAGAAGAGGTTGCACAAGCTCTAGGTGCCCAATTAATCTCCACAGCTAATGCTGATGAAATTCAAAATTTGAATTCTGCATTAGAAGCTTTATTTAAAGATAAAAACGCACCAGAGTTTATAAATGCTATTAATGAACAGTTTAATAAATTATACTATGCACCACCTGAACAATTTGAAAAAATGCACCAAGAAGCTTCTAATTATATAGAAGATATACGAAAAAAATTAAAATCTGCCTATCCAAATATGGATGATGCTACACTTACAAACCTTCAAAATGGCATAACACAATATCTAGCAAGTATCACAAAAGACTATGAGAAATACGGAGAGACAATGAAAGCAACAGGATTGTCACTTCATCATTTTACCTCTTCATCTGCAGCATCTGGCAATGAACTTGAAAGTCTAACAACTAAAATGAAGAATTATCAAAATGTAGCAGAAGAAGAAATAGGTATTTCAAGTTCTTATGTGGATGCTCTAAATAATTCTATATCTTCCTATCAAGAAATCTCAATGCAATTAGATGAGCACTCTCAACAAACACTAAACGATATTTTAAATAAAGAACATTTAACTACACAGGAACAAAATATAAAAGACCTTTTAGATGCTCGTTACGCAATCATGCAAGATTTAGCTACTGTCTATCCTGGTTTATTAAAAAATGACTCTATATTAATTGGTCTTTCAAAAGAAAAAATAAATATGATGATTGCGGAAAATAATGCAAACGAGGTATTATTAAAAGCCTACAAACTCTTTCGTGATGGAAAATTAACTGCTGAGCAAGAGGCAACATTAGCATCCGCTTTGGGTACTAAAGCTCGTATTGAAAACCTGAAAAGTGAACTTGAAGCCATTCAAAAAGTAAGTAGCTCTACATTTAATAAATATGAAGAAATACAAGCTAAATACAATCGCGGCGAAGAACTAACGGACAGTGAAGGTAGATTCTTACTAGCTGCTTCTCAATCTCGAGGGGACTACGTTGGCTATGGGGAATACTCAGAGAAGCTAAAAAAACTAGATGATCTAATAAGTATACTAAATACTGACATTGGTAAAGTTGATGGCTTTACCTCTACTATCAAAAAAAATGAACAAGCTACAAATAAAACCACTACAGCCCAAAAAAATGCAAACGCTGAAAAAGAAAAAGCTATATATATTACAGATAAATACAAGCAAAAACTAGAAGAGTTAAATTTCCAAATTAACAAGCAACAAAAATCATTATCAAAGCTACCTGAACACTCTAGTGAATATCGACAAGCTTTAGAAACACAGATTAAATTTGAAAAAGAAAAACTGAAAGCAATGCAGCAGCAAGAAACCTCCTTAAAAAACCAAATTGCCTCAGGGAAGATTCAAAAAACTGGTACTATCACAGGTAGCTCCTCTGCTCAAACAACAACAAGTAATCAAAAATTAAATGGTTGGTCTGGCACAATAACGAGTGGCTACCGAGAAACACGAATAATTAATAATAAAACTGACATTCATCGTGGCATAGATATTGCCTCCCCTCTTGGTACTCGTTTAGATGCTAATATTAGTGGGAAAGTTATCGCTAGTGGTAAGGCTGAGAAGAATGGGATGGATTCATCTTATGGAAATGTTGTTGTTATACAAGATGCTGATAATAGGAAGCATATTTATGCTCACCTAGACAAAGCAATTGCTAAACTAGGCGATACCCTTGTGGCTGGTACGCAAATTGGGACAATCGGTTCTTCTGGAACATCATCAGGGTCACACCTCCATTATGAAATAAACGTCAACGGACAACCTGTTGATCCATCAGCATTCTTAAAAGATGCTCAGAATGGGAAAATTTCTATAGTTTCTTCATCAGCTAGTAGTACAGTTGAGACAGCACAGGCAGCGATCGATCAGACTATATCTGAGGTACTGAACTTACAACAGCAAATATTAGATCAACAAGAGAAGATCGAAAATCTAGAACATGATATTATTGAAAGCTATTTATCAAAATTTGAACATCAAAAGACTAATTTCGATAATCAATTAGAAAATAGTGATAATCGACTGAAAAGGCTAACTGTATCTTCTGAGTCCTATCGTAAAGAATTAGATAAGCAGGCGTCTTTATTAAAGGATAAGAGGAAAGTTAATCAAAATGAAATCGCCTACCTTGAAGGTGTTATTAAAAGTGGCACTGTTTCTAAAAAAATTGTTGCCGAATATACGCAACGCCTACATGAATTAAATCAAGTTAATAGTGAAATTGATTTTACTATTTGGGACGTTGGCGCTAAAAAGCTGGAATCCTACATGACAAAGTTTGAAGAACAGCGTCAAGCTCCAAATAATACGATTGCGTATGAAAAAGCGAAAAGCGAAGAATTAGATACCTCTTCTCCTAGATATATAAAAACATTAGCCAATATCAATAATGCAATGAAAGAGCAGCAAATTGCCAACAGTCATGAACTAACGCAATTACAATCTTTAGTTAATGGCAATAAATTATTTGGTGATAGTTTAGATACCGCTAAACAACGTATTAAAGACCTAACCGTTGAGATGAAAGAATTGCAAATTGCGATTCAAAATGGCGATTATGATATTTTAATCAATATCAAAACACAATCAGATGAGAAAGTAAAAAACATAGAATCTGAAATTAATCGAGCTGAACTAATTCGTAAAATGTTTGATGAAGGTTCTAGTGACTATGAAAAATATACAGATATTATGATTGATGGGCAAAAAAGAATTGCTCAACAACATTTGAAAACGAGAGATACTTTACTAGAGGAATTACAACAGAGCGATATTACTGCCGAGCGTATCAAAGAAGTCATAGACTTAATAAATAATGAGTATAATGCCTATTTAAATGCGACTGTAGCCATCAAAGAATATAATAAACAAAAAAATGATGCGAAAGAAGCCCAGTTAAAGGACATTGCTGAGAAAGTTATTAATGCCTATAAAGATTACTATCAAGAGCTGAAGGATGAGCACCTGAAGCAACTTGATGAGGAAATTGAGCGCGAAAATAAAAAACATGAAACTATCATGAAAAATCTTCAAGATGAAATGGACTTATTTAGAAAAAGTGTTGAAGATAAATTGCGTTTACTTGACCGTCAAGAAGCCCAAAGAAGCTATGATATGGAAATTGAAGATTTAGAAACGGAACGTGCAGATGTTCAGAGTCAATTTAATATTTTAGCATTAGATAATTCTCATGAGGCGAAAGCTAAGCGTAAAAAACTCCAAGAACAGTTAGATGAAATTGATAAAAATATTGCTGAAAAACGCCATAACCGAGAAATTGAATTACGTAAAGAGTCTTTAAATGATGCATTGGAGGCTAAAGAGGAAGAAACAGATGAAAAAATAGAGCTCCAAGAAGCAGAGCATGAAAATTTAATTAATAAAATTGAACGTGAAAAAGAATACTGGGAATCACATTATAATGATCTACTTAATGATGAACGTGAATTTGCGAAAATGAGAGAAAGTATCATTGACGGTCACTTGGAAAATGTCGAAGCTGATCTTAAACAGTTTCAGGATAAAATGAAAGCCACACTACCAGATATGGGAAGAACATTAGAGGGAACTATGGATGCCGTTGGTCTATCCATTAAAAATAATGTAATTTTCAATTTGGAAGAGGCCTTGAACTTAATAGATAAATTTAATAATAGTCAAAAAACATCTGATAAAGGCTTATTTGAAGCAACCCCCCATACTAAGCAAAACACGCAGACATCTACAGGTAATTTATCTGAGGGCGACTTGCAAGTGCTATTAGGTAAATTTTTATTTGACAAAGTATTACCAAACGCTTCAGGAACAGATAAGGATACCATTCGTCAAAAGGCAACACAATTAGCAGACCAAGGCCGCAAAGATAGCAAAAACCCGCAATTTACTAAAGATGGCGTTAATTTTGAAAATGCATTTAACACATTAACTCATGCTGATAAGGACGCAGTGTATGAGTATTTTAACAGCAATAAAGGTATTTTAGGGGGAAAATATAACCATGTTATCGAGCAATTTATTAGCAGTATTTCTGGTAATAAATATGAAGCTACAACTAGCAAAAACAATCAAACTGCTAGCTTATCTACAGCCGATATGCAAGTTATGCTAGGTAAATTTATTTATGAAAAGCTCATTCCCGACGCAACCTTAAATGCTAACACGAAAACGGCTCTTAAAAACAAAGCGGACTATGTTGCGGCACAAGGAAGAGCTGATGACTCAGAGATTTCTAAAGATGTGACGTTTGATTCTGTTAAAAATACATATACTTCAGCTCAGATTGATCAATTAAAATCATTCTTTAATGCCAATTTAAATCTTATTGATAACACTACAACACGGGAATTAATGAAGAACAAGATTGCTTCTCTCGATACTGGTGGTTTTATGAATTGGACTGGCATAGGAATTGATGGTAAAGGTGGAAAAGCGATTATTGCTCATCCTCATGAAATTATGCTAAATAAAGCCGATACAAGAGGTTTATTTGATTCAATCAATATTATGGATAGAGTGATGTCCAGCTTAGCTCCTTTCTTCTCCAAATTTGTACCCTCTGCTAAAACCTCTCCCCTTCCTGGTGGAGATACTTATGGGGATATAGAGATTCATTTTAATGTTGATAAAATGAACGGTGACAGCAATGATTTAAAACGATTTAGTAAAATGATTGATGATGATTTATTACGTAGGAAAGGAATGAGAATATAGATGTTAGAGTCCATTCATTTTATGTATGACAATATCTCATCAAAAGATATGGGTGTCAACATTGCTTGGTCTAAGGGTGGATTATTTGAAGAAAATTTTCTTCCTAGCCGTAAAATTATTGAAAGAAAAGTTGCTAATAATGAAAAACCTTACTTTCAGAGAGTGGAACATGAGCCACTCTCTTTTCAGTTATCTTTTTATCTGGAAAATTGGGTGGAAGATAAAGATATACGAAAAATCGCCAGGTGGTTATTTCAGCCTTACTACAAGCCATTAGTTTTTGATAGTAACCCCAATAGAGTGATCCATGCGCTGATAGAAGGGAACTCAGCACTATTACATAATGGTTTAAAGCAAGGATATGTTGAATTATCTATTAGATGTGACTCTCCTTATACCTATTCACAGGAACAAAGTTTTACTAATTTAACGTTTAGAGATGCTAACACAGGCTATCACATTATTGACGATAGTCATACATTTGCACAAGGAGAATTTATAAATACAAAAGTGACATCGAATGGATTAACGATTGATAACATCAATAACTCTTGGGGAATATTATATGCCAACACTAAAAAATGGGGTGAATTGTAAGATGGAAACCACGAATCAACTTGAACTAAATATTACCACAGCAGCAACGTTTGAGGACGATGATATTAAACAAACAATTATTGAATATGGAAATAATTTTAAAGCATTAGAGCAATATGTAAAGAATGCTACTAATTCAATTAATGAATTAGATGATAATCTGCTTTACAAAGTTGGACATATTTTATGGAATAAGACCCCTGCTAGCGGTTCATTTGTTGGTTGGATTGTCACAAGAGAAGGCATTCATGCAAAACAATGGCTAGCCAATAAAAAGTATAATGTAGGAAATCTTGTTAAGCCTCCGATAGATAATGGAGGGCTTTATGAATGTGTTGTGGAAGGTCAAAGTTCAACTACTCCCCCTGTCTTTCTAAATACGTTAAACCAGGAATTTTATGATGTAGCAGGTGCAACTTGGAGAAGCGAATTCAATTATGAAGTAGGTGACTTAACCTTTCCTATAAATGGAGGTAAATTATACTACTATATTTGTGAAACAGCTGGCTATTCCTCCACAACTGAACCTGTATGGTCCTCTGTTCAAAATGATACAGCATTTATAGACGGTACTGTTGTTTGGAGAAAAGCTAAAAATATTATCTGGAAAAAGGTTGGAACAAATTGTGAATTTAGACCATTCGGAAAAATAGAATAGGGGTTTTATTATGAAATGGGGTTCTTTAATATATTCTACAGGCTCTTACGTCTCTAAAAGCTATGCAATATCCAATGTTTCATCAAAATACCTAACAACGATCCTTGCAAATATTATCAATATACATCATCAAAAAGTTGAATTTTTCTATTCTCTTTCCTATGACTATAGTAATTGGACTAAATGGAAATTAATAAATTTCAATGACAAAACCTTATTAAATGATTATAAATTAGAAGGATTAATTTTTAGATACAAAATTGTACTAAATGCCGATAAAAATGATAAAAAACCATATATACAATCCTTCTCTATTGCCTTTGATCCTTGTGAATTGATGGAAAATTTAGGTGATTGCATAATCAAGCCTAAACTCTGGATTCGAAAAAAGAATGGTAACGGTGATATTGAACTTACTAATATAATGTCCAATCAAACTTTAATAATGAAAAACTTAATTGACAATGAAGAAGTTTTTATTGATTGCCAAAAAGAAGATATCGTTTCGAACAGACAGCATTTAGGGGTTTATAGATATGATGACCATAATGATGAATATTTAGAATTAGCAGTTGGTCATAATTTCTTAAAGGGTAAAGGAGATTTTGATATGGTTATGAGGTACCAATATATTTTTATACAGGAGTGAGGTGAAATTCATTGAAATTAGGTGAAATAAACTATAATTTAAAACCTGATGATGCAAGAATCTTTCTATGTAGACCAGATAAGAAAACCATTGCTAGAATTGGCGAGGCTTATGATATTCTTTATAATACCAAAGTTTCTATCCTAAACGAAATTTCTTTTAAAATCCCTACTACCCTAATTGAAGACGGCGTTCCTGTTGATAACAAAAATATTGATAAAATTAAAAACCGTTATCTCTTTAAATTGAAATATGGACATATTACAGAGTATTTTTTATTAAATGAATCCAACAAGGCATATAGCGATGATGAATATATTCAATACTCTGCCCTATCCTTAGGCATTCAGTTAAGTGATAAAAATATAAGAAATTTTGAAGTTGTCAGTAAGACATTATCTCAAATTACTACTGAAATTTTATCTTCAGTAAATACAATATGGAAATTAGGCTATGTAGATAGCTACTTTGAAGAAATTTATCGAAGCTATGAGGTGGCATCAAATAATGCATTAGAAATTATTTATGACTTAGCCAAGCTTTGGAATGCCTTAATTGTTTGGGATTCTATTAAGTGTGAGATCCATTTCTATAGACCTGAAAATATAGGCAAGGATAAGGGATTTTATATACGAGATGGTAAATATTTAGAGTCATTTAATTTAGCGATCAATACAATTGACACAATTACTCGATTAAAAGTATATGGCCAAGATGGCTTATCCATACATCGATTAAATCCTACAGGCCAATCATATCTCGAAGATTACAGATACTACCTCTACCCTTTCAAACGTGAAAATGGGCTGGTTGTTAGTCACTCAAAATATTTAACAGATAGCCTATGTATGGCACTAGAGGATTATCAAGCATTAGTAGAATCACTCTCTGAGAAATTCACGAATTTAACCACAATGGTCACTACACAAAATTCGATTATCCAGACCGAGGAACAAAAACTAAGTGCTCTAAATACACAAAGGATCGTCATTGAAGATGAGCTAGATTTGTCAAATGCTAACTTTCAATCCTCCACCCTTAATCACCAAGACATTATTCAACGATTAGAGGCAAAGCGCTTAGAAATATCTAATCAAGAGGCTTTTATAAGAAGCTTAAATTATCAGCTTTCTGATTATGAAAATGACTTAAATGATTTAAGAGAAAAATTAGCAAGAGAAAATAACTTTACGGTTGAGCAGCTAGCAGAGTTATCAAATTTTGAAATTGAAAAAGAATACATTAACGATTCCATTATTGATGATGAAGATTTAATGGAAGAAGGCCAAGAAGTATTTAGAACATATCTTGAACCTAAAATTAAGCTTGATATGAATTTAATTGATTTCCTCTCTATCGTTGAATGTCAAAATGATTGGGATAAGCTAGGTTTAGGAGATATTGTAAGGGTTAGATACGACCGTTTACAAGTAGATATAAAAGCTAAAATTACTGAGATTGCACATAATTTTGAAAATGAAAGCATTTCTGTTGTGATTGAAAATGAATTTGATGAAGAGAATAACTGGCTAGAGCAACTAAATAAAGCGGGTAATACGTCCACTATTGTTCAAATGGATAAATGGAAATGGAATTTGTCTGAAAAAAATAATGGTGCCATCAATGATATTATCAATAATAAATGGGATGCCTTAAAAAATGCAGTGATGGCAGGATACAATCAGAAAATTGAAATCAGTGAACGTGGAATTATTGTAAGAGATTTAGAAGACCCTTTAAGCTGGTTAGTGATCCAAAATGGATTTCTAGCAATTACCAATGATAACGGTGAGTCTTGGAAACATGCTATTTCTAAGGATGGTATATTTGGTGAACGTATTTTTGGAAAGATCATATCAGGTGTCAACCTAATGATTGAGGATGAATCGGGTATATGGATCACACAAGGCTCGAGAACGACGATTTATAACCGTCAAGGTGATGAGGTAATGTATGTAGGCCTAGTTTCTGAGAATCAAAAAGATAGCGCAGGAAACCTAATACCTCAAGACAATGAATGCTTTGGACTTGTCTCTTGGAATCATATCACAAGAGTTGCCCTAACAACATGTGAAGGCTTCTCAGTTAGTAAAAAAGATAATGATGAGTGGAAAAAAGTATTATGGGCTAATACTGATGGCACACTGTATTCCCGACATATGGTCGCTGAGAACATTAAAGTCGTCAATAATTTAGATGAAGTAATTTTAGATGCTGAGAATAATTACTTTAATATTGGATTATTAGACAAGATTGTCGCAGACGGTAAATTAACAACACTTGAAAAATTAGAACTGATTAAAGAATTGTATAAAATTCATTCAGACTACAAATTGCTTCTGCAACAAGCTCAAAAATATATAAGAAGTGATAGAGATAATCTAACAGATGTTGAGGGTGCTTTTAATGTAGCAATGCAAACCTTCCCTACTGTTTATTCAACCACTGATAAATACTCAACAAGTGCATTAAAAAATGCTTACTTAGAGCTAATGAATGGCATGTCTAGCTATATCAAAATCATTAATAATGGGTACTCAGAATCACAAAATTTACATATTGATATGACAGATCCTATTACTGAATCCACGAGTCACATTGAGAATCGTGGTATTTTTGTGCAAAAATTTAAAAACTATTATGATGAGGCAACCCGACTTCGGCAACAAATTGAAGACTCACTATTTTATTCTGGTATCACAATGGGTAGATATCACAACAATCTTATTATGAATGATTTTGGTTTTATTGCTGTGCGTAGCGATGGTAAATATAGAGCCTACCTAAATGCTACTAATGGACTTGCCCTACAAAAATGGGAAAATGGCCAATGGGTTAGCAAATTATTTGCAACATTAGGAGATGCTAAATGGGAAGACGGGACACTGTATGCTGAAGGTTTGGTAACTAAAAATCTGCGGATTGTTGATGGTGATTTAGGTGATGCCATTACATTTGACTGGCTGGACGGTATTACTATCTATGGTAGAAATGGCGAAGAAATTAGGCTCAATGCAAATGAAGCAATCTCCATTTATGTTAATGGAGATAAAAAGTTTTACGTTGGAACGGATGGCAGACTTTATGCAAAAGATATCACTACTCATAATTTAAAAATTGTAGATGGCTTCTTAGGTGAAAAAATCATCTTTGATCAAAATGATGGCATTACGATTAATGGCAATAACGGTGAACAAATTCGCCTAAATGCTAATGAAGGTATTGCGATTGATGTTCATTCAGAGCCTAGATTTTGGATAAGCAAAGATGGTTACCTCTACGCTCGAAAATTATTTATTATGAATGGTGAATTAGATGAAAAAATTCTTGAATCCTTAGGTGAGGATAATAGCTTTATATCTGATTTAACAGTCACTAAATTAAGAACTTATGACCCTAATGATCCTGATAATTATGTTCATATTAAACAAAAGTTCTTGCGATTTATCACTAAAAGCGGTTCAACAGAAAATACCAAATATGAAATGTATTTTGAAGGTTCAGGAGTGCAAGCCTACCCTGTTGCTATTTGGGGCAGTGGCTCAGGAAATAATACAAATAATAATAAAGCAAAGCAATATAAGACATCTGAAGGATTCTTTACGGAATATATCGATGAGGGTGGCGAAAAACATGCTATTAATTTAAACACGGATCGAACAAAGTCGATAGAAATCACTACACCTCGAACAGTCTCCATAAAAGGAGGTGGTGGCAGCATTATAATGAATAACTCACAATTAGAAATAAAATTTGGCAGTAATGCGATTACGATGTCCGCAAGCGGCATTAAAGTAAACGGTACACGTATTGACCTAAATTAAAGAAAGGAATTTTACATGGCAAAGATAGCTTTAAATAATGCGACAATCTCTGATACTACTGCATTCAATCACATCCAGTATCAACAATTTGATAATGGCAATTGGCTACCTAAAACAACAGAGGCAATTATCAAGGGTACTGTTACATCCACAGTAACAAATGTAATAATTAATGGTAAAGCCCCTATTATTCAAGGCAATAGAACGATTGAGAATGATACCTATACCCTACCTGCTGGTGGCGTTTATATCAATGGTGCTCATACCAATGCTCAGGGTTCAGTGACAGTCGGAAATAGTAGAAGTGTCTTTATTAATGGAAAATCAGTTGCTATTGAAAATTCCAATGTGACAACCCATGCAGGAACTAACTGTAAAATCAATGGTGGCGTTAGTTCTACTGTAAATATAGGCTCATAAAGAAGGTGATACATTGTCACTCCCTGTCAATTACCTAGAATTTAATAACCCTATCCATATTGTTTGGCGAAAAGGAACTCCCTCAGACCCATATATTGATAGGCTGGATATTGCCCGTGTTGTCAATCAGCGCGTATTTTTGTTAGAAATTCCCGATGAAATGTTTAGAGTTAGAATTTCTGGGATGTTTGAGATTAACTATGAAAAATTTATCAAACAAAACTTAAAGAACAACGAATTTTATGTAGACTATACAAATGGATTTATTTATTTTCATGTATCTAGGGAAGCTGAAACCATGTCCATTGTCTATAAAGGCAGAGGCTTAATTCTCTATCCTTCTACACGTATTGCTCATTATGATGGGACAGATTCTACAGAGACATTACATGAAATTATCGAGAAAAGTAAATCACAGGTTCGAGAATTGATTGATCGAACTGACAACTATGAAGAATATCTAAAAAAGCTTACTGTTGCTATTAACAATTCTAATCATGCGACTGATCAAGCTTTAGATGCAACTCAAAAGGCAAAGGATGCTACAGAATTAGTAAAGGATGCTTACGAAACAACAGTTTTAATTTATCAGCCTTTCGTAAATACATATGATGAGATTGCACAAAAATTCCCCTACCCTGAAGTGGGATGGACTACACAAGTCTATGACACTGGTATTCGTTACAGATGGAATGGAAAAGCATGGGTGCCTATTGATGCTTTAGGCGGTAATATCCCTCTTGCAAGTGAGATTATCAATGGCTTAATGAGTAAAGAACAGTTCACGAAAGTCAAAAATATTACTGAATTTGTTAATGAAAAAACGATAGTATTCATCATTCCAAAAGATATTTTGCAAGGTGTACAAGACCCCCATATAGTATTTGAATGGGATGGTGAAATTGTTGAAATAAAAGCATGTGTTTCAACTACAGGCTTACAACCTACCCCTATCCATGTACAAAAATCGACTAATTTTACAGATTGGTTTGATATTACGGATAGCCCCATAATCATCGCGGAAGAGAAACATTATGATAATCAAACATTTTTAGTAACAAATGTCCAAGTAAAGAAGGGAGATGTATTTCGACTATACATCCCTTCTTTTTTAATTGATGCTCAAAATTTATCCGTAAATATAAAAATATTGCTAAATGATTCAATATTATAATACAAAGGAAAGAAGGAATTTAATTATGACAAATGAACCTATGGTAAGTTGGTATGAAGGCACTAATGAAAAATCAAAAGAAGTAAAATCGACTGTTAATTTTGGTACAGTTGATGCAGACTCCTCTTCTCCTATTAAAATTTTCTATATTTGGAACAATCGTGGTGGTTCTGATGATTGCTCAAAAATGGAAGAAGTTGTGTTCACTACTCGTGACCGTAATGGTGGTACAGGCGATACAGTTGGTAATATTGTAGAAGCTGTTCGTGATAATTGGTTTCACGTCAGAGTTGATTCATTAAATGAATCAGACTTCACACCTATTGGTAAAGGTGGTATTCCTGATAATCCAACAGGTGTGAAACCGCTCGGTACAAATGGAACAACAACTAATAAGAACGCAGCTACTGCTTCTGTATGGACAGCCTCTATTCCATTAACTCTTGGCGCATACGTGCAGCCCACTGTACCAAATGGTTTCATTTATAAGGTTACTAAAGCAGGGACAACAGATGGCACACAACCTGGATGGATTACAGTAGAAGGAAATCCTGTAGTAGATGGAACTGTAGAATATATTTCTGTAAAAATTGAGAAAATACCTGCTACACAAGAAATTTTAGGTTTAGCCAATGCTACTAAAGATGATGGGACAAACGCTAATTTAGCAGGTGGGAACTTTGTTCAAGTTTCAGTGTATGCCGAAGTCCCTATTACAGCAAGTGCAGGGAAAAATCAATTAGTTCAACGTGTTTCGTATCGTTACGTTTAATACATACAAACAATATAAATTTTACAGGGTAAGGGGCTTGCTCCCCTACCCTATTTTTATCGCATTTTATAAGTAAAAAACTTCAATACAATGAAGGAGATTGATAGAAATGATATTTGCCGATTCAAGAAATATACAAGCGGTTAGTATTCCCTTTAATTGGAATGCTGACTATGCAGATGGAAAAAACTATGCGGAGTATGATCTGCTCACGCATAAGAAAAATGATTTTTATTTAATACAGAAAAATCAGGTCATTCGTTTTGGTTTGTTTGGTCAAGGAATGAAGTTTTTCTTTGAAATGTCAGATGGTTCATTTAATCTAAATGGCAGAAGAATTGAAGTTGAATACATCGATGAAGAAAATAGAACCTATCATTTAACAACAAACTTCGCACATAAAGACCTTATAACATATAAAGAAGCCTATTCTGATTACAACAACATGCAAGGTATTCAGCAATCTAACTTAAAATCCATTAATTTTGGTTATAAAACAATTTACCAAAAAGATAATATTCAACTATTTTTCCAGCCCATCATTTCACTTCCTTTTAATAAGAGTGCTTTTATTGAAGTGAAATTAACCTCAAATAAAGACCTAAATGGTTATTTGATATTTAAGTCAAAAGGATTGGAAGTAGAGCGCTTCTATGCCCCACTAGAAGCGAATAAAGCAGGACAATTGAATTGGACAATCAAATAATAGAAAGCGTGGAAATACATGATGAAAAGATTTTGGCTACTTGTTCCTACTAAAAATGATTCCTTAGAAATAACAACTGCAAATAACAAGCTATCTTTAATTGAATCTTCAAAAAAAGAAGCCCACACAATAGAAACAGGAAAATACTCACTTGAAAAATTAATAGATAATTTGGTTAGTAAAGGTTTAAACGCCAAAATTGGAGAAATTAAAGCACCTAAAAATTCAAAATTAATTGTCTTATTTTTAGATAATTGGTTTACAAATATAAGTGGTAGTTTCTTTGCTTTTATTAATGGTATTGAATCTATTACACAGGAAAGGAAAATGCTCTATGGCAATTGTTGGCGGTAACTTAGAACGTAAAGAGATAGGCTTACCTATTGGCATTTCTGGTACTCATAACAACACAGAGATAGATTCAACAACAGGTTATTTACGATTAGCTCAGATTGATACGGATGGGCAAGGAAACCCTGTTTACGCAGAGGAAGGTACTTGGATTTCAGATGTTATTAATTTAGAGGATAAGTTTCATGATTTTGAAAAAGTGTTTAGTAATAGTGGTAATAACGGCTCAAGTTCATTTGCCATTTTAACAAGAGTTTCTGATAACAATCTGGATTGGTCTGATTGGACACCTATTGCGCTTGATGGAACAATTCAATCTGATACAAAGCAATACATTCAAGTTAGAATTGATTTATTTGCAGGGTTTGTGACAGATATTTTTTTAGTTGCTAATTCAGATTTTGAGAGTAATGAGTTTGTTGAAGATTCAAATGGGCTTAGATTAAAGCGGAATTATCAATATGACATGATGCTTGATTCAACATGGGTTGATGTAGGGAGCTTACACAGGAAGAAAGTTACTCATAAGGATTGGTTAAGGATTGATAAGCTAAATGTATATAAAGAAAAAACTTATACAAATAACTTGATTCCCATTATGACAAGCTACACTTCTCCTAGTGGTAAAGTAGAGTATGGTAATTCAACTTATTTAATATGGGGTAACTATAAATATGAGCCTTATCATCTTTTTGGTAGTGGTGAGTTCAGTAGTGCAAACAATACACCTATTTGGGTTTCATATGAGTTTACAGAACCAAAAAAAATTAGAAAATACAGAATAAGAACTCACTCTTGGAGTTATGAGAGAAGTCCTAAAAGTTGGAAATTCGAAGCATGGGATGGATTGAATTGGATTGTATTAGATACAAAAACAAATCAACCTACTTGGACAAATATTAATTTCAGAGAATACGTAATTAAAAATGATAATTACTACAAGAAATACAGAATATACTTGGAATCAAATTTTGGTGGAAGCCAAATTCATCTTAATAAATTAGAAATGATGGAAGAGATTGAAGATAAATCACTTATTTTACATGATGGTGAGTATAAGAAAGGAAAAGAAGTGCTTTCACCAAAGTCAAGCAATCTAATAGAACAATTAAAGTTTAACGACACTGATGTAGTTAAAGGTGTGAAAGAAACTATTTTTAACTCTCCTATTAGTCCAACTCGAATCTATGATTCTCAAGAAGGTTATGTAGTTAGTTTTAATGGAGTCAATCAATATTTGCGCTCAACAGTCAATAATTTATTTCCAATTGGCGATAAAGTGATAAAATATAAAGTTAAAACTTCATCAATGAAGCCACAAATTGTCATATCTACCTCAGAATCATCTAAACGAGGATGGTTTATTGGTCTTTCTGAAATAGGAACATTACATTATGCAGTTAATATCACAGGTGCTACAAATTGGAATATATCTGCTCAAAATGGTAAAGCTATGGTATGTGACAATGAGTGGCATGAAATAATGTTAGAATACAAAGATGGTCAGTACATTAGATGGTATGTAGATGGTGAATTAGACTATCACCTAACACATTCTTATAAAGAGTCTACAACTGCAACAAATAATTTAGTTATAGGTTGTAGAGCATCCGATTCAGGAGTTTCAACTAATAATCCTTACTATTTTGAAGGTCAATTTGCTAATTTGGAAATATATAAAGGAGAACTTAAAGAAATGGTGTTGTGGTCAACTGTATCTACCACTCTCCCTGCATCTCAACAATTTTTAGATAAAGGAATGGACAATCTATCTCCCCTACTTGACCGTAGAATAGAAACATTAGAGCCTATGTCGATGACAGAAAAAAATGAGGTTTTAGGTGTTGGCGAAGTTGGTAAAGTGTTTAGTAAAACTATTGATTTAAAGAAATATTTTGATATTAGAAGTATGAAAGTTGAGGTGAGATAAATGGCTACCAAAAAAATACTTATTCAATATCAAAATAGATTATATTCTTCAAAAATAATTAACATAATTAATCATACAAAAATGACCTCTAACACTACTCCTGCTCCATTAAAGATTAGTGCAAGTAGTACAAATACTGGAAACTCTAACTATCAACCTTGGAAAGTATTTAACGGAACTAATGCAGGTGGGGTTATTGACTCTTGGCTGTCAGGTAATGTTACGACAGGTTGGATTCAAATTGATTATGGAGTTAAAAAAATAGCAAATAGAGTTGCAATTAGCGCACAAATAACATCCGCTTGGTCAACAATATTGAATGCTCCTAAAGATTTTAATATTTTAGGAAGTAATAATGATGTAAACTTTGAGATAATAGGACAATATAGAAATCAAATTAATTGGAGTAGTGGTGAAACACGTAATTACAATATATCAAAACCAAATTTTTATCGTTATTACCGCATACAGATATTATCCGTTAATGGTGCAGGGCAGATGTCTCTTTCTGAAGTTTTATTTTCTTATACTTATCCTGAAGTAACAGAGATATCATTTTTAAATACAGGAAAATTAAATTCAAATAACTTCATTAAATATGGAGTTAATTTAAATGAATATACGCTAAATGTACTATTTTCTCATAAAAAGTATATTTTACAAGACACTATATCAGAAAATGAAGAAGGTCTTTGGGAAACTCAATTAGGTAGAAAACCACTCAGCATTAGTTTCAGTTAGTGCTGAGTTTTTATTTTCTTAATACAAGTAAGAAAGGAATGATTAAATGGCAGGAAACATAACTTGGTACGAAATAAACATGACCTCTAATACTTCTCCTTCTCCCTATGTGGCTAGTGCTAGTTCATTGCATAATAGTGGTAGTACAGCATGGGGAGCTTTTAATGGATTGCCTAGTGGACAATGGGTAACTCCTGACAATGTAGGAGTAGGCTCGTGGATTCAAATTTATTTAGGAGAGGAAACAAAAGTAAATTGGATTCAAATAAATCCTCGTAACGACACATATTTTTACCAAAATCCATACAAATTTAAAATTCAGTATTCTATGAATGGAGCTGATTGGTCAGATAGCGAAATCATAGTATCTCATAAATTCACAAGCATAAATGATGGGTTCAAAACTAAACTAGAATCAACTATTAAAGGTAAATACTTTAGACTATATGTGACAGAATTATTTTTAGGAAATCATAATATTAGTATAGGTGAAATAATTTATGGTTATGAAAATTCTGATAGGATGATTATTAAAAGTCCAATGACAAATAAACACTATTCTCTTGCAGAAAACACCCTAATCCATCTACCTAACAGTTCACCTAAAAACATGATTTTACATGGTATTGAACAAGGTAAAGAGATTCAATTAGATGTACCTTTTACTAAGCATAACTATGTTAATGCGTTACCTATTGCTAATGTGAAGGGTAAAGTGTTTACTCAAGATATTGGTAGAATTAATACTTTGAATACAAAAGAGGTTAAAGAGAGTGATTTTAAGCTTTTGTATACTTGGTATGAAACTAAAATGACTTCTAATAATACCCCTTCTCCTTTGACTGTTAATGCAAACAGTGAATTTAATACAGACCAACAAGCATGGAGAGCCTTTAACGGTGATGTTTATGGATTACCGTGGGCAACAGTCAATAATGCACACAACAATTCATGGATTCAAATAGATTTTGGTACTATTAGAAAGATAAATATAGTTCAATTAACACCAAGAAATGCACCAAATATAAATCAAACTCCAAAGGACTTCTATATACAAACATCAAAAGACAATCAGAACTGGACAACAGTTGGTGAATTTAATATTTCAGATTGGGTAGAATTTACACCAAAAATGCTACAATTGAATTTCAGCGAAGCTAGATATTGCAAGATAACTCATAGAACAGTTAACGGTGGAGCTAATGCTTCTTGGGCAGAAGTTTTATTTGGATTAAGAGAGGTGAACTAATATGGCAAGAGGACAGGTGTTATTGCAACCAGAAAATGGATGGAAAAGATATAATGATACTTTTTCTAGTTTGTATTGTGTAGGAAATTGGACTTATGCTTCTGTTGCTGGCTACCATCAAGGTGATAGAATTTTGTCTAATAAAATTGGTGACTATGTAAAATTCAAATTTACTGGTTCTAATATACGTATATTAGGAGCTTTAGGGCATACAGGAACAACATCAATAAATTCAAATCAAATAGACGTAAAAATAGATGACAATCCTATTGAATCATTTTCTGCGGTTTCAGATACTTCTCCTACAACGTTATATCAAGTAATTATGTATGAGAAATTAAATTTACCTCAAGGTGTTCATACTATAACAATAGAAAATAAACAAGATTTAAATGTAGTTTTAGATGCTGTTGACATTGATGTAGAAGGTGAATTGTTAAGACATGATTATTTCGAAACAAACTATTCAGAACCTATGCGTAAATATGGTGTCGCATGGTTTGGTTTTGATGAGGTTAGTGGAAATGTTTATGATAAATTAGGTAGTAATTATATAGGTACAGTATCAGGTGCAACTAGGGTTGAAGGTTGGAATGGTGAAGGATATGCTATGTCATTTAATGGGAGCAATCAGTATATTCAATTTAGTAGTAGAGCTATTCCGACAGGTGAAAAAAGTATTAGATGCAAAATTAAAGCATCAAATTCACCTAATTCTTCGTGGCAATATGTGATTACTGAAAGTAATGGAGCAAATTTAGGCACTTTAATAGCTTTAAATCCCTCTGGTCAATTATGTTTTATAAATTATAAAGCAAACAATGGAGTTACTCGATTTTACTTAGTATCAAGTATTAGTATAGTGGATAATAAATGGCATGATATATTAGTCACATGGAACGGAACAACTGATGAAAAAGGAGTGAAAATGTATATTGACAATATGCTTCAACCTAATAATATCGCCTTATCAGATTCGCTAGAGACTACTACTAGCGGAAGAAACTTAACAATTGGATATAGTGGTACTACTGCATATTTCAATGGTCAATTAGACGATTTACAAGTCTTTAATAAAGCCCTAATCCCTTCTGATTTTACTCAAAAGTGTTTAGCAATCAAATCTGAATCCAATAAAAACCTTGTCCTATCTTCTATTGTAACTCGTGTAAAAGAGATTCCTAATACAGAAGAATCTACTTTATTAAATCAAGGTGGAGTTATCCATGAGATTGATTCAGCAATTGATAGACCCCCACTTGACCTAACAGGAATTTCTACTGAATATGAAATTGTAAGTACTAATAAATCATCTTTAAACAATGGGAAGATGTTTACTATTCCCATTGATAATAATTTTAAAACAGCATTGGTTGAGGACAACTATTAATTTGGTTGTCCTTTTAATATGGAAAAATATTGGAGGTCAATACAATGGCTAATAGTAAGGATAATTTAAGTAAGTATGGTAAAGCTTTTATTGGCTTTGATGAACCTAGTGGTAATGCTATGGACTCGATTGGTGGTTATACAGGTACTTTGTATAACTCCCCTGCTCATGTGACAGGTTGGAATGGTAAGGGAAAGGCTATGTCATTTAATGGCATTAATCAATATGTACAATTTAACAATAGTATTGTACCTAATAATTCGTCATACACTATTCGTTTTAAATTTAAAAAGGATACTTTTCCTACTGTTTGGGGCAACATTTTAGCAACAACCAACTTTAGTGGCACAGCAAATGGTACTCATGTTGGAATTAGTACAAATGGTAGATTAAGTTTTGCTAATATAAAAAACGGTGTCAATAATATAAATGGTGTTACTACTTCTATATCTATATGTGATGGACAATGGCATGATGTAGTGATATTTTTCGATATTGAGAATAATAGTTTGAATATATTTATAGATGGAATTAACAGAGCTTCTAGGACACTTCAAGATGTTAATATTACTAATAATATGAATATGTTTATTGGAAGAAGTGGTGGAACTGATTATCTCTTATGCTCCATTGATTCGCTAGAGGTTTATCATCAAATTATTTCCCCTATCCCCGATAAATACCTAGTCCAGCACAACGCCCAACACAAATACCACAACGGCGCATCATGGCAAACAACTACAGCAATCGAAGAAAACTTCATTCAATATGGTATGAACAATCTAAATCATATTACAGAAACCCAATGGCAAGAACTATCAGGAGATAAATCAATCGTTATGTGGTCTGATTTTGAGGATAAACAATACGCATCTGTTGTACTAAATAAAGAACCATTTACAGCACAGGATTTACTAGGTGAAACACCTCAGGTTATTTACTACACCGATTCAGACGCTTCCCAAATCGTTGTAGAAACAGGTGTTGACCCATATAGTGTCTATGATTATATTGGTGAGCTACCTACTGTGATAGCATATACAGAATCAGCAGATGATATTATCGTTTCAACAACTACTGAGCCATTTGACCTTTATGATGAATTTGGTGATGAAGTTGAGGTTCTTTGTCATATAGGTGGTGAAACTGTCAATGAAGCAGATTTAATCCTTGAGGCAAATTGGTCACCTGTTGATGAATTAGAGGGGGATTTTGAGGTTGTGACATGGACGGATGAAGCGCCTGATACTGCTCAACGAGTGCTTGAAATGACAGCCGTACCGAAACCTCAATTTATTAAATTGGTCAATCCTAAACGTTTATACGGTTATTTAGATGAAGTAATCGCAACTGATATTTCTCAATCCTATCGTGATGAGACTCGTTATTTTGTGGCAGATGATGATACTAGTACATGGTATGTTTTGGATAAAGAAAGTAAGACTTTTGTTGAAGCAGATACTTCTACAGAACAGGCAATCTCAGCAAATGGTATGAAGCATGGTGAGCTGAATGCGATTACAGATAAGCAATGGCGCACTTGGAATAAAAAATACCTTAATATTGGTATTTTCCTAAAAGACAATCCTCGTGACACGATTGTTTCTGTTGTTGAAAATGTTTCATATAAAGACTATCTTCCACGTAATACGACAACTGTTTCAGATACAAGCTTATATATCTTAAATACAACAGCAAAAATTGATTTGCAGTTAAATGGAAATCTATTGACAGGTGTCTTAAGTGATGATGATTTAACACGTGTACAATATCGTGTATCCCTAAATGGTCAAAACTACTATCCGCATGATGGTAGTTGGACAACCTTAGGAAGCTCCCCTCAAAATATTGCTTTATCTTTTGCAAGCTCTGATATTAGGATTGATGATTGGAACACAGTGAAAGTAGAGTTTAGGGATTTCTACGGCACGATTGATTACTGGCAAAATCGATTTATGGGGGCTTATTCAGGTCTTATATTTAAAGATGTCTATGGTCAGTATTACTCCAGTGAAATCGGTGAACTGTTAAATTATCTTGATTTTGGTGTGATTATTGCAGGTCAAACTACAATTGAGCATGAAGTTATTTTAAAAAATCAATATGGCTATGATGTTAAAGATATTCATTTATATGCTAATACCACAAACTTCCCTACAGGAATGACATGTGAATTTAGTACAAGCCTATCTTCTTTCACACCTCAACCTGAATTAAGATTAAATAAAACATTGAAAAATAATGAAGAAATGTCATTTTTCATTCGATTAAAAACTGAATTAGGTGCAACGCCTGACGCAAATGGCTCATTTGACATTATCGTGAGAGCAGACAAAGCCTAATCACAATACAATGTGATAAGGAAGTGATTTTATGGAGGATTCAAATATTAATTTTTCCTCTCAAACTAGTGAAGATGAAATAGTAATAGCTTCTATTGCTGATTCATCTTTTATTTGTGTTGAATATGAAGTAAAGCCTAACAACTTATTTCAGGCAAAATATAAATTAATTGCTGTTGGTCAATCTGATACATCTAGTGAATTAACCTCAAGAGTAAAAAATAATGCTACAACTTTTGTGGAGATTACAGCTCGTACTATTGGACATGATCATAAAAATACAGATATTAATATTATGTATAGAGGTATGGCTGATGTACTTACTGAAATTCAACCCATAGGCTATAACAACCTAGCAATTGACATTGAAGTACCACCACATAATAGAATGTGGGCTACCTATGAAGTACAACAACCTCCTATTGTTACAGAGGTTTTTAATCCTTTCCAAGATGCTTTTACTAGAGAGAATCTTCCTTACCAATCCATTAACTATGGCTCCAGTTTATCTATGGTTGTGGGAAGAAGTGCTGATGATATTTGGCGTTCTTTTGTGCAATTTGATTTATCATGGTTCAATCCTTCCTATAGATTAACAGATGCAAAGCTTCGCTTATATTACACAGGCTCAGTTCCACAAAGCCTAAAGCTTGAGTTATTTAATGCTAATAGTACATGGTCGGAGTATAGTATTACTCACTTAAATAGGCCTACCCCTATTGAGCTAATTGCTGATGATTTCACTGTAAACATGGAAAAGAAATATGTAGAGTTCAATACGCTTAAAATCGTAGAAAATTGGATTCAGCAAAAGCAAGTCAATAATGGTTTTATACTGCGTGTAGCCAATGAGTCATTCAATGGCCTTGCTACTTTTAGAACCCGTGAGTCTATGAACCCACCTGAGTTAATTGTTAACTATTACGACTCACGAATTTTTAGCTTTGGACGCTCACAGGTGTTAACTGAAATTAACACCATAAAAAAAGGTGTTTCAGACTCTCACACAGAGATTGAAGTAGATTCAGTATTTCGTTTTAGTGCAATAGATACTTATATTTACGCTCACAGAAAAGAAGTTCCTTTAGATGAAGATATTATAGTTGAAATTACTGCTTCACTTCCTAAAATCCATTCAGAAATTATAGTGGCAATTCCTGTTGATGACGATATTTTTACTGGCATTAACGTGAGAATACCGGAATATAAAGAGATGAATGTCGAGCTAAGTATTTCAAGACCTATTGTACCAACTGAGATTTTTTCAAGCTATATTATTAACTTGCCTACAGAAATTGTTGCTAGAACTGTAGACGATAGTGAAATCTCAACTGCGCTGACAGTGTCACGATCTAGTGTAGCAACAGAAATATTGCCTAGATTATCTGGCATTGATGACATAGCAACTGAGATAGCGACTACAAGAAAACAAATACCTATTGAAATCAGCGTTTCCGTAGAAGCATACAATGACACAACTGTTGAATTAGAGGTAATAAATGAAAAGAAACAGCATCTAACGTTTGCTGAGATTTCTGTCTCTCGTGAAGAAGTTCTCATCGAAATTTCCCCACGAGTTGAGAACCAAATTAGTTTATATACTGAAATTTCAACAACTAGAGATAGTGTTTATACTGAGATTTTCAATAGATATGCAAGTCAAGTATTAGTGGAAATCGAACCGATCATTAAAAGTGATAGTAAAACTGAAATCACAGCTTCTACACCAAAAATTTGGTTAGAAATTACTTCTAGGGTTATGGAAGAAAACAATGTAGATACTGAAATCTTTATCCCTTTTGAAAATCTATTAGAAACAGAAATAACAGCACATATAACGAATAATGTTGATACTATTATTGATATTATCTCCGTTAATAAGATAAATGTTGAAATTACTGCTACAAAACCGAATGTGTGGACAGAGATTGTTATTCCTACTTGGGTCGACCTAGATATTCCAACAACGATTGAACCACGTATTCTCATGGTTCATAATATAGCCACAATTATTGTTGTAAATGGAAAGGTCTCTGGCTACGCATTTATTATGTAAAAAGAATGGAGCATAAAATTATGATAATAAAAAACTATGAAATTGGAGAATTACAATCTTTCCTTTTTAATTTAATTTTAAAGAATAAAGAGTCCAGAATGAGAACACGTTTTATTAATTTCTTATCAAATCAATTAGATGTAATACAAAGAGAGAGACAACAATTAATTAATGACTATGCCTCTAAGGACAATGATGGCAATATTGTAACAGAAACTAGAGCATTTAATAATAAAGAAGAGGAAATTGTTGTCTTTCCTTCTAAAGAAGCAGAAAAAGATGCTCAAACTCAAATTTTAATTTTAATGAATGAAGATTTTATTATTGAAGAAACTGCAGATAAAATAGAAATGCTTAAAACTGTACAGCATATTATCCTAAATTGTGATTTAGAATTTACAGGTCAAAAAGCTGTTCTCTATGATAGATTTTGTGAAATTTTTGAAGATATCCAGTTGCTACAAGATGCAGAAATTGCTCAGTGATTTCTTAAAAGGATAGGTGGGAGTTATCTCCCTCCTAATCCTTTAATAATTGATAAAAGTCGGTGATTACATGCAAAATGAAAAATTTGGTGAGCGATTAGCTAGTGTAGAAGTTGAAATCAAGAATCAAAAAAGCCGAATTTCTAAATTAGAGGGTAATAATGAATTGCTCCATCGTTTAACCGTTGTATCTGAGCAGCAGCAGGAAATGAATAAGCATCAACAAATCCAATTAAATAGTTTGGATAAAACGTTTAATAATATCAATATCAATCTAACAAAGTTAAATATGTCACAGGTGGAATTACAAGAGGATGTTAAAGAGATTGGTAAGCGTGTGGATGGCATTGAAGAGGATTTAGAGCAGGAAACGGCAAAGGGTAGCCTTTCAATTGGTGACATGATAAAACAATACCTTCACTGGTGGATACTGCTCCCTACAGTCATTATTGGCGCCCTTCTTTTAAAATCATTAGGGCTATAGGAAAGGAATTGATCGCCATGAAAATTAATTGGAACGTTCGTATTCATAATCCTCAATTTTGGATTACGGTAGGTTTATCTATTATTACCCCACTATTTGCCTATTACGGGATTACGGGAGCAGATTTAACTACTTGGGGAAGTGTCAAGAGCTTACTAATCAATGCAGCCTCTAACCCATATGTATTAGTGTTAATTGCTGTCAGTATATATAATGCCGTTTTAGATCCTACAACAGCTCACTTGGGGGATTCATCACAAGCATTAACCTATAAAAAACCGAAATGAGGGAATCATTAATGACAAACTTTATCTGTCCAGTAAAAAATGCAAGATTAACAAGTCCATTTGGCTGGAGGAATCTGGGGTTTGGTAAGGAATGGCACCAAGGTATTGACTTGGCAGCGACTGGGAAAGTTCCGATTTATGCTAGTGCAGCAGGTGTCATTAGTCGAGCGCAAGCTTTAAGTAGCTATGGGAATGTTGTCATGATTAGGCATACGATTAATGGTAAAACCTATGAAACAAATTATGCCCATTTAGATTCCTCTTGTGTGCGCGTGGGACAACGGGTGCAGCAAGGCCAGCAAGTTGGTGTGATGGGCAATACGGGTCGAGCGTTTGGCATCCATCTGCATTTCGAAATTCACCAAGGATTATGGGCTACTGGGCAGCCAAATGCCATTGACCCGATGAATTATATTTCATTAACAAATCAAACAGCTAGTAAAGGAGAGCTAACAATGTCACAATATACCGAATTACTAAATAAAATCAAACAGCTTGAAGAGGCATTAAAAACAAAGCAGCCCATTATTTCTTCTCAAAAAGCCTCTAAAACCCATAACGCTGCATGGGAATGGTTAAAAAATCAAGGTATTACAGATGGCTCAAACCCGCAAAACTTTTTAACACGTGAGCAATTTGCTACAATGCTTAAAAGATACCAGGATGCATCCACGAAAAAATAAACAACTTTTACGCTATACATAAAATTATTTTTATCGCAGTCAATCATGTTACAATAGGAAGGTATTTTGGCAACGAAGGAGATTGACATGAAGCTTTCAACGATTTTAAATATTTGTATTCTTTTATTTTTCACAGCCCTATTCGTCAATGATTTCTTTCCTCACACAGCATTTGCTGCGATATTAACGAAAAAGCTAATTCTTATCATACTTATTGTTTTAGTGATTGTTCGGATCGCTATCGATAAAGGACACTATAAAAAGCTGTCTAAAAAAGCCTATGTTGGTTTAACCTTCTATACAGTTGGGCTATGGATTGTCTTAACATTACTTGGCGGCAAGTCACAAATTGGGCTATCGTTCCCAAGTCCGCTATTCTATCTGATTGTGATATTACTTGGGCTTGATTTACTACGTATTTCCAGACAAGCTAAGCGCGAGCAAGTGGAGGGCAAATAAAAGCACACGCTATCCGTCACTTTTAGCACCCTTTCCGCTGCTTTTTCGTTGCTATCCCCTACTTTCATCGTGCTGTCTCATCAGCCATCCAAAAAAGCATGTCACCGATTGGCAGTTCAATCGGCAGACATGCTTTTTTAGGATTCTAAAACATTTAAAATAGCATCAAGCTCGTTCACAGCGTGATCGAGACGTTCCTTTGCCTCGATATTTTGCTTTTTTAATTGACTAAACTCGAGTAAATTTTTCTCATGCTTTAATTTAATAGACGATAAGCGTTCAATTCGCGCCTCTACCTTTTCGATGGCTTGCTCGCATACAGTTGTCCAGAGCTTTTCTGAATGCTGCATTTCCGTTGTAGAGGGGTTGTGCTGGCGCATAATTCGCGCATAGACCGCTTCAATTTGTTCGATTAATTCTGTGTAGAAATGTCGCTCAACGCGAGTTGTTTGAAAGGTTGGATGCTCAACCTCTTTTGCATATGGCGTAATTTGGCGTAAGAGTTTCCCAGCATTTTCTCCAAAACCATGTGATAAATTAAGTACATTCATTAATTGCAATAGCAGACGAATTTCCTCTAAATTAATAAGCTGTGAATCAATATTTTCTTTTACTTTTAATGATTCCATATAACGTCGATTGAAATGTTCAATTTCCCCATTGCGTTGCTCTACTAAATGGACACTTGCATTGTCTTTTAAGCTTTTAATATAGCGAATAGCATGGCTTTTTAGCTCTTCCGTCGACAGCAAGTTAGCATTATCTTGTTGTGGTTTGTCGCGTTGAACATACGCAAATGCATTTATTTGTTTAGGCCATTGAGCTGCTTGGGTTTCTTCTGAGACATTGTAGCGTATATAAATTCCGTGCATTTCCTATCCTCCAAGTCCATTAAACAAGTATCTTTTAAAGACAATAAATCGAATACAGCATTTTTTCAAGTAAAAACTGTTAGCAATCATTTAAAATCTTAAATGGCTGGTACTAGTTAGTATAACAAAACAGTGAAGGTTTATGGGAAATTTTATCTCGCAACATCTTATATTTGTCGTATCTCTTGGAGACTTTTGCCCTCTGTAAACGCATGAATAGAGGCGATTTTTCCGACAGATTTAAAATTTGCTCGATGATAAACCTTTGCTACTTGCTCATTGATCGGTAAAATCCATAAATGCTTTAGTCCCCATTCTACGGACTGCTGCTGAATATGCCGTAACATATAGCCGATCAGCCCTCGTCCTCTATAGCCTTCAATAGTTGCTACACTTTCAACCCTTCCTTGATTTCCTGATACAAAAATATTTGCCGAGCAGCACGCTTTCCCCTCTAGTCTTAATAAATAATACGTAAAATGCGGAGAGCGGTATGTTTGGGTAAAAGCTTGTTGAATAAGTGAAGGCTCTCCAAATGTCGTAATACTCATTTCGACTGCTAGCGCCTCCTCCATATTGGCATCTGTTACGCGTTCAATCTGAATCGCACTATTTGGTGTAAGTGGTGCATACTCACTATTCCAGCATTGGATATTATCTATAAAATATTCATATTGAAAGCCGTGTTTTTCTAATGCCTTTATGCAGGACGGATTATCCTCCAGATTGTATAAATACAGCCTCGGAATAAGAGAGTTTGTCTGATAAAAATCTTTTATATTCTGTAAAAATGTTGCTGGATCAGCTATCTTACGCCAAATATGTGCATGATTTGCATCATAATAGTTTGGTAATGCTTGATTATACGCAAAAGCGCCTTCCTTACATAGTTCTATTGTACTAATTTTTTTCATATAATCAATATCAAGCTGCATAATCTGCTCTAAGTCATACATGATCTTCCTCCTCTACCCATCTTTCATATAAATTTTCTAACTGTTGCTGAAGCTTTTGACGCTGCTCTTGTCCGAGTGATGATGCCTGTAGCTTTGCCTCCAGCTTTTCAATTTGCTGGTCGATTGGTAGCTCCTTTTTAGTGGGCTGTAATTTCTTTGATGTTTCTTTTTCAACCACTTGTTGCATCAATTCCTGCCGCTTCTGTCTAGCCCATTCATAATCACCCTCAAACACAGTCATTCTTTGCTCTTCAATCCATGCTGTTTTCGTAAATATTTTTTGTAGAAAATAGCGGTCATGGGACACGCCAATAATTGTTCCTTCAAAGGATGCCAATGTATCCTCTAATACCTCTCTTGCTTCAATATCTAAATGATTGGTCGGTTCATCCAAAATTAGAACATTTATATCCTCATGCATTAATTGCGCTAAGCGTAAACGCATTTTTTCCCCACCACTCAAATCCTTTACCTTTTTAAAGACATCATAGCCGTAAAATAAAAACTGTGCCAGTATATGACGAGCCTCAGCCTCAGATACAGCCACTTTTTCGCGAAAGGCATCGATTAAGCGGATCGCTGGATTTTTATGCTCAAATTGCTGTGATAAATAGCCAAATTTGACATTGCTACCAACATTGCAAATACCACGGTCAGGAGCAATCTCTCCTAGTATTATTTTTAATAATGTAGATTTTCCGCTACCATTGCTACCCACGATTGCAACACGCTCTCCAAAATAAATAGCGAGATGACTGTTCTGGAACAACGGCTGTTCAAATTCATGACAAATGCCTTCTAGCTGTACAACCTCTTTGCCACTGCGCTCTGCCATTGTTAAAGCTAGATTCATTTTCTTTTTTGGAATGGGCTTCTTAACGCGCTCAATACGTGCCAACGCTTTTTCCATGCTTTTCGCGCGTCGGTGCATCGCTGCATTATCCGCTTCATTTGCCCATTGTCTTAAACGCTTAATCGCTTCCTGCATTTTTTTAATTTTCTTTTGCTGTTCTTCATAGCTCGCAAATTGTTGTTCAATTTTTGCCTCTTTTTGTGCGACAAAGGCATCATAATGACCGTTATACGTAAAAGCCTCGCCATCCTCAATTTCAATAATTTTATGTGCCACCTGATTCATAAAATGGCGGTCATGAGATACAACAATCACAATGCCTTCAAAATTTCGGACATATTGTTCAAGCCATTCAATTGCCTGCATATCCAGGTGATTCGTCGGTTCATCTAACAGCAAAATAGATGGCTTTTTTAATAAAATTTGACCAAGCATCACCTTTGTTTTTTCGCCACCGCTTAAGCTACTAAATGGCTGCTCAAGCATCTTTGTTAGCCCCAGCCCATTGGTAATCATTGCTAGCTGAGCCTCTACCTCATAGCCCCCCTGTAACATAAATTGCTCCTGTATTTGCCCGTATTGCAATAATATTTTATCCGTTACCGTAGATTGCATCTCTTGCTCAAGCTGTGTCATTTTTTTCTTTAATGTATAAAGTTCCGCGAATGCCTCCTCCAGCACTTCCTTAACAGAATGTCCTAGATAATGCGGAATTTGATGTAAATAGCCAATCGTTGCTTCCTTACTTTTAATAATGCGTCCCTTATCAGGGGTATCAATGCCTGCTAACAATTGTAATAGCGTTGTTTTCCCACTGCCATTTACGCCAACAATCGCCACATGCTCCCCACTATTGACCTCTAGCTGTAAATTCTCGAATAATTTATTGCCACCCATAATTTTTTGTAGTTGTTCAGCTTTGATTTGCATCGTTTTTTCCTCCAATGAAACGTGCGAAAACATCTTTAGAACACAAAAAAGACTGCTCATTAACAAGCAGTCTTCTTCTCATATCATTTGTGAAAAAGAATGGTTAATTCGCTACGTTTATTATTTGATTTTGCTTAAAAATGGACAGACCTCTCCCGTTGTTCGCAAAATCAAAAGTAATCACACGTGCAAAATACATCGCAGTATCCACTTTTACACATGTTTTCGTAGCGTTATTTTTCATTCCTTTTCACCTCCGTTCACAATAATTACTTCTATCATAGCATTATTTAAATTATTTGGAAAGGGGGGATGTTTTCGCTTTTTTCACAAACAGCTTTACAAACGGTACAAGGAAAATCGACACGACGAGTACACGAAAGAGCTGAAAAGCCGTAACAATGGTCACATTTGCATGTACGGAAGCGGCGATAATGCCCATTTGGTCCAGCCCCCCAGGCACAATGCTTAAAAAACCTGTGCCAAAATCAAGACGATATAGGCTTGTCATGCCAAATGTTAAACCGTACGCAGCTCCAATAAAGATGCCTGCTGATACAAATGCATAAAACAAATGTTTTTTCGATAAATGTAAATTTTCCCTTTTCAATAACAAGCCAATATAAATCCCGATCATTAGCTGTGCAATATGAAGCAGAGATACGGGTGATTGTGGTACATTCACTCCTACCATATTCATACCCATTAATAACAAAACAGGCCCTAGCAAATAGCTTGTCGGAATTTTGATCTTTTGTGCCAGCCAGCCTGCTACACCACACAGTACAAGCATCCCAGCTAAGCCCCATGTATAGCTACCACCAACTGTCGTGTCCTGTCCACCAGCCCCTGCCACTAGTAAAGGAACAAAGCTTACAATTAATAGAACACGCAGAATTTGAAAGAAGGTAATGACCGCTATATCCATATCCCCCTGCTCCTCAGCAAAGGTAACAATCTGTGACATGCCACCGGGTACACAGCACGTCAATGCTGTAGCAAAATCCAACTGAGCACGTTTCGCTACAATATAGCTTATACAAAAAAACAGGAGAATAAATAACACATTTAAAATAATCATGCTTCCTAAAAATAGCTTAATATCCCGCACAGCCTCTGGTGTAAAAGCAAAGCCAATCGAATAGCCTGCTACCGCTAAGCCAAAATTACGGAAAAAACGATGCCATTTCAATTGGACGTTTGTTGACAATTGCACAACCAGTACCGCTGTAATAGCACCAAGCAGCCATGGCATCGGTATATGTAAAAATTGAAAAATAATAGCACCTACTAAACCAATGCATAATGTTATAAACATATGCCTATCAAAAATAAACATTCTAACAACCCCTTAAAACATTGTTGTCTACGCTCGCTCGTCTTAATCCCAATCGGAGTATACAATATATTGCTGACATTCCAAGCATTGAAATAAATAGCCTTGATGTGAGCCATTATTACGCAAAGTAGCGGCTAGCTCTTCATGTGTATAGCCATTAAAATGTTCAAGCACCTTCGTAATGCCCATATCCATTAGCTCCTGCCAGCCAACATAACCAAGAAAGGCACAATAATCCGTGCAATGCGCTAGCCAATTATTACCCTGCCAGCTGATATAGCCAGGTGTTCGATAGAGAACTTCCTTTGTATAGTCTTCATTGCTGACAAGCTCTGGATTTAATAAATCCTGCTGAAATTCACCGTCAAATTTTTGCGCTGCCCGCCCACTATGAATACAGCTTGGACAAAGATACTCCACCTCTTCAATTGCATAAATACCCTTTGTACAATAAATATCTACTTCCTGCTCACAGCAATCACAAACAACAATTTCTCCTATTTCAAAAACACCAGTTTGTAGTGGATTCGGCATATATTTAAAGGTTGGTAATGGCGTTGTTAGCTCATTTGTTTCCTGAATGTCTCGTGGCAATAAGGGGCTTACATGTTGCGGATTATCCACCCAATATTTAATGGAGCCATATTTTTTCTGATCTTTTTTATTCGTTAAGTCCATAACTGCTGTAAAAACCTTGTAAGCTTCATTATACATACGTAGCATACAATAAATATCAACTAATATACGCAAGTTTGCCTCTGTTGGCTCTGCTTGTTTCCCTTGCTCCTTTAGCTTATGCATCGTATGAATACTTTTGGCATCGGCACTATTGAATGTCTTTCTTTGCTGATGCCACTGCTCTATCAGATTCGTTGTCATTGCAGATCATGCCTCCATTCCTTTCTATGTATAACTATATATTTTACCATAGTAAAGTATATCGTATATCGAAATATTTTTACTATAGTTGTGAATAAGGTAAACAAAAAGCGACTAGAGGCTACCTAGTCGCTTTGTAAGTGTTCAATCATTTTCTAATCTCTTGTTAATGTAAGATAGAGCAGACATGCCGCTGCGCTACAGGCAAAAATCGTGATGCTCATTGGAATAGCTGTATGCTCTCCACCAATACCAACTAATGGGGACACAAGTGCGCCACCACCAAATGGTAAAATTCCTAAAAAGGCAGAGGCACTGCCTGCTGCTTTTCCTTGTCTTTCCATCCCCAGTGAAAAGGCCGTTGTCCCAACAATACCAACACTTGATACAACGAAAAATAAAGCGATCAGCACGATCCAAAGTGGCCCCTGCAATGTGATAGCTAGTAGCAGTAGTAATGCACCGCTAAATGACAGTAGAACACCGTAAAACAATAATTTTTTCTCCGCCATCTGGCTAGCAAGCTTCCCTGTGACTTGTGCAGCAATAATAATGCCAACACCATTTGCAGCAAAAATAAAGGAAAATTGCTGTGGTGTTGCCTCATAAATATTTTGGAGTACAAATGGAGAGCCTGCGATATAGGCGAACATCCCCATCGAAACAAATGCCTGTGAGAGTGCAATGCCCATGAAAACACGGTCTTTTATTAGGAGATGGAATGTTTTCACTGTTGCAAGCACCCCACCTTCTGCTCGTTTATCCTCAGGTAGCGTCTCTGTAAGTGTAAAGGCAACAGCTAAAAACATGGCAACGCCGATTAAGCTTAAAATAATAAACACTGCTGGCCATGGTACAAAGCGCAGGACAGCACCGCCAAAAATAGGCGCTAATATTGGTGCTGCTCCATTGACTAAGGAAAGCAGCGCCACAAATTTCGTTAGCTCTTTCCCTGAATACATATCTTTGGCGGATGCCCTTGCAATGACAATGCCCGCTGCCCCTGCAAAGCCTTGGACAAAGCGCAAACCAATAAATGCCCAAATCGATGTACTAAATGCACATAATAAGGAGGCTACTGCATATATAAGCAATGTAAAAAGGAGCGGACGACGTCGACCATGAATATCGCTTAAGGGACCAAATAACAATTGACCAAAAGCTAGTCCTAATAAACAGGAGGTAATACTCATTTGTACAAAAGACGCTGTCGTTGCTAAATCTTCTGCAACAAGTGGTAATGCTGGTAAGTACATATCCATCGACAATGGCCCGAATGCCGTCAGTGATCCTAAAATAAGTACAAACCATAATTTTTTATTATGTACTTTTTGTGAAGCTATCTTCAATAATGTCAATCCTTTCCTTACGTCTATCGCTTCAAGATAAGTATCTCATTTCACTCAACAATATACTCATCTATTAATTTCTGAATTTTTTCTATCTCCATGTATATATCCTGAAATGAAAGTCTATTACATATTTTATCATCCGTACTTTCATAAGTAATTGCTCTTATTTTTTGAGAGATCATTATTAACCTTTTATCTTTACATTTTTTTGCTTTTTCATAAAAATCTTTTATTTGTGGGCTACGCTTAATTTTAATCTTACAATTTTTGTTTGATAATAAATTATGCCTAATTATCTCATTTTTTATTAACTCTAAATTCCTGGATAACACTATACTTTTCACAAGCATTGTTTTTTTCCTTTTCTTAGCCATATAGCTGTATAATCCGAAAAGAACAACATCAATGATTATAAAGGCAAGTAGCCCTTCCTTCATAGCATTCATATTTTTTGGTACTACCCATAAAAAACTCATTAGATAGGTAAAAAACGCAAAAGTATATGTCATATATCTAAAGAAATTTATACTGAGGAGTCTGAGAGGCTTCACAAGAAGGACAGCCATTGGGCCGCTAGTTTTGTTTAGCACCTTCTCACAACCAGCAACGATCACTCGAAACAGATAAGGTAATAGCGAAAAGAAAATGATGGTTTGAAAAAACATATGTTTACTTTCATGATTAAAATTAATAAATCTGACCTCTAATGAGAATATATTATTTAGTATGAATTCAATGAAGATGAAAAAAAAGGAAGCGATATAATGAAATAAAAATACATTAATAACTTGTGCTAACTCCCAAATGAAATAGATGAGGCTCAATATAAAAGCTAGTATCAAAATAATAAAGGGAATGAAATAAAACCCAACAAAAATTGTTATGATCATGACAATGAATAAAGGTACTAGTTTATTATTTTTGAAAAAAATCATGGTAATGGCAAAAACGAATATACATATTATCAGCGGCCAAATTAAATATATTTTATGTTCATCCATTAAATTCCCCATAGCAGGTAGATCCCACTTCTTTAGTTTATCTATACCAGTAGTAAATATATTTTCTCTAACACCCAGTACGATAAATATAATGAAGCCTATTATATAACCCAATAAAGAGACTATCCCCAATTTTATCATATCACTTCGAATCTTACCGTTCATACAATCTCCCCCATAGTTATTCAGTAAAAACCTATACTACTTGTATCATAGAATTTATCATTTTCCGACAGAAGACGCCCACTTTAAGGAACGTGAAAGGGATAGTCTTGTGAGTAAGTGGGAGATGAATGTCGATAGGCGTTCGTCTAAATTATCGCACAATTAGAACGTATGTGCTATAACGAACCTGTACAGATTGCTCTTTGAAAACTGAAGATAGGAGGTTATAACAGGAAAGTTCGTCTGTTATGTAAAATCTTCAACGTTCTATCACTCTGTCTAGCCGAAAAGCGAAAATCAAACAGTACGCTAGACAGCGGAGTCCAACGTACAATCATTGCAAGTTTTTCACCGTATGGACTACGGGTAGAGCATGCTACTATAACTAGACGTTGATCTGGTGTTCGCAGTAGTTCAACGGAAAGAAGATGCTTATTGGTTTTCTTCAAAATAGCACAGAGTCCTCAGTTTAATTCAGTGTTCACTCTTTCACGAAACGCCTTATCGGTTAAAAGCTTCAATTGAAAGCTATTCATATTTCGAGCAAGCTCTACTTGCTCTAAGTCAGATAAGTCATTTGCGAAAAATGCTAGCTCTGTCTTATTTTGTTCCCTATCTATTGCATACATAGCAATCGTGACAACAAATAGTGTTGAGCCACCCTTTTGTCCTATTTGAGTAAACAATTCGCGATTTTTTGGTCGTTCCATTAATTGCTCCATAACAGGATCGAGATATTGATAAACCTTGTCACTAAAATAAGTTTTATTATTTAGCTTCCCCATTATCGCCACATAATCCTTTGCTGTGGAGCGAGGGAAATGATCTGACAGATGCTTTTGCGAGCTTTTACTTAAATGTTTCAATAAGTGCTTTTTCTCTTGCTCAGATAATGGTTTAGTAAGCCAGCTTTTATGAATAGCCATCGCTCGTTGTTGATAGTCATCCATCTCCATTTCTCGCATAGCTTCTAGCACTTCCTTGCTTGATAAATTTTTCTCATCCATTAATTGCTGTGGTATGTATAATATACTTGTCAATGGATAAATCTCATCATGATGCAATAGCTCTAATTGCTTTAACGTCTCATTTATATTTTCCAAACCTAGTATATTGATTAAATAATCCGTATTCGCATTGGAGCTATAAGCAATCATAGCTTTTGCCACCTTATACAATGGCACACTCGCTATTTCCTGTTCCCTTTGCAATTGTGCTAGCCACGCTTGATGTCCACCACCATCAGTCCTTGGAATATAAAACTTATCTAATTCCTTTAAACTGACCATTTGATTCGGATCAATTTTCCCTTCTGCTGCTTGCTGTGCATATTCAATGGCTATAATAATTTTAACCGTACTTGCTAAAGGCAGTGGCACGCTTTCATTGATACTCACCAAATTTTGTGAATTATAATGAATAGATAATGCGACATTCCCTTTAGCTGCATGTTCTTTTATAAAATTAATAATATAATCAGGATTTGGTGTTTTTAATTCTCTGTAAAATCTATAAGCCACAACCCCTATTATTAAAATAAGGGCTGCTACTATGCCTACAATCACCCACAATACCAGCTTCAAGTAAAACCTCCTCCTATTCCCAGTTACTTTCTGTACGATGCATCTATGGAAAAGTTTCAAAAAGATGCTATTTGATAGATAACTCCCTCTGAATAACACAGAAGCTCAGATTTTGAGAAATCTTAACTTTACAAAAAAGGAGTATATTAGAGATTTTCATATAGCTGAACCAACAATCATTCAGGTGGACTTCTCTTCCTCTGATAAATCACATTTATAGTACAGCTCCCAACCATGGTACTTCCAAAAACTGACTCCTCTTAAAAAAAGATATAAATTTATAATTATGTACGTTCAGTGGCACCCTATTCTAAATAGATCTTAGCTAATATTTTGACACATCGTTTTCTAAACGATGTGTTTTTTATTGCTTTATACTAAACAATTTGATATTTTAAATATAAATTTATAAACAAATTAGAATATGTTTGTTTTAAAGGGGGTTTCCAATTGGATGTAAATGAACAATTTTGGCAAGCCTCGAGTGAGGACATTAAAAAGGGCTATATGGATGAACATACGCATTTTACCTGTTTACTATGTGGGGAAAAGATAGAAAAAGGCATTATTTATCCATATGAGGGCTTATTATATGAAGCCGAAAAAATGATGCAGCTGCATATTACGGCTGCACATCAATCTGTTTTTCATTATTTAAACGGGCTGAATAAAAAAATAACAGGCTTAACAGAGCATCAAAGTCATATTTTACGCTTATTTTATGAGGGAAAATCAGATCAGGAAATACAAGCAGAGCTAGCAATTGGGAGTGCTGCAACCATTCGTCATCATCGGTTTGCTTTAAAAGAAAAGGAACGTCAAGCGAAAACATTGTTAGTCATGATGGAGCTACTAAAGGAGCAAAATCAAAAGGAGGATCATTTTGTGCCTATCCATAAAACAGCTACAATGGTTGACGATCGCTATAATATTACCATTGAGGAAGAACAGCAATTATTAGAAAAATTCTTTCCAGATGGTCTCGATAAAGAGCTAGTGCGCTTCCCTAAACGTGAAAAGCAAAAAATCGTTGTGCTACGTGCGATTACCAAGCTTTTCGAGGAGGGGAAACACTATACAGAAAAGGAATTGAATGCGGTAATTGAGCCCATCTATGAGGACTATGTCCATATCCGTCGCTACTTAATTGAATACGGCTTTATGGATCGAACAGCAGATGGTAGTGCCTACTGGGTAAAAAAATAAGAAAGCAGGTTTTTTTCACATGGATCATAAAAAAGAATTAAAAGAAATGTATAAAGATATGAAAATTGAAGCAGGCGTTTTTACAATGACCAATACGCAAACAGGAAAAGTATTTGTTGGGAGCTTTAATAACTTAAAACGCTTAAATGGCTTTCAATTTATGCTAAAAACCAATACACATACAAATAAGGAGCTTCAGGCTGATTATAATGCCTTTGGTCAAGATGTCTTTGAGGTGAAAATCGTAGAATATTTAAAGAAAAAGGAAGAAGGCTATTTTGATGCTAAAAGAGAGCTCGAAAAGCTGGAGCAAAAATGGCTCGACGCGTTACAGCCTTATGGTGAACGTGGTTATAATTAATGCTACCTTTGCGCATTTACTAGCAATATGACTGGTAAATGCGCGATTTATTTTGTTATTGAATCGCCTGCTGAACTTTTTTCGTTAATTTACTGAAAACAAGCTCATAGGAATGTTTGATCAAGTTTTCGACCATTTCCATTGTGACATCCTCAGCATCCATATAAATGGAGTTCCAATGGGTTTTATTCATATAATAACCTGGTATAATGCTGTCATATGATTCACGTAAATCCGCTGCTCGCGCTGGCTCACATTTTAATGTAAGCACAGGCCTACCCGTTGCATTGCCTCCAATCATGGCATACATTTTCCCACCAATATGATAGCGATCTGCCTGCCATTCCTCTTGATAATCATAAGTCGTGCCACGAAGTTGTAGACAATACGTATGAATCATTTCCTTTTCCATCTTTTATCATTCCCCTCTCAAATCAATTACGCCTTGGCATAATTGTACCTGTCGCTAATGCTTTTGGTACATAAACTATCTGCTGCTGACGCTTCACTCTCGCGCATATAAACAATGTGTCCAGATTTTTTCGAGCTTACTCGAAAAAATCCTCTCCAAACTCTGTGACATCCACCGGGGCTTTAGGCTAACATGATGTTAGTCACTCCATCGTTGCCAAAGGACGTGGCGTTCTTAGACGGAGTTCCTTTCTATTCAGTAGGCGTCCCGTCACCTGTTAAACCAAGATAAAAACACACGTTCGATTATATGTAGTATAATCCAAAACGTGCGTTGAGAATAGCATTATTTACTTGTGCTACGATCAAACATCCCGATAACCTCCGTTGTTTGTAATATATTGACAAACGATTGAGGGTCGGTTTCTTTAATGGTGCTTTTGACATCAGCAAGCTGGTAGCGTGTAATCACTGTGATTAAAACTTGACGACCTTCACCAGAATAAGCTCCCTTTGCATCGATAATCGTGACCCCACGATGAAGCTTTTCTAAGAGCTGCTGTTTTACTTCCTCACCCTTACTTGTAATAATCATCAGCGTTAATTTAATATGACTGGTATGAATGGTATCGACTACTTTTCCTGTTGCATAAATGGAAACAAGCGTTAGTAACGCAGCATCCCAGCTAAAGACAAAGCCAGAAACTGCTACTACCACGCCATTCATAGCAGCAATTAACGTACCAAGAGGGAAATCACGTTTACGACTAAGAAGCATAGCAATAATATCAAAGCCCCCAGAGGAGCCTGCTGCACGGAAAATCATGCCCATCGCGAAGCCCACAATAACACCGCCAAATAAGGACGCAAGGATTGGCTCCTGTGTCGCTTTGTATATTGGAATAATATATAAACTCACTGACAACACAGCCACAGAAAGAATGGTATAGCTGATAAATCGCTTGCCAAGCTTCATCACACCTAAAATCAACAGGGGCAGGTTAAGCAGCAAATTTAACACGCCCGTATTGAAAGGGGTAATAATTCCAAGCATAATGGCAATGCCGCTTAATCCCCCACTTAAGATTTCATGGGGAATTAATAAAAAATTATAGGCAAAGGCTACAAGTATGGAAGAAAGTGTAATGATTATTATATTAAGCATCAGGTATCCCCTATCTAGCAACGACTCTTACTTATAGATTATCCAATTTAGCTCTACTAGAAACCTTTATTTCTTTTGTTCTTCCTTTAACGGAATTTCTTGTTTTTGCCCCTCATGATCAGCAACCTTATAAATACGCTCTAGCATCGGGGGATGTGTGTAACGGAACCATTTAACAAGAAGTGGAGGGTTGACCTCACTTAAGCCTGAAATCGTTAGCTTTTGAAATGCTGTTACAGCTGCCTCACGATCCTCCATCAATGTAATTGCATATTGATCGGCTCTTGTCTCCTGATATCGTGAAATATAATTTGATACAGGGTCGGAGGCAAATAATAAAATAGAGGTCAACAGTAAAAACAATGGATAAGAGCGGATATTACTGATTTTATTGATTTTTAAAACCTGCCCATAGCGAGCAATCATTGGTCGCATCGCCTTATTTGTTAGCCATAAGCCTAGCAAGGTTAGTAATAAGTAGCCTGCTATACCAAAATAAATATGCTTTTCTACATAATGCCCCATTTCATGTGCCATGATAAATAAAATTTCATTGTCCGTTAATCTATTCAAGGTTGTATCCCACAGTACAATTCTCGAATTACTACCAATTCCTGTGACATAGGCATTTAAAGCATTTGTTTTTTCAGCCATGTTCACTTCATAGACATGCTCTGCTGGAATATTCGCCTGTGTCGCAAGCGATAAAATTTTTGTTTCTAGCTCTTTATTTTTCAGCGGATAAAAATCATTGTATAAAGGATCAATTACAACGGGCTGAATAAACATCACAAAGATTGTAAAGGGTATGGTTAACAGCCATGTATAGAGCCACCATCTTTTCTCGCTCTTTTTCATCAGCCAATAAATAACTGTAACAATAATCAGGCTCATGCCAAAGCTCACCCAAAAATCAAGAACCCCATCCTTCATCCAAGACGTAAAGGTTTGTGTACTAATACCGTAGCTTTTACTAAGGTAATACCGATAATAATTAAGTGGAAATAACACGATATATACGAATACCGATAATAGAAATAAATAGCCTGCATTTTGTAAGAGCTTCCACTTTGTTTGGGATGTTGTTATTTTTTCAAAATAGCGTGATACACCCATTAATAAAATCAAGAAATAAATTAGCCATTCGAAAGGTGTCGCGATAAAGAAAAGAAAGTTCCGTATTTTTGAATATTCACCACTTAAGAAAAGTTCCTTGCCAGACATAAACATCACTGGATCTGCAGCCGTTCCCTGTAAAGCACTCGGTATTTTACCATCACCGCTATGGAATATATACCAGTACATACAAAGCACGTAAACACCGAATAATAGTAGCGCAACAATGCCCATTTTTTTCGCTATGTTACTTCCTCCCCGTCTCACGCAAAGTTCGTCCTATAATAAGTGTAAGCGAAATTGCCGAAGTTAGAACAAATATAGTCTTACTTTTTATCGGGAAAAAATTCGCAACATCTCCAATCTGTTAGAAATGTTGCAAAATGATCATTATCTGCTTATTTTTCCATAACAAATGCTGTTTCACTTAAATAGTCTGTGGATCTCTACTGATACCAGATAACAGCCGCTTGGTCAGCATTATCTACCTGTGTAGAAAGCCACACTCTAATGTCTCCGTGGTACTACTTCATGTCAATGTCAAAAAATCCAGTGAATGAATTTTCACTGGATTTCAATCTTTTATAAAGTTAAACCGCCATCAACAAGCACGATTGAGCCTGTCATATAGCTTGCTTTATCAGATGCTAAGAATACAACCATTTCTGCTAGCTCCTCTGGTTTTGCATAGCGTCCCATTCGCATATTTGGAATTTCCTCTGGAATATAGCCACCTGTTTCAAACATAGTTGTTACACTGTCTGTTAATGCTGTTGCCACTCCGCCTGGACAAATACCGTTGATACGAACACCTTTTTTTACATACTCTAACGAAGCAGATTTTGTTAAACCGACCACAGCATGCTTACTCGCAGAATAAACAGCCATACTATGCTCACTACGAACACCTGCTGTTGAAGCTGTGTTAATAATAGAGCCGCTACCTTGTCCCTCCATTACTTTTAAAACATATTTTAAGCCTAGAAATACACCTTTCACATTGATATCCATAATACGATCATATTCTGTATCTTCAATCTCTGTTAATGGAGAAATTTTTTGAATAACCCCCGCATTATTGAAAAATATATCAATACGTCCATACGTATCAACAGCGGCATTAACATATTTCTGAACATCTTCGCTTTTTGAAACATCTGCCTGCACAAAGATACCTTCTCCGCCTTGTTCTTTCATCAAGCTTACTGTTTCTTCCCCTGTTTCTTTGTTGAAATCCACGACTATCACTTTTGCACCATTGCTAGCAAATTTCAAACTGCTGGCTCTCCCTATACCGCTGCCAGCGCCCGTTACTACTGCAATTTTATTTAAAAGTTCCATCTTCCATTCCTCCCTAGCATTTTGAAGTCACTATCTATTTTATTGCCAATTTTACTTATTTTATTGTATTATTCTACACAAAATAGTACTTTCTCATTGTTGTAATGGCTTTCCTGTTAATAGTAGCAATAAAAACGGATGTGTAAAAAAGTGGAAATCTCTTCACTGGATTTTCAATACATAGGTCAATTAATTTATGAAACACATCAACTTTCTGTGTCATATATCGATCCGCAGGGCGAAATAATCTTTGAGTATACATCGAAGGCCTTGCAAAAGAATCTAAATTATACTTCCTTAATGGAGCAGCTAACAACATATCCTTATGATACTGCTTCCAAGGACTATCCGATTTTTATCTCAATAGAGGATTTTCACTTTTTCTTTATCAATTTAAACAAAGATAATCATTATTTAGGAGCGCTTCTAGTAGGTCCTTCTCTTACCCCTGCCAATCATCACATAGTCAAGCAAAATTTCGATTGTGACAACCAATCTGTTCCTACCCATCATTATCAACAATTTATAGCGATTAGTTTATTCGTTTACTATTTGATCTATCAGAAAAATTAACGAAAACCTTGGTGATGCAAAGCAATCAAACATTAAAACCCATTATTCGTCATGAAGAAAATACAACCCTTGAGCTTTCCTATGCTAGAAAAAATGATATTGTTCACACAAACCTCTACTATGAAAAAATATTGTTAGACTATGTCAAAAATGGACATAAGGAAAAATTAAATGAAGTATTGAACTACTCAATTGTTGGAGAAGCAGAACTGGGTGTGCTTTCCAAACGAAACAAGCTAAGAAGTCTACAAAATCTAATGATAACAGGAATAGCGCTTATTTGTCGCGCTGCGATTGAAGGAGGCTTAAACGAAGAAACTGCCTTTACATTAAGTGATTTTTACATACAAAAGCTTGAGGAACAAAGCAGCTTAAACGACATCCTATCCTTAATGGAGGAGGCTATTTACGACTATACGAACCGCGTTTCACATGCGAATAAAGTAAAATACTCAGCAACCACCACCACATGTATACATTTTATCGAAAATCATATATATAGTGACATAACATTGGAGCAACTTTCTGATATTTGTCATTTAAGTCCAAATTATCTTTCCTCCTTATTTAAAAAGGAAGTAGGTATTTCATTTAGTGAATACATCCAACAACAACGGATTGACGAAGCAAAAAAGCTATTAACATTCACAAACTACCCAATCTTAGACATCGGCTCCCTCCTTAATTTCACAGACCAGAGCTATTTCATTAAAGTTTTTAAAAAAATTACAGGTATCACGCCCAAGCAATTTAGAAATAAGCATTTGCATCAATGATGATGAAACAAAGAGAAAGTGAAAAGTAGCACTACTCCTACTCCACTTTCTCTTTATTTATTGAGCATTCATCGATAAAAATAGTAATCAGGAGTAATACCTGCATGTCCTCTTACATAACCTATATTAAAACGTAATCATTACACTTTATTACAACAAGGAGGTACATGTGGATCGTCTTCAATTGCCTAAGCTAAATTTTTGGTTAGCTTTCATATTCATCATAAGTCTTCTTCCAGTACTGTTAATGAACTTCTCAGAGCTAAAAAGCTTTAGCTCCTCTTTGCTCAGCCTTCATACGATATTTTTAAGTATTTTAATTGAGGCATTGCCTTTTGTATTAATTGGCATTCTAATTGCAGGTTTTATTCAGATTTTTATCACGGAGGAGCATATTGAAAGGTGGATTCCTAAAAATACATTGTTGGCTGTTGTGATGAGTTGCTTTGTAGGCGCTTTATTTCCGGCCTGTGAATGTGGGATTGTGCCAATTGTTAGAAGATTAATTGCCAAAGGAGTACCGATACATGCAGCTATTGGCTTTATGCTCACAGGTCCTTTGATCAATCCAATTGTTATTCTCTCAACCTATATGGCATTTGGCAATAATTTAAAAATCGCTAGTCTTCGAATGTTAATAGGTTTTGTAATAGCTATTGTAGTTGCTTTGCTCGTTAGCTTATTTTTTAAAGGTTCACAATTTAAAAATTCTGTAGCACTCCAGCCAGTAGCAAAGGATGATAAGCAAACATCGTTTATAACAAAATTAATCAATACATGTAAGCATGCCGTTGATGAATTTTTTGATGTAGGAAAATATTTAATTATTGGCGCATTTTTAGCAGCCTTTGTCCAAACATATGTATCAACCAAAGCACTTGTAGAAATAGGTGATGGCGTATCCTCCTCTATCTTAGTAATGATGGGCTTAGCTTTTATTCTTTCACTTTGTTCAGAAGCGGATGCTTTTATCGGTGCTTCCTTTAGTTCTCTGTTCTCTACCCATTCAATCCTTGCATTTTTAATTTTTGGCCCAATGATTGATTTAAAAAATACCATTATGCTGATAAGTGTATTTCGCCTAAAATTTGTTTTATGGTTAGTTGCCTTCGTCGCTATAGTAGTTTATGTTAGTTTATTTATTCTTTCACCGTATTTGTAAGGAGGAAATTCATGAAATTTCACATTCAGCAAGCAGTGAGAGCTGTTATTTTACTTGCTTTTTCTGCTATGATTGCAAACCTGCATTGGACGGGGGAACTAACAAAATATATTAATCCGAAATACGATAACCTAAGTAAAACAGCCGCTATTCTATTTTTTATGTTATTTCTTGTACAATTAACAAGAGTCGTGTCCAAGACTACTCAGCATTGCCATCATCATGGACAAGCTTGCTGTTCACAGCATGACCATGGACAATCACCTTTTACACGAAAAAAAATGCTATCGTATTTTATTGTTATAACCCCTATTATAACGGGCTTCTTTGTGCCTGCTAAAATTTTAGATGCTGCAATTGCTGATAAAAAAGGTGCTTCTTTTATTCTTGCTCAACAAAGTCAAAATTCAAAAATAGAGGATTATCTCACTTCAAACGAAACCATTGATGAAAATATCTATGATGAGCATGAGCCTGACCCTCGATTAATGGAAGAAAAGCAGGAGATGACTAAAAAACAATATGACCGATTAAAACAGCAGCTTTCACAGCAAACAATGCTAAAAATGACAGATGAGGATTATACGATTTATTATGAGGAGATTAATCACAATTTAGCAAACTATCTAGGCAAGCAAATACAGCTAAAGGGCTTTGTTTTAAAAGAGGAGGATTTTAGTCAAAATCAGCTTGTTATTTCACGATTTCTGATTACCCATTGTGTGGCAGATGCAAGCATTGTAGGCTTTTTAAGCGAATTTGTAGAAGCCCCTACGCTTAAGGAGGATACATGGATTGAGATTGTAGGCACAATTGGGCAAACAACTTATGATGGGACTATCTTACCTGTTATTCAAATTGATAATTGGGTAACAATCGAACAACCTGAATCACCCTACCTCTACCCAATTAATATTCGAATGAGCTTTTAGCAAGCATGAAAAGGGCAAAGCATGTTGATTCGCAACACCTTGGCCCCTTTTATGTGTAGCTTTAATTAGATAGTAACACATCTAAGCCTAGATGTGAGCGTAAGGTGCTCCCTTCATAGTCTGCTCGGAATAACCCACGTTCAACGAGCATAGGTATCACATCGCTAAAGAATAAATCTAAAGATTTCGCTGGACCACCTGGCACAGCAATAAAGCCATCGAATGCACCCTTGTCATAAAACGTAATGATTTGCTGGACAATATCCTGTGGCGTACCAATAGCTACAAGATGGGCTGAGCCAATTACCTCTGGTCGTCCAAGTAATTCCTCAACAGTCGGCTCATTCTCCGTAATATAACGCCGTACAAGATGGGCATGGGTTTTACTCCGAACCTTTTGATCTTCTGGAGGCAACAGGTCCACTGTTACACGATCCTGAAGTGCCAAATGGCGAACATCCAGTCCAATAACGGATACTAATGCAGCATAGCGACGCTCAAGCGTTAAATGGGCATGTGCCTGCTGATGCATTTCCAATGCCTCCTCATATGTATCACCTATAAAGAAATAGAGACCTGGCAATAAGCGAATATCATCTGCCGAACGACCAGCCTCAACAGCACGCTTTCGCAAATCATTACGCATTTCAATGCCAACATCCATAGTTGGTGTTGCAGCAAAAATCGCATTCGATACAGTTGCCGCAAATTGACGTCCTACCTCAGATGCACCTGCCTGAAATAACGGTATATCTCCCGCTGGATGCATAGGTATATTTAAAGGACCTTGAATGTGGAAAAACTCACCATTATAATCAATAGGCTTTACAAGGTCTTTAATTTTTTCTAAATCTCCGTTAGCTTCTAATATTTCACTAGGGTGACTATGCCATAGCTGCTGAACAACGTTTGTACATTCAGCCGCTTTAGCATAACGCTCCTCTGATGATGGCATAGGGGCATTGCTAAAATTATATGCCCCATCAATGGAGGTCACTACATTCCATCCTACTCGTCCGTTACTAATCCAATTTAAGGATTGTAATTGGCGGGCAATAAGATAAGGTGGCGTAAATGTTGTGGAAATAGTTGTTACTAAACCGATTTGCTGCGTTTCTCTTGCTACGAGCGCTAGCAAAAAGTTAGGGTCTAGTCCAACTGTTCCTTTTGTTTTAGCTATTAACTCTGGATGCGCTATTAAATAATCAGCCTTAAATACAAAATCTAATTTGGCTGCCTCAGCACGCTTTGCAAATGCAATTTGCTCCTCAATCATTGCACCTTTTTTGTCCTGTTCACCGTGTACAGCTAGATGTATACCAATTATAAGTTGTCTTTTATTCGGCAAATTACTCTCTCCTTATCAATTGAAAATGATTATCATTTTCATGATAAGCATTAATTTCTAAGATTGCAATCAAATACTTTGCCTCTATTTGACTCATTATCGTTGCTAACGATAATGAGAATGTGAAATATTTACATACGGCAGGAACAATTTATGTGCTGTTTCTGTTTTCCAGTAGTAAAAAGAGCTTTGTCTAAATTAAATGCTTCATTTAGAAAGACGATTTCAATAATAAATAATTTTGCCCAAGCTCTGGTTAAAATTTATCCCGTATTCATAAGCATTTTTGTGCGATGGCGACACGCTGTAAAAACAAAGGTCAAGGTCAACACGATGTTGGTCGCACAAGCATTTTCACAGGATGCGAGGTTCTTAGCCTCTGCTTCTCTATCACCCATCAGTGGAAGCTGGAGGAAAACTCCACTGATTGAAGATTCACTTTATTTACAGACGGCTACGCAACACCTTTCATATATTTCCGCTTGATAATTGACGATATACTGAAAATGCATCTGTTATATTATATTGTTCCGTTCGAGGATCTCCTTTGGCTCCTACTGTTACGAGGATATATTCTTGTCCATTGACTGTAGCTAAACTCGCTAAGCATAATCCAGCCTCCTCTGTATAACCCGTTTTACCACCTAAGATTTCCCCTGCTGACAACTCGCCTGAAGTCATATGTTGAAACATTCGATTGATAAATGTCATGCCTTCTGGATGACGATTTGTTTGCTTTATCGAGTATCTTTCCGCAGTATAAATCTGACGAAATTCACTATTTGTTAATGCATACTGTAGAAGCAAAGCAATATCCTGTACCGTTGTATAATGTTCTGGGTGATGCAGACCCGTTGTATTCATAAAATGCGTATTTATCATGCCAAGCTGTTGAGCCTTGTTATTCATAAGTTTGACAAACTCTTCCTCTGAGCCTGTAATATATTCAGCTAAGCCGATAGATGCCTCTGCACCTGATGGCAACATGGAACCATACAATAAATCCTCTACTGTAAGCTGCTCATTAGGGAGAAAACCTGCCATTGAAGCATTTTTTTCATATAAATCGTGAAATATATTTTTGGGTAACACAACTTCTTGTTGTAAATTTTGAATGTGTTCAATAGCAACTAAAACGGTCATCATTTTTGTCAAAGATGCAGGATAAATTCTCTCCTCGCTATTTTTATCCAATAAAACCTGATTGTTATCTAAATTAACTAAAATTGCATTCGAGCTGTATAAATCGACATCAAGCATATCTTCACTCGTTGCAAGTACATCTACTTTTGACGAGTCAACAAATGATATGGGCGTTTCTTTTGAAACCATAACATAAACGAATAACATAATTATGATAAACGATATACTAAAAATACCTTTTTTAGTGAACATAAAAACAACTCCTTCTCTTTATGCTTATATTCAACCATAAAAAAAGGAGCTTATTTTTAATTAACTATTAGTGAATTCTTAAGATTTCTTAAGAATTGTTTGGCAGTTTAACAGTAAATACTGTTTTTTCATCGCTAGAGGTAGCCGTAATCGTCCCTCCATGGGCTTGTACAATTTCATTCGAAATGGCTAAGCCAAGTCCCGCACCACCAGTTTGTGAGGACCTCGCAAGATCTAAACGATAAAACTTTTCAAATATCATCTTTAATTTTTCAGGAGGAATGGTCTTTCCTGTATTTATAAAAGAAATCCATGTCTGATTATTTTCGTTATTAGCACTAATTTCAATTGTACTATTTGGGTGGCTATAAGCAATTGCATTTTTTAAAATATTATTAAAGACCCTCGCTAATTTATTGCCATCCGCATAAATAGTGATGTCTTCATCTATTTTAACGATAGCTTTTTGACCTTTTGGTGCTAATAATGGGTAAAATTCATCTGCTACCTGCATTAACATATAGTTGAGTGGGATAAGATCCTTCTCTAAAATAATGGATTGTAAATTAAATCTGGTGATTTCAAAAAACTCATTGATTAATTGTTCTAGCCTATTTGATTTTTCTAACGTAACCGCTACATATTTTTCCTTTTGCTCCACAGGCATATCCTTTGCTTCATCTAACAGGCTTAGATAGCCAATAATGGACGTTAACGGTGTTTTAATATCATGCGCTAAATAGACAACAAGATCATTCTTTCGTTGCTCTGCCTCTTGAGCATCCTTTGCACGTTTTTCTAATTTATTTTTCACATCATTTAATTTCTTCTCTAAAAAATCAAGTTCAGCAGGTAGATGTATTTCCTTTTCTGACTCATCTGCAAGCATTGTAATACCTGTACTAATTTGATGAAAGTAACGAGTAAAACGGGACAATGCAATATAAAAAATAATTAGCAGTAATAGTATAAATCCTATCGCTAGCCAAAATGGTTTATTTTGTTGAAATAGCACATTATACGCGTTTCGTGCTGCATAATAATCTAATTGTAAAATATTTTCACAAAAAGCCATAAAGACGTCCGCAAAAGGAGCCTGCAAGATACCGTCAATAAATACGAAGTTAATGAAATAACCGACTATCAGGGCAATCACAAGAATAACAATAATTTGTAAAATCATTTTTCTCTTCAGTCTTCCAAACTCATTTATCAATGGTATACCCCACTCCCCAAACCGTCTTAATAAACTTTGGATTGTCCACAGAATCGTTCATTTTTTCTCGTAAATGCCTAATATGCACCATTACGGTGTTATTGCTGTTGTAATACTTTTCTCCCCAAACCTCTCGAAATAATTCCTCGGCACTAATGACCTTACCTCTGTTTGAGCTTAAATACCATAGAATAGAGAATTCTGTAGGTGTAAGCGATAATGGTCTTTCATTTAGTAAAACCTGTCGTGTATCCTTGTTGATAATCAAACCAGCAAAATCAATAATAGCCTCATTTTGCTTTGAGCCTTGGTTGTACAGGGTAAATCTTCGTAATTGTGCCTTTACGCGTGCAACCAGTTCTAATGGACGAAAAGGCTTTGTAATATAATCATCCGCTCCTAGAGAAAATCCAGTTATTTTATCAATTTCTTCTTCCTTAGCCGTAAGCATAATCACTGGAAAATTAAATGCTTCTCGGATTTTCTGTAAAATTGTAAAGCCATCAATATCTGGCATCATGATATCCAGAATAGCTAAATCCAATTTTTCCCGCTCCATACAGACCAAAGCCTCTTGAGCTGTATAATACTTAAATACATGATAATTTTCATTTTTTAAATAAAGCTCAATTAAATCTGCAATTTCCTGTTCATCATCAACAACTAAAATATTCAACTAAATGCCCCCTCTTTATAAACACGAAATTTCCAATGATTTTCAGAGGCATTATAGCACTTAGTTATGGCTATATCTATCAATATGTGTAGCCTTTTTTAACGCTATCTCTTTAAAATAAAAAGAAGAATCGGATACTAACTAGTTCCAACTCTCCTTTTGGTTCTCTAAACAAAACTCATAAATTCCATCTATCCATTTTATTCATTTCATGTCCTTTTAGAGGAAGATATATACCAACACCATCTATTGGACCTAAGTAGTTTTAATTGGCTCCTCATTCGATTTTCGGTTTATATCCTGTGTAACAACTCTGCCACGATAATATTGCATTTGTTCATTTAGCTTATGCTCTTTAACCGTCATAGTAGTAGGTTTAATTTTAAATACAAGTGTTTTACTGCCTAGCGATGATTGATATTTATCAATATGTGTTTTCGATAAAGGTGCCTGATAATAACCTGGTACATATTTATCAAGCATAGCCTGCATAGCCACAGTTGCTTCGTCTAAATCCCTCACAATTTCCACCACACCATTTGCAATGACACTCATATAAGCTGTATCTGTGTTCGCAGGAATGGGGTCTACCATTGTTCCATAATTTTCGCATATTGTTATACAAGCATTTGGATTGGCAGTCATGATGTTTATTTTTCTTCCGTCATTGGCACCATGGAAATAAAAAATTCCATCTTTCACCACATAATTTAAAGGTATTACATAGGGTACACTATGGTCCACTAGCCCCAGAAAAGCAGTTTGTGCCTCTCTTAAAAATTTATGAATTTGGGTTTCATCTGTACATGCTCTTTTAAATGTTCGAATAGCTGTTGTCATCTCTATCATATCCTCCTATCATCTTATAAAAAGGAGTCTACAGCAGGACGGCTCTCCAAAAAAGGGACAGTTCTATGAAAACAAATGGGTACAGCCAAATACACATGTAGCTATATTGGGCATAAATTATAGAGAATAGTCTGTACTTATAAATAATTACCCACAAATTATACGGAGCTATTTTTATTGTAACGGTGTTGCTGGTATCATTTGCTCTGCATTAGGAATTGGTTGAGGATAAGGAGAATCTCTCATCTCTACCTTGTCATAAGAAGGTGATGTGATATACTTTTTTGATTCGTTATACTGCTGTCTTAGCAACTTTTCAAATTCTTTCGGTGTCATCCCTTTCACCTTATTTAAAAATTTCTCTTTATTTTTTTCTGGAATATACATATCTATGCCATATTCTTTACTAAGCTTTGTTAATATTTTGTTGTAGGGTATAAACGCTACATCCCTATCAAAATCTTTTGTATCCGCACGAGAATGAGTAGTTGAACAAAATACAGTGACCATCATACATATCAATGTTATATTAAATATTTTCTTCATCCTTTAACCCTCCTATGTGATTTATTACTAATTTAACTTATTATTGTATATGTAGCCTATTATTTTTTTAAGACTAAAACACATGTTACTCAAATGGAGTGATTAAATTGTTTCGTTATCTCATTATTTTTATTTTAGGATTTTTATTAACCTTTATGCTTTCAGATCAGTTCTTTTATGAATTTCATAGTACTCCCCCTCTATTTTTTAGAGTTCTATTTGCCTTATTCTTTTTATTAATCATTTGGCTTGTACAATCAAAACAATAATAGTTAATAATCCAAAACGGCTTGAACGCTTTAGATTTTAAGATTCAAGCCGTTATTATTTACTTGATATGAGCAATTTATAACTAACCTAGATTGTACCAGCCTCTTCATATAATTGATTAGGTGTGGGTCCGTCGGGATTTCCATATTGCTCTAAGTTCCTTTGTTTCATTGTTTCTAACCCTTTATGATTACCAGTCTTTAAATAATTATTAATTCTCCCTTCATTTCGTTGATTAACTCTCATTCTAGCAATTTCCTCTAATGATTTACTACTCTCGCCATGTAAAATGTCATCTCGCTTACTTCTCACGCTTTTTATTGTTTAGTAATACTCATTGATGGCACTGCCTTCATGATATTTGATTCTGGACATGGCATGACTTTATTTTATCAACAAATTCTAATTTCTTTTTTACTCTCCTGTTATGAGCTGTAATCCTATATTCTTATTGTTTTAACCCCAACAAAAAACCTTGAAAGGTGGTTAGCCAATCAAGGTTCAATTTCCTTATATTTCATAATACTTTATTTCAATGCTTCTTCTAATATATTCTTCTCATGTTCTAACATACCACTTACTAAAATGCCACAAACCATTTTATCTTTGTCTAAAGCAAATCCCACATTATCATTTTGCACAATTGACACAGTATCATTTTCTGAAAATGAAATTAATACATTATCAATCCCTATATATACATTCAATTTACTGTTCTCATCTATATATGTCTTATCGTCATATTCTTCAACTTGAAAATTAGGTATACCATTAATTAAAGTTATATTTTTCATATCCAAGTTCAAATCTTCTATTTGGTGTACATTTTCACTCAAAGTCAATGTAATAGAACGTATATTTCCTGTATATTTCCCTATTCCTATTTCAATTAAAGATTTCTTAAAATCCCCAGTTCTCCAATATATCGTTTGCTCTTTTGATATATCCCAAGCACCAAATTCTATATTAATCGGTGTATAAAGATCATATTCAATATTTATAGGCTGACTTTCTTTATATTCTGTTACTTTTAGCATACTCCTATCTCCTTCTAAGGTCTATATACAGCGTGCTTTATTACTGGTAGTAATCCGTCTCCACGTGGTTTACTAAATATTAACTCCCAATTTCCTACATTCATAATTTCTTCATATTTGACACCTTCCTTAACAGCTTTCTTAACAGAGCTTTCGAAGCTTGTCAATAAAGTTTGGCTATTTATTGGCATTCCATGTGTAGTCGCATCTCTAGTTATATACTCTACCATATGTTTTGTTCCATTTGGATGTACCCAAAATTTTTCACCGTCTACTGCTAATTCAAATGATTTAGGTATTTTTGTGCCATCATAGACTGGTTGAGTTATTTTTATATTTCCCCACACTGTACCATTATCTAAAACATTACCCGTACCCTTATTACTCAAACTATTACTACTCGAATTGTTACTAACAGACTTACCACTTGTTATCCCAGCCGGTTTTGTCGTTGACGCTCCCTTAGCCCCCAACACAGACGTAGCTACACCAAAACTATCCATCCAATGTTCTTTAGACAGAGGATCTTTCGGATTTACTGCCCCTTTAGCCATGTCCGTAAAACCAAACGTTGCGTAATTTAAAAAATCTGATGGTGAATCCAGCATCTTATCGGCTCTACTTTTTGCCCCAGACTTAATCCCATCGACTGCACCGAGTGTCAGATAATTGGCAAAATCATACGGTGAGTCTAGTGCTTTATTTGCCCTTGTTTGGAGTCCCTTGTTGAAATCCTTTCCAATTTCTTTGAAGCTATTAAATGACTTCACCACTGGCTTTTGGATCTCTTTTGTGACTTTCGTGGCGATGGATTTTGCTTTAACAGCTACTTCTTTCGTTGTTTGTTTCACTTCTTTTGTTTTTGCAACCGTTTGCTTATAAGCTGCCTTCACATTATTGACGGTTTTCTTGATAGCTTTTTTTGTCGCTAATACTGCCTTTTTGATCGTTTTCTTTGCTTTTTCAACCCATTTACTTTTGGTTATCGTATTTTTCAGCTTCCGTGCCTTGGTAAAGAATTTCCCCCATTTTTTCTTTCGTTTTTTCTTTTTCTTTTTGGAGGGCTTTCGTTGCTTTTTCTTTGTAGAGCCCTTCTTTTTGGAGGATTTTTTCGTACTCTTTCCTTTAGAACCTCCGCTTTTCCCCTTTTTTGCACCCTTGGGGGAGCCTACCTTTGGAATCATTCCTAGTAAACTTCCTGCTAATCCTAATAGCCCCATTCACTCTTCCTCCGTGTATCCATCATCTCCAAAGCTTTTTCTCTATGAATTAATTTCCATGTTATATTAACCTAATTTTCAAAGATTTAGTTTATTAGTTGTATTGTACGGCTTTATAACTTTTTCGTAAATAGATACTAACAAATAAAAAAACCATATTATGTATAAATATATAAAATATTGTCATAGAATTTAATAATTTGTTGAATAAAAGGATTATTTTTCTTAACAAGAAAAAAGATCAACATTGTGTAACGCTCCATCACTTATACACTAGTTAACACTTGTTTGGATTTTTTCGAGCTCACAAAGGAAGCTCTTTAAAATTTATGATATCCATCAAAGCTTCAGGTGGCTATAATACTCTATTCCCCTTAGTGCATATCATTTCTTAAATTGCATATTTTAAGAAAAACGGAGGGTAATGATGAGTCAGCATAAAAGTCTAAATTTGACTAAATTCGTTGAGCCACTTCCTATTCCACCAGTATTGCAGCCACTTCGCAAGGATGACAACTTCACCTATTATGAAATTAGCATGACCCAATTCCAGATGTCCTTACATCAGGAGTTAAATCCTACTACGGTTTGGGGCTATGAGGGAAGTTATCCTGGGCCAACGATTGAGGTGGAATCTGGCGAGCAAGTATATATTAAGTGGCTAAATAAGCTACCATCTACACATCTGCTTCCCATTGATCATACAGTGCATGGCGCACAGAAAGAATTACCAGATGTGCGAACTGTAACACATGTCCATGGGGCGATCGTTAAACCTGAAAGCGATGGCTATCCAGAAGCATGGTTTACAAAGGACTTTGCACAAACAGGCCCCTATTTTGTACATGAAATTTATCACTATGCCAACCCCATGCAAGCATGTGGCCTATGGTATCATGATCATACAATGGGTATTACCAGACTAAATGTCTATGCAGGGCTTGCTGGTATGTACATTATTCGAGATCAGCGGGAACGCTCCTTCCATTTTCCTGCTGGTCCCTATGAAATTCCTCTTGTTATTCAAGACAAATCATTAAATCATGACGGCTCTTTATATTATCCACGACAAACTGACCCACCTGTTGCAGGCTTAGAAACATCCATTGTGCCAGAATTTTTTGGCGACCTTAATCTTGTAAATGGCAAGGTCTGGCCGTATTTAAAGGTGGAGCCGCGCAAATATCGATTTCGACTATTAAATGCAGCGAGCTGTCGTTTTTATCAACTATCATTAAGCTCAGGTCAATTCTTTTATCAAATTGGGACAGATGGGGGACTAATGGAACATCCTATAGGCATTCAGCAGCTACTACTATCGCCTGCTGAAAGAGCTGATGTTATTATTGATTTTTCAAATATGGAAGGACAACGCATTATCCTTCATAATACAGCACCCGCTGTATTTCCTGGAGGAGATGCGCCTGATCCAAGGACCACAGGGATCGTTATGGAATTTAGAGTTGAGCAATCTTTAACGCATATCGATATTAGCGCTATTCCAGCTTCTATGGGAGCACTTCCCCTCCTTGATCTTACACAAATATCGAAGTATCGTAACCTTGTCTTAGATTCAACAATGGACCACTTTGGTCGACATGTTATGTTGCTTGACAGTAAAATGTGGGATGATCCGATATCAGAAAAACCACTATTGGGTTCAACAGAGTTATGGGCATTTCTTAATATCACAGGGCAGACCCACCCTATGCACGTTCATCTAGGGTTCTTCCAACTTATAGACCGTATTCCATTTGATGCTGAGCGGTATCAAAAGGATGGCACAATTTTGCTTACGGGACCTCCCATTCCCCCTGATCCAGAAGAGCGTGGCTGGAAGGATACAATCCGTGCAAATCATGGTGAAATTACGCGTATCGTTAAACATTTTACGACTTACACAGGGCGATATGTCTGGCATTGCCATATGGTTGAACACGAAGATTATGAAATGATGCGACCATTTCTTGTAGTACGCGACTCCACTGAACAACCTTTCGAATAAATATAGCTTGGCAAACAAGTTAAAGACCTTATTTTGGAAAATTAAATAAAATAAGGTCTTCGCGGATGTATTCACTACTAAAGCGATTTATTAGACATATTAGCCGATCATTGTTTATAAGTACATCATCTCTTGTTCCAATTTACTTTTCTGTTCAGTCCCTATTAATGCTGCTCTTTAAGATAAATTTGCTAATTTTACTGCAGGTATTGCTTTACAACGTTATCAAACACTTGAAGATGTTGCGAATTTAGTGTCGTTCTTAGCTTCAGATGATGCAGATTATATCACTGGTTAAGCCATTATCACAGATGGTGGACTTGTTTACCGTTAAAATTTTTAATAGCATCAAGTGCTTTCTTTTTAATGAAGGCACTTGATTTTTTTTTATTTAAAAAGCCCTGTAGAGAAATATCTCCACAAGGCTTTGGTTGCTAGATTATTTTGCAACAGAACTATCTTTCACTTTATTATTATTCATATCAACTAGGTTAGTTGCTTGAAACTCAACAACAATACTATCTGCTAAAGTAAAGTCCTTTTGAGTTGTAACGGTAAGTTTACCATCTGTTACAGCTACAGAAGCAGGCTCTACTGTTAAACCAGCAATCTTCACTGTTACACCTGTTACAGTATCTTGCTTAGCAATAGCTTCTGTAAAGTTTACGTTAAATGTTTTACTATCCACTGCTGTTATTGTAGATGCTACAGGGGCAATATTTTCTTTCAGTGCTATTTGAGTTGTAGCTTTTCCATCTTTAAGTGTATTGCCCTTTGTATCTACTATATTTTGAGCTTCAAGTACATAGTTACCATTTACAGTAATAGAGCCTTCAGGTAAAGTGAAGCGTACTTTTTTCGTTCCGTCTATAAATTGTAGTTGTGTACCTGTAGGAAGCTCCTTACCTCCAAGTGTATAATTTGCTGCTGTTAGAGCTGTTGCCGTAACATCTGCAGCATACTCAACAGTAAATACTTGATTATCTGTTACAAGCACTGGTGTTGTTCCAAATACTAATGAATCTGTAATCGTTTCAGGTACAGTTTCAAACGTTCCCGTAGCAACATTAAATGTAATCGTATTTGCCGTTACATTATCAGCTAAATCTGTTACCGCTTTAGCAGCTAATTCAAATGAATAGATTGAATTGCTATCTAAATCAATATCTACTTTCACTGTGTTTTTCTCTGCGCCCTCAATTTTTCCATTACCATCTACGTCCACACCAGCATTAGCTTTTACTGCTGTTACATTGCCAGCCGTATAAACAATACCATTCTTCGTTTTAAGTGTTAGGTTACCGTCTACTTTTACAGGTTCATTAAACGTAAGGTATAGAGCATCTACATCTGTTGTTGCATTCGTATTATCCGCTACTAATATTTTGGATGAAGCAGCTACAAGCGTAGCAGGCGTTTTATCTTTTGATAAAATAGCATTCGTTTCAAATGAGTCGCCCACATTACCAGCTAAATCTTTATGATCTTCTACTCGAATTTTTGTATTAATAAATTGCGCAGTGCCTAATGCAGATGCTGCATCAAGCGTGAATACTGTTTTATCCGTAGCATCCTTGATATGAGCGTCTGTTAAGTAGAATACTTTTGTTCCTACAGTTACTTTTGCATAATCTTCAGTAGTTGTCTTCGCACTAAGGTTTTGCTTCACTAATTCTTCTGAGAAGTCAAAAATAATATCTGTTCCGTTCACTGTTGTAGAAACAGTTGGTTTTGTGTTATCCGCTACTGGTTTTGAAACCGTGAAATTCGCAGTAAGAAGATGAGCAATATTATTAGCGAAATCAGTAGCCCCAACAATATCAACTTTATAAGTTTGTTCAGCCGTTAATCCTGTAATTGTTAATGTTTTACCAGATAAAGTATAACGATCAGCAGTAAGTTGAACACCATTTACGTTCACTGTCCCTGCATTTTGTACATGCTCATTAAAAGTGATCACAGCTGTTGTGCCTTTTGCTTCAACTGATTGAACATTAACCGGTGTTGTATCCACAAATGTTGTTAATGTATTTAGTTCTTCTGTTAAAACAGTAGCGTCTGCTTTTGTTTTAATCGGTTTGACAGTTACTTTTCCATTTGTTAATTGTAAGCCTTTATCAGTTGTTAACGTAACAGTTAGGCCGTCTTCAGATACTGCTGCGTTGGTGATTCCTACACCTTCAAGAGCATATTTCGTTGTAATAGCAGCATCCTGTGCGTCAATAGCTGTATTAAACTTAATTTCAAATTCTCTCGCATTCAGTCCTTTTACAGCTTCTACAGCTGGTACTACTTCTTCCTCTACATCTTCCACTGCATCAATTGTACGTTTAATCATTGTTGCAAATTCTTCACGGCTGATTTTATCTTGTGGCGCTAATAATGAGCCTTTCCCATTGATTACGCCATTAGCAACAGCTGTTTCTAAGTACGATACAGCCCATTTAGAAGCTTTAGAAGCATCCCCAAATTGATCAAGATTAGCCTTACCTGTTAATTGGTAGCCCTCTACAATTACTTTCGCTGCTTGTTCTCTTGTTAATTGTGCTTTTGGTTCAAATTTACCGTTGCCCATACCATCAAATAATTCTGGCGATGTTGCAAGCACAGCATTATAGAACCAGTCTTTTTCATCTACATCTGAAAAATCCTCTGTTCCTGTAGCCTTTAGATCTAACGCTTTGGATAATACTTCCGCAGCTTCTGCACGTGTAAGTGTACCCGCTGGATTGAAGTTTCCTTTTTCATCACCTTGGATAAATCCTTTGTCTGTTAAAAATTGAACAGCTTCTTTTGCCCAAGATGAAATGCTATCTGCATCTTTTAATTCAGCTGCTGATGCCACTGGTACGATTGCAGATGCCACTAATGCTGCTGTAGCTGTTGTTACAAAAAATTTACGGCCTTTGTGTTGTTTTGTCATGTGTTTATTCCTCCAGAATTTCAAAAAATCATATTATTTCTTGAAAACTATATTATCACTCTATTTTTTTTAATATGTATAATACGTTCTCGCAAATAATAAATGCTCATCATTATAGGTAAAACCTTTTTCTAAGTTTTTCATGATTAAATCTACCAATCAAACTTAAATTTGCTTTACAAGACAATACTATTACTATGCTGCCAATAAATAAACGCTAAAAATACGGTAATCCTTATAGGGGGTTGGTTTTGGAGGGAAATTCTTCATAAAAATAACACACGTGTTGATTAACCACAGTTATGCAGTTTCAGGATGGTTAAGATCCCAATGAAACATTAAATCCTAATTCGCCATTCCAGTGGCAGCACAAAGAAACAGGCGTTTGAAACCTGCGAACGAGAGGGATTTCGTGTTAGTATTCTTCATTCCTTATGTGTAAATAAATTCCAAACAAACATAGACAATAAAGGCTGCGAATAACTGATTAAATACGGCATTTCTGGTTGTCCCGAATAGAACAGGTACGTTCAAGTTTTGTTTCATCCAACGAGAAAAACTTTCAATTGCCCAACGAGATTTATACATATCGGCAATTTCTTCAGCGATACTATCCATTAAACTTGTCACGACCCGTATTTCTTTCCCTTCATGATCCATGAATTGAACAACTCGATGGCGATTGTTCGTTTGTTTTTGGGGTGTCCCAAGTAGGTAAGTAAAGTCAGCTGACTCATTGAAATTATTGATAGGACTACTGTAGAGCGATTTTTTGCGATTTACTTGTACATAATGTTGATGGTCTTTCAGATAACGATCGACTTTATCAATAGAAAAGTAGGCACGGTAACAAACGGGGATAAACCTTTTATCTTCAAGAAATTCACCAATGGAATCATCATGTTTTAAAACGATTGTTTCTACAACTTTTAAGGGCATCGTGGTTTCATTCGTAAAACTAACATGTAATTTGATTCCTGAACGTTCACCATGATAGACAGCCCAAGGTAAACGGGTTTTGCCTACTGTGATGGTAGATGAATCAACAGCTAATCATGTTTGGGGCATGTTCAATTGATGATGAGCTGCACGATTGAGTTTCTCGACAATCACTTCAACCAAACGTTTAATGATGCCATCATCAAGTACTTTTTAATGTTTAGAAAATGAAAAGTGATTCACCGAAACGAGACCATTACTTGGTCCCACATCCGCTGCGTGGCGTAAACTTCACCACTCATTCATTGCAGCACCAATTAAATACGAAATGAGCATGGGAACCGTACATTTTTGTGCTATTTCTACATAATCGAATTCATTCAGGATGGATTGCCATTCTACCTCTGAAAGAAAGTTTTGAATGAGTATAAAAATCGTGTTATTCTGGTTCAAGAGAGATTCCTCATTTCGTAATTGTTTGTGTGGTAACCAACAACTTTACATGAAAATCTCTCTTTTTATATAATTTTTTATTGGGGGAAATTAGATAATCAACACGTCTGATTTTGTATATTAATTTTGACAAATGAGCCAACTCAGGGTTAAAAAATTTCGTTTTATTTATATTATTGTAGATTTTCCTTTTCAAGTAGAGAACAAAAATGGGGTTGGGACATAACTAGCTTTAATCCATAAAAAATACGAATTGGTATGAATGCCAATTCGTATTTCTCTATTTTTTCTTTTTCTCCAGATAACCTTTCACTATTGGCTGTGAATTTTTTAAATTCACGGCCATTAATGCGAGGCCCTTTTCGTTTTCCCCTTCGATTTTCCTCGTACAGAAAATCGAGTGAAACCCAAATTAGCCTTCAAGAAGCCAAAAACTGGTTCCACGTCTATTTTGCGTTAACGATAAATGGTCCCTGTTTTTTCTTCTGAAAACTTTCTTCTCACATATTCTTTTTGGTGTTTCCACTTTTCATTCACCTTGAGATTACGATGATTCCTTCTTTTGCTTTTGTACACAATGAACGGAGGGAGCATTCGGAACAGTCTTCACATTCGTATACCTTCCACTCACGCGTGAAATCATACTTATCCGTTTTCATGGTACGATATTTAAAGACAAGCTGTTGTTGGTTTGGGCATGTGTAGCGATCATTTTCTTCATCATAAGCCTAGTTCGCTGGATGGAATTCGTTTTGTTTGTACTTTTTCTTCTGTTCTTTTACATACATGTTGTACGTAATCAAGGCTTCTCGCTTACGATTCAAAAGGATATCATTATAATTTTGTTCACGGCCATATCCCGCATCTGCGACGATGTGTTTTGGTAACTGAAAATAATGTTGTTCGATTTCATCCAAAAACGGGATGAGTGTACATGTTCGGAAAAATGCTGTAGGCCAGTGTATACTGACCTTCTGTCGCTACTTGTATGTTATAATTTGCCTTCAAGTGACCATTTTTTATATAATCATCTTTCATACACATAAATGTCGCATCCGAGTCTGTTTTCGAATAACTATTTCGTTCACCAAAGATTTCGAAGTTTCTTTGATAGTTTCGTTTGTGTTCCATATAATCGGTTAATTGTTTGCGCGCCTGCTTTGGTATTTTCGTTCCGTTCTTAAAGCCTTTCGCTCTGCTGTATCTGGTGAGTCTTCAATTTTTCGATCATATTCCGAAATCACTTCCTCTACTTGTTCGACCATTTGAACGAGGTCCTCCATTGCTAATTCCTTTTCGTTTTCCCGTTCCATTTCTGGCATGATTTCTTTTTCAAGGAGCTCATCGTATAGCTGATTTGATTTCTCAATGAGCCCGTTATGATCGTTCTCACACGACTTTTTTCACAAAGGTAAATTTGTTCGCATTTGCCTCAATCGTTGAATAAAAATAGCTTCCTGATCAATTAACTCTTCCTGTACCAGTTGGCAGCGGAATTGAATGAAGCATTGACGAATCAATCCTTTCACCTCTGGTTGGACACAGAATCGATTGATTGTGCGGTGGGTTGGTGCATACCCTTGAGCGAGCCACATCATCCGAAGACTATCTTTTAAAAGCGCTTCTATTTTGCGCCCTGTGAAGACAGATTGCGTGTAGACACATAAGATAATTTTAAGCATCATGCGTGGATGGTAGGCAGGACAGCCCTCATTTCGAAGGAATGGTTCAAACGCTTCAGACGGGATACTTTCGATTAAACGGTGGACATGGAAGGCAATATCATTCTTTGGTAACTTCACTTCTAAATCTAACGGCAAAATTAATTGATTGATGGTATAATCTTTAAACATAAGGATCCCTCTTTCTATATAATTTTGTTGTGGTGACTTAATTTTATTAGAAGTGATCCTTATTTTTCATGAAAAAATTTAAAGCCAGTGAAATTTTACTAACCATAAAATTTCACTGGCTTTTTAGTTTAGGGATGAGTTTTGTCCCAGCCTCTTCCTACGATTAGTCAAGTATAGTTTTGTTCTCTACTTTATTCTATTTATGTTTTCACAATGAAAATCTTCTCCCTAATAATGTCCCTAATAATGTCCCTAATAATGAAGCTATGGCAACAAAAATGAACAATATCCCATATCCCATATTGCTCCAAGGATTATCTCCTATGAAATAAGTTGTTATCGCTACAATTAGAGAAGCAACTGTTAAAATTAAACCAGGTAAAATATAATGTTTTTTAGACGGATTTTTTTTTGATAATTTCGAGGCGAAAAAATAAACCATTATTATTACTGCTATGCCTGTAATTATAAAATATCCCAATTAAATACACCTCCTTTCAATATATTCAATTATAGAGGTAGTTACAGAAAAATGTAAATAATAAAAAAGGCAGGTATCAAAAATGGACTAACTGGACTGACCCCAACAGTATAGACAAATAAAAAAAGCATTTTCGATTGAATTCGGGTTTAGAAACCTAAACTTCAATTAGGAGGTGCTTTTTCTATGAGTACAAGAATGAGTTATTCATATGAAATAAAAATGAAAGCTATTGAGATGCGACTAGCAGGTATACCAATGAAACAGATTTTAAATGAATGAAATATACGGCATCGAACACAGGTGGAAACATGGATGCGTTGGTATAAAAATGGAGAAACCCATCGATTTGAACAACCTGTCGGTAAACAATATACGTTTCATAAAGGTCCTGAGTATGCGAGTGAACAAGCAAAATTAGAAGCTGAAAACCATTATTTAAAGCAACAGATTTAGGTCTTAAAAAGTACGCAGATTTGGAGAAGTAGCTGTACAGTTAGTCGAGACGCTCCGAGAAAGGATGTGCGTAAAGGATATATGTACTTGCACGATCTACCTACTATCATTGGAAACAGGCATCTACTGATGGAGGGGCTCGTCAGGCCATGGAGCGACAGATTGGTCATCTCTGCCATGCACATAAATTTCGATATAGTTATCGAAAAATTACGGCACTCTTACGCCAAAAAATAGGCGTGAATCATAAGAGTGTACAACGCATCATGCAAAAATATGGTTGGCCATGTCACGTGAAAGTGAAAAAACGTAAACCAACTGGACAACCCTGCTATATCGCCCTTAATTTATTCAATCGCGATTTTATGGCAACCGCACCTTTACAAAAGCTCGTTACCGATATTACTTACTTGCCTTTTGGTCAGAAACAGTTGTATCTTTCAAGTATTCAAGATTTATATAATGGCGAAATTATCGCTTATTCAATTAGTGAGCGTCAAGATACGGATTTTGTGTTGCATATATTAGCCCAACTAAACCATGTGCCTGAAGGTTGTACGTTGCATAGTGACCAAGGCTCGGTATACACATCTTATCGTTATCAACAAGCTGTAAAAGGAAAAGGCATTACCATGAGCATGTCCCGTAAAGATACACCTGCTGATAATGCCCCTATTAAATCGTTTCATTCAGTATTAACGTCTGAAACGTTCTACTTAGACAATTTGAAGCGTACTACGACGGCCATCGTAGAACAAACTGTCAAAGACTATATAAATTATTATAACTATATCCGAATACAAACGAAATTAAACAACCAGTCGCCGGTCCAGTACCGCCAACTGGTTGGATAATGCTTTTTTGATCCCTGTCTTATATATAGGGGTCAGTCCCAGATACCCTTCTTTTTTTACTTTTATAATGGTTGACAGCATCCATAAGCAACTTTTCTTCCATCAATAAACACTTTATATTGATTCAAACAGTCTGCGTTTGTATAACAACAATTACGGTTTTTATTTTCACAAGTTATATAATATGGACCTTCATTAATTGCTTTTGGTTCTAGGTTATTTGAATTATTTTCCATTATTTCACACTCCCTTTTTTATTTTATTAGCAATTACAGATAGTTTTTTCACAATATTGTGAGTATAAGAGATATCTTGTTTCCGAATGAAACATTACCTCATATAGACAACAAGATTCATCAGCCTTTTTTACCGCCATCAATTTCGTATTTTAGCCAAACCTTAATCACCACCTGTCATAATAGATTAAGTGAATTTAGTGATTAAAATCTAAAATACTTAATAAGAAAACTATTATCTTATTATTATTTTCCCAAAAACATGTTTGTAACCTATGGAGTATTTTTAATATATTATCTGGATTAAAAGGTAATATATAGGATTTATGTTCTTTAGTTAGAGTACCGTCAAGAAAGTAGGCTTAGCATTGTAAATCTGCATTCTCACTACGGTATCCCATAATTAATAAGACAATAATTCATTTACAAATAAAGAGCAGCTCAAAGTTTCTTAATTACTTTTCTTATTAAATTCTTTCTTTGTATAAAGTGAACTAGAATTTTAATCAAACCAATGAGTACGATAATCATTAAGGTTACGTGAGGATCCATTTAACTTTTTCACAAATTCCGAATGTAGTCCAGTTTTTTCAATGCCTTCAGCCATTTTCGGCGTGTTATATGAACTATGCCAATAAGCATTGGCATGGGGGTATTCATATTCCGTTAATTGGGTATCATTTTTAAACCCGACTAGCCCATTAAAAGGTTCCTTTGATAGAAGTAAATACCATCAAAAGAATCTTTTCAAACTATTCTGCTATAGTTTAAGTTCAATTTATCAATAAGTCAGTCTAAACTCATTAAAACCTTTCTACTATCAAATCCATATTGATGCTTACGGCAGCCTTAAACCCTTCAGCAGCAGCAATCATTAACGAAGACGGAGCTACCTTTTTAGTTTCACCTGCAATATATATACCATTCACTGTCGTTTGTCCAGCGCCATCTGCCATAATACACTGGTTTTCATCAAGTTGACAGTGCAATTGTTCTGCAAATTTATTTGGACGCGTAAAGCTTGGGACGACAAAGCCACCACTTCTTGCAATATTTTCACCTGTTGTTAATTCAATGCTCTGCAAGTTACCATGCTCACCATGTAATTTTTTAATAGGAGCTGTATAAATTTTAATCTTCCTCCGTTCAAATTCATGGTGAATTTCATTGGATAATGGATTGCCATTTGTAAACACCATTAAATCCTGTGACCAATTATAAACCAATTTAGTCATATGCTGAATATGTTCTTCATTCTCTGCTAGTATAGCCAACGGTTTTTCCTTCAGCTCCCAGCCATCACAATAAGGGCAGCTAAATAAGCTTTTACCATAATATTGTCGAATCTGTGCTAGAAAAAATTCCTCCTGTATACCAGTAGCTAATAGTATTTTTTCGGATAAATAAGACTCATTATTGGCTGTTTGCACTAAAAATAAATTAGTTTCTTCTTTCTTTATAACAATAACTGTCTGATGCAAAACCGAAATAGTAGGATAAGCCTCCAATTCCTTCATCGCAATGCTTTTAAATTGTAACGGTGTAATACCATCTCTCGTTAAAAAGCCATGTGATGCCTGTGTCACACGATTGCGATTTGTTTCATTATCAAATAGGGCAACCTTTCTGCGCGCTCTTCCCAAAGTTAAAGCTGCACTTAATCCAGCAGGTCCGCCTCCAATGACAATACAATCATATTTATTCATCACTGTGTTCCTCCATTTTCAAAATATATATTACAGACCTTTATTATCTATAATTCAAGTAAAAAAATATCACTACAAATAAGAATACGTCTAAATATAAATTTTTATACAACGTTATTTCTACGTTGCTCCGTTATTATGTAGCCATTTAGCATAATCTTTAGCAGAATATGTGATGATGGCATCAGCTCCTGCTCTAAACATACTTAGAAAGGTTTCTTCTACTACTTGCTGTTCATCTATCCAGCCATTGATAGCGGCTGCTTTAAGCATGGAATATTCTCCGCTAACCTGATAAGCAATAATAGGTAAACTACTATTATTTCTAATATCTCTAATAATATCTAAATACGCTAATGCTGGTTTAATAATAATAAAGTCCGCTCCTTCCTTTATATCAGACGCTAGTTCCCTTAATGCTTCCAATCTATTGGCAGGATTCATTTGGTATGTATCTCTATTGCTTCCACCAGATGGTGCATTTTCAGCAGCATCTCTAAATGGTCCATAAAAAGCAGAGCTATATTTTATCCCATAGGACATAATTGGCGTATGTTCAAAACCATGATTGTCCAATGTAGCTCTAATCGAGGATACAAATCCATCCATCATACTTGATGGCGCTACTATATCAACTCCCGCAATAGCCTGTGATAAAGCCACTTGATTATGAATTTCTAAGCTTTCATCGTTTACAATGACACCATCTTGCAATAAACCACAATGACCATCTGTTGTATATTGACAAATACATGTATCAGCAATCACTAAAAAATTAGGATAATTTTCTTTAATGAATCGCGTAGCCCGCTGGATGATGCCATCTTTCTGAAATGCCCCACTGCCAAATGCATCTTTAACCTCTGGAATGCCAAATAATATTATTTTATTTAATCCTAAAAAACGAAGCTCCTGTAATTCAAGTAATAATTGATCTAATGATAAATGATATACACCAGGCATACTTGGAATTTCTTCTTTTATATTCTCCCCCTCTACAACAAACAAAGGATAGATTAATTTATTTATATCAATCGTCGTTTCTTGTACAAGCGCACGTATTTCCTTTGAGGCTCTTAAACGACGATGTCTTTTAAATTGATTCATAAAAATAACTCCTTTTTTCAAATAGTAATGATTACGTTTATCAAAAATGTTACTATCATAGAGTAGCAATATTATTTTATATTTGCAAGAAATTTAATTTAAAGGGCTACAGCTAACCATTATTTCATTAGGAGGAAATTCTATTATGAATTTAGACCAAATATATAAATCAGAAATTATCTCATTGGCTCAAAATTACAAATACCGCTATAAGCCTCAGGTGTATACACACCAGATAAACTTTAAAAATCCCACTTGTGGGGACATTATGTCATTATACTTACATGTTCTTGATGACAAAATTATTCATCTTTCATTTGTAGGAGAAGGGTGTTCTCTTAGTATGGCATCGACAAATTTATTTATTGAATATGCTACGGGTAAAACTTTTGAGGAGGTAAAGTGCGCCTCGGTGCTATTCTATCGCTTAATTATCAGCAATGAGATAATAGACGAAAAAGCTATGGATGAATTAAATACTTTTGCCAACTTAAATCAATTGCCTGCTAGACATAATTGTGTGCTCTTTCCTTGGCAAGCATTCAATAAATTAGTCGCTTCTCTTTCATCATCATAAAAATGATGTTAATAGCAAAGGGGTGATTTCCATTACGACAATCACCCCTTCTATACTTTTATGAACAACTTTATTTTTCAACATGATGAAAAGGGCTCTGCTAATGCAAAGCCCATTCCCTCAATTGCTGACAATAAATTTAGGTAATGGATCACTAAATTGTTGCCAATCCTCCCTCATTTCAGCATCTGTTAATAAACATTTATCAAGTTCATTTTCAATTTCTTCACGATCAAGCTCTATGCCTATAAAAACCAATTCCGTTTGCTTATCACCGTATGTTTCATCCCAACGCGCTCTTAATGCTGGGTCCTCCTTCAATTCAGCCTCCTGAAGCTCTTGAGGTAAATCGGTAATCCATTCACCAGCTCCTTGGAATTGAATAGAAGCTCCTGCTTGCGATAATATGCCAGGTATATCCCTTGTAGCTAGCCAAAAGAAGCCTTTTGCTCTAACAATTTCAACTGGTAACTGATCTAGCCACTCATACCAGCGCTGTGGATGAAATGGTCGTCTTCTTCGGTACACAAATGAAGAGATGCCGTATTCTTCAGTTTCAGGAACATGCTCTTCATTCAGTTCTTTAATCCAACCAGCACCTTGGCTTGCTTTATCAAAATCAAATAAGTGACGATCTAATAATAATTCAGGTTTAATAGTGCCATTTTTCACGATATGTTGTTCAGCATCTGGGTTTAGCTTTAACAAAAATGCTTGCAGAACCTCAAGATATTCAGGCGTCACTAAATCTGCTTTTGTCACACAAATAATATCCGCAAATTCAATTTGATCAATTAATAAATCGGATACATCACGTTGATCGTAAATATCATCTGTTTGCTTTCGCTCTAGTAATGTTTCGCCACTCTCATAGTCATGCCAAAAACGATTGGCATCTACTACAGTAATCATAGCATCTAATCGACAATGGGGTGTTAAATCAATGCCTGTTTCCTCATCAATATAGGAAAATGTTTGAGCGACAGGTATTGGCTCACTAATCCCTGTTGATTCAATAACAATTGAATCAATGTCGCCTGCTGCCACTAACTTCTCCACTTCAATCATTAAATCCTCACGTAATGTACAGCAAATGCAGCCATTCGATAACTCCACTAATTTCTCTGTTGTTCTAGCAAAGCCCTGCTCCTTAATTAACTGTGAATCAATATTAATTTCACTCATATCATTGACGATAACGGCTATTTTTCTACCATCTCTATTTGCTAATAATTGATTGAGTATCGTCGTTTTTCCTGCACCTAAGTAGCCACTTAGCACAGTAACAGGTATTTTAGTCATACTGCACGATTACTTCCCTTCAAATGTTAATATTGCTCTAACTGATTTAATTGTTCCTTTAGTAAATCCTTAGCTAAATTTTCACCAATAATGACAAGGTTTAATGGTAAATTCACTTCTTCTCTGTAGAAAAAAGGTACACCAAATGCATATTGAAATAAGGCGATACTATTTACATCATCTAAAAACTTTAGAAAACCTTTTATTCGATAAACACTTACAGGCAATTGTTCTAACCATTTTATAAAGAGGTCCCGATTAATCGGTTTGTCAAATGTATAAGTGAGGCTTGAAACATGTAAATGCTCTGTTACATGCAGCTTTTCATGGCTCAACAGGCTCTTTTGATCCCTATTAATGATGTCCACTACATTTAATCTTGAAAATGTTGTCATATGTTGCATAGCATGTGGATTTAATTGCTTCGTATCTTCTACAATTTGGTTGTACTGCCCACTTGTTAATAAATCTACTTTATTAATAACAATTTGATCAGCATATCGAATTTGCTCTTCCAGCAATTTTTGGATACGCAAGCTTAATGTATGTTTTCCAGACCATATATTTCCGTCTACTACAGTGATGATGCTTTTAACTATAATATTTTGAGCAATTACTGGTGATAGACATGCATCATAAATTTCCATTGGATGTGCTATGCCAGAGCCCTCAATATAGATTACGTCTGGTTTTTCTTGCATATAAAGGGTTAATAAAGCATTTTCAAGCTGTGTTTTGCTTGTACAGCAAATACAGCCATTGATAATTTCTTCAAGAGGTGTATGGTCATTTAATAAGTTACGATCAATGGATACCTGCCCTATTTCATTCATCAGGACAGCAACTTTACGATTCCTTTGCTGCTCTTGCGCTAATAAATTTTGTAGTAATGTCGTTTTACCGCTGCCCAAAAAACCACTTAAGATCACAATTTCTATCTTATCAAGCATACTATCTACCACTAATCTTCCAGCCAAATGGGTCTGCAAGCTTGTCCCATGCCCCCATCATTTCATCCGTTGTTAATAAGCACTTATCTAAGCTGCTGACAATAGCAGCCTTCGGTAAATCCATTCCAATAATAACGATTTTCGTCATACGATCTCCGTACTCCATATCCCAATCCTCTTGAATGGCGGGATTTTGCTGTAGTATTTGCTCTTTCTGATGCTTTGGTAAAGCAGCTACCCAATAGGATACTGGGTTAATATTGACAGAAGGGCCTGCCTGCGATAAAAGAATAGCGATATCATTATGCGCTGCACTCCAAACAATCCCCTTTGCTCTCACGATTGATTTTGGCATATGCTCTGCCCATTCTTTAAAGCGCTCTGGATGAAATGGTAGTCTTCTTGTATATGTGAACGAGCTAATACCATATTCCTCTGTTTCAGGTGTATGATTTTCATGTCCTAGCTGCAATTCCTTTAACCAGCCTGCGGAATTTGATACCTTTTCAAAATCAAAGCGTTTGGTATTCAATATTTCTGAAGGGTCAATTTCGCCGTTAATCGTGCGAATAATTTTAGCTTCAGGCTGCAATGTTCGAATGACATTCTCAAGCTTCTCTAATTCTTCCTCATCTACTAAATCACATTTATTTAGGAGTAGAATATCGCAAAACTCTATTTGATCAATTAATAAATCGGCAACATCTCGCTCATCTAACTCTCCAACAGCTTCCTTTCTATCCAATAGACTTTCGCCAGATTGGAAATCATGCCAAAAACGATTAGCATCTACAACTGTCACCATCGTATCTAGCTTGCATGTAGCTGTTAAATCAATGCCTAATTCTTCATCAATATACGAGAATGTTTGTGCCACTGGAATTGGCTCACTAATCCCTGTTGATTCAATAACGATATAATCGATATTGCCTCTTTCCGCTAATTTCTGTACTTCAATTAATAAATCCTCACGCAATGTACAGCAAATACAGCCATTTGACAGCTCCACAAACTTCTCCTCTGTACGAGAGATGCCGCTGCCCATTTCCACTAGCTCTGCATCAATATTAATTTCACTCATATCATTGACAATGACAGCCACTCGAAGATTTTTTTCATTTTGTAAAATATGATTGAGAATAGTTGTTTTTCCCGCACCTAAATAGCCGCTAAGCACTGTTACTGGTATTTTTTTCATAAGGAACCTCCTTAAATAGTAATGATTACGATTTAATACTTACAAAGTAAATCATAAAACAAATCATATTGCAAGTTTTTATTCTCTATCTTGATCTAAATAAATTTTGCTGCCTACTGCATTCTTTTGATATTTGTATTTTCCATTGTATGCATTTGCAACAGGTAGATCTGTTTTAACAAAGACGAGCTGGCAAATTCGAATCCCTTCTTCTATAACGACTGCTGTATCATTGGCATTAAATAATTCCAGCGTGATTTGCCCCGCAAAGCCAGGATCAACCCAGCCAGCATTTTGAATAAATAAGCCCATTCTTCCTATAGAACTCCTTCCCTCCACAAAGGCTGTTAAAAAATTCGGCAACTCTATATATTCTTTCGTTGTCGCTAACAGGAAGGATTTTGGAGGGATAGTCATCCTCTCTGCTATTATTTCTTCATACGCCATTGCTTGAGCAATATTAAAGCAATTATCTTCATTAGGCATAGCCTTTAAAAAATGATTACCCAATCTTAAATCGACAGAAGCAGGTTGTATTTGCTTTGTTCCTAATGGTTGAATTTTCATAGATGCATTATTAAGTAAGCTTTGTATTGTTTGATCTGAAAGTACCATCTATCCCCCACCTTACGTTATTTATTGCTTTCAATGACAGCAATTGCATTGTGTAAATGAATGGATTCTTCATTTTCACAAGTCACTTTATAATGTTTAATCCAGTGTACTTCTTCCAAATCCGCTGCCACCAATCGCGCTAAATCTTCAACAAACCTTGGATTTTGATAGGCTTCCTCCGTCACAAATTTCTCATCCTCACGTTTTAAGACATTATAAATAGGGGCGCTGGCATTCGATAAAGCAATGTTTTTTAAGTCATGTTTCCAGTTGTCACTAATTGCTGTTTCATCTACCTTCGCTTGCATTGTAATAAAGCCACGCTGATTATGTGCACCATACATACTTATTTCTTTAGAGCATGGACATAGCGTTGTGACGCCTATTTTCATCACAACCCATAGCTCCATTGTCTGGGGACTATCGTAGCTAATGTTTAGCTGTAGATTAGCATGCTGCGTGCTTGTTAATTGCATAACAGGGCTAGTTGTGTCAAAGACCCATGGAAAATCAATTGCTAAATCAACACGCTCTTGTGCTAACGAACGTGCTATTTGTTGGACTAATTCTTTTACTAATGGCAGTGTCAATGGCTTTGCTAAATATAGTTCGAGATTTTGAATAAGCCGGCTCATATGTGTACCCCGCTCATTGCTTTTTAAAGATGTTGTCAGTTTGATTGTTGCTAAAGGAGTCTGTAATCTCTCTTGTTCTTTTAAAATAATCGGTAATTTGACATTCGATATCCCTACTTCTTGAATGTCAAACTCAAAATTCCCCTTTTGCTGCTGCACATCCTTTAAGCCTTCTTGCTGATTTAGAAAAGCTTCATCACTATGAAATAGAGTTTTCAGCTTGTGATTAATCGTATCTACTTTCAACATTCACGAACTCCTTTTCAACACTTATCAAATTTAAGTTAATTTTTAATACTTTTATATGGTAACATAAAAGAAAATAGTAATCATTACTATTTTCATTAATGTAGCAATATAAATAGAATAAAATTATTTTTAGTAGAGGGAAAAATAAGGATTACCTCAAGTGTTAAAACTGAGAATTCGCTGTTTCTACGATTTACCCAACTTTTTTATTATTAATGATAGTGATCAACATGTTTGCAAATAGTTTTAGAACATGTAAGTTATAAGCTTCATGGTTGTACAACAGCTTCTCATGTCAATTTATTCGCATCTATGGCAAATAAATTTGTATATTACTTTATATCCACAATTGATCATGCCCTTGGAATAGCGTTAAAAACTTTCTATCATAAAGAATTTTACCGATTCACTTAATACAACACTCTAACAACAGTCGCGAGAAGTAAAAACTTATAAATCATAGCGTTTAAATGTTATTGTAAATATTGAATAAAAGAATGCTCCACTATATCTAATTTGCGCATACATATACATAAACTTTGCTGAATTTCTGCCTGTATTCGCCGTACACTCAAGCTAGTTTTCCATTTACTATACTTTCTATCACACTATAGGACGGTGCTAAAGTCATGCCATACCCTGCTTACACCACTTTAAGTGATTGATGCAAGCCCTATATTTGAAGCTCTAATTTAGGCATTACACTATTTAATGTATAAAAAACGCCTCCACTATGTATTTAATTATGGCTAAAAGTAATTTGCCTTTTTTGGATTTGGTGATAAATAGGTTATTATATTAAATCTCCAGTTGCTATAATCAATTTCAATATCTACTTTCCCTTTCTATAAGATTTGTCACAAAATTCCCTCTGATTTACTTCTAATTAATGAATAAATGTTAAGTTAGTTATTCATACAACTAACTCTATTTTAAAAATTTAAATTATCTATTAACCTTTACTTATTTACTAAGCATTAATTTACCAATAAAAAATTGAACGATACTTCTTGGTAGGAATTTCATACTCATTATAGCAACTTTGTAACGTATACCCGGAATATTGGTATTTTTTTTCTTCTCTAAAGAACGGTAAGCTATTTCAGCAACTTTTTTTGATTTAGTACCAACAATATTTGTTACTTGATTTAATTGTTTCATACTATTATTTTTAGAAAAATTTGTTTTAGTAGGTCCTGGACATACAACCGTTACAACAAAATCTCCTTTGTTCTGAAGTTCTATATGTAATGCCTCTGAAAAAGACAAAACATAAGCTTTAGTTGCTCCATAAACAGCCATACTTGGAGTAGCAATAAAAGATGAAATAGAAGCTATATTCATTATTCGACCAAAGCCATTTTTCAGCATATCCTGTGTACATAAATGCGTAAGCTCAGTTAAAGCCATTATATTCAACTGAATCATACATAGCTGTTCTCGTTCTGAAAGTTGATGAAAATACCCTTGCAATCCCATCCCAGCATTATTAACAAGAATATCAATTTGTTCGCCCTTTCGTGTTATTTCATCATAAATTTCCTTTGCTGCTCCTATTTTTGATAAATCTTTGTTGATTATAATTACTTCTGTTAGTGAACTTAGCATTTTGGAAACCTCAACTAGTTTTTTATGGTTTCGAGCAATCAGAATAAGTTTATTCCCATTTTCGGCAAATATTTTTGCTAATTCCAATCCTATCCCCTCGCTAGCCCCAGTCAATAAAACAGTTTTGTTTTTCACCTTATACTCCTCTCGTTTCTAAAAACTTTTCACACATTAAAGTTAATGAAATAATTTTATCTAATTATAGTAATTTATTACAAATAAGTATACAGTATATAAAAAAGAAGTAAATACCTTTTTCTTCTTTTTATGTATTTAATTATTCTAAGCACTTTTAAAATTCAAATCTATTTCATCACTTTTATAAAGGACAGTGGGAGTTTTCACCTGTCTCCCACTGATTGGTAATAGAGGCACACAAGCTAAGAACTTCACATCCTATGAAAACGCTTGTCGTGTTAGCCTTAACCTTTGTTTTTACAGAGTGTTTGTCCCTATTGGTTTGAAATGGGAATCTTATAGCCTATAAATGCTACTTCACTTTCGCCTGCAAATCTTTTGTTACTACTGGATAAAGTTGTTTCTATAGTCACTATATTAAAAAAATTGTATTTATCTGCTTTGCAATAAAATAGATAAAAATATATTTTCAAAAAATTATTTGGTCACTTAACAGATACATTCTTTTAAAGCATAAGTATCTTTAATTATGTTTTTTTACAGCATGAATATAGTGAATGGTTTCAAAGGCTGATAGGTAGTCTTGTCGATTGTCAAAATACAGTTCATTAATTTTACTAGGTGATAGATGTTCATAAATGAGTAAACCAGCTTTTTCTAACATTCTCTCCATTTCATAATAAGAAAAGCATGACTTCATTGGTTCGCCACTTGCCGAAGCCATTTTTATCATATTTTCAACTCTATTAAAGATTCCCTTTTCATCAAAGAGTTTTTCGTCTGCATAGTCAAAAACGATGGAACTTCCTGATGGGACTTTGGCGAATAAATTATCTATTAAACTTGTCATTTCTTCTTTCGTTAAATAATAAGAAACACCTAAAAGGCTAAAGAAAGTTTTTTGATGACCAAATCCTTCATCTTTTAGATTTTGATAGGAAAACTTTTTAGTGAAGTCCATAGAAACAAAATGAAGATTACACGGAATTTTAACATTAGCTTCATCTAATCTTTTCTTCTTAAATTCCTGTGTGGAAGGATAATCAATTTCGAATATCTCTAAGGTGTTTTCCAATTCTGGATGTCGAAAACTAAAAGTATCTAACCCGGCACCAAGTATGACATATTGTTTTAACCCTAACATCATTTCATTAAGTAATACTTTTTCACAATAGGCAGCACGTGCCAGAGGTGTTGGAGAAAGTTGAATCTGTGTAATCCATTTTAATATTTCTTCTGTATCCCCGTTAAATTTTTGCGCGATATCTTTGTTGAAGAAATGTATGCCTTGAACCATATTCTCTTTAATGTTATTAAATTCTTTTTGTGAAATTAAATTTTTATCTATATAGATTGAACTTTAGAACCTAACACAAAGTCGGTCGATTATACCTTGTGTATCTTCACTTTGACAACGGATAAATTCACGAACAGCGAGTTTGATTTGCGATGTACTTGAAAAAAAGACATTATGAATGACGCTGTCTTTCAACCATTTCCATAGCCCCTCAATTAAATTCAATTGCGGGCTGTAAGGTGGTAAAAACACCAGTTGTAATCGATTTTGATGCAGCTTTAAAAAAGGCTGAATGAGCTTCGCATGATGAATGCGAGCGTTATCGAGGATCATGACAATTTTTCCATTTGGGTAATGAGCAATGACTTTTTCTAAGAAACGCAGGAAGACTTCTGCATCGTATTTCTCTTCTTCGACGCAGAAGATTTCACCTGTTTCATAATTTAACGTACCGATTAATTTCACGCCTTGATGCTTACCGTATGTGGGGATTTGACGCTGTTTCCCTTTTGGAAACCATGACTTTTGAATGGCTTGGTAGTCACGAATCATGGACTCATCTTGAAAGAGAAGGTGATCGATTTCCTCATACAATAGCTTTTTTTAAAGCAGGAAATGTTTCTTCTTTAAATGTTTTTTGCTTTTCTGGGTCCGCATTCGCCAACGTATAGGTAGGGCGCGTATGACTAAATTGCATGCGTTCTAATAATTTAGACATGCCACGTAAAGAATAGGACACAGCCCATTCACGTTTCACGAGTGAAACGAGTAACGCGAGCGTCCAATTCGTATACGGTGCAAATCCCACATCAGCAGGCGTTTTCGTTGTGACAATCTCAGCCAACTCAGCACGTTGTTCGATGGTCAAACGATGTGGTTTACCTGTAGAAATCCCCATGCGTAAACCTGTTATGCCTTCTTTTTTATAGGCTTTAATATATTCACCAACAGTTGCTCGATTGCGTTGAATGATCATCGCAATTTCAACGTTATTTTTTCCTTCAAGGTGTAGAAATACAGTCTGATACCGCTCAAATAGTCGCTTATCCTTTGTTTGTCGCATCGCCGTTTGAAGTTCTTCTCGTTGTTCATTGCGTAACATGTGGGATCATCCTTTCGACAATAAGTTTGTATTCTTTACCCATTTTGAAGGAGATAGAAGCTTTAGTTCAATTTATATAGATAATCATTAAAAATTTTAGGGGTATCAAATTGACTATGATAGGATCTGCCAAAAGCTGATATTAATGAAGTTAAACTTGACTCACCTTTCTTCATATAAACACGCTCCTTCATTTTAAAACAAAAAATAGGATTCCCCTGGCCAGGAGAATCCTATTATATATTTTATTTTAATAAATGTAAATTATAGCATAAATAAATTTTTTTGTCAAGTTTTTAACTAATCTCAAGAAGCCAAATGCCTTTTTATTTCACAACTCCCGATCCGATAGATGTAAACGTAATAAGAGTGATTGTCCCCATATTTTTAAAAATATTTACGTTTACACTGCTACGTTAGTTTAAGTACAATTTTTCATAAGTTTAACTTTAAGTAGATGATTTTTATCAAACCTTAATGAAGAGTAGACAAGATAACGCTTCACATACTAGGGATGTATCTTTTATAAGGCTAAACCTCTAATTACATCATTTTCTTCTTAAAAATATATGGCAATATCTCTAACAACCGCTCACGTGTGATCGGATCACAATGATTCCATATAAAATCTACGAAATGTGTTTTACTGGGAGTTAAATCGGCTAAAGTGGCGATCTGTGGACAGTGAGCAATCGTTTGTAATTCTTGAGGAGAAGCTAAGATAAAATTACGCTCTCCAGCATAGTGATTTATTTGATGCTGCTGAATTTCTATCCATGCTTGCCCTTGCTCGATTAGCTGCATTACCTTAGGAGTAGGACGAAAGCCAAGAGATTCATACAAGCTTGCAGCCAATCCAGTCTGACACATAACATAATATTTAGTATCTAACTTGAGATAAACAGTAGCCGTCTCCCCAGCAACATAAACATCTGCTAATTGCCTACGTACCAATCTTACTTTGTTCTCATATGTAGAAATCCACTTCTCTGCCGCTTTACTCCGTTCAAATAGTTTAGCGATATATCGTAACCGCTCAAATAGACTAAACTTGCTATTCAGTATAATAGTAGGAGCAATCGCATCTAGTTTCTGCAAATCATGTTCAGGATGAAAATAGCTAAGCAATAATAACTCTGGCTGCAGCTGTGCGATTTTATCCGGATCTACCCAATGCCCAATACTATGAATGTTCCTTAATTTATTGTGATAAACCACGTTATCTTTCATGATTGAGATGGCCGCCCCTATAGGAGGTATGCCTAGAACAAGTAATTCCCCAAGTGTAAATTTGCCATCAGTCACAATACGTGTTGCATCTTTAGGAACATGAATCTTTCTACCAAATGAATCGATAACTGTTCTTTCTGGAGTATGAAGTTGAATGTTTGCATATTCACGTGGGGTGTTTCCGGTTAATTTATGAAAGCATCGACTAAAATAATATTCATCCTTAAACCCAATTTGTCGAGCTATTTTTCTCAATGGCTCAGTTGAATTACTTAGAATTTTTTTTGCCTGGTTTATACGTACATGAGTCAAATAATCCGTCGGCTTTTTACCGGTCAATATTTTAAACTTTTGACTATATTGCCATCTTACCATTCCAGCCATGTTAGCTAATTGTTCAACTGTCAAGTCCTCATCATAGTGCTGTTCTATGTACTGTACAGTTTGTTGAACCAATTTTGTCTTTTCTTCGTGCTGTAACTGGTTAGCTTGTTCATCTAACTGAACCATCATAGCTAGTATTTGCTGAAGTCTACCTTGCAACATGGCCATTTCTAATGCGGATAGAGAGGAACAAAATTGATTATTGTTCGATGCTTCATTTCCTAATACCTGCTTGACTTGAGAAAACAGCAGATGATAGGGATAACCATGAAGCAGGGGTGGATGAGCAATTCGGTTCAAAGTCATTCCTTCTACTTCAAAGATTTCAAAGGTAAAGCGAGCAAGCTGTGCCTCTTTGTTACTTGACTCTACCGTGTAGCTTTGTATAGGTAAAATGAGCGTGCAGCTTCCTTGTCGTAGATCGATTGCCATTTTGTCTACATACAGTCGTATGGCAGGACTGAGTGCTATCAATAATGTGCATAAATTTGTTTCATGATTATTTATTCCCTCATTATGGCTAGTAGCTGACATTATTCGATCAACTTGAAATCGATCATAGTGTTGTAGTCTAATATATAAGGATGTCAGATTCATAAGCAACTCTCCAAACATTGAAAATGATTCTCATTATCATAATTGTAACATATAATGACCCACTATCAACGATTGTTCGAGTATGTGCTATTTAGAATACTAGCGGTTTAAAAATTGATTGGACGGATACAATTTTTACTGTTTGCGCATCCACTCTGGTAGCTTTTGGAACAATTGCTTCAAAGCTAATAAATTATCTGTATTCCATTCATTAGGAACAACATAAACTTTTCCCTTTTTGACAGCAGGCAAAGTTCCCCATATCGGGCTTTGTAGCAGCCGATCAGCTTCTGCTTCACTTTCACTATCCTCTTGTACAATTACAAACAAATGATCACCAGCAAACTCAGGAAGCACCTCTTCGGAAACCTCTAGGAAAGATACCCCTTCTACATCAATAATATTCTTTTGTACTGCTGGTGGGACAGCAAAGCCATTTTTCCCATAAATAATAGCACCTAGGCTACGATCACCCATAACATAAAGCGTCTTTCCTAGCTGATAGAAAACTGTTGCGGTTTCCCCTTCTGTTAATTGAAACTTGTCAAACATTTCTTTAGACTCTGTTTCAAACTTAGCAAGCAATTGAGCTACCTCTTCCTGTTTACCTAGGATATTCCCCATCTCCTTTACACGTTCTGTATAAGGAAGAGCTGGGTTGAAGGGAATAATAGTGGAAATTTTTGATAATTCTTCATTAAGATTTGGATCTGCCTTATAATAACCATTAATAATCAGATCAGGTTTTAAAGTCAGAATCGTCTCTAAGTTAGCAGGATTTCCAATATCAACGATCCCTTCAAGTTTGCCTTCATAGTAACTAGGAGAATCTTGGGGGAGGTTATTACCAACAACCGGAATATCCATCGCCAAGAAATCACCAATCGTCTGACCAATATAAACCACTCTTTTTGGATCTGCAGGTATTTCAACCTGTTCACCTGTAATCGTTGTATATGGAACAGTTGTCTCACTTTCCTCTGCTTGTACATCAGATTGAGCTGCTTTCTCGTTTTCCTTTTCCTGTGAGTCAGATGCGTTGTTACTACATGCCACTAATACCAATAGCATTAAGAGGAAACTCCCCCATAGCATAATTCGCTTTTCTATATACTGCTTCATATTTGTTACCCCTTTCTGATTTCCTTCAATTGAAAATGATTATCATTTACAGAGTTATTATAGATTTTATGAAAGGGCGAAACAATGAAAAAAACGCAATGATTTATTTGGATAAATGTCAATCATTGTCCTAAAACAAAAATCTGTTCACTTATTTCACGTATAAGTAAACAGATGGACATTATTATGTAGTTCCCAACATCGAATTCCTTATTTATAAATTTTTAGTCATACTAATTACCATCGCTCGTTTTTTCCTTCATTATAAACAAAAATACCCTGTAAGATGACCTTTTTTCAAGTGTCTATCTTATAGGGTACAGTTTAAATCATCACCAACCTTTTTTCTCTTCATATTCTATAGAATCAGGTCGAATAGTGAAGGGACATGTATGGGGATTAAATTCACTGCTCCCATTGGATTTACGCTGTTTTTTATGATCAAATGCCGTAATATCACTTTCATTTGTGTAGCAGGCATCTTTACGCTAGCGATTATGGCAACTAAAGATTTTACATCATCCATTAATGGGGTTTTTAACAGCTTTATTTATACCATAACAGAGCCATCATCAACCATTTTGAATTGTTGCTATAAATCAAAAATGGCAATGGACATACTAACAATATGCAACCACATCCACCTAACATATTTAGCTATCTATTTGAATAATTTGAAATAAAGTTATACACCTAGCTCTTATCTGTAATGGGGTACATACAACATTCGTACAGTTGAGGGCTATTTTTGAGGCACTCCGTACAAATGATTCCTATGTTAGTACCAACTAAAAAAGGAATTGCAACAAAGGACAGCAAAAAATTATTCTCGGCGTGGCCCACAGTTGAAATGTACCAAGGAACAAAATGATATCTTTACATTTGATGAAGGCACATTGACTAGTTATATTCCAACACAATAACAGTCAAGTTTACCAAAAGCGAGATTTAGAGAAATTTCTGTTCTCATAACATTCCCATAGAATGATAGAATGTTTTTATATAGTGATAGAAGGGAGAGAAAGATATTGTCTAATCAAAATGAGACTTCATCAGATAAGAGTAAACAACCTGATCCGAAAATCAAAGTAGAAAGAAAAGAGGGAGAACCGACTGCTGCTTTCAAGGGTGCTTCCTGGGCAGCATTGTTAATAGGTGTTACTGCTTATTTTATAGGCTTGTTTAATGCAACGATGCAACTAAACGAAAAAGGATATTACCTAGCTGTTTTAGTATTTGGACTCTATTCAGCAATATCTTTACAAAAAGCAGTAAGAGATAAAGAAGAGGGCATACCAGTTACTAATATTTATTATGGTATTAGTTGGGTTGCACTGATTGTATCTATTTCATTAATGGGCATTGGGTTATATAATGCTGGAAGTATTGTTTTAAGTGAAAAAGGGTTTTATGGTATGTCATTTGTTCTTAGTTTATTTGCATCTATAACGGTTCAAAAGAATATTAGAGACACACAGAGGGCAAGAGAAAGAAATTAAGTTATATTACTGAAGGGATCGAGAAGTTCATTGTCGATTCCTTTTGTCATTTTTTCTTAAGCTGCTATACCCCTCCCCCTCAATTAAGTTCATCAAATCCTTTGAAAAACAATTTTGAATCAAAATCAAGCAGACTATAAGAAAAGAGCATGACTGTAATAAGCCATACTCTCTTTGTAAGAATAGATTTATATTCATCTATCAATTTCATTAGTTTTCTCCACTTATCGCAACTAAAATTTTAGATTGTGATTTGTCGTTTGTTAACGTTTGGAATCCTTTATCAACGATCTCATCAAGTTCAATTTGACTTGTGATAATACCTTGTGGATTTAGTTGACCAGCGCTCATTGCATCAATTGTTCTTTGGAAAATGGACGGTGTATAAACAATGGAAGATAATACATTAACGCCTGTGTTTGTAAGTTGCATTGGATTCCATTCGATTGGTCTTGCAAAAATCGACACAATCATCATGTTTCCACGAGGTTTTGTTACATCAATTGCTTGTTTAAAGGTAGGAGCAACTCCTGCAACCTCAAAGGATACATCAACCCCATCTGCAACAATCGAACGAACAGCTTGTACAGGATTTTCTTTACCTGAGTTAATAGCATGGGTTGCACCTAATTCTTTTGCCTTTTCTAATCGATCATCCGATAAATCTAATACGATAACTTTACTAGCACCAGATGCTTTTGCAGCAATTACTGTTAATAATCCAATTGGTCCAGCCCCAAATACAGCAACAGAATCGCCTAATGTAACCCCAGCATCTTTGACAGCCTGTACAGCAACAGCCATTGGTTCTACCAGTGCACCATCTTGTAATGTTAAGTTATCTGCTAAACGATGTATATTTGTTACAGGGACATTAACATATTCCGCAAATCCACCGTTTCCATGTAAACCGATGAAGTTAAATCCATCATAACGATCGACTTCTTCATGTTTATTTCTATATGTTAATGTAGGATTGATGACAACTCGGTCCCCAACCTTAAAGTCAGTCACCTTAGCGCCAACTTCTTCGATGATACCAGCAAATTCATGTCCCATTGTAAGTGGGGCAACTTCACCTGTTAATGCAGCTTTTTCATCAACTGGTACGAAAACCGGACCTTCTTCGTATTCATGCAAATCACTCCCACAAATTCCAGCCCATGCTACTTTTACTTTCACTTCTTCTTCTCTTAAAGCGCGTAATTCAACCTCTTCGACTCTAATATCTTTCACACCATGCCAAACTGCAGCTTTCATGTATGTTACCCCCATAAAATTATTTAAATTGGTACCATAAAATAACATCCTTAATAGCCACTCGTGCATGATCAAAATCCGACACTTCTATACACTTGATAAAAGTATTGATGGACATATGATAGGATTCAACTAGATTCATTTTCCATTTTGTTTGCGCCGCTACATTTGTAACGAATATTGTTTCTTTAAAGAATCGTAGCATGGCAATATTTCCTGTAACATCAAAAAACAATTGTAACAAGTGGGCAAACGAAACAACATATTCATAAATATTTTCGGCAGACTTTCTTTCCTTCATCGCTTCAAAACGAAGTAATAGTTCATTTTGCAAATCGGCAGTCCATTTAGATTCACACGTTGTAAGTGCAATATCCAATAGGTTATAAAGCGCTTCCAAATAATCCTTTAATTCCTGATCCGTTATAATCTTCACTCTTACACCTTTATGTTGTACTTTTTCAACTACACCATCTTTTTGTAAAAGATAAAGGGCCTCACGGACAGGTGCATGACTTACTTGTAACTCCTTTGCAATTTCTGCCTCTATTAAGCGCTGACCTTGTTCATAGTAACCTGAAAATATGCGAAATAATAATCGTTCAGCTATTTGCTCAGAAATTGTTTTTTTTGAAATTGAATTTTCATCAAACCCCATTAAACCACTCCAATAAATTTATATCTTTTCATTTTAACATAGTTCAGTGTATAGGGTGATTAGCTAAAAGCGTTATATATTATGGATTATAGATTATCGATAATCTATAAAAGTATTTTAATCTATAAATTCATTTCTTTCAAATATCTTGTTTTGGGTATAACTTAAAATACCTTTTTGGTTGTTGTTTAGCTTTCGCCTAAGTTAAATTTTTTAAAATCATCACCATCTTTTTTTCTCTTCATATTCTATAGAATCAGAATATTGAGGGGGAAACGTATGGGGATTGAATTCACAGCTCTCCATTGGATTTACGTGGTTTTTATTGTGCTCATCATCGGATTTATGGTTAAACGTCGCGATACCACCCTCATTTGTATAGTAGGCATCTTTATGCTAGCGATTGGGGCGACTGGCGATTTTACCTCGTCCATAAGTGGGGTTTTTAACAGCTTTATTTATGCGATAACTGAGCTGTTATCAACGATTCTTATTATTTCTATTATTGTTGCGATGAGTCGAGTGATGATGACTTCAGGTATCAATGAGGTCATGGTTGCTCCTTTCACAAAGATCATTAAAACACCAGCTCTTGCCTATTGGACGATTGGTTTATTAATGATGCTGATCTCATGGTTTTTCTGGCCATCTCCTGCTGTTGCATTGTTAGGAGCGGTACTATTGCCTGTGGCGATTCGTGCGGGTCTGCCAGCACTGGGCGTTGCCATGGCGATGAATTTATTTGGGCATGGCATTGCGTTATCGAGTGATTTTGTCATACAAGGAGCTCCAAAGCTAACGGCTGATGCTGCGGGTATTCCTGTTGGGGATGTTGTATCAGCTAGTATTCCACTTGTTATCACGATGGGCGTTGTAACGACAATTGTTGCTTATATTTTTTTACGACGTGATATGAAAAGAGGCACATTCCTTTTAAACACTGTCAGCGAGGAAAATGAAGATAGTACACAAGCAATGGAGGAAAATTTACTGTCTATCGGGCAAAAACGATTCTTTGCTGTGCTTATTCCTATCGCTTTCATTTTAGATGTTATGGCAATGGCTGTCTTTAAATTACAAGGTGGCGATGCTACTGCTTTAATCGGAGGAACCTCTGTTTTTATCCTACTGTTACTTAGTATTGTTGCTCATAAATCAGAGGGGCTTGAAAAGACAACAAGCTATTTAATTCAAGGATTTCAATTCGGCTTTAAAGTCTTCGGACCAGTAATCCCAATTGCTGCCTTCTTCTACCTTGGTGATGTTGGCTTTATTCAAATTATCGGCGACCATTTGCCCGCTACCTCGCATGGTATTGTCAATGACCTTGGTGTTGGTCTTGCCGCAGTGGTACCTTTAACAAAGGAAATAGCCGTTGTAACATTAACAGTGGTGGGCGCTATTACTGGATTAGATGGTTCAGGCTTCTCCGGAATTTCTCTCGCAGGCTCTGTTGGTAGTTTGTTTGGCAATGCTATTGGTGGTGGTACGGCAACTTTAACAGCTTTAGGGCAAATCACAGCTATTTGGATTGGCGGCGGAACATTGATTCCTTGGGCATTAATCCCAGCCGCTGCTATTTGTAATGTAAGTCCCTTTGAACTGGCACGACGTAACTTAATTCCTGTAGTGATTGGGCTTGTTGTGACAACAATAGTAGCGATGTTTTTAATATAGCGTTATCAAAAAATAGTTAAGCGATGGACATTTTCCTAGCCCATCGCTTTTAAATATTTTTTTAAAGCAATTTTTTTATAAAGATTAATCGTACTGCCTATTATCTGTATAATATTTGCTTAATTTCTCCTGAAATACCTGCTGAAGTTGTTGCCTACTCATCCCTAAAACACAAGCTTCTATCACTAGTTGTTCGATTTTTATAGACAGTTGTTGTTGGGTAGCATTCTTTGCTTTATCCGATTTTTCAGTAATAACAAATGCATTTGAAGAAGGCTTTATCGTAATAATGCCCATTTTTTGAAGCTCCTTATAGCTTTTATGAACGGTGTGATAATTGAGATTTGTTTGCCCTGCTAAATCACGAATCGAGGGTAGCTGGTCCCCATGCTGTAAATTTCCTGTCGCTATTCCTAAAAGAAGCTGGCGTGTTAGTTGCTGATAATAAGGGATTTTATTCTTTCGATCTATGTTTATCTTCAATGATCTACATAACCTTTCATTATCGTGCTATTGAATAGTTTATATATGAATATAATTACAACTATCAAAATAATGACTGTTGCCATCAATGGGGAAATATCAAAAATAAGCAAACTAACATGAAGAAGTGCAATGATTAGCAATAATGGTAATCCATATACCAAACTAATTAATACAGTAGGATTAGATTTAATGGCCTCTGATGGATTTGTCCAGTCAAGTAATGGATGTTTTCTATCATAAAGAGGAGATAAGATATTATAGGCAATCACTAACAGTACCGTAATTAACAACAATAATATGGTTGTTATGTCGCCTTTACCAAATAGCGTATAAATAATATAGCTTATAACAACTGCTATTGTACTGATGCATGTGGAAATCATCACTTTTGCTCTATAAATTTTTTGTGGGTCGAAAGGTAGTGTGATGCTTGATGCATAGTATTTCCCCTCTCTCGAATAAGGTGTTCCGCTAATATTGTTTGTACAGCTCAACAATAAAACCATATAGGCAAAGAGATAAGATTCAAAATGAGCAAGCCAGTCAGCCTGTAGTATATTCATCTGAAAAATCGTTAAAAAGATAATTGTACAGATGGGCGTTAAAATCATCCCTAAAATGGCATGCATTTTAAAGTAAGGTTCAACTTGGATAATCCAATATTCATGCTGCAAATAATTACCCCACGTTCCTTTACTGCCCCATTTCCAAACCTTAGCCGTTTTTTCTACGCTACTTACAAGCAAGCCATGCTCATAATACTTAGACGCAATTATCTTGATGGTTGCCTTAAATAATAATAAGCATAGTACGAATAATAACAAGAAACTTTGCAGAGAATACCATGGATAGAATAGTTCAACCAATGGCTGTTGCATGGCAAAACGATAACCTAAACCAAGAAAGTCTGATATCGTTGAACTATCAAAATCCTCTAAAATCATGCTGATTGCACGATATTCTTTTGCTATAAAGTAGATAACTGGACTTGTTCCAATAGCTAACATCACCATCATTCTAGCTAGCAAATACACAGATGGCTGAATAAAAGCCGTCCGAACATGATTTAAAATGGATAATATAAATAACAGGCATAAGGTAATTAAACCATTTATTACAACCATAAAGAATATTGATTTTATAGCAATGCCTAGCTTAAATTCGATTAATAATAGGATAAATGTCGGTATTGATAGGATACTTACTGCTATTATGGGAAAAGCAACTCCACTTACGATTTTCGACATCACAATCCGCTCCGTAGGAATAGGCAACTGAGCAAGTATAAAGAAATCCTTTTGGCTAAATACGACCGAAATAGCAAAATAGGCTATTAATATATAGGTGATGGCATTTGAAAGAAGAATCGTGTAAAATAAAAACTCCTCTGGGCTTGCTATAAAGTAGATCATTAAATTAAGCACTGTATACTGGATGGCTATATAAATGATGGCAAGCACTAGCAGTACCTGAATCATCGGCTGCTTTGGCTTGGCATACAAGGATGTTAAAAAAATTTTTATGAATGGTATATTATTCTTCATTAGCTTGCTTCTCCAAAAACATAGCCTCTAAGCTGCCATTTACCAACAAATGCTCTACACGCTCATGCAAAACAATTTTTCCATCCTTTAAAAATGCAATCGATTGACAAATTTTTTCTGCTACATCTAATAAATGCGTGGAGAAGATAATGGTTCCGCCATTTTCTACATAGCCCTTCATACAATTTTTAAAAGCAACAACAGCAAGAGGGTCCAAACCATTTAGTGGCTCATCCATAATAAGAATAGATGGATGAATCGTAAAAGCAGTAATTAACGCCATTTTATGAAGCATTCCATACGAATTCGAGCCCAATGGTTTATCAATACTTTTTTCCATTCCAAAGACATTCATAAAATATTGGAGCTTTGTATGATCCGTTTCTTCATATAGTTGCAAAACAAAGTGTATCCAATCATAGGCAGTAATATTTGGAAACACTTGAATCGTATCAGGAATAAAATAAAATTGCCTTTTATAGTCAAGTGACTGTGATTTTGGCACATTGTTAATGATGATTGTACCATCATCTTGCTCTACTAACCCCGTAATACAATTTAATGTTGTTGTTTTACCCGCACCATTCCCACCAACAAATCCCAATATTTCTCCCTTTTCTACCCTTAAATCTACTCCCTTTAAAATATCGCATTGTCCATACGATTTCTGTAAATTTTCTATCGTTAACAATTTCTTCACCTCATTCAGGTTAACATTTCTTTTTCGCCATATAACTTTGCATCATCACGATCATTAAAAGCACCAATAACAGTGTGACAACACTATGGATGCTATACCACTTGTCTATATTACCTGTCATTAGTATATTGGTGGCAAACAAGCTATTACTTGCTGGATTCATAATGTCTATGAAAGGATGTAAGCCAGCAATAAAGCGACATATTAATAGCACAACAACACTGATTAGAGCAATGAAGGCAGGGCTTTTGAAAAACGTACTCATCATCGTCACAAACGTGATCACAAACAATAACCAAACACAGTAAAAAGCTAAAGCCCACAAAGCCTCTTTAAAAGGAACAAGCGTGAATAAATACGCTGAATAACCATAGGACACTGCATAGCTTAAAGTGATACAAATCACAGCTAAAAGATAATGGATCATGATTTTGCTGTTTAAATAGGATGCTATTGATACAGGTCTTGTAAGGATAAATGCCATCATCCCATTGGCTTTTTCTCCCTGAATAATACTCATCGAAGCAACGACTAAAATAATAATACCTAGCTGATCAAATTGTGAATTGAGTGTTGAGGCAAGCACCTCTCGTCCTTCAGGTTTGGTCATTGCTGGATCAATGATGATCCCCTCAACGCCACCCATCGATTGTAAAATAACAGGCAAGTAATACATCATAATTGGCTGCGTAAGCCCTAGTAAGATAAAGACAATGGGAAGCCAAACTAGTTTAAACTCCCTTACCATTTGATGTATTTCTTTTTTACTTAATGCCAGAAAAGAATTCATTTGCTCACACCACCAATTGTAAAAATATTTCTTCTAAGCTTTCTTGAATGCCTACTTCAAACTTCAAAAACAATACCTGTGCATCTAGTCCATGCTGTAATAACTTTTGTGCATCAGCTTCCATGTGATGGACATGGATTTTAAAGCCATCTCCATAGCTTTCTACTTTCTTAACATATGGTAAATGCTCAATCCTCGCTAACCACTTAGTATCTTCTTGGCGAATCATCACAAAGATCGCTGATTCTTGATAGCGCTCTAGCAGCTCTAATTTTGTGGCATCCTCTATTTTATGACCTTGTTTAATGACCGCAAAGCGCTCACAAATTTCCTCTGCATCGCTTAAGATATGCGTGGAAAGTAAGATGGTCGTTTCTTTTTTAATCTCTTTTAATAGATTTAATACTTCACGTCTACCGATTGGATCAAGCGCTGATACTGGCTCATCCATAATCATTAAAGCTGGTTTATGCAATAATGCCTGTGCGATGCCAAGGCGTTGCTTCATTCCCCCCGAAAACGTCCCGACATGAAAATGTGCTTCATTTGCTAAGCCTACCTTTTCTAATAGCACTGGAATTTCTTTCTGTAAATCGTGTTTTGCTAGACCAGAAAGTGTACCCATAAACGATAATGTTTCAAATGCGGTCATCCATGAGAAAAAATTAGGATACTGTGGTAAATAACCGATTTGATTTTTCATCGCTGAAATCTTTTGCCCATCGAGAAGAATGTCTCCTTCATCTGCATACAGGATGTCAGCAATAATTTGGATCAATGTAGATTTCCCTGCCCCATTTGGTCCAATAAGTCCGACACACTCATGCGTATCAATCATCATTGAAAAACTATTCACGACTGTTTTTTGCTTAAACTTTTTTGTAATATTATTAATTTCTAAGCGCACGTTTATTGACATCCTTTCTCCCAATAATGAAATATAGAACAGAACCAATTGTATTAAAGAGCAAAATAATAACTACCCATATTAAAATATTTTCTCTGGTGTGTCGATGTCGATATAAATCCATTAATGCAATAATAATTAGTAAAAATCCTACCAGTAAAAAAGGTACAAGGATTGGAAGAATGCTTCCCCAATCAATTTGATCGAATTCATTAAATCCATAATGTAATTTCATTTTTTCAACTCCCTTTATTATCATTATTGATAATGATAACAAAAGGCAATAAAAATTGCATTATCTTTTTGCTGTACATCTTTTAAAAAAATATATATTATATTTTTTGATAATGTTATCAATATGAGAACATTTGATTGCTTCCCTTGATGCTATCTCATTTTTCCTGATAGGAGGATCGGTTTATGCGTAATAAAGCAGAGGTATTAATGCATCCTGTGAGAATGAAAATTTTACAAGCTCTGATGCACAATAAAGAAGAGGGTTTAAGTACATTGGAGATGATTTCTGTCATTAAAGATGTACCACAAGCCACTCTATATCGTCATATCCAAATTTTAGTCGATGAAAATATCATAAAAATTGTGAAAGAGCGAAAAGTTCGTTCTGTGACAGAGAAGTTTTATGCATTAAATGAAGGAGCAGCAAAACTTAGTAAGGAGGATTGGATACAGCTTACAACGAAGCAAAAATTAAATTATATTTCCTACTATCAAGTGGCTTTGTTATCACAATATCAAAATTATTTACATTCTCTTGATGAAAAAGAAAGCACAGCAGATTTAGCCACTTTTTCCTTAGCCGATTTGACATTAACAAAAGATCAATTCATAAGCTTCGATCGTGAATTAAACGATTTATTAACCAAATACTATAATATGGTTGACTCAAATAAGGACGTTGAGACGAAAACAATTGCGATCAATATTATTCCAAAACCTTAGGTCGATTTTGTCGAAAGAAATGGGGAAGATGATGAAAAAAGGAAAGTTATCAGAAACCATACGAAAATTTATTATGATTGTTATTGGTGCAGCTATTGCTGGCTATGCACTGGAAGCAGTTTTAATTCCAAACAATGTTATTGATGGCGGTGTTACAGGGATTAGTATTATGGGTGCACATCTTTTTGGTATTCCATTAGGGGTGCTACTGTTCATCTTAAATATTCCATTTGTTTATATTGGCTATAAACAAGTAGGGAGAACATTTGCTTTAATGAGCAGTGTAGGTATTGCTGCGTTATCCATTGCTACAGTTCTGTTACATGATGTCGAAACAATTTTAGGACCAAGCGATCCCCTGCTAATTGTTTTATCGGGTGGTATCTTGCTTGGTGTTGGTATTGGAATTGTCTTACGGAATGGTGGTGCTTTAGACGGTACGGAGGTATTAGCTGTCCTACTATCTCGTAAAGTGCCATTTTCAGTCGGTGATATTATACTATTTATTAATGCCTTTATCTTCTTAGGGGCAAGCTTTATTTTCGGCTTAGAAAGTGCTCTATACTCAGCATTAACCTATTATATTGCGAAAAATGTTATTGATATTATTCAAGTTGGTTTAGAAAAATCAAAAGAAGTTCGTGTGGTCAGTGCCAAGTCAGAGGAAATTGGCGACGCTATCCAGGCTCGTTTAGGGCGTGGTGTTACTTATACTAAGGGACGTGGCGGCTTCTCTAATGAACCCACTGAGGTTTTATACTGCGTTATTAACCGTATGGAGGAAACTAAACTAGTCTCTATCATTAAAGATATCGACGATGGGGCTTTTGTGGTGATTTCAGATGTTTCTGAGGTTCGTGGTGGTAACTTTAAGAAGCGTGATATTCACTAATTCGTTTAAGGGGAGAGCCTAGCAAAAACTAGGCTCACTTTTTATTTTATCTAAAAACAGCAAGACGATATGGAGTGTAGCATAAATAAAAAATGCTAACGAAGACTATCCACCACTTCAGCCATTCTATCCTTCACCTTTGGACTCTTTTGTCTTCCTATCCTTCATGTTGAGGCTCTTCCACCACTTCAACTGTTCTATTCTTCACTTTAGAGATACTATCTGCTACTTCCCTTGTTCTATCCATCACTTTTAAAATACAATCCACCACAAAAGCTGTTCATCAGAGAAATATCTGCCAAGCAGCTATTTCTATCCTTTTCTTTGACAGCTGCATTTATTTTCTTTAGGCTTTTCTTAGACACTCAAAGGAGGGGCTTCCTATGGATCTTTTTATTGCTAGTAACCGTCAATTGCCTATCCGTTATTATAGGCAAGAAGCTGTTTGGATTCGGCGTGGAGGCAATATCAGGCTTCCTTATTTAACATTGCCATTTTTCGTTGAAGTAGAAATTAAAAACCCTTTTTATTTATCCATTATTCGAGATTATATTATTGATCTTCAACAACAATATAAACAGACAGAAATTCAAATTTTGATTAACAACACGGCTCTTTTCGCTACAATGCACGAGATACTTTCCCATCGTCAGCAAACACATCATATTATCACTATTCATCAACTTTAATCAGAAGCACAATCGATCATCCTTATATGCACCACTTTTTCTGTAAGATTTACGAGGAAATTTATTAACTAACCTAAGAATTTATTTATATGGCAATCTATTAATTATTTCTTACAAAAAATAGGCATAGAATGGCGGTTAGTAGAATAGAAACCTATATAGAGCATAATTTTCGTGATGGAAAAAATAAAGTGGGGTGTGAAAGGATGCTGAAAGTAAAGAATACAAAAGAAATGGTACTTGAAATTGTGCAAGGTGACCCATTATTTGTGGTACTACAACATACGCCTTTAGAGGAAATTCTCTATAATGATGCTTACTTAGCAGACATCAATGAAGCCAAACACTATACAATTGCAGAAGTCGCTAGCTGGTTTAATAGTACAGATGCGATGCTTCGCTATTATTTAAAGCCATTTGAGCAATATATTTTTGATAATACCACGCATAATGCAAATGGGAATATTCGTTTAAACCTACCAGCTATCGTCAAATTACGTATGATCTTATTATTAAAGGATGAATATCGTGTGAAAGGGATCAAGCTTTTGCTTGGTATTGATGATAATGGCCAGCTATTAAAACATCAAATTACGGCCACAACCAGTGATACAGAGGAATTATCCCATAAAGTAGCTGTTCTTGGAAACGTTCTTCATCAAATGATGCAAACAGGTCTCTTTCAGTTTGTGCCAAATGATGGACACGAAACTTTACAAGTGAATATTAATGAAAATTTTTTTGCTCACACGATTCAACAAGAAACTTTGGCGCTCAAGCAGGAAAATGACCACCTTCAACAGCAAATTTTCGAGCTACAAGAAAATAGCGTAAAGGATATTGTTCAAAAAATTAGAGAACGTCATATTGAAAATGAAATCGTCTCTACCTTACGAACGGAAGCATTACAGCAATTTACAGTGAATAATAAAGTAGGCTTTTTCGCAAAGATGTTCAAATCCTCTGAAATTGAAATGGAGAAAGAACAATTTGTATTACGTTATATTTCACAGCATTTAGAAGAGCGTTTAGAAGTGGCATTGAATGATTACTATGAAAAATAAAGAACATGAGGAGCTATCCCCTCATGTTCTTTTTTATATAGACGATACAAGCGTTCCAACAAGTCTTAGTAATCGAAAATGAATCATCACCATTTCCTCTGCATTTAAATCCTTATTCCCTTTGTCCAACCATTCCTGGATAACACCTAAAATGGCCGATGCGATAAAGGCTTGTAAGTATTGTTGCAATTCTGGATCTTGCACTTCTTCACGTATTATGGATAATCGATCTAAAATATGGGTGCCAAAGATTGTTTTTACCTTTTTCGCAAATGTAGGGCTACCCTGCTCCCCTAACAAAACTCGAAAGGCAGGTGCATGCTCTTTAATACATGTAATAACGTGTACAAATGGCGGATAAAGATGACCTGTTTGTAAAGTTTGAAAGGCTTCCACTGGCTGCACCTTTTTCACATGACGCTCTAGCTCCATCAATAGCTCCTGCTGTACATCCTCCATCACTGCGAACTTATCTGCATAATGTAAATAAAATGTACCTCGATTAATATGGGTGGTTAATGCTAAATTTTTAACGGTTACGCGTTCAAAACCTACCTCTTCCATTTGTTGAATAAAGGCTTTTTTAATGGCCTGCTTTGTTTCAAATGTCATTTGTTCATGTATCGACATACCTACTCCTCCATTTACTTAACACATGTTTGTAAACTGTTCATTGTATTTGCCCATATGCTACCGTAAAATTTTCATTACATCAACACTGTGTTCAGCGAAGGAGTGATAGTAATGGGTAGCGATGCAATCTCTATTCAAAACCTTGAAAAAGGCTTTAAGCATAAACAAGTGATTGCCCCTCTTTCTTTGGCTATTCCAAAGGGACAGTTAATGGGCTTACTTGGGCCCTCAGGCTGCGGCAAAACAACACTTATTAAAATGATAATGGGTATGCTAAAACCAGATAAAGGCACTATTCAAGTATTTGATTTCATTGTTCCGCATCAGCAATTATTAAAGGATATTGGTTATATGGCTCAATCCGATGCACTTTATTTAGACTTAACAGGTGAGGAAAATCTCCATTTTTTTGCAAAGCTTTATCGTTTACCAAAAAAAGAACAGCTAGAGCGCGTAGCCTATGCTGCCAATCTTGTTCGTTTAACAGATGACTTATCACTAAAAGTCACAAATTATTCTGGGGGCATGAAACGCAGATTATCGCTTGCCATTGCACTGATTCAAAATCCGCAGCTATTAATTTTAGATGAGCCAACGGTGGGTATTGATCCTGTTTTAAAAAAAGAAATTTGGCAGGAGCTTATTCGTTTAAAAGAGGAGGAACAAAAAACCATTTTAGTAACAACCCATGCAATGGATGAGGCGGAAAGATGTGATCAGCTAGCGATGCTGAGAAGCGGACATATTATTGCGCAGGGCACACCACAAGCATTAAAAGAGCATTACCAAGCAAAGGATTTTGATGAGGTGTTTTTAAAGGCTGGGGGTGATGCACAATGAGAATAGCTGCTATTGTTACAAGAATCATTCAACAAATGAAACGAGATAAACGAACACTTGCTTTACTATTTTTAGCACCGCTTCTTGTACTATCATTAATGTACTTTATTTTTAATAGTGATGAGGCTCCGATGACACTTGTAGTCTCCAACGGCTCTGCCCCACTAATTGAAAAGCTAGAAAATGCAGATTTCAACATTATTGAAGACAATAATTTTACGAAAAAGCAATTAGAGGAAAAAGCATATAATGGCTGGCTAGCAGTAGCGCCTACTACAATCAAGCTTACTTTATTAAATGATAACCCCTCTCAGGCAAAGATTTTAACAATGCAACTTGCTCAAATTTTACAGCCTACCCCAGCCTCTCCAAATAGTTTGGAAACCGACTATGTGTATGGGGGTAAGGATACGGTAATTTTTGATATTTTTAGTCCGATGTTAATTGGCTTTTTTGTGTTTTTCTTTGTCTTTTTAATTACAGGTATTGCCTTATTAAAAGAACGTACTTCTGGCACATTGGAACGCTTGCTGGCAACACCCATTAAGCGTTCAGAAATTGTAACAGGCTATATGCTTGGCTATGGTTTATTTGCTCTGCTGCAAACAATTATTATTGTACTATTTGGTATTTATATACTTGATATTGTCCATGATGGCTCTATTTGGCTTGTTTTATTAATTAATATGATGGTTGCCCTTGTGTCCTTATCCTTAGGTGCTTTACTATCAAGCTTTGCGGCCTCCGAGTTTCAAATGATGCAGTTTATTCCGTTAGTTATTGTGCCACAAGTATTTTTTTCCGGGCTTTTCCCACTCGATAGCATGGCGGAATGGCTGCAAAATCTCGGGCATATTATGCCTCTTTATTATGCAGCAGATGCTTTAAATGGTGTGATGTATAAAGGCTATTCCTTCAACGAAATTCTGCTAAATCTACTTGTGCTCGCTTGTTTTGCGATCGTCTTTATTGTGTTAAATATTATCAGCTTAAAAAAATATCGTTCATTATAACTCATCGTCTAAGGTTCTAAAGCAGAGCCTTAGACGATTTGAAAATCTTCCTCTGATAGCACCTCAATACCATGTCTTTGTAATAACGCAGTCGTTACCCCTGCTCCAGCTATTTTAGTGCCGTTAAAATCACCGTTATAAATCATCGCACTGCCACAGGAGGGGCTATATTCCTTTAAAATCACCTTTGTTGCCCCTACTTCAAGTGCCTTGTGTAAAGTTACATAAGCTCCCCTGATATATAGCTCTGTAACATCACGTCCCGATTGTTCAACAACGACTGCTTTCCCATCCAGAACATCCTTCCCATTGCCGCCTACAATTTCAGCAGGTTCACGGGGTGTTGAAAAGCCTCCCATAAGCTCAGGGCAAACCGTGACAGCCCTATTTTCTAGTACAAGCTTTCGTATTTGCTCGTCCAAACTATTTGTGCCATTGTAACGGACATTCAATCCTGCTAAACAAGCACTAATTAAAATCACTACTATCCCTCATTTCTTTATAGCTAATTGCTCTCTTATAAGTGTAGCATGATTACGAAGCCTTTGCTGTCACCATTATACTTGAAAATAGCCATATTGCTAAAAAGATAGTGTAATAAACTATTTCTTCTAAATTTAGTAGCCAATACTTTGAAACTATTCCTATATTTATTCGTAAATATATTTGAGAGGTCTTTTGATGAATGGCATCGGGTATTGCTGTGTTATTTATTCATTTGAGAGCAGTAGATGTCTGAGATTAGATTTATTTTATAATGTCAATTGGCATACCTTGATTTCATGAAGAAAAGATTAAAAATAATAAATATACTACCTTTGAAAGGAGAGAAGGCGATTAGCTCTCGCTGAGTATTGATGAAAACATTGCTTGATGTACAAAATATTACAAAACAGTATAGAGGCAAGAAAATTTTAGAGAATGTTTCATTTTCCATCTATACTAATCAAATTGTCGCTCTTGTAGGAAAGAATGGTTCTGGAAAAAGTACACTTGTGAACTACTCCCACCACTTACTACCCTTGCGAGTCGCTTGAAGTGGGGGCTTCTCGACTTATCGTTGCTTTTACTAGCCAACGAAAACTGACCGAGCTACCCCTCTTGTTCCAAGAGTTTTGGTGCTTATGATCACGCTAATAGGCGTATACCTTCGTTTTTGATATTGATTGCTGCATTATCGTCACGATCTGCCACATAGCCGCAGGAACAGCGGTAGGTGCGTTCAGATAGTTTCATTGGTTTTTCTGCACCACAACAAGAACACTTTTTAGTGGAAGGGAACCACTTATCAATTTTCACAAGTTGTTTCCCTTGTTCCTTTAGCTTATACGCGAGGAAAGTAGTGAACATCCCCCAACCGTTGTCGTGAACGCTTTTTCCAAAGCGAAGGGCTTGAGACATTCCTTTCATGTTCAAGTCCTCCATCACAACAGCATCAAAATTAGAAGCTAACTCTTTTGACTTATGGTGAAGGTAATTCATGCGTTGGTTCGCCACTTTCTCATGTAACTTAGCCACTACTCGTCGTTGCTCATTCCAACGTGCAGAACCTTTCTTGCGTTTCGATAGAATACGTTGTGCGTTGGCTAATTTTTTTGACATGACACGATAGTACCGAGGATAATTGGCTTTCTCATTCTCACTACTCACGTAAAATTCAGCCATAGCAAAATCCAGCCCAACGACATTTTCTATTTTTTTAGGCTGTATGTCTTTTTTGTATTCTGTTAGGACAGAAACATAATATTTTCCTGAGTTTGTTCTTGAGATTGTACATGATTTTAGTTTGTAATTCTTAGGAATTTCTCTATGCTGTTTGATTTTCACAAGTTTCAGTTTTGGTAACTTGATATGACCATCTTTCCATTCGATGTTTCCATTGACAAAGTTAGTTGTATAGGATTGTTTTGTTTTACGGTTTTTGAACTTTGGAAATTCAGCATGTCCTTCAAAAAAGTTCTTATAAGCCGTCTGTAAGTTCATTTGTGCATTCGCTAAAGCAAGTGAATCCACTTCTTTTAGGAATGGAAATTCACCTTTATACTTTGCAGGAGTCGGAAACTTTTGCTTTTTAAGTGCTTCTTTATCATTCTTAAACTTTTCATACGTTTCTTTGCGTTCAGCTAACATCTTATTGTAGACAAAGCGAACACAACCAAATGTCTTAGCTAATAAGACGGATTGTTCTTTGTTTGGCAACAAACGAAATTTGAAAGCTTTGTTTTGTTTGGTCATATCAATTCACCTCACTTTTGACCTTGATTTTCAATATATTTTTTGATGGTATCTATTGGGACACCGCCTGTTGGAAGTAGGCAGAAGCTTCTTGACCAAATATACCAAAACCTTTGGCTAAAGCCAACCGAAATTCATCTCCCACCTACTCAGCACCTTCACATTCCTTGAGGATGGGAGACTTCTTTCGGAAAGCCGTTAAAAATGCTTGCAGGCTTAAGCGATCCTGATGATGGCATGATTATTCCATCCACACAATCCTTAAAAATTGGCTATGTGCCAGAGATAACCCCAGCTCATATTTTATTTACACCAACAGAATATCTTTATCATATGGGACGTATTCGCGGAATGGCTAAACAGGAGCTAATAGCAAGAATAAATGAGTTGCTAAAACTCTTTTATTTAGAAGATGCACAAGATACAAGAATTACTTATTTTTCCAAGGGCATGAAGCAAAAAATCATGATTATGCAGGCTATGCTTGAGGAAACGGATTTATTGATCTTAGATGAACCATTATCAGGGCTTGACCTTCAAACACAAAATGATTTAGAAGAAACCCTTAGGAGCCTCAAACAGCAAGGACTAACAATTGTTTTAACCTGTCATGAAACAAAGTTGCTGGATCATCTCGTTGATACTATTTTAATGATTCGTGATAAAAATGTTATACATGCAGATTTATTCATTCATTCTACAGCACTTTATAATAAATTAATTTTTGAAATCGCTGATCCTACATATTTAGATGATATTCTACACTTAATGAAAATTCAGCAGCAATCATCATTTGCTACTGGCTCCTATGAAGTTACTATCCGTTGTCAAGCACAGCATACTGATGTTCTTTTACAGCAGCTACTTCATAAAGAGGCTTCTATTAAGCAATTAATGCCTATTCATAACAAGGAGAAGTTTATACACAATGATTAGTTTAATGCGTTATCAATTGCTCAACTATGCTAGAAGCTATCAATATGTTCCACCTTTTTCAATTTTCGTGTTATGTCTGATTGTCAATTATACCTTTACTCCTAATCCCATATTAGATAGCTTTTCGTTGACCTCGATTATGCTCTTTTTCCTTATGGGCTGGTTTACCATCACCCTATTCCATACAGAGGATGAGGGACAAAAAACAATTACATGCTTTCATACAAATGGCTCAGGTCGATATCATATTAGTTTATTTACGATTGGCATACTGATTGCTTTAAGCTTAAGCCTTGTATCTATCATCTACCCTACAATTATTCAAGCTTTTGCAAAAACGCCAAGCTTTGCACAGCTACTACTCGGTTTCCTCGCCCATTTTTGTTTAGCAATCTTAGGTATGGCTCTTTCGGCTTTGTTTACAAGAGAGCTTGTCAACAGCAAGCAAAATACCTGGTGGGGTGTTTTAAGTATTTTATTGCTCACATTAGTCTTAGCAACGCTAAAGAATTCCATTTTGCAAATAAAAGGGCTTATTTGGCTGCTACCACCGCTACATCTTTCTCTTGAAATCATGAATAGCGGCGACCAACTAAAGACTATACCCAGTCATTTTTATGGGCGATTTCTCTGGATAGTAGTTTATGCAAGCTTTATTATCTATTTATTCTTCCTCTTATCCAGGCTAAAAAGGAAATAATTTAATAAAAGGAGATGTTTCTAGGGTCACTCGAAACATCTCCTTTTATATGTAGTTAACAAGGAAACTGTTAATAGGCTACAGAAAAATGCGTCAACTATACGGACTACTAAAACGCCATAGCTATATAAGGGCTGCTGATCAATAGCGTACCAAAAATATATAGAACTAAATGTTAAGCCAAAGACGGCTAACCAAAAAAGGAACTTCTGTTTTGGATAAATAGTTGGTAAGGAGCCCTTTGGAGAATGGGCTGCTCTATTATATACATAGCCTATAATCAACGCAATTCCAAGTAATGTACTGCCGTGCTGTAATAATTTATAAACAGGTATTTGAAAAATGCCTATCTGAAAGGTCTGTGATAGTATGGGGAATGTTGTCACCATAAAACCATGCTGATGTGTAAAGGCATCCCAAAAAACATGTGTTAGCATTCCCAATAATGCAGAATAACTAAAAACAATTATATTAACCAGCTTGCTTTTGGTTACTGGCTGATAGGTTGTATCTTGCAGGCATTTTGGTAAATGCTGCATAAGACCTTGCGAAATACATATGCGATAAATCATATAGAAAAGAATGGTAAGAGGTAAATTAAACATAAAAAAGCCTGTTAAGTTATGACCAATTTCTGCGATTGGTCTACCTCTCACAAAATACTCAAAATCAGGAGCCATGCTTCCTAGTACAAGCGCTGAAAAATGAAGATATTTGCTTTTTCTCGAAAAAGGCAACACTGCAGCGGGGTGTGCAAATGTTAATGGCATGCCCTCACCTCCCTTTGTTCAGACGTTATTCCACTAGAAAAGTTACTGCTAGCAGGAGGCTTCCTAAGGCGTAAGGAATAAATTCTTACGATCGTGGCTGTGCAAAACGCATTCTGCACATAGACCAATTCAAGGTTGTATGCTGGATTTCATCATGAATTTCCCATAAGCTCTCTACGATTTGCAGTTCAACATTCCATGCCAATAATGCTTTATGTAGATCATCAACCTCAAAGGTAGCGATGGGTATTTGCATTCTTTCACTAGTATAATAGCCTGCATTGTCATCCTGTAATATAAATTCCCTACTATCAAACTCATATAAGTACAATTTCGTATTCTTTAATACTTCAAACCATTTCCTTTCAATAACGACTACATGTGAAGCAGTTGAGAGATAGTTTCGTTTATCTTGCTCTGTTGTTTGTGCCCCTGCATGAAAACATACACGTGGACAATTTCTCGGTGTTAAGTAATTTGGTAAGCACCTTTCATTGATTCCCCATACAAGTCCCTTTGTTATATCCAAATCTTGCCGCGCTGGTAGACGGGGATAAAAAATTTGTATAGTAGGATCCTCACTTACATGAAATAAGCGCAAGATTATTCCTCCTTTTTCGTTGAATAAGGCTTAACCACTCCTACTTGTTAGGTAAAGCCATACTCTTTTTGACATAGTTCCTCTCCTGTTATAATACTTTTTTCTGTAGATGAATCAAGCTCTACCCCTGCTACTATTTTAAAATTGTTAAGCTTTCTACCTTCCCCACTAAGACAAACAAACGTCAAAAAGTAAAAAATTTTGTTGACTTTTATTGAAATTAGCGTAATATTTTTTCTTAGTGATAAGGATTATCATTATCATTTTAAAAATAAAGTGAGGTTACTAAAATGCCAAAAATGAAAAATTCTATGTTGCTATTAATGCTTCTATCATTAATGGTTTTCGCTTTAGCAGCATGTTCTGAGTCATCTAATAAAGACACTGCTAAAAAAGAAGAAGAGCAAACAAAAGATAATACATCCGAAACTACGGATGAACAGCAATATCCAATTACCATTCAACATGCTTTTGGTGAAACAGTTATTGAAAAAAAACCGGAGCGTATTGCAACAATTGCATGGTCTAATCATGATGTTGCACTAGCACTTGGAATCGTTCCTGTAGGTTTCTCAGCAGCAAACTATGGTGTACAAGATGGTAGTGGTATGCTTCCTTGGACTGCGGAAAAATTAAAAGAGCTTGGTGAAGAAAATCCAAATATTTATCAAGATACGGACGGTTTAGACTTTGAAGCGATTGCTGATTCTAATCCAGATGTGATTCTTGCTGCATACTCTGGTATTACGCAAGAGGAGTACGATACATTAAGCCAAATCGCACCTGTTGTTGCCTATAAAGAAATTCCTTGGGTAACTTCTTGGCGTGATCAAATTTCATTAAATGCCCAAGGTATGGGTATGGCAGCAGAAGGTCAACAATTAATCGCAGAGACAGAAAAATTAATTCAAGATAAAGTAAATGAACATCCTGAAATTAAAGGTAAAAAGGCAGCATTTGCTATGTTTAGTGCAACAGATTTGTCAAAATTTTATATTTATACACCTGCTGACCCACGAGGTGAATTTTTAGTGGAATTAGGGATGGAATATCCTGAAAGCGTTAAACAACAAATTACAGATAATAGTAGCTTCTATCTTGAATTAAGCGCTGAAAATGCAGATGCTTTAGCGGATGTAGAAATTTTCATTGCTTATGGGGATGATACAACTTTACCTGCATTACAAGCGGATCCAATTTTAGGGAAAGTGCCTGCTATTCAAAACGGTAATGTTGTTGTGATTGGGGATAATACACCACTTGCAGCTGCTGGTACGCCTAGCTCTCTATCAATTGCTTATACAATTGATGAATACTTATCATTAATCTCAGACGTAGCAAAAAATGTGAAGTAATATGAATAAGTTACATGCTACCGAACAAAAGCAATACTTTATTCCCAAACATTTTGGTAAGGTTTTGCTATTTCTTATCATTGTACTGGCGATATGCGTGTTTGCTTCTCTTCTATTCGGCTCTCGTACAATTGGCTGGACTGGACTAATAGATGGTTTATTCCATCCTGATGTCCAGTCTCATGAAGCCAGCGTTATACGTCAAAGAATCGTTCGAACAATTTTTAGTTTACTGTGTGGTGCAGCATTAGGTGTTTCTGGGGCACTGATGCAAGCTGTTACACGCAATCCAATCGCAGATCCAAGTATTTTGGGGGTAAACACGCATATCCATCAAGCTAAGCACATCAATACCCCAAAAATGAAAAAAACGTTATTCTTTCTTTAACAGCAGTAGTTTACAAGAAAGGATGGCGTTTTTGATGAATCGAATCCTATCCAATGAACTGAATCTTTTTGCACAAGAGTTACGTGCGTGTTTATCTCCAACCGTGCTAAAAGACATTGCGAAACGCGTTGGCTTTGTAAAGCGCGCGAGTAAGTATCAAGCGAGTGAACTCATTGCCCTTTGTGTCTGGTTGAGTCAGGAAATTGGCAGTACATCCCTTACACAATTGTGTAGTCGGCTAGAAGCTTCAACTGGCGTATTGATGAGTGCAGAAGGTTTGAATCAACGCTTTAACCAGGCAGCTGTCGCTTATCTTAGAGAGGTCTTTCGCACGCTGCTTGCACAAAAGCTCTGTGCCAACCAATCACTCCCCGACACCTTGATGTCTCGGTTTAAGCGAATCCGTATTTTAGATGCGACCGTGTTTCAACTGCCAGATGCGTTCGCTCGTGAGTATCAAGGATCGGGTGGCAGTAGTAACACGGCGGGTGTAAAAATCCAATTGGAATACGACTTACTCAGTGGTCAATTTCTGAACGTACATGTTGGACCAGGAAAAAACAATGATAAAACGTACGGAACCATCTGTCTTCAAACGGTCGAGGCCGGCGATGTATGCCTGCGCGATCTTGGCTACTTCGATTTAGGCGACTTACAGGTCATTCATGAGAAAAAGGCGTACTATATCTCACGGCTGAAGCTCAATACACGGATTTATATCAAGAACCCTGCGCCAGAAACGTTCAAAAATGGGACGTTGAAAAAGCATACCGAATATATTCAACTCGATATGGCACAAATGATGGCTGAACTTACGCCTGGTGAAACAATTGAAATTCAGGAGGCTTACATTGGGCAAAATCAAAAGCTACCAGCACGTGTCATTATGCATCGTTTAACCGACGACCAAACGCAAACACGCTTGAAAAACCAAGCCATTCGTGAAAAGAAGAAGGGCATTGTCATGAAGGAGAAAAGTAAACGCTTAATGGGCATGAACGTCTACATCACGAACACATCACCTAAAGAAGTCCCAACGAAGGACGTGCATGCCCTGTATTCGCTTCGCTGGCAGATTGAAATTTTATTTAAAACGTGGAAGTCTTTTTTTGAAATTCATGCCTGTAAAACGATGAAAAGAGAACGCTTAGAATGCCATTTATACGGACAGCTCATTGCCATTCTCCTGTGTTCTTCGACGATGTTTCAAATGCGACAGCTCCTGCTCGAAAAGAAAAAGCAGGAGCTGAGTGAATACAAGGCGATTTATATGATTAAAGATTACTTTCCGTTATTCTTCCGAGCGATGGCAGCCGGTGCAGAAGAACTGGTAAAAATTTTGCATCGCTTGTATCAGCTACTCTCAAAGAACGGTCGGAAGTGTCATCGAGCTAAAAAGATGACGGTCTTTGATATTTTAGGTGTTGTGTATGAAACGACGGTGAAGCCTAGACAAGCTGCCTAGCGAAAAAAAACGCTTTTTTCGAGGCTTATTTGGCATGCTTGTTTTTCGTGCACTGGTTAGTTATCAGAAAGAAACGATTCGAATCTAGCTAGTTACGTTGTTAGATTGATGGGGATGGGGTAAACACGGGTGCATCCCTTTTTGTCGTTTGTGGAATTGCATTTTTAAATATTAGTTCAGCAAATCAGTATATATGGTTAGCAATTGCTGGTGCTATTATCACAGCTATTTTTGTATTTGGTATAGGCTCTATGGGGGCAAGTGGGGCTACTCCATTAAAGCTTGTCCTTGCGGGGGCTGCGACAAGTGCCATTTTATCATCATTAGTTGTTGCGGTGATGATTCCGCGTACGAATGTGATGGATCAATTTCGATTTTGGCAAGTTGGAAGTGTAGGCACTGGTAGTTGGGATGCTATTCAGTTATTTATTCCTTTTTTAGTTATCGGTATGGTGATTGCCCTCTTTACGGCGCCAGCACTCAATGCTTTAGCGCTTGGTGATGAAGTGGCAACGGGTTTAGGGGTTCGTACAGGGACATTACGTCTATTTGCAGCACTAGGCGGTGTGCTTTTATGTGGAGCTGCCACAGCGCTAGCGGGACCAATTGGCTTTATTGGTTTATTAGCCACCCATGTTGTTCGCCTTATTATTGGACCTGATATACGTTTTATCCTTCCTATGTCTGCCTTAGCAGGAGCGATTATTTTAACCGTGTCAGATGTTTGTGGTCGACTTCTTGGTAGCCCTGGAGAATTAGAAGTGGGTATTTTAACAGCCTTTATTGGTGCCCCTATCTTAATTTTAATTACGATGAAAGCGAAAATGCGTGCGTTATGATGAATGAAACATTGAAATCCATAATGGAAGGTAGACAACGAAGAAAAAGACGCTTTGTGATCACAACTTCTGTACTTACTTGTATTGCCCTCATACTTTGTGGCACAATGCTGATGCTCGGGAACACCATTTATCCTGTTAAAGACGTGATCCATGTACTTCTAGGACAACAAGTACAAGGTGCTTCCTTTGCTGTAGGGACCATTCGCTTACCACGGATGCTAGCGGGTGCATTTGCTGGCTTTGCATTTGGTGTTGGCGGTTATATTTTCCAAACGATGCTGCGTAATCCTCTAGCAAATCCAAATGTTATTGGAATTACAGCTGGTTCAAGTGCGGCTGCTGTCTTTTGTATTATTGTTCTACAAGCAAGCAATACAGTTATATCCATTGCTTCAATTATTGGTGGTTTAGCAACTGTGCTCATTATTTATGCTTTATCAAAAGGCTCTTCTTTTTCAATTGGCCGATTAATTTTAATCGGGATTGGGATTCAAGCAATGCTCAATGCGTTTATCTCTTATTTAATGCTGATTGGCAATACACATGATATTCCCTCTGCAATGAGGTGGTTAAGTGGAAGCTTAAATGGCGCAAAAATGGAAACACTCTATCCCTTGCTAATTGTGGTGATTATCTTTACACCAATCCTATTATTTTTCGGGAAATATTTAGAAATGCTTGAGCTTGGTGAACAAGCGGCTACCTCTCTAGGTATAGATACAAATAAAACGCGAATCATCTTAATTATTTGTTCTGTACTAATTATTGCCCTTGCCACCGCGACTACAGGGCCAATTGCCTTTGTTGCGTTCCTTGCTGGACCCATTGCTAAAAAGTTAGTGGGTGTCGGGTTTTCAAATATACTTCCAGCTGGTCTAATTGGTATTATTTTAGTATTGGCGGCAGATTTAATTGGTCAATTCGCATTTACAGCTAGATATCCAGTAGGTGTTATTACAGGAATCATTGGTGCACCTTACTTAATTTACTTGTTAATTCGAATCAATCGAAAGGGAGATATATAATGAAACCAACACATACGCTTCAAGCTGAGCATCTCACATCTGGATATGAGCAAAAAACAATTTTAGAGGATGTCAGCATTGCTATTCCAAGTAATAAAATTAGCATTATTATTGGTGCGAATGGTTGTGGCAAATCTACGCTACTCAAAACAATGGCACGCTTAATTAAACCGACTGGTGGTCAAGCCATACTAGATGGCAAATCCATTCATCAAATGTCTCCAAAGCACTTAGCGCGTGTGTTAGGGCTATTACCTCAATCCCCTATCGTTCCAGAGGGCATTACAGTGGCTGATTTGGTTGGGCGTGGTCGATTTCCTCATCAAACATTGTTTAAAGGATGGTCCAAGCAAGATTATGAGGCGGTTGCAGAGGCACTTGAAATGATGAACATTACAGAATTTGCTGATCGCAATATTGATGAATTATCAGGTGGGCAGCGTCAACGTGTGTGGATCGCGATGGCATTAGCGCAACAAACAGATATTTTATTTTTAGATGAACCAACAACTTTTTTAGATATTACATATCAAGTTGAAATTTTAGATTTACTAACGGATTTAAATAAAAAATATGGTACAACCATTGTCATGGTATTACACGATATTAATCTTTCTGCTCGCTATGCCGACTACTTATTTGCATTAAAGAATGGTCGATTACTTGCAGAGGGTTCACCAAAAAGTATTGTGACAAGCGCGTTAATTAAAGAAACGTTTGACCTAGATAGTGTAGTTATTGAAGACCCTGTTTCCCAGACGCCTTTAATTGTTCCTGTGGGTCGCTATCATGCTGTCTAATAAAAAGAGAGGGACTGTCGCAAAAGAAAAATCTTTGCCGACAGTCCTAATTTTTATAGTAAATATTCCCCAAAAATAACGATTGCTTCTGAGATGGTCGCTCGCCCTCCTCCTTTTACATTTTATGAACGTGACTGGGAAATCGAGATTGTATTGTCAGCGACAGCTTGCTTTTTCATATCGAGCCATCTGCCCACTAGCATGACAAGTAATGCTAGAAAAACAATCGTTCCTGCAAAAACAAGTGCTGCTTTATAGCTATGATAAACTTCTACAAGCTGCCCTGCGATAATTGGTCCGATAATTTGTCCAAAAGCATACACCGTAGTTAATACGGATACAACTAAACCGCTTTGTGTTGGGAACAACTGGCGCGCATAGGATGTTGTCAATGTAACGATTCCAACAAAGGTTAAGCCAAATAAAAATGATGCTAGTAACACGCTCCAAACAGTTTGTGAAAATACAGGGAGCAGGATGCCTATCACTTGAAGGATATAGGCCACAATCAAAATTTTTATAGCTGAAAATTTTTCTAATAACAATGTCCAAACCGGTGCTGATGGAATCGCTGCTACTCCAACAACTACCCAACTATAGGAAGAATAAGCTTGTAGAGATGGGATATTATGAATGATATCCACTAAAAAAGTACCTGTAATAATATAGCCTAAGCCCTCCAACCCGTATGATAAAATCAGCCATAGCATAAAGCCCTTGATCATTTTTGTGTCAAAGGAGGCTGTTGTTTTGACACTATCCTGCACACTTAAGCTTTTCCATAAATGATGCGTAATCCCTACAAAAATGGCAGATAATATACCTAAACCAATCCATGTCCCCTGCCAAGCAAACTGTTTTTCAATCATCGGCACACATAGACCAGAAATAGCAATGCCTAAGCCGATCCCACTAAATACATAGCCTGACCATCGAGATAGTGACTGCTTCGCTAAATAATCCATAATAATGCTAGACGTTAAAACAAAAATAAGTCCGCCCGTAATACCAGCGATTAAGCGCAACACAAGCCATACACTATATAATTCTAGCAAGCCCATTAAACCAACTGATAATACATTTATCACAACACTGACTAATAGAATCGTTTTGCGCTGACGATAAATAAATCCTGCCCATAATGCCCCTATGAAATAACCAATATAATTGCTTGATGCTAAATAGCCCGCTACTTCTAATGAAAACCCTACATCATGACGCATAAATGGCAGAATTGGTGTAAAAGCAAATCGACTAATCCCCATTGCAATTACTAGTAATAAAATGCCACCAAAGACAATTCCCATATGTTGTCGATTCATTTTTATCCACTCCCCCATGTTCTATACTGTAATTTATAGGATACAGAGTAAAAATTAATAAATCTAATATATAATATATATAAAACCATAAAAAAAATTTATTAAAGGTGTGTCGATTATTTATGAACTTACATGCACTACGTTTATTTACGAAGGTTGCGGAGCAAAACAGTGTTTCTAAAGCCGCTCAAACGCTTAGAATTAGTCAGCCTGCTGTCACTATTCAAATCCGAAATTTAGAAAGGGAGCTAGGCTTAATTTTACTAGAATCTAAAGGTAGAGGCATTGCATTAACACAAAATGGTGCTTTTTTATTTAAACAGGCCCAGCGCTTATTTGATTTAGAATTGGATATTGAAAATAAAGTAGCTCAATTAAAAAGTACGGGCAATGAGGAATTGCAAATTGCTTCTACACATGTGCCCTCTCATTTTTTATTACCGAAATGGCTAGCTCATTTTAAACAAGTCCAGCCAACCACACATATTCATTTAAAAACGGCTAATTCACAGCAAGTCATAGAGGAATTGCTCCACTACCAAGCTGACTTAGCCTTTATCGTAAAAGAAGATGGGCATCATCCTGATATTACCTATCAATTTCTCATGAATTTAGACTATTGGTTTATCGTGCCTGATCAGCATCCTCTCGCAGGTCAAACAGTTGCACTGGCAGAGCTCATGCAGCAGCCCTTTGTTTCGAGAGAGGATGGTAGCTCCACTAAGGAATTTTTAAATGCTTTATGTAAAGTCCATAAAATACCACCACCTAAAGTAGGACTACAACTAGATGGCATTAATGAGTCTATTCATGCCATCGCAGCGGGCTATGGTACAATGCTTGCCCCCTCTATAGCCGCCTCTAGCTTTCTCCAACAGCGGCAAGTTGCACGTGTTTTTATTAAGGATATGGATATTCAGCGTCCTATTTATCTATGTACACGAAAAAACGAACAGCACCACTCCCCTTCCTTCCATAGCTTTCTTCATATTATTAATGAGTCTATTTAATACCCATTGGCGTTCTGTTTGAAAGTGGAACGCCAATGAACCTTCTGATTGAGCGGGTCGACCTATGGATTGAGCGGAGGTACTCCTGTATTGAGCGCTTCTACACTAGTATTGAGCGGACCCATCCTTCTATTGAGCGCTCTTGCTTCAATTGCAACAGCAGCATTCGTAGCCATTGTACTGAATAAGATCTTACCAAATACTAAGTAAACAAAATGCACAGCCCCCTATTTAGCAGGTACTGTGCATTTTTTAGCTACTTTATTTTGCTATCTTCTGTTATACTAGAGCAAAAAAGTAGGGATTTAGAATGCTATATGATGTTGTCATTGTAGGTGCAGGCTCCATGGGTATGGCTGCAGGTTATTATTTATCCAAGGCAGGAAAAAAGGTGCTTCTGTTAGATGCCTTTAATCCTCCACATGAGGAAGGTAGTCATCACGGGGATACACGTATTATTCGTTTTGCCTATGGTGAGGGAACAAGCTATGTACCTTTTGTTAAAAGAGCTGGCGAGCTATGGCAGGCGCTAGAAAGGTTAGTAGATGAACGCTTATTTTTACAAACAGGCGTTGTTAATATTGGCGAGCCAACAAGCTCCTCTATTCAAAATGTGAAGGCAAGTGCACAGCTCTATGATTTAGCACTTGACTGTTATTCAGCAGAGGAAGCAATGAACAAATGGCCGGGATTAGCCCTCCCCGCAAATCTTGTGGCTTGCTTTGAGCCAACAGCAGGTGTTCTTCGTGTTGAGGCATGTATACAAGCATATAAAAAATTAGCATTAGCGGCAGGTGCAACCTTACAAACAAATGATAAGGTGCTTGCTATTCAAGCAGGTGACATTGTACATATCCAAACAGCAAATACTGCCTATCAAGCAAAGCAATTAATTGTCACAGCTGGTGCATGGGCAACCGAGTTACTAGCAACAATGAATATAACCATTCCTGTTACACCAACGCGAAAAACCTTTGCTTGGTTTGAAGCGGATGAACAGCTTTATCGTGACGCTGTCTTCCCAGCTTACGGGATTGAGTTAGCAGATTCTTTCTATTACGGGTTTCCAAGCATTGATGGTGTAGGCTTAAAATTAGGTCGACATGATGGTGGAGAAGCGGTTGATCCAAATGAACCGCTACGTCCCTTTGACGATGAGGATCGTGAAGATTTACAGCAATTTATTCAGCAATTTATGCCACAGCATGGTGCACTCAAATACGGCAAAACGTGCAAATATTCCATGACACCGGATGAAGATTTTATTATTGATTTTTTACCTAACCATTGCAATATTGTTATTGCAGCAGGCTTTTCTGGGCATGGCTTTAAATTTAGTAGTGCCGTGGGAGAAGTACTTTCCGAGTTATTACTAGATGGCACAAGCAAGCAGGACTTAACACCATTTAAACTGAGTCGATTTCGTTAAATTATGAAAGGATTGATGCAGATAGATTGCATCAATCCTTTATTTATATACAGATTAAGCCATCCGCTATATGGGTAAAATTATTAGTAAACTGCTACACTGATAGCAAAGATATCTGTATAATAGCTAGTCCAACTAGGCAAATATTTTCTATGGTAGTATACTTTATTTACCTTATACTATATCGATCACTTTCGTAGTCATTGTCGTATAAATCTCTAGTCTTCTATGTAATAGTTTATGGAGATTCTGTGTGGGCTAGTCTATAATTACCTGTAACAACGAAAGGAAGTTTAATCATGAACTTAGAAAAAAATGTTCAACTAAAACAACCAAAATATCAGCAAATAGCCATTGACCTTGCCTCTAAAATTGTAGAAAGAAAATATCGTATTGGCGATAAAATTTACGCCCGCTCCTCTCTTGCAAGTCAGTATAAGGTGTCTGCCGAAACTGCTAGAAGAGCGATAGCGGTTTTACAAGACTTAGAAATTGTAGAGGCCTCAAAAGGTAGTGGCGTGATCATCAAATCCTATGAAAAGGCAGCTCATTTTGTTCGACAGTTCCATGATGTGCAATCCATCCATGAAATACAAAATGAACTTTTGACAAGCATTCACAAACAACAACAAGAATTAATCACTCTACAGGAAAAGGCAAAGCAGCTTATCAGTCGTACGGAGCATTTCCGTTCAGTTAATCCGTTTATTCCTTATCAATTAGAGCTAACTGCTGATAGTCCATGCATTCATCAAACTGTGCAAGCCTTAAACTTTTGGCAAAATACAGCTAGCACCATCGTTGGTATTCGACGTGGCAATGAATTATTAATATCTCCAGGCCCCTATGTATCTTTTGAAGAAGGGGACGTTATTTATTTTATCGGTAATGACGAAAGCTTTGCCCGCGTACAAAGCTTTTTATATCCGAACGCCTAATTTCGCTGTAGCTTACACTTTTGCAGATCGTATAAGAAGATAACAGTCATCAATTTCGCCTATTTACTACACTAATTTAAATCCGTCTAAGCCCTGATATAACAGCGTTTAGACGGATTTTCTCTTGTTTGTCGATTTGACAAAAGTGACAACCCTTTGTTAAAGTAAAGTTGTTACTTGTTTATTTTTGGGTATCATTATTGTCAAATAGTAATAATCTATGAAAGGAGTGTTTCTATGGAGAAAATAAAAATAGAACACGTATCCAAAGTGTTTGGTAAACATATCCCCCAAGCACTCGAACTCGTTAAACAGCAGAAAAGTAAAACTGATATCTTAAAAGAAACAGGTGCAACTGTTGGTGTATACGATGCAAGCTTTACAGTAAATGAAGGTGAAATCTTCGTTATTATGGGATTATCAGGAAGTGGTAAATCAACACTTATCCGACTCTTAAACCGCCTTATCGAACCAACGAGCGGAAATATATATATCGATGGTGAAAATATTTCTACTATGGGAAAAGAAAGTTTACGGACTGTGAGAAGAAACAAAATGAGTATGGTTTTCCAAAACTTCGGTTTATTCCCTCATCGTACATTACTTCAAAACACCGAATACGGCCTTGAAGTCCGAGGCGTCCCAAAGGAAGAACGACAAGCAAAAGCTGAACAGGCCCTCGAAAATGCTGGACTACTCGCTTACAAAGATCAATATCCGAATCAATTATCAGGTGGTATGCAACAGCGTGTTGGTTTGGCACGAGCGCTAGCAAATGACCCTGAAATATTATTAATGGATGAAGCTTTCTCTGCACTAGACCCTTTAATTCGTAAAGAAATGCAGGATGAGCTACTGGATCTGCAACAAACATTGAAAAAAACGATTTTATTTATAACCCATGATTTGAATGAAGCCTTACGCATAGGAGACCGCATTGCCATTATGAAGGATGGTTCTATCATTCAAATTGGTACAGGTGAAGAAATACTCACAAATCCAGCAAATGATTATGTTAAAACATTCGTTGAAGATGTAGATCGTTCGAAAGTATTAACAGCAGAAAATGTTATGGTGCGTCCTGTTTCTGTCAATGTAGACCTTGATGGTCCTAAAGTAGCACTAAAGCGTATGCGCCAGGAAGCAGTGAGCTTGTTGATGGCTGTTGATAAAAACCGTCATTTAAAAGGCTATATTACAGCCGATGATGCATTAGCCGCAGCGAAGCAACAGGAGCAAACGGTTCATTCTATTGTGCAATCAGAAGTATTAACAGTTCCACCAGATATGCTCATACAGGATATTTTAGGAATGATTTATAATTCCCCTACTCCAATTGCTGTTGTCAAAGATGAACGCTTACTAGGTGTGCTGATTCGCGGCGTTGTCATCCAAGCACTTTCAACGAGCGATGAGGAGGCTGAAGTACATGAATAATTTTTTAGATAATATACCAAAAATACCATTAGCTCCATGGGTAGAATCAGCTATGGACTGGTTGACGAGTAACTTTTCAGCGTTCTTTAACTCTATTCAACAATTTGGAAAGCTACTCATGAATCAGGTCACTGATTTATTAATTAGCATCCCAGCCATTCTTTTAATAGTACTTGTAGTGATACTTGCCTTTTTCATCACAGGCAAAAAATTCGGGCTTGCTGCATTTTCCTTAATCGGTTTGTTATTTATCTACAATCAAGGTTTATGGACAAATCTTATGGAAACAACCACGCTTGTTATCTTTTCAAGTATTATATCCATCATTATTGGTATTCCACTCGGTATTCTAATGTCGAAATCAACAATTGCTGAAAGCATTATTAAACCAATACTTGACTTTATGCAAACAATGCCCGGCTTCGTTTACTTAATCCCAGCTGTTGCCTTCTTTGGTATTGGGATTGTTCCTGGTGTTTTCGCATCTGTTATTTTTGCCTTGCCACCAACTGTACGTATGACGAACTTAGGTATTCGTCAAGTGCCTAAAGAGTTAGTGGAGGCAGCAGATTCTTATGGTAGTACAGCTAGGCAAAAACTATTTAAAGTAGAGATCCCTCTTGCTAAATCAACAATTATGGCAGGGATTAACCAAACCGTTATGCTATCACTTTCAATGGTTGTTATCGCCTCTATGATCGGTGCACCTGGTCTAGGACGTGAAGTATTAACAGCACTACAACGTACACAAGTTGGTAATGGCTTCGTTGCTGGCTTGGGCTTAGTTATCTTCGCGATTATTATTGATCGCTTAACCCAAAGCTTTAATAAAAAGAAAACATTGTAGAAAAATAGTTAATTTCTTACCAATACCCATTTAGTTGAAGCTTATAACATTTTTATAAAAAAATAATAATGGGCGTTGGTCAGTTTAATACAAAATTAGCAAAAGAGAGGGAGATTCGATGAAATTGAAAACATTATCAAAATTAGGAATGGCTCTAGGTCTAGGCTTGATGCTCGCTGCATGTAATGGCGGCGATACAGGCTCAGGTTCTGGAAAAGACAGTAATTCTAAGGAGGTAAACCTAGCCTATGTGGAATGGGACACAGAAATTGCCTCTACAAATGTGGTTGGGCAGGTACTTGAAGATTTAGGCTATGAGGTAACATTAACACCATTAGATAATGCGATTATGTGGGAGGCTGTTTCTAAAGGTGAAGCAGACGGTATGGTGGCTGCATGGCTACCTCATACACATGCTGATCAATACGATAAATACAGTGCTGACTTAGATGAGCTTGGTGAAAACCTTGCTGGTGCAAAAATTGGTTTAGTTGTACCGCAATATATGGATGTTAATTCTATTGAAGATTTAACAAATGAAGCGGACCAAACAATTACAGGTATTGAACCTGGTGCTGGTATTACAGCTGCTACAGAAAAAGCATTAGAGGACTATGAGAATTTAGCAGATTGGAGTCTCGTAACTTCTTCTTCTGGTGCGATGACAACTTCATTAGACAAAGCACTTAAAAATAATGAAGAAATCATTGTGACAGGCTGGTCGCCACACTGGAAATTTGCAAAATATGAGCTTAAATATTTAGAGGATCCAAAGGGTTCATATGGTGGTGAAGAAACAATTAACACATTTGCACGTAAAGGTTTAAAGGAAGATTTACCAGATGTGCATACAGTATTAGATAACTTCCACTGGACACCAGAAGACATGGAAAGCGTGATGTCTGAAATTACAGATGGTAAAGATCCAAAAGATGCTGCTAAAGACTGGATTGCAGCAAATCCAGATAAAGTTGAAGAATGGACAAAAGATGTAGCAAAATAAGCGAAAAAAATGCACTTCCGTAATTGTAAGCGGGAGTGCATTTTTTATATTCACGATAGTAATTTCAGCATAATAGCTGCTCCTAAAACAAGCACAATACAAGCAACTCGTCGCCAGTCCTTGGATTCATTAAAAAATAGCATCCCTAGCAAGGCCCCTCCTGCTGCACCAATACCTGTCCAAATTGCATAGGCTGTTCCCATTGGCAATGTCTCCATAGCGTAAGCAAGCCCTACAAAGCTTAAGACAAATGCGAAAATTAACAGCCCTAGATTTTTTATATTCTTAACCTTATTATATTTACTAATCATATAAACACCCATCATTTCACATAGCCCAGCAATCACTAATGCTATCCATGCCATTATCTACTCACCTCTTTTTCCTGTGGCTCTCCTGTTACAAGCTTTAAGCCAACAACCCCTGCAAGCAACACAACAATGCATACGATCTTCGCCAATTTCCACGGCTCTCCAAACAACAAGCTATCTGCACAGACAGTACCGGTTGTTCCTAAGCCGACAAAAACGGCATATACCGTACCAACAGGTAAATGCTCCCCTGCTTTAATGAGCAGATAAAAACTAATAAAGATAGCAATAGCTGTACCTATCCACTCCCATACACTAGTGGCATGCTTTAAGCCAATGACCCAGCCAACCTCAAAGCAAGCCGCAATAATAACACTTAACCATTGTTTATTCACCCTAAATCCCTCCCATATTTTTAACCAAATAAAAAAGCCCGAAGAAACTGTCTAACAACAGTATCTCCCAGGCTTTTATCCTTCCGTGTCACAAAATAAATTTGTGGTTTTCTCTCGGTCCAGACTAGCATAAGCTACGGAACCCTAGAAAACTTTAGCTCTATAATGTTCCTTTTAGTATAGCAAATTTTTTAATTCTTTTCCACTGGTACATAGCCAACCTTTTCGATCATCGCCTGCCCCTCATCTGAACATATCCAATCAATTAGCTTCTGTGCATTTGGATTTTCTGTTCCTGCTGTCACTGCATAAAATTCAGCTATTAAAGGATATGTACCATTTTGAATATTCTCTTTTGTCGGCGCTACACCGTCAATGGATAATAATTTAATTTCTTTATTATTGACCATCTCCGTTGAATAATAACGAAATGTATAGCCAAGAGCATTTTTATAATTTCGATACTTTGACACCTCTCGAATAATGCCACCCATTCCTGAGGCAATATCTTCGGTTGGCGCTTCCATAATAGGCTGATTGCCCATCATCTTTTCAAGTGCTGTTTGACTGCCGCTATCTGCTGGACGCTGAAAAGCACGGACGGCAGCATCCTCACCACCTACCTCACGCCAATTTGTTATGTCACCCGCATATATTTGCTTTACCTGCTCAAGTGTTAAATGATCAATACTATTTTTAGCATGAACAAAAAAGACAAATGCCTCTCGCCCAATTGGTGTCATTTTAAAGGTTAGTCCCTTGTTTTCAGCCAGCCATTCCTGTGATGTAGATGGAGCCGCTACAAAAATAATATCTGTATCGCCTGCTATTAAATTTTGATAGGCTTCTGGTGTGCGGCTAACCTTTACAATACTTTCATACGGTGAATAACTATTTTTAGGATAGGTCGCCTCTACAAATGCTGCATATAAAGGATACATAGCTGTTGCACCATCTAAGCGTGGCAATGGCTGTGTTAACTGTAAGGATGCTTTGGTATCAGGCGTTATTACCTTGTTATTGCTCGAAAATGGCTCATAGGCAAAGACATCAATTTCTGCATCTACAGTAGGAATACTCATTTTATAATAATGGTGAAGAGGTTTGATGGCCACAAGCAGTAATGCCACACTCATTATACCCATTAACCATCCCTTTTTCTTTTTTGTATTAAGCCAATTGAATAGGTAACAAACAATTAGTACAAATAAACAAGCAGAAATTGTCCAAACTAACCCCATAAGATGTAAATATCCGCTTAGTATGAGAATAAACGATACTATAAATGTTACAAATGATAGAGCAATTAATACGCTTACTATTTGGAGTAATTTAACCATTACCCACTCCTCCCTTTTAGTGTAATTTTACACTAATGATACTTGAAAAATAAGCCACTTGCAACCATATATTCTGAAGATTATGATAAGATGATTTTATACAGCAAGGAGGAATGTACATATGGCTATAGAAAAAGTACGTCAGCATTTAGCGCAATGGCATGTTGAGCATAAAATACAAGAATTGGAGGAGAGCTCTGCCACTGTTGAATTAGCTGCACAGGCACTGGGCTGTGAGCCTGAACGCATCGCAAAAACCTTATCATTTCTTGTGGACGGCAAAGCCATCCTAATCGTTGCGGCAGGCGATGCAAAAATTGACAATACCAAATATAAAGCATTGTTTGGTACAAAGGCGAAAATGTTGGCAAAAGAGGATGTGGAAGAGAAAATTGGCCATGAGGTTGGAGGCGTTTGTCCTTTTGGGGTCAATGAAGATGTAAGCATCTATTTGGACGAATCACTAAAACGTTTTACAACCGTATTTCCAGCCTGTGGAAGTAGCAATTCTGCTATCGAGGTCACTGTTTCAGAGCTAGAAACATACACACCTTATAAAGAATGGGTGGATGTCTGTAAGGGCTGGCAGCCATAAAACACTCAACTATGATCGGCAACATTTTTAATTAGTGTTGCCGATTTTTAGTGTCTTTCTATCTAATTAGTTTGCTTTTCATTTTCAAGTGATCCCAAGCTTAATCACAAGAGCCCCCAGAGTCAGATGAACTACTGGAATCATCTGAGGTTGAATAACTATCATAGCTGGAACTATAAGAATCACAACGCTCACTGGAAGTACCAGAAGTAATATCCATTGTGTTAAATGTATAATCATTCGTTGATTCCTGTGTTAAACGATGTAGCCCTTTACGCTTTCTACGATTCTCAAAATATTTTTTAAACATCCTCATTCCCTCCTCAGCGTTTAATCAACCACTTCATTATCTATATTGAATATAAATCATTTTTTATACGAATACAAAGATAGTCTACGCTGCTCTTGCTAATACGGTTAAAAAGTATCACTGATTGTAGCATTCAACTATTGATCCTTATCACTATTTTGCCACTGTTTTTTTACCATAGGTCATATAACGCCATAGTTTTTCAAATGGACCTATAGTAAAGAATTTAAGCCAAATCACACTAAAGAATATTTGAATCATAAAAATAATCAGTGCGATTACAACAGTATCTGACGGTGAAACAACTTCTAGCCCCATTAATGAAATGATCATCATACCAATTAGGCTTTGTAGTAAATAGTTCGTCAAGGCCATTTGCCCTACTCGTCCAATTGGCTGAAGAAGCTTGGCTAGCTGTTTATTGTCCATCAGTATAAATAAACAAGCTAAATAAAAATAAGTGGTTGGAATGGCCCCTAAGCTAATAATGGCTTGGAGATGAGAATTGTCCGCCTGTGAGGCAAACCAAATCCACAGAGAAAAACCAATAAAGAATGGACATGTTATATAAAGTATCCGTTTAATATTGTGCATATATTGTTGAATATGATTAATCCAGCGTGCTTTCGCTACATAAAAGCCGCTTAAAAACATAATAAAAATAGTTATTGTATCATTGCCTAAAACATTTAAAGCAATGGACAATGCTGTGTTAGTAGACATCAACAATTGTCCTACAGTAGCAAGGAGATGGAGTGTAATAATAGTAAACAGCCATTGACGAATCGTTGCCATTTGCGCACGATAAAATGGCAACAATAAAAAACCAACGACTGCATACATCGCTAGAATTGAACCCCAAAATATAACAATATGCACAATACCTATTATCCATAATGCCATTAAACGTCTAGCAAAGCGTCGTTTCGGTTGATCTCCCCGAGCCTCTGCACGGGATGCAAAAATATAAAAACCAATCCCAAATAAAAAAGAAAAAATGGAAAAAAACTTTTTTTCAATAAAAATAGTAATAAGTGAATTGATCACACCATTGATACCACTGTAATCAGGTCTTGGTCCACCCTCTATTAAAACCTGATAGGCTCCGACATTAATAAATAAAATTCCCAGTAGCGCCAATCCTCGAATAATATCTAAGGAAGCAATTCGTTCTTTTTGTGTAATGGATGGTTTCATGTTGAGGATGCTCCTTTTATTAAACTATAGCCAGTATAGCTCGCCACCCTTACAATTATTTTCTTTTAAGCTTACAGCAACCTTACAAATTAGTTTATTTTCTAGTTTTTCATCCTTTTTAGGTATGAAATTTTACATATTTTATAGTAAAAGTTTTTTAGAAAAGGGGGTAAATAGATGAACAACAGGCGCAAGTTCGGCTTTTGCTACCCTGGCTATCGCTATTGTGGACCAGGCTGCTCAGGACCAGGTAAGCCTACAAATGCTGTAGATGCTTGCTGCCAACAGCATGATGAATGTTATGCACGCTATGGCCGTTCGAGCCATTGTGATAAATTATTTCAGCAATGTCTTCTCCCTCATATGAATATCTCTCATCAAACCGCTAAAGATGCTCGATTATTTTATCGGGTTTTTGAATTACGCAATCGCTTCTTTTAACAACCAAGCTCACGATGTTCTTAAAAGCAACGTGGGCTACTTTTTTGTATAAATAGCAAAAGATAAGCTTTGTGCATAGAGAGATCGATACCATATTCGAAATATCCTTATTCTAGCAAGGCTTTAGTTGGTTTCTAAAATAATGCTTTTGGAAGGTTTCTACTGCTCTATTAGCGAAACTTTACTAACACAGATAGCTTTTAATATACTTGATTTTAACAATGCTAGCGCAATCACGGTTAATTTTCCCTTACTTCGATGTTGAGCAAGATTGAATAGTCTTCTTCCTTCAGAATTTCTATCCTTTTTAGACAAAGCGAATTGACAGGTATATTTTTAGCTCGATATAAAACTCCTTATTTTTATGTTCAGTGAATTTGTATATTTTGTAAAAATAATAAATCTATTAGATTAGAATTTTTAGGGCTTTCTGCATCATGTATGAATAAAGACATTATAGAATAATGGAATAAAGAGAGAAGGGATAAAAATGGGTGCTTTTATAGAAAATTTACCCCGTACTTTGGCAATTCAGCAATAGAACACACATTTTTGAATACGTAAAAGTAGCATAAAGGATAGGAGATTAGATATTATGAGTGTGTCTCTTTATTATACATGTGTGCGGAATAAACCATTAACGAACGAAGAAAATAAAAAGATAACTGCCATTATCACTACATACAATAACAATTTTCAATGGTCAGATATTGGGGAAACTTTTTATGTGTATGATGCTGATACAACTACTACCATTTTTCAAGGGGCAACGAAACTGCCTCTAGTAGACGACTATGAAGCAACGGTACAAACACTATTTTATTGGCTCCAATGTTTAACAGAAATTCGCCAAGTCATTGTCGATGGCGATTGGCATGTGCATTTAGATGATGTAGAGGCTATTTGGGCTAAAGAAAATGGCTGGCAAATGCCAAATTAATATAAAGGAGCGGAATGTGATGAAGGAAATAAAATATTTAGAAATTATGTATAAGGATGATTATTATCCAACGTTCTTAGTTGATAAAATTAAAGAATTATTAGAGGATGTTGTTCAATATTTAGCGCAGAATTCTCATTCCTTAGTGGCTATTCAAGAGAAGTTTGATGAGATGACATTAGCCATTAATGATTTAGAAGATGAGTTTTATAAGCATAATAGTGAAATTGAAACCGTTGCGAGAGATAGTATTGCAGAAACTGTGATAGATATATTACAAGTATACAATATTGCTATTGATGTGGAAGAAGCATTAAGGGAACGTGAATGGTAAGGCGTTTCTTACAGAAAAGTCTGCTACTTAGATAATGCTCTCCAAAAGCTAGCGTAAAAACTTTAACTTGAAGAGAGCACTATCGTAGCTCCACCCCTTCTCAGCCTTTTACCTGTTACAGATAGGTAAGTTAGGTGTAACAGCGAGTTGTCATTAATTATGTTAAGAGCAAGTCATAAATTGCACGTGCAACACCGTTCTCATTATTAGATGTCGTTTCATAATCTGCAATAGCCTTTATAGCGGGAATAGCATTTCCCATTGCAACTCCACATCCTGCAAATTGAATCATAGGTAAGTCGTTTGCATTGTCTCCTATTGCTAGTACTTCTTCACGTCGAATGCCTAACTTTTCAGCCAACTGTTTGATAGCAGCCCCTTTATTCACTTCTTTATGAAGAATCTCCAAATAAAACGGCATACTTTTCACAAGCATATACCTTTCCTTCATGATTGCTGGGATACGCTCAATTGTTTGATTCAATAAGGCAGGTTCATCAATAAACATAGCCTTTGGTATCTCAATATCTCGTGGTACATCATCAAATGCCGTATAGCGAAAAGGTATTTTGGTCACATATGCTTCATATACCGTGTAAGGGCTAATTAATTTATTCGTTGTATATAGACAATTTTCATCAAAGAAATGCATGGGTGTCTGCAACTCATAACTAATTTGGTGAATCAACGTTAGGTCCTGATAATTCAAGAATTGCTTCGATATAACCTCATTCGTAGAAGTATTTTGTACAATGGCTCCATTATTAATAATGATAAAATCCTCTTCACCATCCAGTTGAAGCTTCTTTATGTACGATTGAACACCTGCTAGTGGTCTGCCTGTGCATAGCACCACCTTTACACCCTTTGCACGTACTTGATCCAGTGCCTCACGAACTTCTATGGTCACTTCATGGTGCTCGTTTAATAATGTGCCATCCATATCAATTGCCAGTAGTTTATACATAATCGATCTCCTTTCTTAATTTCATCTAAAACTGCAAACGGAACAGGAAGCTTCTTATAGGTCTCTTTCATACTAGAAGCTCGCCAACGTAAACGTAAAACATGTTATGATAATGCTAGTCAGCAAAGGAAGGACGCATCAGACATGCAAACTATTATCTTCGATGTAGATGATACTTTATATAATCAATTACAGCCTTTTCGCAAGGCATTTGAACAATATTTTGGTCACCTACTCCATATTCCAGTCGAACAGTTCTATATTGCTAGTCGAAAATATAGCGATGAGGTCTTTACTAGTACAATGTCACAACAAGAGCAGCAACTATATCGCCTAACGGCAGCTTGTCATGATTTTGGTATTTCCCTTGATGAAAACACAGCTCGCCAATTTCAAAAAACTTATGAAGAAGAGCAGCAAAAGATTACACTATTCCCTGAAATTCGACAGTTATTTGAGCAGCTGCTACAGCAAAATAAGCAGCTTGGGATACTAACGAATGGTCCCTTTGAGCACCAAATGAGGAAAATCCAACAGCTACAGCTCACTAAATGGATCCCAAAAGAGCATATTTTTATTTCTGGTAGTATCGGCCATGTCAAACCGTCAGCATGTGCCTTTGAATTTGTAGAGCATAAACTTCATTTACAGAAGACACATACTCTTTATATTGGGGACTCCTATGAAAATGATATTATTGGAGCGAAGCAAGTAGGATGGCAAGCTATTTGGTTTAATCACCGTCAAAAAGCACAACCAAATGCACCTTTTCACCCAGACAAAACCTTTACCTCACCACAGGTATTATTGGCTTATTTTACTGAAAAGGAGCAGCTTTAGCATAAAGCACAACTAGTAATTCACTTCTAGTTGTGCTGACCGTTCTTTCAATAATGGAAAACACCCTTATTATGCTAAGGCATCATTCACCAATTTTATACAAATATTTAATGGCATGATTTTTAGGGTCTCTCATTTTTATAAATGGTATTTCCTGATCTTCTAATCGATAATGCTCATTGATAAGCGGCCTTACATCCACTACCCCCTCTTTCAGATATTGGATAGCAGCCTGCCACTCAAATCCTGGGAATGGTGCGGAATAAGACATCCAAGAACCTGTAATTTCTATTTCTCCTCTAAGAATTCTTTCAAATACCTGTGGAGGAAATGTTACTTCCCTTACTGCTGTTCCAATATAAACAACTTTACCTAGCTTATCTACAATTTCGATACTTTGAACCTGCGTTTGTGCAACACCTGCTGTTTCAATTACTACTTTTGGTTTCGGATGGGTCGTGAAATAATCATTCAAATCGACTTGTAAGGAATTCACTGTATAAGTAGCACCAAGCTCTTTAGCGATTTTTAATTTATCTTCATTAATATCAATAACCGTTATTTCCCCTGCTCCTCGTGCCTTTAAAGCTAACAATGTCATAATGCCAATTGTTCCAGCACCAAACACCACAACAGCAGCACCTGCATGAAATTGAATTCTTTCAATGCCATGAATCGCAACAGTTAATGGCTCAATCAATGCGGCTTCCTCGTTGCTTACTTCAGCAGGTAGCACCAATATATTTCTTTCATCTACAGCAACATACTCTGCCATAGCTCCTTGCTGTCTCGAACCAATAAAGCTATAATGCTCACATAATGCTGGCTTGCCCTGTTGGCAATTTTCGCATTGATCGCAAGGCACTAAGGGGGCAACTGCCACCCGATCTCCATTTTGCACAGCGGTTACTTCACTTCCCACCTGCTCCACAACACCAGAAAATTCATGTCCTAGTATAGTTGGGTAATTATGCACCTTTCCTTCAAAAAATCTTGCTAAATCAGAACCACATATCCCTACAAATGCTACCTTTACTAATACTTGCTTATTGGATATGATAGGTTTCTCAATATCTCTTAACGCAAACGTTGCTTTACTTTCTAAGACGAGCGCTTTCATTGTTTCTCTCCCTCTCTCTGCTATTGTGAAATTACTCTTCACAAACGACGATTATTGTATTTTTACCTTCTATTTGTGCTAATATTGTTTGGTTTGTCTTGACATCTGTTATTAAAACCTCAATCTCCTCAATAGCAGCTACCTTATTCCTAGCAACTTTATTGAATTTTGAGTAATCAGCCATTAAAAATTTCCTGTGACTATGCTTCAGCATTAAACGTGAAATTTCTGTTTCGCCTACATGTATATTGGTATAGCCTGCATCAATATCTACAGCACCTATACTAAAAAAACCTTTATCCACATTGATTTTTTCAATACCTCTACAGGCTATAGGACCACTTAAGGATTTTTCATTTTTCCTCAGATGACCACCAATAACAATCACATCGAACATGGAATGCGCCATCAGTTCATTGGCAACAGGTAAAGAGTTTGTGACAACTGTTAATCCTTTTTTCTTTAAAATTTCCTGTGTGAAAAATAAAGTTGTTGTCCCATAATCTATATATAAAATATCACCATCTTCAACAAATTGAGCTGCTTGTTTGGCTATACTACGTTTTTCAACTTCATTTATTATTTTACGGTGAACATAGCTGGTCTCATTATTGGCTTTATTAATAATTGCTCCACCATGAATTTTATGAACTAGCCCCCTCGCCTCTAACTCATATAAATCTTTTCGAATTGTTTCTCTTGTTACATTTAAAATTTTACTTATATCAGCAATTTTCACTATATGTTTTTTTTGTAGCTGTTCCATAATTTCATGTTGTCGCTCTTGTGGAAGCATTGATTCACCTCCAGAGGCTATTTAATCTGTATTTATAGTTTGACTATAAAGCAAAAAGCAAAATAATGCAAAATATTTTATTGTTATAACTATAAAATATCTTTGCTTTTTTTTGCATATCAGCTTATTATGGAAATATAAATCATTTAGGAATGGATTGTATTCTGTATTTATACTCCCAATTAATACGAAAAATAAGGAGGATTTATTGATGAACTTAACAGCAGGAAAACAAAGAGGATTGGCGTTAATTTCAGATGAAAATAATATTATTTTAGCGACAGCAATGGATCAGCGAGGCTCCCTTGGCAAAATGATTCAATCGTACAATGATTCACTTTCATATGAAGAGGGATTAGTACAATTTAAAGAAGGCGTTAGTGAAGTACTTGGCAATCACTCTTCTTCTCTCTTATTAGACCCTGAGTATGGTTGGAGTGCTGCTCAAAAACTAAATGAAGATATTGGTTTAATTATGGCTTATGAAAAAACAGGCTATGATGCATCTGAAAAGGGCCGTCTACCAAATTTAGTAGATGATTATGCGGTGCAAGATTTAGTCAAAGGTGGCGCAAGTGCTCTTAAATTACTAGTCTATTATGATCATAAGGAAGAAGAACAATATAATCTTATTAAAAAGGCATTTATTAAACGTGTAGGTGATGAATGTAAACAAAATGATTTACTATTTATTTTAGAACCTGTTTCCTATAGCGCAGCTGGTCTGCCAGAAAAAAGCCCTGAATTTGCTAAGGTTAAACCTGAAATTATCGAATATTTTATGACGGAGTTTTCAAAAGAGGAATATAGTATTGATCTCTTAAAGGTCGAGGTGCCTGTTTCTATTTATAATATTGAAGGATATAGCCAATATTCAAATTACCAACCTGTATTTTCTCCTGAAGAGGCGGCACATCATTATAAAAATTGCTCCGATAAAAGTCGCCTACCATTCATTTATTTAAGTGGTGGTGTTACAAATGAGCAATTTATCGAAACTTTGCATTTTGCCAAAACAGCAAATTCTGAATTCTGTGGTATTTTATGTGGACGTGCTACTTGGAAAGATGGCATCAAGACATTTGCCACAGAAGGCAAAGAGGCTTATTATACATGGCTTCAAACACAAGGCATTGACAATTTAAAGAAAGTAAAAGAAGCTGTTACGGCTACAGCTACTCCGTGGAGTACCTTTACTCGATAACCAATAAATAGAAGGAGCTGCCCCAAAATATAGGACAGCTCCTTCTATTTATTTATCGAGAAACCCTGCAATTAATCATCATGTTGGATTGTTTCTATGATGACCTCCACATTTTTTTCAATGATTTGCTTTAATAGAGCCTTATCTGCTTTTTCATCCGTCACTAAAACATCCACTTGCTCAATTGATGCTATTTGATTCATGGAGACAATATTAAATTTTGAAGAATCAGCCATTACAATATTTTTTTTACTATGCTGAATCATTAGTCTGGAAACTTCCGATTCCCCCATATGTATATTTGTAAAGCCAGCCTGAATATCAACGCCACTCACCCCAAAAAAACCTTTATCCACATATATTTTTTCAATCCCGCGATAAGCTAAAGGTCCAAATAAAGATTTTTCATTTTTCCGTACTTGACCACCAATAATAATCACTTCAAAATCTGAAAAATCAATAATTTCATTTGCAATAGGTAAAGAATTGGTCACAATGGTTAAATTACGCTTATTTAAAATTTCACGGATAAATAATAAGGCTGTTGTGCCATAGTCAACGTACAATGTATCACCATTTTCGACAAAGTCAGATGCTCGCTTGGCAATACTTCTCTTCTCTGCCTCATTCGCACTTTTGCGATCTGCATAATTTATTTCTAAATTTGCCTTATTTAGAACAGCACCTCCATGGACTTTACGCACAAGTCCTTTTTCCTCCATATCATATAAGTCCTTACGAACCGTTTCTCTCGTCACATTTAACATCTTACTAAGACTAGAAATTTTAACAGTTTGAAATTCATACAATTGTTTCATAATTTCTCTATGCCGATCTTGTGGAAGCATTTCTCCACCTCCAAATAATATATCAAATTAATTTTACACCATATTGAAATCTACTGCTATTTATCTCCATTCAGCAAATGTTTAATCATGTACGTAGAAGAGTCCAACGTAAAATAGCATGCCAGAATATTTCTAGCATGCTACATCTATCTTTTATTTGTTGAAACTAGGCGACTAAAATAATGTTAATAAATCAGATGGCTGTTCAATCACATAGTCGTACTGCTCTGGTTGACCAAATCCATAGGAAGCATAGACAAAAGGAATTCCTGCAAATTGTGCCGCAAGCATGTCTCCATTTGTATCCCCTACATACACAGCATTTTTTATATTATTCCGTTCCATGATTAATTGGATATTTTCACCCTTTGATAAGCCTGTACGACCAGGATTTTCAAAGTCTAAAAAGTATTTTCCTAGTTGATGATAATCATAAAAGGTTTCAATATAGCCTTCCTGACAGTTGCTAACAATAAACATTCGAAATCTTGCGGACAAGGCCACTAATGTTTCTTCTAACTGTGGATATAAAATACCACCCTCACGTAATAGATCAATTTGCTCTTGTTGACAACATGCCAAAATAAGTTCTAACTGCTGTTGTTCATTCAGATAATGAAATAACATAGCTGCAATTTCTTTAATTTGTAAGCCCATCGTTTTGGATAAATCCTCTTCTGTCACACTACCTTTACCGAGTGGTGACTCTTGAACAATCTTTGTCCATGATTTTGCTACCGTTTTCCTAGAATCCCATAACGTCCCATCTAAATCAAAAATAATACTATCTATGCTCATCTGCACCCTCCTGTATTAGACAAAGTGCCCGAATCATGTATTGATTCGAGCGCTCTTGTTGCTTTATTTCATATAGGAGAAGACTATGCAAACATCCTCTCTGATTAACATTCTATTCTAGTTATTTCTTGCCTGCTGTATTTCTTGTATAAATGCTTGTGCTGTATGGGTAATTTTGCTGTATCCATCAACCTCTGGATTACCAATCAGACTACCACCTGCACCTACTGCTACAGCACCAGCACGAATCCATTCCCCTACATTATTGACATTCACACCACCAGTAGGCATTAAATTTGCTTGTGGTAGCGGTCCTTTAAATGCTTTAATTACCTTTGGTCCCATCAATTCACCTGGGAAAACTTTCAACACATCTGCTCCATACTCCATTGCTTGTACAGCCGCTTCAATGGTCATGACGCCAGGTAGATAGGGAATTTGATATCGATTACATAGCTTAGCCGTTGCTACGCTGAAACTTGGGCTAACAATATATTGTGCCCCTGCAAGAATGGCGATACGAGCTGTTTCAGCATCCAGTACAGTTCCAGCTCCCAAAATAATGTCTGATTGAAAAGTACTAGCTAGTTCTTCAATCACCTTTGTTGCCCCTGGAATTGTATAGGTAATCTCAATTGCAGCAACGCCACCATTTAAGGCTGCTTCGGTAATTTTTTTTGCTTGTTCAATATTATCTGCACGGACAACTGCTACAAGCCCAGCATCCGTAATCTGCTTTACTGTATGGTGTTTTATAATCATCGAAACACTCCTTAATTCCATTTAGGATTATCAATAATCTCAGGCTGACCCTCTTTTTCAACGACTAATTTTCGATAGCCTTTTGTTTCGATTGTGCCATAATCATGTCCTGCATCTGCACGGAATGCATAAAAGGAAATAAGCGGTTCAGTGCCTGTATTAATGCTTCGATGTGCATAGCGTGGTGGCACATAAACTGCCTGACCTGGGCTAAACTTTTCGATTTGCCAATCACCTTCAGGGTTTTCCATCAACATAACCCCTTCTCCACTTAAACAATAATAGACTTCTCCAGTTTCTAAAATTGTATGGAAATGTCCTTTTGTCATATGATATTCATTTCCTACTTTTCCTGGATATAAAACGCTCGTACCAAATAAAATATCGCCACTTGTTTGTGGGATATCTAACTCATAAAATTCATAAACTAATGGATCATTATCATCTTGCAATTTACGATCGTATGCTCCTTGGTCAGCATACATGCCCTTCATACTTGATAGTGTACGTTTTGTTGAAGGTGTCTTTTTCGATAAACCTGTTACTAGATCAAAATCAATCGTGAAAGCTTTTACTGGCTGTGTCATCCTTATTCCCCCCATGTACTACCTTAAATTATTTGAAATGTTCTCTATTTTATCCATTATTTCATCTGTTAGTGGTATATCAAAAACCTCAGCAATCACCTGCGTCCATCCATGGATGAAATAGATCCAACCATCCTCTACATGTAACTGCTTGCTTTGCTGTTGTTGCTTTGCTTGATGAAGAAAACCTAACTCGCCTCTATAGTTTAACTCCCATACAAAACTATGCGTTGGAAATACAGCGTTGTCACTAATCGGTGAACCAGGTCTATCTTTTCCCAAACCTGTGGCATTGATAACCAATGAATTCGATGGTAATGTAGCCAATAATTCATCTGTTTGTCCATGCTCAGTAATTAAATGATAGTCGACATTTGCTGTATGATTTACATCCTGTAAAATATGTTTAATTTCTTCTAAGCGCTTGTGGTCCAAATCTGTAACGATCATGCGTTGTGGCATTTCTGCTCCGTTATCCTTGTTCAACAAATAAGCTGAAATAGCAATAGCACTTCCTCCCGCGCCTAAAAGCATCACTTCTCCATGTTGCTCTTGCCAATATTTTTTAGGAATAAAGCGTTGTAAAGCTAGTCCACTTGAAATAGGATCTTTAGCATGGCCGATTAATTTGCCATTACGCTTGGATATACAGGATAATTCACCGAACATTTGAGCATACGTATCCAATTCATCAAATAAGTCTTTAGCTGACTCATAAATATCAATTTTATGTGTTGTAACAAGTGCGCCTAAAGATAGTGAGTCATTTTTGATAAATTCAACAACTGCTCTATAGTCTTCAGGTGCTGCATGAATAGGTAAATCAATTCCGACTAATTTAGCTTCTGGAAATCCTAAAATCTTGATCCACTCAGGGAAAATTTTCATAATGGAAGACTTAGTCGTCGTTACTCCTATAAAATACATTGTTGGTACAGTTGCTGCTTGTGGTATGCTACACATGTATAGTCATCCTTTCTTGTTATTTCGCTAATGCACGGGCAGCATTTGCTATCGTAATTTTTCGAATAATGTTCTCACCAACACCTGCTTTTCTAAGCATTGGTAAAAATGTTACTTGCAAATAATCTAAACCTAAATCGCCACCATTGTAATGACGCATTCGTTTATTCGTTGTATCGAGACTAAGTAAAATACGATCTTCATGCCCCTTATCCAACAATTTCAGAATCATCTTTACCTCATCTTCATCTGAGTGATAACGAAAACGACCAATTGTATCTAGTTCCAGATAGACACCACTTTCTGCCACATGGAGCATATAGTCCAGATTCTCCACTTTACGATCTAAGTGACAGATAATTAGTTGTTCAGGTGGTACTTCATGTTTTTCATAAAATGCAATCTGCTCCAAGGCATGATAGCCCATTTCGGTATGGGACATAATCGCCGTATTGGTTAATTTTGCGGCTGCGGCTGCGGCTGTAAATAATGAAAAATACCGCCCCCCTACACCTTGCATATCTGCTGCTGTTTTAATTAACCCTGCTTTTCCAGTAATAGCTGTAGATGGCCAATCATCCTCACCATCTCGATAAAGATGCTTTGTTATTTCTGTCACAAATAGCTCTGTTAATGCTTCTGAAGATGCTGTGTGAATCCAATGATTTTGCGCGTAAAAAACAAGCTTATGGAAACCTGTACAGGCAACGATATGAATACCACTCTCCTCAGATAATCTCCTTAGCAATAAAGCATCTCTTCCTGCCCCAATTGGCTGTGCATCAACAATTGTTTGCACACCATGTGTCATTGCTAATGCTACTTCTTTTCTTGTTTTCTCATAATCGTCAAGAACAAGAGAAGCATCTACTTGCGCTGGAACTCCGTTTTTTAAAAAAAGATGCTCATGTGGATGAATAATACCTAGCTTATGTTGTTGTACTTCACCAAGTATAGTTGTCACAGTAGCTTCCAAATTCATCATCACTCCTGTTCATTTAACAGGTTTATTATATTTTGAGTTGAAACGATAGCCATACGCTCCACTGCTTCTTCTGTATAAGCACCAATATGTGGTGTTAAAATAAAATTATTAAGTTGTACCAACGCATCGCCTACTTCTGGTGGCTCCGCTGAATATACATCTTGAGCTGCAACAGCAATTTGACCCTGTTCAAGTGCAGTAAGTAGGGCCTGCTCATTCACCAATTCTCCTCGAGCTGTATTGATTAACATAGCAGATGGCTTCATTTTTTCAAAAATGTCTGCATTCATAAGATGTCTTGTCTCTGCTGTAGCTGGTAAATGCAATGAGACAATATCTGCCTGCTGAATTGCTTCTTCAAAATTAGTTGTATAATTTATTTGATAGGTCTGAAGAAATGCTTCATCCTGCATATAGGGGTCATAAATCGTCACTTCCATTGCTAGGCCTTTTGCTCGTTTGGCTACTTCTTTCCCTATCTTGCCGCCACCAACAATTAGTAAATGTTTTCCTGTTAGCTCTATTCCTATAAAGCGGTCCCATCCGAACTGTTTAACGCCTTGAATTGTAGGGGATAATTTTCTTGCACATTCAAACATTAAAGCAATCGCTAATTCACATACGGAAATATTATTTGTATCTCTCGCATTGTCAACTTTAATACCGAGAGAGGTGGCTACATGTAAATCAATATTATCCATACCAACACCATATTTAGAGATCGCTTTTAAATGAGGGAATTGCTGTAGCACTTCTTTCGTTAAAGGATCTACACCCACAATTATGCCTACAATCTCCTGCTCTGCAAAGCTTAACAGTTGTTCTTCTGTCAATGTTTTCCCTGTAGTATTTTCAATTACTTCGTAGCCCATAGCTGTTAGCATCTCAATTGGCTTTTCTTTATATTTTTGAAATGACTTTGGCGTAATTAATATCTTTGACATCTGTTTCTCTCCTTTTATACGAAGCGACAACCCATATTAATTCACATCAATAATGACCTTCATGACCTTATCCTTATTTTCCTCAATAATATGATATGCCTCTAAATAATTTTCAAATTTAACATGATTGGTGATTAATGTGTTCACTTCAACCTTCTGCTCTGTCAATAAATCAACAGCAGCGTCAAAATCTTGTGATTGATACATTGCTGTTCCTAAAATTTGTAATTCATGGTCTTGCACAAAGCCCATATTGATTTCAGTTAAATTGGAAACAACGCCTACAATCACTACTGTACTGCCTTTACGCGCAATATTAATAGCATTGGCTACAGTGAAGGAGGAGCCTACGCATTCAAAAATAATATCAGCCTTTTGCATACCAAAATGTTTGCTAATACCTTCTTGTAAATCTTCATTTTTACCATCAATAACCTCTAACCCTACTTCTTTAGCCATCGCTAATCTTGTTTCACTTAGCTCAGATACAACAACCTTACTAGCTCCATAGGCTTTAGCTGTTTGGGCAACAAGATTGCCAATTGGTCCACCACCAATCACTAAGACATTTTTATTGTGAATAACTGAAACTCTTTTTACAGCATGGACAGCTACAGCTAATGGCTCAATCATCGCACCTTCGTCAAATGATAGGCCATCAGGAAGTACCGTAAGTTTATCTTCATCAATGACAAAATACTCAGAAGCAAGTCCTGTCGTTTGGAAGCCCATCACCTTTAAATCCTCACAAACATGGTACATGCCATTTTGACAGGGGAAGCAGCTCCCACAAACAACTTGAGGTTGTACGGTCACATTTGTACCCACCTGTACGGACGAAACATTCGCACCAATCTCTATCACTTCAGCGGCTATTTCATGTCCTTGTACGACCGGGAATTGTGTATATGGATGCTCACCATGATAAACATGAATATCTGAGCCACAAACGCCAATTTTCTTGATGGCTAATTTAACTTGATTTGCTCCTACTGCTGGAATCTCTACCTCTTGAAATACGATTGTAGCAGGCTTTGTCATCAGAGCTTGTTTCATTTTCATATCAATAACCCCCTTTACTCATAGATAACCACAACTTTACGTTCTGTTTTACCAGCCAAATAATCTTCAAATGCTTGCAAAATATGTTCAAACGAATACACATCCGATAAAAAATCACGTAGTACTAACTTTCCTTCTTCAACCCACTGAAGAATTTCTTCATGACAATCACCCTCTTCTTGCTTATAAGGCATTTGTTGAAAATTAATTTTCCAATTATAAGGTGCTTCATGATAATCTAAGTGCAACTGGTTTCCCTTTGGTACGCCATAACACAGTAATTCACCACGATCTTTTAATAAGGTAATCCCCTCATTCAAAATTCGTTGATCGCCAACAGCATCCAATACATAATCAACACCATTCGGATACAATGCCTTGACTTGTTCCTTGACTGTCCCATTCTCAGTGTTAATAATGACTGGTACACCAAATGTATGCATGAGATCTTCTTTCGCTTTATTTCGAACAACCACTGCAAGCGATTCCACACCACTTAACTGTAAAAGTTTGATAAATGCCAATGCAACAGGACCACTGCCATAAATTAATACAGTGGCTCCCTTATTAATTTGAAAATATTGAATCGTACTATAAACCTCTCGTAATGTCACTACTATTGGAGCCTCTTCTATTGAGTAACTGGAAGGCAGTACTTGCTGTGCATAGGAAACCTCTGGTGATTCATTTTCTTTATAAGCTTGTTGGTCGTCAATAATGCCAAATTCACTAAAAGCTCCCCACCCTGAGGTAAATGTTGTACCATCTGTTTGAACAGTGGGTGTAAAAGGCAATAACACAATATCACCTTCTTTATAGGACACTACCTCTTCTCCTATTTTTTCCACGCGCCCTATCGCCTCATGTCCAAGCATAATGGGATAGGCAGAAGTTTCAAAGCCTTTAAATCCGCCTTTAATAATCGTGGCATCTGTACCACAAATACCACAGGCCAACACTTTGACAAGGGCTTGTTTTGCATTAATGGTAGGAATAGGAACTTCTTTCAAAAACAGTTCATTGTCAGCATTCACAGCTAAAGTTTTCATCATATCTACACTCCTTCTCTTACATTAGATCGTTCTTTCCTTTTTACTCGTCATAATTTGAAGAAGTACAGCAGCAATAATAATAATCCCTTTAATAATATCTTGAGGATACGACGGTACAGCCATTAAATTCATAATGTTGCCAATAAGACCAAGAATCAAAGCGCCTGCTACGGTATTTAACACAAAGCCCTTTCCGCCCATTAAGCTTGCTCCACCAATAACAACTGCTGCAATGGCATCTAGCTCTTGCCCCATGCCAATCGTGGCACTACCAGTAGATGTACGTGAAGCCACAAACACACCTGCTAATGCAGCAAGTGCACCAGAAATTGCATAGGTAGACATCACATAAACCTTTGTGCGAACACCTGCTAATTGAACAGCTGTTTCATTACTTCCAATCGCGACAACCTTACGTCCAAAACCTGTATAACGTTGAATAAATGTAAACATCACAATTAATAACATTGCTATCCAAATAAGTGGATATAGGAAATCTTTACTTGTCAAGACATCAATTGTTCCAGTTTCAACCTTTATAGGTCTACCTTCTGTTAAAACAAAGGCTACCCCTCTAGCAATTGTCATCGTTGCTAATGTCGCGACAAACCCTTGAATACCGGTATAAGCTACAAGCGCACCAGAAAAAACACCAAATAATAGACCCACAATAACTGCTACTGCAATGGATACAGAAAAATGTAAACCTATATCAGTAATCAAAAGTGCTGATATTGTCGCCCCTAATGCCATAATAGAACCTACTGATAAATCAATACCACCGGCTAAAATTACATACAGCAAACCAATTGCTACAAGTATTGGACCTGCTTGCTGTAATAAAATATTACGAATATTCATGGTTGTTAAAAATGTATCAGAAAGCATTGCACTAATAATGATGAGCAGCAATAAAATAATAAACGTATTATTATTAATTAAAAACTCTTTCCAGTTAAATTTCTTAGCTGTAGATGTCATCATTTAAACCCCCATCGCTAATTTGATTAAATTGTTTTCTGTTAAAAATTCTTTCTCTAAATTCCCTGTAATTTGTCCCTCACGCATCACGATTGCGCGGTCGCAAAGCCCTATAATTTCAGGCATTTCCGAGGAAATAACAATAATAGCAACACCTTTTTCCGCCAAATCATTGATGAGCTTATAAATTTCTGTTTTAGCACCTACATCTACACCACGAGTTGGCTCATCCAAAATGATTAATTTCGTATCAATCGCTAACCATTTAGCAAGTGCTATCTTTTGCTGATTCCCACCACTTAAACTATCAGCGAGATCTTCTGTTGAACCATACTTTGTATTAATACGGGCTAATAATGTTGCAACTTCCTCCTTTTCTTTTACGTGTGCAATCCATCCATTCGATTGGTTGGATACCATTGTTGTATTTATACGAATAGATTGTTTTAACAACAATCCTTGTTTTTTTCGATCTTCAGGTAATAGGCCAATTCCTAATTTAATAGCTTGTTTAGGGCTTTTTACATTAATTTCATTTCCAAAATAAATAATTTTTCCATTCTTTTTTGGAGAAGCACCAAAAATAACTCTCATTGTCTCTGTTCTACCTGAGCCAACTAAGCCACTAAATCCAACTACTTCACCAGCTTGAACGGAAAAACTTACATCGCGAATAAGTTCCTCTGTAGATAGATTTTCAACACGTAAAACCTCTTGACCAATAGCAGCATGTCTTTCAGGGAATAATGTTTGAATTTCTCGTCCAACCATCATTGTCACAAGCTGCTCTTTTGTAATCGATTTTGTTGCTACTGTATCCACATACTTTCCATCTTTTAACACAGTAATTTTATCGCTAATCGCAAATAATTCTTCGAGGCGATGTGAAATATAGACAATCGTCACACCTTGTGCTTGTAATTTTTTGATTAATTCTAATAATTTTTGAGTTTCAGAATGCGTAAGTACTGCTGTTGGTTCATCAAATACAAGAACCTTAGAATTTTTCGCGAGACATTTACAAATTTCGATAATTTGTTGATAGGCTACACTTAATTCTCCTACCTTTTTATTTGGATCAATATGGCCAAATCCAATTTTCTCTAGCTCTCGTTGTGCATCTTTCCTCATTTTCTTCCAATTTATAAAAATACCACTATTGCTTAATTTATCGATATAGATATTCTCTGCAACTGTCAAATCAGGAGCAAGCATAAACTCTTGGTAAATAACCGAAACGCCCATATCAATCATCGCTTTCGGTGTTGCTGTTTTTGCTTCCTGACCATCAATAACGATCGTACCTGTATCTTTTGCATAAGCACCAGCCAATATTTTCATTAGCGTGGATTTTCCTGCTCCATTTTCACCAATCAGAGCATGTATTTCTCCTTTTTGCACTTTTAATTGCACATCATTCAGTGCCTGAACACCACCAAAGTGTTTTGATATATGATTCATTTCGACGATGTATTTAGAATCCAATTTGCCTACACTCCTTCCTTGTTCTTCATCTTACTAATAAGCTAAATGAATTATATGTATAGAGAATCCCCACTCTCACCTTTCGAAAGGGGGGATTCTTTACTATTTAGAACTTTTAGAATCCAAACTCGTAATATTCATCTACGTTGTCTTGTTTAACAGCTGCTGGTTGCGTTAATGTAATTTCTTCATAGCTTTCTGGATCTTTGCCATCCACTAAAATTTCTTTCGCGATTTCTACACCTAATTTTGCTACCTTGAATGGGCTGTTTTCACCTGTTGCGAAATATTTACCTTCTTTAATTAAATCGTAGGCCTCAATCGCTCCGTCTGCTGCTGCTACAATGTCTACATTTGAGCTATTAGCATTTTCAAGAGCTGTCATTGCACCAAATAACATCTGATCATTTTCACCTAATACCGTTGTGATATTTGGATTTGCTGTAATAAGGTCCTCCGCAGCAGTTAAACCTTCCTCACGTGTCCAAGCGCCCCAACCTTGTCCAACTACAGAAAACTTTGCTTCTGTATTTGTCGCTTTACCACTTGAAGCAAGTTGTGCATCCATTTCGTCTGCTAGCTTCCATGCCTCTTCCTCTGTCACACCTAGCTTACCTTCTAAAATACCAGCAAATAAACCTGTTCGACGTTCAGTACCTGCTACATTCCCTTTTGCACCACTTAAAACAATAGAGATGATTTCTTCATCACCCATTTTTTCAGCATACGCTAAACCTACTAATCGACCATTTTGTTTATTGTCAGAATAAACCGTTGTCACATCATTTGCTTCTTCCGCGACACCACTATCTAAGTTAATAACGGGAATACCCGCTTCAGCTGCTTTATTAATGCTTGGTACTACTGCGTCTGGCTCTGTTGCATCAAGGAAAATTAAATCCATACCTTGTGAAATAAATGTTTCCATGTTTTCAGCTTCTTTTGTTGAATCACCATTTGCATCAAGAACAGTTACTTTCCAGCCCTCAGCTTCTGCATACTCTTTCACAGCTTCCACTAGCGATACAAAATAGGGTGAGTCTTGCGTTTTAATAGCAAAACCTACTTTAAATGTGTCATCCCCTTTACCATCCCCTGAAGAATTTGAATCCCCTCCACTACATGCGGCTGTGATAAGCATCACTGCAAATAGAGCTACAAATAACATCAACTTTTTTACCTTCATTGTTTTTCCCCCTTATTATTTAATCATCATAATATCACTATATCCTAATGTCATGACATTACAACTTAATAAATATACTATACTATCTAAAGGAAGCGTTTACAACCATATTTTTTCGAGTATTCAGTAAATATTTTATTTCTACCCCTTAAATAATGGTAAAGCCTCCATCTATCACAAGCTCGCTTCCTGTCGTAAAAGATGCTGCATCTGATAATAAGTAGATAACTGCCCCCATTAATTCAGCTGGATCACCTAGACGTTGCATCGGCGTCAATGTAGCCCATTGTTCTCGCCAATCCTCTCGAACAAAAGAAGTAAGCTCTGTAAACATATAGCCTGGACTAATACAGTTTACTCGAATACCATACTGAGCCCATTCATAGGCTAAGGATTTTGTTAAATGTGTAACACCGGCCTTTGATGTATTATATGATGCCTGTAATTGTGGATAATTCACAATAATACCTGACATAGATGCTGTATTAACAATCGCACCCTTGATTTTATTTTCTACTAAATACTTTCCAAATAGCTGAGCGACATAATAAACCCCATTTAGATTGACATCAATCACACGCTTCCATTCTTCTGGTGCTGCTTCGATAACTGGCTTTTGAATAACAATTCCTGCATTATTAAAAAGCAGCTCAATACTCCCCATTTCATGAATTGAACGCTCTAATGCCTGTTGAATCTCCTGATAATTTGTTACATCTACTTTCTGAGAAAATGTCTTTCTTCCTGTATTCTTGGCAATTTCTTTTGCTGTCGCATCCGCCTGCTCCCCATTAATATCAAAAATCACCACATTGGCTCCTGCTTTTGCTAAGCCTTCTCCAACTGTTTTACCAATGCCCCGAGCCCCCCCTGTAATTAAAACGGTTTTGCCCTCTAATGAAAATAACTCTGTCAATATTTGCATCGCTCTACCTCCTACTTTTCCACATATACTTCCACTTTTGGGAAAATCTCTTCTACCTTATTCAAATCAATATCGCCTGTTTTTTCAGATAAAGTGTTTACAGCTGAAACCGCTACACTATAACGCAACATTTCCTCAGGTGTCTTGCCTTGTGCAATAGAAACCGCTAATGCAGCTACCATAGAATCTCCCGAGCCAACAACATTCACCACCTCCATTTTTGGTGGAACAGCACGAATAACCCGATCCTTCATAACCAATAAAGCTCCATTTTCGCCCAAAGAAACTACTACATATTTCACATAATTGTTTACTAACTTATCACTAGCTCTAATAATATCTTCTATAGAAGCGATTTCTCCTCCTACTAGCTGCCTTAGCTCTTGCTGATTTGGTTTAATTAACGTTGGCTCTCCCTCGATACCACACTTTAATAATTCTCCACTTGTATCTAACAACACTGGAATACACTTTGTTTTACACAAGGCAATAAGTTGGTTATATACCGTTTTTGGCATCCCCACCATTGCGCTACCAGAAAAAGTAACAACTTTAGCTTCAGCTAGCATAGCTGAAAATTCCTTGATAAAAGATTCTAAATGCACTTCTTCTAATTGCTCACCCGACTCTAATAACTCTGTCGATATACCTGATTCATCAACAATGTTCATACATTTTCGTGTTTCAATTGGCGCTTCCATAAAATGATGGGCTATTCCATCTTCTTTCACTAATTGCAATATCCTTTGACCATTAAAGCCACCAATAATACCCGTTGCTTTTACATCTGCCTGCAATTGGTGAATGACTCTCGCTACATTTAGTCCTTTTCCACCAGCAGTTACTACTTGCTTCGCTACACGATGTACATTCCCAATTCTGAAATGAGGGACATAATAATAATGATCAAGTGCAATATTTAGCGTAACAGCAAGAATCATTTTGACACCTCCATAAAACTCTTCGTAAGCCTTTTTCTAAAATACAATTTTGCGTTCTATTTACTAATTTTAGGAATTTATATAGTCATTATACATCTCTTCAGACAGTAGCTTTGATAATCTTAAATATTCAGTCATCGCTTGCTGATAAACGGTCACATTCTCGCTATTTGGAATATGCTTCCTTTGCAGTTGAATTGTTTGACTAACAGCCTCTTCAAATGATGAATAAATTCCCACGCCAACACCTGCCAACAGAGCTGCCCCCAAAGTTGTTGCTGTATCTGAACCTGGGACGTTTATTTTACAATTGGTCACATCTGCATAAATTTGTATCCACAATTCACTATTTGCTGCACCTCCCATTGCATAAAGAGACAGTTTTTCTATCTCTACGCCTGCTTCTTGGGCCACAAGTAAATTATGATTCACTGATAATGCTACTCCCTCTAAAACAGCTCGAATCATATGGTCTCTCGATTTATCAAAGCTTAAACCATAAAATACACCCTTCGCCTGTGGATTCCATAATGGGCTTCTTTCTCCAGATAAATAAGGTAAAAATAACACACCTTCAGCCCCTGGTTTAATCAGCGCTGCATTCATGGTAAACTCTTGGAATGATTGTTGTGTACCAAACTCCTGTTTAAACCATCGTAAAGCACCGCCTCCACCAACTGTTCCTCCCTGTAAAAGCCACCTATCGGGAATAACATGAGGAGAGAAAATTAAATCAGGATGTGCCTTTACCTCATCTAAGCAAATGCTTACCCCACCTGCCTGTCCTCCTTGAAGCTGTGTTTCAAATGCTTGCAGAACGCCTGCCCCTAAAGTGCCACACGCTGCATCTAATCCACCTGCCACAACAGGCGTGCCAATAGCTAAGCCTGTTTGTTCGTAGGCCTTATCATGTACATAACCAATAACTTCATGGGAAGCATAGATGGGTGGTAATTTCTCTAAAGGAATGCCTAATTTAACGGCTAATTGCGCATTATATTCATAGTTCACAGGATCATAAATATGCAAGCCATAATTTTGGCATCTATCGGATGAAAATACACCCGTCAATTTCAATGCAATATAGCTATTGCTTTGCAGAAATTGATAGGTTTCTTCAAAAAGCTTAGGCTCATGCTTCTTGAACCATATTAACTTTGGTGTTGTATAAGATGGAGACCATGTGTTTTTGGAAATACTAAAAATTTCTTCCTTTGAGACGTTTCCTTCAACATCTTTCCACACATTTCTTGCTCTTGTATCAAGCCAAATGGGGGTTTTACGTAAACAATTTCCCTCTTTATCCACTGGTATAGCTGCCCATCCTTGTCCTGCAATCCCTATACCAGCAATTTCATCCGCTATAATCGTTTCAGTAGTTAAAATTTTGCGAATACAAAATGCAATTTTATTCCACCATTCATCTGGATCTTGTTCTACCCAACCATCGTGAGGATAGTAAAGGGGATATGTTTCACTCTCTTGTGCGACAACCTGCCCATTAAAGTGAAATAAAGTGATTTTACAGGAAGAGGTTCCAATATCAATCCCTAGTAAATATTTTTTCATTGTTATCACGCCTTCAGCTATACTAAATATTTATTGTTCTTAGGCAATTACAGACAAATAATTCCTATCTATTTCATCTTTCAAAAGATAGGCTTTAGCTATTTATTCACAGCACTACCTACACTATCTTCTCTTACAATTTCTGCTTATGATGAGTGAATGATTCATAAGTGTGAACTAGTAGACAGATTTATGTTTTTCATATACCTTCTGTAGCGCAAAATAGAAGTCATCAAATTGTCTTTTAGCCAATTGATACGTTTCAATCAACTGTGGATTAGGCTGCTGAGAATCTTGAATATGCAAGAAATTTTCAATAACATCAAAGCTATCATACATACCTGCACCAACACCTCCTATAATTGCCGCTCCCATAGATCCAGCTTCATCCAAATAATCAGGGATACGGACAGGTAACTGAAAAACATCTGCAATAATTTGACGCCAAACCTTACTTTTTGCGCCACCACCAATTAAAATCAATTCATCTATATCGATATGTTCCTTTAAAATGTCATAAATGATCCCTAGATTATAGGTAACACCTTCTACAACACTTCTTAGCATCTCTTCATGGGTAGTATCTGATTTAATTCCTAAATAGCTGCCCTTCGAAACAGCGTCCCAGCGCGGAGCTCGCTCTCCTAAAAAGTAAGGTAAAAATAGAACACCCCCTGAACCAGCAGCCGCCTTTTCAATCTTGTGATTGATTAGATCGTATGGAGAACTGCCTGTTTGCTCAGCAGCTTGTAGTTCAGCCTGACATAGTGTTTCCTTCATCCAGTTGAACGAGCCACCTGCATATTGCATGGTACCGTTAGGCGCATAGTATCCCGGAATAGCATGTGCCCATGTTACAATACGCATTTCTGGATCAAAAATAGGCTTTTTAGAAGTCGTGGTCACCCATGCAGAGGTACCAAGAGAGCAATATGTCTTTCCTTCTCTCACCGACCCTGCACCGATATTTGCTGTCACACCATCTCCAGCACCAATCACAACTTTTGTTCCTTCCGCAAGACCAGTCGCTTTTGCGGCATCTGGTAAAATGACCCCTGCTTGATAAGTAGATGGCTGTAAGTCGGGTAGTTTCGAGCTATCAATCCCACTCGCCTCAATAATACGATTAGACCATGTAAATGTATGTAAATCAAAACAGCCCATACTATTTCCATCTGAATAATCAGTAACAAAGGCACCTGTTAATTTGAAGACAATATAATCTTTAGCATTTAGTGTCTTATAGGCTTTGTTATAAATTTCAGGCTCATTATCACGTATCCACATTAATTTTTGTATCCCATAAGATGGTGTGTTACGATGTCCAACAATGTGATAAAACTCTGTTTGAGAAATAGCTTTCTCTAATTCACTTGACTGCTTAACTGCACGTTGGTCAGCCCAAATAATTGATGGCCGCAATGGCTCGCCATCTTGATCTACTACTAAGCACCCCATCATTTGACCACTAAAGCTCACTACCTCAATTTGCTGTGGGTCAATATTTGAGTTTTTAAGGATATTCAAAGTAGAGAAACAAACCGCGTTCCACCAATCATTTGGGTTTTGTTCTACCCAATTTTCATTAAAATAGTGCGTAGGATACGAAGAAATATAACTATCTATTAATCTTCCTGATTCATGAAATAATGTTGCCTTATTTCCAGAAGTACCAAGATCATGCGCTAAAATATATCTTTCCACTTTTCTGCTCCCTCCTATTTAAGTAGCTGTAATAATAATTTCAAAACTATTCTTATCTCCCCTATAACGTGCAATAGAATATTCGATTGGTTCATCTCGATAATTAAACCCAATTGAAATAAATCTTTGAACTGCCTTACCTTTTTCCATATTCAAATAGTCAAAATCGTATTTTTCCGATTCAACTGCTTCAATATAGCGTCTAATTTTACGTATTTGTGTTTCTAAAGATTCACCTAAAACAGGATATAAAGATTCCTTAACAAAATCTCTTTCAATAACAAATTTACATTTATTATAGGGAAGATACGTTTTAACCATCACAATTGGCTCATTATCTGCAAACCTTCGTCGATGTAAATAAATAACTTTTGAGCCTAATGGAATATTTAATTTATCCGAGACAAATCCAGGAACATCTATTACTTCTAATTCCAATACTTCTGTACGTGGTGTCATCCCAAGATCTCTTATTTGGTCATTAAATGAACCAAGTGCTTGAATAAAGCTTTGTTCAATTTTTGGCGCTTTTACAAATGTTCCTTTACTTTTTACTCTATATAGCCAACCTTCTTGAACAAGCTCAGCTACTGCTTGACGTACAGTTGTGCGACTAATGCCATAAATAGCGCTTAATTCTTTTTCGACTGGTATCGCATCACCTACTTGCAATGTTCCATCTTTAATGTCGTTTAGAATCAATTCCTTTAATTGATAATATAAGGGAATGGGTACTGATTTATCTAATTGATGAGCCATATTTATACCTCCAAAATACAGTTGTTTAATAATGAATAAGTCCGTTTTTTAGTTAGTAAAATTCCATCTATAAAAGGAGCTTTCCATAAGATTATTTTATATAAAGGTTCTAGTTAAAAGCAAAGTATTCTGGAATATTTATGTATGTACTTTTTCATAAATTTGATAATATTAGCAGTACATATTCTACAATGCTTATTTATTATTGTATAAATTAGATTTTATTCATAAAATTCAAATATAAATGCTAAATTTTTATTATCTATAAAAAATGGCTCATGATTTACTAATTCCATTAACATTTTGCAAACTTTTTATTCGCTTCCAACAAACTAGTTTTTTATAAGAAAGATAGGTATGGATCGCTCACCTCTACATCCAACCAATAATGAGCATGGGCTCAATAAAATAGGGAAACTATTACTACTCACTATTAGTTTATATTTTGGAATATTCAGACTTGACTAACTAGTAAACGCTTACTTATAGTTTATTATATCACTAAGTTGAAATATATCAATGTTATTATGTAGTAACATAATGATTTTAGAGGAGGATGTAAGTGATGAAATACGGTGTTTATTATGCTTATTGGGAAAATGAATGGGCTACATCTTTTGAAAAGTATATTCAAAAGGTAAAAAAACTGGGATTTGATGTTTTGGAAGTAGCAGCACTTGGATTAGTGAACCTCTCTAACGAACAACTAGAACATCTTAACTATTTAGCAAAGGAACAGCAAATTTCATTAACAGCTGGGATTGGTATTCCCCAAGAATATGACATAAGTTCACCTCACAAGGAAACACGCGAAAAAGGGCTTCAATTTATGAAAAATATATTGAATAAATTAGAAATAGCCGGAATAGATCGTATAGGTGGTACGATTTATTCTTACTGGCCTGTAGACTACTCCCAGCCTTTTGATAAAGAAGAAGTACGTAAATATTCCATTGCTAGTGTGAAAGAACTTGCTGATTATGCTAAACAAAAGGGCATTACTTTATTAATAGAAACATTGAATCGTTTTGAGCAATTTCTAATTAACGATGTGGAAGAAGCACTCGCCTTTGTTCGTGAAGTGAACAAAGAAAATGTGCAAATTATGTTAGATACATTCCATATGAATATTGAAGAAGACTCCATTCCAGATGCCATTCGAAAAGCAGGTGAGCATTTGGGGCATCTACATATAGGAGAGGGAAATCGAAAGGTTCCAGGTCAAGGAAACTTAAATTGGCAAGAGATAGGTGATGCTTTAAAAGATATTCACTACGATGGCTTTATCGTCATGGAACCATTTGTCAAGATGGGTGGACAGGTTGGAAAAGATATTAAAGTTTGGCGAGACTTAAGTAAAAATGCCTCCGAAGCACAATTAGACCAAGAAATTAAACAATCCTTAACGTTTGTCAAATCTATGTTCACGCGTTAGCATTCATTTCTTTATTTCCTTATAAAATAGCAAGGGGCTCTTCATTAAAAGATATATTGAATGAAGAGCCCTGTTTAAATTATTTTACATTATATATACCCGTAAAAAAGTTATACAGTTAGCGCTCACATCATACATCTCCTATTAGAAATACCATCCTGCACGGTTGATATTGGCATTGCATTCCTTCCTTTTAAGAAAAAGAACTGCTTTAATAAATCGAAGCAAGTAGGAAATTGCTATGTCATTAGCAGATACATGGCGTCAAGAAGGCTTGAAAAAAGAACTTTTAAAAGGGCTGGCTCAAGGCAGAGAAGAAGGCAAAGCAGAAGGACTAGCCGAAACATCCATTCTTTTATTAACATAAAAATTTGGAACAGTTCCTCCAGATATGAAAGAGCGTATCACAAAATTGGATACAGATAGCTTAAAAACATTATTTATCAACATCTTTCATTTCACAGCCATGGATACAGCAAGATACTATCTTAAATAACCCTTTTGGAAAAAAAAAAGAAATCAGACTACATCCTAAAACGTAGCCTGATTTTATATGATCTTATTTATTCACTAAAAATTGTATCAATCATTTGGATTTCTTCAGCCGTTAATGATACATCCAATGTTTTTAAATTATTTAAAAGCTGCTCTGCTTGTTTTGCTCCTGGAATAATAAGATCGATGACTTCCTGCGTTAAATACCATGCTAATACAAGATGGGCGATTTCCACGTTCTTGGCAGCCGCAATTGGACGAAGCTGCTCTACCTTTGCCAAATTTGAGGCAAAGATTTCTTTTTGGAAGTACGGTAGCCCTTGGCGCAAGTCCTCAAATGTTGCTTGTTCATTAAATTTACCTGTTAGCAAGCCTGATGCTAGAGGGAAATAGGGCACAAATGAAATGTGTCGTTCCTTTAAATATGGGAATAGCTCATATTCTGCATCACGCAACAGTAAATTATATTCACCCCGCACAACATCTACATAGCCATCTTTATTTGCCTCTTGCAATTGCTGTAATGAAAAGTTAGATACACCAATTGCGCGAATTTTCCCGGCAGCCTTTATCTCTTTTAATGCGCCAACCGCCTCATCCACAGCCGTTTTTAAAAAGTAGGATGATTATTAAATTTTTTATTTTCCTGATTTAATACATGGGCAGCCTTTGTCGCAATAATCGTTTCCGCTCGATGCCCCTGCTCCTTTACTACTTCACCAATTAGCTGCTCGGAACGCTTTGGACCATAGATAAAAGCGGTATCATTAAAATTGACCCCTTATTGAAGCGCTGTGCGTACTAAATCACGACCCACTCCCACATCTAAATTTGGATATAGATTATGCCCCCCCTACTACATTTGGGCCAAAACCAATTGGATTCACATAAAGCCCTGTGTGACCAAGTTGTACAACATTCCAATTGATGTTATCTTTCCAGACAATAAAAAGCTACATATATAGCTTGAAAAATAAAAGCTGGCTTCTAAAGCCTCAAGAAGTATTGAGTAGCCCTACTACAAACATTTCGATTGCATAATTAGCCTGATAAGCCCTCAGCACCGTGACTCACTTGGCATGTGAGATTTTCTCTACAGCTATCACTTAAATAACAAGCCTAAAGCAAAGCCATTTATCATTTGTAAAAGGAAGAGTAGTATCTTCGTTTCGATACTAGCCATCATCACAAAAAATAGTTGCTGTTGAAAAGGCTAACTGCAGTCTGCACCATTTACCAATTTCAAGATAAACGACTTCCCATTCATAAATGTAACAATTTCAGGAGGTATCATAAAGACAAAAGCAACAAGGCTAATTTCCGCTGGTCATAATCCCTTCGATATGCATAGGCTATTGTAAAGTGTAAAAATGATGTGATAAGCAAGAATAAAAAGCAATGATACTTTTAATAGCATCGACTCTTTTACAACCGTGCCGAATTCACGCAACTTAATGGGCTTGTTTGCTGCTCTTTTATACCCTTCTAAAATAAAAAAAGACAGCACGAGCTCAATACTTCCTAATATTGTACCAATCCAATATGTCATACTCCATCTTAATGCCTCAACAAGTCTAAAGGATGTCCCCCTCTCCTTACATGACGGCTCTAGCATTTCTGAATATCAAATTGAATGTGGACATGCTAAAATAAACGCCAACACAGAATGGAATCAAGCAATTCAAAAAATCTAAGTTTGTATAGTCCGCCAGATATTTTAAAGCCAAATATGGATGCTATTGAAAAATTCAATTATTCGGCTCTTCCAATAAAGGCCCATCTCTTCTACTAGATAAAACAATAAAAATGGATTTTGTAAACGAATTGTTGACCAAATCCATTTTATTCTTATTTTATTGGAATCCAAATTTCAGAGTAGGCATCAGGACCATAGGCATCTTCATTTGGATAGACCTCAAGCTCAGCCGTCCCTGCTGGCTCGTATGAATTGGATGGGAGCCACTCTGAATAAATTTGCTTCCACGTATTTTGCATCGCATCTGGCATAGGGCCATGTACCTCAAAGATCACCCATTTTGAGGCAGGTACTTCCATTGTAAGAAGCCCCTCCTCCGCATCACCTACATGATCTGTAGCAATCCAGTAATCAATAAAGCCTTTTTGTCCTTGGCTTGTATTTGGTACACAGACCCCTAGCACGCCATGGATATTACCATTATTTAATTGGAAAAGCTGATAGTCGAAGCCATTTTGATTCACCTCTTGCCAAAATAGCGGAATTTCTCGTGTGTTTTCTCCATCCTGACAATTATACGTTCTTTTTATACCAACAATTTGAAACTTTTCTTTTTCTACGATTTTATACTTCATTGGCTCTGCTCCCTTCAAGCTTACCTGAATAATCAGGCGATTGTATGATTGTAATGCTCCTTGTCTTTTTCTTGCTTCACGAGGCGTTACATAATGCTGCTTACGAAATGCTTTTGTAAAAGCCTCAGGAGTTTCATAGCCATATTTGTAGGCGAGGTCGATTATTTTATGCTCTGTATTCATTAATTCCTGTGCAGCTAATGTTAATCTTCTTCGGCGTATATAATCCGCAATTGACATATCTGTTAAAATCGTAAATGTTCGTTGAAAATGAAAGACAGAGGCATTCACCTCCTGTGCAATCTGTGCAATGGTGATGTTCTCTAATAAATGCTCCTCTATAAAATTAATAGCTTTTTGAATCGACTCAATCCAACTCATTGCTCTCACTCCTTGATACTATCTTAAGTTAGTTCATGCTGCTTATCCTGTCTTTTTATGCTATCTTTGGACAGTAAAATTGAAAAGCATTTTTTGAAAATGATGATGTTATAGGGTGTATCATTAGGGTAAAAAGAAAGCAGTAAGTTGGAAAGAATGTTACATTTAGGGGGATATACAGATTTCACGCTAAGATCATGTAGGAGAAAGCTCACTCATGATAGCTATAAATAATTAGAGCCGAATGAATGATGGTTTGCTCCCCTATATAAAGAGTATTATATTTAATATCAATAATAAAAAAGTCACTTAAATCGACTAACGCACGATTAATATCATATTCAAATTGCACAATATCATTATTTTGTATCGTCACAACTTGGGTTGTTTGTGTCATTGTCCACGCTCCTTTTCTCTAATCATAGAACAGAAGGAAGCCATTGTCACATACTAAAAATCCACTTCACTTTTCAATATAATGAAGTGGATGTTATTAGTTACAAACAAACTGCTTTAATACATCGTTAAATATTCCTCGCGCTCCCAAGTATGAACGCGTGTGCGATATTTATCCCATTCTATTTCTTTAGCCGCTGTAAATTTATCTAAAATATGATTGCCTAATGCTTCACATACTACAGCATCCATCTCTAATTCAAGAAGTGCATGCTCTAGTGAAGACGGCAGGCTCTCAATGCCATTTAGCTCCCGTTCATCTCGAGACATTTTATAAATATTGCGGTTAACCGCATCAGGCGGTGTTAAATCCTTCCGTACACCATCGAGACCTGATGCTAGAATAACTGCCATTGCCAAATAGGGGTTTGCGGCTGGGTCCACTGAACGTAATTCAACACGCGTTGATAATCCACGTGCTGCAGGAATACGAATAAGGGGGGAGCGGTTTTGTGCAGACCATGCTACATAGCAAGGTGCTTCGTAGCCAGGCACTAAGCGTTTATAGGAATTCACAAGCGGATTCGTGACCGCTGTAAAGCCATGCACATGCTTCATAAGCCCTGCTATAAAGCTACGTGCTGTTTGGCTTAATTGTAGCACTGCATGCTCATCATAGAAGGCATTTTTATCACCTTCAAATAAAGAAAGGTTAAAATGCATGCCTGAGCCATTAACGCCAAACAATGGCTTTGGCATAAATGTCGCATGTAATCCATGTCGGGCAGCTATTGTTTTGACAACAAGCTTGAATGTTTGAATATTGTCACATGCTTCAATGGCACTTGCATACTTAAAGTCAATCTCATGCTGACCAGGCGCTACCTCATGATGAGAAGCTTCAATTTCAAAGCCCATTTCCTCTAGTTCCAGAACGATATCACGGCGACAATTCTCACCAAGATCAGTTGGTGCTAAATCAAAATAACCACCGCTATCATTTAATTCAAGCGTTGGATGCCCTTTATCATCCAACTTAAAAAGGAAAAATTCTGGCTCTGGCCCTAGGTTAAATGATGTAAAGCCTAATTCCTCCATTTCCTTTAAGACACGCTTTAGATTGGAACGGGGATCACCCTCAAAAGGTGTACCATCTGGTCGAGCAATATCACAAATAAAACGTGCTACCTTGCCCTTCTCTGCTGTCCAAGGAAAAATAACAAATGTATCATAGTCAGGCTTTAAATACATATCCGATTCCTCAATACGCACAAAGCCTTCAATAGAGGAGCCATCAAACATCACTTTATTGTCTAATGCTTTTTCTAATTGACTAACAGGAACCTCTACGTTTTTAATTGTCCCTAATATATCCGTAAATTGTAGGCGAATAAACTTCACATTTTTTTCCTTTACTCGGCGTATAATATCTTCTCTCGTATAATGTTTCATTCTTCACCACTCCAATGTAATTTAAATTAACATCATTTATAAATAACTGCTTTTAAATTACATTAAAAATAATATTTACGCAATATTTATGTTATATTTTATTACATTGTTTTTTTCGAAGATATTAATGTCTTTTTAAGATGAATGAGCGTTGGTTCGATTACAAATATTCTCAGACAGTCTTATCATATGTGTTTTTTTACCATTTTAAATTTATTTCTATAGGTAATGATTTTCAACTTATATTTTCCATCTCATACGATGCCCAAAAGCCAGTAATAGCAAAGAAATAAAGACTCCTAATAGACGAAAAGGAATAATCAGTGAAAATAAAGAGAATCTTCATCGATTTAGTTTCACTTTATATCACAAAAGTCTTGTATAATGCCATATTTATTGGTAAATTTATAGCAAATTAGAATTTTTATTTTATTCATGAGCGAAGTAAATATGGCGTATATACTTATAGTCAGAAATTGTTACATCAGATTCCTAGAATTCTTCTATGAAAGATACATAAGGCGGTGAAATTAGTAAGCATGTCAGTATTAATTATTGGCAACGTGAGTAATGATGTATTGCGTCTGCAAAAATATTTTCATCGTATCGACATTCAAAATATTCATTGCTTTTCAACACCTGAGGCTGCAATGAATTATTTATTCAATTCTTCTTTAAAAGAAGAGCTAGAATTAATTATACTTGATGTTAAAATGACGCTTAAAAATTGCGAGGAAATTTGCCAGCACATTCACGCATTGAAAAACTGGATTGATGTCCCTATTCTGCTATCTACAACTTACGAAAAAACCGTTACAATTGATAGAGCTTTTGAAGCTGGTATTTTCGATTTTATTTTAAAGCCATTTGATTTCACCCAATTTAAGACGCGCATTCAAGTCGCCTTAAAATATCACCAGGAGGCTAAGTTACGAAAACAGCAAGAAAGTATGATTCAAAAGGATTTATTTGTCGCAAAAAAGTTCCAAAAGAATGCATTATCTCCCCCATTAAATCTCGAATATGTTCAGATTGATGGACTTTATGTAACATCCAATACATTGGGTGGTGATATGTATTGCTGGTTTAAAATTAATGACCATTTAACGGGCGTTCTTCTGTATGATGCAATGGGGCATGGCATCGCTGCGTCACTCGTTACTATGTCTATTCGCTCTCTCTTAAAGGGCATTATTACAAAATTGATTGATCCAGTAGCAGCCATTCAGGAGCTTAACCGCCAAATTTATGAACTATTTTCGGATGAAGATATGGATCGATTTTTAATGACTGCGATCTACATCCTGATAGACACAAAAAACAGAACTTTACACTATGTGAACGCGGCTCATCCTTCTGGTTTTTTATTTGGAAAATACGGAGAAACGGTATTCCTTCCATCGAATACGCCTATCCTCGGACTATTCCCTACTATTCAAATAAATAAAAAAATGATACCTTTATCAGGTTGGCATCGTATTATTCTTTATACGGATGGCCTATTGACAGTAAATGAGCAAAATTCAATTGATATGGACTTTTTCTATACGTATGCTTCACAAGATAATAGCTATGCATTGCAAAAATTCTCTCAAGAATATAATTTATTTGATAATGATTACACTGATGATATAACAGTCGTTTCAATAACCATTACATTACAGGGTAGGTGATTGATGATGGAATTCACGCTCAATGTAAATCCTGATATACATGCTATAGCCTTTATTGATCAAGTTATGGAGAATTACACAAATATATACAATCTACCTTATAAACGAGAATTACGCTTTGTTGTTCATGAATTAGTCATAAATGCTATTGAGGCTATGGGAAAAATAGAAACATGCACGAAAAAAGAGATTCAAATACATGTAATGCAATCCCTTGAGGAAATAACAATAACCGTCACAGATGAAGCTAAGGGGATTGCTGAAAGTGAGTGGGATAGTATTCTACAATTTGATTTAAACAAACTCGATTATTCCGATCGGGGCCGTGGTTTATTTTTTGTTAAAAAGATGGTCGACCATCTTTGGTTTGAAAATATTTCTGAGACAAAATTTTTAGTTGGTATTTCAAAAAAAATTCATCTATAACGCAAATTTGGAGGTATTTTCATGAAACTTTCTATCCGAAAAAAAATAAATCTGCTTATATTTGGCTGTATTCTATTACTTACAACCCTATTAGCAGGCATAAACTTCTTTATTGCTAAAAGTAACCTTTTAGAAAGTGCCGATACAAAGCTGTTATCAGATATTCAGGTAAGTTATGAATATTTAGATGCGAAGTATCCTGGAGATTGGTCTATCCAAAATGATCAGCTCTATAAAGGCGATGTTAATATGGTAGAAAACTTTGAGGTAGCTGATAAAGTTGGCGAGCTTACAAATGGGAATGCTGTATCTATCTTTCAAAACGATACGCGCATTAGTACAAATGTAGTTGAAAATGGTCAGCGTGCATTAAATACAAAAGTATCTGATGAAGTTGCGACTGTTGTATTAGGTGAAAAAAAACGTTTTATCGGTTCGGCAACTGTTTTAGGAAACATGCATCAAGCCGCCTATGATCCGATTTTAAATCGTCAAGGGGAAGTGATTGGTGTATGGGCGACTGCTGTTCCTACTGCTCCCTATGTCAGCATTGCCACAAAATCTGCGCTTGAAAATGTAGCAGTGTCCTTAGTAATTGCCATTATCATGATCAGCGGAATTAGTTGGTTTTTACAAAAGCAAATTATTAATCCTATTAATATTCTAAGTACAAATGCCAAGGAACTAGCAGATTTGAATTTAGATGTAAAATTATTAAACCCTAAAGGTCAAGATGAGATTGCTGATTTAGCACGTGCCTTTAGTCATATGAAAAATCAGTTAACTGAGACGATATCAATCGTTGCTAGTAGTGCCAATCAAGTTGCCAACTCCTCACATTCTTTGGCCGAATCCTCACATCAAACAAGTGAGGCTTCTAACCAAATCGCACTAACGATGAATGAAATCGCAGTTGGTACAACGACTCAATCTGATCAGGCTGAACAAATCGTCTCCATGATGCAAAAAACGATTGAAGAAGTGTCCAACAGCTTACAACAGGCCGAAGTTACTTTAAATAGTGCAATTGAATCAACGCAGATCGCCCGTAAAGGGGAAGAAGCCATCAATGAAGCAATTAAGCATTTAAGCGATGTTACAAAAACTGTGTCATATGCAACTGATTCTATCCAAAAGTTGGGTAAACGTTCTGAAGAAATTGGTGGCATTATTACTGTTATCACTGGCATAGCAGAGCAAACAAACCTCCTAGCACTAAATGCAGCGATTGAGGCAGCCCGAGCAGGTGACCAAGGAAAAGGCTTTGCCGTTGTTGCATCAGAGGTACGACAGCTCGCAGAACAATCGAGTTTAGCAGCTGGACAAATTACAAATCTTATTAATGATATTCAGGCTGAAACATCTGTAACCGTAAGAACGATGGAAAGTAATCTATTGGCTGTAGAAGAGCAAGTAACCATTATTAATAAAGGAGGAAGTGCCTTAAAAGAAATTGTGGAGAAGGTTGTTGAAACAGAAGAAGGTGTTGAGCAAATGAAAACTGCATTTACGAATGTCAACAATAATTCCTTAGGTGTGCAGCAGGCTATTCAGGATATTTCTCGTATTATTGAGGATTCCGCAGCAGCAACAGAGGAAATTGCCGCAACATCTGAAGAGCAATATGCAACAGTTGCAGAAATTACGCAAAATTCAGATGAGTTATCATCAATTGCTGGTAAATTGCAACATGAAGTGAATAAATTTAAGTTTTAAATTTTTAGAAGACTTGTAGCGTTGGCATAAGACCCCTTTCGCTGACAGCTCGAAGTTTTACAAGAAAAAGAAAATGGAGGCGCTATAGTATGAATCAGAAGAAAATTGCGATGGACATTGGCACAAAGACTGATTATATTTTGATTGCGTTTACTGGTGATTTAGAATACGGGCTAATTGAAGATATAAAAAAGGAACTCCAAGCACTTAATTTAAACACAAAGCATGGGTACATTATTGATATGCAAAAGGTAACGAATATTGATAGTACCGGCTTTGGTATGATTGTGAATTTTGCCAAAAAGGTATCTGTAAAAGAAAAGAAAATCGCCATTATCGTCGTCGATGATTTCATTCGCAACTTGTTTGCTATTTCGCAGGTCGATAAAGTATTCCCGATTGCAAAAAGCGAGGAGCAGGCAAGAAAGATGATTAAAGAAGATTGGCTAGGTGAGCTATCACTTAACGATTATTAACGCTATTGTTGCCCCATATAGGGTGTATTCCTAGGAGAAGGAATACACCCTATTTTCTTTAATATTGCAAAAGCATATTGATTAGTACAAAGACAATCACAATGGGTACTACCACTAACATTAATATACGGTATGTTGAATAATAGCCTTGCCCCAACTGACTCCCCATCAATAATTCTTTTTTCACAAATTCTTTATCCACCACATGGACAAGGAAAATGGCTATTAATAGATTTCCTAATGGGAGCATTAAGTTTGATACTAAAAAATCAGTGGCATCAAAAATACTTTTCTCAAAAATTGTTACATTTGCTAACACACTAGAGGAAAGCGCCGCTGGAATCGCTGCCAGAAATACAATGATACCTAGTAAAACTGTCAACAGCAGACGAGATTTCTGACTAATTTCCATAAATGCCGCTACAATAATTTCATATAAGCTAAATGAAGACGTTAATGTGGCAAATAAAAATAACAATAAAAACATCGCTAAAAATACTTCGCCAAATGGCATTTGACCAAATGCAGTTGGTAGCACCATAAATAACAAACCAGGCCCAGCTGTAGGCTCTAAATTAAAGGCAAAGACGACAGGGAAAATTGCTAATCCTGCTAAAAATGAGACAAGCACTGTCAGTACCACCACAGACCCTGCTGAATTCGGCAGACTTACATCCTTTTTTAAATAGGAGCTATATGTTACAAGGCAAGAAAATCCAACAGCTAAACCAAAGAAGGATTGTCCTAATGCCTCTAGCAATGCTCTTCCTGTAATATTCGAGAAATCAGGCCATAAAAAGAATTTAATGCCCTCCAACGCACCATCTAATGTCACTGCGCGTACAACAAGCACAAAGAACATGATGAAAAGCAATGGCATCATCCATTTATTTGCCTTTTCAATACCATTTTGTACGCCTAATGATATAACAAGTACATTCGTTAGCGTAAATAAAACTAGTCCTACTAATGTAATCCAAGGTGTTCCAATAACCTTGCCAAATAGTTCAGTTGGATCCGTTGCAGGGTCAATCACAGCACCACTTATACCAAGTCCGCTATAAATAAAAATCCAGCCCCCTACAACACTATAGAACGTTAATAGTAAAAAACAGCCAAGCACACCCAGACGGCCAATCCAAGCCCAGCCTAGTTTGGTTGGCGCAATTTTTTTATAGGCGGTTACTGCCTCTGACTGTGTACCCCGCCCTAAAATGTATTCAGATAATAACATTGGTAAGCCGATTAATAATGTAAATAGCACAAAGATTAGGAAAAATGCACCTCCCCCACTTTGTCCTGTTACATACGGTAGCTTCCAAATCGCTCCTAGACCGATGGCAGCACCTGCTGACGCTAAAATAAACCCTAATTTGCTAGACCATTGTCCCTTTTTTTCACTCATCTCTTCAATCTCCTCAAACATGCTAAACTCATTCCTATTTTACATGAAAATAGCACACTCGCCTAGGGAGGGCTTCGCTTTTGAGCCCGTCTATCCATCAATTTTGAAGTTCTATCCTACACTTTCACAATTCTATCCGTCAGTCTACGCACTCTATCCACCCCTTCACCTCATCCACATAAAAAAACCTCAAGCATACCATATGCCTGAGGTCCATTTTCTTTATTTTGTTATATACATCGCGCGCTGGCGGTCGATCCATTTACGCATTGTTGTAAATAGTAACGCCATAATAGCCGTTAATAAAATACCTTTTACAATATTAAATGGTAAAATTCCAGCGATAATCATTTTGTAAAGTGACTCACCAACAACTGGTTCCATTCCTAAGAAATATGTGTACATTGGTAAAAATACAGCATAGTTTAAAAAGCTCATTCCTACTGCCATTACAACCGTTCCAGTCGCTAAACCGCCCATTAGACCTATCATGGATTTAAAGCGATTAAAAATAAAGCTTACTGGTAAAATGAATAAAATACCTGTGGTAAAGTTTGCGATATGCCCTACTGGAACACCAGTTGGCGTACCTGAGAAAATCCAGTCCAACACATTTTTAAATAGCTCTACTAGAATGCCAGCCACCGGGCCTATTGTGATAGCTGCTAATAATGCAGGCATATCACTAAAATCTACTTCCAAAAATGCCGGGAATGGTGGAATTGGGAAATTAAACAACATTAATAAAAATGAAATACTGCTCAGCATGCCAATCGTAATAAACGATTGAAGTTTAACATTTTTCTTCATAGAAAACTCTCTCCTCTTTGCTGATTCAATCTCGCAAGAAGAAAGGTGACGATCTGCCCACTCATTGTTCATATAAAAAAACCCCTATGCACGAAGCATAAGGGAGAAAGGCATGACTAATAAACGTCAGCTTTAACTATTTTTGAACACTTTCGATAAAGACATACTAAAAAAGCGTTCGTCTATAGTTAAATTTTCATAACAATGAATGACGATCGTACCTCCATCTTCTCCCATCCAGACTGTAACTGTCGGCCTTGGAATTACACCAAGTCAGCCATGCAAATAAATTTACACAGGTCGCGGGCTGAAGAGTTTAGCATAAACCTCTCAAGTTAATGAAAAATCATTAACGATTTATAACTCTATTACCGCCGGTCGGGATTTTCACCCTGCCCCGAAGATGAATCATATTATTTTATACTACAACTTTACTATAAATAATTATGAGGAAAAAGTAAATAGTTCTGCTTAAAAAAATCCTATTAGATTTGTATGTATTGTGAATCAATTGCATCTAAGCCTTCTTGCTATCGCTCGGAATATTTACCAAAATTTAGTAATATTTTGTGTATCCGATGCATAGTCAGCACCCAAAATGAAAATAGAGCATTCTCCTATTGTGAGAATGCCCCATTTTTACTTTACTTCTTTGACTCTTCTTCCATGTACTGCTTATTTGGTCCTACGGGCTTTGGCAAATAATTTGTTAAATCAAATCCTTCCCAGCTTTCTTGAATAACATTGTCCAAACGCAGTTGTTGATCAAAGCTAGCAGCCGTCAGCATCATTGCCTCAATTAACTGTGTAGCACGAACTGCTTCCATGGCTGTTAAATCAAGCGGTAGATCGAATGTAACAACAACCCCTGCCGTTTCCTCTTTTACGGTGTATGTGATATTTTCAGGAACAGCAGGTATATAGACATCATCATTTTTATTTTTCATTTGTGATAATGCCTCTGTCACCGTTGAGAATGTCTGGCGGAAATCCGGTGATAGATATTCGCCTCCATTTTCATCTTTGTATAAATAATAATTAAAGTGTTTAGGGCCTGTTAAGGACATTGCTAAACTTGGTGTACCTTCTTGTGAAAACTCATAGGGTGTCCCGTCTTCATTTTGAATCTCAAGTTCTGTATATTCAGAGTCGGAGAATGTATCTTCCAACGTCCCTTTATACTCATTTTCGGTAGCTGTCGCTACATCATAGTCATTTTCCTTCGGCAATACATGGACAAGCTTATCCTCTTCTTCCTTTAGCTCGCCTTTATAAGGATGATAATCTGTAAAGCCCTTTGCTTCCTCATCAATTTGAGGAGCGTATTTTTCATACATCTGTAAGGTAGAAGGCTTTTCTCCTTCAAAATCAGCTGCTACACGCTCATTGGGGATTACATAGGTCATTGGGACACTTTCTGCGTCACGTCCTGCCAAGCCAATCCGGAAAGCAACAGCATCCGTTAAATCATCCTCATAGACAGATGAACGTAAGGATAAAAAGCGTTCATGCTCTTTTACAATATTGGACTGAAACGCCTCGTTTGATGTAGAAGCATCCTTTGCAACAGCGCTTTCCTCTACAGCATCGCTCTCTGGTGTAGCTGCATACTGAGCTGTTTCAGCAGTGCTAGCCTCATCTTTTTGCTCAGCCTTGTTATTCATCAATACGGAGCCTACAAGTATCGTTAACGCAAAAACCGCTGCAACGCTCATAAAAATCTACATTTGACGAAGCTTCGATCGTGTTGTTGGTTCTTGTCCTGCAGAATGATCCTGCTGATCTTGTTCATCTTCTATTGGTTGTTGTATAGCCTCTTGTAGGTGAACATTATCTTGCAAGCGAGCATCCGCCAATAACCGATTTAATAGCTCTTCTTTAGAACGGTGGTCAGAAAGCTTAGGGGCATTGTGTAATACATGTTCAAGGTGTTCGTCATCAAATTGCTTATGCGTCATTGCCGTTTCGCCTCCTGTTCTTTAATCGGCTGTAGCTGTTGCCTTAAAAACTTAATGGCACGATGCTGCGTTGTTTTTACCTTTGCTTCTGTCCAATCTAATATTTGTGCAGTTTCTGCAATCGATAAATCCTGAAAATAGCGCATAATAATGACCATTTTTTGATCACCCGTACATTTTTCAAGAGCTGATTCTACTTGTATAAATTCATCACTGGCCTGTAGCATATCTTCCGGTGATGGTGTGGTTGAATGGAGCTGTTCCGTTTCCCAGTCAAAGAAATCAAGTGAATGCTTTTGACGCACTGCTTGTTTTCGAAAATGATCAATGGCAACATTTTTCGCAATGGCAAATAGCCATGTTTTTTCACTGCTATTGCCTGCAAATTGGTCATATGATCGCAACACGCGGACATACACTTCATGCGCCAAATCTTCAGCAAGTGTACGATTTTTTACTAAGTATATTAGAAACTGGAACACGTCTTGATGATATGCATCGTATAGTCGATGGAACACGGAGTCATTCAAAGCACTCCACCCCCGTTCTATAATATTTGTCGTTTTACGTTCACAGAAGTTACAGCCAATTAATAGTAATCACGTTATTAATCGAACGGTAAATAAAACGTAAAGGTTGTGCCTTCCTTCAGCACACTATCTACCATAATATTGCCTGAGTGTGCCTTCACAATATTTCTAGCAATGGCTAAGCCAAGCCCTGTCCCACCTTTAGAGCGCGTACGTGCCTTATCTGCCTTATAAAAACGCTCAAAAACATAAGGTAAATCTTCCTGAGGGATGCCATGTCCTGTATCCTGTACAGAAATTTTTGCAAAGGTTGGCTCCTGCTCTACTTTTACAGTGACCGCTCCCTTATCTGTATGTCGAAGTGCATTATCCACTAAATTTGTCAGCACTTGTTCAATACGATCCTCATCTATATTAATCATAGCATCATCATTAAATTCACTGTCAAAAACCAAGCGAACATGCTTTTCCTTAGCCACCTGTGCAAATTTTTGTGTAATTCGTTCGAATGTAGAATTAATAGGCAATTCATCTTTATACAGTGTCATATGTCCTGATTCCATACGTGCCAAATCTAATAGATCGGTCACAAGACGTCCCATTCGTTTCGATTCATCATAAATAATTTTTGTAATTTCATTGCGCTCTTCCTGGTCTTGAATAAAATCATCATCCATTAGTGCTTCTGAATAACCTTGAAGCATGGCAATAGGTGTACGAAGCTCATGAGAAACATTGGCAATAAAATCGGATCGCAGCTTTTCTAAGCGATGCTGCTCTGTCATATCACGAATAACAGCAACAGCTCCTCGTATCATTTCACCGCTATAAAGAGGGCTAATCGTAAATGTGTAATAGCTACCGTCCATTTCAATTTCCTCTTCCAGCTTATCCTCAAACATTAACACATGATCAAGCATATGATAGAGCTCAGGTGGAATTGGCTTTGCACTTTGTGAGCCTTTATTGACAAACCACTTTTGCATTAAGCGTTCTGCTGGTGGATTGCTTAACAGAATTGTACGGTCACGATTAAAGGTAATTACTGCATCTGTCATCGATGTTAAAATATTCGATAGCTGTTCATTTTCTTGATTAATCACCTCTAAATTATGCTTTAATTGACGCCCCATTTGATTGAAGGCAACCGCAAGCTGACCAATTTCATCGTTTTGAGCTGTTGGCATTTTCGCTTCAAAATTCCCCTTCGCAATTTCAAATGCTAGCTCTCGCATTTTTCTAAGTGGCGATGTAATACGTGAAGATAGGAAAAACGCAAAAAATGTCGTTAACACAAATGCGATAAAAGCGGCTAAAAAGACAATTTTCGTTGTTTCCTTAGAAGTTTTATGTAATGCATCTGGACTTTGATAAATAAAAACAGCACCGTGTACAGCATTCTCCACATTCAATGGAAAGCCAAGCACAACATAGGATTCCATTTTTTCTTGCTCCGCAGAGGATGGCATCATCATTTCCTTGATGATGGGTTGATCTGATTTAAAAATTTCATGAAATGAGCGATTTGCTAAGATTGTCTCTTGTATTTCTTTTTTATTGACACCCTCCTGCATCGCAAAGGATACTTCATTATCACGAATAGCGATAAGTGCGTTAGTACCTGTAGGCAAAATATCCTTTAACAACGCGGAAGTAGATTCAGTTGTTTCATTATCATCTACGATACTTGCAACTGTTGCAGCCGTTTGACGTAAAGACATTTCTGCTTGCTGCATATGATAGTTTTGAAGAAACTCAAGCATTAATACCGTGAAAACAAATAATACAAATGAAACGAGAAGCAATATGGTTACCCATAGCTTCCCGACAACGCTGTTCCATATTCTATTCATTGACAACCTCAAACTTGTAACCAACGCCCCAAACTGTCACAATCATTTTGGCAGCGTTTTCTGACACACGATTAAGCTTTTCACGTAGGCGCTTCACATGTGTGTCGACTGTACGTAAATCCCCAAAGAAATCATAGTGCCAAACCTCTTTTAGTAATTGTTCACGGTCAAATACTTTGTCTGGCGATTTTGCTAGGAAGTAGAGTAATTCATATTCCTTTGGTGTTAAATTCACCTCAATGCCCTCCGCTGTCACGCGATGTGCATCATGATCGATCATCAGATGCTGGAATACCACTAAATCCTTTGAAGAAGATGCATTTGTTGCTGGTGAGAAGGCTTGTGAACGGCGTAAAATAGCCTTCACACGTAACACAACCTCACGAGGACTAAATGGTTTTACAATATAATCATCTGCGCCAAGCTCAAAGCCTTGTACACGATTCGCTTCCTCACCTTTTGCAGTTAATAAAATAATCGGTGTTGTTGCTCGTTCTCGAATTTCTGCACACACTTCCAGCCCATCTTTTTCGGGCATCATAATATCGAGTAAAATACAGTGATACTCTTTTTCTAAAGATTTTTCGATCGCTTGTTCACCATTTTCTGCCTCGTCAACAAGGTATCCTTCTCGCTCTAGGTACATTTTTAATAAGCGGCGAATACGATCCTCATCGTCTACTACTAATACTGAAATATTTTCTGACACTTTCACGATCCCTCTCTTCTAATCTTTCTCTACCTTCTATTGTACATGGTGTGACACATATTGAAAAGAAAAGAAAGCCTTTTCGCTGTGGCGAAAAGGCTTATTGTGTCACAAGTTACGCGTAAGAGTGTAAACCTGCAAGAATTAAGTTAACAGCAATTAGGTTGAATAAAATAATCCCAAAACCAATTAATGCTAACCAAGCAGATTTTCGACCTTCCCAGCCTTTTGATAGACGTAAATGCAGGAATGCCGCATAGAATAGCCATGTAATAAGAGCCCATACCTCTTTTGGGTCCCATCCCCAGAAACGACTCCAGGCAATCTGTGCCCAAATCATTGCAAAGATTAAAGCACCTAAAGAGAATAATGGAAATCCAATAAGCACTGAACGATACCCTATCTCATCAAGTAATTGTAAATTCACACGTTTCACAAGTGGTTGGAAAATAGCACTAATACGTCTTCGCGCAATTAGGCGAATCAATACATATAAAATAGAACCTACGATGAATGACCAAACAACAGTCGTTAATTTTTTTGCATTAATAAGTGCTGGCATTTCAACGATTGGTGACATGCCATGTTCTTCAATTGCTTCATATTCATGCATCCCAAAAATTGGGGGCAAATTATAAATGATTTTATGAGGCGCTCCTTCTTTATCAATATATGTGTAGCTAGACTCATAATCCATTGCATTAAATGTAGAGGTTACTGCCACAAACCCAATCACTACAACAAGACTATACATTACTGCCTCTAACCAAAAACGTTGTTTAGAGGGCTTTGTTAAATCCACTACTTTTAATAAATAGATAAGCCCTGCTACAGCACTAATCGCTAAAATGGACTGCCCTAATGCTGCTGTAATAACATGGATCGTTAGCCAATGACTTTGTAATGAAGGTACTAATGGGCTTACTTCATTTGGGAACATTGCTGCATACGCAATGATTAAAAGTGCTATCGGTAACGCGACTAGTCCAAGAGCCGTTAAACGATAAATAAAGTAAATTAAAATAAACGCACCAACAATAAACATACCAAAGGCAGTTGTAAATTCAAACATATTACTGACAGGCGCATGTCCTGTATAGATCCAACGTGTAATAAAATAACCAAGCTGCGATAAGAACCCAATAATGGTTACGCCAATAGCAAGCTTACCCCATTTATCAATATTCTTACCAGTAGCGTTCGCTTGTTTAATAGATCCACCAAATAGCAATGTCGCCATTAAATAAGCAACGAACGCTACATATAGCAGGTTACCACTTATATCAATCAAACTCATCAGGTGTTGTCACCTTCCTTTTCTTTAATGCTACCATTTGCGGACTCTTCGCTATCCTCATCTTTTTCTAATTGATCTTTATAGGACGGTAATGCAGCAAATGCCGTAACAGCATCTAAATCTTTTTTCATGCTAAACATATTTTTATTGACATGGGCAGCCATTAACACACGACCGTCTGGTTCCACTTGAAGCCATAAACGACGATGATTCCAGTAAGACCCAATAACCACACCAAGCATAAAAATAGCACCGCCAATAAATATGATCGGAATGGTTTTATCTTTACGTACCGTAATACCTGACATATCACGCATCTCTGCCTCAGCAAACTTCATTCTATACTGATTTTCACCAAGCGGCTCTAAAGGCGGTTGCATAATTTCTACAAAGCTTACTTCACCCTCTGGCGTTTCTGGTGTTGTCATTTTAAATAAAAATGCTGGATTATTTGGCACAGACGTTTTTGTTCGTGGCTCACCATTTTCAAAGCCATCAAAATCCGGTGTATAGACAAGAATCTGCACAGAAGAGCCATTGCCTAAATCATACTCTTTTTTAGGATTTGTTAAATCAATTTCCACCTTACCAAGTGATTCTTCTGTTGTTTTATGCACTAATTCAAAGTTCATTTGCTTTAATTCATTTAAGCGATAGTCCATTTGATAAAGGGCAAAGCCATCTTCCTTCAAAGGATGATTAACACGAATCGAATAGTCTTTCACTTTTTCTAAATTTTCCGTATCTCCAGGTAGTGCATCTTCCGGCTGCTTATACAGTGTAACATCTGTTTGGAAGTTTTTTGCTACCACATTCACACCTTGTTTTACTTGCTCTCCCTGTGGCTCATTATCATGGGTCTCTAAAATAAAATCACGATTTTCAATAAAATAACCATCCATGCTAGGAATAGCACGTGTTTCACCTTCACGCACCCAGATGGATTCATCCACATAGAAGCCTGGGAGCAAACGTAGCATGACTCCACCTAAAAAGATAATAAGCCCCACATGGTTTATGTACGGACCGTAACGAGAAAAGCGTCCTTTTTCCGCTAAGAGAGCGCTACCATCTCGACGAACAGCATATTTCATCTCCGTCATTTTTTGTGCAACTTTATCAAGCGTTTCTTCAGTACCAGCCGTTACTTGCCCTTCTGCCACAATACGTTGACGCTTCATAAAGCTTTCATGTCTTTTCACACGTTGGTTCTTTAATGATTTATGCAGCGGTATTCCTCGGTCAAGACTCGCTACAATAATGGAGACAGCTAGCATACCAACTAAAATTTGGAACCACCAGGAGCTATATAAATCTGAAAGACCTAATGCGTAATAAATTTTACCAAATACACCATATACATCTTCGTAATAAGCACCCTTCTCCATATCAGAAGCTTTTACATAAAATTCTTGTGGTAGCAATGTGCCGATTGAAGCAGCAATTAATGTGATAATAATTAAGGCTATACCAACTTTAACACTCGAAAAGAAATTCCAAATCTTATCAATAATTGATTTGTTATAAGTTTTAGATCGAATCGCCATGCCATCATAGCGCATATCCACAACTTTATTTTGCTTCTCTTCTTCAGTTAAAGGACGACCACATTTTTCACAGAGCTTCGTGCCATATGGGTTACTATGACCACAAGCACAAATGATTTTTTCCATCGTCATTTACTCCTTATTTTGGTTTCACTGATTCCATGAACGAAGCAATATGTTCCTCTGTCATTTCACCTGTAATAATTTTTGTCACTTTACCATCTGGATCAATTAATACAGTAGCAGGTAATTGACCAACATTATAAGCTGTCATCACACTTTTTGTTTTATCAATGACTACTGGGAATGACAAATTATGTCGATCAACAAAGTTTTGTACTTCAAAATCTGTTTGGGCAATATTCACCGCTAAGGTTTGTACACCTTGGTCTTTAAATTCTTGATATTGGTTGTCCATTGCAGGCATTTCCTTCTCACAAGGCTTACACCAAGTTCCCCAGAAGTTTAAAAATACTCCTTGTCCTTTATAATCCGACAATTTATGCTTTTCGCCGTTTAAATCGATTAACGTGAAATCAGGTGCTTCAGAGCCAACTGCCACTAACTCTACTTTTTCTTTTGTTGCTGTTCCATAAACCGTGTACCCAATTGCTAATGCTAAAACTGCCAAAATAACAGTGCGGAGTACAAGACGTTTTTTCTTTTTTTCCAAGCTAATAACCCCCCATTGCCTATTTTTCAATAAAAGACGTCATCGAACTTTTTTATTATATCTACGTCTTTATACATGCTATAGCATTTTTAGATGAAATATGACATATGTGTCCTATTATCACCTATTATAGCAAAATGCTCTAAAAACACTTAGCGTTTATTTATGAATGATTTATGAACGTTTTCAACACAATGAAAGTGAAAACTTCACAGTAATCTCACATTTTATGGGCAGCGTTCGATCAATCGAGTTTTCCTGTTTCAGCTAACACACGCAGTTGCTTCACCTCATGCTTTGTCAACTCACGGTATTCACCTGGCGCAAGGCCGTATAAATCTAAAAAAGCAAAGCGCTCACGTTTTAGCTTCACAACAGGTGTACCAATTGCCTCAAACATGCGACGAACCTGGCGATTTCGTCCCTCATGAATCGTAATTTCACAGATGGCCTTGCCAGCCTTTTCGTCAAAGGATGTCATACTCACTTTGGCTGGTGCTGTTTTACCATCCTCTAATTTAATGCCTCGCTGAAGCTTTTTAAGCCCTTCAATCGTTGGAACTCCTTTGACACGCGCAATATAGGTTTTATCAATTTTAAACTTCGGATGTGTTAACATATAGGAAAATTCACCATCATTTGTCAATAACAATAAGCCAGATGTATCATAATCAAGACGACCAACTGGGAAAATACGTTGCGGAATATGATGAAATAAATCTGTGACAGTTTTGCGTCCTTTATCATCTGTCACAGCCGAAATAGTCCCACGTGGTTTATACAGTAAGTAGTAAACCTTATCTTCCTTCTCAAGCTTTACTCCTTCCACTTCAATTGTATCAGCGTTCGATACCTTTGTGCCTAGCTCACGCACTACTACACCGTTTACCTTTACCTTGCCCTCTACAATCAATTGCTCTGCCTTTCGCCTTGAGGCAACTCCTGCATAAGCAATCACCTTTTGTAATCTTTCCATTTTTTCACCTCTAGTTTTCTTTCACATTAATCATTATATCAATATTTGATCTCGTTCAAATGAATAGGGTTATGGTTCCCGCTAATCTGTGAAAATTATGTCATACTTTTAGGTATTATTAAAGAAAAACAAATTTCACATTTGTTTTTAGAGTATTCGCAATAATTTTTTATTCATGAATTAATGACATCCGTTGCTCATTATCGTTAGTATGCACCTTTTTCTAACAAGTGAATCGTTTTTCATATTTGCTATTGTAGACATGAAAAAAGCCACCATTTGGCAGCTTTTCTTATAGTTATTGTCAATTGGCTTCTGCTAATTTGTTAACAAGGAACCGACCATACCTGCAGAACAAAAGATTTTTTTACTTACACACTATTATTTTAATAATGTCAATATTCCTTGGCTCATTTGATTAATTTGTGCCATCATTGCTTGGGAGGATTGGAGTATTAGTTGAGCTTTTTTTAGTTTAGACATTTCCTGCGCCATATCAGTATCTCGTAATAAAGATTCTGCATGTATTAAATTTTCCTCAGCATTTTGAACATTATTGTAGGCATATTTAAGTCGATTATAAAACGCACCATATTCACTACGATAGCTGGAAATTTGCTGTATTGCTTTATCAATGATTGCTAATGCTTGTTCAGCATCTTCACGTGTCATAACAGATACTTCATCAATACCTATTGTTGTGGTACGGCAATCATATAAATTGAGTTTTATATGTTGTCCCACATTCGCACCTACTTGTAAAATAAGCGGATGCATGTCGACTTCTTCATGAGGTATATTAGCAGATGAACCAATCGCCTCACCGATATCTTTTGATAAATCTGCACCCCAGTTTGGATTGCCATTTAATTGAACTTTTTGACCACCTGTTTCCTGAATAACGTGATCCAGCCCAGGCGCACTATCCATTACACCATGCAACATAATATGTTGATCCTTTAATAGCTGGACAACATCTTGCGTTTTATAATCATCATCTCCAAATTCATCTGTAATGATAATCAGATGTTTATAATTTGTATTGCTATTGGGATACTCTCTAAAATCATAAAAGTTCACAACCTCTTCAATAGCCGTCATATTATTTTCAGTACCACCATCATTGGTTGCAGAAATTCTATTGATTTCAGCTATGACCTCATTGATATCACTCGTCCATTTATCACCTGCAAAATCACTTTTTTCATAATTCGAATCATAGTAACTTAAAATGCCTATTCGAATATCTGATACGCCTTTCCCTTGAATAGAAGAAATTAAATTTTGGATATTAGCTGCAAAATTTTGTTGTTTGGAAGACATACTCCCTGTATTATCGAAAACTAATACAATATCTACTACCCCATTAGGTGTTGCAGTAGGTAGCTCAGCAGGAGGCCGTAATACTTTTATTGTATTAAATTCCGTACCATCTACAATATTATCAATGCCTTCTTTAATTGCATCGATTTCCATTTGTATTTTGAAGCGATCATCATTTGTCAATGTGTCATTTGCTGCCTGAATGGCTAATTCACGCATCCTTAATAAATTAGGGTCTGTAATCGTCCCTAATCCACCATCAACTGTTTGTAATAATGACAAGCCATTTTGAATATTTTCTCCGGCCCTATGTAACCCTCTTATTTGCCCACGCATTTTTTCGCTAATGCCTAAACCTGCCGCATCATCCGCAGCTTGTTTTATTTTATAGCCTGAAGACAATTTATTTAATGTGTTATTCAATTGTGATTGGGTATAATTGTAGCGATTTCGAGTAAATAGACCTTGATTGTGTCGTATTATCGTTTCTTATCTCCTAATTGTGTTTAGTTAAATTATACCACTTCACGTTTAGTCGTTAATTAAATAAACAAGGAAATCCAGTACTCAAGCAATTTTAAAGCATATAAAAAATCAGCGAACCGTTTTTTAACGATCCGCTGATTCAACTTTTACTGGCACTGCATAAATGCGCTCTTCTCCCAAGAAAATAGACAACACGGCTTCTTTGCGCTTTCTTGACACATGTAATACTTGCCGTACCTGCTCTTGCTCCTCTTTATTTAATTGTAAACGAATTGGTTGCTCTAAACGAATTGCTACTTTTTTATTAACATTATATTTGCCTTTTTTCACAACTGTTTCAAGACTATAATCTTGCCATACCTTATTGGCTAGACCTCGATGAACATTCCAATCATCTGATTCGTTTAAGGTGACGACAATACATATTTGTCCGTCCTTTTGAAAGGCTGTTGCAAGCGTGCGTCCCGCAACCTTTGTAAAGCCTGTTTTGCCCGCAAAGGCCATGCCCGTAGCGGATTTTAAAGAACTAACAGGCTGCTCCGTTTCATCATCCATTTCTGCAACCGAGCCTGAGCCTTCTCTTAATAGTCGATGTTTATTTTCCCAAAGCATACCGTTGACCGTATCTGCTCGATAAAGGACGGTTGAAGCGATTTTTTCAAAGGTTTTATTTTGCAGAGCAATTCTTAGCATCTCCGCGGTATCTCTTGCTGAGGATAAATGCTCATCATGATGCAAACCAGAAGGATTCATAAAAACAGTATTCGTTAGCCCAGCAATAACCGCTCTTTCATTCATTAACTTTACAAAACCCTCCACAGAGCCTCCTACATGCTCTGCTAAAGCTGTTGCAGCATCATTACCTGATCGCAACATTAAACCATATAACAGTGTTTCCACTGTGACTGTTTCACCAGCCTGTAAATAGATAGAGCTTCCTTCAGCCATGGCAGCCTTGGGCGAGATCACAACCTCATCTTGTAGATTACTATTTTCAATGGCGACAAGTGCTGTCCAAATTTTTGTTAAGCTTGCAATGGGTAGTCGTGCCTCACTATTGGATGCTAGCAAGACACGCCCTGTATCTCCATCTAACACAGCATAGCCGCTTCCTCCTCTTGCCAAGCTTGTTTGCGGCAATATTACCATTAACATAAGGGTCATAATGATCATTAAACGAACGAACCGAAGCAACGAGCCACTCCTTATTCACTAAGATTAGATAGATGATGCCAATTATTTTGCATCGCTAAATGTTTCTTGGAATTTCGTCATAAATAAATCTGTTTCTTGCTCTGTATCAGCAAATTCCTCCTCAGGTAAAGGCGGCATTTCCTCTAAGCTATTTAAACCAAAATAATGTAAAAACTCTTTTGTTGTACCATACAGAATAGCACGTCCAGTCCCCTCTGAACGCCCAACTTCTTTAATAAGACCTCGTGACACTAATGTTTGAATGGGGCGTTCACATTTGACACCACGCAAATCCTCAACCGCTACACGGGTAATAGGCTGTTTATAGGCAACAATTGCCAATACTTCGAGAGAGGCTTGAGATAATGATTGCGTAGTTGGATTTTCTACTAAGCGTTGAATCGTATCAGCAAACTCCGTTTTTGTAATAAGCTGATACACACCTGCTATTTCTTTGACCGTAATGCCTCTTGTCAAATCTTCCTCATATGCCTTTCTTAAGGTCATCAATGTCTGCGTAATAACATCTTCTTGTTCACCTAAAAGCTGTGATAATTGTTTAATTGTTAAGCCATCATCGCCAACAACAAATAATAAAGCTTCTATTTTACTCTGTAACATCAATGCTTTCGTCATCTTCCCATTCCTCCTTCTGTAAGGTAACTGTTAAATCCTCAAAGTTACCAACTTGCTCTACGATGACGACCTGACGTTTCATTAGTTCAAGAAGTGATACAAACGTCAGAATAAGTGTTGGTTTATCTTCATAGGGAAAAAGCTCGAAAAATGATGCACGTCCACCTGTTAATCGTAAAGAATCAACAACGGAGCGCATTTGATCTTTTACAGAACGTTCCTGCCTCGCTACAGTCGTTTTAAGTGGCTTCTTTAATTTTTTTCGGCGCATTAATTTTTGAAAGGCACCAAGCATGTCATAAATATTAACGTTCAAATCAAACAAAGCCATTTGTTCATCGGAGGCTAAGCCTGTTAAATCAGCTGGTGGTCTTGTAAATACTTGTGCTCTATCTGTTTCTAGCTCCTGTAAATGATGGGCTGCTTCCTTGTATTTTTTATATTCAATTAACCGTTGGACAAGTTCTTCACGCGGGTCTGGCTCGTCAACCTCTAATTCGGCATCCTCCATTTCTCCTTCATGAATTGGCAAGAGCATACGGCTTTTAATCGCCAATAAGGTTGCGGCCATCACCAAATATTCGCTTGCTTCATTCAATTCCAATACCTGCATAGCATGTATATGGTCGATATATTGTTGTGTAATTTCAGCCATTGGAATATCATAGATATCAATTTCCAATCTGTGAATTAAATGTAATAATAAATCAAGAGGCCCTGAAAAGGCTTCTAATTTTACTTCATAAGACATGATTTTACCACCCTGAGATTTTTTGTTCTTTTAGTATAGTGGAAAGGAGTTTAAAATGCATCCACAGCATCATACTTTATTTATTGACTACTGTGCCTATTTCAATGGCAATCATGATTTTTTTGAGTGCCATGAGGTGCTTGAGGAATACTGGAAGGAAATTGCTCCAGGTGATAAAATGCACCCCCTTGTCGGCTATGTGCAACTAGCGACAGGCTTCTATCATTGGCGACGTGGCAACGATATTGGCGCAAAAAGAATTTTATCAAAAGCTCTTACTAATTTTCAGCACAATCAAGGGCATATTTTTTTCCGTGAAATTGATTATCAGCAGCTTCTGGCACAGGTATCCACTACGATTTCCGCCATTACTGTTGGGAAGCCTTTTCAAGCATTCCAGCTTCCACTTTCACCAACTTTGCGAGAATTGGTTATAGCACGTATAGAGCTCTTGCCTTCAACAACTTCAAACTATCTTCTTCATAAACATATGCTACGAGATCGCTCACATATTCTTGCAGAGCGACAAGAAAGCAAACAAAGAAAAAGCAGACGTCCTTAATCGTCTGCTTTTTCATCTATACAATTGATACACTTTTGCACAAAGGCACGTGTTTCATCAGTGGCACGTACACTTTGATACTGACCAAGTTCGGCTACTTCCTGAAGCATTTCCTTTGCAACGCCCTCGCCCCTATAGGAAGGGACAACAGATACATGTTGAATAGTAGCAGTATTATGCTCATCCGTTACAAGTCCAACGATGCCAATGTATTCCTCATTCTTTTTCCATAAATATAGAACCCAATGATCATCATTTTCATAAGAGTCGATTGTCTCTGTAAGCTTTTTTACGTCTTTTTCGTTCGGCATAAAGGAGAGTAACCCCATCGCTATTTTCTCCAACGCTTTTTTATATCGAATTAACATATTTGTCTATTCCCTCTTTTTCTAGCTGTACATAATCTTTGACTATCCTACACGATTTGTACTTTTACCGCAAGTCAATTTCTGTCTTACGAACCAGGTCCGAGAATACCTTTAGACGCCAACACCCAATAGACAACGCCCCATAATACAATAAAAACTGAAATGGACGCTAATAGTACCCATTTATTCTTTCTCAAATTCACTCACCCTTTTTTAACGTTAGCGGGAGATCGTTTTGCACAATATCTTCATAACTTTCACGGCGAACAGCTAGTTGATGTTGCCCATTCTCTACAAAGACAATAGCAGGTCGTGGGACACGATTATAGTTGCTAGCCATTGAATATCCATATGCACCTGTACAGAAAATAGCTAAAGTATCACCTGAAGCTGTCTCTTGTAGCTTCGCATCAATAATTAATTTATCGCCAGATTCACATAACTTACCAGCAATTGTATAGATTTCATCTTTCGGCGCATGTGCTTTATTGGCAATGACAGCCTCATACTTAGCATCATATAATGCTGGACGAATATTGTCACTCATCCCACCATCGACAGCAATATATTTTCGTACATCTGGCACTGTTTTTTGTGAACCAATTGTGTAAAGAGATGTTCCTGCATCACCTACAAGTGAGCGACCTGGTTCAATCCAAATTTCTGGCATTGTTAGTCCAAGCACCGTTGCTTTATTTTTTACAACGGTAATCATATCCTCTACATATACTTGTGGTTCAAGCGGTGCATCTTCTTCAGTATAACGAATACCAAAGCCCCCACCTAAGTTTAACACAGTACACGTAAAATCGTGAGTCTTGTGCCAATCAGAAATTTTATCAATTAATTTTTCGCCTGCTAAGGCAAAACCAGCAGTATCAAAAATTTGTGAGCCAATATGACAATGTAAGCCTAGAAGCTCTAGGAATTCATGGTTAAACGTTTGCTGGAAAGCCTCATCCGCTTGGCCATTGTTTAGATCAAAGCCAAATTTAGAATCAGCTTGACCTGTCGTAATAAAATCATGCGTATGTGCTTCAACACCTGGTGTCACACGTAATAAAATACGCATTTTTTGTTGACGACGCTCTGAAATTTCTTTTAAAAGCTGTATTTCATAGAAGTTATCAACAACAATACAGCCAATATTGGCATCAAAGGCTTGCTCTAATTCAGCAATGCTTTTATTATTGCCATGGAAATGAATGCGCTCAGCAGGGAAGCCAGCCTTTAGGGCCGTAAATAATTCTCCACCTGATACAACATCTAGTGATAAATTTTCCTCTGCTGCTAATTGATATACCGCTACACATGCAAATGCCTTTGAAGCATAAGCTACTTCTGCTTTTACGCCTAGCTTTTTAAACGTATCGATAAAGCTACGTGCACGCTGGCGAATCAATGCTGTATCGTATACGAATAATGGTGTACCATACTCTTTTGCAAGTTCAAGTGTATCTACCTGTCCAATTGTTAAATGACCTTCTTCAGAAATCGCTTGTGTTCCATATAAATGCATGTGCATCTCTCCCTTTTCACATCGTTCCATCTTGTTATTTTTACGGTTTGAAAGTGGAAGGGTTCTTTACTATATTAGAACCATTCCATCAAAAAACTATTTCCTTCACATATAAAAAAACAAATGTATAGTACTTGCTTTTTCTTGAATGAAAATAATTTTTGCAAAAATCACAAAATACTATATGTGAACTTTATCACATGAAAAAAACGAGTGCAACGGCTCCTATGATCTTTTTCGCTGTTTGGAAGCGACTACATAAGGTCTGAGTGCATCTGCTGTCATTGGGAAGCGAATAATGACGCGAAGCATTGCTGTTGGAAAGAATGGAACAAGCGGCCATAAATAAGGTGCCTGCATTGGTCGCAATGAACATAAATACGTAAACAATAAAAATAAACCAATAAATAACCCATTGACACCCCAGAGACCCGTCATCAGAAGTAGCAGTAACCTAAAAATTTTAATGGAGATACTAAGCTCATAGGATGGAATAATGAAAATAAGAATGGCTGCCACCGCTGTATAGAGAACCACCTCTGAAGAGAATAATCCAACATCAATCGCAATTTGACCAATGATTACCCCCGCAACCAATCCCATCGCAGTGGACAATGGTGACGGAGTATGAATGGCGGCCATCCTCAAAAATTCTATTCCAATATCCGCAATCAAAATTTGTAGTAATAAAGGTACATGCGATTTCTCCTCCGTACCTAAAAAGGAGAGGGCATCTGGAAGTAGGGATTCATTCGTTGCAAATACATACCACAATGGCAATAAAAGTAAACCCATTACAGAGCCAAAATATCGCATAAAACGTACAAACGTCCCTACTGTGGGTGCCTGACGATATTCCTCTGCATGCTGCAATAAATGAAACACTGTAACAGGTACTAAAATAACGGATGGAGAAGTATCGACTAATATAGCTATATGCCCTTCAAGTAGATGAGCTGCAGCAATATCAGGTCTCTCCGTATAACGTACAAATGGAACTGGGTGGAACTTTTGTTTAAAGAGCCATTCTTCTAATGATTTATCGGCCATCGTCAAGCCATCATGATTTATTTGTCCAAGACGCTGTCGTAAACTTTCGAGCATATCTTCATTGGCAACATCCTTCATAAACGCGATCGCCACGTCGGTTTGACCGATTTTGGATATTTTATGTAGCTCGAATCGTAAATTACTATTGCGAATTCGTCTACGTATTAAAGCCGTATTTTGAGAAATGCCTTCTGTAAAACCATCCCTCGAACCGCGTATAACCTTTTCATTATCAGGCTCCTCTGGGGAACGACCTGGATAGTTCCTTAGCTCAGCAACGTAGCAATAGCCACTTTTAGTAATAAACGTTACTTGTCCACTTAGAATAGCTAATAAATAAGCTTTGCGTTCCGTTTCCTCTGAGCGACCATGGAAATTAAAATAGGACTCAAAATACGCCTTCTCATCCTCCACATCAATTTCAAAATCCTCATCTGGCAGTATACTAGAGAGTAATTGTGTTAACGTTTCTCCATCTACGAGCCCACTAATATATGCACAAAGAACTGGCAAATCTTTGACAAATAAATGCTTAATTCCAACGTCAAATGATTCGCCGTCTCCAAACTGCTCTTTTAAAAAATCTTCTGCCTCTTCTAAGCTGTTAAATAATTTGTTTGTCATGCTGTCACCATTTTCTTAGATGTCTTTTTTGAAAGAGTCTTCCTCCACTGTAGCACTGGTAGCCATCCAGCTTTTTAGCTGCGCAAGAATTTTTTTCTCTAATCGTGAAACTTGTACCTGTGATATCCCAAGCCTATTAGCAATTTCCGTTTGTGTACAATCTGAAAAATAGCGTAAATAAATAATAGACTGCTCCCTTGGTTCAAGCCTTGTCAGCACTTCTTTTAACGGAATATAATCAAAGGGCTGCTCCGATTTTTCATCCTTCATTTGATCCATTAATGTAATGGAATCCCCTTCACTTTCATACAATTGCTCATGTAAAGAGGCTGGATCTCGCAATGCATCAGAAGCTGTCACAATTTCTTCTGTTGTCACACCAAGCACCTGCGCTAGCTCCTGGATCGTTGGTGGATGCTCATTCTTTTTAATAAATTCATCTGTAGCATGTCGGATTTTAAAATTCAGCTCACGTATGGAGCGACTGACCTTCACCATGCCATCATCCCTTAAAAAGCGTTGAATTTCACCGATAATCATGGGTACTGCATAGGTAGAAAATTTTACATCGTAGGTTAAATCGAATTTATCGACAGATTTCATGAGCCCTATGCAGCCAATCTGGAATAAATCCTCAAGCTCAACACCTCTTGTAGTAAAACGTTGAACAATGGACCACACAAGCCTCGTATTCCCTTCTACCATTCGCTTACGAGCCTCATGATCGCCCTGCTGTGCGCGTGCAATTAAATCACGCATTTCCTCCTGCGACAATAGCTTATCGGACGACTGTTCTAATGGCTTCACGATGCTACCCTCACATTACCACTGTGCGTACTGTGTGAAATTTCTTCGTAAACGTGACAGTTGTGCCTTCTTGCCATTTTGATATGACGGTCAACTGATCCGAGAAGCTATCCATAATGGTAAAGCCCATACCTGAACGCTCCATCGCACTTTTCGTTGTAAATAACGGCTCCATGGCTTGACTAACATCCTCAATACCAACGCCGTTATCCATCACGGACACTGTAACAATATCATTCTCACGTTTTGCATGAACGGTCACAACACCTTTGCCATTCTCTTCATAACCATGAATAATGGCATTGGAAACGGCCTCTGAGACAACTGTTTTAAATTCAGATAGCTCATCAATAGTTGGGTCTAATTGTGCAATAAAACCTGTCACTGCTACACGTGCTAAGGCTTCATTTTCACTAAGTGCTAAAAAAGTTAATGTCATTTCGTTATCCATTTACAATCCCCCTTACGCGATCAATCGCTTGTTCCTCTGTTCCATCCATCATCCACGGACCAAGTCCTGAAAATTGGAATACTTTTCGCATTGTTGGCGATGGATTCAATAATATAGTTCGCCCAGCAACTGCCTCTAACTCACGCATTCGACCAAGCACTAAACCAACTCCCGAACTATCCATAAAGGACAGCCCTTCTAGGTTCCAAATGATGGTCGTCACAGTGCCTTGAAAAATTGCTGCAGAAATTTTCGCTCGAATTTGCTCTACCGCATGATGATCGAGCTCCCCAAATAAACGTATAACAACTGCCTCTTTTGTAACCATTTCTAATTGAAAATGCATGAACATCGCCTCCTCCTTCGTGCAATTCCACATGCGATGTGGTGAATCCTTGCGGCTGACAGAACTAGTGCAAAGTCTTCTGAAATAGTGTCAAATCGACATACTTATAGCTTTTTAGGTTTATGTGCAGTATGGGATAAAGTAATATTTTCTAAACGCCCTTGATCCTTGAAATAGAAATTCTTATAGAATGTGTGGTGCAACGCTATCCACTGCTTGAGCAAAGCCTCTAATCTAAGCATCCTTGCGTGGACTTTATCCATCACTTTTGCCATTCTATCCGTCTATTTCAGGGTCTATCCGTCAATCTCACTCCAATATCCATCGCACCGTTCCAATAAAAAAGCGAGGGCGCTTTTAAAATGAGCATCCTCGCTAAATGTTGTTATGCAATTGTATAAGCTTTTTGCACTTTATTTACAGTCTCTTCATCAATTGGATGGTTTGAATATAAATAAGCGATTGTATCACCGCTAGCAATAGGATCGCCTTTTTTAGCGATCAGCTGAATGCCAGCATCATAATCAAGTGCTGATTCCTTTGTTACACGTCCCGCACCTAGGCTAACACTGGCTTCTCCAATTAATAACGCATTAATGGTTTCCACCGTGCCTGCTGTTGAGGCTGTTACCGCTGCTTTATAAGCTGTATCCTTTTGTACAATGTCAGCGATTACACCACCTTGTGCCACAATAAATTCTTCAAATTTTGCGACTGCAGAACCATCTGCTAAAACACGCTTAACCGCTGGAGTAGCTTCTGCCTCATCTACTCCAGCAGCTACTTGATACATGAAGGAGGCAATTACCACACATTCATCCAGCAGATCTTCATGTGTTTCTTCCATACGTCCATTTAATAAAGCATAAGCCTCCACTACTTCAAGCTTATTGCCAATCATTTTCCCTAATGGATTATCCATATCACTAATATGTGCAACAACTTTACGTCCAAGCTTTTCGCCAATCGCTGTCATTGTATCTGCTAAACGCTGTGCATCTTGCTCGGTTTTCATAAATGCCCCTGAGCCACATTTAACATCCAGAACAATGCCATCTGCACCACTAGCGATTTTTTTACTCATAATGGATGCAGCAATTAATGGAATGGAATCAACTGTGCCTGTGACATCACGCAATGCATATAATTTTTTGTCAGCTGGTACAAGATTGCCTGTTTGTCCAGCAACCGCAATTTTATGTTGATTGACATTATCGATAAATTCCTGTGATGAAAGCTCTGTTTTCAAGCCTTCAATCGACTCTAGCTTATCAATTGTTCCACCAGTAATGCCTAACCCTTTGCCACTAAATTTAGCTACTGGAATTCCTAAAGAGGCAATAATTGGCGTAACAATTAGTGTTACTTTATCACCAACACCACCTGTTGAATGCTTATCAATTTTAAAGCCTTCAATCGACGATAAATCAATGACATCACCTGATTCAATCATTGCCTTTGTTAAATAAAATGTTTCATCATCTGTCATGCCAAGCAGGCGAATGGCCATGAGCAGGGAGCTTGCTTGATAATCTGGAATCGAACCTGCTGTATAGCCTTCAACAAAATAGTCAATTTCAGCCTGTGATAGTGCTAATCCTTGTTTTTTCTTTTCAAACAGTTGTAGCATATTCATTGGGAAATCCTCCTTATTTTAAATCGCCTAAAAAGCTTTTGCCGAATGGTGGTGCCTCCACTTGGAAGTTTTCAGCAATCGTAGCTGCAATATCCGCAAACGTTTCGCGAAGTGCAAGCTCGGCTCCACCATTAAAACGTGGAGAGTAAACAATTAGCGGTACATATTCACGTGTATGATCTGTGCCATGGAAGGTTGGATCATTGCCATGGTCTGCTGTAATGATCAATAAATCATCCGCTGACATCGACTCGATAATTTCTGGCAAACGTGCATCAAACTCCTGTAATGCCTGTCCATAGCCTAGTGGATCACGACGATGACCAAAATTAGCATCAAAGTCCACTAAATTTAAGAAGCTCATACCCCGGAAATCACGACGTACAACTTCAGCAAATTTATCCATACCATCCATATTATTTTTTGTTCGTACTGCGTCTGTCACACCCTCGCCATTGAAAATATCAGAGATTTTCCCAATCGCAATCACATCAAAGCCAGCATCCTTCATAACATTCATTGTTGTACGACCAAAAGGTTTTAATGCATAATCATGTCGATTAGCAGTACGAGCAAAGTTTCCCGGTGTGCCAATAAATGGACGTGCGATGACACGACCCACTAAATACTCAGGCTGCAATGTTAATTCACGTGCAATTTCACAAATTTGATATAACTCTTCTAATGGCACGATTTCCTCATGTGCTGCAATTTGTAAAACAGGATCAGCAGATGTATAAACAATAAGTGCTCCTGTTTCCATATGCTCCTTACCAAATTCTTCAATTACTTGGGTACCACTTGCTGGTTGATTGCACAGCACTTTACGACCTGTACGCTTCTCTAGCTCATCAATTAACTCCGCTGGAAACCCATCTGGATACACTTTAAATGGTTTATCAATATTTAACCCCATGATTTCCCAATGACCTGTCATCGTATCTTTCCCAACAGATGCTTCCTGCATTTTACCGTAATAGGCTTTTGGTTCAGAAGTTGCCTGCAGTCCTTGCAGTGGTTCAATATTTGCTAAACCAAAGGACGCCATTACTGGCATTGTAAGCCCATTCATTTTTTCAGCGATGTGACCTAGTGTATGGGCACCCACATCTCCAAAGTTAGCAGCATCTGGCGCTTCCCCAATGCCGACTGAGTCCATGACAACAACATGGATTTTATTAAATGGTTTATTCATAATGATTGCCTCCTACTCTCTTGACTCTATTTTACCAAAAAAAAGCGAAAAATAAAGGTCAGACATCTGACTGAAACAGATTTTTTACGCACGTGGATGAAATTGCTTGTATACCTCTGATAATCTTTTTTTACTAATATGTGTATAAATCTGTGTTGTGGAAATATCTGCATGACCAAGCATCTCCTGTACAGCCCGTAAATCTGCACCATTTTCCACTAGATGCGTGGCAAAAGAATGCCGCAATGTATGAGGTGTTAGCTCATGTTGGATGCCTGCCTTTAAAGCATGCTCCTTCATTAATTTCCAACAACCTTGCCTTGTTAAACGTTTTCCCCGTTGATTAATAAAAAACGCATCTGTTTTTGGGTATTTTCCTTGTAATTGACCACGTGCACCATTTAAATAGACATTGATGGCTGAAAGTGCGCTTTTGCCAAGAGGAATAATTCGTTCCTTGCCGCCCTTCCCAAATACACGCACAAAGCCCATCGTGACATGGACATCCAGCAAATCTAATGCAATTAACTCACTAATGCGCATACCTGATCCATATAATAGCTCCAGCATGGCTAAGTCACGAATACCTTGTGGCTTGTGGCGATTCGGCGCTGCTAATAATGCTTCGATTTCCTCAATTGATAGAACATTGGGCAACTTTTGCTCAATTGTTGGCATTTCTAAATGGACAGTTGGATCTGTTTCTGCACGTTTTTCTCGCAGTAAAAATTGATGAAAGCTACGAATGGATGAAATATGACGCGCAATCGTACGGCTTGTTTTTCCTTGCATGCGCAACTGCTCTAAATGCCGTAAAATAGTTGTCCGTTCCACACGATTAAAATCAACCATTCCCTCCGCTTCCTGTAAAAAACGCACATAGCTTTCTAAATCTCGGCGATAGGATGCTAATGTATTAACAGATAATTGCCGTTCTACTTGAATAAAATGGATATAATCCTCTACTGCATATTGAAATTCATTCATCACAACGCCCCCCAATCAATTATGCTCTATTTTAGCACGGCTCTAAAAAATGTGCGAAAGCCTCCCCTATCAGACAGTATTCAGCTATAATCGTGCTAAATCGACGTACCATCTAAACAACAAAAAACTGCCCGATTCAATCTAATAAATAAGATTAAAACAGACAGCTTTTTGTTATTTTTCTTCATCTGATTCGTCGTTTTTATCATGACAGCGCCAGCATATGCCGTGGAAAGTTAGTCGATGATCCTTTATGATAAAGTTCCAACGCTTCTCAACAACGGCTTCCACATCTTCAAGCAAATCCTCTTGAATTTCATCCACAGCACCACATTCGATGCAAACAAGATGATGGTGGAAATGGGCAGCTCCCTCTTGGCGTAGGTCATAGCGTGATACACCATCGCCAAAATTGATTTTGTCGACAATTTTGAGCTCCGTTAATAATTCTAACGTTCTATAAACAGTAGCTAGACCAATCTCTGGTGCTTTTTCTTTGACTAAGAGATAAACATCCTCAGCACTAAGGTGGTCTTCTTCGTGCTCAAGCAAGACAGCAACTGTTGCTTCTCGCTGCGGCGTCAGCTTGTAACTAGCACTATGCAGCTGTTTTTTTATACGATCAATTCGGCTCTCCATGTGACGCCCCCCTAAACTCATTCCATTATACCAAAGGAGTAAATCTTATTACAAGATAATGAATAGATTTCTAAAGTGCTTCTACTTTTTATCTGATCTTTTATTTTTGTTCATTCAATCTCTCATTTTAACACAAAAAACACAACAATAAACTCTGCAACTATTATGATGAAAAATGCGATAAAATTCAACAAAATTGTCCGACCAGATACCTGTTTCCCGATTTTTCGCTTTGACCAAGCAGGTACAAGCAAATTGCATAGGACTAGCAACAATATACAATAGATGAGCTGAAATGGAAACCACCAAATCGTATAAAGCCAAAAAGCTTCAAGTTTTTGTAATAAAAAAACCGAGCTAAAGCCAAAAAAGGTTGCACGCATAGCAACTGTGACACGAATTAAAATCTTTAAGTAGCTATGTGTTGCCAATAGTAGTATAAGACCTATAGAAATGACAACAGGTAGCACGATACGAAAAATAGACTGCCTGTCCCCATCTGCTAAACGAGGCTCTATCAATAAAATAAACGGTTCAGCTTTCGGCCCACCAATAATATGAAAGAAGATAACGCCACAAACAAAACTTACCGCAATGATGGAAGCGTGATAAAAAATAGACACCGTACGAGACATAAACATGCTCCTTTTCTATCAAGGTTTGTACAGCTTATGCTCGTCCGTCTCTATTATGCTTAAAGATTATGTTGTAAATTTGCAGCTAACCAGAGTACTGCAAAGGCTGTTTTCGCATCATAGATACGCTGCTCTACTATCATTTGTTGTGCATCTTCCAACGAAACTTCCAATAATTCGACAAACTCATCCTCATCTAAATCTGCCTTTTGATCAATTTTATATAATCCCTTTGCGACAAATAGATAAATCACCTCATCTGCAAAGCCTGGGGACGTGGCAAAGGCTTGTAAAAACATCAAGCTTCGTGCCCCGTACCCTGTCTCTTCCTCTAGCTCCCGATAGGCTGTTACTACTGGCTCCTCACCAGGTTCAAGTTTCCCAGCTGGAATTTCAATAATAGAACGTTCAAGTGCTTTACGGTACTGCTCTACTAGCACTAGCTTTCCTTCATCCGTAACAGCAATAATGGCTACAGCACCTGGATGCTTAATAATTTCCCGTTTAGCCATTTGTCCATTCGGTAATGTAACATCATCAATTTGTAATTTTATCATTCTACCATCATAGATGGGTGTTGTTTTAATCGTTTTTTCCTCAAACTTTTTCATCAACGATAACCTCGCTTGTTCTTCAGATATGTTCATTGTACCATTACAAATAGAGAAATCGAAGGAGGGCGTTTGAATGAAAAAAAGACAGCTTGGTGCAAGTGACTTGCTTATTTCAGAGATTAGTTTAGGAGGGATGTCTTTATCAACAGATAAAAAGCAAGCTGCTAGTATTGTTGATATGGCACTCGATGCGGGCATCAACTATATTGATACTGCTGATTTATATGATTTTGGTGTTAATGAGAAAATTATTGGAGAAATTTTAGGCAATCGTCGCCAACAGGTGATTCTTGCCACAAAGGTAGGGAATCGCTGGACAGAGGGTGTTGAGGGCTGGCATTGGGATGCCTCTCCTTCCTATATTAAAGAAGCTGTACATGCTAGCTTACAACGTTTGGGTACGGATTATATAGATGTCTATCAATTACATGGTGGTACAATAGAGGATGACTGGGATGGTATTATTGACACATTTGAAGGCTTGAAAAAGGATGGACTTATTCGGGAATATGGCATTTCCTCTATTCGACCAAATGTATTAAAACGTTTTTTACCAGCAAGTCATGCCAAAAGTGTGATGATGCAGTATAGTGCCCTAGATCGTCACCCTGAAGAATGGTTTGAATTTATTGTAAGTGAGGGTGCATCTGTTGTTACACGTGGGACGGTTGCAAAGGGCTTATTAACAAATAGCTGGCAGCAACGTCTTCAGCGTAGCAATGGTTTTAACAGCTATACAGCAGAGGAGCTAACAGCAACACTAACAGAGCTCGCTTCACACTATGATGATTTACATGCGTTAGCCCTTGCCTTTAACTTAAAGGAACCTGTCATCGCTTCAACAGTGATTGGGGCAAGCTCACAGGAACAGCTAGCACAAACGCTTGCTGCCTATGAAAAAATAGATGCCATCGTAGATTTTACAGCGGTCAATAAACTAACAAAACAAGAACAATATCGAGAACATCGATGAAGAAATGGCTGGTCTTGATTGCTTGTCTAGTTGTGCTCTTGATCTCATCGAGCATGACCTATGAGCAGCAAAGCATCCTACCAGAGCTAGAAGAACTATTAGCCAATAAACCTTTTGAAAAACAGCTCGCTCTCTTAAAAATTCCTTATTGGGATACGGTTGTTTCAATTGAAGAACGTGGGTATTTTCCATTTGTCGAATTTTTGATTCGTAAATTAACGCATTTGATTGGTTTTGGCTGTATCGCACTAGGTCTCTACTTTGCATGGGGCAAGCGTCGTTTTGCGGCAGCGGTGGCAATTTTCGGAACGGCTCTCATTGCTATTTTGGATGAAGTTCGACAAAGCTTTACACCAGGGCGTATGATGAGTGGGCAGGATGTGCTTGTCGATCTAGCTGGAGCCATTCTATTTGTTGGGGTTGTTGTCGCATTTAAAAAAATACGAAAAGTATAACGAGATAGCAGGGCATGCCGCCAAGCTAAAAAGTACGAGAGATCACTTAGCAAAATCTTGATTTCTCGTACTTTTTAATTTTCTAGTCAACTACTATTCTATTGAGAGATGGATCAATTGGTTGTTAAGTTGTCTATCTATATCCTTTGTTTTTAATACTTCGACCCTTTATCGCCATATTCATGGAGTAGCTCTTCAAAGGATTTATTTTTTTCACGTTGCTTGCGCTCAAACGCTAGTTTGGCTTGACGTTCTTCCTCTGCTGCACGTTCTTTTGCTGTTAAATCCTGCTTGGCTGCCTTTAGCTTAGCAAGCACATCGCCTCCTAGCTGATCGGCTAATGTTACCGTGTCTTGTTTTGACAGGCTAGTGGTTGTGTTATGATCTGATCGTTGCTGTTGCTTGCGTTTCTTTCCCAATGCTTTCACCTTCTTCTTGACATTAAGGGCGCTTGACCACCGTTGCGACGCCTTGTCCACCACCGATACATAATGTGGCTAAGCCTGTTTTAGCATCACGCTTTGCCATCTCATGAAGCAGCGTCACTAAAATACGAGCACCACTTGCACCGATTGGATGACCAAGAGCGATTGCACCCCCATTAACATTTAGTTTATCATGATTAAAGCTCAATTCACGATCTACAGCAATCGATTGTGCTGCAAATGCTTCATTCGCTTCAATTACATCTATCTCGTCTAATGTGATAGCTGCTTTTGTTAGTGCTTTTCTCACTGCTGTGACAGGCCCTGTTCCCATAATCGCAGGGTCAACACCCGCACTTGCATTTGCTGCAATTAGTGCCATTGGTTGAATACCTAACTCCTGTGCCTTGCCCTTTGACATCACGACAACCGCTGCAGCCCCATCATTAATACCTGATGCATTCGCTGCTGTGACAGAGCCATCCTTTTTAAAGGCTGGACGTAGCTTTGCTAATGACTCCACAGTCACACCTGCACGAGGAAATTCATCCTTATCAAATAAAATGGGCTCTCCCTTACGCTGTGGAATTTCTACAGCAACAATCTCATCCTCAAATTTCCCAGCAGCAATTGCCGCCTCTGCACGTTGCTGTGAGCGTGCTGCAAAAGCATCCTGCTCCTCGCGTGAAATTTGATAGGCATCACATAAATTTTCTGCTGTAATGCCCATATGATAATCGTTAAAAGCGCACCATAAACCATCATGAATCATTGTATCCACAACCTTTTGATCGCCCATGCGGAAGCCTTCTCGCGCATTTTTTAGAACATACGGTGCTTGACTCATATTTTCAAAGCCACCTGCTACAATAATATCTGCATCTCCTGCTATAATGGCTTGTGCTGCTAAATGAACGGCCTTTAAGCCAGAGCCGCATACTTTATTAATCGTTAAAGCAGATACCTCATGCGGTAGCCCAGCTTTAATGGCTGCTTGACGCGCTGGATTTTGACCAAGTCCAGCCGATAAAACATTCCCCATAATCACCTCATCGACCTGTTCGCCTGCTACGCCTGCACGTGCTAATGCCTCTTTAATGACAATACTCCCCAAATCTGTTGCTGGCACGCCTTTTAATGTGCCCTGAAATGAGCCAATTGCTGTCCGTACAGCACTTACGATTACTACCTCATTTGTCATGTTCATCCTCCTCTTTTCCCCGTTCAAAATCAACACTGCATGCATATGCTATTAGCAGATATGTATATCTTAACAAATGTTTTGATGATTTTCGATAAGAGGAATAATCGTAGTTTTACCAAAATTATTGTAAAATGTTGTCGTGTTTTAAACAATCTCAGTTGGGAACATTACAAATAAGGAATAGCATGTGGAGGTGTTTAGTTTGAAAAAAAAGAAGATGCTTTTATTCTCTGGTATTACAACAACGCTAGCTGCGGTAGCAACGGGGCTGTTCGGCTTTGCGCTTTCCAATAAATTAATGTATATCCAGCAAAAAGACCCTGAATTTATTCGTGAACGTGAAACAACCGCCAAACGCTTTGATGAAGCTTGGTACAATAACAATTTGAAATGCGAGCTCAATATTGATTCGCCCAATGGCTATGCAATTCGAGGTATTATGTTTCAGCCTTTACAAACTAATAACACCATTATTATTTGCCATGGTGTCACGGAAAATAAGATTAATTCCGTGAAATATGCGCGTTTATTTGAACGACTCGGCTATAATTCCGTTATTTTTGACCATCGTCGCCATGGTGATTCTGGTGGCAAAACAACAAGCTACGGGCACTATGAGAAATATGATCTCGATGCTGTTGTGAAAACGGTGAAAGCAATGATTGGTGAGGATGCTATTTTAGGTATTCACGGAGAATCAATGGGTGCTGCAACAATGCTGCTTTATGCCGGAACAGTAGAGGATGGCGCTGATTTTTATATTTCTGATTGTGCCTTCTCCGATTTTTCAATGTTACTCAGGCAGATCGCCAAAACCGAATTTAAGTATGGCTCTATCATCCCTGTTCACTTTGCTGACTTTTTTGTGCGTCTACGGGATGGCTACTCCTTCAAAAGTGTGACACCTGCTGAAGCAGCAGCACATATTCAAAAACCTGTACTTTTTATCCATAGTATTCCCGACACATTTATTCCAGCAGCAATGTCACTTGATTTATACCATAAAAAAGCAGGACCTAAGAAATTGAAGTTATTTGATACAGGTGAACATGCCCAGTCCTTTAATGAAAATATGGATGAATATGAAGATTTAATTCATGATTTCTTAGAATGTTTTATTTATAAAAAAATTAATCAGGAGCCATCCTCCTCTAATGTCATACCATTCCATTTTTAACACACATAAAAAACTGCACCTCCAATTGTTAGATGGTCTCTAACAATTGGGATGCAGTTTACTCTAGCAAGTTTTTTACATTTATTATTCTGCAAAAACAATATGCCATTCATCACGTTTTGCTAAAAACGCTTGTGCCAATGCTTGCGCCCCTTCCAAACTATGACTAGCTGCCCAGCCACATTGTACTTCATTGCAGGCAGGTACTGCTGTTGCCTTCATAACATCTGTAAATGTTTTTTCTAAGATGGTTAATAAATCCTCATAATCATTGTGATTAATTAACGATACATAGAAGCCTGTTTGACAGCCCATTGGACTAAAATCCACAATATTCTCGGAATAATTACGAATAATATCCGCTGATAAATGCTCTAAGGAATGCAAGGCAGGCATTTCCATATGCTCCTTATTTGGCTGTTTAAGGCGAATATCGTATTTATATACTTCATCGCCATTTTTTCCAGTTTTTACACCTGCTAAGCGCACATATGGAGCCTTTACCTTTGTATGATCCAGATCAAAGCTTTCTACATTTGTTTTTTCTTTCGTCATAGTGGACAACCCCTTTTCACATACTCTCAATTATTATAACGAGTTTTAATTAAAAAAGCGAAAGGATGTCACATTATTGCAAAAAGTTACTCTATCTCCTCTTTTTGAACGGTCTATCCGTTGATTTTATAATTCTAACTTTCAATTCGAGCATGCTATCCACCGCTTCAATATAAAAAACTGCTCAGAAAGTGATATCTTTCTAAACAGCTCTTGCATTGTTCCAACTATTTTTGGAATTTATTCATTTGTGCCATCATTTGACGTACTTGTTTTTCAGACGGCGTACGACCCATTTGTGCCATCATCATACGAATCATTTGCTCATTAATAGGTGGGTTTTCTTTTAAATATTTCATCATAGCCTGACGAGCGAAATAGAAACCAAGTGCTGCGCCCGCTGCTAATGCGATAATTACGATAATAATCCAGCCCCATGTAGGCATACAACCAACCTCCTCCACTCCAATATACCGAGAAAAAACTCTCCACGCACCATTATACATGAAATAATAGCGTGTTACTATATATTGTAGTGAATTTTCCTAATGCATTGTATACTTCATTGGCTTTAACCACCCACATTCATTTTCCTGCTTATTAAAAGCAATAAAGCGTTCACTCATTTTGGCAAGCATCTGAAATAAATCTAAATCTAACATTCGTGACCCTTCACAGTATACACAAATTTTGCGATCAACCAAATAAATCGCCATTTTCCCTTTTATTGGATGTTCTAAAAACAAAGCATTACGTGCCTTTTCTAAATGTGCATATTTGGAATCAAGCTGCTGCTCCAGCATTCGTGCAATCTCATCGAAATACACAGATTCACATATATAGGCAAGCTCTTTTAAGGATTTCTCATTCGCGTCTTCACAGCCCTGCATCATCTCTAACAACTTACGCTCTCTGCCAAAAATAAACGTTAAATGCTCTTCTTTTATCTTATATATAGAATAGGTTCTCACCAGAAATCCTCCTTCGCTCAATTTCTTTTTCATTAGTATAGCTCATTCAATCTTGTTAATTTGTCAAATGAAGGAGGAAGCTATCTTCTATTTTTGTCGAAAAGCTTCTAGTTTCCATTCTAAAAATTACTTTATGGCAAATGATCAATATTGCTAGAAATAAAGTCATTTTTCTATCCAAAATTAGCACATTGAACACCACGTTAGAGTACAAAAAAGCCTCTTCTCTAGCAGCTTAGAAAGTACTCAGTCTCAAGACCTAGTACAAAATCAATTTCGAGTCCGTTTTAGATCGTTGTGTAAATCGGTAACATAAAGGTACAAACGAAAGGAGCTAAAACATATGAAAAAATTTCTTTTATTAACTGGAGGCATCATCGCAGCATGTGTGGCACTTGCCTTAATCGGACCACTGGCAGGTTTATTATTCTCTGGATTACTTGTAGCACTTGGGATGCACTTCTATATCGCAAGCAAGTCAACATTCGGGAAAATTTTCTGGTTTACAGTTGGTCTAATCGGTGTCTTATCAGCAGTGTCCAACATTCCAGCAATGATCGGTCTTGCAGCTATCGCTATGATTTATGTGATCTATAAAAAATGGAATGGCGAAGATGTAAAAATTCCTACAATTGAAGGCAAAAAAGAAGAAGATCCGTTTACAAACTTTGAAAAAGAATGGTCAAATTTAACAAAATAAAAGGAGCGATTTTAAATGAATTTATTTCAACGTTTTAGATATACAGTAGAGGCAGACTTACACCAATTATTTGATAAGAAGGAACAAAAAAATCCGATTGCGATGTTAAATCAATATATTCGTGAAGCAGAAAAGCAAACAGAACAAACAGGCAAATTATTAGAGCGACAAGGGCAATTAAAAGAAAAGCTAGAGCAAGAATACAAGGAGAACGCAGCATTACTTGCAAAACGTGAATCTCAATTGGCATTAGCACAAACTAGCGGCGAGCAGGACTTAATTGATTTCGCTACGGATGAAGTAACAGCTTACACAGCTCGTAACCACACATTGCAAACGAGCATTGAAGCAAGTACACGTGAATACTTCGAGCTCGAGCGTAAATTCGAAACAATGAAGCATAAAATTAAAGATATGAAAGTACGTCAATTACAGCTGATGGGCAAAGAAAACGTTACACGTGCCCATCATCAAATGGACGGCATGATTGCCAAAAACAATAAAACAAATTTTGAAGATTTAGAAGCATATATCGATAAATTAGCTTACCAAATCAACAAAGATCATGAGGTAACAACTTTTGAGGCAAGACTGGCAGAATTAGAGAAAAAAGCAACAGAAGATAGCTCACCACTGCTAATTGAAAATAAATAACATGGTATAATATAAAGAAATAAGGGATGCCTCTATTTAAGAAGCATCCCATTTCTTTGAAGAAAAGCAACCTACTTTTATAGAGGCTTTTCAATTCATCATTCTAAAACTTTAAGTGCTTCCGATTTTTCACATATCGCATCCATTATATACTTTAGTATAATATTTTTTCACTGGCAGCTTATGGGCTTTTAATGGTTACCTTGATGTGGGTATTATACTGCCAGCTACTACTGGAAAAGGGAATTTACGAAGATGAAAAATAAAAAGTGGGTTCATCATCTGATGAAAATAAGCCTTTATGCTTTAATTTTTCTTATCATACTTACACTTATTTTATTAAGTTATCGTTTCATCGTTCAACAGCAGATCAAACAACAAAGCGCTACTATTATAGAAAACGGTGGTATTAGTGAACTAAAAGAAATAACAGTAAATGGAGATAAACAATTTCTATTAGTAGAAGGGCAAGACAGAGAAAAACCGTTTTGTTTATTCCTTCATGGTGGCCCTGGCTCTCCGTTTCCTTATGGTGTAAGTGCTAGAACACTGTTTCCTGAGATCACTGAGCACTGCGTAGCTGTATTTTATGATCAACGTGGTTCTGGTAAAAGTTATAATAAAAATTTATCATTAAACACAATGAACCTCGCTCAATTCACCGAAGATGCTAATAGTATTGTGGATTTTATTAGAGTACATTACAAACAGGAAAAGATCTTTATCATTGGTCAATCTTTTGGAACAGTCATTGGCACACACTTAATTGCTCAATATCCTGAAAAGTTTCGTGCTTATTTAGGCATCTCGCAATTGACGAATCCGACAAAAGGACAGAGGCTTGGTTATAATTGGATAAAGAAAGAAGCTCAAGCTATTGACGATGAGAAAACGCTTAGCATTTTGGAGAGTTTTGCTAAAGAACCATACTTTAAAGAAGATGAAGACCAGTTTAGCGATCTTATCCATCAATATAAAGGCATGAATTATTTTGATGATACGATAGAAAAGGTTAATCTTTTTAATTTAATCAAAGGGGCTTTTACTTCTCCTGATTATTCTTTACGAGATATTTATAAAGCATTTATTTCTGGTCCCCAATTTAGTGTTATTAAAAGCAAGGAATTAAAAAAAGAAATTATCCTTACTAATTTTTTTGAAACTGTAAAAACGATAGATATTCCTGTGTATATTATTCATGGAAAATATGATAAGCAGGCAAATTATGAATTATCAAAACAATATTATGAGATGTTAGATGCGCCAAATGGCAAGGAGTTTATTACATTACAGCACTCTGCTCACTATCCAAACAAACTTGATGTCACTTTAATAAACGATACATTCAAAAAGATGCTTGAAAAATACTAGAAACTTGTAGAGAAGTTCGGCTTCTCACATCAATTTTTAGAAGGAAGGGTGACCCTCTTGCAAAATTTCACAACAAATAAGCTTACATTTTGGGTGCTATGCTTCTTTTTACTCATCTTTGTGGAGCTAACCGTTTTTAATAATGGCGGTGCCTTCTGTTTATTGATTGGGGCTGTACTGCTTTATTTAAGCTTCTCCAAAAAAATTCGCTTTTTTAAATGGACAGGAATTTTCTTCATTGTTATTGCTCTGTTCACGATGTGGAGCTTACGTTTATTTATCATTTCGATCCCTTTATATATGCTTTATCAATATTTACAACGAGAAAATGAACCAAAAGTAGTTGGGGCGGAACTTTTTGAGCCGCTTCCTACAACAAAAAGCGATTTAATTGGCACAATGCCAGCACCCACTGAAGCATACAAATGGCAGGATGTGCAAATTCAGCGTCTAGCAGGGGATATTACCATTGATACAACACAAACAATTTTACCGACTGGCACGAGCCTGATTACCATCCGTCAGGGAATTGGCAAAGTGCAAGTGTATATTCCTTATGAAATTCCTTTCCGTTTACACTATACAACGCTATTTGGGGAGCTGACTTGCTTACATGCAGGACCACAACGTATCGTCAATGAAAGTATTCACTTCTCTGATGGAAACCCTGAGGATGCGAAGCGTATCCTTGTCATTCATGTGGCAACATGGCTTGGAGATTTGGAGGTGCTACGAAAATGATTGCCTTTATCTCAAGATTATTTACCTTATTTTTCATTTTAATGAGTGCTACATTTGGTCTACTTGTTGCGATATGGGGGAATCCAGATGAAAAAACATGGGAGCCTTTATGGCAACAATATTACGATGATATTCCTTTTGGAGGCATTATCATTCTTAGCCTTTTTGTCCTTAGCTTACTGATTGCAAGCTGGATTAGCATGACAGCTCGTGCACGAGAGGCGCAGGCAACACGTCTTGTAAAGCAATTGATTGAGCCTGATTTTGAGCTTCCCAACAAGCAGGCTCTTCCTAAGTCATTAAAAAAAGCCATTGCACAAACGAGTGAATTAATTGATACACAGCGTAAAAGTTTACAGCGTCTGTCCAATGAACGGGCGGAAGCAAATGATAAAATTATTCAAGAACGTATTATTGCAGAACGTCAACGTCTAGCTAGAGAGCTGCACGACTCCGTGTCACAGCAATTGTTCGCAGCCTCCATGTTGCTTTCTGCTTTGACTGAAAATGACGAGAATGCTGCTAGCTTAAAGCAGGTGGAAAAAATAGTACAACAGGCACAGCTAGAGATGCGTGCTTTATTGCTTCATCTACGTCCTGTAGCTCTACACAATAAAACACTAGCACAAGGCTTAGAGGAACTCATTATTGAGCTTCAGCAAAAGGTCTATTTTCATATTGACTATGAGCTAGAGGAAATGGCATTAACAAAGGCAGAGGAAGATCATTTATTTCGCATTGCACAGGAGGCTCTCTCCAACACACTTCGGCATGCCAAAGCAAGTGAAGTCGAATTACTGCTTGTGGCTCGTGATGATTTAGCCATTTTACGAATTCAAGATAATGGCTTAGGCTTTGATGTAGAGGCGGATAAATCAACTTCCTATGGCTTGCAAAATATAGCGGAACGGGCAGTTGAAATTGGCTGCACCTATAAAATTGTCTCAGTGCCTGATGAGGGAACGATTGTGGAGGTTAAAATTCCACTACAGAAGGAGGAAGAGCATGACGATTCAAGTGCTAATAGTGGATGATCATGAAATGGTACGGATTGGTGTAGCAGCTTATCTTTCAGCCCAGCCAGATATTACGGTTGTCGGTGAGGCTGAAAACGGGAAGGAGGCTGTTGAACAGGCCCTTGCGCTAAGGCCTGATATTATTTTAATGGATAATGTGATGCCCATTATGACAGGAGCAGAGGCAACTGTCGAAATTTTAGCGGCATGGCCTGAGGCGAAAATTATGATGGTTACTAGTTTTTTAGACGATGATAAAGTCTACCCTGCCCTAGAGGCTGGTGCAGTAAGCTATATTTTAAAAACATCGAATGCGAAACAAATTGCTGATGCTATCCGTAAAACAATGGGTGGTGAAACGGTATTAGAGCCAGAGGTCACTTCCAAAATGATGCACCGTATGCGCCACGGCAATAATACGCCCCTTTACGAGCAACTGACGGACCGTGAAATGGAAATATTATTGCTCATGGCACAGGGCAAAGCTAATCAGGAAATCGCTGACGAGCTATATATTGCGTTAAAAACGGTGAAAACCCATGTTAGCAATATTTTAGCAAAGCTAGAAGTGCAAGATCGTACACAAGCGGTTGTCTATGCCTTTCAAAATGGGCTAGCGAAATAACCATCTATCCATTACGCTTTGGTGTCGTTGCCATAGGACGTGGCGATCTTTCAGCAAAAATAGTACAAACTAACAATCCATTTATTTTGGCATGAGCCAAAATAAATGGATGAACGCCATATGCGTAGAGAATGTCCCCGCAACAGACATCCACCGATTTATCTCATGCTATATCTCAACCCCAATATAAAGGGGACACAAGCGAATGTAAAGATTCGATTAAAGTGGTAGGTCTTTGCGCTTAAATACTTCTAAACTTGCTATATAGAGAACAAGACCAATACCGAAAAGAATGATCAGCTTCCACCAATAGTGTTCACCATCTAAAATAGCAGTTGTGTCAAATAATGCATTTATTGTGAGGTAATTAAGTACATTAAGGCTTTCGTCGACTGAACTTAGCAACTGGCATAAGAAAAAGGCAATCTGAATACCAGCTCCAAAAGCAAGGGAGTTTTTCGTTAAGTTGCAATAGCTCGAAAAAAAGAACGAAATACCACTAATAGCAAACATTAACAATAATAAACCAACATTCAGCATAACAAAATCTGCTACCACAATATCCGTGTCAGATTGGAACACTTGAATTGTTACAAGACCAGCAATTGTTTCCATAAAAAACATGATAACTAAAGCCACAATTAAGTAAAATGCTTGTGTAACAATAATTGTAGATCGTTTTGTTGGTGTTGATAATAAGTAGACCATGGAGCCGCGATCCACTTGAGAAGCAATTAAACTATTTGCAGTCATAATGATAAAAATAATTGGGAATATGACGCCATGAATTGAATAAAATGTTGAAGCAAGCATACCTAGTAATGTCGTTTTGCCAAGCATTCCTGCAAGTGCTGTCCCCTCTACTAAATGACTAACATCGGTTAACGTACTAGCATCAAATACAGCGATCATCACTACTTGCAATATCGTTAAAACAATCGTAAACATTAGCCAAAGCTTTACATTTGCGTGTAAAGTTTGTTTAAAAATTGTACCATTAATCATGAGATTGTCCCCCTGAATATAAGTGATAGAACTGTTCTTGAAGTGTATGGTTTTGTTCTGTTAAATTATCAAATTGATACGTTGATAAAATAGCTAAAAATTCATTTAATATATTATTTTCAATATTTACAGAAACCATTGTATGACTAATAGCCACTGAATCAAGCTTCTCTTGCATAAAACGAGTACTTTCCTGCTCATTACTAAACTCAATGATAAATTGTTGATGTTCATTTGACATAATCGACGAAATAGCTTCGATTGTAATAATTTTCCCTTCTTTTATCATCGCTACTTTATCACAAGTTTCCTCGATTTCTTCGAACATATGGCTAGACATAAAAATCGTTTTGCCTTTCCCTTTTTCCTCTTTGATAATTTGTATAAATTCTGCACGCATTAAAGGATCGAGTCCCGTTGTAGGCTCATCTAAAATTAGAATTGGAGGATCAGCCATCAATGCGACAACAATCGCAGTTTTTTGTTTCATGCCCTTTGACATACGTTTAATATTGGCTGAGGGGTCAAGTTGCAGTCTTTCAATTAATTGGTTGGCAAAGCTTAAATCTGTTAGCTGTAATAGCTCTGCTTGCTGATGAATAAACTCCCAGCCAGTTTTCACATCAGGAAAGGCAATTTCTCCTGGAGTATAGCCAACACACTGCTTAATTTCCGCAGCATTTTGCCACGCATCAAGATTCTTAATCTGCACTGTTCCAGTATTAGGTTTTAAAAACCCCATTAAATGGCGAATCGTCGTTGTTTTACCTGCTCCGTTAGTACCAACGAATCCAAATGCTTCACCTAATTCAATTGAAAGATTAATATTAAAAATACCTCGACTATCTCCATAATCTTTCGTCACGTTTTGTAATTCAATCATTGCCACGGTAATCCCCTCCTACACGTCTATCATAAAATTCCATAAAATGCTTTTCTAAACTAAACGGCACTTCGCTGAAACTTGAAATAGGAAAGTCGATTAATAATTGAATGAGCTTTGATAAATCACTTGGATAACAGCCAATTTGAAGATCATTTGTTTGATCATTTTTAAAGAGTACGTGAAAAGCTGCATTCGATTCAAACTTCTGTACAAGTTGCGTATAATGTTTGTCGTTTTGGACAGTTAGATTAAAGACCTTTTCTGTCATTTTTAATTGTTCTTGTTTGTTAAATGACGAAATCAAATATCCATCCTTAATAATTGAAATTTCATCACACGTGGCATCGACTTCAGTAAAAATATGACTTGAAAGTAAAATGGTTTTGCCTCGCTTTTTTTCTTCTTTCACGAAGTCGATAAAGCGTTGTTGCATGATGGGGTCTAAACCACTTGTAGGTTCATCAAGAACGAGGACATCTGGATCATGCATGAATGCCGTCACAATCGCTAATTTTCTTTTCGTACCCAGTGACATTCGTTTGACCTTTCCCGCAGCATCAAGCTCAAAGAAATCCACCAATTTTTTACAAAGAGTATCATCCTTTACTTTTCTTAAATCCATCATCATTTGGATAAATTGCTTACCTGTTAAATTTTCAGGTAATGCTACTTCTCCAGGTAGATAACCTAGTTTTTCTTGAATCGTGCTAGTATTTGTCCAACTGTCTAGCCCATTTACGGTAACGATTCCTTGCTGTGGCTTAGAGAACCCCATAATATGACGAATAGCTGTTGTTTTCCCAGCTCCATTCGGTGCATGTGCATATAGACAACAGCTTGAAACCCTTGATACACAAGGCTTTATAAAAATCTAAAGACAATTAAACACATCTATAATCACACCTAAAACGTCATTTGAACGGTATTTTACCGACAGATGGCGTTTTTAAGTTGTGACAAAATTGGAGGGATAAAAAATGAAAAACTGTAGAAATCATGTTGTGGAAAATCATTATTCTGCTACCAAGGAAATCATGATTTGCAGCTTACTTGTTCAAATGGCTGTTGATAAAAAAATCTTCCATGGTCGTCCCCCACCTTCATCTTACATCTGCAATTTACAAATAAAAGCATTCATTAAATAAAAGAAAGAGGGAATGAACAATGGAACTAAAATACGTGATTCCAAACATGGACAAAACATTTGGTCGATTAGAGTATGCAGGCGAGGGCAAAATGGAACAGCGCAGAATCAATGGGCGCATGACCACTTTATCTCGCAGCTACAATTTGTACTCGGATATTCAACGAGCAGATGATATTGAGGTCATTTTACCCGCAGAAGCAGGCGAAAAACACTTTGAACCAGAAGAAACCGTTCAATTAATCAATCCCCGAATTACCGTAGAAGGCTATAAAATCGGCAATCGTGGCTTTACAAATTACATTTTACATGCTGACGACATGGTGAAAGCATAAGGAGGAATCAAATATGAGATTAGCACAAGGGATTGTCATTGATAAGGACAAAACATTTGGTCAATTGAAATTTTCGGCATTAAGACGTGAAGTATTTTTACAAAATGAAGATGGCACAGTGTCTACAGAAGTAAAGGAACGCACCTACGATTTAAAATCTCGTGAACAAGGTCGCATGATTCAAGTGAGTATTCCTGCTACTATTCCACTAAGGGAATTTGATTACAACGCAGAGGTCGATATTATTAACCCGATTGCCAATACAGTAGCGAACGCAACCTTCCGTGGCGCAGATGTAGATTGGTATATTAAAGCAGACGACATTGTGTTAAAAGGCAAACCATCTCCTACTATGAATAATGCACCAAAAGCGCTATCGGATAAGGATAAATAAAGATGCACCTTTTTCGCCAACGTGGTAAACGGATTCGCCCTCACGATGCGTCCTTGCTTATGCAATTTTGTTTGAGCCGAATGGGTGTTGTTTGGTTGCTGTCATTCCTTGTCTTTCACTTCCCATTCTTGCTCACTCATGAATGGCAGCTCTCGACTTTTCAACAACATTTCATCAGCACGTATGGACTGGTGACGTTCTCTATTAGCCTTGTCCTAACAGGTGCATGTGCCTATTTGTATTGTCGTTATCGCTATGACAAAATTCGACAGGTACTTCACCGACAAAAGCTCGCTAAAATGATACTGGAAAATGGATGGTACGAAACCAAACAAGTACAGTCTATCAATTTTTTTGAGGATATATCCTCTGGCAAATCAAAAGACAAAATCAGCTATTTTCCGAAAATATACTATCGGCTTGAAGCAGGACTGCTCTATATTCAAGTCGGCATCACACTTGGCAAGTATCAAGAACAATTGCTTACTCTCGAAAAAAAGCTCGAAAGTGGTTTGTATTGTGAGCTTGTGTCAAAAGAACTGCATGAATCCTTTGTAGAATATGTGCTTTTATATGATACGATTGCCAACCGCATTTCAATAGAAGAAGTCATTGCACAAAACGGCAAACTAAAGTTAATGGAATCGGTATATTGGGAATATGACAAACTCCCTCATATGTTGATTGCTGGGGGTACTGGCGGAGGAAAAACGTATTTTATCTTGACTTTAATTGAAGCGTTGTTACGGACAGATGCTGTTCTCTATGTCTTAGACCCGAAAAATGCTGACTTAGCCGATTTAGCCACGGTTATGCCCGATGTCTATTATAAAAAGGAAGATATGCTTGCCTGTATTGACCAATTTTATAACAACATGGTGGCTCGTAGTGAAGAAATGAAACAAATGCCGAACTACAAAACAGGTGAAAACTATGCCTATTTAGGGTTAGCCCCTCACTTTCTTATCTTCGATGAATATGTATCATTTATCGAAATGATTGGTTCAAAAGAGAGTATTGCTGTTTTAAGCAAATTGAAACAGATTGTTATGTTAGGCAGGCAAGCTGGCTTTTTCCTTATTCTCGCTTGTCAGCGACCCGATGCAAAATATTTGGGTGATGGGATTCGTGACCAGTTCAATTTTCGTGTGGGATTAGGCAGAATGAGCGAACTTGGATATGGGATGCTTTTTGGCGCAGATGTGCAAAAGCAATTTTTCTTGAAACAGATTAAAGGACGTGGCTATGTGGATAAAGGTGATAGTGTTATCTCGGAGTTTTATACACCCCTTGTCCCAAAAGAACATGACTTTTTACAGACCATCGCTTCACTTGTACACTCAAGACAGGAAACAAAACAAACTGTACCAGAGGAATAAAAGCTATATACAGGAGGTATCATACATGGACTATCTAAACATGAACGTGGGTCATCTAAGCACAGGCAAATGGATAAACTGCATTTGCCTACATTATCATCAATTTGTTACAGATGCGAACAAATTAACAGATGCCCGACACAAGGGATTCGGTATTAACCCTATTGAACGATTTAATGAAAAAGTGGGGAAAATTCTTTATGAAATCGCTAATGGTGAGCGTTCATTACCTAGCCGCTTTCAGATTCGCTTAGAAAGCAAGCACTCTATCTGCCGTTGTCGAATTGATTATGTGTTTGAGGTCATGGAAAAGGACTTTCTTCAAGGGAATATTCGAGGAACGGAAATACCAGAAGAAACATTGAAAGTATGCCTTGATTCCGATAGTAACCTTATCATGCTGTATGTTGGCATGAATAGGTAAATCAGCAGAAGCGGTGCTTTGTGGTCAGCGAAGCGAACAGACCGCAAAGTGCCGTTTCTGCTGGGCAGGGCTTGCCCTGCCCTGTGCAAGCCCCCCGTATCTAACAGGGGGGTACAAATACACCAAAAAACAGTTCCTTACAACCGTTCACGCCAGATGGCGCAAGGGTTTTGGAAGCATAAAGCAGATGTCAACTTTTGCCCTTTTAGTTGACATCTTTTTTGTTTGGAGGAATGCCTATGAATAAAGATACATGGTATACAGACTTGAAAGAAAAGCGCATTGCCTATGGTATTTCACAAAATAAGTTAGCGGTAGAGGCTGGTGTTACAAGGCAATATGTCAGTGAAATTGAAACAGGGAAAGTGATACCATCGGAAGCACTTATGGCAACGATGATGGACATATTGGAACGCTACAACCCAGATGCGCCACTTGAAATGCTATTCGACTATGTGCGAATTCGATTTCCAACGACTGACCCCAAGCCAGTAATTGAAGAAATCATGAAACTTAAAATGGACTATATGCTTCATGAGGACTATGCGTTTTATTCATACGCCGAGCAATATGTATTTGGCGATATAGTCGTGATGGTATCGCCCGACCAAGATAAAGGTTGCCTTGTTGAGCTAAAAGGTAAAGGTTGTCGGCAATTTGAAAATTTTCTGTTAGCACAACAGCGAAGTTGGTTTGATTTTTTTACCGATGTCTTTCGAGCAGGTGGCATTTTCAAGCGACTTGACCTTGCGATTAACGATAAGGTCGGGCTGCTAGATATACCTGAACTCACAAGGAAATGCCAGAACGAGGAATGTATTTCTGTCTTTCGTAGTTTTAAGAATTATCGCTCTGGGGAACTGGTGCATCGGAGAGAAAAGCCTGATATGGGGAACACCTTGTACATTGGCTCATTAAAAAGTGAAGTGTATTTCTGTATCTATGAAAAAGATTACGAGCAGTATGTGAAAAATGGTATTGCGCTTGAAGATGCAGAAACGAAAAATCGCTTTGAAATCCGCTTAAAGAATGAGCGCGCCTATCATGCAGTTGCGGATTTAATGACCTATGAAGATGCAGGACATACCGCTTTTTCGATTGTGAATCGCTATATCCGTTTTGTGGACAAAGACCCTTCTAAACGCCGTAGTAAATGGAAAATCAACCCTCGCTGGGCGTTATTTATAGATACAGAAGGAAGAAAATTAAAGCTCACCACAAAGCCTGAACCGTACACCTTCGAAAAAACATTAAACTGGTTGGCTCGTCAAGTAGCCCCCACTTTGAAGCTGGCGATGAAACTAGACGACATCAACGACACAAGCATTATAAAAGAGATGATTCGCCATGCAAAGCTGTCCGAACGACACGAAAAATTATTAGCCCAACAAGCCCTTCCGAAAGAGGAAGTTATTCAACCATAACCAAGGAGGAAAAAAACATGCTAAAAGTAGTGAAATATACACTGTTTGTCGTGATTGGTGGTCTATGCCTTTGGTTTATCGAATGTATGCGTCAAGTAACGAAATATTAAACGGTTCAATAGAAAGGAGCGATACACATGAACTTTGGACAAAATATTTATGATTGGTTTTTAACCAATGCACAGTCTTTGGTGTTACTGGCTATTGTGATTATCGGGATTTATTTAGGCTTTAAACGTGAATTTTCCAAACTCATTGGCTTTTCCATTATTGCCTTAATCGCTGTTGGCTTAGTATTTAATGCGGCTGGAGTCAAGGATGTATTATTAGATTTATTCAATCGAATTATTGGGGCTTAACCAGAACTATGACATGAAAGTGATTGATGATAGAATAAAGCTACAGTAGATTAGGATTTTGAAGAGGTGTGTGATGAAAAAAGATAAAAATAGATATTTAACACTAGGTATCTCACTCGGATTATCCTTTGGTACTTGTCTAGGGATTATTGCAGACCTTATTATAAACAGAGATAATTTTATATTTGGTATACCTATAGGAGCAGGATTAGGAATGCTTGTTGGAATGATGATTGGCTCTATTTTAGATAGTCAATCAAAAAAATAAAGTAATTTAAAAATTCCAATTTGCTTATCTTACTAAAATATGAATAAAGACTATTAAATACAGTGAGCTTATAAAAGCTGACTGTATTTTTTATACTCAAAATCAAAAAAAGGAAGTGATGACATGGACATGCAAGTTTTTATAACGAATCTCGGCAAATATAATGAAGGTAGAATCAATGGTGCTTGGTTTACACCACCTATTGACTTTGAAGAAGTCAAAGAACGTATTGGCTTGAATGAAGAATATGAGGAATACGCTATTCATGATTATGAACTCCCTTTTGATATACATGAATATACTTCCATCGAAGAAATCAATCGTTTATGTGCATTAGTAGAAGAAATTGCAGGTACACCCCTTTATGATGCCCTTTCCGAAGTACAAAGCTGTTGGTTTAACAGTGTAGACGAGTTATTGGAACAGCAAGACGACATTATGTACTATCATGACTGTAATGATATGGAAGATGTGGCAAGGTATCTCGTAGAGGAAACAGGCGCATTAGGTGAAATACCTGCTAGTTTACAAAACTATATTGATTATGAAGCCTATGGACGTGACCTTGAAATCAGTGGTAGTTTCTTGGTCACTACACATGGCGTATTTGAGTACACTCGTTAAACAAATAAATAAAAAAATCCTTAGCAGCTTGTCTTGTACAGGCTGCTATTTTTAATGAGAGGATGAGAACATCATGAAAAAATTAAAAAGCTACACCAGTATATGGTCAATCGAAAAAGTCATTTATGCCATTAATGATTTTCGTTTACCGTTCCCTGTCACGTTTACACAAATGACATGGTTTGTACTTTCCCTTTTTGCCGTTATGCTCCTAAGTAATGTACCACCTTTGTCTTTGATTGAAGGAGCGCTATTGAAGTATGTTGGGATTCCTGTTGGCTTGACATGGTTTATGAGTAAAAAAACATTTGACGGCAAGAAGCCCTATGGATTTTTAAAGTCGGCTGTGACCTACTTTTTACGTCCGAAAGTCACCTATGCAGGCAAGACCGTGCGATTGAAACGTGTAAAAGTAAATGAAGCAATTACGACTGTAAGGAGTGAAATCCATGCGCTATCCGATTAAATATATCGAAAACAATCTGGTCTTTAACCATGATGGAGAATGCTTTGCCTATTATGAACTGCTCCCCTACAATTATTCTTTTTTATCAGAAGATGAAAAAATGCAAGTGCATGACCATTTTCGCCAGTTGATTGCACAGAATCAAGACGGCAAAATTCATGCCCTACAAATTAGTATGGATAGCAGTATTCGTGCGGTGCAAGAACGCAGTAAGGAATTGGTGGCTGGTCGATTACAAGAGGTTGCCTATGAACGAATTGACCATCAAACAGAAGCGTTAGTTTCCATGCTCGGTGAAAACCAAGTGGACTATCGCTTTTTTATTGGCTTTAAGTTGCTCTTGAACGAGCAAGAAATCAATATGAAGTCTATTGGAAAAGCAATTGGCACATCCCTTTCGAGTTTTATTCGTGACGTGAATCATCAATTGATGGGTGACTTTGTTTCTATGCCTCATGCAGAAGTAGAACGTTTTCAAAAGATGGAATCCTTTCTACAAAACAAAATAGCTAGACGCTTTAAGATTCGTCCACTAGATAAAAATGATTTTGGTTATCTGATTGAACATATTTACGGACAAGCAGGCATTGCCTATGAAGATTATGATTACCCACTACCACTTGAAAAATTAAAGGCAGAAACATTGGTCAAGCGTTATGACATTATCAAGCCCACTCGCTGTTTAATAGAGGAAAACCAACGCTATTTAAAAATTGAACGAGAGGAACAAACGACCTATGTTGCTTATTTTACTATCAACTCAATTGTAGGTGAATTGGACTTTCCTTCTGACGAAATCTTTTATTATCAACAACAACAATTCACCTTCCCTATCTCGACTTCGATGAATGTCGAATTTGTCACGAACAAGAAAGCATTATCTACCGTTCGCAATAAGAAAAAAGAATTGAAAGACTTGGATAATCATGCGTGGGAATCCAACAATGAAACAGGGTCAAATGTAGTGGATGCACTCGAACAAGTCACAGAATTAGAGGATATTTTAGATAAAAGTAAAGAAGCGATGTATAAATTAAGCTATGTGGTACGAGTAGCGGCATCAAGTCTCGATGAGCTGAAACGGCGTTGTGATGAGGTAAAAGACTTTTACGATGATTTAAACGTTAAATTGGTGCGTCCATTTGGGGATATGTTCGGCTTACACACAGAATTTCTTCCTGCGAGTAAACGCTATATGAATGACTATATTCAGTATGTGACCTCTGACTTTTTAGCAGGGTTAGGCTTCGGGGCAACACAGATGTTGGGTGAAACAGAAGGGATTTATATTGGTTACAACTTAGAAACAGGACGCAATGTGTACCTAAACCCTAGCCTTGCCAGTCAAGGAGTCAAAGGTTCTGTAACCAATGCGCTTGCGGCAGCATTTTTAGGCTCGCTTGGGGGTGGTAAATCCTTCGCCAATAACTTACTGGTCTACTATGCCGTTTTATTCGGTGGTCAAGCGCTGGTGGTTGACCCCAAGGCGGAACGTGGCAATTGGAAAGAAACCTTACCTGAAATTGCCCACGAAATTAATATTGTCAATTTAACCAGTGATGAACGCAATAAGGGCTTACTTGACCCCTACGCTATTATGCATAACAAGAAAGATTCCGAGAGCTTGGCAATTGATATTCTCACTTTTTTAACAGGTATCTCTAGTCGGGATGGCGAAAAGTTCCCAATTTTGCGTAAGGCAATCCGCACCGTCACGCAACAGGAAGAAAGTGGCTTACTACTCGTCATTCATGAATTACGAAGTGACCCGAATCCAATAGCTGCAAGCATCGCAGAACATATTGAAAGTTTTATTGATTATGATTTTGCCCACTTGCTCTTTTCAGATGGCACAGTGAAAAACTCCATCAGTTTAGAGAAACAGCTCAATATCATTCAAGTGGCAGATTTAGTGTTACCCGATGCTGAAACTCGCTTTGAAGAATATACCACAATGGAGCTATTAAGTGTTGCCATGTTAATTGTTATCTCTACCTTTGCGCTCGACTTTATTCACTCGGATAGAAGCATTTTTAAAATGGTGGATTTAGATGAGGCGTGGAGCTTTTTGCAAGTGGCGCAAGGTAAAACATTGTCCAATAAATTAGTTCGTGCTGGGCGTTCCATGAATGCAGGAGTTTACTTCGTTACTCAAAATGCCGATGATTTAACGGATGAAAAAATGAAAAATAATATCGGCTTAAAATTTGCTTTCCGTTCAACAGATACCAATGAAATCAAAAAGACCCTTCAATTTTTCGGTGTAAATCCCGACAATGAAGCGAACCAAAAGCGACTTCGAGGACTGGAAAATGGGCAATGTTTAATTCAAGATTTGTATGGACGTGTCGGAACGATTCAAATACATCCTGTTTTTGAGGATATATTCCATGCCTTTGATACCCGACCACCGACAAAGAGAGGTGAACCATCGTGACACAAAACAAATGGAAAAAAGTTGCTCTAACGGTAGTGCTACTCGGTGCTACCGTTTTTCTATTGCTCTTTTTACTAGGGTCAATCGCTCGTGCGGCTGGCTTAGTGGATAACACCGTAGCACCCGATAATCTCTATTCGCAATATCCACTCGACCATTACCAACTTGATTTTTATGTGGATACAACGTGGGAATGGCTGCCTTGGAATTGGACAGATGGCATTGGCAAACAAGTGATGTATGCGCTGTATACGATGACGAATTTTATTTGGATGATTAGCCTCTATTTATCCAACGCAACAGGCTATTTAATTCAACAGTCTTACTCGCTTGATTTTATCTCTGAAACTGCGGATGCTATCGGAAATAATATTCAAATACTTGCAGGTATTACGGCAAGTGGCTTTAGTAGTACAGGCTTTTATGTTGGGTTTTTACTCCTCTTTATTTTAATTATCGGTATTTATGTGACCTATACAGGCTTGATGAAGCGAGAAACGACAAGAGCGATTCGAGCTATCATGAATTTTCTCGTAGTGTTCATTTTATCCGCTTCTTTTATTGCTTACGCTCCCTTGTATATCACGAAAATCAATGAATTTTCCGCAGATATTAGTGAGGCGGCACTTGATTTAGGCACAAAAATTTTAATGCCGAGTTCAGAAAGCCGAGGAAAAGATAGTGTCGATATGATACGCAATAACTTGTTTGCCATTCAAGTCGAACAACCTTGGTTATTATTACAGTTTGGTGATTCATCGAAGGAAACGATTGGAGAAAGTCGAGTGGATAGCTTGGTAGCGATTAGCCCCGATACCAATAACGGCAAAGACCGAGAAGAAGCCGTGAAAGCAGATATTGAAACCTATGATAATAAAAATTTGACCATCACGAAAACGACCAATCGTTTAGGGATGGTTTTCTTTTTGTTCCTATTTAACATTGGTATTTCTATATTTGTGTTCTTATTATCAGGCATTATGATTTTCTCGCAAATTCTCTTTATCATTTTTGCGATGTTTCTGCCGATTAGCTTTTTACTTTCCATGATGCCAACCTTTGAAGGCATGGCAAAGCAAGCTATACTAAAGCTCTTTAACGTTATCATGCTTCGAGCAGGCATTACATTAATCATTACCGTTGCCTTTAGCATTTCAGCGATGCTTTATACTTTAACAACAAGCTATCCGTTTTTCTTAGTCGCCTTTTTGCAAGTTGTCACTTTCGCAGGCATTTACATGAAGCTTGGTGACATCATGAGTATGTTTAGTTTGCAAAGTAATGATTCACAGCATATCAGTCGCAAAGTGCTAAACCGTCCATATCAACTCTTACGCCGTAATAGTCGAAAATTGCCTCGCTCTATGAGGCGCATGTTGACAGGGGCTACGGCTAGCACAACTTATTCGAATAAAGGTAATAAGACTAAAGGTACACACGCACAGCGTCAGCCAGTGAAACAGAACAAGCAAAAAAATAGTGAACAAGCTTCTGCTCCATTTAGCTATAAAGCAGGACAAATGACAAGCAAAGTATTCGATATGAAAAATCGCATCCGTGCAAACATTCAATACCGCAAAGAACAGCTATATGACCTGCCAACAACGGCTCAATATGCCATCGTACAAGGAAAAGAGCAATTGGTACAACCTGCTCACCATTTTAAACGAGGCATCATGCAAGCACAGGAACAACGCCAACAAGCGAATGAAGAACGCACAGCGAACCATCGTCAAAGTATAGCTGAAAAGCGCCGTGCATTAGAAGGAAAGCGCAAAACGTCTGCTACACCTAATCATGAAAGACCTGCGATGTCTGATAAAAAGATAGCTACTCAACAGGCTACATCATCACAAATGGCAGTTCCTACAGCCAAAACAGCGCAGCCATCACAGCCAAAACTACGCCGACAGTTTGCTCATCAACTCAAACAAGAAGCTAGACCTGTGCTGACGGATAAACAAGTAGCTGACCATTCACAACACACACAGAGCCGACCACCAATAAAATTGCGTTCACAGGTTGTCCAACGATTAAAACAATCACCACAACCTCATCTGTCAAATGAAACAAGAATGATTCAACAAACGCAAACAAGCCAACCACAGCCTCGTATTTCAAAGAGAGAACATAAGTCACAGCCGAAAGCCTATAAAGCAAAGTCTGCCCAACCCATTACTAAAGCACAGTCGATGCCATCCAAGAAGCAAGCAGAAAATTCACCTACACCTCGACCACCGATAAAACGGAAAAAACGACTTATCAAACAGCCGAAGCACACTGTAAGAAGGTATCGCTTATGAAAATTTTAAAATGGAAAATAACACTCATTCTTGGAGGCGTAGGATGTTCAGCTTTTATGGGGCTACTGGCTTTTGTGGCAATTTTTATTTCAGATGATGCACCTTCTTATAAATCGTTTAGTGATGGAAGTACGCTGTCGGTATCAGCAGATACCTTACAGCATCAAGCAATGGTTGAAAAATATGCACAGGAGTATGGCATTAGTGAATATGTTTCGATTCTCCTTGCCATTATCGAGGTTGAAAGTGGAGGTCGCTTACCCGATGTCATGCAATCAAGCGAATCATTGGGGCTTCCACCAAACACGTTAGATACAGAAGCCTCGATTCAGCAAGGTGTTCGATACTTTGCCGACTTATTACAATCGGCAAAGCGCTATGGTGTGGATGATGATACGGTCATTCAAGCCTATAACTATGGCGGTGGTTTTATTGGTTATGTAGCTAACCGAGGCAAGCAATACAGCTTTAAACTAGCGGAAGATTTTGCAAAAGAACGAGCAAACGGTATCAAAGTAACCTATTCAAACCCCATCGCTGTACAGCAAAATGGGGGCTGGCGTTACCGTTATGGCAATATGTTTTACGTCCAGTTAGTCCGTCAATACTTCACTACCCCCATTCAATTTGATAATGAACTCGTTCAGCTTGTCATGAATGAGGCACTAAAATATGAGGGATGGCGCTATGTATTTGGCGGTGATAACCCAACTACCTCTTTTGATTGCAGTGGATTAACACAATGGAGCTATCGCAAGGCAGACATCCACTTACCAAGAACAGCACAACAACAATATGATGCCACTGAACATATTCCACTAGCACAAGCAAAAGCAGGCGATTTGGTCTTTTTCCACTCAACATACGATGCAGGAACATATGTAACTCATGTAGGTATTTACCTTGGAAATAATCAAATGTATAACGCAGGCGACCCAATTGGTTACGATGATTTAACCTCACCTTATTGGCAAAAGCATTTAATCGGTGCTGGACGAATTAAACGATAGAAAGGATTTGATACTATGAAGCTATTTAACAAAAAAGGACAAGCAAAAAAGTCGAAGAAAAGAAAAGTGATGGCGATTGGTACACGTAAAAAAACAGTGCTGGTGCTATGGCTACTATTAATTAGTAGCCTCGCTTTTGGTATTTACAAAAACTTTACTGCCATTGATAAACACACCATACACGAAACAAAAGTGATTGAAACAAGCATTATTGACACCCACACAATAGAGAGCTTTACAAAAAACTTTGTGAAAGACTATTACACATGGCAAAATAATAAAGAAGCCATTGCGTACCGAGCAGACAAAATTAACAACTATTTGACAGAAGAATTGCAAATGTTAAATGCCGATACCATTCGAGCTGATATTCCAACTAGCTCTAGTGTAGAGGACATCAACATTTGGTCTATAACGGCAGAACAAGACAATCATTTTGCGGTTGTGTATTCACTAAAACAAAAAATTACAGAAGATAAAGAGATAAGATGGGTACAATCAACCTATCGCATTTACCTTTATCAAGATGCAGATGGCAATGTTGTCCTAATAAAAAACCCTACGTTATGGGATTCACCCAAAAAATCAGCCTATATACCGAAAAAGCCTGAAAATAACGGTTCGGTGGATTCTAATATAATAAAGGAAGTCACTGAATTTTTAGAAACGTTCTTTGCCTTTTATCCAGTTGCAACTGAAAAAGAACTCGCTTATTATGTACAAAATAATGCCTTACCACCCATTGGTAAAAAGTATCTATTTTCAACACTTCTCAATCCGATTTATCAACAGTCTGGACAGCAAGTGCATGTGTGGGTAACAGTCAAGTATTTAGATGAAATCACAAAAGCCACACAACTATCACAATATGAATTAATTTTAGAGAAAGATGTAAATTGGATGATTGTGAAATAAATACATTTGGTTACAACCATTTATATTGTGATGTGATACACGAAAAAACACCTAACAAGCGCTACACATTGTATTTGTTAAATGTTTTTAATTTTTGCAAATTATACAGTAAATATCTCTAATAATTGACGATAATATTCATAGAAGAAGATATGAATATCTCAAGAAAGGAAGTATGATAACATTGAATGTAAATTCTCTTTCTACAGAAAATATACTTTTCACACAAAAACTCCTTCAAGAATTGTCTGAAAACAAAAAATTAAATTTATCAGAAGAACAAAAAACTGCCTTCAAAAATGTATTAACAGATACTCTTTTTAATAGTTCAAATATAAAAAACTTATCTGATATACAAAGACAGTCGTTATTAAAAGAACCTAAAGTAAGTATATTAGACCTGTACAGTGAGAATGGTTTTCTAAATCTTCTTGAAACTAAATTAGATAAGGACAATAATTTATCCACTGTACAGAAGCAACTAATAAATAGCATTGGTTTAACAAGTGACGGTTCTATCTCGTCCTCAACTAACATTCTTATTGATGCCATAGCAAATTCTACATTGAAACAAGATAAAGTAATAGATAAGACACAAGTTGGAAACAACAACGCTGTTAAAGCTAAAGCAAAATCTTCATATCAGCAACAAATTCCAATAAACATACTTACAAATATGGGAGGTATGGCTTCCAGAATCGAACAAATTAGAACTAATTTCTTTGCATAGAACTCACCCTCTTTTTCTTTGAAGAATCAGAAATTTAACTATCTTCTTCTGCTTAAAGCGGCGGTATAACAACCATTTATGTTGTAATGTGATTCACTAAAAAACACCTAACAAGCGCTACACATTGTACTTGTGAGGTGTTTTCAATTTTTTATTAATGAAATATAAATATTCATTATTTGCTTAGTTTTAGATATTGAGCATCGCCGTTCAATTTATTAGATGGCTGTCCACACAAAAAAGGGCGACCTCAACTGGTTGCCCTTTTTATATTTTTTCTCCTGCCCAGCCCATCTTAATCCTTATGACAGCTCTATATCCTCACTATCATAAAAAAATTTTAACACCATCATCATTTCCTCTTTTGTTAAAGTCACCTTCCCTAGTTCTATTAATCTACCTATAGATAAGACAACTAGGCTTTCAATGGTGATTGTTTTTGCTTGCTTATTATAAGTACCTCTTATCTCATGAAACCCATTTATCTCTGTACTAATGATTATTGGCATATTGTTCCCTCCCTTTAGTAGCTTTTTAAAACGACTGCATTTCACTGTCATAATCATAACACTGACTTCATTTTATAGTCAACTATATTTTACCGTTAATTCATGACTATTTTTGATACAATAAAAGTGAGGTGAGAACATGGGAATGAGAGCTAAATCAAACTTAAAAAGTATTTTAGAGGACAAAGGAATTTCAATCAGAAAATGTGCTGAACTATCAGGAGTAAACTTTGAAACCGTTCGTAAAATGTACAATGATGAATCCAAACAATATCAACGTGACACATTAGGCGCATTATGCAAAGCACTCAATTGCGAAATTAGCGACTTATTGGAAATCATTGAAGAAAACGAAAATGAACAACCATAAAAAAGGAGCAGCTTTATGCTGCTCTTTCAACAATTTTTGTGGCGATAGCCTGCTTACAAAAAATTTTGATGGTTCTTGTCATTGTCATGTAGTGAAAGAAACTAAGAAAAGGACGTGTTATGTAGAATCTGACATGTTCCTTTTCTTAGTTGGACTGCCGAATTTACAGTGGCGAAAGAAATCAAAATACTTCTTAAAATAAAAAGCAAAATTCCATTTTCCCTCTCAGATTTATAGCTGAGAATTTGTCTATATTCCGCTATTTTGTTATAATAGAGTAATTATTAAGAAGTTTTTTAATTACAAGGGAGGGATATTTTATTAAAAAACTAATGATTATTTTAAGTTTTACATTTATCCTAGTTGCCTGTACCAATGAAAATATTGATAAAGAACATCTTGTTTATATAGAAGATTTAGGATGGACAATTGAATCATTTCATTCGAGCGAACAAATCATAATAGGTGATATTCCACCAGAAATTCTCAAACTTGATAGAGCTGCTAATATAACTTTCATGGAGCAGTATATCGGAAAAGAATTGACTGTAACAAATTATCAATTAAATGAAAAAGACCTTGAAGGTAAAAATTATACAGCGTATATATATGAATATGAAGGAGAAATAGTCGGTTCTAAGGGCGTATCAAGTGCCTACTCAGGTATATTCAACCTTGCAGATAAAAAGGGAGTGGAAGAGAGTAACGAAGAATTACAAAAGAAAGCAAAGGAACTCTATGGAAAACAACACGATTAACGAATTGATACAAACTACATACTAAAAATGCGCTAACAATCAATATGATGAAAATTGACTGTTAGCGCATTTTAGTTTTCAACAATTACCCTTTAATTAGATATTTCCCAAATATCCGTAACTGGTAAGCTAGACCATTTCAACCATACTTGAGTTCCTGTCGAATCCCAATTATCATGAACAATAACTTGTTGAGACCACTTTTGTGTTGATGTGTCATAATAAGTTTCAAAACCTACAAGTGTAACCATATGCTTACCAGTAGCATTAGGGCTAATAACTGTGTAATTAGCTAATCCTAAAAGAGACGGATGACCAGCGTTGACAATAGTTTGAGCTTCACTAAAAGTAGGAGATGTATCACGAGTTACACCAAAGCCTGTATAACCATGCTCATCGAAATAGACTCTCATTCCCGGCGTTACATACTGTGGCAATACTCCATTAACATTAGTATGAAGCATGATTTGTGCTATTCTATTTGCAACATTAATCCAATTATTTGTTGAAACCATATTAGGATAACCGTTTGCATCCCAATACATTATAATATTTGCAGCAGAAACTGGCACACAAGTATTTATCATTGTTGTAATACTGGACTGTTGGTAATCAGGAACGCCACTAATGTATTTATATGCATAATTTATGATAGTAGCAGGCGAAACTTGGTATTCATCTGTAGGTTGTTCCACCTCATTTATTTCGTTAATCAAAGTTGCTTTATCAAACTCTTGATTTAATAGTAAATCTTTCACTTTTCCGTTTCCGATATTTTCAGCATAGGACAATGGACCATAATAAGAGATATTGTGATTAGCATCTTTTAAAGGCTCTTCTTTTCCCAGACCAAATTCAATAACTTCATAGTTATTACTACCATCTAAAACAGCATACCCAAGAGTTTCTTTATTTTTATCCACCACTGAAACATAATATTTATTTTCTTTTTCTGTTCTATCTTTAAGTGCTAATACTTTTCCAATTTCATACCCTTGAAGTTCTGTAAAACCATTTTCAACTTTAATGTCTAAATAATTTTTAATACTATCGAAAACAGGAAGTTTCCAGCTTTCACTCTGTTCTACCTCAATTAAATTTGTATTTGCACTTGCACTTGTTCCAAATGGGATTACGGCACTGGAAATTAACATTGATGATAAGACAACTGCTTTAAGAATTTTCTTATTCATTTTGCTGTATCTCCTTGTCTGATTAATTATTTTTAATATCTAGTATGGATACTAAACTATTACCTTTAGTTAATTTTAATACTTGTCATGTATAACATATTTATTTGTCAATCTTCTATAGATGTCGTTTGCAATGTTCCTTGTGAATAAGTGAATGATTTACCATTAATAGTAAACGGTTGGCTTAAATCAAGCCCTATCCCTTTAGCAAATTTAGGGAAATGTTGCATAAACATAGCATCATTATTCATACTATCCACAGATTTTTTTCCTTCAGCTAACCGAGAAAGGCTCATAAAGACAGCCACAAGTTCATTGGCTTCTTGACGTTCAGGTAGCGAGTAGGATTGTCGCATTTTGAGTGCCGCTTCTTGCTCTGGTGTTACAATGGACGAACCTGGCACTTTCCATATTTTAGGGCTAAAATTCGAGTTGAACCCTCCGCTTGCTAAAGGCGTACCATTCAAAGGTTTTCCATTTACTGTTCCTAAATTATAGTAAACACCTGCTACAATATTAATAGAATTTGTTTGTTTGTTGACAAGTTGAGTTGGAGTTGCCCCTTGATAAATAGAACTGCTAGATTGTATGAATTCTGCATATTCTTTACGTGAGGTTTCAATCTCCGCTTTTTTAGAATCTATTTCACCTTCTCCTATTTTAAAGGATTGAGAGGTTTGATTGGTTTGAGAATTAGCAACCCAACCTAGATTCTGTATTGAATTCACTATAACTGTCATCGGTTATTCCTCCTTTAAATTAACCAACGTTACTTCTTGCTTTTCAACAAGGCTATCTTTATCAACAAGAATTCCATTAGGTGATTCATTTAACATAAACGAACCAGATTTCGCACTCGTAGAATCTTCCCATAATATAGTTAAAACAGGTTGTATATAACATGAGCTGTTGAATTTTGATGATTTGAAACTAGCCAATTTTTGTCTTACAGGTTGACCAGCAAAATTAGAATTGTAAAATCTGAATCCATCTGATAACCAGAACCATTCTGTTTAAATAGAGCAATGTTCGTTGTATCATAAGTCATACCACAACTTAGAGCTATCATTAATAGTAAATCTGATTGACTATTGATGATAGCTCTGATTATTTAATATCCATATAAAGCTGATTTATCGGTTAATCTTCTGTATCTGTCATTTGCAATGTTCCTTGCAAATAAGTAAACGATTTTCCATTGATAGTAAACGGTTGACCTAAATCAAGCCCTATCCCTTTAGCGAATTTAGGGAAATGTTGCATAAACATAGCATCATTATTCATACTATCCACAGATTTTTTTCCTTCAGCTAACCGAGAAAGGCTCATAAAGACAGCCACAAGTTCATTGGCTTCTTGACGTTCAACTTGTGAATATGAACGATGTATTTTAAGGGCTTCTCGTTGCTCTTGTGTTACAACATTAGAGTTTGGATTATCCCATATCATAGGACTGAAATTTGAATTAAAGCCGCCACCAGTTAAAAGTGTCCCATTCAGAGGTTTTCCATTTACTAAGCCTAGATGATAGTACACACCATTCGTAATATCAATAGAATTGGTTTGCTCATTAACGAATTTCGTTGGATTTATTTCTCTACGAATATTGTTATAGGATTGTACTAATTCAGCATAACTTTTACGTGTTGCTTCAATTTTATCTTGTTTATAATATGTTTTCATTTCTTCCATTTGAAAAGGCTTTTGATTCTGGTGTACTTGAAAACTAGCAATAGCTCCTAGATTTTTAAATGAAATTGGTTTTACCTCCATAAATTATTCCTCTCCTAAATCTTCTATTTCAATAAAAATCTCATCAGATGATTCATTTAGCAAGATTGTACCAGATTTTGCACTTGCTGAATCTTCCCATAAAAGTATTTGCTTGATAAGCATAACGTTAAAGCTGGAACATATATTTATGCCCCAGCAATTTATCAACTACACTTCGTTATTTACTGCCTGTAATACTCCTTTTGAATACATAAATGACTTGCCGTTAATAGTGAAAGGCTTACTTAAGTCAAGTCCTACTCCTTCTGCAAACTTAGGGAAGTGTTGTTTAAACATTACATCATCATTCATACTAGCCACAGATTTTTTTCCTTCCGCTAACCGAGAAAGGCTCATAAAGACAGCCACAAGCTCATTTGCTTCTTGACGTTCAACTTGTGAATAGGACTGGTGTATTCTAAAAGCGGCTTCTTGTTCGGGTGTAACCTTTGTACCAACTCCTGTCCATTGTATCATTGGGCTAAAGTTAGAATTAAAGCCACCACCAGTTAAAGCTGTGCCATTAAGGGGTTTCCCATTGACTGAGCCTAAATGATAGTACACACCGCTAGTAATATTGATAGAATTTGTCTGTTTATCCATAAGTTGAGTGGGTGTTGCTCCCTGATAAATGGCATTACAAGATTGTACAAATTCTGCATATTTTTCACGTGATGCTTCGACTTTCGCTTGTTTAGCATCTATTTCATTTGCTTCGATATTAAAAGGTTGTTTACTTTGCTGTGTTTGAAATGTAGAAACTGTTCCCAAATTGTTAATTGCGTTAAAAGTAACTTTCATCAATTACTCCTCCACTAGTTCATATATTAATTCTTCGCTTTCAACAACATTAGCTTGCCCAGTAAGACCATCACTAGGAGAATCACTTAACATAAGTGTACCAGATGTTAAACTTGTAGAATCTTCCCATAATAATGTTAAAACAGGTCGTATATAACCTGAGCCGTTGAATTTTGATGATTTAAAACTAGCAAACCAATTTTGTTTAACAGGTTGACCACCAAAATTATAATTGTAAAAACCTGAATCCATCTGATAGCCAGACCCATCTTGCTTAAATAGACCAACAACCGTTGTATCATAAGACATACCACAAGTTGTACAAATACTCCAATTTAATTTAGCTGCTGTCACAACGGCTGTGTCAGGAATAGAGCTTACATTTCTTAAATCCCAGAAACCTTGTCCAGACCAAGTATTGAGGCTATAAGCATAAATAGTAGATGGTGAACTTGCACCAGCGCTGTAAGTAGTTGCTGCCGATGCGTTTTGTGGCACAAACAATACTAAGAACAATGCAAAAATTGAGAAAAATGAAACTAATTTTTTCATAATAAGATTCTCCTTTTCAATTAAATTATTTTTCAAATTACTAATTATTTAAAAACTAAATAATCCACTAACATTAATATTCATAGTGTTTGTAGATGGCGTACCAATAGCAAGATAATAATTTCCAGTAGAAGGTACAGAGATATAACCGCTACTCATACTTCCTCCAGAAAAATTACCTGACCAATATTGAGCACCTGTAGTTGCATGAATAAGCCCTACTTGAACTTGTTGTCCTGTTGGATTCCATGTTAGATTCGTAATGTTTATTGCATCACCTTTTTTTACAGAGTAAGATGTATTTGACTTAACATATTGATTTACTCCTAAAGAAGAAGAATATACTTGTACACTTAAAAAGGGTGTTATTCCTTTAAAACCTTCTTCTTTTATGAGGTCACCTTTTGCCTCAACAAGCTCTATTGCTGAATTAACATCCTCTAAATCAGTTACTGAAATCTCTGTAGCACTTACAGCACTATGACCTAACAATACTATCAAAGCTAAACTAAACATTGCTACCAAACTTCTCTTTACCATTTCTTATCACCTCCCTTCATTATTTATCAATTTAAAATGAAAAATATATATTATTTTTAAAATAATTACTTTTAGAGAAAAAAATTACTTTAAAAATTAAGGAAATATCTAACTATATACACATAGTTAAGTGAGAAGTTCTGTATAAAAAGTATAAATACAGAACTTCTTATTTTATTTCTCTTCCAAAATTACTTCATTATTTTCAATTTGTTTCAAAATTTTCGACCACTCTTCTTCGGAAAATTTAGACTTATCTGACAATTTAACAGAAATTGTCTTTGAGCTATTCTTATCTATTTCTCTTTTATCAATATCAACATATTCTAATTGTATTTCCATATTTTTATTTTCCGAAATAGATTGTATATTTTTGTATACGAATGTAGCACTGACAATCCCAACACTTCCAAAAACTAAAAATAGTGTAATAGCTGTAATAACAATCGACTTGCTTACCTGTTGTGCTTCTAATATCCTTATTAATCGCTTTTTTAACTTCATTTGTCCTTTGGTAAAAAGAGAAACTGAAAAGGGTGAATTTGGCTGTTGATTTGCACGTTGCATCATATTTAAAATCATTTCGCCATACATTTTTCTCTCTGTATGAGACATTTTTAGCACAACGTCCTCATCACATGAAAGCTCACACCACTTTGTTAATTCTTTTTGTAAAAAATAAATCAGTGGATTGTACCAATGAAGAATTCTTGCTAGAATTCCTGCTCTTTTCATCCATAAGTCTTTTTTCTTATCATGTATTAATTCATGTTTAAGAATCATTGTTAACTCATCATTTTGAATTGCATATATGGGCAGCACAATCGTTGATTTGAACACTCCTACTAAAAAGGGGCTAATATTCGCTTGACAATAAACAAGGTTAATCTCTCGCTTCACATTCATATCATTTTGTAGCTGTGCTAAAATTCCCCATACTTTATGTTCTTTAGGGACTGCCACACAGTTTCTTCGCAACTCTCGATATAATTTTTGATACACAAACAAGAACCATATACTTGTTATAAATACACCTGTCAACCAGATAATAAATACCATTTGCACAAAAGCTTCTGTCAATAAGATTGTATTTTGTTGTATAAAAGGTAGCGAATTTAATTGCATGAGCTGATTATCTTTTTTAAACAAGAGAGCTACTTCTGCAATTAAAAAGAAAGGTAACAGGAAGAAGGAAAGGGCTAATTTCCTGTTCCTGTAATGCCATTTTGCGGTAAATATTTCTCTTGAAATAACGGTAATACTGTATGCAAATATAGAAACACAACTGCCAGCAACTGATAAAGTAATCATAAAATTTAGCCACTCATTCATCTATACACCTACTTATCTGAAAACCATTTTTTCAGTTCATCTAATTCTTCAGTAGTTACCTTCTCATCGTAAAGTGTTGCTAAAAAGGTTTTCACAGACCCTTGATACATTGTGTCCAATAAACTTTGAGCTTCCCATTTTTTATATTCTTTAAAGGATAAACGTGGATTATAAATATTTGCACGCCCTTTTCCTTTTGTTACAGACAATAAACCTTTATCTACTAATCTTGATAAAAAGGTAGCAATAGTTTGTCCTTTCCAACCTTTTTCTGAAAAAATAGTCAACAATTCACTTGATTGTACAGAACGATTCAGTTTCCAAATGATTTGCATTACTTCCATCTCTGTATCAGTCAAACTTTGAAATTTTGGCAAATTATTCACCTACTTCCTATACTACAATGCTATAGTTATAATATTACTATTATGCTGTAGTCATTGTCAATATAGGATAAAATTTGGATTTATATGTATTATTGTGGTGAAAATAAAAAAGAAATCAATGATATATTTGCAATAGTAGGGAGAGTCGAGTGTATGAAACTTATTCGTACTGAATGGCAAATACATTGCGTGTTTAATAGCTTTTGTAAAAAAGTATTGAAACATGAAGCAATCAATACTTATTATCATAGACGCAAACAGTAATCACATGAAACAGACTTTTTTAATTTCATACTGTAAAAAGAAATTATCACTAAATCAGGTGTGTAATTAGTATATATTAGAATACTAAATTTTATATCTAACTACCTATATTTTGTTCGGAATTTTTGTATCCTATTTATTATTTTTTAAAATATTAATCCTATTTTCGGCATTTCAGAGAAATAATTGTTGAAGGTTATGAAAGGGGAAATCACCGACACCTTTGCAATAGCGGAGGGAGGTGAGCGCATGGAATCTATTCGTACAGAGTGGCAAGTGCGATGTGCGTTTAATGGCTTTTGTAAACGAGTATTGAAGAATGCAACTATCAATACTTATTATCAAAGGCGCAAACAGCAATCACAAGAAACTACCTTTTCTAACCTCACCCGCCAAGAAGAAAACCAGCTTTATACAGTAGATAATTATGAGGAAAATGAGGACACACAAACTTTTCAAGTGGCTGGCAAGAAAATTACTGCCAAGTTACTTGAAGATGCCTTGCTTACTCTCCCTGATAATAAGCGTATTGTTGTTGTTCTATACTATTTCCTTCAACTATCTGACGTAGAAATTGGGCAATTACTTCAAATTTCACGCAGTACAGTTCAGTATAGACGAACAAGCTCGTTCAAGCTGTTAAAACAATTTTTGGAGGTGCGTACTCATGAATGCGATGACTAATGATGAACGTGGTTTATTACCTTATCCAGTCATTGTAGCTGCAACAAAAGGAGAATCCGAAGCCATGCAAGCTGTTATAGAGCATTATAATGGCTATATATCGAGTTTATCAATGCGAAAACTTAGGGATGAACGAGGCAATACTTATTGGGGTATTGACGAGGACATGCGTGACTATTTGCACTCAAAACTAATGGAATCTATTTTAGGTTTCAAAATTTAAATGGAAATAGTTAGCACCTCCCCTTTCACTTTAAAGGCTTATTAAGTTTTGCTCTTTGACAAAGAAAGCATGAAAGAAAACATCATGCAGAATAACAAAAAATCAGATACGTTTTATGAATGGTTAGCCACCTGACAAGTACGCCACGACTTCCTAAATGGAACGAGCGAACTTTACTTTGTCTTACACAATCATGGTAGATTGTGAGCCATCACCCATCCATAAGATAATGATACGCCCCTACAGTCACCGTCCGAGCGTTCAAAGCGTCACAGGCAATGAGTAGGGCTGGAAGAAATACTTGCAGAGGTTGAAATACCTGTGGAGCTGTACCAGCAGCCATCTGATTTTTAATTGCTTACAATGGTACATGTAAGGAGGAAGGAACATGGTAGCGTTAAAAGGACTTGAACAAGCAATGCAACAAGAAAAAACAACTCAATCAACACAAGACCTTGTAGACATACGACATATCCAAATTCGGCATGATTTACCTGCATTGGAGCGATTAGAAAAATATCTTCAAGACATCCAAAACCCTTACCAATTCTTATGTGGAAATGTGACCGTTCATGTGCGTTTTTTAGAGGATGGAAACGCCTTGTCTACGCAACTAAAACACTATTTCTCAAGCTATCATCACTGAAATTATGTCCAATAAATGATATAATAAAGATGTGATTATAGAGGATTGGAAGAACATGGCACGCATTAGAAAAAATACAAAAGTTCAGAAGCCACGTCAAAAAATATGGAAGATTGCTATTTACATTCGCTTATCTAAAGATGATGGACATGACGAAAGTTTAAGTGTCACGAATCAACGTAAAATCATTCAAGAGTACCTTGACCATACCTTCATTGGTGAGTATGTACTTGTTGACTACTATATAGATGATGGACAATCAGGTACGACAGATTACGAGCGAATAGATTTTCAACGGATGATACGAGATATTGAAACAGGTAAAGTGGACTGTATTATTTGTAAGACGCTTGCGAGAGCTTTTCGAAATTATTCTGACCAAGGCTATTTTTTAGAAAGAATATTCCCTCTCTACAATGTGCGCTTTATTAGCATAGGCGACCCAGCTATTGACACCTATATAAATCCAGAGGTCGTACAGGGATTAGAAGTGCCAATGGCAGGACTATTAAATGACCGTTACGCTGCTCGTATATCAAACGATATTCGCCGTACTTTTGACACAAAGCGCCGAAATGGTGAATTTATTGGCGCATTTGCGCCTTACGGCTATAAAAAGAATCCTGAAAATAAAAATCACCTCATCATTGATGAAAAAGCCGCACAAGTTGTCCGTAATATTTACCATTGGTTCGTTTATGATGGGATGAGTAAATCTGGGATTGTCAAACATTTAAATGAGTTAGGCGTTCCGACACCCTCTCAATATAAACAGCAAAGAGGGTTTAATCATCGAACACCCAATGATGCTAAAAATGATGGCATGTGGAGTATTGGCACAATTGGTCGTATTTTAATCAATAAAATGTATATCGGGACAATGGTACAGGGTCAACAACGTGTAATTAGTTATAAAATTCATGATAAAATCACGCCACCAAAAGATGAATGGTTTGTAGTAGAAAACACACATGACCCGATTATTGAGATGGCTTTGTTTGAAAAAGCACAAAGTTTACAAAAACGAGATACTCGTACCGCACCATCTGAAAAGAAAGTGCATCTTTTTTCTGGCTTCCTTCGTTGTCCAGACTGTGGGATGGGCATGACAAGGAAGTCCTATCGCAGACAAACAAAGTCGGGATTGAAGGAATATGCCTACTATGTTTGCTCTACCTATGCGATTAAACATAAAGAGAAATGCACACGACACAGTATGAGTACAGAGAGCATCACAGAAACGGTGTTACGAGCGATTCAAGCACAAATAGCACTTATTGATGATATGGCAACCATCATTAAAGCCATTAACAAACAGCCTATCATTCGGACAAAATCGAAACAATTAGAACAGTTATACAAGGTTAAACAACAGGAATTAGAAAAAATAACAGCCGTTACAGATAATCTATATATAGACTGGAAATGTGGAGATATTACAAAAGTTGAATACTTGCGAATGAAAGCAAAATTTGAACAGAAAGCAGATGAAGTGACACAAGTTATGGCTAACTTAGAAACAGAAATGTCCACTATTCAAAAAGGAATCGGCGTGAATCATCCCTATCTCCAAATATTTTTGAAATATCAAAATATCCAAACACTTGACCGAGGTTTGTTGGTTGAGTTGATTGATACGATTTACATTCATGAAAATAATGAAATTACAATTCAATTTAATTTTGCAGACCAACATCAATACATGTTGGAATTTATTCAACAAAACAAGAAGCAGTTCATGACAATGAAAAACCAAGTCATGTGATTTGCTGACTTGGTTTTCCTTCTTCGCAAATTTGTCTACATATACATGCCCCATTTGGCCCTAAAAAACCATACACAGTACCTTTTTCCACGTTAAATGAAACATTGAAAATTCCTCGTCCATGTCCATAATCTTTCGTTACATGCTGTAATGAAATGATTGTCATCGTTTCTTCTCACTCCTTGTATCTTTTAGCAATATTTTTGGTAGACCATCTTATTGGAAATGCCACTTTACAATAAGATAAATAAGAAAAAAATTACTAAGGCTTTATTTTCTCCTTATCTTTCTTTATAATTTTAAACAACGTGTTGTTTTATTACACTTCAAATTATAATACAGCTAAAACAGTTATCAATAATCAACTGTACGCGATGTGTTGTTTAGCCAACACACTCTCTTGAAGTGTTGGTAAAAATGAGGAGGAGAGTAGTATGCAAGCTAGCACTACAGATTTACGTGTTGTTCGTACAAAAGAGTCTATTCGGGAAGCATTTATCGATTTGATTGAGGAAAAAGGATTTGAAGCGATTACGGTTAAAGATATCACAACGAAAGCGAAAATTAACCGCGGAACCTTCTATGCTCATTATCAAGACAAATACGATTTAATGACCAAATGTGAGGAAAAAATTTTACGAGAACTGACGGATATGATAGTAGAAAATTATTCAGATATCTTGGCAGATCTCAATACAAATCAGCCAGTTACCACACCGTTTACCATTCTTACGTCCATTTTTGAATATATAGAGCAAAATAGAAGATTTATGAAGGGTATGTTAGGCTCTAAAGGAGATCTATCATTCCAAACAAAGTTGAAAAAATTTGTTTGGAACTCAATATTTGAAAGCAACCATCATTCACAGCATCCCTTAATTAAACCAGAGCATTTTCTCGTTCCACCTGAATACTTAATTTCCTATGTTGCTTCAGCACATATAGGTGTTATTCAGCAATGGCTTCACAGTGATAGCGCAGAATCACCACAAGAGATGGCTCGTATTTTATCCACGATTACGATAAATGGTCCTTTCTCTGCTGCTGGTTTAAAAAAATAACTAGGAGGAAAATGATGGATCGACGTGTCATGAAAACAAGAAAAGAAATACGTAAAGCATTACTTTCATTGATAGAAGAAAAGAATTTTGAGGTCATAACGGTTTTAGATATTACAGAACGTGCCAATATTAATCGTGGAACCTTTTATTTACATTACATTGATAAATATGATTTGCTTGAAAAGTACGAGCAAGAGCTATTTGAAAAGCTTGAGCATGTTGCATTGCAATATTTAAAGGATGATGATACGGTAACTGAATTTCTTCAAAAACGGTATCCTACCATTGTGCACGTTTTTCGTTGTTTACAAGAAGAACGGGAATTACTGTCTATCCTATTAAAAACAAGAGGAATTTTTAGCTTTCAAGATCGCATAAAGAATGTATTTTTTTCTATTTTCAAAAATCACTCCCCATCAACAGTAACTGAACATTCATTTTCATATCCTCTTGATTTTTTAGGACTCTTTGGCAGTTCAACCTTTATTAGTGTACTGCAATACTGGCTTCAATCAGATATGAAACAAACACCTGAACAATTAGCGCAAATGATAACTGATATTATTTTTAAAGGTCCCGTAAAAGCTTTCGGGATTCTCCCACCAGCCGAATAACAGGTCACTACTTGTTATGTAGTGACCTGTTATTCGATTTATTCTACAACTTTTATACCTATTTCCTCAGGTTGGCTTGACTTTTCAACGAGATGCTTTACCCATAGTAATACAAACGAAATAACTGCCATCCAAGTTAATATAACACCATTTCCATTAAATACACCTTGACCGAAGTATAAAATATCTTTTAAGCCATTAATTAAAAACTTCATCGGTAACCAAGGTAAAATATAATCTTGATAGAAAACTGGTAGCATTTCAGGCGCCATTTGAATTAACGGTAAGCCAAAGAACATCAGTAAAATATAGACAACTAAACTAGGTAAACGTAACCAAGTAATCGTTGCAAGTATTAAAAATAAGAAACCTAAACATGCCAGCGAACTAAATAAGGCGACTGTATTAAAGCTTTCAAAAGAAAAACCTAGCATCCATGTTGTTGACCATGTGACAAAATAGCCAGCAAAGAACGCGTAAATGATTGCAACAATGGATTGTACTACATGAAACTGTAGTTTTTGTTTCTTAGAATGAAATGTTGTCTTCATCTGCGCCAAGTAAAATAACACAGCGCCAACAATACTTGCAAACCAAAGAGGCTGGAAAAATGCTGTTGGGGCAGACCCTAAATCTCCTACAGGGTTTACATAAATCGTTTCAGCATGAACAGGTGTAACAAATGTTGGAACCTGACCTGCTTGAATCGGTACGTTTGCTTGCTCAATTGTTTGAAGCAACTGCGTAGTCATTACGGAATTTAGCTGCTTGACAATATTATCTAAAGCAGAAGTTAACATTGTTGATACGGTTGTATTAGCACCTTGGTTAATATACAGTTGGATCGTTGGATTTTCAGGAGCGGGTGACTGTAATGAAGCAAATTGTGCTGAGAAATTTTCGGGTACTACTAACCCCCCATATACCTCTTGCTCCTTCATCGCTGCTTCCATCAATTCAATCGAATTATACCTATCAAACTTCATCATATCCATTCCCGATGCTGCCAATTGATTCTGCAAGTTTTGTAATAAAGTATCACCCATTTCTCCAGCATCTTCAGACACAAGAGCAATTGGTAAATCTTTTGGGCTCATTTTAACCGTTGGAATCATCGTTGAAAGAAAAATTATTCCTAACACCATGACTGCCATAAATGGCAGTACTAAAAATTTGTTTTTCATCTTTTCTCCTCCAATAACAAACAATGTGTTGTTTATTATTCTTAATATAAGTGAAAAAATGAGTAAACGCTATCGGCAAAAGTTAGCCCGACGTTGAGTAATGAACATCTGTGATGGATATGTTTATTATCTTTATAATTTTTCCTTTTGATTATATTGTGTAGTATGGATTTTGTAATTCCTATCTTTGGATCAGATATTGTACCATCCAAATCAAATAATACAACGCTATAATTTTTTATCTATTCACCTTTATCGTTAAAAATTCCCATATACTATAGTAATATTAATTAAAATGCAAAAAATTTTAAACACAAGGATGGATTGAATTGATTAACTATTTACAAGGCTTTGCACTATTCATCATAACATGTTTGATAGTTAGTGCCTGTACACCATAAGAATCTAAAGCGGATATTGATAGTAGCACAGTATCATTTGAGCATCCTCAAACAAAGCAAAAATTTAAAATAGTCCATGCTTATGAACTATATCAAAACTATACTGAAAAAATTGAAAGCGATCGTAGTCGTTCATAATCGGATATTTATAAAGAAGAGGTTATTACTCCCGTATATAACGCAGGTTTTAACAATGGTGAATATATAAACTTGGCTGAAATGGTACTAAATGGCACACCTAAGCAATTAACAGTAAAGAAATTGATAAGGCAGCAACAGAAAAAAGTATAAAAGAAGCACTTTTCAAATCTGCAGAGCTTCTTCCTACAAAAAATGAAACAACCATATGTGTTTTTCCTACCACAAATGTAATAGCAGGAATGGCAACAATAGGAGCAGGTAAAATAGCGGTACTATATGATACATACTATAATAATGAATTTATCAAAACTGCAATTGCTCATGAATATCATCATAGCGTTTGGACTGAAAAGCACCTTCAAACTGAAGGAACAACATTAGACAATATTGTATTTGAAGGAAAAGTAGTAATGTTTGAAAAATTAGTTTATCCTAAGCTGAATGGTACAGCAGTGGACTTCACCTATAATAAAGTGTTTATTAGTCCAAAATTGTAGAGGACCTCGAAAAGCAGGACTTAAATCGGTCATTTGAAATTACTTTAGGAGAAATGGTCTTCCTAGTGAAGGCTATAAAATGCTACAATCCTATTTGGATTTACACCCAAATACAACGGTGGAGGAATGGACTACCCCAAGTGCAAAAGAGATTTTCGAAAAAGGACAATATCTTACAGATTACCAATAGAACTTTTTAGCGTTTGATACGTTAGTATCTATAAAAGGGAGTTTTCTATGGATAGCCACTTTACTTATCAACACTTTATTAAAAATAATGATTTTGTATTACTTAATCCTGTTTTTATCGTACTGCTACTATTCTCCATTCTGCTACTTGTGATAGCTTTGATAAAGAAAGTATCGATTTGGTTATGCACCCTTTTTGCCAGCTTAACCATTATTGTCGCTGCTCAGTTGCTGTGGTTCTCTGGTATTATTGCTGATGAACTAGGCATTGGTGGTAGTGCCCAGAGCTTCAGTCTTTTTATTGGCATATTTATTATTCAATGCCTTACTTTATGGATTGCTATAAAGAAAAATGCTAAAAAAGTACCGCAACGCTCGGCTGATTTTTAAGGCTGCCAAGCGTTGCGGTATTTACATATAGATTATAGAGCTTTCACTTTTGCTACTACATTTTCTACAGTGAAGCCATATTTTTCGATCACTAATTCACCTGGAGCAGATGCACCGAACTTGTCAATTGCAAGAACATCGCCTTCAAAGCCAGTATATTTATGCCAGCCGTAAGATGCGCCCATTTCAATAGCAAGGCGTTTTCTTACAGCTTTTGGTAGAACAGATTCTTTGTAAGCTGCGTCTTGTTTTTCGAAGCGGTCCATAGATGGCATAGAAACAACTGCTACATCCACACCCTCTGCTTTTAAAGCTTTTTGTGCTTCGACAGCAAGCGAAACCTCAGAGCCCGTTGCAATTAAAATCGCATCTGCTACTTCTTTTGTAGCTGGAGACACTGTGTAAGCACCCTTTGCTACGCCCTCACGTACTGTTTCAATAGAAGCTTCAAGAACAGGTAAGTTTTGACGAGATAATACTAAAACAGTTGGTGTTTTTTCTGCTGCTACTGCAAGCTCCCATGCAACTGCTGATTCATTTGCATCCGCAGGACGAATAACAGATAGGTTTGGCATTGCACGTAATGAGGCAAGGTGTTCGATTGGTTCATGTGTTGGACCATCTTCCCCTACTGCAATCGAATCGTGTGTGAATACATAGGTTACAGGAAGACCCATTAAGGCAGATAGACGAATGGCTGGACGAACGTAATCAGAGAATACGAAGAATGTACCACCAAATACATTTAAACCACCGTGAAGAGCCATACCGTTCATCGCAGCACCCATCGCAAATTCACGAACACCAAACCAGATATTGCGTCCTGCATAGTTGTCCGCTGAGAAATCGCCAGCACCCTTCATCGTTGTTTTATTGGAGCCAGCAAGGTCAGCTGAACCACCAAAGAATGAAGGTGTTTTCTTCGCAATAGCATTAATTGCATCGCCTGAAGAAGAACGAGTTGCTACAGATTTACCTGCTTCATATACTGGTAACTCAGAAGCAAAGTCCTCTGGTAATTCACCATTCATTGCTTTCTCAAATTGAGCTGCTAACTCTGGGAATTCTTCTTTGTATGCAGCAAATTTAGCATTCCAAGCTTCCTCTGGTTGTGCACCTTGCACTTCAGCAGCCGCATTAAATGTATCGTAAACTTCTGCAGGAATTTGGAATGGTTCATGTGCCCATTCATAAGCAGCTTTTGTTAAGACAACTTCATCTGTACCAAGTGGGGCACCGTGAGAATCTGCTTTACCAGATTTATTTGGAGAACCAAAACCAATCACTGTTTTCACTTCAATTAATGTTGGTTTGCCAGTTGATTTTTTCGCTTCCTCAATAGCAGCATTAACAGCATCTACATCTGTACCATCTGCCACTTTTAAGTAATTCCAGCCATAAGATTCAAAGCGTTTTTGCACGTTTTCTGAGAATGACTTTTCTAAGTCCCCATCTAAAGAAATATCATTAGAATCGTAAAGCACGATTAATTTTTCAAGTTTTAAGTGACCGGCTAATGAAATCGCCTCAGCCGCTACACCTTCCATTAAGTCACCATCGCCACATAGTGCAAATGTGTAGTGGTCAACAATGTCATGACCTGGTTTATTGTAAGTAGCAGCTAAATGGCGCTCAGCCATTGCCATACCAACAGTCATCGCGATGCCTTGTCCAAGAGGACCAGTTGTTGCCTCTACCCCTACTGTATGACCGTATTCAGGATGTCCTGGTGTTAATGAATCCCATTGGCGGAAGTTTTGAATTTCTTCCATTGGTAAACCATAGCCTCCAAGGTGAAGTAAGCTGTATAAAAGCATGGAACCATGACCTGCTGATAGTACAAAACGATCACGGTTAAACCATTTTGGATTTGCTGGATTATGGCGTAATTGTTTTGTCCAAAGCGTGTAAGCCATTGGCGCTGCCCCCATTGGTAAACCTGGGTGTCCAGAATTTGCTTTTTCAATAGCATCGATTGATAAAGTTCGGATAGCATTAATTGCTACTTGATCCGCATGTTGCGTCATTATGTTGTGACATCCTTTCTCATCCTATATCTTATTCTTCTACAGTTTAGTCAACATTGCCTTAGAAAACAATGCTTTTGTTAGATGATTTGTATTTTTAAGCATACATTTATCAAATATGTCACATTAATTTAGAAACTTATTTTTCTTCGCTTGTTTTACCTTTTCTGGCGTTACATCATTACCTTCTACGTCCACTACTTTGACGTTTTCAATCGTATGACGCATCGTTGCTCGAAACGTATCTAAATATTCCTTGCGAAGTGCTGTTTGCTCCCTAGCCTCTGCCTCTGTTAATTGACCACTTTTGGCTTTAGCAGAAAGTTCATTAATACGGTTAAGTTTTTCCTTTGATAACATGATTACACACCTTTCAGTACCTAGCTTAATAACCTTAGTATGCAAAGTATAGCATGGTTTCCCTCAAAATGCAGTTATACCAGCCTTTAAACATTCTTTTACCACGCTAAAATCTTAATGGGATTAAACAGGAATAGCTTCATCATTTAGAGGAAAGGGTGTCATCGTAAAAAATGCGCCCATGCAATATTGTACTGAGCCTGAGGAGCAATATCATTAGTAATGTGCTTGATAAATGTCTAATCTATTAGACATTTATCGAGAAATTTTATATACTAAATGTCTAATACTTTGGACAAAACGGAGGGATATAGAGAGTATAAAATATTTTGTGTAAATAGAAAATTCCATAGAAAAAGGAAGACCCTTTCTTGGTAGAATTAAGTCACCACAACCAATCCTAGAAAAGAGGTCTTCCCTATGAATCAGTTTACAACAGAAATTGTCGATGCACTAGTCAAAAAACAAGATATTACCGAGGTTTTTCGTTCGCACTTGGAAATGGCGATCAACTCGCTACTGGCGACAGAGCTGACGGAATTTTTGGATTACGAAAAATACGATCGTATCGGGTTCAACTCAGGCAATTCTCGCAATGGGTCTTATTCGCGTACACTTCACACGGAGTACGGCGATTTAACGCTTCAAATCCCGCGGGATCGCAACGGTGAGTTTAAACAACAGACAGTGGTACCATATAAGCGCTCGAACGATACGCTGGAAGAAACGGTCATTCACTTGTTCAAAAAAGGCATTACGATGGCGGAAATTGCGCAATTAATTGAGAAAATGTATGGGCATCACTATACGCCGCAAACGATTTCGAATATGACAAAGGCTGTTTCAGAAACGGTAGAAGCCTTTAATAACCGTCCTTTGCACAATCGTTACGTATGCGTGTATTTAGACGCGACGTATATTGCCGTGCGTCGTGATACGGTGTCAAAAGAGGCCGTCTATATTGCAGTTGGTATTCGTGAAGACGGCTCTAAAGAAGTGCTTGGCTATACGATTGCCCCAACAGAATCGGCCTACAACTGGCAGGAGCTACTACAAGAGCTCAAAGACCGTGGTGTAGAAGACGTACTTTTATTCGTATCAGACGGCTTAAAAGGCATGGCAGACGCTGTGTTTAATGTGTTTCCAAAGGCAAAATATCAGGTGTGCCTTGTCCATGTGGCACGCAATATCATGCATAAAGTCCGAGTAGAAGATCGCAAGGAAGTGTGCGAGGATTTTAAAACGATTCACCAGGCAAAGAACGCTGAAGCAGCGAAAAAAGCGCTCGAGACGTTCTGCGAAAAATGGGGCAAATCGTATAAAAAAGTCGCACAAGGCTTACTCGAAAACCCGTATTTACTGACGTTTTACGGCTTTCCCAAGGCGATTTGGCGAAGCATCTACTCGACGAATTTAATCGAGTCGTTCAATAAGCAAATCAAAAAATATACAAAGCGCAAGGAACAGTTCCCGAACGAAGAATCGTTGGAGCGCTTTTTAGTGACGCAGTTCGAAGACTATAATCAACGTTTCGCCACACGCTGCCACATCGGCTTCAATCAGGCCCGTGCAAAGCTAGAAGAAATGTTTGAGCAGCTGCACGAACCGGCAAACTAGACCGGGACGCGCCAGCGCGAAATTTGAGTGTGTAGGAAAGGGCTAGCCCTTTCCTACACACTCAAATCAACACTTCGAACAAGTACAATTGAATACACAGGTGATGAGTTCCCTTGAACGGGTGAATCGTCATTTACACAAAAATATTGACAGTACCGGGATATAGGTGAAAAATATTATGAAAATCCTAAGAACAAAATTAGGGTTAACACAGGCGGATCTTGCACAACAATGTGGTGTTGTTAGGCAAACCATTAACTGTATAGAAAATGATAAGTATGACCCGACTCTTGAATTAGCCTTTAAAATTGCTAAAGTATTAAATAGTCGAATTGACGAGGTATTTATGTATGAGTAAATTCCATCCAGCCTATACGATTACAATGAAAGATTTTGTGAAAGAGGACTCACCTTTATTACGCAAAAAAACAACTGAGGTGACAATACCTGTTACGAAAGAGGATCAAGATACTTTATTATCGATGCTACAGTACTTAAAAAATAGCCAAGATGCCATATTAGCGAAAAAGTATAAATTACGACCAGGAAGTGGACTATCTGCGAATCAAATCGGACTGGATAAACGAATGTTTGCTGTACTTTTTAATGACCATAAACAAACGCAGGAAATGATGCTTATCAATCCTAAAATTATGAGTCATTCATTGAATATGATTTACTTACCTGAAGGAGAAGGCTGTCTTTCTGTCAATCGACCTGTTCATGGTTTTGTACCGCGCTACGAGCGAATTAAAATAAAAGCTTATGATATACACGGCCAAGAATTTATTGTGTCGTTAACAGGTTATGGTGCGATTGTTGTCCAACATGAAATGGATCATTTAAACGGTATTATGTTTTATGACAGAATCAATAAAGAAAACCCATTTAAGCTACCAGATAATGTGATCATTGAAAGCTTATATTAAAAAGGATTAGCGGGCATCTTATTTGCCTGCTAATCCTTCTTGATGTTCTCTGAAGCGACGATGAACTGTTGCTTTACTTACCTCAAAGCCTAGTCCTTTAAGCGTTATGGAAATTTCCTCAAAGGTAAAACCTCGCTTACGTAGGTTGACAATTTCCTCTACAGGCAATTCCTTACGCTCCTGCCCATATGGATTGCCACGATTTGATAAATTATTTTCAGGACGATAGCCATTTTCCACGGCTCGTCGCATCCCACGACGGATTTTAGCATTATGGATTCTACGCTGATACTCCTCTACAATGGCCAAAATCTCAAGCAGCATTGTATCCATTTCATTTAATTGAACGGGTCCTGCATCATGCATGGAAAACACATCTGTTGCTGATTTTTGCAATAAATGCAACACCGCCATTCTCGCATTTCCACGACCTAAACGTGTTTCATCTTGCACAAAAAGAGCACATATGTTCTTTTCTTTAATAAAATCAAGCATTTCAAGCAAGCCTTCTCGTTCTACATCATAGCCGCTATGCTTGTCCTTAAAAATGCCCTTCACTTCATAGCCCAACTCTTTTGCATAGCGTTGCAGTTCTTCCTGCTGACGCTCTAAGGAGGAGCTTTGTGTCTCTTTTTCAGTGCTCACACGACAATAGACAACGGCTGATAGTTGATTATTTCTCATTGTTCACTTCTCGCAATTTCCATGATTTTGATGGGATTGGCTTGTTGATCCAGTACAGGTATGACTAATGATTTTCCTGCTACAATTTTAATATTTGTTAACTCATTCTCCATTTTAACAAGCTTAATCCAATCATCTGAACTCATTTTACCACGATATTGCTCTGCTAACGACCACAAGCTATCTCCATGCTCAATTTGAATTTCTGCGTAACTTATATCTCCTGGATCAGTCATGTAAAGGTATGCTGCAAACAGTAAACAAGCTCCTGCTAAAATTGAGATATGCGTATTCTTCTTTAACCAAGTCATCATCATAACCCCTTTTCCAGAATGTTTGTTCGGAATATAAGTTCTATAATAAAACGAACAAACGTTTTTGTCAAACACTTTTCGAACCTATGTTTGCATACATGTTCGCATTCTGTTATACTATCAAATAAGAAGAATGATATTAGAAAAAAGAGGTGAGCAAATATGAAAAAAGTGACAAAAAGACAAGAGGATATTCTAGCTTTTATTAAGGAAGAGGTGCGCACGAAAGGCTATCCGCCATCAGTACGCGAAATTGGGGAAGCGGTTGGACTCGCTTCAAGCTCAACCGTTCATGGTCATTTAGCTCGATTAGAACAAAAGGGCCTTATTCGCCGAGATCCAACGAAGCCACGTGCCATTGAAATTTTAGAGCCAGAGGATGCGATTCAAAAGCAAAATGTTATTCATGTACCGCTTGTCGGGAAGGTAACAGCTGGTTCTCCCATTACGGCGATTGAAAACATCGAAGAGTACTTCCCGCTACCAGATGCCTATGGGACAAGTGAGGATCAATTATTTATGTTAGAGATTATGGGTGAATCCATGATCGAAGCAGGTATCTTTGATGGGGACTTAGTTATTGTCAAGCAAAAGTCCACTGCCGATAATGGAGATATTGTTGTGGCGATGACGGCTGAGGATGAGGCGACTGTAAAGCGTTTCTTCAAGGAAAAAAATCATTTCCGTTTACAGCCTGAAAATGCAACAATGGAGCCAATTATCGTTGATCAGGTTTCCATTTTAGGACAGGTTGTAGGCCTTTATCGCCGCGTTCATTAATGCTTTATAAAAGTAAGCTTTGAGGATTATGCATTTCTTTGCCAAGCATATATCCTCTTTTTTATGCACAAAAAGCTAGATAATAAAAACTCGAACGATTCCAAAACACTCTATGCATGTTTTGTAGTATCGTTCGAGTTTTAAATTTAGCGAAAAATTTTTTATCCTGCCATTTCTTCCCTCTTACATTTCAAGCTAGCCTCAATAAACGCTGAAAATAGCTTTTGTGCATGTTCGTCTCCTACAGTAGCTAATTCCTCTGGATGCCACTGCACAGCTAAACAAAATGGCAACTCCTCATACACCATTGCTTCGACAATACCATCACTTGAGGTTGCTACTATTTTGCATTGATCAGCTAGCCTATTTACGGCCTGATGATGCAATGAATTTACGGCGATTTTTTCCTGCCCGATTATATCCATTAATAAATTATTAGCCGCTATTTGCACATAATGTGTCGCTACCATTCGATCTGATTGTTGTGCATGCTGTAACAGCTTTGGGCTGGCATACTCACTATCAATATCTTGATATAATGTCCCCCCTAAGGCAACATTTAATATTTGTAAACCACGACAAATACCGAAGATAGGCATTTTTCGCGTAATGGCCTCTTCAATGAAAGCCTCTTCTACAGCATCTCTTGCTGGATGAACCTTACCTATTTTTGGTGAAGGCTCTGCCCCAAATCGAAATGGATGGATGTCATGGCCTCCAGATAATAATAAACCATCTATCAGCGCTAAAATTTCCGCTACATCCTGCTCTACACCAATCGGAATAATCAGCGGTATTCCGCCAGCTTCAATAACGCTTTTACTATAGGCAGCATTTAATTGTGACGACAAATTATCGTCGACAAATGCTGTAATACCAATAATTGGTTTCACCCAATCCCCTCCATATTAATAAAAAATACAATCATTACCAAAACCCTAAATACCAATTTACGAACGAGTCACCATAGAAATAAACAAGTATTGCCGCTAAAGCAATTGATGGTCCAAATGGAATAGGTGTTTTTCTTCCCTGTTGTCGTTTCGTTAATATCAATACTCCGACAATCATACCAATAACGGCTGCTAAAAATAGCGTTAACAGTACATTCATTGTACCAAGGGCAAGACCAATTAAAAAGAATAATTTAATATCGCCCCCACCCATACCGCCTTTCGATACAACGGCGATACCATATAATAAACAAAAACCAACGGCAGCCCCTAAAAAGCTGTCCCACCAGGGCGTTAATGGTGATAGTACCCGCCCTATTATAAGAAAAGGTAAAAAGAATAGCAGGACTTTATCAGGAATAAGCATATAAGCAAAATCGGATACAACAATAATCACTAATAAGGATATAAAAAACAATGCAACCATTAATTCGATTCCCCAGCCTAGCTGCCAATAAGCAAAGGCAAATAATACACCTGTTAGCAATTCAACCAATGGATAGATCCACGAAATTCGATAACCACAGCTTCGACATTTCCCGCCTAAAAACAGATAGGACAAAACAGGCACTAAATCACGTGCAGTCAACTGTCTTTGACAATTCGTGCAATGCGAAGGCGGCTGGACAATGGATTCCTCTTTCGGTATCCGTAAGCCAACAACATTATAAAAAGAACCAAAGACAAGCCCAAAAAGAAAAAACATAATAGTATAAACCATTTCCAACTGAATATCCCCCTAAATAAATAGACGCCCATACAGTGAAAGTATGGTGCGCCTATATGTGTTATTATTGTTCACCTTCATAATAGAACGTTGTTACTTGAACTGTAGCCTGTAAGGTAAGATCCTCATTTTGCGTTAGCTGGTCTTGCTCGCCTGGCAGTTTAAATTCAATCTTATCCGTTTTCATCACACGCTCTAACTGCTCAATCTCCTGTAAAAAGCTTTCAAGCGAAGCAAAATCAAGCGCTCCAACCTCTAAATTAAAGGTAATTAACTTTAAATTAGCTGGCAATGAATCTGTTGAAAGAGATGCAAGTGGCGTACTTTCCTGTTCTTCCTCCTGTTCACCATTGACCTCTGCTTCAGCTTTCTCCAGCATATTGAGATCCTCTGATACATCTGCTTGAGAAGGAGCTTCACCATCGTTATTGACTGTTAATGAGGCAATGCGCGTACCTGTCACTTCCTCAATCTCAGCTAAATCAAGGATAATCTTTTCCACTGCCCTTGTTGCAGGCAGCTTCTGCCGTAGCGTTAATATGTTGACTGTGGGCTTGCCTTGCTCCTTATCCAATTGTTCAAGCTGTTTGTTGACATTTGAAATTTCTTGCTGGATCTGTGAGACACTCGTTTCTCTTTCTGCCACTTCATCTAATTTTGGTAATAATAAATAATAATAGAATGCAAATAAAATAGCGGCTACTAAAGCAGCTAAAAGAATAATTGATGAATTTTTCCCACTTGTTAATTTATTCATGAGCGACGACCTCCAGCTAAATACATAAAGTCAATTGTCGCTGTAATAGACACAGAATAACGAGGAACCTCTTTAAACCTTTGCTCAGGCGTTAGTTCCTTCTGTTTACCAAGCTCAATCTCAAAGTTGGATACCTTATTAATTTGGGCATCAGAAAAAAAGTTACTCAACAAAAGTCGCTCCACATAAGCTGATATATCGGTCATCGTTTCAAAATCTACTTCAATATTCACTGTATTTGCACCAAAGGCATAGCTACGCAAATACGATTGAGCAGGTAATAAAATTCTCGTCTCATCAATAAGCGGTGTTACGGGATAGGAAACATTTTGAATAAAGGTCACCGATTCTTCTAATGAACCTTGATCGACACTTTTTCTTGCATCCAGCTCCTCTTGTAATTGTTTAAGCTGCGCGGTTAATGCCTGTTCTTCCGCAGTTAAACGGGCTACATCATTTTTAGACGTAAAAAATAAAAATAGAAAATAAGCAATGATGATTCCAACCATTACTAGCATTAAGCCATAAAGAAGCTTGGGAGAAGCTTTTCTTTTTTCAAGCTGCGGTAAGAGGTTAATATCTGGAACCATTAATGAACCTCCTTTAGGGCTAAGCCAAGCAACGTTGAAAATTCTTTCTTAAAGTTTGGAAAAAACTGCTCAATCTGTGTACCATCAATAACTAGCAATGGGGTATCTAAATTGGAAGCTAATAAATTACCTATAGACTTCAGCAACGGATTGTCTCCAAGCATAATGATTTCATCCACTGTCTTTTCACCTTTATGGAGAGAAAATTTAAAGAAATTCATGATACGGTCAATCTCTAAAACTTGATCCATCACAACCATTTGGTATTCTTCTGTTTCCCCACTATAAATAAATTGATAACTAAATTCATCCTCCATTTTCCCTTGCCATTTTTCCATATCTATATCAATTGTTTGATAACGTAAAAATTCCACCTGACCGTTGGAAAAGATACTTATGGAAAGTTCATTGATAGACCACTCTGCAATTAAATAGGTTTTATCAGGTGCGAGCAGTTTCATATGCGCCAGCAAGCGAATATTACATAAAGCCCGAATATCAGCAGCTTCAGGCTCTAACGAAACATCTAACAGCATCCCTACCATTTTCGTAATCTCTTCAGAGGGGGCAGCAAATAAGACAGCCTTGCCATCCTCCGCATCAGCATCATACACATCAATAAGTGGATCCTGAAAGGGTAAATGAATCGAATGCCCCAGCTCCATCTCAGCATAACCACGTAATTCTTGTGGCTGTACATCCTTCGGGTGCTCAAAGGTTTTTAATAGCACTGTTGTATCAGGGACAAACATACGCACAACTGGTTTTTTACCTGTCCATTTCACCACCTGCCCCTTAATAATCTCAAAAAGAGCCACCTCATCCATAATGGTGCCATTTTCAACAATACCAGCGACTAAAGGATACTCATAGGCTTGCCACTGACTAGGCTCTGGTCCTTTCGCCACAATCGCACGCAGCACATAATCCTTTAATTCAATCGAAACATGCGATTTTCTTTTTCTCTTAAACATGAGAAAAGACCTCCCTTCCTACTTCAGTATAAAGGATTTTTCCAATTAGTCATCCATTTCCCACACAGAAACGCAAGAAAATTTACGTTTCTGGATGGGTTGGGATGACTAATTATGGAGTTGGATCTGGATCTGGCGTAGTTGATGGTTTACCGCCTGCGCTTGTTAATGCTCTGTTAAGATCGGCTTCAGTTGTTGTTGTATTTCCACTCCCAGTTGTAAGTTCGATAGTTTTAAGTTCCCCAAATCTACCATATGAAATACTCCATACATTTCTATCTTCATCATAAGTTACTTGGTCGTTATCACCTAGTGTAATACCATCTACAAAGTCTTGTAACTCGTCTGAATCACACTCATTGTTGTCTTCTCCACAAGAACCATCAATATAAGCAATTTTCGCACCGGATAGAATATTTGATGCTTCTGCTAAAATCGCGCGGTCTTTGGATTTGTTAATAATATTACCAATAGCAGGTACAGCGATTGCTGCTACAATTGCTAGAATCACGATAACAGCTAATAGCTCAATTAACGTTAAACCCTTTTGATTCTTTAATAATTTTTTGTTTAATAGTTTTTTAAACATAGTTATTTCCCCCTTAATTTATTTTTTTATATGAAGTGTGTATCCACAAGCTTCTGAAAATTATGACGAGCCTGCACAATCTCGCCCGATACATCTGCCACCGTAGCCTCTACTGCCCTTGCGAATATCCTCTGCAATATGCTCAATGGTAGCATTGTCAAAATTAATATACTTTTCTTTGCTATAATAAATGGCATGTGCATTTAAATAATAGACACCATTTATAAATTGGACATTGGCAGTTTGCCCTGGCCTATCAGCATCTAATATTTTACCTGCACTGTCTAAATAACCCTCCGCTACTAATTGTTCTACCTGAACGATTTGCCATTGATCAGCAGTGGGATGCTCCATAAAATAAAACTGAGCAGCATGAAGCACATTGATGGCATCCGCCTTTAAAGCCTTGTAACGTGAGTTATCAATGATATTCCCTATGGCTGGAATTGCAATGGCTGCAACTACAGCAAGGATCACAATGACAGCTAACAGCTCGATTAATGTCAAGCCTCTTTCGTTCTTTAGCACATTTCCCATGTCCAGCCTCTCCTTTAATACTTAGCTGTGAATAGATACCTAACCTTCCACTTTCTGTTGTGAGCATCATCAAAGTAAGTATTTTCCATTAAGCGGAACAAAAGGGCATCCATCTAATCTTTGTAGACATTACATATTTTCATATAATTGGAACATTGGTAAGAAAATTGCCGCTACAATTACACCTACCACAAGAGCAAGGACTACAATCATTAAAGGCTCAATCAGTGATTTAATTGTATCGACAGCACGATTGACCTCTTCCTCGTAAAAATCGGCAATTTTTTCAAGCATATAATCTAAGGCGCCTGTGCGCTCTCCAATGGAAGTCATTTGCGTAACAAGCGGTGGAAATAGCCAGCTTTTTTCCAGTGGCTCGGATAATGTGCCACCCTTTTCTAAATTATCACGCGCCTCCAGCACCACCTTCCCAATAACTGGGTTCTCACCGATTTTTTCAACAATCGTTAGCGCTTGTAAGATCGGTACGGAGCCGCTAAATAATGTGGCTAAGGTTCTTGTCATTCTCGCTATTACATCCTTTTGCAAAAGCTGCCCAAAGATAGGCATACGTAGTAGAAAAAGACTCATAGCATAGTGAAACTCTTTATTATTATTATAGAAAAAGCGAAAGCCAATTACTGCTACCACCAAGGCAAGTAAGACAAGTAGCCAAAATTGAATAAGCCAGTCACTAATACCTACAATAATCACGGTAATTAATGGCAATTCTAAATTCATTTCCCTAAATGCATCCATAAAGGTCGGGACAATAAAAACCATTAAAAATATACCAACTACGACTGTTAGCAATGATAATAGGGCTGGATATGTCATCGCAGATTGAATTTTCTTCTTAATGTTATATTGTTTTTCAAGTGTGCTGGCTAAGCGATCTAATGTATCGTCTATACTACCTGTTGCCTCACCTGCACGCATCATATTGACAAAGAGCAAAGGAAAGACCTTTGGATGCTTTGCTGCTGCGTCTGAAAAAGCCAGCCCATTACGAATATCCTCTTCCACCTGCATCAATGCCCGCTTTAATGGTTTACTCCGTGTTTGCTCCCCTAAAATATGCGTAGCCTCCACGACGGAGACACCTGCACGAATTAATGTGGCATATTGTCGGCAATAAATAACAAAGTCTTGATGCTTTACTTTTACACCAATAGCAATCTCCTTATGTAAGATACTATTGGATTCTTGCAGCTCTCGGGCATTGATGCCCTGCGCTCGCAGCTTTTCCATGGCAACATTTTTATTGGGTGCTTCAATAATGCCCTTTTGAGGCGCGCCTGTTTTTGTACGACCACTATAACGAAATACTGTCAACTATAATCACCAGCATTCATATAGGGTCGTGCATCCTCTAATGAAATTTTTCCTGTGGCAATTAAATGCTGCATGGAGGACTCTAAGGTGTGCATACCCAATGCTTTACTTGTTTGCATTACACTTGGAATTTGATGGATTTTTTCATTGCGAATTAAATTAGAAATCGCAGGCGCCTGCACTAAAATTTCTGTTGCCGCAACACGCCCTTTGACATCCTTACGCACAAATAAGCGCTGGGATACAATGCCCTGTAGTACATTGGCAAGCTGTACACGAATTTGCCCTTGCTGGTGTGGCGGAAAGACATCAATAATACGGTCAATTGTCGTTGGCGCACTACTTGTATGAAGCGTCGCCATGACTAAATGTCCTGTTTCAGCAGCTGTAATCGCTGTTGAGATTGTTTCATAGTCTCGCATTTCCCCTACTAAAATAATATCGGGGTCTTGACGCAAGGAGGCACGTAAGCCGTTGGCGAAGCTCTTGGTGTCGACACCAACCTCACGCTGATTGATCACTGACTTTTTATGGGTATGCAAGTACTCAATCGGGTCCTCTAAGGTAATAATATGTTTAGATCTTGTTTCATTAATATAATCAATCATGGCTGCTAGTGTTGTAGATTTACCAGAGCCAGTAGGGCCTGTTACTAAAATAAGTCCCTGTGGCTTTTCCGCAAGTCGGTATAGCACCTGCGGCATATTGAGTGCCTCAATAGAAGGGATTTTTGCTTCGATTAAACGAGCGGCTATTGTGACTTCATTGCGCTGATGATAGGCATTAACACGGAATCGACATTTCCCAGGCAATGAAAAGTTAAAGTCCGTCTCTCCCTTTTCTTCAAAATCCTGTTGTTTATGCACAGGTAGAATAACCTTGATCATTTCCTTTAAATCTTCTGATTCTAGTGGCACTGTGCCATATTGCTGTAGCTGCCCATTGATACGGTATACTGGTGGTATACCCTTTGTAACATGTAAGTCTGATGCTTTTTCCTCAAATGCATATGTTAATAACTCAACAATTGAATACGCGGTCATTTCTATCACCCCTAATCTGCACTGGCAACCCGTAAAATTTCTGCTGTGGTTGTTTGACCCTCCACAACCTTTAATAGTCCATCTATTAATAATGTGGAATAGCCTTTTTCCTTCATATAATCCTGTAAAACCATATCTCCCGTACGGTTTAAAATCATATCCTTTACCTGCCGATCAATCGGGAGAATTTCATGGATTGCCATACGTCCCCGATAACCTGTATGGCTACATGCAGGACAGCCACGCCCTTTTTTCCCATGCGTAACACCTTCAATACCATTTTCCTCTAGTATTTCAAGCTCACGTGATGTAAACGCATATGGCTCTGCACAATCACGGCAAATTCTACGCACAAGACGTTGCGCCATAATACCTACAAGCGAGGAGGATAGCAAAAACGGTTCAATACCCATATCATGTAAACGAGAGATGGATTCTACAGCACTATTTGTATGCAGTGTGCTTAACACTAAATGTCCCGTTAGCGAAGCACGAGTTGCAATTTGCGCTGTTTCAAGGTCACGAATTTCTCCCACCATCACGATATCTGGGTCTTGTCGTAAAATAGAGCGCAAGCCAACTGCAAACGTTAAACCAACCTCTTCCTTTACTTGAATCTGATTGATGCCATCTAACTGATACTCCACAGGGTCCTCTACTGTAATAATATTCACACCCTCTTCATTTAGATGGGAAAGTGCTGCATACAATGTGGAAGATTTTCCTGACCCCGTTGGACCCGTAATAAGCATAATACCGTTGGGGTGGGCAATCATTTTTCTAAAAAGTGCCTCATTTTTTTCACTAAAACCTAATTTATCAATATCATTTGCTGCATTGGTTAAGTCTAAAATTCGCATAACCACCTTTTCTCCATAAACGGTTGGTAATGTGGCTAAACGAATATCGACAGGTCTAAAATTAACAGTTGTTTTAATCCGTCCATCTTGCGGGATACGATTTTCTGTAATATTGAGATTTCCCATAATTTTAATACGAGCCAGTACGACATTTTGCATATGCTTTGGCAATGACCGTTCAGTACGGAGCACACCATCTACCCGATAACGTACACGTAGCTCTGTTTCCTGTGGATCAAAATGAATATCACTCGCGCGCTGTGCAACACCATTGGCAATAATTTGATTGACGAGGCGCACAATGGGTGAATCCTCGTTTTCGATTTCCTCTTGTGTTTCTGTAGTTGTGGCTGCTAAATCTAGCATTGCAGCATCCATAGATTCCTGCAAATCATAGTATTTCGTAATGGTACGATATAAATCATCTTTAGCTGCAATACTTGTTTCGATTTGACAGCCAGTTGCCATACGAACTTCCTCAATGGCAAAATAATCCATTGGGTCCTCCATCGCAATAAACAATTTATTCTTTTCCTTACGAATTGGCATAATATTGGTGCGCTTCGCCAGTTCAGCTGGAATTAATTGCAATAATTCAGGACTAATAGAAAATTGATTTAGGCTAATATGTGGAATTCCAAGTTGGAATTCCAATACTTCAATTAACTGCTGCTCTGTTAAGAAATTTTCCTTAATTAGAAAATCTCCTAGCTTCTCATTTTTCGATTTAGTTGTTAATGCATGTTCTAGCTGCTCGACTGTAATAACGCCTGATTCTACAAGTAAATCCCCTAAACGCTTTCGTCCTGGCTTCATAGCCATTCCTATTACCCCCAATCGTTATGGACTTGTTTGTACAAAATTACCACCTTTATCATAGTAGCCATAGACAATTTCAGGTCCATCCTGTGGCTTAGATTCCTCTGCTGTCGAAGATTCTACATCAGGTAAGCCATTGCCATCTAAGTCTATTTCTAAATCAGGGTCTGATGTACCTACACCTGTGTTTTGTGTTGGCGCTGTAACAGTAGCAGGCTCTTTTGACGAACGTGTAATAATTCGATTTTGCGGCGCATAGTAATCTCTGCTAATAAACTGTTCCTCCGTTGCACCATTTTCCACAATAGAACGATAAACCGCCACGCGCGCTCCCTCTGTACCCTCTTGCTCAATACGCTCTTGCCCAGCCTTTAAATCATCGGAATAGCGATAAATAACACGTGGTTTCACAATTTTATCCTTGCTCACACGAACCGTAATATCCTTGTCTTTGACCGCTGCAAAAATTTCTATTTTCAATTGATTGCCTTCCATTGTTGCTTGTAATTTACCAAGCTGCTCAGATCGATTAATGAATTGCAGGTCTTTTGCTAAAGCAGCATCCATATCCGCTTCTATCCCCTGCTGCAAATAAGGCGGACTTTCTTGCTGAGAATGTCGTTCTAAAATTTCATAGTCTGTTTGAAGAAGCACACTATATAACGTGGATGCCACAAAATCTAAGCCAACATCATTCACAGCACCTACCTGCTCCCCTAGCAGCGTCAATAAGGAAAACGCTTGGTTTGGTACAAGGACGACATCATTTAATAATGGTATAACCTGAGCAACGCCCTTTTCAGCGGCTGGCAAATCGGCCATTTGAAAGGCTATTCTTTCACCAGCCTGCAGCATTGCATCATCTATCGCAGCTTCAACCTTATGCTCTTTTAAATAGCTTGCCTGCATAAGTACTTCTTGAAGTGTTTTATCTGTATCCCAAATACCCACCTGCTCTATTTGCTGAACAGCAGTAGCATTGAGCTTTACAGGAATTGGAATATGCACAACCTTCTCCTTTTGCCAAAATGCATACCAAGGTTTTTTTGTGAGGCTTTTATACTGAGTAATGGCTGCCGAAACATCAAAAATTAATTGATCAGCCTGAATGGTTTGTGAGGCATCAGCACTACTAATAACTATTTCCGTCTGCTGCCAATCTAAAACCGCTTGTTGTAATATTGTTAATAAATCTGAATGGTCATCTGTCTCGACTTTTATTCCACCAATTGTTGAATTTTCAGCATTATCATTGGCAAAAACTGTATCATTTAACACAAATGATGGAATAAATATCCCTACGATTAGAACAATTGCTAAAAACAAGCTAATTATTTTTATGTACGTCTTCATTCGCATCATCCTTTAATTAAACTTTTAGAATTTCTTGTATATAAAAATGATACTACAACTATAGTATTTTGACACTACCAAAAATGCAACTTTATTCCGATTTCGTTTATAATATTTACATAAAAATTCGAAAATAATTCACGGAATGGTCCTTAAGACTCATATCGTTATAAAAATTTCATTATATACTATTCTGAAATTTGGTATAATACTTTTGACAGTTATTTTTATTAGTTATTTTTAGCTAGTCTTTATAAATGTAAAAGTATTTAATTTGAAACTAAAAGGAAAATTTCTACTTATAATTGAGGAAATAATTTTAAATTACATTTAACACAGAAAATTTTAAAATTTAGCATATATTTAGTAAATACACAATTTTATTAAGAAAAGGTGTTGAAAAATGAAGCCTAAAAAATTATTAAATGAACATGGTATATCTTTAGTGGAAGTTGTTGCTGCTATTGTATTATTAACTATTATTTTAGTTTCTGTTATCAATCTGCTTCCACAAATGGGCCTAAAAAGTAAACAAAATGAAGATAAGCAAGTTGCAATTAATTTAGTATCTAAAGAACTAGATCATTGGCAATCAACGCTTGAAGGAAATATTGCTAACTTATTAGCTAATCCCGATGGTACTTTCTCCTTTCTTGACGCTGGTGATACACTTACACACGACGCTAATACTATTACAATTCAAACAGCTACTACTAAATCAATGCCATCAAACTATACAACTGAAATACAAATAGAAATAACGCCTGATTTGAATACATCACCTAAAAAAGCTAATCAAATTAGTGTTTTCATCTATAAAAATAATTCAATTTTGGTAACCGAAAATTATGGTTATGTCTTTTATGAAAGGTGAAGATAATGATAATTAAAAATCAACGAGGGCTTACTTTAGTAGAGGTGTTAGCATCAATCATTATTTTGTCTTTAGTTACTATTCTGGCTTGGAATATGTTTTTTCAAGGTACCAAATATTCACAGAAAACTATTTCTAAAAATCAGATGCAGCAAGAAGCTAATATTATTATAGCTAATTTAAATTCTATCCATAAACGCTCTATAGAATACAGTGTTTCATCTAGTGATTGTAGACTATCTGTTGTATATACTGATCAAAATAGGGCAGAAAAAGAGGAAATTTTTGAAAATAGTCAAATGTGTATACAAGCCAATGATCTTACTGTAATCCCTAAAACTACTAATGCAGAAGTACATTTAATAATTGAAGAAAAGAACAATCCTAACAATAAAATTGAAATCAATACTCTATTAAGCCGCTTAAAGGAGGAGAAGAAAGAATGAAGCGTATTATAAATAATGATAGAGGCTATGCATTAGTATTAGTATTAATTATTTCTATAGTATTCACGCTAGTTTTTTTATTATTTTTAGCAATTTCCTCCAACACAACAAAACAAAATAACGTTGTAGAAAGTACATTTCAATCCCAATCAATTGCAGAAATGGGTGCAAGTTATTTTCAACATGCTATGACTAATGAAATCGTTGCTCGTCAAAATAGAATTATTCAAGAAGTACTCACACAAAGAGAACAAGATATTAAAAATAGGATCATCAATACAGATGAATACTATATAAATTCAGTCATTGGGGACATCGAATTAGAATTAAAAAAAAAGGTAATTCCCTTTTTAAATACTAACATAACTATACACTCAAATTCACAAAACCATTTTGAAATTGATTCTATAAATTTTCCATCAGAAGATAAAATGCTAATTATTAATTTTATAAGTGTAGGATATGATGAAGCTAAACGTACGGAAATTGGCGGAACAGTTACAGCCGATTTCTCCGATATGATTGACCCAACATTTAATAATAAACCTGAAGAAACAATTATTACAGGCAATACAATTGCTGATCCAGGTACGAATTTAGATATCTGTTCTACTGGAACAAGAGCAGATTTATCCAACAAGCATTGTCAAATCAATGGAGATATTAGTTATCATCAAAATGATGAGTTAAGATTCAGCAACTCCACCTATCGAGTAAGTGGTAGTCTTAATGTACCTAATATGAATTTCCCTAGTTCTAACTCAACACTTTATATAGTTGGTAGTTTGAATGGTCAAAACTTAAATACAATGACAGATGTAAAATTGCATATTGGTGGTTCACTTTATGTAAGTCAGTTTAATGGTCGTATAGTTGACACAGTTATTGAAGTAGCAGGAAGCACTACTTTGCATGGGAATTTAGATAATCTAAATAACTCCACTATGTACATCGGTGGGAGTTTTACGATGGCAACAATAAATCAAATTACAAATTCAACTATATATGTTGGTGGAGCTGCACAGATCTATCAAGGGGTGAATCTTGGTAGGAATGCAACAATTTGCGTTAATGGAGATTTAAGTATAGGAAACATCAATGATAATTCAGGCGGTACTAGTAAAATTTATGCGCGAACTTCTAATAGCAGACATCAAGCTGTTATTACTGGCAATGCTGAATTCGAAGCTGCCTGTTTAGGGGGCGGTAGTCCTACTGTAAATCCTGATTTCAGCCCCCCTATTGAATATGAATATGATTATTCTTATTAATCAGTGAATCACTTGTTAACAAATAAAGGTTATTTAGAGTACTTGTATTTATGACTTTACTCTAAATAACTTCTTTATTTATTTCCGCAACAACCTACCTGATAATAGCATCCCAATACCACCAATTGTCATAAAGAGAATAGCTCTAATTAATAAATCCAATGCGGATAGGTCGAAGAAGATTAGCTTTATAAATGCTACGACTAAAATAAGAAAGCCCGTTGTACGTAATGCTTTGAACTGATGGGCAAAGCTAAGCCATAGAGCAATGCTAGCGGTTAGGAATAATGTTAGCGTTGTAAAGGCAATGCTTACTTTCCAATCAAGCATATGATTATACGTAAATTGTTGTACAAATCCTAAAATGGACACCATCGTTAGTACAATGCCTGATGTGACAATAGCATCTACATATTTCGCAATATGCTTTTCATATAAGCGATAAATATAGCCTTTGACAATAATATCTATAACAATTGCTACAATCACAGCAAGGTAAATGATTCTTGTTCCAAGATTTAAGCTTTCCATCATTGCTGGCTTTGTGCCGATCATAATCGCAAATAATAAGAAAAATGCACCAAGCACTGGTGTTAAGGCACGCCCTTTATAGTGCTCCTGTACAAACAGTGACCCTGTAAATAATGCTGCCAATGCAATACACATCATATACGGAACATTATCCGTGCTAACAATATAAGCTGTATCTAGCTTGCTAATATACACTAAGAAGTAGCCTACTGTGATAACAGCTAAAATATCAATTATATATAAATCTTTCATAACCTTTTCAAAAGACGATAATACCTCTTTTGGACGTCTTGCATATATATAAATCACAACAAGATATACAATCGGCATTACTAGGCTTAAATGATCAATGCTAAAGAACGGCATTGGTTCATGGAAGATAAAGTTAAGCACCAACGTTATCATAAAACTACCCGAACTTACAACCTTCATCATACTTGCCCGTAAGCGTAAGCTCATCATGACACCTGCAAAGGTAATAAGTGGGTAAAGTAAGTCTTCTACATTATTTGGTATATTCATAATTAAGAGTGCATTACATAAAATAACAAATGCAAGCGTAAGCGCACTATCAAATACTTCCTGCCACTTTTGTCGGTAACTGTATGCAGCCACAGCAGCTAATAAACCTATAAAGATAAATAGTAACCATTCCCCTCCATTAAGAGAAGGGATTATTAAGTTCATTAATAACAAACTAAATGTACTCAATGTAAAATAACAGCCAATGTGGAGTGGTTTCCATTTAGATTGTGCATTATATAAAAGACACCAGCTTGCATAAAAGATTGCTAAAATAGCAAGCAGACCTAGTGCAAATACAAGTCGTTGCTCATAGTTCATAAATGCTACAATACTTACAGCAACGACAGAGAAAAATGTTGCCACATAAAGTGCTAGCTTTTGCTTATGCTGATAAATCACTATTTGTAACATCGCAAATAACACGATAACAAAAGTTGAAATAATAACAGCATTAAAATCCATATATTCTAGTAAATACGGTAATAATAAAGAGGTAAATGCAACAAATATAGTAAGTGCTTCGTTTTTCTTAAAATAACTAATGGCAATACCATAGCCAATATAAACAAACGTAATACCAAGAGCTGGTGTTAAAGCGATTATGTTATATAAAATAGCGCTAGCGGCGGTTGTTAAAATACCAACAATAAAGGCTCCACCATATAATGAAATGGTAATGGCCGATGAGCCTGCTTTTTTGCGCTCTAGTGCATAGGCTATTACTGCTAGACCTACTGATAATGCATAGGCGAGGATGATTTTTACGCCATTCGATAAATAACCATAGTCACTAACAAGCTTTAGTCCCCAAAGCACCCCCATTACTAAAATAACCATAAAGACCTTTGGAAGTGCCCACATAACACGCTCCTCCATCGTTGGCTGTGGTTGCACCTCTTTTTCTGGCACTTTAACTTGCTTTGGTGTAAGTGCTGGTTTCCTGATTGGCTCTCGTGCTGGTTTTGGTACTACTGGTTTTGCCTGCTCAATCATTGATTGTCTGGCATCAAGTGTGTTTATTTTCTCAGAACCTTGCGTATGTTGTAAATGCTGTAATTCCTGACGTAAATCCGCCATCTCCTCTTCAAGCTTAGCAATTCTCCGCTCCAATTCAAGGGACATGCAATCACCCTCCCTACTCTATCAATTTTTTAACATTATAACATATACAGACTGGTTGTAAAATTACACTTTTCGTTTATTTTATCTTGGCCTCCGATACATTAAAGCCCGTTCACTATCACTCGTGCCCTTTGTTGTTGGATCTACTACTACACCTAGTAACACAAGAATGGATAAAATTGTATTAAAAATAGAAGAAATTTGATCTCCCATTGCGTTTGTTAATTCATAGCCAAAAATAGCTGCTACCTGCTGTGCTAGTAAGAGTAATAGTGAAAATAGCCCCAGTAAAAATGGTATATGTTGAAGACGAACCTTCCAGTTAATTCTCATAAAAGCTCACCTCCCCCCTTTACCGTCAGTATATGCACAGCACTTTTAACGCATATATGCAAACATGGAGCTACTATCCTATCATTTAATATTTTCGATAATATTTTGCGGTGGTAAAAGTTTCTATTCGTGCTATTCTTTAAGATTTTATAACCATTTTTAATCATAAAGAAACATCACCTACATATATCTGCTTCGCTAAATATTTTATTGACAAAAAAAGCTCAACGTTATATGGTTAGTTACATAAGTAATTAACCAATGAACAGTGAGGTGGATTGCGATTCATTCTTTTAATAATGAGAAGCCTATTTTCCAACAAATTCGCGAAAGAGTTGAGAATGCTATTTTAGATGGACAGTTACAGCCTGAAGATCGCATTCCCTCCACAAATGAATTTGCTAAGGAATACCAGATTAACCCTGCTACTGCTGGGAAAGGTGTGAACGAGTTAGTGGATAAAGGTGTTATTTATAAAAAAAGAGGTGTTGGTATGTTTGTACACCCAGATGCCAGGAGTATTTTAATTGCTGAGCGTAAAGGAAATTTCTTGCACCAGCATATTGGACCATTAAAAAAGGAGGCCCGACGTCTAGGTATTACAGTTGAAGAATTACAAAAAATGCTAGAGGGAGGATTATGATGAAAATTGAGGTAAGGGATGTTGTGAAATCCTATAAGCATAAAACTGTTTTAAAAAATATCACGTTTACAATGGAAGGCCCAAAGATTATTGGATTTTTAGGTCATAATGGTGCTGGTAAAACGACCTTTTTAAATCTTTTAGCAGGACTTATAGCTACAACAGATGGCACAATTTTAGTCAATGGGGACAATGTTTTCAACACCCCTTCTACTTTACGTGATATTTGCTTTATCGCTGAGAGTGGCAACTTTCAAGAGGAGATGACCATTGCGCAAGCCTTAAAGGCAAATAGCTTTTTCTATCCAAAATGGGATGAGCAGCTTGCACAGAGATTGCTGCAAGTATTTGCATTAAATCCAAAGGAGAAAGTGCGCAGTTTATCAAAAGGTATGGTATCCGCACTCGGTATTATTACAGGCTTTGCGAGTAATGCGGCTATTACTATTTTTGATGAGCCTTATATTGGCTTAGATGTGGCAGCACGCAGCATGTTTTATGATTTGTTAATCGACCAGCAAATTGATAACCCTCGTTTATATATTTTATCGACACATCTAATTGATGAAGCCAGTGAGCTATTTGAGGAAATCTTTATCTTACAAGAAGGCCAGCTCTTGCTTCAAAAGACGACTGACGAATGGCATAAGCATATTGTTGCGGTTAAGGGAAATGCCACTGATGTTGCAGCGGCTATTGTTGACTTAGAAATTATTGATCAGCACATGTTTATGCAAGAAATGACTGCCATTGTCCACACGGGGGGTCATCCAATCGAAGGTTACAACGTAACGCTTGAATCGGTTTCTCTACAAGATATGCTGGTGTATTTAAGTAAACAGAAGGCGAGGTCAGGTAAATGACTACACTAAAAGGCAGTTTTTATATTCTATTTCAAAGCTATAAGAAACAGAATATTATTTTTTGGAGCATTTTATTTTCAATTATTCTCTTATCATTTTTCTTAGATACGTTCTTTGGTCAATTTGTATCTTTTGCTATCACAATCTCAATCCCCGTCTATATTTTTTATAGCTCGATGGCAGCCAAGTTTTTAAATAAAACCTTGCCTTATTTTTTAAAGCTTGGTATCAGTCGCCAACAATATATGGTAAATATAGGACTCTTTTTTATTAGCTGGAGCGTTCTAGGTGCTTTGATTATTGCTTGTACACATAAAACTGTTTCTTCTATTTCCAACTTATTAAGTGTAAAAGATATTATTATCATTCATCCGGCTTTATTGTTTGATACTTCTCCTTCATTTTTACAAATGATGGCATTAGATACAGTTCTACTTTTGTTCTGCCTTAGCTCTGGCTTGCTCCTCAACGTTGTTTTTTATCGTTTAGGTATACTAGGGGGCTATAGTTTTCTTGGATTGCTTACGCTTATTCCGATTGTAACAATTATTTTTGAATGGTATTCTCCACTATTTGACTTCCTAACAGCATCATCTATTGCAGCACTCATGGGTGCCTTACTTCTTTTTAGCATATTACTTTATCTTGTGATTACAGCCAGTATGCGCAAGGTTTCTATCAATCCAGCATAAGTAGAAAATACCCTCAAAGTTAGATTTCCCCACTAACTTTTGAGGGTATTTTAGGATCGACTATTTTTTACTCATTCCTCGCCTGATCCACAAACGACCAATATATTTTATAAAATTCATCCCTTTTTTGCTGTTCAGCAGGTGTCATAACATAATCCCAATTGCCATTTGTGCTTGTTAATAATGTCTGCCCTCCAACAACAACCTCATAGTCATAGCCACCTAGAGAATTCATAACTGGCTTAATGATTCCATTAGCAGACATCGCTATGTTTTTCTCCGTTCCAAAATCCATGTTATTTAGATGGGTCACAAGCGACAATTCTCCGAGAGGTGTTGCATTCTCTTTCTTTTCTGCTTCAAATTGCTTGATAGCTTTCATAGCCTTTTGATATAGGGCTTTGCGGTCAGGTGATACAGGTGAAATATATTGAGCAAGTAAGACCTCGATCTGTCGAATAGGTGTCGTTTTGTCAGCTAATACATTTTTTAGCACTATGTCTTTCATTTGAGCGATCAATTCATCCGGTGGTGGTGCTTGCTTCCCCTTAGTCGGTATTATATCCCAATCAGGTGTTGCTAAATTATTTAGATACAAGGGAGCTGACTGGACAGTAGCTTGTTTACCAACTTCATTGGGTGTGTAATTCGATAACGGATTCGCTGCTTGGCTATGGCTATAGGTCTCTGTTCCATAGGCTGAACGCTCTTTTTGTTGGTGTTTAGCTGTTGTGTAAACAGGCTTCGTTTCTAGCTGTGATAAAGAAGTAATTTTCAATCGTACAACGCCCTCCTCAAATTTTCTACTTAAATTCTTATTACTCCACTGCTTGTAATGAGCCTTTTGAATAGCTAAATAATTTGCCGTTAATGGTGAAGGGCTTACTAATATCGAGTCCTACTCCTTTAGCGAATCTCGAAAAATTCTGCATAAACATGGCATCTTTATTGATAGTAGCTAGGGAACCACCATCTCCTAAACGTTTAAGTGTCATCAAGACATGAACAAGCTCATTTGCGCCTTGACGTTCAGCTTGTGAATAAGACTTATGCCTTCTCAGTGCTGCTTCTTGTTCTGGTGTTACTCTTGTGCCAGGCTCTGACTTCCAAATCATCGGGCTAAAATTTGAGTTAAAGCCACCACCTGTTAATGCTGTGCCATTTAGGGGCTTGCCATTGATTGTTCCTAGATGATAATAAACCCCATACTCAATACAGATAGCATTTGTTTGAGTATTTACAAGCTGCTTTGGTGTGGCTCCCTGATCAATAGCATTGCAGGATTGTATCATTTCCGCATATTTCTTACGTGATGTTTCAATTTCAGCCTGCTTAGGATCCGTCTCCTCTGCTTCAACTGTAAATGTTTTTTGACTTTGCTGTACTTGAAATGTAGACACTGCTCCTAAATTACCAATCGGATTAAATCTAATATGCACATGTTATCCCTCCACTTTTTAGTAAAATATATCTATTTTCCTTTATTGAAAGATTATTACATGTATAATGATTATATCGTTGATGAATCGAAATTATTTAGTGTGTAGGCTTTAAAACATAGGATTGGAGAAAGCTAAGCTATAGCACTGAAAGAAACCATTAAAACGATTAAGCAATCTATTGGTCATCACAGCTAGACACTTAAGCTATATCAAATGTCCTTCTTCTATTCACTTCTATAGAAGAAAGAGAGACTCTCTCAATCAAATTAGAGCCTCTATAAACTAGTGGATTATTGCAAAATCTCTTATACTATTTTCGTTAAATTTGCCATCTCAATAGCAGCAATAGCAGCATCATAGCCTTTATTGCCTGCCTTTGTACCAGCTCGCTCGATGGCTTGCTCAATCGTTTCTGTTGTGACAATGCCAAAAATCGTTGGTACACCTGTTTGTAAGCCCACACTCGCAATCCCTTTTGCTGCTTCATTACAGACATAATCATAGTGCGTTGTTGCTCCACGGATAACCGTACCAAGCCCAATAACAGCATCGTATTTTTGGGATTCTGCCATTTTTTTCGCTATAAAGGGCACTTCAAATGCGCCCGGCACCCAAGCAACTTCAATTGTATTGTCCTCTACACCATGACGCTTTAAGCCATCAATAGCACCTGCTAATAATTTATCATTAATAAACTCATTAAAACGTCCAACGACAATCCCTATCTTTAATCCTGTACCTACAAGTTGTGCTTCCAATGTTTTGACCATACTTCATTCCCCCTATAATAAATGCGCCATTTTTTCTTTTTTTGTATCCATATAATGAGCATTTTCTGCTACTAAACCAGCGATAAGTGGTACACGCTCCACCACTGTAATACCGTATCGTTCAAGCTGTGCTACTTTATCAGGATTATTCGTCATTAAACGAATAGTTGTGACACCCAAATCCTTTAGCATTTGTGCACATAAACTGTAATCACGCAGTTCACTCGCAAAGCCAAGCATTTCATTTGCCTCTACCGTATCATAGCCCTGCTCCTGTAATTCATAGGCTTTTAATTTATTTAATAAGCCTATACCACGTCCCTCCTGTCGCATATAAAGAACTGCCCCTACTCCTTCCTGCTCAATCGTCGCAAGCGCTGTTTGGAGCTGTGCACCACAGTCACAGCGTTTGGAGCCAAAAATATCACCTGTTAAACATTCCGAGTGAATACGAATAAGGGGTGCTGTGACATGCTGTAAATCTCCTTTTATAATCGCAACATGCTCCTTAGTGTCAATAGCGTTCGTATAGCCAATCATTGTAAAGTCACCATAATGGGATGGGAGCTGAATGTTTGCCTCACGTGAAATAACCTGCTCCTTTTCAAGGCGATATTGGATTAAGCTTTCAATCGTAATCAGCTTCATATCAAAATTTTGTACCAGTTCTTTTAATTGCGGGAGGCGAGCCATTGTACCGTCCTCATTCATAATTTCGCAAATAACACCCGCTTGCTTACTGCCACAAAGCATGGCTAAATCAACGGCTGCTTCTGTATGTCCAGGTCTTGCAAGAACGCCATTGTCCTGCGCAATTAATGGAAAAATATGACCTGGGCGACGAAAGTGCTGTGGCTGTGCATGCTCATCCAGCATTTTTTCAATCGTTAATGCCCGCTGAAATGCACTAATCCCCGTCGTCGTGTCCATATGATCAATACTTACTGTAAAGGCTGTTTGATGATTGTCTGTATTATATTGAACCATCGGAGCTAGCTTTAGCGATTGCGCTATTTGTGCACTAACAGGGGTACATATTAGCCCTTTCCCATATGTAGCCATAAAATTAATAACCTCTGGTGTTGCATATTCCGCTAATACAACAAAATCTCCTTCATTTTCACGATTCTCATCATCGACAACAATAATTACCTTTCCCTGTTTTAAATCAGCTACTGCCTCTTCAATAGTGTTAAACATAGTATCCCCCCTTAAAATCCATATTGTTGTAAAAAATCTGCTGTTAATGTTGTTGATTTCGCCTGTAACTGTTTCGCAATATACTTTCCTAGCATATCTGTTTCGATATTCACAACGTCCCCTTCCCGCTTAAAACCAAGTGTTGTTTCACTAAATGTATGCGGAATAATAGATACTGTAACAAGCTCTTTTTGTACATCAAAAATGGTTAAGCTAATGCCATCAATCGCAATTGAGCCACGGGGTATGCATAATGCACTCGCCTCTCGAGAAATTCTTATATCAAAATAAACCGCATTGGCAAACGGACGTTTACGCAAAATCGTTCCTACTTCATCAATATGCCCTGATACAAAATGTCCGCCAAATCGTCCATTGGCAAGCATGGCACGCTCTATATTAACCGCAGCACCTATTTGTAATTGCGAAAGGGCTGTTGCACGTACTGTTTCTGGCATTACGTCAGCCGTAAATTTCGTAGTGGTAAAGCTTGTGACCGTTAAACATACGCCGTTAACAGCAATGCTATCGCCAATGTTCAAATCATGCGTAATCTTTTGTACACCAATCGTCAAAACAACGGATTCTCGCCCTTTTGCTATTTGCTTAATCGTCCCAAGCTCCTCAATAATTCCTGTAAACAAATACTCGCCTCATTTCATCGTTAGCGTTAATTTAATATCCTCACCTATTTTTTCAACTCCCGTAAATGTAAATGCACCTTGTATAGCCTTCGTTGCCATTGACAGTGCCTCAGCGCCCAATAATTTCGGAGCAATATATAGGATCATTTTTTGGACAAGTCGTTGCTGTAAAAAGGCATCCGCCATTTGACAGCCAGCTTCAACATATACTGTCATAATGCCCTCATCTGCTAGTATTCTTAAAATATTATGCAAAGAACAATCCTCCAGCACAAATGTACGAGCACTTGCAAAATCGCGTGGCTTTGCTGTAAAAAGCCATGTCGGAGCTACGTTATCGTTCAATAGTTTCGCCGAACTGGGAACATTGCCAGCTCGATCAATCACAACTCGAATCGGCTGCTTCTTTGATGAACCTAACCGATTTGTTAAACTTGGATCATCAATACAAACAGTGTTTGAGCCAACTAAAATAGCATCATGCATTGCACGTGCATTATGAACATCCTCCTGAACTTGTCGACCTGTAATAGCTGTTTGCTTCTCCTTTTCAGCAGTAATTTTGCCATCTAGTGAAATGGCTTGCTTTAATGTCACATAGGGTAAGCGCTGCGAAATATAGTAGAAAAATGCTTCATTTAATGCTCTTGCTTCATGCTCACATAATCCTACACTTACGGTAATACCCGCCTCCTTTAACCTTCGAACACCTTGCCCAGCAACAAGTGGATTCGGGTCAAGCGTTGCAATAAAGACATGTCCTACCTGTGCCTGAATAAGTGCCTCCACACAGGGACCAGTTTGTCCAATATGACTACAAGGCTCAAGTGTGACATAAACCGTCGCACCCCTTGCTTTTTCCCCCGCAATTTTTAGCGCATTAATTTCGGCATGTGCCTCACCTGCTTTAAGATGTGCGCCAAAGCCGATAATCTCCTGATTTTTTGTGATAACACAACCAACTAGTGGATTGGGAGAAGTTTGATTACTTCCTGCTTTCGCCAAATTTAAGGCAAATTGCATCATTTGTTCGTCATTCATTTCATCACCTCCTTTAAAAAAATAAAAAAGCCGCCTTAAAATAAGGGGCTTTTACGGAAAAGGCATCACTAAATAAACCAGCATAATCGCTAGTTTTTTGCCTACCTTCTCTCATCCAGACTATTACTGTCGGCTTCGGAATCTCACCGAATCCTGCTTATCAAAAGCTCGCGGGCTTTACCGCCGATTGGGACTTACACCCGACCCCGAAGGACTTTTATTCAATTAAAAATGACCTCACATTCTACTGTGGGGTCAAAATTAGCATCGTCAAATAAAGCCACATTTCTGTCGCTTTTTTGCCTACCTTCTCTCATCCAGACTGTTACTGTCGGCTTCGGAATTTCACCGAATCCTGCTTATCAAAAGCTCGCGGGCTTTACCGCCGATTGGGACTTGCACCCGACCCCGAAGGACTTTATTTAATTAAAAAATGACCCCACATTTTACTGTGGGGTCAAAATAAGCATCGTCAAATAAAGCCACATTTCTGTCGCTTTTTTGCTTACCTTCTCTCATCCAGACTATTACTGTCGGCTTCGGAATTTCACCGAATCCTGCTTATCAAA
>NZ_LGCI01000005.1:416544-563949 GCF_001281525.1 Lysinibacillus macroides | reverse complement strand
TCCGCTAATACAACAAAATCTCCTTCATTTTCACGATTCTCATCATCGACAACAATAATTACCTTTCCCTGTTTTAAATCAGCTACTGCCTCTTCAATAGTGTTAAACATAGTATCCCCCCTTAAAATCCATATTGTTGTAAAAAATCTGCTGTTAATGTTGTTGATTTCGCCTGTAACTGTTTCGCAATATACTTTCCTAGCATATCTGTTTCGATATTCACAACGTCCCCTTCCCGCTTAAAACCAAGTGTTGTTTCACTAAATGTATGCGGAATAATAGATACTGTAACAAGCTCTTTTTGTACATCAAAAATGGTTAAGCTAATGCCATCAATCGCAATTGAGCCACGGGGTATGCATAATGCACTCGCCTCTCGAGAAATTCTTATATCAAAATAAACCGCATTGGCAAACGGACGTTTACGCAAAATCGTTCCTACTTCATCAATATGCCCTGATACAAAATGTCCGCCAAATCGTCCATTGGCAAGCATGGCACGCTCTATATTAACCGCAGCACCTATTTGTAATTGCGAAAGGGCTGTTGCACGTACTGTTTCTGGCATTACGTCAGCCGTAAATTTCGTAGTGGTAAAGCTTGTGACCGTTAAACATACGCCGTTAACAGCAATGCTATCGCCAATGTTCAAATCATGCGTAATCTTTTGTACACCAATCGTCAAAACAACGGATTCTCGCCCTTTTGCTATTTGCTTAATCGTCCCAAGCTCCTCAATAATTCCTGTAAACAAATACTCGCCTCATTTCATCGTTAGCGTTAATTTAATATCCTCACCTATTTTTTCAACTCCCGTAAATGTAAATGCACCTTGTATAGCCTTCGTTGCCATTGACAGTGCCTCAGCGCCCAATAATTTCGGAGCAATATATAGGATCATTTTTTGGACAAGTCGTTGCTGTAAAAAGGCATCCGCCATTTGACAGCCAGCTTCAACATATACTGTCATAATGCCCTCATCTGCTAGTATTCTTAAAATATTATGCAAAGAACAATCCTCCAGCACAAATGTACGAGCACTTGCAAAATCGCGTGGCTTTGCTGTAAAAAGCCATGTCGGAGCTACGTTATCGTTCAATAGTTTCGCCGAACTGGGAACATTGCCAGCTCGATCAATCACAACTCGAATCGGCTGCTTCTTTGATGAACCTAACCGATTTGTTAAACTTGGATCATCAATACAAACAGTGTTTGAGCCAACTAAAATAGCATCATGCATTGCACGTGCATTATGAACATCCTCCTGAACTTGTCGACCTGTAATAGCTGTTTGCTTCTCCTTTTCAGCAGTAATTTTGCCATCTAGTGAAATGGCTTGCTTTAATGTCACATAGGGTAAGCGCTGCGAAATATAGTAGAAAAATGCTTCATTTAATGCTCTTGCTTCATGCTCACATAATCCTACACTTACGGTAATACCCGCCTCCTTTAACCTTCGAACACCTTGCCCAGCAACAAGTGGATTCGGGTCAAGCGTTGCAATAAAGACATGTCCTACCTGTGCCTGAATAAGTGCCTCCACACAGGGACCAGTTTGTCCAATATGACTACAAGGCTCAAGTGTGACATAAACCGTCGCACCCCTTGCTTTTTCCCCCGCAATTTTTAGCGCATTAATTTCGGCATGTGCCTCACCTGCTTTAAGATGTGCGCCAAAGCCGATAATCTCCTGATTTTTTGTGATAACACAACCAACTAGTGGATTGGGAGAAGTTTGATTACTTCCTGCTTTCGCCAAATTTAAGGCAAATTGCATCATTTGTTCGTCATTCATTTCATCACCTCCTTTAAAAAAATAAAAAAGCCGCCTTAAAATAAGGGGCTTTTACGGAAAAGGCATCACTAAATAAACCAGCATAATCGCTAGTTTTTTGCCTACCTTCTCTCATCCAGACTATTACTGTCGGCTTCGGAATCTCACCGAATCCTGCTTATCAAAAGCTCGCGGGCTTTACCGCCGATTGGGACTTACACCCGACCCCGAAGGACTTTTATTCAATTAAAAATGACCTCACATTCTACTGTGGGGTCAAAATTAGCATCGTCAAATAAAGCCACATTTCTGTCGCTTTTTTGCCTACCTTCTCTCATCCAGACTGTTACTGTCGGCTTCGGAATTTCACCGAATCCTGCTTATCAAAAGCTCGCGGGCTTTACCGCCGATTGGGACTTGCACCCGACCCCGAAGGACTTTATTTAATTAAAAAATGACCCCACATTTTACTGTGGGGTCAAAATAAGCATCGTCAAATAAAGCCACATTTCTGTCGCTTTTTTGCTTACCTTCTCTCATCCAGACTATTACTGTCGGCTTCGGAATTTCACCGAATCCTGCTTATCAAAGCTCGCGGGCTTTACCGCCGATTGGGATTTGCACCCGACCCCGAAGGTACTATTCATATTGCGTCTAATTATACAGCAATCATTAAAAAAATCTAGCCATTTAATAAAAATACTTTACAATCCAAAAGTCATTAGTTAAATATTCAACTATATCAGTTCAGAGAGACGTATGCTGCTATCTAAAGGAAGATACTATCTCAAAAAGCTCAGTAAAAAAGCACCGAACTATTGAATCAGAATAAGGCATTTTCCTTTACAGCCTTTTCTTTCTTCAACAAGTCCTGTGCTTTATTTAGTGTAAAATTATGGTGCATAAAATCCAATTGTATAGTATGGTATATTTTTATTCGAGAATTGCACGCCTACCAATGCATGGGTAAAGTCAGATTTTAAAATATTTGCACGGTGTCCTGATGAGTTCATCAATGCTTCATGGGCATAAATAGCACTATATTGACCATACGCAATGTTTTCACCAGCATAGGAATAATTTATACCACCTGCCTTCATACGATCCCAAGGCTCTTGTCCTGTAAGATTTGTATGACTAAAATAATTATTATTAATCATATCACGACTATGAAGACGTCCGATTTGATTATATTGCAATGCATAAGAAAGTGCTGATACTCCCTCTGTAACACGTGCTTGATTCATTAAATGGACCATTAATTCCTCAAAGCTATCTCGACGTGCATTAGATGCTTGGGCGTAGAAGCCATTTTTTGATAGTTCAGTTTCCTTTGTTACCCATAAAATCGAACGTACTGTATTTTTAGCATATACATCATAGAAAAACGTTACATATTTTCCATCTATTAAGTATGTACCATGTGTCGTGTGACCAAACCCATCTGTATAAGACTGCGTATAATTAGTATTACCCTTTAAAATGTTTTTCACTGGGGTACCATACTTTTTTGTAACAGTTGTCTGAGACACACCAATTTTAATATCAAACAAAGATTGACCTTTACGTGTATCATAGCCACCAACAATTTTATTATCTTTACGACCCACTAAATAAAATTGATCATAGTTCTTAGATGCCATTTCCCAGTTCATATCATATTCTGACGCAAATGTTCTATATGGTTTTTTCTGAATCAGTGGCTTTTTTATCGTTGCAACCGCCGTGTCTCCATGTGCACTGGCATATGTCAAAGGGGCTAACGCAGGGAATAACAACAAAACTACCACAAACATAGCAATCCATTTTTTTAGCATAAGCAACACCCTCCCTGTCTATTTATAGTAATTCTTACCCTAATTTTACTATTTAAATTTCAGTTAATCTATAGCCGAATATACATAAAAGACAAGGATAAGAGTGTAATATCTTGATATTTTTTTGACAATAACTTGTTAAAAAATTAAATGACCAACCATTGCTGCAATTGGCAATGAAATTAATGTACGTAGGATAAATAAGATAACGAGATCGAAAAATTTCAATGGGATTTTTGTTCCTAAAATAAGTCCACCTACCTCAGACATATAAATTAGCTGTGATACTGAAACAACTGCAATCACAAACCTCGTTACTTCTGATTCAATGCCCGCACCTAAAATAGAAGGAAGGAACATATCAGCAAATCCTACAACCATTGTTTGCGCTGCCTCTGCGGCTTCAGGTAAACCAAGCACTGTTAAAATCGGCTCAAATGGCTTCCCTAGGATTGAAAAAATATTTGTAAACTCAGCTAGCATTAATGCAATTGTACCGAAAGCCATTACAATCGGTGCCACACCAATCCATAAATCAACAACATTTCTTGAGCCATCCTTTAAAAATTGGCGTGGATCACGGTTTTCATGTGCAACAGCAAGTGCATTTTCTAAGCCATGTGATACAGCATTATAGCCTTTTGGTAATTCCTCACGCGAATAGTCTACTGGCGTACCATCTATATAAGTATCTTCTTTTTTAGCCAGTGGATAAATTCGTGGCATAATAATTGCTAGCACAATACCACAAAGAACAACTGTTAAATAATATGGAATAAAGTAGCGTGCTAAATTTACCGTCTCCAATACAACAATACAAAATGTAATGGACACAACAGAGAAGCTCGTTGCAATAATAGCCGCTTCTTTTTTCGTATAGTTCCCCATCTCATATTGCTTACTTGTCATTAACACACCAATTGTACCATCGCCAACCCATGATGTAAGAGCGTCTATGGACGAACGCCCTGGACTTTTAAACAACGGACGCATAATGCGAACCATCATTGTACCAAAAAATTCAAGCAGTCCGAAGTTTGTTAAAAAAGGTAATAGGAACCCTGCAAATAAGAAAATGGTAAATAAAAATGTCACAAGTCCCCCATTTGGATCCATTAGTAGTCCACCCGTATTTTCATTGTTAATGGCAGCAGGCCCGAAGGTAAAGACCACCATTGAGGCAAACACTAAACCAAGGCAGCGCGCAATCGTCCAAAACCAATTGACATAAAATAGTGTATCTAAAATACTTGGCTCTTTCGTATTTTTACGAGGAATAACTTTAGCGATAAGTGCTCCAAGTGCAGAAATGGCAAACATTATAATTGTAAAATAACTAATAATAGATGCAACAATACTTGCAAATTGATTAGCTAAAATAGCAATTGGTACTTTCCAGCCCTCTTCTGTTAAAATCGGTGTCATAAATAAAAATACTCCGATTAAAGATGGAATAATAAAATAAAAATACGTGGAAGTAGCATACTTTTTCATTTTTTGATAAAACCTCATTTCTTTTTTCACTAGTACAATTTTTTATAAACAATCATCATTTCCCTATATGTATGTAAAACGGCTATTCTATCATTAGATTTCTCATACGTATTACGAATTGCCTAAACATACCTCTTTAGTCGTTACACAAAATATTAGTTTAATTATCATCTTTTATTCAATATGACACTCCCCCTGCTATTATAGGACTTTTACAAAAACTTTGAAGTTTGATGATTCATCCAGAAAAAAATAACTTCATTCATGTTTTTATAACAAATTCACTTTATAAAACCATTGTAAACGCTATCATAAGGTCGGTTCAACCTAACATTTTTTTGAATATTTATGCAAAAGAAATACTGCTACTTCAAGTTTAAGACTATCTGCTTATACAACAGTATTCCCCTATTTTTAGTGAAATATAGTATAAAGTTAGTCATAAAAGTTTTTTGGTAAATTTCTCTCGCCCGTGGAATAGGCATATGTAAAGTTGATGCTAAATTTCTATTATTTTTGTGGTTTGTGAGATGGATCTACTGTTTAATAGGCAAATAAATAGACCCTCTGCACAGCTATCTCATATGTTAATAATGAACTACAACTTATCAAAACAGGGGGTAATAACATGTTTCAACGAAGACGCCATTCGGCAAAAGGTCCACATTGCTGTCCACCACAAATGATGCCAACGCAATTTGATCCACCACAAGTTTTACCAGCTGAACAATATGTTCGCACGAATTATATTCATACTGTCGTTCCACATGTACAGCCTGCACATATTACAACAGTCAACAAACATATGATTGATCACCAATACTATTTCCCATATACAGAATCTGTTGTCAATGAGTGCTGTGAAAACCACACATTATGCGGCACACCACATAACCACTGCCATACACCATCATGTCATCATAGACCTAGAGGCTTTTAATGAAAAACACGATGGGGTTATCTAAAATACCCCATCGTGTTTAATCCATATAAAAAAGCGGCTAGGCACTATCCTAGACGCTGTATCATCACCATTTAATTTTAAATTCACGCTGACACAAGCCTAATCTAGCATTATTTTTGCAGGCATCTCTACATACTTTTGTCTTTTTCTATAGTTAAGGCTAAATCGCCCACATAGCAGATTTATGCTCTTCTCTTTAATTGAAAAATTTCACGTTCATGTTTTGAAATTTTTATATCAAAGTAATCTAAATCCTCTTTAGTTGCTAAAGCTTCGAAACGAGCCATTGCTTCGTTATGGTATTCAGACAATTTACCTGTTTGCTCATAGACAATATATTGTTTCGCCTCAATACTCTCCAAGCGATCGTTCGCTTTCTTTTGCTCAGTCTTCAAATCTTGGATATCTGCTTTCATACCTTGGATTTCTGTTTCTATGCCTCGGATCTCTACTTTCATTCCTTGGATTTCTGTTTCTATGCCTCGGATATCCGCTTTCATTCCTTGGATTTCTGTTTCTATTCCCCGGATGTCCGCTTTCATTCCTTGCATTTCTACTTTCATACCTTGCACATCTGTTTTCAGGCCTTTAATATCTGCCTTCATACCTTGCATTTCTGTTTCTATGCCTTGAATATCCACTTTCATATCTTGAATATCTGTTTTCATACCTTGCATATCTGTTTTCATGCCTTGCATATCTGTTTTCATACCCTGCATATCTATTTTCATACCTTGCATATCTGTTTCCATGCCTGTTACTTTTTGTACTAGTAATTCAAGTAGTTCGCGATCTGTCATAAGTATACTCCTTTCTATCTAGTCTCTATAGCTATATCATAGTATAAATAGATATCGTAGTAAAGGATCAAGATAAATAGACCTTTATTGAACTTTATCCCTATATAATTCTCAAAATATTTATACTTTCGGGGCGTACCTAATAGAAAAGATGCCTCAAAATCATTTGAGACATCCTTCTTACAATTAAAACATTTTTAAATACTGATCGCGCTCCCATTGATGGACAGTTGTGCGGTACATATCGAATTCAATTTCTTTTGCTTCTTTAAAGTTTGCGTAAATATGCTCACCTAAAGCTGCTTGTGCTACTTTATCTTTTGCAAGTAATGTTAAAGCATCATCCAGTGCTGGTGGTAGGTTTTCAATGCCATTCGCTTTACGCTCTTCTTCTGACATTACATAAATATTGCGGTTAATCGCTGCTGGTGGTGTTAATTGCCCTCGGATACCTTCCAGACCCGCCTCTAAAATAACAGCCATCGCTAAATACGGATTTGCAGCTGGGTCCACAGAACGTACCTCTACACGAGTAGAAAGGCCACGCGCTGATGGAATACGAATCAATGGTGAACGGTTTTGTGCAGACCATGCTACATAACATGGTGCTTCATAGCCAGGTACTAGACGTTTATAAGAGTTAACTGTTGGATTTGTGACAGCCGTGAAGCCTTGTACATGTGCAAGAACCCCTGCCATAAACTGCATCGCTGTTTCAGAAAGCCCTAACTCAGTAGACTCGTCATAGAATGCATTTTCTTTGCCTCTAAATAGTGATACGTTAAAATGCATACCAGAACCAGCTTCACCAAATAAAGGCTTGGGCATAAATGTAGCGTGTAAGCCATGTTTACGTGCAATTGTTTTTACCACAAGCTTAAATGTTTGGATATTGTCACAGGCTGTTATAGCATCTGCATATTTAAAGTCAATTTCATGTTGCCCAGGCGCCACCTCATGGTGAGATGCTTCGATTTCAAAGCCCATTTCTTCCAGCTCTAATACGATATCACGACGACAGTTTTCACCAAGATCTGTTGGCGCTAAATCGAAGTAGCCACCATGGTCATTTACTTCTAATGTTGGCTCGCCTTTTGCATCTAATTTGAATAAGAAGAATTCTGGCTCAGGTCCCAAATTGAAGCTTGAGAAGCCCATTTCCTCCATTTTTTTAAGGATTCGTTTTAGGTTATTACGTGGGTCACCAGCAAACGGTTCGCCTTTAGCTGTGTATACATCACAAATAAAGCGTGCCACTTTTCCTTTTTCAGAAGTCCAAGGAAACACTACGAAAGAATCAAGATCTGGATATAAATACATATCTGATTCTTCAATACGAACGAAGCCTTCAATAGATGAACCATCAAACATCATTTTGTTGTCTAGTGCTTTGTCTAATTGACTTACAGGAATCTCAACATTTTTGATTGTGCCAAGAATATCTGTAAATTGTAAACGAATAAAGCTTACGTGTTTTTCTTCGATAAGACGTTTAATGTCCTCTTTTGTATATTTCCCCACAGTTTTCCACACTCCTATAATTTGTCTAGCTTGTATGTTTACTCGCCCTATGTCATTAATAGAAACGAGATAAATCCCCACGTCGGATGGATGATTTTTGCATGCGCTGTGCTTGACGCACTTCTTCACGCATAATCTTGCGTAATTCTGAATCACTTAAATCTTGTTCATCAATAATGGCAACAGGGTCATTCTTTTTAGCAAATATTTTTTTTATCTTCGCCATATTCATACCCTGCTCTAAGTAATCTTTAATTTCAAGCAATGTGTCGACATCATTTAATGAAAACATTCGACGGTTGCCCTCTGTTCGGTGCGGCTCAATTAAATGGTGTTCCTCATAATAACGAATTTGTCGTGCCGAAAGTTCTGTTAATTGCATCACAATACTCATCGATAATAACGGCATAGTTCGTCTAATTTCACGACTCATTTAAGTCCTCCTCCAATACCCGCTAATCATATAACGAAATTTTTGCACTGTCAACCAATCATGTGAGTTTATCTTACATGGTTAGTTATATTTTTTTAAACCGATGAAAAATTGTAAAAAACTCTTCAAATTTATGTGCATCATCTATTATTTTTGAATCGCCTGCACAGCACTACAAATAGCAAATTTCACATGCTCATATGTTAAGCCCCCCTGAATAAAGGCTGTAAACGGTGGACGTATAGGACCATCTGCTGTCAGCTCAATGCTGGAGCCCTGGATAAATGTGCCTGCCGCCATAATGACATCATCCTCATAGCCTGGCATATAAGCTGGCTCAGGAGCATAATGGGCATTAATCGGTGAGTTCGCTTGTATTTCACGACAAAAGGCAATCATTTGCTCCGCTGTTTGGAATGAAACAGATTGAATTAAATCAGTGCGACTGGCCTTATAGCTTGGCAAAGTGCTCATCCCTACTTCCTCGAGCATTGCTGCTGTAAAGATCGCTCCCTTTAATGCTTGTGATACAACATGTGGAGCAAGGAAAAACCCTTGATAAAAGTCAGCCAATGTATGTAACGTTGCACCTGCCTCGGCTCCGATGCCTGGAGAAGTCATACGATAAGCACATTTTTCCACTAAATCTGCACGTCCTGCAATATAGCCACCGATTTTCGCCAAGCCACCACCTGGATTTTTAATAAGTGAGCCTGCCATTAAATCTGCTCCAACCTCTGTTGGCTCCTGCGCCTCTACAAATTCACCATAGCAATTATCAACAAAAATAACAGCTTTTGGTGCTAATTTACGCACTTTCGCACACATATCCGTAATCTCAGCAATTGTAAACGATGGACGTGTTGCATAGCCTTTCGAACGTTGAATCGCAATCATTTTTGTATGCTCTGTAATGGCTGCTGCTACTCCGTTCCAATCAATGGCTTGATTGTTCAGTAAATCCACATGTCGGTAGCCAATTTTGTAATCCTTTAATGAGCCAGTATCCTGGTCACCACCATCGACAATGGCTTGCAATGTATCATATGGCTGACCTGAAATATAAAGCAGCTCATCACCAGGTCTTAGCACACCGAATAGGCTAAGCGTAATCGCATGTGTTCCTGAAATAATTTGTGGTCGTACAATGGCAGCCTCTGCGCCAAACACCTCCGCATAAACACGCTCTAAATTATCGCGTCCCTCATCGTCATAGCCATAGCCATTTGACGGATGTAAATGGTAGTCGCTCACCTGATGCTTACGAAAAGCTGCTAGCACTTTTTGTTGATTATAAAATGCCATTTCTTCCACTTTTGCATGATAAGGTCGAACTTTCTCCTCTATTTTTGCCGCTAATGCTAGCGTTTGTGCTGATAAATTTGTCGTAAACGTCATTCTTTTCTTCTCCATTTCACAGTTGTCCCGTATATTTACGCTGACGGATGTTTTACTTTATTTCAATATTATCTTAACAATTTGTTTGTCTACCTGCAAAACTTGCCTATTGTTTCTTAGTGTAATTTGCGCTAAGCTAATGTGCGGACTATTTAGCAATAAAATTTTGCTAGAAAATTCATAGATTTTGTTAATTTAGAAGGGATGATAGAAATGGCTTGGGAGGTTTTTAGTATTATTGGAACAATTGCCTTTGCTATTTCAGGGGCAATTATTGCGATGGAAGAAGAATACGATTTATTTGGCGTTTATATATTAGGAATTGTGACAGCCTTTGGTGGCGGAGCTATTCGAAATTTACTGATTGGACTGCCTGTTACAACATTATGGGGACAGGATATGATGTTTCAAATTGCACTCGCTGCCATTACAATCTTTTTTATTTTTCCACATCATCTGATCCAGCACTGGCATCGCTGGGGCAATTTCACAGATGCCATTGGTTTATCTGCCTTTGCGATCCAAGGTGCACTGTATGCAGTCAAACTCGATATGCCGATTAGTGCTGTTATTGTCGCTGCTGTCCTAACAGGCTCAGGTGGAGGCATTGTGCGTGATTTATTAGCACGACGTAAACCGCTCGTGCTACGTGATGAAATTTATGGTGTGTGGGCTGCGTTAGCGGGACTCGTCATTGGTCTTAATATTTTTTCAGGCGATTTATTTCTCTATATTTTATTTGCTGTCATCACGATGTTACGTATTCTTTCCTATTTAATGAAATGGCGTCTACCTTTGCGAAAATTAAACCGAGCATAGTTTGCCTAAAAAAGAATTTCTTCATTAGTTTCGGCGGGGCTATCCGTTACTTGGAGGGTACTATCCATTATTTTAGAGGCTCTATCCATCACTTTTGAGGGGCTATCCATCATTTCAGCTTCTATCCGTCACTTTGAAAATGCTATCCGCCGCTAATAAAAAACCAAACGATGTCCTAACACATTGTTTGGTTTTTCTAATTTTACCGCTCGGCTAAAAGATTCATCGATTGCTCTAGTGTCACCATATTTTTTATCATCGAGCAAGCCGCGTCTAAAATAGGAAAGGCTAAGGCTGCACCAGAGCCCTCTCCCAAGCGCATATTCATATGTAACATCGGCTCAACACCAAGCAATTCAGCGGCAATTCTAGCTCCCGGTTCCTCTGAAGCATGAGAAGGAATCATATACTCCTTTACTTTCGGTTCAAGCTTGTAAGCAATAAGTGCAGCAATGGTCGAAATAAAACCATCAATAACAACAGGCTTGCGATGAGCAGCAGCAGCAAGGATAATACCAGCCATCGCTCCTATCTCCAGCCCTCCAACCTTAGCCAGTACATCAATTATATCTTTAGGATTTGGTTGATTAATGGCAATCGCCTTTTTAATAACAGCCGCTTTATGTTCAATGCCCCCTTTACCAACTCCTGCCCCAAGCCCTGTGACATCAAGAGGATCACAGCCTGTCAAAACAGCTAATATAGCAGCGCTTGGTGTTGTATTTCCGATACCCATTTCTCCTGTCCCCAATACATGGGCTCCCTGTGCTATTTCTGCCGTTGCCACATGAATTCCTACTTCAATTGATTGAATCGCTTCCTCTCTGGACATGGCAGGACCTTTTGCCATATTAGCAGTGCCGTGTTTAATTTTATGGATAATAATACCCGCATCAGGCAGAATATCTCCTTTGACGCCAACATCTACTGTTACAACCTTGGCATTCGTTATATGGGCAATCGCACAAACTCCTGTACCACCTTTCGAAAAGTTTAATGTTTGAAACAACGTAACATCCTGTGGATTGGGTGTGACACCTTCCTCATAAACACCATGATCTGCTGCACAAACAATCATCACCTTTTTGTCAATCATCGGCAATAACTGCCCTGTTATACCAGCAAGCTGCACCGCAATTGACTCCAGTTTTCCTAAGCTACCAGGAGGCTTACAGAGTGCATCTACCCGCTTTCTTGCCTGCTCCATCATCTCCTTATTAGCACTTTGGATATGTTGAATCGTTTCTTGTAATACATTCATCCTTATTTCTCCTCTCCTGTAAGACAATATAAAAAGTCTGTAGTTTATTTGTCATGACAAATAAACTACAGACTTTTCCATCATCTATATTCTCTCGAAGCAAATAGGCAGGTCTCCTGGCTCAAGTTCAACATTCCATAGTACCTTCCCAGCAATATACTAGTGGCATTCACCATGAAATTCCCTTATACAGTGGCGGGTCCGCTAAAGCTTTTCACTTTATTCCCTATTCTCCCATTATGGGCACCTAATGCTTTATCCAATTTCTTTTAATTTACTGCAAAGATTTCTTACTGTCAATATGACTAAAGTTAAAGCTCTTTCTGATCTACTTCGTTAATAAAGACCACGCCTAGTATAGACTCTACTGTAAAGACTTTGTTGAAGATGCTATTACTCATCCCCTCTATAACTTATTTTATCAAAATCCATTTACTATTTAAATCGTTCGATATTTTGCAGGCGTCATACCAACATATTTTTTAAATACTTTACTAAAATACTCTTCATTACTATAGCCCACTAACGAAGCAATTTCATTATTTCTCTTATCACTATGAACTAAAAGCTGCTTCGCCTTGTTAATTCTAAGCTCATTTAATAGGTGGATGAAATTTTTATCAATGCTTTTTTTAATTAATATACTTAAATTTGCTTGGCTTTTATTAAAAATGCCTGATAAATAATTCAAATCCAGCTGTGGATCATCAAAATGTGTATAAATATAATCAACTATTTTTTTACCTAAATCATCCCTATTGCCATGTAAATTAAGTATTTTATCGACGAGTGGTATGATATAGCTATTTACTATTTTCGATAAATTGTCTTCTTTAATCATTTGATGTTGGATACCAATAATTTTTTGAGCGCTGTGATACGTTTCCAAACAATTAAAATAGATACTATATTGCAATAAGAACATAATCATGATCTCTAATCTTTGCTGAAAATCTATTTTTGTATTTTGTAAAACCGCCATAAATTCTTGTAATTTTAATTCATCTGTAAAGATTTGATTATCAAAAATAGATTTTCTTTTGTTTAGCATAGTGCCACCAGTAGTTAGATGCCTCTTTAATAGTAGCTCCAGCACGGCTTGATTTAAATCATGTAAGTTATTTTTTTGCAGAACGATATGCTTGTCCTGACCATATGACAATACAAAATCGGTATTCATAATCTCAATGTGTTCCCCAAAAATATTAAAATAAAATAGCTCATGAGCATATGAAATTCCGCTATTTTTTGTTTGATTGATGCTAATCATAAAGTATTCAAATGAATAGATACTACTATCTGTCATTTGTTGATCAAAGGCCAATAGTAAATTTAATAATTGATTATATTTAATGGCATAATCTACTTGTTTTTTCATGCTCAATGCTTCCATCGTTTGTGATAGCTTTAGCTTTAGGTTTTTATAATCAATCGGCTTTAAAATGTAATCCTCAGCACCAATTTGAATAGCACTTTGTAAATATTGAAAGTCATCATAGCCAGATAGAAAAATTACCTTAAATTGATGGAACTTTTTTAGTTCTTGAACAGCTTCTATTCCACTCATACCGGGTAAATTAATATCCGATAAAACGATGTCAGGAGCAATCTCTTTAGCTGCCAGCAGCATATCCTCTCCTGTTGTATAAGAATAAACATGTAAGGATTCTATAAAATTTCTGTTGATAAAAAAGCTTAAACCCTCTCTAATAAAGTTTTCATCCTCTACAATAAATAGATTCATAGAGCTCACCTCACTGTTAGAAGACATTATTTCTTATATGGTAACAGAATTCTCGACACAAAATATTGTTGCTCATTGACTAGCACCGTTACACCATATGCTTCTCCATATTTTATCTTTAAACGTCTATTTACATTTTTTAAACCAATGCTGCCCTCATGATTTTCTTCATTTATTTTGTCATTTAGCATCGCTATTTTAGCCATATCCTTATATTCGCTCTTATTATAAGTTTCAATTATTACATCATTCTTTTTTCGATAAATTCTGATATTTATTGATAGAGACTCTTTATGGCTGTAACCATGCTTAAAAATATTTTCTACAATTGGCTGTAGTGTAAATTTTAAAATAGCATTTTGTAATAAATCGTTTTCTTCTATTTGAATGTCAAATACTAAATAAGAAACTCTTATTTTCATAATATTAATGTATTCTTCAATAATCTCTAGCTCTTTTTCAATGGTTGTTTCATTTTCGCTGTTGCCCGTATTATATCTAAAAAGCTTTGCTAGTCCAACGCTCAATGTAGAGATTTCCTCAACCTCATGAATCATGGCTAACTGATTAATATTGTCTAAAGTATTGTAAAGAAAATGCGGATTAATTTGGCTTTGTAAATTATTCAATTGCGCTTCATAGTTTTCTCGAACATAGCCTTTTTCCTTTTCTACCATATAAGCAATGGTTTGGTTTAATTCTTGATTGGCAATATCCAACTCATCATTAATCCAAGCGGGCTTCTTCTCTTTATCTTCAAAATGATAAACTGATTTTCTATAAGATGTTATACGCTCAATAAGCATTTGCAAAGTTGTGCTAATTTTATTGGAATATAAAAAAGTAATGATGGTTAGCAGTAAGGTGGAGGCAATTGCAAAAGCCATTAAATCCTCCTTTTTATTATTCACCTCTTTAAAAATGGAATCAGACGTAGCAATGACAACATAGTAACAATTATTAAAGGAATCAAATGAATACATTAGAATTCGTTCTACATTCAAATAATCAATTTTATAGTAATTGGTTTTCTGAGGCTCCAATTTACGAAAATACTCCTCATGCGCTGATATATGGGAATTCGTGCTGAATTTTATATCCTTTTGCTCTGTTAATAAAAGAAAATCAGAGTAGCTGCCCCAAATTGAATTTAACACTTCATGATATACTTTTGTGCTTGCTTGATTACTTTCAAAAGACGAATTAAAATAATGAATCTTTTTTAATACCTCTAGTCTTGTTTCTATTAAAAGCTTCTTTTGATACTCGCCAACATTATTTATATAAATTATGGTCATTATAAAATAGGGCAAAATAAATACAACAAGGGTAAGAATAAGATATTTATATTTTAACGATAAATACATCATTCCCACCCTTTCTAGCTCCTTAGCAATGTTCCTCTTCCCAGATCGACTGCCCGCTTGATACACCACCATCAATGACAATTTCACTACCCGTAATATAGGAGGCATCCTCGCTCCCTAGATAATAGACTAATGACGCAATTTCCTCTGGACGTCCCAATCTTTTTAATGGTACATACTTTGCCTGATCCTGTGGCGTCTTATTTGATTTTTGTGCTGCATATTCAATCATTTGTGTTTGAATATATCCTGGATGAATGGAATTCACTCTAATATAAGGTGCAAATTCCATCGCTGCGTTTTTTGTAAGTGTTCGTATGGCACCTTTAGTGGCCCCGTATATTCCTAAGCCTTTTGCACCAAAAAAGGCGGCATTGGAAGATGCATTAATAATCGAGCCATTTTCCTGTTTATACATAATAGGTGCAATATATTTTAATGCTAAAAAGCTGCCCTTAACATTAATATCAAACATAGCCTGATACTCTTTTTCTGTAGTTGTAGCAATATCATTCATGACAAATATCCCAGCGTTATTAAACAATACATCAATTTCATAGTCTTTGTCATGTATATATCTTTGTAATGATTTCCAATTATCCCCATTTGTAACATCTAATTCTATAAAATCAACCTGAGCACCATAAATATCACTTAGCTTGCCACCTTCTTCTTCATTAATATCACATGCCAGGATATGAAAGCCCTCCTGATAAAATTTATCGAGAGTCGCTCTGCCAATACCAGCAGTAGCTCCTGTAATTAAAATACGCTTCGTCATAAATACCTCCATTACTAATCTTTATTTCGCAATCCAACCACCATCAATCACTAGCTCACAGCCTGTTACAAACTTTGCCTCATCACTCGCTAAATATAAAACACCATAGGCTACATCTTTAGGCTTTCCAAGCAATGGCAATGGCGTTACTTCCTTCATCCATCTCGCTTTTTCGTTATCTTCAAAAAGATCTCGTGTCATTTCCGTTTCAATCATGCCAGGATGCACAGAATTCACGCGTATATTGTATTCTGCTAAATCCATTGCCGCTGCCTTTGTTAAGCTTCTGACAGCTCCCTTTGAGGCATGATAGGAAACATAGCCCTTTTCACCAATAATTCCATAGACAGAAGAGATATTAATAATACTTCCTGCTCGCTGCTTCATCATATGCTCAGCACATTTTCGAACGCCTAAAAAAGTACCTGTCGCATTAATGGTCATAACCTTATTCCAGCCCTCTAAATCCTCCTGTATAACTGAGCTTCTTGAGGGAATGCCCGCATTATTTACTAAAATATCTAAACGTCCAAACAATTGGATGACCTTTTGGATAACGCTATCCCACTCTGTCTCAGAAGATACATCATGCTTATGCACAAAAAGATGATCATTTCCCATGTGCCGCTTCTTTAAAAGCTCCAATGCCTCTCCATTAATATCTGTAGCAACGACTTTCGCCCCCTCTTGTAAAAACAATTCAGCCTCTGCCAGTCCCTGTCCATTTCCAGCACCTGTAATGATTGCTACTTTATTGTGTAAGCGCATTTTATTCATCCTCTCTATTTCTGAATTTTCGAGCGACCATAAAAATCAATCATAACAGCAACAATAATAATGGCACCTTTAAAAATTGATTGCCAATAAGTACTGATGGATAGACTATCAAAAACATTTGAAATCATGATTAGAATACTTCCACCAATAAATGTTCGCCAAATTGCCCCCTGCCCACCTGAAAGGGAGGTACCGCCAATAACGACAGCAGCTATTACATCCAAAACAATTGATTCCCCTATATTTGCCTGCCCCTGTGCAAGTCGAGAAGATAAAATAATACCGCTCATAGATGCACATAGACCACAGATGATATAGGTGCTGATGATTAGTCGATTGGTCTTCAATCCTGCTAATCTACTAGCCTCATTGTTACCTCCTACAGCATATAGTGCCTTGCCATATAGCGTGTAAGAGAGAATGGTCCCTAGTGTAATAAAAATAACAGCTAGAATAATAACTGAAACGGGAATTGGTCCAATATAATGCGAACCGAAAAACTTATAGGCTGGGTCCTTCACAAAAAATGGCTGTGCCTTCGAATATACTAATGCAAAGCCAGTGAAAATAGAGCCTGTTCCCAGTGTTGCTACAAAGGGAGGTACTTTCAAATAAGTAATTAACACACCATTTAACAAGCCTGCAATAAGACCAACTGATAAACCGACTAGTACAGCTACAAAAATAGACGTGCTATCAACTAAGCTTGCAGCGACAACAGCCGTTGCAGCGTATAATCCTCCAATGGACATATCTAAGCCGCCAGTGATCATCACATAGGTCATTCCAGCAGCCATGATGCCAATAATGGCTAATTGACTTAGCATATTTAATATATTAGTGGGATTTAAAAACCCATTGTAAACAATCGATGAAATAATAATTAGCACAACAAATGCGAAAATTACGCCATACCTAAACCCAAAATTTTTAATATTAACAAAATTCAGACTTCTATTTCTGGAAGAAGTCAAATTCTGCTCTTCAGATAGTTTGTTCATCATGTTTGGTGACTCCCTTCCAAGAATGTTGCTTCAACGATTTTATTGACACGAATGTCCTTGCCCTTTAATTCACTAACAATTTCTCCTTTAGAAATAACAAGTACACGATTGCTAACAGCAACAACCTCTTCTAGCTCAGAGGAAATAATAATGATACTCATACCTTGCATCGCTAACTCCTTTAATTTACGTAATACATCTAATTTAACGCCAACATCAATCCCTCTAGTAGGTTCATCAACTATTAAAACCTTAGGATGAACACTTGTAACCTTCGACAATAAAACCTTCTGCTGATTGCCACCCGATAAATTTTTAACAATAGAGTTAATCGGTCGTGTGAGCTTAAATTCCTGTATATATTGTTGTGCAAGCTTTTTTGATTTTTTAGTAGATAAAAAGCCGTAGGAACCAATACGTTTTAAATCAATTAGATTAATATTTTCATGTACTTCAAAGCCTAAATGAAGACCTGTTTTTTTCCGATCCTCTGGAGCTAATACAATTCCATTGTCAATTGCTTGTCTTGGTGTAGAAGGGATTTTAATGCACTGTCCTTGTATTTTAAGTGTTCCTCTACAATTTTCTCCTAGCCCATAAAGCGTGTTGGCAATTGCACTTCTGCCTGAGCCCACCAAGCCACCCAAGCCTAAAATTTCTCCCCGCTTTAATGTAAAGGATATATTTTTTAAAAAGTGGAAGCTCTCCAAATTTTCAACCTCTAATATAATCTCCTCTGAAGGAATTTGATGAGGATACTCCTGCATTAAAATTTCTTTAAAATCACTGTCAATTTCCTCACCAAGCATGGCATGCACAATTTTTTGCTTTGTCCATCCCTCTATGCTGCTATGCTCTGTCACTACACCATTCTTTAATACCGTAAATGAATCACAGATTTTCATGATTTCATCCAGATGATGACTAACATAAAGGATGGTGATGCCTCTTTTTTTCAATTCCATTAAAGCCTCTAATAAAGCCTCTCTCTCATTCTGTGCTAAAGAAGAAGTAGGCTCATCCAAAATTAATATTTTGGAATCTAAATTTAAACATCTCATAATTTCAAGAATCTGCTGATCGGCTACAGATAAATCAATGGCATAAGAATTTGGTGAAATACGGGTATTTAGAAGTTTGCTCAATTCATAAAATCGTTCTAACCGTTTTTTCCGATTGACCAAAATAGACTTACCTTCCTTAAAGCCAAGAAATACATTATCTAAGGCAGTCATGTTCGGTATGATGGTTAATTCCTGAAATATTGTAGCAATGCCAGCCTCTCTCGAACTATGAGGATCGCCATAATGTAATTCATTTTGATCAATAAAAATATTACCTTCTGTAGGCTTAATTCTGCCTGAAAGCATGCCAATAAGCGTTGATTTGCCTGAGCCATTTTGCCCAATAAAAGCGTGGCAATGGCCTTTTGATATTGTAATATTAATACTCTGATTAGCAAAAAATTCACCATATTTTTTTGTTAGATTAGTGATGTTGATAATGGGTGTTGCCTTTGTCATAGAATCACTCCCCTTCTGATAGAGCAAGCACACAAGATGATTGAAAAGGTCCCGTGAACTTGCCTATATTTTTACAATGACTTCCATCTAATATTCGGGTAACCCTTTTGTTTCAAAATCTGCGATATTATTTTTATTTACATAAGGTGTGCCTGGTAAGATTTCCTCTTGCGTTAAATCATAGAATGATTGATAATCTTTCCCTTCAAAATGATTTTTAATCGCTTCCATTCCTCTTTGTACCTCTTCTTTTGGAAGCATAATAACGGTTTGTTCAATATCACCATTTCTGACGGCTTCAAAGGACCACTCATCTCCGCCAAAATCATAAATTTTCACTTTTCCTTTTTTACCTGCAGCATTCACAGCCTCTACAACCCCTGCTGACATACCTGAATAGTTTGAAAAGATAACCTTCAAGTCAGGATGTGCCTGCAATGCGTTTTGTGTTATTTGGAACGCTTGATTTGCCGTGTAATCTGTTGAATATGGGCCAATGATTTCCCATTTATCATTATTAGCTATTTCAAGCTCCATGCCCTTTATATTATTTAAATAGGGTGTACCAGTGGATGGACCACCAATAATAGCAATTTTCCCACCATCTGGATTGTTTGCGACAATATCCTTGTAAATATCCTGATAGACATTCACACCTTGTCCACCGACAAACGTAAGTGTTCCCTCAGCAGCATCATCCACTGCTCCGCACAATTCAATATTGATGGCTGAAACAGCAATATTTGCTGGGAGAACTGAGCTTTGAACCATATCACATAGCTGATTGCCATCCACCGCTTCAATTAAAAAGGCATCAAACTTATTTTGTGCTACAGCATTCTGAAGCTGGTTAAGCTGGTTAAGTGGATCAAAGCCGCCATCAAATATTTCAATTTTCCAGCCGTATTCCTTTGCGACCTTTTCAGCCTCTTTAATGCCTGTTTGTAAATAATTATTACTAGCTCCTGCAGAGAAAAAGGCAATCGTTTTCTGATCATCAGAGGATTGCTTATCATCCGAGCTGCCTGAATCATCCGTACTACTACATGCTGCCAAAATGATCGTAAAAACGAATAAACAAACTGTTAACCATTTCTTCATAAAAACACCTCTTACTTATTATATTTTTGATATATATCATTTCTTCGTTTTCTATCATGGAAAGTAGTAGCGACACCACTTTTTCTTTTGTCATATAACGCATCTATTTCTAGTATAGAGGTAATAACCTCAAAATCGCTTGTAGTACATTCTTCCATTATTCCGTTAGGTGTCCATGGAAGCTCACAGGGCGATAAATTAGCAGAATTGCCAAAGCCCGTTTCGATGACGCCATCCACTTCTCCGATAATAGGGGAATGAATAACGTATAGCTGATTTTCAATACATCTTGCTTCAGCACAATGACGAACTCGCCAAAAACCATGCTCAGTAAATGTATAGGAAGGACAGAAAATAATGTCCGCTCCTTGTCTACTATAAATTGTTGCTATTTCAGGTATTTCAATTTCATAGCAAATAGCTACACCAATTCTTACTGGCCCAATATCAAATGTTTCAAGGGTATCTCCTTCTTTTGTATCCCAATCGGATTCTGCTGGGAAAATATGTGTTTTTCTATGCTTAGCATAATTCCCTTTTCCATCAAAAATATAGGCTGTATTATAAGTATGGGGTCCTTCCTGCTCAAGCGTAGAGCCAGCAATAATAATTTGTTTTCTAGCTTTAGATAACGTATTGAATAGCTCAATATAATCATTTAAAAAATTAGTAAGCTTACGATTATCTTGACTTGTGAATGTGTGATAATCGTTATAAGTTGTGAGTAAGCCAATCGTTACGAGCTCTGGGAATAAAACATAATCACTATCTAAAGGAATATCTTTAAAAATACGGTGGATTGTATTAGCAAAATCCTCAAAGGATGAATAGCTTTCAAATTTAAATTGTACATTCGAAACCTTTACTTGCATGGATATATTTCCTCCTTTTTTGTCCGATCATTTAATTTGCGCTTTCCTCGTATGCTGAGCAAATATTTTCAAGCGTTGTAAACCAAGCTCCCTTCTCTTCCATATATCGAATTAGCCTTTCCAGCATTTGAATATTATGTGCTCGTCCTATTGTTTGAGGATGAACAGTTAAAATATAGCAGGCCCCCTTTTCATGCTCGACTGCATAATCGAAAATAGATTTCCAGCGCTCATATACTTCTACGTTTGAGCGAAGGCCCTCTCCCCCTCCAATCACATATTCTTGGGTTGGGAAATCATCTAAATACCATGAAACGGGAATTTCAATAATGTGACTTGGAGCGCCAAACGTGTTGCCATTGTCAAAATCGACATTTACTTCTCTTGGTCGATATGGATGTAAATCATTCCCCATTAAACTACTATCATATTTAAAATTATATTTTTCTAATAGCTTTAATGTATTTGGACTATAATCCCATGCTGGGGAACGATAACCCACTGGCTCAACCCCAACTCGTTTTAAAGCCTCTAAACCCTTTAACATAATGGATTCCTCTTGCTCATAGCTCATATCTGTTGGATTTTCATGGGCATAGCCGTGATGACATATTTCGTGTCCAGCTCTAATAATGTCTTTAACTGTCTTTGTGTGTGTATCTACCGTATGTCCTGGAATACAAAATGTTGTGGTAATATTATATTTCTCAAATAAATTTAGTAACCTTGGCACACCGACCTCAGCTCCAAACTCTCCTCTTGCTAAATAGGCTGGAGATGTTTGACCAAACGTGCCATACCATACAGATGCTGCATCAAAATCTACACCAATGTTTACTGCGACTTTCTTTCCCTCAGGAATTCTCACTTTCCCAGTACTTTGCATGTTCATTCCTCCTTCATTTCATTACAACAAAAATATACATAATTCTGATTATTTTTAAAAATGCAAAAAATTAAAAAGCAGCTATTTTTTAAATAAACACAAAAAATAGCTGCTTTTTACTTCAATTTTCTCATTATATTAAAAAATATTAAAGTTCTCTTAAAAATAAAATAGTTCTTTAAAATGAAAAATATATAAGAAGAAATATAGTGAATTTTGGAGTTTTTTGGAATTTACAGAAAATAATGTTGAATTATTGGGAATAGATAGTATAATAAAAATATAGTTTCAAATATGGTTAATAATTCCTTTGTTTTAGAGATTTAGTAGCTAATAGTTGTGACTATAAAAAACTAGAAGAATGGGGAGATTTTATGATTAACATGATTCAATATTTAGAGCAAAATCCAGCATTAGTGACATTGTTAAAAGAAAAAAAGGCTTCTCTAATTGGTTTGACAGCACTAGAGCAAAAGGCAATTTTGGATTCGTTTAATGAAGATTTAGGCGTTGACAATCGTTTGTGGAATTAAAATCAACTAATAAATGGTTTTGGCTTACTATAAGTGTATATTTAATAATAGGGCTATATCTATTATTTATCATTTATAGTAAGCCTTTTATTAATATAGAAGTTAAAGAAGAAAATGGCGCTTGGATAATAACGAATCCCTATTATAAAGAGTGGGCAGTAAAACATCAAATATCACCTGGAGATATCGTATTAAATATAAATGGGAAAAATGTAGATGAAATTGCTACTATTAAGTATGATTTAGTGATTCGTACTGCAAATGAATTGACTTTAATGAAGTCTGATGGCAATTCAATCAACATAAATATTAAATCCTTTGATATCATCCAACTGTTTTATTCTGTTTTTCTTGTCCCAACAATTTTTTACTTATTATCATTAATAATTTCTATATACTTATATTTAAAACCTAAAAATACCATTTTAATTAATTTATTAATATTATTTATTTTAACTGTTTCTCTAGCCTACTTAAGTATTGGCGCTTCAGGAGTATTAAATATCTTTGGAATTATAGTAAATCGCGGTAGTATGCTACTTTGCCTAGTGCTTTTATTACATTTTTTAAAAGAATACTTTGACTTTTTGAATACTAGATGGTTATTTATAAAAAACATTAAAATCTTTTATGTACTTCCGCTAATTGTAATAGGTTTGAGTATTTTTGGTATTATTGCCAATAGTATACATTATGCAGTATCTAATATTATTTTAGGTTTATTTTTCTTATTACTCGTAATTATTCTGAGTATAATGGTGATTAGTTATATTAAATACAAAGTACCACAATTAAAAATATTGTTAGGTAGTATTATTATCCCTTTTATACCATTCCTTTTTCTTTATGCGTTACCAAAAATTTTTTTCCATAATTTTTTATTGTCAGCCGATATATGTTCAATATTCCTAATGTTCATCCCTTTTAGCTTTATTTTCACACAGCTTACTGAACGGATCTTTGATATGGAGTATTATATTTCGAGGTTACGCTATTATTCTTATTTTTCCTTTATCTTTGCCCTTTGGCTATTACTAGGGCTTTATTTTTTAACGGGCCTATCGTTGGCCCGCCTCACAGAGATTTTCCTTTTTACCTTTCTTTCGTTAATGGCACTGTTTTATATAAAGGAGCGGCTGGATTATCATAAGCGCAAGATTCTATTCTCGACCAAAGATGACTATATTCATCATCTGCATACTACTATCGATAGTATTGGTAGAGTGGTGAAAATTGAAGATTTGTTGGCACGATTTGCTCAGGAAGTGGCGCTACAGCTTGAGGTAGAACATGTTTCTGTGCTTACCTACGATTTTCACACTCATCAGGTTATCTTGAACAATCCATCCAAGGAATATATGGAGCACATTGATGAGGCATTGCTGGAACGATTAAGCTTAGGGGATATTCAAAAAACAGATTATTTTTACCTAGCCTTTATTCATCAGGATGCTCGCTTTAAACGAATTCTTGTCATCGACCATCGTCAAGCCATTTACCTGAAAGATGAGGAATTGCTCTGGCTTGAATTATTACTGTTATACTTAAATAATTTTATTGAAAATACCAAAATGATCGAGGAGCTTTTACAGCAGCTCAAGCATAAGAAAGCATCTGGTAATCAAGAATTATCATGGCTCAATAAATTACTATGGCTACGTTTTGAGGAAGAAAAATATCAATTGGCCCAAGAACTGCATGATACGATTTTACAGGAACAGCTTCATATCGCTAGAGAAATGGATGCGCTAGTACATTGGAAGGACGTAGAAATGATCCCGTCACAGCTTGAAAAGGTGCATGAACAGATGGTGATTTCCTTAAATGATTTAAGAGAGTATTGCGAGAGTTTAAAGCCGCCATTATTGGATACATTGGGATTAAATGCAGCACTAGAAAAGCTGATTCAAAAAATTCATAAACGTGTGGATTTTATGTTAATTTATACGACAGACCGTCTTTATTTAGAGGATGAACGTTTAAATTTAATGATTTATCGACTGTTCCAGGAGCTATTAAACAATGCGCTCAAACATGCGTATGCTGATACAGTGGATGTGCAGTTACTAAGCACAGAGAAAGGCTTTGAAATTCTTTATACAGATGATGGTGTAGGCTATAACGTGGATGATCTTATACGTACTGATTCGATGGGTATTCGTGGTATGCAGGAGCGCGTTCAAGCTTTTAATGGAAAATTCACACTAGATTCGAAAGTTGGTGAAGGGATGACTATTCGTATTCAAGTAAATGAAGTTTAATGCTCAAAATTAATTGTTATGCCCCCTTATAGATTCAATACTGAATCTATAAGGGGGCGACCAGTTCTTAAGCAGTAGTGTAATTAGACGCTACTGCTTTAATTTTTCCAATGTCCCTTTATGTGCAAAATCCAAAGCTCGCTCCCTTGCACTCAAAACCTCTGAAGAAATAATGTAGGCGTTTATAAAATTGCTCCAATTGTATTCTGAATTTCAATATTTTTCTTTTGTAATTAATATTCTCCCTCATTTTAAACATCTTTATTTTAGAAAGTTACAGAAAAACAGTGTAAAAACAAGAGGTTCATGATGCGTTTTTAAACGACTTTATTATCACTAATCACATTAGTAATTTTTATATATTTTAAACCACTAGCGTCGCATTAAAATAATTAAGCCTACTATTATAATTAGAATTTTCTGTAACTTATCAATCGCATAAAAAAAGCCTTTATAATGGTTTGGTGGTAGGTACCTATCCAAATCCAAAATAAAGGACATCGCATGGATAAGTTTACACGAAAAACATCATTTGAACAATGGTTTTCACCTATTTCGACTGACTTAGTTGAAGAACTGGTGAAAGCCTCCCGATTAAATTACTATACAAAGAAGCTTCATATGGCTTCATTTATGAGATTATTACTATTTGCACAACTCCACGAAACGGAGAGTTTGCGGGCATTAAGTGATTGTGTCTTTTCGGAAGAATTGCAGAACGCAACGAACCTCAATTCGATCAGTTTCTCTCAATTAGGTAGACGACTGAATCAAATTCCGACTGAGTTTTTTCAAACGATTTTTCTAGACTTAGTTGCACAAATTCATGAAAAGACAGATTTTCAAAATAGACGAAAAATGACGACTCCACCGAAAATCATTGATTCAAGCACTTTACCATTGAACCTGAATAATCATAGATGGGCAAAATTTCGTAAAACCAAATCTGGAATCAAACTTCATTTGCGCCTTGTCTTTATGGAAAAAGGTTGTTCCTATCCAGACAAAGCGGTGCTTACAAACGCGGTTGAACATGATCGCGGTCAGCTTGAAGTACTCGTTGATGACAAAGAATGCATGTATGTGTTTGACCGTGGCTATTTGGATTATGAACGGTTCGATCGCATGACAGATGAAGGCTACTTCTTCGTCTCTCGTTTGAGAAAAAATGCGGTTATACGCCTGATTGAACCATTTGAGTTAGCGGAAAATTCACCGGTTTTATCCGATGAAATGGTCGTCATCGGAACGACGCAAAATCGACCTGAGAATGTGTTTCGTTTGATAAAAGTACTGGATACAAAAGGAAACGAGTTACAATTACTCACGAATCGATTTGATTTAAGTGCAGATGAAATCGCTGAACTATACAAATCACGCTGGGCAATCGAATTGTTTTTCAAATGGATGAAACAACATTTGAATATCAAAAAGTTTTACGGGCAGAGCGAGCAAGCTGTGCATAACCAAGTTTACATCGCGATGATTGTATACTGTTTGAATGTACTGGCCCAGTTGAACACGAAAAGTAAGCGAACCTACTTACAAATTAGTCGGTATTTAAAAGCTGCTTTATGGAAATCCGCACACATTTGGTTACGCAAAATCCAAGAAAATAGCGTCCCATAAAGCTTTCTAGTCTCTGTTGCACTCGTCAAAGGTTATAGTAAAAAAATGGATGTTTACTACCTCGGTTTTAGTGTTTTCGATTTTTCATTAAAATCGGGAAAAACCAAAACTGAAAATTCAGACTTTGTTTATGCGACGCTAGTGATTTTAAACAGATAATTTGCGGATATTTTTGGAAGTCTGCGTAATATCGTTTCAAGCTTTAACAATTAATGGAGCTTTTTTCGCTGGATTGTTTACAATTTGTCATTCCCCTTCTTGTATCTATCATATCAGTTGTGCAATCGTGTATTTTTCTCTTCCTATCAAGCATAAGTCGCCTTCTATCTAGTAGTAAATATTATTCAATCCTGCACATATTTTACAAAACAAAAAGCCCTCGCATACTAACAGGAGGGCTTTAAAATCAATATTATTTAAACTCTAGCTCGCCATCATAAGCAAGCATGCCACCTTCTAGGTTTGTTACATCAAATCCTTGAGCTTCTAAATACGCACAGGCATTGGCAGAGCGTCCTCCTGCTTTACAAACAATAATATATGGCTTTGTTGCATCTAATTCTTCTAGGCGTTCAGGGATTGTAGCAAGGGCGATATGCTGTGCGCCAGGAATCATACCATGTACTACTTCATCGTCTTCACGCACATCAATAATATATAGATCCTCATTTGCATCTAATAGCTCTAATAATTGTGTTGTTTCCATTAATTTCATCGTTAATTATCCTCCAAAATATCAAATTCCTCTCTTATTATAGCCTGAAGCCTAAAAAACAGCTAGTGCGAAGAACCCACTAGCTGTTTCATAATCTTTTATCCTTCTGTCTCCAAAACTTCTACCTGCTTTGCTGGAACGAATGTAGAAATGGCATGCTTGTAGATAAGATGTTGCTTTTGTTCAGCATCCATTAATAAAACGGTAAAATTGTCATAGGATTTCACCGTTCCCTTTAGCTGAAATCCATTTAATAAAAAGACAGTTACAAAAATATTGTTTTTGCGTAGTTGATTTAAAAACGCATCTTGCAAATTAACTGATTTCATCCAATAGCCTCCCTGCTAACTTTCTACCTCTTCATTCCTATAGTAGCATGTTCTGCCAACTTATCAATTAGTAATTTAAGGAATTTTCTCGTTATAGAGAAAAACATTAGATTATAATTGCTCATTCACCGCAATAAAATATACGTCCATTTTATTGCGGAAATAGGTGAGCTGTCTTTTGGCATAACGGCGCGAGTTTTGTTTTAAGCTGTCAATGGCATCCTCTAGTGAGCATTTGCCATCTAAGTAATCATATAATTCCTTGTAGCCAATTGCTTGAATGGACTGCACACCTCGAATATTTTGCCGCCATAAGCCTTTTACTTCCTCTAAAAGTCCCTGCTCCATCATAATATCACCACGACGGTTAATACGCTCATATAGCATTTCGCGTGGCATATTTTGCCCTAACCCAATAATAACATGCTTATACAGCGGAACTTGTCCACGATTTTGCGCTTCAGCCGCCTTTGATACACCACTTAACTCTAACATTTCCAATGCTCGAATCACACGGCGTGTATTATTAGGGTGAATGGTTTCTGCTGTTTTTGGATCTAGCTTTTGGAGCTTATGATGCATTGCCTCTGGACCAAGTGCTGCTAGCTCATTATAGTAAGCTTTACGTGCCGCTTCATCTACCCGTTCCTCAGTAAATTGGAAATCATAAAGTACAGCTTGGATATATAAGCCTGAGCCGCCAACTATAATGGGTAGCTTCTGCCTAGCTTGAATTTCTGCAATTTTGTCCCGTACTAACCTTTGATAATCTGCCACAGAAAAAGCTTCCGTTGGCTCTAAAAAGCTAAGTAAATGATGGGGAATTCCCTCCATCTCCTGCTCTGTAATTTTAGCTGTACCAATATCTAGCCCTTTATAAATTTGCATGGCGTCACCATTAATAATTTCTCCATTATATTTTTTGGCTAATTCAATGCTTAAGGCTGTTTTACCAGAGGCAGTGGGGCCAACGATGGCTACCACTTCAGCCTGCTGTATTTTAGTTTGTATCATATTTTTCTAACCACCGTAATAAAACTTGGAAAACTGCTTGTTGATTATCTTCATTTAAAATTTCATGGCGTTTATTCTCAAATAAATAAACCGTTACGTCCTGTATCCCTGCTGCTGCGAATTGCTCAGCAACTGTATAAACACCTAAGCCTTGTTCACCAACAGGGTCCTTGCTACCGCTTATCAAAAGAATCGGCAAATCCTTTCTTGCTTTAGCAATTTCTTTTTTACGATTCAATGTTGTAAAGCCTGTTGTTAAATCAACGAAAAATTGATTAGTGGGAATAAAGCCACAATACGGATCGTCAATATATTTTTGAACCTCTTGCTGGACAGAAGTTAGCCAGTCGTAAGCCGTTTTTGGATTTGGGAATTGCCTATTAAAACTACCAAAGCTAAGCTGATTTAATAGCTGACTCTCTGTTTCTTTGCCAAGCCCTTTTGCTAATGCCCTAGCAAGAAGATTCCCCACCGCATGAAATGCTGTCACATTACCTGTTCCGCATAAAATCACTCTATCCGCTTCATCGCCATATAGTTGAATATAGCGTCTTGTAATAAATGATCCCATACTATGGCCAAAAAGTATTAATGGGACATCAGCAAATTGCTTGTGTAACAACGTAATAATTTCATGTACATCTTTTACAACGCGCTCAAAACCATTGTGTTCACCAAAAAAGCCTAAAGTGCCATTATAGGCAGCAGTTTCTCCATGCCCACGATGATCATGCATCGTCACAGCATAGCCTGCTGCAGTAAGTGTTTGTGCAAATTTAAGATAGCGTCCACTATGCTCTGCCATGCCATGTAAAATATGAATATGACCAATGCAGGGCGCTGTAGGCTGTAATGTGCGAGTAAAAATAAAATGTTTATCTGACATTTGAATATAACGTGTCATCCCTTACTCACTCTCTTTCGCAAAGTATATTGCATCCATAATTGCTTCATCTAGTTGTGCCATATAAATATTTTTTTGTGCCTCTGTATAATTTAAACGCTGCTGCATCACCTGTGCGACCTGCTGTTTATACAGTTTGACCGCCTCAATATCAAAATACAATAAGCCTGTACGACGAATAAAGAAGTCACTTGGTGTATAGACCATTTCCGCTTCAATACCATAGAGCAGCATCGCATGTAAGGCTAGAGGCATTGTGCTGCCATGTTCATGTAAATATTTTACACGGTCAAATAATGCATCGACATTTGTGCCATATTTTTGCACAAGCTGCTTTGCTTCATCATAGTTCAAGCCATATTGCACACCTTCTCGCGCTTTATAGGCAATATAGTCAGGGAAATTAATAGCATTGATGCCTTTTGCACCTGAAAGTGAAAGTTCACGTGTTAGACAAGGGCCTGCATGCTTATAACGACGAAGCTTCACAATTTTATCCACGATGGTTTCTGCCATTTGACGATAGCCTGTTAATTTCCCACCTGCAATGGTCATTAAACCACTTGAGGCTGTCCAAATTTCATCTTTTCTGGAGATTTCAGAGGGGTCTTTACCTTTTTCATAGATAAGTGGGCGTACACCTGCCCAAGTCGATTCAATTGTTTCTTTTGTAATCGTAGCCATCGGAAATACCCTTTTGGCTGCTTCTATTAAATAATCGACGTCTTTTGTCGTAGCAACAGGATGAAGTGGATCCCCCTCAAAAATCGTATCCGTTGTACCAATATATGTTTTGCCATCACGTGGAATAGCGAAAGCCATTCGTCCATCAGCAATATCAAAATAAACAGCCTGCTTTAATGGAAAATTCTTTTGACTAAGGACAATATGAACGCCCTTTGTTAGACGTAATTGCTTGTTATCTGTCACTTTATCCTTTTGTCGTACTTGATCTACCCAAGGTCCTGTTGCATTTACAATTTGTGCGGCATGTACATCAAGAATTCTGCCTGTTATATGATCCTTTACCTTAACCCCAACAAGTTTTTTCTTATCATAAATAAACGCTGTCATCTCAGCATAATTGACACACAGAGCCCCATACTCTACGGCTTTTTTCAATACTTCAATGGTAAGTCGTGCATCATCTGTACGGTATTCTACATAATAGCCGCCACCAATTAGTCCCTCTGGATTTAGTAAGGGCTCTAATGCCAGCGTTTCCTGAGCATCTAGCATTGTTCTGCGTTCATCCTTTTTAACACCAGCTAAACGGTCATAAACCTTTAATGCCAAAGATGTAGTAAGTGGGCCAAGTGAGCCCTTTTTATATAAGGGTAAGAGCATTTTTTCAGGTGTTGTAACATGAACAGCATTATCATATACAATCTCACGCTCGCGTCCTACTTCTGCCACTACGCTCACATCGAATTGCTTTAAATAGCGTAACCCTCCATGAATAAGCTTTGTTGAACGACTTGATGTACCAGCTGAAAAATCTTGCATCTCCATTAATGCCACAGATAGACCTCTCGATGCAGCATCCAGTGCAATTCCTGCTCCTGTTATGCCTCCACCTATAACGAGTACATCAAAACTATAGTGCTCTAAATAGTGTAAAATTTTAGGACGCTGCTCAAATGAAAACATACTTTTCTCCCCCAGTAACTATAATTTAAAAATTCGTGTGGCTTCCACAGCCTTTTGCCAGCCTGCATAAAGTACCATTGCTTGGTCTTCCTTCATTTGTGGTTGATAGGTTTGCCCGCTTGTCCAAAGTGCCGTTAGTGCTTCTTGATTTTGCCAGAATCCTGTAGCCAGTCCTGCTAAATAGGCTGCTCCTAGCGCTGTAGATTCATTAAGTTTCGCTAGCTCTACCTGGAGTTGCAAAATATCACTTTGGAATTGCATGAATAGGTCATTGCTGACAGCTCCACCATCTACACGTAATACTTCAATCGGCGTACCAGCTGCTTCCTCCATTGCATCCAATACATCCTTTGTTTGATAAGCTAATGATTCCAGTGTTGCTCGAATAAAATGTTCTTTCGAGGTTCCACGTGTTAAGCCAAAAATAGCACCACGAGCATCTGTATCCCAATACGGTGTGCCTAATCCAACAAATGCAGGTACAACATAGACACCATCCGTATGCTCCACTTTTTTCGCGTACGTTTCTGAATCCCCTGCACTACGAATCATACGTAGACCATCACGGAGCCATTGGATAGCTGAACCTGCTACAAAAACACTTCCCTCTAATGCATAGGTGACATTTCCATCTATTCCCCAAGCAATGGTTGTAAGCAAGCCATTGTCAGATTTTACTGCTTGCTGTCCAGTATTTAAGAGCATGAAGCAGCCAGTGCCATAGGTATTCTTAGCCATTCCCTTTGTAAAGCAAGTTTGCCCAAAAAGAGCTGCCTGCTGATCACCAGCAATACCTGCAATGGGGACTTTTTCGCCAAAGAAAATACTCGGTGCTGTTGCTGTATAAATTTCTGATGAATTTCTTACTTCAGGTAGCATGGACATGGGGATAGCTAATAGCTGGCAAAGCTCCTGGTCCCATTGCAATTCGTGAATATTATAAAGCATTGTGCGCGCTGCATTCGAATAATCGGTAATATGAGCCTGTCCTTTTGATAATCGCCAAACAATCCACGAATCAATCGTACCGAACAATAAATCACCCTTTTCAGCCTTTACACGTGCACCTTCCACATGATCTAAAATCCATTTAATTTTTGTCGCTGAAAAATAAGCATCTAGGCGCAATCCTGTCTTTTGTTGGAACAGTTCTTCATGACCCTGCTCTTTTAATTCATTGACAATATCCTGTGTTTGACGTGATTGCCAGACAATGGCGTTATAGATGGGCTGTCCTGTCTGTTTATCCCAGACCACGGTTGTTTCTCGTTGATTCGTAATACCAATCGCATGTACCTCGCTGGCTTCATGTCCGCTTTCTGTGAGCACGGCGGCAATCACAGCGAGAATGGAGCCCCAAATTTCATTGGCATTATGCTCTACCCAGCCAGCCTTTGGAAAAATCTGCTGAAATTCCTTTTGCGCAACATGGACAATTTCACCCTTATGATTAAATAAAATAGCTCTGGAGCTTGTTGTTCCTTGATCAATTGCTAAAATAAATTTCCCCATTGCTTCTCCCCCTTTGTACTACATCACTCGTTTGAACATTTTTTCTACTTCATAGGTTGTAAAATGAATCAGCACTGGACGGCCATGTGGGCATGTAAATGGATTCGCTGCCCTGCGTAAATCTCGCAGCAATGCCTCCATTTGCTCCTTTGTTAAATAATGATTCGCTTTAATCGATTTTTTACAGCTCATCATGATGGCTGCATCCTCACGTAGCTTTTTAACATCTGTCTTTTTCGTTGTAAGCACTTGTTCAATTAAATCCTCAATAATTTCTTGCTCCTCGCCTGTAGGAAACCAGCTTGGATGCTCACGTACCACAAAGGAGGACTGTCCAAATTCCTCTAAAAACACCCCTACAGCCTCCAATTCATGCTTATTTTCTCGTAAAATAAGGGCTTCATCAGCTGCATAGTGGAATGTAAGTGGCAGCAATAATGCCTGACGTTCATGCGGATTCACTTGACCAACCTTTTCACGGAAAAATTCGTATTTAATGCGCTCCTGTGCAGCATGTTGATCTATGAGATAAAACCCGTCCTCCATTTGTGCAACAATATAGGTGCCATGAATTTGCCCCACAACCTCAAGCTCTGGAAAAGGTTCTTTCGTGGTTGGTTGTTCTACATCTAGCACTTCTTCAACTGCTGCCGTCTCCTGCTGTAGCATTGGCTGCCAGCTATCCTCCATCACCGTAGCAATAGGCGCTGGCTCTATACTATTATCAAGTGCGGATTCCTTGACAGCTTGTACATCGTATAACTTTTCTACAATGACATTCATTTTGTCAACATCCATTTTAGGTGCTGGCTTCCATATATTTAATTGCTCAGTGGCAGGCTTTACAACCTTTTCTTTTTTCTCCATTTGTGGTACACGCATCACTGAACGGATTGCCCCTCTTATTGTTTCCCCAATTAATGTTAAAAGCTCCGGCTCCTTACTTAAACGGATTTGGTGTTTAGCAGGATGGACGTTCACATCTGTTAAATAGGGATCGCCCTCTATATAAAGAACAACAATTGGAAAGCGCTCAATGGGTAAATACGTATGGTAGGAATCCACAATGGTTTTTTGCACTAAATAATGCTTCACCCAACGGCCATTGACAAAAATGGTCATATAATTTTTCGAAGCGCGTGTTATCTCTGGTAACGACAAAAAGCCAGAAACTTTATAATCATGTGACTCGCCCTGGAAGGACACCATTTTCTTGGCATTGTGTACACCATAAATCGCAGCAAGCACTTGCTGCACATCGCCCCGTCCATTTGTTTGCAGCAATTGCTGACCGTTATGCAATAGCCGAAACGCAATTTGTGGATTGCCAAGGGCCAGACGGTTTATCAGGTCAATGGTATGTCCAAGCTCGGTTTGAATCGTTTTCATATATTTTAGGCGAGCAGGTGTGTTAAAAAATAACTGTGAGACGGTAATATCTGTTCCCTTGCGTAAAGGGCCAGGCTTATGTGTCATCATATGTCCACCCTCAAGCTCTACATATGTACCCGATTCACCATCAGATGTAATCACCGTCATTTTAGAAACGGAGGCAATGGAGGCTAGTGCCTCTCCACGAAAGCCGAGTGTACGAATGCGAAATAAATCATGCTCCTGATAAATTTTACTTGTAGCATGGCGAGAAAATGATTTTAAAGCATCCTCCTCATCCATCCCACTACCATTATCAATCACTTGAATAGAAGTAAGCCCCGCTTCTAGTAAAAAAACATCAATGGACGTACTACCAGCATCAATCGCATTTTCAACAAGCTCTTTGACAACAGAAGCTGGTCGTTCTACCACTTCCCCTGCTGCAATTTTATTGGAGAGCCACTCGTCCATAATTTGTATGTTTCCCACGCTCGTATCACTCCTTTATTTTTTAGCGTTGACTAATTCCTGCTGTAGCTCATATAAAATATTCATCGCCTGCATGGGTGAAGTGCCTAAAATATTGATCTTTTCTAATTTTTTTAGCACCTCTGCCTCAGCTGGTGAAAGAGGCTCCTCCTCTGCAAATAATGACATCTGTACAGGCTGCTCCGTTACTTGTTGCACTTCAGCCACTACCTCTTTACCTGCTTCAAAGTTTTCCAGTAAAACACGCGCCCTTGCTAAAATCTCCTCTGGCAATTGAGCAAGCTGTGCTACATGAATACCATAGGATTTATCAGCCGCACCCTTCTTCACCTTATGCAGGAAGACAACCATCCCATTTTTTTCAGTAGCAGAAACATGCACATTTTGCAGACGTGGCAAATCCTTTTCAAGTGCTGTTAATTCATGATAATGCGTGGAAAATAAAGTATTTGCGCCGATATTATGATGAATATATTCCATCATAGCCTGTGCAAGACTCATCCCATCATAAGTGGAAGTACCACGCCCTATTTCATCAAATAGCAGCAGACTGTTTTTCGTAGCATGGGTAATAGCATGCTGGGATTCAAGCATCTCCACCATAAAGGTTGATTGTCCTGCTGCTAAATCGTCCGCTGCGCCAATACGTGTAAAAATTTGATCGGTAATCGGCAGCTTCGCCCTTTCAGCAGGCACATAACAGCCCATCTGTGCCATCACAACAATTAAGGCTACCTGACGCATATAAGTACTTTTACCAGACATATTGGGCCCTGTAATAAGCATCATATTATGGGCTTCTTCGAGAACACAATCGTTTGGCACATACATTTGTTTATTTAACATTTTTTCCACTACAGGGTGCCGCCCCTCTATAATTTCAAGAGTACGTCCCTCGTGAAATTCGGGCTTTGTAAAACGATATTTTTCCGAAACACTTGCAAAGCTTAGTAATACATCTAATTCACTAATACTTGCTGCTAGCGCTTGTACACGTGGAATAAATGCCTTTAATGTATCACGAATTTCTACAAATAGGTTATATTCTAATGTTAGACTTTCTTCCTCTGCATTTAAAATTAATGCTTCCTTTTCTTTTAATTCCTGCGTAATATAACGCTCAGCATTTGCCAATGTTTGCTTACGCTCATAACGTGTTAAATCAGCCAAATGAATATTGGATTTTGTAATTTCAATGTAATAACCAAAAATACGGTTATAGCCAATTTTTAAATTTTTAATGCCTGTTTTTGCACGCTCCTCCTGCTCAAGCTGGGCAATCCAATCCTTGCCATTGCGAGCAGCATAACGCAGCTCGTCTAAGCGCTCATTATAGCCATCACGAATCACATCTCCCTCTTTAATGGTAATGGGTGGATTATCTGTAATGGCCCGTGCTAAGAATGCCTCAACATCTGCACAACTATCTAGTGCTGTGCCTAATCGTTGAAGTGTGTCCTTATCAGCGTCCAGTAGCTGCTGCTGAATCATCGGCACCTGTCGTAATGAGTCGCGTAGCTGTGCTAAATCACGCCCACCTACATTGCCAAAAGCCACACGACCAGCTAAACGCTCTAAATCATATACTTGTTTTAAAGAGGCCTGTAGCTCTGTTCTAACGAAATATTCCTCCAATAAATCTGTCACAATGGCTAGTCTCATTTCGATAGCTGAACGTGTAGCAAGCGGCTGATGTAGCCATTGCTTTAATTTACGTCCTCCCATTGCTGTCACCGTATCATCCAGTAGCCATAATAGTGTTCCCTTTTGATCCCCACCGCGAATGGATTGAATGAGCTCTAAATTGCGTTTGGAGCTGGAATCAATGTGTAAATAATTTTTGATTTCATGAAATGTGAATGCCTGAATATGTGATAAGGAACGCATCTGTGTTTTATCGATATACGCGAGCAATCGAAGACATGGAATTTGTAATGCTTGTGGTACAGCCTCTAAATAGCTTATCGCTTGCTCCAATGTCATTTCATCTTCTTCAATAGAAAGAACAATTCCCACATTCACCGCATGCTCAGCCAATAACAACTGCAAACTTTCTGTAACAATAAGCTCACAAATACCATACGCCTGCATTTGCATTAACAGCGCCTTGCCATCGCCTTTAATCGAAGAAGCCACTGCTTCACCTGTTGATAAATCCAAATAAGCATAGCCAAATGTCTGATCATCCAGTTGCTCGGCTGCTCCAATAAAATGATTAGATTTCCCTTCAAGCGCCTTGCCTTCCATAATGGTTCCTGGTGTAATCAGCTGAACAACTTCACGCTTGACCACCCCTTTTGCTTGTTTCGGGTCCTCTGTTTGCTCACAGATCGCCACTTTATAGCCCTTTTGCACAAGTGTTTCAATATAGTTTTTAGCCGAATGATGCGGCACGCCACACATAGGAATGCGCTCTTTCGCGCCTGCATCTCGGCTTGTTAATGTAATCTCTAAAATTTGCGAGGCATGAATGGCATCCTCAAAAAACATTTCATAAAAGTCGCCTAATCTAAAAAATAAAAAGGCATCTTTATAATCTTCTTTTACCTGTAGATACTGTTGCATCATTGGCGTATATATCGTCATCTTCAAAATCCCTCACTCTTGCCTAATAGATACTTTTATTATAACAAAAGATACATGCGAAACGCTTTTTTCACCTTTTTTTAAGATGCTAGCATTTCGCATGTATCAAAAAATGATGTTTGATAAACTTATCTTGGGCGTTCATCAGGAAACGATGACGACTCTAACACATACCTGCCTTCTCCATCAGAGCTTGAAGAGGAGCTTGAACTAGAGCTTGAAGAGGAGGATGATGAACTCTCATCTTTAAAGCTCCAATCTTCTTCATAGTCTAGTGGATGCACACTGATACAAATCGTTGTTTCACCCATTACCTCGACAATGACTTCACGCTCTACAACAATTTCAAATTTCGTACCACATGGAGAAATGATGGCTTCAATACAATTTGGCTCCTGAAGAACACGTACTCGTACATCATCACCAACACTAATTTCGCCTTCTCGATAATGCAGCTTTACTTTGTCTTTATAATGAACCGTTTCGGAAAATACAGCTGTCTTCGAGTGATTACTATAGGCATACCACACATTGACATCAAACTTTCCTGTTACCTCCACAAACTTGCCGACTTTTTTCGCGGAGCAAGTATGATTAATCACCCAGCATCCTAAAATACTTGTCGGTTTATTTGTCGGTGATAATGTAACACGCTCTTCCGTTCTTTTCTTCCCCTTGGCAACTACTGCTTTCGTCACGATTTGTCGTAAACGTTTCAGCGCAATTCCTCCTTCGACTCTTTTCACTTCATCATATGCAGGTAGCGCCCATTGGGTGAACATATATTTTTAGAGAATGAAATGTATTGTCCAAATCTTTTTCGCTATAACAAGAGAATGCTTTAATAGAAGAAGACATGAAAAAGCTCGAATGCTGTCATTCGAGCTTTGATTGCTAGGATTTATTAAGAGCAGCTACCTGGCTGAGAGTTAGCTACTTGTGAACCTGTCTCACCGCGCAGTACATCACCGCCTGTTGAACGAACAATTTCATTTGTTACATTATTGGCAATTGTATTCGATACAAGTTGCAATAAATCATTCACATCACCTTGTGATTCTTTAAATTGCTGCACAACAGGAATATCATTAATTTCCTCTTCGATTTTAGCAATTTTATCTTCAATCATTTTTAATGCTTTTTCTTTCCCTAAGTGTTGGAAATTAACCGCTTGTTTTTGTAAGCTTTTTAAACTGGCAATGCGTTCACGTACTTGTTGATTTTCATTAATTTGTGCTTCTGCCTTTTTAAAAAATTCAACCTCTGGCGTATTGGCAATCATATGTGCAATTTCATGTGATTTTTTAATTAAATCCTCTTTTGTATATAAAACTTGTGTCATTTACGCTTCCACCTTTTCATTTTTTACGACTTCCACAAATTCACCAGTAAGTGAATAAGATGTAGTCTCTGTTATTTTTACTTTTACTAATTGACCAATTACCTCTGCTGGTGCTTTAAAGTTAACTAAACGATTTTTCCGCGTATAGCCTGCTAGCACATCGTCGCGTCGTTTACTTGTACCTTCAACTAGTACTTCGACAATTTCACCATTTAAACGCTCTAATGCTTTACGTGAGTATTCACCCACCACTTCATTTAAACGTTGCAGACGCTCTTTTTTTACTTCTTCAGGGACATTATCAACCATTTTTGCAGCTGGTGTGCCTTCACGTGGAGAATAAATATACGTAAACGCTGCCTCAAAGCCGACTTCACGGTATAAAGACAATGTTTCCTCAAACTGCTCCTCTGTTTCATTTGGATAGCCAACAATAATATCCGTTGTTAATGTCACTTCAGGTATTGCGGCTTTGATCTTGTCCACTAATCCAAGGAAATGCTCGCGTGTATATTTACGCGCCATAATTTTTAGCACATCATTTGAGCCAGATTGCACTGGTAAATGAATATGCTCCACTAGGTTGCCCCGTTTTGCAAGCACTTCAATTAAATGATCATCGAAATCGCGCGGATGACTCGTTGTAAAACGAATCCGTGGAATATCAATCTTTCTTAATTCATCCATTAAATCGCCAAGACGATAATCGATATCCTCAAAATCCTTGCCGTAAGCGTTGACATTTTGGCCCAGCAACATAATTTCTTTGTAGCCTGCCGCTGCTAGCTCACGAACTTCAGCAATAATTTCCTCTGGACGGCGACTACGCTCTTTACCACGTGTATATGGAACGATACAATACGTACAGAATTTATCGCAGCCATACATAATATTCACCCAAGCCTTAATGGAGCCCAGACGTTTTTTCGGCAAGTTTTCAATAACATCGCCTTCTTTAGACCAAACCTCTATCACCATTTCCTTCGACATGTAGGCTTCTTTTAAAATATTTGGTAGACGGTGAATATTATGTGTACCAAACACCATATCTACATGCGGGTAGCTTCTTAAAATTTTATTAACAACGGATTCCTCTTGTGACATACAGCCACAAACACCAATCAGCATTTCTGGATTTTTACGTTTATATTTTAGCAGAAAGCCCAGCTCGCCAAATACTTTGTTTTCTGCATTTTCACGAATAGCACATGTATTCAGTAGCACTATATCTGCTTCTTCAATCTTATCTGTTGCTGTATAGCCAAGCTGCATAAAAATCCCAGCCATTACTTCTGTGTCATGTTCATTCATTTGACAGCCATACGTACGAATATAGAAGGTACGATCTTTGCCCATCCCTGTGAATTCTTCTGCTATACTAAAATCTTTGTGGTACTTGACCTCTTCTTTCCCACGCTTTTTAGCATCCTTTAACGAAGGCGCTGTAAAAACCTTCTCAAAATATTTACTATAATCCTTTTCAGGCTTGTCTTCTTTTTTTGGTTGATTGACTTGTTGATTAGCTAAGCGTTGTTCCTCATTCATCGCAATCAGGTAACTCCTTTCAAACGAAATCCATGCACTTGAATTTCCATTTTACTATTATACTGAATAGTTGCTATATCCTACAAGGTTTGTGCATGAAATGTCGTGTTTTCGACTTAAATTAGCAAGCTTGAGCATGGCTAGCTATCCGTCTATCGTTCAGTTCTATCCATTGCTATCCAGCCGTTTTGCCGCTCTATCCATCACTTCATATACAAAGAAAATCTAGGTATACGCTATCTACCTAGATTATGTGGAAAGACCTAAAAATTGAGCATATGTATGTGGCTCATTTTCCTTTAGAATTGTTAAAAATGTAAACGCCAACTGAACTACTGACCACCATTTCATATTGTAGGACATTTCAAAGCGCGCAGGCTCTAACAGAAATACATCCTGAAAAATAGCGAGCGGCTCTATTTGCTCGTCCTTTAAAATGGATAAAAAGCCCAGAAATAATGAATGATCCTTGACCTCAATAAGCCTTTCCTCTACAAGCGCATCAATGTTTTCAGGCTGCTGAAAATTACAGCGCGTAGCTACATAGTGTTCCAAATCCTGAGCGCGCTGCCTTTCCTCACGTTCTCTTTTCTTTGCAATAAAATCAATGACGTTATTCACAGTCATCGCCTCTTTTTTTCTTTTATTGTAGCATAATGTATTATCTGATGTGATATACGAATACTCGCAGTTTACCAACCACTTATTCCTACGAAATAAAAAGAGACGCCATCGAATTCAGACGTCCCTTACTTTATGGCTCGATAAGGAAATCACTCCCTCTTCAAGCCCTTTATTGGTTATTCTTTTTCTATGATTCGATATAAAAATGCTACAAATTCTGCACGTGTGACAGGCACATTTGGATGGAATTTACCATGATCACCAAGCGCAATACCTTCACGCTCTAATACTGCAATATAGCCTGCTCCCCAATGATTGCTACTTACATCGCTAAATGAAGTTGTTCCTGCTGGCGTTAGTCCCATTACACCAACCAGTACCTTTGCTAGCTGGGCACGTGTCGTATTTTCTGTTGGTAGGAACATCCCCTCTGCGCCATCAATAATTCCAGCCTGCTGTAATGTACGTATTGCCTCATAATATGGATTCATTGGTGAAACATCTGAAAAATCATCTGTTGATCGCACCGATTCAAATGAAAAGGCTCTTGTTAATAGTGCGACAACATGCTGACGACTAATCGCTTCATTCGGACGGAAAGTGCCATCCTCATAGCCTTGAATAATATCACGTGTCACTAGTTCCTCAATCATCTCTTGTGCCCAATGGCGTTCAATATCTTCAAACCTCTCGACTGGCTTTGGTGGTTGCTGTGATTCTTGCAGTGGTTCTAGTTCTTCCACCGGCAATGCTATCCACTTGGCATAAAGTACTATATCCTCTCGCACAAGCATCTCCACAACCCATGGTGTTGTCAGCGATTCATCCTGATACCAGCCATCAAATTGGTAGCCCTCTCTTGTTGGCACTGGTAAATCACTAACTCTTGTATTATAGGTAATTTCAATTGGCTCTAGTACTGTACCATTATTTGCATACAATATAATTTTTACAGTTGATGGTGGAGAAAAATCATTATCGTTTATTGGCTGCTGTGTAGGTGTTGGGCTTGGTAGCGGCTCATTCCTAGTTGGAATTTCTTCCACTACTACTAGAGCTGTTGCTGTTTGACCACCATCCGCCGTTGTTACTACAATTTCTGTTTTTCCCGCCGATTTAGCTGTAACCATTCCGTATTCATCAACAGTGGCAATAACTGGGTTAGTACTTCTCCAACTAACACGCTGATTACTCGCATTGCTTGGATATATCGTTGCTGTCAATGCTACTGGATTACTACCTACCTGTAATTGGAACTTTTCTGGCTGTAATCGAACACTGGTCACAGGGATAGATGGTGCTTGTACAAGCAATGTGTAGACACTCTGCTCACCGCTTTGTGCGGTAACTACAATTGGAATGGTCATAGAATGTTCTGTTGTTAAAGTAACTGTATCTGCTGTAGTGGTTTTTCCATTAATCATCACACTTGCATCAACATTCGTTGGCAGTGCTGTCACTTGTAAGGTAGCAGCAGTAAGATCAGGCTGGACGGTATACATTGTTACAGATGAATTGAAGCTTGGATTTAATATACCATGTTCTACTATTAAACTTTGTAAGGTGGCATCATTTGATGGTGCTCGCATTACTATCATTGTGTAGGTCTTTTGCGTTTCTCCATCTTGGGCTGTTACAACTATCGGAACTTGAGTTGCTTGCCCTGCTATCAGTAGGATTATTTCCGATGTTTTTTGACGTCCATTAATAGTCACACTTGCTTGATTATCTAATGGGAGTGCGACAACATTTATTGCTGGAACGCTATGTTCTACCTGTAACGTATAGGTTTCTTCATTTGCCGTAAATGCTGGGCTTAACGTACCATGATCTACCGTTATGCTTTTTAAGGTCGCATCATCTGACAACGCTCGGGTTATTGCCAATGTGTAGGTTTTTTGTATCATGCCATTTTGGGCTGTTACTACAATCGGTATCGTTATGGTTTGACCTGCTACTAGCGCTATCGTTTCCGATGTTTTCTCACTGCCATTGATAGTCATACTTGCTCCATTATTTGTTGTTTCCGCTGTAATTTGAAGCGCTGCTACAGCATGCGCTACCTGTAACGTGTAGGTTTCTTCGCTTGCCATGAATGCTGGGCTTAACGTACCATGATCTACCATTATGCTTTTTAAGGTGGCTTCATCTGATAACGCCCTTGTTACTGCCAATGTGTAGGTTTTTTGCGTCATGCCATTTTGGGCTGTTACTACAATCGGTATCGTTGTGGTTTGACCTGCTACCAGTGCTATCGTTTCCGATGTTTTCCGATTGCCATTGATGGTCATACGTGCTCCATTATTTGTTGTTTCTGCTGTAATTTGAAGCGCTGCTACAGCATGCTCTACTTGTAACGTGTAAGTTTCTTCATTTGCTGCAAACATTGGATTTAATGTACCATGATTGACTGTTAAGCTTTTTAAGGTGGCTTCATTTGATGGCAATCTCTTTATCGTAAGCGTGTACGTTTTTTTACTATACCCATCCTGAGCCGTCACAACAATTGGAATCACATTATCACCAACATTTAGATTTGCCTGATAACTCAATGTGCCAATAGATGGTGGCTGCCCTTCTATGTTAATTTTCGCAAGAGGATCTGATGATGTTGCTATAATGGTTTGCATCGAAACATCATTCCCTACCTCTACCTGATAATTCAATGAAGGTGATAATGTGGCTTCTCCCACCTTTAGGCTAGCTAAGTTTGTATTAGATGGTAACGGAGTCATCTTTTGCACACGTTTATTATCCCTATCTGTCACATACAAACTCCCTGCTGTATCGCTTGCTATTTGAGTAGGATAAAGAAACTGACCATCCCCCTTCCCCTGAGCCCCCCATTGAGCTAAATACGTTCCGTTTGCCGCGTATTTTTGTATGCAATGTCTCATTTTATCCACAACATAGATATTATTATCTGCATCGGTAGCTATCCCATCTGGAAAGTTGAAACTCCCATTAAATTTCATTAAATATGTGCCATCTGCTCTATATTTTCGTAAAACGTCCAAATTCGTAGTATATATATTTCCCAATTTATCTACTGTAATATTATAGGGGGAGTACTCTATATCAAAATGCATTACATATACGCCATTCGATGTAAATTTTTGAATACGTTTATTATACGTATCTGCAATATAAAGATTGCCCGCTGTATCTATGGCAATACTGCTAGGATTATTAAATTGACCAATAGCTGTTCCATAGCCTCCCCAATCCATTATATGCGTACCATCTGCCCTAAATTTTTGTATAGTTGAGTTATTTGAGTTTGTGATATAAATATTCCCTGCAGCATCCACCGCAATTCCTTTTGGATAAGAAATTGACTGTCCACCTATTTGATTACACCATTTATTAAGAAATGAGTTATCCGATTTGAATTTCAAAATACAATTGTCACGTGCATCAATAACGTAAATATTACCGTCTTTATCTACCGCAATTCCTTCTGGCTGATTAAAACCTGTTAATACCGTTCTAAACTTCCCTGCCTCCGAAGCTTCCACAGAGGAGAAAACGACCAAAGAAAACTGCAGAACTATATATAACAGGACAAATAAACGTAGCTTTTTTCCACTCAACGCCATCACCTCCTAAAACATATATTATCAGAAAGTAATATATGTTTATATAAAATTTTTTCAAACTATATAAATTGAACTAAAGCTTCTATCTCCTTCAAAATGGGTAAAGTATACAAACTTATTGTCGAAAGGATGATCCCACATGTTACGCAATGAACAACGAGAAGAACTTCAAACGGCGATGCGACAAACAAAGGATAAGCGACTATTTGAGCGGTATCAGACTGTATTTCTACACCTTGAAGGAAAAAATAACGTTGAAATTGCGATGATCATTCAACGCAATCGAGCAACTGTTGGTGAATATATTAAAGCCTATAAAAAAGAAGGCATAACAGGTTTACGCATGGGGATTTCTACAGGTAAACCACATCGTTTGACCATCGAACAACGTGCTGAGTTGGCTGAGATTGTCACAACGAAAACGCCTGCTGATGTGGGATTTGCACCGTATACGAATTGGACGCTCGCGTTACTCGTTTCACTCGTGAAACGTGAATGGGCTGTGTCCTATTCTTTACGTGGCATGTCTAAATTATTAGAACGCATGCAATTTAGTCATACGCGCCCTACCTATACGTTGGCGAATGCGGACCCAGAAAAGCAAAAAACATTTAAAGAAGAAACATTTCCTGCTTTAAAAAAAGCTATTGTATGAGGAAATCGATCACCTTCTCTTTCAAGATGAGTCCATGATTCGTGACTACCAAGCCATTCAAAAGTCATGGTTTCCAAAAGGGAAACAGCGTCAAATCCCCACATACGGTAAGCATCAAGGCGTGAAATTAATCGGTACGTTAAATTATGAAACAGGTGAAATCTTCTGCGTCGAAGAAGAGAAATACGATGCAGAAGTCTTCCTGCGTTTCTTAGAAAAAGTCATTGCTCATTACCCAAATGGAAAAATTGTCATGATCCTCGATAACGCTCGCATTCATCATGCGAAGCTCATTCAGCCTTTTTTAAAGCTGCATCAAAATCGATTACAACTGGTGTTTTTACCACCTTACAGCCCGCAATTGAATTTAATTGAGGGGCTATGGAAATGGTTGAAAGACAGCGTCATTCATAATGTCTTTTTTTCAAGTACATCGCAAATCAAACTCGCTGTTCGTGAATTTATCCGTTGTCAAAGTGAAGATACACAAGGTATAATCGACCGACTTTGTGTTAGGTTCTAAAGTTCAATCTATATATATAAGTAATTTCAGTTATTTAGGAAATCCCTTAAATTAAAAAAATGGCCGCAACAAACCAATAATAACAAAAAATGGCATTAAAGCCTGAGCATATAGAATTATATGAACGCCAGCGTAATATAAGAAACAATCAATTATGTCTCAGGAGAATTGTGCCTATCGCTAATACTTTCGGTACAAAAGACATTTGCTGAACCAAGATAAACTTTTCCTTTGTCAAGAGCAGACTGCTTGCTCCATTGTAAATTCCGCCACCTAAGGCTGTTGAATTTCCATTAAATTCAACATTCATTAGGTTTCAATTTATGAAAGAGGGTCTATAGTATTATAGACAGCACCTCCATAGTCACCATCACTGCCTGCTGTTAATGCTTTATCTCCAATAAATTCAAGATTTATTCGCACGCCCATCCGTAATTGTGACACCATTAAGAAGTGCTGTTTCATCTAATATATTTGACGGATTAAATAAATGATAGAATACACTATAAGCATTTGTTTCACGAAAAAAATCACCACTTAATATAGTTTTGTGTGTTTCGAAATTTCGGTGTGTGAATACTGTTTCATTCCCTTTAAATCCTCCCAAAATTTCTACACTCTTTTTCATACGGAAGGCTATGCTACGTGCATCTGTTCTATCTGACCTTTTAGTTGGTTTATATATTCCTATTTGGTCGCCTACATTTTCCTTGTCTAATGCTTCCGACTATACAAAAAAGCTGGGACAAAAAGAAAAAATGTTAGACCAAGTTACAATAAGTCTGACACTTTTTTATTTAGAGAGGAATATTCAACTTAATGAAATAAAAAAATTATTATCCATTTTCGCTATTTTTCAAAATAATAGCGTTCTGTTCCAGCTTCTTTTAAGCTATTTTCTATTATTTTCTCTATCCAACATACCCTCTATTAATAAGTCTACAATATCATTGGCTATTTCTTCTGGCCCTTTTTTCTTAGGCAGTAATTGGATAAACGTTAATCGTTCAATCATACCGATTAAACACTCTGCAACCATTTGTGTATCCAGATTTTTACGAAAATAGCCTGCACTTACTTCAAAATCAAGATTTCCTTTAATTTGCTGAACAATTTGTGTCTTGATATCATTTGCCTTTGTAGACAAATAAAACCCGATGCGCGTTAAATTTGGGTTCTTGCAAAAGAATGTTAATAATTCCTTTAAATTATGGACAATACGCGCTTTAACTGTTGGTGACTCTAGCTGAGGCTGTAAACGACTTTTCTTTGCATACTCCATTAGTCGTAGGTAAAATAAATTTTCTAATTCTTCAAAAATAGCCTCTTTATTTTTAAAATATAAATAAAATGTAGGCTGACTTAATGATGCACCTTTTACAATCGAACTCACCTTTGTTTCGTGGTATCCATGCTGTGCAAATTCTTTTGCTGCTATTTCAAGTAGTAATGCCCGACTTTCTTCTCCACTTGCGCCTTTAGGTCTTCCTCTTTCTGCCATCACAGATACCTCCCTTAAAAATAAAAGCTATTAATAGGATACCATGAAAAACTTTACACAAACAATATACTGAATAGAATGGATCAAATGAAAAGCTTGGAAGAAACTAGATACTTCCAAGCACTTTTGTTGTTCATGCAGAACGGGGGGTTCTTTTGAACCAATCCCTACTGCATATACATGATACGATATAAAAATGTAACGAACTGTGCACGGGTCACAGGTTTATTTGGATAGAAATAGCCATTGTCGCCAAGTGCAATGCCTTCACGCTCTAATAAGGCAATATAGCCTGCCCCCCAATGATCGCTACTTACATCGCTAAATGAAGTTGTTCCTTCTGGCTTTAGCCCCATCATCCCAACAAGCACCTTCGCTAGCTGAGCGCGTGTCATTTTTTCGGTTGGCAGGAACAACCCCTCTTCTGTGCCATCTATCATTCCAGCCTGCTGTAATGTGCGTATTGCCCCATAATATGGATTCATTGGGGTAACATCAGAAAGATCATCTGTTGTTCGTACCGATTCAAATGAAAAAGCTCTTGTTACTAGCGCTGCCACATGCTGCCGACTGATCGACTCATTTGGACGGAAGGTGCCATCCTCATAGCCTTGAATAATCCCCTGCGTTGCTAATGCCTCAATCATTTCCTGTGCCCAGTGCTTGTCAATATCTCGGAAAGTTACAATTGATGGCTTAGGCTGTGATTCTTTTGGAGGTTCCGATTCCTTCGCTGGTAATGCTGTCCATTTTGCATAGAGTGTCAGGTTTTCCCTTATAGCTGTTTCCTTAGTCCACTCAATAGTCAATGCTTCATCCCAATACCAGCCATCAAATTGGTAGCCCTCTCTTGTAGGCACTGGTAAATTACTTACTTTCATATTGTAAGCCACCTCAATCGACTCCAGCGCTGTACCTCCATTTGTATAAAATGTAATTGTCATAGAGGTTGGTGGAGAGGGATTATTGCCGCTTGTTGGCTCTTCCATCGGTGCTGGACTTGGTGTTGATTCATTCCCAACTACTACCTGCCCCACGGTGATAAAAGCTGTGGCTGTTTGCCCCCCATCTACTGTTGTGACGTCAATTTCTGCTTGACCTGCCGATTTTGGTGTGATTCTGCCATGTTCATCGACAGTGGCCACACTTGGGTTATTGCTTCGCCAGCTCACACGCTGATTACTCGCATTTATTGGATAGACTGTTGCTGTCAATGCAACTGGGTTCCCCCCTACTTGTAGCCGTAATTGTGTCGGCTGAATCATCACACTTGCAACAGGGATAATCGTTTCTTGCACAAGCAATGTGTAGACACTTCGTTCCCCATTTTGAGCTGTCACAACGATGGGAATGGTCATCGGTTGGCTCATTGTTAACGTAATCGTATCTGCTGTCGTAGTATACCCGTTTATCATCACGCTTGCATCCATGTTCGTTGGCAGCGCTGTCACTTGTATTGTAGAAGCAGCAATAGCTGGCTGCACGGTATAGATCGTGGTTGTTGGCTGGAAGCTTGGACTTAGGATGCCATTATCTACAAGCAAGCTTTGCAGGGTCGCATCGCTTGATGGTGCACGTGCTATAATCACTGTATAGGTCTTTTGGTTTATACCGTCTTGGGCTGTGACGACAAGTGGAATCGACACGGCTTGCCCTGCCACTAGTGTCACTGTTTCCACTGTTGTATGTTTTCCATTTATAGTGAGACTTGCTTGGTTATCTGTTGTAATAGCGGCAACATCCACTGTCGTCACATGATGCTCTACCTGCACCGTGTAATTTTCTTCCTGTGCCGTGAATGTCGGGCTTACCATACCATTACTGACCGTTAAACTTTGCAACGTGGCATCGCTTGATGGCGCACGTGTGACTGTTAATGTATACGTTTTTGTTGTTTTCCCGTCCTGAGCGGTCACAACAATCGGGATGATCTTTGTTTGCCCTACTGCTAGCGAGATGGTTTCCAACATTATTTGCTTGCCATTTATGGTGAAGTTCGCTTGACTATCCATTGTAATAGCCGCAACATCTACTGTCGTGACGCTAGTGTCTACTTGCACCGTGTAATTTTCTTCACTCGGTGTAAACAACGGGCTTACTGTCCCACTACTCGTCGTTAAACTTTTTAAGGTCGCATCACTTGATGGTGCTCTTGTTACTGTTAGTGTATAAGTCTTTTTCGTGTTGCCATCCTGAGCTGTGACGACAATTGGAATAGTCTTTGTTTGCCCCGCTACTAACGATACCGTTTCCGTTGTTTTCTTACTCCCATTAATCGTCGTACTTGCGCCATTATTTGTGGTCGAAGCTGTAATTTGGAGGGCGGATACCGTGTGTGCTACCTGCACGGTATAAGTCTCTCGATTCGCTGAGAAAGCTGGGCTTAATGTACCGTGGTCTAGCGTTAAGCTTTTTAAGGTCGCGTCTGTCGATGGTGCTCGCTTTACAGTTAGCATATAGGTTTTTTTGCTATGACCATCTTGAGCCGTAACAATAATAGGAATACTATTATTCCCCACATCTAGATCGACTTGCTCGCTCAATGTGCCCGTAGCTGGCGTCTTTCCTTCTACATTGATTTTTGCAAGCGCATCCTCAGCTTTTGCCGTAATGGTCAATGTGGATACATTATGAGCTACATTGATTGAATAGTTATCTCTTGTGGATGAAAAGGCTGGATTTAGAGTGCCTGTATTCACAGTTAGGCTGCTTAAAGTTGCTGTAGATGGTAAGGGCGTCATTTTTTGCACACGCTTGTTCCGTGTATCGGTTACATATATATTCCCTGCCGAATCCATTGCGAGATCAGTTGGATAGTTAAATTGACCATTGCCCGTACCAAATCCACCCCATTCCGTTAAATATTCACCATTTGATGTGAATTTTTTAATGCTATGATTACCAGCATCCGCCACATAAACATTGCCCTCTGCATCAATAACAATGCCAGCTACTTCCTTAAAATCCCCAGTCCACTGGGTCAAAAATGTGCCATCTGCTTTATATTTTTGCACCCATTGATTATCACTATAATAATCACGATTCGTCGCATACACATTGCCATCTTTATCTATTGCAACATAAAGAGGTTCCGAAAGCCCACCGAATTGCGTTATATATGTACCATCTGATGTAAATTTTTGGACGCGATTATTTCTAGCATCCGCCACATAAACATGCCCTGCTGAATCGATTGTAATTCCCCAAGAGTAGTCAAATTGACCATTGCCCTTCCCATACTTTCCCCAGCTCTTTATCCAAGTATCATCTGATGCGAATTTTTGAATGCGATGATTGTCATAATCTGTAATATACATATTCCCTGCCGCATCTACGGCAATACAGGCAGGTCTATGAAATGGGTCAATATTCCAATTTGGATCAGCATTATACCAATCTTTTAGATAATTACCATCTGAATCAAATTTCCAAACTGTGTGTGTGGTGATCAACGACATAAATATTGCCATCTTTATCTATATCCATCCCCATGATGCCCCCAAAACTAGGTCCAAAAAAACCTGTCTGTAGTCGAATCGGGTTAAATTGACCTGCCTCTGAAGCCTCTACAGTTGGTGAAACGATAAGAGAAAACTGGATAACGACATACAGCATCATGAAAAAGCTAAGCTTCTTTAAGCTTATCATGATAATTCCACCTCCTTAGTTAATATTATTAAAAAGTAATATATAGTTATACAATTTTCCCCACACAATATTTACAATTTCAGTTACTTAGGTGAATTCTATACCGTAGTAGGATGGCTGCCACGAAGCCACTTATAATGAAAAACGCAATCGCAGCCAGAACGTATGGAATCATATCAACTCCAGCAAAATGGGTAGCAATTGAAAGAAACAGTAGGACCACAGATGAAAGAACAACTGAGTAACTAGATTGATTATTATAGAGGGACAGCACCCACTGTTTGTTTTCTGTCACAGCAAGATGGGTCACGAGTAATCGAGTAAATAAATAGAACAATCCATAGAAATATCCAATGACGATTCCCCAGCCCACCAAAAAGACATAGGCATCAACCGGACGAAGCCATAGACAAAATATTTGGACAATCAATACAGAAGAAAGTATGACAAGTTTATGAGCATATAGCAAGACTCCCCGATATTCCATACTTTGTTTTATTTGGATTGTTCTTTTATTGATAATGACTGAAATGATTGCGGTCAAATTCATAATGGTCAATAATAAACCACCTTGTACAATCGGGTGTTTCAGATGATAAAAATCCGTGACAATAAATATCGCATTGCTTGAAAATAGTAGTGAGCCCGTTGCAGTGCTGATGACATAAATAAGAAACAACCAGTCCTGATACTCCAGTTTGTGTCGTCTTTGATCTAACGGAACTCCTACAGTAGGAACCACAATAGACTGCTTATGCTGAAGCTGTTTCCACACTTCAAACGTAATAAAGCCCGTCAATATCAGCATTAACAGGATATTCGGCCAGCCTATGTCAGCAAAAAAGGAAAAATATACTGGTGCAGCTATCATACCAAGCAGTTGCATCAAGGTAACACTGTTCGCATGCGCTTTAATTCCTGCTTCCGATGTAGACTGAACATAATGTTGATCCAGCCCGTTAACAAGCCATTGCGAAATCGCACGTGCCCAAATAAACGAACATATAAACCATGTAACATTGCCTGTCTCAAGTACAAGAATAAGCGCAAGAAGCAAGGTGACAAACCCTCCGATTGTGAAAATAGTTCGTCTTACTCCTAGCAAGTCACTGACGAAAAGTTGATGTTTATGAGAAATCTGCACAGCCCCGATACTTCCCAACGAGCCTGCCACAAGACAAATGGAAAGCCACAGTTCTTTGGAATCAGGATATGTCACTGAAAAGAAGGCTTGTGGGATTACGTTTTGCAGCCCCGTTCCAATAAAGGAAATAAAAAAATAGAGTAAACTGCGTCGATAATAGGAAGCTATCGTTCCCACCTCTTTCTTATCAATCGAAATTTCAGCTTCTATTTGCCTGTATGTTATTGTCAAGATTCTTGTTTCCATACATCCAATGTGCAAACTGATTTAACCATTGTGCTACCTCATTTGCTGGATAATTCAACTTTCTTTGCTCCATTCCAGCAATCAGCGCCTTGCTTTCAGGCCCCACATCACTGTAGGTAGCAAGTGTATGCAGAAGAACCGCATAGGGTTCTAAAGCTCCTGTTTTATCCATCCAGTTCTTTACTTTTTCTGTAAAATCTTTGTCAGGGGCATAAGGAACTTCCTTGTCATTGGGAATACCCAATTGCTGGATACTTTGCAAAATAATATTTTTTTGTTCTTCTATGGAAAGTAACCGCAATTTATCGGGCAAAATAGGTGTACCGATGTAATAATCTTGGCATCCGAAGCCGACAGGGAAATCAATGCGCTCTAATAAGGGCTCTACTGGCAACCCTCCCGTAAAACGGACTGGAACAATTGGCACATTAGCTTCCATGGCTATCTGAATCACATTCCTATTCATTTGTGTTGATGCTTCGCGACAGCTTATCGCTCTCGTACCCTCAACATGAATCAACAGGGAAGTCTGTTCCTGCTGTAAAATAGTTGACATCTGTTTTAAAATTTTAAAAAATGTCCGAGGCTTCCTTCTGTCAAACAAAATCATGCTACGATGGGGATGATAGCCTGGATATAACGAGCTATGCGAAATCAATTGACCTAACCAGCTTTGTTGATGTTCCATCTTCGCTAATGAGCAAATCGGCGTTTGGGTCAGACCCCCTACAATCATAGAAAACAACATCGACTCAATAGCTGTCTGATGATTCGCTACATAAATAACAGGTTTTCCCTGAATAGTCGCAAAACCATCTGTATCAGCAGCAACAAGTCGATGTACAAATTTAGAATATAGACTCGTATAGATATCTTCTATCAACCAATTTGAGGTAGAATGCGTTGATCTCCAAAAAGTATGAATACTTGAAAAATCAATATCAATCTCCATTGAACCACTTCCTTCACTTATTATGCCTCATCTGACAATAACTTTTTTACAAATATTAGTTATATAGAATTCATGTACAAGAATAACTAGACAGTAAACAAATAAATACCTTAGTTGTAATTCCCTCCTTCTTCTTTAATTCCGTGCCCCATCAGAAATAGTATCATTATCTATTTCTGATTTTATATTACTATAAAATAATATAAAACAATATAAAAATTTTTTGCTATGATCATAATGATGTGAAGCTGTCAGATAGCCTCACTATTTATTGCTGCATTACTCAGTATAAAACGCTACCAATTGGGTTCTTGTCATAGATGCTTCAGGGTGGAATTTTCTATTATCCCCCAATGTAATCCCTGCTCGCTCTAGTGCTACAATATAGCTTGCACTCCAATGATAGCTAGCTACATCCTTAGCAGAACTTGTACCTTCAGTTATGAGCCAATTTGCTGAAATTTTCGCTAATTGTGCGCGTGTGATATTATCTGCTGGATGAAAGACTCTATCAGAGAAAGCTGTTACAGAGCGGATTGCCACAATATTTTCTATCTTTATAATATATTATTTGTTAGTAATATTTAATTATAAAAATGAAAAAACTTATCTTTTTTTAAAATACCCACAAAGCTGAAGCGAACATTTGCAAGCAGAGGCAATACTCGCGAATATAAAAATAGATATCAACACTAGAATCATTTAAACCCTTGTCAATTATCTGCCATGTTGTGCGGCATCTTATGAAATTTTAATGCTAGTGTTATCTATGAAAATTGTTGTGACCTGTATTTCTACAGGATTTATTGCTATATAGCTACCTATTTATCGTCTTCATGATAGGCAATAGCGGAGAAAAAAATGAAAAGACAAACAAAAAGGAGTAACAGCTACACTCACCTGTTACTCTTTGGTTTACTTTGCATATGATAATATGTATTTTTATGGAATATCTGTAGTGCTTGTATCGTCTCATCTTTGCTTGTGTACTCAAAAATACGAATGTCCTATTGCTCAAATATTATAATAACCCATATATGAAAAGGCTCCATGTCTAATAACAATAATATTCTATCCAAAATTGTTATATATATAGATTGAACTTTAGAACCTAACACAAAGTCGGTCGATTATACCTTGTGTATCTTCACTTTGACAACGGATAAATTCACGAACAGCGAGTTTGATTTGCGATGTACTTGAAAAAAAGACATTATGAATGACGCTGTCTTTCAACCATTTCCATAGCCCCTCAATTAAATTCAATTGCGGGCTGTAAGGTGGTAAAAACACCAGTTGTAATCGATTTTGATGCAGCTTTAAAAAAGGCTGAATGAGCTTCGCATGATGAATGCGAGCGTTATCGAGGATCATGACAATTTTTCCATTTGGGTAATGAGCAATGACTTTTTCTAAGAAACGCAGGAAGACTTCTGCATCGTATTTCTCTTCTTCGACGCAGAAGATTTCACCTGTTTCATAATTTAACGTACCGATTAATTTCACGCCTTGATGCTTACCGTATGTGGGGATTTGACGCTGTTTCCCTTTTGGAAACCATGACTTTTGAATGGCTTGGTAGTCACGAATCATGGACTCATCTTGAAAGAGAAGGTGATCGATTTCCTCATACAATAGCTTTTTTTAAAGCAGGAAATGTTTCTTCTTTAAATGTTTTTTGCTTTTCTGGGTCCGCATTCGCCAACGTATAGGTAGGGCGCGTATGACTAAATTGCATGCGTTCTAATAATTTAGACATGCCACGTAAAGAATAGGACACAGCCCATTCACGTTTCACGAGTGAAACGAGTAACGCGAGCGTCCAATTCGTATACGGTGCAAATCCCACATCAGCAGGCGTTTTCGTTGTGACAATCTCAGCCAACTCAGCACGTTGTTCGATGGTCAAACGATGTGGTTTACCTGTAGAAATCCCCATGCGTAAACCTGTTATGCCTTCTTTTTTATAGGCTTTAATATATTCACCAACAGTTGCTCGATTGCGTTGAATGATCATCGCAATTTCAACGTTATTTTTTCCTTCAAGGTGTAGAAATACAGTCTGATACCGCTCAAATAGTCGCTTATCCTTTGTTTGTCGCATCGCCGTTTGAAGTTCTTCTCGTTGTTCATTGCGTAACATGTGGGATCATCCTTTCGACAATAAGTTTGTATACTTTACCCATTTTGAAGGAGATAGAAGCTTTAGTTCAATTTATATAGCAATTTTCGATTCTGGTTTTACACTATTCTTCTAAAAAGAAAAGAAAGGCTTTTCGCTTTTTACAAATTGTTCAAAAACATGCAATGGCGTTGTTATACTAAAAACAAGACGAGGTAACTACAACCTCGTCTTGTTTATTGAAATAAATAGCCCTTTACTTCATCCAAATCACTAATTGTAAAAATATTGGATACAATTTGATTGAGGGCTTCGATATTTGCTTGGCTAATTCTATGCTTTAGCTCCTCAGGTAGCTCACCGAATTTTTGTGTTAGTTGAATAATTGTCATTCTCGATAAAGCTTGCATTTCGCCTTCTTGTCTACCTTCTTGTCTGCCTTCCTCACGACCCTCATTTCTTAAAATCTCCGCCAATGTCATTGCTAGGTCACTTCCCTTCAATTCATGGTTTTCAAGACGTTTGATGATTTTGCTCATATCTTCTTTTGTTAAATCGTTTCCGCCTTCATAAATATAGCGTAACATCGTTTCCACATAACCAACTGCCGATTGTTTGTCTTCTAGCTCCTCTAAATAACGAAAGGCGCGAAATACAGATAAAAGAACTGCTTCCCCGCTTTTAATTTTTATATCGCGGAATAAGGTCAATAAAATACGTGTTTGGACTTCTCCTCGTATTTCTTCATCTGTATAGTTAGATAAATCGTAAAATAAATAGTTAAAATTTGGTACATAAGCCTTTACTGCCTCTGGCAATTCCTCATAGCCATCAAGTAGTTCCCCCAAACTGGTTGGTGAATTCCATTGCCTTTCATCATGATAAATCACCAATGGCAGGACAATTGGGAGCTTCTTTGCACGTTCTTTTACGCGCTTGGCTTCCCAAATATCCAACATATACCGCAAGAGCTGCAAGGTTGTACCCTTATCTGGATAACCCTTATGTTCAAACAATAAATATAAATAGCCTTCTCGCTGACAAATATTTACCTTAAATAATAAATCTGAGAAGCTTTCCTCTAATTCAGGTGTTAAAAAGCTATCCTTCTGTGGTTCTAGTGTGCTTAAATCTAATACTTGCAATACTTCCTGTGGGCAATAATTCAACAAAAAATCCCTCGCTACAGCGACATTTCCAAAGGATTCCTTAAAAAACTTATCATGTGGATTTCGCAATTTCACGTATGGTATCACCTCACTTATGAACAGTTGTTATTACCCTTATTATACAATTTTGTTTACTCAGGTGCGAATGATACCTTATGACATAAAAACGCTACAAATTGAACTTCTGTTACTAACTTCATTTGGGTGGAAATTGCCAACCTCAGCAAGCGCAATGCTCACCTATAAAAGCAATGATTTATTCTTGTTCAATTCACGAATACAAAAAAGCATTTGAGATACAATCATCCCAAATGCTTTTCCTCTTGTTTTACATAAATTCTTGTACAAGCTTATTAAAATCATGCTCACTCATTTTAATATCAATATCTGTTAATGGTAGCTCAGAATAGCCAGGTACTTTTTCTTGATACGATGTTGTTTCAGTATCATGATAAATAATACCTGTTACTAAGCCCTCGTGCTCCATCACCGTACGCATCGCCATACCACGATCTGAGTGGTCATAACCTTCAACATCCGCTAATTTTGTTAGGTTTTCTTTAAACCAATCATATGTGTTCACTTTGTTATACGTTACACAGGGTGAAAAGACATTGATAAACGAGAAGCCTTTATGGTTAATACCAGCTTCAATTAGTGCTGTTAATTCTTTAATGTCTGTAGAGAAGCCCTGTGCCACAAATGTCGCACCACTTGTTAATGCTACCTCTAATGGTTTCAATGATGGCTCAATCGCACCACCTGGTGTAGATTTGGTAATAAATCCAGCAGCAGAGCGTGGCGAAGTTTGACCTTTTGTTAAGCCATAAATTTGGTTGTCCATCACAACATACGTAATATCAATATTACGGCGGATGGCATGAATTGTATGCCCCATACCAATAGCAAAGCCGTCGCCATCACCACCAGAAGCGATGACATGTAAATCACGATTAGCCATTTTTAAACCCTGTGCAATTGGCAATGCACGACCATGAATCCCGTGGAAACCGTAGGAATTGATATAGCCTGAAATTCGACCTGAGCAGCCAATCCCTGAAATAACAGCAAGTTCATTTGGCTCAATGCCGACATTTGCAGCAGCACGTTGAATAGCTGCTTGTACGGAGAAGTCTCCACAGCCTGGGCACCAGTTTGGTTTCACTGTATTACGAAAATCCTTAAATGTTGCCATTAGCGAGTCAACTCCTTCACACGATTTTCTAATTCACCTGGCAAGAATGGTGTACCATTATATTTAGTGATTGTTGCGATCTTATCGTGACCCCCAACATTCATCTTCATAATATTAGCTAATTGGCCAGTATAGTTATTTTCTACAACAATGACTTTTTTCGCCTGTGCTATCAGAGGCGCCATTTCCGCAGATGGGAATGGGTGAATTAAGCGAATATGGGCATGATTAACCTTTATACCCTGTGCAATTAATCGTTCCCGCACCTCTTCAATCGCTCCACGCGTTGAGTTAAAGCCGACTAATAAAATATCAGCGTCATCATATGGTGTATTTGTATAGACAGGCTGCTCAAATTTTAAATGAGCTAGCTTACGGAAACGTTTGTCCATTTGTACTTGACGGTTGCCTGTTGCTTCAGATGGCTTCCCTGTTTCATCATGCTCCACACCTGTCACATGGTGAATGCCATGTAATGTACCAGGAAGCACACGAGGAGAAACCCCATCCTCTGTATCTTTATAACGCTTGAAATAAGCTTTATCTGCCGCTTCTTCCAGCTCATCTGTCACAATTTTACCACGGCGAATGTCAATTTTGCTGTAATCAAATGGCTCTACAGATTGTTTACCTAATGATAATTGTAAATCCGTCATTAAGATAACAGGTAATTGTAGCTCCTCTGCAATATTAAACGCTTGAATCGTATCAAAGAATGCTTCCTCCATTGTAGAAGGTGCAATGACCACTTTTGGAATTTCTCCATGTGTGCCATACAGCATTGCCATTAAATCCGATTGCTCTTGCTTTGTTGGTAAGCCCGTTGAAGGACCTCCACGCTGTGTATCAACAATCACTAATGGCTGCTCTGTCATCCCTGAAAGACCAATCGCCTCCATCATCAATGATAGACCAGGACCTGCAGAAGCGGTAAAGGAACGAACACCACCGAAGTTAGCGCCAATCGCCATTGTTGCTGCGGCAATCTCATCTTCTGTTTGAATGACTGCACCACCGAATTTTGGTAATTTTTTAATTAAGTATTCCATAATTTCAGAGGCTGGCGTAATTGGATATGCTGCCATAAAGCGTGTACCAGCAGCTAATGCGCCAAGTGCCACGGCATCATTGCCAATCATAAACATACGACGTTTGCCATCTGCTGGGGCAAGCGCCCATTCTCCAACACGATCCCCTAAAAGCTCATTCATAATCTGATGGCCGTGTGCAATCGCCTCCATATTTTTTTGAACAACCTCTTCACCTTTTCTGCCAAAAATATCATCGACTACATTTTGGAACACTGCATCCTCTAAATTAAGCAATGAAGCTGTTGCTCCGATAGCCACCATGTTTTTCATTAACGATGTACCAAGCTCCGCTGCTATTTCTGTAAATGGCACAGCAAATAATGGCGCCTGTGAATCTTCTGGCTTCACAGGGTCAAATTTTGCATCGGCTAAAATAATACCTGTGTTTGTTAGCTCTTGATAATTGACATCGATTGTTTCTTGATCAAACGCCACTAAAATATCTAAATCATCCGCAATTGCACGTACTTCTGTTGGACGAACTGTAATCTTATTATTCGTATGGCCACCTTTAATTCGAGAAGAGAAGTGACGATAACCATATAGGAAATAACCTAAACGATTCATTGCCATTGAGAAAATTTCGCCTGTACTCTCAATCCCTTCACCCTGTTGCCCACCGACTTTCCATGAAAGCTGATGTAACATGTCAACAACTCCTTAAATCCAATGTATACTATTATTTTTCCTTCATAAGTTTAACACGAAGAAACCCTTCTGCACTATTGTTTCTCAACGATTTAGGCGAAAATCAGACCTTTGACTGAACATCCTGTTCAAAAAGTTGTAATTTTCAAATCTAAGCAAAATCAAGTTCCTATTTCAAGTGACATCTATCATATGTAAACAGGAAGACGAAAAAATGCCTCGCCACATTATTATGTGACAAGGCATTTTACTTCATTACTTTTTTATCGAATACGTTTTTCCACTAGCAACTTCAAGGCTGTACGTTCTTCACCAGCAATTAAAATATCGGCAAACGCTGGCGCGCAAATTAAATCTGTGCCACTTGGCGCTACAAATCCGCGTGCAATGGCCACTGCTTTCACGGCTTGGTTAAGTGCACCTGCCCCAACTGCTTGCATTTCTGCTTGCCCTTTTTCTCTGATTACCGCGACTAATGCACCTGCAACTGAATTTGGATTAGAGCGTGATGATACTTTTAATGAATCCACAATTATTCCTCCCCGTTTCGCGAATAGTGTTTACGCTCAACAACTTATGTCCCCCTTTTTGGACCTCAAGTTATTGTCCGTAGCACATTTTATGCTCCGCAAGAAGGAAATAGACTAGTTTGACAAAGAAACCTACCACACCCGTTCACAAACATATTTCGACTTCTCTACCCTTGAAATGGGTAATCTTCATTAATGTAAATGCGTTCACAATAAGTAGCTTTTCCTGTTTTATCATTGATCTCTACAAAGAAGCCACTTAATACCTCGCGTCCTTTTTTCGGCACTTCAAAGCGAGCTGGCATATTTGTTTGGAATTTATAAATCACACTATCCTTTATCATGCCTAAAATTTCATCATATGGGCCTGTCATACCGACATCTGTAATATACGCTGTACCATTTGGGTAAATTCTTGCATCGGCTGTCTGTACATGTGTATGCGTACCAACAACGGCTGAAGCCTTACCATCTAAATGCCAACCAAGCGCAATCTTTTCACTTGTCGCTTCTGCATGAAAATCCACGAAGACAAGTGGCGATATTTGATGAGCCTCTTCAATTAATTGATCTGCCATCGCAAATGGATCTTCATGCGGAGGCAAAAAGACACGACCATGTAAATTAATCACCGATAATGTCACACCGTTTTTAGAAATTTGCACCATGCCTTTCCCTGGAGCCTCACTAGAAAAGTTGGCAGGACGTATTAAATAATCTGCGTCATCAATAAAATCAAAAATCTCTTTATTATCCCATGTATGATTGCCCATTGTAATGACATCTACACCCATTTGTAAAAGGCTGTTGTAAATATTATGAGTAATGCCACGTCCTGCTGCTGCATTTTCACCATTTGCAATGACCACATCAGCATTGTATTTCTTTTTTAAGCGAGGTAAATATTTTTCTACTGCATCTCGACCAATCGAACCAACAATATCACCAATAAATAAAACCTTCATTTTTTCAACCACTCTTTCTTTCCATTACGCCTTTTCTTCGATTATAAGGCTATGTTCATAACGCTCCTAGAATAACATTCCTAATTGTAACGCTAGGAGGATAATTAAGCAAAAATATAATAATCCTGTTGTCAATAAAGCTTTCTACTCCAGTAAAAAAGAGGCTCTCCAGATATTTATCTAAAGAAACCTCTAACTTTCAATATTATTTCGCGTACTCCACAGCACGTGTTTCGCGAATGACTGTTACTTTAATGTGACCTGGATAGTCTAGTTCTTCCTCAATACGTTTGCGGATATCACGTGCAAGACGATGGGAAGCTAAGTCATCAATTTTTTCAGGTTGTACAATGATGCGGATTTCACGTCCAGCTTGAATCGCATAAGATTTTTCTACGCCATCATAGCTTTCTGAAATTTCCTCTAGTTTTTCAAGTCTGCGGATATAGTTTTCAAGTGTTTCACTTCGCGCACCTGGACGAGCCGCTGACAAAGCATCCGCTGCAGCCACTAATACTGCGATCACAGAAGTTGCCTCTGTATCACCATGATGCGAAGCAATACTATTAATAACGACAGGATGTTCCTTATATTTTGTTGCTAATTCCACGCCAATTTCAACGTGACTACCTTCCACTTCATGGTCAATTGCTTTACCAATATCATGTAATAAGCCTGCACGGCGAGCTAGTGCTACATCTTCACCAAGTTCAGCAGCAAGTAAACCGGCTAAATAGGCGACTTCAATTGAATGTTTTAGGACGTTTTGTCCATAGCTTGTACGATATTTCATACGACCTAAAATTTTCATTAAATCAGGATGTAAATTATGAATACCAATTTCAAATGTTGTTTGCTCACCTGTTTCACGGATTTGTTCATCCACTTCACGACGAGCTTTTTCAACCATTTCCTCTATGCGAGCAGGGTGAATACGGCCGTCCTGGACAAGTTTTTCAAGTGCAAGTCGAGCTGTTTCACGACGAATTGGATCAAAGCCTGATAATATAACCGCTTCTGGCGTATCATCAATAATTAAATCAATTCCTGTTAATGTTTCCAATGTACGGATATTACGGCCTTCGCGACCAATAATACGTCCCTTCATTTCATCATTTGGCAAATTCACAACAGATACAGTTGTTTCTGCTACGTGATCTGCAGCAAAGCGTTGTAGTGCTAATGATAAAATTTCACGTGCTTTTTTATCGGAATCTTCTTTCGCACGTGTTTCAGCTTCCTTCGTCATCACAGCAATATCTGTTGCTAGCTCTTTTTCTACTTCATTTAAGATAATTGTTTTTGCTTCATCTCTTGTTAAAGCAGAAATACGTTCTAGCTCTGTTTTTTGTGATGCAACGAGCTCGTCCACTTTGCTCTCCATCTGTTCAATATGCTGTTGTCTTTCAGCTAGAGCATGTTCTTTACGCTCTAAGCCTGCTTCTCTCTTATTTAGAGTATCATCCTTGCGGTCAAGATTCTCTTCTCTTTGCAATAAACGGTTCTCTTGTTTTTGAAGTTCTAAACGACGTTCACGAATGTCATTTTCTGCTTCAGTACGAAATTTGTGAGTTTCATCTTTGGCTTCAAGTAGTGCTTCTTTTTTCATTGCCTCCGCTTGTCGTTTTCCTTCTTCAACAATTGTTTCAGCAACATGTTTAGCACCAGTGATTTTTGAGTCATTCACTTTTTTCATGTAGATATAGCTAACAGCGGCACCAACGATGAGTCCAAGCAAAGCGGAGATGATAGTAATTCCATCCATATGAACACCTCCTCTTGCTATTTGGGTAATACAGTTTCAGTCGGCGCATACATCAATGTTATCCTTAGTGAAAAAACATGGGATTTTTGTTACACTTACCTAAAATCCACTCTATTCACAAAGGCTGTATCTTCATCCAGTAGATATTTAGTTATCCACTGGAAAGGAATCACAACGTTAGACCCTTCACTAGGAAGCTTTGAAAGTTGTAATTTCTCTTTATTAAAATAGTTATTTAATGAAGATATAATCAAATGTACTGCCTATTTAAAGTCATAATTCAGAAATTATACATATTTTATTGTATAGCTAGCCTCAAGCTCTGTCAAGGATAGACGGGCGTCTGTGCGCCTTCATCAAGAAAAAAGTAAGTCCTATCCATTCACTGAATATTTTTCCTAATACTTTTACACTAGAAAATATTTTATGCATTCTAGTATTTATTTAAAACCAGTACATAAGAAATATTTTCAAGAGATATAGCAGCTATTTCATGGCTTTTTTACCAAGCCCTATTTTAGGCAACAGTATTTATGGAGTCATTGTAGCGTTGCCTCTACTTTATTCTACACAAAAATTCAATAATATAGACAACAGAGCAGGATTATGGATCTGAATTCCATTTCTTGCACACCGCTAGAAGCGCTGATAACTAAAAAATGCATTGCTCCTACTTTTAGCGCAAGAGCAATGCATTGATCCTATTCTTCTTCGAGAAGAGACAGTAATTCTTCGTCCATTTCTTCCTCTTCATGTGCAGCAATTGTATAAGAAGCAGCAGCAATACCATAGGAAGAACGAATTTTGTTAGCGATTTCCTCCATTACTGCAGGATTTTCTTTTAAATATTGTTTCGCATTTTCTCGTCCTTGACCTAAACGCTCATCCCCATATGCGTACCAAGAACCACTTTTTTGCACAATATCTAATTCTACACCTAAATCGACTGTTTCGCCCTCTTTAGAAATCCCTTCTCCATACATAATATCTACCTCTGCTGTACGGAAAGGTGGCGCTACTTTATTTTTCACAATTTTTACCTTTGTACGGTTACCCATAATATCATTACCTTGCTTAATTGCCTCTGCACGACGTACCTCTAAACGCACAGAGCTATAGAATTTAAGCGCACGTCCACCTGGTGTTGTCTCTGGATTGCCAAACATGACACCAATTTTTTCACGAACTTGGTTAATAAAAATAGCAATTGTTTTGGATTTATTAATCGCTCCTGACAGTTTACGTAAAGCTTGTGACATTAGACGAGCTTGTAAGCCGACATGAGAATCCCCCATATCCCCTTCAATTTCTGCTTTTGGCACTAAGGCTGCAACAGAGTCAATAACAATAATATCAATCGCTCCACTGCGTACTAAAGCTTCTGCGATTTCAAGTGCCTGTTCCCCTGTATCTGGCTGTGATAATAGTAACTCATCAATATTAACCCCTAATTTCTGGGCATAGATTGGGTCCAGCGCATGCTCAGCATCGATAAATGCTGCTTGTCCACCTGTCGCTTGCACTTCAGCAATAGCGTGTAGTGCAACAGTTGTTTTACCTGATGATTCAGGTCCATATACTTCAATAATTCGTCCACGCGGATAACCACCTACACCTAATGCTGCATCAAGCGCTAACGATCCACTTGAAGATGTCGCAATTTCTAAGTCGGTTTTTTCCCCAAGCTTCATGATGGAACCTTTACCAAAATTCTTTTCAATTTGTTTTAGTGCCTGTTCTAAGGCTGCTTTACGATCACTCATTCATTTTCCTCCTTCGAAAACGGTTCATTGTTTTTGTCTATCTCTACTATACTTGCTTTTAAGAAATCACGCAAGAAAAAAGCGAACATTTATTCGTTTATTCTTCAAAATAAAAATTTGGATAGTTTTCTTCTACCCAAATTTCTATTTTTCACCTTATTTTAATAACGCTTTTTATAACCACGTTCTTCTAACTGTTGCATTAAATAATGACACGCAAATTTCACTGCGCGCAGTCGATTCGTATTCCGCATACCAGATAGGTGCAGTAAATATGTAAGAGGCTTTTCATCATTAATGGCAATACCAATCCAAACCGTACCTACTGGCTGATGATCATGTGCTGTGGGACCTGCTTCTCCTGTAAGACCAATCCCAATATTTGTAGCAAATTTTTCACGCACAGCACTTGCCATTGCCGCTGCACACTCGCTACTTACCACACCATGTGTATCAATTAGTTTTTGTGCAATGCCGAGCTGTTTTACTTTCGCATCAGCTGTATAGGTAACAACGCCTCCTATCAGCGCATTGCCTACCCCAGGAATTTCCGCAAGCTCAGATTGAAATAACCCAGCTGTTAAACTTTCCGCAGCAGCAATTGTTAGCTCATTATCCAGCAGCATTTCAACCGTTTTGGAGGCCAGCGAATCATCATTGACCCCATATTGATAGTCACCCACAAGTGCCTGTATCTCTGCAACTTTGGCATCAATCAGCTGGTGTGCTTGCTGTTCTGTTGGTGCTTTAGCTGTGACACGCAACGTTACCTCACCATCTGACGCGAGTGGTGCAACAGTGGGATTTGTTTGAGCATCTAAAATAGCTTGAACGCGTACCTCAAGCTCAGCCTCACCAATCCCATAAAAGCGCATAACATGAGAAGCAATCGTTCCTCCATCATTAAGCATAGCAGCGAGCTTTGGCTTTGCCTCAAATTGGAACATTGGCTCTAGCTCTTTCGGTGGCCCTGGCAGTAAAATATAAGTGTGTTGATCCTTTTTAAAAATCATGCCAGGCGCCATGCCATGATGATTTGCTAACACTTCACTGCCTGCTAAAACCAATGCCTGTTTACGATTATTATCCGTCATTGAACGACCTCGTTTAGCAAAAAATTGCTCAATATACGTTAAGGCAACTTCATCCATTTTAAGCTGGACACCAACATGACGAGCGATTGTCTCCTTTGTTAAATCATCCTTTGTAGGACCAAGCCCACCCGAAAAAATAATTAAATCTGCACGAGACTCAGCCACTTCAATAGCCTGCTCTAAACGTTTAGCATTATCGCCAACTACAGTATGGTAAAAAACATTTATGCCTAGCTCAGAAAGCTGGCTCGAGATAAATTTTGCATTTGTATTCGTAATTTGACCTAATAATAGTTCAGAGCCAACTGCAAGAATTTCAGCATTCATGATACACAAGACCTTTCTTATTTAGACTCAAGTAAAACACGTCGATTTAGATAGAAATAATCCCACCCAGACCATAATGTAAAGAACAATGCAATATAAAGCATAATGATATCGAAGGGAATACCAATAAGTGTAAAGATTGTATTGTGTAAAAGAGCTGCCGCAATCGCTACAATTTGTGCCCATGTTTTTATTTTTCCTAGCTGATTGGCAGCAACGACTTCTCCTCCACCTGCCAAAATTAGTCGCAAACCTGTTACTGCAAATTCACGGCTAATAATAAGAATGATGATCCAAGCTGGTGCCATCTTTAGTTCTACCATTAAAATAAAAGCAGCTGATACAAGCAATTTATCAGCGAGTGGATCTAAAAATTTCCCAAATGTTGTGACAAGATTATATTTACGTGCGTAATAACCATCCACCCAATCCGTTGTGGAAGCTAGGATAAAAATAAGTGCTCCTACAAAATGATGGACGGGCATCTCCGCACCAAACAATGTCAATGTTCCCCAGCCAAAATCAAACATCATCACAATAACAAAAAATGGAATAAGCAAGATTCGAGAGATGGTAATTTTATTTGGAATGTTCATTTTTCTAACACCTTTCATGATGAAAGAAAGTAGTCACCACAGGATGACTACTGTTCTTTATTGAAATTGATGACGATATTTTGCGTGACAATTTGCTGTGCATACGTTAGAGGCTCGTCATTAATAAAGATTTTCGCCTGCGTTGAATTACCAAGACGGATACGCACATAGCTTTCAGCAGTGGCATCAAATTCCACTACCTCTCCAGCATTATAGACATCTGTCCTCTCCAATAACTCCTGTTGCTGTTGGTTACGAATCCCAATAAATGTAGGACCTGAAACTTCAATGCGAATTTTGAGTGCATCTGTACCTGTTAACGTATAAGAAGTTGTTGCTCCGTCTGCTTCAACAGTACCCGCGGAAATTGTTTGCTTCGTTTCTTCATCTTCAGGTTGTTCTTCATCAGCTGGTGTTTCTTCTGTAGCATTTGTATCCTGTTTATCATCTGTCTGAGCATCTTTATTGTCTTTTTTATCTTTTTCGCTATCAATTGGTTTGACTTGCGTATCGTATTCCATTTCAGGCGTTGCATTGTCAACTTCTGTCGATGCTGGGCTATTTCTGGATTGCCATAGCACCCATATTACCACAATAATCACAATAATAAATAAAGCGACAATAATTTTGGGCATGGCCTCCATTAATTTATTGGAAGGGCCTTTTGTTACCTTACGTCTGCTAGGACTATTTGTTATGGATTGGCTTACTTGATCGTTTGGTGTACTTGGCAGTTCATTTTTATAAGTCTCTAAAATTTCTTCTGCGTTTAAACCAACAGCCTCTGCATATTGCTTAATAAAAGCTCGTACATAAAACGAACCAGGCATAATGGAATAATTGCCCTCTTCAATTCCTACTAAATAACGTTTTTGAATTTTCGTTATTTCCTGTAAATCGTCTAAACTGTAGCCTTTAGACAGTCTCGCCTCTTTCAGTCGAGTCCCTAATTCTGCCACTAATAACACCTACTTTAACATCAAATTAAAAATTAAATCCTCCAAATGAATCAGATTCGGACATATGATTTTTTTCCATTATTTCATAAGTAATTTCTTCATCGTTGTGATGACGTAGTTCAATAATATAGTCAAAATCTTCTATCTTATATTCTGAATGCTGAACAAACATGTCAGGATGCTCTACTACTTTGATACATGGCATGTTCATCATTTCACGCACTAACTGCATATGGCGCTCATCGGATGAACGGCGTGTTACAATACCATCTAATATAAAAATATTATTACTACTAAATTCATCTCCCACAAGCTTATTACGAACAGTTTGCTTAATCATTGTAGATGATAGGAAAATCCACTTTTTATTGGCACAAACACTTGCTGCAACAACTGATTCCGTTTTCCCCACACGTGGCATCCCACGTATACCAATCAGTTTATGTCCCTCTTTTTTAAAGAGTTCTGCCATAAAATCGACTAAAATTCCCAGCTCATCCCGCACAAAGTGGAAGGTATTTTTTTCGTCCGCATCTCGAGGAATATAATGACCATGTCTAAGCGCTAAACGGTCTCGAAGTTTTGGCTGTCGAAATTTGGTTACGTTAATATGTTCCATTGTCGAAACAATTGTCCGAAAACGTTCAATTGCTTCATCATTGTCTGTATGCACTAACATACCACGTCGATCCTCATCAACGCCATTTATTGATATAATATTGACACGAAGCATCCCTAAAAGTGAAGCAATATCTCCTAATAATCCAGGGCGATTCACCTGAATTTCATATTCAAAGTACCAATCGCTCAAACACACTCGTTCCCTTCCTATTAGTTAACGTAAAAAATCCTTTATAAGTTCCATCATAGCTGATTTTTTATGTAATGGAAAGTTAGAATGCATGGAATTACAGCGTTATTTTTAAAAACATACTAATTTTTTTAGATGCGTATTAGATAGGCTTACATACGTTCCCGTTTTTAGTGGAAGTGTATAGAAAAAAGAGGAGATTAGCTCTCCTCTTTTTTACTGTACATGCTTATTTTGTACAAGCTTTACGACACAATTCGCCAAGGCATGCTTTTCATCTTCAGAGGCAACGCCCCATAAATCCGACAGCACGCGCTCTTGTTCATTTTTAGGATCGACATTGGCCGCCAAATATTCACCAATTTGTACAGCAGCTTGTTGAATCATTTGCTTTGGCATACCGCTTGATTCTGCTTGCATCACATTTTGTCCTAAAAACGATGTCCATTTTTGCCAGTTTTCTAAAATGGTCATATGCTCCTCCTCCTTTACACATGTAGTATGTGCAAAGGACAGTATTATATGTACCAACCTCCATTTAATCGAAGAATTTGTCCTGTTACATAATCAGCCTTCCCTGACAAATAAAAACGTACCATTTCAGCTACATCCTTTGTTTGTCCAATCTCGCCTAGTGGAATATCTTCTAAAATATAATCGAGTTCCTCTTGACTTAAATGGCTGTTCATAGATGTATTGATAAAACCTGGAGCAATTGCATTCACTCTGATACGAGATAATGCAGCCTCTTTTGCAAAAGATTTAACAAAGGCATGCTGTGCCCCTTTGACAGTCGCATACAGTGCTTCTCCTGCTGAGCCTGCTTCTCCCCAAATAGAGCCAATAAATAGCACATAACTAACAGCATGTTTGCGAAGTTTGCCAGCAAGTAGAGCTGTTAGTCGCATAGGGTTTTGTACATGAACGCGCCATAAGGCATCCATATCCTCCACTGCTGTTTCCTCCAGCAATGCATAATGTGCTTGCCCATTTGCAAAAACAATAGCTTGCACATTAAAAATCTGTGGAGCTACCATATCAGCACCAGTGGATGTTGAAAAATCTCCCTGTACAAGCATAAACTCTTGTGCAGGGAAATTATTCGACAGAAAATCGTATAAAGCCTGTGCTGCTGGAAGATTTTGCGAATAATGTATATAGAGGGACCAGCCATCTTCCGCTAAACTTCGACAAATAGCGTGACCAATCTCACCCGATGCACCTAAGATAAGCGCAAACTTTTTCACTGTGCAGCCTGCTTGGTTGGTAAAATTTTGAATATAGTTTGTTGAGATTCACCTTGAATCGAAGCAAAAGCCTTATGCAAATCATCAGTCGTTAATTCTTCGAGAACTGGGACTACATCAAATAAATTCATATCGTTAAATGAATAACGTGTAAATTGGTTTGCAATAAACTCAATAGAATTGAGTGCACGTAAGAAGAAGCCGATTTTTTTACGCTTTATTCGCTCTAAATCAGCACTTTCAAACTTAGCATCTCCCTCATATTTTGCTAATTCTGCTAGAATGGCCTGTGCCAATTGATTCGGCTCTGTTGAATCAGATCCAATCATAGCAAAGCCAAAGCCCTTTTCTAATGTAAAATCAAAGGCATAGGTTTCATCAATTAAGCCTACTTCATAAACATGTTCATAAAATTTAGAGGTACGTCCAAAAATAATCTCAAGCGCAATTTGAACAGCTAGCTCATGTTTCAACATGTCACGACCGGATAAATTTGTTTCCTTTGCCTTTAGGCCAACATATACCTTAGGCTTTTGTACATCCATATTTAATGTACGTTCTTTAATGGCTACCTCTGTCGGCTCTTTGTCAAAGAAGCGTTGAATGGGTGTAGGTTCAGAGAATTCCTTTTTCCCTTGATTTTCACGAATAAAGGTCATCATTTCCTCTGGATCTACTGCCCCAATTACAAATAATAACATATTGGATGGATGGTAAAAAGTATTGTAGCATGTATATAAATGATCTGCCGTAATCCCGTCAATGGATTCAATTGTCCCTGCGATATCAATTTTCACAGGATGCTGATGGTACATATTTTCAATTGTCCCAAAATATAAACGCCAATCAGGCTGGTCATCATACATGGTAATTTCCTGCCCAATAATACCCTTTTCCTTGTTAACAGTCGCTTCTGTAAAGTATGGCTCCTGGACAAAATTTAATAATGTTTCTGTACTTTTATAAATATGATCCGTGGATGAAAATAAATAAGCCGTACGTGTAAATGATGTAAAGGCATTGGCAGAAGCACCATACTCGCTAAATTTCTGAAAAACATCGCCGTCTTCTTTTTCAAACATTTTATGCTCTAAAAAATGAGCAATACCATCTGGTACTGTTACGCTTTCCGTTTCACCAATTGGCACAAATGTACGATCAACAGAGCCATATTTAGTTGTAAATGTTACAAAGGTTTTTGAAAAACCTTTTTTCGGTAAAATATAAACGTCTAAGCCATTCGCTAGTTTTTCATAATAAAGTGTTTCATCTAATTGCTTAAATTCAATTGTCTTCATTGGGCGGCTTGCTCCTTTCCATATAAGAAATAGACCGCTTCAAGCTGCACTTGCTTCGCCATCTCCACAACATCTTCCTTCGTCACAGCTTTCCACTTATTCGCCCAAGCTTCCACAGAGAACTCCTCGGGTAAATTTTTATATTGATCAAAAATTTCAATTTGTCCACGTGCAGAATCTAAGGATTCCTTTAACTGATTCGTCAGCATTGCCTTTGTTTGCTCCAGCTCTAAATCTGAAATAGTTCCTGTCTGCATAGCAACTAATTGTTCTTTAATTAATGACAATGCTTTTTCTTCATTTTTAGCCTCAATACCAGAAACCACAAAAATTAAACCATAATGTGAAGCATAGGCACTTGAGGCATAATAAGCCAAGCTTTCTTTTTCACGGACATTCATAAATAATTTAGCATGTGGATAGCCGCCAAAAATACCATTAAAAATTTGCATTTTGGCAAAGTCTGGATCACCGAATTTAACGGCTGTACTAAAGCCAATATGCAATTTCCCTTGCTTCATCTCATGCTGTTCTCTTACATAATCATTGTCAGGGTGCTGTTGTGGCAACACTGCTGGCACTTCCTCTGGTGTGCGGTCTTTAAATGGTAGCGCTTGCTGTAATTTTGCTACAATTTCTGCTTCATTAATATCGCCAGCGACATAAATATCTATTTTATCATCAGCAAGCATGGATTGATAGGCTTCAAATAGCGAGTCAGGTGTAATTTTTCGAATTTCCTCTACACTACCATTTGCTGAAATGGAGGCAGGCTCATTTGGTCTTAAAATTTGTTGCAAACGAACCTGTGCAAAACGAGATTTATCATCAAAAATCGATTCAATACGTTGAATAACGGTTTGCTTCTCACGTTCTACAATGGATTCCTTAAAGACACCGTTTTCTAAATTTGGCTCAAAAATTGCTGTGTGTAATAAATCAAGTACATGGTTTAACACACTTGTATTGGCTAAATAATGATCATTCACAGTCTCAACATTCATCAGCACTGTATGTTCATTGCCACGCTTTGATGTATCAAAATATAACACAGTGCCATACAAGTCGTCTAAAAAGCTTCGAAAAGCAGCCGTTGTCTTATATTTAGCATTACTGTGCTGTAGTACATTTGTTAACACTGTACGTTCTGATGCACTTTTAGCTGTTAATGCTCTTCTCCATTTAATTGAAAAATTTACGGTTTTAAATTGGGTCGTTTGTCGGATATGCAAATTGACACCTTTTGCAAAAGGTATTGTTTTAAACATATGAAACCCTCCTATCCTTCTTAATATAACGATGTACTACACATACTATACATGTCTATTGTCTATAATTGCAAAAAGAATCCAAAGTATGTATGGAAAAATTAAAAAATACACTGTACTAGCTAAGTTGACATAGCAAAAAGACTGAGCATCTTTCGCTCAGTCTTTTAAAGCGTGACCTTGTTCCTAGCGTTTCCCTTTAATATATGGTTGTCCGCTAGCTTTTGGTGCATTTGCTTTACCAATAAAGCCTGCTAATGCAAGAATTGTTAGCACATATGGTAAAATTTGCAGATAGACAGCTGGCACATTTTCGATAAATGGAATCTGACTTCCTGCAATACTTAATGTTTGTGCTAACCCAAAGAATAGGGCCGCACCTAATGCACCAATTGGATGCCATTTCCCAAAAATCATCGCTGCAATGGCCATAAAGCCCTGTCCAGCAATTGTTGCATGTGAGAAATCACCTGTAATTGTTTGTGCATAGACTGCACCGCCAAGCCCGCCTAATGCCCCAGAAATGACAACGGCAATATAACGCATTTTATTAACATTGATCCCCATTGTATCTGCTGCCATTGGATGCTCACCAACTGCGCGAAGACGTAAGCCAAATGGCGTTTTATAAATAATAAACCATGCACCAATGGCTACTGCAAAGGCTAAAATCGATGTACTATAAACATCACGGAATAATAAAGGTCCAAAGAATGGAATATTCTCTAAATAGGGAATAGCAAAGCGGCCAATTGGTCGTGTAATCATATCTGTTTGACCTTTATCATAAATCATTTTTACTAAAAAGACAGAAACAGCTAAGCCCAATAAGTTGATAGCCACCCCTGATACCGTTTGATCAGCACGGAAGGAAATGGAAGCTACTGCATGGAAAAGAGAGAAAATCCCACCAATTACAACAGCCGCTAACATCGCTATCCAAATGGTTGCTGCACCTAATTGTGAAGCATACTCTAAATTTACATATATCCCAACAAAAGCGCCAATAATCATTAAGCCTTCTAGTCCGATGTTGACAACACCAGAGCGTTCAGAGAATACACCACCGATAGCTGTAAATATTAAAGGTGTTGCATAAAGAATTGCTGAAGGGATGATGAAATATAACATTTCTAAAAAGCTCATGTTATTGTCCCTCCTTTTTCTTGCTCAGCTTCTGTAAGCCTACTCGAATAATGTAACCTGATGCAACGAAGAAAATAATTAATGCGATAATAATCGATACAATTTCTTCTGGAATACCTGCAGCGTTTGGCATATTAAGAGCGCCATATTTCAAAGAACCAAAAAGAGAAGCACCGAATACTACCCCAAGCGGTGTATTCGCACCAAGCAGAGCAACGGCGATTCCATCAAAGCCAATACCTGTAAAGCCTGGTTTAATGGATGCGTTTTGGAACGTACCTAGCGCTTCCATCGCACCACCAAGACCTGCGAACATACCTGAAATCGTCATGGCTAAAATAATATTTTTGTTAACGCTCATACCTGCATAATCAGCCGCATTTTTGTTAAAACCTACTGCCTTTAGCTCATAGCCACGCGTTGTTTTTTCTAAAATAAACCACATCACTACGACCATTAAAAGGGCCACAATGATTCCATAGTGAAGACTTGAGTTGTCTGTAAGCTCTCTTAAAAATGGAGAACGTAATGAAGCCGACTCAAGAACACGTTCTGTTTTAAAACCGCCATCTGACAATTTTTTAATCACAGCGTTCGCAATATAAAGCGCCGTATAGTTCAGCATAATTGTCGCAATAACTTCATGTACTTTAAATTTCGCTTTTAAGAAACCTGCAATAAAGGCCCAAAACGCCCCTGCAGCTGCTGCCGCTAGCAATGCTAAGGGTAAGTGAATGACTTTCGGTAATTCAAATGCATAGCCTACCCAAGCCGCTGCTAGCCAGCCCAAAATCAGCTGACCTTCAACCCCAATATTAAATAAGCCTGTGCGGAAGGCAAATGCTACTGCAAGACCTGCCAATATATACGGTGTAATTTGACGAATTGTGTTCCCGATTGAATATGAATCTCCAAAAATACCTGTCCAAAGAGCGATATAACCTTGTATTGGATCATAGCCACTCACTACCATAACGATAGCGCCTACAATTAAACCGATAATAATAGAGACGATAGGAACGAGGATATTAATGACACGATTTGACATTAGTCGTTCCCCTCCTTCACATCACGCTTGTTATTTTTTTTACTTTGCCCTGCCATTAGTAAGCCAAGCTCTTGTTCTGTTGTTTGTTTTGGATTTAACTCATCGACAATTTGTCCATCATAAATAACAGCAATACGATCTGATACATTCATAACCTCATCTAATTCAAATGAGATTAACAGAACAGCTTTTCCTTTATCACGCTGCTCAATCAGGCGGGAGTGAATAAATTCAATAGCCCCTACATCGAGACCACGCGTTGGTAAAGCTGCAATTAATAAATCTGGGTTTCGGTCTATTTCACGACCAATAATCGCCTTTTGTTGGTTACCACCAGATAGCGCACGTGCTGGTGTCATTTCACCATTTCCTGTACGCACATCATATTCTTTAATGATTTGACGAGCTTTCTCTGATACTTTTTTATAATCCATCACAAAGCCTTTAGCAATTGGGGCTTGGTAATATGTCTGCAACACAATATTATGACCAATCGGAAAATCTAATACTAAGCCATGCTTATGACGGTCTTGTGGAATATGACCAACGCCTTCCTCTGTAATTTTACGAGGCTTCATGTTTGTAATATCTTGACCGTTTAGCTTCACAGTACCACTTTTAATTTTACGTAGACCTGTAATGGCCTCAATTAACTCGGACTGACCGTTACCATCAATACCAGCAATACCTACGATTTCACCTTTGCGAACATTCAGATGAAGTCCTTTTACTTTATCAATGTTTCGATAATCCGTTACAACCAAGTTCTCAATGGCTAGCACTTCTTCCGTTGGGTTTGCCTCAATTTTTTTCGTTTTAAATTCAACCTGACGGCCAACCATCATTTCAGCAAGCTGATTAGGGTTTGTGTTAGCGGTTACAACTGTGCCTATCCCTTCACCCTTACGAATAATTGTGACACGATCAGATACTTCCATAATTTCCTTCAGCTTATGGGTAATTAAAATAATGGATTTCCCCTCTGCAATAAGGCGTCGCATAATTTGGATTAACTCTGTAATTTCTTGTGGTGTTAAGGATGCTGTTGGTTCATCAAAAATTAAAATTTCAGCACCACGATACAATGTTTTTAAAATTTCAACACGTTGCTGCATCCCCACCGTAATATCTTCAATTTTGGCATACGGATCAACATCTAATCCATATTTTTCAGAAAGGGCTTGTACCTTTTTTGCCGCATCCTTGATATTAACAATTCCCATTTTAGTAGGCTCAGAACCTAAAATAATATTCTCTGTTACTGTAAAGTTTTCTACCAACATAAAGTGTTGATGCACCATACCAATTCCTAAATCATTGGCAACATTCGGGTTTGTAATTTTAACAGCCTTCCCACGAACACGGATTTCGCCACCCTCTGGTTGATACAAACCAAAAAGGACGTTCATTAAAGTCGATTTACCTGCACCATTTTCACCTAGCAATGCATGGATTTCGCCTTGTTTCAGTTGGAGGGTGATGTTATCATTCGCCACGAACTGTCCGAATTCTTTACGGATTCCTAGCATTTCAATCACATATTCCAATTTTGTCACTCCCTTAATAGGCACTATAGTAAGTAATTTTGCCTTAGCGCATACAATGACTGATGGTACAGATTAGCAATACGTCCAGTGCTTGAAATGGATAAGGCTTCGCAAGTTTGTCGCTTAATATGTAGTGCTGGCTAACAAACCCTTGTGCCTTCTTTCATTACCAGAGGCTATACTTTATTCACTGATTTAATCCCACCTATAGAGGTAGGTGTTTTGCTAAATTAACACAGGAAAGGTCATCGTTGAAACCTTTCTTCTATTAATTTGTTCCCATCAATATTTTTTCTTTATGACTACCTCATATGGTCATCAAATAGAGAATTGCAAATAATCTAAATATAACGATAGATTGAAAAATCATCATAAGGTCCTTCAAGAAGTCCCTTATGATGATCAAAAGATGAATTATTTTTCCACTTTTTCTGGAACGACAATTTCACCCTTAGCAATTTTTTCTTTATATTCATCGATTACCTTTTGTACATCTTCTGGAATTGCACCTCGTGAATCTGCAAGTTTAACGCCTTCTTCAGCTAAACCGTATACAAGCGTTTCTCCACCTGGGAATTCACCATTTTTTGCTTTATTTGAAATATCAACTACTGCTGTATTAACACCTTTTAACATAGAAGTTAATGTAACGTTTGTTTGGTCATCCACTTTACCTTCTTCGTATTGGTCAGCATCTACACCGATTACCCAAATATTCGCATCAGGATCTTTTTTCTTACGTTCTTTTGCTTCAGAGAATACACCATTACCAGTTGCACCAGCAGCATGGAAGATTACATCAACACCTGAAGAATACATGCTGTTTGCTGTAATTTTACCAACATCTGCTTTATCGAATGCACCTGTATATTTATCTTCGATCACGATATCAGGATTTACAGCTTTTGCCCCTTCAATAAACCCAGCTTCAAAGCGATTAATAACTGGAATATCTACGCCACCTACGAAACCAATTTTACCTGATTGGGACATTTTAGCAGCTGCTACACCTGCTAAGAACGCTCCCTCTTGCTCTTTAAACAGTACGGATACAACGTTATCTGCTGGTACTTCCGCATCAATAATCGCGAATTGACCCTCTGGATTTTCATCCGCAATAGCAGCCATCGCGTCCTCCATCATATAACCAATACCGAAAATTAAATTAAAGTCACGACGTAATAATGCGTTTAAGTTTGCATCATAGTCTGCATCTGATTTTGATTGTAAGTAGTCGAAGCCACCATCACCTTTTGATAATCCGTGTTCTTTACCGTAAGCTTGAACACCTTCCCATGCAGATTGGTTGAATGATTTGTCATCAACGCCACCTACGTCCGTAACCATCGCTACTGAGAAAGCTTCTTCTGTGTTGTTACCACCTGAAGCATTATCATTGTCTTTTGCAGGTTTGTCGTCGTCTTTTGCACCACATGCACCTAAAATAGCACTTGCCGCTAATACTGATGTTAATACTAAACCAAATTTACGTTTTTTCATGTTTTAACCCCCCAAAGGTATTGTAATTAGCAGGAAAAAATTTAGAAATGTTCTACACCCGTTTACGAACTACATGGAAGCTGAATTTATCAGCTCGGAAATAATTTTTTGAATAAAGCACTACTTGATCATGCTCATCGTAATGCAATTGTTTTAATACTAAAAGCGCTGTTTCACGTCCACAGTCTAAAATCGGTGAAGCTTGCTCATGATAGCCAACTGGATCAATATAGGTAATCGCATAGGCAACATGAATTTTCCCAGATTGTTCGAGAGCAGAGAACAGTGAAACTTCTTTTTTGTCAACAAAGTCAGTAGGCAGGAAGCGTGCTGGTAGTCTATCTATACAATAAACGACTGGCTCACCATCCGCTGTTCTGACACGTTCAATTGTGAGTATTTTATCTTCGTCATCACATTGGAAGCGTTTTAAATCTTCCTCAGAAGGAATGTGCTCCGTTGCCTTTAAAAAACGCGAACCCGGCTCCATACCCGCTGCCTCGATCATAGAAGAAATGCTTGATAACTGCTCAATGCCTGATGTAAACAACGGCTTAGGATTAACAAAAGTCCCAACCCCATGTCGGCGCACAATTACATTTTCCTCTTCCAACAGTCGAAGTGCTTCTCTAAGTGTTGCTCGACTGACTCCTAGTGATTTCGATAATTCAAATTCTGAAGGCAGCTTTTCATTTTCCTTGAAAATGCCAGCCTCAATATCAGATTTTAAACGATCAATTACTTGAAGATAGAGATGACGATGATCTGCTTTAATAGTCACATATATCACCACCAAAATCAGAGATCAGACATCTGATGTACAACATTCCTACTAATCGTTCATAAATATAACACTTTTACATCATGAAATAAATAGTTTTGCATAAAATCTGTTATAGAATTCATTCATTTTTAATTTCCATTACAAATAAATGGACAAGGAGTCAGAAGCAGCCTTTTTTAATAGCCTATTTTTTGTTTAGCTTTCATATTGATGGATAAGCACTTGACGAGGCTTACTGCCCTCAGGTGGCCCAACAATTCCACGTTGCTCCATTTGATCAACAATACGTGCAGCCCTTGAGTAGCCGATACGGAAGCGGCGCTGAAGCATAGAAACAGATGCTGTTTGCATATTGACCACTAATTGTACAGCTTCATCATATAATTCATCCGTTTCCTCTAAAATTGTTTCCTCCTCAGTAGGAATCATTTCCTCTTGGTACTGTGCCTTTTGCTGTTCTATAACAAAATTAACAACTGATTCAACTTCTTGATCGGATAAAAAGGCGCCTTGTACCCTTTTTGGCTTGGAAGCACCAGCAGGTAAAAATAACATATCGCCACGACCAAGTAGGCGCTCTGCCCCACCCATATCTAGGATCGTTCTTGAATCAATGGCTGAGGATACAGCAAAGGCAATTCTCGAAGGAATATTCGCTTTAATTACACCTGTTAAAACATCAACGCTTGGTCTTTGCGTGGCAATAATCAAATGAATCCCTGCCGCTCGTGCCATTTGTGCTAATCGTGTAATGGAATCCTCCACATCATTGGACGCAACCATCATGAGGTCTGCTAACTCATCCACAATCACTATAATATATGGTAATTTTGGATGCTTTTCATCTGTTTGGTCATTCATTCTTTGGACATGTGCATTATAGCCTTCAATATTTCGCGTCCCTGTATGAGAAAATAGATCATAACGACGTTCCATTTCAGCAACTGCTTTTTTTAGTGCTTGCGAAGCTTTGCGCGCATCCGTCACAACAGGTGCTAATAAATGAGGTATCCCATTGTAGACATTTAATTCCACCATTTTTGGGTCAATCATCATTAATTTTACTTCATGTGGTTTCGTACGCATTAGTATAGAGACAATAATGCCATTTATACAGACACTTTTCCCACTCCCTGTTGAACCTGCTACAAGTAAATGAGGCATTTTATTAAGCTCTGCTAAAACAGCCTGTCCCGTAATATCACGCCCTAGTGCTACTTGCAATAAAGCTTCCGGCTTTGCACCATCCTTCGATTCTAATACCTCGCGCAATGTCACAATAGCTACCTCACTGTTTGGAACTTCAATGCCAATAGCCGATTTTCCCGGAATGGGTGCCTCCATCCGAATATCTTTTGCAGCAAGCGCTAAAGCAAGGTCATCTTGTAAATTAACGATTTTACTTACTTTTACACCTATGTCAGGTAAAATTTCATATTTTGTAACGGCTGGTCCTAAATGAACCTGTGTCACCTTCGCCTTGACACCAAAGCTTTGCAATGTCTGTTCAAGTTTTTTAGCATTTGCTTGAATCACCGAATATTCACCACTTTGATCATGCTGAGGTGGTAATTGTAATAAATGATAAGACGGCAATTGATAATCTGCATTTTCTACAGCGTCCGTACCTTGGATATGGACATCCTCCACTGCTTCTTCCAGTTCATTTTCCACCATATGTGGAATATCAAACCCATCTCTCTCCTGTGACACGTTTTGCGTAAAGGCAGAAATAATTGGCTCATGAGAAGGTTCTTCCTCTTCATATACTGGATGATCAGTAGTTTGCTCCTCTGCAGCTATTTCATCTGTATGTTCTGCTCTCGAGCGACGATTATTTGGCTTTTTAGGTGTATTTTTCTTCTTTTCATGATGCTTTTTTTTCCATTTCCCAAATAAATCAGGCATTTTTTCTGCTAAATAAGGCACTAATGCTTTTCCTGTAACAAGAATTAAGCCAATAAAGAAAATAACCCACGCTACAACCTTTGCGCCTGTTGCTTCGAAGAGAACATGCAATCCACTGTATAAAAGCGCCCCAAGCATCCCACCACCTAAAGCGTTACTACGGTGTATAATGCCATCTGTACTGATTAAAATTCGCCATGATTCACGTAACACAGAGTCAGATAATAAACCACCTGATTTTGATAATTGCTCAAATAAGATCCCATGACTAAAAATGGTTAAACTCATAATAATCAGCAACATCCCCAGTATTAAACGATCCTTCATCCCTACTTTTTTACGGCCAATCATCAATAATAGTGCAATAAATACGAGCATAAATGGCACAGCAAAATGCAAATTGCCTAAAAAAAACATGGCGATCGTTTGTAACGTACGCCCAATCACACCATATTCAAAAATCATAATGATTGCTAACGCAATGAAGAGTAAACCTAGAATTTCATACATAAGCGGATGCATTTCTTTTTTCTCAGTTGTTGCCTTGCTTTTAGTCGCTTTTTTTTTCTTACTTACTGCCATCTATTTCACCTTCTTCTGCAATCCATTTTATCCCGTATTAACAATCTTTTTTGTACCGAAAGCGTAGCGTCAGACCTCTACTTCAAAGTTGAAGTGAGGGCGGGCAGCCTGTAAAAACCCGATTAGTGAAATGTCCAATCAGAGGGACCATACAGCCTCCCATTGATTGAAGGTTCACTTTATATATGCAGCTAATCATAGCATGTAGAACCTAATAATTTCAAAAAAAGGATTTTCCACCGTAATTGGGAGAAAATCCTTTCTTTTGCAAAGCTTTAATAATTATCTGATTCTTAATACTCCATAATAATTGGGATAATCATCGGACGACGCTTTGTTTTTTGGAATAAATACGTATTTAATGTGTCTCGAATTTCCTGCTTAATATTTGTCCATTCAAATGTATCTTTGCCAACATATTTTTCAATGACATTTTTAGCAATATCAGATGCCTCAATCATTAATTCCTCTGACTCACGTACATAGACAAAGCCTCGTGATAATATTTCTGGACCAGAGGCAATTTTCTTTTGTGCTCGATTTAATGTCACGACGACAATAAAAATCCCATCCTGCGACAATAATTTACGATCACGCAGCACAATATTGCCTACATCACCTACACCAATCCCGTCAATTAAGACATTACCAGCTTGTACACGTCCACTCATACGCATTTTATTATTTTTATATTCTACGATATCCCCTTTATCAGCGATAAATATTTGTGATTTTTGCATACCTAGCTGCTGCGCAAGCTTAGAGTGTGCAATAAGCATACGGTATTCACCTTGCACAGGGATAAAATACTTTGGCTGCATTAAATTGAGCATAAGCTTTAGATCTTCCTGACTGCCATGCCCTGATACATGGACATTTTTGCTGGAAGTCAAAATTTCAGCGCCTGCTTTTGACAGAGCGTTCATCGTATTTGCCATTTGCACCTCCATACCAGGAGAAGGTGTAAATGTAATTAATACTGTATCGCCCTGCTTAATTTTAATATCACGATGATGCTTACGCACAATTTTTTCTAATGCATCCAGTGGCTCTCCTCGATTTCCTGTTGTAATAATAATAATAATTTCATCATCTTGATATTTTTGCATTTCTGAAATTGGAATAATCGTCTCTTCATCCACCGTTAAATAGCCCAACTGAACACCTAAATCTACAGCTTTTTCTAAAGGTTTACCAACAATTACTACTTTACGGAATGACTTTTGAGCTTGAGCAAACACTTGTTGAATACGAATAAAGTTTGATGCATAGACAGCTACTAAAATACGACCTGGTGCTGAGTGGAATGTTTTTGATAATTGTTCTTCAATCACAATCTCCGATGTCGTATAGCCTGGTCGCTCTGCTTCACACGACTCAGATAACAAAATAAAGACGCCTTCTTCCCCTAATTGGGCCATTTTTGCTAAATCAGGCTTAAATTTTCCTGTCGCGGATTGATCAAATTTAAACTCTCCTGTATGAACAATTGCGCCTTCAGATGTATGGAACACTACCCCTAACGAATCGGGAATACTATGTGTTGTATGGAAGAATGTTACATACGTTGAGTTAAAATTCATACGACTACGGTTGGTTACTTCAAAAAACTTTACCTGATAGGGTGCAGGTAATTCTTTTAAATGTTCTTTTGCTAGAGCAATTGTTAATTTCGATCCGTACACAGGAGCCTTTACTTTTTGTAACACATAGGCAATAGAGCCAATAGCATCTTCATGGCCATGTGTTAAGAAAATACCTTTTACACGTTCTTTGTTTTCTTCTAAGTACGTAATATCAGGAATGACGATATCGATACCAAGCATCTCGTCTTCTGGGAACATTAAACCACTATCCACCACAAATAGCTCTTCATCAATTTCTACTACGTACATTGCTTTTCCAATCTCGCCCACGCCCCCAAGAGGGATGATACGGATTAATTCATTTTTCTTTTTTGTCAATTTATTTCCTCCTAAAAATATCCCGAACAGCAACCACTTAACATTTATTATACGGTTTGCACAGCTTTTGCACAAATTAAAAATACATGTTTCACAGTGAAAATAGATTTTCCTGAAATTTTATACTGCTAGTAGCTGGAAAAACACCAACTGAAGGGCTTTTATTTAGTATCATCAAAGCCATTAATTGAAACAAGGGTCAGGGTTGCTATCACGCCCTCTATCAAAGCTCTTCATATATAGTTGTTTATGAACAAAACTTCTACCCTGTAAAAAAATACTAAAAGACATTGAGCTTGAATGACTCCATGCCCTTTGTTGAATCTGAATCTGTTCATTATAAAAAGCTAGTAGAAAATCAGAGATAGGATCTGATTTTTCTACTAGCCTTATTTTGAGCTATTATCTAAAATTTTTCGCTTTTTCTTGATACGTATCCCAAATTCGGTCAAAGTTCGCCTTTTCTTCATCCGTCATTTCCATCATTGGTAGACGAACATTAAGTGTGTCAAAGCCTAATTTAGTCATCGCGTATTTAATAGGCGATGGATTTGGTTGAGCAAACAGCGCACGTACTAGCGGTAATAAAGCCCGATGAATTTTAGCTGCTAGCTCATGGTTCCCTTCTTCAAACGCTTTAATCATTAATTGCATATCATTACCTACTACATGGGCAGCTACCGAAATAACGCCTGCTCCGCCAATTGCCATGAGCGGCAATGTTAAACCATCATCCCCACTATACACTAAGAAATCATCAACAGGATCAACATTTTCAATAATATCGCCCATCTGATCTAAATTGCCACTTGCTTCCTTGATCCAAGCAATGTTAGGAATCTTGCTTAAGGCAACAGAAGTTTCATAGGTCACATTCACACCTGTTCGTCCAGGAACATTATAGAGCATAACTGGTAAATTTGTTTGTTTGGCAATTGTTTCAAAGTGGGCAAAAATACCTCGTTGATTTGGCTTATTATAGTATGGTGCTACTAGCATAATACCATCTGCACCATTTTCCTCTGCCTTATGTGTCATCATAATTGAGTAGGCTGTTTCATTATCTCCTGTACCTGCAATGACAGGTACTCGACCTGCTGCTTTCTCGACAGTAAAGCGTACAACCTCAATTTTTTCCTCAGTCGACATTGTTGGATTTTCAGAAGTTGTACCGCAAGCAACAATACAATCTGTACCATTGTCGATTAAATGATTAATAATACGTTCTAATTCTGGGTAATTAATTGTGCCATCATCTTTAAATGGCGTAATCATGGCTGTTCCAATTCGACCTAAATTCATCCTTACACCCCTCTTATAGTAAGTTATCCTCAAGCATTGCCTCTGCAATTTGAATAGAGTTTAATGCCGCGCCTTTTAATAGATTGTCAGAAACGATCCATAGATGGAATCCTTTTTTATTATCTAAATCTTGACGGATACGTCCTACAAAAGTAGCATCCTCACCTTCTGCATAAATTGGCATTGGGTAAGTTTGCGTTGTAATATCGTCCTGCAATACCACACCTGGTGCATTGCGTAACACGTCAAAAATATCTTCGACTGATACTTCTTTCTCTACTTCAATATAAACAGATTCAGAGTGACCTGAAACAACTGGCACACGAACGCAAGTAGCAGCTACTTTTAGTGCTGGTGCATGCATGATTTTTTTTGTCTCATTAATCATTTTCATTTCTTCGTATGTAAATCCATTATCTGTGAATTTATCAATTTGTGGGATAACATTACGAGCGATTGGGTAATGACGTTGATCGCTAGCAGCTGGTAAAATATTTGCTTCTACATTTTTGCCAGCTTCCCAGTTTTCGCTTTGTGCTTTTAATTCTTGGATAGCCGAAACACCCGCACCTGAAACAGCTTGATATGTTGAAACAATTACTTTTGTTAATCCAAATGCTTGTCGAATTGGTTCTAACGCAGCAACCATTTGAATTGTCGAACAGTTTGGATTGGCGATAATGCCTTTATGCTTTGCAAGGTCGCCACGATTCACTTCAGGTACAACAAGCGGTACCTCTGGATCCATACGGAAATGACTCGTATTATCAATCACAACTGCTCCACGCTTAGCTGCCTCTGGTGCAAGTACAGCCGATACCGAACCACCAGCGGAGAATAAAGCGACATTGACGCCTTCAAAAGCTTCAGGTGTCGCTTCTTCAATTGTATATGTTTGACCATTAAATTCGATTGGTTTGCCTGCTGAACGCGCAGAGGCTAAAAATTTAATTGTTCCTATTGGAAAGTTACGTTTAATTAATTGCTCCATCATTTTTGAGCCTACTGCCCCCGTTGCCCCAACAACCGCAACTGTTAACTGCTTTGTCATCTATCATCTCTCCTTGAATACAAGTTCCATAATGTGTGCTATTGTATCATAAAAATACTGAAAATTGTGTGTAATCTATAATTTATTTAAAATATTGTATCAATAGTGGTTGTAATTGTTTTTTTTGCGTAATTGCTGCATGAACCGTTGCTACCATTTGATCAAAATCAGCAATTAATGAATTTGGTTTTGTTTGGGGAGCATCCTGACCAAATGGGATAAAATAAATATTTTTGGCATTTAATAATTTCATAATATTAATGCCATTTAAACCAAGAGCATCATTTGTGGAAATCCCTAAAACAACAGGTGAACCATTACGCAATGTTGCCTTTGCAGCCATTAATACAGGGCTATCTGTTGCCGCATTAGCAAATTTACTAATGCTATTACCTGTCATTGGTGCAATGACCATTGCATCTAATGGATTGGATGGTCCAAATGGCTCTGCCTCCTTGATAGAAGAAATCACCTTTTCGCCTGTTAATGCCTCTATTTTTGCTATCCACTCCTCTCCTGTGCCAAAGCGCGTAGCAGCATGTAAGACCGAGTGTGTAATAATGGGAATAACGGTTGCTCCTACATCAATAAAATTTTGAATTTTAGGTACGACATCTTCATACGTACAATGAGAGGCTGTAATACCTAGCCCAATTCGTTTCCCCGTTAACAATTTTCTTCCTCCTCTATTGCTTTGCACAATATTTTCGCCGCATCATGTGCAAAGTATTTCCCAGGCAATGATGGCAAGAGTACATAAGTTTGCAATTGCTCAGCATCTATATCTAAACAACCAGGCTCTGAAGCTAAATCATATAAAGTTGCTGGAATATGCTCCCTAAATGACTCTGTAATCCATTTAGCTGGAATGGTATTAATAAAAATGCTCTCATGAATCGACCATTTACGATCATCTAAATTTGTTGCTTTATAGCCATATGCTTTGGCTTCACTTACTTGCACAACAGAGCGTGCCACAATATGCACATCAGCACCCATTTTAACAAGTAAAGAGGCGAGCATTTTGGCGATGCGTCCAAAGCCTGCGATGGTAAACTTTTGTCCGTAAATACATTTTTGCTCGAGTCCGTAAAACGTAGCGATAAATCCCTCTGCTGTTAATCGAGCATTTTGCCAAATAAAAGATTCTTGCTGCAAATAGCAAATAGATTTATTCATTGCTAGTAATTGCTTCCAATGCATCGTTAAACGACCTGTATAAAATTTAACTTGTGAAATGCCATATAACTGTTCTACTTCTATTTTCAATGGAAGAATAGGTAATACAATTTTATTAGGCTGAAATTCTAAAACAAGTTTATTTAACTCCTCATTCCAAACAGATGTTCTTTTATAAAATACTGTTCTCGATGGACTTCTAAGCATGGCTGCTAATTCCTTTAATCTGGAGTCTTCACCAATAACAAGCCACTTTTCGTTTTCCAAAAGCTCACCTCACTGTAAATATTCTGATTGTACGGTCGATGTCTTATTAAATAAAATACGATCTTCACCGATTAAAATAATTTCATGCCAAGGTATCATTTCACTAACCTTCATTTTCTTTTTTTGGAATGGTAATTTATCTTTCACAATTTCAAAACCATGTATTTTACCTGTTTGTACATCCAATAGACATTCTGTATGTGCCAAAATGCCGAAATGGACACCACCCTCAACTTGAATTAACTCCTTATCCACCATTTCAGATAGTAACATGCCTCATCTCCCTCCTTGAGCCGTTATCCCAATATATGCCGAGTTTTTGCAAATCGTGCCCCTACTTAAAGAAGGAATATATTGCATTTCTGTTGGCTACTGTATATATTGTATATATACAGTTATAAGAGGTGAGGATTTGTGCATATCCATTTAAGCAATGCCAGTGATAAACCTATTTATGAGCAAATCACTATCCAGCTCAAAGAAGCCATTCTAGCAAATAAATTACAAGCAGGTGATGCACTGCCATCAATACGTGCGCTAGCAAAGGATTTAAAAATAAGCGTTATGACAACCAAACGAGCTTATGCCGATTTAGAACGAGACGGCTTTATCGAAACAGTCGCTGGAAAAGGTAGCTTTGTCACCGAGCGCAATCAGGATTTTTTACGTGAGGAGTTACTTCGGCAGGTGGAGGAGCATTTGCAGAAGGCTGTAAGAATTGCCAAAACAGCTGGTCTATCAAAAGAGGAATTGCAGGGGTTACTATCATTAATGTTAGAGGAGGACAATTAAATGAATGTCATTGAAATTCATGATTTACATAAGAGCCTTGGAAATTTTTCATTAAAAGATGTAAGCTTTGCAGTGCCTCAAGGAACCGTTATGGGCTTTGTCGGCGAAAATGGCGCTGGGAAATCAACAACGATTAAATGCATGCTGAATTTACTAAAAAAACAATATGGCGAAATCTTGCTTTTTGGCAAAGATATTGTCGAACATGAATTATCGATAAAAAACGACATCGGTGTCGTTTTTGACGATTTATATGTACCCGAAACGCTCAATGCGACACAGCTCGACAAAATTATGAAAAAGTTCTTTAAAACATGGGATTCCAGCTATTATTTTGAACGATTAGTTCAATTTAACGTACCAAAGAGGAAGAAGGTGAAGGAGCTATCGAGAGGGATGAGGATGAAGCTATCGATTGCCTTGGCACTGTCCCATCATCCAAAGCTTTTAATTTTAGATGAACCAACAAGTGGACTCGACCCAATTATTCGCGATGAAATTTTAGATTTATTTTTAGAATTTATGCAGGATGAAACCCACAGCATTTTATTTTCTTCCCATATTACAAGCGATTTAGAAAAAATTGCAGATTATATTACGCTTATTCATAATGGTGAAATTTTATTGAGCGAAAGCAAGGATGTTCTTTTATACGAATACGGTATTTTCAAAGGCTCAAATGAGGAAGTAAACGACTTGCCAGAGCACGCTATTATACGAACGCGCAATGGCACATTTGGTATGGAAGCTTTAGTGCTGAAAAATGAAGTGAATCAGGCATTTAAGCTTGAAAAACCATCCATTGAGGATATTTTATTATTTTATGTGAAAGGTCGTGTTGAAAGATGGTAGGTCTTATTTTAAAAGATTTAATCACGATTCAGCGCCAATTCAAAACACAGGCCTTTATTGTGCTATTTCTTCTTATAATGGCGATTGTTACGCAACAAAGCGCCATCCTATTAACGCTTGTTGTTTTTATTGTGACAATGCAAGCGATGATTGCTCTTACCTATGATGAACAAAGCAAATGGGATCGCTTTGCCAATACACTTCCTCTTACAAAAGGCGATATTGTGCTTAGTAAATATATTCTTAGCTTTTTATTGCTGATGATCGGTCTGATTATTGCCTTACCTCTCGTTTTGCTTATTCATTTTTTCACACAGCAAGAAATAATCACAGACCTATTCCTAAACTTTTCGCTAATTGCAGCATTCGCCCTTTGTCTATTAGCTGTATTATTACCAATTTATATTCACTTTGGCTCCATAAAAGGTCGCTTTGTCCTGATGGCTTTTTGTTTTATGCCTGGTGCTCTAGTAAGCTTGTTTAAAGAGTATTTACCAAATATAACGATAACACTAGCAAATTTAAAGCAGTTTGTTTACATAACACCCTTTGCTGGTTTATTCATACTTTGGCTATCCTCTTTACTTGCAACAGCTATCTACCAGCGAAAAGAATTTTAGAGGGTGATCCCAGATAGGCTTTATTATTTTTCGAAAATGCTATTATTATATGGAAAGAGAAATTGTATAAAAATAGGCTGCCTTCACTAGGCAACCTATTTTTTATCAATCACAATATGGGTTAATGTATCCGTGATAGGGTCAATCGTAAAGGCTTTACCAAACCCAATAATATAGCGACCTTCGAGTGGTGTTAGTTCGAATAGAGAAAAATCGAGAGAGCGCAATATCACCATCAAATTTGCATGAAATTGTTGATCAAAGGCTGCGAATATTTCCTCATAGCCTGTATTTCCTAAGTATTGAGGTTGACATTGCCAGCGTGCTCTTTCTATGGCAAATGGATTCGCTGTTGCTGCCTCATCTGCGACACATAGTACATCCACTACCGTTGACTGCTCCATTAATGGATAATGCTCGGCAATACGGCTCATATACACGTAAAATTTGCCATTTAGATATACAAATGGTGTCGTGCTACTAAAAGGCTTTCCTTCTCCATCAACAAAGCTTAATACACATGTTTTTTTATGTTGGAGAAATGCTTTATAGCTTTGTGTGATTTGTTGCATATCAAGCGGCTTTGACATACGACTTCTCCTTTAACGTTTTATTCACTCGGTCCAATAATTGAAATCGCTGGTTCGGCTTTTAAAATTTTCGCAATTAAGCGATCTACTGACTCCATGGAGATCGCATCAATGGACGCTAGTACCTCATCCACTGTACGATGCTTGCGATGCACAAGCTCACTTGTCCCATTGCGATTCATGCGTGCACCTGTGCCCTCTAAGCCAAGCACAAAGCTTCCTTTTAGCTGCTCCTTCGCATTGTCCAGCTCTTCCTCTGTTACACCAGCAGCAACAATATCCAATAAAGTAGCATCAATGGTATGCTGAAGCTGTCCTAGTTGCTGACGACTTGTGCTACCATAAATCGTAAAAGCACCAACGTCTGCATAGCAGGATTGGTAAGAGAAAATAGAATAAGCTAGCCCTCGTTCCTCACGTACTTCTTGAAACAATCGGGAGCTCATATTGCCACCGATAATACTATTTAGTGCAATAAAGCTATACATATCAGGGTCCTTTACACCAATTGCTGGATAGGAAATGGCTAGATGTGCTTGCTCTGTATCGCGTATTTTCATAATTTCCCCTGCATGAAACGCTGGATAGGTTAGGACAGGTTCAACAGCAAGCGGTGAGGGCTGGTATTGCCCAAAGAGCTGTTCAATCATTGCAAGAAGCTGTGCTGAGATATTGCCTGCAACAGAAATAACAACAGACTCAGGGCCATAATGCTTTGCCATATATTGTCGTATTGTTGCTGCTGTAAATGTTTTTAATGTAGCAGCCGTGCCTAATATTGGGCAGCCAAGGGCATCATTGGGATACATTACACTCCATAGCTTTTCATGGACATCATCATCAGGCGCATCTTCACTCATTAATATTTCCTCTAATACAACTTGTCGTTCTTTTTCCAATTCTTCTTCGGCAAATGTAGAGTTAAAAAACATATCGGCTAATATAGTAACAGCAAGCTCTGTATGATGGTCTAAAACCTTGGCATAATAGCATGTATTTTCTTTGGATGTAAAAGCATTCAGCTCTCCACCAATTCGATCAAATTCCTCAGCAATTTGACGTGCTGAGCGAGTCGTTGTTCCTTTAAACAGCATATGCTCAATAAAATGTGTAATACCATTTTCTTCAGGCAACTCATAGCGAGAGCCTGCATTGACAAAAATACCTAAAGCTACAGATCTTACATAATCAATTTGCTCGGATACGATACGCACACCATTCTGGCATGTATGTACTTGAACCAAAAAATCTCCCCCACTTCTCTCTTTCTCTCTTACTAGTAATCGTTCTAGCATTTTTTACGGCTATTTAAAAAGACTGCGCATGGTACGCAGCCTTTGAATAATCATTATTTATCTTGTGTAGCGCGTTCTTTTTCCTCTTGTATCACTACTTTACGAGATAAGTTCACACGACCTTGCTTATCGATTTCAATCACTTTCACAAGTAGTTCATCACCGAGTTTTAAAACATCCTCTACTTGCTTCGTACGTTCCTCTTGAATTTCGGAAATGTGTAACAAGCCATCTTTACCCGGGAAGATTTCACAAAACGCACCGAATTTTTCAATACGCTTTACTGTTGCTAGGTAATATTCGCCTGCTTTTGCTTCACGTACGATATCTTCAATAATTTGTTTTGCGCGTGCATTCATTGCTTCATCAGCAGAAGAGATATAGATTGTGCCATCTTGCTCTGTATCAATCTTAACGCCTGTTTCTTCAATAATTTTATTAATTTGTTTACCACCAGGACCAATAACATCGCGAATTTTATCCGGATTAATTTTTACAATGACAATTTTTGGTGCAAATTCAGATAATTTTTGACGTGGTTCTGATAGTGTTGCAAGCATAGATTCTAAAATATGCATACGTCCTACTTTAGCTTGTGTTAGTGCCTCTTCTAAAATATTGCGAGATAAACCATCGATTTTAATATCCATTTGTAAAGCTGTTACACCTTTAGCCGTACCGGCAACCTTAAAGTCCATATCACCTAGATGGTCTTCCATGCCTTGAATATCCGTTAAAATGGAATAATGCTCGCCTTTTTTGATAAGACCCATTGCAATACCTGCTACTGGTGCTTTTAATGGCACACCTGCATCCATCATCGCTAATGTCGATGCACAAATAGAAGCCTGAGATGTTGAACCATTTGATTCAAGCACCTCTGATACACAGCGGATTGTATATGGGAACACGGATTCATCTGGAATAACCGCTTCAAGTGCACGCTCCCCTAAAGCACCATGACCAATTTCACGACGACCTGGCCCACGGATTGGTCCCGTTTCCCCTACAGAAAATTGCGGGAAGTTATAATGGTGCATAAAGCGTTTTGACTCTTCCACACCTAAACCGTCAATAATTTGTACATCACCAAGCGCACCTAATGTACAAATAGAAAGTGCCTGTGTTTGTCCACGTGTAAATAGACCTGAACCATGTGTACGTTGTAATAAGCCTGTTTCAGAAGAAAGTGGTCGGATTTCGTCGAGCTTACGACCATCTGGACGAATCTTATCTTCCGTGATTTGACGGCGTACTTCTTCTTTTACCATCTTATCAAGAATTGTATACACTTGTTTCATTGTTTCGTCATCTGCTTCTTGCTCTTCATAGGAAGCGATAACTCGATCTTTAACAGCTTGGATTGCCTCATCACGTGCGTGTTTCTCTACAGTTTGAATTGCATCATGCATATCAGTCTCACAAGTTGCTTTTATATCGGCTTGAATGGTTTCATCAATTTCAAATAGTGTCACTGGTAACTTTTCTTTACCAACCTCTGCCACAATCTGCTCTTGGAAGGCAATGATTTTTTTGATTTCTTCATGGCCAAACATAATTGCTTCTAACATTGTTTCTTCTGGTACTTCAAGTGCACCAGCCTCAACCATATTAATCGCATCTTTGTTCCCTGCTACAGATAAATGGACAGTCGATTGATTTGATTGCTCCACCGTTGGGTTTACAATAAATTCTCCATCAATATAACCAACTTGTACACCTGCTATTGGCCCATCAAATGGAATATCAGAGATCGCTAATGCTAATGATGAACCAACCATTGCTGCCATTTCAGAAGTACAATCAGGGTCATTTGACATAACCATTGAAATCACTTGTACTTCGTTACGGAAACCGTCTGGGAACATTGGGCGAATTGGACGGTCGATTAAACGGCTTGCTAATATCGCTTTTTCAGATGGGCGCCCTTCACGCTTAATAAAGCCGCCAGGAATTTTACCTGCAGCATATAGACGCTCTTCATAGTTAACTGTTAATGGGAAGAAATCAAGTGGTTTTGGTGATTTTGACATTGTTGCTGTAGCAAGTACAGAAGTATCGCCATAGCGTACTAATACGGCTCCGTTTGCTTGTTTTGCTAACTGTCCAACTTCAATCACAAGTGGACGGCCAGCCCATTCATAGGAATAGACTTTCTTTTCGTTCATTTAATGAACCCCTCTCTATTTATAAAACACTTACTTCGTCTGTATGTACTAATAGTAAGTGTACCAAAAATGCTTGTTCTATGCTAAAAAATATTTCATAAAATCATCATACATGTAAATTCAGTTATTGCCAATTTATTTAAGATTTATTTCGATATTTTATTGAAAAAGCATTTTATCCTTATATACTGTAGTTTTTTCTTTCATAGCGTTCTTCTCGATTAGTTATAACTACTCCCCAGCACAATGTTTTTCAAGGGCAGATTTATCCAATAGATTTATTATAACATGTATAGTATCCTAATCGACTAATGATGAGCGGAAAGATGTCGCAAGGTCAATTTCCATTACAATGCTGTGACTCCAATTAACTATTATATCCTCTCGCCAGTGCGCTTATATGTTCTCACAATAGGGACGATCAACAAATTCCTTATACTATATAAAATTGTTAGCTATTTATTGGAGAAAATCCGCTCTCTATGAAACAAAAGGTTTTATGAACTGCCCCGTTTTATTAAGAGATTGTGACTAGGAGATCAGTCTGTACTATGTATTTTTAGATATAGTTTTCGTTTAATTATCACTTGTATTCGTTATTTTTAATTCTTCTCTAAACAATGGTATCACAAAGCGATCTAGTCCAAATTTACCCGCATTATAACCTGCTGCAGCAATAAAGATGGATAATAAAATATCCCAAGGATTACTGGATACCGTACCTGCTAGTAAAAAAGCAAAGTTCATTACCATGCCGAAAAATGCTGCATATGTTGTTAAACAGCCAAGAATTAGTCCAAGCCCTACTAACACTTCTCCCCAAGGAATCAGGATATTAATAAGCGGCGCATTTGGTAAAGCAAATGCTTCCATAAATTTCACATATAATGGGTACATTATTTCTCCATCACTACCACTTGTCACTGGATTTGCTACTGCATTAGCTAAAAAGCCAGTGGCATCAAAATCATTTACTACTTTTCCCCAGCCTGCTGTCAGCCAATGCCATCCTAAGTAAATGCGAATAACGGTTAGTATGCCAGCAACAATCGAATTTTCCCGTAATAGTTTATTAAACACTCAACTCACCCTTCTTTAGTAAACAATAGTATTAAAATCATCTTTCATTTGTTCACAGTCTACACAATGTTTGAATGAACGATAGGAATAGGAGATGCTTAGAATCTACTAATTTTGCATTTCATATAAAAAGTTATGACTTTTCTAATGAACAAAATTATATGATAAAAAAAGACTGTAGACAATCTTAATATGTCTACAGTCTAAAACTTGCTATTAATTAGCGACGTAAGCCTAAACGGTTGATTAGTTCACGGTAACGTTGTACGTCAGTTTCACGAAGATATTTTAATAAGTGACGACGACGACCTACCATTTTAAGAAGACCACGCTCAGAGTGGAAATCTTTTTTGTGTGTACGTAAGTGTGTGTTTAGCGCGTTAATTTCTGCTGTTAATACTGCAACTTGTACTTCTGGTGAACCAGTGTCACTTTCGTGAGTACGGTACTCAGCGATAATTTCGTTTTTACGTTCTTTTGAAATAGCCATTTATATGGACCTCCTAAATAATAATGTATCCCCATTAGCACAGTAAACGTTGGAGTCATCGATCTACCGAGCTAAGGTTAAGCAGTTATGCACTTATGAATGTTACCATAAAATAATTAGTCAAGCAAGTAAAAACATTGCCCTGACTAAAGATCATTAAAGTAGCGAATCGTTTCTTGTTTATCCTTTTCAATTTGGGTCTTTAGTGCCTCAATACCTTCAAATTTTCGTTCACTTCGAATACGTTTATACCAAGTGACATGCACTTCTTCCCCATAGATATTTTTATTGAAGTTTAAAATATGAACTTCAATAGATAGCTGTTTATCATTGGGATCTTTAAAAGTCGGTTTATAGCCTACATTACAAACAGCATCATACCAGTTATTTTGAACAAGTAAACGCACCGCATAGACACCGCTTGCTGGAATATACGTTCCCTCTAATGCTTGAACATTTGCGGTAGGGAAACCTATTGTACGACCACGTTTATCACCATGAATAACAATACCACTAATCTCAAATGGTCTGCCCAATAAGGCTTTTGCAGCTTCCATCTCACCATCCTGTAAGAGCTTACGAATACGGGTAGAGCTAATTTTCTCAACGTTATCATTTTGTTTCTCGACAACTGTCACACCATAATCGCCATTACTTAATGCACGCATCTCGTCCATTGTACCCTTACCAAATGCACCAAATGAAAAATCAAACCCAGCTGTCACATGTTGAATATTTAACGCACGAATAAATGTATCAATAAATGCGGCTGGTGAAAGCTTAGCAAAATCAGATGTAAAATGAACAACAAATACAGCATCCACCCCGAGCTCCTTGAAAAGCTGTAATTTCTGCTGTAAAAGTGTAATATAAAAAACTTTTTCATTGCGTCCACCAAGGACTAGTGAAGGATGTGGATCGAATGTCATCACTGCAGTTTGAATGTCTCGCTTGTCTCCCTCTTCCTTCGCTGCCTTAATTACTGCTTGATGGCCTCTATGTACACCATCGAAAAAGCCTAGCGCTAATGAATACGGCTGCATGCTTTTTCGTTGCTGCAATTGATGTGGGTATTTTAAATGAATGACCTCCATTGAAAAATCCTCCTACTCTATCATCGGAAACATTTTATGTGGTTTCATCAGCCCTTCCTTTGTTGGGTGAGCTTGATAAACTGCCACTGCCTTGCCATTGATTCCAAACACAATTTTATCATGTCTCTTTAATAATGCATCTGCTGACAGCACTTGTCCATTGAAAATTTCTTTTTCAAGGGCAGTAGTTATCTCTATATATGGATAGTCTGTTAATGCATACTCGACAGGTAAGATACAGGTAGCTATCTGCTCATCCTCCATCAGCTCCGCAACCTGTGCTAATGTAAAGCAATTATCCCGTGTAAAGGTACCCGAGGCAGTGCGTACGAGCTCTTTCATATGTGCTGGATAACCGAGAGCCTCACCTATTTGTACAGCTAATGTACGAATATACGTCCCTTTACTACAGGCGATGCGGACAGGAAATGTAATCTCTTGTCCTTCGTACCATTCTAAATCATCTAAAAGCTCTAAAGCATAAATAGTGACTTGACGAGTGGGTCTTTCAATAGTTTCCCCTTTGCGGGCGTATTCATAAAGACGTTTACCATTGACTTTTACTGCTGAAAACATAGGAGGGGTTTGTTCGACAACCCCTGTTAATGAAGCTAAAACCTCTAACAACTGCTCACGAGAAAACTTTTTTATTGTAGGATCTTGCTCAACGGTTTCGCCTTCTGCATCCTCCGTTGTTGTGGTACGACCAATTGAAATGATCGCCTCGTAGGTCTTACCTGCATCTGTTAAATATTCTGCTATACGGGTGGCTTGTCCAATACAAATTGGTAAAACACCCTCAACACCTGGATCTAGTGTACCTGTATGTCCAACCTTTTTCGTTTGCAAAATTTTTCGTAGCTTAAAGACACAATCATGGCTTGTCATGCCCCGTTCTTTCCAAAGCGGTAAAATACCGTTCATATGTTCCTCCCACTTACTTGCTCTACAAGAAAAAGCCTGCCTGCATGACGATGCATGTGGCAGACTTTTTATCAGCTTATTCTTTGTGTAAATCCCTTAACAATGAGTCAATACGGTTACCATATTCAATCGATGAATCAAATTCAAAGATTAGTTCTGGTGTACGTCGTAAACGAATGCGTGAACCGATTTCTGAGCGAATAAAGCCAGAAGCTTTCACTAAAGCTTTTAGCGTTTCCTCTCGTTCACGTTCATTGCCTAAAGATGTAATATAAATTGTCGCTTGCTGTAAATCACCTGTTACCTCAACACCTGTAACAGTCACAAAGCCAACACGCGGGTCTTTGATTTTACGGCCAAGAATATCACCAAGCTCCTTTTTCATTTGCTCAGCAACACGATTTGAACGTAGAGACATAATTTGTCACCTCTATTTCGATGTACAGATAGTTGTATACTCATTTCTCAATCGCTACCACAACTATCTACTATTACTTATAAATAGTCTCGCCACACATTTAGCTGTTCCCAAGACGGATTAGACTCTAAATAATGAAGCGCATGATTAATTTCTCGTTCAGCTGCTTCCTTTGATGAGGAAACAGCTACGAGGGCTAATTTGGTACGCTGCCATACATTTTGATGGTCAATTTCCGCAATGGATATATTAAATTTTTGCTTTGTGCGCGTAATCATACGCTGTAAGACAGCTCGTTTTTCCTTTAACGAATGGGCAGTTTGAATGATGAATTCAACCTCTGCGTAAACAATCATTAGACGCGTTTAACTTCTTCCATAATATAGGCTTCAATAATGTCGCCCTCTTTAATATCATTGAAGTTTGTAATGGTAATACCACATTCGTATCCTTTTGCTACTTCTTTTACTTCGTCTTTAAAGCGCTTCAGTGTATCTAATTCGCCTTCAAAAATAACAACATTATCACGGATGACACGTACACCAGAATCACGTGTTACTTTTCCTTCTGTCACATATGAACCCGCAATCGTCCCAACTTTTGATACTTTAATGGTTTGGCGAACTTCCGCTTGACCAATGATTTTTTCTTCAAATTCAGGATCAAGCATACCTTTCATCGCTTGTTCAATTTCTTCGATTACTTTATAAATAATGCGGTGTAAACGAATATCTACGCCTTCTTCTTCTGCTGCACGTTTGGCGTTTATATCTGGACGTACATTGAAGCCAATAACAATCGCATTAGAAGCAGCAGCAAGTGAAATATCAGATTCTGTAATTGCTCCAGCACCTGTGTGAATAATTTTCACATTAACGCCTTCCACATCGATTTTCATTAATGAAGCAGCCATTGCTTCTACAGTACCTTGAACGTCTGCTTTCACAATTAAGTTAAGCTCTTTCATTTCACCTTGGCTCATTTGTTCGAATAAATTGTCCAGCGTTACACGTTGTTTCTCTGAACGTTGAGCTTGAATGACTGACATTGCACGCGTTTCTCCAACTTGACGTGCTGTTTTTTCATCTTCAAAGACAACAAAACGGTCACCTGCTTGTGGTACATCATTTAAGCCTGTAATTTCCACTGGTGTTGATGGTCCAGCTTCTTTCACACGGCGTCCTTTATCATTGACCATTGCACGCACACGACCATGCGCATGACCGACAACGATTGGATCACCTACTTTTAACGTACCATCCTGCACTAATAAGGTAGCTACTGAGCCACGACCTTTATCAAGTTGAGCCTCAATGACTGTACCGATTGCTAAACGATCTGGATTCGCTTTAAGCTCGCCAACTTCCGCAACAAGTAGAATCATTTCTAAGAGTGTATCAATGCCTTCACCTTTTAAAGCAGAAATTGGTACAAAAATTGTGTCGCCGCCCCAAGCCTCAGGAACTAAGCCATGTTCTGTTAATTCTTGCATTACACGGTCTGGATTTGCTGATGGTTTATCCATTTTATTCACAGCCACAATAATTGGTACTTCCGCCGCTTTGGCATGATTAATAGCCTCTACCGTTTGCGGCATAACCCCATCATCAGCAGCTACTACTAAAATTGTTAAATCGGTTACTTTTGCACCACGTGCGCGCATCGTTGTGAACGCGGCGTGTCCTGGTGTATCAAGGAATGTGATTTTTTTATCACCTTCTGTTACTTGGTAAGCACCAATATGCTGTGTAATACCTCCAGCTTCGCCTGCTGTTACTTTTGTATGACGAATAGAGTCTAATAATGTTGTTTTACCATGGTCAACGTGCCCCATAATTGTTACAACTGGCGGACGTTCTGATAAATCTGCCTCGTTTACTTCTTCCGTTTGCTCGAAGTGTGTTTCTAAATCCGTAATATCCACACGAATTTCTTCTTCCACCTCTACGCCATAGTCTGCGCAAATTAATTCAATTGCATCCTTATCTAATTCTTGATTAATGGTTGCCATTACACCAAGCATAAATAATTTTTTAATGATTTCAGATGGCTCACGGTGTAATTTTTTTGCTAATTCTGCAACTGATAATGATTCTACAAATGTAATTTTTTCTGGAAGTTCCTTTTGTTTTACTGGTATAGATGGTTGATGCGTTTTTGGATGGCGACGTTTGCCTCCGTGAATTCCTGGTTTTGGACGTTGGTTATAACCACCGCCGCCTCTACGATTATTATTATTGTTATTTTGTGTCATATTTCTATTTTGATTACCTTTTGTATTCTTAGATTTTTCGTTAGACGAATTTGAATGTTGCTGATTGTTTGCTTTTGGCTTAGACGTAGCAGATTGCTGTCTTTGTCCTTCTTGTTTTTTTGCCGAATGTTGCGTTTTTGCCTGACCATTTGTTTGAGATCTTTGTGAGATATTTTGCGTTTGTTGTTTTCCTATATTTTTCACAGGTGTTGCTTTAAATGATTTGTCTAACTTTGCCACAGCATCCTTTTCTAACATGGACATATGGTTTGTTACACTCACATTTAGTTTAGTTAGTGCTTCAATAACCTCTTTACTCGTTTTATTCACTTGTTTCGCATATTCATGAACTCTGATTTTGGTCATCTGCTCACCCCCGATTAGTTTTCGTTGAGTAGACTAGACAATTTACTTGCAAAACCTTTATCGGTAATCGCTAAAGCCACTCGGGCCTCCTTACCTGTAGCATGTCCTAGATCATATCGATCGCCAATTACATGATACTCAACGTTGTAGTACGTGCACTTATCTTGAATTTTCTTACTAGAGTTTTTAGAAGCATCATTTGCAAGCAGCACTAGCTTTGCATTGCCATTGCGGACTTCCTTGACAACTAACTCTTCTCCTGAAATCACTTTACGGGCTCTTGCCGCAATCCCAAGCAAATTAAATATTGCTTGATTCTTCATAAAATTGACTCCCTACGAATCAGCAAAATAAGTTCCTCATAGATTTCTTCAGGAATTTTCACATCAAGCTGATGGCCTAATACATTTTTTTTACGCGCAATGTTAACGGCTTCCTCTGATTTAGAGACATACGCACCACGCCCAGGCTTTTTTCCTGAGACATCTACACTTACTTCGCCCTCTTTTGAGCGCACAACACGTATCATCTCTTTCTTTGGTAGCATTTCTCCAGTTGCTACACATTTCCGTAGCGGTACTTTTCTATTTACAACCATAAGAATCACCATTCCTCTCTGAAGCTTGTCGTAAGAGGTGGACAAGTCGTGCTCTACTTGACGCTCTGACAGTATTCAGTCGGCGTAGGGGGCCCACTGAATACTGCCAGTTAACTTGTCACACGGGCTTTCTTACTTATTCTTCGTCATCTCGATATAAGTCAACTGCTACTTCATCAAAATCACTACCTTCATCCTCAGCAGGTATGAACGTGCTTGTAGCAGAAGGATAAATACCTAATTCACGAGCATCTGTTTCACTCTTAATATCAATTTTCCAGCCAGTCAGCTTCGCAGCTAGACGTGCATTTTGCCCACGTTTACCAATTGCTAACGATAATTGATAGTCTGGTACAACAACTGTTGTCGATTTTTCTTCCTCATCTACTTGCACATCCAGAACTTTTGATGGACTTAGTGCATTTGCTACAAATACAACTGGGTCCTCAGACCATTCTACAATATCAATTTTTTCACCATTTAGTTCATTGACAATTGTTTGTACACGGGCACCCTTTGCACCAACACATGAGCCAACTGGATCAACTTCCTCATTATGTGCATAGACAGAAATTTTAGAGCGATCACCTGCTTCACGAGCAATTGATTTAATCTCGACAATTCCCTCATAAATTTCAGGTACTTCCATTTCAAATAAGCGGCGTAATAAACCTGGATGTGTACGAGAGACAATCACTTGTGGTCCACGTGTCGTACGCTCAACTTTTGTAATGTATACTTTAATACGATCATGCGGCTGATAGGATTCACCTTGAATTTGTTCATTGATGGGCAAGGCTGCCTCTACTTTACCTAAACCAACATAGATATTGCGAGCATCTAAACGTTCCACAACACCTGTTACGATATCATCTTCACGATCTACATATTGTTCATAGATTAAGCCTCGCTCCGCCTCACGTACACGCTGTGTTACCACTTGTTTCGCTGTTTGTGCTGCAATACGTCCAAAGTTACGCGGTGTTACCTCTTGCTCCACGATATCTTCTAGTTGATAAGCAGGATTGATGACTTTTGCATCTTCTAAAGAAATTTGCAAACGCTCATCCTCTACCTCTTCCACAACATCCTTGCGTGAAAATACGCGAATAGAGCCTTTATCTAAGTTTAAGTCAACTCGAACATTTTGTGCTTGGTTAAAGTTGCGTTTGTAAGCTGTAACTAATGCTGCTTCAATAGCTTCAATTAACACATCTCTCGAAATTCCCTTTTGCTCTTCTAGCGCATTTAGCGCATCTAACAAATCACTGCTCATTTTATTTTCACTCCTAAATATGCATTATACTGAAAAATCAATGGCTAATCGTGCCAATGCGACTTTTTCTTGTTCAATTGTTACGGTTATTTTACGTGTTTTAATGCGCACTTCCATCACCAATGTATGCTCATCATATGATGTTAAGTAGCCTAGGAATTCCTTCATGTCCTTAAGGGGCTCATAGGTTTTTACATAAATAAATTTGCCAATTGCTTTTTCAAAATCAGCATCTTTTTTTAGTGGACGCTCTGCTCCAGGTGAGGAAACTTCTAAATAATAGTTTTGTGTAATGGGGTCTTTTTCATCCAATAGTAAACTGAGTCGCTCACTTACTTGAGCACATTGGTCAATATCAATGCCACCTTCAAGCGTATCAACATAGACACGTAAGAACCAGTTACGTCCTTCTTTTATGAACTCAATATCCACTAGTTCAAGGTTTAACTCATCCACAATTGGTTTAGCGAGCTCTTCAATTAAAGCTGGTACTTTGCTCATTATTTCCTCCTGTATCTATCAAATTCTAATGAACCATAATCAATTACGCCCCAGCGTAATTGTGTCTGGATTTTTTCGAGCTCGCTTGAAAAAGCTCCTCTCCAAAACCCATAACAATGTTTTCTGTACCGAAAGCGCTAGCGTCAGGTACATCCGCCGGGGCTTTTATCTTGATTCAGTGGGCGTTTGGACATCCACTGAACAGAGGTAAAAATAGGCATTCATCCCCTTCCTAATAGAGGAAGAGGTCTTCTGTATGTGCTGCTGACGCTTCGCTTTCGCGCAAAAAAATTTGGGCTTCGCTTTCGATACAAAAAGAATTTGCTGAATCAAAATAAAACAGAAATTCCACCAGTTGCTTTGGTGAAATTCTACGGTCTTGCCTGCTGTTAGTCAAAATTTGCTTTGCTATGGTATAACAACAGAAAAGAGCGGGAATGTCCCACTCTTTTGCTGGAAAAATATCAACAAATTATTACCATTAGGATAGCACAATTCATTACACAATGCAAATTCCTTCATTGCAAGGCAATAACTTTTTAGAAGCAATGAACACTAGCAGGCCTATTATGCCTTTAGAACAGGGATAGCTGATTGGCATCAGGCATACCTTCTAAACAGCCAAGTTGATCCATATATTCAATCAATGTTTTTGAGACACGACCACGTTGCTGTAAATCTTCCTTCGATAAAAATTCCCCGTCTGCACGAGCAGCTACAATCATTTTCGCTACGTTTGTACCGAGTCCTGGGATGGCATCAAAGGGCGGAATTAAAGAATTGCCATCAATGACAAACTCACTTGCTTGCGAGCGATATAAATCAACTTTTTGGAAGCTCATCCCACGTTCACACATTTCTAATGCAAGCTCCAGCACAGTTAATAAGTTCTTCTCTTTGGTAGAAGCATCTAAGCCCTTCATATTGATTTCATCAATACGCGCACGAAGCATCTGTGAGCCTTGAACCATTGCAATTAAATCAAAATCATCTGCACGAACTGTAAAATAAGCTGCGTAATAAAGAATTGGAAAATGTACCTTAAACCAAGCAATCCGTACCGCCATTAATACATAGGCAGCTGCGTGAGCCTTAGGGAACATATATTTTATCTTTTTACAGGATTCGATATACCAACCTGGGACATTTTTAGCGAGCATCTCCGTTTCAAATTCCTCAGTTAAACCTTTCCCTTTTCGTACAGATTCCATTATTTTAAATGCTAGTGACGGTTCTAGCCCCTGGTATATTAGATATACCATAATATCATCACGACAGCCAATTACTTCTTTCAGCACACATGTACCGCTTTGAATTAATTCCTGTGCGTTGCCTAGCCATACGTCTGTTCCATGTGAAAGTCCAGAAATTTGGACAAGCTCTGAGAATGTGGAAGGCTTTGTATCTTCGAGCATTTGACGTACGAAACGTGTACCAAATTCCGGGATACCCAATGTTCCTGTCTTACAGCCAATTTGCTTTTCTGTGACTCCTAACGTTTCTGGAGAACTAAAAATTTTCATTACGACAGGATCATCGGTTGGGATTGTTTTTGGATCTATTCCAGATAAATCCTGCAACATCCTGATAACCGTCGGATCATCGTGTCCAAGTATATCAAGCTTTAAAATATTGTCATGAATAGAGTGGAAGTCAAAATGGGTTGTCCGCCATTCTGCATCCTGCGCATCCGCTGGGTATTGTACTGGGGAGAAATCATAAATATCCATGTAATCAGGTACTACAATAATCCCCCCTGGATGTTGCCCCGTTGTTCGCTTTACACCTGTACAGCCTTGTACTAAGCGATCGACTTCCGCACCTCGGAAATGTAAATTATGATCGCTTGCATAGCCCTTTACATAACCATATGCTGTTTTCTCTGCAACTGTACCAATTGTTCCAGCTCGATACACATAGTCCTCGCCAAAAAGCACCTTTGTATAGTTATGTGCCTGTGGTTGATATTCACCAGAAAAATATGACGATAGGTAAGCCTTTGAAGTTATCACCAGCTTTTCCCCCGTCCCACACCGTGCATGAGGCTTTCACACTCACACGGCGTTCCATCGTTAGTTTTGTTGAATGTTATAGACTAAGCTTTGGATTTCCTACTTCCGTTCTTAGCCTGTTTAATTTGTTCATTGCTTTTGCTTCGAATTTACTTAATAACTTTTGATACTCTTTATTCCTTAAAGGGTCTGAATTGTGAATGAGCATATGATACTTTCTATCTTGTGTAGGTTTGTTTTCAACACTAACGACTTGTGCCCTTCCCTCAGAAATGTTTTTTCCTCCGACCTATTTGCTATTCAGTCATCGCTGGCATTTCATCATCGGTACTACGGCACTACTGCCACTCCGTTAAAACGAGTTATAGCTAAAAGCCTTTCCTCGTACCGTCGTCATCGACATGCAACTGTCTCTTACGTTTGGAGCTTCACACGTTCCACTATTTCTATCTGTACATCTTCCCTTAGGTTCCCCCTAAATTCCGCTAGGCTTGCATGTGCCTGTAACACAAGATGGATTTTCAGAATCAAACGCTTACTCATCCACACCTAGAAGCCCTAATTTGGACCCCACAGCATTTCTACTGCGTGACATTCACGAAAAGTCAATCGAGGGTTCGTCCCAGTCAATCTACTGATTCTAACCATAGAAAGTTTATAGACGCCAGACCTATCATTCACAGGATGTCTCCTTTTCCACAGCTGTACTGTTTGGGTGAACTTCAGCCCACTTTAACGAGCTTCATACAAGTTTCAATTTTGCAGTCATCCGCTTGCATGTCGTAGCTTCAGCGAGTGTGTTTCGGGGCGTTACTCCGTCATTCCACACTTCGAAATAGCAGTTCTACCATTAATGGTGGCTAATCTTTTCAATTAGCAACGTGTCGCACTCAAATCGATGTCAGGTACCTTATCTCCTTTAAAGCCAAGGAACGTTTCGAATGGGATATCTTGCCCGTCCTTTTTATAAGATGTACCACACTCTGGACAATCTTTATTCGGCAAGTCAAAGCCTGAGCTGACAGAGCCATCGTCAAAAAACTCCGAGTGCTTACAGTTTGGACAAATATAGTGCGGTGGTAATGGGTTAACCTCGGTAATTTCCATAAAGGTCGCTACTAACGAAGAACCAACAGAACCACGAGACCCTACTAAATAGCCATCCGCTAATGATTTTTTTACCAGCTTGGCAGAAATTAAATAAATTACCCCAAAGCCATGCCCTAAAATCGACTTTAGTTCTTTTTCAACACGGGCTTTAACGATTTCAGGCAACTCCTCACCATATATACGATGTGCCATTTCATAGGTTAAATTGGTTACTTCATCATCAGAGCCTTCGATTTTTGGTGTATACAAATCATCTTTAATCGGCTTTACATCACCAATGCTGTCAGCGATTTTTTGTGCATTGGTTACAACTACTTCTTTGGCAAGATCAGGACCTAAAAAATCAAACTCCTTCAGCATTTCATCCGTTGTTCTAAAATGAACCTCAGGTAGCTTTGATCGATTTAAAATATTGGCGCCACCTTGAGAGCCAATCAGTATTTGCCTAAACATAGCATCTGTTGGATCTAAATAATGGACATTACCTGTTGCCACGACAGGCTTATTAAGTTTTTTCCCTAGCTTGACAAGCTTTCGAATAATATCCTCTAATGTCCATTCATCACGCACAACATTGCGTTCAATCAACGGAGCATAGACCGCTTTTGGCTGTACCTCGATATAATCATAAAATCGAGCAACCTGCTCCGCTTCCTCAGGAGATTTATTCATCATGGTTTCAAATAATTCGCCATTGCTACAGCCTGAGCCGACTAATAGCCCTTCCCGATATTGCTCCAGCACTGCTCTGGTCACACGAGGAACACGATAAAATGTTTTTGTATGAGCATGTGAAACGATTTTAAATAAATTTTTCAAGCCTGCATTATCGACAGCTAAAATTGTGCAATGCATGGGTCTGCCTTTTTTGTAGGCATCGCCACCACCAATATGCTTATTAAAATCATCATGGTATTTAATGGCGAGTTGCTCTGCATCTTTTAACAGTTGTAAAAGTAGATAGCCTGTTGCCTCTGTATCATAAATAGCTCGGTGATGCTGTGTTAATTCAATATTAAATTTCTTACATAATGTATTTAAACGATGGTTTTTCATTGTTGGATAAAGCAATCTGGCAAGCTCCAGAGTATCAATAACTGGATGTCTGGTTCCTTCAAGCCCATATTTTTTATAGCCTGTATATAAGAAACCTATATCAAATGATGCATTATGGGCAACAACAATGCCATCCCCAATAAATGCATGGAACTCTTTAATGACCTGCTCAACCTCTGGTGCATTTCGTACCATATCATCCGTAATACCTGTTAGCTCGATAGTTGTTGCTGACAGTGGATGATGTGGATTGGCAAAGCTTTCATATTTATCGATGACATGTCCATCTTTAATTTTGACAGCGGCAAGTTCAATAATGGTATCGTAGGCTGTTGATAACCCTGTTGTTTCTACGTCAAAGACAACATAGGTTGTATCCGCTAATAAACGATGCTCTGGCGCATATGCAATCGGGACACCATCATCTACTAAGTTAGCTTCCATGCCATAAATAATCTTGATGCCATGCTTTTTCCCAGCCGCGTATGCTTCAGGGAATGCCTGCACAACAGCATGGTCGGTAATAGCAACTGCTGGGTGGCCCCACTTTGCAGCCTGTGCAACAAGCCTATCAACAGGTGTTACAGCATCCATTTGACTCATTGGTGTATGCAAATGCAATTCGACCCGCTTCTCACCCTCTGGTGCTAAATCCTGACGTGTTTGCTTTTTAATTTCATTAATATCATTTGCCATCACAATTAAATCACGGATAAATGTATCTGTTTGGACAGAGCCTCGTACTTTCACCCACATACCCTTTTTCAGATGCTGCATCAATTCTGCATCATCATTGTCGCGTGAGAACATCTTGACAATGATTGAATCGGTATAGTCCGTAATTTTAATTTGTAATAACGAACGGCCACTTTTTAGTTCTTTAATTTCTGTATCAAAGACAAATCCTTCGATAACGACACGGCGCTCTTCCTCGATAATTCGTTTAATTTCCATAATTTCATCATCTTTAATATGCATACCAAGCTGGAATGGTCGATCACCGAGGCTTGCCGCTGCTGGATTATCCTTTTTCTCTTTCTCACGTTTTTGATAATCTTCCATCGCTTGTTGTGCGAGAGCTACTTCCTCCATACGCTTCTGTTCGACAAATGCTTCCTGTGCTGCAAGCATTTCTTCTGATTGCTCTTGCAGGACAAAATCAAATGCCAAACGAGGAAAGCCAAATTGACAATAGCTTTCTGCCAGCTTGTCAGCATACTTTGTTTTTAGCATCATATATTCCATTTCCTGCATACAGGACAAGGTGATTTTTTGGCCATTCCACATAGGAACTTGAGAGATAAGACAGCTTTTCAGCGTTGGTGCCATCTCATCAATTTGCTCAACAACACTTAACCAGTAAGCTTGTACAAGTTCCTCTGTTACATTTTTCTCGATTGTTTCAAACGTTGTATAAATTTGAGCAATCGCTGAAAATTTCTCTGTTAAACGTGTACGGAAAAGCTGGTATAACGAAAAAGGCAGTATATCCTGCAATATAATGGTGAAATGCCAAAGCCGATCCTTTTTACGGACGGTTAAACGTGATAATTCACCTGCTTCAAAAAATGACATATAGACATCATCTGTTAATTCTAGTTGCTGCAAGAGCATTCGAAATCTCGATCTTGCCTCTTGTTGCTGTTCCAATCGATCAACACCTACTTTCAGAAAAAAGGTTATCTTGCTAAACCCTCTATTCTTTATTCGTCTTAAAGCTATGATGAGCATTCAAGAAAAAAATTCGCTTCCTCACTGTGGGCGCACTTCAAGCTTAACAGAACAATCTGTCGTTTCTTGCTTGACTCACGGTTCCACAGAAGTATCGCGAATTCTTTACCACTATCTTATCAAAATTTAAGAAAAGCCTCTATTAGAAACATTGCTCTTTCTGGAAGCTTACTTATTAGTTTTTACGGAAAAATTCATTTAAGCGATCAATAACTTCTTCTTTTTTCCATTCAAACGTTTCACTTGTTTGTCGGAATTTCACTTCCACAATGCCTTCTGTTGCTTTTTTACCGACTGTTACACGAACAGGTAAGCCAATTAAATCAGCATCTGCAAATTTAACACCTGCACGTTCAGCACGATCATCCAATAAAACATCATAACGGTATGATTTTAATAAACCATATAGCTCATCCGCTAACGCTACTTGCGCTTCATCTTTTGTATTCACAGGCACAACGTGAATATCATATGGCGCTAATTGTATTGGCCAAGTAAATCCGTTATCATCCTGGAATTGCTCCGCCACAGCAGCTAAAATACGGGAAACACCAATGCCATAGCAGCCCATAATAAACGGTTGAGCTTTCCCTTGCTCATCTAAGAAAGTACCATTCATTTTTTCAGAGTAAGTTGTACCCAATTTGAAAATATGCCCAACTTCAATACCTTCCGCAAATTTAATTGTGCCTTGTCCATCTGGAGAAGGGTCTCCCTCCTGAATAAAGCGAATATCTAAATAGTCGTTAACAGCGAAATCACGCTCTGGGTTCACATTGACTAGGTGGAATCCATCTTCATTTGCACCAGCAACACCATTACAGATCGCTTTAATAGCATGGTCTGCTACTACTTTTACGTCTACTGGTAATTTTACTGGACCAATCGAACCAACGCCACAGCCTAATAAATCACGAATTGCTGCTTCACTAGCAAGCTCGACAGAATCTGCATCAAGGGCATTTTTTAATTTAATATCATTAATGTCATGATCTCCGCGTGCAAGGACAACCACTAGCTCCCCATCTACATCAAAAACTAGAGATTTGATAACATCGGCAGGCTCTACATTTAAAAACGCTGAGACAGCTTCAATTGTTTTTTGCTCTGGCGTTGCTACTTTTTCAACTTCTTTTAAAGCGGCATCAGATGGTTGATAGTCAACGATTACTTCAGCCATTTCGATATTTGCTGCATAATCTGAAGTATCAGAGTAAGCAATTGTATCTTCCCCGATGGCTGAAAGCACCATAAATTCATGTGTGCCCTTTCCACCAATAGATCCTGCATCCGCAATAACAGCACGATAGTTTAAGCCAAGGCGCGTAAAAATATTTGAATAGGCACGGTACATATCCTCATATGTTTCATCTAGGCTTTCACGTGAAGCATGGAAGGAATAAGCATCCTTCATAATAAATTCTCTGCCTCGTAATAGACCAAAGCGAGGACGTTTTTCATCACGGAACTTCGTTTGAATTTGATATAATGTGAGCGGTAATTTTTTATAGGATTTAATTTCATCGCGTACTAATGTTGTAATCACTTCTTCATGTGTTGGCCCTAACGCAAAATCACGCTCATGTCGGTCTTTCAAGCGCATTAATTCTGGACCGTATTTTTCCCAGCGCCCTGATTCCTGCCAAAGCTCAGCCGATTGTAAGGATGGCATTAAGAGCTCAATCGAATTAATCGCTTCCATTTCTTCACGAATAATGGTTTCAATCTTTGATAATACACGTTTGGCAAGCGGTAAATAAGAGTATACCCCACTTGTATTTTGACGAACAAACCCTGCACGTAGTAATTGCTTATGTGATTTTACCTCAGCATCAGCAGGTACTTCACGTAATGTTGGGATAAATGTTTTACTTTGCTTCATTCAGTGTTCCACCTTTTTTAAATAAATAAGTTATACTCTCAATAGCATAAACAAATTTAGCTTTGAGCGCAATGTTTCATCGAAAATGCACTCAAAGCTAGAAAATAAAACTTCATTGAAATCCAACAATATCTAGTTATTAAAAGAAAAATCGTTGTATATCATTCCATGTCACAACAACCATTAGAATCATTAGTAGCACAATGCCGACAAAATGCACAAGCCCTTCTTTTTGGCGGTCAATTGGTTTACCACGTAAAGCTTCAAAGCCAAAGAATAATAGGCGACCCCCATCAAGTGCTGGTAATGGTAGTAGGTTCATAATCCCTAGGTTAATACTTAGCATTGCTGCCCAGTTCATTAAGTTCATAATACCGTACTGTGCTACTTGCTCTGTCGCTTTATAAATACCGACAGGACCCGACAGTGCATCTATTGTGAACTTACCTGTAATCAGCATACCTAGAAGTTCAAATATTTTTACAGTCATATTATAGGTTTCTTGTGCCCCATAGACAACAGCCTTTAGTGGATTAAATTCTCTTGGGCTCTCATAGCGCACACCAATTTGACCATATTTTTCGCCATCCTGTTGAATTTCCTTGACAGTCATATCCAAATTAACCGATTGGCCATCTCGTTCAACAGTGACGCTAATATTTTCATTTGGATGATCTTGCACGATAGTGGCTAAATCCTGCCATTTTTCAACGGCTTGTCCATCAATCGCTGTTACTTTATCCCCTGCTAGCATCCCTGCCTGTGCAGCTGGATCATTTTCTACAACTTCTGTAATAATGGGCTCATAAGTTGGGACACCATGGATTAAACCAATTACCAAATAAATGACAAATGCAAGAATAAAGTTAAATAATGGTCCTGCAAAAATTGTCATAGCACGTTGTCCAACCGTTTTTGCATTAAATTGACGATCCTGTGGCGCAATAACAAGCTCACGACCATTTTCCACGAGCACACAATCTCTTGCTACTTGATAACGTACTAAGCGCTCTTCTTCATCATAGCCTTCTACAAACAAATCCTTTTCTAAATCAGCACGTTCAACTTCTAAAAATAATAAATCTGGTAATTGCTTATTATTTTGATTAAAAATAATTTTTTGAACGATATTATCTTCATTGACAATTAGCCCTATTCGATAGCCTGGCTGTAACTCTGTGCCATCCATGTCCTCGCCTGCCATACGCACATATCCGCCGATAGGCAATAAACGAATGGTATACATAGTTTCCCCATGTGTCTTCCCATAAATTTTAGGACCCATTCCAATAGCGAATTCACGTACTAGAATACCTGCACGTTTGGCAAATAAAAAGTGCCCAAGTTCATGAAAGAAGACAAGCATACCAAATATTAATATAAATGCAATGGCTGTTTGCATAATACCCCACCTTTAAAAGCGTTTAGTTAACGATGTCTTGCTTACGTTATTTTACCATGTCTAACACTATTTTTCTTGTTTCACTGTCCACCTGTAATATCGTTTGTAAATCTGGCACTGCAATGTTTGGATGTGCTTGCATGACGCGTTCAATTGTTTCGTCAATTTCAAGGAAGGTGATTTTCCCTTGTAAAAAGGCGGCAACTGCCGCTTCATTGGCTGCATTCATAGCTGTTAAAATCGTACCACCTGTGCGCCCTGCCTCATACGCTAAGCGCAATGCCGGGTAACGCTCAAAGTCCATTTCTGTAAAATGAAGCTGGCCGATTTGTGCTAAATTTAGACGTTGACCATTATGCAAAGGTATACGATCTGGATAGCTTAATGCATATTGAATTGGGACGCGCATATCGGGTGTGCCTAGCTGTGCAATCACACTAGTATCATGATACTCAACTAAAGAGTGAATAATACTTTCTCGATGCAAAAGTACATCTATTTTATCATATGGCATACCAAATAATACATGTGCTTCAATGACCTCTAGCCCCTTATTCATCATAGTAGCTGAATCAATCGTAATCTTTGCGCCCATCGACCAATTTGGATGATTCAGTGCATCTGCCACTGTTACATGTTTTAATTGTTCACGTGTTTTGTCACGGAAGCTACCACCTGAAGCGGTAATAATGAGACGCTCAATATTTTTTGGGTTTTCACCATTCATAGATTGGAATATAGCAGAGTGCTCACTATCAACGGGCAAAATCGTTGCATTGTATTTTTTAGCCTCCGCCATTACTAAATGGCCAGCTGTTACCAGTGTTTCTTTATTGGCAATGGCAATTGTTTTCCCCATACGGATCGCTGCTAATGTGGATTCAAGCCCAACACTGCCAAGCACAGCATTGACAAGCACTGTTGAATCAGGGTGCGTAGCCACCTCAACAAGCCCTTGTGCACCAAATGTAAATTGGATGGTTGGATAATCTTTTGCAAGCATTCGTGCATCTTCCTCTAATTGCACGGATACAAGCTCAGGCTGCAATGTATCAATCATTTCTCGCGTTTTCTCGATATTTTTTCCTGAAGAAAAAGCGACTAATTGAAAAGCCTCACGTTGCTCTTTTAAAATATCGTAGGTTTGCCAACCAATTGAACCAGTTGCGCCCAATAAACTAATTTTTTTCACAACATCTTATCCCCTTTTTTCTATCTAAGCAATGATTTAGTAAGATATCTTTTAGACTATGTGTTAATTACCAAAAAGATGTAAAAAATGTAGGAGAGGCACGACAAATAATAAACTATCAAAGCGATCTAAAATACCACCATGCCCTGGTAAAATATTTCCTGAATCTTTTACATTAAAATGACGTTTAATGGCAGATTCGACCAAGTCCCCCATTTGACCAATAATGGAAGCAAAAATGGTTACAAAAATAAGTGAGAGCATACCATTTGCAAATGGATAAATAAGCTGCATCGCCACAGCAAAAATAACAGCAATCACAATTCCACCTATAAAGCCTTCAATCGTTTTCTTTGGTGAGATTTCTGGCCATAGCTTATGCTTCCCTAATTTTCTTCCTACAAAGTATGCGCCTGAATCGGTTGTCCAAACGACTAATAAACAATAAACAACATATTCTAATCCAACATTTCTTGTTTCGATTAAATAATGGAATCCTAAGCCTACATAAAATGCACCTAATAAAATAAAGGCAACCTCATCAAAGGTTATTTTATTTTTGACAAGCACCACATAAATAAGTAGTAACATCACAAGACCATAGACGATCATTAAATTGGAGGAATAGCCTATGGTCGCTACCACTTTCTCACTCCAGCTCTGTGGTATAACAAGCAAAGTTAAGGTGATAAGCCCTAAGAAGCCAGGCACAGAAAAAATCGAAATACCTTTCATTTTGAGTATTTCATAAAAACCGACAATAGCCATTGCAAGCACAAGTATGGTAAATGGTACTTTGCCATAGATGACGAACGGAATAAAAAGTGCTGCTGCGATGATTGCCGTGATAATTCGTTGTTTCAAGTTGTTTCTTCTCCCTTCAACCCACCGTAACGGCGATTACGTTTCTGATAGTTTTCTACCGCTTCGAGTAAGTTTTCCTCACTAAAATCTGGCCACAATGTATCTGTAAACCAAAATTCTGTATAGGCGAGCTGCCATAACATAAAGTTACTTAATCGCACTTCACCACTTGTACGAATTAATAAATCGGGCTCAGGCAAATGGGCCGTCATTAAATGAGCTGTTAAGCAATCTTCTGTTATGTCCTGCATTGTTAATTGACCGTCCTGTACTTTTTGAAGCATCATTTTCATGGCATTGACCATTTCAGAACGACTGCCATAATTCAATGCAAAATTTAAAACAAGCCCTGTATTATGCTTCGTTTCTTCCATTGCTTCATACAACGCCTTTTGTGTATGAGCAGGTAATAAAGATGGGTCTCCAATCATTTCAACACGTACATTACGCTCCATCATTTCAGGTAAAAAAGAACCTAAAAATTCAACAGGTAGGCGCATCAAAAAATCGACCTCAGGTTTTGGTCGTTTCCAGTTCTCTGTAGAAAAGGCATATACTGTTAACACTTTAATACCTAAGTCTGACGCAAATCTTGTTACCTTACGTACGGTCTTCATTCCTTCATGATGACCAGCAACACGTGGCATAGCTCTTTTCTTTGCCCAACGTCCATTTCCGTCCATAATAATCGCTACATGGGCAGGAATCGGCTCGCTTTTAGTAAGAGCCACACGCTCCTCCAATGATAGTGTATCCATATTTATTTGTTTACCTAATAGCTTTTTAAACATGCTAACTCCCCCACTACAACTAATCGGACGTATACTAATCTATCATAACAAACAAAAGTGCTCTTTGTCTTTTTTTTCCCTCTAAATTGACTATGTATAAACTAGCTTATTTTAGAACTATACACACAATGAAATTTTCATATAGACTTTTAGAAATGAAAACCTACCAGCATCTTTAATGGAGATGATGTATTATGTCCATCCACTCTCTTCATAAAGAGTATGACTGAATATTATCCTTTTCCCTCTTCTTAGCTTACTAGATCGTAAAGAGAAAAGACGTCCTGTTAAGTATAGGACGCCTTTATCTCATCAAAAAGTTCCATCATAGACATGTAAAACGTCTGTTTACACCTCTAAAATTTCTTTTTCTTTATCTTTCATTACTTGATCTACTTTTACAATGAAGTCATCTGTTAATTTTTGAATATCTTCACCATAGCCACGTAGATCATCTTCTGTGATATCGCCAGCTTTTTCAAGTTTTTTCAAATCGTCATTGGCATCACGACGAACATTACGAACAGCAATTTTTGCGTCTTCTGCTTCTTTCTTCACTTGCTTCACTAAATCCTTACGACGCTCTTCTGTTAGAGCAGGGATGGTTAAACGAATAACAGAGCCATCATTTGTTGGGGTGATCCCAATATCCGATTTCATAATTGCCTTTTCAATATCTCCTAAAATCGTTTTATCGTAAGGTGTGATTACTAATAAGCGAGCTTCTGGTACAGAAACCCCTGCAAGCTGATTGATGGGTGTTGGTGCGCCATAATAATCAACTGTAATACGATCTAGTAATGATGCGTTGGCACGACCTGCACGAATTGAAGATAATTCACGTGTAAAAGCCGCAATTGTTTTGTTCATTTTTTCTTTTGCTTGTTCTAATACTTGTTTAGCCATTATGCATTCCTCCTAACAACCGTTCCGATTTTTTCGCCTTGTACAGCACGTTTAATATTACCTGGCTCCGTAATTGAGAAAACAATTAGCGGAATATCGTTATCCATACATAACGTAGAAGCTGTCGAATCCATTACTTGTAAGCCTTGTTGGATAACATCTAAGTATGTGAGTGTATCATATTTAATAGCTGTTGCATCCAATTTTGGATCTGCTGAATAAACGCCATCAACATTATTTTTCGCCATTAAAATCGCATCTGCATCAATTTCTGCTGCGCGTAATGCGGCAGTCGTATCTGTTGAGAAGAATGGGTTACCTGTTCCCGCTGCAAAGATCACAACACGTTTTTTTTCTAAATGGCGAACTGCCTTACGACGAATGTATGGCTCTGCTACTTGTGTCATCACAATAGAAGATTGAACACGTGTTTCAATGCCTAGTTTTTCAAGCGCATCTTGTAAAGCAAGGGAATTCATCACTGTCGCAAGCATGCCCATATAGTCGGCTGCTGCACGATCCATACCCATTTCACTACCAATTTTCCCACGCCAAATATTACCGCCACCTACAACAACAGCAACTTCTACATCGAGATCTACTACTTCTTTTACTTCTTCTGCAACAGCTTTGATTATTTTGGGTGATAAACCGAAGCCCGCTTCTCCTGCTAACGCTTCACCACTTAATTTAATAACAACTCTTTTATATTGCGGCACACTCATTGTAAACCTCCGTAAGACTTTATTTAAAACTACTCTATTCCCTTTTCCATTATAGTATATAGTACAATAATTGCTAGCTGTGAATTAAGGCAGAATAGAAAATTATCTTGTTTTTTCTTTTATTTCGGAAAAATAGGGAACACGCTATGTTGTGTTCCCCATTTTTTTGCCTAGAAAATCTAGTGATTATTTGATTAGGATCAAATGCAAGCTAAATTAGTTACCTTTAACTTGGCTCATTACTTCCTCTGCAAAGTTATCTTCACGTTTTTCGATACCTTCACCAACAGCGTAACGTACAAAGCTGTTTACAGAACCACCAATTGAAGCTACAAAATCACGTACTTTTTGATCTGAGTTTTTAACGAAAGTTTGGTCAAGTAAGCAAACATCTTCGAAATATTTACCAAGACGACCTTCAACCATTTTCGCAACGATGTTTTCTGGTTTACCTTCATTAAGCGCTTGTTCAGTTAATACTTTACGCTCACGTTCAACCTCTTCAGCAGAAACTTCCTCGCGAGAAACGTAAGTTGGGTTGATTGCTGCAATATGCATTGCAACATCTTTAGCAGCTGCTGCATCTGTAGACCCTTCTAAAGTTACTAATACACCAATACGGCCGCCCATGTGTAAATAAGAACCGAATGCATCTGCATCCGTTTTTGTTTTAATTTCGAAACGACGAAGCGTAATTTTTTCACCAATTGTTGCAACAGCCGTTGAAATTTGGTCAGCGATTTTTACGCCTTCTGCATTTGCAAGCTCTAATGCATCTTCTACTGATGCTGGTTTAGCAGTAAGTAATTGCTCTGCTAAAGAAGCAACAAGTACTTGGAATTTATCGTTTTTTGCAACGAAGTCAGTTTCAGCATTTACTTCTAAGATAATTGCTTCATTACCTTGTTCTAAAATATAAGTTGTACCTTCTGCAGCAACACGGTCAGCCTTTTTAGCAGCTGAAGAAAGACCTTTTTCACGTAGGAAGTCGATCGCAGCTTCTAGGTTACCTTCAGTTTGTACTAACGCTTTTTTACAATCCATCATACCAGCGCCAGTTTTTTCGCGTAATTCTTTTACTAATTGTGCAGTAATGTTTGCCATTTAGTGTTTCCTCCTCAAATTGGTTGAACAAAATTTATTGCTAGGTTCTAAAAAAGGTGATAAGAGGTTTGAGCCACTTATCACCTTTTTGTAAACGTGAATTACTCAGCAGCAACAGCTTCAGCAGCTGGAGCTTCCTCTTCACCTTGTTTTGACTCGATTAAAGCGTCAGCCATTTTAGCAGTTAAAAGTTTAACAGCACGAATAGCATCATCGTTAGCAGGGATTACGTAGTCGATTTCATCTGGATCACAGTTTGTATCAACAATACCTACTAGAGGGATGTTTAATTTACGAGCTTCAGCAACTGCAATGCGTTCTTTACGTGGGTCAACCACGAACATTACGTCTGGAAGTTCATGCATATCACGGATACCGCCTAAAAATTTAGTTAGACGTTCGTGTTCTTTTTTAAGTTGAATTACTTCTTTTTTAGGTAGAACTTCAAAAGTTCCTTCTTCTTCCATTTTTTCGATTTGTTTCAGACGTGCAACACGTTTTTGAATTGTACCGAAGTTTGTAAGAGTACCACCTAACCAACGTTGGTTGATGTAGTAGTTGCCTGAACGTTCAGCTTCATCTTTGATCGCTTCTTGTGCTTGTTTTTTCGTACCCACGAAAAGAACTTTACCACCGTCTTGACCAACTTGACGCATGAAGTCATAAGCTTCCTCTAATTTTTTAACAGTTTTTTGTAAGTCGATAATGTAGATCCCGTTACGCTCAACGAAGATATATTTCTTCATTTTTGGGTTCCAACGACGAGTTTGGTGACCAAAATGTACACCAGCTTCAAGTAATTGTTTCATAGAAATTACTGACATTTGTATTTCCTCCTAGTATGTTTGGTTTTGATCCTCCGCATTTATCATTTGCAACAAGCTACTCTTAACATAAGAGCACCACTTACTACATCAAAATGCGTGTGTAGTAATAACACCATTTGCAACTATACCATAGCTTTAGGCTATTCGCAACAATTTAGTGCTGAAACTTCAGTAAAAGCTCGATTTCTGTTTTGCCCTTTTGCAGTTGTTTCGCTATTTCTTCTGATGTTTTTCCTTGTTTCATCAATTCTAGCACTTGTTGTTCTAATGTTAACGTCTGTTCTTTCTTTTGCACTTGATTGGTTGTCGTTGGAGCTATAGGACTATTATTAGTGCTAGCTTGCTGCTGACGTGAATAAGCATTGGCTACTATATTTTTAGGTATATAAACGCGCGTATCCGCTTCTAGTATTGTAGAGCTATCATCTTTTTCCTGTTGTACTGTTGACGAAGAAGACTGCTTTTGTTCTATTACTGGTGCTGTGTGCTGAATGCTCACTGGTGCTAGTTCTGGCTGTGAAACATTTTGTAGTTCTTGAATAAAGCGGTCATTCTCATCTTTCATTTCCGTTAAATACATACTAATCGTGTCATCCATTTCGCGCATTAAGCGCTCTTGCTTTTTTTCTAACTCCTTAAATTTTGCTAGCTTTGTGTTTAAAATAATCAGGAAATAAAACGATAGTAGCTGTAAAAAGAATAGTACCGCTATTAGTATGGTTGTCATTGTTAACGTAAACTCCTATCCACTAAAATCCACAAAATTCCCTTTAAATGGATGTTTCGCCTGTTTTTTAAGCTTGTGCTTGTTCTTTTTTTTATAAATTCCGTTTATATATTCGCCACCTGCTTCTTCTTCCTCACTAATTTCATCCATACTCTCTGATGTATTAACGATTTTTTGTTTGCGTTCCACTTCTTTTTTGAGCGCTTCATTTGCATGTGCTTGCTGAGCCAATACTTGTTGCTGTGCCTGATCTGCCATTTTACCAGCTTCAAATGTTTTAGGAATAGCAATTTGCAATTCAACACCTTTTAAACTCATTGGAATCTCTCCCTTAAGAATATTTACGCATTAATCATTTCGGTAGATAAGAGCTTTCGTAGCTTTAATAACGCTTTTGAATGGATTTGTGAAATACGCGATGTTGATAATTCAAGCATTTCACCAATTTCAGTCAACGTCAATTCCTCTGTGTAAAATAAACTAAGGACGAGCTGTTCTTTGTCATTAAGCTTTTGAATATTTTCGGCTAAATCATCCAACAGCTCTGATTTAATCATCACTTGCTCAGGTGTTTGCATTGTATCATCTCGAATGACAAAGGATTTACCATCCGCTTCTTCTTGGTCTTGCTGTTCGTTAATCGACAACACATTTGAAAAAAAATGCTCCTGTACCGTTTGATAGACATCTTCAACAGGTAGCTTCATGTGCTCCGCAAGTTCCTCTGGCGTTACATGACGCATATATTTTTGCTCGAGCTGTTCAATTTGAGCATCTAATTTTTTAGCCTTTTCACGCGCTGAACGCGGTAGCCAATCTTCCTTGCGTAAGCCATCTATAATGGCTCCTCTTACTCTGAAGGAAGCATATGTATCAAATTTTAAATCTCTGTTAATATCAAACTTATTTAACGCGTCAAATAAGCCTACCATTCCTAGGCTTGTTAAATCATCGCGTGATACGCTCTTTGGTAAACCCGCAGCGATGCGTTGGACATGATAGGATACTAAAGAAATATATTTTTTTATTAATAAATCACCTGCATCTGGATCACGCTTATTGATCCAGCGATTCCATAGTTTTTGCTCATCATTCGAAATTGGTTGTGTCATGAAATCCACCTCTCTAATAAACGCCTTTACATGTCTATGTACCACGAACTACTCACGTTACAAAACTTCTCATTCATAAGGATTTCTTGGTTGTTCTTTTTGATTATGTATAAAAGCATCCTTGCCAAACACAAAGTTGTTTTCTGTTACGCTAATGATGAATCTCCATGTTTGACAAAAATCTCATTAAGGTCATTTTAATTATTAATATTAGAATTGTTAAAAAATCACAAGCTATTATTATCTTTTCTATATTATAACAAGAATCCATTGTAATTTCATTTGTTTCTCCTCGCCTCCATAATATTCCTCCGTATTATTTGTCTATTATCAAACATGTTTATTATACAAATTTTATATAAGCCATGGTCAGTTGACGAATAGCTATTTGCGATGAAAGTTACATGACAAAAGCATACGCTGAAAATCCATTTGTTTTAGCATCAACTGTATGGAAAAAATATAGACACCACTGATTTCTTTGCCAATCACTAAAAAAGAGCCGCTCTAGGCGACTCACTATTTTATACATTTACCTGTTCCTCTTCTTCTCGATTCATCATTGTGCGTACGACTTGTGCAATTTCTTCTGAATTCTCATCTTGAAATTCCACCGTTGACTGAGCTACTGGTGTTTCTTGATTTTGCTCTTCAAGACGCTCTTTTCCTTCATCTTGTTCATCCTCAATTGCTTCTTCATTATCCTCAGGTGTATACAGTATATAGGCTATTAAAAAACGTACTATATACATAGCGATAAACGCAATGATGGCTGCAACAAAGGAGCTGATAATAATACGAAGAGGTGTATGCGGTTTTTGAAAGGTACTAAAAAAATAAATAGAAAAGGCAATTAGCGCTCCCCAAAGGTTGTAAAATATAGAACCAAACATTAGATTTCGCTCACTCCTTGGTTAACCGTTCGAATGTGTAAGATTGATGTTTCAGGATTAAATTCAATCGTTCGGCCACTATTTCCACCAGTATCCTCAGCCACTAAAGGAATGCCATGTCGCTTCAATTCATTCTTGACAGCTTCTACATTGCGGGGACCAATACGCATTGAATCCTTATCGGAAGTAAACTGGAACATCTGTGCGCCACCTGCAATTTTCGCCTTTAATTTAAATTTTTGAACACCTTCTAATCTTAATAGATCTATCATTGCTGCAATACTTGTATCAGCAAATTTTGCTACATTCAGTGACTCCGTTCTTCCTAAGCTAGAATCTGGTAACATTACATGGATTAAACCAGCAATTTTCTTTGACTCATCATATAAAATAACGCCAACACAGGAGCCAAGACCTGAAGTTCGAATTGTGTTTGGCAGCTTTACTACATCCATTTGTGCAATTCCCACTTTAATCACTTGCCCACTACTATTTAGCATCATTATGAAACTCCTAATGCTTTAAAAATAGCATCAAAAGAATCTGGATCTGGTAGCAAGAAGAAATGACCCCTTACTGTTTCGTGGTCCTCCACACCTTCTTCAAAAATGGATGTATTTATGACAATCACATTATCACTGACGTGTGATAATTCAATTAAACCGATACTAATAATCGCACCAAACATATCAACGCTTAATCCAGGCACAGTCGGGTAAATTTTTAAATTCGTAAAATCAGATAAGGCCGATAAATAGGAGCCTGATAAAATATTCCCCATCTCCTGCATCGCCGATAAGCCTAGCTCAGAAACAGGTCGTTTTTTAAAATCAAATGTCTCATCATAGAGCAAGCGACGAATAAAGCGGTTTGCTTGCTCAATAGGTAGGATGAAGAACATGCTACCTTCTGCATCGCCTTCAATGCGAAGGTAGATACCAACAACAACATTTTCTGATCCGCCAGCAAGCTCCATCATATCATGGAAGGAGACCATCTCTACCTTTGGGACACGCATATCAATTTTTTTCCCAAGTAAATTGGAAAGTGCTGTCGCGGCATGCGCAGCACCAATGTTTCCAATTTCCTTCAATACATCTAAATGTAGTGATGTAATTTTTTGATTAAATGTCATTATTGATCCCTACTTTAGTGGATTTAATACTTTCTCTAAATGTAATAAAATTAATAACCGCTTCCCTACTTTTGCCACACCTGAAATAAATTCCTCCTCCAATGAGCCAACCACCTCTGGCTGCGGCTCAATAGCATTTGCAGGAATATCAATTACATCATTGGCAGAATCCACAACAAAGCCCACTTCCATATCTTCTAATGAAATAATGATAATGCGTGTTGTTTCCTCATGTTTAGAGATCGGTAATTCAAAGCGTTCACGTAAATCAACAATCGGTGTTACGACACCACGTAGATTAATAACACCCTTCACATAATTCACTGTTTTTGGTACACGTGTAATATGCATTAATTTTTCAATTCCTTGTACATGAGATACAGGAATAGCATATTCTTTATCTGCTAATTGAAAAACAATAACTTTAATACTTTCTTGTTCCACTGCATTTGTCATACTTTACACCTCTCTATTCATTCACCTTATTTAATTAGTGCGTTGCAATCGACAATTAAGGCTACTTTCCCATTACCTAAAATTGTTGCACCTGAAATAGCAAAGATATTTGTTAAGTAATTCCCTAGTGATTTCAAGACTATTTCTTGTTGACCAATGAAGGAATCTACCACTAAACCAGCAAGTTTTTCACCTTTACGAACGATTACTACAGAGTGGAATTCCTCATCTTGCTGCTCTTTACGAGGCACTTCAAAGATTTCCTCTAAGAATACCAATGGCACAACCTTACCACGGAAGTCGATTACTTTTTGATTATGTGCATTCATAATCTCTGATGAACGGATAATAGATGTTTCAATAATAGATGATAGTGGAATTGCATAAATCTCCTTTTCAATCTCCACAAGCATTACTGAAATAATTGATAATGTCAACGGTAATTGAATAGAGAATTTTGAGCCTACATCTTGTGTAGATTCAATGGAAATATTACCACCCAGTGATTCAATTGTTGTTTTTACAACGTCTAACCCTACACCTCGACCTGACACATCAGAAATAACATCTGCTGTTGAGAAGCCTGAAGCTAAAATTAGCTCATTAATTTGCCTATCAGACATTGCGTAGGATTGTTCGAGTGTGACAACGCCTTTAGCAATAGCTTTTGCTAATACCTTTTCACGATTAATACCCGCACCATCATCTTCAATTTCAATAAAGACATAGTTCCCACTATGGTAAGCACGCAGGACAACCGTTCCCTCTTCAGGTTTACCTTTTGCACGACGAGCAGTTGGGTTCTCAATACCATGATCTACAGAGTTACGGATTAAGTGGACAAGTGGATCGCCAATCTCATCAATAACTGTGCGGTCAAGCTCTGTTTCAGCACCGATAATTTCAAGATTAATTTTCTTATTTAAGTCACGTGATAGCTGACGAATCATTTTCGGGAAACGATTGAACACTGTTTCAACTGGAACCATTCGCATCGTTAATATAATTGTTTGCAGATCGCCCATAACACGACTCATACGCTCTACCGTTTCATTAAGCTCACCATGGTTGACTTCTGTTGAGATCGATTGCAATCGACCACGATCAATCACTAGTTCCTCAAATAGGTTCATTAAAATATCGAGACGCTCAATATTGACACGAATCGTTTTATTGCCAACAGGCGCATGTTGACTTTTATCAGCCTTTGCAGAAGATGCTGCCTTTTTAGGTTTCACTACTGGTTCAGCTTGTGGTGGTGCAGCAGCTGGTGTAGCCACCTCCGCTACTGTCACAGCTACTTCTTGCTGCGGCTCATACTCTTTTTCACTAAATGCCTTTTGATTAATCAATGTCACGGCTACTTCCTCAACCTCAGAAACTTTCATTAACTTTTTCTGCATATCCTCAGCCGATTCTTTTGTCACAAATGCCACATAAAACTGTTGATCAAATTGTTCATCCTCAAGCTTTTCAACAGATGGACTTGCTTTAATAACATCCCCATCTTTTTCTAAAATCTCAAATACCATAAATACTCGTGCAGCCTTCAGTAGACAATCATCACGTAATTTTACTGAAATCTCATATGCGTGGAAGCCTTGTTCAGAAGATTGGCTAATCACCGTTTGTTCAAAGCTATCATACTCTAATGCGCTTTCTACTGCTGGCTCAACAACTTCCGTTGCCGCCACTTCCGGCACCACTATGGCTTCCTCACCTAATTCTATCCGTTTAAGCTGTGCCACTGTTGAAGATACATCTCGCTTGCCATCTCCACCGCTTGCAATGTCCATCACCATTTCTTCTAAATGATCAACAGATTCAAAGACAACATCTAAAATTTCAGGCGTTACATGAATTTTCTCATTACGAATTGCATCTAACACATTTTCCATTTTATGTGTTAAATCTGCTAAATCTTCAAAGCCCATTGTGGCAGACATACCTTTTAATGTATGTGCTGAACGGAAGATTTCTCCTACAATTGCCAAATCATCTGGGCTTTTTTCTAATTCTAATAAATGCTCACTACATGCTTGTAAATGCTCTTTACTTTCTTCAATAAACATCTCTAAATATTGATTGACTTCCATAAGAGGACACCCCTTTTAAGGCAAATATTTCATTATCGTTTGTGCAATATCATCTACATCTGCAACTTCATCAACAAGTTGCGTCTCTACTGCTGCTTTTGGCATACCATATACAATGCAAGTTCCTGCTGATTCAGCAATAGCTATGACATTTCCAGTATTTTTTAATACCTTTAGTCCGTTAGAGCCATCATGCCCCATCCCTGTCATGATTACCGCTATTTTATCAAAATCACTATATTGACTAACATCTTCAAACATAACATCTACAGAAGGTCGATGACCAGCTCTAGGGGCTTCCTGATTATCAAGGACAATGCAAAATGTCGTTCCTACTTTTCTAAGTTTTAAATGATAGCCACCAGGTGCAATATAGGCTATGCCATTTTGCAAAATATCGCCTTGTTCAGCCTCTTTTACAACAATTTCACTTAGCTGATCTAGGCGAGTAGCGAGTGATTTAGTAAATCCTGCTGGCATATGTTGAACAATTAAAATAGGCGCTTGAATAGACTTTGGAATTTTAGTAATAACCTCCTGCAGTGCACGAGGTCCTCCTGTTGATGTGCCAATTAACACAATTTTCTTTCCTGCTTTACTCCATTCTCCCTGTGGCCTGGCTGCTTCTACTTTAACAGCTATTGTATTTATAGGAGTTGGCATTCGTTGATGCTGCTGGGATTCTTTCATTACAGTACTCGCTCTTGTCACTGATTCTTGTTGGTGTTTACTAGTAGAAAGTTTTTTCAATTTAGAAATTGGCACCATCGCTGCTTGCTCTACTTTATACACAAGTTCACTTTGAATTTTATGTAAATCAAGAGAGATTGTTCCGCTTGGTTTAGCGACAAAATCGACTGCTCCATTTTCAATTGCTACGATGGCGTTTTCTGTCCCATGTTGCGTGGTGCTGGAGAGCATTACTACAGGAACTGGGCATTGTCTCATAATTTCTTTTAAAGCGTCTAGCCCGTTCATTTCAGGCATCTCAATATCCATTGTTACAACTGTTGGTTTCAAGGATTGAATTTTTTTAATTGCATCTTTTCCATTTCGAGCTGTACCAACTACTTCCACTTTCGAGCTGCCTACAAAAAAGTCGCTAATTAGCTTTCTCATAAAAGCAGAATCATCCACGACTAATAGCTTGCTTTTATGTAAAAAGTCCAATTAATCACGCCCTTTCGAAAAAATACTTCTTAATTTTGTTAAAAATTTCTTTGTTGTCTGGTCATGTGCATGAATTTCTTCTGCACGATATTCCATGAAACGAACGACTATTAGCTGTAATGTTTTTGAAATCAGTGCATCTGGATGAGCAAGTGAAAACGGTACTTGCTCACGTACAGCCTTACGCACAACAGGATCTTCAGGTAAAGAGCCTAGAATGGTAACATCTTTATCCAAAAAGCGCTTCATGGTAAGCTTTAAACGTTCATTTGTTTCGATGCCTTCTTCTTTGCTAAAAGCACGGTTACAGAGAATATAAAATTGCTTCTCTGAATCTCTTACATGAATATACTTCATCATGGAATACGCATCTGTTATAGAAGTTGGCTCTGCCGTTGAAATAACGATAATTTCATCAATCGATGTCAGTACATCTAACGACCAATTTGTTGCACCAGCTCCCATATCAAATAAAATATAATCATAGTTCTTTTGAAGCTGTTCAAAGGCATGGATAAGTCGCTCAAACATAATTTCTGACCAATCCAGAACGCTCGTCATACCAGATCCACCTGAAATATACCTTAATTCTTGGGGTCCTTCAAATATTACCTCATCCAGTAACTTATTTCCTTCTAAGTAATCTTTTAAACTATAAGAAGCATTTTTTCCAATTAGAATATTGATATTCCCCATGCCAATATCCATATCTACAATAGCAACTTTTTTTCCTTTTTGAGCCAGGGTTATAGCAAAATTCATGGTGAAGTTACTTTTACCAACTCCACCTTTGCCACTTACAACTGCAATTGCTCTTCCTAATTCGCCTTGCCGTCTCATCATTTTCAAGCGTAATGTTTCAGCTTGGTCTCTCATTTTTCTTCACCTTGAAAAAACAAATTAAGTACTGCTTCTAAATCAGCTTCTTCAATATCTTCTGGTACTTCTTGACCATTCGTATAGTAAGCAAGTCCTTTAGTATATTTAATCATTAAATTGATCATTGTGCCAATAGAATTTGTTTCATCAATTTTTGTAAAAATGAATTTTTCAATTGGTAACTGCTTAAATTGGTCTACAATGTTCGCCATATCCTTTTCTTTCGTAGTCATCGCAAGCACTAAAAAGGATTCTGCTTGATCATCAAATTTAATAAGACGTTGGAGATCATCTACATATTTTGTTTCTTTATAATTTCGACCAGCTGTATCAATAAACACTAAATCTAAATACGATAGTTTTTGAATGGCTTGTTCAAAGTCCGTTGCATTATAAGCAATTTCCACAGGGGCCTGTAACAGCCCTGCATATGTTTTTAATTGCTCAATGGCAGCAATTCGGTAAGTATCTGTTGTAATAAAGCCTATTTTTTTCTTTTTTTCTAATACAGCTCTCGCTGCCATTTTGGCGATCGTCGTTGTCTTGCCAACCCCTGTTGGCCCTAAAACATTAATATATTTCCGTTCATAGGATAACCCTCCAATTGGAAGGCTCTCTAACTTTTTACGCAATAAATTTTTCGTGATCAATTTGCATTGTGAAAAATTTATTTCTGACGCTTCTCTGAAATACATAAAAAGCTCATCACCAATCGTTGTGATGAGCTCTTCACTTAGCTCTTGCTGTTTTAAGTATTCAATGAAGGGTAAGAGTTCATCGGGATATTGAGCTTTGGTAGTCTTTTTATGCATCGATTGCATTAAAGATTTTAAATCTGCAATTTCCTTCCTCAATTCTTCAGAAATACCAGTGTCCTCATTTACAGTAACCGGCTGTGGTTGGTCCTGATGAATTTTGGCTTGAATAGCATTGGTAATCTCTTGTAACCTTGCATTGTCTTTTGTTGTTGCAGGTAATATTGCAGGTGTTGGCACCACATGATTTGGTTCTATTGTATCGACCCCTGCAACTACTTCAAAGCTTTTCTTTTTAATCATACCGAAAAATTTCTTTGTTATGATTACTTTTGAGTTTAAAATAACAGCGTCCTCACCTAATTCTGCCCGCACTTGCTTCATCGCTTCTGGTATGGAAGATGCATAATATTTTTTCATTTTCATTGAACATTCACCACCCCAACACTTTGAATTTCAACCGAAGCATCCAATTCATTATAAGAGAGAACTGGAATTTGCGGGAAATAACGTTCTGTTAACTGTCGTAAGTACATACGTACTGCTGGCGAGCATAAAATAATGGCGGATTGTTCCATAAAGGAAACGCGCTCTACTTCTCCAGCAATCGTTTCTAATATTGTTTGTGAATCTTGTGGGTCCATTGCTAAGTAGTTACCATGATCTGTTTGTTGAATACTATCCGCAATCATTTTTTCTACTTTTCCTGACACTGTGATTACCTTTAGCGCTGGGCTATCGCCAACATACTGCGCTGTTATTTGGCGTGCTAGTGACTGACGCACATATTCCGTTAAAATATCTGTATCACTTGTTAGCTTAGCATAGTCTGCCAATGTTTCAAAAATAATTGGCAAGTTACGTACCGAAACATTTTCTCGTAGCAGTTTGCCAAGTACCTTTTGGATTTCTCCTATAGATAAAGGTGTAGGTGTTAGTTCTTCGACTAAAATTGAATGTGTTTCGCGTAAATGGTCGATTAGTTGCTTTGTTTCTTGACGACCTAGCAATTCGTGTGCATTTGCACGGATCACTTCTGTTAAGTGTGTTGATACTACACTTGGTGGGTCTACAACTGTATAGCCAAACATTTCTGCCTCTTCTTTTACTTGCTCTGTAATCCATTTAGCAGGTAATCCAAATGAGGGCTCAACTGTATCAATGCCTTCAATCGAATCATCGTCCCCTGGGCTCATTGCTAAATAATGATCCAGCAATAGCTCGCCTCGTGCCATTTCATTTCCTTTAATTTTAATGCGATATTCATTAGGCTGAAGCTGAATATTATCACGAATACGAACAACTGGAATCACTATTCCTAATTCTAATGCTAGCTGACGACGAATCATAATAACACGATCTAGTAAATCTCCACCTTGAGCAGCATCTACTAAAGGAATTAATCCATAACCAAATTCAAATTCGATAGGGTCCACATTTAATAAATTCACAACGTTTTCAGGGCTCTTCATACCATCTGTTGCCACTTCTTCCTCAATTTCAAGTAAGTCCTCTTCATCCTCAGGTTTCTTCCGCTCCATCATATAGGCACCCCCAATTAATGAAATACCGATTGGGAGCGTCACCCAGTTAGGAATAGGCGTAAATAATCCTAATAATGTAATTGTACCACCAGCTACATACAGCAATTTTGCTTGGGCAAATAACTGTCCTGTGATATCCTCTCCAAGACTTCCTTTAGAAGAAGCACGTGTTACGACAATCCCTGTTGCCGTTGAAATCAGCAGTGCAGGAATTTGAGAAACAATACCATCTCCTACTGTTAGCTTCGAAAAATGGGTCGCTGCCTCGGCAAATGGTAAACCCATTTGCACGACACCGATGATAATACCGAATAGTAAATTGATAATAACCATTACCATTGAGGCAATGGCATCTCCCTTTACAAATTTTGTAGCACCATCCATCGCCCCATAGAAATCTGCTTCTCCTGCTACTTTTTCACGTCGTTCACGTGCTTCTTTTTCGGAAATAATCCCTGCATTTAAGTCAGCGTCAATACTCATTTGTTTACCAGGCATCGCATCAAGCGTGAAACGAGCTGCTACCTCAGCCACACGCTCCGAACCCTTTGTAATAACAATAAACTGAATGAGCACAAGAATTAAGAAGACAACTAAACCAACAAGAATATTTCCTCCAACTACGAAGTCACCAAAGGTTTCAACTACAGCCCCTGCATCACCATTTGCTAAGATCGCACGGGTTGTTGAAACACTTAAGCCTAATCGGAACAAGGTTAACAGTAAAATCACTGAAGGAAAAATTGAAAAATCCAATGCCTCCTTCATACTCATTGCTGTTAGCAGTACAATTATGCCAAACGTAATATTAATGACAATTAAGAAACTTAATATCCATGGAGGAAGAGGGATGATGAGCATCGCAACGATTAAAATAACCGCACCTAAAACCCCGATATCGCGAACCTTCATTTGTGTCCCTCCTACTTAAAAAGCTTTAAATTTTTCGCTTCATGCGATAAACATAAGCGAGTACCTCTGCTACTGCTTTAAAAAATTCTTCTGGTACTTGATCGCCGATTTCTACCTGATCGTACATGGCACGTGCTAATGGTCTATTTTCAACCATAATAACGTCATGCTCTTTTGCAATCAGTTTAATTTTTTGAGCAATAAAGTCAGTACCCTTTGCAACAACACGAGGAGCATCCATACTATCCTCATCGTATTTAAGAGCAATCGCATAGTGAGTAGGGTTGGTAATAACAACATCTGCATTTGGCACCTCTGACATCATTCGACGCATTGCCATTTCACGTTGACGTTGCTTAATTTTCGATTTAATCAGTGGGTCACCCTCACTATTTTTATATTCATCTTTAATATCTTGCTTAGACATTTTAAGATTTTTTTCATATTCATGTTTTTGGTACATCCAGTCTAAAATGGAGACACATAGTAACACTAAAGAAGCTGCTATCCCCATAATGCCCACAAGCTTACCTACCGTCATTAATGTCATCCATGGGCTTTTAAAAGAAAGTGCTAAAACCTCTGGCAAGTTTGTCCAAACAATAATGGTTGTGACACCACCGATAAAGCCAATTTTTAATACTGATTTTAACAGCTCAACAATGGCCTTAACTGAAAAAATTTTTTTTAGCCCTTTAATAGGGTCCATTTTTTTTAAATCGAATTTCATTGGCTCCAGTGTAAAGAGAAAGCCAAATTGCATAAAGTTACCTGCAAGTGCTCCAACAACAGCTATCGCCATGATTGGAACAACAATAAAAGCCATTTGTACCAATGTTTCTGAAAATAAACGCATCACACTATCAATTGTTAGTGTTTCAATGCGTATGTTATGAATAAAGGTTTGCCTAAAAAAAGCTAATAGATCATCACGCAAAGAGCCTGCAAAGAAAAATAAAAAGATAAACACCATCAGCATCACAATGGCACTCGTAATATCCTGACTTTTAACAACTTGCCCTTTTTTTCGAGCATCCTGACGCTTTTTTGGCGTTGCCTTTTCGGTTTTTTCCCCCGCAAAAAACTGGATATCTAAATTGAGTAGTAGCTTCATACTATCCACCACCTAAAACAGCCATTAAATCACGCATACCATAAATCATAATAGTAATTAGCTTTTGAATGACTTGTATCATAACAGCTATCATTGTAAACATCACTAAAAAACTAACACCAATTTTAATCGGAAAACCAACCACAAAAATATTTAACTGTGGTACTGTTTTTGCAGTAATTCCCAAAGCCAAATCAACTAAAAACAATGTTGCGACAACAGGAGCAGCCATTTGGAAAGCGATAGCGAAAACAGCTGTAAATGTTGTGATAATAAACTGTATATAGCTTTCCTTTGCAAATTGCGGAAATTGATCCATGGGTAAAAGTTGGTAGCTATAATAAATGCCATTGAGAATCATATGATGCCCATCAATGGTTAACAGTAAAAGAAATGCAAGCATATAAAAAAATTGACCAATTAAGGGGCTTTGAGCTCCTGTTTGCGGATCAATAATATTGGCAATGGCAAAACCCATTTGAAAGTCGATAAAGCTTCCCGCAATCTGAATGGCAGACATGATGATATAGCCAACAAGACCAAGTAATAGTCCCACAAGCGCTTCTTTCATCACTAGTAATATGTACTCATCATTAAATACAAATGGCTCAACATCTAACGTATAGTACATCATCCAAGCCAAAACCAGTGCGAGTGTAATTTTAACCTGTGCTGGAATCGTCCTATACGAAAAAAAAGGAACCGTCACAAAAAATGCGGAGACACGCACAAGCACTAATAAGAAAACCGTTAAATGCGGAATTAATTCATCCATAAACTCACCCTATATAACGCGTTAGGTTCTCAAAAATGTCTCTCGCATAACTTGTAACTTGAGATAACATCCATGGGCCAAAAAATACAATAGCCACTAAGACAGCAACAATTTTTGGTACGAATGCTAACGTTTGCTCTTGAATCGAAGTTGTTGCTTGAAAGATACTTACCGCCAAACCACTAATTAAAGCAACTAAAAGTAGCGGACCGCTTGTTAGAAGGATAATCATAATGGCACGCTCTGCAACGGAAATAACCAATTCACCTGTCATACTGTATCATCCCCTAAAAACTTTGTAGTAATGATTTCATCACAAGATACCATCCATCCACAAGTACAAATAATAGAATCTTGAATGGTAGTGAAATCATAACTGGCGGTAGCATCATCATCCCCATTGACATTAATGTACTCGCAACAATCATATCGATCACTAAAAATGGTATAAAAATCATAAACCCAATTTGAAATGCGGTTTTAATTTCGCTTAGCGCAAATGCAGGCACCAGCATTGTCAGCGGAATTTCTTCCACAGATGCTGGTCTTTCTGCTTGATTATACGATAAAAATAACTCAAGATCTTTTTGTCTTGTATGCTTACTCATAAACTCTTTAAATGGCACACTCGCGCGATCATAGGCTTCTTCCAGCCCGATTTCCTCCGCAAATAACGGCTGTAATGCCTCGTTATTAACCTCTTGAAAGGTTGGTGCCATAATAAAGAACGTTAAAAATAATGCTAAACCAATAATCACCTGATTAGGCGGCATTTGCTGTGTGGCCAATGCTGTACGCACAAAGGATAGTACTATGACAATCCGCGCAAAGGATGTCATTAAAATTAATATACTGGGTGCTAGTGATAACACCGTTAAGAGTAGTAAGAGTTTAACAGATGTGGAGACGTTTGTTGGATCGCTACTGGAAAAAATATTGATTAAATCATTCATTTATCATCCTTCTCCTTTTGCTTCCATCGCTCGATCTCTTCACTGCGCTCCTGTTTAATTTCAGATATCTTTTTTTCAAATAGTTGACCAAATGAGTCTTGTTGTTGCTCATTTTGTATGCTCTTTTTATTTTTTTTTGTAAACTTAGCTAATAATTCTGCAATATAAGGTGATGTTGCTGCAAGTTCTTGCTTTTCGTTATATAGCGCTAACAGGGCTTCTATTTCTTCTGGATCAGTAATTTCACGCAATAGCTGAACGTCTTCACCAACACCTACTAAATACAATGTTTTACCGACCTGTAAAAGCTGAACTGACTTTTGCGCCCCTAACGATAAACCGCCTAAATTTTGTACCATTTGATTACGTTGGAAGCTTAAATTTCGTTTATTTAAAAACTTCATTAACCCATAAAATAGCATAACAACAAAAATAAGCGCTAAAACCATTTTTATGTATTCCCATGCAGATATATCTCCAGCTGCTGATACATCTGATTCCTGTGTAGCAGCTGGACTAGTAGTATCTTCATTACAAGCTTCTGGATTATTTATGCAATCTGTGACACTATGTTTATCAGGGGCTGCATAGACAGAAGTTGTAGTTGGGTACAAAAACAGAAAAGCTACAAGAAATGCAAAAATCATCGTTAAACGAAATGATTTTAACATTTGCATGCAATCATCCTAAAGCTTTTTGAATCGCTTCAATTACACGATCTGCCTGGAAAGGTTTGACGATAAAATCTTTTGCCCCAGCTTGAATGGCATCAATCACCATCGCCTGTTGCCCCATTGCTGAACACATAATAACGGTAGCACTTGGATCAGACCCTTTAATAGCTTTAAGAGCAGCAATACCATCCATCTCGGGCATTGTAATATCCATTGTTACTAAATCTGGCTTTAATTCATTGTACTTTTCAACAGCCTGTAAACCATCAGCTGCCTCTCCAACAACTTCGAATCCATTTTTTGATAAAATATCCTTGATCATCATGCGCATAAATGCAGCGTCATCTACAATCAAAATTCTTTTAGACATGGTTAACTCCTCCAATTAAAACTATCTTAAATTATTTAAACGCTCTGCTTGACTTAAAACATCTGTAATACGTACACCAAAGTTTTCATCAATAACAACAACTTCCCCTTTAGCAATTAAACGACTATTGACTAAAATATCGACAGGTTCCCCCGCTAATTTATCTAGTTCAATAATCGAGCCACTTGATAGTTCTAAAATCTCTTTTACAGAACGTTTCGTACGTCCTAACTCTACAGTAACTTGCAATGGAATATCAAGTAGCATATTTAAATTTCTAGCTTCAGATTGCGAGATTACATTCGTATCAAAGCTAGCAAACTGTGCTTGTTGTACATTCACAGGCTGGGCTGGTCGCTGTGGTTGCGCAAACTGCTGTGGCTCCTGATAAACCGGTTGTTGCATTGGGGCTGCCTGCTGCTGACTAACTGGCGGCGCAGGTGGTGGTGGTTCAGGTGCTTGTTGTTGTACAGGCGGTGGCGTAACTGGTATTTCAGGTGCACTTGTTGCAGCTACAGGAGCCTCTACATTTGTCTCTCCTAACAATGATTTTACAATGTTTTGACTAAATTTAAGTGGCAATAATTGCATAAGATTTGAATCAATTAAATTGCCAATTCTTAATCTAAATGATACTTTTACTAGTAAATCGTCTTCTGGAATATTTTCTCGACCTTCATCTTTAGAAATATTCATCAAATCAATTGTTGGTGGAGAAATATCCACTTTTTTATTAAATACTGTCGACATTGATGTGGCCGCTGAACCCATCATTTGATTCATAGCCTCTTGAACAGCACTTAATTGAATTTCACCTAAATCAGGCTTTGGATTTAATCCATCGCCCCCCAACATTAAATCAGCAATAATAGCTGCATCTGATTGCTTGATAACAAGTAAATTCATACCTGTTAAACCAATTGTATACTCTACTTGCACGGCTACATATGGATGAGGAAACTCCTCTTCTAATTTATTGCGATTAATCATGGAAATACTTGGGGTAGTAATATCCACTTTTTGACCTAGTAACGCCGAAAGAGCTGTGGCAGAGCTACCAAAGGAAATGTTCCCTACCTCACCTAGTGCATCTTGTGCAAATGAGTCAAGGTAATCCTCAACCCTTATCTCATCATTTGCAGAAGCTCCAGTGTCGCTGTTTTTATCTTCCAACGTCTCGCCCCTTAATAATGCTTCAATTTCTTCTTGGGAGAGCATTTCATCACTCATCTTCGTCTCCTCCTTTCAAAGGGTCGATAATCTGGATTGCTAATTTTTTACCTTGCTTTCCTGGTTGAACTGTAAATTTTGGCAATGTCCCAACTTTAAGGATAAGTGGGCTATCAATTTTTTGCTCTAATTGTATAACATCCCCGACTTGCATTGTTAAAAAGTCTTCAATGGTGATATCAGTCACACCTAATTCAACGGAAAGTGGTAATTGTGCTTGTTTTACACGCTTTTCAAGCATTTTTGTTTGCTCTGGAGACATTTCTTTTGTATTGGTTTGCATCCAATAGCGAACAGAGAGATTAGGAACAATTGGCTCCAATACAACATGTGGAATACAAATATTAATCATCCCACTTGTTTCTCCTATTATCGTATTCAATGAAATAACAACAACCGTTTCATTTGGTGATATCATTTGTAAAAATTGCGGATTTACTTCAAGCTCCACTAATATCGGATCAATTTCCGCTACATTTTCCCATGCCTCACGTAAATTGTCGAATGAGCGTTCGAAAAGGTTTGTCATGATTTTTGTTTCAATTTCAGTTAAATTATCCACATTACTATGACTCGCCCCACTCCCCCCCATTAAACGATCTAACATTGAGTAAGCAATGTTCGGATTGATTTCCATCAATATGTTACCATCTAATGGCGGCACTTCAAATACATTTATGAGTGTCATATTTGGAATGGAACGGACAAACTCCTCAAATGGTATTTGGTCTACTGATGCAACTGTTATTTGCACATAGCTTCTAAGCTGTGCAGAGAAGAAGGTTGTTAATAGTCGTGCAAAATTTTCATGTATTCGGGTCAAACTTCGGATTTGATCTTTTGAGAAGCGAAGTGCTCGTTTAAAGTCATATACTTTAACTTTGCGTATCTCATCTTCCTTTTTTATGTCATCTGCTGACATTTCCCCAGTTGATATTGCGGAAAGCAGCGCATCTATCTCAGATTGAGATAACACCTCTCCTGCCATTTGCCCACCTCCATTTCAAGCAGTTTCTGTTTTATTGAGTGATGAAGGAGGTAAAATATACTTCCTGAACTTCTCCCTCTTGCATCAATTCATTTATTCTCGTTTTTAATGAACTTTGGAAAATTTGTTTCCCTTGTTTGCCTTCAAGATCCTTTTTCTCCATTTCGGAAAGCTCTTGAATTGCAATGTTTTGCACTTGGAAAATGCGTTTTGTTAATTCATCAGCAGCATCTTTATTTGTCGTTTGAATTTTTAATGACATGCGCACAACCCGATTATCTGCAAGATTGGTCGTGATTTCAGGAACCTCGATCGTCGCTTCTACAATTTCATCAATCGAAGGCTCCACAACGCCTGTCGGTTTATTAAACTGTGTTAACAAGACAAATACAACAACTCCGATTAATATAACTGCTACTAGCACAATAATAATCATCGTTAACATTTTATTATTCTTCATCTTCTTCACCTCGTAGATGCGGGTTTGATAGTACTTGGATATTTCGATAAAAGGCTGTTACCTTTTGTCGCACCTCATCTTCACTCTCTAAAACAATTATTTTTGTCCCAGTTGTTAGTGTAATTGTCGTATCTGGAAAAGATTCGACTATTTCTATGTATAAAGCATTTAACGAAAATGCTTTGCCATTTAGACGTGTTAGTTCAATCATTGAATTAGGGCCGGGTCTAGCTTGAGAGCCGGCCCGACCCTCCCTCATATGAAATTATGTTAGTTGAAACGTCCATTATTATTTAAAAATTAATGATTCTTAACGTTTTAAGTTTACTAGCTCTTGTAAAATTTCATCAGAAGTTGTGATGATACGTGTATTGGCTTGGAAACCACGCTGTGCCACAATCATCTCTGTAAACTCTTCTGACAAGTCAACATTTGACATTTCTACAGCCCCAGGAACTACTTGCCCCATCCCTGCTACAGTGGCAACTTGCCCATAAGCAACACCAGAACTCGCTGATTGTTGGTAGTAATTCCCACCAGTCTTAGAAAGACCACCAGCATTCGGGAATTTAGCCATAATAAGCTGTCCTGCCCACTTTCGTTCACCATTCATATCTACATACTCAATGACACCATTTGATCCTATGTTAATTTCTTTCGCATTTGTTGGAATACGAATTGGTCCTACATCTCCAGCAGCAGGGTCTAATTCCCCATCATCATCAAATAGGTTTTCTCCAGCACCTCCGGAAACATTTGGTGCAGCATCGGGATCAATACCAGCATCAGTAGCTTCCATGACAATGTCGTCACCAGCCGTTACACCAACCAAATATTTACCATCACCATTGACTAAATAGCCATTCGGATCCATATAAAAAATACCATTTCGAGTAAACAAAATATTATTGAAGCCTTCATCATCAATAAAGCCGCTATCAGGGTCTGGAGCACCGTTAGCATCACCTACCATAAAGAAGCCGTCCCCATCAATTGCTAAATCCAAGATGCGCCCTGTAGTTTGTGTAGAGCCACCCCCATGGATAGTATCAATCGCCGCTAATTGAGACCCTAAACCAACTTGTTTTGGGTTCACCCCTCCTCGTGTAGCCGTTGGAGCAGATGCACCTGCTTGCGTTTGAGACATTAAATCTTTAAAGTTTACGCGACCCTTTTTAAAGCCCACTGTATTAACATTTGCGATATTATTCCCAATAACATCTAGTTTCGTTTGAAAATTTTTAAGACCTGAAATACCTGAATACATAGCACGTATCATAATTTGTTGTTCTCCCTTCATTTCCTAGCTGTGTGTGCTTCTCTCAATCAGCAACACCAAGGCTTCCTTACTTAAGAAGGTCCAGCCCTTAAAGCACAATCGTGCCATCAATATTGGTAAATAACTGCTGTTTTGCTTCCGTGCGATCCATTGCTGTAATGACAGTCGCATTTTTAGCGCTGACAATTAAAGCAGCTTGATCCATCAAGACTAACGGTTGTTTGACACCTTTTGAGTGTGCTTCAAATACCTTATCTGATACAGCCTGCCATTCTTGCTCCGAAATAGTAATATTACGTTGAATAATACGTTCATGCGCATGTTTACTGACCTTCAACTCTTGCTTGGTTGCTTCCTCTAAATGCGCTAGAAAGGTCTTCTGCGTTTGAATTGGCTTATTATTAGGCTGTGTTGTGCGAATAGATGGATGCAAGGGCACACGATGAATTGAAAACTTATCCATCACCATTCCCCACCTTTATTCGCTAATCACGGTAAAATCTTTATCTGTTAATTTTTTATCATTATCTAATAAATAATAAATAACCCCATCTTTATTGGAAACAGAAACAACACGACCTTGTAGCTCCTGTTCATCTTCCATATAAGTTACATGTTTACCAATTAGTTTACTAGCCTGTACAAGGGGCGATTCTGGTATAGTATTATTACCACCTGAAGTTGCTCCAGAGCTACCTAAAATCCCTGAAATATTACCAGGTGTGATTTCTTTTCCATCTGTCAATAGGAAAACTACACTGCCATCTACAAATTTTAGTGACTCAATTACACCTGTACCTTCAGTGATTACAGGCTCATCATCCTCATTTTCGCCTACTTTCATTTCATGCCATTTAATTTCCTTGCCAATAAAGTTTGTATAGCTCATCATTTGCGTTTGTTGCTGTGATGCTAACAATGACTCCATTGCCTTTGTCATATTTTGCATTTGCTCTAAAGAAGAAAATTGTGCCATTTGAGAAATAAATTCTCGGTCATCCATTGGATTTGTTGGGTCCTGATGTTGTAATTGGGTAATTAATAGCTTAAGGAAGGCATCTTTGCCAAGCTCGCTATTCCCTGTTTGTTTTGTTGGTGGTTTATAGTTTGAATAGTATAAATCATTCGTTACTGGTCCACTTACTGCTTCGTTTGCCATACTCACACCTCCTCATTTATTAAATAGTCACTAAAGGACTTGCTGTCCTCGTCTTCGTCATCTTGTTGATCTTGTGCTTGCTCCTCTTGCTGTTGTTTAAAGAAATTATTAAAGAAATTTTGGTCACGTTGCTGACGATCTGCATCTTGTAAAGATTGTGCAATATCAAGTCGATCTACCTGAATATTCTGCTGGACAAATGCTTGTTTTAACTGATGGACTTGACTATCTAGTAACTCACGTCCATGCGCTGTAGAAGCTAATAAACGCGCCGTTAGAACACCATCATTTTGAACAAGCTCAATACGAATTGTTCCTAAATTTTCAGGATATAATTTTAATGTTAAACGTGTGATTCCTTGTGCATTGGAAATTTGCGCTTTATTGATAATTGCTTGCATTTCTTTTAATAAAGCCTCTGACTGAGCAGGTTTAGCAGCGGGAAGTGTAACTTGGAATGTGTCTGCCTTTGTTTGCACTGTTTGTGGTGTCACCATTTCATTTGTCGTTGTCTCGCTTTGCTTCGTCACTTGGACTTGCTGCACAACTTGTTGGAAACCTTGTTGGAAACCTTGTAATGGTAATGCAACAGTTGTCTTTGTTGTTAGTTGCTGAGCATTGTGCAACGTTTCCACCTGCGTCTGCACGGTTGTTAATAGATTTTTAATATTGGCTAAAACATTTTCTTGTGGAGCTGTTAGATCTGTTTTTTGTCCTACTAATTGTGCAAACTTTAATACTTCAAGTAATGGTGTTGCTTCTTTTACTGTTAGCTGACCTTCACCTTGTAGCAATGTGCTAATTTGCGCTTGTAGTATTGGCGCCTGACCATCCACTAAAGCTAGTAGCTCCCACACATCACTAGCAACTTTATCTTCACCCAAAAATTGCTGTACTAATTTTTGCAGTTGTTCTTCATCAATGTCTAATACCTTTAGGATGTTTTCTAGCGTAAGCATTTCATCCATTGCAATAACCTGACCATCTTCGCCAACTTGTAGCATCAATAAGCCATCATCATGCGGAATACCTAGTACATCGAGCAATTCCTCCACAGACTCTGCATTTAATACTGCCTGTAAATCAGTAATATCACTTGTTGCTGTTGCTTGTGAAGGTTGATTAGGTTGACTTGAAGCTGAAATCACCTGACCAAATACAGCACCAAATTTTGATAATGCATCTTTATTTGCCATCCCAGTTGTTTTGCTCTCTAAACCACCTGTTGCTTTCGTAGGAGCTGTCTTTGTCATCGTTTGTATCATTGCGATATCCATTCTTTTTCACCTCCTTTCAATATTTATTTTTATTGTTGAGCCTGAGCTTGGGGTTGCGTCTGCGCCATTAATTGTGCATATTTCGCTGCATCAACAGCTTCCATTTTTTCTAAAATAGCCGCTAACTTATCAGGCTTTAAATTGGTTAAAATTCGCAATGTCTCCGTATCACTCATATTGGTAAGGATAGCTGCTGCTTTTTTAGGTGTCATTTTATCAAATGTTGTTAAAATTTCATTAAAATCACGCTTAACCTCATCCTGCTCTTGCATTAATTTTTCAACTTCAAGTTGAAGCTGTTCCTTTTCTATTAGTAACTGCTCATTTTCTGCTGTAGCTGTATCAAGCTTTTTTTGAAGCTGCGTCATTTCTGCTTCTTTTTCTTGTATTTCTGCCTTTAAATTAACCATTTTAGAGTCGTTATTAACAACAGCATCTTTCGCCTGCTGCTCTGCTGATGGTGTAAAAGGTAAATAATCTATTGCCTTTTTCCCTAAATCAAAAACATTCGTATTCATTAATGTTGCCACAACAAGCAAAACTGCTACAACAAACATAATCGGTAGTACAATCCATGTGAAAAGCTTTAGAAAGCCACCTTTTTTTCTCTTCGGTTGCTCTTCCACTAGTTCTGCTGTCAACCGATTATCTTTTTTTGCCATGAAATCACCTGATTTCTCTCTTGTTATACGTTTGCAATGAAATTTCATCTAAAAAAAGGCTTTCGATCCGATCCTGTTCTTGCTGAAATAGCTTAAAATCCTTTTCTTTCATTTTTTCAAATTTACGTACTTCCAAGTTTTTTTCTAATAGTTTTTCTTCGTGCCAATTCATCTTTGCACGAGCCTGTATCACTTTCTGCTGTACATCTATAATTGTTTTTTCAAGACTATCAATAAAACGGCTATAGTGGTGAATTTCATCTATTGATGAGCCTACAGTTAAGCGCTCCTGTTGAAAAATCATTAAATTTTCTTTCTTTTTTAGCAATTCATATAGTTTTTCGGCAATCTCTTCGAAGGAACGGACAGATTCTTTATAAGCCATTTCGGTTTCATTTTTTTCTTGCTCACGAATGGTTAACACTTTTTCAAAACGATACATATAATTAACCATCTATTTAGCACCACCGTTCGATATTGTTATTAACTCAGCTACGCTTTCTTCTAACGTCACTTTATCTAAATAGCCCTGTTTAAGATATGCCGTAATAATCGGTTCATAATGAATCGCCTCATCAATTTCTTGTGATGTTCCTCGTTTATAGGCACCGATATTGATTAGATCCTCAGATTTATCATATGTGTAATAAAGCTCTCTTAATCGTTCAGCAGCTTTTTTATGCGCTGGCTCTGCCACATGATTCATCAAACGACTCACACTCTTTAAAACATTAATCGCTGGATACTGCCCTTTGTTGGCAAGGTTGCGATCTAGCACAATATGACCATCCAGAATGCCTCGCACTGTATCAGCAATTGGTTCATTCATATCATCACCATCTACTAAAACCGTGTAAAATGCCGTTATGGAGCCTTTTTCATTCGTTCCTGTACGCTCAAGCAACTTCGGCAAAATCGCAAATACGGATGGTGTATAACCTTTTTGTGCTGGCGGCTCACCCGTAGCAAGACCAATTTCACGCTGTGCCATCGCAACCCTTGTTACTGAGTCCATCATAAGCATGACATTTAAACCACGATTTCTAAAATACTCGGCTATCGCAGTTGCTGTAAATGCGCCTTTTATCCGCATTAAGGCTGGTTGGTCAGAGGTTGCAGCAACAACAACAGATCGACTTAAACCTTCAGCACCTAAATCACGTTCGATAAACTCTCGCACCTCACGGCCACGCTCTCCTATAAGTGCAATGACATTCAAATCTGCTCGTGTATTTCTAGCAATCATACCTAGCAATGTACTTTTCCCAACCCCTGAACCAGCAAAAATACCTACACGCTGTCCATTCCCAACCGTTAACATACCATCAATCGCTTTCACGCCTACCTCAAGTCTTTCATTAATCGGTGGACGAGTAAGTGGATTTGGTGGATCTTGCTCAGTAGGAACGGTTGTTAATCCTTTTGGTAACAATGTACCATCAATTGGATTGCCCATGGAGTCTAAGACTTTTCCAACTAACTCAGGGCCTACTTTGATTTCGAGAGGAGCTCCTGTTCCTTCAACAAGACAGCCAATTGATATTTCACGTAGGGAGGTAAAGGGCATTAATACAACAATTTCATCTTTAAAGCCAACAACCTCTGCTAAAATAATTTGATGCCCATTGTTTACTGTTTCTACATGAATTTTACAAACATCGCCAATGGAACTATCTGGACCTTGCGACTCAATCATTAAGCCGACAACTCTCGTTACTCTACCAAACTTTTTAAACGTTGGTACATGAGGAATATGTTCGATTAACTGAGCCGTTTTCATCTCCATCATTCCTTACTTTCTAATATTTCATGTAGCTTTAAACGCAGTTCATTTAATTGCTCATCAATACTTACAACAATACGTCCATGATTCGTTTCGATATAGCAATCTGTATCATTGTCAAAATCTTCATTCACAAATATCATCAATGGGACATCAACTGGAAACATTTCTGCTAATTCATCCCGATTGGCAGTGATTAAAGCATGGTAAGCAGGTGAAACATAGATTTTAATTTCTTTCATTTCCCGTGCTTCCTTTAATCCTCTACGCACAATTGAAACAAATAGTTCCTGATTATGCGCTAAAGAAGTAGCCATAATACGCTCTGCCGCCGTTAAACCTAGCTCTAAAATAACTGCTTCCTGATCCTCTATATATTTTTGTGCATTTTCTTGCGCTTGAATAATAACTTCATTCGCCGTTTGAAGAGATTGTGCCATCGCTTCATTGGCTTTGTTTATGCCATCTTCATAGCCTTGCCCAAAGCCTTCATCATAAGCCTCCTGCACCCGATTAGGTCTTTCCTCTTCCCAACTTTGCTTCAAATGCTCAATTTCCTGTAAAAACCTATGCTTTTCTTGCTCAAACAGCTCATGCTCTGCTTGCAAAGTAGCTCTCGCTTCTGCCAGCAATTGGTCACGCTCTGCTAGTATTTCTGCCATCGTTATCTGAGGCTGAGGGGTGTTTTCCTCTTCTTCTCCAGTTATCGTTTCAAACATATCACGAATTTCAATCTTTTTTACACTATCGTTACTGGACTGTGTATAAATTGAACGGATGATCCTAGACAATGACGTCATCTCCTCCACCACGTGCAATAATAATTTCACCAGCATCCTCTAAACGACGAATAACACCCACAATTCGAGATTGTGCCTCTTCTACATCACGCAAACGTACAGGACCCATAATTTCCATTTCCTCTTTAAATGTTTCAGCCATACGCTGGGACATATTGCGGAAAATAATATCTTTTACTTCATCACTTGATACTTTCATTGAAAGCAATAAGTCTTCATTTTCACAATCACGAATAACACGCTGAATCGAGCGATTGTCAAGTGTAACAATATCCTCGAATACAAACATACGTTTCTTAATTTCTTCTGCAAGCTCTGGATCTTGGATTTCCAGTGCATCGAGAATGGTTTTTTCTGTTTGTCGATCTACACCATTCAGTACTTCAACGACTGCATCAATACCACCTGTTTCCGTGTAATCCTGTGTCACTGTAGATGATAATTTACGTTCTAACACCGATTCAATTTCACTAATTACCTCTGGTGACGTTGATTCCATCATAGCGATACGTTTGGCAATATCAGCCTGCACCTCTTGTGGTAATGACGATAAAATAACGCCTGCTTGCCCTGCCTCTAAATAAGAAAGAATCAGGGCAATCGTTTGTGGATGCTCATTTTGTATAAAGTTAAAAATTTGCGCTGGATCAGCTCTGCGTGCAAAATCAAACGGTCGTACTTGTAACGAGGATGTTAGACGATTAATAATCGTTTGTGCTTGCTCGACACCAAGCGCTTTCTCTAACACTGTTTTCGCGTAGCCAATACCACCTTGTGTAATATAATCCTGCGCAATGGCGATATTATGAAATTCTTCTATAATTTCCTCTTTTACGTTTGACTCTACCTTTTTAACACTAGAAATTTCTAATGTTAAACGTTCAATTTCTTCCTCTGATAAATGTTTATAGACAGAAGCCGAAACTTCAGGACCTAATGAAATTAACAAGAGAGCAGCTTTTTGTTTCCCTGTTAATTCCTTATCTTTCTTGGACACAGCCGAACCTCCTCGTTAATCCTCAGCAATCCAACTACGCAGTAACTTCGCAAAATCGTCTGGCTTTTCTTTTGCCATTTTTTCAAGTTGCTTACGACGCATTGTAGCTTCTGTTTCAATTTCTTCATTAATATCATCAATGATTAATTCTTCTTGTTCTTCCAAGATGCTTTGCTCTTCTTCTGCTTTCGCACGTTTACGAGAGCGGATAATAAAGAATGCTAATAGTAAAATAACAGCTAATAAAATACCACCAATTACCCAAACCCACCACGGAATAACAGGTGTTTCCTCTGCAACATCTGTTACTTTACCATATAAAGGTTGTACAGATACAGCTACTTTTTCATCAATTTGCTCTTGTGTTAGCTCATCTACTACATCTTTAGAAATTGTTGTACGAACAACCGTGCCTAAAATTCTCTCAATATCTTCACGAACACCATCAGGTAATGAAGCAGCATCTTCTGCTGTTGGTGGCTCAACAATTACTTGAATGCCAATATCTTGAATTTTATAAGGCGCTTCTTGAATATCTCTGTTGATACGGTTAACCTCATTATTAATGGTTTCCTCGGTACGCTCATAATCACCATCACCCATCGCACCTTCGTTGTAGGTAGTGAAATTATCCGTAGGCGCTTCAGCTTCGGGTTCTCCCGCAGCAGCCGCACCTGCACCAGTATATTGCTCCGTAATACGCTGTGCACTAATGGCGATACCTTCCATGTTTTCTTCATCAACAGGTGTTACAGTGTTTTCAATACGCGTTTCTTTTTTGAAATCAACATCTGTTGTGACAGAAACCATTACTTTATCTTGCCCCATCAATGTACCAAGCATCTTTTGTATTTGACGTTGTAAATCACGTTCTACTAATTTTTTCATTTGCAACTGACCCTCAGCTGTCGCTGTAGAAATCCCGTCCATTGCTACTTCATTCAAATCAAAGAACTCTGAATATTGATTGGAGATCACGATATTCTCAGTTTTTAATTTTGGAATACTCTTAGAAGCTAAATTATACATTGTTCTAATTTGTTGCTCTGTAAATTTATAGCCTGGGTCTGTGTTTAATATAATTGATGCAGTTGGCTCATCCTGAACATCTGTTAGAAAAATTCCTTCTTCAGGTACAGTAATTTGGACACTTGCATCTTTTATGCCTTCCAAACTTTTAAAAAGTTTCGCAATTTCAGTTTCAGTCGCTGCCTTTTTCAGTAGATTAAACTCATTATCTGTCATCCCAAATCCTGAACTATTAGCAAATGAGTAATCAATTGTACCTGTTTGTGGATATCCCTCTGAAGCTAATTGCACCAATAAGGAATCAGCCTGTTCCTCAGGCACTAAAATAGCCGTTCCACCTGGAGCAATTTCATATTTCACACCTTGGGCATCCAACGCTTCCTTTACTTGTCCGATTTCTCTTGTTGATAAATCTTTGTAAAGTGGTACATATGTAGTTTTAGAAGCAAAAAATGTTATAACTGCTGCAAGTACAAGCACACTTACTACGGAGCCAATCATAACTATTTTTTGCTTTTTACTTCGACTTTTCCAAAATTGACTGGTGTCATTTTTTATTTTCGTCAATCTTTCATTCATTATGAATCCTCCGGTTATAGTGAATAACCTAGCAATCAATAATTTGCGAAAACAACGAGCCCACCAAATCGGTGGTTGTTAAGCTATATCGACAGTGAATTTTCTCACATTCTCAATAAAGTTAAACACTCATTCGCATTATTTCTTGGTAAGCTTCAATCACCTTATTGCGAACTTCTATTGTTGCGTTTAATGTAATGCTAGCCTTTTGTGATGCAATCATCACTTCATGCAACTCTACATTTTCACCTTTGATAAGCTTTTGCGTAAATGTGTCAGATGTAATTTGTTGATCATTCACTTTAGCTATTGCTTCTTTTAATGAGTTCGCGAAGCTTTGTTGTGCTTCATAAGGTGTCGTATTAAGCTTATTTGCTTGATTTACAACTTGAGTAGGTGTCATTAGTGAAACGGATGAAATTGGCATTATGTATCTCCCCTTATCTTTATTTATTTCCCAATCTCTAAAGCCTTTGTAAGCATTGATTTATTTGCGTTAAATACCGTTACATTTGCCTCATAGGAACGAGTTGCTGACATTAAATCTACCATTTCTTTTAATGGGTCTACATTTGGCATATTAACATAACCGTCAGCGTTTGCATCTGGATGCGTTGGGTCATAAACAAGCTTGAACGGTGTTTCTTGATCTTCTGCTATCCGCGTAATTTTAACGCCATTCCCAACAGCGCTTTTAGTATTTCTACCAAGTGCTACATTTAAAAATTTTGAAAATTGTCCTTCTTGTGCAGTTAATGTAACAGATTTACGTCGATATGGCTCCCATTCCCCATTTACTTGACGAGCACGTGTTGTGTCTACGTTTGCCATATTAGAAGAAATAACATCCATGCGTAATCGTTGCGCTGTTAATGCTGAGGCAGTAGTATTCATTCCGTGAAAGATAGACATTTATTACTTACCTCCTTTAATTACAGTATTTAACGTGTTTAATTTTCCATTCACACGATCAATTAAAGCATTGTAGTAAATTTGATTTTCTGCTAATTTTGCCTGTTCAGCATCCATATCGACTGCATTTCCATTATTTCGATAGCGTAGATTGTCAATATTACGAACACCAGGAATTGCTTGCTGAATGGTGAAATCATAATGTCTATTATCAGTGCGATATGCTGAAATCGCTATACTTTTTTCTTTTTCCAACATATCTTTAAAACTAACATTTTTCGCTTTATAATTAGGTGTATCGACATTCGCAATATTATTTGCGATCGCTTTATGATTCAAAGTGGCGTAGGAAAGTCCGTGTTCCAGGCTACTAATCGTTCCTCCAAATAAATTCAAACCTGTTCACCTCATTTTATTTCAATTTATGTACTTGTTATTTTATCCAATAATACAATTGTAATTAAGATGATACCTAGTGTCTATTGTCTTTTGTCACTTTTTAATAGTCTATACGCCCTATTTTTTCCTCTATTCAACCGGGACAAAACTTCCGTATCCCTTCTGCCACTAGGGTTTATTCAAGGTTAACAAATATCTAGTTATTTTAAACTATATCTACAGTGTTTATGTTTTTAGTATAAAATATAGCTTTTTTCGTGCTCTATCGCCTATGAAAAAATAATTTTCACAAGGTTCCTTTTTACTAGCTATTTCGTTATTCGAATATTAAGTGAATGAAAATAGAATGATTTTCCACTCCTATACTAAAGTAATAAAGAGATGGTTATATCATCATCTATATATGAAAAGTAGTGATAATTTTTTGAATACAGATAGAAAAAAAGTTATAAATGAATCAATTTCATAAATCGATTTTTTCAAGAGCTTAGACTGCTCCTGTGTCTGATTTTTGTTTTTTAAAATTTAAGCTGCGTTGTTTTGTAGCTGTAAACGTACATTCATCCGATCGACTGCTAATTTGCAGGCATTATAAATAAACGTCACAAGGTTGAAGTGCAGTTTAGCTTTTCTACCGGTTTTGTGACGGACGTTGTTTAACTGAAAAAATTGCTTTAAATAAGCATTTACTCGTTCGACAGCTGTGCGTTCCTTGTAAAGTTTCTTCCATAGCTCGGAGCCACGTGCTGGAAACGTGTATTTGCGGATATCGGTTTCACACTTGATTTTAAACACCTTTTGACAGAGCGAGTCATCACGTAATGGACAGGTTGCGCAATCTTTTGGACGTGTGAACTTAAGCGTTTGATACTTTTCATCAAAGCTGTCGTAACAGTAGCTATGTTCACGCACACAGGTTGGACGGAAATGTTCATCAAAACCGATCATTTCGCCCTCACGTCTTTTCACATATGGAATCACAGCTTTCATCTCTTGTATTGAAATCTGGCGGTAAATTGCTTCATAGTCATAACCTGCATCGAAAATAGCCGTTGTGAAATGGTTAGGCATGATATGGTTCATCTTTTTTAGTAACGGAATCGCCGCTTTACTATCACTCAGATTGCCG
>NZ_LGCI01000005.1:0-416322 GCF_001281525.1 Lysinibacillus macroides | reverse complement strand
GTGTTGCATCAAAACTAAGGTGTTCCTCTTCAAGAAAACCTTCTGTAAAGGCAGCTTGAATAAGTTCATCGTGCATGCGATCTAAGACATCTGATTGACTAATCACGTCGACCATACGTGAATACGAGGCTTCAGATGGCACCGTGTCCGAAACTAAAAAGCCACAATCTAAGCGAAAGACGAAATCATGCGTTAATCGATTGACCAAATCTTTAACGGTAGGGATACGCTCGACAATGCGGATCATCAATGATTGAATCATCGCACCGTAGTTTAATTCTCGTGGAGCACCACGCATCGTCTTCTTTCGAAATAGTTGAAAGATTGGCTGCACATCGAAAGTGGCTAAAATAGCATCAAAACGACGAGAACTTTCCATTTTCAATAATTCACGGATGTCAAATAGGCTCATTTGTTTTACAATAGTCATGAGGCATCATTCCTTTTCGGTGGGTTGTTTAGTCGCTACCATTATACCGAATTTGGGGAGGTGCCTCATTTTTATTTAATTTTAGCCCTTGATATTAAAGGGATTAGAATTATGAAATTAACTCAAATATAACGTTTTTTTAAATGTAGTAAATTTTTATAGAATTATCAAGAAAAAAGCGCCTAGATATAACACCTAGACGCCTACATTTCTTATCTTCTTACAAAAAGCATTTATTTCATTTTAATTTCTGCTAAAGCATTTAAGAATTTATCGTTTAGTACTTTAATATAAGTACCTTTCATACCTAAAGAGCGAGACTCAATGACACCCGCAGATTCAAGTTTACGTAATGCATTTACGATCACTGAGCGTGTAATACCCACTCGATCAGCAATCTTAGAAGCAACTAGTAAACCTTCATTGCCATCAAGTTCTTCAAAAATATGTTCAATTGCTTCTAACTCACTGTATGAAAGTGAATTAATAGCCATTTGGACAACCGCTTTGCTGCGCGCTTCTTCTTCAATCTCTTCAGATTTTTCACGTAAAATTTCCATGCCAACTACTGTTGCACCATACTCAGCTAAAATTAAATCATCATCTTCAAACTGGGAAGATAAGCGAGCAAGAATTAATGTGCCTAGACGTTCGCCTCCCCCAACGATTGGCACAATTGTTGTTAAAGCATTTTGAAATAAATCTTTATTTTCTACTGGGAAGGCTGTGTGCTCATCATGAATATCTAAGTTTGATGATGTTTCAGAAATTGTAAACAAGCTATGTGTATACTCTTCTGGGAATTGTCTTTCTTCAAACATTTTTTTCATACGCTCATTTTCAATTTGTTGATGAATGGAAATACCTAATAGCTTTCCTTTACGGCTCACAATATAAATATTGCTATCAATAATATCTCCTAATGTATCAGCCATTTCCTTAAAGTTTACTGGCTTACCAGCAGAGGCTTGAAGCATTGAGTTAATTCTACGTGTTTTTTCTAATAAATTCATTTTATGTTCCTCCTATAAATAATCCGAAGCGTATTCACTTAATATTCTAAAGTTTTTTACTACTTAATGATACTATTCAGCTTTATCTTACAATATAAACTGTGACAAATCTTTGTTTTTTACTATACCTGCAAGTTTTTGATCAACATATGCAGCATTGATTGGGATATTGGCTGGAGCAATCTCTGAAGCCTCAAATGACAATTCCTCTAGCAAACGCTCTAAAATGGTGTGTAGGCGTCGTGCACCAATATTGTCTGTTTCCTGATTAACTTCTGTTGCAATTTCAGCAATTCGTTCAATAGCGTCTGCTGTGAAATTGATTTCCACACCTTCTGTTTCTAACAGGGCCTTGTATTGTAAAATAAGCGATTGGTCTGGCTCTTGTAAAATTCGTACAAAATCCTGTTTTGTTAATTTTTCAAGCTCTACACGAATCGGGAAGCGGCCTTGTAACTCCGGTATTAAATCTGAAGGCTTTGACATATGGAATGCACCGGCAGCCACAAATAGCATATAATCTGTTTTTACTGCTCCATACTTCGTCGTAACCGTAGAACCCTCTACAATTGGCAAGATATCTCGTTGTACACCTTCACGTGATACATTCGCTGAGGTATTCCCTTCTTTACTCGCAATTTTATCGATTTCATCAATAAAAATAATGCCTGATTGCTCAGCTCTCGTAATTGCCTCTTGTGCAACTTCATCCGCATCTATTAGCTTATTCGCTTCCTCTATTATTAAAATCCGACGTGCATCCTTTACCTGCACACGACGTTTTTTCTGTTTTTTAGGCATCAAACTAGATAGCATATCCTGCATACCACTATTGGCAGACATATCCATTCCTGTTCCTTGTAATGCATCAAAAATAGATGGTGTTTGTTCTGTGACCTCTACAGTCACCCATTCATTTTCCAATTTACCACTGCGTAAATCAATGGCAATTTGTGCACGTTTAGAGCGCACTTCAACCTCATCCGTTGATGAATCGTCAGTTGACGGTTGCTCTTTTCCGCCAAATAACATTTCAAATGGATTTTGCATCGCCTGTTTTTTACGTAAAGAAGGAACCAATAATTTCACAATCGCTTCATTTGCTAATTCTTCGGCTTGCCCCTTAACAGACTCCATCATTTCTTCTTTCACTAGACGGTGTGAAGCTTCTACCAAGTCACGCACCATTGATTCAACATCTCTACCCACATAGCCTACTTCGGTAAACTTTGTCGCTTCAACTTTTACAAAAGGAGCATTCGTAAGCTTTGCAATCCTTCTGGCTATTTCTGTTTTACCGACACCAGTTGGTCCAATCATCAAAATATTTTTCGGAATAACTTCAGCCTTCATATCTTCATTTAACAATGAACGGCGATAGCGGTTTCGTAATGCCACGGCTACAGCTCGCTTAGCTTCATTCTGCCCAACAATGTAACGATCTAAATGCTCAGTAATTTGTCTTGGCGTTAAATTTTTTTGTGTCATTCGTCCAGCGCCTCCACGATAATATTATGATTTGTAAATACACAGATTTCCGCAGCAGTTTCCAATGCCGCTTCAGCAATTTCACGAGCAGTCATTGTGTCACCTGCATATTTTTTCAATGCTCTGCCTGCTGATAATGCATAATTGCCACCAGAGCCGATTGCTAAAATACCATCATCTGGTTCAATCACTTCACCTGTACCTGAAACAAGCAGCAATGTTGTTTTATCCATCACCAGCAGCATGGCCTCTAGTTGACGAAGCATTTTATCACCGCGCCATTGCTTTGCTACCTCTACAGCTGCACGTTGTAAATTGCCGTTATATTCATTTAATTTGCCTTCAAACATCTCAAATAGTGTAAAAGCATCAGCAACAGAGCCTGCAAAGCCCGCAAGAACCTGACCATTAAACAGACGTCTGACCTTACGTGCTGTTCCCTTCATCACAACAGCATTGCCTAATGTGACTTGACCATCACCAGCCATGGCACAGCCTCCATTATGATGAACTGCGAATATTGTTGTTGCATGAATTTGTCCCATCTGCCTTCCTCCTTAGCTCTATTATGCTCGTGGATGAGCATTCATATATGTGTGACGAAGATGCTCCTTTGTTACATGTGTGTAAACCTGTGTAGAAGATAAATGCGCGTGACCTAATAACTCCTGCACTGTTCGCAAATCCGCACCATTATTTAACAAATGTGTTGCAAATGTATGACGAAGCATGTGGGGATAAATTTTTGTATGGAGTGAGGCTTTATCAATCATTTCGTTTAAAATATGACGCACCCCTCGAGGTGTAAGTTCCCCACCGCGCATGTTCACAAACAATTGCTGATGTTTTGTTTTTTTCATCAATCGTGGACGAGCTTGCTCTATGTAGTCCTGCATAGCTAAACTCGCAAATTGACCGAATGGAATGATTCGTTCTTTTCGACCTTTGCCCATCACACGGATAATGGAATAATGAAAATCGACATCTTCTACTTGAATAGAAGTCAGTTCACTCACACGAATACCTGTCGCATATAACAGCTCTAATATAGCTATATTTCTTAATGATTTCAAATCATCACCTATATTTGCTTCAAATAACTGTGTCAATTCTTCTTCATAGAAGAAATTGGGTAAACGCGTTTCCTTTTTGGGATGGTAGAGAGAACGAAATGCACCATCATCTAATCCATATTGTTTATTGAGAAAGCGAAAAAAGGAGCGTATTGAGGAAATCTTTCTTGAAACAGAAGCCCTCGCTCTTTTTTCATCGTACAACTTTGTTACATAAAGACGTGCATGTATATATTCAACACTTGCTAAATTATTGATTCCCTCTGCTTGTAAGAAAGCTAAAAAATTCAACAGGTCTGATTCATATTCGCGCACTGTATGAACAGAGAAGTTTTTTTCTGTCTGGATGTAAAGCATGAACTGTTCGAGTGCATCTTGGGACGAAACTAACATAGAAAGATTCACCACCAATGATTATTAATAATTGCCTGCAATAACTAACACTTGTACTATAACGAATAGACAATGCTTTGTCATCTTTTATAAATTTTTATCATTAATAAACATACATACTGACACTATACTTATCTTCACCATATAGCAAGTGTAAATAGTTATATTTCAAAAAAACCTCCATATAAAATTCGAAAAAATGTCTAAACAAGCATTTTGTCTACATAAAAGAAAAAGCCTCTAAGAGTATATCAACTTTTAGAGGCTCTTGGCAATTAAATTGTTTGTGAATTCACAAAATTGCGAATTACGCTTAATGCACGTGTTGCATGCATCTCAGCACGTTCTGGTTTAGAACGACGACCAGGTGGTAGCTCAGGGAAGATGCCAAAGTTCACATTCATCGGCTGGAAGTTTTTCGATTGCGCTTCTGTTATATAACGCGCCATACTTCCCAATGCTGTTTCAAATGGGAAAATAATTGGCTCTTGTCCTAACGCTAAGCGAGCGGCATTAATACCGGCGATTAATCCACTGCCTGCTGATTCAACATAGCCCTCTACACCTGTCATTTGACCCGCAAAGAAAATATTTTTCTGTTCACGTAGTTGGTATGTTTTCTCTAGTACCTTTGGTGAATTAATAAACGTATTGCGGTGCATAACACCATAACGGACAATTTCTACATTTTCTAGCCCTGGAATCAACTGTAATACTTCTTTTTGCGGCCCCCATTTTAGATGTGTCTGGAAGCCAACAATATTATAAAGCGTGCCCGCTGCATCGTCTTGGCGTAGTTGAACAACCGCATAAGGTCGTTTTCCTGTTTTAGGGTCTTCAAGTCCAACTGGCTTCATAGGACCAAATAGCATGGTTTTCTCTCCACGAGCTGCCATTACTTCAATTGGCATACAGCCCTCAAAGTAAATTTCCTTCTCAAACTCTTTTAATGGCACAACTTCTGCTTCGATTAATGCTTGGCGGAAACGATCAAATTCTTCCTTTGTCATCGGACAGTTTAAATAAGCCGCTTCCCCTTTATCATAGCGTGATTTTAAATACACCTTATCCATATCGATACTATCTTTTTCGATAATTGGTGCTGCTGCATCATAAAAGTATAAATAATCTAATCCTGTTAAGCTTTGAATTTTTTCAGCTAAAGCCTTTGATGTTAAGGGACCTGTTGCAATAACCGTAATGCCGTCTGGAATTTCTGTAACCTCTTCATGAATAACCTCCACGAGTGGATGATTTTTCACAGCCTCTGTCACATAGCCAGCAAACTCATGTCGATCTACTGCTAACGCGCCTCCGGCAGGCACTGCGCATTGATCTGCCGCCTTTAAGATAACAGAATCTAAAATGCGCATCTCTTCCTTAATAACACCTACAGCATTTGTTAAGCCATTGGCACGTAATGAGTTTGAACAAACAAGCTCTGCAAATTTATCCGTATGGTGTGCAGGTGTTTGTTTGACTGGACGCATTTCATAAAGCTTTACGTTAACACCACGCTTTGCAATTTGCCACGCTGCCTCACTACCTGCAAGGCCTGCTCCTATTACATTTACTACTTGTTCCGTCATGTTTCTTACCATCTTCCTATCATTGAGTTGGTGCTTCTTCATAGTCACATTTTGTACATTGAATTTGTACACCTTTTTTAATCTTTTTCTCCACTAATAATGCGCTACATTTCGGACATGGTCTACTAATCGGCTTATCCCATGATACAAATTCACATTCTGGATATTGATTGCAGCCGTAGAATAAACGCTTGGTTTTACTTTTCCGCTCTACAATTTCACCTGTTTCACAGGAAGGACATTTTACACCAATTGGCTTCATAATAGCTTTTGTATTGCGGCAATCTGGGAAGTTTGAGCATGCCATAAATTTGCCATAGCGCCCAAGCTTGTAGACCATTGGTGAGCCACATAGCTCACAATCCTCACCAGCAGGCTCATCTTTTATCACAACTTTTTCCATCGCTTCATCTGCATGCTTTACATGCACCTCAAAGTCCTTATAAAACGCATCAACAACCTCTACCCATTGACGACTACCTTCTTCAATCTCATCCAAATCCTGCTCCATTTTTGCTGTGAATTCGATATTTATGATATCTGGGAAAAACTCTAATACGAGTTGGTGTACGATTTCACCGAGCTCTGTTGGCATAAAGCGTTTTGTATCTAATACAACATAGCCACGGCGCTGAATTGTATCGAGGGTCGGTGCATATGTGGATGGGCGTCCAATACCTAGTTCTTCCATTGTTTTCACAAGACGCGCCTCAGAATAACGTGGTGGTGGCTGTGTAAAATGCTGCTTAGGCTCAATTTCAAGCGATTTTACTTGATCGCCAATTTCCATCTCAGGTAAAAGCTTTGTTGTTTCTTCCGCTTGATCATCAGTACCTTCGATATAGAGTTTCATAAAGCCTGCGAATTTAACCTGTGAGCCATTCGCACGAAATAAAACATCACCATTTTGAAGGTCTACTGCTACCGTATCCAATATAGCTGGTGCCATCTGACTGGCAACAAAGCGTTCCCAAATCAAACGATATAAACGCAATTGATCTCGGCTCAGCACCGCTTTTAAATCCTCTGGTGTACGCATTGTACTCGTTGGACGAATTGCCTCATGCGCATCCTGTGCATTTGAAGCCTTTTTCGCTTGCTTTGCCTCTGTCGCAATATATTCTTTACCGTACTTTGTTTCGATGTAAGTAGTCGCTTCTGCTTTTGCCGTATCCGAAATACGTGTAGAATCGGTACGCATATACGTAATTAAGCCGACTGTGCCCTCTTTTTTACCAATATCAATTCCTTCATATAATTGTTGAGCAAGCATCATTGTTTTCTTAGCACGGAAATTTAATTTTCTTGCTGCTTCTTGTTGCAGGGAAGAAGTTGTAAAGGCTGGTGCCGCATTACGTTTACGTTCTTTTTTCGATACGTTGACAACTTCAAAATTTGTGCCTTTTACATTTTTTAATATGGCCTTTACTTGCTCTTCATTCGTTAATTTAATTTTCTCTTTACCATTGCCATAATAAAGAGCATCAAAAGCTTTTTTACCTTTTTCAAATGTCCCCTCAATCGTCCAATATTCCTCTGGCTGAAAGTTTTTAATTTCATTTTCACGATCAATAATCAAACGTAAGGCTACAGATTGTACACGACCTGCTGATAAGCCTTTTTTTACCTTTTTCCACAAAATCGGGCTAATGTTATAGCCAACAAGTCTATCCAATATTCGTCTAGTTTGTTGGGCATCCACTAAATCTAAATTGATCGGACGAGGATGTTTAAAGGATTCAACAATGGCATCCTTTGTAATTTCATTAAAGACAACTCGACAATCTGAGTTAATATCAATGTTTAATGCAGTCGCAAGGTGCCAAGCAATCGCTTCTCCCTCGCGGTCTGGATCGGCTGCTAGAAATACTTTCTTCACTTTTTTAGCAGCCGTCTTTAATTCCTGTAAAACAGGTCCTTTACCACGAATTGTAATATATTTGGGCTCATAATTGTTTTCTGTATTAACGCCCATTTGACTTCTTGGTAAATCTCGAACATGTCCAATCGATGCTTTTACTTTATATTTTTTGCCTAAATAACGTTCAATTGTTTTTGCTTTTGCTGGTGATTCTACAATCACTAAATAATCCGCCATCTATATCTCCCCCTTAGCGAGGTCTATTACTATTTTTTTAAGTTACCTGTTGCAAAATGTATAACAGATTTTAAGATAATGCAACTTTTTTTCAATTTTTGTTAGAAAAGAGATCCAGTTGTTCAATGATTTGGTGACCATTTATTACTGGAAATGCCCCTTCCAAAAGTAGTTGATTTGTCCCCTTGGACTGCTCTGCATCAATAGGTCCTGGTACAACAAATACATCCTTCCCTTGCTCTAAGGCAAGTTCTGTTGTAATCATTGTGCCACTTTTTAATGCCGCTTCTGTCACAACTAAAGCTTGAGCTAAACCGCTAATAATACGATTACGCATTGGAAAATGCCATTTTTCTGGCTTCATATAGGGAGGATACTCCGTCACCAATAGCTGGTGCTCAGTCATTTGTTTAGCAAGCGCTTGGTTTTCTTTAGGATAAAGATAATTAAAGCCATGTCCAAGCACAGCAATTGTTTGACCACCCATCTTTATTGTTGCCTTGTGAGCCATTGTATCAGCACCTTTTGCTAGCCCGCTAACAATCGTATAATCATGCTGAACAAGTGGCGGGATAATAAAGTCTATCGCTCTAAGTGAATACGCTGTGGCCTTCCTAGAACCTATAATCGCTATCTGTTTGTTGTTTGTTAACAAGGTATACCGACCTTTCACATACAATACAGTAGGTGGACTAGAGATTTCAAATAATTGCGCTGGATAATAAGGATGATAAAAAGGGATGGGGAAAATATTAGCCCGTGCATAGGCCTCTTCAAACGGGATTGTCATAATTTGTCGAAAGTTTTGAGAGATTTGGAACGCTTTACGTGCCGATATTTGTAAAACTTTCGCAATCTCAGTATAGTGAATATTTTCAAAATGACTCAATACATCCTCTGGGGATAATAATTGTTGGAGTTTCTGAAGTGGTAATGGATATACATAATGCAAAGCTAGTAATCTCTGTGAATCTACTGCAAAGATCATTTAACAAGCCTCCTTATTTTATAGAAGAAATGAAATGACCGCATAATGATTTCAACACAACCTCCATCGAAAATCTTTCCCATCATTTATAATTAAAAATATTTGCTTTATCACAGTAAGTAGGTATTTATTGATCATACCATGAATTTTAAACCCTCCATAAACAAATTTGCAAACAATTATGTCCATGCTAAGATAGAAGGGCTTCCTCGTTCGACACTCGCTTTCCACTTATGACCAATGTGAGGCGACAGAAATCCTCTTCCATCACCATTAAAAGCTCTAGCTCATCATTGGAATTAGTAGTCATTAATTTTACTTTTTTAGAAGTATCGTAAGCAATGTATAAATAATGAAAAAGATGTAGCAACAATGCGCTACATCTTTCATTTTAATGGGTTTTACATTTTTCGTATAGCCCTTTTTCTTTAATGACTTTGATTAATGTTTCACCGATAACAGAAGGTGTTTCAGCTACTTCAATGCCAGCTGCGTTCATCGCTTTAATCTTCTCGGCTGCTGTTCCTTTACCACCAGAGATAATCGCACCTGCGTGACCCATACGTTTTCCTGGAGGGGCAGTTTGTCCACCAATAAAGCCAACAACAGGTTTTGTCATATTGGCTTTAATCCATTCAGCCGCTTCTTCTTCAGCTGTTCCACCGATTTCGCCAATCATCACAACAGCATATGTCTCTGGGTCATTATTAAACGCTTCAAGTGCATCGATAAAGTTAGTCCCATTGACAGGGTCTCCACCAATCCCTACAGCAGTTGTTTGTCCGATTCCTGCTTGTGTTAATTGATGTACGGCTTCATACGTTAATGTACCAGAACGAGAAACAACACCTACATGACCTTTTGTATGAATATAACCAGGCATAATACCAATTTTACATTCATCAGCTGTAATAACACCTGGACAGTTAGGACCAACTAGGCGTGTCTTTTTACCTTCCATATAGCGTTTCACCTTCACCATATCAAGGACAGGAATATGCTCTGTAATACAGATTGCTAAGTCTAATTCTGCATCAACAGCCTCTAAAATAGCATCTGCTGCAAATGGTGCAGGTACATAGATAACCGAAGTTGTTGCACCTGTTACTGCTACAGCCTCTGACACTGTATTGAAAACAGGAACGCCTTCTACTTCAAGTCCACCTTTACCTGGTGTTACACCTGCTACGATTTTTGTACCATACTCAAGCATTTGCTTTGTATGGAAAAGAGCTGTTTCGCCCGTAATCCCTTGTACAATTACCTTTGTATCTTTGTTAATAAATACAGCCATTGTTCTCCCTGCCTTCCTTAGCCTACTAGTTCCACAATTTTTTGTGCACCGTCAGCCATTGAATCCGCTGCAACGATGTTTAAACCAGATGCATTTAAAATTTCTTTTCCTAGTTCTACATTTGTACCTTCTAGGCGTACAACTAATGGCACAGCTAAACCAACTTCTTTAGCAGCTGTTACAACACCCTCAGCGATAATGTTACACTTCATAATACCGCCAAAAATATTAACAAAAATGCCTTTTACATGTGGATCAGAAAGGATAATTTTGAAAGCCTCTGTTACTTTTTCAGCTGTGGCACCGCCCCCTACATCTAGGAAGTTAGCAGGGCTTCCGCCATAATAACTAATCGTATCCATCGTTGCCATAGCAAGACCAGCCCCATTAACCATACAGCCAATGTTACCCTCTAATGAAATATAGCTTAAATCATATTTCGATGCTTGGATTTCTTTTGGATCTTCTTCATCGAAATCGCGCAATTCGACAATATCCTTATGTCGATATAATGCATTGGCATCAAAATTAAACTTAGCGTCCAGTGCCATTACATCCCCTTGACCCGTGACAACAAGTGGATTAATTTCTACAATTGATGCATCTTTGTCGACAAATGCTTGATATAGACCTAACATTAATTTAACAGCTTTCCCCACAAGGTTTGCTGGAATATTCATATTAAATGCCATACGGCGCGCTTGGAAGCCTGTTAACCCAATTACAGGATCTACTACTTCTTTGAAGATCTTCTCTGGGCTTTCTTCAGCCACTTCCTCAATATCCATACCGCCTTCTTCAGAGCCCATCATTGTAACACGAGATGTTGCACGGTCTAATACTAAACTTAAATAGTATTCTTTTTGGATATCAGAACCTTCTTCAATATATAAGCGTTTTACTTCTTTTCCTTCAGGACCTGTTTGATGAGTCACTAAAATTTTTCCTAATAATTCTTTTGCGTACGTACGTACCTCGTCAAGGTTTTTGGCGATTTTTACGCCACCTGCTTTACCACGTCCACCTGCATGAATTTGCGCCTTGACTACTGTTACATTTGAGCCAAGTTCCTTCGCTACTTTCACTGCTTCATCAGGGGAAAAAGCAACTTTTCCGTTTGGTACAGCAACACCATATTTTCTCAGAATCTCTTTCCCTTGATATTCATGGATATTCATAATACATCCTCCCATCAAACATTTACATAAAATTGTTTTACTAACATAGACTATTCTAACGAAAGATTCTGATAAAGTCTACACTTTGTCTTTTGTTCGAATTTTCTCTCTTATTATGACACTTTTTGCTGTTTCGTGTATTAATACAGCTTATAAAAGTAATCAGAATAATCCATTTTTTCTATACTTCTGTGCATGTTGTTGATCTAAACGATAAATAAAGGCAAAAACCTCTGCCACCGCTTGATATAATTCTTCTGGAATTGACTCATTCAAATCTAATTGACCAAGTAGCTGTACAAGGTTAGGATCCTCATAAATCGGCACATTATGCTCATTTGCACGTGCCAAAATATTCTCTGCAATCTTTCCCTTTCCTTTCGCTACAACAGTTGGACTCTCAACTTGTCCCATCTTATAAGTAAGCGCAATAGCCTCTTTACGCGTAAATTTTTCCTCACTCATACGCGGATATCCACCCCACTCTGCTCCTCACGCTGTTCTACTACAGGGCTTATTTTATCTGCTGGCGTCTTATCAAAGGGCTTCAAAAAGACGCCTGATAGTTGATAATTTTTTTCTGCTAAGCCCATTTTTAAGGCCGCTTTTAATGGTTCTGCCAGCGACTGCATATCTGTATGCTCATTAAAGACCGTTACAGTAACCACTCGATTTTGCACCTGCATATCTATAACCGTTTCTTTCATGGATTCCATTTGTAAATAAAATAAAACACGGGCATAGTTGGCATCAATTTTGCCATCGTCTTTCATACGTCCATTCCATTGTAATGTGGCATCCATTTTCTTGCCAAAGAATTCAAGAGGTACTTGCATCACAAGTTGATGTTGATGCCCATTTTCACCTGATGATAGCTGCATACCATTCATACGTGTCATGAGCATTTCTGTCGCTTCCTTTAACGGCGGTGTAATCACTGTTTCCTGCAATAATGTATGGAGCTGTGGCTTTAGCTGATGGGCAATCATTTGTAAATCTGCTGACTTGCTATTAAGTGTTGCCTCATAGCTAACGCCCAAATTTTTCAAAACTGTTTTTAGCGCGTGTTCCATTGCCTTACTATCCATTGAATTTTGCACAAGCGCGTCTGCCTGCGTGATCATTTGCTGAATCATCGGCTGCAGTGATTCAACACTGCTTTTCACAAGGCTACGCATCAAGGCTTCATTTTGCAAGGGAGAAGCTGCCTCTTGCCTGATCAGGGATAATAAATGTTCCTTACTAGAAAGTGCATTCGCATCCTGTGTAAATAAACGATCCGCAGTGTTTTGGGCAAATGCTTTTAGTAACTGCTCCTGCATCTGTTTAGCAAAAACATCTAATGTTTGCTTAGTTACAGGCAACTGACTAAAACGAGCAATTAACTGATTAACCTGCTGCTTTTGCTCATTTGTTAGAAAATTTTGATTCGCTGTCCATAATTTGAGTTGTTCAATAAGCTGACTAGCATTTTCAGGCTTTGTTGCAAGAATCGTTTGTACAACCTGACCAGCCTGCTGCATTGGTTGGGTGGCCTTTGGATCATTGATCGTTGCCCAATTCTGCAATGTAGCCTGCTGGGGCACAATTCCCGCTTCTTTTAAAAGGGCTAATGTTTGCATTTTTTCACTTATTGTTGCGGCATTATTTGTTAATGTTTGGATAGCTCTCGCTAACATAAGGCTACCTGTTTCGACCTCAAAAGGCTTAGCAATTGCCTGAACCTGCTGCATTAAATTTTGCTTAAGCGCTTCAGGTAAAGCTGTATCCTTTGCTAAAAGCTGTGCAAAATTATCCATTATTGTTGTCATACCAGAAGTTTTTTGACCGCTCATCAGCGCTTGAAAAATATCATTGGTCATTGGCATTTTCAGCTCTACCATTTTTTGAATAACCTGCAATGCATCCGCTTTGGAAACATCCTCTGGCAATGCCTTCAGCCATATTTCAGCCTGTGCTAGCTGATCTTTAGAAATTGGGAGCTGCGCCTTCATAAAATGCCCTAGCAATTGCTGCATCTCTGGCGTTTTAGGTAAACTCATAGATTCCAATAATTGGTTAATCTGCTGGCTTGGAGAGGCAGTTTGTGCCATTGGACCAGTGACAACCTTTAATTCCGTTTGTGGATTTGTGCCTGTTACCTGAAAGAAATGGGCATCTCCAGCCTTTAAAGGAACCTCTAGCTTTGCGACAAATTTTTGGTTGCCTACTTGCACCTCTGCCATTTGATCTGGGTATAACTGCTTAATTGTGCCATGAAATACTTGTCCTTGCTTTAAGGCAAGTGGTTGATTTGCTGTTAGTGCATTTTGTTGCGTTTGAATCGGATTAAATGATGTAGATGTCATGCTCTCACCTCTGTAACATAGATTTTATCGGCTCAAAGCTTGTTCGATGGTGAATTGTCGGTCCATATTTAGTAAGTGCCTCTAAATGCTGCTTTGTGCCATAGCCTGCATGCTGCTCAAAGCCATACTGTGGAAACTCTTTTGCTAGCTCCTCCATATAATGGTCACGCGCTGTTTTGGCTAAAATAGAGGCAGCTGCAATTGCTAGGCTTTTAGCATCTCCTTTAATAATTGATTGCTGTGGTGTGATGATAGGTAGCGTCATTGCGTCTACTATTACAAACTTGGGCTGTATGTTTAGCCTCTTTACACTTGCAGCCATTGATTGCTTCGTTGCTTCATATATATTAAGTTCATCAATGCTGTTAACATTTTGAAAATGAATACTATAGCTAAGGGCATGCTCTTTGACCAATAGGCTCATACGCTCTCTGGCATCCTTCGATAGCTGCTTTGAATCATTTAAGCCAAGCAATGCCTGACAATTTTCAGGTAAAATAACAGCAGCCGTCACAACAGGACCAGCCAATGGACCACGCCCAGCCTCGTCAACCCCTGCCACAAGCTGACCAAACTGCGCATCGAAGGCAATTTTTGCATCATGTTCTTGTTGTAATTGCTGTTGTTGCTTCATGCGCTTAATAAATTGCTGCCATGCCTTTTGTACACCTGCACGACTATCTTGCTGTAGCGCCTCCATCCATGGCTCATATGTTGTAGCAGCTTTTAATGCGAGTGTAATTTCTTTAATCGTTTGCATATCTTATAACCTCATCTCTATTACGTATATCGGCTTATTTTATCCATTATAAAACAAAATAAAGAAGGGCGGAGGGAATAAGCCCACACACCCCTATAGACGCTAATATCTCACATTACAGTTTTTAGACAAGATAGAATTGGATACCTCGTCCTCCTTTAATATTGCAGGCTATTAATAATATCAGCATACTAAATAAACGAAAAGTTTTTTTCATCTGAGATAAAATCACCTTTTTTAAAGATTATACTTTATTAGTAATCTTCATGGAATTACTGTCAGACAGACACCTTTTACCATCTAAAGAAAAAGACCTCATCAATAGTAGTGTGCTGTCGACTATTGACAAGATCCCTTATAAAAAGAATGATTGTAATTTTTCTATTTACACTACTATAAAAAAACAGCTATCAAGAAAGTGAATAATCTTGACAGCCGTCTCTTTACTTTTAGTCTTCTACGAATGCTTCTTTCTCCAATTGTTCATTCACGAAATCAAATGTGAGCTTGCCTAATTGTAAACCGCGAATATCTCGCACAATTAGTTGTGCAACTTGGTCATAATCAATTTCTCCACCTGCTCCAAAGACACGGCGCAGTTTGCCAATATGATCAAATGTTTCTACTAAATCTTCATGGAGGAACTCAAAACCATAACGCTCCTCCATACGTTTTGGATAATGAATAGATAAAAAGCGCAAGCCGTAAACTGCTAAATCCTCCATATTGGTAATGGTATCTTTAATAGCGCCTGTTAATGCTAATTTATAGCCTACTTCTTGATCCTCAAATTTGGGCCATAAAATACCTGGTGTATCCAATAATTCAAGTTCTTTCCCAACTTTAATCCATTGCTGTGCTTTTGTAACACCTGGTGTATTGCCCGTTTTCGCAATATTCTTTTTTGCTAAGCGATTAATAAGAGTTGATTTCCCGACATTTGGTATACCAACAATCATGGCACGAATGGCTCTTGGTTTCATTCCCTTCGCTTTCATACGCTCAAATTTTTCTTTTAAAACCTCTTGTGCTGCTTTCGTTACTTGCTGTAAGCCCTTGCCCTCAAGTGAATTAATCGCTACTGCTTTATGTCCACGCTGTGCAAAATACTCCACCCATTTACGTGTTTCCTGCTCATCTGCCATATCTGCTTTATTGAGGATTAATAAACGAGGCTTTTGATGAATCACCTCATCAATCATCGGATTACGAGAGGATAACGGTAAACGTGCATCAATTAATTCAAATATAATATCGACCAGCTTTAATTTTTCAGTTACTTCACGTCGGGCTTTCGCCATATGCCCTGGAAACCATTGTATCGTCACAGCTATACCTCCTAAACTAAAAGAAAAAGGGAGTGATTCTGCGCTCCCTTTCTTGCATTACTTTACAATTTTTATGTCACTAAACGGCCAGAAAATCAAACTTGTGTTACCGATAATTTCCTTTTGATCAACAAGCCCAATATGACGGCTATCTTTACTATATCGGCGATTATCCCCCATCACAAAGATATACCCTTTAGGAATAGTATTGCTCGTCAAGGTCACATCGATATCATTTAATGTAAAATCCTCTGTTAATGTGCCTTCTGTAATTTGCGCTTTATATGCATCTAAATAAGGCTCCTCAATGGCTTCACCATTAATATACAATTGATCGTCTTTATATTCTAATGTATCTCCTGGCAATCCAATAACACGCTTTATGTAATTTTTTTGCTCAGGTGCATGAAACACCACAATATCAAAACGTTTAGGCTCACCTATTTTATAACCAATTTTATTGACAATCATACGATCACCATCTTCAAGGGTTGGCATCATAGACTCTCCATCAACCGCAATCGGTGTAAATAAAAAATAACGAATAATTGCAGCAATCGCAAATGCAATTAATAGTGCCTTTGTCCATTCCCATAACTCATTTTTTTCTTTCACTTGTTTTTCCATCGAGAATTGCCCCCTTGTCTATCACCATTTTAGATGAAAGTGAATTAAGATGACAAGCAAAAAGAAAAGGGGCTTGCCACACAAGCCCCTCTCTTTACACCATAATTATCGAATTTCTTTAATACGAGCAGCTTTACCACGTAGGTTACGTAGGTAGTAAAGTTTAGCACGACGTACTTTACCACGACGTACAACTTCTAGGTTAGCGATTTTTGGTGTGTGTACAGGGAATGTACGCTCAACACCTACACCGTAAGAAATTTTACGAACTGTGAAAGTTTCGCTAATACCGCCACCACGACGTTTAATTACGACACCTTCGAAAACTTGGATACGTTCACGAGTACCCTCTACTACTTTCACGTGTACCTTAACAGTATCACCAGGGCGGAAAGTTGGTAGATCTGTGCGAAGCTGAGATTTTGTAATTTCTGCAATAATGTTTGACATTGTTTTCTCTCCTTAGACAGATGCTCTTGCACGCAATCTATGCCACAGCGGAACACCGTAATTCAGTACTTCACATAGAAGTACAGAATAGATGTTATCATAAATAAAGCAGGCAATCAAGCATCTTGTTGATTGTTTTTTAGTTTTTCTATATACAGTTTTTGCTTGTCTGTTAATGGATAATGCTCAAGTAGATCAGGGCGGCGCTCAAATGTTCTTTGAAGGGACTGTTCCTCTCGCCATTGCGCAATTTTAGCATGATTCCCTGATAATAAAATATCAGGTACTGTCATCCCTCGAAATTCTGCTGGGCGTGTATAATGAGGATGTTCTAGTAGGCCTGTTGAAAAGGAATCCTGTATATGCGAGTCTTCTTGACCTAATACGCCTGGTAATAACCGCACGATACTATCAATAACCGTCATTGCCCCTAATTCGCCTCCTGTTAGAACGAAATCCCCAATTGAAATCTCATCTGTTACAAGGTGCTGGCGAATGCGCTCATCATAGCCCTCATAATGACCACATAAAAAGACTAATTCCTTTTCCTGTGCTAGCTCTTCTGCTTTCTTCTGTGTAAAGCGTTCACCCTGAGGACACATTAAAATAATGCGTGGTTGTTTACCAGCTGTTATTGTCTCAACAGCCTGAAACATCGGCTCTGGCTTTAACACCATACCAGCGCCACCACCATACGGATAGTCATCAACCTGATTATGCTTGTTGCCTGAAAATGTCCTGATATCCGTTACCTCTAACTTTACTGCACCTTTTTCCTGTGCCTTTTTTAAGATGGATGCACCAAAGACACCTGAGAACATATCAGGGAACAAGCTTAAGACATGAATATTCATCATAATAAGCCTTCCATAACATGGATCACTATTTTCTTATTCTCCACATCAATGTCCTTCACAATCTCTTCTATATAAGGGATATAATACTCCTTCTTTGAGTCTTTCACTACCCATACATCATTTGCCCCTGTTTGAAGAATATCATGCACAATACCAATTGTTTCGCCTTCCTCAGAAATCACTGTACAGCCAATTATCTCATGGAAAAAATATTCATTTTCCTCAAGTAAGTCATCTGTCATTTGATCCTTTGTTATTTTTAGCATGCCTTCTTTAAACGGCTCGACCAGATTGATATTGTTCATGCCTTCAAACATTAATAAAATAAAGTTTTTATGACGACGCATAGATGTAATCGTTATCCATGTTGGCTTCTTATCACCTTTTTTAAAGGCAGCAAGCTTATTGCCCACTGCAAAACGCTCTTCCTCAAAGTCTGTCGTTGACAATACACGTACCTCACCATGAATGCCATGTGTATTGACAATACGTCCTACATTAAACCATTCCATTCAACGATCACCTCAATTAAAACGTACTTCTCTCGGCATAGATATCGTTAATCATATGCCAAAAAAGGAAGGAACCCACAAGCTCCCTCCTCCTTCGTTCAGACTTTACATATTCTACATCAAGTATTCAAACATCTCTTAAAATGTTCTAGGACTTGTTAGATATATATACATCTTTTCATTTAATCCAATATATCGACGTAGGTCTTTTTTTGATGGTGACTACCTGCCGCTGAATAAACAATTGTACGAATCGCTTTCGCTACTCGCCCTTGCTTGCCTATGACTTTCCCTCGATCCTCTGGATGAACAAAAAGTTTATAAACAATTCGATTTGCATTTTCATCCGTCTCAATACGAACTTCCTGTGGATAATCGACTAGTGGTAAAACGATTGCTTCAATCAGCTGCTTCAAAAACGTCGCCCCCGATTATTTACTGAATTTTTGGTTATGGAATTTTTCCATGATACCTTGTTCTGAGAACAGGTTACGCACTGTATCTGATGGTTTTGCACCGTCAGTTAACCATTTAAGAGCTTTCTCTTCATCAATGTTTACAGTAGCTGGTTGAGTTAGAGGGTTATAAGTACCTACTGTTTCAATTTGACGACCGTCACGTGGTGAACGAGCATCTGCAACTACGATACGATAGAAAGGAGATTTTTTAGCTCCCATACGTTTTAAGCGAATTTTAACTGCCATTTTAATAGCACCTCCGAATAAGTTTCACACAAGATAGTATATTATCAATGTTTAGGTTGTTTGTAAAGTGTTTTTTCTTAACACCTAAGAATTATTATTTAAACAATGAATCAAGGCCTGGTAATTTCATTTTTTTCTTCCCTTTACCACTTGCCATCCCAGTCATTTGCTTCATCATTTTTTTCATATCCTCAAATTGCTTGAGCAAACGATTAACCTCTTGAATAGACGTTCCTGAGCCTTTCGCAATACGCTTTTTACGGCTACCATTCATAATCTCTGGATTTGTCTTTTCAGCAGGTGTCATCGAATAAATAATAGCTTCGACACGACCCATTTGTTTATCGTCTACCTTCACATTATCTAAGCCTTTTATTTTGTTTGCACCTGGGAGCATTTTTAAAATTTCGTCTAATGGTCCCATTTTTTTTAACTGCTGTAATTGCTCAACAAAATCATCAAATGTAAAGGTTTGGGACTTAAATTTTTCTTCAAGTTCCTTCGCCTTGGCTTCATCAACATTTGCCTGCGCTTTTTCAATCAATGATAGTACATCACCCATACCAAGAATACGTGATGCCATACGCTCTGGATGGAATGGCTCAAGCGCATCCATTTTCTCACCCATACCGACAAACTTAATTGGTTTTTCTGTAACAGAACGGATGGATAATGCTGCACCACCACGTGTATCGCCATCAAGCTTTGTTAACACGACCCCAGTAATACCGATTGCCTCATTAAAGCTCTCTGCAACATTAACAGCATCCTGACCTGTCATCGCATCGACCACAAGGAAGACTTCATCTGGCTCTTTTAATGCACGAATATCCTTTAACTCCTGCATTAAGTCTTCATCTATATGCAAACGGCCCGCCGTATCGATAATGACAACATCATGGTGCTCTTCTTTCGCTTTTTCAATTGCCTGACGTGCAATTTCTACAGGAGAAATATCAGTGCCTAACGCAAAAACAGGTAAAGATAACTGCTTACCTAATGTCTGTAATTGTTGAACAGCTGCTGGGCGATAAACGTCAGCGGCAACTAGTAATGGCTTACGATTATATTTTTTTCTTAAAATATTCGCCAGTTTACCTGTAGTTGTCGTTTTCCCTGCCCCTTGTAACCCAACCATCATAATAACAGTTGGGGGCTTGGTATTAAATTTAATGGGACTTTGTTCGCCTCCCATTAGTACTGTTAATTCATCCTGTACAATTTTAATCACTTGCTGACCTGGCGTTAAACTTTGCATAACATCGACGCCGACAGCACGTTCACTTACTTTTTTTACGAATTCTTTGACTACTTTTAAGTTAACATCCGCTTCGATTAAAGCAAATCGAACTTCTCGCATCATTTCTTTTACATCTTGCTCTGATACTTTCCCTTTGCCTTTAATCTTTTGGATCGTTCCTTGGAGTCGTTCCGCTAACCCTTCAAAAGCCATTGTCTTCGCCTCCTAATCCCATTCTTTCAACTGCTCAATAAGCGCTAGCTGCTGTTCAACTGTCATACTTTGTTGTGCAATCCCATCTGTTAACTGTGAAAGCATTTGGGTACGTTGTTGAAACTTTTCCAGTAAACATAGTTTTTCTTCATATTCCTCAAGCATCGCCTCTGTTCGACGAATATTATCGTAAACAGCTTGACGTGAAACTCCATATGATTCAGCGATTTCTCCTAATGAGAGATCATCCAAATAATAGAGCTCCATATAACTTCTTTGCTTATCTGTTAACAATGCTTGATAAAAGTCGAAGAGAAAGTTCATGCGTGTTGTTTTTTCAAGTAGCATCGAATATTTCTCCTCCCGCTATTAGTCATTTGTATCATAACGAAAAGCGCCTGTTTGTGTCAAGGTAATCTCCTTGTCTAAAGGTTTTCATTATAGCATTGAGGTATTTCCTCTTTCAGGAAGATCATTCACCTTTACCACAGCCCTAGCGCTGCTTTATCGCAATTATGACAATTAATCTTCGCTATTTTGCAGCTCTTTATCTAAGCCCTCTGCAAATAAACCATAAACATAGCGTTCTGCATCAAATGGCTGTAAATCATCCATTTTCTCACCTAGACCAACAAATTTCACTGGAATATGCAGCTTATTACGAATCGCCAATACAATCCCACCCTTAGCTGTACCATCCAGCTTCGTTAAGACAATACCTGTTACATTTGTTGCTTCTTTAAAGGTTTGTGCTTGCACAAGGGCATTTTGACCTGTTGTTGCGTCTAATGCTAATAATACTTCATGTGGTGCATTTGGAATTTCACGTGAAATCACACGATGCACCTTTTCAAGCTCGTTCATTAAATTCACTTTGTTTTGTAAACGTCCAGCCGTATCACAAATTAACACATCGGCTTTTCTATTTTTCGCTGCACGAATCGCATCGTACATCACCGCTGCTGGGTCGGAGCCTTCTGATTGTTTAATAACCTCACAGCCAACTCGATCTCCCCATACTTGTAATTGATCAATCGCACCCGCACGGAATGTATCACCAGCCGCTAACACAACTGTTTTTCCTTGAGATTTTAAACGATGAGCAAGCTTCCCAATTGTTGTTGTTTTCCCAACACCATTTACCCCAACAAATAAAATAACGGTTAGCTCACCAACAGGCTGCATATTTAGCTCAATTAAATCTTCTTCACCTTGCTCATAGATTTCAACAAGCTTCTCAGAAATAACGGCTTGAATCCCATTTGTATCTTTTATATTTTTACGTTGAACCTCAAAGCGTAATTTATCCATCAGCTCCATCACTGTTTCAAAGCCAACATCAGCCTGTAATAATAAATCCTCTAATTCTTCAAAGAAATCCTCATCGACTTTACGATAGCGTGCAACAAGGTCGTTTACTTTGGATGTAAAGGAATTACGGGTTTTTTCAAGCCCAGCCTTGAATTTTTGTGTAATGGACCAGGCAGAAGGCTTTTTCTCCTCCACCGGCTCTTCTTCAATAATAGTAAGCTCCTGTACCTCTTGTTGGTCCTCCACTATCACTGGCGGTTCTGTTGCTTGCTGGTTTTCATTTTCTAAAGCTTCCTCTAGTTGTTCAGCTACCTCTACAACATCTGTTTCAATAGCAGCAGGCTCATTTTCTTCTAGTGCTTGTTGGTCGGTATCCTGCTCTGCTTCAACATCTTGTAATTTTTCTTCCTCTGCTGGATTGCCCATTAATTTATCTTTTAAGCGTTTAAAAAAACTCATCCTTATTTGCTCCTTTGCTCCGCAAGTACGGGTTCATCTTCTAATTTGACGGATACAAGCTTAGATACACCTGATTCCTGCATTGTTATACCATACAGAACATCGGCTCCCTCCATTGTTCCTTTACGGTGTGTAATAACAATAAATTGTGTATCACGACTAAATTTTTTCAAATATTGACTATAACGAACAACATTTGCTTCATCTAATGCTGCCTCTACTTCATCGAGAATACAAAATGGTACAGGTCGAATATTTAAAATCGAGAATAATAAAGCAATAGCTGTTAGTGCGCGTTCACCACCAGAAAGTAAACTTAAGTTTTGTAACTTTTTCCCTGGAGGCTGTGCCACAATTTCTATACCTGTTTCTAGTAAGTTTTGCGGATCGATTAACACTAAATCAGCTTGCCCACCACCGAACAATTCACGGAATACATGTTTAAACTGCTCGCGAATCGCATAAAATGTTTCACTAAAGCGCAATGTCATTTCTTCATCCATTTCTTTAATCGCTTCATGCAAGGTTTCTTGTGCAGCAAGTAGGTCCTCGCGTTGTTCTGTTAAGAAGGTATGACGCTCAAGCACTCGTTCATATTCCTCAATCGCACTAATATTGACAGGACCCAGCTCTTCAATTGATTTTTTAAGCAGTTTCACACGTCGACGTACATGCTCCTCGTCCTCTACTATAAGAGCCTCTGCCTTCGCCTCCTCTATTGTGAGTTGATAGTTTTCTTCAAGTTGCTGTTGAAAATTATCCATTTCAAATTCTAAACGATGACGTTTCAACTCATTGGCACGTATAGCTTCAAGGTATCCTTTATGAATACGTTGTACTTCCTTCAATTGTTCTTCTAATGTGGCAAGTTCTTGCTGTTGCTTCGTTTTATCCTCTTTTTTCTGAGAAATCGTTGCTTGGAGTGTATCTCTTGTTGCCTTCCATTGTACAACCTGTTCATCAATTTCTTCATCACTTAAATGATTTGTCGACGCATCAGATTGCAGCCATGCTATTTCCTGAGAAATATTTTCGACTTTTTGTTGCGCTTTGTTTAATTGTAGCGCTATCTCTGCTGTTGCAATTTGCACCTGTGACATTTGTTCCTGCATAACAGCTAATTGTGAGCGCTTTTCAGCTAGCTGCTCACGCAATACATCCTTCTCTGTTTCACCTTGCAGCTTGACCTTTGTTAATTGCTCTACTGTATGATTAATGTCAATAAGCTCGGCTGCAAGTGCATGTAATCGCTCTGTTGCCATTTGTTTTTGTGTTAACAGTGCTTCTTCACGCGTTTTTACATCCTGTGTTTCGGTTGAGGCAAAAGATACGCGCGCTGATAAGCTTTTTTCAATTGCCTCAAGCTCACGAATACGACCAGCCTGTTGCATTTCATCTTTTCGTAGCTGCTCGCCCTCAAGCTTTCGTTGCTCTACCTGCTCTCTTAATGTGGCAAGCTTAGCTTTTTCTACTGCAACAGCCTGCTCAGCACTGTAAATGGAAGCGTGTAACGACTCTAGTTTAACAATTAAATCTTCTAGCTCAGCTTTTCTTGAGAAAAGAGAAGATTGCTGTTTGCTTGCACCACCAGTTAATGAGCCACCTGCATTGACAATATCTCCATCAAGTGTCACAACTCGGTAGCGAAACCCACATAGTCTAGCAATTTGACTGGCTCCTTCCAAGTTTGCTGCCACGATCACATTTCCTAAAAGATTTTCAACAATTGTGCGATTCGCTTCATTAAATGTTACCAGTGCATCTGCCATTTGAATAAACGCTGGATGCTCAGTTGCCAGTTGAATGGTTGCTATATTTAATTTACGCGACTTCATAACCGTCTTTGGTAAAAAAGTAGCTCGACCAGCCCTTTTTTGCTTTAACCAATGGATCGCCTGCTGTGCATGACGTTCATTCGTTGTGACAATATGCTGAGAAGCTGCACCTAAAGCCGTTTCAATTGCTTGTGAAAACTTCCCCTCTACTTGGATTAACTCCGCAACCGCACCTTCAATACCCTGTAATGCACCTTTATCACGTGCTAATAGGACTTCTTTAACTCCCTGGAAAAAGCCTGAAAAATCTGCCTCCAGCTCTGCAAGTGTATCCTTTCGAGCCTTAAGCTGCTGTTGATGCTGGTATGCTTTATAAAGCATCTCTTGCTTGTCAGTAAAGCTAGCATTGCTATTTTTTAATTGTTGTTGTAAGACATCCTGCTGTTTGAGTTTTTCCTGTAGGTTATTTACGGTTGTTGTATACGCAGCTACTAGCTTGTCTTTTTCAGCAACAATTTGCATAAGCTCCTGTCCAATTTCATTCGTTTGGTCAGACATTCGTGCAGCCATTGCCTTATGCTGTGTTAATTGCTGATCAATATTTTTTAATTCATTTTTAATCGTTGCTTCTTCATTTAATGAATCAATATAACGATTTTTAGATTCTTCAATTTCTTGTTCGATTTCCGTTACTGAGCGATTTAATGATTGCTCTAATTGCTTCATGCTGTGCTTAAGCGTTAACACAGCTTGCTGCTTTTCAGAGAATTGCTCCTTTTTGTCCTGCTCTTGCACAAGCAGTGTTTCCACCTCTGCCTTCGCCTCTTGTAAGGCTCCTTGCAATTGCTGTAGCTGATTGGAGGCATTTTGCCGCTTTTCAGCCATTAATGCCTTGCGTCCATCCCAACGCTCTACCTCCATTGTTGCAGCAACAAGCTCAGCCTGTGCAGTATCCAAAAACGTATCAAACTCTGTTAATAACTTACGGATATTGGTTGTCTGCTTATCAATAGCTGCAATATTTTGTGCCTGCTTTTGCTCTGTGGCGGATAGCTCTGTAAATTCAGCTTTCAATGCATGCAAAGATTGTGCACAATTGTTAAAATCATGCACAAGAATCGCAATATCAAAATCTTTTAGCTCGGTAGACATTTGTACATAGTCTCTTGCGTTAGATGCCTGCATTTCAAGTGGCTCTAATCGGTTGTCTAATTCATGGAGAATGTCTAATACGCGATACAAATTTTCATCTGTCTCAACAAGCTTGTGTTCTGCTTTCTTTTTTCTTATTTTATACTTTAATACGCCAGCTGCCTCTTCAAAAATAGCACGACGGTCATCAGGGCGGCTATTTAAAATCTCATCGACACGGCCTTGTGAAATAATTGAAAATGCTTCTTTGCCAAGTCCCGAATCCATAAACAAGTCCGTAATATCCTTCAGGCGACACTGTTGGTTATTTAATAAATATTCACTATCACCTGAACGGTATACGCGTCTTGTTACGCTGACTTCTGTATAAGAAAAAGCAAGTTGCTCGTCTGTATTATCTAATACAAGTGTTACCTCTGCAAAATTGAGTGGCTTACGAGAGTCACTTCCCGCAAAAATAACATCTTCCATCTTTGCTCCACGTAACGACTTTGCCGATTGCTCACCAAGTACCCAACGAATCGCATCTGTGACATTACTTTTGCCACTGCCATTTGGTCCAACAACCGCTGTAACACCAGGTACAAAATCAATGCCAATGCGCTCCGCAAAAGATTTAAAGCCAATCACTTCTAGTCGTTTTAGGAACATCTATTAAGCCTCCTCTTTTGCCGCTTCTTCACGCATTGCTTGCATGGCACTTTGTGCGGCTTGTTGCTCGGCTTCTTTTTTTGATTTTCCACGACCAACGCCTAGCTCCTGTCCATTTAATAACACGCTGGATACAAAGGTACGGTTATGGGCTGGTCCTTTTTCATCAATAATCTCATAATGCAGAAGTCCATTATTTGTTTGCTGCACCATTTCTTGTAATTGACTTTTAAAATCCATTACATGCGAAAAAGCACCGACTTCTACTTTGGGGAACACAATACGTTCTAAAAATGCTACAACTGTTTGTAAATCTTGATCTAAATACAATGCACCTACAAATGACTCAAACACATCCGCAAGTAATGCTGGGCGCTCTCGTCCTCCTGTGAGTTCCTCGCCTTTTCCAAGTAACACGAAACGTCCAAACCCTAATTCATTCGCAAAAATAACAAGCGATGGCTCACAAACAATGGATGCTCGTAGCTTTGTTAGCTCACCCTCACTCATATGTGGGTATTTCTCAAACAGATATTTAGAAACAGACAGTTCAAGTACTGCGTCTCCCAAAAACTCAAGACGCTCATTATCCGTAAATAATTTACGGCGATGCTCATTCACATACGATGAGTGCGTGAATGCTTGATACAATAAATTTTTATTATTAAATGTGATATTTAATTCATGCTGTAATAGCTCGAATTGTTTGCGCACTTTTTCAGGAAGTACGCCAGATTTCTGCATAGTTCCTTTTCTTTTCATAGCCATTGAACAATCTGCCTTCCTAATAGTTTCTACCGTTTTAGTGTACCTTTTTCAAGGCGTTTATGCAAAAGTATTTCGGCTTAAATACAATGTTTTGGAAATTTTTTCGCTCATTACAAAAAAGGGGACGCCTATAGATCGAAAAACGATCTATTTCGTCCCCTTTAATAGCATCTTCGTCTATTAGATCTGCTTCTTCTAACCAAGGAAAAGCAGCAAAACAAATTTCTACTTTATTCAACCTATCATAAATATCTTTTGGATAATGACGATCACATCTATAAGAGGTGATAAATTTCTGCTAAATAAAGTGATCATGAAATTAGTTTAATTTACCTTCGATGTATGAAATAGCAGAACCTACTGTTGAGATTTTTTCCGCATCTTCATCAGAAATTTCCATATCGAATTCGTCTTCAAGCTCCATAACAAGCTCTACTACGTCTAATGAGTCAGCACCTAAATCATCACGGAAAGAAGCTTCAAGCGTTACTTCGCTTTCTTCAACACCTAAACGGTCCACGATTACCTTTGTTACACGTTCTAATACTGTAGACAATTGATTCACCTCCCCTCAAATGATTATACAAAAAATTAACGCCTATGCCTAATTGAAATTACATCACCATACCGCCATCAATATGAAGCGTTTGTCCTGTCATATAATTTGCCTCGTCTGATGCAAGGAAAGCAACAGCCTTGGCAATATCCTCTGGCTGTCCAAGTTTCGCAAGCGGAATTTGTGTGAGCATCCCTTGCTTAATATCCTCCGGGAGCTGATCAGTCATTTCTGTTTCGATAAAGCCTGGAGCAATCGCATTGACTAAAATATTACGAGAAGCTAATTCTTTTGCAGTCGTTTTCGTTAGTCCAATAACCCCTGCTTTGGCCGCTACATAGTTGGCCTGTCCTGCATTACCTGCTACACCTACAATGGATGAAATATTAATAATGCGACCTGCACGCTGCTTCATCATTTGACGTGAAACCGCTTTTGTACAAAGGAATACACCTTTTAAATTTGTATCCACGACATCATCCCATTCATCTTCCTTCATACGCATAAGCAGGTTATCTCTTGTAATACCCGCATTATTGACTAAAATATCGAGAGCGCCAAATGTTTTAACAGCTGCATCCATTAATGCTGTTACTTCTTCTACTTTCGATACGCTAGCTTGTACAGCAATGGCTTCACCGCCATTTTCTTGAATCATTGCTACAACTTCTTCCGCCTTTGCCTGTGAGCCACTATAATTGACGACAACCTTAGCACCCTCATCCGCAAGCTTTAAGGCAATCGCACGTCCAATGCCACGTGAAGCTCCTGTCACTACCGCTACTTTTCCCTCTAATTTACGCATTCACTGACCACTCCTTTGCCGCTTCTACAACCGCTTGCAATGAGGCTTCATCATAAACACAATAAGCAGCAACAGAGCGATCAATTTTTTTCAATAAACCTGTTAATACTTTACCTGGTCCACATTCAATAAAGACATCCACACCTTGCGCAATCATTTCACGCATAGATGCTTCCCATTGTACAGCGCTATATACTTGTTCCACAAGCTCATGCTGGATAGCAGGCACATCCTGTAATTCCTTTGCCTCGACATTGCCAATCACAGGAATTTGAGGAGCGGATAGCGTAATATCTGCCAACGCTGCCTGTAGCTTCTCTGAGGATGGGCGCATAAGCTCTGAATGGAATGGGCCACTGACCACCAAAGGTATTGCTCGCTTTGCCCCTGCTTCCCTCGCAGCAATGGAGGCCTTGTCAACACCAGCCTTTGTACCTGAAATAACGATTTGTCCAGGACAGTTAACATTGGCAACCTGTACAGAATCACCTTGCGCAGAAACTTGCGCTGTTACTTCATTTAACGCCTCTAGCTCCATGCCTAAAATAGCTGCCATTGCCCCTTGTCCAGCAGGTACGGCTTCATTCATATACAATCCACGTTTATGCACAATCGCTACAGCATCATCAAATGACAGTACGCCTGCTATCACTAATGCACTATATTCTCCAAGTGAGTGACCGGCTACATAATGAGGCTGAATCCCTGCTGCACGTAGCTTCTCCGCCACCATCACACCTGTCGTTAGCAAAGCTGGCTGTGCATGATATGTTAACGTTAATTCCTCAGCAGGTCCTTCTAGCATTAGCTTTGATAGTTCAAATTGCAATGCTTGATCTGCGCGCTCATAAAAGGCTTTGCTCTCTGCAGCATTATTAATAAATTCTTGCCCCATGCCCACTACTTGAGAGCCTTGTCCTGGAAAAATAAAAGCTATTTTTGTCATGTAACTAATCCCCTTTATTAATCAATTTCTAAATGACGCACGGTTTCTGTAATCGTTGAAATAACAGTATGCTCGACCATTGTATTAGCTTGGCGAATCGCACTAAAAATTGCTTTGGCATTCGATGAGCCATGCGCCTTAATAACAGGTGCTTGCAAGCCGAATAGCCCCGCACCACCATATTCTGTATAGTCCATTTTATGTTTTAACTCACGCAAATTATTTTTCATCAGTGCTGCTGAGATTTTTGTTTTAGTAGAGGTCATAAACGCTTCTTTTAGCATAGAAAACAAAGCACCAGCCGTTCCTTCAATAGACTTTAACACCATATTTCCTGTAAAGCCATCTGTCACAACAACGTCTGCCACACCCTCTAATAAATCACGTGCCTCTACATTGCCAATAAAATTCAAATCGGCTTCCTTTAGTAATTCAAAGGCTGCTTTTGTTAATTCATTGCCTTTTTTCTCCTCCGTACCGATATTTAATAGACCAATTCGAGGTTTTTGTAATCCACCAACCTTTTTCGCATAAATATCACCCATAATGGCATATTGCACTAAATGCTCTGGTCGGGCATCTGCATTTGCGCCTAAATCAAGCATTAAAAAGCCCTTGCCATCAAGTGTTGGCAATGTTGTTGCTAAAGCTGGACGGGCAATCCCTTCAATACGACCTACTTTAAATAAACCGCCTGCCATCAAAGCTCCTGTATTACCAGCGGATAAACAAGCATCTGCTCTTCCCTCATCAACAGCATCCATCATGCGAGCCATAGAGGAATCCTTTTTTCGACGAACAGCTCGTGCTGGATCATCTGTTCCTTCTACAACTTCCTCACAATGCACAACCGTTAAACGATCATGCTTTTTTAAGAAAGGTTCAAGTTTATCTTGCTGACCATATAATTGAATTTCCAAATTAGGAATTTGCTCTAATGCTAAAAATGCCCCTTCAATCACTGATTTTGGCGCATTGTCGCCACCCATTCCATCAAGTGCTAGTTTCATTATTACTCACCTTCACCTTTCGTACGGTACATATCAAATTCACCCACAAAAACGGTTTCACCATTAACGGTAGACGTTAGCTCTACTTTTGTGCGATGCTTTTTATTATCTTGCTCGATAACTATCGCCTTTGTAATAACACGATCTCCAGCACGAACAGGTTTCACAAACGTTACATTGGCATGTACGGTTAACGCCAGTTCATCATCAATCACAGCTACCGCTAAGGAGTTGGCTTGGGCAAATAAATGATGCCCACGTGCAATACCATTACGTTGAAACACATGCTCTTCCTTTACATCAAAAATCGAGATGGCTCGATAATCTAATTCAATATCAACAATTTCTCCGATAATTTCATCAATCGGTAGAGATTTTACTTCATTTTCATAGTTTTTGGCAGCAACATCTTTAATTCGCTCTCGAAGCTCTGGTATTGATAGCTCCATACGATCTAAGCGAATGGTTTGGACACTTACCTGAAACTTTAGTGCTAGCTGTTCATCTGTGACGAATGGATTTTCAGCTATCGTTTCAGATAGAAGCCGTTGTCGCTCTTTTTTCGTTCGTCTCAACATCATTCGCCACCTTTTGAGTTGTTATTAGCACTTGGTACTAATATCAGTATATAGAGGTTAAAAAAAGAATGCAAGACTTGTTTTGCAATCAAGTGCTTACATTCTAAGTTCAGTCTACTAGTCAAAGCGTTCTCCTTGTAAAACGCCACTTTGCTCTAACATTTTGCGCAAATATTGATAGTCACGATCATGCCAAAATGCATCTGTTTCAAGCAACTCTGTGGCATCTTTACGAGCGGTTTCCAAAATACGATAGTCATGTACTAAATCAGCTACTTTAAAATCTGGTAAGCCGCTTTGTTTACGCCCAAAGAAATCTCCTGGTCCTCTTAATTCTAAATCTTTTTCAGCGAGACGGAAGCCATCATTTGTTTCTGTCATAGACTGCATTCGCTCTTTGCCTTCATCAGATTTAGGATCAGCAAGTAAAATACAGTACGATTGATGCTCGCCCCGCCCTACACGTCCACGTAGCTGATGAAGCTGAGCTAAACCAAAGCGTTCAGCATCATAGACGATCATAAAGGTGGCATTTGGTACATTGACACCTACCTCAACCACCGTTGTAGAAACCAATACCTGAATTGTACCTTCACTAAAAGAACGCATGACCGTATCTTTTTCATCGGTTGCTAAGCGACCATGCATTAAGCCGACATGAAAACGATCCTTCAAAAAAGTTGCTAGCTGTTCATAGATATCAACAGCATTTTGCACATCAAGCTTATCAGATTCCTCAATAAGCGGGCAAATTACATAAGCTTGCCTTCCTGCTGCGAGTTCCAATTCTAGCTTCGTCATTATAGAACTAAATTGTTCCTTTTTCATCCAATGTGTTTCAATTTGTTTACGTCCTGCTGGCATTTCATCAATCATGGATACATCCATTTCTCCAAATGCTGTAATGGCAAGTGTTCTTGGTATTGGTGTAGCTGTCATAAAAAGCACATCTGGATTTTCACCCTTATCTCGCAATATACGACGTTGCTCAACACCAAAGCGATGCTGCTCATCTGTAATAACAAAGCCTAGCCTTTTAAACACGACATCAGGCTGAATCAATGCATGTGTACCAATTACAATATCAATATTGCCATTTGCCAAATCCTCTAAAATTAGGCGACGTTCCTTTGCTTTCGTGGAGCCTGATAATAAAGCGATTCGAACACCAAATGGTTGAAGCCAGTCCATTAAATTTTCTAAGTGCTGCTCGGCTAAAATTTCAGTAGGGGCCATTAATGCGCCTTGAAAGCCTGCTGTTACGGCTGCATATAGACCTATTGCTGCTACTACGGTTTTCCCTGATCCTACATCCCCCTGCAGCAAACGATTCATGCGATGCGGCTCCTTTAAATCCTTACAAATTTCATTGACCACTCGCTTTTGTGCATTTGTTAATTCATAAGGCAATGAAGCAATAAAGTTACGTAGCTTATGCACATCAAACTGAATTACTGTACCATGCTCATTATCCTTCCTCACCTTGCGCAATGCTTGAATACGTAGTTGGAAGTTTAATAGCTCCTCATAGGCAAAGCGTCTTCTTGCTTGCTTAGCATGTCCCGCATCAAGTGGAAAATGCACGCCCTCTAAGCCCTCACGTATCGCAACAAGCTTATAGGCATCTTGTAAATGCTGCGGGATGGCGTCTGGTAGCTCTGCCCCAAATTCATCTAATACTTGACGCATATATTTACGAAATCTTTTTTGCGGAATTAAGCCCTTCAAGCTATAAACAGGCTCAAAATCAACCTGATCTGTTTTAGGACCAAATACAACGGATGTTCCATTAATGACCTGCCTACCACGGTCCCATTTTCCTGTTACTGTAATAATAGCACCAGGTATTAGCTTTGGCTTTAAGTAGCCCTGATTAAAAAACACAACCTTTACTAAGTGGCGTCCTGCTAAAACGGTAACCTGTAAGCGCGATTTATTACGCCCTAAAAATAACACGGTTGGCTCACGTTCTACTTTACATTCCACTGTAACACGTTCATTATGCGGCGTTTGTGCTAAATCTTTTAAACGAAAATCCTCATGACGATGTGGAAATGTCCATAATAAATCGGTAATTGTATGGATACCAAGTGCCTCAAGATGTGCTGCGGTTTCTTTCCCGATGCCCTTTAAGTCGGTGACGGGACTATATAAATCAGTCACCTCATTCCACAACTCCCTTCATTATTTTTTCTAACTATGTAGCCATTTTAGCCTATATTCAATGTATCATAAATCTAGCATCTTTCCCTACAAAAACCTATTAAGAGTGATAATGCATAATAATTTCAATAAAGAGACGAATAGCATCAGGGAATACCCCTTCATCTATATCAAATTTTGGATGATGGTGTGGATACGGGCTTTTCTCGCCACCCATCCCTACAAAAATAAAAGCACCAGGTTTATGCTGTAAATAATACGCAAAATCCTCTCCGCCCATAACAGGATCAACTAGTTCAAATACATCTGCATCAAACTTTTCACATACAATCGATTCGATCAAGCGTGATTGCTTTGGGTCATTCATAAGTGGTGGTGTACCTAAAATAAATTCGATCTTCCCCTGTGCCCCAAACGTCTGACAAATGCCCTCTGTTAAGCTCACCATTTTTGTTTGAATCGTTTTGACTGTTTCAGGAGCCAACGCCCTAATCGTCCCACTTAACCTCGCTGTATCTGGAATAATATTATACGTTGTACCTGCCTGCATAGTGCCAATTGTAATAACACCCGCCTCAATTGGGTTAATGCTGCGGCTAATAATGCTTTGAAAAGCTTGCATTAACTGGCTCGCAATATAGATAGGATCAATGGTTTCATGTGGCATTGACCCATGCCCACCAGACCCTTGAATAACAATATCAAAATCATCAACGGAAGCCATCATTGCGCCATGTGTTAAACCTATTTTCCCTTTTTCTAGCCCCTGCCATAAATGAAGTCCAAAAATAGTGTCAACACTCTCTAATACACCTTGTTGAATTAATGCATCAGCCCCACTTGGTGTAATTTCCTCAGCCGATTGGAAGATCAGCATAATATTTGGCTCGATTTTTTCCTTGTTTAATGCAATCCACTCTGCCACTGCTAATAAAATCGCTGTATGCCCATCATGACCACACATATGTGCGATACCCGGCTTGTTAGAGCTATAAGATTTATCGCCCTCTTCCACGATTGGCAATGCATCAATATCTGCTCTTAAAGCAATGGTTTTTGCTCCTTTTTTACCATTAATCATTGCTACAACACTAGGAGAATTATAATCTAAGATTTTAATAGCAAGCTGCTCTAATCTTTTTCGAATAAATTGACTCGTTTCATATTCTTGACCAGAAAGCTCTGGATATTGATGTAAATAGCGTCGATCCTTTATCGCTCGATCTGTTAAATATTGTAAATTAGTAATATCCATATTGAAAATGCTCCATCCTGTATCATGATACAAAAACATGCTACCTATATAAGATAGCATGTTTAATAAGCTTGATCTTGTATTAATAAGCTATGAAAACCCTCACTAATTAAAGGTTCACGTTATTGAATCGCTTTAATACTTTGTAATCCACCATTTTCAAGGATGGCTTTACTAATCGCCTTACCTGTTGGTGTTGCCGCTAGACCCCCTCGTGCAGTCTCTTTAAGATTTGGACTCATGGATTGTCCAATACGATACATAGCCCCAATTACCTCATCACACGGGATGCGGCTTGTTACACCTGCTAGTGCCATATCTGCTGCTACTAGTGAATTAGCAGCACCCATTGCATTCCGTTTAACACATGGTACCTCCACTAACCCTGCAACAGGATCACAGACAAGACCAAGCATATTTTTTAAGGTAATGGCAAAGGCTTCTGCACATTGCTGAGGCGTGCCCCCCGCCATTTCTACAATCGCAGCGGCTGCCATACCAGCGGCTGAGCCCACCTCAGCCTGACAGCCACCAGCTGCCCCTGAAATAGAAGCGTTATTTGCCACAACAAAGCCAAATGCGCCTGATGTAAATAAATAACGAATCATTTTCTCACGTGTTGGGTTCAGCTTATTTTTCACGGCAAAAAGTGTTCCTGGTACAACACCTGCAGAACCTGCTGTTGGTGTAGCACAGATTGTGCCCATTGCTGCATTGACTTCATTAGTTGCAACGGCTTTACTAACAGCGTCTAATAATAAATCACCTGATAGCGAATTCCCTTGGGCAATATAATTTTGCAGCAATACGGCATCTCCACCTGTTAAGCCTGTTACCGATTGTACACCTTGTAACCCGCGCTCCACCGCTTCCTCCATCACGGTTAAATTTCGATCCATTTGCTGAATAATTTCTTCACGCAACCTGCCAGTTATTAACATTTCTTGCTCAATCATAATTTCTGATATTAATTTTTCTTCTCGCTCTGCTCGTTCTACAAGCTCACGAACATTATGAAATAAAACATCCATTAGGAAACACCTCCTTAATTATTAATTTTTGATACTTTTGTAATATATGGTATTAATGAAATTTGCTGTAGCACTTTATCCTCAATATTTTGATCGACTTCAATGACCATTAACGCTGTTAAACCACGTTCAATACGAGACACTTCCATATGCCCTATATTGACACTATGCATCGCTAAACAATTGGCAACGTTTGCAATACAGCCTGCACGGTCATCATGGACAACTAAAATAGCTGGCATACCACCTGTTAAACGAAGCTTAAAGCCATTTACTTCACTAATTTCGATTTTTCCTCCACCTATCGAAATTCCTTCAACGCTCATTTCCCCTTCATCATCACCCATGACGATACGTGTTGTATTTGGATGCTCTTTATGTGCCTCCTCTGGAATAAACTCAAAGGATAATTCTGCCTTTTCTGCATCCTCAAATGCTGTTTTAATCCGTTCGTCATACGTGTCATAATCCAGTAAACCGCCAACAATGGCTATATCTGTGCCATGTCCTCTATATGTTTCTGCAAAAGATCCATATAAATGAATTTTTGCCCATTTAGGTTGTCTTCCAAATAAATCTCGTGCAACACGCCCAATGCGAGCAGCACCTGCCGTATGAGAGGAGGAAGGCCCAATCATAACTGGTCCAATAATATCAAACACTGAAGTGAACTTCATAAAAAAACACCCCTCTATTTTATTTATATATTTTATCTATATAATGCTTGATATTTACTATAAAAGTAAAGCATTTAATTTATCAACTTTTAGAAAATTGCCATTGCTATAGTAAATAGAAGATGGCTAGTTGATTCCCTGTCCATTCCCTACATACAAATTATTTAATTTTTTGATATTTCCATATTTTTCATCTTTTATAGAGAAACAAGCTCTATCTTATCTTTATTAGGTTTGCTAATCATTTACGTTGCATTATCCTCTTAACATAAACAAAAGCAGTACACATCGCGTGCACTGCTTTCTTGCTCCATCCTAATAGAGCATATAGTTATTCTACTGAAATAATATATGGATACAATGCTTGTTTGCCATTAAATAATTCAACTTCAACATCTGGATAATGCTCTTCCATCCATTCAACTAATTGTGAAGCATTTTGTTCAGTCGTATCTTCCCCATAAATAACTGTAACAATTTCTGTGTCTTCATCTACTAAATCTGTAATCACTTTTTCAGCAGCATCCTTTAATGCTGGTGTAGATAGTACAATTTTGCCCTCGGCTAATGCCATAAAATCGCCCTTGTGTATAGTAACTCCATCAATCGATGTATCACGTACAGCATATGTTACCTGTCCTGTTTTGACATTTGCAAATGCTTCTGTCATCGTTTGTTGGTTAAGCTCAACTGCTGCCTCTGGATTAAACGCTAAAATCGCTGCCATCCCTTGAGGAATCGTCTTCGTAGGGACAACTGCTGCGTCAATTTCTAAAAGTTCAACCGCTTGCTCTGCTGCCATCACTATATTTTTATTGTTTGGTAAGATTAATACTTTTTCAGCACCAATTTCCTGTACAGCTTTGACGATATCTTCAGTTGAAGGATTCATTGTTTGACCACCTTCAATGACATAGGAAGCACCGATAGAGCGCAATAGCTCTGCCACACCCTCACCCATAGCAATTGTGACAATCGCATATGGTTGTTTTTCTACTTTTTTAGCAGACGCTGGTGCTTTATGTTCTTCCCCAACGATTGCTGAATGCTGCTCACGCATATTATCCACTTTTATTTTAATAAGACTGCCATATTTTTGCCCAATGGATAGAACAGAACCCGGTTGCTCGGAATGGATATGCACCTTCGCAATTTCCTCATCTGAAATAACAAGTAAAGAATCGCCTAAAGGATTTAACTCATTACGGAATTGTTCCTCATTAAAAGGTTCTTTTCCTTCCTCTAAGCGTACCATTATTTCTGTACAGTAACCAAATTCAATATCGGCAGTGTTCATGAAATCTTGCGCTCTATGATGTTCTGCATTGATTAAATCATCTAATGTCGCATCATTTTTCTTCGGAAGAGCCTCCCCCTTCAAGGAAGCTAAAAATCCTTCATACACAAATAATAAGCCTTGACCACCACTATCTACCACACCGACTTCTTTTAAAACAGGCAGTAGGTCAGGTGTACGATCCAACGATGCCTTTGCCTCTGCTGTAAAAGCTTCCATTACAGCAATGATATCGGTTTCAGTTTCTGCCACTTCTACACCTTTTTTTGCCGCCTCACGTGCTACCGTTAAAATCGTTCCTTCTACAGGCTTCATAACAGCTTTATAGGCTGTATCAACACCCGCTTGGAAGGCTCCAGCAAAGCCTTTTGCATCAATTATTGCTTCTTTTTCAATAAACTTCCCGAAGCCACGGAATAATTGCGATAGAATAACGCCTGAATTCCCACGCGCACCCATTAATAAGCCTTTTGATAATGCCTGTGCCGTTTTACCAATATGCTCTGACGCCAAAAGCTCTGTTTCCTTTGCGCCAGATGTCATCGATAAGTTCATATTTGTACCTGTATCACCATCTGGTACTGGGAAAACATTTAATGAATCTACATAATTTGCATTTTGGTAGAGGTGATGCGCACCCATTTGTACCATTTCAGCAAACTTTATACCGTCTAAAGACTGCATTCGATTTAGTTCCTCCTCTTAATTCGCTACACGAACGCCCTGTACAAAGATATTGACAGATTTTACGCTCATACCTAATGTTTTATCTACTGTATATTTCACTTTCGATTGTACTTGATAAGCCACTTCCGAAATTTTTGTCCCGTAACTAACAATAATGTACATATCTATATGTAAATCGTCGTCCTGTTGTCGAATTACAACACCTTTTGCGAAGTTTTCTTTACGTAAAATATCAGTTAGACCATCACGAATTTGATGTTTAGATGCCATGCCAACAATACCGTAGCATTCTACAGCAGCTCCACCAGCAATTTGTGCAAGTACATCTGTTGAAATATCAATTTGGCCGAATTCATTGTTTAATTCAATTGACATAGAAATGCCCCCTTGGCTCTTTTTGACTAAACTATATTGTAACATTGTCGTTATAATTTAAGCAACCTAAGGGCAGAGGAAAGCCCTTTATAGCAACGTTTTCTAACAATATATAGCAGTTCTCTACATGCACTCTTGGACAAGTAACAAAGGAGCAAGGTTAACAAAAGCCAAAAAAAGCTGATACCTTAACAAAGTATCAACTTCTTTCGTCTATGAAAAGTTTATGCTAGTACTCCTCTTAACATAAGCTTTTAATCAGCGTGTCCAGCATGATTGGCATTTCTTTAAAGGCACTATCCACATGTAGTCTTTCTGTTTTTTGGTGGGCATCTTTGCCAAAGGGTCCAACATTTAAGACAGGGCCTTGTAAGGCAGCCATTTCCTTAAATGGAATGCTATACGTATCCCCCCATACAGGTGTATTGCGCTCAAATGCCTGCCACTCGTTTGTGTCATCTGTATAGTTGACGTAGCTTAAATCACAGATTCCATTAAAATAATGAATCTGCTCTACTTCAATAGCAAATGTTTGTGCCGTTTTCTTCATCAAGTCAATGGCTTGAATCACAAGCGGGTGCTTAGATGAATTAATAGCAGGATAATAGGGGGGCGCATATAACAGCACCGTTGCTGGTGCTAGCTCCTGACAGCGAATCATTAGCTGATCGACAATGCGAATGGATTTCTCACGATCATCCCATGTGCTATGTTGCAGGACTTGCTGCTTAATAGCCTGTACTTCTTCAACGCCTAATTTGTCAATCGCATGTTCGAGTAGTGCCTCATAACGTAATACTTTTACTTGCCCAACACCTTGTACTTGTTCTCGCATACAAATTTGTTGATATTGCTGGTTACAAGCATTCATCGCTTCTACAGCCACTTGTTCAAAAATGTCCATTACCTCTGAAGCGGTGCGTTTTAATAAAAATACATTGTAAAGAGCAGCAGCACGATAAGGTGTTTGCGTCGAATATTCCATTTTCAAATCCTTTAATTGTAAAGATACTGGCAGTGGGGTACTCTCCCCCAAATCTGTTTCACGGAAAAGAGGGTTCCATTCCATATGTTGTGTCATATACGATGCGATAAAGGTTGCTGTCATTCCCTTTAATGGTTCACCAACATGCGTCTCTTTTCCATAAAATAAGGCTGCAGGCATAATTTTTCCGATTGTCCCTGAATAAATATATTCATTAATATCAGAGGGCCCTTGTGAAAAGGAAGGCTCACTATTTAAAAATAATTTATACGTTAAACCATGCTGTTCTCGAAGTCTAACAAGCTCTACAACTGCTGCTCGCATCCCAGCAGAGTTTACTTCCTCATCAGGAACAGCCGTTAAAATTAAATTGATTGGCCATTGCTCGAAGCTTGCCTTTTCCATTAACTGCATGTGTAACGCAAGTCCCATTTTCATATCCATTGTGCCGCGCCCAAATAAATAATTGCCTGATTCCAAATCAATTCTAGCTGCCTCTGGTAAATCCTTTTTATATTTAGGCTCCATTAGTTTTTTCGTTAATGCCTCAGGTTGACAGGCTAGTGGTTCAAGCTCCCCATATTCTTCTGTATGCACCGTATCAAAGTGACTGATTAATACGACAGTTTCTGTAGCTGTTGGATGCTTATAGAGTGCTGTCACAGCATGTCGACCAAGACCTGCATCATGCAATTCAATCCGCTCAGGATGCTTCTCAAAATGTGGAAGCGTTAACAATTTATCTTTTAATTTAAAAGCAAAGTCATTTTCACCCTCTGTTAATGTTCTACTTTCCCAACTAACAAGCTCACATAATAATGCACGTAATTTCTCAGGTGTATGCCACATATAAGTATTCATAAAAATTCTCCTTTAAAGCCATTTGTTACAGGCTCTTTTAACGAATATCGAGTGATTCTTTATTTTTATCCTCTATATCTGTTGGCAAGCTTGCCGTCTTCTTTAATTTCAATTGATAGAAAATCATACAAGCGATAAAGAAGCCAACACCATATAATAAACCAATTCTTTGTGTTGGATCAAATGCTAAAAATGCTAAAATTAATAGACAAAACAGTATACAAAATACTGGAATTAAAGGAAAAAATGGTGTTTTAAATTTCAAAGCACTTATATCTCCACCAGACTTTATATAACGATAGCGGAACATTAATTGAGAAGCACAAATGCCCATCCATGAAATTGTAACGGATATTCCTGCGATAGACATCAGTAAAACAAATACCGCATCTGCCTCCATCACGCTTGTTAATAATGATAACAGCGAGAAAAGCATTGTAAAGATTAGTGCATTTAATGGCACTTTATTTTTCGTAAGGCGTCCAAATAGTCTTGGTGCCATACCCTCTCGTGACATTGACCATAATAAACGAGTTGATGCATATAGACAGGAGTTACCAACCGATAAAATCGCCGTCAGTATAACAAAGTTCATAATACCTGCTGCATAAGGAACACCTGCTAAATTCATTAACGTTACAAACGGACTTTCCATCAAGCCAAGCTCTGATGCTGGGAAAATCGCAGATAGCACAATAATTGATGCAATATAAAAAACAATAATTCTAAAAATAATGGTCCGTATAGCGCGTGGAATATTTTTTTCGGGATTTTCTGTTTCACCTGCTGCAATCCCAACAAGCTCAGACCCTTGATAAGAAAAAATAACATTCATCATTGTTACAAAAATAATGGTAATACCTGCTGGGAACAAGCCAGAAGGTGCTAAATTTGTCAGATGTGGTGTTGGACGATCAGCCAATGGAATTAAACCAAAAATGGCTGCTCCACCAATAATAATAAATGCAATTACTGCAATTACCTTGATACTAGCAAACCAAAATTCTGCCTCAGCAAACCCTTTTGTTGTTAAAGCATTTAGCACAAATAACAGTACCATAAAGACAGCACACCATATCCAAATTGGTACATCTGGAAACCAATGCTGCATTAATATGCCTGCTGCTGTAAATTCAACACCTGCTGTAGCAGCAGAACCGACAAAGTACATCCACCCTAATGAAAACCCCGCTGAAGGGCTAATAAAACGTGTCGCATAGGTTTGGAAGGAGCCCGTAACAGGCATGTACACGGCTAATTCCCCAAGACAGTTCATCACCATAAATAAAATTAAGCCACCAAACAAGTACCCAATTAGGGCACCCCCTGGACCTGCTTGATTAATGGTATAACCAACATTTAAGAATAGGCCTGTCCCAATAACACCTCCAAGTGAAAGCATTAATAAGTGACGGCTCTTCATGGAACGATTTAATTGATTGTGAAGCTGATCTCCTTTATTCAATATCCATCCCTACTTCCTATATAATAGTAAACATTCTGCTATTTCAAGAATGAAATTACCCAATCAATTTCTTTATGTTAAATTGATTGGGTAATGTTCGCATTTCTTAAAAACGCAATGACAAGCAGCTTAAGCCACCATCATGCTTTCTAAACTCAGACATCTCAAGTTCAATTGTTTGATAGCCTAGATCATGTAATTTCTGGTTTGTAGCTGGGTAGCCCGCTGGAATAATCACATAATCATTGACTTGAATACAGTTCGCTGAGTATTCATCCTCTTTTGGAATAATAATTTTCTCATAAGATTCAAATGCAGGATGGTCAATAAACTCACCAGCTACTACCATTCGATTTTGCCCTACATAGGCAATACCTGTTTTTAAATGGAAAAATTCTTTTAATGGAATAATCGTTGCCTCATAGCCCTCTTGTTCAACAATTTCTTTAAATTGCTGGGCGCCTTCTTCATTTGTACGATCTGAAATGCCTACATAAAATTTCTTTTCAGCCTGTAATACATCTCCACCATCAAGCTTGCCAGAGCCTTTAATATAATAAATTTTATCGTAAAATTGCTTTACAGCTGGTTCAATATCCTCAATCTCACGATTACGAGCCTCTGCCCCAGGGTTTGAAATAATGGCAAACTCAGAAGTTAAAACAGCCGTATCCTCTACAAATGTTGAATCAGGAAATGCTTCATTTGCTGGTAGCTGTGTTACCTCAACACCACATTTCTTTAAGGCCTCTACATATTTTTCATACTGTTCAAATAATTTTTTTAAAATTGGTTTTCCTAAATCACTTGTTGTTAAGCCATTTATAAAGCTATTTCCTGGATTTTTGACAATAACATTTTTAAACATATTCTCTGCTCCTTTATGCTCTGACTACTGGACAAGTTAGACATGTTGGTCCACCTGTTCCCTTTACAGTAATTTCATTACCTTTATATTCAAAAACCGTTGTACCAGCATCAAGTAGCTGTTGTTTCGTTACATGATTTCCTTGCGGGATGACACATACTCTTGGTGCAAGTGCCAAAACATTACAGCCTAGTGCATCATATTCATCCTTTGGTACCTCCACTAATTGAATCCCTCGCTCTAGTAGCAACTGGCGGAAAAATACTGGCATTAAGCGTGAATGCACAACAGCTAAATCCTTGTCTACCATGCTAATAAAGGACATTAAATGTAAACATTCATCCTCACCTAAATCATGCGGTAACTGTACAACAATAAAGTCATCCACCATATCTGCTGTCATTTCTTTTAGCTGACGGATTGCCTCCTCATTGGTACGATAGCCACGACCAACAGCAAGTGTTCGATCATCAAGCCAAACAATATCGCCACCATCTGACACAGCATTTCCTGTTAATTCTCCGACAATTGGAATGCCTTTTTCTTGTAAAAATGCCTTATAGACTGCTGCTTCTGGCTGTCTTAATGTTTTACCTGATTTTAAAATAATTGCTCCATGAGGAGTAAATTTCACAGGATCATGGGCATAGAGTGAATCTAAGCCTACCTCTTGCGAAACTGGTAAATAATCAATAGTTTCCACATACTTTTCAAGAATGGCTAGAAATTCAGCATATTCTATTAAAGCTTTCTCAAAGTTTGGCTCTGATAGGTAATTAAATGTTTTCCATTCATCACTAAGATGCTGCTGGCTTCGGAAAGCATCTTTTGGATGTTTGACGATTACATGTTTTAAAGGTGCATACATTGATGAACAATAATGCATTCCCTTCACCTCTTTTCCGTGTAGTGGAAAACGTTTCCGTTGAGAGGAAAGTTTATATGAAAAATATATGCGTTTTATGCTATACTGTCAATATATTTAGAAAACTTTTTATTTTCCGTTTAATTTCTAAGAATCCTAATAGGCTACTTGAAGCTTTATAGACATGGATAAAAAATAACAATAGAATAAGGAGAAGAGGTGAGCAAATGCAATTAATAGAGCGGGCAATGACAATTGCGAAAGTTTTAGCGGCTGAAACCAATAACAGTGGGTTGTCCATTTCGGAACTTACAACAAAATGTGATTTACCTTTAAGTACCTTACATAGAATTTTAAAAGCGATGATTCAGCAAGGAATGATCGAACAAGATGAGCAAACAAAGCATTATTATCTTGGTACAATATGGATGGAATTAGGCTTACAAGTATATGATACGATGGATTATATTAGCAAAATTAGACCTGAATTAGAGCGGTTGGCAAGACTGGTAGAGGAAAGCGTCTATTTAAGTAAGCCAGCTGGTTTAGATACCATTATTATTGAAAGAATAGACAGTGTGGCAAACCCAATTCGTATTTATGACCAGCTAGGTATTCGTATACCGATGCATATCGGTGCTGCCAATAAAGCCATTCTTGCTGCTATGCCTAGTGCTCAATCGAAGGAAATCATAGCGCAACTAGTAGCAAAAGAGGATATTGCTACATTTGAACAACAGCTTGACCAAATTCGACAACAAGGCTATGCAATCAGCCATGGTGAAAGAACAGCAGGCACCTCCTCAGTGGCGGTTGCGATTTTAGATGGTTTTGGTGAGGTAATCGGTGCAGTTAGCATCGGTTTTGTGACATTTAATAGCTCACAGGATTATATCAACATACTCATCGAACAGTTACTGGAAACGGGTAAGCGTGTATCCATGAAGCTTGGTTATCGAGGAAAAGGATAGCATCACGCCATCGATGATCCATCATATTTTATGTCTGTAAAGGTTTTTTTCTTGAAAGGTTATATGAAAACTGTTGCACTGAACGCCGTCGTATGTTAAATTATTATGGTATGTGAAATACCGAACTGAAATAGTAATCTTTCAGCATTAACAGTAAGGAGGGAATACAACATGCCAAAACAATGTGTAATCACTGGTCGTAAAGCTCGTACTGGTAACAACCGTTCCCACGCTATGAACGCTAACAAACGTACTTGGGGTGCTAACCTTCAAAAAGTTCGTATCTTAGTTGACGGTAAACCAAAACGTGTATGGGTTTCTGCTCGTGCATTAAAATCAGGTAAAATTGAGCGCGTTTAATCGCTGCTTCTAAAAAATCGATTTCGCCCTAAGCGCAAATCGATTTTTTTCATGCTGTTTTTCATATCCAGTTTATTCAGCATTAAATGATCATTTCTGTTGCCCTAAAGCTGATCAAATTGATGCTCCTACTGCTTCATTAACATCATTCCTAACACAATTCTTCAGTACAACCTAGAAAAAACAGGCATAGAGCGAATGCCCATGCCTGTTTTTCCTACTTGCTTATTCAGCTAGCTGTTCGTTACCATCCTTGTCTACATAATAAGAATGTGTGCTTGCTGCTTCTTCAATCTCTTTAAATGCCCAGTGCGTCATTTTGACATCTGGGAAGCTTGGTGTAGTGACACCATGTAATGGACCACGCTCAAACATACGATTAATCATGACCACTGCCTGTGCACGTGTTAAGGCAGCGTTTGGTGCGAAGCGGTCATTGTCTAACCCATTGATAATGCCTGCTGCACGGTTTGCTTCAATAATCCACTGTGCCCAGTGTCCTTTTGTATCCTTGAATGTTAAAGCTATATTTTCTTCCACAGCCAGTTCTTTGAAGTTCGACACGACCGTTGCCATTTCCGCACGTGTAATATTCGCGCCTGCATGGAAGTTGCCTTCATTATCACCGTTCATGATACCCTGTTCCTTGACAAACGCAATCGCGCCTGCTGCTGGATGATTTGTTTGGACATCTTTAAATGGGGCTTGCTTCACTTGTTCCTCTGTATAGCCTAAAATACGTGCTAGCATGAACGCTACTTGCGCGCGTGTTACGTTTTTATCTGGACCAAATGTGCCATCTGGGAAGCCCTGGATATACGCGGCATGTGTGCCCTCTGCTTCCTTGGCTACCTGAATAATCGTAAAGGTACTGAATTTTTCTACTGTAAAGCGCAGACCTGGTTTGCCATCCTGCATCGTTACCACTTCTGGATGAACAACCTTTTTCTCCCCATCTGTATGCTCAATAAATACAGCTAAACTAGCTAAAAAGGCCTGACGCTCTGCTGCATTTGTTGGCAAAGTCACATCACGCAATGGTAATGTCACCACGACTGGACGAGACGATAAGTTGGTTTCAATCGTCATTGGACGTGCGACCACATGCACATCATTACTTGCCAATGTTTCACGTACCACACGCTCTGCACAGACAAGCTTCTCAATGACCTGATGCTCACTGCCCTTTTTCACAGGTACTAAGCGGAAGTAGAAGTTATCATCTACAATTAATATGTTATTCTTATAAAGTTCCTCAACGCAAAAAACAGATAATGCTTTCTCACATCACCTGTTTCATATTTCTTACTTTTTAGAGGAACCGCTTCAAAGAGTCTTTTGGCGAATATTCTCTATTATAAAATAAAAAATCCGACTGCTATTAGTCGGATTTTTTGACTTTCTTATCTTTTTTAAATAGGTTTATACACGTACGCGTAATACTACTCACAAATTTCGGCAGCTGGAACGTATATACTTTCAGGACTCTCTCCCCCTTACGCTAATCTATGCTTCTTATCATTAAACATATGCCTTGCGAGAAAGATATAGACCCTGCAGCACCTATTATTTCATTACTTGTAAATCGAGAGGTTCCTAAAGAAATTTCCTCATTCGTTGTTTCATATTTTACTTGCCTCAATGTTACATCTCGGACAGTCTCCTCATAAGCAAAGAAAGATAAGTAACGATACCCGTCATCTGCATAAATGGTATAGGTACCTGGTAAGAGAAATTGCAGCATATTTGTAGCATTCATAATTTTCAGCTCAACAGAGGGGTGCTTTTTTTGTAAACGATAGATGGCACGCACTGCCGCCTCATAATGATCTAAACGTCCCCCCGTCACACCTGTCAGTACAATTTCCTGCGGTGTATATGTCAATGCCTTCAGTAAGGCTAAATCTGTATCTGTCTCATTTTTCTCTTGCTGAAAACGTTGCTGATTCTTTGTCTGTGCTGAAACAGCTTGGTATTCTTCATCTGTTAAGGAATCAAAATCTCCTACAATCGCGTGAGGTGTAATTCCCTGCTCCACTAAATATAAAGCGCCACGATCTGCACCGATAAACACGACATCCTGTTGTTGCTGAAACGTTGAAAATGAACAAAGCTCATTTTTGGGGCCACCTGCACAAACAACGACCGTTGTCATTCTTTAATCGCTGCCTCGCCAGCCGCTAAAATCTCTTGAAGTGCCGCAATTCGATCCTCTTTACTATAGATGGCTGAGCCAGCTACAAAAATTGTCGCTCCCGCCTGTGCACATGGCACAATTGTTTCAGCTGTGATACCGCCATCAATTTCAATGGCAATATCTAAGCCTCGCTCTTTAATCATCGCTGATAATGCTTCAATTTTAGGCACAACAGAATGAATAAACTTTTGTCCACCGAACCCTGGATTAACAGTCATCAATAATACCATATCGATATCCTCTAAAATGTGTTGAATAGACTCTATCGGTGTATGTGGATTTAATACGACACCTGCTTTTACACCATATGAACGGATTAATTGAATTGTTCGATGTAAATGGCGACACGCTTCTACATGCACCGTAATATAGTCTGCTCCAGCTTTTGCAAACTGTTCAATATATTGGTCTGGATTTTCTATCATTAAGTGTACATCTAATGGAAGTTTTGTTAATGGTCGGATAGCATCTAAGACGATGGAGCCAAAAGAAATATTTGGCACAAAATGACCGTCCATTACATCGATATGAAGAAGCTTTGCACCTGCTTGCTCTACTTCCTTTACCTCCTCTCCTAATTTTGCAAAATTCGCTGCTAAAATTGATGGTGCTATTTGTATCATATTTAATACCTCGGCTTTCGATCCATAATTTCTTGCATAAATTGTTCATAATGCTTGTAGCGGTAATCACGAATATCTCCTGCTTCTACTGCTGCCTTCACTGCACATTTAGGTTCCTTCAGGTGCAGGCAGCCCCTGAATTTACAATCGTCCGCTAGTCTTGCCATTTCAGGGAAACATAAGCCTAGCTCTTCTTTTTCAACCTCATCAAAATCAAAAGAGCTAAATCCAGGTGTATCTGCTAATAGACCATCGCAAACCTCAATAAGCTCAACATGACGAGTTGTATGTTTACCTCGTCCTAAGCTTTGTGAAATAATACCTGTTTTTAAATTTAGTTCAGGAATTAATGTATTGAGCAATGTCGATTTGCCAACACCTGATTGCCCTGCTAATACTGTTGTTTTACCCTTTAAAATAGGTTGTAATCGTTCAATTAATGCTTCTTCATCTTTATAAGTTTGTAGCACGGTATAGCCTATTTGTTGATAATCCTTAATATACCCTTGTAATTCCTCATATTCATCATTTTTTAATAAATCCATTTTTGTTAAACAAATAATGGGGTGTACACGGAATGATTCTAAAACCACTAAAAAACGATCTAATAAAACCGTATTGAAATAGGGTTCTTTGACGGAAAATACCAAAACCCCTTGATCAATATTAGCAATGGGCGGACGCACCAATTCATTTTGACGTTCTAAAATCTTTTGAATCGTTCCATCTGAACCTTCTGTTTCCATTGTATACTCTACAATATCGCCGACAAGCGGGGATTCGCCACGATTACGAAATACCCCACGTCCTCGACATTGGATCAGTTGATCTCCATCATATACATAATAATAGCCGCTTAATGCTTTTCTTATTTGGCCTTGCGCCATCCAATTCCTCCTTAGTTCACATCATCATAATTGAATTTTTCTTCGAGAATAATTTCTGAGTCGCGAATAATACGATACCCTGCCTGCTTGCCTTCTTCAATGACAAGCTGGATCTTGTAAGGCGTATCGCTTAAAATTGGAAACTCATCCGCTGGCTCTGACATGGTATGATTTTTATCTTGTATTTCAACACGAATGTTTTGTGCAATTTCTTCTTCTGTAGGGAGATACTCAATCAGCACAGTCTTTATAAGTGTTTTGTTAGGTTTTTCAGCAGGTCCCTTACTTAAAACTACGGATATTGTTGAACCTGCCTCAACCTGAGTGCCCGCTTTCGTCAATTGAGATATGACGCTGCCAGCCGGAATCGTATCATGATAGTCTTCGCGGGAAACACGCCATTTTAAGCCTACTCTTTGCACATAGTCATCCAGATCAGCTTTTGTATAATTGACAACATCTTCTACGCGTACCATTTGAACGCCTTGACTAACTTTAAACGTGATGACTTCATCCTGTGCCACCACTTCTTCATTAGCAGGGATACTTTGTTCAATAATGCGCCCTTCTGGTTCGTTCGAAAAAATATACTCTGTTTTGACCTCTAAAAATTTCCCTTTTAATAAGGCTTCCACCTGATGAATATTTTGTCCCACATAATTACCCACTACCATCATTACAGCACCTTGGCTTACGACTAAATCAATTTCTGAGCCCTTTACACGCAGCGTTCCTGATGGTGGATCGGTTTCAATTACCTTACCTTTTTCCACTTCTTCAGAATTCCGCTCCTGATGCTCCTCACTAACAACAAAGCCTGCTTCTTCCAATCGTTTTGTTGCTTCATCAACCGTTAAATTAGCCACTTCAGGAATCGCCTCTTTTTTCGGGCTAAATAAGTCTGTGGCATAGAGAAGGAATAAGAAAACAGCTATTGTGACAACAAGCAATCCAGCTATATATAAAGGCCATTTTTTCTTTGCTGTGGTAGATGCTGGCTTATTGGCTGGCTTTTTAGGTTGCTCTACAGGCTTCATTTCTTTAATAGGTACAATCGCTCTCGTTTTTTCTAAGTCTTCCTCTTTCTCCAAAGGCTGTTCCTTAATAATGGGAATTGCTTTTGTGATGTCCTCATCAATGGGGATAACAAATTTTGGCTCATTGATACGAGAGGGTGCTAACACCGTTTCCAAGTCCTCATACATTTCTTCTACCGTAGTGTAACGATGTGAAGCATCTTTGGCAGTAGCTTTTAGTACTATATTTTCCACGCTCTGTGGAATGGTTGCATCAAAAGCCCGAACTGACGGTGTTTCTGCCTGTAAATGCTTGAGGGCAATTGAAACGGCTGACTCGCCTGAAAACGGCAATTCACCTGTTAATAATTCATATAACACAATACCAAGTGCATAGATATCCGATTTATTTGTTGCCGTACCACCGCGAGCTTGCTCTGGCGATAAATAATGGACCGTGCCAAGCACAGAGTTTGTCTGTGTAAAGGAGGTTGCACTAAGCGTCATGGCAATCCCAAAATCGGTAATTTTTACATTGCCCTCCGCATCCATTAAAATATTTTGCGGCTTAATATCACGATGGATAATATGATTTTCATGCGCATTGGCAATAGCAGAGGTTAATTGCTTCATAATATGCACACTTCTCGCAGGAGAAATTGGTGCAAATTCTTGTATGTACTGCTTTAGGGTTTTTCCTTGGACATACTCCATCACAATATAATGTAGATCGCCATCCTCACCTACATCATAAATACTAACAATATTCGGGTGTGTAAGACTTGTAGCAGACAGTGCCTCACGCTGAAAACGTCGATGCAATTCCTCCTCATTGGAAAAATCATAGCGCAATATTTTAATTGCGACATCACGGCTTAGTATCATGTCATGCGCTAAATAAACATTCGACATACCTCCGCCACCAATGAGTCCTAAAATTTTATAGCGGTCACTAATTCTTTTCCCTACAAGCATTCTTACACCTCCTCATCCCTTTTTGTTAGTAAGACGAGGGAGATATTATCCTCTCCCCCGCTATCATTTGCTAATCCAATAAGTTTACGACCCTTTTCCTGGATAGAATCTGGATACGTAATAATCGAAGCCATTTCATAAACTGTTAATTTATTGCTTAATCCATCTGAGCAAATCAATAAATACGATTGCGAAGCTAAATCAACCTCATAAAAGTCTGGTTCAATGGTTTCCTCTGTACCAATTGCTTTTAAGATAAAATTTTTCTTTGGATGTGTTAAAGCTTCTTCTTCGCTTATTTCACCATTTTCCACCAGCACATTAACATAGGAATGATCTCTTGTTATTTGTTGTGCGCCATCTTCAAAGAAATAATACACACGACTATCTCCAACATGTGCGATGGAGCAATGATAGCCTTCAATTAATACCGCAATAAGTGTTGTGCCCATTCCTTTACAGTCTTCATGTGATAAAGAATAGTCATAAATATTTTTATTCAATTGCTTAACTGTGTACAATAACCATTCTTTTTTTGATGTTGTTGATACAAAATGATGAGTGTCTGCCTGTAAAAAAAAGGTTTCCATCTGCTTGATTGCCATATCACTCGCTACATCGCCAGCATTATGACCACCCATGCCATCTGCTACAAGTGCTAGTGCAAGCCCATCTGGACGCTTAAAAAATGCAGCACGGTCTTCATTAATGGATCTTTTTAACCCAATATCACTTTCGACTGTATATTCCAACACAGGTCACCTCGTTTCCTCAGCTCTCTCTTGCGCACGTAATTGCCCACATGCAGCTGCAATATCAGCACCTTGCTCTCTGCGGATCGTTACGTTAATGCCATTTTTCTTTAATGTTTTTTCAAAGGCAAAAATTTGACTACGAGCTGTGCGAACGTAATCACGTTCAGGCACATAGTTAACAGGAATTAAATTGACATGGCATTTAATGCCTTTAATTAATGCCGATAATTCCTCTGCAATTTCCACTGAATCATTTTCACCAGACATTAACCCATACTCAAAGCTAACACGTCGGCCTGTCTTTTTCGTATAGTAACGTACAGCTTCCATTAATTCATCCAATTTATAAGCACGTGCAATCGGCATTAGCTTTTGACGTGCCTCTTGGTTTGGAGCGTGTAGTGATACAGCAAAATTGATTTGTAGCTGCTCATCAGCAAATTGATAAATTTTTGGTACAATCCCTGATGTTGAGACGGTAATATGACGCGCACCAATATTTAACCCTTTTTCATGGTTAATTACCTTTAAAAAGTTCATCATCGCATCATAGTTATCAAACGGTTCGCCAATTCCCATAATCACAATATGTGATACACGCTCGCCTAGCTCATCTAATGTTTGCTGTACCTTAACAACCTGCTCCACGATTTCGCCTGCTAATAAATGACGCTTTAAACCACCTAAGGTTGAGGCACAAAATGTACAGCCAATGCGGCAGCCTACCTGCGTCGTTACACAAACAGAGTTGCCATAATCATGACGCATTAACACGGTTTCAATGGAATAGCCATCCTGCAATTGAAATAAAAACTTAATTGTGCCATCCTTCGATTCTTGCTGGATAATTGTTGATAATGTAGTTAAGGCAAAATTAGCAGCTAGCTTGTCACGTAGGCCCTTTGAAAGGTTTGACATCTCTTCAAAGGTTTTTACTCGTTTATTATATAACCAATCAAAAATTTGAGCAGCACGGAAAGGCTTTTCACCATTTTCCTTTAGCCATTCTTCTAATTGATGTGGCTGTAAAGAATAAATGGATTCTTTTAAATTTGGTTTTTCTTTTTTCACACGTCGAGCAGGCTTGTCCTCTGCTTCTTCCACTAAATCATTAATACGTTCATTAAATCTCTCTTGATCCACCATTAATTGGATTCTCCTTTTTTACGAAAGGCGGCAACGAAGAAACCGTCACTGCCAAAGTCCTGTGGAAAGACTTGAAGCATGCCATTTGCTTGCTTTTCCGCTAATTTTGTTGGTAAAGATTCTAGTTGTATCGCTACCATTTCTGGATGCGCTGCTAAAAAGGCTTGTACAGTGCCTTCATTTTCTTGTTTATCGACTGTACATGTACTGTACACAAGCTTACCATTTGTTTTCAATACTTTTGTTGCGGCATCTAGCAATGCTAATTGTATCGTTTGCAAGCTTGCTAAGTCTTCTTCTCGCTTGGTATATTTAATATCAGGCTTACGTCGCATAACTCCTAGACCACTACAAGGAGCATCCACTAAAATAGCATCAAAGGACGCTGCTTGTAAAAATTCTGATGCTTTCCGTCCATCAATTGGGGCTGTTTCGACAATAGCAAGCCCTAGACGTTCTGTATTATGGTCGATTAAATCTAATTTATGTGGATGAAGGTCTGTTGCTAAAATAGAACCTTCATTGTTCATTATTTCGGCTAAATGTGTTGTTTTTCCTCCTGGAGCTGCACACATATCCAAAACACGCATACCTGAAGCTGGATTTAACACTTTAGCTGGAATCATTGAGCTTTCATCCTGAATCGTAATCATACCTTCTTTAAACGCTTTTGTGCGTGCTGGCTGACCATTTGTGATGTGTAAGCATTCTGGTATAACATCGCTTTGTTTGGCTGTTAAACCTTCCGCTTCTAGTTCAGCAATCGCTTGAGCAACCGTTGCCTTTGTTAAATTAACACGTACTGTTTGTACAGGTGGCACATTATTGTCATGCAACATTGCTGTTGCGACATCTATACCATAGTTATCAATAAAGCGTTGTACTAGCCAGTGTGGATGGCTTGTTTCAATGGCAAGACGTTCAATTGGATCTGCTATATCGCCTGTAGCACGAACACCATTCCGTAGCACGGATCGTAAAATACCATTGACCGTTGAAGCAATACCACGATGGCCTCGACGCTTGGCAATTTCTACAGCCTCGTTGACAGCAGCGTGTGCTGGTATCCGTGTTAAATAATGCATTTGATAGAGCGATATTCTTAATAGCCAGCGCACCCAATGATCTACCTTACCACGAATAAAAGGCTCTAAATAATAATCAAGGGTCATTTTATGCTGTAATGGTCCATACGTAATTTCAGTTAATAAGGCGCGATCCTTCGCTTCTATTTTATGGCGTTTAATCGTTTCATTGAGCAATAGATTGCTATAAGCTTGATTTTTATCCACTGCTAATAGTATGGAAAGTGCGGCATCTCGCACATTGCCATCCCAAATCACTACACTTTTTTTACTCATTGAAATTGGTCCCCAATCTGTAATTTAGAACCTGTACCACGCAAATATTCCTCTGCTGTCATGCGCTTTTTACCCGCTGGCTGCACATCATATAATGCGAGAGCTGTTCCATTGCCAGCAGCTACTTCAAAATGATCCTTTGCAATGGCAATCACTGTACCTGGCATAGCCTCATGCTTATTAGTGCCAATCGTTGCCCACCATATTTTAAAATTACCATCCTCAAATGTTGTATAGGCGACTGGCCATGGATGAAGACCACGTACTTGATTGTATAAAGCTGTGGCATCTTGCGTCCAGTCAATACGTTCTTGCTCTCTGGAAATATTGCCAGCAAATGTGACCTGTGCTTCATCTTGCACTGTGCGGCTATTTGTTCCGTTAATAATAGAAGGAAGTGTCTCCTTTAATAGCTCACAGCCAACCATACTGAGTTTTTCAAAAAGCTTACCTGTATGATCGCTTTCTTCAATTGGAATTGCCTTTTGAGAGATAATATCACCTGCATCAAGCTTTTCTGCCATATACATAATCGTGACGCCTGTTTCTTTTTCACCATCTATCACGGCTTGATGAATAGGCGCTCCTCCTCGATATTTTGGTAATAGAGAAGCATGCACATTGATACAGCCAAGAGAAGGGGCATCCAGTAATTCCCGTGGCAAAATTTGTCCAAATGCTGCTGTGACAACTAAATCAGGCTGCAAGGCAAGAATTTGCTGTAATTCCTCAGAGCCACGTAGCTTTTCAGGCTGAATCACTGGTAATCCAAGCTCTAGGGCAGCCGCTTTTACTGGAGGAGGCGTTAATACACGCTTGCGCCCAACTGGACGATCCGGCTGTGTCACAACTGCTTTAATGGCATAGCCCTCATCATGCAGCATACGTAAAATAGGTGCGGAGAAGTCAGGTGTCCCCATAAAAATAATTGATGTCATATCATTCCTCCTCCTCTTCTGCATACAGTTCTTCAAGCTCTTCTGCTGTAACAATACGCTTAATTTTTGCATCGAATAGCACACCATCTAAATGATCGATCTCATGTAAAATGGCTCGAGCATCAAAGCCACCTGCCTCTACTTCATAGACACGCCCTTCACGATCACATGCTTCAATTTTCACATAATCAGGACGTTCTACCTCACCATATAATCCTGGAAAGCTTAAGCAACCCTCAATATCGACTTCCGCTCCATCTGTTTCGATAACAGTTGGATTAATCATTTCTAAAATATCGCGCTCCTCACCTAACTCCACAATCGCCACGCGTAAACCTACATTTATTTGCGGTGCCGCAATACCAACACCATCATATTCCACCATTGTGTCGTATAAATCATCCAGCAATGTAATGATATCATCATTAATTTCGGTTACTTCTGCACACGGTGTTGACAGTACCTTTGCTGGATGCTCAATTACTTTTTTAATAGCCATTTTCCGATTTCCTCATTTCTATCACACTGTTATTCATACACTATATAGTAGACGGGTCTAAATCGACCGTCATTAAAATCCCTTGTTTAATCCATTCTGCTCGATACATCGCAAGCAAACGCTGTAACACTGGAATTAGATTTGGTTCAATTTTATATTTTATCAAACATTGATAACGATATCTATTTTGAAGTCGAGCAATACTTGCCGTTGTCGGACCAATAATGGCTGCCTGATTCGATAAATTTCCACGAAGCCAATCTGCCACACGTCCAGCATATTCGGCAGCCATCATCACATCCTCATGCGAAATTTGTACAAGTGCTACAAAATAATAAGGTGGATAGCTGGAACGACGTCGTAAAAACATTTCTCGCTCATAGAACGGCTCATAGTCCTGCGTTTTTGCTAATTCAATCGCATAATGCTCAGGTGTATACGTTTGAATAATTACTTCTCCCGGCTTGTTATGTCGACCAGCCCTGCCACTGACCTGTGTTAATAGCTGAAATGTACGCTCTGCTGCACGGTAATCTGGTAAATGGAGCGATGTATCGGCACTGAGCACACCGACAAGCGTAATATTAGGAAAATCAAGCCCTTTTGCAATCATCTGCGTTCCAAGTAAAATATCTGCCTGTCCTTCGCCAAATGTTTGTAGTATTTCTTCATGTGCCCCTTTATGCCTTGTGGTGTCCACATCCATCCGCAATACCCTTGCCTCTGGAAATAGCTTATAGATTTCCTCCTCCACCTTTTGGGTACCTGTACCAAAATAACGAATATGATCACTTTGACATTGTGGACATGTCTGAGGAATATGCTCCTCATAGCCACAATAATGACATTTCAACTTCTCTGTTGTTCGATGATAGGTTAAAGAAATATCACAATTTGGGCATTGTACCACTGTACCACAATCTCGACATAGTACAAATGACGAGTAGCCTCGACGATTTAAAAATAATACCATCTGTTCCTTCTTTTCCAGTCTTAGACGCATAGCCTCAATTAGCGAGACTGAGAACATAGAACGATTTCCTTGTCGTAGCTCCTCACGCATATCTGCAATAAAAACAGTTGGTAGTGTTTGATGTAATGCGCGATGCTTTAACGAAAGAAGGGTATAAACGCCCTTTTTCGCTCTAGCATAGGATTCTAATGCTGGCGTTGCACTACCTAAAATCACAGGACATTGATAAAATCCGCTACGCCAAATCGCTACATCTCTTGCATGGTAGCGTGGTGAATCCTCCTGCTTATAGGTCGACTCATGCTCCTCATCTAAAATAATAAGCCCTATATTGGTGAAGGGTGCAAAAATAGCAGAGCGCGCACCAACGACTACTTTAACCTTTCCTTGCTGGACTTTTCGCCATTCATCATACTTCTCACCAACGGATAAGCCACTATGCATCACAGCGACCATTTCGCCAAAGCGGCTGCGGAACCGCTCTGTCATTTGCGGTGTTAAAGAAATTTCAGGTACCAGCATAATTGCTTCTTTGCCTTCCTCTAACACCTTTTGTATGGACTGCAAATAAATCTCGGTCTTACCACTCCCTGTGACACCATGCAATAAAAATGTCTGCCCTTTTGGTTGCTCCATTGCGGCTGTAATCGCTTGGAGTGCAACGAGTTGCTCCTCTGTTAGTTGTAAAGAGTGCGTCCGTGAAACTTCCTTTGTAAATGGATCACGGTATACTTCCTCTCGAATAAACTGAGCTGCTCCCTTCGCAATCACTGCCTCTAACACTGCTGAAGAGACGCCTGTTTCATCGTAAATTTGTTGCGGTGACAAAACTTCACCTAGATGCTGACACATCCATTGCAAAAGAAGGCGCTGCTTCACTGCTCTCGATGATTGTTCAATCACTTTTTCAATAAGGTGCTGATCTTCTGTAATCTTCACCATCCTTATCTCTTTCACATTACCTTGCTGCTTTACAACATTGTCAATTGTCACGCTTTCTTGTGCAACTAGCTGCTTTAATAAAGGAAGTAAGCCCGCTCGCTCAAACTCTTTAAAATTAGCCTGCTGACGCTTGCCGAATATAGCTTGCACTTCCTCTGGTAAACTTTGTGGCGCTTGTAGCTTAATGATTTTTTCATATTTTGCCCGAAGCGCTGATGGTAGCATCACTTGCAAGGCATCAATTTCATAGCAAATTGTATGATTTTTTAACCATCTCGCCAGTTGTAGCATTTCCTCTGTTAGCACGGGCTCCATATCTAAAATTTGCGTGATCGGCTTTAATTTATGAAGCGGTATATCAGTTTCCTTTTTCAAGCCAATTACAAAGCCTAGAACATTTCTTGCGCCAAATGGTACCTTTACTCGACAGCCTGCTTCTATCACATTTATCCATTCTGCTGGTACTTGATAATCAAATGGACGATCAACATGGTACGTAGAGACATCTACAATGACCTCTGCTATCAGTAAATTCATTGCGCCTCACCCTGTAAAAGATGTCGCCAAAAGGCTTGTGCAAAAAGCTTAGGATTTGTTACATCTACTAGCTGTCCGTCTAACTGTGCTTGTGTACTAAAATCAATCCAGCTATCGGATATAACGGTTAACATCGGAGTTCCTTGTACCTTTTGTCCAAATGTAATAGCTTTGATACCTTCTACCGAGACAATCGGTGCTCCCTCAACAGTTGGGGTATTCGCTGCATGGATAAATAAAACTTGAGGATTTCGATCTTTATACTCTTCAAGCTGCTGCATAAAATAATCTACACTGCTATTTTCTATTTGGATAACCTGTGCGCCAAGTGCTCTTGCCTCATTCGCCAAAGCTTGTCCAATGATACCATTTGCCTGTGCACGCACAATGTGCTGTTCATCATATGGTACATGTAAGGCACCCACTGTTACTACAACGGTTTGATCTGCCAGTGATTGCACCTTCTCAGCAAAATAATCCTTGACAATAGCCGTTATTTTCTCAGGTTCCTCTAAACGTCCCTTACCAACATAACCACATGCTAAAAATCCTTCCGATGGTTCAATAAATTGATAGCCATCATCTGCTAGCCTAGCAATATTACGTTTCACGGCTGGATGCTCATACATATGTACATTCATCGCTGGTGCAAGCCATACAGGTGCAGTTGTAGCAAGTAGTGTGGTTGTGACCATATCATCTGCAATCCCATTGGCGATTTTTCCAATAACATTCGCAGTAGCAGGCGCCACTAAAATCAAATCAGCCCAGTCTGCTAAATCAATATGAGCAATCACATTGGAATCTTTTTCATCAAATGTATCAAAATAAACATCATTTTTGGACATTACTTGAAAGCTTAATGGATTGACAAATTGTCTAGCAGAGGCAGTCATGATTACTTTTACATTGGCTCCTGCTTGTGACAGCTTACTAACAAGAGCGACAGCCTTATATACGGCTATCCCGCCTGAAACACAAAGTAAAATATTTTTATTCATGCTACGATCATCCTTTCAAATGATAAGCTCCCAAAGGACAATTTCCCTGGGAGCTTCTCGGCATTCCGTATATTCAAAGTCTACTACAGACTTTCGCATTCATCGTCTATTATCATCACTAAGGTTAAAGCTTATTTTTATCCATACCTATAAACCAACCTTTGATAATCAACTAAAAATGACTTTTTTACATGCAAGTTAGATTTCGTCTTCGTATACCGCTGACTCATCCTGTGATACTTTTGTAAGTACACCTGCCGCTACTTCTTCAAGTGCTTTTCCTACATATTTGTAAGATACATACTTGTGTAAACGTTCTGTACCTGGCTCTTCTTGCATTTGGCGAGCACGCTTAGAAGCAAGGCTCACTAATGAATACTTTGAATCAATTTCTTTTTTTAATGCATCTACTGATGGATATAACATGGGTTTATTCTCCTCTCAACATTGACAAATATCTTTTTTCCACACGTTCTCTACGACAATGCTCAGCTTTAATAATCGCATTAATACGATCGCAGGCATTTGTCACTTCGTCATTTTCCACAACATAGTCGTACAGGCTCATCATTTCAAGCTCTTCACTAGCAGTGGCAATACGTTTTGCAATAATATCCTCTGTTTCTGTTCCACGTCCAACTAAACGATCTTTTAATTCCGTTAAACTTGGAGGGGCTAAGAAAATAAATAAGGCATCTGGTGCTTTTTTGCGAATTTGGGCTGCACCCTGTACTTCAATTTCTAAAAATACATCACGACCTGCATCTAGTGTTTCATTCACATAAGCTAGTGGTGTTCCATAGTAGTTCCCTACAAATTCAGCGTGCTCCAGTAAGCCACCCTGTTCAATTAACACTTCAAATTCTTCACGTGTTTTGAAAAAATAATCTACACCATCTACTTCACCTTCGCGAGGCTTTCGTGTTGTCATTGAGATGGAATACTCATAATTCGTATGCGGCTGAGAAAATAATTCTTTTCGCACTGTCCCTTTTCCTACACCAGATGGGCCAGACAGAACAATTAATAATCCACGTTCTTTTATCATTTATTCCTATATCTCCCTTAATTTATAACAGACACGTGTCAGTTATTCGATATTTTGAACTTGCTCACGCATCTTTTCTAATATTGTTTTTGCCTGAACAACAGCAACAGCGGCTTCTGTTGATTGATTTTTCGAACCAATTGTATTAATCTCACGATGAATTTCCTGCATTAAAAAGTCTAATTTGCGTCCAACTGAAATGGTTTCAAGTAATGTCTCCTTCAGCTGATTAAAATGACTTTCTAATCGATCCAATTCTTCGGAGATATCGATTCGGTCTGCAAAAATAGCTACTTCAGCTAGTAAGCGATCTTCTAACAATGCGCCATCTGCAACTTCAGCAATTCGTTCTACTAATCGTGTACGATATTTTTCAACAGCCACAGAAGAGTACGAACGTATTTTATTCACTTGCTCCATTAACTGTTTCTTATATTGTACAACAACTTCTTGCAATTCCTGTCCTTCACGCTCACGCATTTGTACAAGTTGTTCAATTGCTTGTGAAATCGCTTGTTCAACAGCTTGCAGTAAATCCTCTGGTGTAAGCTGTGGTTTTTGTTGTACAAGTGCTTGCTCTAGCGATAAAAGCTCTTGCATCGTCCATTTTTCTTCCAATGGTACTTTATTGGCTAATTGCTCTTTTGCCTTACGATACGCTTCAATTAATGACCAATTAATTTCAATAGATTGCTCTACATTCTCTAAATCCTTCACATATACCATCACATCAATTTTGCCGCGTGACAAAGCTTGAGAAATTAGTTTCTTTGCAAAAATTTCTGCTTCAAGCCACTCTTTCGGAAATTTTGCATTAATTTCTAAAAAACGATGGTTGACCGATCGCATTTCTACGGTTAATTGAAAGTTTCTAGTTGTTGTGACACCTCTGCCAAAACCAGTCATACTACGCACCAAGGTTCGTCACACCTTTCTTTGCATACTGGGATTATTATAACATATGCGCTGTCGATTATAACGCCTCTTCCAAAAAAATTGGGGAGAGTAAAAGCTAATTCTACCACAATTGAAGCTATATTTTAATATTCACCTAAAAAATGCTATGATAAACATACAAACCATGCATGTGTGGACACGTTAATAACCGTGAAAGCCATTGCATGATGAAAAAATACGAAAGTACCAAGATGCTTGATATCGTTGGAAAGAGGAATTCATATGGCATTTGATGGCTTATTTACTTATTCAATAACTGCCGACCTACAACAGCTTGTCACAGGTCGCATTACAAAAATACATCAACCAAACGCTCAAGAAGTTATTTTACACATTCGTGCAAACGGAAAAAATCATAAATTACTTTTTTCCATTCATTCTTCCTATGCGCGCGTTCACTTAACGGAGCAAGCGATTGATAATCCAGCAGAACCTCCAATGTTTTGTATGCTATTACGTAAACATTTAGAGGGGGGCTTTATTGCTTCCATTAAACAGCATGATTTTGATCGCATTATAATAGTAGAAATCAACAGTAAAAATGAAATTGGTGACCCAATTGTTAGGGAATTGCATGCTGAAATTATGGGTAGACATAGTAATTTGCTATTAATTGATCAGGAGCAGGGAAAAATTATTGATAGTTTAAAGCACTTACCCCCATCTGTAAATAGCTTCCGAACGGTGTTACCTGGTCAGCCCTATATCGCCCCACCCACACAGCATAAATGGAACCCTTTAACCGTAACAGATGAAGAGCTCACTCTATTTTCTGCTGAATCTAAAAACGCGAAAGAGGTTGTGGCACAGTTTGCGGGCTTTTCACCTCTTCATGCGGAGGAATTAGTGTCTCGACTAGCAACAGCCTCAAATACAATTGCATGTTTTAGAGCGTTTATGACATCCTTTGCGAACGGTGGCATAAAGCCTATGTATGTGCTTGCAAACCGTAAAACCTACTTTTCCCCTATCGAATTAACTCATTTACAGGGAGAGGTAACCGTTTATCCAAATGTTCATGCATTATTAGATCGTGTATTTTTTGCACGTGCAGAGCGAGATCGTGTGAAACAGCAGGCAGGTGATTTAGAACGATGGCTACAAAATGAAATTGATAAACTAGCCTTAAAAACGAAAAAGCTGACGAAGGATTATGAGCGTGCCTCTAAGCTCGATCAATTCCAATTATATGGTGAGCTATTAATGGCAAATATTTATGCCTTTGACAAGGGCGCAAAAGAAGTAACTGTTACAAATTACTATAGCGAAACTGGTGAGGAAATTACCATTCCGATCAGTGAGCGCAAAACCCCAATTGAAAATGCTCAAAGCTATTACACAAAATATACAAAAGCAAAAAATGCTTTGATTATGGTGCAAGAGCAGCTTGAAAAAACAAAGGAAGAGATTGCTTACTTTGAAATGCTCGCACAGCAAGTTCAACAAGCTTCTCCTGGCGATATTGAGGAAATCCGTGAAGAGCTAGCAGAGCAAGGTTACTTAAAATTACGTCATGCCAAGAAAAAGAAAAAACCAGTGAAGCCTGAGCCTGAACGTTATCTATCCTCTACAGGTATAGCCATCTCTGTTGGCAAGAACAATAAGCAAAATGATATGCTGACATTTAAGTTAGCGAAACGTACAGATATTTGGCTGCATACGAAGGATATTCCAGGCTCCCATGTTGTGATTCATGCAAGTGAACCCGATGAAACAACATTGCGTGAGGCGGCTATACTAGCGGCATATTTCTCTAAAGCACGAGATTCCTCCTCTGTGCCTGTGGATTACACAGAAATTCGTCAGGTGAAAAAACCAAACGGCGCGAAGCCTGGCTTTGTTATCTATTTCGAGCAAAAAACATTGTATATTGACCCTGATGAAGCGGTTATTTTACAGTTAAAGAAGCAATCATAATATATTCTCTAAATAAGAATCAGCAATATATACTACCATTTCTAAACGATTATTTTTATTAAACTTTCCACAAAAAACTCCTATCACAGGTTTGAACTGTTGATAGGAGTTTCTTATTTATCGGTTCGCAACCCATGTTTTGACAAGGTCAGCAGTACCATACACATAATGCTGATCACCTACTTCATGGTATGTGGCGCTATCATCCACTTCTGTATGCTTGTACGGAATACGCTGACGACTTTTCTCCGATAGCGGATCAGGAAGTGGAATCGCTGATAATAAAGATTTTGTATAGGGATGCACAGGATGATTATAAATATCATCTGCCTTACCAATTTCCAAAATTTTACCACGATACATAACAGCAATACGATCACTGATATATTTTACCATGGATAAATCATGGGCAATAAATAGGTATGTTAAGCCACGCTCTTTTTGAAGTTGTTTTAATAGGTTAACAACCTGTGCTTGAATCGATACATCAAGCGCTGAAATCGGCTCATCGGCAATAATAAACTTAGGGTCTAAGCTTAATGCACGAGCAATCCCAATACGTTGACGTTGACCACCTGAGAATTCATGTGCGTAACGATTCGCGTGCTCTTTGTTTAAACCAACAGCCTCTAGTAGCTGATTGATTTTTTCACGGCGTACTTTTTTATCCTTGTGTAAACCATGAATATCAAAGGCTTCACCAATAATTTCACCCGCTGTCATACGAGGATTTAAGGACGCATAAGGGTCTTGGAAAATCATTTGCATTTGACGATTGAATTTCTTTAACTCACTTTTTGATTTTTTTCCATGAACATTTTCGCCATCGAAAATAATCTCGCCATCAGTAATGTCATATAGGCGAATAATAGAACGACCCGTTGTTGATTTACCACAGCCTGATTCACCCACAAGACCAAGCGTTTCGCCTTCGTAAACATCGAAGCTAATACCATCTACGGCTTTAATCGGATTAGCTGGTGAACCAAAATATTGTTTTACATTTTTGATTTCAAGAATTTTTTTCGCACGAGGTTTAGTCATTTTCTTGTGCCCCCTTTGCTAAATACCCTTCAATACGTTTAGCAACCGCATCAGGAATAGGAACCTTTGGTGCATCAGGATGCAACAACCAAGTTTTTGCAAAATGTGTTTCACTTACTTGGAACATTGGTGGCTCTTGTTCGTAATCAATCGCCATAGCATACTCGTTACGAGCTGCAAATGCATCACCTTTCGGCGGATTCGTAAGATCTGGTGGTGAGCCTGGAATCGTACGTAGTAGCTCGTCCGTATCATTATCTAAATCAGGCATTGAACCAAGCAGTCCCCATGTATATGGATGCTTTGGATTATAGAAAATATCATTCACAGTACCATATTCTACGATTTGTCCAGCATACATGACTGCTACACGATCAGCAATGTTTGCCACAACCCCTAAATCGTGTGTAATGAAAATAATGGATGTTTTCGAGTTTTTTTGAATTTCTTTCATTAGCTCTAAAATTTGCGCCTGAATTGTTACATCTAAAGCTGTTGTCGGCTCATCGGCAATTAATAACTTAGGATCAGCAGCAAGGGCAATGGCAATAACAACACGTTGACGCATACCACCTGAAAACTCATGTGGATATTGGTTATAGCGTTTCTCAGGGAAGGGAATACCTACCTGTGATAAAAGCTCAATCGCACGTTTTTTTGCATCCGCTTTGGAAACTTTTTTGTGCTGTAAAATTACTTCAGTTATTTGACGTCCGACCTTCATCGTTGGATTTAAGCTTGTCATTGGATCTTGGAAAATCATTGCAATTTCATTGCCACGTACCTTCGACATTTCTTTATCTGTTAGCGGCACTAAATCACGGCCATTAAATAAAATTTGTCCTGACGCATAAATACCAGGTGGCTGTGGAATTAGTTTCATTAATGCATTACTTGTCACACTTTTACCAGAACCCGATTCACCTACTATAGCGAGCGTTTCACCCTCCTTTAAATCAAAGGTTACACCACGGACAGCATGGACAAGCCCTGCATAGGTTTTAAAGTTAATTTTTAAATCTTTTACTTCTAAAATCGTTTTACTCATTACGGCCACCTCCTTATTTACGTAGTTTTGGATCGAGTGCATCACGTAAGCCGTCACCAACTGCATTGAATGCAAAGATTGTTAGTGAGATAAATACTGCTGGGAAAATTAAACGCCATGGAGCATTTGCAATGGCTTTATTCCCATCAGATGCCATTGTACCCCAAGAAGCTGTTGGAGCAGGAACCCCAAGACCAAGATAACTTAGGAATGACTCCGTGAAAATAGCAGATGGAATGGTTAATGTCATTGTTACTAAAATGGCACCTAACGCATTCGGAATTAAATGTTTGATAATTAAATGGCCTGTGCTAGCTCCTAATGTACGAGCAGCAAGTACATATTCTTGATTTTTAATGGATAATACTTCGCCACGCACAATACGAGCCATATTAATCCAACCAGTAATAGATAGGGCAACAATCATTGGAATTAAACCTGGCTGCATAACAACTAACAATACGATTACCACTAATAGGTAAGGTACAGCCGTTAAAACATCGGCAATACGCATCATAATATTATCAACGCGACCACCTGCTAAGCCTGAAATACTGCCCCAAATAACACCGATAATTAAATCAATAATCGCTGCAGCAATTCCAATAAAGAGGGAAATACGAGCCCCTTCCCAAATACGTACGAAAATATCACGGCCAAGGTCATCTGTTCCAAACCAAAATTGTGCAGATGGTGGTGCATTATAAACGCCTAGCTGATCACTTGCCTTGTACTGCGAAAATATTGGGACGAAAATAGCCATTAAAATAACAATGATTAAAATAATTATCCCTACGATGGCCATTTTATTGTGAGAGAAACGGACCCATACTTCTTTCCAAAAGGAGACGGATTTATCAGCTAATTTTTCCGTTGCTTCATGGTTACCACCAACAATTTTAAATTTAGCTTTGTCAATTTGTTGCTGTGTCATTATTTTTTCGCTCCTTTCAGTTTAATACGCGGATCAATCACACTATATAAAATATCGACGATTAACACCGCAAATAAAAGGATGATGGAATAGAACACAGTCGTCCCCATAATCACGGTATAATCACGGTTTGTAATACTTTGCACGAAGTGTTTTCCAAGTCCAGGAATAGCGAAAATTTGCTCAACTATAAAGCTACCCGTTACAACAGCTGCTGTTAATGGGCCAAGGTACGTAACGACTGGCAGCAGAGCATTTCGTAAGGTATGACGGAATACGATTGTCCATTTCCCAATCCCTTTGGCACGAGCCATTTTAACATAATCACTATTGTTTTGCTCAAGCATACTTGAACGTGTTAATTTTGCAATAAAACCCATATGAGATAAAGCGATGGCAAAGGCTGGTAATATACTATAAATGAAGCCCTTCCATCCGCTGATTGGGAACCACCCTAGCTTATAGGCTAAGAAATACTGCATTAATCCCGCTAAAATAAATGAAGGTACTGAAATAAATAACACCGCAAAGGACGTTGCCAAATAATCCGGGAACTTATTATGATATAGCGCGGAAACTACGCCTATTAAAATACCGAATCCAATTGCCAATAGCATAGCTTCAATCCCTAATGTTAATGAAACAGGGAAACTTTCAGAAATCATATCATTTGTTGAACGCGCTTTATATTTCATGGATTCACCGAAATTGAAAGTGGCCGTATCGATTAAATAATCTTTATATTGTATATACCAAGGGTTATTTAATCCATACGTTTCGTTTAACTTCTCCTCAATTTGAGGTGGGAAATTACGTTCACTCGCAAATGGACTACCAGGAGCGAGACGCATTAAGAAAAACGTAACCGTTACGATGACGAAAAGCGCGAGAAGTATATACATCAGCCTTTTCAAAATATATTTAATCACATAAAACTCCTCCTTCTATTTGTCAATTGTCAGACAAATATATGCCTTCGTATTTTAAAAAGAGCTGACTCGTGCCGAAGTGGCTACGAGGCAGCTCTTCGCTGTAGAGCTAAAAAAAGAAATAAAATAATAAGAATAATTATTTTTATTCTACTACAACCTCTTTAAGTGGAATGTTACCAAGAATATCTGCTTGCATGTTTTTTACATTATCTTTTACTACAAAAAGATTTGTGTAGTAGTAGATAGGTGCAATAGGGAATTCAGTCATAGCAATTGCTTCTGCTTGTTTTAGAAGCTCAAGACGTTTTGCTGGATCTGCTTCTGTATTAGATTGGTCGATTAATTTTTTGTACTCAGGATTTTCCCAGCCAGTATCATTGTTACCGTTTTTGGCAGTATCATACATTTCTAAGAATGTATAAGCATCATTGTAGTCACCAACCCAGCCCATACGTCCAGCTTGGTAATCTAATTGGTTAAGCTTTTCTAAATAAACTTGCCATTCAGAGTTATCAAGACCTACAGTAATACCAAGGTTTTTCGTCCAGCCCTCTTGGATGAATTGAGCAATAGCTGCGTGGCCTTCACTTGTGTTATAAGAAATATTAACAGTAATATCTGCTGGATTTGTAATACCAAGTTCTTGCATACCAGCTTCAAGTGCTGCTTTCGCGCCTTCAATATCATTATCCTTGAAGTAACCACGGTCTTCTTCAAAGCCATTAACTGCAAGAGGAACCATACCTAATGCAGGCTTTTGTTCACCTTTTGTTACATTGTCAATTAAACCTTGACGATCAATTGCTAATGTTAACGCTTTACGAATGTTAGCGTTCCCAGTAAATTTATCAGTTGTGTTTAGCTTGTACCAATAAATAGAAGCCTCATCAGCGATGTTTAATGAACCATCTGCTTTAAAGCCTTCTATAGCGTCAAGTCCAATTGTTTGGAATGGTTTACCTAGGTAGTCGATTTCGCCAGCTTTAAACTTTGTAGCAGCAGTTGTTTCAGATTCTACCATACCAATATTAACAGTTTCTAAAGATACTTTATCAGCATCCCAATAGTCTGGATTTTTCTTTAATACCACTGTATCATTATGTCGCCATTCAGCTAAAGTGAATGGTCCGTTTGTTACATAGTTTTCACCAGCATCTGTATACCACTCATCGTTACCTTCAACTACTTTTTGGTTTAATGGTGCATATGTTTTAAATGCTGTTAATTCTAAGAAGTAAGGTGTTGGGTTTTCTAAAGTTACTACTAATGTTTTCTCATCTTCAGCTTTAACGCCTACATCATCAGCAGAACCTTCACCATTGTTGTATGCTGCAGCACCTTTAATTGGATAAAGAATTGAAGCATACTCAGAAAGATTATCTGGGTTTAATGCCCACTTCCAAGCATATTCGAAGTCGCTAGCAACAACCGGATCTCCGTTTGACCATTTAGCCTCACGTAATTTGAATGTGTATGTCTTTTGGTCTTCACTAATTTCCCAATTTTCAGCCATAGCTGGAACTGGTTTAGCATCTGCATTAAGTGTTGTTAAACCTTCAAATGTGTTTGTAAGAATTACACCAGAAGTTGTATCAGTTGCTAATGCAGGATGAAGTGATGGTGGCTCAGAAGCTACTACCACATTTAATTCGCCACCTGATGAAGATGTTTCAGTTGAACCAGAATCTTTACTATCGTCTTTTGTTTTATCAGACGAATCTCCACCGAAGCCACATGCAGCAAGCACAAGTGAAAATACTGCAAGAACTGTTAATAATAAAAACTTTTTGTTTTTATTCATACGTGAATCCCCCTATACAATTTTTAAGCCTTTTTTGCAGCTCCCATTTAATATACCAAAAAATCATTGTGTACAAAATAAAAAAGATTCGAATTTATATAGTATTATCTGACATCTAAGAAGATAATAATTTTTTCCGATTTATTACACTAAAGAGACAAAGTATCAAAATGATAATAATTTGATAATATTAAACTAATCACATCAAAAATAGATTAAAAACGAATAAATAATTTACTATATCGAAAATTCCTATTTTTTCGATAATATTATTGCTATAATAAAAAATAAGTCTAAAGTCACGGAGGTATTACCTTAAGAGATTTGTATAGTTTTGTAGAAAATTTATGTAAAACTAAGTGAATTAGTTTCTTTAACAGGAATTTTTTTGTATATTCTTATCGTAAAACATGAATATTCTCATCTATTAATGATATACAAGAAACTTATTTTGTATTTTTCTAAGATTTTACTATTCAGAAGAGAAAAAAGAAAAATAAAGCAAATGTATAAAAAATATGCTCAAATTCAGAAAAAATAACTCAAATATATATATAAAATATACTTACATTCAGTAAAAAATAGCTCAATACAAAAGAGAATGGGCGAAAAAATAGTTTTTTCAAAATAATTTATAGATGAATTACATATACATGTATCTATGCTAAGAATATGGATTTTATTCCTCCATAAAATAGTGAATAGAACACTTTAATAGAGAGCTATCTCATCTATTTAAGTCAAATTGTTTTCCTGAGAATGTCAATTGTCTTTCTTGCAAGGATTAAGGATGCAAATAATTACTAAAAATCAGACAACCCATTAATTGGGAGCGTTTTCATTTTTGAATAGAAAGCATTTTAATGTGATGTAAAGGGAATTTATTGTTGAAATAAATCGAAAACAGCACTTTTTTAAATATCAAAAATAACTTTATTATGAACCTATTTCTAATTGGAATATATTTTTATTCCATACCTTATAAGCGGATACGATAAATTACCATATTTTATTTTTGCTTATAATCGCTAAATATGCTTCTACCTTATAATAAGGAAGATTTTCTGAAGAAGAGGTTTAGAATGGAGGACTTTCAAGCAAAACAAAATGCCAAAACATTGATTAAACAACGTTTTGGCATTTTTAATTTTGTTAAAAAGGAGCTTCTTACTACTTTACTGCTTACAAGTGTGGCTGACGCTTCGTTTCACTCACGCTTTCGCCGCAGAATTACTTTAATTATAGGATCATTTTTTACTAGTAAAAACTAAAAATTATAGCTCCCCTGCTTTTAACTTGCTATGCCACTCTTTTAGGAATGGGATGTCCTCTTGTTTAATAGCACCTGATTCATTCGCTGCTTCAATTAAATAATCAAAGTTTGTTAATGATACATATTGAATGCCTGCCTCATCAAAGGCTTGCTCTGCGCGTGGTAGATTATATGTGTAGACACAAACAACACCAAGTACTTCACACCCTGCTGTACGCAATGCTTCTACAGCTGTAATGGAGGAACCACCTGTAGAAACGATATCTTCTACTACTACAACTTTTTGACCTGGTGCATATTTTCCTTCAATTTGATTACCACGGCCATGCTCTTTTGCTTTAGAGCGTACATAAACCATTGGTAATGCTAAAATATCACTTACCCATGCAGCGTGTGGGATACCTGCTGTAGCTGTTCCTGCAACGATTTCTGTTGCACCAAAGCTCTCTTTAATAACAGAGGCTAAGCCATTTGCTAATTGCTTACGAATCACTGGATCAGAAATTGTTAGGCGTGTATCACAATAAATTGGTGACTTTATACCAGATGCCCATGTAAACAGCTCTGTTGGATTTAATTCTACAGCACCTACCTTTAACATAGCATGTGCGATTTCATTTTGTAGTGTCATTCTCTATGCCTCCCATAATTCATTTACGATTTTATATGCTGCTACTGGATCTTGCGCACCTGTGACAGCACGTCCAACAACAATCAATGAAGAACCATCCCGTTTTGCACCATCCGGTGTTGCAATACGCTTTTGATCATGTGCATCACCACCTGCTAGACGAATGCCTGGTGTTACACGTAGAAACTCATCTCCACACACCTCTGCAATCGCCTTTGCCTCATGTACAGAGCAAACCACACCCTGTAAGCCCGCTTGCTTTGTCAGACCTGCATAGTGCAAGACAGACTCTTGCAAAGATAGAGCAATTTTTTGCTCCGCTTGCATTTGTTCTTCTGTCGTTGATGTTAATTGTGTAACAGCTATTAAGGCTGGACGTTCTTTACCAGCTGGTGTTCCCGCTTCAAGTCCTTCTAGTGCGGCCTCCATCATAGGACGCCCGCCCGCAGCATGGACATTGACTAAGTCTACGCCTAATTTTGCTAGTCCTTTCATTGCAGACCCTACTGTATTTGGAATATCATGTAATTTTAAATCTAGGAAAATATCATGTCCTAAATCCTTTACTTTGCGTACAATAGTAGGTCCTTCTTGCATATATAATTCCATACCAATTTTTACGAAAAGAGGCTCATTGAACTGTTGAAGAAAATCGAATACTTCTTTTTCTCCAGGAAAATCTAATGCTAATATAGGTTTGGTGTTCATCAACGATGGCTCCTTCCGATAATATCTGCTATATGCTCTACGCCTAATGCATCAAGCTTTGCTGGTAATTCATCAATAATCGTTGGGCAAATAAAATGGTCAACAAAGTTTGCTGTGCCTACTGCAACGGCTGAAGCACCTGCAGACATAAAGTCAATAACATCCTGCGCTTCTGTTACACCACCCATACCAATAATTGGAATATCAACAGCCTTATACACCTCATAGACCATGCGAATGGCTACAGGCTTAACAGCAGGACCAGATAAACCACCCGTGCCATTTGCGATCACTGGCTTCCCTGTACGCTCATCTAATCGCATCCCTACTAACGTATTAATCATCGTAATCCCATCTGCACCACCTGCTTCCACAGCTACCGCAATATCCACAATGCTTGTCACATTTGGAGACAGCTTGACATAGACTGGTACTGCTGAAACAGCTTTTACAGCCGCCACTAGTTCGCGTGCTGTTGCTGGGTCCGTACCAAATTGAATACCACCACATTTAACATTTGGGCAAGAAATATTCAGCTCCAATGCGTGAACGTTGGGTGCTGTTGAAATACGACGTGCCACTTCTACATAGTCTGCCGTCTCTGTCCCCGCAACATTGGCGATAATCGGCACATCATAGCCCTCTAAAAATTTTAGTTCCTCACTCATGACTTTTTCAATGCCAGGATTTTGTAGCCCGATGGCATTTAACATCCCTGCTGCTGTTTCAGCAACTCTTGGTGTTGGATTCCCAGCACGCGTTTCAACCGTTGTTGCCTTAATCATAATTGCGCCTAACTTTGATAAATCATAAAGTTGCGCATATTCACGTCCAAAGCCAAAGCAGCCTGAAGCTGGCATTATTGGGTTTTTTAAATCTAAGCCTGGTAGTTGAATTGTTAAACGACTCATAGTGCCACCGTACCTTTCGGGAAAACTGGTCCGTCCGAGCATACCTTGACATAGTCTTTGTCAATTTGATCAGTTGTTTTACATACGCATGCAAAGCAAGCGCCAATGCCACAGCCCATACGCTCTTCAAATGATAGATAGCCCTCTTTTTCAGGATAAAAACCTTCTAAAGCTTTTAACATTGGTAGTGGACCACAGGAATAAAAAACATCAAATTGTGGCGCACGTGATGCTAATACATTGGTAACAAAGCCCTTTGTTCCTTTAGAGCCATCCACTGTAACATAATGTGTTTCGCCAAGTGCATTAAATTCATCCTCATAAAAGCAGACCTCCTCTGTTTGGAAGCCTAACACATGGATTGTTTTTACACCACGTGCGTTTAACTGCTTGGATAGCTCATGCAATGGAGGTACACCAATGCCACCACCTACTAGTAGTGCTGTGCCTCCCTCTTGCACCACATCTACAGGGAAGCCGTTGCCTAATGGTCCAAGCACATTGACCTGCTGGCCCTCACGATTTGTTGCTAACACTTTTGTGCCGCGGCCCTCTGCACGATAAATCATTGTAAATTCACTATTGGCTTTATCAATATTTGCAATACTAATTGGTCGACGTAAAAGCGGCTCCAATGAATCTGACACCTTGACATGGACAAACTGGCCAGGAGTCATATCCTGAACCAGTTCCCCATGAAGTGTCAGTTCGAAAATGTTTTTCGCAATTTGCTTTTGAGAGACGACCGTCATTTTCTCCTGACGTATCATATTAGTGTATTACCTCCGCTTTTGGCATTTGTTCTGCTGTAAATGTCATTGATTCGATAACACGTACCATTGCTTCTGCTGTATCTAAAGATGTGAGACAAGGTACACCATTTTCTACAGATTCACGGCGGATTCGGAAGCCATCACGAGCTGGTTGTTTGCCTTTTGTTAAGGTGTTGACAACAAGCTGAGCTTCACCATTTTGGATAAGGTCAATTAATGTTTGCCCCTTTGCACCAATCTTGCCAACCACATCCGTACGTACACCTGCCGCTTCAAAGCTTCGAGCTGTACCTTCAGTAGCTACAATGCGATAGCCAACTGTCGAGAAACGTTTTGCTAGTGCAATTGCTTCTTCCTTATCTTTATCGGACACCGTAAACAATACTGTACCTTCTGTGCGAATTTCCATACCAGCTGCTACTAAGCCTTTATAAAGAGCTTTTTCTAATGTTGCATCTTTCCCCATTACTTCCCCTGTCGATTTCATTTCAGGGCCTAGCGTAATATCCACACGACGTAGTTTTGCAAAGGAGAATACTGGTACTTTGACAAAGACACCTTTTTGCTCAGGTGCTAAGCCTGTTGGATAGCCTTGCTCTACAATCGATTTGCCAAGAATCGCTTTTGTCGCGATATTGGCCATCGGGATATTCGTAATTTTACTTAAGAATGGTACTGTACGTGATGAACGTGGATTCACCTCGATCACAAATACGTCTCCCTGGGAAATAACATATTGAATATTCATTAAGCCAATAATGCCAAGACCTTTCGCAAGGCGGGTTGTATAATCCACTAATGTATCTTTTTGTGCCTGTGTTAGCTTTTGTGGAGGATAAACAGAGATAGAGTCACCAGAGTGCACCCCTGCACGCTCGATATGCTCCATAATCCCTGGAATTAATACATGTTCACCATCACAAATTGCATCTACTTCGATTTCTTGACCTGTTAAGTAACGGTCTACTAGCACTGGATGATCTGGAGATGCTTCTACTGCGTTCTCCATATAATGGTGTAGCTCTTCTTCGTTATAAACAATTTCCATTGCACGTCCACCGAGTACATAAGAAGGACGAACAAGCACTGGGAAGCCTAAACGTTGACCAATAGCAAGAGCTTCCTCTGTCGAAATAGCTGTTTCTCCTTTTGGCTGAGGAATATTTAACTCATGCAAAGCTTGCTCAAATTTATCACGGTTTTCGGCACGATCAATATCTTCCAGCGATGTGCCTAAAATTTTCACGCCATTGGCAGCCAATTTATCTGCAAGGTTAATCGCAGTTTGACCACCGAATTGAACAACAACACCAATTGGTTGCTCTAAGTCGATAATATGCATAACATCCTCGATTGTTAATGGCTCAAAGTACAATTTATCTGAAATCGAGAAATCTGTTGATACCGTTTCTGGATTTGAGTTAATAATAATAGCTTCATAACCTGCTTCTTGAATCGCCCATACAGAGTGTACAGTTGCATAGTCGAATTCTACCCCTTGACCGATACGGATCGGGCCTGAGCCAAGTACCACAACAGAAGGTTTATCTGATTTAATGGATTCGTTTTCTTCCTCATATGTGCCATAGAAATACGGTGTTTCTGAAGCAAATTCTGCTGCACATGTATCGACCATTTTATAGACAGGAATAATGCCCTGCTCTTTGCGATAAGCATAAATAGCCTCCGGTGTTGTTTCCCAAAGCTCTGCAATTTTCTTATCGGCAAAGCCTAAACGTTTTGCTGTACGCAATACTTCTTTATCATTTTTATGGTTAGCAAGTGTTTGCTCCATATCAATGATATTTTTAAATTTATTTAAGAAGAATAAGTCAATCTCTGACCATTCATGAATTTGTTCAATTGTAACACCACGGCGTAAGGCTTCGCCAATAAAGAATAAACGCTCATCCCCAGCTTTACGGATACGTTTTTCAACCCAAGCATCTGAGTTTTCCTCAGCATGTTTTAGCTCTAAGTGTACTTGACCTGTTTCCAGTGAGCGCACTGCTTTTAACATCGCTTCCTCAAAGGTACGACCTAGTGCCATTACCTCACCAGTTGCCTTCATTTGCGTACCAAGATTACGTTTTGCTGATTCAAATTTATCGAACGGCCAGCGTGGAATTTTCGCGACAATATAATCCAACGCAGGTTCAAAGCATGCATATGTTGAGCCCGTTACAGGGTTTTTAATTTCATCTAATGTTAAGCCTACTGCAATTTTCGCCGCTAGCTTAGCAATTGGATAGCCTGTTGCTTTTGACGCTAATGCAGATGAACGAGAGACACGTGGATTTACTTCAATTACATAATAATTAAAGCTATATGGATCAAGTGCTAGCTGCACATTACAGCCGCCTTCAATTTTTAGTGCACGAATAATATCTAATGAAATATTGCGTAGCATTTGGTTTTCACGGTCCGATAATGTTTGTGTTGGTGCTACTACAATAGAATCACCTGTATGAATACCTACTGGGTCAACATTTTCCATATTACATACAACAATGGCATTGTCAGCCGCATCACGCATTACTTCATATTCAATCTCTTTATAACCAGCGATTGATTTTTCAAGTAAGCACTGTGTTACTGGCGAGTATTTTAAACCAGATGTTACGATTTCCTCTAAATCCTGATCGTTATAACAAATACCGCCTCCTGTACCGCCAAGTGTAAAGGCTGGACGAACAATAACAGGGTAACCAATTTTTGCGACAAATTTTTTCGCTTCATCTAAATTATGAATAATATCAGATTCAGGAACTGGCGCACCTAATTCGTACATTAAATTACGGAATAAATCACGGTCTTCCGCCTTATGAATCGCCTCTAATTTTGTTCCAAGAATTTCAATGCCAAGCTCGTCTAAAATACCTGATTCATCTAATTCAATCGCCATATTTAAGCCTGTTTGCCCACCAAGTGTCGGTAAAATAGCATCTGGACGTTCTTTACGTAAAATACGTGAAACAAAATCAAGTGAAATAGGCTCAATATATACTTTATCTGCAATTTCTGTATCTGTCATAATTGTGGCAGGGTTTGAGTTGATTAAAATAACGCGGTAGCCCTCTTCTTTTAATGAAAGACAAGCTTGTGTTCCTGCATAGTCAAATTCTGCTGCTTGTCCGATAACAATTGGGCCTGAGCCGATTACTAAAATAGTTTTAATATCTGTACGTTTAGGCATGTTGTTTCCCCTTCCCTGCTTCTGCTTCCATCATTTCGATGAATTCATCAAATAAGTGATTTGAATCCTCTGGTCCTGGTGATGCTTCTGGGTGATACTGCACTGTGAAAATTGGATATTTCTTATGGCGTACACCCTCACATGTACTGTCATTTAATGCAATATGTGTTAATTCTAAATCTGTAGCCTCTAATGAGTCGATATCGATGGCATAGCCGTGATTTTGAGATGTTATATCCGTACGACCTGTGCGTAAATCTTTCACAGGATGGTTGCCTCCACGGTGTCCAAACGGTAATTTAAAAGACTTTGCTCCACAAGCTAATGAAAAGATTTGATGACCTAGGCAAATACCAAACATTGGTACTTTGCCGATCAAATTACGCACTGTTTCAATACCTTCTGGCACCTCATCAGGGTTCCCTGGCCCGTTCGACAGCATAATGCCATCTGGATGCCAAGCTAAAATTTCCTCAGCAGGTGTATTGTAAGGAACAACAAGCACATCACAGTCACGCTTGTTTAATTCACGAAGAATACCATGCTTCATGCCAAAATCAATTAAGACAACTCGTTTACCACGTCCAGGAGATGGATAAGCCGCTTTTGGCGATACTTCACGTACATGATGCGTAATGGCTGGAGTTGCTTGTAATTGTGCCACAATGTCATCCACATTTACTTCTTCATCAGCAGCCGTTAAAATCGCTTTTACTGACCCTTTACTACGAATAATACGTGTTAATTTACGTGTATCAATCCCTTCAATACCTGGGATATCCTTTGATGTTAAATAGTCATCAACCGTTAAATCACAACGGAAGTTAGAAGGTGTTTTCGCTAATTCACGTACAACAAATCCACGAATAACAGGTGTAATAGATTCAAAATCATCACGATTAATGCCGTAATTCCCAACTAATGGATATGTGATAGTTACAATTTGTCCGTAAAATGAAGGGTCAGAGATGGATTCCTGATAGCCCGTCATACCTGTTGTAAATACAACCTCACCTTGTGAAGCGCGATCACTACCAAATGCCGTACCTGTAAACACTGTGCCATCTTCTAATATTAGTAAACGTTTTTTCATTACTCTGCCTCCTGATATACGATATTGCCTTCAAAAATTGTTACGACTGGCCAGCCTTTCGCTACCCAACCATTAAATGGTGTATTGCGTCCCTTTGAAACAAAGCCCTGTGCATCAACTGTTTGCTCTTTTTCAAGATCAATTAACACCATATCAGCCGAAGCACCTACTGCTAATGTGCCATATGGAAGGTCAAAAATAGCTGCTGCTTTCACCGTCATCCAATCGATTAATTGCTTTAATGACCATTTTCCTGTTTCCACAAATTGTGTATAAAGCAATGGGAAGGCTGTTTCAAAGCCAACGATGCCAAATGGTGCGCCCACCATACCACAGCATTTTTCCTCTACTGTATGTGGTGCATGGTCTGTTGCGATACAGTCAATTGTACCGTCAAGTAGTGCTACATGTAATGAATCCTTATCATCAGCTGCACGTAATGGTGGATTCATTTTCCAGTTTGCATCATCTGCTGGAATATCCATTTCTTCAAGTAATAAATGGTGTGGACAAACCTCTGCTGTAACACGAATTCCTGCTGCCTTTGCATCTCTTACTGCACGTACAGATTCCTTTGTTGATACATGGCAAACATGATAACGTGCGCCTGCTGCCTCAGCTAATAAAACGTCTCGTGCAATTTGTACAGATTCACAGATTGAAGGAATGCCTGGAAGACCAAGCTCCTTATTACGCTTTCCTTCATGCATCACACCATCGTAGATTAATGAGTTATCTTCACAGTGTGCCACAACAACCATATCGTGCTGCGCTGCGTCCTTCATTTGCTCATACATTGTAGCCGCTAGCTGAATGCCTACACCATCATCTGAAAATGCAACAGCACCTTGCGCTTTTAATTCTTGGATATTTGTTCGAACCTCACCTGAAATATCCTTTGTAAGGGAGCCATATGGGAGCACACGAATTACAGCACTTTCTTGAATAAGCCCATTAATAAGCTGCATATTTTCAATGGAATCTGGTACTGGCTTTGTATTTGGCATCGCACAAATTGTTGTAAAGCCGCCTTTTGCTGCTGATGCTGAGCCTGTCGCAATCGTTTCCTTATGCTCAAAGCCTGGCTCACGTAAATGTGTATGTACATCGACAAAACCTGGCGCAACAATAAGTCCATTCCCTTCAATAATTTCAGCATCCGCTACAGAAACGTTCTGTCCAATTGCTGTAATCTTGCCATCTGCCATAGCGATATTTACTGTTTGTAGCTCACCTTGCTCATTTACCATTTGCACATTTTGAAGTACCTTTGCCATCCTATTCTCTCTCCTTTAAAATAGTTTCGATAATAGCCATGCGTGTGTAGACACCATTTCGCACTTGCTCAAAAATACGTGACCGTTCACACTCTACTAGCTCAGAAGCAATTTCTACATCGCGATTTACAGGCGCTGGATGCATAATAATTGCAGATTCTTTCATTTGTTGCTCTCGTTCGATTGTTAAACCATATTCTTGATGATAGCTTTCTTTTGAAAAGCTTTTATTCACTTTATGACGTTCATGCTGAACACGTAGTAACATAATTACATCGCTTATTTCGATTAAATCATCCCATGAATGATGTGCCTCAAAACTTCCTGCCCATTCTTCTGGACAAAGGAAGTGGACGTTTGCACCTAAGCGCTGGAGTGCCACTGCATTTGATTTTGCCACACGGCTATGGGAGATATCCCCAGCAATGGTAATATTCAATCCTTCGAACTTACCAAACTCTTTTTTAATTGTATAAAGGTCCAATAATGATTGTGAAGGATGCTGACCTGCGCCATCTCCGGCATTAATAACAGCCACATTAATACCGCTTAGCAGCTCATTGTAATATTCGTCCTCCGTTGCACGTATCACAACTGCATCTAAACCGATCATTTCTAATGTTTTAACCGTATCATACATCGTTTCCCCTTTTGTAACACTTGAAAAACCAGCATCGAAAGGTATAACCGTACAACCAATTTTACGCTCCGCCATTTCAAAGCTTGTTTTTGTACGAGTGCTCGGTTCAAAAAATAAATTGGCTACATGGTGTGTACGAGCTAACGACGATGCTTCACCATTTTCAAATGCTTGGGCAAGATCAAGGATGTGGTGAATTTCCTCTATTGTTAAATGCTCCATCGATAGTAAGTTTTTCATTATGTGACCTCCATTCAGTTGTGTGCCATAAACGTCTATTTATGACGTTCTCTGCATAAAGTAAAAGCCCCATTGATCGCATCAATGAGGCAGAAGGAGGCGTGACAAACTATAGCAGGATCTACTCCCTACTTCAGCTTGTCCACAGCTTCCCTTTTCTTGCCTCTCTGGACAATTCATTAAAAGGTACGACTATGAATTTTTATGTTGATTCTCTTGTACAGGTATTGCCGCTTCTTCCTTGCCGGGTAAAATGGCATTCAAAAGCACGCCAATAATGGCTGCTAGTGCCATTCCCTCGACACTTAATGATTCTGAAATCACAAACTTTGCACCGCCAATACCAATCACTAAAATGACAGAGGCAATGACTAGATTACGGCTATTGCCAAAATCAATGCGATTATCCACTAACATACGTAAGCCACTCGCTGCAATAATACCAAATAGTAAGATAGAAACGCCACCAAGTACTGCGGTTGGAATGGTTGCAATCACTGCCATTGCTTGCCCGAAGAAGGATAAGACAATGGCTACAACGGCTGCACCTGCAATCACATAGACACTATAAACACGAGTAATCGCAAGGACACCAATATTTTCACCATACGTTGTTTTGGGTGGTCCACCGATCAACGCACTGAGAAATGTGCCAAGTCCATCGCCGAGCAATGAGCGGTGTAAGCCAGGCTCTTTAATATAATCACGCTCTACAACTTTCCCTAAAACAAGCTGGTGACCAATATGCTCTGAAATGGTCACAATTACAATGGGAACCATCGCGAGCAGAATTTTAGATGTAATTTCAAATTCATAATGCACACCTGGTATTAAAAAATCAGGTGTTGTAAAAAATTTAGCAGCCGCAATTGGTGTATAATCGACAATACCAATAATCATTGAGTAAATATAGCCTACGATTAATCCCATTAAAATTGGCATGGTGCTTAAAATACCTTTAAAGGCAATCGTGAAAATAATCGCGGTAAAAACTGTTACTAATGCAGCAGAGAAGTGTAAAAAGCTATAGTTGCCATCAACATTCATCGCCATATTAACAGCCGTGCCAGATAGTCCTAGACCTATCACCATAATAACAGGTCCCACTACAATCGGTGGTAAAATTTTCATAATCCATTTATAGCCGCTTTTCCAAATGATTAAAGCGACAATTCCATATGTAAGCCCAACAGCCATTGCACCAATCATTGCATGTCCTGGGTTTACACTTGTACCATCCTTATTTAAGCCACCTGCCACAAGCAAAATCGGCGCAATAAATGCGAAGGATGAGCCTAAATACGCAGGTACTTGAAATTTCGTAATTAATAGGAAGAACAGCGTAGCAATCCCACTTGTTAATAGCGCAATGGCTGGGCTTAGTCCTACTAGCTGTGGCACTAAAATCGTTGAGCCAAACATGGCAAACATATGCTGGAAGCTTAATGTCACCAGTTGAAGTCCAGTTGGTTTATCCTTAATATCTAACACTGCATTTGACATATTGCTTCCTCACTTTATTGTTCATCTTCTTTATAAATAATCACGCAATCTTCTCCATCAACTTCTTGTAAATTGACAACAATGCGTTCAGTACCTGATGTCGGCACATTTTTTCCTACATAGTCTGCTCGAATTGGCAGCTCTCGATGACCCCGGTCCACCAGGACTGCTAATTGGATTTGTGCAGGTCTCCCTAAATCCATCACAGCATCTAATGCTGCACGAACTGTTCGTCCTGTATAAAGCACATCATCTACTAAAATAATCTTTTGATTTTTTACAGTATAGTCAATATCCACTTGTTCCACATATGCTTGTTCATTTTCGTGCTTTGTTGTTAAATCGTCCCGATAAAGCGTAATATCTAGCTCGCCTGTCCGAATCGCTCGCCCTTCGATTTTTTCAATTCGTTGCGCTAAACGCTTGGCTAGAAAAGCACCTCGTGTTTTAATACCGACTAAGATACATTCATCAATGCCTTTATTGCGTTCAATAATTTCATGGGCAATACGTGTCAAAGCTCTTGTCATTGATGGACCATCTAATAATTCATTTTGTGCCATCGCCATTTCCCCCTTTCTATTGTCATATGTCCATAAAAAAACCTCTCAAGGCGAATTGCCTGAGAGGGTTATATACGTGTTGAAAAAGCATGTCGAAAAATTTGCAGCACAAATTTCCACAACACTATTATATGAACCTTCTCAGCCTCTCTGGACTGCCATTAAAGGTGAATACTATTTAGTTGTATTGTTCTTATTCACTGTCGTTAGTATAGACCTTCTTGACATATACGTCAATGCCTATTTCATAAATCCTTTAATAATTGCTCATAATCAGCAGGAAGGGGCGCTTCAAACTCCATATATTCCCCTGATACAGGATGATCGAATCCCAGAACGCCCGCATGCAGCACTTGTCCACCAAAATCAAGCGTTTTTTTCGGACCATATTTTGGATCACCTACAAGCGGGAAGCCAATATAATTCATATGCACACGAATTTGGTGTGTACGTCCCGTTTCTAAACGACATTCCACTAGCGTATAGTCACCAAAACGTTCAACAACCTGGAAGTGTGTAACAGCATGCTTACCATTATCAACGACTGCCTGTTTTTGGCGATCTTTTTGATCACGTCCAATTGGTGCATCAATTGTCCCCTTATCATGTGCAATATGCCCATGGACAAGCGCTGTATATTTACGTGTGACTGTTTTATTGACTAACTGATTTACCAATGATTCATGGGCTACATCGTTTTTTGCCACCATTAATAAGCCTGATGTATCTTTATCGATACGATGGACAATTCCGGGTCGTAGCACACCATTAATCCCTGATAAATCCTGACAATGAGCCATTAATCCATTTACCAGCGTGCCTGTCAGATGTCCAGGTGCTGGATGTACCACCATACCCTTTGGTTTATTCACAACAAGGACATCTGCATCCTCATAAACAATATCTAAATCTAAGTTTTCTGCAACAACATCCAATTCTTCAACTTCTGGTACATCAATAACAATGATATCACCAGCTTTCACCTTATATTTTGCCTTCACAGCATCGCCATTTACTTTGATAACTCCCTCACTAATCCAGTTGCCAATTTGTGTGCGTGACCATTCTGATTGTAGGCTTGAAAGTGCCTTATCAATGCGCTCTCCTTGCTGCTGTTCTTCAATAGTATATGTTACTTGCGTCATTGTTTCACCTGTCTCTTTTCTTTTTTATCTTCCACAATTAAGCCAATCATTAAAAGTACAACTGCTATCGTTAACGCAGCATCTGCCACATTAAAAATAGGGAAGTCATAGTTAATAATAGGAATTAAAACATCTGCAAAATCGACTACTTCTCCTCTAAATAAACGATCAATAAAGTTGCCAAGCGCACCACCTAACAACAGCATTAAACCAACTTGAAAAAGGGGCTTACCCTTTGCCTCTTTATGATAAAAATAGATAATCGCACCGATCACAACAACGGTTACAATACTAAATAGCCATATTTGTCCCTCTAGCATTCCCCATGCTGCGCCTCGATTGCGATGAGATAAAAGTCCAAACCATGGGTCCCACAGCGCAATACGCTCCCCATACTCCATATTTTTGACAATTAGCCATTTTGTCCATTGATCGAGTAAAATGACAAAAGCAGCCAATCCATAATATTTATACACAAACATTCCTCCGATCGCTCAACATCTAACCTATTCTACCATAACAGCATCATTCACAATAACTAATAGCATGTGAAAATCTAGCAGTGACAGCAGAAAAAAGCTATTTCCATCACCTCTTAAGCAACAGAAATAGCTATGACTTTTGATATTAAACGGTTTCAGATTCTTTTGAATGTACTCGCTTCATAAAATCATTCACATCCGCAGGTACTTTACGATCTAGCATTGATACAATAATAACCGATAGGAAACCAACAGGCACTGTCACAATCCCTGGAATTTTAAACTGTAAGAAGCTTGGCAATGTTCCCGGTAAAAAGATCATCCACATGGATACACCAAGCCCGATCAATAACCCAGCAATTGCTCCCTTCTCTGTCATCCCTCTCCACCAAATACCTAGTATAAATATTGGTGTAAATGTACTTGCTGCAACCGTAAAGGCAAGTGCCACTAAATGACCAATAGATGCATCCTTCACCAGCAGACCCAAAGCCCCATATAAAATCCCTAATAATACAATGGCTACTTTACCCGCAATAACGCGCTGTTTTTGCGTTATATCTTTTTTCATAATAGTAGCGTATAAATCGTGTGCTAGTGCCCCAGAGCTTGTAATAAATAACCCTGAAAGATTGGAGAAAATAGCTGCAAATGCCCCCGCGATTACTAAACCAAGCAGCCATTTCCCGCCTAGTGCAAGTGCTGTAGTAGGAATGACCATATTATTTCCGCCAAGCACTAAATCACGCATAACCTCTTCACTCGCTGTTCCAGAGATAAAAATAGCACGTCCTACAACCCCTAAATAAACCGCTAATAAGAAGAATGCACTAGCAATTCCGATTGCCATTAACGCTGATTTTCGAGCTGCTTTGGCACTTGGATTTGTATAAAAGCGTAATAATATATGTGGAAGCCCAATTGTTCCGAGGGCTAAACCTATCGTCATACTAACGGTTTGCCAAAATGTTGGGAAATAGAAGCCTGTCCCTGTCCAAGCAGCACCATCAAAATTGATATCTTTACCATCTAACGCATAGGGTGAAGTCCCTGTAATAGGACCAGTGAAGGAATTAATAGCTGCAAGAATTTTATCGTAATGCAGACCGCCATAAATCGCTGCGATGAGCATCACCACAAACGCTCCAAGACGAATCCATAGCTCTAAAGCCTGGTTAATCGTTGTTCCTTTCATCCCACCAATACCTACATAAAAAATCATCACAATACATGTGAAGATAATACCAAATTCATAGGAAGTCCCAAAAAACATACTTAAAATTTGGGCAGCACCTAATAATTGAGGAGCGGCATAAAAGCCTGAAATCGCTAAAACGACTACAACAGCTACTAATCGCGCTCGTTTACTATGGAAACGATAGGCTAAAAAATCAGCAACCGTAAATGCACCAAAACGTCTTAAAGGACCTGCTACAAAAATAGCTAATAAGGTTAAACCAATGGAGAAACAAAAAGCATAATAAGCCCCGTCATATCCTAATTGAAATGTTAAACCCGCAATTCCTAGGAATGTTGCTGCACTTAAATAATCTCCACCAATAGCAGAACCATTTGTAAACCAGCCAAAGCTTCGGCCTCCAACAAAGAAATCCGACGCCGTTGCATTTCGCTTTGTCATATACGTGATGTACACTATCGTCCCCATTAAAGCAATGGTCATTAACATCTTCGGTTCTAATAAAGCTGCCATCATTCAACATTTCCCCCTTCGTTACAACTACCTATTTGCTAGATCGTATTTTTTTAGGCGCTTTTCGTATAAGGCCGTATGCACATAAGCAATAATAAATGCCATAGCCATCATAATGACTGTTGTCACAAACCATGTTACGGTCATGCCACCCCAAATTTTCTTAAATGCAAATGCTGGCGCAAACCAGTTCATCACAGGAATACTAAAAATTAAAATAAAGTAAAATATCGTTAAGCCAAAACCTGTTGTAAATTCATCTTTCATAATTTTGCTAGTTGCTGCATCTAGTGGTGGAAGATCTTTCACATCCACTGTTCCAGCTTCCACATAGTCATAATCATGACTTCCTACTTCTGCCATACGTCAACTCCCCTTTCTTTATACAGTAAATAATTATCTGAAATTTCAAATTATTATTCACTACAATTATTCTATTCTATTTCTCAGACAATATAGTTATAAAATATTGCTGTATTAGTACAAAAAAATGCTATTTTAAGGTAAAATACTTTTATCATTCTATTTAAGGGAGTGGATAACATTTTAAAGGTGGCATGGTATATTGAAAGCTCATTTGATAGAAAGCAGATGGGCGCATGGCTAGAAGAGGCTTTACCAAACGCTTTTGAGAATTGTACAGAGCCACAAGCAGAGGATGAGTGCATTATCATCTACGAAATTAATCGTTTATTCGATTGGGTAAAAATCAATCGTTTAAAAAGACATTACCCTAACAGCATCATTGTTCCGATTGTTACAGAACACCTTACCTATTCAACTGGTATAGCAATTGAACTGGTTCTACCTACACTTCTAATTAAACCATTACAAAAATCAAAATTTTTACGTGCTATAAAAAAGCTCCACACCTCCTATCAGGAAAAAAAGGCTAGTACGCTTACATTACTGGAACTATCACAGCAAGTACCCCAAAGTCATGCTTCGCCCTTTAGGGAAGCATTTTTAAAGCGCCTTATACGTGGAGAAATTAATGATGAGCTAGAAATTATACAATCTGCCTCATTTTTATCAACAAATTGTATACCAAATATTGTGTTTTTAATTCAGGGCTACATTGATGTCAATGAGCAGAGAGCCATTGCTGCTCCTTATGATGCAAGTAGTATTATTACTCATGTTTTTCGCCAAAATTTTGCGGGAAAAGCACCCATATCCTTTTTATATTTTGAGCGCTATCTGCTGCTTCTTATGCGGGTTCCAGATGAATATAATTCTTTCAAGCATTGGATGGAAGGAGAGGCATGTTTATTAGAAGTTATTGAGACGCTAAAAAAAGACTATAGCATTCATCTTTTTATGGGGGTCGGCGGTGTATTTCAGGATGCTATGCAGGTGAAAGAATCTTATAGTCAAGCCCGCAAAGCCCGTAGAAAGCCACCTATCCAGAATATTCATATACGTTATTATGAGGATTTAACGAAGCACGAGCAGCTTCAAAAGGCTATTTATTATATTGAAGAGCATTATGACGAGCAAATTACAATTAGCGATGTTGCTAAATTTATTAACTTTAGCCCGACACATTTTAGCAGACTATTTAAAAAAGAAACGGGCCGTAATTTTGTTGATTATGTGGCATTTACTCGTATCATTAAAACATTACCGTTTCTACGAAAGTATGATTATACGATAGAAAAAATTTCCTCAATTTGCGGCTTTAACACACCTAATTATTACAGTTTAACATTTAAAAAATACGTGGGCATATCGCCAACAGACTACCGCCATACAAAAGAGATTTTATTTAAATAAAACGCAAACCTCCAGCAAGGAGGTTTGCGCAATAATGGGGCTATCAGGTACATTCATCACTTCCTGACAGCCCCATTTTCTTTATTCAATGAAAGTTTGTTGTTTTAAGCATAGTATTTTTCTACAACCGTTGCACAGCGCGCGCATACAGTTGGTTGTGCCTCATTAGCACCAACTGTTTCAGAAATGGACCAGCAGCGCTCACATTTCTCGCCTGCTGCCTTTTCCACAACAATCGATACATGCTCAAGTGCTAAGGCATGATCAGGTGCTTCTGCTAATGCGGCTACCTCAAATGCAGAAACAATGGAAAGCTGTGCAAAATCAATCGTTGTATCATTCAATAATGCGACAATATCGTCTTTCGCATAGACAGTTACTTTTGCTTCAAGTGATTTACCAATTATTTTAGCATTACGCGCTTCCTCTAATGCTTTTAAAATATCATCACGCACATCAATGACTTTCTCCCATTTTTCACGAAGGCTGTCAAAATTCGCTTGCTCATCTACCTCAGGGAAGTCTGTTAATTGGACAGAAGCTTCCTCGACAAGACCTTGTGCGTATAGGTAAGACCACATTTCATCTGTTGTATGTGGAATAATTGGTGTCATCACTTTCACCAACGTCATTAATGTATCGTAAATAACCGTTTGCATTGCACGACGGTCTTGGTTGTCATAGCCCTCAATGTAGACAACATCCTTCGCAATATCTAAATAGAAGGAAGATAACTCTACAGCAACAAAGTTATTCACAACATGGTAGACAGCAGCGAAATCATAACGTTCATAAGCAGCTCGCACCGTTTTTAAGACGTCTTGCAAGCGCATATAGACATATTGATCCATTTCACGAAGCTCTGCATAAGCGACACGATCTTTCTTTGGATCGAAATCGGCGATATTGCCGTGTAAGAAGCGCAATGTATTACGGATTTTACGATATACTTCGGACACTTGCTTTAGCATATCCATTGAAATACGTACATCGGCTGTATAGTCAACAGAAGCCACCCATAGACGCAAAATATCTGCCCCATATTGATCCATGACCTTTTGTGGAATAATAACATTGCCCAATGACTTACTCATTTTACGCCCTTCACCATCAAGCACAAAGCCGTGTGTTAAAAGCCCTTTATAGGGTGCATAGCCATTGATTGCTACAGATGTAATAAGGGACGAGTTAAACCAGCCACGGTGTTGGTCAGAGCCTTCTAAATAAAGGTCAGCTGGATATTTCATACCACGCTCTACTAAGACACCTTGGTGTGAAGAACCTGAGTCAAACCATACGTCCATAATATCATTTTCTTTTGTAAATTCACCATTCGGGCTACCTGGATGTGTAAAGCCTTCTGGTAATAATTCTTTCGGCTCTTTTTGGAACCAAATATTTGATCCATGCTCACGGAATAATGCAGCTACATGGGTAATTGTTTCTGGTGTAATAATGGGCTCACCATTTTCAGCGTAGAAAATTGGAATCGGTACGCCCCATGCACGTTGACGTGAAATGACCCAGTCGCCACGGTCACGAATCATATTATAAAGACGTGTTTCACCCCAAGCAGGTGTAAATGTTGTTGCTTTTACGGCCTCTAATAGCTCGCCGCGGAATGCTTCAACAGACGCAAACCATTGTGGTGTTGCACGATATATAACAGGTTTTTTCGTACGCCAATCGTGCGGATATGAGTGTGTAAAGAAGTCAAGCTTTTCTAATGCCTCTACTTCTTTTAACTTTTCTGTAATTAGTTTATTGGCATCATTATAAAAGACACCTTCAAAGCCAGGTGCTTCATCTGTATAACAACCACTATTATCAACAGGGCTAAGAATGCCTAAACCATATTGTTTACCGATATGATAATCGTCTTCCCCGTGTCCAGGTGCTGTATGAACACAACCTGTACCCGCTTCAGCTGTGACGTGTTCACCTACCATAATAAGCGATTCACGATCATAGAATGGATGCTGCGCTACAAGACGATCAAGCGCCTCACCTTTCACTTCCTGTACAACCTCATAGTTTTCCCAGCCAAGCGTCGTTGCCACTGACTCTAATAATTCTTTGGCAATAATGAATTTTTTATTAGCCACGGCAACTACGACATAGATAAATTCAGGATTTAAAGAAATCCCTAAGTTTGCTGGTAATGTCCAGGGTGTTGTTGTCCAAATAATAAATTTCGCATCTACTGGCACAACGCCTTTGGCATCTTTAATCGCAAAGCTGACATAAATAGATGGTGATTTAATATCTTTATACTCGATTTCAGCTTCTGCAAGAGCCGATTCAGAAGATGGTGACCAATAAACAGGTTTTAAGCCTTTATAAATATAGCCCTTTTCTGCCATTTTACCAAATACTTCAATTTGACGTGCTTCAAATTCAGGCTTTAATGTAATATACGGGTTTTCCCAATCACCACGTATACCTAGACGTTTAAATTGCTGACGTTGATTGTCGATTTGCTCATAGGCATACTTTTCACAAAGCTGACGGAATTCTGCTACAGACATTTCCTTACGTTTAACACCCTTGTTTGTCAGTGCCTGCTCAATTGGTAGACCATGTGTATCCCAGCCTGGCACATAATTCACATGATAGCCAGACATAGAACGATGACGTGTAATCATATCTTTTAACACTTTATTTAATGCGTGACCAATATGAATATCACCATTTGCATAGGGGGGGCCATCATGTAAAACAAACTCAGGACGACCCTCTGTACGCTCCATCTGTAATTTATTAATGTCCATGTCATTCCATTTTTCTTGCATTTTTGGTTCATTTGCCGGTAAATTCCCACGCATTGGGAAATCTGTTTTTGGCATTAATAACGTATCTTTGTATTCAACCATTAAAATTCCTCCTTAAAAATTACCAATAAAACATTGTATAGACATCTACAACAGTTATCGGCAAACATCACAATTCTTAATGCTTCTACTGGCAAATAAAAAAAGCCCTCAATCCCTAAAAGGGACGAGAAGCTTCTACTCGCGGTACCACCCTAGTTGCAGCACAATTCAAATTGCACTGCCTCTTCAAGCACGTTAACGTTGTGCACTACGAAATAACTTACTGCTTTCAGTTATTTAGCTCGGAAGTGATCTTCATTGTTAGTTGTTTGTTTGGGCTTGCACCATCCCCAAATCGCTTCACTACACCTAACAATTACTGTCTTCGTCTCTGCCTATATGCATATCTGCTCAAGTAATTGATAGTATAAAGTATATGAAATTCAAACATTCACGTCAAGTTTCAATTATAATGGGGCAAGAGAAAGGTTACAGATCTTCTGAATCTTGTGCTTCCTCTACAGACGCTTGAATTTCTGTTAAATCAATATCATATTGCAGCAAATGATCCCAATCATCTGCATTTAATAGATCGAGCTGTGCCTCTACAAGCATTTTAAAGCGATTTCGGAATACCTTGGATTGTTTCTTCAGCTCATCAATTTCAATCGTCACCTTACGTGCCTTTGTTAACGCCTCATTGACAATTCGATCAGCATTTTTCTCAGCCTCTTTCACAATAAGCTTTGCCTCTTTTTGTGAATTTCTACGTACCTCATCTGCTGCCTCTTGTGCCACAACAATGGATTTTTGTAAGGTTTCTTCTAAGGAGTTAAAATGCCTCGCTTGCTCTAAAGCAATTTCTAACTGTCGATCAACTTCTTTTTTTTCACGCAATAAAATTTCGTAATCTTTAATAATCTGATCTAAAAATTCATTGACCTCGTCCTCAGCGTAGCCCCTGAAGGTCTTTGTAAACTCCTTATTATGTATATCAATAGGTGATAATGGCATACAATCCTTCTCTCCTTTACGTGTACATTCGTATTTCCTATTATACAATTGTTGCGACAACTTAGCAGTAAAAATTAATGAAAATTACTTCAATTTCAAGCTTTTTGGGCCAATCGACCGATTTGTAGACGAATTTTATCTTTTTTTGTACGGCCTTCAGTCATAATAATTTTAACACGACCACTTCCTCGTACCGATAAAATATCACCCTCTTGTAATTCAAAAGCAACAGTATCGCGCTCTGTCCAATTAACACGTACTTTGTTCCCTGTAATAAGCGCTTGTGCTTTTTGACGTGAAACGTTTAAAACCGTCGCAATAATCACATCTAAACGCATCGAAGACACCGTATGAGATTCTTCCAACCATTCGTCCTCATTGATAAGCAGAGGCTCCATTTCCTTCATTGCCTCTACATGCACCTTCACTTTGCCAATGCCTGTTAAATGTAAACGAACATATTCTGCAACCTCTTGTGCAACAACGAATTGCACTTGATGCTCATTCACGCGAATATCCCCAAACTTACCACGATTTAAGCCCAATGCTAGCAATGCACCTAAAACATCAGGGTGTCGTAGCTGAACAAATTTTACAGGATAGTGTATCGTAAACGCTACAAACTGAAAATCATCCTCAGTTGGTTCATAATAAGTAGGAAAAATCAGCATACGCTGCCTCTCCGCCTCATCAAATAACCCTGCACTCGCTATTTTTAAGGTATCATTCTGTCCAATAATCGATGTCACAATAAAGCGCTGTCTGGGGTCAAGAAAATCCGTTAGCTTTGGTGCATAGCGGTCTTCCACCTCACGCTGCCAGTTGATCACTTGTTCAATAAAGGGCTGTTCTTCTTTTCGAAAATGCTGAATTAAATGTTCCATTTTTCTTATCTCCTTTGTTCCCTATTCTTCTCCATTTTATGGGCTAGCTAAACGTTATAACGTGGGCTGTGCCATTATTTCAAGCGAACTGTCCGGCATTTGATGGGAGACTATCCGCTTCTTCTATCCATTCTATTACTTTATTTCCTTCTCTTTCGATCATCTATCATGCACATTCAGGGTTCTATCTGCTACATTTCTCATCCTATCCATCACTTTTAGCATTTTATCCTATATAGTTCAACGGGCTTTCTGCCACCCTCAGCCATTGATTCATCGCTTCTCACAGCACTAAAAAATCCTCACTACATTGTGAGGATTTTTTTTAAAGAAACATAAAGTATATTTTCTGAATGACTATATAAAGCCCTCTTTCTATAAAATTCAACATAAAGATCGCCACGATTGGTGAAATATCAATCATGCCAATAGGTGGAATAAATCTTCTAAAAATTCCTAAATACGGCTCACATACTTTTGCCAGCATGCGTCCAAATGATGAATTTTGAGCGGCAGGCACCCACGACATTAAGATATATATAATTAGCAAAAATGAATAGATCCTAAATGCTAATGATACATATTTAAGTATAATCAAAAAAGTCATATAAACTACAATCCTCGCTATTAATTATCGTCTAAAATAAAGTTCGTAATTTCCCCGGTTACTTCTACATTATCTGGTGTGCAAAGGAAAATATCTTTACCAATTCGTTGAATATCTCCTCCAAGGGCATATACTGTACCACTTAGAAAATCAATAATTCGTTTTCCTTGCTCACGTTCAATGCGTTGTAAATTAACAATTGTGGCCCGTTTATTTTTTAAATGCTCTGCGATATCTTGTGCTTCCGCATACACTCTAGGCTCAATTAAAACAACTTTCGCTCCTTTAGAGTTCATTGCTGCCTGTAAGCTGACAATATTGTTAGGTGTTGCTGTACTTTGTGGCATAATTTCATGAATGGGTGCTTTGCGTTCTTTCATCACTTTTTTAGGCTTTGCTGTGTGAATTGGTTGCTGCTGATGCATGGGCTGTTGCTGTTGAATAGGAGCTTGCGTGATCTCTTCTTCTAATTCCTCTTCAAGGTAAAAGAAGTTTTTAATTTTATTCTTCATGCTCATCCTGTTCCCCTCTTTCATTTCCAACAAGAGCCGTACCGACTCGAACAAAAGTAGCCCCTTCCTCTACCGCAATTTCAAAGTCATTAGACATACCCATTGATAACTCGGTACAAGGCGCATGTGCGAATCCTTGCTCGGCTATTTGCTGTTGACATTGTTTTAATTGCTTGAAAACAGAGCGAATAAGTGCTTTGTCTTCTGTATTTGGTGCCATTGTCATTAAACCTACAACTTGAATTTTTGTAAAGCTTGTTAATGTTTCTATAAAAGGTAAAACTTCTTTAACGGTTAAGCCATGTTTAGATTCTTCTTCTGAAACATTTACTTGTACAAAGCATTTAACAGGTTTTTCTGCTCGTTTTTCAATTTCTTGTGCCAAACTCAAACGATCTAAGGAATGTAAATAATCAATGTGGTGAATGACTTGTTTTACTTTACGTGTTTGTAGTGACCCAATATAATGCCAACGTACATCGGCTTGAATTACTGCAATTTTATGATTTAAGCCTTCAGGTCTATTTTCTCCTAAATGAATGAGTCCTGCATTAATTGCTTCTTGTGTTCTTTCTACAGAAACCTCTTTTGTTACTGCAATAATTTGAACATTACTAGCATTACGATTGCCTCGTTTTGCTGCTGCTATGAGTAAATCATTTATTTTGCTTAAATTTGTTAAGATTTTTGTCACTGTTTTTCCCAACTTTACAACAATAGTTTCTCTTATTGTAACAAGCAATGATTGATTTATCAATGAATAGCCTGACCTATATCAGCATAAGCTCGCATAAAAAGCGAATCTTCTGTCTTATGAGAGTGCCTTGACTAAAATAACATCCTTACCAACGACAAGCACATCTTTCATATACACTTTTCTTACAGATTCTTCCCCTTTAAAAAAGCCAAGATACTTGCGGGGCTCTGCAATCAAAAATGCCGTAACATAGCCTGTTTCTTTCGATACTTCAGCATCTACAACAAACCCTATAAAACGTCCATTTCCTGCTTCAATTACTTCTTTTTGCTGTAACATCGAGAATCGCAATAAAATTCCTCCTCTATCTATTACGTTTATCCATCCATCTATTCCTATCATAAAATGTTGCCATCACTTTATATTTATGTATCAATTGTTCATTGAATGAGGAGAAAAACAAACTTGTTGAGAAACGATCTAGCATTATAAAACATCCACTCTTCACTCTGCCAAAGATCGTTTTTCAACCACAGAAAAATGCGCACCGAATAGTTGGGTGCGCATTCTTTTATTTGTAATCTTTTTGCATTGTTTCAATTGCATTTTTTTCGAGGCGTGAAATTTGTGCTTGTGAAATGCCTAATTCCTTGGCAATTTCGGTTTGTGTTTCACCATAATAAAAACGCTTTGCCACAATCATTTGCTGGCGTTCATCTAACTTTTGTAAGCTTTCCTTTACCGAGACATAGGCAACCCATTGATCCTCTGATACATCATCATCACGTAATTGGTCCATCATATAAACAGCGTCTCCACCATCTGAATAAATAGGCTCCTGTAGAGAAACTGGATCTTGAATGGCATCTAAAGCAAATAACACGTCCTCTTTTTTCATATCAATCATATCAGCAATTTCTTCAATCGTAGGTTCTCGCAAATTATCAGTTATCCATTGCTCTTTTGCCTGCATTGCCTTGTAGGCTATATCTCTTAAAGAACGAGAAACTCGCAATGCATGATGATCACGCAGATGGCGACGAATTTCACCAATAATCATTGGTACAGCATATGTCGAAAATCGTACATTATGCTTTAAATCAAAATGATCAATGGCTTTCATAAGGCCAATACAGCCTACTTGAAATAAATCATCTGCCTGTTCACCTCGATAGGCAAATCGACCAACAATACTTAGCACTAACCTTAAATTGCACATCACAAGCTCTTCTCGGATTTCCGTTTCTCCAGCTTGTAAACGGATAAAGAGCTCCTTCATTTCCTCGTGCTTTAAAATTGGCAAAGTCGATGTATCTAAGCCGCAAAGATCTACTTTTGTTCGCATATTCGATTCCTCCGGATGTTATTCTCTGACTAAACCGTGACATCAGTTTGTCCGAGAGCAACAAGAATATGCACAAAAGCTGCGACCAATTTTAGGTAGGTTAAATTTCCCTTTCTATGATATCGGTTGATTTAAGTTTTCACGTAAATCTTGAATAATTTTCTTTTCTAAGCGGGAAATATAGGATTGAGATATTCCTAAGTGATCGGCAACCTCTTTTTGCGTCATTTCCGCCTTTCCATTGAGACCAAAGCGACATTCCATAATATAGCGTTCACGTGCACCGAGTAAATTAATCGCATGGAACATATGCTGCCGTTCAATTTTTCTCTCTACATTATCTAAAATAATATGCTCTTCTGTTCCTAAAATATCTGATAATAATAATTCATTTCCATCTGCATCGGAGTTGAGTGGTTCATCTAATGAAACCTCACCCTTCATGCGACTTGTTTTTCGTAAATGCATTAAAATCTCATTTTCAATGCAGCGTGATGCGTATGTTGCAAGTTTAATATTTTTATCTGTATTGAATGTTTCAATCGCTTTGATTAATCCAATAGAGCCAATACTAATTAAATCCTCAATTGGCGTACCTGTATTATCAAAACGTCTAGCAATATAAACAACAAGACGCAAATTGCGTTCAATTAGTGTATCTCTAGCTCGTAAATCACCATTCATAAAGGATGCAATCACTGTAACTTCTTCTTCTCGACTTAGTGGCACTGGCAATGAATCATTTCCCCCTATATAGTACGTTTCACGACTTCGAAACTTACTCCATAATTTTTTCAAGCTAGCAAGTAGCCTAAGAAGCAATCGTTCTCCCCCTCTATGAGTTATTTGAAAGCGCTGAAAAATGTAAAATTGCTGCTGTGCTATGTGGAAAATTTTTAGCTTTTTTGGTTAATACGATATATTCATTTGTTTTCACTTGTGAAGGCTCTCCCTTGATATGCCATTCTTCAAATCGAAAACCAAGTACAACGGTTTGCTGCTGTACAGTATTAACATGGATAAATCGTATATAACGCTGATAATCTTCTGTAAACATGGATACATTGTACGGATCGGTTTCTTGCCACTCCATTAAGGATTTGCGGAAAGCTTCGGGTAAATGTGGTCGTAAAGCTGTATAAGACACAAAGTGAACAGGTTTTCCTGAAAGAGGCTCAATCGCTTGATTGCCTGTATCAACAAAGGCTGTGAGCGGTATTGTTGCACCAAAAATTCTCAGCGTTGTATCAAAGACAAATCGACCACTTAAGCGCTCAAGCTTAACGAAACCCCATTGCTTATAAAATACAATAAGATTCGCTACTGCAAGCAAGAAGCATATACTAATAAAATGAGTGACAGAAAGATTTTTTAAATAAGGTTGTACAGCTGTTAATAGACCACCAATCACAATGGTTGCTGTTAAAGCAATAGGACCTTGCTTTTGAAAGCTTCGAAGCTTAAAGCGAAAAGCTATACCAATAAGTAATAAAAAGCTTAACACCGTTGTCCACAGCATTTGACCGCCAATAACAGCTACTAAGCTACTGCAAATCGAACTCATTAATAATCTTGAATTCTTCACAAAAACTCCTGTTACTCTTGCCGTAAACGTGAGTATCGCTAGATTAAAAAGCGTATTAATGAGCACCAGCCATTCTCCATACATAACAGCCGCCTCCTACATACAAAGTTAGCATGTTCCTCCCACAAATATTGTCAAACAATCGCATCATTTTCTGAAAATGTTTTGACAAAAAACATGGTTTCCTTACACATTTGAACATGCTCACCACCAATAGAAAAAGCTCGTATTCTACATATGTAAAATACGAGCTTTTTAGAAGTTGTCTATTTCATTTACCCACGATTTTTACGATTGCGTAAAAATGCTGGTACTTCAAGCATATCATCTTGTGCATAATTTTGTTGATTTTGGCGTGGCTGCTCTTGTTGCATAGGCATTTCTTGTCGTTGTTCACGAATAGGAGCCTGTTGCTGTGGAGCAGATTGTCTATTTATATTAAGTGACGGTTTTGGTGTACTGCGTTGTTGCTGTAAAGCTTCCTCTGAAAAACCTGTCGCAATCACTGTCACAATGATTTCATCTTTTAAATTTTCATTAATTACCGAGCCGAAAATCATATTGACTTCTTCATCGGACGCAGAGGCTACGATATCTGCCGCCTCTTGGACTTCAAATAAGCTAAGATTCGAGCCGCCTGTAATATTCATAAGAACACCTTTAGCACCATCAATTGACGATTCAAGCAACGGACTGGAAATCGCTTTCTTCGCTGCTTCAGAAGCTCTGTTTTCGCCTGTAGCAATACCAATACCCATTAATGCAGAACCCTTGTTAGACATAATTGTTTTCACATCGGCAAAGTCTAAGTTAATAAGACCTGGTGTAGCAATTAAATCTGAAATACCTTGTACACCTTGACGTAAAACATTGTCAGCTTCTCTGAAAGCTTCTAACATCGGTGTAGATTTATCGACAATTTGTAGGAGCTTGTCATTCGGAATAACAATCAGTGTATCCACTGATTCCTTCATACTGCCAATACCACCAATTGCCTGTGTTTGACGTTTACGACCTTCAAAGGTGAATGGACGTGTCACAACACCCACTGTAAGGGCTCCTAGCTCACGAGCAATTTGTGCAATGACTGGCGCTGCACCAGTACCTGTTCCTCCGCCCATACCAGCTGTTACGAAGACCATATCTGCACCACGTAATACCTCTTCTAGCTGCTCACGGCTTTCTTCTGCAGCTTTTTTTCCTACCTCTGGATTTGCTCCGGCTCCTAATCCCCGCGTTAGCTTAGCCCCAATCTGAAGCCTAACCTCCGCCTTGGATAAATTCAATGCCTGTGCATCCGTGTTCACTGCTATAAAGTCAACACCTTGTACACCATGCTCAATCATGCGATTGACAGCGTTGTTACCGCCGCCACCAACACCTATGACCTTTATTACTGCAAGTTCATCAACACTTGTATCAAATTCTAACATCTCTTTTTCCTCCCACGGTAACTCGACTCTGTATCATTCATTACGCATTCTAGTTAATCAAAAAACTTATCAAATAATTTTTTTGCTTTCCCGATTACGCTTTCTTTTGGTTCTGAAGGTGTAGAATACTCTTGCTTTTTATGTGTAGCTGCTTGAGCTCCTACAACTGCATATTCAACAGGCTGCGTATTCGTACTTTTACCGTAAAAATCATCTTCTAAATGGGCGTAACGAATAAGTCCAACTGCCGTCGCAAATGAAGGCTCTCTAACGCCAATATAATCGGGTGTATAGATTCTTACACGCGTTTGTAGAATTTGACGTGCTAATTGGGCGATACCTTCAAGCTTTGCAACACCACCTGTTAAAACAACGCCACCTGGTAAATCTCGAACACCTAAACGTGCTAATTCGTCAATCACTAACTCCAATAATTCCTCTAAACGAGCACCAATAATTTCTGATATATAACGCTGGCTATACTGGTCAGTAGAATCTGTACCCACAATGGGCACTTCAAAAACTTCATCATCGGATGCATCGTCGTAAAAGGCATGTCCAAATTGGTGCTTTATTTGCTCTGCTTGCTCTGTTGGGGTTTTTAAAACGATTGAAATATCTTTCGTTATATGATCACCACCGACTGGTATAACACCTGTATGCGTTAACAATCCCTCTTCAAATACAGCGATTGTTGTAGAGCCACCTCCCAAATCAATAAAGGCAGTTCCTTGGTTCTTTTCGTCTTCTGTTAAAGCGAAGTAGCCTGCTGCTAATGGCTGCAAATATATTTCTCGTATACTTAAACCAGCCCGCTCCACACAGCGAAGAACATTGTGTAGGAGCGTTTTGGATGTTGTTATCATTGTTGCATCCATTTCGAGACGGATGCCAATCATCCCACGAGGATCTTTAATTTCATCGAGATTATCCACAATAAACTGTCTCGGAATGATGTTCACTAATTCACGTTCAGGAGGTATTGACATGACTTGTGCAGATTCTACCACTCTGTCTAAATCATCATCTGTAATTTCTCTGTTTTCACTATTTACAGCGACAACGCCTTTAACTAGCTGTAACATCGTCTGGTTAGCAGGAACGCCTAAAACGACTTCTTGAATTTGATAACCTGTCATTCGTTCGGCTTGTTCTACTGCTTTTCGAATAGATTGAACCGTTGCATCAATATCAACAATTGCACCTTTTCGAACGCCATTCGATTTTACATTTCCGACGCCAATTACATGTAATTGTCCGTCACTCATTTCACCGATTAATACCTTGATAGAGGACGACCCTATATCAAGAGAAATGTATAAATCTTGCTGATTCAATTCGCTGCACCTCCTTGGAAATACTCTTATTTTCATTCTATTGTAAATTTAGCATAATGTCTAAGCAAATCGGGTATTTTGGTCAATTTTTCTCTTATTCTACGGGAGTTTTCTTATTATTGTGACGTTTCTTATCTATGCGTATTAGTAAAATACGCCTAATTATTGCTATATTTTGGAATAAACGTACACCAAAAGCGAAAATGGCTGCTAAATACAAATCTATCCCTAAATTCACGCCTAAAAAGGCTAATCCTGCTGCGAGCACAATATTAAAAAAGAATCCTGATAGAAATACTTTGTCATCATATACTTGTTGTAATTGAGCACGAATACCACCAAATAATGTATCTAAAGCTGCTAACACAGCTATTGACAGATAATTTTCATACATAGAGGGGATTTGTATATTTGTTAATAAGCCAAGGGCAAGTCCAAATATCAAACCTAAAAATGGTAGCCACATATATTAATCTCCTTTTTTTACCTCTGCTAAATAATCATTTGTCAATGGCTGATCAAATGCTGGTATTTGTAAGTGTTCGATGGGCTCTTCAATCACTAATTTATAATTATCTAAATAAAACGAATCAATAAATGTGGAGGCTTGTAGCGAATTATACATTTTTTGAGCTGCCTTAAAATCGCTTGTCCCAACATAAATTGCAAAAGGTGGCGAAGAAAGTGGTAGACTATTCACCGTTGTCCTTCCATTAATGTCTCGAATAGCGGTTGTTTGAACAACACGATTTCCGTCTATCGAAACACTTGTAGCATCGTTCTTAAAAAGCTCATTTAATAACTGTGTTAATAAATCTGGTGAAATTTCTTTTATTTCGTAACCCATTGCTATTAATTCAGCGGCTGGTTCAACACGAAGTATCACCCCTGGCCCCTTGACTTCCGTCAGGCCCGCCTGTAGCTTTAAACGATTGAATGTTTCTGTTAAAGCTGCCTGCTGATTCACTTTTTCAGATTGCTCATAGCGACCCACTACTTCCTGCAGTGAGCGAATTTCTGCCAGTAATGTGGAATGTCGTTGTTTTTCTTGTGCTAATTCCTCTCTGATTGCCCAAATATCTCGTGTATCTCGCTCAGCTGGTTTTTGCATGGTATTGTACTGTACCGCTATCATCAAACCGATAATAAATAGCACGATCGTTATTCGGGTATACATATTTCTTTGCAAAATAGCCCCTCCTAGACGTATCGTATGCCTCCTTAGAATACGATCCTAAATTGTAAATTTCTACAATTCCCCACTTATTGGAGGCTAACATTGGACATTCAATGTGAAATAGAGCTTGTCCTTAACTTTCTACTTTTACTTTTGGCATTGTCAGCTTCTGACTTTCTTCTAGTGACACCACGATGTTATCGTTTAATAACTGATCGACTACACCACCATTTAGATTTAAAGAAGCCAATAATGTTTTAGCATCACCAATCGCTTCAATGACAAATGGAGCGGGATGCTGTGTACCATCAATTGTTATCACTGGACCATTACAGCGAATATAGGAGGTAGCCATTACACGTTGTCCATTGATGGCAATTGCTTGAGCACCTGAAATTTTAAGCTCATTTAGCAATTTAAAAATATGGCTTTCATGGACGATATAATCATTAGGATTAAAGGATTTTGGATCATAGTCACCATCTTGCAATGTGATGCGTACGCCCTTCCCCTCACCCTTTAACTCACCAAGTAATAGCCGTAAATCCTCAGCCTGCTCCACTAGCTTTTGATAGGCTTTTTCATCAGCAGCAAATGATTTTTCATATTTCCGAATTTGTTCTTGTAGACTGTTTAACTCCTCAGAAAGTTCCTTGTTGCGTTCCTGCTGTGCGATTAGCTCCTCACGGTACGACTCTTCTTGCTCAAAAAGCTCGGAATCTATGGTGCCGGCTTCACGTTTATCTTGCGCCTGGTTGTATGAATAGCCAATAATAAATCCTGTTGTTATACAAACAATCAATAATTCAAATTGTTTTCTAGTGAAAAAACTTCCCTTGCTATTCTTCTTGTTGTTCATCTTCTGTCACTTCCTGGTTAACCATTTCCCCATCTACACCAGCTCCCATGTCGAGGTCTAGCTTATTATACTCCTCATTAAAAGGTCGATAAAAGGAGCCAACCTCTAAATCGATGACACCTTTTTCCAAGTTAGCAATTTGTGCTACAATTGAAGGGTAATAATTTAACTTTTCCGCTAATGTTTGAACAACCGCTCGTACTTCATAGCCATCATTCATATAAAGCTTCACTGCATTTGGATTCGTTTCATTATTATTTGTGTTAACCTGAGAAATCAAAGCTAATACCTCTGGCTTTAACTGGGCTAGTTGCTCCACAAGCTTATGAATCGTTTTTTCGCCAGTTATGCCAAGAAAAACAGGGGCATCAATGGGATAATCATTACCTGCTTGCTCGAAACGCTTGCCATTTTCAAGCAAAGGATAATAGGTACCGTCACCAGCTAAGTACGCAACTTTTTTCCATTCTTTAATAGTAATCGTAACGCCTTGCAGCCAATTACGCTTCACATGAGCTTCCTTTACCCATTCATCCTTTAGTAACTGCTTTTCAATATCTTCGACTTTAAAACCCCACATCGATTTACCTGGTGCAAGCGTACTCACTTCCAAATAGTATTGCTTATCTGCAAGCTTAGCCCCATCGACAGTAATTTTCTTAATATCGCTGTACGGAGATTGAAAATAAAGGAGTACCGCTAAAACAATAAAGAAAAGTAATATGAGTACGATAAATTTCCGATTTGTACGCTTTTTTCGTCGCTTTTTTAGCGTAGGTATACGATCTTCTATATCAATTACTTTCTCCAAAAAGTACCCCTCCTTTATATTTATTTCGCTAATTGATAAATAATACCTATTATTAACCACATTGTTACTAAAGATGTTCCGCCGTAGCTAATAAAGGGCAATGTTACGCCTGTTACTGGCACTAAACCAATTACTACAGCTATATTAAGAAACGCTTGCACCATCAGCATTGTCACAAGCCCTATAATGGCATAGTAGGATGTTCGTGTTTTAGCCTGTACAGCAAATTTATAGCCTGCATAAATAACAAGTACAAAAAGAGCTAGAATAACAAGACCACCGATTAATCCAACCTCTTCTAAAATAATGGCATAAATAAAATCATTTTGCGGCTCTGGTAAGTATAAAAACTTCTGGCGACTTTGACCAAAGCCATGTCCAAAAATCCCAGCTGGTCCAATTGCCATTAGTGATTGGACCGCTTGAAATCCACTTACCAATGGATCAGCCCAAGGGTCAAGAAATGCCTCTATTCGTTTGAGTCGGTACGGTGCTGTCACAATCATCCCTACTAATCCTGCAATGCCAGCCAGCATAATAATGGCATATAGCTTTAAAGGATAACCTGCCACAAAAAATAATAAAAACACTGAAACGACTAGAATAAATACAGAACCAAAATCAGGCTGCAACATAATAAGCGCAACAGGTAAAAGCAAAATCAAGCCATGACACCAATTGACAATCGGTGCTCCTGTTTTATGTTGTGCCAGTATATGGCTCAAATACACAATGACTGTAATTTTCGCTAGCTCTGCTGGCTGAATTGTTAATGGACCTATACCAATCCAGCTTTGAGAGCCATTTCGTACAAGTCCAATTCCTGGGATTAGCACAAGGACAAGTAAAATAAGCGAAAATATATAAGCCATTTTCCAAAAGGATTGCTCTCTTAAAATATTTAAGCGAATCGTGATGAAAAACACGATCATAGCGACAACAAAATAGACACTTTGCTTCATATAAAACGGCATTTTTCCACTATAATGAATGGCACTCCAATACGTACCTGCAGAATAGACGAAAATAATGCCGATTATTGATAGCATCAAAGTTGTGACGAGCAATAAGTAGCTTTCTTTCCCTCTCAGTAATGCCATCCTTCCAAGTCAAGTATATTCTAAAATAGTTACAGCGCCATTACAGCTTCATTACAGCATCAATAAAAACATCGCCACGTATTTCAAAGCTGTCATATTGATCCCAACTTGCACATGCTGGCGATAATAAAATTACATCACCCTCTGCTGACATCGGTGCTGCATAATGTACAGCATCTTCTACATTTTGGGCAATAACTGTTTGTGAAACACCACAGGATTTCGCAAACTCTACAAAACGTAAACCCGTTTCGCCAAATGCAACAACACCTTTTACATGATGCATACAAGGGCGTAATTCTTCAAAAGAGTGCCCGCGATCTAAGCCGCCTGCTAGTAAAATAACAGGTACTTGGAAGGCATCTAATGCACTCTTTGTAGCTAAACAGTTTGTTGCTTTGGAGTCATTGTAAATCTTTCGACCATTCCACTCACGGACAAATTGTGTACGATGTCTTACACCCCCAAATGTCGCTAAAACTTCTTCCATTTTTTCTTTCTCACAACCGATTAATATACAGGCGGCAACGGCTGCTAAAATATTTTCTAAATTATGCTTACCTGGCAGGGCAATATTTGCGCGTTCCATATATGGTTCTCCTTGCCAGTAAATCATTGTATCATCTGCACTAATACCATTTTCTGTTCGGCTGCTCACACTAAATGGAATTTTTTGCGCATTTGAACGTGCTGCATAATCCGCAACAATCGATTGATCCGCATTATAAATAAAATAATCACTGCTATCTTGATTACGCGCAACAGCAAACTTTGCTTGTGCATAATTATCAAATGTCCCATGATAATCGAGATGAGCATCATAGAGATTTGTTAAAATAGCAATTTTAGGCTTAAATGTTTGCGTCCCCATTAATTGAAACGAAGATAACTCTGTCACAATAACATGATCCTGCGTTGCTTCTTTCGCTACACCACAGGCTACCGTGCCGATATTACCAGCAATTAACGGATTTTTATTACCTTTATTGAGCATATCAAAAATTAATGTTGTCGTTGTTGTTTTACCATTTGAGCCTGTAATACCAATAAACGGTGCTTCGCTAATTAAATAAGCAAGTTCAATTTCTGTCCAGACAGGAATCTCTCGGCTAATCGCATCTGCCACAATGCGATTACTATAAGGAATCCCTGGATTTTTCACTACTAATTCAAAGCCCTCATCAAGTAAATCCTCAGGATGGCGGCCACAAATTACTGTAATGCCTTTTTGTAATAAACCCTGTGCATCTGGGCTTTCATCAAATGGTTTAGAATCATTGACTGTTACAAAGGCGCCAAGCTCATGTAAAATTTCAGCAGCTGCCACACCACTTTTGGCTAGGCCTAACACAAGTACCTTTTTATGTTGTAAATCTGTATAGTTTTTCATTAAAACGCCTCCGATAAGACTGCAATCAATGCTACTGCTAGGGCAGTTGACCAGAACACAAGCACTACTTTCCATTCTGACCACCCTGATAATTCAAAATGATGATGGATAGGACTCATTTTAAAAATACGTTTCTTTCGAAGCTTAAAGCTACCTACCTGCAAAATAACAGATAATGTTTCAATCACAAATACCAAGCCCACCAACAATAGTAAAAACTCTTCTTTTACTAAGACTGATACCATTGCTAATGCGCCACCTAATGCTAATGAACCTGTATCCCCCATAAATACCTTTGCTGGATTAGCATTAAATAGTAAAAATCCTAATAATGCGCCTGTTACAGCAAATGCAAATAGAGCGATATCTGCTTGGCTTTGGAAGAGCGCAATAACACCAAATGCGGCAAAGGCAATAGACGCTGTTCCCGCTACTAATCCATCCAAGCCATCCGTTAAATTCACTGCATTGGAAAAGCCTACTAACCAGAAAATTAAAAAGGCTACATAGAAAACTTCAAGATCAATTATCCACTCTGTAAACGGAATCGCAAGCGTCGTATCAAACGATGCGATATGCAGAAGGAAATAAGCAAGAATGGCAATAACAATTTGACCAATCAGCTTTTGAAGTGAGGTTAACCCTAAATTTCGTTTAAAAACAACCTTTAAGCCATCATCCAATAAACCGATTAATCCAAACCCTGCTAATACTAATAGCAGCACAATGGTTTGGGTTGTTAATAAGTCTAAAAAGCTACCTACACCCACAGTTGTTAGGAGGATAGAAATTAAGAAAATAATTCCTCCCATCGTCGGTGTACCAGCTTTTTTCATATGGGATTTTGGCCCTTCCTCACGAATACTTTGCCCAAATTTTAGACGGCGAAGAAGTGGAATACAAATTGGTGCCAGGATAACTGTTACTATAAAAGCAAGAGCTAAAATGGTAAGTGTTGTTGCGAGTTTCATTGAAAAATCTCCTTTAAATCTTGTTTCACTTTCTTCTCTCGGAAAAAAGCATAAACTTTCATTGTATTTATTACTACCCTTCATAATAATAGTGGTTTTTTCCCATTTTTTAAAGGTAAAGTTATATTAGTTCTCCAAATATAAATGAATGGTACCATCTTGTTTGATAACACTATCCACTTCAGGCAATTGATTGCCAATTTTAGTGCCCTCTCCATGCCATTCTATACGGAATGGATAAAATTGCTTAGCAATATCATCTTTTGTTTGACCGATAAAATTCGGTACCTTCACAGTAATTGGATCCCCATAACGATAATCCTTTTCTAGCTGTTCCTTTGATTTTTCAATACCAACAAAAGGTGCAACATCCTCAATAATTTGCCCAACAATAGGTGCTGCTACAACTCCACCAAATTGTGTTGTCTTTTTTGGATTGTCAACTGCTACATAGACTACGATTTGTGGATTGTCTGCTGGGGCAAAGCCAATAAATGATACAATGTACTCTCCACTTATATAACGGCTATTTTCAACCTTCTGAGCCGTTCCTGTTTTACCACCAATTCGTAAGCCATCTCGAAAGGCTTGTCGCCCTGAGCCATTCGCCACTACAGACTCCAATGCACCTCGAACCTTTGCAGAGGTTTCCTCTCGAATCACCTGATTTTTAACAGTTGATTTCGTTTCTTGTATAACCTCTCCTGTTTTTGGATTAAAAACCTTTTTTACAACATATGGCGTATAAAGCTTGCCCCCATTGATAGCAGCTGCCACCGCTTGCACCTGTTGAATCGGTGTAACAGCTACCCCCTGCCCAAATGACGTTGTAGCCTGTTCTACTGGTCCAAAGGCTTCCTTCGAAAATAAAATACCTGAAGCTTCACCAGCAATATTAGAACCCGTCTTTTGACCAAAGCCAAAATCTTTAATATATTGCAGCAAGCGTTCATTGCCTAGTCGCTGTCCTAGTTCGATAAAGCCTGGGTTACAGGAGTTTTCAACTACCTCTAAAAAGGTTTCATGACCATGACCCTCACGCTTCCAGCATCGAAGCTTAGCACCAGCAACCATTGTATACCCTGGATCATGAAATGTATCGTTTTCTAAATCCACTAAATTTTCTTCCAATGCTGCACTAAGGGTAATAATTTTAAAAGTAGAGCCTGGCTCATAGGTCATCCATACCGGTAAATTTCGGTTATAGATAGCTGGTTCTACTAACTGATAGTCAGTAGGATGAAAAGTTGGATAAGAGGCTAATGCTAAAATTTCGCCATTATTTGGATTCATCGCAATAGCCAAGGCCTGATCTGCATCATAGCGCTTCATTGCCTGCGATAATTCACGCTCAACAACTTGCTGGACATCCACATCAATAGTCAGCTCAATCGTTGCACCATCCTCTCCTGCTTTCCAAGCACTTGCAACATTAGATAAATTATTGCCCTTAGCATCCGTAAAAAGACGAATTGCAGAAGAGTTAGCGGTTAAAAATTTATTATATTCATATTCAATCCCAGCTAGGCCCTGTGCATCATAGCCTGTAAATCCTAAAAATCGAGAAAGCATTGTACCATAGGGATAATCTCGTGAATAATCCACGCCACTATAGAGCCCTTCAATTTGCATACCTTGTAATTTCACTGCTTTTTCATAGGGGATATTTTTTCCTTCTGGCGCAAGCTTGACTAAGTAATCTTTTTTCATCATCTTCTCGAGAAGCTTCTCTTTATCCACTTCTAAAACTTGTGCAATCTTTTCGGCTGCTCCTTCAATATCCTTACTTTGAGCAGGCATAAAGTATAAAGTTGGTGCTAGCTTATTCGTGACAATACTTTCACCATCACGATCTGTAATATGCCCTCGTTCATTGGCAAATGGAATTTCTCGATCCCAGTTTTCTTCTGCCTTCTTCGTCAGTTCTTTTTGATCCAATACCTGCAAAAAAAACAACCGAATAATAATTGCCGCTACTACACACATAAACAGCACATATAAAATTCGTAAACGCTTTTTAGAATGGATAGAAATCCACTTCATTCGACATCACACCTTGTTTTTTACAACGTATGAAATAAAGTGGACTTCTATTCAGCGTTATTTTCACCCTCTGCTTACTCCAGCTCTTCTTCTGAGACTTCTCCCTCAGTAGCAGCTTCAACATCCTGTATAAAACTTTCAGCAGGCGTTTTAAGCTTGACAACAATTGGTGAACGATCATTAATAATCGTTCCTGCTGAGACACTTTGACTAGCAACAAAGCCCTCACCGAAAATTTCCATTTCTATTCCTGCCATTGCCTTGTAAACAAGTAAATTCCGCAATGACCAATTCGTAAAGTCTGGTAATGTACTATCACCGTCTGTTTTTAAAAATACAAAACTACCTTTTACAAGTTTTTGAGCATCTTTTGGATATTGATCAATAATTTGACCGCCACCACCAATAATTATTGGCTGTAAACCATCATTTGCTAACTCTACTTGAATAGCCTCCGCATTGCGGTCTGTATAATCCTGAATGCTCACCTGATCCACATGCTGGACATCACCAGGATTAATATTTAGATGCTTTAAGCTATTTAACATAACAGGATTAAATACTTTTGATACAGGCACTGAACCTTGCTCGCCCTGTTTTAATTTCGGTTTTTTCACGGAAACATAAACAATCAACTGCGGATCATCTACAGGAGCCAAGCCTAAAAATGAATAAAGATATTGATTTGAAAGATAACCACCACTTGCTTTTGGAATTTGGGCAGTCCCTGTTTTCCCTGCTACCTCGTAATCCTCTAGTACAAAATCCTTTGCTGTACCTTTTTCAGCTGTTAATGTAGACGCAAGAATTTCTCGTACTTGTTTAGCCGTATCAGCTTTAATTGGCTGTCCCTTTTCAACAGGTTTATGGTTTTGAAGAACTTTTCCTGTCGATGGGTCTACAATACGCTCAATAACGTATGGCTGCATCATTTTGCCATCATTTGCGATAGCTGTCATTGCTTGTACTAGCTGAATCGGTGTTACAGTAGAACCTTGACCAAAAGTAGTCGTTACGCGTTCAACTGGGTATTTGGATAACAATGTACCTGTTGCTTCATTTGGCAAATCAATACCTGTTTGCTGGCCAAAACCAAAGCGATCTAAATAATCAAAAAAGACATCTTCACCAATAATTTTTAATAGGTGTGCCATCGCTGTATTGGATGACAGTTGAAATCCTTGTAAATAGGTAATCGTGCCCCACCCTCGACCATTATTATGGTCTTTAATTACCTGATCAAGCACCTTGTATCTACCTGACGCATAGGTTGCATTTGGTGGCCATGTACCTGTATCAATCGCCGAAGCAAGCGTGAATGTTTTCATCGTTGAGCCAGGTTCAATGGTCTCCTCAATCACTTCGTTGAGCCACTTCATATTTTGGCTATCTCGTGTTTCAGGGTTAAATGTAGGGCGCTGGGACATCGCTAAAATTTTCCCTGTTTTCGCATCTGCAACAACCGCTGTCATCGCTTCAGGGCTATATTCATTTTCAACCTTTGTCATTGCTTCTTCTAAAAAGCTTTGAATGGTTTTATCAAGTGTTAAATAAATATCATTACCGTCTTTTGCAGGTGTGACCATTTTCTCACTATTCGGTAGCAAGTAACTAAAGGCATCTGTTTCATACTTGACCTTACCATTCACACCTGTTAGTTCCTTATTATACGTATATTCAAGACCCATTTCGCCTTTTGTAATGATCGTTCCATCGCCGTTATCCTTTTTTAATGCATAGCCTATTAAATGTGAGGCAAATACACCATTAGGATAATAACGCTTTAAGTCATTCACAAATAAAATACCTGGTAATTTTTCGTCTTTGATTTTCGTCATAACCTCATAACTAATGCCTCGACCTGCACTACCAAACTCTACTTGATATAGGGGCTTCCCATCACTTCTATAACGGTTATTTAACTTTTTAAGAATATCCTCTTCCTTCAATTCAGGAATATGTTTAGCTAAAACTTCTGCTGTTTTTTCAGCATCCACAACATGTCGAGGATCTTTTGCATTTGTTGTAGCCGCTTCACTTACAATTGCCACCAATCGATAGCTTAATGTATCCTCTGCTATCACCTGACCATTGCGATCATAAATCTTTCCTCGATTGGCTGTAATAACACTTTCTTTGCCATACTTAGCTGCCGCTTTGGCAGCTAGCTCCTGTCCTTCTATTTGTCCTGTCGCTTGAATGGTCACCATTCTTGTAAATAATAGAAAAAAGAGCCCTCCATAAAAAATTAATAATAGAAAGGCTCCCCATTGGAATCGAAATCTCTTTTTTTTCATTCTCCCGGCACTACCTTTACATTTTTCTCATTTTGAGTTAAACCGAGTTCTTCCGCTTTTTTCCATATATTTTCATATGTAGAAAGTTCACTTACACGAACTGTTAAGTCAACATTCTTTCTTGCCACTTTATCTGCTTCAATTTCAATTTTTTGGATGTCCATACTTGTTGTTTGGATAGCTGCTTGCTTATTTAGCACGAAGATGCCTAATACAGCGATCATACCAACTAATATGAGTAGCATTGTTTTTTCAAACTTCTGGTTTGTTTTTTTACGACGTCTGATAGTGGGTTGTGGACTAGGTGGTGTTATTGGTTGTTGCACTTGTTGATGTTGGTGCTGCCTTACACGAACTGCTGCCATTTACTCACGCCCTTTGTCGTTAATTTTCTCTACCACTCTAAGCTTTGCTGAACGTGCACGATTATTAACCGCCAGTTCCTCATCAGAGGGAACAATCGGTTTTCGTGTAATAAGCTTTAAAGTTGGTTTTTTGTCATCAGGAATTACAGGTAAATTTGGTGGTAATTCCGGTAATGACGATGCTTCCTTAAAAATGGTCTTGCATAGGCGGTCTTCCAATGAGTGGAACGTAATAACACTGATACGTCCACCTACGTTAATCATATCAATCGCATCGACTAATGAATCCTCTGCTGCGCCTAGTTCGTCATTGACAGCAATTCGTATTGCCTGGAAAACGCGCTTCGCCGGATGTCCACCCTTTCGGCGTGCCGCTGCTGGAATACCCTCTTTAATTAATTCTACAAGTTGACTAGTCGTTTCAATCGGCGCTTCCTTACGTGCTGCTTCAATTTTACGAGCCACTTGCTTTGAAAACTTTTCTTCCCCATAACGGAAAAATATCCGCACAAGGTCTTCATATGCCCACTCGTTGACAACCTCAAATGCTGTAAGTGCTGCTGTTTGATCCATACGCATATCAAGCGGAGCATCATGGTGATAGCTAAAGCCTCGTTCAGGTGTATCTAACTGTGGAGAAGATACGCCTAAATCATATAAAACACCATCAACCTGCTTGATGCCATGAGCCAGTAGTTGCTCTTTTAAATAGCGAAAATTCGAATGGATAAATGTTACACGCTCTATAAAAGGTGCTAATCGAATTTTTGCATTTTCTATAGCCGTTGTATCCTGGTCGAAGCAAATTAAACGACCTTTATCGGATAATTGTTGTACTAAATATTCACTGTGTCCTGCACCACCTAGCGTACAATCCACATAAATACCATCAGGATCGATGTTCAACCCATCAACAGTTTCTTTTAATAACACGGTTGTATGATCGAACATACCACTCGCTCCTCTCAGGCCTTAACCTTAGTTAGCTGTCGCTAACCTATCTAATCAAAAGTTAAAAATCAAAGCCAATCATATTTTCTGCAATTTCATTAAAAGATTGCTCAGACTCACTAAAGTACGCTTCCCAGGCATCCTTAGCCCAAATTTCAATGCGATTGGAAACGCCTAACACTACACATTCCTTCACAAGATGCGCATGCTGGATAAGTGTAGCTGGGATATTAATACGTCCTTGCTTGTCTATCTCTACCTCAGTTGCGCCAGAAAAGAAAAACCTCGCAAATGCTCGTGTATCCTTTTTAGTCATCGGTAAATCTTTTAACTTTTCTTCGAGTTTTCGCCATTCATTCATAGGATAGCCAAATAGACAATTATCGAGACCTCTTGTAACCACAAACGTTTCGCCTAAAGCTTCACGAAATTTTGCCGGTACGGTTAATCGCCCTTTCGCATCAACGGAGTGTTGATATTCTCCCATGAACATACTACTCACCCCACTTTATTAAATAATGTACCACATCCCCCCACTTTCCTCCACTTTTTTTAAAAAAAACTTGACATTTTTACTCTTAATGTGTAATTAGACCTTTAGGAAATTATTTGACATATGCTAAATGACATAAATAAAGAGCTACCCTTAGTAGGATAGCTCTTGATATACTATTTTTCTCGACATTATTCATCAAATCTACATCGTATCAAATTATTATTTAGGTACAAAGTAGTCAGTATTTGAAATTATAAATAAAGTATATAGTGGTGTTTACCGATGCTGTATTGTTGCTTTAGCATTTCTCGCATAAACATAGGTCCAAACTCATTGAAATATTGATATGGATTATAGGCTCTCTCTTGAAATCCATCATTTGGATACAGTTCATTTTGCAATGTCGTAAATTTCCGGATTGTGGTTTCATGCTTGTTAAGGACCATTTGCTCAATTTTTTGCTGTAGGTAGTCAAATTGCTTGAGATGATGCTCTTGATTTTTTATAAGTATTTTATCTAAATAGAGATGTTGTTCTTCTAAATAGGATGTAAGCTCCTTATACTTTTCTGTAATCATTTGCTGCATCGTTTGAATTTGACGCTTCGCCTCATAATCCTGCACATCGGCAATAAAGCGCTCCTTCAGCTGTAATGCTTTCCCATCCCATACATCCGCAACCGATAGCTGATACTCACGTAATAATTGCTCAACATGACGAGTTACAATTGTAATATGCAGACGAGGTGCGAAAATCGGCATTTGTAGATCTAACACAGCAAAGGCATTTTTTAATGTTGCCCAATACGCTAACTCTCCTGGACCACCAACAAATGCCAACACAGGCAATGTCATTTCCTGCATTAATGGACGAGTCACAACATTATTACTTAAACGTTCAGGCTGCTTCTCTGCAATCTCTAAAAGCTCTTCTCGAGAAAGCTTAATATTTGCTGCTAAATTAACAAAAAGCTTATTTTTTCTCTCTAAAAGATGGCGCTCCCCATCCTTCACGTAGAATAAATTAGCTGCTTCATTGGTTGCTAAAATGGGCTTGCCATAGCCAGCATGTGCAAGCTCCTCTTCCTTTTGGGTTACAACCCTCGCAATTTCTTCACTGTGCTGAATAATACGTGCAAAAGAGTTACTTTCATATTGACGCAATTGCAAATCTGCTGCATCCATTAACAGTAAGCCCTCATCCTTAAACAATCGATTCATCAGTTGCGCAAAGAAATCTGTAAATGTTTCACTCACATTTAATGCATCTACTAGTTGTTGTATTAATCCTTCGGTAAACGCTGTTTCGCCATAATCTTTCACAATGCTATTGATCAATTGTGTCATTGCCTCTTTATTTAGCGCTGTTGCAGATGCCATTGTTTTGCGTTTCGAGCGCTCACTATATGCACGTTTTTTAAGTGCTTCACCACGTACTGTATAAGTATGATTAATTTCATCTAAATCATGATCTTCTCCAGCTATCCAAAAGACAGGAACAATAGGCTGCTGTAGCTTTTCACTTTGTTCTTTTGCTAATGCAATCACCGAAATCGCTTTATGAACTGAGTAAAGAGGACCCGTTAAGATACCTGCTTGCTGCCCACCGACTATTACCAGAGCTCCTTGCTCTAATTGTTTTAAATGTTCATTCGCTTTGTTCGATAGCCCCAGTGGCTCCATAAATTGGCGGATAATTGCTGTTAGTTCTTTTTGGTCACGGGTGTGCTGTTCTAAATACGCTGCTCTTTTCTCAAAAGCTCGATCATTATAATCATATTCAAAAAACCCATGGATGGCAGTATTTGGCGCCCAATAATCTGCTAGCACATGATTTTTGATCGGTGCTTGGATAGACTCCAGTTTCATTTAACAAAAACTCCTCTACTCGCTAAATCATTTTCTTATTTTAATGAGAAATTGCTTCCATTCATGCTATTCACATTGCTGCCGCTTCATTTTCACACAGAAAGCATTTTAATGCTGAAGTTGCGTGACAAAGGTACATTTTCAACAGCAGAATAATCCTACTCTATGCTTCTAGCACTAGGATTTAGTCAATATTCCCATTTGTATAGAATATTTTTTATTACCACTCACAATAAACGCATGCCAAAACACTTGTGTCCATTCTATTAAAATACAAAAGCTTTTCGCTTTGGTACTCGCTTTCTATAGGCTTTTCTTTGTTGTGCGATTGTTCCTGTCGAGAGCCTTACATCACCGCCCCAGGCTCTTGCCTACCTTCTATAGAAATAGCAATCATCATGTTTGCTTATTTAGAGTTACTATTTGAATGCTACTATTTTAACGCTTATAGCGCCAACATCAAAAGAAAATGCTTACGCCACCTGTAAATATTCTACAATGGATTGAATAACACCTATTATACAAATAACAACATAGGCTGTACTCAGTATTAAAAACAAAAAACGCCATATTTTTTTTAATAATAGCTTTACTTCGAGCTCCTTTTTTGTCCGCCAATCAATATATGTAAAAATCATGGCCATCATTATTGCCAGCATCACTAAAAGTGCTCCTACATTTATATGCCAAAGCACACCAATTGCTAAGGGTACTGAAAAAAATAAGCACAATGTTGTAATATCTGATGCTGCGCCAAATGCATGTGTGCCACGAATTTTAATTTTTCGACCAATCAGATAGACAATGATAAACAGGATAATTGGGCAAAAAATTATGATACTAATGATGATATGTAAAAGGTCTTTCAACTTCGTTCACCGCTCTCCTCTATGGCAAGTACTTGGTGATATAGGGTACGCAAAGTAGGTAAATTATGACCATTCGCCAAGGCTTTGCTAAGAATAACGCCAACAATTGTGTCAATCTCACTTTTTCTACCCTGCATACGGTCTGCAAGCATAGATGATGTGTTTTTGGCCGTTTTCCTACATAAGTCTACCACATCGTTAAAGGATATAGTGTGTTCAATATTTGTAAAAGCTTCTGTAAGCTCCTTATAGATGGTTTGCATCAACAGAAAGGCTTGTTGATTTGTCACTAGCTCCCCATTCTTCACTTGTAATACAACCGTTAATGGATTAATTAAACTATTAAATATGGCTTTTTCAAAGAGCATTTGCTCCGCATCCTCAACAACGTCTATAGGAAGCAAACGATTTTGTAGTTGTAGCACCTGCTGAAAGGCCTGTTGCTGTCCACGCCCTATCGCAATTTTACAAGAGCCAATCCCGTTATGCTGAACTGTAGATTGCCCTAACACGCGTGCACCGAAAGCGACAGAGCAAAAGGCGATATTATTATGTGGCAACCTAAGTGCTTCCTCAAAATGCGCTAAACCATTTTGCATAAATAACAATGGTGTATCTTTTGATAAAGCAATAATTTGTTCGTAGAGCTTCTGTAAATGACCATATTTAACAGCAAGTACGATTAAATCTTGTGGTGGTAAAGTAGCTAAATTCGTAGTAGCCATAACCATATGGATGGTGGTTGTTCCATCCACATTCATCCGTGTTAACTGATGTGTATTCAGTTCATCTACCTGTTCCTGTCTTCTTACCACCAATGTGACAGACATACCAGCTTCAGCGAAAAAGCTTGCGATTAACTGCCCAACCGCTCCAGCACCAATAATCGCCACCTTCATCATCCCTCTCTCCTTTCCTTCCTATAAGAACAAGGTGCCTCAGAATTTTCTAAGGCACCTCCTACACATATTCTTCTATTATACAGGATGGATGAATTGTTGACGATATACAGATAGAAAAACCACTACACTTCCTTTTGGTTGCTCTATTGATGTTAATCTTTCATCAACGAATATCCTTGCTGCAGCCATTTCACTAACTTATCATGTTCATTTTGCAATTCACGGTGCTTCATTTCAAGATTTTGATAAGCCTCTGTTAATTCGTCAAAACTTGTCAATGCCAATTTCAAGTGACTTCGCATAGATTGCTGCGGCTGATTGCGTACGGCTAATAGTGACTGACTATATTGACTACGCAGTGTTTTATTCCATCGAAAACCACATGCCTGTTTTGTACGGCCTAATTCTGCAGCGGCTAATTCAAAGGCTTCTAGCTGTGTTTTGCCATTTTGTACATTATGCAATACAATTTCTGCTAGTCTTTCATCGTCTTCCTTTGTCCATTGATCTTTTCTTTTTTTCAATTCCATAATCTATCACCCTCGCATTTTTTACTACTATATGCAAAAGCAAGCAAAATAGAATCATTGCATGAAAAAAGACAATGATGAAGTTTTCCCCTCACCATTGCCTCTATCCCTTATTGATTGTTCTTCTTCGTCAAGAAATTATTAACAGCCTCGTGATGTGCTTCACTCTCCCATAATTTTGCACAGGTGCGCACTTCCTCCATCACACGCTTATACATATTGCGCTCACGCCACTTACGAAGCTCAATTTCTTTATAGGCTTTATGAACAGATGGATGAATCTTTCGCATATGTTCAATAAAGTCGTTTAATGCCTCTTCTTTTGAGCCTTCAAAAACACGCATTGCCCATCCTATGTCATATAGTAGCTGTGCTGGATAAGGCTTGGCATCCACTAGCATCTTCATTGCACGATCATGACGCAAGCCTCGCTCAAATAGATATGTACCTCCGCCCCAGCCACTTGTAATAGCTAAGGTTCCTTGAATAAAACCACATTTTGCATGACTGGCTAGTAGACGAAAATCACAGGCTGTAGCAATTTCACAGCCTCCACCAACAGCCGTCCCATTAATCAGTGCGATAGTTGGTACAGGAAGCGTTGCAAGATCATATAAGATGTTCCCCATCTTGCTTAACATACCAAATGCCTCATCCTCTGTTTCCAATGAATGAAACTCTGATAAATCTCCTCCTGAGCAAAATGATTTATCGCCTGCACCTGTTACTACTAAAAAGCGTACATCCTCATGCTCACGAATATATGTAATAACTTCCTGTAATCCATTCATTACCTCATCATTCACAGCATTGCGCTTTTCCTCACGATTAATCGTAAACGTCATAATGCCATCATCATTATCAATCTTATAAGACATATTATTACCCCCTTTGTTTCAATAAATAAATTGTATCATACAATTATTTTACTATTATAAAGAACTTCATAATCAACGAAATATTCCGTCTTTTCAAGCTAACAAAAAGGCTAGTAAAGAGCCATGGTCTCTCTACTAGCCTTTTAAGTGAGCAAACACTGTATTATTTGCTAACTACTTCTTTACCTTTGTATTGTCCGCAAGCTTTGCAAACACGGTGTGATAATTTAGCCTCACCACAGTTAGGGCAAGTTACCATACCAGGTACAGATAATTTGAAATGCGTACGACGCTTTCTTTTTGCAGTTTTAGAAGTTCTTCTAAATGGTACAGCCATTATGGCACCTCCTTACAGATCGTCTATTCGTCTGTTTGATCAAAATACTTAGCTAAAGCAGCTAGTCTTGGATCCACTTTTTGTTCGTCAGCTTTTTTGTGTAGCTCTACGTCTTCGTCTGTTGCATAAGACCAATTTTTTCCACCTTGCACTTGTCCTTCAGAATCTTCCTTGAACACTTGCATAGGTATCTCAAGTAACACAAGCTCCTCGAGAATTGGCTTCATGTCGATGACTTCACCATCTATATAGTGAATGTCTCCATCATCGTCTCCTCGTTTATCTTCGTCAATCCAGCTAAAAATTTCAACTGTCTTAACTTCAATTGGAAACTCAACATCCTCCCACGTGCGAGCACATGGTAGTGTTAACGTGGCTGTCACAGTTAACTGACATGTCATTTGCGATGCACCAAAAGTACATAGCCCTTTTACATGAACGGGCGAAATTGCTCGAATATCCTGGTTTCGCTCCATCACTTCGTCCAGTTGGACAAAGGCATCAATTGGCATCCCGTTTTGACGGTATTTCGATAATTGATGAATTGACCATTTCATTCGTTAATCACCTCGAGACAACACTGTTGATTATATAATGTGTAAAAATAGATGTCAAGATAATTTCTTGTCACCATAAAAAAACCCACCTATAATTGTATACGATTAAACGCATAATTGCGTCTAATAAGTTTACAACAAAAACATAATTAAATAAGGAGGGATGGCATGCAGGCAGTTGGAATTGTTGTTGAATATAATCCATTTCACAATGGACATGCCTATCATTTAAAGCAGGCTAAAAAAGTAGCACAGGCAGACGTTGTGATTGCTGTTATGAGTGGAACATTTTTACAGCGTGGAGAACCCGCTATGGTGGATAAATGGACACGTACTCAAATGGCGCTAGCTGGTGGTGTAGATATTGTAATTGAGCTACCTTATGTCTATAGTACAGCACCCGCGACAGATTTTGCTAAAGGCGCTATTTCATTATTAAGCGCTGTCGGCTGTGAGGCTTTTGCGTTTGGCAGTGAAGATGGTTCGATCCAGCCATTTTTAAATACATTTGAGCTCATTAACAATCACCGAACTGAATATAACGCACTCATTAAAGACAGTCTTAAAACGGGTGCAAGCTATCCGAAAAGCTTATATTATGCCTATGAACAGCTTTCTCAGAAGTTCCCTGCTTCATACATTGATCTTGCACAGCCCAACAACATACTTGGTTTTCATTATTTAGAGGCAGCGAAGGCTCTCGATCTTCCTATCCAGCCATTGACGATTCCACGTATCACAGCGGGCTATCACGATGCGCTACAAGAAGATGCCCCCATCGCTAGTGCCACAGGGATACGGAAGGCACTTGCTACTAGCCACTCCTTACAAAGCGTGCAGCATGTTGTTCCTGAGACATCTTTTCAATATTTAGCAAATTGGCAGAAAAAATATTGTACATTTGCCAGCTGGGAAGCCTTTTGGCCATTGTTGCGTTTTACGATTATGCGCCATACGCCTACTGAGTTAAGTCGCTATGCAGAAGTAACTGAAGGCATTGAAAACGCCATCCTAAAAGCAGCCAAAATAAGCCAATCGTTTAGTAGCTTTATGGAAAAAATAAAATCCAAACGCTATACGTGGACACGCCTACAGCGCATGCTTACACATATCTACACAGGCTTTACGAAAGAGCAGCTCCAAAGCTTTCAAGCCCCCTCTTTTGTTCGTTTACTCGGCATGAGCGCCGTAGGGCAGGCTTATTTAGGGCAGCATAAAAAGCATATCGAACTACCGTTGATTAGTAGAGTAGCAGCTACGAATGATGCCATGCTCGCCATTGATATCCGTGCGGCAGAGCTATACAATTTAAGTATAGAGCAAGGATCAACAGACTATATTCTGCCGAAGGACTTCCAAACACCCCCTATTCGCTTTTAAACAGCGGAAAAGAGATGCTAGTGCGCTTCTAGCATCTCTTTATTCTGGCTGTAGCTGCCTTAAATAATCAATCGCATCATCCACTGTTTTCACTGGAACGATTGTCATCTTTGTGCCGATTTCTTTTGCCGTCTTTACTGCTGTTGCATAATTCGATTCTAGCTCTGGATGCTTTGCCTTGATATCTTCAGAAATTTCATCATTCGGTGCAAAGAAAATTTCCATACCATCACGATCAGCGGCTATTACCTTATAATCAATCCCGCCAATTCTACCCACAGAACCATCTACAAGCATTTCGCCCGTACCTGCGATAGCATAGCCTCTTGTTAAATCCTCATCAAGTAACTGATCTAAAATTTCAAGCGTAAACATTAAGCCAGCGGAAGGTCCGCCAATATCCTCTGTTTTCATTGTAACCTTTGGATTTGTCTGAATTGATTTGCTTTCTGTATAAGAAATACCCAATCCTGCACGATGCTCGTTTGTATTAGGAATTTCCTTTAAGGTAATAGTGACTTGCTGTTGCTCCTCATTACGTATAAATTGAATGGTTACCTGATCGCCAAGCTGCTTAGGTGTTAAAAGATCTACAAGCATTTGCTGACTTGTTATTTCTTGCCCATCCACCTCAATGATTTCATCGCCAGCTTTTAAGATCCCATCAGATGCCCCACCATCCAATACATTTAATATAAAAACACCATTAAATTGAATCTTTGTCTCTAGCCCTGCTCTTTGAAAAGCTACATACTTTGCATTGAATTGGGAATCAGACATTAATTTTAACTGTCGAATATTATATTCTTCATCATCTTCTAACGGATTACGCACCTGCTCGATATCCATAAGCTTTTGATACTTTTGCAATTTCGCCCATGCATAAGTAAATGGTGTAGCTTGCTGCATCGCGACAGTCATTAAGCTTAAAGACCCCACACTATCTGCCCCTTTACTATCAACAGTCACAAATTTACTGACATCATACGCACTACCAGGCTTCATAATATACGCGTCTAGTCGGTATAACATCGAAAAACAAATAACGACTAATAACACCACATAAATACTAATTTTTCTCTTCAATTCCACATACCTCCTAGGACGCCTACAAAACCATATGTTCATGTTTTTGTCTTTCACACATATATTGATTTTAGCATTTGCCTATGTGAATGACAAAAAGTTGAAACGAGATGATAACATGTTTGCTACAATTCAAATAGTACTCTGCTTAATTCTTATTCTCTTACTCTTGTTATTCCCACAAACTGCTCATAGTGGTACTGATTTAGGTCTCAATCTTTTTATGGAAGCTCTATTTCCGTATTTACTGCCATATCTTGTATTAACACAATGGCTGCTACGTTTAACAGCCCCTATGCGTACAAAAACAAAACGAGCTTCTTTATACGTACAAGCATATATCATTAGTGCCCTTGGCGGTTATCCGACTGGCGCAACAACTATTGTTTACTTAAAAAACAGTGGCCAGTTACACCTGAAGGAAGCAAATTTTTTACTCGCTGTTTGCCATGCACCAAGTCCACTGTTTGTACTTGGTTTTGTAAGCCTTGACTTACTACACAGTCATACGTTTGGATGGTTATTTTTATGTTTACTACATACTTTTAATATTTGTTGTTTAATAACAGGTTACTTTTTATTTCGCAAAACTGATCCACCTAACATCTCCGTACACAATACTCCATTATATACTGCGCCTTTCTCAGAAAGTATTAGAGAAACAGCTCCAACCATCCTTTTAGTTGGTACGACCATTATCTTTTTTACAACGATTCAGACCATTGTGCAAGAGGGCTTAGATCAAATGCTCCCTGCACTTCCCTATACGATTGAGCTTTCCATCGCAGCTATCCTAGAGGTTACAAATGGGCTTCAAATGACTGTCACAGCCTTTCCAGACCTTCCCTATACCTCTTTGTTAGTTGTTATTTTATTAACTATGCAAAGTATTAGCATTCATTTACAAATTTTTGTTATTGCCAAATCTGCTAAGCTCGCTGTACGTCCCTATATAAAGCTTCGCCTTCTTAGCATAATCATTGTTCCAACTATTTATGCTCTATTTTTTCTGAAATAGCACTGACTTGTTTAAGCAATCAAATCTAATGCTCTCATTCTACATGCTATCCATCTATCCTTCTCAAAATTCTATCCATCATTTTGCAGGTTTTACCCCATCCCCATCAATCTAACAACGTAACTAGCTAGATTCGAATCGTTTCTTTCTGATAACTAACCAGTGCACGAAAAACAAGCATGCCAAATAAGCCTCGAAAAAAGCGTTTTTTTTCGCTAGGCAGCTTGTCTAGGCTTCACCGTCGTTTCATACACAACACCTAAAATATCAAAGACCGTCATCTTTTTAGCTCGATGACACTTCCGACCGTTCTTTGAGAGTAGCTGATACAAGCGATGCAAAATTTTTACCAGTTCTTCTGCACCGGCTGCCATCGCTCGGAAGAATAACGGAAAGTAATCTTTAATCATATAAATCGCCTTGTATTCACTCAGCTCCTGCTTTTTCTTTTCGAGCAGGAGCTGTCGCATTTGAAACATCGTCGAAGAACACAGGAGAATGGCAATGAGCTGTCCGTATAAATGGCATTCTAAGCGTTCTCTTTTCATCGTTTTACAGGCATGAATTTCAAAAAAAGACTTCCACGTTTTAAATAAAATTTCAATCTGCCAGCGAAGCGAATACAGGGCATGCACGTCCTTCGTTGGGACTTCTTTAGGTGATGTGTTCGTGATGTAGACGTTCATGCCCATTAAGCGTTTACTTTTCTCCTTCATGACAATGCCCTTCTTCTTTTCACGAATGGCTTGGTTTTTCAAGCGTGTTTGCGTTTGGTCGTCGGTTAAACGATGCATAATGACACGTGCTGGTAGCTTTTGATTTTGCCCAATGTAAGCCTCCTGAATTTCAATTGTTTCACCAGGCGTAAGTTCAGCCATCATTTGTGCCATATCGAGTTGAATATATTCGGTATGCTTTTTCAACGTCCCATTTTTGAACGTTTCTGGCGCAGGGTTCTTGATATAAATCCGTGTATTGAGCTTCAGCCGTGAGATATAGTACGCCTTTTTCTCATGAATGACCTGTAAGTCGCCTAAATCGAAGTAGCCAAGATCGCGCAGGCATACATCGCCGGCCTCGACCGTTTGAAGACAGATGGTTCCGTACGTTTTATCATTGTTTTTTCCTGGTCCAACATGTACGTTCAGAAATTGACCACTGAGTAAGTCGTATTCCAATTGGATTTTTACACCCGCCGTGTTACTACTGCCACCCGATCCTTGATACTCACGAGCGAACGCATCTGGCAGTTGAAACACGGTCGCATCTAAAATACGGATTCGCTTAAACCGAGACATCAAGGTGTCGGGGAGTGATTGGTTGGCACAGAGCTTTTGTGCAAGCAGCGTGCGAAAGACCTCTCTAAGATAAGCGACAGCTGCCTGGTTAAAGCGTTGATTCAAACCTTCTGCACTCATCAATACGCCAGTTGAAGCTTCTAGCCGACTACACAATTGTGTAAGGGATGTACTGCCAATTTCCTGACTCAACCAGACACAAAGGGCAATGAGTTCACTCGCTTGATACTTACTCGCGCGCTTTACAAAGCCAACGCGTTTCGCAATGTCTTTTAGCACGGTTGGAGATAAACACGCACGTAACTCTTGTGCAAAAAGATTCAGTTCATTGGATAGGATTCGATTCATCAAAAACGCCATCCTTTCTTGTAAACTACTGCTGTTAAAGAAAGAATAACGTTTTTTTCATTTTTGGGGTATTGATGTGCTTAGCTTGATGGATATGAGGTCCTACCCCCAAACAAAACACTGGTATATCTTTCTACACGACCCAAGGAGGATTTATTTACTTGGGTCTATTTTCACTACGACACAAAATTGAATACCCTCACATTAGCGACGAGACGTTATCCATAAACACAAATGTTAAACGATGAAAAAATAATAAATTTATTTATAGGGGCTATGGATATACTGGGTAACATAAATCTAACTGTAAGTTGATAAAGTGTATACTCTAGTGATCGAAACAGCGAAAAAATAAAGGTGCAGTAGATAGTGGAAAATCAATATAACATATTAAAAACAGAGCCTCTACGGTTTGATGAAAAATATCTTCAAGAGTATATGAAAATCTAAAGAAGAGGTATTTTGTCATTAATTTAGTAGGTACTAGTTTATTTTTCACTGTAATCTTAGCTGTTGGCTTCCATAATGTCAGACATACTATACTCTTACTAGATGCATATAAATTATTAGCAAAAAATGAACTATATACTACGAGATTTAGCTTTAAATTCCAATAAAAAAAAGTTAATTGATGTTTGTAACACGACTTGTTGAACTAATATGGTTACGCATGCAAAAAAGAGGATGTCCACTACAATGACACCCTCTTAAATATTTATTTTGTAAAGCCATATTTTTCTTTTAAAGCCTGTGCCACATAAGTAGGTACAAGTTCGTCCACATTTCCACCATATTTTGCAACCTCTTTGACAATGCTGGAGCTTAGGAATGAGTATTGATTTTTTGTCATAATAAAAAATGTCTCAATGGTTTCATCTAAAAAGCGGTTCATGGAAGTGATTTGCATTTCATACTCAAAATCTGAAACTGCTCGCAAGCCACGAACAATGGCTTTTGCATTTTTTTCCTTCGCATAATCTATCAAAAGACCTGAGGAGCTCTCTATCCGAACATTCGGTAATGCTTTTGTTACTTCAGCCATTAACGCCATACGTTCCTCTACCGAAAACAATGGCTGTTTCGCGGAATTATTTAAAACCGCTACATATACGACATCAAATACATCTGCCGCACGGTTAATAATATCTAAATGCCCCAATGTGACAGGGTCAAAACTTCCAGGAACTACAGCAATTTTCTCTGACAACTTATTCTCCCTCTTCCTCTGTATAGCGATAAACTGATATGATTGTTCCGCCATAGGTTTCTTGTCTGTTTAAGCTAAATTCTCCAAAGCTTTGAGGTAACTGTACCTCTTTTGCATGTTCACATAAAATAATACCATCCCGTTGAATTTTATGATGATCAACAAGTATTTGCACTAAATCATAATACTCTTTTTGATGATATGGTGGATCTAAAAAAACTAGCTTAAATGTCAGATCACGTTTTAAGAGTGCTTTCACAGCACGTTTCGCATCAATACGAAATAGCTCTGCATACTCCTCATAGCGGCATTTTTTTATATTTTCTTGCAGCACATGGAATGCCTTTGCATCTTTTTCAATAAAGATTGCTTGCTCAGCACCACGACTGAGTGATTCAATACCTAAGCCACCGCTTCCAGCAAACAAATCAAGTGCGATACCTCCATCGAAAAACGGACCAATCATATTAAAAATAGATTCCTTTACTTTATCAGTTGTAGGTCTTGTTGTATTGCCAGCTATTGCTTTTAGTGGCATTCCTTTGCGCTCTCCTGCTACAACTCTCATATCAGCCTATCACCATACTTTCATCTATATAAAGAATTTTTGCAGCGGAAGACCATATCTCCCGCTGCAAAAATTATTGTTGCTCTTGCATGGATACTTGAATTTGTTTATCCTCCTTTCGTAATTCAACTAGGAATAAACGTTGTAACCATGCTTCTTCCACATAATAACGATCAGCAATTTTAATAATGGGTTCAGAAATTGTTGAATACCTGCGCTGATTAAATACATAAAAGCCATGATCCTGTGGAAATCGGAATGTACGACTGTCACTATTTACATAATAGCCGTGCTCCCCTTCTCCAACCGAATAGCCTAAATAAGGCAATAATGTATCGGCCGTGTACAATATTTGACCCTCATATAAAATAACATGCACATCTTCTCTTTGTGTCCCATCGACATATACACTACGTGCATCCTCAAATAATAACGGATATGTGCCCTGTTCTTGAGCTGCATTTAAGGTAAAATAAGATGTTTTAACATCAGTACCTAACACTTGTGATAAATGCTGATCCATTGTAGCTAGTGTGATTGGTTCATCACCCATATTTTTTAATGTGTCCTGCCAAGCTTGCTGCTGACTAGCTGTCATATAGTCATTTAATGTCTGAACAATTTTCTTTGCCTTATCTGTACCAATCACATCATTCACTAAATAGGATGCCACCACTTCAAGTAACCATTCTGGTGCATCTTCAAATGTAAACTGTGATTTTATTTGTGACAAGATTACTTCCTGTTTCACAGCTTCCACAGTCAATGTTGGTAAAAACAACAACCGATCGTCATGGGCTATTACGGGACTTTTTTCTTGGATAATCGCAATATGTTCATCACTTAAAAACTGTATATTTTCTAGTGCTTTAAGAAATTCCTGTGAAACTGCTTGCTGTGCATAAATCGATAAGACAGGTGTTTTCTCTTGAGGTGCTAGCCCCCCTGTTTGCCAATAAATATCATGAACGGTACCATATCCGCTAAACATTACATAATTAACAAGTGCTAGTTTCTGCTGGCCGACTAAAGGTAGACCTGTCACCCATTGTCCCTCAACCTTACTATCCGTTGAAATATGAACAATAGTGTAGGACGCTTCCCCATTTGTTAATGTGGCAAAAATATTTTGAAGTAGCATCTTATTTTTTAAGCCACCCTTGATTGGAATTATGTATGAGACAGATTGTGATTTTGCTTCTCCTTTTGCAAAATAAGAAACTTCCTCTGATAAACGATCACAGCTTTTTTCATTCTCGATAAAGCAACTAGGGTTTACCGCTTTCTCTGGCCATTTAATTTTTACCTTTTGATTCGGTAAATTTTTAAAATGCTGTCGAATATCTAAACTATTTTCACGATAGACAATTTCAATTTCCTGAGAGTAATGAAAATCTTCTCCGCCTGTTTCTAAATCGGATGAATAGGCATGGTATTGGAAAAATAATGCCCCTGCAATAATAAGTGCTAAAATGGAAAAAAAGCTTAATGCAAATTTCATGTGCTTGACCTCCCGCAGCATGATACTATAAGTATTGGAAAGGATGTGCAATTATTATGCCACAACAATTTATAGAATTAGGAGAAGGCTATGGTGATGTTTACGAGCTACTCGAAATTATCAAAACGAATCAGGAACGCTTTCATCAAGCCTTTATACTAACCTCTACTACTAAGGAAGGTAAAAAGGTTCTCTCACTAGCAGCTGCACTCAAAGCAGTTGGCGACAGTAAATTTATGCCGATTTATATTTGCCGCGAAGGCATTCCATTTAATGAAGAGCAACCAACAAAGCGCCAAAGCAAGTTTGAGGCACAAATAGAACAACTTAATCGAAAAGTAGTTGTTGTAGAAATAAAGCACTCATCTATATTTTCGGAGCCAAAACTATTTTATCAATACTTAATCGGTATATTAAGATTAAATAACTATATACCTGTATTATCTTAAAGCTATAGACCTACTTTATAGTCATATTCCTTTGCTTTATCCGGTTTTGCATTTTCATATTCTGTTTTGACAAATGGACGATAAGACGCCACAACGTCTTTCACAAATGGAAGGCGTTGTAGTTTTGTTGTCATCATATCAATGTCCTCACGATTGCAATAAAGCACCACATATTTTTGCCTTCTCGAAATATAAAGCACATGACCATATTTTCGAAGAGATTTGGCATGTTTTAATTGATGGACATAAACGATTAGTCCTTGTCGTTCGTTCATCTATATTCGGCGCAGAGACCCCTTCCTTCTAAGCTAAGCAAGGGAGAGGGGAGGAATCGCCTTCTCTCCTTCCAATTTTAAAATTTACATTGTTTTAAATAATTGAAGCGTAGGTGCGTAAAATGCTGATGCACTGCTCGCCAGCGTAAAATATCCCTTCGCCAACGTTGGAAGGGCTGTTTTTGCATACAGCACTGCCTCTACTCATCAGCACCTTTAACTTTACACGACAAAGCTTGGAACTAGGGAGGCGTTGACCTATCCAATGTTGTACATGAATACTTAGTCTAGTCAATTAGGGCTGTTTTTACAAGCCCTCACCTTAAGTGTTCATTAAGTGGTAGGTTATTGACAGTGGAGTCCCTCATTTCTTACCTAAAAGAATACCATAGACCAGAAAATGATAGCAACAGAGTTTAGCTGACAGAATGCTCAAATTTCCGTTATAATGAAAAAATATAGTCGTAGTAATTCGAATTGCCATAAGTTAAACTATATTTGAACCACTGTTGAGGTGGAAAATAAATTGACATAAAAACATCATCTTGCACTTATACTAGTTACTAGTTTTATAAAGCCCCTTTACTACAAGGGGGTATGAAAGTTAATTATTAAGGAGGACAAACATGGGTAAGAAAACAAAAATTGCGCTTGCAATCGCAGCAGCAAGTGCAGCAGCTTGGGCTGGTAGTAAGGCTATTTCGAAACCACAGCAACGTGAAGGTAAGCAAGCATTACAATTTGATCGCCCCATCATTCTTGCACATCGCGGCGGAGCTTTATTAGCGCCTGAGCATACAATGGTTGCATTTGAAAAAGCCGCACAATTAGGTGTAGAGGGCTTTGAAATAGATATACGTTTAACGAAGGATGAGGAAATTATTGTTTTTCATGACGACACTGTTGAGCGTACCACTGATGGCTACGGACTTGTAGCTGATATGACATTAGCAGAAATTAATGCCTTCAATCATGGCTATCACTTTAAAGATTTAGACGGCACTTTCCCATATCGGGAAGATTCACTAAATGTTGTGACATTACGAGAGCTGCTTGAGGCTTACCCAAATATGCTTGTTAATATTGATATAAAAGATGCTCCAGATACATACGAAGGAAGTTTAATGCCTTCTAAGCTGTGGCGTTTAATTGAGGAACTAGGAGCGGAAAATCGAGTTGTTGTCACAAGCTTTTATGGTGAGCAAATTGATCGCTTTAATTTATATGCACAAAATCAAGTAGCACTTGGCGCAGGTGAATCAGATGTACGCAAGGCATTTGCTTCCTTCTCAAGTCAATTTGGACATTTATATCATCCCAAAGTAGATGTCTTCCAAATTCCAACGAAATCAGGGGTTATCGCCTTAGATTCACCAAAGTTTATTCAGTTTTTAACTAACTTAAATATTCCTGTTCATTATTGGACAATCAATGATATTGATATAATGAAAAAATTAATTAATAATGGCGCTAAGGGCATTATTACAGATCGTCCTGATGTTGCGATAGAGCTATTACAAGCCGATGCTGCCGTTGAACAATAAGAGGAAAAGACACAAATCCACGAATTTGCTCGTGGATTTGTGTCTTTTTATGTTAACTCATGCAAAACTGCATCTGTGACCTCTCGTAATGTTGCTGTTCCACCCAAATCAGGTGTTTTTATGCCTTGTGCGAATGCTGTTTCAATCGCATTTAATATTTGGGTCCCCACTTCGGGATAACCAAGGAAATCGATCATCATTTTCCCAGTCCATATTTGTCCAATTGGATTAGCAATTCCTTGCCCTGCAATATCTGGTGCAGAGCCATGGACAGGCTCAAACATAGAGGGATACTGCCCTTCTATATTTAAGTTTGCTGCTGGTGCAATGCCGATGCTACCCATAATTGCACCACCTAAATCTGTTAAAATATCTCCAAACAAATTGGAGGCTACAATGACATCAAAGCTTTCTGGCTTCATTACTAAAAATGCGGCTAATGCATCAATATGATTAGATGTTTGGGCTATTGCTGGATATTCTTTACCTATTTGTGCAAACACCTCATCCCAAAATGGCATACTATGTGTAATGCCATTAGATTTCGTCGCACTTGTTATATGCTGACGCCGACTTTGGGCAAGCTCAAAGGCATAGCGTATCGCACGTTCTGTTCCCTTTCTTGTAAAAACAGCATTTTGAATGGCTACTTCCTCTTGTCCACTATGTAATCTCCCACCAATATCTGCATACTCTCCTTCCGAATTTTCCCTAACAACAATAAAATCAAAATGATGCGGCTGTCGTAAAGGTGAAGGTAGCCCTTGCAGTAGCTTTGCAGGGCGTATATTAATGGATTGCTGCATTTCACGACGAATTTTAATCAGTAATCCCCATAAGGAAATATGATCTGGTACTAATTCAGGCATTCCTACCGCACCTAAAAAAATTTGGTCATACTGTTTTAATAGCTCAATCCCATCATCAGGCATCATTTTGCCTGTTTCTATATAATAATCACAGCCCCACGGGAAGGTTGTCCATTCAAATTGGAAGCGGCCATCCAATGCAGCAGCTTTATTCAAGACCTCTATGGCAGCAGGCACGACCTCTTTTCCTATACCATCTCCTGGTATTACAGCAATTCGATATGTTTTCATTATTTTTCCTCCTCCTAAAATGATAAAAAAGACTGTACACAAACTCTCCCTATCATCGAGTTGTCTACAGTCTAGTTGTAATGTGGGTATACACACCTTATGTTAAGCTGAGCAAGAACAGGAGCCGCCCGAGCCACATCCACCTCCGCAAGATGAACCAGCTGCAAAAAATGGATTACTAACAGGCACCTTTACGGCTTCAGAGACTGTTTTACCAATTAGTAAACTAATCTCATCCAGTAAATCCTGAAAGTCATTTTCAGCAATCTTTAAGGCTGAAACCTTGTCATTTAAGTCGAGTGCTCGCTTTTGCTGGCGAATCGACTTCATAATTGTATGGTAGTCCGGATGATATTTTCCGAAACGTTGTACATCTTCGTACTGTTCCTTTATGCGATTAAATGCATAAATAGCCTCTACAAGCTGTGCATCACTATAAACCGCATCATAGGCTTGCTGTAGTGCCTTTGCAGGTTCTGAGGAAAGAATCATCTCACAAAGCGCCTCGGCCTCATCCAAAATGATTACCCAGTCAGAGGTCATCATCATTTTTAATTCCTCCAATCTCTTACCCATCATAACAGATTTTATGGTAATTTTACATTATTGATAATTTTAATGAAAGAGGTTTTCCAATTGATGACAAAATCTAAAGAACAAATAGAGCAATTACTAGCAACTATTTTACAGGAAAGCTCGGAGGAAGATGAAGAGGTTTTATTACATCTTTTACATGGGCTTCGTGACAAACAGCAAGGCATTCACCGTCGTTATATTAATGCGACTCTTCATATGGTAGGTAAGTTTGAGCCTGAGGCAAGCGAGGTGCGTATACCCATCACCCCTGTCATTCATAATACCATTAAAGTACCACATGGGGGAATTATTGCCACAATTGCTGATGCGGCTATGGGAGGACTTGCTTCACGTGCTGTACCAGAGGGCTATAATGTAGTAACAACAAATATGAATGTCACCTATATGGCTACAACAAAAAATAAAGAGCTTATTGCACGTGGTCGCTTTGTTCATAAAGGGCGACAAACGCTTGTGATGGCATGTGATATTGAAGATGAAACAGGACGTCAGCTAGCCATTGCTACAGGCTCATTCTTTGTTATTCAGCGTCGTCTATAATAAGGTTAGCAAAATATTCTTTTATACATTGTTGATCGGAAAAAGGGAGTTTTTGATTTTTAATTTGCTGTGTTTGTTCATGCCCTTTTCCGGCAACAAGGACAATATCGCCCTTTGTCGCTTTTGCTAATGCCTGATGAATCGCTTGCTTGCGATCTAAATAAATTTCATAATATTGCTGCTCTGTAAAGCCAGCAATAATACTTTCATTAATAACAATCGGATCTTCATCACGTGGGTTATCTGTTGTTAAATAAATAATGTCTGCATATTTACTTGCCACTGCCCCCATAGCAAAGCGCTTAGCTTTATCACGATTGCCACCACAGCTAAAAACCAGATAGATCGTCTTTGAGCGATCAAAGGTTTGTAATACCGCTTGTAAGGCTTCTGCTGTATGGGCATAATCTACATAAACATCAATACCTAATGGATTATCAATCTTTTCAAGTCTTCCCTCTGGTAGCCTCAATGACCACATATGTTCCACAATATCTTCCATAGGTATCCCTAAACGCCATATAGCCATTAACGCTGCTACTGCATTTTGTACATGATATTTCCCGACAAAAGGAATTTCAACAATATGCTCACTCGCACTTGTTTGTAAACAAAGTACAGTTTTTCCAACAGATTCACTAATAATTTGGATATGTAAATCATTGTGATGATCAAAGCCAAATGAACAGGATTTTTTCTTATCGTAGATACCTACCGAACGACAAAAATTATCGTCTCCATTGATGACGAGCTTTTTGGATAAATCGGCTAATCTTTTCTTTGCGCGCTTATAGGCATCCAATCCACCATGATCATCTAAATGGTCCTCTGATAAATTTAAAAATACACCACAATCAATATCACAATGATCAAGCCTATGCTGCTGTAGCCCCATTGAAGATGCTTCTAGTACAACATGCGTCACACCGTTGCGTACGCATTGCTTTAATATTGGATGTAGCTCTTTCGCCTGCAATGTCGTTAATTGCTCGTAAGCGGTCTGTTGCTTCTCTCCATTGATAAAAAAGCCTACAGTGCCAATAACAGCGACCTTTTTTTGTAAAGCACTTAGAAGCTGGCTGACAAAATGACTTACCGTTGTTTTGCCATTTGTCCCTGTAATGGCAATCACCGTTAAAGCTTCTGCTGGAAAAGCAGCGAGTTTCGCACTTACATATGATAAAAATAAGGCTGTATTTGGTACCCATACAAAAGGAATGTCCTTATCAATAATCGGCAAAGAAATACTTTCCTCTGCAACGATCGCCACTGCTCCTCGTGCTAGTGCTTCTTTAACAAAGCGACTGCCCGATGTTTTTTTACCTTTTCGTACAATAAAAATATCGCCTGGTTGTACAGCTTGTGCATAGTCCTCTACGCCTGTAATAATTGTTCGGATGGAGCCTCCCGTCACACTGCATGGCCAGTCTTTCAATAGCTCTGCTAATTGCAAGCCTCATTCCCCCCTTCAGTTCTCTATCATATGACGGCCTTTGTAACGGTGTGACGAAAAATGCAGAAGCCTAATACGAAAAAAATAAAGACAAGCTCCATTGTCGAAAGCTTGTCTTTATCCTTATTTTATAGGGTTATGGTGAGGTTGGCTCGTTTTTCTCTAATTCTTCAGTATCCTGCTTGTCACTATCTAACTTTTGTGAAGTAGGTTCTAAGTAGATTTGTGTATAATAATTGACAAAAACACCAGAACCGACGCTGGTATATTGATCATTTAATAGAACTTTCCTATGTTCAGGCGAATTTGTCCAGCCATGCATCGCTTCAATCGCATCAAAATAGGCTGTGGCAAGGTTTTCATTGGCTTCGCTGTAGTCAATATTTTGTGCCTGTAATCTCTTTTTTAAATCTCCATAGGTAGGAGAGTCATGGCCTAAAAAATTCTGTACCTTCATGTCCTCACTATGCATCTTTGCCACTTCTTCCAACGATTCCTCTCTCTCTAATGGTGGTAATGCATGATGTATTCTTGTTACATTTAGTAAATCATCAAGCTGTTTGCCACTAGCTACATCAATTTCTTGCTGCAAAAATGAAGAAGGTGGTGTACGTCTCACAAGCTCTCCCTGATAACTCATTTCATAAGGCTGATGAAGCACAAGCGTTTCACTATTTGTATAACGAATTCCCTGTAGCTCACTGGTTTCTCGATCTATATACAGCTGTGCATAAAGCCCATCAAATTTAACAAGTAATCGTGTTTGCATATCCTCTTCGCTCATTGAGAATATAAAAATACTATCATCCATAGTGACGGTTACCTCATAGTCAATAATCGTCATGCGATAGATTTCGTCTCGTTTTTGTCCCACTTTAAAAGGGGCTGCATCTATCTCAGGTCCTGCTATGTAAACTTGCGTCACAACATTATTTTCGATGCCCACCATAAAAAAGGTAGCGACATCTGTATTATAGACCCACCATTGGTAGCCAAATGAAGATGGCTCTTTTCTAGCTGGCTCTCCATACTGCTCTAAAACAGTCTGTACACCTTTTCCAACCAATGTTGATATACCTGTTTGTGGACGTGTCATCGCGCCTGCAACGGGCTCCTGCTTTAGCTGTGTTTGAGGAATAATATTAGAATTGGCATTTGGTCCTTCTAATGGCTCGTTTTCCTTTGGGGTATTAAAAAACATAAAGCCGATTAAGGCAATTGCAGCACAAATCATTAAAATGCGGAATAAAGCTTTCATACAGGGCTCCTTTTCATCACCATTATTATCGTTATTATATCAATTAGAATTAGCTTGACACAATGTTGTCATTGCAACAATGTCGAATATGCTCTATTATAAAAATGAGCGTATACTTTGTACGAGAACCTAAAGGAGGACTATACATGTATTTTGAAAATACTAACCTTGAAAATTTAACAGCTGATCAAGAGCTAATTGTCAGCATTATGAAAAAGCATGGTTTAGAATGTGATGGTGGCTGGGATTACGAGCGTATGACATTTGATAAACGCTTTGATACTCGTGAAGGCCGTTATTATCTACGTGTATTTGCCTACGCTATTTCTGGGGATGTAGGTGCACACGATGCAATCCTTACATTAATGAAACCAGCTCTTGGTAAATACTACTATCCACATGGTGTTGAATATGGAGATGACGAAGTCTATCCAGCACACCTTGTAAAAAAATGTGAAGAAATCTTAAAAAAGGTTAAATTAGAATTAGATCAATTCGCAATTGAGCCTATCAATAAAAATAATTTTGAACCTGTTGACGCACACTAATCTTTAATTCATTAAAGTGATAGCAAGTCTAGCGTAAATAGCTTCATTCATTCGAAAAGGACTGGGGAACCAGTCTTTTTTATTTTGATCCCATGGAGACGGAACTTCTGCTGAATTAAGATACAAGCTTTCGGATTTTAAAGAAGATTTCCCTTGTGGGCTCGAAAAAAATCCGGACGTAAGTGATATGGAGTAAAAATAGAATTTCTTCTCATACTACCTATATCTATTACAAGATGTAGGTGAAAATATTGGTATCTTTTTTAAATCATCCTTTCTTTCGTCATCCCATCATCGTTATTGCTATTAGTATTCTTATTCTTTGGCTCATTTCATTATCACTGCCCATTTTGCTTGCCTACTTCACAGCACTGCTTTTAGAGCCCATTATTGTTCGAATGTGCAAACGTTTCCGGAAAAAACGCAAAATGGTCGTTTCCATCTTTTTTTTATGTTTTCTTAGTATATCAGTACTAGTATGTGCACTCATCCTCTTTATAAGCTGGAAACAATTTTCTTCCTTTATGATTCATATCCCTGACTATCTTAATCAACTATCTGCCCTATGGATTCAACTGCAATCCAAGCTGAGCAACTATACCTATCACTTACCTGTAGAGCTTGTTTCGCAAATTCAATTTATGATTGCTAAAGCCCTAGCTTCTATCGAAAAGTTTGCACTATCCTTAACAAATATCAATGTCTGGGCAGCGTTATTCACATATATTCCATCACGTTTATTTGATATTTTTGTCTATTGGATTGTTCTATATATGCTGTTACTGGAATTACCCGCCATCAATCGAAAATTATTCTTATCCGTCCCATTTCATTATCAGCAAAAAATTATTTTTATTGGGCAGCGCGTGAAATTAGCGTTATTTGGCTTTTTAAAAGCACAAATTTTTGTAGGTGTATGTATTTTTGCTTTATCTGCGGTAACCTTTTATATTTTAAAAACACCCTTTCCGATAATTTTATCATTACTACTGGTTGTTTTAGATATTATTCCTTTTCTCGATTCGTTTATTATATTGATTCCATGGGCTATTTATCAAGCATTTACAGGCGAATATCTTTTTGCCATTGCCTTACTACTCCTAACAGTAGGTTTATTTTTAGTACGCCGAATGATTGAACCAAAAATTATTGGCGATAAAATTGGACTCTCCTCTCTGACAACCTTTATTGCCATGTTTGTTGGTTTTAAAGTATTTGGATTTCTTGGTATTTTAATCGGACCATTACTAGTTGTTGTTCTACTCTCGATCTTTCAACCAACTACAAAAAATCTCCCACCCTTACAAAAATAAGGAGGGAGATTTCTTTAAAACCCTAATATCGCTTTAATAACAGATGTTGTTTCACCTGGTTCAAAGAGGACATATAATAATACATACACTAACACACCTGTGATCGCTACAAAGAACCAAATAATACTTGTAATCGGCCCTATACGTCTGTGTAATTTAATATTTGTTTTAAGGCCAGAGATAATACTAACAATCCCAAATACAGCCCCAACTGTCGCTAATATAATATGGAAAATCAAGAAGAACGTATAATATGGCTTTAAATGTTCTCCACCGCCAAAAGCAGTATTTCCAACAAAGATTGTACGTGAAGCATAAATAATAAAGAAGATTAACGCTGCTGCACCCGCTGCCAGCATCACTTTTTTATGTGCCTCTACATTTCTTTTTAAAATTAAGCCCCAACCTATTGCTACTAGTACAGCACTAATGACAATAAATGATGTACTAATAGTAGGCAAAATTTTTAAATCCATTATCAAAACCCCTTATACAAAGTAAATTTCTATTTTACAATCCATGTTGCTGTTGACTTTCCCATTTCTTTTGATGTGCAGCTAATGCATCAGCAGTAATCTTCTCTGGATCTTTTTGTTCAGCACGATACCATCTTGTAAAAATGACAGCAATTAATACACCAAAAATAAGCTCCTGCAAAATTTTCATAAGAACGCCACCTAGCTGCTGATCCGCAACAGGCTTCATATCTGTAAATAGCTCAGGCCCTGATAATGATAAACCTGATAGCGTAGAAGCTGGGACACATAGCTCCATTGCCTTTAACCAAGCCTCACCATTTGTATAGGTTTCATATAGTGCGTTAGGTGCAAAAATAATCAACCCACATGCAGGTGTAATTAAAACGGCATTGGCAATAATATAAGCTAATTTGTGCAGAGGCTTCATCTGTTCACGATCTGGCATATTTTGTATTAAAGGCCAGTACATAAACACAGCAGACAAAAATAACACAAATGTATAAATACCATGCAATGTTTCGCTTAGCTTAATATAATCCAACACGGCAGGTAAATGATAGAAAGAAAATAGACCAATAAACACAAAAACTGCAACAACTGGTAATGTCATTACTTTAAATATTGCTCTAACAACAGGGGCCTCAATAGCAACCTTCCATAGCCACCAAGGAATCCCTTTAATCAGGAAAATCGGTACAAGCAATAGCAATACAGCCATTTGCACCATATGCATGGTAAACATAATATGAGCCATTAAATCAACTGGCGATCCTTTAACAACATAAATTATTACCATGGCTACTATAAAATAAATAGCTTCGCTCTTTTTTAAAGGCTCACTCACTTTAAAATCCTTGCGCCACTTTGTTGTGACTAAAAAATAGACAATGGTTATAAAAATAAGAACCCCCATTAAATATGGGCTCCATAATGCTTGAAAGCCAAAAATACTAAGTGGCATATAAACGCACTCCTTTAAACTTCAGTACTCCTATTATAGAACGCTTACAGCTATACTGCAATGAACGAAAGGTGAACAAATAATAGCTTCCTGCTTTTTGCTCCTTATCTTAACGAATAATAAAAGCACGTTCGTTTAAAGTTAACGAACGTGCTCTTTTTGGTGATTACCACCAAACAACTGTTAAGAAGGCTAAGAAGAATGTGAACGCAATAACGATTCCCATCCACATAAAGAAGCCAATTACACCACCGAAGTGTGTTTTTTTATCCTCTAAGTGCATGAAAGCATAAAGCTGTAAAACAACTTGAACACCCGCAAGTAATAAAATGAACGGGAAGATTAAGTATTTAGAGAAGCCAGCCGCAGCCATGCCAAATGCGATAAATGTCAGGAAAATCATAATCGCAAAGTTAATTACTTGTTTACGCATATGAACGGCATTATGATGACGATCATACTCGTATTGTGCCTGTGTTTTAGCAACTATAGGTGTATCGTGTGAAGACATTATCCGATCACTCCCATCAAGTATACTACTGTAAAGATAAATACCCAAACTACGTCAATAAAGTGCCAATATAAAGCAGCCACGAAGAATTTAGGTGCATTGTATAAGTTTAGACCACGCTTCGCATTACGAATCATTAACGTTGAAATCCAAACAAGACCTAATGATACGTGGAAACCGTGTGTACCTACCAATGAGTAGAACGCAGTCGCAAATGCAGATTGTGTAAACGTAAAGCCAAGATGTGTATAGTGATAGAACTCATAAACTTCTAAAGCTAAGAAACCTGCACCTAGCAATAGTGTAATACCAAACCATGTTTGCATACCTTTAAAATTAAAGTTACGCATATGGTGAATCGCATAAACAGATGTTAGTGAAGATGTTAATAATAACATTGTCATTGCAAATGCTAATGGTAATTCATATAGCCCTTGCGTTGTGAACTCCATGCCCGCTGGCCCTTTGTTCTTAAGCGCTAAGTAAGTAGCAAATAAACTTGCGAAAAGGACAACTTCACAGGCAAGGAAAATCCAGAAACCAACGACTTTATTTTTCCCCTCCATTGTAGCTTGTTCAGGGTGATCTGGCCAAGTATGAGGAGTAAATTTAGTATTGAAATCCATTATTTATTGCCTCCTTTGCCGTAAAGATGTTCTTCAATTTCAAGAATGTCTTCTTTGTGTAAATGGAAGCCATGATCGTCTTTAACAGAACGAGTAATCATCGCACCAAATGTAATCGCTAAACCAATGATTAATACATAGATAGACCATGGTTTATCTGCATCAGGATTGTAAAGAGCACCGAATGCTGCGATAAACATACCTAATGAAATAACAAATGGAATCGCTGAGTTATTTGGCATATGAATATCGCCAATTGGCTCAGCAAATGTCACTTCTTTATTACCTTCTTGCTTTTCAATCCACCATGGATCTAAACCACGCACAAGTGGTGTTTGGCGGAAGTTATAAAATGGAATTGGTTGTGGAATTGACCATTCTAACGTACGTCCATCGCCCCATGGGTCGCGTCCTGCTGGTTTACCTTTGATAGACATTAAGCAGTTGATTACCATCATGATAACCCCAACACCCATCATAGCTGCTCCGACTGTAGAAATATAGTTGAACTGATCCCAACCTTGACCGTCCATGTAAGTGAATACACGACGTGGCATACCCATTAAACCTAAGAAATGCTGTAGGAAGAATGTTAAATGGAATCCAATGAAGAATACCCAGAAAGTCCATTTTCCTAATGTTTCGTTTAACATACGGTTGAAGAATATTGGCCAGTAGAAATGCGCTGAACCAAATAATGCTGTAACGATACCACCAACGATTACATAGTGGAAATGCGCTACGATAAAGTAAGAATCGTGTAATTGATAGTCAAGAGGTGCAGATGCTTGCATAACCCCTGTAACACCACCCGCAACGAATGACGGGATGAAACCAAGTGCATAAAGCATTGGTGTTGTAACTTTAATTGATCCGCCCCAAATCGTTAAGATCCAGTTGAAGACCTTCATCCCTGTTGGAACGGCAATTGCCATTGTTGCAACAGCAAAGATTGCGTTTGCTGTTGGCCCCATACCTACAGTAAACATATGGTGAGCCCAAACCATGAACCCTAAGAAACCGATTAAAATTGTTGCGAATACCATTGAAGAGTATCCGAATAAACGCTTACGAGAGAACGCTGGAATAATCTCAGAGAATAAACCAAACGCTGGTAATACTAAGATATAAACCTCTGGGTGTCCAAAGATCCAGAATAAGTGTTCCCAAATAATTGTGTTACCACCCATCATATGGTCAAAGAAGTTACCACCAAACATACGGTCAAATAACATCATTAATAAACCAATTGTTAGTGGAGGGAATGCGAATAAAATTAACGAACTTGATACCATTGATGTCCAAGTGAATAATGGCATACGCATAAATGTCATACCTGGAGCACGCATTGTAATGATCGTAACAATAAAGTTAAGACCCGAAATTAACGTACCTGCCCCTGAAATTTGTAAACCAAGTACATAGAAGTCAATACCATGTCCTGGAGAATATAAAGATAATGATGCATAAGAAGTCCAGCCCGCATCAGGAGCGCCACCCATAAAGAATGACAGGTGAAGGAATACTGCACCTAGGAAGAATAACCAGAACCCTAAAGAGTTAAGGAACGGGAATGCAACGTCACGTGCACCAATTTGTAATGGTACAAGCATGTTCATAAATGCGAATAATAATGGAGTCGCAGCTAAGAATAACATTGTTGTGCCGTGCATTGTTAATAGTTCATTGAAGAAACCTGCTGATATGAAATCATTATTTGGCTTCATTAACTGAATACGCATTAATAACGCTTCAAAACCAGCGATAGCAAAGAACAATGTACCAGCTAATAAATACATCACTGCTAACTTTTTATGGTCAACAGTTGTAATGTAATCCCAGACAGTTGCTCCAAAGCCCTTTTTCTGTGTGTATGAGCTCACAACTTTTACCTCCCTCAAAATTTGTTACGTTTAAACAAAAAATTATTTTTCAACTGATAAGCCCATGATATAAGTTGCAAGAGCTTCTATTTCTTCATCGGATAAATCACCGTAAATAGGCGCAGTGCCCTCAGCGTTCATCATTAAGTTACCTGGTTTGAATTCCCCAGGATTTTTAATCCAAGCTTTTAAGCTTTCTTCATTGTGCTCTAAGAAACCAGCAACACGGTTACGATCACCGAATGTTGTTAAGTTCGGACCTGGTGCGCCACCTGCTCCTGAACCTGAAATAGCATGACAGCCTAAGCAGCTATTTGCAAAAGTTGCTTCACCAAGATCTGTTGAAGCTTTGTCAGCAGTTTGTCCTTCAGTTGCTTTCATGGCATCAACCCATGCATCAAATGCGTCTGGGCTTAATGTTTTTACTTTAAAGTCCATTAATGCATGTGAAGGTCCACATAATTCAGCACATTTCCCATAAAATACGCCATCTTTTAAATCTTGAGATTCTTTATCAAATACTAGGTAGAATTTGTTTACGTTTTCTACGTTTGTATCCATTTTACCGCCCACAGCAGGAATCCAGAATGAGTGCTTAACATCAGCAGCAATTAAGTTAAAGTAAACTTTTTCACCTGTTGGGACCACTAACTCTTGAGCAGTTACGATACCTTGGTTAGGGTATTCAAATTCCCACCAATATAACTTTGCTGTTACATTGACTGTTAGGGCTGTTTTATTCCCTTCCTCATCTACCTCATCCATTGCAGCAACATCTGCAAATTTATAAGTAGTTGTAACAACTGGTACAGCGATAATTAATAATAAAATAATTGGAATAACTGTCCAAATCACTTCTAGTGTATGGCTACCCTCTACTTGCTTAGGAATAACATTCTCACCAACACGTGCACGACGGTATTTTACGAATGCAAGTAAATAGATCACAGATACTACTACTACTACTAGTGTCATAATGACAGTAGTTAACAGTAATAGATTTAATTGCTGTTGACCTACTTCTCCACTTGGCTTCAGTGTAGATAGATAATCTTCACCACATCCTGAAAGGAAAACCATCATCACTGCTAGAAGTGAAAAAAGACGCCATTTTTTAAGCCCTTTCATCATAGCTTAATTAAACCCCTCTTTCTTTGTTGTATTTTCATGTGTACCTAGGACATCAGTTCTGTCTATATGAATTCTTTAGGAAAAGAAAGAATTCCTAAATTTAGCTAAACACCGCAAATATGATGATAGACACAAATAGGATCGTCATATGATTCAACGAATAAATAAACATTTTATTTGCCCATTTCATATCATCTTTTGTGGTAAAGCCTTTCAGAGCTAGTATTAACCAGCCCAAGTTCAATGCAGTAGCAAGAGTTAAAAAGCCAGTTCCAAGCTCTGGTAATAGGAACGGTAAAGGGAATAATAAAAGAATCCAAAACAGCATTGAATACTTTGTACGCTTAAATCCTTTTACAACAGGTAACATTGGTATTTTAGCTGCCCGATATTCCTCCGTGCGTTTCATAGCAAGTGCATAGAAATGCGGTGGCTGCCATGCAAACATAATAAGAAATAAAGCAAGTGCCCCCAGACCTAAAGTAGGCTCCACTGCTGCAAATCCAATAATTGGAGGAATAGCCCCAGAAATACTTCCTACAACCGTGTTACTAACATGCTTTCTCTTTGACCACATTGAATACAGAACGACATAAGCAAATATTCCTAGTAGTCCCCACATGCCGGCCGCAAACGATGCCGCAAATAACAAAATTTCACCTACAATTAAAAATGAGAGGGCAATGGTCAATACTAAATTGGGTTTAAATCTGCCAGTTACTGTCGGTCTTGCCTTCGTTCTCTTCATGATCGGGTCAATATCCTGATCAATAAAGTTATTCATTGCGCCTGAGCCACCAATAATTAACGCTGCACCTAGCATGGTGTAGAATATGACATCAAGCTCTTGCAAGAAGTGTCTACTAGTCAATTGAAATGCCAGCCACATCCCTGTAAATGTTGTGACAAGATTCGAGTTAACGATGCCAATTTTTATTAGTGCTAAAAAATCTTTTACAACGGATGTTGTTTCTGGCTCCGTATTTCTAGTAGCTGTCAGTGTACGACCGTTTGACATATTACCCCTCCTTTCATTTTTGTAAGCATATTCCGCTATCATAACTATAGCGAAATTTGCGATTGATTTCTAGACATTAAGTGAAATTTAGATGAAGTTGTAAAAATTAGTTTTGCCTAGAAATATAAATAAAAACAACATATCTATAGTAAAACATTTTCTAAAATGAATTGTGAAGGTTAAAGCACGAAATTATGAACAATTTGTGAAATGGAATCGACATCTAATCGTCCATTCTCTTTACAAGTTGTTTTTTAAACGTATTTTCGATATCATCTAGTAGCAGAAACATTACGCTCTTGTAATGTTGATAGATAAAGTAGGTGACTCATTTTATGCAACACAACAGGTTTTTGAAGTGGTTTGCTGTTGCCGCTACAGTTGGGATGCTCCTAATCTTGCTTGGTGGAGCTCTCGTTACGAAAACAGATAGTGGCTTAGGCTGTGGTCGAAACTGGCCTGATTGTAATGGATCTCTTATTCCAAAGGAGATTACACCAGAAGTTCTAATTGAATTTTCACATCGTCTTGTAACTGGAGTCGTATCTATTTCAATTCTTGTATTAACAGTTTGGACATGGCGTAAACTCGGACATATTCGCGAAGTAAAGCTATTAGGGTTCTTAGCAATGTTTTTCTTAATTGCCCAGGCTCTAATTGGAGCAGCTCAAGTATTATGGGGTCAAGGAGATTTTATCCTAGCACTCCACTTTGGAATTTCGCTTATTTCCTTTGCTGCTGTTCTTCTGCTTTCTATGATTGTATTTGAAGTAGATCGGAAATTTGATGCTGATAACGTATTTATGGGGAAAAAATTACGTTGGCACACGATTGCTGTCACAATTTATTCTTATTTAGTGGTTTATACAGGGGCGCTTGTAAGACACACAGATTCTAGCTTAATTTGCCCAGATTGGCCATTTTGCTATAATGAATCGCCTTTAGCACTGCCAAATAATATGTATGAATGGGTGCAAATGGGGCATCGCCTAGCTGTTCTTATTATTTTCATTTGGATTGCATACATAACGTGGCACGCTGTAAAAGAATATAAAAACCAACGTGTAATTTACTATGGCTGGATTATTGCCTTTACGATCGTTGTGTTACAAGTGGTTGCTGGTATGTTAGTAGTCCTCACTAGATTGAACTTAACAGTTGCTTTACTACACTCATTATTTATTTCTCTTTTATTTGGTTTACTATGTTATATGATTATGCTAGTCGCTCGTAGTAACTATAACGAAAAGAAGAAATAGCACATGAAAAAGATTCGACACACTCTCTTGTGCCGAATCTTTTATCTTTTTTCCTGATTTTTTATTGCCTCTGATCCTATAATTCCAATAATTAAAATAATCACGGATACTAGGGCATAGTCTTTAAAAAATGTTGTAAATGGAAGATTAAAATAGAAACAAATTGCTGTTACCATGCGGCCGCCTAATAAAATTAAGCCAAGGATAAGCATCCAATTAAATAGCTTTTTAAGCATTTTCAAATCCCTGTACTTTCATTACTCCCTCTCATAAGCTTAGCATATATTCACAAATGGCTCCTTGCATGATTGTGTGTCCTTCACATTGAATGTGCTGTCCATCCTCTTATCCTCGACTTTTCCATACTTACTGTAAAAAAAGCTATTAGATGCTACATTGCATCTAATAGCCTTTTAAGTATTTATTATTCCATTTCAATCAATAGATCACCTGTAGAAATCGCATCACCCGCAACAACATACACTTCTTTTACGATGCCATCCTTTGGTGCTTGGACGGTTGTTTCCATTTTCATCGCCTCTGTAATTAAAAGGTGATCGCCACGTTTAACAGGGCTACCTTTCGATACTACAACTTTTAGCACTGTTCCAGGCATTGTTGCCCCAATTTGATTTGGATTGCTTGGGTCCGCTTTTAGGGCGATACTGCCATCCACCTCTACTGTCATATCCTGAATAATTAGCTCACGCGATTGTCCATTGAGCTCAAAGTATAGGACACGTGTACCATCGTGCTGTGGTTCACCAATGGACACTAATTTGATAATTAACGTTTTCCCTTTTTCAATTTCGACTTCAATAATTTCTCCTAGCTTTAAGCCGTATAAGAAAGTTGGTGTGTCTAAAACGGAAATATTGCCAAAGGATTCTGCCGTTTTTGCATACTCCTCAAAGACTTTTGGATAAAGAGCATAGGCTAAGACATCTTTCTTTGTAACAGGACGATTTAATTTATCCTCTAGGGCTGCCTCTAATTGGTCAAACTGTATTGGTTCTAATAGCTCACCAGGACGTACTGTAATTGCTTCACGATCTTTTAGTACCACCTTTTGAAGCGCCTCTGGGAAGCCACCATGTGGTTGTCCAAGATAGCCTTGGAAGAATTCAATCACCGAATCTGGGAAGTCGATTGTTTGCCCTCTTGTTAACACTGTGTGTTCATCTAAATCATTTTGTACCATAAAGAGCGCCATATCGCCTACTACCTTGGAGGAAGGCGTTACTTTCACAATATCACCAAATAGCAGGTTCACACGAGCATACATGTGTTTCACTTCTTCCCAACGATCGCCAAGTCCTACTGCTTTTGCTTGCTGCTGTAAGTTACTATATTGACCACCAGGCATCTCATGCACATAGATTTCAGAATGTGGACTAATCATACCACTTTCAAAATCTTTGTAATATTTACGTACATCTTCCCAGTAGTAGGATAATTTTTCTAGTGCATCAATATCCGCACATACTTCACGCTGACTGCCTTTCATGGCATAGTATAAGGAATTTGCACTTGGCTGTGATGTCAGACCAGCCATTGCGCCTAATGCTGTATCCACAATATCGACGCCTGCCTCAATCGCTTTTGCATATAAGTAAATACCATTGCCACTTGTATCATGTGTATGCAGATGGATTGGTAAATTTGTTGTGTCCTTTAACTCAGAAATTAAACGGTACGCTGCTTCTGGCTTTAGTAAACCAGCCATATCTTTAATCGCTAAAATATGTGCCCCTGCTGCTTCTAATTCCTTCGCCATATCCTTATAGTATTGTACTGAATATTTCGCACGTGAATCATCTAAAATATCACCTGTGTAGCAAATGGCTGCTTCGGCAATTTTGCCTGATTGACGTGCCGCATCAATAGCTACTTCCATGCCTTTTATCCAGTTTAAGCTATCGAAAATACGGAATACATCAATACCTGACGAAGCCGATTCCGCAATAAATTCACGAATAAGGTTATCAGGGTAGTTGGTATAACCGACCGCATTCGCGCCACGTAGAAGCATTTGGAACAACACATTCGGAATTTGCTCGCGCAGTTTTGCTAGTCGCTCCCATGGATCTTCTTTTAAGAAACGGTATGCCACATCAAATGTTGCGCCGCCCCACATTTCCAATGAAAATAGCTGGTGCATCATACGTGCTGTCGCATCAGCCACCTGGAACATATCCTGTGAACGCACACGTGTCGCCAGCAGTGATTGATGGGCATCACGGAAAGTTGTATCCGTTAAGAGCACATCTTCTTGCGCTAAAATCCATTTCACTAAGCCCTCAGGCCCTTGTGCATCTAAAATTTGCTTTGTACCTGCTGGTGGCACAATCAATGTGTCTACCTGTGGTACACTTGGCTGAACAAAAATAGGCTTAGACTTCTTCTCAACACCCGGGAAGCCGTTTAAGGTAACATTCCCGATATAACTTAATAGCTTTGTACCACGGTCTTTTCTGACTGGGAACTCAAATAGTTCTGGTGTTGTATCAATAAAGCTTGTATCAAAGGCCCCAGATAAAAATTGCTCATGTGTGACTACATTATTTAAAAATGGAATATTTGTTTTCACACCACGAATACGGAACTCCTTTAAATTACGGTCCATTTTCGCAGCTGCTTCTTTAAATGTCATCCCTGATGTAGAAATTTTCACTAACAAGGAATCATAGTAGGGTGTAACGACAGCACCTTGGAATCCGTTTCCTGCATCTAAGCGTACGCCAAAACCACCGCTTGAACGATATACCATTAGCTTTCCTGTATCTGGCATAAAGTCATTAGCAGGGTCCTCTGTTGTGACACGAGCCTGAATCGCATAACCAATCAACGGTATATCTTCCTGCTGCGGCATATGAATTTCCTCACCATGAAGTGCATAACCCGCTGCTACCTTAATCTGGGTATGAACAATATCGACGCCTGTAATCATTTCTGTAATCGTATGTTCTACTTGAATACGCGGATTGACCTCGATGAAATAAAAATCATCGCCTGCGACTAAAAATTCCACTGTCCCTGCATTTATGTACGAGACATTCTTCATTAATTGCACGGCTGCTCCACAAATGCGCTGTCTTAATTCCTCAGAAATAGAGTTTGATGGCGCAATTTCTACTACTTTTTGATGACGACGCTGGATCGAGCAATCACGCTCATATAAATGCACAAGATTCCCCTGCTTGTCACCAATAATTTGCACTTCAATATGCTTCGGCTTGATAATGGCCTTTTCCACATAGACCTCATCCGAGCCAAATGCAGCCTTTGCTTCTGATTTTGCACGTTCATAGGCAGATGCAAGCTCCTCTTGCGTATGCACAAGACGCATCCCGCGACCACCGCCACCTAGTGCTGCCTTAATCATAACTGGGTAGCCGTGTGTGCTGGCAAAATCCTCTACCTCTGCTAAGTTGGCAACTGGGCCATCCGTTCCAGGAATAACTGGAATACTTGCAGCAATCGCTTGTTCACGTGCCTTGACTTTATCGCCAAACATATCTAAATGTTGGGAAGTTGGACCAATAAAGATAATGCCCTCTTCTTCACAGCGACGCGCGAATTCTACATTTTCTGATAAAAAACCATACCCTGGATGAATCGCATCAACACCTGCATCCTTAGCAATGGCAATAATGCCCTCAATGTCTAAATAAGCATCGATTGGCTTCTTGCCAGCTCCTACTAAATAGGCTTCATCCGCTTTAAAGCGATGAAAAGCCCCGCTGTCTTCCCTTGAATAGATCGCAACCGTTCGAATATTTAACTCCGTACAGGCACGGAAAATGCGAATTGCAATTTCGCCTCGATTGGCTACAAGAATTTTGTTGATTGATTCCATAGGTATCCTCCTTTATGATTGTGCTTTTTTCCTTTCTACCTTTTCAAACATAGAAACATTGATTAATATGCCCATTGCTAAAGATAGAATGATTATAGATGTACCGCCATAGCTAATAAAAGGTAACGTTACACCGGTTAACGGGATTAACCCAGTTACACCCCCAAGATTAATAAACGTTTGCCAGCCAATCCAGCTTGCAATACCAGCCGCAATCATGCGTGCCAATGGATCTTTCGTGCGCAATGCAATCGAAAATCCTTTATATACAATAAAACCTAGACCAAGTATGACAATAAATACACCCCATATGCCCAGTTCCTCCATAATAATAGCCATAATAAAATCTGTCTGAGGTTCAGGTAAATATCCTAACTTTTGAATGGATTGGCCAAGACCTCTGCCCTCTAAGCCGCCTCCACCAATCGCGTAATAACTATTAACAACTTGGTGACCACTAGTCTCCTCATACTCAAAAGGATTCAAATAGGACAAAATCCGTCCTTTTCGATTTCCTGTCAGCAATTCTCCCTTAAATAACCATAGTATACCAAGAATTGCTGTACCAAATGCACCTAATACACCAAAAAACTTCCAAAATGTTTTAAAGGGAATACCACTTGAAGCGACGACTGACACGGCAATTCCACATAAAATAATCATCGCCCCTACGTCTGTTTCAAAAGCTACACCAGCAACCACTAAAATCCAGAGGAAAATAGGATAAAAAATCTCCCTTGGCTGTAGCTTTTCAAAGGTATATTTTTGTGCTTTCCGATAAAAAGCAGCGGCAAAATATAAAATAATAAATAGTTTTGCATATTCAGAGGGCTGAAAATTCCCAAAACCTGGAACGGTGATCCAACTTTGAGACCCTACTTGATCTGCACCATTTCCTGCTACCTTTACCCATGTAAATAATATAGCTACAACAATAGTTAGCAGCAACATCACAGTTTTATTAGCATAATGCTTATAAGGGAAAAAGGCGGTTACTAAAAATCCCAAAAATGCCACTGTTAAATTTGTGACTTGCTTTCGATAAAAGTAATCTGGCGCTTGTTCTTCACGCACAATAGCTATCATCATACTTGAGCTATAAATCATAATTAAACCAAATAAACTTAACAATAGGAACGTAAAAAATAAGGGATAATCAAAATTTTGTGCATAACGTTTTAAATATTGTCTCATTCGAAAACCTCGTTCTAGTAAAAAAACTCAAAGCGCAAAAAAGCGTTTGAGTTTTTCATTTTATTTGTCTGTATACGCATCGTGTAGTACAGAAAGCTCCTTCTCGAGTGAATCGAGAATTTCTTTGCCTTTTTCGCGTTCAATTAAGCCAAGCTTTACAGCAAAGTCAATTTCACGTGACAGACCAAACATTTGTGTATCTAATACTTCCTCATATAGAGGGCATTGTGGCATCGTTAAATGATCCATTTGTACTCGAATAAGGCGAGCGATTTTATCTGCATCAGCAACTAAAAGCTCCAAAGCCTTCTCTTGAAAAGAAGTTTGTGATTTCGTATCCATGAGGACGCCCCCATTATCTGATATTTCTTCGATTCTATCTTAATAAAGTTTATCTTTTAGTCGTTAAAAATGCAAGTGTCTTCATTGGAAAATAGAGAATTCGAATTATATTTCTTTATTATCTCCAGGCATTAGCGTTATACTAAGTCATGGATATACAAGATTTGAGGAGGATTTCTATTATGGAAACAATAATTCCTATCACAGGTGCAGTCACATACCAACTAACATTAGATCCTACTGTGTGGATTTTCGATGATCGTAAATTAGATTTAAACACCTACTTCACTACTCAAGATGTTGAGGAAGATGCTGATATCAAATATATGCGTGAGGTAGGAGCGCACTGGTCACGTGAAATTATGGAAGGGGCAACTTTTCCACCTACATTAAAATCAGAGCGTAAATTTGATCGTAAAGGCATGGAAACAGGGACATTTGGAATCGAATTAAGCCATTTCTTAAATAATGCAGAGCTTACGTCTGAAGCGACAAAAGTTATCGTTGAATGTGGGGATGGTCAGGAATATCCATTTACGATTGAAGAGGCTTATACGCTCATTTTAAAATATAGCCAAGATGGTAAGCCGTTATTAGAAGATGGTCCCGTTCATGTATTATTTAAAGACGGCTCCAATCTTGACAATCCTATTAAAAAGGTAGCAGCCATTCGTGCTGAATAGGAGGGAATGCCATGCGCGTAAAGTGCGTTATTTGCGATGCCATTCATCATTTAGATGATAATTTACCTTTAGCCAAAAAATTACGCAATCGTCCTATTCATACTTATATGTGCGATACCTGTCATGATCGTATTAAAGATAATACAATAGCACGAATCGAAACAGGCAATTTTCGTTTTTACCGTACATCGCCACAAATGGACAAGGAATTTTAACAGAAAAAAGAGGTGCTCAACTTGGAGAGGGCACTGAAAAAGTCCCTCAGGCACAAGTGAGAGAGTACAGGAACGAATATTCGTTCCTGTACTCTCTTTTTCTTTCGATGCCGTTGATTTCCATTGCGGCGGACGCGTTTCGCGGGCACGGCTCCATCCTTCTCCCTCGCTTTGCTCAGTCCGGGTGCTTCCGCTCGTGCTGTTCCCGCAGAAGTCGCCGCCTCCATTCCAATCAACTGGGACCACTTTCATCACTAGAAGGGTTTTCTTCTCGTATAATCTCACAAATTTCCTGTATAATTAAAGGACTAATAAAAGGTGGTGCGACCATGATTTCTAAACAGGAAACATTCAATTTAAGCCCGTACATGGCGTTGTACGATTTAATTATTCCAAAGGACAATATGCTTCGCCAAATCAATGAACTTGTGGATTTCTCATTTATTCTAGACGAACTAAAATCGAAATACTGTTTAGTTAATGGCCGTAACGCGATTCCACCGATTCGCATGTTTAAATATTTACTGTTAAAAGCGATTCATGACCTGTCGGATGCCGACCTTATCGAACGTTCAAAATTCGATATGTCCTTTAAATATTTTTTAGATATGGCACCAGAAGAGGAAGTGATCGACCCCAGTTCCCTGACAAAATTCCGTCGACTCCGTCTTCAAGATATGAATTTATTAGATTTACTGATTCAGAAAACTGTTGAAATTGCTTTAGAGAAAGGACTACTCCTTAGTAAAATGGTGATTGTCGACGCTACCCATACAAAAGCGCGATATAACCAGAAAACGCCCAAAGAATTTTTACAGGAAAAATCCAAAAATGTACGGAAAGCCGTGTATCAACTAGACGAAAACATGGTCGGAAAATTCCCTGAGAAGCCTGCGTCAAATGAAGTCACAGAAGAATTAAATTACTGTCGTCAAGTAGTTGAAGCAGTCGAAACACAATCAAAGGTTGCACAAATCCCGGCTGTGAAAGAAAAATTAAATGTTTTAAAAGAAGTGATAGATGATTATGAGAATCATTTAAGCTATTCAAATGATGCGGATGCACGTGTTGGCCATAAGTCAGCAGATTCTTCTTTCTTTGGTTTTAAAACGCATATTGCGATGAGTGATGAACGGATTATTACAGCAGCGGTTGTGACAACGGGTGAAAAAAGTGATGGGCACTATTTACAAGAGTTGGTAGAGAAAAGTAGAACTGCCGGCATGGAAATTGACACGGTGATTGGTGATGCCGCCTATTCCTGGAAAGAGAATTTAGTGTATGCAAAATCGGAGCAGTTTCAGTTAATTTCAAAGTTAAATCCAGTAATCACAAATGGCAGCGGACAACGGAAAATTGAATTTGATTATAACAAGGATGCGGGTATGTTTGTTTGTCCAGCGGGGCACATGGCAACTCACAAAAGACGTACGGGCAGGAAAACCCTGAATCAAAGTTTAACGTTTCATTTTGATATTGAAAAATGTAAAGTTTGCCCGATGCGAGAGGGCTGTTATAAGGAAGGGGCGAAAAGTAAAACGTATAGTGTAACGATTCAATCCAATACACATCAAGAACAAGCAGCATTCCAGGAAACAGCCGAATTCAAAGCACTTGCCAGCAAACGCTATAAAATCGAAGCGAAAAATAGTGAATTAAAGAACCCACACGGCTTTAAAACAGCAAAATCGGCGGGTTTATTTGGCATGGAAATTCAAGGAGCCACGACGATCTTTGCGGTCAATCTGAAACGGATACTCAAACTACTGAGTGAAAAAGAGTAGGAAAAAAGAAAGAAATAAGGCACCTCCCATTCAAAAACGAATGGAAGGTGCCTTATTTTTGTTTGAAAAACTAATTCATCGTAAAAAATGTAAGTTTTTCAGTGCCCTCCAACTTGGAGACACCTCTTTTTCCCGTTAGCCATTATTTTTAATAATCACCTTTTCGACTAGCTCCACAACCTGATACATAATTGTTGCAAAAAATGCGATGATTAATAAGGACATCAGCACAAGGTTGAAATTAAACACTTGGAAGCCATAAATAATTAAATAACCAAGCCCTTTGGAGGCAACTAAAAATTCCCCCACAATAACGCCCACCCACGATAAACCAACATTCACTTTTAAGGTTGAAATAATCGTAGGGAATGATGCTGGCAAAATGACCTCTCGAAAGATTTGCCATCTCGTTGCACCAAAGGTTTGCATCACCTTACTATAATTGGGATCGACCCCTTTAAACGCTGTATACACCACTATCGTTGTAATAATAATAGAAATCAACGCACCCATGGCAATAATCGAAAAATACCCTGGACCCAGTGCTACAATTAAAATAGGTCCAAGCGCCACTTTAGGCATTGCATTTAAAATGACTAAATAAGGGTCAAGCACCTTTGATAGCAACGGAGACCACCATAACACAATGGCGATGAATGTCCCTAATAAAGTCCCAGCAATAAAGCCAATAACCGTCTCCATAAGTGTCACACCAACATGCAAGGTTAACGTCCCATCACTGACCTTTTCAATAAAGGTCTGCCATACATGCGTTGGTGAGCTAAAAATTAAGCGATCAATCCACTCAAACCTCGAAAGAAGTTCCCATCCTCCAAAGAAAATCAATAAAATAATAAGCTGATATAGCCGTACAAAACGCTTTTCTTTTTTGAGCATTTGCTGGTATTGTTTAAATAATGTATTATCCAAGGCTCTCCAGCTCCTTCCAAATTGTTTGGAATACTTCTGCATAAGTAGGATGCTGTCTAACCTCAAAGGGTGAGAGCTCTTGCAGGGCTTGCGGAATTTCAAATACTTTATGCAATGTACCAGGGTTTGCGGAAAAAAGAAATACACGCTCACTCATCGCAATAGCTTCACCAATATCATGGGTGACAAGGACCGCTGTCTTTTTATAGGCTTTTAATGTTTCTACAACCAGATCCTCAAGCTTTAATTTTGATTGATAATCTAGTGCTGAAAATGGTTCATCTAATAATAAAATTTTAGGATTCACGGCTAATGTCCGAGCAAGTGCTACTCGTTGCCTCATGCCCCCTGATAATTCGCGTGGATAATTGCTTCCTACATGGGGTAGCCCTATTTCCTGTAGAAGTGCATTGGCTGTGACTTTATGGGTTTTCGTATTGCGTTCCATCATTTTTAAGCCAATTGTGACGTTTTCTTCAATGGTCTTCCAAGGAAATAAATAGTCTTGCTGTAGCATATAGCCAATGCTAGGCTGATGAAGTGTTGCAAGCTCCTCTCCATCTATATAAACCTTGCCCTCTGTCGCTGGGAATAATCCTGCAATAATAGATAATAATGTTGTTTTTCCACAGCCACTTGGTCCAATAAATGAGACAAATTCACCCTCCCGAATAGCTAAACTAATAGCACGTAATACTTCCTTTGCCTGTGTGTTTGAAAAATAACTATGGTGAATGTTTTCCAACTGCAAAAATGTCATATTACTCAACAGCCTTTTTCGCAAAGGATGCATTGACAAGCTGTTCATACTCCACCCGTTGAGGAAGTTCACCTGCTTCCTCCATAATTGTTTGCAAGTGATCCCACTCTCCTTTATCAAGGATAGGGTCTGTCGCATACGAGCCCTGTGCTTTATAACGCTCTACAACTGTTTTAATAATTTCGAGATCTACATTTTCAAAATATGGCTGGATAACTTTTGCCACGTCTGCGACACTTTCATTTTGCACAAAATCTTGAGCACGTTTTAAGGCATTGGTAAAAGCCTGCACAGTGTGAGCATCATCCTTTAAATAACTACTTTTTGCCATAAAGGATGTGTAAGGTAGTGTGCCAGATTCTGTACCAAAGGATGCTACAATATAGCCCTTGCCCTCTTTTTCAAAGACACTTGCAGTTGGCTCAAATAATTGAACATAGTCGCCAGTACCTGAAGCAAAGGCTGTAGCAATATTGGCAAAATCAATATTTTGAATCAGTGTTAGATCATTAACAGGGTCAATGCCGTGTTTTTTTAACACAAATTCTCCAGCCATTTGCGGCATTCCACCTTTACGTTGCCCTAAAAATGTAGAGCCTTTCAACTGATCCCATGTAAAACTATCCGTCTTCTCTCTTGCTACTAAAAATGTACCGTCTGTTTGTGTTAACTGCGCAAAATTTTGAATCGGATCATTGGCTCCTTGCAATGTGACATAAATGGATGTTTCTGACCCAACTAAAGCAATATCAATACCATCTGACAGTAAAGCCGTCATTGTTTTATCGCCACCTGCAATGGTTTGCAGTTCAACCGCAAGCCCCTCCTCCTCAAAGAATCCTTTCTCAAGTGCTACATATTGCGGTGCATAGAAAATCGAACGAGTTACTTCCCCTACTTTGACTTTTTCAAGCTCTGCTTTATTACACGCTGTCAAAGAAAGGAGTAACAAAGCAATGACACTGAACCATAAACCTTTTGTAAGCCAACGCATTCCCTTTCCTCCTTGATGTGATCAAAATTAGTCTATCAGCATTAATCTATTCACATTAGAAGATTTCGGTTCCTATCGACTTCTACAAAAAAGCAGCCTTAGCATGATAACGCTAAGACTGCTTGTAAAAACCTATTGATTTGTAGCTTGTTGTTCTTCTCTTTTTTCACGCCATAATCGTGTTTTATAGATAATTAAAATTAAGGCTGCTACAATAAGCCCTTCAACCATCGGAAGATATAAAGCAAAGAATGTTAACATAATACAACCTACAAATAGGAAAATATAAATAATCATATTTTGTGATCGTTTTAGTTTCTTTGCAAAGCCTAGTTTATAGACAATTGCCGACAGGATAAACACAAGGAAAAATAAAACATAGCCAGCGATTTCATAGCTAGGCATATTTTGATATAAAAAGCGTGTAACTCCAGCCATTTTTTTATAGGCTTCTTCTGTTTCTGTTGTATTTATCTGTGTAGCAACTTGAATAACATTTAGTTCACCCAGTAAAGCGGACTTTAGACTCAAGATTCCTCTTCCTTTCATGGAAGCAAAAGATTACTGTTCAGCGTTTTTTAATTTTTTCGCTATTCTTTCACGTTCATTTTTATCGAGAATTTGCTTGCGCAGACGAATCGTTTCCGGCGTGATTTCTAAATACTCATCATCATTTAAGAATTCTAGCGCTTCCTCTAATGTTAATAAACGTGGCTTTTTAATAACGTTTGTTGCATCTTTTGTCGCAGAACGAACATTCGTTTTTTGCTTCATTTTTGTAATATTAACAGTGATATCATTGTCACGTGTATTTTCTCCAACAATCATACCCTCATAAATTTCAGTACCTGGCTCTACAAATAGTGTACCACGGTCCTCTACTTGCATCATACCATAAGTTGTCGATTTACCTGTTTCCATTGATACTAGCACACCTTGATGACGTCCACCAATACGTCCTGAAATATATGGTTGGTAACAATCAAAGGTATGATTAATAATCCCAAATCCTTTTGTCATAGACATAAACTCAGTTGTATAACCAATTAAACCACGGGCAGGAACAAGGAATGTTAAACGTACTTGGCCATTGCCGTTGTTCACCATATCCAACATTTCACCTTTACGCGTACCAATCGATTCAATAACAGAACCTACATTTTCTTCAGGAACATCAATTTGTACACGTTCAAATGGTTCACATTTTACACCATCAATTTCACGAATGATCACTTGAGGTTTTGATACTTGTAGCTCAAAGCCCTCACGGCGCATATTTTCAATAAGAATTGATAAATGTAGCTCACCACGTCCAGAAACCGTCCATGCATCTGGTGAATCTGTATCTTCTACACGTAGAGATACGTCCGTTTGAAGTTGTGAACGTAAACGCTCTTCTACTTTACGAGCAGTTACCCATTTCCCTTCACGACCTGCAAACGGTGAATTATTTACTAAGAAAGTCATTTGTAATGTTGGCTCGTCTATACGTAATGGTGTTAAAGCTTCTTGATGTTCAACAGGACATACCGTTTCACCAACATTGATGTCCTCCATACCTGAGACAGCAATTAAATCACCAGCTTTTGCTGATTGAATTTCTTCACGCTTTAAGCCGAAGAAGCCAAATAATTTTGTCACACGGAATTGCTTCACTGTGCCATCTAGTTTCATTAAAGCTACTTGTTGTCCTACTTCAATTGTCCCACGGAATACGCGTCCAATTCCAATACGACCAACATAATCATTATAGTCAAGTAATGCTACTTGGAATTGTAATGGATCTGCTGAATTATCTACTGGTGCAGGGATTGCTTCAATTACTTTTTCAAATAGACATTGCATATTTTCTTCTTGTTTTGCTGGATCAGCATCAAGAGAAGCAGTACCGTTTACACCTGATGCATAGACAACAGGGAAATCTAATTGATCGTCATCAGCACCTAGCTCGATGAATAATTCCAATACTTCATCCACAACTTCTAATGGACGAGCTGAGTCTTTATCAACTTTGTTTACTACTACAATCGGTGTTAACTTTTGCTCTAACGCTTTTTTCAGTACAAAGCGTGTTTGCGGCATACAACCCTCATACGCATCGACAACTAGTAAAACGCCATCTACCATTTTTAAAATACGTTCTACCTCACCACCGAAGTCGGCGTGTCCAGGCGTATCAAGGATGTTAATACGAGTTCCGTTATAGTTTACTGCAGTATTTTTTGCTAAAATTGTAATACCACGTTCGCGTTCAATATCATTAGAGTCCATTGCACGTTCTTCAACATGTTCGTTTGAACGGAATGTACCTGATTGTTTTAATAATTGGTCGACTAAAGTAGTTTTACCATGGTCAACGTGGGCGATAATTGCGATATTGCGAAGATCTTGACGTAAGTTTGTCATTATTCCACTCCATATTCTTTTTTCGAATGTTTAACTGTGATATTATAGCACAAGAAGGATAGAAATGTCCTTATTAGAATTTCCATCATTCTAAAAAATATATTTAATCGACAAATTTTTTATATAGGAGGCTCGACTATGAATCGTGCAAAAATCGTCATGGCCATTTATGCATTGGCGGCTATTTTAGCGATGTGCTCTATCGGGTATTCAATCGCAGCTAGCAGTGTCCTTGGTATCATCGCAGGTATTGTCGCTACATGTGTCATTTTTATGACAGCCTTTAAAATGAAACGCAAACTACGTGCACAAGGATTGCTGTAAATAAAAAGATAACAACCATCCAAAAACCCGAACATTCGTACGAAACTTTTATAAAGAATTCGTCATCGTTCGGGTTTTCTATTAATTTGGCTGTGACAATGGAGAATTAATTACACATTAGCCTCTTCTTACCCAAATAAAAAAGTAGTACAAGCCAACATGATGGTTTGTACTACCTTATGCTATTCATAGGGTACAATGTATTTTTCTAATAACTCTCGATGAATGGCAGGATTGGCTATAATAAATGTATCCTGATGTAGGAAATCAAAGCCTCCTCCATGTAAGTTTGTGGCAATGGCGCCAACTTCCTGAGCAATGATTATCCCTCCAGCAATATCCCACGGTGCTAGTCGCATGGAAACATAGGCATCCAATTTGCCACTAACAACAAAGGCGATTTCCATTGCAGCTGAGCCATAAGAGCGTGTACCACGAACTTTACGAATCATGTCAATCACTTTCTCATGATGAATATGTCGATTGGGTGCTACCCAATGTGAATTAATACCAATAACCGCTTCCTCCATTGTAATAGCTTGCAATTTACGCAATGGGGAATCATTATACCATGCGCCTTGGCCTGCAATACCATAAAATAAATCCTCGCGCATGACATCAAATATGTAACCAAGCTTACCTACACCATTCACAAAAATACCAATAGATATCATAAAATGACGGTGCTGCTTGACAAAATTCATCGTGCCGTCAATGGGGTCGATAATCCAAACAACACCATCCAATGTTTCGACTTTTTCACCCATTCCTTCTTCCCCTAAAATTTTATGCGTTGGATCAAAGGCTTTAATTTGTTCAATAAAAAATAACTCAGTTTCTCGATCAATATTTGTCACCAGATCATTGGCACCTGATTTTGTTTCAATCACAAGATTATAGGAAAAGGCCTGTCGAATACGGCTTCCTGCTTCAAAAATAATCTTTTTCGCAAATTCATCCATTTGTTGCAAATCCATTAAAAACCCACCCTTCGAATTATAAGAAAAGGCCCTTTACTTTCGTTATTTAAACCTTTCCCCATTACTTAACAGCTAAATTCTTGATGACATATACATACTTTCATTATGTTGTAATACCTATTTTACTCTTTGTCACACTAAAAATCACCTGCTGTCGGAATATTCAGCAAGTGATTTTTAAATGGGTATGAGATTGTGATTACGCATAGGCGTGCAAACTTTCCAGTTCCATCTGAATTTCTGCCAGACGTTTTTTACTTTTTTCAATTTCAATTTCATTGTTGTCATTCATTGCTGCAAATAGGGAAGCTAATTCGTAATCTAATTCTAATTGTAAAATGTGTTCATATTGCTTTTCAATGTCAACTTTACGTATAATTTTCACGACTGGTTTCATTAAAACCACTTCCTTTTTTTAATTTTTGTACAAAAACTTTTTACATTCGATAAAGTTCTTGTTATAAGATTTTTTCCCAAATTTATCGTAAAATAAACATGATAAAACGAAAGGAGCAAATAAAATTGTCAAAAATAAAATGGACCACTAAAGACTTCCATGTTTTTACAATAAATGGATTAGAACAAAGAATGGATGCTTTAAATACGAATGTACGTCCAAAATTTCATCAGCTTGGTGAAAATTTTTCTGCTTATTTCTCTAGTCAGTTAGGTGAAGAATTTTTCCCTCATGTTGCCAAGCATGCTCGTAGAACTGTTAATCCTCCAAAAGATAGCTGGGTTGCCTTTGCTCCCTATAAACGAGGTTATAAATCATTGCCTCACTTTCAGATTGGTCTATGGCACACACATTTATTCATCGTCTTAGCGATTATTTATGAGGCACCGCAAAAAAATATAATAGCTGAACGTCTTCTTGCTCATAAAACATTGCTGGAACAGCTTCCTGATGATTTTATTGTGTCAGGTGATCATATGTCTCCAGAAGCCATGTCTCTCCAAGAAGCCAAAGAAGACAAGCTTGATGCGCTGCTAGTACGCCTGCGTGATGTTAAAAAAGGCGAATTTTTAGTAGGCCGACATATTCCAAAGGATGACGCCATTAAGCTTTCTGCAGGTGAACTAGCTCAAGTTATCGAAGAAACCTTTAAACACCTACTGCCTGTTTATAACGTCATTGTAGGAAAATAACAGGAGCTTTTATACATGTAGTGTAGACAACATCTTGTTTTTTTACACACAAAAATGGATGCGAGAAAATTCTCACATCCATTTTTTATCGACCATACTTAGGAACAGCTTTGATCAGCGAACCATCCTCAGCCTCTTTTGTTTGTTTAATAACGGGATAGCTAGTATAGCCACTCGCCTCTTCAAATTCACGGAAAATTGATTTTTCCTCAGCTTGTGAAGGCACAATTTCTTTAAAGCGACGATACTTAGCAAGCATTATCTCACGCTTAATGCCCTTTTCATAAGCTTGCTCAATTCCCTCAAAAAATTGCACAACATCTACAATCTCCGTTGTAGACCAATCAGTTGAAAATGGGTAGGAATATTCCATTTGACAAAACCACCTTTACGTTATTGCCCCCATTTTACTCGGATACCTTCAGCTTCTGCAACCATTCGATTGATTAGCTCCTCTACAGTGGGAATATCATGAATCATTCCCGTCACTTGACCAGCCCAGCCAAAGCCTTGATTTTTATCCCCATCACAAATAAAACGCTTATTAGCTGAACCACTAATATAATCTTTTAATGCCTCATATGTTGGTGTTTTCTGCTCAATTTCTAATATTTGTGCTGTAAACTCATTGCGTAATGCTCGTGCTGGTGCACCAATCGAACGTTTAATAATCGTTGTATCCGCCTCTGTGCTGGCAAGTAGCGCTTCCTTATAAGCTTCTGATGCATCCACACATTCCTTTGTTGCAATAAAGCGCGTGCCCATTTCAATGCCTTCAGCGCCTAATGCATGTGCAGCCATCCAGCCGCGACCATCGCCAATACCACCTGAGGCAATGACTGGAATTTTTACACTGTCTATAACTTGTGGCACAAGCACCATCGTTCCCACATCGTCGCGTCCAAGATGCCCACCGCCCTCTTGTCCAACTACCATTACAGCATCTGCTCCAAGCTGCTCTGCCTTTTGTGCCTGTCTCCGTGCAGCAACGAGAACTAATTTTTTACTATTCGTTCCCGCTAGCAATTCAAAAATAGGTGCTGGATTGCCACCAGTCATTGTCACCACAGGTACTTCTTCCTCAACCGCAACACGCACCATATCTTCATAGCCTTGACCATGCATCCCAATTGCGAAATTTACACCAAAGGGTTTATCCGTTAATGTACGCACTTTATGAATCTCTGCTCGTAATAAATCAGGATCTCGTAAACTCATAGCAGTTATTTGTCCAAGACCGCCAGCATTCGACACCGCTGCTGCTAGATCTGCATAGGCTAAATAAGCTAGTCCTCCTTGAATAATTGGATATTTAACCTGCAAAAGCTCTGTTACACGTGTATGCCAATTCATAAAACCTCCCCTTTCATACGCTACTAACTTCTCGATATCCTGAAAAAATCCTTTTATTTTTTGTGAAAAGTCTATTTTTTCGTGTCGTTAGGTGCTATAATTCATTTGTTTTCCTAGATATTATAAAGTGAGGTGGTACCTGCGTTGTCACAATTAGAGACTCCATTGTTCGACGTATTACTTAAACATCGGAACAGACATCCTATTCAATTTCATATTCCAGGTCATAAAAAAGGACAGGGGATGGACCCTGCTTTCCGAGAATTCGTCGGCGACAACGTTTTATCAATTGATTTAATTAATATTGCTCCACTAGACGATTTACATTCACCAAAGGGGGCTATTAAAGAAGCTCAAACCCTTGCAGCAGAAGCCTTTGGTGCTGATCATACATTCTTTTCCGTTCAAGGTACTAGTGGCGCCATTATGACGATGATTCTGACCGTTGTCGGTCCAGGTGATAAAATTCTAGTACCACGGAATGTTCATAAATCTATTATGTCAGCTATTGTATTTGCTGGTGCAATCCCAATTTTTATTCATCCTGAAGTTGACAGTGAATATGGGATTTCTCATGGCATCTCTCCTGAAGCTGTCGAAAAGGCTTTAACTGCTTATCCAGATACAAAAGCAGTACTTGTTATTAACCCAACTTATTATGGCTTTACAGCTGATTTAAAACGCATTGTTGAAATCGCTCACAGCCACAATATTCCAGTAGTAGTAGATGAAGCACATGGCGTCCACATTAAATTTCATGATGATTTACCTTATTCAGCCATGGAAGCTGGTGCTGATATGGCAGCTACAAGTGTACATAAGCTTGGTGGTTCCATGACACAAACATCTATTTTAAATGTGCGTGAAGGACTCGTTTCAGCAAAACGTGCACAAGCAGTTTTTTCCATGCTCATGACTACATCGACATCCTACCCATTGCTTGCTTCACTCGACACAGCTCGACGTCAGCTAGCGATTCATGGCTATGATTTAATTGATGATGCGTTGCGTTTAGCAAGGGATGCACGTAAACGTATTAATCAAATTCCACATTTAAAATGTGCAGGTAAAGAAAAACTACACTCATCTGCAACTTATGATATGGATCCGTTAAAGCTTCTTATCAGTGTGAAGGATTTAGGTATTTCGGGACATCAAGCTGAGGAATGGCTACGTCATAATGCCAATATTGAAGTAGAATTGTCCGATCTATACAATATTTTATGCTTAGTCACATTAGGTGATACAAAAAAGGAAATTAATCTTCTGGTAAATGCGTTGAGTCGTATGTCAAAAACATTTGATTCTGAAGCAGCTATTACGGAGGCAGTTGTGAATGTCCCAGAAATTCCAGCTCTTGCCATGTCACCACGTGATGCGTTTTATGCAGATACAGAAGTCGTTCCACTTGCTGAAGCAGACAACTGTATCTGTGCAGAATTTATTATGGTCTATCCTCCTGGTATTCCAATTTTTATTCCCGGGGAAATAATTACGCAAGAAAATATTCATTATATTCAGATGAATATCGAAGCTGGCCTACCCGTGCAAGGACCAGAGGATACATCCTTAAAGACAATTCGTGTTATAAAAGAACGCAAACCAATTATTTAGAAATAATAATTTTATAAGGTTGTTTAAAATGCTAAAGAGCTATATACAGACTCGCTGTATATAGCTCTTTACATAAATAAATAGACAAATAGTGGACAGAAAAATGCCCCAATTACAGCTGTTAAGCCCATAGATAATGAACCAACTGATAGCTCCTGTTCCCCATATTCTCTTAATTTCACAAGCCCTACACCATGTGAAGCACTGCCGATTGCTACACCTCTACTAACAGCCGTATCAAGTTTGCCATACCTAATAACTAATGGACCGATGATCGCTCCTACAAACCCTGCAATCATCACAAAAACCGCTGTTAAAGGAGGAATACCTCCAATCATTTCACTAACCTGCATCCCTACAGGTGTTGTTAATGATTTAGGCAACGCCGTTAGCATCCAGCTTTCCTTTACACCAATCCATCTCAATAATCCAAAAATGGTCACCAAGCCTGTAATCATCCCAATAAATAGTCCTGATAAAATAGAATATTTATACTTCATAATAATCGCTCGTTGATTATACAGAGGATAGGCAAGGGCAACGACAGCTGGCCCAAGCATTTTTTGTAGCCACTCCCCACCCTTCATATAAGTAGCATAAGGAATATCAAATACCAGCAAAATAACGGCACTCACAATCGTGGTTGTCACTAAAGGAATCATAATAGGATGGGGATAACGTTGATAAAGCTTTGTAAATAAAATAAACATCACAATGGTACTTAACACAACCATTACCTCAATCAACTGTTAATTCCCCCTTCTCTTCTTTTATCGCCATTTCTTTTTTTGCCAATTCTTTTTTCTCAATAATTTGTGTGAGCAGCCCTGTTACATAAATAGAGATTAATGTACTGGCAATAACAGCTAAAATAATAAGTAAACCTGTACCTGACATAAGCTCTGGATAATCAATAACCCCCACTGTTGCTGGAATAAAGAATAATGTTAACACACCAATTAAAAAGCCTGCACCATCTTGAATATATTCAACCTTAATTAGTTTAAAAATGAGTGAAAGCACTAATAAAAGTAAGCCCACAATACTGCCTGGAAGCGGAATATGTAAATAAGAGACGATACCTACTCCCAAGTAATAATAAATATTCAGTATGCCAATTTGAACAATGATACGCACAACTCGTAAGAATATCGCAACAAAATTTTCGTTCAGCATTTTGCCACTTTTCACCCCCCATGTCATCCATTCTACATCTGTAGGAATTTTCTGTCTATTATAATTTCAGAAAACTAATAGATAAAAGACTAGAGGCTTTTATTTCTGATAAAACATACCTTCTCATAACCGTATAATACAAAAAAACAAGACTGCACTCTATTTCCTAGAATAGCAATCTTGTTTGCTTAATTTCTAAAATCTATAGTCCAAACAAATCTGTAATAGCTGCATCATCCATAACGCGATGGGTTTTTCTTCCTACGTTTTTCAGCATATTTTCCATCTTTTCTTCCACAGACTTCTTAATAAGTGCCTCTACTTCAATATTTCGCAGTTTAAAGAACAGGGTCGGATCTTCATCAAATCGTGCACCAATACCATACAACACAGCAGCAACATGTTTACACATATTTGCCCAATCTGGACAACTACAAGAAAATTGAATTTCATCTGGTGTCGGAAATAAGCCTTGTCCTTGTTGAATAAACAAGGTTTCTAATTCTTTAGGAAATTTTCCTTGTGCCAGTTGCTCAATTCCTGCAATGCTTCGACCACAGATTTCTGTAATTGCTTTCCAACGATCTTCAGCAAGTGCAGTAATGGAAATCTGCACTTCGTAGGGTGTTCGTCTGCTTCCTGCGACAATCGCATTTACATGCCCTGTATCAATCTGTAAATCCAAAACAAAACCATTGCGCACATAACTACGTCCGCGCGTGATACGGTTAGAGAAATCCGCATATGCCTCTAGGTTTTTATTCCAAGCATTGCCCCACCATGTTTTGGCAATTTTATTGCCAGTAATCACAATTGGCCTAACATCTGGCTGCTTCTTTTGTAATTTTTCCAATGCCTTTTGCGCAGCTTGTTGTTTCTTTGCAACAGGTGTATATTCATAAAATTCATGCATAACTTACACCTCCAATGTAAACAGTTGCATGAGTTCATCATTGCTCATTTCAGTAATCCATTGTTCACCAGTAGCCGCAATAATATCACCCGAAAGTTGTTGTTTTTCTGCAATCATTGCATCAATTTTTTCTTCAATTGTGCCAGCAGTAATAAATTTGTGTACCATGACATTTTTTGTTTGACCAATACGAAACGCCCGATCCGTCGCTTGATTTTCCACGGCGGGATTCCACCAACGATCGAAATGAATCACATGGTTTGCTGCTGTTAAATTCAATCCAACACCGCCTGCTTTTAAAGACAACACCATAAATGGTACATAGTCTACCCCATTGAATTGCTCTACCATTTCTGTGCGTTTTTTTGCAGTTGTACCACCATGTAACACAAGTCCTTTGCGCTCAAAAATCAGGCTCAGGAAATCAGCAAGCGGTTCAGTCATCTCCTTGAATTGTGTAAATACTAACACACGCTCTCGCTTTTCATAAATAGTTTCACAAATTTCTTGCAATTTTTCAAATTTTCCACTAGCTGTATTTTTATAAGTGGATTGCCCCAAATACTGGTCAGGATGATTACAAATTTGCTTAAATTTTGTAATAGCCGCTAGCACCATGCCCTTACGCTGAATACCTTCAGTAGTTTCAAGCTGATGCTCCAAATCTTGCACTAAGCCCCGATACAATATAGCCTGTTTACTAGTTAATGTTGTATATGCCTTGATTTCCACCTTATCAGGCAAGTCATTGATAATCGATTTATCAGTTTTCAATCGGCGTAAAATAAAGGGATTAACCACATTTCTTAATTTAGCATATGAACCATTTTCCTTAATGTTTTTAGCATAAGTAGAAAACTCCTTGGCTGTACCAAGCAATCCTGCATTCAGGAAATCAAATAATGACCATAAATCTGCCAGCTTATTCTCAATCGGTGTACCCGTCATGGCAATTTTAAAGGAAGCATCCAATTGCTTGATAGCCTTTGTTTGTGCAGTTCCAGGATTTTTTATCGCCTGCGCCTCATCTAAAATAAGTAAATCCCATCTCTGATTATTCAAATGTTCTAAACGCCGTGCCATACCATAAGTAGTAATAAATAAATCAACCTCATCGTTTATTTCCGTATTTTTAGCATGCAATACCGCATAATGAATATTTGGTGCAAAACGGTCAAGTTCTTTTTGCCAGTTGCCAATTAAGGATGCTGGAATAATTAACAGCGCTTTATATTTGCCTTGCTGTCGGAAATACTCCAAAAGCGCAATAATCTGCACCGTTTTCCCCAGGCCCATATCATCCGCCAACAGTGCACCAAATCCAATACTTTTCATAAGTGCTAACCAATGGAAACCATCTTGTTGATAATGTCGAAGTGTTGCATGGAAATCTGCACCTAGCTTTAGCTTGCCCAATTGTGTGGGATTGGTAAGTTGATAACGTAATGTCTGTAACCACTCACCATTCGTGATTTCTACTGTATCACCAATTTCAGGCAACCCATTTTGGGCAATTCCTAGTTCCATTCGCATGGCTTCTGCCAACGTCATATCACCCATGTTTTCGACTTTTTCAAAGGCCTCAAGTGCAGCATTGAGTTTGTGATGATCAACTTCAATCCATTTCCCCTTTAAGAAAGTCAATCCTGCTGCCTGTGACAAAAGCACTTCTAACTCTTCTTTAGAGAGTTCTTGACCATCCAAAATCAGGCTAGGCTTACAACTAACTAAAGCTTCCATTCCCACTACTGCAGGCTCTTTTCCACCAATAGAAATAGAGAGTCTCAAACCCCCACTTTTCTTTTTCCACCAATCTGGCATACGACAAATTATTCCGCATTCCTCATAAAGAGGAATCTCTTTCAAGAACGTATAGGCTTCATCTATATCAAATTGCAGAGGAGAAAACAGTTCCCCACTTTCAACAAGCTCAGAAATAAAATTACTACGATCAGCAGCACGGCTTACAGTTGCAAGCAATTTTAACAGTAAATCCTGACTATCTTTATATTCCACTAACGCGTTTTTCAACGGCATATCCACAGCCTTATTAGCTGTTTCAGTAGAATATGTTGCCAAAAAAGCAAATGGATATTCTTCTGATTTATTTTCTACAAGATGAAAAAACACTCGACCTGCTATATTCAACTTAGCATTGTATGTCGTTAAAAAGGATCCCACCGTACCATTCCAAGCAGCAATTTCTTGTTCAAAGACATTTGTAAGTTCAGTCCAAAAATCAGTTAGCCATTCAATGCTAATATACTCCTCCCCCACCACATACGGCACTGCATAAAGCATTTCTGACAACATAGCATTATCTAGGATTTTGACGGTTTTTGTGATTTCAACATCTGGATCATTTGAAATCACGCCTATGAATTTCTGGCAGATACTATGCAGGAAGGACAATGAAACTGACATGTCTGAATGCTCATCTGCAAAGCCGAAATAAAATAGGGTTTTGTAGGGTGCTTTTGCAAAATCGGTCAGTAGCTCGGTATGATCGTATCCCTTTCCCCTTATCTCTTGCGTATCAAGTATCAATCCTTTTTCTTGGAATATAACGATAATATCTTTAGCTTTCATAGAACCCTCACCCACTTATTTATTTTGCCTTCATTGTATATGATGAGATATTGCATTGCAAACGAGCCATGGAAATAGCGCCGATGAAGAAATTCACAAAGAGGTATTCGAACATATTCAAAAAAGACATCATAAATAGCATCATGAAAAAGCACTATACCCATTTTATGAATAAGGTGCTTTTACTTGACTTTAATAGAATAATGATCGAAGCATTGATTTTACACTAGCAAATTTCGATGTAATGGCTAGGTCCAATCACTTCATCTTAACGTACAAAGGCTGAATACAGCGTTCCCTTTTAATAAGCTATTTTTTCTAACCAGCGAAGCAACACTAAAATTCTTATCTACAAACATATTACTATAATGCATGTCCCGAGCCACCATCAATATTAATGGCTGTACCTGTTACATAACTAGCTGCATCTGATACTAAAAACGTAATTACATTTGCGGCCTCCTGTGTGTCCCCTACACGGCCAAGTGGAATCGCTTGACCGATGTTGTGCGAATATTCTTCCCAAGATAAATTCGGTTCTTCCCGCTTCCATTTCTTTTCGAGTTGATCACTACGAATAAGGCCAATGCAAACGGAGTTTACACGAATATTATCTCTTCCTAAATCTCTGCTCATTGCCTTTGTTAACGCAAGTCCTGCAGCACGGCTGACCGTTGTTGGAAGTGAGCTTGCAGGAGGTGTTTTCGCCATCACTGCTGTCACATTCACAATTGCCCCGCCACCAACCTTGCGCATATAAGGCACAGCGTATTTTGAGCAGTGAATAGCACCAAATACTTTTAAATCTAAGTCAGCTTGCCATAGCTTACTGCTAACAGCTTCAAAAGGATTAGCTGAAGCTGTCCCTGCGTTATTAATAAGAATATCAATCTGACCATAGTGTCCAATTGTACGCTCTATTAGCTTTTTACAATCTTTTTCCTTTGTTGTATCTGTTGGAACAATTAAAACCTCTTCACCTGTTTCATTTTTTATACAGCCTGCTGCTACCTGAAGCTGTTTTTCGCCACGCGCACATAGCACCACTTTCGCGCCCTCTTTGACAAGCTGCATTGCGGTATAATAGCCAATTCCTTTACTTGACCCTGTAATAATCGCTACTTTCCCTGTTAAGTTAAGCTCCATGATTATACCCTCCCTTACTTTCTACAATGCTACTATTATAGCATTTATCGATTATTCTGAATAATTAAGGAGGCCTGTAAATAACATTTTAAGGCACTATCGAATGGTATAGTCCTATGCTGTGACTTGAACAACAAGCAAAAGAGCTGCGCAAAAATCTTTTTGCACAGCCCTAACGATTATTCCCGCTTTTCTGCCCCTAATGCACGCGGCACCATTGTTTCTACTATATAATTCTCTTCTTCATATAATATTTTCTTAAGCTCAATCCCAAAAAACGCCTGCATCCGCTCCTCCGTCATGATTTCACGTACAGTACCATAGACAACACCCTTGTTTTTTGCTGTCATTAGAACCCGATCAGCTAAATAAAAGGCATGATTAGGATAATGTGTGTTAATAATACAAGAAATGTCGCGCTCTCCTGCTAACTGCTTGATAGTTTGTAAGATAATAATTTGCTTTTGAATATCCAAATGCGACTCTGGCTCATCTAAAATAAGTATTTCTGGATCGGCCACCAGTGTACGAGCTATTAAAGCTAGCTGTAACTCGCCACCACTTACCTCATTACATGATTTTTTGGCTAAATGGGCGATACCAATTGTATCCAGTGCCAAATGTGCCGCTTCTAAATCTTTTTTTGATGGCTGTGCTAATGTACTAATAAAAGGGGCTCGTCCCATCACAACAAGCTCTTCTATCGTAAAACCAAATACCATTTTATGCGCTTGTGGTACATAGCCAATACGTTGCCAAAGCTCCTTACGTTTAACAGCAGACAGAGGCTTATCATCTATATACGTTTCTCCCTGCTTCCACTCTAGTAGCCCTGTAATACATTTGAGCATCGTTGTCTTTCCAGCACCATTCGGGCCAAGTATCGCCATAATCTGGCCTGGCTCCAGTGTAAAATTAATATTATTCACATAAAGATTTTGAGATTTCTTGCGATGCTTTTCATAATAAAAATTGCCATTTTTCACTTCAATGATCATGCCCATCCACCTCCAGATTTACGTAGTAAATAAGCAAAGAATGGTGCACCAATAATCGCTGTTAAAATAGATAAAGGTATTTCTGTTGCTGTTATAGAACGTGCTAAATTATCAATTAGTAACAAATAGACGCTACCAATAGCAATCGACATTGGGAGTACATGCTGATTATTATTTCCAACAAGCATACGTGCAACATGTGGAATAATCAAACCTACCCAGCCAACAATTCCTGCAACCGCAACAGACACCGCAGTAATCAATGTAGCACCAAAGATAATCATCCATTTTAATGGCACTACGGAGATTCCCATTGATTTTGCCTCATCCTCTGGGAGCGTTAAAATATTTAAACGCCATCTTAGGAAATAAAGTATCAACATGCCGATAAGTATCAATGGTCCCCCAATATATAAATCTTTATAAGTAACCGTTCCTAAGCTTCCCATCAGCCAATAGGTAATGGCAGGAAGCTTTTCTTCTGGATCAGCTACAAATTTAGTTAACGAAATAAGCGCATTAAACAGTGCCGATGTAATAACACCTGCTAAGACAAACATAAATATCGGGGCATTTTTGCGCGCACCAGCAATGAAAAATGTAAAGCCAATGGCACCTAATCCAAAAAGCAATGCCATGATCTGTGTAGCAAAATTTTGTCCAAACAATAAAATACCAAGAGAAGCGCCAAAGCCTGCCCCCGCCGAAACACCTAAAATATCTGGTGATACTAGCGGATTACCAAACATCCCTTGAAAGCTAGCCCCTGCAATAGCTAAACCACCGCCAATTAACAATGCGAGAAGAATACGTGGTAGCCGAATATTAATAACAACTGTTTCCTCCATCTCTGTCCATGTCGGTTCAATCGGGATAATCTGTGAGGCAAGAATTTTTAATAGCTGCTCGATGCCAACCTCAAAGCGGCCTACACCAAGTGAAATGATGGCGATGCCCAATGGTAGAATCCATAAAATAATCTTTTTCCAGGTTTGCATTTACGAATCATTCCTTAATATTTAGCTGCCTCTGATGAAGGATTTAAAATAGCTTGAATCTCTTCATCTGTCACATCGAATTCATAGAAATCTTTGTAATACGCCCTTATCTCATCCTCGATTTTATAATCAAATAATGCAGGATGATTTTTTTGCGCTAGCCATTTTAACATTAATGGCGCATCACCACTTGGTGGGAACCAGCGATAAATCCCTAATGGAATCTTATACACCTTGCCCTCCTGCACCGCCTTTATCTGACTCCAATCCTGCCCTTCTACCTTGTTTTCAAGTAAATCAGCTGGCTGTGTTTCCGTAAAGTTAGTAATAAATATAATATCTGGGTTCCAAGCATAAATTTGTTCCATATTGACCTCTTTTTGCCCTTGTATATCATCTTCAGCTACATCAATTGCTCCTGTTGCATTGAGCCATTGGTTACCAAAGAAATTTTTTCCGCCAATTGTAATCGACTTTTCATTATGTCTAAACAACATCATTGCACGAGGCTTGTCTTTTTCTTCAATTGCTTTTAATTTTTCATCTAATTGAGCTTGTACTTTTTTCCCTTCCTCTAGGAAACGATTGGCACGTTCTGTTGTACCAGTTATTTGGCTTGTTACTTCTAACCAACTATTAAATGTAGCTAATGGCTCTGCCGCAGCCGCATCGATTGCCTTTAATGCTACAACGGGAATACCAGCCTCGGTTACCTTATTAATTGATTTCTCATCTGTTGCTAACTCTATATATAATTGTGGATTGGCTTTCATTAATTCTTCTACATTAACCTCACCATTTTGAATAAACGACGTATCTGCCTTTAAGACATCTGGAGACATTTTAGCTAGCATCGAATGTTTTGCTGCATTATATGAATTTGGATGCATACCGACAATTTCCTTTGTTGAGTTTGTTGCAACATACCATGTTGAGAAATATGGCAAAATACCGCCCATAACAACACGATCCACCGAATTTGGCACAGTTACCTCACGCCCTAATTGGTCAACAACAAGCTTTTCTTCCGTTGTCGTTTGCACCTCCGTTGACGACTCCTTTTCCAGTGGTTCAGCATTTTTTTGTGTCTGCTCATTGTCATTATTACAAGCTGCAAGCATCATTGTTAGTGCTACCGTAGCGAAAAGTCCATATTTCTTCAATGTTTTTCTTCCTCCCTTAGCCATTTGGCGATACCATGTAAAAATGGTTTTGATTGATCAATAAAGCCTAGCCCAATATGAAACATTGGATCTAATGTTGTGACAATTAGCTCGCCATTAAAGCTTACATTATCTACATAAAATAACGATCGTCCGTTTGGTATATCCAATAATGATTGTGCTCCTTGTGGCGGTAAAAAAGAGCCATGATAATGCCACTTCATATCACGTAATGTAATATAATTGAATAGCGAATGTACTTTATTTTGCATTTCCATTGGTAGATCACCACCATCTCGCACCCACCAGCTAAAATTGACCTCTGAATCTTCCCAATCAATTGTCGGAAACCAGCAATCCACTATTTCTCCAAAAATTATTAGTCTTTTACCAGCATTCATAAATTTCAGTAATTGTGACTGATACCGCTTTAAAGAACGGATATCTAAGCGACATGATAAAATAAGTGTGTCATACTTTGTTAAATCATATTGATGGAGGTGGCGAATGTGTAGCACTTCATCATATAAATAATGAAATTCTTGTTCCGCAAAAAAGCGATTTTGAAATGGTAAGCCATTTGTTACAATCCCGATCATTTACTAATACCTCCATTTGCATAATTGCGGATAGCTTCCTCCCGAATACAAGCTAGCATTTGTATACTAAGCTTTTTGGACGTATTTTCTTCATGAATAAATACCTTGTAAATATCAGTTCCTGCCCCTGCAAAAATCGTGCCATTTGTTGAATGTCGGTCAACATAAAGTATCGGTACACCGCTTTGATCGGTAATTAGCACTTCTGCATATGCTGGAATTTTTTCGAAATAGCCACGAGAAAAGAAGCCCCGCACACCTTTTCGATAATTAATATCATAGGGCTCTATCCCTTTAAATAAAGAACAATCCGATGGCTCAATAATAATTTCTCGATCTTTCAAGGGAATCGGAGAGCGCTTCCAATTCGCTACATTTGCCAACCACGGCAATGATATTTCTGTCAATGAAAAGATAACGCCACCATTCAGTAAATATTCATCTAAAATCGCTTTATGTTCCATTAGAAATTGCTCTTCTACATGATTCGTGATAATTACTCCTGCATAGGCCGTTAAATCGGCATAGGGTAAATCATATAAATATAAAAATACTAAGCCACGTTCACGATCCTCAGCCGTTAATCGAGTAAATTGAATATCAATGCCAACATAAGCAATAGCTTCCACCATATCCCTACTTTCTTTTATTAAAAAATTTCTTTAGAGTTGCCCATTCTTTAACCAAGGTAAAAAGCCTCGTAAAAAACGCTCTGTTGCTGGCATAAAATAGGAACCAAAATGAAAATCCGGATCCAAGGTTGTATTCACCCATACACCATTTGTATTTACACGATCAATATATAAAACAGCACCGCCATCATCAGTCGCTACCAATACTTCACAGCCCTCATTTGGCCAATACACACCATGCTGATGCCATGTTGCATCCTCCAATGTAATATAATTCGTAAATAAATCATGCGCTGTTCCTAATAAACGTAAGCCACTATCCGCATTCGGTTCAAGCCACCACCAAAAATTAGTCGGTCTGAATTCCCAATTATGCATCGGCAACCAATCTCGATGCTGTGGACCAAATGTGACCACTACCTTCCCTGTGTTGGCGAAATCATGGATTTTTTGGATATTGCGATCTAATAGTCCTGTATGTGTTTGAGAGGGAATGATTAATACATCAAAAGCCTCTAAATTTTCCTCCTCTAACTGACGTGCTGGAATCAGTTGGTCGATATACTGAGCAAATTCAGATGTCTTATATGTACGCCAATGCTGTGAGCTACCACTATACATAACAGCTATTTTACGCATCACTTGCCCCTCCCTCCGTTAAATATCTATATTCCTCCTGTACCCACTGCATTAGCTGTGCAGGAATGCGATTTGTTGTTTTCGTTGTTGCCGGTACCATACCACCAATATGAAAAAGATTATTACCTGCATGCATAAAAATCGTACCGTTTGTTGAGCTTCGATCAATAAATGTCACAGGCTCACCATCTGGCAAGATTAATAATATTTCTGCATCCGCTGGGGCTGGATGGTGTCCGCGAGCAAAAAATCCTTTCACTCCTTTATTTATTGTCATATCCTCTTCTGTTACCCCTTCAAAAATTACATGTTGCTTGGCAATCGAAATGTCATAATCCCAATGGTTGTGAATTTCCTTTGCAATAAATGCCTGCTGCCCTGGCAACCAATCTGTTACTAAGTTACCAAAAAAGCATACGATCTTTTTACTTGCCAAAAAATCAGCAATTATTTGCCGCTCTTCCTGCAAAAACTCTTGATCGGCAAATCCTAAAATGACCATACATTTATAAGAAGATAGCTCAACATTCGGTAAATCATACATATCTATAATGTCAAAGCGTTCATCTGCCTGGCCTTGAGAAAAAATATTACAAGGATGAATAACAATATAATCCTTTGTCACCTACATACCTCCTTACAGTGTCTTGCATTTCGAACTATATCATCATTGATAACGATTATCAATATCATTTGTAGTTTAGTATTTTAATTTTCATTGACTACTTATACATTTTTCTCACATTATAAAAATCTTTAATTATGCTATTATATTTTCTTATAGAAGGCTGCAAATCCATTTGTTAAGTGAGGGTTTTCTGCAATAAATAATAAATTGTATACTTGAAAACGTTGATAGAAAAATTCCAAAATGAAGTCAAATAATATAGTTAACATGACATAGAGAGGTTGTATTAAAATAAAAAACCCGAGCAAGTACGAAACCTTCACACACATGCTTCGTAGTATTGTTCGGATTTCTCTTTATATGACATTTTTTATGAATATACTGGAGAAGCATACTAGAAAAAATGCTACAAAGGATTTCTATTACCTTTTATAAGCTCAGCTTACCTGACAGACACCATCTTTAGATTTTTTTTGATACGTTCACAAAAAGCTTGTTCTTGCTCGTTTAAAATTTGATTTCGATTAAATACAATCCCATTCTTTCGTTTAATACTTAGACCTTTCACATATTTAAACGTTAATTTATCTAAACTATCCTCTATTGATTTATAGGGTAAAAAAGATACGCCCATCCCCTGCTGGACAGCTTTTTTGATAATCTCAAAGTTTGTCATTTGTATATAATAAACAGGTACAGCCTTCTTATGTAAAGCTTCTTTAATATGTTGACCCAAATAAGGGCTTTGGGGCAATAGCATTGATAAGTTTTTCAAATCTCTTGCATAGATGATTTTGCGGCTTGCTAAAGGGTGATCGGCTGCCATCACTAACACAAACTCTTCCTCAAATAAAATATCAATGTCAAATGACTGGTGAACAATTGTATCAGCATTATAAATCGGCATTACCGCAAACTTTGCATGATTCTCCACTAAACTACTTTTTAAATCCTCGTAGCAAAAGCTATTAATTTCATAGGGATATTGCTGATAGGTTGTATTATTTTTATCGAATAGCTCATTAAAAAAGCTATCAGCAATATAGTGACTTATATAGAGTTTGATATTTTCCTGCTGCGTCTGCTTTACTGCTAAGCGCAATTGCTGTTCCATTTCCTGCATTTTCTGTGCATAAGCCAACACAATTTCACCCTGGGTAGTTAACTCGATTTGCCGTTTTTTTCGTGAGATCAACTGACAGCCTAACTCTTTTTCTAATTGCTGAATATGCTGCGAAACGGTTGGTTGGGAACAAAACATATGCTTCGCTGTTTCGGTAAATGATCGGTATTGTGCTAATAAAATAAATGTTCGATAGCGCTCGTTCATCGTAACCCATTCCTTCATCCTTAATTGATAATAATTATCAATTATCATACTACCTTTTATTTATAAAGTAAAATTTAATAGCTGTTCTATACAAAAGGAGTGTAGCAAAGCGAATAAAACACTCTCTTTGCTACACTCCTATATTTATATTATCGTTTCGCTACAATATGAATAGGATTGCCAAGTAATACTTCAGCAGCTTCCATTGTAATTTCCCCTAATGTTGGGTGAGCATGGATTGTTAGTGCAATATCTTCAGCCGTCATACCAGCTTCGATTGCAAGACCCATTTCAGCGATCATATCAGATGCACCAGCACCAATGATTTGTGCACCAATTAATAAGCCATCTTCCTTACGAGCCACTAGCTTCACAAAACCTTCTGTTTGGTTTAATGCAAGAGCACGGCCGTTTGCTGCGAATGGGAATTTCGCTGCAGTGTACTCAATGCCTTCTGCTTTTGCTTGCTCTTCGTTGTAACCAACTGTTGCCATCTCTGGATCTGTAAAGCATACAGCAGGTACAGCAAGATAATCAACAACTGATTTTTCACCAGCAATCGCTTCAGCAGCAACTTTACCTTCGTAAGATGCTTTATGTGCAAGTTGAGGACCTGCAACGATATCACCAATTGCATAGATGTTTGGAATATTTGTACGACATTGTTTGTCAACATTGATTAGACCGCGTTCACCGAATTCAACTCCGATTTCAGCAAGACCCATTTCATCTGTATTTGGACGACGACCTACAGTTACTAATACGTAATCAGCTTCAACTTTTTTCTCTTCTCCGCCAACCTCATATGTTACGACTACGCCGTTTTCAGTTTCTTCAACGCCTTTTGCAGATGCGTTAACTTCAATTTCAACGCCTTTCTTTTTAAGGCCTTTTTTCACGATTTGCGTCATTTGTTTTTCGAAGCCAGCTAAAATATCTTTACCGCCTTCGATAATTGTTACTTGTGAGCCAAGATTTGCATAAGCTGAACCTAGCTCAGTACCGATATAGCCGCCACCGATCACAACTAATTTACCAGGTACTTCTTGTAAAGAAAGTGCGCCTGTAGAATTGATAACACGCTCAGAGAATTTGAATGTTGGAATTTCAACTGGGCGAGAACCTGTTGCGATAATAACATTGTTAAATGTGTAAGTTTGAGCAGATTCACCATTGATGATACGCACTGAATGAGCGTCAACAAAATAAGCTTCACCTTGTACGATTTCAACTTTATTACCTTTAAGTAAGCCTTCAACACCGCCAGTTAATTTTTTAACAACGCTGTCTTTAAATGCTTGTGCTTTTGAGAAGTCTAATTTCACATCAGAAGCGATAATTCCCATGTCATCTGAATGTTTAGCTTGCTCAAAACGGTGCCCTACTGAAATTAATGCTTTTGATGGGATACAACCTACGTTTAAGCACACACCACCAAGTACATTTTTTTCAACGATTGTTACTTTTTGGCCAGTTTGAGCTGCACGAATTGCGGCTACATATCCTCCAGGACCTGAACCAATGACAAGAGTATCTGTTTCGATTGGGAAATCTCCTACTACCATTTTTGTTACGCCTCCATTAATAATAATTCTGGCTCACTTAACAAACGCTTTAAGTGATTTAAAGCATTTTGCGCAGTGGCTCCATCGATCATACGATGGTCAAAGCTCAATGATAATGCTAACACAGGTGCGGCTACAATTTCACCATTTTTTATTACAGGTTTTTCTGAAATTCGACCAATACCTAGAATTGCTACTTCAGGATGGTTAATAACTGGTGTGAACCATTGTCCTCCCGCAGAGCCAATATTCGTAATGGACATGGAAGCACCTTTCATTTCATGTGGTGCAAGCTTGCCTTCACGAGCTTTCGTCGCTAGTTCATTAATTTCATTTGATACTGCAAAAACAGATTTACGATCTGCATGCTTAATAACTGGTACTAGTAAGCCTCTTTCAGTATCTGCTGCAATACCAATGTTGTAGTAATGCTTTTGGATAATTTCTTGTGTTGCATCATCTAATGAGCGATTAAATTCTGGGAACTCGCGTAAAGTTGAAATAAGTGCTTTCACTACATATGGTAAGTATGTTAATTTCACACCTTTTTCGGCAGCGATATCTTTGAATTTTTTACGATGTGCTACAAGAGCTGTTACATCGACTTCATCCATTAGTGTAACATGAGGAGCCGTTTGTTTCGAGTGTACCATCGCTTTAGCAATCGCTTTTCGAATACCCGACATTTTTTCACGAGTCTCTGGGAAATCCCCCTCAAGAACTACTGGTGCTGCTGGTGTAGACGTTTCTTGTTGAACTGTATCTTCTGATGTTTCGATAGTTGCAGTTTCAGCCTCTACAGTGCCGCCACCTTTTAAGAAGTTTTCAATATCTTCTTTAAGGATTCGACCGTTTTTGCCTGTACCCTTCACTTCACGAATATTTACATCGTTATCACGGGCAAATTTACGTACAGAAGGCATCGCGATCACACGTTTTGTTTCATCAACTACTGTCTCCACTTTTTCTGGAGCTTTTTCAGGGGCTGTTTCTGGTGCCTTTTCCTCTTTAGCAGGAGCTTTTTCTACGTTCTGACCAGATTCAGCAGTTGCTTGAACTTGTGCCTCTGTTTTTGCTTCGGCATGATCGTCACCTTTTAGCTTTAAGTCTTCATAGCCAGGTGCGTCTAATCGGATTAAAACATCGCCAACTACGGCAACTGTCCCTTCTCCTACTAAAACTTCCTCTACTGTTCCTTCAACTGGTGAAGGGATTTCTACTACTGCTTTATCATTTTGTACTTCACAAAGAATATCGTCTTCTTTTACTGTATCTCCAGCTTTAACGAACCATTTCACAATCTCGCCTTCGTGAATACCCTCGCCAATATCCGGTAATCTGAATTCAAATGCCATGTGTACCCATCCTTTCTATTTACTGTTGTTCAAGTTTAGAAGCTTTATTTAGAATGTTAAAACTTTTTTCGCTGTTTCCATTACATCTTTGTAGTTTGGTAACCAAACACCTTCAGCTTGTGGGAATGGGTACACAGTATCTGGTGCAGCCACACGAAGAACAGGAGCCTCTAAGCTTAAAATTGCACGCTCTGTAATTTCTGCTACTACGTTCGCAGCGATACCTGCTTGTTTTTGAGCTTCTTGGACAACGATTGCACGACCTGTTTTTTCAACAGATGCGATAATTGTTTCCACATCGATTGGTTGAATTGTACGTAAGTCAATTACTTCTACAGAATGTCCTTCTTTTTCAAGTTCTTCTGCAGCCTTTAAGCTTTCATGAACCATTAAACCGTAAGCAACAATTGTTAAATCAGTACCTTCACGTTTTACATCCGCTTTTCCTAGTGGAATTTCGTATGCTTCCTCAGGCACTTCTTCACGGAATGAACGGTATAGTTTTAAATGCTCTAAGAAAATAACTGGGTTGTCATTACGAATAGAAGAAATAAGTAAACCTTTTGCATCATATGGTGTTGATGGAACAACAACTGTTAATCCTGGTTGTGCTGTCATTAAGTTTTCTAAGCTATCTGAGTGCATTTCAGGTGTGTGCACACCACCACCAAATGGTGAACGGATTGTTACTGGAGCATTGTAGACGCCACCACTACGGTAGCTCATACGTGCTAGCTGGCCACTGATTGAATCCATTACTTCATAAACGAAACCGAAGAATTGAATTTCAGGAACTGGACGGAATCCTTGAAGAGAAAGGCCAACTGCTAAGCCACCAATACCTGATTCTGCTAATGGTGTATCAAAAACGCGGTCTACCCCAAATTCTTTTTGTAGGCCTTCTGTCGCGCGGAATACCCCACCGTTGACACCTACATCTTCCCCGAATACAAGAACGTTTTCATCATTCTTTAATTCTGTGCGAAGTGCATCTGTAATTGCTTGAATCATCGTCATTTGTGCCATAGGTTATTTCGACTCCTTCTCTTTATAGATTTCATACTGTTCTTTTAGATTAGATGGCATTTCGCCTTTATACATATTTTCCATTAACTCCGTTACTTTTTGTTTTGGAGCAGCATCTGCTTTTTTGATTGCTTCTTTAATTTCTTCTTTTGCTCGCTCAATTACCGCTTCTTCTTTCTTCTCATCCCATATACCTTTTGCTTCTAGGTATTTACGGAAGCGAACTAGAGGATCTTTTTGAGCCCATTCATTATCTGTATCAGAAGTACGGTAACGAGTTGGGTCATCCCCAGCCATTGTATGAGGACCATAACGGTAACACATTGTTTCAATTAATGTTGGCCCTTCACCATTCACCGCGCGCTCACGAGCATCACGAGTTGCTACATAAACTGCAAGCGCATCCATTCCATCTACTAAAATACTTGGTAAGCCTGCTGCTACACCTTTTTGTGCAATTGTTTTCGCAGCTGTTTGCAATTCACGGGGTGTTGAGATTGCATATTGGTTATTTTGTACGATGAAGATTGCTGGAGATTTAAATGCACCTGCAAAGTTAATGCCTTCATAGAAGTCTCCCTGAGAAGAACCACCGTCACCAGTATAAGTTACTGCAACAGCTTTTTTCCCGCGTTTTTTAATACCAAGTGCTACCCCAGCAGCTTGAATATATTGTGCTCCAATAATAATTTGTGGAGCTAAAACGTTTACACCTTCAGGAACCTGATTCCCCATGAAGTGACCACGTGAGAATAAAAATGCTTTTTCAAGAGGTAAGCCATGCCATACAATTTGAGGTACATCACGGTAACCTGGTAAAATCCAATCTTCTTGTTCTAATGCAAAGTGAGAAGCAAGTTGTGAAGCTTCTTGACCAGCAGTCGGTGCATAGAAGCCTAAACGTCCCTGACGATTTAATGATATTGAACGTTGATCTAAAATACGTGTGTAAACCATACGTGTCATTAACTCAACTAGTTCCTCATCTGATAATTTCGGATCTGCCTCTTTATTTATAATTTCGCCTTCTTCATTCAAAATTTGAAACATTTCAAATTTATCTTCGATTTCAGTTAGCGTTTGTTTCGCATCAAAAATATTATTGTTTTTCTTGCTCATTTGTCACATCTCCCTTTCAGCTGTATTAAAATAAATCACCTTTTTAACTAGTACAACTTATTCTTGTCACTCAGTATACTGAATAAAATACTGTCGGTCAATCATATATTATGGCTATAAACAAAGATTTTCTCTAAAATGATACGTCCCCTCTACTGTCCTATACTGTACTAATAATATCTAAAATCTGTATTATAACAATTTGTTTAAACCTTATAATTCTCACGTTTACCTACAGTTATTCCACTAGTAGAATACCCTATTCCCGAAAATCTAATAGCATTAGAAAAACTTTTTGAGTATATTCAAATAAGTTCTTTTTTCATGTGATTGTTTTCAGACGTGATGTATACTTATATATAAGGCACTACAAAGTTGAAAGGAAGATTATTATGATTTTAATGGATGATATTGTCCGCGAAGGTCATCCGACTTTACGCATCAAAACAGAAGAGGTTAAATTCCCTTTAACAGATGAAACAAGACAGCTTGCAGAAGATATGCTTCAATATTTAATCAACAGCCAAGATCCTGAAATAGCGGAGGAATATAAGTTGCGTAGCGGCATTGGCTTAGCGGCTAATCAGGTAAATAGTTTACAACGTATGTTTGCTCTGCATTTACCAGATGAAAACGGTGAACAATTAAGCTTTGTCGCTATCAACCCCAAAATTGTAAGCCACTCCGTTGAAAGTACATACTTGACGGCAGGAGAAGGCTGCCTTTCTGTTGATCGTAATGTTCCTGGATATGTACCACGTTATGCTCGCATTACAGTAAAATTTAAAACAATTGATGGTGAAGAGAAAAAAATGCGCCTGAAAGGATTACCGGCCATCGCCTTTCAACATGAGTTAGATCATTTAAACGGCATTATGTTTTACGACCATATAAATGAAGAAAACCCATTTGCAGAAATTCCAAATTCCATCCCTTATGAGCGTGACTAAACACAACAACCTTGGCAGAAGTGAACTCATGAACTGCCAAGGTTGCTGTGTTTTAGCTATCCGTAACTTTTATGAGGCAATCTATCCTCAGCTTTATTAGAGCTATCCACCAATTCAGATATTCTATCCATTTGAAGTTTCATTCATATAATAGCTAGCTTGCGCATTATTTTGGCGAGTCCGTCCTGATCCACATGATCGGCAATATGATGTGCAACTTCCTTCACACGCTCATGACCATTTCCCATCGCAACACTTGTACCAACCGCTTGCAGCATCTCCATATCATTGATGCCATCTCCAAAAGCTATAGCCTCCTGAAATGTAACGCCCATTCTCTCAAGGACCTTTTCAATACCTAGTGCTTTCGAGCCGCCCTTTGGCAATATATCACAAGAATAACGATGCCAGCGCACAAATTGGACATTTGGGAACGCCTCACAATATAAGGGTTCATCTTTTTCTTCCATAAAGATCAGTGTTTGATAGACAGCATGATGCATATAATAAGATGAGTCTAATACTGGATACGGATATTTAAGTGTATTTAAGCTTTCCGCTACCATATTATGGTCACCAACAGACGCAATCATACGTTTATCATCTAAAAATACTACAGGCTCATTACGTGCCTCACCAAAGGCAATGATTTTAGTCAACTCTTCTTTTTCAATACCATTTGTATAGACAACCTCACCTTTATAGACAACATACTGCCCATTGAAAGTTACATACGTATCGATAGCCAACTCTTCTAAGAGAGGCTCAATCATAAATGGTGCACGCCCTGTAGCAATTGCAAGCTCATAGCCCTTGTGACGAGCTTCTAAAAGAGCTTCCTTTGCGGATGCAGGTAGTTTTTTTTCACTATTATAAAGCGTACCATCTACATCAAAAAATAAAATTTTATTCATTTTACTATCCCTCTCTATAAATATTATTCATTCAAGGTCAATGACTTTACATAGAGTGTAAATTCTATTATAATGATCCTAAGGAGTGATGTGCCATGCTGAAGAAACTCAAACGGAAATTGTTGAAGCAACTTCGTGGCGTACTCGGAAAAAAATCAATTGCCTAACATTTGCCCTTCAAATAATGAAGGGCTTTTCTTTATTTTAGAGGAAGTGCATGATAATATAAAGGAAATGCATTTATTTGGCTATACACAACCACTGTCTCCCTGCTTCCTATCTAATTTTAAAACATAGTGCACAGTTGAAGCATGGAGATACAAGAATTACAAATGTATATTTCTTTTAATAAAGAAATTCATTGTTTTCTTGTAGCACGTGTGTGGTAGTAGTCAACGGTGCAAGAAAATTGTACGCAATTAAAGGAGAGCAAACTATGATTTACAAAGTTTATTATCAAGAAAATGCAAATGAAATTCCAGTTCGCGAAAATACTAAAAGTCTATACCTTGAAGCTGCTTCAGAACGCGAAGTACGTCAAAAGCTAAAAGACCGTAACTACAACATCGAGTTCATTCAACTGCTTGAAGGTAACTATTTAGATTACGAGCAAGCAAGTCCGAACTTTGTCTTGGAGGAAATTTAACAAACATGAAGTTTGTTAAGAATGACCAAGCAGCTGTTTTCGCGCTCGGCGGACTGGGCGAAATCGGCAAAAACACTTACGGCGTTCAATTTCAAGATGAAATCATTTTAATTGACGCTGGCATAAAATTCCCGGAAGATGATTTACTCGGCATTGACTACGTTATTCCAGATTATACGTATTTAGTACGCAATGTCGATAAAATCAAAGGACTGTTTATTACACATGGTCACGAGGATCATATAGGTGGTATTCCCTACCTTTTACGTCAAGTAAATATCCCTGTCTATGGTGGTAAGCTTGCACTTGGCTTACTGCGTAATAAATTAGAAGAGCATGGCCTATTACGTACAACAAAGCTTATTGAAATTAAAGAAGAGGACGTCATTAAGTTTAGAAAAACATCTGTGAGCTTCTTTAGAACAACACATAGTATCCCTGATGCATACGGAATTGTTGTGAAAACACCACCAGGTAATATTGTTCACACAGGTGACTTTAAATTTGATTTTACACCTGTGGGTGAGCCAGCTAATCTGACAAAAATGGCTGAAATTGGGCGAGATGGTGTGCTTTGCTTACTATCAGATAGTACAAATGCTGAAAAACCTAATTTCACTATGTCAGAGCGTACGGTTGGCAAGAGTATTGATGAAATTTTCCGTAAGGTGGATAGCCGTATTATTTTTGCAACATTTGCGTCAAATATTCATCGTTTACAGCAGGCAACAGATGCTGCTATAAAATATGGCAGAAAAATCGCTGTCTTTGGACGTTCTATGGATAATGCCATTACCATCGGTCGTGAGCTTGGCTATATTAATGCTCCTAAGGATACATTTATTGATGCCCAAAGCATTAATCGCCTTCCTGCAAATGAAGTCATGATTTTATGTACAGGCTCTCAGGGTGAACCAATGGCTGCCTTATCACGTATTGCCAATGGGACACATCGTCAGATTCAAATACAGCCTGGCGATACAGTTATCTTTTCTTCTTCACCAGTACCAGGTAATACCGTGAGTGTTAATAAAATCATTAATTTATTGTTCCGTGCAGGTGCAGAAGTCATTCATGGCGCCTTAAACAACATTCATACATCTGGTCACGGATCTCAAGAAGAACAAAAACTAATGCTTCGTTTAATGAAGCCAAAATTCTTTATGCCTATTCATGGTGAATTCCGTATGTTAAAAATGCATACACATCTAGCAGAAGATTGCGATGTACCAATTGACAATACATTTGTTATGGAAAATGGCGATGTGTTAGCATTAAGTGCCAATGAGGCGCATGTAGCTGGCCGTATTCCATCTGGTGATATTTACATTGATGGGAATGGTATTGGCGATATCGGCAATATCGTATTACGTGATCGTCGCATACTTTCTGAGGAAGGCTTAGTCATTGTTGTAGTAAGTGTTGATATGGAGCATCAAAAAATTGTCTCAGGTCCTGATATTATTTCACGTGGCTTTGTCTATATGCGTGAATCAGGTACGATGATTAATGAAGCACAAAAAATGCTTAATCGTCATTTAAATGAAACAATCCAAAACAAAACACCTCAATGGACAGAGCTAAAAAATGAAATTACAGATGTTTTAGGTCCATATTTATTTGAAAAAACAAAACGTCGACCAATGATTTTACCGATTATTATGGAGATTTAATATTCTAACAGAGAAGCTATCTGAACAGTTATGTTAACATCATTGTTCAGATAGCTTCTCTTATTTTATAGGTTATTTCCCTCTGATTTGACTTTAAATTTGGACACTGCATGAGCCAATCTACCAATCACAAAGGACGCGCGTTCAGAATCAAAGCGAGCTTGTTTTATTTGATTCATCATATTGTCAGCTGCCTGTGATACTTGAGCAACAATATCCACATTTTTTTCACTGCTTGTTGCGATGCAATGAATGATATTTTTCATTTTCTCTATTTCATGATTTTTGGTTGTAGTAGACGATAGTTCCATCAGCATAGCATGTACACCACTTATAAAGTTTGCCCCCTGCTCCACCTCAGCACTACTAGCTTTAATAGATTGTTGGATAGTAGTTGAACTATTTTCAATGAGCTGCAATGTAAGATGAATGGCTTCGGTAGCATTTTTGGTTTGCATGGATAGCTTGCGTATTTCCTCTGCCACCACTGCAAAGCCTGCCCCATGCTCACCAGCCCTTGCTGCCTCGATAGAAGCATTTAGCGCTAACAAATTTGTTTGTTCAGCAATTGCCTGAATCGACAAGACAACATCGCTAATACTATCGGCCGCCTGCTGAAAAGTAGCGGTAAGTTGGGATGTAGCTTGTACCTTATCGACAACTTTTGTCATTTTCTTATTAATGCCCGCTACCTGCTGCTGTGCTAATTTTAATTGCTTCTCTGCCCCTACTTCTATAGTCTCTATTTTTTCCTGAATCTCTTCAATATGTCCCATTGCTTGCTGAACACTATATAGCTGGTATTGAATGGCAGTGTCCATTTCCTGCATATGTTCTTTGACAATTAGTGAATCCTTTTCTACATACATTGTGCGATTTTGTAATTCTTGATTAGTAATCTCAACATCACTTGAAGAGCTTTGCACCTTTGCCAATAACCCTCCCTGACTATCAACAAAGTTATTTAAAGCACGAGCCATATCCCCAATTTCATCACGGGTCAACATGCTTTTGGGTGTACGAATCGTTAAATCACCAGCACCCTCAGCGACCTTTTGCACCATTCTTGTCATATTCTCCAACTTGGTTGTTATGGGTGCTAAACGCTTATCGATAAAATACCAAGCTCCTATAGCACCATAGACAATATGCATACAAAATATTAGACGATTGGGCAACTGTAGCCACAATAATAAATGAAAAAGGATAATATTCATTAACATAAAGACTAAAAAGCTACTTGCTAATTGAAAGCCAATCGATCGTTCATGATATACTTCCTGTAAATCTGCTTCACACATAATGCCCCATTCATCTGGAGAATGCGGCAATTGAAAAAGTCTTCCACTACCTACAACTGGTACATGACGATAATCGACATAGCCTGGAAAGTGAACATTTATATGTTGTCCATGTTGGATTGTACTAGTGATTCCTGCATGTAGCTTTTTAGTGGCAGGATTTATAAACAATAGTTCAAGCTCTGTATGATTGCTTATCTTGACCTTATGTCCATCCTTCGTCTCAATACCCGACTTCAAGTTAGCACCAGGGGCAAAGGTACCGTCTTCAAATCGACTACGCGAAAGTGCCACACCAGCAGATATAGAAGCATCAAATTTTGAGGACGCCATAAACAAATAGTTATCACCTGACAACGGATAGATATGACCAGCCTCACGTTGTATTAAATCTCCTAAAACATCATTAGGAACACGTGCAACTAATACACTGTGAAGTTGTTCATGATCTAACACTGGTTGTAAAAATAATAAGGTCACTGCATCATGAAAGTGGGAGGATCTAGCACCGATTTTCTCGGTTAGAGGGTCAATAAATGGTCCATACAATAAGGGCTGCTTGGTTGTTATCACCTGATGAATTGCCTTTTTTAACATGTGATGATGTACGGCATCATAGTGTTGACCAATATGATCTATATAACTAGAGGCGAAGACAATAAATTCCTCATTCACTAAAAATAATTCTGTAAAATATGTACTTTTTTCTTTTGATTCCTGTAAAAAAGAGTTAAGTAATGATGGTGGGGTTTGAATAATTACCTGTGCTCTATTTTCGAGGGAAAGCCATCGATCATTTGCCCAGCTAGTTAGTAAACCGACTCTTGTTTTCGCAATACTTTCAAACACCTCCTCTTTCATATTTAGCGTTTTTTTATTCAACTGATAATTCCACCATAAATTTATTTTTTCTTTTATTGATGTCCATCTAAACAAATTCATATTAATCACTCCTTTTTATGTAATATAAACTAACACAAAATATCATTATCATTTTAAAGATGATTGAAATAATGAACAAATGATAGCATATATAACATATCAAATAAATATTTTTAAAAAACTTTCTGAAAATAATCGCACTATTTTATGACAAAGTGATTAGTTACTCCTAAATAAGATTGAACCTTATTTTTCAATGATGAAGCTCTTCTCTCCTTCATAAAAAATGCCAAAACGTTGACTTAACAGCGCTTTAGCATTTTTCTATTGTTAACAAAAGTCTTCCCACAGCACCCCACTTCAATGAAGTAATCACACTTACTACAACAAACATCACACCAGCGATGGCAGTGAATATAGAAGCATGTTGAAGTCCTTTCTTTGTAGGTGTTGGTCATCTAATTTCTTATTTACTTTTTAAACGTGTCATTACTTTGATAATCATCTACTTCCCCTAAAATAAGTAATTAAAGTGTATGATCCCCCTGCTAATAAACAAGCATAGTCAGCCTTTTTTCTATGTTTTAGCAAAACAAAAATCTTCACAAAGCTCAATTGATTTGTTACGAATTGTTTTTTATCTGTCCTCTGATCCACTTTTATAAACATTTTTTATTGCCGTTCGCCGAAAAGTAATAAAACATCCAAGACTAAATTAAACAAAATTAAATACAACTCGTTTATTTTTGAAACCTCTTTTTTAGTTTTGCGTATATAGTACTATCAACATCAAAAAGGAGCGTTTTTATGCTGAATAAAATTCTTCATTCTCTACTCAACGGAAAATCCAAACGACGTTATTCTTCATCTAGTAGCCATCGCCGATATTCCCAACGTCATAATTATTATGGGCATAAGCATTATAAACGTAAGTCACGTAAAAGCTCACGTAGTTTTTTCAGCTCTATGAGTTTTTTTAGTAGTTAATGTGGTGGAAACGTTTATTTGAAAAAAACTTTGATCATACAGTCGAACGTTTTATAGCAGCACAGCCAGATTTCACATTTAAAGCATTTTTGGGCTACGGCTCATATGGTCGTGCTTATTTAATTGAAACAAGCTCTTCTCAACAACAATTTGTGTTAAAATGCTTGCGCCCTAAACATGGACGCCATCAGAAAACGATTGATAAATTTAAACAGGAAAGTGATATATTGCAGCAATTATCACTGCCCTATGTTCCGTCCATCCATATGACAGGAACGATTCAAGGTATTCCCTTCTTTATAATGGACTATATAAATGGGCAAACCTTTGAACAGCTTATTTTTCAAAATGGCGCAAAGTTTACTATGACACAGTCACTCGCTATTACCAAACAGCTTTTAACACAAATTATTGCTATACACAATCACGGTATTGTGCATCGAGATTTACGTATTCCTAATATTTTACTGGTTAATAAACAATTGCATATTATTGATTTTGGTCTTGCTACCCCTTTCAAAGAAAATATTGATCTTGCGACGATTGGCAATCCGAAACAAGCACAAAATCATATTAGTGATCTTTACTTTGTTGGTCATTTTTTATTGTTTTTGCTTTATTCCAGCTATGAACCAAGGAGTCAGCAAGAAAAAGCCTGGCAGCATGAATTAAATTTGCCAGTTGAAGTCAAAAATTTTCTAGAACGATTACTATGGATTCAAGAGCCCTTTCCGAGTGCAGCTGAAGCTCTTCAATCCATGCCGTACTAAAAAATCGAATTGTTCACACCGTATTAGTGAACAATTCGATTCTACCGCTCAAATATGGAAGTATTTTGCACTTACATAAGCAATCCAGTTATAGGCTGGATCTGGACGTAGATTTTCAATCAGTCCTTTAATAATAGCTCTACTGTAAGTCGTTTTTTCTACTTGTTGCTTTAAAAGCTCAAGGGATTCTTTTTCAATGGAATCCTCTGTATGATCCATATTTTGTTCCATTAACTGCAGTAAAGTATCCTTTGTGATCTCTTTCTCATAGGGTTTCGCAATCAATGATACAAATTCTTCTGTAATAAAAGGAATTGTTGTATGACGCGCGATAATATCTGTCTTTTCTGCTAAAGATTGTGCTAGTTGCTCTAAATCAAGAGGCATATCTGAAAAAATAAAAAGCTCAGCATAACTTTTCATAAATCCTTTGATACAATACATCACATCATATTTCGTGTGGTGTAGGGTATCCCCATAAAGCTGCTCAAGCATATAAATAATTGATTTTGACATTTCTGCTTCATAGGCTGTTACCTTATCAAATAGCTCTTTTTTTACGATAAATGCCTTTTCATTTAGAAACACACGCGACGATGCAGAATGCTCCCTAAATGCTTGAAAAATACTTTTGTAAAATTCAACCAGCATTGTTTCTTTGTTAGGCACGCATTTGACTACTCGGTCAATATCTATGATGAATTGTTGCAAATAGTAGTCCACCATCGATATCATAAGCTCATCTTTTGTTTTGAAAGACAAATAAAATGCACCCTTTGAGATGCCACAACGTTCTGTAATTTGCTGGACAGAAGTAGCTTCAAACCCTTGCTCAGAAAAAAGTTCTAAGGCTTTCTCCATAATTAATTGCTTTTTTAACATATTTTTAATTCTCTCCTAATGCATTTCGTTGACAAATGACCGATTAGTCATTAGTATAAATAATTGAATTCAGATAGTCAATTAAGGGTAGGTGTAAAGGTGAAAGGTTTAGTTAATTTTGTATTGAAAAACAAATTGGCAGTATGGTTATTAACCATTATTATTACTGCCTCTGGTATTTACTCAGGTACAAGAATGAAAATGGAATCAATACCCGATATTTCGATTCCCTATTTAATTGTAATGGGCGTATATCCAGGTGCAACGCCTGAACAAGTAATGGATGAATTGTCCATTCCATTTGAAAAGTCTATAGAAAGTTTAGAAGATGTCAAGGCAGTTTATTCAACATCCTCCTCAAACGTAGCACAAGTTCAAGTTGAATACGACTACGGAATTGATATGGATGAAAAAAAGCGTCAGTTAGAAGCAGCCTTAGATAATCTAACATTGCCTGAAGGAGCACAAGAGCCAACGATTATGGCGATCAGCATGAATATGATGCCAGTCGTCGCTCTATCTGTAAGTAGCTCTAAAGAAGATATTGTGGATCTAACTTCCACAGTAGAGGATATTTTATTACCAAAGATTGAAAAAATTGATGGTGTTGCCTCTGCTACGATCACCGGTCAGCATATTGAACAAGTATCATTCAAATATGATGAAGAAAAAATGGCGGCACTTGGTTTAACAGAGGATACTGTTAAACAAATGATTCAGGCAAGTGATATGTCACTGTCACTTGGTTTATATCAATTTACTGTTGGTGAGCAGGCTGTTTCAGTAGACGGTAAAGTACAATCTGTTGATGAGTTAAAAGAATTATTAATTCCAGTTACACCTTCAGCTACAAACCCTTCACCATTCGTTCGTCTTGGTGATATTGCAACAATTGAAGTAGAGGGTAAAGTACAATCTGTCTCACGTACAAATGGTAAGGATGCTATAGCCATTCAAATCGTCAAAGGTCAAGATGCAAATACGGTAACTGTGGTTAATGCAGTGAAAGACCTGATGAAAGATGAAGAAAAACGTTTAGACGGCTTAAAGGTAGATATCTCTCTTGACCAAGGTGCTCCAATCGAAGACTCTGTGTTCACAATGATTGAAAAAGCAGTGTTTGGTGGCGCAATCGCCGTATTAATCATTTTATTATTCTTACGTGATTTCAAATCAACGATTATTTCAATTATCTCTATTCCAGTTTCTGTGTTTATGGCATTGCTGCTATTGAACTGGATGGATATTACATTAAATATTATGACGCTTGGTGCGATCACCGTCGCTATTGGTCGTGTTATCGATGACTCCATTGTTGTTGTGGAAAACATTTATCGACGTATCCATTTAAAACAAGAAAAATTAACAGGTCGTGCGCTTATTCGTGAAGCAACGATTGAAATGTTCAAACCAATTCTTTCGTCCACATTAGTAACGGTAGCTGTATTTGCACCGCTTATTTTCGTGGGTGGTATGGTTGGCGAATTATTTATGCCATTTGCGCTAACAATGACATTTGCGCTAGGTGCATCATTAATTGTAGCCATCACAATCGTACCGGCTCTCTCTCACTTCTTATTCCGTAAAAAGTTATATGGTGAGAAGCAAGAAAGCCAGCATAAAGAAGTAGGTAAGCTTGCTATTTGGTATAGAGGTGTTTTAGAAAAATCCCTAAACCATAAAATAATTACATCCGTTATTGCCATTTTATTACTTGTGGGGTCTATCGCCTTAACACCATTAATTGGTTTTAGCTTTATGGGCTCACAGGAAGAAAAAGTAATGTACTTAACGTATACACCTGCAACAGGTGAGCTAGCAGATGAAACGGCAGCAAATGTTGAAAAAGTTGAAAAAGAATTAATGAAACGCAAAGATGTGGATATTTTACAAGTTTCCATCACAGATGCCAATAATGTCGATCCATCTGCAATGATGATGGGCGGCGGTGCTGGTGGTGCATTAATGTACCTAATCTTTGATCCTGATATGGAAGACTTCCCTAAAGCGCGTGAAGAAGTGGAAGACTATGTATTTAATATCGAGCAAACAGGAGAATGGAAATCTCAAGACTTCTCATCAATGGGCGGTATGTCTTCTAATGAAGTCAGCTATACATTATACAGCGATGATTTAGATAAGCTACGCGATGCTGTTAATCAAGTAGAAGGTGCATTAAAAGAAATAGATGGCTTAGAAGATATTAAATCAGACAATGAAGACCCATACGTGGAACATGTATTAAAAGTCGAACAAAAAAATGTTTTACAATACGGTTTAACAACAGCTCAAATTGTTATGGCTTTAAATACCCATGCCACAAAAGAAGTTTTAACAACTGTGAAAAATGATGGCAAAGATATCGAGGTTATTGTTCAACGTGATGCCAAAGCAGCAGCTACTTCACTTGATGATGTGTTAGCAACTGAAGTGCCAACAGCATTAGGTACAACCATGACAATTGGCGAATTAGTAGATGTTGAGGAAGGTACAACACTTAACGCATTAGCTCGTTCAAAAGGTGAGTACTTTGCAACTGTAGCTGGCACTATTATCGATGATGATATTTCAAAAGCAACATCTGCTGCTGATAAAAAAATCGATAAATTAGATTTACCAAAAGGCGTGACAACAGGCGTGGCAGGTGTAGCTGCTGATATGCAAGAAACATTTACTAAACTAGGTATTGCTATGCTAGCGGCTATTGCGATTGTCTACTTTATTTTAGTTGTAACATTTGGTGAAGGTTTAGCACCATTCGCTATCCTCTTCTCCCTACCATTCGCTGTAATCGGGGCATTTGTTGGTTTATTTGTAACAGGCCAAACAATATCTGTATCGGTTATGATGGGTCTATTAATGTTAATTGGTATTGTTGTCACAAATGCCATTGTATTAGTCGATCGTATTATCCATATGGAACATGACGGTCTTAACATGCGTGAAGCAATCCTAGAAGCAGGAGCCACTCGTTTACGTCCAATTCTGATGACAGCTATTGCCACAATCGGTGCAATGCTTCCAATGGCATTCGGTACTGGTGGTAGTGGTCTGATTTCAAAAGACTTAGCCATTACTGTAATTGGTGGTTTATTATCTTCGACACTATTAACTTTAGTGGTTGTACCAATTGTTTATGAGATGCTATCAAAAATGTTAAAGAAAAACCGTAAAGATATAAAAGAAAATTAAATGATAAACAGCCATTCTCGCTTTTTTAGGTACTGTCAATATTTTTGTGTAAATGACGATTCACCCGTTCAAGGGAACTCATCACCTGTGTATTCAATTGTACTTGTTCGAAGTGTTGATTTGAGTGTGTAGGAAAGGGCTAGCCCTTTCCTACACACTCAAATTTCGCGCTGGCGCGTCCCGGTCTAGTTTGCCGGTTCGTGCAGCTGCTCAAACATTTCTTCTAGCTTTGCACGGGCCTGATTGAAGCCGATGTGGCAGCGTGTGGCGAAACGTTGATTATAGTCTTCGAACTGCGTCACTAAAAAGCGCTCCAACGATTCTTCGTTCGGGAACTGTTCCTTGCGCTTTGTATATTTTTTGATTTGCTTATTGAACGACTCGATTAAATTCGTCGAGTAGATGCTTCGCCAAATCGCCTTGGGAAAGCCGTAAAACGTCAGTAAATACGGGTTTTCGAGTAAGCCTTGTGCGACTTTTTTATACGATTTGCCCCATTTTTCGCAGAACGTCTCGAGCGCTTTTTTCGCTGCTTCAGCGTTCTTTGCCTGGTGAATCGTTTTAAAATCCTCGCACACTTCCTTGCGATCTTCTACTCGGACTTTATGCATGATATTGCGTGCCACATGGACAAGGCACACCTGATATTTTGCCTTTGGAAACACATTAAACACAGCGTCTGCCATGCCTTTTAAGCCGTCTGATACGAATAAAAGTACGTCTTCTACACCACGGTCTTTGAGCTCTTGTAGTAGCTCCTGCCAGTTGTAGGCCGATTCTGTTGGGGCAATCGTATAGCCAAGCACTTCTTTAGAGCCGTCTTCACGAATACCAACTGCAATATAGACGGCCTCTTTTGACACCGTATCACGACGCACGGCAATATACGTCGCGTCTAAATACACGCATACGTAACGATTGTGCAAAGGACGGTTATTAAAGGCTTCTACCGTTTCTGAAACAGCCTTTGTCATATTCGAAATCGTTTGCGGCGTATAGTGATGCCCATACATTTTCTCAATTAATTGCGCAATTTCCGCCATCGTAATGCCTTTTTTGAACAAGTGAATGACCGTTTCTTCCAGCGTATCGTTCGAGCGCTTATATGGTACCACTGTCTGTTGTTTAAACTCACCGTTGCGATCCCGCGGGATTTGAAGCGTTAAATCGCCGTACTCCGTGTGAAGTGTACGCGAATAAGACCCATTGCGAGAATTGCCTGAGTTGAACCCGATACGATCGTATTTTTCGTAATCCAAAAATTCCGTCAGCTCTGTCGCCAGTAGCGAGTTGATCGCCATTTCCAAGTGCGAACGAAAAACCTCGGTAATATCTTGTTTTTTGACTAGTGCATCGACAATTTCTGTTGTAAACTGATTCATAGGGAAGACCTCTTTTCTAGGATTGGTTGTGGTGACTTAATTCTACCAAGAAAGGGTCTTCCTTTTTCTATGGAATTTTCTATTTACACAAAATATTTTATACTCTCCTTTATTGCTTGAATGGCTGTTTTTTAATTATAAATACGTTGATAGAATTGCATAAAAATATGAGAAAATAAGATAGTCTAAATAGGCAGAAATGGATTCTCTACAACTACACAGAAATGAGGGGACGACTTGAAACAAGAAAAAGTAAAAATACATCGCAACAGCGTCGATATTACACAGCGACTTTTAGCTGAACAAATGGCAGGTCAATCACCGCTCGCTATCTTTTCCTTTCCAACAGCAAAAGTAAAAGATGTGTTATCCACAGATTTACCTGATGTTTCAACAGCAGATGATAAGGCAGATATTCTTTATCTGTTAGAAGATGACAGTCTGTTACATATTGAATACCAAACAACGACGAATCAGAAAGACTTAGAACGATTTGCGAAATATGTACTTGGCATATATACTAAGTATAAATATGATTTTCGTATTGATGTTTTGATTGAAAGTGTTGTAATTTACGCACCACATATTCAGCGAAATACAGTAAAACATAAGTTAAATATCAGCAGTATGCACTACACATTCACGCCCATCTTTTTGAGTGAGATGGAGCAAAACCATCGTTATGACCAAATCATCGCTAAGATTCATAACGAACCTTCTATTGATCTTACAAGCGAGGAAATCATGACCATTGCCTATCACGCCCTGTTTAACGATTCAACTGAAAAGATCGAAGTGGATGCGCTCCAAGCAGTAAAAGATATTCGTCCGCTAAAAGATGTCGTTACCCGTTTGATGTTATCTGGCACTATTTTCACTTTACCAAAAAAGTATCTAAGTGAGGAGTACCAACTTAAAATTTTGGAGGAGCTGAACAAAATGGATTATATTCAAGCTGAAATTAATAAAATGGTTCAAGCGGGGCATGAAGAAGGCTTCAAACAAGCTCAACGGAAAACATTAATTGCAGCTATTCGAGAAGGTCTGCCTCAAACTTTTATTGATAAAATCATTGCTGATAGTAAGTTTACAAAAGATGAGCTGGATGAAATTTATCAAGCTGCTAAAACTTTTTAGATCTATCACCTCAAAAAATGTAAGATAACCGTTACTACCTCCACATACACGGTTGTTGCGACTGATATTGTCCATCCGAATGTCTGAATAGCGACAGGCTTTTCAGTTGACACGATATGAAGCTGTCGCTTTTCTATCTCACTTCTCCCAACAATCAGCGACCATACAGGCTAGATTCCTTCTTCTCCCTTATATTTTTGTTAACCCTCATTTTCTTCAAAATATGCTCTTCCTTATATTTTCCATCTCCATGAAAGAATATAAAAATGCCAGCGAATCATCTAATATCCAGTTCACTGACATTCTACTTACTTTCTAAAAGTTTTATTTGATCATCATATTTTATAAAAAATACAGGAATGGCGGATGTGCAAAGATCCTAAAGTTATTTAATTTACAATAGCGTCGTTAAAAAAAGAATATAGTTGTTTAAAAATTCTTCTTTCACTAATAGAGCAGGTTAGCTCAATTAGGAAATGGTTTATCGGGCAAGTTTTTATATAATAACTTGATTTTAGTAAATGCATTTCAAAGCCTTGTACTCAAATAAGTTATGGTATATAATTTAGTTAACTTAACTAAATCAGGAGGATTAAAATTGAAAAAAGATATCATTTCTAATGGAGATAAGCAAAAGAAACCATTCCTTTTTAAACTTGGAATAGGGCTTCTAATCCTTTATCCTGTCCTATGGGGTTTCGCTGCTATCGTACCATTTACCCCTTTTCCAATTCACATCAAGGCAACTGTTATTACAACATGTATAGTAGTGGGAGAAATCTTTTTTTTGATAGGTGTAGCTTTTGTTGGGAAAGAAGTCGTGACTAAATATAAAAGTAAGCTAAACCCAAAAAATTGGAGAAGAAAAGGTGGTAAACAAAAGGATGGAAAATGAAAACCTACCTGAGAAAATTAATCAAACACTGGAAGAACTATGGCTGTTGCTTGAAACAAAAGAAAGAACTTATACGAATTTCCAATTAAATAATCAGCAATATACGTTATTAACTTTAATTATTCGGCATCCCTCCTCCACTCCCACAGAGTTAGCAGAAAAAATGAATATTACCAAAAGTGCTATCAGCCAGCAGTTAGTAAAGCTTGAAATGGAAGGCTATATTTATAGAAAGCAACATTCAGAAGATAAGCGTACATTTTCAGTTGAATTAGGCGAAAAAGGATGGCTGTATAAAAAAGAAATGGAAAAATTTATGCAGCAAGTTTCTGAAAAATATTATGCGAGTTTATCACCTGAAGAATTAACAAATTTTTTATCCGCACTACAAAAGCTAACAAAAGTAATTGATAAACTGTAGTGATTATAAAGATTTAACGATCGTTCATTTATTACCTTTTACCAAATGGAGTATTTAAAACTTTATATATTTGTGAAAAACCACCCTACAACTAATGAGGGCGTTAGTTGAATAAGAAGTAAACAGCTTGGTTATTCATTTTTAAATATTACATAAACAATGTAATTTGAAACAACTTTAAAGAGCCTTGCTACGTATAAAGCGTAGTAAGGCTCTTCGCTTATAATCAACATTCAATAGCTTTATTAGCACTATACAGTAGGTATACAAAGCTTCCAGCCATTCCTATATCCATTTTGATTACTGTTTTACTTGTCTGCTTGTACCACAAAAATTTCCTTGCTTTCTACGCCTGTAGCAGATACAGCCGAAATGCCATATATATAGCTGCGCTGAGCAAGAGCTGTCTTATCCACAAATGTAGTGATGCCATCCGTATTATAAACAACATCTACGATATTTCGAGGGTCAGTATAAGAACCTTCTTTGTTCCCTGTAAAACGATAAATCACATACTTACGTGGCTGTGTTTTATTGTCGTCTATAATTTCAATCGTGCGACCAGCCTTTTCTTTTGTCACTTGCACAAAAGTCGGCTTGTCAGGTGCTGTAGCATCGTTCCAAGATGTATCTGGTGTCAGCGCCGTATAGTTATATAGCTGCTGATTAATAATTGTTGCATAGCCTAATTTGTTGTTTTGCATACTTCTTAAGGAGAAATGCATCTGCCCGCTAGCTGCTGTCTTTTCTGAGCGATTTGCTATGATTTGTTCAGGTAGCTCCATTTTATTTTTCCATGCTGCGTCACTATCAACGCCTACCTTGTAATCAGCAAGCCCAATATACAACTGAACAGGATGTGTCTGTGCATAGGTTTGTACTTCATGGCTCCACCAATCAAGTAACGTACCGTATTTGGCAACAGCTAATGTTCTTGACCAATAAATTTGAGGTGTAATGTAATCAACCTTGCCATTTTGAATCCATGTTCTAACATCTGCATATAAATCATCGTAATTATTGACACCTGCTCGCGTATCACTTCCTGTTGGATCTAGCGATTTATTGCGCCATACGCCGAATGGTGAAATCCCAAATTGCACATACGGCTTAGTGTCTTTAATAGCTGTGTAGAGATTTTCTACGAGCTGATTGACATTATCTCGTCGCCAATCATCTACTTTTTTAAAGGAAGTACCATATTTTTTATAGGCTGCTTGATCTGGAAAGGCTTCATTGGCAATTTTATATGGATAAAAATAATCATCCATATGGACTGCATCAATATCATAATTAGCTACTAGCTCTCTTACTGTATCGACTAAATAGTTTTGCACTTCTGGTAAACCAGGGTTTAAATAATATTGCTTGCCATATTTGATAACCCAGTTTGGATTCGTTCTTGCCACATTATTGGCAGCAAGGTCTGTTAGTTTTTGGTTAGGCATTGTGACACGATATGGATTCATCCATGCATGTAGCTCCATGCCTCGTTTATGTGCCTCCTCTACCATAATTTCAAGAGGATCGTAACCGGGATTTGTGCCTTGCTTTTTCCCTGTTATGTAGGACGACCATGGTGCTAGCTCAGACGCATACAGTGCATCATTTATTGGTCTTACTTGATAAATTACAGTATTCAATTTGCTGGCCTTTAATTGATCCAATGTTTTGCGTGCCCAAGCTATGTATTGCTCCTGAGTCATGCCTGCTTTCATATCAATATTCTGAACCGTTGAAATCCAGACAGCGCGCATTTCCCTTTTTGGCTGTGTCGTGCTTGCCATCACTGTCTTGGCAGGGATTGCCGATAAGCATAATACAAAAATCATCGCGACTAAAGTGACAAGTTTCCATTTGCTATTGTTCTTTCTCATATTTCCTCCATCTACCATTTTTCTATTTTAGTATACGATAAATGATAGATACTTGCTAGCCTATCAAAATACTCTCTTATTCAAATATGAAATAATTATCAAAATAAGCCCGAAATTAAAACTATAAAAACTTTCTTGCTTCGTAACTACTTTTCTATCCAATTTTAGCAAATTGGTTTTTAGTCACTGTTGAATCTTTACGGCTTATCAAACTTTATGCTACAATCAACACACATTATAGAGAACGGAGGTATTCCTGATGACAGCTTCAATCAGACTACGATTTCACCTTACTAATTAAATATGTACACTCTTTGCCTGCTGTGCAAAGAAAACGGGATTAGTCTGTCTGTTTTAGGAATACAGAAAAAGAGGGGACTTCGATTCCCCTCTTTTTTGTTGTCTTCCAACTTTCCACACAGGCATAACTGTTAGAAAGGAATGACAATATTGGAACATTGGAAACGTAATACAATTCTTTTTTTAAGCAGTCAAACGATTTCGCTCTTTGGCTCTGCACTTGTACAATATGCCATTACGTGGCATATTACATTAACAACACAATCAGGCATTATGATGACCGTTGCTATTATTTGCGGCTTTGTCCCTACCTTCTTTTTAGCTCCAATTGCTGGTGTATGGGCAGATCGTTATAATCGCAAATGGCTAATTATTTTGGCTGATGGCATGATCGCCTTCTCCACACTTATTTTAGCGATTCTGTTTTTAATCGGCTATGATGCCTTATGGCTACTATTTGCAATATCAGCCATTCGTGCCGTTGGTGCAGGTATTCAAACACCCGCTGTCGGAGCGATCTTACCACAATTTGTACCAGAGGAGCATTTAATGAAAGTCAATGGTGCAAACGGTAGTATTCAAGCCTTTATTATGATTCTTGCGCCAATGGCAAGCGGTGCATTGTTGTCGATGGCTTCAATTGAATCTATTTTCTTTATTGATGTGGTAACAGCAGCTATTGCCATTACAATTTTTTTACTGTTTTTGCATATTCCTGTCCATGCAAAAGCAGCACAGGCTCAAACAACAAGCTATTTCAGCGATATGAAGCAAGGCATTATTTACATTAAGGAACACGCTTTTTTAAAGCAGATGTTTCTATTCTTTGCCTTTTTTATGTTGCTCGCAGCACCTGCAGCCTTTTTAACACCATTGCAAGTGACCCGTAGCTTTGGCAATGATGTATGGCGTTTAACAGCCATCGAAATGGCTTTTGCAGTCGGCATGCTAATCGGCGGCATTGGAATTGCTTCATGGGGCGGTTTTAAAAATAAAGTGCATACGATGACATTATCCGCTTTATTATTTGGGCTATGCACACTAGCCCTTGGAATCATCCCTAATTTTTGGATTTATCTTGTGGTTATGGGTATCACAGGTTTAGCAATGCCTATCTTTAACACACCTGCTACGGTACTATTGCAAGAAAAAATAGAGAGCGATTATTTAGGAAGAGTATTCGGTATTCTTAGCATGATTTCTACCTCTATGATGCCCTTAGGAATGCTAATTTTTGGTCCAATTGCTGATATTATTGCCATCGAATGGTTACTGATAGGAACAGGAGTATTGCTTTTCATCCAAGGATTCTTCTTACTCGGTAGCAAGGCACTTATCAACGCTGGCAAATCCATCAACAATTAGTCCTCACTACCTCTTATGCTAGAATGTTTAAACTCTAGGAAAATGGTGAATATCTATTAAATAAGAGGTGATAGTAGATGACTGATAAAAAACAATCAAAGACTCGTTATACGAATAACCCTGATGTATTGGATACAGGTAAAGAAAGCATTTTTGACAAGCATGAGGATATGAAAACAGTCGATTCAATACCTGTAGAAGAATTAAATGAAAAAGTTAAAGACGAACGGAATAAGTCCAAAACAAAGAATTCTTCAGCCACAGCTAAACGTTATCGATAAAATAAAACTTCATCATAGGAATGTTTCTTTATCCTATCTCTGATGACGATGCGAGATAAATGTAATAAAAGTCGACCTATTTAATAAAAGGGTCGACTTTTTTATATAGTATATTATTAAAGGAGGAAGTTGAATGAATGATTATGTGCCTATTTTAAATACGAAGAGATTACTATTAAGACCTATCACCTTACAGGATTTAGAGGCCATGTATACTTATACTTCTTGTGAAAATGTAGCACGCTATGTAACGTGGCAGGCACATCAAAGCTTAGAGGACACAAAGGCCTTTATTGAACTAATTGTAGATAGGTATCATCACGGCAACCATTTGTTATGGGGTATTGAATATGCAGGACAACTAATTGGGACTATTGATTTCGTTACTATTAATAACACCCATAACTATGCAGAAATTGGCTATGTGCTTTCTGAAGATTACTGGAATAAGGGCATTACAACAGAAGCAGCAAAAAGGCTTATTGACTTTGGCTTTCAGGAATTAGGCTTAGTACGTATTCAAGCACGATGCTTTGAAGAAAACATCGGCTCTCAAAAGGTAATGGAAAAATCAGGGATGCGATTTGAAGGGCTCTTAAGAAAAAGTATGCTGGTGAAGGGGCATTATCAAAATGTGAAAATGTATGCGATAACGGATGAGGATTATCAAACATAGGTGAAAGCCTTATCTATACTAGAAGATTAGGCTTACGTCCAATTAGAATTAAATCGGACGTATACCTTCCCTTAATGTTTCTTTCAATAGTGGCATCCACCTCCCAACTATCAAAAGTTAAACTACTCCACTTTTTTTAAAGTGAGCTGGTGCTGGACGTTCTAAGCCTAAATGCTCGCGCAGTGTCGTACCTTCATATTCTTTACGGAATAGCCCACGCTCCTGTAGCACTGGAATTGCTAGCTCCACAAAAGTTTCTAAATCTGCTGGCAATATAGGTGGCATAATATTAAAGCCATCACAAGCATATTCATGAAACCATTGTTCCACTAAATCCACAAATTGTTCTGGTGTACCAACAAACTCCAGATGCCCACGTGCCCCATGCATTTTTCTGCCTAATTCCACAATCGTTAAATTTTCAGCACGCGCTGTATCGATAAAGAGCTGAATGCGGCTTTTCATTGCGTTGGACGCGCCAGCTAAGTCTGGCAACTCTGGTAATGGTCCATGTGCAGGATAAGTTGATAAATCATAATTTAAAAAATGAGAAACAACTGCCACTGCATCTTCCTCAGAAACTAGTGAATTTAATTCCTCATACTTTACCCATGCCTCCTCCTCAGTAGGTGCAAGAACTGGGGAAATCCCTGGCATAATTTTAATGCTATCTTTATGACGCCCTTCCTTTTTCACTTGTTCATGAACAGCTTGGTAGAAGGCTTTAGCTCCTTCTAATGACTGCTGTGCCGTAAAGACAACTTCTCCTGTTTTTGCAGCAAAGTTAATACCAGCCTGAGAAGCGCCAGCTACTACTAATACAGGGTAGCCTTGTGGTGGTCTAGGGACATTTAATGGCCCCCTTGAGCTATACCATTGCCCATTGTAATGAATTTCACGTACCGCACCTGGTTGTGTAAAAATTCCATTTTCCTTATCATTTACAAGAGCATCATCACGCCAACTATCCCAAAGCTCCCGTGTTACATCTACATATTCTTCTGCCATTTGATAACGTAAACTGTGCTCTGGATGTTGCTGACGTCCAAAATTTTGTGCCTCAATATCATGCTGAGAGGTTACAATATTCCAAGCCGCACGACCTTTGCTAATATGATCGAGTGTAGCATAGCGACGTGCTAGATGGAATGGTTCATTATACGTTGTAGAGCCCGTAGCCGTTAAACCTAATTTAGAGGTATGTGTAGCAATAGCAGACAGTAATGTTACAGGATCAAGCATGCCCGCAGTGGTCGTTTCCACACCTGAAAGATAAAGATAATCTGCCAGAAACATCATATCGAATTTACCTCGCTCAGCTATTTGAGCAGCTTTAATATAATAATCTACGGAAAAAATATCTTTACCATTGGCTGACGGATGACGCCAGCTAGCACTATGATGACCACTATAATAGATAAATGCGCCTAATCGAAGCTTGTCTTGTCGTTTTTTCATATTTTATCCCTCTTATCCCTTAAAAGTATCCTGCCATTTTAAAACTTTCCGTTCAATCGTATAGACCAATGAATCTGATAATTTACCTAATAAGGCAAACATCACTAACCCTACAAAAACAATATCTGTCTGCGAATAAGCCCGAGCATCTTGAATCATATAACCTAGCCCTGCACTTGTACCCATCATCTCGCTCACAACTAACACAAGCCATGACGCACCTAATGCTAATCGAATACCAAGCAAAATATTTGGCATAGCAGATGGCATAATTAGTGTGGTTAAACGTTTTTTAAATGAATATTGTAATAAGCCCGTTACCTCATATAATTGTATATTCACTAACCGTATACCTAAAAACACATTTACATAGATGGGAAAAAATGCGCCTAGTGCAATCATCAGCACTTTACCAAATTCACCAACACCAAACCATAAAATAAACAATGGAATTAATGCTAATAAAGGTACCGTTCTAAGCATTTGAAGGGACGGATCAACGATTTCTTGCATTAGTTTACTAAAGCCCGTTACAATACCAAGCACGAGTCCTACAGAAGCCCCTAACAAAAAACCTACTAGTACACGCTCACCACTCACTACTAAATGGTTCAATAATTCACCATTTGCAAGCAGTAGCCAAAATGTAGCTGCTATTTTTGTTGGAGCTGGCAAAATATGTGGCGCTACTAGCTTTAGGCTACTGATCATTTGCCAAAGCCCCACTATTGCCAATGGCACAATCCATGGAGATAACATCACAGACAAATCTAACTTCTTCTTTGCTTGTGTCTGCGGTATATTTTTAGTTGTAAGGGTCATTTGATCACCGTCCTGTAAAATTGTTGTGCCAGCGTAAAGTTTTTCGTTCAATCGATAAGACGAGGGCATCTGTCAATTTTCCTAATATTGCAAAAATAATAATACCTGCAAACACTGTCGCAACAATGGACATTGACCTTGCATCATTAATTAAAAAACCGATTCCCTCAGTGGAGCCCATCATTTCAGCAACCACTAAACCAACCCACGCAATACCAAGCGATAAGCGAATCCCTAAAAAGATATGTGGTAATGCAGATGGAATAATTAATTTCGTTAATAAATTCCACTTTTTAAACTGTAAAACCTTTGCTACCTCAAAAAGCTTCGCATCTAGTGAACGTATCCCTAAAAATGCATTTACATAAAGAGGAAAAAATGAACCTTTAGCAATCAATAATAATTTGGATGTTTCATCAAAGCCGAACCATAAAATAAACAGTGGGGCTACGGCTAAATGTGGCAGCATTCGTAACATTTGAAAAGTCGGGTCGAGCAGTTGCTGTGTTTTATAAGAAAAGCCAACTAATACACCAAATAATAAACCAAGCCCGCCACCAAGTAAAAACCCTGCTAAAGCCCGCCAGACGGAAACTTCTAAATGCTTAAGCAACTGTCCATGCTGCCATAAATAGAGAAATTCAGTCACAATAATAGATGGTGTTGGCAAGAGCAGAGGGTTTAATAGCCCATTGCGCCCTGCCACCTCCCAAACAATCACTAATAACACAGGTAATAATGAACCTAATGCTAGCTTTCTCCAATACTCACGGCGAGAGCGAATGGACTGCTTGTTTGCCCTTGTTTGCACTTCCTTATTTGTCAGAGATACCATACAATCCCCTCCTACCTCATGTTTTTATTGCAATGCTTTTTCAATATACTGATTATCAAATACTTTTTGCACATCAATTTTCTGACGAATTGTGCCAATCTCATATTGGAAATCTGCCGTTTTTTGATGCTCCTGTATAATAGCCTCTGTTACTGGAATGTTAATTGGCAATGCCCGCTGTCGTGTTGCTTCCATTAAAGCGACTGGTAAATTACGCTCTGTTGCATAACGCTCTACCGCTTCTTTTTCATTTGCCAGTTCCCATTCCAACAAACTATTTAACGTTTTTAAATACGTTACAACGAGATCTTCATGTTCTTCTGCAAATTTTGTACGCACTATATTATAGGAAGGTGATAATAATCCTAGTAGTTCACCATCTGCAATAATCCGTCCTTTTTGTGATAGTGTATTAATCGTTAAATAGGGTTCCCATACTGCCCATGCGTCGACACCCTTAGAATCAAATGCAGCTTGACCTTCATCAGGATTTAAATTGATAAGCTCAATATCCTCTACCTTTATATTTTCCTTTGCTAATGCACGTAAAAGGAAATCATAAGCATTTGTGCCTTTACCTACCGCTACTTTTTTGCCCTTTAAATCCTCTAATGATTGAATTTTACTTCCAGCATCCACCACAATCCCAACATTTTTATTTCCTGCTAACGCTTGCGAAATAATTGTAAATGGAATATTAGCAGCTTGTGCTGTAATCACTGGCATATTGCCTAAGCCCGCAAAATCCAATTTATCAGCAGCGATCGCCTCGGTCATCGGTGGTCCACTTTGAAACTCAACCCACTCCACTTTTGCCCCATACTGTTCAAATGCTTTCTCAAATAGTTGATCTTCTCGTGCTTTCCCAAATAACCCACCACTCCCTTGAACACCAATCCTTACAACTAAATCTTTAGAGGATTTTTTATCTGAAGTATCCTCTGTCGCTGCATTTGGAGCTTTATCCTGTGCACAGCCTGCTACAATAGTAAGAATAAGTGTAAGCAATAATATAATACTTAAAAATTTTCTCATCGTTCGTTCTCCTTTTTCTTAGAGCTAGCTATTAGTTAGATACCAGCCCCAATTGTATATGTTTCTTCCTCTACTTTTTCAAACTCATTTAACACAGCTCGTCGCATCTCTTGAAATCCAAGTGAAGAACGTTTGCGTGGAAATGATAAATCAATTGGTAAAATCGATTTAATATGACCTGGCCTAGGGTTCATAATAATCACACGTTGACCTAAAAATACAGCTTCATCGAGATCATGCGTCACAAAAATCATGGTCGTTTTATTGGTCTGCCAAATATTTAGCAGAACCTCCTGCATATGTGAGCGTGTAAATGCATCCAAGGCACCAAAAGGTTCATCTAATAATAAAATAGCTGGATTCCGTAGCAATGCTCGCGCAATGGATACACGTTGTGCCATCCCTCCTGATAATTCACGAGGATATGCCTTTTCAAAGCCCTCAAGCTTTACAAGTTTAATAAGCTCTGCCACCTGTTGCTTAATCGTTGGATCTTTTAATGATCGATCGCCTGCAATATTTTTTTCAACTGTTAGCCAAGGAAATAGACGTGGCTCTTGAAAAATAAATCCCTTTTGCAAGCTGGGTCCATAAATAGCCTTATTATCGAGCTCCACTTTTCCTGTATAGTCAACATCCAGCCCTGCAATAATTTTCAGTAAGGTACTTTTACCACATCCGCTCGGACCAATAACAGTTAGAAACTCTCCTTGCTCAACAGTTAACTCTACATTTTTTAAAGCAATGACTTGTTCATTTGGCGTAGTAAAAACCTTGTTTAAATTTTCAATAACTAATGTATTTTTACTCATTATTGCTCCTCCCTTTCACATATCAGAGAGTCTCCCTCTCTTCACTTAACCTGATGCCTTTACCACCTCGTTTTATCTTGCTCTAAGCTATACTTGGCTTCTTTATAGTAATTTGGCTCATAACTAAGTTTTTTTATATAGAAAAAACAGATAAGCAGGGCTACTTCTTGTTACCCAAATTCGTTATTTTTCCCTTTATATCTGTATGAAAAATCAATAACAATATTCAAGTAGTTACATAATCATCAATTGTTTGATTTCCATTTCCCTACAAAAACACTTCTCTTATTGAGCTTCCCTCTTCAAATAACAACAGCAAAAAGCCCTTAAGTAAGCATTACTTAAGGGCCTCTAGTATTCTAGTCGGCTATTGCTACGAAATATAAAGTTTTAATACCAAGTAAATTTATATAAATAATAATATTAATAAAATTAGTTGTCAATTATTTTTTGAATTTTTATTTTTTTCTACAATATTATTTTAAAACTAAAATTAAAAAATTAAGATGTTGCATCTAGTTATATACCTTTGTCTATTGCTATTGAATATCTAGGATGTCTATGATAATCATCAAAATCTGAAATCAAGTATAACTAAAAAAAGCAGTGAACAGTTCAAATACTGTATCACTACCTCTACTACTTTCCATATTGTTCAAGTAACTGCTGTGTATTCGTGGACTGTTCAAGAGCTTTTTTCTCTTTAGCCCAATAAATTAAATATTGTGCATCTCCTACAGAAAAGATAATTTGTTGTAATTCTTCATCTAGTTCAGTGCTAATCGCAACCTTTAAAATATCCACCTCGTAGAGTGGCTTATCCTTTATTTTATAGACAATACGATAGGCAGGCTGCTCCTCAAAAATTGTTCTTTCCTTTTTGGAAAGGTCTCTTACATAGCTTAATGGATACTTCTCCATAAAGTCATGTACATCGTCTTTAGTGGCTAAAAATAAGGATTGCTCCCCCTGCCATAATTCAATTGCATCAATTTCTGTAGCATGATCTAAAATAAGGGAAATCGCTTCCTCCTTATTTTTTTCTCGATGTTGCATCGTAAAAACGCCAATTAGCAAAATACACGCAACTATAACAAGTTTCCATCTTCGTTTCGTCATTGTGCATTACCCATTCATCGCCTTTTTCACAAAGCGATTTATATCAACATCTGCACCAATCACTAGCATAATATCGCCCAATAAAATTTTATCGCTTGCCTGTGGAGAAACGATAATATCAGCGCCACGCTTAATACCTACAATGTTAATGCCATATTTTGCTCGAATATCTAAATCTATAATGGAATAGCCTGCGATTGCATCATTGGCCTTTAATTCCATAATCGAGTGTTCATCTGATAGCTCTAAATAATCCAGCACCGTATTCGATAACATATTGTTAGCAATACGAATGCCCATATCACGCTCAGGATGGACGACAAAATCAGCACCAATTTTTCGCAATACTTTTTCATGGTAATCATTTTGTGCCTTAACCGTAATTTGCTCCACACCAATTTCTTTTAAAATAATGGTTGTTAAAATACTTGCTTGAATATCTTCACCAATGGCAACAATCACATGCTCAAAATTTCGGATACCTAATGAATTCAGTACTGATTCATCCGTTGAATCTGCAATAATAGCCTGTGTAGCAATTGACGCAAATTCATCCACACGCTCTGAGGAATGATCAATCGCCATTACCTGTGCGCCCTGACTCATTAATTCACGAACAATACTGCCTCCAAAACGTCCAAGCCCGATGACCGCAAACTCTTTTTTCATCATAAAAATCCCTCCGGAAACGACTATACCACCATTGTAGCGTATTCTCTATCATATGTATTGTCAAAACAACAGCTTTATCGTCAACATTAGACAAAAAAGACGAGGACTTTTATCCCCGCCTACTTCGTTTCTCATTATTCTGCGCTACGCATTTCATCTAGTACACGATTTACACGCTTTTCTAGCATTTTCATGCCACTACCGCCTGCTTGCATATGACGAAGCTGACCATCTTTATCGAAGACAAAATATGCAGGTACATATTGGTTTTCAAATGCATCTGTTAGCTTCATTTCGCTATCTACAAAAATTGGTTGCGTAATGTCATGCTCTGCAGCTACCGCTTTAATTGCATCTAAATCAGTATCTGCCTCAGAACGCGGCATATGTACTGCTACCACATTTAATTCATCTTTATATTGGTCACGGAAATTATTCACATCTGGCATTGCTTCTTTACATAAATGACAGCTTACTGACCAAAAATGGATTAATGTTGGTTTGCTACCTACTAAATCCGCCTTTGTGACTTCACCATTTAGCCAAGTCGTTGCACCTGCAAGTTCAGGCATTTGTTCACGAAGTTTCATGAAAATCCTCCTCCAAAATCATAATAATTTGGTATCATTGCATCCAATTCAGTTAAAAGCCCCCACAAGCATGTCGTGGGGACTCTTTTTTGTGCAAAATAATGCGGCAAGTCTAGTGGATTATAGAGTTGCTTGACCTGGACGCCAGTTTGCTGGGCAAAGACCACCAGTTTGTAGTGCTTGAAGTACACGTAATGTTTCATCCACATCACGGCCGATGTTGTTATCAAATACTGTTTGGTATTTTAGTTCGCCTTCTGGATTGATGATAAATAAACCACGTAATGCGATACCTTCTTCTTCAATTAAAACACCATACTCTTTAGATACTTGAAAGTTGGCACTGACCTAAAAAAATGAGACAAATAAAAACACCTTTCGTTGAAAAACGGGTATTGTACCTTATCAAATCAATGTGGAGGTGTTTTTCTATGGGGACAAGAGTGAGTTACCCAGTGGAAGTGAAAATGAAAGCAATTGAAATGAGATTAGCAGGCATTCCTGTAAAACAAGTACTAGAGGAGCTAAATATTCGTAACCATTCTCAGTTAAAAACATGGATGAAATGGTACAAGAACGGCGAATTACATCGTCTTGAACAGCCAGTAGGAAAACAATATACATTTGGCAAAGGGCCTGAATATGAAAGTGAAACCGCTAAGTTACAAGCAGAGAATCGTTATTTAAAGCAACAAATTGAAGTGTTAAAAAAGTACGCAGAGTTGGAGAGGAAGTGGTCCCAAAAGTTGTAGTAGAGCTAGTAGAGGAGTTAAAAGAAAGGATGCCGATTGGTGAAATCTGCCGTCATTTAGGTGTAGCTCGTTCGTCGTATTATCGCTGGAAGGTCAATGAAAATAAATTCACTCAAAAGGATCTTCGAGACCAACAAATTGGCGACTTGTGCAAGTTACACAAATTCAGATACGGCTATCGAAAAATCACAGAATTACTTACTGACATTAGTGAGAAAACGGTGCAACGTGTGATGCAAAAATACGGCTGGCAATGTCGTGTAAAGGTAAAGAAACGTAAACGTACGGGACAACCAGCTCACATTGTTCCTAACTTATTAGCACGTGATTTTACGGCATTAAAACCGCTAGAAAGGCTCGTAACAGATATTACTTACTTGCCTTTTGGACAATCTATGATGTACCTTTCAAGTATCTTAGACCTATTTAATGGCGAGGTTATTGCGTTTACAATTGGTTTTACACAAGATACCGACTTTGTCTTAGATACGCTAAATCAATTACCCGATCTACCAGAAGGCTGTATCCTGCATAGCGACCAGGGTTCTGTTTACACATCTTATGCATATCAGAAGGCAGTCAAAGAAAAAGGAATGACCATGAGCATGTCTCGTAAAGGCACGCCCGCTGATAATTCCCCAATTGAAACGTTTCACTCCTCGCTAAAGTCTGAAACGTTCTACCTCGATGATATTTATCGCACAACAAATGCGTGTGTCATAAATATTGTCGAAGAATACATTTACTATTATAACAATATTCGGATTAAAACGAAATTAAACAACCAGTCGCCGGTTCAATACCGTCAACTGGCTGTATAATAAGGTGTTTTCATACTGTCTCAAAAATAGTATTCAGTGCCGTTTGTATCAGCAGCTAATGGGTATTTTAATTCACCAAGACCATTTTGTGTGCGGTCTGTATTAATCCACGCTAAGTGCGTGTGAATTGTGTCTGTAGAAACACCAATTACTTCTGCATCTAAGTCTTCGAACTCGTCATAACGATCGCTCATTGCAGTGATTTCAGTTGGACATACAAATGTGAAGTCCATTGGATAGAAGAAAAGAACTGTCCATTTATCTTGTGCTTTAATATCTTCTAACGATACTTTACCAAATGATTTGTCTGCAAGTACTGCTTCCATTGTAAAGTCAGGTGCTTGTTTACCTACCATGCGTTCTGCCATAATAAATCCCTCCGAATAAATATGTAGTTTATATATTCCATTCGCACCAGCGAACTCGTCTTCTACGATAGCAGAGTAATCGTCTTTTTTCAAACAAGTCAACTTCATCTTTTTACATGATAATATGTTGTTTGACAAAAATTCGTCAAATCCATGATGAAGGTTGTGGATACAATCTCTTTATTAGCTATATTTGACAAAAATATGCTACCTTATACAAGCTTTTCCTTTCTATCCAAGACTATTTATTTTTTTCACAAAAAATAATTGCAAATTTTTTTTGATTATGTATAATTGTAATGGTTTTAGTAAACTAAAAGTTTCGTTAAAGTAAACTTCATATTTCAAAAGTTTATCATTGCTAAACTTCTCTTAGGAGGGAAAAGATGCAAATAGGAGCTAAAATTAAAGCGCTTCGTTTAAAAAAAGGTCTTACCCAAGAGGAACTTGGAGAACGTACAGATTTAAGTAAAGGTTATATTTCCCAATTAGAACGTGATCTAAACTCACCTTCAATTGAAACATTATTTTCAATCTTAGAAGTATTAGGGTCAAGACCCAAAGACTTTTTTGATGATGAATCACCTGAACAGAAGGTTGTTTATACAGAGGAAGACCAATCTACCTATACAGATGAAGAAAAAAAATATGAAATTCAATGGCTGATTCCTACTTCGAATGAAAAAGAGATGGAACCCATTTTCTTAACCTTTGCAGCAGATGGTGAGTTTAAACAGTTTGAGCCTTCGCTTTCTGAAACATTTATTTATGTTGTTAAAGGGCGTATTCGTCTCGTTTTAGGGAATGAACAGTATATCGCAAGTGAAGGTAACGCACTTTATTATGACGCGACAGACCATCATCAGATTTTTAATGCACATGATGATGAAACAAAAATTTTACTTGTCGCAACAGATTCTTATTTATAGCTTAAGGAGGCGCATCCATGACAACCAATTCAATTATCCGCTTTGAAAATGTTTCAAAGTCTTATCAAGACGGAACCGTCGTCTTAAAAAATATCAATTTGGAGCTGGAAAAAGGAAAATTTTATACACTCCTTGGCCCTTCCGGTTGTGGTAAAACAACCATTTTACGAATTATTGCAGGATTTACGGAACCTACAACAGGAAATGTATTTTTCCATGATAAAAAGATTAATGCAGTTCCTGCCAATGAACGTCAAGTTAATACTGTTTTTCAGGATTATGCGCTGTTCCCTCATTTAAATGTGTTTGAAAATGTCGCATTTGGCCTACGTATTAAAAAGCTTCCTGAAAAGGACATAAAAGAGCGTGTAGCTGAAGCCTTAAAGTTTGTCAATTTGGCAGGCTATGGCAATCGTGAAATCGCTGAAATGTCTGGTGGTCAGCGTCAGCGTGTCGCGATTGCACGTGCCATTGTCAATGACCCTGAAGTGATTTTACTGGATGAGCCACTTTCAGCTTTAGACTTAAAGCTACGTACAGAAATGCAATATGAGCTACGTGAATTACAGCAACGTCTTGGCAAAACATTTGTCTTTGTTACACATGATCAAGAAGAAGCACTTGCCATGAGTGATGAAATTTTTGTCTTAAGTGAAGGACAAATTCAGCAGTCAGGTACACCAGTGGATATTTATGATGAACCGATTAACCGCTTTGTTGCTGACTTTATTGGTGAATCCAATATTGTACCTGGCGTGATGATTGAGGATTTCAAGGTTGAATTTGCTGGCAAAGTTTTTGAATGTGTCGACCAAGGGATGAAGCCAAATGAAAAAATAGACATTGTCATTCGACCAGAAGATTTAGAAATGACAACGATTGATAAAGGCAAACTTGTGGTAAAAGTGGATACACAATTATTCCGAGGAGTACATTATGAATTATCCACATACGATAAAGATGGTAATGAGTGGCTCGTCCATTCATTGAAGAAAGCAGAAGTAGGGACTGAGATTGGCTTAGACTTTGATCCTGAGGCGATTCACGTAATGCGCTTAAACGAAACAGAGGAAGAGTTTGATAAACGATTAGAATCGTATGGAGACGATGAAGATGCAAACTAAAACATCAAAATCAGCGTTATTTCCATATGTGTTATGGATTGCCTTTTTCGTTATCGCGCCAATTGCACTCGTGGTCTATTATTCCCTGCTTGATTTACATGGCAACTTTACGCTCGATAACTATAAAGCGTTCTTTTCTTCTGTTTACTTAAAGATGACTTTGAGCTCGTTTTGGTATGCATTTTTAATTACATTCTTTACACTATTAATTTCATATCCAACTGCTTATTTCTTAACGAAGACAAAACATAAGCAGCTTTGGCTTCTACTTATTATTATTCCTTCATGGATTAATCTTTTATTAAAAACGTATGCCTTTATCGGCATCTTTGGATTATACGGACCTATTAATGCATTTATCGAAGTATTTGGCTTCGATCCAAAACAAATGCTCTTTACCGATATTAGCTTTGTCTTTGTGTCGGTCTATATTTTTATTCCATTTATGATTTTACCGATCTTCAATTCTTTAGATCGTTTAAACCCAACACTCATTTATGCAGCACGTGATTTAGGTGCTTCGGCTTTTACAACCTTCCGTCGTGTTGTTTTACCATTGACAATGGATGGCGTTAAGTCTGGTATTCAAGTCGTCTTTATCCCAGCCCTATCCCTGTTCATGATTACTCGCTTAATTGCTGGGAACCGTGTCATTACCTTAGGTACAGCGATTGAACAGCAATTCCTTGTGACACAAAACTGGGGTATGGGTTCCACTATTGCTGTATTCTTAATTTTATTCATGGTGATTATCATGCTAATTACGGGACAAAAGGATAAAGGAGGTCGTGTACGATGAACAAGCTATCTGCATCAGCCAAAGTCTATTTAACGATTGTTTTTATCGTTCTCTATGCGCCAATCTTTTATTTAATCTTTTACTCGTTCAATAGTGGCGGTTCCATGAATCATTTTGAATCCTTTACTTTAGAGCATTATCAAGCTGTTTTTGAAGATTCACGTCTTCTCGTTATATTAATTAATACGGTCATCGTGGCACTACTTTCTGCTCTCATTTCTACTATTATTGGTACGCTAGGAGCAATTGGAATTGTGACGGTTAAGGATTCTAAAATGCGTAATACTTTATTATCCTTAAACAATGTCTTAATCGTCAGCCCAGACGTAATTATCGGGGCTAGTTTCTTAATTTTATTTACAATGGTAGGCATTAAACTAGGCTTTGCATCTGTTTTATTAGCCCATGTCGCATTTAGTGTACCGATTGTTGTACTAATGGTTTTACCAAAGCTACTAGAAATGAATAACTCATTAATTGATGCAGCATTAGATTTAGGGGCAACGAAAAAAGACGTTATGATGCGTGTCATTCTTCCTTATATTCAGCCAGGTATATTTGCAGGCTTCTTCCTTGCCCTTACGTATTCATTAGATGATTTTGCTGTGACATTCTTTGTAACAGGTAATGGCTTCAGTACATTATCCGTAGAAATCTATTCAATGGCACGTGCAGGAATTTCTCTAACGGTAAATGCGATTTCTGGTTTAGTATTCTTTGTTACGGTTTTAGTTGTTGTTGGTTATTATTTCATGACAAGTCGTACGAGTAAAAGAATGGAGGGGCATCGATGAAGTCACTAATTCAAGCTACCATCGCCATCCTTGTCGTTTCAGCCCTTTTATTCTATGCGGCTGACACCTTAAGTGCAGGCGGCGGTAAAGGTGGCAAAAACACATTAACCATTTTTAACTGGGGTGAATATATTGACCCTGATTTATTAAAAGCATTTGAAAAAGAAACAGGCATTCATGTCATCTATGAAACCTTCGATTCCAATGAAGCCATGATGACAAAAATTCAGCAAGGTGGCACTGCTTACGATATTGCTGTGCCTTCTGAGTATATGATTGAAAAAATGAAGGAAGAAAATTTATTGATTCCCTTAGATAAAACAAAGCTCCCGAATCTAAAAAATATTGACCCTTATTTTTTAGATTTGCCATTTGATGATAACAATCATTATTCAATCCCCTATTTCTGGGGAACAGTAGGCATTGTTTATAATCCAAGCCTTGTGGGTGATTTAGATTTCACCTCTTGGGAAGATTTATGGGACCCTTCCTTAAAACGTAAAGTCTTTTTAGTAGATGGTGCGCGTGAAGTCATTGGGATGGGCTTAAATAGTCTTGGTTACTCACTGAATTCATTAGATGACAATGAACTGCGTGAGGCTACTAATAAGCTAATTACACTTGCGCCCAATGTAAAAGCGATTATCGGCGATGAGATTACACCACTGATGATTAATAATGAAGCAACAGTAGCTCTTACCTGGTCTGGGCAAGCTGCTGATATGATGTTTGAAAATGAGGAGCTAGACTTTGCAGTACCTGAGGAAGGCTCCAATTTATGGTTTGATAATATGGTCATTCCAAAAACATCGAAAAACATTGATGGCGCACATGCCTTTATTAACTTTATGTTAAGTGCTGATGCTGGTGCTCGAAACGCTGATTATGTAGGTTACTCTACACCTAATATTGCTGCGATGGACTTAATGGATGAAGAGGTTGTCACAGACGAACGCTACTACCCTTCTGAGGAGCAACGTGATACATTAGAGGTCTATAAAAACTTAGGACCTGATTATTTAGGGAAATATAATGAATTATTTTTAGAATTTAAAATGAGCATTCGTTAACAATTGTAAATGGTCTGTCGAGAAAATTTTGCGCGCTCGGCAGATCTTTTATTTTATAGATAATGATGCTATTTCAGACTTTCAACCGATACAATGAAAGGTTAGCTTATGATAGACTGTAGTATATTTGGTGACAAAAAGGAGAGTTAGTTAATGACCCAGCAAAAGTCTAATAAGGCGGCTTTATATATTTTAATGTTTAATATGTTTATCACAATGGGCAGTATTGGTATTATTATTCCTGTTATGCCAGAGTATTTAAGAATATTTGGTGCAGCAGGACAAGTTCTTGGCATGTTGATTGCAACATTCGCCTTAGCACAATTTGTATTTTCTCCGATTGCTGGGAATCTTTCGGATCAGTATGGTCGAAAAAATTTAATTATTTTTGGTCTTATTCTTTCAGGGCTTGCACAAATTGGCTTTGGATTTTCTACAGATGTATGGATGCTCTTTATTGCTCGCTTTTTAGGTGGTCTTGGCTCCGCATTTGTAGCACCTCCTATTATGGCCTTTGTAGCAGACGTGACAACATATGAAGAACGTGGAAAAGGGATGGGTATGCTAGGGGCTGCTATGTCTCTTGGCTTTATGATCGGTCCTGGAATTGGAGGCTTCTTATCAAAAGTAAGCTTGCATTTCCCATTCTATACTGCTGGCGCTGCGGCTATTTTGGCAGCACTCTTATCCTTGTTCTTACTACCATCCACTAAGCCAAGCGCAGTACAAAAAAGCCAAAAGCAAGACAACCTTGCAAAGCAAATGGCCCGTTCTGTACATATGCCTTATTTCGTTATGCTCATTATTATGATGGTATTCTCATTTGGCATCGCTAATTTCCAAACAACTTTATCATTATTTGTCACAGAGAAATTCAATTATACGCCTGGTGATATTGCCATTATTTTAGTGGTTGGTGGTGCATTTGGCGTCGTCGTTCAAATGTTTGTGATTACACCACTCTTTAAACGCTTAGGGGAAATGAAGGTTGTCTTAATCAATTTATTCGTTGCAGCTGTCTCTATTTATTTAATATTATTTGTCTCAGGATTTGCACTTATATTAGTTGTAGCAACGATTTTCTCAACCGCTACAACATTAATTCGCCCTGCTGTTAATACACTAATTTCTAAGCTTGCTGACAATGAGCAAGGGTTTGCTGCTGGTTTGAATAATGCCTATATGAGTCTTGGCAATATGATTGGTCCAGCGTTAGCAGGCATTCTCTTTGATTGGAATATGAACAGCCCTTATATTTTTGGTGCCATTATTTTATTATCCTGCTTCTTCCTTGCTCTGATTTGGACAATAAAAAAAGCACCGTATCTTATGCAGCCTGATATACATTAATGGAAAAAAGTCTTTGACTATTTTTTGAAATATGGTATGTTAAGGTTGTTCTACTAAAAATATCAATAATTCATTTATTACCACTAGGGGAGTCTTTACGAGGCTGAGACGTATATGATTATATACGGACCCTTTGAACCTGATCTAGTTCATACTAGCGGAGGGAAGTGATGCTACTTGCTTATGCTTATTAAGTATGTATATGCAAGGTCGCTTCCTGCTGTTTAAAGGAAGCGGCCTTTTTATTTTTCTAGTAAACATTATCTAAAGGAGTGCATTTCATGTCTATTCGAAAATTAACAATTATGGCTTTACTGGTAGCAATAGCTATTGCAGGCTCTACCTTTGTCTCTATTCCAACGGGGATTGCACGTGCCTATCCTGTTCAGCATGCAATCAATGTTATTGGAGCTATTATGCTTGGACCTGTACCAACTGTTATCATTGCCTTTGTGACAGCGATTATTCGTATTTTTATAGGGACAGGCTCTTTATTAGCTATTCCTGGAAGTGTGATTGGTGCAGTATGTGCTGCGCTCGCCTATAAAAATAGCCATAAAATGTGGTTAGCTGGCATTGGTGAAATAATTGGAACAGGTATTCTTGCTTCACTTATTGCAGTGCCTTATGCCCAATTATTAATGGGCACATCTGTAGCTGCATTATTTTTTATGCCAGCCTTTTTAACGTCAAGTACCATTGGAGCTATTTTAGGTGTTGTCGTTGCAAGTAGCTTACAAAAAACGGTGCTTATAAAACATTTTAAATCCTCACTGTATGAATAGTTAAATAGATTTTAATGTACTTCTGGGGGATTTTTGATCACTTGACTCCTTCTTTTGAGCGAAACGTCACCCTTTTTGATCACTTACTCTCCACTTTTGAGCGGAGCTTGATCACCTCCCTATAAAACAATAAAAAGCAGTGCAAAATCCTACCTCTTTGCACTGCTTTCTTGCCTACTATGACCGCTTTTTCATTCCCTTTAATAGCTGTGCTACATTTGTATCCTCTGCCTGGACAGGCTGTTGCTCACCATGAGGCTCTTTGTGCTTCGACTTAGTGAGGAAGCTCCAGCCAAAACGTCTAATGGTAATATCCATAAAGAATAACAGCATCCCTGCTAGCATAAGCCATCTCGTAATGTTTTGACGATCTGCTCCCTTTTGTGTAAAATCACGGAAAGCATCCTGAGGTTCTTTTAAAACAGTACCACCTGTTTGCTTCGCTAATTCCTCTACTAATGACTCATTCACTGGATGTAACTCATATTCAGCACTATAAGGAACACTTAGCCCTGCCTGGTAAATAGCCTGCTCCTCATCAGCAATGCGGAAGAAAATCAATCCAGGTTCTGTTTGTACTGATGCACGAACTTGAGAAGCAGAAATGGTTTCTAACTGTGTCTCTAGCTCTTCTCCTGCCTCATTAACCGCTACAATATCTAAAAACGCGGCCTCATTTGTAGGGTCTGTAATCATAAATGAACCATCTGCGTCTAATCTTACATCATAGGCAACGTCATTATAGCTTGGTAGCATTTGTGAAATAAGGGTTTGCCAAAATGTCCCCCAGTCCTGCCACCTTGCCCAATCACCTGTCCATTTACCTGTTGAATCAGATGTAAAGGCAAATGTTTTACCAAGACCATATTGCCACTGCGCTAATACAGGGTCTTCCTTCTCACTTTCTGCGACCACAATAGCACCCTGCTTTGCTGTTGTACCAATGTAAGCATTCATTTGTGGGACGCCGTTGGCAAACAGTGAATTCCATCCTACTGCATTATAAATCGCTGGATAGAATGGATTATCCTCAATATAAGTACGAGAAATCATAGCCGTTTCGCGAGATAGAATAGAAGGAATCGTTTGCTCATCTATGACATCATAGAAGCGCCCACTGCCCATCTCACTCAATGCTTCCAGTAAATTTGCATCAGCATCTTGCCCAATCGCTACTGTTGATAATGTAATACCTTTATCCTTTCCATCAGAGATTAAATCCTCGTAATTGCCTGCTGGGGATTGTCCATCTGTTAATAAAATTATATGTTTACGTTGTAGCTTTAGATCTGCTAAATTTTCATAGGCTTTCCCTAATGACGTATAGATTTCTGTACCACCACCTGGTGTAACGGATAAAATCGTATCCACTGCTTCTTCCTTGCTGCTAAGAGGCTTTGTTTCAATAATTTCCCAAGGACGATCATCAAAGGCAATAAACCCTAATGTATCTTCATCTCGCAGCAGTTCAACTGATCGTGCCGCTGCCTCCTTAGCAAGCTCTAGCTTGGCTCCGCTCATACTACCAGAACGGTCAAGCACAATTACTAACCCTAATGAAGGTAATTGCTCTTTCCCCTTAATTTCCATCTCCACAGGCAATAATGCTTCAATTGGTGTTTTAAAATAACCACCTAAGCCAAAGCTATTTTCTCCACCAACCATTGTAAAACCAACGCCAAAGTTTTTCACAGCTTGCTCGATGACATTCATTTTTGCCTCACCTACTAAATGACCAGGCACATTATCAAAAATAATCGCATTGTATTGCAAATAACTGGAGAGCTCATTTGGCAGACTGCTGGCTGCTATAACGTTATGGGATATGGATTGACTGCCAAGTGCCGCTGCAATGGGTGAAGCTGTATCATAGCCATTGACAATGAGCAAATGGGGTTCACTTTCTACCATTGTGACGCTTGTTAATTTATTATTTTCAAAAATCGCATCCTGCCCCACCTGCACAACGGCTTCGTATTTTACAAGCCCCTCACTAATTGCTGCATGTTTATAGGTAAAAACATTGGAGCCCTCAGCAAGCTCCACTGCCTCGCGATGAATCAGCTCATCATTTTCATATAATAATAGCTCACCCTGACCTGCTGCTGTTGCTTGAATTTCTGTTACCAATTGTTGCTGCTCTCCTACATAAGCAACCTGTGGGGAGACAAAGCTTTTTAGTGATACATCATTGACTACAGGTTGACCAAAAGGTACAACATCCACACTAATATTGGACCCTTCAAACTTTGTGGCAAATTCTAAGGCATCTCCCTTTGTTTCATTGCCATCTGTTAGTAGTACAAAACGTGTAGCTTTTTTGGGATCAACAATTCCTGAGGTAAGCTGTAATGCTTGTTCAATATTGGTTTGATCTGTTGCTTTTATTTCTGTTAGTTTTGGTACTTCCTTTAATGTGTTCGATAAAATAGCTTCTGTTTGTAAAGTAGAAGAAAAGGAATAGATAGCCACAAGCTGTTGCTCCTTTTTCACTTGTAAGCTTTCCTGGATAAATTGAACCATCTCATCTTCTGTACCGTTCATAGAAGCTGAACGGTCTATTAAATAAACAATTTGTTCTTCTTTAATGGGCAATAATAGATAAGGCCCTGCAAGTGCAAACACTAAACAGCCTACCGCCACCATACGTATAACAAGTACAACCATATGGCTCTTTTTAAGCCGTTGACGCTCACGCCAATACGTCCAGCCAAAATACATAAACAAGGGAAGTAATAGCAACAATGCTACTGGCATTTCAATTCGTAAATCCACGACGTCGTTGCACCTCCCATTCTAAAACAAGCAATACTACTATAATAAGAATCAGCCAAGGGACAAAAGAAGCCTTTGATACTTCTTCCTTTCCATTATCGGCAATATCACCGAGTATATAGCTTGTTCCTGGTGTAATCACACGCTCCTGTGCTTGTAGTTGCACAATCAATTGCTTTTCCTCATTATTTGAACGTACTTTATACACACCTGGCTGCTGTGGTGCTAGTAACATACCATTTGTCACAGAGGATAAAAATTCATCCTGTTGCGAATAAACACTCCAATCGCCTTGTACTAAGGCTACTGCACGCTGTTCATTTGGCGTAAAAATGCCAAGTGAGCCTGTTGACTCAGATAGCTGCTGCTCAACACTCCATAAAAATAGTGGGAATGATGGATGCAAAGGCCAATCCGTATCAGCAATATCCGCCAATATAACAATATCACCTTTAGGCGAGCGTTGTATAAATGGCTGTTCCCCAATAGAAGCAATGGTTTGGTAATCAGTAAAGCCTGGATAAACAGCGCTGACATAGATATCCTTTAAGTCACTAAAAGCAAATAAAGCATCATTTGTTGTGCTGACTGTGCCACTTGCTGCCACTTTTTCAGCATCATCGCGACCGAATAAGACAAGCGGTTTATCCATCTTTTCTAGTAATGCTGCTTGCTTTGTAATAATGGTAGCATCCTTGTTATCCGCTATTTGTAAGGGTGGAACCATTTTTATATCACTATGGATTGCTTGAAATCCTTTTTGAATCAATTGATGCAGACTTTGGTCTATCACAAGCTTTGCAGTGGTTGTTTGCAGCAATACCGTTTGTTCATTATCAATGGCATAATCATCTTGGGCATCAATACGAGCCATCATTGTTTTGTCGAATGGTAAATCTTTAAAGGTTTTTGTAATCATTTCATTTGGAGGTAACACAACACTGTCTGCTACAAGTTCATTCCCTTCTGCATTTTGCAATGTCAGTGTCACTTCTTGTTCTTGATTGGTATCATTATGAAGCTGTACAAGTGCCATAGTAGCCTGCCCATCCGTGGTTGCAGCAAAACGCGTCATCGCTATATTCGTTAAACCCTTTGCTGCACCTCTTACTAGCCATTTTACCGAGTCTTTTTCCATCGGTAATTGCTGTTTATCGAGTGTATCTGTAAAAACATAAACAGAGGTTGGTCTATCTCCAACAAATGCCTGCGCTACATCAAGTGCTTTATTGATTTCAGCAGTTTCATAGGTTACTTGTAAATCTTCAATCGCTTTCTTCATAGCCTTCATGTTTGTTTCCTGCTGTAATATTGCTTTTGGGGTAGCACCTGTTGTAATCAACGTCACAGGTCTTCCGTTTAGCTCATCAATTAATGCCAGCATTTCTTCTTTATGTGTATCAAAGGTTGATGTCCCTTTGCCTGCCAACATTGTTGCTGACGTATCGACAATAAAGATTGTTTGTGTACCAACGATGGTTGATTTTTTTACGTATGGATTCATTAGTGCCAATACAAGCAACAACAATGCAAGTAGCTGTAAGTAAAGTAGGGCATTTTTTTGTAAATGCTTTAAATAAGGGGATACGCGTGTTTCCTGCATGATTTCAGACCAGAATAGTGTCGATGAAACAGTCTGATCTGTATATTTTTTACGAAAGAAATAATAGAGTAGGACAATGACCGGGATGATGGCCGTCCAGCTAAATATCATTTGACTAAAGCCCAATACGGCTCACCTCACCTAATCCAATGTGCTTTTACGAACTGCTGAAAAATTGCATATTGCAAGCCATCTTCCACTTTCAATTGTAGTTTTCGAATCCCAAAGCGACGGCAAATGGCTTCAAATTCCTCTTCATGTAATAAACGTCGTGCATGATAGGTATCTAATACTTTCGAGGACATGGTCACATTCACATCATTGCCTGTTTCACGATCAAGAAGACGAATATCACCTGAGTAATGTGGTGCAAGCTCTTCTTGTGTAATGATTTGCACAATGCGCACATCACCAGCATAGCGCGGCAATCTTTTTAACAACTGCTCCCACTCCTCGATCGGCTCTAATCCATCTGTGACAATAAATAATACTGTACTATCCTTCGGCAAGACTTTTAAAGCGCCCTGTGCAAAGCTACCCGAATAGCTTGCTTCCTCAATATCTGTCACTACCTGCAAAAAAGCACGACGATACATGGCACCTTTACGTCGAAATGGCGGCTTTATATCCTCCTGAATAAATGAAAAAGACAAACGATCATCTCGACCAAGCACCATTAAACCCAGTGAAGCTACTATTTGGCGGGCAAATAGCCATTTAGCATCCTCCCCCATTGATTTTGTAGCATCGAGTAAAATATGTACGCGCATCTCTTGCTCATCTAAAAAGCGTTTAATAAAATATTTATCCGTCCTTGCAAAGACGTTCCAATCAATTTGACGTACATCGTCACCTAAATGGTATTCTCGAAAATCCGAGAAATCAAGGGATGCCCCGAAGCGTTGCGAACGGTGTGAGCCCTTATGCTGCCCACGTAGTTTGGAGGCCGTTGCTACTTGAAAGCGACTAATTTTCGCTAACCAATCTTCAGGCAATAAATACTTTGCTGTCACTGGTTAACACCTTGCTGTACTTTTTCCAAAATGACATCAATCACATCATCTGCTGTTTTTCCTGAAGCCTCCCCTTCATAATTCAACAGCATACGATGACGTAATACTGGCTTAGCAACAGATTTAATATCAGCAACCGAAACATGGAAGCGACCATTCATCAGTGCTCTTGCTTTGGCTAATTTAATTAAGCTTTGCAAGCCACGTGGACCACTGCCGTACATTGCATATTGCTTTACCACATCAAGCGCATCTGGTCTTTCAGGGTGGGTAGCTACCACTAAATCTGTCGCAAACTCCAGCATTTCATCTGCCACAAGGACCTCCTTCACCATTTGCTGTGCCGCGAGAAGCCCCTCTGTATTCATTAGCTTTTGTAAGCCAATTTCCTGAGCACCTGTTGTACGCTTCATAATTTCCATTAGCTCATGTTTTTCAGGGTAGGAGACAAGAATTTTACAAAGGAAACGGTCCATTTGTGCTTCAGGTAATGGGTACGTTCCTTCCATTTCAATCGGGTTTTGCGTCGCCAACACAAAAAATGGTCTTGCCATTTTTTTCGTATCCCCTAAAATGGTTACCGTTTTTTCACCCATCGCTTCTAGTAGCGCACTTTGTGTTTTTGGAGTTGCACGGTTAATCTCATCCGCTAAAACCATCTGGCTAAAAATAGGACCCGGCTGGAATGTAAATTGCTGCTTACCATCTGGTGTACGCTCAATCATGCTCGTCCCTGTAATATCTGCAGGCATTAAATCAGGGGTAAATTGAATACGTGAAAACGATAAGTCCAGCACCTCGGAAATTGTACGAATCAGCATTGTTTTCCCTAGACCCGGTAAGCCCTCTAATAATGCATGACCATCTGCTAGCACAGCATACAACGTATAATCAATCGCCTCTTCTTGCCCTACAATAAAACGATGAATTTCTTCTTTCACTTGCTGTAATTTTGTACTCATTTCTTTATACTGCTGCTCTGTAAATGCCATTGCTTCTCCTCCTACTGCGACTCAATTGATGTGAAATACGATTGCACAACATTTTGTAAATCCTTTGGTAACTGTAAACGCTCTGAGCTTTCTAAATAGCTATCTTTATAGGAGCCTATCACTTCTTCATATGGTCTGATCGTACCTTTTGTAATTGGACCATTTCCTTGTTGTTCAGATACATGAGAGCCGTCCCCTAAAGCTCCACTATCCACAGACGTTTCACTTGATCCACCGAGGCGATTGGGTGTTGTTAACAAATCTCGACTGCCTTGGCCAACGCCAGCTCCTTGGCCAGTGCCTTGTCCGCTGCCCTGTCCTGAACCTGAGCCGCTTCCTTGTCCCTGCCCCTGTCCTTGACCATTACCCTGACCTTGTTGTTGACTTTGCCCAGCGCCTTGCCCACTTTGTTGCTGTGAACCATTTTGCCCGTTATTTTGATTTGCCTGCCCTGTTTGACTGCTTGACTGGGAAGGATTAGATGACTGCTGATTGTTTTGCGAGCTATTTTGTTGATTATTACTGGCATTATTAGCGCTGGCAATTGCATTTTGCAAGGAATTACTTGCTGGTTTACCAAGCTTGCTCATCGCTGTTTGTGTAGCATTTGCATTTTCAGTTAATCCCTGCTGCATTTGGGCTAGCTCCTTTAGCTGTTCAACCTCTTCCTTCGATAAGCCTTGGCCTTCAGTAGCTTCTGCTTGGCTAGCTGTTTGCTTATCCTTTAATTGTTGTTCCTTTAGGGCTAGCTCCTTTTGTTTTTTCACCATTTCTCGTAATGCCTCTTCCGCTGTTTCGGCCTCTTTTAATGTATTTTGCAGCTCTTGCAATTGTTCCTTCACTTCTTTTGTTTGCGCTTTTTTCTCCAGCTCAGCTACTTCCTTTTTCATATCCTCTATCACTGCCTGCTCTTTTTCAATCTGAATTGCTTCAATTTGTGTAGCTGCTGGGAATAGATAAAGAATGGCTAGTACCACCGTTGTGACAAACAATCCGATAAACGCTTTAGGGCGAAAAAGGGATTTCTTGCGAGCCTTAAAATCCATAAATGCTTTTTCAACTTTTTGGCTAGCTTGCACTACTAAAGCCTGAACAAGAGGGTCTTGATCATCCTTAAATGATAGGGCTGTCACAAGCTCATTATGTGGAAAATAATTATCCAGTGTATGCAAGGCTTCTTGCTCTTTTATACGTCTCCACCATAGATAGGCCATTGTTGCAATAATAACGACACCAAAGATAGTAAACGCTACTTGACGATAATAAGGCCAGACAAATAATCTCGAAAGGATAACGAGAAAAGCACTCGAAAGCAATGCCAAAAACAAACCATATTGTGCAATAGGAATACTTCGTTCAACTGTTAAACTAGTCTTTGCACGCTGAATATATTTTCGTAATTGCTTACGACGCTCCATTGTAATTCCTCCTCATCGGTTACTTTTCATATTGGCACGTAATTTTTTAATCGCAATTGTTAAACAAAGTACAGTTATCGCTATATAAACAATTAAATAGGTGAGCCATACAGGTAATTCCACGCCTGAAAGCATGGCCAATGCATCCCCCATATCTGAGGAAACCAATGTTAACATCAATGCACCTGGATTAATAGCTGCCCAGAAATAGGTCATAAAGGAACTACCTGCTCCAGCAGCATTCCCCATCTGATGAAAGGCTGTTGTTAAAAAGAAGAAAAACGCTGTAATACCGCCTAAAAAAATAATGGAGCCATATGTAGCAATCATGGCAACTATGGTTTTTTTCGTAATAGTTGAAAACATCACACCAACACTACCAATCGCCACTACCGTCACTAAATAAAAGAAAACAATTGATGCAAGCTGCAAAGGGGAAACACCGCCGAATAGAAATACTAAGCTATACAGCGGTAACCCTGCAATTAACATCAGCACTAGAAAGGCGACAGACGATAATAATTTTCCAACAATAATTTGTGTCGAACTTTGTGTTGTGGTTAATAAAATATTTAATGTTTGCTTTTCACGCTCACTACTAATTGCTCCTGCTGTTAAACTAGGTGTAATAAAGAGTACTAATGCCATCTGTAAAATCGTTAAGATCGTGAACATCATAAAGCTCATTTCTGGTCTAAAAAATCCTTTGCCAGTAAATCCAGTTGTCAGCAATAAAAACCCTACAACAAACACACAAATAACGGCTAAGTAAAACATTAACCCTGAAAAGCTTTTAAAAGAACGGAAGCGTAACTTCAATTCTTTGACAAGCACTGGATTATAGAACCTTCCCATCATTGACTGTCCGCTCCCTTCGTAATCGCCATAAAGACATCCTCTAAATCCTTCTCTTCCTCCCTTACTGCATAAATTGGTAAATCAGCTAGTATGGCTCTTTTCAGTAAGGCTACCTGCTCCACATCTGTGCCACGATAGTTAAAGGCGATTTCTAAACGGTTATCGATGATATCAATAGACGAAATCGCTGGATCTTCCTCTAAGAATGCACGTACATCTGCAAGACCATCTGTTACTTTTATCACAATACGCTTTTCTCCCTGAAGCTGGGCCTGAATAGCTGCTACATTGCCATGTGCAATTAATTTCCCATTATCTATGACACCAATCTCATCACACATCTCTGCAAGCTCAGGTAAAATATGGGATGAAATAAGAATCGTTTTTCCCATAGTTTTTAAATTGCGTAAAATATCTCGCATTTCCACACGAGCGCGTGGATCCAACCCTGATGCTGGCTCATCCAAAATCAATACCTTTGGATCATGGATAAGCGCTCGTGCTAAACATAATCGCTGTTTCATCCCACGGGATAATAAATCTACATATTCATAGCGTTTATTGGTTAAATTCACTAGCTCTAATAGCTGAGGAATCAATATTTGACGTTCAGCTAAAGGAATACTGTAGCTCGCACCATAAAAATCTAAATACTCCTCAACCTTTAACTGATCATATACACCAAAGAAATCAGGCATATAGCCAATTTGCTTGCGCACTTCCTTTGGCTCCTTCACTACACTTTTCCCATTGATAAGTGCATCGCCAGACGTGGGTGATAGCAATGTCGCTAAAATTGAAAAGGTTGTGGATTTCCCTGCTCCGTTAGCCCCTACAAAACCAAATACAACCCCCTCATTCAAGGATAGATTAAGGTGATCCAGTGCTGTAAAGGAGCCGTATCGTTTCGTTAAATCACGAATTTCAATCATTCTTTTGCCACTCCCTTCAGCTCTATTCCTGGTAATTTTGTCTGCTCTCCTGATGGATTTGGTCCATATTGGATTTCAAGTCGTAGCTCACCCTCTGCATTAAAATACTTCGAAATTTGCTCTGTCAGTACTTGCTTTGTGTCGACCAATGGTTCATAAGTATCGGTTTCATTATTCCAAAGTGACAGTTGCATACGCTGAACATCTTTATTTGAAATTGTCAGCTCATCCAGTGATTGCACATCATTCATAAACTGATCTGGCATCATAATCGTTACCTCATGCAAGCCCTCTGATAAATACCAATTATTTAATTCCCCTTCCATTTTATCAGCATATCCATTTGTTGTTAGCGAATTTACTGTATACGTAAAATGATTAAGCTTCATTGTAAATGGACCTGCTAGCTCAACATTTCCATTAAATGGTTGTATGAACACTGTGATAGGGGACATACTCGCACTTGTTTCAAGTTCAACTCCAGCAATCACCTGATCAGCCCACGCTATAATAACAGGCTGTCTATCATTTTCTACAAGCGGTAACGCTAAGTTTTTCATTCGTTCAATACGCAGTGGTTCCACATCTTCTGTCTTGGTTGGATAACTATAGTTGTAATTATTATAGCTAGATGGATTTTGCAGAATGGTTGTTTTAAATTCCTTGTTTACCTGTAATGTGCCATTTGGTTCAATATCGCCCAGTTTGACCTCTTTTGTACCAGAGATTAATGTAGCGTCCTTTAAAGCAAATGGGAAATTATTTTTAATCGTTCCTGTTAGCTTTTCATTTTTTAAAGTAATATCAATATCCATCTTGCCAATATTTTGTGCAGCGGTTTTTCCGCCAAACGATTGGACAGACCAATAACTTAAATCACGCAATGTTAGGGTTGAACCATTCGCATTTTCTTTAATATAGGACGATTCATGTAAATTGCCCATATTACCACCTGTAAGGTCAATGGAACTTCTTGTTGCTATCGCTGTTGTCTGTTGATCTGCATTCACAACAAAATCACCGCTACGATTCGTTAAGATGGATTCTATATAATAGCCATTTACACTGCTATCCTCATTAACCTTATAAAAGGCAGATTGTTGAACCTGTGGCTGTACAATACGATCTTTGGCACCAATAATAAAGAGGGCAATCGACATCACTATGGACAGCACAGGAATAATCCACCATGCATGTTCACGCTTGTCCATTTTTTTCAGCACAATATAAAGAATTGGCCCAATGATTAAAATATAAAGAATAACAACGATCAGCATATAACTAACGGATACTTCAAACGATGGAAATAATTCATTCACATCGCGAAGTTCATACGACATTCGCTCAAGCGGAGATTGTCCCTGTTTCATCATACCTTGCTGTGCAATGCTTTGGAGATTCACTACTTTTGCGATCAATGCAGCATAGCCATCCATGGAAGCGAGTGGTTGATCACCTAAAGAGAAAGCTGTTTGAATAATTTCTCCACTGCCAACTTTCTTCTTCGAAGCTAAAATTGTCTCGTTGTCTGTTAAAACTGATAAGCTTCCTTCATTATTAGTCGCCGCATACATGGAAATCGGCTGTGTAAAAATACCGCCGCCCGTTAATTTTGTTAAGGTTTCAGCAGAAATTGACATCATCTCTTGGGATAAGGAGAGCGGTAAATATTCTTGAAAAATGCCTGCGGTTGCCTCCACTTGATCGGCTGCACCTAGCAGTAAAGTACCACCTTCCTGTACCCAGCCTAGTAAAGCCTCCTGCTGCTTTGGTGTTAAATCAGCGATCGCTACCTCATCAATCACCATAATATCTGCCATCGCTAGTTCTTGGACATTCTCTGGAAGTGTATAATCTTTTAATTGATTGAGATGAAAAACTTCCAAATTATTTTGGGGAACCAGTGATGCTAAACGTAAATAGGCTGCTAGACGATCACTTTTATCTGTTAATGTATAAATAAATGTTGATGCAGGGTCTAAAAAATTTGCCTGCAGTTGTTTAGTACCTTTATAGGCCACCTTTTTACCCTGTTCAATGCCACCACGATAAAAGGCAAATAAATCACCTTCCATGTAAGTATAGTTAGAGCCATCTAAATAAAATGTAAAGGTCTTTTCTTCACCTGCTGCTAGATCAATTGGCACAACACGTGCTGATGCAATCTCATAAGAACCGGCAGTATTAATTGCCATATCCCCTGAGAAATCTTCACCATTATTTTTTATGGTCACTTGTAGTGGCACTGCTGATTGAGCTTTAGCTTTTCCTGACATACCTGCTGTCGCTTTGACCTCTAGTGTCGCAGCCGCCTTTACCTGTGTTAAAGGCATTATTAAGCTAATCGTTATCATGGCCAATAAAGCTAGTGCCGTTATTTTTAACTTTTTCAAATGCTCAACTCCTTGTTATGTAAATACATGGTTACATAATTATACGCTTTCTAGTGCATTTTGTTCCATTTCTTATGTTATCTTCATGAATATTCATAAACTCTTAAGAATTAAGTGATAGTCTAGAACAAGCCAGCAGTACAGCGAAATAGAGTAATATAAGGAATAATTCTCGCTTAAAAACAAAAGGCTTGAAAGGAGTTTTCTTCCTAATTCAAGCCTTCTTTTGATGAGCATTTTGATGTATCGATTTCCTTGCTTCCTCATAACAAACTAGATTTTCATTACAGTTGAACACCTTCCGCAAGTATGGCTTCAATCAGAGTTACTACCTTCTACTCCAATCAACAGAGGGAATCTTTGTAGCACAGGTTTGCTACTAGCAAATATGCCTAATAATAGTCAATATTTTTATCATCCTATGCATGAACAAATAATAATCTATGGATTGTAGCGCATACACATACTATCTTTCTCTCATTTCTTAGTTGCCATGATTTCTTCAAAATGCTCGCCAATCCCTGTGAAATGACCTTACATTTTTCTAATAAGCCATATACTTTCTTCATCTACTCCTTTCCTCGTTTTTTAGCTTCTTCCAAATCAACCACGCACTCTTTTCGCTCAAACACACCATTATAATAACAATCACCATATCACTAACTAGCTATTACATAATGCATCGGGGCACTAAAATTTACACAAGTAAAAAGGCAATTCCAAAATATCTTGGAACTGCCTTACTTTGTATAGTCAAATAAACAGCGAGCATGGTCTTGCACCACTTCCACAAAAGCTTCAACCTGCCTTAACTCAAACGAAGATTCATAACCAATTAGCCAAGTATCACGAGTAATGCCAAATTCTTTTTCATCATTGGTTAATGGAATTTTATGAATACCATCATGGTCGTTTAATGTAATGGAAGGTAATATGGCATAGCCAGTACCGTTTAAGGCCATTTGTTTACAAATTTCAATTTGATCGACTAATATTTGTTTTCTTGGATTCGAGGCAAAATGCTGCTGCCACCATTGCTGAATTTCCTGGTAATAATTCGAATCGCTTTTGTATTGAATAAAAGGACGCTCTGTCGTTAGTACATCTTCAATTGTATTCAATTCTTTATCTACCAAATAAAGCGTATCTCTAAAAAGGTGTATCTTTTCTCCCTTCCAGTCCACCTGTCCACGTACAATGCCAACATGTGCCTCACCATCATAGAGCGACTTAATAATCTCAGAGCTCCAGCCAGTCATCAACGATATTTTGGCATCAGGATATTTAGCAACAAAATCCTTTAATATTTTAGGTAGCCAGTTCTGCCCGACAATGGATGCACAGGCAATTTTCAACGTTCCATTAACCTTTGTTGTTAAAGATTGAATCGTTTCGTAAATTTCCTCTTTTTTTGCTAGCATTTCCTTTGCATACGCAATCACCTGTTCGCCAGCAGGTGTCGCAGTTAAACCCTTTTGTGAGCGAATAAAGAGCTGTGTACCCCAGTCTTTTTCAATTGTTTGTAATCGCTGTGAAAGAGCTGGTTGGGATAAAAATAGACGTTCTGCTGCTTTTCGCATATTACGTTCCTCAGCAAGAATTTTCAAAATCTCTGCCTCTGTTGCCATCAATCTGTAAACCTCCACTACAAGCAAAGAGGGCCTCGTGATCCATCACTGAGCTCCCTCTTAAACTATTACTCTTTTTGATAAATATGTTTTTTCAACTGCTTTAAAATAACACGTCTTGTTAATATGCCTGCAAATGTTCCATCCTCATCCACTACACATAAAAAAGCGTGGTTAATGACTAAATCTAAAGCACGCTGAAATGTGTCCGTTAACTTTATGACAGCGATTTCTTTTTCCATAATAGTGTCAACTTTAATATCAGGTAACTTCTCATATTCAATATGTTCGAGGCCAAGAATTGATTCTGTTATCATTTTTATGCTAAGTAAGCCTTGAAGTCGATATTTCAAATCTAAGACAGGTATGGACGAATACCCTGTACGCGTTAGTACAAGGAGTGCATGTTCAGCACTATTTCCGCTTTGTACATGTGCAACTTTTTCAGAGGAAATGATAAAATCACTAATTGGCATTGCTAATAAGTCTTTGCTGTTAGTTGAAATCATGAACTTCTTCTCCTTTTCTGTCCTCACTATGCAGAACAGTCCTTCTCCTTCATCATATCATAATTTTTCTATTTATGACCATGGTCAGGACGAGAAGAGTTTTCGAGAATAACGAATTATTTTAACGGCTTAAACAAAAACTACATATATCCTCATTCAGTGCTGTACCATTACTTCATAATGATTTCACCACTGAAATGAGGATTGTTTATCACTATCTAATAACCAGCCTTACTCCAATAATAAAAAATCATAATCCCTAAAAAAAGTAAAAAAATTGCATATACCCATACAATTGGGTTTAACATTGTTGCATATTCTTCAACTGTTTCTGAAATGGGTGTATCATTTTCTGATTTCCGTTTAGACGTCATTTTTGCAATTTTCAACGTGGAAACAAACGAAATGACAGTAATAATGATACCCGCAATAAGAGCTGGTATTAACCACATATCCATAGGCGAAACTCCTTTCTTTTCCCTTAGTATGCGTCAACCCAGCTCTGCATTATGCAACTATTTTTAGAATGGATACTGATTCAGCCACTGACCACCGTCTAATGTGACACATTCTCCGTTCATATAGCTTGCTTTATTCGACATAATAAATGTTGCTAAATCTGCTATCTCCTCTGGTGTACCAATACGACCTAAAGGCACTGATTCTAATGTACGAGTGGCAGCCGCCTCTGACTCCCACAGCTTATCTGCTCCACCTGTACGCTCAATGGGACCTGGCGCAATGGCATTAACACGAATACCATACTGTTTCCCCCACTCTACAGCCAATGTTCTTGTTAATGATAATACTCCAGCTTTAGCCGCAGCCGAATGAATAACACCTGCACCTGCATTCCAAGCATAAGTGGCAACCATATTCAAAATAGATCCTTTGATTTTATGCTCAATCCAATACCTACCAACTGTAGAAGAACAGAAAAATGTACCATTTAACACAATATCCACTACAGCCTTCCAGCCATTTGGTGATAGCTCCTCTGCGCGTACGATAAAATTACCAGCAGCATTATTGACAAGTCCATCCACCTGTCCAAATTTTTCAACAGCAAAGGCCAGCATCGCCTCTGTATGTTCTGGCACACGCACATCCATTTGAAAGGTTTCAATTGAAGCCCCAGCCTCTGCAATAAATTGTTTCGCTTCAGCTAAACGTTCCTCATTACGCCCAGTTACTACCACATTTGCGCCTTCAGCCACGAATTGCTTCGCCATATAAAGGCCCATACCGCTTGATCCACCTGTAATAATAATCGTTTTCCCCTGCAACATATCATTTCCCCCTTTATTTAAAAATGAATGGCTATTCATTAGCATTTTACTATATATTCTCGAATATGTCATATTAATTCTACAAAAATCTTACTTTATTTTTAGACTCCCCACCAAAAGTGTGCTTAACTATTTATTTCATTACAGATGCATAAAAAATTTATATCTGCCACTTTGCTTTCGATATAATATATTTGCTAAATCCACATAAAAAAGAGCTATCCAGCTATCTGAATAACTCTTGAAAAATTTTTAAAATGTATAGGCAATTTTATAAAGCTCCATTAACTCTTCTTTCGTTGGAATCTTTGGATTGTTGGCAGGGCTACCACTGGCAAGTGCATCATCTGCCATTTTCGGTATAGCCTCATAATAGGCTCGCTTGTCTATCCCCCATTGCTGTAAATTTCCGATTTTCATATGTTTACACATTTCCTTAATAGACATAATCGCTAAATGTGCAAGTTCCTCTTGTGATAAAGGTTCTTTTGTCTTGTGGAAAAATTGCCCTAAATCAGCAAGTCGATCAATACAAGCCCCTTTTGAATATTCTAAAACAACAGGCAATAACATAGCATTTGAGATACCATGTGGCACATGGAAAAGCGCCCCTATTGGACGTGACATACCATGGACTAACGCGACAGAAGCATTTGAAAAAGATAACCCAGCTTGCATAGAGCCTAATGACATCGCTTCTCTCGCATCAATATCATCACCTTGTTCATAAGCCCTTACTATATTATTGACGATTAAATCCATGGCAGACAATGCAAGTACATTAGAATATGGATGAGCCAAACGTGACAAATAGCTTTCAATGGCATGGCTTAAGGCATCAATGCCTGTTGCCGCTGTAATCGCAGGAGGAGATGTTATCGTTAAAAGCGGATCAACGATTGCCACCGTTGGCATAAAGGCTGGCTGCTTAATCATCATTTTGACATCTGTCTTTATATTCGTAATAACTGTTGCATCTGTTGCCTCAGAGCCTGTACCTGCCGTTGTAGGAATAGCAATGTGTGGAATTGGTGACTGCCCTGCAACCTTTGCCATTTTCATATAATCCCCTACATAGCCGCCGTTTGTAGCTACAACCGCAATCGCCTTTGCTGTATCAATGCAGCTTCCGCCACCAACAGATACAACAACATCACAATCCTCTGTTTGTAATAAATCGAGTCCCTCAGTTACATATGAATCATCAGGTTCAGTTATCACCCCTAAATATGAAACTGCTTCCACTCCATGCGTTTTTAATAGTGTCGTACACTGCTTTACAAAGCCCAAGCTGTCCATAATAGGATCACTAATAATAAGTGCCTTTGTTCCCAGCTTTTTGGCATACTCTCCGACTTCTCGAAATGAATCACGTCCATAAACAATTGTACCCGGTGAATGAACCTTAAAAATTGTTGTTGTTTGTATCATCATTCTACCTCCTAAGTTCTGTTATCGAATAGTGGGCTATTAAGAATTGTTACCTGCTCAATAGCCCTTATCTAAGCTTAGTTAGTCAGTATTACTCGGAAAGGCAAATGTTGAGGCTGTGGATGTATTGCCTGCCAGCCAACGCTCTGAGATAGTCTTTGTTTTTGTAAAGAATCTTGCCTGATCGGGTCCAAACATATGCCCCTCACCAAAGCGAGAGCCCTTAAAACCAGCAAAATTATGATAGCCAACTGGAATTGGGATTGGTACATTGACACCTACCATGCCAACATCAATTTCTGTTGTAAATTTACGCGCTGCTAACCCATCATTTGTATAAATCGTTACACCATTTCCTAGCTCATGCTTATTAATAAGAGCAATTGCCTCCTCTAGTGAATCTACCCGCACAACATTGCGAGCAGGGCCAAATATTTCTTGCTCATATACTTCCATACCTGGCTTCACATGGTCTAATAATGTGGGTCCTACATAAAATCCTTGCAATTCTTTGACAATCGCTAGCTCACGTCCATCACAAATAACCGCTGCGCCTTCAGACTCTCCACGCTCAATAGCCGCAATAATTGCTTCTTTTGATTGCTGAGAAATAACAGGACCAAAATCTGAATCAGGGTCTGTATAGGGACCTACCTTTAAATTTGATATTTTTTCCTTAAGAATCGCTACAAGACGATCTGCTGTATCCTTTCCAACAGGCATAATTGTTGAGATTGCCATACAACGTTGAGAGGCTGCACCATATGCTGCACCAATAAAGGCATTGGCTACCTGCTCTAAATCTGCATCTGGCATCACAACCATATTATTTTTCCCACCACCAAGTGCCGTGACACGTTTTCCATACTTAGCACCTGTTTCATAAATATATTTTGCCACTGGTGTTGATCCTACAAATGAAATAGCTTGCACCGTTGGATTTTCTAGCAATTCATTCACCGTATCTTTATCGCCATTCACCACTGTCCAAATACCATCTGGTAAGCCAGCCTTTTTCCAAAGCTCACTAACATATAGAGCCGTCATTGGGACACGTTCAGAGGCTTTTAAAACAACTGCATTCCCTACAGCAATCGCCATACTCGTTTGGGCTAAAGGAACCATAATCGGGAAATTAAACGGTGCAATAGCTGCCACTACGCCTAATGGATATTTTGCAGAATAAGCATTGATTTGACCGCCAACATTAACAGAGTATTCCCCCTTCATTAACTGAGGAGCACCAATCGCTAAATCAACAGACTCCAAACCACGTGTAATTTCACCTTTCGCATCCTCGATTGTTTTACCACTTTCCGTACAAATAATCTCCAGCAGCTCCTCCATATTGTCAGTTACTAAGTTACGGAACCTTAGTACAATTTCTACACGTTTAGCCACTGATAGATCACGCCATTGCGGAAATGCCGCTTGTGCTTGTTCAATAGCCTCGCGTGTTTCTCCTACTGTTGCAAGTGGCACTTTCGCAATAACATCACCGGTTGTTGGATTAAATACGGAGCCAAAACGACCACTTTTCCCTTCTACTAGCTTTCCACCAATAAAATGCGTTAATGTTTTAACCTCTTGTACTGTTGTCATATTCGTTTCCTCCTCTTAAAATAGTTCTTAATACATCATACTGCTATGTTGACTTTTCCAGTTCTCAATCACTCAACAGGAAAATTAAGGTAGAGACTAGCCAACATCACTTTTTTATCGTAACATTAATAACAAATCATTTTAATTGACCACAGTCAATGACCTTGGTCAACTAAATCATAATCAAAAGAAAACCCTCTCGTCAATTAAAATTTCTTATTTTCAGAATATTTTTTATAAAAAATATTTCAACATAATGAATAATGGAGGTGTTAGCTATCATGGAATCACTAACGAGCAGACAAAAAAAAGCTTTGGCAACACGGCAAAAATTATTAAAAACTTCTTTAGATTTATTTAATAAATATGGATTTGAACATGTCTCTATTGAACAAATTACAAAAGCTTGCCATGTCTCAAAAGGAACATTTTACACATATTTTCCATCTAAGTATGATGTTATTTTGGAAAAATTTAAGGAACTAGATAGTTTTTATAGCACGCTTGAAAACAAGATAGATCCTTTATTACCTGCAAGTGGAAAAATTTTAGAACTATATCAGGAACAAATGAAGTATTTAACAACTGTTATAGGCAAGGACTTGATGCGTACTGTCTACACGGCTGCGATGACAAATCAAGTGGAGCAGGATCACTATTTAATTAATCCTCAACGTAAGATTTTTCAACTGATGAATATATATATTGAAGAAGGGATTCAACAAGGAGAATTTAGACAGGATTTACCTGCTGCTCGGATACAGGCTATTATTCAGCGTTGTATGCGCGCAAATGTTTATGATTGGCTCATTCATAGCGATGACTTTGATCTAGCGACAGAGATGGCACAATTTACAGCGATTGTATTAAGTGGTCTTAAAAATAACCAATAAAAAGTAGCACTTTATCCATTTCGTGATAAAAGTGCTACTCTTTCGCTAACTTACAAAATATTGTTGTTCAATAATGTCAACTGGTAATGGCTTATTATATAAATAGCCTTGCCCTTTTTGGCAATGATGACGTTTAAGAAAATCAACTTGTGTTGGCTCCTCGATCCCCTCTGCCACAACTTCTAAGCCTAAATTATGAGACATGGAAATAATGGCTTTAATAATGGCCTCATTTTTATCATCCTTTGCAATATCTGCAATAAATGATTGGTCAATTTTAATAATATCGATTGGATATCGTTTCAGATAGCTTAATGAGGAGTAGCCTGTTCCAAAATCATCCACTGAGACATAGACACCTAATTGCTTGAGCTCCGTTAAAATGGAAAAGGTTTCGTGAACATTTGTCATTGAGCTCTCAGTAATTTCTACCTCTAATAGCTCTGGCGGGACCTCATATTTTTGCAAAGTTGCTTTAATTTTTCGCGCAAAATTTTCTTTTCTAAACTGTTTGGGTGAGATATTCACCGCCACACGTACAGGACGATAGCCCTTTAATTGCCACTCTCGCTGATAACGACAAACCTCATCGATAATCCAATCACCAATTTCAATAATTAAGCCTGATGCCTCTGCAATTGGAATAAACTGAGCAGGCGATACAAAGCCAAATTTACGATTATTCCAGCGTAATAATGCCTCAAAGCTATTGATGCTATTACTCATTAAATCCATTTGTGGCTGGAGATGCAGGCTGAGCTCATTAAATTCAATAGCACGTCGTAAATGGGCTTCCATTAAGGCTTCATTTGGAAAAATGGTTGTCATATCTTCACGGTAATAACGATAGTGTGAACGTCCGTGTTCTTTTACAGAAAATAAAGCTTGATCAGCTTTGCGTACAAGCGTTTCTAAATCTTTGCCATCTGCTGGACTAAGTGCAATACCGATTGATACGCTAATAAAATATTCCTGACCGTCTACCATAAATGGCTGCTTTAACGTCTCTAAAATAGCGTTAGCGGTACGTTCAATTTTTTGAATGCTTGCATCCTTGACCACAAAGATAAACTCATCACTGTTATAGCGATAAAGTGCACATTGAGCGTAACAAAGCTCTTGAAGCCTGTGACAAAACATCCGCATCAGCTCGTCTCCCTTATTCTCGCCAAGGAATTCATTAAACTTTTTAAAGCGGTCAATATCAACTAAAATCAGGGCTGCTTGCTTCTGATCCTGCCTTTTATCCTGTAAATGTTGTAGCCAGTGCTCTTTTAGGGCTTTGCGATTCCAAATACCTGTTAATTCATCCATCAATGCTAGATGATAAAATGTCTCATGATCATTCCCGAATAAATCGGCATCTTTTACAAATAAATGGACACCGATTACCTTACCATTAAAGTAAGTAGGATATGTCCTTAAGTAAAAGGGCTTCTTACTCAGTAATTGCCCTTTGAATAAGCATTTAGGCATACTAAATGCTGAGCCTTCAATGGTTTTAGCAAATAACAGTTTAAATTCTTTGAAATATTTACCTTCTAATAATGAAAAAATATCTCGTCCCAATAGACTGTGCTGCTCTCTCCCTAAGAGAGAGGCAACTGTCATATTTTGATGAATAATTCGTCCTTGTAAATCTGTTGTGAGCACTGGATCAATATGCTGTTCCACAAATTGTAAATATGGCTGTACAGTATAGTGCACCTCTCGAAAAATAACGGCAATCATGGATGTAGAAAATGACTGTACATGAATCGTAAAATTTTTTTCTTGAAGGTCAGTACCTACTTGCAGGATTGCTTGTTGATTAGCGTCTTCGTTTAGAATTTTCGATAGTTGTTTCCAACATTGCTGGGTAAAAAAATGCTCGGCTGCTGTCGCTGTGTCATCCTGCAACTCCATAAATAATGGTAGCTTCTCATTAAATTCAACAACCTCAAATACATTTGTATCAACTTTTCTTAAACATACAACAGCATCAAATGGATTAAGCTGTATAAGCTGTCGATAATCTGCAAATGGCGCTACACTCTCTCTATAGTTTTTCATTTTATCCCTCACCTAAGGAGCGTGTTTGCTCTATTCTTCGTCTAGCGTAGGCTTTAATGCTTCCTGTAAGAAAATCTCTTGACTATTAATCGGGTCTTCACCACGATTAAACTCTTTATAATGATATTTACCATTTGAGTCTTGAATACGCGCTTTTGCTGTATCCATTAATTGCGTATTCATAATGTCAATAATACGAGTTTTTATATCATTTGCATATACAGGGAATAAAATTTCTACACGTTTAACCATATTGCGCGTCATCATATCCGCGGAAGATAAATAAATCTTATTTTCTCCGTTATGATGGAACCAGTAAATACGAGAATGCTCAAGGAAACGGCCAACAATACTTGTCACTGTAATATTTTCACTAATACCAGGAATGCCAGGTCTTAAACAGCAAGTGCCTCGTATAATAAGCTCCACCTTTACGCCTGCAATCGATGCCTCATATAGCTTCATCATTAAATCCTTGTCTGTCAGTGAATTCATTTTTGCACGAATAAAACCATTACCATATTTTTTATGACAAGCAATTTCCTCATCCATTAATCGTATAAATTCATCTCGGATATCAAAAGGCGCCACGACTAAATGATTAAACGTAGGTTTCTCTGTATAACCACTTAAATAGTTAAAGAAGTTTGTCGCATCAACGCCAAATTCTTTATCTGTCGTTATGATGCCCATATCCGTATAAATTTTTGCAGTGGCATCATTATAATTACCTGTTCCAAGATGCACAAAGCGCTCAATTTTGCCATGCTGACGACTAACGATAAGTGTTATTTTTGAATGGGTTTTTAAATTATTCATGCCGTAAATTACGAGACAGCCTGCTTGCTCTAATTGCTTTGCCCAATGCACATTATTTTCTTCGTCAAAACGTGCTTTTAGCTCGACTAATACTGTTACTTGCTTGCCATTTTCAGCAGCAAGCTTTAATGCTTGAATAATCGGTGAATTGCCACTTACTCGATACAATGTTTGTTTAATCGCAAGGACATCTGGATTGACAGCTGCTTCTGCAATAAAATCAACAATCGGCACAAATGATTCATATGGGTGATGGAAGAATATATCTTGCTGTAAAGCCTTTTCAAAAATATTTTCATCTGACTGGACATCTAAAGGTGGCTGTGGGAAGAAGCTTTCATACTCTAAGTGCTCGCGGCCTACGGATATCCCTTTAACAAAGGAGAACATAAATGTTAAATCTAAAGGACCATCAATATGAAAAACATCCGTTTCCTCAATTTCAAATTCTTCTAACAAATACTGAAGCACTTCATCGTTCATTTCTCCTACACGAACTTCGAGGCGACTACCTACTCCCCATTTTCGTTTTTTCAGCTCTTTTTCAATTTCAACTAACAGATCTCTCGCACCTTCCTCATGAATGGTTAAATCTGCATTTCTTGTTAAACGGAATGCTTGAGCTGATTTGACACTATATCCATAAAATAGCTTTTCAATATGTGCAACAATAACATCCTCTAATAACACAACAACTGTTTTTCCCTCTTCAGATGGCACTTTAATATACCGATCTAGTACAGAAGGCACTTGTACAATTGCAACCCTCTCGCGATTCTCTAGGTCTTCCTCATCCTGCTCTAGCAGCACAAGTAAATTTAAAGTTTTACCAAGCAGGATCGGGAAGGGTCGATAGGCATCTACCGCTACAGGTGTTAAAACTGGGAAAATGGTTTCCGCAAACATTTCATTAATATATGCTTTTTGTTCACGATTCAAATCTTTCATGTCTGCAATATGTACATTATGTTGTGGTAATAAATCATAAATTAAATGTCGATATACTTCTGTTTGTCGACGTACAAGAGCCTGGGTACGCTCTGCTATTTTTGCTAATTGTTCCTTTGGGGTTAAACCCGATTTATTTTCTGGCTTATGAAAACCCGCACGAACCTGATCCTGAAGCCCTGCGACACGCACCATAAAAAATTCATCTAAATTTGAACTAAAAATGGCTAAAAACTTCAAACGCTCTAGCAGGGGATTATTAACATCCTCTGCTTCTTCTAATACGCGTTCATTAAAAGCAAGCCAGCTTAATTCGCGATTATTATAATACTGGGGCTTAGTAATTTCCTCTAATAACCGACTATGCTCTGAGAACTCTTCCTCATGTAATTCATTATTTGTCACTTCAGTTGTCATACATTCTTCCACCCTTCTTCAATAAAATTAATTTTTAATGGCACTTTTAATGCTCGTTCCAAATGTTTTTTATGTCGATGCACTTGGTATTTTTCGGCTGCTGCATTATTTTTCATATAAATATCGAGCTCTACATAATCTTCTTCTGTATGCATTTCCAGTGCATGCACCACATTGCGCTTCGAAACATTCAAAGCATAGACAAATTTTAATAGCCCTCCAAAATTACGTATTTTACGATATTCCTCTTGGCTCATCCATGTTGTAAAGGGAGCCGCAAATCGTTGAAAATAGTCTTTATTTTTATACGAGGCAAGCAATGCGAGGATCACTCTTTCTTGATGATTTAACCCGTCAATGGATTGATTGGCAATCAAATAAAATGTATGCTGGCTTGCAGAGCTTAATTCAATATACTCGCCTATATTAAATACCTTCGCTGCCTTTACTAATAATTGTAAATCTTTTGTATTATATTGTAAATATCCTAAATGACAACATTTACGATATAACTGGTCTGCTAAATGCTTTAAATAATTAACTTCCATTTCTGTACGTCCATATTGACGTGCTAGCCTTCTTACATTTCCTTCAAATACGTTATATTTATCAAAGGCGTTTCCCTCGGTTTGCAAAATACGTTGAATAATAAGTCCTTCACGTAAGCCTTTTTTTGTAAGCTGGAATGATTCACTTCCAACCACCTCCATCAATACTCTAAATACCTCTAATGCAGGAACAATAATATCTGCACGATCAGATGAAAGCCCATCAAGCTGATTTAACTCTTGAAAGCTTAACTGCCCTAAAAATGAGCTGAGATCATCTAAATCTTCCTTTGCCATAGCATAGCCATGCACACTTGCAATAGGGTAATCATGCTTTTGCTGGTGAATTTGTGCAATATTACGTGCACTCCCACCAATTGCAATAATAGGTAAACCGACATTCTGTATCCAAGGAAGTGTTTGGAACTGCTCTTTCACAAAGGCAATTAGCTCCTTCTTTTCACTGCTATTGATGATGTCCCCCTTTACAAAGCGTTGCTTTAACGACACTGTTCCAAATGGAAAACTATGTGATTGCTGTAGCTCTTTATTTTCAAATAGCGTGATTTCGGTACTTCCTCCGCCAATATCAATGGTCACGGCAGACGTTGTGCCCATTGAATAAGCAACCGCAACATAGCCAAAATAGGCTTCTTCCTCTTCTGATAAAAGCTCTATTTGGATACCTGTTTGTTCCTTCATTTGTGTAATGATTTGATCACGATTTGTGGCTTGTCGAATAGCAGCCGTTGCAGCCGCTTTAACATCCGTTATTTCAAATTCCTCAAGCATTGCTTTAAATGTTAATAAAGTTTCGGATAACACTTGAATGCCATCTTCAGACATCTCTCCCGAGGGCTGTATATACGTACGCAAACGTGCTACCGTTTTAATATTGCCTAACTCATGAAGCCCCTCTTCATAATTGTACTGATATAATACTAATCGAATGGTATTTGAGCCGATATCAATAATGGCTGTTTTTAATTCATTCAAATCATCACGTCCTTCAAGTGTATCATTCTGTTATTTTGTACATGGTGTGTTGTACTATACAAAAAAGTCGGACCCTTTCAGGCATCCGACTTTTCTTTCATTTATTCATATACTCGCAGGATACCCATTATTAAAATTGTCAAGTATCGTGTAAGGCATATACATCACAAAATCAATTGGTCTATACGTAAAATAAGCTCTGCAATTTCTGGCTTACTAATTTGATCCTCTGCTCCTACTTGATCACCCTTATGACGAAGATCATCTGTAATGAGACTTGAGAAAATAATAACAGGAAGCTTTTGTAAATCAGGATGCTCTTTGATTTTGCGTGTCAAATGATGACCATCCATTTGTGGCATTTCAATATCTGTTACCACCAATTGAATATGCTCACTTATATCACTACCACCTTTTACAATTCCCTCTAAATACTCATAGGCATCACGGCCGTTTTCAAAGAATTCAAGATTGCTATAGCCAGCTTCATTCATCGTATCAAATAATAATTTGCGTAATAATGGTGAATCTTCTGCAATTAAAATGCGCTTTTCACTGCGATCACGTTTTCCAAGCTTCTTCACGGATTCCACACTAATACCTGACTCAGGGTTAATATCTACCATAATTCTTTCGAAATCTAGTAGCAAAATCATCTGTTCATTTTGCTTTATAACACCGATGACTTGTGAAGTTCCCCCTTGATACATATCAGAAGGTTTTTCAATTTGATCCCAGGAAATACGATGAATTTGTGTTACATTATCCACATGGAAAACAACGCGTTGTTTATTAAATTCTGCAACGATATATTTTTGCTGTGGATTACGTTCTACCCCTTGAATGCCTAATACTCGCAGCATATCCACAACTGGTAATACCTCACCGCGTAATTGAATAATCCCTTCTACATGCGGGTGCGCGTGTGGAATAAATGTCACTGGTATCGGTTGAATAATCTCTTTGACTTTAATAACATTAATGCCAAATTTATTATTCGCTACTTCAAATTCAACAATTTCCAGCTCATTTGTGCCACTTTCTAATAATATGCCTTTATGTTCCAATGCAACCCCGCTCCTTTCTCTACTTCTATTTATAATTCAATTGTATCATAGGCAATACATTTCTCCTACTTGCGATTTCCATTTTTATCATTAACTTTTAGATGTACCAATAAACCAATCACTGTCATCACAATCAAGGTAGATAATGCTACACGACTTGCAAGCGTACCATAATCCTTCATCCATAATGTAACGGTTCCATATACAGCTGGACCAATAATGGATGATACTTTACCTGAAAAAGCAAATAAGCCAAAGAATTGTCCACGTTTCTCATTTGGTGATAATTCAATAATATATGTCCTAGATGTCACCCACATCGATCCAAGAGATATACCAAATAGACTACCAGCAAGCCAGAACATCCATTGTGCTGAGGCAAAAACAGCGAATACCAAAGCAACAATCATAATAAGTGCAACAATCGTGATAGCACGTTTAGCGCCTATGGATTTCGTAATATAACCAAACGCAAGAGAACCAAGGATTGTGGACACCGTGGAGACCAAATAAAGAACAATAAATTGCCCAGAGCTAAAGCCGACAATTGTCGTAGCATAAACAGCCATCATCGCAATCGTTGTCGCAATAGCATCATTTAAAAAGAAATAAGCGATCATAAAGGTAAAAATCGCTTTATATTGCTTCATATCCTTAAAGGTTTGAATAATTTCTTTATAGCCATCAAAAAATTTAATCGGCTTTCGTTCTGATTTTGGAATCGGTGCATCTTTATTAATAAAAAATAAAGGTAATGAAAATAATAAATATAAAATAGCTGTTGGGATAAATGCTCGATGAAAATCACTATTACCTACATATAAATAAACAAGTAAGCCAAAAATTGTACCAAGATATCCAACGGCAACACCATAACCAGAGATGAGAGGCATCTCCTCTTTTGTTCCTAAATCACCCATCATTGAATCGTAGAATACTAGACTGGAATTAAAGAAAAATTTAGCAATTACAAAACTAACAACGACTAAAAATAAGCTTAACGGCACACCTGAATAATGGGCCGTTGTTTGTAAATTAGCAAAAACCCCCATCATAAACGTAAATAGGATAGAAATAGAGGCAAACCATACAATAAATTTCTTTTTATAGCCTGTATTATCAATCCATACGCCAAAAAGTGGGGAAAAAACGACTAATAGGAAGCTTGCAATAGCATTGGCGTAAGAAATAAATGTACTTGCTACCTGCTGCATTACTTCATTTGTTCCCAACACTTCATCCATATAAAAAGGGAAAAATACAGTATTTATATTGGAGGAAAATATTGTATTAGCAAAATCATAAAATGCCCACGACAGTATTGGCAACGATAAGTAAATCGCTAACTGACTTCGATGTTGTCCATCTATTGCTCCGTTCTTCTTCATAAAATCCTCCCTCTACTCTCTATAATAATCAAATAATTTTTTTCTGTAATAAATATTATCTTTTTTTAAAGAAAATTAATATTATTTACAATATAGCAGTAAATTCAATCAAGCATAACTAAAAACCAATAATAATAATAAAAAAACTGCCCCACTTTCTACAGCCAAAGCCGTAGCTATCAGTCAATAGTAAAAAAACCTAAAGTATCTTCTTCAAACAGCGAAGATACTTTAGGTTGCGTTCAATCGGTTATTCGTAGTGTTTCAAAAGTGCTTGTGTGCCATTATCAGCATAGCCCTCTTCAACAAGCTTTTCATACATTTCATAGGCTAAGGCAAGACCTGGTAAAGAAATACCCATCTTTTTTGATTCATCTAAAGCAATTTTCATATCCTTGACAAAATGTTTAATATAAAAACCTGGTGCAAAGTCTTCTTTTATCATACGTGGCGCTAAATTACTTAATGACCAAGAGCCAGCAGCCCCCGATGAGATAGATTGCAAGACAGTTGCTAAGTCCAGCCCTGCCTTTAAACCATAAGCCATTGATTCACAAACCCCAATCATACCAGAAGCAATCACAATTTGATTGCACATCTTTGCATGTTGTCCTGCCCCTGCTTGGCCCTGATAAACAATATTTTCACCAAAATGCTTCATAATCGGTAAAATTTTATTATATGTAGCTTGATTACCGCCAATCATAATCGACAATGTCCCATTTTGAGCCCCAATATCTCCCCCAGAAACAGGTGCATCTAAAGCCTCGACGCCGATTTTTTGTGCATGTTCAAAAATTTTCTTTGCTAAGGATGGCTCTGAAGTCGTCATATCAATCACAATATTGCCAGACGCTGCTGTTTGAAACAGCCCCGTTTCTCCAAAGTATACTTCTTCAACATCGGAAGGATAACCAACCATTGTAAACGCTATTTCTGTATTGTGAAACGCCTCAGCTGGCGTACTTGCCCAAGATGCTCCTAATGCTATAAGCGATTCTGCTTTTGCCTTTGTTCGTGTATATACGGTTACTTCATGCCCATTTTGTAATAAATGCTTAATAATACTAGCACCCATTACACCCGCTCCAATAAATGCAATACGTTGTTTACTCATATGTATTTACTCCTTTGTCGACAAATTCTTCTTATTTTTTCAGTTTAGGCGAATAAATAAAATAATTCAAACTATTCCTGTTGTTTGTATACACCGAATAAGCAAAAAAAAAGAGCGAGTGATTGGGGGATCACTGCTCTAAAGGGGGAAATGAGAATGTTGCTGTGTTCATAGTAAGTTATTCCCCAACAGAGCACACTTTAAACATATATTTTTAAAATGTTATACCCTGTCAATATTAGAACAATCCTCTTCCTCGTCTTGTTCTTTTTCGTCCTCAAATGCAGTCTGTCTATAATAAGTATTCATTAACTGGTCTAACCTACGACTCAGTTGAATGGTTTTTGCATTTTGTAACCCATTTTCTACACCTGAGCGAATCATCATCTCACGCGTTTGTTCCATTTGTTTCAAGAGTAGATTGACCATTCATACAACCCTCCACATACAAATAATCATACCATTATTATACATTTATATTTCATTTCTTACAGCATTAACTTACGACAATGTTCGACAAATTAACTTCTAGGGATTTCACTGTACGTATAAATAATCCGTCCACTTTGCTTAGCCTCACCTCTGAAATGTTTAAATAAAGGATGCTTCACTAGTATTTCCCTAAAATCATAAAATTCTTCCTTTTGGATTTCAATACTTTTTATTTCCCCATTTTGTAATTGATTAAGCATATTTTCATATTTTTCCATTAATTTCATTCCTTTCTATTATAGCATCTTCTTTGTGTCATAAAATTTCGTCACCAGAAAATGTGATGGTCGATCTAGTAGTTGACTGAAGCGTCGCTAGGATAGCTCCTAGGGGTTTTGTGGCAAGTTGTAACCATTCTTAGCCTTTGTTTCTTTAATGAGTAAAATAGCCCCTTCAACGCCCTCAGTTAGCTTTGTTCTGTGCAACTGCAAGAAAACACACTCCCAAAGGGGAAGTCAACTATAAATTATGAGGAGGAGATGTAATAAAGATAAATTTTGAATTATTTAAAAAAAGCTTTACGTTTACCAGATTTTCATGCAAACTGTATATTATTAGTCGATGAAGGAGCTGACTGTCTGTGAAAATAGCTGAAGTTGGAAATATTATCGAGTTTAAAAATGGTCTTCAAGGGATCGTTGAAAAGGTCAATGAAAATTCTGTAATTGTTAATTTAACATATATGGAGAATTTTAATTCCCTTGAAATTGAAGAAAAAACAGTCGTCAATCATAAACGCTACAAAATTTTATATACAAATGAAGCTTAAATTAAAAGTCTGAATAGTCCCTATTTGTCTTTATAGATGATATGGGGCTTTTTTTTTGATAAAATTAAAGCATGGAGGTCGAATATGTTAACAAATTCGAAACAAACAATCATACTTCTCCTTTCTTTATTATTCGTTTATGGTATGCTTGCTTTTACCTTTGCTAACCAAGCCGTATTTTGGTACATGTATGCATTTACTTTACTCGTATGTATTGCCATCGCCATTCTAGCAGGGACTATTGAAGATCAATTACCAACATGGCAATTTTTACTCTTTGGTATTGGATATGGTACTATCACATATGGGATTATCCGCTTAGGTTATTGGCTCGCCCCATATATCGATAATCATTTAGTACAATCTGTTCAAAAGTTTTTAGCAACCTATGGACCACAAAATATTTGGCACTATGCTTTACTTGTTTTTATCGTTGCCATTGGTGAAGAGCTATTCTGGCGTGGTTATGTCCAACAGCAGTTAAAGCGCTTTATGCGTCCCGTTTTGGCGGTTATCGTTACCGCTGTATTATGCGCTATCTCGATTGCCCTTAGCGGCTTTATATTGGGTGTAATAGCTGCACTTGTCGCAAGTCTTATTTGGGGCTTTCTATATGAATGGCGTAAAAGCATGCCTCTTGTTATTGTAGCCCATGTTGTTTTTGTACTATTATTATTTTTAGTATTACCTTTAACATCATAACATTAAAAGCTGGAAACATTTTATCTTTACAAACGTTTAATTTAGAAAGGGAGGGTTTTTTATGCAAAAAAAATTTTTTTCTATCCTTGCATTATTACTAACAGCTGTATTATTTGTAGGCTGTAATACTTCTGAAAAAACAGGAGATGCAGATGCGGAACAAAATGAGCCATCTGATACTGGTGCTGAGCAACAACCAACCGATAATGAAACACCCGATGAAGCACAAGAGCCAGAGGAGAACGTTGATACGCCTGTAACCAATGATACAGAGGAAGATGATACGAATGGGCAAGCTCAACAAGATGTAAACTATGTCCAAAATGGTGAAGATAAAACTGAAACTGCTTCTGAAGCTAACAGTGTTGAGCAAGGCTATAAAATACAACAGCTCCCAGGATTTACATTAACACAAGAAGAGCCAGGTAAGGATATGCTCGTATCGAATGCGGATGACGAAGTATTCATGCGAATTGAAGCAATTGATGCTTCACAATCAAGCTTTGCTAATGTGAAAACAACTATGCAGGATTATATGAATGCTGTTGGCGAAACAGTAGCATTATCCGCCGATGAATTAGTAGCATTTAAGGATGTTCAAAATATTGAGGGTTATGTTGTTGACTTTGACACAGAAAAAGTAATTGGGGTTGTTTTTGAAAAAGATGGCCTGATTACAAAAATAACAATCCATGATAATGATGAGCAAGATTTAACAGATGCTATGCTAAACATGGCTGCAACGATCTCTAAAAAATAATGCTTGATAAACCGAAAGAGACTATAGACACAGCATTGTCTATAGTCTCTATTGTGTTTATAGATAAAAAAGCTGCCTCAATTTATTGAGACAACTTTTTTAATAAGATAAATCTTTAATAGAAAGACCGATTTTCTTTAATAATATAATGGCTTGCTCTTGCTCTGCTGGAGATAGCACACTCATTAATTCATGTAGATGCTTTTCGTGTTTTGGGAAAAGCTCTCCCATAAAAGCCTCACCTTCTGCGGTAATTTCCGCATACGTTACGCGACGATCTGATGGGCATGAAACACGTAGTAAAAAGCCTCTCTTTTCAAGCTTATCAATAACATACGTAATAGACCCACTGGCAAGTAGAATTTTATTGCCTATTTGCTGTAATGGCTGCCTTCCTTTATGATAAAGAAGCTCTAAAACAGCAAATTCAGTTGGGTTTAAGCCATTTTCCTGAAATAATTGATGTGTTGTCTCGTTGACAGCTTTCAGTGCACGCGATAATACAATATATAATTTTAAAGATTGCTTTAAATCTTCTGACGTCATATCCTTTTCCCTTTCAATTCGCTCTTCTACTTGACATTATAGCGATATTAGAAAAGCATTGTCAAAAGCAATATTTCATTTAGCCTATACACGATTCAACAAGCAACTATTTTTACTCTCATTATGTTACTAAATACGCAGAATTTTTCGCGGACACTTCTAGCGTGTCCATTTGATTAAATGTGTATATTGGAAACTGTAGATGGAAGGATGTTCCCTTCTGTAACTCACTATTAACGCCTATTGCACCATCATGCTCTTCAATCACCTTTTTTACAAAAGCAAGGCCTAATCCTGTGCCTTTTGTTTTAGTTGTGTAAAATGGTTGGAATAGATTTTTTAATGTTGTGCTGTCCATACCAGCACCTTCATCTTTAATTAATAATTCAGCAATTGCACAGTCATTGGTTAGCATTTCAATCGTAATGGTGCCACCACTATGCATAGATTCCATTGCATTTTTAATTAAATTCACAAATACTTGCTTTAATCGGTTCTCATTACCACCGATATATATCTGTTGAGAAGGAGAAATATACTGAATCGCAATATCTTTCATGAGTGCATCTGGCAACATAAATTCAATGACCTGTTTCACAAGCTGATCCAGCTCTAATAATTCCATCTTCATTGTCGTTGGCTTGGACAATACCAAAAGCTCAGACAAAATTTGTTCCATTCGTTGGAGCTCGCTATCAATCACTGAAAGATACATACGTGATTCATCATCAGCGTTTAACTTTAATAACTCAGTAAACCCTTTTAGTGAAGTTAATGGATTACGGATCTCATGTGCAATACTTGCAGCCATCTGCCCAACCACATTTAAAGCTTGTTGATGCTCAACTTTATGCTGCAATTGCTTTTTTTCTGTTTCGTCATTGATCACAGTCACGATAATATTATTGTACTCATCAAAAATACTTGAAATTTCATAATAGCATGTACTGCCAACCTGGGTTTCATCCACTACATGAATACTTGCATGCTTGTCACCCATCAGTTTTGAAAGATATGCAGTAATCTGTCCCTTTTTTAATGTAAATGAATCAAATATATGCTGATGCGCTTTATGAAGAAGCTGCGAATTTTCTACTTTAAGAAACATTTCTGCATACCTATTAAGCCCAAGAATAATGCCACTAGCATCACTTACAATAATAGCATAAGGCAAATAATCATAGGCATTAAAAGATTGGGATTTCTCATGTGCTTGACTAACGTATAATTTATGAGCAACATCATCTGTTAATGTTGAAATTTGTGCAACGATTTCTTCTGTATGTGAGTCATAAAAAACACTTAAATGATAGCATTTCGAACTCATTTCCAGCTATTTTAATATTAAAGATTTCTTCTGAGCGTAAATCACGCTGTAATTGTTTGACGAATTTTGCCCATTTTAAATTAGATGGCTCGTCCATCGTTAAGTAACCCATATACGTTAAATTAAGATTAAAAAGTTGGATAGCAGCCTCATTGACGTTCAAAATTTTCCCTGCTTTATTGAGTATAAGTGTTGGTGACGAAGTACTTTTCATAAGATTTCCAAAACATTGATTAATATCATTTTGCTTCAACTTTCTCACCGAACCTTTCAAAAGAGTAAAAAACCTCTAAATCGAATTTTGAGTCTTTACTATACTTTATGATCGTACGATTCTATTATTACAAAATTTAGTAAATTTAAGTATTTTAAATTATTTCACGAACCGTTCACAAAATAAATAGGTAAAAAGAATTATATTGTCTGTCAGATACTTGACTGTTACAATTAAATACTGAAAGGAAGATTATTGTATGAATACTATTTTAACGACTTTAAATGCCAAGTATATACACACAAATTTAGCATTGCGCTATTTAAAAGGTGCTACTTTACCAGAGTTTAATCCAATTATAGCAGAGTATACAATTAAAGATCCCGCTTTTAATATTGTATCAGATTTATTCCAAAAAAAACCTGATATTGTTGGATTTAGCTGTTACATTTGGAATATCGAAGAAACGATTCATGTTATTAAAATGTTAAAAACTGTCTGTCCCCATGTTAAAATTTTGCTTGGTGGACCTGAGGTTTCCTATGATTCTCATCATTGGTTACGCCGTATTCCAGAAGTAGATTTTATTGTTATGGGTGAGGGTGAAACTTCATTTAAACAATTATTACACTATTTACACGGTGAAATATTACTTGAGGATGTTCCTGGAATTTGTTATTTGGAGGAGGGTAAAGTAAAAATTCACGCGCAGCCGCAAAAAATTGATTTACGTGAATTACCAAGTCCATTTCGCTTCGAGGAGGATTTACCACATTTAAGTAAACGAATTCAGTACATTGAAACAAGTCGTGGTTGCCCATTTAGCTGTCAATTTTGTTTATCCTCTATTGAAGTTGGTGTGCGCTACTTTAACCGTGAAAAAATAAAAGAAGATATTCGATTCTTAATGGATCATGGAGCTCGTACCATTAAATTTGTTGACCGTACCTTTAATATTAGCCGTAGCTATGCGATGGAAATGTTCCAATTTTTAATTGATGAGCATAAGCCTGGCGTTGTATTCCAATTTGAAATTACGGCAGATATTATGCGTCCCGAGGTTATTCAATTTTTAAATGACAATGCACCACAAGGGCTATTCCGTTTTGAAATTGGTGTCCAATCTACGAATGATTTGACGAATACACTTGTCAAACGCCGTCAAAACTTCGAAAAATTAAAACGTACAGTAACAATGGTTAAAGAGGGTGGCAAAATTGATCAGCATTTAGATTTAATTGCTGGTTTGCCTGAGGAGGATTATGCAAGCTTCCGTCAAACGTTTAACGATGTTTTTGCTATGCGTCCTGAGGAGCTTCAGCTTGGTTTTTTAAAACTTTTACGTGGGACAGGTCTACGATTAGAGGCTGAAAAGTTTGGTTATACCTATGTGGATATAGCTCCTTATGAAATCTTTTCGAATAACGTTCTAACATTTGATGACATCGTTCGCATTAAACATGCAGAGGATGTTCTTGAGAAATATTGGAACGATCATCGTATGGACTATACGATTGAATATTTAGTGACAGAGCTCTTTGCTACACCATTTGATTTCTTCCAAAGATTTGGCACATACTGGGAAACAAAAGGATGGTCTCGTATTGGTCATCAACTAGAGGATTTATTCCGCCGATTATTAATGTTTTTAGAAACGGTAGAAGAGGCAAATTTGGACATTATTAAGAGTCTTATGCAGCTCGATTATTTGTCGGCTCAGCAATTTCAGCCACGTAAACTATGGTGGAAAGAACGACCAACAGAAGAACAGCAAAAAACTATTTATCGTGCATTACGTGAAAATCCTGCAATCGCTGGTGAAGAATTTGCGAGCTTCAAGCTGACTGAGAAGGAGCTGTTTAAGCATACATTAGTGATTCCCCATGCACTTGATTATCAAAGCTTCTTAAATAGCAAAATTGTACAAAGAAACGGTTATCTATTAATTTACTTCCGTCATGGTCAATCTCCTTATTTTGCATCCATTCATTTGACAGAACCGAATGAACAATTAGCCTTAAAATAAGCAAGGAAATAGACTAATGGAAAAATCCACCTGTACTTCCCTAAGAGAGGTAAGGTGGATTTTTATCATTTTCTGCCCTAATTATACTCTTTTTTTAGCTGAAAAAGTGTTTTAATCTTTCCAAAATCAGTATTGTATTCATATAATAATTATTGTCCATATTAGGCCAAAAGTCTTAAATAAAGATGTTTGCATTTTGTCAGTAATACCTACCCACTGCCTTTATATTCGGGAAAATATAATTTGAAAATTTTGTGGCATTATTTATCTTTTTACAATTTATCTTTAGCTCATCTTGTTCTAGTTACATAATTCGACATCTTCTAGTATTTTTTCACACTATATAATAGAAGAAAGTCATATTCAAATTAGATACTTTGCTAAACACTTCATTTTTTTTTCGTTATTTACCCGATAATCACGCGTTCCTTCGGATAATGGAAGCTTGATTTTTTTCCTCTGCCACCACCGCCAAGTGTATAAAGGAAGGAAATTAAGCCTACTCGACCAATAAACATTAACACTATAATAATGATTTTACCTACCACCGATAAATCTGACGTGATGCCTAATGACATGCCACATGTACCAAATGCAGATGTAATTTCAAAAATAATTTGAATTAATGACGCTTGAGGCTCTGTAATCAGCAAAATAATCGTTGCCATTAGCACCATAAAAAACGCCAATAAAATGACAACAAAGGAACGGAAAACATCAATTAAATGAATTTCTCGTCCAAATATTTGAATATCCTCTTTTCCTCTTGCATAGGTAATTAAAAATAAAATTGCTATCGCAAAAGTAGTGGTACGAATTCCTCCACCTACTGAGCTTGGTGAAGAACCAATAAACATGAGAAAGCTCATAAATATATCTGTCGCTTCACTGAAGGTTGTTACATCATACGTTGTGAGACCAGCTGATCTTGTGGATACAGAATGAAACATTGCCGAAAAAAGAGCCTCATGCCAAGACATCTCCTTAAAGGAATGGAATGATTCAAGTAATAAAATTACAAGTGCTCCTACAACAAATAATAATGCATAGGTTGATGTCGTAATTTTTGTAAATAAACTAAAACGAAAATTCACATGTCGTTTAAGCAAAAATGTTTTTACTTCAATTAATACAGGGAAACCAATAGCCCCTAGTACGATCAGTACCATTGTCACCATTTGAACAAAATAATCATTGTGAAACGGTAATAAGCTTAGACCTGTAATATCAAAGCCTCCATTCGTTGTAGCAGAAATAGAAGCAAACACACCATGTAAAAAGGCTTCTTCGAATGTATCGAAATAATTGGTAAAATGAAGCGTTAAAATAAAGGCACCCATTACTTCAATACCGATTAAAATTTTTATAATTTCTCGAATTAATTTTACAACACCTGATAAACTGTATTGGTTATGGTCAATCATAATCAACTGTCGCTCACGCATGCCAATTTTTTTCCCTATTAACAGCCAGACAAAGGTACCCAGTGACATAATGCCAATGGCGCCTAGCTGTAAAATTACCAGAATCATGATAAGTCCAAAGGTTGTATAGGTTTGTGATACATTAATGGTTGTTAAACCCGTAACACTCACTGCACTGACTGCGGTAAATAAGCTATCTAAAAAGGAAACCTTTACACCTTCTTGATGAACGCCCGGAAGTCGTAGTAACAGGAAGGAAATTGCTATAGCTATAAAATAATAAGAAACGAGTACCTGAAACGGTGTAACAAGTTTATTTGATGATTTTTTCCAAGGCACTTTCGCACAACTCCTCCCACTTAGAATGCCCAACTAGATAGATAATAGTATAAAAAAAATAGCTAAAAAAAGAAAGAGGAATAGCTGTAACTATCCCTCCCAATCAATATTCTTTATTTTTGACGACGAACACCTACAAGATAGCCGATTAATGCTATTGCTAGTAAGACAATCCAAAATGTCAATTCCCATACAGTCGAATGTGGAAATTCTTCAGGTAATATGCCTACTTTTTCATGAGCTAATGTTAAAACAACGAGCTTCACACCTACCCAGCCTACAATTAAAAATGCTGCTGTTTCAAGTGAAGGATAATCATTTAATATTTTGACAAACCATTGTGCTGCAAAGCGCATCATAATCACACCGATAAATCCACCGAGCAGCATCACTATAAACTGTCCACCATTGATGCCACCAATATCAAATTCCCCCAAATGTGGCAATGTTACGGCAATTGCAACTGCTGCCAGCATGGAATCAATAGCAAACGCAATATCAGCCGCTTCCACCTTAAGCACTGTTAACCAGAAACCCGAGCCCTTTTTTGTTGACTTGTTATCCGCATCTTCTTCAGGGTCATCCTTCTGTTTACGCAAATCATAAATATTTTTGGCAGACATAAATAGTAAATATGCTGCACCAACCGCTTGAATTTGCCAATAATTGACCAACACTGTAATAACAAACAGAGCTGAGAATCGGAAAATTAGTGCGCCAAATAAGCCATAAAATAGTGCCTTTTTTTGTTGCTCTTGCGGTAAATGCTTCACCATTACAGCCATTACGACCGCATTATCTGCAGCAAGTAAGCCCTCTAATACAACAAGTACAATGAGTACCCAGCCATACTGTAATAAAATTGCTTCCATTATTGTGCCTCCTCTAAGCTCTATACCCCTAAAATGACCATTTTAACGACAGAATAATCGAAAAAAACCCCTGCCTCTCTTTCAGGCAAAGGTTTCACTAAGTAAATAAGCATCTCAATTCTACGTCCATCATTTTACGTATAGCACTATTCACGATCACATTCGATTTTAGCGAATATGACCCCAGGTAAATCACTATTACCTGTTAGCTACTTCTTTTTAAACATTATAGCACTATCATTTATAACTGACAAAAATATCTATTATTTAATTTGGACCTGATAGTTTTTATTTTCTTTATTAGCTAAATAAAATTCAATCATCCTTGGCATTGTCTTTATAAAATCAGGACATGTAATACTGCCTTTTTGCAAAATCTGCTGTGCTTCTGAGGTATCAAATGTAGCATTCCACGTTAAGTAATCTAGTGTTTCTTGTTCGACCCCTAGTTTTTTCCGAATAAGCGGAACCTGCAATGAGAGTTTCGCTAATGTAAATGGTAAACGCCCCTTTGGATATGTATTCGTTATTAATTTCACCATCGTCCGATATACTTCCTGTATAGGGTGTGGATTAGGGTCTGTTAAATGAAGTGTTTTCCCCTTCGCCTCTTCCTGATTCATGAGAAAAATAGAGGCTTTTAAAATATAATCAACTGGCACTACATTAATAGTGACTGTTGATTGACCAATATACGGAATAATGGGCAGCCCCTTTAAACGGTCAACTAAATTTAAAAAGAAATATGGACCATCAAATTTCACCGTTTCCCCTGTTTCAGAATGTCCCCGTACAATTCCAGGTCTAATAATAGTCAGTGGTATTTCAGATTTTAAATCCTCTACCCGATGCTCAGCCTCATATTTTGTTTCCTCATAGTAATTTTTAAAGGCTGGTGGCCGAATCAGCTCATTTTCACGCAGTATTCCTTCACGTGTACCAGCTACATAGGCTGTACTAAAATACATATAGCGTCTTAAATTAGGAAGGCTGCGCACGAAATCATTGACCATTGTTGTTCCATGCACATTCACCTTCCAAGCAATATCACGTGGCACAGCTAAATCATAAATGGCGGCTAAATGCCAAAGTACTTCAATTTGCGGGCCAATCTCCTTGAGGATCTGATCATCCAGTCCAAGATTGGGTAATGTAATATCCCCTTCTACAACATGAATGGAGCAGTCAGGAAACTCCTCCAGTAATTTATTTTTCTCCTGATTTGCCTTAATGGTTTCTCCTGCTAACACGATGGCAATAACTGTTTGTGTCTGTTTTTCTCTAAATAATGATTGAATTAATTGACTTGCTATAAATCCAGGAAAACCTGTAAAAAAGTGAACCTTCATCTCCCATCCCCCTTAAGTCCATCACATCTTCCTTGTTTCTTTATCCACTAAACTATAGACAACTGGTACAATATACAATGTTAGTAATGTTGAGGTTACAAGCCCCCCAATTACTGCAATCCCCATGGGCTGATTCATCTCTGTACCTTCGCCAAGACCAAATGCCAATGGTAGCAGCCCTAATATCGTTGTTAATGCTGTCATTAAAATTGGGCGTAATCGATCCTGTGCAGCAAGTAAAATAGCTTCATAACTTGCTATCCCCTTTGCCTTTTGCTGATTAATATAATCAACAAGCACAATGCCATTATTCACAACGATCCCAACAAGCACTAATATACCTATAACAGAGGTTACACCGATTAATGTATGTGTTGTGAACAGTGCCACTGCTACTCCAATAATCATCAAGGGTACTGTAAACATAATAACGAATGGATACTTGAACGACTCAAATTGAGCAGCCATGACAATATAAACAAGGATAATTGCTAAAGCAACAGCCAGCAGCATATCATCTATTGCGCTATCATAAAGCTCACGATCCCCGCTAAAAACAATTTGCGTAGTTGGTGATAAATCAACTTGTGCTAATGCTTTATCCACTTTTGCAGAAATACCGCCTAATGATTCCTTTGTTTCATAATCCACAAAAAATGCTACCGCTGCTGCCTGATCGGAACGGCGAATAGAAACAGGACCTTCCTCAATAGAAATGGTTGCAATATCTTCTAATTTCACAAATAACCCAGCTGGTGATCGTAGCTGCATCGCCTTTAATGCATCAAGGCTATTATTAAATGCTTGTCCAAAGCCAGTATAGACAGATAATACAGCACCATCTTCTGCAATAAGCTGAGATGTTAATTGTCCCTTTGTCATTTGGTTAACGGTTTGCGCAATTTGTGCTGGCATAAATCCATAATCTTTCGCCTTTTCTCGATTTACCTCGATTTGAATTTCTTGTACAGTGTTATCTAAATCAGTAGAGATACCTGTTACTTCAGGAATATCCTGTAGTTCCTGCTGTACTTGATGAACAGCAAGTTGTAGTCTTTGCTCATCAGAGTCTGTTAAGCGGAATGTTAATGTATTCGGTGATGAGCCAGTTGCTGTCGATACACTAAATTTAATATCAGCCTGCTCGCCTAGCTCTCTTTGTAAATCCTGCTCCACTTCCTCCACAAACTCAAAAATTGAACGCTCTCTTTCTGCTAATGGAATGAGCTTGACAGATAACTCCGCTTGATTCGCACTCGTTTGATTGCGTGACTGTGACTGCTGTGTACCGCCTATTAAGCTAACATAGACATCCACATCTTTTTCCTGCTTTAAGCGCTCCTCTATTTTCTCAACAACCTTCTCTGTTTCTGTAACAGCTACTCCCTTTTCGAGAGTAACACTGATCGATGTAAAGCCTTCATCTGTTGGTGGTAAAAACTCTGTACCGATTCTTGTTAATCCAAATAATGCACCTCCAAAACAAATAACAGTCACAAAAATAACAAGCAGACGATGCTGTAGTACCCATATAATGGAGGCTTTATAACGCTGATAAAAGCGCGATTCATTACGTTTTTGGTAAATATTTGTAGTTGTTGCTTTTAGCAGACGGCTTGCCAGCATTGGCACTACTGTTAGCGCCACCACTAACGAAGCGAAAAGACTAAAGGAAATCGTTAAGGCGAATTCTGTAAAAATTTGCCCAATCAAGCCTTCAATAAACATTACAGGAATAAATACTACGACTGTTGTAAATGTTGATGCTGTAATGGCAAGGGCTACTTCTTTTGTTCCTTCCTTTGCGGCAGTAATAGGGTCTTTCTCCTGCCCTAAATGTCGTTCAATATTTTCAATGACAACAATTGCATTATCCACAAGCATTCCAATACCTAATGCTAGTGCCCCTAATGTCATAATATTTAAGGAGAAATCAGCAAAAAACATTAACACAAATGTGACAATGACTGAATAGGGAATCGCAATTCCTATAATAATTGGACTTTTGATATTTCGTAAAAAAACAAATAAAATAAGCATTGCAAATAATCCACCTAGCAATAAGGAGGAGCCAATATTTTGAATAGCTACATCTACATAGCTTCCTTGGTCAACTAATATATCTGCTGTCATGTCCTTGTATTGTTCTTTGGCTAATAGCTCGTCTAATGCTTGCTGGAATTCCTTTGAAACCTCTGCTGTATTTGCGCCCGATTCCTGCAAAACAGACATGAGCACGGCTGGATATTCATTCGCACGTGTTGTTGTTAATGATTGTTGTTCTGTTCTCTCAACCGTAGCAAGATCACCGACTGTCAATGTTTCACCATTTAAAGGATTCACTGAGACAATAAGTTGGGCAATGCTTTCAGGTGAAGATAATGTACTTACAATACGTGTGGTTAACATTTTTCCATCATCCGTTACAACAGGATCACCAGGCAGAGAGAGATTATTTGCTTGAACAATTTGAATAATATCTGTCTGTGTTAAGCCCTTTTCCACTAGCTTTGCTTCATCTAGTGTAATTTGTACTTCTTCTATCAGCTTGCCAGAAACATTTACGCTGGCAACCCCCTCTGTTCGTTGTAACTCCTTCTCTAGTTCCTCTACCAATAAACGCACATCAACCTGATCATTTTCTGCACGTAGTGATAGTTGAATAATAGGGAATTGGGACGGGTCGAATTTTAAAAAGCTCGGTTTTCCTGCATCATTTGGTAATGGTGTCATATCAATGCGCTGTAAAATATCGAGTTGGACATCTTCAATGCTAGTGGACCAATTAAACTCAAGCACAATTAAATTGGTTCCTTCTTGTGAGGTGGATTGTAACTTCTTAATGCCAGGTAAGGTTGCAAGTGTCGCCTCTAAAGGCTTAGTAATCTTCTCATTAACTTCAGTTGGACTTGCACCAGGATAAGTGGTGACAACCACACCTATTGGGGGATTTAACTCTGGAATAAGTGTAATAGGAATTTTTAATAATGATACCCCGCCTAATAAAATAACAAAAAGCATTGTCACGATCGTAAAGACGGGTCTTTTAATGGAAAAATTACTAATGTTCATGGTAGACAAACTCCTTTTCTATCTCTTCCTTTCTATGATAGCCGAAAAGGAGATAATTTTATCAACAGGTAATAAAACCCCCTTATGGTTCTATTATTGTTTATATTCTACAGGCAGCTCTAATTTTCCTTGTAAAAAAACACGAATCGCAAAATTGTCGATTCGTGTTTTTTGATTATAGAAGGCTATAAAGTTTAATGTTTTCGTTTTTATCTGCAAACCAACGCATAGCGAACTCATTTTCAAATAGGAAAACAAGATTGTCAAAACGGTCCCTCACTAGCATTGATCGACCAGAGGACATAGATTCTTTAACATCCTCTTCATTTTCAATCCAGCGTGCAATTTTTGAACCAATTGGCTCCATTTTTACTTCTACATTGTATTCATTTTTCATACGGTGTTCAAATACTTCAAATTGTAATTGCCCAACTGCGCCAAGTATAACTTCCTCTGTATGCAGCGTTTTATAGTATTGAATGGCGCCCTCTTGTACTAATTGCAAAATCCCTTTATGGAATTGCTTGGACTTCATCACATTTTTCGCTGTAACTCGTACAAATAGTTCTGGAGTAAACTGCGGTAATTTTTCAAATTGGAATGTTTTCTTACCACCTACAACGGTGTCTCCAATTTGATATGTCCCTGTATCATATAAGCCGATAATATCGCCAGCAACGGCTTCATCCACTGTTTCACGGTCATCTGCAAGGAACTGTGTAGACTGTGTTACTTTAAAGGATTTGCCTGTACGAGAAAGCGTCATATTCATGCCACGTTCAAATTTACCCGAAACAATACGCACAAAGGCAATACGATCACGATGGGCAGGGTTCATATTCGCTTGAATTTTGAAAATAAAGCCTGAAAACTCCTCATGTTCAACAGGATCAATAAATTGCTCATCTTCAGTAATTCGAGGCTGAGGCGTTGGTGCAAACTGTAAATAGGTTTCGAGGAATGTTTGCACACCAAAGTTGGTTAATGCTGACCCAAAGAATACAGGTGTTAATTCGCCACGACGGATTTTTTCCTCTGAATAAGCATTGCCTGCTTCATTCAAGAGTAAAATATCATCCATTGCCTGCGAGTAATAAGACGTAACCTTCATTGGATGCTCGATGGCAAGCTCTCCATTGTCATCAATTGGTAAGAATCGTTGCCCTTCATCTGTACGGAATTGCTCAATACGTTGATTGTAACGATCATAAATACCAAGAAATTCTTTGCCCATTCCAATTGGCCAATTCATCGGGTATGCTTGAATGCCGAGCACTTCCTCAAGTTCTTCAATAAGCTCAAGTGGCTCTTTCCCCTGACGATCTAATTTATTAATAAACGTAAAAATTGGAATACCACGCATTTTACAAACTTTAAATAACTTTAATGTTTGTGCCTCAATCCCTTTCGCAGCATCCACCACCATCACAGCACTATCGACAGCCATTAATGTACGATAAGTATCCTCTGAGAAATCTTGGTGACCAGGTGTATCTAAAATATTAACACGTGACCCATTATAATCAAATTGCATAACGGATGACGTAACAGAAATCCCACGTTGCTTTTCGATTTCCATCCAGTCAGATGTTGCAAACTTACCTGTTTTTTTTCCTTTTACCGTCCCTGCGTCACGAATAGCGCCTCCAAATAGTAAAAGCTTTTCTGTAATCGTCGTTTTCCCAGCATCAGGGTGACTGATAATGGCAAAAGTACGACGCGATACTATCTCTTTTTCTAAATTAGCATTCATCTCGTTATTCTCCTTTTTTCATACTTCCTAATAATAAAAGAAGTTCTGCCTTTCGTACAACCTTTTTACATGAAATCACCAAAAAGAAAACCCTTTAGTGATGACTAAAAGGCTCTCTTAAAATCCTATTTTCAATCAAACAAATTTTAAATGACCTGCTTCTAGGGCAATTTCTGCATCACTATGTGGATATTTTGTGTTTTCGATAATTTGATAATCCTCATGCCCTTTACCCGCAAAAATAATGATATCATCTGGCTCTGCCACCCCAATCGCATGTCGCACTGCCTCTGCACGATCTCCAATGCAAGCATAATTACTATGCTGCATACCTTTGGCAAGATCGCTTGTAATACTATCATAATCCTCATAGCGAGGGTCATCTGTCGTTAAAATGACATAATCTGCTGCTGATGCCTTTTCGGCCATAGCAGGTCGCTTTGATTTATCACGATTGCCGCCTGTTCCTACTAGGAAAATCAGCTTGCCCTTTTTATAAGGCTGTGCGGCTTCAATAGCTTTCTCGATAGCATCTGGTGTATGTGCATAATCAATAAAAATTTGTACAGGCAAATCCGAGCATACTTTTTCCATACGGCCTTTGACTGGTGGTAATTGCTCAACTTGTTCAATAATTGCCTCCATAGAATAACCACGACCATAAAACGCCACCATTGCTGCTAAGACATTGTAAATATTAAACTCACCAAGTAAATGCATTTTTACACGATAAATTCCTTCTGGCATCTCTACATCAAAAATTGTCATATAATCGTGATATTCACAGTTAATGGCACGGAAATCCGCATTGTCATTTTGTAAGCCATATGTCCACACAGGAAATGGCGTTAAGGCAGCATAACGCTCTGACCAGGGATCATCTGCATTTAGTACAACAAATTTATGCTTTTCTAAATCTTGCCCAAGTTGAGAGAATAATAAGCCTTTCGCATGTCCATATTCCTCCATCGTACCATGAAAATCAAGATGGTCGTGCGTTAGGTTTGTAAAAATTGCAATATCATAATCAACACCTGCCAATCGACCAAGTGCTAGTCCATGTGATGAAACCTCCATCGTCATCAAACTGCAACCTTCCATTTTTGCCCGAAAGATCATTTGTTGCGTTGATAACGCATCGCTCGTTGTATTGGCAGATTCATATAAAATTCCATTTAAATTAAAGCCAATTGTACCCGTTAATGCAGATTTTTCGCCCATGCCTTGCATGATATTTTGAATAATGCCTGTGACAGATGTTTTACCATTTGTACCTGTTACGCCGATCATTGTAATATCCTTTGAAGGGTAATCAAAAAACTTTGCAGCTAATAAACCCACTGCACGATCCGTATCTTTCACAATAACCTGTGCAATCGTCTCTTCTAAGGGTAGTTTACGTTCTGTTACAACTATGGTTGCACCACCATCCACAGCCTTTTGCGCATAGTCATGTCCATCAACCGTATAGCCTTTAATACAAACAAACATACTATTTGGCTGTACACTTCTTGAATCTATTACAATATCACTAACCTGGTTTGGCAGCTCACCAATTATTTTTTTCAAAGGTAATGCACTTAACAATTCCTCTGCATACATTTCATAGTCCTCCAATCAATCTCTACACTCATATCGTTATTTTTGCCCATTCGACAAAATACGACAAGAAAAACCCCCACTTCTTTTGAATTTATTTTACTACTTATTTCTTAATAAATAAAATGTCTCTCATGTATTTTTTCAGCGAAAACGTTTTCATTATTATAAAAAATATGTTTTTCTTAAAATTTTTAATGAATAATCGCCATTTTTCGACATATTTATGCAGAACTTTTAGAAAAAAAGGAGGCACCTTATTCTTTAAGTTGAGGTACCTCCAGTTGTATTATTTCATCAATGAACGCACAATCTTCACCTTTTGTTTATAGGGTGGGAAAAGAACATTTGTCTCTAGCTTAGAAGATTTCTTTAAAATGGATTTAGGGTGTGTAAAGTTTTCAAAGCTAGCTTTACCATGATAAGCCTTCACACCTGAAGGACCGACACCGCCAAATGGTAAGTGTAGGTTCCCCACATGCGTAACTGTATCATTAATACATCCGCCACCAAAAGGAAGTTCTTCTAAAAAGTATTGAATTGCCTTTTCATGTTCTGAGAAGAAATAAGCTGCTAAAGGCTTAGGTAATTGACGAATTTGATGAATGGCCAGTGGTAAATCTTGATAGACCATCACAGGTAAAATAGGACCAAAAAGTTCCTCCTGCATAGATGGGCTTGACCATTTTACATATTCAATAATTGTCGGTTCAATATATAAATCATCGCGATCTACTCGTCCACCCAATGTAATGGCATCCCGTTCTTCTACGATAATTTGCTGTAAACGATCAAATTGTCTAAGGTTCACAATGCGACCGTAATCAGGGCTTTTCAATGGATTTTTTCCATAAAATGAACGTATTGTTTCTTTTACGATCTTCATAAAAGGATCATAAACATCCTTGTGCACCATTACATAATCTGGTGCTACACAAGTTTGTCCTGTGTTCGTGAATTTTCCCCACACAATGCGTTTTGCTGCTACTTCTAAGTTAGCGGTTTGATCGACAATAGCAGGGCTTTTTCCACCCAACTCTAAGGCAACAGGGGGTTAAACGCTCTGCCGCTGCCTTTGCAACCACTTTGCCAACTGCTACACTGCCCGTAAAAAAGATATAATCAAAAGATGCATGAATAAGGGCTGTGACCTCCTCTTTTTCTCCTTCCACAACACGGATATAAGAGGGATGGAATGTTTCTTCAATTATTTTTTTCACAATCGCTGCAGTGTGTACAGAGCTTTCCGATGGTTTAACAATTGCTGTATTACCGCCAACAATTGCTCCTATTAATGGCTCCATGACAAGCTGAAATGGATAATTAAACGGTCCAATAATTAATGTCACACCATACGGCTCTCGCACAATAAAGCTCTTTCCCATCTGATATTGAATGGGTGTTTTAACGGCTTCTGGCTTCATCCATTCCTCTACATGCTTAACCATATATGAAATACTATCTAAAACAATGCCAATTTCTGTAGCATAAGCTTCAAATTCACTTTTACGAAGATCTAAATATAGCGCATTGATGATATCCTGCTCGTACTTTAAAATAGCTTTTTTTAATTTTGTTAGCTGTTCCTTGCGAAATTTTGTACTTTTTGTTGCACGTGAAAAATAAAATTGACGCTGTTCTGTAATCATATTCTCTACATCTTGTGTTGTAAAATTCATTGTTAAAGCACCCCTTTTTTAAAATGGCATACATAGTTTTGTCATTTTGAAACAAACTATCTGTGTCTATACGATACAACATTGATAGGCAAAAATCCTCTTTCTTCCTCGGAGGTGACTGTTGAAGTGGTAAATGACATGTTTTAGTTTTTTCTTCTTGGGAAATATACAACTACATATTAAAACCGAAACGGGGGCGTAGATGAATGACAACAACAACTGGAACATGGTGGGAATCTATTTTTTCTGGACCATTAGCACATGGGATTTGCGAGGAAAAATTATTACTTTTGCAAGATGAGGCTTTCTTATATCTCTCTACAACACCTGGGGAACAAGCAGAAGAACCTGAAGTTAATTAAAAAAGCGCATTATAGGATGGGTCATCAGTCCCTACCTATAATGTGCCTTTTATTTTCACAGATATTCGCTGCTGATTCATCATTATTGCTCTTCTTTCTGTGGCTATTCAGCTTTTTAGCATTAATTTAATAAATATTTCGTTGCCAAAATCGTTGCTGAGCAATGGCAGCGACAAATTTTTTCGCAAAATCCCGATTACCTGTCGCTAAAACAATACCAGGTCCAGTATTTGCGTTTGACATATTAAAAAAGGTTGTACCAGTAGCAGCAAATCCAATTGGCTTATAATGACGATATGCTTCATTAATATAATTCACAATATGTGTATTAAATTTAGCTTGATTACTGGTCTTTACCCCCACAATATATAGAGAATCAAATAATACTGCATCTGTCGTGATAAATGTTTCACTTGCTGTTAACTGAACACCGCTATTGCTTGTCACAATGCCTAATCGATCAGAAACAATACTATAACGTACGCCCTGCCTTGTTAAATGCTTTAATACTTCTCCAACCTCATTTGCATCAAAGTCATCTCCAATTAAAACACCGACTTTCAGCGTATAAGGTAATTTTATTGTATTGGCTTGACTCAGTGCTGGCGATGAGGCTGTAACCTTGGACTGCTCTCCGCTAGGACGATGAACGCCCACATTTTCTGCCACCGTTGTAGCCATTACTTTATCTACATGAACAAACATATCTACTACCTGCTGACGAATTGCCTTACTTTTCACTTTTCCAACCTCAAAGCTAAAGGCATCAATAATATGCTGCTTTTCAGGTGGAGACATACTATTCCAAAATAACCGTGCTTGTGAAAAATGGTCATCAAAGGATTTACTACGCGCTCTTGTAATACGGCCCTCAACCTTTGCCTCATAGTGAACATAGCCACCTTCCCTTGCTGTGGAAGTAGCTGGCGTATTATTGGCAAGTGAATTTTTGTGATAGCTTACTTTCCCTACATTAATTGTCTGTCGGCTAAAGCCATTACGCTGATTATTATGAACAGGGCAGATGGGACGATTAATGGGAATCTCTGTGAAATTAGGACCCCCTAATCGAATTAACTGTGTATCTAAATAGGAGAAGAGACGCCCTTGTAATAGCGGATCATTCGTAAAATCAATACCTGGTACAACATTTCCTGGATGGAAGGCAACTTGCTCTGTTTCAGCAAAGACATTATCCACATTGCGATTTAAGGTCATCTTGCCAATCTTCCTTACTGGTACTAATTCCTCTGGCCATAGCTTTGTGGCATCTAAAATATCAAAATCAAACTTAAATTCATCCTCTGGTTCAAGTATTTGGACCCCAAGCTCATACTCTGGATAATCACCGATTTCAATAGATTCCCATAAATCTCGACGTTGAAAATCAGGATCCTTCCCCGCGATAATTTGTGCCTCATCCCAAACAAGCGAATGCACGCCTAGCACAGGCTTCCAATGAAATTTCACAAATCTCGATCTTCCCTTGTCATTGACGAAGCGGAATGTGTTGACACCAAAGCCTTCCATCATACGAAAGCTCCTAGGAATGGTTCGATCAGACATATGCCACATAATCATATGGGCAATCTCCTGATTGTTCGCCACAAAATCCCAAAACGTATCATGGGCAGAGGCTGCTTGCGGCATTTCATTATGTGGCTCCGGCTTTACCGCATGAATTAAATCAGGAAACTTGATCGCATCCTGAATAAAAAAGACAGGAATATTATTACCCACTAAATCATAATTTCCTTCATCGGTATAAAATTTCGTTGCAAATCCACGTACATCACGCGCTGTATCCATTGATCCTAAGCTACCTACAACTGTCGAAAACCTTACAAACACAGGCGTTTTCTTTTTTGGGTCCTGTAAAAAACTAGCCTTGGTATACTCCCTCATCGACTCATACAGTTCAAATTCACCATGTGCTGCAAAACCTCTCGCATGTACCACCCGCTCTGGAATCCGTTCATGATCAAAATGAGTAATTTTTTCTCTAAGATGAAAATCCTCCATAATTGTAGGGCCACGAATACCTGCTTTGAGTGAGTCCTCATCATTGAACACCCTTAGCCCCTGATTTGTTGTCATCTTTGTATCATCATTTTCGACACGAAATGGCTCAAGCTGCTGATCCTTCGCATTGTCCTTTGCATTTTTAGGTTGATCTGACTTTGAGTGATCCACGTAATCCCCTTTCATCTCCATACTTTGTTCGCTCCATATACACTATATGTTTCTCTTCCCTAAACATGCCTCTCTTTCGACAAAGTGTCAAAACAATAAATCGCTACTGGAGAACACTTTTAACGTACTTGCTATTTTATCTCGATTAAAAATTGCCGGAATGATTTCCCTCAGTGATCATGTCTTAGAACATCTTTTGCTCTCAGCTTCCTATATTCTTAAAATTTCTTCGTTGGTATCATCCTATTTTTTAGTTATATTCTTCCTTCTGGTATCCTAAATTGTAATAACGCCAATGGCCGTGTTTCCTTTATTAAATGATTATATTATTACATGTCATAAAATTGACAAAAACAATGCGAAATATTCTGATTATTACATTGACGTTTTCTATCTGTTATAATACAATACAAATATCAAATAATTTATATATAACAGTTACCTACTGAGGAGGAAATAGATATGTTAGAAAACGTTATGGAATTTTTCAGAAATTTACCAGAGAAAACTTGTGTAGAGTGTGGAGAAAAAATGGAAGAGCAAAGTGAATGCTACAGCCATCACTGTGAAAACTGCAACTCTCTATAGTAAGCAAAGCCATCAGCAGAACATTGCTGATGGCTTATTTTAACGAACCTCAATATGTAAATTAGTACATTGAGACTGCCCTTACGCTTCTTCTTAGTAAAGCAATTTTCAATCCTACTCTCTCTGACGAATATTTTTATTCGAATCCATTTAGCATAAAACAATTATGGCATCTATCTATTCGTCATACTCATAGCCCAAAAATGAAATTTATTACTATTAAAATATGTATCGTATCATTTCATGTACGTTACAGTACGGATTATCACGGCTCTCAGCTTGTCTTAGTGCCATCATATTAGCGCAATTTTTCATGGCTACCTCATGGCGTAAGGCAATAGGAGCAATAATAGATTCATCTGCTTTATGGCGGAAATAACGCTTGACCCCAAGATGCTGCTCCATTTTGTCGTTTAATACAGCCCTCGGATATTTTTCTGTGCTATCAACTTCCTCAAAATGCAACAGTAGCCATAATTCAAATGCCTCATTTGTATAAGCAATATAAATATTTTTTTCCTCGCAAAATGTATTCACTTCTTCTAATTGCTTTTCTGTTAAATCATCCTTATCAAAGACAACCCAAACCTCATCAAAATATTGATAACTTGAATCTCGATATGCATGCTGAGCAAGTTTGATGGCAGAGCGTTTCACATTTTTTATTTTGACACTCACCATTTTAGAGCGCTTTAAAATACGCATTTGTTCAAAATAAATGCGCTCTGTCTCACCTTCACAATAAATTAAAATCGTTTTACGCAGTGTTCGGCTCCCTTGTTGACGTACTCTCACTGCTTCGATACCTCCGCTTCCTCTAAATATTGTTCTGATAAATATTCATTAATCACAGGTGTTGCACCAAATTCCCCTTTTAAATAACGTTTTGCATAGGTCACATCGCCGCGCTTCTTCTGCAGATCTACAAAATCAAATAAAGAATATAGCTCCGATTCATTTTTAAAGCTTTTATTCACAAACCAAATTTGATCGGCTCGTAATGGCTGATCCAGCAATTCTATTTCATGGCTTGTCACAACAAATTGGTTACTCGTATTGCGCTTGCTATTCATAATCGCCATTAAAAACTCACAAATTGATACATGAAAGGCTGTATCAAACTCATCTATAAAAATGGTCTTTCCTTTATTGTATGCATCCACCATCACACATGCTAAATGCAGCATACGCACTGTTCCTTTAGAATCCATTGTCCAATTAATTGTCTCTGTTCCTATCGGAGCACCTAGTTCATCAAATGCTAAATAATGCAGATCAATATCGACCTCCTGAATCACCTCAGAGGCATCAAATTCATAGCCAATCGTATTTTTTTCTCTGCGTTCCACACGTCTAGCCGTTACATCTTGAATTGAAAAATCTGCAATTTTAAGAAGCTTCATCACTTCCTTTTTAAAAGGCTCCTCTTCAAGTTTACGAATAAGAGGATGACTTGATAACCGATTTGCTTCATCTAAGAACAGAATCTTATGTAAAAACCAGTCGAATATTTGAATCGCATCTGGGTCATTAAAAACATGTAAAACAGATAAAAAGGCCGTATTGTTCCTTGTATATTTTGTCAATTCCTGTGCTGTCGTCTGTAGCGTTTCATAAATATAAGCTGTACCATCCCATTGTCTAACAAATAATTCCTCTTTCCCTGTACGTGTCGTTTTGCTCAGACGCTCAAAAAGAACTTGTGCAGCATTATACTGTACTTCATAATCGTATAAAGCTCCATCTAAAAAAATAGAAATCATAAACTCCGTTGGCTTGTCCTGCTGTCTTGCTAATTTAAACGGTTGATAGGGTAGACGTAATTGCTTTACATTATTTAAACTTTCAAAATTAAATAAGAGAGAACGTAATACTTTAATGGCCGTAAAAAGATTTGATTTTCCACTACCATTTGGACCAAAAATAAATGCACTTTTCACAAGACATAGTGAATCAAGCTGCATCGTATGTGTATCCTTCCATTTACGCAGTCGACTTCCTGCTACCATTGAAAATGATGTTTCATCTTTATAACTTAAACAATTTTTTACGCTAAAATCTACAAGCATCGATAGACCTCCGTTCAATTCCACAACCATTTCTTTAATGAATTATTATACTATAGACATGGAAAAAGAGGGCATCTTAAAAGCAGATAGCCCTCCAATCGGTCAAAATAATTTAGCTCGTTTTCACATCTTAGCAATCAGAGAAGGGCATACGAAAAGCCTCGCTGATTGAAGATTTACTTTATCCTCTATTTTGTTGAATTTCTATTAGTTTTTCATGTTGTAGTGCATGCAGGGTACGTTCAATTCCCTCCGCAAAGGAAATTTTAGGTTTCCAGCCAATTGCTTTCGCTAGTTTATCATTATTTAAAAATGAATGCTCAATATCGCCTGGTCGCGCTGGCGCATATTGAATTTCAAGTGGGTGATTAAGATGCTGTAGCAATAGGATGACTTGATGAATGGACCATGCCTCATTTGTCGATACATTGTAAATACCTTGCAAACGTGCACTCACACCAGCATAAATAGCATCTGCAATATCATCTACATAAATAAAATCACGTGTTTGTTCACCAGTACCAAAAATCGTAAATACTTTTCCTTCCATATTGCTTTTTAACATGCTTGGAATAACCGCTGCTTCTCCCTGCATGGGCTGCCTCGGACCAAACACATTCGCAAATCTGTAAATTAAAATAGGCAAATGATAATCCTTTTGCCATTTCTCACAATAGGTTTCACCAATGCTTTTATTTAAGCCATACATGGAAATAGGTTCACAAACATCTGATTCGTCTAAAGGTGGATAATGACTATCTCCATAAACAGCTGCTGAGGAAGCAAAGACAAAATGCTTTACCTTATATTTAGATGATAAAAAGAGCATTTGACTCAACCCTACGATATTGGTCAAAATATCTTTTACAGGCTCCCTTATCGATTGCTGAATGCTTGTTTGGGCTGCACAATGGACCACCACATCAAAATCCACTTCTTTAAAAAGATGCTCACAAACCTCATCCTCAATATTTAAAAGATAGGATTTATGTTCAAACTCGACATTCCGTAAATGACCTGTACTTAAATTATCAATAATATAAACTGTTGCACCTTCCTCAAAAAAACGCCTGCCTACTGCACTGCCAATAAAACCATAACCACCTGTCACCAACACATTCATCCTATCGCCCCCAAAAACAATATGATGATTTATATGCAACTATAACGAAAAATATGCCAGAAGCTTTGGCATATTATTACAAAATCATTGATAATATTTCGTATTCCTTTACGCTATAGGAACAGCCTTTTATTTCTGCCTATGATAAAAAGCACACTTGCATATTACTGCAAGCATGCTATCTCATAGTGCTGATATCCAATTTTTCTGTTCCTTAAGCTGGGTTAACTTCTAATTCAACAGCTACTTTAATATCCTTACCAACCAGAACGCCACCTGTTTCTAATGCCGCATTCCAAGTTAAGCCAAACTCTTCACGATTAATGGTTGTTTTTGCTTCAAAGCCATATACCTCTTGGCCCCATGGATTTGTTCCTTTGCCATTAAACTCTGTATCAAATGTTACTGATTTTGTAACGTCTTTAATTGTTAAATCACCTGTTACTGCATATTCATTGTCTGATTTTTTTGTAATGTTTGTTGATTTGAATGTAATTGTTGGATATTGTTCCGTATCAAAGAAATCAGCTGCTTTTAAATGATTATCACGATCTTCACTACGTGTGTTAATGCTTGCTGGATCGATGGTAAAGCTAATATTGGCAGTTGTTAAATCTGTAAGATCTGTCGCTTCAATATCTGCTGAGTATTGATCAAATACTCCTTTTACTTTTGATACCATCATGTGTTTTACTTCGAAGTTAATCGCTGAGTGTCCTAAATCAATGTTCCATTTTGCCATTGTAAATTCCTCCAGTTAGGTTGATTTTATCTCGATTTCGAGATACATTTTAAAATATGAAGTAACTACAATATTTATGTTACCCAAAATTTTATAGGATAAACAATAATAGTTACTTCTTTGCTTCCGTTTTCAGTTATAAAATTTTTATAATTACTTTATGTAACTTACTATATATTAATAATCACATTACGTCAAGTAATTAAAAATAAATTTTTTATAAAATAAAAAGGATGTCCCACGAACGGGTTCATCCTCCTTAACGCTTTACTAATTTACCTTGCACAACAAAGCGATAATCGTCACTAATAACAGAATCCTTACAAGTCGATAATGTAAGAATTTTATTTATCTTGATTCAGTAGAAAACCCCTACCTCTGTAGGCTATGCTTGCCCCACAATGAATACAATAAATGGATGTTGCTGTGAGCTCCTTTCTCCTCAAACCCACACAAAAATAGTAGAATAGAAGAAACAAAATCGTGAAGGGGGAGGAGAGGGAAATGGCATTCTCGACAGAAAAACTAGACACGAACCACTGGACCTATAACGAATTCAAAGATATGGGCATTGCTTGTGGAAGGACGATTAAACGGGTGATTCGATCCATGCAGACACTTTCTAAACAGATGGGCGCATCCATTGCGAGTGCCAGTGCAGATAAAGCCGAAGCGAAAGCAATCTACCGTCTACTGGCAAATCCAAAAGTCACGCCCTCTGTCCTCTTACAAACACATCGAAAAGCAACGATGGCACACATCAAAAAACGAGAAGAATCTGTTATTTTAGTCGTGCAAGATACAACCACACTTAATTATACAGCTCACAAAAAGACAGAAGGATTGGGTGATTTTGGCGCAAGTCCCCATCATCAAGGACTTCTCCTTCATTCGGCTATTGCGGTGACGACAGATGGTATTCCCCTCGGTTTACTTGATCAATTTGTTTGGACACGTCCTGTAGAAGAACGAGGGAAACGGACAGCCAAACGACAGAGACCGATTGAAGCGAAGGAAAGTTACAAATGGTTAAAAAGTATGGATAATAGTTGCAAGAACCAACCAAAAGGAGTTCGTTACGTTCATGTTGGTGACCGTGAAGCCGATATCTATGAATTTTTTCAACATGCCCTCGAAAAAGAACAGGACTTCCTTGTGCGTGTTGTGCAAAATCGAAGAACAACAGAAGCCTGCAAATTAGTTGATGCAGTGAAGCAAACCCCTCCAGCAGGAAAAATTTGCGTAGAAATCCCACGAGATACACGCAGAAATTTGCCCAAACGACAGGCAACTTTAGCGATTCGGTTCAAGCATGTACACATGACGGCGCCAATGAATGGCTTGAAAACACCGAAGCAAAAGGCAACCATCGCCGTGTCCATTCTGCATGTACGAGAAGAAACTCCCTTGTCCAAATCAAAACCAATCGAATGGTATTTAATCACGAACCGAGCGGTGACTACACTGGAGGAAGCGATAGAAAAAGTGAGCTGGTATATACATCGCTGGAAGATTGAGCGATTTCATTACATTTTGAAAAGCGGCTGTAAGATAGAGGAGAAGCAGAATCGTACAGCCGAACGACTAGAAAAACAGCTACACGTGTACAGTATCATCGCTGTCCGAATCCTCGGCATGACTTACTTAGCAAGACAGCAACCAACAGCCTCCTGTGCGCCATTTCTAACCGAAGAGGAATGGCAGGTGCTCTATCGTATTTCGAATAAAACATCCACTCTCCCTTCTGTCCCACCAAGCATCAAAGAAGCCGTTGATTCCTTAGCCAAGATGGGCGGCTTCCTCGGACGGAAAGCAGATGGGGACCCGGGTGTCAAAGTCCTGTGGCGAGGATTCAACCGATTCTATACCGTACTTGAGTATTACCAACATCTCCTTCCATAATTAGGATATCTTGTGGGGCAAGCATAGCCTCTGTAGGGAGGGGATGAATGTCTATTTTTACCTCTGTTCAGTGAGTGTCCAAACGCTTGCTGAACCAAGATAAAAGCCCCGGTGGATGTACCTGACGCTAGCGCTTTCGGTACAGAAAACATTGCCATGGATTTTGAAGAGGATTTCCATTAGCTGCCCTAAAGCCTGGGGAACCTGTAAAGAGGCAGTTGTCCCAAATAATTCTTCCTCTAAATCATAGACTTTACCATTTTTCATGGCATCAAAATGTTTCCAAATATCATTTGTTTTAAATTCCTCATCAAACATTTTCACAACCTCATCAGGCAGGCCATGCGCTAAACGTAAAATAATATCAGGCTTACTATTATGAAGATATTCCGTATTCGAAGATAAATACTCAGCATCCTGTCCTTCCATTACATTTATTCCTCCTGCACGCTTCACTAGATCACCTGCATAGAAGTTTTCAGTTGCAACTAAATAGCTTCCTGGAATACCAAGTAAAATTAATACGCGAGGGCCTTCCTTGCTTGCAGCTACTGTTTGTACGGCTTCAATATTTTTTTGTAGGTCTTGCACTAATTCTTCAGCTTGAGCTGCACGATCATAGCGTTCACCAAGCGCTGTAATTTCCGTTAGCATCCCATCAACACTTTGAAAGTTTAAAAACTTCACAGGAATAGTCAGTTGCTTAAATTTATCCTATTGCTGCTCAAGTGCCAGCGTTAATTGATAGTGCTCATTTTCCACCGCAAGCGTTGCTATTTTTTAAATAGAGGTTTTTGAAAACCTTCAGCAGGAGAAAAACCCGCATAGCTTTCTACAAAAAAGCAAGGGTATCCAGCTAACCCTAGTCGTAGAAAATAAAGCGGATTTTCATGCGTTATTCACGATAAGCATTTGTTTTCATTCAAGGCTAAATAACATTTTCTTATTGGTATTAGCGGAAATTTGTCAATATAACAACAACATTCTACTATTTAATAAAAACCTCAAAAATACCAATGATAATCAGCAACCAACCTGAAATGACCGTTGAATATTTGCCAAGTAATGTTTTTGTTAGTAAAGAGCCAAAATGACTGCCTAAGCCAACGGTAATAAATGAAAAGACACCAATCGAAATAACTGTCCATAGCGCGGAAATACCATTTGCACCAATAGCAATTCCCGCTGCTAAACAGTTTGCTGATAGTACAAAGCCAAGTGCCATTGCCTCTCGAATTGAAATGACTAAATTTTTATCTCCATCAAATAACTCAGGATGGCCTGCGATCCGTTGATTGGAAAATCGATGAGACATTAAAGTCCATACACCAATCACACATAATAATAAGCTCCCTAATACATTAGCTGTATGTGGTGAAATATACGCCACAACCGTGCTACCTGCTGTTACGGCAACATATGTAATAATCATAGAAATAAGAGCAATTACCGCATTTGATAAAACAGGAATTTTTACTTGCTTCATGCCATAGGCTAGGCTAATTCCTAAATTATCTAAGTTTGCCGCTATGCCAATTATAATAATTGTAACCCAATGCATACTAGGTCCCCTCTCATTAAGTCCCTATTTTTCCTATCATATGTCATACCCTGAAAGTTTTATGGGCAGCTCCATAGTGGGCGTATGTACAAAATTATCATTTGACAAAAGTAACAACTTATTTATAAAATTAAGTTGTTACTTGTCGTTTTAAGACATAACAATAATGTTTTGAACGTTCTTAAGGGGGATTTTCATGAGATTTTGTCGATTATGGGGAATGGGTTTAGCTTTTATCTGTTTACTCGCTTTAACTGCTTGCGGCTCAACGGCCACAAAAACAGGCACGGAAAATAGTAACAAAAAAGAAATTAACTTAGCGTATGTTGAATGGGATACTGAGGTTGCCTCTACCCATGTAATAGGACAAGTTTTAAAAGATCTAGGCTATAATGTTACACTCACACCATTAGATAATGGCATTATGTGGGAGGCATTGGCAAATGGAGAGGTCGATGGCATGGTATCTGCTTGGTTACCACAAACACATGCCCCACAAGTAGAAAAATATAATGGAAAAATTGATAACTTAGGGGAAAATTTAACGGGTGCAAAAATCGGCTTAGTTGTACCAAGTTATATGAACGTTGATGCTATTGAAGACTTAACAAGCGAAGCCAATAAAACCATTACAGGCATTGAACCAGGGGCTAATATGATGGCTACAACCGAAAATGCTTATAAAGAATATCAAAATTTAGAAGACTGGGAGGTTTTAACCTCTTCTGCGGGTGCAATGACAGCAGCGCTTAGTCAAGCAATTGCAAATCATGAAGAAATCGTTATTACAGGCTGGTCACCGCATTGGATTTTTAATGCCTATGATTTAAAATATTTAGATGATCCAAAAGGGTTATATGGTGTCGAGGAATATATCGGTACATTTGCTCGTAATGGTTTAAAAGAGGATGATCCTGAAGCATATAATATCCTTAATAGTTTCCATTGGACTGCTGAAGATATAGAAAGTGTCATGTTTGATATTATGGAAGGAATGAGTGCCACAGATGCTGCAAAGAAATGGATTGATGACAATCCAGACAAAGTAGCCGAGTGGACAAAAGGTAGTAAAGCGTAATATCAAAAAATCCATTTACATCATCACCTGTAAATGGATTTTTTAGTTAGTTCATAACTTCTGGATGGAAGCCATCTTTCTGGAAGTAATTTTCATGTGACCAAATATTTAATTTAGCGTCCTGTGCCTCTTGCTGAATCTCACGGAATGCTTCCTCAAATGTATTATTTGGCTTATGAATAAAGCGTACAGCAGCCAGCCCTTCCTGTAATAAGGATTCCTGTAATAATACATCGTCTACAAAAACATAGGCAAGCAAACGATCATAATTATCTGTTTCTGGTCCTACATCATAGACTGCTTCAATTTTTTTAGCATTTGCCAATAAATCCATTGTATAGTCCTTTGCTTGTTCAGCATATGGTTGTGCTTCACCTTTGTTGTAATTCATTTCTGGCGTATCTACCATCAGCAGTCGAATCTTTTGCTTCTTACCATCCACTGTTACCTGAAGGGTATCACCATCATAGGCTTTTATATACGCTACCTCAAAGCGTTTATTCCCTGTTTCTTCTTCTACCTGTTCAATGGCTATGATGCCCTGCTGCTCTGTAGTTGTTTTAGCATCCTCTTCTGTGGAAGTTTTGCCAAATATCATATACAAAGCGACAGCAAGAATAATCGTACCACTTGTTATTAATGTCTTTATATCTTGCATTTTCATATAGTAAGCCCCTTACAACCTGTCATCTTTGCTTATAGCAGCTATTTCTATAAGCTGTTCAACTTTTTATGAAGAAAGACAAAAAGTTTCACGATGTTTCTATTGTAAAATATCAGGCTACTACATTCAAGCTATGTTGTTGAAACGGCTACTCAATAGTTCGTCCAGGTTGACCGTTTCCACACTAGCCTGTTAGCACTATTATTTTGCTATTGTCTTAATTTTTAGTAACAACAGAAGAGCCTTCTCAAATTTTCTGAGAAGGCTCTGTTATTTGTTAAATTTCATTATGTGATTTTGGTTTTGGACCAAGTTCCTCTGGTTCGATATCTGCAAATGTTCCGCCCTCTTCTTCGAGGTCACGCATACGATGGGCAATGCGTGAAGCCGCTGAAGCCGCAATACTAGCAACCAAATCATCTAAAAATGTGTTCACATGATGTCCAGGCTCTGTGTCTAGTTTCTTGATAATTCCTATTTTTTGCTTGTCTAAATGACCAAAAGTAGTTACTGCAATGCTGCCATATGTAAAAACAGAGCCTAGTGCGATTGTTTCGTCTACACCGAATAAACCTTCATCAGACTCAACAATTTGCTGTAATGGTGTGGATAATAATTTTTTCTCTGCTAATTCATCTAATTCTATACCTACTAATAAAGCATGTTGTACTTCTCGTTTACGTAATACACGCTCAACTGAATGAACACAATGCTCCAACGTTAAGCCCTCATTATATGATTTTTGCATTTCATAAACGATTTTGGCAATATCCTCTATCGTTACACCTCTGCGATTTAAAGCGGCTTGCGCTGCCTTCGCGACTTCATCAGAGTGTACACGAACATTTTTATTATGCATCTCTAACCCTCATTTCATTTTTATTGCTAGTTAGTGCTAGCCCAACCTATTATACCTTTACTTTTATAATATGGTACAATTTTGTCACAAACAGAAGAAGGAGTGTCACCATTGGATAAGGGAACAGTACAGGATTTAACATTTTATAGTGCAGCATTACAGGAAGAATTACCACTCTATATTTATGTTCCTGCAAATTATTCTCCACTATATAAATATAACATTTTAATCGCCTCAGATGGGAAAGATTATTTCCAGCTTGGCGGGATTACAAAACTAGCTGATGAACTGATTGATGACTATGAAATCGAAAATTTAATTATCGCCTTTGTTCCTTACAAAGATATTAAAGATCGACGTCATAAATATTTGCCAAGTGGTGAACAGCATGAAGCCTATTTACGTTTTTTAGCACACGAGCTTGTGCCCTATTTAGATAATGAATTTGCTACCTATCAAATGGGAATGAGTCGTGGGGTCATTGGTGACTCAATGGCTGCAACCGCTTCCTTAATGGCTGCCTTAAAATATCCAAGTATCTTTGGCAAAGTTATTTTACAATCACCCTATGTGGATGAAGATGTTTTACAAGCCGTTGAAAATTTTAAAGATCCAGGAGCCATTTCAATTTACCATATCGTTGGAAAAGAGGAAAATCAGGTTGTTACAATGGATAAAACGATCAAAGACTTTTTAACACCAAATCGTCAGCTACATGATCTTATGATAAAAAAAGGGTTTTCTATATTTTATGATGAGTTTGATGGCAATCATACATGGAAATATTGGAAACCAGACCTTCGGCGTGCATTAATTGAAAATTTCAATTAATATAGGAGCATTCAAATTACGAAAGGCGAAATTTCTGTTATACTTAAACAGAAAAATTGTTTATTTTCGGGAGGTAATGGACTATGAAGTACGGTATTGTAGCATTTCCGTCAAAAAAATTGCAAGATTTAGCGAACACTTATCGCAAACGATATGACCCTCATTATGCGAAAATTACTCCGCATATGACGTTAAAGGACAGCTTTGAGGCATCTGAGGATGAAATTCAGACACTCGTCAAGCAATTGGATGAACTTGCTGCTAAATATGCGCCTTTGGCTATTCATGCATCACGCATAAGTTCGTTTTTCCCTACAACAAATGCGATTTTCTTCCGCATTGAGCCAACTGAACAATTAGCAGCGTTCCAACGTGAACTTCAGGAACAAATCCCACATGGGGAAATGAAGCATGTCTTTGTCCCACATATTACAATTGCCCAAAAACTGTCAGACTCTGAGCACGATGACATTTTCGGCCAATTACGTATGACAGGCGTGGATGAAAAAGATACCATTGACCGCATTCATCTTTTATATCAATTAGAAGATGGCTCATGGACAACATACGAAACATTCCGTTTATCTGGAGCTGAGTAATCTATTGTATAAGGTTAAAATTGTTGAAACACAGCAAGAATATGATGAGGCGTTTGCCATTCGGAAAAAGGTCTTTGTTGAAGAACAAGGTGTCCCACTTCATCTCGAATGCGATGCAGAGGATGCGACTGCCACGCATTTTATTATGTATGAGGATAATCAACCAGTTGGGGCAGCACGTTTACGTAGTATTGAGGAAACTGTGGCGAAAATTGAACGTGTCTGTATTTTACAAGATCAGCGTGGTAAAAAATTAGGGGCATTAATGATGCAAGAAATGGAAAAGCACGCCATTTCCATTCATAAGCAACTATTAAAGCTTCATGCACAAAGCTATGCTGTGCCATTCTATGAAAAGCTAGGCTATATCGTAACATCTCCTGAATTTATGGATGCAGGCATTCCACATCGTGCGATGGAGAAAAAAATTTAATCAAAAGGTGTTACGATATTGCATGTTGCAGCTCGTAACACCTTTTTATATAGCTTGCCACCATTTAGCTTATCGTAACAAGCTGCTTTGCCAACTAAATATGCCATATACTACTTCATCATTCTAGTAATTTTATCAAAATCTAGTGATGCGCCATCTTGAATAATTGATTTTACTAGTTTATCCTCTAATTCTTGTGTAATAGATCTATTTGAAACCTTAGCAACACGTCGTACAATTTTTCTTACTTGTTTTTCACTCGTAAAATCTGCATGTTGAATAGCATTGGCTAATGCGAAAATTTCATCCATCGATACACCTGTTTTTTGCTCAATCGAATTAAAAAGCGAGCGATGCATGTTTTCCCTCCTATCGTATAAACTCAAATAAGCTTGCGTCTTGCACGAAATCTTTCACAAATGGTGGAGGCCTTAGCTTTCAAATAAAAGCTAAAGCCGTTATTGTGTCATCCAATTAGATATAAGTAGCGCCAACAATAATTAAAAGGATAAATAGGACAACAATTAAAACAAATGTTGAACCATAACCATAGTTGTTGTCGCCCCCACAATAGCTATTATTCCACCCACCAACATTATTCCCATACTGTTGTGAGCACCAGCCTTGATATCCCATAAAAGCACCCCTCCCTTCTACAACCTATAATATGTTTTGGTCATAGAGATGGGAGGGGTATTCGTCTAGTCAATATTGCCTTTTGGTTTAAAAATTAACGCGCCGATAAAGCCAAAAACAATGGCTGCACTGATACCTGAGCTTGTCACCTCAAACATACCTGTGAGCACACCAACAAGCCCATGTTTTTCTGCCTCAGCCATTGCCCCATGTGTTAAAGAATTACCAAAGGAAGTAATGGGCACTGTAGCACCTGCTCCAGCAAAATCAATAAGTGGCTCATATAAGCCCATGCCGTCCAATATTGCACCTAAAACAACTAATGTACTTAAGGTATGTGCTGGTGTTAAATTCCCTACATCCATTAATAATTGACCTATGACGCAAATAATGCCTCCAATAATAAATGCAAATACAAATGTCATTACCATAGCTCTTGCCTCATTTCATTGTAATTTCTATTGCATGTGCGGTACAGGGAATGGTCTCCCCCTGTTGATAGGACAATGGCGATAATAATGCACCTGTTGCCACAAGTAATACGCGCTTATAGCTGCCTGCTCGCATTTGTTGTAGAACATAGCTAAAAAAAACAGCTGCCGAACAGCCTGCCCCACTTGCTCCAGATTGAAATGCTTCATCCTGTCCATAAAACTCAGCACCTGCATCACGTAAAAATGTTAACTCTTCATTTTTCACACCATTTTCCACAAACATACCTTTTAGCAGCTTTAAGCCTAGCTGTCCTAAATCACCCGTTAAAATTAAATCATAATGATAAATTTTTTGATTGCGCTGTTCTAAATGAGCCTGAATTGTTTGAAAGGCAGCAGGAGCCATCGCTGCTCCCATATGAAACGGATCATCCATGCCATAATCAATGGATTTACCAATTGTTGCAGCTTCTATAGAAGGGTATTCTTCACGATGTTTACCAATTAATGCATACCCAGCAGCAGTTACTGTCCATTGAGCAGTTTGCGGTTTTTGCGCACCATAATTGATTGGGTAACGGAACTGACGCTCAATCGAATTATGTTGACTAGATGCGCCAGCAAGTGAAAAATTAGCTGCACCTAGCTCTGTTAACAGGCATGCAATAATAACAGAAGAGACAGACGTGGCACATGCTGAAAATAAGCCAATAAAGGGAATTGCTAAATCTCTAGCAGCAAAATTGGTTGGTGTCATTTGATTGACTAGGTCACCACCCATTAAATACTCAACATCACCATTTTGTATATTCATTTTTTTCATCGCAAACTCACAGGCCTCTTCAATCATTTTACGATGCCCCTGCTCATTTGTTTTCATTTGCCACCGTTCATCATCATAGACCGCATCAAAATACTGACTAAAAACGCTGCGATTCTCCAAAGGACCTGCTACAACACCGCCAGCTAACAGGGATGGCTTCGATTGAAAAACAATTACCATGAAACCACTCCTATCGTCACAAGAATATATTTAATAAGCGCAACAAAAAATGCTGAAACGACACCAAATAAAACAACTGACCCTGCTAACTTAAATAAATTTCCGCCAACTCCCAGTACCACCCCTTCTGATCGATGTTCGATAGCCGCAGAAATAACAGCATTCCCGAAGCCTGTTACTGGCACTGCTGAGCCTGCCCCAGCAAATTGACCAATTCTTTTATAGAGACCAAGTCCTGTTAAAATCATGGCGAAGAATACCATTGTTGCAACAGTTGGATTACCTGCTGTTGCCTCTGTAAAATTAAAGAAAATCATGTAAAAAAGGGACACCGCTTGACCAATTGCACAAATAAAACCGCCAACAAAGAATGCCTTTGCTACATTTTTTAAATAGGGTGGCTTCGGTGTGACATTTTGTTCTAACTGTTGATATTGCTCTTTTTCCATTTATGTCTCCTCCTTTGCAAGCTTTATGAGTTCTGTAATTTTATCGCTCAATTTATTATCCTCAATCTGATCCTTTTTTATTTTATTGGCCTCATAAAAAATTTTATAATCAGCGGACACAAACACATCTTTATTTGGATATTTTTTATCAAACTTCTTTTGTAGTTTTTTCTCCAGCTTAGCCTTTTTCCACTTATCCCATGGTTTAATTTGTACTGCAACAAGCATACTATCGTCATACTGGATAACCGTTGTACGATCCACAAAGTCTTCTTCTTTTATAAGGGCTTCGACTTCTCCTTCATTTTGTGGTGAACCATAGACAATAAATTTTTCTTTTTCAGCACAGCCATTTAACAGCATCAAAACAGCTAAGAGAGGTAACGTTATTCCTAGTAGCCTCAAGTTTTACCCTCCTTTTCTTTACAGTTTCACCACAATAAAAAAAACTATTCATGCGAAGAATATATACGAAAGCCCGAGTCCATTTTTCAAAAGTACATATTGTAGAAGTAGTAACAAGGAAAGGAGGTGACAATATGGGTTGTGGTAAGCCAACAAATCCTATTGGACCAATCCAATCAGCAGGCTGCGTTTGTGACGTAGTTCGCGCTATTTTAGATATTCAAAATCAAGCGGTGCGAGATGAGTGTTCCCCATGTACAGCTAACTGTTTCTTAGAGCCACTAGGCGGAATTGTAAGTCCCGCTCGCTCTCATGCAGATACACGTGTATTTATGTTAATTACAAAAGATGGTACTCCATTTAAAGCTTTCTTTAATTCTCCAACAGCAGATCCTTGTATTTGTACATCTGTTTTCTTCCGTGTAGAAGATATGTTTGATGAGTGCTGTGCAACTTTACGTGTTTTAGAGCCATTATGTACATTTGACTCTAGTGAAAGTACAGTAGACTTATTAAGCCGTGACGGTTGTTGCGTAAACATGAAAAAAATCTGCAAAGTAGATGACTGGAACTCAACAGATAGCTGTATCACTGTAGATTTATCTTGCTTCTGCGCTGTACAATGTATCGCTGATGTTGACTTAGGGATTTGTGACTAATTTTTTCACCTTTGACACACACACATAAAAAAGTGTACAGCATCCTCTGCTGTACACTTTTTTTACAATGTTGGCAATTTCTTTCCACGCCAAAGTATTTGTTGTATATCTTCAAAATAAATGATTTCCTGTGTTTTTAATTCTAATGATGTCAACATTAAAGAATCCTTTTGGACATCTGAGGCAGTACCCGTTAATTTTCTCCCATCCTTCAAGCAAACTAACAATGGTTGATAGGCTTTTTGACGAAACGGCTTTTCTAAAAATTGAAGCTGCTTTAGCAAGTACGGATCAATCTGTATATCCTCCACTCTATCTTCGCTCGCTGCTGGTTCATCATCTACATAGTCCCTTACATAGACAGACGTACTTTCATCCAAATCAAGCTCATGCAACATCTTTGAAATATTTAAAAAGTACGATGGTGATTTTATAAACAAGCGTGGCTCTCGACTCACATTACTCACTTCCCTTTTTTCCATACAATATGCGAAAGCAAGTCATTTGGTTCTTAGCCTATTTGACTTAGGAAAACTGTCGCCAACCCTAAGTAAATTAAAATACTTGTAATATCATTTAACGTTGTAATAAAAGGTCCTGATGCCACAGCTGGATCTATTTTCAAGCGGTGCATTAACAGAGGAATAAATGATCCTGCTAATGTTGCGACTAAAATGGAGCCACAAAGCGCTGCCCCTACTAGCATACCTAGAACAAGCTCTTGCTTCCAAAAATAAACAATACCAATCACAATTAATCCACAAACAACACCTGACATTAAACCTGTACCCGCTTCACGAAGAAGAAGCTTAAATTTACTATGCTCTTCAACATCTCCTGTTGCAATTCCTCGTATTGCCACGGCCAATGCCTGTGTGCCACTATTTCCTGAGGTTCCTGAAATTAAAGGAATAAATACTGCCAGCAGAGCAACTTTATCTAAGGTATCCTCAAATTGCCCCATTAAATTAGCTGTCAGCATTCCTAAAAATAGTAGTACCACAAGCCAGGGCAAACGTTTCTTAGCTGCTTGCAATGGCGTGACATCAAACTTATCCATATCCGAAATACCCGCTAATTTAGAATAGTCCTCAGAGGCCTCCTCATCAATAACGTCAATAATATCATCAACTGTAATAATCCCAAGCAATTCACCTTCATGGTCGATAACAGGTGTTGCTAAGAAATTATAGTCTTTCATAATTTGGGCAACTTCTTCTTGATCATCATCTACATGTACCATAACGACACGTTCATTCATAATGGAGCGAATACGTGTATCCTCATCTGCAATAATTAAATCTCGTAACGAAATAACACCTGTCAAGCGGTGATTTTCATCTACCACGAAAATATAATAAATGGTTTCCGCATCTGGTGCTTCTTTTCGCAAAATAGCCATCGCTGAACGAACAGTTGAATTTTCTGGAATAGCGACATATTCAGTGGTCATAATGGAACCAGCTGTATCCTCACTATAGCTTAACAGCTCATTAATCTCATCAGCTGTTTCCTCATCCATCATTTCTAAATAGCTTTCACGTTGCGCTATATCCAGTTCATTTAAGACATCTGCTGCATCATCCGCATACATATGGGACAGCATTTCTGCACCATAGGATGGGTCCATTTCAGCAAGATACGCTTTATACTCATCATCTTCAATATCGATTGCCTCAAAAATATCAGCCATTTCTGTCGGAGACAAGAACGAATAGATGATCTTCCTTATATCAGGCTCCACCTTTTCATAAAACGTTGCCTGATCATATGGATGAAGCTCTAAAAACTCATCACGGAATGCGTCAATATTATGTGCTTCGAGCATTTCTCGTAAATGTGCCTCGTCAAATTGCACATCATCCTTTTCATTTCTTTCCTCTATCATGCTTGTCCCCTCCTTCCGAGCTTTTAATCAATGTTACGGGCAATGCCGTAAATCCACCTTCTATATAATAGAGTGATTGGACCTTTTTTTGCAAATCCTTTTTACGTTATTTTAACGCGTCTTTATATGTTAGTAGAAAATTAAATTTCCTAGCCGAATATCTTTGAAAAATAAGAAAAATCTTTTATTTTACTATACCTTACCTACGTTATTTTTTTGTTAAGAAACTGTTAAGAAAATAACCTCTTTAAACATGATAAGGAGATGCCCGTTTGTGCGAACATCCCCTTTATTATAAAGATAAAGTGAACCTTCAATTAGTGACGGGTTTCTTTATTTCTCACTAATTGGTAGAGGAACACAAACTAAAAATTTCGCAGCCCGTTATAGACAGGATAGCTTTACTAGCCTAAGCATATCGTCAGGTAGCATACTTGTGAATTGTAAAGGCTCATTTGTTAACGGATGCGCTATCTCGAGAGATACACAATGCAGGGCTTGACGGTCAATAAAATGACGACTTCCTCCATAAAGATCATCACCAACAAGGGGATGTCCCAGATAAGCCATATGCACCCGAATTTGATGGGTACGCCCTGTATGCAATTGCAGGCGTATATAGGTCATTGGTTCAGAATTGAGAAAAAAGCGTTTTAACACGGTGACATCTGTCTGTGCGTATTGCCCATCTGCACGTACCTCTCGCTCAATAATACTCGTTTTTTTACGACCTATAGGTGCTATAATGGATTGGCTATCGTGTTCGATATGACCATGCACAATTGCCTCATATTTTCTTGAAATTTCTCTACTGCGCTGCGCAAGTCCTGTTAGATGATGAATATATGCATGCTTAGCGATACACAGTAAACCCGATGTATCATGATCCAGCCTTGTCACAATATGAGCGGTAGATGCTAAACCCTGCTGCTGAAAGTGGCCACACACCAGATTTGCAATACTACCAGTTGGATGCTCCCGTGAGGGAATCGTATTTTGATGAGCAGGCTTCTCTACTATTAGAATCGCTTCATCCTCATAAACAATGGTTAAATCACCATGCTCAACCGCAAGCCCATCACTTTTTTTCTCTGGTGGAAATGTTACCTCCACACAATCACCAAGCTGAAGAATATATCTGACATTGTGCTCCACACCATTGACTGTCAATAAGCCACCATCAAATTTAATAGCTGTTACGGCACGCTTAGAAATACGCCATTCCTGAAGAGCCTCTCTTAACAATTGACCGTCTTTTTTAGCGATAAATTGCAATGTAAATCTTGGGTCCATTTTATTCATTCGCTACAAATGATTCATGCACGCGCTCCCAAAATGGGAATGGACGGAATCGTGCAAATCGTACCTTTTCATTGGCAACATTAAAAGCAATCGCCTTGACATCGCCTTGCGTAATTTGCAAATGGTCAACAGTCATATTAAAATTCTGATCATTTACTGGACGCAATACGCAATGATGGTGGGCTGGTAAAATTAATGGTGAGCCAACTGTTCGGAACACACGATTATTAATCGAGGCGATTTCAGTCACTTGGAGCGCTGCTAATGTTGGATGGATAATGGCTCCTCCAAGCGCTTTATTATAGGCTGTACTACCAGATGGCGTTGACACACAAAGCCCATCTCCTCGAAAACGTTCAAATTGATTGCCATTTAACTCAACATCCATCACCAGCGTAACATCAGGTGATTTGACAGTAGCTTCATTTAAGGCGAGATACGTATTTGAGTCAGCATTATGATGCTCTACCTTCACCTCTAATAATGGATATTCCACAACATTAAAGTCCTTTTTCGCAATGGACAGCACTAGCTTTTCTAATTCAGATGGCTTCCAATCCGCATAAAAGCCTAAATGTCCTGTATGGATACCGACAAATGCTACCTGATCTAATAAATGCAAATAGCGATGAAAGGCATGTAAAAGTGTACCGTCTCCACCAATCGAAACAACAATTTCTGGTGTTTCCTCATCATACGTTAGACCGAAATCCTGCAAATAGGTTTTAGCTAACTCTGCTAGTTCATTGGATTGCGCATCTCTACGTGATTGAATTGAAAATTTCATTATGTGTCACGCTCCTTTTCCGATAGTAAACTAGGATTCGATGCTTCTTTATATTCACTAAAATAAGCTTGCGCCTCTTGAATTTCACTGCGAATCGATGACATTTCTTCATCCAAGCGAAATGCTGCCTCTGCTGCACTTTGTAGACGATTTTTAATTTCCTCTGGAAACATACCCTTATATTTATAATTTAAGGAATGCTCAATCGATGCCCAAAAATTCATTGCGAGTGTTCGTATTTGAATTTCCGCTAACACTACCTTTTTCCCCTGAATGGTTTCAACAGGATATTCAACAATCATATGGTAGGAGCGGTAGCCACTTGGCTTATTATGTGTAATATAATCCCGTTCTTCCACTACACGCATATCATTTCGTTGACGAATTAGCTCTGTAACTGTCGCAATATCATCAACAAATTGGCACATAATACGAAGCCCAGCAATATCACCGAGTTCGTCACCAAGCTGTTTAGAAGGCTCAAATGCTAGTCCCTTTTCTAATGTTTTATCATATATACTTGCTAAAGGCTTAACACGTCCTGTGACAAACTCAACCGGCGAATTGGTATTAATAATTCCAAATTGGGAGCGCATCCCCTTTAGCTTTACTTTTAATTCATCTACTGCCTGTTTATAAGGACTTAAAAAGATTTCCCACTGCCCCATCGCAAAAACCTCCCGACATTCGATAGCGAACACCGTCTGTTCGTTATGTCTTTCTATTCAGCAAGAATTGCTCTAAAATGTTGTTCCACCGCTTGGACAAATTCTGCCCCATAATTGAAATTCCCCTCAATATTATACACGAGCATTTCCAATTCATCGTAGAAATTTGTCAGCTCAATACTTGCTTCCCCAATTCGCAGTATGGGGTTTTCTTTTTTTTGCAAAATATGTACAAGATTTTCCCAACTACTCAGTGGAAAACGCAAGTAATGATAGTCTTCGCCTGCATCCAGTAAATAAACAAATGCAAAGTCATCAGAATCTGCAATGAGCTGTCCAGCAGGTTTTAACTGTAATTTTTCTTCATTGTCGTTTAAACTAAAATGAAGTTGATCTTGTTCAAAATTTGATGTTTCTATTGTATAAATTTTACGCACATGCGGTTCCCCTTTTCGTTGTACTCTCTCTCTTATTTTAGCACACAGGGTAAATAGTTGCAGTGTGTAAATATTAAATCAAGCAAAACAATGAATGAAAAATAAAAAATAAAAGCGGTGACTATATATGGCACAAGAAATTGAAATTGAGTTTAAAAACCTCTTAACAAAACAGCAATACGAGCAATTATTACAAGCTTTCCATATCCACACAGATGTTATCCATCGTCAAACAAATCATTATTTTGATACACCTACTCAGGCTATTCGAAATCTGCAAAGTGGGCTACGAATTAGACAGATCAATCATTATTATGAATGTACACTGAAGGAAAAAAATGCAGAACATATTCACCTCGAAACAACCGATGAATTAACCGCAGAGCAGGCAAAAAAAATGCTGAAGGGCGAGGGCTTTTATGCACAAGAAGTAGCGAAAAGACTGGCGCTTCACAATGTTCCGTTAGAGCAACTATATGTATTCGGCTCCCTGACAACAGACCGCGTTGAAATTCCGTATCGAGAGGGACTTCTTGTTTTTGATCATTCTTACTATTTGCAGTGCGATGATTATGAGGTAGAATATGAAACAAATGATGCAATAAAAGGAAAGACCATTTTCGACAATTTTTTACAACAATACGGTATTCAAAAGCATAACACAAATAAAAAAATTGCTCGCTTTATGAAGGCATTACAAGCACAAAAATCCTTATGAAAAAAGGAAGGTGACGGACTCCTTGGATATCCAATCACTAAAATCTTTACTCGAAATTCAAGCATTACAAACATTAGGAGCTACCTCAAGTTCCTCAACAAACAGTTTAACCAGTAATAATACGATCTTTTCTGACATGATTCATGAAATATTGGGGGATGCATCGACAGCTAATAATGCAAAATTATCTAGTTTACTTGCAACAGGCACAACTAACTATACTGATTTTTCCAATCAACTAGGGCAACTTACTTCTTTATCAGACCAAAACACTTTGGAGTCACTGCTATACAAAGGGTCTAATGCTGTATTCATACCTGAATCCGTTAAGCAGGCACTAGCCAATAGCCATATAAATACAAAGCTTGATTCCTATGTCTCTGGTGATGTAATTGGCTCAACAGCCTATGCAAATACATTAGCAGGAGCCAATCAGTATGCTGCGATTATTGAAAAAGCTGCGGCCACTTATCATGTACCTGCTAAATTAATTGCAGCTGTCATCAAACAAGAATCTAATTTTAATCCAACAGTCGTAAGTCGTGCTGGAGCACAGGGCTTAATGCAATTAATGCCTAAAACCGCGCAATATTTAGGGGTTACCAACGCCTTTGATCCAGAACAAAACATTATGGCTGGTGCTAACTATTTGCGTCAAATGCTTGATAAGTTTAACAATGATCCAACATTGGCATTAGCTGCCTATAATGCAGGCGCTTCCCGTGTTACAAAATATGGGGGCATTCCACCTTTCAAAGAAACACAGAATTATGTCAAAAAAGTAATGAATTACTTCACCGTGTAAGCACATCATCATGTTTTTTCGCAAATTTCACCCTTTGTGGTGAAATTTGTGCGTTTATAGCGAACAACAATTCGTAAGAGCGCTTTATTTGTGTAAACGAAAAGACGTTGATAGAATGAGGATAGACACAAGAATTTCACATTTTTGTGGTGATAAAGTATCGAAATAATACTTTATGCTATAAAGAATAAAAGGAGCATATAATTTATGAATCGAAAATACACTGTTCCTTATGAGGAGCTGGGAGCTGAAAAACTGTCAGAACTTATTCATGCTTTCTATAAAAGAGTTGCTCAGCATCCTGATCTTATCCCAATTTTTCCGAAAGATTTAACAGAGACAATCCGTAAACAAATTCAATTTCAAACACAATATTTAGGTGGACCCAATCTTTTTACTGAAGAACACGGACATCCAATGATGCGTGCACGTCATATGAATTTTCCAATTACACCAGACCGTGCACAAGCGTGGCTAGAATGCATGGCTGAAGCAATGGATGAGGTGGGCTTAGAAGGGAAATTCCGTGAAACTTATTATCAACGCCTAGTATTAACAGCTCATCACATGGTTAATACGCCAAATGACGATGAGGGGGAATTGTTACGTGAATAATATTCAAATGATACAAGAGCCAGTACCAACAATCTCTACTACTAATAAGCCAATTGAATTGTATATTTTCATAGATCCACTATGCCCTGAAGCTTTTAGTATGCAGGCTACTCTTCGTAAGCTACAGCTTGAATACAACCATTACTTTACATGGCGCTTCGTTTTAAGCACAGAACTTACTTCTTTAAACTGCTTAAGTAAACGTGTCAAAGGTTGTATATCTGGCATAGAACTTGATATTAATCATCCTGTTTTACCATCTATTGCGATTAAAGCAGCCGAATTACAGGGGAAACGTGCAGGTACGCGCTATTTGTCAAAATTACAGGAATACGTCTTACTCAATTATCAAGATGTCAACTCTTATGCAACGCTATTAAAAATTGCTGAGGATGTTCAGCTTGATATGAATGAGTTTACGGTGGACTTTGGTTCAAAGGAAGCAGCACGAGCTTTTCAATGTGATTTATATATTAAGCGTGAAATGGAAGTTGATGAAGTACCGAGTATTGTATTTTTCAATGAATGCATTGAAGATGAGGGGCTAAAAGTCAGCGGCAGTTATGCCTATGAAGTTTACGAACATATTTTACAAGAGATGCTGAGTGAGCAGCTTGTACGTCAGCCATTACCAACAATTGAGGACTTATTTTCTAAATTCCATACACTTTCTACAAATGAAATTGCCTTTATTTATTCATTAACAGAGCAAGCAGCAGAACGCGAACTAAAGAAGCGTATGCTGCAACAAAAAATTGAACGAATCCAGACAACTCACGCTACATTATGGCGTCTTAAATAATAGTTTATTAGATAAAATAAGCGCCAGTGCAGTATACTGCACTGGCGCTTATTTTAGTTTTAAGAGGATACTTTTTTCTTGTATAGAAACGAAGAAGCGCCTCTATCCTCGATCGATAGAGACGCTTCTTTTTCACAAAGGGGATGGGAGAAATGTTCACGTTCAAACAAAGGGGTGTATGTTTGTTTTGTGATTTATTTCACAGGACTTACTTTATCACGGAATAATATATATATCAATGAAACCAATAGTAGTTTCACAAATTTGTCAAATAGAAAGCGATTTCAAACAGTATTTTTCCAAGATTGACACTTTTAATCTACTTGGAAATCAAAAAAAATCATTATTCTTTTTTCAAAAATATCTAAACACTACTTAAAAGAGGCTATAGGAATCGTCCTACAGCCTCATCAATTAATTATCTAACAATAATTTTTCTAATTCATTTAAACGTTCTTCAAAGACTTTACATGCATCATCAATTGGCTTCGCAACATTCATATCAACACCTGCAGCCTTTAATACTTCAATTGGGAAATCCGAGCAGCCTGCCTTTAAGAAGTTATTAATATAACGTTCTACAGCTGGCGCACCCTCCTCTAAAATTTGCTTACTTAATGCCGTTGCCGCTGATTTACCTGTCGCATATTGATAAACATAGTAATTGTAATAGAAATGCGGGATACGTGCCCATTCTAAGCCGATTTCCTCATCCACTACAATATCATCACCGAAGTATTTTTTATTTAACTCATAATAAACCTCTGTTAAACGCTCTGCTGTTAAAGCCTCGCCATTGCTATCCATTTGATGAATCAGATGTTCAAATTCCGCAAACATTGTTTGTCTAAACACCGTGCTTCTAAAACCATCTAGCCAATGATTTAATAAATAAATTTTTTGCTGTGGGTCGTCAATTGTTTTCAGCAAATAATCATTTAGTAGCTCTTCATTACATGTAGAGGCTACCTCGGCTACAAAGATAGAATAGTTGCCATAAACAAACGGCTGATTGTTTCGTGAATAATAGCTATGAACACTATGTCCAAATTCATGTGCCAATGTAAATAAATTATTCACATTGTCTTGCCAGTTCATTAAAATATAGGGGTTTGTGCCATATGTGCCTGATGAATAAGCTCCACTGCGCTTCCCTTTATTCTCTAGCACATCGACCCAACGCTGATCAAATCCACTTTGAACAATGGATTGATATTCCTTACCTAATGGCGCTAAAGCCTTTACTAAGATTTCTTGCGCTTCATCATACGTAACCTTCATATCGACTTCTTTCACAAGCGGTGCAAATAAATCCCACATATGCAACTCGTCCACACCTAATAGCTTTTTACGCAATGCAATATAGCGTTGCATTGCTGGTAAATGCTTATGAATGGTTTCAACCAATTGGTCATAAACATTTTCCGGAATAAAGTTATTCGACATGGCTGCATGGCGTGCAGAATCATAATGACGAATACGTGCACTCACATTATGCTTCTTCACATTGCCTGTAAGCGTTGCTGAGAAAGTATTTTTAAATTTACCATATGTTTTATACATGGCTTTAAATGCACCTTCACGTACAGCACGATCCTTGCTCTCTAAAAATTTAATATAGTTACCATGCGTTAGCTGTACCTCTTCGCCCTCTTCGTTCTTTACATAAGGGAATTCCATATCGGCATTATTTAACATGCCAAATGTATTGGAAGCTGTGCCAGTGACCTCTGCCATTTGTGCTAATAATGCTTCTTGTTCTGCTGGCAAAACATGTGGGCGTGCCATTGTAATTTCTTGTAACGATTGCTTATATAATTGCAGGTCTTGATTTTCTGCTAAATAGCTTTCAATGGTTTCTTCACTTAAAGCTAGGATTTCAGGTGTTAAGAATGATAGGCTAGCTGAAATATTTGTTGCCAATGTTTGAATACGACTGTTCATATCCTGATATAGGCTATTTGTTGTGTCTTGATCGTAACGCATATGGGCATATGTGTAGAGCTTCATGGCACGCTCATAAATATGATCGTGATACTGTAAAGTAGCCAATAATGCCGCTGCTCCATTAGTAAGCGTACCTGCATAACTAGAGGCTTTTTTGGCAAGCTCTGCAACTTCTTTAAATTCCTCTTCCCAAAGTGCATCTGTGGCAAAAATATCCTCTAAACGCCAAGTTAGCGCCTCTGGTACTTCACTTCTCAGTAAGACCTGATTATTGTTACTAGCCATATATGCTAGCCCCCCTTTATATGTGCTTTTTTCCTTTTACTCTCATATTTTCTCAGTATATTGTGGCAATTGCAACTAATTGTACATAGACTTGCTCACAAATATCTGACAAGTCTTGTTTATCATCAATAGCCTTCCATAAAAGACTATAGGATTGAACAGCCTTTATGGCTTGCTCTGTTACTTCAAGCTTATGTTTATTTAAAAAATGTTCAATATGATCTCTTGTTAATACATGAGGTTGTAAGCATAATTGCTTACTAAAATGGAGCAGCATTATTTGCCATTCACTAGCACATAAAGGAATAGCAGCCCCTTCTTTGACGGGTATGCCAATAAATAAAGGGATAGCACTGGGTGAAAGCTGTAATTCATAACAATATCGTAAAAATGGATCTTGCACACCTTTTTTACTATACAGTAATCGCCCATACGCAAATTGTCTACAAGCGTCTTTATAAAGCTGCCAATACTGCTGAAACTCTTGCTGGGTAATACATGTAGGTTGGTAAAACGGAAAACATTGCTTAGCTAGAGGAATTTCTTGTACTTTGCCTATAAAAGTATGCCCATGAACATGGAGAAGATTCGTCCAATAGATAAATTTTGCTGTTAACGCATTATAGGTGATTAAATAAGGGAATTCTGTTTTAGTTGATATCAATGCTTTTTGGAGTAATGGAGAAATTTTAAGTTTGCTAATGCCGTTTATTGTTTGTTTTTGTGAGGGTGTTTGAAAAAGCCAAACTGGCTGTATATGATGTTTTTCATAGCCCGTTGTTCGCTGCTGCCATTTTTCGTGAGAGATGGCACTGCATTGAAATTCAAATGCGAAGCGATTATCTGCTATTGTAACAAGTAAATCTGGACGTTGAGAAAGAGTGTTTAAAAATGGCTCTAGCTCCACTTTATGCCCAAGCTTTTGCAGCCATTCAAATAATTGAATCTTCCCTTGTAAATGCAATTTAGATTCTCCTTCTGCAAAGAATTGGTCACATTGATTTTTGGCAAGATGAGCAAAATGAGGGATATTATAATGACCCATTTTAAGCTGAACTGGCTCTAAGCATTGCGGACAAAGAAATTTTATTTGCCGCCTATATCGCTGTAAAGTCTCCCTCGTATATTGATAGGGAAGAAAAAGCTGCTGTTGATCGGTATAGGCAATCAGCATAGCATCAGCTCCTTTTTAGCCAACTATAATCGAGTATAGAAGAAATAAACAAATAAAAAGAGGTTTTTTCTTAAAATTTAATAAATGCGGCTATTTATCAATAAAAAAAGACGGTAGTGAATCTCAAGAAGTTACTTGAGTTCACTACAGCCTCAATGCTTGAAAGAATCAGAAGCTTCTATGCTTAAGCAAAATATTTTCGAACAGTTTCAAAGCAATTAAATTCCATGATTTTTTCACCATATTCCTCTAAACGATGGATGGTAAAATTGGATGGTGTTAAAAATTCCTTGATCACTGCATTTCGATCATGACGATTTAATTCCTCATCTGCATTGCCGAAATCAACAACTAAATAGTACCAATTTTCATATTTGAATAATGAGGAATCCACTAATTCGTCTGTCATTCGTTTGGCAACAGGGATTAACTCATCAATATCTTTAAATTTATAAACATAAATATCTGTATCCATAAACAACTCTGACTCATCCATATCACCAAATTGAGTTAGCTGGCTAAGAAGATCCTCTCCAACCTCATCAAATGGTGCAAACATATCTTTGTGTTCATCAAAATTCGAATGACCATCTAATGTTTCACCGTCTTTTAAAATATGTGCACGTGTGACAATGATTTCCAAGCCCACTTCAGATGCATTGATATGAATCCAAATCGGACCTTCTACATCAAAATAATCCTCCGTGTTTACTTCATCAATCATATCCCAAAAAAGTTGCTCACCCTTCGCTCGATTGTACCAAATCTCTTCACGACTATAGCCGCGATCCTCTATATCATTGTACGTAATAAAGAGCTTGAGTGTATTTTCATTTACACGTTCGATGTCCACTAGACCTCATCTCCCTTCACTGTCATATGTCGAAAAACAGCTTTGTTTCATTAGTATGCTTTTATTCATTAATTTTAACCTTCATACCACAATTGTTTTTCAACCTTTGACCACACTACAATAAAATCACTTGAGGAGCTGTAAATATAAAATTTTTTATTTACAGTTATCCCTATCTCTATTGTATGCTGTTTTGTCATAAAATGAAAAGGATATACACCGTTTCACAGAAGTTATTTGAATTATTGAAATTGTAGTAAACTATCTATCTTAAATCAAGTTTAACATACTTTTACGGAAATATATGACTCTTTCCTATTAATTATTATACTTTATAGAGAAGGATTTACCTAAAGTAAACCACAAAAAAATAGATGTCACAATATGTATTTTACATTTGTAACATCTACTACTTATATTATTCAGAAATGATACGATTAATTCACTACACGCTGAGCTTCTTGTAGCTGATAAGCACGAACTTTACGAGGTAAAAAGCGGCGAATTTCATCTTCGTTATAGCCTACTTGTAGACGTTTTTCATCTAAAATAATTGGTCGACGTAATAATCCAGGGTATTCCTGAATTAATTCATATAAACGTTGTAGCGGTAAGCTTTCAACATCGACATTTAATTTTTGGAATATTTTTGAGCGAGTAGAAATAATTTCGTCTGTTCCATCTTCAGTCATGCGCAAAATTTTTTTTATTTCACTAATGCTTAATGGTTCAGAAAATATATTTCGCTCTGTATATGGAATTTCATGTTCCTCTAACCATGCTTTTGCTTTACGACAAGAAGTACAGCTTGGTGATGTAAATAACGTTACGATCATTCTGACACATCCCTTCCTTTTGTAATCATTATCTATAAACTAGTGTGTTAAATTAGAATTAATGTAATGTACGATACACATTAACATTATACAGCACTCTGTTGTATTTGAATATAGTTCCAATAAAAAAAAGACGGATTGCCTAACTAAATATTCTGTCTTTTTATATATTTCCACCTATCTATCTTTTCTTACGGCTCAGATGACTACTACTAATATTCCCACTTTCCACACTTTTTAAACATCTGTCTCTACTCTTATTTGTTCTCATTTACAGAAATTAAACGAGAATATTGTCAATTTGACGTGTACACCAAAACGTAAACTTACTAAAAATAATTTTATTTTTAACAAAATTATGCAACAAGAAAAGCATATAATTTTTTTTCGAAAAAAAACACCGCCAAAAGTCTGACTTTACATAATTTAATCTTTATAATATAATTCTTTGCAATTATACATTACATTAAGGAAAAACGCTGACGAAGAGTAGTACATATGCTAAAACGTGTAGAGAGTCTGTGGTTGCTGCAAACAGATCGTGGAGGTATATGGAATGGACTTCTGAGTTAGCTTTGTGAACGTGTTCAACTATTAGCAAAGCTCGTCCCTTCACGTTACGAAGCAGAGTGGCCGATTTCGGCAAGCTGGGTGGTACCGCGGATTCAAACATCATTCGTCCCTTCATTAGAAAAAATCTAATAAGGGCGCATGATGTTTTTTTATTTTGATTCTGTCTAAACCACGGCAAAGCGCAGCCAAGGCGTAATCCATTTTTTTAGCCAAGGAGGAAATTTTAATGACAACTATTTTTTCAGGTGTACAGCCAACAGGAATCGTCACGTTGGGGAACTATTTAGGAGCCTTTAAGCAATTCCCTGCATTACAGGACGAAGGAAATGCTATTTATTGTATCGTTGATCAACATGCTATTACAGTCGCACAAGACCCAAAGGAATTGCGTGACAATATTCGTAAGTTAGCTGCTACTTATATTGCTACGGGAATTGATCCTAAAAAATCGACCTTATTTATTCAATCAGAGGTACCAGCACATGCTCAAGCAAGTTGGATGCTACAATGTGTTGCGTCCATCGGGGAACTTGAACGTATGACACAATTTAAAGATAAATCACATGGCAAGGAAAGCGTATCTGCTGCCCTTTTAACATATCCGCCATTAATGGCTGCGGATATTTTACTGTACAACACAAATATTGTTCCTGTTGGTGATGATCAGAAGCAGCATATTGAATTAACACGTGATCTTGCAGAGCGCTTTAACAAACGCTATGGAGATGTTTTTACGATTCCAGAAATTCAATTACCAAAAGCAGGCGCTCGTATTAAATCTTTACAAGAGCCAACGAAAAAAATGAGCAAATCTGATCCAAATACAAAAGCAACCATCAAGCTATTAGATACAGCAAAGGACATCGAGAAAAAAATTAAATCAGCGGTTACAGATTCTGATGGTATTGTGGCATTTGATATTGAAAATAAACCAGGTGTGTCAAATTTATTAACAATTGAATCTGCCATTTCAGGGGTAACGATTGAAGACCTTGTGAAAAAATATGATGGTATTGGCTATGGTGGCTTCAAACAGGGTGTTGCAACAGCGGTTATTGAACATCTGGCACCTATTCAAGACAGATTCTATAATTTAGTGGAATCTGCTGAGTTAGATATTATCTTAGACGAGGGTGCTGAAAAAGCAAATGCCATTGCTAGTGCCACATTAAAACGTATGGAGGAAGGTATGGGTCTTGGCCGCACGCGTCGCTAAATTATAGCTTGTCTGCCGATCGATCAAAACCAATATCAAGGACAACAGCGCATAATATGATACAGGCTCCGATAGCCATATAAAATTCTGTTGTTTGAAAAATAAATTTAAATACAACTTTCCAGGAATAGCCAAGAGTACGATAATTTAAGTACAGTATCAAATTTCCTAGTGAGAGAATCATTAAGCCATAGCTTACTAAAAATATAAAAAGACGAAACACAGTAGCGGCATCCTTTCTATTTCTTCTTACTTATCATGTATTCACAAAACTATAAAAAAAGACGTCAGCCATTAAAAATTTGGCTGACGTTTTTTAAATTTAGAAGCGCTACTTATGCTTCATATTTTTTAAATAAAAGGCTAGCATTATGACCACCAAAGCCAAGTGAATTACTCATTGCGTATTGAATCTCTGCTGTACGTGCTTCATTTGGTACATAATCTAAATCACACTCAGGGTCTGGCTCTGTTAGATTGATTGTTGGTGGTAATATACCTTCTTTTAAGGCAAGCGCTGTAAAAATAGCTTCTATACCGCCGGCTGCTCCTAGTAAATGACCTGTCATCGACTTTGTCGAGCTCATTGCAAGCTTATAGGCATGTTCACCAAACACTGTTTTAACCGCTTGTGTTTCAAATAAATCATTGTAAGGCGTACTTGTACCATGTGCATTGATATAGTCAACTTGTGCTGGCTCTACACCGCCATCTGTCAATGCTTGTGCCATGGCACGTGCTGCCCCCTCACCCTCAGGAGCTGGAGCCGTAATATGATGCGCATCACCCGTTGCTCCATAGCCTAACACTTCAGCATAGATTTTAGCACCGCGAGCTTTAGCATGTTCATATTCTTCTAAAACAACAATGCCTGCACCTTCCGCGATAATAAAGCCATCGCGGTTTTTATCAAATGGACGACAGGCAGTTTGTGGGTCTTGATTTAAGGATAAAGCTGTATTGGCACAGAAGCCCGCCACAGCCATTGTCACGATTGGCGATTCAGCTCCACCTGAAATCATCACATCTGCATCGCCACGTTCAATTACCTTAAAAGCATCACCAATTGAGTTTGTACCTGAAGCACATGCCGTTACCGAGCAAGAGTTAATGCCCTTTGCACCAAAATGAATCGACACCTGACCCGAAGCCATATCAGGAATCATCATTGGAATAAAGAATGGGCTAACACGTCTTGCACCGCGCTCTTGGAATGTTAAAAACTGTTGTTCATATGTTTCCATACCTCCGATACCAGAACCAATCCAAACTCCTGCGCGTGGTGCAAGCTCCTCATCAATTGTTAGCTGTGCATCTTCCATTGCCATAATAGAAGCGGCTAATGCGTATTGCGTGAAACGATCCATTTTACGTGCTTCTTTGCGATCCACATATTGTTCAATATTAAAATCTTTTACTTCTGCCGCAATTTTCGCTGCAAAAAGATCTTTATTTAAACGTGTTAGCTCACCAACGCCAGATTTACCCGCTTTAATATTAGCCCATGTTTCTTCAATGCTATTTCCTAGCGGTGTCACTGCGCCAATTCCTGTAATTACTACTCGTCGTTTACTCATTTTCTTGCTCCCCTCTAGCATTTTTCATTGTTATTTGCCCCATCTCATAGTAACGGCACCCCATGTTAAACCGCCGCCAAAACCAACTAGGACTAATAAATCATCCTCTTTAATTTTACCTGCTTCAAGCTCATCTACCAAAGAAATACCAATAGAAGCCGCAGAAGTATTGCCATATTTGTGAATCGTTTTTGACATTTTTTCTGGTGGTAGCTCTAAGCGCTCACGAGCAGACTCCATAATTCTTATATTTGCTTGGTGTGGCACTAAAAAATCAACATCTTCTTTTGTTAAACCAGCTTTTTCTAATACATTAACAGCCGATTCACCCATTTGACGTACTGCAAACTTAAATACTTCACGACCATTCATCGCAATTGTGTCTTGTTTTGTTAAATAAAGATTTTTACCACCTGTTCCATCTGCACCAAGCTCAAAAGATAAAATACCTCTACCTTCAGATACTGGACCAACGATGGCTGCACTTGCTCCGTCTCCAAATAGGACAGCTGTATTACGATCCTGCCAATCAATGACTTTAGATAGCTTTTCTACACCTACTACTAAGACATATTTATAAGTATTTGCCTCTACAAAATGCTTGGCTGTCACTAAACTATATATAAATCCTGCACATGCTGCTGCTTGATCCATCGCCGCTGCATTTACTGCTCCGATTTGCTCCTGCACCATACATGCTACACTTGGAAAAGTTTGATCCTGCGTTACAGTTGCTACAAGTATTAAGCCAATTTCCTCTGGTGTAATGCCTGCTTTTGCAATAGCTTCTTTGGCAGCAGCTACTGCTAAATCTGAAGTTTCCTGATCATCTGCCGCAAAATGACGCTCTTCAATGCCTGTTCGCGTACGAATCCATTCATCCGAAGTATCCATTATTTTTTCTAAATCAACATTTGTCACGACCTTCTCAGGAACGTATTTACCAATTCCTATAATACCAGCGTTCATATAGCAACCCCTCAGCTTTCTTACTATCAATTATTAGTAACTGGTCATAATTATAACGCATAGTAAAGGAAGGGTGCAAGATGATTTACGATTATTGTATTTTAGTGATAACATTTTGATCACTTTAAGGGACATCTTGCTGTTATTGAGCGGAGTGACTCTACTTTTGGGCGAATCTTCACTTTTTTGAGCCGAATTCCCTTGCTTTTGAGCGACTACTCACTCTTTTTGAGCGAAGCTTCCTTACTTTTGAGCACCGTTCTAGAATTGTGACAAATTCATAAAAGATTCATTTTTTTTCGATTTATGTTATGATATGATAATGAATATGAGTAAAACTTTGTGATTGAAAAAAGTTCGGTTGAGGTGAAATTAATGCAATACATTGTGACGTTTATATGGTCATTCCTACTAGTGTCAATGTTAAACTATGTAGTCAGCTCTGTGCTTGGTGCACCATTTGATTTTAAAGTTGGAGCAATCATTTCTGTTGTATTCTCCATCCTAATTTTTGTTATTGGTGCCATTATTCCAAACGATCCTACACCAGAGGCTGCAGATCATCATTAATGCAATTAGAAAACCTGTTCCGCATCATGCGAAACAGGTTTTTCTTTTATTGTTCCACCACACATTGCCCATCACGCATTGTGACATGCAATGTTTCTCCTGGTAATATCTCACCACGTAAAAGTTCCTTCGCCACAGCTGTTTCAATATGTCGTTGTACAAAGCGTTTTAACGGTCTTGCCCCAAATTGGGGATCTGCTCCTTGTTCTACAACCCAATCAATTACTTCTTGATCAATAGCCAATGTAATGTCCTGTTCCGCCACACGTTTTATAAGCTGCTCCACATATTTCCAAGTAATGGCTGTAAAATGCTGATCAGATAGCGCATGGAAAAGGATAATATCATCCATACGATTTAATAGCTCTGGTTTAAAATGTTGGCGAAGCGCAGCCATTACTAAATCTTCAACTGTTGTATCATCTTCCTTTGCCTCCATTAAATAATTAGAGCCAATATTGGATGTTAAAATAACAACGGTATTTGTAAAGTTCACCATACGTCCTTGGCTATCCGTAATGCGACCATCATCTAAAATTTGCAATAAAATATTGGCTACATCTGGATGTGCCTTTTCGATTTCATCTAATAGGACAACAGCATAAGGATTGCGACGGACAGCCTCTGTTAATTGTCCCCCCTCTTCATAGCCGATATAGCCAGGAGGTGCACCGACAAGACGAGACACACTATGCTTTTCCATATATTCACTCATATCAATACGAATAAAATGATCCTCTGAATCAAATAATTGTGCAGCAAGTGCTTTGGCTAGCTCTGTTTTACCAACTCCTGTTGGGCCTAGGAATAAAAAGCTACCAATCGGACGTTGTGGATCTTTAATGCCTGCACGTGCACGCCATACTGCTTCTGTCACTAATTGAACGGCTGTATCTTGCCCAACCACGCGTTCATGCAGCGTATCTTTTAAGCGTAATAACTTTTCACGCTCACCCTCCACTAATTTTGTAACAGGAATGCCTGTCCAACGTGAAACGATTGCAGCGATTTCCTCAGACGTTACCTCTTCACGTAAAATACGTGATTCTGCGCCATGCTCTAATTGCTGCTCTAATGTTTGAATTTCTTTTTCTAATGTTGGAATTTTACCATGCCGTAATTCAGCAGCTTTATTTAAGTCATATTTTCCTTCCGCTTCATCTAAATCACGGCGGTATTTATCCAATGTTTCACGTTTTTTCTGAATATCATGTAGCATTTCTTTTTCTGCTTCCCACTGTTGTCGCATGCCTTCAGAGGACTCTTTTAACTTTACTAATTCCTCGCGGAGCTGCTCGAGGCGCTTTTTACTTACTTCATCTTTTTCCTTACGTAAGGCTTGTTCCTCAATTTCTAGCTGCATAATACGACGCGTTACTGCATCTAATTCCTGTGGCATGGAATCAATTTCTGTACGAATCATGGCACAGGCTTCATCGATTAAATCAATTGCTTTATCTGGTAAAAAACGCTCTGTAATATAACGATTTGATAGTTCTGCCGCAGCTACAATCGCTCGATCATGAATACGTACAGCATGATGCAATTCAAAGCGCTCCTTTAAGCCACGTAAAATAGAAACTGTATCCTCTATAGATGGTTCACGGACAAGCACCTGTTGAAAGCGTCGTTCTAAAGCAGGGTCTTTTTCAATATACATACGATATTCATCCAATGTTGTAGCACCAATACAATGTAGCTCACCGCGGGCTAGCATTGGCTTCAACATATTCCCTGCATCCATAGCACCATCCGTTTTTCCTGCACCCACAATTGTATGAATTTCATCAATAAATAAAATAATTCGCCCTTCAGATTCCTTTACTTCTTTTAATACACCCTTTAAACGTTCCTCAAATTGGCCACGATAGCTTGCACCTGCAATTAATGCACTCATATCAAGCTCATATAGTACACACTCCTTCAAGCCCTCTGGTACATCGCCTTTTACAATGCGCTGCGCCAATCCTTCTACAATGGCTGTTTTCCCAACACCCGGTTCACCGATTAATACAGGATTATTTTTAGTTTTGCGTGTTAGAATACGAATAACATTACGAATCTCCTCATCACGCCCAATAACAGGATCCATTTTACCTTTTTTAATTTCTTCAATTAAGTTACGTCCAAATTGCTCTAATGGTTTTTGGTTATCTGTTTGTTGAAATTGCATAACTAGCACTCCTTCTTCATCATGTTTTATATACTTTCTATACCCATTGCTATTTTTTTAAAAAAGTTTGACCTTTTTTGACTAACTTTATTTTACATCAGAGAATCATCAATAGCAAAGAAATCGCTCAAATTTTTTCACTTAAAATGGTAATTTACGTTATAATAAAAGTATGTTTCTATGTTTTAAACTGTCGAAAATCCACTATCCTTTTGTAATAATAGCCCTTTATTACAAAAAGAAAGCGATGTGTTGGAGATATGGTGATAATGGATAATATGTTTGAAAAGATTCAAGATCTTTTTCAAAGGCATGGTGTTTTTATTAAAGTCAATAAAGGAAGTAAAATTTTTTTAGAGGGGGAGCGAGCGAAAGAAATTTACTATATCAAAACAGGTACTATTTCGATTAGCCAAGAAACCGAGAGTGGTAAGGAATTAACCGTTCGTATTTGTGGTCCTGACAGTATTATTGGCGAAGGTTCATTATTTTGTAACCTCGTTTATAATTCTATGACTGCAAAGGTTTTAGAACCTTCTACACTGTATGTATTGAGCCGCCAATCATTAGAGCACCTACTAGAGGAACAGCCCACAGTAATGATCGAGTATATGAAATGGCTACAAACAGAAAATTTAAAGCATCAAAGTCGATTACGTGATTTACTATTAAACGGTAAAAAGGGTGCTTTGCTTTCAACGCTTATCCGTCTTTCCAATACGTATGGTAAACCTTTAGAAAATGGTTCGATTTTTATTGATTTTCAACTAACGAATACGGAGCTTGCCAATTTATGTGCAACAAGTCGCGAAATGATTAATCGTATGTTGAATGATTTAAAAAACCACAAAATTTTAACTTTTGATAAAGGCTTTATTACGATTCATGATTTACAGTTTTTAAAAAAGGAAATTGCCTGTGAAAATTGTCCATTACAAATATGCCGTATTGATTAATTTGTTACATGCAAAATCCCTGCTTATCAGCCCTAAGCAGGGATTTTTTTTACGTATTAGCGTACACCTAATGCCATTTTTGCATAGCGAGACATTTTATCTTTTGACCAAGGTGGACTCCATACGATATTAACATCTGTACTTTTCACTTCTGGCAGCTCACTTAGTGCTGTCTTGACCTGATCTACAATTACTGGTCCAAGTGGGCAGCCCATTGATGTTAATGTCATTGTAACGGTTGCTGCACCCTCATCATCTAAATCTACATCATATACTAAACCTAAGTTGACGATATCAATTCCAAGCTCAGGGTCAATTACATTTTCTAATGCACCGAACATGCTTTCTTTCATATCCTGATCCATATCTATTTCTCCTTCCATCACAGTGTTAACTTTATCATAGCAGATGCACCCTCTTATGCCAAATGCTGTGCAAGCCATTCTGTTGCTGCGAGCATTCCATCCCGTGACACCGCATGCCCTGCTTTTTTGTTCACTAAGAACTGTAAATCTTCAGGATTTGCTTTATAGTATTCCCGTAATGTCTCATAAAATTTATACGTTTCATCAAAAGGTACAGTTTTATCTAACTTACCATGCCAAAATAATACAGGACGTCCAGCAAATTTTTCTGGTGTTAGACTCACATCATATTTCGCCAACAGCTCATTTGTTTTTTTGATTTCTTCCCCCGACATTGGCCAATCCACACCATTTTTTGCAAATTGTCGCAATTGATATTCACCTAATTTAATAAAGCCCGGTGCACCCATGCATATTGTTGCTGTTTGAATCCAATCATAAAGCTTAAGGCAGCCTGAAGTGACAATTCCACCCATTGAAGTACCAGCAATGCCAATTTGCTGGCTTGCTAATAAATTTTTATATTTCAAGTCATTATATAGTTGTTGTACTTCTTGAATAGAATTTAAAACAATCTCCCAAAACTTTAAATTCATTTGTTCTTCTGTTAGGCCTTGACTACGGTCCCCATGAAATTTTGCGTCTGGTAATAGGACACGCACCCCTTTATGCACCAACTGGTACGCATAGTGTAGATTATGTTCTTTTGCACTCATAAAGCCATGTAAAAAAATAACTACAGGGGTTTCTTCATTCATATGCTCTGTATGTATATGTAATAAAGGTATATTGCCCCAAACTTCTTTTTCTACAAACATTTTTGTCACTCCCAACTTTTGTCTCCTCTTTTATGTTAACAAACTTTTTTCTACGTGACAAAATTTTGACGAATGCATGACAAAACGATACTATTCAAACTATAGGAAAGGGGTAACAAGCTATGAAACCGCATTTAATCGTATTAGACTTAGACGGTACATTATTAACAGACCAGCAACAAATTTCAGCACAAACGAAAAAGACATTATTGCAGGCGAAGGAACAAGGGCATCCAGTGATGATTGCAACAGGTCGTCCTTACCGTGCAAGTGATATTTATTATCACGAGCTTGGACTAACAACACCCATTGTCAATTTTAATGGTGCCTATGTGCATCATCCAAAAAATATCTCTTGGCAGCATGTGCATACACCTATTGACTTAAGTGTTGTACATGATGTCGTTGATTCCATTAATAGTTATGAATATGAAAATATTATCGCTGAGGTGAAGGATGATATTTATGTCCACACAGAGAATGATCGCATCTTAAATATTTTTAATATGGGGAATCCTAGAATTACACTTGGCGATTTATATATACATCTTCAGGAAAATCCAACAAGCTTGCTCATTCAAGCAAATGAAGCCAATTCAGCTATTATTCGTGATCATTTACAGGCTGTCCATGCAGAGGTTATTGAGCACCGTCGCTGGGGGGCGCCGCTGCATATTATTGAAATCGTACGCCGAGGCTTAAATAAAGCAGTAGGTATTGCCCATGTGGCAAAGGATTTAGGGATACCACGTGAGCGCATCATCGCGTTTGGTGATGAAGATAATGATTTAGAAATGATTGAATATGCTGGACTTGGTGTAGCAATGGGGAATGGTATTTCAAGTCTAAAAAATATAGCGAATGAAATTACTTCAACGAATAATGAGGATGGCATTGCAAAAATACTTATGGAGCGCTTGAAATTATCCTAGTGAAGTAGTAAGTTCAAGTTAAAGATGTTGAAAATAAGGGGGACAAGAAATGAAAATATTTACGGATAGTGGCTGTGATTTACCAAAGTCTTACTATGAAGAAAATGATGTCGTGCTACTCCCTTTACGAGTGCAATTGAACAATGAAGAATATGAAGATGTGATTTCCATTGATTCTAAAGAAATTTATGATGCTATACGGCAAGGCGCACATCCCAAAACATCACAAGTATCACCAGAGGTTTTTTTACAGCACTTTGAAAATCTCGCTAAAAATGATGAAGAAGGAATCTATATCGCCTTTTCATCCGAATTATCCGGCACATATAGCACCGCTCAAATGATTCACAAGCAATTACTAGAGGATTATCCTTCCTTGAAGCTAGTTATTATCGACTCAAAATGTGCTTCATTAGGACATGGTCTTGTGGTGGAAGAGGCTGTTCGTCTACGCAATGCAGGTACAACATTGGAGGAAATGCAAGCTAAAATTACTGCACTCGCCCCGCAAATAGAGCATTTATTTACAGTGGAAGATTTAGACTATTTGGCAAAGGGTGGTCGTTTATCAAAGGCAAGTGCATTTTTAGGGGGGCTTTTGAGCATTAAGCCTATTTTAAATGTAGAGGACGGCAAGCTTGTACCGATCGAAAAATCACGTGGCCGTAAAAAAGCTCTTGCACGTATGTTGGATATAATGCAAGAGCGAGGTGGTAGCTTTACAGATAAAATTGTTGGCATTAGTCATAGTGATGATATAACCTTTGCCAATGAGGTAAAAGCAGCTATTCAGGAACGCTTTTCACCTAAGGCTATTCAAGTCACAATGATTGGCTCCGTTATCGGCTCACATGTTGGGCCAGGCACAATTGCAATTTTCTTTACAAATAAAAATTATCAAAACTAATCAAAAAGGCTATGCAAAAAATTTTCACTTTTTGCATAGCCTTCTTCTATTAATTAAAATATACTAAGCTTCTGTGGTGGACACAATTAATTATGATGAGCCTCAGTACATTTTACGACTGTATATCTTTCTTTGGACGAGGAGCTTTTCCTCGTTTAATGATAATCACTACAAAGCCAATAAAGATTACCCATACTAATCCAAGTGCTACCATATATGGAATATTAAATCCACTATCATTGCGAACCTGATAAATTTCGACCATTTCACGATCTAAAATAACAGGATACACCTCATTTTCATTTAAACGAACCTTTTCCTCATGTAAAATCCCATTCAGCATTTTACCTTCACCCAGTTGTGCAGGTGTTAAGTCAACGCGTTGTGTTGCACTTGTATTGTTGACCATAATAACCCATTTTTCTTCATCTGATGTACGTGTAAAAACAAGTAAGCCATTGTCATTTGTAATAACTTCAAAATCACCTTTACGTAAAGTAGCGGATTGATTGCGCAATGATTGAACATTTTTAATATAATCAATCAGTTCTGTATCTGTTTTAAAGTTATAAAGCTGATGTGTATCAGGTTTTGCCTCCCCATTCATCGCAATTTCGGTTCCATATTGCACAACGGGAATCCCTGGCAACATAAACAAAGCCCCCATTGCCATTTTCAAACGCGTAGGCGGGAACATATTTTCAGTTGCAGAATCGAATGTAAAACGGTACGTCTCCAACGAATCAATCATAATCTGTACAGGCTTTTCTCCTGTAAATGGCTCCATTAATTTCGATGAATCCATATCCACATTTTTGAACATATGACGATAGATCTCCGCTATGGCTGGAGTGAAAGCCGCATCAAAATTGGCATCGCTTTCTTCGTTACTAATTACATAAAGTGACGCCTTTGTTTCTTTTAAAGCCGCTATCATCTCATTGATAAAATCTGTATCAGCCTCTGCAATATTTGTTAAGCGCACACCACCTATACCATATGTAGAAACAAATTCAGTTGCTGATTGGATAAGTGCCTCTTGCACATCCTTGTTTGTTAAATCCCACTGTACTTGTCCATTATTAGTCGAAGCAACCCAGTCAGCTTTTGTAGCATCCTTTGCCCACTCATGATTTGGGCTTACATTGTTAAGCGGAAAATCCACCATCATAGACATATTTTTTGCCTTGTAAGCTTCTACAACACTTTGGAATTCTTCTGATGTCCCAAAATGACGCTCAAGTGTGGTATAGCTTGTTAGCAGTGATCCATCATATTTTTCTGTTGAAAAAATAGGGCCAATTGAAACAATGGTATAGCCCATTTCACCGATAAAATTTAATTTATCTTGTAAGCCTGTAAAATCGCCACCTGCAAATTTCTCAGGATCTTTCGTATTTGTATCAAAATCGTTTGAGCCTGAACCATTAAAGAAACGGTCAACGAGTAAATCAAAGATGCTTTCTTCCGCAATCGATCTTGTTGCTGGTTCATCCGCATAAGCCGCTGGCGCTAGGCTTACGAATGAAGTTGCTAATAAAAGTGATGCAGCTGTTGCACTTATCCACTTCTTGAATTTCACTATTATTCCCTCTCTTTCAAACCAATCCATCGTCATTTTACCAAATAACACTGGCACGTCGCTATCATTTCAAAAGATTTTCCACAAATGCAAAATAAATTACGGCAAAAAGGTGTCTGTCTAACCCCTTCTCTTTTTACTCACAATAAAGGTCGTGAAGCAAGCACCTCACGACCTTTACAAATTATTATGCTAGGAAATCAAAGTTCAGTGGCAATTTAAAACCTAAGAACAGTGTAATAAATAGGAATACCGCAAATAAAATCCAAAAAATTCCTGTTGGTTTATTTTTCTGTTGGCGCACTAATACCATTTCCATCATACCAATTACTAAAATACCGAATAAAAATTTCAGACCATACATCATCGGGTCAACCGTCTGATATTGGAAGAATAATGCTGCACCTGTAATAATAATTAGTACGTAGAATAGACGTAAAGCCATATGTAAGCCTTTTGATTGCTTGCCCATAAGCGCTGCAATTAAAAAGATAACAATCGCCACGACCCACGTAGTAATATGCAAATGCGTTTGGCTCGTTAAAAAACTCATGTTTGTTCCACCTCATTCTTTTTCTATCAAACTCTATCCTACCATGTGATGGAAAGGGTTTCAAATCTTACAATAGCGTTCACAAAATAGACGAACAAATATACTAGCACTTCTTTGCGACTTGCTTTACTCACAATCAGCAAATTTTAAAACTACTATATGAAAATAGGTGAACTTTTCACTTATTATGTTGACCATATAAAAAATCCGCGGAGCATTGCACTCACGCGGATTCGTATTCTTACTCAAAGTGATTGACTAATGTACCGATTCCTTGAATAGATACTTTTACAGTATCTCCAGCCTTTAAGAACTGTGGTGGGTTCATGCCTTTGCCAACCCCTGCTGGCGTACCTGTTAAAATAACATCGCCCGGCTCTAATGTTACATGCTGAGAGAGAATAGCTACTAATGTTTCTACAGAGAACATCATATTTTTGGTAGAGCCATTTTGACGTACTTCATCATTGACCTTTGTCACGACTGTTAAATCTTGTGGATTTGGAATTTCATCCTTCGTTACAAGATATGGTCCAAGTGGGCACGTGCCTTCTAAGCTTTTCCCTAAGAAGAATTGCTGGTGTTTTTCTTGTAAATCACGAGCTGTTATATCATTAGCAATTGTATAGCCAAATACGTAGTCATAAGCTAAGTTTTTCGGAATATTTTTACCACGTTTACCAATAACGATAGCAAGCTCACCTTCATAATCCATTTTTGATGAAAGCTCAGCATGAATCGATACAGTTTGTCCATCTGCTGCAATAGCTGTTGGTGATTTTGTGAAGATCATTAAATCCGTTGGTGCTGCCTCCGCACCCATTTCCTTCGCATGCTCATTATAATTTTTACCTACACACATAATATTTTTTGGTGTACGTGGAATCGGTGATAACCATTCAATAACTGTAAATTCACGTTTAAAACTATCAGCACGATCCGACTTTTCTGCTGCTTCTACTAATTTACGAATCTGTTCAACAAAATCAAAGCCTAAAGCTATGCCATCCACAATTGAACTTGAAAAAGAAGGGAGAACTTGAAGTTCATTTTGAATAGCGAGTACATCCCATACCGCTTCTTCTTTTTTTACTTTTGGTCCAAAGCTTACATGTCCACCTAATTTGAATGATAAAATTTTCATGATTTTAAGAGCTCCTTCTTTTTTCTACATAATACAACAATATGATAGAAATTGCTTTACTTTTACGACAATAATTTTATAAGTTGCTATATTCTTCATAGATTATGCCTATAAAGAGGTAAATATTAATGCGATTCTACTTTTTGCTTATACGTTAATTTACGCCATAGTGCCTCTAGTGGTCCTTGCTTCCACTTGGATAGCCAAATTTCAGCTATAACCATTTGTACCACGATAATCCCGATAGCGATGAAAACGCCTGTAGCAACTGTGATTTTACCATACCAGCCAAAGCCAAATTGATAGAATAAGCAAGTACCAATAATCGATTGCATAATATATATTGTCAATGACATACGTCCCATATTCGCCAATGGACGAAGCAGTTTTGGTACAAACGGCCATAAGCAAAGTAGGACAACTAGACCAATATAGCCAATAGATAGAATAGGTCCTCCAATATAAATTTTTATGCTATCCAGTAAAAGGGTACGTGTAAATAAAATAGGCAAGCTTTTTAGGAAAATACCTATTACAAGCCCACTCACTGCTAGCGTAATCCAGAGCCACTTCAATTCCTTAGCACGCTCCACTAAATGCCATTTTGACGCTGCTGCTCCAACTAGCATATAGGGCAGAATTGTAAATAAAGAGACAATCCACATAAGAGGACTAGCTTGAACAGCTAAATCTGCTAACCGTTGTATAAAAGCATCCACCCATGTACCTGTTCCATATGCAGTAATTGCTTGCTCAATCGAAACAATATCCACATAATACCCCTCAGCCTCAGGAACATTAACAAATGCGAGTGCTAAGAATGTAAAAGCATGCATTATACCATTAAGGATAATAGCAATCAGCAATAACCAAATAGGTCGTAGACGTAGTAGCAGCAATAAAAAAACGCCACAAAAGGCATACATCATTAAAATATCGCCCCACCAAATCAGCACGGCATGGATAACACCGAAAACAAATAATACTAAGAGCCTACGAAATCCTAGTGGATAAAAATTTTGTGCGCGGCTCTGTGCCTTTTGCCATTGCATGGCAAGCCCATAACCAAATAGCATTGCAAATAATGGATAAAAGCTACCTTGCACATAAATATCTAAATTCTGTTGCCAAACGATATCGGACGGCGTATTAAACCATGTTGCCAAATCAATATGGGGCATTGGCAAATAAAAAGCATACATATTTACGAGTAAAATACCTATCAAACTAATGCCTCGTAAAATATCTAATGTTGCAATTCTCTCCTGCAACATTGTCGGTTTTAACTCCACAAAATAAGCCTCCTCTTTCATCAAAACAATGATACAAGCAGAGCACTGCCAGATGCCATCGCTCTGCTTGCGTGATACTCACCTCTTTATACCTGTACGCTCTGTCCACTATCAAATAAATATACTATTTTATCGCTTACTTTAATATGAAGAATCGCTTCAATTGCTTCACTATAGACACGTAGCTGGACAGCATAGCGATCTCGTATTTCCTTTGATAATGCAGGCTCCTTGGCAAAATGCGACTGAATACGATCTGTCTTATAATCGAGCAAGATCCAATGACCATGCTCATCCTCCAATAGACAATCAATAATCCCCTGCACAATTTGAGCATCGCCATCCTCATCTACTCGACTAATTGTAAACGGCATCTCTCTTCGTATTTGCTTTGCTCGTTTAAAACGTTGTCCAATAGCTGTAGTAAAGAAATGAAAAATCTTCGCTAGTGGCACAATTTCTCCCTCTGTCTCTGTTAAAAGTTGTCTTGCCACTAAATCTGCCACAAAGCTTCTTACTTCCTCAAGATTGTGAAAGCCCTGCTGTGGCACATGCTGCATCGCTGTATGTACAGCCGTTCCTATCTCAGCGCCTGTTAGCTGCTGCTCCTGTAAAAATAATGGTCGCGGTGCAATGGCCGTGATACTGCGCTTAGCAGGTGCTGCAAAGTAAAATTCAGGTTCTTCCTGACGCTGTAAATTTTCTAAACGTTTAATTTCACTAACAGACGTTTTCGAGCGTTTTCTTGTTGATTTTTGATAGGCATATTGTGCTTGGAAGCGTGTCGTTATTTCAGACAATAAAGCCTGATCTTCTGGCATTGCCAGCAACTGCTCTACCTCATCCTCTAATGCTTCTATTTCATATGAATACTGGCTTGTATCAATCGCTTGTACCGACCAATGAGAATGATCTTCCAATGCCTTATAGGTGGATGTAGCGACTGAGGCAAAATCCACATGCCTTGCCACGGCTGGTCCAACCCAGTCCAAATAACTATTAGCTCTAGCACGTAAATATTCCTGTAGCGGTGCATCTGTTGACAAGCTCTGTGACTCCTGCCAGCGATCACGAGTTTTGCCCCAATTTTTCACAGAGCCCACTAAAATGAGCCGTTCTTTAGCACGTGTCATCGCCACATATAAAACACGCATTTCCTCTGCACGCATTTCAAGCTCCTTTTTCTCCTTTAGCGCCAAAAATGGCAGAGATGTATACGTAATACGATTTTCTGGGTCAATCGCCTTTACTGCTAATCCGAAGTCTTGGTCAAATAAATAGGGCTGATGAAAATCCATCTTATTAAATGGTCGCCCCATTCCTGCCACAAAGACCACTGGATACTCCAAACCTTTTGAAGAGTGAATGGTTACAAGACGTACAACATCATCCTTTTCGCCAATTGATTTAGCTGTTCCTAAATCATCTCCACGTGTACGCATCCGATCAATAAAGCGTAAAAAACGGAATAATCCACGGAAGGCTGTTCGCTCGTACATGAATGCACGATCATGTAAAATGCGCAGATTCGCCTGTCGCTGCTTACCATTTGGCATCGCACCAACCATTTCGTAATAATGGGTATCTAAATAAATCTTCCAAATTAAGTCTGACAATGAGCCGCGGCGCGCTAAATCTCGCCAATGTTCAAAAGCTAACATAAATCGTTGAAGCTTCTCAAAGGTAACGGTTTGTACACCGTGTCCCTCACTACGAATAAATTGTCGTAATGCGTCATAAAAAGGTACTTTAGGATCAGCTAAACGAATTTGAGCTAGTTCATTTTCTGTCAAGCCCACAAAAGGTGCGCGTAACACAGAAGCTAATGGGATATCTTGGTACGGATTATCGACAATCTTTAATACATTTAGCATAATCATCACTTCAAGCGCATCAAAATAACCTTTGGATGACTCTGCATATAGCGGAATACCAGCTAGCTTAAATTCCTCCACTAAATCGTTTGACCATGTCATCGAGCGCATTAAAATCACGATATCACTATATTTTAACGGTCGCTCTGTCTTCGTTTTTGTATCATAAACCGTTGTACCCTCAGCCATCATCTGCTGGATACGTTTGATAATAAAGCGTGCCTCATATTGTGACTTTTTAAGCTCCTCTAGTTCAGTGGCTTCATTCGTTATTTCCTCTGCCTCTTCAGCTTCTTCCTCTTCCTGTGGAGGATGCAGCACTGCAAGCTCAACAGGAATTTCTTTATTATCATACGGTGCTGCTGGCTTTAATGAGGCATTATCATTATACTGAATTTCACCAACACGCTCGCTCATTATTTGGGCAAACACATAGTTTGTTGCATGGAGCACCTCTTTGCGACTTCGGAAATTTGCGTTTAAGTCGATACGCATACCTGTTGATGTTGGTGTTTCCACAAAATCACTATATTTTCGCATAAAAAGCTTTGGTTCAGCTAAACGGAAGCGATAAATGCTCTGTTTCACATCACCAACCATAAACAGATTGCCATCCTGCTCTTCACCTGTTTTTATAAGCTGTAAAATGGTTTCTTGTAATAAATTCACATCCTGATATTCATCCACGAGCACTTCTTTAAATTGCTTTTGCATATCTAATGCTACGGGAGAAGGCCCCAGCTTGCCCTCACCTTTTACTGTTAATATTTGCAAAGCATAATGCTCTAAATCTGAAAAATCAATAATGCCCCGCTCTAGCTTTGCCAGTCGGAATTGCTCACTAAAAATGACTGTTAACTCCACCAATGTTGTAATGGTTGGTGCCATTAACCGTATTTCCTCAAGCAAGCGTGCAGGTGTACGAACGAAATAGGTTTCTTTGATTTTATTCATCATTTTTTTGGCAGCTTCTCGCTTTTTCTTGGCAAGCTCCTGAAGCTCCACGTCTACTAAAGCATCCTTGGATACTCTTTTTAACGTAGACCATTTCAGCATTGTAAAATAATCAAATAGCTCCTGCCATGTACCATCCTGACTAATACGAATGCCTTCTTGAATCATAGCAAAATCAATTTCTGCCGTTTCCGCATACGGGGCAGGTCCTGCTGGCTGTAATGTAATTGCCCGCATTTCTGAAATTAGTCCAAAGGCTTCCTCCAAACTATGGCGAACCGTCAATTTGACATACTGAGAGAGCGCTAAATCGTCAATCGTTATATCCTCGGCTAACTCATAGGCTTTTGGCAGGCTCCATAGCCATTTTTGTGGCTCTGCATGTACGCGAGAGGTATCATAAAGCTTGCTAATTAATGTTTCAATCGCTTGATCATCACGATCTGAGGTAAAGCTATCAACAAGACGATAGATGGCCTGCACGTGTGTCTCATCCTCAGCATCATACGCTTCCTCTAGTACCTCGGCTAAAATATCATCTCTTAATAAAGCAACTTCAGCTTCATTGGCAATACGAAAGCCTGGGTCAATATCAAGCAAATAGGCATATTGCTTTACAATGGCTAGACAAAAGGAATGCAATGTTGAAATTTGCGCTTTATTGACAAGGCTAAGCTGACGCCGTAAATGCTGAGAGTTTGGATTTTTTTCGATCGCCTTTTCCAGCGCTTCTGCCATACGATGACGCATTTCAGCAGCTGATGCGTTCGTAAAGGTTACAACAAGCAGTTCATCTACATTAATAGGATTTTCAGTCGCAATCACCTTTTCAATCATACGGTTAATTAGGACTGCTGTTTTTCCCGATCCTGCCGCAGCTGATACAAGTGTATCCTGACCACTCGCATAAATCGCCTTCCATTGATCATCCGTCCATGTCACATCCGCTGGCTTTACAGGAATTGTTTGTCCCATATTACTCCATCTCCTTCCGAATTTTATCAACAATTTCATTCGGCTTTGCCTGTACTAACTGGCGATAGCTTTGCTTGCCATCAGTTGGATCAAACTGACAAACCGCGGCAAATTGACAATAATCACAAGCTGTTTTTGTTTTTAATTTATATGGGCTAATATCTGTATCACCAGCTAAAATACCATTCCCTGCTTCCTGATGCTTGCGCCGTACAAAGTGCTGTAGATTCTTCATATCATCGACAGGCACAATACGTGATTGTGATTCAGATGGTGTCCCGTCTTTTTTCATATAAACGGGAATAATTTTAGAATGTCCGCTCTTTTCCTCTAGTTGCTCATCCATCGATAAAATAGCCTCAGCATTTTCAGCGAGCAGTCCCTTCATTTTATATTGCTTTAAACGATCCTCTTCGATTTCGCTATCTGTTAAATCCTTATCGAGCTTTAGCATTGGATTGTGGACGTGAACATATAGGACACCGGCTGGCTCTGTTTCGCCTGGCAGCCAATAAGAGCTGTTTTCCATAGCCACATCTAAATAAGTGAGAACCTGTAAGGACAGTCCATAATACACTTCGTTTAAGTCCAAATCACGAGCTGATGATTTATAATCGACGATGCGTAAATAAGAGCGATTATCGATTGTTGCACTATCCACTCTATCAATGCGTCCTCGCATAAACATTTTTTTGCCACCTGTTAAATCAATTTCAAGCGGTGGTAGCTGCTCATTCTGTCCTAGCCCAAACGATGCCTCAATAGCAATTGGCTTAAAGTGAGAGACATTGGCATGCTGTGTTAATGCTGTCATTGTTCGCTCAACAATACGAATAAGTTTACGTTGAATATAGCGATAGCGCGCACTTGATAGTAAAATTTGCTGTGAAAAGACTGGCACAATTTGCTCCACAGCCTGACGTGCTAATTGTTTAATTTGCTGCTTTGTTAGCCGTATCCACGACAGCTGCTGTCGATGTGTTTCTTCTGTAATCCACTTTAAGGCTTCATGGAATAAATCACCCATTGCAAAGGTTTCCAAGCGATATTCAGCACGTTCCTCTAAACGTAAACCATACGTTGTGAAATGGGAAAATGGACATCTAAAATATTTCTCAATGCGAGAAACACTTGAAGTTAGCTTTTGTCCATACAATTCCTGCGTAATATAGGTTTCCAGCGGCTCTGCCTTATTTTTATGGGTAATCGGATAGCGCACACGTTCAAAAATTAATGTCCAATAAGGGTCCTGTTTATAAAATTTTTGCAATGCCAGCCATTCTGGTGCTAGTTCACGGCTATGTTCAGCCTGACGCAGCTGCACCATCAGATGCGCTAAAGCGGTACGCGGATGACGTAAATAGGGTAAAGCATCGCCCTCTAACAATTCAATTGGGTCAATGACAACACGTTCTACTGGGACATCACATAATAGGCCAGGTGTGCTAGTATTGCCAATTATTTTCTTTATATAGATGGAAGCTAGCAACGCCTTCCCCTCTTCATCTGCTGAAGGATATGTTATATAAAGCTTCTGAGATGGCGTTGTCACCGCGCGGTAAAATAGAAAATTCTCCTGCAATAGGCGATTAACGGAGGATGGGGCAAGCTCATAGCCAATTTGACTAAACCATTCACGTTCTGTATCCGATAATAAGCCCTCATAGTCCATTCGGGTTGGATAAACACCATCATTCATCCCTACTACAAAAGCTGCTTTTATATCGGAAAGTCGCGCTAAATCAACTGTCGCTACCATTACTTCATCTAAGGTAGGCGGAATTCTCGAAAATTCTAATGTATCAAACCCTTCATCAAGAATCTTTGCCGCTTCCTCCACAGACAGCTCCTGCTCTCCAAACATATAAACAAATTGATCCAGCACAGCTACCCATTCATGCCACGCCTGCTCATGCTCGCTTGCTGCTAATACATCGCCTCGCTCAAGCTCACGATCCTTCAAGGCTTGAAGCTTATCATAAACGTGCAATACCTCTACAAACTCAAATAAAGCAGTTGCTATTGCTCGTCCTGTTTGCGCTCGTTCAAGCTGATCCTGCAAATTTTTTAATGGTTGACGAATTTCATCTCGAATGGCCTCGATTTCTGCCTGCATTGCTCGTTCCTCATCTGTTTGTACACGCGAATGGAACTCTAAGCCACGATATTTTTTATAAAACCAACGAGACTCCTCAAACCAACGTTCTCCATAAATCCCCTGTGCTAAGCAATAATTTTCTAAACGATCTGCACGCTCACGCCAAATCGCTAACTCAGCCTGTAATGGGAAAAATAAATCTGTTTTGACACTACGAAAAACAGGCTCATATTTCCAATTAGAGGTTATAACCTCTAATGCGGAGCGACTTAGCTCAATTAATGGATGGTGAAGCATTGTCTTTTTTGTATTTGTAAAAATAGGAATTTCATATTGTTGAAAAATACTAGTAATAAGTGGATCATATAATTCTGCCTGGCGATATAGTAGTACAATATCACGATAACGATAACCATCTTCCTTAGTTAACTTTGTTATTTCCCGGGCAATGGCGTGCACCTCTGCTCGGCGATTAGACGCCTCAAAGACCTGTACATCTCCTGCGGTTTTTTTTGTTTGCGGCACTATATCAGCAAATCCAGCCTCTATATGTTGCAAATCATTGGAATAAAATCGTCTTGGTTGATAAAAATGGATTGGTGCATCAACTTCAATGCCTTCTTCCTGTACAATATCATGTAGTCGCTGATGGGTTAATGCCCCCTCATGAAATAAAGCCTGCTCATCGAATGCCTCATCCATATGATCGAATGGTAGAACAACTGTTACTTGTCTTGTAACCTTTAATAATTCTCGCACTAGCTCTAGCTCTCGCACAGTAAAGGCTGTAAAACCATCAATATAAATAGTCGCCTGTTTCATTGTTTCTGCATATTTTAATTGCTCAGTTAGAATTGGATAATAGCCCTCACTATCGACATAGGTTGTACCAAGCTGTTCCTCTAATGCCTGTAACACAACATGCAAATCACTTGCTTTAGCCTGTAATGTATGAGGTGCATCAATTGCCTTTAACGAGGCTGTTACCTCTGCTAAAACAGTGCTATTGACACTATAACGGCTAAACTCCTTTAACAGCGCTTCAATTTCCTCTGTAAAGCCACGTTTGCCAGCAGCTTGTCGAAATAAAGAGAATTCGCTTTGTTGTTCCTCTAACAATTTGCGAATCAGCATGCGATAACCATAGCCATTTACTTCTTTACGAGCAATCCCACCTGTTTCCTGCAACACAAGCCATGCTAAACGTTTAAATGTCATCACCTGTGCACGAATTAAGCCTTGTACACCATGTTTATTCGTGAGTTCATATTCTGTAGAATAGGACATCTGATCAGGAACAATAATAAAAATAGGATGACCTAATGGATCTGACTTGAGTTGCTCGACAATTTCCTTATAAATAAAAGCGGACTTCCCTGTTCCTGAACGCCCCGAAACAATACGCAATGTCATGACCTTCTCCCCCTTTTTTAATTTGAGATTGAGTGGACTTCTGGCTGTTTTGATCAGCTTGGCCCCATTTTGAACAATTGTTCTACTAGTTTCATCACTTTAATCCTATTATTGAGCGATTTCACTGCTGATTTGATCACTTTAACCTTATTATTGAGCGATTCTACTACAAAATTGATCACTTTAACCTTATTATTGAGCGATTCTACTGCCAAATTGATCACTTTAACCTTATTATTGAGCGATTCTACTACAAAATTGATCACTTTAACCTTAGCTATCTTAAATTCTATCGAAAAAAGCTAGTAAATACTATCTAACAAGCTTCATCTGGTAACAATTAAAAACAGCCTCTTCTCATCTATAACAAAAAAAGGCTGTTTGCTTGGTTAAGTTATTAACTTGCATGTTTATCTCGGTTTTCTGGCAAATTTCGCGCTTGCCGTAAATCTCTCTCAACACGCGCATTCAAACGTTTCTCGATCAGCTTGCCTATCCACCATAAAATCACAATCGCAACAGCTGCAATCACCAATCTTACAGGGCTTGTCAGTAATGATTTTAAATCATAGCCGAGTACACTCATCCCTAAAATCATGACAAACTTTCCAGCTAGTAAAACAATTAAGTAAAACTTTTTATGAATATTGGATAATCCTGCAACAATATTGACAATAACAGACGGTGTAAAAGGGAAGCATAGCAGGACAAACAGAGGACTAAGACCATTCATATCCACCCATTGAATCAGCCTTTGTACTTTTTTACCGCCTGTTAAAAATCGCAGCTTTGGATGCTTGCCAAAATGACGGACAAGCAAAAATACCACATAAGATCCAGCGACAGAACCTAACCAAGACAATAAAAATCCTATCCATAATCCAAATGCACTTGCATTGGCCACAACAAACACCACTAACGGTAAAAATGGTAAAAACGCTTCTAAAAACGGTAGCAATAAACCAATAATTGGACCAAGCGTTCGATACTGTGCCGCAATTTGTTCGATATTTTCTACAGTAAACCATTCACTCACTATTGACACCTCTATTTATACTGTAAAATTAAATGTAAAATGGTTAGCCCTTCTGATGTATTGCGATACTCATGGGGTTGATGCCCTGAGAATACTAGTGTATCCCCTTCATCCAGTAATTCATGCATATCTCCAGCAGAAATCATGGCTTGTCCTTTAATAACAATTACAGTTTCCTCTACCCCTTCTGTATGAGCTTCACTCCTGCTTACTGCTCCTGGTTCCATTTCAACCTTATAAAATTCCCAGCCCCTCTCAGGACTATAGGGAATAATCGAATATACACGATAGCGTCCCTCGTCCTCATCCACATGGGGTGCATCTTTGCTACTATAACGCGTGTAATGAGCTGTTGGTGGCTGTAGTAAAGAAGAAAAAGAAACACGCATACCTGCTGCAATTTTCCAAATTGTTGATACAGTGGGATTTGCTTCACCTTTTTCAATTTGAGCAAGCTGTGCCTTACTAACACCTGTTGCCTTTGCCACATCATCTAAGCTGACATAACGTTGCTGTCGAATTTTTTTTAATTGGAAGGCTAAGTTTCGACTCATTTGTTCCATTGCTATTCACCAATCTCTATTGTTTATTTTATCAGACATATGTATACTTTAATAAACACATCTAACTATCTAACTATTCTATCAATAGTATACATTGATTTTTTTAAGAAAGGATGACCTATTTATGACAAGTACAACAGAGCCTCATCATGAAACAACAAACTCTCTTAATAACAGCTTTTTACAAGGTGTGAAGGATTGTATTCCCACTTTACTTGGCTATATTAGTATAGGACTTGCATTTGGCGTTGTAGGTTCCGCTTCAGGGCTATCTGTACTCGAAATTGCCCTTTTAACAATTCTTGTTTATGCAGGCTCTGCACAATTTATCTTTTGTGCACTTCTTTTAACGAGCAGTCCTGCTTCTGCTATTATTGTAACCATTTTTGTGGTCAATCTACGTCATTTATTAATGAGTTTAACATTAGCTCCCCATTTTACGCGCTACTCCATGCTAAGAAATGTTGGGTTCGGAACATTATTAACAGATGAAACCTTTGGGGTAGCTGTAACGAAACAAATGCAAACAGGTAAATTACACGGTAAATGGATGGATGGGCTAAATATAACAGCCTACACTTTCTGGATTCTTTCCTGCGTGGCAGGTGCCTTTTTAGGACAGTGGGTCGCAAATCCTGAACAATGGGGATTGGACTTTGCGTTAATTGCGATGTTTATTGCTCTGTTAGTTCTGCAATTAAGCAGTGTTGGGAAAAGCAAAATTATGCACTATATTAAGTTAATCGGCTATATGGCACTCATTATGTACGGCCTCTCCTATGTAGTTCCTTCCCATGTAGCAGTTCTATTAGCAACGGTCATTGTTGCAACAATTGGGGTGGTGACGGATAAATGACAACAACCTCTTATATGGTATGGCTTATTATTGGCTGTGCAGTTGTTACATGGCTGCCACGTGTTATTCCATTTATCTTTGTACGCAGTGTTATACTGCCAGATGTTGTTCTGAAATGGCTTAGCTTTATTCCAGTGTGTATCTTAAGTGCCCTTGTCATCGAAAATTTATTAGATGCAGAAAGTGGTCAAGTCGTCACACTGGATTGGCCTATTTTTATCACATTTGTGCCTACCTTAATCATTGCATTGCTGACAAAAAGTTTATCTATTACAGTTGTTGCAGGGGTTATAATAATGGCAGCTGTGCGATTCTTTATGTAAAAAAGTCAGTCCCATCACTAAGATAGGACTGACTCCTTTATTTCCTCATTTTACTTGCCAACCAAAAGCCTATTGTTAATGAAAAAGCATCAATTATAAAAATAATAGATGGAGATGTATAGCCTGCATAAACAGAGGCTGCGATCAGGGCAATGGCTAAGGCTAAGGCAATATAGCGATTATACGTTATTCTTGTAAACAATAACACAAGCAAGGCAGGGATGAAGAGTGCTAGCATCATTTTCCCAAAAACATCCATTATACATCCCTCGGCTCAGCTAGTAGTAATCCAATACGGTAATGATCATTACTATAAATGACATGCTGTGTTAAACGAATTTCATTGTTGCGATCTAACACTTCTAGGCGACAATGTGCCGCATTTAATTGCAAAGCTTCATATAGCTCGTTTTCTGTAAAAATCGCTACTCCATTTACTTTGCAAATACATTCACCAGCAAGTAAACCCATTTTTTCAGCTGGTGAATCGGGCAGAACCGCTGCAATCACAGCCCCCTTTGTACTGGGTGCTATTGCATAATGATCGGTTTTATCCTGCCATGCGTAATAAATAGAGATACTAATACGACTGATTGCTCCCAGTGCAAGTGTGGTCAAAGCGATCAATGGCTCAAAATAAGCAGCCAGTCCACCAAGTAAAATGAGCTGCCCTAGTAATAATACAGAGCGGCCAATTTTAGGGAATACTAAAGCTGGCAAATCTTTTCTTGTAAGCTTTGAAAAACCGATAACAAGAGGGAACAACACAAGCGCAAAGCTATTCTCTCCAATTGTAAATTGTGGCCAGTATGGTAATGCCGCAGCAATCGTATCACCAGGCATCACAAAGAAAATGGGTAACATCCAGACATTTCTTGTGCGATAGACAATTGCCTGCATACCTCGTTTTGTTTTTTCAATACTAGGCGTTGCTACCTTTAGCGCTGCTCGTCGAATAAGAAGCCCTTCTGCAATCACACTAAGACCTACAATAATAGTGATTGCTACAATGGCTCCGTCTATGACATTGACACCCTCCAAGGAAATTTTCCACCAAGAAAAAGTCCAATCATAGTAAAACATCGCCCATACTGCAAGCGTTGCAACACCCATTGTCAAAACAGGTGACAAAGCGTTGATAACATACAATACCAATGCTACTACGGAGACCACTATTAACATCATTAAAAATACGTTGGGTACAGTTAGTCCCGCTACAATACTGATAAAGGAAATAATCAGTGCATACAGCCAGCCCTCTTTCCATTGTCCGATTAACTCCGTCCAGCCCCAAATAATTCGTCTATTAAAATAGTTACGCTCCTGTTTAACACGACGATACCCTAATAAAATAGCAAATATAATGGCTATATATAATAACGGGTTGAGTAAAAAGCGGCCAATCGCTGTTACAATCTCTATAAATATATCACTAACCATACGAACACCCGCCATTTCTATGTTACATGCTATGAATTTATTGTATCAAACGACTACAGTCTTGCGTAGTACAAACTCATAGAAAGACGTTTTTCTTGCTATTGCTCAATTGTATGCAGTAAAAAGCTAGTGGCCATTTGGAACTGCTGGTCATGTTGACGATCTGTCTTATAATTTTTTAATGTTTCATTTAAACTATTAAAGAAAGTTGTGTCCATATAAAATTCACCTTCTGCTTGTTCTAATTTTTTTTGTTTACGATAGAGATTCACAGCCTCAGCCGTTGTGTCATCCATATAGCCATCTAAACGATCAATTTGATAGCCAAGCTTTTGCAAAGCATTTTGTGAATAGGCAATTTCCTCGCTCATATCACCTACTTTAAACTTCCCTGTTAATGGATGTAACTGGAAAGCAAATAATTCATTTTGCTCGATCACTAAGCTTGCCTCAATGCCCTGCCCATGAATCCATTCTCGTTTTGGAGTTAACCATTTATTCGTTGATAACTTCAACTCACCACCATTCGTAAGCGACCAGGATTCCTGTACGGTTCCTTTCCCAAAACTTTTAACACCAACAAGTGAAGCACGGCCCCAGCCCTTTAAAGCGCCACTTAATACTTCACTAGCTGAAGCACTGCCTTGATTTTGTAAGACAACAATTGGAATTTTATTCATAGTTTCTAAATATTTCTCATCGAAGCCCTTTGTTTGCGTTTTTAAGGGTTCCATAGCACCTTCTGCATTTTGCATATATGCAAACACCTTGCCATTTTCCAACACTGTGCTTAGTAGCGCTGCAACGCTATGTAAATACCCACCTGGATTATCACGCACGTCAATCACAATTCCCTCCACATCTTTGCGCAGTAGTTTACTTGTTTCAGCAACCCATTCGTTCGCTGTTTTTTCACCAAAAAGGGAAATTTCTACATAACCAATTGCTGTATCCTCAATCTTCACAACCTCACTTGATACAGTTTTATTAGAAATAGCAGCGCGTTCCATCGTCATTTTAATATGCTTATCCTCACTTGGACGATAGACCACAATTGTTACCTTTGTTCCCTTTTCACCTTGAATTAAATGCATTAATTCACTCATCGTTTTACCATCTACACGAACACCATCTACTTGTACAATTTCATCAAGTGAACGCATTCCTGCCTTCTCTGCCGGAGATGAGCGCACAGGAGACACGACAATAAATTTGCCTTTATTTTCTGTTAACTCAATCCCAATCCCCACTCTTTCCTCAGCTAGCATTTGCCGATGTTGCTCAGCCTCTTCCTTAGTGTAATAGGTGCTATAAGGATCTTTAATAGCTTCAGCCATCCCACGTAGTGCCCCTTCCACCAAGACATCCTTTTTGGTGCTATATACTGATTTTTCTTCAATTAATGTCATTGCTTCATCAATGGTATCAACCTCCGTAACGGGCTCCTTTTTATCGCCCAGCGTAAACCAATCAAAATAAATTCCACTGCCTACCACTAAACTACTAATGAGAACTCCGATTCCAGCCGTTATTTTGCGCAAACCTTCCCTCCTCCGTCTCTTTTACTGTATGACACTATTTTTTCAAACATACAAGATTACATGGCAAATTTGTAAAGTGCGGGTATTAGCTTTAAGGCGCAAGTGTTGCGCTTGGCTTCGTGCCTCTTCCCCATATCCTCTACATAAAAAAATCTGCTCGCTTCTACATAATAGAAACGAGCAGATCTTTCTAAACTAATCGAGTGCATCGACATACCCTGTTAGCATATCCATATCCATTGGTCCTTTAACAGCATGTTGAATATAACCGTTGGAATTAATAAAATATGTTGTTGGAATGGTAATAATTTGATAGTCAGAGCCAGTTAAATTGTCAGGATCCAATAAAATTGGAAATGTTAGCTCAAAACTATCTCTAAAGGTCATAACCGTATCTACCTTGGCATCAGCAGTCACATCACGTTCCTCTGCTGTTAAATTGACCGCTATAATTTCAACATTTTTTTCTTCCGCAAATTGATCATAAAAGTTTTGCATATGTGGCATTTCAGCTTTACATGGTGGACACCACGTTGCCCAGAAATTTAATACCACTTTTTTTCCGCGAAGCTTACTCAATGTCACATCTTTTCCATCCAAGCTTGTTAATGTAAAATCAGGTGGGGTATCACCATCTTTTAAACCAATGTTGCGCTCTTCCATATCCTTTCCAAGAGCCGACTTGTCAATAGCGCGCTCCTCATCAATTTGCTGTTTCACATATGTACCAACCATCGCAACTACTAAAAGCACAACAATCAATAGCCCAATATTTTTTTTCATGCTTTCCCTCCTGCATTGTTCTCATTGTGGTGAATGACAATCCCCATACAAAGTAGTAAGAGGCTGACACCTACAGCGGTTTGCCATATCCCTAATGGTTGAAAGAAGGCAACGAGGATAAAGCCAACTGTATACAGTAATAATGACTGTTTCAGTGCTGTTAGTTTCCATAGTATGAAAATAGTTAATAAACTTAGCACTACTAATGTCATCACTTCACCTATCACTGAATTATTATTCAATAATACGGCAAACCATTGGTAAATCGATTGGGTCAATACCATTGCCCAGCAATATGCTTTTAGATCTACTACCACAGCTTTTTTCCGCCATACTTGCCATAATGCTGCTAACACGCCCAGAAAAACGCCTATTGTTCCTCCATTAAAATATAATAAAGAAATTGGCTGGGCAATAACCGCTTTGAAATCAGTGAAAAATAAGCTAAATTTCCACACGATCATAAATGTAAAAACAGCATCTGCATAGATCTCTGCATATTTTTTTGAAAATTGTAATCGCAATATAAGCCAGACGATTAAAAAAGTATATAGTAAGGCAACTGCTGTTGCTGGTAATGTTAGTGCTCGAATTGTATACCACTCTGTATTAATCACACCAACAAATCCTCTCTTAAAAGATAGCTACAGCATAGCATAGATATAGTTTAGCAGAGGAATATTTCACACTGTGTTCAAAAAATAGTCAGAATCCTTAAAAAAGAGTTTGTCCAAAAAAATTTCTCTTAGGACAAACTCTTACACCAAGCAAGCTTATTTAGCATATTGTTATTAGTAGAAGAGAGCTGTGCAAAAAGATCTTTGTCTTTTGCACAGCTCCCTGTCCCCTTTACAACGGAATATATTTTAGTGGATTTACGCTACCAACAGCTTGCCCTTTCCAAGGACCAATATGCACCTCAAAGTGTAAATGTGGGCCTGTAGAGCGACCTGTGCTACCCATCGCTGCAATTTGCTGACCTTGTGTTACCTCTTGCCCTACACTTACATTAAATGCACTTAGATGTGCATACACAGTTGTATAAATTTGGCCATCAATTGAATGTGTCACAATCACAACATTTCCATAAGAGCTAAGCGGTGCTGCATAGGAAACGACACCTTCAGCCGCCGCCCAAATTGGTGTGCCTGTTGCATTGGCAAGGTCGACACCATAGTGGAATTCAGGGCCAGCTCCGATATTTCGCCAGCCATAAGGTGATGTTAAACGACCATTTGTTGGCTTAATCCAAGTACCATTCGATTGAGGCGCGTTCACAATAACGCCAGATGAACCACCGCTAGCATTGTTAGCAGCAGCTGCGGCCGCTGCCGCCGCGGCTGCTGCTTTACGTTTCGCTTCCTGCTGGCGAGCAATTTCAGCTAAGCGATTTTGCTCAGCAATAATCTGATTTTGTAATTCCTGACTAACTTCCAATGCCTCAGAATATTCTTTTTCAAGTAATACCTTTTCAGATTTCAACTTTTCTTGCTCTTTTTCTAATTGATCAACCAAGTTATTTTTCTCGGCTTTTTGACTATCTAAAGATTTTTTTAAGCGCTCAAGCTCAGCTTTTTTCTCTTCCAACTTTTTACGCTTTTCTTCTACACTTTGCTTTTGTTCCTCTAATTTTTGCTTATCCTCTTTTTGATCTTGGATAATTTGACGATCTGCTTCTAGCAGTGCATTGACCGCAGAAAATCGATCAATAAAGTCTACAAAACTATTGGAACCTAATAACACATCTAAATAACTAACAGAGCCACCCGCTTGAATCGCACGTGCACGCTCCTCTAGCAATAAATCCCGCTCTTCAATTTTATGTAGAAGCTCTTGAATAGATGCTTCTAATTTTTTAATTTCCTCATTTGTTGTATGAATCTCGGCTTCTACATTTTTAATATTGCTATTTGTTTTGTCGATTTCAGCGTTTAATGCTTGAATTTGATCTAAGATTTTTTGTTGCTTTTCCTGGTTAGCAGAAATTGCATTTGACTTATTGCCAATGGATGAATTTAACTCATTTTTCTTTGTTTCAATTTGTTTTTTTTCTTCTTTTAAATCCGACAAACTTGTTGCGTATGCTGATGGAGTTTGGATAAAAAGAAATAGAGCAGATGCTACTGCAAGTGTTTTCCATGTGTTCTTCGCCTTACTTCTCACCGATCGAACTCCCTTTCGCCTAGGATTCATTGTATTCACAAATATCCGTTGTGATTAGCGCATAATGAGAGCGCCCAAATTAAATTTTTAAAAACTTACGCACTGACATAAAGCTTCCCCAAATACCTATTAATACGCCAATAAGTAGCAGTAGAGCACTCACCTGATACACAAGTGGAGAGAAATCCAGTAATTGAATAAGCTCCCCCTGTAAACGAGGTGCAATAATTTTATATATATTGTGGTAAAGGGTTGTGACAACCGCAATCGGAATAATCGAACCTAAAATTCCGAGCCACATTCCTTCCAGTAAAAATGGAATACGCACGAATGAATTCGTGGCACCTACAAGTTTCATAATTTCGATTTCATCTCGACGCGCAATAATCGTAATCCGAATCGTATTTGAAATTAAGAAAATCGCTGTAAATAATAACCCTAAAATTAGCACGATTCCTACATTACGACTAATATTTAAAAAGTTAAATAGCTTTTCAACTTTTCCTTCGCCATACATCACATCATATATATAATCATGCTTATTAATCTCTTTCGCAACCTTCGCTGTTTGCTGAGGATCAGCGGCCTTTACATAAATAACGTTGCGTAAAGGGTTACTTTGCTCAAATAGTTTAAAATCATCACCAAAATCCTTCACGAGCTTATTTAACTCATCCTCTTTCGTTGAATAGGTGACCTCTGAGATACTTGCCCATGTTTTAAGATTTTTAACAAGCGCTTGTTCAGCTGCTTCATCTGCTGTTTCATCAATTAATACTTTAATTTCAACATCATTTTCTAAATCAGTCGCTACTTTATTTAAGTTCATCATAATCAGCGCAAAGACGCCGACTAATATGAGGGTAACGGTTACTGCACTAACGGATGCAAGAGTCATCCAGCTATTTCGACCAAGTGATTTAATACTTTCTCGGAAGTGTCGCTTTACAGTATTAAATGTCATAACCGTAGTCACCTCCGTGCTCATCACGGACAATTAAACCGCCCTCAATAGCGATCACACGCCGACGAATTGTATTCACAATTTCACGATTATGCGTTGCCATGACAATTGTTGTTCCTCGTGCATTAATTTCCTCAAATAAATTCATAATTTCCCATGATGTTTCAGGGTCAAGGTTCCCTGTTGGTTCGTCTGCAATCACCACTTTTGGAACATTCACAATCGAGCGTGCAATTGATACGCGCTGTTGCTCTCCCCCCGAAAGCTCATTTGGGAACATTCTAGCTTTATGCTTTAATCCGACAAGCTCTAAAACTTCCATAACTCGGCGACGTATTTCTTCTGGTTTTTCCTCTATAACTTCAAGGGCAAATGCTATATTTTCATATACGTTCAAACGAGGTAATAATTTAAAATCTTGGAAAACAACACCAAGCTGACGACGCAAAAAAGGTACCTTCTTATCTTTTAACGTTGCTAAATCTATACCATTAACAAAAATTTGCCCTGAAGTTGCCTTTTCTTCGCGATACATCAATTTAATAAATGTAGATTTACCTGCACCACTTGGACCAACCACATAAACAAATTCACCCTGCTTTATATTAACGGAAATACCATTTGTCGCAACAACACCATTTGGGTATTTCTTTGTCACATTTTTCATTTCTATCATGATTAAACCACCTAAAACTCTCATCTATGTAAGAGGTATTTCTTTTACTATTATAGCACTCAATTTCTGTTTTTTTATTACAGTTTCATTTCAATCCGTGGTAGTTCTTTCTAATTCGTTTTTTCCTTGTCATAGTTGTGAAGAAAGCTCGACAAAATTAAAACAGGAACCAACTTTTGACAAAGTCGATTCCTGTTTGATTGTTACGTTTATTGTTCTTCTGTTGTTGTATAGCGCACTAAAACAGCTCCTGTTTTGGATTCACCTTCAATAAATAAGCGATTGGCATTTTCGACTTCTTTATCAAAGCGAATAACTTTCGATAAAAATTGATCCGTTGACTCCATTTTTGATACATCCTGGATACCAACATCTATTTTCCCAAAATTCGTCACTACTTTACCACTTAATGATATTGTTCTTGGCACATATAATTCAACAGCACCTGCAACTGTTTGTGCTTTAATTTTTGAGGAATTTGTTGAGCAAGTTGTAACAACAACATGTCCATTCACCGATTTAGCCTCTACCTCATCCAATGCACCGTCTAAATAAACACGGCCATTCAATGTCTCTGCCTCTAAATCTTTCCCCCGGACATTTGTTAATTCAATGGAGCCATTAGAAGAATCCACTTCCGCTTTGCCAAAGTTAAACTTCGTGCCTTTAATAGCGCCGTTTAATGTTTTAACCTTTAATTCTTCAAATTCTATATCCTGTAGTGACACACTTCCATTCATGAGACGAACAGATAATTTTTCAAGTTTCTCCTTCGGTACTAGCACCTTTATATTGACTTGAACAAGCTTTAATTGGCTTAAAATGCGCAGTGCACGCTCATCCTCTTTCACCACAAATTGCTCTAAAAAATGATTGCGCGTTTCTTCTTCACTGTCATTCATCAGTGGTGCCTTTACCTTGCAAACTACCTGAATCGTATCTCCCTCACTGGCTTCCAATGAGAAGTTACCATTTGGCAGTTCAGCAATAATATTGTCTACATTAACAGCAGCCACTTCTTCTGTATGTGTAAACTCAATTTTATCTCCAAATGGAGAAGCTACATCAAATTCCTTCACCTTTTTAACAGCGGTATTCATCATATCCATAAACAAGGAGCCAATTTGCGTTAAATCCTTACGAAAATCTTGCATTTCATCTTGGAAGTATTTCATAAAATCATCTTTTTTCTTGTCACCATCTTTTGGTTTTTCTTCAAATAGTGACTCTTCTTTTTCAGTTGAAAAGGATTGCGTCTCCTTTGACACATCATTCATAACATTTTGAGTAGACTTGCTAGGTTGCTCTAATGCTTCTAATAATGTAATCGCCTCTTGTGCTGAAATCGTACCTTTTTCTACAAGCTCTAAAATTCGTTGACGTTCATTTTGCATAAATAAATAGCCTCCCTCAGTTCGTTATACTATTTATACGATTCATCATGTGAAAAGTTTCACGACAATATTAAATGAATTAGGCTTTTATTCGTTTTTTGATCACTTCTCACCTCAGATTGAGCGATTCCCTACAATTTTTGATCATTCTTCACTCTCAATTGGACGACCCTCTACACTTTTTGATCACTCTTCACTCTCAATTGAGCGACTCTATACACTTTTTGATCATCCTATACTCTCAATTGAACAATTTCACAAGTTTTTTAGATATCCTCAGAGGCCTTAACTAGTACGGCCTCCATACGCATACGGTCGCGCTCTAAAATTGGCTTTAAATATTTGCCTGTGTAGGAGCCAGCAATTTCGGCTACCTCTTCAGGCGTTCCAGTTGCAACAATGGTACCACCCTTGTCTCCACCCTCTGGACCTAAGTCAATCAAATAATCAGCCGTTTTAATAACATCTAAATTATGCTCAATTACTAATACCGAGTCGCCATTTTCAACAAGACGCTGCAGCACAACGAGTAAACGTGCAATATCATCTGCGTGTAAGCCTGTTGTTGGCTCATCTAAAATATAGAAGGACTTGCCTGTAGAGCGACGATGTAATTCAGAGGCTAATTTTACACGCTGTGCCTCACCGCCCGATAATGTTGTGGCAGGCTGCCCTAATTTCATATAGCCCAAGCCTACATCCACAATGGTTTGCAGCTTACGTTGAATCTTTGGAATATTTTCAAAGAATACTACTGCATTTTCAATCGTCATATCCAAAATATCAGCAATGCTTTTATCTTTATATTTCACTTCAAGTGTTTCACGATTATAACGTTTACCGTGACATACTTCACATGGTACATAAACATCTGGCAGGAAGTGCATTTCAATTTTAATAATGCCATCACCGCGACATGCCTCACAGCGACCGCCTTTAACATTAAAGCTAAAGCGACCCTTTTTATAGCCACGTACCTTTGCCTCATTTGTTGCTGCAAACACATCACGAATATCATCAAAGACACCTGTATACGTTGCTGGATTTGAGCGTGGCGTACGACCGATTGGTGATTGGTCAATATCAATGACTTTCTCAAGCTCCTCCATCCCAGTTACTTCTTTATGCTCCCCTGGCTTTACCTTGGAACGATTTAGCTTTTGTGCCAATGATTTATATAAAATTTCATTAATTAATGTAGATTTTCCAGAACCAGAAACACCTGTCACTGCCACAAATAGACCTAATGGAATATCTATTTTAACATTGCGTAAATTATTTTCCTTAGCACCTTTAATGGCAAGCTTACGACCATCTGGCTTGCGTCTCTCAACTGGTAATGGAATAAATTTTTTACCACTTAAGTATTGCCCTGTTAACGATTTTTCATTATCCATCACTTCCTCTGGTGTACCTGCTGCTACAATTTGACCACCATGAACACCGGCACCAGGCCCGACATCAATCAAATAATCAGCTGCCAGCATCGTATCCTCATCATGCTCCACCACAATCAGCGTATTGCCGATATCACGCATATTTTTTAACGTGTTAATCAAACGATCATTATCACGTTGATGCAAACCAATCGAAGGCTCGTCTAAAATATAGAGAACGCCCGTTAAACGTGAACCAATTTGCGTAGCAAGGCGAATACGCTGCGCCTCTCCACCTGATAATGTTCCTGCCGCACGACTCAATGTTAAATAGTCTAAACCAACATTGACAAGGAAGCCCAAACGCTCTTCAATTTCACGCAAAACAAGGCGAGCAATTTGCATATCCTTTTCTGTTAAATCTAGCTCTTTAAAAAATTGATCCGCTTCCTGAATCGAATATTGTGTGACCTCACCAATATGCTTATCGGCTACTTTCACTGCTAATGTTTCAGGCTTTAAGCGATAGCCTTTACAGGATGGGCAAGCCTGCTGTGCCATATATTTTTCCATTTGCTCTCGTACATAGTCAGATGTTGTTTCTTTAAAACGACGCTCTACATTACGCATAACACCCTCAAATTCAATCATTTGATCTCGCACATTGCCAAACTCATTTTCATAATGGAAGTGTATTTTGTCTTTTCCTGAGCCATATAAAACCTTATCCATCTTGTCCTTTGGCAAATCCTTCACAGGCACGTCCATTGGTATATCGTAATGATCACAAACAGCCTTTAATAGCTGGGGATAATATTGTGAACTTGTCGGTTCCCATGGAGCAATGGCGTGCTCTAGCAATGAACGATTCCAATCGGGCACCACTAGCTCCAAATCTACCTCCTGTGTTGAGCCTAAGCCATCACAGCTTGGACAAGCTCCAAACGGACTATTAAATGAAAACATTCGAGGCTCTAGCTCACCTATAGAAAAACCACATAATGGGCAGGCATGATGCTCACTAAATAGTAACTCTTCATGCTCCATCACATCAACAAGTACACGCCCTTCTGCCAAACGTAAGGCCGTTTCTAAAGAATCACTCAGACGAGCGGCAATACCTTCCTTCATAACTACACGGTCCACTACTACTTCAATTGAATGCTTTTTATTTTTATCAAGTTCGATCGCATCATCTAAATCACGTAATTCCCCATCAATTCGCACACGAACAAAGCCCTGCTTTTTTAAATCCTCCAGCAATTTAACATGAGTTCCCTTACGTCCAGAAACCATCGGCGCAAGAAGCTGCATTTTTGTTCTTTCTGGATAGGTTAATAAGCGATCCACCATTTGCTCAATTGTTTGAGATGTGATTTCGATCCCATGATTTGGACAAATGGGCTTGCCAATACGTGCGTAAAGTAAGCGCAAATAATCATAAATTTCCGTTACAGTCCCTACTGTAGAACGCGGGTTGCGGCTCGTTGTTTTTTGGTCAATGGAAATAGCGGGCGATAGTCCTTCTATCGCATCAACATCTGGCTTATCCATTTGCCCAAGAAATTGGCGAGCATAGGCGGAAAGGGACTCAACATAACGACGCTGGCCCTCCGCATAAATTGTGTCAAATGCTAGAGAAGACTTTCCAGAGCCTGATAAACCTGTTAAAACAACTAATTGGTCACGTGGAATTGTGACATTAATATTTTTTAAATTATGAGCACGTGCACCTTGCACGACGATTTCAGTATTTTTCACAAGTCATTCACCCTTCTACCTTCAATTCAAATATTGTATCTCGAAGCTCAGCCGCACGCTCAAAATCAAGCGCTTTTGCTGCCTCCTTCATTTCGACTTCTAGGGAAGCCAACAGCTGTTCTCTTTCTGCCTTTGTCAGCTTTTTGCCCTTCGTAGCCTTTGTTACATAGGATTCCTCTTCCTCTGCTACCTGTGTCGCACGAATGACATCTGGAATTTTCTTAATAATCGTTTGAGGCGTAATGCCATGCTCCTCGTTATAAGCCATTTGTAATGTACGACGACGCTTCGTCTCATCTATCGCCTTTTTCATCGAGTCTGTTACATGATCTGCATACATAATGACATGACCATTCGCATTACGAGCAGCACGACCAATTGTTTGAATTAAGGAACGCTCTGAACGTAAAAAGCCTTCCTTATCCGCATCTAAAATGGCTACAAGTGAGACTTCAGGAATATCAAGCCCTTCACGTAATAAATTAATACCAATTAGCACATCATACGTTCCTTTACGCAGCTCACGGATAATCTCAATACGCTCCAGTGTTTTAATTTCTGAATGTAAATATTCAACCTTTAAGCCCATCTCTTTTAAGTAGGCTGTTAAATCCTCAGACATTTTCTTTGTTAATGTTGTCACAAGCACACGTTCATTGCGTGCCATTCGCTCATGAATCTCATCAATTAAATCATCTATTTGCCCTTCGATCGGACGTACATCAATTAACGGGTCCAGCAATCCAGTAGGACGAATAATTTGCTCTACCATTTCTGGTGTATGCTCCAGCTCATATGGACCAGGCGTTGCAGAAACATAAATAGCCTGATGCACACGATTTTCATACTCTTCAAAACGCAATGGACGGTTATCGAGTGCTGAGGGCAAACGGAAGCCATGTTCCACTAATACACCTTTACGAGCTTGGTCACCATTGTACATGCCACGCACTTGTGGAAGTGTTACATGGCTTTCATCCACAACCAGTAAAAAATCATCAGGGAAATAATCCAATAATGTATAAGGCGTAGCACCTGACTCACGTAATGTTAAATGACGTGAATAATTCTCAATGCCTGAGCAAAAGCCCATTTCACGCATCATCTCTAAATCATAACGTGTGCGTTGCTCTAAACGCTGTGCCTCCAGTAATTTATCCTCAGCTCGCAACAGCGTCAAACGTTCCTCTAGTTCTTTTTCAATATTTTCAATTGCTTTTCGCATTTTTTCTTCTCGTGTCACGAAGTGAGAGGCTGGGAAAATCGCAACATGATCCCGATCCGCTAAAATTTCACCTGTTAGTGCATCTACCTCACGAATACGATCAATTTCATCTCCAAAAAATTCCACACGAATACAATGTTCATCACGTGATGCTGGGAATATCTCCACTACATCTCCACGTACCCGAAAAGTTCCGCGTGTAAAACTTACATCATTACGCTCATATTGCACATCAACAAGTTTGCGCAATAGTTGATTACGTTCAATTTCCATGCCTGTCCGAATCGACACAACCATTTCACGATATTCCTCTGGCGAGCCTAAACCATAAATACAGGACACCGATGCAATAATAATGACATCCTCACGCTCAAATAATGCAGAAGTGGCAGAGTGACGTAGCTTATCAATTTCATCATTAATGCTAGAGTCTTTCTCTATATACGTATCTGTCTGTGGCACATAGGCTTCTGGTTGGTAGTAATCATAATAGCTAACAAAATATTCAACAGCGTTATTTGGAAAAAATTCTTTAAACTCGCTATATAGCTGTCCTGCTAAGGTTTTATTGTGTGCCATAATAAGTGTTGGTTTTTTTACCTGCTGAATAACATTCGAAATTGTAAACGTTTTACCCGTTCCTGTAGCACCTAGCAATGTTTGATGACGTTTGCCTTCCTTTACACCCTCCACTAATTCAACAATTGCCTGTGGCTGATCTCCACTAGGCTGATATGGCGCTTGTAAATCAAATGTTTGCACACATGTCCCCGTCCTTTCCTTCCAATTTGTACATATATTTTAGCATAGCAAGCGTAAAATTTCGAACATTTAACGAACGAATGTTTGTAAATCCTTTTTCTCTCTGTAAAATTTTTAAATATATATGAATGGAGTAAAGCTTCTCGTCTCGGTACTTGCTTTCTCCAATCTGACTACGAGGGCACTGAAAACAGATGAATTGTTAAAAAGCATAGCCATTAATTATGAGCCTCTCAATTTTCTTCCATGATAAAAGTAGATTTATACCATAAACACGGTGCTGTCAGGGACCTCTCTGCTTTTCATGCAGGAGTCTTCCATCCATACAACAAGCTATCAGTAAAAATTAAAACTTACTACTTACATAATAGCCGCTTTATCGCGTTTTCAAGCTCCAAAACTTGAAATAGGTTTCAGCATGGAGTGGCATTCTTGTGTGTTTGAGTAGCCCCACCCACTATTTAGCCGTAATCAAAAAAATCCCGCTCTCCAATATTCATGGAGAGCGGGGTCATCGTATTAAGCATCCTCTGTTTGCTGCAAAGAATTTAGTTCAGCTGCGTAGCGATAAAATGCGTTTTCATCTTTTTCATCGAGTGCTCTATCGATTAGAACCATGAGCTGCTCTTGACGATGCATACGCTGGATACGATTTAAAAATAAATCTAAATAAATCTCGTTTAATAATTTCTCTGCCTCATCAACTTTTTTTGACTGACCAACGGCTTTCAGAAAATCTGTGTACGAATAATATTTATCCAACGATCTCACCTCGATCCTTTTCTAAATTATATGAAAATTGAAACAAAAAAGCAATGCTTAACGCTTGAAAATAACTTAGATTAGCTATTAAACTCGTGTGATTTGTAGCAAACTCTCTAAGCAATTTCGTCATTTTTCAAGGGATTCATGGGAGTATTGGTATTTTCTAAAATTCATTTTATTTCCTATACTACAACCATCAAAAGAAAAAAGGAGGCACTTTTCATATGTCATCTAATTATGTAAATCGCTATTTAATATCCTTCAATACGTACATGCTACAGCCCATTCAACACAACACTAAAATTTTTACACATGTAATTGACAAACATAATGAGCTTATCGTTACACGTAAACCGCTACATGTGCTTCGAAAATCTTGTCTCTCCTTAGGAACAACCTATGAAGCTGCAAAGCAATCAGCCAAACTCTTTTTTGGCAATCAACATAAATTACCAATTGTCGTTGCTTTTGACTATGGCTATCCTTGTATTTTTTTACCAACTTATTCACCAAATTCTATCCATAATATATGGATTGGTCTTCACGCCATTACCAATATTATTCCTACTAAAACAGGTTGTATTATCACATTAAAAAATGATAAAGAAATTGAGCTTCCTATTCAATATGCCTCCATCAGCAAACAGTTTGTCAATGCATCCATGCTCTATAAGCATTATATGAATGAGCGTAAACAACTGAGCCAAGATGCCCCATACCATCCACCCTTTTAACATCAATTACGCCCCAGCGTAATTGCGTCTGGATTTTTTCGAGCTCGCACGAAAAAGCTCCTTTTCAAAATCCATGATATCGGCTGGGGCTTTTATCTTGATTCAGTGGGCGTTTGGATATCCACTGAATCAAGATAAAAATCCCCCAAGAATCTCTCTTGGGGGATAATCCATTATTAGAATCTTGCACGACTGCTACAAGAGCAATTAGTTGATTTTCGAACGTAAATAAGCATTAATAAACAAGTCGATATCGCCATCCATCACTGCGCCAACATTACCCGTTTCTTCATTTGTACGGTGATCCTTGACCATTGAATATGGATGAAATACATAGGAGCGAATTTGTGAGCCCCAGCCTATTTCCTTTTGCTCACCGCGTATTTCATCGAGCTGTGCTTGTTGTTTCTCTAGCTCTAATTGATACAACTTCCCTTTTAACATTGTCATTGCTTTCTCACGGTTTTTAATTTGTGAACGCTCTGCCTGACACTGAACGATTGTACCAGTTGGAATATGCGTAATACGAACAGCTGAGTCTGTTGTATTAATATGCTGACCACCAGCACCTGTTGCACGGTACGTATCAATTTTTAAATCCTCTGTGCGGATATCAATTTCAATATTGTCGTCGAACTCCGGCATCACATCACATGAAACGAATGATGTATGACGGCGGCCAGACGAATCGAATGGTGAAATACGCACTAGACGATGCACACCTTTTTCAGCCTGTAAATAGCCGAAAGCATTGTGACCTTTAATCGATAATGTTACGGATTTAATACCTGCCTCATCACCAGGAAGATAATCTACTGTTTCTACTTTAAAGCCTCTTTTTTCAGCCCATCGCGTATACATACGCAATAGCATGGAGCCCCAATCCTGAGACTCTGTACCACCAGCGCCAGGATGTAGCTCTAAAATAGCATTGTTTTGATCATAGGGACCACTCAACAGCAATTGCAGCTCAAAATCCCCCATTTTTTGTTGGAATTCTCCAAGCTCTTTTCCTAGCTCCTCCTGTAATTCCTCATCTGGCTCTTCACGTAAAAGCTCTAGTGTCATATCTAAATTTTCATGTGTTTCCACTAAATCTTTATATTCATTGACAATTGCCTTTAAACCATTTCCTTCATTGATAATCACCTGTGCACCTTGTTGATCATCCCAGAAACCTGGCTCTAGCATCATTTCATCTAACTCTTGGATGCGTGCCTCTTTATTTTCTAAGTCAAAGAGACCCCCTGAAATCCGCCAATTTTTTGGCTGTAGTGTCTAACACATTACGCACATCTGCTAATTCAATCATTATTAAATCCTCCGAACGTTAGTAATAAAGCATATGAAAGCTCCGTATCCTTTTATTATAACGTTTTTATAAAGGAAAACATACTACTATTACACTTCATCCTCAAACATATTAAATGCCAAACGCTGGAATACCTTCGCCCGATCATACTGCACAAGTAAATGCTTTGTTCGTTTCTCTAATTTATATTTTAGTAAAAAAGCCCGTTGAATACGGTATTCTAGTGCCTTGACGCTAATTTCCACCGTAATGTCCATACCGTTCATAAAAATAATCTTGGTCCTTTTTTTATCTACTGCCACATAATCATCAATATGATGCACAGCAAACCAAATACACTGAGGTTGTAAGGGTGATTTACTCGGAATCCATAATATATTACAACGCTCATGAATCACAATTGGATTTTTATTTAGCTTCCCCAACACCATTTTTGACCCATCAAAAGCACCTCTTAAGCTAGAACCAAAATAACGTAGGTTAAAGTCTATTAATTTTGTTGGGGCTAATTTCGATACATATTCATTATCCTTTTCGATCACCCGAGTACATAAATTTCCAAAGGCATCATACTCAGGCATATATAGCATTGTTTCACTCGTCATAATATCCTTTTTATGCATTAATATGTTCCTCCTTTATACACTTTATGTTTTTCATAAAAATACATAGGAATATACTCATACAGTCCTATATTTCTCCTCGAGCAGGATTATTCTACAAATCTGAGTATCTTTGTCTTCACATCTATTTCTCCCCCTTTTTTCTTTTACACAGACCTTAGTACCACTACCGACACATAATTTAGGACAATAACAGGAAATATTTATTGAACTAAATTCCTATTATAACAGTTATTGTATACCTACAAGTCCAAATTGTCTATAAATTCTGAATTTTAATATTAAAATTTCTTTTTATAGTAAAAAAAGATCATTTCAACATAGTGTTAAAATAATCTTTTTTATTTACTTTATTGTGTTGCCCCATGACAGTTTTTATATTTTTTCCCGCTTCCACAAGGACATAAATCATTACGGCCAATGTTTTCAGCTTTACGGACGGGCTGCTTTTTCGGAGCCGAGCCGCCTTCCTCTTTTGGATTAACAGCTTGTCCCTTCGCTACTTCCTCACGCTCAAGGTTATTACGGATTTCCGCCTTCATCGCATATTTTGCTACATCCTCGCGAATAGCTGCTACCATATCCTCAAACATCGCAAATCCTTCTTGTTGGTATTCACGAAGCGGATCATTTTGACCATAGGCACGTAAATGGATACCTTGACGTAATTGATCCATTGCATCAATATGATCAATCCATTTCGTATCAATTGAACGTAATAAAATAACCTTTTCAAATTCACGCATACGCTCTGGTGTAAGCTCAGCCTCTTTTTCATCATAGCGAACTTGCACTGCATCAGAAATTAACTTATTTATCTCCTCAGCGGGCTTGCCTTGGAAATCAGATATTTTCAGCTGCCCTTCTTCTAGTAGGTTAGCAGCTACAAAGTCTTCAATCGCCTTTAGGTTCCAATCCTTCTGCTCACCCTGTGTATACAGGCCTACAATATTATCGATGGTTTCTTGAATCATCGACTCCACAAGCTCACGCATATTTTCTGTTTCGAGCACATCGTAACGCTCTTTATAAATAATTTCACGTTGCTGACGTAAAACATCATCATATTGTAATAAACGTTTACGTGCATCGAAGTTATTTCCTTCGACACGCTTCTGTGCTGATTCTACAGCTCTCGACACAACTTTTGATTGCAATGGTTGTGAATCGTCCATTCCTAAACGCATCATCATCGACTTCATATTATCTGAACCGAAGCGACGCATTAAATCGTCTTCCAAGGATAGGTAGAATTGTGTTACCCCTGGATTTCCTTGACGTCCTGAACGTCCACGGAGCTGATTATCAATACGACGTGATTCATGGCGCTCTGTCCCAATTACTGCTAAACCACCAATTTCCAATACACCTTCACCAGGCTTAATATCCGTACCACGACCAGCCATATTTGTGGCAATGGTTACAGCACCCTTCATACCAGCATTGGCAATAATCTCAGCCTCACGCTCATGGTTTTTCGCATTTAAAACATTATGTGGAATTTTATATTTATCCAATAATCTTGAAATAATTTCAGATGTTTCAATTGCTACTGTACCCACAAGAACAGGCTGACCTGCCTGATGTCGCTCTGCGATATCTGCGGCTACCGCTTTATACTTTCCTTCCATCGTTGCGAAGATTAAGTCAGCACGGTCATCACGGGCAATTGGTCTATTTGTAGGAATTGCCACAACATTCATATTATAAATATTACGGAATTCCTCTTCCTCTGTTTTAGCCGTACCAGTCATCCCTGCAAGCTTTTGATACATACGGAAGTAGTTTTGGAAGGTAATCGTCGCCATTGTCATTGATTCATTTTGAATTTCAACGCCTTCCTTCGCTTCAATTGCTTGGTGTAAGCCATCCGAGTAACGACGACCTTTCATTAAACGACCTGTGAAACCATCAACAATAACGATTTCACCCTCTTGTACAACGTAATCCACATCATTATGCATACTTACATGTGCCTTTAATGATTGGTTAATGGCATGGTTTAAACGAACATGTGTTAAATCAAACAGATTGTCAATGCCAAATGCTTTTTCTGCTTTTTCCACACCTGCATCTGTTAGCGTAACACCCTTTGTCGATTCTTCATACGTATAATCCGTCTCGGCATTTAACATACGTACAAATGCATTGGATTGCTTATAAAGCTGTGCTGATTTCCCAGCCTGACCCGAAATAATTAATGGCGTACGTGCTTCATCAATTAAGATCGAGTCCACCTCATCAATAACAGCATAATGCAATGGGCGTTGTACACGTTCCTCTTTATACAGCACCATGTTATCACGTAAATAGTCAAAGCCTAGCTCATTATTTGTACTATACGTAATATCCGCCTCATATGCAGCACGTTTTTCATCTTTTGAAAGACTATTAAGATTCAGACCAACCGTTAAGCCTAAAAAATTATAAAGCTGGCCCATCTCAGCAGCATCACGGCTCGCTAGGTATTCGTTGACCGTTACTACATGTACACCTTTCCCAGTAATGGCATTCAAATAAACAGCCATTGTCGCCGTTAATGTTTTACCTTCACCCGTTTTCATCTCTGCAATATTACCTTCATCGAGAGCGGCTGCCCCCATAATTTGAACACGGAATGGGTACATCTCTAATGTACGTTTTGATGCTTCACGACACACGGCAAAGGCTTCCGCGCGAATCGACTCCAACGGTTCACCATCGGCATAGCGCTTTTGAAACTCTTCCGTTTTTGCTTGTAATTGATCATCTGAAAGCTGTTCCATTTGAGAAGCGAATCCCTCAACTTGGTCAGCAATTTTTTCTAATTTTTTTAACTCACGTTTATTGAAATCAAACAATTTATTTAATAGGTTTGCCATGAATGTTTTTCACTTCCTATATAGATTCAACTTCCATTTTACCATTGTGTAACAGCTTGATGCAAACAGTCTCCCTAAAACCTAAGTGCGCTATACAAAAAAGACCCTCGCCATTGCGAGAGCCTTTGTCATCATAAAGTTTAAGTTGTTTCGATTAAGCCATATTTACCATCTTTACGCTTATAAACAATATTAGTGCCATTGGATTCAGCATCAGTAAAGACATAGAAATCATGACCAAGCATATTCATTTGTAATACAGCCTCTTCTTGATCCATCGGTTTTAAATCAAATTGCTTTGTACGTACAATGGAGTACTCTTCTTCCTCTGAAGCAGCATCAACAGCAGCTTGTGTACTAGCAAAATAAAGACCTGCGCCTTCACGCTCACGGAATTTACGATTTACTTTTGTTTTATGCTTACGAATTTGTCGCTCTAGTTTATCCACAATAAGATCAACAGCAGCATACATATCATTATGACGCTCTTCAGCTCGAAGCGTTAAATTTTTCATTGGAATTGTAACTTCGACTTTTGTTTGCTTGTCATTATAAACCTTTAAATTGACATTAGCATTAGCATTTACATCTTCATTAAAATAACGTTCAACTTTCTCAATTTTATTCTCAACATACTCTCGAATAGCTGGAGTTACCTCAATATTTTCACCGCGAATGTTAAAGTTTAGCATGTAAACTCCTCCTTTATAACTGCTATACTATATATTTCTACACAAGTGTGTGAAATTCCTCTAAAATCATTCTTTTTTTTACAAAAATTTTTATTTAATTTAACAAGCATCTTTTATAGCCCAAGTAACATGAAATACTTATTTTTCTTCTGTTCACTTCAGCTTTCATTGATCTCTTTTGGACATAAAACGCTTACTAAACCGTTGATTTTCACGACAAGATTCAGCATAGTTAGCTAAAAAATACGCTTGCATCAAGATAAATTATTGTGCTTTTTAGCCTCTGCTACTTCTTTTTTACGTCGTAGCTTCAGTTCTTCAATAATTAAATCCTCAACAGCACCTTGCTGATTAAAAAATACCCCATACTGCTTGCCATTGCCAAAAGGACGACTCCACATAATTTCTCCATAAGCTCGTACCTCTCGTGAATCCAATACAAAGCGGATCTCTAATGGAGGAGGATTCATACCTAAATCCACTTTCGTAAACATCTTTAGCCCACGTGGACTGATATCCAGCAATTCTCCCATACTCGTTCGTTCATGATTGACCCTACCGTTCTCATAAATAGCAAAAGTAATTGGAAGAGGCTCCTCAAACTTAAAACGGAAGCCCTCTTTACGTTTAAAAATCATATTCCCACCCCAGTACTATGTTAAACATGTATATTGCTTTGATTATGACATGATCTGTAGTGAACAGCCAGAGGGAATTAGTAACATATTTTACCGATAAACACCCTAAATTATGGCGATTTAGTGATAATAAAGAAAAGAGACCTCCGTTTAGGATGGTCTCTTTTTTGGCTACACTTGTTCACTACTTCCCTGACCAAATTGCTGTTGTCGATTAATGCGAATAACTTCCTTCCATGTATCGCGGAATTCCGTCACCAATCCCTCAACTTCTTCAACAATCGCTACATCATCTTGCATATTAGCTTCCATTAGACGTTGATTCATATATTCATATAACGCTAACATATTTTTAGAAATTGCATAATCCATATTCAGTGTCACCATTAGCTCATGAATAATCGCTTGTGCTTTTTGAATATTGGTGTTTTTTTCTTGAATTTTTTTTTCCTTAGTAGCTATCTTAGCTAGATGTAAAAACTTCAAACAGCCATTATAGAGCATTAATGTTAGCTCTCCTGGAGAAGCAGTAGAAACACTATTTTGTTTGTATGCATTTTGCGCCGATAAATTTGCTGACATGAAAGGCCAACTCCTTTTTGGAATATTTTAATACTAATTTATTATCAAACTATATGACTTTTTTCCATGTATCATGGAACTCTCTTATTAAGCCTTCCACTTCTTCGAGAATGACCAAATCATCTTGCATATGAACTTCCAATAAACGATGATTCATATATTCATACAGCGCAAACATATTTTTGGACATGTCATAATCCATATTCAGTGTTGTCATCAGCTCATGAATAATTGCCTGTGCTTTTTGGATATTGGCGTCTTTTCCTTGGCGATTTTCATCTTGAATTGCCACTCTTGCTTGATGCAAAAACTTCAAGCATCCTTCATACAGCATCAGTGTCAATTCGCCTGGAGAAGCAGTGGCCACATGATTTTGATTGCCTGTATGTTGCGTTTCTACATTGGTTGGCATAAAAAGTAAAACTCCCCTTTAAGTAAAGCAATTAATTTTTTTTATCATAATACATACCGTCCAGTGTCCGAACCTCGGAATAGGGATTATAGTACTGGGATTCCTTTTTCTTTGCTTTTTGTAAATTTGCCAAATCCTGCTTGATTGAGCTCATCACAGTGACCAATCGTTCCTTAATACCATTGTCTAGTTCACGCAATGTACAATGCGTACGATCTTGCTCGTCAAAGCGAAAGTTTGTCTGCATTAACGCTTCTATAATGGTTTCACGTGTATCTAAAAGATAATGGATACGTTCAATGTATCCATCACGTCCTTCACTAGTCGGCATATCTCCTAAAACTTTGTATAAATTCGCTGATACTTGCAATAGTTGCTCTATTGGTTGCATAGCACACTCCTACTTCGCTTGATCATCCTTATTGACCTTGCATAAAAATGCTCGATTGTTCATTAGCTCTGTTGATTGCCTTTTCCATAGCCGTAAACTGATTCCAATACATTTGCTCAACCATTTCCAACCTTCTCTTTAAATTATCCATTCGTTCATTTGTTTCTTTCAAATCTCGACCAATGGAGAACGTCTCATCTGACATGTTCGCACGACCTGCTTTGCCCTCAATGACAAGCTTAAAGCTATCCAATGAATCACGCAATTTTTTAACAAAACCACGTGTATCGGCTGCACTGATTTCCTCCATGCCCGTATTTGGGTTTACTTTTGTTACAGTACCATTTTTATCGCCTGTACTTGTCAGGAGCTGCTCAACGGCATCTGGGTTTTCCGTTAGAGCTTTACGCAATTTCTCCTCATCGATCTCTAGCATACCACCGTCTTTATAATCTTTGGTTGTAGTAATCCCAATTTTATAAAGGGTATTATAGTTTGAATCCTCGACTGCTGGATTGGACTGATAAAGTAATGAACGCATATTAGATAAACCATCACGCAAAATACTATCTCTACTTAGTAAACCACTTTTCGCTTTTTCATCCCAAAGTTTTACTTCGCTCTCAGGCAACTCTTTTCTTTGTTCATCCGTTAATGGTGGAAAATCACGATATCTCGGTTCATTTGTTTGATCCATTAAGTCTTTGACAAATCCATTATAGGTTTTTACAAAGTCTTTCACCTTGTCTACCATTTCATCCACATTACTTGTCGAATTGATTGCAACAGCAGTACCTTGATCAAATGTTTCCTTTAATGTAACATTGTAGCCAGAAATAGAGAAACTATTGGATGTGCGCTCAGTGGAAATACCGTTCACTGTAAAAATAGCATTTTTCCCCTCTGTTTTTTGCACATTATCTGTAGATGCAAAACCTAAGGCATCTGCACCAACAAGTTCAATTTCCTCGCCTCCCTTTACATCACCAGTGTTTTTCGCAGTAAAGGAAAATCGACCATTTTCAAAAATGGCTGTTACACCAGCATTACTAGTATTAACCTTATTAATAAATTGATCGACCGTCATATCTGCCATAATATCAATCTTTGTTGCTTCACTTGCCAGTATCCCATTATCTTGAATTGCTTTAATATCAATCGTTGATGCTGTTACACCTAAATCACTCAATTTGGTCGAACCTGTTGCATTTTTTTGTGCGCCTACTAAACGCCCTGCAACCGCTAATTGTGATACCTCTTCAATATTTATTGTACCTGATGCATTTCCTGTTGCTGTAGCATCTACTAACTTGGAATTGGAGCTGGTAGCTGTTTTACTATTAAAACCTTTTAACACCAAGTTGTCTGCCAAATACGTATCAAATGTTCTTATTTTTGTATTAACACTGCGGTAAGCATCACGCTGCCATTCAGCTGTTTGCTTCTTTTGAAATAATTTGTCTAATGGCGCTCTTTGTGCAGTCATCATCTTTTTTACAATTGCATCAATATCCATCCCTGAGATTAAACCGCCAATTCGATTTACCATAACTATTTCTCCCCTTAATATTACATAAATTTAGATTTTTTCGTCTACAATGAGACCGAGCATTTTTTGCATTTCATAAAAGGCATCCAACAACTTCTTTGCTGGAATTTCTCTTACAACCTCCTCCGTCTCCTGATTTACAACAGTCACATAAAAACGATTTAAACCTTCATGATACATAAATTTTGCAGCATTGTTATTCGCCGCTAATACATTATTCATCGTATCGACTACTTGTTGTAATTGTTCTTTCGAAACTTCTTGCTCTTCTCCAGTAATCGGTGCTGTTTCTACTGTTGATGTTGAACTTATGTTAGTAGAAACTGTAGATGTTATCTTTTCTAGTACGTTGGCTGTAGTTGCATTTGTTGCTGTAGTGCCCACTTCTATAGACTGTCCCTGTGATGCAATACGCATTGAATTCACCCTCCTGCATGTTTTAATTTGCTTACTTTTATTATCGGAAGGAATTTCTATATATTTATGTCTTTCATAAAACATAGTGAAATTACTAGTAACAGTAAAATTCCTACGTTCTTAACAAGCGCCACTACGATCTACTAGTAAACACTCACATATTTTAAAATCAATGCTAGTATCAATATCAAAGGATTTTTCTTGAGGCATTGTATAGCCAATTGTATGTTCTGTTAAAAAAGATTTCTCTGCTAATAATGCATCTGTTTTCGCCACATAGACAGCGCCATTTAAAGCATATACTATTGGCAGTTCTTGACGTCTTGTAATCAATTGCTCTTGCTGTAGAAGTGGCGACATCTTATCATTTTCCATTGTATACATCCAATAAGGTGATTTTGTTGTCTCTGTAACTGATACACAAAAATCTGCTTTATTTTCTATTAATTTTTGAATGCAGTCATCTATATCTTCCGTTGTTCTAAGTGGTGATGTTGGTTGTAATAACACGATATAGTCAAAATCTTTACATTGTTCGATTGCATGTATAATCACATCTATAGTTGATGTATCATCTTGCGCTAATTCGATTGGTCGTATAAATGGCACATCACAGCTATATTGTTGCGCTACCTCTATAATTTCTGGGTCTTCTGATGATAAAATCACTCGACTAATATATTTCGATTGTTTTGCTGCTTCAATTGTCCACGCAATCAATGGCTTTCCAGCAAGCTCTTTCACATTTTTACGTGGTAATCCTTTGGAACCACCACGCGCAGGAATAATAGCTAATATATTAGGCTTCATTATTGGTAAGCTCCTTAAAGTCATTCTTTGCCCTATGAAAATCATCTATTCTACCAATATCCAACCAATATTCACGGATAGGGAAGACCGATACTTTCTGATCTGCTGCAATCAGTTGCTCAAAAAGCGTTGGCATATCATAAAACTCATTTTGCGGAATATAATCAAATACTTCTGGATTCAGTACATAGATACCTGCATTGACAAAGCTACGTTGAATAGGCTTTTCTTTGATTCCCGCTAAATGCACCCCATCTGTTTCAATAACGCCATAGGGCACTTGATACTCATATTCTCTTACACACATAGTTGCCATAGATTGATGTTCTCTATGAAACTCCATTAACTGATCGAAATTAATTTGTGTAAGTAGATCGCCATTCATCACAAAAAATGGCGCTGTAGGTCGTTGTTCAAGCAAGGACAAAGCACCTGCTGTCCCCATTCGTTTCTCTTCCTCAATATAGTCAATTGTGACATCAAACGCTTCACCATTTTGAAAGTATTCTTGGATAATTTCTTTTTTATAATTGACTGAAAAAATAAAATGCGTATAGCCGAACTGCTTAAAACCTTCAATAATTGTTTCAAGAATCGGTTTATTACCTATTTTCAGCATTGGTTTAGGTATATCATTTGTTAGCGGACGCAACCTTGTCCCAAGTCCACCCAGCATTAAAATAACAGTATTTTTATTTGTGGATGTCTCTAAGTTATCCGTAAAAAAAATATCAACGACTTGATTATGTTTATTAACTATAGGTAATTGCTTTAATTTTTTCGATTTCATAAATTGTTTTAGACGATAGGGTCTTTGTCCTGTTTGTACACTAATTGGATTAGCATTCATAATAGATGTGATGGGTACTTCAAGCCCTTCTCCACGTAAAATACCACGACGAACATCACCATCCGTTACTGTCCCTAATAAATGTCGCTCTTCATCAACAACTACTGCAAATTGCAATGAAGAATTATCAATTATTTTCATTGTTTCCAATAAAGTCTGATCTGGCGTAACTATTATTTTTTGCCACTGCTTCATCTCAATCACACTTCCTTTGCAGGTATACCTACCGCCTTTTTATTATCCGCTATATGTTTCACAACAACAGCACCCGCACCTATTAAACAATTCATTCCAATATTCATTCCTTGTATAATCGTTGCCCCTGTTCCAATATGTGTGCCGTTTTGTATATGTACCTGACCTGATAAATTGACACCAGGAGCAATATGTACATGTGCCCCAATCTGACAATCATGGTCAATTAATGCACCTGTATTTATAATACTATTATCGGCAATTATCGTATTTGTTTGAATAATCACTCCTGCCATAATTTGAACCCCCTGCCCTAATTGAACAGAGGGCGCTATAATAGCTGATGGGTGAATAAGGGTTGTAAATTGAAAGCCTATTTTTTGAAAGTGATGAAAGATTTTTTTTCGTAATGGGGAGGGGCGAATCATGCCAACCCCTAATACTAGTTCAATCTCTGCTGGCTGATAATTTTGGACAACATCATCTGTACCTAAATAAGGTAAATTAAAGTTGTTTTGCTCCCTCTGAGGGGCAGTAAAGCCAATAATATTAATAGATTGAGCTAGCAAAATTTCTGTTAAAACAGAGGCATGTCCTCCATTTCCTATGATAATAGTCTGTTTATTCATCTATCAATTCATCCTCATGATACGACTTTATAGCTAACTTCCCAATATATGACCAATAATTTGAAGGAGCAATACCGCTACCTGGTCTTTTAATAGTTAAATTATCTAACGTAAAAATCTCACCTGCTTTAATGGAAGCTTTAGCGACTAAACTTTTTCTTGCTGGTAGACGATTTTGAAGTTCGATTGGCGTCGGCCTTTTTATCCCATCTCCTAAAGCAACCTCTATATCCCTTATTCCTTGAATCATAGTCTTTAACTCTGCTGGATTTAAAGAAGCAACATGGTCAGGCCCTTCTAACGCTTTATCTAATGTGAAGTGCTTTTCGATGACTATAGCTCCCATACTAACAGCCCCAATAGGGATATGAATTCCTTCTGAGTGATCTGAAAAGCCAATCGGTAATTGGAACGTTTTTCTCATCTCCTGCATAGCATTCAAATTAATGAATGCTACTGGAGTAGGGTATTGTGTTGTGCAATGCAATAGTGTTATATATTTTTTCAGGACTTTTTGTGCTTCTACTGTTTGATAAAAAGCTTGAACTTGTTCTATCTCAACAGGTTCTTGAGGTCTAGCTAAACCATAGGCAAGAAAGGTTAATGCCTCATGAATTTCATCAATCGTTGCCATGCCCGTTGATAAAATAATAGGTTTTTGTTTAGTTGCAATATAGTGAATAAACGGTGCATTGGTTAATTCACCAGAAGGAATTTTAATTGTATCCATATGTAATTCATTTAGCAAAAAATCGACACTATCAAAGTCAAAAGGTGTCGATAAAAATGTAATGTTCTCTATTTGGCAAAAAGCCTGTAATTCCTTAAATTCATCATATGAAAGTTCTAGTTTTTTTAACATCTCAAATTGGGATGTCGCCCCACCTAAATTATCTACTTGATAATCCGCCTGCTCTGCTTGTTTTGTCACCAAATTTGCAGCCTTAAAAGTTTGGAATTTAACCGCATCTGCTCCAGCTTCTTTTGCTACTTTAATAAGTTCCTTTGCCATTTCCAGTGAACCATTATGATTTACTCCTGCTTCTGCAATAATGTATGTTTTCATTCTAAATCGTAAAACTCCTTTTTAATTGAAATTGACGGTATTTCTTTTAAAATAGAGATAATTTTTTCTGACACCTCTCCCTCACCAAAGATGTGATTATATGGTCCTTTAAAAGCTCTAGCCTGCTCTATAGCGGTGGATATTTCCTCTGTATCAAGAGATGTATTAAACACAGAAGTTGGTTGCTCACGCCCTCCTTGTCTCGTACCACAATTCACTGTTGGTGTTTCTAAGTAAGGTACTTCAATTAAGCCACTTGATGAATTGCCTATTACCACTTCAGCATGTTTTACTGCACTCAAATATCTTAATTGTCCTAATGAATCGTATAATTTTGCATGTGGATGAGTTAATGTAAATTCATAAATAGCTTCATTAATCATTCTTCCACCATTATCTGCATTTGATTTTGTGAAAAGTAAGTTCATTTTTTGATATTTTTTTAAGGATTTTAATACTGAGAAGATACCGCCTGCTTCACCATTTGTCTCAGGATGGTAGGTAATTAGAAACAGTGGTAACTTCTTATCTAAATTCAATTGCTCAAATAACTCATTTTTTGTCAACAGTTTCAAATTCATAATATTTTCTATACCGATTGCGCCAACATTAAATACACGCTCAGGTGACTCTCCAAGTTGAATCACACGCTTACGATGTGTTTCAGTACTCGTAAAATGCCATGAAGCCATCTTTGTAATGGAATGACGAATTGCATCATCATATGCACCAAAAGTACATTCCCCTCCATGTATGTGTGCAATAGGTATTTGCATAATTAAAGCAGACTGAGCAGCAGCAAGCATTTCAAACCTGTCACCTAAAATAATAAGTAAATCAGGCTGTAAACGAGCAAAAACGTCTGCAAAACTAATTGTTGCCAGTCCTATTGATTTTACAACACCTGTAGCTGTATCAGTTGATAATAACATTTCCACTTTTTCATCAATAACAAAACCATCTTGTTCAATTTGTTGATATGTAGTACCAAACTCTGGAGATAAATGCATGCCTGTACAAATTAATTGAAATTCACTATCCTTCTGAACTTTCTTCATTAATGGATACAATAAACCATATTCTGCTCTTGTTGCTGTGATAAAACAAATTTTCACCTTAAACAACCTCATTTATAGTCAAATGGTTACAATCAATTCGTTTATGCCAAAAACCTTCTCTTAACTCTGTAAAGCCTTTTTCCGTAGTAAAACCTAAAATAAATCCATGCTCTTTTAATATAGGCAATAATTCTATTTGCATTTGAGTTGATTGCTCACCTCCACCAAAAGAAGGTGTATATAATTTGATATCTTTGTTTAAAAGTTTTTCTAAATAACTTTTGCAAGATTTAATTTCTTTATCATAAAAATCTTGTGCACTTCCTCCATATGGGAGATGATTTACACAATGAACTCCTATAGACATGCCACATGCGTCCATTTCTAAAATTTCCTGCTCAGATAAATAAAATTTATCTATAAACATATCTAGTGAAGTATAAATTGAAATGACCTTTTTTTCTAAAAAGGTCCTGCTTTGCTCTTCTGACCAATAAAAATTAAATAAATATTTTACAAAACGTCTATGTTCATTCGTTTCATAAGAATAAATATCACTTTTATTTTTGATTTCATCCCTATTTACGAGATTAGAAACTTCTTCCCAAATTTCTTCATCACTAAAATGTGAAAGTACCGTATGCACTAAATGAAATATTGGTACTTTTCTTTCCAGAAGAGGTCCTGACATAACAGCGAAATAACCAGGAACTTCCAATTCATTCAAAATTTGAAATGCATTTGCATACTGATCTTTCGTTGCATCGTCAAATGAAATGATACATTTTGGTTTAGTAGTATGTTTATGCAAATCCTCAGGCTTAATAATTTCATAATGTTCTTTAGCCCACTCTACTTGCTTTCTAAACTCGCTTGGTGAAATAGGTACACTCCCCTTCCACTGTTCAGGCTCCATGACATAATGATACATAATAATTAAGTCTTTCATCTCAAACTCCTTCTATAAATGTTGATATATCGATAGTTTACACCATTCTGGAGTATCAAAAAAATATTTTTTGATACATTCATCTATCGTTATTTTGTAATTCTTGATTTTTTACCAAATATCCGTACGCTTCGCGAAAGGACAATCCATTAAATGGTGATTTCTGTCTTAATCCAGCGCGATATATCGATGCACTTGTGGATCTCTGCGTTGCTTATGATGACGTACCCTCCTATGTCTCTAAGCGTCTCGTTGCGCGTACGTTCCTTCGTTCTGTCTCTTCTATAAGGTAGAGACTAGCGCTGCTCCTTTAGGGACCCTATGCTTTTGACACAGTTGAATGGTAAAAATAATGCCAGCTTCTCTGTGTCACCCTCTTGATTTTGACTGCTGATGGTGACGCTTAAGCAGCCGTTTGAAGACCAACGAAATCCTTCATCATTTGATGTTCGTTAAACATCGTTTTCCTTTTACACAAGGTATGTAAAACCTTCAATAACTTCCTATATTTTTGTAATTTTGAAAAAGAAAAGATAGAAAATTTTTGATTGTTAACTGACACTCACATTGAATGAAACCTGTTTCTCGAGCGACCTCCTCTTTTTTTGATGCATATAATAGTTCATAATACTTTCATGTGTGTTGATTAACCAATTTTATCCTGCCCCAATACTAGAAAAGGTGATTTCCGCTACGGACTACTCGCTTTTCTGCGGGCGAGCGCCGAGCTGCTTCCTCTGCAAAAGGAACAAAGGCTAAAAGCGTCACGTCCTGTGACAATTTATCTGCGCGACAGCAGCAACGCCTTTGTGACCAACATCATATTGGCCTCAGGGTCTCGTCTGTCTCGCTATCCCGCGGGAGTCGAGTAGTCCTTCGCTACAATCTAGATAATCGGGCTTACTTATACAGGAAAATAATATAGAAAATCAACAAACATTGCTAAAAACTCATACAATTTTTCCCTAATCAACACGCCTGTAATACTTTTTTAAATGAAGTAAATCATAATTTGTCATGATAAACCTCATCTAAAGTTGTTTTATCTTTCTTCACCAACTTAGAGGTTTTTTCAATCTGGTAATAAACTTACAAAATTAAGTATACAGCCTCCTTAGGGATTAACGAACAGCTTGAGATCCCACAAGAGTGCTAGCAACGAGGAAGCCCCCAGCAACGTGTCCGCCTGTAGTGGAATGTGCCTAAGCAACGATTCTGATATATATCCAAAATGTTTTAGAGCTTTAAAATTGTTCTATACATACTTATCGTTTAAAAGGCGGTACGATAAAAGGGTATCGTAATTAAACTTAGCGATACCCTAAAATAATTTTCATCAATAAACTTGATTCAAATTCTATTTGAATCAATTTCATAATTCGATTTTTTTAAGAGCTTAGACTGCTCCTGTGCCTGATTTTTAATTTTTTAAAATTACGTTGCGTTGTTTTGAAGCTGTCAAAATACATTCATACGATCGACTGCTAATTTGCAGGCATTATAAATAAACGTCACGAGATTGAAGTGCAGTTTGGCTTTTCTACCGGTTCTGTGGCGGACGTTGTTTAACTGAAAGAATTGCTTTAAATAGGCATTTACTCGTTCGACAGCTGTGCGTTCCTTATAAATTGCTTTCCATACTACGGAGCCACGTGCTGGATACGTGTATTTGCGGAGATCTGTTTCACATTTAATTTTAAATACCTTTTGACAGAGCGAATCCTCACGTAATGGACAGGTTGCGCATTCTTTTGGACGCGTGAACTTAAGCGTCTGATATTTTTCATCAAAGCTGTCGTAACAGTAGCTATGTTCACGCACACAGGTTGGACGGAAATGCTCATCAAAACCAACCATTTCGCCTTCGCGTCTTTTCACATAAGGAATCACAGGTTTCATCTCATGTATCCATATTTGGCGATAAATCGCTTCATAATCATAGCCCGCATCGAAAATGGCCGTTGTGAAATGGTTAGGCATGATGTGATTCACCTTTTTTAGTAACGGAATCGCCGCTTTACTATCACTCAGATTTCCGGAAGACATCAGACGCGCCACGATATACTGGCTTTTTGTCGAAACAGCTAAATGCCCTTTAAAGCCGTACCAGAATGTGTTTTTACCATCGCTATTTTTCTTAATGCCCCACTTTGGTTCAATGGGAATTTCTTGCCAAAGAGTCATCAATGGAATGGTTATTTGTACTTCCAACTTCTTTTCATAAGTCGTTTGATTCGCTTCGATTTCGGCTTGTTCAGCGAGCCAGGCAGCACGTTCTTCCTTTGATTTACGCCCCCGTTTTTTCGGAGCGATTTCTTTTTTCTCAGAAGGTTTTGCGGCATCTCTCGCTTCAAAATGTGTCGCGTCAAAACCAAGATGTTCTTCTTCAAGAAAACCTTCTGTAAAAGCAGTCTGAATCAGTTCATCGTGCATGCGATCTAACACATCTGATTGACTAATCGCGTCGACCATACGTGAATACGAGGCTTCAGATGGCACGGTGTCCGAAACTAAAAAGCCACAATCTAAACGAAAGACAAAATCAACCGTTAAACGATTGACCAAATCTTTAACGGTTGGGATACGCTCGACAATGCGAATAATCAATGATTGAATCATCGCCCCGTAATTACATTCACGTGGAGCACCACGCATCGTCTTCTTTCGAAATAGCTGAAAGATCGGCTGCACATCGAAAGTGGCTAAAATCGCATCAAAACGACGAGAACTTTCCATTTTCAATAATTCATGGATGTCAAAAAGGCTCATTTGTTTTACAATCGTCATAGGGCATTCACCTCTTGGTTGATTTTGGTTTGGTCACTTAAATTATACCAAAATGGGGAGGTGCCCGTTTTTTATTGTCTTGAAACCCTTGGGAGACAAGGGGTTAGAATTATGAAATTAACTCATTTAACCATGATTTATGTTTTTTTGTACTAATGTAACAATATTGGTTACAGAATCAAAATATTCCGGTGTAATGTCATCAACATCTATTTTAATTAAGAACTCTTCCATTATTAATGAAATTATTGTAATTACATCAAAAGAATCTAAAATCTCATTAGATATTAACCCTTCAGATGAAGTGAAATTTATATCAGGTCTTATTTCCTGTAAAATATTTAAAATTTTTTCATATATATTATTATCCATCATATTTCTCCATAACCTTTATAATAATTTAAAGTAGCTATTCTATCTAATTTCCCTCTAGAATTTTCAGGAATTTTTTCAATCCATAAATATTTTGAAGGCAGCATATACTTCGGTAAAGTTGTTGAAAGAATATCTCTTACATTTATTTCTTCTTCACTAAACTTTTGAATCACTAATACAATTATATTTTTATCTTTATCGTATAGGGCACAACATCTTTGAATTTTATCAAATCCAGTGTAAACCATTTGTTCAATTTCTTCCAATTCAATTCGATAGCCCATATGTTTTATTTGATTATCTGCACGACCTACATAGTAATATTCACCATTTAAAGCAGTTGCTATATCACCTGTTTTATAGACTATGTCGGGGTAATTATTATGCAATGGATTTTGAACGAAATTTTCAATCGTTTTTTCAAAATCATTATAATAACCCTTCGCTAAGAATGATCCTCTAATATATATTTCACCATGTTCATTTTCACAAATAGGTAAATTATTTTCATTAAGAATCATTACATCGATATTGGAAAATGTTCTTCCTAAAGGCAATTTAGAATATCTATCATCAAGTTCCTTTATGCTAAAATACATGCAATTTCCGGTTACTTCTGTTGGTGCATATAAATTAACAAACTCTATTCCATCTAAGTTTGTAATCCATTGCTGCAATTCTTTAATTTGTATAACCTCTCCAGAAAAGAAGACCTTTCTTAGATATTCTGGCTTCTTTTTAAATAAAACTTTACTATTTGCTACAAAACGGATTGCTGCTGCTGCCCAAATAAGTATCGTAATCTCAAATTTGTTTAAGAACTTAATTAGTTCAATCGGCATTAAAAAGCATTTTTTGGGTATTATGACTAACTTAGCTCCCAAAAATACTGAAAGAAAAATATCTTTAGCTGCAACATCAAAATCGAAAGAAGCTTGATTCCCAAAAATATCGTCTTGATTTAATGAAAATGTTTGTTGAAATGACTGAAAGAAATTTATCATCGATCCTTGACTCTTTATTACACCTTTAGGAGTACCTGTACTTCCTGATGTATAAACCATGTATAAAGGGTCTATATCTAACATAGTTTCTTTTATATTATTAATAAATGTATCGTCTATTTCAATATTATCTAAATTTTTATCCCAAAAAATAATTTGAATATTTTTTGCTAAGCAATATTCCTCAATTGTAGCATTATTCTTCATTAAGATCATTGTATTTGGATTAGTATTTTCAACAATTGCCTTTAATCTTTTTAATGGAATGTTTTCATCTAATGGTACGTAAAAATTCCCACTATATATCGTGCCCCAAAAAGAGATTATTGAAGATACTTCTCTATTGCATATTATTAGAATAGGCTTTTTATTTTGATATTTAATAACCGTTGCTATTTTTTTTGCTTTATCCATTACTTGAGAGTAAGTATATTCATTTTCATTATCAACAAGAGCAATTTTATTAGGATATTTGCTTACAGTGTTTTCAAAATAATTTAAAACGTTCATTTTATCTTATTCCTTTAATAATTTATTCGGTCTATCCTGATCCGCATCACCTTTAAATATCACTATATTCACATTGTCTTCTTTTGTATAAAAATGATAGTCTAGGTCGATATGCTTTTTAACGAACGGCTCAAAGTATAAAGGTATTACAATTTCATTACTATTAGAATTTGTGAATCCTCCAGCAACAATACCTTCGCTATTTAAACCATATTCATAAAAGCTGATAAATTCAGCATTATATTTTTGCAATAAAAACTGGAATTCATTATATAATCCATCCAATTCCAAACCATTTCCAATATAATCTACTACAAATAATCCACATGAATCGTTGGCCTCACATTTTCTAACTATTAAACATGCGATAGCGTCATTATGTTCATTATTAATTTCAATAAATTTATAATTATATATAGGATGCTTTGCATATCTATTCATATAATATAAAGGTGATTTGAACTCTGGAATATGGCTATAATATTTTTGAGAATTTGCAATAAATATTTCAGGCTTTATTTCTTTTAAAGATTTGTTTTTACATACTATATTTTGAGGCACTTTATTTTCCTTATTAACATTATCTATTAATACAAAACGCTCAATTTCGGTATTCAAAATATAATAAAGGTTCATTTTCCCTACCTGCTCACCTAATTTATTATTTATTACTTTTGAATAATTAGACAAACCTAGTCCGCCTACATATTTTGCTGGGGCATTAACTTCAAAGTAATATTTTAATGCAAGGCCTAGTCCCTTTACCCCTACATCATCTCGTACTTTCCATATAGTTCCCCATCTAATAGGCTTTTCAATATTTTCATCATATATACTTGACATTATAAATCCTATAACACCATGAATCTCATTAGAAACCTTATCAACAGCAATTACAAAGTTATAACGCTCTTTTTTTTTATCGAAATGTTGCCAATCAAATAACCTCTTAGATTTGGTAAATATGTGTCCTTTTTGCCAATAATTATCGATGAAATAAATCAAGTTATCATAATCTGTTACTTTACAAAAGCGAATATCATATTTTTTTTTGTATATTCGATAAATTTTTTCAAACTTATCCCACTCCATCAAATTATTCAAATCTCTTTTTCTCCTTTTCTAACCCATATGTGAAAATGAGAATTTTTAATCGTCATATTATTAACAATCAGTTCTTTCTTCTCTATATTAATAATATCAAATCCTTCGTGTTCATATAACGCAATAAGCTCTTCTTTATTGCAAAACCAATAAATCAAATCTTTTAGGCTCCCTGCTGAACTATCATCTAGCTTAAATAAGTTTTCTTCTATTTTTGTACCTCTATTGTACAAATGGTCATCCAGCGTTCTATAATCTGCTAAAATTAATCCACCAGGCTTTAATACTCTATTCATTTCTTTACAAAATAGCTCTCGTTCTACTTTATTAAAGAAAAATAATGCTCCCCATGCAACAATACAGTCCACAGACCTATCAGGAAGATTGATTTCTAATCTTTTATTTAAAATATATTCTACATCTTTATAATTAACCTTACCTAGTTTATCTTTTGTTAGTTCTAAACAAACCTTATTGTAATCCATGGCATAAATCATAAATTCCATTTCAGCCATTATAAGGGTATGTCTCCCACTTCCACAACCAAAATCTAGTATTTTTTTATCTTTACCTGTCTTAAAGTTTTTCTTTAAAAATCGAATTACATTTTCATCTGGATACTTTAAGTCATGTTTTTTTCTTTCCTCAGCCCATAAAGCTAATTGCTCTTTTTCTTCAATTTCATTCATACTTTAATCTCCTAATCGCGTAATTTAGTAAGTGTATAAAACCTTTTGATTATTTCGAACCTTTAAAGGGTGTGCTTGGTATATTAATTATTTTCAGTTTTAAATATTCAGTTGTTGACAAATCCATCCTCGGACAATCTTTATACATTACCAACTCATACATCGGTGTCCAAATAGGCCGACTCATAACACCTTCTTCATTTAATAGTTGCAAAACTTCATCACGCTTATACGTTTCATCAAGTATTAACGTCTGTAACCAATAATTACTTGATGTATGAGCTGGCTCCTTCATTAAGTGCACGCCATCTAAATTTGCGACAAGTTTATCATAAAAATCTGTTAGCGTACGCTTTTGCTCGGCAAATATCGGTAGCTTTTCTAATTGTGCACAGCCAAGCGCTGCATTAATATTTGGCATACGATAGTTATAGCCGATTTCATCATGAACAAAATCCCACTGATGCGGCACTTTAGCAGTTGTTGTTATATGCTTGATATAATTAGCTAGCTCATCATCATCTGTCAAGATTGCACCGCCGCCACCTGTTGTTATAATTTTATTGCCATTAAAACTTATCGCACTTACTTTACCAAATGTCCCTGTATGATTCGCTTTATAATAGCTTCCGAGAGACTCTGCCGCATCTTCTACGAGGACAATGTTGTATTTCTCACAAATAGCCACGAGATCATCCATCATACAAGGATGGCCGAACGTATGCATTGGCACAAGTGCTTTTATACGACGGTTCGTCTGTTTATTAAAGAGCTCACCACTGCGCACCTCCCCAATTTGTGCTAAGTATTCCTCAAGCTTCACAGGGTCTACACCAAGTGTCTCTTCATTCACATCGACAAAGTGCGGCACTGCTTGTAAGTAACTCACTGCATTCGCTGTCGCAATAAAAGTTAATGAAGGCATTAATACTTCATCATTTGCTTCTACGCCTACTATTTTCAAGGCAATATGTAAAGCTGCTGTGCCATTAACAACCGCAACAGCACGCTTCACACCAACAAATTTCGCCAAATCCTCCTCAAAACGTGTCACATATGAGCCGACAGATGATACCCATCCTGTTTTTACACAATCTGTCACATATTCAATTTCTTTTTCATTAAATGTTGGCTCATGTAAGGCTACAAAATCTTTACCATATAGTTTTTTTATACTTTTAGCAAAATCTATCCATTGTTGATTCATATATTATAAACATCTGCCTTATATTGAGCTAAATTTTTGGGATTTGTAAACCATTCAATTGTTTCTTCTAAGCCTTTACGCAAGCCTTCTTTCCCACCATACTGGGGTTGCCAGCCAAGTAATTCTTTTGCCTTCTTATTTTCTGCCCATAGACGTTCTACTTCGCTTTTTTCTGGGCGAAGACGCTGCTCATCTGTTTCGATAGTTAAATTGACACCCATAATATCCGCAATCATTTCTGCTGTTTCACCAATGGAAACTTCATAGTTAGAGCCAATATTAATCACTTCACCAATTGATTTTTCTGCATTCATCACGGAAATAAAACCTTGTACTGTATCCTTTACATAGTTAAAATCGCGAGTTGGACTAATTGCACCGAGCTTAATTGTTGTTTGACCACTTGCCAATTGACTAATAATCGTTGGAATAACTGCTCGTGCCGATTGCCTTGGTCCATACGTATTAAATGGACGAATAATAGACACTGGTGTATCAAACGAACGATAAAATGACAATGCCATCTGATCTGCGCCTATTTTAGAAGCAGAATATGGTGACTGTCCTTGCAAGGGATGTTCTTCATCAATCGGTACATATAAGGCGGTACCATATACTTCACTTGTTGATGTATGTACGATTTTCTCTACACCCAATTCTTTAGCTGCTTGGACAATATTCAAGGTTCCTGTAATATTCGTATCTACATAAGTTGCTGGTGAGTGATAAGAATAGGGAATCGCAATAAGAGCTGCTAAATTTAAAACATGTGTACAGCCCTTCATCGCTTCCTTCACACCATAGGGATCACGAAGATCACCTGAAAAAACATCCAATTGTGCTTTAATTTCTTGTGGAGATTGGTCAAGCCATCCCCACGAATTAAAGGAGTTATAATAGACAAATGCACGTACATTATAGCCTTGACGTACTAATTCTTCTGTTAAATGAGAGCCAATAAAACCATCTGCACCTGTTACTAATACTTTACTCATCAAAGTCTCCTTACTTACTGGTATAGTCCTTGTACTTTTTCTGCAAAAAAGGGTGAAATTTCATATTCGAATAAATCTGTCACTAACACCCAATCTTGTTTAGCTAATCCTTCATTAATTTCTACTAAAAAATCTTGAATTTGATGGATAGGTAATTCAACCTTCATGCCATATTCCTGCAATAATGGCTGAACCTCAATTAGCCACAGCATACCTTCTGAAAAATCCTGAATCGCTACTAACGCTGGCTCTTTGTTCCCTTTTGTTAACTGTTCAGCGATATAACTAGCTCCGTTTGGTACATTATTGATATATTCATTATAACTTACTATAACTTCGTGTAAATCCGTCATTTCTGAGCACCTCTTTCTTCAATTTTGGATAAAACATCTTGTGTATAGTGTCTAGCTTTTTGGAAAACATCTAACAATTTTTCATACAAAGCTTTACTTTGGTTATAGACACGCTCATAAATCTGTTGCTGAGTTTCATCTTTTCCTTTTTTATAATCTTTGCGTACTTCTATAATAATAAGATAAATAACACTATCAAGTAACACTTGATCGTACAATCTAATTAGTTTTTTGTCAATCTTGTCTAATTTTTTAAGAACAGGTTTTGTAAATTTAACGGTTGACTTCTTTTCTCTTAACACATCTAGTGCCTTTTGTAATTGTTGTTCTAATTGACGGTATACAGCCAATTCATCTTTGAAAAATGTTTGTAATTGGGATAACGTTACAGTTTGTTTCTTGTAGTTAACCTCCTGCTGCTCTCTTACTGGTAGAGACTCCACAAATTCTTGATAAAAGGCTTGAAATGATTTTTGAGGCATCTCACCAATTTTAATTCCACCTTCTGTACAATTATAAATCATACAGTTTTCTTTTAACACTTCATAAATATCCTCAAACTGTTGACGCATTGAATTAAAGATCAAATCCGTATAAACTTTGCCACCATCATACCCTTCTACCTCAAAAGCATGATTATTTTTTAACCAGTTCTCATCTATAGCCAAATAGCCCGCATTATTCGTGGCATGGGATTGATTATTCGTATAAGCTAAATCTTGCCCAATCAATGCTACAGGTCCATTGGAAATAAATGTAGCGATATGTAATGCTGTATGGGCGCAACTTCCACCATTAAGCATAATGGGTATTTTTATACCTAGCTTTTCTTCACAATAGTCCAAAATAGTATCCTCTATACCCATTCCATAAAAATACAGATTATTTTGATATTTTTCTGTTATTTTATAGTGACTACTTAATGCTGTGATTAACTTTGTTTTCCCTACTTCAAGATTTTTAAAATGAAGGTCATAATTAATGACCGCTCCATCTATTGTGACCACATAATCTGGTTCAATATCTGCCGCAAGCAAGGATTTAATCGTAGAACCCGCTGCAATAATCACCACTTTATGGGCTATCTTTTTCAATAAAGGTAACTGCTTTGTAAGCGATGGACCTCCCGAAGCGACAATAACAGGCTGGGTATAGCGTTTATACAAATCCCTAACACTTCCTGCCCCATCTAAATAAAGGAGGTTGTTGCGGACATTTTGCTGCCAAATATCACTAAAAAATTTGATGGTATTTCTCCTTGTCTGGTCTGCTAAATAACTTTCTTTCACGATAAGATTCACACTACGATGCTCCAGCGGAAATAATTTATTGTAATTAGGTGAACTAATTAATTTAATATTGGTGTCATACTCTCCATGATAAGCTCTCACTTGTTGTTGTAACACTTTTTTATCTGTTAAAACCATGATATCTTCTGTGCTTGTGTCTAGTTTGATACCACTGTTTGTAGGCTCATAGACAAGCAATGGATCATCCTGCAGTTTGTTTTGCAAGGCTTTTGCCAGATAACCACAGCCATACCCAAATAGCACGTGGACATACCCAGGCTCTACTTCTTTTTCAGCAATTTTGGCTGCTTCTTTTTCGGGGTCATATTTACTATGTAACAAATAGCCACCTAAAACTACTGTCGGTAACCCTGTTTTTGTTTCTATATATTCAATTGTAGGTTGTTCTTGCTCCATATTGTTCACCTCTCTATATGTATCGGTTATGTTTTGTGAATATAAAGAAAAAGCCTTCAAAGAGAAGACTTTTTCTATGGATGCTTATTGAAGTAATTGAAGCACACCTTGTGGTTGTTGGTTGGCTTGAGCTAACATCGACTGAGCCGCTTGCATTAAGATATTGTTCTTAGTGAAGCCCATCATCTCCTTAGCCATATCAGCATCACGGATACGAGACTCAGCATCAGATAAGTTTTCAGCGGATGTGCCTAAGTTTTTAACAGTATGTTCCAAACGATTTTGTACAGCCCCTAAGCGTGAGCGCTCTGTGGATACTTTTGTGATGGCATCGTCAATCTTTTTAATGGAAGCGTCTGCTTCTGCTCGGGAAGTAATTTCCATCAAGTTGTTCCCTTGATCATCTGTCAAATTAAGTCCTTTAAGATCCATGTTAGCAATATTTATTTCAATATTTTGCCCTTGGTTCGCACCAATATGGAGTTTTTTAGCTTGGTACGTACCATCTAATAATTTCATATTATTAAATTCAGTTTGCTCTGAAATACGATCTACTTCACTTCGAAGAGCAGTCAGTTCTTCTTGAATTTTCCCTATATCTTTGTTTGAAGCCGCATCTGTATTACCCTCACCCTTACCAGCTTTTAATGTAGCCGATGCATTCTTAACAGATGCTGAGTTAGCCTTAGTAGCTGCTGAGGCTGCCTTATTAGTTGCTGAGGCAGTCTTACCAGCTGCTGAACCTGCCTTACCAGCTGCTGAAGCTGCCTTACCAGCTGCTGAAGCTGCCTTACTAGCTGCTGAAGCAAGTCTACCAGCTGCCTGAAGAAGATCTGCTGAAGCCTGAAGCCTAGCTGCTGAACTTGTAAGAGCATCTGCTGAAGCTTGAAGTTTAGTTGCAGACTCTCGAAGAACAGCTGCTGAAGCACTTAGCGTAGCTGATGAACCTCGAAGAACAGCTGCTGAAGCCTGAAGCGCTGCTGCTGAAGCAGCATTACCAGCAACATTTCCACGTTCATTTGTTTGTGTAGATGCTTGAACAGCTAGCTCACGCATACGTTGTAATATTGCATGTGTTTCTTCTAATGCACCCTCAGCTGTTTTAATTAATGAAATACCATCTTGTGCATTTTTAGATGCCATTTGTAGACCACGAATTTGCCCACGCATTTTTTCAGAGATTGCTAGACCTGCTGCATCATCGCCAGCACGGTTAATACGGAAACCTGAAGATAATTTCTCAAGGTGTTTACTCGTATTTGTTGTATTGTTTGCCAAGTTACGATGTGCATTAAACGCTGCAATGTTATTTTGAATTCTCATTTGGAATTCCTCCTTGAATGTTTTTTATTCCACGTCCATGTGGTTTATAGGAACAGACATTATTTTTATAACCCCTGTACCCTACATTTACTATATCGTAATGTTTTAAAAAAGTTTAATAGTTTTTTTTATTTTTTTATTTTTTTGGATTTACTAGCGCTGGTTAAATCTTTACTGAATTTTCTACTTTGACTGCTAGCCATTTGAATTAATAACGAAGACAGTTAATTAATTCAGTTTTATCTATCATGATGGATTATTGTTAATGTGACGATTAGTAATTCCAATTCTTTTTTTTTTTGATAAAATGTTTATAAAGATATCATTGCTGATTTGTAACAGATTAAAAATAAAATGTTAATAATTTAGCGAAAAATGATTAAAAAGAGAGGATGTTCAACAATATGAGGAAAATTTTAATTAATCTTTTTTCGGAAAGTTTAACTGTTGAAGATTTCGAATATTTTACAAATACGTTACCGATAAAATTTGAAGTGTTTAACTATCAATTTGCAGCCCGAGATATGTTTCCAGATATTGTGGAAGCAATTATAAAGGATATACTACCTGCTAGAGAAATTGCGAAGACAAGGATTATTTTACAAACGAACGTAGTGGATTTGGGTCATTTTGGTGCTAAATTTTATTCAGAGCTATTAGATGGCGTCATTATTGTGGCGAAAAACAGTGAATTATTAACAAATGCGCAAAAAAATTTCTTAACAATGGATAGCCAAAATAATGTCGATTTTATGCTAGATATACTGCAAGCAGATAGCACCAACTTACGATTACACAAGGTGTATATGCATCAGCAGCATCAAGTGGACAATCGTTACTTAACGTTTTTATTTAACCAACGTCTATTAAATGATATTTCTCCTATAGAGGATTTCAGGCTGGTGGAAAAGAAAAAGTTGAGACATAATCTACAGTTTGTTAGTAAAGGCAATTTTGTTGAAACACATTTTTCGTTAGCAAATAAAAAATTGATTCCATTGAAAAAATCCGATGCACAAGACAAGATTTTTTATATCCAAACAGCCTTTGGAATGTACCAGTTCATACACGCTATTATGTCAACATCAGAAAGTGACTTTACAAAAAGAAGCTTTTTATTCACTTTGTTCGAACATGCCAAAACAAAGGGGAAAGCAGATGAGGTTCTCCGTTATATACTAGCATATCTGGACATAGCTGAGCTTCCACTTGTATCATTTGCAAATTATAACACATTTTGTATGTTACTTAGAGACCAGTCTGTGTTAAAAAGGCAGTATACATTTTTAAAGAAACATTTTGACCGCTTACATCCAAGTCAAGTTCATGCACTCATCACAAATAGTTTGTTCTATAAAACAGCCCACAATCAACCTACCTATGATGGGATGATAGCTGATCAATTACTACTAATGGGAAAAATTAATCAATTTTGGAGAAAGGAAATAACACTTCCTAAAGAACAAAAACGAGTACCATATCGAATAGCGGTTGTTGTAGGGCAGTTTCTATCTATTGAACATGGTCCAACTAAGTTGGCAGTTCAATATGTAAATGAATTGAAAATGCATTATCCAAAAGCAGATATAAAAATTTTCGTTGAGGATTTATTTACCTATTCACCAAACGAGTTAGGGTGGCTAATGGCCTATACAATAAAAAGTTCTAGTACACAACAATTATATCATCGCCCCCATTTACATACAGAAATAGATGTCTATTACTCCAATTGTACATTGGAAAGAACACAACGGATACAACAAGATGTACAAGCAATTGTTGACTTCCAACCTTCTATTATTTATAAGATAGGGTCATCTTATAATGTAGTAACCGATTTATTGTATCCGTATTTCCCTATCGTAAGTCAGTCGATCAGTGGAGAAGAAGCTTGTCAATTTGTTGATGTATTCACGAGTGGTTATCCGGAAAGTCAAATACAGCAATTTTATGATGAAACCAATATTGCTGATCAAGAATATATATCCCATACAACCAAAATAGAGCAACCTCAAAAAGCTGTTATCAAAAACCGAATAATGTATGGATTGACTGATTCGGATTTTGTGATGATCACAGTTGGCACTAAGTTAGAAGCCGAAATCACAAAAGCATTTGTTGAGCAACTAATAAAAGTCTTAGATACAGATATGGACAGCAAATGGTTGATTGTAGGTACACAATATCATTCGATAATAAATAATTCTTATCAAAAATATGTAGATGAAAAGAGAATACTATTTATAGAATATGAAGAACATTTATTTGACTTATATCATATTTGTGATATTTATGTAAATCCACCTAGATTTGGTGAAGGAATTAGTGGAGCACTAGCTATGTGGGCCAAGTTACCCATTATTACAACTGATCCTACTGCTGCTGTTAGCCTATACACCGGGGAAGAGAATTGTATAGAATTAACATTATTCTCACAAGAAATATTGACACTCAAAAGCAATAGGGAATACTACGAACAAAAAGCCAATGATATGCAAAATCGTATTACCACAAATCATTTTTTTGAACAGACAACCAATGATTTACAACAAATATTTAATCGAGCGATTAAAAAATTTGAAGAAAGGACCTATAAAATTTGAAAGAAACCCTGCCTATTAGTAAAACAGATTCAAGACTATAAATTACTCTCAAATTAAGTAACACAACTTTGATCTTCAACATAAAAGGAGATACCTAGACAAATTTGCCTAAGTATCTCCTTTTGTATTCTATTTATGCTTTTTCAACTGTTCTAATACATCTGTCGTCATCGCAAGTGCTTCTTTATTTTGACCTTGAATCGCTTGAAATACTTCTGTCCGATGAATTGTTACTGCTTTTGGTGCGACAATGCCTATCTTAATTTGCTCGCCTTCGATTGCTAGTATTTTCACTTCAATTTGTTCACCAATCATAATGGACTCATTTTTTTTCCTAGATAAAACTAACATTATTTCATACTTTCCTTTAGTGTTGGAATTGGATAACGTAACGGGTAATCTTTGTCATGTAACACAATTTGTTTACCTAGCTTTTTGTTACTATTCATCACTATTGGTGCTAGTAGGTTCAATGTTGATTCTTGGAATGGTTCTTTTAATGTAATAATCACATAGGTCATTACATCTTCTTCTTTTTCAATTTGCAACTGTTCTTTATCGTCATTGCTTAAATCAAAGTTATAGTCTGGCTTAAAAGCATATGGAAACGCAAGGATAAAACTGATTTCCGCACATTCTGTTGCTTGCAAAAGAACTAATGGTAAATCGACGTCGAGTGGTAATAAAGCAAACTTTGTATATTCTTCTAATCCCATTAAACCATGTTCGAATGTTAAAATATCTTGCTCTGCAATTTCTATCTCACCTAAAAATTTTGTATTAATTTTCATCTATTTTTGAACCCTTCTTCTGTTTATTTTATCCGCTTGTTAACTGAGAACATCAATATCGACACGCGGTCTTTGCACCATTGTTCCCATTATTTTACCAGGTGTGTAATCATGTATTGCTTTGTTTACTTGTACATTAATTTGTGGTTTATTACGTGTAATATTGATGTCTAGTTTGCTAGGTTGATAGTTAGTTTTCACCGAACCGACAGAAGGGACAAATTTAATATTATATGGTCCTTCTCTTTTTGGACCATGGTTTTGTTTAGCAATCTGTTGGATCACAGCATCTTTTTGTCCTTTACCAGCACTCTCCATCATTTGTCGCCCTTCTTGAGCACGACGCGCAAGACCCCTCATAGCCTCTTGCTTTCCCTCTTGTGCATAGCGCTTTATCATTTCACCAGTTGGAAAGTAGCCTAAATCTCTTCTAGCATCTGAGGAATCAATTGTCAATTTGCCCGGTGTTGTATGCATTTCAAGTGTTGCAGCAGGCTGAGAAATTGTTAGTTTAGCTTGTGGCTGCTGAATATGCTGGACAGGGGCCTGTTTTTGCCAATTCATCTGAATATCCGTTGTACGAATTTGAATTTGCGGTAATTTCATATGCATCTCACCTTTCCAAAAAATATCTAAATCGATTAGTCAAATACTTTTTGATAATAGGTTACTATTTTTCCCCTTCCACTTTGCCTTCAGGATAGAACCTTAGCAGATTCTATATTATAAAATCTACTTCAAATACAAAAACGTTTGCCTCTGCCGCTTCGCTTTCGAGGCAGAACCTTAGTAGATTTTATCTTATAAAATCTACTAAGGTTTGCTGAATAATTTTTGCTCCTACTGATAGAGCGGCTTGGTGAATGGAACTTTGTGTTACCATATTGGTAATCGTTGCGGGATATTCCGTATCTTCATTTAGGGACATTTGCTTTATGATATTTCCTTCACCTATTCCTAGTCGATTTTCCATCAGCTCGACACGATTTTGACGTGCTCCAACATCTGCTTGCATTTTCAATGTCTTTTCATGAACGCTATCTAGTGCTGGGATTGTTGTACCAGCACCATCTATAACTTGTAAGCCAAGCGCTTCACTGATCTCATCACTGGTTTTAGTATCATCGTCTAAAATGGTTGTTACATGGGCCATAAAGTCATCTAGTTCACCAAACAACTCAGCTCCTGGTGTATTAATGGACATTCTAATTCCATCAAACACATCAATCTCAACCGTTTTCTCTTTGCCAAGTGTTGTAACAGCTGGATTTTGTGGACCTATTTTATCCGTATAGAGCGGCTCGTTTACATGTGTACCTGAAAAAATATAATTCCCAGCAACTTGCGTATTGCTAATATCGCGTAGATGCTCTTTAATTTGTTTCATTTCTGCATTAATTTTTTGACGTTCAGTCCCATTTGTATCGTTTGCTGCCTGTACAATCAGCTCCTTGACACGCTTTAATGCCGAACTCGCTTGATCAAGTGCTTCGTCTGTTGAATCCAACCATGAATTTGCTGTACTTAAATTACGTTGGTATTGTTCAGTTTTACCAAGATCCACACGGTACCCCATCCCCATCACTGCTGCAACAGGATCCTCAGATGGTTTGGTAAATTTTCTACCAGAGGTCAACATATCTTGATAGTTTGACATTTTCCCATAACTATTATTTAAATTCCTTAACATATTACTAGATAGCATAGATTGTGTAACACGCATTATTAACTCTCCTTTTAAATAACGATTATAGTCCTACTCGTCCCATTCCATTGATAATTCTATCTAATGTTTCATCTACGACTGTAATCATACGTGCATTGGCGTTGTAGGCTTGTTGAAATGTAATCATATTGGTCATCTCTTCATCCAAATGAACCGAACTCATCGAAGCACGATTATTTGCGATTTGTAAGTGTAGTGCCTGTGAATTTTTCACATTAGTATCTGCCTCTTTCCCTCTGACAGCTAAGTTCCCTGTTATTCCTCTATAGTAGTTTTGAAATGTCGCTTGACCTAAAATAGCATTTGCCTTAGATTGTAACGCTGCTAGTTCAAGCATATTTTTATTATTACCAGATTCACCTGCCGTATCAGATACAGCCACATCTTCTGGATCCGTAATCACTACTCTAAAATCTCTAGCTGTCGTACCACTGAAGAAATCCCGATTGCCCAAAGTGTCATTTAAACCAAAGCCTGCTCGATGAATCGTATTAAACGTGGTAATAAATTCATTAGCTAATGTATCTAAATTGGCTAGCATTTCTGGATAAAGACCTTGCCCTGTATCATGCCCATATGCCTCTATTAGTGCTCGCAAACCTCCACCTTCTTTATGTAGCTGAGCGTAGTTAATAGTAAAAGAACCTGTTGTTGGATCGGCTGGTGGGTCTCCAATAGCAGAAACTCGAAACTCCTGAAACTCTGCAAAACTTCCTGTTGCTGGGTCATCCTCCTCACCATCAACTCGGAGACCATTTCTATCCATCACAGCAAGTGCTGCATATTCTTTGCCCTTCACTAAAGTAATTGGTGCACTGCCATCTGTTGGTACATAAGTAATCGTCATTGTGCCTTCTGCTACATCTTTTGCTAACCCACCAGTTTTTTCTCGTAAAATGGAGACAGGTAACTGTTTATTTAACTCATCCACTAATACATCACGCACATCATATAAATCATTCGGCACATAGCCACTTGGTTCTACCATTTCAATTTGCTTATTAATCTGTGCAATTTGTTTAAGTAACGAGTTGACATTGTCTGTTGTAACCTTGATTTCATTTCCGATGTTCCCCTGAATCTTCTTTAATTGTTGATCCATATAATTGAAGGAGTCTGCAAGGGTTCTCCCGTTAGCAATTAACACTTGACGTGCAGCCGATAACTGTGGATCTTTCGTAATATCCTCCATAGATTTCCAAAAATCTGTAAACGCTTGGTTAATTCCATATTTAGAAGGCTCATCCATTACATCTTCCATTTGTGAAATAGACTTCACCGTGGATTCCCAATAACCTAGCCTATTTGTTTCTTGTCGATATTGTCGATCAATAAATTCATCGCGAATCCGCTGAATCGAGCCTGCTTCTACACCTGTTCCAAGATGACCTGGATAATTGGGTTGGTTCAAACCTGGTCTTGGAAAGCCAGGTGTTGCTTGCATATTAACACGTTGACGAGAATAGCCTAATGTATTGGCATTCGAAATATTATGCCCTGTTGTATATAAAGCCGTTTGTTGTGTGAAGAGACCTCGTTTATTTGTTTCTAAGCCCATAAATGTTGAGCGCATTGTTGTTCCTCCCTTTTTATGCTTGCGAATCGAAATATGATTTTTTCGCTACACTATTTGTACCATGTACCTCACTACTAGAGTAGTTTATTTGCTCTGTACGAGGTTTCAAGGAATCTAATGTTAGGTTAACAATTTGTAGTGATTGGAATACAAGCTTTTGATTTAAGTCATTTTGGTTTCGTAAGTCGTTAATAATTACTAATAAACGATCGCGAACTGCTGATAATGCTTCTTTATCAGCTTGTTGTTCAGCGGCCTCGATGACATCCGCCACAGTTCTATTGTCAGTTGAAGCAACTCCCTTTGCCTCAAAGTAATCCGTTACTTGTTTCTGACGCTGTTGCTCGAACTTATCGATGGCTGCTACATGTGCCTGCTCGTCCTTGAGCAATTGACCCAGTGCTTCGATATCGCCAGCTTTAATAATTTCTGTTTTTTTATAGGCTAGTTCAAGTAAGCTTTTATGCATTCTTTCTAGCATAGTTAATGTAGAACATATCGCTTCTACAGACATATCATGAACACCCCCTTAGAAACGATAATATTTCAGCATGTCCTCTGCTACTTGGCGAGCGTTTACTTTGTATTCACCTGAAGCGATATCCTCTTTCAATTGTTGGACACGTTCTGCGCGCTCAGTGCCATAGGTTGATACCCCTTGCAACTCCTGTGCAGCCTTGGAAATTTCAATTTTATCTGCAAAAGATGCTTTGTTTGTATCCGATTTAACATTGCGTACTTGTTTTTTATAGGCATCCATCGCATGAATACCATAAGATGTAATTTTCATATTGAACCCTCCCATCAAAAAGTCTTCTCTTCCTATTATTTCGGATTGTCTCACATAATGTTAAGTTTTCACATCTAAAAAAGTGTGTTAATTTTGTTTAAAATTAACACACCTCTAATTGTCTAACGCTTACGATCTGAATGATATGTTGCACGATCACGTTCTTCTACACTTTCACGGAATTCCTTTGCCGCTTCAAATGTACGTAAATCTGCCTTTAAATCATCCTGACATTTCGTACAAAGCTTTCCTTTATTCGTAAGATGGCCACAATTATCGCAGGGATAGCCCAAATTAGGAAACATGGCTGGCTGTAAACGTCCTTTACGCACCCATTTATATAATAAATCCTGCTCTGCTCCTGTTGCTTCCACAATACGCTCTACCGTTGCTGCTCGGTTCTCACGTTTACGTAAAAAACGATAAACAATCTGATACAGCTCTTCCTCTGATTGCGCACACTTATGACATACTTCCCTTAAGCCTATATAGTTAAAAAATTCATTACATTTTGGACAATTGCGAACCTCTGCCATCTCTTTTCCTCCTCTTACCAGTCATCGTAATCTATCAATGATATACTCATAATCTATTATATACATAACCGATTCATATTTTCAGCCATCAATTAATGTGAAGTACTGGACATTTTTAGCTCCTGCTGTCATTAACACCTCTATAGCATGCTTTAAAGTTGTTCCTGTAGTTTTTATATCGTCAAAAAGTAGGTAATCTTTATATTCCACCTGTGCCCCTGCCTTTAAACGAAAAAGTGGAGATGCGTGTATGCGCTGGTCTCGATTTTTTGAGCTTTGTGTCTCCGTTGTTGTTTTCTCTAGTAGCTGAATATAGGGAATATACGCTGCCTTTAAAAGCTCCTCGGTATGTGAGAAGGTGCGTTCCTGCTGTTTTATGGGATGCATTGGAATAGGTAGAATAATGGCCTTTTCCTTTTTAAATCGGGTATAAAGCTCCTGCCGAAATACCTTTGCAAGAGCGACATCTTGTAAAAACTTTAATTGATGCAAATACTCTCTCATTGTCTCATTATATTGATAAAGTGCTGTTGTTGATTGTGCAGGGACAAAGCGAGCACTACATTTTTCACAAATAGTTGGCGAAAATTGTTTTGTTAAGAAAGCCTTCCAGGAGATTGTGGTCTTTAGAGGCTGTGAGCATAATAAACACCGAGATTCGATTTTATTCATAACGAAAATCCTTCCTTATTATAAAAAATAATTTTTGCACGTGCTTCATCCATTTTTGTCGTTATACCATGATGAAAAAATCGTATATCTCCATCAGGAAAATCCTTATTCCGCCCAACACGTCCTGCAATTTGAATAAGCGCATTGGCAGTAAAAATCGGGGATTCTGCACCAACAACTGCTACCTGTACATTTCGAATCGTAATGCCTCTTTCTAAAATAGTCGTTGTTAATAGTCCTGGGATTTCCTTATTTCTTAGCTTTAATACCTTTTCTTTACGCTCAGGGTCTTCTGCATGCACAGCGAGTATTTGTTTATTAATGGATTGAAAAAGTAATGCCGCCTTCTCCATTAATGCGACTGTTGGGAAAAATATTAAAAACGGTTCCTTTTGAACAATGCGTTGTTCCGTCCAGTGTTTTAGCTTTTTTGGGATTTTTCCTCGAAAAAAGCTTTTTTCATAGTTCCATAAAGCGTCAAATTGAGGAACTGGTAATGGATGATTATGATAACGTTTTGGGATAAATGAAGTACTTTCATGTTGAAAAGCCTGTTGTAGTTTTAAGGAAGGGGTCGCCGTCACAAAAACAATAGGTGCATCTGCTTTTTTAGCCTTTTCTACAGCTTTTTGCAATGTTTCATCAAATGTATAAGGGAAGGCATCTGCTTCATCAACAATCATCACATCAAATGCCTGATCAAACCGATAAAGCTGATGTGTTGTTGCTAGCACAAGCTGCGCATAGCCATCTTGCTTTGGTGCTCCACCATATAAAGCATGAATCACCGTTTTGGGAAATACCTGTTGAAAACGAGGGTATAGCTCTAATACAACATCCGTGCGTGGCGTAGCAATACAAACACGTAATGCTCGCTTTAATGCATCATGAACAGTTGGAAAAAGTAGCTCGGTTTTTCCAGCCCCGCAAACTGCACTAATAAGATGTGAGCGCTTTGCCTTTACGCTTGCTAATGTTTCATCGGCAGCCTGCTGTTGAAGCTCCGTAAATTGCCCTGTCCATTTTAATACATGCTTACGTTTTTTTATGGCGGTAGGTCCAGTCCAAAGTATTAGCTGTGTACAACTGCTCACCCGCCCCATTTGAATACAATGCCGACAGTAGATACATGGCTGCTGACAGCTTGCACATTCAAATATCGTAAATAGCTCAGGGTCTATATTATGACAACGATTACATTTATTAAATGGATTTTTTTGGATTCCCTCTAGTATATGAAAATATTGATGTGTAATTGCCTTATCAATATCTATGGGTAAAAAAGGTGAATGATTTTTTAACCAAATACGCCCTTCATGAAAATCTCGCAATGCTGGTGGTAATATCCAACCTGTATATTTCATAAATGTTTCTCCTTTCATGGACATAATATTGTTTCGAGCTTGCGTAAAAAAATTTTTCTCAAAATCTATGACACTTGCTGAATAGTAAGCATTCATCTTGTCATCTATGGAGGTGGGCGTCTTCTGTATCTGATGTTTTGCCTTCAATGCAAAAAATTTGCTGCACTAAAATAAAAAAGCCTCTACATTTGCTGTAGAGACCTTCGCACTTATAATTTATTTTTTTGTCCAGCCTAAGCCCATTGCACCTTCACCTAAATGAGTACCGATAACAGGACCAAAATAGCTCAATGTAAAGTTTACATTCGGGTAGGTGGCTGCTAATTGTGCTAACCATGCCTGGGCTTCCTCTTCACAATTGGCATGAATAACAACGGCATTCATCGCCTCATACTTCTTTGCATCTGCTGCTAACAATTCCTCCACACGCTTTAATGCCTTTTTACGTGTCCGAATTTTTTCAAAAGGTACAATAACCTTATCAACAAAATGCAGAACTGGCTTTACTTGCAGCAAGCCACCGATCAGCGCTGCAGCAGAAGATAATCGCCCACCACGCTGTAAATGTGCTAAGTCATCTACAATAAAGTAAGCACGGGTATACTGCTGCATATCCGCTAATGCTGCGAGTATATCTTGTGCTGAAAAGCCCTGTTGCACCATTTCAGCTGCTTTTAATGCAAAAAAGCCTTGAACCGCACAGGATATTTCACTGTCAAAGGCATGAACCTCAATACCTTCCACCATTTCGCCTGCCTGTACTGCCCCTTGATATGTTCCACTAATGCCGCTTGATAAATGAATAGCAATAACCTCATCGTAATCCTTCGCTAACTCTTCAAAAAGGGCGACAAATTCTCCGATTGGAGGCTGTGTTGTCTTTGGAAATTCTTTTATTCCACGCACCTTATCATAAAATTCAGATGCTGTAATGTCTACTTCTTCGGCAAATAATTGACCTGAGACATTAACACTTAACGGTACCATATGAATATTTAAGCGTGCACGTTTCTCAGCCGTAATATATGCCGTACTATCTGTTACGATTGCCGTCCTCATCTAATTGTCCACTCTCCTATTCTTCATAGTTTACAATCAATTTCAACGCGGTGCAATTATTGCTTCAATCCCTTATGCCTTGGCTAACTCTCGTCTCGATTTTTTCGAGTTTGCGAGGGAAATTCTATTCAACATCCGTGAAATCCACTGAGGCTTTTATCTTGATCCAGTGTTCATTCTGTCAGCCATTGCATAAAATGAAAACATACATTTATCTCAACGCCTATTGAGGGCGAAGTCTTCTACTTGAAACAAGATAACAATTTATTTTCTACAAAAAGAAATGAATGTGACTTAGGTTCGCTTCCGTCGCACATTCATGTTCTATGTATAAAAGCTAATCTTCACCCAGATGAATGAAGATAGCTATGATTGGTTAATTGCCTGTACTTGATTGTGAGTCATCACCAATATAAAAGACGCTTGTGACCTTCCAATCACCATCTTCCTTTACAAAAACCGTGACCTGACGTCCTGCACTTTCATGCTCAACTTTTGTCTCAAGCTGAAGAGAATGCATTTTCATATTTGCAAATACTTGAGCCTCTTTCTCAGGTTCAAATTTTGCAATTGTAACATTTTCTACTTCACGCTTCATATCAAATTGCTCAAATACTTCTGTTGCATATATTTTTTCTTCATCATAGTTAAAGCCTTTTGGACTTTTCGAGATGGTTTCCATATATCGATCAATTTCTTCAGCATTAAGTGCTGCAATATACTCATCAAAAGAGGCTAAAATTGCCTTTTCTTCTGCATCTGGTACATTGTCAGCCTTTTCAACATTGCCCCCTGTCATCTCAAAGCCCACTGTACCATCATCTATGACCTTTTCTCGTTCTTCATCACTCATCTTCTCATCTTTATTACCACAGGCAGTTAATACCATTAAGATTAAAACTGCTAGAAAACTTTTCTTTAACATCAAAAACCCTCCCGCGCATATTGTAGCATATAAATCCTATCGTAGGAATTTTGTTGTGTATTTTCAACATTTACCTGCTACATCTTTCTTAGGACGCCTTAAGCTATAAAATGTTGCATGATTTGCATAAAAGTCTACCTGCAATAATGTGAAAGCTTAGCTCGTTTACTTATGTAGATTGTATCATTATGAAAAAATAAAAAACTGTTTTAAAAATAAAATGTACCCTATACGATAGACACTTTGAAAAAAGACTATCGTATAGGGTATTTTTCTTTATAATGAGAAAAAAGATGTTGGAGCGGATGAGAGATGACCAAACAATTATTTACAAAAGAAGAACAGAAACAGCTAAAACGTAATCCAAATGTACAAGCAGTTAGCGAGAAAGCGATTACGTATACAGATGAATTCAAACGTCATTTCATCGCTGAAAATGACAAAGGAAAATTACCAAGAGAAATTTTCGAAGAGGCAGGTCTAAATGTAGAATTAATTGGTTTACAACGAATTAGCTCTGCCGGAAAACGTTGGCGTGCAGCTTATCGACAAACCGGTGTGGAAGGCTTACAAGATACACGAAAGACAAATTCGGGACGTCCCTCACAAAAAGAGGGAAGTTTGGAGGAAAAGATTGCCCGCTTAGAAGCCAAAAACCAGCTATTACGTGCAGAAAATGAATGTCTAAAAAAGCTCGATCTACTCGAAAGGCAGATGTTGAAGAAGAAATCACAATCGAAGCGAAACTAAAATTCGAATTAATTGAACAGACACTTCAAAAGTATAAATTAAAGCGCATGGTGAGCTATTTATGTGAAGTAATGGGCGTATCTCGTTCAGGGTTCTACAATTATTTTAACGAAAAATCAGCGCAAAATCGTGCAAACCAAGATGAAGCAGATGAAGTAGTGAAAGCCATTATTTTAAAGGCGTATCACTTCCGTGGACGTAAAAAAGGGGCACGCCAAATTAAAATGACGCTCCAAAATCAATATGGGATTACCTATAACTTAAAGCGAATTCGCCGCATTATGAAGAAGTTCGACATCATTTGTCCGATTCGCAAGGCCAATCCAGCCCGACGTATGGCGAAAGCGACGAAAGAACATCGCACTTGCGCGAACGAACTACAACGCAACTTTAAACAAGGTGTAGCAGGGAAAGTGTTATTAACAGATATCACGTATTTAACATATAAAAACGGCAAGCGTGCTTATTTATCAACGATTAAAGACGCTGAGACGAACGAAATTCTAGCATATGAGGTGTCGCCTTCTTTACACCTGGACATCGCTCTGACCACATTGAAGCAATTAAAAAAACATGCACATTTAGCAGAAGATGCCTTTATCCATTCCGATCAAGGATTTCATTATACAAGCCCGATTTACCAAGCATTGGTGAAGAAAATGGGCTTAGGACAGTCCATGTCACGTCGAGGAAATTGTTGGGATAACGCGCCACAAGAATCTTTCTTTGGGCATTTTAAAGATGAAACAAACATCAAAGCGTGTGAAACGCTAGAAGAAGTAAAACGAGAAATTAAAAATTATATGACGTACTACAATCATTATCGTGGGCAATGGAACTTAAAGAAGCTGCCGCCTGCAAAATACAGACAGCAACTTCAACAAGTTGCCTAGCTCTTTTTCAAAATGTCCTTTACAAAGGGTACACTTTAAAACTACTTCAACATCAAGTAGTTTTTTAAAACAGCTTTGCTTATTAGCGTACTTCAACCCAACCATTTTTTATGGCTGTCACAACGGCTTGTGTACGGTCATTTACATTCATTTTTTGTAGAATACTTGACACATGGTTTTTAACCGTCTTTTCAGAGATAAACAGCGATTCACCAATTGTACGGTTTGATTGGCCGTCTGTTAATAGCTGTAACACTTCACATTCACGTTTTGTTAATAAATGGAATGGACGATGGATTTCAGTTTGGTGGAAATTTCCTTTATTTTCATGTTCTGAAAGGCGACGGAATTCTGCCACTAAATTTTTCGTTACTTTTGGATGTAAATAAGAACCTCCATTGGCAACTACTTTAATCGCCTCTACAATTTCATCTGCATCCATCTCTTTTAGCATATAGCCAAGAGCACCCGATTTCAGTGCATGTGTCACATATGTTTCATCATCATGAATCGACAGCATAATTACTTTTGCATCTGGAAATTCATGAATTAACTCCGCTGTTGCCTCTACGCCATTTTTACCTGGCATATTAATATCCATTAATACAACATCTGGTTCATTTTCAGCATATAACGTAACTACGTCTGCACCATCGTCACCTTCCGCTACTACATCAAACGTGTCTTCAAAATCCAAAATACGTTTTACTCCTTCACGGAATAACTGGTGATCGTCTACAATAATAATCTTTGTCATGTGTCTTTACCCCCTAAATTTCTGCAACAATTACTTACTCTACTTCTAATGGAATTTTAAATAAAACGGTTGTACCACGATTTATTTCACTAGTAATAGAGAGTGAACCACCTAAAATTTCAATACGTTCCTTCATGCCTAAAATACCAAATGAATGGTCTTTTACTATATGTGGGTCGAAGCCTACACCATCATCTTTTACAACAATATTAACGGCATTCTTTAGCCATTCAAGCTTTACCCAAATATCTTTACATTTACCATGTTTCATGGCATTTGTCACACATTCTTGCACCAATCGGAAAATTGACACCTCATGATTTGAAGGTATACGCTTTTCTGTGCTTCTCGATTGGAAGTGTATTTCGATACCTGGATTGTATTCAGTGACTGTCGATAAATACTTCTTTAATGTCGGAACAATACCTAAATCATCAAGTGCCATTGGTCTTAAATCATAAATAATACGCCGCACTTCAGATAGCGCATTACGCACCGTTTTCTTTAAATCTGCAATTTCAGCCAGTGCCTTGTCAATGCCTTTTTCACGATACGTTCTATCTATTAAATCCGTGCGCATAAGGACATTTGCCAGCATTTGAGCAGGTCCGTCATGAATTTCTCTCGATAAACGCTTGCGCTCTTCCTCCTGTGCTGCAATAATACGTATCCCAAAATCTTGCTTCATTTTGGCTTGTTCAAGCGCTAAACTAACATTTTTTAAATCTTCTGAAGTTAAGTAACTCAAAACGACATTTACCTGATTAACAATATGATCAGCACGTTCAATGGTATCGAGTAGCCCTCTCAATCTTCTCTCTAAATCATCTCTTTTATCACGTAGCTGTTTTTCCTGTGTTCTAATAACGGAGAGCTTCACTTGAAAATCATGCGCCGTTTCATAGGCTTCTCTAACTTGTGCTTCGGTATAATTATCAAAAGCTTTACTTACTAGCACAAGCCTTTGCTTAGCAAGCTGTGTACTTTTTTCTAAAGCATCACCTTCATCAATTACGATGGATATTTGTTTTCGAACAATTTCTAACTCATTTTGCATATCTTCAAAGCTTCTTCGACTTTGTTCACTTATAATAAAGATATCGTCCTTTGAGCTCATAATTGTATCTAACATTCGATCAAAAATGTCATCAAGTGACTTTAAATCGAAGGTATCATTTGAAAACATAGTATACTCCCCAGTCTAATGATTACTTACTATTTGAATAGACCTAATTAGTCTACACCTATTATAGCACCACCATGCTAAAATTTAATGCTTTTTCTTTACGAAAATTATAAAATGGAACTCGAATTAAAAGGAGATTGATACAAATGAGAGAAAATTATTTAACCGTAAAAGGATATGGTGAGAGTGAAATTATTATTTCTAAATCTCGCTTCCTCACTTATATAGAACGCGCAGAAACGGAAGAGGATGCAATTGCCTTTATCGACAGCATCAAAAAAAGGCATCAGAATGCTACTCATAATTGCTCAGCTTATATTATTGGCGAACATGACCATATTCAAAAGGCCAATGACGATGGGGAACCTAGTGGTACAGCAGGCGTCCCTATGTTAGAGGTTTTAAAAAAGCAGAGTCTAAAAGATACAGTTGTTGTGGTCACAAGATATTTCGGCGGTATTAAGCTAGGCGGCGGTGGTCTAATTCGCGCATATGGAAAAGCAACAACAGAGGGTTTGATGGCTGCCCAAATTGTGGAACGAAAGCTCCATCATTTTATGAAAGTTGCTATTGATTACACATGGCTAGGAAAAGTTGAAAATGAAATAAGAGGCTCATCTTATACACTAGAGGAAATACGTTATTTAGAGGGCGTCGAAATTATTGTTTCTGTGTCAAAGGAGGAAGAAGAGCAGTTCCGAAATTGGATCACAGACATCACAAATGGTCAAGCAACCATCACTTTCGAAAATGCACAATTTATAGAATTTATTGTTAGATAAATAGTTTTAATTGTCGAATCGAATTATGCATAGTATAATTTTTATGTTAGGCTATTTTTATTGACCACATATGTATCCATTAATTACATTTTAATTTTAAATTGTATTTGCACAAAAGATAAATTTAGCTTCATCGCATTATTATTCCCATTAATTTAGAGGAGAATATATTAAATATGAAAAAAAGGTCAATCAGTAAAAAAAGATCTTCTAAAGCTTCCCTAATTATAAAAGTTACACTTCTATTAGCTGCTAGTTTGGTAATTTGTGTAGTTGCCTATGGGGTGTACCTTACAAAACAGGTCGAACACGCTGCAAACTCAGCTCATGAAGTATTAGAAGGTCGAGAGGCTCCTCCACTGCGTGAAGCAAAAGTAGAGCCTATACACGATAATGTGTCCATTTTATTTGTCGGGGTTGATGATAGTGATAAACGTGAGCAAGGCTCTGACAACTCTCGTTCTGATGCACTGATTTTAGCTACATTAAATAATAAAACAAACTCAGTGAAGATGTTAAGTATCCCGCGTGATTCTTATGTTTATATTCCAGAAGTCGGCTATAAAGATAAAATTACACACGCACACGCTTTCGGCGGAACATTGACGACTATCGAAACGGTAGAAGAATTATTTGATATCCCCATCGACTATTATGTGCGAATGAACTTCAATGCCTTTATTGATGTTGTAGACGCTTTAGGCGGCATTGAAGCAGAAGTACCTTATACTTTGCATGAATTAGATGAATTTGATAAGTATACAATTAATTTAGAACCAGGCTTACAACATCTAAACGGCAGTGAGGCTCTTGCTCTTGCGCGAACACGTAAACTAGATAGTGATATTGAACGCGGTAAACGTCAGCAGGAAATTTTATCAGCTATTATTAAAAAGACTGCCTCTGTTGGCTCCATCACAAAATACGATGATGTCATTAAAGCGCTTGGTGATAATATGAAGACAGATATGACATTCGCAGAAATGAAATCCTTCTTATCGTATTTAACACAAGGTGTACCACGTATCGACTCATTAACATTAGAGGGGCAAGATGATACATCTACTGGTATTTATTATTACCAACTAGAGCAAAGTTCTGTTAAAGAAATACAAGAAATTTTCAAAAATCATCTTGGACTCAATGAAAGTTCATCAAGCCTAACAACTAGCACAACAGGCACGAATAGTGCTGCTAGCGATGAAACCTCAGAAATCGAATAAGTAAATTTTTAGACCATGGACAAAGTAATAGTTGTCTATGGTCTTTTTTTGGGTAAAATTAAATAATCTGATCGATAAATCACCTGATTTGGTCAATAAACCCCGCGATTTGATCGATACCCCCCACAGACCTCTCTATTTGGTTGATCAAAATGCCGTAAAAAAGCAATCACACAGGTGTATGATTGCTTTTTTGTTTATTTATTAAATATCCGTACAAAATTTAATAACGGTTTGTAGTTTTTTCCTGCGAGTCCAATGATCTCGACAAAGATTTCTATGGCTGTCAATATTACGGCTACCAGTAAAATCGCGCCCCATACTTTTGCCATTGAGAAAATAATCGCTGCTAAGCCAAACATCATCGCAATTCCATAAATAAGTAGTACTGTTTGACGATGTGTGAAGCCCATATCCAGTAGACGGTGATGCAAATGTGATTTATCTGGATCAGACCATTTTTTCTTCATACGTAAACGACGAACGATAGCAAAGAATGTATCAGAAATCGGTACACCCAGAATAATAATTGGAATGATTAATGAAACGAATGTAACGTTTTTAAAACCAAGTAACGCTAATACCGAAATCATAAAGCCAAGGAATAACGCCCCTGTATCACCCATAAAAATTTTCGCTGGATGGAAATTATAAAATAAAAAGCCCAGTGATGCTACAGCTAAAATGGCTGCTATTGCTAAAACAAACATATTGCTCATAATAAATGCCATCACTGCTAATGTGATGAGTGCAATTGTTGAAACCCCTGCAGCTAAACCATCTAAGCCATCAATTAAATTAATGGCATTTGTAATACCAACAATCCAAATAATTGTTAATGGAATGCTTAGTAAACCAAAATCTAATGTACCTAAAAACGGTAAATTCACCATTTCAATTTGAATGCCGCCGACAAAAACGATAATGAGTGCAGCCGCAAGCTGTCCCAGCATTTTTGCCTTAGCAGAAATTTCACGCATATCATCGACAACACCAGTGGCAACAATAATACATGCACCAATAATAATTGCCAATAAATAAGTATCACTATCATTTTTAGCATTTCTTAAAATGTCCATTAAAAACGGATATAAAATCGCTACACCAATTATAAACGCAAGGAAAATTGCCAATCCACCAAGTCTCGGCATAATTCGAGCATGTACTTTTCGATAGTTTGGCGCATCGACTGCACCTATTCTAAATGCTAAACGCTTCACTACTGGAGTTAATAAAATGGATGCAATAAATGCTGCTATTAAAGACACGTAAAGAAGCATGTCTCTCCTCCTCAAAAAAGTAATCTACATTGAAATCCACATTGATTATAGCATGAACAAGCATTGAAATATACTTTTTCTAAAAATTTTCCACGATTTCACAAATATTTTGTACATTTTAGTACTCATAGATTCCCATATAGTCAGTTGTAGTCACCATTCGTAAAATTTGATAGAATAATGAAGTGTCTAGCACTTAGACAACTTAAAAGGAGCGTATATTCCATGTTCTCAATTTTCAAAAGTAACAAAGAGCAAACAAGTGCTCGTCAATTAAAGCGCTACTATAAAATAGTAGAACAAATTAACAACCTTGAAGAAAAATATGTCAACAAGTCAGATGCTGAATTGCGAGAAATGACTTTTATTTTCAAAGATCAATTAGATCAAGGTGAGCCTATTACAGCTATTATTCCAGATGCTTTTGCTGTTGTACGCGAAGCCTCAAAGCGTGTGTTAGGCATGCGTCATTTTGATGTACAGCTTATCGGTGGCCTTGTTTTAACAGAAGGCAATATCGCTGAAATGCCCACAGGTGAAGGTAAAACGCTTGTTGCTTCCCTTCCCTCCTACGTTCGTGCATTAGAAGGTAAAGGCGTCCACGTTATTACTGTGAATGATTATTTAGCGAAGCGTGACTTTGAATTAGTTGGGCAAATTCATCGTTTCCTTGGTTTAACTGTAGGGTTAAATATACCCATGATGGAACCAGATGCGAAGAAAGAGGCCTATAATGCTGATATCACATACGGTGTAGGGACTGAATTTGGCTTCGACTATTTACGTGATAATATGGCTTACAGCTTAGCGGATAAAGCACAACGTCCTTATCATTTTGCCATTATTGATGAAGTGGATAGTGTATTGATTGATGAAGCCAAAACACCATTAATTATCGCGGGTAAAATGCCATCTAATGGTGAATTACATCGCATTGCGGCTATGCTAGCTAAACGTTTCAAAAAAGATGAGGATTATGATTTCGATGATGAAACAAAAGCTACTTCCCTTACAGATAAAGGAATTGAGAAGGTGGAGGCTGCCTTCAATGTTGATAATCTGTATGACTTGGAGCATCAAACACTGTTCCACTATGTGATTCAAGCTGTTCGTGCACATGTGATGTTTAAGCGCGATGTTGATTACATTGTAAAGGATGACAAAATTGAGCTTGTTGATATGTTTACAGGACGTATTTTAGAAGGTCGTTCATTATCTGATGGTCTACATCAAGCGATTGAAGCAAAAGAAGGTGTGACAATTACAGATGAAAATAAATCACAGGCACAAATTACCATTCAAAACTATTTCCGCATGTATCCGCACCTTTCTGGAATGACAGGTACAGCGAAAACACAGGAAAAAGAAATTATGGAAGTATACGGCATGGAGGTTGTACAAATTCCAACAAACCGTCCACGTCGACGTATCGATCAGCCTGATCTTATTTTTAGCACACAAGAGGCAAAATATAAGTATGTGACTGCTGAAGCCAAAAAACGTCATGAAAAAGGACAGCCTGTTTTAATCGGTACAACATCTATTCTCCAATCTGAAACAGTTGCTGACTATTTGAAAAAGGAAAACCTACAATTCCAATTATTAAATGCTAAAACAGTGGAACAAGAAGTGGAGTTAATTTCACAAGCAGGTCAAAAAGGCCGTATTACAGTTGCAACAAATATGGCGGGTCGTGGTACAGATATTATGCTTGGTGAAGGTGTTCCTGAGCTTGGTGGTTTATATGTAATCGGTACAGAAAAACATGAAAGCCGCCGTGTAGACAATCAGCTACGTGGTCGTTCTGGCCGTCAAGGAGACGTAGGTGAAAGTCGCTTTATTCTCTCTATTGAAGATGATATGTTCCGCCGTTATGCAAAAGAAGAAGTGGAAAAATTCATAACTAAAATGGTTGTGGATGAACAAGGCATTATTCAAAATAAAGATGTACAAGAACTTATCAACCGTACACAGCGCATTGTTGAAGGCTCTCAATATGGTATGCGCGAATACAACTTAAAATTAGATGATGTGATTAACGATCAACGGACGGTTCTTTATGGATTACGTGACCAAATTTTAGCAGGTGACAATATATTAGAGCAATTAAAACAAATGCTTTATGAAACTGTAGACTTTGCAGTACGTGATGCTACTCCTGACGATATCCCTTCATTTGAATGGGATTATGAAGGGATTGAAAGAACTCTAAATAGCCTTTTCCTCAGTCCTGTAACCATCGATCGAGAGGTTGGCAAGGTGATACCTATTTTAGATTCCCTGCAAGCACCTGTAGATGAATTAACTATAAAAATGGACAAATTTGCTCAAAACGAACAAGTGATGGAAGTCATTCCTAAAATTATGCTAGGCTATTTAGATAGCGGCTGGGTGAAGCATTTAGAGGCGATGGCACATTTAAAAGAAGGTATTGGACTTCGCCATTATCAGCAAGAGGACCCTATGCGTATTTATCAGCGTGAAGGTTTAGAATTGTTCGGTAAAAATTTCCAAGAATTACGTCGTTCGATTATTGTAGAGGTTATTGATTTTATGAAAACAATTGAAGCACAAATGGAGGAACAATAATGGGTTTATTTTCATTTTTTAAGAAATCAGATAAAGTAGTGCAGGAAAATACCATTGACTCAAAGGATTTACTAGGAAATAACGGAACAGATCAAAACAGCGATGAAGAAGTAGAGACAAAGCTTTCTTTCCATCCAGACTGGGACGTACCGCAAGAGCAAAAATACATTTTTAATTTCCTAGCAAATGAACTAGAACCATTAAAGCCAAATCAATTATCGTTATCTTCTATTAGTATTGAAGAAGATCGCTTTGGAAAATGGCATGTCCGTGCATTTTTCCGCTCATCGCTTTCTGAAGCCATTGAATTAGGTGAAATTGAACTTTTCATCATGGATAAAGACGATAAACTTATAGCTTCTAAGCGATTTGACTTTAAAGCACTTGGCACAATTCCTGCTAAAAGTGCTCGTCCATGGGTATTTGAGTTTGAGAAACCTACTATTCAAGTTGATGAAATACCGGAAGATGGTTGGAAATTGGCTTTTAACCTTGTATCTTTACGTGAACATCAATTAGAATTAGACCCTACTTGGGAAGAGCAATTACCAGCAGAGCAAAAAGAAGAACTTGCTAAAATTGTCAAAACTTTACCGAAATTAAATGATACAGAGGTAAACTTTACAGGTTTGCAAGCGAAATTTATGAACAATGGTAGCTTAAATGTTTCCATCTTTATTCGTAATGGACATAGTAAAGCGATTAACTTAGAACAACTGCCTCTCGAGATTATTGACGCAAGAGGGAAACAAATCGCCAAAGGTTCTTTTAAAATGGACCCAGTTCTTACTGTCCAACCAAATTCAACAAAGCCATGGACATTTATTTTTCCTAAAGAGTTAGTGAATCCAAAAGGTGCTGACCTCTCTCGCTGGACAGCACGTGTCACATAATAACATCAAAGAATAAATCGACCGCATGACATCAACTGTTCATGCGGTTTTATCTATATAAAAAGCGATTTCTGCTAAGGCAGAAATCGCTCCTTTGTTATTTTACGCCATCGAAACGTTTATAGGCTACTAATTTGGAAGCCCAATATGTGTGTGTAACATCAGAGATTTCAACACCATCTGAACCCGCATGGATAAACTTATTATCACCAAGATAAATACCCATATGAGATATACCTTCCTTATAGGTGTTTTCAAAAAATACTAAATCTCCAGGTACTGGATTTTTCACCTGTACTGTATTGCCATTAAAATACCCTTCACTGCTCGTTCTCCCTATTTTTAAGCCACCTTGATTAAAAGTATAGAAAATAAAGCCACTACAATCAAGACCTACGGGTGTATTGCCACCATAAAGATATGGTGTGCCTACCAATGTATTGGCTACTTCTATTGTTTTGCTATAAATAGATTGTCCACTCACCGTAGGGTCTTTCGTAATTACTTTTGATGGTGTACCCGTTTCTGAAGTTCCATCATTATGTATAGTACCTCTATCAGGTATCACTACAGTTGCTGAAGAAAGCTTTAACACTTGTCCAATATAGATTGTGTCATTCTCTAGCTTATTCCACTCTTTAATATCCGTAATTGTCACATTATATTGCTTAGCAATTTTTGATAATGTATCTCCTTTTGCGACTGTATGAGCGTTAGCTGTCGGTTTGGTAGATACAGGTGGATTAGAAGGTTTTAGTCCTGTATCTGTTGACGGCTTTTGAACCTCCAACTTCTGAGCGACATAAATCGTGTCCTTCGATAGATTATTCCACTTCATAATATCGCTAATTGTTACTTGGTGCTTTTGAGCGATTTTTGTTAAAGTATCTCCTTTTTGTACCGTGTATGTTGCTGCTTCTGCTGTTTGTAGTGCTAAAAATGAAGTGGCAATTGTACTTAAAACTAAAATTCTCCACTTTTTTGTTTTTTTCATACCCAAAATGCCCCCGTTCATGCTAAAATATTTCCTTGTGTGTCTATCATACTAGATATTTCTTTTAGGGAAATCGGAAATACTGACTATTTTTCAAAAGTTTTAGTAATCTTATAAAATCCGACTATATTACAATAGTGTTTTCATTGCAAGATTGTCGCCCCTATGATAACATACACATCTGTATTTAAAATTTTTTGAAAGTTTTAGCTTTTCAATTTTAAAGGAGTCTTAACATTATGAAAAACATCTTGCATTTCATCAAGGATAATTTAGCAGTAGGTCTACTACTATTTGCCTTGTTTTTGGGTGCTGGTAATATTATCTTTCCACCATTATTAGGACAACAAGCTGGCGACAATATTACGCTAGCGATGATTGGATTTCTCATAACCGGTGTTGGTCTACCACTACTGGCGATCGTAGCGGTGGCAAAAGCAGGTGGCGATTTACAGCTACTTGCAAACCGTGTGAGCCCTGCTTTTGGGGTGTTATTTACATCAATCGTCTATTTAGCAATTGGGCCATTCTTTGCCATACCACGAACAGGATCCGTATCTTATGAAATAGGCATTGCTCCGTTGCTTCCTGAAGCTATGGCTAATCATTGGGCACCACTTCTCATTACATCCGTTGTATTTTTTGCCCTAATTCTTTACTTATCCTTTAATCCTTCCAAATTAGTGGATCGGGTAGGTAAAATTTTAACGCCTGTGCTTTTGCTTATTATTCTATTGCTAGCAGGAAAAAGCTTTATCTCTCCAATGGGGGAACCAGGAGAAGCTGTAGGCAAATATATCACTGCTCCGTTTGCTGAAGGCTTTGTCCAAGGCTATTTAACAATGGATGTACTAGCTGCACTCGTTTTCGGTATCGTGATTTTACAGGCATTGCGTAATATGGGGGTAACAGATAAGAAAAAGCAAGTGAACACTACAATATTTGCAGGTGTTGTGGCGGCATTGGGCTTATCCTTCGTCTATATTTCACTTAGTCAAATTGGTAACACAAGTATTCATGCCATTGGAACATCTGAAAATGGCGGAAATATTATTGCAAAATCAGCTGAAGTACTTTTTGGTAGTCTCGGAAGTCTTATTTTGTCTGCTACTATTTTACTAGCTTGTATCTCAACGGCTGTTGGTTTATTGACAGCAAATGCACAGTATTTTCATAAGCTGTTTCCTAAAATCTCCTATAAAAGTTTTTTAATCGTCTTTACTATTTTTAGTACAGCTATTACTAATGTAGGGCTTTCAACAATTATTAGTGCTTCTTTACCTGTTTTACTAATTATTTATCCATTAGCAATAGTGTTAATGGTACTATCATTAGCGGATCAGTTCTTTAAAGGTGGACAAATTGTTTATATTTTAGCGCTTATCCCAACCTTCCTTGTCAGTCTATATGATGGCTTAAAGGAGATGAAGATAGAGCTCGTAGCTTATGAAAATCTATTAAAGATATTGCCATTATACGAGCAAAGCCTTGGCTGGCTTTTACCAGCGATTATTGGCGCGTTTCTTGGCTTTATTCTTCATTTGTTGTTGCCTAAAAAACACTTTACTTAGTCGCTCAGTCTAAAAGAACCTGCCACCTAGCAGGTTCTTTATTTATTTTCCACTATTTTCACTGCTTCATGTATAATAAAAGGAGATACTCAATTTGTAAAATAGGCCCGTCCATTTATAACCACACCCATTGGATGACGGATTAGTACGAGTATAATTTTTGTTGAGTTTCTAGAAAAGAGGTGTCCTTTGAAAAAATTAATATGGTCATTTGTATTTATGCTAAGCTTCTTACTTCTCCCCTTCACTGCCACGCATGCTGCTAGTCATGAACAACAGCTTGTTAAGGAAATTAAAGAAGTCATTAATAATACTTATGTCGGAACCATTGATGGAGACTTAAAGAGTGCCACATCCATCTCAGAAATCATAAGTATGCTTGATCCTTACTCAACATATTTTACAGAGCAAGAGTTTGAAGATTATATGAACAGTATTAACCTAGCAACAATTGGGATTGGTGTTGTCATAGAAGAGCATAAGGACGGTATTTTGATTAAAGATGTTATTGAAGGCAGTGGAGCCTTTGAGGCAGACGTACAGGCTGGAGATATTATTATTGCTATTAATGGAAAATCCATTGCAGGATCTTCTATACAGGAAGCTTCTTCTCTATTACTAGGGAATGAAGATACTCAAGTAAAAATTACACTTAAACATAATGATGAAACAACATCTACTAAAACCATTACACGTAAAAAATTTGCATTACCAAATGTACAATCTGAGTTACTTTTTGGAAATGTAGGCTATATAGCGATGACCTCCTTTTCAGAGGATGGCGCACAGCTTGTAAAAAAAGCCCTATTAGACCTAAGACAGCGTGGTGCTACCTCGTTTATTCTCGATTTACAAAATAATGGTGGCGGCTATGTCACAACGGCTGAGGAACTTACAGGTTTATTCCCGTCAGCTAAGGTTGCCTATTTATTAGAGGAAGCACACGGCATTTATACAATACCTGCTGCTCACCAAGATGCCAAGTTTCCAACTAACACTCGTATTTTAGTGAATCGCTATAGTGCAAGTGCTTCTGAAATGCTTGCTGCTTCATTGCAAGATCAAAAAGCAGCAATTTTATATGGAGAAACAACTTATGGAAAAGGCGCAATGCAAGGCTTCTATACACTACAGGATGGCAGCTACTTAAAGCTAACGGTTGGTAAATTTACAGGACCTGATCAAAAAACTATTCATGAGGTTGGTGTGAAGCCTAATATTCAAACAACAGCCGCTCCGATTTTCCAAGCACACTTTGATGCACTAAAGGAGCAATATTCAAAATATAAAAAGCTCTCAAATGTTAAAAATAGTACCAATACTCAAAAGCTAACGATAAAAATCCCTGCATCACTGACGTCACAAATAGCGAAGGGACATATTCAACTAGTAGCATTAGGGGCTAATGAAGTGTCAGCAAGCGCTAAAGTGACAGGGAATTCCATTATAGTAACACCCACAAATCCTTTATCATTAGACCAAGAGTATATGCTATTTATCCATCCAAATGCACATAGTAAAGTACAAAAAGGCTATTACCAACATATTAAAATAACAAGTTAAAAAACTCTCTCGCTATAGAGGAGTATAGACAAATAAAAAAGCATCTTCGATTGAATTCGGGTTTAGAAACCTAAACTTCAATTAGAAGGTGCTTTTTCTCTGAGTACAAGAGTGAGTTATCTGTATAAAATAAAAATGAAGACCACTGAGGAATACCAATCAAACAGGTAGTAAATGAATTAACTATATGACAGTGAATACAGGCGAAAACATAGATGTGTTGATATAAAAATGGAGAAGCCCAACGACTGGAACAACTTGTACGTAAAGAGCAGATCTTTTAAAGGTATACCCGCTGATAATGCCCCTATTTCATTCAACATGAAAGTCTGAAACATTCTACTTAAACAATTTGAAGCGTACTACGAACAATCATTGTAGAATAAACTATCCAAGACTATGTAAATTATTATAACTCTATCTGAATACAAACAAAACTAAATAACCAGTCGCCAGTTCAGAACTGACAACTGGTTAGATAATGCTTTTTGTTCCCTATCTTGGATAAAGAGGTCAGTCCCCAAAAGGCACATTACACTTGTTATCTGCTTACACGAGTTCCTATTGTTAATACTAGAATCCCTGCAAAAATCAGTACAACACCCAGCCATGATGTCCACGCTAAATATTCTCCAAGGAAAAATGCCCCAAGTAATGCGGCTGTTAAAGGTTCCGCTAAGCTAAGTGTTACAGCTGCTGAGGATGAAATAGCTCGCAGTCCTCCTAAAAATAGCACATATGCCAAACTTGTTGCCATTAACCCCATATACGTCATCGTCCAAATATTTTCTGAGATTCCCATCCAGCTAAATCCACCTTGCCATGCAAATGGAACTAGCAATACTGCACATAATGAAAATGTCATGGCTACTGCAGGCAATGTTGCTGCTTTTTCTGTTAAACGCTTGCTCACATTTGTGTACAATGCAAACATACAGCCACCACTGAGAGCAAGCAAAATACCAAGGCTATTTACTGTTGTGTCACCACCAACTGCAAACAATAAAATACAACCAACAATAGCAAATGTAGTCGAAATTACCCATGTTTTTGTCGGCTTTACCTTCCAAATTAGCCATTCAAGGATACCCGCAAATACAGGTGCGCTCCCAATCGTAACAACAGTGCCAATAGCGACACCTGTGTAACGTATGGATGAAAAAAAGAAGCCTTGAAAAAGTGCAATGGAAATAGCCGCAAGTATATTCCATTTCCATGGCCATGTTTGCCAGTGTATCATGCGAGCCGATAATGTAATAATTAGCAGTGCGCCTCCACCAATCGCTGAACGAATACAAGCAACAGCAATTGGAGAAATATCTCCTTGTAAAAATGTTTGTGTTGTACCAGTAGTTCCCCAAAGAATTGCAGATAGTAGCACAATAATATATGGAAAAATTTTCATTTAAATTCCCCCCCGTCTGTTATTTAGGTTGATGACAGCCCTTAACAGAGAGAAGTTCTCACCTTTCCTCCACTAAGAGCAGAAAAGTGGGGATGGTACATCATTTTCAAATAATGGCGTCCATAGCATATTTATTCACCTCAATCAATGAAAATAATTGAATACTAGAATAGCTACTATCTTTCTTCTTTCAGAATTTTTTCCATGCTATTGAATTCATCTTCAATATCTTGATTTCGTTTATATGTCATAAGACTAACAACAACTGCCACGAGTAAACATACGATAAAACCAGGAACAATTTCATATAATGCTGAAGTTAAGACCTCTACCTTACCCCAAATAAATGCAGTCACTGCACCTGTTATCATACCACTAATAGCACCATAATTTGTTAATTTTCTCCAATATAAAGATAATAAAATAATTGGACCGAATGCTGCACCGAAGCCTGCCCATGCAAAGCTTACTAAGTTTAAAACAGAGTTATCTGGATTCCATGCTAAAATTCCTGCAACAATTGATACGACTAATACAGCCATACGGCCAACAAAAACATAATGCTTATCACTTGCAGTTTTATTGAATAAAGCTTTGTAAATATCCTCTACAAGTGCTGAAGATGTTACGATTAATTGTGAAGAAATCGTACTCATAACAGCCGCTAAAATAGCAGCTAACATAATACCTGCAATAAATGGATGGAATAAAATTTGCCCCATTACAATAAATACTGTTTCAACATCCTTTAGCTCTCCTCCATTTTGTTGGAAATACGCTACACCAACTAAAGCGGTTGCAAGAGCACCAAATAAACTTAAAATCATCCAGCCAATACCGATACGTCGAGCCTGTTTTGTTTCCTTTACTGAAGTAATCGCCATAAAGCGCACGATAATATGTGGTTGTCCAAAATAGCCTAAGCCCCATGCTACCGAAGAAATCAACGCCGCTGCTGTAAGTGTTGATGGTAGTAAGTTTAAATGTTCAGGATCAACGGCTTTAATCGAATCGATCGTGTCTCCTAGTCCACCTGTTAAGAATAGCCCAAATACAGGAACGGCAATCAATGCAACAAACATTGTTAAACCCTGAATAAAGTCTGTATAACTAACAGCTAAAAATCCACCAAATAATGTATAGGCTACAACTACACCTGATACAATTAATAAACCTGTATGATAATCATAGCCGAAGGAGCTATCAAAAAACTTACCGCCAGCTACCATGCCTGATGATACATAAAACGTAAAGAATACTAAAATAATAATACCTGATGCAATTCTGATCAGCTTTGTATGATCACGCAAACGGTTATCCAGGTAACTTGGAATTGTAATTGAATCGTTAGAAACTTGTGTGTACACACGTAATCTTGGTGCTACTAATAACCAGTTTAAATAAGCCCCTATTGTTAAACCAATAGCAATCCATGCCTCAACAATCCCTGATAAATAAATGGCTCCTGGTAATCCCATCAATAACCAGCCAGACATATCTGCGGCACCCGCACTAAGCGCTGTTACAGCAGGACCCAGCGAACGTCCCCCTAGCATATAATCCGTTAAATTCGATGTTTTAACAAATGAATACCATCCAATGGCTAACATTGCTACTAGATAAATAATAATTGCAAGTAATTGATACACATTTTCTGACATATTTTTTCCCCCTTGTTTAGTCATGATTGTTAGCTAATAAAAATGTTTTAGTGCAAATAAACTATATAATCCTCCTTTTCCCCATAAAAATTAAATCTACGCATTCTAAAATAAAGCATAATCACTATTTTGAAAAGTTCCAATTTTTTTAATAAAAATTTTTAAAGTATTTTTAGAGCTTGGAAAAGTCAATAAAGACACTATCTCATGCTCTCTAAGAGGGACCTCTAAAAATGTTAAAAAAAAATCTTATTGTTTTACTTTTCAAAAAAAGTGTTATAATCGCCAAGAATTTAAAATTTTCAACTTTGGAGGTCATTTTAATGGCATTACGTGACTTTTTTATCGCACTTTCAGAAAACCAATTATTAAATAGCGCTGCCCAAAAATATGGTTTACGCATGGGTGCACAAAGCGTTGTAGCAGGCACATCCATTCCAGAGGTTGTGCAAACAATTAAAGAGCTAAACCGTGCAAACATTTCTTGTACTGTAGATAACCTTGGCGAATTCGTCTTTGAGAAATCTGCAGCAACAGCAGCAAAAAATAATATTTTAGCAGTGATTCAAGCAATTCATGATGAACAATTAGATGCACATATTTCGCTAAAGCCTTCACAGCTAGGACAAGATATTGATATTGACTTTTGCTATGAAAACTTAAAAGAGGTTGTAGCACTGGCACATCAATACAATATTTTTGTAAACTTTGATATGGAAAACTATGGTCGTTTACATAGCTCATTTGATTTACTTGATAAGCTACACAAAGAGTACAATAATGTTGGTACTGTTATTCAGGCATATTTCTTTGAATCAGACGAAAACATTGAAAAATACAAAGATTTCCGTCTTCGCATTGTAAAAGGTGCCTACAAAGAGGCTGAAGAGGTAGCTTATCAATCAAAAGCTGATATCGACCGCAATTATCTAAAACTAATTGAATATCATTTATTGCACGGGAAATTTACATCCATCGCTACACATGACCATAATGTTATTAATCTTGTTAAGCAATTTGTAAAACAGCATAATATTCCCAATGATAAATTTGAATTCCAAATGCTCTATGGTTTCCGTAAAGATATGCAGTTAGATCTTGCACATGAAGGCTATAATTTCTGTACATATTTACCATTTGGTAATGATTGGTATGGATACTTTATGCGTCGTTTAGCAGAGCGCCCTCAAAATCTAGCACTTGTCACAAAGCAAGTGTTTAATAAAAAAACAAATACAGCAATCGGCTTAGGTGTTGTAGCCTTTGCTCTCGGCCGTCTATCTAAAAAGAGCAAATAAAATTACAGGCGATCCACCTATTGAGCGATTCTATCCACCACTTTAGGTAATCTATCCATCAGTTCAATAATGCTATCCACCAAAAAAGCGAAAACATCGTTAATCAATGTTTTCGCTTTTTTTATTGAGCTTATAGTTTTTAACACGATACTGTAAGCTTTGTCGTCGTATTCCTAATGCAGCCGCTGTTTTTGAAATATTACCCTGATGAAAATCCAATGCCTTGGAAATATAATATTCCTCAACCTCTTTCATGTAGACATCAAGTGGTCGAATATCGTGTGGATTTTTAATAATAAATAAATCAGCCTTCTCCTCTGTTCCGTTTTCATAGGAATATTGGATTTTCCATCTAAAATGGGCCGGTAGCATATGGGAGTCAACTACTGTTTCATTTGTTAGAAGCGAGGAAATTTCATCCAGTAAAACCTCTAATTCCTTTAAATTCCCAGGCCAGTCATACCCTAAAAAGATTTCTTGTACTTCCTCCGACAACCCTTGAATAGAGGAGCCAAAGCTATCACGATGTCGTTTAAAATAGTCATCAATAAAGGGCATAATATCTTCTTTTCGCTCTCGCAACGGTGGCACATAAATCGTAATACCCGAAAATAGTCGATATAATTTTTTCGATAGCTTTTGTGCTTGAATTAAATCAATAGGATCTTTGCCTACGCTCGCAATTAGCATATGATGATGATTAGGATGGTTGTTGAAAAGCTCCACAATTTTCTCTTGAGCGGCCATGGATAAATATTCGATCCGCTCAGCAAAGAACGTAATTTTTTCTTTTTCAACAATGTATTTTTCAAAGTGCTTTAAAATCGTGTCCTCATCTCTACGGCAAATTAATGCAATAAACATATCATTTTTTACGCTTAAATCATGATGAATACCTTCAGCAATCATATCAATTCCCGTACCAGACTCCCCTATTAACACAACAGGCATTCTACTAAGTGCTACAATTTTTGCCTTTTCAATAACATCCTTCATCACTGCTGATACAGCCGAAATAATATCAAAGGTTAGTGGCGCACCATATCTTCTTAATGGCTGGTACATCATATATTCAAGCTGTGTAATATCGCGGGCAAATTCCACCGCCCCTACTAAAACTCCCTCATAATGCAGTGGATAAATATTGCTAATGTAGGTTACCTCTTGGTTTTTTTTATTCCAGTACGTTTTTTTTACATTGAGCACAGGCGTTTCAGAATTTAAAACTTTATAAATATCACTTTTCTCTGTTTCAAAATCAATAATTTCGAGTGCTCGCCTCTCCTCAAATTCATCCTCATTAACGCCTTCTAGCTCTCGCATTTTTTTATTATATATAAGCAATTTGCCATCTGTATCTACTACACAAATGCCCATATCACCTTTTTCAATAACATATCTATAAATACTGAGTAGTATACTATTATCCATTTTGTCCTCCTGTATGCTCCTAAGCTTATTCTAACACCAATCTAAAAGGCTGATGAGAAAATTTAAAAAATTTATATTGATTAATGCCAAATAATATTGCATTATATAATTAACAAAATCTTAAGAAGTGCATAATCATTTGGCACTCTTTTATCTATTGGAGGAAATTGACATGATTCCATACAAACACGAACCATTTACAGATTTTACACAAGAGGCGAACTATACTGCTTATGTAGAGGCTTTAAATAAAGTAGAGGGGTATTTAGGGCAAGACTACCCACTTATTATCGGTGGCGAGCGCATTACAACTGAGGATAAAATCGTTTCGTATAACCCTGCCAAGAAAACAGAAGTCGTGGGTCGCGTATCAAAAGCGAGCCAAGAGCTAGCTGAAAAAGCGATGCAAGAGGCAGACCAAGCATTTAAAACATGGAAAAAGGTGGATCCAGCTATTCGTGCAGACGTGCTCTTCAAGGCAGCAGCAATTGTCCGTCGCCGTAAACATGAATTCTCGGCTTTATTAACAAAGGAAGCGGGCAAACCATGGGCAGAGGCAGATGCCGATACAGCAGAAGCAATCGACTTTATGGAATATTATGCACGTCAAATGCTACGTATTAAAGATGGGCAACCCGTGGAAAGCCGTCCAGGTGAATATAACCGTTACGACTATATTCCATTAGGTATCGGTATTGTGATTTCTCCTTGGAACTTTGCCTTTGCGATTATGGCGGGCACAACGGTTGCAGCATTAGTAACAGGCAACACCGTGTTATTAAAACCAGCTTCGACGACACCAATCGTTGCGTATAAATTTATCGAAGTATTAGAAGAAGCTGGTCTTCCAGCAGGTGTGGTGAACTTTGTCCCAGGCTCTGGTGCAGAAGTGGGCGACTATTTAGTGGATCATCCAAAAACACGCTTTATCAGCTTCACAGGCTCACGTGATGTTGGCTTACGCATTAACCAACGTGCATCCGTTGTCAATGAAGGACAAATTTGGATTAAACGTGTCATCGCTGAAATGGGCGGTAAGGATACAATCGTTGTGGATAAAGAAGCTGATTTAGAGCTAGCTGCACAATCCATTGTAAAATCAGCATTTGGCTTCTCGGGCCAAAAATGTTCCGCATGTTCTCGTGTAGTAATCGTAGAAGATGTTTACGACCAAGTAGTGGAGCGTGTAGTTGAATTAACAAACACTTTAACAGTGGGCGACCCAACTGACTTTACTAACTTTATGGCGACGGTAATTGACCAAGCAGCGTTTAACAAAATTACGGAGTATATCGAGATTGGGAAAGGCGAAGGTCGTCTAGTAGCTGGTGGTACAGCCGATGATTCAGTGGGCTACTTTGTGCAGCCAACCGTCTTTGCAGATGTAGATCCTTCAGCTCGTATTATGAAGGAAGAAATCTTTGGGCCAGTCGTGGCGATTGCTAAAGCAAAAGACTTCGATCATGCGATTGATATTGCCAATGATACAGAATATGGTTTAACAGGGGCTGTCATTACGAAAAACCGTATGAACCTTGAAAAAGCACGTGAAGAATTCCATGTGGGTAACCTGTACTTCAACCGTGGCTGTACGGGCGCCATCGTAGGCTACCAACCATTCGGTGGCTTCAATATGTCAGGCACAGACTCTAAAGCGGGTGGGCCAGACTACTTACAATTACACATGCAAGCAAAAACAACTTCTGAAATGCTTTAATTAAAAAAGGGGCTGTTTGGAAAGATAATATCTTTTCAAACAGTCCTTTCTCACATGCGATCTATTTATTTTTAGTTTTCCCTTTACTCTTCCCCGCGTAAAAAGCCACTGATAATGCAAGACCAATAATAATAAATGTCCAATCTTTATTCACAAAACCAAGGATAAAAAAAGGAATGCCTATCACCCATATTGTCTCATCCCTCCTACTATTTTAGATGACTTCCTAGTTATACGAATAACGATAAAAAGAGATTCACTTTTCAAGAGCGTACATAAATAACTATATAATAGAAGAAACTCATCTCCATTTTGATGCTTTTTCTCTTGCTTTGGATAAAACCATACTTATTTCCTATAATAAATTGGTACTTTTTATATTTTTTCATATCATTTGACCCTTATGCCAATTTTATAACTTTGTTAAAATAATATCAGTTTAGGAGGGTCAAAATATGAGAAAACTATCAATTTTTCTATCACTTCTGATGCTTGTCAGTCTAATTATGTGGCAGCCCCAAAATGCCTATGCTGATGAACTATCAGGACATATGCATGAAAGTGGTCTTCGTTATTTAATTGCTAAAGAAGCTTTACTGCAAGATGAAAATGGTAGCTATCGTCCGAATGATACGGTGACACGCGGTGAATTTGCTACATACATAGCAAAGGCTTTAAATTTGGAGACAAAAAATAATAGTACCTTTACAGATGTCCCCAACACATATGTATTTGCAGACGAAATTAAACTCGCTGCGACTGCTGGCATTATTACTGGCTACACAGATGGCTCCTTTAAGCCGAATGCCCGTATTTCGAGAGAGCATATGGCTGTGATGCTAATCCGAGCTGTTGATTATTTAAAAATTCCAAAAGGCACTTCTTCTATTACATTTAAAGATAATGCCACTATTTTTAAAGATTTCCGACAAGATGTGGCCATCGGTGCTCAGCTAGGGCTGATTAAAGGCAGTTCAAACGGACTGTTTTTACCAAGAGACAATGCCACAATTGGCGAAGCATCAACATTTATTTTCCGTTTAATCGCTCTTGCTGATAGCGTTCAACAAAACCCTGACTATCCCGAAAGTAACAATAATAATGGGAACAATGGCAGCTCTAGTAACAACAATGGAAATACTGGAGGTAATAACGATCAAACTACCCCCTATATTGTTCAGGAAATTTCAAATGGTAATTTAGTGGTGAAGCAATCCTATCCTAGCTTTGAAGCAGCAGAGAAAGCGCTGACAAACCATTCACTCGTCATTACATGCGATAACAAAATTCTTAAACTGTCCTCAGGCTATGTTGTCACGAATAACTATGTAGCATTATATTCGGAAACAATTAAGGATCAAATAGCCGTTGCTGCTAATACTGAGATGGAATACCTAGACAGTGATGCAACACAAGTAAAGGTACGCTTAGCGGGCCATGTTGGCTATTTAAAGCAGGCTGACGTATCCTTAATCCCTTCTGCATTAATGAAAGGGCGTTCTTACTATACAAATGAAAATGGCGAAATTAAGCATACTTTATATGATTACAAATCAAATAAGTATTCAGCTAGCTATGTGTATGGGAAGGCTCCTAGCTTTATGAAACAAGGTGAAAAATACTTTAGCTGGGATGGCATTAACTTCACAAATGCGAATGGTTCTTCAGCAGGAGAAGCCTATAACTACTATCAATTTCTACCTGCTCGTGCTAAAACACAATATACGGCTGAAGAGCTAGATCAATATATTTTGCAAAAATTAGCAGAAGTTGAAAGCTCGGGTGCTTCAATTTATAAAGATGCTACAACAAAAAGTAAATTAATTGGCTTAGGTGCTATCTTAAAAGAAGTGGAAGCTAACGCTCATATTAATGCGATGTTAATTTTAGCGCTTGCCCAGCATGAAAGTGCCTATGGAATGAGTGATCATGCTCAAAATTTAAACAATCTATTTGGTTTATATGTGTATGATACAAATCCGCTCAATAAAAAGTTTGATAGTGTGGAAGCCAATATTAATGAGCTTGTTGAAAAGTTCTTGCAGCCAAATTACATTACACCTGGTGGACGTTATACAAACGGTGCAGTTGTTGGCTCGAAGGCAATGGGCTTTAATGTGAAATATGCCTCTGATCCATTTTGGGGCGCTAAAATCGCTGGACACTACTATCGTGCTGAAAAGGCATTAGGCTTTAAAGATGCTAACAATCCCTATAAAATTGCTCTGACAACAACAGCTGGGCTCAACGTGCGTACAGATACATCAACAAGTCAAAGCCCACTCTACACGTTTAATAAAAGCAATATGCCCGTTATTATAACGGATGCAAGCTTAAATGGTTGGTGTCAAATTATCTCTGATCAACTTCATACAGAGCCAGCTTATATTAGTTTAGATTATATTAAAGTGATTAATACGGTAAGATAAAATAGAAGGCAGCCTCAAGCCATCAACGAGGCTGTCTTTGTTTATGTTTAGGGAACATGGGTATATACAAATTAGAAAGAATCATGCTGAATATCATACTCCTTACTTTGCCAAAAGGTTTAATCACTTTTCAACAGAAAAAACGATTCCAAAAATAGTAATGGAATCGTTTCTTCTATAGCTTTATTGCTTTTTATAGTATTGCAAAATACCATTATAAATAGATTCTGCAAATAATGTAACATATTGATCATTTGTCATTTTATTGCGATCTTGGCTATTCGATAAGAAGCCAAGCTCTACTAAAATAGATGGGATGACCATATTACGAATAACGTAATATTGTTCTTGCTTCACACCACGGTTTTTCATATTTAAGTTATTGACAATTTGATTATTTATGAAAGTTGCTAAATCAATGTCCTCCTGATACATATCTCCTGTAGAGATTGCATAATATGTTTCAGTACCCTGTGCTGACGTATTGGCAGCGGAGTTGACATGGATACTCACGAAAATTTCACCATAGTTTGCTTGTGTGAAATCTACACGATCTTGTAAGGATGGATAGGTATCACCTGTACGTGTCATATATACCTTTGCACCAGCGTTCTCTAGCAGTTGCTTTACTTGTGTACCTACTTTTAATGTAATACTTTTCTCAGAAACGGAACCTGATACTGTACCTGGATCTTTACCACCATGCCCTGGATCTAAGATAATAATGCGACCTTGTAATGGGTTCGCCGATTGATTTAATAGTTTTAGATAAGACTTATGCACATAGCCTGTTTGACCATTATAAGAGATTTCTGCCCAGTAACCATCAATATTATGAACTTGAACAGTTACCCCTTTATCTAGCTTAAATAATACTGTAGATGTTGCATTGCTTTGGCTACGAACATTTAAATTTGCAACTGTTACTTTTCCAAGCACATCTCCTGAAGCTGCTGGCGGTGGTGTCGGCGTTGGATTAGGCTTAGGTGTTTCTTCGACGACTGGATCTGTTGTGCTGTTCGCTACAATATAACCTGGTAAACCATCTACTTTCGTTAAATAGTAGCCGCCAACCGTTTTATAAACTGGTAATTTTTCATTTGCTTTAAGCGTTGTAATGATTTTTGCTGATGAAGTTGGTTTCACATACAAGTTCACAGCACCTTTTGTTACAACTTCCTTTTCAACTGGTCCTAATTCATTGCCATCTGCATCTAAAAACTCTGCATATTGCTTAAAGACATAAGCATATGCTCCCTTATAAGTTACCTTTAGCCAATTGCCTTCAACGGCATAGATAGATAGTTTGCCGCCTTTATTAACTTGACCTACTACATTTGTATTTGAGGAAGAATCCTTTGACTTACGAATATTTAAACCATCTGTTGTTACTTTCATTAAGCCGATTACCTGAGATGTATCAGGAACAGATGACCCTTTTACAGGTAACTCTAAACGATATTTCTCACTTTTAGCACGTGCAACGAACAGCGAAAAATGTGCACGTGTTACTGTATCATTTGGTAAATACTTATCACCTGTACCATTTGTAATACCATTATAATAGATTGTATTCACATATTTTACGTATTCATGTGTAATACCTATATCAATAAATGGTGAATCAACACCCTCATACTCGCTTGTATCTAAGTTAAATGCTTTCGATAATACAAAACTCATTTCACCACGAGTTAAAGGCTTGTTTGGCAGGAACTGACCTTTTACATTTTTATCAAAAAATCCTAATTGTACAGCACGCTCTATATAACCTGACATTTCAGTACCTGCTGTTACATCTGAAAAGCTAGATTTATGGACAACCAATGGCTTATTTCCAGAGGCAACAACAACCATTTTAGCTGCTTGTCCTCTTGTTACATTATTATTTGGACCAAAAACTCTTTTACCATTAACAAAATAACCTTGGATTACACCTAAATTTACTAAATAATTGATTTCTTCATAGGCTGAATGATTGTTAGAAACATCTTCAAACTTGATATTTGTATTCGCGCTGACACTTGCACTATGTAACGTAAACATAGAAGCTGAAATGAATAAGACGCACAAGATAAGACTAATTTTTTTGATGTTCAATGTCTTATTTCCTCCCTTCTTGTTCTCTTAACGTGTCCATTTTAACAAAATTAACTAAATAAAACATCATACAATAGAACTGTTACATGTATTTTTTCCAAATCACATCCTTTTTTAATAGATAGTATCATAAAAATAGAAGAGTCTGCGATTGCAAACCCTTCTTCCATTATACGCTATTTAAAGATCATTTCTTACAATCTACTACACTATGAAAATGTAAATTCTATGAACGGCCTATGGTTGAATTCTATGAATAAATGTTTTTAACTCATCAATTTTAAGTAATTCATCAAGACCAAAGTGACCATTTTCATCACCAGTTGTCACACCATTTGCTGCAAGAGCGGAAACGTATTCGTATGCCCAGTTATTTTGTGGAACATCACTAAATGTTCTTGCTTCACCATGATTTTCAAGATCAAATGCTAGTACCAATACTTTGGCAATTTGCGCGCGTGTAATTGGTGAAGACGGATTAAACTTACCATTTGCATCGCCTTCAAAGATACCTAATTTCGCTACAGCTGCAATCGCACCTGCATTTGCGTTCGTTGGTTTTACATCTACAAAGCTAGTGTTTGTATCAGATGTATCTAAGTTTAAAGCTTTCGCAATTTGTCCCGCTACTTCTGCACGAGAAGCATAGACAGAAAAGTCGATTGCTGCTTGTTTTACTTCAACTTGTTGCTGCTCATCAAATGTTGCTACACGTTTAGCACCTACATAACGAGAGCCCCAATAATATGGATCATTAACATTTGAGTAACTTACACCTTGATTTGTTTGAGAGTGGATCATTTTTCCGTCACCTATGTATATAGCTACATGTGAAATCCCACTACCGCTTGTATTGAAAAATAGTAGATCCCCAACTTGAAGATCACTTTTTGCTACTGCAGTACCTTGTTGATACTGTGAGCCTGATGTACGGTTTAATTGAATGCCTAAATCTGCAAATACTTTAGAAGTAAAGCCTGAGCAATCAAAACCGCTTGTCGTTGTACCGCCATATTTATAAGGAATACCTAAATATTTAGAAGCTGTGTCAGTAACGTCTGCATTTGTTGCTGCTTCAGCATTATCTATATGAGTTGTTGAAAATAGCATAAATGATGCAAAAATCGGTAGTAACCATTTCTTTTTCATACTTTTGTTATACCCCTCTCAGAACTTTTTTGCCTATACATAGACTATCACAAAAGAGGAGATTATTATTTTTCAATTGTGTAACGGTTTTAGAAAGCAAAAAAACGCTGTTATACCAACGTTTGGAGGTATTTCCAGCGTTCAAAAAAGCCTATTTTCATCGTAAATTTAAGCTTTCGTAACATTTCTGTAATATTCGTGATGCTTTGTCACACTACTACTTATTGACTAGAAAACATTTGTACCCAATAGTAATTTCCTTTGCTATCTTGTGCGATGGCTACCCCTGTATTCGTATAGTGCTCTTTTAAAATATTATCTCGGTGACTAGGAGAAGCCATCCATGCCTTAACAGCAATTTCTGGTGATTTTATATTGCGTGCAATATTTTCGCCAAAGCTTGTGTACGTATAATCAAATAATGTGGCTAAGTCCCACGGTGCACCATAGTACGGAGAAACATGCTCAAAATATTGACGCTTTACCATATCCTGTGCTTTAATAACTGCGATTTGTGTAAGCTCAGGATCATATATAACAGGCTGCAATTGCTGTTCCTGTCTTTCAACATTGATTAATTCAACAACCTCTCTCGACCATGCTGTTGAAAGATTAATCGTTGAAATGTAATCTTTGGCTAAATAATCATAGGCTACTTCTAGCTTTGTGATTTTTTGCTGAAAATCGATGCTTCGCTCTACAAATACAGCAAACTGAGCCCGTGTTACCAATTGATTAGGCGCAAATTGTTTAGAATTGATGCCACCAATAATACCTATATCTGCTAAAGACTCAATATAATCCTTTGCCCAATGTGTACGAGGAACATCCGTAAATTGGCTATGGTTTTTACTATCTACTTTTAGCTGATAGGCCAATGCTAGCATTTTTGCCACCTGCATTCGCTGTAAAGGCTCCTCTGGTTGAAAGGCATCCCCCTTTTGAATAACCCCTAGCTTTTCAAGCTGACAAATCTCCTGATAATACGGATGTGTCACAAAAACGTCCTTAAAGCTTGTAGACACCGCTGTAGCAGCATTCAATTGAAGGGAGCGTGCAATAGCAGCAGCAGCCTCTGCCCTTGTAATCGCTTGCTCAGGCTTAAATGTTTGATCATTATATGTGGTCATATATTGTCTCGATAGCATATGTTGAATGGAAGTATTTGCCCAATACGAATTGGAAATATCAATAGCTTTCACAGATGCTGCTTCTACCTGATGTATGCCTGTAAAGCTACCTATCATTGTAGCTATTGAGAGTACCGCTAGACAAATCCATTTCTTCAATACGGCCACCTCCTTCATCTTTCAAATATAATATGTATAAAATGTTACCATTTACACTATAAGATACGAATTTCTAGTGGATAAAGTTTCATGATTTTGAAAAAAGGGACATCATAAAGGAATTTCTTATTATAGAAGGAGTTTTCCCTCAATATCCGCAGGGAAAACTCCTTTTTTGTCATACTATTGAATCATTTTAAGATATTCTTCGAGAACGCGATAATTATAGACTAAATCCTGCTGCTCTAATGATAATGCGCTATAGCTTTTTTCAGCGTCCAGCACTTTTTTCTCGAAGTTTGAGCTATCTGGATCAATGCTGCCAATTGCTTGCACAACTTTCAACACAGTCGCTACATCTTTTTCAGCTTGCTTCAATACGTCCTCATTAATAACTTGGCTCCGTACTTTAGCATCCAATGTTTTATAAGCAGCAACGGCATTCGCTACATCCTCTATATATGATGAAGAAGTGGAAGAAAGTGCTGCAATCATCTCTACAACTTTCTTTACATCAGCCATGCCTTTTTCTGCTTCTAATAATATCGAGTAATTAGAGATACGCTGTTTATCTATTGAATTTAGACTATCGTATTCTTTACGTACCGCTTCCACCATACCAAAGTAAAACTTATCCTTTGGATTTAACTTAGCAATATTGTTATAAACCTTAATAACATTGTCTAAGGATAGCAATAGCTGATCGTTATAGACATAGCGTCGTTGATCCCCATCCAGCTTATCGTAGGCTTTTAAAATCTTTTGATATTGACTATTCATATCCTTCGCTGTTAACAGACGATCAATATCCTCTACAACTTTGATAACAGGCTTTACCACCTTCTCTTGGTCTTGTAAAACCTTGTAGTTTTGTACAGCTCGCTGCTGATCCTTTGGTAAAGCATTATAGGCTGCACGAATTTCCTGAACACGTTTCACATATTGCTTTGGATCAATAGATGGTAAATCTGTAATCATCTGCATCACATTACCAGCACCTAAAATACTCGCCTCAGCTGCCTCTAATAAATAGTAGTTTGTAACATACTGCTGCATATCTGTAGGAAGCGCATCGTAAAGGGAACGTGCACGTGAGGTCTCCTGAAGAAATGTGCTGCTTGACGATTTTAGCTTGCTAATCAAATTCACCACATTTGAGATAGGTTCATATTTTAAAAGTACATCAATATTATCAATATATTTTTTCTGATCCTTTGTTAGCTTATCGTAAGCTTTACGTACCGAATTCACCTTACTTACAAAGTTTTTCGCTTCTGGGTCCAATTCATTAATTTGTACCATAACATTTAAAATTGGCTTCACGGCTTTTTCGCGTGTTGTTAAATCTTTAATATTTGTCACTAATTTCTTTTGATTTGATGATAGTTGATCATAAGCTACTCGCGCATTCATGAGTTTTGTTAAATAATCAGCATCCTGCTCCTCTGTCAGCACAATCAATGCAATAACGCCTGCTGCTGTTGTTTGCTCATTTTCTGCTGCTACTAGTGCATCATAATTGATAATCGCCTGCTTCTTTTCTTCCGGCAATCCTTCATATAGCTCACGTGCTGTTTTTAAATCCTCTAAAAAAGTTTTACTTGTTGGCTTTAAGGAAGCAATAAGCCCAATTAATGAAGCAACATCCTCAACAGCTGTAAGGTTCGCATAGTTTGTGACACGCTTCTGAGCTACTTCATCAAGCGCATTATAAGCTTTGCGTGCAGCGAGCACCTTTTTTGTATAATCCTTACTTGTTGGGTTTAAGGCATCAATCATTTGAATAACCTTTATAACCGCTTTATTGTCTTTTTCATAAGTCGTTAACGCTTTAGCCTGCTCCACTAACTTTTTCGCATTTTTATCCATTGCTTTATAGTCAGCAGATAAGGTAGCAATCGTTGACACAAATGTCTCAGGATTTTCATTGGCTAACGCTAGAATACGGTCATCAAACGCTTTTGCTGTGTCAACATAGCCTTGTGCCTTTGTTAAATCTGTATAATTAACAACCTGCTCCTGAAGTGTTACGCCTAAAGCTGTATACGCATCGGCCGCTGCTTTTACATCATCTTTATATGTTTTTTTCGATGGATTTAAGGCATTAATTTGTACTACAACCTCTGTTACTTTCACAATATCGTTTAAGCCATTATAATTTTGAACATACACTTGATCTGCCGCAGCAAGCTTATTGTAGGCTGTATAGGCCGATTTTGCTTTGGACAAATAGTTTTTGGCGCTTGTATCCAGTTTTTCAAATAATGACACGACATTGACAACCGTTTTATGTGATTTCTCTAAATCTGTAAGAATTTTTATATTCGTGACACGCTTTTTAGCAGCAGAAGTTGGTAATGCCTCATACGCTGTACGTGCCGCTAGCATATCTTCCACTAACTTGGATGAACCATTTAATGCGTCAATTTGGGTAATCACTGCTGCAACAGCTACATCCTCATTTTCAAGCGCCTCTATCTTTGCATCAAGTTGTACTTTGATTGCATCAAGTGCTGCTTTAGCTGCGTTTCCAGTAGCATCTAAGTGAGCAATGCTTACTTTCACCTCTGCTAGCTTTGTCTGATAATCCGATGCAGTTGGCTTTAATGCATTGGCTTGTTTCGATGCCTCCGCATATTTGTAAAAGAGTTTCAGCTGCTCTGCCTCTTTCACAAATTTCTGCTCATTCTCTGTTAATTTCTCAAAGGCAGCATAGGCAGCTAAAGTTTTCTTTTCGAACGTAGTAGATGCTGGGTCCAACTCGGTAATTAATTTTTCAACCTTTAGTGAAGCCTGATAATCCTTCTCCAATTGAACGAGCGTTGCTAAATTATTGACAATTTTTTTTACATCTTTATGATTACTTGATGCATCATAGGCTTCACGTGCTTTTTGAATAGCTTCTACTTTATTGCTTTCATTTTCAATGGCTGCAATCAGAGCTTCAATAGATTTAGCAGCAGCAATATTAGTAGTAGCCTGCTCCAAATCTGCTACATTTTTGACAAACTCTTTCGCTTTCTCAGTCAGTGCCTTATACTTTGTATCAAGCTCACCAACCTCTGTACGATATGCCTCATCACTTGATACGCGCAATGCAGCAATGCGCTTCGAAATATCGGCTGCTTCCTGATATGGCTTAAATGTATCGTAGTTTGTTACCCACTTCTGTAATGTTTCATCAAGGGCATTATACGATTTCTCAATTGCTGCAACGGCACTAGTAAAGTTCGTTGCTGTTTTAAAATCATCTGGTTTTTTCTTCTCTAAATCTGCAATGCTTATGGCAACCTTACTAGCTGCTCCAACCTTTGCTTGAACATCTGTATACTGCTTATAAGGTGTGATTGTAGCATCTGCTGGATGATAAGCAGCAACGGCTTTCTTTTGGTCTGGTGTCAGCACATCGTAGGCAACTGTTATAGCATTGAGGGCATTAAGAACTGTCTCATAATCAGCATTTGCATTTGTCACAAAAGCATCCAATGTATCTGTTGCTCCATTGACTGCGGTTGCATCGTTTTCTAATTTAACTAGCTTGGCAATATCGAACCCTTTACCTTTAAAATAATTATTACGCCCAGTTTCATCATAGCCATACTGTAAGGTTGTGCCTCGAATTGCTGAAACAAGAGCTTCTTCTCCATTTTCAAGCGCCTCCACAATCACTTGTCTAAATTGATCCTGTACATATAAGTAGGATTTTTCTTGTTGGGCATTTCCTAAAAACTTTTCGTATTTGTCTTTAGCATTTGTGACTTCCTGTAAAAAGTTCTTACTAGTATAGGAAATAGCATTGATACTATCTCCAATTGTTTTAAGCTCACCAAGTAATCGACGTTGCTCTTTGATATAGTTATATTTTGCCTCAATTAATTCTTCCTCAGTAAAATCGAAATCACTTGAGTTTTTGACAATGATCAGGTCTTCTTTTGCAATGGCCATCTCATCATCTGTTGAATTCTCAGATAGCTTGCCAAGCCGCGCAATGATTTGTTCTTTGGCTGTGTTTGCTGCTACTGTCATAACAGGAGCAACTTGTTCTGTCTGTGTCATTACGCGAGGCTGTGCATCATTTTCCTGGGCATTTGCTATCGCTGTAGGTGTTAGTAAAAGACCTGCAATAACGCCTGCCGTTAATTTTCGATTCAATCGAACCACCCTTTCATCTTTAATCTGTATAGGAAAATGATTATGTTCATTTTCATTGTGAGTCATTACTTTTGTATCGGAATAAATTACATATTTTCAAGCCATTCTCTTACTTTTACAAAATTATGAGCATCAAAAGTAATTTTTCAAAATTACTAGTAAGAAAAACAGGAAGTTATTTCAATTATACTATACAATAGTATTATCTAATTCGACATATATTGACGGAATGCGTTTTTTCAATACTATTAATGCTAATAGAAGAAGCATCACATGTATGAAATGATAAAAAAACAGCTATTTTTATATGTCATCATCTCTTTTTAGAGTGTATACTACAATTTTGATATTGATTATTTTGGAGGAAAGGACGCTTGTTTATGTTTTATCATTATAAGTTTTGGCATAGTTTAAAAAATCCAGCTTACTTTACAAACATCGTCGAAGAAGGCGAGATTGCTGGCTATAAAAAACGTGTATTTACAGTTTTCATCCTCTTTGTCCTATTATTCGCAGCTCGCGAGTTTTGGGGGATGGGCACAGAAAATTTAACGAGTTTATTCGCAATGGATTTACAAAATGAATACTATGTAGCTCGATTGCTGTCAATGCTTGGGGCCATTTTATGGGCAACTGTATATTTCTGTTTCCATTATTATGGGGTCACATATATTTTGCATCTACTAACGGATATTCCTTATACATGGATCAAAAAAATTCAGCTTTATGTTGTTACTTTTTTATTAATTGAAAAAGCGATTTTATTTGCTGTTTTCTCTGCAGCAGGCTATACAACGCTATTTTCTTTCTTTTCGCTAGCACCTCTTGCCTTGCAAATAATTGAGACAGATTTCATATTATTTACCATCAATCAAATTACGATCACAACGATCGTCATTGTTATTGTGCAATATTTATTCCTATCAAAATGGGAGGAAGCAGCTAGTAGAAAGATATTAATCGTTAAACTTATTGGGATACAGCTATTTATGGCCTTATTTATTGGTATGATTAGTGTGCTACCAATTAAAGAATGGATTGCTAGGGGGTTAGGTTGATGGCATTTATCAGGACAAGACCATGGACAAGCATCGCTATTGTACTAGCAATGCTCATCATCGGTATAAATGCTTATTTTGTCTTTAAGGATGATAGCCATGTGGCACGCTCTTATTTTATTGACGAATTTCAAAAGGCTCATATCGGTACACATACCGAGCGGGTCAATAAGGAAGCCATTGTTGCACCAGCTGAAACCTACACCATTTCTGCTGATGCAAGAAGTCTATCAGCGGTCAATGTAAAACGTGGCCAGGAAGTGATGATGAATGATTTACTTGCTACGTATAAAGAGGATGAGGTAAATGATGAGCTAACAAAGCTTGAAGCAGAGCTTACCGCCTATGAAACTGAGTTAAGTGATTTAGAGGATACCCTTGATTTAATTGAGAATGATTATAATGGTGCTGATCCAAAAAGCTCTATTGATACTAACCAAATTGATGATAAGTTATCTGTTACGCTAAAATTTGAGCTGGCTCAGCAAAATTCACCATCGACAGCAGTCGCATTGTTAAATCGACATATTGCTGAAACAAATCGTCAAATCGCAGTTATTGAGGCACAGATTGCACAAATTCAAGCACGGCAAGGACTTATTAGCCCAGTAGATGGTATTGTAGCAGCCGTTAAGGAAGATGCAGGAACCCTTACAATTGAAATCTATTCCTCTGAAAAAGCGATGTATGCCTATTTATCTGAAAAAGAATGGCAAAAGGTACATGAGGGGCAAACGGTTGATTTAAAAGTGAAGCATGTCAAGGAGGCTTTATCAGGCATTGTTTTAGATAAACAAGTCATCGCTACAAATAACGACACAGTTTGGGCAAAGGAGCTAGCTAAAACAGCCGCCCTGCCACAGCCAGCCAACTATGAAGTGCTCTTACAGCAGGATAGCTTATTAGAGGATATTCCATTTTCCACAACTGGCAAAGCTTCGATTATTGTGAATGAAGCCTTTGATTCCTATAAAGTGGATAAATCATGGGTAGTGACAACGAAAAAAGGTAAAAAAAAGCTATATCGGATTGATTCAGATGGAAAAATTCAGCTCATGGATATTCATGTAGAGTTTAATACGGCTAAGTCAGCTGTTTTTACGGACTATTTAGATGAAGGTACACCACTAATTTCTAATCAACCGCGTAATATTGCTGCCTATACTTTCCGCACAATGCCTGTTGAAAAAATTCAATGGAGCCACTTTAAAGATTTAACCTGGCAGCAATATGTTAAATATATTGTTTTCTAAATACAAAAATCCGCTTCACACAAAGCGGATTTTTTCTTGTGTAGTTTTGCGGTTATTTATAGTTCAATCAAAAGCAAACCCCTGTAGTTCTTTTGTCTACAGGGGCTTGTTAAGCGTTATTTTAATGTTAAGCATCTATTTAAGAAGCTTGCGAATTGAGCACGAGTAATTTGTGCATCTGGTCTAAATGTATTATCGGGAAAGCCGCTTGTTAAATCATTTGCGACAAGCGCTTGAATATTGCTGTAAGCCCAATGCGTTGCTTTTACATCTGAGAAGCTTACTTGACTTGTACCTGTTAATTGATACGCTCTTGCTAAAATCGCTGACATCTCTGCACGTGAAAGCTGTCCATTTGGATTAAATTTCCCTGCTTCCTGCCCTTTGATGATCCCAGCCTGCTCAACTGCTGCAATGGCACTGTATGCATAATGGCTCTTGCCTACATCTTTAAAGCTTGAATTCTTCGTTGTTGTCAAATTAAGCGCACGTGCAATAATCGTTGCTGCCTCTGCACGTGTAATGGATGCTTCTGGTTTAAATGTTCCATTTGAATAACCTTTAATCAATGCTTCATCATATAAGCTTTGAACATCTGCAAATGCCCAATGTCCCTTCGCTACATCTGTGTACACCAATTCTTCATGATTATCTTTATAAACAGCCTGTAATTGATCAAAATAAAGCTGACCTTTCTTTTGTAAAGCTGCATCTGGTTGCGCTACATATAAACGATCAAATTTCAATGGCAATGGTAAATCATTTGGAATATCAGCTGTTACGTATTTCCAGCCATGCCAGTCTAAGCCGCCCTGACTTGTGAAGTCAATCGTTTGCTTTGTGCCTGTGCCATCAATAACAACACCTCGTAGCCAATGCTTGCCACCATCACCGAATACCCAAACACCGATATTTTTAGGTTGACTTGATAGAGCAATTGGCGTTTTCGCTACCATATAAGCAGCCTTTGTCTCTGTTCCTGCTGTTGTAAAATCATAGTTTAATTGCATACTAGCAGCGCCTTGTCTAGCATAATCTTTGGAGCTTGCTAAAGATGCCTTTGCCTTCGCCACCTCTGCTGTCCAAGCTGAAGCATTATCAAAGCTATCTAGTAAAATAGGCTTTTCAGCTAAGTCTACAACTTTCACAGGTATGGATGTACGAATGCCTTCATATTGACCAATAATTTTTCCTTCACCTTTTTGTGTAGCTGTAAAGGTTGCGCCGTTCATTTGACCAATATTGCCTTCAACCGTCCATGTCATATTTGCTGGATCAATTGTGATTGGATTCAGGTATTGGTCATAAGCGCTTGCTACCTGTATATTAACAGATGAACCCTTCATCACTTGATTAACACTGCTTAATGTAATGGATTTAGCTTGTCCTGGCGGTGCTGTATTAACAACCTGCAAAATAGCAGATACTCGCCGCTCACTGCCCTCTGATGGTGTATTAACAAGATTAGCAAAATAGCCACCTGGATTACGTACAACCATCGCTGTTGAGCCACCACCATCTAAGTTCAGCGCTGTGGATGCCCCCATTGAAATTAAATGAGAGGCTAGGTCGGGTAAATTCACCCCATTACTATGCCCGCTTAAGCGGCCATCCACTGTTACAAGAAATACCTTTGTCCCTGTAGCATCAATCGCTACAGCTGTACGTGGGCTACGTGTTGAAGCAAAGCCTGAATTGGTTGGCATCGAAATATCCACTTTGCCATTTCGCACAAGCATTGGCCCTGCTGCTAAAATAAACTGAGCATCCATCCATTTTTGATCGATCGATAAGCTCACATCAACAGTTGCACCCGCTAGAATACTACCTAACTCTGCTGCTAGCTCCTTATTTTGCACAGAAATAACAAAGCCATCTGCCGGTACAGTTGAATTTCCTTCAGCTCCATAAGCAGTCACATGGGAAACTATGCCTGAGAATTGATCCCCAAAATGTAAAGAGCTTGTATCCTGACTAGCACCTGTTACAACAATTTCTACACCCCAATTATTTGTACCTGTTGTTCTTTTTTCAGAGGTATATAAAACTGTTTTATTTGTGCCTCGTTCACTATTAATCAAGTCAATCGGATAGTTTTTACCATTTATTTGAAAAGATAGCTGCGTAGAATAATAGTCTGCTATTGCTTGTCCTGATTTTGATAGACCAAAAGCAACTGGCTTTTGTGTCGGGCTATCATAGGAATCTCCCAAAATACCATAGTTAATAATTTCATTGTTTTCAGCTAATAGATTTGCGGGCATACCATTGCCTAAAAAGTAAGAAGCATTCACAGCACCAACAACACGATGGCCATCAGTTGTATTTTGCTTAGCCATTGCTGTTGTTGTTTTTAAGGAATTAATAGGATTCGGCATACCAATTTCTAGTTTTGTATATGTATTGTTTAAATTTACATCTAAAACATTTACAAACTGACGAGTAGAACCTGATTGATAGCTTTGCTGTATATGCGTTACCTGTGGTGACACCTCTTTTTTCACTTCACTGACCTTATTACCCAAAGTGGCTGCCTGCCCATTGATCGGGCTAACTGTTAGCATCAAAACGAACATGACGACAACAATCGTTACTAGTTTTCTTGCCAATTTCTTCACTCCATATTAATTCAAAGTTTGGCACGACATCATAACTATGACGCGTGCCAAGAACTTTATTATTTTGTTTCAACATAGATCGCTACTGGAAGATTCACACCACCAGCATGCATAAGTTCTAACTCAATCGTATCCTTCGTACCTCTTATCTGAACATCAGGTAATTCCACATATTCAGCCCCTACTCGTAAATTAGGTACTAAATATACTTGACCATTAATCTTAATCGCACCACTATATGAACCACCACGACCAGCAAGCTTCATCTTAATTGTTTTTCTAGTACCTGTTGGATTTTCAATAGGAATAGAAACCTTATAGTTCACACCAAAATGTCCTGGATTTCCTACCGCTCCATTCACTTTTGACATTGAATTTTCCTCTGTTTGCAGATTGTCTGTACTACCATTAGAGATGTTATAGCCTACCTCTGGCGAATCCACTGTATAGGTTGGGAACTCGGCCTTAATCGCAGCACTCGACCATGCGCCTCGTGGATGCTTAGCATACTCATCAATCGGCACCTGCTCTGTTTTAATGCTTGCTAAATCACTGTTATCCTTTGTTAGTACCGTACGAATTGTATACTCTGGCTTACCGCCATTCACCGCTTGAACATCTAAATCATGGATAAAGCCGATAATATATTCAAAATGTAGATCGTATGCCTCAATAACCTTTGTTTCTCCAGGTGCAATAACAATGCCAGTACTCTCTGACTCTCTTAATCTATCATTTAATACAGCATCAGCAATTGTTAAACCAATATCATGACCGACCCAGCTATTCCCTGTTTTTTGACTAATCCCTCTCGAGTCTGTAATCTTGATACTCTCTGTAGTCGATGTATTTTGAACAGTAATTCCTAAATTTATATCTGTTCCTAACTGATTATAATGCCAGCCAAAAACACGGTGCTTATTCGTTGCAGATGTTGCTTTCACATCATATTGTGCAAGTGTTGCATTGTTTAATGGAATAAGCTTGCGTTTTAATGTTTCAGGATTATCACTATTCAATAAATCACGGTCCCCGTCTACATGCGCTGAAGGAACAGCGGTTGGGAATGACGTTGAACCATATGATTTTTCAAGGAACGGGCTTATGTACATATAACGATACACATAAATATACATTTCCTTTTTATCTGTGATATAACGTAAATTTCCGCCTAATGCATCAACAAGAAACTTAGCAGGAACGTACATTTTACCACTTTGGATAAATGGCTTTTCTGCCATTGTCACAGCCTCATTGTTAAGCAAAGCCTGATTGCTACCATCGTTGAATACAAAGCTCATACCGCCAACCTGTAATTCAAAGGAACCATCTGGCTGCCACATCCCAGAGGAGTCATTTAAGTAATCATAGATATAATTAGCAGGTAAATAGGTTCTTCCATCCCTCGTAATAATGGAATCTTGCATGACAATACGCTTATTATTGATATGTAAGATATAGGGGTCCTCCTGCGGTTGTTGTGGCTGCTCCACTGGTAAATCGTCTGATAATGTAATATCTACCGATTGAGTAACCTCGTCCCAATTAACAATACCATCAAAGTTTTCACTCACAAAACGCAATGGCATATATGTACGGTCTTTATACATAAATGGCGCAACATCCATCGCAACCTCTTGACCATCCACTAAGGCTTTCATAGAATCAATCGTTAAATCAACTGTCTTACCACTACGATAAGCAGACGCTGTCAACGTTTCCTTATCCCAAGACACGCTGGCACCAATTGCTTCATATAATGCGCGCATTGGCAATAGTAAATAATCCGATTTATTTAAAATAGGATCATAGACATTAATCGTTTCTCCATTAATGATAATTGATACATTGTTTTTTATTTGAATCCCATTGTTACCAGAAGCTGATGCAGACGCTTGTCCAGGCAAAATTGTAGCCAAAGCAACTGCTGTTACAATACATGTAGTCTTTAGTTTCTTAAACATCCTAATCTCCTTTTTGCTATTCAATAGTCTTAATCATCTTAACACGAAAAAAACCTAAAATGTGGGATTTTTATTGAAAAGAGTAGATTCGGTACTAGAGTGCTAACCGCTCTCCTTCAAAAGCTTCATATAAAACAAAGAATTTGTCAAAATTACACGAACATCTTCTAGCAAACTTCTTCAACTCGACACCAAATGGAAAATACCCCCTTATTCTATGAGTACAGCAAACTATTCTCTTCAAAGTAGACTTATGATCACCTCAAAAAGTTACATAATTTTTAAATTCCTTTATGACCGATAGTTCATCATAATCCGCATTCTTTAATAAATAAAAAAGTCGATTCGCACCGTTTTTTGGTACAAATCAACTTTTCATACAATTTCATTTTTATGATGGATGCTCTTTAACTTAGTTGGACTAATAATAGATAGAGTATTTGCCCACATCATATTGGTGGGCAAATTGGATTTCAACATTCATTAGTTGTCGTTTTCATAAGTAAATCTAACCTTAATTGCTAGTCCTCCTCATACTCGCCATTGTGAAAATTGAACACCACATTAAAAAATACAATCGGCATCTCTTTATTTTTTTCGTTGTCAAACAATTGTTTAAATGCATAATTAACGTTCAAATTCATTGATCTCACCCAAAAATTTATGTTGTAAGTATAAAAACCTCGTTCTACTGCATAAACAAGAAAAAATGTGTTACGCTAATAATATAAATATGATTCTTAAGGAGTGGTGATGATGGTTGGCGTGGAAATTGATATGGTTGTCACAGATAGTTTAAAAGCATTAGCGTTATATGAGAAAATTTTTGATATTGAACGTGTCGAGGTAACAGATTTTCCAGTTGGGAAGAATGAAGTTGTTTTTAAGCTATATGACGTAAGATTTCATATGCTGGATGAAAATCCTGAGTATCAAATGATTGCCCCTAAACCTGATGATCCCAAGCCAATTTGGTTTAATATTTTAGTACCAAATATCGCTGAAACCTATGAAAAAGCGATAAATGCAGGCTGTAAAGAAGTTCAACCCGTCACAAAAATGCCTGATTTCGGCATATCCAACGCTATGTTTAGCGATGAATTTGGTTACCTTTGGATGCTACACGAACTACATAGAGTCGTGAGCTTTGAGGAACGTGTGCAAATTCTAGCAGAAGACGGAAATCAGCATTAAAAATTGAAAGCGAAAACCCCTCTTTTGGTGTTTTCGCTTTTTTAATGAACAAGATTCCCCTTACCATTATGATAACTGTGAACTACTCCCACCCCTTACCACCCTTGCGAGTCGCTTGAAGTGGGGGCTTCTCGACTTATCGTTGCTTTTACTAGCCAACGAAAACTGACCGAGCTACCCCTCTTGTTCCAAGAGTTTTGGTGCTTATGATCACGCTAATAGGCGTATACCTTTGTTTTTGATATTAATTGCTGAATTATAGTCACGAGCTGCCACATAGCCGCAGGAACAATGGTAGGTGCGTTCAGATAGTTTCATCGGTTTTTCTGCACCACAACAAGAACACTTTTTAGTGGAA